>CAVURE010000001.1:0-139793 GCA_963743675.1 uncultured Actinomycetota bacterium
TGATTCCACGGCCCTCCGTTCGCACGCACAGCTTGCGCGTCGCCTTGCCGGCACTGCCTAGGACGGCCTCCCGGTTGGACGGTCTCGGTCAAGTTTGAGCGAGGAGTTTCGGGGTTACCTGGTATGCTTCGGGGCCCTTGGCGCTCTCTAGTGTCATAACCTATGGCGGGTCGGGGTCGACATCTCCGTCTGCGCGGATCGCGTGGAGCATCGTGCCGATCATCGTCGCTGCGGTCGCAATAACGGTCTGGGGATCGACCGCGGCGCCGACGCCGAAGGCGCCGCGCATCGTCTCTGGGTCGATGCGTGACCTGAACCGCGATGGGCGCGCCGGACGAGGTCGTGCTCGTCAATTCGACGAAGATCCGCATGCGGCCGACCGCGACGGGCGCTTCCCCTTCGTGGTGCGCCGGCTACCGATCCGGGCAGTGGGCTCTGCGAAGGGAAAGACGCCTGACCATCCTTCTCGGCGGAGGCAGCAGCCGGACAGGCAGGCGCATCCCGCGATCCGCTACCGGCGCACCAGCTCGAAACCCGTGCTCGGGGCGAATGGGACGCAGGCGGCAAGGAACCGAGCTCCTTCCGGAGGACGCGCCCGCAGGGGCCCGTACAACCTCCGCCCACGACCACGACCACCACGACGACGAGCAGCCCACGGGACCGACGGCGCCGAGAATTCCGACGGCGACGGCACTTCCCGACAGCCAGGACTGCGCCCTTCACGACGCGTCCCAACCACTCCGGGTGCGAGCGATATGCCTGACCTATCCTTCGTCGACTCCAACTGCGACGGAGTCGATGGCACAGCCGACGACGCGGTCTTCGCCGCGCCGATGGCAACGACGCGAACCCTGGCACCAAGGACAAGCCGAAACGCCGATCCAGGCGGCAGTCCTAGCGGCTGCGATCGGACAGAAGAGCTCGGTCTACGCCGCGGCAGGCACGTACGCGCGCGTGGTGGCGGAAACGGGAGTTGGCGTCTACGGCGGCTACGACCCGGGCAACTGGTCGCATCGAAGCACCAAGCTGACAACCACGATCGCCGGGTCGCCTGAGGCCGTCCTCGCGGACGACCGGAAAGCGGTCGTCCTCCAGCTTCTCACCGTCAGCGGATCCAGCGGCGGAGCCCCCAGCGCGAGCGCCTACGGGATCCGCGCGATCAACGGCTCGGAAGTGAGCCTCCAGCACGTCACCGTTGTCGTAGGGGACGGCGCGCCTGGGTTACCGGGTCGGAACGGAGCCGGCGGGCTCGACGGCTCCAGGGGCGGAGACGGAGTACCGGGCGCATGCGACGACGTCGTTAACGCGACAGGGGGTCTGGGTGGCAAAGGGCCGTTCAACAACGGCGATAGCTCCGGCGGCAACGGCGGCAACGGAGGAGACCCCGCGGAGGAATCTGGCAACCCCCGGAGAATCGGGAAAGCCCCCCTACGCGGGGACGCACGGCACGCCCCGGTTTGGCCGGGCAACGGGAATCAGGAACTAGCGGCGGAGACGGCCGAGACCGGAGAGAACGGTGTAGGAGGGGCCGGCGGGTTCGCGGGCGCCAACATCCCCGCGATCGCGCCGCTGTGGAGTGTCGGCAACGGCACGGACGGCGGTCGAGCCGGAGACGGATGGGGCGGCGGAGGAGGAGGCGGCGGCGGCGCCCAGGCTGGCCCGTTCGTCAGCGACGGATCCGGCAACGGCGGCGGCGGTGGCGGCGGCGGCGGCCAAGGGGGCGGCGCCGGACAGTTCGGCGCGCCCGGCGGCGGGTCGTTCGGCGTCTACCTCTTCGAGTCCACACTCGTCGTCGACTCGAGCTCGATCACTGCCGGTAGCGGGGGCGCCGGCGGCCCCGGCGGGGCCGGTGGCCCGGCGGGAACGGCGGGCCGTACGGGGACGGGGCAGAGCATGTCTGAGTGAGATCGGCGCCGGAGGCAACGGCGGCGCAGGCGGCCGTGGTGGCCAAGGCGGGGGCGGCGGCGGCGGAGCAGGCGGTCCGAGCATCGGGATCTGGAGGAACTACTCCAGCGGCGCGTCAACGGCAACTGTCAAGGGCTCCACCGTCACGATCGGCGCCTCCGGAGCCGGCGGCGCCGGAGGCGGACCGGACGGGTTGCAAGGCAAGCCCGGCATCGCTGCGGAGATCTCTCCGTGATGGGTTTCTTGCAGAGTCTCCACGTTGCGGGACGCAGACGGGATCGGCCGCGTCGGCTCAACGTTCGCGGCACGGCCGATACGAGCTGACTGGTGCAGACCGCGCGACGTCCACTCGTCTCATCCGGGAAGTACGCACCGAGGCGACCCGAGTCATCCGGCTACTGAGGGGCCTCGCCTGACTCTGGCCGTAGCAGGCCCCTCGTGGTTTGTCCCGGTGGAGAGGCTGCGCTCGTCGTCGCTCGTGCCGCCGCGCGAGTGACATCGGCTATGGAGACGCGTCGACACCCAAGTACGTTTGTCGTGCTGCCGGCTCGAAGCCGTCACCGGCCCGTTTGCGTGTCGCGAAACGGCGGCAATCGGAATCCGGCGGCGGGGCACGGGTCGATGGTGCTGGGAGGAGTCGGCGGTCACCAGGTCGGCATTCATGACGTGACCGAACTACTGACAGCGGCTGCCAAGACGCTCAACTACGAAACCTGGGACGCAGAAAACCTCGCCACCGGCTTCGACGAAACGCTCGGGTTAACGGTCGAGCTCGAGCGGCTCACTCGGCAGATCGACGGCGAAACCGAGGAATGTCGCTCAGAGCGACGACCGTTTACCGCCGAGAAGACAGCGCCTGGAAAGTGATCCATCGCCACGGGGACAGTCTCATGACCGTCCAGATCGACCCGGAAGGCAGACGCTAGAGCCCGACGAGTACGTGAACGAAGCCGGCGATGAGGTATCGGTTGTCCAGGTTCACCCGGACGCCACCTCGACGGAGGCGCAGATCGCGATCATTGCGGAGAGAGCTCGGGCAGCCTATGCCGAGACGCTCGACGCGACGGTCGGGATTCAGGTCTTCGGGCAACCGAGCGAGGAGACGCTCGCGGCTCTGAGGCAGCAGGTAGGCGAGGGCGTTGAGATCGCCCTCCACACCGAGCATCTCGGGGGCTTCATCGAGTCTCCAACCAGGACTAGGGGGCGGCTACGTCAGGGGTCTCGGTCGGCCGCCGCCCGCATCGCTCGGTAATGACGGGCTTTTGCTCCGTGTCGGCGTCCCGCGGATAGGCCAGGCGCTGCCTGGCAAGTACGACGAGCGTCGCGCCTGTGTCGGGGTACTCGACGACGTCGGGGCGGTTGGTCGTGGAGACCGCGAGGTAGCGAACTGGCGCGTCGGAGCGGTTGACCAGGCTATGGGCACCTCGGTGGCCCCGAGGGAACGCGATCGCCGTGCCGGCCGACAGGAGCTGGGTCCCGTCTGAGCCGCGCAGCGAGAGTGTCCCGGCGAGGACGAGCAGTAGCTCCTCGTTTGCGTGGTGGACGTGCAATGGCGAGCCGACGGCGCCCGGGTCGAGTTCGTAGACATTGGCAGCAAGCTCCCGGGCCCCGGCCTGAGCGCCCACGGGAGCGACATGGCGACCAGGGTATTTGTCCGACTCCCAGCTTGGCTGCTCGAAGTCGACGGGCATCGGGCGATCGTAGCGCTGTCCGGGCCGCGACCTACCTACTGGAGCCTCGCTCTACGTTCTTGCTGCTCAACCGGGAATTCCGGGGGGCGTGAGTCGATGGCAGGCAGTCAGTGCCCAGGGGCTTCTATGCGGTTCAAGATGTTCGCCCGAGGCCATGCCCGATAGACGTGTCAGCGCTTGCTCGGACGGACTGCCGGGCGCGGCGTGGTAGATGATGAGGAACTGTCCGTCGGTGGCGGTGATCGCCAGCGTTTCGGTCAGCAGTTCGACAGCACCGACGAGTGGATGGTTGATGACGTGAGTAGCGAGGGTCACGCCGTCGACGTCGTGCCGCGCCCACAGGCGTCGAAACTGTTCGCTGCTCGCCGAGAGTTCGTCGACCGACCGGAAGCGAGGGGGAGTGAAACGCCGAGCCGTTCAACGTGCGTCCAACGGCATCGTCGGCGGGTCATGGAAACCGTGCGCGACCTCACCTATGACATGTCGCCCGGCCAGGTCTACGACACATCGGTTGCCCCGCACGACAACTACCGACCGCCGCAAATAGCGGCAAAAACGTTGGAATCCTTGTCTTACGGGGAAATCAGGAAAGGTGAGGGTGATAGGAGGGGACGGAGAAGGAGGGATTCGAACCCTCGATGGAGGTTTATACCCCCATAACGCCTTAGCAGGGCGCCGCCTTCAGCCACTCGGCCACTTCTCCAGGGCACGGAAATCGTAGCGGAGCCCGGAACGGCCTCCCGTCCCGGCCGCTAGCCGGAACCGGAGCTGGGCGCCGCGCCCGCGTCCAGGAACGCGACCACGTCGGCGAGCTGCTGCTTGGTGAGCGTCTTCCCGAAGGTGGTCGGCATCGTGTTCGGCGAACCCCGGTGGGACGTACTTCGCGGGCGGGCTCATGATCGCGCTCAGCGTGTACGCGCCGAGCGGCTGCCCGGCCTTGGCGGCGTAGTCGGCGAGGTTGTCGAGGTTCGGCCCGATCGTCCCGGAGCTTCCGGCCGGCTTGAACGTATGGCATGCCGCGCAGCCCGCGCTCGTGAACACCGCCTTGCCCGCAGTCGCATCGCCTGCAGGTCCCGCCGGCGCCGTCGCCGTCGTTGTCGGTGTGCCGGCGCTCGTCCCGGCGGCCTCGGCGGTCGGCTTCTCACGGCCGAACACGAGCACCGCCGAGAGCATCCCCACGAAGAAGAGGAAGCAGAGTGGGAGGTACCAGCGGAGGCCCTTCCGGCCCGGGAAGTTCGGGTTGTGCCGGGGGAACACGAACGAGGAGAGCAGCGCGAAGGTGATGAACGCGGCGCCTGCCACGGCCAGCCCGACCTCGTGCTCGGTCGACAGGGAGAAGAGCACGTGAGGAACCTAGCGAAAGGGCTGCTCCGGTGCGTCAGTTACGGCCTCTTGCCTCGGCCGGCCCGGCACCCGAGGGCCGCCCGGCGGGTTCTCAGCTTTGAGAACGTGCGGCTCGGGTATCTGGACTGGCGATGGGAGCGATCGGCCAAGCCGCCGCCCAGGCGTGGCCGCCGTTCGTGCTCGTCGCGGGCCTGCTGATGATCGGGGAGGTCGCGCAGGCAGACGGGCTCTTCGCCGCGCTCGGCGCGCGCGCCGAACGCGTTCGCGGCGGCCCGGTCGTCCTGCTCGCCGCGCTGCTCGGCCTCGAGGCCGTCGTCACCGCCGTCCTGAACCTCGACACCGCAGTCGTGTTCATGACTCCGATCGTGCTCCACGCGGCCCGCCAGCGGGAGTGCGACGAGCGCCCGTTCCTCTACGGCGCGCTGTTCATGGCCAACGGGGCATCGCTGCTCCTGCCCGGCTCCAACCTGACGAACCTGATCGTGCTCCACCACTCGCCGACATCGGGCGCCGCGTTCGCGAGGGCGATGGCGCTGCCGTGGCTGTTCGTCGTCGTGCTCACGATCGCCTTCGTCGCGCTCGCCTTCCGGCTCTCGCACGAGGGGGCCGCTGCCGAGGAGCCGCCGCCCCTCAGGATCGGCCTCGGCGTCGCAGCAACGCTCGCCGCGACCGTCTTGATCCTGGCACTGCACAACCCCGCGCTCCCGGTGCTCGCGGTCGGGGTCGTCGCGGTGCTCGCACGCAGGATCCGCCCTCGACTCGACCTGCACGTGCTCGCGGCGCTCTTCGCGCTCGCGGTCGCGCTGGGGACGCTCGCGCGCCTCTGGGACGGGCCGGCCCGGCTCCTCGCGCAGCTCGGGTCGCCGGGAGCGGCCACGCTCGGCGCCGTCTCGAGCGTCCTCGTCAACAACCTCCCCGCCGCGTCGCTCCTGGCGGCGCAGCCGCCGCCTCACCCGCTGGCGCTCCTCGTGGGCCTCAACCTGGGGCCGAGCCTCGCGTTCACCGGGTCGCTCTCGGCCTACCTCTGGTACCGGTCGGCCCGCGCGACCGGCGTCCGGCCGTCGCTCCGGCTCTCCTCGCTCCTCGGGGTGGTGCTCGTGCCGATCACGATCGCGGCCGCGCTCGCTGCGCTCGCGCTGGCCGGCCCGTCCGGGTCGTGATCGAGGAGCGAATGCCCGGCGCGGGGAGAGCCGCTGCGGAGATCTGCCGCCGCCACGGCTCCGAGCTGCTCCCCTGACGCTAGCGTGGCTCCCGTGAACCATCTCGCGAACGAGACCAGCCCGTACCTGCTCCAGCACGCCGACAACCCGGTCGACTGGTACCCCTGGGGTGAGGAGGCATTCGCCCGCGCGCGAGAGGAGGACAAGCCGATCTTCCTCTCGATCGGCTACTCCGCGTGCCACTGGTGCCACGTGATGGAGCGCGAGTCGTTCTCGGTCGCGGCGACGGCGGCGGTGATGAACGAGAGCTTCGTCAACGTGAAGGTCGATCGCGAGGAGCGGCCGGACGTCGACTCGCTCTACATGGACGCGGCGGTGGCGATCAACGGCAGCGGCGGCTGGCCCCTCAACGTCTTCGTCCTTCCCGACGGCAGGCCGTTCTGGGCCGCCACCTACCTACCGCCGGAGCCGCGACACAACCTGCGGAGCTTCAGGGACATCCTGACCACGGCCGCCGGCGCCTGGCGCGACAAGCGCGACGAGCTCCTCAAGTCCTGCGAGTCGCTCACGAACCACATCCGCACCCTGACCGAGCAGAAGCCGATCGACGCGCCCGTCGACGAGGAGCTGCTGAAGCAGGCGATCGAGAACCTCACCTACTCGTTCGACTGGGAGTGGGGCGGTTGGGGCCGCGCGCCCAAGTTCCCGCCCGCGCCCGCTCTCGAGTTCCTGTTCCGGCGCAACGTCCCCCGCATGCCGGAGAAGACGCTCGACTCGATGGCGGCCGGCGGCATGTACGACCTCGTCGGGGGTGGCTTCCACCGTTACTCGGTCGACCAGCGCTGGCTCGTGCCGCACTTCGAGAAGATGCTGTACGACAACGCGCAGCTCGCGGTCTGCTACCTCCACGGCTACCTGACGATTCGCAAGGAGCGCTACCGCCAGGTGGTCGAGCAGACGATCGGCTACATGCTGCGGGAGCTCGCGCTCGCGGGCGGCGGCTTCGCCTCCTCGCAGGACGCGGACACCGACGGCAAGGAGGGGCTCACGTTCACCTGGGCCCGGACCGAGGCCGACATCCCCGACCAGATGCTGTACTCCTTCGAGGGCGGCCGCTTCATCATCCGCGGCGAGCTCGACGAGGCCAAGCGAGCGGAGCTCTTCGAGCTGCGCGAGCGGCGGCCGAAGCCCGCCCTCGACGACAAGGCCATTGCCTCGTGGAACGGCCTCGCGCTCGCCGCGCTCGCCGAATGCGGCCGCGTGCTCGGCCGCGCCGATTGGGTCGAGGCGGCGCGGGCGCTCGGCGAGTTCCTCCTCGGCGCGCTCTCGAGCGCCGACGGGCGCCTTCACCGCACCTGGCGCGAGGGCGTCGCGAAGGGCTCGGGCTTCCTCGAGGACTACGCCGACGTCGCGAACGGGCTGCTCGAGCTGCATGCGGCAACCGGCGAGGTCCGCTGGCTGCGCGAGGCGAACCGCCTGGCCCGGCTCGCGGTCGACCTGTTCTACGACGATGCGAACGGCGGCTTCTTCGAGACGCCGCGCGACGGCGAGCAGCTCGTCGTGCGCAAGAAGAGCTTCGACGATCACCCCTCGCCGAGCGGGAACTCGATGCTCGCCTGGGTGCTCCTGCGACTGTCGCGGATCTACGGCGACGACGAGCTCGAGGAGAGGGCGGTGTCGGTGTTCAAGCTCGAGCTCGGCGGTCTGCAGAACGGGCCGTCATCGTTCGGCTGGGGGCTCGTCGCCGCGGATCTTCTCCTGGCCAAGCGCCGCGAGGTCGCAATCGTCGGCCCGCCCGACTCACCCGTCGCGCGCCGCGCGCTCACGCGCTGGGACCCGCACGCGGTGATCGCGTTCGGGCCCGCCGACGACATCCCGCTGCTCGAGGGAAAAACGCTTGTCGACGGCAAGCCGGCCGTCTACGTCTGCGAGCGCTTCACCTGCCGGACGCCCGTGACCGATCCGCGCGAGCTGCCGAAACCCTAGGCGATCCTGGCGAACTGCATCTGCGCGAGCGCGCTGAGCACGAGGCCGCGCCGGATCGGGCACGCCGCGTGGCCTCGCAGAGCGAGGCGTCTCTGGAGCCCCGCCTCGATCGTCGGTTGGTGGGTTTCTGCACCGCCGGCGAGCCTACTCGCGCATCAGCATCGCCTGCGCCTCGCGCTCGAGGTCGACGTACGGCTCGCCGCTGACGTCGACCGCGACCCGCTGGATCGTCCCGCCGGTGAAGCGGCCACGGGCTCGGTGCCCGGGTAGTCGTCGGTGACGCCCGGCGCCGCTGTCGCGGCCGACGCAGAGCCCTTCGCCGGCGATCATGAACTTGCCGGGCTGGGTCTTGATCTGGCCCTCGCCGACCTTCTTGTCGCCGTGCTAGAGCGAGAGCGTCCCGGTCGGCGACGCCGGGCGGGTCCTCGCCGTCCTTGTCGAACGAGGCGGAGAGGATCAGGTTCTCGCCGATCGGGAGGTCCTCGGTCGCGACGATCTTCTGCTCGAACATGCCGACGAAGTTGTAGACGTAGTGCAGCCGGTTGTCCTTGACGTAGAGCGCGTGGCCGCCGAACCGCGAGCCGTGCGCGAACAGCACCCCTTCGGCGCCGGGCGCCGGGATGTCGACCAGCGCGCCGATCGCGAACGAGCGGTTGCGGACGTTGACCGCCTGCGACTCGGGCACCTCGGCCGTGTCCGGGGAAGTAGACGTAGCGGTTCGCGCGGCGGCGAGAGCACCGGCCGCGGCGTGAGGATGATCTCGAGCGCCGAGCGGTCGTCGAGCGGGAACGCCTGGTTCGCGCCGGCCTCGGCGTACCAGAGGTTCACGAGCTCGCGCACCTTGTCGGGCTGCTCGGCCGCGAGGTTGTGCAGCTCGGAGCGGTCGACGTCGGTGTGGTACAGCTCCCACTCGTCGTCGTTGAAGTGGCTCCAGCCGGCTGATCGTCGGGTGGGTGGTGACGGCCTTCCAGCCGTCGTGCCAGATCGCCCGCGAGCCGAGCATCGAGTAGAACTGCGTCGTCGCGGGTCGTCGGCGCGCTCGGCGTCGTCGAAGCTGGAGCGCATGCTCACGCCGTCGAAGCGGGCTCTGCACGTGGCCCTTGATCGTCTCGGGCGGCTCGACGCCGAGCGCGTCGAGGATCGTCGGCACGAGGTCGATCGCGTGGTGGTACTGCTCGCGGATCTCGCCCCTCGCCTTCATCCCGGCCGGCCACGAGACGATGCACGGGTCGCTCGTCCCGCCGTTGAACTCGTAGCGCTTCCACATCTTGAACGGCGTGTTGAACGCCATCGCCCAGCCGTTCGGGTAGTGGTTGTACGTCTTCGGGCTGCCGAGCTCGTCGAGCAGCGGCAGGTTCGCGCCGATGTCGTCGGGGATGCCGTTGGCGAACTTCATCTCGTTCACCGAGCCGTTCGGGCCGCCTTCGCCGCTCGCGCCGTTGTCGGAGACGAGCGACGACGAGCGTGTTCTCGCGCCAGCCGAACTCCTCGAGGAAGTCGAGGAGGCGGCCGATCTGGTCGTCGGCGTGCGAGAGGAACCCGGCGTAGACCTCGGCCATGCGGCAGAACAGCCGCTTCTCGTCGTCGGAGAGCGAGTCCCACGGCCGCGTCTCGTCGAGCGGCGGGAACGGCTTGCCGTCGGGGCCGGTGCGGGTCTCGGGCGTCCCGATCGGGTTGATCGGCGGCAGCTCGGTGTCGGCCGGGACGATGCCGAGCTCCTTCTGGCGGGCGAGCGTCTGCTCGCGCATCGCCTCGTAGCCCATGTCGAACGTGCCCTTGTACCGGTCGATCCACTCCTTCGGCGCGTGGTGCGGCGCGTGGCAGGCGCCCGGCGCGTAGTAGAGGAAGAACGGCTTCTCCGGCGCGATCGCCTTCGCGTCGCTGATGAACTCGATCGCCTTGTCGGTGATGTCGACGGTGAGGTGGTAGCCCTCCTCGGGCGACTTCGGCTGGTCGACGGGGTGGTTGTCGTAGACGAGGTCCGGGTACCACTGGCTCGTCTCGGCGCCGAGGAACCCGTAGCAGCGCTCGAAGCCGCGGCCGCGTCGGCCAGTTGCGCCGCGTCGAGGCGAGGTTCATCTCGTCCTCGGGGCACAGGTGCCACTTGCCGACCATGTAGGTGTTCCAGCCGAGCTCGCCGAGGATCTCGGACAGCATCCCGTTCTCGGGCGGGATCGTGCCGCTCGCGTTCGGGAAGCCGATCGCGGCCTCGGTGATGCACGCCATGCTGTTGCGCGTGTGGTTGCGGCCGGTCAGCAGGCACGAGCGGGTCGGCGAGCACAGCGCCGTCGTGTGCCACTGCGTGTAGCGCACGCCGTCGGCCGCGATGCGGTCGATGTTCGGCGTGTCGATCGGGCCGCCGTAGCAGCTCATCGCCGAGAAGCCGACGTCGTCGAGCACGATGTAGACGACGTTCGGCGCGCCGTCGGGCGCCTTCGGCGGCTCGAACGGCGACCAGTCCGGGCTCCGAGTCGCGGATGTCGACGTTGATCGTCCCTTCGAACGGCTTGCTCATCTTCGTCTCCCTTTCGTCGTGACTTCGTGCGCTGCTGAGGCTGGTCGTGTCGCTCGTCCCGGCGCCCGGGCGGGGCGCCATGCGCGGCCGTGCGTACGTTCGTGACGCTACTCGTATTGCAGCTCGTATTGCAGCGTCGCCGGCGCGGGTCCGCCTCACCCGGTCGGGATGACGCGCCGTTCGCAATCGGGTGCAGTGACGCCGGGGCGATCAGACCGCGCGGACGGCGGCATCGGGGAGCGCCGCGAGGAGCTCCTCGACATTCGTCTGGAAGACGGCGTAGGGCGTGCCGGCCGCGCACCAGACCGTCTCGTAGCGACGAAGCGACTCGTCGACGATGGTGGGCAGGTCTGTGTCGTGCCCGAGCGGCGGGATGCCGCCGATCGCGAAGCCTGTCGCGGCTCGTGCCTCATCGGCCGTCGCGGGCCTGCCGTCGACCGCGGTCACCCGCCGGTCGCCGGCGCAGAGCACCATCGTCGGCTCGTCACCGACGACGAAGACGAGCGACTTCACGATCTGGCCGACGTCGCAGCCGCAGGCGGTTGCCGCCTCGGCCGCCGTGCGCGTCGAGTCGGGCAGCACCTCGACCTCGACGGTGAGCCCGCGCGCGGCGAGCCGCTCCTGCACCTTGGCGGCGGTGGGATGCACGGCTGCAGGGTACGGGATGCGGCGCCGGGACGAAACCCGGTGCCAGGCACCGCAACGAAACTGTGTCGACTCTCGGCCGAGAGTGGAGAATCTCGCCGGCCGGCCGGCTCGTCGACGACCCGTCGCATTCCGCTCGTGGACACGCCTCGATCGCCGGGAGTGGCAGACCGACCATCGTTCGAGGCCTTTCGTGGCGCGGAATTCGCGGCTCGGCGGTTTCGCCAGGGATGCCGAATCGCGAGGGGTGGTTGCTGCGCTCAGGCAGCCAGACAGGTCTCCCACGGCCACTGCGGCCGCGGCCTCTGCCGGTTGCCGCGCCGGGCTCTTTTCGGTGCCAGGCACCGGTTTGAGCCGTGGTCCCTCGGTGGCCGAAGGGGTGAGTCGCGGCCGCGCCGGCGGGCCGGGAGGAGAAGGCGGCGAGGCTGCGAACAGAACCTGGCGGTGCGTTCGAGGGGGGCTTTCTGGGTTGCGCTCGCGGTCGGCTCGCTCTTCCTGGCCGGCCAGGCTTCGGCGAGCCCGCAGTTGGCCGGCGACCAGGTTGCGCTGCGCGCGCTCGGGCTCTACCACGGAGCGATCGACGGCGAGGCCGGGCCGCTCACGCGCACCGCGGTCGGCGCCGCGCAGAGACGCGCGCACCTGCCCGAGACCGGCAGGATCACCGCACGGACGCGCGACTCGTTCGGTCCGCTCGGCAAGCCGCTCTTCGGCACGCGGACGATCGCTCCCGGCGACTTCGGACTCGATGTCTCGGTGCTGCAGTTCCTGCTCGCGCGCGCCGGCTTCTACCACGGGCCGCTCGACGGCTACATGGGCACCAAGCTCTACGGCGCCGTGCGGGCGTTCCAGCAGCACGACCGCCTCTCTGCCGACGGCATCGTCGGGCCGAGCACGCTCGCACAACTCGTCGCACCGGCCCGCAGGCGCACCCGCCGCCAGGCCCGGCCGCACGAGGTCTATGTCGTCCAGGCGGGCGACTCGCTGACCGCGATCGCCGGTCACTTCGAGCTCCCGCTCGCCACCCTCGCGAGGCTGAACCACCTCGACCCGCTCAGGGTCCTCCTCGTCGGCACGCATCTCACCGTTCCCGTTCGCACCGCCCACGCGTCGCTGAGCGCCACGCCGAACGACGTGCGCGGCGCGCTCGACGCCTGGGCCGGCCGCCTCGGCGTCTCCCCGCATCTCGTGCGGGCGCTCTCCTGGATGGAGTCCGGCTACCAGCCGAACGTGGTCTCGTCGGTCGGCGCCAAGGGCGTGCTCCAGGTGATGCCGACGACGCGCGAGTTCGTCGAGGAGGTGCTGCTCGGCCACCCTGTCCCTCACACCCTCGACGGCGACGTCGAGGTCGGGATCCTCTACCTGCGGCACCTGCTGGGGCAGTTCGACGGCAACACCCGGCTTGCACTCGCTGCCTGGTACCAGGGCGAGCACGCCGTGCGGCAGTTCGGGCTCTACCAGATGACGAGGCCGTTCGTCGCCGACGTGCTGGCGCTCTCGACCCGGATGTAGCTCAGCCCCGGCGCAGGACCTCGTCTGCGATCCGCGCCGGCCCGGGCAGGAACGCGTCCTCCAGCGGTGGGCTGTACGGGATCGGGCCGTTCTCGGTGGCGATCCGCCAGGCGTCGTCGATGTCGTGGAGGCCGTGCTCGGTGACGAGGGCGAGCACCTCGCCGGCCCAGCCGCCCGTGAGCGGCCCCTCCTCGACGACCGCGATCCGGTGGGTCTTCGCGAGCGAGCGCAGCACGCACTCGGCGTCGAGCGGGCGGAGCGTCCGCAGGTCGATCACCTCCGCCGCGACGCCGTGACCGGCGAGGATGTCGGCCGCCGCCAGGCAGTCGTGAACGCCTTTCATCGCGCTCACGAGCGTCACGTCGCCGCCCTCGCGCACGACGCGTGCGCTCCCGAGCGGGACGACCTCGTCGGTGCCGAGCGGCGCCCTGGTCGAGTACAGCCGCTTGTGCTCGAGAAAGATGACCGGGTTGTCGTCCCGGATCGCCGCCTTCAGCAGCCCCTTCGCGTCGCCGGCGGAGGACGGGGCGACGATCTTGAGGCCGGTGATGCCCATCAGCCACGAGATCGGCATCTGCGAGTGGATCGCGCCGAACCGGCCGCCGGCGCCGACGACCGACCGGATCACGATCGGCACGCTGCAGCGCGCGCCCGTCAGGAACCAGTACTTCGTCGCCTGGTTGATGAGGCTGTCCATCGAGAGCGCGAGGAAGTCGCCGAACATGATCTCGAGCACCGGGCGCTTCCCGGTCACGGCCGCGCCGAACGCGGCGCCCGTCATCGCGAGCTCAGAGATCGGCGTGTCGAACACACGCGAGGGCCCGTACTTCGCGTGCAGGCCGCTGGTGACCGCGAACACGCCGCCCGCAAGCGCCACGTCCTCGCCGAAGAAGATGACGGTGTCGTCGCGCTCGAGCTCCTCGTCGAGCGCCTGCCTGATCGCCTCCCGGAACTCGGTCCCGGTCTGGGCCTCGTCCGGCGCCGGCACCGGGGCCGGTGCCGGGCCTGCCGGTGCCGGTGTGTCCCGCGCCGGACCGCCGTCCAGGCTTGCCCGCGCGATCACCGCGCCGAGCGGGACGGTGCCGCCCTCGTCGACGAGGATCTCGTCGAGCACGCCCTCGAACTCCGCCTCGTAGACCATGGTCGCCTTGTCGGTCTCCACCTCGACGAGCGGCTCGCCCTTCGCGACCGCGCTCGCCGGGCTGCTTGAGCCAGCGAAGGACCGTCGCCTCCTCCATCGAGTCGGAAAGCCGAGGCATGGTGATCTCGATCCCGCGCGTCGCTCATGCGGCCTCGGCCTCCAGGGACGCCGTGCGGATTCCGCGTGCGCGCGAGTAGATGCCGGCGCCGACGAGGATCAGGATCCCGAGCAGCCACGCCGAGAAGGCCGAGAAGCCGATCTTGCCGACGAGCCAGTGCCCTGCAGGAACTGCGGCGAGGTCACGATCTCCTGGATCAGCACCGCGCCGAGCAACGCGCCGATGAACGACCCGCGCCCGCCGAAGATGCTCGCGCCGCCGAGGACGACGGCCGTGATGCTCGTCAGCGTGTAGTTGGCGCCGAGCGTCGGGTCGCCGACCGCCGACCTGCGAGCCGCGAGCATGATCCCGCCGGCCGCCGCGAAGAGCGAGCAGAGCACGTAGGCGAGCGACTGCGTCGCGTCGACCCGGGCGCCGAGGCGGTGCGCACGCGTCTCGTCCGAGCCGACCGCGCGCAGCTCGAGACCGGCGCCGCGAGCGGCGCAGCAGCAGCTCGCAGACGAGCGTGACGGCGATCGCGGCGATGAACGCGACCGGGAACCAGCCGATGCTCGTCTTGATCGCGCTCGTGACGCCGGGGCGGATAGAAGCCGCCCGGGCTGCGGCCGCAGCAGGAGCGAGACGCCCTGGATCGCGATGTAGGTCGCGAGCGTCGCGAGCACCGGCGCGAGCCGGAAGACGCGGACGAGCGTCCGTTCGTCAGGCCGACCGCGAGCGCGGCGCCGATCACGGCGAGGACGCCGAGCACGAGCATGCCGCCGCTCTGGCCCTGCGTCGACGAAGAACGAGAGCACGACGACGACGAGCCCGGTCAGCGGGCCGACCGAGAGGTCGATGCCGCCCGTCGAGCAGCACGATCGAGCTGGCCGAGGCTGATGAACGCGAGCGCCGCTCGCGAGCAGCAGCATGCTCTGGAAGTTGAAGCTGCCGAGAGGAAGCGGCTGTTCTCGGCGGCGGTGTACGCACCGAGCGCGAGCACGATCAGCGGCGAGCACCAGCGCTCGGCAGGTAGTCGCCCGCGACGAAGCGCCGCAGCCGGAGCATCCGCTTGACCCGCGCGGCGAGCTCGGCGCGGTGGCGCGACGTCGAGGTGATCGCGGCGCCGGTGATGTTCTCCTCGGTGATCTCGTCGCCCTCGAGCGTGCGGACGACCTCGCCGCGCGAGAACACGAGCACGCGGTCGCAGAGCCCCTGCAGCTCGATGGCGTCGGACGAGAGCACGACGACCGCCTTGCCGTCGTCGGCCGCGCGCGCGGAGCACCTGGTACAGCTCCATGCGGGCGCCGGCGTCGACGCCGCGGGTCGGCTCGTCGGCGAGCAGGACGCGCGGCTCGGCGAGCAGCGAGCGCGCGAACAGCACCTTCTGCTGGTTGCCGCCCGAGAGCGACGAGACCGGCGTCTCGGCGCGACGGCGTGCTGCACGTCGAGCTGCTCGATCTGCCCGGCGACCTCGCGCCGCTCGCGGCTGCCGGCGGACGAGCCCAGGTGGGCGAGCTCGCGCGAGTGCGAGCAGCGAGACGTTCTCGCGCACCGACAGCGAGAGCATCAAGCCCTCGCGGTGGCGGTCGCCCGGGAGGTAGACGATCCCGCCGGCGCTGGCGCGTCGCCGGGCTCGCCGAGCGTCGACCGGCCTGCCCGGCGAGCGTCACCGTCCCGTGCGCCGGCTCGAGGCCGGCGAGCGCGCGCAGGATCGACTCGCGCTGGCCGTTCCCTCGACGCCCGCCAGGCCGACGATCTCGCCGGCGATAGACGTCGAGGTCGACGTCGCGGAAGCCGCCGCCCGCTCAGGCCCTCGATCGTACGAGCAGCGGCGCGCCGGCGTCGCGCTGGCCGCTTGCGCGGGAAAGACCTGGTCGACCGCGCGGCCGATGATCAGCCGCAGGATCTCGGCCTCGGAGACTCGCCTCGGCGGCGGAAGGTTCCGCGCGTCTCGCCGTCGCGGAGAACCGTGATCCGGTCGGCGATCCGCTTCACCTCGGGCAGCCGGTGCGAGATGTAGACGACCGCGGTGCCGCGCGTCGCGGATCGCGCGGATCCGCTCGAACAGGCGCTCGCTCTCGGCGCGCGTGAGCGACTCGGTCGGCTCGTCGAGGACGAGCACCTTCGACTCGAGCGCGAGCGCCTTGGCGATCTCGAGCAGCTGCCGGTCGGCGAGTCGAGAGCTCGCGTGACGCGCGCCGACGGGATCGATCCGCGCCCCGACCGCCGCGAGCTGCTCGCGCGTCCAGGCGGCTGCCCGGGCCATCGTCGGCCGGCGCTCCGCCGGCATCGCGAAGACCATGTTCTCGGCGACCGTCAGGTCCTCGAGGATCGAGAGGTGCTGGTAGACGACGCGCGAGGCCGAGTGCCTGCGCGGCGGCCGGCGAGGCATGTTCGAGCGGGTGGCCGCCGATCTCGACCGCGCCCCGAGTCGGGCGGGATCGAGCCGGCGGCCACCGCCATCAGCGTCGACTTCCCCGCGCCGTTCTCGCCCACGAGGGCGTGCACCTCGCCCGCCGCCACCTCGAAGGTGACGCCGTTCAGGGCGACCACGCCCGGGTACGTCTTGACGACGTCCGTGAGGCGGAGAACGACGCGGGAAGTCGGCCATCGTCCCGGCCTACGCCTTCCCGTACTTCGCGATCGTCTGCCGGCGTGATGCTTGTCCGACACGTAGAAGTCCGGCCCGAGCCTTCGGGTTGCATGAACACCTTGCTGCTCGCGAGCGTGTTCTCGTAGAAGCGGCAGCGTGTAGCGGCTCGGCTCGTTGTTCGGCAGGCCTTCGGCCGCCGCGATCGCCTTGCGTGCCGCGATCCGGCCGAGCCAGTTGCGGGTCGAGATCGTCGCGAGCTGGAACTGCGGTGCCGACTTGCGCGTCGACTGGTACAGGCAGGAGAGCCCGTTCGCGTCGAGCGCCGCGATCGGGACGAGCTTGCGACCGGCCGCCTGGAACGCCCGGATCGCCGCCAGCGCGTCGGTGCCGAAGTTCGCGATGATGCCGTCGATCTTCGGGTACTTGGCGAGCAGCGCCGCCGTCACCTTCTGGGCCGTCGCCGGATCCCAGTTCGTGACCGGCATAGTTCGAGTTGCCGGTCAGGAGGTTCATGCCCGGGATGCTTGGCGAAGACCTTGACGATGTTCGCGAGCTGGGCCTCGCCGACCGGGTTACCGGCCGGGCCGCCGAGGAAGACGACGTTGCCCTTGCCGTGCAGCGCCTGCACCATCCAGTTCGCCCACATCGTCCCGGCGGCCGGGTCGTTCCAGTCGACGTAGCCACGTAGTCCTTGCCGGCCGTTCCGCCCGGATCGGCTCCCCACGGGACGACCTTGACCCCCGCCTGGGTCGCCTTCTGGATCGCCGCGCAGCTCGGCCTTGCCGTAAGTCGGGGATGACCGCGATCGCGTTCGCCCCCTGGGCGACGAGCGAGTTGATGTCCGAGATCATCTGGTCTGAGCTCGTCCGCCGCCTGCCAGAACGATCTGCTTGACGTTCTTGCACTTCGCCGCCTCGGAGCGCACGGCCGCGTACGACTCCTGCGACCAGGCGTTGATCCCGAAGCCGTCCTCGATGCCGAGCGTGATCGGCTTGGTGCCGCAGAACGAGATCCCGTTCTGGACCCCGGTCGAGGCGATCTCCTGCGCCGCGGTCGGCCAGCTGACCGCCAGCGCAGTGACGGTGCTTGCCGCCGCGAGCGCGACGAACGCCGGCGAGGACGACGAACGCGGCCCGGCCTGCGCAGCCGCCGCTTGCTTCTGGTGGTGTTCATTTACACCCTCCCTCGACCCCGGGATGAAGACGCCGTCGCGGTGTGGGGTCGCAACACCGGCGGGGCGGGGAGGGCGAGATCGGCGCCGGGGACCGAGCTCACGGCTCGGCTCCTTCACCGACGTCATGAAGACTTGGCAGTGCGGGTCGAGCCCGCTGGAGGAGAGCCTTGAGCCTGTGCCAGGGCGCCGTGCGCAGCGCCATGCCGATCGCGATGATCGCGCCCTGGATGATGAGCTGCACCGAGTCCGGCGCGCCCATGCCGAGCACGACCTGCTCGAGCTGGGTCAGGAAGAGTGCGCCGCCCGCCGTTGCCACGACGCTGCCGACGCCGCCGGCGAGCGAGGTGCCGCCGAGAACGACGGCGGCGATCGTCGGCAGCAGGTAGTCGTCGCCGGTGGCGATCCCCGGCGTTCGCAGGTAGCCCGCGACAGGACGCCGGCGATCCCGTAGGTGAGCGCCGCTGCGATGTAGGTGCCGAGCTCGTAGGCGCGGACCGCGGATCCCGGCGGCGCGCGCGGCCGGCGGGCTCGCCCCGACCGCGACGAAGCGCCGGCCGAGCACGGTCATCCGGATCACCGCCGAGACGGCCGCGATCACGATCACGGCGATCCACACCGTGTTCGGGATGCCGAGTGTCTTGTCGAGCGCGAACGTGTCGAGGCCCGACGGCGTCGAGACGATTGGCTGTGCCGCTCGTGATCTGGAGTATCGCCCCTTGCAGCAGCGCGCCGGTGCCGAGCGTCGCGACGAGCGGCGTGATCCCGAAGCGCGTGATCGCGATGCCGCTGACGAGCCCCGAGCAGATGCAGGCGATCGCGACCACCCCGATCGCCTCGGGCAGCTTGCTCTCGGCCCCGTTCGGGACCTTGGTGACGATGATCGTCGTCAGCGTGATCATCCCGGCGACCGAGAGGTCGAGGCCGCGCTGCTGGATGACGAGCGTCTGGCCGATCGAGGCGATGGCGAGGATCGCCGCGAACGGGAGCATCGAGAGGAGCGCGCTCTTGCCGAGGCTCCCCGACGCGAGCAGCGGGCTGATCGCGAACAGGATCGCGGTCGCGAGCCAGATCGAGGCGAACCGCGGCGGCCGCTCGCGCAGGCCGGTCGCCATCGCTCCGGCCCGGGCGAGCGCACGCGACGAGCCGGGCTCGCTATTGCGCTGTCCAGCCGCCATCGGAGACGAGCGTCGCCCCGTCGATGTTCGCCGAGAGCCCCGAGAGCAGGAAGAGCACGGTCGGGGCGATCTCCTCGGGCTCGGCGATCCGCCCGATCGGGGTCTTGTCGATGATCGCCTCGTGGTAACCGGGGAAGGCGTCGAGGCTCGGCTGGAGCATCGGCGTGTAGACGTAGCCGGGGCAGACGGTGTTGACGCGGACCTCGAGCGGAGCGAGCTCGATCGCGAACGCCCGCGCCATCGAGACGGTGGCGCCCTTCGTCGCGGTGTAGGCCGAGCACATCGGGAAGCCGACGAGCGCGATCGTCGAGGCGAAGAAGATGATCGAGCAGCCGGGCCTCAGATGCTCGAGCGCGGCCTGGGTCATCGCGAACGGCGCGACCACGTTGACGCGCAGCTGCCGTTCGAGGCTCTCGAGCGACGAGTCGGGCAGCGGCAGCGGCTCGAAGAGGCTCGCGCAGTGGACGAACCCGTCGATGCCGCCGAACGCGGCGACCGTCTCGGCGACGACGCGCGCGGGCGAGGCGAGGTCCTCGAGGTCGGCGAAGATCGCGAGCGGGGTGCCGCCGCGCTCCTCGACCTCTGCGACCTCCTGGGCCATCCGCTCCCCGTTGCGGCCGACGAGAGCGACCGACGCGCCGGCCGAGCCGAGCGCGCGCACGATCTGTGCTCCGATCCCCGAGGTCGCCCCGGTGACCACGATTGCCTTCCCGGCGAGACCCCAGTCGAGAGTGGTCGATTCCACGTAGCTCCCTTCAGGCTCCGTCGGGCGCACGGCCCGAGCTCAAGGACTGGACATGTGCGTTGTCGGCTCCGTCGAATGCCTCCCCGCCGCGGCGATCGCTGCCCGGCTGGTGGTGCCGCCCGATCACGACCCAGATCGCGTGCACGGTCTCCTCGCCGTCGTTGTGCAGGCGGTGCGGAACGCTCGAGTCGAACGAGATCGAGTCGCCCGGGCCGAGCACGTGGTCCTCGAAGCCGACCTGCACGCCCAGCTGTCCGCTCGAGCACGATCCCGAACTCGCGCCCGTTGTGGCGCACGAGGCTTCCCTTGGAGCTCGAGGCGCCGCCGACCTCGTAGATCGCGTAGAGGAAGTCGACGTCGGGGTCGTTGCGGGTGGTGAGCCGCTCCCAGCGGACGCCCGACTCGAGGTCGAGCATGCTGCGGCTCGTCGGCCCGCTGGACGAGCCGCCGTCGCCTCCGCGGCTGGGGCCTGCGCTGGCAAGCGGCCGACGGCCACGCTCGGCCGTCACGAACAGCTCATCGAGCGAGACCCCGAGCTCGCTGACGATCGCGTAGAGCGTGCGAACCGAAGGCTGGATACTTGCCCGTTCTCGATCTGCGAGACGAGGCTCGGCGAGACGTCGAGCCGCCGGGCGAGCTCCCGCAGGCGACAGGCCCATCCGGTCCCGCTCCTCGCGGAGGCGCGCGACCGAGATCGTCGCCGACCGGCGTCGCCGCCTGTGCACGCTGGGCGCTCGGCATCGTCAGCCGGCGAACTCGGGAATGAGGTGGGGCTCGGGGAACGGCGCAGCGAGCGCCCGGCTCTCCGCCTCGGCGAGCTCACGCTCGACCGCGGCGTCGACCTCGTCGAGTCTCGCGGCTCGCGACGCCGGCTGCTCGCGCGAGCCGCTGCCGGGCGACGGTGAGCGGGTCGCGCTCGCGCCAGTGGTCGAGCTCGCCCTCGGGCCGGTAGCTCGCCGGGGTCGCTGCGCGAGTGGCCGACGAAGCGGTAGGTGAGCGCCTCGACGAACACCGGGCCGCCGCCGCCGCGGACGCGCTCGACGACCTCGAGCGCCTGCTGCGCGGACCGCCGAGACGTCCATCCCGTCGACCTCGAGTCGCCGGGATCTCCATCGCCTCGGCACGCGCCGCAGATGCCGCCGGCGGTGGCGGCGCTCCATCGGCGTGTACTCGCCGTAGCCGTTGTTCTCGCAGACGAACACGCACCGGCAGCGACGAGCACCTTCGCGAAGTTCAGGCACTCGAAGAAGTACGCCTGGTTCGTCGCGCCGTCGCCGAAGTACGCAGACGGCGATGCGCCCGGTGCCGCGACAGCGCGAGCGCCGCCCCGGTCGCCGCGGCGATGCTGCCGCCGACGATCCCGAAGCAGCCGATGCAGCCCGTGCGTCGAGGTCGACGATGTTCATCGAGCCGGCGCGGCCGCCGTTGATGCCGCGTCGAACGGCCGAGCAGCTCGGCGATGCAGCGCCTCCGGCTCGAGTCCCCAGCGCGAGCGAGATGCCCGTGGCCGCGGTAGGTGCAGGCGACGCGGTCAGCCGGGCTCGAGCGCGCTCGCGAACGCCGACCGCGACCGCCTCCTGGCCGGAGTAGAGGTGCGTCGTGCCGTAGACCTCGCCGCGCAGGAACAGCGCCTGCACGCGGTCCTCGACGCCGCGGATGACGAGCATCCGCCGGTAGAGATCGAGCAGCAGGTCGGTGTCGACCGTCTTCGCCATGCGCCGTTACTCGACCGCCGCAGCCTCGTAGGCGTCCGGGATCCAGTCGCCGCCGATCCGCGCGCCGCCGCTTGCCGTCGGCGCGCGCGAGGATGTCGTCGCGCGACTCGATCGCGAGCCGCCGGACGCGCGCCGCGTCGAGCCCGAGCAGCTCGCCGTCGCGCTTCACGACCTTGCCGTCGACGAGGATCGTGTCGACGAGGCCGGGGTGGGCGTTGTAGACGAACTGCGCCGACCGGGTTGTTCAGCGGCGTCATCGCCGAAGGTGTCGGTGCGAAGCAGGATCACGTCGGCGCGCTTGCCGGGCGTGAGGCTGCCGATCTTGCCCGTCGAGGCCGCAGGCGCGGGCGCCCTCGATCGTCGCGAACTCGAGCACGTCGCGGCAGGTCAGCTCCATCTCGTCGACCGAGGCCTTGCCCGCGTCGCGCGCCGCTCGTTGTCGAAGCCGCGCTGGGTGCCGATCGTCGCGCGCATCGTCCCGAACAGGTGTCCGCCGTTCGAGGAGCACACGTCGATCGAGAGGCTCGGCCGGATGCCGGCGTCGAGCAGGCGTCCGGTCGCCGGCCAGCCGTGGCCCATCTGCAGCTCGATGTCGGGCGAGATCGAGGCGGTCACGCCGTTGTCGGCCATCATCGCGCAGCTCGTCGTCGGCGAGCGTGTTGCAGTGGACGAACGTCATCTGTCGGGCCGAGCATGCCGTTGGCTCGCGAGCGCGGCGATCGGGCGGTTCTTGCCCCATTCGCCGTCGCCGAAGTGGCAGGTGATCCGGAGGCCGAGCTCGTCGGCGAGCGCCCAGTCGGCCTGGGTGACCTCCATCGTCGCGAACTGGTTGCCGCGCGGCGCGAGGCACAGCGTGACGAGCGCGTCGTCGCGACGACAGCCGGCCGTTGCGCAGGCGGCGGACGTCGTCGGCCGGATGCGGCGAGCGAGCTCGACCGGCTGCCAGTGCTGGTGGCCGCCGCCGTGGGCGAAGACGACGCGCGCGCCCGACTCGACGAGCGCGTCGATCGCGGCGTCGGTGTGCTCCGGCGTGTTCAGGTTGTGCGACCAGTCGAGCAGCGTCGTGATGCCCGAGTCGAGCGCCTCGAGCGTGCCGATCAGGTTGCCGGCGTAGGTGTCCTCGGGCCGGTAGAGCCCGCTCAGCGTGCCGTGCAGCCCGGTGAAGTAGTGCGCGAGCGTCCAGTCGGAGGCGATGTTGCGGAAGAGCGCCTGCCAGGTGTGGCGGTGCGTGTCGACGAGGCCCGGCATGCACGAGGCGGTCGGTCGCGTCGATCACCTCGGCGTCGCCGGCGCCGAGCTCCGGCCCGACCGCCACGATCTGGCCGTCCTCGATCGAGCACGTCGCCCTGGGTGAAGTCGCCGAGCGCCGGGTCGACCGTGATCACGGTCCCGCCCTTGATCAGTGTGCGCTCGGCCATGGCTCCTCCCCTTCGCTTCGGTGGCTGAAACGGCCCGCGCTCACTCGGCGCTTGCGACCAGCGCCGGTTCCGGGGCGCCCCTTCCTTCGGCGACGAC
Organism: uncultured Actinomycetota bacterium; assembly: GCA_963743675.1. Taxonomy (GTDB): domain Bacteria; phylum Actinomycetota; class Thermoleophilia; order Gaiellales; family Gaiellaceae; genus PALSA-600. The sequence continues at coordinate 22,911 of CAVURE010000001.1, forward strand.
GCGTCCGTCGAGGAAGTCGGCGCCGCGGACGTAGGTCCTGCCGGCGACCAGGAGATCGTCGGCGGGGAAGCGGGTGATCACCTCGGGGCCGGTCGGGCGTGACGACGACCTCCTCCTCGATCCGCGCGGCCGAGCGGCCGTCGCGAGGCCGGGCAGTAGGTCTCGAGCGCGAACACCATCCCGACCTCGAGCTCGACCGGGGCGTCGAACGAGTGCAGGCGGGAGATCATCGGCGCACTCGTAGAGGCCGACGCCGAGGCCGTGGCCGAACTGGAGGCCGAAGGCGGCGCGCTCGTCGGCAAGCCGAGATCGGTCGCCGCCGGCCAGACCTCGGCGATCTTGTCGGTCGTGACGCCGGGCCGCACCATCTCGATCGCGGCGTCGAGCCACTCGCGGCACTGCTTGTACGCATCGAGCTGCGACGGCGTCGCGTAGCGAGGACGAGCCCCTGACGCCCGAGCGCCTGGTAGGTCGGCATGTCGGGGACGTCGAGCCCGAGCTTCTCGCCGGCGAGGCCGCGCTCGCGCAGCTCGTGGTGGATCATCACGGCCAGGTCGTCGGGGATGCCGGTCTCGTCGCCCATCGCGCCGCGCATCGGCGGCACCCAGGCGCGCCAGTTCTCCGGCGGCAGCCAGGGGCAGTAGAGCTGGTGATGGCGCGCGGCCGAGCCGAAGTCCCAGAGGATCGGGTCATCCCCTCTCGGCAGCAGCGCGAAGCGGATGTTCTTGTCGCGCTCCCACGTCCCGATCGCGGTGCTCGTCAGGTAGCGGAGGTTGTTCGGGTCGAACAGGAGCAGAGCGCCGAGGTCGGACGCCTCGAGCGCCGCCTTGACGCGCGCCATGCGGTGGGTGCGGAGCCGGTCGAAGTCGACCCGCTGCTCCCAGTCGACCGCCGCCGTCGCGCCGCGCGAGGCGATGTTCACCGCTGACCCGTCCGCCGTGCCACCTGTTCAGCGATTCTGCACAGCTCGGGCTACGAGTGCAACTGGCCTCGGTGCGGCCGGGCCGTCGTTGTCGCTACTGTCGCGGTCTGTGCCGGCGGGGAGTCTCGAGCGTCCACTTGCAGAGCTGATGGCTGCGGCGCGCGCGGTTCGCGCAGCGCGGAGCGGATCGCTCGTCACCTACAGCCCGAAGGTGTTCGTTCCGCTGACGAAGCTCTGCCGCGACGTATGCCACTACTGCACGTTTGCGCGGCCGCCGCGGCGGGGCGAGCGCGCCTACATGACGGTCGACGAGGTGCTCGAGGTGGCCCGGGCCGGCGAGCGGGCCGGCTGCCGCGAGGCGCTGTTCACGCTCGGGGACAAGCCCGAGCTGCGCTACCGGGCAGCGCGCGAGGAGCTGGCGGCGCTCGGGTTCGCGACGACGCTCGAGTACCTCGCGCACGCCGCGCGGGCGGTGCTCGAGGAGACCACGCTCCTGCCGCACCTGAACCCGGGCGTGCTCTCGGCAGCCGACCTCGAGCTGCTGCGGCCGGTCTCGGCCTCGATGGGGATGATGCTCGAGACCTCGTCGGCGCGGCTCTCGGCGCGCGGTGGCCCGCACTTCGGCTCGCCCGACAAGCTGCCGGCCGCACGCCTCGAGACGCTCCGCCTCGCCGGCGAGGCGCGCGTGCCGTTCACCACCGGCATCCTGATCGGCATCGGCGAGACGCGCGCCGAGCGGATCGAGGCGCTCGAGGCGATCGCGGCCGCAGGACCGCAGGTGCAGGAGGTGATCGTCCAGAACTTCCGGGCCAAGCCCGGCACGCGGATGGCGGAGGCAGCGGAGCCGCCGCTCGAGGAGCTGCTGTGGACGATCGCGGCAGCGCGGCTGATCCTGCCGCCCGGGGTCGCGGTCCAGGCGCCGCCGAACCTGACCGAGGACTTCGCTGCGCTGCTCGACGCCGGGATCGACGACTGGGGCGGCGTCTCGCCGGTGACGATCGATCACGTCAACCCGGAGGCGCCGTGGCCCGAGCTCGAGCTGCTCCGCGCCGCGACCGAGAGCCGCGGCCTCGAGCTCGCGCCGCGCCTCACCGTCTACCCGGGCCACATCGACGCCGAGTGGATCGACGCCGAGGTGCTTCCCCGGGTTCTGCGCGCCTCCGACTCGCTCGGGCTGGCCCGCGAGGACGCCTGGGCGCCGGGCGAGACCGGCGAGATCCCCTTCGTCGTCCGCCGCGACCCGATCCCCTGCGGTGCGAGCGACGAGCTCGGCGAGGAGGAGATCGTGCGCCTGTTCCGCGCGCGCGGCGAGGAGCGGCAGCGCGTGCTCGCGGCAGCCGATTCGCTCCGCCGCGATGTCAACGGCGACGAGGTGACCTACGTCGTGACCCGGAACATCCAGTACACGAACGTCTGCTACTTCCGCTGCGGCTTCTGCGCCTTCTCGAAGGGGAAGCTCGCGGCCAACCTGCGCGGCGCGCCCTTCCTGGTGCCGCACGAGGAGATCGTGCGCCGCGCGGTCGAGGCCTGGGAGCGCGGCGCGACCGAGGTGTGCCTCCAGGGCGGGATCCACCCGGCGTTCGACGGCGACTACTACGTCTCGGTCGTCGGCGCGATCAAGGAGGCCGTGCCCGGCCTCCACGTGCACGCCTTCAGCGCGCTCGAGGTCTGGCAGGGCGCGGCCACGCTCGGGGTGCCGCTTCGCGGCTACCTCGAGCGGCTCCGGGACGAGGGGCTCGTCGTCGCTGCCGGGCACGGCGGCGGAGGTGCTCGACGACGATGTCCGGGCGGTCATCTGTCCCGACAAGATCACGACCGCCCAGTGGCTCGAGGTCCATCGCACCGCGCACGAGGTGGGCCTGCGCTCGAACAACACGATCATGTTCGGTCATGTCGACGGCCCGCGGAGCTGGGCGCGTCATCTCGTCTCGGTGCGAGACCTGCAGCGCGAGACGGGCGGCCTCACCGAGTTCGTGCCACTCCCGTTCGTGCACATGGAGGCGCCGATCTACCTGAAGGGCCGCGCGCGGCCCGGGCCGACCTTCGGCGAGATGCTGCTCATGCACGCGGTCGGCCGGCTCGCACTGCATCCGTGGATCCGGAACATCCAGGTCTCGTGGGTCAAGGCCGGCCCGGCGGGCGTCGGCGAGGCGCTTCGCGCAGGCGTGAACGACCTCGGCGGGACGCTGATGAACGAGTCGATCTCGCGTGCGGCCGGAGCGGGGTGGGGCCAGGAGATGCCGCCCGAGCAGATGGAGGCGCTCATCCGCTCGGCCGGGCGCATCCCGCGGCAGCGCACGACGCTCTACGGCGAGCCGCCGGCCGGCCAGGTCGCCCGCTCCTTCGGCGCCGAGCCGCTCGCCGAGCCGTCGAACCCGCACGTGAACGAGGCGCGGCTCGCGCGTCCGGCGCGGCTCGCGCGTCCGGTCGCAGCCGGCTAGGTGACGGCGGGTCGACGGCGCGCTCAGCTCCCGGAGACCCGCAGCAAGGCCGTTGTCTTCGCGGTCGAGACCCCGGCGACGGCCGAGATCGCGACACGCGCCGTCCCGGGCGGGGCGGTCGGGCGGATCCGGAACGCAAAGTCGAACGGGAAGGTCCCGGAGGCGCCGTCCCTGTTCACCGTCGACCGGCAGAGGTGGCCGCCGACCCGGACGGGCAGCGTGACGCAGACCGCGACCTTGCCCCACAGGCCGAGCGGGCTCACGAGCGTCACGCGCATCGTGAGGCGGCTGCCGGGCGCGGCGGCGAGCGGGGTCGACGGCACGATCCTCACCTGCGGCGCACCGCCGACCGCCGAGGTCGCCTCGGTCTCCTCGAGTGTGGTGCCTCCCGAGTTCGTGGCCGCAACCTGGCAGAAGACCCTGGCACCGATCGCAGAGGCCGGCACGAGGAACGTCGGCCGGGGGCCCGTCTGGAGCACCGCCCCGTCGGCCGCGTTCAGGAACGAGTAGGTGAACCGGGCCTCGCCTACCCAGCCTCCGGTCGAGCAGGTGAGCGTGTTCCCGACCACGAGCGGACGGTTCCACTTGAGCTCGAGGAAGGTGGTCGAGCTCTCGCGGGGCGCGGTGGGCGGGGTGTCGCTGCCCTGGATGAACTGCAGGATCTCGGGGGCTCCCGTGTAGGTGAAGAGGCCCTGGCCGCCGGGGTCGCAGCTCGTCGAGCCCGCGCTGACGACCCCGATCAGGGTCGGCGTGCCGGTCGTCGTGACGAGGCCGCTGCCGCTGTCGCCGCTGCAGACAGCGCTCGTCGGCGAGCTCGCGCAGAGGAGGATCCCGTTGTTGTCGATCAGGCCGCCGGGGCCGCCGCAGTTGCCCTGCGGGTCGACCGTGGCGGTCATCCAGTCGAGCGGGCCGCTGGTCGCGATGGTCGGGTTCTGCCGCCCGAAGCCGGCGAGGCCGACCGCCGCGCCGGCGGGAAAGGGCATCCCGGGCGAGGGCAGTGCGACCGCCTGGACTGCAGGGCCGCTCAGGTCGAGCGGCGAGGAGAGGGCGAGCACGGCGACGTCGTCCGGTGTCGGCTTTCCGGTCGCGGCGTACCCGGGGTGCACCCGGAAGGAGCTGATCGACCGGTCCTGCTCGAGGTCGCCCGGAAGCGGTGCCGAGAAGTTCGATACGCCCGCGTGAACGGAGAGCGCCGAGGGCTGCGCCATGTTGCCTGCCTCGTCGAACACGCAGTGGGCCGCGGTGAGGACGTGCAGGGCGTCGACGACCGATCCCGTGCAGAGGAACCGTACCGATCCAGCCTGCTCCTGGACGAAGACCGTCCACGGGGCCGCCTGCACCTGGATGACGGTTCCGCCGAAGACGCGGACGGACGGCGATGCCGGAACGGCGAGGATCATGGCCGCGAGTGCAGCGACCCCGAGCCCCCGCGTCAGTCGCATCGGCACCAAGGCGACAACGTAGCGGCACCCGCCGGCGCTCTGGCCGGCGACCGCTCGGGCCGACGCGGCCGGGAGGTCAGCTCTCCTTTGTCGTGCCTCGAGCCGGAGTTGCGGGCGTCTGCTCGGGGGTGCTCGCGCCGTTCGTCCCGTTCGTACCGGACTGATCGAGCATGCCCCTGAGCATCGGGATCGCCGCGGCGCCCATCCCGAGCACCTGCGAGAAGAGCTGCCCGACGCCCTCGGCGCCGTTCAGCACCGTGAGCTGCCCGATGCTCCCGAACGCCTTCGCGGCCTCGCCGACGATCTGCGGGAGCTGCTCGGCGATCTGCTGGCCGATCACGGCCTCCTGGTTGCTCGCGAGGGCGTCGGCCCGCGCCTTGATCGCCTCGGCCTCCGCGAGCCCCTTCGCCTTGACCGCCTCGCCCTCGGCGAGCCCTCGGGCCTTGGTCGCGGCCGCCTCCGCCTCGCCGATCTGGCGTGTGCGCGATGAGTTCGCCTCGGCCTCGAGCTCGACCCGCTTTGCGTCGGCTCCCGCCTGGAGCTCCACCTCGCGCGCCTGCCCCTCGGCCTGCGAGATCCGCGCGTCGCGCGCGGCCTCCGCGATCGTACGGGTCTTGTACGCCTCGGCATCGGCCGGCTTGCGCACCTCGACCTGGAGCTGCTGCTCCGTCCGCTCGGCCTCGAGCTGGGCGACCTTCGTCTCCTGGACGACGACCTCCTGTTTCGCGGTCGCGGCGGCGAGCGGCCCCGCCTGCTCGGCCTGGGACTGCGCCTGCTGCGCCTCGGCGTTGGCCTTCGCCTGCTTGATCGACGACTGGCTCTTGGCCGCCACCTTCAGCGCCTCGGCCTCCTGCTCGCGCTCGGTCGCCTCCCGGTCGGACGCGGCCTGGGCGATCCGCGCCTCCTTGGCGACGCGCGCCGACTCCGGGGCGGCGAGGTTGTCGATATAGCCGTTCGTGTCCTCGATCTCCTGGATCTGGAGCGAGTCGATCGTCAGCCCGAGGCGCTGCATCTCGATCGCGGCCGACTCGCGCGTCGCCTTCGTCAGCGCGTCGCGGTTGCGGATCAGGTCCTCGATCGTCATCGTGCCGACGATCGAGCGGAGGTGGCCGGCGAAGACGTTGTGGACCTTGACGTCCATCTGCTCCTCCTGGTCGAGGAAGCGGCGCGCGGCGTTCGCGATCGACTCGTAGTCGTCGGCGATCTTGTAGATCACGACGGCTTTGACCGCCACGCGGATCCCCTGCGTCGTGACGCACTCGAGGTCGAGCTCGGCCTCGTGGATATCGAGCGAGAGCCGGCGGACACGCTGGAACCCCGGGATGGTGAAGGCGCCCTTGCCGACGATGATCTTGAACCCGAGCCCGGAGGCGTCGCCGTCGGCGCCGCGATGAGCCCGCATGCCCGAGATGATCAACGCCTCATTCGGCTCTGCGACCTTGAACAGGAACATGAGCCCCCCTTTCCGCTCAATAGCGGCTGACGATGACGGTGCGGGAAAGCTGGCGATCGATCACGAGGACGCGCGCCCCGCGCGGGATCTCTTCGGCCGGGTCGGACGAGTAGGCGTAGAAGCTCTCCGAGCCTCCGCGTATCGGGACCATCACCTCACCCATCTGGCCGGGCTCGATCGTCCCGGTCACATGACCGACCTTGCCGATGAGCTCCTGATCTGCCTCCATTGCCCCTGGTCAACTGTAATACGGAATACCGCCCATGGGAGGAGTTCCACGGCGGCTTCGGAGCGCTCGGGCTGCCGTTTGAGCAGTTCCGCCTACCATCGGCCGGACTGTGATCGAGGGCCTGCTGCTCATCGTGCTCGGCCTGGCGCTCATCGCCCTCCTCGTCGTGGTTCTTCGCTCGGAGCGGGCCCGTCGACTCGCCTACCGCGCCGCCGAGGGCCTGCGCTCGCTCGCACGACTGCGCCCCGTGGACCCGGAGACGTTCTCGCGGCAGCTCGAGGCGGGCATCTACGTGGGGATGTGCGTCGGTGCGCTGCTCGTGATCCTCGGAGCGTTGACAGCGGCGAGCTGACAGCCGGCGTTTCCGGGGGATCGTCAACAGCCGAGATGCTCGCCTGCTAGCCCGGCGAACGGCCCCCGCGGCCCGGCAACCGGAGCTGACGGCGCCGCCCGCCGTCGCCGATCACCGAGACGACGGTCTGGGCGAGGTGCGGACATCCGGTCGAGGGGAACGCGTCCCGCCGGTGCCGGTGGAGAACGAGGAACAGGTCGGCAGGCGGCGCGTCCCGGTACAGGCGGCTGAGCTGCAGGCGTTCGATTGCGGCGAGCGTCGGCGCATAGATCGCCTCGTGCCAATCCGCCGCGATCTCCGCGTTCTCGAGCACGCGACCGCGTCCGCGCATCATGTGGTAGCCGTGCACCTGGATGTTCTCCAGCAGCTCGAGGTAGTGCGCGGGCCGGCTTACCGAGACGCGCAGGCCGGGGAGCGCCTCGGCGAGCCCGCTGTCCTCGAGAAAGATCCGCTCGAGCTCCCGGAGGACGACCTCCAACATGTCGGCTCCGGCCGGGAGAGGGACGCGCGCGATGAGCTCGGTCACGTCCGCGTCGATCATCTCCGCGCCCCGGCGCCGTGCCAGGGCGGCGCGGTGGTGACCGTCGATCACGAAGTACGCCTCGCCGAGCTTGACCGTGACGATCGGCGGGAAGGCGCCGTCGGCGAACGCGCCCTCGAGCGAGCGCATCCGGTCGCGGCTGAAGGCGTGCAGGGGGCGGAAATCACGGGTGAACGAGCTGGCGCGGCCGTCCGTGCCGACGAGCGCGTCGAGCGGGATCTCGCGGACGCCCACGTACCGGCGCCCGAACGGCTTCAGTCGCCGCTCGACCTCGTCGAGCTCGAGCAGCCGGTCGCGGCGGCGGGCCCTCGGTCCCTTCATCTCGGGCCCAAGCGTACAACGGGCGGGGTCAGCGACCGGCCCTCGCGAGGCGCCTCTCGGTCGCGGCAGTCCGGTTCACCGCGAACGGCGCGACCCGCCGGGCGAAAGTGGTCGGCTCGCACAGACTGTCAAGGGGAGTTGTCAGGATTGTGTATCAGCACGGTGCGTAGGCGCTTGCTAAGCCGGCTCGGTCGGGCGGGTTGGCGGGGGTTCGGCGGGGTGAGAGGAACAAGGTTCTCGGAACGTATTGCGTCTAGGCAATGACGGGTGGGTGGCGGCGCGGCCGTGATGCGAGCGTTGGGTGCGGATCTGGCGTCTGCGCGGGAGGTGGGCGCGAGCGGCTGTAGTGTGGCCTCGGACGGCAACGACCGGTTCGGGGTTTCGCGTCTCGTTTTTGGCGCGCCCCGGATGGGCGTCGCCTATCGCGACTGAAAGAGGTGGACATGTCGAACGTGACGTCGGAGCTCGAGGCCCGTCTCCTGGCGGGTTCGCTGACGGACCTGGAGCTCCTGAGGGCGACGGAGTCCGCGCCGGACTTCCGCGTGCTCCCGGACGCCACCGTGCTCAAGATCGGTGGGCAGTCGATCATGGACCGGGGGCGGGCCGCGGTCTACCCCGTGGTCGAGGAGCTGGTCGCCGCCAAGGCGGATCACCAGCTGCTGATCGGGACCGGGGCGGGGACGCGGGCCCGCCACCTGTACTCGATCGCCGCCGGTGTCGGCTTGCCCACGGGCGTGCTGACCGGGGTGGGCTCGGCCGTGGCCGGCCAGAACGCCGAGATGCTGGGCTTGCTGATGGCCAAGCACGGCGTACCTGTCGTCGGCGGCGCGGGGCTCTCGGCCATGCCGCTGATCCTCGACCAGGTCCACGCCGTGATCTTCGGCGGGATGCCGCCGTACGGCATGTGGATGCGTCTGCCGGAGCAGGGGCTGATCCCGCCGTACCGGACCGACGCCGGCTGCTACATGGTGGCCGAGAACTTCGGGTGCAAGGCCATGATCTACGTCAAGGACGAGAACGGGCTGTACAGCGCCAACCCCAAGACGAGCTCGGACGCCGAGTTCATCCCCCAGATCACGGTCGACGAGCTGAAGGTGCGCGGCCTGCAGGACTCGATCGTCGAGTTCCCCGTCTTCGACCTGATGAAGTCGGCCCGGCACGTCCGGTCGGTGCAGGTCGTCAACGGGCTGGTTCCCGGGAACATCACCCGCGCCCTGGCCGGCGAGCACGTCGGCACGATCATCACTGCCGACTAGGAGGATTGCGACCATGACCACCGCTACGAACAGCGCGAAGCACGTCGAGTCGCTTCTTGCCCGCCAGACCCTCCTCGACGTCGACCTGACCAGGCCGGCCACTGACCAGGAGCCCATCCGCCTGCTGCCCTGGCTGACCGTCGTCAAGGTCGGCGGGCGCTCGATCATGGACCGGGGCGCCGACGCCATCCTGCCCCTCGTCGAGGAGCTGCGCCGGGTCCTGCCCGAGCACAAGCTGCTCATCCTCACCGGCGCCGGCATCCGCGCCCGTCACATCTTCAGTGTCGGGCTCGACCTGGGCCTGCCGGTCGGCAACCTGCAGGGCCTGGCCTCGACCGAGTCCGGCCAGAACGGGAGCATCCTGGCCAACCTGTTGGCCAACGACGGCGTCTCCTACGTCGAGCACGGCGTGGTGGCGGGCCAGCTGGCCATTCACCTCGCGGCCACGCAAGGTGTCGTCAGCGCCGCCTACCCGCCCTACAACGCCCACGAGTTTCCGCCGGCCTCCGGGCGCGTCCCGATGCACCGGGGCGACACCGGGGCGCTCCTCATCGCCGACGCCCTCGGCGCCCGCCGCCTCGTCATCGTCGAGGACGTCGACGGCGTCTATACCGCCGACCCGAACCAGGGGGCGGCCGACCTCATCGCCGAGACGACGGCCGGCGCTCTCCTCGACGGCGGCCCGGCGACGCTGCCCGTCGATCGGACGTTCCTCGAAGTCCTCCGGACCGCCCGGCACATCAACGCCGTCCAGGTCGTCAACGGCCTCGTCTCCGGCAACCTGACCCGGGCGCTGCGCGACGAGCACGTCGGCACGATCATCCGGGCGAGCTGACGCACTCTCTGGCCTGCTGATGCGGGGCGGGGCGGGGCCGACACGGCTCCGCCCCGCCCTTGGTGGCTCTGCGCCGATGACCGCGCCGAGGTGCTGCGCCCAGGCTCGGTCGCCCTCGACTGGATCTCGGGCCGGCCAACGTGTCAGGTGGGCGATGACAGCTCCGGCTCTGCAAGCGCTGCGGAATGGCAGCCACGCGAACCCGATGAGTCCGGGATAGCCTGCTGCGGCATGGGGGTCAGACGCGAACGGCCGTCAGAGGAGCGATCCGCCAACTCGGTCACGCTGCGCTTTCCAGACGGGACCGTGAAGACGATGCCCGTCGACGACCTCCACGGTCAGGTGACCGCTGATGTCTGCTGCTTCTGCGGTCAGAGCGTCGAACCTGCCGATCCCGAGCGGATCAGTCTCGCCGTCAGCTGGATCGACGGCGGCCAGGAGCGCACGCAGACTTGGGGTGCCCACCACACATGTCTGGTCGAACGGATGCACCCATCGGCTGCCAATACGGGGCCCTTCTTCGCCAACTGACCCCGGCCAGGCGCAGAAACGGTGACCGCGATCCGTCGAGCACGGCATCGACTTGGCGGTTCCCGCCTCGGTCCAGCGGTGTGGTTACGCGACTATCGCCCAGCCCACTCGCTCAGTCCGGTGTGGCCTGTCGGGATCAACGGCTTCTGAGCCCGGGCTTTGATCTCCTGCACCGACCATGAGTTCCCGTCCGGGTCCTCGAAGCCGAAGAATGTCCCGCCGTCAGCCTCCGTGATGACCAGCAGATCGCTGACCTCGACGCCGCGATCCGAGAGTTCTTGCCGGGCCGCGGCTGCGTCCGAGACCACGAGCTGAAGGGCTTTCATCGACCCGGGCTCCATCTCGTTCTGCGGCGGTAGGTCCCCGAACACGATCGAGCACCCGGACCCGGGCGGCGTCAACTGAACCACATGCATCTGCTCGTTGCGAGTGTCATGGTCGAGATGAAACCCGACCTGGTCGCGGTAGAACGCAACCGAGCGGTCGATATCGCTCACCGGCAGAACAACAACCTCGAGCGTCCAGTCCATCAAGCTGCTCCTTTCGTCGTCCACGTTCGACCGCTGGGAGGCGGACAGTCATCGGCCCGGCCTGGAACATACTCGCGCGGCCCTGCGCGCAGGCGACAGCGAAGCCTCCGCGCCGCGGCGGCAGCGTTCGCTGAGTACGCCTGACGAGAGTGGCTCTGGTCAGCGGCATTTCAGCGGCGGCCGCCGAAATCCCAGTCGTGGATCTCGACATCGGACAACACGCCAAGCCCCGTCTGCTCATCCTCCAAAAGCTCATCGACAGCATCGCGATCCGGCGCCTGAAGGGCAAGCGCGACTCCGTCCGGCTCAGCAGTGTCGAGTGTGGCGAGTGCTCCATACAGAATCAGCCGCTCCAGCAGCCCTGTGGGGAGATCCCCCGCCGGGACAAGCCGACCGAGATGCGAACGGCCGATGACCAGGAACCGCGGCTCTGCCGCCCGCCGCGAAAACTCCCACATCGAGCGTCCAAGGAGGTTCTCGAACCGCCAGATCAAGTGCTCCCCGTAGACGCCCGCGAGGTTGTTCGGTTCCGACGCCACGAACTCGCGCGCAGCGTTGACGCCGGGCAGTGCGAGTACGTGCAGGCTGCCGGTTGCGGTCTCACGGTTGGCGTCGAGCGTTGGGCCGCGCGCGATCATCGACTCCGCGAACCTGTCCATGTATGACCAGTGCTCCTCGAGCAGTACCTGATCGCCGCGGAGTTCTGCCGAACCGACTGCATCTCGGCTGTACACGAGGAAATCCAACCGCAGGAAGCCTACGGGGCCTGAGCATCACCGGCTGCACGAGCGTTCCCGACTGACCTCTGAGAACGCTCGCGCTGATCCCGAATCATGGTTGGTCCTCGTTACTCCGCGTCTGCGGATGTACCGTCTCGCCGCGCGCGAGCATCGCCACGAACTCCGCGATCTTGCGGGCACGAGTCTCGGGTCGCTTCACCGCCTCGATGCGATGCAGAATCGCGTAGCGGTTCTGGCTGGTGAGCCGTCTGAACATCGTCATCGCCTTCGGTTCAGCCGCAAGCGCGGCTGCCAAGTCGTCGGGCACGCGGGCCGTCGCGGGGCCGGCGTAGGCAGCCTCCCAACGTCCGTCGGCCTTTGCGCACTCGACCTCGGCGATTCCCGAAGCCTGCATCCTGCCCTCGGTGATCAGCCGGTCGGCGAGTGTCGTGTTCCGCTTCGACCAGCGGCTCCGCGCCCGCCTCGGCGTGAAACGCTGAAGGTACGTTCGCTCGTCGCGGCGCCGAACCTGACCGTCGATCCACCCGAAACAGATCGCCTCCTCGAGGGCCTGGTCGTAGCTGAGGCTCGTCGGCGAGGTAGTGCCCTTCTTCGCCAGCACGAGCATGACGCCAGCCCAATCGGCGTGGTTGCGCCCGAGCCACTCACGCCACGCGTGCACGTCAGGGACATCCAGTTCGCCGTCCTCACCGCTGATCCAGTTACTTCTAGCATCGCGCGGTGGGCCCAGGGTCGTTCACGAACTCAGTACCCACGCCTGCGCCGGCGTTCGGGAATGGCCTCTCAAGAATTGAGCCGGCCCGGCCGCGGCAGCGATGAGACTTCGGTGGTTTGTCGGTCTCGAACTGCGCACGTATCCGTGGCAGCGTGAGGTGCGGCCGAGAGCAGGCCGACGAGAAAGGAGCATGAGGTGACGCGGTACCTGATTTCGTTCGCAACCGGGGCGATGGAGCACATCCCCGACGAGGACGGTCCTGCCGTGGCCGAGGCTGCGCACGCGGTGGTACAGGAGGCCATGGACGCGGGCGTCTTTGTATTCGCCGGCGGCCTCCACGACGAAGTGAGCGTGGTGGCCGCCGACGGCACGGTTACCGAGGCCCCGACGGGCAAGGCTCGCATCGGCGGGTTGACGATCGTCGACGTGCCCTCGCGTGAGGACGCGTTGCAGTGGGCTGCGAAGATCGCCGCCGCCTGCCGCTGCGCCCAGGAGTTCCGCGAAGTCGGGCGCGACCCGGCGGTAGGCAACTGATCGAAACCCGACATGGCCAGTTCATGGGCACGGCTCCCGATCAGCCACTCGCCTGCGCCAGCGTGTCGGTAGAACGACCCCCTCCGAGAACAGACGACACGGTTTCCGAATGTGTCGTGGAGGAGCGCCTCGAAGCGCCAGAGAGCTTTCCCGTTGTTCGATGACCGGGCGGCGACGCGGCGATCGAGACAGTTGTCACGGCAATCACCAGTGCGAGAAGAACGAGGACCTTTGCGGTTCCCACGAAACCGCCGGGAACTCAGTCATGCCACGGGCGTGAATGAAGTCGGCTGCGCCAGCGTTACGGAATGGTTCCTGAAGCAGGGGTTCAGGCCCGACTGATGCGCTTGAAGGATTGCAAGCTGAGGGCGTGCTCCTTGGCCACGGTCGAGGCAGCGTCTTCCAACGCATCGACTGTGTCGGCGTTGGCGAGGCTCAGGTGGCAGTTCCAGTGCGCGGAGGTGCCAGCGTTTCCGAAGGTGATGGCCGATAGGTCGTCGATCCTCTCGCCTCGTTCCGCGGGGTGTTTCGCTACCCAGGCGCGCACCGATGCTTCAAGTGCGGCACGAGCATCGGCATCGAGCGGATCGCTGAACTGCGCGATGAAGTAAAGCCACGGGCGCTTCGCGATGACCGGCGTTGCGATTCCGGAGATCTCTCCTTCGTCTTCGTCGCCCCAGGCTCGCTGATCGATTGATCCGAAGCCGAGCCGGTGGTAGATGAGGCGAACGCCGTCCTCGGCAAATGTCCATCCACGGTACGGGTGTTCCTCATCGGTCTCAAATGTCCAGAGTTCGCCCCTCTTCCCGAAGAAGATGTCCTCAACCGGTTCCGGTGCGCCCACTGTCGGCATCCCGCTCAAGATCAGCTCCGCCTCGACGGGGATCGGGGCGAAGCCTCTTGACCATTCAGCAAGCGACCCGGCAGCTTCTTGCAGGCCTTCTGGCGACCAGAGATCAATCAGATGCTGCTCATCCTCATCTTCCGCCCGCCACGGAGAGTTCACAGCGAACTCGCACGCGTGTTCCCCATGATCGTCGGCGCCGGTGAGAAGTCCGAAATCGCTATCGAAGACCCAGCCGCCGAAAGCAGGCTGCCGAAGTTCGGCTGCTAGTTCGAGAATGCACGGTGCGATTTCGATATGTCCGGTGGTCTCGTAGTCGAGACGCGCCCATTGCCAGCCATCGATGTGCTTAGTCGGCTGAAGCCGTAGCGAAGAGATGCGCGCCAACGCAACCTCGCCAGCACGATCGTCCGGCACACGAACTCCCACCCAGGACTCCGAAAGCCCCACGCCACAACTCTAACGCCGTGGACTGACCGTCCAGGTGCGGCGGCTCTGGGCTGCGCCAGCGTTTGGTGATGACGTCTGAGCAGGAGGGTGCTGCGGCGTGCACTATCTGATCTGTGGCCGCTCGTTGGTGCGTGGCAGCGCGTGCCCGTCCTGGGTGTCGGCTGACGGCACCGCTGCGTCTGTCGCTGATGGCAAACGCGAGCCTGGGAGGACTGAATGGAACAGATCATGGTGAAGGTCGGCAACGCCGACCTCGAGTGTTTCAGCCACGGTCAAGGTGTCGCGATCGTGCTGCTGCCAGGCGGGAGCCTCGCGGTCGGCTATCTGTCCGATCTGGCCGACGCTCTTGCTGCTGCCGACTTCCGTGCGGTACGCGTCAACCTGCGAGGCACGGGCGGCAGTACCGGTTCGATGGAAGGTCTCACTTTGCATGATCTGGCCGCAGACGTTTCCGGTGTGATCGAGGGACTGGAGATCGCGCCCGCGTTCGTGTTGGGCCACGCGTTCGGAAATCGGATCGCGCGAACCGTCGCCGCGGACCGCCCGGAACTCGTTCGCGGAGTCATTCTCGTCGCCGCTGGCGGGAAAATCGATCCGCCACCTGAAGCAAAACAGGCGTTGATGACGCTGTTCGCGCCGACCGCCTCGGAGGCCGACGTACTCGACGCGATGAAGTGGATGGTTGGGCGGCCCGCGAACGCCTCCAGCGTGTGGGAGCGGTTCAAAGGGGACCGCACGCCAGCCGCTGCCGCCTCGCAGATGGCCGCGGCGCAAGCTACGCCGCTTGAGGACTGGTGGTCACCAGCGGGGGACGTTCCGTACCTCGTGATTCAAGGCATGAAGGACGAGGTTGCGCCGGTCGAGAACGGCCACTTGCTGAAAGAAGAGCTTGGCGAACGTGTGACTCTCATCGACATCCCGAACGCCGGTCACCTCCAGCCACTCGAAGCGCCCGGACCGGTCGCCGAGGCCGTGATCGCATTCGGCCGCTGACAAACGCTCGCCTGCGCGAGCCACCCTACGCTCGAGCCGTCAAGCTTCGAGCTGGAGCAGGTCGTTGATGGTCTCGCGGCGCCGGATCACGCGGGCCTCGCCGCCGGCTACGAGCACCGCGGCTGGCCGGGGCACGGCGTTGTAGGTCGAGCTCATCGCGAGCGTGTAGGCGCCGGTTGCGGGCACGGCGAGGATGTCGCCGCGGTGTGGCTCGGGAAGCGCCACGGCGTCGATCAGGAGGTCGCCCGACTCGCAGTGCTTGCCGACGACGGTGTAGGTGCCGGCCGGCGGCGCATCGGCGCGGTCGGCCAGGACTGCTGTGTAACGGGCGCCGTAGAGAGCGGGGCGGGGGTTGTCGGACATGCCCCCGTCGACTGCGACGAAGACCGTCGAGTCGGCGGAGCGCTTGACCGAGCCGACGGTGTAGAGCGTGACGCCGGCGCGCGCTGTGAGTGAGCGGCCCGGCTCCAGGATCAGGTGTGGCCTCGCGATCCCCTCCTGGGCGCAGGCCCGGTCGAGCTCGGCGAGCAGGGTGCTCGTGAACTCGAGGATCGAGACCTCGGGCTCCTCGAGTGTCGCGGCGACGCCGAGCCCGCCGCCGAGGTCGAGCGTGCGCATCGTCCAGTCGAGCTCGGCCAGCGCGCGCGCAGCGAACGCGACGATCCAGTCGACCGCGGCGCTCGCGGCACCGAGGTCGCGGAGCTGGGAGCCGATGTGCATGTGCAGGCCCTCGGTCTCCGGGTCGCGCCGCAGCGCCTCGAGCGAGTCGTCCGGTGTGAGCCCGAACTTCGAGCCGCGGTGGCCGGTCCGGATCGCCTCGTGCGTGTCCGCCTCGATCCCAGGCGTGACGCGGATCAACGTCCGTGCCACCCGGGCCTTGCGCGACAGCTCGATCTCCTCGAGCGAGTCGACGACCACGAGCGCACCTGCCTCGGCCGCCGCCTCGAGCTCGGCCTGCGATTTGTTGTTCCCGTGCACGACGATCCGGGCCCCCGTGATCCCGGCCTCCTGGGCGTAGCGGAGCTCCCCGAACGTCGACACGTCGGCCCCGATTCCCTCCTCGGCGAGAATCCGCATCAGCGAGACGTTCGGGAACGCCTTCGTCCCGTACACGACCGCGGCGTGAGGCGCTGCCTCGCGGTAGGCGCGAGCGCGGGCGCGGAGCGTTGTCTCGTCATAGACGACGAGCGGGCTTCCGTGCACCCGGGCGAGCTCGGCGAGCGGAATGCCCCCGACCGAGAGCGAGCCGCCCTCGATCCGGGCCGTGTCGGGAAAGAGCTCGAGCACACGGCGATTCTGCCTGTGGACGAGCCGTTCCGATCCCGGCGCACTTCCGGCACGGACACGTGACGGCTCTCCCGGTAGCGTGAATGCAGGGGCCTTCGCGCCCCTTGGGGGCACGTGGGGAGCCGCTGGGTGAGCCGGCGGGGAGCCGCGGGGGAGCCCGGCGCCATGGGCCGCCGGTGCGACCGCGCGATCGGGGCTCGCACCGTCGCCGGGGAGCGCCGCGAGCCCGAGCTCGAACTGCGGGTTCACGAGTCCGACCAGCGTGAACGGACGCAAGCTCGAGGGTCGAGAGCTGCGGAACGGCGCCCGCGAGCGGGAGATATGACAGGTCGCGCGTCGAGCTCGATCGGCTCGGGCACGAGGTCGCGGTCGAGGCGCCCGAGATTCGCCCGCTTCAGGTCGACGGCGCGGCTGTCCTGCCGCAGCGACCCGAGCAGCTGGCCGAATCCCGCGTGGACCGCCAAGCGATCCCGCGCGTCGAGCTCGAAGTGCGCAAGGGAATCGTTCAGCATGACCTCGCCCCGCAGCCGGCGGATAGGCAGTGGTCGGCGCCTGCAGCCCGCGTAGCTTCAAACGGGCCTTCCGGCCCATCGTGATAGGTGCTTTCGTCGCTCGATTTCGGAGCAAGGGCAACGCCGGGAGGCGCACGAGCACGGCCGCGCGGGCCGTGGGCTGCGAGGATCTACACCTACCTTAAGCCGGTCATCGCCAGGATGTTACGCCGGGCGGAAAAGGCCCGGCGAGGGCGCACGCCCTGCCGCCGGCTGCCGCGTCTGGGTGGCCCGGAGACAGCGACGGCGCTACACTCCGCGGTCGTGAGACGTCTGCTTACGTAACGCGAGGAAGCGAACGCGGCGCCGCCGTGTCGTCTTCCCATGGGCCTCTCGACAACGGGAGGCTTTTTCGTCTCTGAGGACGGTCGATGGAAAGCTACGAGCCCCACGCAATCGAGCGCAAGTGGCAGCAGGTCTGGGACGAGGCCGACGCCTTCGTCACCCCGAACCCGGACGCCGCGGCTGGCGACGGCCGGCCGAAGGCCTACGTGCTCGAGATGCTGCCCTACCCCTCGGGGGAGCTTCACATGGGGCACGTCCTCAACTACACCCTCGGCGACGTCGTCTCGCATTTCCGGCGCCGCAACGGCTTCGCCGTGCTGCGGCCGATGGGTTACGACGCGTTCGGCCTGCCGGCCGAGAACGCCGCAATCCGCGAGGGCGGCCATCCGCGCGAGGTGACCGAGCGCAACATCGCCGCGATCCGCTCCCAGATCAAGCGGATGGGCTGGTCGATCGACTGGACGCGCGAGGTCTCGACGCACGAGCCCGAGTACTACCGCTGGACGCAGTGGCTGTTCCTGAAGCTGTACGAGGAGGGCCTCGCCTACCGCAAGGCGGCGCCGGTCAAGTGGTGCCCTTACGACCAGACTGTGCTCGCGAACGAGCAGGTGATCGACGGTCGCTGCGAGCGCTGCGGCAACGAGGTCGAGGCTCGGAACCTCGAGCAGTGGCTGTTCAAGATCACCGACTTCGCCGACCGGCTCCTCGACGACATGAGCGAGCTCGACTGGCCGGACCGCGTGCTGACGATGCAGCGCAACTGGATCGGTCGCTCCGTTGGAGCCGAGGTGACCTTCCGCGTCGAGGAGCTCGACGAGGACGTTTCGGTCTTCACGACGCGGCCCGACACGCTCTTCGGCGCAACGTTCTTCGTGCTCGCGCCCGAGCATCCGCTGGTCGCGGAGTTCGCCGAGCGCTCGCCGGACGGCGCCACGCTGCGCGACTACGCGAAGCACGCCGCGGCGAAGAAGAGCGAGGAGCGGGCCGCAGGCGAGGACAAGACCGGCGTCTTCACCGGCTTCTACGCGGTCAACCCCGTGAACGACGCGCGCATCCCGATCTGGATCGCCGACTACGTGCTGATGGACTACGGCACCGGCGCGATCATGGCCGTGCCGGCGCACGACGAGCGAGACTTTGCCTTTGCCGAGAAGTTCGGGCTGCCGATCATGCAGGTGGTCGCCCCGGCGGGAGGCGAGGTCGTCGAAGGGGTGGCGTACGTCGCGCACTCCGACGACGAGGTGCTGGTGAACTCCGGCGGGTTCGACGGCCTCTCGCCGGCGGAGGCGAAGCAGGCGATCGTCGCCTCGTTGGAGTCGCGCGGACTGGGCCACGCGGCTGTCAACTTTCGCCTCCGCGACTGGCTGCTCTCCCGCCAGCGCTACTGGGGTTGCCCGATCCCGATGATCCACTGCGAGGCTTGCGGCATCGTCCCGGTGGCCGAGTCCGAGCTGCCCGTCCTGCTGCCGGAGGTCGTCGACTACCTGCCGAAGGGGCGCTCGCCGCTCGCCGCCGCCGAGGATTGGGTGAACGTGACATGTCCCTCCTGCGGCGGCGCGGGCGCTGCGCGAGACCGACACGATGGACACGTTCGTCGACTCGTCCTGGTACTTCCTGCGCTACACCGACCCGCGGAACGCCGAGGCGCCGTTCGATCGCGAGCTCGTCGACTACTGGCTGCCCGTCGATCAGTACATCGGCGGGATCGAGCACGCGATCCTGCACCTGATGTACGCGCGATTCTTCACCAAGGCGCTGTACGACGGCGGCCTGCTCGGGTTCAACGAGCCGTTCGCGCGGCTCTTCAACCAGGGGATGATCTACCGGTTCGGCCACAAGATGTCGAAGTCGAAGGGCAACGTTGTCTCGCCTGACGAGCTGATCGAGCGCTTCGGCGCCGACTCGCTGCGGCTCTACATCCTGTTCATGGGGCCGGCCGACCAGGACAAGGAATGGCAGGACACCGGCGTCGAGGGGATGTGGCGGTTCCTGACGCGTCTGTGGCGGGTGGTTCATGAGGAGCTCGAGCGCGAGCCGGCGGTGGACGTGCCGGCGACGCCCCTCGCCCGGAAGGCGCACGAGACGATCCACAGGGTCACCGACGACATCGACCGGAGGTTCGTGTTCAACACGCCGGTCGCCGCGGTGATGGAGCTCGTGAACGCCATCTCCGCAGCTCCCGGCGATCCCGCGGCACGGTTCGCGGTCGAGACGGCGGTGTCGCTGATCCAGCCGTACGCGCCGCACATCGCGGAGGAGCTGTGGTCGGATCTCGGGCACTCACAGCTCTGGACCGAGCCCTGGCCCGTCGCCGACCCCTCGCTGCTGCAGCGCGAGACGATCGAGCTCGTCGTGCAGGTCAACGGGAAGGTGCGCGACCGGATGACGGTCGCCGCCGGGCTGTCCGAGGAGATGCTGATTGCCGCCGCGAAGGCCTCCGCGCGGGTGCAGTCCTATCTGGACGGGCACGAGCCGCGCGTGATCGTCGTGCCGGACAAGCTCGTCAACTTCGTCGTGTAGAGCCGACCTCGGGCCGTCCTGGTCGCGTGCCGCGCGGCGCCGTGACGAAACCGGCACAGAGCTGGCACAGACACGTCACACCTCTGCAGGCAGGCTGGCCAGATGCCCGCCCTCACGCTCTCCCGCCGTCAGGCGATCGCGCTGGCGGCGGCCGTGCTCGCCGTGGTGGTCGTGGCGGTGCACGTCCTCGGCGGCTCGAGGACCCCCTCGACTGCGTCCGTCTCGAGCGCCGAGATCCCGGCGCTCGCGACCCCCGCGTCCTCGCCCGCCTCGGCGCGGGCGGCAGGCTCGGTCGTGGTGGTCGACGTCGCCGGCGCGGTCCGGCGGCCGGGCGTCTACCGGTTACCGCCGGGCTCTCGCATCGCCGACGCCATCTCCCGCGCCGGTGGGGCTGCGCGTCACGCCAACGAGTCTCTCGTCGACCTCGCAGCACCGCTCGCCGACGGCGAGCAGGTGCTCGTCCCGGCCGGTGCTGGCGGTGTGGTGGCGCCGGCCGGCGCCGGCGGCTCCGCCTCGACGGCGCCGGTCGATCTCAACACTGCGACCGTCGAGCAGCTCGACGCCCTCCCCGGAATCGGGCCGGTGACTGCGCAGAAGATCGTCGACTACCGCACCCAGCACGGGCCGTTCACCTCCGTCGACGACCTGGACGCGATTCCGGGCATCGGCCCGTCGCGCATCGACAACCTTCGCGGACAGGTGATCCCGTGACCCTCCGGCCGGCACCCGCTCATGTCCTCGCCGCCGCTCTCGCAGCGGGGCTCGCGCTGGCGAACCTGACCCGGCTACATACGCCGGCGTTGGCACTCTCGCTCGTCGCCGCTGCGGTCGCGGCCCTCGCTGAATCGTCCGCGGTGCGGCTCGGGGCGCTCGCCGTCGTGGTCGGCCTGCTCGGCTGGTGGTGGGCGGCGAGCCGACTCGATTCGCTCGACCGGAGCCCGCTCGCTGCCGAGGTCGGCCGGGCCGGCCGGGCAAGGGTGGTCGTGACGGCGCCGCCCGCGGCAGGCCGGTTCTCGATCCGGGCGCAGGCAGTGGCGCGGACGTTCGACGGGAGGCACGTCGACGAGCCCGTCCAGCTCGAGCTTCACCTCGGCCGGTCGCCGCCCCAGGGTGCCGTCCTCGACGCTCTCGTCCTCGTGAAGGAGCCGCCGGGGCCCGAGAACGGGTTCGACGAGCGAACGTGGCTGCGTCGACACGGCATCCACGTCGTGCTGCGCGTCGACGAGTGGGCGCGGGTCGGCTCGCGTGGAGGCCTGGGCGGTGTCGCTGACCACCTGCGTGCGTGGCTCGGCAGCTCGATCGCCCCCGGGGTCGGGGGAGAGCGCCGCGCGGTCCTGGAAGGGATCGTGCTCGGGGACGGCTCGTCGCTCTCGCCGGAGCTGCGACACGACTTTCAGGCATCCGGCCTCTATCACCTCCTCGCCGTCAGTGGCCAGAACGTCGTCCTCGTCGCCGCCGGCGCGCTGGGCCTCGCCTGGCTGCTCGGGATCGGGCGCGTCGTTGGTGAGCTCGGCGCCCTGGTCGCCATCGCTGCCTACGTCCTCGCCGTCGGCCCGCAGCCGTCCGTGATCCGTGCCGGCATCGCCGGCTCGCTCGCTTCGCTCGCGTGGCTCACCGGACGGCTTCGCGACGCGTGGCAGGCGCTGCTCATCGCTGCCGTCACGCTGCTCGCCTGGAACCCCTACTCGGTCTTCGACCCCGGTTTCCAGCTGTCGTTCGCTGCGGTGGCGGCGATCTTCACGGTGGTGCCGTGGATCGCACGGCGGCTCGAGCGGTTGCCGCTTCCGAGCGGGACGCGCATGGGCATGGCGGTCTCGCTCGGGTGCAGCCTCGTCACTGCTCCGATCGTGTGGATCCAGTTCGGCTACCTCCCCCTCGTCGGTGTTCCGGCGAACATGCTCGCCGAGCTCGCGATGCCGGTCCTGCTCGGGCTGGCGTTCGTCACGGCGGGCCTCGGCGCAGTCGCCCCGGGCGCGGCGAGCGTCGTCGCCTGGCTGAACGGGTGGGTGGCGGCCTACATCGCGCTATGCGCGAAGCTGTTCGGCTCGCTTCCCGGCGCCGAGGTGACGAGCGGCCGGCGGCTGGCGGTCGGCGTCGCTGCGCTCCTCGCCGTCGGTTATGTCCTCTACCGGCGAAGGCGGCCGGCTTGATCGCCGCCCTCAGGCGTGAGCCTCCCACGAGAAGGATTTCGAGCCGGCCGCGCACTCCCCCGGAACGCCCTTCCCGGCCGGGATCGAGGGAAGGCAGTGGTAGCCCGTCGGGCCGTGCAGCGTCGTTGCCGCCTCACCCTTGTACGGCGTGTGGATCAACTTCTTCGCCCAGGTCGTGGCGAGCGCGCAGGTGATGCCGGTCGCGGTCACCTTCCACTTGGTGCCACTCTTGCCCGTTGCCGGGAACGTCCAGGCCGGACCCACGAAGTCGGGACAGGCCGCCCTCGGCGTGGCTACCGCTGCCGTTGACATCCCGGAGATCGCGAGGGCCGCCGCCGCGGCGAGTGCGAATGCGAATGCGAATGCGCAGACAGGTTGCTTCGATCGGTTCACCGTGCCCTCCAGCCGTTGAGGATTTGCCTGCCTCGCGCCCGATCGTACGACGATTTCGCCGAACGGCCAAGCCCCGGTGCGAAGTGCGCCTGCCCGCCGCCTATGCTTGCGTTCGATGGCGGACGAGCTGAAGGCGGCCTACCTGATGGCCGGGACCGACCGGCCGAAGATCGATCGTGCCGTGGATCGGCTGCGCTCGCGCTTCGCGGCGGACGCGGTCGAGATCCACTCGGCGCGGGATGTGAGCGGGGCCGATGCGGTGGCGGCCTGCAATGCGCTCGGCCTGTTCGCCGAGCGAGGGGCGGCTGATCGTGGTCGAGGGCGTCGAGGCCTGGAAGGCCGAGGACGCAAAGCAGATCGCCGCCTACCTCAAGGCACCCGCACCGGCGACCACGATGGCGCTCGTCGGCGCGGAGCTGAAGAAGGACGCGCCGATCGCAAAGGCTGTCGTCGCGGGAAAGGGCGATCTCCTCCTCTGGGACATGCCGCAGCGCGCGCTGCAGAAGTGGGTTGCCGAGCAGTTCGGCCTGCACGGGACGAAGGCCGAGCCAGAGGCCTGCCGGGCGCTGCTCGAGCTCGTCGGCGACGACGGCTACGACCTGTCGTCGGAGATCGAGAAGGTCGCCACGTGGGCCGCGGGCGATCTCGTCACGGCGGGTGACGTCGAGCGGCTGGTCGCCGCGCGCGCCGAGACCACGAACTTCGCGCTCACCGACGCCTGGGGAGCCCGAGACGTCTCGGCTGTCCTGCACGCCTCCGAGGGTCTGCTCGAGCGCTCGGGCGATCCGCGGTCGAAGACGATCCCGCGGGTGGCCGGCATCCTGACGAGCCACGTCGCCCGGATCAGGCGAGCGCAGGCGCTCGATGCCCAGGGGATCCCGGCCAAGGAGGCCGCGGCGTCGCTCAAGCAGCACCCCTATTACGTCGGCAAGCTCTACACGCAGAGCCGGAACTACACCGAGGACGAGCTTCGCACGGTGACGGTCCGGCTCGCAGCGCTCGACCATGCGCTGAAGGGCGGCTCGCGCCTGGCGGGCGACCTCGAGCTCGAGCGCGCGCTGATCGAGATCACCGCCCCGCGCACCTAGCCAGTACCGCTGCCTCTCGGCGCCCGGTCAGGCCTTCGGCGAGGCTGCCGGCGGCGAGGCGAGCCGCGCCGCCTGCGACTTCTTGCGGGCGCCGGTGTTGCGATGGAGCGCGCCCCGCGAGACGGCCTTGTCGATCCAGCGGACAAGGGTGCGGTGCTCGGTCGCGACCGCCTCGGCGTCGCCCTCGTCGACGGATGCCGCGAGCCGCTTCGTCAGCGTCTTGATCGTCGAGCGGTACCGCAGGTTCTCCAGCCGCTCGTCGCCGGTGATCCGGATCCGCTTCTTCTGCTGCTTGATGTTCGCCATGAGTTGAAAAGGTCCCGCGCGAGAAAACGCCCGCAGCGGCGGGCACAAGCGATCGTAGCAGGCCCAAAGCGGCACCGGCAGCGCCGCTCCCTATGCTCCGGACGTGGACGACGAGCAGCTCGCCCGCGAGCGTCACGCCCGCTTCATGGCACGCAACGAGCGACGCCGGACGCGTGGCGAGCCGGACTGGACGACCGAATCCGCCCTCTTCTCGTGGGCCGGCGCGATGACTCCCGGCGAGGGCATCCCGCTCGGCCCCGCCGTGCCGATGCCGGCGCACCGTCCACGGCGCCTCGCCCGCGCGGCCGTCGTCTTCTCGTTCGCCACCGGCCTTTCGCGTGTCATCGGCCTCGTTCGCGAGGTGGTCGCCTCCTACTACTTCGGCGCCGCCGGGGAGATCAACGCGTTCACGGTCGCCTACCAGTTCCCGAACCTCGTGCGGGCGCTCGTCGCCGACGCCGCGCTCTCCTCGGCGTTCGTCCCCGTCTTCAGCGAGCTGATCGAGAAGGGCGAGCGCAAGCGCGCTTGGCGCGTCGCCTCGAGCCTCTTCTGGTTGATGCTGCTCGGCCTGACCGCGCTCAGCGCGCTCTTCATCCTCGTCGCGCCGTGGGTCGTCCGCCTGTTCGGCGTTCCGGGCGGCAACGAGAGCCTCGCGGTCGGGCTCTCGCGGGTGCTGTTCCCGATCGTGATCCTGCTCGGTGTCTCCGGGATCGTCGTCGGCATCCTCAACACCTACGACCACTTCTCGGTGCCGGCGCTCTCGCCGGTGTTCTGGAACCTGGCGATCGTCGCCGGCCTCGTGCTCGGCGTGCCGCGTACGAACAACGTCAACGCGCAGCTCTACATCTACGCCTTCGCGATCCTGATCGCCACGTTCATCCAGGTCTTCCTGCCGATGCCCTGGCTGCGCGGCCTCGACCGGGGCGAGGAGCGGCTCCGGGTCGTCCTCGACTGGCGCGATCCGGCGGTCAAGAAGACCTTCAAGCTGATGCTGCCGGTGACGCTCGGCCTCGGCCTCATCAACATCAACGCGCTGATCGACGTCTTCTTCGCCTCGCGCTACATCAACCCCGACCTCGCTCCGACCGCGATCCAGAAGGCGTTCCTCGTCTACATGCTCCCCCAGGGGATGTTCTCGGTCGCGATCGCGACCGTCCTCTTCCCGACCATGTCAAGGCTCGCAGCGCGGGGAGACCTCGACGGCTTCCGCTCAACGGTCGCCCGCGGCCTGCGCCTGATCACGTTCACGCTGCTGCCGGCTGCCGCGTTCAGCATCGTCCTGGCGACGCCGATCATCCGCATCCTCTACCAGCGCGGCCTCTGGACGCCCGACCAGACGCCTGTCACCGCGGCCTGCCTCGCGGCCTTCAGCGTCGGCCTCGTCTTCAACGGGGCGATGCTGATGCTGAACCGGGCGTTCTTCAGCCTCCAGTCGAACTGGATCCCGACCGCGGTCGCGCTCGGGAACCTGTTCCTGAACGCGCTCCTCGACTGGCTGTTCTATCCGCTCGGAGCGTGGGGGATCCCGCTCTCGACGGCGTTCGTGAACATCGCCGGGACGATCGCTCTCGTCATCGCGCTGCGCCGCGAGATCGGCGGGATCGACGGCAGGCGGACCGCGTCGACTGCCGCCCGGGTCTTCGTGGCTTCGGCCGTCGCCGCGGGCATCGCGTTCGCGATCTGGAAGCCCCTCGACGACGCCCTCGGGCACCGGTTCATCGTCCAGCTCGTCTCGCTCGGCCTCGGGCTCGGCGCAGGCCTGGGCGTCTATGTCGGCTCATGCCGCCTGCTCCGCATCCACGAGCTCGACGTCGTGCTCGCGCTGCGCCGGCGTGGCGCAGCAGTGGCGCAGTAGCTGATCGATCGCCGCCGCGGCGTGCAGCATCCGCTCGGCCTGGCCGCAGGGAGGACGACGAAGGTGAGCCGATCCCGCGCGCCTGGGGGAGGTGGGGCCTCGCGCCTGCGCGCCGACGGGGCCCGTCGGTTCACAGGCCGAGCTCGTTCCGCGGGAAGGGCGTGCCGGATCGCAGGCGAGATCGAGCTCGCACGTGTGCTCGCCAAGGGCGTCATCGCGCGCGCGAGGGTGGGCTTGCCGGTGCTCTCGGAGACGTGCCGAGACAAGCGCGTCACGGAGCGCGCGGTCGCCGCCGCTCGGGACGCGAAGGTT
This sequence comes from uncultured Actinomycetota bacterium, assembly GCA_963743675.1. GTDB lineage: Bacteria > Actinomycetota > Thermoleophilia > Gaiellales > Gaiellaceae > PALSA-600. Next base: position 48,787 of record CAVURE010000001.1, read on the forward strand.
GCCGATCGGGTCGCGACGGATCCGGGTGCCGCCGATCGGCACGGTCCACCTCCGCCGGTCGACGATCTCGTGCTCGCAGCCCATGGCCCGAGCCGGCGCCCGCCGTAGCACGACGAGCCGGCGCCGTCCTCGTCGAACGGCACGACGCGGGCAGCCGGTACTGCTACGCCCCACGCCTGAGGCTGCTCGTACTCTACGAGCGATGGATCAAGGCCATATCCGCAATTTCTCGATCATCGCGCACATCGACCATGGCAAGTCGACGCTCGCCGACCGGATTCTCGAGCTGACGCATGCCGTCGCGCAGCGCGATATGCGCGCCCAGGTCCTCGACTCGATGGATCTCGAGCGCGAGCGGGGGATCACGATCAAGGCGCAGGCCGTACGGGTGACCTGGAAGGGCCATCAGCTCAACCTGATCGACACGCCCGGGCACGTCGACTTCACCTACGAGGTCTCCCGATCCCTGCAGGCGTGCGAGGGAGCGCTGCTCGTGGTCGACGCGGCGCAGGGCATCGAGGCGCAGACCCTGGCGAACGCCTACCTGGCGATCGAGAACAACCTCGAGATCGTTCCGATCGTGAACAAGATCGATCTGCCGCAGGCCGACCCGGACGGCGTCTCGCTCCAGCTCGCGGAGCTGCTCGGCGACGACCCGGGCAATGTGCTCCGGATCTCGGCGAAGACGGGCATCGGCGTCGAGGACGTGCTCGACGCCGTGGTCAAGCGCATCCCGCCGCCTGCGGGCGACCCGTCGGCGCCGTCCCGGGCGCTCATCTTCGACTCCTCCTACGACCAGTACCGCGGTGTGGTCGCATTCGTGCGTGTCGTCGACGGGGCGTTCGAGCCCCGGCAGGATCTGCGGGCGATGGCGCTCGGCACCCGGTTCGAGGCGCAGGAGATCGGCGCGATGTCCCCGGTCATGCTGCCGCTTGAAGTCGCTCGTGGCGGGCGAGGTCGGCTACGTGATCACGGGCCTGAAGGAGGTCTCCGAGCTCCGCGTCGGCGACACGCTGACCGTCGAGGCCCGGCCGGCGACCGACCCGCTTCCGGGATACAAGGACGTGAAGCCGATGGTGTTCGCGGGCCTGTTCCCGACGGACTCCGACGATTACCCGGAGCTGCGCGACGCGCTCGAGAAGCTCAAGCTCAACGATGCGGCGCTGTTCTACGAGCCCGAGACGTCCCAGGCGCTCGGCTTCGGATTCCGCTGCGGTTTCCTCGGGCTGCTGCACATGGAGATCGTGCGCGAGCGGCTCGAGCGCGAGTTCGATCTCGACCTGCTCGTCACCGCACCCACCGTCGCCTATCGCGTGCGGGCCCAGAACGCGACCGACTGGAAGGAGGTGCACACCCCCTCCGACATGCCCGACGCGCGTCGACGAGATCGAGGAGCCCTACATCAAGGCCCAGGTGATCGTGCCCAAGGAGTACGTCGGCGCGGTGATGGAGCTCTGCAACGAGCGCCGCGGCCGGTTCGACCACCTGGAGTACCTCTCGGAGGACCGCGCCCATCTGACCTACGAGATGCCGCTTGCCGAGATCGTGCTCGACTTCTTCGACGCGTTGAAGTCGCGAACACGCGGCTACGCGAGCTTCGACTACGACTACATCGGCTTCCGGCCCGGGTCGCTCGTCCGCGTCGATGTGCTCGTCGGCGGCGATCTGGTCGATGCGCTGTCGCTCGTCATCCATCGCGATGCGGCGTACGACCGCGGCCGGGCGCTCGTCGAGAGGCTGCGTGAGGAGATTCCGCGGCAGATGTTCGACGTGGCGATCCAGGCAGCGATCGGCTCGCGCGTCATCGCGCGCGAGACGGTGAAGGCCAAGCGCAAGGACGTGATCGCCAAGTGCTACGGCGGCGACATCACGCGCAAGCGGAAGCTGCTCGAGAAGCAGAAGGAGGGCAAGAAGCGCATGAAGCAGGTCGGCGGCGTCGAGGTGCCGCAGGAGGCATTCCTCGCCGTTCTGAACCTGAACGACGGGGGCAAGAAGTAGTGGGGGCGCGAACGGACGACGGCGCCCGGACGGGCGCGGGCCATCTCTATCGTCCACCTGCCCTTCTGCGCGCACCGCTGCGGCTACTGCGACTTCGTGACGGCGGTCGGCCGCAGCGGCGACCACGGAGGCTACGTCGACGCGCTCGTCGCCGAGCTGGAGCTCGAGCGGGGCTGCTCGCGCCGTCGGTCGAGACGGTCTTCCTCGGCGGCGGCACGCCGACGTTCACCGAGCCTGCCGCGCTCGAGCGGCTGCTCGCGGCGCTCCCCGAGGCGGCCGAGGTGACCGTCGAGGCGAACCCCGAGACGGTGACGCCCGAGCTCGCCGCGCTGCTTGCGCGAGAACGGCGTCAACCGCGTCTCGCTCGGGGCCCAGAGCTTCCAGCCGCGCCTGCTCGAGGTGCTCGAACGCGTTGCCGGCCCCGACGACGTCCGGCGCGCCGTCTATCTTCTTCGTGATGCCGGATTTGACAACATCTCTCTCGATCTCATCTACGGGATCCCCGGCCAGAGCCCCGCCGAGCTCGCGAGCGACCTCGCCGAGGCACTGGCGCTCGAGCCGGAGCACATCTCCGCCTACGAGCTGGAAGCGAAACCGGGCACCCGCTTCACGCACGCCCACGGAGCCGAGCTCGAGCGCCAGGCCGAGTCGATGGAGTCCTATTTCGAGCTGGTGGTCGAGACGCTGACCCGCGCCGGATACCGCTGGTACGAGACGGCGAACTTCTGCCGGGCCGTGTCGTCGAGCCGACGGGAGGCGTGGAGCGTGAGTCTGCGCGCGCGCCACAACCTCGGCTACTGGCTCGGGCACGACTACCTCGGCCTCGGCGTGGGCGCTGTCAGCACAATCGAGAATCGGCGCTGGCGGAACGCGCCGTCGCTTCGCGGCTACGTCGACGCCCTCGCGGCGGGCCGGCGGCCGCCGCGGGAGCTCGAGGAGCTGCGCCGGCGGTGCGCGAGACCGAGCGCGTCATGCTCGGGCTGCGGCTCGACGAGCCGGTCGAGCGTCGCGGCGGCCGAGCGCGACGCTCGATCCGGCCGGGCTCGAGCGGCTCGAGCGGCTCGGGCTCGCGAGCCTGCGGGGCGACACCGTGTCGCTGACCCGCGCGCGGGACGGTTCCTCGGCGACGGCGTGACGGCGCGCGCTGCTCGCCTGAGGGCTCGACTCGGCTCGACGCCGCGGCGGCCGCGCCTGGCACGCGATCCGCGTTCCTGCTCGCCTACGATGAGGAACTGAGCATGGGCGCGCGCGCGGAGCTGTCCGAGCGGCAGCGGGAGATCCTCGCCCGCGTCGTCGAGGAGTACGTCGCGACGAGCGCCCCGGTCGGGCTCGAAGGCTGCTCGTCGAGCGGACCGGGGTCGGCGTCGTCGTCGTCGACCGTGCGGGCCGAGCTCGCCGAGCTCGAGCGGCTCGGGCTGCTCACCCACCCGCACACCTCGGCGGGCCGGGTGCCGACCGAGGCCGGCTACCGGGTCTACGTCGATGCGCTGCTCGCCCGGCAGGAGCCGCGGCCGGCCGGAGTTCCCGCTCGAGCTCACGCACGCCAGCGCGCCGAGGTCGACGAGGCGCTGCAGGTGACGACCGAGACGCTGTCGCAGGTGACGCGCCTGCTCGCGCTCGTCTCGGCGCCGCCGCTCGAGGCGGCGACCGTGCGCCACGTCGATGTGCTCCAGCTCCAGCCGAACGTCGTCGTCGTCGTCGTGATCACCTCGACCGGCGGGGTGACGAAGCAGCGCTACGCGTTCCCGGAGCCGGTCGACCCGGGCTCGTCACCTGGGCCGGCGACTACCTGCGCGAGCGGCTCACCGGCCTCCGGCTCCGGTCGCGGCTGCTCGCCCGCGCCTTCGACGAGCCGAGCGCTCTCGCCGCGCGAGCGGGCGTTCCTCGCCGTCGTGCGCGGCGCCTTCGACGACCTCGAGGACGAGCGGGAGCTCTACGTCGGCGGCGCGGCCGGGCTGCTCGACGACCTGCGCGACGAGGAGATCGGCGCCTACCGGAGCCTGATCGACGCGCTCGAGAAGCGCGCCGCGCTGCTCGACATCCTCGCGCAGTCGCTCGGGCTGCGCCGGCCGTTCGTGCGCGTCGGCGACGAGCTCGAGGAGTCCGGGCCTCCACAAGCTCGCGCTCGTCGGTGCGACCTACGGGTACGCCAACCAGCCGCTCGGCACGGTCAGCCTGCTCGGCCCGCTGCGCATGGACTACGAGAAGGCGCTCCGCGCCGTCCGCGCGGCCGCATACGAGCTCTCGCGCTTCGTCGAGGACGGTCTACGCCGACGAGTAGCGACCGCGGCCGCGGTGCGAGAGCCACCGCCGCTGGCACGATATGAGGCCGCATGTCGACGACCGAACGCGACTACTACGAGCTGCTCGGCGTTCCCGCGGACCGCCGACGAGCAGGCGATCAAGAAGGCCTTCCGCCGGCTTGCGCGCGAGCTCCATCCCGGACGTCTCCGACGCGCCCGACGCCGAGGTGCGGTTCCGCGAGGTCTCCGAGGCCTACGAGGCGCTCTCGAACCCCGAGACCCGGCAGCTCTACGATCGCTACGGCCACGCGGGGCTCCGCTCCGGCGGGTTCCAGCCGAGCCACTTCGACCTCGGCAACTTCGGCGACCTCTTCAGCGCGTTCTTCGGCGAGGACCTGTTCGGGCCGGCCGCCGCCGCGGCGGCGGCGGCTCGCGCGGGCGCCGACGTCGCTCGCCGAGGTCGAGATCGAGCTCGTCGACGCCGCGCGAACGGGGTCAAGGTCGAGGTGCCGCTCGAGACGGCGCCGTCACCTGCAGCGACCTGCCACGGCGAGCGGCGCCGCGCCGGGCTCGGCCGTCGGTCGCCTGCCCGCGCTGCGACGGGCACGGCGTGCTCCAGCAGGTCTCGCGCGGGATCCTCGGCGAGTTCGTCCGCCAGGCGCCTGCCCCGACTGCAACGGCAGCGGGCGCAAGGTCGAGCACGCCGTGCGAGACCTGCAACGGCGGCGGACGGACGGTCGAGGACGCGCGACGCTCGACGTCGAGATCCCCGCCGGGCATCCACGACGGCCAGCGGATCCGCATCACGGGCGAGGGGCACGCCGGGACGCTCGGCGGCCGCGCGGGCGACGCCTACGTCCAGGTCCACGTCCGCCCCGACGAGCGGTTCGTGCGCGAGGGCAACGACATCTTCTCGCAGGTCGACCTCACGATCGTCCAGGCCTCGCTCGGGGCGAAGGTCGCCGGTCGAGACCTCGGCGGGCACCGCAGGAGCTCGAGTTCGACCCCGGCACCCAGCCCGGCGAGGTCCGCGTCCTCCGCGGGAAGGGGATGCCGGTGCTGCAGGGCTTCGGCCGCGGCGACCATCGCGTGCTCGTGAACGTCACCGTCCCGCGCCGGCTCACCGCCGAGCAGCGCCGGCTGCTCGAGGAGTTCGAGCAGCTGAGCGACGAGGACACCTACCAGCATCAACAAGGGCTTCTTCGAGAAGCTCGAAGAGCGCGTTCCTCTGATCCGGGCCGCCGTCACCGCGCCGGCGGACGGGCCGAGGAGCTTCGCGCCCGGTTCGTCGAGCTGGCGCCGGAGGGGTTCGAGGAGGCGGACGGAGGGCGATCGTCGAGCTCGCGGCCTACGGGCGCGGCGGCCGAGCGAGTGCTGGCCGCAGTTCCCGGATGCCTGTGATCACCGAGGTCGCCGACGGCTGGGAGGACCGCTGGCGCGAGTTCCACCACGCGGTCGCGGATCGGCCCGCTCTGGGTCGGCCCGCCGTGGGAGAGCCGCCGGCGGAGGCCCTCGCGGTCGTCATCGACCCCGGCCGCGCCTTCGGAACCGGCGCCCATCCCTCGACCCGGCTCTGTCTCGAGCTGCTGCTCGCCGAGCCGCGCCGGCTCGCTGCTCGACATCGGCTGCGGCTCCGGGGTGATCTCGATCGCGGCCGCCAGGCTCGGGTTCGAGCCGGTGATCGCGCTCGACATCGACGAGATCGCGGTCGAGGTGACCGGCGAGAACGCCGCGCGCGAACGGCGTCGCTCGCTCCAGGCCTCGCGTACTGGATGCGCGGACCGGCGAGCTCCTGCTGCCGACCTGGCGGTGTCGAACATCTCGCTCGAGCGCGATCGAGGACGATCGGCGCCCGGCGTCACGGCCGACCGGTGGATCACGGCGGGGTACCTGGCCGCGCGACCGTGCCCGAGCTCCCCGTTTCGCCGTGTCGAGCGCCGCGAGCTCGACGGCTGGGCGGCGGACTCTTCGTGCGCGACCGCGGCTGAGACGACCGGCGATCGACGACCTCCGCGCTGGGCGAGCCCGGATACTCGTCGTCGAGCAGCGAGAAGATCACGTCGTCGCGGCGCTCCCCGCCCGGCGCGGACCGGCGGGAGCCGCTTGCGCAGGGTGGCCTCACGCAGGTAGCCGAGCTTGGCGGGCACGCCGAGGCTCGCGCGTTCGTCGGGATCGATGTGGATCTCGACGCGCTCGACGCCGCAGCACTCGAACGCGAGCGCGCGTCAGGGCCGCCGCGGCCTCGGTGGCGAGGCCGCGGCGGACCCGGCTCGCCCGGAGCCAGTAGCCGACCTCGAGCGCCTCGGGGCCGACGCGGCGGTGGAGCCCGCGCCGCCGACGAGCTCCGACTCGTCCGGCGAGAACAGGCCGTAGATCGAAATCGGTCCCGTGCTCGAAGCCTCGCTGAAGCCCGTCGAGCTGCGCTGCCACGACCGCGAGCGGTTCCGGCGCGAACCAGGCCCAGTCCATGAACACCCGCAGGTGCTCGAGGCTCGAGTCGACCGCCTCCTTGACGAGCGGCGCGTCAGCGCGGCTCGTAGCAACGGAGGACAGCCGCTCGGTGCGCCGCGCGGCGGGGTGGGGCAGCCCGGCCGTCCATCGGCGTACCTTAGGCCTCGATGACCGCCAGCTACCTCGCTCTCGTCCGGCTGCGGCCGGCCCGCCGCCTCCTGTACGCGCTCGCCGCGGCGACGTTCGTTCGGGATGCTGTCGCTGACCGTGCTGCTCACGGTCGAGCGCTCGACCGGCTCCTACCGGGACGGCGGGCTTCGCGGTCGCCGCCTTCGCGCTCGCCGCCGGCGTCTCGGCGCCGTTCCGCGGACGGCTCGTCGACCGCCGCGGCGCCGGATCTGGCTGCCGGGCCTCGCGTTCGGCTACGCGCGCCTCGCTGATCGCGCTCGACCTCGTCGCCCACGGCGGCGGGCCCGCCTGGTTGCTCGTCGTCCTCGCCGGCCTCGCCGGCCTGAGCGCGCCGCCGCTCTTCGCCTCGGCGCGGGCGCTCTGGCGCGTACGTCGTCGAGCCCGAGCTCATCCGCCGCGGCTATGCGATGATGTCGCTGCTCTACGACGTCGGCCAGGTCGCCGGGCCCGTCGTCGCCTCGCTGCTCTTCCTCGTCTCCGCATCGGCCGCGTGCCTGGTGTGCGCGGTCGACGGTCTCGCAGGGGCGCTGCTCTCGCTGCCTGCCGCGCGAGGCGGCGCGAGCGCCGAGCGAGCCCACGCCGATGCCGTCGCTCCTGCGGAGCCCGCGCGCTGCTCGGCCTCCTCGCCGTCTCGGTCGTCTTCGGCGGCGCCTACGGCATCGTCACCGGTGGCGGTGCCGGTCGCCGCTGCCGACTGGGGGCACGCGGCCGCTCGCGGGCCCGCTGCTGGCGGCGTTCGCGGCCGGAAGCGTGCTCGGCGGCGCTCTGGTACGGGAGCCGCAGCTGGCGGGCGCGCGGTGCTCGACCGCTACCTGCGGGCGGTGCTCGCTCATCGGTGTGCTGCTCGCGCCCGGCGGCGCTCGCCGGAACACCGGCGCAGCTCGCACCGGTCCTGCTCTTCGCCGGGCTCGCGTTCGGCCCGGCGACCGTCGCGCTGTTCGAGACGCTCGACGTGCTGGCGCCGGGTAGCGGCGCGGAGTCGCTGACGTGGGTGACGACCGCCGAGGCGTGCGGCTCCGCCGCCGGATCGGCCCTCGCCGGCGTGCTCGCGACCCGCGTCGGGGTCGCCGCGCCGTTCGCCCTGGCCTCCGGCGCTCTCGTCGTCTCCGCCTCCCTCGCCCTGGTCGTCCGCCGCGCAAGCCGCGTGACCTCGCGATCCGGGGAGGCGGGCAGTACGATCCCGCCAGCGATGCGATTCAGCGTCGAATTCCTCGGTTGCAAGGTCTCGCTTCGTCGACGCTCACGAGATCCGCCGAGCGCCTGCTCGCGGCCGGCCACACCGAGGTCGCGACCCGCGCCGAGGCCGAGGTGGCCGTGATCAACGGCTGCTGCGTGACGAACGAGGCGGTCGCGAAGAGTCGCAAGGCCGCGGCGCGCGCCGCGCGCGGCCACGGGCGCGTCTACCTCACCGGATGCGCCGCGAACCTCCCTCCCGGCGCGCTCGCAGGGCTGCCCGACAACGTCAGCGTCGTCGCCCGGCGACCCGAGGAGACTGCCGCGTTCGTCGCCGGCGACGTCGGCTCGATCGGCTGCGTGCAGGCCGACGCGCGCCTCGACCGTGTGCGGGCGTTCGTCAAGATCCAGGACGGCTGCTCGTTCTCCTGCGCGTTCTGCGTGATCCCGCTCGTCCGCGGCCAATCGCGGAGCCGCGAGGCCGGCGCGGTGCTGCGTGAGGTGGCCCGGCGGGTCGAGCAGGGCCACCGCGAGGTGGTCCTCACCGGCATCAACCTGGGCTGCTTCCGCGATCGTGCAGCGGGCTTCGACCTGCCCCGTCTCGTGCGTGAGGCCGGCGCGACGCCGGGGCTCGACCGCCTCAGGCTGAGCTCGATCGAGATCAACCACGTCGACGAGGCGCTCGTCGCCGCGCTCCGGGAGACGCCGACGGTCTCCCGGCACCTGCACGTGCCGCTTCAGTCGGGTGACGACGGCGTGCTGCAGGCGATGGGCCGGCGCTACTCGACGGCAACCTACCTTCGGCGCCTCGAGCCCCTCGCAGGCGAGTTCAACCTGACGACAGACGTCATCGTCGGCTTCCCGTCCGAGGACGAGCGGGCGTTTCGCCGAACGCTCGAGACGGTCGAGGCGGCCGGCCTGACGCGGGTTCATGTCTTCCCGTACTCGCCCCGGCCCGGCACCCGAACCGCCGCCGACGACCGGATCACGGCCCAGGTGAAGAAGGCGCGCGGCGCCCGGCTGCGGGCGCTCTCGCGCGATCTCGAGCGGCGCCGCTGGCAGGCGAAGATCGGATCGCACGACGTCGTCCTCGTCGACCGGCCGGGCCGAGGCTACGGAGACGACTACTCGCCGTTCCTCGTCGACGCGCCCGTCGGCGAGCTCGTGCGCGTCCGCGCCGAGGCAGTGAGCGAGGAGGGCATCCTTGCCGTCGCCGCATGACGACTGCCTGTTCTGTCAGCTTTACCGCGAGGGCGACCACGTCGCGAAGACGAAGGGGCTCGTTGCGATCGCAGACATCCATCCACAGGCGCCGGTGCATCTTCTCGTCATCCCCGAGCATCACGTCGACACCTTCCGCGACGTCGGCGAGCTCTCCCCGGACGAGAGCCAGCGGATGCTCGGGTTCGTCGCCGAGGTGGCGCGGGAGGCCGGCCTCGAGGACTACAAGGTCCAGGTGAATGTCGGCACGTCGGCGGGACAGTCCGTCTTCCACCTCCACTGGCACGTGCTCGGACGGAGAGCCGTCCACGGGACGCACCTCCCGGACGACGCCACGGAGGTGACCGAGCTGTGACGCTGATCGACGAGATCGAGGAAGGAGTCAAGACTGCGACGCTCGCCCGCGACGCACCGCGGCGCGACGCCCTCCGGCTGATCCTCGCGAGCCTTCGCTCGGCCGAGAAAGAGCTTCAGCGCCCGCTCTCCGAGGACGAGGAGCTCCAGGTGCTGCAGCGGGAGCGGAAGCGGCGCGTCGAGGCCGCGGAGGCGTTCACCGCCGCCGGCCGCGACGAGCAGGCCGCGAAGGAGGAGGGCGAGCTGGCCATCCTCGAGGAGTTCATGCCGGCCCCGTTGACGGAGGAGGAGCTCGAGCGGATCGTCGACGATGCGATCGCCGAGAACGGCGCCACGAGCATGGGCGACATGGGTCGCGTGATGGCAGACGTCATGCCCCAGATCGCCGGGCGGGCCGACGGCAGCGCGGTCGGCCAGCTCGTCCGCGAGAAGCTCGCCTGAGGTGCCGGAGCGCGTGGCGGCAAGGCTTTCGTCCCGGGGTCACGTCCAGTAGTCTGCGCCGGCGGCACCGCGTGAACAGTCGTTACGTGCCGTTAGGGGGGCCATGGCAGCCGTAGGCGGCGGCAAGACACGGTCGAGAAACCTGATCCTGGCGGCGATGATCTTCGCCGTTGCGATGACGTTCATCGATCAGACGATCGTGTCGATCGCAGCGCCCAACATCCAGCGGGAGCTCGGCCTCACGAGCACCGGCGTCCAGTGGGCGATCAACGCGTACCTGCTGACGCTCGCCGCGTTCTTCGCCTTCGGCGGCCGGCTCGCAGACACCGTCGGTCACCGGAAGATGGTCACGCTCGGTGTGATCGTCTTCGCCGCCGCCTCGGCGCTCTGCGGGCTCACCCCGAAGGGGGGCATCGCCGAGGCGTGGATCATCACGTTTCGGGCGCTTCAGGGCTTCGGCGGCGCGATCATGTTCCCCGCTGCGCTGGCGATCGTCGTGCAGACCTTTCCGCTCCGCGAGCGAGGCAAGGCGCTCGCGCTCTTCTTCGGCATCGCGGGCGGCCTCACCGCCATCGGCCCTGTTCTCGGGGGCTACCTCACGCAGTGGACCTGGCGTGCGATCTTCTGGGTGAACATCCCGGTGGCCCTGATCGCGCTGGCGCTCATCGCCGTCTCACGGCCCGAGACCGAGCACCGGCCCGCCCGGATGGACTACCGCGGCGTCGTCCTGATCGCCGCCGGCGTTGCGGTGAGCATCATCGGGTTCCAGCAGGCCGGCACCTGGGGTTGGACCGACCCCCGGACGATCGGCTGTGTCGTTGCCGGCGTGCTGCTGCTCGTTGTCTTCGGCCTCGTCGAGCGCCGGACGCCGTCGCCGCTGATCGACATCGGCATCTTCCGCGTCCGGCCCTTCCTCGTCGAGAACCTCGTCCTCTTCGTCGCGATGCTGGCCTTCATACCCGTCTTCTTCTTCTCGAGCGAGTACGCCCAGATCTCGCTCGGCAAGTCGGCGTCGGCGGCGAGCCTCGTGCTCCTCTACTTCTTCATCGGTTTCGTCGCGGCGGCGCAGATCGGCGGCCGCATGCTCGATCGGATCGGAGCGAAACGGCCGGTCGTCCTCGGCTGCGCTCTCGCAGCTCTCGGCTACTGGCTGTGGGCCCGCCACGTGACCGGCCTCGACCTCGGCTCCCAGGTCGGGTACCTCATCCTGGCGGGAGCCGGGATGGGCTTCATGCTGGGGCCCGCGAGCACCGACGCCGTCAACCGAGCGTCGAGGCTCTCCTACGGCGAGGCCACCGGGATCACCCAGACGGTCCGCAACTACTCCGCGAGCCTCGGTATCGCGGTCCTCGGCAGCCTCCTCGTCTCGCAGATGCACTCGCGCACCACGACCTCGCTGATCTCGCAGGGGCTGCCGAAGGCAAAGGCCGCGGTCGAGGCAGCGAGCATCTCCCAGTCGCAAGGTGGCACCGGCGCGATCCCTCATTTCATCAGGCTCGACTTCGCCTACGCCACGCGCTCCGTCCTCTACGCGATGGCGGCGATCATGGCCGTCGCTGCGATCGTTGCCGTTCGTGGGGCTGCGACGGGGCCTCCAGCAGGAGGCAGGGGCACCGACCGCCGCCGAGATCGAGGATCCCTCGCCCGCTTGACCCGGCGGGCGATCGCTGCGACCACCCCCGCCGGCGTCTGAGAAACGGCGCCCGGCCGGCCTCACGCGGGTCGTCCCTAGACTGGTGTCCGTGCAGGATGTTCTCGACGTTTCCAACGCCGTCGCCGCCGAGCTGGCGGGCATGGGGGACGGCGTGCTCGACGCGCTCCGCGACCGCCTCGGCTGCACCATCCGGCTGCGTGGGAACCAGCTGACTCTGGAGGGAGACGACGGCAAAGTGGAGGAGGCGCGGGAGGTGATCGACGAGCTCGTCGAGCTGGTCGAGGGTGGTCATCAGATCGGCGCCCAGACGGTCGACGCGGTGCTCGGCGCGATCGAGGGCAACCATGACGTGCGCGAGGTGTTCGACGCCGTCGTCTGGCGTCATCGCGGCAAGCAGATCTCCCCGATGACGGTGACCCAGAAGGCCTATGTCGACGCGATCCGCCGCTGCACCGTCACCTTCGGGATCGGGCCGGCCGGCACCGGCAAGACCTACCTGGCGATGGCGCTCGCGGTCGCTGCGCTCCAGGAGCGCCAGGTCGCGCGGATCATCCTCACGCGACCCGCCGTGGAGGCCGGCGAGCGGCTCGGGTTCCTGCCGGGAGACATGCTCGCCAAGGTCGACCCGTACCTCCGGCCGCTCTTCGACGCGCTCTACGACATGCTCGACCCCGAGCGCGCGAACACCTACATGGAGCGCGGCACGATCGAGGTTGCGCCGCTCGCGTTCATGCGCGGGCGCACGCTCAACGACAGCTTCATCATCCTCGACGAGGCGCAGAACACCTCGCCGGAGCAGATGCAGATGTTCCTCACCCGGCTCGGCTTCGGGTCGAAGGTCGTCGTCACCGGCGATGTGACGCAGGTCGACCTCCCCCGCGATCAGCCGTCGGGACTGATCCAGGTGCAGGGCATTCTCAACGAGATCGACGGGATCGCCTTCGTCCAGTTCGGCCACCGCGACGTCGTGCGGCACAAGCTCGTGCAGCGGATCGTCGAGGCATACCGCGAGCATGCGGAGGAGACGGGCACCGAGCGGAGCAGATAGGACCGTGCTGACCGTCGAGGTCGAAAACAGGAGCGGCGCGGAGGTCGACGAGGGAGCAGCCGTCGAGCTTGCCTGCAGCGTCCTGCGGGCAGAGGGGATCGACGACGGCGAGCTCGGTCTCGCCTTCGTCGGCCCGGAGGAGATGCGCGCGCTCAAGCGCGAGCATCTCGGCATCGACGAGGCCACCGACGTGCTCTCCTTCCCGATCGACGGCCGGGACGAGCTCCCGGCGGGCCTACCGCGCGCGCTCGGCGACGTCGTGCTCTGCCCGGCCGTCGTCGGCGACGCCTGGCGCGCGCCGCTCACCCACGGCCTGCTGCACCTGCTCGGCTACGACCACGGCGAGGACATGGAGCGGCGGGAGCAGGAGCTCGCCGGATGAGCAGCGCCCGAACCCGGCACGCTTCCGTCACGGTGCCTGTCCCCGGACTTGTCCGAACGGCCGGTGGGCAGTTGCCGGTGCCTGCATCGGCAGGGGGCTCCGGCTGCCCCGCCTGTGACACTCGCGTAACGGTGACTGTCCCCGGACATGTCCCAGCTGGGCAACGGCGGAAGGAGCCGGCTTGAAGCAGCGGTCGCAGAGCATTCTCGACTCCTTCAACTACGCGTTCGAGGGGATCATCCACGTGCTCCGCACGCAGCGGAACATGCGGATCCACTTCCTGGTTGCCGTCGTGGTGCTCGTGCTCGCGGTCGTCGCCGACGTGACGAAGCTCGAGCTGATCGCGCTCCTCCTCGCGATTGCGTTCGTGCTGATCGCCGAGATGATCAACTCCGCGATCGAAGGAGCGATCGACGTGGCGACGACGTCGTTCGACCCGATGGCGAAGCTCGCGAAGGACATCGCGGCGGGGGCGGTTCTGATCGCCGCGATCAACGCGGTCGCGGTCGGCTACCTCGTGTTCTCGGGCAAGACCGCGAGCAAGACCGCCCGGCTGATCGACCGGGTCCGGGACGCGCCGGCCGAGCTGACGATCGTCGCCTTCGTGATCACGATCATCGTCGTGATCGCCGTCAAGGCGTTCACCGGGACCGGCGCGCCTCTGCGCGGCGGCCTGCCGTCGGGCCACGCGGCGGTCGCCTTCGCCGGCTGGATCGCCGTGACCTACGTCGCGGGCGCGAATCACCGGTTCCTCGTCTCGACGATCGCCTTCGTGCTGGCGCTGCTCGTCGCCCAGACGCGTGTCGAGTCCGGCGTCCACTCCTCGCTCGAGGTCCTCCTCGGCGGCCTGCTCGGCGCGCTCCTCACGCTCGGGCTCTTCCAGCTCTCGGGGTGAGCCCGCGGGCGTGGGCGCGAGCAGCCGGGCGCAACCTGTGAGACTTCCCGTATGAGCGATCTGGTGGAGAAGGCCGAGGCGGCGGCCGGTGCAGCCTACGCGCCATACTCCAACTACCTCGTCGGCGCCGTCGTCCGCACGCGGGACGGGCGCGAGTTCTCGGGCGTGAACGTCGAGAACGCCGCCTACCCGCTCGGCATCTGCGCCGAGAAGAGCGCCATCTCCGCGGCGGCGGCGGCCGGATGCCGTCCCGGCGACCTCGCGGCGATCGGCATCACCGCCTCCCCGTGCGGCGGCTGCCGGCAGTGGATCCACGAGTTCCGGATCGACGAGGTGAGCTACCGCGGCGCCGACGGCACGGTGCACACCGCGACGTGCGCCGAGCTCCTCCCGGACGGCTGGAACCTGCCGGCATGAGATCGGGCTTCGCCGCCTTCGCAGGGCGCCCGAACGTCGGCAAGTCGACGCTCGCGAACGCGCTCACGGGCGAGAAGGTGGCGATCGTCTCGCGGGTCCCGCACACGACGCGCCACCGCATCCGCGGTGTCTGGACGAGCGACGATGCCCAGCTCGTCCTCGTCGACCTGCCCGGATGGCAGAGGCCGATCGATGCGCTGACGCAGCGCATGCAAAACCGCGTCGAGGAGACGATCGCCGACGACCTCGACGTCGCCGTTCTCGTCGTCAGCGCCCGCGAGCGGATCGGCGCCGGCGACCGCTACGTCGCGAGCCGCATCTTCGCGCTCGGCTGCCCCGTCGTGATCGTCGTCAACAAGGTCGACCGGCTCAAGCCCGCACACATCGTCGAGCAGATGAAGGCAGCGGCCGCGCTCGGCGATTTCCACGCGCTGCATCCGGTGAGCGCCAAGACGGGCGACGGGATCGACGAGCTCCGCGAGGAGCTCGTCGCGCTGCTCCCCGAGGGGCCGCTCCTCTACCCGGCGGGCGAGGTGACCGACATGCCGCTCGAGGGGCGGATCGCGGAGCTCGTCCGCGAGCAGGCGCTCAGGCTGACGCGCGAGGAGGTGCCGCACTCCCTCATGGCCGAGGTGATCGAGATCGACGACCGCCGCGTTCACGTCCGTCTCTACACCGAGACCGAGAGCCAGAAGATGATCCTGATCGGGAAGGGCGGCTCGATGGTGCGCGAGATCGGTCGTCAGGCGCGCCCTGGCATCGAGGCGCTGCTCGGCCGGACGATCTATCTCGAGCTTCAGGTGAAGGCGGCGCCGAAATGGCGCCGGAACGAGACGATGCTCGAGCGGCTCGGCCTCTGACGCCGGTGCGGCGCCTCAGCCGTTGATCTTGTAGCCGGCCTTGACGATCGCGTCGGCGGCCGTCTGGATCTCGCCGATCGCCTTCAGGGTCGTGATCGACGCGAGCGCCGTCATGTCGCCCTTCTTCAGCTTGGCGATGATCGGATCGAGCTCATCGGCGAAGTCGCCCACCGCCTTCGTCAGGCTCTCGTGCTGCGTCTTCACGTCGTCGGGCGGAGTGATCGTCTGGAGCTTCTTCTGCGCGTCGCGCAGGTCCGACTGGACCTTCGTGAGCCCGGTCACCGCGGCCGGGGCCGACGCCGGCGTGCCGAGCGAGTTGATCGAGCCGGAAAGGCTCTGCCCGATCGTCGCCATCTGCTTGACGTACTCGGGCTTCGACAGCGGCTGCGAGCCCGAGCTGCTGCCCCCACAGCCGCCCGCGAGGAGTCCGACCACCGCCACGAGCACGAGCATTCCGATCGTCCGCCTCATGCCTGCCTCCCTCCTCTGTAGGTTCTGCCTGCGTTCCACCCTAGCCGCTCCGGCGGCCCGTGAGGAAGCGTCTACACTCGCCGAATGGCCAAGGCTCCGGCGTTGCCGACAGGGTTCGAGCTGCCGCTCGAGCAGCGGCTCCCACGCATCGGCGCGATCGATCAGGTCGGCGTCGAGGCACGTGCGGCCGAGCTCGCGAAGCGCAGCATCAAGAAGGAGTCGAAGCTCTGGGCCCTCGAGCTGGCGATCCGCTGCTGTGACCTGACGACGCTCGAGGGCCAGGACACGCCGGGCAAGGTCGCCGCTCTCTGCTCGAAGGCGGTGCGTCCCGATCCGACCGACCCGAACGTGCCGTCGGTCGCCGCCGTCTGCGTCTACCCGAACCTGGTTCCGGTCGCGGTCGAGCGGCTCGCCGGCAGCGGCGTGAAGGTCGCGTCGGTCGCGACGGCATTCCCCTCCGGTCAGAGCCCGCTCGAGATCAAGGTGCGAGAGGTCGAGGACGCCGTCCAGCTCGGAGCGGACGAGATCGACATGGTGATCGACCGCGGGGCGTTCCTCTCCGGCCGCTACGCGCTCGTCTTCAACGAGATCGTCAAGGTCAAGGAGGCCTGCGGCGAGGCGCACCTGAAGGTGATCCTCGAGGTGGCCGAGCTCGGCACCTACGACAACGTCCGCCGCGCCTCGCTGCTCGCGATGGCGGCAGGCGCCGACTTCATCAAGACCTCGACCGGCAAGCTCGCGGGGGCCGCGACGCTCCCCGTGCAGCTCGTGATGCTCGAAGCGATCCGCGACGTCTACGAGGAGACCGGGCGGCGGGTCGGCATGAAGGCGGCCGGCGGCATCCGCACCTCGAAGAACGCGATCCAGTACCTCGTTCAGGTCCACGAGACGCTCGGCGCCGAATGGCTCACCCCCGACCTCTACCGCCTCGGCGCCTCGTCCCTGCTCAACGACATCCTGATGCAGATGCGCAAGGAGAAGACGGGCGCCTACCAGTCGAAGGACTACTTCACCAATGACTGAGCTGCTCGAAATGACTGAGCTCTCGAAACGCGGCGATCGCTCGCCGGTGCCGGCTGACTGGACGTATGCGCCTGCGCCGGAGTCGCGCGAGGTCGTCTTGCTGCGCGAGCGCTACGGGCTCTTCGTCGGGGGCGCGTGGCTCGAACCGCGCTCGGGCGAGTCGTTTACGACGATCGCGCCGCGCGACGAGGAGCCGCTCGCCGAGATCTCCCAGGCCGGTGCCGAGGACGTCACGCTCGCCGTCGCCGCCGCGCGCGACGCCTTCGACACCTGGTCGGGACTGACCGGCGCCGACCGTGCGAAGTACCTGTTCCGGATCGCGCGGCTCCTCCAGGAGCGCTCGCGCGAGTTCGCCGTCCTCGAGTCGCTGAACGGCGGCAAGCCGATCAAGGAGTCGCGCGACGTCGACGTCCCGCTCGCCGCGGCGCATTTCTTCTACTACGCGGGCTGGGCCGACAAGCTCGAATATGCGTTCCCGAACCGCTCGCCGCGCGCGCTCGGCGTGGCCGGGCAGATCATCCCCTGGAACTTCCCGCTGCTGATGCTCGCCTGGAAGCTCGCACCGGCGCTCGCCGCCGGGAACACGGTCGTGCTCAAGCCGGCCGAGACGACGCCGCTCACGGCGCTCCTCTTCTGCGACGTCGTCCGCCAGGCGGAGCTGCCGCCCGGGGTCGTCAACATCGTCACGGGCGACGGCTCGACCGGGGCCGCGCTCGTCGATGCCGAGGTCGACAAGATCGCCTTCACCGGCTCGACCGACGTCGGCAAGGCGATCCAGCGCCGGCTCGCGGGCACCGGCAAGAGGCTGACGCTCGAGCTGGGCGGCAAGGCCGCGAACATCGTCTTCGACGACGCCGCGCTCGACCAGGCCGTCGAGGGGATCGTCAACGGCATCTACTTCAACCAGGGCCACGTCTGCTGCGCCGGCTCCCGCCTCTTCGTCCAGGAGTCGATCGCAGGCCCGGCCATCGACAAGCTGAAGAAGCGAATGGCAACGCTTCGGGTCGGCGACCCGCTCGACAAGAACACGGACGTCGGCGCGATCAACTCGAGGGCGCAGCTCGAGAAGATCGAGGAGCTCGTGGCATCGGGCAGCGCCGAGGGCGCCGAGATCTACCAGCCGCCGTGCCGCCTGCCCGAGAAGGGCTACTGGTTCGCGCCGACGATGTTCACGAACGTCGCGCAGAGCTACCGCATCGCGCAGGAGGAGATCTTCGGCCCGGTGCTGTCGGTGCTCACGTTCCGGACGCCCGAGGAGGCGGTCGAGAAGGCGAACAACACGCCGTACGGCCTCTCGGCGGGCGTGTGGACGGAGAAGGGATCGCGGATCCTCTGGATGGCCGAGCGGCTCCGCGCCGGGGTGGTGTGGGCGAACACCTTCAATCGCTTCGACCCCGGCGAGCCCGTTCGGGGGCTACAAGGAGTCCGGCTTCGGGCGGGAGGGCGGCCGCCACGGCCTCGAGCCCTACCTCGCGTTCGACGGCAACGGTGGTTGAGGTCAGGGGCGCTTCCGCTTCCGACGAGGAGGCGCTCGAGGCAATCGACCGCGCGACGTGGTCCTGGGTCTCGAGCCCGGCGCCGCCGCCCGGCGCCGGGTGGCGGTTCTTCGACGACCGGACGAGCCCCCAGGACGTGATCGTCGCGGTCGACGACGGCCGCGTCATCGGCTACGTGCGCCTGCACGAGGCCTCGGCGCTCGCCTCGACGCGGCATGTGCTGCGGGTGAACGGGATCGCCGTCGACCCCGCACGGCAGCGGCGAGGGACGGGGAGGGCACTGATCGAGGCCGCGGTCCTGGAGGCCCGGCGCCGCGGTGCGCGGCGGCTGACCCTTCGCGTCCTCGGCGCCAACGAGGCCGCCCGGCGGCTCTACGAGGCGTGCGGGTTCGAGGTGGAGGGCATCCTCCGCGGCGAGTTCTTCCTGAACGGCGCCTACGTCGACGATGTCTTCATGGCGCGCGAGCTGATCTAGGCTCGGGCGGCCGGGGTCACCCGCCGAGGCGGCGCGAGGCCGTATCCTCCCGGCGTGGCACGGCTGCCCGTCAACAAGACCTACAAGCTCTTCATCGCAGGCACGTTCCCGCGCTCGGAATCGGGGCGCACCTACGAGGCGCAGGGCCAGAACGTCGCCCGGGCCTCGCGCAAGGACGCGCGCGACGCCGTCTCGGCGGCGCGCGCAGCCCAGCCGAAATGGGCCGGGCGACGGCCTACAACCGCGGCCAGGTGCTGTACCGGATCGCCGAGATGATGGAGGCGCGGATCTCCGAGTTCGCCGGCTTCGCCTCCGGCCGCGACGAGGTCGAGCGCGCGATCGATCGCTGGGTCTGGTACGCCGGCTTCGCCGACAAGCTGGCGCAGGTCCTCGGCTCCGCGAACGCCGTGTCCGGGCCCTACTTCAACTTCACCGTTCCCGAGCCGACCGGCGTCGTCGCCGTGGTGGCCCTGAGGAGCCGCCGCTCCTCGGGCTCGTCTCGCGGATCGCGCCGGCGCTCGCAGGCGGCAATGCCGTGGTCGCGATCGCATCCGAGGCGCAACCCCTCGCCGCAGTCGAGCTCGCCGAGGCGCTCGCGACCAGCGACCTGCCCGGGGGAACGGTCAACCTGTTGACCGGGCACCGTGCCGAGCTGGCACCGTGGCTTGCGTCGCACATGGACGTCAACGCCATCGACCTCACCGGGGCCGGCGAGCTGCGGGCCGATCTCGAGCGCGCAGCGGCCGACAACGTCAAGCGGGTCGTGCTCGGGGCGCCCGACTCGCAGAGCCTCTACGAGATATCGGCGTTCCTCGAGCTGAAGACCGTCTGGCACCCGATCGGCGTCTAGCCGCTTGTACGTCGAGATCCTGGGCTCGGGCGGCGCGGTCACGATCCCGCGACCGGGTTGCGGCTGTCGCGTTTGCGTCGAGGCCCGCGAGCGGGGCGCTCCCTCTGCGCGCACCGGCCCGAGCGTCTTCGTTCACGGGCCCGACGTGCTCATCGACACGCCCGAGGAGTCGAAGCTGCAGCTCAACCGCTCGCGGGTCACCTCGATCGCGGCCGGGCTCTACTCGCACTGGCATCCGGATCACACTGCGGGCCGCCGGGTCTGGGAGTCGCGCAACTTCGACTTTCGCTCGTGGCCGCGCCGCTTCGAGACGACGCCGCTGTACATCCCCGAGCGCGTGTGGCAGGACTTCGAGGCCAACTACGGTCTTGCCGACCAGTTCCGGTTCATGGAGCGACAGGGAACGGTGAAGGTCGTGCAGGTGCCCGGGAACGAGCCGTTCCGCGTCGGCGACACCGCAATCACGGCGATCCCGCTCGACGCCGAGAACGCCCACGCGTTTCTGTTCGAGGGCGCCGGGCAGCGCATTCTCGTGGCCATGGACGAGACGCACCGCTGGTCGCCGCCCGACCTCGGGCCCCTCGATCTCGCAGTGCTGCCGATCGGGGTCTTCGAGCATCACCCGTACACGGGCGAGCGCCTGATCCCGGAGGAGTTCTGCAAGCCGCCCGTCCACAAGACCCGCTACGGCCGCGCGCTCGAGCTGGTGCGGCTGCTGGCGCCCCGCCGCGCCGTTCTCTCCCACGTCGAGGAGATGGACAGGCTCTCGCACGACGAGCTCGTCCGTCTCGGCCGCTCGGACGGCTGGGAGCCTGCCTTCGACGGCATGGTCGTCGAACCTTGACGGCGCATGGTCGCGAGCGATTAGGCTTCAGCCGCCGGTGGGACCCTCTCGACGTCTGAGCCAACGAATCGCGGAAGGCGACGGGATCGCGATCATCGTTCGTGTGACCGACGCCGAGTCGGCGCGCGCCGCCGAGGAGCAGGGCGCCAAGGCGCTCGCGGTGGAGTACGCGATCGCCGGCCTCCGCGACTCGAGCTCGCTGCCGGTGCTGTGGCTCGCCGCTCTCGCGCCTGTCGACGCCGACGCGGTCTCGATCCGTCCGACCGACGACGAGCCCGAGGGGCTCGAGCCCGTGATCGAGGTGCGAAACGAGGAGGAGATCGAGGAGGTCTTCGAGCACCGCGACCCCGAGATCGTCCTCATCTCGCCACGCAACGGCGAGCTCGATCAGCTCGAGGCGGTGCTCGAGCTGCTCCCGGATGTCCCCGCGGGCAAGCTCGCAATCGCAGATGTCGACGTGGGTGACCGCGACGAGGTCCTGAAGCTCGAGCGCGCAGGCTTCGACGCGGTGCTCGTTCCGCCCGGGCCCGTCGGCTCGCTCGTCGGGCACACACCGCCTGACGTCTAGCGCCGCCACGGAGTGCCGGGCCGCCGCAGCTGCCGCAGAGCGTCTGCCGCGGCGGGAGCCCGGGATCCTGTGGGCAAGATTTCACGAACCCGGCACAGACAGCCGGCCTGGCCGCCCGTAGAATTGGCAGTGAGGGCGGTGGGATGCGTCCCCACCCGGGCGGGGGTGCGCCGGGATGCGCGCGATCTCCGCGCCCGCGGCTATGCGACGGAAGCTTGGCGACGGAGTCCGTGCATGGATGGATCTGCCCGGCGCGGTTCCCGTGCAGCGCGGTTCGTGTTGCGGCGCTGCTCGTGCGGGCGCCGTGCCGGGGTGGCGGGTCCAGGCGCGGCCCGGCGGCATCCCCGCCGGGCGCAGCGCGAGGTGACGGGCACCCGGGCAGCCGCCCGGCCTTTTCCCGCACAACGATAGGAGGGTGCCGTCTACCATGGACCGGCGTGAAGGCGTTGCTTGCATCGGCAGGTCTGCTTGCGGCGAGCGCGCTGCTCCTTGCCGGCTGCGGCGGAGGCGGCGGGAAGGCGTCGACGGTGCCCACGGCTGCGGCGCCCGCGAAGGCCGCGTGCGCCTTCCGGCACGGCTGGCAGCAGCTCGCAAACCGGATCGGCGCCGACGTCTACTGCCCGGGCTGGCTACCGGACCCGCTGACCTCGCAGATCGGGGGGCAGTGGAGCAACATCAACTCGGTCAGCAAGGACCGGAGCTACCTCGAGAGCTTCGTCTGGCAGGACACCGACTCGCCCGGGATCGGCGGCGAGCTGCACGTGAACCTGCGCGGGTACCCGGACCGGACCACGATCCCATCCTGCCTCGGCGGCCTCAAGGACAACATCTGGAAGCCCTGCTTCGCCGGGGCGCACGGGTATGTGACCGCCAACGGGATCAAGGCGAAGCTCTACACCGTCAACATGGACGCCGACACGTGGCACCTGCTGCTCCTCTGGCATCACGGCGACGGGCTGTACACGCTCTCGGAGCACCTGGCGCCGCCGCTCGACTACCAGAAGGTGATCGTGTATCTGAAGCACGAGCTCGGCTCGCTCGTGTTGATCGCGCCGTCCCACTCGACGTGAGCCCGACTCGCAGGGAGCTGCTCGCGGGCGCGGCGGTCGGGGCGCTCGGGGTGGCGGGCGTCTACGAGCTCGTCGACCAGCTCGCGGCCACCCCGCCGACCCGTGCGGCCGCCGCCGTGCCGGGACCGCCGGAACAGCATCTGCTGCAGGGTGTCCGCGTCGTGACCCAGAACGGCGTCGAGGTGCTCGTGCCCCCTCTCCACCACGAGGTGCTTACCGCGAAGCTCGACCTCACGCCCACCGACCTGAGGGAGGCGCAGGGGACGCTCGAGCAGGTGCTCGCAAAGCTCGAGGCGGACTACCCCTCGACGCCGGCAGGGCTCGGCGTCACGGTTGCCTGGGGGCTCCCGTACTTCCACCGCCTCGTCCCGGGGGCGTCGCAGCGCAGCCTCCCGTACGACCGTCGTGCCGGCAAGCCCGCGCTGCTCGACGCGAGGACTTCCCGAGCGACCCCGCGGGAACCGTGCTCGAGGCGAACGACCTCGCGATCCTGCTCCGCAGCGATCAGCGAGCCCACATCGACGACGCGCTCGACCGTCTGCGCTCGAGCGGCCTGCTCCGCGTCACGAGCCTGCGCCGAGGGTTCGCGGGCGGCGCGCTCGAGGGCGGCAAATCGCTGCCCCGGCAGATGGCGCGGGCCGCGAACGTGGCCGGCGCCGACCTGATCCCCGAGGGGGCCGAGCTCTTCCTCGGCTTCACCTCGACCCAGAAGGCCGCCTTCGGGCCGGGGAAGATCGCGAACTTCGAGACGCTCGGCTACGTCGATCTCCGCGGCAGCGGCTACTTCCGCGAGGGCACTCACCTCCACCTCTCCCACGTCGCCGAGGATCTCGAGGCCTGGTACGTCAACTTCGCCTTCGACGAGCGCGTCACGACGGCGTTCCGGCCGAACCTCGACGTCCCGGCGGGCACCCAGGTCGTCCCGCAAGGGCCGGAGCAGGCCTCGAGCGAACGCCAGGTGCGCCGCCAGTATCGGTCGACCGGCCGCATCGGCCACAGCGCGTCGATCCAGACCACCTCCCGCCTCGGCCGGGCCGCGACCGGCCCCGACGGCACGCGCTACCCGAAGGGCACCGCGATCCCGATCCGGGCCGACTTCAACACGCTCGACAACCCGTTCCTCTACTCGGCCGAGCCGCACGTGATCCAGGCTGGCCCGATGGCCGGGATCCACTTCCTCGTCTTCAACCCCTCGAGCGACGACTTCGCCCGCAACCGGCTCGCGATGGACGGCGTGCTTCCGGGCACCGACCTCAAGCTCGCCCCGCGTGCCCGCGCGCAGGGCTTCAACTCGATCCTCACGACGACGCACCGGCAGAACTTCCTCGTGCCGCCGCGGCGGCATCGCAGCTTTCCGCTCGCCGAGCTCTGATCCGCACGCCTCCGGTCGAGCAGCGAGCAGCTCGCCTCCGTTTTGCGCCCGTCCACCGCTACCGCTACCTGCTCTGCACGCCGGTGGCGCTCAGCGCCGCCCGAACAGCGACAGGAGAAGCAGGAAGACGTTGAGGATGTCGAGGAAGATCGACGCCGCGAGGAGCGGCGCGGCCCGGATGTCCTTCGCCCGCCGGAGCCGCTGGAAGTCGACCATCGTGAAGCCCGCGAAGATCACGAGCCCGACCACGGCGTAGATGACCGAGCCGGCCGGGATGTTCACGAAGATGGTGATGATCCCGAAGACGATCAGCGCGAGCAGCGCCCAGAAGCAGATCCGGGCGAGCGCCGAGAGGTCGCGCCGTGTCGCATAGCCGGCTGCGCCGAACCCGGCGATGAAGAGCCCCGTCGCCGCGCCGGCCTGCCATACCGCCTGCGGGTTCGTGTCCGCGTAGTAGGCGATCGTGGGGGCCATCGCGAGGCCGACGAGGACCCCGAAGGCGAACAGCATGAAGATCGCGAGCTGCTCGGACGACCGGATCGCGAAGTTCATGCCGAGGAGGCATGCGAACGCGGCGATGAACCACACCCAGCCGAGCTGGTAGGACATGTTCCGGCCGAGGTAGGCGCCGACGGCGAAGAGGCCGGCGGTGATCGCGACGAGACCCATCGTCTGCCCGAAGAGCACACGGGTCTGGTCGCGGGAAGGTGCGCGCGCGACGGCGGCTTCGGGGATGCTCATCTCGCCTCCTGGGGCCTAGTGCGACGGATGTTCGGGATCGTGCTGCTGCTCACGCCACTGATCCTCGTACGCCTCGGCTGCCGCGAACTCGCGCTCGAGCTCGGCCTGGCTCGTGTCGGAGCCGGCGAGGCTCTCGCCCGCCGCGTTGCGCTTCCGGATCTGCACGAACGAGACGACGAGCAGCGGGATGACGATGACGGCGATGATGATGACGGGCAGCACACGTGGAACCCTACCGGCGAAGGCGACCGCGGGTGGGCGGCGCAGCTGCTTGCCAACGCGGCGACACGCATAGAATGGCCCGGGTCGGCGGCGGTGGCGGAATCGGTAGACGCGGTGGCCTCAAAAGCCATTGTCCTCCGGGACATGTGGGTTCGAGTCCCACCCGCCGCATGCCCTGACCCGGGGCCGGGCGATGGAGGTCGAGAGCCCGGCTCCGTGCCGCGGCGCCTGCCGCTGGGCTCGGGGGATTAACGCTTCCGCAACGGGTGCCGCTTGAAATAGCGCCGCGCGCTACGGATACTCACCTGCTTGTGACCGCTGACGCCTCGACGCCCGCGCTCTCCCGCCGGTCGCACCGCGCCCCCAACCCCGTCACGCTGATCGGGCTCTGCCTCGTAGCGGCTGCCGTGGCCTGGCTGATCGTCAACCTGGTCGAGTCGCCCGCGACCTTCGTCGAGGCCTTCCTGATCGGGATCACGAACGGATGCATCTACGCGCTCGTCGCGCTCGGCTACACGCTCGTCTACGGGATCCTGGAGCTGATCAATTTCGCCAACGGCGACGTGTTCATGCTCGGCGGGATGTTCGCGTATGCCTTCGCGACCTCCTTCGGCCTCCAGTACGGGCAGGCCTTCCTCTGGCCGCTGATCGTGGTGATCCTCGTGCTGTGCGCGGTCCTCTGCGCCGTGATCAACGCCTCGATCGAGTTCGTCGCCTACCGGCCGCTGCGCCATGCGCCGCGAATCGCCCCGCTGATCACGGCGATCGGCATGAGCTTCATCCTCCAGACCGTCGCGCTGATCTGGCAGGGCCCGAACCCGGTCGCCTTCCCGAACGTGCTGCCGCCGACGCCGCTCGCCACCATCGACGGGGTCGTCGTCTTCTGGACGCTGCCGATCGTCGTGCTCCTCACGGTCCCGGTCCTCGGCGGCCTCGTCTACCTCGTCCAGAAGACCAAGCAGGGAAAGGCGATGCGCGCCACCGCCCAGGACATGGACGCCGCCGCGATCATGGGGATCAACGTCAACCGGACGATCTCGTTCACGTTCCTGCTCGCCGGGGCTCTCGCCGGCGCCGCCGGCCTCGTCTTCGCGCTCACGCAGACGGACGTGCGCTTCGACCAGGGCTTCACGCTCGGGCTGATCGCGTTCACCGCGGCCGTGCTCGGCGGGATCGGCAACCTGCCGGGCGCCGTGCTCGGGGCAATCCTGATCGGGCTCATCCAGGCGTTCAACGAGGCGCTGACCTGGCATGCCCCGGGCTCGACGTGGACGGAGTCGATCGTGTTCACGGTCCTGATCCTGATCCTCGTCTTCCGCCCCGAGGGCCTTCTCGGCGAGCGAACGCCCGAGGGAGGATAGGGTGGCCGCCGCTCAGGAGGTCGGCTTCCGCAACCAGATGAGGGCGAGGTGGCGGGGGTTGCCCGAGCGTCAGCGCTGGGCGATCACGATCGCCGTCGAGCTCCTTGTCTCGATCCTCTTCTGGCTCGTCGACAGTGCGCTCGGGTACGGGATCGCCCTCATCTTCACCGTCCTCTGGCTGCGGCGGATGCAGCCGCTCCCCTGGCGCCTGGTCGTCGAGCTGATCGTGGTCGCGATCTTCACCGTCGGCTGGCTTGCAGGAACGGCGCCGGGGTCGGTGCCGCTCGTGATCGGGACCGCCTTCGCGTTCACGTGGATCCCCGAAGGCTCGAGGCGCTGGGGGATACCGCTCGGCTGCGTGCTGGTCGCCGTCGCCTACCCGTTCTTCGCGGCGCGCCTGTTCGTCCTGCCGTTCTTCGGCGCCTTCCCCGACGTGGCGTCGGGAACGGGCACCTACATGATGGTCTTCATGATGATGGCCGTCGGCCTGAACATCGTCGTCGGCTACGCAGGGCTCCTCGACCTCGGCTACGTCGCGTTCTACGCGATCGGTGCGTACGTGATGGGCTGGTTCGCCTCCTCCCAGTTCCAGGGCCAGAAGTGCCCGAACCCGCATTTCTCGACGGCCGACTGCCCGGTCGGGCTCGTCGCGAAGACGAACTTCAACTTCGGCGGGGTCGGCATCCCGGCAGGCACGGGCGGCATCCACATCTCGGTCTTCCTGGTGCTCCTGATCGCCGGCGTCGTCACCGCCCTCTTCGGGATCGTGATCGGCCTGCCCACGCTTCGTCTCCGCGGCGACTACCTCGCGATCGTCACGCTCGGGTTCGGCGAGATCCTGCCGCAGGTCGCGAGGAACGGCGACAGCATCGGCGGCTTCAACTTCACGAATGGAGCGCTCGGGATCAACCCGATCGACCAGCCCGGCTTCGGCAACCACCTCTCCAACGCAACCGGCGGCTTGCTGCCGTCGAGCTTCCTCACGTGCTGCAATGCGAAGTTCCTCGGGCACCAGCTCACGGCCGCAGACCTCTTCTACTGGTTCGCGATCGTACTCCTGATCTTCACGGTCTTCTGCTCGCTGCGCCTGCGGGACTCGCGGCTCGGGCGGGCCTGGATCGCGATCCGCGAGGACGAGACCGCCGCCGCCGCGATGGGCATCCCGCTGATGCGGACGAAGACCTGGGCCTACGCCGGCGGCGCGTTCTTCGGCGGCGTCGCGGGCGCGTACTACGCCTCGGCGAAGGACAGCGTCACGAGCGACGACTTCTTCTTCAACATCTCGGTCTTCATCCTCTGCATGGTGATCCTCGGCGGGATGGGGAACGTCTGGGGCGTGCTCGCCGGAGCGGCCTTCCTGGCCTACCTGAACAAGGAGGGTCTCGCGGACATCGGGGCCTGGATCAACGCCCACGTCCACATCTTCGGGTAGCGCCCGAACATCGACGTGCCCCTGTACGAGTCCGGGATCTACGGGGTGATGATCGTGGTGGTGATGCTCTGGAGACCGGAGGGCCTCATACCGTCGAAACGCCGCGCCCGCGAGCTCCACGAGGCCGAGGTGCACGACACGCCGCTCTACGACCTCCAGCACGAGGGAGCCTGATGGCCGACGAGAACCTGCTCGTCGCCGAGCAGCTGCGCAAGGAGTTCGGTGGGCTCGTGGCCGTGAACGACGTCGACTTCGCCGTCCCGCGGGGCAAGGTCGTCTCGCTGATCGGCCCGAACGGCGCCGGCAAGACGACGTTCTTCAACATGCTCACCGGCGTCTACAAGCCGACCGCGGGGCGCGTCGATCTTCCTCGGCGAGGACGTCACCGGCAAGCCGCCGCACGCGATCACCGCGCGCGGGGTCGGGCGCACGTTCCAGAACATCCGGCTCTTCTCGAACATGACGATGATCGAGAACGTGCTCGTCGGGCATGCACTCGAGGCTGAAGGCGAACATGTTCACCTCGATCCTGCGGACGCGGGGCGTCAAGGCCGAGGAGGTCGAGGCACGGAAGAAGGCGCGGGAGCTGCTCCGTTTCGCGGGACTGCGCCAGCACGAGGACGAGCCCGCCGGCGACCTCCCCTACGGCGACCAGCGCCGCCTCGAGGTCGCGCGCGCGCTCGCGACCGACCCGCAGCTCCTCCTCCTCGACGAGCCGACGGCCGGGATGAACCCGCAGGAGTCCGCCGAGTTCACGTCGTTCGTGCGCCGGCTGCGCGACGAGAGCAAGCTGACCGTGCTGATGATCGAGCACGACATGCGGGTCGTGATGGGCATCTCCGACCGGGTCTCGGTGCTCGACTACGGCGAGAAGATCGCCGAGGGCTCCCCGAGGGAGGTGCAGGCCGACGAGCGCGTCGTGGAGGCCTACCTCGGCAAGGCGGCGGTCGAGGACATGAAGCGGCAAGGGCTCGCGTGACCGCCTCGCCCGCGGCGGCGCCCTCGGCGAACGGCGACCTGATCCTCGAGCTGACGCGACGTCCATACCTACTACGGCTCGATCCACGCGCTCAAGGGGATCTCGATCGAGGTGCGGCAGGGCGAGATCGTCACGCTGCTCGGCGCCAACGGGGCCGGCAAGTCGACGACGCTCCGCTCGATCAACGGCCTGCAGCGCCCGCGCCAGGGGTCGATCCGCTTCGAGGGGCAGGACATCACCGAGGTCGCGGCGCACGAGATCGTCAAGCGCGGCATCGCGCAGTCGCCCGAGGGCCGGCGCCTGTTCCCGCGGATGACGGTGACCGAGAACCTCGAGATGGGAGCGTTCCAGCGCGCCGACAAGTCCGGGATCAAGGAGGACATGGAGCACGTGTTCGAGCTCTTCCCGCGTCTCCGTGAGCGCAGGACACAGAAGGCGGGGACGATGTCCGGCGGCGAGCAGCAGATGTGCGCGATGGGACGCGCGCTGATGGCGCGACCGAAGCTGCTCCTGCTCGACGAGCCGTCGCTCGGGCTGGCGCCGATCTTCGTCGAGCGGATCTTCGAGATCGTGAAGACGATCAACGACGAGGGCACCTCGATCCTGCTCGTCGAGCAGAACGCGCTGATGGCGCTCGACCATGCCGACCGCGGTTACGTGCTGG
The DNA here is from genome assembly GCA_963743675.1 of uncultured Actinomycetota bacterium. GTDB lineage: Bacteria > Actinomycetota > Thermoleophilia > Gaiellales > Gaiellaceae > PALSA-600. The sequence continues at coordinate 77,681 of CAVURE010000001.1, forward strand.
AGACCGGCAGCATCGTCCTCTCGGACAGCGCCGAGGCGCTGAAGACGAACGAGCAGGTCCGCAAGACCTATCTCGGCGAGAGCTGAGCCGGGCTCAGCCGTCCTCGCCGAGCGCGGGAGCCCCGCCGGCGCAACCGGCGCCGTCAGGTCGCGCTGCGCCTCGACCGCCGGCGAGTAGCGGCGCTGCGCGATCGCCGTCGGGACGATCGCGGAGAGGACGACGACCGCGATCAGGAGCGAGAACTGCGTCCGGTCGATGATCCCGGCGTTGAGGCCGTAGAGCGAGGTGATCGTCCCGAAGGTCAGCCCGGTCGACATCAGGAGCGTCGTGAAGACGGCGTGGGGCGAGGTGTAGCGGCGGGCAAGCGGATAGACGCCGACGAGCTTCGGCACCATCTTCCCGGCGAAGAGAAGGGCGAGCACGCCCAGGTTGGCCCAGAGGGCGCTCGTCGAGACGTTCATCCCGCCCTTGAGGAAGAAGAACGGCGTCAGGAACGCGAAGGCGACGACCCGCATCCGCTCCTGCTCGCGGCGATGACGGACGTAGTGGGACGACATCACGAGCCCGAGGATGAAGGCCGGAAGCGCAGCCTGCGAGTTCGCCCGGACGCCGAGCCAGCTGAGCAGGAACAGGCAAGCGAAGACCAGCTTGATCTCGGGCTCGATCACGCGGTCGCCGTACCGTGAGAAGAACCACGGCGCCGACCTCGGCAGCCCGAAGATCAACCCGATCGACGCGAGTACGAACGGGACGATCCAGATCGTCGGCTTGATGAAGAGGATCGTCAGGCCGGTCACGGTGGCGATGTCCGTGACGAAGGTGGCCGACATGAGCCGCTTGCCGATCAGCTCGCGATTGAGCCCCGTCTCGACGAGCACGGCGTAGACGACGGCGAGGCTCGTGGTCGAGAGCGCGAGCCCGCCGATCTCGGCCTGCTGCCGCGTCCAGCCCAGGGCGAAGTAGGCGAGCAGGCCGACGACCGCGAACGGAGCGAAGAAGCTGACCAGTCCGATCGAGAGCGATGCTCGCCACTCGCGCCGGAACTGCGGTACGTCGACCTCCGCGCCGGCAAGGAACGTCAGCACGATTCCGGCGAACGAGCCGAGGAAGCTCAGCCAGCTCGGCACGGCGAGGCCGAACGCGTTCCCGACCACGATGCCGAGAAAGAGCTCGATCAGCGCGACCGAGATCCCGATCTCGACCGACATCGTCGAGGCGAGGAGGATCGTGCCGGCGAGAAGTGCTGCTACCGCGATATCGCTCATTGGTCTCTACCTCCAGTGACGAACAGTGGTTGGTAGAGGCCATCAGCGGCCGGAGCCGCGGTTGGGCGCGAGCCTCATCGCGCGTGCACGTGCGACGGATGATAACGCGCTGGTGCTGGACGGTGATCGACGCGCCCCGAGCGAGTGGCGGGGCGGGGCCCGCTAGCGCGAGTCCGACCCGACGACGAGCGGGAAGTAGGGCGGCGAGAGCAGGAACCCGATCCGCTCGGCGCCGCGCCCGCGGGCCATCGCGAGCGCGGCGCCGACGTTGTGCACCGGGACGAACCCGAGCTGGCGCGCCGAGTACGCGTCGCGGCAGCCGGCGATCAGCACGGGCCCGAGCCGGCTCAGGGCCGCGTCGCAGGCGCTCCAGGAGACGAACGGCTCGAGCGGATGGACCGAGCGGCCCGCCCGGTACTCGGCGATCGCCCGGCCGTTCGGCGAGCGCGGCCCGCTCGGCCTCGCGGAGCGCGTCGCGGTCGCGGGCGGTGCGCGGGTCGGTGAAGAGCGCCCGGTAGGGCGTCTGCACCGGGGCGGGGAAGCGGCGCTGGAAGTCGTGGAGCAGGATCGCCGTGCCGCCCGGCCGCACCGGGAACGCGTTCCGCCAGAGCCGCAGCGCGAGCCCGAGCCCGAGGTATGCCGCCGAGACGGGGTTCGGGAGCTCCCGGGGCAGGAACGGCGTCGTCGGGGGGATCCCGATCACGATCGCGTCGAGCGGCTCGTCGAGCGTCGCGCCCTTGAACTCGATCGCCCGCAGGAGCGCCTCGGTGTGCGCCGGCGAGGGCGTGCCGCCGAGCACGGTCGCCGCCGTCAGCTCGCGCGGGACCCGCTCGATCATCGCTCCCGCGCACGGCCGCAGGGCAGCAGGCCGAGCCCGCGGCGGAGCTTCGAGCGCGCGATCCGCTCGAGGATCTGCTCCTCGTACGGGTAGCCGCCGAAGACGTGCGGGAGGTTGAGCACGAGCGAGACGCCGTAGACGCGGCACGCGCGCGGCGAGCAGCCGCTCGAGCTCGACCGCGAGCGTCCAGCCCTGCGACGAGGACGTCTCGAGCAGCGAGGTCGCGCCCGACGCGCGCAGCACCTCGCGCGAGCAGGCGCGCACGAGCGCCGACGGGCCGCCGTCGAGCACGCGTCTCGGCGGCGGTCACGCGTGACGACGAGGTCGGTCTCGACGAGGGCGGGCGAGACGCGGACGGGGCGCCCCGGCGATCGTCCCGAGCTCGACGAGCTCGTCGGCTCTCGGCGTCGTGGACGATCAGGCGCCCGCGGAAGCGGCGGCGGAACTCGGGCGGGACGAGCAGCGCCGATCTCGCGCGGCGAGGGCCGGCGGTCGAGGCCGCCCGCGACGAGGATCGTGACGTTCGCGACCCCGAGCCGCTCGAGCTCGTCGACCGTCGCCGCGATCGCCTCCTGCCGGGGATCGGGCGACGCACGACGGGACCGGCAGGTTCGGCAGCTCGACCACGACCGTCGCGGTGCCGCCCGGGGTCACGAGCGAGGCGAGCGGCGGCGCCCGCGAGCGGGAAGCGCAGCGCCTCGCGGGTCGCCGCGGCCACTGCGCGCGAGCACGTCCGTCGGCGGCGGCGGCCGGAGGACGACGCCGCCGTCGGGGACGTCGACGACCGCGATCCGCGTCCCCGAGAGGAGCGGAATCGCGGGTCACGGGTCGGCGCGGGCGGGGTAGCATCGGATGCAGTGTCACCGAAGACCCTGACGGGAGAAGAGCTCGAGCTCGACGACGCGCCCGCGCGCGACTCCGATCTCTTCCTCGTCGACGGCAACAACCTCGCCTACCGCGCGTTCTTCGCGCTGCCCGAGGAGCTCGCGACCTCCGAGGGCGTGCCGACCGGACGCGCTGCTCGGGTTCACGAACATGCTCTTCAAGCTGCTCTCCGACTACCGGCCGAAGGCGGTCGCGGTCGCCTGGGACTCGCGGCCGGTGCACCGCACCGAGCTCGCCGAGGCCGGCCGACGTCGTCTACAAGGAGGGCCGCAAGCCGATGCCGGAGCTGCTCCGCGAGCAGTTCCCGAGCTTCCGGCCGATCGTCGAGGCGTTCGGGTACCAGAACCTCGAGTTCGAGGGCTGGGAGGCCGACGACGTGATCGCGACGCTCGCGACGCGCGCCGACGCCGGCGGGGCTGCGCACCTGCGTCGTCTCGACCGACCGCGACGCCTTCCAGCTCTGCTCCGAGAACGTCTGCCTGATGATGACCCCGCGCGGCGTCGCCGACGTGCAGGTCTACACGCCGGAGCGCGTCGAGGCGCGCTACGGCGTGCGGCCCGACCAGGTGCCCGACTTCATCGGGCTCAAGGGCGACACCTCGGACAACATCCCGGGCGTCCCGGGCATCGGCGACAAGACCGCCGGGCGAGCTGATCGGCCAGCTACGGCTCGCTCGAGGCGGTGATCGAGCACGCCGGCGAGCTCTCGCCCGCCCGCTCGCGCGCGATCGTCGAGCACGCCGACCAGGCGCGCGTCTCGAAGGAGCTCGCGACGATGCGCCGCGACCTCGACCTCGACTTCGACCCGGCCGAGCTCGTGCTCGCCCCGCCCGACCGCTCGAAGCTGAAGGAGATCTTCCGCCGCTTCGAGTTCCGCGGCCTGCTCGCGCGGCTCGACACGCTCGACGAGGCGCTCCCGGCCGCGCCGGCTCGAGCTCACCGGCGTCCCCGTGCCCTGGCGCGAGGGCGAGCTCGAGCTCTCCGGCCGGGTCGGCTTCGCCGCCGCGCGGCGACCGCGCCGCCGTCGCGACCGTCGAGGGCGTCGTGGTCGGGCCCGCGGCCCGAGCGGATCGAGGGCGAGCTCGTCGTGCACGATGCGAAGACGCTCGGCGTCGACGCCGCCGACGACACGCTGATCGCCGCGTACCTGATCGACCCGGGCCGCTCGGAGCTACGAGCTCTCCGACCTCGGCGCCCGAGTACGGGATCGAGCTCGTTCCCGAGCCCGCCGACCGAGGAGGAGACGGCGGCGCTCGTCGTCGCCGCCGAGCTGCCGCGCCTGCTCGCCCCGCTGCTGCTCGCCCGGCTCGACGAGCGCAGCCTGACGGCGCTCTACCGCGAGATCGAGCTGCCGCTGACCCGCGTGCTCGCCGACATGGAGCGCGCCGGGGTGAAGATCGACACCTACCGCATGGGCGAGATCACCGCCCGGCTCGCCGAGCGCGTCGCCGAGCTCGAGGCGCTCGCCTACGAGCTCGCGGGCGAGGAGTTCATGCTCGGCTCGACCCAGCAGGTCGGCCGCGTCCTCTTCGAGAAGCTCGGCCTCACCGCCGGCCGCAAGGGCAAGACGGGCTACTCGACCGACGCGAAGGTGCTGCGGTCGATCCGCGGCGAGCACCCGATCGTGCCCGTGATCGAGGAGTGGCGCGAGCTCTCGAAGCTCCTCAACACCTACCTCGGCCGCTGCCGGCGCTGATCGACGAGGCGACCGGCCGCCTCCACACGACGATCAACCAGACGGTCGCCTCGACCGGCCGGCTCTCGACGACGAGCCCGAACCTCCAGTCGATCCCGATCCGCACCGAGCTCGGCCGCGAGATCCGCTCCGCGTTCATCGCCGAGGAGGGCGCGAAGCTCCTCTCGGCCGACTACTCGCAGATCGAGCTGCGCATCCTCGCGCACCTCTCCGGCGAGCCGAAGCTGAAGGAGGCGTTCGCGCGCGGCGAGGACATCCACCGCGCGACCGCGGCCGAGGTGCTCGGCAAGGACCCGGCGACGCTCACGAGCGGCGAGCGCGCGATCGCGAAGATGATCAACTTCGGCATCGTCTACGGGATCACCGCCTTCGGCCTCGCCGACAACCTCGACATCCCGCGCGAGGAGGCGCAGACCTACATCGACACCTACCTGGCGCGCTTCCCGCACGTCCAGGACTTCACCGCCCGCACGATCGAGCAGGCGACGCGCGACGGCTACGCGACGACGCTGCTCGGCCGCCGCCGGCTCGTGCCGGAGCTCCGCGCCTCGAACTGGGTGACGCCGGCAGGCGGGCGAGCGGATCGCGATCAACTTCCCGATGCAGGGCTCGAACGCGGACATCATCAAGGTGGCGATGATCCGCATCCACAACCGCCTGCGCGACGAGGGCCGCGCCGCGAGGCTCGTGCTGCAGGTGCACGACGAGCTGCTGCTCGAGGTGCCCGACGCCGAGGTGAGCGAGGTGCGCGAGCTCGTCCGCGCGGAGATGGTGCGGCGCCTACGAGCTCGACCCGCCGCTCGCCGTCGACGTCGGGGTGGGCGAGAACTGGGCCGAGGCGAAAGCTGACGTGACGCTCTCGACCGCTTCGCCAGGACGAACCGCTGCAATCGCTCCAACATGGGCGAGCTATACTTCCCGACCGTTTTGGTCAGCAGCGATCTCATGGAGCAGGAACCCGGCGTCTGGGTCGAAGGACCCGACGGGAAGCTGATCCCCGACTACGAGTCGACCTTCCCCGAGATCAACGAGGGAGAGGTCGTGCACGGCACCGTCGTGCGCGTCGACAAGGACGAGGTTCTCGTCGACATCGGCTACAAGTCGGAGGGCGTCATCCCGGTCGCCGAGCTCTCGATCCGCCGCTCGGTCAACCCCGCCGACGAGGTCTCGCTCGGCGACGAGATCGACGCGCTCGTGCTCACCAAGGAGGACGCCGAAGGCCGGCTGATCCTCTCGAAGAAGCGCGCCCGCTTCGAGCTCGCGTGGAAGAACATCGAGCGCGCCGCCGAGTCCGGCGAGCCGGTCGACGGCCGCGTGATCGAGGTCGTCAAGGGCGGCCTGATCCTCGACCTCGGCGTGCGCGGCTTCCTGCCGGCGTCGCTCGTCGACATCCGCCGCGTCCAGGATCTCGACGAGTTCCTCGGCCAGGAGCTCCGCTGCAAGGTGATCGAGCTCAACCGCTCGCGCAACAACGTCGTGCTCTCGCGCCGCGCCGTGCTCGAGGAGGAGCGCAAGGAGCAGCGGCAGCAGATCCTCGACCGGCTCCAGCCCGGCGCCGTCGTCGAGGGGCAGATCTCGAACATCGTCGACTTCGGCGCCTTCGTCGACCTCGACGGGATGGACGGCCTGATCCACATCTCCGAGCTCTCGTGGTCGCACGTCAACCATCCGTCGGAGATCCTCGAGATCGGCCAGACCGTCCAGGTCAAGGTGCTCGACATCGACCGCGACCGCCAGCGGATCTCGCTGGGGCTCAAGCAGACCCAGAACGATCCGTGGCAGCAGGTGCTCGAGAGCTACCACGAGAACGACGTCGTCGAGGGCCGCGTCACGAAGGTCGTCACCTTCGGCGCCTTCGTCGAGATCCTGCCGGGCGTCGAGGGGCTCGTGCACATCTCCGAGCTCGCGCAGCATCACGTCGAGAACCCGCGCGAGGTCGTCTCGCAGGGCCAGGCGGTCAACGTCAAGATCATCGAGATCGACGGCGAGCGCCGCCGGCTCTCGCTCTCGCTCAAGCGCGTCGAGCCGGACGACCAGGTTCAGCCGCGCGCCGACGGCGGCGAGTCCGTCCACCTGCACCCGAACCTCGACCTCTCGGACCGTGGCGGCGACGACGATGCGCCGGAGCTCGCCGAGCCCGTCGCCTCCGCGGCGGCCGTCGAGGTGCTCGAGGGCGAGCCCGAAGCTGTCGAGGCCGAGGAGTCGAGGCCGAGGAGTCGAGGCCGAGGCTGTCGAGGCAGCGGCCGTCGAGGCAGAGGCCGTCGAAGCAGAGGCCGTCGAAGCAGAGGCCGTCGAGGTCGAAGAAGCCGCCGAGGTCGAGGCGGAGGCCGAAGAGGCCGTCGAGCCCGAGGCTGAGGCCGCCGTCGAGGCCGAGGCCGCTGTCGAGGCTGAAGCCCCGGAGGCCGAGGCCGTCGAGGTCGAGGTCGCAGAGGCCGAGGCCGAGGACGACGAGATCGCCGCCGCCGAGCCGGAGCCGGCCGCGGACGCCGCGGCGCCGAGGCACCCGCCGAGGAGTGACCCGGCCGGTCGCCGTCGCCATCACCGGCGGCATCGGGGCGGGCAAGAGCGAGGCGCTCGGCGGCGTTTCGCGCGGCGCGGTGCGGCGACGGTCTCGAGCGACGAGATCGTCCACGAGCTGCTCCGTCGGGACGAGGTCCGCGAGGCCGTCGTCGAGCGGTTCGGGAACGGGGTCGTCGGCCCCGACGGGCAGCTCGACCGGGGCGCGATCGCGGGCGTCGTCTTCGACGACCCCGAGGCGCTCGCCTGGCTCGAGGCGCTGCTGCATCCGCTCGTCTCCGCCGAGTACCTGATCTGGCGCGACCAGCTCGCCGGCCTCCCGGTCCCCCCGCGGGTCTGCGTCACCGAGGTGCCGCTCCTCTACGAGGTCGGGGCGGAGGAGCCGGTTCGACAAGGTCGTCGTGATCACCGCGCCTGCGGAGGTGCGCCGCGCGCGCTCCGAGGTCGCCGTCGACGAGCGCGAGCAGCGGCTCCTGCCCGACGAGGAGAAGGTCGCGCGGGCCGACTACGGCTACGTCAACACCGGCATCGCTGGCCGAGCTCGAGGAGTTCGTCGGGTCGGTGATGGACGATTTGACGCGATGAGACGTCTCGCGCGTGATCGCGGTGCTCGCTCGTCCTCCTCGCCGGCGTCGGCCGTCTACGTCGTCGAGTCGAGCCCGCCGTGGTTCGAGCGCATCCGCTACCCGCTCCACTACACGGCGATCGTGCGCGAGCGCGCCCGCGCCGAGGGGATCGACCCCGCGCTGCTCGCGGCGGTGATCTACCAGGAGTCGAAGTTCCGGCCCAACGCGCGCTCGTCGTCGGGCGCGATCGGGCTGATGCAGCTCACGCCGTCGACGGCGAAGGGAATCGCGCTGCGCACCGGCGGCACGTCGTTCAAGGTCAGCGACCTACCGACCCGGCGATCAACATCCGCTACGGCAGCTGGTACCTCCACGACCTGTTCGCCAAGTACGGCTCGCTGCGCCTCGTGCTCGCCGCCTACAACGCGGGGCAGGGGAACGTCGACCGCTGGCGCGGCGCGGGGGAGGGGATCCAGTTCCCCGAGACGCGCGCCTACGTCGTCGCGCGTCGAGCATCTCCAGCACGTCTACGGCGAGGCCTGGCACGCGCAGCTCTACCCGCAGGCCTGACTCGGCGGCGGTCGGGGCAGGCAGACTTGCGCCGTGCGCGTTTCGGCGAAGGCGGAGTATGCGGTGAGGGCGATGGTCGAGCTGGCAGCTGCGGGCGACGGGCCCGTCAAGGCCGACCGGATCGCGCAGGCCCAGGAGATCCCGCTCAAGTTTCTCGAGAACATCATGTCCGAGCTGCGAAACGGGAGCCTCGTCCGCAGCCAGCGCGGCGTGGAGGGCGGGTACTGGCTGGCGCGGCCGGCGTCGGAGATCACGCTCGCACAGGTCATCCGCGCCGTCGACGGGCCGCTCGCGAACGTCCGCGGTGCGCGCCCCGAGGAGGTCTCGTACTCCGGCTCGGCCGGGCCGCTGCGCGACGTCTGGGTCGCCGTGCGGGCGAGCCTCCGGGGCGTGCTCGAGGCGGTGACGCTCGCCGACGTGGCGTCGGGGATGCTTCCGGCGGGCGTCACGTCGCTGACCGCCGACGATGAGGCCTGGCTATCGCACTGAGGAGGCCGGCCCGGGCGTGCAGGCCGGGCCGATCTCGTCGGCGACGGAGATCTGGACGATGAAGATGCCGCCCGTGCGCGTTCCCTCCGAGGAGGGCAGGCTCTGGAGGTCGCCGGGGATGCTCGACACGACCGGGGCTCTGAGCGTCGCGTCCGCGTAGCCCCGCGGGGGCACGCAGAGCTGCACCGTCGCCAGCTGGGTGTTCGACGTCGCGAGGCCGTGCCAGCGCCCGGGGCTGGCGCTGATCGTGACCGGCCTGACCTTGCTGTCGTCGGGAGCACGAAGGGCGAAGGTCAACGACCGGAGCTCCGGCCGCGCGGCGTCCGGCCGCGCGAAGACGCGAACGTGCACCGGCCGGCGCGGCCTCGTCCAGCCGTCGTCGTACAGGCCGCTCGAGATCCAGTCGGCGTGCCAGGGCTGATCGGCCTGGATGAGCATCACCCCGTCGGTGTTGACGAGGGCGTTGCCCGAGATCCGCGCCCGGGTGTCCTGGTCCGCCTGCAGGACGTAGGGGCCCCCGGACACGCTCGCGATGCCGGTCTTCGGGTCGAACGTCGGCCGCACCTTCGGGAACGTGTCGTTCGTGTACTCGAAGACGCCCGGCGGGGAGAGCTGGAAGTCGCGATCGACGGACTTGTTCCAGAACTCGAGGTCGCGCCAGACCCGCAGGTTCACGAAGTAGCCGGTCGAGACCGGGTACGGGACGATCGTGACGTCGCCGCTCGCGCCGGCCCTCTGGTCGATCCAGCTGTACTCGCTGCCGCCCGCGCTCGTGACCGGCCGCGACGACCAGCCGAGGTCGCGGAAGAAGTGGGAGAAGAGGCCGCCGGTCACGTACGGGACGACCGCGAGCGGTATGAGCGCGAAGACGAGCAGGAAGGTCCGGCGCGGCAGCAGCATGCGGCCGCCGACGTAGATCGCCGCCAGCAGCGCCGTGCCACCGGCAAGCAGGATCCGCGCGTTCGTCAGCGAGCTCGCCGTCTTGACGATCGACGGGTAGAAGTCCTGGATCGGCGTGTCGGCGTTGATCGCGACCAGCGGGTCGGTCGGGATCCCGCCGACCGCGAACCCGAGCATCACGAGGCCGGTGACGACCGCGAGCGAGCCACGGTGCGCCTTGCGGTCCTGGAGCGCGCAGACGAAGCCGAGGAGCACGATCGGAACGAGGTAGATGAGGTAGCGATCGAGCACCATGCGATCGGCGAAGCGCAGGTCGAAGTTCGTCACCTGCAGCAACAGGAGGACGGTCAGCGTCGAGGCGAACGCGGCGAACACGTGCCGCTCGACGCTCTCGGGCGGGCGGACGGCGCGGGCGAGCGCCCACGCGGTGCCGACGATGACCGGAAGGATCCCGACGCCGATCGAGAAGCAGGCCAGGTGCCAGACGAACGACCCCGGCATCCCGTGCGGGAGTGAAATCGCCGGTGATCGTCTGGCCGTAGACGCCGACGGTCGTGCCGAGCCGTCCGGCGGCGACGAGCAGGAGCGCCACCCCCGCACCGGCCGCGTAGACGCCGACCACGAGCCGGTGGCGGGCGACCGACGATCGCAGCGCGCCGCGCACGCCGTTGCGCCGGCCGAGCTCCTGGACGACGATTGCGACCGGGACGACGGCGACGAGCACGGCGAGCTGCGTTCGCGCCAGGTAGGCGAGCGGGAGCGTGGCGAGCATCGCCGCATCCCGGCCGCGTGAGGGCGCGACGAGCGCTCGTTGCGCGGCGAGTGCCGCCCAGAGAAACACCGGGTAGGCGACGACCTCGTTCATCAACATCACGACGTAGAGCATCCACGGCATCGCGACCGAGAGCACGGCGACGAGGTAGGAGAGCGGCCGCGAGCCCGTCACGCGCCGCGCGAGCAGGTACGCCGGGATGCAGGCCGACGTCATCACGAACGCGTTCAGCCCGTGCGCGATCTGCAGGTCGGTGAGGACGCTGCCGTATCGGAAGACCGGCGCGATCACGAGCGGATAGAGCTGGTCGTAGCTCGAGACGAACTGCCGGTGGAGCGTGGGGAGGGGCGAGAGCGTCTGGGCGACGGAGATCGCTCGATGCTCGTTCAGCATCTCGTTCGGCATCGCGTACCAGTCGCGTACGCGGGTGGCGACGACCGCGAAGACCGTCCCGGTGCCGACCCAGATCAGGGCAACGGGCAGCGCGCGCCGAACAGTCCCGAGCCAGGCCGACTGGCGTCTCTCCGGTACTGCTGGAAGCTCCGCGTTGCGGTCGCCAAGGGTCGCCGGCACGCTCACGCGGAGTTCAGTGTACTTCGCCCTCCAGCCGGCCCCGGCGGGACCTAGTCGAAGACCGTCTGACGCGTCGGCTTGATGAAGACGATCTGGCCCGGCTCGAGCTCGAGCCGCTCCGCCTCGTCGCGCGTGATCTGGACCGAGACCTGCTCTCCGTCCTCGCGCATCAGCTCGACCCGGACCTCGAAGCCGAGGTGGAGGACGCGCTCGACCATGGCCTCTCCTGTCGTGCCGTTCGGCTCGAGAGTCAGCTCGAGGTCGTGCGGGCGCACGAACGCGCCGCCGATCCGGTTCGCCTGCCCGACGAAGGTCATCACGAACTCGTTCGCCGGCCGGTCGTACAGCTCCCGCGGGCCGGCGACCTGCTCGACCTGCCCGGCGTGCATGACGACGACCTCGTCGGCGACCTCCATCGCCTCCTCCTGGTCGTGGGTGACGATCACCGTCGTCGTGTGCGTCTCGTCGTGGAGCCGCCGCAGCCACGCACGCAGCTCGGTGCGCACGCGCGCGTCGAGCGCACCGAAGGGCTCGTCGAGCAGCAGCACCGAAGGGTCGACGGCGAGCGCCCGCGCGAGCCCCATCCGCTGGCGCTGGCCGCCGGAGAGCTGCGACGGGAAGCGGCCGGCGAGCCCGCCCAGCTGGACGAGGTCGAGCAGCTCTGCGACGCGCTCGCGGATCTCCGCCTTCGGCCGCTTGCGGATCTTCAGGCCGTAGGCGACGTTCTGGTACACGGTCATGTGCTTGAACGCCGCGTAGTGCTGGAAGACGAAGCCGACGCCGCGATCCTGCGGGCGCCTGCCCGTGACGTCCAGGTCGCCGATGAACACCGAGCCGGAGTCGGGTGTCTCGAGCCCGGCGATCACGCGCAGGAGCGTCGACTTGCCGCTACCGCTGGGGCCGAGGAGCGCCGTGAGCGATCCCGACTCGACCTCGATCGAGACGCCGTCGAGCGCCTTGAAGTCGCCGAACCGCTTGGACACGTTCCGCACCGAGATCGACACCTAGAGCCTCTCTTCCCGTGGTTTCACGACCGACATCAGGATCAGCGTCGCGATCGCGATCGCCGCCAGCGTGAGCGAGACCCCGTACACGCCGGCGGTGTTCAGGTTCTCGTAGTAGGACTGGACGCGCAGCGTCGCGGTCTCGGTCTTGCCCTGGATGCTCCCCGACACCACGGCGACGGCGCCGTACTCGCCGAGGCAGCGGGCCGTCGTGAGCACGATCCCGTAGATGACGGCCCAGCGGATCGCCGGGAGCGTGACGGTCCAGAACGTCTGCCACGACGAGGCGCCGAGCGTGTGAGCGGCCTGCTCCTGCTCGTCGCCGATCTCGCGCAGGGTCGGGATCACCTCGCGGGCGACGAACGGCACCGAGACGAACACGGTCGCCATCACGATCGACGGGAGCGCGAACAGCACCTGGTAACCGTGCCCGAGCAGATACGAGCCGAACCATCCGGTGCGCCCGTAGAGCAGGAAGAGCGCGAGGCCGACGACGACCGGCGACAGCGCGAGCGGCAGGTCGACGAAGGCGTTGACGAGCCCCTTGCCGGGGAAGCGCCGCCGGACGATGGCGAGGCCGCAGAGGATCCCGAAGAGCGTGTTCAGCGGCACGGCGATCGCCGTTGCCTCGAGCGTGACCTTGAACGCGTGCACGGTGTCGGGGTCGCTCAGCGCCGACCAGGCCGAGGAGGCGTCGTGGGCGAACGTCCGCCAGATGACGAGTGCGAGCGGCGCGACCAGGATCACGAGCAGGTACCCGAGCGCGATCCCGCGCAGGAGGAGCTTACGTCCGTTCATGTTTCGTGGCGAGGCGCCTGACGCCGCCGACGATCAGGAGGACGGCGAACGAGATGGTGAGCAGGACGACTGCGACGGCCGCGGCACCGTTCGGGTCACCGCTCTGGATGCGCAGGAACACGAACACCGACGCCATCTCGGTGCGGTAGGGGAGGTTGCCGGAGATCAGCACGATCGCGCCGATCTCGCCGACAGCGCGGGCGAACGCCATCGTCAGGCCGGAGAGGATCCCGGGCAGGATGTTCGGGAGGACGATCCGGCGGAACGTCGTCAGGTCGCTCGCGCCGAGCGAGCGGGATGCCTCCTCCATCTCGGCGTCGAGCTCGATCAGCACCGGCTGCACGGTGCGGACGACGAAGGGGAGGGTGACGAACAGCAGTGCGACGAGGATCGCCGCGCGCGTGAAGGCGAGGTGGATGCCGACCGGCGAGCGCGGCCCGTAGAGCGTGAGCAGGAGCAGGCCGGCGACGATCGTCGGCAGGGCGAAAGGCAGGTCGATGATCGCGTTGACGATCGACTTGCCGCGGAAGTCGTCGCGAACGAGCACCCAGGCGGTGATCGTCCCGAGCACCGCGTTGATGAGCGCCGCCAGCGCTGCCACAACCAGGGTCAGCTTGAGCGCGGCGACGGCCTCGGGGTTCGAGATCGCATCCCAGAACCCGCCTCGGCCCTTCTTCGCGGCCGACCACGCGAGCGCTGCGATCGGCAGCGCGACGACGACGGCGATGAACGTCGCAACGAAACCGAGCGAGAGGGCCGCTCCGGCCCTCTCGCTCGCGCTACGGGTGTCGATACGGCCCCTGAGGGCCGCCGTTGCGCCTCCGCTAGCCAGAGGAGGGCCCTCCCACGGCTTGCTCGATCTTCACCATCAGGCCGTGCGAAGGGTCGAACCACTTCTTGTCCGCCGTGCGCCAGCCGCCGATCGTCTTGTCGTTGATCGTGAACTGCCCCGGGCGCACCGGGTACTGCTTGAACTTCGCGGCCGCCGCCTTGTTGACCGGCCGGAAGCCGTACTGGCCGAACACCTCCTGCTCGGGCTCGGACTTGACGAACTGGATGAACTTGTTCGCGAGATCCTTGTTCTGGCTTCCCTGCAGGACGGCGATCGGCAGCTCGATCAGCATCGTCTGGCGCGGGATGACGTACTGGATGTCCTTGCCCTGGAGGCGGGCATTGATCGCCTCGCTCTCGTAGGTGATGAGCACGTCGCCCTTGCCCGCGAGGAAGGTGTTCGTGGCGTTCGAGCCCGACGTGTCCTGCGAGACGACGTTCCGGAACAGCTTCTGGACGTAGGCGATCGCCTGGGCATCGGTCTTCCCGAGGTGCCGCTGCGCGCCGTAGGCGGCGAGGATGTTCCACTTCGCCGAGCCGGAGCTGAAGGGGTTCGGCGTGACGACCTGGACGCCCGACTTGATCAGGTCGTTCCAGCCCTTGATCTTCTTCGGGTTGCCGTCGCGCAGCGCGAAGACGACGACGGTGTCGGCCGCGATGCCGCTGTAGCCCTGCTGATCCCAGTTCTGGTTCACGAGCCCGGCGTCGACGAGCAGGTTGACGTCGTCACCCGTCGAGAGAAACACGAGGTCGGCGGGCTGCCCGGCGATGACGGCCTTGGCCTGGCTCGTCGAGGCGCCGTACGACTGGGTGAACGAGACGCCCTGGCCGGCCGGGGTCGCCTGGAAGTCCGAGATGATCTTCGCCATCACCGGCTTCGGTGTCGAGTACGCGACGAGGTTCAGGGTGGTGCCCAGGCTGCGGGCGCTTGCGGCGCGGGCGAGACCGGGAGCGAGCCCGAGCGCGCCGAGAGAGATGCCGGCCGCCGCTGCGCGGCGGAGAATCGTCGCGCGGTCGTACGTCTTGTCGTGCTCGTCGAAGGCCATTGAGGTCCTTTCTTCCGGGCGGACGGCATCGCCGGACGATCGCCGCTCCAACTTTGTCCACTGACTTGGTGGGTTTTATCATGAGGAACACTGATTCGTCAAATAAGATCTGATTGTCACCAGCTCGCGTCGGGGCTTCATCTGAGCGGGCGTCCGGGTTACACTCTGTAGTGATGGCCGTCTCCGTGATCGTCACGCAGAACCGACTCGAGTCATGGGTTGCGTTCCTGCGTGCACACTCGGCGATCACGCGGCAGCTGAACGCCGACCTGCTGAACGTCCACGGGCTGACGTTGAACGACTACGAGGTGCTGCTCATGCTCTCCCGCGCCGAGGGCCTGAGGATGCGACGCGTCGACCTTGCCCAGACGGTCGTGCTCACCGCGTCCGGGATAACCCGGCTGCTCGACGGGCTCGAGCGGGCCGGTTATGTCGAGAAGGATGCGTGCCCGAGCGATCTCCGCGTCTCCTACGCCAAGCTGACCGCCGCCGGGCATCAGAAGCTCAAGGATGCGGCCGGCACCCACCTGCGCGGGATCGAGGATCTGTTCACCGGCCGCTACTCGGACTCCGAGCTCGAGACGCTGGCGGCGCTGCTCGGGCGGTTGCCGCTTCGCGGCAGCGACTGCAACGCGAGCGACTGTACCGCGGAGTCCGGCGAATCGGCCTGTGGCTGACCGGCGCACCCCGCGCCCCGTCTACTGGAAGCCGAGCTACCCGACCCGCGTGATGCGGGAACGGGCCTTCGCCAGGCGCGAGCTCGAGCGCGAGCAGGCGGTGCGCGCGACCCCGGGCCCCTCGTTTCTCGAGTGGCTGCGCGACCGTCTCCACCGCCGCGCGTAACCGGCGGCGCCGGGTCCTAGGGCCGGCCGGCGGGCTCGACCGCTGCCGTCGCGGGGCTCGCGGTAGGCCCCGCGTCGGGCTCGTCGTCAAGCGGGTCTCCCGCTCGCAGCGGCCGCGGCCAGAGGTGCCTGGCCGCCACCACGTTGCACTCGCCCGCGAGGACGAACACCGTCGCGAGCAGGTAGATCCATGAGAGCAGCCCGATCACGAGGGCGAAGGTGCCGTAGACGTTCGAGGCGTTCCTGAGGACATGGTTCACGTAGTAGGAGCCGACGAGCTGGAGCGCCTCGTAGCCGACGGCGGCCGCGGCCGCTCCGCCGACGAGGCTCGACCAGGCCAGCCGGCCCGGGGTGAGCAGCCGGAACGCGAGCCAGAAGAGCAGGAAGTTCGCCGCCAGCGAGAGGCACGCAGAGCCGACCCGGACGGCGATCCCGAGGCCGCCGCCCGAGCCGCTTGCCCCCGAGAGCGCGGTCGTGACGAGCAGGCTCCCGCCGAGCAGCGCGAGCAGCCCGAGCGCACGGCCCCGCGAGGCGACGAAGCCGAGCTCCCGGTCACGCGGGACGTCCCAGATGCGGCTCATCGCGTGCTCCGAGGCCAGCAGGACACCCGTTCCGGTCCACAGCGCACCGACGATCCCGATTGCGAGCGCGACCGGGTTGCCGGTCAGCGCGTGTTGCTGGATCTCGGTCCCGATCACGGGCAGCTGCGCGAGCGCCGAGCCGACGATCCGCTGCTGGAGGCTCGGGTCGCCTGCGAGCGCGTAGCCGAGCACCGTCACCAGGACGAGCAGCAGCGGGAAGAGCGAGAAGAAGCCGTAGTAGGCAATCGTCGCGGCGAGGTAGCCGGCGCGGTCGTCCGAGTACCGCCGCCGCACCGCGAGCGGGAACCCGATGACCGCGTGGCGCCGCTGCGCGCGGTCGAGCCGTTCGATTGCCGTCGCGAGACTCACGCCCGAGCTGTGCTCGGATGCGGCCGAAGCTAAACCTCCGCGAACCCGAAGCCGAGCGCGTGTAGTGACGCGGTCGAGCGGGTAACGACAGGTGGAACCATGAGGCGGGCAAGCACGAGGCGGGCAGGATGCGTCGAGTGAGGTCGGGCCGAGGCGGCTCGCAAGCGGCTGCGGACGGGTTCAGGCTGTGGCCGCAACCGGTGCACGACCTGCGAGCGGGCCCCGCAGACGACTCCGTGATCCGGATCGACGCCGACCCGGCCGGCGCTGCGCACCTCATGCAGGCCGTCCTCGCCTACGACGGTCTTTCAGCCCGGCTCGTCGAGGAGGACGGGCACTGGTCGGTCCGAGTGCCGCTCGGGCCGGGCGCAGGCCGCGTCATCGCCGCTGTGCACGATGCAGTCACGCTTTGCATCGACGAGCGCCGTGCCGCCTTCGCAAGCATCCGCCTTGGCGACAGGGCCTACACGTGGCATGCGGCTGCCGAGCGCCCGGCCGGCGAGCTCGGATCCGCATCTGCATCGGCAGCCTGAGAGCCGGCGCCGCGATCCGCCGAAGAAGGTCTTCGGTGACTTACCATCCGCCTCCGGTCAGGAACGCGCCGTGACTGCGGAGGCGCCGACGTAGGCGAGCACTGAACGGCCTACCTGGCAGTCCGCCCGTCTCGCAGCGCGTCGCCGTCGTGAGTTGCGCGCGCAATCCGTTCAACACGACCTCCAGGTCGATGCACTCGGACCGGAGCTGCCCGAGAAGGTCCTGTCTCGACCCGGTTCCGAGTCGGACCTCGAAGAGTGCGTCTCGAAGCTCGTTCACCCGTGGCGCGAAGCGTCTCACGTGGTCCAGGAGCGCCGTCCGTCGGTTCCTCAGCGCGACGAGTGCCTCCACCTGGCGTGCGAGGGAATCGATCTTCGCAGAGGCTTCCGCGGTTGCCGCAGCCGCCCGCTCCCTTTTCAGCGCGCGTGCGATCGTCTTCGGGTTGAGGTCGGAGAGATAGTTCCCGGCCATTCGCAGCCGTCCGCGGGCAGTCATGAGCAGGAAGCCAAGCTCGTGCAGGAGCGCGACCAGCTCGTGATCGGGAGAGACTCCCTCGAGCGCAAAGACGCGTGAGGCGAGTGTGTAGAGCTCCTCACGCCGAAGCGAAAGGGCTTTGACGGCCACGGCCACGACCAGGGCTCCGATCGCAACGAGCAGCAGCCAGGGCGTGACGATGAGGCCGAGGATCACGAGCGCGATCACGATAGGGGCCGCGGGACCGCGGCTGCCGCCGACTGCCGCGAGCCGGACTGTCGCGATCCAGCCTTGTTGCCACACCGGCGGGTTTGCCCGCAGGAGGCTCACCGATGACGGGACTCGGGAAGGGTGGCCGTCCTGGACACCCACGGATCGTCTCAGCGACATCCCGGCCTGTCAATGAGCACTAGGCCGGTCGTCACCAGCCGTCGGGCCGTCAGCCGAAGAAGGTCTTCGCGACCTCGAACCAGGAGTCCGGGACGAGCTTCAGCTCGGCCGTCGCCTCGGTGAGCGGCACCGAGACGACCTCGTCGCCGTGCAGCGCCGCCATCTGCCCCCAGCTCCCGGCGGTCACGAGCCCGGCCGCCTCGAGGCCGAAGCGAAGACCGAGAACGCGGTCACGCGGAGTGGGGGTGCCGCCACGCTGGATGTAGCCGAGGACCGTCGCGCGGGCCTGCATGCCGGTGCGGCTCTCGATCTCCCTGGCGACCGTCTCGCCGATGTCGCGGTTCTCGACCCGGACGTGGCCGAACTCGTCGACCTCGCCCTCGTCGGTGACGCCGGGAAGCTCGCAGCCCTCGCTGGCGACGATCACCGAGAAGTTCTTGCCGCGGCTCCGCCGCCGCTCGACGGCGGCCGCGACGTCGTCGTAGACGACCGGCTGCTCGGGGATCAAGATGTAGTCGGCCCCGCCGGCGATCCCGCTCATCAGGGCGATCCAGCCTGCGTGGCGGCCCATCGTCTCGACGACGATGATCCGGCTGTGCGACTCGGCGGTCGAGTGGACGCGATCGATCGCCTCGGTGGCGACGTACACCGCGGTATCGAAGCCGAACGTGTAGTCGGTGCCGTTGAGGTCGTTGTCGATCGTCTTCGGGACGCCCACGACCGGCAGCCCGAGCTCGGCGTAGAGCTTGGCCGCGACGCCGAGCGTGTCCTCGCCGCCGATCGCGACGAGCGCGTCGAGCTGCTCGAAGGTCTTCTGGACGCCCTCGACGCCCCCCTCGAGCTTGTGCGGGTTCGTCCGCGACGTGCCGATGATCGTGCCGCCCCTGGGCAGGATTCCCGAGATCTGGTCGAATCCGAGCGGCTTCAGGTTTCCGTCGATCATGCCGCGCCAGCCGTTCAGGACGCCGATCGTCTCGTGGCCCTCTTGCCAGAGCCGGCGGCAGACGGCGCGGATCACCGCGTTCAGGCCGGGGCAGTCGCCGCCCCCCGTCAGCATCCCGATCCGCATCGCGGCGAGTCTAGCCGGGCGCCCGAACGGTCACTCCGGGAACCGTCGGCCGAGGGTGCCGGCTCCGCCGTCGGCGGCTGCCTCGAGGCTCGGGAGGGCATCGCCCGCAAGAACGTTCCCGCTCGGAGGAACCAGATCGACTCCCCGTGTTCACCAGATCGACGCACACGGTTTCGCGCCCGCTGCCTACGCTTGCCCGGCCTCACCGGCGAAACCAGACCGGAGCGAGCCGATGACCGACGTCGAGACCCAGGACCGTTACATCACGCTGCTGCAGCGAAGCGGCGAGCCCGAGGATCACCCGGCCGGCGCGATGATCTTCGCCGAGGGCGATCCTGCCGACCGGATGTACGTCGTCGCGAGCGGAACCGTCGCGCTCTCGATCGGCGAGCGGATCGTGGAGATCGTCGGGGCCGGCGGCCTCTTCGGCGAGATCGCGGTGATCGACCGCGAGCCGCGGTCCGGGTCGGCGGTGGCCGAGACCGACACGACGCTCATCGCGATCGACAAGCGCCGGTTCTGGTTCCTCGTCCAGGAGACGCCCTACTTCGCCGAGATCGTGATGCGCGTGATGGCGAACCGCCTGCGCCGCGAGACGACCTAGAGCCCGGCACATCGAACCGGCGCGCACGCCGAACACGTGGCGGCGACGGTGTGCGACGATATGGCTGTTCGTTGGAACCAAGGGGAGGGGAGCGTCATGCGGTCGGGCTCGAGCAGGGTGCGTGAAGGCGCGCGCAGGTCGGCTCTCGTCGGAGGGCTCCTTGCGCTCGTCCTGATGGCCGTCTCGGCTGCGCCCGCGGTCTCTGCCGGCGCGAACGCGACCCTGACCGTCCGGCTCGTGCCCGGCGCGGTCTCCGCCGGCCAGTCCGCGCTCGCCGTCGCCGTGTTCCACAATGTCGGCCCGGTCGAGCTTCCGAACGTCGTCGTCGACCTGCACTTCTCGTCCGGGCTCACGGTCGGTACGGCCCCGGGCTGTGCGACGGTCGGCGGGTCGGCAGTCGAGGCCGTCTGCTCCTTCGGCGCTGTCGCGAGCGGCGCGTCACGGAAGGCGTATGTCACCGCGCGCGTGAGCAAGAATCTCGGGCAGGCGCAGAAGGTCAACGTCCACTTCGCGCTTCGCGTCGGGCCCGGGAGGCCGCAGCCGATCCTCACCGGCGCCTCGGCGAAGGTGCTCGCCTCGAACAACGACTCCGAGAAGGGAAGCTGCTCGGCGAAGCCGGCGCCGATCACGCGCGACGCTCGAACGACCAGGAGACCGCGCTCGTCGCCGCCGTCGGCGGCAGCCGCCTCGCTCGACCTGCTCTGCACCCCGCTCACGGTCGGCGTCGAGCCGAAGCCGGCGTCCGGCGGCTACAAGACGAAGATCGCGTCGCGTCGGGCTGCCGGAGCTCGACCACCCGACGGTCGTGAAGCTGACGTTCCCGAACGAGACGCTTCCCGGACGAGAGGTGGATCGACGACATCGTCCGCCGGGCACGAAGCCGAGCTTCGACAACCCGAACCCGCTCTGGATGCTCGACGCGAAGGCCCCCGGCGGCAAGCGGGTCGTGCCGAAGTGCACGGCCGCGCACACGCTTCCCGCACGGCTGGCTGACCTGCGTGCTCCAGGTGCACGCGATCGACGTTCCCGCCGAACGGGCCGTCGACGAGGCGACGACTACGACCAGGGCTGGATCAAGCTGCTCGTGCAGGGAACCGGCTTCGGCGATCCCCGCTACATCGGCTAGCACCGAAGCTCAGACGAGACGCCGGCGAGCTTCGCGAGCTCGGCCTCGACGCGCGCGAGGCCGACGAGGTGCTGCTTCTGCTCGTAGAGCGAGCGAGCCTCCTCGAGCGCCGCGCGCCGCTCGTCGCGCTGAGTCGCCGAGCACGCGACGAGACGTCGAAGAGCGCGTCGGCGCGCAGGACCGGCGCGTCGGTCTGCCCGGTCAGCTCGACTCGCGAGCGCGAGCTCGTGCCTGCGCCTCCTCCGGCGGCCGCGCGCCGCGAGCAGCCGCGCCTGCACCGTCTGCAGCAGCGCCTGCGCCTCGACGTCCTCGGGGCTCGCGAGAGCCCGTCGGCGACGGCGACGAGCTCCTCGGCCTCGTCGAGCCGGTCGAGCTCGTAGAGCGTCTTCGCGAGCAGCGCCGCGATGTTCGGCAGGAAGTACCGCTCGTCCATCGCGGTCAGGGCGTCGTAGTCGGCCCGGAGCTTCGCCTCCGCCGCCTGCGGGCTCGCCCGCCATCAGCTCGATGCGCGAGGAGAAGTCGGAGGTCCGCGCCGCGAGCACCGTCGCGCCGAGATCCCGCAGCAGCTCCGCGCCGCGGGCGCTCAGCTCGCGCGCCCGGTCGAAGTCGCCGGACATCGCGTGGAGCGGGGACGAGCGTGAGCAGCGCGATCGCCTCGGCCTCGCGGCTCGACGAGCCCGTGGCCGAGCACCTCCTCGGCGCGCTCGATCGCCTCGGGCGCGGGCGTCGGGCCCTCGGCGAGCGCCATCACGTACGACGCCGAGAGGCGCGCGACCTGGCGATCGTCGCCGGCGAGCGCGGGCGCTGCCGATCGCGTGCTCGAGCGCGTCGGCGGTCTCCTGCCACCGGCAGACGGTGCCGTGGACGAAGGCGATCATGCGCCACGCCTTGGCGAGGACGGCGGCCGCGCCGGTTCTCCTCGAGCATCGGGATCAGCCGCTCGGCCTCGTACTGCACCTCGGACCGCCAGCGCGTCGAGGTCGTCCGACCGTGTGGTGGGCGACGAGCAGCCGCGTGAGGATCGCCTCGGCCTCGAGCGTCCGGTCGCCGAGCGCGGCGGCGCCGGCGACGGCCTCGTCGAGGAACTCCTGCGCCTGCGCCGAACTCGCCGATCTCCATCAGCGCCTCGCCGAGGTCGGGAAGCAGCTCGAGCCGCGCGCGGGAGCCCTCCGGGCAGCAGGTCGACCGAGCGGCGGAAGAGGTTCGAGGCCGCCCACATGTCGCCGCGCCCGAAGGCGCGCCGCCCGGCGGGGCCGAGCTGGGCCGGCGGCGCGGCGGCCGAGCTCGCGGCCGACGTCGTCGAGCGGCGCCAGCTCGACCAGGTAGCGCCGCGCCTGCTCGAGGTGGTAGCCGACGATCTCCTGGAACTCGATCTCGCGGTCGCGCTCGCGGTTCACCCGCTCGGCCCAGTCGGCGAAGCGCGAGTGCAGCGTCGAGCGCGTCCGCTTCGGCAGCCGGTTGTAGGCGGTGTCCTTGATCATGATGTGGTGGAAGCGGTGCAGGTCGGGCACCGCGTCGTCGACCCGCTGGATCAGCCGCCGCTCGACGATCCGCGCGAGGCGCTCGTCGAGGTCGGCGGCCGCGTCGGGCGAGAGCTCCGCGACCGGCTCCTTCGGGAACTGGAAGCCGATCACCGACGCCGACTCGACGACGGTGAGCTCGCTCATCGGCAGCAGGTCGAGGCGGGCCGCGAGCAGCGCCTCGATCGACGCCGGGACCGCCATCTCGCCGGAGAAGTCGGCGGTCGGCGACCCAGCCCTCGCCCTCCTGCCGGAGCATCCCCTCCTCGACGAGCATCGTCACGAGCTGCTCGAGGAAGAGCGGGTTGCCCTGCGAGGCCTGCGCTGATCTGGGCCCGCGCGTCCTCGGGAAGCGAGCCGCCGAGCACGTGCTCGACGAGCCGGTCGATGTCCTCGCCCTGGAGCGGCTCGAGCTGCAGCCGCTCGGCGCCCGGAACGCCGGGCCAGTCGCGGCTGCTTCTGCTCGAGATCCGGGCCGCGACGAGCAGACGAGCAGGAGCGGAGCGTCGGCCGCGGTCGAGCCGACGTGCGAGAGCAGATCGAGCATCGCGGTCTCGGCCCAGTGCACGTCCTCGAACACGGCGACGACCGGTTGCCGCGGCGCGAGAGCGACTCGAGGAACTTGCGCACGCCCCAGAAGAGCTCGTCGAGCGGGAACTTCGCCTCCGAGAGCCCGACCGTGACGGCGATCCGCTCCGCGACGGCGCGCGTCGCCCGCGAGCGCGGCGATCTTCGCCCGGGCGCGCCTCGGGCGGGTCGTCGTCGGCGATCTCGGCCGCCTGCGCCGACGATCTCGACGAGCGGCCAGAACGTGATCCCGCGGCCGTAGGGGAGGCAGCGCCCGCGCACGGCGAGGCCGCCGCGCTCGGTCGTGAGCGCCATCAGCTCCTCGATCAGCCGCGACTTGCCCGGTGCCGGCCTCGGCGAAGAGCGTCACGAATCGGCGGAGCCGACGCGGAGATCGCCGCCTCGAGCGCCTCGGTGAGCAGGCCGAGCTCGCGCTCGCGCCCGATCAGCGGCAGGTCGTGCGGCGCGGCGGGCTTCCGGCCTCGGTCACGGCGAGCAGCCGGTAGGCGGGCACGCGCTCGGACTTGCCCTTCAGCTCGAGCGGCTCGACCTCCTCGACCTCGACGGCGCCGCGGAGCAGCCGGTAGGTCGGCTCGCCGATCAGCACCTCGTACGGCAGGTGCGGCCTGCTCGAGCCGCGCCGCGGTGTTGACGGTGTCGCCGGCGACGAGGCCCTGGCGGTCGAGGCGAGTCGCCGGAGGCGATCACCGAGCCCGGTGTTGATCCCGGTGCGGTTCGCGAGCGTGACGCCCCAGCGCAGCTCGAGCTCCTCGTTCAGCACCGCGAGCCGCGCCTTCATCTCGAGCGTCGCGCGGGCCGCGCGGAGCGCGTCGTCCTCGTGCGCGACCGGCATCCCGAAGACCGCCATGATCGCGTCGCCGATGAACTTCTCGACGGTGCCGCCGTGCAGCTCGAGCGCGCCGCTCATCTCCTCGAAGTAGCGCTTCAGGATCTCGCGCACGCGCCTCGGAGTCGATCCGCTCGCCGAGCGCGGTCGAGCCCGACGAGGTCGGAGAAGACGATCGTGACCGACCGGCGCGTCTCGTGCGCCGGGGCCGGCGGCGGCGCGGCTTCGAGCGGGCCGCCGCAGAAGCCGCAGAACTTGAACTGCTCCGGGATCTCGCCGCCGCAGGCCGGGCAGGCGATCACGGCCTATCTACTCGGGCGGCTGCGAGCGGCGACGACCGCGGCGGCCACGCCGGGGGTGAGCCTGTCGGTGCTGAGCACGAGGTCGTAGTGCGTCGGCAGCTCTCTCCTTACGCCGTAGAAGCGCTGCAGGTAGTCGGCGCGGGCCTTGTCCGACTCGGTGAGCCTCTTCGTCGGCCTTCTTCTCGTCGAGCCCGTCGGCGTCGGCGACCCGCTCCTGCGGGTCTCGTCCGACGCGGTGACGAACACGCGCAGCACGCCTTCGCGGCCGGCCAGCGCGTAGCGAGGCGGCGTGGGAGGCGATCACCACGTTCCCTGGTCTGCGCGGTCTCGACGACCGCCGCGCGGATCAGCTCGCGGATCGCCTCGGTGCGCTCGAACCGGCCGAAGTCGACCTCGATCGTCCGGCCTGGCCTTCGGGCTCTCCGCCCGCGAGACGGACTCCGGCAAGAGCCCTTCTCTCGCGCCGCCTCGGCGATGATCCCGCCGTCGGCGAGCCTGAACCCGAGGCGCTCGCGCGACGGCCTCGCCGACCTGGTGCCCCTCGGCGCCCGTCGGTGAACGAGATGCAGACCACGGAGGTCTTCACGCGTTCGATCGTACAACCTCACCGCAAACCAGAGGCCGCGGAGGACGCGTAGTACGAGGTACCCGCAGACCGGCGAGCGCGTCACCCGTCAGGTCCTCCGGCAACCAGTCCTTCACGGCCGCCGGAAAGCTCGACCCTCGGCCGACAACTCCGCCGCCCGGCGGGATGCGACAAGATGGCGGGCAGCGTCAGAACCGTTTGGAGTCGTGAACGTATGCGAGAGCGGGCAATCCGGAACCACCAGCCGCACCGGGGGGCGCTCGTCGGGGTGCTGGCCGCCGCGGCGCTCGTCCTGGTGCTGCCGGCCTCCCTCGGCGCTGCTCGGCCCCACGGCCCATCCCCAGATCCAGGTCGGCGTCTTTCCCGACCGGGATTGCGCTGAACACCGCGACCGACACGATCTACGTCGGGAACGGGACGACCGGAACGCTCTCGCTGATCGACGGCAGGACCTGCAACGCAGGGGATGTCCGCGGCTGCGGCCGCCACGTCATGGCGGTGACCGCCGGCGTCGATCCGATCGGGATCGCGGTCGACCGGTCGACGAAGACCTCTACGTTGCGAACGCCTCGGGAACCGTGGCGGTCGTGAACGGCCGCCGCTGCGACGCGGCAGACACGGCTCGGGTGCCACGTCAAGCCGGCAAGCATCCGCGTCGGCGCGGGACCGCAGTTCCTCGCGGTCGACGAGAAGACGCATACGGTCTACGTCGCAAACAGCGCCTCCAACACGGTCTCCGTGATCGACGGCAGCGAGGTGCAACGCGGTGACGAAGGCCGGGTGTGGACGGTTCGCGCGTCGATCCCGGTCGGCCCCGCGCCGTTCGCCGTCGCGGTCAGCGAGTCGACCGGCTCGGTGTACGTGGCGAACCTCGGTGCGCCAACCGTGTCCGTCATCGACGGGGCGACCTGCAACGCGTCGACGTCAGCGGGTGCCGGCGCCGGCCCGCGGCCGTGAACGTCGGCGCCACGCCCGGCGGGATCGCGCATCGACGCCCGACAAACACGATCTACGTGACGGGCCAGGCCTCGA
The DNA here is from genome assembly GCA_963743675.1 of uncultured Actinomycetota bacterium. GTDB lineage: Bacteria > Actinomycetota > Thermoleophilia > Gaiellales > Gaiellaceae > PALSA-600. The sequence continues at coordinate 103,274 of CAVURE010000001.1, forward strand.
ACGACGTCTCGGTGATCGACGGCAAGACCTGCAACGGCGCGCACCGGGCCGGCTGCCGGGCCCGCCGGCACGCGTGCTCGCGGGGATCGGCGCTCGCGGGATCGCGGTCAACGAGGCCACGAACACGATCTACGTCGCGAACACGGCCGCAAACACGGTGAGCGTGATCGACGGCGCGAACTGCGACGCGACGGTCGAGTCCGGGTGCGGCCAGACGCGCCGCGGTCGCAGCGGTCGGCGTCAGCCCCCGGCGCGTCGCGGTCGACGAGGTGACGAACACGATCTATGTCACGAACGCCGGCTCGAACAGCGTGACGATGCTGAACGGGCGAACCTGCAACGGCCGTGTCCACGCGGGCTGCCGCGGCATTCGCACGGCCTGACCTCGCGTGCCGCGGCCCGGCGCTCCCGGACCGCTACCCGACCTTGCTCCAGCTCGTGCCGCCGTCGTCGCTGCGCCAGACCGAGCTGTCGAACCCGATCGCGTAGGCCGTGTCGGGCTTGCTCGCCGAGCAGGCGATCGGCCCGAACATCACGGTCGACTTGAGCGCGTTGTGCCAGGTCTTGCCGCCGTCGGTCGAGAGCTCGATCCCGAAGCTCGACATCAGCACCCTGGTCGTGTCGGTCGGCTGCACCGCGTACTCCATCACCATGTGGGTGCCGCGCCCGTCGGTGAACGTGGTCGTCTTCCACGCCTTGCCGTTCGGGCTCAGGTGGGGCCCGGTGTCCATGTCGCCGCCGACGAACTGACCGCCCTTCGTGATCGCGAGCGCCCAGGGCGGGATGCCGAGCTTCGTCGAGACGAGCTTGAAGGAGTGGGCGCCGTCGCGTCGAGCGGTAGAGCTTGCCGCTCGTCTGAGCGCGTAGAACGTCTTGCTGTTCGCCGGGTCGACCGCGAAGGCCTGCAGGGCGGCGTTCGGGCAGCCCGGTCGGATGCTGCACCTGCCAGGTCTTGCCGCCGTCGGTGCTCGATCGCGAAGACGGCGGCTCCGCGCGGTCGCCGCCCTGCGTCGTGCCCGTCCTGACGACCGGGCCGTGGTCGGGGCGGAATGGGCGCCGCCGGCGAAGAGCGAGCTCCCCGACCTGCACGAGGCTCGTCGTGTTGAAGTTCTTCGGCCCGGTCGGCGTCCAGGTCTTGCCGCCGTCGGTCGAGCGGTAGAGGCCGCTGCTCGTCCCGAGCGCGAGCACGTTCGGGTCGGTCGGCGACACCGCCATCGTCCAGTACCAGAGCGCGGAGGGCACCGGCCCGACTGCGCCGGCCGAGACGCTCGTGGCCGCGGTCGACGACGATCTCGACACCGCGCCGATCGCGGCGATCGCCCCGATCACCGCGATGACCACGGCCGCGACGATGATGCGCCTGCGCGTGAAGAGGCTCTTCCCCGTCGCTGCGGCCGGCGCTTGCTCGGTGGGCAGTTGTTCGTCGGCGCTCATCGGCTTGCCTCCCCGGCCACGAGGCCGTCGTCGAGCTCGAAACGGTGGATCGCCTCGTAGCGGATCTTGGCTTCGCTCAGCACGCGCTCGACCTCGGGCTCGTCGTCCCAGACGAACGCGACCGCGACGCCGCAGTTGGGGCTGACCTCGCGCGGCCCGGGGACGAGCCGCGCCGGGAGGCCGGCACGCTCGAGCACGCGCTCCGATCGCATCGCGTGCTCCGAGGCGAAGAAGGAGACGACGCCGCCCCACCTCAAGCGCTCGTCCTCACGGGCTCCGGGCTCCGGCCCCGGTCGGCGACGGTGCGGAGGGCCTCGGCGGCGATATCGATGTCCTCCTCGCTCGTGTCGAAGCCCCACGAGAGGCGGAGCGTGCCGTCGGGCGCCGTGCCGAGGGTGCGGTGGGCGGCCGGGGAGCAGTGGAGCCCGGCCCGCGTCATCACGCCCCACTCGTCGTCGAGGAGGCGCGCGACCGTGGCGCACGGCACGCCGTCGATGTTCAGGGAGAGGATGCCGACGCTGTCTGCGGGATCCGCGGGGCCGTAGAGCGTGACCGCGTCGAGCCCGGAGAGGGCGTCGAGGAAACGCCGGCCGAGCTCGGCGAGTCGTGCCTGGACGCGGTCGATTCCCGACCTCGCTCAGGTATCCCGCTGCGGCTCCGAGACCGACGATCCCCATCGCGTTCAGCGTGCCGCTCTCGTAGCGGTCGGGCGCGAAGTCGGGCTGGACCTCGAGCTCCGACTGGCTGCCCGTGCCGCCGCGGATCAGCGGCTCGACCTCGACGTCCGGCGAGAGGTAGAGGAGCCCGGTCCCGATCGGGCCGAGCAGGCCCTTGTGGCCCGGCATCGCGACCGCAGTGGCGCCGAGCTCCGAGAGCACGAGCGGGATGTGGCCGGCACTCTGGGAGGCGTCGACCACGAACGGGCGCCCACGCTCGGCGGCGAGCGCCGCCATCGTCGAGACGGGGAGGAGGACGCCGGTGACGTTCGAGGCGTGGGTGGCGACGGCGAGGCACGGCTCCGGGCCTTCGAGGGCGGACGCCCAGGCGTCGAGATCGATCTCGCCGGTGTTCCCGTCGGCGTCGACGACTGCGATCGCGCAGCGGCCGCGCCGCTCGAGCTCGCGCAGCGGCCGCATCACCGAGTTGTGCTCGAGCGAGGTGGTCACGATCCTCGTGACGCCTTCGGCCAGGCCGAGGATGGCGAGGTTGAGCGCCTCGGTTGCGTTCTTCGTGAAGACGAGCTCGTCGGGCGTCTCGGCGCCGAGCAGGTCGCAGAGCTGCTCCCGCGCGAGGCTCACCGAACGCGAGGCGGCGATCGAGCGGTGATGGCCGGACCGGCCGGTGTTGCCGCCGGCGTTCTGGAAGAAGTCGGTGATCGCCTCGAGGACGACCGGCGGCTTCGGCCACGAGGTGGCCGCGTTGTCGAGGTACACGTCGCGGTTCACAGCACCCAGCCCCCGATGTAGGGCGAGATCCAGCTCGTGTAGACGACTGCGGCGATGTAGAAGCCGCCGAGGAACGCCCAGGCGCCGATCCGTCCCTGGCCCGCGAGGACGTGCTGGCGCAGCGGGCAGGCGCCCGAGAGGGTGGCGAAGAAGCCGAGCAGGAGCCCGCCGACGAGTACCGCCGCCGCCGCGCGCAGGCCGCTCGGCGTCGTCGCTGCGGCCAGCAGGCCGCGGCCCGCGCTCGAGCCGGCGATCTGGCGCAGGATGCCGAACACGACCCAGGAGCCGAGGAGCATCGCGGCGACGCCCTTCAGCAGCGCGGTGTCGCGAACGAGAACCCAGTCGCGGAGGCCGCCGATCGAGCACATGCGCGAGCGCTGACCCAGGTAGCCGACGATCAGGCCGACCGCGAGCGAGGTGATCGAGACGATCATCGCCGCGCCATCCACCGCATCGACAGCGTTGCGATCACGATCCCCCCGGCGATGCCGACGAGCGTCAGCGCCGCTGCGACGTCGCCGTACCCGGTCCGGATGATGATGCGGGTCGGGCAGCCGCCGACGAACAGGCAGACGCCCATGACGATGAAGCCGAGCCCGAACTGGCGAACGTTGCCGCCGAGGTCGATCGACGAGAACTCGCCGTTGCGCTTGGAGGCGATGAACGAGCCGAGGACGAGCCCGACCACCGTCAGGAGCGGCCAGTTGGCACCGGCCGCCGTCACGTAGAGCTTCGTGCCCTCGATGTGGTTGAGCGACCAGTCGACGAGGTCGCGGCCGTGGCACGCCGAGCAGATGCCGTAGGCGGCCGGCGGTGAGACGTGGCCCCACTGGCCTGCGAGGCCTGCCAGCACCGCCACGACGATCCCGTAGAACACGGGTGACCTGGGGAGCCGCGCGAGCCGTGAGGGCATGCTGGGCCGAACGCTTTCGCGCTGCTGCGTCGCGGTGCCGGCGGTCATTTCGCCGAGCAGGCGGTCGAGGCGCCGGAACCGGACGACCCGGCGGCGGCCGCGATGCCGGTCGGGAGCAGGCGGATCGCGCCGCCGACCAGCGCGAGAGCGACGAACAGGGTCAGAAAGACATGCTTCCGCAAGGTCGCCGGGACCGCTCTGCGCACAGCCCCGAGCATGGCGTTCACGCGCTTGCCGTCCCGCGGTTCGAGCGCGCAGCCTGCGTGCCGACAGCGGCCGAGGCCGCAACAGCAACGACTGCGACAAGCACGGCCAGCAACGAAAAACGCTTGGGGATTGCCGTCATCTAGAGCCTTTCCGGGACGATTCACTGTACCCCAGACCGCTGAAGCGTCGCCGGGCGGAATAGCGGCACGGGAGCCGCTTCGCGCCAGGCAACAGGGCTGCCCCGGCACTCCACGACAGAGTGCCTCCGGCACTCCACAAGAGAGTGCCTCCGGCACTCCACAGGAGAGCGCCTCCGGCGCCGTGCGCGAGCGATGCGCCTCCGGCCTCGTTTGACGCTCACATCGTTTAGTAGAGTCCCGCGCGGCAGCGACTGCGGCGTTTGAACTACCTCATCCTCGACCTGAAGGGGGTTCGATGTCGACCGCACGCGTCCTGGGCGAGCTCGGGAAGATCTCCTCGCTGGAGCAGAAGGACCTGAACCTGCGCCTGGAGGAGGCGCGCCCGACCCGATCCGAGGTTGGACCACTCTTCCACCGCGTCTACAGCAGCTCCAGCCGCCAGGCGCTGAAGGTGGCCGAGGGGCTCGCGACGACCGTCGACGACGTCGACTCCCACCGTGAGCTCTTCCAGCACATCGCGCTGCGCGAGCCCGCCGAGCGCCGGACGCTGATCGCGGGCTACCGCCAGGCCGGCCAGGATCGCTGGATCGTCCACGCGATCGGCGAGCTTCCCGCCGCGCAGGGGCGTGCACTCATGAAGGACTACGTGCTCGACACGCGCGGGCGCCGCGACAAGTCGGCGCTGCGCGAGGTCTGGCTCTACGTGGCAGAGCTCGGCTCGACGGTGACCACGCGGCCCGTGCCGCCGTCCGAGGTCACCGACTCCGCGGTCGTGGACGCCGTCGGCGATCTCGTCGACTCGCTCAAGCAGGCGGTCGACTCGGTCGTCGACGCGGTCGTCAACGCCGTCGGCTCGATCGGCGCCGCGCTCGCCGCGGCGTTCGAGTTCACGGCCAATCAGCTCGCGAACCTGGCGAAGGCGCTGATCCAGGCGGGAAAGCAGATCGGCGACATCATCATGGGCGCGCTCACCGCGGCCGTGTCCGACACGTTCGCCTTCGTCAAGAAGATGATCCAGGGCATCCTCGACGCGGGGCACGCGATGTTCGAGGTGCTCGGGGCGATCGCAGGCTTCGTCGGCAACACGCTCGAGACCGCGCTGCACGCCATCGACGACCTCGGTCATACGCTGGGCGAGCTCCTGTCGTGGATGGCGACGCAGGCGTTTGCGATCGTGCAGAAGGTCACTGCGGCGCTGCTCGCGATCGGCAAGACGATCGGGAACGTGCTCCAGCAGGCGGTCGAGTCCGGGCTGACGTTCCTGAACAACGTCGTCCAGGCGCTCGTCAACCTCGGGAAGACGATCGGGGAGATCCTCGTCGACATCGTCATGCGTCCGGCCAACCTGCTGCGCGACGTCGTCCGCGCGCTGACGGAGATCGGAAAGACGGTCGCCGACATCGTCAACGCGGCGATCGCGGCCGTGGCCGCCTCGGTCGAGGCCGTCGTGGCGGCGGTGGTGCAGATCGGCGGGATGCTCGCCGACCTCGCCACCTACATCGCGACCGCCGCAGTGGCGCTCGCCGACCGGATCGCGAAGGCGGCGCTCGCGGCGGGCGCAGCGCTCGCCGACCTCGTCCTCTCGATCGCCTCGTACGGCTTCGACGCGATCAAGAAGATCGTCAACGCCGCGATCGAGCTCGGCTCGGCGATCGTCGACATCTGCCGGAGCGCGCTCAGGCTCGCGACCGATCTCCTGAAGGCCGTCATCAAGGCCGCGGTCGAGCTCGGCAAGACCGTCGCCGAGCTCGTCGGCGCCGTGGTCGCGTTCACGTACAAGACCGCAGCCCGGCTGATCGACGCCATGATCGACGCCGGCCTGGCGGTCGCCGACCTGCTGGCGCAGGCGGTCGCGGGCGGCTACTTCTTCTTCCGCAAGATGGTCAACGGCATCCTGCGCGCGCTCGGCCCAGTCGGCGACGTGCTCGACTGGGTGCTCGACCAGGCCGCCAACGTGACCGCGGCGCTCTACCGGGAGGCGATGCTCGCGATCCGGTTCGTGAAGAAGAGCGTCGACGAGGCCCTCGACTGGGCGGCGAGCAAGTCGGCCGACGTCCTGCAGGCGATCGTCGTCGCGATCGACTCGATCGGCGCAGCGTTCAGCGAGGTGCTGAGCTGGGCCGCAGCCGCGGGCGACGCGGCGCTCGAGCTACTCGCCGACGTGATCGTCAGGATCGGCAACTCGATCAGCTACGTGCTCACGTGGCTCGCGACCGACGCGATCGACGGGCTCAAGGCGATGGTACGGGGGCTGCTGAAGGCCGGAGCGGCCGTCGCCGACCTCGTCACCTGGATGGCGAGCCGCTCGCTTCAGGTCGTCGAGGACGTGCTCGACGAGCTGCTCCAGTTCGGCGTAGCGCTCGCCGACCTCGTCGCCGACACCCTTCGCCATCCCCAGAATGCGCTCACAAACCTCGTGAAGGCCGCGACCGACCTCGGCAAGACGGTCGCCGAGATCGTCGACTCGGCCTTCATCCAGCCCGCACGCGACGCGAAGAAGCGGGTGATCCAGGCGCTGAAGGACATCGGTGCCGGCCTGCTCGACGTGCTGGAGGGAATCGGCGAGGCTCTCGTCGGGGCGCTCGACGCCGCGGTCGCGATCGCGCTCGAGGTGTTCGGCGTCTTCCGCAAGCTCCGTGCCGACGAGAAGACCGAGCTGCGGCTCGTCTACGAGAACGTGCTGCCGTACCCGGAGATCCAGATCTTCGAGGGATCGTTCGTCTCCGGCATGAGCGAGTGGTTCCGGGGCCAGCAGGCCGCCGTCACCACGATGCGGATCGTTCACTTCCCGCCCGCGTTCGACACCACGATCTTCCCCGGCAACCGCCACACCCTCGTCCACGAGCACGGCCATGTCTGGCAGGGAGAGACGACCGGGCCGTACTACATGGCCCATGCGCTCTACTCCCAGGTCACGCTCGGGAACGCCGCGTACTCCTACGGCGACGAGCCTGCGCTCGTCGCGAACACGCAGGCGGGCGGGAAGCTCGACCACTTCAATCCCGAGCAGCAGGCGCAGATCATGGCCGACTTCTACCTGGCGCTGAAGGGCGGCCAGGATACGTCGGCCTACGACCCGTACATCGCCGAGGTGCGGGCGGCGTGACACGGGTGGAGGGCCCGCGGGCCTGGGTGCTCGCGGGCCCCGGGCCCGCGATCGAACGGCTGCGGCCGCTCGTGCGCGCGCACGAACGGGAGCGTCCCGTGGTCGTCCGCGAGCTCCGGGAGGGCGGCGACCCACTCGGCTGGGACCTCGACGAGGTCCTCGGGGAGGCCGAGGCGGTGCTCGTCGTCGGCAGCCGGCGCCGCTCGCCTCGAACGGCCCTGCCGGGACCGTTCCTCACTGCCGCGGACGGCCGGCGGGTCTCCGTCGGCTGGCTCCCGGACCTCGGGCCGCGCCTCGACGTGTTCGCGCGGGCGGCCGCCCGCGTGGCACGGCGGGCATCCGGTGTCGGGCCGGTGGCGGTGCTCGGGCAGTGGGACCCGCGCTTCCTGCGCCTCGCCGACCGGATGGAGGTGCGGTTGGGCGAGCGAGGCTCGGCACTCGAGACGTTCCGGTGGACGGCGGAGCGCGTGACACGTGGGCATCTCGTGCGCGGCCTCCGCTACGGCCTCGGCGCGGCGATCTACTTCGGCCACGGCCGGCCGGAAGGCTGGGCCGGCTATCACGGCCTCCGGGCCCGGCATCTCGCCGAGGCCGGCGGGGAGCCGCTCGGCGCCGTCCTCTCGGTGACGTGCCTCACCGCGAGCCGCTGGCGAACCGGGCTCGCGTTCTCGGAGGAGCTGGCCACAGCCGGGGTCGCGGCGGGCGCGTTCGGGGCGGTCTCCCCTGTCGATCACGTCGAGAGCATGCGTTGGATGCTCGGCCTCGCCGACGCTCTGCGCGGCGGCGAGCGCCTGCTCGGACCGGCACTTGTCCGGGCGGCGCCGGAGGCGCACCAGGGCGGGCCGTTCCGCATTCTCGGCGACCCGCTGGCGGCGCTCGTGGGAGCGCCGCGGGCCGCGACCCGCGCGGTGCGGATCTTTGCGCCGGCGCCGGATGCGGCGTGGGCGTGAGCGAGCAGGAGCTGGCCGCCATCGTCGCCGAGGTGGCGGAGGTCGAGGCCGGGGAGATCGACCCGCAGGCGCCACTGGCCGAGGCGGGGATCGACTCGCTGATGGCGGTCGAGATCGCCGTCGATGTCGAGCGGCGTTACGGGATCCGGTTCGACGAGGACGAGCTGCAGCGGATCGGGACGTTCGCCGACCTCGTCGCGCTCACCCGCTCGAAGCTCCCGTCCGAGCCGGCGTGAGCCGCGACCCCCGCCGGGATCCGGTCGTCACCGGTCTCGGCATCGTGGCGCCGGTCGGAGCCGGCGTCGAGGAGTTCTGGGCGGCGCTCCTCTCGGGACGCAGCGGGGTAGGGGAGGTGCGCTCGTTCGACCCGGCTCCGTTTCCATCGCGAGTCGGCTGCGAGGTGCGCGAGTTCCGGCCGCAGCCCGTGCCGGTCGGGCACCCGCCGATCGGGCGGGCCGCGCAGCTCGCGGCGGCGGCAGGCGCGCAGGCGCTCGCGGCGGCGTCGCTCACGGGCGTCGAGGCGGCGCCGACCGCGCTCTGCGTGGGAACGACGATGGGGGAGTCCTGCTGGATCGAGCGCTGGCCGCCGTCCTCGCTGGCGGGAGGGCCGGGAGCCGCCCCGGTCGAGGAGCTCCTGCGCTCGGGCCCCGACCAGGTGGCGATGGACGCCGCCGCGCTCCTCGGGCTCGAGGGCCCGGTGGTCGCGCTCGGCGGCGCCTGTGCCGCCGGCAGCTATGCGATCGGCCACGCCGCCGATCAGATCCGGCTCGGCCGGGTGGAGCGGGTGCTGGCGGGCGGCGCGGAGGCATTCTCGCGCGTCGCGTACACGGGCTTCGGCCGCCTGGGCGCCCTGGCTGCGAGTGCCTGCCGGCCGTTCAGCGCCGACCGCGACGGGATCGTGCTCGCGGAGGGGGCGGCGATGCTCTTGGTCGAGTCGGCAGCGAGCGCGAGTGCACGCGGTGCAACCGTGCTCGCCCGCGTTGCCGGCTTCGGGCTGTCGGCCGACGCGCATCACATCGTCAGCCCCGCTCCCGGCGGTGACGGTGCGGCGCGGGCAATGCTCGCCGCGCTCGTCGACGCCGGGCTTACGACCGACGACGTCGGCTATGTGTCGGCCCACGGGACCGGCACACCCGCAAACGATGCCGCCGAGGTCGCGGCCGCCCGGATCGCGTTCGGCCGCCGCCGGGTACCGATGAGCTCGATCAAGGCGCTCACGGGGCACGCCCTCGGCGCCTCGAGCGCGTTCGAGGCGATCGCCTCGGTGCAGGTGCTCCTGACCGGAGTGATGCCTCCGACCTGGAACTACCGCCGGATCGATCCCGCCTGCGACTGGGACGTCGTCCCGAACGAGCCTCGCAGCGCTGCGGTCGACGTCGTCCTGAGCAACGCATACGCCTTCGGCGGCAACAACACCTCGGTCGTGTTCACGCGCGCTGCGGCGTGACCGCGGGCGTCGCCGTCCTCGGCTGGGGCGCGATCTCCGCCGGCGGGGTGGGGGAGGATGCCTTTCGCTCTGCGAGCCCGTCGGCAAGCCGGGGGCCGCGGCTCGTCGAGGGCTTCGACCTCGCCGAGCACGTGCAGATGCGCGGGCTTCGTTCGCTCTCGCGGGCAAGCCGGCTCGCGTGCGCGGCGACCGCCGCCGCGCTCGATCATCCCCGCCCGCTCGAGGCGGACCCTGCCCGCTGCGCCGTCGTCGTCGGCTCGCGCTGGGGCCACATCGACCCGCTCTTCGACTTCGAGCAGACGGCGGCCGCCGAGGGGCCGAGCCTCGTGAACCCATCGCACTTCCCGAACGTCGTCGCCAACGTCCACGCCGGGTACCTGGCGATCCTCTTCGGCCTCGCGGGCCCGAACGTCACGGTCTGCGGTCCCGGCGCCGGGTTGGAGGCGATCGGGATCGCGCTCGACCTCCTCGCGCTCGAACGTGCCGATGTGGTGCTCGCCGGAGGCGTCGAGGCGCTCGGCCCGGCGCTGCTCGAAGCGGAGATGCGGGCCGGCGGCGAGCTGCCGCCCGGCGAGGGCGCTGCGTTCCTGCTGCTCGGCCGGGCTGATCGGGGCCGAAGGCCGCTGGCGGAGGTCGCCGGGTTCGCGAGCGGCCCGGCTGCTGTGGGCTGCGCGCTCGCGAATGCGGAGCTCGAGCCGACCGGGGTCGCGGGCGCGATCGGCGCCCCGGCCTGGCCCTCCGGGACGGGCCTTTCCGTGCCTGCCCGCTCGATCGCCGAGGTCGCGGGCGACGCACAGGCGGCGGGCGGTGCGCTGGCGGCGGCAATGGCGTCGGCCGAGGTCGCGCGCGTCGGCCGGCCGTTCGTGGCCGCCGCGTTCCCGGCAGCCGGAACGGGCTGCGCGCTCGTTCTTCGTCCGGCGCCGTCCGGCTGAGGCCGGCTCGGGAGCGCTCGGATAGCATCGGCGGGTGAGTCGTCAAGCGGAGCTCGCGTCGTCGTTCCGGCTCGACGGGCGGGTTGCGGTGGGATGCGGGCCGCCGGCTCGCTGAACTGTCCCGGAGCGGGCGGCTCGCCGGCTTCGTCGGCTTGGTCACCGACTCGCGGTCGCTCCTGTCGATGACGCGCCACGAGCTCTTCCGCCGCATCCTCTGCGATGTCATCGGACGTGACGTCGACGACGGCCTGATTCCTGCCGATCCGGACCTGCTCTCGACCGTGGTGCGGGACGTCTGCTTCGACAACGCGATGCGCTACTTCGCGCTACCTCGGCCGCCGGGACGCTGATGGCCCCGAGCCGCATCGTCGTGATGGGCGTCAGCGGCTCGGGGAAGTCGACGGTCGCCGCAGAGCTCGCCGCCCGTCTCGGCGTGCCGCTGATCGACGCCGACGCGCTCCATCCGGTGGCCAACGTCGAGAAGATGGCGGCGGGCCACCCGCTCAGCGACGGCGATCGCCGGCCCTGGCTCTCTGCGGTTCGCCAGGCGATGCGGCGTGAGCCACGAGCGGTGGTCGCGTGCTCTGCGCTCAAGCGCTCCTACCGGGATGCGCTCCGGAGCGCCGGTGATGTCGGCTTCGTCGACCTGGTCGCCGACCGCAGCGTGATCGACGCCCGCGTCGCCGACCGGACGGGCCATTTCATGGGCGTCGGGATGGTCGAGAGCCAGTTCGAGGTGCTCGAGGAGCCCGGGGTCGACGAGACCGACGTCGTATCCGTCGACGCGGGCGGAACGCCGGCCTCGGTTCTTGCCGCGGCCGAGGCGGCCCTGGCGACGCTTCGCAGCGGCACCGCGACCTCGCCGCTCCTCGCCGCCGGAGGCGAGAGCGCTGCGATCTCGGGTCGAGAGCTGGCCGAGCTCGTCGGCGGGATCGCGATGACGGAGGTGATCGACCGGGGCGCGAGGCGCGTGCTGCTCGTCCCTCCCGACCACACCCGCCTTCATTCTCGCGCGGGCGAGATCACGGTGCTTCTCCACGACGCTCTGGCGGGAGCAGGGTGCACGGTCGCGGTGCTGCCGGCGACCGGAACGCACGCGGCGATGTCGGCCGCCGACATCGCGCTGCTCTTCGCCGGTCGCATCCCGTCCGGGCGCATCCTCGAGCACCGTTGGCGGGAGGCAGTCGTCCCGGTCGGCGAGATCCACAGCGACGAGATCTCGGCGCTGTCGGACGGCCGGATGACCGAGCCGATCCCGGTCGAGGTCGACGAGCACCTGCTGGACGGCTGGGACCTCGTCGTCTCGATCGGCCAGGTCGTGCCGCACGAGGTGATCGGGATGGCGAACTTCACGAAGAACCTCGTCATCGGGCTCGGAGGCGCCGCGACGATCCACCGGAGCCACTTCCTGGGCGCGGTCTGCGACCTGGAGAAGATCATGGGCCGGCCCCAGACTCCCGTCCGGGACGTCGTCGACGCGGCGTTCGACCGCTTCCTCGCCCGGCGCATCCCGGTGCTCTGGCTGCTGACCGTGATCGAGGACACCCCTCGCGGCGTCGTCCAGCGCGGCCTCTACGCCGGGCGCGGAGGGTCGGGAGACACGGGGGGCGCGGCCTACCGGGCAGCCGCGGAGCTCTCGGCCCGCAGCAACATCGCTGTCGTCCCGAGCCCGCTCGAGCGGATCGCCTGCTGGCTCGACCCGGCGGAGTTCAGGACGACGTGGCTCTCGAACAAGGCCGTCTACCGCACCAGGATGGCGGTTGCCGACGGCGGCGAGCTGATCGTGCTCGCGCCCGGTGTGTCGCGCTTCGGCGAGGACTCGACGATCGACGCTCTCATCCGCCGCCACGGTTTTCACGGCACCGCCGCCACGCTCGAGGCCCTCCGGAGCGATCCCGAGCTGGCCGGGAACCTCGGCGTGGCAGCTCACCTCATCCACGGCAGCAGCGAAGGGCGCTTCCGCATCGTCTATTGCACCGATCCCGCAACCGGCGGGCTCACCGCCGCCGAGATCGAGGGGGCAGGCTACGAATGGCGCCCGCTGCCGGCCGAGCTCGAGCGTCTCGGCGTGAGGCCCGCGACCGCCACCGGGCCGCAGGTCGATCGGGCCGGGACGCCGTACAGCTTCATCGCGAACCCCGCTCTGGGTCTCTGGGCTGCATCGACACGCTTTCCGTGATCCGGGTGCGGGCGAGGGTTATCCTCGGGCGCGATGCCGCTTCGGCTTGTCGCGGTCGGCCATCTGATGATCGATGTGAAGATCTCGGGTCGGGGCCGGCCACGACGCGTCGATCGCGACGAAAGCGGGTGGATCGGCGCTCAACTTGGATGGTGGTGCTACTGCTCGGCGTCAGGAAGACGCGGGCTGCGAGTCCCCGTTCGAGAGCGGGTGCCCGTAGGTCGCCAATCGCTACGGAGTGACGACCTGGTTCAGTTCCTCAAATGTCAGCGACGGCAGCGCGGCGCCCCTCGGGAAACGCCGGCTTGACGTTGCCCTCGATGCCCACCCTCGCCGGGTCAGCGCTGACGGTACCCTCGCCGGGTGCGCGAGTGGGCCGCGGAGGTCACGGTTGACGAGGCGCTCGCGCGGCGGCTGATCGGAGGGCAGTTTCCCGAGCTCGAGCTGCGCTCAGTGCATCTTCTCGGGCAGGGCTGGGACATGACTGTGTGGCTGGTCGGCGAGCAGTGGGTGTTCCGGTTCCCACGCCGCGAGGTGGTGATTCGCGGCCTGATCAGCGAGATCACCCACCTAGTGGTTGATGGAAAGTGTCCGGGGCATCATCTGGCGAGGCGGCTTGAGCGAAATCAACTCCGTCCACGACAAGCCTGACCCAGGCGGGTCCGAGCAGCAAGGGAGGCCGAACGACGATGTCCACGATCGCGGGAGAGCTCATCACCGAGAGACTCGACTACGACGGTGGTCGGCAGGTCACGGTGTACGTCCCGCCGGCTCCGGCCGAGGCAGTCGTGTTCGCCGGGGACGGTCAGCTGATCTCGCAATGGAGCAGATCCCTCGAGGCGGCTGACGAACGGTCAACGATGATCGTCGGTGTCCATCGGCCGTCCGATGAGACGCTGCGGCTGCGCGAGTACTCACCCGGCTTCGAGCCGGAGCGGTTCGCGGCACACGAGAGGTTCTTCGTCGAGGAGGTGCGTGGCTGGGTGCGAGCGCGGTTCGGAGTCGGGATGCCCGCCGAACGCACCGCGGTGTTCGGTGTCTCGGCGGGTGGGGAGCTGGCCCTCGCCGTCGGGCTTCGGCATCCCGACGTCTACAGCGCGATCTTCTGCGCGTCGCCCGGCGCCGGGTACAAGCCGCCCGGCGCCATGCCGAGCTCGCTTCCGCGCGCGTACCTCGTCGCGGGCACCCTGGAGCCGTTCTTCCGCGACAATGCCACCCGGTGGGCGACCGCGCTGCGCGATGCCGGCGCCGAGGTCGTGCTCACCGAGCGCGTCGGATCGCACGGCGATGCGTTCTGGCAAGAAGAGCTGCCGCTGATGGTGGCGTGGGCGTTTGGACGATGAAGCGTCGCGATACGCCGACTGAGCACACCTGCCTCGACCGCTGACGCTCGTCGGCCACGACAGCACCGGCCGCGAACTGGTCTGCATCACCGACCGAACTGACCACGACCTCAGGCATGTCTGAGTCACGCTGTCGCGGGAGAGAGTGTTGACCCCACACGATGGTCAGGATGAAACGAAGACCTGCTTGAAGCCGCTCGGTATAGCCGTCGTGAGGAGAGCAAGGTTGGCCGCGGTGCGGGGGAGCCAGCGGTTATCGACGCGCTGGATGACGTTTCCACCTCTGGTGGTTCTGGTGAGTCGGATGAGGTAGTCCTGGTCGGTCGAGAGCCAGACATCCGATCTCGCGGTCTCGTTCTCGGAGTACGGCGAGTACGTCGAGCGAAGATGGTAGGTCTGCCGACCGTCCACGTTCTCTACTCCGAGGAGCCTGAACTGCACGCGCTGTGATGCGGCTGCCAGTGGATCGCCGACCTTGGAACGAGCGATCTTCGCCGGTTCCTGACGCTGGGTACGAGACCAGGTTCGGGTGGCGTAGTTGATCTCCGTTTCGGTCACGTCTGCAAGAGCTGGATCGCGAGGATCGAGCGCGACGGATTCGAGTGTCACGAGTTTGCCGTTCGCCGACACCCAACGACCTCCACCGTTTTTCAGGTCGAGCCAACCGTGGCCCGGGGCATGGCCGCGGTATGCGAAAGCGTTCGCAAGAACGAAGTTGTCCGAGTGCGCGGCGATAGCGGCCTCGATCTGCGCCACAGTCGGCCCAGAGGCGGCGGCAGAACTGATTGCGCCGAGAGCGGCTGTCGCTGCGGCTGCGAGGACCACGCTGCGAAGCATCGCTTTCGCACGCTAACGGCAGCGAAATGACCGACTTGTAAAAGATCCGCCCCGCTGGAATCGAGGAGAACGCCGGCCCGAGCGACCGTCGAGCAGCGTCGGTCGCGGCAGCAGTGCCGGCCGCGGGTGGGGTGAGCGCGGGTCGAGTCGTCAACTGGCGCTGACGGCAAGGATCGGGGCATCGCGCCTGAAACCCCAGATGGTGCAGTAGACGCCGAGGAACAACTCCCACACGGCCTCCGGGATCGTGGCCAGCCCCTGCAGCGAGCGCAGCGTGCTGCTCGGATGGTCGCCGGCGAACAGCATGGCCGTCCCGGACACGATGATCAGCGGCCCGCCGACGAGCCCGAGCCACGTCGCCCGTCGCGGCACCAGGCCCGAGCGGTACATCATGTAACCGAGGATCAACCCGTTCCCCAGGCCGACGACCCAGCCCGGTCCGAGCAGGAACGTCCAGTCCTTGAGCGCCGCGAGGGTGTAGGCGACCGTCGCCTCGGCGGCACCTGCGTCCTGTTGCTGCAACGTGGCGAGCCCGAGCATGCAGACGATGCCGACGAGGATGAACGTGCTTTCGATGACGCGCGCCGTCACGTAACCGATCGCCAGTTCTTCGAACTGCCGCCTCATGATGGGCACGATCACGACGGCGGTGCCGATGTTCGCGACGATGAGCAGAAGCTCCAAGAGCGCGCCCAGGTAGATCCGGTTGACGTTCCCCGAGCCCGCAACGAAGGCCACCGGATGACGGAGTGCAGGCTCGTAGAGCAGTAGCGCCGGGATCGACGTCACGAACGTGATGAGGTAGAGCACACCGAAGACTCGTGCTCGTTTCTGATCCAGGCTCATCCTGCCCGCCTTTCCCCGCCGGCGGCCGCAGGCCGATTCCTACGCACCCGGACCGGATAGGAGGCGACCCTACGCCAGCGCAAGCGCGTCCTGCAAGTTGACAACGCGCAGGGGCGCCGGGCGGCGAACCGAAGGTGTCCTTCTGCGGCGCACGTTTGTCGGCGATGACGATAGTTGAGACGGGCGTGCATATTCCGGTGTACCCGGACCCTCCGACTCTTCTCCCCCGAGACGACGAAAGCCCCGCGTTCGCAGCGCCTCCGGTGATGGGGGTATCGGGATCGAACCGATGACCTCCAGCCTGGAAATCAAGTCCCGCGCCCGCCGCCTGTAGCCGTCTGTCGTGGCAATCGGGCCGTGGAGCGGAATCGGCGGCTGGAGTTGTCGGCTCGTTGGCCGCCTGTGGCGGGCTGCATCTCGCACGAAGCTCGCACGACGACCGTTCGGCTCACTGAGCCTCCGCACGCGGTCTCAGTAGAGGGAAGTAGTGCCAGGCGACGTCTCTGAGGACGTCGATGATGATTTGCGGTGTGATTTCCGCTGCGGTGTCGGCGAGTTGGGGTGGGAGTTTTACTCCGAGCTCTCTGGCGTGTTGGATGATGCCGGGCCCAATGCTTTTGCCGAGTCCGCTGAGGGATTTGCCGAGGGCTTCTTCGTCGAGATGCCATGCCGGGACGGGTAGGGCGGTGATGGGCGCCCATGTCTGCGGGTCGCGCGGCGTGTCGAGGGTGAAAAGGTGGTCGAAGGTGCGCGCTGAGGCGTCCCGCTGGGTGAAGGCTTCGCCGAGGTTCCAGCTTTTCCGGAGCGTGGCGATCAGCGAGGTGTGGCGGTATTCGTCGTTGAAGACGGAGCCTTGCGCGACCCAGGGGGAGACGAGGATCGCGGGAACCCGGTAGCCGGACCGGTCGAACTTGAAGCCAAGCTCGCCCGCCGGTGCGTCCGGGTCGGGTGGCGGCACGGGGCCGGGGGGGACGTGGTCGTAGGTTCCGCCCGGCTCGTCCCACCCGATCAGCAGGGTGGTATTCCAGACGTTTGAGCCGGACTCGGAGGCGCTGGAGCGGTAGGCGTTGAAGATCCGCCCGAGGAAGGCTTCACCGGCCAGCATCGAGGACGGTGGGTCCAGGGTCCCGACGTTGACGTTGCCGCCCAGCGAGCGACCGAACGCCGGGTGGTAATCGCCGTGCCCGGCAATCGCGTTCGGCTCGATGAATGAGAAGTTGGGCAGGGTTCCCGCGGCCGCGTCCTTCTCGAACTCGGCGAACGGCACCACGTTGGTTGCCAACCGATCCTTCAACCGGGAGTAGTGGATGATGCCGTGAAACGACAGCGGCATCGGCTCCATCACATAGATCTTCCAGGTCTTGCCGTGCTGCTCGATCCGCTCGAAGATCGTCTCGGTGTCGTTCCTCGTGAACCACTTCCTCACCGGAGTGTTCACGACCATCCCGGACGATGTAGCTGCTGTCCAGAACGACCTGTTCATGAACGTCTGCGAGGGCACCTCGGAGAACCAGTGGTCGAACACCCCGAACTCACGCGCGATCCCGTTCAGCACCGGCAACTGCTCCGGCGTGTAGCCGGTCATGATGTGCGCGTACTCCTCATAGGTCGGCTGGCGGCCCATCTCGCCGGTGAACGTGCTGATGTAGTCGGTGACGAACCCGTCCATCGTTGGCGTCGCACCCGGCGGCGGCGCGTTCCACGGCTCTATCACCCCCTCGCCGAGCTTGAACCGGTTCTGCTCGTCGAGGCTGTTGAACAACTGGGTATTCGTGTGGAACCACTCCTCACCCGAGTCCGGGTTTGGCGAGTCCATGTCGGTAGCGACCGCGTACGGCACCACCTGCCGGTCGGCACCGTGCTCAGCCCATTCTGGGATCGGGTTCGTCAGACCCTTGCCGATCACACCCTCGAACGTCTTCCCATCGTCTGGCCCGTAGAGATGCCCGAGGACGTTGTCGAGCGAACGGTTCTCGAACAGCACGACGACGACGTGGTCGAGCGCGTTGGCGCGAGAGGCCGAGTCAGTCATTCCAAGTCTCCGATCATTCGAGGGCGTATCAACAGCCTGCGCCAGCGCGTCTCAGTCGTTACGTGTCTCTCATTTTTCTCCGGATTCTATGAAGTGGGTCAACCGCCATCCAACGGATGGGGTGAATGTCAGAGCATCCCGCCGAACGCGGACTCCATCCGAGGGTCGTTTTCGTTGACGGTGAACCCCTCGCCGAATTGATGATCGACCACGGCGTTGGAGTTACCGACCGCGAGGTCTACGCAATCAAGCGGGTCGATGGGGATTACTTCGGCGACGAATAGGACGCGGCCGGCGACCTCGATCCCCTTCGAGGTCGGCGACATCAGGTCGTGGAGCCCTTTCACGCCTCCCAACGAAGATTGCAGTTTGAGCTCGGTTAGCGTCCGCTCAACGACGAATGGAGGTGCGTCTTGAGAGGCAGGATCATCATGGTGATCGCGGCGGTCTCGCTGATCGCGGTCGGCGCTGCTGGCGCGGTCGTTGTCAACCGAGTCATCCTGGTGCGAAGCGGCGACCAGATCACCGTCAACAAGAACCTACGGTGCTTCGTCGGGACACCGAACGACATCGCGTGCGGCGGCGCAAGTAACAGGAGAATCTCCGCAGACATCACGAGTAGCGGCGAGATCGTGATTCTGGCGGAGCCAACCCCGCACGGTGTCGCTCCGCTGCTCTTCATCGACAGAGCGATCTGCAACAGCAAGACGGGCGGCTGCAGCCTCGTCGTACGCAACAAGTGATTCGACGTCGGCCCCAACGAGCGTGAGCACGTCGCGGGAGTCTACGACGCTTACGGTCGTGACGAAGGTGCGGCCGACGAAGCGGTAGATGCGCTCGAGACGGGGCTGAGGAGCTCGCCATCATCCGGCGGCGGGCGGCCCGGCCCGGCTGCGGCTTTCAACCGTTGTGCACGCTTCGCTGCGGTCACAACTTCTCCTCAGTGGTCGGTCTGACACTCGGCCATTAGTGGTTCCGCGCAGGAGCGCGGCTGCGAGACGGCCGCGAAGGCGGCCGGGCTCGGCAAGGTGACGCCGAAGGACCTTCGCACCTCGTTCTGTTCGCTCGCCGGCCGCCGGCGCGTCGACCCGGTCGAGGCCGCGCAGCTCACCGGGCACTCGCTCAACGTCTGGACGCGCTACTACGCGCGCTCGCGCTCCTTCGGGAAGGAGCAACGCGACGAGGCGCGCGCCTGGATGCTCGAGCACGGATTCGGCGCAGTAGCCTCTCCAGAAGAATGGACGGAAGCAACAACGACGAGCTCGCGGCAATGCGGCGTCGGCGTGACGCGATCCGTCTCGCCGGTGAGGGGATGCTGGACGTGATCGAGACCGCCGAGCTGCTGCGCTACTGGCCGGTTGGCGACGGCGACGATGTCGACCGCATCCGCAGGGTTATCGAGACCGGCATGTTTGTCGTCTATGCGCGCCCGTTCACCGGGTCGCCTCTCCACGTCGAACGCGCTCGCGCACTGACCGCTCGGCAGCTCGAGCTCCACCAGGAGCTGATCGACCTACGCCACAACGTCTACGCGCACAGCAACGTGACTCCGTACCGCGAGGTCGTCGACAACGAGACCTCGCCCGACGGCTGGGACCTGCGATGGCTCTACCCGACCCCCGTGCTCCTCGACGAGGTCATCGACCTCGCCCGCACACAGCTCGCGAGCTTCCTGACCGCGCTGGAGAAGGCCGACGAGCGCCTCGCCGAGGCCGAAGCAGCGTGACCAAGTGCGCTGACACGGCCGCGTACGTTGACACGGCGCTGACATTTCGAGGGTTACCGCCGCTCGAGCGCACGCCCGGCGACTGGAAACTCCTGCAAAGACGCGACGGGAGCGACGGGACTCGATCCCGCGACCTCCGGCGTGACAGGCCGCGCCGACGGGAACACGACCTGACGCCCAGGGTTGCCTAAGGGCGCCTGAACCAGCACGGGCAAACGGATTGCGTGGAACGGAGGCGACCAGCCAAGCCACACGCCGAGACGGGCCTCCGGGAACGTTTGCGGCACGTTTGCGGCACGCCACCGCCCGTCCGGTCAACGCCGCCAGGCGGATTTCGTGCCGTGACCGGGACGTAGAATCCTTCTGGAAGTCGTGAAGATGATCGAGCGCGTCCTCATATGAGCAAGAAGCCGAAGCTGTGCCGCTGGTGCGGGCTACGCCCGAAAGCGCGAGGCCAGGGTTCTGCCGCGAGTGCATCGCAGAGGGCAGACCGGCTCAGTACCATGCGGGGAAGCAACGGCGCCGCGACTATCTGAGCGGCAACGCGAGCTACAACGACTCCGAGGAACTGCCATCGACCGACGCGCTCCGGCGCACGGTGCCCGGGCACTTCGAGGCGAACAAGTGAGCGAGTCGTGGTCCTGGCCTTCGGGGCGTGGGCGGCCTGCCCGTGACGCCCCCCCGTGATCGACTGACGCTGCCGGGGCGGCCCGGGAACCCTCCACCGGCCGCTCGCAGGCCCAGAGGCGCCCGCTGGGTGCGCCAGGCGCGCCCGAGCGTCAGCGCCGCGTCCACCTCGCAAACGCCCGGTTCGCGAGGTACTCCTCGTGACCGGCCGTACCCGTGAGCGCAGCCTTCACGTCGCCGCGAGCAATCGCCTTCGCGGCCAGCCACTCATCGAAGTGCCAGCGAAGCTCATGCGTCCGCGACAGCAGCAGGTTCGAGTCACAGGGCAGCGGCGCCCGACGCAGCCTGCGCCAGGCCGCGAGTTCCATCGCGGGCGCATGTTTCGCCCAGATGCCAAGCGGCGGGCCGGGCATCATCATGGCCGCCTTGAGCTGGGCGACCACGTATCCGGTATCGGAGCAGCTTGCTGCCTGGCTGGGCGCGGCCCCGATCGTGCTGGCCGCCAGCACGCCGACAGCCACAGTCATCGCGAGAAAGGTGCGGTGCATGTGGTTCTTGGTAGCGCGGAACGATCGCCCGACGCCTGACCCAAACGGATCATTCCGGCTGGACGACCGCTACCAGGGCAGGTTCCAGGGCCGCCCGCCTTGATGTCGAGATGTCCAACGCCCTCCCCCGCCAGGGGGCCGGTTGCTTCTGCAGCAAACATTTTACCGATAGTGGACGTTGCGGATCGGGAAGGCGGCGGTCTACGGCTTTCACGGCAGGCGAGGTTCCTCCGCACGCAGGCGGCCCAACGCGTCATCCAACAAACGCTCGATCGCCGCAACCCGCGCCAGCAGATCCGGGACCTCCGCCAGCTTCGCCGTTACCGGGACGCTCGCCGGAGCGATCGCGCCGGGCGGAATCGCGTTCGTCGTCGCCGTGACGACCGGCAGGTCCTCGACGACACGACGCGCGCGCTTCTTCGGCACGGCGCCCCTTCTCGCCATCTCCGCGCCATACTCGTCGGAGAGCCGGAAATGATGCAGGCAGAACTCCGCTCCCTTCGTCTCGATCACGACCCGGCAGCGTTCGCCGTTACGAAGATTTGCCTTGCACTGCCCGTAACTCGCCACAGCACGAAAGTGTTGCGAAATCTCGCGCGCGTGCACACGTGCGCGTGCGCCCGTGAGAGCTAGAAAGGATGCATACTGCCTGGCGGGGAGCCCTAGGTCGCCACGCCCGCCGCGGGTCGGGATGCCCCACGCCCTCCCCAGCGAGGGTCGGGTTGCTACGAACTTGCTTTCCTGGACGGCGTGATGCACGCTTCCGATGCGGCAGGAGGGATGCGGATGGCGTGAGGCAGGTTTCGAACGCGGCTGGTACGGCCCGGGTGGTTGTGGGCGCGGTCGTCTTCGCGGCGACCCTGTTTCTTTACGCTGATGCAGCCAGCGCGACGTGGGTCCCTGGGCCGCCGCCGACCGGGATAAGCGCGCGCCTCGGGGCGTCGCCGACCGAAGTGACGATGAGAGGCGTCGCCGAGGGTCGAGGTGTGACCGGGTTCGCCGCGCTGCCCGACAGTACGTTCGATCCGGTCAAGGACGGTTACCCGAGCTCGAATCCGATGTCGGGCTTTCAGCCGCAGGACGAGTGGTTTGCGGGGATCATTCTCGGTGCGCCGGCCTCGGGCGGCGCCGATCTTCGGCTCTTCTGCATCGACCTTCATACCGAGACCTGGGACGGGATCGGGTACGGCCTCGGCGACTGGAGCAATGCCGACGTCCCGAACGTCGGTTACGTCGCTCGGGTCCTCGCCGACTACTACCCGAACACCGACGAGCCGTCTGCGCTGACGGACATCAACGACAAGGCGGCTGTCGTTCAGGCCGCGGTCTGGTTCTTCACTGACCGCTATGTGCTGAATACGAGCGACCCGCTCCACGACGCGGTCGCGGCCCTGGTGACGTCCGTGATCAAGGCCGGCCCGATCGTCGAGCCGCCGCCGCCGAGCCTGACGATCACGCCCGCGAGCAAGGCGGGCGGGGTCGGCCAAACGGTCGGGCCGTTCACCGTGAACGCGAGCGTCGACGCCGTCGTGACCGCAACGGGCGCGACGATGTGGAAGGACGCTGGTGCGACCCAGCCGATCTCGAACGGGGACAAGGTTCCGCCGGGGACGCGGATCTGGCTCAAGTCGGCGACGGCCGGCACGGCGACGCTCCAGGCGACGGCGAACGCGCGCGTCCCCTCCGGGAACGTCTACCTCTACGACGGGAACTCTCCAGGAGTCACGAGCGCGCAGAAGCTGATCCTCGCGCAGACGGCCGAGCTTCAGACCGCCGTCAGCGCCCAGGCCGACTTCGAGAGCCTCGGCTCACTCAAGGTCGAGAAGACGATCACCGGCCCGGCTGCCGGCAAGCAGGGCGCGATCACGATCTCGGTCAGTTGCGACAAGAACACTCCGCCGCTCGACGACTTCACGATTCCCGCGGGAACGCTGGCGAACGTTTCCAAGAGCTACACCGACATCGTCGCCGGCGCCCACTGCACCGTCACCGAGACCGCCGACGGCCACAGCGACACGATCCTGGTCACGGTTGATGGCAGCGGGCAATCGGTGACGATCCCGGCCAACGACACCGTGACCGCGAGCGTCAAGGACACGGTCAGCTTCCCAGCCCCCGGCTCGCTCGTCGTGCACAAGACGATCACCGGCCCCGCCGCCGGGCAGCAGGCGAGGGTGCGGATCAGGGTGATCTGCGACGAGACTCCCGACAACCTGCCGGTGTTCGAGATCCCGGCCGGGACGTCGGGCACCGCCTCGAAGACCTACGACGGCATCCCAGCGGGCGCCCGCTGCACCGTCACCGAGTTCGTGGACGGGAGCACCTCGACCGTGCAGGTTCAGATCGACGGAAGCGGGCAGACGGTGACCGTGCCCGCGGGATCGACGCAGACCGCCGACCTCACCGACACCTACACGTCGGTGCCGGGCTCGCTCACCATCCAGAAGTCGATCGGCGGTACCGCCGCCGGCCGGCAGGGAGAGGTGCGGATCGCGGTCGACTGCGGCAAGGACTCGCCGGCGCTTTCCGACTTCGTGATTCCCGCCGGTACGAAGGCCGGTACGCTCTCGAAGACCTACCCCGGCATCCCGGCCGGGTCCGTCTGCACCGCCACGGAGACCGAGGACGGCCACACGCTCACCGTGATCGCGGTCGTGACCGGCAGCGGCGGGACGGTGACGATCCCGCCGGCCGGTACCGGGACGCTCGACCTCTCCGACCTCTACACCAACGTCCCCGGCCAGCTGGTGGTGACGAAGGCGATCGGCGGGACGGCCGCGGGCAAACAGGGCGAGGTCACGATCGTGCCCACCTGTAACGGCACCAAGCTGGATGCATGGGTGATCAAGGCCGGGACGGCCGCGGGCAGCGTCACGCAGACCTACCCGGCGATCCCGGCCGGTGCGTCGTGCAGCGTGACCGAGACGGTCGACGGGCACACCTCGACCGTCGCCGTCGCGGTGAGCGGAAGCGGCCAGGAGGTGACGATCCCGGCCAACGGCACGGCGACCGCCACGGTGACCGATACGTACACCGATGTTCCGGGCTCGCTCGTCGTGAACAAGACGATCACCGGCAACGCAGCCGGCAAGCAGGGCCAGGTCACGATCGGGGTCACCTGCAGCGGCACGGCGTTGCCCGACTTCGTGATCCCCGCAGGCGTCGATGCGGGAACGGTCTCCAAGTCGTACACGGGGATCGCGGCCGGCTCGTCCTGCACGGTCACCGAGAGCGCCGACGGGCACACGTCAACGGTGAGCGTCGCACAGACCGGGAGCGGGCAGCAGGTGACTGTTCCAGCCGCGGGCGCCGCAACCGCGACCGTAACCGACACCTACAGCGACGTGCCGGGGGCCTTCGTCGTTCGCAAGACGATCGCGGGGCCGGCGGCGGGAGAGCAGGGGCAGATCGTCATCGTCCCGACCTGCGACGGCGTCCAGCTACCGTCATTCGTGATCCCGGCAGCCGCACCGGCAGGCGACATGACCCGAACCTATCCGGGGATCGCGGCGGGCGCGAGCTGCTCGGCGGCCGAGTCGGTCAACGGTCACACGGACACCGTCGCGGTCGAGTCGACCGGCAGCGGGGCGTCGGTCGTCGTACCGTCGAACGACACCGCGACGGTGAATCTCGTGGACACCTACTCCGATCTCGAGGGCTCGCTCGTTGTCGAGAAGACGATCACCGGCGCCGCCGCCGGTAGCCAGGGCCCGATCACGATCCAGGTCCGCTGCGACAACGGGGCGCCGGCGCTCGACGACTTCGTCATCCCGGCCGGCACCGCGGCGGGAACCCGGACGCAGACCTACAGCGGCTTGCCCGCAGGCGCGACCTGCGTCGGCGACGAGACGGCCGACGGCGGGACCTCGACCGTCGTCGCCGTCGTGACGACCGATCCGAAGCAGGCGACGATCCCCGCGGGAGACACCGCCACTGTTCGCCTCGGGGACGCGTACGCGTTCACGCCCCCCGACCTGACGGTGGAGAACGACGTCCCGGCCGAGACGCCGTCGGGAACCGACATCCCCGTCAAGGTCACCGTCGAGAACGTGGGCAAGGTCGTGGCGAAGGCCGTCACCGTGTGCCTCCACCTCCACGATTCGCTCGCACTCGCAGCCACGGCCGGGGGGAACGTCGTGCGCAACGGTGCCTGCTGGAGGATCGCGCATCTCGTCCGGAAGGCGGTGCACACGGTCAAGCCGATCGCGCGAAGCTTCCTGCTGCACGCCGTCGTCCACGCCTGCAGCCAGCTGACGGTCGAGGTGCGGGGCGTCGACCTTCACAAGACCAGGGTCTGCACCTACGTGCTGGCAGCGGTGGCGAACAAGAAGCCCGGCGGTGTCACCGGGTAGCGCGAGGCGCCGGGTCGCCGTCGGACTCCTGCTCGCCGGACTCACCGCCGTCTGCCTCGCCCCGCTCTCAACAGGAGCTCCCGAGCGAAGCCTCGTTCCCGGGCCGCCCGGGCGCGACTCGGCTTGGACGGCACGCCTGATGGCCCCGGTGGCGGCCCTCAGCGCCCCCGTCCGCGGACGGCTGGTCACCCGCCAGTCCGACTTCGGCAGCTGGAGCGGCGGCCCGGTCAGCCTGCTCGTGCTCGCCGCCCGCACCGGAAGCGACGGACAGCTATGGCTGCGAGTCCTGCTTCCCGTACGCCCGAACGGCACCTCGGGCTGGATCCCTGCCAACAACACGCAGCTCAGCAGCACGAACTGGCGGATCGAGATATCGACCGAGCGACGAACCGTCGAGCTCTTCCACGCCGGTACCCGGCTACGGAGCTTCAGCGCCGTCGTCGGGGCGCCACGCACACCGACACCACACGGGCTCTTCGCCATCTACGAACGCGTCCCCCTCGCCGATCCGAACGGCTTCTACGGCCCCTGGGCCCTCCACCTGACCGCCCTCTCCGACGTCCTCACCACCTACGACGGCGGCCCGGGCCGAATCGCGATCCACGGACGCGGCCGCGCCAGCCTCAGCGACCCGCTCGGAACCGCACGCAGCCACGGCTGCATCCGCATCAACAACCCGGCAATCCGATTCCTCGCCACACACGTCCCCGACGGCACCCCGGTCATCATCACCTAGCCACCGCGACTCCGGGGCCGTTTGCCTGGGTGAATCGCGGCGCGGCCGCCGCACGTCATTCGGCGGCTGGAACTGGTCGGAGCTCAGGGTGTCTGTCGCAGTGTTTCGCCGCCCACGACCCAGACCGGCCGCCGGTTACAAATGCCCTGTCGGAAGCGAGAGCCTCCTGCTCTGGCTTTGCGCGCAGCTCTACAACTGGCATCAGCCGCTGCCGACGATCACGGTTCCTTTCATGTGGTCGTGCACCGTGCAGATGTAGTGGTACGTCCCGGCTTTCGTGAACTTCAACGCGTAGCCCTCGATCACCGGCGGACCGAACGAGTTCATGAAGACACCCGAGTTGTGGAAGCCCTTCCCGTTCCAGCTCGACGATGCGACAACCTTGAAGTTGATCCCCTTCGTGGGCCCGCCCTTGGAGGGAGGGGGCTCGCCGGGACCGCCGGCCGGCGCGAGGGCCGGCGGATTGAGATGAACGGTGCCGTCAGGGGCAACCGCCCGGATGTCGTTGTTCGTCTTGTTGGAGTTGAACGTAATCGAGTGGGGTCCGATGATCCACCAGGTCACGGTGCCCCCGACCGGGATCTTGACCGTCTTCAGGCCGAACTCGTCGATCGACCCCGAGCTGTTCGGTGCGCCGGAACCGGCCAGGACCGGGGTGGTTCCCGGCAGAGTGACGTTCGGCACGGGCGGCTTCCCGAGCCGCAGGGCGGCCAGGGCCGGCTCGAGCGGCGCGGCCGCCTTCGCGAGCTGCTTCACGCCGAGGGCGTACTGCTCTGCCGGGCTCATGATCGTCTTGGTCGCCGGGGCGACCGTGATCTTCCCGCCCATCTCCTCGCGATGGAGCAGGCACATGAAGCGGTACATGCCCGGGGAGGTGGCACCGGAGATGTGCAGCGACCAGTTCTGCCCGGAGTTGAGCCAGCCGCTGTTGTAGTAGGACTGCGTGCCGTCGAAGACGGGCTGCTCGAACTGTGAGCGCGGGCAGAGCGCGGAGCCCGGCAGGCCGCTCGGCATGTAGCAGGGGTTCGCGGCCGACTGGGTCGCGTCGCCGGGGCCCTGCGGCAGCAGTTGCGGCAGCACCGCATCCGCCGCCTGCAATGCCGGCGGCGGCGTGTTGGCCTGTTGCTGCGCAGGCGTGAGGTGGCGGTAGGTCAACACGGCGTTGTTCGCAAGGGTGCCGAGCGTTACCGTATGCGGCTCGCCGACCCCCAGCGAATGGAAGACAACGGTGTCGCCGGCGTGCACGGTTGTCGAGTGCGGGAAGTAGGCGAGGAACGACTCATTCGCGTTCGGAGGGTGCCCGTCGACGTTGATCGTGAACGTCTGGCTCGCCGCGGCCCCCGTCCTCGCGGCCGACCCGACACCGCTCAAGACCAGAACTCCGCAGGCGAGCGCGCACGTTGTCGCCCACCACATGAACCGCCTCATCGCCAAATCACCCTCCTGACCAGTCCGAACGCGCCTGCGCCGCGACGATCATCCCAGACCCCGAGAGGCCGCGCAACCGGCTGTTCGGGACGTCGTACGATCAGCGGGACTCGAACCCGCGACCTCCGACGTAACAGGCTGAGCGTTGATCAACCGTTTCCAAACCCGTTTCCAATCCAAGCAAGTTGGATGATTCACAAATGGATTCGGAAAAGAAAAGGCCCTGTTTCCAGGGCCTTTTCGAGTGGAGCGTATCGGGATCGAACCGATGACCTCCAGCTTGCAAAGTGCGTAACGGCGCTCGACTGCGGTGGACCCCAATCGACAATCGGGTTGATTCGGGCGTTTGAGCCGGTTCGAGTTCGACTCAGATCGACGCGATTGAGCTAACGATGCTGACACGGCGCTGACACATCTTCAAGCCTCGGAGTGCAATGCCTACGGCCAAACAGGAGCTGGGTCAACGGGGCGAGAAGGCCGTCTGCCAGCACCCGGCGCCCTCGGTGTAACGGCGAGCGCCAGCTCCGTCCATTGCCCGCGAACTTCGAGCGAGTCGATGCGATCTGCAAGTCCTGCGGCTTCCTAGCGCAGGTGAGGGCGACGGAGCTTCCGGCGGGGAGCGACGGGTTGCCCGAGCGAAACATGGGTGCCGCGTGGGTATTCAGCGTCGTCGTTGGTGTCAGCGAGGTGTCAATGGCACGTCGCGACTCCGGGTCATGCTGACCGGAGCCAGGAAGGCCGCGGCCCGCTGGTGGAGCTGCTTTCGCTGGAGCGGCGCTGCACTGCCTTTGGCCCGGGGCCGGCCTGACAACCGGTTCGGCCCGGCCGTGAACAAAACCGGGCGCCCGTATGGCTTTGTAGTGCAGGGGAAGTTTTCGTACGGCCGCGTCTCCGACACAAGGGTCTCTCCCGCCATGAAGGTCACCGTCCTCTGCGCAAGACTTCCGGGGGCGACCAGGCCGCTGTCAGCGTCAGGCGGCGGGAGCTGTGGCTCGCCTATCCCGGATCTCAGTCGAGCCCCTCGGGAGTCCCAACGCGAACGGAACAGATGACAGGATGCGGTTTCAAGCCGTTTCAGGTGACGTCGCCGTAGCGAGGCCGCGGTCAGCGTTCGACCAGGATGGGGGTGCCGGCGGGGATGTGGTGTGCGAGCCAGGTGATGGCGGTGTTTGCGAATCGGATGCAGCCGTGTGAGGAGAAGGTGCTGAGAGGGGCGTCGAGACCGACCGTGCCGTGGAGGGCGATCTGTCCGGGGCCGCCTGCGTATTCGTGGAGGGCGTTGGAGTAGGCGGACGTTGCGAGCGCCCACGGGCCTTCGGGGACGCCGGGGAGAGTTGCAGCTTCTCGGTCACGAAGAACCGTCCGAGCGGGGTTGGGGTGGATGGCTTGCCGACGATGACGGGGAACCGCGCTTCGATTCGGTTCGCTTTGAGGATGATCGCGCGTCGTTGTCTGCGGTGGATCACGATCATCCACGCCGTGTCGGTGATCGTTCCCGCGTCTGCCTGGACCCAGCCGGTGGTGCCGTTGGGGCGGGCCGGGACAGCGATGCTCAGCCAACTGCTGCCGGTCAGGTTGATGGTCGCGTGGAGGACCGGGAGGACGGTCTCGGAGTGAGTCAGCGGTGTGCGGGTTGCGATTCGGCCGATTGGTCGGGCGGTCACGGACGGGGCTGCTCGGACGATCACGGCACGATGCAGGACGAGCAGGGGCTGAACGCCTGGGGTGTCGCGGGCCGGGGGGCGGTTGCGTTCGAGACGCTCGCGAAGGCGGCCGTGAGAGCGATTCCGGCAACAGCGAGGGATGGCAACCGTCTGGCGATGCTCGCTTATACCTGTTCGGCGATGAGCCTGCGAAAATCCGGAGTTTGCAGGCACGTCTTGTCGTAGCTAGTGTGCGCCCGCGGCACGCAGGTTCCCGGTGGGTGGGGGGGTGAGTGTGGTTCGGTTGTGGACGTCGAGGGGGCGTTCCGCAGGGTCGTGAGGCCGTCGAGGTGTCTCGTGGCGGCGCTTGTCGTTGCGCTGCTCGCGGCCGCGGTGTCGTCGGCTGCGATGGCGGCCGGACATCGGACTGCGCGGGCCGATTCGCCGCGAGCTGGGTCGTCGAGGGGCGCCGAGGGTGTGCTCGCGGGGTCGGCGAACCGACAGGACGAGTCGTCGTCGAGGCTGCTGACGGTCGTGGCCCGGGTCTGCCCCACGTATCAGGACGTGATGGCGAATCTCGCCCGGAACGACATCCAGGAGAGCCTGCAGGATCTCGGTAGGGACACCGTCTATTCGAGCGGCCAGCCGATCGATCCAACCATCGAGGCGAGGGAGCAGCCGAACTGCAAGCCGCTTCCCGGACTGGACGTTCACGCTCGGCACCGGGTACCAGTCGCGGGCGGTCTCCGGGCCATGGGGGTCGCTCTCGATCGTGACCGGGGCGTTCCCGACCTCGCTCGTGACGAAGGAGACGACCGCCCTCCTGAACGATCAGGGTGCAGAACCGGGCGACCAGATCGAGGGTGCGGCAACGATCGAGCTGACCCGGAGCAGGCGGACATCGCCGCGCATCCCGACTCGCTGTGGATCCAGGGCGGGACGACGACCGATCCGGTGCTCGACAAGACCTATCCGGGGCAGTACGGCTTCGCGGCGCTCCGCTGCGCGGTGGACAACCTGAACGGCGACAACGTCGAGTGGATCGGCTACCCGTCCGGCGCGTCGCACGTGTTCTGCTACGCCTATTACGTCCAGCCGCCGCCGACAAGCGGGACGATCATCATCCCAAGGCCGTGTCCAGCCCGGCCGGCGCCACGCAGACCTTCTCGTTCGGCGGCAACGTCTCGTTCAACGCGGACGGCACGTTCCAGCTCGCCGTCGCAGAACGGGGCGCCGGCCTCGATGACGTTCTACCGGGCGGAGACACGGCGCAGACGATCAGCCGTGGACGGTCGCAGGAGATGGTGCCGCCCGGCTGGCACTCTACCGGCCTGGCCTGCACCTCGCAGACGGGCAAGAGCACGACGACAACAGGGTCGAGACTGCGACGGCCACGATCACGCTCGCGCCCGGGGACACGGTGACCTGCACCTACACCGACTCCGAGACGCCGCCCCCGTCGGCGCTCAGCCTGACCAAGACCACGATCGGAGGCGTCGGCAGCTTCGACTACACGGTCACACCGGCGGGGGGCGGAGCGTCGAAGAGCGCGACCGCCACTACCACCAAACCCGGCGTGGAGGTCGCGGCGACGCCGGAGAGGATCGAGCTGCCCGCGGGGCAGTACAAGATCGCCGAGTCGCTGCCGAGCGCGAGCGGGGAGCCTGGACGCTCACCGCGGTCGCATGCGACGGCAAGAAGCTTCCCGCCGTCAGCCCGGTCACGGTGACGATCGCGGCCGGGACCGGCTCGAGTGCGCCTTCGAGAACACGTTCGTCCCGACCGGCGCGATCACGATCCGGAAGAAGGCGTTCGGTAAGACCGGCACCATCGGGTTCACGATCTCGCCGGAGACGACGCCCCCCTCCGACGTGGCCTACTCGAAGACCGCCAAGGTCACCGAGGAAGGCGTCGCCGTGCTCGCGACCGGGGACGCGACCAGCGATCTGCCTCTCGGCACCTACAAGATCCAGGAGCTGGCGTCGGAGGCGCCGATCCGACCGGGTGGGCTCTGACCTCGGTGGTCTGCAACAGCGAGCTGGTCGGATCGAGCCAGGGAGCGCGTGCTCGTCACGCTGACCGCGCAGACGCCCACGGCCGACTGCACCTTCACGGACACCTTCACCCCGCCCACGACCCCGAACCCGCCGACCCCGAACCCGCCAACCCCGAACCCGCCGACCCGAGCCCCGAGCCGCCTCCGGGGTCACCGGCGCCGACCCCGAACCCGGAGCCCATTCCCTCGACCAGAATCGATCTGACCAAGAAAGCCGACCGCTCGACGGTCGAGGTCGGCGGGACGGTCACCTACACGATCAAGGCCACGAACACCGGCGACGCGCCCGCGCAGGGGGTGCACGTCGCCGAACAGGCGCCCCTGACGAACTCCAAGATCCTCTCGCTGTCCCCGAGCCAGGGCAGCTGCGAGTTCACGCACGCGCCCGCGTCATGCAACCTCGGCACCATCAACCCCGGCGAAACCGTCACCATCATCGCGGCACTCCAGGCGACCCACCCAGGCCCAATGCCGAACAACGTCGCCGTCAACACCGGGACACAGGTCGTGAAGCCGCCAACCGCCGAGGCGGTAGCGGATGCCGTCGTCACCCCCTCCAAGCGACGGCCCCCAAGCCGAAGCCGCCCAAGCCGCCCGCCCCGAAGCCAACCCCGCCGAAGCCCACCGGCCGCCGAAGCCCAAGCCGACCCCGCCGCCGTTCACCGGCTGACTCTCGAGGGCTGACCGTCCTATATCGGTGCTCAAAAAGGATCCGACTGCCCCTGGGCAAACCCTTTGGCGCTAAGCCGAATGCGGGCTGTACGGGGTCGGATAGGGCGTGAAGAGTGCCAGAGAGTTGGCGGTGCGTACGTCGTCGATGCGGCGAGCTTCCTCGTCTCGACGGCCGAGCTGAGAGTCCGTTCAGCGCTCTAGCTGAGGCTGACCGTCCGCGCAAGACACTGCCACCTTCAAGTGAGGTGTTGGCTTCAGTAGAAGACCCGTCGGCTGCGTCACGGTGCGTACGCCTGGGAGATGATCTTTCGGTTTCTGCGCCAGCCTGTGAAGTGCGTTTCGACGCTGGACTCAATGGGACACGGTTGGACGGTTCTCGCAACGAAGCCGAATCCGGTGCTCCGTGTTCGACTGCCGTCGCCGCACATATCGAGGCGGGCGACACCGCAGAGTTAGCGAACGAGATCGTTGACGGCGGCCACGAAACGCCGCAGGGTCCCCGAGCACGGCACGAACGACCCAAACCCGCGAACGCCCTGGAGAACTGGAAACCAGCGCCTTTCCTCGGCGCACGCTGAGGACGGGCTAGCCTTTTGGGGGTAGGCGGCGACTACTTTCTCGATTACCGTCAGGCGCTGATGTCGGCGGGCTCGAAGTTCGGCTTATCGGCTGCGATGGGCGCGGTCTTGTCTGTCTCTGCTCCTGCCCTCGCGCACGCTGCTTCACCTGTGACACCGGCAGCCAACCAGGTAATCGCTGACACACACACGCCAACATTCGTCGTGCAGCTTGACACCACGTTGCAGGCGGATGGGCAGACGACCGACTTCAGCGATGGCGTTGGCATTTCCGTCACCGGCTCGAACGGAAACGGGGGCATCACTACCGTCGCCCTCTGCACCGCTACGGATAGGGGTGGGGGTAGTGTTGGGTGCTCCGACACCGCGCATCCGCTTCCGAACGGCGTCTATGCGTGGGGTTTTATGTACCGCACCCACACCTGCATCCAGCTTCCGCCCATCGGGAGCTTCCAAGCGCCCCCGACCTGCAACTTCGCCTTCTTCCCTGCGAACCCGGCCGGCCTATTCACGATCAGCGTTCCCTCGACTACCTCGCCAACGCCAACTACGACACCAACAACACCGACACCGACAACATCACCGGCTGGACCGGGGAGCACATCGGCGGACACAGAGGTGCCGACGCTTACGGTCTACGGAGCCACAGGGCTGCATCTGCATCCTCTCAGGCTGCGATTCGCCGTCCACGACAACTCAGGTGAGGCGGAGATTGCGCTCGGCGTCTATTCCGGCGGCAAGGCGGTCAGCCTGCCCGTCATTACAAACTGCAACGGCTAGACGGGGTCTACTTCAGCTCGTGGACACCCGCACAGCGCGGTAGCTACGAGTTGCGCGGTCACACAAGACGGCGGCAATCGCTCACCGACTCGCTGTTCCAGGCTCACAGTCAGCTAGTGGGTCTAATGCGGCAAGGCTCTTTCCGCGAGTCGCCAACTCGCGCATTCTGCGCGGCGGGCGTGCTCGCGACTTGTGTTCTGGTTGGAGTGGTCGTTGCGTGGACGAGGCCAGCCGAGGCGGCAGATGCAGCGATAACCCGTTGTACGGTTGCCACGTTGAACCAACCTGGCGGCTCTGCGACGTTCACAGGTAGTTGCAGTGGTGGATCAGTATTCTTCACGGCCACGAGCGGGACTGTGATCGGCACGCTCGCCGGGCTATCCCTCTCGTTTGTTGGCGGAAGCACAATCTTTTCAGGTCGTATCGGATCATGGTTCACGAGATACACGATCTTGGGGCGAACGGTGAGTGGTCGGTACGGGCCTTACACGATGTTCTTTACGACAACCGGGAGCCTTCTGACCGGACACGTCGGAACTGCGTCGGTTTCGTGCGGGGAGTCGGCCCTGGGCTCGTCTGTGCGGTTCAGCTGCGTCGCGGGCCAGGGTGGCGCAGAGGCGCTCATTCCCCCTTCTCGCACATCTCTATATGTCCGGGTGAAGACTTCGCGACTGGGAACACGCTCTGGGAACCCACGGTCGAGGTCTTGAATCATCCTTAGCGCCAGGCAGCTCCCAACCTGCGAAGTTGGGGGTCACCCTCGAATCCCGCTCGTAGAACGCGATGCGTCGATTGTGTCAGCGACGTGTCAGCGGCACGTCGCGTCTCCGGGCCATCGTGACTGGACCTCGGCGGCGGGCACTCCCATGCTCGGCAGGGCCGGCCTAGTCGGCTCCAGTAGTGTTCGCGAGAAGAGTCTCACCTCGCCGCTTGACTGGCCGCTCGTCTCGCCGTCAGGTCGAGGACTAAAGCAGATTGCACGGGGCAGTCGAGGAGCTGAGTGCCGGGAGGCGTCGTGTGACCTGCGAGGCCGTCGGCCCCCTCGGGAGTCCTAGGATTCGGACGCCATGGCTGTTGCCCACGCCCGCGGCGACCCCATCCCCGCACTCAACTGACAGCCCAAACGGGCTGAACGCTTACCTGTTTTGTCGCCTGTCGAGGCGGAAGCGACCGCCGGCGTCTTTGCATTCAGCGCAGATCCCGCACGCGATTCGGCCGTAGATCACCGCACGAGGCCGGTTGAAGCCGGAATTTGGGGGCCGCCTGAATACTGGACCATCTGCGCCGGTTGAAATCTGGACCACTCGGCGCTGAGTCGGACGTTGTCCGGCTGGTCGCGGAGCCTCGCTTGGTTGTCGGGCGAGGAGGGAGCGGTGATCGGCGTGGAGCAGTGGGCAGAGATCAGGCGGTTGTACTTTGTTGAGAAGCGGTCGAAGCGCGCGATCCACCGCCTGACGGGGGCGCACCGGGACACGATCACGCGCGCGCTTGCCGCTGAGGCGCCGCCGCGGTACGAGCGGCCGGCGGTGGGGTCGAAGCTGGATCCGTATCGGGAGTGGATCTGCGAGCAGCTGAAGGCGGAGCCGACGCTGCAGTCGCAGCGGCTGCGGGAGCTCGCGAGCGAGCTCGGCTACGCCGGCGGCAAGTCGATCTTCGACGACTACGTTCGTGAGGTGCGGCCGCGGTTCCTGGTGCGGCGGACGTTTCAGCGGACGCTGTATCGACCGGGGGAGCTGGTGCAGTGCGACCTGTGGGAGCCGCGCGAGCCGATCCCGGTCGGGTACGGTCAGACGCGCCGCGGCTACCTGGTGACCGTCGAGCTCTGCTGGTCACGCGTGGTCGCGGGGACGTTGGTGTTCTCGAAGGAGACGCCGGACGTGCTCTCGGCGCTCGCGCGTTCGCTCGGGCGGCTGGGGGCGCTGCCGGAGAAGCTCGTTTGGGATCGGGAGGGCGCGATTCACGCCGGCGGTGGCCGCCCGACCGACGCCTTCGCCGGGTTCTGCGGACAGCTTGGCGTCGGCTGGGTGATCCTCGCTGCCGCCGACCCGCAGGCCAAGGGCGTGCTGGAGCGGTCGCACCGGTTCATGCGCTCCAACTTCGAGCCGGGCCGACGGTTCGCCAACGAGGCCGATTTCCAGCTGCAGTTCGACGGCTGGTGCGACAAGGTCAACCAGCGCGTCCATCGCACGGTGCGTGCCGTGCCGGTCGAGCGGCTGGCGCTGGAGCGGGAGCGGATGCGGCCACTGCCGGGGCGGCTGCCCGACCTCGATCGCCGGTTGGTGACGCGGGTGCCGCAGCAGCCCTACCTGCGGGTCGACCGCAACGACTACTCGCTCGACCCGGCCTTCGCCGGCCGCCGGGTTGAGCTGCGCGTCTCGCAGACACAGATCACGGCGGTGGTGCTCGACACGGGTGAGCTCGCCTGCCGCCACCGGCGCGTCTTCGCCGGCGGCCTCACGATCACCGACCCCGAGCACGAGCGCGCGCTCGAGCGGCTGCGCGGCCGCCGACCCGGCCGCGAGGTCGAGGTCGAATCGAGGTCGCTCAACCGCTACGACGCGTTGATCCCGGCATGAGCAAGACCTCCGAGCTCGCCCATCTCTTCCGCGCGTTGAAGGCGCCCGCGGCGGCGAGGGCGTTGCCGGCACTCGCCGAGCGGGCGCGGGAGGAGGCGTGGAGCTACGAGCGGTTCGCGGAGATCCTGCTCGGCACCGAGGTCGCGGCCCGCGACAGCCACGGCGGCGAAGCGAGGATCAAGGCAGCCCGCTTCCCAGCCCGAAAGACCTTGGAGGAGTTCGACTTCAGCTTCCAACGCTCGGTCAAGAAGACCGTGATCGAGCACCTCGGCCAGCTCGACTTCCTCCACGCGCGCGACAACGTGCTCCTGCTCGGCCCGCCCGGCACCGGCAAGACCCACCTCGCGATCGCGCTCTCGATCCGCGCCTGCCTCGCAGGCCAGCGCGTCCAGTTCGCAACCGCGACCCAGTGGGTCGCCCGCCTCGCCGACGCCAAACGCCAAGGCGGCCTCGAAACGGAGCTGCGCCGGCTCAGCTTCATCCCGCTGCTCGTCGTCGACGAAGTCGGCTACATCCCCTTCGACCCCGAAGCCGCCAACCTGATGTTCGCGCTCGTCAGCTCCCGCTACGAGCGCGCCTCGATGATCGTCACCAGCAACAAACCCTTCAGCGCCTGGGGCGAGATCTTCGGCGACGACGCCGTCGCCACCGCGATGCTCGACCGGCTCGTCCACCACGCAGAGATCCTCGCGCTCAAAGGCGACAGCTACCGCCTCCGCGGCAAAGACGTCGACGCCCGCCCGGTCCCGAACCACCTGCAAGAAGCCTGACCGCGCACCCTCGGCGACCATTCCCAGGCCCGCAGACAACCCTACAGCCCGCCGACCTCGAGGCCCGAACCCGCAGAAGCGGCACCCGCGCGGCCAGAAGCCCGGCTCGGCGCTACGCGCCTCCCCGACCTCCTGGCCGCACACAGCCTCTCAGCCGCCCGAGATGGTCCACTTTTCGACCGGCGCAACTGGTCCACTTTTCAACCGGCCTTGACAC
>CAVURE010000002.1:0-12390 GCA_963743675.1 uncultured Actinomycetota bacterium
CCGGAGAAAGCCGCTGTTCCTCGCCCATGGGCCCGGAAGGCTACGCGACGGGAGCGAGGAAGCGCGCGGCCACGCCCGCCCACGACCAGCGCTCGACAGCGGGCCGCGCGAGCGGCCCCACGACGCGACCCGGTCGGCGCCGGCAGGCTCGAGCAGCTCCGCGAGCTTCGCGCGCAGCGCGGCGGCATCGCCGGTCGGGAACGACGCGAGGTGGCGGAGGCGCTCCGGGTAGGCCTGCCTCGAGCCCGGCCGCGACCTCGGCGAGCCCGCTGTGGCGGGCGACGAGCGGCGGGCAGCCGCAGGCGGCGGCCTCGGCCGCGACCATGCCGAACGCCTCCGGGAAGATCGACGGCACGACGGCGGCGTCGGCGAGCGGGAGCAGGTGCGCGAGGTGGCGATGCTCGAGCGGCCCGGTGAAGAGGACGCGCTCCGCGGCCGGCCGCGAGCGCTCGAGCTCGGCCCGGTAGTCGCCGAAGCCGACGATGACGGCCCGCGCGTCGAGCGCCGTCGAGCGCCTCGAGCAGCAGCTGGACGCCCTTGTTAAGATCAGCTTCCCGAAGTAGACGACGGGCGGCCCGTCGCCGGCGAGGAACTCCTCGAGCCGGGCCGCGTTGCCCTCGTCGGGGAGCCGCTCCTCGGCGTTGCCGGGGTTCGGCGGGTCGGCGCGCGCCTCGGCGAGCAGCTCGGCGAGCGCCTCGTCGCGCGCCTGCGGCACGAACTCGTCGACGTCGACGCCCGGCGGACCTCGACGACCCGGTCGACGTGGCCGATGACCTCCTCGAGCACGGCGCGGATGTGCTCCGAGCCGACGTAGACCGCGTCGGCCGGCTCGAGCGACTCGCGGCCCCACTGCCTCGAGCTCGGGGCGGCCGCGCATCGAGTACTCGAGCTCGGAGCCGTGCGCCTTGACGCGGAAGCGCTCGCCGTGCCGGCGCCCGACCGCGCCGCCCATCAGCACGTGGTTCGTGAAGACGAGGTCGGCGGGAAGCAGCTCGCGCAGCGCCGCGACGTTCGCGTCGACGTAGGCGCCGCGCGCTCGTCCGGGCGTGAAGTCCTGGAGCAGCCTCGGCTCGAGCCCCTCGTAGCGGTCGAGCACGAACACGGGCAGCAGCCCGCCGGGCAGCTCCGGCCGCACGACCGCGGCGCCCCCGAGGTCGAACTGCTCGGGGCCCGTTCCTGGCAGACGACGATCACGTCATGCCCGGCGCGGCTCCACTCCCGCGCGAGCGCGCGGGTGTAGACGTTCGAGCCCGGTCCCTCCCAGGAGGTACCCGTGCCAGAGGAGGATCCGCAGCCACGGCGAGGTGTGCGCTAGGCCAGGTGGAAGTACAGGGCGTGCAGGAGCTCGACGGCCGGGTTCGACGTGTGCACGGTGACGTCGGCGGCATGTCGAGGAGCGCCTCGGAGTAGTTGAAGATGATCCGGACGCCCGCGTCGACCAGGTCGTCCGCGACGCTGCTGCGCGGCGGCGGCGGGAACGGCGAGGACGCCGACGACGATGTTCTTCTCGTGCACCACGTCCTTGAGGCGCGCGTACGGGCTCGACCTCGATCGGGCCGATCGGCGGCCGCGATCTTCTCGTCGATGTCGAACACCGCCGCGATGGTGATGCCGTGCTCGGCGAAGATCGGCGAGCCCGCGATCGCCTGGCCGAGCCGGCCGGCGCCGACGAGGGCGATGTTGTGCTGGCCCTGCGTCCGCAGGATCTTGCGGATCTCGCCGAGCAGCGCGTCGATCGAGTAGCCGACGCCGCGCTTGCCGAACTTGCCGAAGTTCGAGAGGTCGCGGCGGATCTGGGTCGCGTTGATGTTCGTGTAGTCCGCGATCTCCTGCGAGGAGATGCGCTCCTTGCCCATCTTCTTCGCCTGCGTCAGGACCTGCAGGTAGCGCGAGAGGCGCGCGGCGACACCCACGCCCACGCGGTTCTCGAAGTCGCAGGATCCCTCGGGCTGCGTTTGCAACATGGACGAGGGATTGTGCCGGAAGGCTCAGACCTAGACCGTTCGGTTCGTCACAAAGTCGTCAGCTTGAGCGCCGAGTTTGTGACGCAGCGGCTCCTCGCTCGACCCGGTAGACGGAGACCCGCTCGCCGTCGACCTCGATCACCGGGATCCATTCGCGGTAGGCGCTCTCGAGCTCGGGAACGCCGGTGATGTCGACCTCGCGAACCTCGAACCCGAGCTCGCCGCCCAGGGCCGCGAGCTCCTCGCGTGCCGGCTCACACAGATGGCAGTCGCGCCGCACGATCAGAGGTGACCGTGTCTAGGGATAGAGCCCGCGGATCGTGCTCGCCTCGGCGACGCGGCCGACCGCGAGCCCGTAGGCCGCGTCCGCAGCGAGACGCCGCGTCGTCGTGCAGATCCCAGGTCTCGCGGAAGGCGCTGCCGACGATCTCGCGCAGGCGCTCGTTGACCTCGGCCTCCGTCCAGAAGAGCTCCTGCAGCCCCTGCACCCACTCGAAGTACGAGACGACGACGCCGCCCGCGTTCGCGAGCACGTCGGGGACGACGAGCACGCCGTTCGCCTCGAGGATCGCGTCGGCCTCCGGCGTCGTCGGCCCGTTCGCGCCCTCGAGCGACGATCCGCGCCTTCACCGGTCGGCGTTCGCCTCGGTCGAGCACGAGCTCGAGCGCGCACGGGGCGAGCACGTCGCAGCGGCAGCTCGAGCAGCTCTCGTTCGTGATCGCGTCGCCGCCGGCGAGCTCGGCGATGCGGCCGCCGGCGGCCTTGTGCGCGAGCGCCGCCTCGACGTCGAGCCCGCCCGGGTCGTAGACGCCGCCGCGACGAGTCGGAGACGGCGACGACGGTGGCGCCCGCGTCGCGCGGCGAACGTCGCGAAGAGCGAGCCGACGTTGCCGAAGCCCTGGATCGCGACCGTGAGGCCGTCCAGCGGCGGCCCTGCCGCGCGAGCGTCTCCTGCAGCGCAGAAGAACACGCTGCGCCCGGTCGCCTCCACGCGGCCGAGCGAGCCGCCGACCGCGAGCGGCTTGCCCGGTGACGACGCTCGAGCACCGAGTACCCTGGTTCATCGAGTAGGTGTCGAAGATCCACGCCATCACGGCCGGGCTCGTGCCCACGTCGGGCGCGGGGATGTCCTTCTCCGGCCCGATCTCGTTGACGATCTCGGAGGTGTAGCGCCGCGTCAGCCGCTCGAGCTCGCCCAGCGAGAGCGCCTTCGGGTCGCAGACGACGCCGCCCTTCGCGCCGCCGAACGGGAGGTCCATCAGCGCGCACTTCCAGGTCATCCACATCGCGAGCGCCTTCACCTCGTCGAGCGTGACGCCGGGGTGGTAGCGGATGCCGCCCTTCGACGGGCCCGCGTGCGACGTTGTGGGTGACGCGCCAGCCGGTGAAGACGTTCACCGAGCCGTCGTCCATCTCGATCGGGATCGAGACCTCGACCGCTTTCTTGCACGCGCCGAGGATGGCGACGAGATCGTCGTCGACGCCGAACTCGTCGGCCACGTTCCGGAGCTGCTGCTGCGCGATCCGGAACGGGCTCTCGGTCGTGCCCACGGCCGGCCTACTGTATCCGGAAGGTGATCTTCGCCCTGCTGGGCGGGCCCGGCAGCACCGGATTCGCGACGACGCGGATCTCGTAGCTCCCCGCCGGGAGCGCTGCGCCGCTCGCGCCGCGGCCGGTGAGCCCGAAACGGTAGACGCCCGGAAGCAGGTCGCGCTGCCTCGAGAGCACGCCCAGGAACCTGCCGCCCGCGGTGTACAGCAGAACGTCGAGGCGCGCCACCGGCTCGATCTGCAGACGTGGCCCCGGCGATCCGCCCGGCGACGACGGTAGCGTCGCGGGCTTCGTGTCGGACGGCGAGAATGAGGGCGGCTCGATCCGCACCGCGCCGAGCAGGTTCCGGTGAACGGCCGGAAGACGATCACCCACGGGATCCGCAGCGCCTGGCCCCCGGCGGGCCGGATCGTGATCGTGCCGCTGACGACCGGCAGCGCAGGGCGCGTGGAGGCGAGGGCGGTGACGCGCACGAACGCGGGCGTGCCGGGGCGCAGCTGGATCGTGGCCGGCTCGACGGTGACGAGGCGCGAGCTCGAGATGAGCGAGAGCGTGAGCGGGCGGGTCGAGACGTTGCGGACCGTGAACGCGCTCGAGCTGCCGCCAGCGCTTGCCCGTGCCAGGGCCCGAAGCCGAGCGACGTCTGCGATGCGGCAACCTCGCCGGCGACGGACGCGCCCGGGTCGACGGTGCCGCCGGCCGCGGCGGTCGCCGCGGCGCCGAACGGTCGCGCCGAGCCCGCCAGAAGGCTTGCCAGCTCCTCGGCGCCGAGCCCGGGCCGCGCCTGCGCGAGCAGCGCGGCATCGCCTGCGACCGCAGCCGCGGCGACGCTCGTACCGGTCACGGACCCGTAGGCCGGCTCGCCGTCGCCGGCCGAGCCGGGCTCGGAGGTCGCGACCGCGATCCCGGGCGCGGCGAGCTGCGGCCCGAGCAGCCCGCCGTAGGTGAGCCCGCGCGACGAGAAGGTCGCGATGCGGCCGGCCTCGCCGTTCTGCGTGCTCGACGACATGCCGATCGTCGCGACGACCGTGTAGCGGCGGCGGACGGCCTGGAGCGTCGCGTGCGCGAAGCTCGGGTCGACGCCGATGACCGGCACGGCGAAGCCGGTGAGCGCACCGGCGCGGCAGCCGGCGGCCGTAGACGAGGACGGCGGCAGCGCCGTCGCCGACCGCTGCGCTGACCTGCGCGGCGGGGTTCGCTCCGGCCGGCACGAGGGCGGCCTTCCCCTCGAGGGATCCCGGCTCGCCCGGGACGGCGAGCGGAAGCGACACGGCGTGATCTGGCGCGACGGTGTCGAGCAGCGGGAGCGAGCCGTCGGCGAGGACGGCGAGCCCCTGCCGGAAGATCACGCGGACGGTCGCTGTCGAGGCCCGTGAGTCCGTGGCGCCGACGACGAGCGCGCCCGGAGCGCCCGCCGGGCCGGCGACGGAGCCGAAGAGCGGCCCCGCGGCGCCGTCGTTCCCCGCCGGGGCGACGACGAGCGTGTCGAGGGTCAGCGCGCCGGCGATGGCCTGAGCCTCGGGGCTGTCGGCGAACGAGGCGAAGGGCTCGGCGACGCCGACGAGCGCGATCCGCAGGGCATCGTGCGCGTCGCCGTCGGCGTTCGGGTCGACGGCCCGGTCGAGGCCGGCGATCAGCTGGTCGCTGCGCGCGTAGACCGCGTAGCGTCCGGTGGCCGTCGGCTGCCAGCCGGCGACGCGGATCGGCAGGACCGAGGCGCCCGGCGCCACACCGCGCGTGCCGCGCGGGCCCGCCCGCGCCGACGAGGACGCCGGCGAGCTCGGTGCCGTGGCGCTCCACCTGGCGCCGCTGCTGCGGGTTCGTCTGCGGGGAGGTGTCGCTGGTGCCCCCGACGATGTCGATGCCGGGGAGGACGCGGCCCCTGACGTACGGGTGCGTGCCGTCGACTCCGGTGTCCAGGAGGCCGATCGTGATGCCGGTGCCGTCGAGGCCGGGAACCCCGGCGGGAATCGAGGCGGCCGCGGTGCGCGACGCCGAGAGCGAGGCGGGGTAGGCGGCGCGCACGGCGTACACGCCGGCGACCTCGGGGTTGTGCTCGAGCAGCTCGACCGCGCGTGGGTCGAGCGCGCCCGAGAACCCGTCCAGAACCCGGGCGAAGCTGTAGTCCGGGCGGACGCTGAGGCCGTGCCGGGCCAGCTGGGTCAGGACCTGCTGCTGCGCAGCGAACGCCTCCGCGGTCCAGCGCCGCTCTGCCGACTCGGTCGCGACCTGGACCCTGGCGACGCGCTGGGCGACGGACGGCGTCTTGAGGACGACGATGTAGCGGCCGCTCAGGTCGACCGCGGGACGAGCCGTGCCGACGAGCCCGGTCCACGAGGGGGGCGCCGAGCTCGCGGGCGTGGGCTCGGGGGTGCCGGAGTGCCGGACGGTGAGCCAGGCGGCGGCGCCGATCGCCGCCAGGAGGGCGATGCGAAGCTCAGGACGCCGAAGCAAATGCATCGAGGGCAAGGTACTCGTCGGCCGGGACGTGATCCGAGTACCTCGCCGCCGACGCGATCATCGCGGCGTTGTCGGTGCACAGCGAAAGCGGTGCGGCGAAGGCGTCGGGGAGCGACGCACGGAGCTCCGAGTTCGCGGCTACACCGCCGACGATCGCGATCCGGTCGCCGCCCGCCGCCTCGACGCGCTCGACGAGCGCACGGACGATCGCCCGCTGGTAGCTCGCGGCCAGATCCGCACGCCGCGCCTCGAGCTCCACCGGCGTGAGGTCGCGCACGGCGTAGAGCAGCGCCGTCTTCAGCCCCGAGAAGGAGAAGTCGAGCCCGGGCACACGCGCGACCGGGAAGTCGTAGGCGGCGGGATCGCCGTCTGCGCGCCAGCCGGTCGATCTCGGCACCTCCGGGATAGGGCAGGCCGAGCAGGCGCGCGCCCTTGTCGAACGCCTCGCCGGCTGCATCGTCGAGCGTCGTGCCCAGCACGGAACCCCCTCCCACGCCCGGTCCTGCACGTCGAGGAGCAGCGTGTGCCCGCCGCTCGCGAGCAGGCAGGTGAACGGCGGCTCGAGGTCGAGCGGCTTCAGGAAGAGCGAGGCGACGTGCCCGTGCAGATGGTTCACGGGCACGAGCGGGAGGCCGCGCCCCCACGCGAGCCCCTTGGCGGCCGAGACGCCGACGAGGAGCGCGCCGATCAGGCCCGGGCCCGGCGGTGACGGCGACCGGTCGAGTCGTCGCTGCGCCTCCGCCTCCAGCGCCTCCCGGATCACCGGCGCGATCAGCTCGAGGTGCCGCCGCGAGGCGATCTCGGGCACGACGCCGCCGAACTGCCGATGCAGATCCGCCTGGGACGCGACGATGTTCGAGCAGGATCTCACCTTCACCGGTAACCACGGCAGCGGCCGTTTCGTCGCAAGACGTCTCGATTCCGAGAATCACATTGGGGCGAACATCTGCCATTTCGCTTAGACGAAATGGCTAATTGGGCCGATGCGTGACACGACCGTCACAGTATCGGGAGGCGTTCGTCGCAACACTGGTGTCGTGGCGATCGTGACGGTTGACGTTCGGGAGCGGCGCTCGAACGTTCCACTGATGCTGGAGGAACTTGGCGTCACGGTCGAGAGGAGACATCTCGACGTAGGCGATTACGTCTGTGGCCCCGAGACGGTCGTCGAGCGGAAGACCGTCCGTGATCTGCATCTGACGATCATCCAGGGCCGTCTCTGGCGCCAGCTGGGGCGCTCCGGCGGACGGGCCGCTCGGCGGTCCTCGTCGTCGAGGGCGGCAACCTGTTCAGTGGACGTGTCGACAGCGACGCGATACGCGGGGCATGCCTCGCGGCCATCGATCTCGGCATCGGATTCATCCGCACCGAGGATGCAGCGGACACGGCGCACTGGCTGTATCGGCTCGCACTCCGTCGCCAGGAAGGGCGGGTCCGGGATCGGCCGGTTTACGCACAACGACCTCGGCGTCAGCGGGCGAGCCGTTTGCCGAGCTCGCACTCGCCGCGGTCCGCGGAATCTCGGTGACTGTGGCACGTGCGCTTCTTGACCAGTACGGGACGCTGGCAGCGCTTGCAGCGGCGGACCCGTCGACGTGGAAGAGCGTGCATGGAGTCGGCCCCACCCGTACACAAGCACTCCGCACGCTGATACACGGCGAGTAGTCGAGAGACCACGTCCACTAGCCATTTCGTCGCGTGAGCGACGAAATGGCCAAGTTACTCGGGGTCCTTCCACATGATCAGGGCGTCCTCGCGGTTGTCGGTGTAATAGCCGCGGCGGATGCCCTGCCGCTCGAAGCCGAGCCTCTCGTAGAGGCTGATCGCGCGGTCGTTCGAGACGCGGACCTCGAGGGTGTAGCCGCGCCGCTGGTCGTCGCGGGTCGACTCGAAGACGTGCTCGAGGAGCCTCGTCGCGATGCCGCGGCGGCGGTAGTCGGGGTCGACCGCGACATTCATGATGTGCCACGCGTCGACGTAACGCGAGTGATCACGTAGCCGATCAGCCGCTCGCCGTCGAACGCGCCGAGGCAGACCGAGCTCGACTTCGCCAGCTCGGACGCGAACATCGAGCGGGACCACGGGGTCCTGTAGGCGCGCCGCTCGATCTCGTCGATCGCATTCA
This sequence comes from uncultured Actinomycetota bacterium, assembly GCA_963743675.1. Lineage (GTDB taxonomy): Bacteria > Actinomycetota > Thermoleophilia > Gaiellales > Gaiellaceae > PALSA-600. Next base: position 8,103 of record CAVURE010000002.1, read on the forward strand.
GGTCGGTGAGCCCGAGCGGGCGGATGTCGGTGCCGACCGCGGTCATGCGCTGGGCTTGGCGTCGGGGTCGCGCAGGTAGGTGGGCTCGATCGCGTCGACCGGACCGAACGCGCCGGCGCGCGCGGCGAGCAGCGTTGCGGAGGGCCGGTGTGCGGGATCGTCGTCGGGCGGGATCTCGGCGCCGCCGGCCTCGAAGAGCTCGCGGTAGCGCAGAGCGCCGTCGCCCACGAGGCGCCTTCCGGCGACCTCGAGCGCCTCGGGCCGGACGAGCGCGGGGCCGGCCGTGAAGACCTCGCCGCGGCGGGCGTCGATCACCGGGACGCCGCCGTCGAACGCCTCGAGTGTCGAGACGCCGGCCGCGGGGACGCCGAGCGCGAGCGCGAGGCCGCGGGCCGTCGCGAGGCCGATCCGGATCGACGTGAAGCTCCCGGGCCCGTGCCGACGACCAGCGCGTCGATATCGGCCGGCTCGAGGCCTGCCTCGCGGACGAGCGCGTCGGCGGCGGCGAGCACCGAGCGGGCGTCGGTCAGGCGCTCACCGGCGACCGCGCCGTCGCGAAGGAGCGAGCAGGCGGTGGCGCTGGTCGCGGTGTCAAAGGCGAAGATCGTCGTCATTCTCGATCCTGATGCTCCGGCGGTTCTCGTCGACGTGGCCCATTGTCGACGTGGCTCAGCGTCGATATGGTCGGCTCGCGCGCGCAGCGGGCAGCCAGGCACCCGCGCGTTCGGGCCACTCGACGAACGCAATCGTGCCATCGAAGTAGGGCTCTAGGTCGGCCCAGCCTTCCTCGCCGATGCCGTCGAGGCGGTAGAGGTCGAGGTGAGCCACGGGCACGCGGCCGGCGTAGCGATGGCCGATCGTGAAGGTCGGGCTCGCAACCGGCGAGGTGACGCCGAGCGCCCGGCACGCGCCGCGCACGAACGTCGTCTTCCCCGCCCCGAGCTCGCCGGCCACACCGACGACATCGCCGACCCGAGCCCTTCGGCCACACGGCCCCCGAGCGCCTCCGTCTCCGCCCGCCGACTCGCTCGTGACCACCACATCGCCCACCGCCGCACCTTAGGCGAGGCCGTCCCACAGACGCCCTGTGACAGTCGGTCAGAAGAGGCCGAGCTGGACGGCGGCCGGCTCGGGCCTCGCGCCGGAGCGGGCGCGGGCGGCGGTTCCGGGGGCGCGGCCTCGCGGCCGAGGATCTCCGGGAGGCGGGCGAAGTCGGCACGGAGCGGCGTCGAGCATGCGCGGCGTGTAGAGCGCGGCCGCCGGATGGAAGATCGGGTAGAGCAGCACACGCGTTCCGCCGAGCGTGACCTCCTGCTCGCGTCCGTGCACCTTCGTGATCCCGTCGGGGGGCCGGAGAGGAGCTTGGTCGCGAAGTTGCCGAGCGTGCAGATCACCTTCGGCCGGATGAGCTCGATCTGACGGAAGAGGTGGCTCTCGCAGGCGTCGATCTCCTCGGGCTGCGGGTCGCGGTTGCCGGGGGGGCGGCACTTGAGGACATTGGCCACGAAGACATCGTCGCGCGTCAGGCCGATCTCCGCGAGCAGCTTCCCGAGCAGCTGCCCGGCGGCGCCGACGAACGGCACGCCCTGCTTGTCCTCGTGGAAGCCCGGGCGCCTCGCCCACGAACATCAGGTCGGCGGTCGGCGAGCCCGAGCCGAAGACGACCTGGGTCCGCGTCTGCGAGAGCGCGCAGCGCGTACAGCCCGCGACGGCGTCGCGGAAGGCGGCGAGCTCGGCGTTGCTGCTCAGGGCGTCAATGGCCGCCGCAGCCACACGCTCCACCGCAGCAGCCGCCGCCGGCGCTCACCCCGGAGGGGCCGCGCAGCGTGGGCTGCTTGCTGGTGCCGTGCGCCGCGAAGACCGAGAACTGCCGCTGCGCCTTCGTCGCCCCGCAGTCGGGGCAGGGAGGGGTCTCGTCACCGCGGACGAGCTCCTCGAAGTGCGACTCGCAGCTCATGCAGACGTACTCGTAGATCGGCATCGCGGGCTCAGCGTACCAGCGTCGAACGGAAAGCCATCGCCGGGAATCCTGCGCCCGGCGTCGGACGGAGCGAGGTATTTGACGTGCCCGGTATCCGCCTCGCGGAACTGGAGCCCACAGATGAAGACGATTCGTTCGATCGCCGAGCTGAGGCGTGCGCTGGCTCCGCTGCGCGCGGGGGCGGCCGTCGGCCTCGTTCCGACCATGGGCGCGCTCCACGCCGGTCACCGCGCGCTGTTCGCGACGGCACGCGCCGAGTGCGGCGTCGTCGTCGCGAGCCTGTTCGTCAACCCGGCTCAGTTCTCGACCCGGGCGACCTGGCCGCGTACCCGGCGAGCTTCGAGGCCGACGAGCGCGTCGCCGCCGGCGGCGGCGTCGACTTCCTGTTCGCGCCCGCGGCCGGCGAGTTCTACCCGGCGGGCTACGCGACCTGGGTCGAGCCGGAGGGCGCTGCGGTCGGGCTCGAGGGCGAGTGCCGGCCCGGGCACTTCCGGGGCGTCGCGACCGCATGCCTGAAGCTATTCACGATCGTCCGGCCAGACGTCGCGTACTTCGGACGCAAGGACGCGCAGCAGGTCGCGGTCGTCAAGCAGCTCGTGCGCGACCTGAACCTCGAGCTCGAGATCCGCATCGTCCCGACCGTCCGCGACGCCGACGGCCTTGCGCTCTCGTCGCGCAACGTCCGGCTCTCGCGAGGAGCGGAGCCGCGCCCTCGCGATCCCGCGGGCGCTCGCGACCAGGGACCCCGGCCGGCCCGCGCCCTGCTCGCCGAGCGCCGGGATCGAGCCGGAGTACGTCGCCGTCGCCGACCTCGACGGCCCCACGCTCGCCGTCGCCGCGCGCGTCGGCTCCACCCGCCTGATCGACAACGTCCTCGCTCGGAAGGAGACAGCTGATGAGCACCCGCCCCGCACCCCGGCCCGACCGCGCCCGCCCCAGGCAAGCTGGCGCTCCCCGAGCTGCGCGAGATGAAGCGCCGTGGCGACCGGATCTCGATGGTGACCGCCTACGACGCCCCGGCGGCGCTGCCTGGCGGACGAGGCCGGGCGTCGAGCTCGTGCTCGTCGGCGACTCGGCCGCGATGGTGATGCTCGGGCACGAGTCGACGGTGCCGGTGACGCTCGACGAGATGATCTTCCTCACCCGGGCGGTGACCCGCGGCGGCCCGCCGGCCGCTCGTGATCGGCGACCTCCCGTTCGGCACCTACGAGGTCTCGGACGAGCAGGCCGTCGGCAGCGCGATCCGGATGCTCAAGGAGGGCGGCGCCGACTGCGTGAAGCTCGAGGGCGCCGGCCGGATGGTCGACGCGGGCGCGGGCGATCGCCGAGTCGAACATCGGCGTGATGGGCCACATCGGCCTGACGCCGCAGTCGGCGATCAAGCTCGGCGGCTTCCGGGCGCAGGGACGCACGGCCGACGCGGCGGTCGCGCTCTTCGACGACGCGCTCGCGCTCCAGGACGCGGGCTGCTTCGCGATCGTGCTCGAGGCCGTGCCGGCGCCCGTCGCGGCGCGGATCACCGAGGCGCTCGAGATCCCGACGATCGGCATCGGCGCGGGCGCCGGCTGCGACGGGCAGGTGCTCGTCTGGCACGACCTGCTCGGGATGTACGACGGGCCCGCGCCGAGGTTCGTCAAGCGCTACGCGCGACTCGCGGACGAGATCGGCGACCGCGCTCGATCCTACATCGCCGACGTCCGCACGGGCGCCTTCCCCGCGGAGCAGCACACGTACTCGATCCCCGAGGCCGAGCTCGAGGCCTTCGAGGCGGCGCTCTCAGAGCAGTAGAGGACGAGCGGCGCCGAGCGCGACCGGCGACGCGCCGCCCCGCGGCGCGGGCCCAGGTCCAGCCGTGCACCTCGGCGACGCCGATCACGAGGAGGCAGCCGCCCAGGCGAGGAAGGCGAGCCAGAGCACCTCGAACACCGTCCCGCCGGTACCGGAGTCGGGCCCGCCCCGGCGGAAGATTCGCGCTTCCCCAGAGCGCGAGCTTCACCGGCCAGAGCACGAGCGACAGCGCGACCGGGACGGACGCGAACGCGAGAATGTGCCGCGCCCGGCGGAACGAGCCCTGGAGCCGAGCAGCACCCCGGCCCGGTGGAGGACGCCGCCGAGCACGAAGTAGGCGAAGCCGCCGTACAGCCCGCCGGCGAGGAAGACCCAGACGGCGACGATGAGCCCGTCGTAGTCCTGGTCGTCCATCAGGTGCGCCGCGGTGCGCGTCGCGAGCACGAACGCGATGCCGGCCAGCCACACGATCGCAGCACCGGCTCCGACCGCGCGGCGGCGTCCTCCGGGCTGTCGTCG
>CAVURE010000003.1:0-38175 GCA_963743675.1 uncultured Actinomycetota bacterium
TCGTGCTCGACGGCGACCGCGCCGCTGTCTGACAGCCCGAATCAGGGCCGCGGCGCGGGCACCGGATCCGGCAGGAACGCCTCCTTCACCACGCGCAGCACCCGCTGGCGGCGGCCCTCCTCCACCGGACGAGCCCGCCGAGCTCGAGCCGCGCGAGGCCGACGCGGCCCGACGTGCGCACGACGCGGAAGCCGAAGTCGGCGAGGAAGTCGGCCGGGAACACCGTCCGGTGCACGCGGAAGCGCTCGTGCGCCGACTCGCCCTCGGGGTAGCGGTAGGCGAACGCCTCGATCGACGCCGCGCCGCGGTCGCGCGCCTCGCCGATCGCCGCCAGGAAGAGCGACTGCAGCACCCACGGCGCCGACGCGTCGACGAGGTACGCGCAGGTGACGAGCATCGCGTCGTCCGACGGCGGCCCGGCCGGCAGCTCGTAGGCGTGCGGGAAGAGCGGCGCCGGGCCGTACTGGATCACCCGAGCGTGCGGCCGTCGTCGCCGTAGTAGACGGTCCCGAACGCGCCGAACTCCTCCTCGACCCGCTCCATCCAGCGGTCCTTGTCGACCTCGCGGCGCGACCCGCGCGACTGCCACCAGACGCAGTCGTGGCAGACCGACGGCGCCGTCTCGAGCGTCAGCTCGTCAGCCCGGTGAGCCTAGGCGCCGGCCATCGACCTCCTCGACGACGACGTTGACCGCGGCCGGCCGCGACGTCGGTCATCCGCTCGAGGTAGGCGGCGACGCCGCGCTGCACGGCGGCGCCGACCGCGGGGATCGAGACGCCCCAGCGCAGCGCCAGGTGCAGCTCGATCTCCTCGCCCTCGACGCGGATCCCCTTGCGCACGCCCTCGACGACTCCCGCCACGCCGTCGACCTCTCGCGCGGCGTCGGCCGCGTAGCGCGCGACGACGTCCGGGGAGATCAGCGCGTCGGCCATCATCGACTCTCGAGCTTCTCGAGCACCGGGCCGACCGGGACGACGTGGCGCTTGAACTTCAGCTCCGACTCGCTCAAGCCCGGCGGCGACGCCGATCAGCTGCGAGAGGTGCAGGATCGGCATCCCGAAGTCGCGCCCGGTCGTCGCCTTCAGCTTCGACTGCCAGGCATCGAGCGAGAGGTGGCAGAGCGGGCACGGCGTCACGATCGCGTCGGCGCCCGCCTCCATCGCCTGCTCGATCGGCTGGATCAGCTCGCCGAGCGCCGTCTCCTCGCGCGCCTGGATGATCGGGAAGCCGCAGCACTTGAGCTTCGCCGGGTAGTCGACCGCCTCGCCGCCGCACGCCTCGATGATCCGCTCGAGCGACGAGGGCTGGTCGGGATCCTCGAAGCCGAGCACCCGCGACGGCCGCAGGATCTGGCAGCCGTAGAACGGCGCGATCTTCAGGCCCTTCAGCCCCTTGTGCGCCGCCTTCTGCGAGCCGCGCGTAGCCCTCCTCGCCGCGAGCTCCCAGAGCAGGTGCCGGACGTCGACGTCGCGCTCGTAGGCCGGCACGCCGACCGCGACGAGGTTCGCGTTCACGCGAGCGCGCAGCTCGGCGTCGCCGATCAGCTGGAAGTTCGCCTGCCGCAGGTTGAGCGTGCAGACGTTGCAGACCGTCATCAGCGTGTCCGACGCCGGTCGCCGCCGCGTAGGCGAGGATCCGCGCGTTCAGGTGGAGGTAGTAGTCGGGCTCGGCCTCGTGGATGTCGCCGGCGCCGCAGCAGGTGACCGACTCGAGCTCGATCAGCTCGAGCCCGACCTTCGGCGCGAGCGCCTGGGTCGAGGAGTCGAGCTCCTTCGCCGAGAGCGAGGCGAGGCAGCCCTTGTAGTAGGCGACCTGCTTCACGTCCGACTCGTCCTTCCCTCAGGTCCGAGGCTTCATCGCTCTTGACGTAGGGCCTCGGGAACGAGCCCGGGCCCGTACGGGGTCGCGCTCGCCCTCGTGGTGGCCGTGCGCGAGCTTCGCGAGCGCCGGCTCGCCCTGGACGATCCCCGCGTAGCCGCCGCGATCCTGCTCGTGGAGCAGGTCGTGCAGCCGCCGCGACTCGCGGACGTCCTTCGCCACGTGCGGCGGGAACGGCAGCGGCACCTTGCCGACCTTCGCCAGGCCGAGCGCGAACCTCGCCTGCTTGATCGACTCGACGATGCCCTGCGTCTTCGGCACGAGCTCGGTCTCGCGCAGCCAGCCCGTCGTCTTCGCCGAGGTGACGAACCACTTCGCGTGCTTCGCGCCCATGTCGCGGTCGATCCCCTCCTTGATCGACTCGGCGCCGAGCTTCGCGATCGCGTCGCGCGGGTCGACGCCCTTCGGGCAGCGCTCGTTGCAGAAGTAGCAGCGCGTGCACTCCCAGATCCCGTGCTGCGCCGTTCAGCTCCTCGAGCCGCTCGTTCTTGGCGCCGTCGCGCGGGTCGCCGACGAAGCGCATCGCCTTCGCGAGCGCCTGCGGGCCGAGGAACTCCGGGCTCGACTCCATCGCGTTGCACTCCGAGACGCAGCAGCCGCAGTTGATGCAGAGCGACTCCTTGTGGATCACGTTCATCCGCTGCTGCGAGATCCGGTGCTCGCGGCCGGCCGGCGGCACGTTGTAGCCGGGCTGCAGGTACGGGTTGACCGCGCGGAACTTGGCCCAGAACGGCTCCATGTCGACGACGAGGTCCTTGACGATCGGCAGGTTGCCCATCGCCGAGATCACCGGCACGTGGCCCGACTCGGCGATCTCGCTCATCCGCGTCTTGCAGGCGAGCACGGCGGCGCCGTCCATCCGCATCCCGCACGAGCCGCAGATCATCATCCGGCAGCTCTTGCGGTAGGCGAGCGTGCCGTCGTGGCGGTCCTTGATCGATGTCGAGGACGTCGAGCAGCGTCGCCCACTCGGGCGCGTCGACCTCGTAGTCGACGAGCTTGCGCTCGCCCGCCGGCGCTCGCGCGCCAGATCTTCAGCGCTGACCTTCATCAGTAGCTCCTCACCGCAGGTTGCCACTTCGTGATCGTGACCGGCTTCCAGTCGAGCGCCGGGCCGCCCGTCCTCCCAGGTGACGACCGTGTGGCGCAGGAAGTTCTCGTCGTCGCGGTCGGGGAAGTCGTAGGGCCGCGCGTGCGCGCCGCGGCTCTCCTTGCGCGCGAGCCCGGCGACGACCATGCAGTCGGCGAGCTCGAGCAGGAAGCCGAGCTCGAGCGCCTGGGTGAGGTCGTTGTTGAACACCTCGCCCTTGTCGTCGACGATGACGCTCTCGTAGCGCTCGCGCAGGCCGGCGACGATCTTCCCCTGCTCCTCCATCTGCTCCTCGCGGCGGAAGACGCCGAAGTTCTCGTGCATCGTCGAGGCGAGCTCGTCGCGGATCGCCCACGGGCGCTCGCCCTCGTGCCGGTCGAGCAGCGCCTCGAGCTCGGCCTCGGCGTCGCTGCAGCGCGGCAGTCGGGCACCGCGGCGTCGTCGAACCGGAACGCGCGGTCGGCGGCGTCGCAGGCCGGCGCGCCGGCCGAAGGTGATCGTCTCCATCAGCGCGTTGCCGCCGAGCCGGTTCGCGCCGTGGACCGAGACGCAGGCGACCTCGCCGGCCGCGTACAGGCCCTCGAGCGACGTGCGGCCCCAGACGTCGGTGTCGACGCCGCCCATGTGGTAGTGGGCGCCCGGGCCGGACCGGGATCGGGTCGTAGATCGGGTCGATGCCGGCGAACACCATCGAGAGCTCGCGCGTGCCGTGCAGCCGCTCGATGATCTTCTCCGCGCCGAGGTGGCGGAGGTCGAGCATGACGTTGCCGTCGATCCCGCGGCCCTCGTCGATCTCGGTCTGCTCGGCGCGCGAGATGACGTCGCGCGAGGCGAGCTCCATCGCGTTCGGCGCGTAGCGCTTGAGGAAGCGCTCGCCGTCCTTGTTGAGCAGGAACGCGCCCTCGCCGCGGCAGCCCTCGGTGATCAGCACGCCGGTCGGGCGCGAGCGTCGTCGGATGGAACTGCATCATCTCCATGTCCTTCAGCGCGACCCCGGCGCGAGCGCCATCGCCATCCCGTCGCCGGTGCACGCGTAGGCGTTCGTCGTGCCGACGTAGAGCCGGCCGGCGCCGCCGGTCGCGAGGATCGTCGTGCGCGCGCGGGATCGCCTCGAGCCCGCCGTGGAGCAGGTCCCACGCGATCACGCCGACGCAGCGGCCGCCGTCCTCGACGAGCTTCCAGGCGAAGAACTCCTCGTAGACGCGGATCCCGCGCTTGACGACCTGCTCGTAGAGCACCTGGATCAGCACGTGGCCGGTGATGTCGGCGGCGTAGGCCGTGCGCGGGCGCGCCGGCGGCGCCGAACGGCCGCTGCGCGATCCGCCCGTCGTCGGTGCGCGAGAAGACCGCGCCCCAGTTCTCGAGCTGGTAGACGTCGCCCGGCGCCTCGGCGCAGAGGATCTCGACCGCGTCCTGGTCGGCGAGGTAGTCGGAGCCCTTGACCGTGTCGAAGGCGTGCATCTCGGGGGTGTCCTCGGAGGCGTTCCCGAGCGCGGCGTTGATCCCGCCCTCGGCCGCGCCGGAGTGGCTGCGGGTCGGGTGGAGCTTCGAGAGGAGCGCGACGTCCGAGCCCGCGTCGAAGGCCTCGATCGCGGCGCGCATCCCGGCGCAGCCGGCGCCGATCACGAGGACGTCGTGCGCCGTCTCCACGACTGCGACGCTAGCGGAAGCGGCCGGTGCCCGCGCGGCGTCGGACGAGCTCAGAGCTGCCAGTCGCCGCCGCGCATGACCGGGACGCGCTCGCCGTCGCGGGTGACGCCCGGTCACCTCGAGCTCGGGGGAGCCGATCATGAAGTCGATGTGGATCGCGCTCTCGTTGAGGCGGGCGCGGTCGTCCTCGTCGTCGGCCGAGAACCGGTAGCGCGCCGCCGAGCGCGATGTGGCTCGCGGCGTTCTCGTCGAGCAGCGTGTCGTAGAACACGGTGCCCGTCGGGCCGATCCGGCCCTGTCGGTCGACGAGCGCGATCTCGCCGAGCCGGGCCGCGCCCTCGTCGAGCGCGACTTGCGCCCGGAGCGCCTCGGCGTTCTCGTCGGCGTCGACCTCGACGGCGCGGCCGCCCTCGAACCGGACCCGCAGCCCGCGGATGATCGTGCCGTCCTTGAGGACGAGCGGCCTCGTCGAGGTCGACGTGGCCGTCGACGCGCAGCCGGATCGGGCGCGGTGAAGACCTCCTCGGACGGGAGGTTCGGCAGGTGGCGGATGCCGCTCGCGTCGTGAAGTCGCCGGCCTGCCAGAGCGAGGACGGGAAGCAGGCCGACGGTGAGCTCGGTCCCGGGCCCGCTGCAGCTCGAGCGCGTCGAACGCGGCGCGGCGTTCAGCGGCTCGGCCGACGGCCTTCGAGCACGGCGACCCGCTCGTCCCAGGCGGCCGCGGGATCGGGCTCGTCGAGCCGGAGGATGTGCCAGAGCTCGCTCCAGAGCCGCTCGTAGGCCTCGTCCGGGATCGAGCTCGGGGTAGACGACGGCCGCCCAGTCGCGGATGCGGGCACGGGACGACGCACCAGTTGGTCGCGCGGTCGTTGATCACCTGCATCGACTCCTTGAGCCAGGGCAGCTGGTCGCGGCCGAGCCGCGCGCCGTCGAGCCCGTCGAGCGCGTCCGGCGACGACGACGCCGCGCGAAGCTGATCCGCGCCGCGTCGCCGCTCGGCGGCGTCGAGCAGCCGCTCGCCGGAACCAGCGGCGGCACGAACTCGAGCGTGTCCGCGTCGGCGTGCTCGATCCGGGCGCGCTTGACCCACGGGTCGAAGTAGTGGACGTCGACGAACCGCGCGCCGCGCCGGTAGGCAGCCGCGGCGACCGCGCGCGCGAGCTCCTCCTGGCCGACCGTCGCGGTCGACGAGCACGATCTGCCCCGGCTGGACGTTCGCGCCGTGGACGGCCAGCTCGGCCAGGGCCTCGAAGCGCTCGTCCACGGCAGGCGATCGTAGCGCCAGCGCGAACCCCGACGCGATGAAGCTCGAGCCGGCGATCGAGCGGTTCCTCGCCTCGGCCGGCCTCTCCGCCGCGACGCGGCGCGCCTACGCCTCCGACCTGCGCGACTTCGCCGAGTGGTACGGGAACGGCGCCGCTCGAGCGGATCGACGTGCGCGTGCTCGCCGAGTACGCCGCCGACCTCGGCCGCGCCCGGCCGGGCGGCAAGCTCGCGCCGGCGACGATCGCGCGGCGGCTCTCGGCGGTCCGGGCGCTGCTGCGCTTCTCGCTCGGGCGCCGGCCACGTGCCCGAGACGCCGCTCGCGCCGCGCCGCGGGCGGCGGCTGCCCGACGCGCCGAAGCGCGACGGAGGTCGAGGCGATCCTCGACGGCGTTCGAGGGCGACGGCGCCGCTCGCGCTCCGCAACCGCGCGCTGCTCGAGCTCGTCTACTCGGCCGGGCTGCGCAGCGCCGAGGCGGTCGGGCTCGACCTCGGCGACGTCGACTTCGAGCAGGAGCACGTGCACGTCCGGAACGGCAAGGGCGCGAAGGACCGCGTCGTCCCGCTCGGCGAGGAGGCGGCGCACTGGTCGCCCGCTACCTCCGCGAGGCGCGGCCGCAGCTCGCCCGCGGCGCCGAGAACGCGCTCTTCCTCTCGGCGCGCGGCCGCCGGCTCGACACCTCGACGCTGCGCCGGCTCATGCCCCACCCCCACCGCCTCCGCCACGCGTTCGCGACGCACCTGCTCGAGGGCGGCGCCGACCTGCGCACGATCCAGGAGCTGCTCGGCCACTCGTCGCTCTCGACGACGCAGATCTACAGCCACGTCAGCGCCAAGCGCCTCCGCCGGGTCTACGACCGCGCGCACCCGCGCTCGTAGGCCGGACGCGACGGTCACTCGAGCGCGTGCCGACGAGATCCCGAGCTCGAGGCGTTCCTCGCGCTGCTCGCGGCGCGGCGCGCGCCGCGCACCGTCGAGGCCTACCGGCGCGACCTCGAGCGGCTCGCGCGCGTTCCTCGGCGGCGCCGCTCTCGGCGGCGACCGTCGACGAGCTCGAGCGCTACACGCGCGGAGCTCCGCGCCGAGGGGCTCTCGCCGGCGACGCTCGCGCGGCAGGACCGCGGCGGCGCGCACGCTTCTTCCGGCACCTGCAGCTGATCGGCGCGCGCGCCGACAACCCGGCCGCCGAGGTCGCGCTGCCGCGCCGGACGCGCCGGCTGCCGAGGACGCTCTCGCCGGGCGAGGCCGAGCGGCTGATCGACGCGGCGACCGGCACGACGCCGCGCGCGCTCCGCGACCGCGCGCTCGTCGAGCTGCTCTACGGCGCCGGGCCTGCGCGTCTCGGAGGCGGTCGGGCTCGAGAAGGGCGGCGTCGACCTCGACGAGCGCGCCGTGCGCGTCCTCGGCAAGGGCGGACAAGGAGCGCGTCGTCCCGGTCGGGCGGCAGGCGGTCGAGGCGCTGCGCCGCTACCTCTCGCGCGGCCGGCCGTACCTCGACCGGCGCCACCGGCCCGAGCTCTTCCTGAACGCCAAGGGCGGCGCGCTCACGCCGCTCGGGCGCGTTCCTGATCCTGCGCCGGCTCGCCGAGAAGGCCGGGCTCGAGCCGGGCCGCGTCCATCCGCACCTGCTCCGCCACTCGTTCGCGACGCACCTGCTCGAGGGCGGCGCCGACCTGCGCAGCGTCCAGGAGATGCTCGGCCACGCCGACCTGAGCACGACCGAGCTCTACACCCACGTCTCCGACCGCCGGCGCCGCGAGGCCTACTTCGCAGGCGCACCCGCACGCCCGGCGGCAGCGCGACTCGACCGCCTACTTCGCCGGGCCGGCCTTGCGGCCGCAGCTCCTGCGCGACCTTCGCGGCCGCGTCGCGCAGCTCGCGCCCCGCCTCGTCGTCGTCGGCGAGCGCGGCGAGGATCTGCGATCGTGTCGCGCTGGGCCGAGCCGTTGCGCAGCGACGATCACCGCGAGCCGCCGGACGGCGTCGTTGCCGTCGTGGGTCGACGAGCTCGTGCAGGAGCGGCCGGACGCCGTTGACGACGCCCGGGTGGTCGCGCGAGAGCAGCTCGAGCGAGAGCAGCGCCGAGCCGCGGCAGGCCGGGCTCTCGTCCTCGAGCCCGCGCCGCAGCAGCTCGATCTTCTGCCGGAAGCGGAACTGCGCGATCGCCCGGTAGGCGACCGCCCGCTCGCGGAAGTCGTGCGAGCGCGCCGCCGCCTCGACCTCGTCGTCCCACTGCGCGCGCAGCTGCGGCGAGCTCGCGCTCGTCGCCCTGCTCGGCGAGCGCGGCGGCCTCGCGCCGCCGCCTCGGCGAGCGTCAGCTCCGCCGGCGAGTGCGCCGGCTCGCCGACGTAGCGCGCCGACGGCCGGATCAGCCGGCCGGTGCGCCGCTGCTCGAGGATGTGCGCCGACCAGCCCGCGACGCGCGCGCAGCCGAACATCGCCGGGTACATCGTCGGCGGGATCTCGGCGATGTCGAGCACGACCGCCGCCCAGAACTCGACGTTCGTCTCGAGCACGCGGTCCGGGCGACTTCTCGCGCAGCGCCGCGAGCGCGGCCTGCTCGAGCGCCTCGGCGACCTCGACCCGCGGCGAGCCGAGCTCGCTGCGCCGTCCGGCGCAGGACGCGCGCGCGCGGGTCCTCGGCGCGGTAGACGCGGTGGCCGAAGCCCATGATCCGCTCGCCGCGGTCGAGCAGCGCGCGGACGTAGGCGTCGGCGTCGCCGCTCGCCTCGACCTCGTCGAGCATCCGCAGCACGCGCGTCGGCGCGCCGCCGTGCAGCGGCCCGGAGAGCGCGCCGACCGCCGACGAGAGCGCGGCGGCGCAGTCGGCGCCGGTCGAGGCGGCGATCCGCGCGGTGAAGGTCGAGGCGTTCAGGCCGTGCTCGGCGGCCGAGACCCAGTAGGTGTCGATCGCCGTGACGTGCCGGGGGTCGGCCTCGCCGCGCCAGCGGATCAGGAACTGGGCGGCGGCGTTCTCGCCCTGCGCGACCTCGGACTCCGGGCACCGGCGCGCGCGTCGCCGCGCGCGGCCTGCGCGACGATCGAGAGCGCGGCGGCCGAGAGCCGCGCGAGGTCGTCGCGCGCCTCCTCCGGCGCTGATGTCGACGAGCTGCCGCAGGCCCCACTTCGGCCCGAGCGTCGCGAGCCCGGCCTGCAGGTCGGCCATCACCGAGCCGCTCGGGTCCTGGAGCTCGATCGCGCTCCGCCTGCGGCATCCCCGGCTCGAAGCTCCCGTCGACGAGCAGGCCCCAGACCTGCTCGAACGGATAGCGGCCGACGAGCTCCTCGATGTCGACGCCGCGGTAGCGGAGCGCCGACCCCTCCCGGTCGGGCTCGGCGATCTCCGTCTCGAACGCGATGACGCCCTCGAGCCCCGGCCGGAAGTCGTTCATCGTCCAGACGCTAGCGGAGCAACCGCCGTTCTCCAGCCACTTTCGACGGTTCGCGCGGACCGAGGTGCGCTCGTACGTACAATCCGCGTCCCATGGCGCATCGTGTCACCCTCATCCCCGGCGACGGCATCGGCCCGGAGCTGACCGAGGCCACGCGCCGCGTGCTCGAGGCGACCGGCGTCGAGTTCGAGTGGGACGTCCAGCCCGCCGGCGCCGACACGATGGCCGACCACGGCGGGCAACCCGCTGCCCGAGGAGACGCTCGAGTCGATCCGGCGGAACGGCGTCGCGCTGAAGGGCCCGATCACGACGCCGATCGGCGAGGGCTTCCGCTCGGTCAACGTCGGGCTCCGCGTCGCGCTCGACCTGTACGCGCAGGTGCGCCCGTGCAAGACCTATGCGGGCGTCCGCACGCGGTACGAGGACGTCGACCTCGTGATCGTGCGCGAGACGACCGAGGACATCTACGCCGGGAATCGAGTTCGAGCAAGGCACTCCCGAGGCCGAGGAGCTGATCGCCTGGCTCGAGGCCCACGGCGACAAGCTGCCGCAGCCCGACTCCGGCATCTCGATCAAGCCGATCTCGATCACCGGCACGCGCCGGGTGTTCGAGTTCGCGTTCGACTACGCGCGCCGGATGGGCCGCCAGAAGATCACGGCGGTGCACAAGGCGAACATCATGAAGTTCACCGACGGTCTCTGGCTGCGCGTCGCGCGCGAGGTCGCCGCCGAGAACCCCGACATCGAGTTCGACGACCGGATCGCGGACAACATGTGCATGCAGCTCGTCCAGCGGCCCGAGGAGTACGACGTGATGGTGCTGCCGAACCTGTACGGCGACATCATCTCCGACCTCGCCGCCGGACTGATCGGCGGCCTCGGCGTCGCGCCCGGCGCGAACTTCGGCCAGCGGCGTCGCGGTCTTCGAGCCGACGCACGGCTCGGCGCCGAAGTACGCCGGCCAGAACAAGGTCAACCCGATCGCGCAGCTCCTCTCCGGCATGCTGATGCTCCGCCATCTCGGCGAGATCGACGCGGCCGACCGGCTCGAGGCGGCGATCGCCGAGCTGATCCGAGGAGGGCAAGAGCGTCACCTACGACATGAAGCCGTCGCGCGACGACCCGACCGCCGTCGGGACGAGCGAGGTCGCCGACGCGCTGATCGAGAAGCTCGAGAGCGGCGTCATGGCGTGAGCCGCGCCGCAAGGTCACGGTCGTCGGCGCCGGGAACGTCGGCGCGACCTGTGCGCAGGTGCTCGCGACGCGCGACTACGCCGACGTCGTGCTCGTCGACATCAAGGAGGGCCTGCCGCAGGGCAAGGCGCTCGACATCGCGCAGATGGGCGCGGTCCTCGGCTACGAGCCGAACATCACCGGCTCGAACGACTACGAGGACTCGGCCGGCTCCGCGGTCGTCGTGATCACCGCCGGCGTTGCCGCGCGGGCCCGGGATGAGCCGCGACGACCTCGTGACGACGAACGAGAAGATCGTCGCCGACGTGACCGCGAAGGTCGTCGCGCAGTCGCCGGACGCGATCCTCGTCGTCGTCTCGAACCCGCTCGACGCGATGTGCCACGTCGCCGAAGAACGTCTCCGGGCTGCCGCGCGAGCGCGTGCATCGGCATGGCCGGCATCCTCGACACCGCCCGCTTCTCGACCTTCATCGCCTGGGAGACCGGCGCGTCGGTGAAGGACGTGCAGACGCTCGTCCTCGGCGGCCACGGCGACCAGATGGTGCCGCTCGTCAGCGCGACCCGCGTCGGCGGCGTCCCGCTGCGCAAGCTCGTCGTCCGCCGACCGGATCGAGGCGATGATCGAGCGCACCGCGAAGGGCGGCGGCGAGCTCGTCGAACCTGCTCGGCACCTCGGCCTGGTACGCGCCCGGGCGCGGCCGCGGCGCAGATCGTCGACGCGATCATGCTCGACGAGAAGCGGATCCTGCCCTGCGCCGCCTACCTCGAGGGCGAGTACGGGATCGACGGCCTCTACGTCGGCGTCCCGGTGAAGCTCGGCGCGGGCGGCATCGAGGAGATCGTCGAGCTCGAGCTCGACGACGACGAGCACGCCGCGCTCCAGGCCTCGGCCGCCGCCGTGCGCGAGGTCGTCGGCGTGCTCAGCGCCGCAGCCTGACCGGAAGCACTCGACAAGCGCATGGCGGGCGATGCCGTCTACAGTGAATCTGTGGAAGCGGTCGCGCGCCCCCAGCCGAGCCATCGTCGCCGCTGGGCGCTCCGGGTCTTCACGCCGACGGCGGCCGCTCGCACTCGGCGCGGTGCTCCTGCTCTGCGTCGATCGCGCTCGAGCTCATCTCGTCGCAGCGACTACATCTTCCTGCCCGACCGGGCGCATCCGGTCGCGCCGCTCGTCAGGGTCGCCGGCGGCACACGGCACGACCGGGCCGGCGGCATCTACTTCGTCGACGTGATCGTCCGCAAGGCGACGCTGCTCGAGCAGATCTTCGGCGGCCTGCACTCCGGCGCCGACCTCTACCCGGCGGACGAGGTCGTCCCGCCCGGCGTCTCGAGCCCGCAGGAGGATAAGGTCAACGTCTGCCGAGATGGAGACCGTCGCAGCAGGTCGCGGCGGCGGTCGCGCTGCGCGCGCTCGGCAAGAAGGTGACGACGACCGACAACGGCGCGCTCGTGGCGCGAGATCGAGCCGGGCTTCCCGGCGGCGAGCAAGCTCGAGCCGACCGACGTGATCGTCGCGATCGACGGCAAGCCCGTGCGCACGCCCGGCCGACGTCACGAAGCGTGATGGCGGGCAAGCCGATCGGAACGACGTTCCGCTTCACCGTCATGCGCGGCGGCACAGCGACGGTCGTGCCGCTCACGACCGTCGCCGGCGGGCACGGCTCGAAGCGCGGCAGTCGTCGGCGTGATCCTCGCACCCGGACGAGACGATCCACCTGCCGATCCGCGTCTCGATCGACGCGCACGGCGTCGGCGGCCCCTCGGCCGGGCTCGCCTTCGCGCTCGACGTGCTCCAGGAGCTCGGACGGAACGTCGACCGCGGGCACAAGATCGCGGCGACCGGCGAGATCTTCCTCGACGGCCAGGTCGGCCCGATCGGCGGGATCAAGCAGAAGACGATCGGCGCGCGCGAGGCGGGTGTGGATGTCTTCCTCGTCCCGGCGGGCAAACGCGGCCGATGCCCGCAAGTACGCACACGGTCTGCGGATCATCCCTGTGAAGAATTTTCAACAGGCGTTGCGCGCACTGGCAACGTTGCCGCTGGAGCGCTAGAAACCTGGGGATTTCGGCTCTCCGAAAGGGCCGGAAACTGCGCGTTTTCTCTCCAGGCAAGCCCTTGATCCGCAGCGCGCTCATGCGTAGGATCGCTTCTCGTCGTCGGCCCCCTGCCCAACCGCCCCTCAGAGAGATCCCCAGCTCCGACATGACGAAGCACGACTCACCTGCCACGACTGCTACTTCCGCCGCAACGGTCTCTGCGCGCTCGTCGTGCGAGCGGCCGTGCCCGACCTTCCGCGCCGCTGGGCGCATCCTCTCGCCGCCGCCGCAGCCGCAGCTCGTTCCGCGCCCGCTCGTGCAGGCGCCGGCGCACCGGCCTGCAGTCGTCTAGGCTAGCGACGCGCTGCGGCGAGCCGCTCGACGCCCGTCGTCGATCTCGTCGGGCGAGACGTAGCTGTAGGCGAGGCGGAGCGTGTTCGTCGCCGCCGCCGAAGTCGGTGCCGAGCACGGCGGTGACGCCCTCGGCGCGCTCGAGCACCTCCTTCGCGCTCGTTCCCTCGGGCAGCTCGAGCCAGATGAAGTAGCCGCCCTCCGGGTGCGACCAGCGCGCGCCCGGACAGGTGCTTGTCGAGCGCCGCGAGCATCGCGTCGCGCCGCGCCTTCAGGAGCTCGTTGACGCGCTCCAGGTTCGGCTCGAAGCTGCCGCGGCGGATGAACTCGTAGACGACCGCCTCGCTGAGCAGCGACGGGCGTGATGTAGGTCGAGTTGGCGCGCTCGATCAGCGGCGCGGCGAGCGCCTCGGGAACGATGTACCAGCCGACGCGGAGCCCGGGCGCGATCGTCTTCGAGAACGACGAGGTGTAGATCGATGGTGTCGCGCGCGAGCTCGAACATCGACGGCGGCGCCGTCGCCCTCGAAGCGGATCAGGCCGTAGGGGTCGTCCTCGAGGATCAGCGCGCCGGCCGCCTGCGCGAGCTCGACGATCTGCGCGCCGGCGATCCTCGGGCAGCGTGCGGCCGCTCGGGTTCTGGAAGGTCGGGATCGTGTAGACGAACGCCGGCTTGCCGGTTCGCCGTCGAGCGCGTGCTCGAGCGCGTCCGGGATCAGGCCGTCGTCGTCCATCGCCATCGGGACGACCGTCATCGCCGTTCTCGCGCAGGATCTTCAGCGGCCGGTCGTAGGTCGGGATCTCGACGAACACCGTCTGGCCCGCGGCCGAAGTGCTGGGCGAGCAGCACGAAGCCCTGCAGCGCGCCGTTCGTGAGGATCACCTGGCCCGGGCGGCACCTTGAACCACTCGCCGATCAGCTCGCGCAGCGGCGCGTAGCCGGCGCCGGTGCCGTAGGAGAGGATCGTCTTGCCGTCGCGCTCGAGCACCGCGCGCGCGCAGTCGGCGAGCTCCTCCTCGGGCAGGCACTCGGGCGCGGGCACGCCGCGGGCGAACGAGATCGACTCCATGCGGCACGAATCTAGCCGCTGGACGCGCCGTCGACAGGCGAGCCGGGCGGCGACGAGCTCGCGCGACCTCGGTCGGCGTCGTGCCGACCGCGATCCCGACCGCCTCGAGCGCCTCCTTCTTCGCCTGCGCGGTGCCCGACGAGCCCGAGATGATCGCGCCGGCGTGGCCCATCGTCTTGCCCGGCGGCGCCGAGAAGCCGGCGATGTAGGCGACGACCGGCGTCGTCATCGTGCTCGGCGACGTGGCGCGCGGCCTTCTCCTCCTCGTCGCCGCCGATCTCGCCGACGAGCACGACGAGCTCGGTCTCGGGTCGGCCTCGAAGCGGTCGAGGATGTCGATGAACGTCGAGCCGATCACCGGGTCGCCGCCGATGCCGACGATCGTCGAGTTGCCGATCCCGAGCTGGGCCAGCTCGTTGCCGATCTGGTAGGTGAGCGTGCCCGAGCGCGAGACGAGGCCGACGACGCCCGGCGGCGAAGACCTCGGCCGGGATGATCCCGACGTTCGCCTTGCCCGGGCGAGAGCACGCCCGGGGCAGTTCGGGCCGATCATCGTCGCGCCCCGCGCGCCGGACGTAGGCGCAGAGCCGGAGCGTGTCGTGCACCGGGATGTGCTCGGTGATGCAGACGACGGTCTCGATCCCGGCGTCGACCGCCTCGTAGACGGCGTCGGCGGCGAAGCGCGCCGGGACGAAGACGAGCGAGGTGTTCGCGCCGGTCTCGGCGACGGCGTCGGCGACGGTGCCGAAGACGGGGATCCCCTCGACGTCCTGCCCGCCCTTGCCGGGCGTGACGCCGGCGACGACGTTCGTGCCGTAGCGCGCGGTTGCGCAGGCCGTGGAAGCGGCCCTCGCTGCCGGTGAGCCCCTGGACGACGAGGCGCGTGTCGTGGTCGACGAGGATCGCCATCAGGCCGGCCTGCCGCGGAGCGCGATCCGCTCGAAGGTGACGTCGCCGCCGTCGATCCGGTCGGCGAGGAGCTCGCGTGACCGCGCGTCGCCGTCGTCGCCTGCGCAGCCGGTGCGCTCGAGCCACGGCTCGAGCTCGATCGGGATAGGAGAAGACGCGGACCTCCTCGACCTCGATGCCGGCGCCGGCGAAGAAGGCCGCGCCACTCGCTCCTCGGTGTAGTTGCGGACGTGCGAGGGGTCGCGGAGCTTCTCGGCGCGCTCGGCGTCCTCGCCGCCGTAGAGGTTGTCGACGACGATCGACGCGCTCGGCGGCGACGCGGCGCGAGCTCGCGCGGTCGCCTGCGGCGACGTCGGCGAAGTGGTGCGCGGCGACGCGCGTGACCGCGAGGTCGAAGCTCGCGTCGGCGAACGGCAGGTCCTCGGCGAAGCAGATCACGTCCGGCTGCATCCCCGGCGCCGGGTCGCAGCTCACGACCTGGAGCCCCGCCTCGCGCAGCCGCCGGGCGACGTGCCCGCCGCCGGTCGCGACGTCGATCGCCGTCGCGCAGCCGGCCGCCCACTCGACGATCAGGTCGAGATCCGGGCCCTGAGCTGTGCGCCGTGCTCGTCCGGTAGAGCTCGGCGCGCTCGCTCCAGGGGTCGCTGCCAGCTCGAACAACCGAATCACCTGCAGCCGTCATGCTGCCGACCGAGGTGCGTCCATGCCGCGCAGCTCCACGGCGCGGTGGGCGGCGGCGAGCATCGTCGGCTCGACGTGAGAGATCGGCTCGCGCCGCCTCGGCGAGGATGCGCCGGCCCTCCTCGGCGTTCGTGCCGTCGAGGCGGACGACGATCGGGACGGCGAGGCCGAGCTCGTCGAGCGCCGCGAGGATGCCGCGCGCGACCTCGTCGCAGCGCGTGATCCCGCCGAAGACGTTGAAGAGGATCGACCGCACCTGCGGGTCGCGGGCGATCACCTCGAGCGCGGCGACGACGCCCGCGGCCGAGCCGCCGCCGCCGAGGTCGCAGAAGTTCGCCGGCCGGCCGCCGGCGACGACGACGACGTCGACGGTCGCCATCGAGAGCCCGGCGCCGTTGCCGAGGATGCCGACCGAGCCGTCGAGCTTCACGTAGATCACGCCCGCGCTCGCGCGCGAACGCCTCGAGCGGGTCGGCGGCCGACGGTGTCGCGCAGCTCGGCGAGGTCGGCGATGCCGGAAGAGCGCCGAGTCGTCGATCGTCACCTTCGCGTCGAGCGCGCGCACCACGCCCTCCGGGCGTCACGATCAGCGGGTTGATCTCGCAGAGCGTCGCGTCGGACTCGACGAAGCAGCGGTAGAGCGCCTCGACGATCGCCTCGATCTGCTCGCGCTCGCCCGGGTCGGTCGACGCCGGCGAGGAGCTCGCGCGCGTGATGCGGCTCGTAGCCCTCGAGCGGATCGACGTGGACGCGGACGAGCGCGTCGGGGTTCTCGGCCGCGACCTGCTCGATCTCGACGCCGCCCTCGCGTCGTGAACATCAGCAGCGCCTGCCCCGCGCCGCGGTCGAGCGCGACCGAGAGGTAGTACTCGCGCGCGATGTCCGAGGCCGACTCGATCCAGAGCCGCCGGACGACGTGCCCGCGGATGTCGAGCCCGAGGATCTCCTCCGCCCGCGCCGCCGCCTCGTCGGGATCCGCCGCGAGCTTGACCCCGCCGGCCTTGCCGCGCCCGCCGGTCAGCACCTGGGCCTTGACGACGACCGGCCCGCCGAGCTCCTCCGCCGCCTGCCGCGCCTCCTCGGCGGTGAGCGCGAGCGCGCCCGGCGAGACCGGGATCCCGAGCCGCGCGAGCAGCTCCTTGCCCTGGTGCTCGTACAGGTCCATGCCGGCGCCGATCTAATCCGCGCGGGCGACCGCGGCCGTCGCAGGCGTATTCTCCGCGCTGTGCCGATCGCCGACCAGCTGACGCTCGCCCGGATCGCCTGCGCCCCGCTCGTCGTCGTGCTCTTCACGCGTCGACTTCGACCAGCCACGACTACTGGGGGACCGCGGTCTTCTGCGTCGCGATGTCGACCGACTGGTTCGACGGGCGGATCGCGCGCCGCATCGGGCCGCACGACCTCGTTCGGCTCGCTGCTCGACCCGGTCGCCGACAAG
This sequence comes from uncultured Actinomycetota bacterium, assembly GCA_963743675.1. GTDB lineage: Bacteria > Actinomycetota > Thermoleophilia > Gaiellales > Gaiellaceae > PALSA-600. Next base: position 16,954 of record CAVURE010000003.1, read on the forward strand.
GTGCTCGTGCTCGCGACGCTCGTCGTGCTGCTCGACCAGGGCGTCTTCCCGGCCTGGATGGTCGCGGCGATCGTCGCCCGCGAGCTCCTGTCAGCGGCCTGCGGCTCGCGGCGCTCGAGCGCGGCGTCGTGATCGCCGCGCGCGACCTCGGGAAGCTGAAGACGTGGTCGCAGGCGATCGCCGCCGCCGCCGGCGGCCTCGCCGCCGCCGGCGCCTGGAGCACGAGCGTCTCCTGGTGGCTGCTGCTCCTCGCGGTCGCGCTGACCTGGGTCTCCGGGCTCGACTACGCACGCTCGGCGCCGAGCGTGCTGCGCGGCCGCGCGGTCGCGTCCTCGTAGAGCGTCCCTCGTCACTCGAGGAGTGAATTGCCCAGCTCGCGGCGACGAAGATCCCTCATCGGGGGTGACGCGCCGTCCCTCGGCCGGCCGACAACCCGCCCTATGCGCCGACTCCTCCTCATCCCCTCGCCCTGCTCGGCGCTCGCGACTCTCGGCCTCGCCTCGGCGGACGCCTTCACGACGATCCACCAGGCGAACGCCTCCGCCACCGGCAGGATCATCGCCAAGCTCAGCTCGACCTCGATCACCGTCGGCCGAAGCACCACCACCGCCTCACCTGCGCGCTCACCTCCTCCTCGCCCGGCGTCGGCCCTTCGCGGTCGGCGACCGCGTGCAGGATCGCCTGCGCGAGCCACGTGCTCGTCGCGATCGCCGACGTACCGCTGCGAGCACGAGGAAGTCGACCGAACGAGGACGCGACGACCGACCGGCATCTCCGGCGCCGTCACCGCGCTCGGCCTCGTCCTCGATCACGCGTCCACGACGGCGACCGGAACCTGACCTGCACGATCGGCTCCGGGCTCGCCGAGCACCGTCCGGCTTCAGCGTCGGCGACCACGTGAAGATCTGCTGCGCAAACGGCGTCCTCGTCTCGATCGGCCCGGTGACGAGCCCGCCGCCCCGCCGACGACGACCACGACGACGACCGAGCCGAACGTGACCTACGCGAACGGCCCGATCACGGCGCTCGGCTCGAGCTCGATCTCGGTCCAGACGATGACCTGCACGATCGGCCCGAGCTCGCCGCTCGCACGAGCGGCTTCGCGCTCGGCAACTCGTGCGGATGTACTGCCAGAACGGCGTCCTCTTCCAGCTCAAGCACACCGACGACGACGCCGCCCGCCGCCACCACGACGACCACCACGACGACCACGACGACGACCACGCACGAACTACCGGCGATCACCGGCACGATCACCGCGCTCGACGGCGTCGTCGATCACGGTCACCGGCGGCGACAGCGACCGGCCCGCCTCGCTCACCTGCACGATCGGGCCGGCTCGCCGACGCACGAGCGGCTTCGCGATCGGCAACTCGGTGCGGATGTACTGCCTGAACGGCGCCCTCTACCAGCTGCAGCCACAACGACGCCGACTCCGACCGCCACGACGACCACGACGACCACGACCACGACGACGACGACCGACGCCGCCGAACTACTCGGGATCAGCGGCACGATCACCGCGCTCTCGACGGCGCTCGATCTCGGTCACGGCGGCGACGACGCCGCCGCGCTCACCTGCACGATCGGGCCGAGCTCGCCGAGCGACGAGCGGCTTCGCGGTCGGCAACTCGGTGCGGATGTACTGCCTGAACGGCGCCCTCTACCAGCTCAGGCACAACGACCGCCGCCGCCACCACGACGACCACCACCACCACGACCACGACCACGACGACGACGAGCACCTCCGGCGAACTCACGAGCGCGACCTCGCGCTGAGCGGCTCGATCACGGTCGAGCGGCGACGACCTCACCTGCACGATCACCGAGCTCGCCGAGCACGAGCGGCTTCGCGGTCGGCAACCCGTGCGGATGTACTGCCTGAACGGCGCGCTCTACGCCTGACCACGTAGCCGCTCGGCGACCGCCGGCGGCACCCGGCGGCTGCGGATACGCTCGGCCATGGTGTCGGTCGACCGCTCGACGATCTGGCCCTACGACGAGCACGGGCGAGCCGCGCGAGTTCTTCTACTCCCGCTACGCGCCACCCGACCGGCGCCGCCGCCGAGGCCCGGCTCGGCGAGCTCGAGGGCGGCGAGGCGCTGCTCTTCGCCTCGGGGATGGCGGCGGCGACGGCGGTCGTGCTCGCCTTCGCGCGGCCGGGAACGACGATCGCGCTCGCCGAGGGCGCCTACTTCGGCACGTCGGTCCTCTTCCGCACGCTCGAGCCGCTGGGGGCTCCGATTCGTCGAGTACGACCAGACCGGCCCGCCGCCCGCCGACGCCGACATCGTCTGGGTCGAGTCGCCCGCGAACCCGGTGCTCACCGTGCCCGACTGGGAGGCGCTGCGCGCCCACCCCGGCCTCGTCGTCTGCGACGCGACCGTCGTCGACGCCGGTCTACCTCCGGGCGCTCGACGAGGGCGCCGACGTCGTCGTCCACTCGGCGACGAAGTTCCTCACCGGAAGCCACGACGCCCTCCTCGGCGCGACCGTCACGCGCGACCCCGAGCGCACGCAGGCGCTGCGCACGATCGCGCACGCGACCGGCGGCGTCTCCTCGCCCGACTCGGCGGCCGCGCTCCTGCAGGGGCCTCGACTCGCTCTCGCGCCGGATGCGGCGGATCACCGAGACCGCGACCGAGCTCGCCCGCCGCCTCGAGGAGCATCCGGCGGTCGAGCTCGTCCGCTACCCCGGCTACTCGGGACTGATCTCCTTCGACGTCGCCGACCCGCGCGCGGTCGAGACCGGCACGCGCGTGATCACGAACGCGACGAGCCTCGGCGGCGTCAACTCGACGATGGAGAGCCGCCACCGCTGGGAGGGCGACCGGATCCCCGAGGGGCTGCTCCGGCTCTCGGTCGGGCTCGAGGACGTGGACGAGCTCTGGGAGGATCTCGCGCGACGGCGCTCGCCGTGAAGCACGCGACCGAGTACCTGACCTTCGAGACGCCGAACCGGCGCGACTACCTCAACATCACCGACCGGGTCGAGGCAGTTCGTCCGCGAGTCGGGGATCCAGCACGGCCTCGTGCTCGTGAACCCGATGCACATCACGGCGGCGGTCTACGTCAACGACGACGAGGGCGGGCTGATCGCCGACATCGACGACTGGCTCGAGCGCCTCGCGCCGCACGAGCCCGTGTCCGGCTACCGCCACAACCGCGGCGAGGACAACGCCGACGCGCACCTCAAGCGGCAGCTGATGGCCCACCAGGTCGTGCTCGCCGATCACCGACGGCAAGCTCGACCTCGGCCCGTGGGAGCAGGTCTTCTACGCCGAGTTCGACGGCCGCCGGCGCAAGCGCGTCGTGCTCAAGGCGATCGGCGAGTGAGCAGCGAGGCGGAGGCGATCGCTGCTGCCGAGGCGCTCGAGCTGCTCGACTGGAAGCGGCGCGTCTTCGCGCTCTACGCCGATGCCGCGCGGGCCGCGTGAGCCCGCGCATGCCTGGCAGCGCTGGCGCGCCGGGCGCGACGAGCTCTTCCGTTCCCACCCCTCAGTCGCCGGTGCCGCGCCGACGGCGCGGCCGTCGTACCCCGGCGTGCCCTACTTCGACTACGACCCCGCGCTCCGCGTGCTCGCGGCGGTCGAGCCGCCGCCGGCCGTGATGACGCAGGTCGGATCGAGCGGCGACCGAGCCGATCGCCTTCGAGCGGATCGCGCGGGCGCGCTTCGAGCTCGACGGCGCCGAGCAGCGCACTCGAGCTCTACTGGCTCGTCGGCTACGGCGGCGGGCTGTTCCTGCCGTTCCGCGACGAGACGTCGGGCACCGAGACCTACGGCGGCGGCCGCTACCTGCTCGACACGGTCAAGGGCGCCGACCTCGGCGTCGAGGGCGGCCGGCTCGTCCTCGACTTCAACTTCGCCTACAACCCGTCGTGCAGCTACGACCCGCGCTGGGTCTGCCCGCTGTCGCCGCCGGCGAACCGCCTGCCCGTCGCAATCCGTGCCGGCGAGCGAATGCCGGGCGCCTAGAAGAGCCGGAGGTGGGACTCGAACCCACGGCATCCGCTTTACAAGAGCGGTGCTCTGCCAACTGAGCTACTCCGGCGCACTCGAATCCTAGCCTGTTGCCCGCGCGGGATACGGCGCGCGAGGCCGCTCGTCTCTGCGATTGACCGGGGCCTCGGTGTCGGTTAGAACACCGTGATGCAAGAGCAGCGCGCCGATCGCGAGCGATCGCGTGTTCGGGGACAGGCTGTCGTCGACGTACCGGATCAGGAGGAGGCGCACGCCGACGGCGGCGGCCTCGTGGCCGGCGCGCTCGCCCTCCAGTCGGCCGCGGGCAATGCCGCGGTCACGAGGATGCTCCGGGGGCGGCAGGGCCGCACGATCTCGCGGCTCGTCACCGGCAACCCCGGAGACCTGCAGGACGCATCGGGACAGTCGACCACGACCTGGGCCCAGCCGACCGTCCAGGATGCGCGTGACGAGGGACGGACACGTCCTCGGCGGACCGGCTGCCGCGGGCGCGCCCTCGGCGCTCGGCTTCACCGCGTTCCTCAAGCCGAAGGCAACCGAGGCCACACCGTTCGTCGGCACCGGCACCACACCGGCCGGCTCTGACCTCTACGACCAGTCGCCGGCAGCCGCACCCGGGTTCGCCCCGGTCGATACCCAGTCCGGCACGATGGCCGAGCAGGCCGCCGACAGCTCCCTCTGGAACGATTCAGGCCCGACGGCGCTCGACGTGCAGCAGGCGGGAATCGGCGATTGCTACGCACTCGCGACGATCATCGAGGTCGTCAACCGCGACCCCGGCAAGATCACCGCGTTGATGGTGCCGGACGGAACGGGTGGGGCGACCGTCACCCTCTACCACCGGCTCCGCACATCCGCCCGGCTTCTTCGGGTTCGATGAGCGGCCCGCTCTACGTTCCCGAGCCGGTGGCCGTCTCGGGCGAGATCGCGTTCAACCGTACCGCCCCTGGCGCCACGGGCATCGCGCTCCGAGACCCTGCCCATCCCGACTGGGGCCACCAGGTCCACGGAGCCCAGCTGATGGTGGGTAACGCGCCGAAGGAGTCGCACTGGTGGACGGTCGTGAACGGCTCGACGCTCGAGATCCACCGGCGCGACGTCTACCAGATGGCCCGCTGGGCTCCCCTCCTCGAGAAGGCGATCGAGCGCTTCTCCCAGAGCTACGGCCAGTTCGGGCACGGCCAGGAGATCTCGGGCGAAGGCGAGCACGGGGGATCGAGCGGCCAGGCCAACATCAGCGGCGGCTGGTCGGGGCACCCGCTGAGCCTGTTCTACGGCGAGTCGGGTGAGGTCGAGTCGGGTGGAGCGGGCGACGAGTCGGCGACGAGCTGGGCGCCCGGCCAGACCGGCGCGGCGCTGCTCGTAGCCAACGCGGCCGCCTTCGAAGGGCTGCTGACCCTCTCAGGGCGCGGCGCGAGCCACGCGACCGGAGACACGACGGCGCCGATCGTCACCGCGACCACGGGCACGGGGGACCTGGGTCTCCAGATGTACTCCCAGCGGCTCCAGGCAGCGATCCCGGCCGCGATGGCGGCCCCCGACTGGAGCACGCTGACGCCTGGAGCGCAGGCGAAGCTCTCCGCCGTCCAGGGCTGGACGGCGGCCTGGATCGGCGCGCAGCCCGATCCGAACCCGGCACCCGCGACGCCCGCGCCCAACACCAAGTCGTGGGCGATGACGAACTGGCAGGCTGCCTGCCAGCTCGCATCGGCGGACGCCGAGCTCACGAGTCCGGCGCGCTCGGATGCGGTCAAGGCGGCGCTCGAGCTTCTGCTCGTGATCAAGAACAGCCCGAGCGACACCGGCGGGGGCACTCGGAGCGTCTACGCGAACCACGTCTACTCGGTGCTCTCGGTGAGCATCGTCAACGCTGCCACCGCGCCGGCGGGCTTCGACCTCATGTCGATCCCGGCCATGTTCCGTCCGGCGATGTACCAGTACATCGACGTTGCCGCCTCGAGCGTCACCCTCAATGAATCCGCACCACGCGAACGTCCCGACCGGCGGTACCGCCTCGTCGGTCGGCGACGGCGTCGACCCCGCACTGGTCTCAAACCGAGCGAATCCGGGCAGTTCACGCTGCCGCTCAACCACTTCTTCATGCTCTACGGGTCGGTCATGTCCAACGAGTTCACGATCCCGGCGTACTAGATGCCGCCGCCGGCGGAGATCGTCGTCGGCGACGACGCGAGCCTGCTTGCTCTCCGCGCTGCGTATCTCGAGGCCCTGGCGGGCGGTGCCGCGTTGTTCACCGCGATCTTCCGGAAGGGGGTGCGCGGCCTCGACCCCGAAGTGCTGAGCGGCGAGGTCAGCCTCGTTCCGCCCGGCGCCCACGAGCCGCCGCCGATCGACGTCGTTCTCCGGAGCGAGGACACCACCGCGTTCGCACGCCTCCCGCTCGCGGTCATGGGCCGCAACGTGACGGTCGAGGGGCTCGCGCTGGTCGGCGGACTGAGTCCGCCGCTCCGCGTGACCGCCTCGGACTCGATCTCGCTGCGGCGCTTCGTCGTCCTCGGGGCCAAGGCCGACGAGCGGCGGCGAGCCATAGTCGACCTGACCGCGGCTGCGCCCGATGTCGAGCTCGAGGTCGCGGGATGCGTCTTTGCCCGGAGCAGCGCACCGGACGCGCTCGTCGGGTGTTATGCCGATTCGGGCGGCTGGTTCTCGAGGATCGCGATCGACGACAGCACCGTCGTCGGAGGCCAGTCTGATGCGGCGCTCTCCCTCGAGGCCGTTGCCTCGCTCACCGCGCGGGGCTCGGGCCTGGGTGCAGGCGCAGCGCGCGTGCTCCTGCGAATGGACTGGCCCGCCAAGAGCGGGAGCCTCTCGGCCTGCGTCCTCTCCGGGCCGGAGGGGAAGCTGTTCGAGGTGCGCAATGCGGCGCCGGTCGAAGTCGATCCGATGCGCCTGACGGGCGCCTCGCGAGTGACCTCGACGGCCGGGTTACGCAGCCGACTCCTCGGTCGTCAAGTCCCCGGCTGCGGCTCTCGACGGCGAGCTGGCCGAAGTGGTCGGCCGAGCCGGCGACCGGCTCCGCGACCTCGACAGGCGGCTCGGAGCTCTGCTCGAGCTCTACGAGAGAACCTGGCGCTCGCGCTGGTGGTTCAGGATCTTCCGCTTGACGCGCTGGAGCGCGTTGTCGATCGTCTTCGTGTCGCAGCCGAGCTCCTCGGCCATCTCCTCGTAGGACGAGCCCTCGAGGTAGAGCCGGAGCGCGTCGGACTCGAGCGGCGAGAGGGTCGTGCCGAGGCAGCCGACGAGGCTCTGGAGCTCCTCGGTCGAGATCACGCAGACGCCGGGTCGTTGACGCGCCGAGCCGGGCAGCGCGTCGCCGAGCGTGCAGTCGCTGTCGGGGTCCTGGCCGGCCGGGGTGTGGCTGAACGAGACGTAGCGTGTTCAGCGGCGAGTGCTTGAAGCGGGTCGCGGTCTTGATCGCCGTGATGATCTGCCGCGTCACGCAGAGCTCGGCGAACGAGCGGAACGACGTCTCCTTGTCGGGGCGGAAGTCGCGCACCGCCTTGTAGAGGCCGATCAGCCCCTCCTGGATCAGGTCGTCGTTGTCGCCGCCGACGAGGAAGTACGCGCTCGCCTTCAGCCGGACGAACGGCGTGTAGCGGCGGATCAGCGCGTCGAGCGCGACGGTGCTGCCGTTGCGCGCCTTGAGGACGAGCTGCAGATCCTCAAGCTCTCGTTGAGCCTTCTGCGCGGTCTTCGCTGCGGTTGCCGTTCTCGACGCTCACGCCTGAAACCCCCATCTTCGCCCTGTTGTCCCGGTGGTCGACATCACACTATCGACCGCGTGAACGTCTCACCCTGAGGTCGAGGTGAATCTAGCAAGGACCGTCAGAAAAGACAAGCCCTACTTGCAATGGACCCGCTTGCAATGTCGGAGTCTAGCACTCGCCGCGGCGGAGCCGCTCGAGGCGTGCGCGGGTCGTCCTCGTCGAGCTTGTCGGCGAGCCCGCCGGGCGGCTGCTCGCGCGTCTCCGCCGGACGCGAGGTCGCGGAAGAACGTCTGCGACGAGAGGTTCGCCACCTCGCGCCCGGCCGTGCCGAGCACGGTCGCGTCGGACGAGACGAGCAGCACCCGCTCGCGCGCGCGGTGCTCGGCCGCGAGCCGCTCGAGCAGCGTGTCGGCGTCGGGCGCGAAGCGCACCGCGAGCGGCCCGAGCTCGGCGTCGTCGCCGGCGCCGTCGAAGACGACGACGCCGCGGGCGCCCCTGCGTCGCGACGAAGCTCGCGAGCGTGTCGACGAGCTCGCGGCGGTCGGTCGAACGGGCCGGCGTGCAGCAGGTTGTAGCCGTCGAAGAGGTAGAGCGTCGGCTCGGCCATCAGCCGGTCAGCGCCGCGCTGGCGGCGCGCCTCGTAGAGGAGCACCGCCGCGGCGACGCTGACGTTCAGCGACTCGACCTCGCCGGCGAGCGGGATCGAGACGAGCACGTCGCAGCTCCGGCGGACGAGCGGGCGCAGCCCCTTGCCCTCGGCGCCGAAGACGAGCGCGACGCCGCCCGTGAGGTCGGTGCTCCCACATCGACGGTCTGCGCCTCGCCGGCCGCGCCGTAGACCCAGAGCTCCGGGCCCTTCACCTCCTCGAGGTAGCGCGCGAGGTTCGTGACGACCGCGATCGGCAGGTGCTCGATCGCGCCCGGCCGACGAGCGCGCGACGGCCGGCGTGACGACCGCCGAGCCGTGCGCGGGGACGACGACCCCGGTCGCCCCGGCGCCCTCGGCGCTCCGGCAGACGGCGCCGAGGTTGCGCGGGTCGGTGACCCGGTCGAGCACGGCGAGCAGCGGCCGCTCGGCCGCGGCGAGCTCGTAGGCGTCGGCGTAGCGGTACGGCTCGACGCGCGCGACGACGCCCTGGTGGTCGCGCGTGCCCGCGAGCTCGCTCAGCTCGCGCTCGGGCCGCAGCTTCGGCTTCGCCTCGGCGAGCCACGGCTCGGCGGCGACCGCCCGCTCGGTCGCCGAGCAGCTCGAGCACCTCGCGCCGGCCGCGCAGCGCCTCGCGCACCGCGCGGCGCCCGTAGACGAGGTCGGCGCTCACCGCCTGCGGACGAGCGTGTAGCCGCCTGCGCTCGTCGCGCATCTCCCAGCCCGCGGCCTCGATCTCGGCGCGGAGCCTGTCGGCGACCTCGAAGTCGCGCGTCGGCCGCGCGCCGCACCGCGCGCGCTCGGCGAGCTCGACGATCTCGGCCGGCGCGCGCGTCCTGCTCGGCGAGCGAGCCGAGCCCGAAGAGCTCGAGCCGCGCGCACGAGCAGCTCGTGGTCGCGCCAGTCGTGCAGGACGCGCGAGCGCGGCGGGCGTGTTGAAGTCGTCGTCGAGCGCCGCCGCGAACCGCTCCCAGCTCCGTCGCCGGCGCCGGCTCGGAGGCGCCGCGGAAGACGTCGCGGAACGCTCTCGGCCTGCGCCGCCGCCTGCGCCATCGTCTCGTCGGAGAAGTCGATCGGCTTGCGCCAGTGGCCGCCGAGGAAGAACACGAGCAGCGTCTCGCGGCCCCCACTCGTCGAGCACCTCGCGGATCGTCGCGATGTTCCCGACCGACTTCGACATCTTCTCGCCGGTGAACTGCGAGCATCCCGTTGTGCGCCCAGATCTGCGCGAACGGATGGCCGAGCGCCCGCGACTGGGCGAGCTCGTTCTCGTGGTGCGGGAAGACGAGGTCGAGCCCGCCGCCGTGGATCTCGAACGCCGGCCCGAGCAGCTCCTCGGCCATCGCCGAGCACTCGATGTGCCAGCCCGGCCGGCCCTCGCCCCACGGCGAGTCCCAGTGCGTGTCCTCGCCCGGCTTGTTCGCCTTCCAGAGCGCGAAGTCGCGCGGATCCTCCTTGCAGCGGGTTCGGCTCCTGCTCCTCGACCTGGTCGGGCCGCTGGCCGGAGAGCCGGCCGTACTCGGGGAAGCGCGCGACGCGGAAGTAGACGTCGCCGTCGACCGCGTAGGCGAAGCCGCGCTCGACGAGCTGCTCGATGAACGCGACGATCCCCGGGATGTGCTCGGTCACCTTCGGCAGGTGGTCCGGCATCCCGAGCCCGAGGTCGCCGGTGTCCTCGAGGTACCAGGCGGTCGCCTGCTCGGCGAGCGCGGCGCTCGCGCCCGGCGCGGCGTCGTAGATCTTGTCGTTCACGTCGGTGATGTTGTGGACGAGCGTCGCCTCGTAGCCCGTGCGCGCGCAGCCACGAGCGCAGCCACATCCCGATCACGAACGGCCGCGCGTTGCCGACGTGGGCGCGCGCGTAGACCGTCGGGCCGCAGAAGTACATCCGGACCGGGCCGGGCGGCGGCGGCAGCTCGACGAGCGACTTCGAGTAGGTGTCAAAGAGCCGCATCGACCCTCCGCAGCGTCTCGTCGCGCGGCAGCGCGGCGATGCACGGCCCAGAGCTCGGGCCCGCTGTCGCGCCCGGTCAGCGCCTGGCGCACCGCGCGCAGGTGCCCGCCGACCGCCTTCAGCTCGCGGACGATCGCCTTCGCGGCGTCCTTGTCGAGCGCCGTTCGCGCGCTGCGGCCGGAGCTCGCGGAACCGCTCGAGCGTCTCGCGCTCGTCGGGCAGCGACGACTCGACGGCGGGTCGAGGATCGTCGCGCGCGAGCTCGCCGCGCCTCGTTCAGGTCGTGGGCGCCGCGCAGCGCCGGCACGACCGCGACCGGGAACGCCGAGCCGCGCGGCGAGCTCGTCGTCGGGGAGCTCGGCGAGCGACGTCGACGGCGAGCGAGCGGATCCGCTCGAGGTCGAGGTGGACGTCGTGCCGCGGGATCCCGAGCTCGTCGAGGTAGGCGCGCACCGCCTCCGGCGGGATCCCCTCGTCGCGCAGCGAGGCGATCGAGCCGCCCTGGGCGCGCTTCGAGATCTTCTTCCCGTCGGGGCCGAGCATGAGGCCGTAGTGGATGTACTCGGGCGGCTCGAGCGCCGAGCGCGACGGCGAGCGCGCGCGTGCAAGCGCCTCGTTCGGCCGGTGGTCGTTGCCGCGGATCACGTGCGTGATCCCGAAGTCGACGTCGTCGACGACGCTCGCCAGGTGGTAGGTGGCGGTGCCGTCGTCGCGGAGCAGCGTCACCCCGTTGAAACGCTGCGGCAGCCCGGCGGCCGCCTCCCGGTAGCGCTCGAGCCGCTCGCTCTGCCGCACCGGGCCCTCGTCCCACTCGATCCCGAGCCAGCGCAGGTCGTCGAGGATCGCCTCCTCGCCGCCGGGAAGGTTTCGCGCCGGGTCGGTGTCGTCGATCCGCAGCAGCATCGTGCCGCCGAAGTTGCGGTTGGCGACCGCGCCGAGCGCGTTGCCGATGTGGAGCGAGCCGGTCGGGCTGGGGGCGAAGCGAACCTTCAAGAGTTCTTAGCCTAGGTTAAGGGGCGTCGGGCTTGATACACCGGTGCGCCCGATTCGTTCAGGCCATGTCCGTTCAGACGCAGCGCGATCGCGGCGATCCGCGCGCCGCCCGGCCGCTGACCGGCCCGACCATCGGCCGGCATCCCGCCCCACGATTCGCGACCCCGAGGGGCGCGTGCTCGGCGAGACCTAACCGTTGTCCTCCGGGGGGAGCTTCGCGCTCCGGCTTGCACTGGCCGGGGCACTCTGTCTGTGTGCGCGTGCTGCTGGGGCTTCGGCCGCCGGGGGCTCCGCCGCGTCGGCCACGGCGGGGGTGAGTTGGGCGAGCGCGAAGGACGCGTGGGAGACACGCGAAACGGGCGTCTTCGCAACCGAGACCGCCGGTCAGAGCTGGCACCGCATCTACAGTCAGGCCGCGCTCACGGTGCTCCGGCTGTCTGCGACTTCTGGGGTGATCGAGCTCGGCGTCGATCCCGGCCCATGCATGTGCACGACGCGCAAGCTGTGGACGGACGACGACGGGGAGACCTGGCATCCGACCGACGCGATCGGAACGAGCTTCGCCGGGGCCGGAGACAGCCTCTACTGGTGGGAGGGCGGCGACCTGCACCTGATCTCGCCGTTCCCGCCCCCGGATTCCGGCCGGCTGCTCGACGCCAAGCTCCTGACCAGCGTTCCGAGCGGAACGATCGTCGCCGCCACCGAGACCCCGAACGGCTTCGTGTTCCTAGTCTCGAGTCGCGTCGGCGGTCAGCACTGGGACACGAACCCACGCGTACTGCTTGCGACCGGTGCGGACGTCCAGACCGTCCAGCTCCCCGCTGCCCCGGCCGGCGAGCTCCTGGCCGAAGGGATCGAAGCCGACGCCGGCAGTCTCACGGTCACCGCGACTGACTTCGGCTCCGACCCGGTCGCCACCGTCACCTGGACGTCCACCGATGCCGGGCAGACCTGGTCGCTCGACCCGTAGTGCTCCTAGCCACGGCCCGAACCGCCATGGCCCCACCGTCCATGTCCAGGGGTCTGTCCCCAGGCGATGGCTCGATCAGGCATGGCTCGAACGCCCTGGCCTGGCTGGACTGGTGTCTAGAGTTGCCGCCGTGCGCGAGTTGCTGCTCGACTGGTACTCGATCAACGGCAGGGAGCTGCCCTGGCGGGAGACGCGGGATCCGTACGCGATCCTCGTCTCCGAGGTGATGCTCCAGCAGACGCAGGTGGATCGCGTCGTCCCTCGCTGGGAGCGCTGGCTCTCGAGATGGCCGACGGTCGAGGCGCTCGCGGCGGCGACGCCGGCCGAGGCGATCCTCGAGTGGCAGGGGCTCGGCTACAACCGCCGGGCGGTCAGCCTGCACCGGTCTGCTCAGATCGTCGCCGAGCACGGCTGGCCGGATGACCTGACGGAACTGCCCGGAATCGGGCCGTACACGGCAGCTGCGGTCGGGAACTTCGCGCTCGGCCGCCACGTGCTGCCCGTTGACACGAACGTCCGCCGCGTGCAAGAGCGCACCGGCGAGCCGTTCGACGGTTCGTGCGCTCAGGCGCTGTTCGACCTCGGGGCGACCGTCTGCCTCGCCCGCATCCCGCGCTGCGGCGTCTGCCCTCTCGCGGCAGCCTGCCCTTCACGAGGACGCCGCTACGAGCCGCTCCGTCGACAGTCCCCGTACGAGGGCTCCTTCAGGCAGCGCCGCTCGGAGGCGCTCCGTGCGGTCGCCGCCGGCGCCTCGACCGCCGACGCCGAAGCGCTCGCCTCACTGGCCCGCGACGGGCTCGTCTCGCTCGGAACGGACGGCCGGGCCGCCCTCCCAGGCTAGACGGCTGGAGGCGGCCGGTCGGAGCGACCGGCCGCCGTCTCGAAGGATCAGCCGCCCTTGCCGACCTTGAGGATCGGAGCGTTCAACACGATGTTCGCATTCTTCATCGTCAGCTTCCCAGCCTTCGCGAGGGAGTTGATCTGGTCGTCCTGACCGAGCACGACGGGCTTGACGCCGGCCTTCCAGGTGACCCACACCTCCGCCCAGAGCGGGTTGTAGTCGGACTCGCCGGGCTCGGAGCCGAAGACCGTGAGCTGGCCCTTGGCGGCGCGGCCTTTCACGAAGTACTGGAGCGGAAGCCCCTTCACGCTCTTCAGCGACGGGGCGTAGTTGACGTGCATGGCGCTTGCCTGCGCCTTGTTGGATACATCGGTGATCAGGTACGTGTCGAGGTGGTGGTCGTAATAGCCGCGGTACAGGGGTTGTGCCGACATGGTCGGTTTGCCGATGTTCGGCAGGCCGGCTCCTGCCAGGGCAACCGCGGCGGTCACGGCGGCGGCAAAGCAGGCAACTGCAAAGAGAATCGATCTGCGCAAGTCTCCTCCTCGGATGTGGTTCCGAAAGCACTACGCCGTCCAGGGCCCACCGGTTCTCGCGAAGGGTCAGATGCGGTGGCAGACCCAGACGTTCGGCTCGGCATGGCGCCCGCGGCCATCGTGGACGACAAGCGGCGAGAGCATGCCCGGAACCACGTACTCGCCGTCCTCGGGAAGGCTCATCCCCGTCCACGTCTCCCAGTCGGCGACCGGCTCATCCATCACGAGCGATTCCGGCGCCGCTGCCATGATCTCGCCGCCTACCCGCTCGTGGAGTCGCAGCCATGGATCGAAATGCGCACCGTCGGGCCGCCGCCACTCCAGGTAGCGCTCGATCGGGATCAGCGGATAACGATCCTTCAACGTCGGCCGCACCGGAGCGAGTACCGCGCCCAGTCCTGCCTCGCGCGCAGCGTCCCGCGAGGCGTCGAGCATCCGGCCGCCCAGCCTCTCCCCCTGCCGGCTCGGCGCGACGGAGATCACGAGCATCGAGAGCGCAGTGGCCTCGAGCCCGCCGTCCATCCCCAGCTCGAACGCCGCATCCCAGCCCGACGGCAGGCCGGCGACGGTTCCGTCCCACGGGATCGGAAGGGCATGCGCCTCGGCGACCACCTCGTCGCCGTCGAGCAGCGCCTGCTGGAAGGCCGGGAACTCGACGTAGAGCCGGTTCCAGTACCGCGGCCCCATCGGATTGTGCTGAATGAACTCGGGAAACACCTGCGACGACAGGCTCCTGCTCGCGACGAGCTCGGGCCGGTCCGCGTAGCGGACGAGCTTCAACGGCGCTCGAGCAGCGCGACCGCGTGCGCCGCGAGCCCCTCGCCTCGGCCGGTGAAACCGAGGCGGTCGGTGGTCGTCGCCCGGACGTTCACCTCGCCCTCGCCGATCGCCGCCTGCGAGCCGGCGGCGCATCTCCTCGCGGTGCGAGGCGATCCGCGGCTCCTCGCCGACGAGGACGCAGTCGGCGTTGACGAGCCGCCAGCCCGCCTCCCGCACCTGCGCGTAGGCCTCGGCGAGCAGCGCGAGCGACGAGATGCCGCGGAAGCGCTCGTCGCCCGACGGGAAGAGCCCGCCGATGTCGCCGAGCCCGGCGGCGCCGAGCACGCGCGTCGATCAGCGCGTGCGCGATCACGTCGCCGTCGGAGTGGCCGGCGAGGCCGCGCGGGATGGTCGAGCTCGACGCCGCCGAGCACGAGCGGCACGCCGTCGGCGAGCGCGTGCGCGTCGTAGCCCATGCCGATCCGGATCTCGGCCACGGCGGAGGCTACTCCGCGCGCCAGCGAGCCGGCCTCGACCCGCTCGAGGTCGGCGCGCGTCGTCACCTTGAGCAGGCGCTCGTCGCCCGGCACGACCTTGACCCGGCCGCCGGCGGCCTCGACGAGCGAGGCGCAGTCCGAGCCCTCCCCGCCGGCGGCCGCCCGGAGCACCGACGCCACGAACGCCTGCGGCGTCTGCACGGCGACGAGCTCGCTCGCGGGCGAGCGTCTCGACCACGACGCCGTCGTGGACGCGCTTGACCGTGTCGGCGACCGGCAGGCCCGGCACGGCGCCGTCGAAGCCCTCGCCGAGCGCCTCGAGCAGCCGCGGGACCATCTCCGGCGGCAGCAGCGGCCGCGCCGCGTCGTGGACGAGGACACGGCCGCGTCGTCGGGCACCTCGGCGAGCCCGGCCGCACCGACGCCGAGCGGGTCTCGCCGCCCGGCACGCACGCGGCGACCTTCGACGCGCCGAGCTCCTCGGCGAGCGAGGATCGCCGGCTCCTCCCACTCTGCCGGCGCGACGACCACGATCCCGTCGATCCACTCGCACTCGTCGAGCCGCCGCAGCGACTCGGCGAGCAGCGGAAGACCGCCCGAGGCGCGCAAACGCCTTCGGCCGGTCATCCCCGAGCCGTTCTCCCCGCCCGGCGGCGACGAGCACGGCCCAGACGCTCACTCGCTGAGCTTACGCGCGCGGCCGGCGTCTTCGGCTTGGCAGCTTCGCGCGTCGCCGGCCGCTTCGGCCGGCGGCGCGCTTCGGCCGCCGGCGCGTCCTCGTCGGTCAGCACGCCTTCGAGCCAGGCGAACGCGTCGTCCTCCGACAGGTTCTTCGCGTACATCAGCTCGGAGGCGAGGATCTTCTTCGCCTTCACGTACATCTGCTTCTCGCCGGTCGAGAGGCCCTTCTCGCCGTCGCGCAGCGACAGGTTCCGGACGACCTCGGCGAGCTCGAAGATGTCGCCGGTCTTCATCTTGTCGCGGTTGTGCTTGAAGCGGCGGTTCCAGTTCTTCGGCATCTCCGTGCCGCCGCTCGTCAGGTACTTGACGACCTTCTTGACGGCCTCCTCGTCGATCACCTTCCGCAGCCCGACCCGCTCGGCGTTGTCCGCCGGCACGTTGACGGTCATGTCGTTGTGCAGGATCTTGATCGTGAGGTACTCGCGCTTCTCTCCGAGAACCTCCCGCTGTTCACGCTTCACGATGGTGCCCGCACCGTGGTGCGGATACACCACCTTGTCGCCGACCTTGTACAAGCCCACTCCCTCTCCCGTGTCGTGAAAGCGCCGGCGGCCCTGAGGGCTACCGGCGAAGACCGACGAATACTACCAGAAATCCGCATAAAAGCAGCATTTTTGCAGGGATTTTCGAAAATCCCTGCTCAGGCGGCTTTCCATCCGCATCGGCGCTAGCATCCGGGCCGAGCTCCAGTCCGGCGGCCTAGCGCTCGTCGCGCCGCGCCTCCCGGAGCGAGTCGCCTGCGAGTCTGCCTCGTCGGTCCCCGGGCGCGAGCACCGACGGCGAGGCCGAGCTTGCGGCACTCCTCGACCCGGCGCGGTCGCCTGCGTCGCCGGCCGCAGCCGGCCGGTGAGCCCGATCTCGCCGAACGCCGCGAGCCCGTCGCGACCGGCGCTCCGCGCGCCGCCGAGGCGATCGCGAGCGCGATCCCGAGGTCGGCGCCGGGCTCGTCGATCCGGACGCCGCCGGCGACGTTGACGAACACGTCGGCGCCGCCGAGCGGCAGCCCGGCATGCCGCGCGAGCACGGCGACGATCATCGCCAGGCGCTTCGGGTCGACGCCGGTGCCGACCCGCCGCGGCATCGCGAGATCGGTCGGCGCGACGAGCGACTGGATCTCGAGCAGCAGCGGCCGCGTGCCCTCGAGCACGCAGGTGACCGCCGCGCCGACCTCGCCCGGGCTCGCTCCGGCCGAAGAGCGCCGAGGGATCGGGCACGCCGACGAGCCCGGCGCCCGTCATCTCGAAGACGGCGAGCTCGTTCGTCGAGCCGAAGCGGTTCTTCGTCGCCCGCAGCATGCGATGGGCGTGGTAGCGGTCGCCCTCGAACTGGAGCACGCAGTCGACGAGGTGCTCGAGCACCCGCGGCCCGGCGACCGAGCCGTCCTTCGTCACGTGGCCGACGAGGAACGTCGCGACGCCCGCCTCCTTCGCCACGCGCAGGATGCCGCGACGCCGCCTCGCGCACCTGCGCGACCGAGCCGGGCGCCGGAGCCGATCTCGGACGAGTAGAGCGTCTGCACCGAGTCGATCACGCAGACGGCGGGCCGCTCGCGCTCGAGCGTCGCGCAGACCGCGTCGAGCTCGGTCTCGGCGAGGATCTCGACCGCCGTCGCAGCCGCCGAGCCGCGCGGCGCGCAGCTTGACCTGCGCGACCGACTCCTCGCCCGTGACGAGCAGCGCCCGCCGCTCGCCGCCGAGATCGCCCCGAGCGCCGAGAGGAGCAGCGTCGACTTGCCGACGCCGGGCTCGCCGCCGACGAGCACGAGCGAGGCCGGCACGAGCCCGCCGCCGAGCACGCGGTCGAGCTCGCCGACGCCGGTCGGGATCCGGTCGGCCTCCTCGGCCTCGACGTCGACGAGCCGGAGGAGCGGCCGCGCGGCGCGGCACGGCGAGCGCCGCGTACCGGCGCCGCCTCCTCGACCATCGTCCCGAACGCGCCGCAGCCCGGGCAGCGTCCGAGCCAGCGGCCGGACATCGTCCCGCACTCGGTGCAGGAGTGTTGAAGAGCTGCCGTCTTGGCCATGAGGCGAACAAGTGTACGCCCCCTACCCGACGGCATCTGTACCGGATAGGGGACAATCGGCCGGGCTCGTTGCAGAGTTACCGCGAAAAGCAACTGTAAAGTCCTGAGCCAGGATGACGACAATCACTCTGTCCACGTCCAAATGCACGGGGGCAGACGGACAGCGTGTCGTTCGAACCGATCGAGATCAACGAGCTCTCCCTCACCGGCAGCCTGCCCAGCCTGCCGACCGTCGCGCTGGACGTCCTGCGGATCTGCCAGGACCCCGCGAGTGACATCGGTGACCTTGCGGAGGGCCTGAGCCGCGACCCGATCCTCGCCGGCCGCGTGCTGCAGATGGCGAACTCGGCCTACTACAACCGCGGCACCGAGGTCACCTCCCTCAACCGCGCCGCCGTCATGCTCGGCCTGCGCGCGCTGAAGGTGCTCGCACTCGGATTCACGCTCGCGAACGAGCTTCCGAGCGAGGGTAGGAGCGGCGGCTTCGATCTCCAGCTCTTCTGGCACCGCAGCCTCGTGAACGCCGTTGCGGGACGCTCGATCGCCTCCGCGATCCGCTCGCCGAAGACCGAGGAGGCGTTTCTCTGCGGCCTCCTGTCACAGGTCGGCAAGCTCGCGCTCGCCAAGGCGACGCCGGAGCGCTACAGCCTCGCCGTCGAGGCCGGTGGCGCCTGGCCTTCGGAAGAGCTCGAACGGAAGGTCACCGGCCACACGAGCAGCGAGGTCGGCGAACTGCTGCTCGGCCAGTGGCACGTGCCGCCCACGATCGTCCACGGAGCCACCTACGCATTCCGACCCGGCGACATCCCCGAGGACGCACCGCGGGACTCGCGTGACCTCGCCGGCATCACCGCGCTTGCGATCGTCACGGGCGACATCCTCTTTTCGGAGCATGCGGCAGCCGGGCTGAAGCTCTGCACGAGGAGGCAGAGCGTGCATTCGGGCTCCACAAGGAAACGGTTGCCGGGATTCTCGACGGGCTCCACGACGGCGTCCTCGAGAGCGCGGAAGCCTTCGCGGTCCGGCTCCCGGCGGGCCACTCCTATCAGGAGATCCTCGACCAGGCGCACGCGCAGCTGATGTCCGTGAGCCTCAACACGGTGATCGAACTCAAGCAGACCGCGCGCGCTGTCGCGGAGCTCGCGGGCGAGTACGAGGCACCCCAGGCGAGAGCGCTCAGCGATAACCTGACCGAGCTCGCGAACCGGGGGGCACTCGAGGACGCGCTCTCCCGCGAGGTCTTCCGCCGGCTTCGGAGCGACGACGACGAGGATGCGCTAGGGATCATCATGGTCGACATCGACAGGTTCAAGTCGGTCAACGACCGTTTCGGCCACTCGAGCGGCGACGCGATCCTCCGGCACGTGGCACGGACGATGACGAGCGTCACCCGCGAGACCGACCTGCTCGCGCGCTACGGCGGCGAGGAGTTCTGCGTCGTGATGACCGGCACGACCCACGCCGGTGTCACCGCGGCGGCCGAACGCCTACGCCGCGCGGTCGAGGCGCATCCCGCGGTGCTCGGCTCGGGCGAGAAGGTGCGCGTGACGATCAGTGTCGGCGCCGCCGCCCTGGAGGCCATCGAAGCGGCGGACTCCGGAACGCGCCTGCTCGAGGCCGCGGACGCGGCTCTCTACCGGGCGAAGGCGAACGGCCGCAACCGCGTCGAGATCGCCCCGCGCCCCGCGCCCACGCCCGCATCTGCCGCGTAGGAGCGCCCCGGCGCGGCCGGGCCTTCGTCTAGCCTCACCTCGATGGCCCGTACGAAGCTCCGGAGCCGCCGGGAAGTGATCGAGCGGATCCGCTCGGTCTCGGAGCCGCTCAAGCTGGCGCTCTCGACGCTGCCCGGCTCGGAGAGCGACCCTGCCGTGATCGAGGCGATCTGGCAGGGAGAGGGTCTCGGGACGTTGCTCTGGGCTCTCGGGCTGGCCGAGCTCGAGCCCTACGACCGGCCGTTCGATGCGGAATGGCTGCTCGCGACGCCGACCGCGCATGCCAACCTCCGGTCGAAGGCCGAGATCGAGCATGCGCGCGAGACCGCGCGGCTCTGGCACTGGCGCGCCCGCACCGACCTGCTTCGCGCCGGCGACGCCGTCGAGCTGCCGGCGAGCTGGGATTCGTTCGAGCAGCTGATCGCGGTCGCGGCGATGCGCGGGTACGAACGCGGGCTGCTGCCGCCGCCGCTTCGCGGTGACTTTCCGGCCCACGGCACCGGCTACCGCGAGCTCTCCCCGGCGCAGCGTACGGAGGTCCTGTCGATCGCGTGGGAGCGCCACCGCGCGCTCGAGTGGCTGTGCGGCACCGGCAAGAGCTGGGTCGAGACGCCAACCGCGACCTGAAGACGTCCGACTGCGTTGCTAGTTTGGAAAACATGAACCCTCTGGCTCTCTCACTCGTCGCCGTCCTCGTGGCCGGACTGAGCGCGTTCGGACGAGCGTCGGAGGCCGCTTCGCCGGCGCAGCCGATCCTCTACGTCCAGGGAGTCGGCTGCCCGGCCCACAAGAACTGCACGCGTCTACCGGCCTACTTCGACCGGATCCGGCAGATCAGGAGAGTCGGCTTTCCGTCGACCCAGCTCTCGAGCGGCACCTTCAGCGACTCCCATCCGGTGTTGTCACGCGATCACCGCCGGATCGCGTTCGTGCGGGAGTCCCACAACGGGCTCTCGTACACGATCTGGATCATGAACGCGAACGGGAGCGGCGCCCGTGCGCTCACTCACGGCAACGTCGTCGACACGGAGCCGACCTGGTCGCCCGATGGGAAGACGATCGTCTTCCGCGGCAACTCACCGAACGGGCGGACGTTCGATCTCTACGCAGTTGCAACTGTCGGCCGCGGGCTTCGCAACGTGACCCACAATTCCGACAACGTCGGTGCGCTCGATCCGGACTGGTCGCCGAACGGCAAGCTCATCGTCTTCGCCCGTCGGAACCAGAGTTCGGGGGCGGGAACGGGCATCTACACGATCCGCCCCAGCGGCACCGGGCTCAGGCGCTTGCGGATCGGCGGCCTCGATCCGGCCTGGTCGCCGAACGGCCGGCGCATCGCCTTCGTCCTCGCCGACCCACGCTCGAGCGGTCAGTTCCAGATCTACCTGATGAATGCCACCGGGGGCGGTGCGCGCAGGCTCACGAGCGGAGCCGAGAGCGTGGCGCCCGCGTGGTCCCCCGACGGGAGCCGGATCGTCTCCGTGCGAGGCACGCAGATCACGCTGATCGGGACGAACGGACGCGGGACGAAACAGCTCACCCGTCGCCTACGCGGAGGGAAGTTCGTGGATACGCCCGACTGGTAGCGCGACCACTGTGGCCGGCTCGCCCGGGCGGTCGGCTCCGTGGGCTCGAATGACCGACCGGACAGGAACGACCACGGGCCGCCTCCGAGGTTGGAACCTCTCGGGCGACCCGTGGCAGAACTGGGTTCTTGTCGGGCAGTTGGTGCGAGCTCGGTTGGTGCGAGCGTCAGTCCGTCGCGGGCTCGTCTTCCGGTGTGTCTTCGCCGCTGTCGCTCTTCGAGGCCGTCGCTCCGACCTTCGCCGGCTCCGGCGTGTTG
>CAVURE010000004.1:0-36442 GCA_963743675.1 uncultured Actinomycetota bacterium
GTCGTGCAGCATCTCGACGTAGAGCTCGAAGCCGAGCGCGGCGACGTGGCCCGACTGCTCGGCGCCGAGCAGGTCGCCGGCGCCGCGGATCTCGAGGTCGCGCATCGCGATCGCGAACCCGGCGCCGAGCTCGGTGTGGTCGGCGAGCGTCGCGAGGCGCGCCCGCGCCTCGGGCGTCAGCTCGGTCGCATCCGGGTAGAAGAGGTACGCGTGAGCGGGCACGTCGCGGCGGCCGACGCGGCCGCGGATCTGGTAGAGCTGCGCCAGGCCGAGCAGGTCGGCGCGCTCGACGATCAGCGTGTTCGCCTGCGGGATGTCGAGGCCGGATTCGATGATCGTCGTCGAGACGAGCACGTCGGCGTCGCCCGCGAGGAACGCGAGCATCCTGTCTTCGAGCTCGCGCTCGCCCATCTGCCCGTGCGCGACGAGGAAGCGAGCTCGCGGCACGAGCTGCCGCAGCTTCTCGGCCGCCTCCTCGATCGTCTCGACGCGGTTGTGGAGATAGAACGCCTGGCCCGCCGCGCTCGATCTCGCGCTCGAGCGCCTGCTTGATCAGCTCGTCGTCGTACTCGCCGACGATAGGTGCGGATCGGGCGGCGGCCCTCCGGCGGCGTCTCGATCACGGAGATGTCGCGCAGGCCGGCGAGCGACATGTGCAGCGTCCGCGGGATCGGCGTCGCGCGAGAGCGCAGCACGTCGACCTCGAGCCGCAGCTGGCGCAGGAGCTCCTTCTGGGCGACGCCGAAGCGCTGCTCCTCGTCGACGACCACGAGCCCGAGCTCCTTCGGGATCACGTCGCGCGAGAGGACGCGGTGCGTCCCGATCAGGACGTCGACCTTGCCCTCGCCGAACTCGGCCAGCACGCGCTTCACCTCGGCGCGGCTTGCGGAAGCGCGAGACCATCTCGACCCGCACCGGGAAGTCGCGGTAGCGCTCGCGGAAGGTGTTCCAGTGCTGCTGGGCGAGGATCGTCGTCGGGCACGAGCATCAGCACCTGCTTCGCCGGCGACGGCGACGGTGAACGCGGCGCGCAGCGCGACCTCGGTCTTGCCGAAGCCGACGTCGCCGCAGACGAGCCGGTCCATCGGACGCGGCGCCTCGAGATCCTCCTTGACCGCCTCGATCGCGCGCGCCTGGTCTTCGGTCTCGCGGTACGGGAACTCGGCCTCGAGCCGCTCGACCCACTCGTGGTCGACGTCGTAGGCGATGCCGGGCCGGGTCTGGCGCTCGGCGTAGAGCTGCGAGCAGCTCGCCGGCCATCTCGCGCAGATGCTCGCGCGCGCGCGTCTTGAGGTTGTCCCAGGCCTTGCCGCCGAGCTTCGAGAGCGTCGGGCGCGTGCGAGTCGGCGCCGATGTAGCGGGAGACCTTGCCGATCTGCTCGTGCGGGACGTAGACGCGGTCGTCGCCGCGGAACCCGAGCAGGAGGTAGTCGCGGGTGACGCCGGCGACCTCCTTCGTCTCGAAGCCGAGCAGCTGCGAGATGCCGTGGTCCTCGTGGACGACGTAGTCGCCGGTGCGCAGGTCGGAGAAGCTCGCGAGCGCGCGGCCGGCGCGGCGCGGTCGCTCGCGGCGGCCGGCGCCGGAAGACCTGCGTGTCGGGCAGGAGCGCGACGCCGAGGTCGCGCCAGACGAAGCCGCGCCGGGCCGGCGTGACCGCGAAGGTCAGGCCCGCCGGGCTCGTCGCCGGCTGCGAGCATCTCCGCCTCGACGCGGCGCAGCAGCTGCGGCGGCGCTCGGCCTCGCCGCGGTGCGCGAACGCGACGACGACGTCGAGGCCCTGGCGCAGGAGGCCGCGCGAGCTCGTTCTCGGCCTCGGAGAGCCCGCGCGCGGCGAGCGCCGGCCGCTGCGCGTCGAACGAGAAGCGGCTGGCCCTGCGGGAGCGGGTCGAGCTCGGAGGCGCCGTCGAGCGGCGAGCTCGGCGAGGCCCTCCTCGCCCCAGACCGCCCGCACCTCGTCCGGCTGCCAGACGAAGTCGGGCGGCCGGTCGAAGCGGCGGCACGAGGTCGGCCGGGACTCGATCCGCCGGCGCCTCGTCGTCGGGGAGCGTGACCTCGACGGTGCTCGCGGCGCCGCTCGGCTGCCGGGATAGATCGTCGCCTCTCGATCTGCGGCAGCGCCGCGCTGGGTGAACGGCGAGAAGGCGCGGATCTGCTCGATCTCGTCGCCGAAGAGCTCGATCCGCAGCGGCTCGCGGCCGGTGGTCGGGAAGACGTCGACGAGGCCGCCGCGGACCGCGAACTGGCCGCGCTCCTCGACCCGCTCGACGCGCTCGTAGCCGGCGAGCGCGAGCGCTTCGGCGAGCGCGTCGATGCCCGGGCTCGTCGCCGCGGCGCGAGCCGAAGCGGCGCCGGGCGCGCTCCGGCGGCGGCATGGGCTCGGCGACGCGCGAGCGCGGAGGCGCAGACGAGGCCGCCGCCGCGAGCACGTCGAGCGCACGGGCGCGCTCGCCGACGAGATGCGGCGGCGGCTCGAGCCCCGAGCACGAGCCGACGCCGCGCGACGGGAAGAGCGCGACCCGCTCCTCGCCGAGGAACCAGCCGACGGCCTCGGCGGCATCGCGCGCGTCGGCGTCCTCGGCAAGGAGCACGACGAGGCCGCGGCCGAGCTCCTCGTGCAGCGCGGCGAGGAGCAGCGGCGAGCGCCGGCTCGGCGACGCGGGCGCGCGCCGGCAGCGCCGCGGCGAACGCGGGCAGGCGCTCGTCGGCGCGAAGGCGCTCGACGAGCGGATAGAGAAGCGGGCGGTCCATGACGAAGGCCCGGAACAGCCGTTCCGGGGGACGCCATCGTACCGCGTCAAGGGACTAGTGCTAGGCCTGCGCGAGCCAGCGCGCGAGCAGGCGCCAGGTTCCGCGGCCGCGGCAACACGGTGTGCGCGAACGGTCGACAGCGAGGCGGCGGGCGCCGTCGTAGCTCGCGGCGGTACCAGGGGTCGCTGAGGCTCGTGACCTGGACGTCGGTGCCGGTGTGCGGCGCGTGGATGAAGCGGCCGTCGCCGATGTACATCCCGACATGGCCGACGCCGTCGAAGAAGACGAGATCGCCGGGCTGCAGCGAGCCGCGCGACGACCGTCGGCCGAGGTCGAAGTCGGCGTAGGAGCTGTGCGGCAAGCGTGACGCCGAAGTGGCCGTAGACGAAGCGGACGAACCCGGAGCAGTCGAAGCCGCTGCTGGGCGAGTCGCCGCCGCAGCGGTACGGGATGCCGAGCAGGCGCCGCGCGAAGCGACGGCGCTTCAGGCCGAGCGGTCGTGCGGGCTGCAGACTTCGCACCGGTGGTGCGTGCCGAGGCTCGGCCCGGGCCGAGAGCCGCTGCGGCTTCCACGCGAGCACGCGGCATGAGCACCGAGCAGCCGAACGCACGAGACGACCACGACGCGAGCAAGCTCCGCTTCGGGCGCATCGGTGGCGGAAAGCTCACCGACGGTCGTGGGGCGGCGATATCGGCTTGCCGGAAGTGTCACTGGGCCTTTCGGCAGGGTCAAGCCGCCACCCTTCGGGTGAGTCAGAAAGGCTCGTTGCAGATGCGTCATGACGCGCGACCGCGATCCCGCCAGCCGGAGCAGCGCTGCGGGACGCGTGACACTGCCACGGCGCAGTTCGTACGCGTGCCGTACGTTGCCACGGAGCGACGCCAGTTGAACGTGCGCTGCGCGCCTCGAGCCCTTCGGCGTCGAGCGTCTCGACGGCGTCGGCGGCCCGCGCGACGAGCGCCTCGACGTCGTCGGCGGGCTCGAAGTCGGAGAGGACGTAGTCGGCGAGCGGCCGGCGGTCGCCGCGGCCCGGCCGGCCGACTCCGACCCGCAGGCGCAGGAAGTCCTGGCGTGCCGAGGTGCTGCGCGATCGAGCGCAGCCCGTTGTGGCCGGCGAGCCCGCCGCCCAGCCGCGCCTGCAGCCGGCCGGGCTCGAGATCGCTCTCGTCGTGGACGACCAGGATCGCGTCCGGCTCGAGCTTGAAGAACGCGGCCGCCGCCTTGACCGAGCGGCCCGACTCGTTCATGTACGTCTCGGGCTGCAAGCAGCGCGACGCGATGCCCGTCGATCCGCACCTCGGCGAGCTGGCCCGTAGAACTTTCCGCGCCAGGAGCCGTCGTGCCGGCGCGCGAGCTCATCGACGACCATCCAGCCGACGTTGTGGCGGTTCCGCGCGTACTCGCGACCCGGGTTGCCGAGACCGACGACGAGCAGGTCGAGCGACGAGGCGCGTTCGCCCCGTCTCCAGGGCAGGCGCATCGGGGCTTACTCCTCGGAGTCGGAGTCGCCGCCGCCGGCTCGTCGGCGGCCTCGCCGTCGGCCGCCTCGGCGCCGGCTCGGCTTCGTCGGCGCCTTCGCCGCCCTCGGCGCCTTCCGCGGCCTCCTCGCGAGCTCCTCCTCGCGCGTCGGAGCTGGACGCTCGCGATCACGGTCTCGTCGGGATCGTCGAGCAGCGTGACGCCGTCCGGCACTTCAGCTCGGAGAGCCGGAGCGTGTCGCCGATCTCCAGCTCGGAGACGTCGAGCCTCGAGATGCTGCGGAACCTCGAGCGGCAGCGCCTCGACGTGACCTCGTTCGTCACCTGGTTGAGGACGCCGCCCTCCTTGCACGCCGATCGGCTCGCCGACGAGCGTGACGGCGACAGCCGTCTGGATCGGCTGGTCGAGCCGGACTTCCTGCAGGTCGATGTGCGTGATCGTCCCGCGAATCTTGTCGCGCTGGAAGTCCTTGAGGATCGCCGAATGCTCGCGAGCCGCCGTCGATCGCGACGTCGAGCACGGCGTGCGACCCGCCGGCGTCGGTCAGCGCAGCGCGAAGGTCGCGCTCGCCGACCGCGATCGCGACCGGCGTCGAGCGCCCGTAGAGGACGCCCGGGATCAGGCCCTGCTTGCGCAGGCGCCGAGACTCGGCCGAGCCGAGCTTGGTCCGCTCGGAAACGGCGAGCTTGACGCGCTCTCCAGCCACGGCGAGCCAGTGTAGCGGCCAACCGCACCCGAGCCGCGAGTCACGCCTCCCGCCGCGCCGAGGCCCCAGAAGGGCCGCCTCGCGCTCGAAGCCGCCGACTTCCTGTGGACAAACCGGTACAGACACGTCACACCTTTCCCGATAGCCTCGACGGCATCAGGGGCGGGAGGTGGGTCCCCGGAAACGGAAGCCGTGCCGTCGGGTCCGTTGGCCCTGTTCGACGAGCCAGATCCGGCCCGAGCATCCGGACGCGCGAGGTCTTCGGCTCGGGCGAACGAGGGCGGGCGGCTCTCGCCGCCCGCTCCGGTCGTTCGAGACCGGGACCGAGCGACGGCTCGCGCTCGGAGCTACTTGTGCGTCGACATGTACACGAACGCCGCGATGTTGTTGATCTCACGTCGGGGTCAGGCTCCCCTTGTAGGCGACCATCGTCGTCGTGTACTTCGGCCGCAGCGGCCTTCGTCATGACCGTCGCGCCGCCGTTCGTGATCGCCTTGATGATCATGGCCTCGGTCAGCGCCGCGCGGCCTTGTCGAGGTTCGGGCCCGATGTTGCCGACTGCGCCTGCTGCCTTCAGCGTGTGGCATGCAGCGCACGTGCTCGACGAACGAGCCTTGCCGGCCTTCGCGTTGCCGACGAGCTTCGGCGTCGCGCCGCGTGTGGCCGAGCGCCGCCGGACGATAAGTGCCGCAGCGAGCGCCAGGCCGGCGATCCCAAGGCCGATGCCCGCCCGACCTTGCTCCGAAGCATTGAAACCTCCTTTGGTGACAGTCCCGGTCCGTCGTTCGACTATACGTGGTTTTTCCGCTCACGAACAATGCGGATTTCCCAAAGGAGCGGATTGCCCGACCGATGGAAACACGAATGCCGTCAGGGCCGCCACGGAGCCCGCGACTCATGTCAGTCTCCGAGCACCGCTGCGAGCGCTGATGAACCAGCGAAAACCGGTACCCGCGCGTTACACCTCCGCCGGTAGCCTCGACGGCATTGGGGCGGGAGGTGGGTCTCCCGATTTAAACAGTCGAGATGAGACTTCTGGCCGATGGTGGACGGACGACGGTGTATGGTGTCCCTTACATGACGGCTTCCGCGTCTCGAGCCCTTCACGGTGACGCTTCGCGGCTTCTCGCCGCGCGAGCTCGACATGCGGCCGAACGCGAATGCCGCAAGCATTTCGGCGAGTGCGCCTGGAAGATCGACGAGGCGACCTGCGCCCCTGCATGGGCACCCTCGGCGGTCGCGTCCGTCTCTACGAAGCCCGCATCGTCGCGACGGCGACGCTGCATCAACCTGATCGTCACGAGCCGCCTCGGTCGACGCGAGCTCGTGGCGGAAACCCGGGAACCGGGTTGAGCGATCCGTCGCTCGCCCGCCTCGGCTTGCGCATCGAATGGGTCGGCAACCGAGGTCGGGGAGTCCGGGCCCGCAACGGCATGACCATCCGGCCCGGCAGCTAGCGGACAGTCCACCTCGACGCTGCCGCATGCCCCGGCTGCGGGATGCAGCGGACCCCGTCGAGCCGGGAACGCTCGGAGCTGAAATCCGATCACGAACCCGCGGTTATGCGGGAAAGATCAGAAGACTGGTTCCTGTCAGGCGGGAAACGGGGTGCTGCGCCCGCATGGACGCTCTGCAACGTCGCCGAGGCAACCCGCTAGGCGGCCCGAAACTTCACAGCGACGATTGCCAGGCCCACGACGAGCCAGGTCAGGACGACCAGGATCACCGCCACGGGCTTCGATGCGGTCGGGTGGCCCCAGAGCGCGACCAATCCGAGCGTTGCGTCCAACCCCGCGACCACGATGAGCAGCGGGACAGACCAGGCAAGCGCGATCACGATCGCGCGCGGAAGTCGAACGTGTCGCTCTCCTCTGCGCGAAGCAAGACCGTCAGGAACATCGGCAGGAACACGAGCAGCAGACCCGAGGATCACAAATGCCATTTCCGTCTCGACGACAAGCGTGTCCTTCGATCCCATGGCGGCAAAACTACGGCCTCCATCGGACACGCCCAGCGAGACCGAGCTGGGACGGGACGGACAAAGCGTGGAGCGCGGGCCGGTTCTGATTGTTTCCGAGCGGATAGGGGCGGGTACGGGTCCAACCGTCAATCAAGAAGGAGAACACCATGGAGTTCAACTCGTTGACGGATGTGCTCGTCGAGGAGCTCGGAGATCTCTACAGCGCCGAAAAGCAGCTTGTGGATGGATTGCCGAAGATGGCTGAGGCCGCGCATTCGTACGAGCTTCGTGAGGCGCTCGAGTCGCAGCTTGCGGAGACAACGCACCACGTAGAGCGACTCGATCAGGCGTTCTCGGAGCTGGGGATCCGTTTCGCCCCCTCGAGGACCTGCGAGGCGATGAAGGGGCTGATCGACGACGGTGACGATGTCGTCGCTGCCACGGGTGATTCTGTCGCGATCGACGCGGCGCTTGATCGGCGTGGCACAGCGAATCGAGCATTACGAGATCGGCGCCTACGGCACGGCGCGCGCACTCGCCGGAGAACTGCACCTTGATACGACGAGGGCGCTTCTCGATCAGACGTTTGACGAGGAGGTCAAAGCTGACAAGACGCTGACCAAGCTCGCGAGTGGCGGCATGTTGAGCAGCGGCATCAACCGCATGGCTGCAGAGCGCTCCGAGAGCGAGCCCGTCGCCGAGACCCCCGCCGCGACGCAATGAGGCGAACAGATGGCGGGTGAGCCCGGCTGCCGCCGAACACAGCCGTCGGATTGCGGAGATCGCTTCGCCGGCCGGGATGAAGCCGGAGAGGCGATCTGTCGTGAGCTACGGCCCCCGCTGGTCTCTCCCGTAGAGGCCGCGCATGCGGACGGGTTGGGTGTCGTTTCCGAGAACCCAGGCGCCCGTGTGCGCTCCGGCCCTCCCTCGGTTCGAGCATCGCAGAGCTACCAGACACGGTACGAAGAACGGCCCAGCCGCTTGGCTGAGCCGTTCTCGTTAGAAGAGCTGGTTCTCGCCGCCGAAGATCGCCGAGACCGAGTCGTCGGCGAAGACGTTCATGATCGTCTCGGCGAGGAGGGCCGAGACCGGCAGCACGGTCAGCTTGCTCGGGCCGCGCGAGCGGGTCGATCGGGACCGTGTCGGTGACGACGATGCCCTTGATCCCGTCGTCGGCGGCGAACTGCTCGAGGATGTCGCCGCAGAAGACGCCGTGGGTCGCGAACAGCCAGACCTCGGTCGCGCCGTGCTCCTCGAGCGCGCGGACGTTCGCGAGCATCGTCCCGCCGGTCATGATCACGTCGTCGCCGATGATCGCGCGCTTGCCGCGCACGCGGCCGGCGACCTCGGTGACCGTCGCGACGTCGTGGGCCGGGCGCGTCTTGTGCATGATCGCGAACTCGGCCTCGATCATCTCGGCGAAGCGCTCGGCCTGCTTCGCGCGGCCGGTGTCGGGCGAGACCGAGACGACGCCCTCGCCGTGCAGGCCGAGGTCGCGGAAGTGGCGCGCGAAGAGCGGCAGCGCCGTCATGTGGTCGACCGGGATCGTGAAGAAGCCCTGGATCTGGCCGGCGTGCAGGTCCATCGTCAGGATCCGGTCGGCGCCGGCGACCTGCAGCATGTCGGCGACGAGGCGCGCCGTGATCGGCTCGCGCGGCTTCGCCTTGCGATCCTGGCGCGCGTAGGGGAAGAGCGGGATGACGGCGGTGATCCGCTTCGCCGAGCCGAGCTTCGCCGCCTGGATCATCTGCAGGAGCTCCATCAGGTTCCGGTCGATCGGGCTGCAGCCGGTCTGGACGAGGAAGACGTCGGAGCCGCGGATCGACTCGTCGTAGCGGCACGTAGGTCTCGCCGTTCGCGAACTCGCGCGGCTCGATCTCGCCGAGCTCGACGCCGAGCTGCTCGGCGATCGCCTCGGCGAGCTCGGGATGCGAGCGGCCGGCGAACACCATCAGCCGCTTCTGCGGCCCGCGCTCGATCCAGTGCCCGGGCTGCGGCTCGGTCACGACCGCGAGCTCCGCGTCGTCGAGGCCGGGAAGCACGAGCTCAGTCGTCCCGCTGCCGAGCTGCATACCCCTCCTTGTTCTCCTGGCGTGCGCGCGCGATCGCGAGCGCGTCGGCGGGGACGTCCTTCGTGATCATCGATCCGGCGGCGGTCCATGCTCCGTCTCCCACCTCGACAGGCGCGACGAAGCCATTGTGGATACCGGTCCTGACGTTCTTGCCGATCCGCGTCCGGCCCTTCGGCTTGCCGGGCTGGTGCGCGAAGTTCGCGGTGATCGCGCCGGCGCCGATGTTCGTGTCCTCGCCGATGTCGGCGTCGCCGATGTACGACAGGTGCGGCACCTTCGTCCGCGGCCCGATGCGTCGAGTTCTTGATCTCCACGAAGGTGCCCGCCTTCGAGTCGCGCCTCGAGGACCGTTCCAGGGCGAAGGTAACAGAACGGCCCCACCGATCGCGCCCGGTCCGATCTCGGCGTCGACGGCGACGCTGTGCGGGTGGATCTCGGCGCCGCGTCGCGACGCGCGTGCGGCCGCGCAGGACGACGAACGGGTGGATCGTCACGTCGGGCTCGATCTCGACGTCCGGCTCGATCCAGGTCGTGGCGGGATCGACGATCGTCACGCCGGCGAGCATGTGGCCTCGTTGATCCGGTCGCGCAGCACGGCGGCGGCGATCGGCGAGCTCGGCCCGCGTGTTGACGCCCTCGGCCTCGAACGGATCCGGCGCGACGTGCGACCGCGACGCGCTCGCCGTCGTCGACGAGAAGCCCGATCGCGTCGGTGAGGTAGAGCTCGCCCTGGGCGTTGTGCGGCTGGAGCTGCTCGAGCGCCGGCCAGAGCTTCTCGCGCCCGGAAGACGTAGATCGCGGAGTTGACCTCGCGCGATCGCGAGCTCCTCGGGCGTCGCGTCGCGCGCCTCGACGATCCGCTCGACGAAGCCCGTCCGCGTCGCGGACGAGCCGGCCGTAGCTGCGGGCGTCGGCGTGCTCGAACGCGAGCACGGTCGCGGCGGCGCCGCTCGCGCGGTGAGTCGTCGACGAGCTCGCGCGAGCAGCTCCGCGCGTGAGCAGCGGCGCGTCGCCGGAGAGGACGAGCACGTCGCCGGTCGTGCCCTCGAGCGCGCGCGCGCGCGGCAGCGCGACGGCGTCGCCGGTGCCGAGCGGCTCGTCCTGGACCGCGACCTCGATGCCCGGCGAAGTCGTCGCGCGCCTGCCGGCGAGGCGACGACGACGAGCGGGTCGGCGCCGGCCGCCTCGCGCCGCGAGCGATCACCCAGTCGACCATGCGCCGGCCGAGCAGCGGGTGGAGGTGCTTCGGCACCGCGGAGCGCATCCGGGTGCCGAGGCCGGCGGCCATGACGACGGCTGCGATCGGCGTGTCGCTCACGTGGGCGGGATCGATGGCTGGGGCGCCAGGATTCGAACCTGGGATCGCGGGACCAAAACCCGCTGCCTTACCGCTTGGCTACGCCCCACTGGGGCCGAGTATAGGCGCAGCCGACGCGACGCCGGACGGGTGCGCGCCGGCTAGAGGCGCTCGCGCTCGGTGAACAGGAAGACGAGCGCGACGACCGCGATCAGCGACGACCGCGCCGATCGCGACGCAGCCTTCGCGACGGCGAGCACGATCGGGACGAGCACGCGCGAGCAGCTGCGAGGCGGCGAAGATCCAGGTCAGCTGGCGCGCGAGCGTCGACTTGTAGTTGCGCCCGACGAACGACTAGAAGCCGACCGCGACGACCGCGAGCACGTACGACCGCGAGCGTGCGGGAACCAGCCCGATCAGGGTCAGAAGCCCCTCGATCGCCGCCGATCCAGAGCGTCAGCCGCAGCCGGTGCTCGCGGAGGTACGCCGGCTTCGGAGCCGCCGTGATCGAGCACGTTGGCGCTCGACGCCATCGCGTCAAACGCTACCACGCAGGTGCGGTGAGCCAGGTCTCGCCGAGCGCGCCGACGCTCGGCCGCGGCGCGCTCCGCGGCGGCCGCGCTCCGCGAAGAGCCCGTAGACCACCGGGCCCGCGCCGCTGACGTCGGCGCGGAACGCGCCGAGCTCGCGAGCCGCGCCGCGAGCGGCGAGCGCGCGAGGTCGTTCGGCGGGAAGCGCAGCCAGGTCGGCGTGCCGCCGGCGGCCGCGATCTCGAGCACGACGCGCGCGCCGCTCGTCGAAGCCCGTCGGCGCCGTCGAAGCGGCGTAGACCTCGCCGTCGACGGCTTCGTCTCGCCGTGCGGCAGGAGGAGCAGGACCGCTGTAGTCCTGCGGCAGGTCGAGCGGCTCGAGCGTCGAGCCGTCGCCGGTGCCGAGCTGCGGGCCCGGCTCGAGGAAGAACGGGACGTCGGCGCCGAGGCCGCGCGGCGAGCGCGTGGAGCTCGCTCGCGGCGCGAGCGGCTCGTCGAGCAGCGCGTTCGCGAGCCGGAGCGCGGTCGCGGCGTCCGAGCTTCCGCCGCCGAGGCCGGCGGCGACCGGGATGCGCTTCTCGATCCGCGCGCGCCAGCCGGCTCGACTCCGGCGGCGCGGCGAGCGCCTCGAGCGCGCGCGCGGACGAGCGTGTCGGCGGCGAAGCCCTCGACCGTGAGCTCGGCCGCGGGCTCGAGCGACGATCGTGTCGGCGAGATCGACGCGCTGGAGGATCGTCGCGACCTCGTGCAGGCCGTCGGTCGCGGGTCGGGCCGACGACGAGCGCGAGGTTGATCTTCGCGGGCGCGCGGCGCTGATCATCGCGAGCGCCGCGGCGAGCGCGACGAACTCCGGCGGGGTCGAGCTGCCTCGGCGCGCGACGTCGGCGTCGCGGCCGATCGCCCGAGCGCGGCGGCGGCCGCGTCTCGCGTGACGCGACGCCGGCGAGCGCGAGCGAGTTCGCGAGCGTCTTGCGCCGGTGGGCGAACGCCGCCTCGACGAGGCGCTTGACCGGCGGGTCGAGCCCCGGCGCGGTGCGGCGGAACGCGACGAGCGCCGACTCGACGTTCGGCCGCGGCCGGAAGACCTCGCGCGAGACCGGGTGGAAGCCCGGTGCGCTCGGTCGCGAGCTGGATCGAGCACCGAGACCGCGCCGTAGGCCTTCGTGCCGGGCGCGGCGAAGAAGCGGTCGGCGACCTCGCGCTGCACCATCACGCACCAGACCGCGATCGGTCGGGAAGCGGTCGAGGCTCTCGACGACGAGCGGGGTCGCGATGTTGTAGGGCAGGTTCGCGACGAGCTTGTCCGGCGGCGGCTCGAGCGCCGGCGATGTCGAGTGCGAGCGCGTCGCCCCAGTGGAGCGTCGTGCGCGGGATGCCCGCGCAGGCTCGGCTCGAGCGAGCGGTCGATCTCGACCGCGTGGACGTGCGCGACCCGCGTCGGCGAGGTAGCGGGTGAGGACGCCGAGGCCCGGGCCGACCTCGAGCACGACGTCGGCCGGCTCGAGCTCCGCGAGCCGGCCGATCACGCCGAGGATGTTCTCGTCGACCAGGAAGTGCTGGCCGAGCGCCTTCTTCGGGGACGACGCGTCACAGGCCGAAGACGGCGGCTCGCGTTCGCGTCGATCTGCGCCTCGAGCTCGTCGGCGCCGTCGCCGCGCGCCTCGGCGAGCGCGGCGAGCGTGTGCATGACGTAGGCGGGCTCGTTGCGCCGGCCGCGGACCGGCTGCGGCGCGAGGTACGGGCTGTCGGTCTCGGCGAGCAGGCGGTCGGCGGGCACGCGCCGCGCCGCCGCGCGCAGCTCGGGCGCCTTCGGGTAGGTGACGTTGCCGGCGAACGAGACGTACCAGCCGCGCTCGAGCGCGGGCTCGAGCAGCGCCGGCGACGAGAAGCAGTGGAGGATGACCGTGCCGTCGAAGCCGGCGAGCGCGCGCGAGCGTGTCGTCGTCGGCGGCGCGGGTGTGGATCACGACCGGCTTGCCGAGCTCGCGCGGCGAGCGCGAGCTGGCCTCGAACAGCCGCTGCTGCGCGTCGTGCGGCGCGTAGTCGCGGAAGTAGTCGAGTCCCGTCTCGCCGACGGCGACCGCGCGTTCGGTGCGCGAGGAGCGCGCGCAGCTCGTCGAGCGCGCTCGGCGTCCGTCGCCGTCGGCGTCGTGCGGGTGGATGCCGAGGCACGCGTAGACGCCGTCGTAGCGCGTCGGCGAGCGCGAGCGCGTCGCGGGCGCCGGCGAGCGTCGTCGCGACCGCGACGATCCGCGATCGACGCCCGGCCTCGCGCGCCCGGGCGAGCACCTCGGCGCGCGTCGTCCGGCTCGAGGTGCGCGTGGGTGTCGATCATCGTCGCCGCGTCCGAGGCTCCTCCTCGGCGATCGACGGCGTCGAGCTTGCGGAAGAGCGGCGTCGGCTCGCGCAGCGTCTGCCCGGGCGGGAGCTCGCTCGGCTCCCACGCTCCGACCCAGCTCGCGTAGTCGCCGGTGAGCACCTGGTGCGTGCGGCCGTCCTCCTCGTCGACCTCGCGGAACTCGAGCGGCCCGGCGAGCCAGCCCTCGTAGCCGAGCAGCTCGTGCAGCGTCTGCGAGGTGTGCGGCAGGAACGGCGTGAAGAGCGTCTTCAGGCTGTCGACGGCGCGGAGCGCGACGTAGAGGACGGTCGCCGGCGCGGTCGCGGTCGGTCTTGACGAGCGCCCACGGCGCGGTTCGCTGACGTACTGGTTGACCTCGCGACGAGAGCCGCATCGCCTCGGCGAGCGCCGCCCGGAAGCGTGCCGCGCTCGATCAGCGCGCCGACCGTCGTCGAAGCCGCGCGTCGATCGCCGCGAGCAGCGCCTCGTCGCGCTCGGTGAGCTCGCCCGGCTCGGGGACGGCGCCGAAGTTCCGGTGCGCGTTCGTGAGCGTCCGGTTGACGAGGTTGCCCCAGTTCGCGAGCAGCTCGTCGTTGTTGCGGCGGACGAACTCGGCCCAGGTGAAGTCGGTGTCCTGCGTCTCCGGGCTCGCGGCGACGAGGTAGTAGCGGAGCGCGTCGGCGTCGTAGCGGTCGAGGAAGTCGCGGACGAAGATCGAGTGCCCGCGGCTCGTCGAGAACTGCTTGCCCGTCCATCGTCAGGAACTCGGTCGCGACGACGTTGTCGGGAAGCTCGAGCGGCCCGCGCCCGGCGCCGTACTCGCCGCCCTCGCCGTAGCCGAGCAGCATCGCCGGCCAGATCACGGTGTGGAAGACGATGTTGTCCTTCCCCTGGAAGTAGTAGTGCTCCGACGTCGGGGTTCTGCCACCACTCGCGCCAGGCGTCGGGGTCGCCGGTCGCGGCCGCCCACTCGATCGATCGCCGACAGGTAGCCGATGACCGCGTCGAACCAGACGTAGATCCGCTTGTTCTCGTCCTCCGCGTAGCCCGGGCACCGGGATCGGCACGCCCCAGTCGAGGTCGCGGGTGATCGGCCGCGGCCGGATCTCGTCGAGCAGCGCGAGCGAGAAGTTGCGGACGTTCGGCCGCCAGTCGTCGTGCGAGCGCGATCCACGTCGCGCAGCCGCGTCGGCGAACTGCGGCAGGTCGAGGAACAGGTGCTTCGTCTCGCGGAACTCGGGCGTCGAGCCGTCGATCCGCGAGCGCGGGTCGATCAGGTCGGTCGGGTCGAGCTGGTTGCCGCAGTTGTCGCACTGGTCGCCGCGCGCCTCGGGGTAGCCGCAGATCG
Organism: uncultured Actinomycetota bacterium; assembly: GCA_963743675.1. GTDB lineage: Bacteria > Actinomycetota > Thermoleophilia > Gaiellales > Gaiellaceae > PALSA-600. The sequence goes on from CAVURE010000004.1 coordinate 14,481, forward strand.
GGCACGTGCCCTCGATGTAGCGGTCGGGCAGCGTGTGCCCCGTGACGGGCGAGAACGAGACGAGCATCTCGCGCTCGACGATCGCGCCGTGCTCGTAGAGCGTCCGGAACAGGTCCTGGGTGACGCGCTCGTGGTTGAGCGTCGTCGTGCGCGAGAAGAGGTCGTAGGAGAGCCCGAGCCGCTGGAAGTCCTCGCGGAAGGACTGGTTGTAGTAGTCGGCGACCTCACCGTAGCGACTTCCCTTCCCTGTCGGCGGCGACCATCACCGGCGTGCCGTGCTCGTCCGTCCCGCTCACCATCAGGACGTCGTTGCCCTCGCAGCCGGTGGTAGCGGGCGAACACGTCCGAGGGGACGCCGAACCCCGCCACGTGGCCAAGGTGCCGATGCCCCGCCGCATACGGCCACGCCGGCGCGACCAGGATCTTCTTCGCGGCGCCGATCGCCATCGGCGCCAATCATACGAGCGGGTGCCGGAGCGCCCGCGGCGGCGCCGGCGCGAGCACGAGCACGAGCCGACCAGGCAGGGCGAGCAGCAGCGAGCCGCCGCGAGCGAGCCAGCGGCACGCCGAGCGCGCGACCGCGGCGAGCGTCGGCGCCGGCGAGAGTCGCCGGCGACGGGCCGAGGAGCGCTGCGCGGACCGGGCGCGCCGCCGCGCAGCGGCCGTGCGGCGCTGCGACGGCGCGATGCCGCGCCGGACCGGCCCGAGCGACCGCGTGCGACGCGCGAGCGCCGAGCCGGTGACGGCCGCGATGGGCACGGCGCCGCGACGGCCGCCGCGCCGGCGACGCCGCGGCCGGCGCGGTCGCGGACGACGGCCGGCCGTGGTCGCCGGAGCGCGCCGCGGCGTCGTGCGCGGGCCGCGACACGCGTCGGCGTCGACCGGCCTCGCGGCCGCGCGGCGCCGGACGACGGCGGCGCGGCCGGGCGCGGTCGGCGCGACGCGGCCGCTGCGGCGTCGCGCCGCGTCGACGCCGGACGACGGACCGCGCGTGGCTGCGGCGGCGCGACGCGGGCCGCGCGCGCGGCGCCGGCGCGCCGGCTCCGTCGGAGCGGCGCCGCGTGCGGCGACGCCGCGCGGACGCGACGCGGCGCGTTCCGCGGCGCGAGCGATCGCGCGACGGCCGGCGCGGTCGGGCCGCAACGGGCGCCGCGGAGGCGGCTGCCGGGCCGGCCGCGGACTCGGCGGTCGCAGTGCGCGAGCGGCGCCGGTCGACGCCGGCGTCGGCGCGGCCGGACGGCGGCCGGCGCCGGGACGGAGCCGGCGGCTGCCGTCGACGGCGCGGCGCGCCGGCGCGGCACCGGCGCGGTCGAGGCGGCGCCGCCGGATCGCCGGCGTCGCGGTCGAGCCGCGGGTCGCCGGACCGGCGGCAGGCAGCAGCGACAGCGGATCGACGTACCCCTGCTCCTGCGTCGGCGATGCCGCACGCCGAGCTGGACGTACGGCTCCGCTCACCTCCGGGTCGCCGCTCGGCCCGATCGTCCCGACCGCGTCGCCCTCGGCGACCGCCGCGCCCTTCGCCACGGCGATCGAGCCGAGCTGCGTGAGCGTCACGGACCAGCCGTCCGGGCGTGAGGATCGTGACCGACTTGCCCGCTCCCCGGCACGGTGCCCGGCGAACGTGACCGACCCCGGCCGCCGGCGCGAGCACCGTCTCGCCGGAGACCGCCGCCGACGTCGATCCCGCGATGCTGCCCGCCGCCGTAGGGATGCGCCGGGTCGAAGAGAACGGCATGCAGGACGGGCCCGCTCGCAGGCCACGTCCAGGCCGCCGGCGGGACCGGCGACGAGCGAGCGCGGCAAGGAGGCACGAGCAGCGAATCGGCGCATCGGCAACCACCGGACGAGACGCTTGTCGCGATCGGGAACGCATCTTGTCCGAGCATCTCTGTTGTCAGTTCTGAGAACAGACTGTTCGACCACGGTAGAGCGGGCGGTCGTCACGTTGTCAAAAAAGATTACAGAGTTGTCACAAAGATCCCGCGGTAGAGCGTCGTTTCGCGACGACGCCGCGTCAGCCGGGAGACGACCTCGGCGGCGACCTTGCGCGGCGTGCCGGCGGCGACGAGCTCGGCGACCGCCGCAGCGCGGCCGCCGTCGCGTCGGCGTCGGCGCCGCGCCGGCTCGCCGGCGCCGAGGACGAGCGTGATCTCGCCCTTCGGCGGCCTCGGCGAACCGCTCCGCGAGCTCGGCGGCCGTCCCGCGCACGACCTCCTCGAACCGCTTCGTCAGCTCGCGGCAGACGGCGACCTCGCGCTCGGGCGAGCGCCGCCGCGAGCGAGCGCAGCGATCGCCGGGAGCCGCCGCGGCGACTCGAACGCGACGACCGGCCACGCGCCAGCCGGCAGCTCCTCCCAGAGCGCCGCGAGCTCCGCCGCGCGCCGCGGCAGGAAGCCGACGAACGTGTAGCGCTCCGCCGACGAGCCCGCTCGCGACGAGCGCCGTCTCGACCGCCGACGGCCCCGGGCAGCACCGTCACCGGCGACGCCCGCGGCGAGCGCCGCGCGCACGAGCCGCGCGCCCGGATCGGAGATCCCCGGCAGTCCCGCATCGGAGACGAGCGCGATCCGCTCGCCCGCCTCGAGCCGCGGCAGCAGCTCCGCCGACGCGCGCGGCCTCGTTGTGCTCGTGGTAGCGAGAGCAGCCGCGCCGAGATCCCGTGCCGGTCGAGCAGGAGCCGCGTGTGCCGCGTGTCCTCGCAGAGCACGAGCGTCGGCCGCGCGCAGCTCTCGAGCACGCGCAGCGTCACGTCCTCGAGGTTGCCGATCGGCGTCGCGCAGACCGCGAGCGGCATCGCGGCCCTAGCCGAGCGCCTCGAACGCGACCAGCCCCGCGCCGATCAGCCCGGCCGCCGAGCCGAGCTCGGCGACCGCGAGCCGGACCGTGCTCGCCGGCCGGCGCGAGCGCCTCGCGCAGCATCACCTCGCGCGCCGGCTCGAGCAGCAGCTCGCCCGGCCGCGACGCCGAAGCCGCCGCCGATCACGACCACGTCCGGGATCGAAGAGGTTCACGAGCGAGCCGATCGCCGCGCCGAGGTGGCGGCCGATCTCGCGCGAGCGCCGGATGCCGCTGCGTCGACGAGGTCGTGCGCCGTCGCCTCCGGCCCGAGCACCTCGCGCGCGAGCCGGTCGGCCGCGTGCCCGGAGCAGTACGACTCGACGTGGCCGCGGCCCGTGCACGCGCCCTGGCACGGCTCGCCGTCCTCGACGATCACCATGTGGCCGACCTCGGACCAGCCGCGGTAGAGCTGCCCGTCGAGGACGAAGCCGCCGCCGACGCCGGTTCCGAGCGTCAGCAGGACGAGGTCGCGCGTGCCCCGCCCGGCGCCGTGCACGAACTCGGCGAGCGCGGCCGCGCTGCCGTCGTTGATCACCCCGACCGGCAGCCCGAGCCGCGCCGCGAGCACGTCCTCGCAGCACGGATGTCGCGCAGCGGCGTGTTCACCGCCCCGAGCGCGACTCCGGTGCGCGGGTCGATCCGCGCCGGGACGCCGAAGCCGACCGCGTCCGATGTCCGCGCGCGCGCAGCTCGAGCGACGGCCTCGACGAGCGCGTCGAGCAGCGCCTCCTGCGAGTCGACGGCGTCGGCCGCTCGATCAGCTCGCTCGATCCGCGCCGGCGCGGTCGAGGACGCCGGCGAGGATCTTCGTCCCGCCGAGGTCGACCCCGATCACACGCCTGCCGCCACGTCGGCGGGTACCCTACTCCGCCGGATGGCGCCGAAGGACAAGCCCTATCGCGTCTACCGCGGTGGTCGCGTCAAGGGCAAGGTGCCGGCGGTCCCGGGAAGAGCCAGCAGCCCAGCGCGGCGCGCCCCGAAGCAGGCCGACACGCGAGCCGGCACGCGCCGCAGGCTCCGCCTCGGCGGCCGCTCCTGGAAGCAGCTCGTCCTGCTCGTCGCGCTCGGGCTCGTCGTGCTCGTCGATCGCCTGGGGGGTCGCCGGCTTCCTCTCGTTCCAGAGCGGCGTCTCGGACGCGAACAAGCGGCTCGACCGCGAGCACGGCGCCAAGGCGGCGCTCGCGAAGAGCAACGGCTTCCTGCTCATCGCACGGCACGACGATCCTGCTGCTCGGCACCGACAGCTCGACGGCCGCCGGGCGGAGCGGCGACCGGCACGCCGACTCGATCATGCTCGTCCGCACCGACCCGTCGCACCACCGGCTCGCCTACCTCTCGATCCCGCGCGACCTGCTCGTCGCCGGTCCCGGCGTCGGCAACACGAAGATCAACGCCTCCTACCAGGCCGGCGGCGCGGCGCTCGCGATCAAGACGGTGCAGCGACGTTCACCGGCGTCGCCGATCGACCACGTCGTCGTCGTCGACTTCAACAGCTTCAAGGATCTGATCGACGCCGAGGGCGGGATCACGATCAACGTGCCCGGAGGCGATCCGCTCGAACCGGTTCGACTGCCCGTACCCGACCGAGGCGCGCTGCCTCGCAGTGGAAGGGCTGGCGCTTCCACCGCGGCACGCAGCACATGAACGGCGAGCAGGCGCTGATCTACTCGCGGATCCGCGAGAACCAGCTCAACCCGGGCGAGAACGACCTCACCCGCGGCGCGCGGCAGCAGGCGGTCGCCCAGGCGGCGACGGCGAAGCTGACCTCGTTCTCGACGCTCCTCGACCTGCCGTTCGACGGCACGTCGCTGATGAAGCCGCTGACCACCGACCTCTCGGCCTGGCAGCTGCTCGAGCTCGGCTGGGTGAAGTTCCGCTCGTCCGCGTCGCACACGCTCTACTGCCGGCTCGGCGGCGATGCGGAGACCGTCGGCGGCTCCTCGGTGCTCCTGCCGTCCGAGGACAACCGGAACGTCCTCGCGATGTGGGCCGGGCTCTCGGCGCCCCAGCCGCCGACCTCGACGTTCGGGCCCGGCTGCCGCACCGGGCACCCGCTGCAGTAGCCAGCTTCAGTCGCCGCTCGAGCTCGACGAGCCGCCGGAGCCCGAGCGAGCCGGACGAGCCGGAGCCGCCTGACGAGCCGGACGAGCCACCGTCGCCGCCGAGCCGCCGCAGCCCGAGTCGCCGCCGCCGGACGAGCCGCCGCCGGAGTCCGACAGAGCCGGAGTCCTTCGCCGCCTTCTTGCCGCCGCGGCCGTAGTCGGTCGAGTAGAAGCCCGAGCCCTTGTAGTGGACGGCGACCGGGAAGAGCACGCGCTCGAGCGGCGAGGCGCCGCAGACCTCGCACTTCCGAGGGCCCGGCTCGCTCATGCCGTGGAACACCTCGAGCAGGTGCCCGTTCGGGCACTTGTACTCGTAGAACGGCATCGGACGCGGAAGGGTACCAGCCGCCTCGGCGAGCTAGTCCGGCTCGCCGCCCGCCGGTCCGAGCGCGTCGTGCGCGTGCGTCGCGCGACGAGCTCGCGGAAGCACGGCGCGTCCTCGAACGCCGCGAGGCCGGCCGCCGTGCGCGCGCCCTGCGTCCGGCGGAGCCGGCGAAGCGTCGCGATCGTGCCCGCGGCGCCGACGACGCCGCCGAGCGCGAACGAGCGCAAAGGTGGCCTGCGCCACGGCCGCTTCGCGTCCATGAGACCATCCTACGCATGCGCCTCGTCTCGCTCGGCGACCTGATCCTCGACGTCGTCGTCCACCTCGACGGGCCGCTCGTCGCGGGCGACGACCGGCCGGCGACGACGCGCGTCGGCGCCGGCGGGCAGGCGGCGAACGTCGCGGCCTGGGCGGCGGCGCTCGGCGCCGAGTCGCGGTTCGTCGGGAAGCGCGGCGCCGACGCCGCGGGCGAGCTTGCCTCGCGCGAGCTCGCGGCCTACGGCGTCGAGCTCGCCGGCCCCGTGGAGGGCCGAAACGGCGTCGTCGTCTCGATCGCCTCCGGCGGCGAGCGGTCGATGGCATCGGACCGCGGCTCGGCGACGCGAGCTCGAGCCCGGCCGAGCTCGAGCCGGCCTGGTTCGACTGCGACCGCCTCCACCTCTCCGGCTACGCGCTCCTCCGCGAGCCCGCGGCGCTTGCGGCGCTGCGAGCGGTCGAGCTCGCGCGTGAGCACGGCGCGCTCGTCTCGGTCGACCTCTCCTCCTGGAGCCTGATCGACGAGGCCTTCGTCGCGCGGGTCCGATGCCGCGGCCCCCGACACCGTGTTCGCGACCGAGCGCGAGCGGGAGGCCTTCGGCGAGCTCGACGCCGCCTGGGTCGTCAAGCGCGGCGCCGCCGGGGTTAACGTGGACGGCGTGGACCACCCCGCGCTTCCGACCGAGGTCGTCGACCCGACCGGCGCCGGCGATGCGTTCGCCGCGGGCTTTCTCGTCGGCGGCGTCGAGCTCGGCCTCGAGGCGGCGGCCCGCTGCTGCGCGAGGCTCGGAGCGATGCCGTGATCCGGATCGCCGCCGAGGTGCGCGACGGCCCTGGCGGCGGGCCGCGGCGTCGTCGCGCTCGAGACGACGCTCGTCGCCCACGGCTTTCCGCCCGGCGAGGGCGTCGAGGTCGGGCTCGCCTCGGAGCGGGCGGTCCGCGCCGGCGGCTCGGTTCCGGCGACGATCGGCGTCCTCGACGGCGAGCTCGTCGTCGGGCTCACGCGCAGACGAGCTCGGCCGCTTCGACCTCGCCGCGCGGAAGCTCGGCCCGCGCGACCTCGCGGCCGCGGTCGTGCAGGGCGCCGTCGGCGCGACGACCGTCGGCGGGACGCTCGCCGCCTGCCGGGCCGCGGGGATCCGGTTCATGGCGACCGGCGGCCTCGGCGGCGTCCACCGCGGCTGGCCGACTCCGCCGGACGTCTCGGCCGACCTCGACGCGCTCGCCGGACACCGGCGCTCGTCGTCTCCTCGGGCGTGAAGTCCCTGCTCGACGTGCCCGGCGACGGCCGAGCTGCTCGAGACGCTCGGCGTTCCCGTGCTCGGCTGGCGAACCGACGAGCTGCCGCTCTTCTACGCCGCCCGCGGCGGCCCGCCGGTCTCGGCGCGGGTCGAGGCGGCCGCCGAGGCAGCGCGCATCGCCCGCGCGCACTGGGAGCTCGGCGGCGGCGGGCTCCTGCTCGGCCGCCCGCCCGACGAGAGCCTCGACGACGTCGAGCCGCTGATCGAGCAGGCGCTCGCCGAGGCCGAGGCCGCCGGGGTCCGCGGCGGCGCCGTGACGCCGTTCGTGCTCGCCTGGCTTCACCGCGAGAGCGGCGGCCGGACGCTCCGCGCCAACCGCGAGCTGATCGAAGGCAACGCCCTGCTCGCGGGCGAGATCGCTGCGGCAGCGTCTAGCCCGCCGCGGGCTCGAGCGCGAGCCAGCGGCCGTCCTCCTGGGCGAGCCGGCCGTCCACGTAGATCCGGCCGCCGTTGCGGAGGTCCTTGACCATGTCCCAGTGGACGCTCGCTGACGTTCGTGCCGCCGGTCGAGGAGTACGAGTTGCCGACCGCGAGATGGACCGTCCCGTCGATCTTCTCGTCGAAGCCGACGTTCTTGCTGAAGCGGCGGATCCCCGGATTGCAGCCGATCCCGAGCTCGCCGAGCCGGCGCGCGCCCTCGTCGGTGTCGAGCGTCCGCAGCAGGAAGTCCTCGCCGGTGGCGGCGCTCGCCTCGACGACGCGCCCGGCCTCGAACACCAGCCGGACGCCCGAGACCTCGTGCCCGTAGTAGAGCGCCGGGAACTCGCAGAACGTGACCTCGCCCTCGGCCGAGTCCTCGATCGGCGAGTAGAACACCTCGCCGCCCGGCATGTTGATGTGCCCGTCGTCGATCGATCCCGTTTCGGCCGGCGAGCGAGAGCGTCAGGTCGGTCCGCTCGCCGACGATCCGCACCTCCTCGGCCCCGTCGAACAGCGAGGCGATGCCCGCCATCCGCCTTCCCTCGGCGTCCCAGTCGCGGAGCACCGCGCCGTAGACGAACTCCTCGTACTCGGGCAGCGTCAGCCCGGCCTCCTGCGCGGCGGCGTTCGTCGGGAACTCGCAGATGACCCACGGCACCTCCATCGCCATCTGCCGCCGGCGCAGGGGCTCCATCCGCTGCTGGAGAATCCGCCGCCGCTCCGGCGAGAGCTCGGAGCCCTCGCGGACGTTCTCGGCGGCCGAGATCGAGATGAAGGCGTCGCACTCCTCCCAGGCGCGGAGCAGGAGCGGCGCCGGCTTTGCGAGCAGCTCGAGCGGCGCCTCGCGCGCAAACGGCCCGCCGATCATCTCCCAGGCGAGCTGCAGGATCGGATAGGCGCCGCGCCGCGCGATCTGCTCCTGCACCGCGTCGACGAGCGGCCGCGCGAGCGGCGTCGAGCGGATGAAGACCTGCCAGCCCGGCTCGACGCCGACCGATCGGTCGACGAGCAGGCGCGCAAGATCGTCGATCCGCGGGTCGCGCATGGCGCGCGAGTTCTACATTCGTCACCGTCTCGTCACAACTGTCCGAAAGTACGGGTTTGACGATTTCTTAGAAATTTCTAAGGAAGTCGTCGACGTCGAGCGCGGGCAGCGTCTCGATCCGGACGGAGCCTCGGGCGGCGATCGAGACCGAGGCTTTGGCGATCGTCTCGATGTCTGGCGGCCTCGACGACGTTCACGAAATCGAACTCTCCGAGTGTCGCCCACTGGTGGAGCACACGGACGCCGAACTCCTCGATGTCCTGGTTCACCTGGAGGAGCCGCTCAGGATTGGCCTTCAGCGTCTGGACGCCCTGCTGGGTCAGCGTCGAGAGGAGGATGTAGGTCGGCATCGCGGCGGCTCCTCGAGTTGGGTTTCCGCGAGCCTACCCTCGCCGCCTGGTCCTGGTAGAGCAGCGCGCCGCCGAGGAAGAGCAGCGGGCTGAGCACGACGTCGGCGAGGAGCAGAGCCACTCGCTGGCTGTTGTCGCTCTGGGAGTGCAGGAGTGCGGCGAGCGTGATCTCGGCGATCGCCGACGACGATCACGAGCGAGGCCAGCGAACCGAGCGAGTGGACGTAGTCGGCCGCGCCGAGCTGCCGGCCGCGGACGAGCGCCTGCGCGGAATCGGAGTCGCTCGACGAGCGCGGCCGGCACGGCGAGGCCGAAGAGCGCGAACCAGGCGATCCCGGGCAGGACGAACCCGGCCCGCAGGATCGGGAACGGCGCGTAGATCAGGAGACCGACGAGATACGGGGTCCAGCGACGGACGTAGCGTTGTAGACGACGGCGCACGCCCAGAGGTAGGCGGCGACGATGAGCGGGCCCAGCGCCCAGAAGATCAGGACCTGCGTCCGCAGCAGGCTCGTGAACCGACGAGCTGATCGGCGGCCGCGAGCGGGATCCCGAGCGGGATCGCGCGCCAGAAGTGGGTGCTGTAGGCGCGGATCGTCTCGCCGATGAACTGGCCGATCGTGCGCTCTGCCGGCGGGAGGGCGGCGGGCAGCTCAGGCATCGAGAGCCTCGACGAAGAGCCGTGAGGGCCCCTGCGAGGGCCGCGAGCGCGTCGTCGATCCGCCAGTCGGCGCGGTCGGCGTCGAACCTGTTCGAGACGGCGCGGAGCTCGAGCGCCGGAACGCCCGCGGCGGCGGCGGCGCGGAGGACGGCGAAACCCTCCATCGCCTCGACCTCGCAGCAGGCGTGCCGCCGCCGACGCGGGCGCTCGTGGCGATCGGGAGCACGAGCGCCTCCGGGAGCGCGCGCGCGTGCCGTGGCGAGGAAGGTCGCGGTCGGGAGCGGCGCGCTCGATGCGCGGGAAGCGAGCGGGCATGGTCGACGAGGTCGCAGTAGACCGCCTCGGAGCCGAGCACGAGCGTTCCGGGCTCGAGGTCGCGCGCACCGGCGATCCCGATGTGCAGGACGGCGTCGGGCCGCTTCTGCGCGAGCGCGCGGGCGGTCGCGGCGGCCGCCTCGACCGGGCCGATGCCGCAGCACAGCGTCTCCGCGCCCTCGACGAACGGCGAGCTCGAGCGGAGTGGCGGCGACGACGAGCACGTTCGGGACGGTAGACGAGCGGGGCTCTTGTAACGCCTTTGTGCCAAAAGTGGAACAGATGCGTGCACGACACTGGCGCGCTCGCTTCTCGAGCTCTGTATTCTATATTGACAACACTTCGAGAAGGGAGCCTGCTCATGAACTGGAGCCTGACGCGCCTGGCCGCCATCGCGGCGGCGTTGCTCGCGACCGCCGCGGGCGTGGCCTTCGCGACGCACGGCGGAGCGCGACCGGCCGGCTGCTTCGGTTCCAGGCTGCCGGCTGCACGGAGCCTTGGCGCTGTCGCCGAGCGACCCGCGTCGTGCTCGCGGCTCGCTGGCTGGCGGGCACTGCGGCGCGAGCCGGTCCCGACCGGCGCCGCGCGCGGCCGCGGACCTGCGGCCGCACGGGGCCGACGGGGCCGACCGGGCCGACGGGGCCGACCGGGCCGACCGGGCCGACCGGGCCGACGGGCGACCGGGCCGACGGGCCGACGGGCAGCCGGGCGACCGGAGCGTCGGGCAACCGGGTCCCGCCGGACTGGACGGTGCTGCCGGCGCGCGGGGTCCGAGCGGCCCGGCCGGCGCGGCCGGTCCGAAGGGCGACCGGGCCCGACCGGCCCGCGGGGCCGGCCGGGCCAACGGGGAGACGGGCACGACGGGCGCCGGGGCACGGGCGCGACGGGGCCCGCAGGGCCAGCCGGGCCTCAGGGAGCTCCAGGAGCCAGGGTCCGAGCGGCCGGGCGGGCGCCAGCGGCCCACAAGGTGCGATCGGCGCCCAGGGCGCAAGCGGTCAGCAGGGCGGAGTCGGCCCGGCCGGTGCAGCAGGCCCGGCGGGCCCCGCGGGGCCGGCCGGTCCGACGGGTCCACCGGGACCGAAGGGCGACCCGGGACGGCGCTCACGTCACTCGACCAGCTCTCGGGCGCGCGCTGCTCGACGAGCGGCACGCGTACGGATCGCCTACGACCGGCCGGGACGGTCACGTTCACGCTGCGTCGCCGCGACGCTCCGCCGCAGGAACAGGCTTCGGTTCGAATCAACGAGATCGAGACCGGAACGAGCTCGTCGGCCGCCGACGAGTTCGTCGAGATCGTGAACGCCGGGACCGCAGCGGCCGACATCGGCGGCTGGAAGGTCGTCTACCGGTCGGCGGCGGGCACTTCCGACACGACCCTCGCGACGATCCCGGCCGGGACGACGCTGGCTCCCGGTGGCTTCTACCTCCTCGGCGGTAGCCGCGTACGCGGGCGCGGCCGCCGCCGACCAGTGCTTCTCGGCGGGCCTCGCAGCGGACGGGCGGTGCCGCGGGGCTTCGCGACGCAACGGGGTCGCTCGTCGACGGCGTCGGCTGGGGAACGGCGACGAACGCGCTCGTCGAGGGCTCGCCGGCGCCCGCACCGCCGGCCACGGCGGCGCCCGGGTCGAGCATCGTCCGCCTCCCCGACGGCCACGACACGAACGCGAATGCCGCCGACTTCACCGATCTCGCCGGTGGCGACTCCGAAGGCGGCGAACCATTGACGCCGGCGGCGCTTGTGATTTCATCCGGCGTGCCGTACTCAGTCGCGCATGCCCGGGACCACTCGTGGGAGGAGCGCCCTCGCTGGGAGGCGAGGAGCCCCGCTCGCAGCGCCGACCTCACGACGCCGCCGGGCTCGAGCGAGTCGCGGGCGCGGATCTGGCGGCTGCCGCCGCACGCCCGCGGCCGCCGGCACGTCGAGGGTGCCCAGGAGGAGGTCTTCGTCGTCCTCGAGGGGACGCTGACGATGCTGCTCGGCGACCCGCCCGAGCGCTTCGACCTCGGCCCGCAGGGCGTCGTCGCGGTGAAGCCCGGCACGGCGATCCAGCTGCGGAACGAGACCGACGCGGAGGTGGTCGTCTTCGCCTACGGCGCTCCGCCGGTGGCAGGCCAGGCCGAGCTCCTCGACGACGTCGAGCTTTGACTCTGCCGAAGGCTCTGCCGACCGAAGCTTGCCGACTCGAAGGGCTATGCGGGCCGGCGGCCAGCGCCGTGGCCTTCGTGAAGACGAGGTCGCCGTTCTGCTCGTCGACGAGGATCGTGTCCCCGGCGCGAAGTCGCCCTCGAGCAGGCGAAGCGCGAGCCGGTTCTCGAGCAGGCGCTGGATCGCCCGCTTCAGCGGCCGTCGCGCCGTAGGCCTCGTCCCAGCCCGCGTTCGCGATCACCGCCTTCGCGCCGTCGGTCAGCTCGAGCTCGAGCCCGCGGTCGGCGAGCCTCGCGCGGAGCCGGCCGAGCTGGAGCTCGACGATCTCGCCGATCTGCTCGCGGGACAGCGGCTTGAACTCGACGATCTCGTCGATCCGGTTGAGGAACTCGGGCCGGAAGTGCTCGCGCATCGCCTCGGCCGTGCGGATGTTCGAGGTCATGATCAGGATCGCGTTGCGGAAGTCGACCGTGCGGCCCTGGCCGTCGGTCAGCCGGCCGTCGTCGAGCACCTGAAGCAGCACGTCGAACACCTCGGCGTGCGCCTTCTCGATCTCGTCGAGCAGGACGACCGAGTACGGGCGCCGGCGCACCGCCTCGGTCAGCTGGCCGCCCTCGTCGTAGCCGACGTACCCGGGAGGCGCGCCGACGAGCCGCGAGACGGTGTGCCGCTCCTGGTACTCGCTCATGTCGAGCCGCACCATCGCGTGCTCGTCGTCGAACACGAACTCGGCGAGCGCGCGGGCGAGCTCGGTCTTGCCGACGCCGGTCGGGCCGAGGAAGACGAACGAGCCGATCGGCCGGTTCGGATCCTGGAGGCCGGTGCGCGCGCGCCGGAGCGCGTTCGCAGACGGCGGAGACCGCCTCGTCCTGGCCGATCACGCGCTCGTGGAGGCGATCCTCCATGTGGATCAGCTTCTCGGTCTCGCCCTCGAGCAGGCGCGTCGACCGGGATGCCCGTCCAGCGGGCGACGACCGCGGCGATGTCGTCCTCGTCGACCTCCTCCTTCACCATCGGGTGCTCGGGCCCCGTGCGCTCCTCGAGCTCGCGCTCGAGCTCGGGAATCTCGCCGTAGCGGATCTCGGCGACGCGCTGGAGGTTGCCTTCGCGCTCGGCCCGCTCGGCCTCCATGCGGAGCTCGTCGAGACGGCGCGTCGCGTCCTTGATCCGCTCGAGCGCCTCCTTCTCCTTCGCCCAGCGGGCGGCGAGGCCGTCGCGCTGCTCCTTCGCCTCGGCGAGCGCCTGCTCGAGCGGCTCGCGCGTGCCCGGGGCCTCCTTCGCCATCGCGGCGAGCTCGATCTCGAGCTGCATCACGCGGCGGTTCGCCTCGTCGAGCTCGATCGGCGAGGAGTCGATCTCCATCCGCAGGCCCGAGGCGGCCTCGTCGACGAGGTCGATCGCCTTGTCGGGCAGGAAGCGGTCGGCGATGTAGCGATGCGAGAGGACCGCGGCGGCGACGAGCGCGGCGTCGCGGATCCGGACGCCGTGATGGGCCTCGTAGCGCTCCTTCAGGCCGCGCAGGATCGCGATCGTGTCCTCGACCGACGGCTCGTCGACGCGCACCGGCGCGAAGCGGCGCTCGAGCGCGGCGTCCTTCTCGATGTGCTTGCGGTACTCGTCGAGCGTCGTCGCGCCGACGCAGCGAAGCTCGCCGCGCGCGAGCATCGGCTTGAGCAGGTTCGCGGCGTCGACCGCGCCCTCGGCGGCGCCGGCGCCGACGATCGTGTGCAGCTCGTCGATGAAGAGGATCGACGCGGCCGTTGCTCTCCTTGATCTCGGTGAGAACGGCCTTCAGCCGCTCCTCGAACTCGCCGCGGTACTTCGAGCCGGCGAGCAGCGCGCCGATGTCGAGCGCCCAGACCGTCCGATCCTTGAGCCCCTCGGGGACGTCGCCGCCGACGATCCGCTGCGCGAGCCCCTCGGCGATCGCCGTCTTGCCGACGCCGGGCTCGCCGATCAGGACCGGGTTGTTCTTCGTGCGGCGCGAGAGGATCTGGATCACGCGCCGGATCTCCTCGTCGCGGCCGATCACCGGGTCGAGCTTCCCGGCCTCGGCCTCCTCGGTCAGGTCGCGGCCGTACTTCGAGAGCGCCTGGTAGCTGCCCTCCGGGATCCTGCGAGGTGACGCGCTGGCCGCCGCGGACCTTCTTGATCCAGGCGAGGATCTCGTCGCGCGGCACGGCGTCGAGCGCGAGGAACAGATGCTCGGTCGAGACGTAGTCGTCCTCGAGCTTCGCCGCCTCGCGCTCGGCGTCGTCGAGCACCTGTCGTCAGCGAGTTCGAGATCCGCGGCTGCACGTTCCCGGCGCCGGTCGCGGCCGGACGGCCCGGCGAGCTTCTGCTCGGCCTCGGCGCGCAGCCCCTGCCAGTCGGCGAAGAGCTCCTGGTCGAGCAGCGCGAGCAGCAGGTGCTCGGGGTAGATCTCGGGGTTCCCGCGCCGGCGCGCAAGCTCCTGCGCCGCCGCGACGGCCTCCTGTCCCTTGACCGTCAGCCGATTGAAATCCATCGCTCAACCACTCTCCTCGATCGTTCGTTGCACTTCTGCTGCCTGACCCGCCGGGCGTTGCACCGTTGCACCTGCCAGTCCGGACACTGCTGCCGGACGGGCCTCCGTCCATGACCTCTCCTGGCCGGCGGTTGCGGCGGGCGGTAGACGACGAGGTCGCGGCGGTACTGCCGGTGGACCTGGTCGATCGTCTCGCGCATCTCGCGCTCCATCCGGTCGAGCCGGCGGCGCATGCGGGCGAGCTCGTCCTCGAGGTGGAGCACGCGCTCGACGCCGGCGAGGTTGAGGCCGATCTCGGTCGTCAGCCGCTGGATCAGCTGGAGCCGCTCGACGTCCTCGTCGGAGTAGAGCCGCGTGTTGCCCGCGGTGCGCTTCGGCCGGACGAGGCCCTTCTGCTCGTAGATCCGGAGCGTCTGCGGATGCATGCCGACGAGCTCGGCGGCGACCGAGATCATGTAGCGCGGCCGCCCGAGTCCGCGTCGTCCTGCCGTTCGCTCACCACCGTCGCCTCCTGAGCACGATCCCGGCCGCGAGCACCACGACCCAGACGACGGCGAACGACCGCCGAGCCGCCGCCGTGCCTGTCGAACGCCGCGCGGGCGACGACCAGCGCCGACCACGACCGGCAGGGATCAGGAACCGAACGAGCCCGCGCCGAGAACGCGGGCGCGCGACCTCGAGCCCGCGCGGCGAGCCCGGCAGCCCGGCTGCCGGCTGCGTGGAACGACAGGCGACGGGCGCACTCGCGACGGGCGTCGGCTCCGACGCGGGCTCGTCGAAGAACTGGCGCCGGGCGCTCGAAGCAGACGCCGGCGTCGAGGTCGGGCGCCGTGCGCGGCTCGGGAGCCGTCCGCGGCCCCTCGGCGAGCAGCCGGTCGTGCTCGCTCGTCATCCGAACAGCCTCTCGCGCGGGTTCGCCTTCGACGCCTTGTCGAGGTTCTCGAGCGCCTCGCGCTCGGCCTTGCGTCAGCTTCGACGGCACCGCGACCTTGAGGCGCGCGAGCAGGTCGCCGCGGCCGGAGCCGTTGAGCTTGGGCGAGCCGCGGCCCTTCACGCGCAGCAGCTTGCCGTCCTGCGACCCGGACGGAACCTTCAGCGACACGCGGCCCTCCGGCGTCGGGATCTCGACCGTCGCGCCGAGCGCCGCCTCGCTGAACGTGACCGGCACCTCGAGCACGAGGTCGTCGCCGCGCCGCTCGTACAGCTTCGACGGCTCGACGCGCGTCACGACGAACAGGTCGCCGGCAGGCGCGCCGCCCCACCCGGCTTCGCCCTTGCCCTTGAGCTTGATCTTCGTCCCGTCCTTGACGCCGGCCGGGATCCGCACCGTGTAGCGCTTCGTGCGCCGCTCGCGGCCCGAGCCGTGGCAGGTCGGGCACGGCGTGTCGACGATCGTGCCGTTGCCGCGGCAGTTCGGGCACGGCTGCTGGAGCGCGAACAGCCCCTGCGAGGTCGCGACGACGCCGCTGCCCTCGCAGTGCGGGCAGCGCTTCGGCGCCGTTCCCGGCGCCGCGCCGGTTCCGTGGCAGGTGTGGCACGCGAGCTCGAGCGTGACCGGCACCGTCGTCTGGAGGCCCTTCAGCGAGTCCTCGAACGAGACCCGCACCTCGACCTCGACGTCCGAGCCGCGCTGGCCGCGCTGCGGCTGCTGCGCGCCCGCGGCCACCGCCGCGACCGCCGCCGAACAGGCCGCCGAAGATGTCGCCCAGATCGAAGTCGCCGAAGTCGACGTTCGTCGGCCCCGGGCGGCCGTTCGTCGACCCGAAGCTGTCGTACTGCTTGCGCTTCTCGGGGTCCGAGAGCACGTCGTAGGCGCCCTGCACCTCCTTGAACGTGCGCCTCCGCCGCGGCGTCGCCCGGGTTCTTGTCCGGGTGGTACTGCCGCGCGAGCTTGCGGTAGGCCTTCTTCAGCTCGTCCGGCGACGCGTTCTTCGGGACGCCGAGGGTCTCGTAGTAGGACTCGGCCATCGTCGGACGGGCTAGTCCTCGCCTGCGGAGCCGGGCGCCGACGGCGAGCCCGGAGCTGACGACGACCCGCGCCGGGCGCAGGACGTGGTCGCCGAGCCGGTAGCCCTTCTGGACGCACCTGGATCACCGTCGCCCTCGGGCGCGTCGGAGGGCTGCGAGAGCAGCGCCTCCTGGGTGTGCGGATCGAACTGCCCGTCGGTCTCGACCTCGATGAGCCCCTCGCGCGCGAGCATGTCGGCGAGCGAGCGGTGGACGAGCCGCACGCCGTCGGCGAGCTTCACCTCGCCGTGCTCGACCGCGGCCTCGACCGCCCGCTCGAGGTCGTCGAGCATCGGCAGCAGCTGCTTCACGAGCCGCTCGGAGGCGCGCAGCGACGAGCCGCTCCTGCTCGCGCGCGACCCGCTTGCGGTAGTTGTCGAACTCGGCCTTCAGCCGCTGGAGCGCGTCGAGGTACTCGTCGCGCTCGCGGATCGCCTCGCGCGAGCTCGTCGGCTGCTCGGAGCACGGCCTCCGGACGCCGGGGCAGCGGGCTCCTCCGCTGCCTCCGGCGTCGCGCTCGGCCTGCAGCTCGTACGGCTCGCTCAAGAGGTCTTGGCCTCCTCGCCCTCGTCGACGACCTCGTAGTCGGCGTCCTCGATCACCTCGTCGTCCGAGGCGGCGGAACCGTTGCCGCCGTCCGTCGTCGACGCGTGGCCGACGCCTGGGCGTAGATCGCCGAGGCGGCCTCCGTCCAGGCCTCCTGCAGCGCGTCGCGCTTCGCCCGGATCTCCGCCACGTCGCCCGACTCGAGCACGCCGCGGAGCTCCATGATCCGGCCCTCGACCGTCGAGGCAACGGACTCGTCGAGCTTGTCGCGGTGCTCCTTGAGCGACTTCTCGGTCTGGTAGGCGAGCGCCCTCGGCCTCGTTGCGGGTGTCGGCGAGCTCGCGCAGCTTGTGCGCCTCCTCGGCGTGCGCCTCGGCGTCCTTGATCATCTGCTGGACCTCGTCCTCCTTCAGGCCCGAGCCGCCCTCGATCTTGATCTGCTGCTCGTTGCCGGTGCCGAGATCCTTCGCCGAGACGTTGATGATCCCGTTCGCGTCGATGTCGAACGCGACCTCGACCTGCGGCATGCCCCGCGGCGCCGGCGGGATGCCGACGAGCTGGAACTTGCCGAGCGTCTTGTTGTAGGCGGCCATCTCGGACTCGCCCTGCAGGACGTGCACCTCGACCGAGGGCTGGTTGTCCTCGGCGGTCGTGAACGTCTCCGCCTTGCGGGTCGGGATCGTCGTGTTGCGCTCGATCAGCTGTCGTCATCACGCCGCCCTTCGTCTCGATCCCGAGCGAGAGCGGGGTGACGTCGAGGAGCAGGATGTCCTTGACCTCGCCCTTGAGGACGCCACCCTGGATCGCGGCGCCGACGGCGACGACCTCGTCCGGGTTGACGCCCTTGTGCGGCTCCTTGCCGATCAGCTCCTTGACCTTCGCCTGCACGGCCGGCATGCGGGTCATGCCGCCGACGAGCACGACGTGGTCGATCTTCGAGGCGTCGAGGCCGGCGTCCGTCAGCGCCTGCTTGGTCGGCCCGACGGTGCGCTCGAGCAGGTCGTGGGTCAGCTCCTCGAGCTTCGCCCGCGTGAGCTGCAGGTCGAGGTGCTTCGGGCCCTCGGGCGTCGCGGTGATGAACGGCAGGTTGATCTGCGTCGCCATCGTCGAGGAGAGCTCGATCTTCGCCTTCTCGCCGGCCTCGTACAGGCGCTGGAGCGCCATCGGGTCGGCCGCGAGGTCGATGCCCTGCTCGCGCTTGAACTCGGCGACCATCCAGTCGACGATCGCCTTGTCGAAGTTGTCGCCGCCGAGGTGGTTGTCGCCGTTCGTCGACTTGACCTCGAAGACGCCGTCGCCGAGCTCGAGCACCGACACGTCGAACGTGCCGCCGCCGAGGTCGAAGACGAGGATCGTCTGCTCGGTGCCTTCCTTGTCGAGCCCGTAGGCGAGCGCGGCCGCGGTCGGCTCGTTGATGATGCGCAGGACGTTGAGGCCGGCGATCTTGCCGGCGTCCTTGGTCGCCTCGCGCTGGGCGTTGTTGAAGTACGCGGGAACGGTGATCACCGCGTCGGTGACCGACTCGCCGAGATAGGCCTCGGCGTCGGTCTTCAGCTTCTGGAGGATCATCGCGCTGATCTCCGGCGGCGCGTACTCCTTGCCGCCGGCCTTCACGCGAACGTCGTCGTTCGGGCCCTTGACGACCTCGTAGGGGACGATCTTCATCTCCTCCGAGACCTCGTCGAACTTGCGGCCCATGAAGCGCTTGATCGAGAAAATCGTGTTCTGCGGGTTCGTGACCTGCTGCCGGCGTGCCGGCGAGCCGACGAGCCGCTGACCGTCCTTCGCGAACCCGACGACGGACGGAGTCGTCCGCCCGCCCTCGGCGTTCGAGATCACGGTCGGCTCGCCGCCCTCGAGCACCGCCATGCACGAGTTGGTGGTGCCGAGATCGATACCGATCGTCTTCGCCATCTGCTGCATCTCCTTTTGCGAACGTGCTTCAACGTGGCAGCGTCACGTCTAGCGTTGCAACGTCTGCCAACTGAGAAAATCTAAGCGTCTTTATATCAGATCGTCTACAGGGTGGCGCGAGAGGCCGATCAGGACACCTCCCGCGACGATCGCCGCCGCACCGAAGATCACCCGCCGGCCGACCCCCTCGCTTCGCCCGAACACGAGCGCCGCGAGCGCCGACGCCCCAGAGCGACTCGGTCGCGACGAGCGGCGAGACGACCGAGACGCGGCCGCGGAAGTACGCCTCGAACAGGCAGATATAGGAGAGGCCGAACAGCACGCCCGCCGGCGCGAAGCGCCGCAGCTCGCGCCGCGTCGGCAAGCCCCGCGCCGGAACGAGCGTCGACGAGGATGCCGGCGAGCAGCGCCGCCGCGGCGACCGTCTCGGGGCTGCCCTCGGTGTGCAGCGCGCGCACGATGTTGTCGCGGACGGCGAAGAGGACGGCGGCGCCGAGCGCGAAGAGGAGGCCGCGCGCCCGCAGGTGGTCGGGACGGTCGCGCTCGGCGGCGAGCAGGATGCCGCCGGCGACGATCGCGACCGCGCCGCCGACGAGCGCCGGCCTGCACGGGCTCGCCGAGCAGCGTGAAGGCGATCGCGAGGGCGAAGAGCGGAGCCGCGCCGACGGTCACCGAGGTCCGCGACGCGCCCGCCTCCTCGATCGAGCGCGTGAAGAGGATCTGCGACAGCCCCGGCGCGAGCAGACCCGCGAGGAAGAACTTCCAGGCGTCCGCCGTAGTCGTGGCGGACGAGCGAGGCGCGCGAGGGCGACCGCGAACGCGACGACGAGCGTCGCGAGCGCGCCGCGGATCGCGCCGGTGCCGTCCCGGAGCCCGATCCGGATCATCACCGTCATCGCGCCGAACGCCGCCGCCGAGGCGAGCGCGAGCAGGACGGGCGTCACGCGGCGGTCTCGGCCGCGACCGCGAGCGCAGCTTCCTCGTCGACGTGCCGCGGCGCCTCGCGTCCGGCGAGGACGATCCCGGCCATGATCGCGATGCAGCCGGCCCAGCGGCCGAGCGCCCAGCCGGTCGCCCGCGAGCCAGAAGCCGAAGATCGCCGCCCACACCGGCTCGAGCGTGAAGACGAGCGCCGTCCGCGTCGCGCTCGTCAGCCGCTGTGCCCAGGTCTGGACGAGGAAGGCGAGCGCGCTCGCGAAGATGCCGGTGACGAGCAGGGCCCCCAGACCGTCCAGCCGCGCGGCACCGCCATCGTCGGCACCGCCACGACGCCGAGGAGCGCGAACGCGGCGAGCATCTCGACCAGCGTGAACCCGAGCGCGTCGTACCGCGGCGCGTAGCGCTCCATCAGCACGATCTGGAGCGAGTAGACGGCGGCGCCCGCGAGTACGAGCGCGTTACCGCCCTGCGGGCCGCCGTGCACGCCGGCAAGCAGCGCGAGCCCGCCGGTCGCGAGCGCGACGCCGCCCCAGACGCTCGCACCGATCCGGATGCGGAAGCAGACGAACGCGATCAGCGGAGTGAGCACGACGTACATGCCGGTGATGAACCCGGCGCTCGAGACGCTCGTCCGCTCGAGCCCGAGGTCTGGAGCGCGTAGCCGCCGGCGAGCAGCGCGCCGGCGAACGCAGCCGACGCCGTGCCGCGCCGGCCAAGCCCGCGCAGCGCGCGTGAAAGCGAGCGGCGCCAGCACGAGTGCCGCGATCCCGAACCGGAGCGCGAGGAACGGCATCACCGGGTAGAGCGCGACCGCGTCCTTCACCTGCACGAACGTCAGCCCCCAGACGGCGGTGACCGCCACGAGGGCGGGCACGGCCGGGCGCGAGGGACTAGTCATCCTGTGAACAACGCGTGACATCAGGCCCGGCCCACACGCTAATCTGTCTGCAGATGTCGCAGGCCCTAGACGCCTTCGGCCGTCCCCTTCGGGACCTCCGGATCTCGGTGACGGATCGGTGCAATTTCCGTTGCACGTACTGCATGCCGAAGGAGGTCTTCGGCCACTCCTACCGGTTCCTCGACCGCAAGGAGCTGCTCGACTTCGACGAGCTCACGCGGGTCGCCCGCGCCGCGGTCGGCGCTCGGCGTCAACAAGATCCGGCTGACGGGCGGCGAGCCGCTGATCCGGCGCGACATCGAGCGCCTGGTCGGGATGCTCTCGGAGCTCGACGCCGAGCTGACGCTCACGACGAACGCCTCGCTGCTGCCGCGCAAGGCGCAGGCACTCGCGGACGCGGGGCTCCACCGGATCACGGTCAGCCTCGACGCGATGGACGACCCGACGTTCCGCGCGATGAACGACGTCGACTTCCCGGTCGAGCGCGTGCTCGAGGGGATCGAGGCGGCGCGCGCGGTCGGGCTCCCGGTCAAGGTCAACTGCGTCGTCAAGCGAGGCGTCAACGACGACCAGATCGTCCCGATGGCCCGGTACTTCCGCGAAACCGGCGACACGCTCCGCTTCATCGAGTTCATGGATGTCGGCGCGACGAACGGCTGGCGGATGGACGATGTCGTCCCGGCAGCGGAGATCGTCGCCGCCGTCAACGCCGAGTTCCCGATCGAGCCCGCCGAGGCGCAGTACCGCGGCGAGGTCGCCAAGCGCTGGCGCTACGAGGACGGCAAGGGCGAGATCGGGATCATTGCCTCGGTCACCCAGCCGTTCTGCGGTGACTGCACCCGCTCGCGAATCTCGGCCGAGGGCAAGCTCTACACCTGCCTGTTCGCCAAGCGGGGCCACGACCTCCGCGCCCTGATCAGGAGCGGCGCGACCGACGAGGAGCTCAGCCGCGAAGTTCGCCGACGATCTGGCGGGTGCGCGGCGACCGTTACTCGGAGCTGCGTTCGCAGGGCCGACGGTCGACGACGAACGCCGCGCGTCGAGATGAGCTACATCGGCGGCTAGCTCGCTCCGCTCGAGCTAGCTTCGGCCTCCTCGGCGGCGCCTTCGACGCCCGCCTCGAAAACGACCGAACCGAAGCCGGTCCCCCGCCCTTTGGGTGGGGACGCACCCCTCCGAAAATCGCGGGAACCGGTCACCGACCGTCGCGTAGAGGTAGCCACCGAGAGAAATAGAGTTGTCCGGCTCGAAAACCCGGGTTGTCAGTCCGGGTCGACGTTGTAGAATCAGGCCGCGTGTCGACGCTTGTGAAAGCAGGGCGGCGAGTCTTGCCGCGTGGGTGAGATCTCGGACGTCAGATGGCGATCTGGTTCGGGTTCGCGCTCGCCTATCAG
>CAVURE010000005.1:0-21227 GCA_963743675.1 uncultured Actinomycetota bacterium
CCGGGTGGATGACGCTGGCAGAAGCGGCAGGATCTGGCCACGGATCAGGCCGCGCGTGGTGGCCGTATTCCTCGACGAGTCGGTGCGGAACCGGAGCCCCGCGCTCACGGCAGAAGCGCTCGGTCTCCTCGCGCCAGAGCGGGAAGCAGCGGCCGGACGATCCCGTCCTCCCGCCGGGCCTTGATCCCTTTCGCGTTGCCGCTTGTGGACGAGCCGGTAGAGAATCGTCTCCACCTGGTCTGCTCGCGGTGCTGGTCGGTCGCCCGCAGCCGACCGTCTCGCTCTGGCCGTAGCGGAGGTCGCGCAGCCCCGCCTCGTTCAGCCGCCGCCGTCGGCCCACGACCTCCGCTCCGAGCGCCGCCGCGCAGAAGCACGCATCCGCCGTCGGACTCCGCGCCGCGCAGCCCGTGGTCGACGTGGAGCGCCGAGACGCGGTATCCGAGCTCCGGAGGGCGTGGAAGAGGCAGGTCGAATCCGCCCCGCCCGAGACGAGGCAGAAGGACCTCGCCGCCGGGCTCGATCAGCTCGTGCGCCGGATGTGCGCTTCGATCCGCTCGAGCACGCCATCGCGGAAGTGTGCATCACCAGAACGTCGGGGCGGCGACCCAGCCTCGAGCACCCCGGCGACCGCCTCGAGCTCGGCCGCGCTGAACGGAAACGGCGACCGCGTTGCCCGCGAACGGCATGCGCGCGCCTCGGCGGCGCCCGTCCCGAGCGTGAGCGCGTAGGCGATCGGAAGCGAGTGCGCGACGACGAGGATCGTCCGCTCCGGCCGCGCCAGCAGCTCGCGGAAGGCGCTGGCGTAGCGCTCGACGATCGCGACCCGGCTCTCGCCCCCGCCGCCGGGCGCGCGTCGACGAGGCACCGACGCCCAGTCGCGGTAGGCATCGAGCGGCCGCCCTCGAAGTGGCCGTAGAGCGGGTCGTTCAACTCGGACAGGACGACCGGGGCACCTCCCGCCCCGCAGCGCTTCGTCGGCGGTCGCCGGGCGCGCTCGAACCGCTCGTGACGGCAGAGATCGAGCGGCTCGCGCGGAGCGCCTCGCCGAGCGCCCCGCCTGCTCGAAGCCCCGGAGGGGTCAGCCCGCCCGGCACGCGGGTCGCCGTTCATCACGCCGAGCACGTTGAAGACGCTCTCGCCGTGCCGCGCGAGGATCGCCTGTTCCATGTCAGAAGAGCAGCGAGCGGTAGCGGCCGACGAGGTGCATCCCGATCGACTCGTAGAGGCGATCGCAGGCTGTTCTCGGCGCGAACGAACAGCGTCACGAACGGCGCCGTCTCGAGCAGCAGCCGGCATGAGGTCGCGCATCCCCCGGGCGCCGTAGCCGCGTCCGCGCACGGCCGGGTCGACCCAGACCTGCTGCACCTGGACGGCCGCGGGCGTCCAGGCCGAAGCCTCGGCCTTGAAGAGCACGATCGCCGTCCTCGACCAGAGCCAGGAGCGGCCGTCGCTGATCTGTGCGCGCGTCCGCCAGCGAAACGCGTCGAGGTCGCGGCGAGCGGGTCGACGCCGAGCTCGACCTCGTGCGCGGCCGCGCAGACCGGCACGAGCGCGTCGAGATCGTTGAGGCGTCGCGGCGCGCAGGCCGCTGTCGCCCGGGCGCGGGCGGCTCGGAGATCGCGAACACGGGCTGGCCCGGGACGGTCGGCGCGCGGCTCGGGCAGCAGCGGCCGCGCCGCCGCCCAGAGCTCGCCGACCGCGCGCTCCTCGCCGATGATCATCTCGAGCGTGCGCCCGCGGCCGCCTCGGCGAACGCCCCGCAGCCCTCGCCCGACGGGACGAGGTTCGCGCCGACATGGCAGAGCGAGACGAGCGTGCCCGCCCGCCTCGACCGCGACAAACCGGCCAAGCCGCGCCGGGCGACGTCCTCGAGGAAGACGCGCTCGACCGGCTCGCGCGCGCAGAACTCGAGCACCTGCTCCGGCGTCGGCTCGCTGACCTTCCCGACATGCGCGGACGGTAGTAGTTCATCAGCGGTGCACGCGTCCTATAGAGTCACGCGCCATGCCGATCCACATTCGCGCCGAGCCCGGCGAGTACGCCGAGGCAGTTCTGCTCCCCGGCGACCCGCTGCGGGCCAAGTACATCGCCGAGACCTACCTCGACGAGCCGTGCAGCGCAACTCCGAGCGCGGGCTCCTCGGCTACACCGGCACCTGGAAGGGCAGGCCGGTCTCGGTGCAGGGCACCGGCATGGGCTGCCCGGGCGCGACGATCGTCTTCGAGGAGCTGGTCCAGCTCGGCTGCAAGAAGCTGATCCGCGTCGGCACCTGCGGCGGGCTGCAGGCGACCACGCGCTCGGCGACCTGATCGTCGCGCTGACCGCCGTGCCGGCCGACTCGACGGCGATGCACCTCGTGACAACGAGCCGCACTGCCCGACCGCCTCGTGGAGGCTCGTCCACGAGGCAGTCCACATCGCGAAGGACAGCGGGCAGCAAGCTGCACGTCGGCCCGATCGTCTCGAGCGACCTCTTCTACAACCCGAACGAGGGCCAGTACGAGCGCTGGTCCTAGCGCGGCGTCCTCGCCGTCGAGATGGAGGCCGCGGCGCTCTTCACGGTCGCCGCGCTCCGCGGGATCGAGTCGGGCTGCCTGCTCACCGTCAGCGACATCGTCGTCGAGGGCGTCTTCACCCGGATCAGCGACGAGGAGCTGAAGGCGGGCGTCGAGCGGATGACGAAGCTCGCGCTCGAAGTCGCGATCGCCGACGCTACGACCGTCTTCGGCGTGAGCCGACGCGTCTTCCTCGTCAACCCGGCGAGCGCGAACGGCGCGACCGGAAGCGCTGGCCGGAGCTCCGCGGCGCGCGCGCCGAGCTCGGCCTGGACGGCGAGAGCTGCTCTCCGAGCGGCCGGGCCACCTGACCGAGCTCGCGCGCGAGGCGTGCCGGCGACGGGCAGGCTGGTCGTCGTGGTCGGCGGCGACGGCACGCTGAACGAGGTCGTGAACGGCATCGCCGGCACCGGCGCCGAGCTCGCGGTGCTTCCGAACGGCACCGGGAAGGACTTCGTGCGCACCACGGGATCCCGACCCGCTTCGACGACGCGGTCGCGCGTCGCGCGCGACCGGCGAGACGCGGACGGTCGACCTCGGCCGTGTGCGTGTTCCGCGCCGGGCGGCGACGAGGGAGCTGGTCTTCGCGAACGTCGGCTCGGTCGGGATGAGCGGCGCCGTCGCGCGGCGGGCGAACGGGATGTCGAAGGCCCTCGGCGGCAGGGCGACCTTCTACTACGCGCTCGTGCGCGAGTTCGCCGCGCTGGAAGAACACCGAGGTCACCGTCGACGTTCGACGGCGGCGAGCGCCGCGGGCCGGATGCACGACGTGATCGTCGCGAACGGTCGCTGGCACGGCGGCGGGATGAAGCTCGCGCCGGACGCGATGCCCGACGACGGCCTGTTCGACGTCGTGCTGATCGGCGACATCACGAAGCTCGACTTCGTGACGACGTCGCCGAAGATCTACAAGGGCGGCCACGTCCACCACCCGCGGGTCGAGGTGGTGCGCAGCGCCGCGCGTCACCGTCGACGCCGCCGAGCCGCTGCCGATCGAGCTCGACGGCGAGGTGGCCGGGACGACGCCGGCGCGCTTCGAGGTCGTACCCGGCGCGCTGCGGGTCCGCGCTGCCGGTGCGCCGACGTCGAGCTTCGCTTGCTCTCCGCCGATCGGCCTTGGCGCGCGTCGGCGCGCGGCGTGCGCGGCTCTCGGCGGTCGACTTGCGCTTCGGTCGTGCGCGGCGCGACGCGGCGGCGTCGGCTTCTTCGCCTGGCCCTCGAGCCGGCGAGCGCGCTTCTCGATCGCGGCGAGGCGCTTCTCGATCGACTCGAAGCCGGCGAGCAGCTTCCGCCCGGTCCTTCAGCTGCATCGCGCCCTGGAGCGCCGAGCGCGTCGCCGGGTTCTTCGTGACTTCGAGCACGTCCTCGCCGACCGACTGGAGCTGCGAGATAACGGACTTCTGCTTCTTCTGGGCCATCTTGAGCCTCTCTTATCCGGTTGTCGCCGTCCGGAAAGCTAACGATACGCGAGCGATCGGCGCTACGTTGTTGACAACTGTCAGCAAAGGCGTAGAGTCTAGGCACATGTCCGTTCACGACAGGTGGCGTTGCGCTGGGCCGGGGCGAACCTCGCGCCGCTCGTCCTGATCCCGCTCGCTGCCGGCCTGATCTGGGTCGCGCTCTGGCGCGTCTGGCTGCCGCCCGCCGGGGCGGCGGCGCGGTCGCGACGAACCGTGACGACGGTCGATGCGAACGCGAGACGCAGCCGACGCACAAGGTCACGACGGTCGTGAAGAGCGACGCGCGGCGGCCCCGTCGCGACGCTCGGAGGCGCTGGCCCTCGCGCTCGTCCTCCTCGGCGCGGGCGCCGCGGTGATCGCCGTCTTCCACGACCGGATCGGCAGCCTCGAGCTCGGCAAGGACGGGGTGAAGATCGACCTCGACCCGGCCGCGCAGACGCGGGGCCGCCGCGCTCGTCGGGCGGCTCGCCGCGGGCGGCGCGCCGCCGCGAAGGCCTACGGCCGCGGGCTCGACCGCTACCTCCGAGCGGTCGCCTCGCGTCCGGAGCCCGGCCGATGCGGGCCCGATCCGGCGCGGCAGCCGCCGTGCTCGGCGCCGGCCCAGGCCGCGGCGCTCGCCGACCGGATCGCCGACGAGCTCGTCTGAGCGAGCCGTCTCTCTGGCGGCGTACCCTCGGGGCATGATCGTCGCCCACCTCGATCTCGATGCGTTCTTCGCCGCCGTCGAGGAGCTCGAGCAGCCGGAGCTTCGCACGCGTGCCGCTCGTCGTCGGCGGCGACCCGCACGGCCGCGGCGTCGTCGCGACCGCGAACTACGTCGCGCGGCGCTTCGGGATCCTCTCGGCGATGTCGTGCGCCGAGGCGCTTCGCCGCTGCCCGCAGGCCGTCTTCGTCCGGCCCGCGGATGCGCTCTACCGCGACTACTCGCGCGAGGTCTGGTCGATCGTGCGCGAGATCGTGCCGACCGTCGAGCAGGCCGGGATCGACGAGGGCTATCTCGACCTCGGCGAGGTCGCGCCCGCCTTCGACGACGCGCGCGCGCTCGCCGAGGCGGTCCGGGCGGTCGTCCGCGCCGCACGCGGCTCTCGTGCTCGCTCGGCGTCGCGAACTCGAAGGTGGTCGCGAAGGTCGCCTCCGACCGCCGCAAGCCGGGCGGGCTCACGGTCGTGCGGCCCGGCCGCGAGGCGGAGTTCCTCGCGCCGTTCCCGATCCGCGTGCTGCCCGGGGATCGGCCCGCGGGCCGAGGAGCGGCTCGCGGCGGCCGGGGTCGAGACGATCGGCGCGGTCGCGGAGCTCGACGACGCCGAGCTCGCCGGTCCTGCCGGGCAAGGTCGGGCGGCTCGTCCGCGAGCGGGCGCGCGGCATCGACCCGCGGCCGCTCGAGGTCTCGACCGAGCGGATCTCGATCTCGAACGAGGAGACCTTCGAGCGCGACGTCGGCGACGTCGAGCGGCTGCACGACGAGCTGCGCCGGATGGCCGGCGGGCTCGCCGACCATCTGCGCGAACGCGGGCAGACCGCCCGCACGGTGACGACGAAGCTCCGCTATCCCGACTTCTCGATCCGGACGCGCTCGACCTCGCTCGGGCGTCGGGACCGACGACGCCGACCGCATCGGCGAGCTCGCGTGCTCGCTGCTCGACCGCGCCCTCCGCGACCGGCCCGGGCCCGCTGCGGCTCGTCGGCGTCGGCGTCTCGGGGCTCGACCGACCACGCGCAGCTCCAGCTCGCGCTCTGACGAGAGTTGCCGCCGATGGAGGGCTACGACTTCGCCCCGCGGTCCGCGTGCGCTTCGCCGAGACCGACGCGCAGGGCATCGTGCACAACGCGAACTACCTCGTCTGGTTCGAGGTCGCGCGCGTCGGGTTCCTCGAGCGCGTACGCAGGCGGCTATCAGCGGCTGCGCGACCAGGGGATCGAGTCGCTCGTGCTCGAGACGCACGTGCGCTTCCTCGCGCCCGCCGTCTTCGACGACCGCCTGCTCGTGCACGCGCGCTGCCTCGACCTGCGCGGCGCGCGCTTCCGGTTCGAGTACGCGGTCGAGCGCGACGGCGACGTGATCGCCGACGGCTGGACGGCCCACGGGACGGTCGATGCGCGACGCTGCGGCCGACCCGGATGCCGCGAGTGGCTGCGCGCGGCGATTGCAGGTCGCGAGCCGCCTGAGCGGGTCGAGCGTCGGAGTCGTCGTCGTCGTCGCGGTCGGCTCGTTGCGGCGCCGGCTTCGGCTTCGGCGGGCTTCGGCTTCGGCCCGACGCGCAGGATCTCGGGGCACGCGCGGTAGCTCGAGTACCAGGTCGCGTCCGACAGCAGCTTCCCGTCGGGCGCGTAGACGAGCCGTGCGACCGAGGTCGAGTAGGCGGGCGCGCCGTGGGTCTCGACGACGCTCGCTCCCGGGCGCGAGCGAGCGGTCGAGCGTCTTCTGGACCGGCGGCGGCGCCGACGGAGCGGCTGCGGCGTTCGCTGACGACACGCCGGTGCTGCGGCGCGCCGTAGAGCGTGACGACGAGCGAGGCGGAGCCGACGAAGGTCCGCAGGAGCAGCCAGTGCGGGGTGTCGTTCACGAACTTCAGGTCGACGTCGGGGTAGTCGACGGTCGCGTCGCGGCCGAGCGGGTAGTGCGAGATGTAGAGCGCATGGTTCGTCCGCTCGGTGATCGGCAGCCCGGCCTCGTAGGCGGCGTTGAAGACGGTCGTCGAGACCTGGCAGACGCCGCCGCCGAGACCGGTCTCGACCTCGCCGTTGATGATCACCGGCGCCTCGAGGAAGCCCTTTGCCGCCGTGCGCTCGCCGGTGGCCTGGTTGAACGAGAACGTCGCGCCGGGGGCGATCAGCTTGCTGTCGACGAGGTGCGCGACGAGCTGGACGTTGTGGATCCGGTTCGCGATCGCCGCCGTAGATCGTCTCGTAGGTCGCCGACGATGCCGGTGATCCCCATCGCGTGCGCCTCGCCGTCGTGCGGCCGACGGTGAGCGTCGCGACGAGGTTCGCCGCCCGGTTCTTGCGTCGACTCGGCCGCGGCGAGCACGGCGGCCGCCGAACGCGGAACGTCGAGGCCGATCCCGGCTGCGCGGGACGACGGCGACTGGCGCCGGATGCGGCGAAGTGCGCGCCGCGGGCGGGCGCGCCGACGATGCGCTCGAGCTTGGCGAAGTAACCGTCGGCCGCGGTGCCGCCGAGGATCGGGCGCGCCGCCCTTCCCGTCGGGAGCTGCAGCATCGGCGCGAGCTCCGCGGCGTCGAGCTGGAAGGTGCGCTTCCCGCGATCACCGTGACCGGGGCCGAGAGCGCCTGCTCCGCCACGGCGCGCGCGCCGTCCAGGTCGGGCGCGGTGAGGCGGCTGCTCGACGCTCGTCGGGAGCTCGACCGGGCCCGCGCGTCGAGGCTCGCGAGCGGAGGCGACCACGATCTTCGCGGCCGCCCCCGGTCGAGCAGCTCGCCGGCCTGGCCGGGACGACCCCGACGTTCAGGCCGTGGCGGACGAGGCGCGCCGGCCGGTACGGGCGGTCGACCTTGGCGGCGATCACGCCGATCTCGTAGTCGACGGCCGCCGTGTAGGCCTCGACCTTCGGCGTGACGTCGGTCGGGAAGAGCCGCAGCGCGAGCCGACTGAAGCCGCGGACCACGTCGATCCCGGCGCCGGCTCCCTGCGCCTGCGCGACCGCCTTGGCCCAGTCCGGGCGTGACGCTCGAGCTCGTCGGGGCGGATCGAGAACTGGTGCGTGCCGGCGACGAAGGCCACGGGCACGTGCGCGAGGCTCGCGCTGCTGCTGCTCGAGCATCGCGCGCGCGGCCTCGGGGCTGAGCCCACCGACGTCGACGCCGGCGATCTTCGTCCCGGGCGCGATCGTGCCCGGCGAGCCCGCGAACACGAGGCCGATCACGAGCACGAGCGCGACGAGGCCCGCCAGAGACGCGGCAAGCGAAGATGGCCGTCGCGGACCGCGGGTGCGCTCCTGCGGACGCGGGCAGCGGACGTGGAGCGCGGGCGCTCAAGGCGGCGAAATCCTATCGGCGCGGTGCCGAGGGCTACGGTGAAATTTCGGTGAGGACGCACGTTCTCGTCGCGGGGACCGGAGCGGGAGCTCCGCGGGCGGCGGCTCGGGTTCGCTCTGCGGCTCCCGGGACTCGGTCGAGGCTCGCGCCGGGCGACCGCGGCGGCGCCGAGCACGACGCAGCCGAAGGCGACGAAGCGGAGCGCGCCGAGCACCGGGCGGCGTCGTCTCGTGGTAGATCGGGACGCCCGGCGACGATCGGGAGCGCGTTCGTCAGAACGACGAGAGGCCGGCGGTCGCGAGCGCCCGGCCGCGCTGGAAGGAGAGCTGGATCAGGACGAACGCGAGGCCGTGGCAGGCCCAGACCGGGACGGCGAAGAGGACGAGCCAGCCGCCGTGGACCGCCTCCTTCGTTCCGACGTCGGCGGCCGCGTAGGTGACCCCCGCGGCGATGCCGAAGCCCGCGCCAGGCGCGAGAGCGGCGCGCCGGGCCGATCGCGATGCCGACGAGGACGAACGAGACGAGAAACCAGACGGCAACCGCGACCCAGGAGCCGGCGGCTGCTGCCGCTCGAGCCACCCGCGAGCGAGACGGAGAGGAAGACGAGCCCGACGAACCGCGAGCCCGACGCCGATCCACTCGCGGCGAGGCAGCGGGGTGCCCTCCTCGCGCTGGGCGAGCACGGCGAGCAGCGCGAGCCCGCCGCCGAGACGGTCTGGACGAGCGAGAGCGGGGCGAGGCGGAGCGCGAGGATGTAGAGCGCCCAGCCGGCGATGCCGATGAGGAAGGCAATCCGCCAGCGCGGTGGCCGAAGAGGAGCCCGAGCGAGCGCCACGGATGGCGGATGGTCAGGCGCGGCAGCTTCGAGGTGATCGCGTGCTGCGCGACCCACGACCAGTTGAACGCCGCCGCCGACACGAGGGCGAGAGTCAGCCCGAGGACAAGCGACGCGTGGGGGAAGAGGCCCATCTAGGTCTAGGCTAGGCGGTGGATTTCGAGCTCACAGGCGAGCAGCGCTGCTGCAGGAAACAGTACGTGCGTTCGTCGATGATCGCATCCTGCCGGTCGCGGTCCAGAACGACATCGACCACCGGCTCGATCTCGCCTGATCGAGGGCATGGCCGAGCTCGGGATCCTCGGGATCGTGATCCCCGAGGAGTACGGCGGCGCCGGGCTCGACTTCGTCTGCCGAGGCGCTCGCCTGCGAGGAGATCGAGCGCGGCGAGGCGGCGTTCCGGACGCTGATCTCGGTCCACGTGGGGCTGAACTCGCTGTCGCTGCTGCGCTACGGGTCGGAGGAGCAGAAGCAGCGGTGGCTCGTGCCGCA
Organism: uncultured Actinomycetota bacterium; assembly: GCA_963743675.1. Classification (GTDB taxonomy): domain Bacteria; phylum Actinomycetota; class Thermoleophilia; order Gaiellales; family Gaiellaceae; genus PALSA-600. The sequence goes on from CAVURE010000005.1 coordinate 9,337, forward strand.
GGCTCGCGGCGACGAAGCTCGCATGCTTCGGGCTGACCGAGCCGGGCGCGGGTCGGACGTGGCCGCGATGCGCTCGACCGCGCGGCGCGAGGGCGACGTCTACGTGCTGAACGGCCAGAAGAACTGGATCTCGTACGCGACGGTCGCCGACCACGCGCTCGTCTTCGCGAAGACCGATCCGGAGGCCGGGCACAAGGGGATCACGGCGTTCATGCTCGAGAAGGGGATGCCGGGCTTCACGTCGCGCGACACCGAGCACAAGCTCGGGATCTGGGCGGGATCGACCGGCGAGCTCTTCTTCGAGAACGTCGAGGTGCCGGTCGAGAACCGGATCGGCGAGGAGGGGCAGGGCTTCGAGATGGCGATGTACTCGCTCGACCAGGGGCGGTTCACGGTCGCCGCGGGCGCGTGCGGGGTCGTGCGCGCGTGCCTCGAGCGCTCGACCGAGTACGCGCGCGAGCGGGAGACGTTCGGGAGCGAGATCGGGCGCTACCAGTTCGTCCAGGACATGATCGCGACGATGGTGCTCGGGTACGAGACCTCGAAGCTGCTCGTGATGCAGGCGGCCTGGATGAAGAACGAGGGGAAGCGCTCGACCCGCGAGACGTCGCTGGCGAAGTGGCACGCGACCGAGTCGGCGTTCGAGGCGGCGCACCTCGCGATCCAGGTGTTCGGCTCCTACGGCTATAGCGCGGAGTTCGGGATCGAACGGTATTTCCGCAATGCCCGCGCTCCGATCATCTACGAGGGCACGACCCAGATCCACAAGATGATGCAGGCCGAGCACGCCCTCGGCTACCGGCAGCTGAACGGCTCCGGCGGCGAGGTCTCGCCCGATCTGCTCGTGGGCGCCGGCGCTCGCGCCGGTTCACGCGCGCGCGTGAGCGATCCGCCCGCTCCAGGGCCAGTCGTGCGCCTCGACGCAGAGCCCGGCCCGTACCGGGTTGTTCCAGACGTATTCGAAGCGCTTCCGCGAAATGCTCGTCGCCCTCGACGACGCGGGCGTGAAAGCGGCCCTGGAAGAGGTGACCCGACGCGCTTGTGCATCGCTCGTTGAACCGCTGCGCGTGAAGCCCGTTCAGCCGGTGCAGCGCCTGTCGAGATGCGCGCGAGCTCGGCCCTCGACTACCGCGTGGTAGTGGTTCGGCATGAGGCAGTACGCGTGCGACGATCTCCATCCGAATCGCGCAGAACCTCCCCGGAGCAACCGACGAGAAACGGCGCCGATCGTTGTCCGCGACGAAGATCGAGCGCATCGTCGACCCCGCGAGCCGTGAGGTGAAAGATGCCGAAAGCTCGGAATGCAGCGATCGGGGCCGACGGCCATGCATCCGAAGCTAGCCGAGGCCCCGCGAGCCGTCATCGGCGCTTTTGGCCGGTTCCGGGGACAGTCCCCGGGACAGGGGCCACGAAGGCGACGGCACGGGGACAGTCCCCTGGACATGGCCTCCGGGCCACGTGTGGGGACAGTCCCCAGGACATGGCGCCGGGCGTCAGGCCGAAGAGCGACAGGTGGGGCTTGCTCGGCGGCTCAGAGCTCGCCGTGCCAGTAGTCGACGGCGGCGGATCTCGGGAAGAGCCTCGACGTCGCCGTCGCCGGACCAGACGCCTACCTTGTCGCTGTCGGGATAGACGGTGACGGCGGGCTTCGGCTTCGTCGAGAGCATCGCGACGAGGGCGCGCTCGGCGGCTTCGGTTCGTGACCTTGTGGGCGCCGTCGGGGCCCGGCGGGAAGCAGACGACGTCGCCGGGGTCGAGCTCGTGCTCGCCTTCGGGGTCGCGAAGCGTGGGCGTGCCCTCGAGCACGATCAGCCACTCCTCGCACGGATACTCGTAGTGGTAGGGGCAGATGCTGTGCCCTCGGCGAGCTCGTACACCGTCATGCCCGAGCGCCGCTCCCCCGACCAGCGGGCCGATGCGGGCAAAGGGCACCTCGTAACCGGGCGGGTCGCCCTCGTCGGGAGCGCGCGGAGCGTCGAACAGATTGACCACCCGCTCACTCGCCCTCCCAGTAGTCGGTCGCGTCGGCGAGGCGGAAGATCTTCCGGCGGGCGCGACGCCGACCTTGCCGCTGTCCGGGTACTCGACGACTCGGGCGAGCGAGACGCCGAGACGATCAGCACCGACCCCGGGCCGCGCACCTGGTGGCGCCCTCCGGGCCCGTCGGGAAGCAGACGACGTCGCCCGCGCGGAGCACCCGCTCGCCGTCGGGGTCGCGCAGCATCGGCGCCCCTGCGACCACGACGAGCCACTCCTCCATCCCGTGATGGAAGTGGAACGGATAGCGTCCGCTCGCCGTCGGCGAGCTCGTACAGCGCAGCCGCCGATCTGCTTGCCGCCGATCGCCCGGCCGACCCGGGCGCCGCGCCAGCGGTAGCCGTCGCGCTCGGACGAGTGGTCGAACTCCGGCGAGAAGATGTTCGTCCGGCGCACACGGCCAGCCTATGCGAGCCCGAGCGCCGCCGGCAGCCCGCGCAGATCGCTCGAGCCGGCCGTCGACCTCGGGATGCCGCCCGTCGCGATCGAGCAGAACGGCCCGCATCCCGACCGCGAGCGCCCCCTCGACGTCGTCGTGCAGCGTGTCCCCCACCATCACCGCCTCCGCCGGCGCGACCTCGAGCTGCTCGAGCAGCGCGCGGAAGATCGACTCGTGCGGCTTCGTCTTCCCGTGCGCATACGAGGTCAGCACGGCGTCGGCGACGAGCCCGTGGTGCGCGACGAACTCGTCGAGGTTCCGCGACGAGTTCGAGAGCAGCCCGATCTTCAGCCCGAGCGGCGCACCGCCGCGAGCGCCGGCAGCGCGTCGTCGTACAGCTCGAAGTGCGCCGAATGCGACCAGCGCCGCTCCATCTCGACCGCGGCCGCGTAGGTGTCGCCGCGGCCGCCCATCCCGACGATGATCCGCTCGGTGAAGAGCACCCAGATCTCCTCGTCGTGGTCGAGCTCGGGATGGCGCTCACCTCCGCGAACGCCGCCGCGCGCGCCTCGTCGTACCGCGACGGGTCGAGATCGAGCCCGTAGCGGAGCCCGAGCTCGCGGTATCCCTGCGGCCCCAGGTCGGGCCCCGGCCGGGCGAGCGTGAAATCGACGTCGAAGACGACTGCGCGGAGCACACCCGAGGATAGAAGCGCCAGCAGGGCAGCAGCGCCGGCGCCACGACGGGCGCGGCGGCCGACGACGGAGGTAAGCCGGCGCGGGAGCCGGGCTGCGCCCGGGGAGAGTGCCGCAGCCAGTCCCGCCCGGGCCGCGCCGAGCTTCGACGAGACCGCTCGGGGGAACCTCGTTGGTTCCCCCGAGGCCAATCGGGGTGCCCAGATTCGAACTGGGGGCCTCTCCGACCCGAACGGAGCGCGCTACCAGGCTGCGCCACACCCCGGGCGCGGGAATGGTACCCGTGGCGCCGCGCTGGCTCGTTCACCCCGCCTTGCCTCACGGCCGCCCGGTGGATTATCGTTGGATAATGAGCAGGCTCAAGACACGGCGGGCCGCGTAGTGATGCCTGCCGCACGGATCCTGCGGAATATCGAGCCCGCCGGCGCCACGAGCGCGGCGGGTTTTTTGTCAGCACTCACGACGAGAGGAGCGACATGGCCAATCATCTGACGCCCGAGGAGCTGTCGAAGGAGGTCGGGATCGAGCGCGAGGAGGTCATCCGCATCTGCATCGAGGAGCACGTCCCGATCTACCAGGGCAAGATCGACAAGACGCTCTTCCAGGCCCACCTGACGGCGATCAACGCGCTCCCGCAGAAGCACTAACCGCGCGGACTGCGGCTCGAGGGAGAGCAGCCTAGCTTGCGGCGTGCGGCGCGCTTTGGCGGCGGCGGCTTCTTCTCGGCCGCGCCGCCCTTCGACGCCGCGACCGAGGCCCGCAGCGCCTCCATCAGGTCGACGACCGGCGCGTCCTCGGCCTCGGGTCCGCGGCGCGGTGAGCTCTGGCCGTCGAGCTTCGCCTCGAGAAGCTCCCGCAGCTTCGCGCGGTAGTCGCTCTTCAGCTCGCGGGGTCGAAATCCGCCGCGAGCCCGGAGATGATCTGCTGCGCGAGCGCGAGCTCCTCCTTCTTCACTCCGGTCGCCGCGACCGGCTCGTCGATCTCCTCCTGGCCCTTCACGTCCTCGGCGAGGAACAGCGTCTCGAGCGCGAGCGCGTGCCCCTTCGGGCGGATCAGGCAGAGCTTCTCCTTGCCGGCCAGCACGAACGACCCGAGCCCGACCACCCCCGCGTCCGCATCGCCTCGATCAGCAGCGCGTACGGCCGCCGCTGCGCCTCGGTCGCGGCGGGCACGAGGTAGTAGGTGCGGTCGAAGTAGATCGGGATCGACCTCATCGGCGGGGACGAACTGCGTGATCTCGATCGCCCGGGAGGTGTCGTAGCTCTCGAGCGCCTCGAGCTCGGCGTCCTCGACCGGCACGAACTGGCCCTTCGCCACCTCCCAGCCGCGAACGATCTCGTCAGGCGAGAGGTCGATCTCGTGAACGGGCACCACCGCTTCTGCTTGATCGGCGTCAGGCACTCGCGGTGCAGCAGCTTGAACGAGACGTCCGACTGGCGCGCCGACGACGCCGTCGCCGGTGCAAGCCCGACCGGGATGTTGACGAGCCCGAAGCTGATCGATCCGTTCCACGTTGTGCGCATAGCGGAAGAAGTGTAGGGAGGGTCCCCGTTCTTCGCTGTCCGGCACACCGTTTTCCCGCCGGCGGTGCGACCGACCTTCCTGACGCTCAACGAACGCGCCGCGCGCCGTCGTACGACGAGGCGTAGGACCCGAGTCGAGGCTCGAGACCTGGACGACGGTTCCCGTGTGCGGCGCGTGGACGAACTCGCCGCCGCCGATGTAGATGCCGACGTGGCCGAGGCCGTCGAAGAAGACGATGTCGCCCGGCTGGAGCTGGTCCTTCGGTACCGAGACCCCGTCGCTCCCACATCGCGTAGGACGAGTGCGGCAGCGAGACGCCGACCTGCGAGTAGGCGTACATCACGAGCCCGGAGCAGTCGAAGCCGCCCGGCGAGGAGCCCGCCCACTGGTACGGCGTCCCGATCTACGACATCGCCACGCCGACGACGCCCGAGTAGCTCGACGGCGGCACGACCGGCGCGCCCTCCGGCGTCGCGGCGGTCGCGCCGACCGCGGTCGAGGCGTAGACTGGGGCCTGCGCCTGGGCCTCGGCCACCGCGCCTGGGCCGCCTGCGCGGCCCGAGCTGCGGCGGCCTGCTGCGCCGCGATCAGCCGCTGCGACCTCGCCGAGCGACGCGAGCAGCGGCGGCGCTCGCCCAGCCGCACCTCGATCGCCGGTGCTGCGCTGCGCGCTCGGCGACGAGCCGCGCACCTGGCCGCTCGGCCGGAGCTGCCTGCGGCTGCGCGAGCACGTCCGCCCTGAAGCGCTCACCTGGCTCGCGACCTGCGCGTCGAGCGAGGAGACCCGGTTCGCGGTGTCGATCCGCTCGATCACCTGCTGGAGGGTCTGGGCGCCGAGGATCACGTCGAGCGTCGAGGTCGAACCGTGGTGTAGAGCGTCACGAGGCGCCCCGCGATCGTCCGCCGGCTGCGCGCCAGGTTGTGCTGGGCGATCATGAGCTCGCGGCGGTTCTCCCCGATGTCGTGCTTCACCTGCGCGAGCTTCAGGTTCGCGAGGTTCATGAGCTCGTCCGCCTTGTCCAGGCTCGCGTTCAGCCCGTAGATCTGGGACATGACCTGCTGCGCCTCGGCCTGCTTCTGTTCGACGGGGGAGGGCGGCCGCCGCCTGGGAGGCCACGAAGGAGCCCGAGGACCGCAAGCAGCACGTATGGCACCGATCCCCACCTCCCTCTTCTGGCTATAGCTCTGCGCCTGCGAGGCTTCCGAGGACCGGCGCACCGGGTGGGGCCGGCACGTCACGAGTCGGGGAGGTTAGCAATCTGTTCGGACACGGGCAACCCCGAACTGCCCCCAAACCTACCGAAATCTACTTCTACCTACCGGAGCGGGCAAAAAGATGAGGAAACTGTGGTACGGTCCCGCCCTTGCTCTGGGCCAGGGGGTTGAGGGCACTGGTGCCGGTTGCCGGAGCGGCCTCTGTCTGCTCGTCCTGCTCTCGCGCGGCGAGCGGGCCGGCCCCCGCCGTAGATCGCCGCGCTGCGCGCCGACGACGCGGGCCTCGCGGCCAAGTCGCGCGCGGCCGTGCTCGAGCTGTACTCGCTCGACGAGCGGCTTTCGGCCGCCGAGGAACGCCTGGCGCGCTCCAGCGCGCCCAGCGCGAGCTCGTCGCCCAGCGCGCCACGCTCGCACGCGAGCTCCGCCTCGCGCGGCTCGACGCGCGCCTCTCGCAGAACCGCCTCGCGAGCAGGCTGCGCTTCCTCTACGAGCACGGGACGACGAGCTCGCTCGACGTCGTTCTCGGCGCGAAGTCGCTCGAGGACGCGCTGAGGAGCTCGACGACTACAACCGGGTCGCGGCGGCCGAACGCCGACGTCGTGCCCCAGGTGCAGTCCGCGCAGCCGCAGCTCGTCACGCTCAGGCGACGATCGGCGCCCGCGAGCAGGCGCTCGCCGCCACGACGGCCGCGGCCGTCCAGACCGTGACCGAGCTCCAGCAGCTCCGCCGAGCCGCGTCGCGTACGTCGGCGAGCTCGCGGGCCGGCGCTCCCTCGACGCCTCGAAGATCGCGCAGCTCGAGGCGGAGGCGAACGCCGCGGTCGTCCGCTCGGACACGCTGGTCGCGCCGCAGCTCGACGCCGCGCCGCAGCCGGCGGAGGATCCGCGGCCTCGGCCGCCCCGTCGGGCTCGAGGACGCTCACCGTCACCGCCACGGGCTACGACCTCCCGGGCCACACCTCGACCGGCCTGCCCGTCGGCTGGGGGATCGCCGCCGTCGACCCGTCGGTGATCCCGCTCGGCACGCGCATCGTCGTCCCGGGCTACGGCGTCGCGGTCGCGGCCGACACAGGCGGCGCGATCCAGGGGGCGACGATCGACCTCTGGTTCCCGACCGCCGCGCAGGCCTACGCCTGGGGCCGCCGGACGGTCACGATCGCCGTCGAGTAGACTGACGATCCAGCCCCGCGGGGGAGACCGCGAGGTGCCGCAGCTGCCGGAACAAGCGCCCGAATCCTCACCGCGCGTCCTGCTGGTCGACGACCACGACCTGTTTCGCCGCGGTCTTCGCACCCTGCTCGAGAGCGAGGGGTCGACGTCGTCGGCGAGGCCGAGACCGGCACGATGCTCTCGCGAAGCTCGGCGTGCTCGCGCCCGACGTCGTCGTGATGGACCTGAACATGCCGGGCATCAGCGGCGCCGAGGCCACGGCGCGGATGGCGATGACCGCGCCCGAGCACCCGCGTCCTCGTCCTCTCGGCCTCCGACCAGGACGCCGACGTGATGGAGGCGATCATGGCGGGCGCCTGCGGCTATCTGCTCAAGGACTCCTCGATCAACGAGCTGATCGCCGGGATTCGCGCGGCGGCGAACGGCGAGTCGCTGATCTCGCCGGCGATCGCGTCCAAGGTGCTGCAGCGCATCCGCGCGGCGCGCCGGCCGCCCGCGAGGAGCCCGTCGCGCAGCTCTCCGAGCGCGAGATGCAGGTGCTGAAGCTGGTCGCGAACGGCAACGACAACGCCCAGATCGCGGCCGAGCTCCACATCAGCCCGAAGACGGTCAAGAACCACATCTCGAACATCCTGATGAAGCTGCAGATCGAGAACCGGATCCAGGCCGCCGTGTTCGCCGTGCGCTCGGGTATCGCCTATCCCGAGGTGTCCGGCAGGCGATCGGCCGTCCCGAAGAATCCGAGCATTCGGTCGTCCGCCGTCGCCGTCGTCTCGTCCTCGCATTCGCGGCCGGCGCGGCAAGCGCCGGGCCGGACACGCTGCACAACCGCCTCGCCGGCACCTTCCGCGTCCAGGGCGTCGTCCCGGCGGAGTCGACCGCGGTCGTCGTCGCGCTCCCGAGCGGCCGGGTCGTCTTCTCGCGCAACGCCGGCGTCGCGCTCGAGCCGGCGTCGAACGAGAAGCTCGGCGTCACCTACGCGGCGCTCGTCGAGCTGGGCGCCTCCTACCGGTTCCCGACCGAGGTGCTCGGCGAGGGCCGCCGGGTCGGCAGCACCTGGCAGGGCCGGCTGATCCTGAAGGGCTTCGGCGACCCGGCCCTGACCTCGTCCGACCTGAAGCGGCTGGTCGCGGATCCTCCACCGCATGGGCATCCGGCACGTCACCGGCGGCATCGCCGGCGACGAGTCGGCCTTCGACTCGATGCGTGTCGCGCCCGGGTGGCTCGCGTCGTTCGCGGGCGTCGAGTCGCCGCCCCTCTCCGCGCTCTCGTCGACCGCGCGCGCGCGAGCAACCGGCTCGTCAGCGACCCGGCGCTCGCTGCCGCAGCCCGGTTCGACCAGCTGCTCCGCGCGCGCGGGATCACGGCCCGCGGCGCGTTCCCACAAGCCGCGGCCCCGACGCCGTGCCGCTCGCGACGATCTACTCGGAGCCGCTCTCCGAGATCCTGACGTTCATGGATCACTGGAGCGACAACTTCACCGCCGAGATGGTGCTGAAGGCGATCGGCTACCACGCGCTCGGGCTCGGCACGACGCGCGGCGGGGCCGCCGTGGCGCACCGCGACCTCCAGACCGCGGGCATCCCGATGGCAGGCGTCCACATCGCCGACGGGTCGGGGCTCTCCCGCGACGACCGCGTCACGGCGCGCGAGCTGAGCACGCTGCTCGTGAAGATGTGGAACGACCCGACGATGCGGCACATCGTCTGGTCGGCGCTCCCGGTCGCCGGCCAGCCGGGCACGCTGCAACACCGGCTGCTCGACACGCCGCAGCACACGCTGGTGCGCGGCTAAGACCGGAACCACGGACATCGCCTCGGCGCTCTCGGGCTACGTCGGGACGCCGGTTCGCCTTCGTCGCGATCGAGAACGGGCACCCGGTGGACTACTGGGCGGCGCACACCGCCGAGGACGGCGTCGTCCAGGCGCTGCTCGCCGAGTCTACGAGCTGCAGTCAGATAGCTCGCGCAGGTCGGCTTCCGTCAGGACCGGCACGCCGCTCGCTTCGGCCTTCGAGATCTTCGAGGCGCCGGGGCCCTCGCCGGCGATCACGGCCGTCGTCTTCTTCGAGACGCTGTCGGAGACCTTGGCCCCGAGCTCCTCGAGGAGCGCCTGGGCCTCCTCGCGCGTGTAGCCCTCGAGCGTGCCGGTGATCGCGTACTGCCGTCCGGTGAGGGGGCCCTCCTTCTTCCGGTCGCCCTCGTCGGCCTCGAAGTTGAGGCCGAGCGCGCTCAGCTCGGCGATCAGCCGCAGGTTGTCCTCGTCGGCGAACCACTCGGCGATCGCCTCGGCGCGCTCGGGGCCGATCCCCTCGCACTCGACGAGCTCCTCCGGCGTCGCCGCGATCAGCCGCTCGACGCTCCCGAAGTGCCGCGCGAGGTTCTGGGCCGTCACCCAGCCGACGTCCGGGATGTTGAGCCCGAAGAGGATCGCGCCGGAACGGGATCGCCTTCGAGGCCGCGATCGCCTCGATCGCGTTGCGCGCCGAGATCTCGGCGTAGCCGTCGAGCGCGAGCAGCTGGTCCTCGGTGAGCCGGTAGAGGTCGGGCATCGAGCGCAGCAGGCCCTCGTCCCAGAGGCGGCGCACGAACTGCTCCCCGACGCCCTCGATGTCGGCGGCCGCCTGCACCCAGTTGATCAGCGTCTCGAGTCCTCGGGACGGGCAGGCGCGGTTCGGGCAGCGGTGCATCGCCTCGCCCTCGGGCTTGACGATCGGCGTGCCGCAGAGGGGGCAGTTCGCCGGCATCCGGAACTCCTTCGTGCCCGGCGCGTGCTCGCCGGCCGGGCCCGACGACCTGCGGGATCACGTCGCCCGCGCGCTGGACGATGACGGTGTCGCCATCGCGGATGCCCTTGCGGTTGATGTCCTCCTCGTTGTGGAGCGTCGCGCGCGAGACGGTGACGCCGCCGACCTGGACCGGCTCGAGCACCGCCCACGGGTTGAGCGCGCCGGTGCGGCCGACCCGGATCGCGATCTCGAGCAGCTTCGTCTGCGCGGTCATCGGCGCCCACTTGAACGCGCGCGCCCAGCGCGGGCGGGAGTGGAGCGCGCCGAGCGCGGCCTGCTGGGCGAGCGAGTCGACCTTGATCACGATGCCGTCGATCTCGTAGTCGAGCTCGTCGCGCTTCTTCTCCCACGTCGGGCAGGGCTGGCGACCGCCTCGATCGTCTCGAGCCGCTCGGCGAAGGGGTTCGTGCGGAAGCCGTGCTCGCGGAGCCAGGCGAGCGTCTCCCAGTGGAGTCGAGCAGGAGTCCCTCGCTGCGCGCCGATCCCGTAGACCCAGACGGCAAGCGGGCGCGAGGCGGTGATCGCGCGAGTCCTTCTGGCGCAGCGAGCCGGCGGCCGCGTTGCGCGGGTTCGGCGCGAGCTTCTGGTTCGTGCCCGCGAGCCGCTCGTTCAGCTCCCGGAAGCCGGAGATCGGCAGGTAGACCTCGCCGCGCACCTCGAGCAGCGCCGGCAGTCGTCGCCGATCATGCGCAGCGGCACGCTCTTGATCGTGCGCAGGTTGACGGTGACGTCCTCGCCCTCGATCCCGTCGCCGCGCGTCGCGCCGCGGACGAGCAGGCCGTTCTCGTAGGTGAGGTTGATCGCGAGCCCGTCGATCTTCGGCTCGAGCACGAAGGCGACGGGCTCGTCGCAGTCGAGGCGCTTGCGGACGTCCTCGGCCCACTTCACGATCGCGTCCTCGGTGGTGACCTTGTCGAGCGAGCCCATCGGCTCGAGGTGCTGCACCTTCTGAACCGGTCGGAGGGCGGCGCGCCGACGCGCTGGGTCGGCGAGTCGGGCGTGACGAGCTCGGGGTGCGCGCTCCTCGAGCCGCACGAGCTCGTCGTAGCTGCGGTCGTACTCGGCGTCCTCGACCGTCGGAGCGTCGAGGACGTGGTACTCGTAGAGCCAGCGGAGAGGCGCTCGCGCAGCTCTGCCGCGCGGGCCGCGTCAGAGGGCGGCAAGGAGCTCCTCCGGGCGTGTCGACGATGACGTCCGCATCCTCGAGCAGCCGCGGTGGTGCACGCCGCCCCACGTGACGCCGACCGCGTGCATCCCGGCGCGCTTGGCGGCGGTCATGTCGAACGGCGAGTCGCCGACGTAGGCGGCGTCGGCGGCGTGCGCCCAGGCGCTCGAGCGCGAGCAGGAGCGTGTCGGGCTCGGGCTTTCCGCGCGGCGCCTCGTCGCCGCCGACCACGACCTCGAAGAGGTGGCCGATCTCGGTCGCCGCGAAGGCGAGCTCGACCGTGCTGCGGCGCTTGGCCGACACGAGCCCGAGCCGCCGGCCCTCGTCGCTGAGCCGCAGCAGGACGTCGTCCATGCCGAAGCAGAGCTCGAGGCCCTCGTGCAGCGGCTCGTTGTGCGCGCGGTAGACGCGCACGAGCTCGTCGACGTGCTCGTCGCCGCCGAACACGCGCATCTGCGCCTCCAGGCCGGGCCCGCCGACGGCGGCCATCAGCGTCTCGTCCGGGATCTCCCGGCCGAGCACCGTGCGGGTGGCGTGACGCATCGAGGCGAGGATGATCCCGCCGGAGTCGACAACGGTGCCGTCGAGGTCGAAGAGGACGACGGGGAAGCGCACCCATCGATGGTAGCCACGGCTACGCGAGCGGCGACCCGAACCCGTTCCCGTCGTAGCCGACCTCGACGAGATAGAGCCCGCAGGCCGGGGCGGTGAAGCCGGCCTCGGCGCGGGGCGCACCCTGGAGCAGATCGACGATCCTGTCCGGCTCGAGCTCGAGCATCGAACCGACGAGCGTTCTGATCATGTGACGCAGGAACGAGTCCGCGGTGATCTCGAGCTCGACGCTGTCGCCCCGATCGTGCCAGCGCGCGTCTTCCACCGTTCGGACGAAGGTCGTGTGCTCCGTCTCCGTCGGCGTAAA
>CAVURE010000006.1:0-14636 GCA_963743675.1 uncultured Actinomycetota bacterium
AGTTCCTCTACGTCGAGGACGCGGCCGACGCGTTCGTCCTGGCCGCGGAGAGCTACTCGGGCGCCGAGCCGGTCAACATCGGCACCGGCGACGAGATCTCGATCGGCGAGCTCGCAACGGCGATCGCCGAGCTGACCGGCTTCACCGGCGACATCGTCTGGGACCGGTCGATGCCGAACGGCCAGCCGCGGCGGCGGCTCGACACGACGCGGGCCGAGGAGCTGCTGGGCTTCAAGGCGGGCACCTCGCTGCGCGACGGCCTCGCGCGGACGATCGCCTGGTACCGCGAGAACGCCGCGGTCGCCGCCGGCTACCGCGCGCTCGCCGATCCGCGACTCGAGCAGCGCGAGGCGCTGCGCGAGGATCGTGTTCTGGTCCGAGAGCTTCGAGATCACCGTCGAGTAGTGCAGGAGCACGAGGATCACGAACAGGAGCCCGACCGCGAAGAGCACGGCCGGCGGGTAGGTCGAGACGCCGAACCAGCGGGCGATCGTGTTCAGGCCGCCGCGCCAGGCCGAGAGCGCGACGAGGACGATGCCCGTCGCGAGCCAGAGCATCGCGTAGCGCTCGCGCAGCCGGCGGGAGCGGATCAGCTCGAACACGACGAGCAGGAGCAGCACCGAGACGACGGTGGCGGCGATCGAGGTGCGGAGCGGGGTCATGCGTCCTCCAGCGGGGACGACGTCGCGGCGGAAGAGGTCGACGAAGACGGCGAGCAGCACCTTGATCATGTAGTAGACGGAGCCGAGCGTCCCGATCGAGGAGCGGCCGTGCTCGCGCTCGCGCATCGTCACCGGCACCTCGCGGACGCGGATGCCGTGCCGGATCGCCATCACGAGCCCCTCGACCTCGGGGTAGTCGCGCGGCAGGTCGGCGGCGAAGAGCGGCGATCGTGCGGCGGTTGAGCGCCTGGAAGCCCGAGGTCGTGTCGGTGAGCCGCTCGTGGGCGATCCACGAGACGACGCGGGCGAGCACGCGGATGCCGACGCGGCGCGCCGCCGACGAGCGGTAGCCCGCGTTGCCGAGGAAGCGCGAGCCGATCGCGAGGTCGGCCTCGCCGGCGGCGACCGGAGCGACGAGCTGCGCGGAGCTGGGCGGGGTCGTGCTGGCCGTCGCCGTCGAGCCGCACCGCGAGCTCGTAGCCGCCCTCCCAGGCGTAGCGGAACCCGGTCTGGACGGCGCCGCCGATCCCGAGGTTGAACGGGAGCCGGACGACGTGCGCGCCGGCGGCGGCGGCGACCTCGGCGGTGCGGTCGGTCGAGCCGTCCGAGACGACGACGACCTCGAGCTCGGGGTCGAGCGCCTGCAGCTCGGCGAGCAGCCGGCCGATGTTCCGCTCCTCGTTGTAGGCCGGCACGATCGCGATCCGGCGGACCGCGGCGAGCGGCGCGGCGGCACGGCCGCCGGTGCGGCTCGACCTCGGCCGACACGGGCTCAGCCGACATGCGCCTTGACGCCGAGGTCGAGCAGGTCGAGCACCCGGCGGGCGCGGTGGCGGTAGGTGTGCTCGTCGAGCACGCGCTCGCGGGCGCGGCGGCCCATCTCCTCGGCCTGCGCCGGATCGTCGAGGAGCGCGCGGTAGGCGGCGATCGCCTCGCCGGAGTCGGCCGCGACGATCAGCTCCGAGCCCGGGCTCGAACCAGCGCTCGATCCCGTCGTAGGGGTTCGCGACGATCGCCGCGCCGGCCGCGGCGAGCTCGAACGGGCGGCACGACGACGAGGCGTAGACGCTCGCGTGCGAGCGGCGGGTGAGGCAGAGGTTGACCCGCGCCGCCGAGATCGCGCGCGGGAACGCCGGGAACGGAATGTCGCCGATCAGCCGCGCGCGCGCCGGTGTCGCCGAGGAAGTCGTGCCCGCCGAGCGCGAAGTCGAGCGTCGGGAAGCTCGCGCGACGGCTCGCCGACGAACGCCGCCATCCACTCGCGCCGGAACTTGTCGCCGTAGCCGTAGAAGAAGACGTCGGTCTCCTTCTCGACCGGCTGCGGCGCGAAGAACTCGGGGTCGGCGCCCCAGAAGACCGCCTCGGCCCGCCGCGCGCCGAGCGCGAGCAGGCTCTCGAGCCCGCCCTCGGAGTTCGAGATCACGAGGTCGTACTCCCCGGGATCGGCGCCGTGGTAGTAGTTGAAGCCCGTGTCCATGCCCGCCGAACTCGGGCAGGCTCATCGGCACGTCGCCGTCGTAGAAGACGACCGGGATGCCGAAGCGGTCGCGCAGCGCCTCCGGGATGCCGCGGAAGTGCGCCATCGGCACGGTGAAGACGACGACCGCGTCGGGCCGCTCGCGCTCGACGAGCCGCTCGAGGTGCCGGCGCCAGCGCGGCGTGACGACGCGCCAGATCGCCTCGCGGGTCAGCCGGTCGCCGAGCGAGTCGTCGGGCGAGTCCTCGTCGCGCCGCAGGTGCCGGTCGCCCTTGAGCCGCGCAGCAAGCTCGCGCGCCCGCGCGTACGACTCGCCCTCGCGGTAGGCCGGGTTCGGCGCGCTCCGCCACCACGGCGTCTCGATCGGCCGCCCGCGGTAGGGCGCGACGACGAGCTCGGCGCCCTCGTCGTTGAGCCCTTCCAGAGCTGCCACCACGCGGGCGTGCAGCCGTAGCGGAAGTCGAGATCGACCGCCGAGGCGACGCAGAGCAGCTTGGGCGCACGCATCGCCGCTAGTGTCGCAGGCGGCCGTTACGGCGCCGTAAGGGGAGCCGACTGTTGGCATCGCCCAAACCGGGTCGGAGCCGGGTAGAGGTCCTCGTATAGCTTTCGAACCGGGCCGTTGCGCGACTGGCGCGCGGCGGCCTGGGGCGAACAAGGGCAAGCAGACGAAGGGAGTTCGGGAATGTTCGGAAGACGTAGACGACCACTGGCCGCGGCAGCCATGATCGGCGGCACCGCGTACGTGGCCAACAAGCGAGGTCAAGCCTCGGCTCAGGCCGACATGGCCGAGCAAGATCAGGAAGCACGGCTCGAGGCGCTCGAGGCTCAGCAGGCACAAGCTGCACCCCCGCCGGCCGCCCCCGTGGCGGCTGCGGCGGCGCCGGCGGCAGCGGCCGGAGACGACCTCACCAGCCAGATCGTCGAGCTCAAAGGCCTGATGGATCAGGGCGTCCTGACCCAGGACGAGTTCAACGCCGCCAAGGCCAAGCTGCTCGCCTCTTAGGCGACGACGAGAGGAGAACGACGATGCCAATGGGACCGGTTCAACTGCTCGTGATCGGGTTTGAGGATCCCGAGTTCAAGGGCGCGATCCGCGAGGAGCTCGACAAGCTGCGCGACAGCGATGTGATTCGCCTGATCGACGCGATCGTGGTCCGCAAGGACGAGAACGGGAACGTCGAGAAGATCCAGATCAGCGACCTCACGACCGAAGAGGCCGAGGAGTACGGCGCGACCGTCGGTGCGCTGATCGGCTTCGGCTTCGGCGGCGACGAGGAGAACATGGAAGCGGGCGCCGTGCTCGGCGCGGTCGCCGGCGAGGATGGGCACATCCTCGGCGAGGACAGCTGGTACGTCGACGACGCGATCCCGAACGGCTCCGCCGCCGCGATCGCGCTGCTCGAGCACCGCTGGGCGATCCCGCTCCGCAACTCGATCCAGGCCGAGGGCGGCTTCCACCTCGCCGACGCCTGGGTGCACCCCGAGGACTTGATCGCGATCGGGCTGCTCGCAGCCGAAGAGGCAAAGACCCACTAACCCGCCACGCGGGGAGCATCAGCAAGGGGAGGGCGGCCCGCAGGGGCTGACCTCCCCGTAGCGCCCATGTCCCGGGCCGCACATGCCTCGCCGGGGCGTGTCCGGTGCCAGGCTATGCAAACGAAAGTGTCACAGCCTGCCGCTCGAGCCCTGCAACGGCGGCAAAAAGCCTGGAAATCCGCGCGGGCCGATCGGGACACGTCCGGTGCCAGGCACAAGCCTTTCGGGTCGAGGAGCGGTCGGGCCGCGAAGTTCGAAGGATCGCCGATTCGGGGTACGGTTCCGGGCATGACTGATCCCGTTTCCTGGCTCGCGATCGAGAACGGCTGGCACGTGTTCGCCTCCGGTGGCGAGGAGATCGGCTCCGTCCACGAGGTGACGGGCGACGAGACCGCGGACATCTTCGACGGGCTCGCCGTCCGGTTCGGCCGCCGGGGCCGACGCGCTACGTCCCGGCCGAGCAGGTCGGCGAGATCCTCCCCGACCACGTGACGCTGCTCCTGACGGTCGCCGAGGCCGAGGCGCTCGACCATTTCGAGAAGCCCGCTCCCGAGATCACCATCACAGCCGAGAAGGCCCCCTGGTGGGCCCGCGTCGGCGGCTGGTTCCGGCGCAAGCCCTACAGCTAGTAGGCGCCGCGCGCGGCCGAGGACGGCCGGGATCGTCCGGACGAGGATCGTGATGTCGAGCCAGAGCGACCAGTTCTCGAGGTAGTAGAAGTCGAGCCGCACGAGGTCGTCGAAGGTGAGGTCGCTGCGGCCGGCGATCTGCCAGAGGCCGGTCATCCCGGGCAGGACGTTCGAGCGGCGGCGGTGCCAGGGCTCGAGCCGCGCGTAGTCGCGGAGCGGGAGCGGACGCGGGCCGACGAGCGACATCTCGCCGCGCAGCACGTTGATCACGTTCGGGATCTCGTCGAGCGAGAAGCGCCGCAGCATCCGCCCGACGCGCGGTCACGCGCGGGTCGTCGCGGATCTTGAACAGCGCGCCGCTCGCCTCGTTCGCCTGCTCGAGCGCGGCCTGCCGGCCCGCGGCGCCCGCGACCATCGTCCGGAACTTGAGCATCCGGAAGCTCTCGCTCGCCGAGGCCGACCCGCTCGTCCGCGTAGAACACCGGGCCGCGCGAGGTGACCTTGATCAGCAGCGCGATCACGAGCCAGAACGGCAATCCGATCACGACGATCAGCGCCGCGACGACGAGGTCGAACGACCGCTTGAGCGCCCAGTCGGCGCCGGCGAGGATCGGCGGCCGGACGTCGAAGAGCGGCACCGCCTGGCCGGGCACGTACTCGCCGCGCTCGACGAGGAGCTGCGTCGTCCGTGGCGCGATCCGCACCCGAACGCCGCGCCGGTGGGCCGCGTCGACGATCTCGAGCAGCTCCGTCTCGGCGATCCCGTCGTCGGCGACGATCAGCTCGTCGAGGTCCGTCGGCCTGCAGCGCCGCAGAGCACCGCGGGGCCGGGCGCGACGTGCCCGCGAACTCGTAGTCGATGCCGCTGCGGCTCGAGCCGAGCGTGTCGCGCAGGTGCGCGATCTGGCCCGGATCGCCGACGAGCAGCACGCGCCGGCGGACGCCGAACGAGCGCAGCAGCGACCCGGTGAGCGTCTCGTAGCTCCACCGGAGCAGGCTGATCGTCGTCGCGACGCAGATCGCCGCCACGAGGTAGAGGCCGAACGTCGTGAAGTGCTGGCCCGTGCCGATCGCGAACGCGAGCGCGAGCGCCGTCACGAGGAGCGACCGAGGCGACGACCTGCCCGGCGCCCTCGCGCAGCTCGCGCGGCCCGTAGAGCCGGTTGCGCCAGAAGACGAGCACCGCAGCAGCACGAGGAACGGGAGCCAGTCGGTCTCGGCGTTCCAGAGCAGGTTCCAGAGGATCGGGCTCGGGTCGCGGACGACCGAGCGGAGCACGAGCGCGATGTAGAGCCCGATCGTCAGCCCGGTGACGTCGATCGCGACGAGGGCAGCGATGCTCGCCGCCCGCCTGACGAACGCCTGGAGCGGGTTGCGGCGCAGCATGTACGGGCGCGCCGAACGGACGTCCTCGGGCGGTGACGGTGCGCAACTTCCGGGAAGGCTCATCACGGCTGAAGCCTACGACGAGAGCACGACCTCGCCCTGGACGGCCGGCCCATGGAGCCGGATCACCACGCCGGGCAGCGGCCCGACATTCCAGCGCCAGGCGACGGGCTCGCCCGCCGAGCGTCACCCGGGCGGGCCGCGAGGCGGCCGGGACGAAGAGCTGGACGTCGTGCGGCTGGCCGCGTCAGGGCGAGCGTGGCGCCGTTCGTCGCGAGGAAGCCGGCGCGGCCCGGGATGGGTCAGCTCGTCCACCCCCCACCAGGAGCCCGGTCGCCGTGCGCAGGTTGAACGGGACGACCGCCCCGGCCCGCGCATAGAGCGGGAACTGGTCGAGCGGCGTCTGGCGCGTGAACGAGCGGCCCGCCGCCCTTGACCTTCGCGCCGGTGTAGAGGTCGACCCACGAGCCCGGCGGCAGGTAGACGCTCGGCGTCGTTCCGGGGCCGGTCACGGGCGCCGCAAGCAGGTCGGGGCCGACGAGGAACTCGTAGTTCGAGCCCCAGGACTTCGCGTCGTCCGGGTACCCGAACGCGAGCGGCCGGATCACCGGCTGGTGCGCTGCGAGCAGGCCGTAGAGGTAGGGGAAGAGCTCGTAGTGCAGCACGGCCGCCGCCCGCAGGCCGGACATCGCGCCGGGCCCGAGCGTCCACGGCGTCGCGTTCGGCGCCGACCCGCCGACCTCCATCACCGGCGAGACCGCCCCGAGCTGCGCCCAGCGGACGAAGAGCTCGGCGTCGTCGAACGGCGGCGCCGGCGTAGCCGCCGACGTCGGAGCCCCAGGTCGGGAAGCCGCTCATCGCCGCCGTCTGCGCCGGCGACGATCGCGCGCTGCAGGCCGACGTACTCCTGCGGGCTGGTCGCCGGCCCAGATCCCCGGCACGACGGCCTGCGAGCCGACCGTCGCGGCGCGGAAGATCGCCGCTGCCCCCTTCGGCAGCGCGCCCATCACCGCCTGCTCGAAGAGCAGCGGGTAGTCGTTCGTCAGCGACGGGTCGACGCTGCGCAGGTCGTTCTCGTCGCCGCGGTCGGCCTTGACCCCGTCGACTCCCGAGCGCCACGAGCGCGCGGATGCGCCGCTGGAACTCGGCGACGACGGCCGGGTCGCGCAGGTCGAGGATCTGCGTGGCCGGGCTCCCCGAGCGGCTTGCCGGGGTAGCCGTGCGGCGCAGGTCGCGCGCGGCGAGACCCAGAGCATGAAGCTGACGCCGAGGCGCGTGGACCGCCGGGATCAGCCCGCCGGGGTCCGGGATACGTCGACGGGTCGAAGGTGAGCTGTCCGTTGCACTGCCTCCCACGGGTTGTCGAGCAGCACCCAGCCGATCGGGATCTTCGCCGCCTGGAGGCGGTGGACGTCCTCGAGCACCTGTCCGCGGGCCCGTTGACCATGTCGCGCCACTTGATCAGCTCGAGCTCGACGGCGGCGGCACGATCGGCACGCCCGTCTCGGCCTCGTAGTCGGCGAGCGTCTGCGGCGAGCGAGCCGACGTAGAGGTGCTCGTCGAGCGTCGGCGCCCTGCAGGCACACCTCGGCCCGGTCGGTCAGAGCGGCGGGAAGCTGCAGGCGGGACCGCGACGCCCTGGCAGCCGGATCCCGCCGGTCGAGCCGGGGAAGGCGATGCCCCGCGCTCCGCTGGCTCGCGAGCCGGAGCCCCCAGCCGCGCCGAGCTCGCGAAGAACGGGATCGGGATGCTACGAGCATGCGTACCCGACCTGGATCGGCAGGATCTGGCCGCGCAGGTCGACCGACTCGCCCTTCTCGCCGCCGCCGAGGAAGTGCTCGTGCGGGCCGGTGTCGAACGCGTCGTACACGGCCTGGATGCCGGTCGCCGGATGCAGCACGACCTCGATCTCGGCGGCGGTCGCGGTCGTCGCCTACCGTCACCGTCGCCGTGCGGCCCGGCTCCGTCGTCGCGACCTGGTAGACGCCGCCCTTCGACGAGATGACCTTCGTGAGCGAAGTACTCGTCGCCGGTCGAGGCGAGCTCGTAGCGAAGCCGCGCTGCTTGTCCTCGGAGACGACCGTCTTTCCGTCGTCGCAGAACGGTGACCCGGAACGGGCTCGTGTCGACATGAACGGAGACGCCCCTGGGATGCGGGGCTCGGAGCCCGCACCCGGCGAGCGCCGCCAGCGCGCCGATCGCGATCAGGCAGCGTAGACGGCGTCCCACGCGAACCTCCTCTTCGGCCGCGAGCGCGTCGAGCCCGACCGGGCGCCGCCGGCGCCCGAGGACCGCGAGCGCCGCGGAGAGCGCCGAGCGCCGGCGTCTCTCGAGCAGCTCGTAGTCGTGGAAGTGGACGTGGACGACCGGCGGCAGCGTGCCGAGCAGCGACCTCGCGAGCGCGCCGAGCGAATGCGTCGTCGGCAGCTCGAGCAGGCGGCGGCCGTCGCCGAGCACGCACCCAGGCGGGC
Organism: uncultured Actinomycetota bacterium; assembly: GCA_963743675.1. Taxonomy (GTDB): domain Bacteria; phylum Actinomycetota; class Thermoleophilia; order Gaiellales; family Gaiellaceae; genus PALSA-600. The sequence goes on from CAVURE010000006.1 coordinate 8,165, forward strand.
TGGGCGAGCCCGGCGCGCGGCGAGCCGGGCGGCAGGTAGGAGGGCCGCCAGGCGGTCGCGGTGCAGTCGGCGTAGCCGAGGTCGGCGACCGCGGCGATCACGTCGGCGTCGGTGTACCAGCCGCCGCCGCAGAAGAAGCGCGGCTCGAGGCCCTGCTCGCGCAGCCAGGCGCCCTCGCGGCGCACCGCGGCCTGCGGGGTCGGGCCCGGTCGGCCGCGCATGCGTCGGCGAGGTCCAGTGGATGTGGTGGCCGAAGGGCCCGAGCGACGCCGCCTCGCGCGCCCGCGACCGACGAACAGCGACTCGGTTCTCGCCCTCGGCCGGCGGCCGCATCAGCGAGGCGATCGGGAACCCGCCGGGCTTCCGCTCGAGCAGCGCGCGGTAACGGCCCCAGACCACGTCATCGAGCGGACGCTCGACGTGACACGACACGACCGCGTAGCCTTGGGTACCGGGCATGGTGCGTGATCTTGCCAAGCGGCGGCTCGACGTCGCCGGCCGTGAACGCGGCGATCGTACACATCCGACTCGACCAGGCCTCGCCTATGCGGTCGTGATCGCGGTCTGCGCGCTGCCGCGGATCGTCGCTGCTCGTACCACGAGCGGGTCGGGGTGACCCAGAACTTCGAGAAGTCGAAGCATCCTCGCCCAGATGTATCGTCCGCGAACGGGACGTTCGGCTACGTCCCGGGCCATCCGACCGCCTACACCCAGCCGCTCTACGGCTTGTTCCTGATCCCGATCTTCTGGATCGCGGGCTTCCACTGGTGGTCGGTCGGGACGGTGCAGATCCTCGTCGCGGTCGCGACCTCGATCTGCGTCTTCGAGACCGGCCGGCGCTTCCTAGCGCTGCGGATCGGCCTGCTCGCCGCGGTGATCGCGACCCTCCAGCCCTACCTCGTCTGGCACGACATCCACGGGAACCGCGAGATCCTCGACCAGCTGATCGGGGCCGCGCTGTTCGGGCTGACGCTGCTCGACGTCGAGCCGCCGGTCGGCCTGGACCGGCGTCGCGCCTCGGCGTCGTCGCGGGCGTCGGCGTGCTCTCGAACGCCCGGCTCTCGCTGCTGCCGCTGGTCCTCGCCGCGTTCGTCGCTCTGGCGCGGCGCCGGCTGGGCAGCGGCGGTCGCGGTCCCGCTCCTCGCGCCGTGACGGTGGCCCCGTGGGTCGATCCGGAACAAGGTCGAGCTCGGCTGCTTCGCGATCACGACCGACGGCCGCGCGCTCTGGAAGGCGAACAACGCTGAACACCTACAAGACGCTCTCGCGCGGGCTCTGGCTCGACCAGGTGCCCGACCTGCCGCAACGGCTCGTGAAGCGGATCCCGCCGATCTGGGTGACACCGGAGGCGGCCGGCGCCGAGTGGCTGCAGAACCACCGCGTGATCGACGTGCCCGAATGCGCCCAGCAGTCGACCTACGAGCACCTCGTCTTCCAGTTCTGGGAGCACCACCCGGGCGAGAAGGCCAAGCTCGATGGCGCAGGCGACCTAGATGCTCTGGAACCCTCGCGTCGGGATCGAGGGCGCGCAGGAGAGCCGGGGTCGACAGCCTCCGCCAGTGGGCGGAGCCGCTCTACACCGTGCCGCTCTTCCTGCTCGCGATCGCCGGGCTCTTCTGCGTGCCGTTCTGCGTTCCGGGCGCTCGCGATCATCTTCGTGCTCTACGAGACGGCGGCGGCCTGGGTGTTCGCGGGCACGACCCGCTACCGGGTGCCGTGGGACTTCGTGCTCGCGTTCCTCGCCGCCGCCGCGCTCGACCGGATCGGGACCGCGCTCGCGGCCCGGCGGAGAAAGCGCCTCAGGAGGCCGCAGCAGCCTGGAGCGAGTGCGCGGCGATCGTCTCGTCGACGAGCGCCGCCACCTCTCCGCGTACTGCTCGGGCGTCGCCGTCCACTTCGACGCCGCTGCGGCGGCGCCGGCACCGAGGCGAGCGGCGAGAGCGCCGTCGGTGAGCACGCGCTCGATCGCCGCGGCGAGGCCTGCGGTGTCGCCGGCCGGGACGAGGAGGCCGTTGACCCCGTCCTCGACGATGTCGGGGATCCCGCCCGCGGTGGCGCCGACCACGGCCCGGCCGCGGACGAACGCCTCGATCACGATCCGCGGCAGCCCCTCGGAGGCGGACGGCAGCACGAGCGCGCGAGCCGCGTCGATCGCGGCGGCGAGCTCCGGCGGCTCGAGCCGCCGGTCCCAGTGCACGCCGATGCCCTCGCGCACGAGCGCTCCGACGAGCTCCGTCAGCGTCCCGTTCCCGACCAGGTGCAGCTCGGCGCCGGGCACGCGGGCCGCCACGAGCCGCCACGCCGCCGCGAGCCCCTCGACGTTCTTGTAGCGCTCGAGCACGCCGACGAAGATGACCGCGCGGCGACTCCGGCACCGCGACGCGCGGCGTGTCGGCGAAGACGCCGAGGTCGACGAACGCCACGAACTCGGCCGCCGGCTCGACGCCCGACCGCGCGCACGAGCCCCGAGGTGTACGGCGAGATCGTGCGGACCGCATCGGCACGGCGGAGGCCCCAGCGCCCGACGCGGTCGGCGAGCGGCGAGAGCACCCGGCGCAGCGGCGAGCCGTAGAGCCGCGTCGCGGTTCGCCAGTCGCCGTGGATCTCGACGACGATCGCGCGCCTGCGGGCAGCCGAGCCCGGCGAGAGCCGCCTCGTAGGGGCTCTGCGCCAGGATCACCTCGGGCCGGAGGGCCCGCGCGAGCCGCCTGACCCGGAGCGGCAGGCGCAGCCAGAAGAGCGGCCCGTCGAGCGAACGGCACCCGCCCGACGAGCTGGAAGACGCCGTCGTCGCGCGCCCGCCCGTCGGCGGAGGTCGCGAGCACCCGCAGGTCGAAGCGCTCGCCGAGCGCGGCGAACTTCCGCTCGGTGCTCTCCCGCAGCGGGAGCGGGTAGCGCGTCCTCGCGACCATCAGCACGCGGGGGCGGCTCACGTCGCGAGCGCGGCGTCGACGAGCGCGCGGACGCGGTCGGCGTACTCCTCGGGCGTCGAGACCCAGCGCGGCGGAGCTCGCTGCCGCAGCGGCGCCGAGGCGCACGGCGAGCTCGTGGTCGGTCAGGATCCGCTCGATCGCTCGCGCGAGGCCCGCGGTGTCGCCGAGCTCGACCAGGAGCCCGTTCACCCCGTCCTCGACGATGTCGGGGATCCCGCCGGCGCGAGTGCCGATCACGGCCCGCCCGCGGGCGAACGACTCGATCGCGACCCTCGGCAGCCCTTCCGAGGCGGACGGGAGCAGGAGCGCGCGCGCGTCGTCGACGCGCCGCCGCGAGCTCCGGCGGCTCGAGGCGCCGCTGCCACTCGACCCCGTCCCGCGCGAGGCCTTCGGCGACCTCGGCCAGCGTCCCCGGCCCGACCAGGTGCAGCTCCGCCCCGGGCACGCGGCCGCGGCGAGCCGCCAGGCCGCGGCGAGCCCCTCGACGTTCTTGTAGCGCTCGAGCACACCGACGAAGAGCACCCGCGGCTCGTCGGGCACCGGCACGACCGGGCCCGAGAAGGCCCCGAGATCCGAGTACGTCGTGAAGACGCCGAGCGGGCGCGCGCCCCGCGACTCGAGCAGCGAGGCGGTGAAGCCCGAGACGGCGCGGTGCCCGTCGGCATGGCGAACGGCAAAGCCCGCGACCTGGTCGCCCGCGGGCGCGAGCAGCGCGCGGGCCCGCGAGCCGTAGTGGCTAGTCCAGACGTGCCAGTCGCCGTGAACCTCGGCGACGACCTTGCGCAGGCGAGCGCGCGAGCCGGCACGGCGACCTCGGCGGCGACCGCCTCGAACAGGCTCTCGGCGATCACGACGTCGGGCCGGAAGGTGCGCGAGCTCGTGCGCGACCGGGCAGGCAGGGACGCGTAGAAGCGCGGCCCGTCGATGCGGGCGGCGGCCGGAGCACGAAGCGCGGGTCCGAGCCGGTGCCGCTCGCGACCACGCGCAGGCTCATCAGCTCCGAGAGCGCGTCCCACTTGCGCGCGAGCCCGGGGTCGAGCGGCAGCCGGTAGCGCGTCCGCGCCGACGAACAGCACGCGCGGGGTCATCCGGCCGCCGCGATCAGGATCCGCTCGAGCCGCCCGTAGACGCGGTCGGGAGCGTAGTCGGCGACCGACGACGGCGTTGTCCGTCAGGAGCCCGGCGAGGCGCCGGATCCGCGAAGAAACGGTCGATCGCCGCGGCGAGCGCCTCGACGTCGCCCGGCTCGACGACGAGGCCGTTGACCCCGTCCTCGAGCACCTCGGCGACGCCCCCGGTGCGGGTCGCGATCACCGGCGTCCCGACCGCGAGCGCCTCGACGACCGTGTGCGGGAAGTTCTCCCAGGCCGAGGAGAGCAGCGAGGCATCGCCGGCGCGGAAGAGCTCGAGCACCTCGCGCCGAGGAAGCGCGCCGAGGAAGCGGCCGTAGCCGAGCGCCTCGAGCGCCGCCCGGTCGGGCCCGTCGCCCGCGATCACGAGCTCGACGCCCGCCCGGCGAGCCGCCTCGATCCCGAGGTCGAGCGACTTCTGCGCGGTGAGCCGGCCGGCGAAGACGAGCGTCGGGCCGTCGAGGCCGAACTGCTCGCGCAGCTCCTCGCGCGGCGCGAGCTCGGGGACGGGCGGCGCCGGGTTCGGGAGCAGCGACACGCGGTCCGGCGCGACGCCCCAGCCGATCGCGAGCTCGCGCAGGTAGGCCGAGGGCGTCACGACGTGCGCGGCGCGGCGGACGTCGAGCGTCGCGCGCGAGCCGCAGCGGCAGCGTCTTCGCGCCCGGGCGTGAGCTGGAACTCCTCGAGCGAGCCGTCGCCGAGCCCCCAGCGGCGAGCGCGCTCGTAGGCCGGGATCGGCCGTGAGCTTGGTCACGAACGGCGTTCGCGCGAGCAGCGAGCCGAGCGAGGAGCGGCCGAGCATCCCGGTCGTGTAGACGACGTCCGGCGCGGCGCGCGAGCGAGCGAGCAGGCGACACGGCGACGTGGCGGACGCCGGGCGGCAGCGACCGGCTCACCCAGTGACCGGGTAGGGCTCGCGGCGCCGGCTGCGCGTCGGCGGTGATCGCCGACCTCGACGTCGTGCCGCGCGCTCCTGCAGGAACGCGGCCACCTCGGGCGCGTGCGAGGCGGGGCCGCCGACGTCGGGCGGCCAGATCCCCGAGACGACGAGGATCTTCACGGACGCCACCGGCTCCGTCGAGCGGCCCGAGCCCGACTCAGCCGCAGCAGGATCGACCAGACCGCGCAGAAGACGACCGTCGAGACGAGCATCGCCCCCGCCGCGCCGGTCGCGCCCCAGCGCGAGGCGAAGATCAGGAGCAGCGGGATGAAGACGGCGATCTCGATCGCCTGCACGATCACGCGCAGCCCCGGGCGGCCGATCGAGACGGGGAACGACTTCGTCCAGCCCCAGACGAGCTGGAGCGCCGCGGCGACGAGCACGAGCCGCGCCGCGTCGGTCGCGTGCGCGCGGAAGGCGGGGCCGTAGGCGATCCCGATCAGGAACGGCATCACGATCCAGAGGATCGGGACGGCGACGAGCATCAGCGCACCCGTGCTCGCGACATAGCGGCTGAGCATCGCGAAGCACCTGGTCGTGCGGCCCGGCCTCGAAGTCGCGGGTCTGCTCGGTCAGCATCACGAGCCGCGCCGGGGCCGAGAGCGCGGCGAGCCCGGTCGCCGGCGCCTGGGCGTTCCGGAAGTAGCCGGCCTCGACGATCGGCGCCACGGCCGGCACGAGCGAGGTTCCGAGCGTCAGCGCGCGCGGAGTCGAGCGACGAGGCGAGCGTCGAGGAGACGAGGAAGCTCCGGAGCGGCGCGGAAGTCCTCGCCGAGCGGCTCCGACGGCGCCGTCGGGAAACGCCTGAACGCGGCGATCCCGGCGATGCCGATCGCGGCGGTCGCGAGCACCTGCGCGACGACCATCCCGATCACGGCGCCGACCACGCCGTACCGGCAGCCGATCGCGAGCCCGACCAGCCGAAGGCCCATCGAGACCGCGAGGAACCAGCCGCGGATGTCGTAGCGGCCGCGCAGGATGATCGCGCCCGCCGCGACGTTCTCGGGCGACTGGGCGAGCGCGATCAGCGAGGCGATCAGCATCGGCACGACGACGCCGCCGGTGCCCCAGACCGACCTTCGAGAACGGCGCGAGCGCGCAGATCGCGAGCGCCGCGAGCAGCCCGCCGAGCGAGCTTGAACGCGAGCGCGACCTCGAACAGCCGCCGGAGCCGCCCCCACTGCTCGACTCCGACGTAGCGGAAGCCGAACTTCACGAGCGCCTCCTCGATCGTCAGGTCGAGGAGCTGCTGGAAGAACGTCGAGGCCGCGATGACGGCAGCGAACTGGGCGTAGTCGTGGAGGCCGAGCTCGCGGGTCGCGACGACCGTCGTCAGGAACCCGAATCCGGCCGCAACGTACGTCCCGATCGCCGTCGCCGAGCGGCGCCAGATGACTCGGGAGCGCACGGGGCAGCCAGTATAAGTGTGGGCCTCTTGGCCCGCCTGCGCGCAGCGGACGTCCTCGCGC
>CAVURE010000007.1:0-70819 GCA_963743675.1 uncultured Actinomycetota bacterium
ACGGCCTACGTCACGACGGTCGAGATCTCTGGCCCCGGGACCCTCGCCGAGAGGCTTCCGGCGATGCGTTCGTACCTGGAGCGCTGGAACGCCCGGGGATTCCGCGGGACCTTCGACGCATCGAGATCGAGTGCTACTTCAGCGCCTCGGCGTCGACCATGACTCGTCCTGGTCGGACGTAGCCCGGTACGAGCCACAGCCCGGCGGAACCTGCTCGGGCTTCCGTTCTTCATCGGCGATGTCGTCGAGTTGCCGATTACCCTGCCGATGGATCACACGATCTTCGAGCTGCAGCGTGTCCGCGGCCCGGAGCCGTGGATCACGAAGGCGGCATTCCTTCGCGGGCAGGGTGGTATGGCGCTCATGGTGACGCACCCCGACTATCTGGTCGACGACGAGAGGCTTGCGACATACGAGCGCTTTCTCGCGTCCGCTGCGAGTGATGACACCGCCTGGCGGGCGTGCCACGGGATGTTGCATCCTGGTGGGCCCGCCGAGCGGAGTTGCGAGTCGACCGTCTGGACGGAGAGTGGCGACTCGTCGGGCCGGCTGCCTCGGAAGGGGTTGTTCGCGTCGGGGCGCCGCCGCTTCCGCCGCTGTCGGACAACTCCGCTGGACAGGTCGGCTGGTGAGTACCTGGCTCGCCTGTCAGTGGCCGGCTTCGACCCACTCCAGAGCAGAGGGATTGCGAGGAGCAAGGCTCTGGAGCCTCTTACGCCGCCTGACCACCGACGGCTGGAGGCGGCGAAGGCTTTCGTACCGTCCTGTACTCAACCAGTAGACGGATGAACTCAACGTATGGCTTTGGTAGAAGCAACTGCACGGCTACGAAGTAGAAAAGCGCGCCGAGCCGACCCCAACTGCGAGTTGCGTTAGCGGCCGCCACGACCCGGAGTCTGGGCCTCGACCGCCCAGACGCCTATGCCCATCGTGAGCGAAGCAACTCCGACGCCGACCACCGCCCGCCCAACCTCGGACGCCGCCAGATCGATGAGCTTGCCGGCGTAGGTCATGAGCGGATAGATGGTCAGGACGTTCCAGCACAGGTACGAGACGGCAACGCCCTTCACCCCCCATGGCAGGCCGATCACAAACGACGCGATTGCGGTGATCGACGAGAAGGTTGCCCACCGGAACAGCAGATCCGTGCGGCCCTGGGTGATGAACACCCAGCTGGCTGTGCCGGTGACAACCTGAATCAGTGCGACGACCGAGAGGATCTGGAGTAGCGGAATCACAGGAGCCCAACGGTCGCCGTAGATCGTGAGGATGAACGGGCGGCTGAGGATAAGCATGCCGAGGACGAGTGGAAACATCAGCAGCGCAATCAGTCCGATCGAATCGACATAGATTTTCTTGACCCGCGCCTTGTCGTCCTGAAGACGCGAGAGCGCGGGAATCATGACCCGAGTCGTGACCGCACCAATCGTGCTGTTCGGAAGAACCATCAGGTTGAAAGCGCGGTTGTAATACGCGAGTGGACTCACGCCGATGAACCGGCCGATGAGGAGGTTGTCGGCGTTCCGGGACCAGTTCGTCAACGCGTTGAAACCGGTGTAACCGCCGCCGTATTGCCACAACTCACGCAGTGCTTCGCGTTCGGGGCGTAACCGCGGCCGCCACGTGACGGAGAACCACAGAAGCAGAAGCCGAATTGCCGGCTGGACCAGCGACAGCCCTATCAGGCTCCAGACACCGAAGCCGGCCAGCGCCATTCCGACCGCGACCAGGTTGCCACCGACAAGCGCCAACGTTTCGATCAGGGACAGCTTGCGGAAATCCATCGTACGGTCGAGCATCGCGTTCTGAACAGCTGCGAGGCTGCTGAGGAGAAGCGCGCGAGGGGCAGCGACGATGGTCAGGGCCGTGAGTTGCGGCGTGTTGTAGAACGCAGCCAGTGCCGGTGCCAGAGCCATCGTCAGCAGCATGAGCAGCGTCCCCATTGCGAGGTTCAACCAGAACGCGGAACTGAGGTGGCGCTCTTCACCTCTCGTCGTTGAACGATCGCAGGCGTGATGCCGAGATCGCTGAAGAGGATGCCAAAGCCCGTGAAGACGGTCAGCGCAGCGACCAGACCGAAGTCCCGCGGAACGAGCAGTCGGGCAAGCACGGGTGCGAAGACGAATTGCAACCCGGAGTTGCACGACGCGCGTAGCGCCTGTCCAGCCCATGCCGGTCAACGTCGCCTGCCGCAGGTTGCGTTCGGGCCCGTTCACGTGGAGTCCTCTTCAGTCGTGGTGTCCTCGAGACCAGGCGCCCGCCGCCCCATCGCTCGAATCAAGATACTCAAAGGATTGTGAGGGGTAGTTCGGCCGATTGCCGGCTAGATCCGACGATCGGCCGGCTTCCCGACTGCTTCCTCCAGCCGGTACCGCTCGACGTCTCGTTCGCTCGTCCTCGGGACTCCGCCGTCCGGTACGGAGACGCGGTTCGTCTGACTGCTAGTCGAATTCGCTCCCACCGACCTTTGGGTCGGCTCGCCGCCCGGCCACCCACGCCGAGAGAGCTCTGGCCGCGTTGCGAGCCTGCCTTCCGCCGAGTTGGGCCACCACCAGGCGCCATGTCGTGGATAAAGAGGATACTCGGGCGGAGCCGCACGAGGTCGACAAGGCCACGGGTGGTCTCGGTCCACGGCGCGCCCTGTCCCCCGCGGTCCCGCAGATGCCTGAGAGTCGCGAGCGACCGGTAACGCACCGACGTCTCGGGAGGGAGATCGGCCTGATCGAGGAAGCCGGTGCGCCGTAGAAGAAGATCTGGGTGAAACGGGCGAGTTGCTGGAGTTCGTCGAGCTGAGCTCCGTCCTCGGTGACGAGGAGTTTCGTCACGGAGGTGTCGTGGATCCGCACTCCCGCCAGCGGGCGAGCCAGCATAGACCACATCCCAGTTCAAGGCGATCCGCATCCACATCGGCATATCGGCGAAGGGCTCCTCTTCGGCGCGAATCCCTCCCCGCGGTGACGAGGGCCCGCGTCCGGTAGGTCGCGGTCGAGAAGAACATCGCGATCTTCATCATGCTGCGCTCGATGAACCGATCGCCCGACTCGAGCATGACCTCGCTGTCGGTGTCGACCAACCTGACGTCGCGCTTCCGAATGGTCGGACTCGAGTCGATCTCGTCGAACGCAGTGTGCGCGATGCCCGCGGTCGGGAAGCGCTCGGCGGAGTGCTTCGATCGACCGAGCCGAGATAGCCGGGATAGACGATGTCGTCATCGGGCAAGAGCAGGAGAAACTCTGTCTCTGTCAGCGCGATCAGCCGGTTGAGGTTGGCGATCATGCCGACGTTGCGCTCTGACCTCACGTAGGCGAGTCGCGGATCGGCGAACGAGCCAACCAGTTCAGACGTCCCGTCGTCGGAGGCATTGTCGCTGACGACGAGCCGGAAATCTGCGAACTGCTGACCGAGGACGCTCCGGATTGTCTCGTCGAGCAGCGAAGCTCGGTTATAGGTCGGGATTCCAACCGTTACCTTCGTCTTCGATCCCATCGATTCGTGCTCCCCCTGCCTGCGGGACCAGTTCGTCGTGCCGCTTGCCCGGCGGCTACAGAGGCGCCGGCGCATCGGCCGATTCGCCGGGAGTCGAACGAGACCAATTCCGAACGCGCCCTGGTTCCAGTCCTCGACGAGTTCGTCGTGGGGGTAACGAGCTCGAACCTCCCGCCAGAACTCGGGCACACCGCCGGTCCGAACCGACACGTCCGGGAAAATGTTCAGAATCCTCGGGAAGCGATGTTTCAGTGAAACCCGATGATTCCGTTCGGCGAAACGAGTTTCGAGTACGTCTCGAAGTCCGCCCGTACGCCGTCGTACTCGTGATTGAGCCGTCGATCGAACAGGACATCGATCGTCCGTCCGTCGAGCGCGGCTGTGACCGCCGCGAGCGTGGCTTGCTCATGTGAGTTTCCCTCGATCAGAACGATCGTCTGCGACGCACGGCGGAACGAGCGGTAAAGCGGTGCCCGCCACTTGGGATACCCTCCCCGCCGAACTCCCCGTGACGTAGGTCGACGCTTACGAGGATCGCATCGTCCATGGAAGCCAGGCCAGGCCGAAGAAGGTACCGCCTAGCGCCGTCCCGATCTCGACCACGACGCGCGGAGACCGTTCGTGCACCCGGGTGATGAACTGCTCGAACTCGCTTGGAACCTGGAGAGGCTTGATCTCGATCCCACAGAACGAGAACGTGTACACGACTTCGGTGACTTCTCTGACCGTTCGTGCTTCCCTGACGAGACGGTGCAGTTTCCGGGCGGCGATCGGCGACGCCAGTGGCGCGCTCAGCGCTTTCACGCCGCGCACCCAACGCGGATCGCGTGGAAGCTTCGCGGGCATTTCCGAGTGCAATCCTTTGCTCGGAGCCGATCCCACCACCCCCTTACCATACTCGCGATGAGCCGCTCGGGCCCTTGGCCTCGCGGACCCTTCAACCGATCACGCGGAGCCGGCGTCCTCTCGAGGGCAGCACAGACATCTACGGACAAGTCGTGCTTACCGCCGCCTACGACCGTTCGACGGACCCTGTGGAGAAGAACCCGGCGAGCTCGCGCAACCTGAGTGGAATCCGGCCTCGCTCCCAGAAGAGGACCAGGACGCGATGCTTGATGGCGGAGCACGCCGCGACCGCGAGATTGTCAAGACGTATGTTCTGGCTTACAGTGAGATCATGGTCGAGAATGCTGCGCGCGCTCGCGTGTTGTCGTTCGGGAAATTCGTGATGAGTTGTGCGCCCACGCGATACGGTTGGCCGTGGCTCTTTGCATCGTCGTCTTTCTCCTGAACTTCGCAAATTTCTCGGTTGGCGGCGACGGTCTGGAGTATTTCTCATTCGTTCAGCGACTCTTCGGGGATCGTTCGAGTGCGAGCGCGACCGGCTACAAGGCGTTGATTCAGGCTTGGCCGTGACGGGTCGGATCCTGCTCGGGGTTCTCGTCCTCATCATTGTCTGGCGTAGCGTCGTCTCGATTCGCGAGCCTGGCTCAGTAGCTGCAAACGGGACACTGCTGTTGCTCGCGACGATGCTCGTCGGATCGCTCTCCGAAGCGCACTATCTGCTCGTGGCAGGCCCGTGTGTGCTGCTTTGCATTGCACTCCGGCCGGACCGACGCACGATCGCCCTCGCCCTTCCGGCATTCGTCGCCATCGTCGCCCCACGGCTGTACCTCGGCGAGGTCACAGGCTCAGCCTCCGGCCAGCAATGCGTTACGTCTTCGCGAGTCCTACTCGCCTCTGCCATCGTGGCGTGCTCGATCGGCACTCGAGGCGAACCGGCGACGAGCGTCCGAACGCGTCAGGTAGGAGCGATAGGAACGGTAGGAACGGTAGGAACGGTAGGAACGGTAGGAACGGTAGGAACGGTAGGAACGGTAGGAGCCGATTCTGCGCGTTCGCCTGCTGGTGCCGCACCCCACAGTGACGACTTGAAGCACGCTCGGTAGTACCTCAAGGGCTGCCACGGACGAAAGCTGGCGAAGCCCTTTCAGGCAGAGAATGCCGTCGCTATCCTCGGGCACCACTGGGACGAAGAGGTTTGGTTTCGGCTCGGCGCTGCCGATGTATCGAACGAGCATCAGAGAAACCAGCTGAAGCCAGCCCCCGAGGTCCCGACGATCCGAGATCGACTCTTATTTCCTTGCCTATGAAGCAACCAGTGAAAAATCGCCACGTCTCAGCGCTAATCGTCAACTGGAACACGCGGGGGCTCGTGCTCCAGTGTCTCGATGCGCTGCCCGCGGGGATCGGACGACGAGCACGCGCCTCGAGGTGATCGTCGTCGACAACGGCTCGGTGGACGGGTCGGCGGAGGCGCTGGCCGAGCGCGCCGACATCGACTGTTCGGAACCAGGAAAACCTCGGCTATCGCGGCAGCCGTCAACCAGGCCTTCCGCCGCCGACCGCCGAGTTCGTCTTGCTCTTGAACTCGGACGTCGACCTGACCCAGGGAGCCTTCAGCGTCCTTCGCCCGCTTCCTGGCCGAGCGGCCAAGAGTTCGCCGCCGTCGGCCCGCAGTACGTCAATCCGGACGGCTCGGCCCAGCCGTTCAACTATCAGGCCTGCCCACCTTCAAGATGACGCTTGTGAACGGAAGCGGGCTGGTCAGGCGGCTCGTCCCGTCGAGCGACCAGCTGCTCCGCGAGTACCTGATGCTCGACGACGACTTTTCGGTGGCGCGGCCGGTGCAGCAGCCCGCGGCCAGCTGCCTGCTCCTGCGCCGTTCGGCACTCGGCGCCGACAACGATCTCGACGAGCGCTTTCCGATCTTCTTCAACGATGTGCAGCTGGCTCGCAAGCTCGCCCGCGAAGGCTGGGAGCTGGGTCACACCCGATGCCGTCGCCATCCACGAGGCCCACTCGTCGACGGAAAAGCTTGGCTCCGCCGCCGGCAAGCAGCAGTACCTCGCCTCGGTGATCCGGATGCTCGAGGACACCGAGGGGCCGCTGAAGGTGTGGGCCTATCGAGCCGTGGTGTTCCCCCAGAACGTCGTTCTCCGGGCCGCCCATCGCCCGGCGCACTCCCTCTCGGCGATCTCTGGCAGGCGCTTGCGGGTAACCCCGGAACGCTGCCGCGCGGCCCGCAGCAGGCGTAGTCTGGCTCCCCCGGGCCCCGCTGGCGGAGGGGCGAGCGGAACCGAGTGTCGGGGCCGCGGCCCTAGCTCCCCGAGGCTCTCCAGGTAGGAAGGGGCCAGGTAGGGCTCGATCAGCTCCTGCGAGGCCCGGCCCATCTTCTGCAGCTTCCCGTCCCGAGGTCTTCTCCCTGTTCAGCATCTGCTCGATCACGCCCGCGATCTGGACGATGTCGTCACTGTCGATCCGGTAGCCGTTCACTCCGTCGACGAGCTGCTCGTCGACGCCGCCCGCGTCGTTACGGACGACGACATGGCCCATCGCCATCCCCTCGGCGACGTAGAGCGGGAAGGCCTCGTTGAAGGAGCAGCAGATGACCGCGTTACACTCCGTGCGCCACGGCGAGCGCCTCCTCGTGCGACATCCTCGGGTAGGTACGGAAGCGGTCGCCGAGCAAGGCCGCTCCCAGCGGCGGCAATGCTCCGAGACGTAGTCGTCGCCGAGACCGACGAAGGAAAGGCTGAACGGCCGGTATCGGTCGGGGTTTGCCTGGTAGGACGACCTGAGGAAATGATCGAAGGCAAAGAGCGCGACCAGGTGGCCTTTGCGCCCGTCCTGGGGCCCGCCGGTCATCAGGAAGGCGACGCTGCTGTAGTCGGCACCGCGGCGCGACTTCCGGCGATCGCGTCCGCCAGGTCAACCCGAAGCCGAAGCGCTTCACCCTCTCGGTGTCGAGAAGCGTCGTAGCCCGTTTTCGATCAGCGAAGGCACGTGGATTGCAGCCGCTCGCTCTCGACCAGGTCACGCAGCAGGCCGAGATACTTCGGGTCGCGCAGATCCGAGGCGACGATCGGGAGCTGCTCGACGTCCTCGGGGATCAGCCAGGTCGCGGTCCAGCTGACCGGCTGCGAGGGAGCGGATCACGAAGTGCCGGTAGTTCGAGGACGGCGGCGCTGTTCAAAAGGACAAAGTCGCTCTCGCTGCAGGCCCAGCTGGCCCTTGATCAGCCGGGGCCCCATGAGGTCGCCGACCTGTCGACCCGAATCCCGATCGCGTTCAGACGAGTTAGCTGGTCAGGCCAAACCTGCGCTGTGATCAGACGGATCTCCGGGGGTCATATCTGTCTGCGAACTCCTCGATCACTCCGAGCAGGACCTGCGGAGCGCCCGAGAGGTCGGTCTGAGGAGAGAGGAAGACGTATTGCCGGCCGGGAGATGCGGGGTAGTCATCGCCCACGGCAGCGTCCATTTCGGAAATCGCCCGCTCCGGCGAGGTACCAAAGGGAGGCTCGGACATTCCAAGGAGAGTCCGAAGGCCAATGCGGGCCGCGTGCCTCCGATCGGCGCCCGCCGGGGCGAGAGCGCGGAGCGAATAGCCAAGCCCGAGCGAAGCCGCGTAAGCGTTCGAGCTGCCTGCGAGAAGTGCTTGCGTGCAAACTGCATTCGAGAGAAGGCGTCCTGGGCCGCCAGTTTCGGGTTCGCCCTGCTGTTTCCGCCGTGATGCACAATCGTCATCAGGGGGAGATACCGTATCTGCCAGCCTCCTTGCCGTGCCCGCAGGCAGAGATCAGGCTCCTCACTGTAGAGGAAGAACCGCTCGTCCATCACGCCGACCCTGAAAAGAACTTCCCGCCGGGCGACCAGGAACGACCCGGACATCCAGTCGCAGCTCTGCTCCTCGTCGTATCGGCCGAGCGCCAGGTCTCGCTCGCCCAGCCAGGACGGGCGCGACGGGAGCCGCTCGAGGCCAATCGCGTCGCCGAGGGCCCGAGCGCACTCGGAAAGCGCCGCATCGTGGGCGCGACTCGCCCCGTCCGCGGTGAGCTGGCGCACTCCTGCCACTCCGACAGCCGGACGCGCGTCAAGGGCGCCGACGAGCTGTTCGAACGTGCCGTCGAGAATCCGTGTATCGACATTGAGAAAGAGGTAGTAGCGAGCGTCACAGGTCGCGAGCGCCTGGTTGTTCGCATGTGCGAAACCGCGGTTTTCGCATCTCAGTGACCTGACCGCGGGAAACCGTCGCTCAGGATCTCTTGGGTGGCGTCGTCCGCATTGTTGACCACGACGATGTCCGCACGGCAGTGGCCGACATGGCCGAGCATGCTCGTCAGACAGTCTCGTAACCAGCGCTCGCTGTGATGTGAGACGAGGACGATTGCGAGATCGTCCATACGCTCACGAAGAGCATGTGCAGGGTTACCCAGAACCACCGGAAGGGTGAGGCTCAGGCGTGAAGTCGGACGCCTCCGATGGGGCGTCCTCGAACCGCGGGACATCGGCGACGTGAGCTGGGGCGGCCCGAGACGCGTGGGGCCCGGGTCTAGGCAGGTCGTCGATTCGCGAGAGATACGAGAGCTGTCGGTATGGCTCGATCATCTCCTGGGACATCCGGCCCATGGCCTGCAGGCGCTCGTTGGGGGTCTTCTGCCGATTGAGAAGCTCCTCGATGACTCCCGCAAACTGCACGATATCTCCGGTGTCGATCGCGTAGCCGTTCTCGCCGACGTTCAGCTGTTCGGCCGCCCCGCCCGTCTCGGTCCGAAGTACGACGTGCCCCATCGCCATCCCCTCGGCCACGAACATTGCGAATGTCTCGTTGATCGAGGAACAGATGACGACGTTGCACTGGCGCGTGAGAGCGAGTACCTCGTCGCGCGCGACCTTTCCCACCAATCTCAATCGCGTTCCCAGCGTTGAAACCCCAATGCTGCGAAGTTGGCGGGAGAGGTAATCATCCCCGATTCCAACAAGCGTCAAGGTGAAATCGCGATACAGATTCGTGCCATCTTGTCCGGTCGTTAGAAGAAATTCTTTCAAAGCTGCGATCGTGAGCAGTTGTCCCTTCACTCCGACGGCGGTTGCTCCAACCGTCACGAAATTGATCTGATCGTAATCGTGTGCGATACGGATTTGACGATACTCATCGCGAACATCGATACGAGGTGGGACCACGACAACACGTGATGTGTCGAAGAGTTCGTCATACGCTTCCTTTGTGCCCTGTGACGGAACAAGTATCGTCAGTGCCCGCTGTTCGACGAGACTCGAGATCTCCTGCACCATCGAGTCCTCCAGCAGGAATGATCCGGTTCTGCGTAGATGGTCGCTCGCCTCGTGTATGAATAGAAACGCGTGGTTCAGCCGTCGCGCTTGCAAGTTGTCGAAGACGACACGCTGATAATGCTCGCGAACCGCGGTCGAGTTGATCAAGACGAAATCATCCAGTCGGGCGCCGAGATGGAGGCTGACGAGTTGACTGCCCGGGATCGCTGTCTTGTCGATCCGCACTCCAAGCGCCTCCAGAACACGGAGTTGATCAGGTGCTATCTCCGGGGCGACCACATGAATACGTCTCGGGTTGTAGCGTTTGGCGAACTCAGCCACTATCTGCAGTAGGACAAGAGGCGCACCGCTGTTGTCGATCGTGTGAGAGACGAACAGGAACTTGCGAGTCGGCAGCCTCGTAGTCTCGCTGGCACGGGCTCTGAGCATCGAGAGACCGAACCTGGTGGAGCGCCACAAGCCTTTGTCCCGAGCCTCGGCAATGATCTTGGGGACCGTCGTGCGGGAAGGCTTGGTCCCCGGATGGGTGGGCTCACCTTGAGACATCTCGAACAGCGTGCTCGTAGGCCGCCAGCAGGGTTCGCCCCGCGCTCTCCCACGTTGCATCGGGTGCGCTAGCGAGCGCACCGGCCTTGAGGCGCCGAAGAAGGCTCCTGTCCTTCTGGAGGAGCGTCATGTGCTCGGCCAGCGTCTCCACGTCGCCGGCGCGGTGAATGAGAGCATTCACCATGTGTTTTGCGTGTCCGCTGGCAGCGTCGGAGACGAGCGGAACGCAGCCGCATGCCATTGCCTCCGCACATACAAGCGCCGAACCCTCCTCCAGGCTCGGCAGGACAAGGGCATCGCTTCGTCGCATGAGATCCGGAACGTCCGTGCGATAGCCGAGCATCTCGACCGACGGCCGGTCGAGTTCGGCCGACAGGTGATCACGATATGCGGGAAGGAAAGCGCCTGCGATCATGAATCGTCCTTGCTCCGAGATCGATGAACGCGACCAGGCCTCGAGCGCGAAGTGAAGCCCCTTGCGTACGGCCGCGACGCCTGCGAACAAGACCGTCAAGCCCGGGGGATTGGCGGCGAGACGGTCACCGGGAAAGTACACGGAAGGATCGAAGCCGTAGTCATGACGGAGGAGCTTTCCAGGCTGAAATCCCTCCTCCACGAAGGAGGCGATCACGAAGTCAGACGGACAGAGCAGGTAGTCCGCCATCCGATACTCCTCCTCCTCGCGACGCAACACCTCCTCGTTGTAGGCATGTTCGTGGTCAGGCGGGAGCGGGACCCTGAGCCGGTCGGACTCGGCCCTGACCACTTCGTAGGCAAGACGCGTGTGAGCATTCGGTCGCTCGAGGACGGTCGGAACTCCGAGAGCCTTCGCTGAAGCCAGGGTGTGCCTCGCCGCAAGAGGCCAGACGTGGACCACGTCGACCTCTTGGGCGATCCCTCCCAGGCGCCTGGCAACGATACGGTCGTGAAGCTCGAGTGCCCTCAGCCGGCCGAGTAACCGGTACGGAATCCGCAGCCTGCCACGCCCCAGGGTCGGGCGGACTCGGATCCCAGATGGTAGTGGCTTGTGGATGGCTCCCGGAAACACGAGCACTTCGGCGCCGGCGGCAGCTACACCGGCCACCTGGTACCACGCCGTCGTACAGATTCGCGCCGCTCCGATCTTGTGCGGAAAGCTGTAAAGAACCCGAACGCGCTCCGGTTCGCGCGTGATCACTTCGAGCTGCTGTCTCTCGGGCGGTCACGGTCCCGTTGCGGGCGTTGACCATCCGCTGGAGTCGGCGGCGTCAGCCGCAACACGATCTGCTCACAGCCGAACTGGGGTGTGGCATCGAAGGCAATCTCGTGATAGGAAACCCCGTTGCGGCCGAGCAGCTGCCGGAGATCGCTCGCCTTGAACGAGTCGTGACATTCGACCGCGAGGACTCCGACTCTTGAAATCCACGTCGCGGAGTCTTCGAACAACTCGGCCTCAGCTCCTTCGATGTCGCACTTGAACAGATCGATGCGGTCGGCTCCGAGTTTCGCCAGGACCATCGGCATCGTCACGACATCGAGATCGCCCTCGGCGTCATCGACCATCGTTGTCCCGAACTCAGCCCCGCGACTGCTCACGACCGCGACTTTTCGTTCTCGTCCACCGGCAAATGCGGCGATCACGTGGGCACGATCGCCATACGGTTCGAGGTTGTGGCGCAACACGGCCACGTTACCGGGCTCAGGCTCCACGCTCACGAGCCTGGCATCGGGAAAGCGCTCCAGAAGCAGGCGGGCGGTCAGCCCGATGTTGGCGCCGAGATCGACGATCGCTCGCGGCTCGCCGGCTGCGCTCGCCACGATCTCATAGCTTCTGCTGACCAGGATCTCCCCGAGTACCGAGATGTCGCTCGTGTGGCTGCGGAGCCGCACTCCGTCGCCGAGGCTTCGGAGCGCGACATCGACCTCGATCGGACGCGGACAGACTAGGGCTCCTACTTTGCTCTGGCTCAACCGGACGCGCATCACACGCAGGAAGTCGCGGATGCTGTGGGACTCGCGGGCGTAGACCAAGATCTCGGCGGCGTAACGACGAGCTCGCTTTGAAAGTGGCCCCTTCACACCAAGGGACTCTAAGCGGTTGGGCGCCGCCGGGCGCCGCCGAAACAGTCGGGACGGCACCAGACAGTGGTATGGACTGTCCGCCTCCCGGCTCAGCCGCAGCTGTTGTTCCCCGTGAATGTCACACCGGGGATCGAACACGTGGTGTCGGCGCCAAGCTTGTTGTTGGAGACGACAACGTTGTTGTAGGACCAACCGGTTCCCTCGGTGCCGAACCGGATCCCATTGCTGAAGGTGTTGCCGCTGATCGTTACGTTCGTCAACGTGCTGCCGGCGCCGCCGATCGTGAGTTCCTGCCAGCCAGGAGGCTGAAGCGGGCCGCCCGGTGTCGTCTCGGTCGGGTCGTGGCTGTAGACGGGGATGCCGAACGTATCGTTCTCCAACTCGAGTCCGGTGTCCGAGGAGTCCTGGTTCTCGAACACGTCGTAGATCGCGTCGCCCGAGAATGTTGTCCCGATGATGTGGAGGTTCT
The DNA here is from genome assembly GCA_963743675.1 of uncultured Actinomycetota bacterium. GTDB lineage: Bacteria > Actinomycetota > Thermoleophilia > Gaiellales > Gaiellaceae > PALSA-600. The sequence goes on from CAVURE010000007.1 coordinate 12,700, forward strand.
GGGTTCCCCAGAAGATCAGGCCGCCCGTATGGGTGTCTGACCAGTTCGAGGAGATCCCGGTGATCGTGTCGTCGAGCAGCGTGACGTTGACGGCGAGGCCGGCGCCCCCGTTGTGGACAAACGGTTCCTGCTGCACCTGCCCGGTTCCGCCCTGCGTCGCCCAATACGCCTGCGCCGGATCCGACGTTTTGCAGTCGGCGTAAGCGGGTGCCTGGTAGCCGTCGCCGGGCGCGTAGCACGCGACGAACGGACCAACAGTGCTGTTCTCGATCATCACGTTGCTGGCGCCGGAGATGTTGAACGACTCCATATGAACACCGTTCAGGGTGATGTCGTGCGTGAGGGCGGTGTAGCCGCCAAGCCCGATGTAGACGACATGGAAGTGGAAGCACCCGCCCTGGAACGCGACGTTGCCGAGGCCCGCCCAGAAGTTGAACACCGGGCCCGCGAAGGTCACGTCGCCGTCGCCGGCACAGACGAACGTGACGGTGCCGGTCTTCGACGGGTCGGGGAGGATCTGGTAGCCACCCACGGTCGGGGAGTCCTCGGGATACAGCCCACCGTGAACGACAACGGTATCCCCGCCCTGAGCCACCTGGTAGGCGCGATTGAACGTCGCACACGCCGAGCCGCCGCGCGAGCAGCTCGAATCGCTACCGACCGACGACAGAGAAACCTGCCCTGCCTGTGGCGAACTCGCGGTCGTGGCGGTCGGGGTAGTCGTCGCCGTCGTAGTCGCCGCGGCGGTCGTGGTCGCCGCGGCGGTCGTGGTCGCCGCGGCGGTCGTGGTCGCCGCGGCGGTCGTGGTCGCCGCGGCGGTCGTGGTCGCCGCGGCGGTCGTGGTCGTGCGCGCGGTTGTGGTGGTCGTCGCGGCGGTCGTGGTGGTCGTAGAACAGCTCGAAGTCGCCGCGCCGATCGATGCCGACGTCGACGCGTTGCCTGCGGCATCGAACGCCGAAATCGCGAGAGTGTACGCCGTAGCGCAGGAAAGTCCGTTAATTGCGTACGAAGTCGTGGTCGTCTGACCGAGCTTCGAGCCGTTTTCAGAGACCGTGTACCCCGCAACACCTACGTTGTCGGTCGACCCCGACCAGTAGAGCGTGAGGCCGGTCCGGGTCACCGACGAGACCGACAGACCGGCTGGAACGCTCGGGAAGCCGTATCGGGGCAGGCAGCGGTCGTCGTGGTAATCGACGTCTGTGCCGAGTGGCGGCCGCCGGAGTTCGTCGCGTCGACCGCCACCTGGTGTGAGGTTCCACATGAGAGGCCCGAGAACGTGAAAAAAGTGGAGGTCGGCGTACCCCTGAGGCCGCCGTCAAGAAAGATCTCGTACCCAGTGGGACTCGCGCCACCGGGCGCCTGCCAGGCGACAGAGATCTGCGTCGTAGTGGCGAGGGTCACCGACAATTGGGTCGGCGGGGCAAGGGCAGGAGTGCCTGCGCTCGTAACGACCGCAGTGGAAACAGTTCCTCCTCCTCCGCCGCCGACCGAGGAAGGGCTCGGCGTGCCTGATGCGGGCGTCGGCGTGGCTGCCGGCAGCGACGGCACCCCAGTGCAAGCGCCCGAGCTCGCGATGATCGATGTCCGCGCCGACCGGTTACCTGCGGAGTCGCGGGCCTCAACGGCAACGGTATACGCCGTTCCGCAGTTCAGCCCGCTCATGGTGAACAGGGTCGAGCGCGGTGTCGCGCGGAGGCTCCCATTCACGTAGACGTCGTATGCGGCGACTGACACGTTGTCGCGGGAGGCCTTCCACGCAAGTCCGATGGCCGTCCGTGAGGTGAAGGTGACCCGGAGACTGGTGGGCGCAGTCGGCGCGGTCGTATCCCGCTTCGCGGATTTCAGGCCCAACATCATGGAGCTCGAGAATGCCGAGCTCGAAGGGACCAGGGTGACGAGGGCGAAGACCGACAGGTAGATAAGAACTCCTGAGAGACGTCTCGCCGCAAACATGCCTCGGCTCCATCGGGCGCCGAGAAGAGCGGCACGACACCCGAAAGGGTGATTTCCGGGCCGCCGATCAGTTGCCGGTCAGGACGAGACGCGTCCGAACGATGGCGACTACGCTGCGCTGACCTCCGCGCACCGGCCAGACATACCAGTCGTACGTTCCGGGAGCGACCGAGGCCGGTCCGTGTGAGCTTGGCGATCGGATCTCAATCTCGACAGTCGGCTTACGCGACCTCGCGAGGAAGACGCGATGGCCCCCGGCATAGAGGGCGGTCTCGTACGCAGTAGCGCCCGCAACCGGGGCCCAGGCGAGGTCGCGACGAAGCTCCACCGCTGCGCTGGGCGGGTCAACCGAATGCACAACTGCGCCGCCAAAGGTCGGGCCGTCCGGCGGCGTGATCAACGTGACTGCGACATAACCGAGCGACGCAACGACCGGTAGGAGCACCAACTTGGCGATAGCCCTGTGTAGCGAGGATCGACGCGTCGACGCATCAACCGGCGGACCAGGCTTGCCGGTTGCGACATCCGACGCCGCGAGCTCCAGCCGTTGTCCCGGCAGGACCTCGGATAGCTCAGCAATCAGCCGGCGGCGCAGCTCTGGGTCGACCAGAGCCAGCTCGGGGCTGACCGGCTCAGAAACAGGATCGGCTACCTCGGCCGCCGTGGTGGTCGCCGCGGCGAGCTCTTCCGGTCGAGGTGCACGAACGCTGGACGGGGCAGCCGTGAACTGCGCTCCGGTCGGTGGGCGCCGAAGACCGACTTCCCGTAAGGGTGATGGGTTCACAGCACAGGCCGACCTCCGGTCCGGGCACTATCAAGTAGGGTCGGTAATGGTCGAGGCTCATTTCGTGCGGGAATCGTCGGTTCCTCTCGAGCGGCGTTGACTGGTTTGGATGACTGCAGCTTTTTACTGGTCCAGCGCTCACCGGGTCAGCGAGTCTCTGATGAAGCGGCACTTCAGCGAACACGTGAGGGGAAGCGGCCTGTTGCGGACTGCCGTGCTTACGGCCGTCGGGCTCGCTGTCACCGCGGCTGCCGCGACGGGGTTGGTTGCTTTGTTCGATCAGGGGGGTGCGAGCGATGGACACGCGGCCATATCGACCACCTCGCCCTCGCTCGGAGGACAGGTTTCTCTGTCGTCGGTCGGTAGCGATTCGAGCTGCTCGCGCGGCGGCTCGGCGTGTGCGACGTTCAATCGCGCCTACCAGCTGGCTCACGGCGGGGATACCGTTGTCGTTCACGGTGGGCTGTACCCGGAGGACTCCCCGACCGTGGGTGGCTACCAGATCCTCCCCGACCCGTCGAAGACCGGCACCGTCACGTTCGTCTGTGCCGGCGACGGCGACGTGACCTTCGCGGGCCCGGTGTTCAACTTCTGGGCCGGCCTGAACGGGGTCACCTTCCAGGGCGGCTGCTTCCACTTCCACGTCGTCTTCATCGGCCTCGGCGGCTACACACAGCAAACAAGCAACATCACCCTGAACGGCGTCCACATGGACACGTTCAACATCTCCGGCGCGCTCAACGTGACAATCGAAAACAGCGAGGTCGGGCCGTTCGTCGCCTGCTACGAGCCCGGCGACGGCACTGGCGCACCCAGCTACGCGACCTGCAACACCTCCGATCCCGCACAGGCTTACTGGGCCAGCCAGGGCGGAACGGCACAGATGCAACAGGAGCCGTTCGTCCACAACGGAGGCGCCGGTCTCGCGCAGAACGTGACGCTGCTCGACGACACCATCCACGGCATCTCCTCGACCTGGTCAGGGACTCACACCGGCGGCCTCATCTTCTGGGGCACCCAAAACCTCCACATCATCGGCAGCACCTTCGCCAACAACGCGATCTACGACGTATTCGAGAACCAGGACTCAACCGACACCGGACTCGAGCTCGAGAACAACACATTCGGCATCCCCGTCTACAGCTTTGACCCGACCGAACCCAACCCCGGCGGCCCGTTGCCTTGGGGGTTTCGCGAGGTCACGATCGGGGGCCTCGGCTCCACGCTGACAAACGTCGCGATCACCAGCAACAGGTTTGTCAACGGCCTGTCCATCAATCCGGTCGAGGGGACCTTCGTGAACGTCGAGGTGATCGGGAACATTCTCGGGAAGGCCCCGACGTGCCCCAGCGACGTGATCGACTATGACGGCAACGTTTCCATCGGTCATCGCTGTGGACTGCACTCGCTCCTGATCGGCCACCTCCCCTACCGGGACTACGCGGCCGGCGACTACCGGCTCCCGGCCGGCTCGAGGATCCAGTGCTTCCTCGCACAGGTGCGGGCCGGCGTTCCAGAGCCAAAGGCAGTGTGCACGAAGCCTCGACCTTCGGCCGGGACGAAGAGCTTGACGGGCTAGACCTTCTGGCGCCCCGTGCCATGCCAACGGTCAGTGCGAGCGAAAGAACACCAGGTATCGTCACAGGGGGAGCTCGGCCGATACAGGGTGCTCTCGACAACAGGGCTTTAGGTTTCGGGTCGTTCGACCGTTAACAGGGGTGGAGAATCATGGATCTTGCGCTATACGGACAAGTGTTCAGGCGGTTTCGGTTCCTCGTGGTCGGAGGATTGCTCCTCGCGATCTTTCTCTCCGTGTTGTCGACGGCCCGAATCACCTCCCACGGGCTTGCATATCGCAAGCCCGAGATCTGGGCGAGTCAGTCGACCCTTCTCCTGACACAGCAGGGGTTCCCGTGGGGGCGAAACCAGAGCGGACCCAACCAGGGTTACCCCGGGTTCGCCTCCCTGACCGACCTCTACGCGCAGTTCGCGAACAGCGACGCGGTGCGGAGGATCATGCTGAGAGAAGGTGCGCCGAAGACCTGGACGATCTCGGCGGCGCCGGCGATTCCCTCGCTGGCCGGAGGCACGCTGCCCGTGATCTCGCTCACCGGATCGGCCTTCTCCCCCACTGACGCGATCCGGGCTACCGAGCTCGGACGCAAGGCGTTCCTCGACTATGTGGACGGTCAGCAGCAGGCCGGAGGCATCCCTGTCAGTCAGCGAATCGAGCTGCAGACGATCCAGGAGGTGTCGAAGCCGACGCTCTCTCAGCCGAGGAAGAAGACTCTTCCGATCATCGTCTTCCTCGCCGTGCTGACAGCCACCGTCGCGCTCGCCTTCGTCCTCGAGAATCTCCGACCCCGTAGCGCGGTTCCCGAGAAAACTAAGGCCAGGAGCTCCGAGATCGCTGGGGCAGGTCGCACACAGCCCGCAGCCGGCGCACCCGACGCCGCCTGAGCCGATGCAAACGGCTAACGGTGCTCCGTCCCGTCCGCTAGCCCCGGCGCTCATTCTGTCCGCGGTCGCGGTGCTCGCCGCGGCGCCTGCCGCCGGTGTGAGTGCGAAATACGTCGGCCCCGTTGTGATACTGGTCGCGCTCCTCGCCGCATGGCATCACAGGTTCCTGCGCTGGACCAGCCTTGTCGGACTGATCCTCGTGGTCGTGATGTTCGTACCGATCGGGCGTTACGAACTTCCGGCCAGCCTGCCCTTCAACCTCGAGCTCTACCGACTCGTGGTCGCACTCGTCGTCCTCGTCTGGCTCGCGTCGATGCTGATTGACCGCAGAGTTTGGATTCGGGGAACTGCGTTCGACACGCCGCTCCTCTTGATCGTAGGCTCGATTCTGGCCTCCGAACTGTTCAACCAGAACCTGGTCGGCTCGATTTCGTCGTTCGTAGCGAAATCACTCACGTTCTTCCTCAGCTTTGTCCTCGTCTATTACGTCATCGCGACGACGATTCGAGAGCGAGCACAGGCGCTCACCGTCCTCAAGCTCTTCACCTTGGGTGGAACTGTGATCGGGATGGCCGCCATCGTCGAACAGCGCACCGGGTACAACGTCTTCGACCACATCGCGAGCATCTTTCCACTGCTGAGGTTCGAGGGTGCATTCGAAGCAGTGAAACGCGGCGGCAACCTCAGAGTCTTCGGGCCGGCAGAGCACCCGATCGCTCTCGGCGCGGCGCTTGCGCTGATCGCGCCGATCTCGATCTACTTCGCCCGCACCTCGAGCCGCGTCTGGCTTATCAGTGCATTCTTCATCGTGCTCGGGTCGCTCGCGTCCGAATCGAAGACGGCGATCACGATGTACATGGCCGAGATCGTCATCTTCCTCATCCTCAAGCCGAGGGAGACCCGCCGCCTCTGGCCTCTGCTCGTTCCCACCGTCGTCGTCGTCCATGTCTTCCTGCCGGGAACGATCGGGGCGTACAAGGAGGCATTCTTTCCGAAAGGCGGGCTGGTCAACCAGGAGACGACCTCGGTCAAGGGGAGAATGCTCAACTCGCCGGCGGACGTGGCCGTCAGTTCGTGCCGGAGCTCACCCTAGCCAGCCACCACATCCCGTTCGGACAGGGCTTCGGTACCCGAGTCACCGGTTTCGACACCCTCTCCTCCCAGCGCAATGCACCGATCCTCGACGATCAGTGGCTGGACAACGTCGTCGAGGTCGGATTCATCGGGGTCGCGCTCTGGATGTGGCTCTTCGTGTACTCCGTGCGCCGACTCATGCGGGCGTCGCGCGCGTCCGAAACCGACGGAGATGACTGGCTCTTTGCAGCGCTTGCGTCGTCGATCACGGCATTCGCGATCGGGATGTCGACGTTCGATGCTTTCTCGTTCACCCAGGTCTTCTTCTTCTTCTTCATCATGCTCGCGCTATCGGCGCGACGCTCGAAATATCCGGGCAGCGCAGCGGCCGCGCGTCGCCCGGCTCGAGAGCCGGATAGTCCGTGTCGCCGCGCCCCAGGGCTTCGCGGATCCTCTGCGGAACAACCCCGATGCCCTGTTGCCGGCGCAGATGGCGCCGCACGCGACTTCGCGTATCGCTGAGGGCGTCGGACCATCGCGAGGTGTAGCTCCAGATCATGCCAGCGCGGCCGGATTCTCCGTGGCGCGAAAGACCGTCCGCCCGAGCAGGTACGACAACCGGTAGCCCATGAAGCGGCCCATCGCCTGACCACCGGCTTGCCCACGCCCGTCGCGTTCGCCTACGGGCGATGGTGGCGGAACAACAGATCGGGTACACTGAGTCCTCCAACCCCGACCTTCGCCTTGATCGCGTCGATACCGTCCCATCCCATGCGCTCCTCGAGCGGCAGCACGCCTCGAGGCATTCCCGCGGTAGGCGCGGGCGCGCCGCGAACGTGGTCCCCGTCGCGTCGTCGATCGACGCCACCCCCCGGAATCCTCGAGTTCGAGGCACATCCCGCCGAGATTCCCAGCCGATCGTCCGCTACGAATGCGGAGACCTGGCGATCGAAGTAGTCAGCTCGAACGAGACGTCGGCATCGAATTTGACGACGATGTCCACTCCGCGTCGAGCGCCGCGAGGCCGGCGTGGAACGCGACCACAACCGGGCTCCCCGACCTGCCCTGAACGGTGGGTGGGTAGCGTGATCGTCGAGGCAAAGGAAAGTTCACCGACGAGCTGTCGCGCGACAGCACCAGTGTCATCGGTCGAACCGCTGTCAACGATGACCCACCGCGTGGAGCAGGCCCTGACTCGCCATGCTCTCGGCGAGCCGCCGGAGATTGGCTGCTTCGTTTCGTGCCGGCGTCACCGCCGCGTAGAGCAGGCGAGGGGTCACGCCGAGCAGAGCTACGGTCGCCCGGCGGCGAAAGCGCTGGGGGAGAACTCGCAAGCCAAACCTCGAGGATCAGGATCGCGTAGAGCGCGTGGCCGGACGCGGTAGAGCCGGCCCGGCGCTCGGCGACAAGCCGGCGTACGCCACGGCTATCGAGCAGATGCTCGGAACCGGATGATCGACCAGCAGGAAGTCGGCGATGCGACCGTAGAGCTGCGCCGTGAGCCAGCCGTCGACCGCATCGTTGAAGAAGCCTTTCTTCGGCTTGTCGATGATCCGGTCTGGAACGAGGCCGCGCGCGATGCGCTTGACGATGTACTTGGTCTCGCCGCGACGGAGCTTGAGACTCCGCGGGATCGTGGCCGCGAACTCGACTACGTGATGGTCGAGGTACGGCACGCGTACCTCCAGCGAGTGGGCCATCGAGACCGATCCGAGTAGTGCAGCATGTCGTCGGCAGGATGAGTTGGGCATCGAGCGAGAGAGCCGAGTCGAGTGGGCCGCTCTTGAGGTCGTCAAGGCAGCGAGCGAGCGATGCGCGCGCGTTCCTGTCGTCTTTTCGAAGCGGTTCGAGCACGATTTCAGCTCTGAGTCGATCGTCAAGGAGCGGCCGGCGCAGCGACAGGTAACGGACGCCAGGGTCGCGGCTGTCGAGCACGGCCGAGTCGCTCATAGCGTCCGCCCGCGCGGCGCAGCAGCTTTGCGGCACCTGTCGAGACAGGGTGCGGGAGGTGGTCGCTCCACCCGGCGATCGCTGCCCGGCGATACCTGCCGTAGCCCGCAAACAGCTCGTCCGCGCCCTGACCGGCGAGCGCGACGGTCACGTGTCGGCCGTGCGAGCTCGCTGAGCGCCATGAACCCGAGCGCCGAGAGATCTGCGAGCGGCTCGTCAAGTGACCACACGAGATCCTCGAGGCTCACCGCGGATTCCGTCAGCGAAAGCTCGAGTTCATGGTGTCGCGTGCCGAGCTCGTTTGCGACCTGCCTCGCGTCCCCGAGCTCGGAGCCGCGCCGTCCTCGGCAAACCCGACCGAGAACGTGTTCACGGGCTCGGCCATGTTTCGCGCCATCAACGCGACCAGGAGACTCGAGTCGAGCCCACCGCTGAGCATTGCGCCCAGAGGGACGTCGCTCATCAGGAGGAGCCTCACGGCCTCCTCGATCTTCCCCAGCAGCACCTCTGCCGCTGAGGCTGCCGTCAGGCTGTGGTCGCCGCGAAGCTCGGGGTAGTGCCAGTACCGTTCAACTCGAACACCGTCGTCGACGACCAGCCGAGCTCCTGGGAGAAGCTTCCGAACGCCCGCGAGCGGCGTTGCCGGCGCCGCGAAGTATCCGGTCGTTAGGTATGCGTCGAATAGCCTCGAGATCGAGGTCGGGCTCGACGAGACCGCTTGCGAGCACGGACTTCAGCTCGGAGGCGAAGACCACGAGATCGCCGGCGATCGCGTAATAGATCGGCTTTTCTCCGAGCCGGTCCCGAGCGATCAGGGCACGCCGCCGCCGCGAATCCCAGATCGCAATCCCGAACATGCCGCGAAGCCGCGAAGGCGCCCGATCCTCAGCCTCTTCATAGAGATGCGGAAGAATCTCGGTGTCACAGCGGCTGTGGAAATGGTGCCCAACGCGCTCGAGCTCAGCTCTCACCGCCTCATGGTTGTAGAGCTCCCCATTCTGGATCGCCCAGATCGTTTCGTCCTCGTTTGCGACCGGCTGGTGTCCACCGGAGATGTCGAGAATGCTGAGCCGCCGGACTCCGAGTGCGATACCGGGTGCGGTGAAAAATCCGCGATCGTCCGGCCCCGGTGCGCCATCACGTCGGTCATGCGCTCGAGCACGTCGTGGCTGACTACCTCTCTTGGCGGCCCGCCGGTCTGGACGATTCCACAGATGCCACACATATCGCCCAGCCAGGCTAGCGAGAGGTAAGAGAAGGCATCAGCTTCGGCGCCGGGTATCGGCGACCGCGAAGGCGCGGTCGTAGGCCGACAGGAGTTTGGCCTTCGCGTTACTCCACGAGAGCTCTCCTTCAGATTCTCTTTCGGGCCAGCAGCCCCCATCCGGGCGCGGAGGTCGGGATCGTCCAGCAGCGCATCGATCGCGTCGGCCATGCTGACGGGATCGTTCGCGGGCGGGCTACCGAGCCCCATCCTCCGCGGTTCGACGGGTCTCGGACAGGTCATAAGCGACGACCGGCCGCGACATCGCCATGTACTCGAGCAGCTTGACCATCGTGGAAACCTCGTTCAACGGAGTCTTCGGGTTCGGCGCAAGGCACACGTCGAATGTCGAGAGCGTGGTGAGCAGCCGATCGCCGCTCATCCACCCGGGGAACTCGACGAGTCTGTCAACTGGAGCTGCACGCAGAGGGCCCGCATCTCGTCAACCACGTCGCCCTCGCCGACGAAGATGGCCCGCCAGTCCGACCGGCGCCGCCTCAGTTCGGCAAGGGCTCGAAGCGAATGATCGACACCGTCCTGGGGTCCCATGAGTCCCACGAACCCGATCAGAAATGGCATCCCGTGCTTGAGGGCGAGGTCTGGCGCGCCGAGCTGGAAACGATCTGGATCCGGAGCGTTCCGAACGACGAAGATACGTCAGCCGGTTTACGGTGACGACCCAGCGCAATCTGCTGTAGGAGTCATTCGTCACCATGACCACGTCTGCGAGACGAAAACCGAGTTTCTCGGCAAGCAACGTGCCGCGGAAGAGAAGCCGACGCTCGCCGAAGTGCGAACGGAACTGCTCGGGGACGAGATCGTGTTGATCGAACACGAAGGCTGCTCCACGTCGACGAGCCGAGCGCGCCGCGAGCAACAGAACATCAGGTGGATTGCATGCTTGGACGACATCGAGACGGTTCTCAGGCACAATGCGGGCTGACTAGGCCGCATCTCGTAGAGGGCTGACCCGTACTCGCCGGCATAACTGACGATTCCCCCGTTGGCGGAGCGTGGCCGGTACCGATGGATCGAGACGCCTTCGCGCAGCTCGAAGGGCTCGGTGTCTAGGCCGTCCCTTGCGGACACACAACCGCGACATCGATGCCCGCCGCCGTGAGCGCTATCGCCTGCTGCCACACGCGCCGGTCGGTCGGCACGGGCAGGTTCTCCACGAGAATAAGCGCTCGTCTCACCGCGGGCTGCTTCCTTGGCGCGGCGCGTTTCGGCGATGCGACATGAGCGCGGACGGCGAATCAGGTTGCCGCGACGGAGGAAGGAACGCACATCGGCGTTGACGAGGGTCTGCGGGCACACCCGAACGTTAGCGGTGGGTACTACAGGCGTCGCCGGTATTCGGGCCGGTCGACGTCGCCTTGGGCTCGATTCGGCGAGTTTCGTACCATGCATACGTGGACATCGTTCTCAATGCCGATGATTTCGGTTGGTCGAAGGACACTGCCGCTGCCACGTCGAATGCTTCGAGGCCGGGCTACTGACCAGCGCTACGATCATGATCGGCATGCCCGAGACCGGCAGCGCCCTCCGGTTCGCGAGCGAGCATCCGGAGTATTCGTATGGGGTGCACCTTCAGTTTGTCGGCGACGGGTCTGACGTCCACTCTCCGATCCCGCCCTAATCCCCGACCTCGTCGATGAAGAGGGACGACTGCTACCCACGAACGTGATGCGAAAGCGCGCATTGCTGCGGCGGGTGCCCGTCGATCAGATCCGGCAGGAGCTCGAGGCACAGATCGATCACGTCCGGAGTCACGGTGTGCCCGTCAGTCGTGAATCCCATCGACATGTTCACAAGTTCGCGCCGTTTCGTGAGGCGCTCCGCCTGCTGGCTCCCTCGCTTCGAGATCACGCGCGTCCGGAACGTACAGGACATCTACATCCGCAAGCCACTGAGTAGCCCGACCTACTGGGGAGGTGCGGCTTGGCGGCGTTCCCTCATGCGCTTGTTCGTCACGACTGACCACTTCTATATGCCAACCTCCGCCCACGACGCGAACTGGCACCGGGTCGCAGACAGGCTGCCAGCCGGGCGCTCGCTCGAGGTGGGACTACACCCCGGAACTGACGAGAGCTGGCGGGCGGATGAGCGCCGATCGCTTGGCCAGTTCGTTGAGCGCGTGCGCTCGGAAGGACACGCGTTGGTCGATTGGCGGGCCGTGTCTCGCTGATCGACGTTGCCGCCGTCTCTCGAGGAGGGAATGCAGGTGGCCGCTCGATGACGGTAGCCGGTAAGGTCGTTTTGGTGTCCACCCCAGCGTCTCCCTCGAATCAATTGACGGCTCCCTTCCTCGATCTCCAACCGATGAACGGGCGTGTCGCAGAGGTGGTCCTTTCAGACATCGGTGAGCTGCTCACGTCGGGCGCTTTCACAAACGGCCCGGCGGTCGCTGCGTTCGAGGCAATGTTCGCCTCGTACTGCGGGACAAGCGAGTGCGTCGGCCTCGCCAGCGGCCTCGACGCCCTCCGGCTCGCCTTGCAGGTACTCGACGTCTCGCCGGGAGACGAGGTTCTCGTTCCTGCGATGACGTTCGTCGCGACCTTCGAGGCTGTCAGCCAGGCGGGAGCCGTTCCTGTGCCCGTGGACGTCTCGCCACGCGACAACGGGATGGACCCGGCGGCGGCGGCGGCGGCGATCGGCGCTCGCACGAAGGTCATCCTCCCAGTGCATCTCTACGGACGCCTTGCAGACATGTCCGGTCTACTCGCGCTAGCCGAGGCAAACGACTGCCTGATCCTGGAGGACGCGTGCCAGGCGCACGGGGCGACCCGCGACGGTATTCGTGCAGGCTCGGCCGCCGCAGCAGCGGCATTCAGCTTCTATCCCGGGAAGAATCTTGGCGCTGCAGGCGACGCAGGAGCGCTCGTAACCGACGACGCGGGACTGGCAGAGCGCGTGCGGGCACTGAGGGAGCATGGCCAGGTCCGGAAGTACGAGCACGAAGCAATCGGCTGGACGGCACGTCTTGACACGATGCAGGCGGTCGTTCTCATGCGCAAGCTACCGCTTCTCGATGAATGGAACGAGCAGCGCAGAGCGCTGGCGGACTTGTATGCACAATCGCTCGCGGGGATCGGCGACCTCGTCCTGCCCGATGCCCGAGACCGCGGCCAGGTCTGGCACCTCTACGTCGTCCGCACAGCCGACCCGGGTGGCCTTGCAGAGTATCTCGGCTCGCGAGGGGTGGGAAGTGGCCGCCACTATCCTGAACCGCCACATCTCTCGAAGGCCTATGAGCACCTAGGTTTCCGCGAAGGGGCTTTCCCCGCCGCGGAGCTGCTTGCGCGGGAAGCGCTCTCGCTGCCGATCTATCCCGGCATGAGCGAAGGGCAGGTCGGCCTGGTCGTCGAGGCTGTTCGCACCTGGTTCAATTCGAGGCCGTCAGGTCGAGCGGCGCAATGACCGACGTGATCCTGCTCGGCAAAGGCGAGCTGTGCGTTCGGATCCTTCGCTGGTTTCTCGATCGCCCTGAGTGGCATGTCCAGGCTGTTGTTCCGGTCATTCCCGAGCCCGACTGGACAGAATCCCTCGTCGAGCGTACAGCGACATGGGGGATTCCTCTCGTCTACTCCGGCGATTACCACGACCTACCGGAAGGGGCCGTGGATCTGGTGCTCTCCGTGTTCTACGATCGAATTCTCTCGGCCGAGTTCATTGCGTCCCATCGCCGCGTACTCAACCTTCACAACAGTCCGTTGCCGAAGTATCGCGGCGTCTCGCCAATCAAATTGGGCCCTGAAGAACGGAGAGCCGACACACGGAGTGACGCTCCACGAGGTCACGCCCGGGATCGACGACGGACCGGTCGTGGGGCAGGCGAGCTACTCCTTGTACCCCTTCGACGAGGTCGAAGACGCCTATCGTCGCGCTCTCGCATTTGCCTGGACGTTGTTCGAGCAGACGATGCCGCTGGTGAACGAGATCGAAGCGTGGCCGCAGGACGAAGCGTTGGCGAGCTACTACCCTCGGTCAGAGTCATCACGGTTGGGGATCGGAGCGGCTGGCGTCGCTGAATCCACGCCGCGCGAGGCTTCCGGGGCGACAGCCCCCTATTCCCCAGGACCTACGTCGCGTTCCATGAGCCGTACGTCCAGTTCGGTGGTCCCAGGGCTTCAAATTTGGCGGATTCACAGTAATGTGAGACCGTCATCTTCGATGGCGTGGAGTCGGTTGGAAGGGGGACGCAAATGGGCTCAAAGGTGGAAGTATCACTCTGACTGCTGATCCGCGGGACGTGGGTGGTGGTGTTGACAAGACACGACTCCGCTCGCTCGGTGCCACGGCAGTCGTCCGCCACAGTCGCGGCCGGCTCGTTCGGCGTGCACTCGCGGTGGCGGATCTCACCGGGTTGACCATCGCCTTCTTTGTCACTGTTGCAGTGTTTAGCAACGGAACTCCAATGGATTCGCAGCGCTTCGCTCTCGAAGCGTGTCTCTTCCTCGTCACGCTACCGTTCTGGTGGGTCTATGCAAGCATCCTCGATCTCTACGGAGAGATGACTCGCGCGCAGACCACTCGACTGCCGACGAGAGTCGGGGTCGTCAACCTGGTCACGCTCGGAACCTGGGTCGTCTTCGTCGGCCGCTTGGGCGACGAATCTCTCGCATCCTCAGCTCGACCGGCTGGTCGGCTTCTGGGCGCTCGCGCTGACTCTTGTGATCGCGGGCCGCGTGCTTGCCCGCGCGATCGTGCAGCAGGATGCCGGCTACATTCAGAGGAGCGTCATCCTCGGCGCCGGGCACGTCGGGCAGCTCGTCGCGCGGAAGATCCAGCAGCATCCCGAGTACGGGATCAGGCTCGTCGGGTTCGTCGACGAGAACCCGCGTGCGCGCCGGGCGGAGGTCGACCGACCTGCCGATGCTCGGCGGGCTCCAGGACATCGCCGAGCGTCGTTTCGAACCACGCGATCGAGCGGGTGATCGTCGCGTTCTCGGGAGAGCCGACGAGCGGACGATGGCGCTCGTCCGCTCGCTTCGCGATCAGGAGGTGATCGTCGATGTCGTTCCGCGGCTCTACGAGCTCGTCGGTCCGCGAGCCGACATCCACCTGATCGAAGGGCATGCCGCTGCTGACGTTCCCCCCGCCCGGCTGTCACAAGATCGTCGCTGCTCGTGAAGCGGGTCATCGACATCGTCGGCGCGGCGGTTCTTCTCGTCCTGACCGCGCCGGTCTTCGTGGTGGCCGCCGATCCGCATCAGGCGCGAGTCGCCCGGGCCGGTCTTCTTCCGCCAGACGCGGCTCGGTGATGAACATGACGCCCGTTCACGAGTGCTCAAGTTCCGGACGATGAAGGTCGACACCGACGATCGGAGCACCGCGAGTACATCAAGGGAACCATGAGCGCGGACGCCACGATGCAACGCAATGGGACGTACAAGCTGTCGCGCGAGACAGGCCGTGACGCCGTTCGGCCGGTTGCTGCGCAAGACGAGCCTCGACGAGCTCCCTCAGCTGATCAACGTCCTCCGCGGCGAGATGTCGCTCGTCGGCCCTCGGCCCGTGCATCGCGTACGAGACGAGTTCTTCGCAGCCGCACCACTTCGACCGCTTCCTCGTGCCGCAGGGCATCACGGGCCTCTGGCAGGTGACGGCCCGCGCGAACTCGACCTTCGGCGAGGCGCTCGAGATGGACGTCGCCTACGTCCGCGGCTGGTCGCTGGGCCTCGACCTCAGGCTGCTCTTCCGGACGCCGTTCGCACTCCTCCGCCAGCGAAGGCGACGGCATGAAGCCCATCCGCATCGCGGTCGTCGGCCTCGGCTACTGGGGCCCGAACCTCGTCCGCAACCTCCAGGAGCTCGAGTGCGCCGAGCTCGCGGCGATCTGCGACGCGAACCCGAGCGCCTCGAGCGATGGCCGCGCCGGTTCCCGGCGTGTCCGGCGTGCGACGACTTCGAGGACATCCTCGCAGACGACGACGATCGATGCGGTCGCGATCGCGACGCCCGTGTCGACGCACTATCCGCTCGGGCGACGCCGCGCTCGAGGCCGGCAAGCACGTCTTCGTCGAGAAGCCGCTCGCTGCCTCGTCCGACGAAGTGCCTCGAGCTGATCCGCGCTGGCTGGCGAGCGCGAGCTCGTGCTCATGCCGGGCCACACGTTCCTCTACAGCCCGCCGGTTGTCGCGATTCGCGAGCTGATCGACGTCCGGAGAGCTCGGCGACATCTACTTCATCTCGACGAGCAGGGTCAATCTCGGCCTCCACCAGCCCGACGTGAGCGTCGACCTGGGATCTCGGGCCGCACGACTTCTCGATCCTCCGCTACTGGCTCGGCGAGGCGCCGACGCACGTGAGCGCGCTCACCCGCGGCTGCGTCATCCCGGCGATCCCCGACGTCGCGTTCATCGACCTCGAGTTCCCGAGCGGCACGATCGCGCACGTCGAGCTCTCGTGGCTCGCGCCGAGCAAGCTCCGCCGGACGACGATCGTCGGCTCCGAGAAGATGGTCGTCTACGACGACACGAGCACCGAGCCGGTGCGGATCTTCGATTCCGGTGTCGATGCTGCAGGACCCCGAGACATTCGGCGAGTACCGGCTCAGCTATCGGACCGGCGACATCGTCTCGCCGCGGATCGACGCCGCCGAGCCGCTGTCGCTGGAGCTGCGGGACTTCTGCGACGCCGATCGCGACAGGAACGACGCCGCGCTCGTCCGCGGCGATCGGGCTCGAGGTCGTTCGGATGATCGAGGCGACGGACCGTTCGAGCGCAGCAGGGAGGTGCGAGAGTCGCTGTTGGTGACCTCGATCCGATCAGTCTTCGACCCGTCGTGCTGCGACGGACGTCGACCTCAGTCGCCGCTAGGTGTCCTGCCTACAGAGGTTGTGAACGGCTGAGGGTTCTATCCGGCCCTCCTTTGAGGCTGTGGGTCTGCCAGGACTCACGCTCAAAGGAGGGCCGGATGTTGCTGCACGCTAACGCCAAGCTCGGATTGGCTGGCCGTTTCGCGCTGGTGCGCGCGGTCGAGGAGGGTGTGTCGTTGAAGGAGGCCGCGGCCGCTTTCAACGTCTCGCCGGCGACGGCGCATCGCTGGTGGCACCGCTGGCTGGAGGCGGGCGAGGAGGCCGCAGGCGCTGTCGTGTCTGTTTGATCGCTCGAGCCGGCCGCACCGCTCGCCGCGTCAGCTCGCGCCGGAGCTCGAGGAGGCGATCTGTGCCTGCCGCCGTGCAGACCGGCTGGGGGCCGCGCCTGGTCGCCGGCGCGACCGGGTTCGCGCACTCGACGGTCTGGAAGGTGCTCCAGCGGGCCGGGATCTCCCGGCCGCGCGCGGGCAGCCAAGGAGCCGGC
Organism: uncultured Actinomycetota bacterium; assembly: GCA_963743675.1. Taxonomy (GTDB): domain Bacteria; phylum Actinomycetota; class Thermoleophilia; order Gaiellales; family Gaiellaceae; genus PALSA-600. Next base: position 29,490 of record CAVURE010000007.1, read on the forward strand.
CAACCGCTACGAGTGGCCCTGCCCCGGCGACCTGCTGCACATGGACACAAGCCGCTACGCGCGCTTCCTGCGGCCCGGCCACGCGGTGACCGGCGACCGCTCGCAGCGCTCACGCAACTGGATGCGCCCCGAGACCAGGGTCGGCTACGACTTCGCACACGCGATCGTCGACGACCACTCCCGGCTCGCCTACGTCGAGCTCCACGACGACGAGCGCGCCGCGACGGTGACCGGCTTCGTCGAGCGCGCGCTCGCCTTCTTCGCCGAGCACGGGATCGCCGCCAAGCGGCTGATGACCGACAACGGCTTCAGCTACGTCAAGAACCGCTCACTGCGCGAGCTGCTCGCCGACCGCGGCATCCGCCACCTGACCACCGAGCCCTACCGGCCCCGCACCAACGGCAAGGTCGAGCGCTTCCACCAGACGATGGGCCGCGAGTGGGCCTACGGCCTCAGCCTACCGCTCACACCACGAACGCAACCAGGCCCTGCCACACTGGCTCGACCACTACAACCGGCGACGGCCCCACAGCTCACTCGGAGACCGGCCCCCGATCAGCCGCGTTCACAACGTCCGTGGGCAGGACAGCTCAGCACCGAGCCGTGGTCGCCTCGTTCGTGGGTGGCACGTGGTCCTCGCGAAACCGTTCACACGCGCCGGAACCGATATGCGTACCAGACATGCCCTGACCCGGGCGTTCCCATCCCTGACGCTCGAGTTGATCAGCCAGCTCGTCGACGCGGGCGATCCGCCGCCGGTTCTCCTTGAGTACCGCCGCGCCCCTCGCAGCCAAAGAAGGATCGGGAGCGGGCAATACTCGTCTGACCCCGAAGCGCCGCACCGGATTGCGACGAACTCGCCGACAAGGTAACCCCGCCACAAGGCAACCTCGCACTCATCGATTGGGATCTCGATCAACGGTGTCCCGCAGGTCGGACAATAGGCGGCATGGACTGGGAGACTCGAGCCGCAGACCCGGCATGTCTCGGGCAATCGACCGTGGTCGAGATGGGTGTTTTCCTTTAGCCACCTGTCGAGCCGATCCGCCTCGGTAGGAGATACCCGCATGGCCAGGGCGAGCGTACCGAGCCGGCAACCGGCTCAGCGTCGTAGTGACAGCGTCCACAGCAGGCACAGAGGCTGTGGACGAGACTCTGCGAGACCTCGGTGATCTCGCGACGCGGGCGAAGACGAATGACGGCTGTCAACTGGACGGCCGTCACCCCTGTTGGGCACTCGTACGAATCTTGTTCCTGCACTCAGCTAGGACGCGCTCGCCTGTTCGGGGCACGGCTTGACCCGGCGACCGTCTGGCCAACGACTGCAGCGAGCGCCAACGCTCGATTTTCACGACGGAACAGACCGCGCGCTAGGCTCACGTCATGCAAGGCTCACCGGTCGGCGCCGTGCGGGATCGGAGGCATCGGCCAGAGTCGGCTCGTACCGAGATCGCCGATGGCTCGCGGGATGCTTCCGAGCACTCTGCTGACGTTGCCGCGCTGCTCGCGATGCAGCGGACAGCCGGGAACGCCGCGGTCGCACGGATGCTGCAGAGGGACCCGACCCCGGCGGACGCAAGTGCTGCTGCGGGGGCGCCGGCGGCAGCGACACCCGGGCCGCCGCCGACGATCCAGATCACCGCGGTCCAGCAGCCTCCGCCCGCCGGGGCCCAGGCGCCGCCGCCGGCCGGCGGGACGGCCGCAGCCCCGACAACCGCCACAGCCGCGCCCACGGGGCTTCCGGACGCGGCTCCGGCGAGCGGCGGCTCCGGTTCGGGAGCGCACGCGGATCCGGAACCGGGCCCCTGGCAGCTCCAGTACAACTACCAGGGGCAGCGCCAGTTCCTCGGCCACGGGCAGCCGCCGCAGGACCAGATGGCCCAGCAGGTCGCGGTCAACCTGAACATCCAGCAGGCGGCAGGCTTCGGCGGGCCCGTCCAGCCGTCGGTGGGCGTCCAGGGCAGCTTCGACCCGACGACCGGTCAGTTCAGCGGCATTCAGGCCCAGGCGCAGGTTGCTCTGGTCGCCAACGTGTTCCGGGACGTCCAGGCACAGCTCTACGTCCAGGGGTCGGCCGGCACCTCCGCCGATGCGACCGGTGAGCATGCGACGGCCGGCGTCGCCGGCGGTGCACAGATCAGTTACAACGTGAACAAGAACCTCCAGGTCTTCGCCCAGGTTCAGGGAGGGGCGAATACGACCGAAGGCCAGGGTGGCGGCCCTGCCTATGCGGGCGGCGCCGGCGTCACCTGGACGTTCCCGTAGTCATTACCGGCAAAGCGGCCCAAGTATCTCCGGTGGAGCGGCGGCGGCTCTTCGTTCAGCCGGCCGCCGGTTCGCGCTCGTTCCACGCGGCCGTGATCGCCTCGAGCAGCAGGTCGGCGCTCTGGGCGCCCGAGACCCCGTAGCGCTCGTCGATCGCGAAGAACGGGACGCCCCGGATCCCGAGCAAGCTCGCGCGCTGCCTCATCGTTCCGCACCTCGCCGGCGAATCGGTCGGTCGCGAGCACATCGGCGACCTCGGCGGCGGGCAGGCCGACATCGGCGGCGAGCGCCGCGAGCACATCGGGCTCACCGATCGCGGCGGCTTCGGTGAAGTAGGCGCGGAGGAGCCGCTCTTTCAGCTCGTCCTGCAAGCCGTGCCCGGCCGCGAGCCAGATCAGCCGGTGAGCATCGAAGCTCGAGCCGCCGCGGGTGCGATCGAGGTGGTATTCGAGCCCTTCGGCCTCCGCGAGCGCTGTGAGCCTCGCCCATGACGCCTCGACCTGCTCCTCGCTCATGCCGTACTTCTGCGAGAGATGCTCGGCGGCGGAGCCGGTCCGGCGGCGAGGTGCGTTCGGGTCGAGCTCGAAGCTCCGCCACACGACCTCGACCTCGTCGCGGTTCGGAAACCGCTCGAGCGCGTGCTCGAGTCGCCGCTTGCCGAGATAGCACCACGGGCACACGACGTCGGACCAGACCTCCAGCTTCACACAGCCGAGAACGCCGCCCGCGAGGCCCTCATTCCAGACCAAGAGCTCGAACCACCGTGGCGCGTGACCAGGCGGACGCACCGCCCGCGCGAATCGGTGGATCCGGGCTAAGCATTTCGCGCCGTTCTAAGGTCGTTTCTGTGATGGAGGATGACGAGGAGGCTGTCCATGCGCTCGAGCAGCTCTACCGGAGCAGGTACCCGCGGTTTCTCCGGCTCGCATACGCGGTGCTCGGAAAGCCGTGATGCTGCGGCGGACGCGGTGCAGGAGGCCTTCGTGCGCGCGCTCCGCGGCCGTGGCTCGCTCCGCGACCCCGACGCCCTCGAGCCGTGGGTGTGGCGGACGGTGCTGAACGTCTCGCTCACCCAGCGGGCGGCCCGTCTCCAGTCCCTCGAAGGCGTGCCGCCCGACGACGCCGCGGTCTCGAACGGCCATCCCGGCGAATGGCGCGAGCTGCGAGCCGCGGTGGCCGCGCTGCCGGAACGCCAGCGTTCGGTGCTCTTCCTGCGCCACTACGCCGATCTCGACTACGAGCGGATCGGCGAGGTGCTCGGAATCGCCCGGGGCACCGTCGCGGCGACGCTGACCCAGGCGCACGCAGCCCTGCGCAGGTCGATCGAGGTGCCACGGTGAGCGATCCGCTGCTCCGCGCGCTCGACGAGCTCGTCCCTGCCGGCGCTCACGAGACCGGAGACTGGGCCGCGGTACTCGCGGCTGCGGGCGCCGAGCCCCGGCGCGGCAGGCGCCCGAGCCGCCGGCAGCTGATCGCGGCCGTCGCGGCGCTCGCCGTCCTCGGCACGCTCGTCGCAACGCCCGCCCTGGGCGTGCGCGGCCTGATCCTCGGGTTGATCGGGCGGACGAACGTCTCGTTCGTCTCGAGCCCGGGTGCCCCGGCGAAGATCAGGCTCGAGTTCCTGGAGCTCGACCAGGGCGCGCCGGCCGGGATGGCACCGCATCCGCTCCCGGACGAGGCCAGGTCGATCACCTTCCGAGGTGCCGGCGGCCAGAAGCACGTGCTCTGGGTCGCGCCGACGAGCAGCGGCGGCTTCTGCTCGATCGGGGTCGCAAGCGGCGGCTGCCTCGCGAAGGACGAGCGCGCCCTGGCGGGCCCCGTGACCGTGGGAGGCGGCTACTCGCAGGCACGAGGCGAGGCGCCGGTCATGCGCGAGGTGAACGGTGTCGTGCTCTCGGCGGCAGTCGCAACGCTGACGCTCGAGTTCGCCGACGGAACGTCGATGCCGCTGCCGTTCGTCTACGTCTCGAGCCCGATCGACGCCGGCTTCTACTTCTTCGGCGTGCCGTCGCCGCATCAGTCCGCTGGCCACTGGCCGGTCGCGGTCGTGGCCCGGAACACGGCGGGAACCGTGATCGCGACGAAGCGCCTCGACACTGCCACGCGGCCCCCGGTCTTCCGCCCGGGGCTCCACTTCGCTACGGCAGCCACCACGGAGGCTCGCGGCAGCCGGCACGGTCCACCCGACGGCGCCGCTGCGCCGCGCGACCGCCTCGGGCGTCACCGCCGTGGCGGGAGCGAACGGCGCCGTCCAGATCACGGCCGGAGGCTGCCGCCGGCCGCCGCGAAGCTCTTCGGCCGAGCGGTCACCTATGACTGCTTCCGCCTCGCGCACGCGTTCGGAATCGCAACCGTGTTCGGCCAGGGACCAAGCGGCGCCTTCGCCCGCTCTGTCGGCTTCACGGTCCGCGGGAACGGCGGCCCGCTCGACGGCTGTGAGATCGACAGCTCGCGCGGTCACCGCTGGCCCGACGCGCTCGGCTCGCATAGCCCTGTCGAGCTCGCATTCACCGCAGGGACGCGCCTACTTCGCCGACCGCGCCGCCGCGCGCGACCTCGCGCTCTTCGTCCGCTCCGGGCGGATGCAGAAGATTCGCCGTGAACGCGGGAAGTCGCTGCTACGCGAGATGAACGACGTCTATGGACCGGCTCTCGCCCGGAGCCGGATCCACTTCGCCCTCGACCCGCGCGGAATCACCTTCAGGGAGACGAGCACGACCGGGAAGGTCTTCGCCGTCGTTGTCCGAAACGGCCGTGTGGTCAGGAGCAACCTGGCGCCCTACGCCAAGGTCTTCTAGCCTGCGGCGAGAGTCGGCCGGTCAGCCGCGTTCGAGCGGCAGTTCGGGATGCTGTTCCCACTCCGACCAGGAGCCGGGGTAGAGCCGACCCTCACGGCCTGCGAGATGAAGGCGGTGGAGCGAGACGCACGCCGTGACCCCGGAGCCGCAGTAGGCGATGAGCTCGCCGGCCGGAAGCTCCGGCGGCTGCTCGGGCCACGGCGCGTTCAACGCGCCGGGGATCCGGCCGGGTACGCGGTCGACGGGGTTTGACTCGCCGCGAAAGCGCGAGGGCAGGCGAGCGTCGAGGACGACCAGTTCGTCTCGCCGCGAGGCGAGCTCGTCGAGCTCGATCGTGTCGTCTGCCCGGGGGACCGGCTCGAACGACACCGGCTCCGCCCGCTCCGTGCCCGAGGTGAGCGTCCCGCGCCAGCTCTCGAGCTCGATCACACCGCAGCCCTCATGCCCGAAGTGGCGCAGGAGCCACCAGAGCCGCTCGGCCCCGCCGAGGGCGCCATACGCGACCACGAAGACGCCCGCCCCGATCCCGGCCGCTCCCATGGCGCGCGCGAAGTCGCCCTCCGCAGGCAGAGGATGACGCCCGCCTGCACCGGCCGTCGCGCTGAGCTCTCGCTCGACGTCGACGAACACCGCGCCCGGGATGTGCCCCTCCTCGTACTGCCGCCGCCCAAGCCCGGGATCGTCGAGCGCCCACCGGCAATCCACGAACAGATACCGCATTCGCTCAAACTACCGCCGGCTCGTTACGACGTTGGATCCACGCCGTCCGTCGCCGAAGCCGGGCTCCGCCCGGCGAAAGGCCCCATCGCCGCCAGCCTGGCGGTTCGGAGGAAGGGGCACGTGGGGAACCTCGTTGGTTCCCTCGCGATCGTTTCCACCGCGGCTTACGAGTCGTAGTAGAGGAAGAACTCCGCCGGGTGCGGCCGCAAACGCACGACGTCGGCCTCGTTCGTCCGCTTCCAGTCGATCCAGGCCGAGACCAGCTCCTCGCTGAAGACGTCACCCTTGGTCAGGAAGCCGTTGTCGGACTCGAGCGCGTCGAGCGACTCGTCCAGCGAGCCGGGCACCTGGGCGATCTCGGCGTGACTCTCCTCGAAGAGGTCGAAGTCGGCCGGCTTGCCCGGGTCGAGCTTGCGTCTCGATCCCGTCGAGGCCCGCCATCAGCATCGCCGAGAAGGCCAGGTACGGGTTGGCGGTCGGGTCGGGGCAGCGGAACTCGATGCGCTTCGCCTTCGGCGACTGCGGAGTACATCGGGATGCGGATGCACGCCGAGCGGTTGCGCTGCGAGTAGACGAGGTTGACGGGGGCCTCGTAGCCGGGAACGAGCCGGCGGTAGGAGTTCGTCGTCGGCGCGCAGAACGCGAGCAGCGCCGGCGCGTGCGCCAGGATGCCGCCGACGTAGTGGCGCGCGAGCTCCGACAGGCCGGCGTAGCCCTCCGGGTCCGCCATCAGCGTCGCGCCGTCCTTCCAGAGCGACTGATGGCAGTGCATCCCGGAGCCGTTGTCGCCGAAGAGCGGCTTCGGCATGAAGGTCGCGGTCTTGCCGTGCAGGCGCGCGACGTTCCTGACGACGTACTTGTAGATCATCACCTGGTCGGCCATCCGTGTGAGCGTTCCGAAACGCATGTCGATCTCGCACTGGCCGCCGGTCGCGACCTCGTGGTGGTGGAACTCGCACGCGATCCCGAGCGCCTCGAGCGTCATCACCATCTCGCTGCGCAGATCGTGCAGGGTGTCCGACGGCGAGGGCGGGAAGTAGCCCTCCTTCGGCCGGATCGTGTAGCCGAGCCCCGTCGCGCCCGAGTTCCAGTGCCCCTCGGCGGAATCGACCTCGTAGTGCGCGTGGTTGACGGTCATGTCGTAGGAGACGGAGTCGAAGACGAAGAACTCGCTCTCGGGGCCGAAGTAGGCGGTGTCGGCGAGGCCGGTCGACTGCAGGTAGGCCTCGGCGCGCTTGGCAAGCCGGCGCGGGTCCTTGGCGTACGGCTCGAGCGTCACCGGGTCGATCACCTCGCAGAGCAGCGACATCGTCGGGAGCGCGGTGTACGGATCGAGGATCGCCGCGTCGGCCTGCGGAACGAGGAGCATGTCGCTTTCGGAGATCCCCTGCCACCCGCGGATCGACGAGCCGTCGAAACCGAGCCCCTCCTCGAAGTGATCCTCCTCGAGCGCCGTCAACGGCAGCGTCATGTGCTGCCAGGAACCGAGGAGGTCGGTGAACTTGAGGTCGACGAGCTGGACGCCCGACTCGGCGGCCCATTCGAGGGCGTCTGCCGCGCGTCGGCGCCTTGCCGCCGCTCGTCCAAGGTACTGCTTCTCTTCCGACATGCCACCCTCCCGCGCGCTCGAGATTGTCCGGGTGACCTTAGACGGTCTCGGCGTGCCGAACAAAGGCCCCGAGCAAAACGGCAGGGCGTGCTAGAGGAAGGTGCGGATCGACTCGCGGTCGATCCGCAGGCCGATCACCTTCGAGCCGCCGTCGATCTGCTCGATCGTCTCGGCAGGCACCAGGCGCCGCTTGCGCATGATCAGCCCGGAGCGAACGGAAAGTGCGTCGGGAGTCTCCGGAGAGGTGCCGTACATCGGGCACTCCACCTTCCCGACGATCCGTCCGCGCGCATCGGCGACGAGATAGCCGGCGGTGTTCCTGAAGGTCGAGGGCGAGTCCGCTCACGCTGGAGAACCTATTCTCGGTTCGTCTTGGAATTCCCCTTCCCGGCGTAATGACTTTGTAAAACCGGGGGCAGGTTGCGATCGAGACTAACCCGCCCGCCGGTCGGTAACTCAGCCGCTGACGCGGAATGCGGTGGGGTGGCTCGCCTGGGCGTAGAAGCTCCACGTCCCGGCGGTCAGGTTCACGACGACGGTCCGTTTCCCGGTGAAGCGGGCCCCGGCAACCGCGACTGCGCGCCTGCCCTGCTTCTTGACGAAGAACCCGCGCCGAGCGGATCTGTCCTCGACGACGATCGAGTAGCGACCGGCCTCGAGCCTCGCCGCCTTCCTGCCGCCCGCGGCAAGCGTCACCGCACCCGAGGAGCTGACCGAGGCCTGCAGCGATCCCCTCATCGGTGCGATCCCCGAGCCGACCAGATCCGGCTGGGTCGAGGTGCCCGTGCCCGTGTCGGCCGGGGGCGGAGGGAGCAGCGAACTGCTCGAGCCCGTCGCTGCAGTCGTGAAGTACTTCTGGAGCGAGGGACGGTTCCCGTCGACCGCCTCGTAGGTCGTCGAGGGGGAGAAGGTGACGTTCGCGGTCATCCCCGTCCCGCCCGCGGCACGGTCGGCGAGTAGTTGACGTCGGGCCCGGTGAGCGAGAAGAGCGGCCCGGTGCAGAATGCCGGGTTGAAATCCGCGTCGGGAAGCGGCGTCCGGATCGCGATCTGGTAGGGCCCGGGCGGGATCGTGACGCCCGGGCGCCGCCGAGTTATCGACGGTGATCCCGCCGTCGATCGTCATCGTGAACGTGCAGTCCGGCAGGTAGGTCACGTGGATCACGACCGTCGTCGAGAAGATCGGAGTCGGGCTCGCGGCCGTGCCGCCCGCCGCCAGCGCGCCTCCGAGTGCCAGTGCTCCGAACACTCCGAGCCAGAGACGAGAAGCTCGCGCGCGCAAGGACATGCACCCAGTTTAACCGCGCGCCACGGGCGGATGCCTAGACCTTGGCGGACATCAACCACCAGGCCACGCCGAGCGCGACCAGGTAGCCCGCCGCGAGAAGCCGAGCGAGCGCGAGGGGCAGGCCGCGGCTCGCAGGCCGGCGTAGCCACGCGTAAGCGATCGCAGCTCGCCGCGAGCAGGACGGCGATGCCGGCGAGCGCGATCGCGTTCGGGATCCGGACCAGTCGATGCTTCCGGAGAGCCCTTCCTTCGACTTCGTCCACGACCCGAAGACGAGCATCACCATCCAGGCGGGGACCGCGACCGCGATCGTGGTCGCGAGCGCCGCTTCGGCCACGGGGCCGTGCTCGACGAGCCTACGCGTACCGAGCCCGAGGACGCAGAGCGCCGCGATCGCTCCGAAAAGCGCGGTCGCCGCCGCGACGTGCAGGAAGAGCTGGAGCTCGGGCCTCACGCGCCGGGCTTCCAGATCATCAGCGCGAGGATCGCGATCCCGCCGAGACCGGCGCCCCACGAGAGCGCGAGCGTCAAGCGGGTCGCGCATCCGCGCGCGCAACTCGAGGCTCGGCTCGTCCCCGCGGGCCGCGAGCCGGAGCGCGAGTCGCCGCGTCTCGCCTTCCGCGCGCCCCCCTGAACCGGCCTGCGAGCGCCGGCCCGACGAGCAGCACGAGCGAGGCGACGATCCAGGGAGCCGTGTACGAGTAACCGGCGCAGTTGACGAGCCAGAGCCCGAACCCGAGCGTCATGACCGCCCCGAGGATGATGAACGGCAGCGCGAAGCGGGTCAGGCCGAGGAACGCCGCGATCTCGCTCGGCCGGCGAGCGCGCTGGGCGAGCACGCCGAAGATCCCGGCCATGACGATCCCGCCCAGCAAGAGGAACGCGCCCGTGACGTGAAGCCCCAGCAGCCACTGAAGTGTGGTCACGGGCGCGAAGCGTACGCTCTCGCCGCATGGACGCCCGCGAACGGCACCTCAAGCTGCTGACCGACACGATCGAGGCGGTCAACTCGACCCTCGACCTCGAGGAGGTGCTCTCGCAGGTCGCGACGAAGGTCGCCGACGCGCTGCACGCCGACGCCTGCTTCGTCTACCTCTACGACGAGCGCGCCGGCGAGCTCGTGCTGCGCGCGACGCACGGCACGCGCGTCGAGGAGATGACCCAGCGGCCGCGGATGCGGCCGGGCGAGGGGATCACGGGCTCGGCGGCCGAGGAGCGGGCGCCGGTGATGATCGCGGCCGAGGCGAACCTCGACCCGCGCTTCAAGAACTTCCCGAACCTGCCCGAGGACGAGTACGAGTCGATCCTCGCGGTGCCGATCCTCGCCCGCGGCGAGCGGCTCGAGGGCGCGCTCAACATCCGCACGCGCGATCGCCGCGCGACTTCACCGAGGACGAGATCGAGCTCCTGCTCGCGATCGCCGCGCAGGTCGCGCAGTCGATCGAGCACGCGAAGCTCTACGAGGAGGCGCAGCGCCGCGTGCACGAGCTCGAGGCGCTCGCGCGGATCTCGGAGGCGGTCTCGGAGGCGCTCTACCTCGAGGAGTCGCTCGAGGCGATCGTGAAGACGACGATGGACGCGCTCTCGGCGACCGGGGCGGCGCTCGTGCTCGAGGACGGGGCGATCGCGTGGCCGGAGGGGCAGGCCGACGCGCACGCGATCCGCCAGCCGCTTCGCTGGCGGGGCCGCCAGATCGGCGAGCTCGTCGCCGACCGCGCCGACGCCGTTCACCCAGCACGACCGCGAGCTGCTCGCGCTCGATCGCCCAGCAGGCCGCGGTGGCGCTCGAGCACGGCCGCGCCGTGATGCGCGGCGTGCTCGCCCAGGAGATCCACCACCGCGTCAAGAACAACCTGCAGACCGTCGCCTCGCTCCTGCGCCTCCAGGCCCGCGACGCCGACGAACGTCGATCCGCGGAAGGCGCTCGAGGACTCGGTCAACCGCATCCTCGCGATCGCCGCCGTGCACGAGGTGCTGACCGAGCAGCGCGACGAGGACGTCGACCTCGCCGACCTGCTCGGCCGGCTGCGGGCGATGCTCGTGCAGGGCGTCGGCGCGGCGGGCCACGAGGTCACGGCCGAGCTCGAGCCGGTCACGCTCGCCGGCCAGCGCGCGACCGCGCTCGCGCTCGTCTTCTCGGAGCTGCTCGGGAACGCGTTCGAGCACGGCGGCCCGCACGTGCGGGTCTCGCTGCGCGGCGACAACGGCGACGTCGTGCTCGAGATCGCCGACGACGGCACCGGGCATCCCGGCGGAGCCGCCGAAGGGGACCGGCCTCTCGATCGTGCGCGCGCTCGTCCGCGACGAGCTCGGCGGCACGCTCGAGCTCGACGGGGACGACGGGACGCGGGCCGAGGTTCGGTTCCCGGCTTGAAGGTGGCGATCTACACTCGCCGGACGATGCGCATCCTGGTCGCCGAAGACGAAACGATCATCCGCCTCGACCTGCGCGGGCTGCTCGAGAACGCCGGCTACGAGGTCGTCGCCGAGGCGCACGACGGCGAGGAGGCGATCCTGCTCGCGCGCGAGCACGAGCCCGATCTCGCCGTCCTCGACGTGAAGATGCCCCGCCTGGACGGGATCGACGCGGCCCGGCGGATCCTCGAGGAGCGGCCGATCCCGATCGTGATGCTGACCGCGTTCGGCCAGCGCGAGCTCGTCGACCGCGCTGCCGAAGCGGGCGTCTACGGCTATCTGGTGAAGCCGTTCCGCGAGCAGGATCTGGTGCCGGCGATCGAGACGGCGAGGGCGCGCCACGAGGAGCTCCTGGCCGTGCGCGCCGAGGCGGACTCGCTCTCGGAGGCGCTGGTCGCCCGCAAGGCGATCGAGCGCGCGAAGGGGCTGCTGATGGAGAAGGAGAAGCTCTCGGAGGCCGACGCGTTCGCGCGGCTGCGCCGGGCGAGCCAGGTCTCGGGCAGGCCGCTGCGCGTGATCGCCGAGGCGGTGATCGATACCTTTGAGCCGTCATGACGATCACTGTCTCGATGAGCACTATGAGCCCGCCGAAGGAGCGCATCGCGCCGAGGCACGGGCTCCGGGACCGGTGACGCCTGGCGCGTCATCGTCCTGAACGACAGCCACAACACCTTCGAGGGCGTCGCCTTCGCGCTCGCGAGCACGATCCCGGGCGTCGACTACGACCGGGGGATGCGGCTCGCGAACAAGATCCACAACTCCGGCCAGGCGATGGTCTGGTCGGGCCACCGCGAGGCCGCCGAGCTCTACCACGGCCAGCTTCAGGGCTACGGGCTGACGATGGCGCCGCTCGAGCAGTAGCTGTCGGTTCCGAGCCCGAGATCAGTCCGCGCTGATGTAGCTCTCCATCAACATCGTCCCACCGTGATGGAGCTGTACATCAACGTCGAGGTAGCTCTACATCGACCTCGCCCTCCATTCTCAGGCCTGCGCCTGCTCGAACAGCCCCTCCCAGCGTTCGAGCAGTGCAGCAAGGTCGTCGCGGGCGCGGCGGTGTGCCGTGACGAGGTCGACGTTCGTCCAGTCGTCGGCGAGCTGCCGCTCGAGCTCGGCGACGCGCTCCTCGGTGCGGGCGATCTCCTTCTCGACGAGCTCGAGCGGGTTCGGCGCCTTCGGCCGCTCTCGCGCCGGCTTCTCGCGGCGCGGCTTCGGCTGGGCTTCGACGGCTCCGTGCACCGGATCGCGCGCGACGAAGGTACTCGGCCCAGCCGCCCGCGTAGGAGACGAGGCGGCCGTCCTCGATCGCGAGCAGCCGGCCCGAGACCGCGTCGAGAAGCGCCCGGTCGTGCGTCACGAGCAGCACCGTCCCCGGGAACGCCGCGAGCGCGTCCTCGAGCGCCTCTCGGCTCTCGAGGTCGAGGTGGTTCGTCGGCTCGTCGAGGACGAGCAGGTTGGCGCCGCTCGCGACGACGAGCGCGAGCGCAAGCCTCCGGCGCTCGCCGCCCGAGAGCGCCGTCACGGGCTTCTCGTGCTCTTCCCAGCCGGAGAAGAGGAAGCGGCCGAGCAGCTTCTGCGCCTCGGGCCGCCGCAGGCCGGTTGCCGACGACGGCAGCGTCGAGCACCGATCCGCGCTCGTCGAGCTCGGCCTCGTGCTGGGAGAAGTACGCCGGCCTCGACCCCGTGGCCGAGCTTCACGCGGCCCGCCGCCGGCTCGCGGACGGCCGAGCACCGTCTCGAGCAGCGTCGTCTTGCCGGAGCCGTTCGGCCCGACGAGCGACACGTGCTCGCCCCGTTCGAGCGCGAACGACGCATCGTGCAGCAGCTCCTTGTCGCCGGCGAGCACCTCGAGCCCCTCGGCCTCGACGACGACCCGTCCGGAGCGCTTCGGCTTCAGGAACTCGAACCCAGCGTGCGGCGCGGGCCCGCAGCCGGCCTCGGGCATCCCCGCCTTGAGCCGGTCGATCTGCTTCTGCTTCGACTTCGCCTGCTTGGCCTTCGTGTTCTTCGCCCCGAACCGCTCGACGAAGCGTTCGAGCTGCGCGATCTTCTCGGAGTCCCGCTCGGCGGTGCGGGCCGCATGCTGCGCTCGCGCCGCCTGCTCGCGCCGCCAGACATGCCACTTGCCCGGGAAGTACACCGAACGGCCGCGGTCGAGCTCGAGCACCGCGGTCGTGACCGCCTCGAGGAACCAGCGGTCGTGCGCGACGAGGATCACGCCGGCGTCGATCGTTCCGAGGAAGCCCTCGAGCCACTCGAGCGTCTCGATGTCGAGGTGGTTCGTCGGCTCGTCGAGCAGCAGCAGGTCGGGCTGCGAGGCGAGCGCCCGTGCGAGCGAGGCCCGGGTCAGCTCGCCGCCGGAGAAGGTCGAGAGCGGGCGGTCGAGGTCGGCGTCGCTGAAGCCGAGGCCACGCACCACCGAGGCGGCCCGCTCGCGCCAGTCGTAGCCGCCCGCGTGCTCGAGCCGCGCCTGCGCGCCGGCGTAGAGCGCCAGCGTCCGCGGCTCGTGGTCGCCGTCGGCCATCCGGCGCTCGAGCGCGCGCAGCTCGTCCTCGAACCCGACGAGGTCGGCGGTCCCCGCGAGCACGTAGTCGCGCAGCGGCCGCTCGCTCGAGGCCGGCGGCCGCTGGTCGTGCAGCGCGACGCGGGCGCCGCGCTCCCAGGCGAGCTCGCCGCCCTCGATCGTCACCTCGCCCGTCAGCGCGCGCAGCAGCGTCGTCTTCCCGGCGCCGTTCGCTCCGGCGAGCGCGAGCCGGTCGCGCCGCTCGACCTTGAACGAGACGCCGTCGAAGAGCGGGGCTCCCGCCAGCTCCTTGCGGAGATTGGATGCGATCAGAATGGCCACGGTCTGTATTCAAGAGGAGCGGCGGCTGGCATGATCCAGTCAGCCCGTGCCGTCACTGAACGGACGAAGTCGGGAACTCGCCCCCCAAGGAGGAGATCCGCGGATGAAGGTAGCGGTTGCGTTCGACCATCGCGGCGTTGCGCTGCGCGAGGCGGTGATGGAGGCGCTCGAGGGCCACGAGGTGCTCGATCTCGGTACCCACAGCGCCGAGGTCACGGGTCGACTATCCCGACAAGGCACAGCAGGTCGGCGACGCGATCCTCGACGGGCGCGCCGAGCGCGGCGTGATCGTCTGCGGCTCCGGGCGCCGGGGCCGCGATCGCAGCCTGCAAGATCGCCGGGATCCGGGCGGCGATCTGCCACGACCTCTACAGCGCCCACCAGGCCGTCGAGCACGACGACATGAACGTCCTCTGCCTCGGCTCCGAGATCATCGGCGCCTCGGTGGCCCGCGAGCTCGTCGGCGTGTTCCTCGGGGCGCGGTTCGACGGCGGCGAGCGATACGTCGAGCGCCTCCAGAAGGTTGCGTCGATGGAAAGGGGCATGAAGGGTGACTGAATCGCGGCTCGACAAGGTGGCAGCACAGGGACAGTCGATCTGGATCGACCTGCTCTCGCGCGAGCTCGTCTCATCGGGCGAGCTCCAGCGGATGGTCGACGAGGACTCCGTGACGGGACTCACCTCGAACCCGTCGATCTTCCAGAAGGCGATCTCCGGCGGCGGCGACTACGACGGCCAGATCCGGGAGCTGCCTCGAGGAGACCGACGACCCGCGAGCGATCTTCGCGTCGCTCGCGATCGACGGACGTTCGGGCCGCCTGCGACGTGCTCCGGCCCGTGTGGGAGCGGACGAACGGCGCCGACGGGTACGTCTCGCTCGAGGTCGATCCGACACTCGCGTTCGACACCAAGGGCACGCTCGAGCAGGCAGTCGAACTGCACGCGCGGGTCGATCGGCCGAACGTCTACATCAAGATCCCCGCGACGGTCGAGGGCCTATCGGCGATCGAGGACTGCATCGCGCAAGGGATCCCGATCAACATCACGCTGATCTTCTCGCTCGAGCGCTACCGACAACGTCGTCTCGGCCTACCTGCGGGGGCTCGGCCGGCTTCAGGTCGCCGGCGGCGAGCTCTCGAAGGTGCATTCGGTCGCCTCCTTCTTCGTCTCGCGCCTCGACACCGAAGGCGGACGCACGGCTCGAGGCGCTCGGGAACACCGAGCTCCAGGGCAAGCTCGGGATCGCCAACGCGAAGCTCGCCTACAGGCACTTCGAGGAGACGTTCGTCGGCCCGATCTGGGATCGGCTGGCCGGCGGCGGTGCCTCGAAGCAGCGACCGCTCTGGGCCTCCACCTCGACCAAGAGCCCGGCCTACCGCGACACGATGTACGTCGAGGAGCTGATCGGCCCTGACACCGTGAACACGATGCCGCTCGAGACCCTCGAGGCCTTCGCCGATCACGGCGAGGTGCGCGGCGACACGGTCATCGAGGGAGTCGAGGAGGCCGAGGCCGTACTCACCGAGCTGGCCGCCGCCGGCGTCGACTACGACGACCTCGTCGCGCAGCTCGAGACCGAAGGGGTGAAGAAGTTCGCCGATGCGTTCGACGAGCTGATCGCCGGCATCGAGGCCCGGCGCGGCGAGCTGGCGGCGACTTGACCACCGAGCGGCGCGAGCTCGTCGCCCGGATCTGGTCGCGCGACCCGACGGTCTGGACGGGCAAGGACGAGGCCCGCTGGCTCGGCTGGCTCGACGAGCCGAGCCGGATGCGGGACGACGTCGGGCCGTTCCTGCGCCTCGGCAGCTGACATCGTCGAGGAGAGCGACGCGGTCGTGCTGCTCGGGATGGGCGGCTCCTCGCTTGCGCCCGAGGTGCTCCGCACCCTGTTCGGTGCGAATGCGTTCCACGTGCTCGACACGACGCATCCGGTGGCAATCCGGACGCTCGGCTCGCAGCTCGACCTCGACCGGACGCTCTTCGTCTCGGCGTCGAAGTCGGGCTCGACACTCGAGACGCGCTCGCATACGGACTACTTCTGGAAGCTCGCGCCTCGCGGGCGAGCAGTGGGTGGCGATCACGGATCCCGGGTCGTCGCTCGAAGCGCTCGCGCACGAGCGGAGGTTCGCCGCCGTCGTCCCGGCCGAACCGACGATCGGCGGCCGCTACTCGGCGCTCTCGCCGTTCGGCCTGTTCCCGGCCGCCTTGATGGGCGTCGATCTCGAGGGGCTGCTCGATCGCGCGGTCGAGATGGCCGAAGCCTGTCGGCTCGACGAGGGGAACCCCGGGCTCGAGCTCGGACTGGCGCTCGGCGAGGCGTGGCGGGACGGGCGCGACAAGGTCTGCCTTCCCGACGCCGGCGTGTTCGGGCTGTGGGTCGAGCAGCTGATCGCCGAGTCGACGGGGAAGGAGGGGAAGGGGCTCGTGCCGGCGCCGGGCGTCTCGGGCGACGGGCCCGACCGCCAGGTGCACGAGGTCCGGCTCCCCGAGCCGCTCGAGCTCGGCCAGGAGTTCTTCCGGTGGGAGTTCGCGACCGCCGTCGCCGGCTCGATCCTCGGGATCAATCCCTTCGACCAGCCCGACGTCCAGGCGGCGAAGGACAAGACGAACGAGGTGCTCGCCGCGGGCGACCGCTCGCTCGAGACAGAGGGCTCGATCGACGAGCTGCTCGCAGGGGCGGCGCCGCCCGATTACGTCTGCATCCAGGCGTTCGTCGACCCGACTCCGGCCAAGGCGCTCGTCGTCGACGCCCTCGCCCGCTCGCTCGGCGAGGAGACCGGCTGCGTCGTCACTCACGGCTTCGGCCCCCGCTACCTGCACTCGACCGGCCAGCTGCACAAGGGAGGCCCGAACACCGGCCTCTATCGTCCAGGTCGTCGAGGACTACGGGCCCGAGCTGCCCGATTCCGGGCAAGCCGTTCGGGTTCGCCCAGCTGATCCGCGCCCAGGCCGCCGGCGACTTCGAGTCGCTCCGCGACCGCGGCCGGCGCGTCGCCCGTGTCCAACTCGAGGAGGTTTCGTAGCGATGCAGCTCGGAATGATCGGCCTCGGCCGCATGGGCGGCAACATGACCAAGCGGCTCGAGGCCGACGGGCACGAGCTGAAGACCTACGACCCCGGGGTCGCGTCGACCGCCTCCACGATCGAGGAGCTGCGCGACCAGCTCGACGCACCGCGCGCGTTCTGGATGATGGTGCCGGCCGGGAAGATCACCGAGGACACCTTCCAGGAGCTGCTCCGCGTCGCGAGCCCGGGCGACACGATCGTCGACGGCGGCAACTCGAACTTCCGCGACTCGCAGCGGCGGCACGCAGCGGCGGCCGAGGCGGGCATGCACTTCGTCGATGTCGGCGTCTCCGGCGGTGTCTGGGGGCTCGAGGTCGGCTACTGCCTGATGTCCGGTGGGGACAAGGAGGTCGTCTCGCGGCTCGAGCCGGTGCTTCGCTCTCGCTGGCGCCCGAGGACGGGTATGCCTACATGGGGCCGTCGGGCGCGGGCCACTTCGTGAAGATGGTGCACAACGGGATCGAGTACGGCCTGATGCAGGCCTACGCCGAGGGCTTCGAGGTGCTCGAGAAGTCCGAGTTCGACCTCGACCTGCCCGAGATCGCCGGCATCTGGCGCTACGGCTCCGTCGTCCGCTCGTGGCTGCTCGAGCTGCTCGTGCGACGCGTTCGAGCTCGAGGGCGGGAAGCTCGAGAAGATCAAGGGCTACGTCGAGGACTCGGGCGAGGGCCGGTGGACGATCGCCGAGGCGATCGCCGAGGACGTCCCCGTGCCGGTGATCACCGCGGCGCTCTTCGCCCGGTTCGCCTCCCGCCAGGACGAGTCGTTCGCCGCCAAGGTGAGTGCGGCGCTCCGCAACCAGTTCGGCGGCCACGCCGTGAAGGCGGCGGAATGAGCGCGCTCGTCGAGGAGCGGAACCCGCTGCTCGAGGGGCTGCCGCTGCGGCGCCGGCCGGAGCCGTGCACGCTCGTCATCTTCGGCGCCTCGGGCGACCTGACCGAGCGCAAGCTGATGCCCGCGCTGTACTCGCTCGCGTTCAGGCGCCTGCTGCCGGAGCGGTTCGCCGTCATCGGCGTCTCCCGCTCCGAGTGGACGGACGACGGGTTCCGCGAGGCGATGAAGGCCGCCGTCGAGCATCACGCGCGCGATCCGTTCCGGCAGGAGGTCTGGGACGAGCTGGCCGAGCGGGATGCGATACCTCATGCTCGACCCGGCGACCGACGACACCGCCGGCGCGCGCCTGACGACGACGCTCTCCGACCTCGAGAGCGAGCGCGGCACGGGCGGGAACCGCCTCTACTACTTCGCCGTGCCCGCCGGGCGCGTTCGAGCCGCTCGTCTCGATGGTGGCGACGGTACCGTCGGGGAACGGTTGGAACCGGCTGATCGTCGAGAAGCCGTTCGGACACGACCTCGCCTCGGCGCAAGGAGCTGAACGCGCTGATCGGCGAGCACTTCACCGAGAGCGAGATCTTCCGCATCGACCACTACCTCGGCAAGGAGACGGTTCAGAACCTGCTGGCGCTGCGGTTCGCGAACGGGATCTTCGAGCCGATCTGGAACCGTCAGTTCATCGACCACGTGCAGATCACCGTCGTCGGAGTCGATTGGGATCGAGGGCCGCGCGGCGTTCTACGAGCAGGCGGGCGCGATCCGTGACATCTTCCAGAACCACCTGCTGCAGCTGCTCGCGATCACGGCGATGGAGCCGCCGAGCGACTTCACCGCCGAGTCGGTCCGCAACGAGAAGGTGAAGGTGCTGCGCTCCCTGCACACGCCCGGGCCGAAGTCGGTCGTGCGCGGCCAGTACGGGCGCGGCTTCATCGAAGGCGTCGAGGTGCGCCGGGTACCGCGAGGAGAAGGGTGTCGCGCCCGACTCCTCGACCGAGACGTTCGTCGCCGCGAAGCTGTTCGTCGACAACTGGCGCTGGGCCGACACGCCGTTCTACGTGCGGATGGGCAAGCGGCTGCCGCGGCGGGAGACGACGATCGCGATCCAGTTCAAGCGGGCGCCGCACCCGCCGTTCGAGGAGACGGCGGTCGAGGCATTGCGGCCGAACGTGCTCCTGATCCACGTGCAGCCCGACGAGGGGCTCTCGCTCGCGATCGGGGCGAAGATGCCGGGGCAGGGGATGTCGATCCGCACGGTGCACATGGACTTCCTCTACGGCAGCGCGTTTCGCGACGGGCTGCCGGAGGCCTACGAGCGGCTGATCCTCGACGCGATGCTCGGCGACGCGACGCTGTTCACGCGGTCGGACGAGATCGAGGAGCAGTGGGCGATCGTCGATGCGATCGTCGCCGGCTGGGCGCGCGACCGCGTCGCGTTCCCGAACTACTCCGCCGGGACGTGGGGCCCGCCGTCGTCGGACGAGCTGCTCCACCGTGACGGCCGCTCCTGGCGGCGGCACTAGCCGATGGCCGTCGCCCGTCGTGGAGGCATGGTCCGGGGTCGACGTCTCGATCGCCCAGATCGAGACCGAGCTCGCACGGCTTCGCGGCGAGTCGGCCGGCGAGATCGACCAGCCGACCCAGCGGACGAGCGTGATGACGCACGTCGCGTGGGTGCCGCCGCAGTGGCTCGACGCAGCCGAGCGCACGCTCGAGGGACTGGGCGAGCGGCATCCGTCGCGAACGGTGATCCTCGTGCCCTGCCCGGACCTCGACGGCGGGATCGACGCCGAGCTCTCGGTACGCTCGCTTTCCGGTCGGCGAGACGGACGTCGTGCAGCGAGGTGATCGAGCTCTCGCTCCGGGGCAACCGGTCGCTCGCACCCGCCTCGATCGTGCTGCCGCTCGCGATCTCGGATCTGCCGGTCTTCCTGCGCTGGCGCGGCGAGCCGCCGTTCGGCGAGACGCAGTGGGAGCAGCTCGTCGACGGTCGCCGACCGCGTGATCGTCGATTCGTCCGAGTGGTCGGAGCTCCGCTACTACGCGCTCGCCGAGGACTTCGAGCGCACCGCCGTGTCCGACATCGCCTGGGCGCGGACGGACGCCTGGCGGATCGAGCTGGCATCCCGCTGGCCGGCGATCGCCGAGCAGGAGATCGCGATCCGCGGCCCGCGCGCCGAGGCCGAGCTGCTGCGCGGCTGGCTCGCCTCGCGGCTCCAGCGCACGGTCGGGCCGCCGGAGCCGGCGGGGGAGCTCGGGGTGCGAGCTCGACGGCGAGGAGCTTCCGGTACCGCGCGAGGAGCCGCGGACCGCGAGCGACCTGCTGAGCGCCGAGCTCGACCGTCTCGCCCGCGACCGGATCTACGAGGCGGCAGTCGGTTCGGCGAACTGAGTCTCGACGAACGCGGCCAGTCGCTCCACTGCGCCGTCGGGCCGGCCGAAATACCCGAGTAGCTGGCTGCGGGCGATGAACGGCCAGCAGCGAGCCTTGCCGATCACCCCCGGATAGCTGCTCCAGGGATCGGTGCGCGGATCGCGGGTGATTCCGGCCTCCACGCGGTTCCGGGCGATGTAGCGAATCGTCAAGAGCAGGTGCGCGTCGGTCTTGACGCGCTTACGGCGGTAGCGCTCACGGAACAGGTGGCCCCGCCGGCCGTGGCGACGGTTGAACGCCTGGGCGTAGGTCCCGTTCAGGTACTGCATCCCCGCTGCGAGATTCGCTTCGGGCGTCGTGACGAGCATGTGGTAGTGCGTATCCAGAACGGACACGGCGAGGCACCGCCAGCGGAAGCGCTTGACGGTCAACTGCATCGCCCGGACGAGCTGCTGGCGGTCGTAGTCGCTGCGAACGATCGTCGCCTCGGCGACCGAGTGAATCGTCACGTGGTAGATCGCACCAGGTTCCTCGTGGTGAAGCGGGCGAGCCATGCATCCAGTGTGCGCGGTCGGAAGCCGCAACGCCAGTGTCCCGGAGCAACTGTTCCACTCTCGTTACGACTGTAAAGAGGTCTGGCACCTTTACGTAAGCGCGAAGGCGTCCGCCTGGCGGCGAGCCCGCCGGCGTGGTGGTGAGAAGGCCTTCGGCGATGCGGCTTTTGCTCTGCCGGCGGGGACGCCTACGAGGGTTCGAACGTAAGGGGCTCTGACCCCGAGTCTGGCCCGAGGAACGCGACGGCCGTCTGGTGCAGCGCCTCATTGGCCGAAAGGTACGACCGGCCCGGGCCAGGCTCCCCGCCGGCGAAGGTCGTGCAGCGCCCGCCGGCTTCTTCGACCAGGAGCTTGATGGCCGCGTAGTCCCAGAGTTGGAGCTCGGAGTCGGTGGCAAGCTCGACGGCACCCTCGGCCACGAGACAGTGCTGCCAGAAATCGCCGAAGCCGCGGCTGGCCCAGGACACCTCGACGAGAGCGTCCCAACCGGGAGGCATACCGCGCGGAGAGGTGGTCGAGATCACCGAGTCCTCGAGCCGAGCGACTGCTGAGACGTGGATCCGTTCGCCCGCCAAACCATCCGCACCGCCTCCAACCCATGCCCCCTCGTCGCGCACCGCCCACCAGCGGCGACCGAGGGCGGGCGCCGAGACAACCGCCACCTCGACTCGACCGCCGCGCTCGAGCGCGAGGAGCGTCGCCCACACGGGGATGCCGCGGACGTAGTTCTTCGTCCCATCGATCGGATCGGCGATCCACCGCACCTCGCCGCCGTCGTCGCCTCCCTCCTCGCCGAATACACCTTCGCCCGTCCGTTCCCGGGCGACGAGCTCTCGGATCGCCTCCTCGGCCGCGCGATCCGCCTCCGACACAGGCGTCAGATCGGCCTTCGTCTCGACCCGTAGATCGAGGGCGCGAAACCGGCCGAGCGTGACCGCGTCGGCGGCGTCCGCCAGCCGGTGCGCAAAGGCGAGGTCCAGGCTCACCCATAGACCGTAGTCGCTCCCCGCCACCGACGATGCGAGAGCCAGACCGGAATCCCGAGTCCGTCAACGGCGGGCGATCGGAACGCGTCGAGACGCACGGATCAAACGAGAGCCCCATCCGAGCTTTGCCGGATGATGCAGACTGCGGCTCACGATGAGCGAGCTCCCGGGGCAGAAGAAGCGGACGGTATCGCCCAAATGAGGGCCAACCCGCCGGCGGCCCGGTCATGAGCCGCGAGCTCGCGGCCGGCCTGCAACGGCTCGGCACCGAGACGGCGTTCGAGGTGCTCGCGCGCGCCGCGAGCCTCGAGGCGCAGGGCAGGCGGATCATCCACCTCGAGATCGGCGAGCCGGACTTCACGACGCCGCGCCACATCATCGAGGCGGGCGCCAAGGCGCTTCTCGACGGCAACACGCATTACTGCCCGGCGCCTGGGATCCCGGCGCTGCGCGAGGCCTGCGCCGAGCACCTGTCGCGCCACCGGGGCCTGCCGATCGAGCCCGGACGCGTCCTTGTCGCGCCGGGGGCGAAGCCGTTCCTCTTCTTCGGCGTGCTCGCGACCTGCGACCCGGGCGACGAGGTGATCTATCCGAACCCAGGCTTCCCGATCTACGAGTCCGTGATCAACTGGGCGGGCGCGACGCCGGTCCCGCTGCCACTGACCGAGGAGCCCGGCTTCGCCTTCAGCGCGCAGGATCTCGCCGACCGGCTGACGCCGCGCACGAAGCTCGTGATCCTGAACTCGCCCGCGAACCCGACCGGCGGGATCGTCGAGCGGCGAGCTCAACGCCGAGATCGCCGAGGTGCTCGGCGGACACGACTGCTGGCTCCTCTCGGACGAGGTCTACTCGGAGATGCTCTACGACGCCGAGCACGACACGATCGCCGGCCACCGGGAGCTGCTCGAGCGGACGATCCTGCTGGACGGCTTCTCGAAGACCTTCGCGATGACGGGCTGGCGGCTCGGCTACGCGGCGATGCCGGAGGAGCTCGTCGAGCCGATCACGCGGCTCCTGATCAACTCGGTCTCGTGCACGGCGCCGGCGGTGCAGCTGGCCGGCGTTGCCGCGCTCACCGGCCCGCGCGACGAGGTGAACGAGATGCTCGCGGAGTTCCGCCTTCGGCGCGACGCGGTCGTCGCCGGCCTGAACGAGATCCCCGGCGTCTCGTGCATCATGCCCCGCGGCGCCTTCTACGCCTTCCCCAACATCCGGCGACGGGTCTCCGGGCGAAGGAGCTCGCCGACCGGCTGCTCGACGAGGCCGGCGTCGCGGTGCTCGCGGGCACCGCGTTCGGCGCTTACGGCGAGGGCTACCTGCGCCTCTCGTATGCGAACTCGCTCGAGAACATCGAGGAGGCGCTCGGCGCGATCGATGCGCTCCTCGCCGAGACGGCGGCCGTGTGAAGGTCGTCGTCACCCGCGACCTCCCCGGGGAGGCGCTCGAGCTCCTGCGGGCCGAGGCGGAGGTCTGGGTGTCGCCAATCGATGCTCCTCTGCCGGTCGAGGAGCTCCACACGGCGATCGGCGGCGTCGACGCCGTCGTCACCCTCCTCCATGACCGCGTCGATGACGCGTTCCTCGACGCCGCCGGACCGCAGCTGCAGATCGTCGCGAACGTCGCTGTCGGCTACGACAACATCGACGTCCCAGCCTGTGCGGCCCGTCGCGTGACCGTGACGAACACGCCGGGCGTGTTGACCGACGCCACGGCCGACATCGCGATCTCGCTGGTGCTGATGGCGACGCGCCGGCTCGGCGAGGGCGAGCGGCTGCTTCGCTCGGGCCGGCCGTGGTCGTGGAACATGTGGTTCCACCTCGGCACCGGGATCCAGGGCAAGACGCTCGGGATCGTCGGACTCGGCCAGATCGGTCAGGCGACGGCCCGGCGGGCGCGGGCCTTCGGGATGGAGATCGTCTATGCGGGCCCCGGCAGGCCGCGCCTGAGGTCGAGGCGAGCTCGGACGCGACGTTCCTGCCCTTCAACGAGCTGCTCGCGGCGGCCGACGTCATCTCGCTCCACTGCCCGCTGAACGCCGAGACGCGCCACCTGATCGGCGCGCGCGAGCTCGGAGCGATGAAGCCGACGGCGTTTCTCGTCAACACGACGCGCGGCCCGGTCGTGGACGAGGAGGCGCTCGTCGAGGCGCTCGCGGCTGGCACGATCGCCGGCGCCGGGCTCGACGTCTTCGAGCGCGAGCCGATCGTCCATCCGGGCCTGCTCCAGCTCGAGAACGTCGTCCTGCTGCCGCATCTGGGCTCGGCGACGGTCGAGACCCGGACCGCGATGGCGACGCTCGCCGCGAGAAACGTGCTCGCCGTGCTAGCCGGTCTCCCGCCGCTGACGCCGGTCGTGCCGCGGGCCCCGGCCGGCTGAGCGCCGGTCTCGCTCTCACCTAGACCCGACCCGGGACTCTCGACTGAGCCGGTCGAGCAGCTTCGCGCAGGCGTGCACCGTCTCGGTGTGCGGCACCTCGACGTCCGAGCCGCTCGGCGAGCTCGATCACCGCGCCGGTCATGCAGTCGAGCTCGAGCGGCTTGCCCGCCTCGAGATCCTGGAGCATCGACGTCTTGTGGTCGCCGACGGCGATGCCAGCCTCGAGCCGCCGCTCGAGCGAGACCGGCAGCTCGAGCCCGAGCCCGGCCGCGACCGCGGCGCACTCCTCGAGGATCGCCCGCGCAGGACTGCGACGCATCTCCGGCAGCGTCGCCGAGCTCGCCGAGCGTCGCGCCGGTCAGCGCGCTCACCGGGTTGAAGGCGACGTTGCCGACGAGCTTGAGCCAGATCTGCTCGCGGATTCGGCGCTCGACCGGGCACTTCAGCCCGCCGGCCGACGAACGCCTCCGAGATCGCGCGGCAGCGCTCGCTCAGCTCGCCGTCCGGCTCGCCGATCGCGAACCGCGTGCCCTCGACGTGGCGGATCACGCCCGGCTCGACGATCTCGGTCGAGCAGTAGACGACGCAGCCGATCACCGGCCTCGGGCGGGATCGACGCGCGCGATCGACGCCGCCCGGGTCGACGCTCTCGAGCGACCGTGCCCGTCGAGCGGGCCGCCGGTGCGACTGGAAGTACCACCAGGGGATGCCGTTCTGGGCGCGATCACGGCGGCGCCCGGGCCGCAGCGGCTCGCGGCGAGCCGCGGCGCGAGCTCGGGCAGGCTGTAGGCCTTCAGGCCGACGAAGACGACGTCGGCGTCGGCGAGCGCCGTCGAGGTCGTCGGTCGCCGCGCGGGTGGGCGTCGAAGTCGCCCGCGGGGGCTCCGCACGCGCGACGCCGTGCGCCTGCATCGCCCGCGAGGTGCTCGCCGCGGGCGATCAGCGTCACGTCCGCGCCGCCGCGCGGCGAGCGCGGCGCCCGACGTAGGCGCCGATCGCCCCCGCGCCGAGGACGGCGAACCTCACCGTGCCGACCGTCACTGCGGCCGACAGCGACTCGCCGACGCGCTTGCGCTGGACCTTGCCGGTCGCCGTGCGCGGGATCCGTCGAGGACGTGGATCGACGTCGGGCACCTTGAACGCCGCCAGCCGCTCGCGGCAGTGGCCGATCAGCTCCCGCTCGCTCGACGTCGGCTCGCGCAGCGCGACGGCGGCGCCGACCAGCTCGCCGTACTTCTCGTCGTCGACGCCGAAGCAGACCGCGTCGGCGACGGCGGGATGGGCGAGCAGCACCTCCTCGATCTCGTAGGGCGAGATGTTCTCGCCGCCGCGGAGGATCATCTCCTTGAGCCGGCCCTCGAGGCGCAGGTAGCCGTCGTCGTCGAGCACGCCGCGGTCGCCGGTCCGGAACCAGCCGTCGAAGAACGACGACGGCGTTCGCCTCGCGGGTTGTCGAGGTAGCCGGCGGTGACGCCCGGCCCCCGGATCGCGACCTCGCCCGGCACGCCCTCGGCGCGACCGTGTCGCCGGCCGGGTCGACGATCCGGATCTCGGCGCCGGTCGGCACGCCCGACCGAGCCCGGCTTGCGCGCGCCGCGGCGGCAGCGGGTTCGAGGCCATCTGGTGGCTCGCCTCGGTCATCCCGTAGGCCTCGAGCATCGGCACGCCGTAGCGCCTCCTCGGCCGCGCTCATCAGCGCCGGGCGAGAGCGCCGAGCTGCACGAGCGGGCGAAGCGCAGGCTCGGCGGCGGGCCGTCGCCGTCGATCCGCTCGAGGATCATCTGGTGCAGCGTCGGCCCGGCCGAGAACCACGTCACGCCGTATGCGCGCGCAGCTGCGGCCAGAACGGCCGCGGGGCGTGAAGCGCCGCGGCACGACGACGGTCCCGCCGCCGGCGAGCGCGGCGAACGTCGAGGCGACGAGCCCGTGCACGTGGAAGAGCGGCATCGCGCAGTACGAGACATCGTCCGGCGCCGAGCTCGTAGAAGGCCGGCGATCGTCCGCGCCGAGGCCACGAGGTTGCGCTGCCGCAGCGGCACCTGCTTCGGCCGGCTCGTCGTGCCGCTCGTGTGCAGCAGCAGCGCGACGTCGTCGGGCTCGCGCCGGCTCGAACGGCGCCGGCCGCTCGATCGTCTCCGCCGTCGACGGCGAGACCGGGCCGCCTCGCCGGCGGCGACGTCGACCATGCGGCACTCGCCCGGCGGCCGCCTCGCGCGCCGCCTGCAGGTCGCCGGCCGGGACGAGCAGGAGCTCGGGCTGGAGGTCGTCGAGGTAGAACTCGAACTCGTCGCGCTTGTAGGCGGGGTTGAGCGGTGCGGCCGTCGCGCCGAGCGAGACGAGGGCGAGCAGGAGCGAGCAGGAAGTCGGGCCCGTCGGGGAGCACGAGGGCGACGCGGCTCCCGCGTCCGACACCGATCCCGGAGAGCGCCCCGGCGAGCGCCGTCGCCGTCTCGCGAAGCTCGCGGTAGGTACGTGAGTCGCCAGACTCGGCGCTCACGACCGCCAAGCGGTCGTTCCCACCCCCGTCGAGCAGCTCGATGAGCCGGTCTGTCAAGGTCGCTCCGCAAAGGTCGGCCGCATCCGGTGGGTGCGCTGGTTCAACGTCGAGAACCAGATGCCCGCGAGCCCTGCGAGCGTCGCCGCGATCGCCGCCGAGAACGAGACCCGACCGCGCCCCGAGCGTCGCCGCAAGCGCGCCGACGAGGATCGCGCCCAGAGGCGTCGTGCCCATATAGACGATCTGGTAGAGCGCCAGGATCCGTCCGCGCATCTCGGGGGCTGCGGCGAGCTGGAGCGAGGCCTGCACGGACGCCGAGAAAAGGACGCTCGTCGCGCCGACGAGGACGAGCGCGGGCAAGGCCAACCTCAGGTCGGGCGCCGCAGCGGTCAGGCAGAGAGCTCCACCGAACGCGATCGCGGCGAACGAGACCACCCGAGCACCGATCGACGTCCGCACACTCGAGACCAGGGCGCCACCGAGGGCACCGAGAGCGAGGAAGTTGACCATCACCGCGTAGGTGGTCGCCGTGCCGCCGTAGGTGAAACGAGCCACCGCGGGCAGTACGACGGTGAAGTTGAACGAAAAGAGGCCGACAACCGCCATCAGCGCCAGCGGCAGCCGCAGATCGGGCGTTCGCGCCACAACGGCCAATCCGGCGCGCAACTGGCCCTTGGCGCGAGGAGCCGGCGGTTCCGGATGGAGCTCTGAGCCGTTCATTGCGAGGAGCATCGCGATCATGAACACGAACGTGAGCGCGTTCAGGAGGAAGCACGGGCCGAGACCGAGAGTGGCGATCACGAGCGCGGCGACTGCGGGGCCGACGAGCCGACCGGCCTGGACGATCGACGCGTTCAGGGAGACAGCATTTACGAGCTGGTCCCGGTCCACGATCTCGGCAACGAAGCTCTGGCGCGCCGGATTGTCGACCGTGTTCACGAGCCCTCGGAGAACCACGATCACATAGATCATCCAGATGCGAACGGAGCCGCTCTGGGTCAGGATCCAGAGCGCTACCGGAGGGATCACCTGCAGGGTCTGCGTCACGATCAGGAGCCGTCGCTTCGGCAGCCGGTCTGCGAGCAGCCCGCCCCAGGCGCCGAGGAGCAGGAACGGGACCGTCTGGAGCGCGGTCGTAACTCCGAGCTGAAAGACCGAGCCGGTGAGGCCCAGCACGAGCCAGGCGATCGCGATCTGCTGCATCCAGTTGCCGCTGACCGAGACGACCTGGCCGAGGAAGTACAGCCGATAGTTGCGAACCCTCAGCGACCTGAGAGCCAGGTTGAGCTTCCCTGTCACGCGTGCTCGGCAAGGAGGCGCAGCAGGAGCTCCGTCGCGCGGGCGAGCAGGTCGAGCTCGTCGCCGTCGATATCCGCGAGCAGGCGGGTCAGGTAGGTGTCCTTGCGCCGGCGCTGACTCCGATAGACAGCCGCCCCTTCGGGCGTCACGGCGATCGAGAACGAGCGGCCGTCATCGGGGTCGGGGCGAAACTCGACGAGCCCCTGACCTTCGAGCTTCGCGACGAGACGGCTGATCGTCGGCCGGCTGATCAGCTCACGCTCGGCCAGCTCGCTCGTCGTGAGCGGCCCGTGGCAGGCGACGGTGCTGAGTACCGAGGCGCGGGACGGCGACAGCTCGTCTCCGAGCTGCTGCCGAAGCCGGCGAGAGGCGCGCGCGAAAGTCACGCGGAGCTGAGCCGCCGTCTCGGCCCGTTCGGCGACGGTCGGAGCTTCCTGGATCAGCTGGTCATTGTTCGCCATGGTAGTTGTCAATGCTAATCACTCCACCTGTCGAGGGGACGGGCTTATGCCGGCCAGTCGGCTTGGGCAGACGGGTTACGCAGTACCGCGGCGGTGTTGTCAAACAGTGTCAGACACCGGTTTTTCCGCCCCAAAACACGGTGTCCGACACCGCTCGCGGCCCGGAAAGTCGGCTTGGGCAGACGGGTTGCGCAGTGCCGCTGCCGTGTTGTCAAACGGTGTCAGACACCGGTTTTTCGCGGCTCGGAGAGCCCGGCGACACCTGCGCAGGAGCAGATCGGGAAGCGCCGTTAGGCGAGCGCGGCTTCGAGTGCGAGCCCGGCCGCGAGCACCCGCTCGTCCTCACCTGGCCGGCCGACGATCTGGATCGAGGCCGGCAGGCCGCCCTCCGCCGCGCCGCACGGCAGTGCGAGCGCGGGCCAGCCGAGCACGTTGAACGGGAAGGTGAAGCGGACGAACGATCCGCGGACGGCGATCTCGTCGACGTCCGCCGGCGGCGCCACGAATGCAAGCGTCGGCGCCAGCAGCAGGTCGAACGGCTCGATCGCCGCGAGCGCCTCGCCCGGTAGGCCTCCCTGCCGGAGCGGCCGCGGCCGCTTCGCCGTCGCGCACCGCCAGGCAGCGCTCGATCTTCGGCGCGATGTTCTCGCCGTAGAGCTCGGAGTGCTCCGGATAGAGCTCGCGATGAACGTCGCCGACCTCGCGCATGAAGAGCGGCTGGACCGGTTCCGCCGTTGCGAGGCCCACGGGCTTCCGGTCGCCGAAGTGGGACGCCGCTTCTTCGAGCCTCGCCGCGACGAGCGGGTCGGCGTCCGCGAACCAGGCGGTTCCGACTCGAAGCTGCGCGAGCGACGGCCGCCGGCCGAGAACCCCGGCACGAGCGCCTCCATCATCTCGACGCAGCCGCGGACGTCCCGTGCCATCGGCCCGGCGTGATCGAAGCTCGGCGCCAGCGGGAAGACCCCGTCGAGCGAGACGAGCCCGTAGCTCGGCTTGAAGCCGACGATCCCGCAGCATGCCGCCGGGATCCGGATCGACCCGCCCGTATCGGTCCCGAGCGCGGCCTCGGCGAGGCCGGCCGCGAGCGCCGCCGCCGACCCGCCGCTCGACCCGCCGGAGGTTCGCCCGGGTGCGGCCGGATTGGGAACCGTCCCGTAGTGGAGGTTCTGCGACGTCGTCCCGTAGGCGAACTCGTGCAGGTTCGCCTTTCCCACGTTCGCGTACCCGGCAGCCTCGAGCGACCGAAGGGCCTCGGCCGTCGCGGCCGGCACGTGCTCGGAGAACACCGCCGAACCGTAGGTCGTACGCACGCCGGCGGTATCGAAGCAGATCCTTGACCGCCAGCCGGATCCCGGGCGGCGGGTCGTCGATCTCGGTGATGAAGATGCCGTCCAGGCGCGTCACGCCGGATCTAGTTCGCGCTGTTGTAGAGGAGCGCGATCAGCGAAGGTTCCGGCGAAGAGCGCCAGCGAGAGGATCACGAGTCCGATCGCGATCCGCGCGTTCTTCCTCGCGAGCTCGGGCTCGGGCCGACGCGTCGTGCATCAGGTCGGGCGGGTGGAGCCCGCCGGCCGGTGGCAGCGGCTCGGCCATCAGACGACCGCGTCGAGGGCCATCGCGACGAAGAGCAGCGCGAGGTAGATCATCGAGAAGTGGAAGAGCTTCACCGCGTGCGGCCGCGTGGTCTGCCGCCAGAGCGAGAACGCGAGCGACATGAAGACCGCGCCGAGCACGAGCGCGGAGACGCCGTAGACGAGGCCGAAGATCCCGAAGGCGACCGGCACGAGCGTCGCGACGACGAGCGCGACGCTGTAGAGCGCGATCTGCCTCGCGGTCTCGCGCTCGCCGCGTGACGACCGGGAGCATCGGCACGTTCGCGTTCGCGTAGTGCTCGCGGATCATCAGCGCGAGCGCCCAGAAATGCGGCGGCGTCCAGAGGAAGACGATCCCGAACATCGCGAGCGCCGCCCAGCCGAGGTGGCCGGTCGACGCTCGCATAGCCGACGAGCGGCGGCACGGCGCCGGCTGCGCCGCCGATCACGATGTTCTGCGCCGTCGAGCGCTTGAGCCAGCGCGTGTAGACGAGGACGTAGAAGAGGTTCCCGAGCAGCGCGAGCAGCGCCGTCGGCAGGTTGACGAGCGAGTCGAGCAGCACGAACGAGGGCGCCGAGAGCGCGATCCCGAACTCGAGCGCCCGCTCCGGCGCCATCCGGCCCGAGGCGACGGGCCGGCCGGCGGTGCGCTTGCCCATCAGCTTGTCGATGTCGCGGTCGAGGTAGTGGTTCAGGGTCGCGGCGCCGCCGCAGGCGAGCGCGAGCCCGATCATCGTCGCGGTGAAGGTTCCCCAGGCCGGGACGCCCCCGGCCCCGACGAAGATCGCGGCGCCGCCGGTCAGGAGCAGCAGCGACATCACGCGGGGCTTCGTCAGCGTCACGTAGTCGCGGAGGCTGCCGGCCGGCCCGGCTCGCCGCGGAATGCCTGCGCCGCGAGCACCGCCGTGGCGCCGAAGGCGAGCGAGGCGATGGCGAGGTGGATGTCCCGGCCGGTCAGGAGCGCCGCCGGCCCGAAGAACACGAGCGACGCAACCGCGGCCGGGAGCAGCCGCCGCATCGCGATCCAGGCGAGGATCAGCAGGCCGACGAGCGGAGGCAGCGCGACCGCCGCGAGCAGACGGTGGGCGGTATGCCAGTCCGCGGCGCCCGAGACGACCGCGAGCGCGGTCGCGGCCATCGCCGCCGCCGCGAGCACCCTCGCCCAGGGGCCCGCCGGTCACAGCCGTCCTTCCTGGGTCAGCCGCCGGCGCAGGTCGCGAAGCGGCCTGGCGGAGATGATGTAGGGGACGCGGTCGAAGTTCCATGGTGGCGGCGGGGAGGTCGTGTACCACTCGAGCGTGTCGGCGAGCCACGGATCATTGACCGCCCGACGCCCGGATCTCGACGTCTTGAAGATGTTGACGGCGAAAACGAGCATCCCGACCGCCATCGTGAAGGCGCCGATCGACGAGATCATGTTGTAGACCTCCCAGAGTCCGTGCTCAGGATACGTGTAGATGCGCCTCGGCATCCCGAGCATGCCGAGGAAGTGCTGCGGCATGAAGGTCAGGTTGAAGCCGATGAAGACGAGCCAGAAGTGGAGCTTCCCGAGCCGCTCGTCGAGCATCCGCCCGAAGATCTTCGGCCACCAGTAGTAGAGACCGCCGAAGATCGCGAACATCGAGCCGCCGAAGAGCACGTAGTGGATGTGCGCCACCACGAAGTAGGTCTGGGTGAGCTGCCAGTCGACCGGGAACGCCGCCAGGAAGATCCCCGACAGGCCGCCGATCGTGAAGAGGCCGATGAACCCGAGCGCCCACAGCATCGGCGTGTCGAACGAGATGTTCCCGCGCCAGAGCGTCGCGAGCCAGTTGAAGATCTTCACTCCGGTCGGGATCGCGATCACCAACGAGCTGACCATGAAGAACGAGTCGACGGCGGTCGGCAGCCCGACCGCGAACATGTGGTGGCCCCAGACGAGGAATGCGAGGAACGCGATCGAGACCGTCGAGTAGACGACCGCCTTGTAGCCGAAGATCGGCTTGCGCGCGAAGACCGGGATGATCTCGGAGATGATCCCCATCGCCGGCAGCACCATGATGTAGACCTCGGGGTGGCCGAAGAACCAGAAGACGTGCTGGTAGAGGATCGGGCTCCCGCCGTGCGCGGGATCGAAGAAGTGGGTGCCGCCGTGGCGGTCGAGCAGCATCATCGTCAGTCCCGCCGAGAGCGTCGGCAGCGCGAGGACGAGCAGCCACGCGTAGGTGAGGATCGTCCAGACGAAGAGCGGCATCCGCGTCCAGGTCATGCCCCGGGCGCGCATGTTCGTGATCGTGACGATGAAGTTGATCGCGCCCGCGAGCGAGGACAGCGTGAGGATGTGCAGCGAGAGGATCCAGAGGTCCTGGCCGCGTCCCGGTGAGTGCAGGGTCGAGAGTGTGGCGTACGACGTCCAGCCGGCCGCCGCGGCGCCGCCCTTGGCCTCGAAGCTGAGGTAGAGGACGAGGCCGCCGAGCAGGTAGAGCCAGTACGAGAGTGCGTTCAGCCGCGGGAAGGCCATGTCGCGCGCGCCGATCATCAGGGGCACGAGGTAGTTCCCGAAGCCGCCGAGGATCGGGACGATGACGAGGAAGATCATCGTCGTGCCGTGGATCGTGACCGCCTCGTTGTACGACTCCTGGTGAGGAAGGTGTTGTTCGGGACCGCGAGCTGGTAGCGGATCGCGAGTGCGAGCAAGCCGCCGAGCCCGAAGAAGACGAGCGCGGTGCAGAGGTAGAGGATCCCGATCCGCTTGTGGTCGACCGTGGTCAGCCACGAGGTGATCCGGCCCCGCTTCCAGTCGGCGCGGTAGGCGATGACGGGAGTCTCAGCCGCCACCGGACTGTCCCTTCACGAGCTTCGTCGTGTAGTCGACGAGCGCCTCGATCTGCACGTCCGTCCAGTCGCTGCCGACGGCGGGCATCTGGCCGACGCCGTTCCTCAGGATCGGTGTCAGGTCCTTCACGCTCGTGAGCGACGGGTCCTTGCCGAGCGCCGGGCCGACATAGACCTTGTCCAGCATGTGGCAGGTCGAGCAGACGTGGTCCCACTCCTCCTTGCCGAGACCCGTCCCGACGGGATCTTTCTCCCGGGCCGTGATGAACGACTCGTACTGGCCGCGCGGGACGACCTCGACGTTCCCGAGCATGAACGTGTGCTGGATCCCGCACAGATCCGAGCAGCGCGCCGGGTAGTCGCCGGCGGGAGCCTCGAACCAGGTGTGGTTCGTCCGGCCGGGGACGGCGTCGATCTTGCCCCCGAGCTTCGGTACCCACCAGCTGTGCAGGACGTCGTTGTCGGGGGCATAGACGTCCTCGTGCACGACGTTTCCGGCCGGGGCGATCATCGTTCCCATGGAGATCGCGCCGTTCGGATAGCGGAACATCCAGTAGAACTGCCGCCCCTCGACCGCGATCGTCGTCTCGTCGGCGGCGTTCGCCGCCGGGGCGTTGGCAATGCTGGGCAGCTTGTAGAAGACGAACCCGGCGATCGTGGCGAGGATCAGCACCGGGACGACCGTCCAGATGATCTCCAGGCGCGTCGAGCCGTGAATCTGGAGCCCGTCCGCCGTGCGCGGCCGCTTGCCTCGGCGGTACCGGATCATCAGCACGACAAGCGCACCCTCGACCACGACGAACACGATCCCCGCGAACACCAGAACGAAGAAGTAGCTTTCGCGAATGCTGTTCGCCCCGGGTGACGAGGCCGATTGCGGCGCAAGTCCGCCGTTACCGGCGAGCGCGACTCCGGCGAGCACGAGTGCCCCCGCACATGCTGTTCCGAGTCCGAGGGCTGTCCTTCGCACGCCGGCTGGCATCGTATAGCCGGTGGACGTCAGAACGCGGATCGAGCTGCCTTCTTATGTGTCAAGACCGTTCGAGGTCTTCGTCAACGGCGTGCAGCAGAACGAGGGAACGGACTTCGAGACGGTCGGTTCGACGCTCTGCTTCACCGAGACGCTCTCGCGCGAGGGGAAGATCGGCGCCTGGCGGTGGCTGCGCATGGGCCTCGGGATCGCAGGCACCTATCGCAAGAACGACACGATCGACGTCGTCTACTCGCTCAACGGGCGGCGCATGGTCGCGACGCTCGCGGCGCCGCAGGCAGACGCCGCTGCGAGCTAACCTTCGAGGTATGACGCACCGCAGCGTGCGCGGGTTTCTCGCAGGGCGGGGGTTCATGCTCTTCCCTGCGGCAGCATTCGCGGTCCATCAGCTCCGCTACGAGCTCTTCTACGGCTCGCACACGAGCGCTGCGCTCGCCGCACAGGGGCACGGTTACCTGGATTCGATGGCACCGTGGATCGCGGTGCTCGTCGCGCTCGGCTTCGGCTCGTTCCTGGCGCGGGTCGCCCGCGCCGCCGGCGGTCGGCCCGAGCTGCGCCCACGGCGTTCGTTTGCCGGGCTCGCAGCGCTCGCCTCGGTGGCGCTGCTTGCGACCTACTCGGTGCAGGAATGGCTCGAGGGCATCTTCGCCGTCGGCCACCCGAGCGGTTTCGAGGGCGTCTTCGGCCACGGCGGCTACTGGGCGGTACCGCTGTCGGTACTTGCCGGCCTGCTCGTCGCAGCCCTGCTCCGGCTCGCCTCCGCGGCCGTCGAGGTCGTGGCGAGGCGCGAGGCGATCCGGCTGTTCGTCGTCTTCGTCAGCGGCGTCCTGCGCCCGGCAGCCTTTGCGCCGGTTCGGCTCTCTCCCCTCGCCCGCCGCTCCGCGGGCCGTGCGCCGCCAGCCGGAATCTGCGTTTCCTAGGAGAAGCCCGCCGGCTCCATCGCCGGTTCCTCCGCTCAGATTCCCGTTGCGCAACGAAAGGAGAGCCAGCATGCGCGGGCCGTTCAGGCTCCGCATCGTCGCACCCGCCCTGCTCGCGGCGCTCGCGCTGCCCGGGCAGGCAGCCGCCCACGGCCGTGGCCCCACGGTCGCGCTCGACTACAGGCTGACGCTCGACCGGGCCACGTTGACGCTGCCCGGCGTGCATGTCCGGGTGCTCGACGGCGACCGGGACTTCCAGGTGCGCGCGAACCCGGGGGTGGACGTGCTCGTACGCGGCGAGGTGCAGGAGCCGTTCCTGCGGATCGACTCGAGCGGAGTCTGGGTCAACGCGAGCTCGCCGACCGCGGCCGCCGATCTCCTCGTCTCGAGCTCGAAGCACGGCTGGGTTCACCTGAGCGGCGGGCGCACCGTCGTCTGGCACGACCACCGGCTCGCGCCACCCCACGCGAGCGGCCCGGACCGGCCGGACGATTCGTCGTCGGCCTCGACGTGAACGGCCGGCCGGCGTCGATCTCCGGCACCTTCTACCGGGTCGCCCGGCCCGCGGTGTGGCCCTGGCTCCTGGCGACGGCGGCACTCGGGCTCGCGATCCTGGCCGCCGTCCGACGCCGGTCGATCCGAGCGCCGCTGACGATCGGGCTCGGAGCGGCAGCAGGGCTCGCCGCACTCGTCGAGGTGACGACATTCGCCATGCGCGATGCCCCGACGGGCGGTGTGGCCTGGCTCCAATTCGGCGCGGCGGTCGTGGTCGCCGGCGTGCTTGCCGGCCTGCTCGTCCGCCTGCGGGGCCGTGCCCGCGTCCACGCCGCCGGCGTCGTCGGTGCGGTTGCGGCAGCGGTCAGCCTCAGCTCGCTGCCGGTGTTCTGGCACGGCGTCGTGATCTCGGCGCTTCCCGGTACTGCCGCGCGCGCGGTATGCGGCTTTGCGATCGCAGCCGGGATCGCCGCGACGGCCCTGAGCTTCCTGCCCGACTTCGACGAGCCCGTGCGGGCACGGGTGGTCCGGCGATGAAGGCGGCACTCCTGGCCCTCGCCCTCGTTCCGTCGGTGCATCCGTGGCCGATCGGCCCCGGCCCGCGCTACGTCCCGCCGCCGAGACCCGCGGCGGTCGCCGCCGGAAGGCCCGTCGGGACACTCCGGAGCGCGGCTCCCGGGGCGGCCTTCAGGATCCATCTCGAGCTCTTCGCCAATCGGAAGGTCATCGTGGTCCCGGCCGGGATCGGCGTCACTGGGCCGGGCCGCGTCTACCCGGTGCGGACACTGGCTCCGGGCGGGATCGTCGAGGTTGCACGAGGCTCGACGCTTCGGCTCGCCGACATCTTCAAGGTCTGGGGCCAGCCGCTCGGCGGGCATCGGCTCGCCTCGTTCATCTCCGCACTGCCCGTGCGCGTCTACGTCGACGGCCGTCTCGTGCACGCCGCTGCGGGGTCGATCCCGCTCACCCCGCACGCCGAGATCGTCGTCGAGCTCGGCGCCTACCTCGCCCCTCATTCCTTCTTCCTGTTTGCCGGAGGTGATTCGTGAAGCTGCTCCGTTCTCTCGCCGCGCCCGTCGCGGCCGCCGGGCTCGTGCTCGCCGCCGCAGGCTGCGGCGGCGGGTCGGCAACCGTCTCCACGCCCCTGATCCAGCCCGCGGCCGTGTACAAGCTGATCCACTTCCAGCCCGCGGGGCCGGTCGTGGCCGGGAAGCCGGTCAAGATCTCCTTCATGATCCAGCAGCCGGACGGCAAGCCGCTCGTCCACTTCAAGACCGGCCCGGGCCCGCACACGGGCGTCCACCTGATCCTCGTCCGCAAGGACCTTGCCTACATCGATCCACCAGCACCCGCCGGTCGGCCAGAGCGCCGATGATCTCGAAGACGGTCGTGTTCCCGGCGCCCGGCCCCTACCGGATGGTCGTCGACGTCTACCCGGCAAGCTCGGAGCAGCTCGTCAACACGAACTTCCAGCTCTTCGGCTCCGTCCACGTCCGCGGCGCCTACAAGCCGAAGGCGCTGCCGCCGCCGTCGAGCTCGGTCAAGGTCGGGAAGGTACCGCTTCACACTGCACGGAGCCGAGAACCTGAAGGCGATCCAGGCCCAGCTCGTGACCGTGCAGGTGCGCGGCCCGGGCGGCGAGAAGCCGAACTTCACGCCGTGGTTCGGAGCCCTCGCCCACGCGATCTTCTTCCGCAAGGACAGCCTCGACTACTTCCACACGCACGTCTGCGCGCCGGGCGTGACCGGCTGCACGAGCGTGCTCGGCCCGACGAAGGTGACCGGGTCGTCGACGACGCCGGGCAAGCTCAACGTCGGCGTGCTCGTGCCCGCGCCCGGTACCTGGCGGCTGTTTCTCCAGTGCAAGCTGGACGGAAAGGTCTACACCGCGCCCTTCACGCTCGAGGTCGGCGCGTAGGTGTCTGTCAAATCATCTGAGAGGAGTGGAGAAACGGTGAACATGCAACCTCGCAGCAGGCATCGCCTGCCATCGGCACTCGTGTGCGCGACCGCTGTCGCGCTGATCGCCGCGGGCGCAGCCTCGGCGCACGCGCGGATCAGCCCGCCGGTGTCGCTCTCCAACGAGCTGCAGCTCTACAGCCTCGCGGTCCCGACCGAGAAGGCGAACGCCTACACGACGAAGATCGTGCTGACCGTGCCGCAGGGCTTCTCGATCGACTCGTTCGTGCCGAGCCCGGGCTGGACGCCGCGAGCTGCAGCAGACGGGCTCGGGCGACAGCGCGGTGATCCAGAAGGTGACCTGGACCGGAGGCACGTGTGCCGACCGGGGAAGACTCGCTCTTCCAGTTCCTCGGCGCAGCCCGCGAAGTCGGGGACCTACACCTTCCAGGTCCAGCAGACCTACTCGGACAGCTCGATCGTCAACTGGGCCGACCCGGAATCGGGCGCGAATCCGGCCCCGACGATCGAGGCCAAGAGCCTCACTCGGCGGCGGCGGCACATCGCTGCTCACGATCGTCGCCCTCGTGGTCGGGGCGGTCGGCGATCGTCCTCTCGATCGTCGCCCTCGTCTCCGGGTCAGGGACGGCGGCGGGAAGAGACAGCTCGCATGAGAACGCGGGGGCGGCTCGTCCTTGGCCTCGGTCGCGCTGGTCGCGGCGCTGGCGATCCCGGCGGTCGCCTCGGCGCACGCGTACCTCGGTGAAGACCGTGCCGGTCGCGAGCGCGATCCTCGATGCACCGCCCCCGGACGTCGCCCTGACCTTCGACGAGGCCGTCGAGCCCCGCTTCGCGATCATCTCGGTCACCGACAAGGACGCGCATCAGGTGACGACGGGCCCGGTCACCGCTCGCCGGCGAACCCGGACACGCTGATCGTTCCGCTGAAGCCGCACCTTCCGGAGGGTTGGTACCTCGTCTACTGGCGGGCGATCTCGGTCGACGGCCATCCCGTCCAGGGCGCGTTCACCTTCGCCGTCGGCCCGAACGCGGGCCCGGCCCCGCAGTTCATGATCCCGCACATCGCGGAGACGGCGACCACGACGCCGCTCCTGATCGCCCGCTGGGCGATGTTCCTGACCGTGATGTCGCGATCGGGCTCTTGGCCCTCCGGCTCGCTGATCGCGCGGCCCGTCGTGCGGCGTGTCGGGGGGACGAAGCTGCGCGCCGTCACGATCGCCTTCGGCATCGTCTCGACGCTCGGGCTGCTTGCGATCCCGGTCTACCTCGAGGAGTCGACCTCGATCGACTCGTTGCGATCGTTCTTCGACGTCGGCGCGCTCGTTCCGCTCTTGCGGACGACCGCGTTCGGCCGCGGCTACGTCGACCTTGGATCTGCTTCGCGCTTGTTCTGCCTCGCCGGCTGGATCGCGCTCTGGCTCGACCGGCCCGAGCGCGAGCAGCGCTCGATCGCCGAGATCCTCGCCGGGATCGGCGCGATCTCCGCGGCGGCGGCGGTGCTCGTCATCCCCGGCGCCTCGGGCCACGCGGCGCAGACTGCGCCCGCGGACTCGCGGTCGCGCTCGACTGGCTCCACCTGATCTCCGGCTCGGTCTGGCTCGGAGGACTCGTCGGCCTGCTCGTCCTCTGGCGCGGCGTGCCGGGCGAGAGGCGGCTCGCGGTGCTCGCGGTCGTCGTCCCCCGCTTCTCGAACGTCGCGCTTCGTCTCGGTCGCCGTGCTGCTCGGATCCGGGATCTGGGCGACGATCCTGCATATGCCGCTCCTCTCGGCGCTCTGGACGACCTCCTACGGGCAGGCGATCCTCGTCAAGGCCGGCGCTGCTCGCGGCGCGATGGGGCTCGCGTCGGTCAACCTGCTGCGAACGAAGCCGCGACTCGCCGCCGCGCGGGACCGGCCCCGAGCTCGCGCCGGCCGCGGCTCGGCTCCTGCGCACGCTCATTCCGCCGAGGCGGTGCTCGTGATTGCCGCCGTCTTCGCCGCCGCCGTGCTCTCGAGCCTCCCGCCGCCCTCGAAGTACCTCTCGCAGGAGGGCTCCGCGCTCGCCAAGGTCGGGCCCGGCCCCGTCGCGACCGTCGTCACCCAGGACGGGTATACGCTGAAGGTCGTCGTCACGCCGAACAAGGCGGCCGCGCCGAACTACTTCGCGCTTAAGCATCACGAGGACGGCAAGCCGGTCACCGGCGCGGATGTGACGCTCACCTTCGCGATGCTCGACATGGAGATGGCCAACCAGGAGTACCAGCTCACCGAGACCGCCCCGGGGTCTACTCGCGGCCCGCTTCGGCGCTCGTGATGGTCGGGCACTGGGGGCTGACGTTCAGCGTGACCCCGAAGGGCGGGCGAGCCGTTCACCGCCCTCGTCGTCGACCACGCAGCCGGATGAGCACGCTCGCCGGCCTCCGTCTGTTCGCCTCGACCGTCGCGCTTCGGCGCGGGCGCTGTCGCCGTCGTGATCGCGATCCTGCTCCTGAGGACCGCGCTCGGATGAGACTCGGCGCCGGCTCGCACTCGTCGCGCTCCCTCGTGCTGCTCGGCCGCGGCCCGGCCGCGCTCGCCGACGGCGACCCGGCGAGCGACTACCTGCTCTCCGACCGACCTTCCTCTCGCCGTACGACGGGCACATCCCGACGGCCGACCAGGCGAGGCTCGAAGCGATGCTCGCGAGCGCGAAGAAGCAGGGATTCCCGCTCAGGGTGGCCGTGATCGCGACGCGCTACGACCTCGGGTCGGTCCCGATCCTCTTCAAGAAGCCGCAGCTCTACGCCAAGTTCCTCTCCGAAGAGGACTTCTACTACTGGAGGGCCGAGCTGCTCGTCGTGATGCCGAACGGCTACGGCCTCTACAAGGCGGCCAAGCTCCCGGGCGCCGACAAGGTGCGATCGCGAAGCCGCCCGCCTCATCGGCTCGTCGGGGCCGGAGCTGATCGCGGCAGCCGAGAAGGCCGTGACGGCACTCGCGGCGCGGCGCGGACTCACGCTCGCCACCTCCTCCAGCGGCACCTCCGGCCGCAGCTCCGCCTGGACGGAACCGGCCGAGATCGCCGGCGGCGCGCTCGTCCTCTGCCTGATCGGAGGCGGGATCTGGCTGGTCATCAGGCGTAGGAGAACAGCGTGAAGCTCGAGCCCGACGAACGCCCCCCGCCCCCGCGCCTCCAGCTCGGCCCCGGGCGACCCGGCTTCTCTCGCCGGGCACGCACCCGGATGGCGTCGGGCTGCTCGCCGCGGTCGCGATCCTGGTCGCCGTCGCCGTCGCCGCCGCGGGAGCTCGAAGCCGCCGGCCCCGAGAGTCGTCCCGAGCCCCGCCGCAGCCAAGGCCGCCATGCTCGCCGCCGGCTGCACCTACCGCGACGTGTTGCCGAAGCCGCCGAGGAATTACCCGACCAACTACCACGCAGACTTCCCGACGCTCTTGAGCCCGACGGCCGGCCTCTGGAGCACCTCGCCGCCCTCCGGCGGCTCCCACGACGAGTTCTGGGCGGTCGTGGGGCTTCTAGACCTCCCCGGTCAACCCGCGCCAGGTCGTCCACAACGAAGAGCACGGCGCCGTCGTGATGTGGTGGGGCCCGGAGGTCCCGACAACGACCGTCGAAAAGTCCGAGCTTTTACGGCGAGCAGTCGATCGGGATGTTCGGCACGCCCTACGCAGCCCTCGGCGACAAGATCGCGCTCACCGCCTGGACGGGCGATCTGGCCCGCGACTACCGCGACGGCTACTTCGGGGACGGGCCACATCGCCGTCTGCCCGGGCTTCGACCAGAAGGCTTTCACGACCTTCCGGGACGCCGACCTCGGCAAGGGCCCCGAAGGCATCCCGCTTGTGGACGATAAACAAGGCATGGTACCGACATAGCCTGGAAACTAGGTCGCGGCTCGCCTCACAGGCCGACGCCCCGCTACCGTTGTAGGGAGTGCCAGGCGGACGTTCAGGCGGTTTCACGCCGCGCGAAAAGGTCGAGCGCCCCGCCGACAAGGCGGTGCGGCAGGCGAACCTGCGCCGGATCGGGAGGCTCTTCCGCCCGTACTGGGCGAAGCTCTCCGTGGTCACGGTGCTGATCGTCTTCGTCTCGGCGCTCGGAGTCGTGCCGGCGTTCCTGCAGCAGGCCGTCTTCTCGGACGCGTTCAAGCCGACGGGGATCCACAACAAGTACGTGACGGTCGACCTGAAGCTGCTCGCGTGCCTCGTGCTCGCGATGATCGCGATCGCCCTCGTCAACGGGG
>CAVURE010000008.1:0-481974 GCA_963743675.1 uncultured Actinomycetota bacterium
CGCGGTGCAGAACACTGAATTGGACACTCAGCGTCCCGCTGCTCGCAACGGTGTTCACCGTGGCATTGGTAGTCAGGCTCGCCTTCGCGTTCGGCCCGAGCCGGATCCGCGTGATCTGGGATGCGGCTGCCTACTCGAGCGAGGCGGAGCGTATTCGTGCGTCGCTCTGTGGCTCTCTGCACTTCTGTCACGCCGGGAGCGGACCGCGCGACGGTCTCGGCGCGACAGCCGACGTCCTCGTCTTCTCGAAGAGCGGCCTACTCCCACTCCTGCAGGGCGCGCTCACGACCGTGCTTCCCGACTCGCCCGCCACGGCGCGGGTCCTTTTCGCGCTGCTCGACGCCTCGATCTGCGTGATGATCGCAGTCATCCTGCTGCGGCTCGGTGCGCCGAAGTGGGTTGCCCTGCTCGCCGGGATGCTCGAGGCGCTCTATGTTCCGGGGATCATCAGCGACGCGTCTTCTTGCAGCAGCCGCTGATCCGGTTCGGGCTCGTCGTCTGGGCGCTTGCTAGGTGTACGTGTTCACCTCGGAGCCTGCGAGGCGGCTGAGATCGTTGCACTCGGAGCCGCGGCGCTTCTCGTCGTCGCGTTCGCGAGTGAATCGACGCGGCCATTGCTCTGGTTCCTGCCCGCCGCAGCTGTCGGCCTCGCTGCCCTGCAGCCGGACGGACGTTCGATCGTCGTCGCGCACCTCCGGGTCTGGGCCGGTATCGCAGTCGGGCTCATCGCCGCGGCGGTCATGATCGCCGTGCTGCCGTCGGGGCATTCACTCGGCGAGGCGCTCAGCAACCTGACGCTCGGGTTATCGAAGTCCGGCACCGCCGTCGGACAGGTGACGGTGCTCGGCTTCGCGCACTTCTGGCCGACGGACGCGTGGACGTTCTTCAAAGGCGCAAACGCGACGCAGTCGCTGGCTCGGCGATTTCCGCGGGCGCCCTCGTCTTTCTCAAACTCTGGGCCTACAGCACGTATCTCAACTGGCGCTATCCCGACTATCTGTACTTCCAGAGGTACGTGCTCGGTGTCCGTGGGCAGATCGCGGAGCATCTCGCGATTGCCGTTCCGGTTTCTTCGGGCTCGCCTGGCTCGTCGGCCAGTCGGCAGCGCGGCGCGTCATCGGCGTGATGTCGCTCGTTGCGATTCGCGTTGATGAGCTTGATCGCGGGCGTGGTCGACGTCGAGCCGCGGCGCGTCGGCGTACTGATGCCGTTCCTCGCGCTGGGCGCCGCCTGCACCGCCTGGAGCGTGGCGCACCGCAGGTCGCGGCTCGCCGCCGCGGCCGGGGTTGCCGCCGTAGCCGTCTGCGTCGCTGTCTGGGCGATTCGGCTCCCGACCTGGATCTCTGCAGGCCTCGCACCGACGACCGCGCACACGCTCCTGGTCGCCTGCCGGCTCCTGACGACGAGCGCGGTGGCGGCATGGCTGATCTGGGACTGGCGATCGAGTTGGCAAGGCTTCCGAGTGTTGCCCTCCGCCCTCGTGATAGCCGCGGTGTTCGCGCTCATCGCAGGCGGCGAGCTGCGCAACCCGGACTGGCGGGGGTGGACGACGACGATCGACGCGCCGATCCGACAACATATCGACCGTTTCTCGCTCGATCCGGCGCGTCATCCGTGGCTCGTGGTCGATTTCCCCACGCAGGACGACGCCGCCGCCGCGGCGATCTACTTGAATGGCCGGCTGATCAAGGCGGCCGGTGCCCGCACGATGCGGCGCTGGCAAGCCGACGGCGGCTTGGTCGGCTGGCGACCGTACGCGGACCTGAGGGGAATCGGCGCCGGCATCCGCCCGCACACGTGGCTTGCGCTGCCGCTCGATCGGAGGGCGCTCGTCGGACACTCCGTCACGATCGAGGTGCGCCCACAACGGCCGATCAAGATCGAAGGCGACTATCTGGACGCAGAGGCTACGAGCTATCCGGGCCCGGCGCTGACGCCATGGTTCGACGGATTTTCGCTCTGGCGCTGGCTCGCCAACGGCCGCGA
The DNA here is from genome assembly GCA_963743675.1 of uncultured Actinomycetota bacterium. Lineage (GTDB taxonomy): Bacteria > Actinomycetota > Thermoleophilia > Gaiellales > Gaiellaceae > PALSA-600. The sequence goes on from CAVURE010000008.1 coordinate 1,987, forward strand.
TCCGCGCATCGCCTGGCGGCAGCCTCTCGACGGAACCTACTCCAGCGACCGGCGCGTGGGCCTCTACCGGATCTACATCGTGCAGGAGCTCTTCGGGCCGCACACGAACGTCCTCGATCGGTCCCTCGCCGCGAGCACGACCCCGACCGCACGCTGCCGCGGCGGGTCCGAGTTCGCCACGACCGCACGCGTCGACACGGCCTACCTGTGCGCCGAGAGCCAGGCGCGGCTCGGCCTATACTCGTCCGGCGTGCGCATCGGCGCCGTCCTGACGGCGTCGCTCTCGCCGAGCGTGCCCTCCGGGACGGTCGTCGGGAGCGCCGTCGCCAAGGGGATTCGCGTCACCGTCACGCACGTCGCCGGCCCGCTGTTCGTCGCCGACTTCACGGGCCGCAACGGGCGTCCGATCTACTCGCTCGGATTCAGCTACCCCGCGACGCCGCCGGTCTATCCGTGAACCTCGCCGCCTGCGATCCGCACGAACTCGTCATAGTCGCGAACGTAGTCCCCGGGCTCGTACGCTCGGGATGCAAGCACAAGGAGCGTGGCGTGATGCGAATACCGGTACTGCGTGCTCCACGTCATCGGGGGCAGATAGAGGCCAAAATCGGGATCGTCTAACCTGAACTCGTCACGCTGGTGCGCGTCGTCGACGACGACCGTCAGGCCGCCGCTCACACAGATCAAGAACTGCTCGCAGAGAAGATGTGCGTGCGAGCCGCGGATGTGCTCGCTCGGAACGTTCGAGACGGTGAACAGGCGCGCTGGGACGAAAGGCAGATCGTCCAACTCGGCGGCAATCAGCCTCCCCCGGAGGTCGTCGATCCTCGTGAGCCGGTGGAGCCTCACGCCTCGTACTCGCGAGGTCAGCGCGCGGTCGGCCGGTGAGAGCGGTACCTGCGCCAAGGTCGGCGCTGTCGCCTCGACGCCGCGGTAGCCGATGATCCGCGCCGGGTTTCCTCGAACGATCGCGTTCGCCGGCACGGAGTCCGCGACGACGGAGCCGGGCTCCACGACCGCACCGCGCCCGACCGTGACGCCTCCGAGGACGACGCTGTTCTCGCCGATCCGAGCATCCGTGCCGATCGATGTCCCCCCCAGCACCCGCGCACCCGCGCCGATGTCGGCGCGCTCGCCGATCGAGCTGTCGTGATCGACAAACGCGAACGCGCCGACCACGGCACCGACGCCAAGAGAGACGGCTTCGCAGACTGCGCTCGGATGGATGCCACCGTCAGCCATCGTCGCCGCAGGCGGTGCGCGCCGGGCACACGGAGCTAGACTCGGCGCGTTGGCGTACGCGCGCGGCACCGTTCACGACTCGAGTTGGGTGAGCCCGGATGCCACCCTCGGCCGGGGAGTCACGATCGGGCCGTTCGTGGTGATCCACGCTGGAGTTGAACTCGGCGAGGGGTCGTTCGTGGGAGCTGGCGTCGTCCTCGGCGAGCCCACGCAAGACTTCTACCACAACGATTCGTACGAGCCTCGTCCGTGCCGGATCGGCCCACGCGCGGTGCTCCGAAGCCACAGTGTCATCTACGCAGGCGCGACGATCGGCGCCGACTTCGCGTGCGGACACTATGTCAACATCCGTGAGGGCTCGTCAATCGGCAACGACGTGCGGCTCGGAACGCTCGCTGACATCCAGGGCGACCTGACGATCGGCTCGCACACGCGCATCCACAGTGGGGTGTTCGTCCCACAACGCACGATGATCGAGGGATTCGTCTGGCTGTTTCCGCACACGGTTCTCACCAACGACCCGCACCCGCCGTCCGACACATGTACGCAGGGGCCGACAATCCGCCGCTTCGCGGTCGTCGCGGCGAGCGCGACGGTCATGCCCGCCGTCGAGATCGGAGAAGGTGCCCTAGTCGGAGCGAAGAGCCTTGTCCGCTCGGACGTTCCGGCGGGGATGGTGGTCGCCGGCGTCCCGCGCGAGTCATCGGCCCCACCACTGAGGTGAGATGCGACGACCAACGGCTCAAGCAGGTCTACCCGTGGTGGACGCACTTCCGGCGCGGGTATCCCGAGGGGACTCTGCCCCCGACCGACGCTCCAGGCTCAGAGGCGCGTGACGATGAAGCGCGCGCCGATGAAGCTGAGCGGTGACGTCACCGCAACCGTGCCGAGCGTCAGCACTTCCCGAGGGAGATCGAGGCTGCCGAGGAGCCTGATCGTCGCGAGTCCGACGAGGTAGACCACCACGTACCACGCCGCAAGCGCAGCGGTGCGCGTGTGACGCGGACGCACGCCGAAGACGAAACGCGGTGTTGCGATCGTCAGGTAGATCAACGCCGCGAGGTAGACGATTGTGAACGCGACCGTCGCCGGCACGACGAACGAGAGGGCGTAAAAGACGGCGGTGGAAACAACCGTGTTCGCGGCGCCGAGAACGAGGAACCGTGCCACCTGCGCGCCGGACCGGCGCGGAGCGCTAGCCGGGTGCGTCAACGCCACCGAAGCGTTCGTGAGTCATCGGGATCGCGCTGGGTCTTCCCTTCGTGTTCTCAAACGTCCGCCAGACGTACGATCCGATCACGCCAAGGCTGACGAGCACGCTCGAGGCCGTGAAGACGATCGAGAGCATGATCGGCGTGTAGCCAGCGACCGCGACGCCGCCTGCGAGCCACGCCACGAACACCGCGACGCCGACCGCGACGCTCACCACGACACCGATGAAGCCGATCGCGATGATCGCGATGATCGGGATATCCGTGAACGAGAATATGCTGTCCAGGAAGTAGCGAAGCTTCTGCCGGAACCGCCAACCCGTCTTGCCGACGGTGCGCGGCCGACGCTCGTACGCAATCTCGATCCGACGGAAGCCGACCCAGTAGAGGAGGCCGACCAGGCTCGAATGGGACTCGCGAAGCCTGATCAGCTCGGTTGCAACCTGGCGCGTGCACGCGAAGACGTCGACGCCACGCCGCGGCAGTTCGGGTTGGCCAAGGCGCCGGAAGACACTCCAGAAGATGCGCGAGGCGAGCACGGTCAGGAACGGATCGTTACGCGACGCGCGCACGCCGACAGCGATGTCGTGCTCCCCGTTAGAGAGCGCTGCGAAGAAGTCGCGCACGAGCGTCACCGGCTCCTGAAGGTCCGCGGCCATGACGCCAACGTACTCGCCGCCCGCCGCCGCCAGGCCCACGCGGATCGCGCTGAACGACCCGAAGTTCCGCGAGAGCGCGATCAACTGCGAGCTGAACGGCGCACCCTCGGAGAGGAGTCGGCGCAGCACGACGAGAGAGCCGTCGGGTGACCCGTCCACCACGAACACGACCTCCATCGGCCCGTCCACGTCGGCGGCAAGCGTCGCGAGCTCTTCCAGGAGCATCGCGAGCGTCCCTTCGTTCCCGTAGACCGGGGCGACGACCGAGTACCGGACGTCTCTATGGCCTGGATCGGCCCGCTGGAGCTCGGTCAGCGTCTCAGAGATCAGCGAGCACCTCGCATACGCGCTCCACTTCGGCCTCGTTCAGCTCTGGGAAACACGGCACGGTCAGCACGCGGGCGGCGGCGTCCTCAGTTACCGGCAGCGAGACGTCGTCGTACGCGCCGGAGAAGACCGGTTGCCGGTGATCCGGGATGGGGTAGTGCACGGCCGTTCCGATACCCGCCGCGTCCAGCTTCCGCCGCGCGTCCAGGCGATCCTCTGTGAGGATGACCGCGAGGTGACCGACGTAGTCGGGTCCGTCGACGGCCACAAAACGACCCGCCACCTGCGGGAGCGCCTCCGCATAGCGCCGCACGATCTCCCGCCGTCGAGCGTTCCACTCTTTGAGTTTCGGAAGACGCATGCGCAGGATCGCCGCCTGCAACTCGTCGAGCCGCGAGTTGCGGCCATTCGGCTTCGAGACTCGGTACCTCTCGTCCCACCCGTACTGGCCGAGACTGCGGACAAGCTCGGCGAAGTCGTCCCGCCTCGTTAGGACTGCGCCGGCGTCGCCCGCAGCGCCGAGGTTCTTCGTTGGGTAGAAGCTGAACGCGGCCGCGTCGCCGAACGATCCCGCGAAGCGCTTGCCGCGTCGCGCCCCCGCCGCATGGGCGCAGTCCTCGACGACCATCACGTCGCGCCCGCGACAGAGCTCGACGATCGATTGGATGTCGGCGAGCCGTCCGTAGAGGTGCGTCACGACCACCGCTCTGGTGCGCGGCGTGAGGACGCGAGCAATCGTCTCGGCGCTCAGGCACAGCGTCTCTGGATCGACGTCGGCGAAGCGGCAGTCGAGCCCCGCATGCAGTGAGGCGGTCGCGGCGTACATCCCCGCATTCGCGGCCAACACGACCTCGTCACCCCGGGCGCACCCGACCCCGAGCAACGCGAGCTCGAGCGCGTCCGTGCCGTTCCCCGTGCCAATGCAATTTCCACGCCGACCGCCGCAGCGAACTCGCGCTCGAATGCGGCGGTCTCCGCGCCGTGGATGTAGCGGCCGCTCGCCGTGACGCGCAGGGCGGCGTCTGCGAGCGCCTGCTGTTGCTCGATCGCCGCCCGCCGCAGGTCGTTCAACGCAACGGTCCGGATGCCGGTCGACGAGGGCGTGCTCACGGGAGCAAGGGTAACCTCCTGCGCGGCGGCCTCGCCTCGCGGATCCATGATCGATGCCCTACGAAGCCCCGAGCACCGAAGCCGGCGTGCCCGACTGCGCCGACCACATCCCGCGACACTCCTCGGCGCCGCCCTCTTGTTCCTGGTATGGGGCTACAGTCTCGCGACGCTGACTCGTTTCCCGCTCGTCTACGGCGACGAGTCATGGATTGGGTCGGCGGCATGGTCCTTCGTCGAAGGCCACGGATTCCGTCCGTCGATCGCCGTGGGCGGTGGGGTCTACGACCACGGCGCCCTGGACTACTGGCTCCCACGCCTGGGGACGTTGCCCTTCATCGTCGCGGACGCGCTGGCGGGACCGTCCTTCTGGGCGTTTCGCTTTGCGGCGTTGCTGGTCGGAGCGCTGGCGATCGCCGTCTTCGTCTGGGGTCTGCGGAAGCGGTACGGCCTGCCGGTCGCGCTGATGGCCAGTGTCGTGCTCTCCGCCACCTGGGGCTTCCTCGGGACGAGCCATTACGTCCGGTGGGATTCCCTCGCCTTCCTCCTCGCGTGCACGTTGCTCGCCGTATTCATACGCAGTAGGCCGAGCCGGCGCACCGCGCTGTTGATCGGCTTCCTGCTCGGGCTGACGCCCGACATCGAGACGGCGATTCTCGGCGCCACGCCAGCCGTGGTCTTGCTGATCGCCTGGGAACGCGCCGATCGCTTCGCGCGACTCGGACGCCTTGCGATCGGCGGAGCCGGCGGCGCATTCGCCTATCTCGCCCTTCACGATTTTCCGTTCGGTCGCGGCTCGACGCAGTACGACGCGGTCTACGGGCCCGCGTACCAGGTCCCGCTGCGGGACGTCCTGAAACAACACAGCCTCGACCCGATCTGGAACGAACGTCTCCGCTACCACTTCATGAACATCGCGTATCCCGCCGACCGGCTGATGCTGGACACGCTCGTCCTGGGCTTGGCCGCCTTCGTCGCAGTCGTGGTGGTGCGAAGGCCCCGCCGCGCGTACCCGGTCCATCTCGTTCCGGGGTTGTTGCTTGCGTCTCACCTCGGAGGGATTGCGCTGATCGAGCCCAACAAGGCACCGGTGTTCGCGTACTACGCACTTCCCTACGCGATCTGTGCGATCACGGAGCTCGTGGTCCTGGCGAGCGGCCGACTGCCGGCGCCCGCCCAAATATGGATTCCGGTCCTCGTTCTGGCGGCGGTCGCGTTCATCCAGTTCCGAGACACGCGCTCGGTGGAGCTCCGGACGCCGAAGGAGCCGATCTTCTCCGCCGCCTTTTCGAGACTCGCCGGCGAGGTCGTGCGGCCCGGCGACAGCGTCCTCGGCGACTACATCTACTGGTGGGGGTTCAAGGACGTCAACTATCACTGGAACAGCTGGATCTGGAACTACCGGTGGGCCCACCACGCGCCGCTCGAGCGGGCCTTCAACCGGCTCTGTCCCGACGTCGTCCTCTATGACGACGTGTGGAACTCCCGCTACCTCCAGACCGAGTCCTTCGGCCCCCGATTCCCGAGCATGGCGCCCACCGATCCGTCGGAGAAGGTCCACCTGCGGGCGCTCCTGCGCCGCGAGTATCGCCTAGTCGGCAGCGACGTCATCGACGGCCGCCACATCGAGTTCTGGCGCCGCAGGCCGGGCGGTTGCTCGGGGATCCTGACCAACGGAGGCGGGACCGCCTGAAGGAGTATGGCGGCGGCGACGCGTATGAGTCTCAGGTGTGCTGCGAGCAGGCGGCCGCCGCAAGACGAGGCGATTAGCTCTCGAAGCCCGGGCGCGAGCTCCGCGCTTGACGAGGGTCGCCGGGCTCGTTTACACCCCTGGTCTTCTTGTCTTGCACACCTACGGCAAACCGCGAGGTAAAGCGACCGATCTCGCTAGCCGAGCGCGTCCTGAGTTCTCGGTCCTCAAACGACGGTCTGCCCTCACGAGTAAGTCACACATTCACCGGAGGTCACGCCGCGCTCAGGCGTCTGTAACGAACTCAACGGCGCAGGCGACGGCCGTTCGTCTTGGTGGTCACTATGGTCAGGTGACAGTGTCGTTGGGTTCCGATCGGTGGCTCGGCTGAAGCGCGCTCCGTTCGCCGGGATGGTTCGGTTCGCGGTTGGGTGTGGCTGCGTTGTCACCGCGGTCGTACTACTCGTCTCGCATGCTCCTCGGGTGGTTCGAGACGCGAACGCGTCGGTGCGTTTCGACGCGTATATCGGGGATCCGGTCTTCAGGATCGTCACCTCGGGTGACAGTCTCGGTCTTCCCAGCGACATGCAAGTCGAGGCGCTCAGCGTGATCCCGAAGGGCTCCGACTACACGTTGCTGCTTCCCGAGACGGTTGACGGAGCGAAGTCCTACGGCATTGCGCCGGTCACCTATGAGGTCGCCTTTGCGTGGATGCGGTATCTGCTTCTTCCCGACCGTCCGGTCGACCCGGCTCACGCGCGTTACGTCATCTGTTTTGCTTGCGACACAGCGCCGTGGGATCACCGCACTAGTTGGTTGTGGAAGAACGACCAGGGCGAATCAATCGGCCGCGTGAGGACGTGATGGGAGCAACGCTTCGTGGCGTCCTAGAGCTGAACCTGCTTCTGCTCGTCACCGGGCTTGCGGTTCTGTGGGCCGCTCGCGGCTTCCGCTCCTGGCTCGAGGTTCTGGATGGGCTCGGGCTTGCATTGTTGCTCGGCGTGAGCACGATCGGTGTGCTCGCGACCCTGGTGCTTGTGGCGGGGGGCGGTCTCTCCTACGCAACGATCCTTGGGCTTTGCGCCGTGGTGTCAGGGGCGGCGGCTCTTGTCGCAGTGAGCCTTCGCCGCACGATCCCGCGGTCGTTCGGGCGACTTCCCCGGCTCTCGGTCGCGACAGTGGCCGCCGCCCTATGCGCGCTTGCCTCGGTCTTGATCCTGGTCGCTCTGGTTCGGGTGGCGCATGTCATGCCGCTCGGCGGCGGAGATTCGTTCGAGGACTGGGTACCCAAGGCGAAGGTCATCTACTTCGACGGCAGCATCTACTCGAGCCTGTTCAAGTCACTCCCTGCGGGACGTCACCCGCTCCTCGTCCCGGCGCTCCAGGCGATGGATTTCCGCTTCATGGGCTCGGCATTCGCACCCCAGCTAGCGGTCCAATACTGGCTGCTCTTCGCAGGATTCGTCTTCGCCGCCGCGGCGCTTCTCCGCCGCCTTGTTCCCACACCCCTGGCCTGGCTTTTCGTCGGGCTGGCTTGCGTGATCCCGCAGCTCGACCTCCGCGTGCTCAACGCCCAGGCTGACTGGGCGCTCGACATCCAGTTCGCCATTGCCGCTCTCTTCGCCGTCTCGTGGCTCAGAAACCAGGAAGGCTGGCTGCTGATCGGCCTCACGATCATGCTCGCCGGCACGATCGCCACCAAGCAGGAAGGGCTTCTGCTCGCCGGGTGCCTGTACGCGGGACTGGCCCTCGCGACGTGTCGGCGGCTACGCAGCACGTGGCCGCCCCTTTTCGCCGCCGGAGTAGTCGCCTATCTCGTGAACCTGCCGTTCAGGATCTGGTGGGACGTCGAGCACCTCCCGATCGCCGACCCGACCGTCAGCCTCTCCCGCATGCTCAGCGATCCCGACCGGGCCTGGACCTCGTTCCATCTCGTGCTGCGGCTCGTGTTCGCCTACGACATGTGGCTGGCCATCGTCCCGCTCACGATCGCAGCTGCCGCAGCCGCCCTGACGCTCTCGGGAGGGGCGCGCGAGTCGGCGCTGCTCTACCTGGGAACCTTCACCGTCGGCGTCCTCGGCTTCACCTACATCCTCTGGGACGATTTCACCTACGTGCTCGACGAGCAACAGTCCTCCACACCGTTCCCTCGCGTCGTCGGATCGCTCGTCCTTTTCTCCACGGTCCTCGCCCCAGTCCTAATCGCACCACTCCTCGCTGAGCAGAAACGCCATACTCAGGCCCAATAGCTCTCAGGGAGATGTTGAGGGGGCCTCGTGGTCCGCGATTCGCGGTCGATCTTGTGACGAAGCGAGGCCAGATCGACAGGGGGCGTCGCATCGATTGTGTCAGGCGCCGGGCTCTGCGATCGCGATCGTCCCGGCGGAACGAGTCCGTCAAAGTCCGATGCGGTGAAGCCGTCCGAGTCGGCGGTGAAGTCGAAGATGAAGAAGTCGTACTTTCGTCTGAGCTGGTCTCGAAGCGTCTTCTGCCGACTGCGGTCCGCGACGCCCTTCTGGCGAAGCAGCCGTCGGATTTCGTCTGCCTCGTCTTTCGTGAATATCCGTCGCCCCGTTGGTTGATCGTACGAACTTTCCCGGCAGAGAGTGTTCTCCTTCGAGTTCAGTCGTGCAAGCAGCGGTGATCTCGTACCAGGTTTCGCCGATCGACGAACGTGTGCACGCCGACCTCAATCGGCGAGCACGACCGACTCGAGCGGCAAGGACCGGGAACGATCGATGTGCCGTCTCGAGGCTCCGACCGCGGTCGACGGGCGCGTACAGATGCGCGCACAGACTCGCCCCATTCGCCCCCGGATAGGGCCGGTTCGTCCCTACGCGCCGAGCCCTGATTCGCCGCTAGTGCCTACTTCTGCCGCTTCGCCGCCGGTGACCCATCGGGACTGTTAATCCCAGGTCGAAGGTTCGAATCCTTCACGGCCCATCGATCGCGTCCTGCAGGAATCAGGGGTCGTACACTGATTCCAATGGCGCAAACCCGGACATCGAGCCTCGGTCCTGCGGCGCGTCCTGTCGCGGTGCCCCACGACCTGGGCGATCAATCGCTGCCTAAGGCGAGCGGCCGGGTCGAGCTCCCGCTCCATGTTCGCTGGAGCGGCCCCGCTCTTACGTACGACCTCGGTGAGCGGAGCGACCGGGCGCGGGTCTACGAGCAGGTGTTGCGGGAGGGGACGGAGGATGACGTGCGCTTCTACGTCGACCCCGATGGCCTGGTCGAGCTCTGGGACGAGCTGGTTCTCCCGCCTTCCGTCCGGCAGGCGTGGGCGGGCTGGATCGAGACCCGCCAACTCGCCGCGTAGGTGCTGAGTCCACTGCAGGAGAGGGCAGCGTTCGGCGGAGGCCGTCGACCGACGTGCCGTCGGGCGACCGGCCGTCGGATCGCGCGCTCTCAAGACGCTGGGCTCGTCGTGCGTCATGTCCAGGAGAACTCCGGGTTCGCCCGCCTCATCGTCGAGAAAGGAAGCGAGAGTACGGAGCTCGATCTCGGTGCGGATGCCCGGCTCTTTCCCGCCGAGCCCGGACGGCTGGCACCGACGCTCAGCGGCGAGGAGCTCGCAGTCGACAAGGTGCTCGCGGTCTTCGGACGCGCCGAGGCTCGGGACTTCGTCGACCTCGCGGCGGTCGAGGAACGCTATGGCCTCGACCACCTGTTCGACCTCGCGGCCGAGAAGGACCGCGGCTTCACGCCGGAGATGTTCGGCGAGCTGGCGGGACGCTTCTCTCGCCTGCGCCAGGACGAGTTCGGCCTCGACGCCGGCCGGTACCAGGAGCTGGCGCGCCGAGTCGCAGGGTGGCGCCAACAGGCGCTCGGCCGATGAGCCGCTCGAAGGCGCCACCCGTCAGGATCGTCGTCGACGTCCACGAGCGTCAGAGCGGGATCGCCGACACACTCCGCGAGCTCGGTGCCGAGGTCGAGATCGCATCGCTTCCGGCGGGCGACTACGCGGTCGGCGCCGACACGCTCGTGGAGCGAAAACGCGTGCTCGACCTCCACGCCGCCGTGCTCAAGGGCCGCCTCTGGCCTCAGCTCGGCAAGCTCCGAGCCGCCTGCGCCTATCCGTACCTGCTCGTCGAGGGCACCGACATCGACCGCGGCCCTCTTCACCACAACGCGGTCCGCGGCGCGTGCCTGGCAGTGATCGACCAGGGGATCGCGCTCCTGCGTAGCGGTTACCAGCGTGACTCGGCGCTCTGGATCTACCGCCTCGCGGTCCGCTGCCAGGAGGTCGAGCCCGCGGCCGAGCGGCCCGCGTATGCGCAACGGCCTCGCCCCAAGCCTGGAGAGGAGACGGCCGAGGCGCTCCTCGCAGCGGTCCCCGGGATCTCGACCGGTTCGGCACGCGCGCTGCTCGAGCGGTTCGGGAGCGTCGCCGACGTCGTGGCCGCCGGGCCTGACGATTGGATCACCGTTCCGGGAATCGGGCCGGAGCGGGTTCGAGCGCTCCAGGAGACCTTGACGCTCCGCCGGAGTACGTCGGCGTCCGCCGACGACCGTTGACGACAGGTCACCAACGGCGCTCAGACATGTCAGGTGCGCTCGCTTTGGCGCGCCGCGTGCCCCACGGGTGCCCCCATGGCGGCCGAAATATCGTCCATCTCGAATCGGACGCGTGGTCCCACTTCGTCGTAAGCGGCTGCTCTCTGACGAGCCGCGCTCGGGGGTCTCACGGGCACGCCGGGGCAGGGAACCTCTCCGCTCGATTATTCTCGGCAGCCTGGTTGGCCTGACGGTGAGCTTGTAAGGATCAAACGGGTGGACGTCTCGCAGATGACGGTTCACGCACAGCCGACCGCGGTCATCGCCGAGTCGACGAGTTGGGAGGCGTATCCCGAGTGCTGGCCGCGGCTGCTCGACGAGGTGTGGTCTGCGGTCAGGCCGAGAAGGGCGGAGCTCGCGCCGGGGCGCAACGTCATGCTCTACAAGGACGACGTGCCCAACGTTGAGGTCGGCGTCGAGGTCGCAGGGCCGTTCGCGCCGCTCGGGCGGGTCATCGCCTCGACGCTGCCGGCAGGCCGCGTCGCCATGGCGACGCATCGCGGAAGCTGGGATGTCGGGCCGGCACATCGCGCGGTGCTCGACGAGTGCGACCGCCTCGGCCTCGAGCGAGCCGGGCCGCGCTGGGAGATCTACGGCCACTTCAACGCACCCGGCGACGAAGAGGTCGAGATCTACTACCTCCTGCGATGAGTGGATTCAACGCCGCTGTGAGCGCCAACCGCTCGCAGCCGCGCTCGGAGTCACACCCCGGCAGAGGTTTCTGAGGGCCGTCCCGCCTCGCGAAGGAGGGCCGCTCGAGCCCTCACGCGGCAGGCTTCTCGGCGCGAAGACGCTCGAGAGCCTCGCGGATCCTGTTGGGGATCGGGGTCGGCTTCCGTGTCGCCCGGTCGACGAAGACGTGCACGAACCAACCCGCTGCCAGCTCCGACTCGGGTGCTCCTTCGCGGAAGATGCCGATCTCGTAGCGCACGCTGCTCGTCTTCAGCTCGCTGACGCGAAGGCCCGCCTCGATCCGCTCCGGGAACGAGAAACCCTCCCGATAGCGGCAGTGGGACTCCGCGCACACGCCGAGAACAGGCCCGCCGTGGATCTCGAGACCGCCCTGCTCGATGAGCCACGTGTTGATGACGGTGTCGAACATCGCGTAGTAGACGACGTTGTTCACGTGACCGTAGACGTCGTTGTCCAGCCAGCGCGTCTGAAGAGGCTGGAAATGCCGGTACGAACGTGCCTCGACCACCGCCGATCATCCTGACCCGGTGACCGGCTGGCTTTCCATCCGGCGCCTCGTCCTCCCGCGCCGTCGAGCCTCGCGCGGGCACGCAGGCACGCAGGCACGCAGGCACGCAGGCACGCGGGCACGCGGGCACGCAGGCTTCGCGTGATGCTGCCGCTAACGTCTCCGGGACGATGCGCGACCTGCGAGGAGCCGAGCTCACCGCCTTTCTGCTCCAGGGCACCCGGACCGCGAAGGTTGCGATTGTGCGCCGCGACGGCTCGCCACTCGTGACGCCCGTCTGGTTTCTCCCCGACGATGACGGCTCGATCGTGTTCGAGACCGGACGGGGCTCGGTGAAGGGACTCGCCCTGGCGCGGGATCCGCGGGTGTCGATCTGCGTCGAGGACGACGAGCCTCCGTTCGGGTTCGTGCGCGTGGACGGGATCGCGGAGCTCTCCGATGATCACGACGAGTTGCTCGCCTGGACGACCAGGATCGCCGCCCGTTACATGGGTCACGATCGCGCGGAGGAGTTCGGTCGCCGAAACGCGGCTCCGAGCGAGATGCTCGTCCGGGTGCGGCCTCAGCGGGTCATCGCCCAGGTCGAGCTGGCCGACTGAAGAGCTCGTCCCTCGCAGCGTCGAGGGCTCGAATCGTTCACGGTCGCTCACCCTCTCGGTTGCTTGCCACGGCGCGATGCTTGTCGTATCGTCTCGCCGACCTGAACCGATCGAGAGGGGCTCGACGGTGCGTGGACGTCGTTCGGCGGGTGTGGCGATTCTCGGGGCAGTGGCCGCGCTTTGGTTGACTGCGAGCGCCTCGCCCAGCCCGCAAGGCGCGCCGGACGGGCCGGGAGCGCTCTCCCATTTCGACCTGGCCCGTAAGGACTGCCTCGGCACCGCGCAGAACACGGGCTCGAAGGTCTGGTTCACGGTCGCCAACGGGGTTCTGAGCGACGTCTACTACCCGACGGTCGACAACACGAACGTCGAGACGCTCCAGTACGTGGTCACGGACGGCTCCACGTTCACCGACCTGCAGACACGCGACATGACCTACACGGTCGCCGCGATCGACCGCAGCGGCGGCATGGGGTGCGAGGTCACGGCGACGGCGAAGAGCGGCAAGTACCGGATCGTGACCGACTACATCACCGATCCCGAGCGGAACGTGCTGCTGATGAGCGTCGAGTTCACGCCGAAGCCGAGGCCGAAGGGCCCGGCGCTACGGCTGTACGTGCGCTTCGATCCGACGGTCAACGGCAACGGCGGCGGTGGACCGGATAACGGCGGCGCCGACTCGGCGACGATCGACACCTCGACCGGCCACCCGGTGCTCGTCGCCTCCGACCCCGTGACGGCGACGAACGCAGCGAATCGCGACTACGCACAGCCCGTCTACGCCGCCCTCGACGGGCCCTACTCGCAGGCCACGAGCGGCTTCGCCGGCAGCGCGAGCGACGGGCTCGTCCAGCTCGACGCGTCGCACTCGCTCACGACGACCTACGCCGACGCTCTCGACGGCAACGTGGTCCAGACCGGGCAGGTGGCGCTGCCCCGGAGCGGCAAGACGGTGCTCGCGCTCGGCTTCGGCGCCTCGCAGGCCGAGGCGGTCGGTGCCGCCGAGGACTCGCTCGGCACGCCGTTCGGGAAGGTGCTCGCCGACTACCGGAAGGGATGGCGGGACTACGACCGCTCGCTGAACGATCCCCGCACCGGGCGGCTGCCGGGCCTGTCGCCCTCCGACCGCAGCCGGCTCGACGATGAGTACTACCTCAGCGCCAACGTGATCAAGGCCTCCGAGGACAAGACGTTCCCCGGAGCCATCGTCGCCGGCCTCGCCTCGCCGTGGGGGCAGGCCGTCTCGGCCGGCGACCCCGCGAACACCTACTTCGGGTCGTATCGCGAGGTGTTCGCCCGCGACCTGTACGAGGCGTGGACCGGCCTGCTCGCCGACGGCGATCTCGCGACCGCGAAGGACGCGACCCTCTTCCTCTTCGACCGTCAGCAGCTGCCCGACGGATCGATGCCCCGCAACAGCCTCGTCAACGGCGAGGTGGCGCCCGACTCGTTCGGGACGCAGCTCGACGAGGCCGCCTACCCGATCCTCATGGCCGACCAGCTCGGGCTGACCGACGCCTCGCTCTACACCGACCACATCAAGCCGGCGGCCGATTTCATCGTCGCGCACGGCCCGGCGTTCGGCGTCGAGCGCTGGGAGGAGCAAAGCGGCTACTCGCCCTCGACGATCGCTGCGGAGATCGCCGGCCTCGTCGCGGCGGCCGACCTCGCTCGCGCCAACGGCGACACGACGTCGGCTGCGGTCTGGCTCGGCGTCGCCGACGACTGGCAGCGGTCGATCAAGGGCTGGACCGTGACGACGAACGGGCCGCTCGCACCGCGGTACTTCATCCGGCTCTCGAAGTCCGGCGACCCCAACGCAGCGATCTCCTACAACGTCGGCAACGGCGGCCCGACGCTGGACCAGCGGCAGGTGATCGACGCCGGCTTCCTCGAGCTCGTGCGTCTGGGAGAGCTACCCGCGGACGACCCTGACGTCACAGCATCGCTCCCGGTGGTCGACTCGACGATCGAGTCGAGCACGGCGAGCGGGCCCGGGTGGCATCGCTACAACGGCGACGGCTACGGCGACGGCGCGACCGACGGCCACCCCTGGGCGCCGAGCGGCCAGGGGAGCGGGCATCTCTGGCCGGTGCTGTCGGCGGAACGCGGCGAGGAGGAGCTTGCATCGGGCGATGCGGCGGGGGCGGCGTCGCTGCTGCTCGGGATGAGCCGCTTTGCCTCCGGCGTCGGGCTGATCCCCGAGCAGGACTGGGAGCTGCCCGACCTCGCGGCCTCCCCGTACGGCACGGATCCGACCGTGGCGTCGATCGGCTTCGCGAACGGGTCGCCCGCCGGCTCGGCCGCGCCGCTGACGTGGTCGGCGGCGGCGTTCGTCCGGCTCGCGGGCGACCTCGCGGCAGGCAAGAACGTCGCGCTGCCGGCCGTGACGTTCGCGCGGTACGTCGCGCACACCCAGGGCGCGACGACGCTCAGCGTCACGAGCCCGGCCGACAATTCCGCCGTCTCCGGGTCGCCCGTGGTCGTCACCGGGACGACTGCGTCCGGCAACACGGTCTACGTCTCGGCCACGAACACCGACGCCGACTCGGCGACCACGACCGCGACCGGGGTCGCAGGCCCCGGCGGCGCCTTCAGCGTGCCGGTCACGGTCACCGGCGGCACCAGCGTGCTGAACGTGGTCGCCGTCAGCGCGAGCGGGGCAACGGCGCATGCGACCCGCACCGTGCTCTTCGACTTCGTACCTGGAACCCTGCTCTTCGACGTCGCCGACCCGACCGGCGACGACAGCGGTCCCGGCAACTTCGCGTACCCGACCGCGAGCGACTTCCAGGCGGGCGCCTTCGACATCCAGGAGTTCCAGGTATACGACTCGGGCTCGGACATCACGTTCCGTCTGAAGACCCGCGATCTCACCCCGACGTTCGGCAGCCCGCTCGGAGCGCAGCTCGTCGACGTCTACGTCCATGCCCCCGGCGCATCGCCGACGTCCACCTCGGCCGCGGCATCGACACGGAACTTCACGATCGCCCCGGGCTTTGCCTGGAGCAGGCTGATCCAGGTGCAGGGCTTTGGCCAGCGCTACGTGGACGCGAGCGGCGCGACGCTCGGGACGGTCTCGATCAGGGCGAACGCCATCTCACGCTTCATCACGTTCAGCGTGCCGAAGGCATCGCTCGGGACCCCGGGGCCCGGGTGGAGCTTCGTCGTCGTCCTCACGGGGCAGGACGGCTTCAGCGCCGACCAGGCGCGGAGCTTTGCCTCGACACCGCAGCCGTTCCAGTTCGGCGTGTGCGCCGCGGCAAGCGCCGATCCGCACTGCACCGTCGACCCCGGGACGGTCCCGAAGGCGATCGATGTGCTCACGCCGCAGGGCGTCTCGCAGTCGCACGAGCTCGACTACGTCTCGGGGCCGGTCGTTCTCCAGGGCGTCACTATCCCGTAGGCCGCCTGCCCGGCCGCCGGCCGGGTACAGTTCAGGGAAGCAGGCGCCGCCTCAGCAAGCGGTGATGCCTGAAACGCCGTGGCCTCGGGATCGAGCCGCGGCTGTTCCTCCCTCAAGAGCATGGGCGGGGCAGATGCCCGGCCGGCCGACACACGATCGGGCGGTACCCCATTGCGTCAGGAGGACGACCCGCGGATGAAGGGCTCGCAGAAACCCAAGAAGCTGCAGAAGAAGGTCGCGCAGAAGACGCTCAAGGAGCGTCGAGTCGAGAAGCGGGCCGGCGCCGCGGAGCAGGTCCGGGCCGATCGCACGAGGGCCTGATGCGGACGGCGCTCGCGTGCGGGCGCCTTCTAGCCGATAGAAGATCATGAAGGACGACTCCGTCATCGCGGCGCCTCCGGCCGACCCTGCGGACGCCGACGTCGGCACGAGCCGCCGACGCCTGATTGCCGGCTCGGCTTTCGCGACCCTCACCCTGGGCGTCAGCGTCCTGCTCGCGCGCCGGCTCACCCATACGAGCTGGCCGCTCGAGCGTGCACATATGGGGCTGGTGGCCGGCGCCGTCGCGCTCTACTTCTCGAGCTACGTCTTCCGCGCGCTCGGCTGGCAGAAGCTCTTTCCGGTTGCAGGCCGCCCCGGCCGGGGGCGCTGCCTGACGGCCTGCGGTGCCGCCGCGGCGAGCGGCGTGATCCTGCCGTTCCGGCTCGACTACGTCGTCAAGGTCGCCACTCTGCGGCGGATGCCGGGGGTCAAGCTCGGGCTCGAGGCGATCGTCTTCTCGATCATCTCGCTCGGGCTCGTCGACGCCGTCGCCTTCCTGCCGCTCTCGATCTCCGCGACGGCCACCACCTCCTCGGCCTTCCGGGTGCCGATGATCCTCGTGGTCCTGTTCGGTGTCGGCGCCTGCGGGATCCTCGTGGCCGGACGGCATCTCGTCCGGGTGCCGTTCGTCACTCGACGGGCCCGTCTTTCGCGGCTGGCCCGGCGCATAGCCCATCATCCGGGCGGAACGAAGCGAGACGCGATCCTGGCCTGGCTGTTCCTGGTCGGCTGCTGGACGACGCGTGCGGCCGGGAGCATGCTGCTGCTGGCCGCCCTCGGCGCCGGGTTCTCGCCGACGATGGCGCTGATCGTCCTCTGCCTTGCCGCCGCCGCCTCGCTCATCCCCGTCACCTCCGGCGGCGTGATCGCCAACGTCGGCGCGACCGCAGCGGTGCTGCTCGCCCTCGGCGTGCATCGCCAGGAGGCGATCAACTTCGGCCTCGCCTCGGGCCTCCTGCTCTGCTCGACCGCCGCGGCCGCCGGGGTGGTGGGGCTTGCGACCTCCTTCGCGCTGTCGAGGCGGGCGCGTGGGCTCGCCGTGGCGGAGGTCTGACCGGGCCTCAGGAGACGGGCTCGTCGCGTGCGAGCACCCCGTCGGTCGACACGATGATCAGGCCGGGCGGGTTGTCATGGTGAAGGAACGAGTCGACGGCAGTTGCACCACGTGACCTGATCGCGTTTCGCGCCTCGGCCGGCAGGTCGGTGACGAGAAACGGCTCGCGGGTCACCTCGACGCGAACGAGTCGCGCCTCGTCGCTTCCGCGCTTGATCTCCCACGACCACCCGATCGACAACCCGACGACGCCGGGCGTCGTTCCGAACGCGGACGCCCGGCCCGTTCGGATCCATTTCGGCATGCCTCTCCGCCCGCTCAGCCCGCGACACCCGGAAGCGCCACGGCGAGCGGCGAAAAGGTCGGGTTACCCGGCAGCGTGACCACCGCGGGCTACGAAGCTCCCGGCGGGGTCGACGTCCTGACCTCGATCACTTCCTCTGCGAGCTGCTCGAGCTCTCGTCCCTGATCCCCGGCACCGTTCTCCTCGGGGCCCAGGCCCTCCTCGCGGATCAGGTACATCCAGCCGACGGGAACGACCTTCCGTACGCGCACGATCGTTCCGGGCAGCGAAGCTGCGGTCTGGTCGGCATACGCGACGTCGGCCGGATTCGCGAACAGGAACCTCATGGCCGACGGCTGCGCCTCAGGCGTTTCTGGCGCGGTAGACGATGCGGCCGCGAGTCAGGTCGTAGGTCGAGACCTCGACTCGAACCTGATCGCCGACCACGATCCGGATGCGGAACTTGCGCATCTTCCCGGCGGTGTAGGCGAGGACCTCGTGGCCGCCCTCGAGCACGACCCGGTACATCCCGCTGCGGAGCGCCTCGACCACCTCGCCGCTCATTTCCAGTTTTTCTTCCTTGACAGCGATAGCGCCTCCTTGCTCGATGTGGAGCGGGAGCGGGCGGATCGCACCAGCGATCCGCCCGCTCTAGCTCACGAGACTTCAGCCAACAACGACAGAGCGAGCCTGCGGGCCCTTCGGGCCGTCCTCGGTCTCGAACTCGACCTTTGCGCCCTCGGGCAGCGACTTGAAGCCGTCGCCGGAGATCGCGCTGAAATGCACGAAGACGTCCTTGCTGCCGTCGCTCGGGGTGATGAACCCAAAACCCTTCGCGTCGTTGAACCACTTCACGGTTCCGGTTGCCATAGAAAAAACACCTCCTTCCGCCAAACTCAAGAACGGGCAGAAGAAGCGCACTGCGCGCAACCGACACTCGCTCGAATACTGCCGAATATCGTATCAGTATCGGCCTCCGCCGCATCGCCTCGTCAGGTCGACAGCGCGGCTCGGGCTCCTCGTCCGTGGCGTCCGAGCCCGGCCGACACCGGGGCGCGCAGGGCGTTAGGATGCGGGCTCCGCAACGGTTCATCGAGAACGTCGCGACGAGGGGGAGTGTGCGGTGGCGAATGGAGATCCCGTCACTGCGGCAGGGTCACGTACGTCTCACCAGCCGAAGGCCGGGGCGTCTGCGGGTGCCCGCAAACGGTCGTGTGGAGCGATGGCGCGCCTCCGCGTGAGGCTGCTCAGCTCGTTTGCCCTCGAGTGCGAGGGCTGCGTCGTGCGCCTGCCGCCGGCTGCACAGCGCGTCCTCGCGTTCGTCTCGCTGCACGACCGCCCGCTCGAGCGCGCCTACGTCGCCGGCTCGCTCTGGCTCGACTCGCCGGACGACCGGGCGCAGGCGAACCTCCGTTCCGCGCTCTGGCGGCTCCGGCGGCAGGGGCAGGAGCTGGTCGAGGCATCGGGAACATTGCTCGCGCTCGGCGCCGATGTTGCCGTCGACCTCCGACAGAGCGAACGGCTGGCGCGCGAGGTGCTCGCGGGGGCGGCCCTCGACGAGGCCGCCGGCGATCTCTCCGCGCTCACCGGTGACGTTCTGCCCGACTGGTACGACGACTGGGTGCTGTTCGAGCGCGAGCGCTACCGCCAGCTGCGTCTACGCGCGCTGGAGGTGCTCTGCGAGGAGCTCACCGCCGCCGACCGCCTCGACGAGGCGCTCGAGGCCGGGCTCGCGGCGGTCTCGGGCGAGCCGCTGCGCGAGAGCGCGCATCGAGCTCTCGTCCGCGTACACCGCGCGACCGGGAACGTGGGGGAGGCGGTTCGCCAGTACCACATCTACCGGCGCGTCCTGCGGGAGCAGCTCGGCGTCGAGCCCTCGCCGCTGATGGCCGACCTCATCGCCGAGCTTCACGTGGCGGAGACGCTGCGGTGACGGACCGGATGCATCATTCGACCCGTGTCCGCGGACGACCGGTCGGGCGTGCTCGTCATCCGTCTCTGGCTCGAGGATGGCTTCGAGGAGCGACCGCTGCGGGCACGCATCACCCGGACCGTCGACGCGGCGGCGGCGAGGAGTCTCGAGACGGTCGTGAGCAGCGAGGAGGAGATTCTGGCGGTGGTCGAGAGCTGGCTGCGCGGGTTCGCCGCGCACCCGTAGCGGCAGACCGAATCGAGGGGTTCTCGGAGCCGCCCCGGCCCCCCGGCGTCAGCCGAAGTCGGGGAGGGCATCCGCGAAACGCGGCTCGGCGGCCGTGCGAGCGAGCCGCTCGAAGTGCTCGGCGGCGTAGGCCGCGAAGTCGAACTCCAGCGTCGAGATCGCCTGCTGGACGACGCCCCACATCGCCTCGCGGAAGTCCGACATGTAGCGCATGAGGACGTGGATCTCCGGGTCGCCGGCGCCGTAGGCGTCGAGGAGCTCGCGGTCGCCGGCCTCGTCGAGGCCGTTCGAGACGGCGAAGTTCGCCAGGTCGAAGGCACGGTCGCCCATGCCGGCGTACTCCCAGTCGACGATCCAGAGCCGGTCGCCGCCGTGGATGAAGTTGGCGGCGAGCAGGTCGTTGTGGCACGGGGTGAGCTCGTGCGAGCCCCTGCGGACCTCGATCAGGTCGGCGGTCGCACGAGCCACCGCGTACTCGGGCGGGGGCGTCACCCCGGCGGCACGCGCCGTCTCGGCGTACGCCTCGACGATACGGAACGCATCGAACCGCCCGGGGATCGCCGGGCCGGCATGCAGGCGGCGCAGGAGCGCCGCGGCCTCCGGCACCGTCGCGCGCCCGACCTCGCCCTCGACGAATCTGGTCACGAGGTAGCCCTCGGGCTCGACGAACGCGACGACCTCGGGGCCGATCCCGAGCGCCGCCGCCGCGAGCGAGGCGGCGTGCTCGACGCGCCGGTCGATTCCGAGCCGCTCGGTGTCGTTGCCGCCGATCCTGAGGACGAACGCCTCGCCGCCTGCCTGCACCTTGAAGTTGTGATTCGTGATCCCGCCGCCGAGCGGCTCGACCGACTCCGCGCCTCCCGCCCAGATTCGCTCGACGATCGCCTCGATCATGCGCGGATGCGCTCGCCGGCCGGGTCGAAGAGCGGCTCGGCCGCGACCTCCCCGGCCACCCACTCGTCGAAGATCTCGACCTCGACCGGCTGCCCGGCGTGAGCGCGCTCGGCCGGCAGATACGCGTAGGCGATCGACCGCTCGACCGAGTAGCCGTAGCCGCCGCTCGTCACGCGCCCGACGGCCTCGTCCTCGACGCGGACCGGCTCGGAGCCGAGCGCGACCGCGCGAGGGTCGGCGAGGACGAGGCAGCAGAGGCGCCGTTCCGGCTCCTTCCTCGCGAGCAGGGCGTCACGCCCGACGAAGTCGCCCTTGTCGAGCTTCACCGCGAACTCGAGGCCCGCCTCGAACGGGTTGTCGTCGGGCGTGATGTCCGAGCTCCAGACGCGGTAGCCCTTCTCGAGGCGCAGCGAGTCGATCGCGCGGTACCCGCCCGCGACGAGGCCGAGCTCCCGCCCCGGCTCCCAGATCGCGTCCCAGAGCGCGAGCCCGAACTCCGTCGGGCAGTAGAGCTCCCAGCCGAGCTCGCCGACGTAGGTAACGCGGAGCGCGAGGCACGGCACCGGGCCGACCGCGAGCTCGCGTGCCCGCAGGTACCCGAAGTCGAGCGTCGTTGTCGTCAGCGGCTGCAGGATCTCGCGTGCCTTCGGGCCCCAGAGGCCGAGGCAGGCGTACGCCGAGGTGACATCCTCGACGGCGACCCCGGCCGGGGCGTGCTCACGGATCCAGGCGAGATCGTGCTGGCCGAAGGCCGTGCCGGTGACGATCCGGAAGCGCTCCTCGCCGAGCCTCGTCACGGTGAAGTCGCACTCGATCCCGCCGCGGCCGTTCAGCATCGAGGTGTACGTGATCGCGCCGATCTCCCGTACGACCCGGTTCGAGGAGAGCCGCTCGACGAGGTCGGCCGCGCCCTCGCCCGAGATCTCGATCTTCGCGAACGACGTCTCGTCGAAGAGCGCCGCCGACTCGCGGCAGGCCAGGTGCTCGGCGCCGATCGCCGGCGACCACAGCCGTCCGGCCCAGCCGCGCGGGCGGAGCGACTCGTCGCCCCGGGCCGCGTTCGGCTCGAACCAGTTGGCGCGCTCCCAACCCGACTTCTCGCCGAATGCCGCCCCGAGCTCGACGAGCCGCGGATAGGCCGGTGAGAGCCGGAGCGGCCGGCCGGCTCGGCGCTCGTGCCCGGGGTACTTGACGTCGTAGTAGGTCTCGTAGACCTCGAGGGTTCGTGCGAGCGTGTAGGCCGACGAGCGGTACGCACGCCCGAACCGGCGCGAGTCCATGTGCCAGGCGTCGAGCGACGGCGTGCCCTCGACGATCCACTCGGCCACGAGCTGCCCGAGGCCGCCAGCTCCGGCGAGGCCGTGCGCGCAGAAGCCGGCGGCGGTCCAGAGGCCGCGCACCTCGGTCGGGCCGAGGATGAACTCGCCGTCCGGCGTGAACGCCTCGGGGCCGTTGATCAGCTTCACCACCTCGGCCTCGGCGAGGTCCGGGACGCGGACGACTGCGTTCTCCATCAACTCCTCGAACCGCGGCCAGTCCTCGGCGAGCAGCTTGCCGTTGAAGTCGGGCGGGATCCCCTCGAGCGACCACGGCGCCGGGTGCCGCTCGTAGCCGCCCATGATCAGTCCGCCGGACTCCGGACGGAAGTAGACGAGGAGCGAGGGGTCGCGCATCGTCGGCAGGTCGGTCGGCAGGCCGGCCGGCTTCGTGATCAGGTACTCGTGCGCCATCGGCACGATCGGCACGTTGACACCCGCGAGCGCGCCGATCTCCTTCGCGAACATGCCGCCGGCGTTGACGACGACCTCGGCCTCGATCTCGCCCTGGTCGGTGACGACGCCGGTCACCCTGCCGCGCTCGACCGGGATCGCCGTCACCCGCGTCTGCTGGTAGATCTCGGCCCCGCCGCGGCGGGCGCCCTCCGCGAGCGCGAAGGTGAGCTGCGACGGATCGATGTAGCCGTCGGTCGGGAGGTAGGCCGCGCCGAGGACGCCGTCCGCGGTCATGGGCGGGAAGAGCCGCTGCGCCTCCGCGGCCGAGACCAGCTCGAGCGGCAGCCCGAACGTCTTCGCCCAGCCGGACTGTCGTGCGAGCTCCTCCATGCGCTCAGGCGTCGAGGCGAGCCGGAGCGAACCGACCTCGCGCCAGCCGGTCTCGAGGCCGACCTCCGCTCCGAGCGAGCGGTAGAGCTCGACCGAGCTCATCATCATCCGGGTCAGGCTCAGCGAGCTGCGGAGCTGCCCGACGAGCCCGGCCGAGTGGAACGTCGAGCCGCTCGTCAGCTCTGCGCGCTCGACGAGCACGACGTCGCTCCAGCCGAGCCGGGTGAGCCAGTAGAGGATCGAGCAGCCGCCGACGCCGCCGCCGATAACGACAACACGGGCCCGGTCCTTCATGCTCACTCGGGCGTGACGTAGGCGGCGGTGAGACCGCCGTCGACGAGGAACGTCGAGCCGTTGACGTACGACGACTCGTCGCTCGCGAGGAAGAGGGCGCCGTTGACGATCTCACGCGGCTTGCCGAGGCGGCCGGTCGGCCAGTGGCTGCGCCTGCGCTCGAGCGCTGCCGGGTTGTCGCCGAAGATGTTCAGAAGGAGCGGCGTCTCGACCGGCCCGGGGCAGAGCGCGTTGACGCGGATCCCGTCGCGTGCGAACTGCACGGCGAGCTCGCGGCTCATCGAGAGCACGGCGCCCTTCGAGGCGGTGTACGAGATCTGCGAGGTGGCGGCGCCGAGAATCGCGACGAACGACGAGACGTTGATCACCGAGCCGCCGCCGCGCCTTTGCAGGTACGGGATCCCGTGCTTGCAGCAGAGGAAGACGCCCTTCGTGTTCACGTCCTGCACGCGCTGCCAGGCCTCGACCGTGGTGTCGAGGATCGACGCGTCATCGTCCGGCGAGATGCCCGCGTTGTTGTAGAGGACGTCGATGCCGCCGAACCGCTCGGCCGTCGCGGCCATCATCCCGGCAACCTGCTCCTCGTCGGCGACGTCCACGCCGAGCGCGAACGCCTCGCCGCCGCCCGGCTCTCCGTGGCACAGCGCGGCGGTCTCCTCGGCCGCCGCCTCGTTCACGTCGGCGGCGCAGACCTTCGCGCCCTCCTCGGTGAAGAGCATCGCGGCGTCGCGGCCCATGCCGCCCCCGGCGCCGGTGATCACGCAGACCTTTCCGTCGAGGCGTCCCATCTATCCCTCCGTCGAGAAGAAAACGCTCTTGATCTCGGAGTAGCCCTCCATCGCCTGCATGCCGAGCTCGCGGCCGAAGCCGGACTGCTTGAAGCCGCCGAACGGCGTCGAGGGGCGGACCGAGCTGTTGGAGTTCACCGAGAGCACACCGGTCTCGAGCCCGCGGGCGACGCGGATCGCGCGGGCGCCGTCGCGAGTCCAGATCGAGCCGGAGAGCCCGTAGGGCGTGTCGTTCGCGATCCGGATCGCGTCGGCCTCGTCGTCGAACGGAATCACCGTCGCGACCGGCCCGAAGACCTCCTCGCGCGCGATCCGGTCGTCGTTCGAGGCCTCGACGATCGTGCATGGGAACCAGTACCCGGGGCCGGCGGGCGTCTCGCCCTGGAACGTGCTCGAGACGCCGTCGAGGTAGGAGCCGACGGTCGCGCGGTGCTCGGCGCTGATCAGCGGGCCCATCTCGGTGTCGTCGCTTGCCGGATCGCCGACCCTGACGCGGCGCGTCGCGGTGACGAGCAGGTCGAGAAAGCGATCGTAGGCCGGCCGCTCGACGAGGATGCGCGAGCGTGCGCAGCAGTCCTGGCCCGCGTTGTCGAACACCGCGTACGGGGCCGACGCGGCGGCGCGCTCGAGGTCGGCGTCGGCGAAAACGACGTTGGCCGACTTGCCGCCGAGCTCGAGCGTGACGCGCTTGATCGTGCCGGCGGCGTCCTTCATGATCTCGCGCCCGACCTCGGTCGAGCCGGTGAAGCCGATCTTCGCCACGTCAGGGTGCGCGACCAGGCGGCCGCCGACGACCGACCCCGGGCCGACGAGCACGTTCACGACGCCCTCGGGGATGCCCGCCTCGAGCACGAGCTCGGCGAGGCGGAGCGCCGAGAGCGGCGTCAGCGCGGCCGGCTTCAGCACGACCGTGTTGCCGCACGCGAGCGCGGGGCCGAGCTTCCAGCTCGTGATGTTGAGCGGGAAGTTCCAGGGGACGATCAGCCCCACAACTCCGAGCGGCTCGCGGAAGGTCGCCGCGATCCCGCCGCCGACGGGGATCGTCTCGCCGTAGTGCTTGTCGATCGCCCCGGCGTAGAAGTGCAGCACCTCGGCGACCATGCCGACCTCGCCGCGGGCGCCTGCGATCGGCTTGCCGACGTTCCCGGACTCGATCCGCGCGAGCTCCTCGGCGTGCTCCTCGACGAGCGTCGCGAGCCGGCGAAGGAGCCGCGCCCGGTCGGCCGGCGCGACCACACGCCACGCCGGGAAGGCCGTCTTTGCCCGGGCGACCGCCGCGTCCGTCTCCTCGAGGCCCGCCTGCTCGAGCTCGACGATCGGCTGCTCGGTGGCCGGGTTGATCACGGTGAGCGCCATGGGGTGATTCAACACCATCCGAATCGGCCATGCCCCGCCGCGGCGTGTCCGGTGCCAGGTTACGTGACCGAAGCGTGACGTGAGGGGGCTCTGGCCCTGTGCTGGAGCCGGATTGCCCGGTGCCAGGTTAGGCGAACGAAAGCGTCACGAACCATCCACACGCGTCCGTCAGGGACAACGGTGAAGGACCGGGCTAGCCGCGCTCGAAAAGGCGCTCGCGCTCCCAGCAGGTGACGACCTCGTCGAAGAGGCGCTGCTCGGTGCGGCCGTAGTTCAGGTAGTGGTCGACGACCTCGTCGCCGAGGGCTGCCCGCGCCACCGTGCCGCTCTCGAGCGCTGCGATCGCCTCGCGCAGCGTGCCCGGGAAACGGTCGGCGTCGCTCTCGTAGGCATTCCCCTCGAGCGGCGGCGGCAGCTCCAGGCCCTCCTCGATGCCGTGCAGGCCGGCGGCGATCAGCGCCGCGAAGGCGAGGTAGGGGTTCACGTCGCCCCCCGGGATCCGCGTCTCGACGCGCTGGGACGGACCGTGACCGACGATCCGGAAGCCGCAGGTGCGGTTGTCGTGCCCCCAGGCGAGCGTCGTCGGGGCCCAGCTCCCGGCCGCGTAGCGCTTGTAGGAGTTGACGTTCGGTGCGAGGAACAGCGCAAGCTCGCGCGCGCAGGCGATCCAGCCGGCGAGGAACCCGCGGAACACGTCGCTGTCGCCTGCGAAGGCGTTCTCGCCGTCGCGCCACAGGCTCATGTGCACGTGGCAGGAGTTCCCGATCCACGTGTGGTCGGGCTTGGCCATGAAGGTGATCGAGCATCCGTTTGCATGCGCGATCTCCTTCGCCCCGTTCTTGTAGATCACGTGGTTGTCGGCCATGCGCAGCGCGTCGGCGTAGCGGAAGTTGATCTCCTGCTGGCCGGGCCAGGCCTCGCCCTTCGAGCTCTCCACCTCGATGCCGGCGGCCTGCATCCCGTTCCGGATCTGGCGGATGAGCCCCTCGTCGTAGGTCGTGGCAAGGATGTGGTAGTCGAGGATGTAGGGCACCGACGGCGTCAGCCCGCGGTAGTGCTTGTCGTACGCCTCGGCGTAGCTCTCCTGCAGGAGATAGAACTCGAGCTCCGAGCCGACCATCGGCTCGAGCCCGGCGGCGCGCGCCCGCTCGACCTGCGCGGCGAGCACCTGGCGCGGTGAGGCGACGACCGGCGAGCCGTCCTCCCAGGCGACGTCGCAGAGGACGAGCGCCGTCCCCTCGAGCCAGGGGACGCGCCGCAGCGTTGCGAGGTCGGGCCGCAGGTGGAAGTCGCCGTAGCCACGGTCCCAGCTCGCCATCGCGTACCCCTGCTGGGGATCCATCTCCATGTCGAGCGCGAGCAGGTAGTTGCAGCCCTCGAGCCCGTGCTCGACGGTCTCGGCGAGGAAGAAGTGCGCCTCCTCGCGCTTGCCGAGCAGCCGTCCCTGCATGTCCGTGAAGGCGCAGACGACCGTGTCGATCGTCCCGGCCTCGATCTCCGCGGCAAGCTCCTTGCGCGTCAGCACGACCCCTCCTCCGATTCGTGAGGGGCGCCTCTCGGCGCCCCTCGCAGTTGCCCCAGGCTAGGCGCTCTCGTACTCCGTGTCGGCCGGAAGCATGAACCCCGCCTCCTGCCTCGCCTCGAGCTGCTCGAGCTCCTCGTCGGTGCCCATCCGCACCGGGCCCTTGAACCAGTTCTTGGCCGAGAGCACCCACCAGCCGCCGAAGAGGATGAAGGCACCGCCGATCGTGAGCGGCGCATAGTTGACCGCGTTCCAGGTGAACCCGGACCTCCACGGCATGCCGGCCGGAGCGGTCGGGAGCATGAACACGATCGAGATGAAGACGACCCAGAGGATCGCGATCCAGTTGATCCACTTGTAGTGCCGGCCAAGGCTCCAAGCGCCGCGCTCGAAGTTGCTGCCCGCGCGGAGGCGCAGGATCACCGGCAGGATGAACGCGATGTAGAGCCCGGTCGTCCCCACCGAGGTGCCGACGTAATAGCCGGCGAGGTTGTTCCACCAGGTCGGGACGAGGAGCAGCAGGGCGAGCACCGTGGCGCCGATCGCGGCGATGACGGGCACGCGATGGCGGGAGACCCACCGCCACGAGCGGTGCCCGGGAACGGCCCGGTCGCGGGAGAAGGCGAACAGCATCCGCGAGCCCGAGGTGATGCACGCGGTCAGGCAGAAGAACTGGGCGCAGACGACGATGAAGAGGAGGACCTCGGCCCAGTGCGTGCCCATCGAGGTCTGCCAGATGTAGGTCGTGATGTACGTGAACTGCGCCTGCACCCCGGTCTGGCTCGGGATTGCGAAGGTGATCGCGACGAGCAGGATGAAGCCGGCGATGACCGAGACGATGACCGCCCAGATCATTCCGACCGCCGCCGAGCGCGACGCCTTGTGCGTCTCCTCGGACATGTGCGCCGAGGCGTCGTAGCCGGTCAGCGTGTACTGCGCCATGCCGATCGAGCCGATCACGAACACGAGCGCGAACGGCCAGACGCCCCACGTGTGGCCCGAGTAGCCGGAGTTGTTGATCGTCTGCGTGAAGACGTAGCCCGCCGACTGGTGATGATCCGGCACGAAGATGCACGCCGCGACGATGATCGCGACGCCGATCACGTGCCAGTAGGCCGAGACCGCGTTGATCAGCGACGTGATCCTCACGTCGAAGACGTTGACGAGCAGCGCGAAGGCCAGGAACGCGACGAAGAGATAGAAGATGTGGTGGATGTCGTTCGGGTAGCCCCAGATCAGGTTGAAGAAGGCGGTCGCGTAGATCGCGAGCCCGTAGCCGACCGCGCCGATGATCCCGACCAGCCCGATCAGGTTGAACCAGCCGGTGAACCAGCCCCAGGCCGGGCTGCCGAGCCTCGACGACCAGTAGTAGAGGCCGCCGGCGGTCGGGTAGGTCGAGGCGATCTCGGCCATCGAGAGCGCGACGAACGTCGTGAACACGCCGACGACGACCCAGCCCCAGGTGACGGCGACGGGGCCGCCCCACTGGAACGCGAGGTAGTACGAGGTCAGGCAGCCCGCGAGGATCGAGATGATCGTGAAGCTGATCGCGAAGTTGCGGAAGACCCCCATCGCGCGGAAGAGCTCCTGGGCGTAGCCGAGCCGATGGAGGGCCTTCTCGTCCTCGTTGAGGTGGATGTGGCCGGGCGCGGCGGCTTCACTCATTGCGGCGTCACTCATGCTCGTCCTCCATCGTCGGTTTGCAAGGCTCGGCGCTTTCTCCGGCCTTGACGGGCGTCTTCGTCTGCGGATCTAAACACCCTGCGTACGGAAACGCAACGGGCGGCCCCTCCAGGTTTGGCATCCTGTCGCCCCGTGCCTCGCGGATCTGTCTGTGTCGGCCTGAACGGCTCCCGGGGACGGTGAGGGCCGGATGAGGAGACGGTGGATCTGGATCGCCGGGGCGGCGATCCTGGTGCTCGCGGTCGGGGGCGGGCTCGCGGCGTGGCTCTGGACGGGCTCGAAGCCGCACTCGATCACCGGGTCATCGACGTCCCTGCCGACGACGACGGCGCCGAAGCCGCGCCCGCCCGCGCTCGAGACGGCAGAGCCGTGGCCGACGTACGGCTTCGATCCGCAGCGGACGCGCTTTGCCGCCGACTCGCCGCTCCGGCCGCCGTTCCGCACGGCGTGGCTCTACCGCGCGCACAGCCTCATCGAGTTCCCGCCGCCGATCGCCTACGGGGCGCTCTACGTCCCCGTCGAGCGCGGGCTCGTCGTGGCGCTCGACGCCCGCACCGGGCAGGTGCGCTGGAAGAAGCCGTACCACGCGTGTATCGCCGCCTCACCGACCGTCGCCCACCGCGTCGTCTACGTCGCGATGATGAACCCCTGCAGCGAGCCCCACGACTCCGAGCCGGGCCTTGTGGTCGCGCTGGCCGCACGCACCGGCAGGGAGCGCTGGCGTTTCAAGATGGGCGCGACCGAGTCGTCCCCGGTCGTCGTCGACGGCGTCCTGTACGTCGGCTCGCGCGACGACAAGCTGTACGCGCTCGATGCCCGCACCGGCCGCGAGCGCTGGTCGTTCACGGCGGGGGGCGAGATCAAGGGCGCCCCGGCGTATGCGGGTGGGCGGGTCTTCTTCGGCGCCTACGACGGCTACGTGTACTCGCTCGACGCGAAGACAGGCAAGCTCATCTGGAAGGTCAGCGGCGAGAGCTCACTGCTCCGCGGCCGGGGCCGGTTCTACGCGAACGCGGCGATCGCGTACGGCCGCGTCTTCATCGGCGGGACCGACGGCGTCGAGTACGCCTTCGGCGCGGGGAACGGCGCGCTGCTCTGGGCGCGCGCGACCGGCAGCTACGTCTACTCGTCGGCGGCGATCTGGAACGGCACCGTGTTCGTCGGCTCCTACGACCATCGCTTCTATGCCCTCGACGCCTCGACCGGGCAGGTCAAGTGGTCGTTCCAGGCCAACGGCCCGATCTCGGGCTCGCCGACGGTGATGGACGGCGTCGTCTACTTCTCGACGCTCGGCAACCGGACCTACGGGCTGAGCGTGCGCACGGGCGCCCAGGTCTGGACCTTCCCGGACGGCCAGTACAGCCCGCTCGTCGCCGAGCGCCATCAGGCCTTCCTCATCGGCCACGCCCGGATCTACGCGCTCGTGCCGCGCAAGTGACGGAGCGCCGGGACGATCCCGGACTCGGGCAGCACGCGGACGCACGCCCCCACGGCGGGCGCGGCGAGCGCGGCCGAGCCGGCGAGCGCCGGTAGCCGTGTCCCGCGCAGGCGCCCGACCTCGACTGCCCCGACGACCCGCAGCTCGCGCAGGAGCCGGGAGCGCGCAACCCGCGCGTGGTTCCGTGGGCCGAGCGCGACGACGTAGACGCGCTTGCACCGGCCCCCCGCCGGAACGGCGAGCGACAGCGCCGGGCGGCCGGGGAGGTACCACTCGAGCGGCGAGCGGAAGGTGAAGAAGTCGCCGAGGAGGACGATCGGGTCGCCGGGCGTCCACCCCTCGCCGGTGAGCGCCCGGGCGATCCCGTCGAACCGGGTCGGGGGCGTGGCCTCGGCGCGCGCAGTGGCGAACGCGACGGCCGCGACGGCGGCCATGGCGACCGCGAGGGCGGCGGGCCGCGGCAGCAAGGCGGCGAGGCCGGCAAGGCCGACGGCGGCGAAGGGGGCCGCGCCGACGAGGTTCCGGCTCACGAAGACGTGCGCACCGGCCGCCCAGATGAGGGTCGCGAGCGCGAAGGGCACGACGACGAGCAGCGCACAGAGCCGCCCCTCGGCCGAATGCCCGGCGAGCACGATGAGCCCGGCGGCTATCGCGCCCATGAACAGGAGGGGCACCGAGACGCGAAGCGCCGCGTCGGCGGGAACGTGGTGGAGGAAGAGGAGCCAGGGCGTGTCGACCAGGCGGCGCAGGTCGAACGGGCCGATCCACGCGAACCGCTGCGCGCGGTACTGATGGACGAGTGCCGGCGACCACGCGAGGAGCGGCACGAGCCCGACCGCGATCAACGCCGTGAGCCGGCGCGCATCCCGGCGGGCCGCCGGCTCGAGCCAGATCCAGGCGAGGCCGGCCACGACCGTGAGCCCGAAGAAGTAGCTCGTCATCGTCCCCGCGGCGACGAGGAGCGCGAGCGCGACGCCGGTCCACCGGGCCTCTGCGCGCAGCGCCCGGACCAGGGCGAGCGGGAAGAGCACCGCGAGCAGCTCGAACAGGGCGTAGGCCCGCAGCTCGCGGCCGTGCATCACGAGCTCCCAGGCGAGCGCGGCGAGTACGCCCGCGAAGGCGCTCGCCCAGAGCGGGAGCAGGCGGCGGGCGAAGATCACGACGAGCCCGGCCGCCGCGGCGCCGGCGAGCACCGAGAGCCAGCGGAACCCGCCGGGGCCGAGCCCGGCGGTGTGGGCGAGGAAGCCGAGCATGTACCAGAGCGGCGGTGTCGCCTCCTGCCGGGCCACCTGCCGTAGCGCCGCGTACGCCGACGGCTCGCCGAGGATGCGTGCCGAGGCGACCTCGTCCTGCCAGAAGGCATCGCGCAGCGCTCCCGGCGTCCGCGCGCAGAGCGCCACGGCCGAGACGGCCGTGGCCACGGCGACCGTGCCGCGGTCGAGCGATCGTTGCGTGTCGAGCTTCGCCATCGCGGGTCGGCAGCATCGTCCCTGGGCGGCCGGTTCAGTTCAAGCATGACCCGGCGGCCCATCCGACTCGCGACTCAGACTTGCCTCGTGCGCTGGCTGCACTGGATCCGTGGCGGAAGCGACGAAGATGCCGCAGCGCGGGACGCCGAACGCGAGCAGGCGACACGCCGGCTGCGTCTCGAGAGCGACGACATCGATCGTCTCGCCACCGTGTTCGCCCCGCCCCGCTGGCTCGAGGACGCCGGCCGCTCCTCCTGGCTGCTCGTCGGCGCCTTCGCGCTCCTCGCGGGCGTCATGTGGCTCGTCGCGGCGACCTACACGATCGTCGGGCCGGTCGTAGTCGGAATGGTGATCGCCACCGTGACCATGCCGCTTGTCGCGACCATGCAGCGCCACCGCATCCCACGGGGGGCCGGGGCCGCGATCGTGCTGCTCGCCATCGTCGCCATCGGCGTTGCCGTGCTCGTGCTGGTGCTCGCCGGCATCAAGGACCAGAGCTCCGAGATCTCCGCCGCGGCGAGCAGCGGCGCGGCCAGGGCGCAGAGCTGGCTCCAGAGTCTCGGCGTCGACTCCTCGAGCGCCGCCTCGGCCAAACAGAACGTGTCGAGCAGCGTCCCGCAGATCCTCGCTGTGCTCAAGCAGGGGATCGTGAACGGGATCGCCGGCATCACCTCGGTCGCGTTCGCGGCCTCGTTCCTCTTCCTGACGCTGTTCTTCCTGCTCAAGGACGGCCCGTCGCTGCGGGCCGCTGTCGACCGCCATCTCGGGGTGCCGCCTCAGGTCGCGCAGACGATCACCGCAGGGGTGATCCGCTCGCTCCGCGGCTACTTCAAGGGCGTCACGATCGTCGCGGCGTTCAACGGCGTCGTGATCGGTCTCGCAGCCCTGATCCTCGGCGTGCCGCTCGCCGGGACGATCGGCGTCGTCAACTTCATGCTCGCCTACATCCCGTTCATCGGAGCGTTCGTCGGCGGGGCCTTCGCGGTGGTGATCGCCCTCGGCGCCAAGGGAACGACGGTCGCTTTGATCATGCTCCTGCTCGTGATCCTGGCCAACGGCCTGCTGCAGAACCTCGTCCAGCCCTTCGCGATGGGGTCGGCCCTCCAGCTTCACCCGCTCGTCGTCCTCATCGTCACGATCGGCGCCGGCTGCCTCTTCGGCACCCTCGGGCTGATCCTGGCTGCGCCGCTCCTCTCGGCGGCGGTGCACATCAAGAAGGAGCTCGACCACGCCCGCGTGGTCGCCGCGGTCGAGCGGGCGCCCGCGAACGAGCCGGCAGCGGGAACCTAGCCGGGGCCAACACCGGTACGACGACGAGCAGCGCGGCGAGTCAGGCGGCGCGGCGGCTGAGCGAGAGGAGCGCGTCGAGGACCTGGTCGTAGGCCTCGACTGCGAGCCGCTCCGCCTCCTCGCCGGCATCGAGCCGGGCGGCGACGAGCGCTCCCGCCTCGTCGCGCGGACGCTCCTCGAGGTACTCCTCGCGGCTTGCGGCTGCGCTTCGCTCAACGGTCCACAGCGCCTCGTCGATCAGCGGCGCCATCATCGCCTCCGCACTGTCGGCGAGCGCCTCGACGCGGCGGGGGTCGCGATGGCCGCCGGTGACCGCTCGCCAGGCGAGCTCGCGCGCGAGGCCCTGCCAGCTACCGCCCCGGCAGAGACGGCGAAGCGCCTCCGACAGCGCCTCTTCGGCGATCCGCTCGGTCGAGCTACTGCTTCCTGCTGGGGCCGCTGGCCGTGCGTCCAAGGCACCGATCATCACCGCCGCCTCGGACGTTCCCGTCTCCGGCTGCCCCGTCTGCAGCGGATCCCCTTGCGTCCGCATCCGACTACGTGACGTTTGAGACAACCAAAGAGCTGATTTTGACGGTTGGGTCGTAAGCCTTTGTGACAATCGAGTAGGGTTCCGAGCGGTGCGTCGGGGCTCCATCTTCCAGCTCGTTCTCATCGGCCTCATCGCGGGAGCGATCGCCACAGCGGTCGCGATCTTCATCCCCTGGCTGCCGGATCCGGCCAGCAAGCAGGCGCAGCGGATCGCCTTCGTCTACTGGTTCGCGACCGTGATCTCGCTCGTGATCTTCGCGGTCGTCGCGGCGATCCTGGTGTACGCGGTCTTCAACTTCAGGGCCAAGCCGGGTGACATGTCCGACGGCCCGCCGATCCACGGCAACACCACGATCGAGATCATCTGGACGGTGATCCCGGCGATCCTCGTCACCTCGATCGCGATCGTGAGCGCCATCGTGCTCGCCCAGAACGGCCATGCCGGGAGCAATCCACTGGTGGTCAGGGTGTTCGCGCAGCAGTTCGCCTGGCAGTTCGAGTACCCGAACGGCAAGAGCTACCCGGTCCTCCGCGTGCCGATCAACCGCGGCGTGAGGCTCGAGATCACCTCGAAGGACGTCATCCACTCGTTCTGGGTGCCGCAGTTCTCGCAGAAGCAGGACGCGGTGCCGGGACAGATCAACACACTCGTGATCACGCCGACGCGGCTCGGCCGCTTCCCGGTGATCTGTACCGAGCTCTGCGGGCTCGGGCACGCGCTGATGCGGAGCTGGGCCTTCGTGATGGGCAAGGCCGCGTATCACACCTGGTATGTCGGCTCGCCGCAGACGGCCCCCGGCCCGGCCGGAGGAGCGGGAGTGAGCACGGGCGCGGCGATCTTCACCAGCAACGGCTGCGGCGCGTGCCATACCTTTACACCGATACCGGCGGCGACCGGTAAGGTCGGGCCGTCGCTCGACGATCTCTCGGCAGCAGCGAAGGTCGCGGGCCAGCCGCTCGTCGACTTCATCAGGCAGTCGATCATCGATCCGAACGCCTACATTGCACCCGGTTACCAGCCGAACGTGATGCCCGGCACCTTCAAGCACACGATCGTTCCGCCCTCGGCGATCGAGGTGCTCGTGCAGTATCTGGCCAAGAACACCAAGTAGGAAACGAGCAACAGGAAGCGCAGATGACGACCGATACCGCTCTCGCACACGCACCCGCAAACGGGCACTCGCACGAGGCGCCGCCGCCCAGGCCGACGGGGATTCACCGCTTCACGGCTCCCGGCTGGTGGCGCGCGCTCTGGACGACACCGCTCGTCGGTTTCATGGGCGTCGGTCTCGTCTGCCTGATCCGCTGGCTGGCGCACTGGCATCCGATCTGGTACCCGCAGCCGATCGTCACGGTTGCCACCGTGACCTTCCCGATGGGGATCCTGATCGGCATCGGCTGTTTCGACTACTGGGCCTACTACTTCTCCGGCAGGCCCACCAGGCCGGAGGACCATTCGGGCCACGGCGCGCGCAGGTGGCAGGACTACTTCCGCCCGAACACCGATCACAAGGTGATCGGCGTCCAGTACCTCGTCACGACGAT
This sequence comes from uncultured Actinomycetota bacterium, assembly GCA_963743675.1. Taxonomy (GTDB): domain Bacteria; phylum Actinomycetota; class Thermoleophilia; order Gaiellales; family Gaiellaceae; genus PALSA-600. The sequence goes on from CAVURE010000008.1 coordinate 36,714, forward strand.
GGTGTTCTTCGTCATCGGCGGCTTCCTGGCGTTGCTGTTCCGCGCCGAGCTGGCACGTCCGGGCGACCAGTACTTCAACCCGCAGACCTTCAACGTCCTCATCTCCGAGCACGCGGCGCTGATGATCTTCGCGGTCGTCGTGCCCGTTTTCGCCGGGCTCGGCAACTTCGTGATCCCACTGATGATCGGTGCCGCCGACATGGCGTTCCCGCGGCTCAACGCGCTGTCGTACTGGCTGCTGCCCATGGGCGGCATCGTCATGCTCGTCGGCATGATCACGCCGGGCGGCGGGCCGTCGGCGGGCTGGACGTGCTACGCGCCGCTCTGCTCGCACCAGCCGCTCGGGCAGATCTTCTTCAACATGGGCGTCCAGTGGGCCGGCGCGAGCTCGATCATCACGGCGCTCAACTTCCTGGTGACGATCATCACCATGCGCGCGCCGGGCATGACCTTCTGGCGCATGCCGCTGCTCGTGTGGGCGAACTTCACCACCTCGACCCTCGTCGTTCTGGCGACGCCCTTCATCGCCGGCTCCCAGTTCTTCGTCCTCTTCGACCGCGTCATGCACACGAACTTCTTCGAGACGGCGAACGGCGGCTACGTGCTCGGGTACCAGCACATCTTCTGGTTCTACTCGCACCCTGCCGTGTACATCATGCTGCTACCAGGGTTCGGGATCATCTCCGAGGTCGTGTCGGTGATGAGCCGAAAACCGATCTTCGGGTACCGCCTGATGGCGCTGAGCCTGCTCGCGATCCTGGTCCTCGGCTTCTCGGTGTGGGCGCACCACATGTTCGTGGCCGGGATGGCGCCGTGGCTGCGCGTGCCGATGATGGTGACGACGCTCCTGATCGCGGTGCCGACCGGGATCAAGATCTTCTCCTGGGTCGCGACGCTGTGGGACGGCAAGATCCACTTCAACACGCCGATGCTCTGGGCCGTCGGCTTCATCGCGATGTTCACGATCGGCGGGCTTTCCGGGATCTATCTCGGCTCGGTGCCGATCGACATCCACGCGAGCGACACGTACTTCATCGTCGCCCACATCCACTACGTCCTCTTCGGCGGCTCGATCTTCACCGTGTTCGCGGGCATCTACTACTGGTTCCCGAAGATGACCGGCCGCATGTACGACGAGCGGCTCGGGAAGCTCCACTTCTGGGTCACGTTCATCGCCTTCAACCTGACGTTCTTCCCGATGCACTACATCGGGCTGCAGGGGATGCCGCGGCGGGTCGCCGACTATGCGAGCCGTTTCGCCGACTTCAACCTGTTCATCTCGATCGCGTCGTTCGGGCTCGGCGCCTCGACGCTGATCTTCCTCTACAACATGATCAGGTCGTGGCGTTACGGGCCGATCGCCGAGGCGAACCCGTGGCGGTCGATGACGCTCGAGTGGCAGGTCAGCTCGCCGCCGCCGATCTTCAACTTCGACGAGATCCCGCAGGTCGTCGGCGGCCCGTACGAGTACGGCGTTCCGGGTGCCCGCCACGCGATCCTGAGCGGCGCCGCCACCTCCGAACCGGTGACCACGGGTCACTAGCCGGAGTTGGTCCATGTGCTCGTGATCGCGAACGAGACCGCAGCCTCACCTGCTCTCCTCGACGCGCTGCGTGAGCGTGCCAGGGGCATGGGCAAGGACCTGCACGTGACGGTGATCGCCCCCGTCAGCGAGCCGCGCCACGGTTACGTCGTCTACCAGGACACGCGGCGCGCGTCTGCGGGCCGCCGGCTCGACAAGACGCTGGCGCTGCTGCGGGACTCGGAGATCCCGGCTCAGGGCTTCGTCGTCGAGACGAGCCCGGTGATGGCGGCGAAGGACGCGCTCGTCCAGCTCGAGCCGCCGCCGGACGAGATCATCGTCTCGACCCACCCCGAGCAGCGCTCGGGCTGGCTGCGCAGTGACGTCATCCGCGACATCAGTCGTGCGGCCGGCGACGTGCCGGTGCGGCACGTGGTCGCCGGCGAGGATCCGGCCGATGTCGAGCGGAACGTGCTCGTCGTCGCGAACGAGACCGTGATCTCGCCGGAGCTCCTCGACCGGGTCCGCGCGCGCGCCGCGCAGGGACCGGCGAGCTTCCTGATCGTGGCACCGCAGTCGAGCGACCTGCCCCGGCCCGAGGCCGCGCGCCGGCTGCGCCGCGCTCTCTCGGAGCTCCGCTCGGAGGGCATCGACGCCCACGGGCAGGTCGTCCATCCGGACCCGTTCACCGCCGCGATGGAGGCGACCCACGACGAGCGGGTCGACGAGATCATCGTCTCGACGTTCCCGAGCGCCCGCTCGGGCTGGCTGCGGCGCGATCTGATCGGGCGCCTGCGCACCGAGACCGGCGTGCCCGTCGACCATGTCGTCTCGGAGGGAACCGGCGAATGAGCGCTCACGCCGAACCGGTCGGCCACGCGCACCACGCGGGGACCGCGAACGAGCATCCGCCGCCGATCCACTACAGCTCGCGCATCAACCCGGTCGTCGTCGGCATCTTTCTCTTCATCGGGTCGGAGATCATGCTCTTCGGCTCGTTCTTCACGGTCTACTTCTTCGACCGGGTCGTCAACAACGACGCCCACCCCGGGCCCTGGCCGCCCTACATGCCGGGGACGCACATCCAGTTCGAGCGCCCGTGGTTCCTCGCGCTCGTCAACACCTTCATCCTGGTCACCTCGAGCTTCACGATGCACTGGGCGACGACGTCGATCAAGAGGAACAACCGCGCCGGGCTCTGCGCCGGCATGGTGCTGACGGTGCTCCTCGGATCGACGTTCCTGCTCACGCAGGTGATCGAGTACCACCGGCTCGGCTTCAACACCAGCGACACCGCGTTCGCCTCGACGTTCTTCGGCCTCACCGGGCTGCACGCCTGCCACGTCTTCATCGGTCTCCTGATCCTGCTCGGGATGACGATCCGGTCGTTCCGGGGCCACTTCAGCGCCGAGCACCACCACGGGATCGAGGTGGGCGGGATCTACTGGCATTTCGTCGACGTGATGTGGATCGTCGTGTACGTGACCGTCTACATCCTGTAAAACTTCTCCCGGACGCATGCGGAACCCGTTCCGGTCCGAAGAAGCAGCGTTCCGGTTCCTCTGGCTGGCGATTGCCTATCTGGGCCTTATCGCAATCGCCTCGGTCATCAACCGGTGGTTTGGGCTGGTCGTGTTCCTGCTCGAGACGGGCGCGCTCGTCGCCTGGTGGCTGATGTCGCGCGGCGACGAGGATGCGCCGGTCAAGCAGGCAACGCCGCAGCATCCTCCGGGTGAGAAGCGCGTGCTCGTGGTCGCGAACGAGACGGTCGGCGGCCCGGAGCTCCTCGCCGAGCTGGAGCGGGTCGCCCAGAACCGGGCGACGGAGGTGCTCGTCGTCGTCCCGGCGCTGAACTCGCCGCTCCGGCACTGGGTCTCCGACGAGGACGGAGCCCGTGCGGCGGCGGCGGACCGGCTCGAGGATTCGCTCGCGGCCATGCGCGCCGCGGGGCTGCAGGCGAGCGGCGAGGTCGGCGACGGCGATCCGCTGCAGGCGATCGACGACGCGCTCCGGACGTTCGCGCCCGACGAGATCGTGATCTCCACCCACCCGGCGGGCCGCTCGAACTGGCTCGAGCGCGGCGTCGTCGAATCGGCGCGCGAGCGCTACGACCTTCAGGTCACGCATGTCGTCGTCGACCTCGGGCTGCCCGAGGGCGCCGGCTCCGAGGCCGTCGAGGCCGAGTCGTAGACGAGACGCGCCCGCCCGGCCGCTAGCCCGAGCTGGGAAGCGTCGCGGCGGTTACGCCGCACGACTTGTTGCCGGCGCACATCGCGACATAGACCGCGACATCCTTCGCGTCCTGCCCCGTGACGATGTTCGCCGGCATGCCGGGGTTGCCGGTGCCCGTGTTCAGGACCGCGTAGGCGATCTGGCCGCGCACGACGTCGCGAATCGTCGACTGCTCGAAGCCCTGCTGCTTGTCGGGCAGGAACGCGTTGTCGAGGTTCGGGCCGACGACGCCGGTCGTCCCGGCGTTTGCGAGGGTGTGGCAGGCGCCGCAGTTCTTGACGAAGAGCGCCTTGCCAACCGCCGGGTCGCCGCTCGTGACCGGGCCCACAGCCCCGCAGCCGGCCGCGACGACGGCGAAGACGGCGAGGATTGAGACGATGGCTGGCCGCACGGTTTCGGGTGGATGATCTGGGGCTGGGTTGGCTGGATCCGTGGCCTCGACGGTGCCCGGCAGGCACTCCCGCGGCACTGCGACGGAGTCTAGCCACGGCCTCCCTGCGATGTCCTGGGAACCGTCGCGCGCGCGGGCCTAGCCGCCGGCGCTTGTCCCGGCGCTCGCCTTGAGCTGCGCCTCGAGCTGCTTCAGCGTCTTGCGGGCGGTGGCAGCGGAGGGATCGCTCGGGGCGAGCTTCAGGAACGCCTTGTATGCCGTGACCGCTGTCTTGACGTCCTGCGCGTCGCTTGCGGCCTGTGCGAGCTCGAGCTGGGTGGTCGCGTCCTTCGGCTGGAGCGCGGCGATCTTCTTGTCGACGTCGAGCCGCTGGGTGAGGAAGCTCAGCACCTGCGAGTACGCGTTGCTCGTCGCCGTCGTGCTCTCGGCGGAAACGGCCGACGTGAGCGGGTTCGTGACCGTCGTGAGCGCCTGGGCGAGGCTCGATCCCGACTTCGGGTTCAGGAGCGGGGACGGCGCGAGCGTCTGCGTGTACTGCGAGAGGTTGTTGTAGATCGTGTCCCAGTCCTGCGCGCGACGGAGGTAGATCGAGGCGAGGATGCTGAGCTGGTCCGTGTCCTTCGGCCGGAGCGTCGTGTAGGTGGTGAGTGCCGCCGCAGCGTTGTCGAGCTGGTTTTTCTGCTGGAGCTTGTTCGCGAGCGCGAGCCAGGCAGCGGCGCTCTTCGGGTGCTCGACCGTCTGCTTCTGGAGTGCCGAGACCGACTTGCCCGACGACGAGGTGCCGCTGAAGAAGTTCTCGAGGATCTGGCTGATGCCGGTCGACCCCGAGCCGACGCCGAGGAAGACGAAGCTGATCACGAACACCGCCGCCAGCAGGACGAAGACGACCTTCGCGTGGTTGCGGAGCCGGCCGAAGAAGAGCTGCTCCTCGTAGGCGGGGCGCTTTGGCCGCTTGGACGCCGCGGCCGGCTGGCCGGCTACGCGAGCATTCGTCTGCGGGCGGCGCTTGCGGTGTTGCGTACCTCTTGCCACGCGGATTCTCCTTGGCGATAGCGGGTCGTTCCGTCGACGATCGTCTCGAGGACGCCGGCAGGCGCGCCCCCGTAGACGGCGGCGATCACAGGGTCTTCTACAGGATCGTAGGCGCTGCCGGTAACCGAAACGACCGCGAGGTCGGCTCGCTTGCCGGCCGAGAGGCTTCCGATGTCGTCTTCGAGGCCCAATGCGCGCGCCGCATCCAGCGTAGCGAGCGACAGGGCCCCGGTCGCGTCGAGGGCGTCGGGCCGCCGCTCCCGCGCCCGCGCGCAGGCGATCGCGAAGCGCAGCTCGTCCCACGTGTCGAACGACGGCGTCGAGGCCGGCGAGTCGGTGCCCAGGCCGACGCGGACGCCGGCGGCCCGCAGCGCGGTCAGCGGCGCGATGCCGCACCCGAGCAGTGCGTTCGAGCGCGGGCAGTGCGCGACCGGGACGTCGGCCTCGGCGAGCTGTGCGATCTCATCCTGCTCGACGACCACGCAGTGGGCGCAGAGGAGCTCCGGGCCGAGCACGTCGGCGAGCGTCGCGACGGCCCGCCGCCCCGTCGGCGGCACGAGCACGTCGCGCGCGGCCGCAAGCGGGCCGCTGCCGTGCTCGAGCCACTCGTTCTCCCCATCGCTCTCGGCGAGGTGGGTGCCGACCGGGATCCCGAGCGAGAGGCAGTAGCGGTAGACCTCGAGCGAGCAGGTGTAGGGGGCGTGCGGCGAGATGCCGATCCGCACGAGGTCGGTCTCCTCGACGCGGTCCCGGAGCTCGCCGAAGCGCCGCTCGGCCTCGGCGGCGTCGGCCCCGAAGACCTCGAGGAACACGATCGCGCGCAGGCCGAGATCCTCGGCCGCCCGGGCGGCGGCGCCGGAGAAGCTGTAGTCCGCCGTGGTCGTGATGCCGGCGGCGAGCGACTCGGCAGCGCCCAGCCGGGCGATCGCCACCATGGCGTCGAGGTCGAGTGCCCGCTTGCGCGCGACGTGGAGGGCGAGCCAGCCGCCGAACGGCCGGCCGTCGCCGAAGCCCGCATACACGGCGTACTCGAGGTGGGAGTGCGCGTTGACGAGGCCGGGCAGGATCAGCGCGTCCTCGAAGTGGCGCTCGGCCCGGCCCCGGCCGACCTCGACGATCCGGCCGTCCTCCCACGCAACGTACGCGTTCTCGAGCGGCGGGCCGTCGACCGGGAGCACCCAGTCGGCGGAGACCGCCTGCCTCACGACTCGAGTGCAGGATTGAATCGATGGGCGCGGCGATCGAGCAGCGCGCAGATCCAGATCGATCCCTCGAAGAGGATGAACAGCGGCAATGCCTGCAGCGTCGTCGTCACCGGGTCGACGCTCGGCGCCACCGCCATGCCGAGCACGCCGCAGGCGAAGTAGCCGATCCGCCGGTTCTTGCGGAGGATGTCGGTCGAGATGATCCCGAGCCGCGTCAGCGCGACGAGGAAGACGGGCAGCTCGAAGACGACCATCATCGCTGCGAGCACGTGCACGCAGAAGCCGAGGTAGTCCTTGGCGCGGGGGACGAAGCGCAGCTGGCCGGCGTTGTAGCCGGTGAGGAACGTCAGGGCGTGCGGAAGGACGACGAAGTAGCCGAACGCGAGGCCCGCCGCCGCGAGCACCGCCGCGAGCAGGGCAAGCCACTTGATCAGCTTCATGCGCGACTGCGCGAGCGCGGGCGTGAAGTAGGCCCAGATCTGCCAGAGCACGATCGGCAGGGCGAGGAAGAAGCCGAAGTAGGCCGAGATCCAGAGGGTCGTCGTGAAGCCCTCGGCCGGTGAGAAGTAGTTCAGCTTGCGGTACTGCGGCGGCAGATCGAGCACCAGCCAGTGGATCAGGTGCGTGTGGATGACGAAACCGATCACGGTTCCGACCGCCACCGCCCCGATCACGATGAAGATGCGTGAGCGCAGCTCGTCGAGATGCTCGACGAGCGAGGCCTCCTCGCCATGCTCCAGACGCCGCGGGAGTCTCAGCCTCGGCAAAGCATCCCTTCCGAGAGCACTGCCCCGTCCGAGACCAACGTCCCCGAGAGCCGTCTAGGAGACGGTCGACTCGGTTTCGGCCGGAACTTCAGCCGGAGGAGCCGGTGCTGCCGGAGCGGGAGCCGCCTGGACGGGAGCCGTCTGGACGGGAGCCGCCTGAACGGGTGCGACGTCCTGCACTGGTGCAACCACCGGAGCGGCATGCACGGGGGCAGGTACAACCGGTGCGGGCGGAGGCAGTTCGGCGTTGGTGTCGATCTTCGTCGCCTCTTGCATCCCGGTGACCGAGTCCTTGAACTCTCTCATGCCGACCCCGAGCGAACGGCCGATTTCCGGAAGCCGCTTCGCGCCGAAGAGCAGGAGGGCGAGGATCAAGAGGAAGATCAGGTGAGTCGGTTGGAGTAGTCCTGTTCCCATGTCAACGATCGTACCACACCTCTTTCGCGTGCTCGTGGCGCCGATCTGTCAGGTCCGCCTGCGCCGCGCGGCCGCGGCCGCGGGCTACGATGGGGGCCGCGCCTGCAGCTGTGGGCTGCTCACGGGGTCCGCGCGAACGGCGCGCCCGGCCCGGGAATTTTCTTCGAAGGAGAGCCATTGGCACTGTTGGAGCTGGAGAACCTGCACGTCGCGCTCGAGGACGGCACCGAGATCGTCAAGGGCGTCGACCTCGAGGTCGACACGAACGAGGTCCACGCGATCATGGGCCCGAACGGATCGGGCAAGTCGACGCTCTCCTACGCGATCGCAGGCCATCCGGCCTACCGGGTGACCGCAGGGCGAATCGTTCTCGACGGGAACGACATCACCGAGGCCGCCGCCGACGAGCGCGCCCAGCAGGGGCTCTTCCTCGCGTTCCAGTATCCGCACGCCATCCCCGGCGTCCGGGTGACGGACTTCCTGCGCACCGCGATCAACGCGACCCGCAAGGCGAGGGCCGGCGGGACCGACGACCCGATCCCGGTGCGCGAGTTCCGCGACGAGCTGTTCCAGCAGATGGACCGGCTCAAGGTCTCGCGCGAGCTCGCCTCGAGGTACCTGAACGACGGGTTCTCGGGCGGCGAGAAGAAGCGCGTCGAGATCCTGCAGATGGCGATGCTGAAGCCGCGGATGGCGGTGCTCGACGAGACCGACTCCGGGCTCGACATCGATGCGCTCAAGGTGGTGGCGGCCGGGATCAAGGACCTGGTCGGCCCGGGCATGGGTGCGCTCGTGATCACCCACTACAAGCGGATTCTCGACTACATCGAGCCGGACGTCGTGCATGTCTTCGTCGACGGGAGGATCGTCGAGTCCGGAGGCCCGGAACTGGCCGATAAGCTTGAGGAGTTCGGATACGAGCAATGGGGTGCGTCGAGCAACGGGCACGCGCCCGACGGAGGGGGCACCTGATGGCACAGATCGAAGACGAAACCAGGATCGTCCGCGAGATCGGCTCGGACTACGCCGCGAAGTACGGGTTCTCGAACCCGGACGAGGCGAAGGACTACTTCTTCAAGTCGGGCCGCGGGCTCTCCCACGAGCTCGTCGAGAGCATCGCCGAGCACAAGAACGAGCCGGAGTGGATGCGGAAGTTCCGGCATGCCTCGCTCGACTACTTCCTCGCGCGGCCGCTGCCGGGCTGGGGCGGCGACGTCTCGGGCATCGACTTCGAGAACATCTACTACTACATCAAGCCGACCGAGAAGCAGGCGGGCTCCTGGGAGGAGCTGCCGGCGGACATCAAGGACACGTGGGACAAGCTGGGCATCCCGGAGGCGGAGAAGAAGTACCTCGCCGGTGTCGGTGCGCAGTACGAGTCGGAGGTCGTCTACCACAAGCTGCAGGAGAAGCTGAGCGAGCAGGGCGTGCTGTTCCTGGACATGGACTCGGGGCTGCGTGAGCACGAGGAGCTCGTGAAGCAGTACTTCGGGACGATCATCCCCTCGAACGACAACAAGTTCGCCGCCCTGAACAGCGCCGTCTGGTCGGGGGGCTCGTTCATCTATGTGCCGCCGGGGGTGAAGATCGAGCTGCCGCTGCAGGCCTACTTCCGGATCAACGCCGAGAACATGGGCCAGTTCGAGCGGACGCTGATCCTGGTCGACGAGGGCGCCTACGTGCACTACGTCGAGGGTTGCACGGCGCCGATCTACTCGAGCGACTCGCTGCACAGCGCGGTGGTGGAGATCGTGGTGAAGAAGGGTGGTCGTTGCCGGTACACGACGATCCAGAACTGGTCGAACAACGTCTACAACCTGGTGACCAAGCGTGCGGTCGCCTACGAGGACGCGACGATGGAGTGGGTCGACGGGAACCTGGGCTCGAAGCTGACGATGAAGTACCCGGCGATCTGGCTGATGGGGCCGCGTGCCCACGGCGAGGTGCTCTCGATCGCGTTCGCGGGCGCGGGGCAGCACCAGGACGCCGGCGGCAAGGTGATCCACGTCGCGCCCGACACGACGTCGGTGATCACCTCGAAGTCGATCTCGAAGAACGGTGGCCGTGCCGGCTACCGCGGCCTGCTCCAGGTGGCCAAGGGCGCCAAGAACGCGAGGTCGAAGGTCGTCTGCGATGCGCTGATCCTCGACGACGAGTCGCGCTCGGACACCTACCCGTACATCGAGATCGACGAGGACGAGGTCGACATCGGCCACGAGGCGACCGTGTCGAAGATCGGTGAGGAGCAGCTCTTCTACCTCATGTCGCGCGGCCTCACCGAGGCGGCGGCAAGCGCAATGGTCGTGTCGGGCTTCGTCGAGCCGATCACGAAGGAGCTGCCGCTCGAGTACGCGATCGAGATGAACCGGCTGATCGAGCTGCAAATGGAAGGCTCGGTTGGGTAGAGACGCGGCGGCCGCCCGCTACGCGGAGCTGCCGGTTCCAACCACAACCGAGGAGGCCTGGCGCTTCACCGACCTGCGCGGGTTCGACCCGGACGCGTTCGTCGGCTCGGACGATCGCGGCGCGACGTGGGACGCCATGCTCGACGCCAGCGACGTCTCCGGCTCGGCGCTCGTCCGCGAGTCCGGGACGGAGATCCTGTCGGCGCCCGAGGGCGTGCGCTTCGAGCTCCTGCCCGAGGACGACGAGCGGCTCTACTCGCTCGTCGGCTGGGACGAGAAGTTCGCCGCGCACAACGCGGCGATGTGGAAGCACGGCCTGCTCGTTCACGTGCCCCGCGGACTCGTGCTCGACAAGCCCCTCCACATCCGGATCGCGAACTCGGTGCCGAACGGCTCCATCTTCCACCGGCTGCTGATCGTGGCCGAGCCCGAGTCGCGGTTCACCGTGATCGAGGAGTACGTCTCGAGCGAGCCCGACCTCGCGGCCTACTCGAATGCCGTCGCCGAGATCTTCGTCGGCCAGGGCGCGAAGCTCGAGTACGTGTCGATCCAGAACCTCTCGCGCGAGACGTGGCATTTTGCGACGCACCACGCCCGCGTCGAGCGCGATGCCGAGCTCGACTGGGTCGCCGGCGGCTTCGGCTCGAAGAAGGGGAAGATCCGGATCCAGAACGACCTCAACGGCGCCGGCGCGACGTCGAGGGTCACGGGCGCCTACTTCGCCGACGGCGACCAGCACCTCGACTACGACACCTTCCAGGAGCACATCGGCCCCTCGACCGAGTCGGACTTCGCCTTCAAGGGCGCGCTGCGCGAGCATGCGCACGCCGTCTGGCGGGGGATGATCCGGGTCGAGGAGACCGCCCAGAAGACGAACGCCTACCAGGAGAACCGGAACCTGCTGCTCTCCGCCGACGCCCACGCCGACTCGATCCCGGGGCTCGAGATCCTGGCCAACGACGTCCGTTGCACCCACGGCGCGACCCTGGGCCGCGTCAATCGGGAGGAGCTCTTCTACCTGATGGCGCGCGGGCTCTCGCGCGCCGAGGCCGAGCGGCTGATCGTGCGCGGGTTCTTCCAGGACATCCTCGACCGGATCGAGCTCGAGCCGGTTCGCGAGGCGCTCGGCGCCGCGCTCGAGGCCCGCATCCCTCAGGCCTGAGCGGTGCGGTCAGGGGCCGGGGCGCTCCGCCAGGTTCGGTCCCGTCGACCTCGAGCGGGCCGGCGGCTCATGGCTGGGGATGCGGCGAGGTCGGATGGATCCCCTTTTGCAAGGACGGGTAGCTGCAACCTTGGGTCACTAGCACGCCCCCGCTGGCCTGAACCGAGCCGAAGCGGTGCATCTGGGTGCCGTCCGGCCGGTCGTAGGGGATGACCGAGATGATCCGGTCGACCTTCTTGCGATGCACGAAGGCGATGATCTGCGCGGTGGTCGGGCTGTCGTACGTGAACGTCTCCATCTGGACGACCGGGTCGTTCGCGAGGTCGGCCGGCGGCGGGTTCGGCGCCAGGTACCCGCCGGGCATGCGGAACCAGAAGCCGCTCTCGGCCTGCCAGAGCGTCGAGTCGCCGTGGAAGCCGAACGGGAAGATCGCGACGTTCTCGTTCTTCGGGAAGCAGATCTTGTACGTCTCGTCCGTGAAGAACGACCACCGCTGCGGGTGGACGACGTAGTAGGCCCGCGACAGGTCGGGAACGAGTGCCGCGACGGCCAGCGCCGGCAGCACCCATCTCGCCCAGCCGCGCCGTTGCGCCGTCCAGAGCGCGACGGCCGCCGCGGCCGCGAGCGATGCATACAGCGCGAATCTCGACGGGAGCACGTTGTCGAACAACGGCAGCCGGGCGATCTCCCGCCACGGCAGCCAGAACTCGATGCGCCCCTTGTAGACGAAGCCCGTGCCGAGCGTGAGCACCGCGGCGAGCGCGAGCGCCGCCAGGAGGTAGCGGACGACGGCGGAGCGCCGGGCGCCGAGTGCGTACCAGGCGAGGATGACGAGGGTCGGGATGCCGAGATACGCCCCGGCCTCCGAGTCGTTCCCCCGGAACTGCGCCGACGTCGAGAAGAACCACTGGCCACCCGCCCAGATGAAGTGCGTCGGAAGCAGGAAGTTCAGGGCATCGCCGTCGTAGGGGGCGGGCGGGTTGATCGACTGCGACTGGAACCCGGTCAGCGTGTAGTAGACGATCGGCGCGGCGATCACGACGGCGAGCCCGATCGCGCCGAGGAGCGGACGGACAAGGCCGCGGATGCGGGGACGGGTGGGCCGGAGCAGCGCGAAGGCGAGCACCAGCGCCAGGGCGAGCATGAGCGCGGCGGTGAAGACGACCTCGGTGCCGAGCCAGAGCTGGAGCCCGAAGAGCACGCCCAGACGCCAGCCGAAGCCGCGTCCGTCGATCTCTCCTCGCAGGTAGCGAACCGTCGCGAGCGCCATCAGCGGCAGCAGGAAGATTGCGGTCATCTGCACGTGCCCCTGGGACTGGCCGAGCATGTAGCTCGAGAAGCCGAAGAGGTAGCCGCCGACGAGCGCCGCCCAGGTCGAGCGTGTGACGTGACGGAAGAAGATGTACGCGGTGAACGCCGCGGCCGCCGGTAGGAGCGTCGCCGCGACGTTGTAGGCGACGTCGGGCCCGAAGAGCGCCGTCAGCGGCGTGAAGAGCAGCGCGAGCCCGGGAACGGTGGTCGCCCAGGCGAGGTTGATCCCGACCGGCGCGTAGATGGCGTGGCTGTAGAACGGGTTCTGCAGCGTCTCGAGCGCGTGGAGCCACCACGCGAACGACCAGACGAAGATCTCCGGGTCGCGGCCGTAGCCGACCAGCCAGCGACCGGGGTGGGGGACGAGCCGGGCGCCGAAGTACGCAAACCCGATTGCCGTGTAGCCGAGGAGGACGAGTGCGTTCCCGGCGAGGCGGCGGTTCACGAGCGGACGAGCGGCTTGTACTTGATCCGGTGGGGCTCGAGCGCCTCGGCGCCCTTCGTCTCGGTGATCCAGTCGACGTACTCGCCCCAGCTTCCCTCGAACCAGTTCGCCTGCGAGTCGCCCTCGAAGGCGAGGATGTGGGTGGCGACGCGGTCGAGGAACCAGCGGTCGTGGGTGATGACGACCGCGCAGCCGGCGAAGTCGAGCAGCGCCTCCTCGAGGGCGCGGAGCGTATCGACGTCGAGGTCGTTGGTCGGCTCGTCGAGGAGCAGGACGTTGCCGCCGCTGCGCAGGAGCTTCGCGAGGTGCACGCGGTTGCGCTCGCCGCCCGAGAGCTGGGCGACGGGCTTCTGCTGGTCGCCGCCGCGGAAGTTGAACCAGCTCACGTACTGGCGCGAGTTCACCTCGCGGCGCCCGAGCTCGATCAGGTCCTGGCCGCCGCTGATCTCCTTCCAGACGGTGCTCTTCGGGTCGAGGCCGCCGCGTGACTGGTCGACGTAGGCGAGCTGCACCGTGTCGCCCAGGCGGAGGGTGCCTGCGTCCGGTTGCTCCTCGCCGGCGATCAGGCGGAACAGCGTCGTCTTGCCGGCGCCGTTCGGGCCGATCACGCCGACGATGCCGGCGGGCGGGAGCGAGAAGCTCAGATCCTCGAACAGGAGGCGGTCGCCGAAGCCCTTCGCCAGGCCGTCGGCCTCGATCACGACGTCGCCGAGACGGGGCCCGGGTGGGATGTGGATCTCGACCCGGTCGAGCTTCACCTGCTGCTCGTCGGCGAGGAGCTTCTCGTACGCCCCGAGCCGGGCCTTCGACTTTGCGTGGCGGGCTCTCGGGCTCATGCGCACCCACTCGAGCTCGCGCGCGAGCGTGCGGCGGCGGGCCGACTCCTGCTTCTCCTCGGCCGCGAGCCGGGCCTGCTTCTGCTCGAGCCACGAGGAGTAGTTGCCCTGGAAGGGGATGCCGCGGCCCCGGTCGAGCTCGAGGATCCAGCCTGCGACGTTGTCGAGGAAGTAGCGATCGTGGGTGACGGCGATGACGGCGCCCTTGTAGTCGGCGAGGAAGCGTTCGAGCCAGTAGACGGACTCGGCGTCGAGATGGTTGGTCGGCTCGTCGAGGAGCAGCAGGTCGGGGGCCGAGAGCAGGAGGCGGCAGAGCGCGACACGTCGCCGCTCGCCGCCGGAGAGGGTCTCGACGTCGCGATCGCCCTCGGGGAGGCGGAGCGCGTCCATCGCCCGGTCGAGCGTCGCATCGAGCGACCAGGCATCGCGCCGGTCGATCTCGTCCTGCACCTTGGCCTGGTCGGCGAGCAGCGCGTCGTAGTCGGCGTCCGGCTCGGCGAAGGCGGCGGAGATGGTGTTGAAGCGGTCGAGCAGGTCGCGCAGCTCGCGGACGCCGTCCTCGACGTTCCCGCGCACGTCCCTGGCGGGGTCGAGCTCGGGTTCCTGCTCGAGCAGGCCGACCGTGGCACCGGGCGCGAGCTGCGCCTCCCCGGAGGAGGTCTCCTCCCGCCCCGCCATGATCCGCAGCAGGGTCGACTTCCCCGCTCCGTTCGGCCCGAGCACCCCGATCTTCGCGCCGTGGAAGAACGACAGCGAGATGTTCGCGAGCACCTGGCGGTCGGCCCCGTAGAACTTGTCCGCCCGGTACATCGAGTAGACGAACTCAGACACCGTCCCCCCGGGCCGTGTCCGGTGCCAGGTTCACCCGTGCGCCGCCCGCGCCGGGGCCGACAGGAGCGGTGCCCGCACCAAAGCCCCTGCACCTCCCGCGTGGCCGTCCGGACATGTCCGGTGCCAGGTTAGGCACACGAAACAGCAACGAACGATCCACAGGCGGAGGCAAGACGCGCACGATCGGGCCACGATAACCGGCCGGCGGGCAGCGGCCGGGCGAGAAGGCGGCTCGGTACAGTAGACCCATGGCGGTCAGGGCCCAGACAGTGCTGGACGCGGCGAGAGCACGCGCGGATTTCCCGATCTTCGAGCAGGTGATCAACGGGAAGCCCCCTCGCGTACCTCAACTCGGCCGCAACCTCGCAGAAGCCACGCCAGGTGCTCGACGCGATGACCGAGTTCTACGAGACCTCGTACTCGAACGTTCATCGGGGCGTCTACACGCTCGGCGAGCGGGCCACCGCGGGTCTCGAGGGCGCGCGCGAGAAGGTGCGCGCGTTCGTCAACGCCCCGAGCGAGCGCGAGATCATCTTCGTTCGCAACGCCACCGAGGGCCTGAACCTCGTCGCCTACGCCTACGGGCTCGCTCGTCTCGGCCCCGGCGACGTCGTGCTCGCCACCCAGCTCGAGCACCACTCGAACTTCGTCCCCTGGCAGTACATCGCGAGTCGCACGGGCGCCGAGTTCCGGATCATCCCGATCGACGACGCCGGCGATCTCCTGCTCGACGAGGTCGCCGACATCGAGAACGTCAAGGTCGTCGCGGCCAACGTCGTCTCCAACTCGCTCGGCACGATCGGCGACATCCCGCGGCTCGCCGCCTGGACGCACGAGCGCGGGGCGATCCTGACCTGCGACGCGGCCCAGGCCGCCCCGCACATCCGCCTCGACGTCCAGGCGCTCGGCGCCGACTTCGTCGCCGCCTCGGGCCACAAGATGTGCGGCCCGAGCGGGATCGGCTTCCTCTGGGGCCGCACCGAGCTGCTGCTCGAGATGGAGCCGTTCCTTCTCGGCGGCCACATGATCCGCAACGTCGGCGACACGAAGACGACCTGGGGCGAGCTGCCGGCGAAGTTCGAGGCCGGAACCTCGCCCGTCGCCGAGGCAGTCGGGCTCGGCGCCGCGATCGACTACCTCGAGGCGATCGGCCTGGAGGCGATCGAGGCGCACGAGCATCGGCTGGCGGCCTACGCGCTCGATGCCCTGGCCGACGTCCCCGGCATCACGCTGTACGGCCCTCCCCCCGACCGCCGCGCCGGGATCGTCATGTTCGACGTCGAGGGCGTCCACCCGCACGACATGGCGCAGATCCTCGACCTCGACGGGATCGCGATTCGCGCCGGCCACCATTGCTGCCAGCCGCTGATGCGCAAGCTCGGCGTCGCGGCCACGAACCGAGCGAGCTTCTATCTCTACACGCTGCCCGAGGAGATCGACCGGCTTGCCGCCGGCGTTCGCAAGGCGCGCGAGCTGATGGCGTGAGCAGCCGCGCGGAGGCCGACCGATGAGCGAGTTCGACGATCTCTACCGCGAGGTCATCCTCGATCACTACAAGAACCCCCACAACTACGGGCTGCTGGAGCCGAACGATGCGTACGCCGAGGGCCAGAACCCGCTCTGCGGCGACGAGGTGTCGGTCTCGATCAGGTTTGCGGCCGACGGTGAGACGATCGAGGCGATCGGCTTCGAGGGCCGGGGCTGCGCGATCTCGCAGGCGGCCACCTCGATGTTGACCGATCTCGTCAAGGGGAAGAAGGCGTCGGAGGCCGCCGCCCTGCCGAAGGAGGAGATCCTCGACGAGGTCGGCATCCCGCTCACTCCCGTCCGGATGAAGTGCGCGATCCTCGGGCTCGGCGTCGTCAAGGTCGCGCTCAACCGCTCGAAGGGGACGCCGCTTCCCGAGGAATGGCAGGGCCTCGACATTGACTGACCTGCCCGTGGCTCCCCTCGAGGAGCTGCCGCCGGGGACGATGAAGCTGGTCGACCACGAGCCCTACCGGGTCGGGGTCTACAACTGCGAGGGCGAGCTCCACGCGATCGAGGACCGCTGCTCGCACGACGACGGCCCGCTCTGCCTCGGTAACTGGGACGCCGAGGCCTGCACCGTGGTCTGCCCGCGGCACGGGGCCAGCTTCGACCTCGACTCCGGACGGGCTCTTTCGCTGCCGGCCTATCTGCCCGTAAGGACCTTTCCGGTCCGGGTCGAGGAGGGCGTGGTCGTGGTCGAGGTCGAGGCCTGAGTGCCCGAGCTGGTTCGCTGCTGGGAGACCGCCGACGCGGACTACGTGCGCTATCACGACGAGGAGTGGGGCAGGCCGGTGCGCGACGAGCGCGGCATCTTCGAACGGCTCTGCCTCGAGGGGTTCCAGTCCGGTCTCTCCTGGCTGACGATCCTGCGCAAGCGGCCCGCCTTTCGCGCCGCCTTCGCCGATTTCGATCCCGACCGGGTGGCGGCCTTCGGAGCTGCCGACATCGACCGGCTGCTCGCTGACGCGGGCATCGTGCGCCACCGGGGCAAGATCGACTCGACGATCGCGAACGCCCGCGCGACGGTCGCCCTGCGCGCGGCCGGCGAGCCGCTGCACGAGCTCGTCTGGGCCTACCGCCCTGCGGCGCATGCCTCGCCGAGGAGCCAGGCCGACTGGCAGGCCTCCACCCCGGAGTCGGCCGCCCTCGCCAAGCGGCTCCGCACGGCCGGGTTCCGGTTCGTCGGGCCGACGACGGTCTACGCAGCCATGCAAGCATGCGGGGTTGTGAACGACCATCTCGCCGGCTGCTGGGTGCGCGACGCTGTCGAAAGCGAGCGCGGGCTCTGATGCTCGACGATCGCGTACGGGCCGTCCTGCGCCGCCTCGAGGAGGAGACCGAGCGCGAGCGCGGCGCCGCGCTCGCGCCGTCCGAGCGCTCGCTCCAGATCGCGCCCACGAGCGGTGCGCTCCTCTACGCGCTCTGCGCCGGACGGCCCGGCTGCGAGGTGCTCGAGATCGGCGGCTCGCGGGGCTACTCGACGATCTGGCTCGGTGCGGCCGTGCGTGTCCACGGCGGCCATGTCACCTCGCTCGAGGCCGAGCCGGCGAAGCTCGCGGCCTCGGCCCGCAACCTGGCCGATGCGGGCCTCGACGGCTTCGTCGAGGTGATCCCCGGCGATGCCTTCCAGACGCTCGAGGGCCTCCCTGGGCCGTTCGACCTGGTCTTCCTCGACGCCTGGAAGGACGACTACGAGGCGCTGTTCCAGCTCGCCCGGGCGCGCCTCGAGGTGGGCGGTGTGGTCGTCGCCGACAACGTCGTCTCGCATGGCGAGCTGGCCGCGTACTCGGCCGCTCGCCAGGGCGATCCGACCACGGTCAGCGTCACGGTGCCGCTCGATAGCGGCCTCGAGGTGACCGCACTCTTGACCGGCACGTTACTATCGGATTAACCGCGGAAAGGAGGTGGTCCGGTAGATGGAGATTTCCAGTACGGGCAGTGGAGGTACTAGCTCGTAGGGACGTGTCCCCGGGACCTGAAGGGGAATCGCCTAGCCAGCGTGGGGGATATCGCGCCAGCGCGCCGCCGGAAACGAGTCGGCCGGAAGCGCCCCTACGAAATCCAAGCTAGTAACCGGGCCGGGGCCGCCCTCGTGGCGGCCCCGGCTTTTTCGTCCCTGTGGACGAATCGGCACAAAATCGCTACGAGCACGGCGCCCGTCCACGACTAGAATTGCTCTCGAGGGTGGCGGGATGGCATCCCCACCCAGGGTGGGGGAACGCGGTGCGCGTACGCCCGCCGGGGCGAGGCTCGGGCCCCGTTGCGAGGGCTCTTCCCGGGCGCTTTGCCGACCGTGGGTGAGCCGGGATTTCTGGCGTGTTCGCTACGCTGGCCCCATGGCTGCGACGCGCGTCATCGACATCGTCACCGAGATTCCCGGGCCCAGGTCGCGGGAGATCGGGGAGCGGATCGAGCGAGCCGTCGCCCGGCCGCTCTCGATCACGTTCCCGATCGTCGCCGCCTCGGCCCGGGGCGCGACGCTCACCGATGTCGACGGCAACACCTTCATCGACTTCACGGGCGGCGTCGGCTGCCTCAACGTCGGCCACAGCCACCCCGACGTGGTCGCGGCGGCGCACGAGCAGCTCGACCGCTTCACCCACACCGACTTCACGATCGTTCCGTACGAGTCGTACGCGGCGCTCGCGGAGCGCCTGGCCGAGCGCGTGCCGATCTCGGGCCGCGTCAAGGCCGCGTTCTTCAACGCCGGAACCGAGGCGGTCGAGAACGCGGTCAAGTTCGCCCGCGCCTACACCGGCCGCCCCGCGGTGATCGCCTTCGAGGGCGCGTTCCACGGGCGAACGCTGCTCTCGCTCTCCCTCACCTCCAAGGTGCACCCGTACAAGGCCGGCCTCGGGCCGTTCTCGCCCGAGATCTACCGCGTGCCGTTCCCGAACGCCTACCGCGGCGTCACGGTCGAGGAGGCGCTCGCCGCGCTCGAGCGGGCACTCACCACCTCGGTGGCCGCCGAGAGCGTCGCGGCGATCGTGCTCGAGCCCGTGCAGGGGGAGGGTGGCTTCATCGTCGCGCCGCCGGAGTTCGTGACCGGGGTCCGTTCGATCTGCGATCACTACGAGATCGTTCTCGTCGCCGACGAGGTGCAGACCGGTTTCGGCCGCACCGGCCGCTTCTTCGCGATGGAGCACTTCGATGTCGAGCCCGACCTGATCTGCGTGGCGAAGTCGATCGCGAACGGGCTGCCGCTCTCCGGGGTGATCGGCCGCGCCGAGATCATGGACGCGCCGGTCGTCGGCGCCGTCGGCGGCACCTATGTCGGCAACCCGGTTGCGCTGGCAGCCGCGCTTGCGGTGCTCGACGTGATCGACGACGAGGGGCTCCTCGAGCGCTCCGCGGCGATCGGCGAGACGATCCGCGCCCGCATGCTTCTCTGGCAGGAGCGCTGGCCCGAGATCGGCGAGGTGCGCGGGCTCGGCTCGATGCTCGCGATCGAGCTCGTCAGCGACCCGGCGACGAGGAAGCCGTCCAAGGAGCTCGCCCAGCGCGTGACCGAGGAGGCGCTCGACCGGGGCCTCCTGCTCATCACCTGCGGCATCTACGGGAACGCGATCCGCGTGCTCGTGCCGCTCGTGATCGCGGACGCGGAGCTCGAGGAAGCGCTCGGCGCCTGGGAAGACGCGCTCGACGCGGTCCTCGCCTGAGGCCGGTTGCAGCCGGAGGACAGACGACATTGATGGCCGGCGACGTCGTCGCGGACCGCTACGAGCTCGAGCAGCTCGTCGGCTCCGGGGGCATGTCGAGCGTCTTCCGCGCCCACGACAAGGTCCTCGAGCGGACGGTCGCGCTCAAGGTCCTGCACGAGCGGCTCGTCGCCCAGCGCGAGGTCGTCGACCGTTTCACCCGCGAGGCGAAGCTGGTCGCGGGGCTCTCCCACCACAACATCGTCGCGGTGATCGACCGCGGGGAGTCCGACGGCAGCCCCTTCATCGTCTTCGAGTACATCCCGGGCGAGAACCTGAAGCAGCTCGTCGGCCGTGACGGGCCCCTCCCTGTCGCCCGCGCCCTCGAGCTTGCGATCGAGGTCGCCAAGGGCCTCGCGTTCGCCCACCAGCAGGGGTTCGTCCATCGCGACGTGAAGCCCCAGAACGTCCTCCTGAACGGCAAGGGCGAGGCGAAGGTGACCGACTTCGGGATCGCGAGGGCGCTCGAGGCGAACGAGGGGGAGACGCAGACGGGAACCGTGCTCGGGACGTGCGACTACATCTCGCCGGAGCAGGCGCAGGGCCGCCGCGTCGACGAGCACACGGACGTCTACTCGCTCGGGATCGTCCTCTACGAGCTCCTCACCGGCGAGGTGCCGTTCTCGGGCGACAACTTCGTCGCCGTCGCCATGCAGCACATCAACACCGCGCCGCCGCCGGTGAGCCTCAAGCGCCCCGACGTCCCTCGGCGGGTCGATGCGGCGGTCGAGCGGGCGCTTGCGAAGGATCCGGAGCAGCGGTTCGCGACGATGTCGGACTTTCGTGCCGAGCTCGACGCCTGCCTGGCGGAGGTTCGGGCCGGCGACGACCGCTCGGCGACCGGCGTGCTGCCGATGATCAAGCCACGTCGTGCGCCCCGCTCGCGCCCCCGGCGCCGGCGCGGCTGGAAGCTCGCCGCGGTCGCGCTCGTCCTCGTGCTCGCCGCGGCGGCCGCCGCAGCCGTCATCGTGTCGCGGAACGGCGGCTCCGGCGGCGGCTCGACGCCTCCGGGGCCGATCACGCTCACCGGAGCCGGCTCCTACGATCCCTTCGGCGACCACCACGAGAACTCGGGGCTCGTCCCGAATGCGACCGACGGCAACCCGGCGACGTACTGGTCGACCGAGCAGTACTACGACCACGTGCTCGCCAAGCAGGGCGTCGGGATCATCCTCGACGCCGGTGCTCCCGTCACCGCGCACAAGCTGATCGTCACCTCGACGACGCCGGGATACACGGCGATCATCCGCTCCGGCGCGAGCGCCTCGGGGCCGTTCGCCGACGATTCGAGCTCGCAGGTCGCGGGCGCCTCGACGACCTTCCAGCTCGACGGCAAGCACGCGCGCTACTACCTGATCTGGATCACGAGCCTCGGTGGCCAGGAGTCGGTGCGGATCAACGAGGTCAAGGCGAGCTAGACGTTCCGCTGTTCGCGGGGTTCAATGGCGGCATGAGAGCGGTCGTGCTCGGCGTCGCACTCGCCGCGGTCGTCACAGCCGCGTCTGCGGAAGCCCGGCCGGCAGCGGGCCCCACGCTCGCCTTCTCGACCTTCGCCCAGACCGACCTTCAGCTCGGCCAGGCCCTCTGGACCGGCAGCAGCTTCCTCTATCTCCCCGAGAACCTCCCGACCGTCGAGGCCGCCGATGCGACCGGCGCCGGCGCTCACCTCTTTGCGACCTTCCCCGGCGGAATCGGCGGTGAGGAGGCCCGCTGCGCAGTGCCGGTGCTCGCCTACTGGCCCGACGGCATCTACTGCCACCTCCCGGACAACCGGATCTACCGGATCGCCCGCGACGGCTCCTCGCTGACACAGATCGCGCAGCTGCCCGGATCGCTCGGCTCCGACGGCAGCCTCGCGTTCGACGCGAGCGGCAGGTTCGGCTACGCGCTCCTCGCCGCCACCGGCGGCTCGGCCGAGGACGGCGGCGAGGTCTACGCGATACGCCGCGACGGCCGCGTGCAGGACATCGGCTCCTATCCGGGCCCGGGCGGAGCCGACCAGATCGCGACCGCTCCCGCCCGTTTTGGCCCAGCCTCGGGCCAGCTTCTCCTGTCGATCGACCAGGACTCGGTCTCCGGGCGGGTCCTCGCGATCGACCGCAAGGGGACGGTGACCGTCGTCGCGAGCGGCCTCGGCAACGGCGACAACCCCATCGTCGCGATCCCCGCGCCGGCGAGGTCGCGCCCGGCCGGCGGCCCCGCCGCCGGGCTGTACGTCGCCGACACGAACTCGATGGCCGTCTACTTCGTCGGCGCGGCCGTCCTCGCACCGTACGCCGGCCGGGTGCTCGTCGGGAGCGAGCTCGGCTCCGACTTCTGGCTGATCGGGCCGAACGCCGCCGGAACCGGCTTCGTGACGCAGCAGCTCGCCGTGAGCCTGCCCGACCCGAGCCCGAACCTCGAGGGCGCCGACTACGTTCCCTAGAACCTGAGGCGGCCGCGCCGCTCGTGCCGGTCGAGCGCGAGGTCGACGAGCCGCTCGAGCAGCGCGCCGTAGTTGATCCCGGACGCCTCGAACAGGCTCGCGTACACGCTCGTCTGGGTGAAGCCCGGGATCGTGTTCAGCTCGTTGACGAGCACCTCGCCGTCGGCGCTGCGCACGAACATGTCGACCCGGGCCATGCCCTCGCACTCGGTGGCGGTGAAGGCGCGGACGGCGAGCTCGCGGGCCCGTTCCGACTGCTCGGGGGAGACGCGGGCGGGAACGATCAGCTCCATCTCGCCCGCCTCGTACTTGGCCTCGTAGTCGTACCACTCGTTGTTCGTCACGGCGATCTCGCCGCAGACCGAGGCGATCGGGTCGCGGTTGCCGAGAACGCCGACCTCGATCTCGATCCCCTCGACGAACTCCTCGACGAGCACCTTCTCGTCGTGCTCGAAGGCAAGCGCGACCGCCGCCGCGAGCTCGGCGTCGTCGTGGGCCTTCGAGATCCCGACCGAGGAGCCGAGCCGGGCCGGCTTGACGAACATCGGGTAGGCAAACGGGCTCGCGGGCGCGTCGCCGGCGCGGAGCGTCACGTTCCGCGTCACCGGGATGCCGTGGTCGCGCAGGACCGACTTGAACAGGTCCTTGTCCATCGCGAGCGCCGAGGCGGTGACGCCGGCGCCGACGTACGGCACTCCCGCGAGCTCGAGGAGGCCCTGCACTGTCCCGTCCTCGCCGAAGGGCCCGTGCAGCACCGGGAACACGACGTCGACGGCGCCGAGCGCCGCCGCCACGGAGGTGCCCGGCAGCCGCACGGCGAGGTCCAGGCCCGAGGGCGCCTCGCCTCCGGCCCCGAGCGCCCAGGCCCCGCCGCG
Source organism: uncultured Actinomycetota bacterium (assembly GCA_963743675.1). Taxonomy (GTDB): domain Bacteria; phylum Actinomycetota; class Thermoleophilia; order Gaiellales; family Gaiellaceae; genus PALSA-600. Next base: position 59,798 of record CAVURE010000008.1, read on the forward strand.
GTCGATGTCGATGCTGACCACCTCCGCGCCGCCCGCCGCGAGGGCGGCCGCAACGCTCCGGGCGGAGGCGAGCGAGATCTCGTGCTCGCTCGAGCGCCCCCCCGAGAGAACGGCGATCCGGCGGCTCAAGGCGCGCCCCGCGACGGCGGCGCTGCCGGCGGCGGTGTCGTCGTGCCCGTCGCGGTCGTCGTGTCGGCGGGGGTGGTGGTCGAGCCGGCGTGGTCGAACCGGTGGTGGTCGAGCCCGGGGTGGTGGTCGGCCCCGGTGGTCGTGGTCGAGACCGGTGGTGGTCGGCCCGGGGTGGTCGGTGGTCGGCCCCGGGGTGATCGGCGTGACCGCGCCCGGAGACGTCGTCGCTCCCGGGGTCGTGGTCGTCGCGGTCGTCGTCGTCGTCGTGGTCGTTGCCGTCGCGGTCGGCGCGGTGACCAGATGCCCGACCGTGATCGTCACCGTCGAGCCCTGCTCGGCCTTGCCGCCCGTCGGCTCCTGCGCGAGCACGAGCCCGTCCTGCTGCGGGTCGGTCACGTCCTGCTGGACGACCGAGACGTTGAACCCGTCCTGCTGCAGGAGCTGCGTCGCGGTCTGCTGGTCGTCTCCGGTGACCGCCGGCACCGATGCCACCTGCGGGCCCTTCGAGACCGAGAGCGTCACCGTCGCGCCCGCCGCAGCCGAGGAGCCTGCCGCCCGGGCTCTGTGAGACGACCTGGTCGACGGGCGCCGCGTTCGCGACGTCCGAGCGTGCCACCTTGAAACCCGCTCCCTTGAGCTGGCTCTCGGCGTTCGCGTACGGCTCGCCGACGACCGACGGGACGCCGACCTGCTTGGGGCCGGTAGAGACGTTCAGCGTCACGACGGAGCCGACGAGCACGAGCGTGCCCTTGCCGGGTGACGACGCGGTCACCGAGCCCGCCGCGACCGTTCCCGAGCTCTGGTAATGGATCGTCGACTTGAGGCCCTGGTTCGAGAGCACGGTCTGCGCCTGGGCAAGCGGTAGCCCGGCCAGGGCCGGGACGGTCGTCTTCGGCTTGCCGGTCGAGACGGTGAGCGTGACGACCGTGCCCTTGGCGACGCGATCGCCGGGGCCGGGGTTCTGGCTGATCACGAGCGTGGGCGAAACGGTGTCGCTCGGAGACGCGACCACGCGCGAGCTGAGGCCCTGCTGCTGCAGCAGGAACTGCGCGTTCTTGACCGGAAGCGTCTCGACGTTCTGCACGGCGACCGGGGTGTTCTTGTTGATCGCGGTATTGACCTTGTTGTAGATCAGGTAGCCGCCGAAGGCGACGATCCCGAGCGCGAGGATCCCGAGGATCATCGGCCACGGCGAGCGGCGCCGGCCCGCTTCCTCGTAGTACGACGGCGGCCGGTAGGCGGGAGGGGCCGGCGGGGGCGTCACCGCCGACCTCGGGACGATCGAGGTCAGCGCCGTGTTCGACTCGCCCTCCGCCGCCATCACCTGCGTCATCGCCTCGGCCGTCTGGTGCGACACCGACGCACCGCGCGCAACGCGGGCCAGGTCGGCGTCCATCTCGTCCGCCGAGGCGTAGCGCTGGTCAGGATCCTTCGCGAGCGCGCGCATCACGATCGCGTCGAGGTCGGGCGAGATCCCCTGGCGCAGCTTCGACGGCGGCTCCGGGATCACCGAGAGATGCTTCATCGCGATCTCCACCGCGGCGTCGCCGGTGAACGGCACCTTGCCAGTGAGCATCTCGTAGAGGACGATCCCGACCGAGTACAGGTCGGAGCGCTGGTCGACGGGCTTGCCGCGCGCCTGCTCCGGCGAGAGGTACTGCGCGGTGCCGACGATCGAGCCGGCCTCGGTCATCTGCGAGGCGCCCGAGCGCGCGATCCCGAAGTCGGTGACCTTCACGTTCCAGTCCGGGCTGACGATCACGTTGTGCGGCTTGATGTCGCGGTGGACGATCTCGTGCCGGTGCGCCTCGGCGAGCGCGCTCAGGATCTCGCGCGTGAACTTGATCGCCGTCAGCGGCGGCGTCGGCCCTTTGCGGACGAGCAGCTCCTTCAGCGTCGGCCCGTCGAGGTACTCCATCGCGATGTAGTAGGTGTCCTCGGCCTGGCCCCGGTCGTAGATCCGCACGATGTGCGGATGGCTGAGGCCGGCGGCGTTCCGGGCCTCGCGCTTGAACCGCTCGACGAACTGGTCGTCGCGGGCGTGCCGCTCGTTCAGGATCTTGAGGGCCACCTTGCGCCCGAGCTCGTCGTCCTCGGCGAGGTACACCTCGGCCATGCCGCCCGAGCCGAGCTTGCGGATGATCCGGTAGCGGCCGTCGAAGAGCTTGCCGACGAGACGGTCTTCGAGGTTAGTTGCCAAGGGAGCCTGTGCTCTCGTTCGGCGTGGGGGGAAGGATGGCCTGCATCAGCTGCTTCGCGATCGGGGCGGCGATCGCGCCGCCGAAGCCGTTCAGCTGGTGCTCGACCACAACGGCGCCGGCGAGCACGGGGTCGTCGGCCGGCGCGAAGAAGATGAACCAGGCGTCGTAGACGGTGTTGCACGAGCAGGTCTCGGCGGTCCCGGTCTTGCCGGCGACGACGACGCCCGGGATCTGCGCCGCCGTCCCGGTCCCGGCCTGCACCGCCTCGACCATCATGTTCTTGAGGGCGCCGGCGGTCGAGGGCTTCGTCGAGCGGCGGAGCACGCGCGGGTGGAGCCGCTTGATCACCGAGCCGCCCGGCGAGATCACCTGCTTGATCAGCGTCGGCTGCATCTCGACGCCGTTGTTCGCGACCGCGGCGGCGACCATCGCCATCTGCAGCGGCGTCGTCAGCATCTTGTCCTGCCCGAAGGCCAGGCGGCCCGGGTCGACCTGCGAGAACTGCCGGGCAGAGGAGGGATCGAACAGCTTGCCGTTCAGGTACAGGCCCGAGGCCGAGCGCGTATCCGACGGCGTCTCGAGCGGCGGCGCCGAGTAGAACCCGAACTTCTTCGCTTCGTCGAGGATCCGGCGGGCGCCGAGCTTCTGGCCGATGTTGCAGAAGACGGCGTTGATCGAGTGCTGGTAGGCCTCGACCATGTTGACGATGCCGAAGGCCTCCGGGCCGGTCTGGTCGAGCGCGTTGTGGATCTGCTTGCCGTACTCGGTGCAGTAGCCGGGGTCGTCGAACGTCGAGTCGGGCTGGTACACGCCGTCGTCCAGGGCGGCCGCGGCCGTGATCGTCTTGAAGGTCGAGCCCGGCGGGAAGAGGCCCTGGGTGGCGCGGTTGAGAAGCGGCGCGGCCGGCTCGGGCGCACAGGGGCTCTTGGTGGCGGAGATCTTCGCGTAGCCCGAGGGCGTCTCGATCAGGTTCGGGTCGTACCCCGGCGAGGACGCCATCACGTACACGGCTCCCGTTTTCGGGTTGAGGATCACCGCGGCGCCGCACGTCCCGCTCAGGAGCCGCTCGGCGAGCCGCTGGGCCCCGGCGTGGATCGTCAGTACGAGGCTGTTGCCCTTGATCGTCGTCCCCTTCAGGCGGTCGCCCACCGTGTCGAGGATCGTGCCGAGGTCGGCGTTCGACGCCGTCAGGTAGCTGTTCTCGGCGCGCTCGATGCCGGCCCGGGAACGGCTCTGCGTCGAGTAGCCGATCACCTGCGAGGCAAGCCCCCTCGACGGGTAGGTGCGGAAGTAGAGCGTCTGGCCGCCGATCTTCTTGCGGACGTTCGTCGCGAGAACGGTCTTGCCGTTCGAGGCGTAGATCTTCCCGCGGTCGATCGAGAACTGCGCCACCCGCTGGATCTCGTTGTCCTGGCGCGTCGCGAGGCCCGCCGAGGCCCACGTCTGCCAGTAGGTCGTCGCGACGATCAGGGAGGCGAGCAGGACGAGTGCGACGAGCGCTACCTGGGAGATCTGCTTGTTCACAGCCGCGCGTTCGCTCGGTTGGAGACGAGGAGGAGCCCCGCGAGCAGCACGAAGTTCGAGACGATCGACGAGCCGCCGTAGGAGACGAACGGCAGCGTGATCCCGGTCAGCGGGATCAGCCGCAGGATGCCGCCGACGATCACGAAGGTCTGCAGCGCGAAACCGAACGTGAGCCCGGCGGCGAGGAGCTTCGAGAAGCCGTCGTCGACCTGGAGCGCGATCTTCATGCCGCGCGCGACGAACACCATGAACACGAGCAGCAGCGCCGAGATGCCGACCAGGCCGAGCTCCTGGGCGAGCGCCGAGTAGATGAAGTCCGTCTTCACGTCCGGGATCAGCGCCGTCCCGCCCGTGGTCGTGAACGTCCCCTTGCCGAGGCCGGTGCCGGCGAAGCCGCCGTTCGAGATCGAGTAGAGGGACTTCACGAGCTGGTAGCTCTGGCAGTCCTGCCGCAGCGCCAGCGTGCCGGTCACCGGGCACGGCACCTTCTGCGTCGTCCACGGATGCAGCCAGATCGTGACGCGCTCGGCGACGTGCGGGATCGCGCGGTCGACGGCGAAGCTGCCGGCGAGGAAGAGCCCGAGCCCCGCGAGCACGAACGACAGCCGCCCGGTCGCGATGTACAGCATCGCGATGAAGATGCCGAAGTAGAGCAGCGCCGAGCCGAGGTCGTTCGTGGCGACGAGGACGAGCATCGCTGCCGCCCAGATCACGAGCACCGGCCCGACATCCTTCAGCCGGCCCTGCGCGAGCACCTCCCGCTTCTCGCGCACGTAGCCGGCCAGGAAGACGATCAGGAAGATCTTCGCGAGCTCGCCGGGCTGGAACTGGAGGCCGCCGACGTGCACCCAGAGCCGGGCTCCGTTCACCGTCTCGCCGAGGCCGGGAATGCGCGGCAGGAAGAGCAGCGCGATCGCGCCGACGCCGAAGAGGTACTTGTAGGACTCGAGGATGCGATAGTCGTGGCGGAGCCCGATCAGGGTCGCCGCGAACACCGCCACGCCGATCACGACCCAGAGGCCCTGCTTGAACGCGTCGCTCGGCCCGAGCCGGTAGATCTCGGTCAGCCCGACGGCGGTCAGGAGGCCGGTCATCGGCAGCAGGTAGGGATCGGCGTAGGGAACGGTCAGCCGTGCGACGACATGGGCGATCAGATAGAGGCCGACGAAGAAGGCCGCATAGGTCAGCGAGCTCCAGCCGATGACGGCCTGCCGGGCGATGTAGACGCTTGCGAACCCGAGCCCGGTCAGCGCGCCGACCGCGATCAGGTAGCCGAGCTCACGGTTCCTGGCGCTCATCGGGGCAGCGCGTCCAGCACGAGGAGGACGATCGCGAGCGAGAGCGCGACGACGACGAGGCAGGCGATGGCAATCCGGAGCATGGAGACCGGCTCGCCCGCCTCGCCCGCCTCGCCCGGCTCTGCCGGTGCCGTGTCGTCGGGCCCGGCCTCGGCGGGCACCGGGACGATGCCGGGGTGCAGCCCGTCGGCCCCCGGTCCGGCGGGCGGCGATGCCGTCTCGATCGCCTGCGCGACCTGCTCGGCGGTGAAGACCTGGGTCACCTCGGCGGCCGGCGTGCCGAGATCCGGGAGCCGGACGTTGTCCTCGGGATGGAGGGTGTCCTCGTCGTCGGGATCGAGCAGCGCGGCCTCGACCGTCGGCTCGTCGCCGCCGTCGCCCTCGGGGCCGGAGTCGCCGTCGGTGACGGCGAACAGGATCGCGGTGATGTTGTCGTCGCCGCCGCGGTCGTTCGCCGCCTTGATCAGCGCATGTGTCGCGGCCTCCAGCCGGCCGTGGTTGCGAATGAGGATTCCCGCGATCGTCTCGGCGTCAACCATCGTCGTCAGGCCGTCCGAGCAGAGCAGGAAGAGGTCGCCGTCGCGGGTCTCGACCGTGAACGCGTCCACCTCGACGTCGGACTCGGTCCCGAGTGCGCGCGTGATCACCGACCGCTGGGGGTGGACGGCGGCCTCCTCCGGCGAGAGCTCGCCGCGGCGCACGAGCTCGGCGACGAGCGAGTGGTCCTCGGTGAGCTGCTCGAGCCGGCCCTCGCGGAGCCGATAGGCGCGGGAGTCGCCGACGTGGCCGATCGCGACGTTGCCGTCGGGCTGGAGCAGCGCGACGGTCATCGTCGTGCCCATCCCCGCGGCCGAGGCGTCTGCGGTCGCGCGCTGGTGCACCCGGCGGTTCGCGGCCTTGATCAGCGCGACGACCCGATCCTCGCCGCCCGAGGCCAGGTCGACGCGGGCCTCGGCGACGGTGCTCGCCGCGAGCTGCGAGGCGACCTCGCCGGCCTGTGCGCCGCCCATCCCGTCGGCGACCGCGAACAACGGGGGCGCCGACACGTAGTTGTCCTCGTTGTGGCGCCGCTTGCGCCCGACGTTCGACTCGGCCGACGACTCACGGATCCTCATCGCTCGAACCTCAGGTCGGTCTCCCCGATCCGGACGACGTCGCCGGGGACGAGGCGGCGGCCGGAGCTGAGGCGGATGCCGTTCACGAACGTGCCGTTCGTCGAGCCGACGTCCTCGATGTAGACGCCGTCGCGGCGGGGCTCGAAGCGCGCGTGGTGCGCCGAGGCATACTCGTCGCCGTCGAGCGGCAGGTCGTTGTCGTCGCTGCGTCCGACCGTCAGCGCCGTCGAGTCGAGGCTGATCACGTCGCCCTCCTCGAGGCCTGCGCTCTCGACCACGACGAGGCGGCCGAGCTCCCGTGCAGCCGGCTGCGCGAGCAGCGCCGATGCCTGTTGCGGCGAGAGGATCATCGATTCCTGGGGTAGGCGGAGGTCGCGGGCGGCTGAGCGGACGATCCGCCAGATGAACAGGTACAGGAGGACGAGAAAGGCGATCTTGAGGACAAGGAGAGTGGTCTCGACTCCAACCGACGCTGCCGGCACTTGCTCAGTCCGCCGCCTGTGTGAAGGAGATCTCGGTCGAGCCGAGCGTGAAGCGGGCACCGTCTCGCAGCGCGAGCTCCTTCACCCGCTTGCCGCCGACCTCGATCCCGTTCGTCGAGCCGAGATCGACGATCGTCCACCCGTCGCCGTCCGGCCGGATTTCCGCGTGCCGGCGCGAGACGTTCGGGTCGGCGAGCCGGATCTCGCAGTCCTTCGAGCGGCCGATGACGACCGGATGCGCCGGCAGCTCGTGCTGCTCCCCCGCGAACGAGAGCACGGCCGGCTCGTGGGGCTCCTCGGCCTCCTCGATCTCGTCGACGTCCTCGACCGGTGCCTGCTCCGCGCGGTAGATCATCGTCTCGCCTGCGACGTGGGTCGCAGGCGGCGCGTCGGGGGCCGGCTGCGAGCCGCGGACGAGGCGCGTCGCGATCCCGAACTCGCCGACGGCGAGGTCGTCGTCCGTCTCGAGCTTCACCCGCGGGGTCGTCAGGAGCACGTAGCGCTCCCGCCGCGCATGCTCGGTGAGGTAGTCGGCAAGCTCTTCGCACAGCTGGTCCTCGTAGCCGGCGAATTGGCCGCGATCGCCCGGCGAGAGATAGACGCTGTACTCGTTCGGAACATAGACCCGGGAGACCGACACGCTCCGGTGGTCGTCCATCTCCTTGACCAGCTTCCGCGCCAGCTCGACCGGCTGCACGTTGGAGCGGAAGGCACGACCGAACACCCCTTCGAAGAGGGACTCGAGCTTCGATTCGATGCTCCGCAAGACGCTCATGACAGGTACCCGTACTCCCGAATCAGTCTAGAGGCACCATCTGAGGCCACCGTCTGACGACGCCGATAGAACTGGCCGGTTGATCAAGTACCTGGGGTCGAAGCGCACGCTCGTGCCGCTGATCGGAAGCGTAGCCGCACGGCTGCCCGTCACGACGGCGTGCGACCTGTTCGCGGGCACGACGCGGGTCGGCCAGGCGCTCCGCGCCCTCGGGATCGCGGTCCACTCGAACGACCTCGCGACCTACTCGGAGGCACTCGGTCTCGCGTACATCGTCGCCGACGGGAGCCTCGACCGTGAGCGGCTCACGGCCATCCTCGCCGAGCTCTCGGCCCTCGAGGGCCGAGCGGGCTACTTCACCGAGGCGTTCTGCCGGCGGGCGCGGTACTTCCAGCCCGCAAACGGCGCCCGCATCGATGCCGTCCGCGAGGCGATCGACGGCTACGCGCTCTCGGAGGTCGAGCGCGGCGTGCTGCTGACCGCCCTGCTCGAGGCCGCCGACCGCGTCGACAGCACGACCGGCCTGCAGATGGCCTACCTGAAGGCGTGGGCGCCGCGGTCCTACAAGAGCCTCTCGCTGCGCCTCCCCGAGCCGGTCGCGGGCCCGGCCGGAACGGTCTCGCGTCTCGACGCCAACGTGCTCGCCCCCGATCTCGACGTCGACCTCGTCTACGTCGATCCGCCGTACAACCAGCACTCGTTCTTCTCCAACTACCACGTCTGGGAGACGCTCGTCCGCTGGGACGCGCCGGAGAGCTACGGCGTCGCCAACAAGCGCGTCGACTGCCGCGAGCGGCGGAGCGCCTACAACTCGAGGCCGGGCGCGCCGCGCGCGCTCGCCGAGCTGCTCGCAGCCCTGCGCGCGCCGTGGCTCCTCGTGTCGGTCTCGGACGACGGGTTCCACGACCCGGGTGAGCTCGGCGGGCTGCTGGCGGAGCAAAGGCATGTCGGGCGGATCGACGTCGACGCGAAGCGCTACGTCGGAGCGCAGATCGGGATCTACAACCCCTCCGGCGAGAAGGTCGGCACCGTCTCGCGCCTGCGAAACCGGGAGAGCCTGCTGATCGCGGGGCCGAGCCGCGCCGTCGTCGAGGAGATCGTCGCCTCTGCGGCAGGTCCCGGCACCGCCGGGGCGCTCAGCGCCAGGTAGCCGGCGGTGATCCAGGCAGACGCGATGAGCGGCATCAGCGCCGCAGCCGGAGCTCCGATCGCCGTCGCGGCGAGCAGCGCAGCACCGGCGATCGCAGCCGGCCAGGGGCCGCGGCCACGCAGGTAGGGCAGGGCGACTGCGGCCGCCGCGAGCGCCAGCGCCTGACCGATGATCACGGGATGGGCCTCCAGGGTGCGCCACAGCGCCCAGGCGACCGCCGAGGGACGCGAGCTCCCGGCTATCCCCAGCCCGAGCGGAGGCGCCGAGCCGTCGAAGGGGAGCGGCTGGTGGCGGATGCCGGCGACGAGCACGGCGAGGAGTGCGCCGGCGAGCGCCTGCACGGCACGCCGGACCGGGCCGCGCGCGAACTGCGCGGCCAGAGGGAGCAGCGCGAGGCCGGCGACCGGGCCGAGCAACGGGCCGGCGACGAGCGCGATGTTGCCGCGCGGGTCGGTCCAGGTGAGCGCGACCCACGCCGCCCCGAGCAGGGCGAACAGCACGGCCAGCCCGAACGAGATGTTCCAGAGAGGGAAGAACGTGACCGCGAACGCGAACGCGAGCGCGACCCGCGGGAAGGCGAGACCGACAGCCGCGGTCGCGACGGTGAGCCCGAGCGGCCAGCCCGCCGGGTAGAAGGGCAGCGCCCAGGCGACCCAGCCGGTCCAGGCCGCCGCGGCGACCGCCGGGGCGACGCGCTCCCGTCCGGCCAGCGCAAGCCGCTCGCGCGGGGCAACCCTCGGCGCCCGGATCTCGGCCTGGCCGGGGACGCGCCTGCGCTTGCGCGGCTGCTCTCGAAGCTCGCTGGCAAGCCGGGCCGCGCTCGGCCGGCGCTCCGGGTCGGGATCGAGCGCCTGCGCGATCGCGTCGCGGAGCCGCTGGGGCAGGTCGGGCCGCACGTCCTCGAGCGGCGGCGCGCCGGCCTTGATGCGGCGTGAGGTTCCGGCGGCGTTGCTCGACCGGAACGGATGCTTTCCGGCCAGCGACTCCCACAGGATCACGCCGACCGCCCAGACGTCGGCGGCGGCCGTCGCGGTCTTGCCGTCGAGCCGCTCGGGCGAGACGTAGGTCAGGGTCCCCGGGACGTCGCCGATCGCCGTCAGGGTGTCGAACTCCTCCATCTGGGCGAGGCCGAAGTCGAGCAGCCTCACGTCGATGCCGCTCGACTCGCCGAGCAGCACGTTCGACGGTTTCACGTCCCGGTGGACGATCCCCCTGCCGTGGGCGTGCGCGAGCGCGTCGAGCACCTGAGCGGCCGCCTCGACCGCGTCCGCATCGCCGAGCTCGCCGGCCGCGAGCGCCTGGCGCAGAGTCTTGCCGGGGACGTACTCGTAGGCGATGTAGATGTGGCTCGAGTCGCGCGCGAGGGCGTAGATCCGCTGGCAGCGGGGGTGGCGCAGCGCCGCGGCGGCGCGCGCCTCGCGCTCGGCGCGCTCGGCGACGCGGCCCTCGCGCACGACCATCTTCAGCGACACGTCGAGGCCGTTGCGCTCGTCGCGCGCGAGCCACACGTGGCCCATCCCTCCCGACCCGAGCGGCCGGAGCGCGCGGTACCGTCCGAGGATCAGATCATGCGCGACGGCAGACGAGCTCATTTCCGGTTCTACTTCGTGTCGAGGAGAAGTCCTCTCGCCGCCGAACGACGCTCGATAGATTCGGCTTAGCCATGGACCCGCCCGACGACGACATCCAGTTCGATTTCTTCGAGGAGGAGCCCGCCACGGCCGAGACAGCGCCGCCGTCGCGCGGACGCCCGCAGCGGGCGCCCCGGGGCGCGAACGGGACCGACGCGGGGCCGCGTGCGCTCGGCCCGATGCTCCGCCTGCTCGCGATCGTCGTCATCGCGATCTTCCTCGTGCTCGTGTTTGCGCTCCTGATCAACTCGTGCGCCGGCCAGTCGACGCACTCCGTCTACGGGAACTACATGGACAAGGTGAACACGATCGCGGCGCAGTCGTCGGCCGACGGCGCGCGCACTGTGACCGCCCTCACGACGCCCGGGCTCTCGGCACCGGCGATCTCGAAGAAGCTGCGCCAGATCGGCGCCCAGGAGCAGCAGAACGTGTCGGCCGCGCAGGGCCTGTCGCCGCCCGGGAAGCTGCGGACGCAGCACGCCCACCTGATCGAGTCGCTCCAGCTCCGCGTGAGCGGGGTGCAGGGGCTCGCCAAGGCGCTCGGGGCCTTCAATGCGAAGACCAAGGAGACCCTCGAGGCAGCATTGATGACCCAGCAGGTCTACCGGCTGCTGGCGAGCGACGTCGTCTGGGACGACCTGTTCAAAGCCCCGTCCGAGACGGTGCTCGAGCAGGAAGGCGTGCGGCAGGTGACCGTGCCCTCGTCGCACTTCCTCGCCCAGCCCGACCTGATCATCACCCAGAAGGCGATGTCGCTCATCCTCGACCGGATCCGCGGGACGTCGAGCAGCTCGACGACGCCTTCCGGGCTGCACGGGACGAACATCTCCCAGACCGCCGCCCTCCCGAACGGGACCGGCGGGACGTCGGAGGTGCTGACCGAGGGCACCCTCAACACCGTCACCGCGAACTCGAGCCTCGTCTTCCAGGTGACGATCTTCAACGGCGGCGGCTCGCAGGAGGTGCAGATCCCGGTCACGCTGACGATCGACCGTCCGGCGACGCAGGGCGGGCCGATCACGAAGACGGAGAAGGTCCAGCTCATCGATCCCGGGCAGTACGCCTCGGTGGTCTTCGGCGACCTCGGCCAGGTGCCCTTCGCCTCGCAGACGACCGTGTCGGTCGATGTCGCCAAGGTCCCGGGCGAGACGAACGTCGCCAACAACTCGGCGCAGTACAAAGTGATCTTCTCGCTCCCGGCGTAGCCCGATGCACGTCTCGGGCAACGTCGCCGCGCTCGCCGCCGTCCTCGGGATCGTCGTCGGCACGGCGGGGCTCGTCGTCGCGGCGATCGCCTGGACGCGGGTCCGCCGCCTCCGCGACGCCCAGCGGACGCTCGTCGGCGGCGGGCGCAAGGACCTCGTCGAGTTCGCCGTGTCGCTGCAGGCGCGGATCGACGATCTCCACCGGGCGGTCGACGAGGTCGCAGCCGGCCTGGCGCGGGTCGACCGGCGCGTCGACGACACCGTCGCGAACACGGCGATCGTCCGCTACGACGCCTACGAGGACACCGGCGGCCATCAGTCAGCATCGCTGGCGCTCCTCGACGCCGCGCGCACGGGTGTTGTCATCACGGCGATCCAGGGCCGCGACTACGCCCGCATCTACATGAAGGAGATCGACCGCGGCCGGCCCGCGGTCGCCCTCTCGCCCGAGGAGCAGCAGGCGGTCGAGCGCGCCATGGGCAGGTAGGGCGCGATCTGGCCGGTCCCGGGGCCGGTCGGGTACTTTTCAGGCACCGTGCAGCAGGTACTGGTACTGAACGCCAGTTTCGAGCCGCTCAATGTGTGCTCTCTCAGGCGCGCGCACGTGCTCGTCTACAAGGGGAAGGCGGAGGTGGTCGAAGAGCTCGACCGACCACTCTGCTCGGCCTCGGCGAGGTTCCCGTGGCCGCACGTCATCAGGCTTCTGAGCTACGTCCGGGTTCCGCGCATCGTGCAGCGCAAGATCTCGCGCCGTGCGCTCTTTGCCCGTGACGGGTGGCGGTGCGTCTACTGCGGCACCGCGAGCGGCCGGCTGACGCTCGACCACGTGATTCCGCGCTCCCGCGGCGGCGGCTCGGTGTGGGAGAACGTCGTCACCTCCTGCGCGCCCTGCAACCTCCGCAAGGGGAACCGGCTCCTCCACGAGGTTCCGATGGAGCTTGCCCACCCCCCGCGACCGCCGGCGCCCGTGCTCTTCATCCGCCTCGCGGCCACGAAGATCCCGCAGCGCTGGGAGCAGTACCTCGCGGCCTACGCAGCTTGAACCGTCACCCCGGCTCCGGCGGCCACTCGTGAGCTCCCGCTCGTAAGCTCTCAGAGGGGCTGTAAGCCCGTCAGCCGGCGGCGCGGGGGAGCTCGCCGTGCTGCTCCCACTCCGACCAGGAGCCGGGGTAGAGGCGGCCCCGACGGCCTGCCAGGTGCAGGCGGTGGAGGGTGACGCACGCGGTTACGCCGGAGCCGCAGTAGGCGACGAGCGGGCCGGCCGGCAGGTCGGGGAGTGGCTCGTTCCAGGGGGCGTTGACGGCGCCGGGGATGCGGCCGGGCACCTGGTCGATCGGGTTCGGCTCGCCGCGGAAGCGCGCCGCCAGGCGGGCGTCGACGACGACGAGCTCGTCGAGGCTCGCGGCGAGCTCGGGGAGCTCGATCGTGTCGCCTGTGGCCGGGTGCGGCTCGAAGTGGGCGGCCTCGACCGTCTCGGCGCCGCTCGCCGACGGCCCGTGCCAGGCCTCGAGGTCGATCACGGCGCAGGCGGCGTGGCCGAAGTGGCGCAGCAGCCACCAGAGCCTCTCGGCGCCGCCGAGCGAGCCGTAGGCGACGACGAACGCGTCCGAGCCGATCCCCGCGGCGCCGGCCGCGCGGGCGAACCGATCCGGCGCGGGCAGCGGATGGCGCCCGGCGGGGCCCGGCGGCCCCGAGAGGTCCTGCTCGACGTCGAGGAACGCGGCGCCGGGGATGTGGCCCTGCTCGTACAGCGCCCGGCCGAGGCCCGGGTCGTCGAGAGCCCAGCGGCAGTCAACGAACGCGTAGCGCACGCTCGCAAGCTACTTCAGAGGCGCCGACCCCCGGCCGGTCGTCCCGGCCGGAGGTCGGCGCAGGCAGCGCGCGGGAGAGCCGCTGCCGGCCTGGCACGCGTGGGCTACGCGTCGTAGTAGAGGAAGAACTCGGCCGGATGCGGGCGGAGCCGCACGACGTCGACCTCGTTCTCGCGCTTCCAGCCGATCCAGGTCGAGATCAGGTCCTCGCTGAACACGCCGCCCTTGGTCAGGAAGTCGTGATCGGCCTCGAGCGCGTCGAGCGACTCGGCGAGCGACCCCGGCACCTGCGGCACGCTCCCGTGCGACTCCTCGAACAGGTCGTAGTCGGCCGGGCCGCCCGGGTCGAGACCCTTCTCGATCCCGTCTAGGCCGGCCATCAGCATGGCCGAGAAGGCGAGGTACGGGTTCGCCGTCGGGTCGGGGCAGCGGAACTCGATCCGCTTCGCCTTCGGCGACTGCGAGTACATCGGGATGCGGATGCAGGCGGAGCGGTTGCGCTGCGAGTAGACGAGGTTGACCGGCGCCTCGTAGCCCGGGACGAGCCGGCGGTACGAGTTCGTCGTCGGTGCGCAGAACGCGAGCAGGGCCGGGGCGTGGGCGAGGATGCCGCCGACGTAGCTGCGGGCGATCTGAGACAGGCCGGCGTACCCCGACGGGTCGGCCATCAGCGTGTTGCCTTCCTTCCAGAGCGACTGGTGGCAGTGCATGCCCGAGCCGTTGTCGCCGAAGAGCGGCTTCGGCATGAACGTGGCGGTCTTGCCGTAGCGGCGGGCGACGTTCTTGACCACGTACTTGTAGGTCATCACCTGGTCGGCCATGCGGGTCAGCGTGCTGAAGCGCATGTCGATCTCGCACTGGCCGCCCGTCGCAACCTCGTGGTGGTGGAACTCGCACGGGATCCCGAGCCGCTCGAGTGTGAGCACCATCTCGGTCCTCATGTCGTGGAGCGTGTCGCTCGGGCTCGGCGGGAAGTAGCCCTCCTTCGGCCGCACCGTGTAGCCGAGGCCGGTGGTGCCCGAGTTCCAGTGGCCCTCGGCCGAGTCGACCTCGTAGTAGCGAGTGGTTCACCGACATGTCATACGACGACCGAGTCGAAGACGAAGAACTCGCTCTCCGGACCGATGTACGCCGTGTCGGCGACGCCGGTCGAGCGGAGGTAATCCTCGGCGCGGCGCGCGAGCCGGCGCGGATCCTTCGGGTACGGCTCGTGGGTGAGCGGGTCGACGATCTCGCAGAGGATCGAGATCGTCGGCGTCTCGGTGAACGGATCGAGCAGGGCCGTGTCGGCCTGCGGGAAGAGCAGCATGTCGCTCTCCGAGATCCCCTGCCAGCCCCGGATCGAGGAGCCGTCGAAGCCGAGGCCCTCCTCGAACGCATTCTCGTCGAACGCAGACAACGGCAGGGTCATGTGCTGCCAGGCGCCGAGCAGGTCGGTGAACTTCAGGTCGACCATCTTGGCCTGGGTGCTCCGGCTCCACTCGAGCGCCTCGGCCGGCGCCGCTGCCACCTCGGCGCCGTTCGACAGGTAGTGCCTTTCTTCCGACATGCCGCCTCCCGCGGTTTGATGGACCACAAAAAAAGCCCCACGACCGAGCTGTCGTGAGGCGTCATTGCCTCTGCGACCGTCTCTCGGACGGAGCGCGTAGCCGAACGTTAGCTGGCTGTCCTCCGCGCCGCAAACGGCCTCGGTAGAGTCGGGGCTCGACGAGCGAACCGGGAGGCGGACCATGGGCATGATCGAGAGCAGGGCGCGCGCAACCTCGGATCCCGAGGCGCGCCGCGAGGTGCTGCAGCGGATCGAGCAGGAGAAGGTCGAGTACGTCCTCCTCTGGTTCACCGACCTCGAAGGGCACCTGAAGAGCTTCGCGATCACCCTGAGCGAGCTGGCCGGGGCGCTCGACGACGGGATGGGCTTCGACGGCTCGTCGATCACCGGCTTCAACGCGATCGAGGAGTCGGACATGGTCGCGATCCCCGACCCGGCGACGTTCCAGGTGATGCCGGCGGGCGACGGCGAGCCCCGGATCGGCCGCATGATCTGCGACGTCGTCAAGCCAGACGGGGAGCCCTACGAGGGCGATCCGCGCCACGTGCTGCGGCGTGCGCTCGAGCGGATGCGGCAGATGGGCTTCGACACCTTCAACGTCGGCCCCGAGCTCGAGTACTTCCTCTTCAAGGGCAGCGACGGAACCGAGGGGCTCGACGAGGGCGGCTACTTCGCGATGACGGCGCTCGATGCGGCGACCGACCTCCGCTACCAGACGATCAAGGCGCTCGAGGCGGTCGGCGATCCCGATCGAGTACCACCACCACGAGGTCGCCCCCTCCCAGCACGAGATCGACATGCGCTACGCGCCGGCGCTCGAGATGGCCGACGCGACGATCACCTACCGGCTGATCGTCAAGGAGGTGGCGGCGAAGCACGGCGTTTACGCGACGTTCATGCCGAAGCCCCTGTTCGGCGAGAACGGCTCCGGGATGCACACGCACATGTCCCTGTTCAAGGACGGCCGCAACCAGTTCTACTCGCAGGACGAGGCCTACCACCTCTCGCCGGCCGGCAAGCAGTTCATCGCCGGGCTCCTCCATCATGCGCGCGAGCTCTCGGCGGTGTTCGCGCAGTGGGTGAACTCCTACAAGCGGCTCGTGCCGGGCTACGAGGCGCCGGTCTACGTCGCCTGGTCGCAGCGGAACCGCTCCGCGCTCGTCCGCATCCCGCTCTACAAGCCGGGCTCCGAGCAGGGGACGCGAGCCGAGCTCCGCTGCCCCGACCCGGCCTGCAACCCGTATCTGACCTTCGCGGCGCTCCTGCACGCCGGCCTCGAGGGCATCGCGCGCGGCTACGAGCTCGCACCGCCGATGGAGACGAACCTGTACCACCTCTCCCCCGAGGAGCGCCACGAGCGCGGCATCGTCTCGCTGCCCGAGACGCTCGGCGAGGCGATCGACGAGTTCGCGGCCTCGGAGCTGATGCGCCGCGCCTTCGGCGACCACATCTTCGAGAACTACGTGAAGCTGAAGCGGTCCGAGTGGGACGAATACCGCGTCCAGCTCACCCAGTGGGAGCTCGACCGGTACCTCCGGGTCCTCTAGCGGCTCCGGTCTAGAGGAAGGTGCGGATCGAGTCGCGGTCGATGCGCAGCCCGATCACCCGTGTGCCGCCGTCGATCTGCTCGATCGTCTCGGCGGGCACGAGCCGCCGGCGGCGGGAGAGGAAGCCGGACCGGACGGCGAGCGCGTCGGGCCTCTCGGCCGAGGTGCCGTACATCGGGCACTCGACCTTCCCGACGATCCTGCCCCTGGCATCGGCCACGAGGTAGCCGGTGGTACCGCGGAGGTCAAGCACGATGGCGCTCATCTGCCGAACCTATTCCCCGTTCGTCTTCGAATTCCCCTGCCCCGGGTAAGGAGTTTGTAAGACATCCCGAGAGCCGCTCTCGATCCTGAGCGTACGCTCTGCGACGGATGGATCAGCGCGAGCGCCACCTCAAGCTCCTCACCGACACGATCGAGGCCGTCAACTCGTCGCTCGACCTCGAGGAGGTGCTCTCGCTCGTCGCGACGAAGGTCGCCGACGCGCTCCACGCCGACGCGTGCTTCGTCTACCTGTTCGACGGCCGCGCCGACGAGCTCGTGCTGCGGGCCACCCACGGGACGCGCGTCGAGGAGATGACGCAGCGGCCGCGAATGCGCCCCGGCGAGGGCATCACCGGCTCGGCGGCGGAGGCGAGGGCGCCGGTCATGATTCCCGCCGAGGCGAACCTCGACCCGCGCTTCAAGAACTTCCCCAACCTGCCCGAGGACGAGTACGAGTCGATTCTCGCCGTGCCGATCCTGGCCAGGGGTGTCCGGCTCGAGGGGGCGCTCAACGTCCGGACCCGCAAGCCGCGCCATTTCGACGAGGAGGAGATCGACCTGCTGCTCATCATCGCCGCGCAGGTTGCGCAGTCGATCGAGCACGCGAAGCTCTACGAGGAGGCGCAGCGGAAGGTGCACGAGCTCGAGGCGCTGGCACGGATCTCGGAGGCCGTGTCGGAGTCGCTCTACCTCGAGGAGTCGCTCGAGGCGATCGTCAAGACGACGATGGACGCGCTGTCGGCGACCGGGGCGGCGCTCGTCCTCGAGGACGGCGCGATCGCCTGGCCGGAGGGCCACGCCGACGCCCATGCGATTCGCCAGCCGCTCCGGTGGCGGGGCCGGCAGATCGGCGAGCTCGTGGCGGATCGCCCGGCACCGTTCAACGAGGCCGACCGGGAGCTTCTCGGCTCGATCGCCCAGCAGGCCGCGGTCGCGCTCGAGCACGGGCGCGCGGTGATGCGCGGTGTGCTTGCCCAGGAGATCCACCACCGCGTCAAGAACAACCTGCAGACGGTCGCGTCGCTGCTGCGCCTGCAGGCCCGCGAGATCGAGAACGTCGACCCGCGCAAGGCGCTCGAAGACTCCGTCAACCGCATCCTCGCGATCGCTGCGGTGCACGAGGTGCTCACCGAGCAGCGTGACGAGGACGTCGACCTGGCCGAGCTGCTCGACCGGCTCCGCGCGATGATGGTGCAGGGCGTCGGTGTCGGCCGCGAGGTCACGTCAGACCTCCAGCCGGTCACCCTCGCCGGCAACCGGGCAACGGCTCTCGCGCTCGTCTTCTCGGAGCTGCTCGGGAACGCGCTCGAGCACGGCGGCGCTCATGTGCGCGTGCGGCTCGGCGGCGCGAACGGCGAGGCGACGCTGGAGATCGCCGACGACGGGCCCGGGATACCGGCCGATCCGCCCAAACGGACGGGCCTCTCGATCGTCCGCGCGCTCGTTCGGGACGAGCTCGGCGGGACGCTCGACCTCGAGGGCGGCGACGGGACGCGCGCCCGCGTCCGCTTCCCGGCGTAGGACGTTCGCCGACGACCGGCCGTCTAGACTCGTGACGGGCATGCGGATCCTGGTCGCCGAAGACGAGACAATCATCCGCCTCGATTTGCTGGGGCTGCTCGAGCGCGCCGGCTACGAGGTCGTGGGCGAGGCGCACGACGGCGAGGAGGCAGTCGCGCTCGCGCGGGAGCTCCAGCCCGATCTCGCGGTCATGGATGTGAAGATGCCGCATCTCGACGGGATCGAGGCGGCGCGGAGGATCCTCGAGGAGCGGCCGATCCCGATCGTGATGCTGACCGCGTTCGGCCAGCGCGAGCTCGTCGACCGGGCCGCGGAGGCGGGCGTGTACGGCTACCTCGTAAAGCCGTTCCGCGAGCAGGATGTCGTCCCGGCGATCGAGACCGCCCGCGCCCGCCACGAGGAGCTCGTGGCCGTTCGCGCCGAGGCCGACTCGCTCTCGGAGGCTCTCGTCGCCCGCAAGGCGATCGAGCGCGCAAAGGGCCTGCTGATGGAAAAGGAGAAGCTCTCCGAGAACGACGCCTTCGCCCGGCTTCGCCGCGCGAGCCAGGTCTCGGGGCGGCCGCTCCGGGTGATCGCCGAGGCAGTGATCGATACGTTCGAGCCGGCGTGACCGAGACCCTCACGCCACCCCGGGAGCGCGAGCGCGTCGGCTCCGGGTCGGGGACCGGCGATGCCTGGCGAGTGATCGTCCTCAACGACAACCACAACACCTTCGAGGGCGTCGCCCAGGCGCTCGCGCAGACCATCCCGGGCGTCGACTACGACAAGGGAATGCGCCTCGCGAACCGGATCCACGCGAGCGGACAGGCCGTCGTCTGGTCGGGCCACCGCGAGCCTGCCGAGCTCTACCACTCGCAGCTCCGGGAGCACGGGCTCACGATGGCGCCGCTCGAGCGCTGAGCGCGCTCGACGACATCCGCCGCGTCTTCGACGCCTTCCGCGGCGGCGACACGCGCGTCCTCTTCGAGGTGATCGCGGAGGACGCCGTCTGGCGCGTTGCCGGCTCGGCGCCGGTCGCCGGCGAGTACCGCGGCCGCGATCGTGTCTTCGAGCTGTTCCGCGAGACGAGGCGCCTTACCGAGGGGACGTATCTGACCGAGCTTCGCTGGGCGGTCGCCGACGAGGAGCACGCGGTCGCGGTCTACCGGGCGCGCGGCCGGCGCCTCGGGCGGGAGCTCGACATCGACCAGGTCCTGCTGATCACGCTCCGGGACGGGCACTGGCACGAGATCCTCGCGGTGCCGACCGAGCAGGCAGCGTTCGAGGAGTTCTGGGCCTGAACAGCAACCGATTTTTCGGTCGTGTCCCTGTGATGTAGATGTACATCAACGTCGGTGCAGAGGTACACATCTACACCGTCTGCGCCTCCTCGAACAGCCGCTCCCAGCGTGCGAGCAGGGCGCTGAGGTTGTCCCGGGCGGCGCGGTGGGCGGTGACGAGGTCGACGTTCGTCCAGTCGTCGGCGAGTTGCCGCTCGAGCTCGGCGAGCCGCTCCTCGGTGCGCGCGATCTCGCGCTCGACAAGGTCGAGCGGGGTCGGTCCGGGCGCACGCACGCGCGCCTGCTTCTCCTTCCGCTCTCGCGGCGGCTTCGGCGCCTCGTCGACCACGTCGCGCCGCCTCAGATACTCGGCCCAGCCGCCGGTATAGGACACGAGCCGGCCCGACTCGATCGCGAGAAGCCGTCCCGAGACCGCGTCGAGGAGCGCACGGTCGTGGGTGACGAGCAGCACCGACCCGGGGAACGCCTGGAGCGCCGCCTCGAGCGCCTCGCGGCTCTCGAGGTCGAGGTGGTTCGTCGGCTCGTCGAGCACCAGCAGGTTGGCGCCGCTCGCCACCACCAGCGCGAGCGTCAGGCGCCGCCGCTCGCCGCCGGAGAGCGCGGTGACGGGTTTCTCGTGCTCCTCCCAGCCCGAGAAGAGAAACCGGCCGAGCAGCTTCTGTGCCTCGGGCCGGCGCAGGCCGGTCGCGCCGACGGTCGCGTCGAGAACCGAGCCGCGCTCGTCGAGCTCCGCCTCGTGCTGGGAGAAGTAGGCCGGCTCGACGCCGTGGCCGAGCTTGACGCGGCCGGACGCCGGCGCCCGCAGCCCGAGAACCGTCTCGATCAACGTCGTCTTGCCCGAGCCGTTCGGCCCGATCAGCGCGACGTGCTCGCCGCGCTCGATCGCGAACGACGCCTCCTGGAGCAGCTCCTTGTCGCCTGCGCGCAGCTCGAGCGCCTCGCCCTCGACGACGATGCGCCCCGATCGCTTCGGCTGCAGGAACTCGAAGCCGAGCGAGCGCCGCGGCCCGGGAGCCGTCTCGGGAAGGGCCGCCTTCAGCCGGTCGATCTCCTTCTGCTTCGACTTCGCCTGCCGTGCCTTCGTGTTCTTCGCCCCGAAGCGCTCGACGAAGCGCTCGAGCTGTGCGATCTTCTCGGCGTCCCGCGCCGCCCACCTCGCCGCATGGAGCTCCCGCGCGGCCTGCTCCCGCCGCCACAGGTGCCACTTGCCGGCGAAGAACACCGACCGGCCGCGGTCGAGCTCGAGCACGGCGGTCGTCACCGCCTCGAGGAACCAGCGGTCGTGCGCGACCAGGATCACCGCCGCGTCGATGGTCGCGAGCAGCTCCTCGAGCCATTCGATCGTCTCGATGTCGAGGTGGTTCGTGGGCTCGTCGAGCAGCAGCAGGTCGGGCTGGGCGGCGAGGGCGCGCGCGAGCGAGGCGCGGGTCAGCTCGCCGCCCGAGAACGTCGAGAGCGGCCGGTCGAGATCGGAGTCGGTGAAGCCGAGGCCGCGGACGACCGACGCAGCCCGGTCGCGCCAGTCGTAGCCGCCCGCATGCTCGAGCCGGCCCTGAGCCGACGCGTAGCTCGAGAGCGTCTTCGGGTCGTGGGCGCCTGCCGCCATCCGACCCTCGAGCTCGCGCAGCTCCCGTTCGAGCGCGGCAAGGTCGGCGGTGCCGGCGAGAACGTACTCACGGAGCGGGCGGGAGCTCGTCGCGGGCGGGCGCTGGTCGTGGAGCGCGATCCGCGCGCCCTTCTCCCAGGCGAGCTCGCCGCCCTCGAGCGACGCCTCGCCGGTGAGGCCGCGGAGCAGCGTCGTCTTCCCCGAACCGTTCGGGCCGGCGAGCGCGAGCCGGTCGCGTCGCTCGACCCTGAACGACACGCCGTCGAAGAGCACCGAGCCGGCGAGCTCCTTGCGCAGGTTGGAGGCGATGAGGACGGCCACGAGCCGTCTTCAATATCAGCAGCCTGGCAGCCGCGCCGCCCGTGGCATGATCCGGGCGATGAAGGTCGCTGTCGCATTCGACCACCGGGGCGTCTCATTGCGCGAGTCGATCCTCGAGGCGCTCGCCGGTCACGACGTGATCGACCTCGGCACGCACGACCCGAACGTCAGGGTCGACTACCCCGACAAGGCCCAGCAGATCGGGGACGCAATCCGGAGCGGGCAGGCCGAGCGGGGGATCATCGTCTGCGGCTCGGGCGCGGGTGCGGCGATTGCCGCGTGCAAGATCGTCGGCATTCGCGCCGCGATCTGTCATGACCTCTACAGTGCGCACCAGGCGGTCGAGCACGACGACATGAATGTGCTCAGCCTGGGCTCGGAGATCGTCGGCGCGTCGGTTGCGCGCGAGCTCGTGGGTGTGTTTCTCGCCGCCCGGTTCGACGGCGGTGAGCGGTACGTCGCCCGCCTGGACAAGGTGGCGGCGATGGAGAGGGGGATGAAGGATGGCTGAGGCGAGGCTCGAAGCGATCGCGGCGAGGGGGCAGTCGGTCTGGATCGACCTGCTCTCGCGTGAGCTCGTCCACACGGGCGAGCTGAAGCGCATGGTCGACGAGGACGCAGTGACCGGGTTGACGTCGAACCCGACGATCTTCCAGAAGGCGATCGCGGGCGGCGACGACTACGACGAGCAGATCGGACGGTGCCTCGAGGAGACCGACGATCCGCGGGAGATCTTCTTCGCGCTGGCGGTCGAGGACGTTCGCGATGCCTGCGACGTGCTGCGTCCGGTCTGGGACGCGACCGGCGGGGGCGACGGCTACGTGTCGCTCGAGGTCGACCCTGGGCTCGCCTTCGACACGAAGGCGACCTTCGACCAGGCGGTCGACCTCCACGGGCGGGTGGACAGGCCGAACCTGTACGTGAAGATCCCGGCCACCCGCGAGGGGTTGCCCGCGATCGAGGATTGCATCGCCGCCGGCATCCCGATCAACGTGACGCTGATCTTCTCGCTCGAGCGCTACCGCGATGTGGTCGCCGCCTACCAGCGCGGGGTCTCGCGTCTTGTCGCGGCCGGCGGTGACCCGGCACAGGTCAGCTCGGTGGCCTCGTTCTTCGTCTCGCGCATCGACACCGAAGCCGACGCGAGGCTCGAGGAGCTCGGGCACGTGGAGCTCGCCGGCAAGCTCGGGATCGCCAATGCGAGGCTTGCCTACCGGCATTTCGCCGAGACGTTCACCGGACCGGTGTGGGAGCGGCTCGCCCAGGCGGGCGCCACGGTGCAGCGTCCCCTCTGGGCCTCGACCTCGACGAAGAACCCGGCCTACCGCGACGTCATGTACGTCGAGGAGCTGATCGGCCCGCACACGGTGAACACGATGCCGCTCGAGACGCTGCGAGCGTTCGCCGATCACGGCGAGGTGCGCGGCGACACGGTGCTCGAAGGAGTCGAGGAGGCCGAGCAGCTTCTGGCCGACCTCGCCGAGGCCGGGGTCGCCTACGACGATGTCGTCGCCAAGCTCGAGGCCGAGGGCGTTCAGAAGTTCGCCGACTCCTTCGACGAGCTGATCGCCGGCATCGAAGCCAGGCGAGGTGAGCTGGCGGCGAGGTGACGACCGAGCGGCGAGAGCTCGTCGCGCGGATCTGGTCGCGCGACCCGACGGTCTGGACAGGCAAGGACGAGGCCCGCTGGCTGGGGTGGCTCGACGAGCCGTTCCGGATGCGTGACCAGGCCGAGGCCCTGCTTCGGCTCGTGGAGGGCGTCGCCGCCGGCACCGAGTCGGTGGTACTGCTCGGGATGGGGGGATCGTCGCTGGCGCCCGAGGTTCTGCGCCTGGCGTTCTCGGCGCCGGCCTTCCACGTCCTCGACACGACGCACCCGCAGGCGATCCGCCGGCTTCAGGCGAGCGTCGACCTCGAGCGGACGCTCTTCATCTCGGCCTCCAAGTCGGGGTCGACCCTCGAGACGCGGTCGCACACCGACTACTTCTGGAAGCTCGTGCCACGCGGCAAGCAGTGGGTCGCCATCACCGATCCCGGCTCGGCGCTCGCCGCGATGGCGCACGAGCGCGGATTCGCGGGCGTCTTCCCGGGAGAGACGACGATCGGCGGCCGCTACTCGGCGCTGTCGCCGTTCGGCATCGTGCCGGCCGCGCTGATGGGGATCGACGTGGTCGGGCTCCTCGACCGGGCGAGCGAGATGGCCGACGCTTGCCGCCTCGACCAGGGCAACCCCGGCATCGAGCTCGGGCTCTCTCTGGGTGAGGGCTGGCGCGAGGGCCGCGACAAGGTGTGCCTGCCGGATGCCGGCGTGTTCGGGCTCTGGGTCGAGCAGCTCATCGCCGAGTCGACCGGAAAGCAGGGAAAGGGCCTCGTCCCGGCCCCGGGAGTCCCGGCCGACGGCCCCGACCGCCAGCTCCAAGAGGTGCGCCTGCCCGACCCACTCGAGCTCGGCCAGGAGTTCTTCCGCTGGGAGTTCGCGACCGCCGTGGCCGGTGCATTCCTCGGCATCAACCCGTTCGACCAGCCGGACGTGCAGGCCGCCAAGGACCGGACGAACGAGGTCCTCGCCGCAGGCGACGTCACGCTCGATCCCGAGGGCTCGATCGACGAACTGCTCGACGGGGCTGCGCCGCCGGACTACACGTGCATCCAGGCCTTCGTCGACCCGACACCCGAGAACGAGGCGAGGATTGCCCGCCTGGCCGGAGCGCTCGCCGAGCGGACCGGCTGCGTGGTCACGCACGGCTTCGGCCCGCGCTACCTGCACTCGACGGGCCAGCTTCACAAGGGCGGCCCCGACACCGGCCGGTTCCTCCAGGTCGTCGAGGACTACGGCGCCGAGCTCCAGATCCCCGGCAAGCCCTTCGGCTTCGCCCGCCTGATTCGCGCGCAGGCCGCCGGCGACCTCGCCTCGCTCGCCGAGCGCGGCCGGCGCGTCGCCCGCATCCGGCTCGAGGAGATCGCCTGATGCAGCTCGGGATGATCGGCCTCGGCCGCATGGGCGGGAACATGACGACGCGGCTCGCGGGCGACGGCCACGAGGTGAAGACCTACGATCCAGGCGTCGAGTCGACCGCCGCGACCCTGGCGGAGCTGCGCGACCAGCTCGACGCGCCGCGCGCGTTCTGGATGATGGTGCCCGCGGGGAAGATCACCGAGGGCACCTTCCAGGAGCTGCTCGGCCTCGCCGAGGCCGGCGACACGATCGTCGACGGCGGGAACTCGAACTTCCGCGACTCCCAGCGCCGGTACCGCGAGGCGGCCGAGCATGACGTCCACTTCGTCGATGTCGGCGTCTCGGGCGGCATCTGGGGCCTCGAGGTCGGGTACTGCCTGATGGCCGGCGGCGACGAGGAGCCCGTGGCCCGGATCGAGCCGCTGCTCCTCTCGCTGGCGCCGCCCGACGGCTACGCGCATGTCGGCGGGTCGGGCGCGGGCCACTTCACGAAGATGGTCCACAACGGGATCGAGTACGGCCTGATGCAGGCCTACGCCGAGGGCTTCGAGGTGCTCGAGAAGTCCGAGTTCGACCTCGACCTGCACGAGATCGCAGGCATCTGGCGTTACGGCTCCGTCGTGCGCTCCTGGCTGCTCGAGCTGCTCTACGACGCGTTCGAGGTCGAGGGGGCGCGGTTGGAGAAGATCCGCGGCTACGTCGATGACTCGGGGGAGGGTCGTTGGACGATCGAGGAGGCGATCGCGGAGGACGTTCCCGTACCGGTCATCTCTGCCGCGCTCTTCGCCCGCTTCACCTCGCGCCAGGACGAGTCGTTTGCGGCCAAGGTCAGCGCCGCGCTCCGGAACCAGTTCGGCGGCCACGCCGTCAAGGCCGCCGAGCCGGAAGGGCCGGCGGCAGAGTGAGCCGGCCGCCTGTGGATCGCCTGTCACGCTTTCGTTTGCCTAACCTGGCACCGGACATGTCCAGACGGGCACAGGCGATGTGCAGGCATTTTGCGCCGTTCCTCCCTGGTTGGCCGGCTCGGAGGTGGCGGGCCGTGACTGAACCTGGCACCGGACGTGGCTTCAGGGGACGGTGGCCGGAGCGGGCATGAGCGCGTCGGCCGAGCAGGAGCGGAACCCGCTGCTCGAGGGGCTGCCGACCCGGCGCCGCCCGGGGCCGTGCGTGATCGTGATCTTCGGCGCGTCGGGCGACCTGACCGAGCGGAAGCTGATCCCTGCGCTCTACTCGCTCGCCTTCAGGCACCTGCTGCCGGAGCACTTCGCGATCGTCGGCTCGGCCCGCACCGAGAGCTCGGACGAGAGCTTCCGCGACGCCATGAGGGCAGCGGTCGAACGGTATGCGCGCGACGAGTTCCGCCTCGAGGTCTGGAACGAGCTCGCCGAGGGGATGCGGTACGTCCAGCTCGACGCCGCGGAGGAGGGCGCCGGCGAGCGGCTGGCCGAGGCGCTCGCCGAGGTCGACGAGGCACGGGGCACCGCCGGCAACCGCCTGTACTACTTCGCGGTCCCGCCGGGGGCGTTCGCCCCGCTCATCAACCTCGTCGGACAGGCGCCGGACACCGGCGGCTGGAAGCGGCTGATCGTCGAGAAGCCGTTCGGTCGCGACCTCGAGTCGGCCCGCGAGCTGACCGCGCTGATCGGCGAGCGCTTCGCCGAGAACGAGATCTTCCGCATCGACCACTACCTCGGCAAGGAGACGGTCCAGAACCTGCTCGCGCTCCGGTTCTCGAACGGCATCTTCGAACCGATCTGGAACCGGCAGATGATCGACCACGTCCAGATCACGGTCGCCGAGTCGATCGGCATCGAGGGCCGAGCGTCGTTCTACGAGCAGGCCGGTGCGATCCGGGACATCTTCCAGAACCACCTCCTACAGCTCCTTGCGATCACGGCCATGGAGCCTCCGAGCGACTTCACGGCCGATTCGGTCCGCAACGAGAAGGTGAAGGTGCTGCGGTCGCTCCACACCCCTGGGCCGAAGTCGGTCGTTCGGGGCCAGTACGGCCGCGGCTTCGTCGAGGGGGTCGAGGTACCGGGCTACCGCGAGGAGGAGGGGGTCGCCCCGGACTCGACGACCGAGACGTTCGTCGCCGCCAAGCTGTACGTCGACAACTGGCGCTGGGCCGACACCCCGTTCTACGTCCGGATGGGGAAGCGCCTTCCCCGTCGCGAGACGACGATCGCGATCCAGTTCAAGCGGGCGCCGCACCCGCCGTTCGAGGAGGCGGCGGTCGAGGGACTGCGGCCGAACGTGCTCCTGATCCACGTCCAGCCCGACGAGGGCCTGTCGCTCGCGATCGGGGCGAAGATGCCCGGCCAGGGGATGACGATCAGGACCGTCCACATGGACTTCCTGTACGGGAGCGCGTTCCGCTACGGGCTGCCGGAGGCGTACGAGCGCCTGATCCTCGATGCGATGCTCGGCGACGCGACCCTGTTCACCCGCTCCGACGAGATCGAGGAGCAATGGGCGCTCGTCGACGCGATCATCGCCGCCTGGCAGCGCGACCGGGTCGGGTTCCCGAACTATGCAGCCGGAACCTGGGGACCCCCCTCGGCCGACGAGCTGCTTCACCGCGACGGGCGTTCCTGGCGCCGCCACTAGCCGTGGCCGCACCGAACGTCGAGGAGTGGTCCGGGGTCGACGTCTCGCTCGGTGAGATCGAGGCCGAGCTCTCGCGGCTCCGCAGCGTCTCGATGGGGCGCGACGGCCATCCGAACCAGCGGACGAGCGTGATGACCCACGTCGCATGGGTGCCGCCCGACTGGCTCGACGCCGCCGAGCGGACGCTCGACGGCCTCGGCGAGCGGCACCCGTCGCGGACGGTGCTCCTCGTGCCGAGGCCCGACGAGGAGGGCGGCATCGACGCCCTGCTCTCGGTCCGCTGCTTCCCGGTCGGAGAGCGATCGGTTTGCGGCGAGGTGATCGAGCTCTCGCTGCGCGGCGACCGCTCGTGCGCGCCCGCCTCGATCGTGCTGCAGCTCGCGATCTCCGACCTGCCGGTGTTCGTGCGCTGGCGCGGCGAGCCGCCCTTCGGCGAGACGCAGTGGGACCAGCTCGTGGGAGTGGCCGACCGGGTGATCGTCGACTCCTCGGAATGGGACGAGCTCCGCTACCGGGAGCTCGCCGAGTCGTTCGAGCGCACGGCGGTGTCGGACATCGCCTGGGCGCGCACCGACGGCTGGCGGATCGCGCTCGCGGGGCACTGGCCCGCGATCGCCACGCAGGAGATCGCGGTCCGCGGGCCGCGGGCCGAGGCGGCGCTTCTCCGCGGCTGGCTCGCCACGCGCCTCGGGCGCGAGCTCGCCCCGGTCGAGCCGGCCGGCGAGCTCGGCGTGCGCCTCGACGGGGAGGAGGTCGTTCCCGCCCGCGGCGAGTCGAGCTCGCCGAGCGACCTGCTGAGCGCCGAGCTCGACCGCCTGCTTCGCGACCCGGTCTACGAGCAAGCGGCCGGCGGCTGAGCCGCGCTAGCCTGGATGGCGTCCCGATGGCCGCCGCCGGCGTGTGCAACCCGAAGGCCATGGCGGCGCTCGTCGCTGCCTGCGCGCTCTTCGCCGCCGCCCTCGGCAGCTCCCGGGCGGCGACCCTGCCGACGATCTACGTCAACTACACGATGAACTGCACGTTCACGATCACGGACGACAACGGGAGGCCGGTCACCTCGATCTCGCCGGGCCAGTACCAGGTGCTCGTCGCGACGCCGGCCAGCTTCGGGGGCGTCGACCTCGCCGGCATCTACGACATGACCGCGTGCAAGGGCTCTGTCGACTTCCATCTCACGGGGCCGGGCGTCAACCTCGCGACCACCCTGGACGACGGCGACAGCGACAACGTGCTCCTCGACGGCACGTTCCAGCCGAGCGCGACCTATGCCGCGACCGACGGGAACCAGCCCACGGTCGCCCACGTGTCGTTCACGACGACCGCGACGGGCCCCCCCGCCTCGCCGGCCCCGGCCCCGGTGCCGACGTCGACGTCGACGACAGGCTCGTCGAGCGCGGGATCGTCGTCGGCGAGCGGCGGCGCGGCGGGCGGGAAGACCGGCTCCGCCTCGACGGGCGGCGGCATGACGCTCCTCGCCACGGTCGGCGGCGGCGGCAGGGTCACGCTCGCAAGGAGCGGGAGCCCCGTCACGACGCTCAGGTCCGGCCTGTACGTGATCACCGTGAACGACAGAAGCGCGACGAGCGGCTTCGAGGTGCAGCAGCTCGGGAAGGCGGCGAAGGCGATCACCTCGGCCGCGTTCACCGGCAGGCGAAGCGCCGTCGTGCGACTGACGAAGGGCCGCTGGCTCTTCTACCCGTCGGGCGCGGCCAAGCGGTCCGCCTTCCTCGTCACCGGCTGACCCCGGCTACGCGAGCAGGGCCACGGCGGGGGCGTGGATCGCCGCGTTGGCCGAGAGGAACGAGGTTCCAGGCCCTGTCGGGCTGCCGTCGAAGGCCGAGCAGCGGCCGCCTGCCTCCTCGACGATCAGCTGCACGGCCGCGTAGTCCCAGAGCTCGAGGCGCTCGTCGGTGGCGACGTCGAGGGCCCCTTCGGCGACCAGGCAGTGCTGCCAGAAGTCGCCGAATGCGCGGTTCGTCCACGCCCTTGTTGCGAGCTGTGACCACGAGGGAGGCATCTCCCGGGCCGACGTGGTCGAGACGAAGGCGTCCTCGATCCGCTCGACTGCCGACACGTGGATCGGCTCGCCGGCGCTCGCGCCCGGGCCCGCGAAGGCGCCCTCGCCCAGACGGGCCCACCAGCGCCGGCGAAGCGGCGGGGCCGAGACGACCCCGACCTCGACGCGGCCGTCCCGCTCGAGCGCGATCAGGGTGCCCCAGACGGGGATGCCGCGCACGTAGTTCCGCGTTCCGTCGATCGGGTCGACGATCCAGCGGACCGCGCCGCCGTCGTCGCCGAGCTCCTCGCCGAAGACGCCCTCGCCGCTGCGCCGCTGCGCGACGAGAGTGCGGATCGCCTCCTCGGCGCCCCGGTCGGCCTCGGTGACCGGGGAGAGGTCCGGTTTTGTCTCGACCCGGAGATCGAGCGCCCGGAAGCGTGCGGTCGTGATCGCGTCGGCGGCGTCGGCCAGCTCGTGCGCGAAGCGGAGGTCGGGTCCCATGGGCCCCGGAAAGCTAGCCGCGCTACTTGATGACGGCGATGCGGCTGCCGGTCACGCGAACCTCGATCGGCGTCGACCAGGCCATCGCGCGTGCGCCGGCCGGAAGGTTCTCGTCGATTCCGCGTACGTGGTAGTACCAGACGCCGGTGTCGAACCTCGTCACCGGCAGCACGACGGACGTGGCGGGCGTGCCCACGGTCTTCAGGGGCCGCCACGGATACAGCGACCTCGACATCTCGATCTGGTACTTCGTCGCTCCGACGACCGGCTGCCAGGCGGCGATGGGAGTCGCGAAGACGGAGGCCTTCGGTCCTGCCGCAGTCACCTCGCGTCCGGTCGGGCCGACGCCGGAGAGGAACGGCTTTCCCGCGGAGGTCACGATCGGCTGTGAGACCTTGCCGAAGCTCATGACATCCCCGGCCTGACAGGCGTCCTGCGGCACCGCGGTGTCCTGATAGATGCCGCCCGAGGCCGAAGGGGACGGCGACCCTGCTGTGCCGGTCGTCGACGGCGCGGTTGCTGAGCTGCCTGTCGACGGTGTGGTCGTTGTCGTGCTGCCCGCTGAGGGCGTGGTCGTTGTTGCGCTGCCTGTCGACGGTGTCGTTGTTGTCGTGCCTGCCGAGGCCGCGGTGGTCGTTGTGGTGCCTGTCGCCGGCGTCGTCGTTGTCGAGCTGCCTGTCGAGGGCGTGGTCGTCGTGGTGCCTGTCGACGGCGCGGTGGCCGGGCTGCCCGTCGAGGCAGCGGCGCCGCTCGTCGCACCGGCGGAGCTACCGGTCGAGCTTCCGCTCGTTCCAGACTCGATCGTCACCGGAACCACAGTCCAGTAGAAACGGCCGGTCGGCCAGCCCGAGTCCCAGAGATCGATGCCGGCAGCGGTCCCCGGGGTCGGGGTGACCTGGGTCGCAGCGGTGGCCGCCGGGGTGGCGGAGGTCTGGGCGGACGTCGTCTTCGAGGAAGATGCCTTCCCGGCCTTGTTTGCGCTCACGACTGCTCCCGCGGTCTCGTTCGGGCTCACGATCGCTCCGGTGGCATCGACGCCGGCGGGCAGCGCCGGAACGCCCGGGTTCGGGTTCTGGACGCTGCGGGGGGCCCAGGCGGGTGATCCGACGATCGAGCCCGTGAAGATCCGGTTGACGCAGTTCTTGTCCGAGAAGACATAGACCCGGTAGAGGCTCGAGCCCGGGTCGATACCGTCCGAGATGACCGGCGCGGACGGCGACCAGGCGAAGCCCGGAGTGAACAGGTGTGCCGATCCGGGCTTGCCAAGCTTGTCCCAGGCGTCGGAAACCGTGTCCGTGGGGCGCAGGGTCCCGTTCTTCTGCGGTGCGTTCACCGTGGAGAAGACACGGCTCCAGGGGCCGTACGAGACGGCCGGAAGCCCGTTGCTCGAGCTCTGGAACTGACCGATGTCGCGAATCGCCCGCACGCGCCAGTGGATGGTTCCGTAGCCCTGTGAGCTGTGGAGGGTGAAGAACTCGCGCTCATCGGCGACGTTGGTGGTCGTCTGGAAGGACTCGGCCGGCTTCAGGTCGGGATAGAGCACCTCGTACGCGGTCGCTCCGTTGATCGGCGTCCAGCGCACGAGCCCCTCGGGCGACGCAAGCTGAGCCGGTACTCCCGTCGCGTCCCACTGCAGGTTGAACCCGAACGGCTTGCTCCACTGCGTCGCGCTCAAGCCGTTGCCCGAGATCCAGCGAACATGGGCCCAGAGCGCGTACGGCTCGCCGGTCAGCCACGGGAGCTGCCGCGGAACGGTCTCGGCGGGCTGCGCCACGTTCACGTCCTTGAAGACGAGGGTTCCGTCCTGGAAGCTCTGCGAGGTCGAGATCTCGAACTGGTAGTGCCCTCCCGGCTGGCCTGCCGCACGCCAGGTGAACGCCGGCGTACGCGGGAAGACGTGGCTGATCGGCTCGTCGGCGCGAAGCAGGAACGCACGCAGAGCGGTGGGCGTGCCCGAGATCGCACCGGCGCGAACCGCCGGCGTGGCCTGGGCGGTGATCACCAGGGCGAGCGCCGCGAGGACTGGGAGAACGAGACGGGCCATTCCTGACCTCTTGTCGGCAGCTTGGCGCTAGCGCTTGAGCGCCCGTTCGAGTGCGCCGGCTGCGGCGAGCACCCGAGCATCCTCTCCGCGCCGCCCCACGAGCTGAATCGACGCGGGCAGTCCGTCCTCGGCAGAGCCGCACGGGAGCGCGAGCGCAGGCCAGCCGAGGGCGTTGAAAGGAAAGGTGAAGCGGATGAACCCGCCGCGGGCCGCGATCTCGTCGACGTCGGCAGGTGGGGCGACGAACGCGAGCGTCGGGGCGAGCAACAGGTCGAACGAGCCGGCGGCCTCGAGCATGCGCTCGGCGTAGGCGGCACGGTGAACCGACGCCGCCGCGGCGTCCGCCTCGGTGACTGCAAGGCACCGCTCGATCTTCGGGGCGATGTTCTCGCCGTACAGGTCGCCCTGCTCGCCGTAGAGGTCACGGTGGACGTCCGCGATCTCGCGCATGAAGAGCGGCTGGATGTCGAAGGCAGGTGGCAGCTCGAGCCGGAGCGGATGCGGGAAGAACGCCGACGCGTCCTCGAGCCTCGCCCGGACGAGCGGATCTGTCTCGTCGAACCACGCCGTCGCCACGCGGAGATCGGCGAGCGCGACCTCGGGGACGACGAGCCCCGGGGCGAGCAACTCCATCATCGCCACGCAGCCGGCGACGTCGTTCGCCATCGGGCCGGCGTGGTCGAAGCTCGGCGCGAGCGGGAAGACGCCGTCGGTCGGCGCCAGGCCGTAGCTCGGCTTGAAGCCGGTGATGCCGCAGCAGGCGGCGGGGATGCGGATGGAGCCGCCGCTGTCGGTTCCGAGCGCGGCGTCGGCGAGCCCGGCTGCGAGCGCCGCCGCGGAACCGCCGCTCGACCCGCCGGCGGTGCGCCCCGGAGCCGCCGGGTTCGGCACCGTTCCGTAGTGGACGTTCTGAGACGTGACCCCGTAGGCGAACTCGTGCAGGTTCGCCTTCCCGACGTTGACGTAGCCGGCCCCCTCGAGACGCAGGACCGCCTCGGCCGTTCGCGAAGGCACGTGCTCCGAGAACACCGCCGACCCGTAGGTCGTCCTCACCCCGGCCGTGTCGAACAGGTCCTTGACCGCCAGCCGTATGCCCTCGCCGTGGTCGAGCTCGGTGATGAAGATCCCGTCCACGCCGGCCCGGCCCGGCGCGGCTAGGTGAAGTGGAGATAGGAGAGGCCGATGAGGAACGTGCCCGCGAACAGGACGAGCGACAGGATCGTGAGCCCGATCGCGAGGCGCGCGTTCTTCCGCGAGAGCTCGGGGCTCGGCCCGACGGCGTCGTGCATCAGATCCGGCGGATGCTGCACGGGTGCGCCCGGGGGCGGCGGTACCTGGGCCGGCGACTCGGACATCAGACGACCGCGTCGATCGCCATGGCGACGAACAGCAGGGCGAGGTAGATCATCGAGTAGTGGAACAGCTTGACCGCGTGCGGGCGCGTCGTCTGCCGCCAGAGCGAGAAGGCCAGCCAGGCGAACAGCGCTCCGAGCACGAGCGCGGAGACGCCGTACACGAGCCCGAAGACCCCGAATGCGACCGGCACGATCGTCGCCACGACGAGCGCCACGGTGTACCACGCGATCTGGCGGGCGGTCTCGCGTTCGCCCCGCACGACCGGCAGCATCGGGACATCGGCGTTCGCGTAGTGCTCCCGGATCATCAGCGCGAGGGCCCAGAAGTGGGGCGGCGTCCAGAGGAAGACGATCCCGAACATCACCCACGCGGCAACGCCGAGATGCCCGGCGGCGGCGGTGTAGCCGACGAGGGGCGGTACCGCGCCGGCGGCGCCGCCGATGACGATGTTCTGCGGCGTCGAGCGTTTGAGCCAGCGCGTGTAGACGAAGACGTAGAAGAGGTTGCCGACGAGGGCCAGCACCGCGGTCGGCAGGTTGACGAGCGAGTCGAGCAGGACGAACGAGAGTGCCGAGAGCGCGACCCCGAACTCGAGCGCGCGCTCGGGCGCGACGCGGCCGGAGGCGACGGGGCGGCCGGCGGTGCGGGAGCCCATCAGCTTGTCGATGTCCCGGTCGAGGTAGTGGTTGAGCGTGGCGGCGCCGCCGCAGGCGAGCGCGAGGCCGATCATCGTCGCCGCGAAGACGCCCCAGCCCGGCACGCCCTCGGCGCCGACGAAGACGGCCGCTCCCCCCGTCAGCAGGAGCAGCGACATCACCCTCGGCTTCGTCAGCGTGAGGTAGTCGCGCAGGTCGCCGTTCCCGGTCGCCTCGCCGCGGAAGGCCTGGAAGGCGAGCACCGCCGTCGCCGCGAAGGCGAGCGCCGCAGCCACGAGGTGGACGGTCGACTCGGTCAGGAGCGCCGCCGCCCCGAAGAGCACGATCGCGGTGAGGGCCGCCGGCACGAGGCGCCGCACAGCCATCCAGGCCAGGACGAGCAGCCCGATCAGCGGCGGCAGCGCAATGCCCGCGAGCAGCCGGTGCGCCGTGTGCCAGTCCGCGGCGCCCGAGATCACCGCGAGCGCTGTGCCGGCGAGCGCAGCCGCGGCAAGCACGCGCGCCCAGGGGCCCGCCGTCACAGCCGTCCCTCCTCCGTCAGCCGGCGGCGCAGGTCGCGCAGCGGCCTCGGGCTGATGATGTAGGGGACGCGGTCGAAGTTCCACGGTGGCGGCGGCGAGGTCGCGTACCACTCGAGCGTGTCGGCGAGCCAGGGATCGTTGACGGCACGCTCGCCGTGGCGCGACGTCCGGATCACGTTGACGACGAAGACGAGCATCCCCACCGCCATCGTGAACGCCCCGATGGTCGAAAGCATGTTGTAGACCTCCCAGCTCCCGCCCTCAGAGTACGTGTAGATGCGACGCGGCATCCCGAGCAACCCGAGGAAGTGCTGGGGCATGAACGTCAGGTTGAAGCCGATGAAGACGAGCCAGAAGTGGAGCTTGCCGAGCTTCTCGTCGAGCATGCGGCCGAAGATCTTCGGCCACCAGTAGTAGAGCCCGGCGAAGATCCCGAACATCGAGCCGCCGAAGAGCACGTAGTGGATGTGGGCGACGACGAAGTAGGTCTGCGTGAGCTGCCAGTCGACCGGGAAGGCGGCCAGGAAGATCCCCGACAGGCCGCCGATCGTGAACAGGGCGATGAACCCGATCGCCCACAGCATCGGTGTCTCGAACGAGATGTTGCCGCGCCACAGCGTCGCGAGCCAGTTGAAGATCTTCACGCCGGTCGGGACGGCGATCACGAGCGAGCTGATCATGAAGAACGAGTCCACCCGGGTCGGCAGGCCGACCGCGAACATGTGGTGGCCCCAGACGAGGAAGCCGAGGAACGCGATCGAGACGGTCGAGAGCGCCACCGCCTTGTAGCCGAAGATCGGCTTGCGCGCGAACACGGGGATGACCTCGGAGATGATCCCCATCGCGGGCAGCACCATGATGTAGACCTCCGGGTGCCCGAAGAACCAGAACACGTGCTGGTAGAGGATCGGGCTGCCGCCGTGCAGCGGGTCGAAGAAGTGGGTGCCGGCGTTGCGGTCGAGGAGCATCATCGTCAGGCCGGCCGAGAGCGTCGGCAGGGCGAGCACGAGCAGCCAGGCGTAGGTGAGGATCGTCCAGACGAAGAGCGGCATCCGCGTCCAGGTCATGCCCCGGGCGCGCATGTTCGTGATCGTCACGATGAAGTTGATCCCGCCGGCGAGCGACGACAGGGTGAGCACGTGCAGCGACAGGATCCACAGGTCCTGGCCGCGGCCCGGCTCGTGGAGCGTCGAGAGCGTCGCGTACGAGGTCCACCCGGCCTGCGCGGCGCCGCCCTTGGCGAAGAAGCTGAAGTAGAGGATCAGCCCGCCGAGCAGGTAGAACCAGTAGGAGAGCGCGTTCAGCCTCGGGAAGGCCATGTCCCGTGCGCCGATCATCAGCGGCACCAGGTAGTTCCCGAACCCGGCGAGGATCGGGACGATGACGAGGAAGATCATCGTCGTCCCGTGGATCGTCACCGCCTCGTTGTACGAGCTGCGGACGAGCAACGTCTCGTTGGGCGTGGCGAGCTGGGCCCGGATCAGGAGGGCGAGGAAGCCGCCGAGGGCAAAGAAGACCAGCGCGGTGACGAGATAGAGGATCCCGATCCGCTTGTGGTCGACGGTCGTCAGCCAGGAGGTGACGCGTCCGCGGCGCCAGTCGGCGCGGTAGGCGGCGACGGGTGTTTCGACGTTAGCCGCCACTCGACTCCTGCTGCTGCTTCTTCAGCGTCTTCGTATACGTGACGAGGGCGTTGATCTGATCGGTCGTCCAGTCGTTGCCGACTGCGGGCATCAGGCCGACCCCCTCGCGCAGGATCGTCGTCAGGTCCTTCGCATCGGTCAACAGCGGGTTGTTGCCGAGGGCCGGGCCGACGTATGCCCGGTCGAGCATGTGGCAGACGGCGCAGACGTGGTCGTACTCCTCCTTGCCGAGCGCGATCGAGGCGGGGTTGGCGGCCCGCTCCTCGATGAACGACTCGTACTGGGCGCGCGGGACGACGTCCACCTTGGCCAGCATGAACGTGTGCTGGATGCCGCAGAGATCCGAGCAGCGGCCGGGATACAGCCCGGCCGGCGCCTCGAACCAGGTGTGGTTCGTGCGGCCCGGGATGGCGTCGATCTTGCCGCCGAGCTCCGGCACCCACCAGCTGTGCAGCACGTCGGTGGGCGGGGCGGAGACGTCCTCGTTCACGACGTCGCCGGCGGGGGCGATCATCGTCCCGATCGAGATCGCCCCGTTCGGGTAGCGGAACGTCCAGTAGAACTGGCGGCCCTCGACCGAGATCGTCGTCTCGTCCGCGGCGCTTGCCTTCGGCGCATTGGCGATCACGGGCAGCTTGAGGAAGACGAAGCCCGCGATCGCCACGAGGATCAGTACCGGGACGACCGTCCAGATGATCTCGAGCCGCGTCGAGCCGTGAATCTGGAGGCCGTCAGCCGACCGCGGCCGCTTGCCGCGGCGATACCGCGTGATCAGGACGATCAGGGCGCCCTCGACGCCGACGAACACGATCGCCGCGAAGACGAGGATGAAGATGTAGGCGTGCCGGGTGTTGACAGCGTTCGGGGAGTGGGGCACGGGTGGCAACACGCCGCCGTTGCCGGCCAGAGCCGCCCCGGCGAGCGCGAGCGCCCCCGCGCACGCAAAACAGACTCCGAGGGCTTTCCGGCGCACGCGCTGGCATCGTATAGGCGGTGGTGAACCGCACGCGCATACACCTGCCGGCGCAGGTGGCGAGACCGTTCGAGGTTTTCGTCAACGGCGTGCCGCAGACCGAGGGCACCGACTACGAGGTGGTCGGCTCGACTCTGCTCTTCGATCGCCCGCTCGTCCGCGAGGGCAAGCTCGGCTTCTGGCGGTGGGCGAGGATGTTCTTCGGCGTCGCCGGCTCCTACCGGCAGAACGACACGATCGACGTGGTGTACGCGGTCGGCGGCCGGCGGGTCGTGGCCACGCTCGCCGCGCCGACGACCCCGCCCGGAGAGCAAGCCGGCGAGCGGATCGGCGACGGCGAGAGCTAAGCTCACTCCATGAGCAACCGCAGCGTGCGCGGCGTGCTTTCCGGCCGGGGGTTCGTGCTCTTTCCAGCCGCTGCGTTCGCCGTCCATCAGCTTCGCTACGAGCTCGCCTACGGCTCGCACTCGGGTGCAGCGCTGAGCTCCCAGGGGCACGGCTACCTGGACTCCCTGGCGCCGTGGCTCGTGGTGCTCCTCGCTCTCGGCCTCGGCTCGTTCCTGACGCGCCTGGCGCGGGCGGCCGCCGGCCGCCGCGACGTGACGCCGCGCCGCTCCCTGGCCGTGCTCTGGTCGCTCGCTTCCCTGGCACTGATCGCCGCCTACTCGGCCCAGGAATGGCTCGAGGGCACGTTCGCGGCCGGTCATCCAGGCGGGCTCACCGGCATCGTAGGCCACGGCGGGTGGTGGGCGGTGCCGCTCGCCGCCGCCGCGGGGCTCGTCGTCGCGCTGCTCCTGCGAGCCGCCTCGGCCGCGGTCGACGCGGTCGCGCGCCTCACGCCGCGCCGCCGGCCGGTTACCGCCTCGTTCCTGCTCCGCCGGCCTGCCGAGGTGGGTCCGCCGAGGCGGGCCGCGCTTGCCGGCAACTCCTCGGGCCGCGCTCCGCCCGGGACGTGCCTCGCGATCCCCGTCTAGCGGATCGCGCGAACCACGTTCCCACGGCTCGAAAGGAGATCCAATGCGGAAGCCGGTCCGGCTCCGCACCGTCATACCGGTTGCACTGGCCGCGCTTGCGCTGCCTGCACAGGCCGCCGCCCACGGGCGTGCCCCGACCGTCGCTCTCGACTACCGGCTCGCGCTGGACGCTCCGACGCGCTCGCTGGCGGGTGTCCACGTCCGTGTGCTCGACGGCGACCGCGACTTCCAGGTCCGCGTCGACCCGGGGACGAGCCTCCTCGTGCGCGGAGCGCTCGACGAGCCGCTGCTGCGGATCGACTCGAGCGGCGTCTGGGTCAACGCGAGCTCGCCCACCGCGACCGGCGACCGGCTCGTCTCGAGCTCGAAGCACGGCTGGATCCACCTGAGCGGCGGCCGAACGGTCGTCTGGC
The DNA here is from genome assembly GCA_963743675.1 of uncultured Actinomycetota bacterium. Lineage (GTDB taxonomy): Bacteria > Actinomycetota > Thermoleophilia > Gaiellales > Gaiellaceae > PALSA-600. Next base: position 97,853 of record CAVURE010000008.1, read on the forward strand.
ACGACCACCGCCTCGCTCCTCCCCCCGCGAGCACGCCCGGGCCGGTCGGCCGCTTCGTCGTTCCGGTGGACGTGAACGGCGTTCCGCGTGCGATCTCCGGCACGTTCTTCCGCGTCGCACGTCCCGCGATCTGGCCGTGGCCGGCCGGTGCTGCGCTCGTCGGGGCGGCGATCGTGGTCGCCATTCGCCGCCGGGCGCTGCGCGCGCCGCTGACGATCTGCCTCGGCGCCGGGGCCGGTCTCGCGGCGCTCCTCGAGGTGACGACCTTCGCGGTGCGCGATGCCACGACCGGCGGCGTCGCCTGGCTCCAGCTCGTCACGGCGGCAGTCGTCGCCGCAGTGCTCGCCGTCCTGCTCGTGCGGCTGCGCGGCCGCGCTCGGGTGCACGCTGCGGGCGTCGTCGGTGCCGTCGCCGCAGCCGTCAGCCTCAGCTCGACACCGGTCTTCTGGCACGGAGTCGTGATCTCGGCGCTGCCCGCCCTCCTGGCACGCACGGTGTGTGCGCTCGCGATCGTGGCCGGCGCGGCCGCGGCGCTGCTCAGCTTCCTTCCCGACTTCGACGAGCCCGTTCGGGCCCGGAGGCCGGTCCCGCCGAGGCCGCTGCCGCGATGACGGCGTTCCTGGCCGCCCTCTCGTTGCTCGCGCACCCCTCGGTGCACCCCTGGCCGATCGGTCCCGGCCCGCGCTACACGCCGCCCGCTCGCACCGCTGCGGTCGCCGCCGGCAAGCCCGTCGGCGCGTTTCGCTGCGCGGGGCCCGGGCAAGTCCTGCAGCTCCACCTCGAGCTCTTCGCCGGGCGGCGGGTGATCGTCGTTCCGGCGGGCATCGGCGTCTCGCGGCCGCCGGGCCGATGTGTCTACCAGGTGCACACGCTCGCGCCGGGCGGCGTGGTCGAGTTCGCGCGCGGCTCGAGGCTCACGCTCGCCGACGTCTTCCGTGTCTGGGGCCAACCGCTCGCAGCCCACCGGGTCGCCTCGTTCGTCTCGAGACGCCCGCTCCGCGCCTACGTCGGCGGGCGGCTCGTCCGCGGTCCGGTCGGCGCGATCGTGCTCACGCCCCGGGCCGAGATCGTGCTCGAGCTCGGCCCCTATGTCGCACCCCATTCCTTCTTCCTCTTCCCCGGAGGTGGCCCGTGAAGCTGCTCGCATCCCTAGCCGTCCCAACTGCCGTGCTCGTCCTCGCGCTGACCGGTTGCGGCGGCTCGACGACCGTGACCGGGCCGGTCGTCCAGCCGGCGGCCGTGTACAAGCTCGTCGACGTCAAGCCGTCCGGGCCGGTGGCGGCAGGCAAGCCGGTACGGATCTCGTTCAGGATCCAGCAACCCGACGGGACGCCGCTCACCCACTTCAAGACGGGCCCGGGGCCGCACACGGGCGTCCATCTGATCCTGGTCAGGGACGATCTCGCCTACATCATCCACCAGCATCCGCCGGTCGGCGGGTCGGCCACGATCGCGAAGACGGTGACGTTCCCCGCGCCCGGACCGTACCGGCTCGTCGTCGACGTCTATCCCGCCTCGAGCGAGCAGCAGGTCAACTCGAACTTCCAGCTCTTCGACTCCGTTCGGGTGAAGGGCGCCTACCGGCCGAAGCCGCTTCCGCCTGTCGCGACCACGGACGAGGTCGGTGGCTACCGCTTCGCCCTGCACGGGGCCGGCCATCTGAAGGCGATCGAGCCGGCGCTCGTCACGGTCGACGTCACGGGCCCGGGCGGGAAGCGCCCGACCTTCACGCCGTGGTTCGGGGCGCTCGCGCATGCGATCTTCTTCCGCAAGGGAAGCCTCGACTACTTCCACACGCATGTCTGCGCGCCGGGCGTCAGCGGCTGCACGAGTGTTCTCGGTCCGGTCAAGGTCACCGGCACCTCGAGCACGCCGGGGAAGCTCAGGGTCGGCGTCCTCGTCCCGGCAAACGGGACGTGGCGCCTGTTCCTGCAGTGCAAGATCGACGGCCAGGTGCTGACGGTGCCGTTCACGCTGAAGGTCCACTGACCGTGCGGGTACGGTCGGCCATCTGGATCCTCGTCGCCCTCCTGGTCGTCCTCGCGACCCGGACGATCGTCTATGCCCTCGCGCCGCAGTCGGTCCTGCTTGCGGCGCTCGCGCACGACGAGGCCGGCCCCGACCTGGCGGTGCCTCTCGTCGGAGGCGCCCTCGTCGCCGCCGCCGCGGCCGGGGCCGCGCTGTGGCTCGCGGCCGCGGCGGTGCGCGAGCGCCTCCTGCTCGAGGGGCGTCGCCTCGTGGCGGCGCCGAGGCTCAGGCCCGCCCTGCTCGCCGGGCGCGCTCTGGCTCTCTTCTGCGTCACCTCCTTCGCCTTCGCGATGCTCGAGTCGTACATCCACTGGCGCGCGGGCCTGGGGTGGCACGGCCTCCATTGCCTGACCGGCCCGGTCCATCGGGATGCGATTCCCGTCCTCGCCGCGCTCTCGGCCCTCGCCGTCGCCCTCCACGGCGCGATCGAGCACCTGCTCGCGTGGGCCAGGCGGATGTTCGCCCAGCTCGCAGTCCGGGGCCTGCGCCGGCCCGGTCTCCTGCCCCGCTGCTCGCCGTCCGGGATCCTCTGCTCCGGACACGCTCTTCGCCTGCTCGGCCCGCGCGGCCCGCCCGCGCTTCACCGTCCCTGTCCTTGCAGCTCTTCCTGAGAGGAGTCGACGAACGGTGAACGAGCTATTCCGCGGCAGGCGGCGCCTGCCAGTTGCTCTCGTGTGCGCGGTGGCTGCCGCGCTCGTGTCCGCGGGCGGCGCATTCGCGCATGCCCGGATCAGTCCGCCTGTCTCGCTTTCGAAGCAGCTCCAGCTCTACAGCCTCGCGGTGCCGACCGAGAAGGAGGGAGCGGTCACGACGAAGATCGTGCTGACCGTGCCCGCGGGCTTCTCGATCGACTCGTTCGTCCCGGCCCCCGGGTGGCATCGCGTGCTGCAGCAGACGGGCTCGGGGGACAGCGCGGTGATCCAGAAGGTGACCTGGACGGGCGGCCACGTGCCCACCGAGGAGGACTCGGCCTTCTGGTTCCTCGCCGAGCCTGCCTCGAACGGGACCTACACCTTCCAGGTGCAGCAGACCTACTCCGACGGCTCGATCGTCGACTGGTCGGGCTCGGAGTCATCCGCGAACCCGGCACCGACGATCGAGGCCAAGGCCTCGCTCGGCGGCGGCGGCACGCCGCTGCTCACGATCATCGCTCTCGTCGTCGGTGCGGTGGGCGTGATCCTCGGCGCGGTCGCCCTGCTCGCGGGCGGAGGCGGCAAGAGGCAGCTCGCATGATTCGCGGGGGGCGGGGCGTTCTGGTCGCGCTCGTCGCGGTGGTGGCGCTCGCGGCGCCCGCCGCCGCGTCGGCGCACGCCTATCTGACCAAGACGTTCCCCTCGGCGAGCGCGATCCTCGACTCCCCGCCCCCCGACGTCGCCCTCACCTTCGACGAGGCGGTCGAGCCTCGCTTCGCGATCATCTCGGTGACCGACAAGGACGGGCATCAGGTGGCGACGGCGCCGCCGCACCGGTCGCCGGCGAATCCCGACACGCTGATCGTGCCGCTCGAGCCGCATCTTCCCGAGGGCTGGTACCTCGTGTACTGGCGCGCGATCTCGGTCGACGGGCACCCGGTACAGGGCGCGTTCACCTTTGCCGTCGGCCCGAACGCGGGGCCGGCGCCCCAGTTCGTGATCCCGCACATCGCGGGCTCGGCGACGACGACCGAGCTCGTCGTCGCCAAGTGGCTCGTGTTCCTGACGGTCATGGCCTCGGTGGGCCTGCTCGCGATGCGGCTCGCGATCGGCCGGCCCGCCGTCCGGCGGGTCGACGGGGCGAGGCTTCGCGCCGTCACGGTCGCCTTCGCCGTGACCTCGACACTCGCGTTGGTGGCGGTCCCCGCCTACCTCGAGGAGGCGACGGCGATCGACTCGCTCCGCTCGTTCGTCGATGTCGGCGCGCTCGTCCCGCTCTGGCGGACGACCGCGTTCGGCCGCGCCTACGTCGATCTCGAGATCTGCCTCGTGCTCTTCTGCGTCGCGGCCTGGATCGCCCTCTGGGTCGATCGCCCGGAGCGCGAGCAGCGCTCGATCGCCGAGATCCTCGCCGCGATCGGCGTCGTCGGCGCCGCCGCCGCGATGCTCGTCGTCCCGGCCGCCGCGGGCCATGCCGCGCAGACCTCGCCGCGCGGGCTCGCGGTCGCGCTCGACTGGCTTCACGTCACGTCCGGATCGCTGTGGCTCGGAGGTCTTGCCGGCCTGCTGCTGATCTGGGCGACCCAGCCCGCCGGCCGCCGTGTCGCGGTCCTGGCCACCGTCGTGCCGCGCTTCTCGAACGTCGCCTTCTGCTCGGTCGCGGTGCTGCTCGGGTCGGGGATCTGGGCCGCGGTGCTGCACCTGCCGCTGCTCTCGGCGCTCTGGACCACCTCGTACGGACAGGTGATCCTGCTGAAGGCCTCCCTGCTCGCGGCGGCGATGCTGCTCGGCGCCGTCAACCTCGTGCGGACGAAGCCGCGGCTTGTCGCAGCGCGCGGCCGTCCAGAGCTGGGACCGTCGGCTGCCTCGCTCCTGCGCGGGGTCGTCTCGGCCGAGGTGCTGCTCGTCACGGCGGCGGTGTTTGCGGCGGCACTCCTGACGAGCCTCGCGCCGCCGTCGAAGTACCTCTCCGAGGAGGGCTCGGCGATCGCCAAGGTCGGGCCGGGGCAGGTCGCCGCCGTCGTGCACCAGGACGGGTATACGCTGAAAGTGCTCGTCGCTCCGAACAAGGCGGCGGCGCCGAACACCTTTGCGCTCCAGATCACGAAGAACGGCCGTCCCGTCACGGGCGCCGATGTGACCGTCACCTTCGCGATGCTGGACATGGAGATGGGAACCCAGGAGTACCAGCTCAAGGAGACCGCACCCGGCGTGTACTCGCGCCTGACCCCTGCGCTCGTGATGGTGGGTCACTGGGGGCTCTCCTTCACGGTGACGCCGAAGGGCGGCCAGCCGTTCACGGTCCTCATCGTCGACCACGCCTCGGGATGAGCGCCGCCCCCTCACTCCGCCTGCTCGCCGCGTTCGTCGCCTTCGGCGCGGGCGCGGTCGCGGTCGTCCTCGCGATCCTCCTGCTCCGGAGCGCGCTCGGATGAGGGTGGTCGCAGGCCTTGCGCTCATCCTGCTCGCCCTGGGGTGCGCGGTTCCCGCGGCGCTCGCCGACGGCGATCCGGCGAGCGACTACCTGCTTTCCGGGTCGACCTTCCTGTCCTTCAACAACGAGATCCCGGCCGCCGACGCGAAGCAGCTGACCGCGATGCTCGCGAGCGCCAAGGCCCAGGGCTTCCCGCTCAAGCTGGCGGTCATCGCGACGCCGTACGACCTCGGGTCGGTGCCGATCCTGTTCAACAAGCCGCAGACCTACTCGAAGTTCCTCGGCGAGGAGGACTTCTACTACTGGAAGGACGAGCTGCTCGTCGTCATGCCGAAGGGCTACGGCCTCTACAAGGCGAAGAACCTGCCCGCCGCCGACAAGGCGGCGATCGCGGCCCTGCCGGCTCCCACCGGCAAGAACGGCGCCGCGCTGCGGCGGCGGCCGAGCGGGCGGTGCGCGAGCTCGCCGCGAAGCACGGCATCACGATCAGCGCCGACGGCACCTCGCCCGGCGGCACGTCGGTCTGGGTCGAGCGCGGCGAGATCGCCGGCGCGGCGGTGCTCTTGTGCCTGATCGCGTTCGCCGGGCGCTTCTTCTGGCGGCGGCGGTCGAAGGCGGCGGCGACGTGAGCGAGGGCGATCCGGGCCCCGAGGAGCCGGTCGAGCCGGTCGTCGCGCGGATCCAGCTCGGGCCCGGACGCGAGGCCTACCCGAAGCGGACGCGGCTCCTGCTCGCGTTCGGGCTCGGCGTCGCCATCCTCACGCTCCTCATCGTGGGCGCCATTCTCGCCTCGAGCTCGAAGCACGCTCCGGTCCGCGTGGTCACGATCCCGGTCGCCGACCGAAGCGCGTCGGCGAAGCTGCTCCAGCAGGCCGAGGCCGTCGGGTTCCACCCGAACACCGCGGCGGGAGTCGGGAAGGTCGAGGGGGCCCGGCGCCCGCGACGATCCCGGCGGCCGACAAGAGCCTGCTTCCCGTCGGCTCGCCGGCGCCCTCCTTCACCCTCCACACCCCGACCGGAGTGCCGGTCAGCCTCGCCTCGCTGCGGGGGAAGGCGGCGCTGCTCGAGCTCTTCGCGACCTGGTGCCCGCACTGCGCCGCGGAGGCGCCCCACCTGAAGGCGATGTTCGACGCCCTGCCGCACAAGCGATATGCGTTCCTCTCGATCAACGCCGACGGCGAGGATGCGCCGAGCGTGCTCGCGTACCACATCTACTTCGGCCTCCCCTTCCCGGCGGTGCTCGACCCGAGCACGGACACGGGCAGCTTCCATCGCGAAGGCACGGGTGGGCCGGTCTCCAAGGCCTACAAGGTGCAGCTCTTCCCGACGTTCTACGTCATCGACCCGCGCGGCCGCATCGCCTGGGCCGCCTCCGGCGAGCAGTCGGACGCGGTGCTCCTGCACGAGCTGCGCGCGGCGGCGGCCTCGTAGCGGCGCGCGCTACCGTTTGAAGCGTGCCAGGAGGCCGTGGAGGCGGGTTCTCGCCGCGCGAAAAGCCCGAGCGCCCCGCCGACAAGGCGGTGCGCCGTGCCAACCTGCGCCGCATCGGCCGGCTGTTCCGCCCGTACTGGGCGAAGCTGTCGGTCGTAACCGTCCTGATCGTCTTCGTCTCCGCCCTCGGCGTCGTTCCCGCGTTTCTCCAGCGAGCCGTCTTCTCGCAGGCCTTCGTGCCGGTCGGCGTCGGCAAGAGCCAGTACGTCACCGTCGACCTCCAGCTCCTCGCCGAGCTCGTCGTCGCGATGATCGCGATCGCCCTCGTCAACGGCGTCTGTCGGCGTCGTCCAGTCGTACCTCTCGACCCAGGTCGGCCAGAGCGTCATGCACGACCTTCGTACCTCCGTCTACCGCCACCTCCAGCGCCTCTCGCTCGCGTTCTTCACGAGAACGCGCACCGGCGAGGTGCAGAGCCGGATCGCGAACGACATCGGCGGTGTCGACAACGTGCTCACCTCGACCGCGACCTCGGTGATGTCGACCGTGACCACGGTGATCGCGACCGTCATCGCAATGTTCCTGATCGACTGGCAGCTGGCGCTGATCGCTCTCGGGCTGATGCCGATCTTCGTGCTGATCACGCGCAGGGTCGGAGGCGCACGCCGCGAGATCGCGATGACCCGGCAGGAATCGATGGCCGACATCTCCTCGCTCGTCCAGGAGTCGCTCTCCGTCTCGGGGATCCTGCTGGGGAAGACGATGGGCCGGTCGACCGAGCTCGCGACGCGGTTCGAGGGCGAGTCGACCAGGCTCGCCGACCTCGAGGTGCGCAGCCGGATGACGGGTCGCTGGCTGATGCAGTCGATCCAGATCACGTTCGCCGTGATGCCGGCGCTGATCTACCTCTTCGGCGGGCTCGAGGTGCAGAACCACTCGGGCCCGGCGCCCTACTCGACGATCGGCACCCTGGTCGCCTTCACCACCCTGCAGGTGCGGCTGTTCGCGCCGATCGGCAGCCTCCTCAGCATCTCGGTCGACGTCCAGAGCTCGCTGGCGCTGTTCGACCGGATCTTCGAGTACCTCGACCTCCCGGTCGACATCGCCCCCGGCAAGAAGTCGCTCGAGCGGGTCCACGGCGACGTCCGGCTCGAGGATGTCTGGTTCCGCTACGGCGATGGGCCCTACGCCCTGGAGTCGATCGACATCACGATCCCGGCCGGGACGACGACGGCGGTCGTCGGCGAGACCGGCGCCGGGAAGACCACGCTCGGCTACCTCGTATCGAGGCTGTACGACGTCAGCAAGGGGAAGGTGACGATCGACGGGGTCGACATCCGGGACCTCTCGTTCGAGTCGCTCGCCTCGACGGTCGGGGTGGTGTCGCAGGAGACCTATCTCTTTCACGCGACCGTGCGCGAGAACCTGCGCTTCGCGAAGCCCGAGGCGACCGACGAGGACGTCGAGGACGCGGCGCGCGCCGCGCAGATCCACGGCCTCATCTCCTCGCTGCCGGAGGGCTACGAGACGGTCGTCGGCGAGCGCGGGTATCGCTTCTCGGGGGGCGAGAAGCAGCGCATGGCGATCGCCCGCGCGATCCTGCGCAACCCGCCGATCCTGGTGCTCGACGAGGCAACCTCCGCGCTCGACACGCAGACCGAACGCGCCGTCCAGGAGGCGCTCGCGCGCCTGGTCGAGGGCCGGACGACGATCGCGATCGCCCATCGCCTGTCGACCGTCCGCGACGCCGACCAGATCGTCGTCCTCGACGGCGGCCGGGTGGTCGAGACGGGTACCTACGACGAGCTCGTCGCGCTTGCAGGCCGCTTCGCCGCCCTCGCCACCCGCGACTCGGACGCGTTCGACACCGGCGGGTACGAACCGGACGAGCTCGCCGAGGTCGGCGCCTGACGCGGGGCGCCTAGCAGGGGAGCTTGGCGCGGGTCTTCGAGTTCCGGCAGACCGCCGAGAGCGTCTTCGTCCGCATCGTTCTCTTCCCCGCGTCGAAGGTCACGCCGACCACGAAGTCGCCCTCTGCCTGCTTGGCCGCGATCGTGAAGTGCGCGTTGCAGCGTGCCGTCCTGCCGCTCTTCGCGATCGCGCAGCGCACGGCGCCCATCTCGAACCCCGGGTTGCTCTTCACGTAGTAGGCCTGCATCGAGGTCTTCAGCTGTGTGGCGAGCGACCGCGCCGGCGTCTGTGCCGCTGCGACCGGCGGCCCGAGCGCCGCGGCAACGACGAGGACGGCGGCCGCCCTCAGCACTGGATCGACTTGCCCGTCCTCGAGTCCGAGCAGGCCCTCGACGTGATCGCCCAGCTCATCACGCCGGTCTCGTGCAGCGTCTCGGTGACCTTGAAGACCAGGTTCTCGCGGTACTTCGGGGCCGAGGCCTTCGCCGTGCAGTGGAGGACAACGCCGTTCTCGGGCAGGACGCAGCTCACCGAGCCGACCGCGAGCCCGGGCACCGTCTTCCTGGCCCACGTGTTCAGGGCCTGCTTCAGGCGGGCCTCGGCGAACTGCTTCTGCGTCAGCGGCTTCGCCGCGAGCGCCTGCCCGGCCGCCACCAGTGCGACCACCGCGAGGGCGCCCGCCGCCAGGATCGACAGGCTCCTCGTCGAGAGCTTCGCGGCGAGGCGGGTCGTCATACAGCGAGCGTAGAGACCGAGCGCCCGCCTCGGTGAGAAATTTTACGTTCGCGGGCCGCCGGTCGGCCGTTTTTGCCCCTAAGCTCCGCCTAGGGACATGAGCGGAGTCGCTACCTACGGCGGTCCCTTCGCCAAGGAGCAAGCGGAACGTCTGCTCTGGCGCGCGGGCTTCGGGCCCCGTCAGGGCGATGCGGTCAAGCTCGCCCGGCTCGGGCTCCAGGGCGCGGTGCAGTCGCTCACGCGGCCCACCCAGCCGGAGGCGCTGCTCGGCCCGGCCCCGGTCGACGAGAAGGGCCGGCCGATCGACCCCGTGAACGTGATCGGCCACGACCATCTCTGGTGGCTCGACCGGATGATCCGCACGACGACGCCGCTCGTCGAGCGGATGACGCTGATCTGGCACTCGTGGTTCGCGACCTCGAACCAGGGTGTCGGGCAGCAGCAGCTGATGCTGAACCAGAACCAGCTCTTCCGGGCGAACGCGCTCGGCTCGTTTGCCGACCTGCTCGCGGGGGTCACGGTCGATCCGGCGATGCTCGTCTGGCTGAACGGGAACCAGAACGTGAAGGGCCACCCGAACGAGAACTACGGGCGCGAGATGATGGAGCTGTTCACGCTCGGCGCCGACCGCGGGGCCTACAGCGAGACCGACGTCCGCGAGAACGCCCGCGCGCTCACCGGCTGGACGGGCTCCGTGTCGCAGGGCGTCCCGTCGGCGTTCACGTATGCCGACAGCCGCCACGACAACACCAACAAGACGATCTTCGCGCAGACCGGCAACTGGAACTGGCAGGACTCGTGCAACCTCTGCCTCAACCACAAGCTGCACCCCTCGTACTTCGTCGACAAGCTCTGGGGCTACTTCGTCGCGACGCCGCTCGACCAGGCCACCTCGGCCGGGCTGCAGGCGCTTTACGCCGGCCGCCAGATCCTGCCCGTCGTCGAGGCGATCCTGATGCACCCGGCCTTCTACACCGGCCCGCGCATGATCAAGCCGCCGGTCGTCTACAACGCCGGCCTGCTGCGGATGCGCGGCCAGAACATCACCAACTCGGTCTGGTGGACGCTCGGACAGTCGGCCGGCCAGCAGCTCTTCTACCCGCCCGACGTCGGCGGCTGGGACTACACGCGCTGGCTCGACACCGCCACCTTCAGGGCGCGCTGGTTCATGGCCGCGATCGTGCAGGGCACCGGCGCACCGCCGACCTCGCCCGCCGATCCGGCGAAGCTCACGCAGCGCGTCGTCCAGTACTGGGGCTTCCCGACCGTCTCCAGCACCACGCTCGGCGTGCTCGACGCGTTCGCCCGGGCGCAGCTCGCGCGCAAGAACGAGCCGCCGGTCGTCGAGACCGCGCTGCGGCGACTGCTCGCCACCTCTCCCGACTTCCAGACGGCATGAACGGCTGCCGCGACTGCAACCGCACCGAGTACCTGCGCCGCGCCGTCGCCGAGGCGGGCCGCGGGCTGCCCGAGATCGAGCCCGGGATGCCGCTCCCCGCGGGCACCGGCCTCACCCGCCGGTCGCTCCTCTCGCGCACCGCGGGCCTCGCGCTTGCCGTCTACGGCGGCGGGTCGCTCAGCTCGTTCGCCTTCGAGGACGGGATCGCGCGCGCTGCAGCCGAGACGACGGCGGCGAGCAAGATCCTCGTCTCGGTGTTCCTCGCCGGCGGCATCGACGGGCTGAACGTCCTCTTCCCGGCCGGCGATCCGCAGTACTACGCGCTCCGCCCGAACCTCGCCCTGGGCCAGACGGTCGGGACGCCGTACACGGGCGACAGCCGGCTCCGCTGGCATCCCGCCGCCTCGAGCATCGCGGCGCTGTACGGGGAGGGCAAGGTCTCCGTGATCCCGGCGATCGGCTACGCGAACTCCGATCAATCGCACTTCACCTCGCGCCACTACTGGGAGGTCGGTGCGACCGACGCCACCCTCCGCACCGGCTGGCTCGGGCGCTACCTCGACAAGACCGGCAGCACCGACAACCCGCTGCAGGGCCTCAGCCTCGACGTTGCGCTCCAGCCGGCTCTCGCGACGACCAGCGTGCCCGTCGCGACGCTCCAGTCGGCCGACCAGTACACGTTCGCCGCGCCCGGGATGGCTCCGCATCCGCTCGAGTCGTCGATCCTCCAGGAGGCCGCGAACCTCGGCGCCGCTCACGCGAGGTCGTCCGACGCAGGCCTCGCCGCCGCCGGCTCGACCGCCGTCTCCTCGCACCATCTCGCGAGCGAGCTCGGGGCGTTCGCCTACGGCTTCAAGACGCCTGTGCCCTACCCGGCGTCGTCCGACCCGTTCCCGCACCGGCTCGCCGGGCTCGCGGCGATGATCGCCGCCGGGCTGCCGATGGAGGTCGTGACGATCACCTCGCCCGGGCACTTCGACACCCACGCCTCGCAGGCGGGGACGCTCCAGAGCGGGCTGCAGCTCACCGCCGACTCGCTGCTCGCTTTTCAGCGCGACCTCGAGGCGCGGGGCGTCGCCGACAAGGTGCTCGTCCACGTATGGTCGGAGTTCGGCCGCCGCGCCGCCGAGAACGCCTCGGCCGGCACCGATCATGGCTCCGCCGGCCTCGGGTTCCTGATCGGGACGAGCGTCAACGGCCAGCAGATCGGGGTCTTCCCGGGCGTGACCGGCGGTCTCGACGGCGGCGGCAACCTGATGCCGACCGCGGACTTCCGGGCTGTCTACGCGTCCATCCTCGAGCAGTGGCTCGGCGCCGATGCGAACGACATCATCCCCGGCGTCAACGCCTTCGCGCGGCCGGCGATCCTCAGGTGAAGGCCGTGCTGGCGGCCGCGGTGGCCGCGGCGGCCCTCGTCGCTCCCGCCGCCTCGCCCGCGCCCGTCTACCCGAACCGCGTCCAGGTCACGGCCAAGGAGTACTTCTTCGCGCTGTCCCGGCGTAGCGTCCCGGCCGGCCCGGCAATCGTCGAGCTCGTGAACTTCGGCGAGGACCCCCACGACCTGCGCCTGCAGCGGGTCGGCACGACCAGGGCGCCGGGCACGCCGATCGTCCAGCCGGGGGCCTACTACGACCTCGAGATCACGCTCCAGCCCGGGAGGTACCTCCTTTACTGCAGCATCGCCAACCACCGCTCGCTGGGCATGCAGGCGACGCTGATCGTGACCGCAGAGAAGAAGTAGCAAGGCCGAGAGAATTGGCGGAGGCGCCGCCCAGAAGGCGCCCCGCCCGTCCCGCAGCTGTGCGAGAAGGGTTATTCGCGCCGACGGCCGGACCGGTTCGCTTCTCGCGTTGCGGCCGAACCGATCGCTCTCCCCGCGCGAATCCGCGTTATGGGCGCTGGGCTTCGCTTGCTAGGGTCAACGGCGAGCTCCGCGCGGAGCCGACCAATGGCACGCCGCGATCTGGCACATCTCTCGGACGAAGCGGTCGTCGCGCTGACCGCGAGGTCGGACGAGGTCGCGCTCGCCGAGCTGTACGACCGCTACGGCCGCGCGGCCTACGGTCTCGCGCTGCGGGTCATCCGCGACGAGGCGCTGGCCGAGGACGCGGTCCAGGAGGCGTTCCTGGCGATCTGGCGCGGAGCATCGCGGTTCATCCCCGAGCGCGCGAAGGCGAGCACCTGGATCATGACGCTCGTACACCGCCGCGCCGTCGATCTCGTCCGCCGCGAGGAGCGCCGCCGTGCCGACCCGCTGCCCGAGGCCGAGCCCGAGTCGGGCGGGCCGTCGGCCGCCGAGAGCGTGTGGCTGCACCTCGAGCGCGAGCGCGTCCAGGAGGCGCTGAGCAAGCTTCCCGATCAGCAGCGCGAGGCGATCGAGCTCGCCTACTACGGGGGCTTCACCCAATCCGAGCTGGCCGAACGACTGGGCGAGCCGCTCGGCACCATCAAGAGCAGGATGTTCACGGGGCTCGCGCGGCTGCGCGAGCTCCTCGAGAGCTCTGTCGACGGAGATTCATGGACGCCGAGACACTCCACGAACTGACCGCCGCCTACGCCCTCGACGCGCTCGACACCGGCGAGCGGCAGGCGTTCGAGGAGCATCTGGCCGGCTGCGAGAGCTGCCGCGAGGAGGTCGCGGCGCTCTCGGGCATCGCCGCCGAGCTCGCCTTCGCGGTCGAGCCGGTGTCGCCTCCCCCGCAGCTCCGCAGCCGGATCCTCGATGCCGCCCACGCGGAGCGCCCGAACGTCCGGCCGCTCCGGCCGCGCTGGCTTGCTCCGGTCGCGGCGGTCGCCGCCGTCGCCGCGTGCGCCGCGGTCGCGCTCGGGATCTGGAACATCTCGCTCCACAACCAGCTCACGAGGGCTCACGGCGAGGCGCTCCAGCGGGTGCCGGTGAGCGGGGTGCCAGGCTCGCTCTTCGTCACGTCGGGCGGCTCGGCGTCACTCGTCGTCTACCGGCTGAACGCCGCGCCTGCGGGCAAGACGTACGAGGCCTGGGTCGTCCAGGGGAAGACCGCCGTGCCTGCGGGCCTCTTCCGGGGCGGTCCCGGCGTGACCTACGTGCCGCTCGCCCGCAAGGTGCCGAGGGGCGCCGTGGTGGCGGTTACGGTCGAGCCGGCGGCCGGGTCGGCGCAACCGACGACGAAGCCGTTCGCCGCCTCCAGTCCCGTCTGAGCGGCTCTCGGCAAGTTCTTAGGTTCCTCGCAACGTTCCCGGGATAGAACGAACGGCATGAAGAGCCTCAAGATCGCACTCACCATCCTGGCCGTCTCCGCCGTTGTGGCGGTCGGCGCAGGGTTTGCATCGAGCAAGACCTCGACGACGCTGTCGTCGGCCTCGGTCGCCTCAACGCTTCAGGACGCCTACGCGGGCGTCTTCAGCAAGGTCTCGCCGTCGGTCGTCCAGATCGAGACGGGCGAGGGGCTCGGCTCCGGCATCGTCTTCGACGGCAAGGGCGACATCGTCACGAACGCCCACGTGGTCGGGAGCGCGAAGACGTTCACCGTCACCACGTCGACCGGAAAGCAGCTCAAAGGCACGCTCGTCGGCACGTTCGTCGCCGACGATCTCGCGGTGATCCATGTGAACGGCGCCGGGCTCCAGCCGGCGACGTTCGCGGACTCGAACAAGGTCCGGATCGGCGACATCGCGATGGCGATCGGCAACCCGCTCGGACTGTCCTCGAGCTTCACCGAGGGCATCGTCAGCGCGCTCAACCGCCAGGAGCCTGAGGGCAACGGGGTCGTGCTGCCGAGCGCGATCCAGACGAGCGCGGCGATCAACCCGGGCAACTCCGGTGGTGCGCTCGTGGACATCAACGGCAGCGTCATCGGCATCCCGACCCTGGCTGCCGCGGATCCGCAGCTCGGGGGCGCCGCCGCGGGAATCGGCTTCGCGATCCCGAGCAACGTTGTCACGAGCATCGCCGGGCAGCTCGTCGCGACGGGCAAGGTGACGAACTCGAACCGCGCCTTCCTCGGGATCAGCATCGCCGACACCGGCAACGGGAACGGCGTCTACATCACGAAGGTGCTGGCGGGGACGGGCGCCGCGAAGGCGGGCCTCAAGGCCGGCGAGCGGATCACCTCGGTGAACGGCGTCAAGACGCCGACGCCGACGGCACTCGGTACCGCACTGGCAGGGCTGAAGCCGGGGCAGACCGTCACGGTCAAGTTCGCGAACCAGGCCGGCACCGGCGGCAGCGTCCAGCTCACGCTCGGCGAGTACCCGGGCGGCGCGGGCTAGAACGAGCGAGCCGGGAGCGCGGGGGCACGACGGCCTCGCGCTCCCGCTCGGCCCTACGAGTTCGGGCCCTGGCCCGGCTCGTCGTACGGCTTGAGCGGGATGCCCTCCGGCCCTTTGCCGACGTAGGCGGTGCGGAACGCCTCGAAGGCTTTCTGGTCGAAGCCCGGGCAGACGGCGATGTGCCCCATGCCCGTAGTAGTGGTTCTGGTAGTAGCGCGTGGGGTCGCCCGTCCAGGCCGTCAGCGCGATCTTGCTGCCGAGGCTCGGGTACGGCGTGCCGAACATGCCGTCCGGCGACTGGTTGTAGAACGACTGCAGCTTCTCGACCGTTGACTGCGGCACCTTCGGCCCGTACCACATGATCACGCCGCCGTGCTCCTCGTTGTGGACGACCTGGCGCGGGTTGACCGGCGAGGTGTAGAAGCCCCACACGGCCCACTCCGGGTAGTGGGCGCCGCCGGAGGGCGGGTTGGTGCTCCAGAGACCCTTCGTCGGTGTCGTCAGCGTCGGAACGTCGGCGTGGTAGTTCGTCGGGTCCTTCCTCGGCGGGAGCGGGGCGACGTCACGGTAGGTGCAGCCTGCGGCGAGCATCGCCTTCTTGACCGCCGTCGGCGAGGCAGCGCTCGAGCTGCTCCTCGAGACCAGGAAGATGACGAGGGCGGCGCCGACCACGACCACGCCGCTCACGATCCACACCCAGCCCGGGATCTCCGAGAGGGGCGAGCTCTTCCTCGTGTCGCGGCGCTGCGGCGCCTGTACTTTGCGCGGCGGAGTTGGCGTCCGCGCCTTTTTCTTCGCCACGCAAACAGCATACGGGCCTTCGGGGATGTGATGCCCGGGTGCCTACGCGACCTTTCCCTCGGGATACCAGGCATGCGCAGGCGGCCCGTAGGGAGCGCGGGCTTCCTCGATGGCGGCCTCGACCCGGGCGGTGAGTGCCTTCGCCGCTGCGATGGACGGGCGGGCCCTGGCAACCTCGATCGGATCGCCGACGAGCACGGTGATGCGCGGGAGCCCGAGCTTGAACTTGCCGGGCCGGAGGGCCCGTTCGCTGCCGACGATGCAGACCGGAACGATCGTCGCGCCGTTCGCGATCGCGAGCCGCGCCGCGCCGCGGAGCCAGGGACGGTCGCGGTAGGGCAGGCACGTTCCCTGCGGGAAGATGCCGAGCACCTCGCCCTCGTCGAGAAGCGCGGCGGCGCGCCCCACGGCGGCCCGGTCACCGGTGCCGCGCTCGACCGCGAAGGTGCCGAACGCGCGCATGATCGTGCGCAGCACCGGATAGTCGAAGAGCTCGGACTTCGACATGTAGCGAATCGGCCGCGGCGTCGCGAGTCCGAGCAGCCAGGGGTCGATCATCGACTCGTGGTTCGCGACCAGGATCACGGGGCCCGTCGCCGGGATGCGGTCCCGGTCGCGCAGCTCGACGCGGTAGAGGTGCGCGAACCACCAGCGGAAACCGGTCGTCTCGAGCAGCGTGTAGAGCGGCGGCCGCTTCACGCGCCGTAGGAGCGGGAGAAGGTGAGCTGGACGTCACGGAGCGCCCTCAGGCGGAACGCCGCCTCGCAGTAGGCGAGGTAGAAGTTCCAGGTGCGCTCGAAGCGCTCGTCGTAGCCGAGCGTGCGCACCTCGTCGATCCTCGCGTTGAAGGTCTCGCGCCAGCGCTTCAGCGTCTCGGCGTAGCCGGGGCCGATCTCCTCGACCTCGTGGATCATCAGCCTCGACGAGCCGGCCGAGGCGGCGGCGAGGGCGCCGAGGGACGGGATGAGGCACCCGGGGAAGACGTAGCGCTCGATCCAGTCGGGGCTCTTGCGGTAGCGGTCCCAGCGGTCGTCGGGGACGAGAATCGTCTGGACGCAGGCCCGGCCGCCGGGCTCGAGCATGCGGTCGATCGCGGCGAAGTAGGTGCCGAACTGCCGCTCGCCGATCGCCTCGATCATCTCGATCGAGGCTACCTTCGTGTAGGCCCCGCGATGGGAGCGGTAGTCCTCCTCGCGGATCTCGACCCTGTCGGCGACGCCGGCGGCGCGGACGCGCTCGCGGGCGAGGGTCGCCTGGGCCCGGGAGATCGTGAGGCCGGTGACGCGGCAGCCGTACTCGGAGGCGGCGAGGATCGCGAAGCTTCCCCAGCCGCAGCCGATCTCGAGGACGCGGTCGCCGGGGCCGAGCTCGAGCTTCTCGCAGACCTGCCGGAGCTTGCGGCGCTGGGCGTCCTCGAGGGGCTCGCTCTCGTCGGCGAAGACGGCGCACGAGTAGGTCATCGTCGGGTCGAGCATCAGCTCGAACAGCTCGTTGCCGAGGTCGTAGTGGTAGGCGATGTTCCTGCGCGCCCGCAAGGGCCCGTTGCGCCGGTTCGGCCGCGGGGGTGCGTCCATGACCCGCCGCAGCGTCCGGTGCCGGTCGGCGGCAGCGTTCGTGTTCGCGACCAGGAGCTCGAACAGCCCGACGAGGTCGCCGGTGTCCCATTCGCCGGCCATGTACGACTCGCCGAGGCCGATCGCACCGCGGGTCGCGATCCGGCGGAATAGGCGCGGGTCGTGGATCGTCACCGTCACGACCGCCCCGGAGCCGAACCGCCGCGTCGCCCCGTTGGGAAGGCGCACCTCGAGCGTCGCGCCCTGGAGGTGGGCGAGCCCGCGCTCGAGCACCGCCATCGCGATCCGCTCGAGGATCGGCGGCCCCGCGGCGCTCGGCTCGGCTCTCAGTGCCCCTTCCGTCATGTGCCGTTCGCTCATCCGCATTCCAGGCCTGTCCCGCCGGGTCGTGTCCGGTGCCAGGTTAGGCAAACGAAAGTGTGACGACTCGCGACCGAGGTGTGAAATCCCTGCAAACCGGACCGGGCCGCCGGGACATGGCCCGTGCCAGGTTCCGGGGTCGAAGCGCCTCGCCGGCCGGCTGCAACGGTCATGGGCGGGCCGAGCCCTTGCCCGGAACGAACGGGGGCTTGTGGTGGAAGGGGACGCGTTTGAGCCAGAGGCGGAGGGCCTGCCAGTGGATCAGGGCGGTCACCTGGAGCGGCTGCAGCGGGTAGCGGAGGAGCGCCTTCGCGAGGCTGCCGTTCGTGAGCTCGCAGCGGTGCCCGTGCAGGACGGCGGTCAGCGGCGTGCCGCCGGCCCTGTCGTGGACGTGGATCCGCGCCCAGACCTCGTCGCCGGGCTGGGAGAACGCGTACTCGTACGACTGGTCGAGGCCGAGAAACGGCGAGACGTGCAGCCGCTTGTCGTGCGCGTAGTGGAGCTCGGGCCCGTGCAGCAGCTCCGGCAGCCGCTCGCCGAAGGTGTTGCTCAGCTCGGCGATCATGCAGGCGAGCTCGCCGCCCGCCCGGTAGCACCAGTAGAACGACACCGGGTTGAAGACGTAGCCGAGCACCCGAAGCTGAGTCAGCATCAGGACGCGCTCGATCGACGGGTCGCCGGCGAAGTCGATCGCCGCCTGCTTGATCGGGCTCCCGTCGAAGTGGTCGGAGTCGTGGAGGCTGACGAGGCCGCGGCGGTTGATCGCGACGGGCCCGAGCCGCCGCTCGAGCTCCGGGAGCTCGTCGAGGTCGAGGAGCCAGTAGGACACCGGGTAGCGGAAGACGTTCCGCCGCGGCGTCCGCCGCGAGTGCATCAGCGTGCCGTTGTAGAGCGCCGATCTCACCACTCGACCCCGAGCGCCGCCGCGGCGGCGATCCCCGACGCGAGCCCGTCCTCGTGAAAGCCGTTGCCGAGATGCGCGCCCGCGTACAGGGTGTGCCGCGCCCCCGAGACGCCCCGCAGGCGGGCCTGGGCGCGCAGCGTTCCCACGGTGTACAGCGGGTGCGTGTACGAGATCCGCTCGAGCACGTGCTCGTCCGGCACCGCCTGGTTGAGCGTGACGCAGTAGTCCCGCTCGCTCTCGAGCCGCTGCAGCCTGTTCAGGTAGTAGGTCAGCGTCGGCTGACCGTCGTCGCCCGTGCGGTAGTTCCACGAGGCCCGTGCGGCCCGCGCGCGCGGCAGAAACGACGAGTCGGTGTGCAGCACCGTCTCGTTGAGCGTGTAGGCAAAACCTCCGAGCGCCCGGCGCTCCCCGTCACTCGGATCTTCGAGCAGCGCGAGCGCCTCGTCGGCGTGGGTCGCCACGACCACCTTGTCGTAACGCCGCACGGCCCCGTCGGCGAGGCGAATCTCGGCCCCGCCGGCATCGCGGCGGATCGAGCGTACCGGCCTCCCGACCCGGATGCCCTCGCCGAGGCGGTCGGCGATCGCCGCGACGTACATCCGGCTGCCACCGGTCACGGTCCGCCAGCGGAGGCGCCCGAAGCCGAGCATCCCGTGGTTCTCGAAGAAGCGGATCGCGTAGGCGGCGGGGAACTCGAGCGCGCGCCCGGGCGCCGTCGACCAGAGAGCCGCCGTCAGGGGCACGAGGAAGTGGGAGCGAAACCGGTGCGAGTACCCGCGCGCGTCGAGGTAGTCGTCGAGCGAGGCGCTCTCGTAGTCGGCCTCGTCGAGGGAACGCCCCGCGGTGCGCAGCCAGCGGCCGATCTCCCAGAGGAGCGCATGGAACCGCGGGCTCGCCGCGTTTCGCGCCTGTGCGAACGGCCGGCGCCCGGAGTACTCGAGCCCGCAGCCGTGACAGCTCACGGAGAACGACATCTCCGAGTCGTGGGTGCCGATGCCGAGCTCCGAGAACAGGCGGCAGAGCAGCGGGTAGTTGACCGTGTTGTGGACGAGGAAGCCGGTGTCGAGCGCGATCCCGTCCCGTACGACCGTGTTCGCGTGCCCGCCCGCGCGCGGCTCGCGCTCGAAGAGCTCGATCTCGTGCGCCCGCGAGAGCACGTAGGCAGCGCCGAGACCGGCGATCCCGCCACCGACGATCGCTATCCGCACGACCGTACTTCGCCGAACTGCGAATATTGGTTGCTCATGATCGATGCGCCCGCGCCCATCCCGGTCTCGCCCAAGGCTCCGGGGGCCGAGAGGAGCCCGGTCGGCTACGGTGCGGCCGCGCACGAGCCGGATCAGCCAGGTGGTGACCCTCGTCGCGGTCGTCGTCCCGCCGCTCGGCATTCTCGCCGCGGCCGGGCTGCTCTGGAACGTCGCCTTCCACGGCGTCGACCTGGCGATCATGGCTGGAATGTATTTCGTCTGCGCCTTCGGCACCACGATCGGCTTCCACCGGTACTTCACGCACCGCTCGTTCGAGGCGGGCGCCTCGGTCAAGGCCACCCTCGCGGTTCTCGGCTGCATGACGATGCAGGGGCCGCTCACCCAGTGGGTGACCGATCACCGCAAGCATCACGCCTTCTCCGACAAGGACGGCGACCCGCACTCGCCGCACGACGGGGACGACGAGGGCGTTGGGGCGACGCTCAGAGGGTTCGTCCACGCGCACGTGGGCTGGATGTTCACGAACCTCGGGATGGAGCAGGGCCGGCTGTACGGCAAGGACCTGTACGAGGACCGGCTCGTGAGGACGATCGACCGCCTCTACCTGCTCTGGGTGATCGCGACCCTCGGCATCCCGTTCGCAATCGGCTACGCGATCGCGGGCTGGCCGGGCGGCGTCGAGGGCCTGATCTGGGGCGGGCTGGTACGGATCTTCCTCTACCAGCACGCCACCTTCAGCGTGAACTCGATCTGC
This sequence comes from uncultured Actinomycetota bacterium, assembly GCA_963743675.1. GTDB lineage: Bacteria > Actinomycetota > Thermoleophilia > Gaiellales > Gaiellaceae > PALSA-600. The sequence continues at coordinate 118,272 of CAVURE010000008.1, forward strand.
CACATGTACGGCCGCCGGGACTACGACGTCCGTGACGAGTCACGCAACAACTGGCTCGTCGCCCTGCTCGTGTTCGGCGAGGGATGGCACAACAACCACCACGCGTTCCCGGCCTCGGCGCGACACGGGCTGCACCGGTTCCAGATCGACGTCTCCTGGTGGATCATCCGCGGGCTCGAGAAGGTCGGGCTCGTGTGGAACGTCCGGCTGCCGAGCGAGGCGCAGCTGGCCCGGCGGAAGGTCACCCTCCCGCCGAAGTCTCAGCCGGCGAACTCGTCGAGCTGAGCCGCCGTCAGGCGCGTCCACGCCGTCGCCCGGGGAAGCGGCACGAGCCGGCCGCCGGGGCCGCGCAGCGCGACGCCGTGCACCCCGCCGCGGAGCAGGGTGTAGGTGCCGTCGGCACCGAGCTCGCGGGCGCGGTCGAAGCCGCGGCGCGAGAGAGATGCCGAGACGCCGGGCACGCCCGGGAGCCACCGGTCGAGCGAGCCGTGGATGACGTCGAGGCGCTTGCCCGAGAGCGGCGCAAGGTCGAGCCGGTCCGGGAGCCAGGGCGCGAGCCCGAGCACGCGCTCGACACGCGGGTCGCCGGCGGCCGAGGCCGCGACCGCTCCACCCATCGAGAAGCCGAGGAGCAGAACCGGCCCGGGCACCGCGGCCACCGCCGCCTCGCAGTCCTCGATGCAGCGATCGAGCGCCCGCCACGACTTGATCCGGTAGCGCACCTCGCCGAATGCGAGGCTCGGGAACTGCGGGCCAAGCTTGCGGACGAGGTACTCGACCGTGGCGCTCCAGGTGCCTTCGACCTCGTTTCTCTGCCCGCCGTTGACGCAGACGACTGCTCGCTCGGCGGCGCCGCCGTTCGTCAGCCGCAGCTCGGCGCCGCTTGCCAGGGCGATCGTCTCGCTCATCGCGTCGCGTCGACCGCCTCGCGCGCCTCGGCCTCGTACGGGTTGCGGTCGTACCCGGTCCGCAGGTAGGAGAGCGGCATCGCGATCGGCCGGTGCTGCATCTGCCACACATGGCAGAGCTCGTGGCAGATCAGGTCGTCGTGCGCGACGGTCGGCGGCTCGCGGAGCAGGATCGTGAACCAGGCCGCATAGCCGTCGAAGCGGCGGAACCAGGGCAGCCGGAAGAGCGAAGGGGAGACGATCAGCCTGACGTGCTCGAGGCGGACCGGGCGCGGGTAGAGCGTCAGCCGGTCGAGTCGGGCCTTCGCGCGCTCGAGGATCTCGCGCCGGCCGGCTACGGCCACCGGCCGGGGCCGGGCGGAGACGTCTCGATCGCTCCCCAGTCGTCTCGCGGCGGCGCGAACACCTCGACGAGGACGGCGCCCTCCGGGCCCGCCGTCACCGAGTGGGGGACGTACTCGGGGATGCGCCAGGTGCCGCCCGGCGCGAGGTCACCGGTCTCCTCGCCGACCCGGAACCTCAGCGTTCCCTCGATCAGGATCCCGAGCTGCTCGTTGACGTGGCTGTGCTCGGGGACGGCGGTGTCGGGATCGAGCTCGATCAGGGTCAGCGTCAGCTTGTCGCCGTGCACGGCGCGGCTCGTGATCCCCGGCCAGATCTCCTGCGGGCCGACCGAGCCGACATGATCGAACGCGCTCACGCGCCTCACGCTAGCGGAGAGCGACGGCGAGCGTGTCTAGTCGGCTTCGCCGCTCGTGCCGCCGGCCTGGCGGAAGGTCACGACGTACTTGGCCACGTCGTACACCTCGCTGAAGGTCACGTTGCGCAGCACGTACTCGGCCTGGATCCCGCCGACGCCTTCCTCGATCGAGGAGACGACCCGCGTGTAGCTGACCTTGTCGAGGTCGAGGTTCGGCCCGAGCGTCCCGTGGGCGCCGGCGGCCTGGAGCGCGTGGCACTTCCCGCAGAACTGGATGTACACCTTCTTGCCGTTCACCACGTCGCCCGGCTCGGTCGACCGTTGCCGGGCAGCGAGCGCGGGCACGGCGAAAACGACGGCAGCGATGCAAACCAGGGCACCCAGACCCCACGTGAACTTCGTTGTCATCTGGGCCAGACTGTAGTCACTTGCGCGCCCTTCGTCCAGCCGCTTGCGTGGCCTGCCGCACCTGCCCGGTGTCCTCGTCTCCGGTGACGCGTGCGGCCGGGCGATCTCACAGCGCGAACCGCTCGACATGGACCCGGCGGCGGGAGACACCGGCGTGCCGGGCGCTCGCGAGCAGCCACTCGACCATCGCCGGCGGCCCGCAGACGTAGACGTCACGGTCGGCGATGTCGGGGACGAGCTCGCGCAGGTGGGCGCTCGAGAGCAGCTCGCGGTTCTCCTCGGCGGCGTGATCGCCGACGACGTAATGCAGCTCGAATCCCCGCTCCGCGGCGAGCTCGGTCATCTCGCCGCGGAACACGATGTCCGGCTCCGAGAGGACGCGGTGGATTACGACCAGGTCGCCGCCCATCCGCTCCGCGAGCGCGCGCACCGGGGTGATGCCGATGCCGCCTGCGATCAGGAGCTCCTTGGGCCCGCGCCGGAACGACTCGGTGAACGTCCCGAACGGCCCCTCGGCGACGACGCGGGTGCCGACCGGGATCGTCCCCATGCGCGAGGTGTGGTCGCCCGAGGCCTTGACGCTGATCCGGAGCGACCGGCCGTCCGGTGCGGCCGAGAGCGAGAACGGGTGGGCCGTCCACCAGTAGCCGTGCGTGAGGAAGCGCCAGAGGAAGAACTGGCCCGGCCGCGCGCTCAGCCGGTCGAGCCGCCGGCCGCTGATGTGCAGGGTCGTGACGCCCGCGCTCTCGGGGGACACTCCCGCGACCTTCAGCCGGTAGCGGCTGACGTTCCAGACCGGGCTCAGCACGCGGAACGCCAGCAGCGCGATCGTGCCGAAGAAGAGGAGGCGCCAGTACGCGGCGGCGCCCGGACTGAGGGCGAGGTCGCCGCCGGTCGGGATCTCGTGGAACCACGCGAGCGCGATCGCCGCATAGGCGGTGAGGTGGACCGCGTACCAGAGCTCGTAGTTGAGGTGACGGCGCACGATCATCACCGAGGTCACCGAGACGAGGACGAAGAGCGCGAGCCCGATTGTCGCCGTGACCATCCCCTGCAGGAAGTTGTCGGCGACCATCGTCCAGAACTGGCCGAAGAAGGACGTCTTGCGGTCGAGTGCGTAGCCGTAGACCGCGAGCACGGTGTGGGCGAGGATCAGCGAGAGGCAGGCGTAGCCGTTCCAGCGGTGCCAGACGGTCAGCCGGTCGAAGCCGGCGACGCGCCCGAGGAACGGCAGCCGGGCGAGCAGCAGCACCTGCACCAGCGCCAGGTAGGCGCCGAGGAGCCCGGTCAGGCCGCCGAGCCGCGTCAGCCAGGCCGAGGTCAGGTCCGGGGCGAAGCGGAAGTCGAGATTGTGGTTCGCGACCCAGATCCAGACGATCACGACGATGTTCGCGACGAAGAGGCCGAAGAAGGCGATCCCGATCGCGGTGCGAACGAGCCGCTCGCGGGAGTACGGGGACGGCTCGGGGCGCGCCGGTCGCGCGCTGGCGGTCTCCGTCACCGCGTCAGTATCGCGCCCGATTCTCAGTGAAGAGCCTGAAGCCGCAGGCGCGCCTGAGCGAGCAGCGGCTCGGCGGTCAGCGAGGCGCGGCCCGCAGCGACGAGCGCCAGGGGGCTTCGCCGTGCCATCGCGTGCTCGAACAACGTCGATGCGTGCATGAGCCGCCGGCAGGCGATCAGGAGCACCGCCGTGACCGGTCTCGCCCGCAGGCTCTGGGGCCCGGTGTTGGCGAGCTCCGTGTTGCAGTCGCCGAAGAACGAGTAGGCGACGAGCATCGTGTAGACGTCGGACTCGTCGCGGAGCGCGCGGCGGGCGGTCGCGATGTTCGCCCCGCCGCTCGAGGTCAGCAGGAGATCAGACTCGAGCGTGCCGATGAAGCGCCGGGCATTGTCGATCCAGGCCCGCTCCTGCGGCGAGTGGGGGCGCGGCCCGGAGACCGGCGCCGTCCCGCAGGCGGTGAGCGAGGCGGCGAGGGCGGTTCCGGCCAGCAGAGCCGCGAGCCGCCTCGTCGCTCAGCTCCCGGTGCACTGCCAGCAGCCGAACGAGGCGTTGATGCGGACGACGGACTCGTGTGAGCCGACCACGGCCGAGAGCGTCTTCGTCGTCGCTGTGTATCGCCCGTGCGAGACCAGCTTCATGCCCTTGTAGCCGATGACCTTGCCGAGCGTCCAGGTTCCCGCCCCGGCGCCGAGGGCGGAGCGGGGCCCGCTGAACTTCAGCGTCACCGTGCCGTTCGGGCCGGCCGCGACGAGCGTCCCGCTCTCCTTGCCGCTCGCGCCGTTGCCCGGTTCGAGGGTCGTGCTGGCATAGGTGAGCTTCGTGGCTCCGCCGCACTTGCAGGCGCCGGTCGCCTGGCAGGTGAGGCTCAGCGACTTCAGGGCTCCGTTCGCGTCGAGCGTGTCGTGCTCGGTGCACCTCCCGTTCAGCACCGAGGTCACCGTCTTCCCGCCGGCGGCGGCGCTGGCGGTCCCCACGAGCGCGGCGAGCAGGCCGAGCACGATCAGCGCACGCTTCATAGGCGAAAACGTACAAGGCGGCAACCGATGCTGCGTTTCGATCTTTGTGAAGTCGAGGTTAGGGTTCTTGTCAGCGCGCAGCCACCGAGCCGGTGCCCGCCGGCGAGCGGGTCGCTGCGGCGGGCAGGGTGAATGAGACGCGCGCCCCGCCCTGATCGCGGTTCTCGGCCCAGATCCTGCCGCCGTGCGCCTCGACGAGGCCGCGGGCGATTGCGAGCCCGAGCCCCATCCCGCCCGCTGAGCGCGCCCGGTCGGCACGCCAGAAGCGCTCGAACATACGGCCGAGCGCCTCGGGCTCGAGCCCGGCGCCGGTGTCCTCGACCGAGACGAGGACCTCGCCGTCGCGCCGGGCGACGTTGACCGCGACCGAGCCGTCGGCCGGGGTGTGGCGCAGGGCGTTCGTGACCAGGTTGAAGAGGACGCGCTCGATCTTCTCGGGCGCGACCGGCGCCGTCGTCTCGCCGTCGGCATGCCCGGAGAGCTCGACGTTGCGTGCGGCGGCCTCGGGACGCAGGAGCCGGATCGTCGAGTCGACGAGGCCCGCCACCGGGAGCTGCTGCAGCTCCAGGGTGAGCGCTCCCGCGTCGATGCGGGCGAGCTCGAACAGGTCGTCGACGAGGAGGGAGAGAGCGCGGACCTGCTCGCGGAGCGTCGGCAGGTAGTCCTCGGGCTCGGCAAGCCCGTCCTCCATCGCCTCGATCATCGCCTGCATCGAGGCGAGCGGCGTTCGCAGGTCGTGGCTCGCCCACGCGATGAGCTCGCGGCGGGCATCGAAGAGCTGCTCGATGCTCGCCGCCATCGCGTTGAAGCCGTCCGCGAGCCTCGCGATCTCGCTCGGGCCACCGGTCGGCGCGCGGGCGGAGAGGTCGCCGGCGGCGAGCTCGGCCGAGGCGTCGCCGACGCGTCGCAGCGACTGCGAGGTCCAGCGCGCGAGCAGCAGGCCGGCGCCGACTGCGGCCGTCGCCGATCCGGCCGCGACCGCCAGCACCTTCCGGTCGGAGCCCATGTGGAACATCACCCAGCCGGAGGCGAGCACCGCTCCGAGGGGAACGCAGACGGAGACGAGCGCGAGGCCGGCGAGCTGGAGCCGGACCGTGGGTGCGAAGCGCAGGAGGTAGGCGACGCCGAAGCCGAGAGCGAGGCTCGCGCCGGCGACGACGAAGGCGAGGCCGATCACGGGTCGAAGCGGTAGCCGACGCCCCACACGGTCTGCAGGTGCGTCGGCCTCGCCGGGTCGGCCTCGAGCTTCTCGCGGAGGCGGCGGATGTGAACGGTGACCGTTCCGGTGTCGAGCGCCGGCGAGTGGCCCCACACGCGGTCCATCAGGTGGCTGCGCGAGAAGACGCGCCGCGGGTTCGAGGCCAGGAACCAGAGCAGGTCGAACTCGCGTGCGGTCAGTGTCAGCGGCTCGCCGGCCCGCGTGACGATGCGGCTCGCGCCGCCGATCACGAGGTCGCCGAACTCGAGCTGCTCGGCCCGCGCCGCCGTGCTCCCCGACCTGCGGAGGACGGTGCGGACGCGGGCCGCCAGCTCGCGTGGCGAGAACGGCTTGGTCACGTAGTCGTCGGCGCCGAGCTCGAGCCCGACGATCCGGTCGGCCTCCTCGCCGCGCGCGGTCAGCATGATCACCGGCAGGTCGGAGCGGCTGCGGATCCAGCGGCAGAGCTCGAGCCCGTCGGTGCCGGGCAGCATCACGTCCAGCACGACGAGCTTCGGGTCGGCGGTCTCGATCAGCTCGCGCGCGCGGTCGCCGTCACCGGCCTCGAGCGTCTCGAAGCCGTCGCGCTGCAGGTAGCGCACGATCACGTCGCGAACGATCGGCTCGTCGTCGACGACGAGGACGGTCGTCACGGTGCGACCTACTCGGGCTTCCACTTGGCGTGGTGGCGCTCCGCCCACTCCTCGCTGACGGAGCCGACCGTGATCCCGCGCAGCGCGTGCCGGGTCGCCGGATGGATCACAGCGAGGTAGAGGTGGCCGACGAGCAGGACGAGCGAGGCGTACATGAGCCCGTCGTGGAGCACGACCGTGCTCGCGAAGCGAAGCCGCGTGTCCCGCTCCCCGAACCAGAGGAGCAGGCCTGAGACGAGGAAGAGAACGAGGAACGCCGCGGTCAGCAACGTGTTCAGCTTCTGGCCGGCGTTCAGTCGCCCCTGGGGCGCGGGGCGGCGGCCGGTGAGCCACCGCCAGTCGTCGCCGTCGAAGCCGTCGACCTCGCGGGCCGTGCGGGCGACGCTCCGGCGGTCGCCGCCGAGGACGATCACGGCGAGAACGACCACCCACGCGATCCCCGACCAGAAGTGGACGCTCTGGACGAGCGGGCGCCGGCCCACGTCGACGGCGAGGCTCGGCAGATAGAGGATCAGCCCGGTTGCGAGCAGGAAGAGGAAGAAGGCGGCGTTCGCCCAGTGGAGCGTCCGCTCCGTGCGCGAGAAGCGCCGCCGGTAGCCGGCCTTCATGTCCCGTACCCGTTCGAGCGGCCGACCCATGCGTCCTGGTCGTAGCCGCGAACCTCCCAGAACCCCTCGGACGTCGCCGGCACCACGTTGATCCGGTTGAGCCACTTGACGTTCTTGTAGCCGTACATCTCCGGGATCACGAGTCGCACCGGCGCGCCGTGAACCCGCTCGAGCGGGGTGCCGTCCATCTCGTAGGCGAGCATCACGTCGTGGAGGGAGGCCTGCTGCATGGTCAAGGAGTCGACGTAGGGGACCTCGGCCGAGACGAACTCGAGTGCGTGCGCCGAGGGTCTCGGGCCCGCGAGGCCGAGCACGTCGCCGAGCCGGACGCCGGCCCAGTGGACGTTCTTCACCGACCAGCCGGTGACGCAGTGGAACGTCGAGACCTGCTCCACCTTCGGCAGTGAGAGCAGCTCGGGATAGGAGATCGAGACCGGCTTCTGGACGTGGCCGCCGAGGCCGAGGCGCCAGGTGCTCGGGTCGAACCCGGGCATGTGGCCGGAGATGGTGTAGATGCGCCAGCCGCCGCTCGGGATCAGCGGGATGCTCGCCTCGAGCGGCGAGATCGTTCCCGAGACCTTGCTCCAGCCGGCCTTCCCCCAGTAGAGCGACGAGACGCCGGCGGCCACCGCGCCGAGGAACACGGCGCGGCCGACCCTTCTCGGCCGCGCGGCCGGCCTCGGCTGCTCTGCCTCTGTCTCGGCGCGAATCTCGGCGTGCGTCTCGTCCATCGATGTCCCCCTCGCTCGAGTTGCGAGCTCTGCGCCGGGCCGGCAGGGCCAGCGTACCCCCCGGCTCGCCCGACCGGTTCTTCCCGGCCGGGCCCTGCGCCGAGCGGGGTCTTCGTCTCACCAGGACGCGGTGAAGGTCATGTGCAGGATCGCCCCGCCGGATTGCGGGGCGGTTGCGGAGAGCTTACGAAGGGCTTAACTCGCTCACAGCGAGCGCTGGTAGGCGCGGAACGCCCTGGTGGCGAGGAGCGTCCCGATCAGGAGCAGCGCGGTGAGAAGCCCGATCCGCTCGCCGACGAGCCCCCAGTCGGACGGGCCGAGCGCGGCCGTTCGCCCGGACTCGGCGGCCCAGTTCACCGGGTTGTACCGCGAGACCTGGTGGATCCAGTCGGGGACGAGGTTCGCCTGCATGAACGCCGACGACAGGAAGGTCAGCGGCAGGATCACCGAGGTGACGGCGGCGATCAGCGTCTCCTCCTGGCGCACGACGAGCGCGAGCGCGTTCGAGAACGCGGCGATCGTCATGCTCAACAGGCAGGCGATCGCGATCAGGACGGCGACGCCGCCGACCCCGTTCGGGAAGTGGGCTCCGGCGAGCAGGCCAACCCCGACGATGATCAGCGACTGGACGACCGTCGTCAGAGCGCCGTAGGCGAGGTTGCCGACGTTCAGCGCGCTCCGCCAGACCGGCGAGACGAGCATCCGGTCCATCACGCCGGAGCGCATGTCGTCGATGAAGGCCATCCCGTTCCAGCCGGCCGAGCTGATCGCAGTCAACACGATCACGCCCGGGGTGAGGAACTCGATGTACGAGCCGCCCTTGAAGCCGGGGATCTCGACGACCCGCTTGAACAGGGCTCCGAAGAGCAGCAGCCAGATCATCGGCTGGATGAGCGTGATCGCGAGCCAGGCCGGCTGGCGGAGCAGGCGGCGAAGGTTGCGGAGCGTGATGTACCAGCTATGGCGGATGGCTCTTCTCACGCCGTCTCCTCGGCCGCGCGGAACGAGCGTCCCGCATGTCGCAGGTACACCTCGTCGAGCGAGGGCCGTGCCATCGTCACCGAGGCGACGGTGATCCCGGCGGCCTCGAGCGCCGCGAGCGCGGGTGGCATCGCCGGTAGCGCCGTTACGAGCGCGGGCGCGGACGAGGCGCCCGTCGCTGCTGATCTCGGTGAGCCCCTCGACCCGCTGCAGCACATCGCTGCACCGCCGTGCCGGCGGCCTCTGCGAGCTCGAAGTGGAGAGCGTCGCCTTCGAGCGCGCTCTTCAGCTCCTCCGGCGTGCCGGCGGCGACGATTCGGCCCCGGTCGACGATCGCGACCTCCGCCGCGAGCTCGTCGGCCTCCTCGAGGTAGTGCGTGGTGAGGAGGATCGTCATCCGCTCCTCGGTCGCGAGCCGCTCGATCTCGTGCCACATGTCGACGCGCGCCTCCGGGTCGAGGCCGGTCGTCGGCTCGTCGAGGAAGAGGGCTTCGGGCCGGTGGAGCAGGCCCATTGCGATGTCGAGGCGTCGTTGCATACCGCCGGAATAGGTCTTCGTCGGGCGGTCGGCCGCGGCGGTGAGGTTGAAGCGCTCGAGCACGCCGGCGACACGCCGCTTCAGCTCCTGGCCGGCGAGGTCGTAGATCGCGCCCTGGAGGACGAGGTTCTCGCGGCCGCTCGCCTCCGGGTCGAAGCCGTGCTTCTGGCCGACGACACCGATCGCCCTGCGAACGCGCTCGGGCCTCGTGAGGACGTCGTGGCCGGCGACCCTGGCCTGGCCCGAGTCGGGGCGCGTGAGCGTCGTCAGGATCTTGACGGTCGTCGACTTGCCGGCTCCGTTCGGGCCGAGCAGCGCGAAGATCGTCCCCTCCTCGACCTCCAGGTCGAGACCGTCGAGCGCCTGGACGTCAGGCGGGTAGCGCTTCGTCAGCTCGCTTGCCTCGATTGTCTTGCTCATCTGCCTCCCCCTGAACTATAATCTAGAACGTCGAGTATCTTAGTTATCAAGTCTCTTGTTTGTCAAGGAGGTTTGCGGCGTTGGGCACGAAACGAAGCAGAGGTCGCGACGAGTTGATCGGCGCGATCAACCTCGAGGTGCGGCGGTCGCAGAATCGCACGGACGCCTACGACGAGGCGGTCGCCGCGGCGCTCGGGCTCAACCGCACCGACCAGCGCTGCCTGGACATCGTCGAGCAGGAGGGCGGGGCGACGGCCGGGCGCCTGGCCGAGCTGATGGGCCTCACGACCGGCGCGATCACGACCGTGCTCGACCGCCTCGAGCGGGCCGGCTTCGCCCGGCGCGTGCGCGACGACAGCGATCGCCGGCGCGTGCGCGTCGAGCTGACCGAGAAGGCGCACACCGAGGTCTGGCCCTACTACGAGCCGCTGCTGCGCATGTCCGAGAAGCTCTATGCCCGTTACAGCGACGAGCAGCTCGCGCTTCTGCTCGACTTCCTCGAGGCCGCTGCAGAGCTCCACGAGGGCGTGTTCGCGGAGCTCCGGGCGCGGCGGCCGGCCTCGTAGCCGGAGCGCCCTCGCTGCGGGTCAGCTCGGCGCGGTGAGGACGTTGCGGGGCGGCGGCGCGGCTCAGGCCGGCGCGAGCGAGACCGTATAGGTCGTCGTGTTGTCGCCCGGAGTGACGTCCGTCTCCGCCGACGAGGCCGTGGCGGTGATCGTCTGCGGGCCGGTCCCCGTCACCTGCACCGAGTAGCGGATCAGCGTCGAGCTGTGGGCCGCCAGGAAGTCGAGGTCGCAGACGATGGTCGAGGCTCCCGTGCACCCCGAGCCGCGCTCGTAGAACGGCGGGCCGAGGAGGCGCATGCCGGGTGGGAGCCTCACCGTCAGGACGACACCCGTGGCCGTCTGGTCGCCGTTGTTCACGACGCCGCTCAGGAAGTCGATGTCGCCGCCGAGCCCGGGGTTCGGCGAGTTCTGCTGGATGCCGGCGGCCAGGTCGACGAAGCCGGCGGCGCCGCCGATCAGGCGTGGGCCGGTCGGCTGGGAGAGCGCGGCACCGAGGTCGGCGGCGTAGCTCGCGACATACAGGGTTGCCGCGGCGATCAGTGCGACCGCGAGGCGGCGGTGCCGCAGGAGGGCGGCCCACGCGGCGACCGAGAAGATCGCCCAGCCGGGCGCCGTGAAGAGCAGGTAGCTCGACTTGATCGGATCGCCGTAGCGCTGCGGGAAGCGGATCAGCGTGACGACGAACGCGGCGAACGCGGTCACGACGAGGAGCGCGAGGACGCCGAGGCCGAGATCGGCGGGCGCGCGGCTGCGTCGGCGCAGGACGCGCAGCGCAGCGGGGATTGCGAGCGCGGCGAGGCCGCCGATCGCGAGGGCGTCGCCGACGAGGCCGAGCACGCTCTGGCTCGACGCGGTCACCCGCTCGAGCCGAGTCGGCGCCGGCCGGTGGATCACCCGGAACCAGTCGCTCCAGAGCTCGGCGTGCAGCTTTGGAAAGAGCGCGCCCGCGAAGTCGGGCCGGTACGGGTGGACGACGAGCGTTCGCAGCGGCAACGAGAAGTAGAACGAGGCCGGCTGGTGGCCCAGCATCAGCGACGGCCGCGGCGCGAGGTTCGACTGCAGCGGGTTGTGCCAGCGGTGCGCGGCGTATCCCCACCACGGCCCGGCCACGAGGATCGTGACGAGCGCGGCACGGACGAGGAAGCCGGCGGCGGCGCGCCGCCCGAGGTAGATCCCGGCGGCTCCGAGGCAGGCGATCACGACGACGGCGGGCTGGCGCGTGAGGGCGGCCGCGCCGCAGGCGCCGCCGAGCCACCAGCCGAGCCGCCGCGGCCAGTCGAGCCGCGCGGCGCGCAGGAAGGCGAGCGTCGCCAGGGCACACAGGAGCGCGAACGGCATCTCGGGATGGAAGAGGACGCTCATCCGGTAGACCACGGGATAGGCGGCGGTGAACGTGGCGGCGGCGATCGCGCGGTTCGGGCTGGCCGGCCAGACCTCGCGGGCGATCAAGCCGGTCACGACCAGCAGGCCGACGCCGCAGGCAAGCGCGATCAGCCGGCCGACCGACCAGGGCTCGCTACGGGCGAGCGAGACCGCCTCATCGAGACCCCAGAGCGCGGCCAGCCCGAGTGCGGCCGTGCCGGCGATCCTCACCCCTCGGCGCCGTCCCGTCAGCGCGATCGCGCCCCCGGCGGCGAGCAGCGAGCCAGAGCCCGCGGGTCGCCGGGTTCCAGGGCAGCTCGGCGGCGACCGACGGCAGATGCCGCACCACACGCTCCGCGGCCACCGCCACCGCCGAGAAGAGCGGCGGCGTCGAGTACTCGTAGTTCAGCGGACTTGCCGGGGATGCGGAGGTGCGCGTCCAGGTACTGGGCGTAGGCAAGGTGCTCGCCCGAGTCGTCGCCGCCGTTGCGGCCGACGGTCGTGACGCCCTGCCAGCCGAGCGCAGCGAAGCAGATGAGCGCGATCACGACCGCGGCCCGGCGGCGCGACCAGCGCTTGGCAAGCTCGACCCGATGCACGGGGCGATTATCGTCCCGGGCCCGGTTCGACCCCGGGCGGGCGGGCATGATGGCGCCCATGGGCAGCACCGGCGACCCGCCGCCGCTCGACGGGATCAGCGTCGTCGCGTTCACGACGATCATCGCCGGCCCGCTCGCGGCGATGTTCCTCGCCGACTTCGGGGCCGACGTGGTCAAGGTCGAGCCGCCGGCGGGCGACGAGGCGCGGCGATGGGGCCGGGTCGGCTTCGGCCCGGGCGGCCAGCTCAGCGCCATGTACCTCGCCTTCAACCGCAACCAGCGCAGCGTCGTGCTCGACCTCAAGAGCGACGAGGGCCTCGCGGAGGCGCTCGGGCTGATCGAGCGCGCGGACGTCGTGATCGAGAGCTTCAGGCCCGGCGTCGCCGCCCGGCTCGGCATCGGCTACGAGCGGGCAGCAGAGCTCAACCCGCGGGTCGTCTACTGCAGCGTGTCCGGCTTCGGCCAGACCGGCCCGCTCCGCGACCGCCCCGGATTCGACACGCTGATGCAGGCCTATGCAGGCCACATGAGCATCACCGGCGAGGAGGGGCGCCAGTCGGTCCGCGTCGGCCCTTCGGCGATCGACATCACGACCGGCGCCCACGCAGCCTTCGGGATCATGGTCGCGCTCTGGGAGCGGGAACGCTCCGGTCGCGGCCAGGTCGTGGACGTGGCGCTCTACGACAGCGCCCTCCACATGGTCAGCAACGTCATCGCCGACTACACGCAGTCGGGCGAGCCGCCCGCGAAGACCGGCGGCTTCTATCCGTTCGCGGCGCCCTACGGCGTGTTCGCGGCCTCCGACCGCGAGCTCTTCATCGGCATCTCGAACGACCGGCACTGGGCGGCGTTCTGCGCCGGAGCGGGACGCGGCGATCTGGCCGCCGACGAGCGCTTCGCGACGAGCGGCGCGCGGATCCACAACCGCGAGCCGCTGAACGAGCTGATGGCGCGCCTGCTCGGGGCGAGGACGGCGGCCGAGTGGGTCGCGATCTGCGAGCAGGCGGGCGTGCCGGCAGGCCTGATCGAGTCGATCCCGGAGGTGGTCGACCAGGAACAGGCGGCCGCGCGCGGCATGGTCCTCGAGACGGGGATCGAGGGCGTGCGCACCGCAGGCATCCCGGTGAAGCTCTCCCGCACCCCCGGAGTCGTTCGCGGCCCGGCGCCGCTGCTCGGCGAGTAGGGCTCGCTACTCGTACCAGGCCGCGACACCGAGGATCACGTAGAAGGCGATCAGCGCGACGCCCTCGAACCGCGTCGCCTCGCCGTCGCTCGTGATCTGCCAGAGCGCGAGGCCGGTCAGGAGCAGCGCGCCGATCAGGACCGGGGCGAGCGCGAACGTGAGCCGCGTTGCGAAGAGCAGCGAGACGAGGACGAGCGCCGGGTAGAGGAACGCCGTGATCTGGGCGACGGAGTTCTTGACCACCGAGATCGCGAGATCGTATTGGCCCTTCCTCGCCAGCACGATCCCGGCCGTGTTCTCGACTGCGTTTCCGGCGATCGCGACGATCACGAGCCCGGCGAAGGCGGGGGGGATCCCGAGCCGCGCCATCGACGGCGTGAGCGCGGAGATGAACCAGTCGGAGACGAAGGCGGCCCCGACGCCGCCGACCGTGAGCAGGACGATCGCCGGGGTCATCGCGAGAGCCGGTTCGCCCTGCGACTCGGCAGGCATGTCGGAGCGCAGGTAGTCGACGACCCAGACGATGTAGGTCGCAAGCAGGGCGAGCGCACCGACGATCGAGATCGCCTCGACGTGGTGCGAGGCCTTGTCGCCCGTCGCCGTCGAGATGCCGAGGATGACGATCAGGAAGCTCGCGAGCAGCATCAGGATCGCGTTGTCCTTCGCGAGGCGCACCGCGAAGCGCATCACGCCGTCGTTGCTGGCCTGGCAGCCGACGACGATCACGATGCCGAGGACGAGCAGTGCGTTCGCGAACACCGAGCCGACGATCGAGGTCTCGGCGATGACGAGCTGGCCGGCCGAGAGCGCGAACAGCACCACGAAGAACTCCGGCAGGTTCCCGAGCGTCGACTGCATCACCCCGGTCACCCCCGGGCCGTAGCGCTCGCCGACCTGCTCGGTCGCGAACGACACGACCCACGCCAGCCCCGCGAGCGCGACCGTCGACAGACCGAACGCGAGCAGGGAGCTGACGTGCGCGTAGTGGGCGGCACCGGCGGCCACGGTGAAGCAGCCCGTGAGGGCGACGAAGAGCCACGTCCGGCGCACGGCCCTGAAGCTACCCGGAGCCGCCCCGGTAGGCGACTACGATCCGGCGGCCGAGGTCGCTAGGCGCGGCCGGCCTGGTACCGGCTCGAGGCCGTGCGCGACGAGTAGGTTGCGAAGTCGAGGAAGACGCCGATCGCGACGATCACCCAGCCGAACCCGGACACGCCGTTGAGCGGCCCCCAGGCGAGGGTGTACATGAGGATCGTCCAGGGCGCGAAGATGACGCCCAGGAGCGGCCAGAGCCAGGACGAGAACGCCGCGTTGACCCGGCCCGTGTCGAAGAGCCAGAGGAGCAGGTAGGCGAACCGCGGGCCGATGAAGGCCATCGAGAGGAACATGCAGCACATCGGTGGCGGATTGTCGGGGGACGCCGGGGCTTTGTCAAATCAGCGGGGAGCCGCGACGTACGCCTGGAGCTCGTCGCCGTGCTGCCTCAGCCAGCCGGCCTGCGCGCGCCAGCCCGGCCGGTGCCGGTCGAGGAGGCGCCAGAAGGCAGGCGAGTGGTTGTGCTCGCGAAGGTGCAACAGCTCATGGACGACCACGTACTCGAGCACCTCGGGCGGCGCGAGGGCGAGCCGCCAGTTGAAGGAGAGCGTGCCTCGCGTTGAGCAGGAGCCCCAGCGCGTGCGCTGGTCGCGGACTGCGATGCGCGAGTAGGCCAGGCCGAGCTCCGCGGCCTCCCGCGCGGTCGCCTCCGTGAGCAGGCGCCGTGCCTCGCGGCGGTACCAGCGCAGGATCGCGGCCTCCGGGTCGGAGCCCGAGACGGCCAGCACGCCGTCCCTCAGGCTCGCGTGTGACCGGCCGCCGGGGACGCGCGTGACGGGGATCCTCTCGCCTGCCAGCACGACCGACCCGGATCGGGCCAGCCCGAGCGTGTGGGCGCGCGCGGCGTGCCTTTGCGCCTCCTCGAGCCGTCCGGCGATCCAGTCGGCGTGCTCGTCGAGGAAGCGCCGCAGAGTCCGCTCGCCGGTGCCCCGCGGCACGGTCACCTCGAGCGGGTGGCCGGGCCGGACGACAACCCGCAGCCGGCGGCCCCGCCGCGCCTCGCGCACCCGGCGCGAACGATGCCGCCCCCGACGACGAGATCGAGCTCCCTCGCTGCTCCTGCGCGCACAGGGCGAAGGTAGCCGGCGCGGCGGCCGGCGGTTGCAGCGGCCCGTTTGCGGGTACGACCGAGAAGTCGGGGATGCGCGCACTACGGATCCGATCCGCAGCCAACCCGTCCCTTGACCGGGATCGGGCGCGCATTCCTTCGTTTCGAGGAGAGCCCCGCTCGCGGTGGTCGTCGTAGCGGCCGGCGCGACGATCGCGGTCGCGCTCGTGCTCGCTTCGTCGGCCGGCTGGGCGCGGGTGGGGCGCGTCGTGTACGCGCAGCACGCCTGGACGTGGCTCGCGGCCTGCCTGCTCGCCGAGCTCGTCGCCTACTTCGGCTACGTCCTCACGATCCGTGACATCGCCCGCGTCGACAGCGGCCCCGACATGGAACTCAGCGTCTCGGCGAAGACCGTCGTGGCGGGCTTCGGGGTGTTCGCGGCGACGCGCGGATCGGGCGGCTTCGCGGTCGACTACTGGGCCCTGCGGCGTGAGGGTGCGAGCAGGAGAGATGCGGCCGGGCGCGTGCTCGCGCTCGGCTTCCTCGAGTACGCGACGTTGAGCGTCGTCGCACTCGTCGCTTCCGCCGCCCTGTTCGTCCGGCTCGACGGCCACGCCGGCGAGTCCGCCACGCTGCCCTCGCTGCTCGTGATCCCGGTCTTTGCCTTCGCGCTCTGGGCGACCTCTCCCAAGCGCGCGGCCCGGCTGAGTCGGCCGCGCCCGCAGCACGGCTGGCTCCGCCGCACCTTCGCGAGCTCGGTCCACGGCGCACGCAAGGCGCGGACGCTCATGCTGAGCCCGCGCGAGCACGGGCTCGGCGTCCTCGGCATGGCGATCTACTGGGCAGGCGACATCGCCTGCCTCTGGGCGGCCCTCCAACTCGTCGGCGGCAGGCAGATCACGATCTCGGCTCTGATCCTCGCCTACTCGGGCGGCTACGTCCTCAGCAGGCGCTCGCTGCCGGCCGGCGGCGCCGGCTTCGTCGAGGTCGCGCTGACGCTGGCTCTGGCCGGGATGGGAGTCGCTCTCGCGCCGGCGCTGATCGCGGTACTGATCTACCGGCTGTTCAACTTCTGGCTCCCGATCGTGCCGGCCCTTGCCCTGCTCCCGACGGTCCGGGAGCTTCGGGAGCGATTCCAGCGGGGGGAGCGGCAGCTGTCGTGAGGGCGCCCGCGGCGGCCGCGGCGGTGTCGACCGCCGCCGCCGGCCGGAGCAGCCGGCCGCCGAAGATCACGGCGCAGAGCGCGAACCAGCCCCAGCCGAGCGCGAGCCCCCCGATCACGTCGGAGAGCCAGTGGAGGTCGAGGAGCACCCGGCTCGCGGCGACGGCGACCGCGATTCCGACCGCGATCGCCGCCAGGAACTGCCTGCCGTGGCGGTGCAGCCTGCCGTCCGAGGACGAGCGCCGCTGCTGCGTAGAACGCAGCCGCGGTCGCCGAGTGGCCGCTCGGAAACGACGGCCCGAGGTGGGACGCGGCGGGAACGAGCGTCGGACGGACGCGGCCGACGAGGTCCTTCACCCCCAGGGTGATGAGCTCCATCCCGGCGAGCACGGCAACGAGGAACGGCGCGGACCACCGGTTCCGCGTACGCACGAGGTCGAATGCCGCGACCGCGACGGCAAGCACGATCACGACCTGGACGGTGCCGAGGCTCGTGATCCAGTCGAGAGCGCCGGTCGAGAACGCCGTCCGGTGGCGGAACGCCCAGTCGGCGACCGACCGGTCCAACCGCTGCAGCGCGGGGAGCGCCCGGACGAGGTAGGCGAGCGAGCCGAGGACGACGCCGCCGACGACCGTGACGGCGACGGCGAGCGTGAGCAGGAAGCCCGTCGCAATCTCCCGGTCGAGCCGGCTGGCGAGCAACGCGCGGAGGCGGCGGTGCTTACGGATCGTCGCACCGACCTCTCGTGCCGCCTCGAGCGAGGGCCGATCCGGAACGGCATCGGAGCGTGCGGACCAGGCGACAACGGTAAGGGCGGCGAGCGCGGCGAGGAGAGCGATCGTGAGGTCGACGAGGAGCGGCACGGCGAGCTGGGAGGTTTCCAGATCGACACATTCGGAAACATGGCCCTCTGCACGCCCGACCGTACGGGCGCCTCCACGGCAGGAGACCCTCACGATGTCGACCACCGCACTCGGTTCCCGCACGACGCCGGCAGCCGGCAACACGGCGCCCGCTTCCTCCGCGCCGACCTCGGTCGCGCCGGTTCTCGACGCACCGACGAGCAGGGCGGCGGGAGCGCTGGCTGCGATCGGCGGCCGCTCGCATCCGGCGCGGACCTTTCTGACCGGAGTCGTGCTCGCGTACGCCGCGATCGCGGGCCTCTCGATCCTGCTCGGGCTGCTCGTGACACGCGTCGTGGTCGCGAACGGCGGGCTGGCAGCGCGACGACGAGAGCTTCGTCCGCTTCCTCTCCCACCATCGCACCGGCGATCTCACCGAGGCCTCGCTGATCGGGTCGATCATGGCGGGCGGCGTCGTGCTGCCGATTCTCGTCGGCGTGCTCGCCCTCGCGGCCGCGGCGCTGAGGCAGTGGCGGGTCGCCGCCTTCGTCATCTTCGCGCTCGCGGTCGAATCGGCTGCGTACCGCACGACGACGCTCGTCGTTCACCGGAACCGCCCGTCCGTTCACCGCCTCGAGCAGCTCCCGCTGAACGCCAGCTACCCGTCGGGCCACACGGCCGCCTCGATCGCCGTCTACTGCGGGCTCGCGCTGCTCGTCACCTCGCGCATCGCGGCCAAGCTGCCGCGCTATGCGATCTGGGCGATCGCAGCGGCGATCCCGGTGTTCGTCGCGCTCTCGCGGATGTACCGCGGCATGCACCATCCGCTCGACGTCCTCGGCGGCGGCGTGGTCGGCGTGGCGACGCTCGCGGCGCTCGTGCTCTGCTGCCGCGCTGCCGGAATCGCGGTCGCGGCCCGAGACCAGGACCGATCGGAGGCCGGACGATGAGCAGGGTGGCAGTCGTGGCTCATGCCGGCAAGACGTTCGGCGACGGGCTGCCCGGGCTCCGCCGCGAGCTCGCGCGGCAGGGGATCGACGACCCGCTCTGGGCCGAGATCCCGAAGAGCAGGAAGGCGCCGCCGCAGGTCGAGCGGGCGCTCGAGGCCGGTGCGGAGCTGATCTTCGTGTGGGGCGGCGACGGCACCGTCCAGCGGTGCATCGACGCGGCCTCGCGGTTCGGCTGCCGCGCTGGCGATCGTTCCCGCAGGCACGGCGAACCTGCTCGCGACGAACCTCGAGATCCCTCGCGACATCGAGCAGGCGGTGCAGATCGGCCTCCGCGGCGCGCGGCGGAAGCTCGATGTCGGCCGGCTCAACAACGAGCGCTTCGGCGTCATGGCCGGCGCCGGGTTCGATGCCTCGATGATCCACGAGGCCGACGGAGCGATGAAGGAGCGCTTCGGTCGCGCCGCCTACGTCTGGACAGGAGCGCGGAGCCTGCGTGCAAGGCCGTTCCGGGCGACGATCGCCATCGACGGGAACCGCTGGTACCGCGGCAAGGCGAGCTGCATCCTGGTCGGCAACGTCGGGCACCTCTTCGGAGGCATCCAGGTGTTCGAGGACGCGAGACCGGATGACGGCCGCCTCGACATCGGCGTTGTCACGGCCGAGGGCGTGGCCGAATGGGCACGCACGCTCGCGCGAACCGCGGTCGGACAGTCCGAGCGCTCGCCCTTCGTTCGCGTGACGAGCGCCCGGAAGATCGACGTCAAGCTCGATCGCAAGGTCCGGTACGAGATCGACGGCGGCGACCGGGTCAAGGTGAAGTCGTTCAAGATCCGGGTCGAGCCGGAGGCCGTCACGGTCTGCGTGCCGGAAGCGGCGTGACCGGCGCCGGAGCCGGGGACGTCGCGGAGCTCGTGCTCGGGCCGCTCCTGCGCTATGCGGGAACGAAGAGCGCGACCTTCTGGGTGGAGACGAGCGCGCCGTGCGAGGTCACGCATCCTCGGCGGGTCGGCGCGGACGTTCACGGTCGAGGGCCATCACTACGCGCTCGTCCTCGTCGACGATCTCGAGCCGGCATCGGTGACGCCGTACGACGTCCGGCTGGACGGCTCCGCTCGTCTGGCCGCCGCGAGGACGGGCGACCCGCGAGCCGGTCGTCCACACGCGCAACGGCGAGCGGTTCGTCCGGCTCGTGTTCGGATCATGCCGGGTCGGCGGCCCCGAGCCGGACGAGCTTGCCGGCGAGTGGTCCGACCGAGCTGCGCGAGAAGGCGGGATCGACGCGCTCTGGACCTACTCGAAGCTGCTGCAGCGGCGGCGAGAGCGGAATGGCCCGACGCCGTGCTGCTGCTCGGCGACCAGGTCTACGCCGACGAGGTCTCGCCGCGAGACGCTCGAGTTCATCCGCTCGCGGCGCGACACCGCCGAGCCGCCGGGCGAGCAGGTCGCCGACTTCGAGGAGTACACGCGCCTCTACCGCGAGTCGTGGGCCGATCCCGACATCCGCTGGCTGCTCTCGACCGTGCCGACCGCGATGATCTTCGACGACCACGACGTCAACGACGACTGGAACATCTCCTGGAGCTGGGTGCGAGGAGATGCGCGCCGAGCCGTGGTGGGAGGCGCGGATCACCGGCGCCTTCATGGCCTACTGGATCTACCAGCACATCGGCAACCTCTCGCCGCCCGAGCTCGCCGAGGAGCGAACGCTCGACGTCGTGGCCGGCGACGAGCGACGCCGGCCCGCGGCTGCGGCAGCTGGCGCACGAATGGGACCGCGAGTCGGCGGCGAGCCGCTGGGCCTACTACCGCGACTTCGGCGACTCGCGCCTGCTCGTCCTCGACTCGCGCGCCGCTCGTGTGCTCGCCGAGGGCCGGCGGGAGATGGTCGACGAGGCGGAATGGCAGTGGATCGTCGACCACTCGCGCGGCGAGCTCGACCATCTCGTGATCGCGAGCACGCTTCCGGTCTTCCTGCCGCATGGGATCCATCACCTCGAGGCCTGGAACGAGGCGCGTCTGCGACGGCCGCTGGGGCCGGGCCGCGGCCTGGGTCAGCGAGCGCCTGCGCCGCGGGGTCGACCTCGAGCACTGGGCGGCGTTCAACCCGTCGTTCGTGCGCCTCTGCGACTGGCTGCGAGTCGTCGCCGCCGGTGGCGCGGACGCACCTGCTCCGGCGACGATCGTCCTGCTCGGGGGCGATGTCCACAACGTCGTATCTCAGCGAGATCGAGCTCGGCCAGGGCAGAGCGGGCTCCCGCGTCTTCCAGGTCGTCTGCTCGCCGTTTCGGAACCCGCTCTCCAGGAAGGAGCGGCGAATCGTTCGTCTGACCGGCTCGCGCGTCTCGGGTGCGGTTTTCGCGACTCTCGCGCGGCTCGCCGGTGTTCCGGCGCCGTCGGCACGCTGGCGGTTCGTTCGGGAGCGGACGTTCGACAACTCGATCGGCGAGCTCGTGCTCGACGGCCGCTCCGCGCAGGTGACGCTCAGACGGAGCCCCCACGAGGGCGAGGACGTCGAGCACCTGGTCGCTCTGCACCGCACCGAGCTCGCGGCGACCGCGGACGGCGAGGTTGGGGAGGTTGGGGAGTCGCGATCACGGGAAGAAGAGCTGCATGACGCACATGCCTGAGTCGATCCCCCCGCTCCGCGAAGCCCGCTCGGCCGGAAACGCGTTCGTCCAGACGCGGGCCTTCGAGGCGCTTGCCCGGGCCGGGTTCGTCGCGCGTGGCCTCGTCTACGGCATCATCGGGCTGCTCGCCTTCGATCTGGCGGTCGGCCACGGGGGCAAGATCACGAACCAGCAGGGCGCCCTGCGAACCGTCAAGCACCAGCCCTTCGGGCACGTGCTGCTCGTGCTGGTGGCGGTCGGTCTCGGCGGCTATGCAATCTGGCGCCTCTTCCGGGCTGTCCTCGGCCACGGGCCCGAGGGAGCAGATCGTGGGATCGAACGGCTCGGTGCGCTCGGCAGCGGCATCGTCTACGCGGTGTTCTGCGCGATCGCCGTCACGCTGCTCGTCGGCTCGAGCAGCTCGTCGGGGAATGCGAAGCAGACGACGAGGGACGTCTTCGGCTGGCCGGCCGGGCACTGGCTCGTCGGGATCGCCGGCGTCGTGATGATCGGCGTCGGCGGCTACCAGCTCATCCGGGGACTGCGCAAGAAGTTCCTCGCCGACTCGAAGACGGAGGAGATGAGTCCCGCGCTGAAGGCTTTGATCACACGCCTCGGCATGGTCGGCCACGTTGCGCGCGCGATCGTCTTCGCCCTCGTCGGCGTGTTCCTGCTCAAGGCGGCGATCGACTACCAGGCCAACGAGGCGATCGGCCTCGACGGAGCGCTCGCCAAGCTCTACGACCGCACCTACGGCCCGTGGCTCCTCGCTGCCGTCGCAGCCGGGCTCATGGCCTTCGGGACCTTCTCGCTCACCGAGGCGCGCTACCGGCGGATCTGACGACCGCGCGGCCGTGCGGGGCCGACGGAGGACGCCGATTCCGGTCAGCGAGGGGTGAAGCGGAAGGCGCTCGCGCCGAGCAGCTTCCCGTACTTCGATGCCTTGCGCGGGCCGAAGCCCGGCCAGACGTACCAGCGGTAGCGGCCTTTGCCGAGCGAATGGGCGTGGCCGGCAAACGTCCAGGAGCGCGGCAGCTTGAGCTTCGTCCCGACCGGCCAGAGGCTCAGGACCTTGTGGCCGGCGAAGAAGAGCTGCACGTTGTAGTAGTCGGCGCCTGCGACCTGGCTCCAGCGGAGGAGCGGCGGGCGCTTGACGGTCGCATCCTGGGCCGGGCTCGAGAGGGCGCGCGGCTCGGCGGTTGCGCTCGCCTTCGCGACGTTGCCGGCCTGGTCGGTGGCGGAGAGCTCGTAGCGGTAGCGGTCGCCGTTGCGCAGCCTGCCGTCGGTGAACGTGTGGGCCTCGCCCCTGTACACGGTCGCGCCGGTCTTGCCGTTCGGTCCGGGCGTTCGTGTCACCGTGATCGAGGCGTTGCCGGGCGCAGCCGTCCAGCGCAGAGTCGCGGTGCCGTTGCCGTTCGTGACGTTGACGCCGGTCAGCTTCGGCGGCGTGTCGTCGTACTTGAATGACACCGGCTGCGAGGTCGTGTTGCCGGCGTTGTCCGTGCAGGTCGCGGT
The DNA here is from genome assembly GCA_963743675.1 of uncultured Actinomycetota bacterium. Classification (GTDB taxonomy): domain Bacteria; phylum Actinomycetota; class Thermoleophilia; order Gaiellales; family Gaiellaceae; genus PALSA-600. The sequence continues at coordinate 140,863 of CAVURE010000008.1, forward strand.
CAGCGAGGCGGTGTCGCTGTCGGGCCCCGAGTAGGTGCCGCCGGTGCAGGAGGCGATCCCGGACCCGGCGTCGGTCCCCGTCACCGTCAGCGCAACCGGATGGTTGTACCAGCCGTTTGCGTCGGGGGGCCGCGCGAGTGCCGCCTTGACGGCGGGCGGCGTCGCGTCGTACTGGAGCGAGAACGACCCGTTCGCCGAGTTCCCGGCCTTGTCGGTGCAGGTCCCGGTGAGCGTCGCTCCGGCCGAGTCCGGGCCGCCGTAGCTGGCCGAGCTGCACGAGTCGATTCCGGAGGTCGAGTCCGAGCCGGTGAAGGCGACCGCGACCGCGTGGTTGTACCAGCCGTTTGCGTCCGGCGCGCGCGCCGGGGTCGCAGTGACGCTCGGCGGGGTCGCGTCGTACTTGACGTTGAAGCTCGAGGCGGCGCTCACGTTGCCGGCGACGTCGGTGCAGGTGCCGGAGACGACGGCGCTGCCGTTGTCGGGCCCGCCGTAGGTCGCCTGCGTGCACGAGGCGATCCCCGAGGTCGGGTCGCTGCCGGTGAACGTCACGGTGACCGGCGCGTTGTACCAGCCGTTCGCGTTCGGGCCGCGGTCGGGCGACGAGCCGGTGACGGTCGGGGCGTCCTTGTCGATCTTGAACTGGAGCTGAAGCGTCGGCGTCGCCGTGCCGTCGGTGGCGAAGCATTGATACGAGTCGGAGCTCGCATGGAACGTGACGGTGGTGAAGCAGTTCGTCTGCGTTGCACCCGGCGTCTGGATGGCCACAGTGACATCGGTGACGTACCAGCCGTTGCTGCCCAAGGTTCCCGAGGAGATTGCATACGTGATGGACACAGCGGCGCTCGCCGACGGGACGACGATCGCTACGGTCGTGAGACCGACAAGCAGCACCGCGAGGGCCATTGTTCTCATGGCAGCCCCGGCGTCCAGCCCCGCCGGATGCGGTGCACGAGGAGCAGGAAGCTGCCGTTCGCCGCGACGAGGGCGAGGAGGGCGAGAGCGGCGGGAACGAGGAAGCGGCCGTGGTCGAGCGGGGCGGCCGGCTCGAGGAGCGGCGGTCGCCTGACGTCGGCGGCCGCGAAGCTCGCGATCGGCGCCGGCGGGACGGGCGCGGCCAGGACGGGGGCGGCCAGGACGAGCTGGAAGGGCCGGAGGCCGAGCCCTCGCCGGGCCGTGCCGTGCCCGGGCCGTGACGGGGCGGCCCGCTTGGACGGGACGGGCGCGGCGGGCACGGTCACGGCGGGCAGAGTAACGGTAGGCGGGGTCAGCGCCGGCGTGGTGGCGGCGGGCGTGCTGACGGCAGGCGTGGTCTCGGCGGGCGTGGTCTCGGCCGGCGTGGTCTCGGCCGGCGTGGTCTCGGCCGGCGTTGTGACGGCCGGCGTTGTGACGACCGGCGTTGTGACGACCGGCGTTGTGACGACCGGCGTTGTGACGGCGGGAGTGGTCACCGCCGGTCGCGCGGCCGCCGGCGTCTTCACCTGGGCACGGGGCGTCGCGACCGGCGCGGCCGGTCCGGATGCGGCGGCCGGCCGGCTCGCGGTCGCCGGTGCGCTCGCCACGGCCGGCGACGGGCCGAAGGCGTCCGGCCGGATGCCGTCGCTCGGCGCTATGTTCGCCGACGGGCTCGCGTCGGGCGCAAGCGCCCGCGCGGCGACGGCCGTGCCGGGAAGCAGTGCCAGCGCGCACGCAGCCGCCAGGCTTGCGTTAAAGGCGCTTCCGGCTCCCCAGCCCACCAGCCGCAGGGTCGTTCGCTGGCGAATGCTCACCCCCAATTCCCCGGTAATGCGGGTTTGCCGTCCGAAGGTTAAGGATCGCGGCGCTCTTGTCAACCCCCTTCCCTGACCCGAGTGATCGACTGCCGGCCGGCTCCCCCGAGCCGACCGGCAGTCGGGTCGTGCTACTGCAGTTGCTGTGCGATCTGCGACAGGCCGTTGCGGTTGCCCGCATCGCCGGTCGAGCTCGCCTTGTTGCTCTGCCTGGTCAGCCCGCTGTTACCGGGGCTCCAGACCGCAGCACCGCCGTTCGCGTTCTTCGGCGCAAGCTGAAGCGCCGTGGAGAATCCGAACACGGACTGCAGGTTCCCGGCCGACTGGCCGAGCGCCTGGATCTGCAGGCCACTACCACAGCCGCAGCCGCCCGAGCCGGCCTGGCTCTGATCGGCGTCCTGCGAGGTGCGGTTCGTGTTGCCGGCATTCGCCTTCGACGACGCGCGGTTCGACTGGTCGACCGAGCCGCCGTTTCCGGGGCTGTACACCCGGGCTCCGCCGTTGGAGTTCGACGGATCGAGCTGGAAGGCACCCGAGAGTGCTCCCGCGAGCTGCCCGTTCTCGGCTTCCTGGCCGAGAGCCTGGATGGAGATCCCGGAGCCGGACTGGCTCTGGTCGCCGTCCTGCGACGTCGAGTTGCGGTTCGTCGAGTCAGCCTTCGAATCGGCCTTGTTCGACTGGTCGACCGAGCCGTCATTGCCGGGGCTCCACACGCGGACCGGGTCGTTGGAGTTGCCGCCCGAGCTGCAGCCGCACTCCGACTTGCCGAAGTCCTGGAACGCACCGGAGGCCGACAGTGCGGCCTGACCGTTGACGGACTTCTGTCCCAGCACCTGGATGCCGAGGCCGCCACCGCAGCCACAGGGGCTGCTCGCGGACGCCTGGTCTTGATCGGCAGTCTGAGAGGTGCTGTTCGAGTTGGTCGCCGAGGCGTCGGACTTGACCTTGTTCGACTGATCGACGCTGCCGCCGTTGCCGCTGCTGCCGACACGGACGGGTGTGTTGCTGTTCTTGGCTCCGACCTGCCCGGCGGCCGAGAGCGCGAATGCGCCCTGGAGGCTCCCGCTGGACTGATCGGCGACCTGGATCGGATCGCTCGAGCAGCCGCAACCGCCGCTGCCCGACTGGTTCTGATCGGACTCCTGTGTGGTGCTGTTGTGGTTCGACGCGTCGGCGTTCGAGTCGACCTTGTTTGACTGGTCGACCGAGCCGTCGTTACCCGGGCTCAGCACGCGAACCGGGAGGTTCACGTTCTTCGCGCCGACCTGCGTCGCCTCGGAGGCGGCACCGGCGACCTGCAGGTTGCCGGCAGTCTGCTGCCCCGTCTGGATGTCCGTCGCGCCGCCGCAACCGCAGGAGCCCGATCCGGCCTGATCCTGCATGGCCGTCTGGCTCGTCGAGTTGCGGTTCGACGCGTCGGCGCCCGACTTCACCGAGTTCGACTGGCTCACAGAGCCGTTGTTCCCGGGGCTCAGCACGCGCACATCGATGTTCGTGTTCTTCGGGTCGACCTGTGTCGCCGAGGAGGCAGCCCCCGCGAGCTGCGCGTTCCCTGCCGACTGGTCGGTGCTCTGGATGTTCGGGTCCGACCCGCCCGAGACCGCCGGTGCGGCGACGCTGGACTGATCGGGTGTCGCGGACTCGACCGGGGCCGGCGCACAGCCGCACGAGCTGCCGCCCTGCGCCTGGTCACTCGACTGCGTGGTCGTGTTCGCGTTCGTCGAGTCCGCCGAGGAGCCGGCGTAGTTCGACTGGCTGACGGCACCGTTCGAGCCCGGGCTGAGCACGCGAACCGGAATGTTCTGGTTGCTCGCTCCGTCCTGGTAGGCGCCCGAGAGCGCCTCCGAGACCTGCCCGTTCACAGCCGACTGGTCGGCCGTCTGGATACCGCCGCTCGGCTGGCTCTGGTCCGCACCCTGAGTGGTGGAGTTCGAGTTCGTCGAGCTTGCGTCCGACGACGCGGAGTTGGTCTGCGAGACCGCTCCGTCGTCACCGGGGCTGAGCACACGAACGGAGATGTTCGTGTTGCTCGGGTCGATCTGTGTCGCCCCCGAGGCCGAGGTCGCTTGCTGCGCGCTGCCGGCGCTCTGGCTGACCGTTTGCACCCCTGGGGATGCTGCGATCGCCTTTCCTGCGCCTGCTGCGAGAAGCAGCGCCAACGCCCCGAGGACGGACGCAATGACCTTGCGTTTCATCCGTTCTCCTTTGTTGAGCGTTCGGTGCGCCGGTCGCGGGACCGGCGCAAAGTGGGCACTGGATTCGGCCCTACCTATCCCGGACGCTCGCGTCGGCCCGCGCGCAGCAGGCGCGGGCGTCGCTCGGTCCCGACCCGGAGCCATTGGGTCAGACCGGGCGCGATGAAGATGAAGGCGGCAAGCAAGCCCATCAGCACGCCTCCGGAGGAGCCGGAGCCGTGCCCGGCGGCGCCCGCGGCCAGGGTCGAGCCCTGGTCGGGGAACTGCGGCATCGGAGGCGGATCGTTGGAGCTGCTCGTCGAGGCAGGCTTCGAGGCGGCCTCGGGAGACGACGCCGGCACGGTGGCCACCCGGTCCGGGCCGCGCGGAACGCCGGCGTGGGCAACTGGCTCGGTGCTGTCGGCGGGCTGTCCGCCGGCCGGGCGGCCGACGGCGAGGAGCGCATGGGCCGGCAGCGGCGTGAGCTCGATCACCGGAAATGACGCCCCGGCCTGCGGGGCTGGTGGCGACACCGGCGTCGCGCGCTCGCGGGAGTCCAGGGGTCCGGCCGGAGGCGTGCCGGCGTCGACCGGCACGGCGTCCGGGCCGATCGGCGCCGAGGGCTGGTCGAGCGGCGCCGGATCCGGGGTCGGGGTCGGGGTCGCCGCTGCGGTCGCCGGCGCCGCCCCGGCGCTGTCGGGCGCCAAGGCGACCGGGGCTGCCGGTGCCTCGGACGGTGCCTCGGACGGTGGCTCGGACGGTGGCTCGGATGGTGCCTCGGATGGTGCGCTCGGGGGCGGTAGCGGCGGCCGAGACCGCGCCGAGCGCTCCGGCTGCCGGCGCCGGGAGGCCGACGGGCGCGCCGAAGCCGGCGGACTGCAGGCCCGGGGTCGACGGCAGCGGCGGTGCAGGCAGAACGGGAATCGACGGCGGCACCGCCTCCTCCATCGCCGCCGGTGCGAGCGCGTCCTGCAGCGCCGCGGCGATGTCGCCGGCGATGGCGTCCGGCGCGGCATCCGTGGTCTGCGCCACGTTCGGAACAGCAATTGACGTTGCTGGAGTCGCACTCGGTGAGATATCGCCGTTCGAATTAGTACTGTCGGTATTGCTGGGTTGATACTGCGCCGCGGGCGGCGCCGTCGGCGCAGGCTGGGGGGTCACCGGCGCTGCCTCGGGCGCCGGCGCGGTGTCGGGCGGCGGGGGCGGCGGCAGTACCGGGGCCGGCGTGAGCTGGGGTGCGGGAGTGACGGGCGCCGGCGGCGTGGATGGGGTCGAGGTGGAGGCGGCCGGCTGCGCAGGTGCCGCCCCGGCTGCGGGGGCAACCGGGGCTGGGGCCGGCGCCGGCGTGCTGCCGGCGGCGGTGGCTGGTGTGGCCGGTCCGGCCGGGGCGACCGCCGCTTGCGGGGCCGGTGCCGGGGCCGGGTCAGGGGAGAGCGAAGCAGGTGGTGATATCGCCGATACTGCGTTTGGTACTGCCGTTTCCTGTGTGATCGCTCCGTCCGCGCCGGCGGGGGCAGGCGTGTCGGAGGCAGTCGTCGGCGGTGCCGGCGCGGTGTCGGGCGGCGGGGGCGGAGCTGTGCTCGTCGGAGGGGTGTCAGCCGTTGTGCCGGTTGCAGTCGTTGGTGGCGGCAACGGATCGGGCGTCGATGGGACACCGGCCGGGAGGCCGGCCTGCTCGGCTGTGCTGAGTGCCGACGTCGCCTGCTGGACGAGCTGCGCGGCCGACGGGGACGACCCGTCGGCAAGAGCCCGCACGGGCGAGGCGAGAGCAACAACAGTCACGGCGGCTACGACAGCCGGACGGAGACGAGTCGACCTGGATCGTAGAAGCGATCGGTCGTATGTTCCGAGCCGGAAGCGCATACAAGAGAAGACATACCCCTGGAGTAATCGGTCGATACATAAGGGTAAAAACTGCCCATTGATTTATCGCGCGACGGAGCTTATGCTGCGGGCGAGGTGACGGGCTCCGGACGCGATGCGGCAGTCGTGGCGACTCTCGAGGATCGAGATGCAGCCGTGCGGAGCCGGTTGATCGAGAAGCACCTGCCGCTCGTCCGGCACATTGCCTGCCGCTTCACGGGCCGGGGCGAGCGCCTCGAGGATCTCGTTCAGGTCGGGGCGATCGGGCTGATCGGCGCCGTCGACCGGTGCGACCCGGAGCGCGCGGAGAAGCTCACCGCCTACGTGGCGACCTGTGTCGAGGGCGAGATCCGGCGGCACCTACGCGACCGGTGCGCGGTCGTGCGGATCCCCCGGCGGATCCAGCAGGACGTCGCCCTCGCCGCGGCGGCCCGGGCTCACGTGCCGCTCGCGGACGAGCTCGACGCCCCGCTGGCGCTCGGCGAGCAGGTCGACGAGCTCAGCCTGGCACGCGCGATGGTCACCTCGGCGGCGCACTCGCTCGACGGCCGCGAGCGGCACGTCGTCGCCCTCAGGTATTTCGGCGATCTCAGCCAGGCCGAGATCGGCGGCGTTGTCGGCGTCTCGCAGGTGCACGTCTCACGGCTCCTGCAGGGCGCGATCGAGAAGATGCGCGCGCGCCTCGAGCCGGAGGAAGAGGGCTCCCGTGCCGCATCCTGCTGACAGCGCGACGCCTCGCTAGGCTCTGGATGGAGTGAGCCAGGTTGGCGAGTCTGTTCGGGACAAAGGCGACGACAAGGGACACAGCGGTCGTCTCCTCCTTCGCATGCCGCGAACGCTGCATGCCGAGCTGGCCCGGCTGGCCGAGAAGCGGGGCATCAGCCTCAACCAGCTGATCGTCGGCCTGCTGTCGGGCTCGGTCGACAACGGCGCGCACGGCTCGCCCTCGCAGGAGGTCCTCGGCGCGGACGCCCGGACGCAACGCCGGCTCGGCGTTGCGCTGACCGTCAACCTTGTCGTGCTGGCGCTGGTCGCCGTGGTCGCGGTCGCCCTGCTCGTCGTCGCGTGGCGCGGCGGGTTCTGACGGCAGGGCGGGCTCAGAGGATCTTCGAGAGGAACTGCTTCGTCCGCGCGTGAGCGGGGTGGGCGAAGAACTCCGCGGGCGGTCCCTCCTCGATCACCCGGCCGTCGGCCATCATCACGACGCGGTCGGCGGCCTCGCGCGCGAAACCGATCTCGTGGGTGACGACGAGCATCGTCATGCCGTCATTCGCGAGCCGCCTGCATCACCGCGAGCACCTCGCCGACGAGCTCGGGATCGAGCGCCGAGGTCGGCTCGTCGAAGAGCATCAGCTTGGGGTCGCATCGCGAGCGCACGCGCGATCGCGACGCGCTGCTGCTGCCCGCCGGAGAGCTGCGACCGGGTAGGCGTCGACCTTCTCGGCGAGGCCGACGCGGGCGAGGAGCTCCTCGCCCGCGCCTCGTCGCTTCGTGGCGGCCGATCTTCTTCACGTGGATCGGCGCCTCGACCACGTTCTCGAGCGCCGTCATGTGGCCGAAGAGGTTGAAGCGCTGGAAGACCATCCCGATCTCGGCGCGGTCGCGGCAGATCTCCGCGTCGCGCAGCTCGTAGATCCGGTCGCCCGACTGGCGGTAGCCGACGAGGCTCCCGTCGACCCAGAGGCGGCCGGCGTCGATCTTCTCGAGGTGGTTGACGCAGCGCAGGAAGGTCGACTTGCCGGAGCCGGACGGCCCGAGGATGCAGACGACCTCGCCGGCGCTGCACCTCGAGCGAGACGCCCTGCAGCACCTCGAGCCGGCCGAAGCGCTTGTGGACGCCCTCGGCCTTGACCATCGGCTCGCTCATGAGCGCTCCTCGGAGCGAGGTTCAGCGTTGCCGCCGCAGCAGCGTCGCCGGCAGCCTGCGCGAGGTGCCGCGCCCGAAGTGCGCTCGAGGTAGTACTGGCCGACCGTGAGCACGGTCGTGACGATCAGGTACCAGATGCTCGCGACGATCAGCAGCTGGATCGTCTGATAGTTGACCGAGTAGATGAGCTGCGCGGCGTACAGGAGCTCGGTGACGGCGATCACGCTCACGAGCGAGGTCGTCTTCAGCATCGAGATCGTCTCGTTGCCGGTCGGCGGGACGATCACCCGCATCGCCTGCGGCAGCACGATCCGGCGCATCGCCAGCAGCCGGCGCATGCCGAGGGCTCTGCGCGGCCTCGCGTCTGGCCCTCGGCGACCGAGATGATCCCGGCGCGCACGATCTCGGCCATGTAGGCGCCCTCGTTGAGGCCGAGCGCGAGCATCCCGGCGACGAACGGCGTGATCAGCGACGTCGCGTTCAGGTGCGCGAACGTCGGGCCGAACGGGATCCCGAGCGAGAACGGTCGGGTAGAGCGCCGCGATGTTGTACCAGAACAGGATCTGGACGAGCACCGGCGTGCCGCGGAAGAACCAGATGTAGAGCCAGCTCGCGCCCGAGACGAGCGGGTTCGGCGACAGGCGCATCACCGCCAGGAGGATCCCGAGCGCGATCCCGATCGCCATCGATGTCACGGTCAGCTCGAGCGTCACGCACGAGCCCGTGCAGGATGCGGCTCGTGAACAGGTACTGGCCGACGATCGCCCCACTCGAAGCGAGGGTTCGCTCGCCATCGAGTTGGCGAGCGCAGCCAGCAACAGGACGATGAGCCGCCGCCGCGATCCAACGTCCGGGATGGCGGACCGGGATCGCCTTGATCTCTTCGGGCCTGACCGCCTCCGCGACCTCGGTCACCGCCGGCTGAGCTGGTCGAGGCGCCAGCGCCCCGGCGTCTAGCTGATGGCGCCGTTGATCTTCGGGGTCGCGATCGCGCCCTGCGGACGATGCCCCACTTGGTCAGGATCGACTTGTACGTCCCCTTCGCGATCAGCGCCTTCAGCGCGTCGAGGACCGGCTTCGCCATGCCGTTTCCCTTCGGGATCGCGATCCCGTACGGCGCGGTGCCGTACGACTTGCCGCGTCAGCTTGAACTGCCCCTTCGACTGCTTGACGATGTAGGCGGCGACCGGCGAGTCGGCCATCCCGACCTGGGCGCGGCCGCTCGAGAGCGCCAGGTTCGCGCCGTTCTGGTCCGGGAAGACGGAGACGGTCGACGCCGGACTTGCCGGCCTTCTTGCACTTCGCGTCCTGGGCGGTCGCGTCGTCCTGCTGCGTCGTTCCGCGCTCGACCGCGACCGTGTGGCCGCAGAGGTCGGCGAGCGAGTTGATCGTCGGGCCGCCCGTCGCCTTGACGTAGAACGACGTGCCGGCCGAGAAGTAGGTGACGAAGTCGACCACCTTCTGGCGCGCCTTCGTGTCGGTGAACGAGGACATCCCGAGGTCGTACTTGCCTGCGGCGAGGCCCGGGATGATCGTGTCGAAGGTCGCGTTCACGACCTTGACCTTCAGGCCCATCACGGTGCCGAGCGCCTTCGCGAGGTCGGCGTCCATGCCGACGACGGTCTGCCCGTCGGAGCCGATGAACTCATTCGGAGCGTAGGTCGCGTCGGCGGCGACCGTCAGCGTGCCCTTGGCCTTGATCTTCGCGGGAACCTCGGAGGCGGGGCCGGCACTCGTCTTCGCCGCGGCACCTGCCGTCAGCACGGCACACAGCAACAGTGCCGAGAGGGCTACAGCAACGGTCGTTCGCATGGGTTGTTTCATCTCCGGACTCGTGGTGCGGGGTCACCGCTTGACCCTTTAACTGTAGCTCCGCCCTTGTCCGATCCGGGGCTCCAGGCCTCGCCTGCGCCGATTCCTTACATTCGCATGCAGACGGCTAACACGGAGGTGAAGCCGCTAGCGCGCTCGCTTCGCGAGCCCGACTGGGTCGAGCACGCGAACGCTTCCGCGGGCCAGCTCGACGAGGCCGCGCGACTGCGCGTCGCGGAGCACCGCGTTCACCGTCGCCCGTGATGTCCCAGCCATCCCGGCGAGCGTCTCCTGCGTGAGCGGGACCGCGACCGGCCCGTCCGCGCCGGTGCCGTAGAGGCGAGAGAGCTCGCTCACACGCCGGAGCACGCGCCGTTCGGCCGAGACGTAGTACGCCTCGAGCAGGCGCTCGTTCATCACGCGCACCTCGTTGACGAGGAACCGGATCACCACCTCGTTCACTGCCGGGTACTGGCGCCGCATGCGTCCGAAGTCGACCTCGTGCACGCAGAGCGTCTCGGCCTCCTCGAGCGCCTCGACGGTGGCCGCGCGGCGTGCGTTCTCGCCGACGAGCGCCATCTCCCCGAACACCTCGCCGGGGCCGCACACGGCGAGCGTCGCCGGCTCGCCGACCGGTGTCATCACGCGGATCGCGAAGCGGCCCTTCGCGATCAGGTGAAGCGAGTCGGCCGGGTCGTTCTGGTGCATCACGATCTCGCCCTTGCGGAAGGTCCGACGCCTGGCGAGCTGCAGCAACTGCCGCACCTCGTCGTCGGGCACGCCCTCGAGCAGCCGCCAGTTCACACGACCGATCTTCTGCCCTGTGGGATGGTTCTGCAACTCGGACCCTCGGATCCGTCGCCTATCGCGGGTCACGAAAGGGACCGGGTCGAACGACCCGGTCCCCCTTGTCGTCCCAGGTCGGCGGCGCCATGTCCCGATGGAAGCCGCCTGGTCCCTGGGTCTTCGAGCTCCGCCTAGGATCGGGACGGACGACGCCGGTGGCCCTCTTGGAGTCGACCATCTCTCTCTCAGAGCTCGAGCGGTTGGCCGGCCTCGGACTCAATGCTCATCTCTCTGCCTCCTCGGCGGCCTCGAATCCGTGTCTGGGTTGATGCTCTCCGCCTCGCTCGCAGCGAGGCGACCTGACCGCCCCAGCCTAGGACCACGGCTCGGCGGCGTCGTTCGCGGTGCCGACACCCGCAGTGTCAAGCTCCCGACACACGCTCGGAGCGCACTCGCCCCGTCGTCTGCTCCGGCAGCTCGCACCGATAGCTCGAGGCCGGCAGGCCGCAGAGAAGCTCGACGATAGCTCGATCGTGGCTCGATCGTGCGTCGTCGCTCGACGCGACCGGCGGCTTACGAAGCGAGCGCGGTACGGGCCGCGACCGGGCGTGACCGGCCGGCTCTCACGGGCTCGCCTCGAGCGGCGAGCCGGCGGGAAGGTCGGTCGAGTGAGCGGGGAGGCGAGGCCGCCGCCACCGCTCCGGCGCCGCGAGTGCGGCGACGATCGCGTTGGTCGGCTGCCGCTCGAACCTGATGATCCCCTGGGCGAACTCGTGGATGTTCGGGCTGCGGTGTCTCTCAGCTCGCGCTCGATCTGCTGCTCGTGGCGGTGCTTCACCACGCCGAGCGGCACGGCGGAGGAGAGCCGCCTGCCCTGCTCGTAGCCGTCGAGCAGGAGCGGGAGCCACGAGCGCACAAGGGTCGGCAGCTCGACCGGCTCGGCTCCGGCGCGGTCGTCCTCGGCGAGCGCGCGAAGGGTCGCGGCTCGCTGCGGCGTCGGCTGCCCGGGGTCGAGGAGAAGCTGGAGGAGCCTGAGGAGGCGCGATGAGAGCTGCGTCTCGATCGAGATCGGGCCCTGACCGCGATCGGGGACGTCGGCGCCGGCTCCGGTCGCCTGCTTCATGATGGCCGGAGGCGTCGCTCCGTTTACGGGAGCCTGCTGCCCGGGCTCGGGAGGCCGGGCCAGCGCGCCGTTGCTCGGCTGGTGCCGCTCGTTTCGCTGGAGCCGTACCGCGACGGCGCCTGCCTTCTTGGCGATCCGCTGAGCCTTCTTGGCGATGGCGGGGTCGGTGGTGACCTCTGCGATCGCCAACGCCATCGCCTGGGCTCCCAGCAGGCCGCTGATGTCCGCTGCCGCCCGGAGCTCGCCGAGGGACGCGCTGAGCTCACCGATCATCGCCGCGGCGCTCGAGGCCCGGATGCGCGTGGAGCCCGCTGGGCGGTGGTTGTAGAGCAGGCTCTGGGCCCTGGTCGGCCTGGTGCTCATGCGACCGCGGAGCCGGAGGATCGTGTCCGCACGGCGGTCGTGACCGTCTCGCAGGTCAGGCGCGAGCTGGCGGAGTGAGACGTGCGGTCATGCTGCCCAGGCATGTCGCGGCTCCTCTCGGCGATCGCGATGGGATGACGAGTTGTCGGTTGAGAAACAGGAGCCGGGGAGGGGCGCCCCGCGGGCATCCCTCCCCGGCCCTCCTTGCGTTGTCTACTTCTCGAGCTCGGTGATCTGCAGCACGACCTTGGCCTCGCGGGCCTTGAGCGCCGTGATCTGCGTCTTCAGGTGGTGCTTCTGCTGATGGTTCGTTGTCGCATTCAGCTTCTTGACGAGCGTCTTCAAGGCGCCCTTGTCGAGCTTGAGCGTCTGCTTCAGGTTCGCCAGTGCGGCCGCCTTCTTGAGCTCGGCCTTGATCGCTGCGGTGTTGCTCGAGCCGGCCGTGGTGCTGAGGCCGATCCCGGTCGAGGTTGCGACGACGGCGGGAGTCGAAACGCCGCTGCCCGTGCTCGTACCGGTGCTCGTGTTGGTCGTGCCGGTGCCGGCGGAGCTGCCGCCGCCGCCACCGCCGCCGCCACCGCCACCGCTGCTAGCTGCGGGGGCGCTGCCACCGGCGCTGCTTGTCGAACCGCCACCGCTCGGCGTGCCGGCGGTGCCGGTGCCGGTCGGCGTGGCGGTGGTGCCGCCGGCCGTGCCGTTATCCGGCGGGTCGACGTTCGTGAACGTGAGCTCGGTCGTCTCGCACTCGCTGATCGTGACCTGCGTCGAGCGAGTCGTGAGATTCGTGCTCGAGAGCACGCTCTGGTTCGTGTTGGTCCGCGTACCGGCCGGACACACGCCGTTCTCGAGCACCTGGACGAACGGCGTCGGGCTGGAGGTGATGTTCTGAACCGTTGTGGTCAGACCAGGCACCGTGCCCTCGACGACCGTCCAGGTCGAGTCGAACGTCTGATGGACCGAGATCGGCGCACTGGCCCGTCGGGACCGACACGCTGATCGGTGTTCCGCCGCCGGCCGGTGTCACCGTGAACGGGAACAGGGTCCCCGCCGGGATGGTCGGATCGCCGTTCACACCGGCGGCCTTGCAGAGCTTGAAGTCGCCCTTTGCAGCCGGGGTGTCCTCGTAGTACACGACGGTCTCACCCGCACCCAGAACGACCATCACGGTGCGGTTCGGGAGGCTCAGGGAGCCCGGAACAGCACCGGCTTTTCGCGGGCAATGGCGCCCGGCGAACCAGGCCTTTGGTCCAGGTCCGGCCTGTACCGAGGTCGAGGTACGGCCCGCTGCGGACGATTTCGGAGCGGTCACGTCGAGGTCGCGCCCCCTCGGAGCCTGCTGCTCGATACCGTCGACCGCCTCCCCCGGGCCGTTGCCCGGGGGCCCGGCCGGGAGGTAGCCTCGTCTGATGGCGACGACCGAGGTGATTCGAAGCGAAAGCTTTCCCGACCTCGACGACGAGGAGTTCTTCCCGCGGCTTTCCGACGCGAAGCTCGAGTGGCTGGGCGCGCGAGGCCGGCGGCACACCGTTCAGCCCGGGGAGGTGCTGTACGAGCACGCCGTCCGCGATGCGCCGTTCTTCGTCATCGAGCGCGGCCTCGTGGAGTTCGTCGATCGCAAGCCGGGCAAGGACGTCCATATCGCGCAGGCAGACAGCCGTACGTTCGTAGGCGACATCGCCGCGTTCACGGGTGAGCCGACGGTCAGCGCCTGTGTGGCGGTCGAGGCGACCGACGTGATCGAGTTCGACCGGTTTGCGCTGCGCGAGATGGTCGCGCGCTGGCCCGAGTTCGGCGAGCACATCTTCGGGACGCTGCTGGCGCGCCGTGCCTGGCATGAGGCCGAGGGGCACGGTGTGATGCGGATCATCGCTCCGCGCGGGTCGCGGCGGGCCTTCGAGGTCCGCGACCTGCTCGAGCGCAACCTGTTGCCGGTGCGGTTCTACGACGTCGACACCGATGAGGAGAGCGCCGCGCTGCTCAGGTGGCTCGACATCCCGCGCTCCGAGACCCCCGTGCTCGTGCATGCCGCCAACGTGATGCGCAACCCGTCCGCGGCGCAGGTTGCGCGATCGCTCGGGCTTCGCGCGGAGGTCGAAGGCGAGCGGTTCGATCTGGTCGTGCTCGGCGGCGGCCCGGCGGGGCTCGCGGCCGCGGTCTACGGCGGCTCGGAGGGCCTCAGGACCTTCGTGGCCGAGGCGTGGGCGCCGGGCGGACAGGCCGGAACGAGCACCCGGATCGAGAACTACCTGGGCTTCCCGAGCGGCGTCTCCGGCACCGACCTGACGCGCAACGCGACCCTCCAGGCGCGTCGCTTCGATGCGGTGCTGTCGAGCTTTCACCGCGTCGTCGAGCTGGCCGACGGGCCGGAGGGGCTCGTGCGGGTCGACCTCGACGACGGCCAGCATGTCCTCGCACGCTCGGTCGTGATGGCGACGGGGGCACGCTGGCGGGAGCTCGAGGCCGAGGGCATCGACCGGTTTCGCGGCGCCGGCGTCTATCACGCGGCGATGGCTCACGACGCCGAGCGCTGCCGGGACGAGGACGTGATCGTCGTCGGCGGCGGGAACTCCGCGGGCCAGGCGGCGGTTCACCTGGCGTCGCGGGCGCGAAGCGTGCGCGTGATCGTGCGCGGCAAGGCCCTCAGCTCGTCGATGTCGAGCTACCTGATCGACCGGATCGAGGCGTCCCCGCGCATCGAGGTGATCACCGAAACCGAGGTTGCGGCAGTGCACGGGACGGCCACGGTCGAGTCGGTGAGCCTTCGCGATCGCGCCGGCAGCGTCACGGCCGTCGGCGCCACGGCGGTGTTCGTGATGATCGGCGCGGTCCCGTGCAGCGAGGCCGCCGCGGGGATGCTCGCCCTCGACCCGGGTGGGTACCTGCTGTGCGGCAGCGGCGCGGCAGACCACGAGGGCCACCTCGCCTGGCCGCTCGCCGACCGCCAGCCGCAGCTCCTCGAGACCGTCCGCCCGGGGGTCTTCACCGCCGGCGACGTGCGTGCCGGCGCGCTGAACCGTGTCGCGAGCGCGGTCGGCGACGGCGCCCTGGCGGTGCGGTTCGTGCACGAAGTCCTGGCCGCATAGGAGTCGGAGCCCAGCTCGCGCGCTCGGGGCTCCCGTCGGGGCGAGTCGCGCCCGAGCGCGGCCGTAGCCCGGCCAGACGTGAGGCCGCCAGGAGGTTCGCGCTGGGTACGCTCGTGGTGTGCCGGCCCCGCCCAGTCCCCTGCTGTCAGCATCGCAGCTCGCATCGCTCGCCCAGGTCGGCGAGGAGCGCACGGCAGAGGTCGGTGACGTGCTGTTCCGCGTGGGTGACCGGCGCTACCCGTTCATCGCGATCGTCGAGGGTGAGGTGGCGATCCTCGATGCGGCCGGCAATGAGATCGTTCGCCACAGCGCGTCGGGCTTCCTGGGCGAGATGAACCTCCTGTCGGGGCAGACGGTGTTCCTGACCGCGGTCGTCACCCGGGCGTTGCGCTACATCGCGGTCGATCGCGACGCGCTCCGGCCGCTGCTGTTCGAGGATGGGCCGCTGAGTGACCTGCTGCTCTCGACCTTCATCGCACGGCGCGAGGCACTGCAGCAGGTCGACGGCGTAGGCCTGGAGGTCATCGGGCCGCGTTCGTCGGCGTCGACGATGCGGTTGGTCGAGTTCGCCCGCAGCAACCGCCTGCCGTACACGTGGCGCGACCCGGAGCGTGAGGACGACCCGTCGGCGGCAGCGCAGCTCGCGGGGCTGGACGCCGCGAGCCTGCCGCTGGTGCGGCTGCCGGGCGACGTGGAGCTGCGCGGCCCTTCGACCGGTCAGGTCTCACGCGCGCTCGGGATCGGCCGTGAGCTCGAGCCGCGCGAGGAGGTCGATCTGGTCGTGATCGGCGGCGGCCCCGCGGGGCTTGCCGCGGCGGTCTACGGCGCCTCGGAGGGTCTCGAGACGCTGGTCGTCGAGAGCACCGCGCTCGGTGGGCAGGCGGGCTCGTCCCGGCGGATCGAGAACTACCTCGGCTTCCCCGCCGGGATCACCGGCGCGGAGCTGACGAGCCGCGCCGTCGCACAGGTGCGCAAGTTCCAGGCGCGGACGGCGACCCCCTACCGCGCGCTGTCGCTCGAGCCGGGCGGCGAACGCCATCTGGTTCGCCTGGAGGAGGAGCACGAGATCGCCGCGCGCGCCGTGCTGCTCGCGACCGGGGCGCAGTATCGGCGTCTGCCTGTCGACGAGCTCTCGGAGCTACGAGGGCGTCAGCGTGTTCTATGCAGCCGGGCCTCCCGAGGCTCGGCTCTGCGGCGCCTCTCGCGTCGGCGTGGTCGGCGGCGGCAACTCGGCCGGCCAGGCCGCTGTCTGGCTTGCTCGGGGCGGTGCGCTCGTGACGTTGCTGCACCGGCGCGCCGATCTGCGCGAGACGATGTCGGACTACCTCGTCCGCGAGCTCGAGCGCTACGGCGTGGCGGTTCGCGACCGCAGCGAGGTCGCCGAGCTTCACGGCGACGAACGGCCAGCTCGAGGCGGTCACCCTGAAGACCGGCGAGCGCCTGACGTTCTCGTTCCTGTTCCTCTTCCTTGGTGCGTTGCCTTGCACCGAGTGGCTCGGCGACGTGGTCGCGCGCGACGAGAACGGGTTCATCCTCACCGGGCCGAGCGCAGACACCGACGACCTGCTCGAGACGAGCCTGCCGGGCGTGTTCGCGGCCGGCGACGTGCGCTCGGGCTCGACGAAGCGCTGCGCGACCGCCGTCGGCGAAGGTGCGATGGCCGTGCAGTTCGTGCACCGCCATCTCGCAGAGCAGTCGCGGTCACAGAGAGCCGCAGCCGGATAAGCGCGCCGGCGCCTGGCGCGTTTCGCCGCTCCCCGGCGCCGGGCCCGGGGCTCGCAGCCCGCTCCGCAGCCGGGAGCGGCTTCGGCGCCGGCCCCCTGGGATCGGACAGACTGCGCGCATGACGGTTTCCGCAAATCGCCGTGAGCGCCTCGGTTCGAGGGCGTGGGCGGACGAGGCTGTCACTCGTCTCGAGGCGGACGCCAATCGCTCGGCCGACACCCATCTGCACACCTTCCCGCTGCCGGCGGAATGGGGGATCGATCTCTACCTGAAGGACGAGTCGGTCCACCCGACGGGCTCTCTGAAGCATCGGCTCGCCCGCTCGCTCTTCCTCTACGGCCTCTGCAACGGTTGGATCACCGAGCGGACGACGATCGTCGAGGCCTCCAGCGGCTCGACTGCCATCTCCGAGGCGTACTTCGCGCGGTTCCTGGGCCTGCCGTTCGTTGCCGTCATGCCGACCTCCACCAGCCCCGAGAAGATCGCGTTGATCGAGGCGCAGGGCGGCTCGTGTCGCCTGGTCGACGACCCGACGACCGTGTACGACGAGGCGCAGCGGCTGGCGACCGAGCTCGGGGGGTTCTTCCTCGACCAGTTCACGTTCGCGGAGCGCGCGACCGACTGGCGCGGCAACAACAACATCGCCGAGTCGATCTTCAGCCAGATGGCGCTCGAGCGACACCCCGTCCCGGTATGGATCGTGGTCGGGGCCGGAACCGGCGGGACGAGCGCGACGATCGGCCGCTACGCCCGCTTCGGGCGGTACCCCACGCTGATGTGCGTCGTCGACCCGGACGACTCGATCTTCTACTCGGCCTGGACCGGTGATCCGGCGGCATTCACCGGCCGCGCCTCCCGCATCGAGGGCATCGGACGCCAGCGGCTCGAGCCGTCGTTCCTGCCGGACATCGTCGACCGGATGATCCAGGTTCCCGATGCCGCCTCGATCGCGACGATGCGCCTCGTACGCGCACGCACCGGACGCAGCGTCGGCGGCTCGACCGGGACGAACGTCTGGGGCGCGCTTCTCCTCGTGGCCGAGATGCTCTCCCGCGGCGAGCGCGGCAGTGTCGTCACCCTGATCTGCGACGGCGGCGACCGCTACGCCGGCACCTACTACAACGATACGTGGGTGCGTGAGCAGGGCCTCGAGCTCGAGCCCTACGCGAAGGCGCTCGAGACCTTCCTCGAACGGGGCGCGTTCCCGGCGGCGGGGTTCGGGACCTAGGTCTCGGTGATCTTGTCGCGGATCGCCTCCACGACCTCGGGCGGAACCTCGTCCATCCCGTGGGCCTCGCGCGCGTGTGCGGAGATCTCGACCCACAACTCCTCGTCCCCCTCGCGACGCGTCACCCACGTGCAGCCGGGCACCACGTCGCCGCAATAGAATTGCTTCATCGGTCCTCCTGACCTTCGCTCGGGCCGAATGCTAGCCCGCGCGAAGTGCCCGGCCCGCGAGTCGGGCTCGGAACGGCGAGTACGATCGACGCGTGTGCCGGGTCCTCGCATACCTCGGTGAGCCGCTCCCCGTGCGGAACCTGCTCTTCGACCCCGACAACGGCCTCGTCGCACAGTCGTACAGCCCGCAGATGATGAACACGTTCCTCAACCTTGCCGGCTTTGGCCTGCAGGCATGGGATCCGGCGTCCCTTCGGCCCGAGGAGCCGTTCACCTACCGCGCGACCACGCTGCCTTCGTTCGACCGCAACCTCCGGTCCCTCTCGGCCAAGGTCGCGCCGATGTGTCTCGTGGCCCACGTTCGCGGAGTCACGCACTCCGACGAGGCCGTCGTCGCCGACACGAACCTGCACCCCTTCCGTTTCGCCGGCGCCCGCGTCGTCCTCGCGCACAACGGCCACCTGCGCCAGTTCGCGCGGATGCGTTACTCGCTCGTCGAGCATGTGCGGCCGGAGCTCGCGCAGCGCATCGAGGGAACGACGGACTCCGAGTGGATCTACGCGCTCATCCTGTCGCAGCTCGACGACCCGTTCGGATTGCCCGAGACCCGCGAGCTCGCCGACGCGACGGCCGGGGCGCTCAGGATCCTGCGCAGGGTTCGCGTGGCTCACGGCATCGACACGTCCTCGCCGGTCAACCTCTGCATCAGCACCGGCCGCGCCGTGGTCGCGACCCGCTTCTCGTTCGACTACGGCTGGTATCCGCCCGAGGACGAGATGCTCGAGACCGGACCTTCCCTTCGTCAGCCTCTGGTACGCGATCGGGGGCGAATACGCGGCCGGCGACGGCGGCTGGCAGATGACCGCCGCCGACACGCCCCGGTCGGTGATCATCGCCTCCGAGCCGCTGACGGCCGATCATTCGACCTGGCTCGAGGCGCCCGAGTACTCGATGCTGACCGCCGAGCTCAGTCCGGCCGGGCTCGAGTTCGAGACGCGCGACCTCGATGTCTGACCGCGCGACCGTCGACTTCCTGGCCACGGTTCCGCTCCTCGAAGGTCGCGCGGACGCGGACCTGGTCGAGCTGGCACGCGTGCTCCGCCGGCGGACGGTGCGCGAGGGCGAGATCCTCTGGCGCCAGGGGGACCCGGCGCGTGAGCTGGTCTTCATCGTCGAGGGCGGCGTCTCGGCTTCGCTGCAGGTGCCCGGCGATCGCGCCGTGGAGATCGGCAGGGCCGGGCCGGGCGAGCTCGTCGGTGAGATCGGCCTGCTCGAGGGCGGGAGGCACACGATGAGCGTGCGGGTGACCGAGACGGCAACGGTGCTCGCCCTCGGCCGGCCCGATTTCGCCGCGTTGCTCGCGCGCCACGATCCCTCGGCGTTCGGGCTGAAGCGCCGTCTCGCGTCGCAGTTCACTGCACGCCTGCGCAATCAGCTCACGCACCTTGCCCACGCGCTCGGCGGCGAGCTGACCGGCGTGGCGGGCGAAGATCCGGGCCTGGCGTTCGCCGGGCTCGAGTATTGCGGCCCGCCCGACAGCAAGTACCTGAGTCGCATGGCGACCTTCCATGATTTCGACCCCGTGGCGCTGTGGGGCTTCCTGACCTCCGGAAGCTATGCCCTGTGCCCGCCGGGACGTACGCTGCTCAGCGAAGGAGCGCCGTCGACCGCCTGCTTCCTCACGATCAACGGCGCGGTCGAGAAGGTGCTCGTTCGCGGCGACCGGCGCGTCCGCGTAGGGCTGGCGGGGCCCGGCAAGGCGTTCGGCTACGAGAGCCTGATCGACGATCTCCCGTCCCCCGTGACCGCGATAACGCGAGAGCGGGCGCTCCTGCTCGTCCTGCCCCACGGCCCGTTCAAGCAGCTCTTCGAGCGGGAGGACACCATCTCGAGCGTCTTCCTCGACGTGATCCTCCGTGACCTGGCGGCGACGTTGCGCGAGACGTTGCGCCCACACGCTCGCCTCGCGGCGAGCGTCTAGTACGGAGTCGCCAGGGCGGGGTTTACGGGGTCGCTCATGCCGCTCAGGGGCTCGTGGCCTCGAAGATCTGGAAGGCGAGCGGGAATCGCGACAGCTCCGCGTCGACCACGAACTGCTGCATGTGCTCGGCGACCGCCGCCCGGGCGGCGGGGAGCCGCTCGGAGGGGATGCCCATGAGCTCGAACTGGACGTCGTCGACGACGGCGTCGTGTGGCGCCTCGACCGGGATCTCGTGAGCCGTCCGGCGCACATCCCGGAAGCCGGCCGAGCCGAGGATGGCAGTCGTCAGCTCCGGGTCGGCGAGAGCAAACGGCCCGGTCGGGCTCTTCCCCGCCGCAAGTGTCGGGGGCGGAGGCAGGAACTCCGTGATCGCCGTGGCGAAGACCCACGGGTTCTTGTCGTCGGCCTGCCAGCAGGCGAAAACAAGTCGGCCGCCCGGTTTCAGATGCGCGCGGATGTTGCTGAACGCGGCGACCGGTTCGTCGAAGAACATGACGCCGAACTGGCTCAGCGCGACATCGAACGGTCGGCCCTCGACCATGTCGGTCTGCATGTCGACGACGTAGAAGCTCGCATTGTCGACGGAGGCCTCCGCGGCCCGCCGGGCCGCCAGCGCGCGCAGAGGCGCCGAGAGGTCGGCGCCGACCACCGCTCCATCCCCGCCGACTGCCCGGGCCGCGGCCAGCGACGTCTTGCCGCCGCCACAGCCGACGTCGAGCACGCGCTCGCCGGGGCGCAGCGCCGCCGCTTCCAGCACGAAAGCGGTGACCGCATCGGTGAGCCGCTCACGTTTCGGCCAGACAGCCGCCCAGCGCTCGTCGTTCCAGCGCCGGCGCTCCGCCTCGTTCGTCTCCATGCTCGGCTGCGAGCTCATCCGCTGGCGAGAATCCTACGGGCCTCCGGACGCTGCGCTCGCCCGAGCTCGGCGCTCAGCTGCCGGTGGCGGTCACGGGCGCGACCAGCCCGAACCGCTCACGGTAGTTGTCGACGAACATGTGCTCGCCCTTGATCGCCGCGGTCGTCTCGGCGCCCGCGACCTCGTCCTGGCTTGGAAGCTCGGAGGCGCCGCCGCTCGGGCCGAGTGGGATCACGATCGCGGGCGGGGACGGCACGTAGGCCTGGAGCTCGCCGCCCGCCGTGAGCGCGCGGATGTTGGCGACGACCACCTCGGCCTCGCGGCCCGCACGGCCTGCCGTCTTGAGGTCGGCGGCGGCGACATCGCCGAGCGCGAATACGGTCGTCTGCCCGCTGACCTGGAGCTGCGGCGTCACCTCGATCGAGCCGTCGGGGAGTCGCGTGCTCGCAAGCTCGCCGCGCAGATAATCGCTCACCGGGGTGAGGCCGTAGCAGCGAAACCAGATGTCGGCCTCGATCGTGCGGCCGGCCCTGGTCGTGACTGCGAACGGGCCGAATGTGACCGGCGGGCTCTCGGGCTCCGCGGTCAGCGCCTCGCCGAGCACGAACTCGACGCCTCGCTGCTCGAGTTGGCGGCGCACCTCGTCGCGGAGCTCCTGCTTGTAGGGGCCGGCGAGGATCTCGCGCTCGGGCTCGAGGATCGTGATCCGCTTCTCGGGCCAGCGGTCGCTGATCTCCCCCGCCAGCTCGAGCCCGGTCGGCCCGGCACCCACGATCAGCACCCGCCCTGCGCGGGCCAGCTCGCCATGGCTCTCGCGGTAGCGGGCGACGGCGGTGGCCGTCTCGTCCGTGCCGGACTTGGCCGGGTACGGGTAGGTCGAGCCGGTGGCGAGAACGATGAAGTCGGGCGTGAGCTCCGTTCCCGAGGCGAGCTCGACGCGGCCCGCAGCGACCGCGACGGCGCGGTCGCGAAGCACGCGACCGTTGGCGAGCAGACGCTCGTAGGGTAGGAAGATCCTTGGCAGCCACTCCGGCTCGACGAGCGCGCGCAGCGCTGCGACGTTGTGGACGAACGCATCGCGCGGCTCGACCAGGGTCACGTCGGCGAACTCGTCGAGCGCCTTGGCTGCACTGAAGCCGCCGTAGCCGCCGCCGATCACTGCGACGGCAGGACGCCCATCTGCGTTGGTGTCGGTCATCTCGCGTACCCCCTCGCGACGATTCACTTGTCAGTTCGCTGCGCACGCACATATGCGTGCGTACACAAGTTCTTTCCGTCGCTACCCTAGCGGCGATGGCCATCGCACCGCAGAAGAGCGAATCCGTGCACGCCACCGGCACCGAGGCGCTGTTCGGTCTGCTCTACATCCAGGCCCAGGTCGTCCGGACGATCGACGACGTGTTCGATCGGGCGCACGGCACCGGTCTGAGCGGTTTCGAGCTGTTGGCCCGCCTCTCCCACCTGCACCCGGACGGCGCCTCGCTTCGCTATCTCGCCGAGCAGGTTGTCGTCAGCCCAAGCCGGGTCTCGCGCCTCGCCGAGGAGCTCGTCGCCCGCGGCTGGCTCGAGCGCGCCCTGTCGCCGCACGACGGCCGCCTCTCGCTCGTCCGCCTCACCGACCCCGGTCGGACCATGTTGGCGACGATGGAGGCCACGCTCGCCGAGGCGTTGCAAGCGCACCTCATCGACCGGCTGACGCCGAGGCAGCTCGACTCGCTCGTCGCCGTGGGCCGCGCGCTCGGCGCGCCCCACTGCTGAGGGTTCGGTAGCGTCGACACATGAGGGATCCGGCGGAGCTGATCGAGTTTCTCGCCCAGCCGGATCCGGACGGGCAGCCGGTCCTGATCGAGGCCCTCGACGGCTTCGTCGATGCCGGGCACGGGGTCAGGCTCGCCCGGGAGCACTCTCGGAGTCGTTCGAGCCCGAGACCATCGCCCGCTTCGACGTCGACGAGCTGCTCGACTACCGCTCGCGGCGGCCCGTGCTCCTCTTCGACACCGATCGTTGGGAAGCCTACGAAGCCCCGACTCTCGCCGTGCAGCTTCATCGCGACGCCAACGGCACCCCGTTCCTGCTCCTCGCCGGCCCCGAGCCCGACCTGCAGTGGGAGCGGTTCATCGCCGCGCGTTCTGATCGTCGTCGAGCGTGCCGACGTCCGCCTGACGGCCGGGGTCCACAGCGTCCCGTGGGCCGCCGCCCATACCCGGCCGATCGCGATCACCTCGCACGGCCGACCGCGCGAGCTGCTCAGCATCCCTCCGTTCGGAGCGAGCAAGGTCCGCGTTCCGGCGAGCGTCGGCCATCTCCTCGAGTACCGCCTCGGCTCGGCCGGCCACGCCGCGATCGGGTTTGCGGCGCACACGCCGTACTACCTCTCCCACGTCGAGTATCCGGCTGCGACCGTGTCGCTGCTCGAGTCCGTCGAGCGGGCGGCCGGGCTCTCACTGTCGCTCGATCCCCTGCGAGCGCGCGCGCTCGAGGTGCAGGGCGCGATCGACGCCCAGGTGGCCGGCGACGAGCAGGTGCGGTCGGTCGTCCGCGAGCTCGAGGAGCGTGACGAGGCTCTGCCCGCCTACGGAGTCCTGCCGGACCTGGACGAGATCCCGACCGGAGAGGAGCTCGGCGCGGAGTTCCAGCGCTTCCTCGCCGAGCGGGCGCGCCGCGCAGCCGGCGACGACCCGCCTGCGTAGGGACCGCCCGGCGCTGATCGCGGACACCGAGCGCCGCACCGCGGACGACGTGATCGTCACCGCCGACCGGCAGCCGCGGTTTCTGCTTGACAAGTCCTATTCCGCACCCTAGATTCGCTGGAATCCTTTCCAGCCTTCCTCAAACCGCGGTGCGAGCGGCCCGCGGGTCGGCGAGGCAGGCGAACTGCCCGCTCTCCGCTCAGCAACCGGTGGCGATGCGCAAGGACGGTTCCTAGCGGCGAAATCAGTCCAGATGCGGAGCGGAGAAGCGGTCGTTGTCGGCGTCGAGTCGCCGATTGCAAGTGAGCAAGCGGGTTCGGCATGCACGTCAACTCTGAGAGGAGATTCGAAAATGAGAGGCAACCGAGTTCTGGCGATCTCGACCATCGTTGCCGTAGGAGCCGCGGTCGTCTGGGCCTCCGCCGCAATCGCAGGGTTCACGCCGGGCGCCGTCGTAGCGACGGGGACCGTCGCGTCGGTCAAGCCGCCGTGGTACGTGTGGAATGCGAAGACCTGCTCGTTCGACACGACCACGAATCACCCGGCCACGTACTCCGCCAAGCTGCGGAAGATCGCCGGCTTCACCCTCGCCTACCTGCCCGAGGCAACAGGTGACCCGTTCGACGACTCGCTGAACGCGGCGACGAAAAGCGCGGCGGTGAAGGCCGGTCTCAAGTTCTACATGTTCTCGAACGCCTACCCGAGCACGACGAAGCCACTGGAGGTCGTCGGCGAGTCATCGACGGTCAAGGCGTCGTCTGCCATCGAGGCGAATGTCGTGCCATCGCAATATCCCGCGATCCAGGCGGCGTTCAAGAAGGCGTGCATCCCGTTCCTCAACGAGTACAACGTTCCGGGGACGAAGGGGATCCCCGTCTTCCAGACCGACAACCGTCTCACCGGCGTCGGCATGGCGAAGGCGGCGGTTCCGATCATGAAGTCGCGCGGATGGGTCGCCGACGAGACCTACATCGTCACCTGTGCCGACCCGACTGTCGGCGAGACCCCGGGGAGCGTGTACGACATCGACAAGGGCTATCGGGAGACGATTGCCAAGCTCCTCCCGGGATCGCACATCGTCACCCCGGACCTCGTGTGCTCCGGGCCGAAAGGCGTCGACGGGGCGCGGGCGACGATGGCCGACTGGCTGACAGCTCATCCACAGGCGAAGTACGTCACCGCGGTCAGTCATATCGACAGCATCTACTCGCTCGGGATGGCGAACGCGCTTCGCGATGCCGGGTACGGCGACCGCGCGCTGGTCGCAGGACGCGGCGGCGACTCGGGCTACATCAAGGCGATCGCCGGTGGTGACCCGATCGTCGCCGTCGACGGCGACCCTCAGTTCACCGCCTGGGGCGTGCCGATCGTCGCGATGGCCGAGGACATCGCGCTCGGAAACCCTGTACCGGCGCTCGTCTCGCCGAACGTCGTTGTTGTCACCAAGGCAAATGCGGCGAAGTTCGCGCACTGACGCGCGTGTTCTGGCGTTGGCTGGACAGGTCGTAGCCCGGCGTTGACCGTGACGCCGAGGTTGCCCGAGCAGGAACAGGCCGGAGGCGGCGTCGGACGCGACGCCGCCTCCGAGCCGATGTGGCGCCGTCTCGCGTTGACACACAGCTTCGAGTGGATGAGCGCCGTGGGTCTCGCCGTTGCACTCGTGCTTCTGATCGTCGTCATCTCGACCCAGACGTCGTTCTTCTTCACAACCGGGAACTTCGTCAACGTCGGCCGGGCCGCCGTGGAGACGGGCATCGCCGCGGCTGCGATGACGCTCGTGCTCGTCTGTGGAGAGCTCGACCTTTCGGTGGGCGCGGTGATCGCGCTCGGCGGCATTGCCGCTGCCGAGGCACTCGGGGCGGGGTACTCGGGCGGTGTCGCGATCGCGGCCGGGATCGGGGTCGGGATCCTGGCCGGCGCCGCGAATGCCGCGCTCATCGTGGGCCTGGGCGTAAACGCGCTGATCGGGACGATCGGCACGCAGTTCGCCTTCCGGGGCCTCGCGTACATCTGGACGAACGGCAACTCGTTGAACGCATACGGCTACTCGGGTTTCGCCTATCTCGGGGAGGGCAAGGTGGGCGCCGTCTACTTCTCGACGATCCTGATGGTTGCGGTCTTCGTCGTGCTCGGCCTCGTCCTCGGCCAGACGAGGTACGGGAGCCACATCTATGCGATCGGCGGGAGCCGCGTCGCCGCGAAGCGGGTCGGGATCCGCACCGGGCGCGTTCGCGCCTCCGTCTATGTCCTTTCGGGCGCCGCGGCGGCGCTCGCCGGCCTGGTGGTCACCTCCGCGAACGGCTCCGCATCGCCACAGACCGGAACGGGCGATGAGTTGCTCGATCATCAGCGCGGTGATCATCGGTGGAACGGCGCTCGTCGGCGGGCGCGGCAACCTGATCGGCACCTTCCTGGGAGTGATGTTCCTGGCGGTGCTGCAGAACGGCATGGATCTCATCGGGCTGCAGGCGTACTGGCAGATCTTCATCGAAGGCGCCGTGCTGCTGATTGCGATCGCGATCGACGAACAGTTCCGCCGGCGGCGGCAGCGCGAGGAATGACCTTGTCCGGTCTCGCCCACGGCTCAGGCGACATCGTCCTTCAGGGTGTCGGCCTGCGGAAGAAGTACGGCAGCGTCACGGCCGTCGACGATGTCGACATCGAGATCCGGGCCGGCGAGATCACGGCCGTGGTGGGCGACAACGGCGCCGGGAAGTCGACCCTGATGAAGATGCTCTGCGGGGCGATCAGGCCGGATGCCGGCGAGATCTCGATCGGCGGCGAACGGGTCGTGCTTCGCACGCCGCTGATGGCGCGCGACCGCGGAATCGAGACGGTGTTCCAGGATCTCGCCCTGGCGCCGAACCGCGACGTCGTGGCCAACCTGTTCCTCGGCCGCGAGACCGTGCGCGGGGGAGTGTGGAAGCCGTTCGGTGTTCTCGATCGCGGGGCGATGCGGAAGCAGGCGCGCACGCAGCTCGCGGAGCTCGCGGTGAACGTTCCTCGGCTCACCGGCCTGCCGATCGCTCACCTTTCCGGCGGTCAACGGCAGGCGGTGGCTGTCGCCCGCGCCGCCTTCTGGGCGCGGCAGGCGATGTTGATGGACGAGCCCACCGCCGCCCTTGGCGTTCGCGAGTCGGGCCAGGTCCTGAAGCTCGCGCGGGCGATTGCCGACCGGGGGCTCGCGGTGGTCCTGGTCAGCCATATCCTCCCGCATGTGATGGAGCTCGCCGACCGGATCATCGTCATGAGGCACGGGAAGAATGTGGCCGAGATCACCGAGGACATCTCGAGCGAGCGTCTGGTACGCCTGATCGTGGGGCTCGATGCCGACGACATCGTCAGTCCCGCCCGGAGGCACGAGGCGCCGCCGGGCTAGAAACCGAGGTGGGCGATCAGGGCTCGAGTGCGGCGAGGCACGCGGTGACGATGGCTTCGGCGTCGATCCCGTACTCGGCGTAGAGCTCGGGCTGGGATCCGGTCTGGCCGAAGCGGTCGACACCGAGCGGCACGTTGCGGGCCCCCAGAGCGGAGCCTACGAAGGCCAAGGCGTGGCTCGCGCCGTCGATAACCGTCACCACCGGCAGGCCGCGCTCGCCGGGAGAGAGGAGCGACTCGAGATGTGATCTCCGCACCGCACCGCCTCGCAAGGGGGCGGTGATGCTCGCCTGCCAGTCACGGTAGACCCGGTCGGGGGATGACAGGCAGAGAACCGTGGCCGCAACCCCTTCCTCGTCGGCGAGCTGAACGCTCGCCTGCAACGCCTCCGGAACGATCGCGCCGCAACACGCCAGGATGACGCGATCCTCGGAGTCGGCGGGCTCGCGCAGCCGGAAGCCTCCGGCGACGACATCGGCGCGGAGCTGTTCCTCTCCGATTCGCGACGCCGCTTCCGAGAACGGGGACTGGTCGACGGGCCGGGTCGAGAGACGAAGGTAGAGCGCTTCTCCATCCGGGCCCTGCATTCGATTCAGCGCGTCGAGAAGCAGCCATTCCAGCTCTCGCGCGTAGCAGGGCTCGGCATACGTGAGACCGGGTGTCTCGACGCCGATCCCCGGCGTGATGGTCGACTGGTGCGCGCCGCCCTCGCGCGAGAGCGAGATACCCGACGGCGTCCCGGCGAGCACGAAGCGGCTGCCGGAGTAGGTCGAGTAGACGATCCCCTCGAGCGCGCGCAGAACGAATGGGTCGTACAGCGTCCCGATCGGGAACAGTCGCTCGCGCTGGTAGTCCCAGCTCAGCCCCAGCTGGCCGAGGAGCAGCACGAGGTTCATCTCGGCGATGCCCATCTCGATGTGCTGTCCCCGTGGGCCGACGCGCCACTTCAGCGGCGAGTCCTCCATCCGGTCGTAGACGGGTTCCTCGTCGTGGCCCCAGATGCCGGTCTTGTTGATGAAGCCGCCGAGATTCGTCGACGTCGAGACGTCCGGGGCGACGGTGACGAGTCGCTCGCCGACTCCCTCGACGCGGGAGAGGTCGAGCAGGACGTGTCCAAACGCTGTCTGCGTGGACGTGGGTGACGGATCGCGCGTCGACAGCGTGAGCGGCACGTCGATCCGGCCGGCCGCACGCGGCTCGCCGCGGTCGAGGCGCGCCGCGGCCTGGTCGAGCAGGCGTTGCTCGCGTGACTCCGGTTCGAACCCGGACCACTCGTTCTCGGCGGTGAGGCCGCAGCTCTCCCGGAGGTGGCCGATCTGGGCCTCCGTCAGGAGCGCCGAGTGGTTCTGGGGCCGGCCGGCGATCTCGAGCCCGTAGCCCTTGATCGTGTAGGCGAAGATGACCGTCGGGCGGTCCGTCGTCTCCCGCGCGAGCCGGAGCGCGTCGAGGATATCGCCGAGGTCGTGTCCGCCGAGATCGCGGACGAGCGTCGCGACACCATCGCGGTGGCCGTCGAGCATGTGCTCGAGCCCGAGCCGGTCGGCGGGCCCGAGACCGTCGAGAACTGTCTGGCGGACCACCTCCTCGCTGGCGCCGAACAGCGACTGATACTGCTCGTTCGGCATCTCGTCGATCTGGCGGAGGAGGATCTCGCCGCCCTCCTCGGCGCGGGCCGCGCGAAGCCGTCGTCCGTATTTCAGCTCGATCACGTCCCAACCGCTCGTGCGAAAATGGGCCTCGAGCTCGGTTGCGCGGATCCCGGGGATGACGCGGTCGAGTGACTGCCGGTTCAAATCGACGATCCAGAGGGCGTTGCCGAGCCGCCGGGTCAACGGCTCCGCGACCGCCTCCCAGATGTTTCCCTCGTCGAGCTCCGCGTCTCCGAGCAGCGAGATGTAGCGGCCGCCGGTCGAGACCCCGAGCCGGGTCTGGGTGAAGCGGTCGGCGAGCGCGCCGAACAGCGGCGCCGCCGAGCCGAGCCCCACCGATCCGGTCGAGTAGTCGACCGGGAACGGGTCCTTCGTTCGCGACGGGTACGACTGCAGCCCGCCGAAGTCGCGTAGCCGTGTCAGGTACGAGCGGTCGAGCCGGCCCAGCAGGTACTCGATCGCGTGCAGCACGGGCGAGGCATGCGGCTTGACCGACACGTGATCGTCGGCCTGCAGCTCGGCGATGTACAGCGCGGTCATCAGCGACACCATCGACGCAGACGACGCCTGGTGGCCGCCGACCTTGAGCAGGTCGCCCTTGGGTCGCTCCCGGTTGGCGTAGTCGACGATGCGGACCGCGAGCCAGAGCACGCGCTGCTCGATCGCCGACAGACAGTCGAGGTCGACGGCGGAGGCCACGGTCTGCTCCCTCATCCCGGCACCGGCTCGAGGACGGATCGGTCCAGGCTGACGCCCAGGCCGGGCCGGTCGGAAAGCGCTATCCGTCCGTCGGCGGCGCGCGGCTCGTCCGGGAAGGCGACCCAGAAGATCTGATCCTCGTCCGCGCGGTCGGGCGAGGGTGGCGGCGGCAGGTACTCGAGCAGAGGCGATGCGAGGCTCGTGACCGCCAGGTGGGCATTGTGCGCGAATCCGAGGTGGGGCACGACGTCGAGCCCGAATGTCTCACCGAGCGCCCAGACCCGCCGTGCCTCGGTGATACCGCCGAGCCGGTTGACGTCCGGCTGAAGCACGTCGACCGCTGTGAGCAGGTCGCGAAACCCGAACCGCGTCGCTTCATGCTCACCTGCCGCGATGGGTGTCGAGACCGCGTCCCGGATCCGCGCCAGACCGGCGATGTCGTCGGGGAGCGTCGGCTCCTCGATCCACCGCAGCCTGATCCCGGCGCCCTCGATGGCGCGGATGCAGCGGATCGCGTAGCCGACGTCCCAGCTCATGTAGGCATCGGCCATGACCTCGACCTCCGCGCCGACGGCATCGACGACGGTGCGCACGAGCTCGACGTTCTTCGCGATCCCTCGCTCGCCGTCGAGCGGGCCGTACGGAAGCCGCTGCTTGACGGCGGTGAAGCCCTGCGCGACCCATGACGCGGCTTCGCGGGCAAGCGCTTCGAGGTCCTCGGTCGCATAGAGCCAGCTCGCGTAGGCGCGGAGCGTCGGACGCATCCTCCCCCCGAGCAGGCTGTAGACGGGCACTCCGAGCTGCTTGCCGAGCAGGTCCCACAGGGCGATGTCGATCGCGCTGATCGCGTGCAGCACGACTCCGCGCCGGCCGATGTTCAGGGTCGAGCGGTACATCGACTCCCAGATATGCGCGACCTCGGCGGGCGGCCGGCCGATCACGAGCCCCTCGAGCTGGCGCAGGATCTCGACCGCCGCCGGATTCCCGAATCCGGCCGTGCCGACCCCGATGCGCCCGTCGACATCCTC
The DNA here is from genome assembly GCA_963743675.1 of uncultured Actinomycetota bacterium. Lineage (GTDB taxonomy): Bacteria > Actinomycetota > Thermoleophilia > Gaiellales > Gaiellaceae > PALSA-600. Next base: position 171,104 of record CAVURE010000008.1, read on the forward strand.
GAGCTCGACGACGACGAGCCAGGTGTGGGCCGGGCTCAGGCCCGCCGCCGTCGTCCCGCGCGGGTCGACGAAGCCGTCGAGCGAGGTGAGGGGCGTCCCGACCGGCCGGCCCAGGCCCTTCGGCGCCGGATCCGGGCGCGCCGGCACCGTCGAGATTCGAACGTGCGAGACCGAAGCGCTCACCGCGAGGAGGAGGCGCACCCGAACGCGACGGCCTCGCCGAGCCCGCCGTGGCCACCTCCGGCGATCCGATCTCGGGCAGGCATCGCCGGCGGGTCGATCCAGACGAGCAATCCGCGCCCATCATACGGGGGTTTGGTCTGACAAGTCAACAGACAGAAGCCGCGCCTCCCGACCGGAGACCCGCAAGCATCCCGAGGGGTGCGCTGGGGCTTGACGCGCTGGTCTGACAAAGGAAGAATGCCGCCATGCATGAGACCTCGGTGACCACCGTCGACCTCCGTGACCTGACCCGGCACGTGATGGTCGATTTCAACCAGATGAAGACATTCTCGTCGGCGCCGCTGATCATCGTCGACGGAGACGGGATCGCGCTGACCGACGACCAGGGACGGCGGTACATCGACGGTCTCTCGGGGGTGTTCGCGGTCAGCCTCGGCCACGGGAACGAGGAGATCATCGACGCGATCGCCGCTCAGCACCGGCGCCTCTCGTTCTCGTCGCCGATCATGACCACGACCGACCGGGCGCTCGAGCTGGCTGCGGCGCTGATCCGGGTGACAGGCGGCCGCTACGACGTCGTCAAGCAGCTGAACAGCGGCTCGGAGGCGACCGAGGCGGCGCTCAAGATGGCCCGCCAGTACCACCGCCAGAGCGGAAGTCCCGAGCGGTACAAGACGATCTCGTTCTACCGCTCCTACCACGGCGCCACGATGGGCGCTCTCACCTCGACCGGTTGGCCGCAGCTGCGAACGCCCTACGAGCCGTTTCTCTCCGGTGGGCTTCACGCCCACCCACCGATCCCCGGCTCGTGTCGCTCCTGCGCCGGCAGCTGCACGCTCGGCTGTCTCGAGCAGATGCGCGACGTGATCGAGCACGAGGGGCCGCGCACCGTCTCGGCGATCATCGTCGAGCCGGTGATGCTGACCGCCGGCGTCCACTCTCTCTCGACCGAGTACCTGCGTGGGTTGAGAAGCCTGTGCGACGAGTTCGGCGTGCTGCTCATCTTCGACGAGATCGTCACGGGCTTCGGCCGGCTCGGGAGCTGGTTTGCCGCCGAGCAGGCCGACGTGTGGCCGGACATCCTCTGCGTCGGCAAGGGACTGTCGAGCGGCTACGCGCCGCTCTCGGCTGTCCTCCTGACCGAGCGGATCGCGGGCGCATTCTGGGGCGAGGCCTCGGAAGGCGTCCAGTATCAGGCCGGTCACACGTTCGCGGGCAATCCGGTGTCCGCGGCGTGCGGGCTCGCCGTGATCCGGTACCTCGAGGAGCACCAGGTGCTCGAGAACGTTCGCGCACGTGGGGCAGAGCTCGAGAGCCGCCTGCGCGAGATCGCGGATCGCCATCCGATCTGCGGTGCGGTGCGCGGCCGCGGACTGCTCTACTGCGTCGACTTCGTCGACCCGAGGACGGGCGGAGCGCTCACTCCGACCGAGCCTCTCGGCACCGCGGTCCAGCAGGCCGCCCGCCGGCGTGGGCTGCTCATCCGCGCCTCGATCCACAACGCCACACTCGCGCCGCCGCTGATCCTCACGGCCGCCGACGTCGCCGAGATCGCCGACATCTTCGCGGAGAGCGTCGCCGAGGTCAGCGCGCGGGTCACCACCGGCGAGGAAGTGAAGCTCGACGTCGCCTTCGGGCTGTGAGCTCCCCCGACCTGCGCGCCGGGGCGGCGTCGATCTCGATCGCGCCGCCCCTGGGCGTCGACATGATGGGCTACCTGCGCCGCTCGGAGCCTGCGCGCGGCTACGGCGAGCCGATGGAGGCAACCGCGCTCGTGCTCGCGGGTCACGAGACCACGATCGTGATCGTCGGCGCCGACCTCGTCGGTGCCTCGGGCGCCTGGGCACAGACGGTGCGGGACCGGATCGGAACGGCCGTCGGGACGCCTGCCGACCACGTCCTCATCAACTCCCAGCACACGCACGCGGCGCCCCCCACGATCGGCTGGGCGAAGATCGGCGGCGATGCCGACTGGCACGAGGAGGAGCTCCACTACGCCGAGGCGGTCGGCGACCTCCTCGTCTCCGCGGCAGCCGAGGCCGCCCGCCGCGCGCGGCCCGCGCGAATCGGATTCGCCCGATCGGTCGCGGAGGGCCTCACCGTCAATCGCAGGCAGCGAGTCGACGGCGGGACGATCCTCGGCTGGAACCCCGACGAGCGATGCGACCGCGACGTCGCGGTGATCAGGGTCGACGACGAGGCTGGAACCGCGATCTGCACCGTGGTCGCCTTTGCGTCGCATCCGGTGGTTGTCGGGCCGGACGTGCCCGAGGTCTCCTCCGACTTCGTCGGCCCGCTGCGCGAGCGCGTACGCGCCTGGACCGGCGGCGAATGCGTCTTTCTCCAGGGGTGTGCCGGGAACATCGTCCCCTTCGAGTCCTTTCACACCGGGAAGGGGCCCGAGCGAGCGTTCGGCGGGCGGCTCGCGCTGGCGGCGCTCGCCGCGCGGGAGGCAGCGAGCCTCGAGCCGACCAGGCCGGAGCAGATGCCGTACGCATCGGCGATCCCGATCGCCGTCTGGCGCCACGTTCCCACGGGCGAAGCGCAGGATCTGACGCTCGCCGCCTCGGAGCGGAGGGTCGAGCTCCCCTTGCTCGACCCGCCCACGCTCGACGAGATCCGCGCTCTCCGCACGGAGCTCGAGCAGCGCGTCGCCGAGCTGCAGGCGGCAGGCGAGCCGCGGACGGCCTGGAACCCGGTCGCGCTCCACGTCCGCTGGGCCGAGGCGATCGAGCGGCGAGTCGCGGACGGAACCGTCGAGCGGTCGGTCGAGGCGCCCGTCCAGGCGCTTCGCATCGGCGGCGCCTGCATCACCGCGTGGCCGTGCGAGCCGTTCTGCGAGCTCGGGCTCGAGGTGAAGGAGCGCTCGACCGCGCCCTTCCCGGTCACGCTCGGCTACTCGAACGACCTCGTCGGCTATGTCCCGACGCGTCGCGAGTACCCCTTCGGCGGCTACGAGCCCGTGGTCGCTCAGCGCCACTTCGGCCGGCCCGCGCCGTTCGCGCCCGAAGCCGGGGAGCTGCTCGTTCGACACGCGCTCGAGCTGACCGACGAGCTCTTCGGCCATGAGCCCGCATGGACGCTGAGCAGACGGTGGACGGGCAACGGGACGGGTCGCTCGTCGACTCCGCCACCGAGGCGATTCGCTCGCAGATCGTGCTCGAGCAGCTGGCCGCCGGCGAGCGGCTGCCGCCGGAGCGTGTTCTCGTCAAGGAGCTCGGCGTCTCGCGCACGGTGCTGCGGGAGGCGCTCTCGAGCCTCGAGGCCCTCGGGTTGATCGAGACACGCGGGACGCGCGGCCGCTTCGTCGCCTCCGGCGGGTCGTCGGAGCGAAGCCGCAGCATCGTCTCGGCCTGGCTGCACCAGCATGCGCGGGAGATCCTCGAGGTCGACGAGATCCGATCGGTGCTCGAGGCGCAGGCGATCAGGTCGATGTCGGAATGGGATGCGATCGACGCGGCCAGGTCGGCCACGGCCCTGCTGCGCCGGCAGGAGGAGGCGCTCGAGCGGGGCGAGTCGACGGCGGCAGCGGACGAGGATTCCGCATTTCACCGCCTGCTCAGCTCGTACACGAAGAACAGCGCGCTCAGGGTGCTGATCGACGGCCTCGTGGACGCGAGCCGGAAGGCGGCGTACGCGGTCTACTCGCTGCCCGAGACGGCGGAGCGCTCGCTCGAGCAGCATCGCCGGATCGTCGAAGCGCTCGCCGCATCCGATGTCGTCCTCGCGGCCGAGCGCGCACGCGACCACATGATCGACGCCGCCAGGCAGTACGCGACGACGCAGCGCGAGCAGGCGGGCGAGAAGTGATCCGGCGCATCAGCCTCGTGCGCAAGCGGCCGGAGCTCACACGCGAGGAGTTCCTGGCGCGCTGGACGGGCGAGCACGTCGAGATCGCCAGGCGCCTGCCGGGGCTTCGCGGCTACGTGATCCAGATCCTCGACGGGGAGAGCCCGCCGCTGGACGGGATCGCGATCACGACGTTCGACTCGCGTGAGGCGGCGGAGCGGGCGTTCGCCGATCCGGAGCTGGCCGAGGGCCTGCGCCGGACGCGCGACGAGTTCGCGGAGTCGGTCGAGGTCTATTTCGTCGAAGAGCACACCATCGTCGGGGAGGGGTCATGAGCGATCGTGGAAGAAAGAGGAGCCTCGAGGTCACCGGAGGCCCGGCACAGGCGGCGGCCCGTTCGATGCTCCGCGCGATGGGGTGGACGAGCGAGGATCTGAAGCTCCCGCAGGCCGGCGTCGCCGCGTCGTGGAACGCGGTCACGCCCTGCAACATGCATCTCGACGCGCTGGCCGTCGCCGCCGCCGACGAGCTGAAGTCGCTGCGGGTCCTGCCGCTGCTCTTCCACACGATCTCGGTGTCCGACGGGATCGCCATGGGGACCGAGGGAATGCGCGCCTCGCTCCCATCCCGGGACTGGATCGCCGACTCGGTCGAGCTCGTCGTCCACGCCGAGCGCATGGACGGCCTGCTCACGATCGCCGGCTGCGACAAGACCCTGCCCGCGATGATGCTGGCGATGATTCGGCTCGACCTGCCGGCGGTCTTCGCCTACGGCGGGTCGATCCGCCCGGGCTGCTTCAAGGGGCGGGACGTGACGATCCAGGACGTCTACGAGGGGATCGGCGCGCACGCGACCGGCAAGATGAGCCTCGCCGACCTCACCGAGCTCGAGTGCGTCGCCCTGCCGGGGCCGGGCTCGTGCGCGAGCATGTACACCGCGAACACGATGGCGAGCGTCGGCGAGGCGCTCGGGCTCTCCATCCCCGGCATGGCCTCGCCGCCCGCGACCGATCCCGCGCGCGAGCGGATCGTGCGCCGCGCAGCGGCAGCGCTCGTGGATGCGCTCGAGGCGGACCGCAGGCCGTCGGCCGTCCTGTCGAAGGCGTCGTTCGAGAATGCGATCGCGGTCGCAGCGGCACTCGGCGGCTCGACCAACGCCTGCCTGCACCTGCCCGCGCTCGCGGGAGAGGCCGGGATCGAGTTCGGCCTGGCCGACATCGATCGCGTCTCACGCCGGACGCCGCAGATCGCCGAGATGAGGCCGGCCGGCCGGTTCATGATGCAGGACCTCGACGCCGAGGGCGGGGTTCCCGTCGTGATGCGCGAGCTGCTCGACGGGGGGCTCATCGACGGATCGGCGATGACCGTGACCGGGAAGACGATCGGCGAGCAGCTCGCGCGCGTCACGCGCTCGGAATCCCCGCAGACACCGGTCCTTCGCTCGGTCGCAGATCCCGTCAAGCCGACAGGGGGCTATGCGATCCTCTGGGGCAACCTGGCTCCGGACGGGGCGGTGATCAAGGTCGCGAACCAGGCTCAGAATCGCCATCGCGGGCCGGCGAAGGTGTTCGACGGCGAACAGGATGCCTTCTCGGCGGTCGCCGACGGCCGGATCCAGCCGGGCGATGTCGTCGTGCTCCGCTACGAGGGCCCGAAGGGCGGGCCGGGAATGCCGGAGATGACGCATCTCACCTCGTCGATCGTCGGCGCCGGGCTCGCAGACAGCGTCGCGCTCCTCACCGACGGGCGGTTCGGGGGCGGGACGCAGGGAATCTCGGTCGGGCACATCTCGCCGGAGGCTGCGGACGGCGGGCCGCTCGCAATCCTGCGCGACGGCGACGTGGTCGAGATCGACGCGGAGGCGAACCGGCTGCATGTCGAGCTCGCCGACGGCGAGATCGCAGCGCGGCTCGCCGACGTCCGCCACCCGGCGCCGCGCTATCCGACGGGGGTCCTCGCGAAGTACGCGCGCCTGGTCGGCTCGGCCGCGGGCGGGGCTCGCGTCGGGGCCTGACGGATGAGCGGCTCCCGGGTCTCCTGCAGCGAGTACTCGTTCCCGGCCGTTCTCGGGCAGCACGAGCGCATCGGAATCGTGAAGCTCCTCGGCTTCGAGCTCGTCGACATCGCGCTCTTCCTTCCCGACGGCTCCGAGCTCGTCGGCGACCCGGCGGCGATTGCGGAGGGGCTGCGGGCATCGCTCGGCCGGCACGATCTGGCAAGCGAGGATCTCTTCCTCTCGGTCGGCTCCACCTTCGAGGAGATCGCGCCCAACCAGCGCGATCGGGGCCTCAGGGAGCGCGGGCGGCGAGAATTTGCCGCCGCCGCGAGAGTCGCCTCGACCCTCGGGATCGCAGGTCTCACCGTGTTGCCCGGGGTGAGCTGGGCCGAGGACGAGGACACGGCCTGGGCCGTCTGCGTCGAGGAGCTCGGGTGGCGTGTCGAGGAGGCCCGCCCCCTCGGCGTCCAGGTGCGGATCGAGGCGCACGCCGGCTCGATCGTCGCGCTCCCCGAGCTGGCGCGGCGTCTCTGTGCCGAGGTCGCCGGGCTGCGCCTCACGCTCGACGCCTCGCACTTCGAGGTGCAGGCCGTGACGGCCGACCGTGTGCTCGAGCTCACACCGCTCGCGGCGCACGTACACGTGCGCGCCGCGAAGCCGGGAGCGATCCAGGTGCGCTGGCGCGACAACGAGACCGATTTCCCCGAGCTCGTCGCGGCCCTTCGCGCGGTCGGCTACCCGGGGGTGTTCTGCGTCGAGTACGTTCCGATGCCGAAATGGCGCTGTGACGAGGTCGACGTCGTGACGGAGGCGCTGGCCACCCGGGCAGCGCTCCTCGAGCTGGGGGTGTCCTGATGGAAAGGCTTTGCCATGTCTTCCGGATCGCACCGGGGACCGAGGAGGAGTACGTCCGGCGCCACGTCGAGATCTGGCCGGAGATGGTCGAGGCGATGAAGTCGGCCGGCTTCGCGAACTACACGCTCTTCCGCAACGGCCTCGAGGTGATCGCCGTCTGCGAATGCCACCCCGATGTCGAGACCTGCTTCGCACGCTTCGCCGAGGACGGCGTCGGCGAGCGCTGGCAGGCCGAGATGAAGGGGATCGTCCTTGACCTCAGCGACGAGAGCGGCGCGCTTCGGCGGTACGGGGAGGACTGGCATCTTGACTAGCGCCGCACCTGCGAAGGTCGCGCTCCTCTCCTGCTACTTCACGCTCTTCGACGAGCAGATGCCGGCCGGGTTCAGGAGTGAGCGCGAGGCCGTCGTCAAGCGCTACGCCGATCTTCTGCGCGAGGCGTTCGACGTGGTCGAGGCGGGCATGCTCACCTCCGACGCGGAGGGGGAGCAGGCGAACGCGCTGCTGCGGGGGGCAAGGCCCGACGCGGTCGTGTTCGCTCCCTCGATGGCGGCGCCGCCCAGCTACGCGGCCCGGGCCCTCGCCGGTGTCGATGCGCCGCTCGTCGTCTGGAACGGCCCGACGATCGGCCGACTTCCCGACGGCCTGACCCAGGCGCAGGCGACCGTCAACTCCTCCCAGGTCGCGTCGGTCATGCTTGCCAACGCCCTCGTCCGCGAGCGGCGGCCCTTCGCGGCGATCACCGCGTCGCCGAACGACCCGGAGGATGCCATCCGGCTGATCCGCACCGTGCGCGCCGCCGCGACGGCCTCCCGCCTTCGCGGCGCCGCCGTGTTGCGAGTCGGCTCGCCGTTCCCCGGCTATCTCGACGTCGAGGTGGGCCCCGCCGACCTGGACCGGCTCGGGATCGCCGAGCGCTCGGTCACGGTCGCCGAGCTGAACGACGCCTTCGCCGCCGTCGACGCCGGCCGGATCGGCGAGGCCTTCGCCGACCTCGCCCGGCGCGGCTGGGTCCGGCACGAGGGCCCCGCCGACGAGCGGAGCATGCGCCTCGCCCTCGCGCTCGAGGATCTGGCGGGGCAGGCCGGTGCGGTGGCCGCCACCGTCAACTGCCACTCCGACCTTCTGCGCTGGAACAGCGAGATCGGGATCACGGCGTGCCTCGGCGCGTCGCTCCTCACCGCCTCGGGCGTCCCCGTTGCCTGCACGGGCGACATGCCGACGGCGCTCGCGCTCGTGCTCGGCCGGGCGCTCTCGGGCCGGGCGCTCTACTGCGAGTTCTACACCCCGGAGCGGGAGACCGGCCTGATGCTGCTGGCCGCGGGCGGCGAGGGAGACCCGGCGTGGGCCGACGGCGGCCGGCCGGTGGTGGTCGAGCCGAACGTCCACTATCCAGGCGCTCACGGCGCCGGCGCCTCGCTCTCGTTCCGGCTCGAGCCGGGGCCGGCGACCGCGCTCTCGCTGTCCCCCGTCGAAGGGACCTGGCGCCTCGCCTGGGCAACGGGCGAGATCGTCGAGGCCCGCTACGACACGATGGGAGGCCCGAACGGCATGTTCCGCTTCGATTCCGGGTCGGCGTTCGAGGCAGGCGCGCGGTGGATCGGCTCGGGCGCGACCCACCACAACGCCCTGGCACTCGGACGGCTCGACCTCGAGATCCCGGCGCTCGCCCGTGCCCTCGGGGTCGAGGAGGTGCGCGTTTGACCCGGATTCGCTCCGTGTCGCCGATCTCGGTCAGGTATCCCGAGCCGAACGACAACGGGGCGCTCCGGCACCTGACGCTGTGCCGCATCGAGTCGGACGACGGCGCAGTCGGGTGGGGCGAGGCGGTGACCTCGTGGCCGGAGGTGTGCCGGGCCACCGAGGCGATGATCGACGGTATCGGGGCGGACGTCGTCGTCGGGCGGAGCCCCCTCGACAACGTCGACATCTGGCGCCGCTGCAAGCAGCGTGCGTGGTGGTACGGCAACCGTGGCGGCGTCTCGTCGTTCGCGCTCTCGGCGATCGACATCGCGCTCTGGGATCTCAAGGGGAAGGTCCTGGGAACCTCGGTCGTGCAACTCCTCGGCGGCGCGCATCACGAGCGGTTGCCCGCCGTCGCGAGCACGCATCCCTCGCACGCGAGCCTCGAGGTCGAGGCCGACCGGCACGCCCGGTACATCGGCGAGCTGGGCTTTCAGGGCTGCAAGTTCGGGCTGGGCAAGAAGGGCGAGGCGCGGCTCGGGAGCGAGGTGGGGCGCGACGTCGAGTTCATGCGGCTTCTCCGCGAGCGGGTCGGGCAGGAGCCGATGCTGATGTGGGACCGCGGCGTGAACGTGCTGACCTGGGATCCCTCGTTCGCGATCCGCCTGACGAGCGCCCTCGAGGCATACGGCCTCACCTGGATCGAGGAGCCGTTCGAGCCGGAGGAGCTCGAGCACTTCCGGCGGCTGCGCGCGCAGTGCTCGGCGTTGATCGGCTCCGGGGAGCGCGAGTGGGACGTCAACGGCTACCGGCGCTTCATCGACACCGGCGTCGCCGACGTGGTCGGCTTCGATCCGGGTCGGGCCGAAGGGATCACGGGTGGGGCCCGGGTGATCGAGCTCGTCGAGGAGGCCGGCGTCTGGTTCAACGCCCACGCCTGGTCGAGCGCGATCGTGACCGCCGCGAGCCTCGCGCTGTCGCTGACGACGCCCCGCGTGCTCGTCTTCGAGCTGAAGCCGGAGGAGAACCCGATGCAGCACGAGCTCGTCGCAGCACCGATCGAGCAGCATGACGGGTGGGTAGCGGGGCTCGACGGCCCCGGGCTCGGCATCGAGGTCGACGAGTCCGTCGTCGAGCGGTATCGCTTCTGAACGCGCTCCACAGGAGAGCTGCGAGCCGGGCGAGATGACCGCCGACACCCTGTACGCGGGCGCGGCCCGCCGTGTGGTCAACCCCCCGCTCGGGACGCGGCAGACCGGGTTCCGGCTCTTCGGCAACCCGGTGCAGGCGATCGAGAGCGATCTGACGGCGACCGCACTCGTCCTGGCGGGCCGCGACAGCATGGTTGTCATCGTCGGCATCGACCTGTCGATCCTCGGCATCGACCTGTCGCTGCGCGCGCAGCGACCGGCTCAGTTCATGCGGCTCCTGATCGCAGAGGCGCTCGGGATTCCCGTTTCCCACGTTCTCCTCAACACGAGTCACACCCACAGCGGGGTCGCGCTTCCGGACTACATGCCCGATTCGCCCGAGCAGATGGCGCTCAAGGAGCGCTACCGTGACGAGCTCGCCGACCGTCTGGTCGAGGCGGCGATCGAGGCTGCCGCCGGGCTCCGGGAGGCGCGCATCGGAACCGGCTGGGGGAGCAGCGAGATCGGCGTCTACCGGCGCGAGCTCAGGGACGGTCGCGACGTGCTCGGCGAGGTGCCCGGCCGTCGGGTCGATCACTCGGTCGGGGTGATCCGGGTGGACGACCTCGACGGCGACCCGATCGCGGTCGCGTTCCGGTACTCGGCGCATCCCGTGACCATGGGAGGCCGGTCGATGGTCGTGTCGAGCGACTATCCCGGCCCGGCCCGGGAGGTGGTCGAGCGGAACCTGGGCGGTCTCGCGCTCTTCCTGCAGGGGTGTGGCGGCAACGTCAATCCGGTCGGCGGGATCGGCTACGAGGTCGACTGCCGCGACACGAAGAACCGCATCGGCATCGAGTTGGGCGGCGAGGTGCTCCGGGTTGCCGCCGGCATCCGCACGAACCGGCAGGCGGGGGCACGGCGGGCTCTCGGCACGGTTCCAGGCATTCTCTTCACCCCCTGGGAGGCGGTGAGCGGCGGCGGCTGCAGCCACCTCAGCGCCCACGAGAGCGCAGTCGAGCTCGAGTACGTCGACCCTGCCGTCTGCCGGTGCCGCCGAGGCGATCCGGGCCGATCGGGAGGCGACGCTCGAGGAGGTGCGGAGCCGCGATGCGCCCGAGTGGGAGATCCGCGTCGCCGAGAAGTACCTCACTGGTCGGAGGTCCTCTGTGCAGCGGTCAGAGCCGGTCGGCCAACCTGCGATCTCTTCCTCCAGGCGATCCGCGTGAACGACACCGTCATTCTCGGGATCAACGCGGAGACGTTCTTCGAGACCGGTCTCGCGATCCGATCGAGCTCCCCGTTTCCCGACACGTTCGTGCTCGGTTACACCAACGGAACGATCGGCTACCTCCCGCGGGCCGAGGACTACCCCGAGGGTGGGTGGAGCCTCGACGGCGGCTACGCGGTGCCGGACATGATCTTCCAGGTGCACCCGCATCCGGTGGCGCTCCGCCCGGACTCCGAGCAGCGTACGGTCGCGGCCGGCCTCGCGCTGATCGAGCGCCTCGCCGGTCGACCCGGCCCGGCCGAGCTTGCCCCGGGCCGGCCGAGGCCGGCCCGGCCCGGTTGACACCACGGCGGTCGGCCTCCTAGAGTGGGGCCTGGAACCGTTACCAACGGAGGCGGGCTGCGATGACCGAAGTCGAGAAGGGAGTGCTGGGGGGCACCCACACCGCGCTGGCGCGGCTGACGATCGCGGAGATCGAGACGATCCCGATACGTGTCCCACTCGGCCGGACCTACCGTGGGAGCCGCTACAAGATGACCCACCGGTCGACGATCGTGACCCGGGTCTACACCGAGGAGGGGATCGTCGGTGAGGCGTACTGCGGCGATGAGGACGCCGGGCTGCTCGAGATCGACGAGGTCGTTCGGCTCGAGATCGCACCGCGCCTGATCGGCGAGGACGGCTTCCGGCTGGAGCGCGCGTGGGAGCTCGCGCGGCCCGCGACCTACGACATCCTCCGTGACCGCAGGATCGGGCTGGTCGCGACGGCGTGCGTCGACGCCGCCCTCTGGGATGCGGTCGGCAAGGCGCTCGGACAGCCGCTCCACCGGCTCTGGGGCGGGTACCGCGACAGCGTCCCGGTGATCACGATCGGCGGCTACTACGGCCACCAGGACATTGCCGAAGAGGTCTCGGCGGTCCGCGAGCAGGGGCTCGCGGGGATGAAGTTCAAGGTGGGGGGTCTCAGCCCCGAGGAGGATGCCGAGCGGTTCCGCATCGCGCGAGACGCAGCGGGGCCCGACTTCGTGCTCTGCGCCGACGCCAACCAGGGCTGGACGCCGGCTCAGGCGGTCGAGTTCGCCCGGCGGGTCGCGGACCTGGATCTCCACTGGTTCGAGGAGCCGTGCATCTGGTCGAACGACCGCCGCGCGATGCGCGACGTGCGCTTCGCCGGCGGCGTGCGCATCTGTGCCGGCCAGAGCGAGTTCTCGGCGGGCGGTTGCCGTGACCTGATGGTCGAGGGGGCGATCGACTTCTGCAACTTCGACTCCTCGTGGTCGGGCGGCCCGACCGAATGGCGTCGCGTCGCGGCGGCGGCGGTCGCCTTCGACGTCGCGATGGCCCATCACGAGGAACCTCAGATCGCCGCTCACCTGCTCGCGTCGATTCCGCACGGCACGTTCCTCGAGGTGTTCCACCCGGATCGCGATCCGATCTGGTGGAACCTCGTCGCAAACAGGCCGCCGATCGTGGACGGCTACCTGGCGTTGCCGACCGGGCCGGGCCTGGGCTGGGAGCTCGACGGCGACTACATCGAGGCCCATCGGGTTTCGGCACGTTCGTGACCGCCCCGGCTCTCGGTGCCGGCCTCGACGGCACCGGCGTCCTCGTGACCGGGGCCGTGGGCGCGATCGGATCGGCCGTTGCCCGCGCCTTCGCCGACTGCGGTGCGCATGTCGCCGTCAGCGACGTCTCCGAGCAGGGCGCCCGCGAGCTTGCCGCGTCGCTGCCCGGCGACGGGCACACCGGCCTCGGCGCCGACCTCGCAGACGTCGCGAGCCACGGCACGCTGGTGGCCGCGGCGGCTGAGGCCGTCGGGCCGCTCGGTGCCCTCGCTCATCTGGCGGCGGTGCTGCTGCGCCGGCACGACATCGCCGAGATCGACGAGTCCGACTGGGACGCGCAGGTCGACGTGAACTTCAAGGGGACCTTCTTCCTCAACCGGGCGTTCGCCGAGCACGTGAAGGGCGCGGGGCGGACCGGCGCGATCGTCAACTTCAGCTCGCAGGGATGGTGGACCGGCGGCTTCGGCGGCTCGGTGGTCTACAACGCGACGAAGGGCGGCATCGTCACGCTCACCCGCGGCCTGGCTCGGTCGTACGCTGCCGCGGGGATCAGGGTGAACGCGGTCGCCCCGGGCCTGGTCGACACGCCGATGCTGCGCGGCGGGATGACCGACGAGGCGCTCGAGCTCCTGGTCGAGCAGGTCCCGCTCGGGCGGATGGCGACACCGGCGGAGATCGCGCCGGCGGCCGTCTTCCTGGCCTCCGAGCACGCGCGGTACATCACCGGCGCCACGCTGAACATCAGCGGCGGCTGGCTGATGTACTGAGCGCCCGCTCGTCGAGCGAAGCCCCAACCTCTCCGTCGCAAGGACGTCTGAAGTCAAGGGTGGCCGTTGCCGCTCTGTCTTGCGCTCCGTTGGCGGGCAGTCAGAGCTTTGTCTGACCAACCAGCTTGACAATCACAACCAGATGCTCTTGAATCGTTCGGCAGGGCAACTGGAATCGTATCCGGTGTTGCAGATCAGGAAGGAAGTTCATGGCTGAAAATGACAACAGCTTGAGCCGCCTAGAGCTGCTGAAGCGTGGTGCACTGGGAGTTGCGGCGGTCGGTGGCGCCGATGCTCTACTCGGGACCAGCGTGGCCGGAGCGTCGGTCAAGGCTCCGAAGCCGGGGGGCAGCCTGATCGTCGGTATTGGACAGACGTTCGAGGACATCAACGTGCTGACGGCGTTCGGCTACCGCTGGGGCCAGCTCATGGCCTATGCGATGTACGACACGCTCGTCAAGTTCGACGACTCGGGCCGCGCGGTGCCCTTGCTCGCGACGAAGTGGGCGACGCCGAACCCGAAGACGACGATCGTGACGATCCGCAAGGGCGTGAAGTTCCACGACGGGACCGATATGCGCGTCGAGGACGTCGTCTGGAGCCTCAACCGCATCAACAGCGCGACCAAGCCCGTGTCGAACAACTTCCTCGCGCTGCCGGCCGACATCTGGGACAAGGCCGTGAAGATCAACGACACGACGCTGAAGATCACGACCAAGAAGCCGACGCGCATGCCCGAGAACTGGCGCTTCTGGTTCATCATGCCGGAGAACGCCGACACCCGGAAGCCGGACATGGGCGTCCAGCCCGTCGGCACCGGGCCGTTCCAGTTCAAGGACTTCGTCAAGGGCGACCGGCTCGATCTGACGAAGTTCCCGAGCTACTGGAACCAGCCCGAGCCGTATCTCGACAGCCTGACCTTCAAGTTCATGGCCGACTCGGCAGCCCAGGTCGCGAACTTCCTCTCGGGGAACGTCAACTACCTGCACGACCTCTCGGTCGCCACGCTGCCGCAGGTGCAGGGCAAGCACAACTCGAAGCTGATCCCGTCGGGCATCTTCTTCGAGTGGTGGCAGCCGCAGATGTACTTCGGGCCGCTCGCGGACATGAACGTCCGCCTGGCTCTCCAGTACGCCTTCGACAAGGACACCGACAACAAGGTCGCGTGGGCGGGCCGCGGGATCGAGACCTGGAACCCCTTCCAGAAGAGCCCGTACTACATCGGCAAGCCGTACCCGGTCACGTACGACCCCGAGAAGGCGAAGAGCCTGCTCGCGAAGGCGGGGCAGCCGAACCTGAAGCTGAACATGATGACCCTCTCGGCGCCCGGGCCGTGGCAGCAGGAGTCGGTGGCGCTCCAGCAGGGCTTCCAGAAGGCCGGGATCACGGCCACGATCCAGCCGCTGCCGGCGGCGCAGTGGTTCGACCGGCTCTACACGAAGCGCAACCACGACGGGATCGCCGTCAACGCGGGCAGCCTGCCGTTCCCGTGGGCGCTGGCCGCCAACTACATGATGAAGGCGACCCTGCTCCCGAACCCGCCGAAGTACCCGAAGCCGGTGTTGCCGGCACTGACGGCTGCCTACAACCTCGCCTTCTCCTCTGCGAACGAGGCGCAATACGCGGGGGCGATCAAGACGATCCAGCGGCTGATGAACAGCCAGGCCGCCGTCTTCCACACGATGATGGCGTCGAACCAGAACGTCGCCCCGCAGAACCTGCAGGGCGTCGAATCGACCGTGTTCGGAGATCAGCGCTTCGCAGGTGCGTACTTCTCGTAATCCCGTGTAGCAACGAGCCCGTGCAGCAACCTGCAGGTCGAATCGACTCAACGGGAGCGGCGGAGGACACTTCCCCCGCCGCTCCCGCACGTCCATGCGCTTCATAACGCCGATCTTCTCGCTCATCGCGGTTCTGCTCGCGATCTCGGTCATCACGTTCGTGATCGCCTCGGCCCTGCCCGGGCGACGAGGCCCAGGTCCGCGTCGGGAAGCGCGACGACCTGACGACCGCTCAGCGAAACCACCTCGTCGCGCTCACGCGCAAGGAGCTCGGCCTCGACAAGCCGTACCCCGTCCAGTGGGCGATCTGGCTCGAGAAGGTGCTCCAGGGCGATTTCGGCAGCCAGGAGGGCGGGGGCTCGGTGGGCAAGGCGGTCCTCGCAGCGGATCATCCCCTCGCTCGAGCTCACCCTGGTCGTCCTCCTCGTCTCCCTCCCGACCGCGGCGCTGCTCGCGGTCTCGGCCGTGCGGCACGGGAAACGGGTCGTCGCCAAGGGGTTCGGGCAGCTCCTGACGGTCGGCTTCCTCTTCCCGCAGTTCTGGCTCGCGATCGTGCTCGTCGTCATCTTCGCGGTCGAGCTCCACTGGTTACCGGCGAGCGGCTACACGTCCTTCAGCCAGAACCCGGGACAGCACATCGAGCACCTGATCCTGCCCGTGCTCGCGCTCTCGATCCCGACTGCGGCGCTCTACTACCGCTACCTCCGCCAGAGCCTGCAGGACGTGCTGCAGACCCAGTACATCCGGACGGCCCGCGCCAAGGGCGTGTCCGAGTCGCGCGTGCTCTACCGGCATGCGCTGCCGAACGCGCTGATCCCGTCGCTCTCCGTGCTCGGGATCCAGTTCGGCCAGCTCCTCGGCGGGGTCGTCGTGATCGAGCTGATCCTCAACTGGCCCGGAGTGGGCGGCCTCCTGATGTACTCCGTCCAGGAGCAGGACAACAGCACGCTGATCGCCGTGGTGATGGCGATCGCCTTCGCCTATGTTGTCGTCTCGACGATCATCGAGATCCTCTACCGCATCATCGACCCGCGGATCCGGAGAGCCTGATGTCGTGGTTGCGCCACAACCCCTTGCTCCAGATCGGGCTGCTGCTGCTCGCCCCGTTCCTGCTCGCGGCGATCATCCCGGGGGTGCTCGCGCCGCACTCGCCCGACGCGCTCCTCGGGACGCCGTTCTCGAACCCGTCGAGCCAGTTACCTCCTCGGCACCGACGAGTCCGGACGCGACATCCTCTCCCGGCTCATCTACGCCGCCCGCTCCGATCTCGCGATCAGCCTCAGCGCGACGCTGATCGCCGCCGTGATCGGCGTCGGGATCGGTCTCGCCGCCGGGTATCAGGGTGGCAACTGGAGCGCCGTCTGCCTGCGCATCACCGACGTGATGCTCGCCTTCCCGTCCCTGCTGCTGGCGCTCTTCCTGATCGCGGTCGTCGGGCCGAGCGACACGATCGTCGTCATCGCGCTCGTGATCCTCTACGTCCCGGGCTTCATGCGGCTCTCGCGCGGTCTCGCGCTGCAGCTGCGCGAGCGGTCGTTCATCGAGGCGAGCCACATCTCCGGCGGTGGGCCCTTCTACATCGTCCGGCGCCACCTGGTTCCGAACGCGATGGGGCCGCTCCTCGTCGGCATCTCGCTGACGGCGGCCTACTCGCTGCTCGCCGCTGCGACGCTCTCCTACCTCGGCCTCGGCCCGCCGCCGCCGGCGCCGAGCTGGGGCTCGATGTCGCAGTCGGCCTACAACTACCTCTTCCAGGACTGGGAGTACGGGGTCATGCCCGGCGCCTGCATCCTGATCGTCTCGTTCGCGTACCTGATGATCAGCGCCGGCATCGACCACGCGATCCAGCGCGGCGCGCGGATGGCGAGAGCGACCGGCGGCCAGGCGGCGGCCGACGGCCCGCCCGCCGTCGAGGCGGCCGCCTGATGACGCTGCGCGAGGAAGAGGAGGCGGAGGCGCCCTTCGCCGCCGGCCTGCAGCACGCGACGGTCCTCTCGATCGACGACGTGAGCGTCGAGTACCCGATCCACGGCGCCGTCGTGCGGGCAGTCGACCGGGCGGCGCTCGATATCCGCCGCGGCCACCGGGTCGCGGTCGTCGGCGAGTCGGGCTCCGGGAAGTCGACGCTCGCACTCGCCGTGCTCGGGCTGCTCGAGCCGCCCGGCCGCATCAGCGGGGGCTCGATCCGCCTCGGCGACCTCGAGCTCGCCGGCGCGACCGAGGACGTACTGCGGCAGGTGCGGGGCGGCAAGATCTCGATGATCTTCCAGGACGCGCTCGGCTCGCTGAACCCGGTGAAGTCGATCGAGTTCCAGCTCGTCGAGGCGATCCGCCAGCACAACCAGGTCTCGGGGACCGAGGCCCGGGAGCGCGCGATCTCGCTGCTGGCCGAGGTGGGCGTCCACTCGCCCGCGACCCGGCTTCGCCAGTACCCGCACGAGTTCTCCGGCGGGATGCGGCAGCGCGTGATGATCGCGATGGCGCTTGCATCGAACCCCGATCTGCTGATCGCCGACGAGCCGACGACGGCGCTCGACGTGACGACGCAGGCGAGCGTGATCGACCTCCTGCTCCGGCTCTCGGAGGACCGCGACCTCGCGGTCATGCTGATCACGCACGATCTGGGCATCGTCGCCAGCTTCGCGCAGGACGTGCTCGTCATGTATGCCGGCGCCCCGGTCGAGTACGGCACGACCGAGCAGGTCTTCGCCGAGCCGGGCCACCCCTACACGCAGGCGCTGATGGCGGCGGTGCCGCGTCTGACCGACGACCGCGGTGCCGAGCTCGCGTCGATTCCCGGCTCGCTCCCCCGTGCGGACGCGATCCCGCCCGGCTGCCGCTTCGAGGCGCGCTGTGCGATCGGCCGCGGGCGCGAGCCTCTGCCGGACGGAGCGGCCGGCGTTCGACCTCCGGGACCGCACGAAGCGCGTCGCCTGCCACTACGAAGGGGAGGCGCGACAGCGCGTGGGCGAGGCTCGCCCTGCCGGGGGCGCGTTGCGCGGCGTGTCCGAGAGCGTGCCACCGCTCGTGGCGGTGACCGACCTGGCCAAGAGCTACCGCGCGCGCGGGGGGTCGGGGCTCAGCCGGCGCTATCTGCGGGCGGTCGACGGCGTCTCGTTCGAGATCCGGCCGGGCGAGTCGGTCGGCCTCGTGGGCGAGTCCGGGTCCGGGAAGTCGACCGTTGCCAGGCTGCTCTTCGGCCTGACGCCGAAGACGGCGGGAGAGGCCACCCTGGAGGGGCGGCCGCTCGAGGCGACGCGCCGTGGCGGCCTGCCCAAGGAGCTGCGCGGCCGCGTGCAGATGGTGTTCCAGGACCCGGGCGACTCGCTCGATCCGATGATGACCGTCAACTCGATCGTCGCCGAGCCGCTTCACCTGCTGCGCGGGAAGGACGCGGCTACCGCGGCCGGGCGGGTCCCTGAGCTGCTGGGGCTCGTCGGTCTCCCGCTGGACTTCGGAAAGCGCCGCCCGCTCCAGCTCTCGGGCGGCCAGCGCCAGCGCGTAGCGATCGCGCGCGCGCTCGCGACGCACCCGTCGCTCGTCGTCTGCGACGAGGCCGTCTCGTCGCTCGACGTCTCCGTGCGCGCGCAGATCCTGAACCTTCTGCGCGACCTGCAGGAGCGGCTCGGACTCGCCTATCTCTTCATCTCGCACGACCTCTCGACGATCCGTCACGTCTGCGACCGCGTGATCGTGATGTACGGCGGGAAGTTCGTGGAAGTCGCGGCGGCCGACGACCTCTTCCGGGCGCCGCAGCACCCGTACACGATCGCGCTGCTGTCGGCGGTGCCGGAGCCCGATCCCACCGCCGATCGCGGCCGCAGCCGGATCCGGCTCGAGGGCGATCTTCCCGACCTGACGGCTCCGGTCGAGGGCTGCATCTTCGCCTCGCGCTGCTGGAAGGCCCAGGAGCGCTGCCGCGTCGAGGCGCCCGGCCTCGACGAGCGCGCGCACGGCCACCGCAGCGCCTGCCACTTTCCCGAGAACGTCGCTGAGCCCGCCCCCAACGCGAAGGAGGAGCAGAGATGACCACAACCGAGATGGGAAGCCCCGCCGTGGAGTACGAGTATCCGGGCTACGAGGCGATGTGCCCGTGGCACCACCGCCAGCCGTTCGGCGACGGCGAGCAGCACCCGACGGTGATCACGCGCGCCGACGCGCCCTACTCGTCGTGGGCGCCGGTGCCGGGCAACAGCACTCCGTCTTGGCTGTACGTCGGCACCAAGCGCGTCAACTGCGGCACGTTCTATGTCCAGCCGGGCGGCTGGTTCGACCCCGGCAACCATCCGAACCCCGAGCCCTACTACATCCTCAAGGGGACGCTCCATCTCTCGAACCCGGACACCTCCGACGTGATCGAGATCAAGGCCGGCGAGGCGTCGAACATCCCTGCTCTCGCCTACCACCACGCGTGGAACTTCGGCGACGAGGTCTGCGAGATTCTCTGGTGGGTGCCGGGTGAGATGCACACCGACGAGTTCAAGGCGAAGCTCGATCGCGACCCCACGAATCCGCGGTGGTACGAGCGCACGCCCGTGATGCTCAACGGAGCCAACGAGCGCAACGAAGGCTTCCCGTCGCACCTCGACGACCTGAAGCAGTGGCCGCCCTCGTCGTCGACCAAGGGGCCGCTCGACATGCAGCACCTGCCGCCCTCGACCTGGCTGCACCTGCTGCAGGGCACCGATCCGCGGCTGACCGTGCTCAACTCGTTCTTCTACTGCGACGAGAGGATTCGCTGCAGCATGGTCTCGCTGCCGCGCGGGCGCGAGTCGCAGCCCGAGTCCGGCGACTACGAGCGGCTGCTCTACGTCGAGCAGGGAGCGCTCTCGGTGAACCTGACCGGAACCGGGAAGAGCCTGCTCGCCGGGCCCGAACGAGCTCGTCTTCCTGCCGCCGTTCACGGAGCACAGCCTGCAGGCGATCGGCGACGAGCCTGTCGGCGTCCTCTCCGCGCTCGCGTTCGAGTAGAGCCGGATGGCGGCGGGAGAGCGAGTATCCCGGCTACGAGGCGGTGCTGCCGTGGCACCACCGCCAGCCGTTCGACGGTGTCGAGCAGTTCCCCTGCGTGATCGAGCCGGGCGACGCGTGCTACTTCTCGTGGGCGCCCGAGCCCGGCAACTCCATGGCGACCTGGGTCCACGTCGGCACGCGCCGCCTCAACCAGGGGACGTTCTACGTCGAGCCCGGCCACTGGTTCGACGCCGGCAACCATCCGAACCCCGAGCCGTACTACGTGCTCCGGGGCTCGCTGATGCTCTCGAATCCCGACACCTCGGACGTCGTCGAGCTCAGGGCGGGCGATGCGGCGAACATCCCGGCGCTTGCGTTCCATCACGCCTGGAACGTGGGAGCCGAGACCTGCGAGATCCTCTGGTGGGTGCCGGGGGAGATGCACACCGACGAGTTCAAGCAGGCGATCTCGACGAAGGAGCACGGGGAGTGGCAGTGGTACGGGCGCAGCGCAGTGATGCTCAACGGCACGCACGATCGCAACGAGGGCTTCCCGTCGCACCTCGACGACCTGGCGGCATGGCCGCCGTCCGCGAGCACGAAGGGCCCCCTCGACATGCAGCATCTGCCGCGTTCGCGGTGGCTCCACCTCCTGCACGGGACGGATCCGAGGCTGACCGTGCTCGTCTCGTTCTTCTACTGCGACGAGCGGATCCGTTGCGGCAAGGTCACGCTTCCCGCAGGACGTGAGTCGACGCCCGAGTCGGGCCCCGGGGAGAGGACGCTCTACGTCGAGGCGGGCTCGCTCTCGGTCAACCTGACCGGTACGGGGCGGAGCCTGCTTGCCCGGCCGGGAGACGTCGTGTTCCTGCCGCCCCGATCGGAGCACAGCCTCCAGGCGATCGGCGACGAGCTCGTGACGGCGCTTTTCGCCGAGGCGCGCTGATGGAGCACCGGCTGGCGCTGCTGACGCGGGTCGAGGCCGGCGAGCGCGCGCGAGCAGGCGCGATCTGCCTCGTGCCGGTCGGCTCGCTGGAGCAGCACGGCGACCACCTCCCCGTCTCGACCGACTCGCTGCTCGCCGAGCACGTTTGCCTGGAGGTCGCTCGCCGGGCTCGTTCCGACGTGCTCGTGACTCCGCCGCTCTGGACGGGGTTCAGCCCCCACCACGTTCGCTTCGGCGCCACGGTGACGCTTTCCGGCGCCACGTTCGCCGCGCTCGTGCGGGAGACGGTCGAATCACTCCAGGCGTGGTGCTCGCGGGTCGTCGTCGTCAACGGGCACGGCGGCAATCGAGGCCCGCTGATCACGCTGGGCGTCGAGAACGGGATCGAGTCGATCAGCTACTGGGAGGTCGTGCGGACGCCTCGGATGACGGCGCTCTTCCCGTTCGACCTCGGCTCGGTGGGGCACGCAGGCGAGTTCGAGACCTCGGTCATGCTGGAGGTCTTCCCCGACCTCGTCGGCGAGCCGGGCGTCGGGCACGAGCCGATCCTCGAGCAGAGCGCCGCCTTCCTCGTGCCGGACATGGGCGAGAGCGGCGTGCTCGGTGACCCACGGGCGGCAACGGCCGAAGATGGACGCGCCGTGCTCGACGACGTCGTCGCGGCGCTGGTCGCCGTGGTCGACGGCGAGACGGGCGACAACGACCTGGACGACGACGACGACGGCGACGCCGTCGAGACAACGGAGGAGATCGAATGACTGAGTTTCGTGCCGGCGCCGCATCGCTTCCACTGGGGCCCCCGCTCGGCCTGCCGATGATCGGCTTCGTGCGCCAGCGCTTTGGCGCGCTCGGCTACGGCCTCCCGCTCGAGGTGGGCGCGATCGCGCTCGAGCGCGGCGAGACCCGGGTCGTGCTCTGCGGCGTCGACATCGTCGGCATCGACGCGCCGGAGATCGGCCCCGTGGTCGACCGGGTCGCGGCGGCGACAGGGGCCGCGCCCGAGGGAATCCTGCTGAACTGGAGTCACACCCACCTCGCGCCCACCGGCGGCCGGCTGCACGGCGCGATCTTCGGCGAGCTCGACGACGACGCCCAGTTCGCGGTCGATGCCTTCGCGCGGGTGATCCAGGACAAGATCGTCTCGGCTGCCCGGCTTGCGGTCGAGCGGCTCGAGCCGGCCCGGGTCGTCTGGGGACAGGGCGTTGCCGACGTCGCCGTCAACCGTCGCGAGCGCTCCGAGGGGGGCCTCAACGGGGGCACGATCCTCGGCTGGAACCCCGACGAGCTCGTCGATCTCGAGGTGACGACGCTCCAGGCGCGACGGCCCGACGAGTCCGTGATCGCCACGCCTCGTCGGCTACGGCTGCCATCCGGTGACGACGGGCTACGACATGTACGTCTACTCGGCGGATTTCCCGGGGCCGCTGCGCCGGGTGGTCCGCGCCGCGACCGGCGGCGAGTGTGTCTTCTTCCAGGGCGCCGGCGGCAACGTGCTTCCGCGTTTCGCCTTCACCGACGACGAGTCGGAGGCGGAGCGGATGGGCGGCCGGATCGCGGTCGCGGCGCTCGAGTCGGTCGCCGACCGGCTGGCGACGCCGGTCGAGCTCGTCCGGCTCGACGAAGGCTCCGTGACGCCGATCTCAAAGTACCGCCGTGTGCAGCTCGACGTGGAGCCGCCCGAGCTTGCCGCCGTCGCCGAGACGGTGACGATCCCGCTCATGCCGCATCCGCCGCTCGACGAGATCTCGCGCCTCCGTGAGGAGTACGACCGGGACCTCGACGTCGCGAGGGCGACGGGCGACGTGGGAAAGGTGAAGGTGGCCTACTACCACGCGAGCTGGGCGCGGAAGATCGAGGAGCAGCTGCGGGCGGGGACGGCGCCTGCCGAGGTGTCCGGTCCGGTCCACGCGGTACGCATCGGCGACGGGGTGATCGTCACCGGGCCGGGCGAGACGTTCACCGAGTACGGGATCGCCGTCAAGGAGCGCTCGCCCGGCTCGCCGACCCTCTACGCCGGCTATACCAACGAGCTCCTCGGCTATCTGCCGACGGCGGCCGAGTACCGGTTCGGAGGCTACGAGGCAGGGTACGGGTACAAGAGCGTCGGCCTGCCGTCGCTCTTCGACCCGAGCGTCGAGGAGATTCTCGTCAGCACGGGCGTCCGGCTCGCGGAGCGTCTCTTCCCGGAGGCGGAGCCCTGGGACGCAGGCCGCGGCTGGACCGCCCAGGGGGAGCTGCCCGAGCTCGAGACGGCACCCCTCGAGCACCCGTCGGCGAGCCTGTCGGAGTCACGCTCGTGAGCGCCCGCATCGGCGTGATCGGGGCGGGCTTCTGGGCCTCGTACCACTACCTGCCGTTCTTCCGCGCCGACCCCGACGTCGAGCTCGTCGGCATCGTCCGCAAGACGGACGACGGCCTGGAGCAGTTCAGGCGCGAGTTCGAGCTCGAGATCGCGACGACATCGGTCGAGGAGCTGCTCGCCGCGGGCCTCGACGGCGTCGTGGTCTCCTCGCCGCACAGCTTCCATCGCGAGCACGCTGTCGCTGCGCTCGAGGCCGGGGCCCACGTCCTGGTCGAGAAGCCCATGACGGTCAAGCTGGCGGATGCCGAGGCGATCGCGGCAGCCGCCGCGGCGGCCGGGCGAACGGCCGCCGTCGCACACGGGTGGAACTACTCGCGGATCGCGATCTGGGCGAAGGAGATGCTCGACTCGGGCAGGATCGGACGCGTGACCTCGGTCACGGGCTACAAGGCGAGCTGCCTGGCCGACCTTTTCTCCGGCCGCGCCGGCTACGGCATCGTCGACGTCGGCGGGTTCCCGGTCGAGGTCGAGGTCGAGACCTGGGCGCGAGCGGACGCCGGCGGCGGGTACCTCTACGGCCAGCTCTCGCATCTCCTCGGGCTCGGCTTGCTGCTCGCACCCGAGGAGCCCGAAGACGTGTTTGCGCGTGCGAACTTCCTCGAGAACGGGTGTGACCTCGACATTCAGGTCTCGGTACGCCTCGCCAACGGGGTGATCGCCTCGTTCAGCGGTCACGGCCACCAGCCGTGGGTCATCCGCCACGGCTTCGATCTCAAGATCGCGGGCGAGGAGGGCGTCCTCCTGCTCGACATGCAGCGCGTGTACGCCGAGCTGCTGCTGCAGGGAGACAAGGCGCGCGGCGAGGTGCTCCACGTGGGGCCCGAGCCGCCGCCTCGCGACGAGGAGGGTGACTACTCGTGCGACGGGCCCGCCCAGTTCCTCGTCGACACCTGTCTCGGTCGCGACACGGTCGACCGGGCGCCCGCCGAGCTCGGCATCAGGACGGTCGCGGTGATGGAGGCGGCGTGGGAATCGGCGCACACGGGCCGGCCCGTGGCGGTCGAGGCGCTCGGGGCGGCCTCTACGTAGAGGTCGTCCGCACCCGCTCGATCAGGGCGAGCGTGAGCTCGACTGCACGGTCGGCCGAGGCCGGATGGAGGATGACGGGCAACCCCCAGGCCTGAGGGATCAGGTCGGGGACGGCATAGTCCTCGTCCAGTCGCCAGCCACCCTCGGGATGATCCTCGGCACGCGGCAGGTAGGAGACGACGCCGTTCGAGTACCCGAGCACGAACGTGTCCGCGAAGGGCGACCTCGCGCGGATGTCGAGCCCGGTCTCGAAGAACGTCTCGACGTTCATCGCCGCGATGACGACGTCGTTCACGCGGAGCACCTGAACCCTCAGCTCGCAGGTCGGGTGGCCGTCCTCGACCGCGGCCACGAGCCCCCTCGCCCAGTGCTCGTACTTCTGTGCGGCGCGCAGCTCCCACGACTGCGGATCGCCCTGCAGCCGCGTCGCGAGCACCTGCTGCCAGCGGGCGAGGATCGCCTTGGCCTCCTCGAGCGAGGGCAGGTCGACGAACTCGAGCGCGATGGAGTCCTCCACCGCCTCGAGGCGGGCCGGTGGGCCGTCTTCGACCGGCTCCCACGGCGTGAAGAGGATGTTCGGGATGTTGCCGAGCTGCCTGCGCTCGCCCGGTCGGCGGTCGGTCCGGATTCCGGCGGCGACCTTCAGCGCCTCACCGCCGAGCTCGAGCCCGACCCGGTTCTTCGTGTCTCGGCAGTCGACCTCCCAGCCGATTCCGACCGCCGGGTTCACGTTCCCGCCGCATCCCTGCAGGAAGAGCGCCAGGCCGCCGATGCTCCGTTCGAGCACGTCGCGCGCAGGCCCCGGATAGTCCGTCGAGGCCACCGCCGAGCGCCCTCCGACGGTCACGGGGTGGGCCGAGTAGCGAAAGGCGATCGCGATCGGGCGACCGTCGAGATCGTCGACGCGGATCACGCCGACCGAGGAGTCGATCGGGTGGCCGGGGACCTCGCCGAGGACGTCCCGTCCGTCGCGGACCTCGCGGCGGTAGACCCCGATCCGGCTCTCCCCCCAGCCGGTGCCGACGCGGGCAGGCTGGAGGCGACCGTCCGCTTCGAGCGCGGCCTCGACGAACCACCGCCCGAGATCGCGCTCGTAGCGCGCGCGGGGCGCGGCGTCCTCCGCCGAGTCCGTCATCGCCGTCCACTCGCGAAGGGCAGGCGCGCTGTGGTTGTGGCTCATGTTGAAGAGCACGTGCGAAGCCGGGGTGCCGAGCGCCGTCCCGACAGCCTCGCGGAGCCGGCCGGCCTCCGTCATGCTCATCAGGCCGAGATCGGTCGCGATCAGAGCGAGCTTCGCCTCGCCCACGGCGAGGACGAGGACGGTGGCGGTCAGATCGCTCTCGATCGCCTGGATCGGGTCACCGAAGAGGCGGAGCCCCCCTTTCCCGGTTCCGATCGGGGGGTTGATGACGCGTCGGGCGGCGCCTGCGAGAAGGGTCGACACGGCCGTCAGTATGCAGGATCCTCGGGATCGATTCCAGCACGCTCGCCGGGCAGCGTCCAGGCTCGGCTGGCATCGGTTCCAGCACCCTACGACCTGGTAGCGTGCTGGAATCGACGCTGGAATGGATTCTGGGACGGCCCACCAGTCGGGACAGGCCCCGGCAGCGATGCCGGAGACGACCACCCTGACCATGAGCGAGGCGATCAATCGCGCGCTCCAGGAGGCGCTCGACCGGCCCGAGCCGATGATGCTGCTCGGCCAGGACATCGGCGCCTACGGCGGCACCTTCGGCGTCACCCGGGGCCTGTGGGAGCGCTACGGCGACGAGGTCGTGCGCGACGGGCCGCTCTGCGAGTCCGGCACGGTCGGATTCGCGATCGGGCTCGCGCTCACCGGCGTCCGCGCGGTCTGCGAGATCGAGTTCTTCGACTTCGTCGGGGTGGCGATGGACCAGATCTTCAACCAGGCCGCCAAGCTGCACTACTTCACGGGGGGAAGCTGACGGTTCCCCTCGTGATCCGCACGCCGGTCGTCGGCCGGATGGGAATGGGCCCGCAGCACTCCCAGAGCCTCGAGAGCTGGTTCATGCACATCCCCGGGATCAAGGTCGCGATCCCATCCAACGCGGCCGACGCCTACGGGCTCATGCGGACTGCGCTCCGGGACTCGAACCCGGTGCTCTTCATCGAGAACGTACGGCTCTACGGTCGGCGCGCCGAGGTCGACACCGGTGGCCCACCGATTCCATTCGGTACGGCGCGGGTGATGCGGGACGGATCCGACGCCACCGTCGTCGCCCTCTCCGGGATGGTGGACGAAGCGCTCGCCGCGGCCGACATTCTCGCCGCCAGGGGCGTTTCCGTCGAGGTGATCGACCCGCGAACGATCGCCCCGCTCGACATGGAGACGATCCTCGCCTCCGTCCGGCGGACGATGCGGGTCGCGGTCGCCCACGACGCCCATCGGACCGGCGGCTTCGGCGCCGAGCTCTCGGCGAGGATCATGGAGGAGGCATTCGACAGCCTCGACGCGCCGGTCGAACGCGTCGCATCGCTCGACGTCCCCATCCCCTGCACCGCGGACGGGATGGCGGCGGTCTACCCCTCCGCCGATGATGTCGTCGCCGCGGTCGAGCGGCTGGTCGCATGATGCCCGTCACGCTCGAACGGCTCTCGATCTCGATGGAGGACGGGAAGGTGCTGCGCTGGCTCGTGTCCGACGGGGCGGCTGTCGAGAGTGGCGAGGTGATCGTCGAGGTCGAGACCGACAAGGCGACGATCGCCGTCGAGTCGCCAGGCCGCGGGATTCTGCGCATCGTCGCCGACGAGGGCGCGGTGGTCGCCGTCGACGGCGTGCTCGGCGAGCTTCACGGCGGCGACGAGCAAGCGGCGGCCCTACCGGCAGCCGTCGATCGTCCGGACGAGGCCGAACCGGCCCCGGGCCCGCGCGCGCCCGCCGCTCTGCCCGAGGGGCGCGACGGCGGCGCCGCCTCTCCCGCAGCCCGTCGCTTCGCGGCCGAGCGCGGGATCGATCTCGCCGGGGTGGCGGGCAGCGGCCCGGGAGGAAGGATCGTCGTGCGTGACCTCGACGGCGCGGCAGGAGAGACATCCTCGCCCGCACAGCCGGTTACGGGCGGCCTGCGGGAGGCGGTCGTCCGCAACATCGTTGCGAGCTGGCAGCAGATCCCCCACGTTCAGATCGGCGGCGAGCTCGTCGCCGACGGCCTGATCGCCGCCCGCACGCGCATCCCGACCGCGACCGGGAAAGTGACCGTCACCGATCTGCTCGCCTTTGCGCTCGCGCGAGCGCTCCTCGAGGTCCCCGAGCTGAACGGGACGCTCGAGCCCGACGGCACCGTGATCCGCTCTGCCGCGGTGCACCTCTCGCTCGCGGTCGCGACGTCGGGCGGCGTCATCGCTCCCGTGCTGCGCGACGCGGGCTCCCGGTCGCTGGCCGATCTTGCCGCCGAGCGGGCGCGGATCGTCGGGGCTGCCCGCGAGGGGCGGATCGACCGCCGGGAGCTCGCGGGCGGGACGGCGACGCTCTCGAACCTCGGCGCCTACCCGGTCGACTTCTTCGCACCGGTCATCTCGGGCCCGCAGGTCGCGATGATCGCGACCGGGCGGGTCGCCGAGAAGCCGGTCGCCGAGGAGGGATGGATCGCGGTGCGGCCGCGGATGTGGGCGAACGTCGCCGTCGATCACCGGGCAGCCGACGGGGAGGCCGGCGCCCGCCTGCTGGCGGCGCTCGAACGGCAGATCGCCTCGCTTCCAGGAGCGGTGACGTGACGATCGCTCCGTTGCCCGTCTCCGAAGCCCTCCCGGGCGATCGCCCACCGGGCATCGGCGACGATGCCCTGCTCTCCCTCTACCGGGACATGAGGCGAGTTCGTGCGTTCGAGGAGCAGGTGATCGATGCCTTCGCGCAGGGCCTGATCCCGGGGTCGACCCATCCCTGCATCGGCCAGGAGGCGATCAAGGCCGGGGCGATCTCGACGCTCCGGCCGGACGACCTCGTCTTCGCGACCTACCGCGGCCACGGCGAGGCGATCCTCAAGGGCGTCGATCCGACCGCGGTCATGGCGGAGCTGATGGGGCGGGCGACCGGTGTCTGCAAGGGCAAGGGAGGCTCGATGCATCTCTCCGAGCCGTCGGTCGGCCTGATCTCCACGAACGCGATCGTCGCAGGACATATCCCCATGGCCGGTGGCGCCGCGCTCTCCTGCCGCTTCCGCGCGACGGATCAGATCGTGCTGTGCTTCTTCGGCGACGGCGCCTCGTGCGAGGGGGAGTTCTTCGAGACGCTCAACATGGCGATGCTCTGGCGGGTGCCGCTCGTGTTCGTCTGCGAGAACAACGGGATCGCGATCTCGGTGCCGACGTCCAAGAGCCAGGCGACGCCGGACATCGCCGACCGCGCGCGAGGCTTCGGCATGCCCGCGGCGATCGTGGACGGAAACGATGTGCTGGCCGTGCAGGAGGCTGTCGCCGCCGCGGGCGCGCACGCCCGTGGCGGGCAGGGCCCGTCGTTCGTCGAGTGCAAGACAGTCCGCTGGGAGCGTCACTCGGCCTTCTCGGCGGGCGGCGCCGACCCGGCCGAGCAGCGGCGGCGCTGGCAGAGCGTCGACCCGATCCCCCGCTACCGGGCCGCGTTGCTGGCCTGGGCCTGGGCCGAGGCCGATCTCGACGAGGTCGACGAGGCCGGCGAGGCCGAGATGCGCCGGGTGCGCGAGCAGGCGGAGGCGGCGCCGCATCCTGCACCGGAGTCCGTGTGGGACGACATCTACGCGCCCGACCCGGCGCAGTAGGGAGTGAGCCGTCTGGCGGATCCGACGAGCGATGGCCAGGGCGCACGAGGTGAGCGCCGGCGCGGCCGTGCGAGCATGCGGGAGGTCGCCGAGAAGGCCGGCGTCGCGATGTCGTCGGTCTCGCGGGTGCTGTCGGACCATCCGGACGTCAGTCCTGCGATGCGCACCCGGGTGCTCGCGGCGGTCGACGAGCTCGGGTACGAGCCCGATCTGCTCGCTCAGAGTCTTCGTCGGCGCGAGACCCTGACCGTCGGCTTCGTCGTCGGCGACATCTCGAACCCGCTCTTCGCGGAGATCGTCATGGGCGTCGAGTCCACGCTGCACGCGAACGGCTTCGCGATGCTGCTCACGAACTCGCTCGGCGATCCGGCGCTCGAGGCCGCTCACATCGGCCTGCTGTCACAGCGACGCGTGGACGGCCTGATCATCTCGGTCCTCGACGAGGCCCATCCGGAGACCATCGGGCGCCTCCGCGAGCTCGAGATCCCGATCATCGTGCTCGACCGCAACATGCCGGTGCCGGCGGTGAGCCGGGTCCTGTCGGATCACCGCTCCGGTATGCAAGCGGCCGTGCTGCACCTCCTCGACCTCGGGCACCGGAACATCGCGCTCATCCTGGGCCCGGTCGTCCGCCCGACCCTCGAGCGGCGCGCCGGGTTCGAGCAGGCGTTCGCCGTCAGAGACCTGCCCCCGACCTACTCGGTCCACCAGGGATCCTTCGCCGTCGAGCACGGGGCCCGGGCGATGCAGGAGATCCTCGCTCTCCCCGACCGGCCGACGGCGGTGATCGCCGGCGGGAACCAGCTCATGCTCGGCGCGTTGCGCGTCATCTCGGACCGCGGCATCGAGCTTGGCACCGAGCTCTCGTTCGTCGGCTGTGACGACGTCGCGATCACCGATCTCTACCAGCCCCCGATCGCAGTGATACGCCGCGACAACGTCGGCGTGGGCCGCGCGGCCGCGGGGCTCCTGCTCGCACGCTTGCGCGACGGCGCCGAGCCGTCGGATATCGAGCTGTCCACCGAGTTCGTCCCCCGCCCAAGCTGCGGCCCGGTGCGTCGATGACGCCCGGACCCGCCCGACGCTCCTCTCACTCCCGACGATGAGGGCGGGAGTCGGCAGGGCCGACATCACGCCGCCGATCGGGATTCCGGCATGCGGCTGGGGAAACCAGTACCACGAGATCTCCGAGGGCAACGACCTCGAGCTGTGGGCGACGGTGCTTGTCGTCGAGGGGGACGACGGCGTGCGCGCCGTGCTTGCCGACATCGATCTGTGCATCCTCGACGACGAGCAGTCTGCGCGGGCCCGCCGGATCATCGAGCAGGCGACCGGAGTGCCCGAGGCCCACGTTGCCGTCGGCACGACCCACAACCACTCGGTACCGGTCACGCTCGAGCTCGGCGGTGCCTGGATCCGACGGAACCGCGAGCTCGTGGAGCCCTATGTCGAGTCGGTGTTCGACGCCCTCGGCCGTGCCGCCGCCGACGCCGCGGCCGCGCCCCGCGCCGTCCGTGTCGGATCCGGCAGCGGCAACTCGCCCCTGGCCGTGAACCGCCGGATGACGAAGCCCGACGGCTCTGCCGCGGTCGGCCTCAACTGGGACGGAGCCGTCGACCGCACGCTGACGGTCGTCCGTCTCGACGGCGAAGACGACTCGCCCGTTGCGACCATCGTCCACTACGCCTGCCACCCGATCATCCTCGGGCCTGACAACACCTACGTCACCCCCGAGTTCCCCGGCATCGTGAAGCGGGCCGTTGAGCGGGAGCTCGGCGGTCATTGCCTGTTCGTCCAGGGAGCCTGCGGGGACGTCGGACCGAGTGAGCTCTTCGTTCCGGATCTCGATGTCTACCGTCGGCTCGGTGCGATGCTCGGCCACGAGGCGGCGGCAGTGGCGCTGCGCTCGTCGTGGCGCCGGCACCGGCTGGGCGTTCGCGAGGGTGAGGCCTCGGCCTGGATCGCGTCGTTCGAGTACGAGCCCGATCCTGAGCCCGACTCGACCGTCGGCGTCGCCCGCGAGATCGTTCCGCTGCCGCTGCGGGACGACCTCGGCGACCCGTTCGAGTGGAGCCGTGAGGCATCCCGCTGGGAGGACGAGGCATACGCAGCCAGGGATGCGGGCGCGCCGCAGGCCGAGGTGCGCGAGCTGACCGTCCGGACGAAGTTCGCGCGCATGCGAGCCGAGCGCGGGCACGCACTTGCGGGCATGACGACCTACCCGCTGCTCGTGCACGGCCTTCGACTCGGCGCGGTGGCGCTTGTCGGTGTCCCCGTCGAGCTCTTCAGCGAGATCGGAACGTGGATCCGGGAGGCGTCGCCGTTCGGTACCACGCTCGTCTCCGGCTACTGGAACGGGTATCGCAACTACCTCCCGACAGACGCCGAGCGCCCGCGCGGAGGGTACGAGATCGACATCTCGCCCTTCCGGCCCGGGTCCGACCGGATCGTCGCCGGCGCCGCGGGTCGTGTCCTGGAGGCCCTGCGCTGAGCGAGGTGGCGGTCGTCGTCGGCGCGGCCGGCGGGATCGGGGCGGCCGTCGCCGAGCACCTGCTGGAATCCGACCCGCAGCTCCGGTGCGGCGTCGTCGACCTGAGGTCCGGTTGGTCCGATGCTCTGGTCGAGCGCTTCGGGGCCGATCGCGTGGTCGAGCGACCGGTGGACGTTCGCGACCATGCGGATGTCGCGAGGTGCGCTGACGAGCTCGCCGACCGGCTCGGCGCGCCGACGCAGCTCGTGTACTCGGCGGGCGTCCAGCACAACGAGTCGGCGCTCGAGCTCAGCTACGAGGACTGGTCTCGTGTGCTCGAGGTCAACCTGTACGGCGCGTTCTCCTTCTGCCAGGCGGTCGGCCGGAGGATGGTCGCGGCCGAGCGCGGCTCGATCGTGCTCGTGTCGTCGATCTCGCTCTACTTCGGGTTCCCGAGGCGGCTGCCCTACATCGTCTCGAAGAACGGCCTCGTGGGCCTCGTGCAGACGCTGGCAGTGGAGTGGGCTCTCGCCGGGATCCGGGTGAACGCCGTTGCCCCCGGGTTCGTCGAGACGCCGCTGATCCGCGAAGCCTTCGAGCAGGGCCACGTCGATCGCGCGGAGGCCGAGCGCAATCACGCCCTCGGTCGGATCGCAACACCGATCGAGATCGCCACCACGGTCCGCTTCCTGCTCTCCGCCGAAGCCGGCTTCGTCACCGGCGAGGTGCTCTCCGTCGACGGCGGCTTCCGGCTGAAGAAGCTCTGAGCTACCAGTCGCCGACGCTGCCGTCCGCGTAGAACACGCGCTGCAGCACCTCGGGCTGGAACGGGTGGCGGGCGACTGCCTCGAGGTCGATCTCGATGCCCAGGCCGGGGCGATCGCTCGGCCCCACGTGCATTCCCTTCCGGTCGAGCGGATGAGAGTCGTGCGCCACATCTCCGCGCCACGAGACATCGTCGGTGACCGCCTCGCAGATGATGTACGACGAGGTCGCGAGGCCGAACTCGATCGACGCCGCCGTGCTGACGGGCCCCTGAGGATTGTGCGGGGCGAGCGCCACCCGGTGCACCTCGGCCAGGGCGGCGATGCGACGCGCCTCTGTCAGCCCGCCGCAATGAGTGAGATCCGGCTGCAGGACGCTGCACGCCTGAGCATCGAGGAGGCGCGCGAACGCGGCCGCGCCGACCAGCCGTTCGCCGGTCGCGATCGGCGTCTTGACGGCTCGTTGGATCGCGGCCAGGTCCTCGATGCGTTCCGGCCAGCACGGCTCCTCGAGGAAGTACAGCTCGTAGGGGTCGAGCGCGGCCGCAAACCGATGCCCCATGCGCGGGCTGGGTCTCGCGTGACAGTCGACCATGATGTCGACGTCGTCGCCGACGGCGTCGCGCATCGCCTCCACGTTCCTCACCGCCTGGCGAACCGGCGCGATCCCTTCGATCGGCATCGTCGGCGGAACCGCCATCGCCTTGAGCGCTGTGAATCCGGAGTCGACCATCTCCCGTGCGAGCTCTGCGAACCTTTCTGCCTGGGTGGTCTCGTAGAAGGTGCTCATCTCGCCGCCGCCCAGGTGGCCGTAGAGCCGGACGTAGTCGCGGACGGAGCCCCCCCAGAGCCGGTGGCACGGTACGCCGAGCGTCTTTCCGAGGATGTCCCAGAGCGCGAGGTCGATCCCGCTGATCGCCGTGGCGCGGACGAGCCCGTTCCCGTGCCAGAAGTGCTGCCGGAACATCATCTGCCACAGATGCTCGATCCGCGTGGGATCCTCGCCGGCGACGAGGCTCTCGAGGTCCTTCAACGCGCCGACCACTGCGTCCGTATGCCACTCGAGCGTCGCCTCTCCCCAGCCGTAGATCTCGGGCTCGTCGGTCGCCACCCGGACGAAGATCCAGTTCCGCATCCGCGCGTTGCACACGTGCGCCTCGACGGCTGTGATCCTCATCACGCGACCTCGACCGGCTCGAGCCCCACGCCCGGGCCGGACGGAGGCCGCGGGTCCTCGAGCCATGCAAGCTCGTCCTCGGCCCGGGTCGAGGCGAGGATGCCGCCGACCGTATTCGTCTGGTCGAGCCGGCCGAGGCCCCGGGTCCAGCCCCGAGACCTCGGCCGGCGAACCGGCGACCCCTCCCGAAACGCTTCACTCACGCTCGACGCGTGGCCAAGATCACGACTCGACGTAGGCCGTCCTCAGGCCGGTGTTGAAGTCGCTGTAGGCGACGTACATGTTCTTCAGGCGCTTGCTCACCACCTGGTACTTGTACGGCACCATCAGCGGGATCTCGAGCAGTTCCGTGAGCAGGATCTGCTGGAGCTTCGTGTAGATCGGCAGACGCTTCTTCGGGTCGAGCGTGATCTGCCCGTTCCCGACGAGGCGCCACATCTCGATGTTCTTGTAGCCGTTGAACCAGAGGTCGTAGTTCGGCGAGGTGCCCGGGTTGAACTCGCTGACGAACCCGTGGATGTCGCCGCGGATCCCGCGCTGGTTCAGGAGCCAGTCGAAGCCGCCGGTGCCGTAGGCCTTCGAGAACGTCGCCCCGTCCTCCGTCTGGAGCGTGAGGTCGATCCCGATCTGCTTCACGTAGCTCTGGAGCAACTGGGCGATCTGCGTGAAGGTCGCGACGCCCGCGACCACGTGCATCGTCGCCGGGAAGCCGCTCGCGAAGCCCGCTGCTTTCATCAGCGCCTGCGCGCCCTTGAGGTCGTACTTCTGGTACTTCGACCTGAGGTCGGCCTGCGGGAGCGGCCACTGCCCGTATCCCGGCGGCACGTGACCGGAGTACTGGCCCTGGCCCGCGAGGACCTTCTGGATCATGTCGTCGCGGTTGATGGCCATGTTGATCGCCTGGCGAACCTGCCTGTTGGCCCACGGCTTGTTGTCGCCGGCCTTGACCGTGAACTGCAGCTCGTAGAAGCCCGCCGTCTGGCCCTTGAGCACGGTCACGGCCGGGTTCCCGTTCAGGGCGATCGCGTTGGCGGCGGAGATCGTCGCGCCGTCGAGGGCGCCCGCCTGGAGGGCGGCGATCGCGGTCTGCTCGTCGGGGATGATCTTCAGCGTCAGCCCGTCGAGGTACGGGAGCCCCTTCTTCCAGAACTGCGGCCACTTCGTATACGCGATGTGGTCGTTCGGCACGTACTCGACGAGCTTGAACGGCCCGGTGCCGATGCCCTGCGTGACCGGGTTGATCTGGCTGTAGAGGTTGTTGGGGCCGATCGCCGACCAGCGGTTCCATGCGAACCAGCCGAACAGGCTCGCATCCGGCTTCGAGAGCTTGACCTGGACGACGTACTTGCTCACGGCGCTCGCGCCGACGATCGCCGGGAAGAACGAGAGCGTGCCCGTGCTCCCGGGGGCCGGTGGGTTCATCTGCTGCTGGATCGAGTAGACGACGTCGGCAGACGTCATCTCCTGACCGTTGTGGAAGATGACGCCGGGCCTGAGCGTGAAGTTGACCGTTCGCGGGTCCTTGACGACGTACGACGTCGCGAGCGCGGGCTGCTGCACCGTGTGGGGATCCCAGGCGAGTAGCGAGTCGTACATGAACTCGCTGCCCCAGTGGGATGACTCGAGGAGCACCCCCCAGGGCGCGAGCGCCGTCGGATCCTGGTTGACGGCCCAGGTGATGTTGCCGCCTGTCGGAACGGTCTTGAGCAACCGGCGAGACGAAGCCTTCGCGGTTCCAACCAGAGCTCCGGCGCCGGCAAGGCCTACCGCGAGCTGCCCACCACGGGTTAGTACATCACGACGCGAGAGCATCCTCTCGGCGTTTGACGTCGTTCCCTCGTCTTCCATAGCCGCCTCCAACGTAGCCTGTTTGACGATCGCTGAAATCGATACCGGGGGTGAGAGCTGAAAACGATACCGGGGCCCGGCATGCTTTGCTAGAACAGCGGTCGGGCAGCGACGCCGACTGCCACAAACCTCCATGAAGGAACCACTCCTCCGGATCGAGCACCTGAGCACGTCGTTCGCCACGGAGCACGGGTCGGTGCGCGCGGTCGACGACGTGAGCTTCTCGCTCGAGGAGTCGAAGACGCTGGGCCTCGTCGGCGAGTCCGGGAGCGGCAAGACCGTGACCGCGCTGTCGGTGATGGGTCTTCTCGACTCGGCCGGCCGGATCGATCCGGGCTCGCGCATCGTCTTCGAGGGCCGGGACCTGGTGGGGCTCGACGACGCCGAGCTGCGCGGGATCCGCGGCAACGAGCTGACGATGATCTTCCAGGAGCCGAGCCGATCGCTCAACCCGGTCCTGCCGATCGGCTTCCAGATCGTCGAGACGATCCGGGCGCACGAGTCGATGACGAAGCGGGCGGCGGGCGAACGGGCGGCGGAACTGCTCGATCTGGTGGGCATCTCGCAGCCGCGGGCGCGGCTTCGCGCCTACCCCCACCAGCTCTCCGGCGGCATGTGCCAGCGCGCGATGATCGCGATGGCGCTCGCGTGCAAGCCGAAGCTCCTGATCGCGGACGAGCCGACGACCGCACTCGACGTCACGGTTCAGGCCCAGATCCTGGAGCTGATCGCCGAGCTCCGCGAGACCTTCGCGATGGCCGTCCTGCTGATCACGCACGACCTCGGCGTCGTCGCGCAGGTTGCAGACGACGTGGCGGTGATGTACGCGGGCAAGATCGTCGAGACGGGCCCGGTCGCCGCCGTCTTCGCCTCGCCGCAGCATCCGTACACGGAGGCGCTGATGCAGTCGACGCCGCTCCTCGGCATGCGCTACACCGAGCAGCCGCTGCACGCCATCGCGGGGCAGGTGCCGAGCCTGCACGACATGCCGTCCGGCTGCCGCTTCCGCGGCCGTTGCCTGTACGGCTTCGAGCTCTGCAGCGCGCAACCCGACCTCTTCCGGGTCGGCGAGCAGGAGTCGGCCTGCTGGCTCTGCCAGCACGGGCCCCGGCAGACGCCCGCAGCGGTCGTGGGCTCGGGCCGGTAGAGCAAGGTACGAGCCAGTGGCCGGCTACGCCTTTCGCCGCATCCTGATCGCGATCCCGACCCTGATCGGGACGTCGATCGTGATCTTCCTGATGGTCCGGCTGATGCCGGGCAACGTGATCGACTACATCACCGGCGGGACGCAGACGCTCTCCCCGGAGCAGCGTCACCAGATGGAGCACCAGCTCGGGCTCGACCAGTCCTACCTGCACCAGTACCTGCACTGGGTCAAGGGGATACTCACCGGGAACATGGGCAACTCGCTCGTGAGCACGATCCCGGTCGCGCACACGCTGCGGACGGCGATCCCGATCACGGCCGAGCTCGTCGCGTACGGCCTCGTGCTCGCGCTCGTGATCGCGATTCCGCTCGGGATCCTCTCGGCCGTCCGACCCAACAGCTCCGCCGACTTCGCCTCTCGCATCGGTGGGCTCGTCGGCCTGAGCATCCCGAACTTCTGGCTCGCAACGCTCCTGCTGATCTTCACCTCCCGCATCCTCCACTGGGTGCCGCCCCTCTCGTACGTCCCGCCCACGAAGGACCTGGGCGAGAACCTGCTGCAGTTCCTGCTCCCGGCGATCTCGATCTGCGTGTTCACGCTCGCGCTGGTGATGCGCATGGTCCGGGCGACGATGCTCGAGGTGCTCGGGCTCGACTACGTCCGCACGGCCCGCGCGAAGGGCCTGACGCCCCGCCGGATCAAGTACCGGCACGCGTTCCGCAACGGGCTCATCCCCGTTGTCACGATCGTCGGCTTCGAGGTGGCGACGCTCATCGCCGGGAGCGCGATCGTCGAGACGATCTACGGCCTGCCGGGAGTCGGCTACACGCTGCTCCAGGCGATCAAGGAGCGCGACTACACGCTGATCGAGGACACGACGATGCTGATCGCCTTCGTCGTGATCGCGATGAACCTCATCGTCGACCTCCTCTACGGCGTGATCGATCCCCGGATCTCACCCTCATGACGGAGCCGGACGACTTTGCCGAGGCGCATGACCTGATCAGCCAGACGCCCGACCTCGGGCTCGCGTCTCCGGACGAGGCCGCCGGCGTTCCGAGCCCGTGGCTCTCGGTGCCGGGCCGCCGGACCACGCTCCCCCACCGTTGGCGGAACCCGCTCGGCCTCGTCGGCGCCGGCATCATCGGCTTCACGGTCCTCGTCGCCCTGTTCGGCTCGGACGTATGGACACTCGATCCGAACGCGCCGGCCTACCCGGCGCTCATCGGGCCGACGTGGTCGCATCCGTTCGGCACGGACGAGCTCGGTCGCGACACGCTCGCGCGGATCATCCACGGCGCCCAGGTGTCGCTGCAGGTGTCGGTGACCGCGGTGGGGATCGCCTTCGTGTTCGGCACGGCGATCGGGCTCTTCTGCGGCTACTGGCGGGGCGTCCCCGACGCGCTGCTGATGCGCGTCGTCGACATCCTCTTCGCGTTCCCGAGCCTTGTGCTCGCAATCGTCGTCGCCGGCCTCCTCGGCCCGTCGCGAACGAACACGATGATCGCGATCGGGATCGCGATCGCGCCCGTCTTCGCCCGGGTCGTCCGCGGCGCCGTGCTCGAGACGACGAGCCTGCCCTTCATCGAGGCGGCGCGCGGGCTCGGAGCCGGGCACGCGAGGATGGTGCGACGTCACGTGCTTCCCGAACATCATCGCGCCCATCGTCATCCTTGCCACCATCTACCTCGGCACGGCGATCCTGACGGAGGCGTCGCTCAGCTTCCTCGGCCTCGGGACACAGCTCCCGGAGGCATCATGGGGGAGCATGTTGAGCGAGGCGCGCGGCTACGTGTACCAGAGCGTCTGGATGTCGATCTTCCCGGGAGCTGCGATCATGCTCGTCGTGCTCGGGTTCAACTTCCTCGGCGACGGCCTCCGCGACATCCTCGATCCGCGCCTCATACGAGGCTCCAGATAGTCCGGCCAACGCGGTGCAGCCCGAACCGAATCCACAGAGCATCGCGCCCAGGCCGGCCCCGACCCTGCCGGACGTGGACTGGCTCTCGGGTCTGCGGATTCTCGTTACGGGTGCCGCCGGCGCTCTCGGCCGTGGGCTCGTCGAGGAGGCGATCCGGCAGGGCGCCTCGGTCGCCGCGACGGGTCGAGAGCCGTCTCTCGGCGCGGCCGAGCTCCCCGCCGCCGCGGTTCGCGTGGCTGCCGACCTGTCGGACCCGGAGGAGTGTCGTTCCGTGGTCGATCGTGCCGCTGCTGCTCTCGGCGGCCTGGACGTGCTCGTCAACAACGCGGCCGTACTGGTCCGCCGCGACTTTGCCGACCTCGCGCTCGCCGACCTCGAACAGGCGTGGCGGGTGAATCTGCGCGCTCCCGTCCTCCTCATGCAGGCAGCCCGCCCCTACCTCGAGCAGAGCCGGGCGCCGGCGATCGTCAACATCATCTCGACTGCGGCGTTCAACGGCGGGGTTGATCATGTCGCTCCGTATGCGATGACGAAGGCGGGCCTCGTCGCGGCGACGAAGTCCGTGGCGAAGGAGTACGGCCCGCTCGGGATCAGGGTGCTGTGCCTCTCGCCGCCGTCGATCGAGTCGCAGATGAGAACCAACCTGACGGCCGAGGTCAACGAGCGAGTCCGCAGCTCAAGCCTCCTCGGCCGCATGGCCGATATTCGCGAGGTCGCGCTGACCACCCTGTTCGCCGTAAGCCCGTACGCGAGCTTCGTCACCGGCTCGACGATCGACGTCACCGGCTCCGTGATCTAGATGGTGTCGGGTGCGCTGCTCGCCGGCGCCGCGCGCCATTCGCTCGAGCCGCCGCTCGACCTGCCGCTGATCGGGTTCGTCCGGCAGACCCACGACGCGACCGGCTACGGAAGGCTCGGGCTCGAGACGACGGCGATCGGGCTCGAGCTGGACGGCGAGCGCGTCGTGCTCTGCGGGGTCGACATCGTCGGCATCGGCGATCCGGAGGTCTCCGTGTTGCTCGAGAGGGTCGCGCGGGCAACCGGGGCCGACCCGGCAGGGATCCTCCTGAACTGGAACCACACCCATCTGTCGGTACTCGGCGGGACGTGGGGTGGCGAGCTTGCGGGCCCGCCGGAACCCGAGCGCGACCGGCGCATTCGGCGTTTCGCCGACGTCGTCCAGGACAAGATCGTCTCGGTCTGCCGGCTCGCGTTCGAGAACCTCACGCCCGCGAGGCCCGTATGGGGCGTCGGCTACGCGGAGGTGGCGGTGAACCGCCGCGAGCGGACGGAGAGCGGCGAGACGATTCTCGGCTGGAACCCGGACAACCTCGTCGACAACCAGGTGACCTCCCTCCAGCTACGACGGCCCGACGAGAGCGTGGTGGCGACCGCGGTGAATTTCGGCTGTCACCCGGTGACGACGGGCTTCGACCTCTACGACTACTCGGCCGATTTCCCCGGCGCCGTGCGTGAGTTCGTGCGTCGCAACACCGGCGGTGAGGCGGTCTTCCTGCAGGGCGCCGGCGGGAACGTGTTGCCCAAGGTCGCGTTCACCGGGGACGAGGAGGAGGCGTCGATCATGGGTGAGCGACTCGGGCTCGAGGCGCTCCATTCGCTCGCCGGCCGCTTCGCGTGGCGGCGAGGGATGGAATGGAAGAGCGAGCGCTCGGTTCTGCAGATCTCCGCGTACCGCCGTGTGGTTGTCGAGCAGGAGCCGGTCGTGCTCGCGGCGACCGCGAGGCGCGCCCGGTTCCCGCTGCTCACGCTGCCGACGGTCGACGAGATCCGCGCAGTGCGCGCCGAGTGGGAGCCGAGGCTCGAGGCGGCGATCGCCGCCGGCGAGGGCGGCGCCGCCCGCATCGCGTACTGGAACGTCGGCTGGGCCAGGAAGGTCGAGCAGATGCTCACGGCCGGGACGGCGCCGACCTTCCGCGAAGGGCCGATCCACGCGATCAGGATCGGCGACGGTGTGATCGTCTCCGGTCCGGGCGAGATCTTCACGGAGATCGGGATGGCGGTCAAGGAACGGAGTCCGGGCCACCCGACGATGTACGCGGGCTTCACGAACGGTCTGATCGCCTACTTCGCGACCGCTGCGGAGTACGCCTTCGGCGGCTACGAAGCCGACTTCAGCCGCCGCGGGCATGGCAACCCGGCCCATGTCTCGCCGGAATGCGAGCGCATCCTCGTCGAGACCGGCGTACGGGCGGCCGAAGAGCTCTTCCCGGACGCGCCCACGTGGGTCGGGAACGCCGGCTGGACGGCAACCGGGTCGCTCCCGCCGCTGACAGTTCCGGATCTGCTCCCGAAGCCGAAGCAACAGTGAGCTCCCCGTCGTGCGGGCGTCCGTGAGTCGTGCGGGCGTCCGTGATCAGTAAGGCAGCCTGAGCTTGGGTAGCAGGTGCTGCGCCGGCGAGTCGCCCGGGCTTCCGTCCAGCATCTTGCCGCGACGACCTCGCTGGACGTCCGGCCGTTCTTGACAGTGCCGCCGCGCGGCGCGAAGATCGCCGAGCAAGGGTGTGTCGAATCGAGACTGCGGCTGGAGGGGGGATGTCGCTACTGCGTCGCGGCAAGAAGGATCCGAAGGTCACGACCGGTGCTCCTTACCCTCCCGCCGTCGAGCACAGCGACGGCCCCGAGCGTCCGTCTCGCGACGTGCCGACCGCAGCGCCGACCGAAGAGAAATCCGACGCCGAGCCCGACGAGGAGGGAAGCCGATGATCAAGGACGAGCCCCTGGGACGCGGCAAGCTCGCGGCCGTCAGGACGAAGGGCGCCCCTTACCCGCGGGTCCCGCCGGGCAAGAAAGGGGATCGCCAGCCGCGCCCGACCTTCCCCGTCAAGACGACGGGCAAGCCGAGCCGGCTGCGCGAGCCGAGCCCGGGCGCCGTGGTGGCGAAGGCCGGCGGCAAGGACCCGCGGGGGAACGACCCTCCTGTCACCTTCCACGGCTACCAGCGGTCGACGAGTCTGACGAAGAGCCTGACCAACGCCGCCGACATGAGCGGAGCAGACAGCGAGCAGGACGTCGTGATGATGTCGGGCAACTGGTACTGCGACGTGTCGAGTAACGGCGGCGCAACCTGGAACCGCCTCGACCCGACGACGATCTTCCCGCAGAGCCTCGGCGCTGGCTTCTGCTGCGACCAGATCGTCACCTACGTTCCGAGCATCGACCGCTTCGTATGGCTGCTCCAGTACGCCAAGGACGCCGCCGGGCAGGGGGCCTTCCGGATCGCCACGGCGTCGGCGGCCTCGGTGAAGGCCGACCCGACCGCGTGGACCTACTGGGACTTCGTGGCGGGCGACTT
This sequence comes from uncultured Actinomycetota bacterium, assembly GCA_963743675.1. Lineage (GTDB taxonomy): Bacteria > Actinomycetota > Thermoleophilia > Gaiellales > Gaiellaceae > PALSA-600. The sequence goes on from CAVURE010000008.1 coordinate 212,765, forward strand.
CGGCTATGCGACGAGTGACATGGACTACCCCGACCTCGCCTTCTCGTCCCGGTTCCTGTTCGCGAGCACCGACGTGTTCGCAGCCGGCGGACGGATCGTGCTGCGGATCCCGCTCAAGGACCTCGCTGCCGGCGGGACGATCGGCTACCAGTACACGGATCCGACGAAGGCGAAGAACGCCTGGGGCGGGCACCTCGTCCAGCAGACGAGCTCGCAGGCGGTCTGGGTCGGCCACCGGGACAACACGACGATCGAGGTCTACACGATGCCCGACGGGGGCAACACGTACTCCTCGTTCGCGCTCAGGGTCGCCACCTGGCCGAACGGTACGCAGAGCTCGAAGGGGCCGGACGGGAACGACTGGCTGACCAAGCTGCGCGACTTCCCGCGCTTCGCGATCACCGGCGGGGTCCAGCACCCGAAGGGGAACGTCGTGATCGCGTGGAGCGCGAGCAACGGCAAGGCGACCTCGGACGGCTTCAACTTCCCGAACACGCACGGCCGCGTCGTCGAGATCGACATGGGCGCGCAGAAGGTCGTGACCGAGCTGCAGATCTGGAATCCCGATTACGCCTTCGCCTATCCGGCCCTGGCCGTCAACGGGAGGGACGAGGTCGGAGTCATCCTCGGCTGGGGCGGCAAGAACGACCATGCCAACTGCGCGATGGGCATCATCGGCGACTTTGTCGTTTGGTACCAGAACGGCAGCACCCGGACCGTCCAGCGCTACGGCGACTACCTGACGACGCGCCCCCAGCGGCGCGACCAGGCCCTGTTCGCCGGCTTCGGTTACTACGTGACGAGCGTCACCGGAGATGCCACCAAGTGCAAGTACAACCCGATCTACGTCCGCTATGGCCGCTGAACGCGGCGGCCTGCAGGGGACGTCAGCTGAGGCGACGGTTCCAGATTCCGCGTCGACCGGTTACGGCCGGCCTTCGCCGGGTGAGCATCCATCAGCGCTCGGTTCGGAGGCCGACCCGACGGTCTCGCGCGAGCAATCGTCGGCTTGTGCAAGGCGTGTGAAAACGGGCTACTCAGCCCGACCGACGCAGCCGAGCCGCGTGAACGAGTTCGATCGGGTGGTGTGCAACACGACCGGCGCCGTGAGCGATTTGTTGGCGACATGAGACTCCGGTCGCCGCAACGAGCGTGTCAGCTCTTTCTGCGGCCAGAGCCGGGAACAGACGATGGGAACCGATCGTCATCGAAAGCTCGTAGTGTTCGGACTCGAAGCCAAACGACCCGGCCATCCCGCAACAGCCGGCGTCCAGTTCGACCACCTGAGCGTCAGGGATTCGGCTCAGCATCGCCATCGTCGCGCCTGTGCCGACCAGCGCCTTCTCGTGACAATGGCTGTGCACCACAATCCGGCGGCCGCTGACCGGAGACGACGCATCGAGTCTGAGCGATCCTTCGTCGATCGCCAGAGTGATCAGGTCCGCGAGGAGCGTTGTGCCGGCCACCACGGTGTCCACTCGAGGGTCACCGGCGAGGAGGTCGGGGTATTCGTCGCGTAACGTAAGCAGGCACGACGGCTCACAACCGACGATCGGTACGCCTCGCTCCGCGTGTGGCGCGAGGAACGCGATCATCTCTCGCGCCATCGTCGTTGCCTGGTCGATGAGGCCTTTGGAGATGCTCGCGCGGCCGCAACACCCGCGGCCCTCCACCCTGACTTGCCACCCGGCACATTCGAGCAGTTCGATAGCCGCACGTCCGACCGATGGCTCGCTGAACGTCGTGAAGGAGTCGGCGAGGAAAATCACTTCCCCGCGCAAAAAGGGCCCGGTGGGCTTGGTGCGGTGTTTGTCCCACCTGAGGAGGGTCTGCCGATCAAATTGCGGCAACGGGCGCTTCGAGGTGATGCCAAGCTGTCGATCGAGAGCAGTCCTCAGTGGGCCGATGCGGGCTGGAAGATTCGAGAGCGGAGCGGTGGCCGCCCCGAGTCGATTCAGTCGCCTGATCGACCCGAACGCTCGCGACCGCCAGGGTGTCCCGTTGATTGCCTGGTAGTGGGCAAGGAACTCGCTCTTCATGGCTGCCATGTCGATACTCAAGGGGCATTCGGTCTTGCACGCCTTGCACTCGATACACAGATCGATGATTTCGAAGAGCCTGCGATCGCCAAGTGCGCCCCGCGGGTCGGGTGTCGAGAGTGCCTTGACGAGAGCGTTGGCCCGGCCGCGGGTCGAGTGCTCCTCTTCTCGGGTTGCCATGTACGAGGGGCACATCACGCCGGCGTCCGTCTTTCGGCACGAACCGATGTTCATGCACCGGTCGGCAGCTCCGCGCATTCCCTCGGCGCCGTCGAAATGCCGGTAGGTCGAGAAGGGACCCTGCTGCCGGCAGACCCGTGTCGCGCAGATGCTCGATCATCGGCCCCGCATCGACGATCTTGCCCGGATTCAGGAGTCCCTTCGGATCAAATAGACGTTTGGTCTCTCGCATCGCTTCGTACAACTCGTCACCGAAGATGCGCTGGTTGAATTCGCTGCGAACGAGACCGTCGCCGTGTTCGCTCGAGTTGACTCCACCAAACCGGAGCACGAGGTCTAGCACCTCTTCCGCGACTGCATGCATTGTCTCGATCTCCGAAGGTTGCCGTAGATCGACGAACGGACGAATGTGGAGGCAGCCGACCGAACAGTGTCCGTAGTAGCCGGCGCGCAGGCCGTGACGGCCGAGAATCGCGCGGAATTCTTCGACGTACTCTGGAAGCTGCTCGGGTGGCACAGCGGTATCCTCGACAAACGCCAGTGGGCGCCGACTGCCGACACTGGCTGCCATCAACAGGCCCAGACTCGCCTTTCTGACTCTCAAAACTGTGGCGCAATCACGCTCGTCGACGGCGCGGATCGTCCCGTAACCATGGCCGTGTCGCTTCCAGTCGGCTGTCAGGCGATCGATCGCGGCTACAACCTCGCCTTTCGTGTCGCCGAGAAAGCTGACGAACAGCAACGCTTCGGGCTCGCCTCTGAACATCCCAGCCAGTTGGGCGTACTCGGCCTTCTGCCTCGACAGGTCGAGAATCGTGCGGTCCATCAGTTCGACGGCAGCCGCTTGCTGGACGAGCGCATCCTGAGTCGCCGCGATTGCCGCGGTGACGGATCGAAACTGTCCGACGACGATCGCCTGTGCCTCGGGCCGTGGGATCAAGCGGACCTGCGCCTCCGTCACGACTGCGAGCGTCCCCTCGGACCCCACGATGAACGATGCGAGATCGAACGGTGCACCGTCGCGGACCAGTCGATCGAGGCGATACCCGCCGGCGTGCCGCCAGTATGGCGGGTGGTCACGAAGGATCGCTTGACGGTGCGCCTGGACGATCTCGGGCAGACCGCGATAGATGCTGCCTGCGAGCGTCGGCGCTCCCGCCAGTCGCACTCGCTCCGGTTCTCCGACGGGACGAAGATGAGCGGCGCTGGCGTCCGAAAGAACCACATCGAGGGCTAGGACATGGTCGATCGTCATCCCGTATCGACCGGAATTCGTACCCGCGGAGTTGTTTCCGATCATGCCACCGAGCGTGGCCCGGTTACTCGTCGAGGTGTCCGCCCCGAACATCAGGCCGTACTCGGCGGCTGCGCGATTGAGGTCGTCCTGAACGACGCCCGGCTGAACGCGCGCCGCCCCGCGGCCGGGGTCGATCTCGTCGATCCGGTTCATGTGTCTGGACGTGTCGAGGATCACCGCTCGGCCGACGGTCTGTCCGGCGAGGCTCGTACCCGCACCTCGGGCGAGGATCGGCGCCTCGAACTGTGCAGCAACGCTCACGGCTGCCGCGATGTCATCCGCATGCCGCGGAAACGCGACTGCGAGCGGTTCGATTGCGTACATGCTCGCGTCGCTCGAGAAGAGATGGAGTGTGTAGGGGTCGCTGCGGACGTCTCCGTCGAGAGCGTGTTCGAGGTTCGAGCGTAGGTCGCTCACGTCGGTCGGGCTCAGGAGGCCTGTTTCGCGCGTGGTCATTGTTGACAAGCGAACTTGTTCAACTGGCCGGGCGCCTTCTCGCCCCGCTCCTGCGTCAGGGAATCGAGCGCCATCTGAACTCCATCGCCTTGAACCGGCACCCGGCTGAGTTGGAGGCCCATCTGAACGCCGCAGAGGGTCGCTGCCAGTGAAAGGTCATTGAGATCGCCGACATGACCGATTCGGAAGACGCGTCGGGCGAACTTTCCGAGACCAGTGCCGAGCGACATGTCAAATCGCTCGAGAATCGTGCGGCGGACGTCGTCGGCGTCGTACGGAGGCGGGACGACTACGGCGGTCAGGGTGCTGGAGTACTCGCGCTCGTCTTCGCACACGATGTCGAGGCCCCATCCGCGCACGGCGCGCCGGGTCGCTTCTGCGTGTCGGGTGTGGCGGGCAAACACCGCAGGGAGGCCCTCGGCTTCGAGCATGGCGAGGGACTCGCAGAGGCCGACGAGCAGATTGGTCGCCGGCGTGTAGGGGTACATGCCGCTCTCGTTCGCGTGGATGATCGGGTGCCCAGTCCCAATATGACTTGGCTGAACGGGCCTCCGTAGCTGCGGCCAAGGCCTTCTGACTGACCGCGTTGAAGCCAAGACCTGGGGGCAACATCAGTCCCTTCTGAGATGCGGCGACCGTGACGTCGACGCGCCACTCGTCGTGGCGGTAGTCGATCGAGCCAAGTGACGAGATCGCGTCGACCAGTAGCAGGGCGGGATGATTCGCGGCATCGAGCGCTTCGCGGAGCAAATGCATGCGGCTGGTGACGCCGGTCGAGGTCTCGTTGTGAACGATCATCACGGCCTTGAGTTCTGTCTTCGAGTCGACCGTGAGGCGATCGTGTAGGACATCTGGATCGACACCATGTCGCCAATCGCCCGGAACGATTTCGACCGTCAAGCCGATCCGCGTCGCGAGCTCGCACCACAGCGTCGAGAAGTGACCGGTCTCGAACGCAAGCACACGGTCGCCGGGGGAGAGCACGTTCACGAGCGCTGCTTCCCATGCGCCGGTGCCCGAGGACGGGTAGACGACCACCGGTCCTTTCGTCCTGAATACGCGTCCCAGGGACGGGAGCAACTGCGCGACCAATGAGGCGAACTCGGGCCCACGATGGTCGATCGTCGGTCTGGAGATCGCCTCCAGCACGCGACTCGGAACGTTGGTGGGACCGGGAACCTGTAGGTGATGACGACCGCTGCGGTAGGTCATCTTGGGGATTCAATCTCGACCCGGAGCCTCTCATGGCAAGAGCTCGGCGACGCGCAAGAACCGCACCGAATCCGTGCGCACGGCGGAAGCCTCCCTGCGCCGGCGGTCGGGTTGCTGGTCACGGCGATCGCATTGTTACGAGGGTGGCAAGTTCTTCAGCTGACAGCCCGGTCTCGCCGGCGTCGGCGTTCGCCCGCACTTGATCGGCTGTCATCGCGCCGGCGATCACCGATGACACCGCAGCCTCGGAGACGAGGGCGCCGATCGCAACCTCGAGCAGGGTCTTACCGTGGCCTTTCGCGAACGCGTCGAGGCGTTCGACCTGAGCCAGTCGCTCGTTCGTGAGTTCGAGGGGCCGGTTTTGAAGCCGTGAGTCGGTGGGTGGTGGCTCGTTTCGCCGGTACTTGCCGGTAAGCAGCCCTTGTGCGAGTGGGCGGGACGGAATGAACCCGATTCCGTGGAGCCGGCACCAGGGAAGGATGCTGTCGTACGCGTCGTGGTCGAGGAGGTTGTACTCGTTCTGCACTGCGGAGAGGCGGCCGCCGGCATTCGCAGACTGTGCCTCGGAGAGCAGTGCAACGTCCACGTTCGAGCAGGCGGCAAGCCCGATGATCCCCTCGTCGACGAGCTCGGCGAGCGCCCCGAGGGTGTCCTCGAGCGGCGTGATCCCGTCAGGTCGATGGTAGTAGTAGATATCGATCCGGTCGGTGCGCAGCCGTCGCAACGAGCCTTCGAGACTCGTTCGGACCGCGCTCGGTGAGCCGTGGGCGGTCTCGTCGCCCGGGCCGTCTCCCCAGCCGAACTTCGTGGCGATGACGACTCGATCCCGGTGGTTCGCGAGCAGCCTGCCGAGGTACGTTTCGCTCTTGCCCTCGCCATAAGCGTCGGCCGTGTCGAAATGCGTGATACCCGCATCGAGGGCTGCGGCCACGACCGAGTGGGCGGCGTCGAAGTCGAGGCGGGTGCCGAAGTTATTGCAGCCGAGTCCGACAACGGAGACGCGAAGATCGGATGTGCCGACCGTGCGCGTTTCGATTGCCCGGCCCTCCGGCTGCTTCTAGAGGACCGGGGGTGTGTTCACGCAGACGAGCCGTAGTCGTCGCGTCTCGTCGTCGTTCGAAAACCGATGCGGGCGTTGCGCGGAGTAGTAGGCGCTCTCCCCCGTCTCGAGATAGTGGGGCGGTGAGCCATCAAGGCTGAGGGAGAGCCGCCCCTCGATGACATACACCCACTCCTCGCCCTCGTGGTGTCGCCCGTATTCGGCCAGCTGCGAGCCGGGCTCGAACTCGAGCAGCATCGGCATCATCTCGCGATCGGTGTCGGGCGCAAGCATGTAGATGTCGATCCCCTCGTCGGGCGACCGGAGCAGCCGGCGCTCGGTAACGTGGACGATCTCGGTCTCCTCGATCTTCGCCGGAACCGGCACGAGTTCGGCCAGCGTCACGCCGTAGAACTCGCAGAGCCGCACGAGCCGCCCGATCGTGATGTCGCTCTTCTCGTTTTCGACGAGCGATAGAAACGATGCCGAGACGTTCGTCGCGGTGGCGACGTCCTGGAGCGAGAGACTGCGTTCCTTTCGTAGAGCGCGCAGGCTCCGTCCGAGCCCTTGCGGCGTCGAGATCCGGTCGATCTGCGCGGTAGCGTTGCGTGTGCGGGATGAGGTTGACATCGTGCGAGTGTCCTGCAGTATATGGGGCTCTCGTGCAGTATTTTCGCCCCAGCCGTCGGTGTGCAGAGGCTAACTCTCGCCGTCGCGCCGCCGCCGAACACGAGGCTCCTCAGTCCGCAGATTGCTCCTGCGGGTCCATCTCAAGGCGAAGGAGAGACCTCTGATGTTGCAACAACCGAAGCTGCGCGGTTTCACGATCGTGTCGATTCGCGAGGGGCGATCGACGCACTCGTGGTCCAGGCTTCTTCCCGCCCTCGTTCTGGCGGTGACCATCTTCGTCCTCATGCTCGGGCCGGCAGCTGCCGCTCCGACGAGCTCGCTCGCGGGCCGCCAGCTCGTGGTCGACACGCAGTACGACCAGCAGACCGCCGACCCGGCGCGGGACGCCTCGATCAGCGGCCGCTACATCCTCGGCTCGGTCTACGACACCCTGACGAGCTTCAAGGCGAAACAGGTGAACGGCAAGCTCTCGGTGAGTCTCAGCAAACCCGTGCCCTGGCTCGCGACCAGCTGGACGTCGAACCCGGCCGGCACCGTGTGGACGTTCAACCTCCGTCAGGGTGTCAAGTTCAGCAACGGTGATCCGCTCACAGCGGCCGACGTCGTCTTCAGCCTGCTCCGCGTCAAGAACGTCAACGCGGCACCGGCCTTCATCGCGGCAAGTTTCAAGAGCGTCAAAGCCGTAGGCGACAACACCGTGGTGATCACGACGAAGGAACCGAACCCGGCCGTTCCCTACCTCGTCGCCTACAAGTCGACGGGTGTCGTCGATAGCAAGGTCGCGAAGGCGAACGGCGCCACGGATGCAGCCAACGCGTCGAAGACCGATACGGCGGAGAAGTGGTTCAACACCAACTCCATCGGCAGCGGCCCCTACATGTTCCAGTCGTTCAGCACGACCGACCAGACGGTGCTGGTCGCGAACCCGAACTTCTGGGGCCCGAAGCCGGCCTACGACCAGATCGTCTTCCGCAACGTCAAGCCGTCGATTGCAGTCCTCGACGTGAAGAGCGGCCAGGCCCAGATGGCACTCGGTCTCACACCCGACCAGGCCGACTCGATCGGCGGCAGCGTGAAGGTCTACAAGGCGCCGAGCACGACGGTGTATTACCTCCAGGCGAACGCTAACCCGACCGTGTCCGCACTCGCGGCCAACCCGCACCTGTGGCAGGCGATCCGGTACGGCCTCAACTATCCGAACCTCGTCCATCTCGCCGGTGGCGGTGCAGTGCAAGCATGTGGTGTCGTTCCCCGCCAGTTCCTGGGTGCGCTCCCCGCGAGTGCCTGCGTGAAGACGAATATCGCCAAGGCAAAGGCAGAGCTCGCCGCAACAGGCGTTTCGAACCCGTCCCTGACCCTCGAGTTCCCATCCGACTTCACGCTCGAGGGCGTCTCGTTCACCACGATCGCACAGGAGGTGCAGTCGGACCTCAAGAAGATCGGGCTCAACGTGACGCTGCAGGGGGCGCCGCTTGCAACGTGGCTGCCGCGTTGGATGAAGGGCATCCAACAACTCAACCAGGGCGCCCTCGCCGCGCTCTATCCTGACCCGAACATGACCGAGGCGTACCTTCCGACCGGCTACCGAGGTGGCTACGCCGGTTACAAGCCAACTGACGCTCCGGCGCTGACGAAGCTCGGGCTGCAGGCCCAGCAAGAGATCAACCCGGCCAAGCGGGCGGCTCTCTACCGGAGGCTGCAGAACGTCCTCAACGCCAACTCACCATTCATCCCGCAGTTCCAGCCGAGCGAAGTCGTGGCCGCCGCCTCGAGCGTTGGCGGTGTGACGGTCAACCCGGCGTTCATCATCGATCCACCGAGCCTGACCTAGACTCGAAACCGGTCCTGTGGCCTCCTAGCCGCCACGGCGGGGAGGCCACAGGCGTTTCCCTCGGCCCCGCTGACCGGAGGACAGAAATGCAGAAGACGATCGCAGTCGAGCAAGGAAGCGAGTACTACGAGGGGCAGCGCGGCCGGATCCACTACCGCTATTGGAAAGCCGAGGAACCGAGGTGGGTCGTCCTGCTTGCGCACGGCTTCGGCGACCATTCGGGACGCTGGGAGCGTTACGGCCGAACCCTCGCGGAAGCGGGCGGAGCCGTCCTCGCATCCGATCATCGGGGACACGGCCTCTCGGAGGGGCCCCGCGCCGTGGTGGAGGATTTCGAGACAACAGCGGCCGATTTCCTGAGGCTGTACGAGGTGCCCCAGTTTCCGAGCGGGCTACCGGTGACGCTGACTGGTCACTCCATGGGTGGCCTGATCGCGGTTACCGCGGCGGTGTTCGCCCGTCCTTCGATCGACGCGCTCGTCGTCTCAGGCGCCCGGATCGGCGGCTGGGAGACAGCGGAGACGCTTCTCGAGCGGATCGACAATGGGGAGGTCGACCTTGCCGACGGTGCCGGCCATCCGCTCCTTGACCCGAATGCGCCGCTCAGGCTGGACGCGCTGTCACGTGATCCTGAAGTCGCCACGATGTTCATCGGCGACGAGCTCGCCTACAAGGGACCGTACCCGCTCGAGACGCTGCGTGCGTTCGTCGCGATCACGCAGAAACTGAAGACGATTGAGAACGTGATCTCTGTTCCCCTGCTCTACATGCACGGCGGGGCAGACCCGATCACCGCCTACCGCCCCAGCGTCGAGCGGATGCTGCAGCTCGCAGACGGCGACATCGAGATCCGCATCTTCGACGGGGCACGGCACTCGATCTACAACGAGACCAATCGTGACGAGGTCTACGGGGTCCTGCTCGCATTTCTCGAGCGGATAGCCGACAACGACCACAAGGCGCATGAGTCGGGCTGAGATACGTGCGCCGTCCGACGGCAAGGAGGAATGATCCGTGAACGAATCGCTGATTCTGACGAACTGTATGGTCGCCGATGCCCGCGGCGCCAGATCCGACTATTGCGATGTCCTGATCATCGACGGGCGGATCGCCGAGATCACCGAAGCGGGGGCCGGACCGTCCCTCGCTGGTCGCTCGCGCACCTTTGACGCGGCCGGCGCGTCTGTCGTGCCCGGCTTTGTGAACATGCACGAGCACCTGAGCTTCGCGCATCCGTACAGCTCCGAGTCGGCCGCGATCGAGGGGGAGAGCTCACTCGACCGCGTCCTGCGGATGGCCGGCAGCGCTCGCCGTGGCCTCGGCGCCGGGGTCACGACGATGCGGATCGTGGGCGAGTTCGAGTCCTTCGAGCAGGCCGTGCGCGCGGCGATTCGTCGTGGCCACCTGGCGGGACCGCGGATCTTCACCGCCGGTGCGCCCTTGACGTATTCGGGCGGCCACGGCGCTTCTGTCGGCGCGCTCGAGGGCGGCTCGCCCGAGCTTGCCCGCCAGCTGGCCGAGGACGAGGTCGCCACGGGTGTCGATCTCCTCAAGCTGATGATCTCCAGTGGGATCGCGGGCGGAAACGTGGAGATCGTCCGGATGGGCTTCGACGAGTTCGATGCGATCCGATCCGTGGCCCGTGCGAATGGTCTCCGCATGGCCGTCCACACGGCCGCGGTCGAGCATCCGATCGTCGAGGCGCTCGTTGACGACGGGATCGACACGCTCGAACACTGTTATACCGCTCCCGACTCGATCCTCGACCGCTGCGTCTCGCAGCAAATGTTGCTCGTCTTGACGCCGCTCGTCACCCAGCATGAGAGCTACTTCCGCACGATCGGGTTGCCAGAGGGAATGATCGCGGAGATCACGGCCGAGTCAGATCGGCACTGGGGGGTTGTCAAGACAGCGGTGGCCAAGGGAGCACGCATCGCGCTCGGCACCGACTTCCATTCCCACCTCGAGCTCGAAGGGACATGGGCGGTTGTGCGCGAGCTCGAGCTCTATTCCGAAGCGGGCGTGACCGGAAGCGACCTGCTCGCGCTCGCAAGTCGGAATGGAGCCGAGTGGCTCGGCATCGGGGACGAGGTGGGGCTGGTCGAAGAGGGATTCATCGCCGACCTCCTGGTGCTCGACGGTAACCCGCTCGAGGACGTAGGGGCGTTCCGGAAGCTACGCCGCGTCGTCGCCCAGGGCGTCGAGTACGCCGTAATCCCGCCGCTCTCGCCGATCGCGCTCGAAGCCTCCGTCGTCTGATGCGCGAGAGTAAGCCATCCGCCGAGCCCAGAGCCGATGTCGCCGGAGAGCGCGCTTCGAACTCGCCGATAGGTGACCCGGACGTCGGGGAGACCCTGGAGGCCTCCCTTGCAGCTCAGGTGCGGCTGCTGTGGGAGCTCGAGCTTGGCGACACGCCGATGGCGCTGTCGTTCGAGCCGTCATCCGCTCGTGCTTGATGACGATGTCTTCCTCGCATCGATCGCCGATATCGGTCGCCTCTATCGAACGCGGGAACTCTCGCCGGTAGAGCTCGTGAGATCTCTGCTCGATCGGATCGACCGTGTCGACGCGGACCTCAACAGCTATATCACCGTCCTGAACGACTCCGCTCACGCCGAGGCGGCGAGCGCCGAGCGAAGGTTCCTGTCCGAACCTGATCCACCGGCGCTGCTCGGCATTCCGATCGCGCTCAAGGACAACATCGCGACCGCGGGGGTTCGAACAACGGCCGGCTCGGCGATCCTCCAGGACTGGATCCCGGCCGCCGACGCCGTGTGTGTGTCACGGCTCCGCGCAGCAGGCGCGGTCATCGTCGGCAAGTCGAACATGTTCGAGTTCGCCTACGGTGAGGCGAGCGACCTCTTCGGCCACGTGAGGAACCCGTGGGACCGGACCCGCACGACTGCCGGCTCCTCCACGGGCTCGGTCGCCGCGGTCGCCGCAGGACTTGCATTCGGAGCTGTCGCCACCGACACCGGCGGCTCGATCCGAGTGCCGGCCGCCTTCTGCGGCGTCGTCGGTTTCAAGCCCACTCTTGGGCGTGTGCCGTACGCTGGAATCGTCGAGACGACCTCGCGGACGATGTGCCATGCGGGTCCGGTTGGCCGCTCGGTCGAGGACGTCGCCACCGTCTTCGACGCGCTCGCAACCGACACGACAGCGAGCACTCTTCGGAATGTCGATGTTCGCGGTCTACGACTCGCGGTTGCGATCAAGCAGCCGGGCGAGTCGATCGACGAGCAAGTCGAGGCGGCGCTCGAGGAGGCAGAGCTCGTATTCGAAGGCCTCGGTGTCGACCTCGTACGGGTCGAGCTCCCGGATCTAAGGCTGTCAAGGGCAGCGCTCTGGACGATCGCCTCCGCCGAGGCGGCAGAGATCCATCACGAGTGGCTGGAGACACGTTCTGGCGACTATCACCCGGTCGTTCGCGCACGGCTCGAGCGCGGCGGCGCTATCAGCGGTGCGGACTACGTGCGGGCGCAGCGAGTGCGGCGCTGGATCGCCGACCGGCTCGGTGAGGCCCTCGCCGGCACAGACGCGCTTCTACTCCCGGTCGCACCGATCACCGCCTACGAGCTTGGTGCCAGGCACACCGAGATACGCGGACGTCTGGAGGAGGTCTCGCAGGCGGTCACGAGGTACACACCCCTCGGGTCAGTGACGGGACGACCCGCGATCGCGATCCCGTGTGGTTTCGCGGACGGGCTGCCCGTGGGCTTGCAGCTCCTCGGCGAAGCCGGCGGCGATGCCGCAGTGCTCAGGCTCGGGCACGCCTTCCAGACACTGACCGATTGGCACGCACGGCGCCCTCGCGACGTCCCGCGGGTGGAGAAAGCGGAAGCTCGTTCCGGGAGCCCTGGGTAGTGGGCGTCGCCAGGCCGAACCCGGACGACGTAACGCGGCTCGCCGAAACGCTCGGCTTCTCGTTGTCGAGCGCCGAGGCGAACGAGTTCACCGACCTGGTCGACGAGGCCCTGCGCTCGCACGACTGGCTCGAGCAGGCAGTCATGCCCAGCGAAAACGCAGCGATTCCGCGCGACGGAGGCTATCGCCCGGACGGAACTGAAGACCAGCTCGGCGCGTGGTACTGGCGAACCGACATTCGAGCGGCCGACGAGGGGCCGTTGGTGGGTAAGACCGTGGTCGTCAAGGACAACATCGCCGTCGCCGACGTGCCGATGATGAACGGAAGCGCGATCCTCGACGGGTATGTGCCCGAGACCGATGCAACGGTCGTCTCGCGCGCGCTCGCTGCCGGCGCCACGATCGTCGGCAAAGCCGTTTGCGAGTCGCTCTGCTACTCGGGCTCGAGCCACACGAGCGACACGGGACCAGTACGAAACCCGTACGACCTGAAGCGGTCGAGCGGCGGTTCGTCGAGTGGCTGCGGTGCCCTGCTCGCCGATCGACAGGTCGACCTCGCGATCGGGGGCGACCAGGGAGGGTCGATTCGCTGTCCCAGTTCGTGGTGCGGAGTGGTCGGGCTCAAGCCGACCTTCGGGCTCGTCCCGTATACCGGGGCGTTCCCACTCGAGATGACCCTCGACCACCTCGGGCCGATGGCGCGAACGGTCGCGGACGCGGCGCTGCTACTCGATGCGATCGCCGGGCCCGACGGACTCGACCCCCGGCAGACCGGGTTCCCCGTGCCGGCGCTCGGCGCGTATCGCGAGGCGCTTGGCCTCGGTGTCGGGGGCCTGCGGGTGGGACTGCTCGAGGAAGGCTTCGGCCATGAGAACTCCGAGGCCGACGTCGACGAGGCGGTGCGCTCGGCGGCAGAGTCGTTCGCTCGCCTCGGCGCGCGGGTCGTGCGCACGTCCGTCCCTTGGCATCGCGACGCTGGGAATGTCTCGCTCGGCATAGCCGCCGAAGGGTCGGTGGCTCTCTTGCTGCACGGCGAGGGCCTCGGCACAAACTGGCGAGGGTTCTATCTCACGAGCATGCTGGAAGCCTTCGCGAACGGTCGTCGTGCGCACCCGGACCGGCTTCCTCCGATGGTCAAGCTCCAGGCGATCGTCGGTCAGTGGATGCACGATTCGTATCGCGGCCGGTTCTACGCGAAAGCGCAGAATCTGGCTCGGGATCTGACTCGAGGCTACGACGCCGCGTTTGCCGAGGTCGACCTGCTCGCACTGCCGACCACGCCCGTCAAAGCCCATCTGCTTCCGTCGGTCCCGCTTTCGGCCACCGACTCGACCCATCTGGCGCACCGGATGGGAGCCAACACCTCGCCGCTCAACGTCAGCGGGCATCCGGCGATCAGCGTTCCGTGTGCCCTTTCGGAGGGCTTGCCGGTCGGCCTCATGCTCGTCGGGCCCCGTGGCCGCGACGATCTCGTCCTGCGCGCGGCTCATGCGTTCCAGACCGAACTGTTCGAACTTCCGCCTCCCGCCAAGGCGCGGGCCGCCACAGAGGCGCCGTGACGCGAGGTTCACTTCTGGGCTTCTGCGTGCGTCGCCTGATCGGCGCGATCCTCCTGATGCTCGGCGTGACAGTGGTCGCATTCGTGCTCACGACCCAGGTCCCAGGAAACCCGGCGCTTGCCGCTCTCGGCGAGACCGGCGCGTCGGATCCCATCGCCGTCAAGCAGTACGAACATCACATGGGGCTCGACAAGCCGCTGCCGGTTCAATACCTGACGTACCTGGGACACCTGCTCCGGGGCGACCTCGGCACCTCGCGGTTGACCGGCAACCCCGTCTGGGACGACCTCACCCAGTACGCGCCGGCGTCGATCGAACTCGCCATCGTCGCGATCGTTCTCGCGCTTGCCATCGGCGTGACCGCCGGCACAGTGGCCGCGATGGTGCGGGACTCGCCGCTCGACCAGGGAATCCGGGTTGTCTCGCTCATCGGCGTCTCGATGCCGATTTTTTGGCTCGCTCTGGTTTCGTTCTACCTCTTCGTCTTCAAGTATCCGATCTTCCCCGGCATCGGACGGCTGAGCCCCGGTGCGCTTCCGCCGCCACACGTGACCGGGCTCTACACCGTCGATGCCTTGTTGGCCGGCCAATGGGGCACGTTCACCGACGCTGTCTCACATCTGATGCTGCCCGCGCTCGTGCTCGCCGCCTACACGGTCAGTCTGCTCACCCGGTTCAGCCGATCGGCAGTCCTCGATGTACTCGGGAACGACTTCGTGCGGACAGCACGGGCCAAGGGCCTACCGGAGACGACCGTCGGATCCCGTCACGTCTTGCGCGCCGCGCTCGTGCCCATCATCACGGTCGCCGGAGTGATGTTCGGAATCCTGCTCTCGGGCACGGTGTTCGTCGAGTCGATCTTCGCCTGGCCGGGGCTCGGCCAATACGCCTACCGGAGTGCGACCAACCTGGATCTTCCCGCGATCATGGGCGTGACGATCTTCATTGCCCTGATCTACATCGTGATCAACTTCGTCGTCGACCTGCTCTACGGGGTCATCGATCCGAGGATCCGTCTCGGATGAGCGATGTCCAGGTGATCGATGTCTCGTCAAGTGACGCGGTCCTCGACTCGCGGGCCGAGCGGGCTCTTGCCAAACGCCAGCGGGCCGCGAACCGCTCGATCTGGCGCCGCCCGCTCAGCATCATCGGGCTCGGGATCGCAGCAGTCTGGGTGATTGCCGCGATCTTCGCTCCGTGGATCAGCCCCTACAGCCCGATCGCGACATCGCCCGACCTCTTCGCCCCTCCGAGCGCCGCGCACTGGTTCGGCACCGACGAGCTCGGCCGGGATGTCTTTTCACGCGTCATCTACGGTTCGCGGGTAACGCTTCCGCTCTCGATCATGCTGGTCGCGCTCGCCGCTGCGATCGGCGGAACGCTCGGCGGGATCGCCGGCTACCTGGGCGGAATCGTCGACGAGGCGATCATGCGCCTTGCCGACCTCGTATTCGCGTTCCCGACGATCATCCTCGCGATGGCGGTTGCGGCAGCGCTCGGCCCGAACCTCCGGAACGCCGTGCTAGCGGTCGTGGTCGTCTCCTGGCCGTTGTACGCCCGCGTGACGCGGAGCCTCGTCCTTTCGGCGCGTGAGATGGATTACGTGCAGGCAAGTCGGCTGCTCGGGGCGCCCGGGCGCGAGGCGTTGACGATAGAGATCCTCCCGAACATCGCCAGTCCCGTCGCGGCGCTGGCGATGCTGGAGCTCGGAAACGCTGTGCTCTGGCTGTCCGGTCTTTCCTTTCTCGGGCTTGGCGCCCAGCCGCCGACGCCGGAGTGGGGAGCGATGGTCGCAGACGGCACTCAGAATTTCAACGCGTGGTGGATCGGCACGTTCCCCGGGCTTGCGATCTTTACGGCGGTCATGGCGTTCAACTTCATCGGCGACAGCGTGCGCGACGTGCTCGACCCACGGGTCGCGCGGGCGGTCGTTCCGCAACGGAGCGAGGATGACTGAGCTCCTACGTGCGGAGGGAATACGGATCCGCATGCCCGGACCGATTGCACCTGTGACGGTCGTCGACGGCGTCGACTTTGCCGTCGACGAAGGCGAGATCCTCGGTATTGCGGGCGAGAGCGGTAGCGGCAAGACGATGACCGTTCTCGGCCTGCTCGGCTTACAGCCGCATGCGGCCGTGGTAACCGGCCACGCCTGGTTTGGGAATCGCGATCTCATCGATCTCCGAGGACGCGAGCTCCGCCGCGTCCGCGGCGGCGAGATCGGCGTCGTCTTTCAAGACCCGATGACGACGTTGCATCCGATGCTGTCGATCGGCACGCAACTCACCGAGCACATGCGACTCCACCTGAACGTCGACAAGACCGAGGCCTACGAGCGCGCGGAGGCCTTGCTCCAGGAGGTTCGGATCCCAAATCCCGAGCAGGCGATCAAAGCGTTTCCGCACCAGTTCTCGGGCGGGATGCGGCAGAGGATCGTGATCGCGATGGCGCTCGCATGCGAGCCGAAGCTCTTGATTGCAGACGAGCCGACGACCGCCCTCGATGTGACCGTGCAGGCGGGCATCCTTCAGCTCATCAGCGAGCTCTGCAAGACCCGCGGAATGGCCGTCCTTCTCGTCACCCATGACCTCGGCGTGATGTCGAGCGTAGCCGACCGGGTCACGGTTTTCTATGCCGGGCGTGTAGTCGAGTCGGGCCCGACGAGGGAGCTGCTCCACGACCCTCGTCACCCGTACACCAAGCAGCTCTTGCTGGCGCTGCCCGACCCCGACCACGCAGACAAGCCGCTGCGCCCGATCGCGGGCATACCGGCTACCCCGTTCTCGAGGCCGGCCGGCTGTGCATTCCACCCGCGCTGCAGCTGGGCAGTCGAGAGCTGCAGCCAAAGCGTGCCGGCGCTCGAGCGGGTGGCCGCGAAACGGTTCTCGGCGTGCCCGATCGATCCGCTCAAGAGCGGTGCAATCCCCGAGATAGCGGCCGACGGTCTGACCGAGGCACTGCGATGAGCGCGGCGGCAACGTTGGACCTGCGCGACGTCGTGGTCGACTATCGCCGGAAGCACCGTTCCAACGTGCGAGCGGTGGCGGGAGCCTCGTTGGCCGTTCAACGAGGCCAGGTACACGGCCTGGTCGGAGAGTCCGGCTGCGGCAAGTCGACCCTGGCCCGCGCGGCGACGGGGCTCGTGCCGATCACGTCGGGGTCGATCGAGTTCGCGGGGAAACCCGTGACCGCGCTCACGCGCCGCGCGAGGGCGCCCCACCTTCGCCGACTCCAAATGGTCTTCCAGGATCCGAACTCGTCCCTGAACCCGAGGCGCTCCGTCGGCGCCCAGCTCGAGTTTGCACTCCGGCGAGGCGCGGACCTGCCCGCACCCGAACGCGGCGCCCGCACGCGTGAGCTACTCGACATCGTCGGCCTGCCGGCTGATGCGGCCAGGCGGGTGCCAAGCGAGTTCAGCGGCGGCCAGCGCCAACGGATCTGCATCGCCCGGGCGCTTGCAGCGAGCCCCTCGGTGATAATCGCCGACGAGCCGATCTCGGCCCTTGATGCTTCCGCTCAGGCTCAAATAGCGAACCTTCTCGTCTCGCTCGCGCGTGATCTCGATCTCGGTGTGCTCTTCATCTCGCACGACCTGGCGATCGTCCGTCATGTCGCCGATTTCGTCACCGTCATGTACCTGGGAAAGATCGCCGAAAGCGCGCCGACCGCCGAGCTCTGGGCAAACCCGCTGCACCCCTACACCAAGGCGCTGATCGAGTCGGCGCCGCGTCACGACGGCTCGGGGGAGCTGCCACGCGTTCTTCCTGGTGAGATCCCCGACCCTGCCCTACCACCTGCAGGATGCCGCTTCAATCCGCGATGCAACATGGTGTTCGATCGCTGTCGAGCCGAGGAGCCGAACCTGCTCGAGTACGAGCGGGATCACCGGGCGGCGTGCTGGTTGCACGAACCAGGCTCGCCGCTACAGCGCGTCGGCTCGGGAGGAGCGACATGAGCGTCTTTGGTCTCCGCGACACGGCCGACCTACGCGACGAACTCACGGCGCTGGGGGCAGGCCACGCGGGCTCGCTCGCACCGTCGCAACTCCTGGCCGGTCTGGAAGACGAGTCCACAGTTGCATTCGACCGCGCGTTCGAGTTCGAGGCGACAGCCTACGAGCTGGGCGCGGACGGTCAGGTGGTGCGGAGTCCCTGGCGCCTCGCCATCGCGGATGCAGGTCCGATCCTTCGATCCGTACACCAGAGCCCCGAGGCAGCGAAGCTCGTTTCCGAGATCGCAGGCGTGCCATTGGCGCCAACGAAAGCCTCATACCTCTACTTCCGCAACGACACGGATTTCATCGGCTTTCACACCGACGTTCCTGCGTGTGAAGTCGTCCTCCTGGTCGGCGTCACCGATCGGAGCGCCGAGCTCGTGCTCTATCCGCACCTCGAGCACGCTGAACCGAGCGAGCTTCTGGAGCTTTCGCGAGGGTCGGGTGGGGCACCCGAAGGCGGGCAATCGCTGCCGGTAGAGCGCGGCGGAGTTGTGGCACTCGTCGGCCGGCGCGTCCCCCATCAGACGCCGCGCGCGATTCGGAGCGGACGAGCGGTTCAGGCAAGCCTTTGCTACGCGGGTCAAGGCCGAAGCTGAACGCCGTCGGGATCGGACAGATCCGGGTAGCCGCACTTGGCGACTCGATCACTGCCGGCACACCGGGCTGGGACCCCAACCCCGAGACGCGTGCAGGGATCACAGCGCCGGACCCCCAAGAGCCAATGGATGTTCTGGGCAGAACGAACCGATCCGGCAGCCGTCTTTGTCAACCACGGCGTGAACAGGGAGCGAACCGACCAGATCGCGCTCAGACTGAGTGACGCCCTCGAGGGAGCGAACGCCGTCGTGATCCAGGGGGGCATCAACGACGTCGTCCAGAAACGCTCCCTGGACCTCGCAGCCGAAGACATCGACGAAATGATTCGCAGAGCGGGTGAGCGAGTCCCGATCGTGCTTGTGGCCAACGTGCTCCCGTGGAACAACGGTGATGAGGAAGCGGCGCAGTCGATCCTCTCGTTGAACGAGCGGATCGCGGCGCTCGCGTCCGACCGCAATGTTCGGCTCCTTCCCTTCTACGCCACGCTCGAGGATCCTGATCAGCCGCAAAGGATGGCGCCCGCCTGGACGGTGGAGGGGAATCACCCGTCGGTCGAAGGGCACCGGAGGCTGGGAGAACTCGCCTGGCCTGCGGGCGCTCTCACGGGTTCCGCCGTCAACGTCTAGTTTAATCAACGTTGATGCAGCATCCTGATCGGTCGTTCGAGGTCGCGATCATCGGCGCCGGTATCACCGGTCTCTCGATCGCCCTGAATCTCGCCCGCCGCGGAGTCGAAAAAATCGCGGTCTTCGACAAGGCCGGGATCGGTGCCGGCGCATCGGGGGTGCAACCGGGCGGCGTCCGCCGCCAGTGGGGCACACGCCTCAACTGCTTGTTGAGCACCGAGTCGTTCGACTTCTTCGAGAGGCTCGGCGACGAACTCGGGATTGCCGGAGCACCTGTCCTCGAGCGGTGCGGCTACCTCTTCGTCGCCCACACCGAAGCGACGCTCGAGCGCATGCACCGTGACGTGGAGCTGCAGCAGAGCCTGGGAATCCCATCGGAGATCCTGAACGCCGCAGACCTGCCAGGTGTGGTGCCCGGCTTCGAGGTGAACGGCGCGATCGGGGCCGCGTTCTGCCGCGATGACGCCTACTTCGACCGTCCCCAAAGCGTCGTCGAGTTCTTCGCACAGGCTGCAGTACGCAGCGGCGTTCTGATCGAGCAACTCGGCCTGGAGCAGGTCCGGCACGACGGCGATACCTGGGTGCTCGAACTCACAGACGGGTCGCGCGCAGCCGCCGAAACGGTTGTCGTAGCCGCAGGCGAGGAGAGCAAGGCGTTGCTTTCGCCGCTCGAAATCGAGCTTCCGATCGCTGCGCAGGCAAAGTACCTCTTCCTGAGCGAGCCGATCTCGGAGCGGCTGCTCGAACCGCTCGTGGTTCTCGTCGACCGGCATTTCGCCGCGAAGCACCTGGCGAGCGGGCGCGTACTGGCAAGCGACCTCGCGGCCAGCGGCGCTGCCGAAACCAACGCCCAGGCATGGCGAGCGCACATCCGGTCATGCATCGAGCGCGCCTTACCGTTGCTCACCTTCGTCTCGTTCAGCGTGATCGCCGAGGGCTCATATGACATGACGCCAGACCATCAGCCGATCGTGTGCGAGGTTGGCGAACATGCTCGCCTCTGGGTCGCCGCCGGCTTCAGCGGACACGGGTTCATGATGGCCCCGGCAGTTGGTCGCATGGTCGCCGAAGCGATCGTCGAGAGCCACTTCGACCCGCTCCTCGAGCAGCTCCATCTCGCCCGCTTCGTCAACGGCACGCTCGAGGCCGAGACGGCCGTCGTCTGATGAGCAAGGGCCGCGTTCTGGTAGTTCTCGGCCCCCAGGCTCCTGTTGATCCGGAGGCGATCAGCGGGTTCTGCGCGCGCTGGAGCAAGCCGCTCGAGGCCGAGTTCTTGCTCGGGACGCCCGGTCAGATCGCGACAACCGAGGACCTGCGCGGCGTTGTCATCGACTTCGGGGACGGCGATCCTTCGGAGGCACTCGCGCACGCGGCTGGGCGGGGCGTACTCGCCGCGCTCGTGTCGACGCGAGCCGCCACCGACGCCCCGGGTGCTCGTGATTCGCCCGGCGTCTTCCGGATCGCCGGCCGCGGCGTCGGTGGCTACCGCTGGGGTGCGCTACACGTACTACGCCGCTCTGCGTGGCCATTCACGGAGGTCTCGTATGGAACCGACGTCGAGCAGGTCGCCGATCTTCGAGTCCCCGAAGGCCCCGGGCCTCACCCGGTGGTCGTGTTCCTGCACGGCGGCGGATGGAAGGATCTCTGGCGCCGCGACATCATGGAGGGTGTGGCTGTCGACCTTGCCGAGCATGGAATCGCGTCCTGGAATGTTGATTTCAGGCGCGTCGGGCCAAGCGGCGGCGGCTGGCCGAGGACCTTCGACGATGTCTCTGCCAGCGTGGGTGCGCTCAACGAGCATGCGGACGTCCTCGATCTCGACCAGGTGGCGATCGTCGGCCACTCGGCAGGCGGAGCGCTTGCTCTGACAGAGGCCGCACGCTCGCGCGACAAGGGGATGATCGGGCTGCGGCTCGTCGTTTCGATCGCTGGGGTTGTCGACCTCATCGAGGCCTCGGGGCGCGGTCTCGTCGGAGGAGAAACGATCGTCCACCGGCTGATGGGTGGCTCGCCCGCCGAGGTGCCCGAGCGCTACCGGGACGTCTCGCCCCGTGAGCTACTTCCTCTCGGCGTTCCGCAGCTTCTCGTTCAGGGACTTCTCGATTACATTCCTGACCTGGTTGACATGAATCGCCAGCACCTCGCGGCCGCGCGTGAGGCCGGCGACGAGGTCGAGTTGGTCGAGTTTCCCGAGGTCGACCATCTCGGGCCGATCGAACCCACGAATGCCGCGTGGATAGCCGTGCGCGAACGCCTGATCGAAACGCTCCTGCCCAGCGTCGATGTGTCGAGGAGCGACGGCTGAGTACGAGGCCGCTGACGCTTGTCGGGAGCGCGAACGCTCTCGTCGGGATGGACGCAGGCTGGGAACTGCTCGAATCAGGGCGCTCCGCGCTCGATGCCGTCGAGGCCGTCATACGACTGGTCGAGGACAATCCCGACGACCACACAGTCGGGTACTCGGGCTACCCCAACCTCCTGGGCGAAGTCGAACTGGACGCATCGATCATGGACGGAGCGATGCGGGAGGCAGGTGCGGTAGGAGCTCTCGCCGGCTTTCGCCACGCCGTCACAGTCGCGCGGGCCGTGATGGAGCGGACCCCTCACGCCCTGATCGCCGGCCCGGGCGCGGCCCGGCTCGCCGAAGAAATCGGGCTCGAGCGCGAATCGCTTCTGACACCCGAGATAGAGAGCGAATGGCGCCGAGGCGTCGCGGGCGAGATCGGCCCCGACGGCTTCGGCGGGGCGATGCTCTCGCGAGTCGGTCACCTCGTCACGGACCCGGACCGTGTCGCCGGCACCGTCAATGTAATCGCCGTCGATCGCCTCGGAAGAACCGCCGTCGCTGCAAGCACGAGCGGTTGGGCGTGGAAATACCCGGGCCGGTTGGGCGATACACCGATCGTGGGCGCGGGGATCTACGCCGACGACCGCTTTGGCGCTGCAGCCTGCACGGGCTGGGGGGAGCTCGCAATCCGAACCGGCGCCGCACGAAGCGTCGTCGCACTGCTCGCCCGGAGGCGACCACTGCATCAGGCGCTCACAGAGGTGCTTCTGGACATGGCGAGCCTCGACGAGAGCTTTCGCGATATCCATATTCACGTAGTCGGGCTCGACTCCTCCGGGCGGCACGGGGCCGTTTCGACCAAGGCCGAGACGAAGTACGTTGTTCGCCAGGGCGACATGAGAGAGGCTGAGCTCCGCCCGCGCCGGCTCGTTGATCCCGCCGAGCTCTTACCCGGACAGACGTGACACACTCAGTCGCGTCCGGAGGTGACAACCGCGTCGAGTTCGATCTCGACCAATGCCCCTTCTGGGATCAACTCGGCCACGTACAGGGTGGTGTTCACGGGCGTGATGTCGGCGAAAAGCTCACGGTGCGCCTCGACTGCTTCGTGCCAATCGGCGCCGGGCACGAGATACATGCGGGTTCGCGTGACGTCGGTGGGTTTGCCGCCGAGCTTCTCGACAGCTGCAAGCCCGATCGAGAATGCATGTCGCGTTTGCTCGTACAGGTCAGGGGATATCGCACGGCCGTCATCACCCAGGCCTGCAGTTCCCGCCACGACGATCAGATCACCCGACCGGACTGCCCTGGAGTACCCCGCCAGCTCCTCGAAGCCGCCGGTCCTGTAGACGGTGCGCACGGCCTCATCCTAGAGGCGATGCCCGGGCGGGAACGCGTGTGACGGGGTCGCTCAGGGTTACGCAGGTTGCGGATCCCGCGTGCCTGTGGGAATTCTGCGCCGAGCCGATTGTGCGCTCCTTCGCTGCGGGCGTAGAAGGGCTCCAGCTTGAGATCGCGATCGAGAACGACCGGCCCGAGGGTGGAGACAGCAGGATGATCTACGACTGTCGGGCGAGCGGGGAGGTATGAGATGCGGATAGGTACACAGTTCTCTCAACCTGTAATCGGATTGCCGCCGCGTCGCGCAATGGCGTCGTACACGCGGCTCGTTGAGACCGCCGCCGCGGCAGGCTTCGACTCGTTCTGGGCGGGACAGCACTTCCTGTCCGGCGACTACCAGCTCTTTCAGCCCCTGCCTCTCCTCGCACGCCTCTCGGCCGCCGTGCCCCAGTTGACGCTCGGAACTTCGGTGATCCTCCTACCGCTTCTCAATCCGCTCGATGTAGCCGAGCAGGCCGCAACGATCGACGCGATGACCGACGGCGGCTTTCGACTCGGGGTCGGGCTGGGATACCGGCGGCTCGAGTTTGAGGCCTCCGGCGTCCGTCGCGCCGAGGTCGAGACGCGATTCGAGGAGTCGATCGAACTGATACGGCGGCTCTGGGCCGGCGACGAAGCGACCTTCGAGGGCGCTCACTTTCGGCTCGCCGGCGGTCGGATCAACCCACCTCCCGAGGGCAAGGGGAGCGCGCCGATCCTGCTCGGCGCCTATTCGGAGCGTGCTGTTGAACGCGCCGGCCGGATCGGGGACGGTTGGATCGTTCCGCCGGAGATCGTTGGCGAGGCGCTCGAGCGGCGGCTCGAGCTGTTCCGCCGCACCGCCGCCGCCGCCTCGCGGAAGGGCACGATCGTGCTGATGCGTCCATTCCATGTCACGGCGAGCCAAGACGAACGACTGCGAATTGCAGGGCTGCTCGCAAAGCATTTCGGTCGCAAGCGAAGCTGGGGCCTTCGCAAGGGCGACGATGACACCGGCGATGCAGTGGCGGACGCGCAAATGGCGGCGATCATCGGCAATCCGGATGAGTGCCTCGCTGCGATTGAGCGTCTGGAGCGTGAGGCTGCGCCCGATGTTCTCATCCTTCTGACGGGGTTCCGCGGAACTGGCCACGAATGCCTTGCGGCGTCCCTTGAGCTGGCGGGCACGGATGTCCTTCCGCACGTGGGACGGGCCATGCGTCGGCCCGCCGGGTGAGAGGCGGCCCGCCGTGAAGCGCCTGTCTCCCTGAGTCTCGGTCGCTCCCGCGCGGCTCGGCTAGCCGCTGCCGGGCCTGGGGCCCGTCGCATGGTTTCATGACGGGATGGGGGTTGGCGGTAGTGAGGCGCCGGCGGTGGCCGTCAGCGACCTCGTCAAGCGTTATCCGAAATCGCCGGTGAATGCCGTTGACGGGGTGAGCTTCGAGGTCGCGCGGCGGGAGATCTTCGGCCTGCTCGGGCCGAATGGGGCCGGGAAGACGACGACTGTCGGCGTGTTGACGACGCGGGTGCGGCCGACGAGCGGGTCGGCCGCGGTCGCAGGCATCGACGTTGTCCGCAACCCGGTCGAGGCGCGGAGCGCTCTGGCCGTGATTCCGCAGCGCAGCAACCTCGACCGGGCGCTCTCGATTCGCGCGAACCTCGTCTTCCACGCCGCCTACCACGGTGTCCCGGCGAAGGAGCGCAACCGTCGCGCCGACGAGCTGCTCGAGCAATTCGGCCTACTCGACCGTGCGAATCAGAAGCCGGACATGTTCTCGGGCGGTCAGTCGCAGCGGGTGATGATCGCGCGGGCGCTGATGCATTCCCCGCAGGTGCTGTTCCTCGACGAACCGTCGACCGGGCTCGATCCCGCCGCGAGGCTGTTTGTCTGGGACAGGCTGCGCGAGTTGCGTGACCGGGGCGTCACGCTGGTGCTGACGACCCACGACATGGACGAGGCCGCCGCGCTCTCCGACCGGGTGGGGATCATGGATCACGGCACGCTGCTCGCGCTCGACACGCCGGACGGGTTGATGCGGTCGGTCCCGACCGGGAGCACGATCGAGCTGACCACACGGCCGCGCGACGCCGAGACGGCCGAGTCGATCGTTGCCGATCTCGGCGCGCTGCCCTCGGTCGAGGTCGCCGAGAGAATCGCGTCGACCCCGGCCGGCGAAGGGCCGGACGCCGCGGGGGTGAACGGCGACCTCCGGGTCCGGCTCTACGTCACGGGCGATCCACCGCTTCTCGTCGCCCCGGCAGCCGGTGTCCTCGCGGCGCACGGCTCGGCGCTCGCCGACGTCAAGCTCGGCACGCCGACGCTGGAGGATGTGTTCATCCACCTGACCGGAAGGACGCTCCGGTGAGCGCGGTCGCCGGGCGCGAGACGGTTCCGGGGCAGGGGCGGGTGTTCCTGGCCGTCCTGCGTCGAGACATCTACGTCACCTGGGGCGAGTTCCCGGTCTTCCTGGCGCAAGTCATCCTGCAGCCGTTCTTCCTTCTGTTCGTCTTCGGCAAGGTCCTCGGCAGCCTCGGCTACACGACGAACGGCTACTCCGACCTCCTCTTCCCGGGGCTGCTCGCCCTCACCGCCGTGATCACGAGCATGCAGACGCTCGCGTTCCCGCTCGTGATCGAGTTCGGCTGGACGAAGGAGATCGAGGACCGCTTGCTCGCGCCGATGTCGACAGGGCTCGTCGCCCTCGAGAAGGTGCTGTTCGCAGCCTTCCGGGCGCTGATCGCAACGGCCGTCATGGTCCCGATCGGGATTCTCGTACTGGGGTCGATCCCGTGGCGGTGGGCCGGGCTGCCGCTCTTCCTCGTGATCGTCGTGCTGGGATCGCTGCTCGGCGCCAGCCTCGGTCTCGTCCTCGGCACGCTCGTGAAGCCGAACCGGATCAACATCGTCTTCTCGCTGGTCTTCACGCCGCTCCTGTTCACCGGGTGCAGCCAGTACCCGTGGCCCTCCCTGAGCAAGCTTCCCTGGTTCCAGGTGATCACGGCGATGAACCCGATGACGTACGTCAGTGAAGGGCTACGGGCTGCGCTCGTGCCGAGCGTCCCGCACATCGCGCCCTGGATCTGCCTGCTCGTCCTGCCGGCCGCGCTCTGTGTCCTCCTCGGCGTCGGCTCGCGCGGTTTCTTCCGGCGCGCGATCGACTGAACCCGCTGCGGGCCGGAAAGACGCGCCGACGAGGTTCTCAAGGCACTCCACGATCTCGGCGGCGGCCGCCGGAGCAACTCGGAGAAACGACTGGACGCGCCTGTTGTTGCTGCTCGCGGCTAGCGGGCTGAAGTACCGGAACGAGCGATCAGGATGCTTTCGAAGAACTCACCGGCTCGACGCCCGGTTCGACGGTTGACGTGGCGGGTGATGGTGTCCTCGAGCGAGAGTCCCGCTCTCGTCAGGATCTCCGGGTACAGGTTCCGTGAGTCGTTCACCACGATCACGATCGGGGCATTACGCTCGAGTTGAACCGCGGCGTTGGCGAAGACCGCGGTCATATCATCCACGTAGGCGGCCAGTGAGCGGCCGCTCGAGCCTCGGGTGGCTGCTCCGATCTCTTCCTGCCGGCGATCGCGGAGCCTCAGCAACTCGTAGGAGTAGCGGTGCTGCTCGTGATAGTCGATCAGGCCGGGGTAGGGCGGCGAGGTGATGATCCCGTCGGCTCTACCGTCCAGCTGCACGGTCCGCGAGTCGTCGTGGATCACCTCGACGTCTCTGCCCGTCCGGACCTCGGTGAAAGCGCGAATGCGCCGCACGGTATCGAGCGTGTAACGCGAGAGGAACTTCTCCGCCTCCTCAACGGGGCGGCACGTGCGCTTGTGCTTGTGACAGTAGTAGGGGCCGGTCGTGGGGGCCCGCGGGAAGTCGAGGTCGAAGTGTGTCGTTCGCCTAGCCGATCGCGCTGCCCGGGAGAGGATGATCTTCGCAACGTCCCAGGCCGGATCGTCGAGACGCTCGGAAGCCACCTCGTAGTAGCGGAGGAGCTCACCCAGGGCCCGCGGCGCATACCAGCTCCGGAGCCAGTCGCCGGCCTCGTCGATCGGCGCAGGCCCGGCTTGCCGAGATTCGGCCAGCGCGGCCCTCAGGCCCAGCTCGAGCGCGCCGAGTGAGTAGGAAGTCGTCTTGACACGGCTGAGGAGGCAGTTGAAGGCCGAAATGTCGCAGCCAACGCCGTCCGCTCCGAACACATTTGCCTCGACGAGCGTGGTGCCCGAACCCACGAAGGGGTCATAGACGCGCTGGCCCGGCCGGAAGCAGCGCTTCAGGAAGACTTCGACGAGCTGGGGAACGTACTTCCCGAGATAGGGATGCATTCCGTGAACGTGCTTGGTCCGCTCCGCCTGCGGTAGCTCCGCCTCAGACCAGGAGAGCTCCAGGTCGATGTTCGAGTAGAGGGCCTCCTGAGTCTGCCCCACCATGTTCTCGAGACTCTACGGAGCGGTCCGGACAACTCTCGCGGCGGTTCCGTCAAGCCCTTCACCGTCCCGGGTGACATCGCGTCGGCGCCCCCGCCCCGCCCCGACGACGCGTCAGGCGGACGATCGGATCGACGCGAAGATCCTCATCGTCCAGCAACCCCCGAACGGCTACTACAACCTCGAGTTCGTGCCCGGCTCGGCGATCGTCCACGGCATCTTGCAGGTTGGGGGCCGTTGGCCGAGTCGACGAGCGATCATGCAGCCAACGTGGTCGGGGTTCCCGGTTGACTGACTGGCTCCTCGGTTCCCCTGAGCGCCTCGCTTCCGAGAGTGAGCAGCGCCTCGACGACGCGCTGATCGAAATGCCCGACATCATCGCGGATCGTCTGCAGGGCCCTCTCCGCTGAAATTCGCGCTCTTGTAGGGACGTTCGTGCGTCAGCGCGTCGAAGACGTCCGCAACTGCGACGATGCGCGCAGCGAGCGGAATGTCCTCTCCGACACGTCCGTGCGGGTAGCCCCGGCCGTCGAAGCGCTCGTGATGGTAGAGCGCGATCTCGGTTGCAGCGCGAAGCACCGGACAGCTTCCTCCCGAGAGCATCCTCGCGCCAATCGTCGTGTGGCGCCTCATTTTCTGCCATTCCTCTTCGGTCAGCTTCCCGGGCTTGAGGAGAATGGAGTCGGCGATCGCGATTTTTCCGAGGTCGTGCAAGGGAGCTGCCATCCCGATGAGGGCCGCTTCCTCGGGGGGCAGCCCGATGGTTGTTGCGAGGAGCTCGGCAACACGCCCGATTCTCGCCGCGTGCTCCCAGGTCCCGTAGTCGCGGAACTCCGCAACCAGCGCGAGGCGTTGGAGTGTCTCCAGACGGGACTGCTCCAGCTCGCCGGTTCGCTTTCGAACCGCCTCTGCGAGGTCGGTGTTTTGGCGCTGGAGAGCGAGCTGGAGCTTTCGGGTGTGCAGGAGGTTTCGCGCGCGGAGGAGGACCTCCGTCACGTCGAGTGGCTTCGTCACGAAGTCGCGCGCTCCGAGTGTGAGCGCACGCTCGCGCGTCTCACGCGTCGTGTCAGCGGTCGCAACGAGTACAGGCAACGACTCAGGTTCGGCGATCACCCCATGCACGCGCGCGAGCACCTCGAAGCCGTCGACCTTCGGCATGTGGAGGTCGAGCACCAACAGATCGGGGCAATCTTGCTCGAATGAGTCGATGACGCCTGGGTCGGCAGTTGCGAACACGTTGGTGTAGCCGGCAACCTCGAACAGTTGTTCAGCGAACGAGAGGTTCGCATGGTTGTCGTCGAGAATGACAACGCGCATGGCTTGGGTGTCGAGCGAGCCGGTCATGCGGCGGCGAGCGCCTCGTCCACGACCTCGAGGAGCCTTGCGATGTCGATCGGCTTCGTCAGGTAGTCGGTCGCACCGGCGGCGCGCAGTCGCGCGATTGTTCCCGGCGACGCATCCGCGCTCACGATCACGACGGGGGTGTCGCGCGTTCCAGCGTCGATCCGGAGCTGACTCAACACCTCCTGGCCCGAGGTACCCGGAAGGTTCAGGTCGAGGAGAACGAGTTTCGGCCGTTCGGAGCGCGCCAGCGCGAGAGCGCCGGTTCCCGTGCTGGCAGTCACCAACTCGACTCCCGCTCGCAGCTCGAATACCTTCCGGATCAGCGCGAGATTCGCCGGGTTGTCCTCGATGCAGAGCACGCAAGGCCGACGAGCCGCGGCATCAGCCGTTTCGGATTCGAGCTCGACACGAGGAAGGTCGACGGTGAACGTGCTGCCGATGCCCGGCTCGCTGTCGACGGTGATACTCGCCCCCATCGCTTCGACAAAGGCCTTCGACAACGTCAAGCCAAGTCCCGTCCCCTCGACGCCGGTTTGCTCCGCCCCGAGCCGGTCGAACGGCAGGAAGAGCCGCGGGAGAAGGTGCCGCGCGATCCCGGGCCCCGTGTCGGAGACGTGGAGGTGGAGCCTCTTCCCGACGACCTCGGCCGCGACGGTGACCGAGCCCCCGTGGACGTTGTATTTGACGGCATTCGACACCAGATTCACGAGCACCTCGCGTAGCCGCACCGCATCTGCCGAGACGACGAGCCCGGACGGCATGTCGAATCCGATCGCGATCTCACGCTCGGCGGCAAGCGGAGCAAGCATGTCGACGGCGGCCGCGGCAACGGATCGGACGTCGACGTCGGCGATCGTCAGGTTCGCGGAGCCGGACTCGATGCGAGAGACGTTGAGCACCTCGTCGATCAGCGACAGCAGGTGTCGTCCGGACGTCATCATCTGGGCGACGTTCTCCCGGTCTCTCGGCGACAGGGTTTCGCCCAGCTCGAGCAGTTGCCCGAAACCGAGAATCGCGTTGAGCGGCGTCCGTAGCTCGTGGCTGACGCGCGAGAGGAACTCGCTCTTCGTCCGACTTACCCGCTCGGCGTCCGCTTGCGCCAGGGCGGCTTCCTCGAGCCGCTTCCGCTCGCTGATGTCGTGGAACGCCGCCACCGCCCCGCTCACTGCTCCGTCCACGTAGGTCGGGTGGGCGCTGGCGAGGACGAAGCGGGATGATCCGCCCGGCGTCTGGACCACCAACTCCATGTTGCTGACGTGCTCGCCGCCCAGGGCGCGGAGGAGTGGAAACTCGCCGGGGAGAAGCCGCGTCGTTCCATCCGGTCGATAGAGCGCGAGCTTCGCGACGACGGCTGCAACGTTCTCCGACTCACCCATCTGCGGGAGCACGCTGTCGTCGTTGTGGTGGAACAGCGTGACGTTTCCGTCGACGTCTGCGGCGACGATCGCGTCGTTCATGCTGTTGAGCGTTGCGTGAAGGAATTCCTGTTCGCGCTTCAGCTCGCTATGGCGTTGCCTTAGCTCCCCTTCGAGTCGTCGGTTCTTGGCGATCACACGCTGCTGAACCCGCATTGCATCTGCCAGGCGGGCCAGGACGAGGAGGAGAAGCACTCCGGCCGCGACACCCACGCCGACTTCGCGGAAGTCGTGCTGCCTGAACTCGGTGACCAGGAGCGTCATGGGGGCGAGGAGGGCTGCCAGCGTCAGCAGCACGCGCCGTCCCCGGGTGAAGCTGCGGTTCGGCGGCGCAACAGGCTCCGTCAGGCTGCGCATCGACGGGTGGAGAGCGGCAGCTGCGAGGAGGAGGTAGGAGACAAGCCAAGTCCCGTCGATGAATCCACCCGCCTTGTAGGTGCCATGAACCTGGCTCCAGGCGTAGAAGGAGTCGCTTGCGAGCAGCATGGCGATCGAGGCCACGAGAAAGATGAAAGACGGCGATCTGCTCAGCCCACTGGTGACGAGCCGAAGCGCGACCGCGAGCACCACGATGTCCATCAGCGGGTAGGCGAGCGATGTTCCTACGATGAAGACGCCGGGACCGCTTCCCGGTCCGAGGTACTGGCTCATGATGAACATCCACGACAGCAGCGCCGCACCGGTCCCGATGATCATCGCGTCGATCAGCCCGGCACGGTCGCGATCGATGTTGCGACGGCGAACGAACATGAACAGACCGGCGATGAGCAGCGGATATTGTCCGAGGTAGAAGACGTCTGAAACGGCCGGGAAGCGCACGTCGGACCGGATGTAGTGGTTCGTGTAGAAGAGGATGTCGCCGATGACGAAGCAGGCGTGACTGCCGATCAGCAGCAGCCACGGCCAGCGCGATCCCGGCTTGTTCCGGGCGATGCCGACGGCGAGCGCGACGAGGGCACTCATGGTGACGCACCAGTCGATGACCAGCCTCGGCGCCCACTCCGGCCAAGGGCCGACCGAGGGGAGGACGAAGTAGCCAGCGGTCACGATGGCGCCGACCACGAGGTAGCCGACGGTGCCGCGCGAACCCTTCATACTACGTAGTGTCGGCGAACGTAGGCTGCGGCTTGTCCCTCGGACGGGGCGTCAGCCGGGTCAGTTCATCCACGACGGCCAGAAGCACGTCGGCGTCGATCGGCTTCGTGAGAAAGTCCGTCGCTCCTGCCTCACGGAGTCGCTCCGCTGCGCCACGACTCGTGTCGGCGCTTAGCACGATCACGGGAATGTCGCTCGTCGCAGGCAGGCTGCGCAGACGTCTAAGCACTTCTTCGCCCGGCAGATCCGGCAGATGCAAGTCGAGCAGGATCGCGTCAGGCCGGTGGAGGCGGGCGAGCTCGAGCCCTTGCGAGCCGAGAACGGTCGCGACGACCCGAACCCCGGGCAGCCGCTCGATGATTCGTTCGACGAGGCGCTGCGCGACGACATTGTTTTCGATGTGGATCAGCGTCCGGTCGGCCGGCGCGTCGATCGTGCTCGCCCCATCCTTCGCCGGAGCCGCCGGAACCTCGGCGCGCGGGAGCTCGATCGTGAACGTGCTCCCCTCCGCCGGTGCGCTCTCGGCGTGAACGCTTCCCCCCATCGCCTCGACGAGTTGCCGCGCAACGGCCAGACCGAGGCCGGTCCCTTCGGCGGAGCCGTGCAAAGCCGTCCCACGCTCGAACGGCGCGAAGATCTGGACAAGGTCCTCCGCGGCGATCCCCGGGCCGTCGTCGCGGATGTCGATTCGAACTCGAGTGTCGTCCGTCGACCACGCGACCTCGACGACTCCGTTCGGCTGGTTGTACTTGACCGCGTTGCCGAGCAGGTTCAGGACGATCTGCAGGAGGCGTTGCGCGTCCGCGGCGACATAGACGGGGGGGCTGTCCGACCCTGGCGTTCGGATCGTCACCCGTCGCTCCGCGGCCAAGGGTCTGACCAGGTTGAGCGCTGCGTCGATCACCGACTGGACTGCGACCGGCTCGATGGACATGCTCACCCGTCCGGACTCGATCTGCGCAACGTCGAGAATCTCGTTGATCAGGCTCAGAAGGTGCCGTCCAGCTCCGAGAATATGAGTGACGCTTTCGCGTTGACCGGCGGCGAGATCGTCGAGCTCGAGCAGCTGGGCGAAGCCGATGATGGCGTTGAGCGGGGTCCGCAGCTCGTGACTCATGCGCGAGAGGAAGTCGCTCTTCGCGGCGTTCGCCCGCTTCGCCTCCGCGGCGAGCCGCCGGATCTCGGACTCGACGCGCTTCTGCTCGGTCACGTCGCGGATCGCGCCGAGGACGAGACGGCCGTTCGTCGTCTCGTACGGGCTCAGGCTGATGTCGACCGGAAACTCCGTGCCGTCTCTCCTCAGCCCGAAGAGCTCGAGGCCGGCGCCCATCGGGCGTGCCGTCGGTGCGGCGAGGTATCCGTCGCGGTGACGGCGGTGCCCCTGCCGCAGGCGTGCCGGCAACAGCATCTCGACCGGTTGCCCGATCAGCTCCCCACGGTCATAGCCGAAAACCGTTTCTGCCTGCCCGTTGACGAGAACGAGCTTCGCATCGCCGTCGACGATCACGATCGCGTCAGGCGCCGCTTCCAGCAGCCCGCGAAACAGCGTCTCGCTCTGCCGGAGCCGCTCCTCGACGATCTTCCGCTCGCTGACGTCGCGAATCGAGCTCACGACCAGGAGGCCGGTCTCCGTCTGGAGAGGACTGAGGCTGATGTCGATCGGGAACTCCGTGCCGTCCTTGCGGAGGCCGAACAGATCGAGATCAGCACCCATCGGGCGCGTGGTCGGCGCACCGAGGTAGCCGTCGCGGTGCCGTCGATGGATGTCGCGGAAACGGTCCGGAAGCAGCAGTTCGATCGGCCGGCCGATCAACTCCTCGCGCCCGTAGCCGAAGAGCCGCTCGACCTGCGCGTTGACGAGGACGATCGTCGCGCTTTGGTCGACGATGACCATCGCGTCCGGGGCGGACTCGAGAAGCCCGCGGAAGAGCGTCTCAGGATGGCCGTCGAGGGGTACGGCTCCCTCGCCGCTCATCGCTCGACAACGACCCCCTGGCGGCCCGCCTCGGCCACAGCCTCGTCCAGCCCCGGGTCGGGTGCCGCCGTGATCAGAAGCACCGGCGTCGCGATCCCCTCGCGCCGGAACGAGTGCACGACTTCGGTTGCCGAGCACGGCGCGCTCACGCGACGACGAGCGAGGCGAGGAGGACGGGCCTGACCATGACTGGTTACCATCGACCCGACGCGGCAATTGCTAAAGACACCGTCGCCGGACCCATGAGCCGTCCCCGGTTTTACGGTGAGTCCGACAGGTCAACTCTGCGAACGGTCAGCCCGCAAGCGGACCGGCCGACTCGAAGGTACGCGCGAACCGGTCCGAGGCAGCGAGAATCGGCCGGGTGCGGAACGTCGAGGCGCTGTCGCGGCTTGAGGCGCAGATTGTCGAGTGCCGGCGCTGCCCGCGGCTTGTCTCCTATCGGGAGGCGGTCGCGGCGGCGCCGCGCGCATCCTATGCGGGCGAGCACTATTGGGGGCGGCCCCTCCCAGGCTTCGGGGATCCGCAGGCGCGGGTGCTCCTGCTCGGGCTCGCGCCGGCGGCGCACGGGGGCAATCGCACGGGCCGCGTTTTCACCGGCGACCGTTCCGGCGACTTCCTGTTCGCAGCGCTCCATCGTGCGGGCTTCGCCGCGCAACCGACGTCGGTCTCCCGTGAGGATGGCCAGCGGCTCACCGACTGTTTCATCTCGGCTGCGGTGCGCTGCGCACCACCGGCAAACCGCCCGACGCCGGCCGAGCTCGATAGCTGCCTTCCGTGGGCGGCCTCTGAGCTCGCGCTGCTCGAGCACCTCCGCGTCGTTGTCTGCCTGGGAGCCTTCGCCTGGGACGCCGCCCTGCGGCTACAAGCGCTGGCCGGGGCCCCGCCGCCGCGCCCACGCCCTCGCTTCGGCCACGGAAGCGAATGGGGAGCCGAGCGCTGGACGCTGCTCGGCAGCTATCACCCGAGCCAGCAGAACACCTTCACCGGGAAGCTCACGCCGGCGATGATCGACGCCGTACTCGCCCGGGCGAGTGCGCTCGCCGATCAGTAGGGGCCAACGAAACGTGCACCGAGCAGGCATGGCCGCAAGTGGAAGCCAACTTGGAAGAGCGGCCGCACCGCGGCGGGGGCGAACGCGGGCGGGAATGGGCGCTCGCTTTCGGTGTCTTTGCGGGTGTAGACAATCGATATCAGGGGGGCGCACCATGATCCGCACGCTCACCATCTTCGCCGCCGTCGCCGCGCTTGCCGTCTCGGCAGGAACTGCCTCCGCCGGGGCTGCTTCGGCTGTGAGCGAGCGCTGGTAAGTCCGGCAAGAGTGCCCCCGACAAGAATCGAACTTGTGCACGCGGTTTAGGAAACCGCTGCTCTATCCACTGAGCTACGGGGGCGTTTCGGGTTGAGTGTAGAGCCGGGCTCACCGGCCGACGCGCTGGCCGCGCTTCGGTGAACGTGGCCGCGGCGCCCGAGCAGTCGACGACGACAAGCGCACGCTCATGGGGCTGCGCCCGGCCCGACCTCCGGCCGTGGGGCCTCGTCGCTCTGGATCGTGCCGGCGGCCGTCATGACGGCGGGCGGACGCCGCTCAGGTGGCCTCGGGCCCGGCTGTGCGAGCGCGGGGAGGGACCGGAGGCTCGCGCCCCTCCCCGCCGGTTCTCGCGTCGATCGCGCTACGCGCCGAGCGACTCGTTGAAGGCGTCGATGTACGCCTGCTCGTTCGACGACGGGCCCTTCAGCGACCATGCCGAGCGGCCGCTCGGGCTGGTTGTAGAGGAACCGGTCGGCCCGCTCCTTGTGGCCCATGTTCACGAGCAGCTTGTACGCCTTCTCGTTGAAGAGCGGGCGGCCGTTCACGAGGAAGTTGTGCGCGATCCACGGGCGCCTGCTCCATCGCGTTGATGAACGGCTCGAACGAGCTCTGGTTCGACGACTCCTTCAGCAGCATCTCGGCGTCCATCCAGCCGTACACGCCCTCCTTCGGCGTCGCGATCTCGATCAGCGGGCCGCCCGCGTCCTTCACGCGCGCGTCGGTGCCGATGTTCTCGATCGTCAGCCACGCCGACTCGTCGGTCAGCGCCCGGACCGACTCGCTGTTCTGCGAGACGAGCTTGAGCACGTTCGGCTTCAGCTGCTTCAGGAACGCCTTGGCGTTCGCGATCTCGCGCCGTCGTCATGTTGTACGGCTTCTTCGCGCCCGTCGCGAGGCCCGCCATCGCCATCAGGTCGGTCGGCTGGTTCTCGAGCACGATCTTCTTCTTGTACTCCGGGTCGAGCAGCGCGTGCCACGAGTCCGGCTTCGTCGTGACGTACTTCGGGTTGTAGTAGATCTGGAGGCTCGACCAGCCGAACGGGTAGCCCATCTGGTTCGAGCCGGCCTTCCAGAACGGCACGTCGAGCGCGACCGGGTAGAGCTGCTTCGAGACCGGGAAGCTCTTGATGTCGAAGGGCCTGATCAGCCCCTCGTTGTAGAACTTCGGCACCCACAGGGCGTCCTCGGAGGACATGTCCCAGCCGCCGCCGCCGGCCTTGACCTTGACGTACGAGTCCGAGTCGTCGCTGAAGAGCTGCGGGCGCGCGCCGATCCCGATCGACTTCTGCACCTGCTGGATCTGGTTCGGGAAGTAGTGGTCGGACCACGTCAGCCAGTTCAGCGTGACGCCGCCGGCACGTACGCGTGGTCGCGCCCGCTGCCTGCCCGACCGTTGCCGAGCGTCCCGCGCCGCATACAGGCCCAGCGGCACCGGCCGCACCGCGCCGGAGGAGCGCCCTCCGGGTCATGCGACTGTTGGAGCTGATCCATCGTTCCTCCTTAGTTGAGCAAGCCTCGTCGAGGTTGTCGCGCGTCCTTCGCCGACATCGGCGGACGCATGACGGGATGCACCTTCTGCCTGCCGGCAGAGGTGTGCACGTTCTGCCTGCCGGCAGACGACGCAGCGGCGCGAAACATCCGGCGAATCGAACACCCTGACGGAGCAGGCGCTGCGGGCGCAAGCCACCGCGCGACTGTACCATCATGCGGACTGGATGTCTAGAATGCGGAATGCCCGGGCTCGGGTGCTGTTCAGGACGATTTCCAGGGAGTGCAGATGAGCGTCGCAGCACGGGTTCGGATCGGGGTGATCGGCTGTGGAATGGTCGCCCAGGCCGAGCACCTGCCCTACCTGTCGGAGCTGCACGAGCGGTTCGAGATCGTGGCCATCGCCGACCCGAGCAGGACGGTCCGCGAGGCGGTCGCCGCGCGCTACGGCATCCCCGGCGTGCACGACGACTACCGCTCGCTGCTCGACGCCGGCGGCCTCGACGCCGTCCTGATCGCCGTCGCCCGCGGCGACCCACGCCGAGGTCGTGCTGGCCGCGCTCGACGCCGGGCTGCACGTCTTCGTCGAGAAGCCGCTCTGCATCAGCGTCGCCGACGCCGACCGGATCGTCGAGGCGCGCGACCGGGCGGCGAAGGTCGTCCAGGTCGGGTTCATGAAGCGCTACGACCCCGCGTGGGAGCGGATGCTGGCCGAGCTTCCCGCGACCGCGGAGGACCTCCGCTACCTCCGCGTGATCGTGCCACGACCCCGAGTGGCTCCCGTTCTTCGCCGAGGGCGACATCGTCAAGGGCCACGGACGTGCCCGCGGAACTGATCGAGGCGACGCAAGCGCTCGGAGTCCGAGCAGGTCGAGGAGGCGGTCGGGCGACGGCTCGCCCGAGGCCGTCTTCGCGTTCTCGGACGCCTACCTCGGCAGCATGGGGCACGACGTCAACGCCGTCCACGGCCTGCTCGAGCGCATGGGCGAGCCGCTGCCCGGCGCGCGTCGCCGACGGCGCCTGGTGGAACGACGGGCAGGCGATCACCGGCTCCGTCGTCCTCGCGAACGGCGCGCGCTGGGACAGCGCCTGGATCCAGCTCTTCGGCATCCGCGAGTACCGCGAGACGATCGCCTTCTACTTCGAGGACTCCTATCGCCGCTCGAGTTCCCCTCGCCCTGGCTGAAGCAGGCGCCGACGCGCTACGAGCGCAAGCGGCGCCGACGACCTCGACCGGCGTCAGTGCGCGGTCTTCGAGTCACACCGCGAGTGCGTTCCGCCAGGAGCTCGTGCACTTCCACGCCTGCGTGCGCCGAGGGGGTCGCCTGCCGGACACCGCCCGAGCAGGCGCGGATCGACATGCAGCTGCTCACCGGCGATGTTCCTCGCGGCGTCGGCGGCCTAGTAGCGTCAGGCCAGCCAGGCCTCGACGCGGCGGAGGTTCTCGGTCTCGACCGCCCGCACCGCCGGGAGGTCGTCGACCGTGACGGCCATCCGGTCCTGCTCGAGCACCGCGTAGCCGTCGAGCGACCGGATCTCCGGGAGCGCGAGGAACTCCTGGAGCGGCACGACGCCCTCGCCGAAGGGGCAGAAGATCCCTTCCTGCCAGGCCTCGTCCATGTCGATCTCGCCCGCGCGCAGCCGGTCGAGCACGGCCCGGTCGACGTCCTTGAGGTGGAGGTGGACGATCCGGTCGGCGTAGCGGTGCGCGATCTCGAGCGGGTCGCCGCCGCCGACGACCGTGTGTCCGGTGTCGAGGCAGAGCCCGAGCGTCGGTGCGCGCTCGAGCAGCGCGTCGATCTCCTCGGGCGACTCGACGTAGGTGGCTGCATGCGGGTGGAACGAGACGCGCAGGCCGCTGCTCGGCGCAGCGAGCCCGGCGCGATCTCCAGGCGTTCGGCAGCCGCGATGTCGAACGTGCGTCCGGTTCCAGCCGGTCGCGCGCCGCCGCTCGGGCTGGCCGGACGACGCGCGCCCGCTCGGGCCGCTCCATGTCGGCGAGGATCACGAGGCCGTCGCCGGTCGCCGCGAGCACCTCGACGGTCGGGTCGAGCGCGGCCAGGTCCTCGGCGAAGCCCTCGCGGATCGTCGAGCCGGAGCGGCAGGAACGTCGCGACGATCTCGATCCCGAAGCGGCCGGATCAGCTCGACCGCCGCCGCGCCGCTCGGCGCGAGGTAGCCCGGGCGGCCCCGACTCGATCGCCGGTA
Organism: uncultured Actinomycetota bacterium; assembly: GCA_963743675.1. Lineage (GTDB taxonomy): Bacteria > Actinomycetota > Thermoleophilia > Gaiellales > Gaiellaceae > PALSA-600. The sequence goes on from CAVURE010000008.1 coordinate 250,997, forward strand.
GCCCATCTCGATCGACCGTCTCGAGCAGCCGTCTGCGGCGGCACGAGGTCGGAGCGGTCGATCGTCTGCTCCCAGATCCCCCAGGAGACAGGGGCGGTGGCGAGACGCAGGCTCATGCGGCACCGTCCGTGACGCCGGCGTCGGCGCGCGTGCCGCGTCGCGGACGGCGCGGCGGACGGTGCGGAAGAGCCAGGGGAGCGCGAAGGCGAGCGCGAGGATGAGCAGCGATGCCGGCGAGCAGCATCGGCGGCGAGGGCGTTCACCTCGGGCGTGATCCCGAACTTGACCTGGGTGTAGATGTAGATCGGCAGCGTGTTGTGCCCGCCGATGAGGAAGTAGGTGATGATGAACTCGTCGAGCGAGAGCGTGAACGCGAACAGCGCGCCCGCCAGGATCGCCGGCAGGAGCAGCGGCAGCACGACGCAGCCGCAGGCGGTTGAACGAGTTGGCGCCGAGGTCGCTGGCCGCGCGCTCGAGCGAGCGGTCGAACGACTGCAGTCGCGCCGCGACGAGCAGGATCACGAACGGCGTCGTGTAGACGCTCTGGCCGATCACCGCCGTCTGCGGCGAGAGCTGCCACGTGCAGCACCTCGGTGAAGAGCACGAGCAGGCTGACCCCGATCAGGAGCCCGGGGATCATGATCGGCAGGATGAACGCGATCCGGATCCCGTCGCGGAAGCGGCAGCCTCGAGCGGACGAGCGGGAAGGCGGCGCAGGTGCCGACGATCGGTGCTAGATGATCGTCACCTCGAGCGGCGACCCGCAGGGTCGTCGACGAGCGCGTCGTGGATCGCGAAGTCGTTGAACACCTGCGCGGTACCAGCTGAGCGTCCAGGCCGTGATCGGGAACGTGCCGTACCGGTTCGCGTTGAAGCTGAACAGCACGAGCAGCACGATCGGCGCGAACAGGAACAGGTAGATCAGCGCGCCGTAGACGGTCAGCAGGCCGCGCGCGATCACCCGCGCCGCGGGACGACGACTCGAGCTCAGCCGCCATACGCCTCGGGCGCCGAGAGCGACTTGCGGAAGACGACCAGCAGCACGACGATGAACGCCGCGATCAGCAGCGACACCGCGGCACCGCGTGTGAACTCCGCCGCCTGGAAGAAGTTGACGACGAGGTTCCCGATCATCACGCCGCCGGTGCCGCCGATGATCTGCGGCGTCAGGTACTCGCCGAGGATCGGGATGAACACGAAGATGACCGCGGTGACGATCCCCGGCCGGATCTGCGGAACGAGGATCCGGCGGATCGCCGTCAGCGGCGGCGCGCCGAGATCCATCGCGGCGCGCAGCTGATCCCAGTCGAAGCGCTCGATCGAGGCGTAGAGCGTCAGCGCCGCGAACGGGAAGTAGAGGTAGACGAGCACGAGGATCACGGCCGGCCGGTCGTAGAGGAAGAGCCCGATCGGGTGGTTCGTGATCCCGGCCCACTCCAGGAAGCGGTTGAGCACGCCCTTGCTCGCCGAGGATCGTCAGCCACGAGTAGACGCGCAGGAGGTAGCTCGTCCAGAACGGCACGACGACGAGCACGAGCAGCAGCGGGCGCAGCCGCCGCGGGCACGTAGCGCGAGAGCCAGTAGGCGAACGGGAACGCGAGCCCGATCACGATCGCCGTCGCGACCACGGCGACCCAGAGCGTCGCCCACATCGTCGAGACGTAGGTCGAGACGCTGAAGAAGTACGTGTAGTTCCCGACCGTCCAGTGGTGGACGACGTTGTAGTCCACGACCTCCCAGAAGCTGTAGAGGACGATGATCACGAGCGGGACGACGAAGAAGCCGCCGAGCAGGAGGACCGCCGGGACGAAGCCGGCGTAGGACGCGGCCGCTCGGCGACCCGGTTCCGCGCCGCGGCCGAACCTCCGCGATCGCCGCGCTGTCGGACGCTCGCCGCCGCAGACGCTCGTCCGCCGCGGCCGGCTCGAGCAGCGAGCCCGTCGTCGGCGTTCCACCAGACGGCGGCCTCGGTCGCCGACCGGCGGGGCGCTCGCGGCGTCGTGGCCCTGCAGCGCCAGGATGAGCGGGCGTCTCGAGCGCCGGGCAGTCGACGGTCACGCGGACGTGGTTGCCGAGGAACGAGGCGTCTGGACCGCCCGCCCGACCACGGCGCCCGCGGGCCGCTCGCGCCGTCGGCCGAGGCGCAATGACCTCCGGGCCGCAGCATCAGCGTCGCCGGGCCGGCCGGCCGGCCGCCCGCGCACGGCACGCGCGTGCCGTCGCGAAGCACCGCGACGTCGCCCGTCGACCGTGACGTCGATGAAGTTCGCGTCGCCGATGAAGTCGGCGACGAAGCGGGAGGCCGGGCGCCGGTAGATCTCGTGCGGGGTGCCGAGCTGCTCGAGCCGCCCGTCGTTCAGGACGGCGATCCGGTCGGCCATCGACATCGCCTCCTCCTGGTCGTGCGTGACGTAGACGAACGTCGTCCCGACCTCGCGGTGGATCTGCGTCAGCTCGATCTGGAGCCGATGGCGCAGCTTCAGGTCGAGCGCTCCGAGCGGCTCGTCGAGCAGAAGCACCGCCGGCCGCTTGACGAGCGCGCGGGCGACGGCGACGCGCTGCTGCTGGCCGCCGGAGAGCTGCGCCGGCGTCCGGTCGCCGAAGCTCTCGAGCCCGACGAGCGCGAGCGCCTCCTCGCGCGCGGCGTCGACTCTCGGCCTTCGGGACCCGGTCCATGCGCGAGGCCGAAGCTGACGTTCTCGCAGCACGGTCATGTGCGGGAACGAGGGCGTAGCGACTGGAAGACGGTGTTGACCGGACGCTTGTGCGGCGGCAGCGTGTCGATCCGGCTGCCGCGGAGCCAGATCGTCCCCTCCGTCGGGACGACGAAGCCGCCGATCAGGTTCAGCGTCGTCGTCTTGCCGCAGCCGGAGGGCCCGAGCAGGCAGAAGAACTCGCCGTCCCGGATCTCGAGGTCGAGACTCGCGGAGCGCGAGCTGGGTGCCGTAGCGCTTGACCACCCCGCGCAGCTCGACACCGGGCACCGGGTGATCAGCAGAAGCGGGCTCGAGCGCCGCCACCGTCATGCTGGGCCCCGTACTCGTCACCGTTCGGCTTAGCGGCAGGCGCCGCGCTCGGCGCCGACGTTACCATTATGCGGACGGCCTGTCTAGCATGTGGAATGGTGCGAGTGGCTGCGATCGACGAACCGAGGACGCGCGCAGAGGATCATCCGGGAAAACCCGGTCCGCTCGCTCGCCAAGGCCGTGCTTCTGCTCGAGGCGCTCGCCGACGAGCGCGAGGCGACGCCGCGGCGGCTGTCCGAGGTGCTCGACGAGCCGCGCACGACCGTCTACCGGCTGCTGACCGAGCCTCGAGGCGCTCGACATGGTCGAGCCGGGCTCGCAGAGCGGCACGTGGCGGCTCGGCTGGCGGCTGCTCCGGCTCGGGAGCGCGGTCATCGAGCGCCTCGACGAGCGCCAGGCCGCCCTGCCGGTGATGGAGCGGATCCACGAGGCCACCGAGGAGACGGTCTTCCTCTGCGTCCGCCGCGGCGACGAGGCGGTCTGCATCGAGCGGCATCGACGGGCTCCACGTGCAGTCGCTCGCGCTGCGCCTCGGCGGCTCGCTGCCGCTGCACGCCGGCGCGGCTCCGCGGACGCTGCTCGCGTGGGAGCCGCGCGAGGAGTGGGAGGCCTACGTCGCGAAGGGCCGCCGGACTCGACCGGTACACCGACCGCACCCCGGTCGACGCAGGCCGAGCTCTTCGCCGAGCTCGAGCGAGACGCTCGAACGGGGCTACGCGACGAGCGACGAGGACATCACGCCCGGGCATCGGCTCGCTCGGGCGCGCCGATCTTCGACTACAGCGGGCGCGATCCGGGCCGCGATCTCGATCGGCGGCATGCGCCAGGTGCTGCTCGAGGACATGCGCGAGGAGGCGATCCGGCTGCTCGTCGACGGCGCGCAGGGAGATCTCGATCGCGCTCGGCTACGCGAGCGAGCACGGCATCATCGCGGCCGCTGCTGAAGCCTGGTCTCGGCAGACCTCGGCGACGGCGACCCAGCCGTCGCTCGGCGGCTGAGCGCTCCATCGCCTCGCAGACGCGCTGCACGCGGAGGCCGGTCGCGAGATCGGGATCCCAGCTGCCCTCCGGCCAGCGCGTCGAGGTGATCGGCCGCCTGGTTGACGAAGCTCGTCCCGTAGCCGACGCCCTGGCCGATCGGCCACCAGTCGCCGGCGTACGGATGCGTGGGGTGCTCGGCCCGGATCCGGTGGAGCCCGTAGAGCCCGGGGTCAGCCGGTTGCGTCGCCGAACCACAGCTCGTTCAGCCGCGGGTACTCGAAGCGCAGCGTGCCGCGCGTGCCGTTGACCTCGATCCGAGAAGTCGCAGGGCCGGCGAGCGCAGGTGCGGGCGAGCTCGAAGCTCCCTGCGGCTCCGCCGGCGAAGCGGACGAGGGCCGAGGAGGCCTCGTCGATCTCGACGGCGCGGCCGCTCCGCCGCCGGCGTGAAGGTCGAGGAAGCGCGCTCACCTCCTCGATCTCGCCGACGATCCAGAGCGCGAGGTCGATGACGTGGGCGCCGAGGTCGGCGATCGTCGTGCCGCCCATCGCGCCGCTCGAAGCGCCAGTCGAAGGGGATGTCGGGGTCGAGGAACTCATCGGAGAGCCAGCTCGCCCGCCACAGCAGGACCTCACCGATCCGGCCCTCGTCGACGAGGCGCTTGAGCAGCGAGACGGCCGGGAGCCGCCGGTAGTTGAAGCCGATCGCGTTCGGGACGCCGGCGGCGCGAACGGCCTCGACCGCGCGCGGCGGCCGACGGCGTAGTCGGCGGCCGAGCGGCTTCTCGCAGACACGGCCTTGCCGGCGGCCGCGGCGGCGATGACGATCTCGGCATGAGCTCCCGGCGGCGTGCAGATGTCGACGATCTGGATGTCCGGCCGCTCGACGAGTTCCCGCCAGTCGGTCGTCCAGCTCTCGACTCCGTAGCGCTCGGCGGCCCTCGCGACCGCGACCGGGTCGCGTCCGCTGATCGCCCGGAGCCGGGGCCGTACCGGCAGCTCGCGTACGCTCGGCGCGACGGTGTACGCCGTAGGCGTGAGCGCGTCCCATCATCCCGTAGCCGACGATCCCGATCCCGACCTCGTGGCGCTTCATGTCCGGCTGTCTCGATCAGGGATGCGGCGGCCAGCTCGGCCGCGGTGATCGCCGCGACCGCGTCGGCGCCGGACGCGCCCGCGCTGCGGGGCGCCGTGAAGCACGGTGGCCGCAAAGGCGCTCGGCCTGTGCCACGAGCGCGTCGAGGAACACCCGCTCTCCTCGCTCGCCCCACATGAAGAGGCTGCGCGCGCTGCCCGTCGGTGCCCATCAGCTCGAGCCAGCAGCAGTCGCCGGCCGGGAAACGGCGGCCGAGCGAGACCGAGGCGACCGCGCCGCCCGAAAGCTCGGCGAGCACTGCAACGCTCTCGGGGTCGCCCGCGACCGGATCGTCCGAGCAGACCGGCGTGGTCGACGGGACCGCGTGCAGGCTCCACGAGCTCCTGGCCGGTCAGCCAGCGCAGCTGGTCGAGCTCGTGGACGCCCATGTCGACGAGGATCCCGCCGCTGCGGCGCCGGAACGCCGCGGCTCGGAGGCCACTCGTCCCATTGCCAGCACGAGACGAGCGTAGAGCTCGCCGAAGGCCGCCGGCGGCGATCCGGTCGGCGCAGCTCGATCAGCTCCGGGCACGAAGCGCCGCCAGTATCCGATCTGCGAGCGTGATGCCGCTGTCGTCGGCACGGCGCACGGCCGCCGCAGTGTCCGCGGGGCGGGCGCCGCAAGGCTTCTCGCAGAGGACGTGGATTCCTGCGGGCGCGAGGGTCTCGACGATCAGCTCGAGATGGCTGTCGGTCGACGCCGCGACGAGCGACCGCGTCGACCGGCCGGGCGGCGAGGAGCTCGTCGAGCGCCGCATGCGTCCGCGAGTCCCGCTGCCTCGACTCGCGGCGCGGAGCTCGGCGACCGGTTCGACGACCGCGGCAGAGTCGATCGACGGCGCATCTGCGAGCGCCCGAAGATGGACACGTCCCATCCGGCCTGCGCCGATCGAGGGCGAGACGGAGCCGCTCGCTTCCCACTGTCCAACCATACCGTCCTGCCGTCGCCGATCCCACGATGTAGACACTGCGTCCGTATAGTGGTGCGGGCGAGCGCGGAGAGGCCCGCGAAGGAGGATGACGGTGAGGATCGGAGTCCTGCTGGAGGCTTTCCTCGACCGTCCGCTGCCGGATGTCCTCGACCTGCTCGCCGAATCGTGCCCGCAGGTGACCGATCTCGAGATCGGCGTCGGCGGGTTCGCACCGGCGCCGCACTGCGATGTCCCGCTGCTTCTCCGGGACGCGTCGGCTCGCCGGCGGTGGCTCGCGCGAGATCGAGGAGCGGGGCTTTCACGTCTCGGCCCTCAACGTCTCCGGCAACCCGCTCGATCCCGACCGGGTCGTCGGTGGGCGGCACGACCGCGGACCTGCGCGACGCCGTGCGGCTCTCGGCGCTGCTCGGCGATCGACCGGGTGATCGCGATGGCCGGCTGCCCGGCCGGCGGCGCCGGGCGACGAGACCGCGCACTTCGACGCCGGCGGGCTGGCTGCCGTACCTCGCCGGCATCTACGAGCGGCAGTGGGAACAGGAGGTCCGCCCCTACTGGGAGGAGATCAGCTCGTTCGCCGCGGCCGAGCATCCCTCGCTCGCTGATCTGCCTCGAGCTTCACCCGGGCAGCGCGGCCTACAACGTCGAGACGTTCGAGCGGGTTGCCGGACTGATCGGACCGAACATCGCAGCGAATCTCGATCCCAGCCATCTCTTCTGGCAGCAGATGGATCCGCTCGCCGATCGTCGAGCGGCTCGGCCCGCGGATCGGCCACGCGCACGCGAAGGACGTCGTCTTCAACGCCGGAGCCGCTCGGCGCTCTACGGGCTGCTCGACCACCGTTGGGCGCCGACAGATGCCGATGCGCCCTGGACGTTCGCCGCAGCCGGGCGCGGCCACGACGAGGCCTGGTGGCGCTCGTTCCTCGAGGCCCTCGCCCGCTGCGGCGTCGAGACGATCTCGATCGAGCACGAGGACCCGCTGCTCACGGTCGAGCAGAGCGTTGCCAACGCGGCCTCGGTCCTGGCCGAGGCCGGAACCAGCCACTGAACGACCGGTGAGGAGGTCGCTGCGCCTCGCCAACGGGGCTCGTCGTCGCACCGAGCTTGACATCCGCCCGGTGGTCGTGCACGTTCCGTGCGCATGGGCACTCTGCGCACACCGTTTGCGTGCAGCATCGGAGCGGCAGCGAGATGAGCGGCTACACGACGGACGAGATGATGACCGTCGAGGCCGCCCGCCGCCTCCCGGACGGCGCGGTCTGCTTCGTCGGCATCGGCCTCCCGAGCCTGGCCGCCAACCTTGCGCGCAGGCTGCACGCGCCGAGGTGCGTCCTCGTGTACGAGTCGGGGACGATCGGGGCCAAGCCGACCGTGCCGCCGCTCTCGATCGGGGACGGAGAGCTGGCGGAGACCGCGGATGCGGTGGTGCCGGTCCCCGAGATGTTCGCCTACTGGCTCCAGGGTGGCCGGATCGACGTGGGTTTCCTCGGCGCGGCCCAGATCGATCGGCGGGGCAACCTCAACTCGACCGTCATCGGCGACTACGACCACCCGACTGTGAGGCTCCCCGGAGGCGGGGGCGCACCGGAGATCGCACGGAACTGCGAGCGGGTCTTCGTGATGCTGCGCCAGTCGAAGCGTGCGTTCGTCGCCGACCTGGACTTCCTCTCGAGTGCGGGTGAGCGTGTCTCCACGGTCGTCACGGACGTCGGCGTGCTCGAGCCGGACGGTGCGACGGGCGAGCTCACCCTCACGGCGCTCCACCCGGGATCCACCGTCGAGCAGGCGGTGGACGCGACAGGCTGGCCGCTTCGCACCGCGGACGAGCTGACCACGACGGCGCCGCCGTCCACCGAGGAGCTCGCCGCCCTCCGCAACATGACCGGGGCCGGGGTGGAACGCTGATGCCTTCCCGTCTGAAGATCGGAGCCAAGCTCCAAAACAGCGGGCCGCTCCCACTCGAGCGCGGGATCCCCGAGCTTGCGCGGGCGCTCGAGGACGCCGGCTTCGACTCGGTCTGGGTCAGCGACCACATCGTGCTTCCCGGCAGGATCGAGTCGCACTACCCCTTCGCCGCCGACGGCCGGGCCACGTGGCCCTCCGACACGCCGTACCTCGATGCCCTGATCGCGCTCGCCCTCGCGGCCGCCGTCACCCGCCGCGTGGAGCTCGGCATCGCGGTGCTCGTGCTGCCGCTCCGGCAACCCGTGGTGGCCGCGAAGCAGCTTGCCTCGATCGACGCCGCGAGCGGCGGCAGGCTCCAGCTCGGCGTCGGCGCGGGCTGGCTGCGCGAGGAGTTCGCTGCCTTGAACGTGCCGTTCGCGACGCGGGGCGCACGCCTCGAGGAATGGATCGAGCTCCTGCGGGCCTGCTGGACCGGCGCGCCCCCGGCCCACGACGGCGCCGCCTACCGGCTTCCGGCCGACGTTCTCTGCCTGCCGACCCCGGTGCGCCGCGTCCCCATCCTCGTCGGCGGTCACTCGCCGAAGGCGCTCGGGCGTGCCGGCACGATCGGCGACGGCTGGCTCGGCCAGCAGCCCCTCGGGGGCCTCGACACCGCGGAGATCGCGGCCGCGAGGGGCACGGTGGCCGCTGCGGCAACGCTCGCCGGGCGTGATCCGGAGGAGCTCCGGGTCGTGCTCCGCATCGTCGAGTCGGCCGGGAGGTCGGCCGAGCTCGCCTCGCGGCTCCCGGAGCTCGAAGCGGCCGGGGTCGACGAGGTGATCGTCGACGTCGACTGGACGAATGACGATCCGGCCGGCGAGCTCGAGCGCCTCACGGCGGGCCTTGCGTGAGCCTTCTGGACGGGATGAATGCGGCGGTGACGGGTGGCGGCCGCGGCATCGGCGCGGCCATCGTCCGCCGCTTCGCGGACGAGGGAGCGCGCGGCACGGTCATCGACCTGTCGCTCGCCGCCGGCCTCCCCGACGGCTGGCAAGCGATCACAGCCGACGTCCGCGACGAAGCGTCGGTCACGGACGCCTTCGCGCCGATCGAGCAGCTCGACGTGCTCGTCGCAGCGGCCGGCATCGTGCCCGGCTGGAGCGGCCTGGCCGATACCGACCTCGAGCGCTGGGACGAGGTGTTCGCGGTGAACGTGCGCGGAATCGCCCTTACGCTCAAGCATGCTCTCCCGGCGCTGCGCGACGGCTCGTCGATCGTGCTCATCGGCTCGCTCAACTCGTGGCGTGGGGATCCACGCATCGCGAGCTACGTCGCGAGCAAGCACGCGGTGCTCGGGATCGCCCGTTCGGCCGCCCTCGACCTCGGCCGGCGCGGGATCCGGGTCAACGCGCTCGGCCCCGGCCCGGTTGCCACGGAGGCGCTCCTCGCCCGGATGGCGACGCGTGAGCGCGAGCTCGGCATCCCGGTCGACTCGGCGCTCGAAAGCGCTGCCGCCGAGACCGCCCTCGGCCGCATGGTGGGTGTCGACGAGGTGGCCGCTGCTGCGCTCTTCCTGGCGAGCGGGCTCTCGTCCGGTATCACGGGGCAACTCCTCCCGGTCGATGCGGGTGTCCTGTGACGGATCTCACCGGCCGGACGGTCCTGGTGACGGGAGCCTCGCGCGGCATCGGCGCGGCCGCGGCAGCGGCCGTGGGTGCCGCCGGCGCGACCGTTGTCGCCCACTACGGGTCGTTCCGCGAGGGCGCCGAGAGCGCGGTCGCACCGCTTCCCGATGAGCGCAAGAGCATCGTGCAGGCCGACCTCGCGGAGCCGGGCGCGGCGCGGGCGCTCTGGCGGCGGGTGCTCGAGGCGCAGCCGCGCGTGGACGTGGTGGTCGTGAATGCCGGCATCTCGCGCGAGACCCCGTTCGACGGCCCCGACGAGGTCTGGGACGCGGGGTGGGACGAGGTGCTGCGCGTGAACGTGCTCGAGGCCGCAAGCCTGATCCGCGAGGCGGTCGGGCATTTCCGCGAGCACGGCGGCGGGGTGATCGTCACCCTCTCGAGCTGGGTGGCGCACCAGGGCTCGGCGATCGCGACGCTCCCCGCCTACGCCGCATCGAAGGCCGCCATCGGGGCCGTCACCCAGACCGTCGCGCGCAACTACGCCAAGGACGGGGTGCTCGCCTACGTCGTCGCGCCCGGCATCGTTCGCACCCGGATGTCCGAGATCTCGGCGGTGGCCCGCGGCGGTGTCGACAAGGTCAACGCGATCCTCACCCTCGGGGAGATGGTGCCGCCCGAGGAGATCGGGGAGCTGATCGCCTACCTCGCCTCGGGGCGCTCTCGCCACCTGACCGGGGCGACGATCGACGTCAACGGTGCCACCTACGTTCGCTAGCGAGTTGACATGGCACGGCCCGTTCGTACACCATCCGCACATCAGGGCACCATGCGGACGCCGACGATGACCGACGATGCGCCGTCCGCCGGAGCGGAGGCCGAGAAAAGCGACCAGTTCGACGGCGACATCGTGGTGCGGCTCGAGAGCATCTCGCAAGTGGTTCGGCAAGACCCAGGTCCTCCGCGACGTCAGCCTCTCCGTCAGCCGTGGGCAGCACGTCGTCGTCTTCGGCCCGTCCGGGCTCGGGCAAGTCGACGCTCCTGCGCACGATCAACCTGCTCGAGGAACCGCAGGAGGGCTCCGTCCGGGTGCTGGGCGTCGAGTACGGCCCGGCTGCACCGAAAGGCGCGCCGCGGCAAGGCGATCGAGCTTCGCCGCCAGGTCGGCATGGTCTTCCAGCAGTTCAACCTCTTCCCCCACCTGAGCGCGCTCCAGAACGTCGCGCTACCGCTCCGGAGCGCGAAGGGGATCGGCCGCGGCGAGGCCGAGGAGCGCGCTGCCCGGGCGCTCCGGCAGGTCGGCCTGCTGCGCTTCGCCGCGCGCTATCCGGCCGAGCTTTCGGGCGGGCAGCAGCAGCGGGTCGCGATCGCACGAGCGCTCAGCCTCGACCCGAAGGTGATGCTGTTCGACGAGCCGACCTCGGCGCTCGACCCCGAGCTCGTGGGCGAGGTGCTCGCCGTCATGCGCGAGCGTGGCCGAATCGGGAATGACGATGGTGATCGTCACCCACGAGCTCAACTTCGCGCGTGAGATCGGCGACTTCAACGCCTTCATGGACGAAGGGCAGATCGCGGAGTCCGGCCCGCGCGGCTTCTTCGACAACTGCACGAACCCGCGCACGAAGCAGTTCATGGCGGCGGTGCTCTGATGCTCGCCGTCTACGACTGGAGCCTCGCCTGGGACAACCGCTCGGCCTACCTGCACGGGATCGAGACGGCGCTCGAGGTGGCGACGGTCGCGATCATCATCTCCGTCTTCGTCGGGCTCGCGGTCGCGCTCGCGCGCCTGAGCAGGCCTCCGGTCTCCTGGCTCGCCGGTATCTACGTGAACGTGTTCCGGGGCCTGCCGGCCCTCGTGAGCGTGCTCTGGGTGTACTTCGGCTGGTCCCTCCTCTTCGGGATCAACTTCAGCGTCTTCCAGGCCGGCGTGATCGCGCTCGTCCTCCTCTACGGCGCGTTCATCGCCGAGATCTACCGGGCCGCGCTCGAGGCGATCCCTCGCGGCCAGCGCGAGGCCGGGCTCGCGCTCGGCATGAGCCGCGCGCGGGTGTTCGTTCAGGTCGTGCTCCCGCAGGCGACCAAGATCGCGGTCCCGAACATCGGGAGCATGTTCATCGGGATGGTGAAGGACACCTCCGTGTTCACCGTCATCGGGCTGCTCGAGGTCGTGCGCGTGACGCAGAACCTCAACTCCATCTACTTCCAGCCGTTCGTGTTCTTCACAGCCGCGGCCGTGATTTATGTCGTCATAGCGTTCGTGTTGGACTTTCTCTTCCGCGGGATCGAGCGGGTTCTGGCCACGCCGCCCAAGGGACGGATCGCCCGCGCCGCGACAGCGCGTAGCCGTCGCCGCGTCGAGTTGCTCGTCCAGCGCGTGGAGGGGGTCTCAGGTGTCAGATAAACGGGCCGACAGGCCCAGAAAGTGAGGACAGCGGTGAAAAATGGATGGAGCAGGACCCGGCTCGTCGTCTCGAGCCTCGCCCTGGTCGGCGTACTGGCGGCCGTTGCCGCGGGCTCGAGCTCGGCGAGGCCGGCGGCGGCCAACCCGTACGGGCTGATGGACCCGACCACACTGGTCGTCGGCATGGATCTCCAGTTCAAGCCCCAGATGTACCTGCAGAACGGCAAGCCGGCCGGCTACGACGTCGTGCTGCTGAACGCGCTCGCCAAGCAGCTCGGCGTGAAGCTGAAGATCGAGAACCTCGACTTCAACGGGCTCATCCCGGGCCTGCAGTCCAAGAAGTTCGACCTGGTCTCCGTCGGGCTCTCCCCGACGCCCGAACGCCAGAAGGTGATCACCTTCAGCCGGGCGTACGTCCCGTACGCGCAGATCCTCGCGGCGAAGAAGGGCGACACGACGCCGGCGACGATCGCGGCCTGGAACGACGCGAGCAAGACGATCACCTCGCTCCAGGGCTCGACCGCCGAGCAGCTCGTCCAGAAGCTGTTCCCGAAGGCGAAGGACGCGTCCTTCCCGGATCAGAACTCGGCGTTCCTGCAGGTGGCGACGGGCCGGGCGAACGGCATCGTCGTCGAGAACTACCTGCTCGCTCAGTTCAACAAGTCGAATGGAAACAAGCTGCAGGAGGTGGGGTTCTCGAAGCCGCTGCAGGTGCAGTACGGTTCATACGCGGTGCAGAAGGGGAACTCGACCCTCGTCAAGACGCTGAACAAGTTCATCTGCGGCGTCCAGGGCAACGGGCAGCTGGCGAAGATCTACCAGCAGACCGAGGGCGCGGCGCTGCCGCCGATGCCTCACTGCTAGCGAGGCCTGCGTCCGGGCGGCGGATTGAGCCGCCGCCCGGACGCGCTCGACGATGAGCCAGCTCGAGTCGTATGACCTTCTCGTCGTCGGTGGCGGACCGGCCGGCCTGGCGGCCGTCGCGGAAGCGGCGTCGCTCGGCCTCTCCGTCGCTCTCGCCGACGAGCGCCCGACGCTCGGCGGGCAGATCTTCAAGCAGCCGGGGCTCGTCGTGCGCGATCCGCGCGCCCTCGGCGCGCGACCAGCTGCGTGGTCGCGCGCTGATCGAGGCGGCCGAGGGCTCGGGTGCCCGGCTGCTGCTCGCGGACGAGCCTGCATCGCGCTCGACGGGACGGAGGCCGTCCTGGTGGCCGAGGGCGAGCGGGCGCGGGCGGTCGACCGCCCGACACGTCCTGCTCGCCCCGGGAGCGCACGACCGCCCGGTCGTCTTTCCCGGTTGGACGCTCCCCGGGGTGCTGACGGCCGGTGCCGCGCAGACGCATCGTCAAGGCCCACAGGGTGACGCCCGGGAAGCGGGTCCTCTTCGCCGGGAGCGGCCCGCTGGCCCTCGCGTTCCCCGCGCAGCTTCACCACTACGGAGTGAACGTCGTCGCCGCGCTCGAGGCGGGGCCCGCGCCCGGGCCTGCGGCGCTCGCCGCGACTGGCGGGAGCCGCACGCGGAAACGTGCCGCTCCTGCGCGACGCGGCCCGCTATCGGCTCGAGCTTCTGCGCGGGCGCGTGCCGCTCCGGTACAGGCGGATCGTCGTCGCGGCCGAGGGCCGGGAGCGGGTCGAGTCGGTCGTCCATGCCTCGGTCGACTCCGACTGGCGCGTCGCTCGGCGGCACCGAGGAGAGCGTCGAGGTCGACACCCTCTGCGTCGGGTACGGATTCTTCCCCTCGGTCGAGCTCCTGCGTGTCGCCGGCTGCCGGCTCCGCTACGACGAGGACCTCGGTGGGCCGGTGGCGGTCGTCGACCGCTGGCAGCGCACGAGCGTGCCGGGCGTCCTCGCGGCCGGCGACGGAACCGGCGTCCGCGGCTCGCTACGTCGCCGAGGACCAGGGGCGACTGGCGGCGATCGGCCTCGTCGAGGACGAGGAGCGTGCGGCGCCGGTCCGGGGCCGCCTCGAGCGGCGTCTACGGTTCCAGCAGGCGCTCAACCGGATGTACCGCGTCGGGGTCGGCATCTACGAGCTTGCGACACCCGACACGGTCGTCTGCCGCTGCGAGGAGGTTCGGCGCGAGCAGCTCGACCGGGCGATCGAGGCGACGCCGGACGTCAACGTCGTGAAGGCCTTCACGCGCGTCGGCGATGGGCCTCTGCCAGGGGCGCAACTGCCAGCGGCAGGTTGCGGCGCTGATCGCGGCGCGCCACGGGACGCCGATCGGCGAGCTCGACTTCGCGACCGCGCGGACGCCCGTGCGGCCGACGCCTCTCTCGGCGATCGCCGACGACTCGGTCGAGGACCTCGGGTTGTTCGTGTGAGCGAGTGCGCTCCTGGCCGCCGAGGCGACACGCGGTGCGCTCCCTTCCGAGACGGACGTGCTGATCGTCGGGGGTGGGCTCGCCGGTGCCGCGCTCGCCTACTACCTCGCCGGCGAGGGCGTCGAGGTCGTGCTCGTCGAGCGCTCCGAGCTGAACCGCGAGGCGTCCGGGACGAACGCGGGAAGCTTCCACTTCCAGATCGCGATCCACCAGCTCACCGAGCCCGACGCCGCCGGCTCGCACGGCCGGCTGCTGCGGACGTGAGGCTGCTGCTCGAGGCCGCGCGCCTCTGGGACGGGCTCGCCGAGGAGCTCGGGGCTCCGCTCGGCATGCACCGAACGGGCGGCCTGATGGTCGCCGAGACCGAGAACGAGCTCCGGATCCTCCACGAGAAGGGGGTCGATCGAGGCCGAGGCCGGGCTCGAGACCGAGGTGCTCGAGAATGCGGAGCTGCGGCGCTTCGCGCCGTACCTCGCCGACGACCTGCTCGGCGCGACGTACTGCCCGATCGAGGGGTACGCGAACCCGTTCCTGGTCGCGCCGCTCTATCGCGCTGCGCGCCGCCGAACGCGGCGCGGTGATCCGGACCGGGGTGGAGGTGACCGGCATCGAGCCGGGCTTCGTCGTCCGCACGGACGCCGGCGAGATCCGCGCGCGACGGGTCGTCGCCGCCGCAGGGGCCTGGACGAGCGAGCTCGCGGCGATGGCCGGTCTCGACGTGCCCGTCCGTGCGGTCGGGCTGCACGTGAACGTCACCGAGCCGAGGAAGAAGGTGCTCGGGCCGCTCGTCCAGCACATCGGGCGGCGGCTGACGCTGAAGCAGGCCTCGAACGGGACCTTCATCATCGGCGGCGGCTGGCCCTCGCGGCCGGAGCGAGCGGCCGGCGCGCTACTCGACGATCTGGCCGAGCGCGGCCGGGAACGCGGCGGTCGCGATCCGCGTGATGCCGGGTCTTGCCGACGTGCGGCTCGTCCGCACGTGGACGGGTGTCTGGGCGAGCACGCGGGACCTCCAGCCGGTGCTCGGCGAGGCGCGCGCGCTCCCGGGCTTCTCCTTCTGCCTCGCTCCGACCGGGTTCACGCTCGGGCCGCTCGTGGCGAGGATGCTCGCCGCGAGCCTCGTTCACGGCGCGCCGCTTCCGCACGAGTACGCTCCCGACCGGAAAGGATTGCGATGAATCGAGACGACGTCACCTGGCGCGGCTACTGGCCCGCCTGCCCGACTCCGTTCCGCGCCGACGAGAGCTATGACGGCGCTGCGCACCGCGAGCTGCTCGACTGGTACGTCGGCCTGGGCCTCCACGGCGTTCTGATCAACGGAACGACCGGCGAGTGGTTCTCCCAGTCGCTCGAGGAGCGGATGGAGGTGGCCGAGAACGCGATCGACGCCGTTGCCGGGCGAGTCCCGGTCGTGGTCGGCTGCACCGCCTACACGGCGCGCGAGGCCTCGACGCTTGCGCGCCACGCGGTGAAGGCAGGCGCCGACGGCGTCGAGTCGACGGCGCCGCCCTACGTGAAGCCGTTCGATCACGAGATCGTCGAGTACTACCGCGACCTCGCCTCCGCCACCGACGCTCCCCTGATGGTCTACAACTGGGTGCACGGCACCGCGGTCGACATGAAGGCCGACCTCGTGCTCGAGCTGGCCGAGATCGACACGATCGTCGCGCTCAAGGACTCGACGCCCGATCTCGACCAGTTCTTCGAGACGTCGCGTGCGGTCGTCGACCGGCTGCGCGTCTTCGGCCCGTTCATGTCGACCGCCGGCTTCGAGCACCTGAGGGCCTACGGCGGCGACGGCTTCATCGGCGGCGGGACGCTCTTCGGGGCGCCTGACGGCCAGTTCTGGGAGGACTGGTGGGCCCGCGACGAGGACGCCTGCCTCGCCCACGCGCGCCGGACCGAGGAGCTGTTCCCCCTGCTGTGGCTGCCCGGCGGCTGGGCCGGGAAGTACGGCGGCTACCAGAGCCAGCTCAAGGCGATCATGAAGATGCTCGGCCAGCCCGGGCGGCGAGCCCCGCCGGCCGCGGCTCCCGGTCGACGATCCGCAGTCGCTGGCCGCGATCCGCGCCGTGCTCGTCGAGTTCGGCCTCGTGCAGGAGACGGCCGCAGCATGAGCGTGTTTCGCGGCGTCGACCACGTCGGTGTGGGCGTCGCCGACATGGACGTCGGCGAAGGCGTTCTACGGCCGCGTCGGCTTCTCGGAGGTCCGGTTCGACTATGTGGGCTTCGTGCCGGGGCCCGATCGCGAGGCGCACGTCGTGATGGTCTCGAACCCGGGAGCGACGCCGATCGGGCCGGGGGCGATCAAGCTCGTCCAGGTGCTCGACGGCGACGGGCCGCCTGCCGCTCCGACGGGCGGCGGCTGGGGTGAGCTCGGCATCTGCGAGATCTGCCTGCACGCACGCGGGGTCGGGGCAGTCCACGGCAGCCTCGTCGCTGCCGGCGCCGAGTCGCTGATGGCGCCGCTCGCCGCCGCCGTCCAGCCGAACGACGTCTCGCTCGACATCGCCTACGTCGCAGATCCCTGGGGTGGGAAGCTGGAGCTGATCGAGTGGACGGGCCTCTGGCGCTCGCTGCCCGGGCCGGCGCGCGCGGAAGGGGTGAACCACGTGGCGTTCGGGGTGCACGACCTCGACCGGACGCGTGCGTTCTACGAGCGGCTCGGCTTCACCGAGCTGCTCTTCGAGTCGACCGAGTTCTTCGACCCGATGGCGCCCTGGTACCCGGGCGAGCCGCCCGATCAGCACATGATCATGCTGCTCCCGGCGCAGGGCGCGGGGATCGAGCCGGTTGTCCTCGACCCGGAGGGACCTGACCTGCGTGGCGATTGGGGACACATCGGCCCGTTCGATTTCGCGATCGGCGTGACGAGCCTCGAGCGAGGCCTCGCCGAGCTGCACGACCTCGGCGTCGAGGCGGGAGAGCCGGTGACCGTGGACGTCGGAAGCGGCGAATGGCGCTACGCATCCTTCCGCGACCCCGACGACCTGTACGTGACGCTCGTCGAGCCGCGGTACTGACCGCGCGCGCCACGCCGTTCCGTCAGCGGCGGCCCGTCGGGTGCATGGCAGCGCGATGAAAGTCTCTTGTGCCGGCGGCGGTGAGGACGAGCCCGGCGATCCGCCAACCGGCGCCGGTGCGCAGGAAGCGGTGGTGGTACCGGCCCCAGAGCTCGCCGTCCGGGGAACCGTCGCGGTAGCGGTGCCACGCGTAGAGATACGTGATCCCGGTCGCCCGGTCCGGGTCGTCGAAGGTGAGCTCGATGTTCGAGACGTGGTGGCTCGTGGCGGCGAACGTCTGCTCGAGCCCGACCGCGATCGTCTCTCCGATCGAGGCTGCGCCGATGACGTTCGGGTACTCCGGGCCGTAGTCGACGACCGCATCCTCCGTGAAGAGCGCGGCCACGAGCCCGGGCTCGTTCTGGTCGAAGTGCCGGCAGTACGAGTGAATCAGCTCTTCGATCGCGACCCGGTCGAGAAGGTCACGGAGCGCCGCCGCCTCGTCCATCAGGCCAGGCCGTCCTGGAAGCGCACCTCGAGGCCCTCCCGCACCCACGTCATACAGGCGCGGGTGTTCGGAACCCCGTCGACGATCAGCAGGCAGTCGTAGCAGACGCCCATCCCGCAGAAGATCCCGCGCGGCTCGCCGCCCGGGGTCCGTCGGGTCGAGATCCGGCCGCCGGCAAGCAGCACCGCGGCGACCGTCTCGCCCTCGAACGCCTCGACCGGCTCGCCGTCGAGGAGGATCGTCAGGCGTGGCCCGCGGGCAAGCGAGCGGCCGAGCGGGAGTCTCGACAAGGGCACTCACCCCCTCCGGGCCCCGGGGATCCGGTCATGCGGTCACACGCGCGCGCTTGCGCCGATAGGCCCGCCACGTCGTCGCCCAGACCTCCGGATCGTCGAGCGATGCAGCCGCCAGCCTGTGCACGACCTGGTTGTGCGGAGCGGAGCGGACGTGGTCGGGATCCTCGCGCGCCTCCCGGCACACCTCGGCGAGCACGTCGACCCAGTAGTCGATGTCCTCTTTCGACCACATCTCGCCGGCCTCCGGTGTGATCGGCTCGGGGACGATCCAGGGCTCGTGCGAGAGCCAGGGTGCATCGACGCCGTAGTCGACGAGCCGGTTGGAGACGTCGAGGACGCCGACGCCCGTCTCCTGCTGGAGCTCGCCGAGGCTGAACCGGGTCATCTCGAGCCGCCACGCCTCGAGGTCGGGGTGCGACCGGGTCACACCGGGGATCTCGAGCAGCCGCTTCTCCATGTAGTTGTTGGCGAGCACCGAGAGGTCGGCGGCCTCGCGGATCCCGTCGGCTCCCATCGCGCGGGCCCAGGCGTAGGCCTTGACGACCTGCGGCACGTTGCCCCAGAACTCGCGCACCTTGCCGATGCTGTCGGGGCGGTCGCCGTCGAGCCGGTAGCGCTCGCCGCTTCGCACCACCACCGGCGTGGGCAGAAACCGTGCGAGCTCCTCGGTGCAGCCGAAGGCGCCGACCGCCGGCCCGCCGCCGCCCTTCGGTGCACCGAAGGTCTTGTGGAGCATGTACATGCAGGCGTCGAAACCGAGATCCCGGGCCTTGATCCTGCCCATCACGCCGTTGAAGTTGGCGTGATCGTAGAAGCAGAGCCCGCCGGCGTCGTGGACGATCCGGGCCCACTCGTCGATCT
Organism: uncultured Actinomycetota bacterium; assembly: GCA_963743675.1. Classification (GTDB taxonomy): domain Bacteria; phylum Actinomycetota; class Thermoleophilia; order Gaiellales; family Gaiellaceae; genus PALSA-600. The sequence goes on from CAVURE010000008.1 coordinate 269,968, forward strand.
GCGGGTTGTAGATCCCCATGTCGTCGGGGTTGTTGACCATCAACGCCGCCGTTCGCCCGGAGACCGCGGCGCGCAGCGCGTCGAGCGGCGGGTAGCCGTCCTCGCCCAGCATCAGCGTCACGACCTTGAACCCGGCGGCCGCCGCTGTGGCCGCATTGCACGGATGCGCCTGGATGGTCGTGATCACCTCGTCCCGCTGCCCCAGCTCCCCGCGGGCGGCGTGGTAGGCGCGCGCCACGCAGGCGAACGTGTACGAGGCGTGCGCGCCGCCGCCCGCCTGGAAGACGAACTCGTCCATCCCCGACAGGCCGCGGAGGATCTCGTCGAGCCCGTGGATGAGGGCGAGGACGCCCTGCAGGGTCTCCTCGTCCTGATGCGGATGAAGCTCCTCGAGCTGCGGCCGCGCCGCCATCGCCTCGCCGAGGCGCGGGTTGTACTTCATCGTGCAGGTGCCGAAGAGGCTGATCCCCATCATCCCGAGCGTCTCCTGGGAGAGGTGCAGGTAGTGGCGCAGCACGTCCGGCTCGGAGAGCTCCGGGAGCTCCGGGGCCCTGGCTCGGCGCATCGCGGCCGGGACGAGCGACAGCGCGTCGCCGACCGTCTCGCGCACCTCGTCCTCGTCTGCGGGGAAGACGAGCCCGCGGCGCCCGGCGCGCCCGAGCTCCATCACGAGGGGCTCGTCCCAGAGGGCCGCGTGGTACCTCCGCAACCGGCTCCGCTCCGGCGCCGGCGAGGCCGGCGCCTCCGCTGCCGGGTCGCCTCCGTCGTGCCTGGGGCTCATACCAGCACCTCCTTCAGGGCGGCCGCGAGTCGCTCGAGGTCGTCGCGCGTGTGCACCTCGGTGACGCAGTAGAGCGCGCTCTGCCCGAGCTCGGGCAGGTCGCGAGAGAGATCCTTGCCGCCGAAGATCCGGTGGCTGCGAAGGCGCCGGTTCACCTCGGCGACGGGGACGCCGGCCTCGTCGAACGAGACGACGAACTCCTTGAAGAAGCCCGCCGGCCAGACGACCCGGACGCCGGGGAGGGCGTCGAGAAGCGAGGCCGCGTAGTGGCTGCGCCGGAGGATGACCGACCCGACCTCCTCGAACCCGCGTGGGCCGAGCAGCGACATGTAGGCGGCGGCGGCGATCGCCCACAGATAGGTCGAGTTGCCCGTCCAGTCGTTGCCCTCCTCACGCATGCCGTACGACGTCTGGTGGAACAGCGCGACGCCGAACCCACGCTCGCCGGGGACGATCGTGTCGCAGAGCGAGATGTTGAGCGTCGGGTACTCGCGTGCGTACCGCTCCTCGTCGCGGGAGGCGATGAAGCCGCTGACCCCGCCGCCGCAGCTCATGTGGACGCCGAGCGTCTGCAGCGTTCCGACCACGATGTCGGCGCCGTACTCGCCGGGCGGGGCGAGCACGCCCAGCGAGATGGGATCGACGCCCACGATCGCCTCGGCTCCCGCCTCGTGAGCGAGCCGGACGATCTCGGCCGAGTCGGCCTCGATCGTCCCGAGGTACGACGGGTTCTCGAAGTACACCGCCGTCGTGCGCTCCGACAGCTTCGATTCGAGGTCGGCGAGGTCGAGCCGACCGGTCGGCGGGGTCGAAGGCGACCGGCGTGACGGCCAGGTGGCTCGCCGTCTCGCGGGGCTCGCAGTAGGTGCGGATCACTCCGAGCCGCTCCGGGTCGAGCGACCCTGCGACCAGCACCTCGTGCCGACCGTTCAGTCGCGACGCCATCCGGATCGCGTGACCGGCCGCGCAGCCCCAGCTGTAGACGGGAAGCCCGACGAAGTCGAGCGCGAGCAGCTCGCCCAGCTGGCTGCAGAACTCGAACCAGGCCTGGTTGCGTCCGTAGTCGGAGGAGGGAGTGCCCCAGACCGGCGTCACGAACTCGCTACGCCGGACGATCTCGTCGCAGACGGCCGGAACATAGTGCTGCCAGCAGCCGGCGCCGAGGAAGCTCAGGTTCCCCTCGCAGGTCTCGTTGCGCGCGAGCGTGTCGCGAAGGTGGCGGGAGAGCTCCACCTCCGACACGAGCGCCGGCGGCAGGCCGAGCTCGCCGCGGATCCGGTGCGACTGCGGGATCTGCGCGAAGAGCTCCTCGATGCTCCCGGCCCCGATCGCCTCGAGCAGCTCCTGCTTCAGCTCGGGCACGGAGTTCGCCATGTACGGGTGTGCGGTCGTTCTCACGTGACCTCCTTGACTGCGCCAGAGGGTAACTGCAGGCTGCGGGGCATCCTCACACCGCGACGGGGAAGACGACGCTGCGCTTCGGGGCGACCCGGACCCGGCGGTAGCCCGAGAGCTTCCGGTCGAGGGCCGGCTCGCCGGTGTCGACGAGCAGACGCGCCGGGTCGAGCGCGAGCAGCTTGTCGAGCGAAGCGACGACGACGAGGTTGTCGATGCCTGCGCATCGGATCACCTCCGGGCTCAGCTGCTGGTTCCCGCGTCCGAGCACGTATCCCTGGCCGCCCACGACCGAGATGACGATGCGGGCGCTCCGACCGTCGAGGAGCTCGAGCAGCTCCGCGCTCGCTCAGATCGAGGCCGGTGAGGCGCCCGTCCTCGACCGCGTCGATCCCGAGCGGCGTTCCCTCGATCCCGAGTGCGGCGAGCACGCGCTGCGTCGTCGTCCCGGGGCCGAAGAGGGTGAGGCCGGCCGCCGCCTCCGCGGCGAGCTCGTGACAGAGTGCCTCGAGCGCCGCGTCCCCGGGGAGCGAGGCTGCCTTGGGGCCTCCGACACGCACCCGGTCACGCGGCACGCGCGCGAGGCCGTACAGCACCGCCGAGACCCGCCCGTCGCGCAGGGCGTTCTCGTCCACGTCCATCACCTCGGCCTCGCGAACCTCGCCGCCCGCCGCCGCCAGGTGCGACGCCGCGAGGTCGGCCGCGGCCTCGGGGCTCGTCGCGAAGACGCCCGAGTGCATCTTGACACCGGTCGGGATGCCGAGAATCGGAACGCGGGCTCCGACCGCATCGAGGATGTCGCGGGTCGTCCCGTCGCCGCCGGCGTAGAGGATCAGCTCGACCCCGCGACGCTCCATCTCCGCGGCGGCGGCGCGGGTGTCGGCCGCCGTCGTCTCGCCGCTCACGCCGGCGGCAACCACCTCGGTCTCGAAACCGTGCTCGCGTGCCGCGTCGCCCCCCATCGCTCCCGCCCCGGCCACGATCGTGATCCCGTCGCGGTGGCGGTCGAGTCGCGCGAGAGCCCGCTCCGCGCGTCCCGGCGCGACCGGCTGCGCGCCGAGCTCGAGCGCCCGTCGAACCGTCTCCGGCCCGTCTGTTCCCTTGAGGCCCACCCGGCCGCCGAGCCCCGCCACCGGGTTGACGATGAATCCGAGCCGTCGGCTCACCGAAGCTCTGCTGCGACCTCGTCGGCCGCGCGCCGTGCGATCTCCACCATCTCGTCGAGCTCGGCTTCGGTGACCACGAACGGTGGTGAGAAGGCGATCGTGTCGGACATCGGCAGCGCGCGGGAGATCAGGCCGAGCTCGAGGCAGCGCTTGTTGATGCGCGCGCCGACGGTCAGATCGGGGTCGAAGCGAGCCGGCGGGCCCTGCTCGGCGACGAACTCGACGGCGGCGATGAGCCCGAGCCCGCGCACCTCGCCCACGATCGGATGGTCGTCGAACGCCTCGTGCAGGCGTTGGTGCAGGTGGGCGCCGCGCGCTGCGGCCTGCTCGACGAGCCCGTCGTTCTCGAGCACGTCGAGGTTCGCGAGCGCCGCGGCCGCCGCGAGCGGATGCGCCGTATAGGTGTAGCCGTGGGCGAAGGCGCCGAACCGTGAGCTGCCCTCGAGGAGGACGCTCCACACCTTCTCGGACACGAGGCAGCCCGAGAGCGGCACGTAACCGGAGGTGATTCCCTTCGCGATCGTCACGAGATCGGGCTCGATCTCGAACACCTCCGCGCCGAACCAGCGGCCGAGCCGGCCGAAGCCGCAGATGACCTCGTCGCAGATCAGCAGCACGTCGTGCCTGCGCAGCACCTCCTGAACGCGCCTCCAGTAGGTCGCCGGCGGCACGATCACGCCGCCTGCACCCTGGAGCGGCTCGCCGATGAAGGCGGCGACGGTCTCGGGGCCCTCGTCGAGGATCAGCTGCTCGAGCTCGTCGGCGAGGCGGATCGCGAACTCCTCCTCGGTCTCGCCCGGCTGCGCCTCCCACAGCCGGTGGGGTGCCCTCGCGTGCCGGATCATCGGGAGGGGCAGATCGAACCCCTCGTGCAGGGAGGCGAGCCCCGTCAGCCCGCCCGACATGACGGTGACACCGTGGTAGCCCCGGTGGCGCGAGATGATCTTCTTCTTCTCGGGCCGGCCGAGGACGTTGTTGTAGTACCAGACGAGCTTGACCTGGGTGTCGTTGGCGTCCGAGCCGCTGTTGCCGAAGAACACCTTGGACATGGGTACCGGGTAGAGGCCCACCACCCGCTCGGCGACCTCGGCGGGCAGGTCGGTCGCCATCGACGAGAACGCATGGTAGTAGCCCAGGCGGAGCGCCTCCTCACGGAGCGCGTCGGCGATCTCCCGGCGGCCGTAGCCGACATTGACGCACCAGAGGCCGCCCATGGCGTCGAGGTAGGAGCGACCGCGCGCGTCGTGGAGCGTCGACCCCTCACCGGAGACGATGACCGGCGCCCGCGAGCTCGAGTGGTCGTCGAGCTTCGTGAACGGGTGGAACACGAACCTGCGATCGAGAGCCTCCGCAGCCTCCGCGGAGGTGAGCTCGCTCGCGAGCGACTCACCTGGCATGGGTCGGTCGAACCTCCTTCGTGCACATTGCGGGCGCCCGCGCGGTGTGCGAACCTTCGCATATATCCGTGCGTGCGTCCATGCCAACGCGATCGCAGGGCGGGGAGGGAGAACGATCGTGACGCGGATCCGTCGGGTCGGGGTGTACGCAGTCAGCTATCGGCATGCCGACGGCCCGTTCGCGATGTCGGGAGGGCGCGTCTCGACCGAGCAGGACAGCACGGTCGTCCGGCTCGAGACCGACGACGGCCTCGTCGGCTACGGCGAGTCGTGCGTGATCAGCCCCGATTACGCGCCCGGCTATGCCGGGAGCACGCGGGCCGTTCTGCGGCTGCTCGCAGCCGCCGTCCTCGGCCACGATCCGAGGCAGCCGGAGGTCGTCGGCGCTCGCATGGATGCGGCGGCGAAGGGCTACGCGTACGCAAAATCGGCTATCGACATCGCCTGCTGGGACGCGTTCGGCCGGGCGACAGGCATGCGTGTGAGCGATCTGCTCGGCGGCACCTTCCAGGAGGTCTTCCCGCTCTACACCGGCGTCGGGATCGCCGATCCCGACACGATGCGCCGCGGCTGCGCGGACGCACTCGCCGCCGGCTACGACCGGATCCAGATCAAGGCAGGCACCGGACGGCGTGAGGATGTCGAGCGCATCCGCGCCTGCGCCGAGGCGCTGCAGGGGGCGGAGATGATGATCGTCGACGCGAACGGCTGGTGGTCGCAGGCCGATGCGGCCCGGGTCGCCGCGGAGACCGAGGATCTCGACCTCTACCTCGAGCAGCCCTGCGCGACGCTCGAGGAATGCGCCCAGATCCGTCGCGGCTCGCGCCGGCCGCTCATCCTCGACGAGAGCCTCTATGAGGTCGCGGACATCGTCCGGGCCCGGGCCGCGGGCGCGGTCGACGCGCTGCGGCTGAAGCTGACCCGCTTCGGCGGCATCACCCCGGTGCGCAAGGCCCGCGACCTGGCCGTGACCTTCGGTCTGCCGCTCACGATCGAGGACTCGGGCGGTGGCGACGTCGTCTCCGCGGCGACCGCGCACCTGGCTGCCTCGATCCCGGCGAAGTTCCTGCTCGCGGGCTACCTCCCGAGCGAGATGGCTGCCGAGCGGATCGCGTCCGGGACGCCGGCGGCCCTCGACGGCCGTGCCCGCCTCCCTCAGGGCCCCGGCCTCGGGATCGACGTCGACGACGCGGCTCTCGGCGAGCCGTTGTTCACCGTCGAGTGAGCGGCCCACCGGCCGGAGTCCCGTCGCCGGTGTCTCCTCCTGCCGGCCGGTCAGACGCCCGCAGCGCGGCCCGTGCCGGCGATCGCGGCGCCACCTTCGTCCAGTCGCTCGAGCGCGGCCTCGCCGTCATCCGCACCCTCGAGCCCGGGCGGGCGCGGACGCCGAGCGAGGTCGCCGCGGCGACCGGGCTCACCCGGGCGGCGGCACGGCGCTTCCTGCTCACGCTGGCACACCTCGGGTACGTGCGGCCGGAGGGGCGGGGCTTCCGGCTCAGCCCGCGCGTCCTCGAGCTCGGCCGCGCCTACCTTTCCGGGCTGACCCTGCCCGACGCGGCGTTGCCGCATCTGCGCGAGCTCGTGGCGAGCGTGCGCGAGTCCTCGTCGATCGCCGTGCTGGACGGCGAGAGGATCGTGTATGTGGCGCACGTCTCGGCCAAACGCCGGCTCTCGGTCTCCGTGACGATCGGGTCGGACGACCCGGCCTTCGCGACCTCGCTCGGGCGCGTCCTGCTCGCGGCCGAGGACGACGACCGGCTCGACCAGTTCCTCGCCGGCGCCGAGCTGACACCGCTCACCTCGCGGACGATCGTCGATCCGGAGCAGCTCCGTGCGGAGCTCAGGCGGGTACGACGGCAGGGGTGGGCGCTGGTCGACCAGGAGCTGGAAGACGGGCTTCGCGCCGTCGCGGCGCCGATCCACGACCGCAGCGGCCGCGTCGTGGCTGCAGTGAACGTCGATCCGCAGGCGGCCCGGTGGAGTGTCGAGGCGATCCGGTCGACCGTCGTGCCGCAGCTGCTCGCAGGCGCTACGGCAATCGACGGGGAGCTGGCGGCGGACCGTGAGGCGGCACCGAGCCCGCTGCGGCCCGAGGCGCCTGACACGACGTCACCGGCCGGGCACGGCGCGGACTTCGTCCAGTCGCTCCAGCGCGGCCTGGCTGTGATGCTCACCTTCGACGGCAGGCCTGCGCAGACGTTGAGCGAGGTGGCGAGGGCGAGCGGGCTCACGCGGGCCGCCGCCCGGCGCTTCCTGCTCACGCTCGCCGACCTCGGCTACGTCGAGCTGGAGGCGCGCGCGTTCCGGCTCACGCCGCGAGTCCTCGAGCTCGGGCGGGCCTGCCTCTCGAACCTCACCCTGCCCGAGGTCGCGCTACCTCACCTGCGGGACCTCGTGGCCGACATTCGTGAGACCTCGACCGTCGCGGTGCTCGACCGTGGTCAGATCATCTACATCGCCCACGTGCCTGCCGATCGGGTGCTCTCGGTCGAGGTGACGGTGGGGGGCCACGACCCGGCGGAGGCGACTGCGCTCGGCCGGATGCTGCTCGCCTCGCAGGACGACGCGTGGCTCGACCGTCAGCTCGCCGAGGTTGAGCTCGTCCCCTACACGAGCCGCACGATTGTCGACCCGCGGCGGCTGCGCAGGGAGCTGCAGCGTGTGCGCCGCCACGGCTTCGCCGTCGTCGATCAGGAGCTCGAGGAGGGCCTGCGCGCCGTCGCCGTGCCCCTCCACGACGGCGAGGGGCGCGTCGTCGCCGCGCTGAACGCCGCGCTCTACGCGAGCCGCTGGCCGCTCGAGGCGATTCGTCGAACCCTCGTCCCGAGGCTGCTCGAGACCGCGGCGGCGATCGACGCCGAGCTCGCGGCTGCCGGTGTCGTCTCGTACGACCTCACGCGTCAGTGGCTCGGCGGGGACGAGTGATCTGCGGCCCCCGCTCTGCCAGCCGCCGGGCCCGTTCGAAGGTCATCAGCATCCGGTCTCGCCAGCCGACCCGCTCGTCCCAGTCCTCGATCGGAAGCAGCTCTCGGCGCTCGGCTGTGACCCGCGAGACGAGGTCGGGCGTCCAGGGATCGTGCTGCCCGCGCTCCGCGCCCATCCGCTCGTAGGCAGGCCCCATCCGTGCGGCATGGGCCTCGATCCCTCCGCGGGCATTGAGGTCGATGGTCTCGAAGGGCCCGATGAAGGCCCAGCGCCGGCCGAAGCCGTCACGAACGACACGGTCGACGTCGTCGACGCTGACGATCCCGTCGCGGACGAGGCAATAGGCCTCGCGCAGCACCGCTCCCTGCAGCCGGTTGAAGACGAACCCCTCGATCTCGGCGCCGACGCGAACGACGCTCATCCCCGCGTTCCCGAGCACGGCCGCGGCGCGCTCGACGACGTCGGGCCGGGTGAACGGGGCGGGAACGAGCTCGACGACAGGCAGCAGGTGCGGCGGGTTTCCCGGATGAGCCACCAGGCAGCGGTCACGCCCCGGGAGCTCGCTCGCGAACCTCGAGGCTGTGATCGCCGAGGAGCTGGAGGCGAGGACCGCCTCGGGCGGCGCCTCGCGGTCGAGCAGGGCGAAGAGCTCGCGCTTGAGCTCGAGGCTCTCCGGCGCGCACTCCTGGACGTAGCCCGCCGGGCCGACCGCTTCGTCAGCCTCGGGAGTCGTGCCCACGCGCGCGAGGATCACCGCGGCCGGCTCCGACAGCAGGCCGAACTCCGCGAGCTCCTCGAGCCGCGACCTGATCTCCCCGGTTGCCAGCTCGAGGCGCCGCGGGTCCGGATCCTGGAGCATGACCTGCGATCCGCTGCGGGCGAAGACGATCGACCACCCGACGCCGATGGTCCCTGCTCCGACGACTGCGACGCGCGGGGTCGTCAGGCCCGGCATCTCTATCGTCGTCGGCGTGCCGGCTTGGCCGTGGTGCTGAGCGAGATCGCGGCCTCGGGTGTCGCGACCCTGAACGAGAAGGTCTGCTCGAGGTAGAGCTCGACGCTCTCGGCGTCGTAGGACAGGTAGCCGACGCTGATGTCCTGGCCGGACTCGAAGAGAAAGTCCCCGCCTCTGAGGCTGACCAGCACCGCATCGCTGAGGCCGGGCGTCCATACGGCCGGTCCGTGGGTGATCTGCTCGAGGTGCCGCAGCAGCGGGTAGCCGCCGTGCTCCGAGCCCTCGACGACCTCGCTCCACATCTCCTCGCCGAGCGCCAGTCCGTACGGGCCGGCGATCCCGTTCCGCAGCAGCTTCTCGACGCCTGAGGCGACCAAGGCCGCGAACCCCTCCGGGCCGCCTTTGTGTGTCAGCGGGTCGTGCGGGCTCGCCCCGACCACCCCGGTCATCCCCGCCGCGCTCCAGCCGTGGAAGACGGCGCCGTTCTCGGCTCGCGCCATGCGTTGCACCGCTTCGTCGAGCGGGCCGAAGTCGACGTCCTCTGCGCCGCGGTCACCCGCTCGAAGCTCCTCACGGGCAAGCCGAAACGGCACCCGCAGCTCCACGAGCGGAAGGACTGCCCGCAGACGTGCGTCGATCGCCTCGGAGCCCGGCTCGACCGCGGTTACCCGCCCGAGGTTCGTGGCCGAGTACGTCCACCCGTACGGCCCGAGGAAGTCGACGAGCTTGCGAGCACCCAGGGCCGGGATGAGCCGGTCGCGCGCTTCCCGGTCGATCTGCTCCCAGCCCTCGCGCGGTGATCGGGGCATGGCTGCGGAGGAGATGGCTCACGAGTGCTCGCGCCGCCGCAGGCCGCCGATCCCGAGCGACTCCCCCGCGGAAGCGCCCTCGGGCGCGCTCCCGCCGGCCCCTTCCTCGGCGGCGTCGGCGTTGTCGGTGATCTCGCCGTCCTTGAACAGAACGCCCTGCGCGATCGTTCGCCACTCGGGCAAGCGGCGAAGCAGGAACTCCAGGTCCATCGAGAAGTGCTTGTACTCCTCGTGCCGCGCGTCCTCGATGATCCTGCGCGCCTGGTCGTCTTGCTCGAGCGCCAACCGCTGCTCGTACCAGTTGATCGCCTCGGCCTCCTCGGTCAGTGAGGCGAACATCCGTGCCAGCGTCCGCGTCGCCTGCGAGAGCTCCTCGGGAGGCTCGTGATACTGATCGAAGCCCATTCCCGGCAACGTATCGGACCCGCCGAGAGCTCTGGCTCGGGCCTCCGAGCCGCCGGAATGGCGCCGCTCGCGGCGGGCTCCGGGCCCGCCGCCCCCGGCCCTCGGTCAGCCGTTAGCCTGGACCCACGATGGCAGGGTCGGCCCACTACGACCAGCCGGGCTGGTTCGACCGCAACGTCTTCAACCGCGCCGTGGCGGGGATGACCCGGATCGGCATCAGCGTCTGGGGCTCGCGGATCCTCGAGGTGCGCGGTCGCACGAGCGGCGAGGCGCGGCAGGTGCCGGTCAACGTGCTGGCCTTCGCGGGCGCCCGCTACCTCGTCGCGCCGCGCGGGCAGACGCAATGGGTGCGCAACCTCCGGGCGGCCGGCGAGGGCGTGCTGCTCGTCGGCCGGCGCCGCGAGCGGTTCCGCGCCGTCGAGATCCCGGAGAGCGAGCGGGAGCCGATCATCCGCGAGTACCTTCGTCGCTGGAAGTGGGAGGTCGGCCGGTTCTTCGGCGGCGTCGGGCCGGGGTCGACGGCCGAGGAGATCGCCGCGATCGCGGGCGACCACCCGGTCTTCCGCATCGAGAGTTGAGCCACGAGCGCGGGCGGGTTTGCGGGAACGGCGCCCGGAGAGGACGATATGGGAGTGAGCGAAGCCCAGGGCACGAGGTCGGGAAGCGTGCGCCGGACGGTGGTCGCCTTGCTCGTCCTCGCGGCGTCGCTGCTCGCGCCGGCGGCGATCACGGCGCTCTGGCTCAAGGGGACGCTCCTCGACACCCATAAGTACGTCGCGACCGTGACGCCGCTCAGCTCGAACAGGGCCGTCGACGACGCCGTCGCGGCGGAGGTCACCTCGGCGCTGCTCCAGAACGTGAACGTCACGAAGATCGCGCAGACGGCGCTCCCGAAGGACGCGGCCTTCCTCGCCCTGCCGCTCAGCGCCGGCGTCCGCGACTACACCCAGCAGCTCGTGGTGAAGTTCCTGCAGACCGGGGAGTTCCGCAAGCTCTGGGTGGTTGCGAACACCCAGGCCCAGCAGGCGCTGGTCGCGGTGCTCGCGGGAAGGCCGAGCCCCCTCGTTGCGGCCGACGGGAGCGTCGACATCGACCTCTCCAACATCACCACCCGGGCGCGAGAGGCCGTCGGGCTCGCCGGGCTCGACCTGTACGACAAGGTCCAGCCGGCCTCGCTCCATCGGCGGCTCGTGATCGCGAAGCCAAGGTCGCTCGGCCGGGCCCGCCACGCCGTCAACACGCTGAAGCGGCTCGCGATCGTCCTGCCGGTCGCCGCCCTGCTGCTCGCGGGCCTCGCGCTCGCGATCTCGCGCGAGCGCCGCCGCACGGTCTTCTGGATCGGCGCCGGGCTCACGGCGGCCGCCATCGGCGGGCTCGTCGCAGTCGCGTTCGCGCGCACGTACTACCTCGACAACATCGTCGGGCCCGACGTTCCCGGCGCTGCCGCCCGGGCGCTCTACGACACGCTTCTGCGCAACCTCCGCTTCGACCTCGAGCTCGCCTGCCTCGCCGGGATCGTCGCCGCGGTCCTGGCCGCGCTTGCGGGGCCTTCCAGCGTTGCGACCCGTCTCCGGTCGCGCGCGCTCGATACCGCCGGGGGCCTCGCCGACGGCGCGATCGGCGACAGCGCGACGATGGGGTGGGTCGCCGCCAACAAGGGGACGCTGCGCACGGTGACGGTCATCGCCGCGCTGCTCTCCCTGCTCGCGACGAGCGACGTGACGATCACGCGGGTCGTCGAGACGGCGATCGGCGTGCTGGTCGCGCTCGGGGCCCTCGAGATCCTCGCGCGGCCAGCGGCCGCCGGGCGCCGCCGCGCGACGTGAGCCGCGCAGGAGTACCGTGACAGCATGAGTGTCCCCGATCAGGGGGCGAGGCCCTACGGGAGAGGCGCGTTCCTGCTGCTCCTTGCCGGCGGGATCTCGTCGTTCGCGTGGGCGGCGAAGGTGAGCGGCGTGCTCTCGCCGTTCACGTCGGCGTTCTCGCAGGCCCTCGGCAACTTCTTCCCGGTCGGCGGCTGGCGGATCTACACGATCTCCGGCTCGATGCCGATCTTCGACCCGAAGGGCTATCGCCTCGAGGTCGGCGGGCTCGTGCGCAAACCTCGCAGCTTCACCTACGACGAACTGCTCGCCCTCCCCCGCTCGCACCAGGTCTCGACGTTCCACTGCGTCACCGGCTGGACGGTCCACGACGTCCGCTGGTCGGGCGTCCGCTTCAAGCACCTGCTCGACCTCGTCGAGCCGCTCCCGCAGGCGACGGCGCTTCGCTTCGACTCGCTCGAGCAGCCGTACAACGACTCGCTCACCCTCCAGCAGGTCGGGCTGCACGACGCGATGCTCGCCCTCGAGATGGACGGGCAGCCGCTCTCGCGGCCGCACGGATCGCCGGCCCGGGTCGTGATCCCCGAGATGTACGGCTACAAGGGCGTCAAGTGGCTGAGCCGGATCGACCTCGTCGCCCACCAGCCGACGGGATACTGGGAAGGCCTCGGCTACGACCAGGACGCCTGGGTCGGCCGGTCGAATGGGTACCACTCCGTCTAGGCCGAGGCGCCTGCGCCGCTGGGGGCGCACCGAGCGGGCGGTGCACTGGATCCACGCGACGGCCTTCTGCATCCTTCTCTCGTCCGGTCTGTGCCTCTACCTGCCGAGCCTCGCCGAGGTCGTCAACCGGAGACCGCTGCTGAAGGAGATCCACGTGTACACCGCCGTCGCGTGGGCAGCCGCCCTCGTGCTCGTCGTCGTGGTCGGCGACCGGCGGGCGCTCCGCCGCACCATCCACGAGGTCGACCAGTTCGACGCCGACGACCGCGCCTGGCTCCGCGGCCGCCACGTGCCGCAAGGGCGGCTCAACGCGGGGCAGAAGCTGAACACGATCGTCACGGCGGCCTTCGCGATCCTGTTTGCGATCAGCGGCTTCTTCCTCTGGTACGGCGAGCGCGACACCCGCTTCCGGCTCGCGAACGCGCTGCTCGTGCACGACTACCTGATGTACGTGTCGCTGATCCTCTTCCTCGGCCACCTTTGGCTGGCGCTGATCCTGCCCCGCACCCGCCACTCGCTGAACGGCATCACCCGCGGCTGGGTGCGTGAGGACTGGGCCGCGCGGCGGCACGCCAAGTGGGTGGCTCAGGCGCCGGCCGAGACCGAGCAGTAGGCCCCGGGCCGCTCGTGCCTCGCGTCAGTCCTCGCGCTTGAGGGCGCGCCGCGCCTTGGCGCCGCCGGGCGAGGTGCCCTTGAGGAAGGCGAGCACGACGAACGCTCCGGTCAGCGCCCAGCCCTCCCAGCTGATCGGCGCGAGGCCCCAGCCGGACCGGCGCGGCCCGAACCACGGCTTCCTGCCGATGAGCGGAGTCGTCCTCACCCGCGCATCATTGCATCAGGCACGCCCCCGGCGGCACTATGCCTCGACCGGCTGCCACTTGAAGCCGCGGACGGCGCCGACCAGGCCCACGGCACCCCACGCGACCACGACCGCGATCGCGGTTCCGTCCGACCACAGATGGTGGTTGTGGATCATCACGTTTCGCGTCAGCTGCGTGTAGTGGGTGAGCGGCAGGATCAGCGCGATCACCTTGAGGAACTTGGGGTAGGAGTTCGGCGTGAAGAACGTCCCGGAGATGATCGCGACCGGCAGGAAGATCGCGTTGATCACCGCCGAGGATCCCTCGGCGCTGCGGACGAGCCCGGTGACGCCGATCCCCATCGCGGCGAAGCAGGCAGCCCCGAGGGCGAGCACGGCGAGCAGCGAGAGGATCCGTCCGGGAACCGGGACCGAGTAGAGCAGCCGGCCGATCGCGATGATCACCGCCGACTGGAGCAGGATCACGATGAAGGTGGAGGCAAGCACGGCCAGGACGTAGGTCGACCCGGAGAGCGGGGTCGAGCGGATCCGCTTGAGGATCCCCGACTCGCGCCGGACGACGAGGCTGATCCCGAGGCCGGCGAAGCAGGTGGCCGCGATCCCGTACCCGATCATCCCCGCCTCGAGGAACGACGCCGCCCGGATGTTGTGCTCCTTGGCGATGTGGTCGTTGCCGTAGACCGCGCAGAAGATGACGAACAGGATCACCGGCAGGAAGAAGGTGAAGAACGCCGCCTCCCGGTTGCGCCAGAAGATGACGAGCTCGGCGCGCATCTCGTGCAGGAACAGCCTCACGCCGGCGCCTCGGCTTCCTCGGACGTCAGCTCGAGGTAGACGTCCTCGAGCGTCGGCCTGCGCACCTCGAGCCCGTCGAGCTCCTCGCCGCGCGCGACCGCCTGCGGAGGTCAGCTCGTGGAGGCGGCGGGTCGGCTCGGTCGTCTGCTCGACGACCATCTCGCCGTTGCGGCGGAACCGGATCTCGGTCGCGGCGCTCTCGCTCGTCAGCTCCTCGGGCGTCCCGACCCTGACGATCCGGCCCTCGCGCAGCACGGCGACGCGGTCGGAGAGCTGCTCGGCCTCGTCCAGGTAGTGCGTCGTCAGCAGGATCGTCGTTCCGAGCGTGCGGAGATTCCGGATCGTCTCCCAGGCCGTCCGGCGGGCGCCGGGGTCGAAGCCGGTCGTCGGCTCGTCGAGGAAGAGGAGCTCGGGGTTGCCGATCAGGCCGAGGCCGAGGTCGAGCCGGCGCTTCTGGCCGCCCGAGAGCGTTCGGCAGCGGGCGTCGGCCTTGTCGGCCAGGCCGACGATCTCGATCACCTCGCCTGCGTCGCGCGGGTTCGCGTAGTAGCCGCCGAACACCTCGAGGCTCTCGCGCACGGTCAGGTTCGGGTAGAGCGACGAGGACTGGAGCACGACGCCGACCCGTTCTCGCCACTCCTTGCGGGGCGCGTGCGGGTCGACGCCGAGAACCTCCACCTCGCCGGCGTCGCGCCGGCGGTAGCCCTCGAGGATCTCGATCGTGGTCGTCTTCCCGGCGCCGTTCGGGCCGAGCAGGCCGAACACCTCGCCGGCGGCGATCTCGAAGTCGATACCGCGAAGCGCCTCGTGGGAGCCGTAGTTCTTGCGGAGGCCCGTGACCCGAACGACCGTCGTCAACTCGGGCCTTGCCTGGCGGAGACATCCCACCCGGGGACACGCGCGCCGGAGACATGCCCGGGGACAGGCACCGTGACGGAAGTGTCACGGCGGGGCGCTTCCGTGGATCCGTGGCGAGGCTGGAGACCGGCAAACCGGGTCGCAGCGGCGGTCTTCGCCGCTCGTCCGCCGGGGACACGTCCGGGGACAGTCACCGTGACGGAAGTGTCACAGCGGCGGCGGGTCACAGCTCGATCTCGGTGAAGCCGGCGGTCGGGAAGGACCGCTCCTCGCCGCTCAGGGCGAAGACGATCTCGCCGCAGTCCGGCTGGTGGCCGACCGCGATCACGTTCTCGCCTCGGCCCGCGACCGCCTTGCGGAGCGTCTCGGCGGTTGCGCCCGGGGCGAGGCCCTCGTCGACCACCACCTCGAGCCCGGCAGCCTTCGCGAGCGCCGCGGCGGTCTCGCGCGCCCGCAGCAGCGGGCTCGAGACGACGGCGTCCGGGTCGCGCTCCGCGAGGAGATCCCCGAGCAGCCGCGAGGCCTCGCGCCCCGACTCCGTGAGTGGACGCAGCTCGTCCGGGTCCCCCGGAACGGCATCGGCATGACGAACGAGGATCACCCGCACGCCCGCAAGCGTAGATGGTCGCGGCCGCGGCCTCGGTTCCTCCCGGAGGCCTGCCGCCGCGGCCGGCGCCCGGTAGGCTCGACGGCCAGTGCGCACCCTTCGCTACGTCGTCGCCGACGTCTTCACCGACACGGCGCTCACAGGCAACCAGCTCGCCGTCTTCACCGACGCCCGCGATCTCGACCCGATCACGATGCAGGCGCTCGCCAAGGAGATGGCGTTCTCCGAGACCGTGTTCGTGCTCCCGCCGCAGAGCGAGGACGCCGACGTGCGCATCCGGATCTTCACCCCGGTCAGCGAGCTGCCGTTCGCCGGCCACCCGACGCTCGGCTCGGCGTTCGTCCTCGGCGGGCCGTTGCAGAAGCTCGTGCTCAGGCTCGAGACAGGCGCGGGCGTGGTCCCGGTCGAGCTCGAGCGCGAGGGCGCCCGGATCACCTTCGGCTGGATGGACCAGCCGGTCCCCCCGTGGGAGACGTTCGCTCGCGCCGGCGAGCTGCTCGCCGCCGTCGGTCTCGAGCGCTCGGGGCTCCCGGTCGAGCTCTACCACCTCGGCCCGGCCCATGTCTTCGTCGAGCTCGAGTCACCCCAGCAGGTCGCGGCGCTTGCGCCCGATCTCGCGGGGCTCGCCCGCGTCACGCCCGCCGGCGTCAACTGCTTCGCCCGCGACGGCGATCACTGGAAGACGCGCGTGTTCGTGCCCGCCGGCGGGGTTCCCGAGGATCCCGCCACCGGCTCGGCGGCAGGACCGCTTGCGATCCATCTCGCCCGCCACGGGCGGATCGCCTTCGGCGAGGAGATCGAGATCTCCCAGGGCGTCGAGCTGGGGCGGCCCTCGCGCCTCTACGCGATCGTCGAGGGCGAAGGCGACCGGATCGACCGGGTCCGGGTCGGCGGCTCGTCGGTGATCGTCGCCCGCGGCGAGTTCAGGATTCCCTGAGGGCGACGGCCTCGATCTCCGGCAGCTCGAATGGAAGCGCCGTCCAGAAGACGCCGCCGTTCGCCGAGACGTACAGCCGGTTGCGCGCCCCGTAGACGAGCAGATCCGGGTTCCAGTCCGCGATCGCGATCGCCTTCCCGGGCGGCAGCCCGCGCCCCGACTCGCGCCACGTCGTGCCGGCGTCGTGGGAGACGAGCATCGGCGGCCGTGCGTCGACGACCGCGACCACCGTCGAGCCCGAGGTGGCCGAGGCCACGACACGCGGCAGGTTGAGGCTCGGCCCGGGCGCGGGCTCGAAGGCCTCCGCGGGCCCGACGTCCTCGTCCTCGAGGTCGATCGCGAACGTGCCACCAGCCGTCGCCGCAAGGGCGATCATGGTGCTCCCGCCAGCATCGAGGCGACCACGGCGGTCGCGCGCCGCGCGGCCGCGGCCGGAGCGAACCCGGCGGATCGGGCCGCAAGGTAGGAGACGCAGAAGGCGTCGCCGGCGCCGGTCGGGTCGCCCTCGATCGCGAATGCCGGCACACGGTCGACGCGGCCCTTCGAGTGCACGGTCGCCCCGCGCGCGCCGTGCGTGAGCAGCAGCTCGCGAACCGGCAGCTCGAGCGGGTTGCCGACCACCTCGGCCTCCTCGTCGCTCAGCTTCAGAACCCAGACGTGCCGGAGGAGCTCGGGATCGAAGTCGGCGTCCAGGACGAGGTCGCCCAGGACTCCCGCACGGACGAGACCCTGCCCGTCGAGCGAGAGGCGCCGCCCGCGGGCCACGGCGGCAAGCGTCTCGGCCGGGAAGTCGGACCGGGCGAGGGGCGCGACATGCACCCAGCGAACCTCGTCCGGCAGCTCCGGCACATCCTCCGGCAGCCAGCGGTCGCCGAATGCGCGCACCGCCATCCGCCGCCGGTCGCCCTCGTACGAGATCTCGAAGCTCGCGGTGCTCGTTCCCGGCACGTACCGGACCGGCGTCCCGAGCGCGACGAGCGGCGGCAGGAGCTGGGCCCGATCCGCCTCCGCGCACCGCGCGCACAGGACTGCCGGTGTTCGCAGATGCTGGAGCGCGCGGGCGGCGTGGTACGGAGCTCCACCGGTGCGCGGCGGCAGCCCCTGGAGGAGGTCGCGCGAGAGGTTCCCGAGCAGGGCGATCACGCGCCGGCGGGCACCGTCGCCGGGCGGCCGGCAAGCACGCCGGCCAGACAGGTCAGCCCGAACGCCGTCGCAAAGCTCGGCAGCGAGGCCCCGCCCCACGGCAGCGCGTGCGGGTCGGTGTGGGCGACGAGCCGCGTCCACCACAGCGGCCCCTCCGGGAAGAGCCACTGGTAGAGGCAGAAGCCGGCGATCCAGGCGAGCAGCGGCGCCCAGCGCAGCTCCGGCCCGGCGAAGACGTCGTCGCGCCGGTAACGGCGCCCCGCAAGCAGCCAGTCGGCAAGCAGCACGCCGAACAGCGGCACGAAGAACGAGCCGAGCAGGTACAGGAACGGCTGATAGTTGCGCAGGTCGATGAGGAGCGCCCCGATCGTGGCGACCGCTGCCGTTCCCGCGATCAGCAGCCGCTGGGGGACGTCGGGCAGCAGGTTCTGCAACGACACCGCCCCCGAGTAGACGTTCGCAAACGCCTCGTCGCTCTCGTCGACGGTCAGTGCGAGCAGGGCCAGCACGCTCGCGGCGCCGCCCGCGGCGATCGCGGTCAGCAGGCCTGGCGCGTCGCCGATCGAGCGCGACATCGCGATCACCGCGCCGAGCGCGAACAGCGGGATCGTCGGGACGAAGTAGCCGAGCCCGCTGCTCCAGAAGCCCGACGAGCGCGTTCGGGCGAAGCGCGTGTAGTCGGCGACGAGCGGCGTCCACGAGATGATGCTGGCGAGCACGAGGTCGAACCCGGGCCAGAACGCGTGTGAGCCCGGCCGGCGCCAGAGCCCCTCGACGCTGCGGGAGTGGAGCGACCACCAGCAGAGGTAGAGCAGCGAGGTGACGACGACCCAGACCGCGAACTTGCGCACGTAGCGGCGGACGAACCCGATCGGCCCGAGCAGCGCCAGCGCCGTCGCGAGCAGCCCGAACGCGATCTTCCAGAACGACGTGCCGCCGAACCCGAGCACCTGCCGGGAAAGCGCGCTCGCGCCCGTCGCGATCACGATGAGCTCGAACACCGACCAGCCGAGGCACTGCAGGATGTTGAGCCCGGTCGGGAGGTAGGACCCTTTGCGGCCGAGCGGCGCGCGGAGAAGCACCATCGACGGCACCCGCGCGTCGGCCCCGATCAGGCCGCCCAGGCCGAGCATCAGGTTCCCGATCACGGCCGCCGCCGCGATCGCCGCGATCGCAACCGGGAGCGACAGCGCGAGCCCGCCCTGGGACAGCGGCAGCACGAGGAACGCGCCCGCCACGATCACGAGCAGCGACACCGACAGGTTCGCCCAGAGCAGAAAGCCGTCGAAGGTCCCGAGTAGCCGCAGGCGTGCCGGAACCGGCTCGATCCCCCACTGCGGTGCGTCCTTCATGCTCCTCCCTTCGCCGGCATGACCCGGATCAGGTTCGACGGGTCTGATCTCAGCCGCTTTGCGGCGGCACCCCGGTCCGGCGCAGCCTACCCGGCCGGCGCCCGATCGCTGCAAGTTCTTACCTTTACCCCAGAAGCGAACCCGCTATCTTGTCTACGGCTTGACCCTGCGCCTGCGACTCGCTGTGCTTGTCCCGATCGCCGCCGTGCTCGCAGCGGTCGCGGTGGGCTGCGCCCTCGCCGCCCGCGGCTCGACGTCGACCGGCTCCGCGGCCGGTACCGGGTCGCTGAGCCAGCTCGAGATCGGCAAGCAGCTCTACCGCAAGTACTGCGGCCAGTGCCACGCACTCTCGGCGGCGCTGGCGGCCGGCTTCGGCAGCGACAAGGGCCTCGGCACCGACGGCGGCCCGAGCTTCAACAACCTCAAGGTTCCGTACAACCTCTCCATCGTCGCGGTCACCGAGCAGTTCGGCGGCCACGAGCTCGTCGTCAAGCGCATGACCTGGCAGCAGCTCGACCAGGTCTCTGCCTTCGTGGCCGTCGCGACGCGCACCAATCCGTACCTGGCCCGAATCTCCGACGGCTAAAGGCTCGCGGGTGGAACGGCCCGCGCCAGGTCGCCTCCGGGTCGCGCTGTTCTAGCGGGCTTGTCTGCGGAGGCGTCTGAGGACGTACGGGAGGATGCCGCCGTGCTTGAGGTACTCGCGTTCGCGGGGAGTGTCGAGGCGGAGGATCGCCGCGAAGGTCTTGCCGTCGGCCTCGACGGCCACCTCGTGGGCGTCTCCGTGCTCGAGGCCGCGGATTGCGAAGGTCTCACCGCCTGTCAGGCCGAGCGACTCCCTGGACTCGCCGGTGCGGTACTGCAGGGGGAGGATGCCCATCATGAGCAGGTTCGAGCGGTGGATCCGCTCGTAGCTCTCGGCGACGACGGCCCGGACGCCGAGCAGCGCCGGGCCCTTCGCTGCCCAGTCGCGTGAGGAGCCCGAGCCGTACTCCTTGCCGGCGAGGACGACGAGCGGCGTTCCCTCGGCCAGATAGCGCTCGGAGGCCTCGAAGACGGTCATCTCCTCGCCCGAAGGGAGATGCCTCGTCCAGGTGCCCTCCGATCCGGGCACGAGCAGGTTGCGCAGCCGCACGTTGGCGAACGTGCCGCGGACCATCACCTCGTGGTTCCCGCGCCGGGAGCCGTAGGAGTTGAAGTCGCGCTGCTCGACCCCGTGGGCGACCAGGTAACGGCCGGCAGGCGAGTCGAGCCTGATCGCGCCGGCGGGCGAGATGTGGTCGGTCGTGACCGAGTCTCCGAGCGAGACGAGGCAGCGCGCACCCTCGACGTCGCCGACCGGCTCCGGCTCGAGCTCGAGGCCGTCGAAGTAGGGCGGCCGGCGCACGTAGGTCGAGCGCTCGCCCCACGCGTAGCGGTCGCCCGAAGGGCTCTCGAGCTCCTGCCAGGCCGCGTCGCCGGTGTAGACGTCGGCGTAGGTCCGGGCGAACATCTCGCCCTTCACCGACGAGGCGATCGTCGCCTGGATCTCGGCCCCGGTCGGCCACACATCGCGCAGGAAGACGTCGCCGCCGTCGGCCGCCTGCCCCAGCGGCTCGTGCTCGAGGTCGATGTCGATCCGGCCGGCGAGCGCGTAGGCGACGACGAGCGGAGGCGAGGCCAGGTAGTTCGCCTTCACCTCGGGATGGATCCGCGCCTCGAAGTTCCGGTTGCCCGAGAGCACGGCGCAGGCGACGAGCTCACCGTCGACGATCGCCTGCGAGACCTCGTGCGGCAGCGGCCCGGAGTTGCCGATGCACGTCGTGCAGCCGTAGCCCACGGTGTTGAAGCCGAGCTCGTCGAGGTAGGACTGCAGCCCGGCGCTCTCGTAGTAGTCGGTGACGACCCGCGAGCCCGGCGCGAGGGACGTCTTCACCCAGGGAGCCCGGCGGAGGCCGAGCTCGATCGCCCGCTTGGCCAGCAGCCCGGCCGCCACCATCACCTGCGGGTTCGACGTGTTCGTGCACGACGTGATCGCCGCGATCACGACCGCGCCGTGGCCGATCTCGACCTCCTCGCCGTCGAGCGCGAAGCGCACCGTGCCCGCCGGCGGTGGTGGCGCGAGCGCGACAGACGCGGGCTCGGGGTGGGGGACGTGGCGGCCGCCCGGGGCCTGCTCGGTCGTCGCGTCGCTGGCCGGGAACGTCTCCTGCACGGCCTCGTCGTCATCCTCGAGCTCGACGCCGAAGGTCGGAAGCACCTCGAGGAAGGCCTCCTTCGCCCGGGCGAGCGGAACGCGATCCTGGGGGCGCCGCGGCCCGGCGAGCGACGGCTCGACGTCGTCCAGGTCGAGCTCCACCACCTGCGAGTACTCCGGATGCTCCTGCGGGACATGCCACAGGAGGTTCTCGCGGCAGTACGCCTCGACGAGCGCGACCTGCTCCTCGGGGCGGCCGGTGAGGCGCAGGTACTCGAGGGTGAGCTCGTCGACCGGGAAGTAGCCGCACGTCGCGCCGTACTCGGGCGACATGTTCCCGAGCGTCGCCCGGTCGGCGACCGTGAGGCTCGAGACCCCGTCACCGAAGTACTCGACGAACTTCCCGACGACGCCGGTGCGGCGCAGCAGCTCGGTCGCGGTCAGGACGAGATCGGTCGCGGTCGCGCCCTCGCGGAGGCGGCCGCCGAGCCGGAAGCCGACAACCTGCGGGATGAGCATCGAGAGCGCCTCGCCGAGCATGGCCGCCTCCGCCTCGATCCCGCCGACACCCCAGCCGAGGACGCCGAGGCCGTTGACCATCGTCGTGTGGGAGTCGAGCCCGACGAGCGTATCCGGGAAGGCCACCCCGTCCCGGCTGTCGACCACGCGCGCCAGGTGCTCGAGGTTCACCTGGTGGCAGATCCCGGTTCCCGGCGGCACGACCTTGAAGTCGCGCAGCGATGCCTGGCCCCAGCGCAGGAACGCGTACCGCTCGCGGTTGCGCTCGACCTCCAGCTCGACGTTGCGCGCGAACGACGACCTCGACGCGAACGAGTCCACCTGCACCGAGTGGTCGATGACGAGCTCGGCGGGAATCAGCGGGTTGATCACGGACGGGTCGCCGCCGAGATCGGCGATCGCGTCCCGCATCGCGGCCAGGTCGACGACGGCGGGCACGCCCGTGAAGTCCTGGAGCAGCACCCGTGAGGGGAAGAACGAGATCTCGTGCGACGGCTCGGCGCGAGCCTCCCACGTCGCGACCGCGTGCGCCCCGGCCTCGTCACCCGAGCGGAGCACGTTCTCGAGCAGGACGCGCAGCGTGTAGGGAAGACGAGCGGGATCGAGCCCGGCGTCGAGCGCAGTGATCCGATGGATCTCGAGCTCTCGCGTACCGACCGTCAGGAAGCCCATATCCGACAGTCAATCAGAGGCGCACCGGCCGGATCGCAGGGCTGCTTAACCACGCTTAATCGACGCTATGCATACCGATCGGGTGCCGCCGATATAACGCGCAGGGATGCCGCAGGGAGACTTCATCCGGGCTGCCGCGCTTGTCGCGGTGGCGGGCGTGGGCGGCGCGCTCGCGCTCGGCGGTGCCGCTCTCAGCGGCCGGCTCGACGGCTCGACGACGATCGAGCAGGTCACGCCCGCGGTCTCCGCGGCGTCGCGGATCGCGCCGAGCCCGCAGCAGGGAGACCTCTCGGTGCAGGAGATCTACCGGCTCGACGCGCCGGGCGTGGTTCAGATCTCGAGTGGCCGGCCCTCGCCCGCCACGGTCGGGCTCGGCTCGGGCTTCGTGATCGACAAGGCCGGCCACATCCTCACGAGCAACCACGTGATCTCGGGTGCCCGGGACGTCCGTGTCAGCTTCTCCGGCACCGACCAGCTCGACGCCTCGATCGTCGGCCAGGATCCCTCGACCGACGTCGCCGTCCTCCAGGTCGCTGCGCACTCGCGTTCGCTCAGCCCGCTGCCGCTCGGGGACTCGGACGCGGTGCAGGTCGGCGACCCGGTGGTCGCGATCGGCAACAGCCCGGCCCTCGACCGGTACCGCGACGGTCGGCATCGTCAGCGCCGTTGAGCGCGGCATCGACGAGCCGAGCGGCGGCACCGCGTTCGCGCGCACCATCCAGACCGACGCGGCCATCAATCACGGGAACTCCGGCGGCCCGCTGATCAACACGCACGGCCAGGTGATCGGGATCAGCTCACAGCTCGGCGCCTCGGGCGCAGCGGCCGCTGCCGCCGCCGGGATCGGGTTCGCGATCCCGATCGACACCGTCAAGTCCGTCGTCGCGCAGCTCCTCGCGACCGGGACGGTCAAGCACGCCTACCTCGGCATCGACGCCGCGCCGGTCACGGTGGGCCTCGCGCGCGCCTTCGCCCTCCCCTGCGACTACGGGCTGATCGTCCAGACGGTCACACCCGGCAGCGGCGCCGCACTGGCCGGCCTCCGCGCGGGCGGCACCAGCGTCTCGGTCGCCGGCGAGTCCTACCGGATCGGCGGCGATATCATCGTGGCTGCCGCGGGCAAGCCCGTCTCCAGCCAGGCGCAGCTGCGCGACGTGATCCAGGCGATGAAGCCCGGCGACCGGCTGGCGCTCGAGATCTGGCGCGGAAGCTCCAAGCAGACCGTCAACGTGAGGCTCGGCCGGCCGCCCGGCTGATCGACAAGCTTGGGCCCCTTCGGGGGTCCGGACCCGGCGGAGCCGTCTAGCCAGCGCGGCCCGTCGGATGAGATGGCCGCGACCCGCATGCCTGCCCGGGTCGCGGCCATTATTTCTTCTCCTTCCCTTTCCCCTGGGCCGGCTGGGAGCGGCGGTTCCGGCCGCTGAGGTCGGTGGCCGGTTCGCCTCGGGGTCGGCGCAAATTTGGGGATGCCGGGGGTGGTTTCGCTCGCTACCCTTCCGGGGTGGAGCGCGGGTCCATTGTTCTCGACGAGAGTGCTGTCGAGGTCGAGGAGGTCTGGCGGGACGACGATGGCACCGGCCGCGACGGGTGGTACTGCGTGCGGACCGACCCGTTCCCGTGCCCGGCCTCCGGCTGCACGTACGTCGCCGACTTCATGACCGCGGCCCATCTGATCCTCGTCTGGGAGGAGCAGGACGATCCGAACCTCCTCCGGCATGCCGCGCGTGCCCGCGACGTCGGGCGCAACCCGCGGATCGTCGGCTACCGCGCCGACTACGGCCCCTCCGCCTCGTACTACGCCTGGATCGCTGCCGGCCGCCCGGTGCACGGCGTGCGCGCGCAGTAGCGCTAGCCTGGGGAGCGAGATGGCAACCGTGCAGGAGACGATCCGCGTCAAGGGCATCCGCTGCGAGCGGTGCATGGCGCGGCTCGGCCACGTGCTCAAGGGGCACGAGGGGCTCGAGGCTGCGAACGCGACGCTGATGGGAGACGTGACCCTCGTCTACGACGACGAGCTGACCTCGCGCGCGGCGCTCCTCGGCGCCCTGGTCCGCGGCGGCTTCCACGAGCAGGCCCCGCCCGTCTGATCGTCGGTCTTGGCGTGGGAGGCGGCTCTGCCGACTCGCCGCCTCCGACGACGGTTGGGAGAACCGTAGGCGCTCCTCTCCGGGCTGCTCCCTCGTGATCACGCGCTCCGCACGGGAATCGAAGCCCCGGCTTCGACGTTAGAACAGGTTGCTAGGGTGGCCGCGTGAGCGAGAGCGCACCGACAGCCGCCGAAACCCGCCGCATCGCGGAGGTTGAGCGTGATCGCGTCCGCTTCGAGGAAGAGGCGCTCGAGTTGAGCGACCAGGTGTACCGCGTCGCGCGGCGGCTCTCGGGCTCCCGCGAGGAGGCAGAGGACCTCGTCCAGGACACCTACGCGCGCGCCTTCCGCGCCTGGCAGCAGTACCAGCCGGGCACGAACCTGCGCGCCTGGCTGCTTCGCATCCTCACGAACCTCAACATCGATCGGGGCCGCCGCTCCCAGCGCAGCCCCGACACCCAGCCGCTCGAGGAAGGCGACTACTTCCTCTACAACAAGCTCGAGTCGACGCTTCCAGACGAGAACCCCGACGAGGAGCGCGTGATCGAGAGGCTCTCGCAGAACGCCGTCGTCGAGGCGCTTGCCGAGGTGCCGCACGACTTCCGCGACGCGATCGTCCTCGTCGACATCGGCGAGTTCTCCTACGCCGACGCTGCGCAGATCCTCGACGTGCCGGTCGGCACCGTGATGTCGCGACTCCACCGTGGCCGGCGCATCCTCAAGCAGCGCCTCGCCGACAAGGCGGTGACCGTCTGATGGGCTGCGGCTGCGGCGACTGCGAGACGATGATGCAGCCGTACATCGACGGCATGCTCTCGGACAACGAGGTCGCCGAGGCCCGTGAGCATCTCGAGCGCTGCCCGCCGTGCGACAAGCGCTACAGGTTCGAGGAGCGACTGCGGCACTTCGTCCGCGTCGCGACCGACGAGCCGATGTCGGACAGTCTGCGCGAGAAGCTCAACGGCCTTCGCCAGACCCAGCCGAGCACGTGATCGTGTCCAGCTAGAGATCGCGTGCCAGATCGGGCGTGTCGATGTCGCCGGGCGGCGTCAGGTCGTCGCACGGAATGAGCAGCGCAGCGAGCCCGCGGCCGCCGTCGTCGGGGATGCGGTTCCAGAGGCTGCGGCCGATCACGGCCGGATGGCTGCGCTCGCCGTCGTAGGTTGCGGTGACGAACTCCGCCTGGTCGCGATGCGCGAGCACCCGCTCGATCGCCCGCGGGTCGAGGTACGGCCCGTCCGCGAGCACGACGAGCGCCGCCTCGACGTCGTCGCCGAGCGACGCGAGCCCGCAGCGGAGGCTCGCCCCCGGGCCGAGGGCCCAGTCGGGGCAGGTGACGACCCGGGCGCCATCCAGGTCGAGCGACTCGTTCGCCTCGATCGGATAGGCGCCGGACACGACCACGACCTCGTCGACCGGCGCCGCGCGCAGCCCGTCGAGCACGTACGGCAGGAGCAGGAGCTGCTTCGGGCGACCCGAAGCGAGTCGCGGCGCCGGCGGCGAGGACGACGGCCGAGATCACAGGAGCAGCCCGCTCCTCAGGACGTCGCCACGGTCGCGTGCTGGATCTCGACCACCTGGGTCGGCTGCTGCTGCGCGTCGCCGAGCTTGCCGATCCGGTCGACGACGTCGAGGCCCTTCGTCACCTTCCCGACGATCGCGTAGTCCGGCGGGAGGCCCGCGTCGGGCTCGGTGACGACGAAGAACTGGCTTCCGGCCGATCCCGGCGCCTGGCTTGCCGTCTTCGCCATCGCGACGACGCCGTGGATGTAGCGCGCGCTCTGCGGGCGGCTTGTCGACCGTGGTGTAGCCCGGGCCGCCGCCGCCCGTCTGGGTCGGGTCGCCGCCCTGGATGACGAAGCCGGGCACGATCCGGTGGAAGATCGTCTTGTCGTAGAACCCGTTCTGCACGAGCGCGACGACCGAGGCGGCCGCGTGCGGTGACTGCGCCTGGTCGAGCTGGAAGGTGAAGCTGCCGCAGTTCGTGACCATCGTGACGTCGTAGGTCTTGCCCGCCGGAAGCTCCTGCGTCGGCTTCTTCTGCGTCTTCGCCGCGACCGGGGACGGCGCGGAGACATCGGTGCAGCCGCTCGCCGTCGCGCCCGTTGCCGTTGCCGCTGTGCTCGTCGTCCCGCTGCTGCTCTTCTTGCCGCCGCAGGCGGCCAGCCCGCTCCCGGCAAGCAGCGCCACCGCGAGCAGTGCGGCTAGGCGAGGTACGCGATGCCGCCTCATCCGGCGTCGATCGTAGCGAGGGCGCGCGCCAGCAGCGCCTTCGCGATCTCGACCTTGTACGCGGTGCCGGGCAGCGGCGTCGCGGCGTCGAGCGAGCCTTCGAGGAGCCAGGGCACGGGTGCGACGCCGGCCAGGGCGACGGCCGTCGTGCCGCCGCGCCGCGCCGCGGCCACACCGACGAGCGGGAACGAGAAGCGCTTGCGGTCCATCGCCTTCAGGTAGACGGACGCCTCCGCGGGGGGCACGTCGAGCTCGAGCAGGACCTCGCCCGGCTCGAGCGCGAGCGGCCGGGGGTCGCCGGGCGTCGGCACCCGGTAGAGGTCGAGCACGGCGAGCTCACGGCGATTCGTGCGGACCGTCGCGCCGAGCGCCACCAGGGCGGCCGCCACGTCCGAGGGGTGAGCCGAGGCGCAGAAGTCGTTGGCGAAGATCGCGCTCTCCCGCTGCTCGCCGTCGCGGGCGTGGCAGCGGTCTCCGCCGCGCAGCCGGCAGGGGTAGTCGAGCCGCCAGTAGAGGCAGCGCGTCGACTGCAGCAGATTGCCGCCGACCGTGCCCATGCTCCGGATCTGCGGCGAGGCGGCGAGGCGGCAGGCCTCGCGGAGCGCATCCGGAACCGAGCCGGACGCCTCGATCTCGGCGAGCGTCGCGCCCGCGCCGATCCGTCCGTCCGCGATCCCCCGCGGCACGAGCCCGGAGATGTCGATCAGCCTCTGCCGCGTCGGAGCAGGCCGTCGCGAAGCTGCGGCACGACCTCGGTTCCGCCCGCCAGCAGCACCCCGTCTCCCTCGACCTCGATCTCGATCTCGTCGAGGCTCGCCGGGCGGACGAGGCTCGGGTCGGTCGCGACGCTCATCCGCCCACGCGTGTCTTCCCGGCCCGGGCCTCTGCCTCGCTCCGCTGCCGCCGGTGCGCGTCCTCGAGGGCGGCGAGCATGTCGGCGCGCGTGATCGGGAGCGAGCGGATGTCGGCGCCGGTCGCGTCGCGGATCGCGTTGGCGATCGCCGCCGACACCGGGATGATCGGCGGCTCGCCGATCCCCTTCGAGCCGAGGTTCGTGAGCTGGGCATCAGGCGTGTCGATCAGCTCGCCGACGATCTCGGGCACATCGGCGATCGTCGGCAGCCGGTAGGCGTCGAGCGTCCGGGTGAGGATCACGCCGGTCGAGGGGTCGGTGAGCCGGTTCTCCGAGAGCGTGTGCCCGATCGCCTGGATGATCCCGCCCTCGATCTGGCTCGAGGCCCCGAGCGGGTTGATGACGCGCCCGATGTCGTGGATCGCCGCGATGCGCTCGATCGTGATCTCGCCGGTCTCGATGTCGACCGCCACCTCGGCGACCTGCACGCCGAAGGTGAGCACCCGCATCCCGGTCGGGTTGGGGCCGCGCGCGCCGGAGCCGAGGATCTGGCCGTTTCCGAGCAGCCCGACCACGTCGATCAGCGGCTGCCGCATCCCGCCCGGCAGCACGATCGACGTGTCCTCGAGCGTGAGCTGCGCCGGATCGGCGTCGTAGCGCTGCCCCGCCAGCTCGAGGATCTGGCGGCGCGCGTCGGCGGCGGCGGCACGGACGGCCGGCCCCATCGAGGGCACCGTCGAGGAGCCCGCCGACAGCGTCGCGTACGGGCCGCGCTCGGAGTCGCCGACCGCGACCGTGACATGGGCGAGCGGAATGCCGAGCTCCTCGGCGGCGATCTGCGCGAAGGCGGTCTTCGTGCCCGTGCCGACGTCCTGGCCCGCCGTCACGACGGCCGCGTGGCCGTTCGAGCCGACGCGAATCCAGGCGTAGCTCGGCGGGCCGCCGCCGCCCCACCAGATCTGCGAGGCGAGGCCGACCCCTCGCTTGACCGTCGCCGTCGAGCGGGCTCGGACCTCGTGCCGCCGCTCCCAGTGCGGCTCGGCGCGCCGGTAGCACTCGAGCAGGTTCTTGCTCGAGTACTCGCTGCCGCCGCCCGGCTCGGTGTCGGCGTGGTTGCGGCGGCGCAGCTCGAGCGGGTCGACGCCGAGCCGGGTCGCGAGCTCGTCGAGGAGGCACTCGAGCCCGAAGGTGCCCTCGGTGAAGCCGGGCGCCCGAAACGCCTTCATCGGCGGCAGGTTGAGCCGTGCTCCACTCGTCACGGTGCGCACGTTCGGGCAGGCGTACAACGTGTTCATCGGCCCTTCGACCTGCGTGTTCCAGCCCGACCAGCCGACGGCGTTGACGTAGTCGCCGCCGAGCGCGGTCAGCGTTCCGTCCGAGCGGGCCCCGACCGCGAGCCGCTGAATCGTCGCGTTCCGGTTGCCGGCGGCGATCATCTCCTCGCGCCGGGTGAGGGCGCAGCGGACGGGCCGGCCGGTGCGCCGCGCGAGCTCGGCCGCGATGAAGGTGTGGTCGTCGGCACCGTTCTTCGAGCCGAAACCGCCGCCCATGTACTCGCAGACGACGCGGATCCGGTCGGGGTCGAGCTCGAGCACTTGGGCGAGCTCCGAGCGAACACCCCAGATGTACTGCGTCGAGATGTGCACCTCGAGCGTGTCGCCGACCCAGCGGCAGATCGGACTGGTGCGTCTCCATCGAGTTGTGGAGGACGCTCTGAGTGAGGTACGTCGCCTCGACGACGACGTCGGCCTCGGCGAGGCCCCGGTCGAGGTCGCCGCGGCTGAGCTCGCGTGAATCGAGCAGGGCGCCGCGCTCGACTGCCTCGTCGGCGTCGAGCAGTGCCTCGTGCGTCTCCCACTCGACCTCGATCAGGCGGACCGCCGCCTGCGCCTCGCGGGCAGTATCGGCGCAGACCGCCGCGACCGCGACGCCCTCGTACTCGCACGTCGCCGTGAGGGCGGAGCAGTCACCCGGCCCGATCGCGGCGCGCACGCCGCGTCCGGCGAGCGCCGCGGAGAGATCGACGCCCCTGGCCTCGGCCCGTGGATGCGGGCTCCGCAGGACAGAGGTGTGAAGCATCCCGGGCAGACGGATGTCGCCGGTGAAGAGCGCCTCACCGCGGGCCCGAGCAGCTCCGTCGATGCGGGCCGCCGGGCGGCCGACGACCTCGCCGGCCCCTTCCGGCCACTGGTCGAGCGCGTCCTCGTCGACCACGAGCCAGACCTCCTCGAAACGGCCTTCGACCTCTTTCTCGGTCCGGATCAGTCGCGCCACGTGCGGATCGCCTCCTCGATCTTGGGATAGGTGCCGCAGCGGCACAGGTTGCCGGCCATGCGATGGCGGATCTCGTCGGCCGACGGGGTGGGCGAGCTCTCGACGAGTGCGACCGCGCTGACGATCTGGCCGGGGGTGCAGAAGCCGCATTGCACGGCGTCCGCGCGAACGAAGGAGCCGACCATCGGATGGTCGCGAAGCCCCTCGATCGTCGTCACCTCGCGCCCGTCGAGGCGATGGACGAGAGTCAGGCACGACAGGGTCGGCGTGCCGTCGAGGAGGACGGTGCAGGCCCCGCAGTGACCCTCGTTGCACGCGACCTTCGTCCCCGTGAGCCCGATCTCGTCGCGCAGCGCCTCGGCGAGCGACGTCTCCGCCGGAACGTCGAGCTCGTGCCGGCCGCCGTTGACGATGAGCTCAGGCACCGGTCAGCGCCTCGATGTCGGCGATGTGGATCATGCGCAGGCAGAGGCGGGTCGCGGTGAACCGGTCCTGGTCGTTCTCGCGCTCGGGGAGCGAGGCCCAGAGGGTCGAGGCCGTTCGCAGGAGCTCGGCGATGCGGTCGGTCGTCTCGACCGCCCCGTCGCGCTCGGCGCAGGCATTGACCGCGAGCCCGAGCGCACCGATCGTGTCCGCCTGGCGCATCCAGAGAAACGGCATCGCCATCGACAGGTACATGTGGATGCGCGCGAGCTGCATCGACTGCTCGATGGAGCCGCTTCCCAGGGGTCGCGTCGTCTCCGGGAGCTCGACGCCGTCGGCGAGCCGGTTGGCGTTGTCGGCGAGCATGCCGCGGATCTGCAGCTCGGAGAAGCCGGCGCGACGGGCCGTTCGCAGGGCGAGGAAGAGCGAGCCCGGCTGCTGGCCGTAGGGGAAGTCGGAGGCATAGACGACCTGCTCGGGCGGCACGCGGCGATAGAGGTCGAGCAGGTCGAGCGCGCTCCAGGTCGAGGTGTCGAAGAAGACGTTCTTCCGGCCCGCCATGGCCGCCGAGAGGTGCGCGAGGTCGGCGATGCCCGCGTGGGCGATGATCAGCGCGGCGTCCGGGCTCTGATCGACAAGCGCCGCGAGCCCGTCTGCGATCGGCGGCAGGCCGCGGCCGCCGTGGATCAGGATCGGCACGCGCCGCTCCTCGGCGAGCGCGAAGACCGGGCCGAGCCGGTCGTCGCTCGAGTCGAACCGCTGCGCCCGGGGGTGGAGCTTGATCCCTCGCGCGCCCTTGTCGAGGCAGCGTTTTGCCTCCTCGATCGGCGACTCGTTCAGGTCGAGCCGCACGAACGGGATCAGCCGCCCCTCGGAGCGGGCGGCGAGCTCGAGCGTCCGGTCGTTGGCGGCGCTGAACGCCGGATGCCGGTCGGGCTCGTCGAGGCAGAACATGAATGCCCGCGAGATCCCGTAGTCGGCCATGACCTGCTCGCAGGCGTCGTAGTCGCCGGTCATCCCGTCGATGTCGTGTCCCAGATGCAGGTGGGCGTCGAAGATGTCCGCGGCGGGCGGGAGCAGCCGCCGGAGCTCCTCGTCGTAAACGGCGGAGAGCTCGAGCGCACGGGCGAGAGCGTCGGGCACGTCCGAAAGCTAACCGCAGCGGCCGGCCTCGCGCCGGGAGGTTGGGCCCGCGAGCTCGCGGGACCGATCGTCTAAGGTGCCGCGCGTGGCCGACGTTCTCATCTATGCCGACACGGTTCGCTCACCGGAGCTCCGGCACGAGATCCCCACGACCGTGCTCGATCCGATCCTCTACATCGAGCGCAACGGTGTCCGTCATCTGGTCGCCCCGTCCAGCGAGGTGGCGCTGATCGCCGAGGTCGGCGAGTACGTCTTCCATCCGCCGGAGGAGTTCGGTCTCGACGAGCTGCGCCGGACGAGCAGCAGCCCGGGAGAGATGTTCGACGAGATCGTCGTCAGGGCCGCCCGCGGGCTCGGGGTCGAGCGCGCGATCGTGCCGTCCTCGTTCCCGCTCATCACCGCCGACCGGCTGCGCGCCGCCGGGGTGGAGCTCACCCCCGACCGGGAGACGTTCGTCGAGCGGCGCCGCTCCAAATCGGCGTCCGAGCTCGCCGGGATCCAGCGCGCCCAGGCCGCTGCCGAGGCCGGGATGGCCGCCGCGCGCGACCTGCTGCGCCGCTCGGCTGCCGACGAGGGCGGGATGCTCGCGGTGGACGGGAGGCCGCTCACGAGCGAGATCATGCACGCGTCGGTTGCCGCGGCGATCCTCCAGAACGGCGCCTCGTCGGACGTCTTCATCGTCTCCCACGGCGCCCAGACGGCGATCGGCCACCACCTGGGCCGCGGCCCGATACGGGCCGGTGAGCCGGTCATCGTCGATCTGTGGCCGCGCGACACCGACTCGTCCTGTTTCGCGGACATGACCCGGACCTTCGTCGTCGGCGAGGTCCCGCCGGAGGTGGCCGAGTGGCACCGCCTGTGCCTGGAGTGGCTGGACTGCGCGCTTGCCGAGGTGCGCCCGGGCGTCACCGCGAGGTCGGTCTACGACTCGGTCTGCGACCGGGTCGAGGCCGCCGGCTTTCCGACGCAGCGGACGAAGAAGGACGGCGAGCTCCTCGACGAGGGCTTCTACTACGCCCTCGGCCACGGCGTCGGCCTCGAGGTGCACGAGCATCCGATCCTCGGCATGCTCGGCCACACCCCGCTCGTCGCCGGCGACGTCCTGGCGATCGAGCCCGGCCTCTACCGTCCCGGCGCCTTCGGCGTCCGCGTCGAGGATCTCGTGTTGGTCACCGAGGGCGGCTGCGAGAAGCTGACGAGCTTCCCACACGAGCTCGCGCTCTAGCTTCTCAGCTTCTAACCGGCGACGAGGACGTCGGCGAAGTGGGCCTCGTCCTCGAACGGGCCGATCACGGCGAGGTGGAGCTTGTCCTCGGCGATCAGATCCTGTGCCACCCGCTGCACGTCCTCGGCGGTGACGGCGTCGATCTTCGCGAGCAGCTCCTCCGGCTCGAGAGCGGCGCCCTCGAGCACCTCGCGGTTCAGGCCGTACATGATCAGCCCCTGCGGGCCCTCGGTGCGCAGCACGAACCGGCCCTTGATCATCGAGCGGGACTTCTCGAGCTCCTCCGAGCCGACCTTCTCGTCCGCCATCCGCGCGAACTGCTCGACGACCACCTTGATCGCCTCGTCGATCCGCTTGATGTCGACGCCCGCCTGCGCCAGCAGTGAGCCGGCGTCGGTGTAGGAGTGGTTCATGCCGTGGACGTAGTAGGCGAGGCCGCGCCGCTCGCGCACCTCCAGGAAGAGCCGGGACGACATCCCGGAGCCGAGGACGGCGGAGAGCATCTGCAGCCCGTAGCGGTCGGGGTGGTCGATCGGGTAGCTCGGGACGCCGAGGATCAGGTGGGCCTGCTCGGCGTCCTTGTGATGGACGGCGACCCTCGGGCCGGCGGGGCGCTCCAGGTCGGCCGGCGCGGGCTTGCGGGCGCCGTTCGGCTTCATGTCCCCGAGCAGCTCCTCGAGCATCGGCTGCAGGTCGGAGCCGACCATGCCGGCGACGCCGACGACCATGCGCTCCGGCGAGTACCACTCCTCGACGTAGTCGGTGAAGGTCTCGCGCGTGGCGTCCTTGATCGTCTCCTTGGTGCCGAGCGTCTCCCAGCCGAGGGGGTTGTCGCCGAACATCAGCGTCTCGTAGACCGTGCCGATGTGGTCGCGCGGAGTGTCCTGGTACATGTTCATCTCCTCCAGGATCACGCCCTTCTCGCGCTCGATCTCCTCGCCGTCGAACTTCGAGTGGCGGAGCATGTCGAGCAGGACGTCGAGCGCGATGTCGCGGTCGGCGCCGGCGCAGCGGACGTAGTAGCCCGTGTACTCCTTGGAGGTGAAGGCGTTGAACTCACCGCCGATCCCGTCGATCAGCGTCGTCAGGTCGCGCGAGCTCGGGCGTCGTTCCGTGCCCTTGAAGAACATGTGCTCGGCGAAGTGCGCGATGCCGCGGTTCCCGGCGTTCTCGTAGCGAGATCCGGCGGCGAGCATGATGAAGCAGGCGACCGACTGCGCATGCGGGAGCGGCGCGGTGAGCACGCGGAGCTCGTTATCGAGCTTCGTACGTTCGAAGACGGACACGGCTCCGATGGTATAGAGAACCTGATGGCCGGCGAAACGCGTCGCGCGATGGCCGCCCAGCCCGAGTGGCTGGGGGCGGTGCCCCGCTTCCTGCGGCTACCTCCGGGTGCGCGGGTGGTGTTCGTCGGGTGCGGGACGTCGTTCCACGCCGCGCAGACCGGCGGCTGGGCGATGCAGGCGCTCGAGGCGGTGCTTGCGCCGCCCGAGGCCGACCTGATGGTGTGCATCTCGCACGAGGGCGGAACGCCGCTGACGCTCGAGGCGGCGCGCGCGTTCGGCGGGCCGAAGTGGCTCATCACCGGCGCCGCGGGCTCGCCGCTCGCGGAGCTTGCCGACGAGGTGATCGTCTGCACGCCGGAGATCGAGCGGTCGTGGTGCCATACGGCGAGCTACACGTGCGCCGTCGCGGCGATCGCCGCACTTCGGGGCGAGGGGATCGAATGGCTGCCGGCTGCGGTCGAGGAGGCGCTTGCCTTCGTGGAGCCGGCGCCGCTGCAGTCGAAGATCCTGGTCGCGGGCGCAGGCCGCGACTGGCCGACGGCGCAGGAGGCCGTGCTCAAGCTGCGCGAGGGAGCCTGGGTGTCGGCGGGGGCACATCACACCGAGCAGCTCCTCCACGGCCATCTCGCGGCCGTCGACGAGAGCGTGCGGGCCTACGTCCTCGAGGGGGAGGGACGGGCGGCCGGGCGCGCGCACGACGCGGTCGCGGCGTTGAACGAGCTCGGCTGCGAGACGACACTCGTCCCGACCCGGCACCCCGTGGTCGACATCGTCCGCTTCCAGCTGCTCGCCGTGACGATCGCCGAGGCGCGCGGCATCGATCCGGATCCGATCCATCGCGACGACGAGCGTTGGGCCCGGGCGAGGGCGGTGTATCGGTGAGCTTCGACGTCGCGGCCGAGTCCTACGACCGCTTCATGGGCAGGTACTCGGTGCATCTCTCGTCCCAGCTCGCCGATCTCGCCGGAATCACGGCGGGTCAGAGGGTGCTCGACGTCGGCTGCGGCCCCGGTGCGCTCACGTCGGAGCTCGTGCGGCGCGTCGGGCCGGACGGGGTCTCGGCGGTCGACCCGTCGGCGTCGTTCGTCGAGGCCGTGCGCGAGCGCGAGCCCGGGGTCGACGTGCGGCAGGCCTTCGCCGAGGAGCTGCCCTTCCGGGCGGAGACCTTCGCTGCCGCGATCGCGCAGCTCGTCGTCCACTTCATGGCCGACCCGGTTGCGGGGCTCGGGGAGATGAGGCGCGTCACGCGGGACGGCGGCGTCGTCGCGGCCTGCGTCTGGGACCACGCGGGTGGCCACGGGCCGCTGAGCCCGTACTGGGAGGCGGTGCACCGGCTCTACCCGGAGGTCGAGGACGAGTCGGAGCGGCCCGGCTCGCGCGAGGGGCACCTGGCCGAGCTGTTTCGCGAGGCGGGTCTGACAGCGCTCGAGGAGACGTCCCTCTGGGTCGCCGTCGAGCATCCGACCTTCGAGGAGTGGTGGGAGCCCTTCACGTTCGGCATCGGGCCGGCCGGGGGGCTCGTCCGCACCCTCGGTCGCGAGCAGGCCGCTGAGCTGCGCGAGGTGTGCCGTGAGATCCTGCCCGCGGCGCCGTTCGTGCTGAACGCGCGCGCCTGGACCGTGCGCGCAACCGTCTGACGGTCAGAACGTCCAGGTCAGCGTCACGAATGGCTCGGGCGGCCCGCCGCCGGCGGAGAGGTAGGTCGCGAGGGCGGCCAGGTTGTCGGGCTCCGTCCCGACCCACATCCCGTAGCACCCTCGCTCGCGGGCGATCTCGGCCAGCGCCTCGACGAGCGTCGTGCCGATGCCGCGCCTCCGGTGCGCGGGTGCGACCGAGAGCTCGTAGAGGAACATCTCGGTGCCCTTGTCCGGGTGGGTCGTCTCGACGCCGCTCACGAACCCCACCGGGACGCCGTCGTCTCCGAGC
Organism: uncultured Actinomycetota bacterium; assembly: GCA_963743675.1. Classification (GTDB taxonomy): domain Bacteria; phylum Actinomycetota; class Thermoleophilia; order Gaiellales; family Gaiellaceae; genus PALSA-600. Next base: position 305,674 of record CAVURE010000008.1, read on the forward strand.
GCCAGCAGCAGGTGATGACCGGGGCTCGCGAAGAACCGCCTCGCCAGCTCCGGCGTCGGCTTCTGGTCGTACAACCCCGGCGCCGCGAGCACCCGCTCGACGTCCCCGGCCCCCGCCCGAACGATCTCCACCCCGCCCATCGTACGTCTGCGAGGGACAATAAACCGGTGCCAGGCACCGTCACGAATCTGTGCCGGCTTTGCGCCGAAAGTGGAAACTCTCATCGGCCCGCGGCGTGTTGCCGCTTGGGCTCAGGACGCTTTCTCCGGGACCTCGATCGCGGCAAGCGGTGGCCCCGAACGGCCTCATCGCCTGCCGTCGCGCGGAGATCGTCGGTCGGCCGGGTCGGCCGCGAGGTGCCGTTCGCGAGGAGTGGGACGTGCGCGGCCGCCGATAGACATGGCCGTTCAAGCCCAGTCCGGCCCAGACGCCGAGCCGGGGCCTCGTGGTGCCAGGCACCGGTTCTCGGACCCTCGCCAACGGCCCGAAGACGAGGTAGCCTCGGGCGGCGAGATGCTCGAGCTTCGGCCGAACTGCGAGCTGTGCGACAAGGACCTGGCGCCGGACGCGCCCGAGGCGCGGATCTGCACCTACGAGTGCACGTTCTGCGCCGACTGCGTCGAGAACGTCCTCCACGACGTCTGCCCCAACTGCGGCGGCGGCTTTCAGGTCCGGCCGGTCCGCCCGGCGCGTGCGTGGCGCGAGACCACCGGGCTCGTCAACGACCCGCCCGGAGCCGAACGACACCACACCCCCTACAGCCGCGACGAGATCGACGAGTTCAGCTCGGCACTGCGCGACGTGCCGCCCGGAGAGCGGTAGGCAGGCCGTGAAGCCGAATCGCTCGATCCCGTCCGCGACCGTCATCCCGGTTCTCATCTACCCGGACGTCCGCGAGGCGGTCGCCTGGCTCACTGCGGCGTTCGGGCTCGCCGAGCGCGTGCAGATCGGCGAGGACCACCGCTCGCAGCTCAACTGCGGCGACGGCGCCGTCATCGTCGGCGACGTCCGGCACGACCGCCGTCCCCCGCGGCCGGGCGAGGTGACGCACTCGGTCATGGTGCGCGTCGATGACGCGAACGCCCACTGCGAGCGAGCGAGAGCGCACGGCGCGCGCATCCTGATGGAGCCGACCGACTTCGAGTACGGCGAGCGGCAGTACACGGCGGAGGATCCCGCCGGCCATCAGTGGACGTTCTCGGAGACGCTGGCGGATGTTGCGCCCGAGTCCTGGGGAGGCATCTCGGTCGCGCCCGGCACTTGACCGGCTCTGCCGCCTCGTGGAGGATCGAGGTGCACGTTCACGCGACCCGGTCGGCAACGTAGGAGGCGAAGGATGCTCGGCGTCAACGTCAGCTTCGAGTACGACGGAAACTTCGACCGGGACCGGGTGACCGGCGTCGCCGACAACGCGCGCGCGCAGTTCGAAGGGATGCCCGGCCTGCGCTTCAAGTTCTTCACGTTCGACGAAGAGCAGCAGCGCGCCACCAACTTCTACGTCTGGGACTCGCGGGAGGCGGCGCTCGAGTTCTTCTCCGACGAGCTGCGGGAGCGCGTGACCGGGCTCTACGGGGTCGCACCGACGATCGAGTTCGTCGAGATCGCCCAGATCGTCGACAACTCGAGCTCGTAGCGCCGGGCGTACCGCGGCGGCTCAACGGTCGGCGATCCGGTAGACGAACCTGAGCGCCTGCCACTCGCCGTCGATCGCGCAGCTCTTGTTGTCGACGAGGCCGGCGGCGAGGCCCGCCGACTGCACCTGTCGAAGTCGAGATCGGTCTCCAGCTTCGCCGACTTCTTCGGCCACGCGATCCAGAGCCCGTCCGCCGGGGCGAGCGTCGCCTTCAGCCCCGGCAGCCGCGCGACGAGCTCGGAGCGGCGGCTGGTGAAGAACACCACGACCTCGGCGCCTGGCCTGGCGCCGAGCTTCTTCGCGAGCGGGGTCGCCGAGTAGTCCGTGTCCGCCACGCCGTGACCGGACGGCTACGTCCTGGGCATTGCCGCGAGCAGCCGATCGACCTCGTCCTCCATGTTCGTGTGGACGATGCCGATCCGGATCGCGCCGTCGGGCAGGCCGAGATGCTTGAACACCTCGACCGCGTAGTAGTTCCCGTCCCACACCGCAAAACCGGCCGCGCCGAGCCGCGTCGCCGCCTCGGCCGGCGTCTCGTCGGGCGGTGACACGCAGAACGTGGGCACGCGGCCCTCCATCGCCGGCGGCCCGTGCAGCGCCCACCCGGCGGGCAGCCCGTCCAGGAACCGCTGGCCGAGCTTGCGCTCGTGCTCGTTGATGAACTTCCAGCCGACGCCGTGCAGGTACTCGACGCACGCGACGAAGCCGCACAGGAGCTCGTGCGGCAGCGTGCCGGTCTCGTGCCGCTTGCCGGGCGAGTCGTCCTGCGGCCGCACCTTGTAGGGCCGCCAGCTCTGCGACAGCTCGCGCCGAACCCAGGCGAGCCCGAGGTGCGGCCCGAAGAACTTGTACGGCGAGCAGAGCAGCACGTCGCAGCCGATCTCGGGGATCTCGATGTCCGCGTGCGGCGCGTAGTGCACGGCATCGACCCAGGCGAGCGCGCCTGCCGAATGGGCCAGCTCGACGATCTCCTTGAACGGCGTGATCGTCCCGACCGCGTTCGAGGCCATCGGGAACGCGACCGCTCTGGTCCTGTCGGAGACGAGCGAGCGCAGATGGTCGAGATCGATCCGGCACTCGTTGTCGAGCTCGCAGAAGTGGACGGTGAGGTGCTTGTCGTAGGCGAGCTCGAGCCACGGCGAGATGTTCGCGTCGTGGTCGAGGCGGGTCACGACGACCTCGTCGCCCTCCTGCCAGTCCCGCGCGGCCGTGCGTGAGAGCGCGAAGTTGAGCGAGGTCATGTTGGCGCCGAACGTCACCTCGTCGGTGCTCACGCCGAGCAGGTCGGACGCGGCGGCGCGAGCGGCGGAGATCACGTCGTCGGTCACGAGCGAGGTCAGGAACCTCCCGCCGGCGTTCGCGTTCGCCGCCAGCATGTAGCCGGAGACCGCCTCGAGCACCGAGTCCGGCACCTGCGTGCCGGCGGGCCCGTCGAAGTAGGCAAGCGGGACGTTGAGGGTATGGAAGCGGTCGCGGACCGCCTCGATGGAGACGTCGACAATCTGCTCGCCCTCGTGTTCGCTCACGGGGAGGACGCTATAGGAACGGCTCTCGAGGTCATACCGAGTGAGCCCCCGGTTGGCTGGACCCTCTCCACTGATGAGCCTCGCGGACTGTCCGCCGCGTGACCGGGTCCGTCCGGTCCGGGTCCTACAGTGGGCGTTCGTGAGGCTCAGGCCACTCACGGAGGCCGAGTGCTATGCCCGCTGCTACGGCGGGCGGCGCGAGGAGTTCGTCAGCGTTCTTCGTCTTCCACCGGTCGAGGAGGCGGCTTCGGCCGACCCCAACGAGCCGTTCGAGGGCCCGGATGCAGCCGAGGGAAGGGAAGCCGCGTGACGCCCGCCTGTGCCAGCTGGACGTCACGGCGCCGGTATGCGCCGCCGACGAAGGGGCGGCCGAAGGCGCCGCTTCCGAGCGCGTGGCCGTGCACCGCGACGTGGACGTCGCGTGTGCCACGCTGTCGGCCCGGTGGCCGAGCCCGCATCTAGCGTTCCCGACGTCCTCGCGCCCGGGCTGCGCTGCGTCTTCTGCGGCATCAACCCGGGCCGCGTCTCGGCCGCGGCGCACGCGCACTTCGCGAACCCGCGCAACGACTTCTGGCGCCTGCTCGACGACGCCGGCTTCACGCCGAGGCTCATCGAGCCCGCCGAGCAGGAGGCGCTGCTCGAGCTCGGCTACGGCGTCACCAACGCCGCCTACCGGACGACGCCCGGCTCGGGCGACCTGCGGCGCGCCGACTTCGACCCGGGCAGGCTCGAGAGGATCGCGCACGAGCTTCGCCCGCGCGCGATCGCGTTCGTCGGCAAGGAGGCCTACCGCGGCGCCTTCGGCGACCGCCCCGAGCTCGGCCCGCAACTCCGCACGCTCGGCTCCACGGCGCTCTACGTCCTGCCCTCGACCTCACCGGCGAATGCCGCCGTGCCGTACGCCGAGCGCCTCCGCTGGTTTCGCGCTCTGGCGAGCTGGCTCGAGCCGGTGCCGCGTCAGGCGGTGCGCGCGCTCGTCGTCGATGCCGCCGACCGAGTTCTCCTCCTTCGCTTCGAGAACCCCGTCACCCACGACGTCTGGTGGGCGACGCCGGGCGGAGGGCTCGAGGCCGGCGAGAGCGACGAGGCCGCCCTTCGCCGCGAGCTCGCGGAGGAGATCGGCCTCGCGTTCACCGCCGCCGGTCCGGCCGTGTGGCGGCGCGAGCACGTCTTCCCGTGGAACGGCCAGCTGCTCCGGCAGTCCGAGCGGTTCCATCTGCTCCGGGTCGAGAGCCTCGAGGTGCGTCCGACCATCGACCTCGTCCCGGAGGGCGTCTACGGGCATCGCTGGTGGACGCTCGACGAGCTCGAGTCGAGCGGCGAGCGGCTGGCGCCCCGCGCACTCGCGACCGAGCTGCGAGGCCTGCTTCGCGACGGCCCGCCCACCAAGCCGCTCGACGTCACGACCTGACCGGCCGCCGTCTAGCCTGAAGCCGTGGAAGAGGCGATCGTCATCGTCCACCTGCTCGCCGCCATGGTCTGGGTCGGGGGCTCGGTGGCGCTCGTCTTTGCGGGCGTCCCGGCGATCCGCGTGCTCGAGGGCGAGCCGCGCGGCCGGGCGATGAAGGAGCTCGGGCTGCGCTGGCGCCCGCTCGGCTACAGCGCGCTCGGGATCGCCGCGATCACCGGCCTCTTCCTCGCAAGCCACGACTGGAGCGAGGGCCGCTCACCGTTCAAGACCGTTCTCTGGGTGAAGGTCGCCCTCTCGATCGCGCTCGTGATCGCCTCGTACCTGCACAACTACGTCTACGGCCCGCGCCTGCAGGCCGAGATCAAGGAGGGCCGCCCCCCGAGCTCGCGGCCGACCCTCGTCGTCGTGGGCTGGACGAGCCTCGCGCTCACGATCACCGTTCCCATCCTCGGCGCGCTGCTCGCTCATCTGGTCGATTAGTCGCGCCAGCGGTTCGTGATCGGCGTGCGCCGGTCGCGGCCGAACGCTTTCGGCCGCAGCTTCACGCCCGGAGGCGCCTGGCGCCGCTTGTACTCGGCGCGGTCGATCAGCGAGATCGCACGGTCGACGACCGCGCGCTCGAAGCCGTCCTCGGCGAGCTCTTCGCGGGAACGGTCGCGCTCGACGTACGCCTCGAGCACCTCATCGAGCTTCGGGTACGGCGGCAGCGAGTCCTCGTCGAGCTGGTCGGCGCGAAGCTCGGCGCTCGGCGCGCGGTCGATGATCGACAGCGGGATCAGCTCACGGCCGGCTCGCTCGTTGAGCTTCCGCGACAGCCGGAACACGTCGGTCTTGTAGACATCCTTCAGAAGCGCGAAGCCGCCGGCGAGATCGCCGTAGAGGGTCGAGTAGCCGACGGACAGCTCCGACTTGTTGCCGGTCGCGATCACGAGCCAGCCGAACTTGTTCGAGAGCGCCATCAGCAGCGTCCCGCGGATGCGGGCCTGCAGGTTCTCCTCGGTCAGGTCCGGCTCGCGGCCCGCGAACGAGGGCGCGAGCGAGCCGGCGAAGGCCTCGACCATCGACTCGATCGGGATCTCGCGGAAGTCGATCCGGAGTGACTCGGCGAGGCGGGCCGCATCGCCGCGGGTCGCCTCCGACGAGTAGCGGGACGGCATCGACACGCCGTGCACCCGCTCGGCGCCGAGGGCGCCCACCGCGACGGCGGCCGTCAGCGCCGAGTCGATCCCGCCGGAGAGGCCGATCACGACGTCGCCGAAGCCGTTCTTCTCGACGTAGTCGCGGAGACCGAGCTCGAGGGCGCGCCGCATCTGCTCGAGATCGTCGAGCGGCTCTGCCGGGATGGGGGGCGGGAGGGCGGTGGTCGGCCTCGGCGCGGCGAAGACGAGCTCGGCGGGAGCCTCGGTTGTCTCGCGTTCGCGAGCCAGCGCCCGACGCCGCACGTCTCGCAGCCGCCGGCCGACCGCGGTCGCCGGATCGAGGTCGACGACGAGCAGTTCCTCCTCGAAGCTCGACCCGCGTGCGACCAGCTCGCCCTCGTCGTCGAGGACGACGGAGCTGCCGTCGAAGATCAGCTCGTCCTGGCCGCCGACCATGTTGCAGAAGGCGACGAAGCACGAGTTGTCGCGTGCGCGCACCCGCAGCATCTCCTCGCGCTCACGATCCTTGCCGACGTGGAACGGCGAGGCCGAGATGTTGACCACGAGCTGCGCGCCGGCGAGGGCGAGGTCGGTCGCAGGGGGGCCGGGCTGCCAGATGTCCTCGCAGATCGTCGGCCCGACCACCACCTCGCCGAAGCGGAGGAGCAGCAGGTCGCGGCCCGAGGCGAAGTACCGGTTCTCATCGAATACGCCGTAGTTGGGCAGGAACCTCTTCCGGTAGACGGCCTGGATCTTGCCGTCCGCCAGCACGTAGCAGGCGTTGTAGAGATCGGCGTCGAGGTGCGGGGCGCCGACGAGCGCGACGGTGCCCTCGGTTGCCGCCGCGAGCTCCTCGACCGTCCGCCGCGCCGCCCGGATGAACGCCGGGCGAAGCAGCAGATCCTCCGGCGGATAGCCGGTGACCGCCAGCTCGGGGAAGAGCACGAGGTCGGCGCCCGCCGCGCGGGCGGCGCCGAGGCGATCCAGGATCCGCGCGCGGTTGCCGTCGAGATCGCCGACGACGGTGTTCATCTGGGCAAGTGCCAGTCTCATTGCTGTCCGTCCTCCCGGGGTTGCTCTTCTCGGTCTGCGCTGGTTTTCTCCTCTGGAGCTAAAACTCTAGCGTCTTGTGCGCTCCGCCACCGCATGAAGGTGCCGGCGCCGAGCGCGAAGAGGCCGAAGGCGAGGCCGACGAGCCAGTTCTGGCCGGTCGCGCGGCCGACCCCGACCAGCACTGCGGCGGCGGCGAGGAAGACGATCGCGGCCACCCGCGAGCCTTCGCGGCCCATCCGACGAGGATAGAGCCGCGGGTCGACGGCCGCCCCTTGACACGCAGGGTTAGTGCTCGCTAAGCTAGCGAGGACTAACTTACTGGGTTTCCGACCAGACGGTTATTGACCAAGGGACTTCGAGTACAGGGGGGTTGCGGATGAGGGCGAAGATCTTCGCCGATGAGAACAAGAAGTGGTGGACGCTGGCGGCGGTGTCGTTCGGCCTCTTCATGATCATGCTCGACAACACCGTCGTCAACGTGGCGCTTCCGTCGATCGAGAAGTCGCTGCACCTGCAGGTTTCCGAGCTCGAATGGGTCGTGGCCGGCTACGCGCTGACCTTCGGTGCGTTCATGCTCACGGGCGGCAAGCTCGCCGACCTGTTCGGCCGGCGCCTGATCTTCGTCGCGGGACTGATCATCTTCACCGGGGCCTCGCTCGCGTGCGGGCTCGCGGGCAGCGCAACGATCCTGATCGGCGCGCGTGTCGTGCAGGGGCTCGGAGCGGCGCTGATGAACCCGGCGACGCTCTCGATCATCACGGTCACCTTCCCGCCGCGCCAGCGCGGCACGGCGATCGGCATCTGGGCCGGCGTGTCCGCGCTCGCACTCGCGATCGGCCCGCTTGTCGGCGGGATCATCACCGAGCGCATCAACTGGAACTGGATCTTCTTCATCAACGTCCCGATCGGGGCCATCGCCATCGCCGCGGCGTACGCATTCATCAGCGAGTCCCGCGACACATCCCGCGAGCAGCGGCCGGACATTCCGGGGCTCGTCAGCTCCGCGGTCGGGCTCTTCGCGCTCAGCTACGCCCTGATCGAGGCGAACAGCTACGGCTGGACCTCGACGCGGATCCTGGTCGCCTTCGGCATCGCGTTCGTGGCGCTGGTCGCGTTCGTCCTGCTCGAGCTGAACCAGCGGCTGCCGATGCTCGACCTCTCGCTGTTCCGCAACAAGACCTTCGCCGGGGCGAACACCGTGATGCTGCTCGTCGGCCTGGCGATGTTCGGCGTGTTCTTCTACGTGTCGCTGTACGTCCAGCAGATCCTCGGCTACTCGCCGATCCAGGCCGGTGCCTCGTTCCTGCCCTGGACGCTGCTGATCGTCGCGCTGGCGCCGCAGGCCGGACGCATGTCCGACCGCTTCGGCTCGCGCTGGCTCGTCACCGGCGGAATGACGGTCTTCGCGGGCTCGCTCTTCCTGTTCTCGCGCATGGGCACCGACGAGACCTTCTGGGGTCTGCTGCCGGCGATGATCCTCGGTGGGATCGGACTGTCCGCCACGATGGCGCCGGTCACCTCGACGGCGATGGCGTCGGTGGCACGAGACAAGGCGGGCGTCGGCTCGGCCGTCCTCAACAGCATGCGCCAGGTGGGCGGCTCGCTCGGGATCGCGATCATGGGCGCGATCGTCGCCGCGAGTGCCACGACCATCGACGGGCATCCGGACCCGAGCACCTACCTCGTCGGATTCCACCATGCGCTCGAGGTCGCCACGCTGCTCGCACTCGCGGGCGCGCTCGTTGCGGCTCTCACCCTGCGCAAGGTCCAGCACGCCGCGGAGCCCGCCCAGCAGGCTCCGGCTCAGGTGATCGAGGCCGCGTGAGCGTCGAGCCGAAGGTTGGTACCGCGCGGCCGCGGCTCTCGGCCGAGGACCGGCGGCAGGCCGTGCTCGACACGGCCTGCCACGTGTTCTTCCAGAAGAGCTACCGGGGTGCGACGACCGCCGAGATCGCCCGTCAGGCGGGCATCACCGAGCCGATCCTCTACCGCCACTTCGGGTCGAAGCGCGATCTCTACCTCGCCTGCCTCGACGAGGCGTGGCGCATCTTCCGCGAGTTCGCGGAGGACGCGCTCGAGAAGAACCCGGCGGGCTGCCTCGGCGCGATCGCCGACGCCTATACGGCAAAACGCGCCAAGCTCAGGCTGGTCGACCTGTGGATCCAGGCGCTGACGGAGGCCTCGGAGGACGCGGTGATCGCCAAGGCGCTCCGCCTGCAGATCCGGGCGGTGCACGACTTCTTCGCCGACGTGATCCGTCACGGGCAGGCCGACGGTGTTCTCAGCCCCGACCGCGACCCGGTCGCAGAGGCGTGGATCTTCGTCTCCGGCGGCCTGCTCGCCACGATCGACCATCGTCTCGGGGGTCTCCTCGGCGGCGATCTCGACCGGGTACGGGCCTCGCGGCGGGAGTGGATGATGGTCGAGGCCTGACCCGCCGGTAGCGCGCGCCGCGACCGCTACCCTCGGGTGGTGCGTTTCGGAGTTGCGGCGTCGTTGTTCCTGGCTCTGTCTGTCGGGGTCACGGGAGATGGGCAAGGAGCGCGCGACGGTGCCCGGTCGGTGGCGCGTGTGCGGGCGCTCGACGCGTACTCGGCGATGCAGCGGTACTTCTACTCGGCGGGGGACGGGTCGTACGCCGGCACCTACCCGCCCCGCAAGAGCCGCGCCCAGGCCTGGCCCTTCTCGCAGGCGCTGTGGGCGACTCTCGAGGTGGCGGCGAGCCATGAGACGGGCGATGCCCGCGCCGACCTGCTCGAGCGGCTGAAGGCGCTCGGCGCCTACAGCCATCCGGAGCCCGGGCGTCCGGCCGAGTTCGCCTCCAGGTACGGCGGCTCGGGCACGGTCTACTACGACGACAACCTCTGGATCGCGCTCGGCCTCGTCGGGTCGAGCGACGTCGTCAGCGGGACCGGGTCGCTTGCGACGGCGCGGGAGATCTTCGACCTCGTCGGCGACGGCTGGGACGGGAACCCCGTCGACCCGTGCCCGGGTGGCGTCTTCTGGACGCGGCTCGGCGCCAACCACGATCGCAACACGGTCACGACCGCGAACGCGGCCCTGCTCGCGCTCGGGCTGTACGAGCGCTCGGGTGCCGAGCGGTACCTGGCTTGGGCCCGGAATGCCTATGCCTGGACCAGGCGCTGCCTCGGCACGCCGAGCGGGCTCATCGCCGATCACATCGACCTCCACGGCAAGGTCGACCCGCACACCTGGAGCTACAACCAGGGCGCGATGATCGCCGCAGGCGTGCGGCTCTACCGGGCGACCGGCGAGCGCCGCTACCTCAGAGACGCCCGTCGGACGGCGGCTGCCTCGTTGCGGGAGATCGGCGACCCGTTGACCTCGGGCGAGCCCCCGATCTTCCTCGCGATCTTCTACCGCGACCTGCTCGAGCTCGGCTCGACGGCCACGGGCCCCGCCGACCGGGCGGCCGTCGAGGACTTCGCCGACGAGGCCTGGTCACGGGCGCGCAACCCGAAGACCGGTCTCTTCAGCTTCTACGGACGCGAGCCGACGCTGCTCGACCAGTCGGCGATGGTGCAGATCTACGCGCAGCTCGGGCGCTGAGCGCGCGCGGGTGAGCACGGCCGGGACGCAGCTGCGTCCCGTGGCGAGCCGGTTGCCCGCGAGCTCGATCAAGCAAGCAGCCGAGCGCGGCTTCGCTACCCTCGCGCCCGCGCGATGAGAAGTCGGGCGCTGCGTCAGCTACGGAGTAGAGGCCGGAAAAATGAAAGAGCCCCGGCTGCGGCACCCGGGGCTCTTCCTGTCAGGCGGTGCGCTCTGTCGAGGTGGCTCGGCAGGTCGGCCCTGCGGCACGGCCGTACGCTGCGAGCGCCTCCTCTTGGCGCTCCCCCCGCACCTGCCATTTCGGCCGGTGCAAGCTTGTGCCCTGCACTCTAGAACCGGTTGGGCCCGCTGTCAAGTGAACAGGTCAAGTAGTGGTTTGAGTGTCGAATTCACCTCCGAGTCGGAAAATCATGCCGATTTGCAGGGAAAATTCTCCGCCGTTTGCGGCTAAATTGGCCATGTCCCTTTTGGGGGATTGCGCGCGGGCGGCAGTTCCTGCACACTTCGCGAACGATGTCCTCGCGAGCAACACGCGGTACACCGGCAGTCGCACGGGCCTCCCGGCTCGGTGACCGCCTCCGCCAGCTCCGGATCGCAGCCGGCCTGACCCAGTCCGAGCTTGCGCGCAACCGGTTCTCGAAGGAGTACATCTCGCAGATCGAGCGCGGGAAGACCCGCCCGACCAGCGAGACGGTCGACTGGCTCGCGGCGGCTCTCGGCGTGGATCCGGCATTCCTCGCAAGCGGCGTCTCGAGCGACGAGCGCGCGCGGGCCGAGGCGATGCTCTCACGTGCCGAGGCGCTCGTCGAGAAGCGCGAGTACGACTCGGCCGTCGACGAGTATGCACAGGCTCTCGGTGCGGTCGTCGCTACCGGCGCGGTCGAGCTCCGGGTACGGCTGCTCTCCGGGGAAGCGTGGGCGCGGCTGCTGAACGGCGAGGTCCGTAGCGCGCTCGAGCTGCTCAACCGAGGCGCGCGGCCCTGTCGAAGGGCCCGAGTTCAGCGATCTCGACCGGGCCGAGGTGCTGTTCCGCCTCGGCGTGGGGCGCTATCTGATCTCGAGCCTCGCGACCTCGATCGCACTGTTCGGCGAGGCGCTCACGCTCATCGACCAGTCCGAGCTTCCGTCCGATCTGCTCCGCGCAAACGTTCTCACTTGGCGCTCGCGCTGCTATCGGCGCCAGCGCGACTACGAGGCTGCGCGCGAGGACGTCGAGCGCGCACTCGAGCTCGCCGAGTCGATGAACGACGCGCGCGCTCTCGGAGACGCGTACTTCCAGGCCTCGCTCGTCGCCGAGCGCGACGGCCACTGGGTGCTTGCGCGCACCTACGCCGAGCGTGCGAAGGCGCGGTACGAGGAGCTCTCCGACCGCATGAACGTCGGGCGGCTGCTGAACAACCTCGGCGGCCTCGACTTCACTGCTCGGGCATCCCGAGAAGGCGGTCACCCGCCTTCAGGAGGCGATCTCGGTCGCGCTCGAGCACGGCGACGACAACGATGTGGCGACGGCTGTCTCGTCGCTTGCCCAGGTGTATCTGAGGACCGGCGATCCGGTCGCAGCCGAGGAGCACGCGCGTCACGCGCTCCGGCGGCTGGACGGGCGGCAGGATCGCCTCGACGAAATCGGGAACGCACGGCTGGTCCTTGGCCGGGCGCTTCTCGATCAGGGGCGGCTCGACGAAGCCGAAGGGATGCTCGGCGAGGCGGAAGACGCCCTCTCCCAGCTCTCTTCGGGCTCCCATCGGGCCGCAGCGTGGGTTGCGCAAGGCGACCTGGCTCAGCGTCGTGGCGACGATCGCCACGCTGCCAGTCTCTATCGGCAGGCAGCGGAGGCGCTCCAGGACTTCAGGTTCTAACAGTGAAGGGGGTGAATCGTTACTGTGGCAAGACTCTTCGTTTACCTGATCGGCAAGCGGGGCGTCGTCTTCGCCGTCGCAGCCCTCGCAGCAGCACTCAGCGCCAAGGGTGGAGTTCATACGCTTGGGTACCACGACGGCCCGGGCTAGGCCTCGACGCCGCGTAACTGCGACAGGCATTCGTTCCACCGTAGTGACCAGTTCCACCAGAGTGAGTAAGACAGTGAGTAAGAAGCGACAGTGAGTAAGAAGCGACAGTAGCAGACACAGCTGAATTGCGGCACTCGTTAGGCTGCTGTGTCCCGCGGGAACACCCCGCGAAGCACGCGCATGTCAGGCAACACCAAGAAGCACGTGCAAGACGCACTGGCAACAAGACGCCTGGCAACAGACGCACTGGCAACAAGACTCACAGGCAAGACAGCAGAAGGACCGTTTCCGAACGGGCCCACGCACCAACGGCGGGCCCGTTCGTGTCTCCGAGAACAGGCGGGCGAGGAATCTTGCGCGACGGTTGAAGGAGTCGGTGCTCGAGCGGCGAACGCGAGAGCACCCAACACGTTCCTCTCCCCGTCGACGGCGGCTTCCCCGAGCCGCCGTCGCTTTTAAGCGCGCGCGAAGAAGAATCGGTTCGGGCCGGTTCGGGGCATGGAGGCGGGTACAGTGGGCGCGATGGATGCTATCGCTGCCCCGCACGCGCCGGCTCGCGGTCTCGGCGCAGACCTTCCGTTGGCTGGCGCTGGCGAGCGCCGTGATGCTGGTCGTGATCGTCGCCTCGGGCGCCACCGTCCGGCTCACCGGCTCGGGGCTCGGCTGCGAGCACTGGCCGGGATGCCAGGCGGGCGATCCGTTCCCGAAGACCGGCTACCACTCCTACGTCGAGTTCTCGAACCGGATCGATCGCCGGCTTCGCGATCATCGTGCACCCTCGCGACATTCCTCGGCTCGCTGCTGGCGCCCGGCGCTCGAGCGCATGGGTCCGCTGGGTGGCCGGCGGCGGCGTTCTTCGGCACGCTTCCTGCAGGCGCCGCTCGGCGCGATCACCGTCCACTACAAGCTGAACCCCTGGCTCGTCGGCACCCACTTCCTGCTCTCGATCGTCGTGCTCGACGCTCGGCGTGCTCGTCGCGCTCGAGGCGTGGAACATCCGCGGCGAACCGCGTGCCGGCGGAGTCCGGTAGCTCGCGGCGGTGGTCGGTGGCGCCTGCGCCGCTCTGCTCGTCGCGGGCGACGCTCGCGACCGCCGCCGGGCCGCACTCCGGCGGAGTGAAGGTGCCGCGCGTGTGGCGCCTCGAGCCGGCAGTCTGCGCTGCACGTCCGCGCGACCGCGGTGTTCGGCCTCACGTTCCTCGCGCTCCTGGCGTGGCTCGGGCACCCGCGGCAGCCGCCACATCCGCGGCGCGCTCGTCGTGCTCGGGCTGCTCGTCGTCCAGATGATCGTCGGCGAGATCCAGTACCGAACCCATCTGCCGCTCGGCCTCGTGATCCTGCACGTGACGCTCTCCGCCGTCGTCTGGGCGGCGGCCGTCGTGTTCGTGGCGACGATCTGGCGGCCGAGTAGGATGGCTTGATGGGGGATGACGCGGAGCTCCGGATCGAGCGGCGGCCGGAGCTCGCGAGGCCGGTCGTCATCTGCTCGTTCCGCGGCTGGAACGACGGCGGCCAGGGAGCCTCGCTCGCGAGCGCGTTCCTGGTCCGTACCTGGCGGGCCGAGCAGTTCGCCGAGATCGATCCCGAGCTCTTCTTCGACTTCCAGATGACCCGGCCGCACGGTCTCGCTCGTCGACGGCCAGCGCCGGATCGACTGGCCCGAGAACTCGTTCCAGCACGCGCGCGTCGAGCGAGCGGCGACGGCATCCCGCGACGTCGGTGCTGCTCTCGGCACCGAGCCGAGCCTCCGCTGGAAGGCGTTCAGCCGGCTCGTCGACCGGGTTCGCGACCGAGCTCGGCGCGTCGATGGTGGTCACGCTCGGCTCGCTGCTCGCCGACGTCCCGCACACGCGGCCCTCGCCCGTGACCGCCAGCGCGACCGAGCCCGACGTGCTCGAGGAGCTCGGGCTGCAGCCCTCCCGCTACGAGGGACCGACCGGGGTCGTCGGGGTTCTGCACGACGCCTGCCGCCGGGACGGGATCCCGATCCGTCTCGCTCTGGGCAGCGGTCCCGCACTACGTCCGCTGACACCGTCGCCGCGGGCGGCGAAAGCACTCTGCGACCGGCTTGCAACCTTGCTCGACGTCCCGATCGACACCTCCGAGCTCGAGGAGGCGAGCGACGCGTACATCCAGCAGGTGAGCGAGGCTGTGGCGGCGGACGAGGAGACTGCCGCCTACGTCGACGAGCTCGAGAGCCGCGCCGAGGAGATCGAGGACGACGGAGCTTCCGTCCGGCGAGTCGCTCGCGGCCGAGCTGACGCGATTCCTGCGTGAGCGCGAGCAGGACACGGGCGAGGACTCGTCCGCCCGCGAGGGGCAGTAGCCCCGCCTCTTCCCGGCCGCTCACTCGCCCTGAGTAGCTGACCGCACCGCCTTCTCGCCCGAGCCCGGCGCACCAGGCTCGGACGGCCGCGACCGTATCGCCGCGCCGATTCCCTCCTAAGGGCTCGCGCCCTCGCTCGCAGGCGCCGACGAGTGTGGAACATGATCTCGGCAAAGGCCCTCACGCCGCGCTGTCCTCCTCTCCGTCGCGATCTTCGTGGCTGTCTCCGTCGCGATCGTCGGGGTTACGTCGTTTCGGTCGTCGGGCGTCGATGAGACTCCCAGCGCGCAGGCGCTTGCGGCTGCAAAGCGGGCGTTCATGTTGGCCAATACGATGTCGAGCCAGTGGTTGGCCGGGACCTCGGGCCCTTCCGCTCCGGGATCTTTGCGCGTGACGGGTTCGTCGCAGACGTCGATCCAGCTTCGGTGGACGAGCTCGCGCGATTCGGTGAGGATCTCCAAGTACAGGCTGTTCGTGAACGGTGCGCTGTCGGTGACGACCTCGCAGACGAGCGCGAACATGCAGGGTCTGAGCTGCGGGCTTCCTTACACGCTCGCTGTCAGCGCCATTGACGTGGCCGGGGCGCAATCGCCGCAGACAGCACTGATAGCGACGACCTCGAGCTGCGCTGCCACCACCACGACCACGAGCACCACGACGCCGACCACGACGACCGTGCCCACCACGACGACGACCGCGACGGGCGATACGCAGCCGCCGTCCTCGCCGGCGCCTCTGGTGCTGAACATGACCGCGGCTAGTGCGATCGGGATCGGCTGGCACGTCGCGAGCGACAACGTCGGTGTGACCGGCTACGAGGTGTTCGAGAACGGCACCCGGGTCGCGACGACGACCGCGCTCAGCGCGACCGTCTCCGGGCTCTCCTGCGGAACGACCTACGCGCTCGCCGTCAACGCCTACGACGCCGCCGGCAACCGCTCACCGCAAGCAACGACGAACACCGCAACCTCGAGCTGTCCCGCCACGACGACCACGACCACGACGCCGACGACGACGACCGTGCCGACCACGACGACGGTGCCGACCACGACGACGGTGCCCGCCGGTGATACGCAGCCGCCGTCTTCGCCGGCGCCTCTGGTCTTGAACATGACCGCGGCCAGCGCGATCGGGATCGGCTGGCAGGCGGCGAGCGACAACGTCGCTGTGACCGGTTACGACGTGTTCAAGAACGGCGCCCGGGTCGCGACGACGACCGCGCTCAGCGCGACCGTCTCCGGGCTGGCCTGCGGAACGACCTACGCGCTCGCCGTCGATGCCTACGACGCCGCGGGCAACCACTCCCCGCTCGCAACCATGAGCAGCGCGACCTCGGGCTGCGCCGCCACGACCACCACCCCGGCCACGACCACGACGACGCCGACCACGACGACCGTGCCGGCGACGACCACCACCCCGGCGGGCTCGGGGAACCCGGTACCGCCGCCCGCTAAGGGCGCCTTCTTCGGCGCCTACATCGAGGGCGTGCAGACCTTCGGCTACTACTACGCCTCCGAGGCGCCCTGGTCGAACGCGCCCTGGGACACCCGCGCCTGGGACCGGTTCGAGAGCGACGCCGGCAAGAAGGTCGCGATGCTGATGTTCGGCCAGCCCGCCCCCTGGCTCGACGCGTTCAACTACGACGGCGCCTTCGACGACACCGCCGCGCGCGGCGCCATCCCGGTCGTCGACATGAGCACCGGCAGCACCGCCCTGACCGACATCACAAGCGGCGTCTACGACCAACAGATCACCGCCTGGGCCAAAGCAGCAGCAGCCTGGAAAAAGCCGTTCGTGCTCCGCCTCGACGCCGAGATGAACGGCACCTGGTACAACTTCGGCGCCCAGGCGCGCCAGAACCCCGCCGCGTTCGTCGCGATGTGGCGCCACGTCCATGACCTCTTCGTCGCCGCCGGCGCCACCAACGTCTCCTGGAACTGGTGCCCCAACGTCGACCCCGAATCAGTCCAGACGCCGCTCGAGCAGCTCTACCCCGGCGACAACTACGTCGACTGGACCGGCATGACCGGCTACAACGAAGGCGGCGAAGCCGTCTCCTGGCTGTTCGACTCGACCTACGCCCGCCTCGTCGCCCTCGCCCCCAGCAAACCGATCATGATCGGCGAGACCGGCTCCGTCGACTCCGGATACGCCGGACAGAAGGTCCAGTTCATCAACGACCTCCTCGGCGGCCTCGCCACCAAGTACCCGCAAGTCCACGCCTTCTGCTGGTTCAACTGGCGCATCGACGAAGGACAGGGATACTGGGACTGGCCCATCGAGTCCTCAGCCACCGGCCAGGCCGCATTCAAGGCAGCCGTCGCCTCCAGCTACATCGTCGGGCGCCCCTAGCACCAACGCACGGCTCGGGTGCGCAGGGCGGCGCAGAGGCCGGCTGCTGTGGGGGCGAGGCTTTCCTGGAGCTCATGGCCTTCCCGGATCGCTCACAGTCCGCACCTTGCCGTTCGCGTCCAGCTTTCCGCGCGTCGACCTGTGTCTTCCGCCGGGGCCCAGCCTTCGAGCATCCCGCGCAGGTTGCCTCGAGCCAGCGTGCGCGGTCGTCGCCTACGCAGTGGAGGTGGTCGCAGCCGAGCCGCCGTGGAGGTCGCTGCTTGAGCTCGCCGGTCAGACGTCAAAGCGGCCGGAGCTTCTTCAGGCCCGGACCTCGAGACACCCGGGGGAGGATCGGAGGTGTCTCAATCGTTCACGACCTCCGCGGGCAGCTCACCTAGCCGAAGGTGAACGCGTAGGCCTTCACGCCGGGCGTGAAGCGGAGGGTCATCAGACCGTGGCTCGTGGCGCCGGTGCTTCGCAGCGTGTAGAGCTTGTAGGCGCGAACGTCGACTGTCCGTGTCGGCGAGCCCGCGACCGTGACGCTGACCTTGCCGCGGCCGCCGAGGACGAGATAGACGTCTCTTCCCTGGAAGTTCAGGCTCAGGGCGGCGTTCTTTCCTGCGACGGCGTCGTTTTGCTGGACCTGCCAGTTGCCCGAGTAGGCCAGGGAGTTGAGCGGGACCCTGAGAGTCGGCGGGTAGCTCTTCTCCTCGTCCTTCGCGATGGTGCTGCCCGCGTAACGAGTCGGGTCGAGCCGGACATAGCCGAGATATGACTCGGGGGTTGTCTGCTCGGTCGGCGTCAGGTCCGGCACGGAGGCCGCCTGGTTGCTGACACCGAGCAACGCGCGGATGTTCGCCTCCATCTCCGTGTAGTCGCCCTCGCCGGTGTCGTAGGCACGGATCCGGCCCTGCTGGTCGATCAGGTACTCGGCCGGCCAGTACTCGTTCGAGTAGTTCGTCCAGGTCGCGAAGTTGTTGTCCTGGACGACGGGGTAGGCGATGCCGAGCCGCTTGATCGCGGCGGCGACATTGGAGGCGACGTGCTCGAACGCGAACTCCGGGCTGTGAACGCCGATGATCTCGAGCCCGTAGGGGTGGTACGCCGAGTACCAGGCCTCCAGGTGAGGGAGCGTGCGCAGGCAGTTGATGCACGAGTACGTCCAGAAGTCGAGCAGGACGACCTTGCCGCGCAGCCCTGCGAGGGTGAGCGGCTTCGTGTTGAACCACTGGCCCCCGGCGATGATCGGCGGTGCCTTGGGGACGATCACGGGCAGGCTCGAAGCGCCGGGCCCCGCCTCCGCCACCGGCGGCGTCGTTGCCGTGGTCGTCGTCCCCTGGTCGAGCAGCGACCGCGGGCCGCCGCGGACCTTGTCGAGCTCCCTGCTCGCGACCGCGGTGTCCTCCGTGTGCTTCTGAAGGGCGGCGGTATAGCCGGGGAGAGCGGTCTGGAACCGCGTGTCGAGGTTGAACACGATGGCGAGCGCGACGAGGCCGATCACGGCACCGGCGAGCATCCGCACCCGCGGCGCCTCGACGCGGAGCCGTCGGCCGATGCGCTGCCCGCCGATTGCGATCAGCAGCATCGGTACGGCGACGCCGAATGCGTACGCGACGAGGAGCACGATCGTCCGCCAACCGAAGTTGTCGGTCGCCGCGTTGACGGAGATCGCCGCGAGGACGGGCCCTGCACACGGGACGAACACGAGCCCGAGCGAGGCGCCGAGCAGGAACCCGCCGCCGCCCGCGCGGAACCGCGTCAGCCCCGCAAACGGTCTTTCGAGCAGCAGCCCGAGCCTCGGCACGAGCAGCGTCAGGGCAACGAGGAAGAGCATCGCGATCGCGATGTTCCGCAGCAGATCGCCGGGCAAGCCGAGGTGATTCAGGATCCAGGTCGCAAACAGGGTGAAGACGACGAAGCTGGCGACGAGCCCCGAGATGATCCGGAAAGGCTTCCGCCCCGACGCTCCCCCCGCCAGCAGGATCGGCAGCACCGGCAGCACGCACGGCGAGACAGCCGTGGCCAGACCGGCAACGAACCCGATGCCGAGAAGAATGAGCACCCTTCGAGAGTAGCCCTCTCCGCCCAGGTCGACCAGCACCGACTCCTTAACGGTCCCTTACGTCCATGCCTGCCCCGACCACGCCACGGAATGGCCCCGGACATGTCCAGAGCGGCCGTGTCCAGGGGACTGTCCCTGGTCGTGTCCAGAGCGGCCGTGTCCAGGGGACTGTCCCTGGTCGTGTCCAGAACGGCCGTGTCCAGGGGACTGTCCCCCGGTCATGACCAGAGCGGCCATGTCCAGGGACTGGTACGTCTGCGGTTGTCTCTCGTCGGCGCTGGGTGGCGCGCGTGAAGCCGTCGACAGCCGGTCGAGGGTGCGTTCTCGACTTCTGGTCGGGCCGTTGTTGGATGGCCCGGCGCGGCGGTTTCGTGGTCCTCGGCGGTAGTGCGCCGCGGCGGTGTTTGGAAAGGGATCCTGCATTTGCCGGTACCGGCATCCTCGGCTCGAGGTGCCCTACCGGCGCCTGGGGACGCTGCCGCTGCTCGATCAGGCGGCCGCGCCGGGCCGTGCGCCGGTTGAGCTGTAGGCGGGTCGCGGCTACTCCGCCAAGCGGCTGAGCGACGAGCGCTTCGCGTACGAGATCGAGCCACAGATCAGAACACCACGGGCAACGCGGACTCCCGGAGCGCTCCAGACGAAACCCCGGTGATCACAGGCTCCCGCAACACCGGAACAGCGTCGAACACGACAATGGAGGGCCTGAGGCCGCCCTCCGA
Source organism: uncultured Actinomycetota bacterium (assembly GCA_963743675.1). Classification (GTDB taxonomy): domain Bacteria; phylum Actinomycetota; class Thermoleophilia; order Gaiellales; family Gaiellaceae; genus PALSA-600. The sequence goes on from CAVURE010000008.1 coordinate 325,453, forward strand.
GCGCGGGCGTGGCCGGTAGCGGGACGGCGGGGGATCGACCGTCCCGATGGGTGGCTACTCGCTCTCGCCGGGAGCCGGGTCGGGCGGGGCCGTCTGAGCGGGCCTGCGCCGGCGGCGGCGGCGCTTCGGCTCGGCCGGCGGCGGCGGTGTCCCGTTCGCTGTGGGATCCGTGCCGTTCGAGCCGTGCGTCTCGTCGACGGGAGCATCTCCGGCCGGCGTCTCGGCGCCCGTTGCCTCGGTCGCGCCTTCACCCGGGCCCTTCTTGCGGCGGCGGCGACGGCGGCGGGTGCGCGTCTGCCCCGTCTTCGGCGCCGGCAGGTCGTCGGCGAGAGCGCTCGCGATCTCCTCGACCGTCCCGAGCTGCTCGCGCGCGTCCTCGAGCAGCTTCGTGGCCCGCGGCGTGTAGCCCTCGGCAGTTGCGAGCAGCGCCGCGCCGACCTCCCGCGGCATCTCGAGGGCCGCCTTGACGAGGCGCGCCGCGTTCTCCTCGTGCCGGTTCCCGCGTGAGTTCGCGAGGGCGCCGAGGAGCCGCTTCGCATCCGGATACTCCTGCGAGGCCTTCCGGTCGAGCGTCTTGCGCACCGCGCGCGCGAGCCGCCAGGTCCAGCGGGCGAGAATCTGCTCCGGTGCGTCGGGCTTTCCGTCTGCCACCGCGCGCAGGAGGATGCGGACGCCGGCCGCACGGTCCTTCTCCCACGGGGGCGCCTGGGTGATGAGCGTCACCAGATCGTCGAAGTCGGCGCGGTCGACGCGCATCGACACCCGGTCGGCAAGGGCGATCAGCCGCAACCGCCTGTTCGGGTTCTGCGCCGCGCAGGTGGAGAGGAAGGTCTCGAGCGCGCCCTTCGAGGCGCCGCGCTCGGTGAACTTCTGGACGAACGCCTGGCGTTCGTCGAACCGCATCTGCCGCCCGGCGATCGTCGCCCAGAACCGCTGCTCGTCGTCGTCGAGGTACCTGGGATCGATCCGCTGCCACTCGCGCTGGATCACTGCGAGCCGTCTGGCGACGTCGGGGGTGACCGGGACGAGCCAGTTGGCGGGCGTGAGCTTCCGTCGGGCGCGACGCTGAGTCCGTCGGCGGGGGGCGGGGGTCACGCGCGCGCCTTCCCGGTAGAAGTCGGCGTTGAGGAGCGAGTGGAGCGACACGACACGCTCGGTGTGCGTCGCGGCCTTCGGGACGAAGTCGACGACGACCCCGGCCTCCTTGCGCGGGTGGATGCGCATGATGCGGCCGATGCGCTGCTGGTACACCCGTTTCGACGCCGTCGGCGCCAGATGCATGACGACCGTCGCTCGCGGCGAGTTCCAGCCCTCGGCGAGCAGCATCGCGTTGATCAGCACGTCGATCTCGCCGCGCTCATAGGCGGCGAGGATCGCGGCGAGCTTCACCGGCGGCGTGCGTCCCGACACGGCCTCTGCCTTCACCCCGGCGGCGCGGAACGCCGTCGCGAGGTTGTAGGCATGGTCGACGCCGGCCGCATAGACGATGCCCGGCGTGTCTTCGAACCGCTCGCGATAGAGCGTTGCGGCCGCCATGTTCAACGCCTCGTGGTCGAGGGCGTCGGCAAGCGCGCGCTCCTCGAAGTCGCCGCCGATGATCGGCACCGAGTTGATCGCTGCGACCGGAGGGACACGCAGGCACCGGAGCGGTGCGATCAGCCCGCGCCGCGCCGCGTCGGCGAGCGGCAGGTCGTCGACGGACGCCGGGAACACGTCCGAGACCTGCTTTGCGATCAGCTCCTCGGTCGCGGTCATGCCGATGTAGATCGGCTCGCTCAGGCTCCGGATCGCGGCTGAGGTCTTCTCGCCGAGCGCCGTGTGCGCCTCGTCGCAGATGACCAGTTGGTAGGCGGAGCGTGAGACCTCGGCTACGTGCCGGGCGAACCAGGCGTACGTCTGGATCGTGATCGGGCTCGAGGGCGGGCTCGGGTTGCCGGCGAGGATCGTCTCGGCCAGGCGGCTGCCGTAGCCGTGTTCGGTGAGCTCCCGCCGGAACTGGTCGACGAGCAGGCGGCGGTGGGTGAGGATGAGGACGCCCTCCGAGCGTGCGGCCTCGACGAAGCCGGCCGCGGCGATCGTCTTGCCCGACGCGGTCGGATGGCGGAAGCGATAGCGGCGCTCGGCGCCTGGGTCGTGCGCGACGGCGGGCAGCTCGTCCGGCTCGCCGTCCTCCTCGCTCTCGACGGGAAGGTCGTCGTCGTCCTCGTCCTCGTCGTCGAGGATCTCCTCGACGATAGTCCCGTTGCCCGCGCCGTTCCCGTTGGCGTGTCCGTTCTCCTTCTCGACCGCAGCGATCAGCTCGGTGAGCATCCCGGCCAGCGCGTCGACCTGGTGGCGCCGCAGCTCGGTGCCGGAGGCGAGGTGAGGAGGCTTTTCCGTGAGCACGCGCTCGAGCCCGAGCATCAGGGCATAGCGGACCTTCCACTCGGGCGAGGGCTCGGAGAGCCCGGCGTCCATCTCGGCCAGCGCGCTGTCGAGGGCACGACGCAGCGCTGAGCCCGGCCGCAGCGCGGTTGCGGGGTCGTCGTCGGGACGAAGGAACGGCTCGCCTGCCCAGGCTTCGGCCCGAAGGGCCGCGGCTTGAATGCCGTCGGGCGCCTCCCAGTCGTGCGGAGATTCGATCAGCGTCTCGTGCATGGGCGCGACACGATCCACGTGCCGCCTCTACAGGTCTGACTCGCGGGTAACCCTCTCGCGAGCCGCAACTTGAACGATACCGCATCCGGTGGTCGACGTGTGTGTCGGCGGTGTGCCGCAGAAGCCGGTAGAACGCGAGAATGGGCCTCGAGGAGCTCTTCGAACGCGAGCGGGGCAGGTACGAAAATGGCATGGACCGCCTCGATCCCGGGCAGTTCGTCCGGCTCGGGAATGCAGCTTACGGCGCCGGGCTCGCGTTGCTCATGCTCGGACGCCCCGAGGAGGGCCGGGAATGGCTCGACCGTGCGGCGGCCCGCTGGCGCGAGAGCTGGGAGCATGCGACGCCCACGTCCTGGGGTCGACCGGTCGGGTCGATCAAGGCGGCGGTCATCGCGGGCCGTGCGGAGCAGGCGGCCGACTTGGCTCTCTGGGCGCTCGAGCTCGGCACCGTCCAGGCTGGCTCGCCGATCGGGCGTTATGCGGCGGTGCTCGCGCTCCTCGTGCTCGAGCGGGATGCCGAGGCCGGCCTGGTCGCCGTGACGCTTCGCGGGCGCGACGACTTCCCGCCGGCGGTCGCCGACGCCCTGGCGGCGGTCGCGGATCGGCGGGCGGCTGTGTACGCGGCCGCCGTCGAAGCGGTGCTCGAGTCGTTCGAGACGCGCGCCGACTACCTCGAGGACATACCGGTCGCCGACACCGTCCTCGTGCTCCAGGCTCTCGCCGCCGGGCGTGGAATCGCGGCGCAGCTGCGCGAATCGCCTCTGCTTCCGGCCGCGAGGTGATGTTGATGTACCTCTACATCACCTCTGCGCCGGCCGCCGCCGCGCCGTCGAGATAGACGTCGATCGGCACGTCGCCTCGCCGCAGCAGGCTCGCGGGCGCCGCCTGGTCGATCTCGCCGGCGAAGCTGCGCCGAACAGCTTCGGCCTTTCCGGCGCCGGCGACGAGGAACACGATGCGCCGGGCCGAGAGGAGCGCCGGCATCGTCAGCGTCACCCGGTCGACGAACGGTTCGAGGGCCGCCGGCCCGCTCGTCACCAGGCGGTCCTGCTCGAGGAGCTGGGGCGAGCCCGGAAAGAGCGAGGCCACGTGCGCGTCGGGGCCGAGACCGAGGAGCACCAGGTCGAGCGTCACACGGCCGAGCAGATCGTTGTACTCGGCGGCCGCCTCGGCCGGCGGCAGCTCGCCGCGAATCCGGTTGACCTCCGGAAGCGCAACGAGCCGGTCGAGGAGCGTCCTGCGCGCGAGCCCGTAGTTCGACCGCTCGTCGCCGGGAGGGACGCAGCGCTCGTCGCCCCACCAGATCGACGCGGTGCTCCAATCGGGCTCGGCGAGCGCCGCCGCCTCGTAGGCGCGGCCGGGGGACGATCCCCCGGTGAGCGCGATCGAGCCGCCGCGGCGCGCCTCGGCCGCGAGGAGCTCGCTCACCGCCGCGGCCGGGTCGTCGAGGACGTGGAGCCGCGGGTCAGTCATCGCCGCGGGCGAGCTCTTTGCTTCGCTCCATCGCGGCGTTGATCGCGTTCAGGAAGGCCGCGCGGACCCCGGCTTGCTCGAGCTCGCGGATCGCCCGGATTGTCGTTCCGCCGGGCGAGGTGACCATCTCGCGCAGCTCGACCGGGTGCACGTGCTCGTCACGCAGGAGCTTGGCCGTCCCGAGCATGGTCTGGACGACGAGCCGCGTCGAGATCTCACGCGACAGCCCGAGCAGGATCCCTGCCTCGATCATCGCCTCGGCCAGCAGTGCGTAGTACGCGGGGCCCGAGCCGGAGACGGCGGTGATCGCGTCCATCTGGTCCTCGGGCACCTCCACGACGTCGCCGACCGCGCGGAGAACGGTGCCGGCGCGGTCGAGGTGCTCGCGCCCCGCGTGCCGCCCCGCGCACATGCCGGCGATTCCTTCGTGGACGGTCGACGGCGTGTTCGGCATGGCCCGGACGACAGGAACATCGGCGCTCAGGTGCCGCTCGATTCGCGCAGTCGTTATTGCGGCCGCGATCGAGAGCACGGTCTGGTCGGATGTGAGCAGGTGCCCGATCTCGCCGAGGAGTGTCTCGATGTCCTGTGGCTTCACGGCGAGCACGACGACATCGGCGCCCCTGATTGCGATTTCGTTCGACGTCGTGGCCTCGACGCCGTGCCGTTCCCGTAGCTCCGCGACGCGTTCCTCGCGGCGCGAGCTGGCGATGATGTCCGCCCAGTCCGAGCTACGCAGCCCGGCGAGCAGCGACTCGCCGATCTTCCCGGCGCCGAGAATCGCGATCCTCATGCCGCAAGCCTACGAGTCCGGCGTGGTATCCCGCCAGGAGATACACGCTTGCAAGCCCGGCCCACTCGCCGTAGGGCTCGAGCAGGGCGTCGGACTCCTCCGCCTCGACCCGACGTCCCCAGAGCTCCGAGGCCAGCTTGACGAGTCCGAGATCGCGGGCCAGCCCACGCTCGTAGCGCCCGAGCCCCTCCAGGCAGACGACCCCCGTCGACCAGGGCCCGAGCCCTCGCTCCCGCTCGAGTCGTTGTGCCGCGATCTCGGTCGGGACGTTGCGCAGTGCCTCGAGGTCGGTGCCGCGGCAGAGCCGGACGAGCGCCGCGCCCCGGCGTGCCCCGAGGCCGAGCCGGCGCAGCTCCGCCGGCGAGAAGCGCCCGAGGTCGGCCCCGGTCGGCGAGGCGTGGAGGCCGCCGAGCTGACGGGTCGCGGCCCGGATCACCGTCCGTTCGGTGGCGCGTGCCTCGCGCGCAGTGATGAGCTGCCCGGCGACCGCACGCAGGAGCGCGTGGGCGACCGTGGCGGTGCGGATCGGCCGGAGCCCGCGCAGGTGTCGGATCGCGCCGCCAAGGAGGGGATCGGCGCCGAAGCGGCACAGGAACTCGGAGTGGTCGTCGTCGACCCCGAGCACGAATCGCATGCGCTCGAGCGCTTCCTCGCTCAGGGCCTGGACGGTCACGATGCCGTCGGGCCGCTGCCAGGCACGAACCTGCTCGAGCCCGGCCAGTCCGGTCACCGTCATCGTGATCACGCCGTCGCGTACGATCCGTGTTGCGTCGCTGCCGTGTCGCGCCGAGACCCGTAGCGAGTAAGGACCTTGCGGCCGTATTCCGACGGTGATCACCGCGCGACTCTAGCCCCGCCACCGGCCCGCGCCCGGCTCCCGTCCCTGCCGCCCGCGTGCCTCACCCGGAAACTGCGGCAAGTGCGCTCCCCCCGGCGCGGGCGCGCACCCCCACCCAGGGTGGGGATGCCATCCCGCCACCCTCACTGCCAATTCTAAGCGGTTTGCTGGGCGCGTTTGTGCCGGCTTCGTCATTTCTTGTCCACGGGTAGGGCGGCTCTGGGTAGGGCAGCTCCGGTAGGCAGCTCCGGGCGGCTGCGGCTGCGGCTGCGGCTGCGGCTGCGGCTGCGGCTGCGGCTGCGGCTCGGGCTCCGGCTCTGGCCGCGCGGCACCGGCCGGGCGCGTTCGGTGGGAGGCTCCGGTCGGCGACTCCGTTGGGCGACTCCCGTGGGCGGCTCCGGCCTGGCGGCCCCGCCCGGCGGTCCTGGTGCGCGGCTCCGCTTGGGCGGCGCCGCCCGTGTTTCGCACCCGGGAGCACAAGCGCCGCGCACCCACCGCTGGCGCCCCGACGGCGCGCTCCGATGTCCGCCGCCGCGGGCGGCCCGAACCCGCCGCGCGCCCGGACCGCGCGCAGTCTGCAGTCGCGGCGCGCCCACCCACACGCCCGGGCCGGCCGTGCCCGCCCCGCTACCGCTCCGCGCTCGCCGGCTCGCCCTGGAGGTTCGCGGCCACGTCTGCCGCTTGCTCGAACACGTCGAGCGCCTCGCGTTCGCGCCCCGCGTCCCGCAGATACCGACCGTACGAGCGAAGAACGCCGGCATGCTCTCGCACCGAGCCGTGCCCGGCGAGCAGCCTGCTCGCCTCGCGGTAGGCCTCGTCGGCCGCCGGGTTGCCGCCGGCCGCCCGTGCGTCGGCGATCGCCCACCAGGCGAGGCCGCGCTCGTTCGGCAGCTCGGCGGCGAGGGCCAGCGCCTCGTGCCCGTACGCCTCGGCGGCGGCAGCGTCGCCCAACGCGGCTGCGCACGCCGCCTGCAGCCGCCGGATCACGACGATGTCGTCGCCGGCTCCGCGCGGCCCGAGCAGCGATTCCGCGGCCGCGACGTGTTCGAGCGCGGCCGCGAGATCATCGCCGGCCGAGATGATCGCGTCGGCGCACGCGATGTGTGCGCGCGCCAGGTGAACGGTGTCCTCGGTGGCCTCGAGGAGCGCGACCGCGCGGCGGAAGTTGTCGAGCGCGGCGAGCGGGTGCGCCTGCTCGAGCGAGAGCCGTCCGAGCGACCAGTGGAGCCGAACCCGCGTGTACCGGTCGGCGTCCTCACCTGCGCCCGAGAGCAGCTCCGCGACCACGGCCTTCGCGCGCTGGAGGTCGCCGAGGTCGGTGAGCGCGTAGCTGAGATACGTGCTGTAGCGGATCCGTGCGGCGAGATTCACGGGCTCGGCTCGGTCGAGCTCCGCCAGCGCGCCCTCGAACAGAGCCACCGCCTCGCGCGGCGAGCCCGACGCCGCGAGCGCGCGGCCGAGGGTCGAGTACACGTCCGGGCGCGAGGCGGGCGTGACGAGCTCCGACCCGACGACCGCCACGAGCTGCTCGATCGCGCCGGCGTGGTCGCCGCGCGCCGCCGCCTCGAGCCCGAGCGCGATCCGGGCACGCGTGACCACGGCCGTGTCGGCGTGAGCCTCGGCGTCTGCGAGCACCTCGCGCAGGGCGCCGGCGTCGGCCCCTCCGTCGAGTCGGAGGCGGAGCTCATGCTCGGCGACGCGAAGCTCCCGCAGGTCGGAGGCGTCGAGCTCGGAGCCCGTCTCCAGGTACTCGGGCGTCACACCGAGCTTCTTCGCGAGCATCCGCAGCGCCTTCACCGACGGCGTTCGCGCCCCGGCCTCGATCCGCGAGATGTACGCGTACGTGATGCCCGGCGACGAGAGGTCGCGCTGCGAGAGGCCCTGCTCGAGGCGGAGGCGTCGCAGCCGGCCCCCGACCGGCTCGACACCCGTCTCCGGCAGCCCTGGCACGGAGGGATCATGCCTGCCCTTTTCGGCCAGTGTCAACTGAGCCATGTCATCAGATGACAGGATTGACAACAAAAGAATTCTCGTGTCTTCTGCCGGGTGGTGACGTCCAGAACTCGGGAAGGAGGTGCTCGCGATGCCGTTCGTTTCGAGGCGTATCCAGATCGCGCTCGTGGCGGTTGCATCCGTCGCGGCGGCCGCGCTGCTCGGCGGCTGCCCCTGGGGGCCCGTAGGGCTCCGAAGCGGCGCGGGCGGAGCCAACCCCACTCCGCCTGCGCCGTTACTCTCTCGGGCGATGGTGCACCGTGCCGCGGCTCGCGTCTCGTTGCGGAGCCGGGAACGGAAGCTGCGCCTGTTCCTCGAGCTCTTTCGCCCGGGCCCCGAGACGACGGTGGTCGACGTCGGCGTCACCGACGCCCCGTTCGGGACGGGTCCGGACGGCGCCTACTCGAGCGACAACTTCTTCGAGGCGCTCTACCCGTGGCCCAACCGCATCACCGGTGTGGGACACACCGAGCTCGCCCGCTTCGCCGCCGCGTTCCCGACGGTGACACGCGGTTCGCGCCGACGGCCGCGAGCTGCCGTTCGCCGACCGGCAGTTCGACCTCGGCTTCTCGAACGCGGTGATCGAGCATGTCGCCGGTGGACGAGAGGGGCAGCGCCGGTTCGTCTCCGAGCTCTGCCGGGTGGCCGCCGGGTCTTCGTGACGACGCCGAACCGGCTGGTTTCCGGTCGACCCGCACTCGCTGCTTCCGTTCGTCCACTGGCTCCCCGACGGCGCGGCGCGGCGCCGTGCGCTTCGCGCACGCGGCTTCGACGACGTGCTCGACCCGCTCGGGCCGCGCGAGCTCGCGGCGCTCTTCCCGTACCCCGTGAGGATCGTCAGCCGCGGGATGACGCTCGTTGCCGCCGGCCCGCTGTGAAGCGCCCCGTCTGGATCCTGCACGTCTTCGTCATCGGCCTCGCGCTACACAACCTCGCGATGGCCGAGCTGTACGCGGCCCACGTGCGCGGCAGCGCGCTCGACGTCGTCTCGGCCTGGAAGGACGTGCTCCTTGCGGTCGGCCTCCTGCTCGTGTGGCGCGCGCGCGGCTGGTCGCTGCGCTTCCACCCGGCGCTCGTCGACTGGCTCGCGCTCGGCTACGGCGCGCTCGTCGTGCTCTCCGCGGTTGTGCCGCAGCACTGGCTCGGCGGCGGCGCGACCCACCGCGGCGTCGTGCTCGGCGTCCGCCACGACCTGCTCCCGGTCGCCGCGTACTTCTTCGGTCGCGGCCTCGATCTGAGCGCGCTCGACGTGCGACGCCTCGGCGTCACGATCCTCGGCTCGGCCTCGGTGGTCGCGGCCTTCGGGCTCATCGACGTCTACGCGATCCCGCTCTCGTGGTGGCGCGGCTCGGGCGCGCCGGGCTGGTTCACGAACCAGCTCGGCTTCACCTACAACGGTCTCAGCGGGCTCCCGGAGAACTTCGTCTACAACACCGGCAACGGTCACGTCCTGCGGCGCCTCGTCTCCGTGTTCCTCTCACCGCTTGCCGCGTCGTACATGTTCGTGACCGCGCTCCTGCTCGCCGCAGCGTGGTTCCTGCAGCTCCGTCCGAGGCTCGCGGTCTGGATCCCGACGGTCGCACTCATCTACGCCGGGCTCCTGTGGACGCACTCGCGGAGCTCGTACATCGCCCTCGCGCTCGGTTTCGTCGTCTTCGCGGTCCTGCGGCCGCACGCACGCGTCTGGCTCGTGGGGGCCGCGGTGCTCGTCGTCGTGACCGGCCTCGCCTTCGTCAAGGCCTACCCGCACATCGGCCCGAAGACGAGCTTCACGAAGACCGAGCTCCAGCAGCAGGAGCTGAACGCGCGGAAGCCCGGCGCCGGCCCCGCGGTCGGCGGCAGCGGGCTCGAGGACGCGAGCACCTCCAGCCACCTGAAGAGCCTCCGCGACGGGATCGAGACCGTTCTCCGCCACCCGCAGGGATACGGCCCCGGCAACGCGGGCTCGACGGCCGCCCGCACGAACGTCGAGATCAAGGCGGGCGAGTCGACCTACACCGAGCTCGGCGTCGATGCAGGCCTCGCCGGCGGCCTGCTGTTCGTCGCGTGGATGCTCGCCGTGCTCCGGCGCCTGTTCCGCTGCACCGCCTGGCTGAGCGGCGCGCTCGTGGCGATGCTCGCGCTCGCGCTGCAGACCGACATCATCGGCGTGCCCTGGGTGGTGCTCGTGCTCTGGCCGCTGGCCGGCTGGCGCGTGTCCCATCCGGAGACGGGTGGCCGGGCCGTGTCCCGAATGAGCGACTTGCGCTACGCAGGGAGCGGCCTACCGTTGAATCGGTGCGGATCACCCTCCTCGACCTCGGCGTGGCCGTTCTCGTGCTCGGCCTCGTCGGCCTCGCGCTCCTCGACCGCGGCGGCTCCGGCAACGCCTTGCCGGCGGTGCTCGGCAAGCGCGTCGCTCACCCCGGGCTCGCTGAACCCCGACGTGACGCAGCCGACGATCGGCTCGACGATCTGCGTCCGCGGCTGGACGGCGACGGTACGGCCGCCCTCGAGCTACACCTCGCAGCTGAAGCTCGAGCAGATGCCCGAGTACGGCGAGACGGGCCCGCCCTCCGGATACCAGGAGGATCACCTGATCAGCCTCGAGCTCGGCGGCAACCCGACCGACCCGGCGAACCTCTGGCCCGAGCCTTATCCGCGTGCGGCCGACGTCGACAAGATCGAGAACGAGCTGAACGCAAAGGTCTGCTCGGGCGAGCTCACCCTCGCCGAGGCCCAGCACGACGAGTCGGCGCTGAAGCACGAGCACGGGTGACTCTGCTTTGCTGGTTGGGTTGAGGCTCCCCCTCGATCGGCTTCTCGCTTTGATCGGCGCTGCCGTGGCGGCCGCCTCGCTTACGGGCGCCGCCGCCGCGGGCCTCGTGGTCGGCGTGAACGACGACGCCGCCAAGGACCCGGCCGCCGTCGGCTGGTTCTACCCGACGATGGGCAGCGAGGGGCTCCAGCTCTCCACGCTCAGCCTGCGCTGGGACGACACCTCGCCGACGACCGTCCCCGACCAGGCCGCGGTCAACCGGGCGATCGCCGCGGCGAAGGCAAACGGCCAGACCGTCGAGCTCGACCTCTTCCCGCTCCACTCGAAGGTCTTCACCGACGGCTCCAAGTGCGCGCCCTCGACCGACCCGCAGGGCTGCGGCGACACCGCCCAGATCCAGGCGTTCGCGGCCTGGACGGCGCAGGTCGCCGGCGCCTTCCCGACCGTCCACCAGTACGTCGTGATGAACGAGTGCAACCAGCCGCTGTTCGTGAACCCGCAGTTCGACGCCTCCGGCGCAGAACCAGTCGGCCGAGATCTGCGGCCGCGCGCTCGCCGCCGCCTACGACGCGCTCAAGGGCGCCGAGCAGCCAGAACTTCGTCTGGGGCGTCGGGCTCTCGCCGCGCGGCAACGACAACCCGAACGCGGCGAGCAACGTCTCGACCTCGCCGACCGCGTTCCTGCGGGATCTCGGCGCCTGGTTCAAGGCGTTCGCAGCCGCGACCGGGCGCACACGACCGCTGATGGACGGGCTCGACTTCCACCCGTACCCGATCCCGCAGTCGCTGCCGTTCGCCACGGGCTACGCGGGCACGACCAGCGCGAGCGTCTCCAACCTGCCGCGGATCTACCAGGCCTTCTACGACGGCTTCAACGGCTCGCCGCAGCCGACGATCGGCCAGCAGGCGGGCGGCGGGCTGCCGCTGTCGCTGAACGAGGTCGGGATCCAGACCGACTCGACCGGGAGAGCCGGCTACGTCGGCACCGAGACGGCCGGCGAACGCGGCCGGCGGCGTGCTCGGCGCGACAGCGACCGAGGCCTACCAGTCGTCGTGGTACCTGCAGATGCTCCAGCTCGTCGCCTGCGACCCCAACGTCCGCGCAGGTCAACATCTACCACCTGATCGACGAGGCGAGCCTCGCGGGCTGGCAGAGCGGGCTCTACTACGTCGACCGCACGCCGAAGGCGTCGGCGGCCACGGTGCACGACTGGATCGCGACCGACGGGCGGCGCCTGCCAGGGCGCGCTCGCATCCCTGGACGCCTCCCGGCGTCGCGGCGCGCCCGGCGGCGCCGGCGCCGCCGCCCGCCACGAGCGGGCCGCGGATCGTCGTCGGCGCCGCCGGCCGCATCCGCATCTTCGACGCGGCCACGCCACGCGCTCCGCCGGGTGCTCGCGCCGTTCGGCACCGCCTACACCGGGCCCGATCTCGCTCGCGCTCGGCGACGTCAACCACGACGGCGTCGCCGACATCGCCGCCGGTGAGGGGGCGGGCGGGCCGCCGGTCGTGAAGGTGCTGAACGGCAAGTCGCGGCGCGCCGCTCGCGTCGTACACGCCGTTCGCCGCCGTCCTTCAGGGGCGGCGTCTCGGTCGCGCTCGGCGACGTCAACGGCGACGGCCGAGCCGACCTCGTCGTCGGGTCGGGCCCCGGCGTGCCGGCGCAGGTCAAGGTCTACGACGGGAAGACGCACGCGGCTGCTCGAGACGCTGACCCCGTTCGGCGCGGCGTTCACGGACGGCGTCTCGGTCGCCGCGGGCGACGTCAACGGCGACGGCAAGGCCGACGTGATCGTCGGCACCGGCCCGGGCGCCAAGGCCGCAGGTCGCCGTCTTCAGCGGCGCGACGAGCACGCTGCTCGAGACGCTCTCGCCCTTCTCGGCGTCGTTCACGGGCGGCGTCTCCGTCGCCGCCGGCGACGTGAACGGCGATCGGCAAGGCCGACGTCGTCGTCGGCACGGGAAGCGGCACGGCGACCGTCGATCCGGGTCTTCTCCGGTGCCACGAAGCACGCGGCTGCTCTCGTTCGGGCCCTTCGCCCCGGCGTTCACGGGCGGCGTCGCAGTCTCGGCTGCCGACGTCGCCGGCGACTCGAAGGCCGAGGTCGTCGCCGGCCCGGGCGCGGGCGGGCGGGGCGCAGGTGAAGGTGTTCGACGGCAAGACCGGCGCGCTCGTCTCGACCTTCCTCGGCTCGACCGGTTCGAGCAGCGTCACGGTCGCAGCAGGCTGATCCGTAATCTATGGCCGTGCGCGCTGCTCGCCTGCACGAGATCGGCGGGACTTCCGCAGGTCGACGAGATCGACGCGCCGGAGGGGGCCGCGCTCATCCACGTCTCGGCGGCCGCGCTCAACCCGGTCGACATCTCGATCGGCAGCGGCCGCTTCTACGGCGGCACGCCGCCGACGCCCTACGTGATCGGCGGCGAGGCGGTCGGGACGGCCGAGGACGGCCGCCGCGTCTGGGTGCGGGGGCGAGCGTTGCTGGCCGAGCTCGTCGATCCTGGCCCGGCCTGGGTGTTCGACGTTCCCGACGGCGTCGACGACGAGCTTGCGCTCGCGCTGCGGGATCGCCGGGCTCACGGCGTGGCTCGCCGTCTCCTGGCGGGCTCCGGTCCGAGCCCGACGACACCGTGCTCGTGCTCGGAGCGAGCGGGACGCTCGGGTCGGTTGCCGTGCAGGGCGCCAAGCTGCTCGGAGCGCGGCGGGTGATCGGCGCAGCCAGGCGAACCGATCTCGTCTCGGCGGCGGCCGACGAGGTCTTCGACCTCGCAGGCGACGACGACCTTCCGGAGGCGACGCTGATCGTCGACTGCCTCTGGGGCGAGCCGGTCGAGCGCGCGCTCGCAGCCGCGCGCGGTCGGCGTGCGCGTCGTCCACCTCGGCCAGTCCGCCGGGCCGTCGGCCACGCTGCTCTCGGCCTGGGTGCGCGGCAAGATGGCGAACGTCCTCGGCCACTCGCTCTTCGCGGCTTCCCGAGGACGTCGCCGCGACCGGCTACCGGCAGCTCTGCGAGCATGCGCGCGACGGCCGGATCGTCCTCGAGACCGAGACCTATCCGCTCGCGGACATCGTCGAGGCGTGGTCGCGCCAGGCCTCCGGCAGCCCGGGCGCGAAGATCGTCGTCTCGATCGCCTGAGCGTCGCTAGCCGCGGTCGCGGCGACCGGCTCCGGCACGGGCGCGGCGGAGCGAGCTCGGGCGGCGAGCGCCTGACCGCGACGCGCCCCGAGGCCGGCGGCGGCCAGCGCGCAGACGCCGCCGAACGACGAACGCGAGCTCCGTGCCGCCGACCGTGCAGAGCCAGCCGATCAGCGGGCTCGCGAGCGGCAGCGGCGCCGTCCAGGCGTAGAAGTAGACGCCGAGCACGCGGCCGCGGATGTGGTCGGGCGTACCGAGCTGGACCGACGAGTTCGAGCCGCCGTGTAGGTCGTGAAGCAGACGCCGCAGACGAAGAGCAGCGCGCCGACCAGCACGACGTTCTGGAGCGGCGCGATCAGGATCTCGGCGACCCCGAAGACGGCGACCGAGCCGAGCATGAAGCGCCAGCGGGCTCTGCCGACGCCGGCCGCGACAGCGCGCCGGTGAGCGCGCCGGCGCCGAAGCAGGCGGTGACGATCCCGAAGGTCAGCGGGCCGGCGCCGAGCGTGTCCTTGGCGAGCACGGGCAGCAGCACGTTGACGTTGAACGAGAACGACATCACGACGACGGCCATCAGCGTCAGCACGAGCACGGGCCGGTCGTGCGCGGACGAAGGTCGAGGCCCTCGCGCGTCCCGCGCCAGGAGCGTCGGCCGGCCGCGGCCGCAGCAGCGGGTAGAGCTCGCCGGCGCGCATCAGGAGCAGGCCCGCGAGCACGGCGAGGAAGCTCAGCGCTGTTGATCGCGAAGCACCAGCCGGCGCCGACCGCCGCGATGCACGATGCCGGCGAGCGCGGGGCCGAGGATCCGCGCGACGTTGAAGAGGCTCGAGTTGAGCGCGATCGCGTTCGGGAGCTCGTCGCGGCCCGACGAGCTGCACGTCAGGTTCTGGCGGGCGGGCAGATCGAACACGACGGCGAGTGCCCGTGAACACGGCGATCGCATAGACCTCCCACGCCTGCACCGTCCCGAGCAGCGTGACCGCGGCGAGCACGCGCCGAGAAGACCATCTGCACGGACTGCGTGATGATCACCGTGCGCCGGTTGTCGAAGCGGTCGGCGACGACGCCGGCGAAGAGGCCGAGCACCGTGAACGGGCCCGAAGCGCGCGAGCGAGAGCAGCCCGACCGCGATCGGCGAGTGCGTGAGGCTGAGGATCAGCCAGTAGAGCGCGACGTTCTGCATCCACGTTCCGCAGACGGACGTGATCTGCCCGGCGAAGAAGAGGCGGTAGTTCCGGTGGCGGCGCAGGCTCGCGAACGTGCGCCGGCCGGCGCTGCGGAAGAGCCGCGTCATTCGCCGACCTCGGCGAGCCGCGCGAGCGCGCCGATCGCGGCCTCGATCGCGGCGCGCTCCTCCTGCGGCAGCTGCTCGAGCCGCTCGGCGAGCCAGACGGTGCGCTGCCGCCGCACCTCGTCGACGACGCGGCTGCCGGCCGGCGAGAGCGATACACCGACGCGACGGCGATCCTCGCCCCGCGTCCGGACGATCAGGCCTGCCACCTCGAGCCGGTCGAGGTGAGCCGACATCCCCGGCGCCGAGATCCGCTCGCGGTCGGCGAGCTCCCGGGCGCTGATCCCCGGCTGCACCTCGATCGCGGCGAGCAGCGAAATCTGGCCGGCGGTGACGCCGAAGGCGTGGCTCTCGCGCCGCACGAGCCGCGCCAGCCGCAGCAGCACCGGTCGCAGCTCGTTGGCGACGGCAAGAGAATCGGTAAGAACCTGAACCATTAACTAACTGAACTATATCGTACGCCGGCCCTCTGCCGCCGGGCCAGGCGGGTTGGGCGACGACTCCCGCGTTGCCCGTTTGCAACCTGCACCACAGGACTGTTGACATAAGACAACAACGTCGTTAGGTTTGCCGGTGTCTGCGGCGCCCATTCCCGAACAGGAGGCGCATGATGGTGACCACCCAACCCGCGAAGGCTGCCGTAAGGCTCGGCAAGCTCTCGACCCGCGTCGATGTCCGCACGCTCTCGCTCGGCCGCTACGTCGAGCGCGGCGCGCTGCCGCCGCCGCCGGCCGAGCTCGATCTCACGGCGGCTGTCCCCGGCTGGCCGATGTACGGCAACGACCGGCTGCCGGACTGCACGACCGCAGCCGCAGGCCACATGATCGAGGCCTGGACGGCCGCCGCCGCCGGCCGCGCGGTCGAGGTGCCCGAGCCGGCGGTGCTCGCAGGCGTTCGACGCCGTCAAGATCGTCGACCCCGAGACCGGCGAGGAGGGCGCGGTCGAGCTCGACGTCCTCAACTTCTGGCGCACCGCCGGCATCGGCGGGCACGAGATCGGTGCGTTCGCGCAGGTCGACCTCGAGGACCACGATCTCGTCCGCACCGCGGCGCTACCTCTTCGGCGGCCTCTACATCGGGCTGCAGCTGCCGCTCAGCGCGCGCGACCAGCGCGTGTGGGACTGGAACGGACGCCTCGACGGCCCCGACGCGCCCGGCTCCTGGGGCGGCCATGCGGTCGACATCGTCGGCTACGACGAGGCGGGGCTCACCGCCGTCACCTGGGGCGAGCTCCAGCGGCTGACGTGGGGGTTCTGGGATCGCTACTGCGACGAGTGCTACTGCATCGTCAGCGCCGACTTCCTCTCGGGAGCCGGCACGACGCCCGAGGGGCTCGACCTCGCGGCGCTCGAGAGCGATCTCCGCCTCGTCACCGCGGCAGGTGCCTCGTGAGCGAGCGGGCCGCGCTCTATACGGTGGCCGTCCGGCCGAGGCGCGGCAAGGACCTTCCGCTCGGAGACATCGACGGCGCCGGCACGAGCCTGCAGAGCGTCCTCGCCCGGGTGCTCGACGGCTTCACGGCGTCGAGCACCGACGGGACGCGCGTCGTCCTGGCCGGGGTCTCGGTGCAGGACGGCGACGACCTGCTGGCGATCGTCCAGCACGGCTCCCGCGGTGTTGCCGCCGAGATCGTCGATGCCTCCGGCGGCGTCCGCTACCGGCAGACGCCCGCCGACCTGCAGCTCGTCCGCTGTGGCTGCCTGTTCCGCCTCCCCGCCGCCGAGACGGCGGGGAGGCTCGCCGTCCACGTCTCGAACGGACGCGGCGTGAAGGGGCTCTTCGAGCAGGGGCTGACTGCGCGGTTCGGCTCGCTCTTCCCGGGCCTCGCACTCGTGCTGGCACGGCTCGCCGAGCCCGGCGCCCTCCGCGACGCGGTCGCGCAGGATCGCGTCGAGAGCCTGAGGCTCGTGCTGCTCGAGCCCGCCGGGCGCCGCGCCGTCGCCGACACGGACAAGTGGGTCGCCCGCGGCGAGCCGGCGAGGATCGAGCTGGTCGTCGCCGGCAGCGCGGCCGGCACGCGACTCCAGCCCACGTTGCTCGAGCGCTACCTCGGCGGCGACGGCTCGGTCTTCGGCGACATCGTCGAGCTGGGCGGCATCACCTTCGAGCAGGCTCGGATCGGTGTCCGACTAGCCGACGATACGAGACGCGTCTACGACCTCGCGCATCCCGAGGCCGGGCGCCCGGTCGATCGCGAGCTCACCGGAATCGTCCTCGACGGCTCGGGCGAGCCGACCGAGGCGAGCCTGCTCGCGGCACTGCGCGCAGCGCTCGCGGCCGCCGCCTGACCGCCAGCATATGCTCAGAGCGTGGAGCCGCTGAATGTCTTCGACTACGAGCAGCTCGCGGCGGAGCGCCTCGACCCGGGCGTTCACGGCTTCTTCGCGGGCGGTGCGAACGACGAGTCGACGCTCGCCGACAACGTCCTCGCCTACCGCCGGTGGCAGCTCCGGCCGCGCGTGCTCGTCGACGTCGCGGCTCCCTCCACGCGCACCACGGTGCTCGGCCAGGAGATCGCGCTGCCCGTGCTCGTCGCCCCTGTCGCCTACCAGCGGCTGGCGCATCCCGACGGCGAGGTCTGCGATGGCGCGGGCGGCGCTCTCGGCCGACACGATCATGTGCGTCTCCTCGCGCGCGACGGCAACCTGGGAGGAGCTGACGGAGACCCGGGCAAGCCGCTGGTTCCAGCTCTACATGCCGCGTGACGAGCCGGTCGCCCGCCTCCTGATCGAGCGCGTCCGCAAGGGGGGCTTCGACGCGATCATGCTGACCGTCGACACGCCGCTGCTCGGCCGCCGTGAGCGCGACCTCCGGAACGGGTTCGAGATCCCGGCGGAGGTGACCGAGGGCACCCTGGCACACGGCGACGTCGGCCCGGCCAGCACGCCGGGCACGCTCTCGGCATCGCTCACCTGGGATTACGTGGGCACGCTCGCGGAGTCGAGCGGGCTGCCCGTGGTGCTCAAGGGGATCCTCACCGCCGAGGATGCGCGCCTCGCCTGCGAGCACGGTGCGGCCGCGGTCGTCGTCTCGAACCACGGCGGGCGCCAGCTCGACGGCGTCGCCGCGACGATCGACGCTCTGCCCGAGGTCGTCGAGGCTGTCGACGGGAGGATCGAGGTGCTGGTCGACGGCGGGATCAGGCGCGGAACCGACGTCGTCAAGGCGCTCGCGCTCGGCGCGCGTGCCGTCCTCGCCGGGCGGGCTCCGCTCTGGGGGCTCGCGGTCGGCGGCGAGCAGGGCGCGAGCCGGGTGCTCGAGCTCCTGCGGGCCGAGATCGAGCTTGCGCTCCAGCTCGTCGGCTGCCGGACGCCCGCCGAGGTCGGCCGCGCGCACGTCGGTCGCGCCCGCTGACGGCCCGCGCCTCTCCGGCCGCTACCCTGGACTGGCCTGTGATGCGGCTCCTCCTCGTGACGGCGGCGGCGGTGGCCGTGTTCGGTGCGGGCGCGCGAACCGCGTTCGCCGACGGCTGCGGCATTCCGTCGACGCCCCCGGTCTGGGTCGATTTCGCCGGGCACAACGCCCCGATTCCCGCGAAGCCGGGGATCGTGATGGCAGTCGCGTCGGGCACGGACGCTCCCCAGCAGTACCGGAACGCCGGCGCCGCGACCGTTCTCTTCGATCTCAACTTCAACAAGCGCGTCGGGACGACGAGCAACCCGGCCGACCCGTCGGTGATCGATGCCCGCGCGCAGGCGCTCTTCGACTACGCCGTGTCGGTCACGGGCTGCCAGACGCCGACGATCGCCGAGAACGAGCTCGCCGGGGCCCAGACCGCCACGCCGTGGACGCCGAACAACGCCCAGTACCGGGCGAACGTCCTGCAGTTCCTCACCGACCTCGCGAACATGGGCGCGGTGCCGCTGCTCTCGATCGCGAACCCGCCCTACACCGGCGGTGACGCCCGCCTGTGGTGGCAGCAGGTCTCGAAGGTGGCGATCCTGCTGCGCCAGGTCTACTTCACCTCGCCGAACGCCGTCGGCCTCTACAACCTCGGCCCTGCCGCGGCCAGCCTGTCGATGCGGCAGAGCCTGCGCGGCCTCGTCGACCACCTCACCCAGATCGGGATCCCCTCCGGACGGGTCGCGCTCGAGATGCAGATCACCACGTCGCCCGGCCTTGGCCAGCGGGCCGGTCTCGAGCCGACGTCCGCCTGGCTCGAGATCGTGAAGCTCGAGGCGCTCGCGGCGAAGTTCGTCGCCACGCAGTTCAAGCTCGCCGGGGTCTGGTCGTGGGGCTGGGCGACCTTCAACGCGAACGTGACGCCCGACCCCGACATCGCCGCCGCTGCCTGCGTCTGGCTGTGGGCGCGCGACCAGAGCCTCTGCGACGGGCCCGGGGCGGCCGGGGCCGGATTCGACGCGTCGCTGACCGAGGGCCAGCTCTCGGTGCCTGCCGGCGCCCGCTGCCTGACGAGCGCCGGCACGATCTCGCGCAAGGAGGTCGCGCGCTTCACGGCGCTGACGGGCGACCCCGGCTATGCCGCCAGCGTGCTCCTCGAGGAGCTGACCCTCTCGGCGCAGCAGAAGGTCGACTACCCGGACCTGCTGTCCGCCGAGCGTGCCGTGATCGTCGCCGAGTTCGGCGGCGACCGGGACAAGTACTGGGCTGCGCTCAAGGCGGCGAAGGTGACGCTCGCCGACGCCCGCGCGATCATCGCCGCGCGCCTCGAGCGCGATGACGTCGAGTCGACCTTCAAGGCGCCGGCCCCCTCGCTCGGGACGATCGACGACTTCCTTGCCACCTACGCCGATCAGGAGGCGCGGTTCGTCACCGCGACCGAGGCGGCTCCGTGGCTCGGCGGCTCCACGAAGGGCTGGGCGATCGAGACGCTCGCCCCCTCCGAGGTCTTCACCCTCGCCGCTCCCGGCAAGATCGATACGGCGGACGGGACCTTCCAGGTCACGCCGGGCGCCGGCGCGGTGCCGCTCGGGCTCCTGCCGCGCGCCGAGGCGGTCGTCGCCGCCCGCGAGGCACTCGAGCGCCTCGCCCGCGAGGCGATCTACCGCAGCTGGCTCCGCACCCAGGAGAAGGCCCTGCTCGGGACGGCCTCGTGCCTCAACGACCAGGTGCCGGCGGCCGAGGAGACCGATCTCTCGCAGTTCGTGCCGTTCCTGTTCCCCGCCGGGTAGCGCACTAGAGACGAGGCTTATTACTACCGGGCTTGACTATATGCTTGGGCGCGTGCCGGAGCGGCTCTCGCACAACGACTGGACGGTCCTCGCCCTCGTCGCCGAGCACCGGACCCACGGGTGGGCGCTCGCCGCCAAGCTCGCGCGCGGCGGCGAGGTCGGCTCGATCTGGGCGGTCAGCCGGCCGATCGTCTATCACGGGCTCGACCGCCTCGAGCAAGCCGGCCTCGTTCGGGCGGCCGGGATCGAGCGGGGCGGGCGCGGGCCGCACCGCGTCCTCTTCGAGGTGACGCCGGAGGGGGCCGACGAGCTCCGTGGTTGGCTCGTCTCCCCCGTGGAGCACGTGCGCGACATCCGGTCGCTCTTCTTGCTCAAGGTGGTGCTGTCGCAGCGCGTGGGGCTCGACCCGGAGCCGCTGCTCGTCGCCCAGCGGGCAGCCCTGGTTCCGTTCGTCGCCTGGCTCGAGGCGCAGCTCGACGACGCGGGGCACGAGGTGCCGGGGGAGACCACGGTGGCGGCCTTCCGCCTGGAGACTGCGAGCGGGATCGTGCGCTTCATCGACATGATGCTCGACCGCGCACCGGTTCCCGCGCCTGCGTGAGCCCCGGGCCGGTGGCCGCTCCCGTCGGGCGAGCGACCCTCGGCTCGAGGCGTTTCCGGCTTCGCCTTCCGCGCAGCTCGGGACCGAGGCCTCCGTCGGCGCGGCCGAAAAGGTACCGAATTCTCCGACGCCTGCCTATGCATTGCATCTATAGCTATGGACAACGTATTTCGCCTGGAAACGAGATGCCTGGGGCCGAGCCTAGGCTAAGCCAACATGCGCGACGGCACGATCGGCCTCCGGCCGTGCGAGAGCCCGACCCGGTCTCGTTGACTAGTCAGTTTCTGACGAATAGAGTCCGCCTTGCACAGCGAACGTGGGTGCCTCGGGACAGGCGATCCGCGATCCGCGACAAGTGGGCTCTCACGCAATTCCCATCCCTTCCGCGTGAGAGCCCACTGTGCGTTCTCGGGACAAAGGGTCAGCCTGCTCGGGCGATCGGTTCGAGATCGACGAGCACGCCGTCGATGAAGCGCTCGACCGCGCGGGACGACTCGAGGCGGAAGCGGAGGAGGATCGCGTCGACGCCGTCGCTCTCGCGCATCCGGAGCTCGAGCGAGTCGATCGCCTCCGACAGCGCGTCCTGCTGCGCGGTCAGCATCGGCCTGGGGTCGACGCACGCGCGCTGGGCGAAGACGAGCTTCAGGAGGAGCATCGAGCGCCCGTCGCGCACGTGCTCGACCGGCTCGAGCAGCCACTCCGCGACGGCCGCATGGCCGGCAGGGGTTGCCTTGAAGATGGTGCGGTTGGGCCCGCGCGCGCCGGGCTCGTGGCCGGAGGCGACGATCAGGCCGCGCTCGTCGAGGATCTCGAGCGAGCGGTAGACGAGCGGCCGCTTGAGCGACCAGATCGATCCGAGCTCGCCGGTGTCCGAGAGCTGCCTAGCCAATGCCCAGCCGTGCGCAGGCCGCTCGCAGAGCAGCGCGAGCACAGCCCACTCGCCGGGTCCGAGGGAACGATTACCCACCTTTACCCACTGTACGTGGGAAGCGTTGCCATCGGTTTCCGCAGGCGTTCAGCGCAGCGCAGGACGCGTGCCGGCGACGCAAGACGGCCCGTTCGGCGAGACTGCGAGCGAGCGCCTGGCTGCTCCGCCGGGCGCGTGCAGCGCTCTGCGAGGGGCCTGTTGCCTAGGAGTTACAGTGGTACCATCGCTCTTGCGCTAATCCCCCGAGTGGGTAGTGTGGATGTGACTATCAACCTGATGTATTAGTCGTCCTAAGACTGATACTCGTCACCGATCCGGACAGGAGCTAGAGCGAACGTGACCACTTCCATCAGTAGGGCAGATCTCCTCCGGCGTGGGGCTCGCGGCGGTGCGGTGCTGGTCGCGGCGGGCGGCGTGCTCGGTTCGCTCGCCGAGAGCGCGAGCGCCGATCCGCTTCCGGGCACAGATCTCGCCTACACGCGGCTACTCGTGGGGGCCGAGCTGCTCGCCTCCGACTTCTACCAGCAGGCGATTGCGGCCTCGAACACGAGCGCCGATGTGATGAAGTACCTGAAGCGCGCGTATCTGAACGAGCAGGAGCACTACCAGTCGGTCGCGGGCATCCTCAGCGGCTCCCTCAACACGCCTGCTGTCTCGGGTGACTTCGACTTCAGCTATCCGGCCGGCACGTTCGCCAGCCAGGCGTCGATCCTCGCGTTCGCGGCGACGCTCGAGAGCATGGTGCTCGGCACCTACCTGGGCGCGATCGGCGGCATCCAGACGAACTCGTTCAAGACCGGCCTCGCACAGATTGCGGCGTGCGAGGCCCAGCACTGCAGCTACTTCACCTCCGTGACGGGCGGCAAGGCCTTCAACCTGTCGTTCCCGCCGGCCTTGACAATCCAGCAGGCGTCGGACGCGTTCGCCGCCTACACCGCCTGACGCAATGGCGGAACCAACGAAAGGGGCTCCCATGCGGATGTCACTCGCGCGCGGGCGCAGGCTTGGCCCGGTCCTCGCGCTCATGTCCATCATCGTGCTCGCGGTCACCGTAGGCGCCGGCGGAGCGTCGGCCAGGTCGAGCCGGGCGCTGGCCGGAGTCACGGTCTTCGCCGGCTCGTCGATGACCCAGGTGCTGCCCGAGATCAACTCGAGCAACACGTACTCGTTCGGCAGCACGGGCACGCTGGCGACGCAGATCACGAACGGTGCGCCTGCCGACGTCCTGATGGGCGCCAACACGACCACGTGCGCGTCGCTGTACGCAGCGGGCGTCACCGGCAAGCCGGTCAACTTCACGCGCAACACGCTCGCCGTGGTGGTGCCGAAGTCGAATCCCGCCGGGATCAAGTCGATCTACGACCTGACCAAGCCCGGGATCAAGATCGACATCGCCAACTCGACGGTGCCGGTCGGCAGCTACACGGTGCAGGTGCTGAACCAGATGGGCCTGAACTCACAGGTGCAGGCGAACGTCGTCAGCCAGGAGACCTCCGACGCGAACGTCGTCTCGAAGGTCGCGCTCGGCCAGGTCGACGCGGGCTTCGTCTACCTCTCCGATTACGTGATCGACCCCAACGACCTGATCCTGATCACCGTCCCGGCGTGGGCGCAGCCGAAGATCACCTACGCGATGTGCGCGGTCACGAGGAGCCCCAATCAGGCCGCCGCCCAGGCCTGGATGAACCAGGTCCTGAGCCCCGCTGCGCAGGCGATCTTCGTCAAGGACGGCTTCCTGCCGTTGACGGCGCCGGTGCCGACGATCGTGAAGGTCTCGGCGACGAAGACGCGCCAGGGTGCTTCGCTCACGCTGACGGGGACGAACCTCAACAAGACGACCTCGGTCACCTTCCAGGGTGTCCCGGCGAAGTTCAAGGTCGTCTCGCCCTCGAAGCTCACCCTGACGGTGCCGGCCAAGGCGAAGACGGGCTCGCTGACGGTGACCAATCCGTCGGGTACCGCAATCTGGAAGAGCATCACGATCGCTGCCTGATCTCACCCGCCTCCGGGCGGGCAATCGGGCCGGGAGCGCCGACACCCGCTCCTCCGTGGGGCGAGCAGCAACTGGGAGCTGCTCGCCCCACGGCGATCCTCGTTCGAGCCGCCGCTTACCTGTCGGCGAGCATGCTGTCGATGAAGTAGACGACCGACCGCGTCGTCTCGAGCCTGAAGCGGACGAAGATCTGCTCGCTGCCGACGCTGCTTCGTAGCCTGGCCTCGAGCATCGCGATCGCCGGCAACGTCACGGCGCGCTGCGCCTCGAGCAGCGGCCTGCTCGCGAGGCCGGCCCGGTCGAGGAGGACCAGCTTGAGCAGGAACAGCGAGCGGACTTCGCGGACGTGCTCGACCGGCTCGCTGAGCCAGCGGGCGAGCTCCGCGCGACCGCGCTCGGTCGCCTGGACGAGCGCCCGGTTCGGGCCGCGGGCGCCGGGCTCGCTGCCGACGGCCTCGATCAGGCCGCGCGCCTCGAGCAGGTCGATCGCCCGGTAGACGAGGGGTCGGCCCACAGCCCAGACGCGGCCGACACTGCCGCTCTCGGCCATCTCCTTCGCGACTGCCCAACCGTGGGCGGGCGCGTCGGAGAGCAACGCGAGCACGGACCACTCGCCCGGCCCCAGGTCGCGCTCCACCGCCACGGCGTCACAGGCTACTGACCTCGAGCGCGGGCCGTCCCGAGGCGGTGGGCGAGGCCGCCCTTGACCTGGTAGTCATCGTGTGACTAAACTGCCTGTCACGCCAGATCCTCCCAGCGCACGATCCGTTCTCGCGCGCGACGTTGTCCGGCAGCCCGGTACAGGCGCACCTGGCTGCCGGTGGCGTTTAAGGGGTGTTTCCGCTCCCGGGCTCCATTTGCAAGCTAGGACTTGCATAGGTACCTTGGAGTTCGACGCGGCCGCCGGCTTGCGTGCCCATCAGAGCCCGCCGAAGGGAGAGATCGCGTATGCCGAGGGAGTACTACAGCGTCAGCGAAGCGGCGAAGACGCTCGGGATCAGTGTCGATACGCTGAGGCGCTGGGACCGGCAGGGACGGATCAAGGCCGACCGCGACAAGAGCAACCGGCGCGTCGTGCCGGCCAGCGAGATCGAGCGGCTTCGCGGCGACGCCGGCTCGGCGCATCTCAGCGCCCGGAACCGCTTCAACGCGATCGTCACCGACGTCAAGATCGAGGGCCTGATGGCGCAGGTCGAAATGGTCGTCTCCGATCCCGTGCGCCTCGTTGCGCTCGTGACGCGCGACGCGGTCGAGGAGCTCGAGCTCCGCAAGGGCATGCCCGCGACCGCGATCGTGAAGTCGACCTCCGTGATGGTCCAGCACTGACGGTCGCCGTCGAGGAACGGGTAGGCGTGGACCGGCGGGCCTTGCGGCCCGTCCTCGTGCGCTCGCTCCTCGGCATCCTCTATTTCGCGGCGATCGCGCTCACGTTCGCGTTCATCGTGCTGCCGGTGATCGCGATCTTCTTCCACGTCCCGATCACCGATCTCCTCCACCAGCTCTCGAACCCGGTCGTCACCGACGCGCTGATCGTCAGCCTGAAGACGGTCGCCGTCGCGCAGGTGGTGATCATCGGCTTCGGGACCCCCACCGCCTGGTTTCTCGCCTCGCACCGGTTCAAGGGCCGCTCGCTCGCGGTGACGCTGGTCGAGCTGCCGATCGTGCTGCCGCCCGCGGTCGCCGGGATCGGCCTGCTCGTCGCGTTCGGCCGCTTCGGGCTGCTCGGGTCGACGTTCGACTGGCTCGGCATCAACGTGTCGTTCAACCAGACCGCCGTCGTGATGGCGATCACGCTCGTCGCCGGCCCCTTCTACGTGCGCCAGGCGATCGCGTCGTTCGAGGCCGTCGACTGGAACATGGTCGCCGCCTCCCGCACGCTCGGGGCCGGGCCGGCCAGGACGTTCTTCCGGGTGACGCTGCCGCTTGCCCGCGGCGGCCTCGTGGCCGGCGAGTCGCTCTGCCTGGCACGCGGCCTCGGCGAGTTCGGCGCGACGATCCTGTTCGCCGGCAGCCTGCAGGGGAGGACGCAGACGCTCCCGCTCGCGGTCTACAACGAGTTCGAGGGGGTGCAGCTCACGACGGCGCTCGCGATCAGCGCGCTGCTCGTGATCATCAGCCTCGCGATCCTCCTCATCCTCAAGGTCGGCGTCCTGTGGCAGCCCTCACGGCAGAATTCGCTCTCCCCCTTCGGTCGTTCGACCTAGAGCTCGCGCTCGAGGTCGAGGGGACGGTCGCGCTCGTCGGGCCGTCCGGCGCCGGCAAGACGTCGGTGCTCCGGGCCGTCGCCGGGCTCGTGCGCCCGGCGAGCGGGCGGATCGCGCTCGGCGACGAGGTGTGGTTCGACTCGGCGGCCGGGGTTGCTCTCAAGCCCGACGAGCGCCGGGTCGGGCTCGTGTTCCAGGAGTACGCGCTCTTCCCGCACATGAACGTGCGCCAGAACGTCGCCTACGGCGGGCGGGAGCGCGTCGACGAGTACCTCGACCGCTTCCAGATCTCGCATCTGGCGAAGGCCCGGACGACCGAGCTCTCCGGCGGCGAGCGCCAGCGGGTCGCGCTCGCGCGTGCGCTTGCGCGCGACCCCGGCGTGCTGCTCCTCGACGAGCCGCTCTCCGCGCTCGACGCGAACACGAAGGTCACGGTCCGCGGCGAGCTGCAGGAGCTGCTCCGCCAGTTCGGGCTGCCGACGCTGCTCGTGACGCACGACTACGAGGACGCGGCGGCGCTCGCCGACAAGGTCGGCGTGATCGTCGAGGGCGAAGCTGCGCCAGTTCGCGGCGCCGCAGGAGCTCGTCGCACACCCGGCGGACGGGTTCGTCGCCGCGTTCACCGGCGCCAACCTGCTCCACGGGATCGCGCGCCCGGGCGCCAACGGGCTGACGGAGATCGTCCTGACGACGGGCGAGTCGATCTACTCGGCCGATTCGGGCCTGGGGCCGGTCGAGGCCGTCGTCTATCCGTGGGAGATCGCCGTCGCCCACGAGCAGCGGCCCGACTCGGCGCAGAACGTGATCCACGGCGAGATCCGCTCGATCGTCCACGTCGGCAACCGCGTCCGCGTCCGCATCGGCCCGGTGATCGCCGAGGTCACCGACACCGCGATCGACCAGCTCGGGCTCGCCGTCGGGACGCCGGTCGTCGCCTCGTTCAAGGCGACGGGCACGCGGCTCGTGGCGCGCGCCGAGGTTGCGGGCTCTAGTGCTCCTTCGGGCACGTCGTCCGGCTCCCCGTGAGCGCGGCCAGCGCCCCGGAGGCGGAGACGCCGATGCTGAGCTTCACCGTGCCCGCGGTCGGCGCCGTCAGCACAGTCATCCCGTCCTTCGCCTCGCTGACACAGCTCTTCGGCGCGGCGAGGTAGGGCGTGTAGCGGATCCCGAGCTGGTAGCGGCCCGGCTCGGAGAGGGCGAGGGTGATCGTCGACTCGGTGACCTTCCTGACCGCCGGATGACCGGGGCCGGTGACGATCGGCTGCGGCGAGGAGACGGCATAGATCGTGAGGTCGGGGGTGCTGAAGACGACCGGCAGGCCGGAGCGCCCGCTGCGCAGGAGCGCGACCTCGTACTTGGCGCTGTAGTCGGCGGGCGCGTTCGCGAGCACGACGTAGCGGACGCTCAGGTGCCGCAGCCAGGACAGGTAGCCCGGTGCGGGTGAGCTTGTCGTAGAGCACCTCGTTCTGCGGGAAGTCGTCCTGGCGGAACCAGCCACGGACGATCGGGATCCCGGCCTGGGGGAGGTAGACGGCTTCCCAGTGGTCGGCGGTGCCCACGGCCTCGACGCGGTAGTTCGGCGAGAGCGACCGGTGCAGGAACCTGACGGCCGGCGTCCAGTAGGCCGCCGTGGCCGACGGGTCGTCCGTGCTGCGGGTGAAGCTGTAGACGAGGGGCGAGAGGTTCCAGGTCGCCGCGAGGCCGAGCGCGATGATCACGATCGGCAGCGGCCGCCAGCGGCGCAGCGAGCAGACGAGGATCGCGATCGGCACCGCGGCCAGCCTGCAGGCGCACGACGTTCCCGCCGAGGTTCGAGGGGACGGCGTACGAGAGGATGCAGAGCCCGCCGTAGGCGATGAAGAGCACGTTCAGGACGCGCGCGTTCTCGACGCGCCACGTGAGCGCCGCGCCGAGCGCGCAGAAGGTGAGCACCGCGGCGAGCTCGCTCGCCGGGAAGGGGTAGTGGCCCGGGTCGGGGAAGAGCCGCCAGAGGACGAGCGCGAGCGCGCAGATCGCGGCGATCGCGGCCGCGGCGGGCTTGACGAGCTCGCGATGCGAGCGCGCGATGGCGGCGGCGGCGAGGATCACGAGCAGGAACAGGAACGCGAGGGCGCTCGCCGCGAAGCTGAGGAGGGCGAGCAGCGAGAACCAGGCGAGCCGGCCGCGCGCGATCGCAACCAGCGCGCCGAGCGCGAATGCGAGGCCGAGGCCGTAGGGGAACGCGGCCGTGACGAGCGACGCTGCAGCGACGAGCGCGAAGAACCGCGAGACCCAGACGCTCGAGTCGCCCCAGGCCTGGCGGACGACGAGGGTGAACGCGGCCGCCGACGCGGCGACGCTGATCACCGCGAGCAGCTTGATCCCGACCAGCGCGGCGAGCGGGTAGTAGATCAGGCTGTACCCGACGAATGTGTAGCGGCCCGCGTACCAGTAGTTCGTCCAGATCGCGAACCCGTGCTGCAGGTAGACGTGGAGCTGGAAGACGTGGGCCGGAAAGTCGGTTCCGGGAGGGCCCGCCCAGCAGATGAGAGCGGCCAGCGACCCTGCCAGGGCCGCGTTCAGCAGCGTTTGGCTGGACCTCAGCGTCGTCAGCGACATGGCTCATGTGCGGCTTGCCCACGGCCGCGCAAGGTGAATCCTATGTACCCGGAGCAGCCGGCGCGCGGTGGTTTGTCCGCAGTGTCCTGGCGAGCTCGTAGCGCAGGAAGAGATGGTCGCCGTCGCGCCGGATGCCGAGCAGGCGGGCCTCGACCGGGCCGCCGGGAAGCAGGTCGACGCCTTCGACGAGGGCCAGCCGCGGATCGCCGTCGGGCCGTCCGACGAGGAGTGGCGAGACGGTGAGGAAGAGCTCGTCGACGAGGCCCGCCTCGAGGAAGGGCGCGATCGCGTGCGGGCCGCCCTCGGAGAGGATCAGCCGGTGCCCGCGTGCGCGGAGGGCGGCGACGGCGGCCGGGGCGGCGACCTCGGCCCCGAGTGCGACCACGGAGGACGCCGGGAGCTTCCCGTCGAGGTGCGCCGCGCCGGCATCCGTCGTCAGCACGATCGCGCCGGCGGCGAACGCGGGATGGGCGGGGTCGACGGCGCCGCTCCCCGAGATCACCGCCACCTCGGGCTCCGGCGGGCGGCCGAGCCGCTCCCGCAGGGCGGCATACGCGCCCGCCGCGGCGGGGAACGCCTGCTCCGTCGTCCAGATCGAGCGCGGCGAGGCGGCCATCGTCCCCGATCCGATCACGAGCACGTCCGAGCACGCTCGCAGCAGTCCGAGCACGAGCCGGTCGGCGGCGCTCCCTCCGGCCACCACCTTGTTGGACGACGGCAGCGAGGGAATGGCGACGATCCCGTCGATCGTCGAGACGAAGTTCGCGATCATCCGCGGCTCGGCGAACCCGAGCGTCCCCCCGTAGACCGCCGCGAGCGAGTCAGGCAGCTCGATGGCCGGCAGGCCCGGCGCCTCGAACAGCACCTCGAGCGCCGAAACGCCCATGTCCTCTCCCGACGTGCCCGCCGGGCCATGTCCGGGGACAGTCACCGTGACGGGACTGCAACGCCGGTGTGACGAACCAGTAAAAATCGCCAAAAGCCCTGCAAATCAAGCACGCCGTTCAGGCCGTGTCCGGGGACAGTCACCGTCACGGAAGTGCGTCCTTCGGGCCGTGTCCGGGGTCACTCGCCGTCACGGAATCACCGTCACGCGGCGCCTCACGGGGGCGGCTCATGCGAAGCCGTAGACCGGAACGATGGCGCCCGTGACGGCGGCGGCGGCGTCGCTGAGGAGGAAGCTCACGACGGCGGCGAGGTCGCCCGGAGCGACCGCGTTGCGGAGCTGGTCGGCGGTCATCGTTCCGCGGTTCGCCGGCGTGTCGATGACCGACGGGAGGATCGCGTTCACGCGGACACGGCGCTCGCGGAGCTCGGCCGCGAGCACCTCCGTCAGCCGGACGACGCCCGCCTTGGCCACCGAGTACGCCGCGGCGCCCGCGCCCCCCGCGACCGCCGAGCGCGAGGAAACGTTCACGATCGCCCCGCCCTCCGGCAGCCGCCGCGCCGCTTCGCGGCAGGACCACCAGGCCGTGCCGAGATTGAGGTCGTTCGCGAGTCTGACCGCGTCGGGCTCCGACGACGACACCGACCCCGCGCGGAAGCCGCCCGCCGCGTTGACCACCCAGCGGGGCGTCTCGCCCGCCGCCTCGAGCCGCTCCCAGAGCGCCGCGACCTCCGCCGCCGAGGTCAGGTCGAGCGCCTCATGCGACACGCCCTCGCCGGCCGTCGTGTCCGGAACGTGCAGGTCGGCGGTCACGACGCGGTCGCCCCGCGCGAGGAAGGCCTCGACGATCGCCGAGCCGAGCGCCCCGCCGCCGCCACAGACGAGCGCGACGGACACGATCTACAGCCGGTGGGCCCGCACCTCGGCGAGGAACTCGCGCCGGAGCTCGGGATCCTCGAAGGCGCCGCGCCAGAAGGTCGTGATCGTCCGCGACTGCTCCTCGACCCCGCGCATGTGCGTGCAGAGATGCGACGCCTCCAGATGTACTGCGACCCCACGCGGCGAGATCAGCGAGACGAGCCCGTCGGCGATCTGCTCGCCGAGCCGTTCCTGGACGGTGAACCGGCGGGCGAACAGGCGCACGAGCCGCGTCAGCTTGGAGATGCCGATGATCCGGCCGCCGGCGATGTAGCCGACGTGGGCGGTGCCGAAGAAGGGCAGCGCGTGATGCTCGCAAAGGCAGTGGAACCCGATCGGCCCCTCGATGATCTGACTGGCCACGGCCTCGCCGGCGCCGGCCCCCTCCGCGGGGAAGCTCGTCGCGAGCTTGGGCTCGCCGTCGTACCCCGCGGTCGCCTCGAACATGGCGCGCAGGAAGCGGTCGGGAGTGTCCTGCGTCCCGGGCGTCTCGAGATCCATCCCGAACGCCTCGAAGATCTCTGCGATCGAGGCACGGTAACGCGCCCAGTCGGCCTCGGCGATCTCGCGGGGCAGGAGGTCGAACCAGTGCGCATCGGTCCGTCCCCGACCGGAAACGGCGGGCGCGCCGATCTCGATCACATTGTCGGAATCGTCCCTCTCTGCGACACGGTTGTCCATGCTCGCTCCTTCTGTTCGCGTCGGTGATCGGTTTGTCCGACCTCCGTGACGGGAACGAAGGCGCGCACGCTCCGCTTCCCGGGTCCATCCTACGCGCGGGCCAGCCGCTCCCGCCGTAACTCGAGCGGCACGAGCGAGAGACCGCAGGCGACGACGAGCCACAGGTACAGCTCGGGGTGCCCCGCGACGAGGCAGAGGCCGAGCATCAGAAACTGCGTCGAGAACCCGTAGTTCGCAAGCACGATCAGGGTCGCCCGGTCGTGGTAGGCCAGGCGCTCATCGCGGCTCGCGCTGCGTAGCCGGCGCTCGACGAACGACTCCACCAGTCGGTCCTGCGGCGCATAGACGATGTCGTAGATGCGGGCGAGGACGCCGGCCGCGCCCACGGCCGGCGGCCGGGCCTCCCGGGGCTCCCCGCGCTCCCGGCGGTAGAGCAGCTCGAGGTCGAAGTCGACGCTGAGGACGAGCGTCGCGACGACGAACCCGATCGCGGCCAGCCACGGCTTGCCCGTCACCGAGCCGAGCGCCGCGAAGAGCGCGGCGTTCACCAGCAGGTCGGACTCCGAGTCGAGGTAGCGACCGAACACCGTCACCCGGTCGAGGGCGCGGGCGAGCTGCCCGTCGGCTCCGTCGAGCACCGTCTTCACCTGGAGCAGCACGGCCGCGAGGATCAGGTTCCGGTGCCACAGCTCGGCGGCGGCCCACAGGCCGACGCCGGTACCCGCGAGCACCACCGCCGGCGGCGGCACTCGCAGCGGCGCCAGCCCGAGCACGACGAGGTGGGCGAGCGGCCTGAACACGAGCTCCGAGGCGAGCTCGAACGATGGCCGCTCCTTGCGGGTCGCGCCGAGCGTCGGCCGAGCTCGCGGCTCAGTGGTCATCGTCGGCTTGCCGCTCCGCCGCCTCCCTCGCCTCGTCGCGCCTGGCCCAGCGCCAGACGAGGTAGACGATGACGGCTGTCAGCACGGCCGGAACGATCGAGACCAGCAGCACGCCCCATTCCGGCCCGGTCAGCGCGAGCGGCATCGGGGGTGAGGTTACTCAGGTCAGAGGGGCGAGTGGCCGCCCTCGGCGATGAGCGCGTCGAGGTTGGAGACGTCGAACTCGCGGCTCGAGGTGCCCCCGAGCGCGACGACTGCTCGGGCGGTGACCATGTGGTACAGGATCAGCAGCTGGACGACCGCGAGCGAGTCGGAGCGGTGGAGGTCGGTGCCGATCGTGAACTCGCCGAGGCGCTCCTCGCGCAGGTGGCGGGCGAAGTGCATCTTCTCCCAGATCGCCTCCTCGATCGCCGATGCCCGGTCATGCGGCAGGCGGCCCGGCACGTACAGCTCCTGGGCGCCCTGGAGCTCGGTGAGCTCGATCCCATCGTCGCCCTCGCTGACGACGCCGGTGAGGTCGGGGTGCGGGAGCGAGTCGCAGAGCGTGAGCTTGCAGTCCAGGTGCTCCTGGTCCTCACCCTCGCCTGGCTGGAAGGCGACGACGATGTCGGCATGGTGGCGCTGCGGCCGGATCCAGCGCTCCGAGTCGGGCTCGCGCCGGTCGAGCTCCGAGAGCACCTGGTCGGTCGTGTACCCGCGCCGCGAGCAGTCGCGCTGCACCTTCCAGTGCCGGCGGAGCTCCTCGGGCGGATCGAGGTACACGCGAACGTCGAAGTTCTCCGCGAGCTCGCGGTTGTGGAAGCCGAGCAGGCCCTCGCAGACGACGAAACGTCCGGGGACGAAGTAGTCCGGGGCGCCGAACGTGCCGTCCGCGTGCTGGTAGACGGGTTTCATGATCGGCTCCTTGCGCCGCAGGTGCACCAGGTGCTGGGCCAGGATGTCGAGGTGGTTGCACTCGGGGTCGAGTGGCGTGATGTTCCGCTCGGCGCGCTGCCGCCGGTCGTAGCGGTGGTAGTCGTCGGTGCAGAAGTGCGTCACCTGGTCCTCGCCGAGCACGCGAACGAGACCACGCGTGATCGTGGTCTTTCCCGACCCGGAGTCGCCGACGATGCCGAGCATCACCGGGCGCGGCATCAGTGGCCAGCTCCCATTGCCGGAAGGCTAGTGCTAGCGGGCCGTAAAGATCAAGTACTTCTTTGAGCAGTTTGCATAGAACACAATCAATAATCCGAGCCGGTTCGCCGGCAAGGCCCGGCCCGGTCGCAGTACCTTCCCGCCGGCACCGTCTCGGTGCCTGCGGCCGCCGGGCGTCTAGTTGCCCGACGAGACCTGGCGCGCGAGCCCCTGAAGCATCTTCCACGCGAGCGTCGGGCTTCCCTCGACGATCGGCCGGAAGTGCCAGGAGGTCATGCCGTAGCAGTTGAGATCGCTCTCGGCGGTGATCGTCGCGGTGCGCGGCGTGTCGGCGATCAGGGCGATCTCGCCGAAGTGGTCGCCCGGGCCGAGGGTTCGCACGACGTTCCCGCCGACGCTCACCTGCGCGGTGCCCGATTCGATCACGAAGAAGCCGACGCCGCCCTTGCCCTCCTCGACGATCGACCGGCCGGCCTGGACCGGACGCTCCTTCATCAGGACGGCGATCTTGCCGAGCTCCTTGTCGTTCAGCTCGGCAAACAGCGGAACGCGCTTGAGCAGCTCGATCGGCGGCCCGGTCACGCGCCAGAGCATAGAGCAATCCAAGCTGCGAACATGCGCGCGTGAGCACCGGGCCCGAGACCTCGAACCCTCCCGGAAGCGGCCTTTCCGGGCTGACGGTCGCCGAGCTCCTCGACGAGCTCGCAGCGGAGCCGGCGGGATATGCGGGTGGTTCGGCGGCGGCTCTGACGGCGGCGATGGCGGCGGCGCTCGTCGCCATGGCGGCGCGTCGCTCTCGTGACTCGTGGCCCGATTCTGCGGGCGTGGCCGCGCAGGCCGCTGCGCTTCGGGCGCGGTGCGTCGAGCTCGCCCGCACGGTCGCCGAGGTGTTCGCGGAGGCGGCGGCC
Organism: uncultured Actinomycetota bacterium; assembly: GCA_963743675.1. Classification (GTDB taxonomy): domain Bacteria; phylum Actinomycetota; class Thermoleophilia; order Gaiellales; family Gaiellaceae; genus PALSA-600. Next base: position 359,236 of record CAVURE010000008.1, read on the forward strand.
GCGCTCGAGGCGCGATCGGGGGTCGAGGAGCCGCTGCGGAGGTCGATCGACCCGTTGCTCGCGATCGCCGACGCCGCAGCCGACGTCGCGCGGCTCGCCGCCTTCAGCGCGCCCCGCTGCGACGGGCTCGTTCGCGCCGATACGGCCTCGGCGGCAGCGCTTGCGGAGTCGGCCGCCCGCGTCGCGCTGATGCTCGTCGCCTCGAACCTGGCCGTGCTGCCGGGCGACGACCGGCTCGCCTGGGCTCAGCGCGCTGCGGCCGACGCGGCGACCGCGGCCCGCGAGGCGGCCGAGGCGGCCGAGGCGTGAGTGAGGCGCTGCCGACCGACGTCGAGCTCGTCGCCCGCTGCCGCGGCGGCGACCACGCGGCCTGGGGGCTGCTGGTCGAGCGCTACTCGCGGTACGTGTACGCGATCTCGGCGCAGGGCTTCCGGCTCGCCGGCTCCGACGCCGAGGACGTCTTCCAGGACGTCTTCCTGCGCGTCTACGAGCGGCTCGACACCCTTCGCAACGACGAGGCCCTCCGGCCCTGGATCGCTCAGGTGACGAGGCGGGTCTGCCTCGACCGGCTGGCCGCGGCCGGACGCGCCGGTGAGTCGGCGGACGGCGAGATCCCGGACGGCCGGCAGGCGGGGGACGCTCTGGCCGAGGTCGAGCAGGCCCTCGACGTGCGCGATGCGCTCACTACGCTCGATCCGGCCTGCCGCGAGCTGCTCGACCGCTTCTTCGCGCGAGACGAGCCCTACCGCGTGATCGCGGGAGCGCTCGACCTGCCGATGGGCACGGTCGCGAGCCGGATCTCGCGCTGCCTCACCAAGCTGCGTGGCTTGCTCGGGCGAGGGAAGAAACCCGCCGGCCCGGACGTCTGGAGAGTGAGGCCCGAATGACGGACTACACCGAGGAGCGAATCGCTGAGCTGCTGAGGCTCCTGCCGCCGGCACCCGTGGGGTGGGTGCGCGCCGCGCAGGAGCTGCCGCGTGCTCGCGAGCTCATGGATGAGATCGTCGCCCGGGCCGAGGCCGACGCCGAGTACCGGCGGCTCGTGGTCGCAGACCTCGAGTCCGCGCTGAAGGTCGTAGGGGTCGAGCCTGCCGGTCCGCTGCTTGACGAGCTGCGGCGCCGGCTTCCGGCGGATGGCTGACCGGGCCGGGGTGGCCACGACGGCCGGGGAGGAGAGCCCGGTCAGCCTTCCAGCCTGGAGCCTGCCCCCGGGCGCGGCCGGGCGGATCGCCACGCGGCGCGGCTGGCCGGAGGGGGTCACCCGCGAGTGGGCGTGGGGCGGATCGACGGGCGCCGGGGTCAGCGTGTGCATCCTCGACAGCGGCATCGAGGCAACCCATCAGGCGGTCGGCGGCGTGGCCGGCGCGGTCGTCGTCTCGACCGGGCCTGACGGCGAGGTGGTGGCCGAGGAGGACGACGCGGGCGATGTCTGCGGCCACGGGACCGCGTGCGCGGGGATCATTCGCTCGCTCGCGCCGGACGTGGAGCTACAGAGCGTGCGCGTGCTCGGCCCGGCGAACACCGGCAGCGGCGAGGCCCTGCTGGCCGGGCTCCGCTGGGCCGTCGAGCAGCGGTTCGACGTGATCAACATGAGCCTCTCGACGACGAAGAAGCAGTTCGCGTCCGTCCTGCACGAGTTGGCCGATACGGCCTACTTTCGCCGGACGACGATCGTGGCCTCGGCGCACAACATGTCCGTCGAGAGCTACCCGTGGCGGTTCTCGTCGGTCATCTCGGTCGGGAGCCACGACGAGGACGACCCGCTCGCCTTCTACTACAACCCCACACCGCCGGTCGAGTTCTTCGCCCGCGGGGTCGACGTGCCGGTCGCCTGGATGGGCGGCCAGACGGCCCGCTGTACGGGTAACAGCTTCGCGACCCCGCACGTCGCCGCCGTCTGCGCGCTGATCCACGGCGCCCATCCCGAGCTGACGCCCTTCGAGCTGAAGACCGTACTTCTCCTCACCGCCTCGAACGTGGGCAGCGCCTGAGCCGGTGCGTACGGTGACTGTCCCCGGACGTGTCTGGAATGTCCCGCGTCGTTTGCAGGTACTTTCGCCCGGCGCCGGGCGTTCGGGGTCGTTCTGTTGCAATCCCGTCACGGTGACTGTCCCCGGGCATGGCCCGGTGGGACGGTGGCCGGAGGGGCCATGAGCGAGGACCCGTTCGCGGCCGCCGTCGCCGCCGGGGTGGCCGGGTCGGCCGATCGCTACGGGCAGCTGCTCTCGTCGATCGTCGAGGTCGCCCGCTCGATCTTCGAGGCGCGCGCATCCTCGATCCTGCTGCTCGACGAGGAGACGCAGGAGCTCGTCTTCGCCGCCGTCGTCGGCGAGGGGGAGGAGTCGCTGCTCGGCACGCGCTTCCCGGCCTCGACGGGCATCGCCGGCTGGGTGCTGACGACGCGCACGCCGGTCGTGATCGACGACGTCCAGAGCGACCCGCGCTTCGCCCGGGGGTTCGCCGAGAGCGCCGGCTACGTGCCGAAGGGGCTGATGGCGGTGCCGCTGCAGAACGAGGAGCAGGCGCTCGGCGTCCTCGAGGTGCTCGACCGACCCCAGCTGTCGCGCTTCACCCTCGCCGAGATGAACCTGCTCGAGCTGTTCGCCGCCCAGGCCTCGATCGCGCTCGACCTGCTCCAGCGCGCCCGGCGAGCCGAGGCCGTCCTCTCCGGCGAGGGGCAAGCCGCGGCTGTCGCGCGCCTGGCGCGCACGCTCGACGGGCTCGACGACACCGCGCGGCCGGCGGCGCTCCACCTGCTCGAGGCCCTCGACGAGGTCCTGCGAAGCCGCGGGCCCGCCTAGAGCGCGAGCGCGTTCGACCGGACCGACCCGAGCCGCGCCGCGATTGTCGCCTCGGCCACCGAGGACGAGTCGGCGTGCCCCGTGACGGAGGCGATGAACAGCTCCCGGCCTAGTCCGTAGAGGCGGGCGGCCGTCCGCGCCTCGGCCGACGCGGTGCGGGGGACGTCACGGAGCAACGCGATCTCCCCGAACGATCCGCCTGGCCCGACGACGGTCGGCTCACGGTCGGGCGGCGTGATCAGGATCTCGCCGCCGGCGACGATCCAGAAGAGGTCGCCGGCGTCGCCGGTGCGGAAGAGCGGCGACCCGGCCGCCAGCTCGAGCTCCTCGAGCTCGCCGGCGATCGCCTCGAGCTGCGCCGGCGGGAGCGGCGCGAGCATCGGCACGCCCTCGAGGAGCCGCAGCCGCTCGCCGAGCCGGGCGCCCGGCCCGGTGTCGAGTCTGCGCAGTCGCGGCCAGGCGAGGGCTGCGGCGGCCGGGAGAATGCAGCCGACCACGGCGAACGTCCAGCGGACGCCGATCGCACGGACGATGAACGGCGCGACGAGCGCACCCGCGGCGACGGACGCGAGGATCAGGCTCTCGAGCGACCCGGTGACCCGTGCCAGCACCCGGTCGGGCACGGCCCGCTGCAGGAGCGTCAAGCCGGCCACGTCGACGAACGTGTTCCCGAACCCGACGACCGCGAGCAGGACGAGCGCAAAGGCGAGCGTGGGCCGTGCGCCGATCGCGACCAGCGGCAGGCCCCAGAGGATCACCCCGATGCCGAAGACGCTCGCCAGGCGGCGGCCGCCGATGAGCCCGAGCGAGCCGACCGAGCCGATGATGCCGCCGACGCCGATCGCCGAGTTGAGGTAGCCGACGGCGGCCGGCCCCGTGTCGAGCGTGCTCGTCGCGAGGACGACGGTCAGGACGCCGAGCGCGCCCGCTACGAACGTCTGCGCCCCGATCAGGCTGACGAGGAGCAGGAGGTTCGCGTTCGAGGTGATGGCGCGCACGCCGTCGACGGCCGCGGCGAGCGCGTGCTCCGCGCGCGGATGGTCCCGGGAGACCTTCTCGTGCACGCGGATCCGGAAGATCAGGGCGCCAGAGCATGCCATTCCGGCTGCGGCGAAGCAGAAGCCGGCCACGGTGCCGCCTGCCGCCACGATCAGGCCGCCCAGTGCAGGTCCGACGAAGAGGCCCGCGCTCTCGATCGCCGACATCGTGACGTTCGCGGCGGTCAGCTCCTCCGGTGCCTGGGCGAGCTCGGGAAGGAGCGCCGAGAGCGCCGGGCGGAACGCGGTGCTCGCGATCGCAAAGAGAAACGCGAGGCCGAGCACCACGATGCGCGGGCCGTCCGACGCGTCGACCGCCGCCGCCAGGGCAAGGCACGCGGCGCGGGTGAGGTCGGTTGCGTAGAGGACCCGCCGGCGCGGGAACCGGTCGGCGATGACGCCGGCGAACGGGGCTGCGATCGCCGAGCCGCCGAGCCGAAGGGCGCCGGCGACGCCCACCACGACGGCGCCGCCGTGGTCGTAGGCATAGATCGAGAGCACGATCCAGTAGGCCCAGCCGCCGATCTCGCCCGCGGCGCCGGCAATCTGGAGCAGCCGGAGATCCGGATGCGCGAACACCTCGCCCACCGCCGCGAGCGACTGACGTGCTCGCCGCAGGACGCCGCTCACTCTCGGGTCGGGACCACGGCCCGACGGAGCGAAATCGCTTCCGCCCCGCCGACCGCTGTGGTCACCAGTTCCCGAGGAAGACCGTCGGGGTCTTAGCTCTTGCGGAAGTTGTGGCCCTCGACGTCGGGCTCCTCGGAAGCCTCCTCGTCCTCGGCCGCGCTCTTGACCAGGTGATGACCCTCGACGTCGGCCTCGTCCTCGCCTTCCTTGCGGATGTTCTCGAGCTCGCTAGCGGATTCGTCGCCCATGATGATCCTTTCGTTGCGAGGGTGGACTGACAACAAGACGGCGTGCGCCGGCGTTTTCTTCCACGACACGCGTATTGCCTGCGCGGAGCGTCTCACACCCCGGCGCCAATTCCAAATCGCGCGTTCAGAGCCTCGCGGCGAGCGCCCTGAACGCCGCGGCCGGATCCGCGGCGCCGAACACGCTCGAGCCCGCGACGAACACGTCGGTCCCGGCGTCGCGCGCCTCGTCGATCGTCTCGAGCGAGATGCCCGCCGTCGACCTCGAGCACGACCTCGGGCGGGAGCATCCCGCGCAGCTCGGCGAGCCGCCCGGTCGAGGAGGGGATGTAGCGCTGGCCGCCCCAGCCGGGGTTGACGCTCATCACGAGGCAGAGGTCGATGATCTCGGCGACCGGCTCGACGGCCTCGACCGGCGTGCCCGGGTTGATCACGACGCCGGCGTTGCAGCCCGCGCTCGCGGATCATCCGCAGCGCGTAGTGGATGTGCGGCGTCGCCTCGGGATGGACGGTGATCACGTCGGCGCCGGCCTGCGCGAACGCCTCGACCTGCCGCTCGGGCTGCTCGATCATCAGGTGGCAGTCGAGGATCCCGCCGCGCTCGTGGACGAGCTCGCGGATCGACTCGACGATCAGCGGGCCGATCGTGATCGGCGGGACGAAGTGGCCGTCCATCACGTCGACGTGGATCACCTTCGCGCCCGCGTCCATCACGAGCTCGATCTGCTCGGCGAGCCGCGAGAAGTCGCAGGAGAGGAGGGACGGCGCGATCTCGCCGCGCGGGATCGTCGCTCACTCGCGGCCCTCGAATGCCGCCCGGGCCTCGGGCCCGTAGGCGAACGAGAGGAACTGCTCGACCGCCGGCCGGGGCGGCACGGTCGCCGAGTGAAGCGCGAACCACTCCCGGCGCGGCAGCCCGCCGCGCACCTTGATCTCGGCCAGCGTCCCGGCCGAGAGCTCGTGCTCGACCGCGACCCGCGACTGGAGCGACACCCCGAGCCCGAGCCGCACCGCCTCCTTGATCGCGCCGTTCGAGCCGAGCGTCAGCGTCTGCGGCCGCAGGTCGTGGTCGGAGAGGAACTCCGCCACGAGCTGGCGCGTGCCCGACCCCGGCTCGCGCATCAGCCAGACCCGGCGGGCGAGCTCCTCGGGCCGCACCGCGCGCGGGCCGGCGAGCTCGTCGCCGGGCGCGCGCGATCAGCGCGATCTCGTTGTCGAGGAACGCGTGCCCCGCGATCCGCTCGTCCTCGGGCGGGCGGCCGGCGATCGCGACGTCGACCTCGTGCTCGAGCACGCTGTCGAAGACCGAGGCGCGGTTCGCGACCTCGAGCGTGAGGTTGATCTCCGGGTGCAGCGCGGTGAAGGTGCGCAGCAGCGAGGGGACGACGAACTCGGCGGCGGTCGCGACGGCCACGATCCGGAGCGAGCGCATCGAGACGTCGGCCGCCTCGCGGGCCGCCCGCTTGCCCTGGTCGATCAGGCCGAGCACGTCGGCGGCGTAGGGGCGGAATGCATCGCCGGCGGCGGTGAGCCCGACGCCGCGTCCGACGCGCTCGGTCAGGTCGACGCCGAGCTCGCGCGAGAGCGCCGAGACCGCGGCCGAGATCGAAGGCTGGGTGACGTAGAGCTTCTCGGCGGCGGCGGAGACCGACCCCTCGCGGGCCACAGCCAGGAAGCTCGAGAGCTGATTGAGCGTGACGGCCATAGCGGGAAGACTATATAACCGGTACGACTTTTTGATTGGCAACGATGCCCGAGGGCCGGGTAGCGTACCGGAGGGCGCAGCTCCCCACGCGCAGCTTCGGCTCCTGGGCGAGAATGCGCGGGTCCGTCGATATTCAGCGTGGAGGGAGAGGGCAAATGCCACTTGCGACGTTGCGTCAGGTGCTCGACGAGGCCGCCAAGGGCGGCTACGGCGTCGGCGCGTTCAACGTGAACAACATGGAGCAGCTGCAGGGGATCGTCGACGCGGCGGAGGAGACGAGCTCGCCGGTGATCGTCCAGGCCTCGCGCGGCGCGATCGCCTACGCCGGCCCGAACTACCTGCGCCACCTGATCATGGCTGCCGCCGAGAGCGCGCCCGAGATCCCGATCGTCCTCCACCTCGACCACGGCGACAAGCCCGAGACCTGCCAGATGGCGATCGAGCCTCGGCTTCACGAGCGTGATGATGGACGGCTCGCTGCTCGCCGACGGCAAGACGCCCTCCGACTACGAGTACAACGTCGCCGTCACCAGCGAGGTCGTCGAGGCCGCGCACGCGAAGGGCGTGTCGGTCGAGGGCGAGCTCGGCACGCTCGGCGGGATCGAGGACGGCCACGGCTCGGGCGAGGTGCACCTCACCGACCCCGACCAGGCGGTCGACTTCGTCGAGCAGACCGGCGTCGACGCGCTCGCCGTCGCGATCGGCACGAGCCACGGCGCCTACAAGTTCACGAAGAAGCCGGACGGGGAAGTGCTCGCCATGCACCTGATCGAGGAGATCCATTCGAAGCTGCCCGAAACACACATGGTGATGCACGGCTCCTCGAGCGTCCCGCCCGAGCTCGTCGACCGGATCAACGCCGCCGGCGGCAAGCTCGAGTCGACCTTCGGCGTCCCCGTGGAGGAGATCCAGCAGGGGATCCGCCACGGGGTGCGCAAGGTGAACGTCGACACCGACGGCCGCCTGGCGATCACGGCGGCGCTGCGGGAGGCGCTGAACGCGCACCCGTCCGAGTTCGACCCGCGCGCGTTCTTCAGGCCGACGCGGGCGGCGATGAAGGAGGTCGTCGCGCAGCGGATGAACGACTTCGGCTCCGCCGGTCACGCCGGCGACTACACCGTCACACCGCTCGCCGAGATGGCGAAGCGCTACGCCGGGAGCCCTGTCGGTGCCTGATCTCGACATCGACCAGCTCAGCATCAACACGATCCGCACGCTCGCGCTGGACGCCGTCCAGGCGGCGCAGCTCCGGCCATCCCGGCGCGCCGCTCGGGCTCGCGCCGGCCGCCTACCTGCTCTACACGCGGATCATGAAGCACAACCCAGCCGATCCGGCCTGGCCCGACCGCGACCGGTTCGTGCTCTCGGCGGGCCATGCCTCGATGCTGCTCTACGCGTCCCTGCACCTCTCGGGCTACGACGTCACGACTCGACGACATCAAGCAGTTCCGCCAGCTCGGCTCGCGCACGCCCGGGCCATCCCGAGCACGGCGAGACGCCGGGCGTCGAGACGACGACCGGCCCGCTCGGCCAGGGCTTCGGCAACGCGGTCGGGATGGCGATGGCGGAGAAGTTCCTGCGCGAGCGCTTCGGCGCGGCTGCCTGCGACCACCACATCTTCGCCATCTGCTCCGACGGCGACCTGATGGAGGGCGTCGCCTCCGAGGCCGCCTCGCTCGCCGGCCACCTGCGGCTCGGCAAGTGCGTCTTCCTCTACGACGACAACTCGGTCACGATCGACGGGCCGACCAGCCTCTCCTTCTCGCAGGAGGACGTGCCCAAGCGCTTCGAGGCCTACGGCTGGCACACGCTGACCGTCGAGGACGGCAACGACCTCGAGGCGATCGAGCGCGCGATCCGTGCCGGCATGGCCGAGGAGGGCCGCCCGACGCTGATCAGCCTCAAGACGGTGATCGGCTACGGCTCGCCGCGTGCGGGCACGCGCGCCGCGCACAGCGATCCGATGCCCGACGATCAGGTCCGCGCGACCAAGGAGGCGCTCGGCTGGGACCCCGACTGGCTGTTCCACGTCCCGAACGAGGTGGCCGCGCATTTCGACCAGCGGGCGGCGGGAACCGCCGCGCAGCGCGCCTGGCAGGAGCGGTTCGACGCATGGGCGCTCGCGAGCCCGGAGCTCGCCGCCGAGTGGAAGGACGCCTGGGCAGGCAAGCCGAGGGCCGGCTTCGCCGAGGCGCTCGCGTCGTTCGACCCGGGCGAGAAGCCGGTCTCGACGCGCAAGGCTGGGAGCTACGTCATGCAGGCGTTCGGCGAGTTCGTGCCGACGATGGTCGGCGGCGCCGCCGATCTCGTGCACTCGACGTTCACGCAGTTCGACGGCGACGAGAGCTTCGAGAACGGAGGCCGGAACGTCTCGTGGGGCGTCAGGGAGCACGGCATGGGAGCGGCCGTCAACGGGCTTGCGCTGCACGGCGGGATCGTGAAGCCGTTCGGCTCGACCTTCTTCGTCTTCACCGACTACATGCGGCCGCCGATCCGCCTCTCGTCGCTGATGAAGATCAGCCCCGTGTGGATCTTCAGCCACGACTCGGTCGCGGTCGGCGAGGACGGCCCCACCCACCAGCCGATCGAGCATCTGGCCGCGATGCGCGCGATCCCCGGAGCTGACCCTCATCCGGCCCGTCCGACGCGACCGAGGTCGTCGAGGCGTGGCGCGCGATCTTCGACCTGACCGGCCCGGTCTGCCTCGTGCTCTGCCGGCAGGACGTCCCGGTCATCGACCGCGCAGTCTTCGGCTCCGCCGCCGGCCTGCACAGGGGCGCCTACGTGCTCGCGGATGCCGACTCGCCCGACGTCGTCCTCGTCGCGACCGGCGCGGAGGTATCGACCGTGCTCGGCGCACGGGACCTCCTCGCGGCGAAGGGCGTTGCGGCGCGCATCGTCTCGATGCCGTGCTGGGAGCTGTTCGAGGCCCAGAGCGCCGAGTACCGGGACGAGGTGCTTCCGGCCGGCGTGCCGAAGGTCTCGGTGGAGGCCGCCACGACGTTCGGCTGGTCGCGCTGGGTCGACGCGTCGATCGGGATCGACACCTTCGGCGCCTCCGGCAAGGGCGCCGCGGTGCTCGCGCACTTCGGGATCAGCCCGGAGGCGGTCGCCGAGCACGTGCAGGCCAAGGTCGCCGAGCTCGCCCAGGCCTGAGTTGAAGGTCCACGTCGGCTTCACCCCGGCCGAGCTGGTCCCGGCCCCGGTCGGCGATCGTCATCGACGTCCTGCGGGCGACCTCGACGATCTGCCAGGCGCTCGCGGGCGGCTACGAGCAGGTCGTCTGCGTCGGCGAGATCGACGACGCGCGGGCACTTGCCGGCGCGGGGGTTGCGCTCGCCGGCGAGCGCGGCAACGTCCGCATCGAGGGCTTCGACTTCGGCAACTCGCCGCGCGAGTTCGCCGGCGAGCCGCACGGGACGGCGAAGCTCGTCCTGACGACGACCAACGGCACGCGAGCGCTTGCTCGCCGCCGCCGGACGATGCGAGACCGTGCTCGTCGCCTCGCTCCTCAACCTCGCTGCGGTCGTCGAGGCGGCGCGCGGGCGCGGGAGACGTCGCGATCCTCTGCGCCGGGGTCGAGGGCGCGTTCGCGATCGACGACGCCTACGTCGCCGGCCGGATCGCGGCCGCGCTCGGCGGTGAGCCCGACGACTCGGCGGTCGCCGCCGCGCGTCTCGCCGGGGCGTTCGCGACCGCCGAGGAGGGCATCGGCGGCGGGGTGAGCGCCGCCAACATCCGCGGCGCGCAGCTCGACGAGGACATCCCGTGGTGTGCCCGGGAGAGCGTTCTCGAGCTCGTTCCCCGCATCGTCGAGCGCTCGGAGCGCTCCGTCGTCGTCGCGCCCGTAGCCGCATAGGTCACCCTTCCTGGCTACACCGAAAGGGGGAGGGCGGGGGCCCGCCGGCGGAGCTCCCCGGCGGCAGCGGAGCGGGCCGGCCCGACCGTCAGCGGGCGTCTCGCCGCCCGCCCGGACGGTGCGCTCTCGCAGAAAGTCCCTCCAAACCGGACAATCGCGAGCCCTCCGTCCTGCCCGACGATTGGCGACCTAGGCAACACACGTCCGCTCGCCCGCGTCTCGAGCGAGTGACGGTCCGGCTTCGGAAGCGGCCCGGTCTCTTGCCGCAGCGGAGCTCCGGGGTAGCTCGGAAATTGCTCCAGCTTTCTCGGCCCCCGACGATGAGGTTCGTGCGAGGAGGCCGTCTTCCTCGGAACCGCCACGAAGGAGGTCAGTATGAACATCAAGTCAGGCAAGCCGGTTGCGGCTGCTTGCGCGGCAGTGATCGCGCTAGCCGGAGCGGGCTTTGCCGTTGCGCCCGGATCTGCTGATCCGGGCCGAAGCAGTGTTCCCCCGCCGCCCCAGTGCCATGCATTCTGGTGCGGATTCGGCAACGGCGATGGGAACGGCAATGTCTTCGGCCAGTTCCCGTTCTGGTTCCTGAACGCGCCCGGCCAGTCCGGCGGCGCCTTCCCAGGGTTCCCGGGCTTCCCGGACTCCCCGATCATTCGGGTGGTCCTCGGGCTCTTCCTGTCCGGCGGACACAACAACTAGCGGCCGGGGCGAGTCGATGTCTGTTGTCGAAATCCAGGACCGGGGTCTCCGCACCAGGGGGATGCCCGTGCCAGCGCTTCCACGCCTCGCGATCGTCATCCCGGCGCTCGACGAGGAGGCAACCGTGGGCGACGTCATCGCCGCGATTCCGCGTCACATCGAAGGTGTTGGCAAGGTCGACGTGATCGTCGTCGACGACGGGTCCCGCGATCGCACACGGCAGTGTGCGGTCGCGGCCGGCGTCGACGCGATCTGCGTCCACCCCCGGCCGCGCGGCCTCGTCGCTGCGTTCAAGTCGGGCACCTCCGAGGCCCTTCGACGCGGCGCCGAGATCGTCGTGAACCTGGACGCCGACGGTCAGCACGACCCCGGGTTCATCCCGAGGCTGATCGCGCCGATCCTCGACGGCGACGCCGATATCGCGCTCGGCGTCCGGCCGCTCGCGACGGCGTCGGACGACATGACGATGGTCAGGCGGCGCGGGAACCAGATCGGCTCATGGGTGGCAGGCCGCGCCCTCGGCCTGGCTCTGAGCGACGCGACCTCGGGCTACCGCGCATTCTCGCGCGAGGCCCTGCTGCGGCTCAACATCCTCTCCGAGTTCACCTACACGCTCGACACGATCATCGACGCGTCGCACCAGCGCCTCTCCGTCGCCGAGGTGCCGGTGCGCGCACAGGCCCGCATCGCCGGCGAGTCGCGGATGACGCATTCGGTGACGAGATACATCCGCCGCACCGGTTCGCAGGCGGCGATGGGCTTGATCAGGCGGCGGCTGCCGGCCATCTTCGGCTGGCTGACGTTCCTCGCCTTCACGGCCGCTTTCGCGATGACCGGGTTCTTCCTCCTGCGCTACCGCGGGTCCGGTGAGCACCTGCCCGCACTGCTCGCCTCGGTCGTGCTGTGGGTGATCGCCGTCGGCTTCTTCGTCTCCTCGATGCTCGCCGCGGGCATCGACACCTCGCGCCGCCTGCTCGAGGAGACCGTGTACTCGGTCCGGCGGCTCGAGATGGGCAGGCCGGATGGTTGAAACGACGACCAGGAGGGCGGTGATTCCGACGCCCACCGGCGCGCGGCTGAGACGGCCGCGGCTCTGCGTGATCGCGCCCACGCATCCGCTGACCGTGGGGGCAGCGCAGTTCAACTCCTCGATGGTCCGGGCGCTTCGGCGCTCGGCCGACGTCGACTTTCTCTCGTGGGCGCGCCCGTATCCACCGCTCCTCTACCGCGGCCCGGTACGTGACAACGAGTCGCGTCCGCCTCAGGTGGAGCAGGCGGACTTCGTGCTCGACTGGGGCGATCCGCGAACCTGGCGGCGGGCGGTGGAGCGGGCGGAGGCCTACGGCGCCGATGCCGTCGTTCTCCCGTGGCTCCATCCGGTGATGGCGCCGCCCTATGCCTGGCTGCTGCGCTCGGCGCGCGGCCGCTTCCGGCGGATCGTGATCTGCCACAACGTCCTCCCGCACGAGCGGCTGCCCTTCGCCGCGTCGCTCACCCGGCGCGTCCTGCGCGCGGCGGACACGCTCGTCACCCACGCTCCCGCCCAGCGCGGCGAGCTCGAGGCGCTCGGGGTGAAGGGTGAGATCGTCGAGGCGTTCCACCCGCTCTTTGTTCCGGCCGAGCTTGCGCTCGAGCCGTCGCGCGAGGAGGTCGAGGCGGAGCGGGCCCGGCTCGGAAGCCCCGGGCTCCTCCTGCTTCTGTACGGAGCCGTCCGTCCCTACAAGGGCGTCGATCTCGCGCTCGAGGCGCTCGCGCGCGTCGACCCCGGCCTCGACGTCCGTCTGGTCGTCGCGGGCCGGTTCTGGACGTCCCGCACCGAGCTCGAGCAGCAGGCGCTGCGGCTCGGTGTCGCCGATCGCGTCGAGTTTCGCGACGGCTATATCTCGAACGAGGAGACGGCCGTGCTCTTCGGCGCCTGTGATGCGGCGCTGCTGCCCTACCGGAGTGCGACGCAGTCGGGCGTCGCGGCGCTTGCCTTCGGCTACGGCCGTCCGGTCGTGGCGACGGCCGTCGGCGGTCTGCCCGCAGCGATCGAACATGGCGTCGACGGCCTGCTGACGCCCCGCGACGACCCCGTTGCGCTCGCCGGGGCGCTCGAGCGGCTCGCCGGCGACCGGGCCCGGCTCACCCAAGGGGTCGAGCGGACGCGAAGCCGGCGCTCGTTCGACCACTACGCCGAGCTGCTGCTCGCGGCCGCGACCCCCGACCGGCTGCAATGACCGCGGGAGACGTGGCAGCTCCGGCCCTGGCCGCGCGGCGCCTTCGTCCCGCAGCCTGGCCCCGGTCGTGGCGGGTGGCGATGTTCCCCGCGACGCTGCTCGCGGCCGGTCTCGCATTTCGCTTCGTCGAGCAGCGCGGCGCCCTGCTCTACCCGGACGGTTACCAGTACCTGCTGATGGCGCGCGGGATCGGCGAGCACCTCCGGCCGGTGATCAGGCTCGGGACCGGGAGGCGACCTCTGGGTCCCGAACGCCGACGCTGCGTTGAAGCCGCTCTTCCCGGCGCTCGTCGCGCTCCTCCATCTGGCCGGAGCGAGCTGGACGGGCGCCGGGCGGGCTCTCTCGGCCGTCGCCGGCGGGGCCACCGTCGCGCTTTGTGGCCTCGTCACCGCCCGGCTCACCGGCTCGCGGCTCCTCGGGGTCTTCGCTGCCCTCCTCGTCCTGCTCGACCCGGTCGACCGTTACTGGGCGGCGTTCTCGTCTCCCGACCTGCTCGGGCAGTCGCTGGCCCTCGGAGCCGTGCTCGCCGTGCTCGCCCGCCGGCCCGCTGTTGGCGGGCTTCTTGCCGGGCTGGCGGCGTTCGCGCGCCCCGAGCTCGGCCTGCTGCTCCTCGCGGGCTCGGCCGTCCTTGTCCTACGGCCGGCGTGCCGCGGTCACGCAGTCCGCTTTCTCGCCACCGCGCTCGCCACCGCGGCTGCTGTTCTCATCCTGCTCCGCCCGCCGCTGCAGCTTCGCCCCGGCGAGCTTTCCCTGGCGATCTGCGTCGCGCTCGGCGCGGCCGCCCTCGCGCTGCTCGCGCCCCCGCGGTGGGGTGTGGCGGCCGGCCTCGCCGCGCTGGCGGTGGCAGCGCTCAACGGCACGGCGCTCGCCGCGCTCGCGAGGCACGAGCCTGCCGTCGCGGCGTCCTTCGTCGTCGCGCTCGTGCTCGCACGGAACCGCCGTCCGGCGGCCGTCGTCGCGCTTGCCATGAGCGTCCTCGCGCTTGCCTTCGAGGCGAGGAACGGCGCGAGCACCCGGTACCTGACCGAGCTGCTGCCGCTGGTCGCGATCGGCATCGCCCTCGGGCTCCGCGAGGCCCTGTCGCCCGTCCGTCGCGGCGCCGCCGTCGTGGTTGCGGCCGTCGTTGTCGCGAGCGTCGGCCTGGCGACCCCGGCGCCGGCCCCCGGCCCCGACATGTTCGGCGGGATCGCACGGGCCCTCCCCGCGACGGGTCAGCCCGTCGTGACCTCGGCAGCCGACGCCTACGGTTTCCTGCTCTACCCGCGGGCGGTCCGCTCGCTCGCAACGGGCTCGCACGGCCTCCTCCTGGTCGACGCCACGACCCGGGCCTACGAGCCGTGGATCGCGGTCCGCGGGCAGGTCGTCTCACGGATCTCCCCGGGCGACGGGTTCGTCGACCCGAACGGCCGCCTCGATCTCGCCCCGGCGCTGCTGATCGAGGGCACGGCGCACACGAGGAGCGGGGCGTGAGCTCCCGCCGGCGCGGTCTGGCCGCGAACGCCTCGCTGGCGCTCGTCGGCGACGCGGTCGCCAAGGGCGGCATGTTCATCGCCCTGCTCTTGCTCGCGCACGGGCTCGACATCGACGAGTTCGCCCGGCTCGGGGTCGCGATGGCCGCGATGCTGATCCTGATGAGCGTGCTCGACGGCGGCATCTCGGTCGTCGCGACGAGAGACGGCGCCTCCGATCCGAACGCGCGCCGCCAGCTTCTTCGTGCAGGCACCGCGGCCCGCGTGCCGCTGCTCGCGGCGACGGCGGTCATGTGCCTCGTCGCCGGCCTCGTCCTCGACCAGCTCGCATTGGCGGCGGTCGTGCTCGTGGGCACCGTGGTGAACGCCGCCCAGCTGGCCCTGTTCGCCGGCTTTCGCAGCAACCAGAACCTCTTCAACGAGGCGGTCGCCAAGGCGTTCTGCGGCCTCAGTTACCCGTTGTGCTGTGCGGCGGTGCTCGCCGCCGGCCACGACTCGGCGGCCGCGGCAATGCTCGCGATGGTCGCCGGCCCGCTCGTCACCCTCCCGGCGCTCCTCCTCTGCACCCGCTTCACGCCGGACCCTTCCGGGCGAACGATCCGGCCGCTGCCGCTCCTGCGCCGGGCCGCGCCGTTCGGGCTGATCGCGCTCGCGACGCTCGTCTACTACCGCTCGCCCATGCTGCTGATGGGCCTGCTCTCCAGCCACGAGCAGACGGCCTCGTACTCCGTGGCCGCGAACATCGCCTTCGGCCTGCTGATGCTGCCCGCCGCGATCGCGACCGGCCTCTTGCCGCGGCTGGCTGGCGAGCCCGACGCCGCCACGAGGGCGCACCTGGTCCGTCGAGCCCTCATCTGGAGCACGGCTCTCCTCGCCGGTGTCGAGCTCGTGCTCGCCGCCTCCGCCTACTGGCTCGTCCCGGCGCTCTACGGCCAGGCGTACCGGAGCGCGGTCGAGCCTCTGCTGATCCTGCTCGCGAGCGGGCTCGCGATCGGCGCAGCCGGGATCGTCGGAACGGCGCTCATCGCGCTCGACCGGCGGCGCGAGGTCGTCGGCCAGGTGGTCGTCGCCCTCGTCGTCAACGTGGCCGCCGCGTTCGTGCTCATCCCGGCCCTCGCCGCCAACGGCGCTGCACTCGCCACGCTCGTCACCGAGCTCATCAGCCTCTCGATCCTCGTCGCCGTCTACCTGCGGCTGGCCGGGCGCAAGCCTGCACCGGCCGCCTCGGTGCCGGCCAGGTCGCGGGAGGCGGTCCTCGCCCAGTGAGCGCGACGCTGATGCTCCAGCAGGCGGGCCGGCTCTCCTACGCGACGCTGCGCGCGCGGCGGACGCTCGGTGCGCACGCCGGGCCGGGCGCGCGCATCTTCGGGCTGGCGCCGATCGTGAAGGGCGATGTGACGATCGGCCCGCGCTTCCGCTGCGAGTCGCCGCAGTTCCGCTCGGCGCTCACGACGTCGCCCGGGGGCCGGCTCACGATCGGTGCCGGCGTCTTCGTCAACCAGGGCGTCACGATCCATGCCGCCGCCGGCATCGCGATCGGCGACGACGTGATGATCGGCGACCTCGTCGCCGTCTACGACACGAACTTCCACGAGGTCGACCCGGCGGCCGGCGTCGTGACGAAGCCCGTCGAGATCGGCCGGAACGTATGGATCGGCCGCGGCGCCGTCGTCCTTCCCGGCGTGACGATCGGCGAGCACTCGGTCGTCGCGGCCGGCGCCGTCGTCTCGGCTGACGTCCCGCCTCGCTCGGTGGTCGCCGGCAACCCGGCCCGCGTCGTGCGCGAGGTCGACGCCCCCGACGACTACAAGCGGCCATGACCGTCGCCTCCTCGACCCTCCGCGTCACCGCGACCGCCGCCGCCGAGCTTCGCGCGGCGTTCGTCTCGACGTTCAGCCTCGCCCGGCTCACGGCCGTGACCGCCCTGGCCGGCACGGTCATCCTCGAGCTGCAGGCGATGGCCAACGGCTACGGCCTGCGGGTCACGTCGGACACGCCCACCTACCTTGCGCTCCTCCGCACCGTTGCCCTGCACCCGCTGGCCTCGGTCAGCCCCTTCCTGAGCGTCTCGGGCGTCGAGTCGAGCCACGCGACGCCGGACATGGAGATACTGGCGCTCGTCTGGCGCGCGATCTCGCCCACCCGGTCGCTCGTCGACCCGGTCGCGGCCTACCACCTGCTTGCGCTGTGGGGCATCGTCGTGACCTTGCTCGTCGCGCATGCGCTCTTCCTCTGGGTGCGCGGGCTCGCCGGCAGCACTGCAGGCTGGCTCTCGATTCCCTTGCTGCTCGGGCTGTTCGGGCCGGCGGACGTGATCTGGGCGGGCGACCTCAGCTTCCACGGGCTTCTCTACGGCAGCTACTTCTCGCAGACCTTCGCCGTCGCGCTCCTGCTCTACGCCCTCCGCTTCGTGCCGAGAGCCTCGACGCGCCGGGCCCAGGCGGCCGCCGTGCTCCTCGTGACGCTGCTCTTCCTCGTCCACCCGTTCACCGGCGTTCTGTTCGTCTTTCTCGCGTCCTGCCAGGCGGCGGGGTGGGCGTGGCAGCGGAAGCCCGGCTGGCGGCGCGCGCCGGCGATCACCGCGGTCGCGTTCGTCCTCGGCTGCACGTGGCCCGCCTACGCGCTCTCGCCGGCGATGGCCGTGAGCGGCATCGGGGGTTGGGCGCTCATAGGGCTCGCCGCCCTGTTCCCCCTGGCCGCGTTCCGGGCCGGGAAGGTGGCGCGAGCTCGCAGGCTCGTCGAGCGGCTGCCACGGCTCCGGCTCGGGCTCACGCGGTCCCGCGTCGCCCTCGCGCTCGCGCTCTCGGGCGTCCTGATCGTCTGCCTGGTCGCCGGCTGGGAGGAGTGGCTCGCGACGCGCCCGATCACCGATCCGCTGCGGCCGACGAACCACCTCGCCGTCTACTGGGACGACCGGCTGATCCGCTGGCCGCTCTTGCTCGGGGCCGGGCTCGTGGGTGTGAGCGGGCTCGCCTACCTGTCGCGGTCGAAGAGCCGCCTGCCCGCGTTCTGGTTCGGCGTGTGCTTCTGTGCCGGCCTCGCCGGGGCGGCCGGGCTGCCGATTCCCCTCTGGAACCGGCTGCTTCTCTTCTGCCAGCTGCCCCTCGCGGCCGGCACCGCGGTCGTGCTCACCCGGGCGAGGCTCTCGATCAAGGCGATCGTCGTCGCAGGCTTCGTCGCGAGCGCGGTCTTCCGCATCTGCTTTCTCTATTACGCGCCGGCGACCGTGACGTACTACCCGCAGTTCTGGGTGCCTGCGGGCTACAGCCTGGGCAGCCAGATCGCGCCGGGCACCTTCGGCGTCGTCGCCGCAGACCCGTACACGAGCTACTACATCCCCGGTGCGACGGGCCATCCGACGCTGCTGATCTCGAAGAGCCACGTCGGCAGCGAGCCGGAGTTGGCTGCGGCGACCGAGGGCTACGCGCTCCTGCATCAGCTCTACGTCGGCCGGGCCTGGCAGCAGTCGGCCCGCGAGCTGTGGCGGCGGGGCGTCCGGTACGTCGTCGTCGACCACCGGATCACGCTCGCCGATCCGACGCTCGCGCAGTTCTCGGGCGACCCGAACCCGCTCTGGCAAACGGAGGCGCAGCGTCGCCAGCTCGGCGCCTACTTCCACCGGCTCAACCTGCTCGGGCACGTCGTGGCGGACACGCCGCAGTACGCGGTCTACCGGCTCGACAGCGCGAAGGTGCGCTGGGAGCTGGGCGTATGAGCGCGACCCCGCTGCTCTCGGTCGTCGTCTGTACCCATCAGCGCGTCGACCACCTCGTCGCGTGCCTCGCCGCGCTGGCCGAGCTCGAGGATCCGGTCGAGGTGGTCGTGGTCGACTCGGCGTCGAGCCCGAAGGTCGAGGAGGCAGTGCTGCCCTTTCGCGATCGCCTGCCACGGCTTGTCTACCTCTACGAGGCGGAGCCCGGGCTCTCGATCGCCCGGAATGCGGGGCTTGCGACGGCGAGCTGCGAGCTGGTCGCATTCGTCGACGACGACGCGGCGCCGGAGCCCGACTGGGCGCGCCGGATCCTCGCCGGCTTCACGGACGCCGAGGTGGCGTGCGTCGGCGGTAGCTGCCTGCCGGCCTTCGCAGGCCCCCGACCTCGCTGGATGTCCGACCGCCTGCTCGCGCTCGCCGGCGTCTCGAGCTTCGGGAACGCCGCCCGGGCCGTCACGAGGTCGGCGGATTACCCCTTCGGCGCGAACATCGCCTTCCGGCGCGATGTGCTGCTGGCAGCGGGCGGCTTCGACCCCGCGCTCGGCCGGCGCGGCTCCTTGCTGCTCTCGGGCGAGGAGAGCGCGGTCGTGAGCCGTCTGCTGGAGCTCGGGTACGTCGTCAGGCTCGAGCCCTCGGCGGTCGTCCGCCACACGGTGACGGTCGAGCGGCTCCAGGGGTCCTACTACCGGCGCCGGTTCTTCTGGCAGGGCGTCACCCGCGCACGGATGGGCGGCCGCGTGCGTCGCGCCGGCGGCCTCGTGCTCGAGCTTCCGGCCTACCTCGCCCGCTGGCTGCGAACCGGCGACCGCTACTACCTCTATCGGGCCGGAGCGGAGACGGTCGGACATCTCGCCGAGTGGAGCGGCCGCGCCGGATGAGGGAGCTGACGGTGATCGTGCCGGTCTGGGACGACTACGTCGCCTACCTGCCGGCGTGCCTCGCGGGGATCCGAGCCCAGGGGGTCGAGGCACGGATCGTCGTGGTCGACAATGCGAGCAAGGTTCCGATCCCGGAGCAGGGCTCGGACGTGACGGTGCTGCGGGTGTGGCCTCGACTGAGCGTCGGCGCCGCGCGCAATGCGGGCCTCGGTGTCGTCACGACGAGGTTCGTCGTGTTCGCCGACGCCGACGACTGCGTCCTGCCGGGTACCTGGGCCTTCCTGCTCGACCGCCTCCACCGCGACCCGAAGCTGGTCGCGGCCGCGGCGCAGCTCTGGTGGGTCGACGGTGAGACCGGTGCCCGGCGGCCCGCGCCGAGCCCGCGCCCCCACGTCTACGCACACCTCAACGGGAGGCCGCGGCTCTTCTCTCTCTACTCGACCCTGCGCATGGCGCTGCCGACGACGACCGTCACCGTGTTCCGCACCTCCGCGGTCGTCGACGCCGGCGGGTACGGCGACTCCGAGGTCGCCGAGGACTGGGCCCTGGCCGCGACCGTGGCGCTGCGCGGCCGCGTCGAGCAGCACGCGCGGCCGGGGGCGGACGTCCTGCTCCACCGCGGTTCGCTCTTCAACCGGCCGCTCAGCCGCCGGCAGGTCCGCGGCGGCATGCGCGACCTTCGCCGCCGCCTCGGCGCGGACACGCGAACGCCGGCCTGGCTGCGTGTACTGCTGGTGCCGATCGGCGTGTTCCACGAGGCGAAAGCGGTCGCGAACGCCGCACGCCCCGCCTTCGCCGACGCCGGGCGCGCATGAGCGAGCTCACGGTCGTGATCCCGGTCTGGGGCGCGTACTGCGCGAAGCTTGCGGACTGCATCGCCGACGTCCGTCGCCAGAGCCTCGACGCCGAGATCGTCGTCGTCGACAACGCGAGCGAGGTGCCGCTGCCCGAGCTCCCGCCCGGTGTGCGCTGCCTGCGGCTGCGCGAGCGCGTCTCGGTCGGCGCCGCCCGCAACGCAGCCCTTCCGCACCTCCGCACGCCCTACGTTCTCTTCGCCGATGCCGACGACCGGCTGCTGCCCGGCACGCTCGCGTTCCTCGTCGCGATGCTTCGCGGCCGCCCGGAGCTCGTCGCCGCCCTCACGCGGCAGGTCCTCTGGAACCCGCAGACCGGCGAGCGAGCCGAGACCGCCGGCTCGCCACGCCCGGTCGTCTATCGCATCGCCCCGTTCCAGCGCCTGCTCGCGCTCTGCACGCTGCGCTTCAACATCTTCCCGATCGTCGGCTGCGCCGCCCTCCGCACGGACGCCGTGCGCGCGAGCGGCGGCTTCGGCGACGGCAACGTCGGCGAGGACTGGGAGCTCTGCGCCTCGCTCGCCTGGCGCGGGCCGATCGGCTTCTCCCGCCGGCCCGGCCGGCTGTACGCGGTCGAGGACGGGTCGCTGTGGCACCGGGAGCACGACCGCGCCGTGTTCGAGGAGCACTACGCACGGTTCTGCGCCCGGCTCTTCGCCGACCCGGCGGTTCCCGGATGGGCTCGTCTTCTGCGGCCGGTCGTCGCGCGCCTTCATCGTCGTGACCTCGAGCGAATGTTCCGGCCGGGCGCCTACCACCCTCGGCCGGGCTCGGCAACGAGCGCCGCTGCCTCCCTCAGGTAGCGACTGAGCTCAGCCTGTTCGGCGGCGGCGTGCTGGTGGCGGCGGCCGTGGCGGGGGAGCCGATCCGGCGAGCAGCGCGTTCGGCACCGCGGTGGTCAGCCAGGCCGCGAGGGCCTCGTCGTCGAGCGTGGTCGACAGCGCTCCGAGGCCGCTGCGCCTGATCGCGCGGCCGTGGGAATCGGAGGCGACCACCTGGGCGAGACCGCGGTCGAGCAGCGTCTGCGCGCACCGCGCCGAGGCAGGGCCGGCGCTGCCGTCGAGCGAGCCGGCGGTCAGCTGGACGTAGGCGCCCGCCTCGATGAGCGGGGCGAGGCGCGCCGGGCTCTCCTGCACCTCGGCGCTCCGCTCCGGGTGCGCGATCAGCGCGACGATCCCGGCCGCGCCCAGCCCGGCGAGGATCGAGGGCAGCGCGAGCGGCCAGCCGGCGTACGGGAACTCGAGCAGGAGCAGGCGAGGGTTGCCGCCGAGCCCGAAGCGGGCGAGAGCGCCGGCGTCGAGGCCGGCGAGCCGTTCGAGCGCGATCTCGCCGCCGCCCCGGGCATCGAGCGGAATCGAGGCCGCCCGAAGCGCCAGCCGGAGGTGTGCGAGGGCCGCCTCCATCGTCTCGGGGGTGGTGCCGTGGTCGTCGCGCACATGCGGCGTGCAGGCCGCGATGGTCACTCCGTCGGCGACCATCGCCGCGGCCAGCTCGAGCGACTCCTCGATCGTGTCGGGGCCGTCGTCGATGCCCGGCAGGAGGTGGGTGTGGAGGTCGATCATCGTCGGCCGAATCTACGGGCAGCAGGCTCTTTCATGGTGGTATGTTCCGCCCCGTAAACGAGCGAGTAACGGTTGCGCAGTTCCGCGCTGCCTTTTGCCCGTTCTTGACTTTGGCAGAAGGAGGTGTTTCTGCATGGCAACCGGCACAGTTAAGTGGTTCAACGACGCGAAGGGCTTTGGTTTCATCACTCCGAGTGATGGGGGCAAGGACATCTTCGTCCACTTCAGCGCGATCCAGTCCGAGGGCTTCAAGTCTCTCGCGGAAGGCGCGAACGTGGAGTTCGAGACGGAGGAGGGCCCCAAGGGCCCCCAGGCTCGCAACGTCAACGTGATCTAGGGCCACGGCTCGATCAGGTTCGCGAGAGCGCGTCCCCCCGGGGGCGCGCTCTCGTTGTCGAGCGCTCTCGCCGCTAAAGAGTCTGCGGCGGAGAGCGGACGGGGCCCGGCCGGTCGTTCACGAGCAGCCTCGCTGTCAGCACGATCGCGAGCAGCAGCTGGGTTCGGACCGACAGCCGGCCGGAGCGGTGCCAGCCGCGCCGCCCGTGGAGCAGTTTCGAGCCGCCTGGCCGCGGAAGGCGGACGATGTGTTCGATGTCGGGCGCGCAGGCCGCGACCGCGCCAACCGTTGCCGCGTCGGTGAGGCCGCGCCGTGCGGCCAGCAGGCCGACAACCGCCAGGCCGCTGGCAACCTCGAAGCGGCGGTTGTGAATGTCTCGGTGCGGGACACGATCGCCCGCGAGGTGAAGCGGGATGCCGAGGAGTGCAGCCGCAGCCGGCGAACGGACTGCTGCGCCGAGGGTGCCTCCCGTTGCCCCGTGCAAGGCGGTGATCACAGGGTGTGTGGTAGCAGCCCGGTGGCGGGCTGCGTGCAGGAACAGGTGATCTCGTGCCGCCATGGGCGGTGCGACATCCCTCGCATGGGTTCTGGACAAATCCCCCTTCAGGGGGAGAGTTTCCGGCGCCGAGGCCCTACGGTGTGTGTATGCCATGGCGTTACGTGATCCCGATTGCAGGCTTGAAGCCTCAAGTAGAGGCCAGTTTCGCCCGGCGGGTCGACGATCCAGCCTTGCGGTCGAAGACCAGGCGCATTTCGGCGGTGTCCCCTGGAAGGGGCAGGCCGAGAAGCCGAGATTTCGTAGCCGGCGGCGGTTGAGGAGCGGGCTCCGCGGGGCCTGCCCCGTCGTTACACTCGCCCGGTGTTCGACTTCGCCGGGCGCCGACGTCTGCTCGCGGAGAGGCTCGAGGCCGAGGGCGTCGGTGCTCTCTTTCTCGGCGCCGTCGGCGGACCTCGAGTACCTGACCGGCGTCGAGCGTCACGTTCCGAGCTTCGGCGAGGCGTCGTACGCGCACGGGTGGGTGACCGGTGCCTTCTTCCGGCCAGGGGCGGAGCCCATCTTCGTCCTGCCGCGAATGTTCGCCGCCTTCGACCTCCGCGAGCAGCCCGAGGGCGAGCTGGTGGTGGTGAACGAGACCGACGACGGGTTTGCGCTCTTCTCGGGCATCGCCCGCGATGTCGCCGGGGCGGGAACGCTGGCCGTCGGCGATCGGGTCTGGGCCGAGACCGTCCTGAACCTCGGGCGGATCGTCGGCTCCGACCGGCTGCGGACGGGCTCGGCGCTCGTCAACGAGCTCCGGCGGGTCAAGACGGGTGAGGAGCTCGACGCGCTGGCACGGGCGATCGCCACCGTCGAGGCGGCGATGGCGGCGACGGCTCCGCTCGTCCGGCCGGGCGTTTCGATGGCCGAGCTCGTCGAGGCCGTCGAGCACGAGCTGCGGGTTGCCGGCTCGCGCTGCCCGTCGTTCACGACCCACATCTTCACGGGCCTCGGCGCGGAGGACTACGACTCCGGCGAGGCGACCGGGCGCCTGCCGATTCCGGACGGGACGTCGGTGATGTTCGACTTCGGCGGCGTCGTCGACGGGTACTGCTCCGACTTCGGCCGCACGATCTACTGCGGTGAGCCGCCGGCCGACTACCTCGAGGCCTACGGGGTGATGCTTGCCGCGCAGGAGGCCGGGCGGGCGGCCGCCTCGCCGGGGACACCTGCGTGCGAGGTGAACGCCGCGTGCCGGCGGCCGATCGAGGAGGCGGGGCTCGGCGAGCATTTCCGCCACCGGATGGGCCACGGGATCGGCCTCGACGTGCACGAGCGGCCGTTCATCTCGAACGAGGACGAGACGCCGCTCCGTCCCGGGATGACCTTCACCGACGAGCCGTCGATCATCATCCCCGGCCGCTACAGCCTCCGCATCGAGGACATCGTGGTGTGCGAGGAGGGCGGCGGGCGGAAGCTCAACTCCTACCCCGCCGCCCTCGTCGCGAACGGCTGATCTACGCCGGCGAGACCTGCGAGAAGTCGACCGTGTAGACGGGGTTGTAGACGGCCCCCTTCATGTCCTTCGTCGACACGAACACCTGCGTCGGCTGGATGAGCGGGAAGAACGGGCCGCTCTGGTTCAGCAGCCGCTGGATCTGCTGGTAGATCGCCTTCCTCGCCGCCGGCGCCGTCGTTACCTGTGCCTTCGCGGCGAGCTTCTCGATCGCCGGGTCGGCGCCCGCCGGCCAGCCCGCACGAACCCCGACGAGGTCACCGGGGGTGAAGACGAGGTAGTCGGCCGGATCGGGATAGTCGGGGCCCCAGAGCGACAGGCCGAGGGCCATCTTCCCCGAGCGGTAGACGTCGAGGAAGTTCGAGGTCGGCGAGCCGGAGAGGCTCACGTTGAAGCCGGCGGCCTGAAGGCTCGACTGGATCTTCTGCGCCATCGAGGTGAACGGCACGCCGTTGATCGTCAGGTCGCTCGGGTACTGGAGGGTGACCTGCTGGCTCGCGTCGCCGGAGGCCGCGAGAGCAGCCTTCGCCTTGGCCAGGTCCTGCTTGACCTTGGCGCTCTGCGGCAGCGAGCCGAGGAACATCGACGGGATGACCCCCGGTGCCTGGATCGCGCCCTGGCCGGCGAGGCTCACGAGCGAGGCGTAGTCGAGGCCGTAGCGGATCGCCGTCTGGAAGCTCTTGTTCGACGTCACCGTCGAGACCTTCGGGTTGTCGTTCGCGTACAGGAAGAAGATCCAGGTCGAGGGCTGAAGCGAGATGTTGACGTTCTTGTTTCCCTTCAGGGTCTGCGCCTGGTCGGCCGAGAGGTCGATCGCGATCTCGTGCGAGCCGCGCGCGACGTTCAGCAGCTGCGTCGTCGCGATCATGTTCCGGATGACGACGCTCGACCACTTCGGCTTCAGGGTGCCCCAGTAGCTCGTGCCGGGCGTGAGCGTCACCTGCGAGGTGGTGCTGAAGGCGCTCAGCGTGTAGGGCCCGCTGCCTGCGCCGGCCGATGCGGGCGAGTTGAGCCAGTTCTCTGCCTTGTCGGCCTTGGCGGCGTTGGCCGCGTCGGTGCCGCCGTTCTTCATCACGAGCGCCGAGTTGAGGACCCCGGTCGACGGGTTCGCGAGCACGACCGGCAGCTGGGTGGCCGGCGTCTTGGAGCGCATCACGACCCCGTACTTCCCGGCCGCCGAGATGGTGATGCCGGCGAGCAGGAACGAGGGGTTGCCCTTGAGGTTGACGAGCCGCTTGAGCGACCAGACGACGTCGGCCGAGGTCAGCGGCGTCCCGTCCTCGAAATGGACGTTCTTCTTGAGCTGGAAGGTGAAGGTCCTGGCGTTGTTCGTTGCCTTCCACGAGGAGACGAGCAGCGGGATCGGGTGGACGAGGTCGTCGCCCTTGTAGGTGAAGAGCGTGTCGTAGATCGCATGGTCGACCATCGACGCGGTCGGATCGAATGCGCGACCCGGATCGGACGTCTTCAGGGTGAACGAGTTGTCGATGACGAGTGTCGGGGCCGACGCGGTGCGCGCCGTGGCGCCGGTCGCGACAACGATGGATGCGGCCAGCACGGCCGCCGCAAGCGACGCGAACACGGCTGCCCGCCTATGACGCAGTCTCTTCACAGCTCACTCTCCCTCTGATGGTGATGACTCGGTGTTTCACGGGTCGGGATTCTCGCAGGTAACGAGCTATTCGACGCTCAGAGGGGCCACAAGTTTGGCGCGCTCCGCCGGCGGGACGGCGGCTGCGCCCTCGGGTTGCAGCCAGCAGGCGGCCGCTCGGTCCCCCGCCAGCGTGACGAGCGGCGGGTCCTCGGCGCTGCAGCGCTCGAACGCGTAGGGGCAGCGAGGGTGGAACCGGCAGCCCCCCGGCGGCTGGCCGGGGTCGGGCACCTCGCCGGGCAAGGCCTCGGGCAGGAAGCCGCTTCCGTCCGGGCGGGGGATCGCCTTGATCAGCGACTCGCTGTAGGGATGGAGGGGCTGCTCCCAGAGCTGCCGCGTCGGGCCGGTCTCGACCATCAGGCCGAGGTACATCACGGACACGGTGTCGGCGACGTGCCGGACGATCGCCAGATCGTGCGAGATGAGCAGCAGCCCGAGGCCGAGGTTGCGCGAGAGCTCGACGAGGAGGTTCGCGAGCTGCGCCTGGGCCGAGGCGTCGAGCGAGGCGAGCGGCTCGTCGAGCACGATCACCGACGGCTCGGCCGCAAGCGTCCGGGCGATCGCGATCCGCTGGCGCTGCCCGCCGGAGAACTCGTGCGGAAAGCGGTTGACCGCGGTCGGCGGCAGCCCGACGAGCTCGCACAGCTCCTGGACGCGCGCGTCGCGCTTGGACGCCGGGAGAATGCCGAGCGTGTCGAGCGCGTCTGCGAGCTGCGCGCCGATCTTCCGGCGCGGGTTGAGCGAGGCGTACGGGTTCTGGAAGACGAGCTGAAGCCGGGCGAGCTCGCGGTCGCGGCCGCGGCGGCCGAGCGGCGTGACGTCGCGCCCGGCGAAGACGACGGAGCCGGCCGTCGGGCGCACGAGCCCGACGGCGGCCCTGGCCAGCGTCGACTTGCCGCACCCGGACTCGCCGACGAGCCCGACGATCTGCCCGGTCTCGACGCTGATGCTCGCCCCCGCCACCGCCCGGACCTTGCCGCCGCCGCGGCGGTCGTAATCGACGACGACGTCGCGCAGCTCGAGGGCGCTCATCGGGCGGCGAACGGGTCGACGGGGCAGGCGAGGGCGCGTCCGTTCAGCCGGACGAGCGTCGGCACGTCGATCCGGCAGCTCTCGCGGACGAAGGAGCAGCGAGGGTTGAAGGCGCATCCCGGCGGGATGTGCCCGGGGCTCGGCGGCGATCCCGAGATCGCGACGAGCGGCTGGTCGCGGGCCGCCTCGGGGTGAGGCAGCGCGTCGAGGAGCGCCTGGGTGTACGGATGGCGCGGCCGGCGCAGCACCTCCTCGCACGAGCCGGACTCGACGACGCGGCCGGCGTAGAAGATCGAGACGCGGTCGGCGATCGCCGACATCACGCCGAGGTCGTGCGTGATCAGCACCACCGCGAGGTTGTTCTCGCGGCGCAGCCGGTCGAGGAGCCGGAGGATCCCGGCCTGCACGGTCACGTCGAGCGCTGTTGTCGGCTCGTCGGCGATCAGGAGCTTCGGCCCGCAGGCGAGCGCGATCGCGATCGCGATCCGCTGTCGCATCCCGCCGGAGAACTGATGCGGGTAGGCGCGCAGCGCCTCCTTGCCGTCGGGGATCCGCACCTGCTCGAGCTGCTCGAGCGCATGCCGCTCGGCGGCCCGGCGATCGAGGCCGAGATGAAGCCTGACGTGCTCGGTCATCTGCCGGCCGATCGTGAGCATCGGGTGCAGGGAGGTCATCGGGTCCTGGAAGACCATCGCCAGGTCGCGGCCGGCGATCTCGCGCATCCGCGGCTGGGAGAGGGTGAGCAGATCGCGATCGTCGAACCGGACACGTCCTCCGACGGCGGCGCCGTCGGGCAGGAGCCCGAGCAGGGCGAGCATCGAGATCGTCTTCCCGCTCCCGCTCTCGCCCGCGACCCCGAACACCTCGCCCTGCTCGACGTGGTAGTTGACCCCGTCGACGACGGTGACGAGGCCGCCGGCGCCCTGGAGCTGGACGCGCAGGCCCTCGACCTCGAGCAGGCTCATGTCCCCTCCGGCCAACCGCCCGCCGGGCCATGCCCGGGGACAGTCACCGTCACGGAACTGTGACGAAGGCCGGCCGCCGGCCCTCCGGCGGCAGAAGATCCCTGCATCTCGAGGGGGACGCTCGGGACACGTCCGGGGACAGTCACCGCCCGAACCGCGCCGCGGAGCGGCCTCACGAGCTCTCCTCGTGGCGCCAGCCGGTGCGCGGGTCGAACACGTCGCGCAGGCTGTCGCCGAGGAAGTTGAAGGCGAGGACGACGGTGAAGATGGCGAGGCCCGGGAACGTTCCCATCCACCACCACTGGAAGTACTGCGTCCCGTCGGCGACCATCGAGCCCCACTCGGCCTGGGGCGGCTGGGCGCCGAGGCCGAGGAACGACAGGCCGGAGAGCAGCAGGATCGCCGTGGCGAGATCGAGCGTCATCAGCACCAGCACGGGCCCCGCGACGTTCGGAAGCACATCCCGGAAGAGCGCCCGGCGCGCACTCGCCCCGAGCAGGCGCGCGGATTGCACGTACTCGGTGTCGCCGACCGTCAGCACGAGCCCGCGGACGATGCGGGCGTACGGGGGCCAGGCGACGATCACGATCGCGACCGCGGCGTTCTCGAGGCTCCGGCCGAGGACGGCCGCGACGACCATCGCGAGAATGATCGGCGGAAAGGCGAACACGAGGTCGGTGGTGCGCATGCAGAGGCCGTCGAGCGGCCCGCGGAAGTAGCCGGAGATCGCGCCGATGGTCGCGCCGACGATCGCGGCCAGGAGGACGACGAGGAGGCTGATCGGAAGCGTCACGCGGGCGCCGTAGATC
The DNA here is from genome assembly GCA_963743675.1 of uncultured Actinomycetota bacterium. Taxonomy (GTDB): domain Bacteria; phylum Actinomycetota; class Thermoleophilia; order Gaiellales; family Gaiellaceae; genus PALSA-600. Next base: position 387,688 of record CAVURE010000008.1, read on the forward strand.
ACGCGGCTGAGAACGTCGCGGCCGAGCTCGTCGGTGCCGAAGAGGTGCTGCCACGAGGGGCCGAGCGCTCGGGGTGAACGTCTGGGCGAGCGGGCCGGCCGGCGCGATCAGCGGCGCGAAGACGGCGATGAGGACCCACAGGACCGCGATCCCGGCGCCGATCAGCGCCAGCGGCTGCCGCAGGCCGGGATGGATCCGGCGGGTGCGGGTCGCGACCCGGCCGCGAAAGGCGATCGCGCTCATGTCACCCTGATCCTCGGGTCGATGACGCCGTACAGGATGTCGACGATGAAGTTCACCGTCACGTAGACGGCTGCGACGAAGAGGCTGACGCCGGCGATCGAGGGCACGTCGAGGTTGACGGCGGCCTCGTAGGCGTACTGCCCGACGCCGGGCCAGGAGAAGATCTTCTCGACGAGCACGGCCCCGGTGAGCACGTTCGCGAAGACGAGACCGAGGACGGTGACGACCGACGGCAGGGCCGCCCGCAGGATGTAGCGAATCACGACGATCCGCTCGGGCATCCCCTTGGCGCGGGCGGCGCGCACGTAGTCGTTGCCGATCACCTCGAGGACCGCCGAGCGCGTGAAGCGGGTGAGCAGGCTGATGTTGAACGCGGCGAGCACGAGCGCCGGGAGGAGCAGGTGGTGGAACGCCTGCCCGAACAGCCCGAGGTTCCCCTCGAGGAGCGCGTCGACGGTGTAGAAGCCGGTCACGCTCGAGGGTGGGTTCGTGCCCGGGTCGAGGCGCTGGCCGCCGGGGAACCATCCGAGCCGGTAGAAGCCGACGTAGAGGACGATCAGCGCGATCCAGAACGTCGGCATCGAGATCCCCGCGAGCGAGGTGATCCTGAGCGCGTGGTCGGTCGGCCGGTTCCGCCGGAGCCCGGCCCAGACGCCGAACGTGATCCCGACGATCGCGGCGAACAGGATCGAGTAGATCGCGAGCTCCGCCGTCGCCGGGATGAACTGCCCGAGATCGTGCGTGACCGCGTCGTGGGTCAGCGACGACTGGCCCAGATCGCCGTGGGCCAGGTGCTTGAGGTAGATCAGGTAGCGGATCGGGAACGGCTTGTCGAGGCCGTAGTGCTGGTCGAATGCCTTGACCGCTGCGGGGTCGGCGGCGGCCTGCTCGCCGAGGTTCGTCGAGGCTGCGTTGCTCGGAACGAGCTCGGTGAGCACGAAGGCGATGAACGTGATCCCGAGCAGCAGCAGGAAGAGGGACGCGAGCCGGCGGAGGACGAACCGCAGGAGGCTCGCCGACGGCCGGAGCCGTCCCCGGCCTCCGGTCGAGGGGAGCCTCTCCGTTGCGGGCGCGACCGTCACGGACGCCCGCCCGCTCCGGCCAACTCGAGCAGGCAGAGGGAAGCTCGACCCATCTGCCGTAACGCTAGCGCCGAGCTGTGACCGCGAGCCGCGGAGGCCGCTACGACGTGGCTCCGGACGACGACCCGTTCGTCGGCTCGTTTCCGGGCCCCGAGGGCCTCTGGATCGCAGCCGGGTTCAGCGGCCATGGGCTCATGATTGCGCCTGCGCACGGCAGGCTGCTCGCACAGGCGCTCGTCGGCGGCCCGCCGGGGCCGCTCCTCGAGTCGTTCGGCGCGGGCCGGTTCGACCGCAGCCCGCGGGCTCCCGAAAAGCGCATTGTCTAGGATCGCGTCGGTTCTGCCGCAGCGACCGCGTAGACGAAAGGAGGGCGGAGCGTGCCGAGCGCATCACACGACGAGCTGCCGCTGACCGAGATCGTGCCCGGGTACTCGAGCCGCTTCGCCGACTGGGGCGGGATCACCGTGGCGTTCGAGAAGGCGCACGCCGGGCAGGATGCGTCGAGCATGGTCAAGGGGCTGCCCGACGACCGCTGCCAGGCGCCGCACTGGGGCTTCCTCTTCTCGGGGCGGATGGTCGTCGACTACGGCGACCGCGAGGAGACGGTCGAGGGCGGCCAGGCCTACTACATCGCGCCAGGTCACAAGCTCACGTTCGAGAGCGACTGCGAGGCGCTCGAGTTCACGCCGACCGATGCGCTCGAGCAGACGCTCGCGGCCGTCCGCAGGAACCACGCCGCCGGCGAGACGCTCGCGGGTTGAGCGAGCAGTTCACCGAGCTGTACGACCTCCGCGTCACCGTCGAGCGGATCGACGGGCGCTCCGTGTGCGGCCTCCAGGTGGGCGACTTCTTCGAGCTGACCGAGTCGAGCCGTCTCCGGATCCCCGCCGGCAAGCACTTCTGCATCTACGCCCTGCAGGCCGTGCTGCCGCTCCTGCCGGCGAAGCAGCGAGAGCTCGCCAAGGGCGACTGGCTCGAGCAGGACTCGCTCGTCTGCTGCCCGGATCCCGAGGAGCGCCTGATCATGCGGATCGAGCGGATCGGGCATCAGCGCCTGCGCACCTCAGAGCTGACGTGAGCCCGCACGGCCGCGAGGTCGGGCTCGGGCTGCAGACGAACAAGCGGCTCGGCGACTACGCGACGCTGGCGCAGCTCGCCGAGCGCGGCGGCTTCGACGTCGTGACCACGTTCAACGACCTCTGGTACCAGCCGGCGCTGCCCGCGCTGCTCGAGATCGCGGCGGCGACCGAGCGCGTCCGCGTGGGCCCCTCGTGCCTGAACCCGTTCACGGTCCACCCGGTCGAGCTGGCGGGGCAGACGGCGATGCTCGACCTCGCTTCCAGGGGACGGGCGTTTCTCGGGCTCGCCGCCGGAGCGTGGCTCGGGGACATCGGTCTGGAGCAGCGCCGACCGGCGCGCGCGATTGCCGAGGCGTGGGAGATCGTGACGCGCCTGCTCGCAGGCGACCGTTCCGGATTCGCAGGCGACGTGTTCCGTCTGGAGCCCGGCAAGGGCCTCGCCTACCCCTGCGAGCGCGACCGCGTGCCGCTGCTCGTCGGCAGCTGGTCGCCGCTCCTGACAGCGTTCGCCGCCGAGAGGGCCGACGAGCTCAAGCTCGGCGGCAGCGCGAACCCGGCGCTCGTCCGGCTGGCCCGGGAGCGGCTCGGGCGAAGCGACGTCGGCATCGTGGTCGGGGCGGTCACGGTCGTCGGCGCGGACGGCCGCGAGGCACGAGAGTGGGCCCGCCGGCGGGTTGCGATGTACCTGGCGGTCGTCGCCACGCTCGATCCGACCGCCGGGCTCGACCCCGAGCTGGTCGCAGCGCTCTCCGCGCGGGTCGACGCCGGCGACGAGCTCGGAGCGGCGAGGCTCGTCTCCGAGGAGACGCTCGACCTGTTTGCCTTCTCGGGGACTCCGGCTCAGGTTGCCGATCAGGTGCAGGCGCTGTTCGACGCGGGCGCCCGCCGCGTCGACTTCGGCTCACCGCACGGCCTCGACGAGCGGGCTGGAGTCGAGCTCCTCGTCAACGAGGTCATTCCGCGGCTGGAACGCTGAACGCGCTCTCAGAGGCCGAACCGTGCGATCGTCCTCGCGGCGACCTCGCGGCCGATCGGAATCGAGGCGGTGGCGGCAGGTGACGGGGCATTGAGGACGTGGACCGCGTTGTCGTCCTCCTCGATCAGGAAGTCGTCGACGAGCGACCCGTCGCGTCCGAGGACCTGTGCTCTGATGCCCGACGGTCCGAAGACGACGTCCTCCGACCGCACGGCCGGAAGGTACTTCTGCATCTCCGCGATGTATGCGGGCTTGACCAGGTCGCGCCAGATCTCGGCTGCCCCGGTGCGGGCGTAGGAGCGGGCGAGGTGCCGCATCCCCGGGTGACGAAGCACGTCGAGCGTGTCGCGAAGCCGTATCGAGGTCCGCTTGTACCCCTCGCGGGCGAGGGCGGGCACGGCGTTGGGCCCGGCGAGCAGCTTGCCGTCGACCCGCCTCGTGAAGTGCACCCCGAGAAACGGAAAGGCTGGGTCGGGGACCGGATACACGAGGCCGCGCACGAGCTCCTGCGCCTCGGGCCGGAAGGTGTAGTAGTCACCGCGGAAAGGGACGATCCGGTAGTCGCTGCCTGCCAACCGGTCGGCCTGAAGGCCCGCGCAGACGACGACCGCGCGTGCGCGCACCTCGCCGGGAGAGTGGATCTCCTCGCCGAGCCGGATCTCGCCGCCACGCCGCTCGATGACCTTGGCGTACGCGGCGGCGACGCCGTGGTAGTCGATGACTCCGCTCTCCGGAACGTGGAGGGCCCGGACCCCGCGCACGTTCGGCTCGATCTCCGCAAGCTCGGCCGGTCCGAGCTCGGTCACCGACAGCCCGTTCTCGCGGCCGCGGCCGGCGAGTGCGCCGAGCCTCGACAGCTCGCCCTCGTTTGCGGCCACGACCAGCTTTCCGCAGATGCGATACGGGATCTGGTGCTCCTCGGCGAAGTCGATCAGCGCCGCGCGCCCCTCACGGCACAACCGGGCCTTCAGGCTGCCCGGAGGGTAATAGAGCCCGGCGTGGAGGACGCCCGAGTTGCGGCCGCTCTGGTGCATCGCGATCCGGTTCTCCTTCTCGATCACGGCGAGCTTCAACCCAGGACGTTCGCGTAACAGCGACATCGCAGTCGACAGGCCGATCAGCCCCGCGCCGACCACCGCGACGTCGAGCTCACCAGGATGCCGGGCGGGCGCGCTCAAGCGACGCCTCGACGTGTTCTTGCGGATCTCTCGGCGCGAGCCTTCAGGCCCTACTTATACGCACGGGAGCGGGCAGGTCGCGGCACGGATGGCCGCCGGGCGCCGGCCTTCCGGCGGCGAAGCGCGGATCTCTGAGATCCTTCCGCCATGACTGCTCGGGGCGTTGCCCTCTTCGCCGGGACGCCGCCCGAGGTCGTCGCCTCGACGGCCCGGCTCGCCGAGGAGCTCGGCTACGCGTCGTTCTGGCTGAACCATCCGGGACGGACCGACGGGATCGCGGGGCTCGGGCAAGCCGCCTCGGTGACGGACCGGATCGACCTCGGTGTGGGTGTCGTGCCGTTGCACGTCCGCACCGCGGCGAGCGTGATCGAGGGTGTCCGCGCCTGCGCTCTGCCCGTCGAGCGCCTGCTGCTCGGGATCGGCACCGCCGGCCCGGGCGCGTTCCGGCAGGCGCGCGAGGGCGTCACCGCGGTCCGTGCCGATCTCGGCTGCCGCGTCGTCATGGGCGCGCTCTCCGAGCAGGCCTGCCGGCTCGCCGGGGAGATCGCAGACGGCGTCCTCTTCAACTGGCTCACCCCGGACCACGCGCGGCGATCCGCCGTGTGGGTCGAGGAAGGCGCCACGAAGGCCGGCCGGCCGAGGCCGAGGCTCTACGCCTACGTTCGCGTCGCGGTCGGGCCCGGCGCGCGCGGGCGCGTCGAGGCCGAAGGTGCCCGCTACGCCTCGGGCTCCTACGGTGCGCATTTCGCAACCATGGGCGCCTCGCCGCTCGAGACCGCGATCGCGGCCGAGCCCGGCGAGGTGGCGAGCGCACTGCCTGCATGGGACGGCATCGTCGACGAGGTCGTGCTCCGCTTCCTGCCGGCAGCCGACACAGCCGAGGCGCATGACGAGCTCGTGCGAGCCGGCTCACCGCTCGACGCTCACTGAGAGGCGGCAGGAGCAGGTAGGCGGTTGCAGCGCCCGCCGGGGTCTGGGATGATCGCCGCGGCGCAGGCGCGTTCGTTCGGAGGAGGAGGCATAGGAGATGAGCAGGCTCACTCGGTGGGCGCCGTTCTTGGCGCTTGCCGTCTGCGTTCTGGCCGTGAGCGGCGTGGGGACTGCGGCCCACACACGCGCCGCGTCGAGCCAGACGTTCACGATCAATGTCGACGGCAGGAACCCGCAGGTGAACGAGTCGTTCCTGGCGTACTTCCCGCACTCGATCACGGTGCATGCGGGCGACTCGGTGGTGTTCCACTACGTCGGGGTCGGTGAGCCGCACACGGTGACGCTCGGCACGCTTGCCGACAACGCGGTATCGATCTTCAACCACCTCACGCCGGCGCAGCAGCATGCCGACAACCCGCCGCCTGCCGCGCGCGCGGCCGATGCGGCACTGCCGTCGCTCTTCCCCCAGGGCCCCGGCGACGCCGTCGCGTCGGTCGCGAACCCCTGCTACCAGCAGAGCGGCTCGGTGGGCACGTCGATCTGCCCGAACAGCCAGCACGAGCAGCCCGACTTCAACGGCACCCAGTCGTACTACAACAGCGGCTGGCTCGACGCGAACCAGAAGTGGACGGTGCGCCTCTCGAGCGCCACCTCCGTCGGGACCTATCGATTCATGTGCCTGCTCCACCGCGAGGACATGTCGGGGAAGATCACCGTCGTCCCGGCGTCGAAGACGATCATGAGCCCGAGCCAGCAGTTCGCGCTCGGCGAGAAGCAACTGGCCGCGGCGGAGAAGCCACTCGCGGAACCTGCCGCTCTGCTCGCTCAGGGCAAGCCGCCGATCCCGAACCTGACGCTGCCGGGCGCGAACCCGGTGCTCGTCGGCTCGGGCGCCCAGAACAGCTCCGGTGCGGTCGACGAGTTCGGCCCGAAGTCGGTCAAGATCCCGGTCGGCGGGTCGGTGACCTGGTGGCTCGTCGGCGACCACTCGATCACGTTCAACTCGGACAAGACGAACGACGACATCCGGCTGGACGCGCCGGACGGCACCGTGCACCTCAACGCGAAGGCGCTCCTGCCCGCCGGCGGCCCCGGCGAGCCGCCGCCCGGCAACGGCGGCCCCAAGTCGGGCGTCCACTTCAAGCTCGTCGCGTCGCAGAGCTGGAACGGCGTCGGCTTCCACAACTCCGGCGTCTTCATCAACTCGTTCGGGCCGCCGGTGATCGAGGGCTACAAGCTGACGTTCACGAAGGCCGGAACGTACAAGTACATCTGCACGGTCCACGACCACATGAAGGGAACCGTGGTCGTCGGCAGCGGGTGATCTCGCGGCGGTAGAGTCGCGCGCAATGGGCGCGCCCATGGGAATTCTTGTCGGAGGCGGCTGGCACGCAGCCGCCTCCGGCGAGACGATGGAGGTGCTGAACCCGGCGACCGAGGAGACGATCGCGGTCGTCGCGAGGTGCGGCGCCGAGGACGTCGACGCCGCGGTCGCAGCGGCACAGGCTGCCCTTCCGGGCTGGCTCGACACCACGCCGGGTGAGCGCTCGGAGGTGCTGCTCGGGCTGGCCGGGGTGCTCGAGGACAACGCGGACGAGCTGGCGGCGATCGAGTCGAGGAACGTCGGCAAGCCGCTCGCCTACGCGCGCGACGAGCTGCCGATCATGGTCGACCACATGCGCTTCTTCGCCGGCGCGGCGCGCCTGCTCGAGGGAAAGAGCGCGGGCGAGTACCTGCGCGGCTACACGTCGATGATCCGGCGCGAGCCGCTCGGCGTCGTCGGCGGGATCGCCCCGTGGAACTACCCGTTGATGATGGCCGTGTGGAAGCTCGGGCCGGCGCTCGCAGCGGGGAACACGCAGGTGCTGAAGCCCTCGGAGCAGACGCCGCTCTCGCTGCTTCGGTTTGCCGAGCTGGCGGGCGACGTGCTCCCGCCGGGCGTGCTGAACGTCGTCACCGGCGACGGCGTTCCGGTCGGCGAGCGCATCGTCACGCATCCCGACGTCCGGCTCGTCTCGCTGACGGGAGACGTCGAGACCGGGAAGACGATCGCCCGGACCGCGGCGGACACCCTGAAGCGGGTGCATCTCGAGCTGGGCGGGAAGGCGCCGGTCGTGGTCTTCGACGACGCCGATCCGGCGGCGGTCGCGGAGGGGATCAAGATCGCGGGGTACTGGAACTCCGGGCAGGACTGCACGGCCGCCTCGCGCGTGATCGCGGGGCCGAGGGTCTACGACGCGCTGCTCGAGGAGCTCGTGCCGGCGGTCGAGTCGCTGGCGGTCGGCGATCCGGCGGCCGGCGAGGTCGACATGGGCCCGGTGATCTCGAGGTCGCAGCAGGAGCGGGTGTTCGGGTTCCTGGAGCGGGCGTCGGGCGCGACGGTGCTGACGGGCGGCCGCTCGCCGTCGGAGCGCGGCTACTTCGTGTCGCCGACGGTTGTCGCGGACGTCCGGCAGACCGACGAGATCGTTCAGCGCGAGGTGTTCGGACCGGTCGTCACGGTGCAGCGCTTCACCGACGACGTCGAGGCGATCGCGTGGGCGAACGACGTGCCCTACGGGCTGGCCGCCTCGGTGTGGACGCGCGACGTCGGGCGCGCTCTGTCGGCGGCGCGCGCGCTCCAGTTCGGGACGGTCTGGATCAACGACCACATCCCGCTCGTCTCGGAGATGCCGCACGGCGGCTACAAGCAGTCGGGCTACGGGAAGGATCTCTCGCTGTACTCGCTCGAGGACTACACCCAGATCAAGCACGTCATGGCCAAGCTCGGGTGACCTGAGCTGCCGCAGGCGCTGATCTTCGATCTCGACGGCACGCTCGTCGACACCGTGTACGCGCATGTGTTCGCGTGGCAGCGGGCGCTCGCGGAGGAGGGGATGCCGCTCGACGGCTGGCGTATCCACCGCCGGATCGGGATGAGCGGCGGGCTCTTCACGCGCGCGGTCGCGCGGGAGGTCGGGCGCGAGCTCTCGGCGGAGGAGACCGAGGCGATCCAGGCGCGACACGGCCGCATCTTTCGCGAGCTCCTGCCCGACCGGCGCCCGCTGCCGGGCGCCGTCGAGCTGCTCGCGCATCTCCGGCGGCGCGGCATCGTTCACGGCATCGCTACCTCGGGCCGCCGTCCCGAGATCGACTCGTCACTCGAGGCGCTCGACATTCCGCCCGGGATCGTCATCGTCGACCGCGGCGAGGTCGCCCGCGCCAAGCCCGAGCCCGACCTCTTCCTCGCCTGCGCCGCGGCGCTGGGCATCGAGCCGGAGGAGTGCTACGTCGTCGGCGACGCCGTCTGGGATCTCCTCGCCGCCCGGCGCGCGCGCATGCTGTCGATCGGCCTCTTGAGCGGCGGCTACGGCACCGACGAGCTCCTCGCCGCCGGCGCCTTCCGCGTCTACGACGACGCCGCCGAGCTCCACAGCTCGCTCGACGAGCTCGGCTTCGACGCCTGACCGAGCCCAGTCCGACCGAGCCCAGTCCGACCGAGCCTTCGACGCCCAGTCCGACCGAGCCACGCCCGCCGCGGCCACCTCCAGGGGACAGTCGCCTGGACATGGCCCTTGGGGGCATGTTGAGAGAACGCGAGGGCGCCGCGGTGGCCGCGGCGCCCTCGCCGACCCGGAAGAGAGCCGTGACGGGGGTCGGTCCTCAGCCCTGGTTGAACGTCGAGACGAGCGGGTTCGTGCTCGCGAAGAGACCGCTCGGGTTCGGGTACCAGAGCCAGACATGAAGCGTCACCAGGTTCGGATGCCAGAAGAAGAACGCTGCCCCGGTCTGGGGATCCTTCTTCGGGCACGCAGCCTGCGACGTCGCGGGCACGAACGTCCCGTCGGCGTAGTGGCAGCCGGCGCCGAACGCGCCGTAGCGTGCGCCCGGAAGCGGCGGCTTTGCCGGCTTCGAGGTGAAGACCCACTCGAGGGCGCCGAGCTGCCAGCTCGAGCCGGTGTGCTCGTACACCAGGATCGGCGGCTTCCGGCACGTCGAAGCCCTTCACGTTCGGGTTCAGGAAGTGGTAGCCCATCGTCGGGATCATGTGCGTGATGATCCGGTAGCCGTTCGCCTTCGCGAGGGCGAGATTGGTGACGTACTTCGCCGTTGCGGCGCGGGCCGCGGCCATCTGCGCGTCGAACGCGGCCCCCGACCCGGCACTCGCGACGCGCTCCTGCGACGCGGCCTGCCGGGGCGCTGCAGTACTGGCCGTCGCCGCCCAGACCGAGACAGCCGCCACCACCGCGGCCGCCCCGATCCCCATGAGTGTCTTGCTCCTCTTCACACTGCCTCCTTGTTCGCGCATTGCTGTTGCCTCGACGGTACGAGGCCGGCACGGACGCGGAATCGGCAGCGTTACCCAGGTTGGAAAGCGGGCGTTACCTATCTTGGCCGTCGCGGCCGAGCAGGCCCCGACGGGTGGCCACGGCCGCAGCCTCGCCGCGGCTCCGAACACCGAGCTTTCGCAGGATCGACGCGACATGGTGGTCGATCGTCTTCACCGAGAGGAAGAGCCGCCCGGCGATCTCGGAGTTGTGCAGCCCTTCCGCGACGAGGGCCAGCACCTCGACCTCGCGCGGCGTCAGCCCGGCAGCATTGCGCCGGGTCGCGGGCCTCGGGCCGCGCCGCAGACCGCGCGCGCCCCCGTCGCGGAGGCGGCGCGCGACGATGGCCGCCGCGGGTCGAGCGTCGAGTTGCTGAAGCGCGTCCAGCGCGCTCCGGAGCGCTGCCTCGTCGTCCGTGCCCGCGAGCGCCAGTGCCGATTCGTACGGGCAGCCGACTCGCCGCCACAGCTCCTCTGCCTTCTCCCACTCCTGACGGAGCATCAGGGCGTACGGCTCGCCGGCCTCGGCCGGAATCGGCTCCTCTGCCCCGGCAACGCGCCGCCAGTACCCGAGCTCGCCGATCAGACGGCGCTGGCGAAGCCGGAGCGCCGACTCGTAGGCCGCGTCCGTGACCCGGCCGATCTCGTCGGCTCGTCGCGCGAGCCACAGCGCCTCGGCCCTGGCTGCGACGACCGGCCCGATCCGTGGGAGCTCGCCGCTCGCCTCCGCAAGCTCCTGCGCCTCGTCGAGCAGCGACCACGGGTCCGGGTCGCCTCGTCGCGCGCGAAGCAGCGCGACCACGGTGAGGGCGAAGATCGTCGGCGTGGTCGATGCGCGGCGCACGCGAAGCACCTGATCGGCGTAAGCGCCGGCCTCCGCCCACCGTCCCTGTTCGAGCTCGGCCTGGGCGAGGTAGGCGAGGTTGTAGTGGCGGTAGAGCTCCAGCCCGTGCTCGTTGCAGTAGGCCAGCCCTCGTGCGAGCCTGCGGTTGGCCTCGGGATACGCGCGCTCCGCGAGCAGGGTTCGCGCGATCGCATGGTCGATCCAGGCGACGGCCTCGTCGAGGCCGTACTGCCCGGCGATCTCGACGGCCCGGTCGAGCTTCTCGGTGCCGGACGGCTGCCCGGCGAGCGCCTCGATCTCGCCGAGGTTGACGAGCGCCGAGGCGAGGAGCTCGGGGTAGCACGAGCCGCTCGCCCGTCGCCAGGGCGCGTGCTCCCCAGCTGAGCGCCTGCTCCTCGTCTGCCGAGGCCTTGCCGAGGAAGGCGAGGTTGCCGTAGGCGCCGCCGAGCTCACGGCTGAGCCCGAGCGGCTCGAGCAGGGCGACGGACTGGCGAGCCGCCGCCAGCGCCTCCGCGACCCTGCCCGGACACCACAGGTAGTGCGAGAGCGAATGGACGGCGCGGCCCTCCGCCCGGCGGTCGCCGAGCAGGCGGTAGCAGTCGAGCGCAGCCTCGAGCGCGGTCACCGCCTCGGGGTTCTGGTCGGTCAGGTAGCAGGCGTGGGCCCGGCGTTCGAGAAGCTCCGCCCGCCTGCCCGGCGGGAGCTCCGGCCCGGCCCGGAGTGCCCGGGCGTACTGATCGGCGGCCTCGCGATGGGCTCCCACCGAGGCGGCTCGGTCGCCGGCCTCGAGCGCGAACCGCAGCACGGCGTCGGCGTCGCCGGCGGCCTCGGCGTGGTGCGCAAGCCTCGCCGGGTCCGGCGGCTCGCCGGGAGCATCCGCAAGCGCCGCGAGCGCGCGCCGGTGGAGATCGGCGCGGCGATGCTCCGACAGCGAGCCCTCGATCGCCAGGCGCGCGAGCTCGTGACGGAAGAAGAAGACCTGCTCCGGCCCGGCGCGCAACATCCCGGAGGTCAGGCATTCCTCGAGCGACGCCTCCGCCTCGGGGACGAGCGCGTCGAGCAGCCGGCGGTCGGCGTGGGGCGGGGTCACGGCGACGGCCTCGAGCAGCTCCAGCGCCGCCGGGGTCAGCCTCGCCGCACGCGCGAGCACGGCGTCGCGGGCGGTGTCCGGTACCTCGACGCCGCCCGAGGCGAGCACCTCGGTGACGAAGAACGCATTCCCGTTCGTCTTCCGGTAGAGATCGTCGGCATCGACGCCGTGCGGCGCCGCCAGCGCTGCGACGGCAGTCCGGCGAGAGCGACTCGACCACGACCCGCGCCGTCCGCTGTCCGAATGCGAGCTCGCCGAGCACCATCCGGAGCGGGTGCCTGCGGTCGAGCTCGTCGTCACGGTAGGTGGCGACGATCAGCGCCGGCAACGCCTCGATGCGGCGGGCGACGATGCGCAGGACATCGAGCGTCGCCTCGTCGGCCCAGTGCACGTCCTCGACGACGACGATGCAGGCGGCCGATCCCTCGAGCTCTCGCATCAGCGCGGCCGCAACCTCGTACGGCTTGGCGCCGCTCGTCGCGACGCGGTCGAGCTCGCCGCCCGCCGCGTGGGCGACGTCGAGGAACGGGCCGAGCGGGCGCGGCGTGAACAGGGCGTCGCAGCCGCCCCAGAGCACCCGGGCCGGCTGCTCGTCCTCGCAGAACCGGCGTACGAGCGCGGTCTTGCCGACCCCGGCCTCGCCGCGGACGAGGACCAGCCGCCCCTGCCCGGTCGCCGTGACGTCGGCGAGCAGCTCGGCGAGCGCCGCCAGCATTTCGGCGCGATCGAGCAGCTCGCCTGCGCGCCCGCCGCTCTCGACCTCCGTCTGCGCGGCCGGCGTGGCCCCCGTACCCACCCGGTGAATGATGCGTGCCGGAGCGCTCCGGTTCAAGGCCTGGGATCAAGATCGGTAGGGGCCGACCCCAATCTGGGTGGTTCCGCCGATGCATCGCCGGCCCGGCGGCCGTACCGTTGAACGGCCCCGTTGAGCGAAAGGAGACATGAGAATGCCGCGCTACCTCGTCGAGCGTACGTTCCCGAAGGGCCTGGCGATCCCGGTCGACGCCGAGGGCTCCCGGATCTGCCTCGGGGTCGTCGATCGGAATGCCGACGACGGCGTGACCTGGGTTCACTCGTACGTCAGCGACGACAGGACGAAGAGCTTCTGCGTCTACGACGCCCCGACACCGGAGGCGATCCGCAGGACGGCCAAGCGAAACGAGCTGCCGGTCGACCGCATCACCCAGGTGAGCGTCCTCGATCCGTACTTCTACCGCCCGGCGACCTGATACCAGCGGCCCCGCGGCCGCGGCGAAGACCGGTGCCGAAGACCGGTGCCAGTCGAAGACCGGTGCCAGTCACCGTCACGAAACTGTGACAGCCGTCCCGCAACCCCCGATGGCTCCTGGGCTCGCGGCGTCTACTGCGGTGCCAGGCACCGCGGTAAGCGCCTGAATCGACGCAGCGGCCGGGTGCCGTCGGCGACGCCTCCGGCTCGACGAGCAGCCGACGCTCGCGCCTTGCGCCGCCTGGCTTCGGGCGCCCGCGGCTGCGCTAGCGTCTGGGCCATGGCGACGTCCTCCGAGCTTCGCCGGCTGGCGCAGGATCACCTCTGGCTCCACTTCACCCGGATGGGCGGGTACGAGGCGCCGATCATCGTCCGCGGCGACGGGTGCTACCTCGAAGACAGCGAGGGGAACCGCTACCTCGACGCGCTCGCCGGCCTGTTCGCCGTCCAGATCGGCTACTCCTACGGCGACGAGATCGGGCGCGCGGCGCACGAGCAGATGCGCGAGCTGCCCTTCTACACCAACTGGTCGTACGCCCACCCGCGCGCGATCGAGCTCGCCGCCGACGTCGCCGGGCTCGCGCCGGGCGACCTGAACCGCGTCTTCTTCGTCTCCGGCGGCTCCGAGGCCGTCGAGTCCGCCTGGAAGCTCGCCCGCGCCTATTACACCGCCCGCGGCGAGCGCCGCTGGAAGGCGATCGCGCGGCGGCTCGCCTACCACGGCACCACCCTCGGCGCGCTCTCGATCAACGGCGTCCCGGCCCTGCGCACGCCGTTCGAGCCGCTCGTCCCCGACGTCGTGCACGTCCGCAACACGAACCGCTACCACCGGCCGCCCCAGGAGACCGAGGAGGAGCTCACCGCCTTCCTGCTCGACGACCTCGAGTCGGCAATCCTCCAGGCCGGCCCGGAGACGGTCGCGCTCGTGATCATGGAGCCCGTCCAGAACAGCGGCGGCGCCTTCACGCCCCCCGCCGGCTACTTCCGGGGCGTGCGGGCGATCTGCGACCGCTACGACATCCTGCTCGCCGCCGACGAGGTGATCACCGGCTTCGGCCGCATCGGAGCCTGGTTTGCCTCCGACCGCTACGACATCCGCCCCGACCTGATCACGTGCGCCAAGGGCCTCTCGTCCGCCTACGCCTCGATCGGCGCCGTGATCGCCACCGACTCGGTCGCCGCCCCGTTCCTCGAAAAGGGTCGCTCGTTCACGCACGGCATCACCTTCGGCGGCCATCCAGTCCAGTGCGCGATCGCCCTGGCGAACATCGAGATCATGCGCCGCGAGCGCATCGTCGAGAACGTGGCCGCCAACGAGCAGCGCTTCCGCGACACGCTCGCGCCGCTCCTCGACCTCCCGATCGCCGGCGACCTCAGGGGCGCCGGCTACTTCTGGGCGATCGAGCTCGTCAAGGACAAGGAGACCCGCGAGACCTTCACCGACGAGGAGTCCGAGTCGCTTCTGCGCGGCTTCATCTCCAACCGGCTCCTCGAGCGCGGCCTCATCTGCCGCGCCGACGACCGCGGCGACCCGGTGATCCAGATCTCGCCCCCGCTCATCGCCGGCCAGGAGGAGTTCGACCGCATCGCCGGGACGCTCGGGGACGTTCTCACCGAGGCCTGGAACCGGCTCGCGTGACCGCGGTCGGCACCGTCCCTCGAACGGGTGGCATCCAGACCGGCTCCGCTGTCGAAAGAGTTAACGGTAAATGTCTGCATTCGGGAAATTACCTTGCAGGATCGCCGTCGGCAGCGTAGCCTTCATGCAGGGAGCGAACGCCCCCGGCGTAAGCAAACGCTCGGGGCGCGATGGGGAAAGGCTGCGGCTATGAGTGCAACCGCACGAAGAAAAACTGGGAGTGGTTGGGAAACGGGGGCAGCTCCCGTGATTCCGGACGCCGCCGAACTGGCCGAACCGCAGGTCGAGGCCGAGCCGAAGCCGCCAGAGGTCGCCGCTCCGCAGCCTGCTGATCCGAACGCCGAGACCCTGAAGCGTCGTTTGCTGCGGCTCGCGCTCGACGTCCACGACGGGCCGATGCAGAACCTCGCCGTGATCGGCTTCAGCCTTGGCGACCTTCGCCGCCGCGTCGAGACGGTCGTTCCGCCGGAGCACCACACGAAGATCGACGCCGGCATGAATCAGATCAGCGAGGAGCTGATCCGGGTCGAGACCGAGCTGCGGGCCCTGATCGGCGCGCTCGAGCACAGCGGCACCGAGAGCGTGCCCGTGATCGAGGCGATCGAGATGGAGATCCACGAGTTCGAGAAGCGCTCGGTCGTGAAGGCCTCGCTCAGCTACGACGGCGCGATCCGCACCGAGACGGACTCGCAGCGAATCGCCCTTCAGTCGGTCACTCGCGCCGCGCTCGCCAACGTCGCCAACCATGCCGCGGCGAACAACGTCGCGATCCGGCTTCACGGTGACAGCGACAGCATCACGCTCGAGATCGAGGACGACGGTCGCGGCTTTCGCGCCGACCAGCCTCCCAAGCGCGGGCGGTTCGGTCTTGCCGGCATGCGAGAGCGGGTCGAGCTGCTCGGGGGCGAGTTCGACGTCGCAAGCTCACCGGGCGGCCCGACGACGATCAAGGCGCGGCTTCACGTCTGGCGCCCGCCGGCTTCCGAGTAAGTCCGGCTGCCGGGTAAGCCCGCGTCGGCTGCAAGAGTGACCGGCATGAGTGCCGGGCCGATCACGTGGATGGGCGGTGCGGTCGCCGTCGTGCTCGCCGCCGTGACATTCGTGTACCTCGGCCCGAGCGCCGACGCCGCCGCGTGGGCATGCGTCCAGGTCGTCCTCGTGGCGCTCGCGGTGTGGGACATCCAGACACGCCGGCTCCCGAACTTCCTGACGCTCCCGACGGCGGCGGCCGCGCTCGTGCTGCGCGCCGTCTTCGCACGCTCCGACCTCGTCGAGGTCGTCGTCGCCGGAGCGGCCGCCTTCGCAGTCTTCTACGTGATCGCGCTCGTGGCGCGGGGCGGGCTCGGTCTGGGCGACGTCAAGCTCGCCGGCATGCTCGGTTGCCTCCTCGGCTCGGCCGCCGTTCAGGCGCTAGCGCTCGGCATCTTCGTCGGTGGGATCTGGGCGATCGGCCTGGTGCTCAGCCGAAGGGCCACGCGGCGCAGCGCGATCGCCTACGGTCAGTTCCTCGCGTTCGGCGGCGCCGTCGCGATCCTCTTCGCCGACCCTCCTCGCCTTGTCTAGCCCGGAGGGAGCACTCGTCGACGAGCAGGGCCGTGTCGTCTGCGAGCGCTGCGAGGTGGCGCGCACGATGGGTGCGCGGATGCGTGGGCTCCTCGGCCGCAAGGGGCTCGCAGCCGGCGGGGGGATGCTGATCACCAAGACCTCGTCGATCCACACGTACTTCATGGCGTTCCCGATCGATGCCGTGTTCCTCGACAAGGAGCTCCGCGTGCGCCGGGTCGCGAGCGATCTCCGGCCGTGGCGGATGGCGTGGAAGCCCGGGTCGAAGAGCGTTCTCGAGCTGCCCGCCGGAGCGGCGGCCGCAGCCGGGATCGAGGTGGGAGGTCGACTTGTCTGGCATCATCCGGAGCGATGAGGTCGGCACAGTTCCGTCACGGTGACTGTCCCCGGACGTGGCCGGAATGGCCACGGGGATGACGACGCCCGCCGGCGAGGAGTCGATCGAGCCGCGCGACCTCTCGTTCGGCGTGCCGCGCCCGGTCACGGAGGCGCGGAACACGATGTTCGATCTGCGCGAGCAGATGCACCGCGAGCTCGACGGCGTGGTCGTCGGCTACGAGGAGCCGCTCGACCTGATGCTGGTCGCCGCGGTCGCGGGCGGTCACGTGCTGCTCGAAGGGCCGCCGGGAATCGCGAAGACGTTGATGGCGGGAGCGATCGCGCGCGTGCTCGGGGTGAGCTTCAGGCGCGTGCAGTTCACGCCCGACACGATGCCCGACGACATCACCGGCCGGAACATCACGAGGGCCGGCGAGACGAAGTTCCACGAGGGCGCGGCGTTCACGAACGTCCTGCTCGCCGACGAGATCAACCGGACGCCGCCGCGAACTCAGGCGGCGCTGCTCGAGGCGATGCAGGAGCGGCATGTGACGGTCGAGGGCCGGACGCACTGGCTCCCGTCGCCCTTCATGGTCATCGCCACCCAGAACCCGTACGAGCAGGAGGGCATCTTCCCGCTCCCCGAGTCCCAGCTCGACCGCTTCGTGTTCAAGATCCATCTCGAGTACGAGTCCGCCGGGATGGAGCGCGCCGTCCTCAGGCTTCCCCACCGCGGGCTCGCTCCGGACGTCCTCGGCGATGTCACGCCGCTGCTCGACGTCGCGAAGCTCCAGGCGGCGCAGGAGCAGCTCGACTCGACGCCCGCCCCGGACGAGGTGATCGCCTTCGTCGTCGACATCGTCCGGCGGACCCGCGGCGCGCCGGGCGTCGTGCTGGGAGCGAGCCCCCGTGCGGCGATCCACCTGCTTGCTGCGGCCAAGGCGCATGCGCGGCTCTCGAACAGGCCTGCGGTCACGCGGAAGGACGTCGCGGAGATGGCGCCCTTCTGTCTCGGCCATCGCCTGATCGTGAACGGGGCGGATCCGCGGACGGTCGTGAGCGATTCGATCGCGGCGGCGGGTAAGAGCAGGTCCGAGGACTAGGAACCACCTGTCCGGCGCTCCGAGCGCTCGCCGACAGCTCACGATGACCTCCCGCCCCGGGCAGCTACGAGCGGCTCTCTCGACGCCGCGAGGGGTGGGGATCGCCCTCGCCGCGATCGCGGTCGCCGCCGTCGCCGTCCACGTCGCGATCGTCGTCGGCTACCACGGCCCCGCTGTGTTCGACGACGAGCTCGGATACGAGAAGCTGGCCCAGAGCCTCGGCTCCCATGGCGACCTTGCCCTGTTCGGCAAGCGGGGCCTCTCGTACTCCCCGCTGTATCCCGTGGCTCTCGCGCCGCTCTTTGCGCTGCACCTGTCCGCGATCTCCGCCTACGAGTGGGCGAAGATCGTCAATGCCGTCCTGATGGCGGTCTCCGTCTTCCCGGTCTACAAGATCGCCCGCTTCGTCCTCACCCCGCGGCGGGCCGTCCTGGCCGCGCTGCTGTCGGCGGCGGCGCCGCTGATGCTCTATTCGTCGCTCGAGATGAGCGAGAACCTCGCCTACCCGATCTCGCTCTTCGCTTTCTGGGCGATGCTCGTCTCGATCCGGTCGCCGAGCCTCGGTCACGACGCCGTCGTGCTTGCGGTCTGCCTGCTCGGGGCGGCGACGCGACTGCAGTTCGTCGTGCTGTTCCCGGCCGCGTTCCTCGCCGCCATCGCCGCCGGCGCCGTCGATGCTCGCGGTCGGGGCTCCGTTTGGCGCCGCATCCGAGACTCGCTGAGGCAGCACGCGCTCCTGACCGTCGCGACCGGCGGGCTGGCGCTCGTCGCGGTCGCCGCTGTGGCCGGCACGTCTGCGCTCTCCCTCGCCGGCCGTTACTCGAACCAGAGCGGCTTGCCGGCGCCGTCGCCGTGGCTGATCGGCAAGATCGCCGCCCAGAACCTCGCCGGGCTCGTGTTCGCGGTCGGCGTGATTCCCTTTGCGGGCGCACTGGTTGCCGCGTTCCTGTGGGCCCGGCGGTTGCGCACGCCGGAGACGCAGGAGCTATCGGCCTTTGCGCTCGTCTCGCTCTCGGTCACCGCCGGTGTCGTCCTGATCACGGCCTTCGCCTCGTACGGGCAGTCGTACGTCCCCGGCGAGGTGAACGACCTGCCTCGCATCCACGAGCGCTACATGTTCTATGTCCTGCCCCTGTTCGTGATCGCGATGCTGGCGACGACGGCCATCCCGCGGAGCGACAGCATGCTGCGGATCAGCCTCTGCGCGGCGCTCGTCACGGGTCTGCTGCCCGCCGTGATCCCGTGGAACTCGATCATGAACAACACCGTTGTCGCCGATACCTTCGGGCTCACCCCGTTCGCTGCACCCGCGCCCGATCACAGCATCCACGCCCATGCGCACGCTGTGCTCCTCGGTGTCGGCCTCGCGCTCGGGCTCGCTGTTCTTTACGCGCTCGCGCGCCCGAACGTCGTGATCGTCTCGGTGGCGCTTCTGGCCGTCTTCGTCGGCGTCTCTGCCGTCGTCCAGCACTTCCTCAACATCACTCGCGTCTCGGCGACACAGGGCACCTTCGCGTCGGCCCGCAACTGGGTCGACGCCGCGCAGCCGAGGGGCGCCGTCGCGATCGTCCAGGACGCTCATCCGACGACGCGCCGGAGTCTCTCGTTCCAGCAGACGTCGTTCTACAACAACTCGATCTCGCGTCTCTACTACACCTGCGTGCCCGCGTTCTCGGGCGACTTCGGCGAGGTCCAGGTGAAGCTCGACCGGGCGGGCCGGCTGCGGGCCGGCGGCGCCCCCGTTCGGGCTCCGTACGTCGTCGCGGCACGCGACGCGGGGGTCGTCGGCCGGGTGGTCGCGGCCAACGCGCCCGCCCAGCTCGTGCTCGTCCGGCCGGCCGGCGGGATCGTTCGCATCGGCGCCGCCGGTCGCGGCCAGTGGCGCTGCCCGCCGCCGAAGGCCTAGACGCCGCGCCGCAGCACGATCACGTCGGGGCTCCGGTACAGCACCTTCGTTCCCGGCTCGCCTTCGAAGAGCCGTACGGCGCCGCGGTCGCCGACCGGGTCGAGCACGAGCAGCCCGTAGCCGTCGGCCGCCCGCTGCCAGGCGAGTCCCGACTCGCGTCGGAACGCGATGACCGACCTCAACCCGGGTGTGCTGAGCAGCTCGTAGCGGACGTCGTAGGCGACGCGCCCTGCGAGCGCCGGGTCGCTGACGAGCAGCCAGTCGGCGTAGCGCTCGTCGGCGAACACCTTCAGGGAATGATTCGACCGGGCCGCCGAGGCCACCGCGGCCGCCGCCCCGCCCGGATAGCCGCGCTCCCACCACGTCCGGCCGTGCGTCAGCAGCGAAGCGAGCGCGATCGTGCCGGCGACGAGCCCGGCCACCGCAAGAGCGAGGTTCAGGCCGCTGCGGCGCTGCGCCCCGCGCGGACGCCACGCCGCATCGAGCGCCGCCGGCAGCACCGCGGCGGCCGCGAGCGCGTACCAGACCTCGTTTCGCACCGCGACCAGGCCGAGCAGCGCGCACGCCCAGAACGCGGCCTGCGCGAACGGCGTCAGAGCCGCCCGCGACCGCGCCACGAGCCAGAGGCCCGCGAGCAGGAGGACGAAGAAGAGCGGGTCGCTGCGCAGCGTGCTCGCGCCCCACTCGGGAATCGCGTGGGCGAGAGTCGGGTTGCTCACGAACTTGCCGTAGTACCCCGGCAGCCCGAGGCCGTACGGGGACACGAGGACACACAGCCAGGGGACGAGAACGAGCGTGGCGGCCCGGGTCAGCGAGCCGCGCGCCTGCGTCCGTGAGCGGAGCGCGGCGTACGCGAGCGTCATGCCGCGCAGCGCAACGAGCGCGGCCCCGACGAGCACCGAGCCGTGCAGGTTCGCCCAGAGGATGAGCAGCGGGAAGACGAGCCAGATGCGCCGTGACTGACGGCGGGCATCGGCCAGGAGCAGGGCGAGCACGACCGCGAACAGCGGATAGGCAGCGATCTGCGCGCGGATGGCCGTGTTCGGAAGGCCGGTGAAGAACGCCGCTCCGGCGACGATCGCGACACTCCGGTCGGAGGCGCCGAGGCGGCGCGCACAGGCGGCGCTGATCGCGAAGGCTGCGATGAAGAGCACGACCGTCGCGAAGCCGCCGAGCCGCCAGCCGCCGGCCGACCAGAGCCCGTAGAGCCCGAGCTGGGCGAGCCACTGCTGGTCGACCCAACGGTGGCCGAGGCTCATGACGGTGAGCGTGTCCGAGTGGGGGAGCCCGGACCGGGTGACGATCCGCCCGCCGAGCACCGTGTACCAGGAGTCCGACGCGACGGCCCCGCGCGCGACGACCGTCCCGATCATGGCGCAGGCCGCGAGGACGAGGATCGTGAAGACGTTGCGCTCGAGGAACGCCCACCGTGCCCCGGCGCTTCCCGGACCTGCCTGACCAGCAGGACCTGCGTCCGGCCCTTGCTCTCGCGGTTTGGTGGCCACTGCCATACGACTCGTCAACGCCGGGATCGAGGCGGAGTGCCGCTTTCCCCGGGTGATCACACGCTCGCAGACCCGGCCGATTCCGGTGCCCCACGGGGGGGTGGCCCAGAACTAGCCCTTCGGACGATGCTAGCTCGCGACCCGGCGATCATCCTGATTTATGAGACGGGCGAGATGCACGTTGGTGCTCGGGCGGCGGAGCGTAGCGATGCCGGTTCGGGATACGACAAGTCTCTCGACTCTCAATCCCATTACTCAAAATGCCAGGAGAAACTGACATGACCAAGATGGAGAACATGCTCTACACGTTCTTCGCACGCATCACAGGGAGCGCGCCCGTCCTCGAGAGCGAAGAAGGTCAGACGCTCGCAGAGTACGCCATGATCCTCGCGCTGATCGCCCTCATCGTTGTGGTTGCGGTGGGCGTCCTGGGCGGAACGATCAACGGGATCTTCCAGCAGATCAACTCTCAGATCTAGTTCTGCGACCGGGTCGGACGCACACCGAACCACGTGCTCTCAACCCTTTTCAAAAACAACCGGGGAGACACCCCAGAGGGAACTACTATGACCAAGCTGAACAAGACGATTGGCCTCCAGTTCGCCTTGATTCTCCAGGGCCTCTCCCTGCGGAATCTCGAGCGCGACGAGGAGGGCCAGACCCTGGCCGAGTATGCGATGATCCTTGCCCTGATCGCGATCATCGTCGTTGTTGCAGTTGGAGTGCTCGGGGGCACCATCAACGGCCTCTTCCAGCAGATCAACTCGAAGATCTAGACGGCAGGGCACGCCCTGCCGGTGGCTCCCGGGTGGTTGTTCGGTTGCAGCTCTTGCGAGCAACCACCCGGTGAGCAGTTCGGGCAGCGCCCACGGAAAAAACACTCAACGAACACCAGGCAGGTACCGATAGGAGAACTGAACCTCCTACTGGTCAACCTCAGGACTCACCCGAAAGGGGGTAAGGGACGTGCAGGAGAAACTGAACAAGATCTTCAAGAACCGGAGCGGCGCGGTGATCGCCGGCGCGATCGCAGCTCTCATCGCCGTCATTCTGCTCGTCGTCTACCTCCACTCCTACCGCTCGAGCGTCAACTCGGGCACGAGGCCGGAGCGTGTGCTCGTCGCGACGAAGCTGATTCCGCAGGGCACCTCCGGCACGCTGATCGCGTCCAAGGGCCTCTACCAGGTGACGAGCGTGCAGAAGGACCAGCTCAAGCTCAACGCGATCGTCGATCCGGCAGCTCTCAACGACCGTGTCACGGTCGCCGACATCTTCCCCGGGCAGCAGCTCACGCAGGATGCCTTCACGACCGAGGCGCCTACGTCGATCCCGTACATCATCACGGGTCGCCAGCGCGCCATCGCCGTGCCGGTCGACGCCGCCCACGGCCTCATCGGCCAGGTTTCGGCCGGTAACTTCGTCGACGTCTACGTCGGCGTCACCGGCGGCTCGACGGCCGGGACGCTCGTAACGCTGCTCGAGCCGGACGTCTACGTGCTCGTCGCTCCGGCCAGCGGGGCCTCGAATGCGATCCTCCGGGTCCAGACTCGGGACGCTGCGAAGTTCGCCTACGCGGCCGATCACGAGACACTTTGGCTCGTTCTTCGGCCTCAGGTCAGCTCTTCGCGGACGCCGCCTTCAACCGCTACGCTGGCGACTCTGCTCGCGGGCGCGAAGCAGTAAGGGAGCAGGGGCATGAGCGATCCGATCAAGACGTTCGTCGTACTCGACTCGGGTGTAAGCCAGTCGGACGTCGAGCGTGTGCTGCCCCGTGGCGACGATGTCGAGATCGTCGGGTTGGTGAGCGGGATCGACGACGCGTGGGTTCGCATCCACGAGACGTCGAACGACCTCCTGGTCGTCGTGTGCTCGGGCCAGTCCGAGCCGGTTTTGAGCCTGATCGACAACGCCGTCACCGAACGCCCGAGGCGTCCGGTCGTGGTGCTCTCGCACGGCTCGCCGAACGGGTTCACGCGGCGCGTCTTCGCCGCCGGCGCAGATGACGTCGTGATGATGCCGGTCACCTCCGACGAGGTCCTGTTCGCGCTGCAGAAGGCGATTGCCCGCAAGGCGGGCACCACCGATACCGGCTCGTTCACGCGCGCACCGCTGATCTGCGTCCTCGGGCCGAAGGGCGGCACCGGCAAGACGCTGACCTCGACGTGTCTCGCGGTCGCCCTTGCCGAGTACGGCAAGACCGTTGCCCTCGTCGATCTCGACCTCCAGTTCGGAGACGTCGCGCTGTGCATGGGCCTGACGCCCGAGGCGACGATCTTCGACCTCGTGCGCACCGGCGGCTCGCTCGACCAGGAGAAGCTCGACGGCTTCCTGATGAAGCACTCGTCGGGCGTCAAGGTGCTGATCGCACCGAGCCGGCCCGACCACGCCGCCGTCGTCTCGGTGGACTTCCTGCGCGAGGTCTACGCGACGCTGCGTGTCATGTTCGACTATGTGGTCGTCGACACGCCTCCGGGCTTCACGCCCGAGGTGATCGCGACGATCGACAACGCGACCAGCATCTGCATGGTCGGGATGCTCGACGCGCTGTCGCTCAAGAACACGAAGCTCGGGCTCGAGACGCTCGACCTGATGGGCTTCCCGAGCGAGAACATCAAGCTCCTCCTCAATCGCGCGCGCACTCGTGTCGGCATCTCCGACGACGAGGTCGTGGCGATCATGGGCCGCGAGCCCGACATCCTCGTGCCCTCGGATCGCGATATTCCGCGTGCCGTCAACGAGGGGAAGCCGATCCTGACCGCGAAGCCGCAGGCGGAGGCGTCGGTCGCCTTCCGCCAGCTCGCCGCGAGCTACCTGCTCGGCGAGCCTGACTCGCGCAACGTCAAATCAGGCCGTCGCCTGTTCAATAGGAAGGCGTAATGGATCTCCACGAGCGACTTCAACCGACAAGGCAGGCCAGCGGCATCGGCGGAGTCCAGCCGGTCGAGGCCGACCCTCACGGCGAGCTGAAGAACAACGTGCATCTGCTCGTGATCAGCGATCTCGGGCCGCAGCTCTTCAACGTCAGCGTCGACCCGGACACCCTGCGCGAGCGGGTCGTGGCCGACATCCGCCGGCACCTGACGCAGGAGAGCGGCCTCTCGCGCTCCGAGCGCGACCAGATCACGATGGACATCGCCGACGACATCCTCGGCCACGGCCCCCTCGAGCGGCTGCTCGCCGACGACACCATCAGCGAGATCATGGTCAACGGCCCCTTCGACGTCTGGATCGAGCGCCAGGGCAAGCTGGCGCCGACCTCGGTGCGCTTCCACGACGAGTCGCACCTGCGCCGGATCCTGAACAAGATGGTCGCGCAGGTCGGACGCCGCGTCGACGAGTCGTCGGCGATGGTCGACGCCCGCCTTCCGGACGGCAGCCGCATCAACGCGATCATCCCGCCGCTGTCGCTCAGCGGGCCGGTGGTCACGATCCGGAAGTTCGCCCGCAACCGGCTGACCTTCCAGGACATGATCCGCCTCGGTACCGCGACGACCGAGACGATGGAGTTCCTCGAGCGCTGCGTCGCGGCGAGGCTGAACATCCTCATCTCGGGCGGTACCGGCACCGGTAAGACGACGCTGCTCAACGTCCTCTCCGAGGCGATCCCCGACAACGAGCGGATCGTGACCATCGAGGACTCGGCCGAGCTCTCGCTCCACCAGCGGCACATCCTCCGGCTCGAGTCCCGCCCGCCGAACATCGAGGGCGAGGGCGAGGTCTCGATCCGCGATCTCGTCCGCAACAGCCTGCGCATGCGCCCCGACCGGATCATCGTCGGCGAGGTTCGCGGCGCCGAGGCGCTCGACATGCTGCAGGCGATGAACACCGGCCACGACGGCTCGCTCTCGACGGTGCACGCCAACGCGCCGCGCGACGCGCTCGGCCGGCTCGAGACGATGGTGATGATGGCCGGCTTCGAGATCCCGCTGCGCGCGGTGCGCCAGCAGATCTCGGCGGCGCTCGACCTGGTCGTCCAGATCGAGCGTCTCGAGGACGGCCACCGCCGCCTGACCTCGATCTCCGAGGTGCAGCGGATGGAATCGGACGTGATCACGATGCAGGAGCTCTTCACGTGGCGGATGGAGCAGGTCACGGGCGAGCGCCAGTTCGTCGGCAGGCTCGTCTCGACCGGCCTTCGCCCGACGTTCCTGGACAAGTTCGAGAAGCGCGGCATCGCGCTGCCGACCGGTCTGTTCCGTGAGAGCGGCCCGCCGCTCAGCGTGGCTGCGCAGGGGCAATGAGGATCTCGCTCAGGCTCGGGCTGGCAGCGCTCGTCACGCTCGCGCTCGCCGGGACCGCGTCAGCGGCCGGGCCGGTGCGCATCGTCGAGGCGGGCGGCAGCACCTACCCCGACCGCTCCTACATCCTCACGCTGCCGTCCCCGAAGTCGCTCTCGCGCTCCGACGTGAGCGTCACCGAGAACGGCCAGCGGGTGGCGAACGAGCAGCTCGTCCGCCAGGGCACCAATGCGAGCGGCTCGGCGATCGTGCTCGCGATCGACTCGTCGGACAGCATGCAGGGCAAGCCGATCGCAGATGCGGTTGTGGCGGCGCGGGCGTTCGCTGCCGCGATGGGCCCGCAGCAGCAGGTTGCGGTCATCACCTTCAACAACAAGGTCCAGGTCGTGCAGAAGTTCACGACCAACAAGGCTCAGGTCGAGTCCGCGCTCGCCTCGATGCCGAAGATCGCCCAGGGGACGAAGATCTACGACTCGCTCGACCAGGGCCTGAAGCTGATCGAGCCGAGCGGCGCGACCGGGGCGGCGATCGTGCTGCTCTCCGACGGAACCGACGTGGGTAGCTCGACGACCGCGGCGTCGGCGATCCAGGAGCTCAAGGCCCAGCACGTCCGGGTGTTCTCGGTCGGGCTCGTCACACACACGTTCGACAAGAGCGCGCTCGAGACGCGTCGCCTCGTCGACCGGCGGCAGCTTCGTCGAGGCGGCGTCACCCTCGCAGCTCAAGGCGATCTACGAGAATGCTCGGCCAGCAGCTCTCGAGCGAGTACCTGCTGAGCTATCGCTCGCGGCAGAACCCGAGCACCAAGGTGAAGGTCCGCGTGGCCGTCAAGGGCGTTCCGGGTGTTGCGACGAGCGAGTACACGACGCCGGCGCTGCACCTCACCCCGCCGCAGCCCTACAACCCGTCGACCGCCGACCGGGTGATCCAGTCGCCCTACACGATGATCGGCATCGCCTTGCTCTTCGCGGCGCTCATCGGCTTCGCCGTCAGCCGTGTCACCTCTCCGCCCAAGGAGGGGCGTCGTCGAGCGCGTCGGCGACTTCGTCTCGGTGCAGCAGGCAGAGGTCCGCGGAGACGCAGGCGAAGAAGCGGCAGACGCCTCGCCACCTGCTCACGAGAATGTCGGCGGCGACCTCGCGCGCCCGCTGGTCCGGACGGCTGGCCGAGGCCCTGCAGCTCGCCGACATCGAGACCGAGCCCATCCAGGTCGTGATCCTGACGACGATGGGGACGATCCTCGCGATGCTGATCTTCGGCTTCGCGATCGGCTGGTTCGGCATCTTCGCCGGGCTGACGGTGCCCTTGATCGTCCGGACGTGGATCGTGAGCAAGATCTCCCGCAAGCGGAGGGCGTTCGCCGATCAGCTTCCCGACAACCTCGAGGTGCTCGCCTCGGCGCTTCGCGCGGGCCACAGCCTGGTCGGGGCGCTCTCGGTTGTCGCGGCCGACGCGGTCGAGCCGTCCAAGTCCGAGTTCCAGCGTGTGATCGCCGACGAGCAGTTCGGCGCCAATCTCGAGGACGCCCTCGAGGTCGTCGTCATCCGGATGGAGAACACGGACCTCGAGCAGGTCGCGCTCGTCGCCCGGCTCCAGCGCGAGGTGGGCTCGAACTCGGCGGAGGTGCTCGACCGGGTGGTCGAGAACGTCCGCGCGAAAATGGAGCTCAGGCGCCTCGTCCGTACGCTGACCGCGCAGGGACGGCTTTCGCGCTGGATTCTCACGCTGCTGCCGGTGGGGATCGCGCTCGCGATGACGCTCATCAGCCACAAGTACATGGCGCCGCTCTTCAACACCGGTCTCGGCAAGGTCCTGCTCGTCGCGGCGGTCGCTCATGGTCGCGCTCGGCTCATGGATCATCGGCAAGATCGTGGACATCAGGGTGTAAGGCGATGGTCCTGCTCGTCATACTCGCGGTGCTGCTCTTCGGGCTCGCCGTCGCGCTCTTCGCCTCGGCCGTCCTCGCGCCGCGCGTCCGCCGCAGCGAGAACCTGGCCGGGATCGAGGCCTACGGCTACCTCACGCACCCGGAGGCTCCGAAGAGCGCGGCCCGTCACCGCCGCCGCTCGTTCGACCAGTTCGCGACCTCGGTCGGCGATTTCGTCGCCCGGCGGGTCGTCAACTTCCACGAGGACGAGGTTCAGCGCGAGCTGATCTCCGCCGGCTTCTTCAGGGTCAGCGCGCGCCGGTTCCTCGGGTACCGGGCGCTGCTCGCGATCGCTCTGCCGGTGCTCGCGATCTGGCTGCTCAGCCTCAACGGCAGCCCGGCCCTGCTGATCATCCTCGGCGTGGCGATCGGCTTCGTCGTCGGCTGGGTCGGCCCGAACTTCATCGTCCACCGGCGTGCGCGTCACCGTCTGCAGAAGGTCGACCGCGAGATGCCGGCGATGATCGACCTGCTCGTCGTCACGCTCGAGGCCGGTGTCGGGTTCAGCGCCGCGCTGAAGATGGCGTCGGAGCGGGTCGGCGGCCCGCTCGGCGAGGAGCTCCGCCTGACGATCCAGGAGCAGAGCCTCGGCCTCTCGACGCTCGACTCGCTCGAGAACTGGCTGCGCCGCTGCGACACGCCGGCCGTGCGCTCGTTCGTCCGCGCGATGGTGCAGGGCGACAAGCTCGGCGTCTCGATCGGCCAGATCCTTCGCAACCAGGCGGTCGAGATGCGGGCGCGGCAGAAGGCGATGGTCGAGGAGCGCGCTCAGAAGGCGCCGGTCAAGATCCTCTTCCCGCTCGTCTTCCTGATCTTCCCGGCGATGTTCGTGATCATCCTCGCGCCGGCGCTGATCAGCGATCGTCAAGACCCTGAAGACGTAGAGCGCCTGGAGTCGAGCGGCTACTCGTCGCCCTCGTAGAGGGGGCTCTCGACGAGGCCCTGCTGGTAGGCGTAGCGGGCGGCCTCGGTGCGGTTCGCGACGTTCAGCTTGCGGTAGATGTTCGTCAGGTGGAACTTGACCGTCTGCGGGGCGACCCAGAGCTCCTTGGCGATCGCGGCGTTCGACTTGCCCTGCGCGAGCGCGGTCAGGATCGCGAGCTCGCGTGCGGTGAGGCCGGCGGCCTTGGCGGCGCTCGCGGAGGAGTCGTCGGCGAGCCCGATCGCGGTGTAGACGGTCTCGTCGATCGCCTGGCGGATCGCGGAGGGCAGGTCGACCGGGTTGACGCTCTTGACGATGTAGGCGCTTGCGCCGCGCTTGAGGACGTTCTCGATCAGCTTCTGGTCGGAGGACGCCGAGAGCACGATCACCTTGATCTCGGGTTGCGCTTCTTGATCTGGTCGAGGCAGACGAGCCCGTCCATGCCCGGCATGCGGATGTCGAGCACGACGACGTCGGGATGGGTGCGCTTGACGAGCGCGAGCACCTGGGTGCCGTTCATCGCCTCGCCGACGATCTCGAACTCGCCCGATTCCTCGAGCGCGTTGCGCACGCTGTCGATGATCAGCTGGTGGTCGTCCGCGAGCAGGACACGCGAGCGGAGCTTCTTTGTTGCCGCCATTCCGGGAAGTCTGCCTCACAGCCCGGACCTCGCCGTCGCTCGACCGGGTGACCGGCCCCCAAACTGCGGCAATATCGCTGTCGGCTAGCCGATCTCGACGCGCATTTCGGGCCCCCGCCGGACGAGCGTCCAGCCGCGGACGGCGCTCCGGAGCTCGTCACGGAGGGCCTCGTCGCTGAAGGAGCCGAGCAGCGACACCTCGAGCGAGTCCGGCGCGCGCTGCTCGACGATCGCGTCCAGGCGGCCCCGGAAGAACTCGTGCAGGTCGCTGATTGCCGTGGGATCGCTCACCCGGATGCGCATCGATACGCCGCACTGTTGCAGGTTGCTGCCGCGAGAACCTGACCGGCCGGCCAGGCCGGACCTGGACCTTCGGGGCGAACGCGGCCACCCTGGACCATCCGCCAGCTCGGGCAGGACACGCGTAGAAGGCATGCGCGCTGCGGTTGCGATTGACTTTGGTATGGACACAGCGGGGTAAGGGCGTCGGACTCATGCGCAAGCCCGAGCTCTCGGTGACCCGCTCAGGGTTGGGTCGCCCCAGTGTTCGAAGGGGCGGTGGCTCCGCCGGCGCCGGCAGAGCCACCGCCCTGCATCTCGTCGCCCCCGGCGACCCGGTGAGTGCGCGGACGATCGGGCCGGAAACGGGTGGGGCCGCAGGGGGTGGTCAGGCGACCTGAGCGACTGCTGCCGACTCGGTGGAGTCGGAGTCGGCGAAGGGGCCGTCGATCGTGCCGGCCTCCCAGACGCCGGCGACGAGGCGCTTGCAGACGCGGACCGTGCGGTCGCGGGTGACGCGCTCGGCGTAGATGCGGATGCCGTCGCCGATGCTGACGAGCTGCTCGGTATCGGGATCGGTGCCCGGCTGGCGGCCGTCGAGCACCGCCTGGGCCTGCCGCCAGTGCTGCTGCTGCTCGATTCTCCAACGAAGCTTCACGGCTCCTGCTGCGTCCACGTACTTCTCCTTGCTCGTCGCCTGGTCCTATTCAGACGGTATCGGCGCCGGTGCGCGGAGCCACACCCCCGAATGGGGGACGGAGGCTCGCCAAAAGGCGTTTCCGGCGGGCCTGCCGGCTCCCGTCCGCTACCTCTCCCTCGGCAAGGGCGCCGAGCGTCTGCGGGCTCCTCGACCGGATCGAGGTCGGCTCGGGTAGACCGCCCGCGGTTCCGGACCAGACCAATGGCCGGAGCGTTTTCAACCGACGGGCGGCGGCGCCGGCGCTCGCGCCGGGCTTACTGGGTCTGGATTGCGTATCCGGGAGGGATTGTGAACAGGCGATTTCAGGTCGGGAGCTGGATGGTGTGGCGGGCATGTCGGCCCGCCATCGCCGCGAGCGGTAACGCGGCGACCGCGAGGCCGGCCGTGGGCGTGGGTTGCGTCCGGTTGCGGCGGAGCGAGGCGGCGCCGCCCGCGCTCAGCGTGCGGCCGCCGCTTCGTCCCCGCGCGTTCTGCTCGCCGCGCACCCCTGTGGCGCACAAGGCCTGGCACTGCCCGGCGCCTCGCTCGCGCCGCCGCGGCCACAGCGCCTGCTGACCGGCCCGGCGCCGAGCTCGATGCGTACCTAGCCCATCGGGCTAGACGGTCCTATCCGATCGCACCCCGGGCGCGGCGCCGATCTGCAGTCAGATGAGTCCGGGACGCGCACTTGCTTCGAGCAGGCGCCAAGTTCCGCCGGGCCTCCGTGTCTGGCTGCGGCAAAGCAATGGCACGTGTGGACCGCCCGGGGAAACGGGCGGCAAGTAGTACGAGGCACGGGAGAACAAAGATGCTGGCGCTCGACACCTCAACGACGGTCTGCGGCTGCAAGGCGACCGTCCTTCTGTCGGAATCGACAGGCAACGAGGCCGGCGTGGTTCTCGCGAGCAACGCGGCCGGCGGCAGTTCGCCGCGGCTGCAGCAATCGGCGCTGCGGGCAGGGACCCGGCACGCGTCCCCCTAAGGGCCTCCCTCCTGGGACGCCTGTACGCGTGCCGCCCGGACGGGCTGGGTTTGCTCCGGCGCGGCGACGCTCAACTCATTCACCTCGAAAGGTAGGTAGTTGAAATGAAGTTCATCAAGTCCAAGAAGGCCACGGTGCTGTCGGACCGTCATCGCAACATCGATCAGCTGTCGAGCTGGAGGTGGAGCGAATGGCGAGAGCACGCAGGGAGTACTCGGCGCAAGAGCGTCGCGAGCTGTGGGAGCGCTGGAAGCGCGGCGAGTCGATCAGTGAGATCGGGCGGGCGCTCGAGAGAGCGCCCGGCACCATCCATTACACGATCCGACAACACGGCGGGGTAGCGCCGCGCGAGCGGCGGCGGGCCGTTTGGCGCTGACGCTCGCGGAGGGGAAGAGATCTCTCGCGGATCGCTGTCGGCGACTCAGCGCGGGCGATCGCTGGCCGTCTCGGCCATGCAACGTCGACGATCACGCGCGAACTCAATCGACACGGCGGCCGTCGCCGCTACCGAGCTGCGGAAGCCGATCGGTGCGCCTGGGCTCGGGGAGGCGTCCGCAACGGTGCAAGCTGACACGCAATCTCGCGCTGCGAACGTGGTCGCGGAGAGGCTCGAGGAGGACTGGTCGCCGCAACAGATCAGCGGCTGGTTGAACTTCGCCTTCCCGGAGGACGAGACTATGCGCGTGTCGCACGAGACGATCTACCTGAGCCTGTTCATGCAGGCGCGCGGTGCGCTGAAGCGCGAGCTGAGCGCGCACCTGCGCCGCTCGCGGTCGATCCGTCGGCCGCGCGCCGCCAAGAAAGGCAACGCCGGGCAGGGCCAGATCGCCGACGCGGTCTCGATCCGTGAGCGCCCGCCCGAGGTCGAAGACCGGGCGATCCCGGCCACTGGGAAGGTGACCTCCTGTCCGGCGCCGGCAATAGTCACGTCGCGACGCTGGTCGAGCGACACTCGCGCTCCTGATGCTCGTCGGCCTCGAGGGCAAAGACACTCGCACCGTGACCAACGCGCTCACCCGCGAGGTGCGCCGGTTACCAGAGAAGCTAAGTCGCTCGCTCACCTGGGATCGCGGAATCGAGATGGCCGACCATGCTCGCTTCACCGTTGCCACCGACGTCGACGTTACTTCTGCGACCCCCAGAGCCCCTGGCAACGCGGCTCGAACGAGAACACCAACGGCCTGCTGCGCCAGTACCTGCCGAAGGGCACCAACCTCGCGAGCTACAGCCAGGCCCAGCTCGACGAGATCGCGAACAAGCTCAACACCCGACCTCGCGAGACCCTCGGCTTCCGGACGCCGGCCATAATCTCCAGGCAACGTTGCGCTGACGACCTGACAGCACCATCCCTCAGAGGGGGCAAGCCGGAAGGCGACTCACATTCAGCCTCCCGGACGGTGTCGCCGGGTCGATCCTGCTGCAGGATGGGATCACATAGACGTTGCCTTGTTCGGGCACACCGCCTCCAGCGGAGGCGCAACCCGACGGGCTCGACAACTACAAGAGTGCGGCGGCCCGGATCTTCGGGCCGTCACCAATTTAAGGGGCCTTGCTGCGGAGCGACCCCGACGAGCAAGGGCCGGGCAGCTCGCTCACCGGCCGGGACGTGACCGATGGGCTGCCGCCGCTCCGGATCGTCTCCAGCCGCCGGCCGCAAGCCCGTCTCACGCCGAGCGTCCGGGGCGGCAAGACAACCCGGTCGTAACATTCCCGCACGGCGGGAGGAGGAGAATGGGTGGTGGCATGCTCCTGCACGGCTTGCACGGCGGCCCCGTCGGGATCGCGCTCGTTGTCGCGATGCTGGCGCTGCGCATATTCATGCGGCGTGGGCGCGGTGGCAGGCGCGGCCCGCCGCGGGGCCCTTGGGGCATGTAGCCGCCACCGGGTCGTGTGGCGCCACGCGCGGTGGCCCGAGGATCGCCGTGCTCGCCGCGGTCGCACTGGCAGCGGCCCTGGCGGCAACGGGCGCGGGCGCCTCGATCGGCGGCGCGGCCGCGCCCGTCGAGCCCGGCGTCGTCGACGTCACGGCGCGCCTCGGCTATCAGGGGGTCGAGACGATCGGCACGGGAATGGTCGTCACACCGTCGGGGGAGGTGCTGACGAACAACCATGTGATTCGCGGCGCAACGTCGATCAGCGTCTCCGATGCCGACACCGGCCGCACCTACCCGGCGACGGTGGTCGGCTACGACCCCGCCGTCGACGTCGCAGTGCTCGAGCTGAAGGGCGCTTCGGAGCTGCCGACCGTTCCCTTCGGGAGCTCGGCCAAGGCACGGGTCGGCGACGCGGTGACTGCGATCGGCAACGCGGGCGGGAACGGGGGCGCTCCGGTCAGCGCGAGCGGCAAGATCGACGGGCTCGGCCGATCGATCACGGCGATCGACGAGAGCGGCAGCCCGGAGCATCTGACCGGGCTGATCGAGATGACGGCGCCCCTGCAGCCCGGCGACTCGGGCGGCCCCGTCGCCGACGCGGCGGGGGAGGTGATCGGGATGAACACCGCAGGCTCGGGCCACTTCGCCTTCCAGCACACGAGCAACGACGGCTTCGCAATCCCGATCGACCGGGCGCTCTCGATCGCAAACCAGATCGAGCACGGCCGCTCCTCGGCCACCGTGCACGTTGGCCCGACCGCATTCCTCGGCGTCAACACCGCCTCCCCCCAGAGCGCCACCGGACGGGCGATCGGCGCCCTGATCACCGGCGTCCTTCCGGGCACGCCTGCGGCGCGGGCCGGCCTCGTTCGCGGCGACATCGTCGTCAGCGTCGACGGCCGCACGATCGCATCTCCCGCCGCGCTGACCAGCCGCCTCCTCGCCCGGTCGCCCGGCGCGACCGCCGCGCTCGTCTGGGTCGACCAGTCCGGCAAGGTCCATCGCGCGAGCGTGCAGCTTGCGAACGGCCCGCCCCAGTAGGGCCCTGTACGCCGTCGCTTCGATCCGGGCGACTGCGCCCGGGGTCATCCGGCGATCATGAGGAGCGTGAATGCAGTCGAGCTCTTCGGCGAGGAGCAGGTGGCCCGTGCGCAGCGCTACCACCGGCCGCTGTACGCGGCATCCCTGGCGGGGCTCGCGCTCTATCTCGTGCTCCTGTCCCTGATCGTGTTCGGCCCGCTCGGCCGCCGGCTGTTCGAGCCGCTCGAAGGTTGGCCGTGGTGGGGGCAGGTGATCGGGCTCACGGCGCTGATCGCCGCGCTGACGACTGCGGTCGGCCTGCCGATCTCATACTGGACGGGTTTCGTGCGCGAGCGGACGTGGGGCTTCTCGACCCAGAGCCGCTCCGGCTTCGCGGCCGACCGTGCCAAGGGGTTCGTGCTCGGCCTCCTCCTGTCCGCGGCGGCGTTCGTCGCCCTCGTCGGCCTGGCGCGCCTCCTGCCCCGCGGCTGGCCCCTGGCCGCGGCGCTGGCCGGCATGGCTGTCGTGCTGGCGCTCGGCGTGCTCGCACCGCTCGTGATCGAGCCGATCTTCAACCGGTTCCGCCCGCTCGAGGACGGCGAGCTCGCGGGCGAGCTGCACGCCCTCGCCGGCCGGGCTCGGCTCCCGATCAAGGAGGTGCTGGTGGCGGATGCGAGCCGGCGCACCCGCAAGGCCAACGCGTACGTCTCGGGCCTTGGACCGACGCGCCGTCTCGTCCTCTACGACACGCTGCTCGAGCAATCGACCCGGCCCGAGATCGGGCTCGTCCTCGCGCACGAGCTCGGCCACCGCCGCGCCCGGCACCTGATCAAGGGGACGCTGCTCGGCATGGCCGGGGCCGCCGGCTTCGTGCTCGTCCTCTGGGCGCTCCTGCGCTGGCCCGACCTGCGGGACGCGATCGGGGCGCCCGGCGGCGCCGGCGACCCGCGGGTCGTGCCGTTCGTCCTGCTTCTCGCCTCGGTGCTGCAGCTTCTGGGGGCTCCGCTCGGCTCCGCGCTGTCGCGAAGCTGGGAGCGGCAGGCCGACCGCTTCTCGCTCGAGCTCACCCGCGACCCCGCCACCTTCGAGGCCACCCACCGCATGCTCGCGACCGCGAACCTCTCGGACCTCGACCCGCCCCGGCCGTTCTACCTCGCGTTCTTCAGCCACCCAACCGCCGTCGAGCGGATCGAGGCCGGCCGGCGCGCTGCGGAGCGCCCAGTGTAAATCCGTGCCGCGGGACCTTGACGTTCGGCCCGCGGCGCGACACGATCCCGGCCACGGTCGGAGGTCCGACCGATTCCGCGGCGAGTTGGGGGTATGGACATGTTCGATTCGGTGATCGTGAGGACGAAGGACGAGGAGATTGCCGCCGAGATCGCCCAGGAGCTCCACGACCGTTTTCGGCCGCAGCTTCTGCGCGAGGGAGACAACTGGCAGGTGTGGGTGGAGAGCGCTGACGACGACGAGCTTCCCGACTTGCTCGGGATGCTCTCCCCGCGGCTCCGCCAGCCGGAGCCGCCGATCGAGGTGCTGATCAACGGCGAGGGGTACCGGCCGCCGCCGCCGAGCTGAGCTTCCAGTCGACCCGTCCGGCGCGGCCGCCGATTTGCGCGTGTGGCAGCGGCCGAGCGCGCCTGCATACCGGACGTGGTCCCGCTCGCCAGGGCCGCACAACTGCTGGCCAGGCTCGCCCCGGCCGCCGAGGCCGCTGCGGGGTGCGGTGCAAGCGATCACGCAGTAGCTCAGGTCAGGGCGCGGGAGCGGTCACTTCGCGGCGGCCGCGCGCCGTACCACGGCCGGACGGCCGGAAGACGGCGCTCGAAGATCGCATGGAGCGGCTCTCCGTCCTCCTCGCGGAACCGCAGGCCGATGCCACCGACGCGGTACTGCTCGCAGATCGCGCCGAACATGGCCTTCACATCGGCTCTCGTGAGCGCCGGGTCCTTGACCACGATGATCGCGGTGCCCTCATGCTTCCACGTCGGCCCCAGCCGGAGGACGACCGCGCACGTGTGCCGGAAAAGCTCCTCCCGCTCCCTTGCCTCGAGCACCTGACAGGCGCTTCGACTCTGCTTCGGCTTGGAATACCCAACTGCCATTCGCCACCATCCCCTTGGTCGGCACGACAAGGATAGCTGTCGAACCGCCCGTCGGCCATTCGGGAATTCCCTTAACTCGCCGCGATGACGCGGCGGCGGCGGGCTACGTCGCGCCGGCGGCCGGCAAGGTCGGGTCGGCCGGCGCCGGATAGCCGGCGGACCTCGCCGCGAGCAGGGCCCGCCAGTTGAGCGAGCCGGTCATCAGCACGAGCGCGACGAGCGCGACGACGCCGTCGGCGGCGGCGGTTGCGAGCTGGGCACCCGCGCCGAAGCCGACGATCGCCGAGGCGGTCGCGACGCCTCCCAGCGCCAGCACGAGCAGCGCCTGCTGGGTTCCGGCGCCGCCGGGCGTCAGCGGGATCAGGTTGGCCGCGGACTGCACCGCGAGCACGAGCAGCGCGGTCTGGAGCCCGGCCGGTAGGTGGAAGGCCGCCAGGAAGCAGCAGATCGACCCGAGGCGAAGCATCAGCGCGCCGAGCTGCCACGACGCCACGGTGCGCAGATACCGGCGCGGCTCGCGCAGGACGCGGAGCCCGCGGCCTGCCTCGGCGGCGAAGCCCCGCAGCCTGCGCCCGAGGCGGCGGCGTGCGAGGAAGAGAGTCACCGTGAGGGCGAGCACGACCGCTCCGGCGACCCACGCGTGGCCCGCGACCGGCCCGAGCGTGGCTGCGATGGAGCCGCCGAAGCCCGTCCAGCCGAGCGCGAGCGCAATCGACAGGATCAGAGCGCCTGCCACCGTGTCGAACACCGACTCGGTGAGCAGCGTCGAGGCGAGCCCCTCGTACCTCATGCCCGGCGCCTTGCCGCGGACGAGCGCGAGCTTCAACACCTCGCCGGGCCGCGCCGGCAGGACCGCGTTCACGCCGGTGCCGCAGAGGTAGGCGCCGAGCGCATGCCGGTAGCGGAGCCCTTGCTCGGGGTACGCGGCGCGGGTGATGTTGTGCCAGGCACGGGCGCGCAGCGCGAGCTTGCCGAGGTGCAGCGCCAGGGCCGCCGCGAGAAGCGCGAAGGAGACGCCGGCGAGGCGGCCGGCGAGCGACTCCGCGCTGCTGCCGAGCAGCGCGAGCGCGTCAGACATCGGTCGCCGTCACGGGCCCCATGAAAGATGGGACGCATGAACGGACGATGAAGTAGGTAAGGGATGCCTAAAGAATCAGCCGGCGGCCAGGGTGGCGAGCGCCTCTCCGAGGGTATCCAGCGCCCGGCTGATCCAGGGCAGGCCCGACGGGTCGTCGCTCGCAAGCGCCTCCCAGCGCTCCTCGTCGCTGCGGCCGTAGAGGAGGCTCGTCGAGATCCGGAAGCGCAGGCCCGACGGCGAGTCGCCGAAGGCGGTGCCGCTGAGCACGGCAATCCCGAAGCGCTCGAGCAGGAGGCTCGCGAGCCCGTCGGCAGTCTCGACGCCGGCCCGGGCGAGCTGGTCCCGGATCGGATCGAGATCGGGATAGAGGTAGAAGCCGCCGCCGGGAGGCCGGCAGGCGATGCGGGAGGCCACGATCCGCTCGTAGGCCGCGCGGGACACGTTCTCGTGGAGTCGCCTGCTGCGCTCGATGTGGGCGCGAACCTCCGGCGGCTCCGAGAGCACGTACGCCGCGACCTCCTGCATCGGCGCGGCGAGGCTCGACCAGATCTCGCTCGCGACGCCGATCAGCGCGAGCGCGGCCTCGCCGCCGACGTGGGAGTTGGGCATGCGCGCGAAGCCGATCCGCCACCCGCCGAGCGCCATGCTCTTGCTGAGCCCGCCCGTGACGAAGGTCTCGCCGGGCAAGAGCTCGACCGGGCTCATGAGCTGACCCTCGAACGCGAGGTCGCGGTAGATCTCGTCGGAGACGATCAGCAGGCCGTGCGCCTCGGCCACCTCGACCACCTGCGTGACGAGCGTGGGGGAGGCGACGGTTCCGGTCGGGTTGTCAGGGAGTGTCAGCACGAGCACCACGGGCCGCCCGCCGGCCGCCCGGGCCGCCTTCAGCGTCAGGTCGAGCGCGTCCGGGTCGGGCACGCCACCCGACTCGCCGATCGGGGCGTGCCAGACGCGCTTCCCCACCAGCGCCGCCTGCGCGGCGTAGCTCACCCACGACGGGCGTGGAAGGACGACGTCTCCCGGCAAGACGCTCAGGAGGCCGTAGAGAAGCGCCTTGCTTCCCGGGGCGAAGAGGATCTGGTCCGGGGTCGTCGACACGCCACGGCGCACGAACCAGCCCGCCGCCGCCTCCCGCGCGGCGGCTGCTCCGGCGACGGAGCCGTAGCGGTTGTCGGCGGCCCCGCGCGCCAGCACCTCGGCGAGCCCGGGCATGACCGGAAGACCGGCCTCGCCGAAGGCGAGATGGAGCACCTCGGCGCCCGAGGCGATCCTGCGGCGAACGCGCTCGTCGGCGGCGAGCGTCGGGGACGCGCTGACCGGCCGGATCGTCAGCGCCAGGTGCTCGTCGTCCGGCGCGATCACAACCCGACCCTAACCGATCGGATCGCGCTCGCGCAGCACTCCTCCGGGTGATTGGGCAGAGCCCCAATTCGGACGATGAGCAGGCTATTCCCTCTGCCCTTGAACGTCCGGGAGGCATCTTTGCTCGGAAGGATCCTGATCGTCGGCGCACTTGTCCTGGTGGTCATGCTGGCCGTCAGGAACGGGTGGGTGCTGCGCCGCACCGGCCTCACCGGCTCGTGCACGGTCTACGCCAGGATCCCCGACGGGCCCCAGCAGGAGAAGTGCACGTCCGGCGCGATCGGCGGGCGACCCAACCTGACCGGCAAGGGCTGTTCGAGCAAGGGGCTCGTCGGGATGTACGAGGTCTGGCTCTGCCCGGCGCCCCTCGTGACGCAGCCCGCAGGCGCCTGACCGCCGCGACCGGCCTGGCTGCGCCCCTGGGCGCCGACCCCGGGGTGCGAGTGGTGGTGGGGTACCCGCGGGGCCGACGCCACCCGGCGGCGGCAGGCAGGCCGGGGCCGGAGGGACCAACACCGCGACGGTACGCGCCCGTAGATGAGAGCACGATGAAGGGCGGGCGGCTGCCGGCGCCCGCGCGCTAGCTTGGTGATGGCGTCTCGATGGTCCAGCGCACCCGCAGCTCGAAGCTCGTTCTCCTTGCAGTGCTCATGGCCGCCACAGTCGCCGCCGCGGGCTGCGGCGGCTCGAAGAAGCAGGCGTCGACGTCGACCGCGGCGCCGGCCACCTCGAACCTCGACCAGTGGGGGACGACCTGGCTCTGCCGCCCGGGCCTCGCGAGCAACCCGTGCCTCTCCGACTTGACGACAACCGTCGTCGGCCGCACCGGCGCGACGCACGTCGTGAAGGCCACCGCGGCCGCGAACCCGCCGGTCGACTGCTTCTACGTGTATCCGACGATCAGCGACGAGAAGACCGTCAACGCGAGCCTCGCGATCGGCTTTCGCCAGCAGGAGGTCGCGATCGCCCAGGCCTCGCCGTTCTCCCAGCTGTGCAAGGTGTACGCGCCGGTCTACCACCAGATCACCCTCAGCGCACTCGACCACCCGAGCCGGATCACGCTCGCGAACGCGCTTCTCGCCTATCGCAGCGTCCTCAGCGCGTTCCGCGACTACCTCGCCCACTACAACGACGGCCGCGGGATCGTCTTCATCGGCCACTCCCAGGGGGCGACGATCCTGATCCGGCTCCTCCAGCAGGAGGTCGACAACCGGCCGGCGCTCCGACACCGGCTCGTCTCGGCGCTCCTTCTGGGCGGCAACGTCACCGTCCAGAAGGGCAAGACGGTCGGCGGCGACTTCAACCACATCCCGGAGTGCACCTCGTCGGCCGAGTCCGGCTGCGTCGTCGCCTACTCGAGCTTCACCTCGAAACCGCCGGCCGACAGCCAGTTCGCGCGCACCACCTCGGACGAGGGCGTCAACCTGCTCGCGCCGAGGCACCTGTCGCCGACGCTTCAGATCATGTGCGTCAATCCCGCCTCGCCGCCCGGCGGCACCGCCTTCCTCGATCCCGCCATCCCGTCGCTCGCCCTGACCTTCCTGCCCGGAAGCAAGCTCTCGGTGAGCACGCCGTGGGTCTCGTTCCCGCGCGAGTTCACCGGCCGCTGCGAGACGTCGGGCAACGCGACCTGGCTGCAGGTCTCGCGTCCGGGCGGAAGCGCCGACCGCCGGCCGACGCTGGGCGGCCTCCAGCGGCCGATCCTCGGGCTGCACGTGCTCGACGTGAACATCGCGCTCGGCGACCTCGTCCGGCTGGCCGGCCGGCAGGCCGCCGCCTACCGGCACGGCTCCTAGCGAGCACGCGGCGTCCGGCGGCGGCGCCCTGTTCGGGCTCGCGTCCGCCGGCGGCTGCCGGGCGTTGCGGCCCGGTAACCGATTGCATCCCCTACCGCAGTTTCAAAACGAACCCGCTGCGCCATGCTCGCAGAGCCCAACCCTCGCCACCTGGACCTATGTCTGGTCCTCGCACGCAAACGGGGAAAGGTCTAAACCATCGTCTAGGGCGCCGGGAGGACGGCCGGAGGATCGTGTAAGAGGGCGCCGTCGGGCCCGCCAGGTTCACCGGCTGAACTGCGGCGAGCCGGTGAAACGCTGCGGGGCGGCCTTCGGGCCGCCCCGCAGTCGTTGACGCGGGTGCGCGCCCGCGGCCGGGACCCGGCCGGAGCGCGTTTTACATTCCGAACATGGTCCGAACATCGGGAGATGACCGAGCCGCCGTACAACCTGGGTCCCGGTCATCGACAGGGGCGAGCTCCCGAGTCTGCCCGTCTCGGAGCTTGTGCCACGCGTGGTCGAGTCAGCGGTTCGCCCGCGCTCGGCCGCGCGTGCTTTTCTCGTTCGCGTTCGCTACTCGAACTCGCCGAGCACGCGAATGAGCTCGTCGACGGTCGTTCCGCCGCTCTCGCAGAGAGTGCGGGCCTTGTCGTAGAGCACCACGGTCTTCCCGGACGCCACGGCGGCGGCCTCGATCGCCGAGGCGGTAC
The DNA here is from genome assembly GCA_963743675.1 of uncultured Actinomycetota bacterium. Lineage (GTDB taxonomy): Bacteria > Actinomycetota > Thermoleophilia > Gaiellales > Gaiellaceae > PALSA-600. The sequence continues at coordinate 428,266 of CAVURE010000008.1, forward strand.
CGCTCATCACCGAGCGCACGCTGTCGTCGATCGACAGGGTCTCGTAGATGCCGACTCGCCCGGCATAGCCGGTGAAGTCGCACTGGTTGCAGCCCGCGGGCCGGTAGAGCTCGAGGGGAGCGTACAGCCCGACGCGCTCGAGGTCCTCGGCGCTTACCCGCTCGCCCTGGCTGCAGCGCTCGCACGGGATCCTGAGCAGGCGCTGGGAGAGAACGGTGCGAACCGACGAGCCCATGCTCGCATCGGCGACGCCGAGCTCGCGCAGGCGTACGAGCGCGGACGCGGCGCTCTGCGCATGCACCGTCGTCAGCACGACGTGGCCGGTCATAGCGGCGTGGAGCGCGATCTCGGCGGTCTCGAGATCGCGGATCTCGCCGATCATGATCACGTCGGGATCGGCTCTGAGGATCGTGCGCAGCCCACGGGCGAACGTCAGCCCGGCGCGCGTGTTGACCTCGATCTGGACGATGCCGTCGATCATCGACTCGACGGGGTCCTCGATGCTGACGATCGTCCGCGTGCCGTCGTTCAGCTCGCCGAGGGCGGAGTAAAGGGTTGTCGTCTTGCCGCTCCCGGTCGGGCCCGCGACGATGATCGCGCCGGCCGGATTGCGCAGCGAGCGGCGAAGGGTGGCGACCGTCGGCGTGTCGAGGCCGAGATCCTCGAACGACCGGAGCCCCTCCCGGCCGACGTAGGCGATCCGCAGGACAGCCTCCTCGCCGATTGCGGACGGAAGCACGGCGACCCGGAGGTCCATGTCGACGCCTGCGATCGAGATCGAGACGCGGCCGTCCTGGGGCAGCCGTCGTTCGGCAATGTCGAGCGAGCCCATGACCTTGAGGCGCGCGATGATCGAGGTCTTGAGCGAACGCGGAACCACTGACACGTCGCGCATGACGCCGTCGACGCGTGCCCGCACATGGAGGTCGTTCCTGCGCGGGACGAAATGGATGTCCGATGCGCCGAGCTCGATCGCGCGACGCAGCAGCCGGTTGACCTCCTCGACTGCCGGTGCGCTTTCGGCGTCGCCCTCGCCGGCGTCGATCCGCTGGCCGTCCTCGGTCTCCTCGTCGAACTCCTCCGCCTCGTCGAGCCGGGCCGCCATCAGGTTCGAGTCGTAGATCTTCTCGATCCCGGCGCGGATCGCCGACGGGTCGGCGATCACCAGGTCGAACGACCCCGAGAGCGCCATCCGCAGCTCGTCGATCAGGACGACGTCGGTCGGGTCCGCGATCGCGAGGCGTACGCGGTCGTTGGTCTTGGACACCGGAAGCGCGCACAGCCTGCGTGCGGTCCGCTCGGGAAGCGCCGAGGAGAGCTCGGTGTCGAGATGGCGGGTGTCGATGACGACGTAGCGCAGCCCGTACTGATCGGCGAGCGCGATCGAGATGTCCTCCTCGTAGAGGGTGCGGGACTTGACCAGGTGAGCCCCGAGCCGGTCGCCGCTTGCCCGTGCCTCTGTGACCGCGGTGTTGAGCTGCTCGCGGGTCAGGCGACCCTTGCGGACAAGGATCTCCCCCAGACGCTCACGCACCGCGCCCCGATTGTTGTTAACCACGTCCACGCCAACTGTTTCGGCATGCCGCCTCCCTTACTTGAGGGTCACGACCCTCTTTAGCGGCCCCGTGTAGGCGTCCCGTAAAAACCCGGCGGGCTGAGTTTTCGCGTTGTAAAAAACGCGTGCGTGGGGGTTCCGCGAAAAAAGCACGGGGTTACAGTCGGAAACGAGATCGACAGGGAAGGTTCCGGCGCTCGGCGCACCCCGCGCAGGCGTTCAACTGAAGGGAGCTCGTATGAGAAGACCGGCGGTAGTTCTTTCGATCCTCGCGGTGCTCGCGCTCGCGGCTTCGGCCGTGGCAGTGGCCGACACGGTCGGCCCGATCACCTTCGAGTCGCCCTACACGGTCGGCAACATCAACGGCCAGCAGGGATGGAAGAAGACCGGGTCGTACGACTCGGCCGTTGCCGCAGTCTCCGGGTTTCCGGCCGCCGCGGGTTACGGCTTCGGCACGCAGGCGCTGCGGATCTCGAGCTCGGTCACGAGCGGCTCGTTCGCCGACCAGACCTTCGCGCCGCCGGTGACGAACGCGGCCGGCGAGTCGACCGGCAACAACCACTTCGACGCGAGCTTCTCGATCGGCACGGCGCTCTCGACCTTCCAGCCGGGGCTCGCGCTCTCCGTGAGCCCGGACGACGGCAACGGCGCCCGGATGAGCTACCTGCGCTTCGTCGACGAGGCCGACGGCGTCCACGTCTTCTTCGACGACGTGACCGACACCGGGCCGGTCGGCAAGGTCGCGACGTTCAACGAGTCAGACATCGCGACGCTCGATCGCGCGCACGCGCATTCGGTCGAGTTCTCGGTCACGTTTGTTCCCGGCCCGGCGAACGACGTCGTCAAGATCTACATCGACGGCGCGCTCAGGGCCACGGGAACCTCGTGGGAGGACTACTACCGCTACGACCCGGAGCAGACCCCGACCGGGAACGTCGTGCCGCAGACGCGCACGCTGATCTTCCGCGAAGGGCCCTTCGCCGCGGCGCCGGCCACGGCCAACAACGGGTTCCTGATCGACGGCGTGACGATGTCGTCGTCGAACATCACCGCCCCGGCCTCGCCGGGGGTCTGCAAGAAGGGCGGCTGGAGGTCGTTCAGCAACCCGTCGTTCAGGAACCAGGGCCAGTGCATCAAGGCCTTCCACGGCCGGCACGGGAACGACAAGGGTACGCGCGGCTCCGGCAAGGGCGACGGCGACGATCAAGGCCAGGGCAACGAGAACGATGGCCACGGCCATAGTCACGGCAACGGCCACGGCCACGGCCAGGGCCAGGGCAACGGCAAGGGCGGCGACCGCTAGCAGGCCGGCGCTGCGGGCTCGTCGACGGGAGGGCCTCGCGCTGCGGCGGCGAGGCCCTTCCCGTGCCGGCAGTTGGCTCTGTCAGGGGCTCCGCTCGAGCAGCTCGTGCTGCTCGAGCGCCGTCGCCGCCTCGAGGATCTGCGTGTAGGGAAGCCGCGATCGCTCTGCGATCGTGAGCAGGTCGTTCGTCCCGTCGGAGAGGTTCAGCACCCAGAGCATCGCCGTCTCCGGGTTCGTCCCGTCGGGCACCGCCTGGTAGAGCCCGCGCCGGCCGAGCTGCGGCTCGCCGAACGGGCTGAGGTTCACGAACGTGGTGTTGGTCTCGACCACGCTGATGATCGCGAGGGCCGTCCGCACGGAGGTGCCGAGTGCGGCCGCCGTGACGAGCTCGAGGTCGTCGGCCGAAGAGTGGTACTCGGGAAAGAGGCCGTGCGGAGTTCGAGAGAAGGTGCCGACGGGCAGGTCGAACCCGGGCGAGCAGAACTGGCGCTCGTCTCCGCCCGTCGGCGACCAGTCGCTGACGATGCTTTCCGGGCTCTCGGCGAGGACGAGCGCCGCGGCCCGATCGACGACGGCATCGCTGCGCCGGGAGCGCTTGTATCTGAGCGGGCCGGGGTCGCCGACACACGAGATCGCGAGCCCGTTCGCGAGGCGATCGAGCGTCTGCGCGTTGCGGTCGAGCCAGCAGAGGGGCCCGAGGGTGCCGGGGCTCCAGAGGAGCCGGTAGGTGTTGCTGAGCTCCTGGCGTGCGAGGATCCTGGCGAGCGCCCAGAGCACGACGACCCCGGAGAGGTTGTCGTTCGCAAGCGCCGGATGGCAGATGTAGGTGCTGAGCAGGAACTCGGTCTCGGTGGCGCCCGGAATCTTCAGCTCGCCGGAGGTGAGCGAGCCGTCGGCGAGCTCGGCGTCGATCACGACGCGGTAGTCGCCCGGCTCGAGTGAGTCGAGCTGCTTCCCGCTCATGCAGAAGCCCCATTGCTCCTGCCAGTAGGAGGTCCGGTAGGGAACGAGCTCGGGATCGTCCCGGTGCGTGAAGATGTGTGGGCGAAGCTCGTCGAGCGGCATCGTCGTGTCGATCGGGGTGCTGTAGCCGAGCACGTGGAGGCTCGAGTCGGCCAGGTCGAGCACCCGCTCGCCGCCCGGTCCGTCGATCCAGCCGGCCCTGATCGTCCACTCGCGCGGAACGGTCCAGTCGAAGACCCTGGTGCCGGAGGGCGTCTCGACGACCTCGAGCGGCACCTCCCTGGCGAGCACCGCCAGGGTGTCGCGAACGCCGTTCCCCGTCAGGCTGCGAGGGATCGGGTAGAGCTCGCGCATCAACTCGATGAGCTCGCTCCCCACGGAATCGGCGTCGGGCACTGTGTTCCAGTCGATCGGCATCGGCCGATTGACGATACTCGGGAGTCGGGGCGAAGTGTCGATTACTGTAAGTGGGATTCCAATGCGCGTACTCGTCACAGGCAGCAACGGCTACATCGGATCCGTCCTTGCCCCGCTCCTGGCGGAGGCGGGACACGACGTGGTCGGCCTCGACGCGGACTTCTACGGCGGCTGCGACTTCGGGCCGCGGCACCCCGTTCCGGCGACCAGCCGCGACATTCGCGACGTCGAGGCAAGCGAGCTCGAGGGCGTGGAGGCGATCGTCCATCTCGCGGCGCTCTCCAACGACCCGGTGGGCGATCTCGCGCCAAGCCTCACCGAGGAGATCAACTTCCGTGCGACCGTCCGCCTCGCGCGGGCGGCGCGGGAAGCGGGCGTTCGCCGGTTCGTCTTCGCCTCGTCGTGCTCGATGTACGGCGCCTCCGGTAGCGACGAAGCCCTGGACGAGAGCGCGCCGCTGCGGCCGATCACCGCGTACGCCGAGTCGAAGGTGCGGTCGGAGGAGGGCCTCGCCGAGCTTGCGGGGCCGGACTTCGCGCCGGTCTCGATGCGGAACGCGACCGTCTACGGCGTCTCGTCGCGCCTTCGCCTCGACATCGTTCTCAACAACCTGGCCGCCTGGAGCCACACGACCGGCCGGATCCGTCTTCTGAGCGACGGCACCGCGTGGCGGCCGCTGATCCATGTCCGCGATCTCGCGAAGACGGCGCTGGCGATGCTCGCCGCGCCCGAGGATGCCGTTCGCGGCGAGGCGTTCAACGTCGGCTCCGACGCACAGAACTACGTGATCCGGGATCTGGCCGAGGTGCTCGCCGAGCTCACCGGGCTGCTCGCTCGAGTTCGCCGAGGGCTCGAGCGCCGACCCTCGTTCCTACCGGGTCGACTTCTCGAAGCTCGGCCGAGCCTTCCCCGGCCTGACCCTCGACTGGGATGCGGCGCGGGGCGCCGCCGAGCTCGTCGACGCCTACAGGCAGGTCGGGCTGACGCTGGACGAGTTCGAGAGCGACCGCTACGTGCGCCTACGTCGTCTTCGCACGCTGCTCGATCGGGGCGAGATGGACGACTCGCTGCGCTGGCTGCAGCCCGTTCGGCGCTGACCTCACAGCGCCTTCAGGGAACCGGCGCCTTTCCCGTCCGGCGACTGTTCTAGACTCGCTTCGTCTGTGCCCCGAACGGGGGATAGAGGATCACGCCGTCTCGGGCCTTTGGGCTAGGTGCAAACCAACCCGTGGTCGCTCGCCTGGCGGTCGGACGGGGTCTACCTTGAGTTCACATGCGCTGCGACGCGGCGCGAGTCCTTTTTAGAGGAGGTTGGTTAAACGTGAGTTCGACGAAGAAGCTCGCCGCGTTGGTGGGGGTGGTTGTCGCCATGGTGCTCCTGGTCGCCCCGCTCGCCTCGGCGCACGATGGGTCGCTGAATGCCAGTGTCGACTGCAACGGGCTGGTCAGCTGGACGTTCAACGCCAACGGCAACGCCGCGCACTTCACGATTTCGGACGGTGTCCTCGGCCAGCAGGGCTCGAAGATGGCGACGAGCGGCGCGTTCTCCGGGTCGTACACCGTCCCGACGTCCACCATCAGCGGCTCGGTCACGGCGAACATCACGTGGGACGACGGCTTCACCGGGAACCCGTCGGTGACGGCCACCTACACACGGCCGACCAACTGCCAGGCCACCCCGTCGATCGCTTCACAGGCCTCGGGCGGCGTGGCGGTCGGGTCGAAGATCCACGACGTAGCGACGCTCAGCGGAGCCCTCGGCGCGACGGGCGCGGTCACCTTCCAGATCTTCGGCCCTGGTGACCCGACGTGCGCGACGCCGCTCCAGACGCTCGCCACGTCGACCGAGAACGTCGATGCGAACGGCAACGGCACCTACACCTCGGCGGACTTCACGGGCACGACGCCGGGCACCTACCTCTGGCGCGCCTCGTTCCTCGGCGACAACCACAACGTCCAGGTAAGCGGTACCTGCGGTGCCAACGGCGAGAGCTCGACCGTCACCCAGGCCTCGCCCGCGCTCTCGACGCTGGCCTCCGGCGGCGTCACCGTCGGCTCGAAGATCCACGACGTCGCGACGCTGAGTGGGGCGGTCGGAGCGAAGGGCGCGGTGACCTTCCAGGTCTTCGCTCCCGGCGACACCACGTGCGCCAAGCCGCTCGCGACGCTGGCCGCGGCGAGCAGCAGCGTCGATGCCAACGGCAACGGCACCTACACCTCGCCCGACTTCACGACCACCACGGCCGGGACGTACCTCTGGCGGGCGACCTTCGCCGGCGACACGAACAACGCTGCCGTCAGCGGCGCGTGCAACGCCGAGGGCGAGAGCTCGACCGTCAACCAGATCTCACCGGCGATCGCCACCCAGGCGACCGGCTCGGTGACGACCGGGGACCCGATCAACGACGTCGCCACCCTCAGCGGAGTGGTCGGCGCGACGGGGACGGTGAGCTTCAGGGTCTACGGCCCCGGGGACACCACCTGCGCCAACGCGCTCACGACGCTCGCCGCCGCGAGCAAGAGCGTCGATGCGAACGGTAACGGCACCTACACGTCGGCGAGCTTCAAGACGACGGCCGACGGGACCTACCGCTGGCGGGCGTTCTTCGCCGGCGACACGAACAACGTCGCGGTGAGCGGCGCCTGCAACGCGGCCAACGAGAGCTCGACGGCATCCACGCCGCCGTCGTCTCCGCCGTCGTCGACCCCGTCCGCCCCGTCGACCCCGTCGACCCCGTCGACCCCGTCGACCCCGTCGACGCCTTCGATCGGGATCGTCAAGAACCCGAAGTCGCAGACGATCTCGAGCGGCGGCACGGCGAGCTTCACGATCACCGTGACGAACACCGGCAACGTGACGCTGACCAACGTGACCGTCTCCGACGCGCTCGCGCCGGGATGCAACGCCTCGAGCCCGGCAATCGCTGCTCTCGCATCGATGGCGCCGGGGGCGAGCGGTGACCTACAACTGCTCGCTCGCAAAGGTCGCGGCCGGCTTCACGAACAGCGCAACCGCAACGGGCACGCCGCCGTCGGGGCCGAACGTGACCGCGACCGACACCGCGCCGGTGACCGTCACGTCGCCTGCGCCCAAGCCGCCGGCGCCGAAGCCGCCGGCGCCCAAGCCGCCTGCGCCCACGCACCCGGCGATCCACATCGTCAAGAACCCGGCGTCGCAGACCATCGCCGTCGGCGCGACCGCGACCTTCAAGATCACGGTTACGAACACCGGTGACGTCACGCTCAGCAACGTGACGGTCAGCGACCCGCTCTCGACCGACTGCAACCACAACCTCGGCACCCTCGCGGCCGGCGGCTCGAAGAGCTATAGCTGCACCCGCGACAACGTGGCCGCGGACTTCGAGAACGTCGCGACCGCCACCGGCAAGCCGCCGACGGGTGCAGCGGTCAAGTCGTCCGATCACGCGACAGTCTCCGTCAAGGCGTTCGTGCCGCCGCAGACGCCGCGGATCGGGATCGTCAAGAGCCCGAAGTCGCAGACGCTGACGACGAAGCTCGACCAGACCAAGACCTCGACCGGTGCGACCCAGACCACGGTCAGCTACGGGACGGCGAGCTTCACGATCAAGGTGACGAACTCCGGCAACGTGGCGCTGCACGCGGTCACGGTCAGCGATCCGGCCTCGCCCGGCTGCAACAAGAGCCTCGGGAGCCTGGCAGTCGGCGCCTCCAGGAGCTATCAGTGCAGCCGGAGCGCAGTCGCCTCGAGCTTCACGAACGTCGCGACCGCCAACGGCACCTCGCCGAAGGGCAAGCACGTCACGGCCACCGACCACGCGAAGGTCACGGTCAAGGTCAAGACGACCAGCACGAGCGGCGCGAAGTTCACCGGCTAGACGACGCCGGACAGAGCGCGAAGGAACCGGGGCGGCCATCTGGCCGCCCCGGTTCTCGTCTCGGCGCTCGCGCAGTGCGCGTTCGCGGTACCGTTCCCGGGGCGATCGTCGAGCGAGCCCCACGTGAACGGGAGAGGCCCGAGCTGATGCCAAGACGCGAGCTGACCGAGCTGTGAGCAGTCTGGCCGTCTCCGAGCGGCCGCTGCTGCGCGGCGTCCTGCACGAGGTCGGCCTGGGTGCCGCGCTCGTCGTCGGCACGCTCCTGATCGTCGGCGCCGACGGCGGCCGCTCATCGGTCGCGGCCGCCGCGTTCGCCGGGTCGGTCGCCTTGATGCTCGCGGCGAGCACGCTCTACCACCGCGTCAGGTGGCAGCCGCGGGCCCGGCTCTGGATGAGGCGGGTCGACCACGCCGGTATCTACGTGCTGATCGCCGGCACCTACACGGCGGTCGGGCTCGTGTGCCTCCACGGGGCGCTCGAGTCGACCGTCCTCGGGATCGTCTGGGCCGGCGCGCTGGTCGCGACGCTCGTCAAGTTCTGCTGGGTCGAGGCGCCGAAGTGGCTCTCGGTCGTGATCGCGCTCTCCCTCGGCTGGGTGGGGATCGCAGCGATGCCCCAGCTCGAGGAGTCCGCCGGCGCCGCCGCGGTCGCGCTCCTGCTCGCCGGCGGCGTCGCCTACACGGTCGGAGCGATCGTGTACGCGCGCCGCAGGCCCGACCCGATCCCGAAGGTGTTCGGGTACCACGAGCTCTTCCACGCGCTCACTCTCGTCGCGATCGCCTGCCAGTACGTGGCGATCGGGTTCTTCGTCGTTCGCTAGGAAGCCGGCGGCGTGGCCGGGGCATCTTCGGCGGAGGCTGCGTCTGCCGGGGACGCGTCTGCCGGGGCCGCGGCGGCCGGGGCTGTGGCACCGTCACCCAGGGCTGCCTGGATCGTGGCGATCGCAGTCGTCTCGCCGGGCTTGACGCCGCTCGCTGCCTCGGCGACCGAACCGGCGACGTCGAGCACGAGCTGCTTGTAGGCGGGAAGGTCGTCGGGCGCCTTCGCCTGGAGCGCGGCGACAGCCGCGTGGAGCGCCTCGACGGTCCCCTGCTCGACGTCGTTGCGCGATGTCGTGATCCCGAACGGGTTGTGGTGGATGTCGGCGATCTCGCGCACGAGTGGGTCGGCGTTCTGTGTATGGGCGGCGCTGATGTGCTTGGCGAGCGCCGAGGCCTCCTTGAACGTGTCGAAGAACCTCGCGTCGCTCACCGCTACGAGCATCCCGGCGCCGCTGATCCCGGTCTGCATCGCCTTCCACTCCTCGTCTGTGAAGTCGGTCCTGGTCGCCATGGTCACTCTCCCTCTCTCGACGGCTTACCGTCCCGATTCTCGCAGTTCGCCCCCGGCAGGCGGAGCCGTCCCTCGAACGGGGGGCTGTGATAGCTCGTTCGAGTGATGTCCGCGACGGCTTTACACAGTTGAGGCAACGCGTCCCGTATAAGGAGACGAGTTCGCGTCCAGCACCGGCGGACGCAAGGGGGGACGCCGGCGGGGGGCCGGCGTCCCCCGGCACTTTCCCCATGACCTCGACCGAGCCGGCAACCTACGGCCGGGCTTCCGCGGTCGCTCGCGCCGACGGGTAGGAACCGCTCGTAGAGCCGCTCGTCAGGCCTTGCGGCGCAGCCCGAGCAGCGAGACGAGGAACGAGGTGAAGAACACCTGGATCCCGGCAGACGACGAGCGTCATCGCCACGATCGCGAGCTGCTCCTCGCCGAGCGTCCCGAAGCCCGTTCGAGGCCCAGCTGGGAGACGACGACCCCGCCGAGGGCGATCCGCTCCGGTGACGAGCGCGAGCGCCGAGCAGCAGGCCGTGCTCGAGGCCCGACGCGGGGGCCGAGCCGCTCGAACACCGGGTCGCGGTCGCCCATCACGAACACGCTGTAGGCGCGGCCGCAGATCCCGAGGCCGAGCACCTGGGCGCCGACGATCACGAGCGCGAGCGCCGGCGATCAGCGTGTGCACGTACCAGGTGCGCCCGAACAGGCTCAGCTGCGCGAAGACCGTCAACTCCGACGAGCATGCCGAGCACGACCATCAGAAGCCCGGGGACGATGAAGAGCGCGGTCGGGCTGTGGACGAGGATCAGCCGCAGGTGCCGCCAGCCGTCGCGGAACGGCGAGAGCTTCGACTCGCCGCCGCGCCGGTGCAGCTCGATCGGCAGCTCGCGCACGTCGAGGTCGACCTTACCGGCCCGGATCACCATCTCCGACGCGAACTCCATCCCGGTCGAGCTGGAGGTCGAGGGCGCGGCAGCGCGTCGCGGCGGAGCGCGCGCAGGCCGCAGTGGGCGTCATGTACCGGCGTCGGGTGCACGAGGTTCAGGAAGCCGGTGAGGATCGGGTTGCCGATCCGGCTCGTGATCGACATCGCGCCCGGGCTCGATGTTCTCCATCCGGTTCCCCATCACGAGCTCCGCGCCCTCGTCGAGTCGCCGACGAAGCGCGGGATCTCCTCGAAGTCGTAGGTCAGGTCGGCGTCGATCATGACGATGTAGTCGCCGCGCGCCGCCGCGAACCCGGCCAGGTAGGCGCTGCCGTAGCCGCGGCGCGGCTCGTCGACGACGCGTCGCGCCGGCCGCGCGGGCGAGCTCGCCGCTGCCGTCCTCGGAGCCGTTGTCGACGACGATCACCTCGCCCGCGATCCCGTAGCGGTCGAGCACGGCACGTGCGCGCGAGACGCACTCCTCGATGTTCTCCGCCTCGTTCAGGCACGGGATCACGACGGAGACGCGGAGCCTGGGCTCCGTGCGGCGCTCGCGAACGGATGTGAGGGTTTCGGTCGCCAATTCGGGCAGTTCGACTGACTCTGACTCTCATGGAATATCAGCAGGCCGCGGCTCGCTCTTCGGACCGAAGGCTAGGCTTGGCCAGTCCGTGCGGATCTGCTCGTCTACGACTGCATCTACCCGCACACTGTCGGCGGAGCCGAGCGCTGGTACCGCAACCTCGCCGAGCGGCTGGCAGCCGATGGGCACGAGGTCGACTACCTCACTCTCAGGCAGTGGCCCGAGGGTGAGGATGCAGGCGTCCCCGGGGTGCAACGTCGTGGCGGTCGGGCCGCGGATGTCGCTGTACTCCGGCGGCCGGCGCCGGATCTGGCCGCCGCTGCGGTTCGGGCCGGGGTGCTCGCTCACCTCGCGCGGCACGGCCGGAGCTACGACGTCGTGCATACGGCCTCGTTCCCGTACTTCTCGCTGCTTGCCGCGGGGCTCGTGCGGCCGGTGCGCCGCTACCGCCTGGTGGTCGACTGGCACGAGGTGTGGACGCGCTCCTACTGGCGCGAGTACCTCGGGCCCGTCGCCGGCCGGGGCGGCTGGCTCGTGCAGCGGCTTTGCCTGCGGATCCCGCGGCGGTCGTTCTGCTTCTCGCGCCTGCACGAGCGGCGGCTGCGCGAGCTCGGCCTCCGCGGGGACGCTCACCGTTCTGCGCGGGCAGTACGCGGGCGCGCCGGGCCGGCTCGTGAGCCTGCAGCCGTCCCGCCGACCGCCGTCTTCGCCGGCCGGCACATCCCCGAGAAGCGCGTGCCCTCGATCGTCCCGGCGGTCGAGGTGGCCCGCGAGAGGCTTCCCGAGCTCCGCGCCGAGATCTACGGCGACGGGCCGGAGCGCGACGAGGTGCTCCGCCTCGTCGAGCGCGAGCGGCTCGAAGGGATCGTCGAGGTGCCCGGTTTCGTGTCGCCCGAGCGCGGTGGACGAGGCTCTTGGCCGCGGCGCTCTGCCTTGTGCTGCCGTCGCAGTCGCGAGGGGTACGGGCTCGTCGTCGTCGAGGCCGCGGCCCGCGGCACGCCGAGCATCGTCGTCGCGGGCCCCGACAACGCCGCGGTCGAGCTGGTCGAGGACGGCGTGAACGGCGTCGTCGCGCCGTCGGCCTCGCCGGCCGATCTTGCCGCCGCGATCGTCCGCGTCGCCGCCGGCGGCGCGGCGCTGCGCGAGTCGACGGCGGCATGGTTCGAGGGCCACCGCGCGGAGCTCTCGCTCGCGGCCTCGCTCGAACACCGTGGCCGCGGCCTACGCCGATCGCTGAGAGGGGGCGCCGCCGGGCGCCGAAACCGGCGGCATGCGTACGGTGCTGCACGTGCTGCCGCATCCGGGTGGAGGAGGAGAGGCCTACGTGGATCTCCTCTCCCGGATGGAGGGTTACCGCTTCGAGCGCGTCTACCTGGCGCCGACACCGCGGCGGTTCGACGCGCTGCGCGCGCTTCCGCGCACCGGCGCCGGCGTTCTCCGGCACGCCGATCTGCTTCACGTCCACGGTGAGGTCGCGGCCGGGATCTGTCTCCCGGCGCTTGCCGCCCGGCGATCGGTAGTGACGATGCACGGGCTGCATCTTCTGCGTCGCGCGACCGGGATCGAGCGCGGGATCGCCGTCGCGAACCTGCGCCTGGTGCTGCGGACGGCGAACCGGACGATCTGCGTCTCCGAGGCCGAGCGTGCTCGACATCCTCGCCGTGGCCGGCGCGCGCAGCGGAGAGGCGGCTCGCGGTGATCCAGAACGGCGTCGACCCGGGCGACCCCCTCGATCCGCAGGAGCGCGCGACGGCCCGGGCGGCCCTCGGTCTCTCCGAGGCGGAGGTGGCTGCGATCTACCTCGGCTCGCTCGACGCGCACAAGGACCCGCTGACAGCGGCCCGGGCGGCGGTCGAGGCGGGGCCGCCGCTCGTGCTGCTCGTCGCGGGTGACGGGCCGCTGCGCCCCGAGCTCGAGCGGCTCGAACTGGAGTCGGGCTCGGTCCGGGTGCTCGGCCACCGGCCCGACGTGCGCGCGGTGCTCGCGGCGGCCGACCTCTTCGTCCTGCCGTCACTGCGCGAGGGCCTCTCGTTCGCGGTTCTCGAGGCGATGGCGCTCGGCCTGCCGCCGGTGGTGTCCGATGCGCCGGGGAACCCCGAGGCGGTCGGGGACGCGGGCGTCGTCGTCGCGCGCGGCGACACGCACGGCTTCGCCGCTGCCTTCCGGGCGCTCCTCGACGGGCCGGGCCGGCGGGCCCTCGGCGAGCGGGCGCGGGATCGGGTCGCGCGCGGGTTCACGGCGAAGCAGATGGTCGGCCGGACGCGCGAGCTCTACGACGAGGTGCTGGCGTAGACACCCCGGCGCATCCGCAGGCTCTCGAGAAAGCCGATCGAACGGTCGACCGCTCTGGTCGGGGGCGGCTCGCGCCGGCCGGCGCCCTGCGCTGCCCGCCAGCCTGCGAGGCGACCGCGGGTCGCGCTGAGGTCGTGTGAGATCGCGACATCGCCGCACATGACGACTGCCTCGGTCAGCCCCGCTCGCAGGCTCGCCCGCGTCCGGAGCGTGCCGTAGCGCCGCAGGAAGTAACCGCGTGCGAACCCGCCCTCGTATCGCTGCCACGACGACCGCGGCCCGGCGGTGGCCGAGCCGAGGTGCACGGCGACCGCCTCCGGAACGGCGACCGCGGCCCAGCCGGAGGCGGCGATCCGGAGCGCGAGGTCGATGTCCTCGCCATAGAAGCGCACGCCTTCGTCGAGCCCCCCGGCCTGCTCCCAGGCCGATCGCCGGTACGCGCCGCCGCCGCCGCAGGGCCCGGCCAGGACGGGCCGTGCCGCCAGGGCGTCATCGACGCTGACGCCCGCGCAGGCGCGGAAAGCCTGCGAGCGTCGAGTCGGCGCAGAGCCCCACACAGTCGATCGTCTCGCCGCCCGGCTGGGCGAGCAGGGGCGCGGCGGTGCCGAGGTCGGGATCGGTGAAGGGTGCGACGAGCCGCTCGAGAAAGTCCGCGCGCGGCTCGACGTCGTTGTTGAGCAGCACGATGATCTCGGCGCTGCCGGCGGCGGCGCCACGGTTGCACGCGACCGGGAAGCCGAGGTTGTCCCCGAGCTCGATGACGCTCGCGCCGGGGAAGGCGGCTCGCACACCGTGTCCGGGGTTCCGTCCTGCGAGCCGTTGTCGACGACCGTCACCGAGTGGGCAGCAGATTGCTCCCGGAGGAGCTCGAGGCACCGCTCGGTCAGCTCCCAGCGCCCGAAGGTCGGAATGACGACATCGATCGTGGTCATCGCGAGCGGCGCTCGATCGCCGATTCGAGGACCGCGGCCATCGCCTCCGCCGGTCCGGGGTAGAGGTAGCGCGAAAGGTCGTGGGGCGAGTACGCGCCGGCGAGCTCGCCCGCGGCGACCCGTCGGAGGGCCGAGGCGATCGCGATCACGTCGTCGGGGGGCACGGTCCAGCCGATGCCCGTCTCGCCGACGACGCGTGCCGCCTCGTTGCCGGCGGCCAGCGCGAGCACCGGGCGGCCCGAGCCCATGTACTCGAAGACCTTGCCGGGCAGCTCCCACACGAGGTCCGGCGCCGTCAGCAGCACGAGCGCGTCGGCCCGGCGCTGGAGCTTGATCGACTGGGCGCGGGTGAGGTGGCCGACGTGGTGAACGAGCTCGCCGAGCCTGAAGGAGTCGATCAGCTCGCGCTCGCTGCGGTCGAGCCGCCCGGCGAGCACGAGCTGGAGCCGGCCGGCTGTCTCGGGTGACTCGGCTTTCAGCAGCTCGAGCGCTTCGAGCAGCGGGCCCGGGTCGCGCCCCCAGCCGCCGCTCAGCTTGCCGGTGTGCACGAGCTGGAGCCGGTCGTCGTCGAGCTCGGGCAGCGAGGCGTCCTCGGACTCGGCGGTCAGATCGGGATCCCATCCGTTCGGCACGAGCTCCGCATCGATGCCGAGCCGCGAGCGGAGATCCTCGGCGACGGGCGCCTCGACGCACGTCGTCCGCTCGGCGGTCGTGACGACCCGCCGCTCGAGGAATGCATCGAGCCGGCGCTGCGCGCCGGTCGGGTAGTCGGGCTTCCACGGATGGAACGTCCACCCGTCCCGGAAGTCGGCGACCCAGGGCGGCCGGCGGCTCCCGAGCGCGAGCGGGACGAGGTGGGTGGACTCGTAGGCGGAGGTCGAGACGATGCAGTCGAAGCGGCGCTCCGCAACGAGCCTCCTCGCCGCCGCCACGGCGGCCGGCACCCACGTGACCGCGCAGTGGTCCGGGACGACGAGCTTCGTCACGATCGCCGGCGGCGGCGTGTCCTCCACCGCCGCGGCGCCGGGCTCCGGTAGCGGCGGTCGCCGCAAGATCGTGCGCAGCGCGCGCGACCCGACCAGGTCGCCGGCGCGATGCACCGAGTCCCCGGCATCGCTCGGGAGCGAACCGAACGCCGAGGTCGTCAGTATCTCCACCTCGTACCCCGCGCGGCGCAGGTACTTCGACATCGCAAGCCAGCGGTTCCCGCCGACCGTCGGCATCGGCGGGTAGGTGTAGCTGACGACCAGGACTCGGTGTCCGGGCGGCACGGTGTTCAGACGGGCATGGCGCCGCGGACAACCGCGAGGAATCTCATCTGCGACCCGCCGCTCATGGCCGTCGTCCGTAGCCGAGGACGTACCAGCCGCCGACGCGGCCGATCCGGGCGAGCGTTGCGGGGTCGTCCAGCAACCGCGTGTGCGCGGCGAGGAAGCCGGTGATGGGAGTATCGCTCGCATTGAAGCCACCGATCGAGGTGCGGACGTCGCGGAAACCTGCCTCGCGCATCAGCGCGCTCACCTGCTTGGGCGAGTAGACACGCACGAGCGGCCGGGCTTCGATCGACGAGCGCTCGACTCCGCGCGACAGCACTCCGGCCATCGACCTCTCCTCGAGAAGCTGCCCGTGAACGACGCCTTGCCAGAGCACCTGGGCCAGCCAGTAGTGGAACGAGTTGCGGTTGTAGACGAGAATGCGTGCCTCGCCTCCCGCCTTCAGGACACGGCGAATCTCGCCGAGGGCGCTCCCGATGTCAGGCGTGTGATGAAGGACGCCGTTGCTCGAGGCGCGATCGAACGTGCCGTCCGCGAACGGCAACTGCTCAGCGTCACCCTCGACGATCTCGGCGCTGAGGCCGAGGGCCACGAGGTTCTCTCGGGCAAGCTCGACGTGGCGGGGCGTCAGGTCGATGCCGACGACCTCGGCGCCGGCCTTTGCATACTCGATGGCGTCTACGCCCTGTCCACAGCCGACGTCGAGGACCTTCAGCCCGACGGCACCGCGATAGTCGAGAGCCTCAGCGAACCAGGGCGCATACGCGCGACGGCCCGCTACGAGCTGCTCCGCATACGCTGCAGAACCAGGCTCGGCGGTCGTGTCGGGACCGCAGGGATCGGCCGTCCACTGGCGAATCGCGGCGAGCTTGGCCCCGCCATCTTCGGTCTCGACCGACACGCTCGCACCGTACCAAGAGGGATTCCGGTCGGCCCGCAGCCGGCCGCCTCGACGATCTGGGATCAGGCGGCCGCGCCGCCGCTCTCAGACGGGCCTGACGCCGCGAGCAACCATGAAGAAGCCGAGCTGCCGCCCGGTCATGCGGGCGACTCCGCCTGCGTACTCGATGTCGTACGGGGTAGCCACCTTGTCGATCTGCGGACGTACGATCCCGGCCGCCCGCAGCATGCGCCGTAGCTCGCCCTTGGTGTACCCCTTGGTCCCGAGGCTCTCCATGTGGTTGAAGAGGACGTCGCGGAGCGACCGGAACGGCCGCCGGCTGAGCGGCCCGTGGCGGACCCACAACCCGTAGGGCACCCAGGCATGACGGGAGTAGACCATCACGCAGATCCGCCCGCCGGGCCGCAGGACCCTCACCGCCTCGGCGATCGCGTGCCTGGTGTCCGGTGAGTGGTGGAGGACGCCCCACGAATAGACGACGTCGAACGTGGCGTCTGCGAACGGCAGCGACTCTGCGTCGGCGACCTGTAGGCTGGACTCGAGACCCTCGAGCCGGAACCGGGCCGCTGTCAGCTCGATGCTGCGCTCGGTGAGATCGACCCCGTTCAGCTCGGCCCCGGCCCGCGCGAACTGCGCATGGTCGGTGCCGAGGCCGACCCCGATCTCGAGGACGGAGAGCCCGCGCGTCGACTCGAAGTCGGCGTACCGTCTGATGAACGGCTCGAGCTCGTAGCGGCGGGCTTCGATCTGCTCGTAGTACTCCCGCGTTCCCTCGGGCGCGGTGGCGTCCCAGGATCCACACGGCGTCCGATTCCAGAAGGAGCGAACCTGGCTCTTGACGTCGGAGGTGCTCATCTGCCCGCGCGGGGACTCATCCTAGAGCGTCGAGAATCCGGCGGACGTGCGCCGTCCAGCTGTACTCGGCGGAGGCGAGCAGGAACGCGGCAGCCCCCAGCCGGTCGCGGAGCTCCTCGTCCGCGAGCAGGCGCCGGATCGCTTCGGCGGTTGCGTCGACGTCGCCGGGTGGGACGAGGAGCGCGGTTGTCCCGTCGGTCAGGACCTCGCCGATCTGGTCGAGGTTCGAGGCGACGATCGGCTTGCGGAGGCCCATGTACTCGAACAGCTTGGTCGGAGAGCCGAAGAACGGAGTCCCGTCGGGGTTCGGGACATGGGGCGAAACGCACACGTCGCAGCATGCGAGCATCTCCAGCGCTCGTGGACGCTCGAGCAATCCCGTCATCGCTGCCCGGTCGGAGACACCGCGGGCGGCCATCTCCGTGCACACCTCCGGAAACAGCTCGCCGTCGCCGACGATGACCCAGCGCGCGTCCGGCACCGCCTCGACGAGGGCGGGAAGCAGCCTGACGCCGTGCCAGGGCCCGAACGTGCCGATGAAGCCGACGGTCGGCTCGTCCGGCAGGCCGGCGTGGGCTCGCCACTGCGCTGCCGAGCGCGATCGGAACGGCGCGAGCTCGGCGATATCGACGCCGTTGGGATCGACGAGGACCCGCGCCGGGTCGGCACCGGCAGCGATCACCGTGTCGCGCAGTGCACCGGAGACGACGACGACCAGCGAGGCGTCGGTCAGGTTGCGGCGCTCGAGCCGGCCAAGTGTCTGTTCGAAGCGGAGGTTTCGCCGAGTTCCATTGGCGCGCGACCCACAGCTCCGAGCCGTTGAACTCGAGGACGAGCGGCACTCCGAGCACGGCGGCGAGCCGCAGCCCGGCGTCGGACGCAAGCTGGTAGCGCTGATAGACGAAGTCCGCCGCGCGGCCGGAGCCCGCCGATACGAGTGCTTGCGAGTAGTCGGCGTAGGTCAGCCCGGGAACAAGCTGCAGCACCCGCTTGACGCGAACCGGCACGAAGCTGGCGCGTTCCGTTCCGAGCGGGCGCTCCGGGGCAAGCACCTCGACCTCGACGCCGTTGTCGAGAAGACCGTTGATCACGCCGCGCGTGTGGGTTGCCGCGCCGCCCACCTGCAGGCCCATCCAGTTCAGGGTCGGATCCACCCGGAGGTAAAGAGCCTTTGCCGTCGCCGAGGCATGGACCGGAAGCTCGACCCGGCGGCGCGACGCGCTGGACACGTACCGCAGCAACGTGGCCGTGTGGACGAGCTCGGACGGAACGGCCCGCGCGGCCTGGAGGAGTGCGCGGGCCGCGAACCGGCCACGCCCGAGCTCGCGGCCGCCGACCTGGAAGCGCGGGACGGGACGGCCGAGACGAAGAGCAGGCAGGCGGCCTGGACCGCCGACAGGGGCAGCTCCCCCTCGTCGACCCGCACCTCGTCGTAGCGTTCCCGGCGCAGGAGCCGCCAGAGCCGCCGCGGAGCCCGCGCTGCCCCGGCGAGCGCGTGCAGGTCGAGCCGCCGGTCGCCTCCTGCGCCCGCTGCCCGCTCCGGCGGGGCATCGAAGCGAAGATCGACCTCGAGACGCATGGCTCAGCCGGCGGCTTGCCGCAGGGGCAGCCGGGCGAGGACGTCCACTATCCGCCGCGCGGCCGCACCGTCCCAGAGTTCGGGAACCGCCGCTCGGCGGTTGTGGGCCTGCCGGATGAGGCGCGGGACCTCGGCGATCCGCCGCGGGTCGAGCCCGAGCAGCGTGTTCGTGCCGAGGCTGCAGGTCACGGGGCGCTCGGTGTTCGCGCGCAGCGTGAAGCAGGGAATGCCGAGGAACGTCGTCTCCTCCTGGATCCCTCCCGAGTCGGTGACCACGCCTGCAGCGCCCTCGACCAGGCTCAGAAACTCCAGGTAGCCCAGCGGGTCGAGGATCCGGATGCCGTCGGCCTCCCCGCTCGAGATGCGTCGAGCGTCGAGCGCGAGGCGCGTCCGCGGGTGGACGGGGAAGACGATCGGCAGCTCCCGCGCGACCTGCGCCAGGGCGTCCATCGCGCGAGCCGAGCAGAGGCCCGTCGACGAGCGCGGGACGGTGCAGCGTCACGACGAGGTAGGCGCCCCGCTCGAGCCCGAGCTGAGACGGAGTGTCGAGCGCGTCGATTCGCGGCTGCATCGCGACGAGCGTGTCGATCATGGTGTTCCCGACCATGTGAATCTTCTCGGCGGCGATCCCCTCGCGCGTCAGGTTGCCGGCTGCCTCGGGCGAGTGGATGAACAGCAGGTCCGACAACGAGTCCGTCAAGACGCGGTTGATCTCCTCGGGCATCGTCCGGTCGAAGCTGCGCAACCCGGCCTCGATGTGCCCGATCGGAACCTCGAGCTTGGCGGCGACGAGGCTCGCGGCGAGAGTCGAGTTCACATCGCCGGGCACCAGCACGACGTCGGGAGCCGTCTCGAGCAGCACCGGCTCGAGGCGCTCCATCACCCGGGCGGTCTGCTGGGCGTGTGAGCCCGAGCGGACGTCGAGCATGTAGTCGGGCGCCCCGACGCCGAGCTGCTCGAAGAACACCGACGACATCCCGTCGTCGTAGTGCTGGCCCGTGTGCACGAGGATCGAGGCGAACTCATCGGGCCGGCGCCTGAGCTCGGCGACCACCGGTGCCGCCTTCATGAAGTTGGGTCTGGCGCCGACCACCGAGACCACGGTCAGGGCGGCCGTCACAGCAGAGGATGATAGGCGCCCGCACGGCTGAGGCCGGCGGCCGGCGGCGATGCCTGCAGGCCCGCGCGATAGCCTCGATCGCGATGAAGCAGGTGGTCCTCCGGGCGGGTTCGCCGCAGATCGTCGAGGTGCCGGAGCCGGGCCCGGAGCCGGGCCGCGTGCTCGTCGCCAATCTCGCCTCGGTCATCTCGAGCGGGACGGAGCGCGCGGCGGTGGAGAGCGGCGGCGGCGGCGGGCCGCTGCCGGTGCGCGCGCTGAGGAACCCAGAGCTGATCAGGCTCGGGCTCCAGCACCTTCGCGAGCGAGGCCTCCGGGAGACCCTCGACGTCGCCCGCGGCGTCAGCGCGGCCGACTCGCCGCTCGGATACTCGTGCGCCGGCCTCGTGCTCGACACGGGTGGCATCGCCGACTTCCGCGTCGGCCAGCTCGTCGCGTGTGCCGGGGCGGGGAGCGCGAACCACGCCGAGGTCGTGTCCGTTGCCGGGAACCTGGTCTCCGCGGCGCCCGAGGGCCTCGATCCCCGTGCCGCGTCGTTCACGACGATCGGGGCGATCGCCTTGCAGGGCGTGCGCCGCGCCGCGCCGACGCTCGGGGAGCGCGTCGTGGTGGTCGGCCTCGGCCTCCTGGGGCTGCTGACCGTCCAGCTGCTCTCCGCAGCGGGGTGCCCGGTGTTCGGAATCGAGCCCGACGAGCGGCGGCGGAGTCTCGCCCTGGGCCTCGGCGCCGACAGTGTCGCCGATCCTGGAAGTGCAGCCGGTGCCGTGACCACCTGGACCGGCGGCGTCGGAGCCGACGCGGCCGTGATCTGCGCCGCGGGCGGAGGGCCGGAGATCGTCAACGACAGCGTGGCGCTCGTGCGGGCCAAGGGCCGCGTGGTGGCAGTGGGGGATGTCCGCCTGGCGCTCGACCGCGCCCCGCTCTATCGGCGCGAGGCGGACGTGCTGATCTCGACCTCGTACGGCCCCGGCCGCTACGACCCGACCTACGAGGACGCGGGCGTCGACTACCCCTCGCCTACGTCCGCTGGACCGAGAACCGCAACATGGGGGAGGTCCTCCGCCTGCTCGGGACGGGCCGGCTCGAGGTCGCCTCGCTGATCGAGCTCGAGCTGCCGGTCGCACGGGCCGGCGAGGCGTACGCCGCGATCTCGGGGCCGCAGCCGCCGCTGACCGCTGTCCTCACCTACGAGCCGGACCTCGCGGACGGGCGGCCGCGAACCCGGATCGTGCGCAGCCCGGGGCAGGCGGCGCCGCCCGTCTCGGCGGACGGAACCGTCCGCATCGCCGTCATCGGTGCCGGCGGCTTCGTGACCTCGATGCACCTCCCGAACCTGAAGGCCGACGACCGCGCCCGCGTGGTCGTCGTCGCCGGTCGCCGAGGCACCTCGGCGAGTGACACGGCGCGGCTCGTCGGCGGCGCGGATACGACGACCGACTGGCGCTCGGTCCTCGAGCGCGAAGACGTCGACCTGGTGCTGATCGGTACCCGCCACGACAGCCACGCAGAGATCGCGGCGGCGGCACTGAGGGCGGGCAAAGCGGTGTTCGTCGAGAAGCCGCTCGGCCTGAGCCGCGCCGAGATCGACAGCGTCTGGGAAGCGGGCCGGGACAACGATCGACTCGCGATCGGCTTCAACCGTCCGTTCGCCCCGCTCGCCCGGGCACTCGAGCGCGAGCTGCGGCAGATCCCGGCCGCCCCCGTCCAGCTCGTCTACCGCGTCTCGGCGCCGCTCGACCCCGGCCACTGGCTGAACGATCCAGCGGTGGGCGGCGGCCGCATCCTCGGTGAGGCCTGCCACATGTTCGACTTCGCCAACTGGCTCTGCGGGACGCCGGAACGGGTCACCGGGGCCGCGCTGCCCTCGACGAACGGCGTGCGAACGGTCGAGAGCTCGACGGTGACCATCCAGTACGCGAACGGCTCGCTCGCCACGATTCACTACTCCGCCGTCGGCCCGGCGACGATGCCGAAGGAGCGGATCGAGGTGCTGTGCGGAGGGCGCTCGTGGGTCCTGGACGACTTCAGGTCGCTCACGACCTACACGGGCAGCCGGCCCTCGCACCGAGACCGCCCGTTCGGTGGACAAGGGCCATGCGGCACTCATGCGGCGGGTCCTCGCCGCCTGTCGGGGCGACGCTCCGTTCGAGCCGGGTCTCGAGGCCGGGTATGCCGCGCAGAGCGTTGCGCTCGGCGCGCTCGAATCGATCGCGGCAGGCGACCCACAAGCCGTTACGTTGGCCGGTCGATGACACCGATCGTCGATGTCCCTCGGTTTCGCGAGGAGTACAGGCGAGCGGTTGAAGACGTGATGCGCTTCGTCACCCCGGAGCGGCAACGCGTGATCGCTCGCCACAACCCGGGCCTCGAGCCTGGCAGGACGAACCTGACCCACTACCTCGTTGCCTCTGAAAAGCGCTATGCCCTGGCCGTCGAGCTCTTCAACGCGCATCTGTCCTCGGCGAGCGCCGCTCAACGGGTGCTCGATGTGGGGGGCTTTCTCGGCGCTTACCCGCTGACGCTGGCGCGGATGGGCATGTCGGTGACACTCTCCGAGGTCTATTCCTACTACGGCGGGGCCTTCGACGATCTCGGCGCGTTCCTCGCGTCGGAAGGGATCGAGATCTGGGATGTCGACTTCACGGAGCCTCTCGCCGATCCATCGGTACGGCCGTTCACGATGGTGACGTGCATGGCCATGCTGGAGCACCTCGCCGATTCGCCCGGGCAACTGATGCGCAATCTCCGGGCGGTCACAGACGATCACGGCGCGCTGGTCGTCGAGACGCCGAACATCGCCTACTGGCCGAGGCGCTGGAGTCTCTTGCGCGGGCAGACCGTTCATCCGCCGCTCGAGCACGTCTTCAGCAGCGCGACGCCGTTCCTGGGCCATCATCGCGAGTACACGGTCGACGAACTGACGGAGCTGTTGCGGTGGACCGGCTTTCGATCCGAGGCCGTCACGTGCTTCAACTACTCGCTCAGCCTGCGACCGCACGGCCGGTTCGAATGGATCGTGCCGCTCGCCCACTACTGGCCGATCCTGCCCTTTCGCAGTTGCCGGGAGGTGATCATGGCGCTCGCGGTGCCCGCAACCGAGGCTCCGCCGCGAGAGCGGAAAGCGTCTTCACCGTCCTCACCAGGCTGATTTCGGAGCCTGCGAAGCGGCTCAGCGGCGCCGGCCGATCTTCGCCATCCGCCTCACCGCCACCAGCAGCTCGAGCGTCTCCCGTGGACGGGGCACGAGTGAGCTGTAGCTGCCCGACTCCTCGGCGTACAAGCGGATGTGCAGCACGAGGATCACCGTGTAGGCCAGGCTCGTCGCCAGGGCGACGTAGTCCGCGCTCGAGTGGTGGATCAGGAGCGGGATGACGATCGCGAAGTTGACCGCGACGCCCAGGAACCACACGAGGAGCGCGCCCAGCGGGAAGCCACGGCCCGCGAAGTGGTAGGAAAGGACGGACACCATCCCGCAGGAGAAGATGGCGGGAACCATCCAGTAGTAGATCTGGACGGCAGGGGCGAAGGCATCGCCGTAGAGCAACGTGATCGCCAGCCCGGCTAGAGGCACGGTTGCGAGACAGAGGGCACCGTAGACGAGCGTGAGCGACCGGAACACAGCCGCGGTGTCGGTCGAGGTGTCTCCCTTCGCGACCCGGGGAAAGAGATTGAGCGCAACGACCGTCGGTAGAAGATAGATCGCGTCGGCAAGACCGAGCACCACGGCGAACTGTCCCGCCGTCGCGTCGCCGAGATACGCGTTGACGAGCAGCAGGTTGGCTCGTGCCGACGAGGTATGCCATCAGGGCCGCGAGGTACAGCCGCCCGCCGTAACGCAGCATCACGCCGAGCAGCCGAAGGTCTGGCCTGAAGGGCAGCGGGCCGTGGCGCCGGAGCGGCACGAAGAAGGCGACGCTGCCGGCGATGTTGACCGCGACGAGCAGGACGATGGCTCCGAGCACTCCGAAGGAGAAGGCGATCAGCCCGATCGCAAGGCCCGACGAACACCCCGATCGCCATGCCGAGCTCGATCCCGTTGTAGGCAACCATTCGTCCCTCGGCGAGCAGGATGCTCTGCAGCAGGTTTCCCGCGAGGGCGGCGGGAATCCCGATCAGCACGACTGTGATCTCGGCTGCGTCGAGGCCGCGAAGGAGTGACGGGAAGACCTGGTTGAGACCGAGACCGGCCAGGGCGAGGAGTGAGCCGATAACGGCGGCGGCCCAGAGGGTGTTCGTGAGGATGCGCGATATCTGCTCGGGCTCGCGCGCGGCGAAGTACGAGTTGGCGGAGTGGAGACCCAGAATGCCGAACTGGATCAGGAGCGCCGTGAAGCTGAAGGCGACCGCGATGCCGCCGCGCCCGGATGGCCCGAGCGTCCGGGCGATGACGATCGTCCCGCCCACGCTGAGCGAGCAGGACTGCGACCTTCGAACCGAACGTGAGGAGCACGTCGGATGTCAGAGGCGCGTGGCCTCGGCACGGCCTTGGCGCTGCGATGGCACGTCAGCTTCGGGCATGGTCATTGATGCTGGCCCAAGCCTCGCGACGTCCCGAAGGGACTCGCCCGAGGCCCGCGGCTACCCTGCGACGCAGATGTGCGGTATCTGCGGAATCCTCGCCTTCTCGTCCGGCTTCGACGCCAGCGAGGAGACGGTCGTGCGCGATGCGCGACACGATGGTCCACCGCGGCCCCGACGACGCGCGGCGCCGAGACGTGGAGCTCGGGCGACGGCCGCGTCGCGCTCGGCCACCGGCGGCTCTCGATCGTCGACCTCTCGCCGGCGGGGCACAACCCGATGCCGAACGAGGACGGAACGCGTCTGGATCACGTTCAACGGCGAGATCTACAACCATCGCGCGCTGCGGTCGGAGCTCGAGGCCAAGGGCCACCGCTACCGCTCCCACTGCCGACACCGAGACGATCATCCACCTCTACGAGGAGGAGGGGCCCCGCTGCGTCGAGCGGCTGCAGGGGATGTTCGCGATCGCGATCTGGGACGCGCGCCGGCGCGAGCTGTTCCTCGCGCGCGACCGGCTCGGGATCAAGCCGCTCTACTACGCCCGGCCGCCCGGGCGGGTTCCTGTTCGCATCGGAGATCAAGGCGCTGCTGGCCCACCCGGCGGTCTCGCCCGAGCTCGACGAGGAGGCGTTCTTCCACTACCTGACGTTCGTCTGCACGCCCGCGCCGCTGACGATGTTCAAGGGCATCTGCAAGCTCGCGCCGGCCGAGCGGATGACCGTGCGCGCCGACGGCTCCGTCACGAGCGAGCATCTACTGGTCGCCCGATGTCCGCAGGGCGCGGCGCGCGAGGTCGCGGCGATGTCCGAGGACGAGCATGGAGGAGCGACTGCTCGAGCTGCTGCGCGCCTCGATCGAGAAGCGGATGATGGCCGACGTCCCGTTCGGCGTGTTCCTGTCGGGCGGCGTCGACTCGTCGACGAACGTCGCGCTGATGTCCGAGCTGATGAGCGACCCGGTCCGGACCTTCTCGGTGGCGTTCCGCGACCAGGAGCAGTACAACGAGCTCGAGTACGCCCGCGAGATCGCGCGGCGCTTCGGCACCGACCATCACGAGGTGATCATCGACTCGGACGACCTCGAGTCGTTCCTGCCCGAGCTGATCTTCCATCAGGACGAGCCGATCGCCGACTGGGTCTGCGTGCCGCTCCACTACGTCGCCAAGCTCGCGCGCGAGAGCGGCACGATCGTCGTCCAGGTCGGCGAGGGCTCCGACGAGCTCTTCCACGGCTACGACGGCTACATCAGCGCGGCGCGCTTCCGGCGGCGGTTCTGGGAGCCGTTCCAGCGAGTGCCGGCGGCCGCTGCGGCGCGGCACCGGCCGCGCCGTCACCGGGCTCGCGCGGCGCGTCGGGCGGGGCGAGGTCGCACGCGCTCGCAGGTGGCCGAGGCGGCCGCCGGGCCGGCTGCCGTTCTGGGGCGGGGCGATCTGCTACCGGGGCGCGATCAAGGAACGCGTGCTGGCGACGAACGGGCGCGTCCCGCCCGACTCCTACGAGGTCGTCGCAGCGCTTCTGGGAGGAGGCCGAGCGGGAGCGGCCGGGCGCCGACCTGCTGCAGAAGATGACCTACCTCGAGCTCAAGCAGCGGCTCGCGGAGCTGCTGCTGATGCGGGTCGACAAGATGACGATGGCGACCTCGGTCGAGGCGCGCGTGCCGTTCCTCGACCACGAGCTGGTCGAGTTCGCGCTTGCGCTGCCGCCGCGAGATGAAGGTGCGCGACGGCGTCGGCAAGTACCTGCTCAAGCGGGCCGTCTCGCGCTCGCTGCTTCCCGAGCACATCGTCTACCGCAAGAAGCAGGGCTTCGGCGCGCCCGTCGCCGAGTGGTTCCAGGGCGAGCTCGGCCGGCGCGCGCAGGCGCAGATCAACGGCGCTCGGCGCTGCGCGAGCGCGGCCTGCTCGACTACGACGGAGATCGACCGCATGTGGGAGGCGCACCGCCGCGGGCCCGGTCAACTGGGCGTTCCACCTCTGGAACCTCTACAACGTCAGCGCCTGGTACGACTACTGGGTCGCGGGCCGCCGCGACCTCTAGCCGGCGTGGACGACTCCGTGCGCGAGGGATTCGCCCACTGGCGGCGCCTCGGCGCCCGGCAGGGGACTGCGGCCGCGGCGCGCGCTCGCCGCCGGCGAGCTCCGGGCGCCGCTCCGGCCGTGCCCGGCTGCAGGGCCAGGCCGCTGCGCGGTCTCGCCCGCGGAGCTCGCCGCTGCCCTCGGCACGCACGAGCGGCGCGAGTCTCCTGCGCGGGCCGTCGTGCTGGCCGCGATGCCGACCGTCGCCGCGCTCGAGCGCCGGCTCGACGATCTGCCCGCCGACGAGCGCGGCGACGCTCCTCGCGCGTCGCCGAGCGAATCGCCGCGCACAGCTTCGACCTCCTCGGCTCGGGGCCGACGGCCCTCGGGCCGCGGATCGACTGGTCAGCGCGACTTCAAGAGCGGCCGCCGCTGGCCGCTCGCGCACATCTCGCAGGTGACGATCGAATCTACCCGGACGACTCCGACATCAAGGTGCCGTGGGAGCTCTCGCGCTTCCAGCACCTGCCGGTGCTCGCGGCCGCCTACCGGCTCACGGGCGAGCAGCGCTGGCTCGACGAGATCGGCGCTCAGCTCGAGGACTGGATCGCGCGCCAACCCGGTCGAGTTCGGTGCCAACTGGGCCTGCACGATGGACGTCGCGATCCGCGCTGCGAACTGGGTGGCGACGCTTGCGCTCGTCGCGGACGGGGCGGCCGAGGAGCCGTGGCTCGGGCCCGTGCTCGCAAGCCTCCTCCTCCACGGCCGCTTCATCCGCACGCACCTCGAGTGGGGCGAGTCCCGCGGCAACCACTACCTCTCGGACATCGTCGGGCTGCTCTGCGTGGCGGCGCTCTTCAGCCTCGGCTCGGAGGGACGCGCCTGGGCGCGCTGGGCGTCAGCCGAGCTGGTCGCGGAGCTGCAGCACCAGGTGCGCGAGGACGGCTGCGACCACGAGGCCTCGATCCCGTACCACCGGCTCGTCGCCGAGCTCTTCATCTGCGGCTTTCAGGCGGCCGAGGCGCTCGTTCCGGGGAGCGTCTCCGAGGCGGAGCGCGAACGGCTCGCACTCATGCTCGGCTTCGTGTCCGACTACACGAGGCCGGACGGCGTCGCACCGCAGGTCGGCGACGCCGACGACGGGCGGTTCCTGCCGCTCGCCGGCTACGCGGGCGCCGACCCGGGCTCCCACCTGCACCTCTTCGCACAGGCCGGGGCGTCCCGCCGCCCCGCCGCGGCCGCCGCCGCCTACCCGCACGGCGGCTACTGGATCGCGCGGGTCGGTGGGCTGTTCCTCCTCGTTCGCTGCGGCGACGTCGGCGTCGGCGGTGCCGGCTCGCACGCCCACAACGATGCGCTCTCCTTCGAGCTGGCGCTCGGCTCCCAGCCGCTCGTCGTCGATCCCGGCAGCTATCTCTACTCGGCCGACCCGGTCGAACGGAACCGGTTCCGCTCGACGTCGTATCACGCCACGTTGCAGATCGACGGAGCCGAGCAAAACCCGATCGACCCCGACATCGGGTCGCTCTTCAGGATGGAGGACGTGCGGCGGGCGACTGCGACGGGCTGGGAGGCAGATCAGGCACACGTGGTCTTCGTCGGACGGCACTCGGGCTACGAGCGGCTTCCGTCGCCGGCAACCCACACCAGGCGCTTCGACCTCTCCGGACCGTCGTCAGAGCTGCTCATCACCGACACCGTCTCCTCGACGGGAGCCCACGACCTCCGGTGGACCTTCCCGCTCGCCCCGTGCGAGGTCGATCTGACCCGGGCGGGCGTGGTCGCCCGCTTCGAGTCGGGCGCCGTCCTCGAGCTCACCGCGGAGGGGCTCGAGTTCAGCGTCGACGAGGGGTGGCTCTCACCCGCCTACGGCCGCCGGATCCCGACGCCGTTCGTTCGCGCGCACCGGCGCTCGCGTCCCGGCGAGGACGTGACGACGATCCGGCTTCGAGCCGGCGGGCAGGGTCACGAGGTCGGGACGGATTGAAGGCACGGGCCGGCGCCGGCGGCGCGAGGGACAGTGCCCGCAGTTGCTGCGTCGTTATGACGCCTGGTCCCGCTTCACCATCGCGTGGTGCTGGACCGCGAAGGTCACGCAGGTGAACGTGGCGAGAAAGCCCACCAGTTGGCTCTCGCGGAGCGCGAGCAGCGAGAAGAGCGCGCCGTAGACGATCAGGCAGCGGCTCCAGCCGAGTGCGCGGCGCTCGGCCTCGGCCCGGGTTCCGAGATCGGCCCAGAGCCAGGAGCGAAACAGCAGATAGCCGTCCATCGGCGCCAGCGGGAGGAGGTTGATGCCGGCGAGCAACGCGGTCAGCACGCCCGGGACGATCAGCGCAGTCGCAAATGGCCCGGCCGGCAGGATCGACCCGCCGGTGACGAGGGCGACGGCGACGGCGATCGAGGCGAGCGGGCCCCCGGCCGCGAACAACGCTGCGCCGCGGGCATCCTTGTAGCGGCCCTCGACGATGGCGATGGCTCCGGCTCCGGACAGCACGAGCATCCGCGAGTTGATGCCCCGCGCCCAGCGGCTGAAGAGGAGATGTCCCCCTTCGTGCGCGATCAGCCCGAGGGTGAAGGCGATGCCGGCAATTGCACCCGCGACGAGGCCCGCCGGTACGCCGTGCTTGTAGGTGACCCCGAAGGTGATCGCACCGACGGCGAGGCCGGGCAGGTACGCGCGCCGTCCGAACGCAATCGTCAGCGGCCGCCGGGTCAGCACCGTCAGCGGCTTCTGGTTGGCTCCGATCGCCTCGAGGAGTGCCTTTTCGTCGTCGTTCATCGGCGACCCCGGCCACCCGCGCCTCAACGCCCCCATTCTCAGTCCTTCCCCTGCAGGCTCCGCGCGGTCACCGGGGGTCTTATCGGCAGGCTCCTGCAGATCATTGAGCCGTGAGCTGTCATCCAGTTGCCCTGCCATGTCCTATTAATACTCCCCAGCGTCAAACACCGGTCGTCGAGACGCGCGTGCTCCCTAGACTTCGAGCATGTATCTGTTCTGGACTCTCCGCATCGCGCTCGCGATCGCGATCAACGCTCTTGCCCTCTGGGTGGCGAACGCGCTCTTTTCCGGCGTCTCGATCTCGGGGGGCTGGGCCTACGTGATCGGCGCGATCGTGCTCGGGCTCGCGAATGCGATTCTCAAGCCGATCCTGGCGATCCTGACGCTGCCGCTCGTCATCCTGACGCTCGGGCTCTTCTATCTGCTGATCAACATTGGCATGGTGGCGCTCGCTGCGTGGATCACCCCGAACTTCTCGGTGCACGGCTTCTGGGACTACATCGGCACCGTGTTCATCGTGTGGCTCGTCAACTGGGCCGTCAGGTCGCTGATCGACAGCTTCGAGCGCGAGCCCAAGATCACCGTCATCGACTGAGCGTGCAGACGAGAAAGGGCCCGGAGGGTGCGAGTCCCTCCGGGCCCATCATGAGCCTCCCGCGTTGCGAGGCTGCTTACTGCGGCGGGCCGGACGCGAGCTTCAGCGTTGCCGTGTGCGCCTGGCCGTACTGGTCGGTCCAGCGAACCTGAACGGTCTCGCCGGGTGACTTGGTGACGACGATGGCGGTGAGGCTCGCCGGCGACGAGACCTTCTTGCCGTTGAACGTCGTGACGATGTCGCCGGAGACGATCCCTGCCTTGTCGACGGGCGAGCCGGGGACGACCTCACCGACGACGAGCCCGAAGGTCGTCGTCTGCTGCTCGTCGAAGGACGGGTTCGAGCTCTGCAGCTGAACGCCGAGGAAGGCGGTCGGGCCGATGTGGACCGACGTCGAGGCCTTGCCGGCGACGATCTGCGCCGCGAGTGCCGTGGCGCGGTCGATCGGGATCGCGAAGCCGCGGCTGACGGCCGACTGGAACGAGAACGAGCTCGAGGCGGCGGTATCGATGCCGATCACCTTGCCGGAGCCGTTGACCATGGGGCCGCCCGAGTCGCCCGGCTGAAGGCCGGCGTTCGTCTCGATCAGGCCGCTCAGGGTCTCGGAGTCGCCCGAGTCGTCGCGCGCCGTGATCGAACGGCCGAGGCCGACGATCTTCCCGGTCGCCGTGCTCGGAGCGCCGCCGACGCCACCCGCATTACCGAGCGTCGTGACGGCCTGGCCGACGCGCGCGTTCGCGGAATGCCCGAGCGGCGCGGTTGCGAGTCCGGAGGCGTTCGCGAGCTGGAGGACTGCGATGTCGTGATTGACGGTGTACCCGACGATGCTGGCCTTGTAGCTGTGGCCGTTGTCGAGGTCGGTGACCCGGATCGCGGTCGCGCCGCGGATCACGTGGTTGTTGGTGAGGATCTCGCCCGAGCTCGTGAGGACGATGCCCGTGCCGGCTGCAGCTGCCTGCTGGTAGCCGAGGTTCGTGTAGACGTCGACGATGCCCTGGATGGACGGGGCCGCGGTGCCCGCGCCCGGGAGGGCGAGCGCTGCCGCGACGGCCGCGGTCGCAACCGCGGCAACGAGTGATCTGGTCTTCGAATTGTTCACGCCATACAGGGAAGCACGTCCGTCTTAGAACCGCTTGAGAACCGGCCGGTTCGGCCCTTACTGTTCCACACTTCGGGGCACTGCCGAAGGCCGCCGACGGCAGCGGCGCAGGCGACCGGCGGCGCCAGGGGCTGATCCCTGGGCCCCGGGCGGTGTCGACTAACCGGAGCGCGACCCGTGACGTCGGACCTCCAGCACGTTCTGCCTGAGCCCAGGAATGGCAGTCCGTGTCGAGGCCGGGAGCTACCCCGACCGGCCTCGGCGGGCGGTCCCAAGCTCGATGGCTGAGGGACCGCCCGTCGAGGTCCCTTCGCGGAGCGGCCGATCAGCGAGCGGCGACGACCGCGCTGCGCTCGATCGCCACCGGGCCGGGGTTCGACTCGGCGACGATCCAGACCGCAAAGCGGTAACTGCCGGCGGCGACCGGTGCCTTCGGGAGCGTGACCGTCGCCGAGCCCGCATGCGCCAGCGAGCCGCGCCTTGCGAGGACCGGGCGGCCGTCGCCTGCCCGCTGCAGGGCGACGAGGTAGAGGCAGGCGCTCGTGCACCCGAGCCGGACGTTCGGCGGCGATGTCCTCGACACGTTCTCGGGAAAGGCGAGCCGGGCGGCGTCGGCCACGCTCGCCGCGGCCGGAGCAGCGGGACGGGACGGGGCGGCAGGGGCGGCCGGCGTCGCAGCGGGAGCGGTCGTTGCGGGAGCGGTCGTTGCGGGTGCGGGCGCGGGTGCGGGCGTCGGCGTGGGAGCGGGGGCAGGCGTCGTCACCGGCGGAGCCGCCGAGCCGGCGGCGCACCCGCGCGAGGGCAGCTGCGCCGATGCGACGGCGGCAGCGAAGGCCGACAGGCTCGTCTTCGCGGCGCCGTCGGCGTAGAAGAGGCCGGACTGCTCGCCCGGCGCGGCGCCGTCGACGAGCCGGCCGAGGAGCAGGGCGATCACCGTCGGCTTGCACGCGACGGCCTTCAGCGCCGCTGCGTACGCGGCCGCCTGGAACGGCTCGGCGAGCCCGGTGGTACCGACCGTCGGCGAGGAGTACGCCGAGAGCTCGACCGCCGGGATCTCCGACGCGACCTCGACCTCGTCGACGAGCAGCGGCAGCGTCGAACCGGGCTGACCAGTGGTCCCGAAACCCGTACCGAGCGCCGCGATCAGCTTCGAGAGGTCGGCGAGCGTCCACAGGTTCTTCCCGGCGGACGGCGCGGGCGCGAACGCGAGCTCGTCCATGAACGGCCCCTGCCGCCCGCTCCCGGTGAAAGCCGCGGCCAGTGCTGCGAGCGCCGCCTTCGGCGATCCGGCGCCGTCGAGCGCGCCCGCCACTCGAACCGACGGTGCGGCCGCCTTGACCGCGTCATACACCGCGGCCAGCGCCGGCTCGTAGGCGGCGGAGTCGGCGGCGGACATCGGGCCCGGCCCGAGCACGAGATCGCGGAGCGCGGGCACCTGGGCCGCGACCGAGGCCGCATAGGAAGCGAGGGCGGCACGGCCCGCATCGTCGGTGGGCGACGGCGAGGCGTACAGGTCGAGCACCAGATTCGCCCCGGCCGGGAGCCGGTTGAGGGCCGTGAGCGCCCCGGGGTCCGGGACCGTCGCCCCCGCCGGCCAGACGAGTGTCATCCGAACGGCGCCGAGCCCCTGCTGGAGCGCGAGGCTCGCCTGAGCGGGCTCCTCGAGCCCGGCTCCGACGACGAGCGGCGGCAGTGACGTCGCGACCGCGGCGGTCGACCGTGTCGCGGGCTTGTGCCTCTTCTTCGGGGTCGAGACGACGCGGACGATCGGCAGAGCCTGGACGGTCGCGCCGTTGCCGGCCCAGTCGGTGGCGTGGATCGTGACCGGAAAGATGCCGGCGCGGGCAGGAAGCGCCCACGAGACGCTGTGCCACCCGCCCGACACCGACAGCCATCGGTCGCGGCCGAGCGCCGACACGCGCACCGTCGAGGGCTTCGAGACCCAGAACGTGACCGCGCCGACGCCGGCATTGCCGAGCCTGAACGCGGGCGGCCTGGTCGCGAACCCTGCGAACTCGGCCGCCGCCGGCGCGAAGCGGTCGTCCTTCGTGGCCAGCGTATGCAGGAGCTCGATGACGTAGTTCTGGTAGCTGACGGGCGACGGCTCGCCGGGCAGCTCGTAGAACGACCAGAAGCCGGTCGTGAAGCTCGGCAGCGCCCGCGCGGCGGCGCTCGTCAGGCTCGCGGCCAGCGTGGCGGCCCGAGTGTCCGAGGTCGCCTTCGCGTAGTCGGCGAGCGAGATCGCCGACTGGAGCTGGGCGTTGAGCACGATCGCGCGGTTGAAGCTGTAGAGCTTGATCCACGGCCCGAATGCGGTCGAGCGAACGAGGCGGCCCGGGATGGCGCGGAACGCGGCATGGGCGGTGGCGAGGAGCGCGGCCGAGTCGGAGGTGTCCACCTTTGCGGCCCGGGCGAAGGCCTGCGCGGCGACGGTCTGCGCGAACCCCGACTGCCACGGTGCGCGTCCTGCGCCGAAGTCGAAGTAGTACTCCCAGCCGGCGCCGCCGCCCGCCTCGGGCACGGCCCGGTCTGCGAGCGCATTCGCGAGGCGCGTGGTTGCCTCGACGTTCTTGCTCAGCGCGGCCGCGTTCAGCGCCGCGAAGTTGGCGAGCGGATGGAACTCGAAGCCGCCCGCGAAGTAGCGGTAGACGACGCCGTCGGCGTCGGTGATGTCGGTCTGCGCCGCGGCCGGTCCGTGTCGCGCGAACCAGTCGTCGTTCACCTCGAGCTGCCCGAACACCGCAAGTGCGCGCGGAGCGGTGAGCTTCGGAGCGATCGCGGCAGCCTGTGCGAGCTGCGACCGCAGCGGCGCTGCCCGCGAGGCGGGAACCCGCGGGATGAGTGCGGCGGCCCTCGTCACCGCCTTCCGATAGCGGGCCGCATCGGCCGGTTGGATCCGCCCGGCTGCCGCGAGCCGCGCGATCGCCGCCAGCGCGACCTTCTGCGCGGGCACGCCGCGACGCGCCGGCGCGGCGGCCGACTGCGCCAGGACCGCGACAACGATGACCCAGACCCCGAGCACGAACTTCCGTGCCATCCCGACAGGGTAGGGGCAGCGGCGCGGCTCTGCGTCAGTCCACGGCCGCGATGAGGCGAACGCCGCTCGGCGGCGCGTGCGGTGCGGGCTCCGGGACCGGCGGTGCGGCGGCCTGCGGTTGCCGGACAAAGCGGTTGCGGATGTCGATCAGGTCGGGCTCGCACGCGAGGAGGCCGTCGACGACGTCCGGGTCGAACTGCGTCCCGGCGCCCTTGCGGATCCGGGCGATCGCCGCCTCCCAGCGCAGCGGCCGCCGGTACGGACGCCGGTTGGTCATCGCGTCCAGGGCGTCGGCAACCGAGAAGATCCGCGCGCCGATCGGGATGTCGCGGGCGGTGAGCCCGTCGGGATAGCCGCTGCCGTCCCACCGCTCGTGGTGCGAGCGCACGACCTTCAGGCCCTCGCCGTGCAGGAGCGGAACGTCGGCAAGCAGCAGCTCGCCGATCGTCGTGTGCTGGTGCAGCGCGCGCCACTCGTCGGCCTTCAACGAGCCGCGCTTGAGCAGGATCCGGTCGGAGACGCCGATGTTGCCGACGTCGTGGAACATGAAGCCCCACTCGAGCCCGGCGTCGTCGCTGAGCGAGGGCACGACCTCGACCGTCAGCCGCATCGCGTAGGCGGTCACGCGCTCGGTGTGGGCGGACGTCTCGAGCCCGCGGATCTCGAGCGAGGTGGCGAGCGCGGCGAGTGTCTGGCGATAGGCCTGGTCGATCGCCTCGTGGCGCCGGCGGCCGACCTCGATCAGATGGCCCAGCTCCGCAAGATGCTCCGTCGCCACCTCCTTCGGGAGGTCGGCATCGAAGGCGCGCCCGAGCGGCTGGACGCCGATCATGCTCTCGATCATCGTGAGCAGCTCGAGCGGGTCGAACGGCTTGCGGACGAAGGCGGTGGCGCCGGCGGCGATCGCCGACTCGCCGGCGTTGGCGGAGCCGCTGATCGCGATGATCGGGACCGTGCTCGTCGCCGGGCTCTCGCGCAGGCGCGCGGCGTAGAACAGGCCGTCGATCCCGGGCAGGCCGATGTCGAGCAGCACAGCGTCGGGTGTCCGTTTCATCAGGAGCCTGTCGGCCTCGATGACGTGGTGGGCCTCGGCGACCTCGATTCCCTCCAGCTCGAATGCCTGCCGTACGAGCTCGCAGAGCGCGAGGTCGTCGTCGATGACGAGGATGTGAAGCTGTCTCATATGTGCCTCCGGGATGGCTCCGGTTTCTGTATGAGACTTGCGTCGGCACGCGTCGGCTCACCCTGAAGGGTCAAAGAGGGAACCTTTACAAAAGAATCGCTCGATCGAGGTAGGACGGGGCCGTCCCGCCGTTTCCTCAGGTGACCGTGAGCGTGGCCGGGCTGGAGTGTCGAGGGTGCCGCCGGCGCCGGTGAGCGTGTAGGTGCCGGCGCGGGTGTTGTTGCGCGGCGTCTGCTCGGCCTGACGATCACGCTGATGCGAACCTGCCTCGACAGGAGAACCCCGTTTCGCCCCCCGGTCGCCCGAGCTGTTCAGCGCGCGTCGAGGCCGAGTCGAGAGCCCTGGTCGAGCTCTGTCGCTGCCGTTTGGGGAAGGCGTACGGTGAACACCGTCCCCTTGCCACGGACGCTCTTCACCGAGATCGTCCCGTCCATCGCCTCGGTCAGCTCCTTGACGATCGCGAGCCCGAGGCCGGTGCCGACGGCCCTGTTTCGCGTATAGCGGCTGTACAGGTAGAAGCGCTCGAAGGCATGCGAGAGCTCTTCCGGCTCGAGACCGGGCCCGGTGTCGGCGACGCTGAGAGTCCCGGAGTGTGCCGAGACGGTGACCGAGCCGCCCTTCGGTGTGCAGCGGAGCGCGTTCTCGATCAGGTTCGAGAGCACCTGCAGCGTCCGGTCGGGGTCGGCGAGAGCGGGGACCGGGCCGTTCGTGTCCGCGAGCAGCCCTACTCCGACCTTCAGCGACTCGGCGCGGTGGCGGCTGACGGCGTCGGCGGCGAGGCCTGACAGGTCGACCTCCTGCACCGACACCGAGAACGAGCGCTGGTTGAGCCTGGCGAGGTCGAGGAGGTCGCGGACGAGCCGCTCGAGGCGCTTCGACTCCTCGACGACCACCGGCGCGGCCTGGGGGATGCTCATCACGCCGTCGAGGAGGGCCTCGCCGTGACCCCGGATCGCGGCCAGAGGTGTCTTCAGCTCGTGGCTGACGGAGAGCAGGAACGAGCGCTCGGCGGCCTTCGCGCGGTCGAGGTCGTCGGCGAGCCGGTTGAACGACTCTGCGAGGGCGGCGACCTCGGTCGAGCCCTTCTCGGGCAGGGGACCGGGACGCTCCCCGGCGGCGAGGGCGAGGCTCGCCTCGGAGACACGCTCGATCGGGCGGGAGACGGCGCGGGCGAGCAGGAACGCTGCGATCGCGGCGATCACGGCTCCCACCGCGGCGGCGATCGCGAACGCGATCGTGAAGGGATGGAGGTCGGACGCTTCGAGCGTCGCCGACCGGAGCAGCACCACGGCCTGCTTGCGCTCCGGATGCGCCGCGTAGAGGTACCGGTGGCCGCCGACCTCGACGGAGCCCTGTGCCGGGTGTCCGGCCCGCAGCGCGGCGCCGCCCGAGCCGGGGAGCAGGAGGGCGGCCTGCGGGAGCGCGAGGATCGAGAGCCGCTCCTGCTGGGTGTCGTAGAAGACGCCGAGGCTCGTCAGCCCCGAGCCGTTCGTCGTGGCCTGCTGCTGCGCGGCGATCAGCGCCGCCTGCCGCGCGAGCGACTTCAGCGCCTCGTGGCGGGCGGAGCTTCGCACCAGCGTGGCGGCCAGGACGAGCGTCACGCCGACCGACGCCACGACCGCGATCGCGATCGCCGCGAACTCGCGCGCCCGGAGCGACCTCACCGCGCGCCGGGCCCAGCCCGACCGACCCGCTCCCGGCCGCGCCTGCCCCGTCCCGGCCGGACGGCTCCCGTCGGGCCGTGTCCGGGGACAGTCACCGTGACAGAAGTGTCACGAGACCGCCGCCCAGCCACAAAAGCCCTGCTCACGCCCATGGCCTTCGGGACGTGGCCGGTGACAGGCACCGGTTCCTGCGCCGCTCGCCGGGGGCCGGCCCGGCGAACCCGCTCCCGGCCGCGCCGGCCCCGTCCGGGCCGGACAGGCCCCGTCGGGCCGTGTCCGGGGACAGTCACCGTGACAGAAGTGTCACGAGATCGCCACTCAGCCACAAAAGCCCTGCTCACGCGGATGGCCTTCCGGACATGTCCGGTGCCAGGCACCGGTTTTCGCCGCCAGCCAGCCGCGGCGGAAGAGCCGCGGCTCACGGCTGGACGGCCTTGTAGCCGGCGCCGCGAACCGTGCGGATGAGGCCGGGGCGGCCGAGCTTGCGCCGGAGCTGGGCCACGTGGACGTCGACCGTCCGGGTTCCGCCGGCGTAGTCGTAGCCCCAGACGCGTTCGAGGAGTGCGTCGCGCGACAGCACTGCACCCCGGTTCTGGATCAGATAGGCGAGCAGGTCGAACTCCTTCGGGCGCAGCTCCACCTGCACGCCGGCGACCGTCACCTCGTGACCGGAGCGATCGACTACGACGTCTCCAAGCTCGAGGGGCCCGTTGTCGATTGCCGGCTCGCTGCGGCGCAGCACCGCCTTCATGCGCGCCACGAGCTCCTTGGGCGAGAACGGCTTGCCGATGTAGTCGTCCGCCCCCGCGCCGAGCCCGGCGAGCCGATCGGCCTCGTCGTCGCGCGCCGTCAGCATGACGACCGGGACGGAGGAGCGGGCGCGGATCCGGCGGCACACGTCGATGCCGTCCATGTCCGGCAAGTTCAGGTCGAGGACGACGAGCCGCATCGGCTCGCGCTCGATCCGGGCGAGTGCGGCCTCACCCGACGTCACCGTTACGACGGTGAACCCCTCCTGCGCCAGGTAGGCCTGAACGAGTGACGCAAGGCTCTCCTCATCCTCGACCAGGAGGACGCTGCCCGCCATAGGAAGATCCTACGCGGGCCTCAGGAAGCGAAGCGTCGTCGCCGGCTTGCCGGCCTTCCAGGAGGCGACGAGGACGAAGCCCGGCCTGACGTCGTCCCACTGGGTCAGCTTGTTGTTGACGAAGACGTGAGTCTTGCGGTCGATCGGCACGATGACCGCGCTGCCGTCGAGCTGCCGGACGACGACCGCGACCGAGCTCACGGTCTGGACGACCCCTCGCGCGCTCTGCGCCGACCCGACCGCCGGCGTGGTGGTCGTTGTCGCCGTGGTGGTCGTTGTCGTCGTCGTGGGCGCGCCGTGCGAGGGGTTGCCTCCGTGCGACTGAGCCGGCGGGGAGCCCGGCTTGTCGGCGAGCGCCGCCGCCGGTGCGACCAGCGTCAACACGGCTGCGCAGGTCACGGCCGCAGCCCGGCGGAGGTCGATCGGCGTATGTCTCACCGCTTCATCATCGCTGCTTGCGATTACCGGATGGTTCTCCGCGTGTAATCGGACCGTAAACCCGTCTGCCCGAACGGATTTTACAAGCGGAAACGGCTCGAAGATCAGCGGGAAAGGCCACGCGGCGTGCTTCTCGCTACCGGCCGCGGACGCGGTAGAGAACGGCGCTGTCTGTGGCCCGCACTGCCGCGAGGCGTGGGTCGCGGGCGGCAAGCCTGCCCGCCGTCGACCCCGGCGCGACGAGAACGTAGCGCGCGTGGTCGAGGGCAGACACGCCACCAGGCTTGCCGTCGACCCAGTCGAGATACGTCCGCTGGTCCGACCGGCGGAACGCGTCGATCGGGTTTCCCACCCACACGCGACCGCCGGCCGCGGCAACCTGCTCGCCGAGGATCGCCTCGGCGAGGACGGGCTGTCCCGTCCGTGCGGCGAGGCGCGCGAGCGGCGCGGAGCCCGGATCACGAGGGCCGCGGACGAGCAGGACGGCGGCCGCTGCGGCGAAGACGATGGCGACGATCCGGACGACCCGGACGGAGGCGGCTCCGAACGACAGCGCACGGACGGCGGGGTAGGCGGCAACGAAGAGCAGCCACGTTCCGGTGCGCGCGACGTGGACGGTGGCGACCACCAGGCCGGCCATCGCCACCGCCTCCCACAGGCGGACGCGGCGATGAGCGACGACGGCGAGCCCCACGAGCACCACCGCCGCCGCGACCAGGAACAGGTCGACGCCGCCGAGCCGAAGCGGCGTCCAGAGCCCGACACCCATCCGCGCTGCCTCGTTCTCGAGCACCGCGCGGTAGTAACGAGGGGTGTCCCAGAGCGTCGGGTTGAGGAAGAGCGCGAGCGTCGCTGCCACGAGCGTTCCGCCGGCAACCCACGGATCGCGCCGGGCCCGATCGAGTACCAGGTAGCACGCGAGCAGCCCCCAGCCTGCAAGCACTCCGCCGTGCAGGTTCCCCCAGAGAGCGAGCAGCGGCACCGCGAGCCAGACGCGCGGTCCTGGCGATCTCGACTCGGACTCGAGCAGCAGGAGGAGGAGAGGGAACAAGGCGAACGAGAACAGCGAGACCCCGACCACCACGACGGCGGCGAGGGATCCGACGAGCGCGACCCCCGCCACGACGAGCACGGCGCCGCTCGCCGCCTCGCGCGAGAGGCCGCGGGCGAGTGCCCAGAAGCCGAGTGCGGCGGCCAGAGCCTGCAGCACCACGAGCCCCCGGTCCCCACCCGAGCCGTGGTAGGCAGCCCAGAACACGAGCTGCCCGAGCGCGGGCGCGTCGTGCCAGCCACCGGTCGGGGCGCTCGCCCAGGGGATCGACCCCGGCAGGTGCCCGTGAGCGATCTCATGGCCGAGCGGCACGAGCCAGATCGAGTCGGCTCCGACGAGCCCGAGCGAGGCGAGAAACGCTGCGATCGCAGCGATCGCCCATACCGCCCAGCGGGCGTCGCGGGCGCCTCCGTCGGGCGCTCTGGGGGCGCGGTTCATGGCCGCAACGCTGCCTTGGGCGCGCCGGGCGATTCTGGCAGAGGCGCCGCGCACCCTCGCCGCGGCGCCCGCTCCGGCCGTCCCTCGCTCGAGGGTTGTGGGCCCACGGTCCTCGAAAGACGGGTTGTGTTTTTCCAGGCCGGCGTATTACAGTATCGGCCCGTTTCGCCGCGGGGGACG
The DNA here is from genome assembly GCA_963743675.1 of uncultured Actinomycetota bacterium. GTDB lineage: Bacteria > Actinomycetota > Thermoleophilia > Gaiellales > Gaiellaceae > PALSA-600. The sequence goes on from CAVURE010000008.1 coordinate 468,225, forward strand.
CGACGAGGGGTTGCACGGGTAATCGGGCTTGCGCGGGTAATACCGGTCGCGCGGGTAATCGGGGTGGCGCGGGTAAGAGGCATCGCGCGGGTAACCAAGGGGACAACTGGGTATGAACAGATTTGCTGCTAGCTGGAACTGATATTCCAGACGGTCTTCGGCCGTCACGCGGGGGGACGGCGCGGGCAGCCTCGAGAGGGCTGCCCGCGCTTGCGGCTTCGCTGGCCGCGCTGATCGTCGTTTCGCTTTGCGCCTCCGTCGGCGCGGCGGCCGGCGCCGGGTCGAAACTCAGGCTCTCGTCGCTCGAGCAGGAGACCGTGGCGCAGATCAACGCTGTGCGGGCCGAGCACGGGCTGTCGCGGCTCGGTCTCAACGTCGGGCTGTTCGAAGCGGCGAGCGCTCACTGCTCGCAGATGGTCGCCGACGGCTATTTCGGGCACCGGATCGACGGCGGTGTGAGCTTCGGACGGCGGCTCGAGTCGTTCTATCCGCCGGAGCACGGCTACTACGCGGTCGGCGAGAACCTGCTCTGGGCGAACGGCCCGCTCTCGAGCGCGGCGATGGTGCGGCACTGGATGCAGAGCCCCGAGCATCGGCGGAACATGCTCGATCCGGAGTGGCGCCAGATCGGCCTGGCGACGCTCACGGTCCCTTCCGCGCCCGGCGTCTACCGCGGGCTTGCGGTGACCGTGGTCGCGGTCGAGTTCGGCGTTCGGGGCTGAGCGCGCTCTCCCGGCGGCATGCGGATTCTGGACACAGCGCCTACACTCGAAGCATGGATTTGACATTCGAGGTGGGTGGAAAGTCGTATGTCATGGCGGAGCCTCAGGCGACGATCCTCGCGGAGAACCTGCGCGTGCTCTCGAAGTCCAAGCTGGCGCCGACCTCGGACTCCGCCGCCGTCCTTGCGAAGGACACCGATTGGCGGCCGGCGGCGCAGAACCTCGCCGACACGATCGAGGCGGCTCTCGTCACCGGTGAGAGCTCCACGCTCCATCTCGAGGGGGGCGCGGCTGACGCGACCTACTGCGTGCTGCGGCTCATGGTCGGGCTCGATACGAACGGCGGTGCCGGGCTCCGTGACGCACTCGGAACCCCGGTTCAGCCGACCGCGCGCAGCCGGCTCCTCCCCGGGACCGAGCCGCTGCGGCACCTCTCGCGGCCGGAGCTCGTCGAGCTTCTGGTGATTCTCTTCGTCCTCGCCGTCGTCACCGTCATCGTCGGGACGGCGTGGACCGGCACCTGGTGGGTGCTCGCGCCCGTGATCGCCGCGCTGATCGGCCTCCGCGTCGCAACGACCCGGGCGAGCGGTCGCTTCGCCTGGTCGGTGGCCTCGGTGTTCTGGTTCGTGATCTTCCTGGCGCCCGCGGCCGTGCTCGTGACGCTCCTCGCACTGCTGGTCGTCTCGATCCTCAACTGACTCCCGGCGTTCGGCGCCTCCGGGCGCCGCGGTCGGTACCTTCCGGTGGTGGCGGAGGCGGTCGTGGTCGGGTCGGGACCGAACGGCCTCGCGGCGGCGATCGTTCTCGCCCGCGCAGGGATGGCGGTGCGCGTTCTCGAGGCCGCGGCGACCGTCGGTGGCGGCTGCCGCTCGGCGGAGCTGACGCTGCCCGGGGTCACCCACGACGTCTGCGCCGCGATCCATCCGCTGGCCGTTGCGTCTCCGTTCCTGCGCTCGCTGCCGCTCGGGGAGCACGGCGTCGAGTGGGTACATCCGCCCGCACCGCTCGCCCATCCGTTCGACGACGGGACGGCGGTGCTGCTTCTGCGCTCGGTCGAGGAGACCGCGGCATCGCTCGGCGCGGACGCCGGTCGCTACCGCAGGCTGATGGCGCCGCTCGTAGCGCGCCGGGAGGAGCTCGTCGAGGACCTGCTCGCGCCGCTCGCCCGGCCACGTCATCCGGCTGCTCTCGCCCGCTTCTCGCTCCGTGGTGCACTCCCGGCGAGCATCCTCGCGCGGCACTCGTTCCGGAGCGAGAAGGCGCGCGGCCTGCTGGCCGGCCTCGCCGCCCACTCGATGCTGCCCCTGACGCGGACGCCGTCCGCGGCGTTCGGCCTCGTGTTGGGCATGCTCGGCCACGGCGTGGGGTGGCCGTTCGCGCGCGGCGGGTCACAGCGGCTCGTCGACGCTCTCGTCTCCCACCTGCGCGCTCTCGGCGGCGAGGTGGAGACGCGCCGGCGGGTCGGCTCGCTCGCCGAGCTCGCCGGCGCCGACCAGGTGCTCCTCGACGTGACGCCACGGCAGTTTCTCGCCCTCGCGGGCGACCGGCTGCCCGACCGCTACCGGCGGCGTCTGGAGCGCTATCGCTACGGGCCCGGCATCTTCAAGCTCGACTGGGCTCTCGACGGGCCGATCCCGTGGCAGGCGGAGGAGTGCGGCCGGGCGGCCACGGTTCATCTCGGCGCGACCCTCGACGAGATCGCCGCCTCCGAGCGGGCGCCCTGGCAGGGTCGCAGCCCGGAGAGGCCGTTCGTGCTCCTTGCGCAGCAGAGCCTGTTCGACTCCACGCGCGCGCCTGACGGAGTGCACACGGCCTGGGCCTACTGCCACGTCCCGAACGCGTCGGCGGCCGACATGACCGAGCGGATCGAGGCCCAGGTCGAGCGCTTCGCGCCGGGCTTCCGCAGGCGGGTCATCGCGCGTTCGGCGATGGGCCCGGCGGCGATGGAGTCGTACAACGCCAACTACGTCGGCGGTGACATCAACGGCGGCGCGGCCGACCTGCGGCAGGCGCTCGCCCGGCCGCTGGCGAGCCTCTCGCCTTACTCGACGCCGCTTCCCGGCGTCTTTCTCTGCTCGTCGTCGACCCCGCCCGGCGGCGGCGTCCACGGCATGTGCGGCTACCACGCGGCGCGCGCCGCGCTGCGGGCCGCCCAGGCGTAGCTCCTAGGCGATCGCCGGCTCGGGCCCGAGCGCGGGGCCGCGGTCGGGCAGGCGGATCCGCAGCGACATCCCGGCTGCGAGCAGGCAGAGCGCACCGGCGCTGACGAACGCGTAGTTGTAGGTGCCGAGCCACGTGCGCGACGCGCCGGCCGCCCACGCGGCGAACGCGGCGCCGATCTGGTGTGCGGCGAACACCCAGCCGAAGACGATCCCGACGCGCTCGCGGCCGAACGTGTCGGCCGTGATCGAGACGGTCGGCGGGACGGTTGCGACCCAGTCGAGGCCGTAGAAGACGGCGAAGGCGACGAGTGCGTAGCCCGAGCCGAAGGCGTAGGGGAGCCCGATGACGGCGAGCCCGCGCAGGGCGTAGTACCAGGCGAGCAGGCGCCGCGGGTCGATCCGGTCGGTCAGCCAGCCCGAGCAGGTCGTGCCGATCACGTCGAAGAGGCCCATCAGGGCCAGGAGCGAGGCTCCCGTGACCTCGGTCAGGTGGTGGTCGACAGCGGCGGGAATCAGGTGCGTTCCAATCAGCCCGTTCGTCGAGAGCCCGCAGATGAAGAAGGTGCCGGTGAGGAACCAGAACGTGCGCGAGCGCACGCCGAGGAGCAGCCCGTCGACCGCCGGCCGGAACGGGTGCTGCGAGCGGTCGGGGACGGGAACCGGCTCGGTCGCGCCGTAGGGCTCGAGGCCCATCGACTGCGGGCGGTCGCGGACGACGATCGCGACGATCGGGAAGACGAGCAGCATCGCCACCGCGGCGACGGAGATCGCGGCCCAGCGCCAGCCGTACACGGTCGCGAGCCACGCGAGCGCCGGCAGGAAGATCATCTGGCCGCTGGCGTTGCTCGCGGTCAGGATCCCGGTGACGAGGCCCCGGCGGCTTGCGAACCAGCGGTTGGCGACCGTCGCGGCGAGCGGGACGGAGACGGCGCCGGTCGCGCCGCCGACGACGACTCCCCAGAGCAGGTCGAACTGCCAGGGCTGGGTGACCTGCGTCGTGGCGGTCGCGCCGGCGGCGATCGTGGCGAGGGCGATCAGCATCACGCGGCGCACGCCGAAGCGCTCCATCAGCGCAGCCGAGAACGGAGCGGTGAGCCCGTACAGCAGCAGGCCGAGCGAGATGCCGACCGAGATCGTCCCTCGCGACCAGCCGAACTCCTGCTGCATCGGGATGATCAGCACGCTCGGCGTCGCGCGGAAGCCGGCGGTCGTGATCAGCGTCACGAACGTGACGATCACGATCAGCCATGCGTAGTGGAGTGGGCGCCCGATCAGCCGCTCGATCACTGCCCGGCTCCTGCGAGCGCGTTCAACTCCGCGACGAGAGCGGCCGTGCGGTCGGCGCCGAACTCGTCGGCGAGCTGCGCCTGCGCCTGCTCCCAGAGCGGGTAGGCCAGGCGGACGCGCGCCTCGCCGCCGGCGCTGAGGGTGAGGACGCGCCGGCGGCGGTCATGGGCGTCGGCGCTCGCCTCGACGAGGCCGGCGTCGACGAGCGGCGCGATCTCGCGGGAGAGCGTGGAGCGATCCATCGCGAGCAGCGAGGCGAACGCCCCGAGCGGCAGCGGGCCCTCGCGGCTCAGCCGGACGAGGATCGAGTAGTCGTTCGTCGAGATCCCGGCCGGCGCGAGCGCACGGTCGTAATGGCGCGCGACGAGCCTCGTCGCCATCCGGAGCGACGTGCAGACGCAGGTCGAAGGGGCGGGCCCGGCGGTCACGGAGAAAGGGAGCATATACACCTTTCTCCGGCTTTCTCAGCGTTCTCCATGCCGGCTCCCAGGCCGGTACCAGCGGCGCGCGGTCTCCTGAAGCAGTCACCCCGCCGCGAAAGGAACCCCATGTCGCTCCTCGCTCTCGCCGTTCTCAACCTCGCTCTCTCGATCGCCCTGCTCGCAGGCCTCGCCGCCGTCATGGCGTGGCCGCACCGCAACCGACGCTCGAGCCCGAATCTGCTCACGGTCGAGCCCGCGCGCCACCTCCGGCGCGCCGCCTAGCAACCAGACACGTCCCCGCAGGACATGTCCAGGGGACTGTCCCCGGTCGTGTCTGGAGAGGACATGGCCAGGGGGCTGTCCCCCCGACGTGGCTCGAGGGGACAGCGGCGGGCGGGCCTAGACTCGGCAGGCCTAGACTCAAAGGGTGGGTTCTCGCCTTCGTCGACGGCTGGGCGGCCGGCGTGGAGGCGTGGCGTTTGTGCTCTACCTCCTGCTCGCGTTCGCGTTCCTCGGCCCGCGGGTGGTTGCTCACCCGGAGGGGCGCGTGGTGGGCGGGCTCTTCACCGACCCGCAGATCTTCGTCTGGTCGTTTGCCTGGTGGCCGCACGCGATCCTGCACGGGCTGAACCCGTTCCACACGCACGCGATCTGGGCGCCGAGCGGCTTCAACCTGGCGTGGGCGACGACCGTGCCCGGGCTCGCGCTCGCGTTCGCGCCGCTCACGCTCGCCTTCGGGCCGCTCTTCGCCTACAACGCCGCCGTCATCCTCATGCCCGCGCTCGCCGCCTGGACGGCGTTCCTGCTCTGCCGGCGGGTGACGAACGGCGCGATCTGGCCCTCGCTCGCCGGGGGCTACATCTTCGGCTTCTCCGCCTACGTGATGTCGGCCGAGCTGACGCACATCCACACCGCCGCCGTGTTCCTGCTGCCGGTCGCCGCGCACCTCATCGTCCGCTTCGTCCAGGGGGACCTCACCCGCCGGCGGTTTGCAGTCGCGATGGGCGCCGTCCTCGCCGGCCAGATGCTCCTCTCGACCGAGATCCTGTTCACGCTTGCGCTCGCCCTCGTGGGCTCGCTGCTCCTGGCGGCGCTGCTCGTGCCCTCGAGCCGCGCACCGCTCCGGCACCTGGCCGGTCCGCTCGCCGTGGCCGGCGCCATCGCCGCCGTAGTCACCGCGCCGTTCCTCTACTTCATCCTCAGCGGGACGGGAAGCCGTCCGCCCGGCGGCGCCTGGCTCTTCACCGCCGACCTCGCGAACGTCGTCGTGCCGACGATGGCGACCGCCGGCGGCTGGTGGACGAGGGGCTTCGTCGCCGCCTTCCCGGGCAACGACGCGGAGCGGGGCGCCTACCTCGGCGTGCCGGTGCTCGTGATCGTCGCTCTCTTTGCCTGGCAGCGCCGCCGCCGCCCGGCCGGCCGCTTCCTCGTCGTCGCCTTCCTGCTTGCCGTGTTCGCTTCGCTCGGCGCCTGGCTGACGATCCACGGCACACGGGTCTACGGCCTGCCGTGGGGATGGGTCGTCAACAAGCCGCTGTTCGAGAACGTGATGCCGGTACGCCTGATCGTGTACGCCACACTTGCCGCGGCGGTGATCGTCGCCCTCTGGGCCGCCTCGAGCTTCCGCCCGTTCTGGCTCCGCGCGGGCTTGACGGCGCTGGCCGTCCTCGCCCTGCTGCCGAACGTGACGTGGAGCGCCTGGGCGAGGACGCCCGAGATCCCGAGCCTCTTCACCACCGGCCTGTACAAGCGCTGCATCGGCAGCGGCGAGAACGTCCTGCTGCTTCCCTTCGGCACGCTCGGCGACACGATGCTGTGGCAGGTCCGGAGCAACTTCTGGTTCGACATCGCCGGCGGCTACATCTCGCCTTCGCCGCCGCGGAGCTACAGCCAGCTCACCGGGATCTACAAGATCGCGACCGAGGAGCTCCCGCCGGACGTCACCGCGAATGACATGCTCGCGCTCGTCCGCCTCCAGCACGTCACGACGATCGTGCTCGCCGACGACGACCAGGCCTGGCGCTGGACGGGCCTCCTGCGGCCGTTCGCGCGCCCGCAGGCCGTCGGCGGGACGCTGATCTACCGCCTACGCGGCGCGCCGCGGCTGCGCGCCGGCTGCAGGGCCGCCGCGCATGACTCGTAGCTACCGGGGCGGGTCGAGCGGCGCGCCGGCGCGCCTCGTGACGGATCCTCGAGAAACCGGCGGGCACAGCCGATATAAACGGCCAGTGCACCCGGCGCTCCCGAGGCTCGCGGCAACCTTCGCCGCCGCCGCCCTGCTCGCTCTTGCCACCCTGGCGCCGACCGCCGGCGCCCAGCAGGCCGGAACGCCCTCGAGCTGCTCGCGCTTCGGGCCGACCTGGGAGCGCACCTACAACGCGCGCGCGACCCTCGCCGGCAACCCGATCCGGATCCTCGCCGCCTGCTGCCGGCCGACCGGCCGGGTCGGGATCAACCACTGCTTCGTCACGGTGACGCTGGCCGGGACGAAGGACCGGGGCTGCGAGTCGGTCGACATCGGCCCGAACGGACTGCCCGCCGGGCCCGGCAAGCACGAGACCTGCACGAACATCGCTTGACCTGTTGGCGATGAGCGGGCTCGGCGCCTTCATCGAGGCCATGCCGAAGGCGGAGCTGCACCTCCATCTGGAGGGAACGCTCGAGCCGGAGCTCAAGTTCGAGCTCGCGGCGCGCAACGGCGTCGCCCTGCCGTATCGCTCTGCGGCGGAGATGCGCGCCGCCTACGGCTTCGACGACCTCGCCTCGTTCCTCGCCGTCTACTACGAGGGGATGAGCGTCCTCCTGCGCGAGCAGGACTTCTACGACCTGGCGGTCGCGTACTTCCGGAAGGCCCGCTCGCAGAACGTCGTCTACGCCGAGGTGTTCTTCGACCCACAGGCCCACACGAGCCGCGGCGTCCCGTTCGCGACGGTGATCGGCGGCTTCCGGCGGGCCCAGCAGGAGGCAGAGTCCGAGCTCGGGCTCCGCAGCCGGCTCATCATGTGCTTCCTGCGCGACCTGACCGCCGAGTCGGCGCTGGCGACGCTCGAGGAGTCGCTGCCATACAGGGACTGGATCGTCGGCGTCGGGCTCGACTCGGACGAGCGGGGCAATCCGCCGCTGAAGTTCAAGCACGTCTTCGAGCGCGCACGCGACGAGGGCTACCGCCTGACGATGCACTGCGACGTCGACCAGGACGACTCGGTGGCCCACATCTGGCAGTGCCTCGACGAGATCGGCGTCGAGCGGATCGACCATGGCGTCAACTCGCTCGAGGACGGCGCGCTCGTCGCCGAGCTCGGCCGGCGCGGGCTCGGCCTCACGGTCTGCCCGATCTCGAACGGCTACGTCGCCGGCGGCCTGAAGGCGGACGAGCTGAAGCACATGCTCGACCACGGGCTACGCGCGTGCGTCAACTCGGACGACCCGGCCTACTTCCCGGGATACATGAACGAGAACCTGTCCGCGGTCCAGGGCGCGGCCGGCCTGGGCCGGGAGGAGATCGTGCAGCTCGCCCGGAACGCGTTCACGATCGCCTGGCTCGGCGAGGAGGATCGGGCCGGATACCTGGCCGCGCTCGACGCCTACGCGGCCGGTCCCGCGGCCTGACCGCGCCTAGCCGGCGACCCGCCGTCCTGCGATGGTCAAGCGGCGACGCTGCGATCGGGGCGATCGGCCCGGGAGCTGACGCCCGCCCCGCGCGCCGTGACGGCACTTTCGGGGCCTGGCTCCGCGAAGCGCGGATTCCGTAGAGTTGAGGGCCGCGCCGGCGGTGAGCCGCCCAGGGACAAAGCTTGCTCTTCCCAACCGCCACCTTCACGATCTTCTTCCTGATCGTTCTGCCGCTGTCGTGGCTCGCGATGGCCGACATGCGGCGCTGGCGGGCCTTCATCATCGCCGCGAGCTACGTCTTCTACGGCTGGTGGGACTGGCATTTCGTGTTCCTCCTCGCCGGCTGCACGATCTGGAGCTACGTGTGGTCGCTCCAGATCGCGCGCGCGGCCGAGCCCACCAGGCGCAAGACGCTGCTCGCGATCGCCGTCGCCGGCGACCTGGCCCTCCTCGGCTACTTCAAGTACTACGACTTCTTCGTCAGCTCCGCGCACAACCTGGCGGTGCAGGTGGGGATGGGGCTGCCGCTGTCGACCCGGGAGATCGTGCTGCCCGTCGGCATCTCGTTCTTCACGTTCATGGCGGTCAGCTACCTCGTCGACACCTACCGCGGCGACTTCCAGCCGGTCGCCTTCCCGAAGTTCGCGGCGTATCTCTCGTTCTTCCCGCACCTCGTCGCCGGGCCGATCGTGCGAGCGGGGGAGCTGGTGCCGCAGATGGAGACGCCGCGTGACCCGCGGCGCGTCGACACGAGCCGGGCCTTCTACCTGATCGCGACCGGCCTCTTCAAGAAGGTCGTGATCGCGAACTACCTCGCGACGCACATCACCGACCAGGTCTTCGCCGTGCCGCGAACCCACTCGTCGGCCGAGATCCTGGTCGCCGTCTACGCCTATGCGGTGCAGATCTACGCCGACTTCTCCGGGTACACGGACATGGCGATCGGGCTCGCGCTCCTGCTCGGGTTCCAGTTCCCGCAGAACTTCGACTCGCCCTACGCGGCGATCTCGCTCCAGGACTTCTGGCGCCGCTGGCACATGACCCTGTCGCGCTGGCTCCGCGACTATCTCTACATCCCGCTCGGCGGGAACCGCAAGGGGCGCGTACGGACGTACGTGAACCTGATGGTGACGATGCTCCTCGGCGGGCTCTGGCACGGAGCCTCGTGGACGTTCGTCGTGTGGGGCGGGATCCACGGCACCGGCCTCGCGCTCGAGCATTCCCGGCGCGACCGTCCGGGCTTCGTGCAGAAGACGCCGAGCCTGGCGGGCATCTGGGCTCGGCGGCTCGTCACCTTCAACATCGTCTGCGTGGCCTGGATCTTCTTCCGCTCGGACTCGATGCAGCAGGCGTGGCAGATGATCACCGGGCTGTTCACGCGCTGGGGCCAGGCCTCGCCGCTCGTCACCGGCGGCGTGCTCGTCTGGATCGCCGTCGGCATCGGCAGCCAGTACCTGCCGGCCAGGTTCCCGCTCCTCGTGATGGCCCGTTTCTCGCGGCTCCCGGTGGTCGGCCAGGCGGCCGTCCTCGGCGCCGCGCTGATGCTCGCCAACGCGATGGGGCCGCAAGGCGTCGCTCCCTTCATCTACTACCGCTTCTGATGCGCGGCGACGAGATCCCGCCGCCGGCGCCGCCCGGCCCGGCTCCCCGCAGGCGTCGGCCGCGGGTCGTCGAGATCGAGGGAAGGCGTCTCAGCTCGGCGGGCCACGCCCTCGGCGTGGCGGTGCTCGCGCTCGTGATCGGACTGCTCCTGGACGCTCCAGGCCTGCACAAGTCGGCGTTCAACGAGTCGGCCGGGATCCAGCGGTCGGTCGCGCTCGCGATCACCGCGCCGCTCGCGCGCACGAGCCACGCGCTCCTGCTCGACCGGCCGAGATCCTGGCTGAAGTCGGCCCTTCACCGCTCGAGTGACGACACGATCGACACCCACGTCGCCCTGCCGCCGCCGCCGACGAAGACGTCGCATCCGGCGCGGGAGACGGGCGCGGCGGTGCCGGGCGAGCCGGGGCGAGGGCGGGCGTTCACGCCGGCCGACCCGCTGCGGCTCTGGGTCGCCGGCGACTCGCTCGTGATCGATCCCGGGTATGCGCTCGAGCGGGCGGCCATCGCCTCCCGCGCGATCAAGAGCGTCGGTGTCGACGGCAGGATCGGAACCGGGCTCGATCGCCCCGATGTCTTCAACTGGTTCCTCGAGATCCGCCACGAGCTCAAGGTGCTCCACCCGAACGCGGTCCTCCTCTCCTTCGGCGGCAACGACGACAAGGGGTACATGACGGGGCTCCCCACGGGCGTCAACGTCGATCAGTTCGACGATCCGACGTGGCAGAAGGAGTACGGCCGCCGGGTCGGAGGCCTGATCGACCTGATCAACCGGGCCGGCGCCTACGTCGTATGGATGGGGCTGCCGATCACGAGCGATCCGGCCCAGACCATCCGCTTCGACCGGATCAACGCGGTGGTCGACCGCGAGGTGCGCGCGCGCCCCGGCGGCGCCGCGTTCGTCGACACCTACACGCTCCTCGCCGGGCCGAACGGGTATGCCCAGTACCTCACGAACCTCGCCGGCGAGGTTCAGCTCATCCGCCAGCCGGACGGGGTGCACCTCGCGCCGGCGGGCGCGGCGATCGTTGCCCGGCAGGTGCTGAAGGTGCTCAACTCGGCTTACGACCTGACCTCCTGGCGGGCCAAGCAGGCGGGCGGGTAGCGGGCTCCCGCCCCGCTCGTCGCCTCAAAGGGCGGTGACGAGTACGACGAGGGTGCGCGGGCCGTGGACGCCTTCGACCCGCGAGAGCTCGATGTCGGAGGTGGCGGACGGCCCCGAGACGAGCGTCAGCGGGCGGCGTTGCCGGACGAGGCCGGTGAGCAGCTCGCTGGCCTCGGGGAGGAGCTCCACGACCTGCCCCTCGCCGACGACGCAGAGGTGCAGGTCGGGGACGAGCGTGAGGGCGCGCCGCCCCTCCGTCGGCCCCGGACGAGAGCACGATCGTCCCGGTCTCGGCGACGGCCAGGGTGCAGCCGGTGACGACGCCGTCGAGCAGGGCCAGGTCGGTGGGTGCGAGCCCGTGATCCTCGACCAGCTCGAGCCCGGGGGGCGCCACTCGGCCGGCAGGCCGGGCGGGATGCCGACCCTGCGTGCCGCCCGCCTCGCGAGCTCCTCGGCGATCACCGCCGGCGAGGTCCGCGGCGGCGACGCGCCGCACGTCGGCCTTGTAGTCGCCGATCCGGCGGCAGAGGAGATCGATCCGCGCCTCGAGCTCGAGCGCCCCGCGCCCGCCGGTAGGCGTGCGCCGGGATGCTCGACGGCGGAGCGCCCGCGATCGAGCTGCGAACGCGGGCAAGCACGACATCGCGTGCGCTGCTCACGGCCGCCTCGCCCACCACTCGCGGAAGCTCTCGGGCGCGACCGGGCGCAGGTCGCGCGTGCGCGTCCAGCCGCCGAGCTTCCCCGGCAGCCACCTGATCGTCCCGCCGCGGACGAGCGGCGCCTGGACGGCGCGGCCGAGGCGCTGGGCAAGCTCGAAGCGACGCCGGCCGGCGAACGCCCAGCCGAGCGCCTTCATCACCGCGCCCTCGGCGCGCTCGTCTGTCGCGAGCACCGCGGACTCGCGCAGGTGCAGCAGGACCGAGGGGATGTCGATCTTGACCGGGCAGACCTCGTAGCAGGCGCCGCACAGGCTCGAGGCGTACGGCAGGGACGGGCGCCTGCTCGATGCCGCGGAGCTGCGGCGTCAGGATCGCGCCGATCGGGCCCGGATAGACCGATCCGTAGGCGTGGCCGCCGGTGCGCGAGTACACGGGACAGACGTTGAGGCAGGCGCTGCACCGGATGCAGGCGAGCGCCTGGCGGCCGGTGCGATCGGCGAGCACCCGCGTCCGGCCGGCGTCGAGCAGCACGACGTGGAGCTCCCGCGGCCCGTCGCCCTCGGTCACCCCCGTCCAGAGCGAGGTGTACGGGTTCATCCGCTCGGCCGTCGCCGATCGCGGGAGGAGCTGCAGGAACACCTCGAGGTCGGCGAAGCGCGGGACGAGCTTCTCGATCCCCAGGATCGTGACGAGCACCGGGGGCAGCGTCGTGCACATGCGGCCGTTGCCCTCGGACTCGACCACGCAGAGCGTCCCGGTCTCCGCGACGCCGAAGTTTGCCCCGCTCACCGCCATGCTCGCGTGGAGGAACTTCTCGCGCAGGTAGAGGCGCGCGGCCTCGGCCAGGTCACGCGGGTCGTCCGAGATCTCCGGCCCGGCGATCGTGCGCCGGAAGAGGTCGCGGATCTCCGTGCGGTTCCGGTGGATCGCCGGCACGAGGATGTGCGACGACCAGTCCCCGGCGAGCTGGAGGATCAGCTCGGCGAAGTCGGTCTCGATCGCGTTGACTCCCCCGGCCGCGAGCGCGTCGTTGAGGCCGATCTCGTCGGTCGTCAGCGACTTGACCTTGACGACCTCGGTGACCCCGTGCGAGCGGGCGATGCCGAGCACGATCCGGTTCGCGTCGGCGGCGTCGCGGCCCAGTGCACGTGCCCGCCCGCCGCCTCGAACGCCTGCTCGAACTGGACGAGGTACCCGTCGAGGTGCTCGAGCACGTCGGCCTTGATCGCCCGTCCGGCCTCGCGCAGCTCCTCCCAGTCGGGAACCTCGGCGACGACCCTCGCCCGCTTGTCCCTGATCGTCTCGGTCGCGAAGCGCAGGTTGGCGCGAAGGCCGTGGTCGGCCAGGGCCTCGCGCGCCGCCTCGGGGAACGGCGGGATCGCGGCGCTCAACGGGCCTCCGCCGCGAGGATCTCGGCGAGGTGCACGGCCCGCACGGGCGCCCGCTCGCGTCCGAGCCGGCCGCCGATCTGCAGCAGGCACGAGCCGTCGAGCGCGGTGCAGAAGTCCGCTCCGGTCGACACGATCGCCTTGCACTTGTCGACCACCATCGCAGTCGACGTGTCGGCGTTCTTGACGGCGAAGGTGCCGCCGAAGCCGCAGCACTCGCTCGCGTCCGGCAGCTCGACGAGCTCGAGGCCGCGCGACGGCGTCGAGGAGCCGCAGCGGCGCGTCGCCGACGTGGGCGACCCGGAGTGAATGGCACGTCGGGTGATAGGTCACGCGGTGCGGGAACGAGGCGCCGACATCCGTCACCCCGAGCTGGTTCGACGAGCAGCTCCGACAGCTCGAAGACGCGCGGGACGAGCGCCGGCGACGGCACGCTCGAGCGCCTCGTCGCCCGCCTCGCGTGCGAGCTCCGGGTACACGGTGCGGACCATGCCGACGCACGACGACGAGGGCGCGACGATCGCGTCGAAGCCGGCGAAGACGCGCACGAAGCGCCGCGCGAGCGCGGTGGCGGCGCCGCGGTAGCCGCTGTTGGCGTGCAGCTGGCCGCAGCAGGTCTGCTCGGCGGGGAAGACGACGCGATGGCCGAGCCGCTCGAGGACCGAGACCGTCGAGCGCCCGACCTCGGGCAGCACGGTGTCGCCGACGCACGTGATGAACAGGGCGACGCGCAACGCGCAGGTCAGCCCGGCAAGGAGAGTGTCGCCCGCATCCGGCGCGAAGTGTCGCAGTTG
>CAVURE010000009.1:0-744568 GCA_963743675.1 uncultured Actinomycetota bacterium
GGTTCGAATCCCTCCTTCTCCGTGTAAGACAAGGATTCCAACGTTTCGCCGCTATTTGCGGCGGTCGCTGGTTGTCGTGCGGGGCTGGCATCGTCCCGAGGAGGCGTGCTCAGCACGCGTCCCGGCCGGCTCCTTGGTGGTTCAGCCCTCGCTCCAGAGGTGTTGACCCTCTGGCTGGGGCATGCGAGCATTGGCGCTCCACAGCATGGCCTTGGCGAGTGCCGGTTGCGACCGTCGGTCGCTGCCTTGGCATCGCCCGCGAGAGACGGAGGGGTCGGATGTCTGCACCGTATGAAGGCGACTCGTCGGATCCTGGTGTCCCTGGCTTGACCGGCCGGGGAACGGGAGGCTTCGGCGTTCTCGGGCAAAGCAGTTCGAATACCGGCGTCGTGGCGACGAGCGCGACCGGGCAGGGGCTGAGCGCCTACAGCGACGACGACGTTGCCGTCTTCGCCCAGGGCGGCACGTTCGCGGGTGTGTTCGCCGGGGCGTTCGTGGTGAACGCAGGGCCCGGCCGGAAGGACGGCAAGAAGGATCCTGTTGCCGATCCGATCAACGGAAGCATCGTGATCAACGACGGGAGCCTGTTCGTGAACAAAGGGGACGTGATCCTCGCGACTGCGAACGACTGCGCGGAGTACTTCGACGTTTCTTCGCAGCGCCCCGTCGAGCCGGGCACGGTGATGGTGATCACCGACGCCGGGACTCTTCAAGTGAGCGAGACGGCTTACGACACGAAGGTCGCAGGGGTGATCTCGGGTGCCGGGGACTTCCGCCCCGGCGTCCTCCTCGGCGACAGTCGGTCGTCCGAGAACTGCCTTCCGCTCGCGCTGCTCGGCAGGGTCTATTGCAAGGTCGACGCGACCGACCTGGCGATTCGCGTGGGCGACATGCTGACGACGTCCTCGACGCCCGGGCACGCGATGAGAGTCGACGACCCGCTGAAGGCATTCGGCGCCGTGATCGGAAAATCGCTCGGAGCCCTCCGGTCCGGACTTGGGCTCGTCCCGGTCCTGATCGCCCTGCAGTAGAGCCGGCCTCGACAGGTGACCGGGATGGACGGCGAAGACGGCGCGGCGGCAGGCCGGGGCTAGGACGAGTTTCGGTGCCGACGTCGAGCACGAGGGCGATCGGCCGGCTCCTGGGCGCTGCCGGGATCAAGGCGATCGCCGCCCGGGTCGGCGTGCGAGCCCCGATCTCGCTCAGCGAAGTACGAAGGCGCGCCTCGTTCGAGTTCCTCGCGAACTGGGAACTCGTCACGCCGGCCGGGATTCTCAAGGACTCGATGCAAGACATGTGGCATACCGGCCATCTGACCGATGTCTATCCCGTCGACGCCAACCGCCTCCTCGTCTCGAGTGCAAGCGGCGGCGCCTGGCTGGTCGCGCGGGACGAGAGCTTCCAGCCGACTGCTCTCAGCGACGACTGGCCGACGGTCGACCTCCGCTGCCTCGGCCCCGGCCCGCGACCCGGCAAGCACTTCTACGCGGCAGGCGACGAGGGCGCATTGTTCGAAACGGAGACTCGAAGCCTTCGCTCGGTCGCCCGGTTCCTTGGCTCCGGCAGCACGCGGAGCATCGCGTCGAAGCTGGGACTCGATCCGCGGCAGCCTCTATCGGTCGCCGCGATCCTGAGCACATCGGATGCGCCGCTCTTCGACTGGAGACCGATCGACGTCACGGCCGCGAGCGGCGGCCCCGGCACTGGCGTTCCGATCAACCGGCTCGCCGTCGCCGACACGGTGACCCCACCCAAGCTCGTCCTCGCGACGGACCGAGGGGTCTACTGGGCAGATGTCCCGGCCGCCGGCCAGGATTATGGATTCGCTCCGGCAGCCGACCTGCCGCAGCGGATCTGCTGGGGGGTGGCGGCGCTGCCAGGAGGAACGGTCGTCGCCACCCCGGCGGGCGACCCGCACAAGGCGACGACCAACGGCGTGTACACGGGCACCTGGCAAGGCGGTGTCCTACGGATGGCCCGATCGACCCACCTCGGCGACATCGACCTCGTCGAGTGGAACCAGGCCGTGCTGGCTGCCTGCGCTCAGCATCCAGAGACCTTGTATGTCGTCGTATCGGGCAGCGGCGCCGGAAACGGAAGCCTCAAGCGAGCCTTCCGGCGCGCCAACCTGAGCTCGCCGCCGCTTTCTGTCAAGGCGCTCGCCGCCGTCACAGCGACGGCGAACAAGACCCAACTGACGGCCCCGATCCAACTCAGCGGCCTCGTCGCGCCGTCGGCCCAGGATGCCGTGTACGCCGTGCTCAGGTCCGACGACGGCGGGGCAACCTGGTCGCCGCCTGGCCCCAATCGAAGAGTGCTCGAGTCGCTCGAGTTCCCGCGCTACCCCGGGTTTTTCCAGTACGCGACCCTGGCGCTCGCGGTCTCGCACACCGACCCGAACCTCGTCGCCGTCGGAACCAGAACCGGGCCGCTGATCGGGCGCCAGACCGGAGGCGTGTTGACCTGGGAGGACCACGGCGACCCCGGCTCCGACAACGCAAAGCCGGAGGCGCTCAGCGGCCACCTCCACGCCGACGTGCACGGCCTTCGCTTCGACCCGAACGACCCGACAGGGAGCACGTTGTACATCTGCACCGACGGTGGGTTGACCTATACGACCGATCTCGGAAAGTCCGGGTTCATCAGCGGTCTCAACCACCTCCTCCCGACCCTCGAGTTCCAGGGCTACCCCAAGCACGTCTACGCGGCGCCCTACTCGAGCAGCTACGACGGCGCATCGGGCGCGAGCGTCGAGACCGCGGGCCTGCTCGCAGGGGCGCTCCAGGACAACGGCGTTGTCTTCTCCTTCCGTCTGGGCGGCGAGACGACCTCCTGGCAGCAAGTGCCCGCGGGTGGAGACGGCATCGTCGCCGTGCTGCTGAAGAGCGATCAGCTGCTCTTCTGGGACAACGACGACCCGAACGCCCGCGTCGCGAAGTGGCAGGGCACCGGCTTCGGCGCCTCCACCAACGTCGACGTCCGCGCAGCCGGCGGCGGAGTCGCGCAGGGAAGCGTCCTCGCGAGTCCTTTCGCCGAGCCCGTCATACGACCTGTCTACCGGCAGACGACCAGCAAACAGCTGCTGACCGCGGTAGCCGCGTACCCAACAAGCGGCCCGAGCATGCCCGTCTGGGGGCTGTTCGCAGACGACGGCGGCGACAACCCGGCCTGGGACTACCTTGGCACCGTCCCGGCGGAAGCCACCGATTCGGTCACCGCTATCGCCTCCGACACCGGCGCCAGCGTCCTGATCGGAACCGCGAGCGGCAAGATCTTCCAGCTCGACACCCCGACGGGATCGGTCACCGCGATGGAATTCGACGATCCGAGCACAGCCCCGAAGGACAAGGTCTGTCAGTTCGCGTTCGCAGGCCAGACCTCGTTCGCCCGCTACCCCAGCGCCCTGCTTCGCGCCGACCCGACGAGTCACTGGGCAAGTGTCGGCGCCAACGGGCTGCCGACGAACGAGGGCGCCTACCAGTTCCTCGCCGCCGACACCGAAGCCCAACGAGCGAACCTCTACCTCGCAACCGACTGGGGCGTCCACGCAACCTGGGACGACGGGGCGAACTGGCTACCCGTCTCGCAGGGTCTTCCCCGGCGCTCCCATCCCTCGACCCTCCGCTTCGTGCACCTCACCGCCGGAACCCCCACGCTCTACCTCTTCACCTTCGGACGCTCCGTCTACCGCGCAGACCTCGACTCGACGGGACCAGGAGCCCGCCTGAGGCCTCATGGGCCTCGCAGGGATGACGGTACCCGTCAGGGGTAAGGGCGGACTCGGCCTCGACACCTGGTTGCGGCTCGGGTCGTCCGGGGGGTTGTGTATCAGCGCTTTCTTCATACGGACGGACCCGGGTCGCGGCGCCGAATCGTGCCGTTCCGCTGCGTGGTTCACCGCAGCGCAGGCGTTGCTAGCGCCCCGGGGCCGGCGCGGATACAGTCGTCGTCGTTCGAGGGGAGGGTGAGAGAGATGCTTGTGTCGGCGGCGAGAGCCGGCTGTTCCTTGATGTCAGCGTTACGGGGGCCGCCCGCGCTGATCCTGCTTGCCAACGCCGGGTCGTGGGCTGCCCTCCGCAGGCCGTGATCCGCGCCGTCGCCATACCCCGGCTCGACCCCGGCGCCGTCGGCATTCACCTCGCCTGGAGCGGCCCGGAGCTGACCCCGCTCGCGATCGGCGGCTACGAGGTGCGGCGCCGTGACCACCTCGAGCTCAAGACCACCTCGGTATGCGCCACGTTCGACACCGCCCGGCTCGCCAGGGTCGCCGAGACCCGGGTGCTACCCGACGAGCTCGGGCTCATGCTGATGCACACCTGGCGGCCGGGTGCCACCCACATCGTCGGGCCGCTGGCGGAGAACTTCGAGTTCAGCGTCTTCACCCAGGAACTGAACGCACCCACCGATCAGGTCTCGGTTACCTGCACCGCCCGGGCCGCCGCGGCGATCGCGATCAGCGCCGGCAAGGCGACCGCGGTCGAGATCGTCCCGGCCACCGGTGTGACGTTCACGGGACAGTCGATTGACACCGTTGTCGTGTACGCGTTGGTGCCGACCGCGCTGCGGATCTGCGCCATGCAGCCTGCCGAGCCGGACAGGGACGCGGCCTCGTGGGCAGCGGCCGAGGTGATCGCCACGGGGCTGACGTTGCCGCTGCGCGAGACCGACCCCTCCCTCGTCGACCCCGCGCACGAGCTGGCCAGGGCCCGGCAGCGCCTGCTCGGTAACGAGACGCTCACCCAGGCTGAGGCCGACAACCTTGCCGCTGCGCTCCGTCGAGGAGCGGCCGACCAGACCGGGCGTCCGTGCGACCGGGTTCTGCTCGACCGCACCGACACGACCTCGCCCTACCAGGAGTCCGTCTTCAGCACCCGCATCGGCCTCGTGACACTCGACCCGAGGCTGCGCCGCGTGCTCGGCTTCGGCCACGCCGACACGACAGCGGTGCCCGGCCAGACCTACGACTACCGCGTGTCCGGGACGTTCGTCGCAGCCGATCTCACGGACGAGGTCTACGACGTCCACCAGATCGCCGTCCGGCACGGCACTTCCCACCAGCTTCCACATCGGCGAGCGTCACCCTCCGGCTGGGCGCCCCGAGCGAGGTGGTGCTCGACCCGCCCGCCGACCCCGACGGCCTCACGGCAACCTCACGTCGCGGCATCGCGCTCACCCCCGGCGACCCTGCGGACGGCTTCGTCTCCTGGTGGTCGCCCGGCCTGTCGTGTGTCATCGACCTGCCCCGACCGGTCGAGCGCCTGGTCCTCGAAATCCCTGCGACGCACGGCTTTTCCTACTCCGGGAGTGTTGCCGGCGGCCCCGCCGGCCCGTTCCTGACCGTGCCCCCGGGCCCCGCCGCGGTGCTGACGTTCGCGAGCCCGGTCGACCAGGTGCGGCTGGCCGGCGCCGGCACGCTGTACGCGCTGCGCTTGCCGGCACCGGTGGACGGCGTGACCGAGCTGAGCCAGGTCTGCGGCCCGGTCCAGCTGGCGCCGGCCCCGTTGCCCGCGCCGCCGTTGACCGTCGCAGCCCTCGGGCTCCAGACGCCGCCGACCATCCTCACCGGTGCCATCGACGAGCAGACTCCCGTGGCGGCGAGGCCCCAGCCAGGGTTCCGGGTCGTCTGGGAGCCGGCGATCCTCGGCACGAGCAGCGGCTGGCCCGACGATCTCGACGCCGACCCACCCATCGACGCGCTCGCCTTCATCGTCGAGCACCGTCGGGTCTACGACGCGAGCACCGCCGATCCGTGGGAGCCGATCCAGGCCGGAGACAACCTCACCTTCGGATCGTGGCCGGCCGGCCAGGGTGCAGCAGAGCATGGGCTACGGGGTCGATCTCGGCGTGGCGTTCCCGCTGCACCGGCAGCGCTCGGCCGAGACACCGTGTGGTCATGTCCGTGAGCGATGTGCTCAGCGACGTCGCCACCACCGACGACCCGCCGCGGGCCGCCGCGCCGCTCGGATCGTCGCACCAGTACCGAATCCAGACCATGGACGTCGTCGGCAGGGTCAGCGCTACCTGGACCGAGTCGCCCGTCGTACGGCTGGAGAAGCACATCCCGCCACCCCTGCCGGTCGGGCCGCAGCCCGAGCCGGAGCTCGTCGGCAACCCGCCGCGGCTCTCGGCCCCGCTCGGCGTGCGCGCACGTACGATCCTCGCCGGCGACCCCGACCTCAGCGCCGCCGATTCGGCGCTACTCGGCAGTCACGACTCGGCCGTCGTGCTCGAGTGGGGCTGGCGGCCCAGCGAGCGGGAGCTCGACCCGACGACGCAGGAGTTCCGGGTCTATGCCCAGAGTCGGGTGCCGACGGTGGTTCCCGGCGTCATCACGTCCGTCACTGCGGGCACCGGCCAGTGGGTGCTGGGCTTCACCACCGACCGAGATCTCGTCGCCGACGAGTGCGCCGGCCAGTGGCTGACCACCGGCGATCAGGCGTTCCGCATCGTGACCCACACGGCCGGCAGCACGCCCCAGCTGACGGTCGCGGCGAGCCTGGTCAGCCCCGCGACGGCGCCGCTCACCGGGTCGACGGTCTTCGGCCGGCCACTCGCCGCCGAGCACCAGCGGCCGCCGCGGCTGGGACTCGCGCGTGGCCGTGGTGCCCGCTCACCGACGCCGACAGCTACAGCTATGTGCTGTACGACCTGCTCTCGGTCAGCGCCGAGTCGCGCACCGACGAGGCGTGGGTCGGCGTCTCCGCCGCCGACGGCGAGTCGTACATCCCCGATGAGCTCCCCGCCGACCAGCCCAACGGCGGCCGGCCGGGCAACGAGAGCAGCATCGCGAGTGTCACCGCCACCGCGCGCTACCGCGGCCGGCCGGAGTTTGCCATCCCGCCGCCGCTCGGCGACATCCCCGAGATCGTGGCCGACGAGCCGACCGGGCGCAGCCTGTCCGTCGACCTTCGACGGCTCGGCACTGCTCGGCGGCGCCAGTCAGCGGCGGCACGTCGGTCGCCCTCGACCGCTGCCCGCTCGACGCCGTCCTCGCCATCACCTCGTTGAGCGGCAGCGATGTGGTGATGCGCCGGGCCGACGGCACCCAGCAGGTGGTCGTCTTCGCCAACCCGGGCGACGAGACTGCCGTGCGCGACGGGCTCGCCGTCCGATCACCCCGAGCGCCTCGCGTCACGCTACTTCCTCTACCTGGCCGGGCATTTCGACCGGCCGGGCGAGTTGTTCACCCGCACCGACGGCATCCTGCACCCTGCCGGCAGCCTCACCGACCAGGTACCGCCCAAGCCCGGCCGCTACTTCTACCGGGTACGCCTCGCCGACGCGTCGGGCGCCGTCAGCGTCGGCGGCGCCATCCTGCCCGTGGTCGTCCGCGTGCCGTCGACCATGCCGATGCCCGCACCTGCGCGTCGCAGTGCCGCGGTGGGTGCCGGCACCCTCAACGTCGACATCGCCCTCGAGCCCGACCCCGACCTGGCGTGGGCGCTGCTGTTCTGCCGCGTCGGCGACTACGCGTCCGCGCCGCCCGACCCGGCCGGCGCCCAGCTGCTGCGGGTGCCCAACCGGCGCGACCTCTACCCCGACGCCGGAGTACGCCTGCGGCTCGCCGACGGCACCCTCCTCGCGCCCGTCACCGCCAGCATCGCCGCCGCCACCACCGACGCCGACGGACTGCTCGACCTGCCGCTCACCGCAACGCTGCCCGACTGCGACGCCGGGCCAGCTGCGCCAGGTGCAGTACTGGTGCTACGGCCTGTCTCGCGACGGCATCCCGTCCCGCGCCGCTCGGCCCCTACACCCTGACCGTGGCGGCGACCCCATGACCCTGTTCTCGCCGGTCGACGACGTGACCACGGCCGACGTCGAGCCCTGCTCTACGCCGTTCCCATCGGTACCGACCCCGCAGACTCGCCGCGCTTTGCCGGAGAACCGGTGTGGTGGTTGAAGATCCGCCCCGGCGGCCAGGCCCAGGCATTCACCGCCGGCGCCCGCCGGGTGTTCACGCGCGGTGAGCCCCGGCCTGCCCGGCGGCGGCCCGACGCTGACCGCGGCGGTGATCGAGATCACCCCGATGCCGCGCCCGAGCGCCGGGCTGCTCGCGCGGCTGCTCGGGGGCACGCCGGTGCAGTACATCCTGATCGACCACGACGACCTCAACCTCGGCCATGTGGCCACCCCCGACCTGCAGATCTGCGTCGCCGGCGGCACGCCGCAGGTCACCGCGGGCAGCGCCGGCTCGTGGATCGGCTTCGTCCGCCAGGACCGCATCTGTCGCGACCCGAGGGCATGGGTCGACGACCTCGACGCTGCCGCCGGCACCGACATCGACCCCACGTGGACCTCGTACGGGACCCGGGTGCGTTCGCTGGTGCAGCCCACGGTGCGCCTCGTCGACCACACCGGGCGGCCGCTGACCAGCGGCAGCTTCACCGTCACCACCGGCAGCGGGCCGGACCAGACGGTCACCCTGACCGGCCCGACCGGCGACACCGGCGTTGCCCTCACCGGCCCCGGTCAGGTCGCGCCCGCAGCGGACGCCGCCAACACCATCCTCGCCAGCACCACCACCGACACCGGCGCGCTCGGCGCTCCCGTGCCCGTCAGCCCGACCGACCGGCAGCTCGCCCTGCTTCGCGCTCGATCTGTGGCTGCCGCCGCGTACCCGCCGGCGTCACCGGCTTCGCCGCGCTGGACCACCGGCAACTACGTCGAGCCGATCCTCGACGGGCTGCCCTACTTCGCCCGGCTGGTCCCCGACCTGCGGGCGGCCGAGCACGGCGGCGCCGTCGGCCTGGCCGGCTGGGCCTTCGTCAAGGAGGCGTTCTACGACCCGACCAAGGTGTGGTCGCTGCTGCCCGCAGGACAACTCCACCGAGCTCGTCGCCCTGATGCACGAGCTGCAAGACCAGCGGGGCCGAGCTGCGCCTGCTGGTCAACCAGTTCCTGCAGCTCTCCGACGCCGACCTCGACGCGCTGCGCGCCGACGTGGCGCGTCGCCCTCGTCCTGGTCTACATGCTCGCTGCAGGGCGCGTCGGCGTTGAACAAGCTGCTGCTCGACCCGGCCGGGTGGGTGGCCGCCGGCTTCGGCTGCGGCCCTCGTCGAGCTGCTGCCCGACTCGACGATGTTCGAGGCGATCCGGCACTTCGCCGAGCCGTCCAAGGCGGCCGTCGACGCAATCAACGCCAATGACCCGGACACCGCCCTCTGGTCGCCCTATCCGGCGACGCTCGCCGACAACCCGCTGGCCGACAACCCGCTGCACATCGCCGGCGTGGCGATCACGCGCTCACCCACGTGGGCGTCTACCACGAGAAGATCGCCGCGATGCAGGCCGCCGGCCAGCCGCCGATCGCCTACGTCGGTGGCATCGACCTCAACAGCGACCGGCTCGACAACCCCGACCACCGGGCCTACGCGCCGTTCCACGACGTGCAGGTGCGGCTCACCGGTCCCGCCGTCGCCGACGTCGTCGCCAGCTTCGCCGAACGGGCGGCCGTCGCCGGCACGAGCAGCCCGCTCGTCGCTGCCGAGCGACCCACTGCCCGACACCGGCCACCACATCGTCCAGCTCGGCCGCACCCGCTTCGCCCCGGGTACGGGTGCGGGTCACGGCCCGGCGTTTCCCTCGGCACCGGCCGGCGACGACTCCACCCACGCAGGCCGTGCTTGCCGCCATCGACGCTGCGCAGGACTACATCTACATCGAGGAGCAGTACTTCACGCCGGACAAGGAGTACGTCGACACCTCGTCGACGCAGGCAGCGAGGACCAACCCGCAGGTCCAGGCCCTCGTCATCACCCTGCCCGACCAGACCACGCAGCCGTACGGGGCCGAACGGCGCGGCGAGATCATCGCCAGGCTGGCCACCACGTGGGGCGACCGGCTGCGGGTCGGGGCGCCGATCCGCCGCTACCTCAACCCGACGCCCCAGCTCTTCGGCGGCCTCGGCCGCATGGTGCTGCGCGTCGCCATGACGATCGGCGACACCGAGGCCGTGGTCGGGCCGGCCGAGCGGCTGCCGGCCGTACCGTTCTGGGCCTTCGTCGAGAGCGAGCTGGTCTACGTCGACGGGGTCGTGCCCGGCGGCCCCGGTACCGGCCCGATCGGCGAGCAGGACCCCGACGAGCCCGACTCGCCGACCCAGACCTGGCAGCGGGTGACGATTCAGCGCGCGCCGCTCGGCCAGGACCCGCGGTGGGGAGCCAAGCCCGACAAGCACGACAAGAACTCCTGCTTCCTCGCCGTTCAGCTGCCCGGCATCTACGTCCACGCCAAGCTGATGGTCGTCGACGACATCTTCCTGTCGGTCGGCTCGTCCAACCTCAACCGGCGCGGCTTCGAGCACGACGGCGAGATGAACGTCTTCGCCGTGCCCGAGCACCTGCGCCGCGACCCGGCCAACCCGGCGCTGCGGCTGCGCTGCCAGCTGTGGGCCGAGCACTTCGGGCTGCCCGTCGAGATGGGTCTGTCACTGCTCGCCGACCCGATCTCGGCGCTGCCGTTCTTCGACCGGTCGTGGTACCGCGGCAGCCACTGGTTGCCGCTGCAGTTCGGCTCGAGCACCGAACCGCCCGCGGTCACGCTCAGCACTCCGAGCAGCCTGCCGGCACTGCTGCTCGACGTCGCGAAGGAGGTCATCACCGTCGCGCAGAAGTCGACGATCTGGGCGACCCTCGTCGACCCGACGACGTCGCTGGACCCCGACACCACGCCCGGCGGACAGGGGGCCGGACCTGTGACCGACCCCGGCGACGGCTTCCAGCTCTACGACCTGCTCGGCGTCGCCGGCGACGCCGAGGCCGCGGCGCTGTGGCCAGGCGACAAGTTGACGATGGTCGAGGGCTACAACGTCGTCGACGACGCCGCCGCCTGCATCTCCGCCCTCAATGCCGGCGTACGGTTCACCGCGCTGCGGGTCGGCTCCGACCCCGACGTCCAGGTCGGCACGCCCACCTCGGCCGGGCTCGGCCTGACCCGGTCAGGTCACCTTGTCGGCAAGCGCCCAGGTGCTCGGCGACGTCGGGCCGTACTACGCCCGCGACCTGCCCGACGTCGGCATCGTGCTGCTGGCCAGCGCCGCCGGCAAGGCTCCCACGGCCTACTTCGCCCGCGACGGCCGCGGCTAGGAGGTGCTGATCGAGGGGCTGTCGGTCGAGCTGCAGTTCCCGACCGGCCTGCTCACCCCGGCCAAGGACGACGACGACCACGACGGCGACGCCACCGAGTTCGACCCGGGCGACGACGACAGCGTCGCGGTGGTCAAGATCCGTGGCGCCGCAAGCATCATCCGCACCCACATCCGCCTGCACCTCACCACCGAGGGCGACGTGCTGATCGAGCCCAACACCCCGCTCACCATCGACACGGCCAAGTTCTCCAACCTGCCGGTGACCGCACTGCATGACGTGCTGTTCATCCCGAGCCCGCGCCGCCGCGACCTGTACGAGTGGGCCCGCAACGACCTCGTGTCGCTGTCTCCGGGCCCGCCCGGCATGTTCGGCTTGCGGTCGATCCTGTTCGACCTCGGCAAGCCGCCGTTCGCCGACCTGGTCAAGCGGTTCCAGGACTCCAGCAGCGGCGATCCAGGCCGCCAACGTCGACCTGGTCCTCGAGGACGTCGTCATCCCCGCGTCCGGCTACGGCTTCCCGCTACCCACCCACGGCACGTTCGGCATCCGGCGCAAGATCACCGACCGCAACAGACATCGAGCAGGCCTACTCGCTGAGCCAAGCCCCGTTCCGGCTGCGGCTCTACTCCCGCGAGCGGCCAGGCCGACGCCGACCGCAGCGGCCTCTACCTCGTCGTCAACCAGCTGGAGTTCCGTACCGGCAGCCTGGCCGCCGACAGCGACTATCCACCGGTGCTGGAGTTCCAGGCCCAGCTGGACTGGCAGAACGCAGTCCGACGCCGAGGGCGCCAAAGGCGGCAACCCTCGGCGTCTCCGACGACTGGGTGGTCCAGCTCGGGCTCGCCCTCGGTGCCAGCTCGCCGCTGCACCTGATGACGGTCGCGTCGGCCGACATCGCGATCAACGCCATCAAGGGCGGCCTGCGGCTGACCACGTTCGGCGACGACCTCGACCACTCCTGGCAGGCGCTGGTCGACATCTCGGTACGCGACACGTCGACCCAGATGTCCGGCAGCGGCTACCCGGCGTTCAAGATCACGCACCCTGACCGGCAAGCCGCTCAACGTGATCCTGCGCGACGTCGGCTGGAGCTTCGGCCAGCTTCAGCTCGGCCAGTCGATCGCCGCGCCCGAAGGCGTGCAGCTGGTGTTCGCCGGCGTGGTCCGCCTCGTCGTCGAGGAGCTCGGCTTCGTCGAGGAACCCGCCGGCGGCACCTACTTCTCGTTCAGCGGCGGCATCGAGATCGGTTCGGCCGGCGGCCAGCCGACCCAGCCCTCGAGCACCCGCACCGACAACAGCGGGACGGGCACCGGCATCCGGTTCCGGCGGCTGCGCTTCCTGACCTCGGACACCCCGTCGGCGCCGCCGTGGAAGCTCGACGGCATCCTGCTCGACATCAACTACGGGCCGGTCTCGATCGGCGGCTTCGGCTACATCACCGACGACGTCGAATCGGGTTACCGCTACCAGGAGTTCGGCTTCGGCGTGCAGGTCGTGTTCCCGCTGATGGCGGACAAGCTCAAGCTCGCCGCCGAGTTCCTCAAGGGCACCAGCACCGAGGTCGCAGCCGCCCAACACCCGTTTCAGCTACCTGCTCGCCTCGCTCGAGGTGAGCTGGGTGCCCGCCGGAGCCGTTGGCGTTCTACGCGCTGCGCGGCGCTGTTCGCCTACAACATGCAGCCGGCTCTCGACCCGGCCGGCACGGGTCCGCAGAGCATGCAGCTCTACCAGTGGCACAAGGACCACGACGGCGCCCTGGACATGCCCCGCTCGCGCAACCTCGCCGACTGGACGCCGGTCGACAACTCACTCGCAGTCGGGGTCGCGGCCGGCCTGTCGTTCACCTCGACCGGTCAGCTGTTCCACATCGGCATCTTCGTCCTCGTGACCCACAGCGAGACCGACACCGGCGTGCTCGTCGTCGGCGACTGTCTACCTGCTGAAAAACCCCGACTCCATCGGCTTCCTGGCCGTCGACTACGACTCGGCCACCTCCACGTGGGGGGTGATGATCGGGGTCAACCTCGGCCTCGACAAGTTCGTCGGCGGCGGCACCGTGCCGCCCTGGATCGCCGAGCTGGCCAAGCTCACCGGCACGCTCTACTTCGGCAACCACCCCGGTACGTTCGCGATCGGCCAGCTCTCCGACCAGCGCAGCTGGCTGGGCATCACGCTGTCGGCCAACTGGCTCAAGCTCAAGGTCCGCATCGCGATCTGCGTCCAGATCGTCGACGGCGGGCCCAAGGGCTTCGGTGCCGTCGCGTCGTTCACCGGCGGCGACGACTGGGGCATCGGCAAGTTCCAGGTCTACGGCAGCCTCGGCTTCATCTGGGGCACCTGGAAGACCGGCTCCGACACCAACGGCATCCATGCCTCGGCCCAGGTCGGGTTCAAGATGTCGGTGTTCTACGTCTTCTCCGTCGGCATGGAGATCGACGTCGACCTGACCTACCTCAAGTCTCCCTGGTACGTCACGCTCACCGCGCACGATCCACATCGACACCCCGTGGTTCCTGCCCGACGTCTCGTTCCAGATCAGCAAGACGTGGAGCCACTCGCAGCCGTTCGACAGCCCGCTGGCCACACCCCCGCTCAGCGGCGGCGACGCGACCAGCCCGCTGGCGTCCAGCTTGCCCGTGCCCATGCACGTGCCGGCGCTCAGCGACGGGACCACCGACCCGACGACGCTGTACTCGTACAACCAGCTCGCTCCCGTCAGCCGGCGCCTCGGTCGACCGGCGTCGTGCTGCCGCCCGACCTGACGCCGGTCGCGGTCGACGCCGACATCGCGATCACGCTTCACCAACCCGCTGTCCAACGACGCCGCCATCGCGACCCAGTCCTACCCGGTCACCGCCGACCCTGGAACGCAGCAGGTCCAGGACCTCACCGTCCGCTATGCGCTCAAGAGCGTGCAGATCCAGCGCAGCCCGCGGTTCGGACCGCAGGCGGGCACGTGGACCGATCTCGTCGCGGCCGACGACACCGCGCTCGACACCGGCGGCACGGTCCACGCCGCGCCCGCGGTCTCGTTCGCCTGGGACGCCGACAATCGCGCCGACGGCGTGGTGAGCCCGACCCGCCTGCTGATCAACTGCCGCACCCCCTACTCCGGTCACCGTCGCCTCGTCCCAGAACGACGAGGAGGCGCTCGGCAACGACGACGGATTCCCGTGCTGCCAGCTCGACCCGGTCAAGGGCTTCCAGATCCCCTGGCACGACCTGAGCTGGACCACCGCCCAGCCGGGCCTGCGGCTGCCCGTCAGCCAGGCCTTCAGCGCGGGCGGCGGTCTGTGGTCGTGGACGGCGCCGCCCGCGACCATGCAGGGCGTCGGTGCCTACGCCGGACGGATCGTGGCGGTCGGTCCTCCCCGGTGCGAGCACCCTGCTCGGTTCGGTCGACCTCACCGACCCGGCGGTCACGTTCGACTGCCCAGCTGCTGCCGATGTCGGCCCGGATCACCTGCACCCTCACCGCCTACCACGGTCTCGACGTGGTGGCCCGCGCAGACGGTGATCGGCGGGAGCGCCGCCACGACCGTCTCGCTGGTCGGCTCGGTGACGACGCCGATCACCCGCGTCACCCTCGAGGTCGACGGTCGAGCGTCAGCGATCGCAGAGCCGCGGCCGCACTCGGTCATCGTCGAACCCCTGGGGGCCGCTGGGAGTGCCGGCGGTCATGGTCTACGACCTGCAGTACCAGTCGCTGGCCGACGTGCTGTCGGTGATGGCCCGCAAGCAGCGCTGCCGCAACAGCGGCGCCGGCTCGGGAGTGGGCGGCGCCGGCAAGCTGGCCTTCCTCCCCAACTACGACTACGCGGTCACCCCGACCATCGAGATCACGGTCAGCCACGCCACCGGCGGCAGCAAGTCGCTGACCATCGCCGAGCCGGCCTTCTTCCGTACCAAGGGCCTGCTCGGGCTGAACGCGTCGCCCAACGTCGGCGACGAGCTCACGCCCTACGTCGCCTCGACCTATCCGCCCAACCGCTCGGTGCCGCTCTACCGCAGCGAACCGGTGGCCCTGGCCTTCACCGAGGACATGTCCAACCTGCTGCCGGTCGACCGGGTAGCCGCGGCCGGTGACCCGCCGGAGAAGGCTCAGCTGATGCAGCTCGCGCTGAGCGTCGATCGGGTCGCGTCGACCGACGGCGCGTTGCGGCTGACCTCGCCCGGCGACGACTGGCTGACCGTGCACGGCGGCGCGGTGGTCGTGGCCGGGCGGCCGCCGTTCCGCAACAGCCTGTTCTCCAGCCTTGCCGTCCGCAAGGCCGCGTCGAGCGACGTGCAGGTGCTCCGGTATCGAGGCGCGTGCTGGGCGCGGCCGGGTGCGCGTACGACTCGCTGCACTCGAGCCAGGTGCTGAGCCATGCACCGGTCGCCCCCGACGGCACCGCCGGCAGCTGGCAGGCACAGGCGGCGATGCGGGCGACCGTACGTGCCCAGGACGGCCCCTACACCGAACGGACCACCTTCGTCAGCGCCGACCTCGGCGCGTTCACCTATCTCAGCGACGGCGGCCCGAGCCCGGTCTGGACGCTGACGGCGGGGGCCCTCGTCGCACCCGGCCCGGGCCGTCACTACGCGGCGTTCGGCGACCCGACCTGGAACCACTTCCAGGTCGGCGCGACGATCGATCCGGCTGCCGGCACCGCCGGCCTCGGCGTCGGGCTGAGCGGCACGACGCCCGTGCAGCAAGGCATGTTCGCGCTGATCGACGCCGGCGACCTGGTGCTGGTGCGCCGCGTCGGAGCGGTCGACCAGGAGCTGGCGAGGGCCACGTTGCCTGCGCTCACCGGGCCAGTGCAGCTGCACGTGACCGCGTTCGACGACATGGTGCGGGCCACCGTCGGCGACGTCGTGGTCGAAGCCGATCGCGACGTGGTCCGCGAAGGTCGAGCGGCGCTCGTCGCCGAGGGCCCGGCGGTGTTCAGCGCAGTGCTGGTCGAGAGCCTCGACATGTACCGCGTCGAGTTCGCGACCAGCCGCTACCTGTCGTTCGCGGACCACGTCGCGGCGCGCGACCCGATAACCTACGTGCATGCCGCCGACGCGATGGGCGCGCCGCCGGTCTCGACGCCGTCCACCGTCGTGACCGCCCGTTCCGCCGAGATCGCCGCCGCCATGAGCCCAGCCGCCGACCCCCAGCAACGCCAGCAACTCTTCACGTCGGTGCTGTCCGACATCGGGCTGGCCCAGGCTGCAAACGTGCGACCGGCTGACCCTCACCCGGCTGACCGATGACACCGGCACTACGGCGCTGCTCCTCGACTCCCCGGAGCCGCTGTCGTTCCTGCACGACGTGACGCCGACCCTCAAGCACCGCGTCTGGCGTCGGCTGCCACACCCGGTGCCGATCGGGCCGCCAAACCCGATCAGCACCGCACTCTCCGAGCTCGAGCTCGACGGCGCCGGGCTGGTCGCACCGGCCGCCGCCGCGCACCTGCTGTTCGCCGCGCGGGTCCAGGTGCTGTTCATCACGTCCGCGGCCCCGCGCTTCTCCATGGACGTCTACGACGTGCCGGCACCGACCGCTTCCGAGGTCGTTCCGCTGCGCCGGGTCGGGACCCTCGATGCAGCGGAGGCGCAGGCAGCCGGGCTCGGCGCGCTCGTGCATCAGCCGCTCGGCGAGCTCGTCGCCGTCCGGGCCGATCACACCATCGCCGGGGCGGCCCGCGCACTGACCCAGGTCGAGGCGCCGGTCCCGCTGACGCTGCTCGGCAATGTCGACGAGACCTCCACGGTGATGCTGTTCACCACGCCGCTCGCCTCGGACTCCTACACTCTCGACCTTGCGTTCTCGCGTACCCGTTGGGAAACGACGAGCACCGACCCGGCCTCGATCTACGAGGACTCGGCGACGATCCCGCTCACCTGGTAAGGGCCAGGCCGGGTGACCGCCGGCGAGCTCGTCCCGGGTCGACTCGAGGCGTCCGGCACGGCGTCAGGACACTCGCCGGAGGCGTTGTCATTCTTCACGGCGATACCGATGACAGGCGATGCCCAGGCGATCGAGTGGCAGTTCGATGCGGTCGACCTGCGTCCGGTTCTCCGCTGGCTCGAGGAGCCGGCCGCGTGGACAGGTGCGCAGAGTGTCGAGGTCGTCGCGAACGGCGTCGACCTCGCCCAGGTCGATCTCTACCTCGAGACCGACGATTGGCGTTTCCAGCGGGCGGGCTACGCGCTTCGGATCCGTCGCCTCGGCCGCCGCCGGGGCGGCGAGGCGACGCTGGAGCGCCTCGCCCGGGCGCCGCTCGGTCCGTCGGGGCTGCGCAGCCGGTGCGAGGTGGGCGAACGACTGGCAGCGGCCGACCTGCCGGCGCTGCTGCGCGCCACCGGGCCGGTGGGCGAACGCGTGCGCGCGGTTGCGGGGAACAAGCGGCTGCTCCCCTTGTTCGAGGTGCGGACACGCCGCCGACGCTTCTCCCTCGAGGCCGACGGCTTGCCGTCGGGACGGCTCGCGCTCGCCGCGACGTCGATCCGGCCGAGCGGCGGCGGATCCCCGTCACGGCTCCGGCGTGTCGAGGTCGAGGTGCCGCCACTCGCGTTGCAGGCGCTCGAGCCCTTCGTCCGGGAGCTGCGTGACGCCTGCGCATTGCAGGCTGCGGGCTTGAGCAAGTTCGAGGCCGGGCTGCTCTCTGCCGACCTCCGGCCCGCGGCTCCACAACGATTCGGCGCCGTCCAGATCGACCCGCAGATGACGGGCGGGGCGATCGCCTTGGCCGTCCTCCGCCGGCAGTTCGCGGTGTTCCTCGCGAAGGAGCCCGGCACGCGGCTCGGGGACGACAGCGAGGAGCTCCACGACATGCGCGTGGCCAACCGCCGGCTGCGCGCAGCGCTGACGCTCTTTGCCGAGGTGCTGCCGGACACTGCGCTGAAAGCGCGTGAGGAGCTTGGCTGGATCGGACGTGAGCTCGGCGCCGTTCGCGACCTCGACGTCCAGCTCGAGCAGCTCGACAGCTTGCTCGCCGGGATGGCGGATGCCGACCGAGGTGCGCTCGAGCAGCTTCGATCGCTGCTCCACGACCAGCGTGAGAGCGCGCGGGCGGCGATGCTCGAGCTGCTCGACTCGCGCCGCTACGAGGCGTTCGTGAGCCGCTTCAGCCGAGCCCTGCGCGACGGACGCCGGCCTCGCTCCGGCCCGGCCTCGCTGCCGGCCCGGGCGCTCGCTCCCGCTCTGATCGAGAGTCGCTTGAGGTCGGTTCGCAAGACCGGGGGCCGGATTGGTCCCGACTCGCCGGCGAGCGACTACCACGGGCTCAGGACGCGCTGCAAGCGTTTGCGCTACGCGCTCGAGTTCCTGGAGGATGTGTATCCGGGTGAGACGCGGCCGCTGATCAAGCGGGTCGTCGCGGTCCAGGACCTGCTCGGCCTCCACCAGGACGCGGACGTTGCGATCAGCCGCCTTCGGAGCCTCGCCGTCTCCGGCCGCGAGGGCCTCGACCCCGGGACGATCTTCGCCATGGGGGAGATCGCCGAGCGCTACCGGCGGACGACGATCGAGCTGCGTGCGGGGTTCCCCGCCGCGTACGCGCGGCTGTCGGCCAAGCGATGGCAGGCGTTCCTCGAGCTCCTTGCCCGCGAGCGTCCCGTACTCCCCACCTCACCGGGCACAGCTCGGGCGAACGGCACGCGATCGGCCAGGATCGCCGCTATCGGCCGGCCTCGCCCGAACGACATCTCCGGGCCGGCCCCCGTTCCCGGTTGGAATCTGAATCCGGGGGCGTGAACAGGACCGCGGGAGCTAGCGGTTCTTCTTCGCCCGCTTGGTTGCGCGTGCCATCAGCGTCTCCTGTGCCGAGACGGGCTTCGCCCCGGGGGCAGGCTCGAGCCGGCTCCAGATCCCGTCGGCGCCGAGCTGCCATGCGTAGCGGGTGTCTTGCTCGAGCGCGTCGAGCGTAGCGGCGATCTCGGCGCGGAGCCGTGAGTCCTCGACCGGGGCCAGTACCTCGATCCGGCGGTCGAGGTTCCGGGGCATCGCATCGGCGCTGCCGATCCACGTGGTGATCCGGTCGCCCGTCTCGAACGAGTAGATCCGGCTGTGCTCGAGAAAGCGACCGAGCACGCTGCGGACGGTGATCCCCTCGCTGAGGCCGGGAACGCCCGGCCGCAGGACGCAGATCCCCCGGGCCACGATGTCGACTCGCACCCCGGCGGCCGAGGCGAGATAGAGAGCGTCGACGACCTCGGGGTCGACGAGCGCATTCACCTTGATGCGGATCCGTGTTGTCTCGCCGGCCTGTGCCGCCCGGGTCACCCGGTCGATCTCGTCGAGGATGCCCTCGCGCAGGAACCACGGGCCGACGAGCAGCTTGCGGAAGACGGCCGGGCGCGCGCCGCCGGTGACGGCGTTGAAGAGATCGGCGACGTCGGCCGTGATCTCCTCGTCGGCGGTGAAGAGGCTGAAGTCCTCGTAGTTCGAGGCGTTCGAGGCGTGATAGTTCCCCGTGCCGATATGAACGAAGCGCCGGAGCCCGTCACGCTCGTGACGGATGATCAGCGCGAGCTTCGCGTGCACCTTGAGATCGGCCGCGCCGAAGACGACGTCGACGCCCGCCCGCTCGAGCTCGCGCGACCACTCGATGTTCCGTCGCTCCTCGAAGCGTGCCTTGAGCTCGACGAGGCAGACCGCCTGCTTGTCCTCCTCCGCTGTCTTCACGAGGGCCGCGAGCGTCGGCGAGGTGTCGTCCGTCCGGTAGACGGTCGCCTTGAGCGCCGCGACCTTCGGGTCGCCGGCGGCGTTGACGAAGGCCTGGACACTCGACTCGAACGAGTCGTAGGGGTGGTGCACGAGGATGTCGCGGCGCCTGATCTGCGCCAGCAACTCGGCCGGCTTCTGCTTGGCGAACGGCCGTCGTGTCACGGGCCGCCAGGGCGCATCCTTCAGGTCGGGCCGGTCGAACGTCGTGAGCTCGGTCAGGGCGCGCAGGCCGAGCGGCGCCCCGCTCAGGTAGACCTGCTCGCCGCCTATCTCCAGCACCTGGGTCAGGATGTCGACGAGCTCCGCCGGCGCATCCGAGTCGACCTCGAGCCGCACGATGTCGCCGAAGCGGCGGCGCCGGAGCTGCGCCTCGATCGCGTCGAGCAGATCGTCGACGTCGTCGGAGACCGAGTAGTGGGCGTTCCGCGTGATGCGGAAGACCCCACGAGCCTCGATCTCCTCGCCGCCGACGAGGTCGGGGAGCACGTTGAGGATCGCGTCCTCGAGCGCGATCCTGACCCCGTGGCCGAGGTCGACGAAACGCGGCAAGGCATCCGGGACGTTCACGCGCACGAAGCGCCTCCCCCGCCCGCCCTCGTCACGGACGATCGCGCCGATGCTCAGCGCCAGCGAGGGCACGTACGGGAACGGCGCCGCCGCCCCGACGGCGATCGGCGTCAGCAGCGGCTGCACGAAGCGCGCGAAACGCTTCGCGAGCACACGCTGCTCGCGGGCCGCGAGCTCGCCGGCCGCAGCGATGCGGATCCCCTCCGAGGCGAGCAGGGGCCGGAGCTCGCCGAGCCAGAGAGCCTCCTGGCCGGACTTGAGATCGAGGCAGCGCGCTCTTGCCGCCTTCAGGGTCTGGGTCGGCGTGTACCCGTCGGGGCCGCGCCGCGACATGCCGGCTGCCACCTGCTGCTGCAAGCCCGCCATGCGCACGGCGAAGAACTCGTCGAGGTTCGACGAGACGATCCCGCACAGCTTCACCCGCTCGAGGAGGGGCAGCCCCGGATCGGATGCGAGCTCGAGCACCCGCCGGTCGAAATCGAGCCACGAGAGCTCACGGTTGAGGAACCCATCGGACCGCGGCTCGACAGAGGAGCCCGCCGGCGCGGGTCGCCTCCGAACCTGTCGTTGAGCCCTGACTGCGACAACCCCTCCCTTGCGTCGTTCCCTATCGTCCTTGCCCTGGGCGGTCACCGCCGATAAGGGTCCAGATTGTCATTGTGTCTGATTGGTGTCATTGATGTGAACGGACGGCAGATTTTCTTTTCATGACAGAGCTCCCGGGGTTCGAGCCATCGTTCTGCGCACTCCGAGCCGGGCCTTCCCGAGCCGGCCTCAGTCGCGTCCGAGGGGCAGGCCTGCCCGTCTCGTCAAGGCGATCCGGTCGCGAAGCACCGTTGCTCCTCGGCGCACCTCGATCGTGCCGCGCGCCCGCTCGGCGGCGAGGACGGAGGCTACCGTCGCTCGCGATGCACCTGCGAGCGCTCCGAGCTGCTCCTGGGTAATCCGCACGACCGCCTCGCCGGTGCCCTCGTCGACGCGTACGAGCTCGACGAGTCGACGCAGGACGCGTCGCCGTGCGGTCTCGTAGAACGCCTCGCTCAGTAGCTCGTTCATCCGCTGGAGCTGCCGGGCGAGCAGGGTCACAAGCACTCGGTCGACACTCGACTGCCGGGCGCGCAGCTCGTCGAAGTCGACTCGATACACGCAGAGGGTCTCACCATCCTCGAGGGACGACACGGTGGCCGACCTCCCTCGACCGGAGACGAGAGCGAGCTCTCCGAACACATCACCGGTGCCGCAGATCGCGAGCAACGTGTCCTCGCCAAGTGCTGTGCGGCGCGCGATCCCGAACCGGCCCTTGACGACGAGGTGAAGTGAATCCGCCGGATCGCCCTGGTGAAAGACAACCTCGCCGCGCCGGAACGTTCGGCGCCGGGCCATGTCGAGCACGGGCCGCAGGTCCTCCACCGGCACCCCGTCGAAGAGCTCCCACTGCACAGGCTGATTCTAGGAGATGAATGTCTCGGATTAGACACTCGGAGCATCTGCGCCGAGAGCGACAGAGTCGCGCTCCGCTCGTACCGTCGGTCTCGGAATTCAACCGGCCGCGCCAACGAGCCAAGGAGAAAGACATGGCGTTCAATCCCTCCATCCACTCCGACCTCATCCGGCAACGGGAGCTCGAGCTTCGCGGGCGCCTCGCCCGGCCGGCAAGAGAAGTGGACCGGCGCACGAACGACGCGTCCGCGGGGCTCGTCGAGCTCGTGCAGGCCGCACGTGCGGGCGACCCACAAGCCTGGGAGTCGCTCGTGACGCGGTTCTCGCCGATGCTCCGCGCCGTCGCGCGCGACTACAGGCTGTCGGCAGCCGACATCGACGATGCCGTGCAGGCGACGTGGGCAGCCGGGTTTGCGAACATCGCCCAGCTGCGCGAGCCCGAGGCGATCAGCGGCTGGCTCTGCGTCACCACGAGGCGACAGGCCCTTCGCATTCTCCGCTCTCGTCAGCTCGAGATCGCCGTCGAGGACCCGCGCCCCGCCGACGAGACCGAACAGCCGGAATTCGAGAGCGCGCTGGTGGACGCCGAGCAGCACGCGGCCGTTCACGCCGCGATCGACCGGCTCCCCGACCGACAACGTTCAGTAGTCACGGCACTCCTCGAGGCTTCGGCTCCGAGCTATGCAGAGCTCTCGGCAAAGCTGCGGATGCCGCGCGGCTCGATCGGCCCGACCCGGGAACGCGCGCTCGACAGGCTCCGCCGCGACCGCCGCCTCACCTCCGCGCTCACGCCGCGGACGGAACCGTGACGGAGGAGCGCCGTGACGTTCCTCATGAACACAGGCACACCCGATGGCAACGGAGGCTGCGGCGCTCGCTCGACAACGGGCCGAGCCTCGAGACCGAACTCGCGGGGAATCTGCGCGATTCGGAGTATCCGGAGCGGCCCCGCCGGGGTCCTCTTCCCATAGAGCGCTAAGCGCGTTCGACTCGACTCAGGGAGATTCAGGTGAACATTCGGACACAGCTGATCACCGCCGGCGCGATCTTTGCGCTCGCCATTCCGGCCGTGGCGAGCGCCTCGCCCGCCAAGACGCCTTCCTTCCACGCCAAGAAGCCCACCGTCACGCTCCATACGAGCGGTCACAAGACGGCCCCGAACGTGATTCTCCCGGCCAAGGTCACTCCGCCGGTCGTCTTCATCCATGTCTCGGGGCCGGCGCAGCCGACCGTGGAGTCGCAGGAGCAGCTCTGCCAGACGCAGGGAACCGGTTGCACGGCCGAGCAGTACTGCGACTTCTGGAGCATCGCCTGTGCCGACGTGGCCAACAGCGATTCCTCGACCGGTTCGACCGCCGCTACCGCTCCGGCCGTCGATCCCGCCGAGCTTCTCTCCGAGCTCGAGAACGAGTACTGCTGCGATCCCCTGTCATGTATGAGCCTCGTGTGAACGCGCCCGGGTACCCCGCAGCCTGGCGCTAGCTGTCGCGAGGTACGGGCTGCACCGGAGGCCTGGTGCTGGCTGAGCGGGTCAGGTGCGGTCGACGAGACGGAAGTGCAGCAAGCCGCCGGTGGCGGCTTGCTGCACTTTGCTCGTCCGCTCGCGCTTGTCCAGGGCTCCCTCGCCGCTAGCGAATCGAGGCTGGATCCCATGGGTGAGAGATCTGTAGTGGCTCCGCGGGCTCAGACGTCGCGCAACACCAGGAATGGCACTGACGAACGCAGCCAGTCGAGGTCGGGGCCGCGCGGAACATCGGCGAATGCCACCGTCTCGAACTCGCGCGCCGCCGCCTCGGCAAACGCGGTCGCCGACGACCGCGCCCACTGAATACTGCCACCGCTCTCGAGGATGTCATGGAGCCGCCACACCTCGCGAGGTAGTCGTCGCTCTCGCGGCCGCGACAGAAAATTGGACATCCAGGCGCGGTCCGCTTCATCGGTGTGGGCGAGGGCGTGGGCGATGATCATCGTCCGTTTCCCCTCCCACAGGTCGCCGTCGATCTCCTTGCCGTATCGGCCGGCGTTGCCCTCGAGGTTGAGTACGTCGTCGGTGATCTGAAAGGCGAGGCCGAGGAGATAGCCGAAGCGATCGAAGCGGTCGAGATTCGGGTCGTTTTCGTCCGCGACGATCGCCCCGATCCGGAGCGGGTGAATGAAGCTGTACCACGCGGTCTTCTTGAGCACCAGCCGCAGATAGTCGTCAACCACGATCGCGAGCTCGTTGTCACGTACCCACCCGAGCTCCATTGCCTGCCCTTCGAGACTCTCGACGAGCATGTGGTCGACCTCGTCGAGAATCCGGAGCGCAGCCGCGGGCCCGAGCCGTTCGCCGCTACTGCGAAAGAAGCGCATGGCAAGCGCGTTCATCGCGTCGCCGGTATTGACGGCGATCGGCACCCCGGCACGCCGGTGCATCGTCGGGACACCTCGGCGGGAGCTGCTGCCGTCCTCGATGTCGTCGTGGACGAGGAACGCGTTGTGCAACATCTCGAGGCCCGCAGCCGCCGGAAACGAGTCCTCGCGTCGGCCGCCGAGGGCACTCGCTGTCGCGATGCAAAGCGCGGGTCTCAGGCCCTTCCCCGACCGGTCGATGAAATCCTTCACGAGCGCGTAGAGGTGCTTCTGCGGCTCGCCCGCCGGCACTCCGGAGGCAAGCGTGTCGGCGAGCAGCTCCCGGTACCAGCCCAGACGTTCGACGAATCCCGTCGGGCCGGCGGAGTCGTCGACATCGCCGGCGCCCGGCACCGCGTCGGCGACGTCGAGCCCGACGTCCTGGGCGGCAGGCCCGTGGACAGGGCCTACCTCAACCGTCCCCGGCTCGCCGCCGTCCGCCACTGCAGCATCGGTCAGGCCGAGCGCTTCGGCCACGTGGGTCGCGAACGGCTCGACCAGTTCGAGTAGCGGACGAACCTGCTCCAGCAGCGGTGAGGCGCCGCGGATGGCATGCGCCGCCACCTGCAGCAGGGAATCGTCCCACGGCAGTCCGGCCTCGTACCGCGCAGCGTCGTGAAGTCGCCACGGTGCCAGGAACTCGGGCTCGTGCAGCGGCCACACGCCGCAGCGGGGCCCGTCGAACCCGGCCGCGTCGAGGACACCGTTGACTGCACGCCGCGCCGCCTCGTTGGCGCCTTCCATCGTCGCGAGGTCCGTGTGGGTGCGCACGTAGTCCGATGCGAGGAAGAGGTTCGGGATCGAGGTCGTCGCCTCCGGCCGCAAGGCCCACGTTCCGACCAGGTTCACGAGCAGCGGCTCCGCATTCGCGAGGTATCCCGGATGGGCCGGGTCCGCGCCGATGTCGGGGTCGAGGAACCATGAGTGCAGGTCCTCATCGCGCAAGATCTCCTGGTCGACGTTGAGCGAGTGCCTGAGCTGGCTCCAGGTCTCGCGCGCCACCTCTTCGCGCGAGCATTGCATGGCGGGTCGCCCTTCGGAGCCCGGCGCGGTCCAGTCCGAGACGTCGACCGAGAGAATGCCGCCCACCTCGCTGTCGCCGAACTGCTCGGGCGTGAGCCCAGCCCAGAACTGAAGTTGCGAGATGCTCGTGAGCGCCCACTCGGTGTCGATGTGAATCACGTGGCCGTGCGTCGTCGGCACGTCGCGGCGCAGGTAGTACTGGACGCCGTTCATCCAGTCGACGTTCGGCGCCAGGGCGCGCAGGTTCGCGAGGGCCGGGTCGCCGGCCAGCAACTGCTCGTCGACCAGCGTGGCCATGTGCTCGAGCGGGACGGCGGACACGTAGTGGTCGCCGGTCACCACGGTCCGCTCCCCGCGCTCCCTGACGGCGACACCGGTCACGCGACCGCCGTCGCACAGGATCTCCTCCACCTCCGCGTTGAATCGATACTCCACGCCGCTCGACTCGAGATACGAGAGCCACGGGTCGATCCACACGAGGTTCGTCGGGCCGTCGAAGACGCGATCGGTCGATCCGGCAGTCGGATTGACGATCGTGAGCAGCAATTGCACGAAGACATCGCCGATGGTCCGGGTGCTC
This sequence comes from uncultured Actinomycetota bacterium, assembly GCA_963743675.1. GTDB lineage: Bacteria > Actinomycetota > Thermoleophilia > Gaiellales > Gaiellaceae > PALSA-600. The sequence continues at coordinate 25,793 of CAVURE010000009.1, forward strand.
GCCTTTTGCGCTTTGGCGGCTACCAGCGAGCGTGTGATGCCCGCGGCGAGGAACTTCTGGTACGACGGCGACCGTTGCTCGGCGCCGACGAAGTCCCACCAGCCCGTACGCTCGTACTCCCCGATCCGGCGCTGCTCGCACGACGTGAGGATCTGCCAGATGCGCGCGCCGAAGTGGGCGAGATCGTCGGGTGTGAGGTCGGTGACGGGGCCGAACGCCAGGAGGATGTCCCGCAGGACCGTGCCGGCATCGGCCGGCGTGCGAGGGAAGAGCGCCGGAACGAGGAAGGTCGGCTTTCCGTACTGCGTGATGCCGACTCGGGTCGTCGGGACGAGGTGGTCCGCCACGTTGCGCCCGTCGAACGACGGGATCCGCGCCATGGTGTCGATCACGTGCTTGTAGAAGCCGGGGAAGAAACGGAATCCGTGCTCGCCCGGCAGGTGATGGTCGATCGACGCCACGCCGGTGTCCACGAGCACGTGCCCACTCGAGCCGGCACCGTCGTCGGCCACCGGAATGCTCCGGGCCTTGCCCCCGGCGATGTCCCGACGCTCGAGGACGACGACTTCGAAGCCCCGCTCGACCAGCTCGTGCGCGGCGCTCATTCCGGCAACGCCGCCGCCGAGGACGATGACCCTAGCCAACAGGCGGTTCGCCCGTCAGATGCGGCGCATAGATGTCGCACTCCACGCGCAGCTCGTGCATCACCACTCGTCCGAAGCCAAAGCCCTGGAGCGAGTTGATCCAGCTCCACCGTGGATCGGCGGTGATGTACGTGGGAGTCGCAAAGAAGCGCGGCGCTCCCACGTAGACGCCGCGAACGACGTCCTCGTATCCCTGCGGCCCCAGGTCGAAGACACCGCCCGACTCCTCGAGCAGTAGAGCGCCGTCGGGCGTCTCGTAGGTGATCGCGATGTGGACCTCGCCGACACCGTCGGGGCGGATGCGCATCCAGTCACCGCCCTCCGGCCGCAGCCGGCCGTTCAGCCTCGGACCGTGTGCCTCTCCATGCACGACGAAGAAGTTGATCCGATAACCCTCCGGCGTATGGCCCATCACCTCGGCCCGCAGTTGAACCGTCAGTCCACCGAGAAACTCGAGCTCGTAGCCGAAGCGCGGGGTGCCCGCGGTGTCGTAGGCGGGGAAGGCGGTGTCCGGCGGGGAGGCCTGCGCACCGGGGCGGGTTTCGACAGCGCTCGAGCTCCATGTGCCGTCGGCGGGGGCCATCCCGAGCAGCTGACCGACGCGTCTCAGCTCCGCGCGGTATTCGAGCAAACGGCCGTGCACCGGCGCGGGAAGCTCGGCCACGAACGACTGCGAGCCCGTGCCCACGGCCGGACTCGGCGGGCACGGCGTGCGCGACCGCGGCGGGCCCGCCGTCGAGGCGGTACAGGACGTCCACGACGTTGGCCGGGTGACCCGGCACAGCGGTGACGGTGACGGTGGACGGGCCGCCGGGCCGGACGGGACCGGCCGCCGTCGCGACCGTCGGCATTCCGAGGTTGAGCGCAGAGGCGTCGCCCGACATCGGATCAGGCCGTCAGCCGGCACACGGCACCGGGCTGCTTGACCCGGAGGGCGATCCGCTCGTACACGCGGAAGACGTAGCGCGGCTCGAGCGTCAACTGGAGGAACTTCACCGTGATGTCCGTCGCCACGACCAGTTCGACCGGATTGCCGCCCAGCCCGACCACCACGCCGGACGGCCCCGGCACGGTGCTGGATCGCAGGAGCGGCCCGGTGAGAAAGGGGACGATGCGGTCGCTCGGCAGCACCAATGACCCGGAACTCGGCGTCTGGGCAAGCGTGAACAGACTCGCTCCCGAGCACGCAGGCGAAGGGACCATAGTGACCGTTCGCCTCGAGCTTCTGGACGGCGTCGACGACGGCGGCCACGATCCCCTCCGCTTCGACTACCGCCACAGTCATGTCTGCGTCCGGCTCGGCGAGCAGGCCCCCACCCGTCGTTCCTCCCCGCACGCGGTAGATCGGCGGTTTCACGACTGGTTCGCGGTCTGGTTTGTCTTGTTTGTCGCTGGTTGTCGCCAATCATCGGCACCTTGCCCTCCTCATGCCCGTGGAAGACGATCGCGTCCTCGACACGCGCGATCACATCGGCCGCGCGGCCGAACATTGCGATCGCCGCCGAGAGGTCGGGGTCGGCTGCCTCCGAGTTCCTCAGGTAGACCTCGGCGCTGATCGTCGCCAGACGCAAGGTCTGATCGCTCGCGTCCACGACCAGGCGCTCCGCGCTTTCGCCGGCGGTCCGCCGGTCGATCTCTCGATTCTCCATCCGCAGGGCCGGCACGGTTGTCACATCCGAGGGCAACGGTCCCACCAGCGGCAGGAACGAGCTCGCCACGCGTGCTTTGCGGGCTGCCTCCTGGACGGCACGTTGCACCGTGTTCCATTGGTCGTCTGACCAAGCCAGCTGCGTCTCGCTACTCGACATCTTGATCTCCTCGGTTCGGGGTCCCTACTTGGCGGCCAGGGCCGAGACCAGTGCGCGCGCCCGCGCAACCTCGGGTTGGCTTGATTCTGGATCGAACGCCTGCACCAACCCTGCGACGAGTGCGCATCCCTCGTCACCTCGCCCGCTGCTCTCGAGCAGCTCATGCAGGTCGAGCCCAGCTCGCAGCTCCAGCATCGACGCTTGTTGCCCGCGCGCCTTCGCGAGCGCTTGCCGAAGCGAGGCCTCGGCGCCCGCGAGGTCGCCGTCGCGAAGCTGAAGGGTCGCTCGTACACGGTCGATCTCCGGCTCCCACATACGCTCGCCACGGATGTCGGCCTCTAGCTGAGCGTCGTCGAGGTGACGCCGCGCATCCTCGACCTCGCCGAGCAGCACTCGAGCCTGGGCGCACATGATGTTCATCGGCACGAGCGTGAGGCGCGCGCCGGTCTGGACGAACTCCTCCAGCCCTTCGTTCATCAGGGCTCTCGCCTGGACCGTCTCATCGCGCACGGCCGCTGCCGCACCACGGTAGACGAGGGCGACCGCATGCCACAGGAAGAAGCCTTCGTCCTCGCACAGGGCGCGCAGAACGTCCGAGACGTCGATCTGCTCGTCGACCTCCGACGCATGCCAGCCGACGCAGAGGCCCGTGTGGAGCTGGAAGGCGAGCGCAGCGGCGCGGCTCGGTGCGTGGCCGAGGTCGAGCCCGAGCTGGATCATCCGCCCCCGTTCACGGGAAGCCTCATCCGCTCGGCCCAGCATCCAGAGCGCCGTCGAGCGCGTGGCGCTGAGCGCCACCGACGACGACAGCTGGAAGGTTGCGGCCAGTACCCGCTCCTGCTCGAGCTCGAAGAAGGCCAGCCCGGCATCTGCTTCACGGAGGGCCTCACTGAACTCGCCTCGGTACAGGTGTGTGTAGGCGGTCGCGTGGTGGCCTGTGATCCGGAGCATCGGAACGCCGGATGCCTCGGCCATCTCCAGCACCGAGCGTGCGGTGACCGCCGCTTCGTCCATCTCTCCACGCAGGAAGTAGTAGGTCCAGAGTCCCCATGCCGCGGGGTAGAGCTTCTCGTGACGTTCGAGCCGGATCGCGAGGTCGCGCGCCCGCTCACAGGCCTGGCGAACATCAGCCGCACCCCAGCCGTGCACGGTCATCAGCACCGGGGCGACTCCGTTCTGCAGGTCGAGCTCGCGTTCGAGCCAGCGCGGGTCCTCCGGCAGCCTCGAGATGCTCTCGATCGCATGCTGGAAATGCGCAGCAGCCTCGTGCATCGCCGTCCTTGCGAGCGCGCGATTCGCCGCCGCCTCCCAGAACTCGATCGCCTGCTCGTGCTCACCCGCGCCCGTCAGGTGCTGCGCGATCAGTTCAGGCTGCTCGCCGGCGATCTCGGGGAACTGCTCCTGCAACACGCGCGCGATGCGTTCGTGAAACCGCTGCCGATCCGAGCGCAGCAGCGATTCGTAGGCGGCCTCCTGCACGAGGGCATGCTTGAACTCGTACGTCTCGGCGACACCGGACGACGTCTCCCACGCGAGCTCCGCGCCGACGATGCGCTGGAGGTCATCGCCGAGCTCGCTCTCGCCTCGATCGCTGACAGCGCGCAGGAGCGCATACGAGAACTCGCGGCCGATGGTCGCGGCAAGCTGCGCTGTCCCGCGCGCGTCGCCCAGATGATCGATACGTGCCATCAGGGACGCGTCGACGCTGGCCGGAATCACGCCCGCGACAAGTGGGCCGGTGAGCTCCCAGGAGAACTCACGCTCCTCCAGCACGCCGGACTCGATCACAGCACGCCCGATCTCTTCGACGAAGAGCGGCACGCCGTCGCATCGCTGCTTGATCTCTCGCAACACCCCGGCCGGAATTCGCTTCCCGTGGGCGACGGCACGTGCCACGCTCTCTACCTCGGAATCGTCGAGCGGCGGCAGATCGATGAGCGCGGACGCAGCGTCCCCGGCCCATGGCGGCTGAAACTCCGGTCGTCCGGTCAGTAGCCCGAGCAGCGGTAGCCGCACCACCGAGGAGACGAGAAGCTCGATCAGCTCCAGCGTCGAGGGGTCCGCCCAGTGGAGGTCCTCGATCACGAGGATGGTGGGGCGCCGTGAGGCAAGACCCTGGACCACTGCAACCAGGATCTCGAGTGTTCGCAGGCGGCGCCGAACTGGCGACATCACGAGCGGCGGATAGCGATCCCCGGCCGGTATCGAAAGGAGCTCGGCGTACAGGGGCGCAGCGTCGCCGGCGGTGATTCCGAGCTCGATCATCCTTTCGTCGATGCGATCGAGTCGCACCTCGGGGCTCAGCGAGCGATCGAGCCCGAGTCGGCGCTCGATGAGCTCGATCACGGGCAGAAAGGCGCTGTTCTGCAAGTAGGGCGTGAAGCGGAGGTCGAGCTGGTCGATGTCGGCCCCGGCGACCTGTTGCGTGAACTCTCTCACGAGACGCGATTTGCCGATGCCTGCCTCGCCGCGCACCGTCACGAAGCGAGCCACGCCGGATTTGACCGCGACCCAGTGCTCCTCGAGCGCGTCTCGTTCGCGACGGCGGCCGACGTACTCGGTAAGCACGGCGCCGAGCTCGAGCCGCGACTCGGCGCCGCTCGTGCCCGTTACGTGCCAGAGCCGCATCGGCTTCGCGACGCCTCTGAGCTCGTACTCCCCGAGGTTCACACCACGGAGGTAACCCTGCACGATGCGCCACGTGGCGTCGGTGACGACGACCGAGCCGGGGTCGGCCACAGCTTGCACGCGGGCCGCGATGTTCGGTGTGTCGCCGTGGGCGAGATACTCCTGCTGCGGGCCGACGCCTCCGACGACGACCCGCCCCGTGTGCACCCCAACACGTGCCTGGAGCTTCGTGCCGGAAGGCAGCACCGTGCCGGAGTCGAGCTCCTGCAGCTTGCCGAGGATGTCCAGCCCGCAACGAACTGCCCGGCGCGCGTCGTCCTCGTGGGCGTACGGGAACCCGAAGTAGATGACGACTCCGTCGCCGAGATACTGTGCGATGTGCCCCTGGTGGTGCGCGACCGCTTCGGAGCACACGCGCTGATAGCCGCCGAGCAGCTCGCGCAGGTCCTCAGGGTCGAGAGACTGCGAAAGCTCGGTCGACCCGACGAGATCGCACATCAGCACCGTGAGGGGCCGCCGTTCCACCGCCGCCGGGACCGCGGTCGCATCGAGCGGCTTGCCACAGCCCCCGCAGAAGCGAGCGGTCGGTCCATTCACGAACCCGCAGGACGCACAGTTCACGAAGGGTCCCCGGGCGAGGAGCCGATCGACCGTAGCTGGGTCGACAGCTCTTTCTCGAGGGCGAGGATCGCCAGCGCGAGTTCCACGAGATCGCGGTCTGGGCCGCCATCAGCCTGTACGACCCGGAGAACAGCCTGTCTCGAGGGCATTCCGGGCAGTCCGTTTGCGCCTGACGGCGCAACCCTCCCACCGGCGGGCGCCGTACCGACTGCGGTCCGTGGGACCTCCGGGCTCTCCTTTGCTCCCTGTGACGGAATACTCCCCGACGTCGTGCCGCTCAACGCTCCCCCTTGCCGCCGGGAATGGCAGCCGCCTTCCCGTCGAGTGATTCTGAGCCGAGAGCAGGCAGATTGCAAGTCGGGCCGCAGGGGCGGCGTCCTGCCCCTGCTCCTCAGCGCGGGATCGCCGCCGTGCCAGGAGGGCTGGAGCCCGCGGACCCGGGCGAGGGGCTCGAGCCGAGCGGAAGGGTTGAAGGCCACCGCCTGCACCGCTGAGGCGCCAGCTTGCCGTCAGGCCAGAGCCCGGTGGAGCGCACGGCGCCAGTTCTCGCGGTGTGCATCGGCGCTCCGCCGATCGATGCTCGGCTCGAACGTGGCGCCGCGTCTAACGAGGCCGGCGATGTCGCCGGGGGACTCCCACACCCGGACGCCGAGGCCGGCGAGCGCTGCGGCACCGAGCGCGGTCGTTTCGGCTTCAGAGGCGACCTCCACCCGGGTACCGATGAGATCGGCCTGGAACTGCATCAGGAACCGGTTTGTGCTGGCGCCGCCGTCTGCACGGAGCACACCGACCTCCAGCGGAAGGACGTCGAGCACGTCGGCCACCTGGTGGGCGATCGCCTCGAGCGCGGCGCGCGCGAGGTGCGCGCGGGTGGAGCCCCGGGTGAGACCGCAGATCAATCCGCGCGCTTCCGGATCCCACTGCGGCGAGCCGAGACCCGTCAGCGCCGGGACGAAGAAGACGCCCTCGGTCGACGCGACCTGGCCGGCGAGCACCTCGGACTCCGCCGGCGACTCGATCACGCCCAGACCGTCGCGCAGCCATTGCAGCGCCGCGGCACCCACGAGCACGGCCCCCTCGGCGGCGAGTTGAGCAGGCGTTCCGGGCGCAACCGCCGCCGCAGTCTTCAGGACGCCCGGCGCGACACGCGTGGCGTGGTCGCCGAGGTTGACCAGGACGAAGGTGCCTGTCCCGTACGTCGCTTTTGCGTCCCCTCGCTCGAAACAGGCCTGGCCGAAGAGCGCCGCCTGCTGATCGCCCGCGATCCCGGCGACCGGAACTGTCACATCGAGCAGCGACGCCTCGGCGACGACGCCCGACGAGCCGACGACCGCGGGAAGGATCGACCGTTCGAGTGAGAACAGCGTCAGAAGCTCGTCGTCCCACTGCCCGGTGGCGAGGTCGAGCAGCATTGTCCGCGACGCGTTGGTCACGTCGGTGACGTGGACGCCACCGCCGGTCAGCTTCCAGATCAGCCACGTGTCGACCGTCCCGAACGCGAGCTGACTCTGCGGGAGATCGGTGTGCCCGAGGATCCATTCGAGCTTCGTCGCCGAGAAGTACGGATCCGGGACGAGGCCCGTTCGCTCCCGGATCAACTCGGCCGGCAGATCGCCGCAGCGCTCAGCGGTACGGCGGTCCTGCCACACGATTGCACGGTGAACCGGCCGCCCGGTGCGTCGCTCCCAGACGAGGGTCGTCTCGCGCTGGTTCGTGATTCCGATCGCGGTGAGCTCACGGGCCGGGATGCCCGCGTCCCTCACGGCGGCGGCGGCGGCGCTCTCCACGCTTGCCCAGATGTCTTCGGGGTCGTGCTCGACCCACCCCGGCCGTGGGAAGTGCTGCGCGATCTCGCGATAGCCTCGACCGAGAGGACGAAGCCCCTCGTCGACGACCAGGCACGTCGTGCCGGTGGTTCCCTGGTCGATCGCCAGGATCATCGGCGGCCGCACGGCCGGCGAGAGGTCGCGGCCCGGTCGTTGCCGGGACGCCGGCCCCAGGGCGCGAGCAGAGCTCGGCAGGAGGTCCTCGCGCGGCCGGCCGACGTGGACCGAGCGCTCGATCGGGCCTGCCGGCCGCAGATCCCTCGAGGTGCGCTTGCCGATCAGGCTCACGCGGCCCGGCGCCCAGATCGCGGACACCGGCTCGGTCCCGTGCGCAAGGGACATCTGCATCCGGACCGGAACGCTAGCGCGCCGGTTGCGCCGGGCACGGTCCCTCCGCGACGCCCGGCGCGGACGGCCAGGAGGGAGCGAGCATGCCGCAGGTCGAGGTCGCGGCGCCGCGCTCGCAGCGGAGAGGGTCAGCGAGGCGGCGCGTTGAAGCCGACGCGCCGGAACAAGACGGCCGCCGAAGGCCGGGCTTCGGGTGGCGTTCAACGACTTCCCGAGGCTGCGTCGGGGGTAGTCTGTGTCGGCGCCGGAGGGGTGGCAGAGCGGTCGAATGCGGCGGTCTCGAAAACCGTTATCCGTGCAAGCGGATCGGAGGTTCAAATCCTCTCCCCTCCGCTCTCGTAAGGCCGAAACCCGCATGAACAGCGGGTTTCTGGCCTCCCCCTGAGCCGCGCCGTTCATCCGCAGGTATCCGCATCGAATCGCTCTGCGGGACACTCGACTGGCACAGAACTGGCACGCAACACAGCGAGGACGAAGGGGCTCGACGGCCACTCGCTCGACATGAACCGAGCAGGGCCAGCGTCGCAGCCGGTTACGGCGTCGTGAGGCTGGGTCGGTCTGCAACGACCGGGGCGTGTTCCATTTCGCCCTCGTCAGCGACAGCGCAAGACCACAACGAGGTTCACCTCGGCAAAGACCCGCCCAAAGAATGGGTCGCAACGGACCGATCGGCGAAGGACGGAGCCCGCCGCGCTGCGTACCTTGATCTGCAGCGGCGCGGTTCAAGCGGCCGATGGATGCGCGCCCCCACCACTTGGTTCGCACTTCGTTGCTCGCGCGCCGGGCGCTTTGACCAGCTCGGCACCCCGGACTGCTCGAAGCTCCGAAGTCCCGACGGTCCGGCATGGCAGTTTCCCAACCTCATTACGAGCAAGAGAATTCGGAGCCCGAGAACGGGCTGCTGCCGTCGCTCGACGATCCCGAGGCGGTCGTCGAGGAGGAGGAGCCTGAGAACGCGAAGCTGACGGTCGAGGAGCAGGTGGCCGCGGCCGACCCGCTCAAGCTCTATGTGCGCCAGCTCGGCAACGGACGGCTGTTGACGCCGGGTGAGGAGCGGGAGCTCGCGCGGCGCAAGGATCTCGGCGACGAGGCGGCGAAGAAGCGGCTGATCGAGTCGAACCTGCGGCTCGTGATGTCGATCACGCGGAACTACACGAAGGCCGACGTGCCGCTGCTCGACCTGATCCAGGAGGGCAACATGGGCCTGATCAGGGCGGTCGAGAAGTTCGACTACCGGATGGGCTACAAGCTCTCGACCTACGCGACCTGGTGGATCCGCCAGGCGATCTCGCGCGCGCTCGCCGACCAGGGCCGCACGATCCGTCTGCCCGTCCACGTCGGCGACCAGGTGCGCAAGGTCCTGCGCGCCCGGCGCGCACTCACGCAGAAGTTCAACCGCGACCCGACGAACGCGGAGATCGCGTTCGAGGTCGGGATCACGACCCAGAAGGTCTCCGATCTGCTCGAGCTCGTCGCCCACCCCGTCTCGCTCGAGACGCCGGTCGGCGACGGCGAGAGCATGTACGCCGACCTGATCGAGGACGAGCGGGCGGAGGCGCCGGAGCAGGTCACCGCCGAGCTTGCCCGCGCGACCGAGCTCGGCGACGCGCTGAACGCACTCGAGCCGCGCATGCGGCTCGTACTCGAGCGCCGCTACGGCCTCGACGGCAAGCCCTCCCAGACGCTCGAGGACCTCGGCAACGACCTCGGGATCACCCGCGAACGCGTCCGCCAACTCGAGAACAAGGCGCTCCGAGAGCTCCGCCGCTCCGCCCCCGCGCTCAGGCTCTACCTGCAAACCTGACCCGAGCCCCGGCCGACAGCCACCCCCCGAGCGACTGACAGCCAGTCGCAACCGCTCGTTCAGGCCGGGCGGAACTAGACCGTATGGCGTAGATCCGTACGCCTCGCTCGTACGTTGGCGCGGCAATACGAATGGCCGAAACGTGCGTTGGCCTCCAGAGAGCGACAGCGGCCTCTTTGCTTACTGCGCGGGGTAGATCGTTGCGTCGATCCCGGGCTGGCCGGCTCTCCCGGAGGGTGCGCCTCCCGCGCCTCCCGCTCCGGCGGCGCCGATCTGCAGGGTTGAGCCCGTCACCGTGGCGGTCGACTTCCCGAGCTTGAGGATCCCGATGCTCGGGCCGCCCGCGCCGCCGCCCCCGCCGCCGCCTTGGCCGCCACGGCCGCCCGCGCCGCCGTTGCCTCCAGCACCGATCTCGCTCCGGCACGCGGTCGCGCCGTCGCCGTGAGTTCCTCCCAATCCGCCGGGCCCGGCGGCTCCACCGGATCCGCCGGCGCCCCCGTTTCCGACCGTGATCGAGCTTGAGTCGACGATAAGCACGGAGTCGAGAAGGTAGACGCCGAACGATCCGCCGCCGTAGCTGCCGAACCGGCCGCCGCCTCCCGCGCCGCCGCCGCCGCCTCCGCCGCCGCCACCGTTGCCTTCGCCGTCGTCGACGAACGGGCCGGCCTGGGCGCCGCCGCCACCCCCACCGCCGCCGCCCCATCCGTTCGAGCCTTCACCGCCGGCCATGCCGTTGTGGCCTACGAACAGCTCCGCGGTGCCGATGATGTTGTCTCCGCCGAACCCGTCGGAGCCCGCGGCACCGTTCTGCCCGGATTGGCCGGTACTGCCGCTGGTTCCCTGATTCCCGGTCGCGCCGCCCTTGCCGCCGGGGGTACCCGGCAGCCCCGCGTAGGCGGGTTTTCCCGGTTGTCCGTCGTCGCCCGCGTCGAAGGCGGGGTCTCCGCCGTTACCGCCGTTGCCGCCGTAGGCGCCCAAGCCGTAGATGTTGATGACCGCCGCATTGCCGCCGTGACCTCCGTTGCCCCCGGTGTCGTCGTCGCAGTGGCCCACCTGGCCGTCCTCGCCCGGGAAGCCGTCAGGTCCAACGGACCCGTTCGAGCCTGTGATTCCCGGCACCCCGTCTGCTGCGACGATGTTGACGTGCTGGAGGCTTAGGCTCGAGCCGTTGATCGCCCGGATCCCGTAATCGCTCGCGCCGGCCGCGCCACTGCTCGTCCCAGTGACGGTGAGGAGCTGGAGAACAACGCCTTTCCGGTTGTCCACGAGGACGGCTTCCGGCGTGCCGGCGATCGTCGTCGTCAGCTTGGTGCTCCGATGCGACCAGTTGCCCGGGTCGTAGCCGCCGTAGATCGCGACCCCGGTCTCCGCTTCGACGTGGGTGTAGGTACCAGCCGCCGCGTAGACCGCCCTTCGCCCTCCGAGTGCAGCTGCCAGCACGGCCGCTTGAATCTGGCGCTTCGGCTTGTCCTCGGTGCCGGGATTCGTGTCCGCGCCGTTCGGGGAAGCGAACACCGCGTCGGCAACTGTGCCGTCGATCCCGTCGCAGTTGGAGTCGATGAACGAGAGGTCGGGGGAGTCTGTTGCGCCCGGGTGGATAGTCGAATCGTGCGGCGCGCAGTCCTGGGCGTCGGGAGTGCCATCGCCATCGGAGTCCACCTCGGGAGCAGGCGTGGTCGGAGCCGGTAGCGGCGCGACCGGCTGCGGCGCCGGCGCGGGTGGTAGATGCCCGTGCGGTCGGGTGCCTCGGAAGACCTGCGTCACCGCCTGCGTTCCCGGCGACGGCGACGACCGGGTTCGAGCTCGTGCGGCGGTAGCGGATCTCAGGATGCGCGTTCGTGTCTGGCTGCTGCTTCTCGCCGAGAAGGAGTGTGAGCGTCTTGCCCTTTGCCTGTCCTACCCCCCTGATCCGGTAGCCCGCGACCGCGAACGGAAAGAGCCCGTCCCGATCGGCGCCGTGCCGAATCGCCACTGAATAGACCAGGACGACCTCGTCCGCGCGGGCGTCGCCGTTCAGGTCGCGCATCGTCGCTGAGACGATTCTGGGAGCCTTCGACCCCGCTCGCGCAGCTGCCGACCCGCCCACCAACACAGCAGCAACGAGCAACATCGCGAAGAGCTGGACGACTCGTTTCTGCAAGCGACCGGGCCGCGAGGAGATCATGAACGGCTCCGTGTCTTTCGGGCGTAACTGGTGGCGAAGTGCAGCGCGTGGCCGACGGCGCGTGTTGTGCTGGTAATGAGAGCCAAGGCTCGCATACTGGCGCCCTCGGGTTTCAGCCTCAAGGCGTACAGGGCATTCCCATTCGATCCACGGAAGACCAGAAGCGTCGCAACATTATGACTTGGCCGCTCGAGGGTCAAGCGGTCGCCTCGCCGAGTGGCGGCTACAAGACGCTCCCCCGGCACGGACTCAATACGCGCGCGAAGCGGCTGGCGCTGGTCGCTGGCTATCGCGCCGCCAATTGACCGCAACGCGAGCCCGAACCAGAACCACACATCTGTCCACCCGCAGGACGTGGGATCACCCAGACCTCGACACTCGCACGCCGCGTCGCCGTCGAGGCCAGACTTACGGCTTCGAACGACTGCCCTGAGGGTTTTGAGGCCGCGCTCTAGGTTCGCACGCTAGTGGCCGTTGCTGACACCGCGGCCATCACGCGACGTCGCTCGGCGCTCGCTGCACACTCGAGCAGAACATCGGCGAGGTCGGGCGACTCCGACCGGACCCACAGCGCAACAGCGTGCGCCCGGTTGCGCGCCCCCAACGCGGCGACGGCGTTGGAGATGTGGAGCTTCGTCGTCGGCTCAGCGATGAACAGCGCCGCCGATATCTCGGCGGTCGTGAGGCCTCGTGCGATGAGCGCGATCACTTCCTGCTGGCGCCGTGTGAGCATGTTGTTGGCCTCATCGGCCATGGCCGTGTGTCCTTCCCGCGCCGAAATGGTCCTCTGGACACCGAGATACGAGCCCGGGCCAGAGAGCCGAGGCGCAGTTCTGTCAATACGCGAGGATGAGTGCTCGTACCGCTCATACGCAGGACCTCTTCCGCCGGATTCCCGGAAGGAACCTCTCCGCCGTCAACCACGCCGTCTGGCGTGCCGCAACCAGTGCCTACCCACGTCGGTGCCGCGGCCGAGGCAGCTCAACCTAACCACTGGAAGCCATTCTTTGGAAGGCGAGCGTGCCGGTGTGACAGGCGCCAGTGGGGAACGCTGCTCGACCCAGCTCTGGGTCAGATGAGTCGAGCCCGGCGAGGGGAGCCTCGCCTGCGCTGGCAGTGCTCAGCGCGCCGACGACACGCCACTCGGCTGCGCGAGCGTTGCGCTACGCACTCCGAGGGCGACCACGCACGGCCATCGGCCGAGACTTTCGCCGACTCCGGCGGACCCCGCGCTCCTGGTTCAGACTGGGTTGGTGGGACGGGGACACGAGTGCCGCGAGCGCTATTACGACCAGCTCGACATTGACTCATGGCTTGTTGATCTTGGCGAGCGTCTTGCCGGCGGTCAGCCCGGGGCAATCGAAGAGGCGCTCACGTTTCTCGAGCGCGACCCGTATTTCTTCCGATCTGGCTATGCGCGAGAACGGGTGGCCCGGCGGCTGGCCCGCGTTGAGCTCACAGCCGTGGAGAAGGTCCGGGTCCGTGCTGTTGTGCTCAGCAGCGTGGACGGTCAGCGGTTCTGCCCGCAGCCGGGCGTCGGCAGGTTGGCAAGAGCCGTCGCCGACAATTCGCTACGGCGGGAGTTGCGCGCACGGCTCCACGATCGTGACAGCGCGGTGGCGAGGCGAGCGCTGCGGATGCTGGTCAACGTGCGCAATCCCGGGCTTACGGCTGATGACATCGCAGCGGCACGGGCGCTCGTGCTTTCCGAGGCGGGACGCGGGCAGTGGCTGTCGCCGACGGTCACGCGGCTGGCCGTCTATGTGTGGTCCGGCGATTGGGACGCCGAGCTACGGAGCCTCATCACCCACCACGGCCCGAACCGTGCAGCCGCCAAGCGGCTGATTGCGGCTGCCGACCAGCGAAGGCGGCGACCGGATCCCTGACGACTCTGGTCAGAGTCGCTGCGAGCGGGATCCGGGTTCGCCGCTCAACCCTACCGCCTCCCGGCGAGGTCCCCGTTGCCGAGCTCGCGTGCCCCTCGGGATGCGGATTACCTTGTAAGGGTGTCAAACGCCCTCCGGCCTGAACGGTGCGTCTGGACAGACGAGGATTTCGAGGCGATGGGATGGCATGATTCGTGTGTCCACGCCATGGCAGTCGAGGACGACGGCCGGTCGAGGCTTCTCCTCGATCTTGACTACATCGTCAACTCGGTGAGGCCGGAGCCTCCGGAGATCGCGTGGAGGTTCTCAGTAGCACCGGCGACGCTCGTCTTCGAGAACGTCTGGGACCTGGAGGGAGACATCGCTGCGGCATCGGGTATGGCGCAGCGCGTGCTGCTCCTGATCAACGTTTTGCGACGAGAAAGTGACGTGACGAAGGATGTGACATCTGGTCGCAGAGAGCGGTGGATCAGTGGGATGGCGGGCGGGCATGACTTCTCCAAGGGTCAGCCAGAGACGGACTATCTGGATCGGTGGGAAATCGCGGGGCACAACTTCGCCCTCAGGTTTTTGGCCGACGGATTCCACCAACACTTCCGCGCGCGTCCGACGCTGATCGGGAAACAGAGACTCACAGGCCCGGAACGCGGCGGACTCTCGTTTGCCGAGCCCGTCGAACTCCCTCAAGAGTGAACGACCCTCACCTGAGCCAGGGTTCGCGAGTGACGCCAGAGGCGCGTTGCGGTCAGTAGGGGAAGAATGTCGCGGCGAAGAGTCCAGCCGCAAGCTGGACTACAACGCTCCGGTTGTGTAGGCAGGCTCGACTCATCGCGCTTACGACCTCGGGCGTGAGCCGTCGCCCATCCTGCTTGTAGCGGCGGCGGGCCGCGCCTGCGAAGAACCGACGACAGGTCGCGTATGCCGCGCCCGCGATACAGAACCACTCCGGCGCATCTCCGATTCTTACGGCGATAGCAGGCGATGCTCGCGGTAGGTGTTAGCGAGTGCCAGATTGCACGTCGTCGCATGGCGGACATTGCACAAGGCGCTGACGGACAGATTGAGGTCGGCGCGTGGCGACCAGTGCCGCGCCGAGGGTGGAGCCGATTCCGGGCGGGATTCGTTCCCTGTCCGCCGAAGACGACGCCACAGTTGGCGAGGCGGTGCTGCGAGCTTTGACCTGCGGCCCGCTCTCGGTTGGAGACTCTTAGTATTCGGTCATGCCGCGCGACGTTGACTGGCACCGCGTCCACGTTGCGTTGGTGGTCGCGCTCGTCCTCGTCTTCGCTGGCGTGGTGGTCGACTCACTCCTCAGCGCGAGCTGGGTTCTCGACGACGGCCTTCTCCTGCTGGCGGCGGCGATCATCGTGCTGGCACTCGTTCTAACCCGTGGTCGGGGCGGAACTGAGGCGTGATGCTCGAGGCCTGCAGGAGCGTTTCGACGTGACGCCCGAACCCGAAGTCCCAGTTGTCGTCTCGTTATGATGGCTTCCATGGCAACCAAGCTCACCATCGTCATCGATAACCCGAACGATCCCGGCGCCTTTGAGGCCCACTACAACTCTCCGGCAGGCAAGGAACTGCTGGGCAAGATCGCCGACGTCCAGCGGGTCGAATCGGCCAAGGTCTTCCCGAAAGAGGACGGCTCCCCAACCCCCGCCTACCGAACCATCGACATCTACTTCTCGGACTACGCAACCGCGTGTTCCGCGCTCGCGACACCTGAGGCACGCGAGCTGGCGGGCGGACTTGTCACGGCGGCCACGGGCGGGATCCGCTTTCTCCTCTCCGACATCGAGGACTGACCTCCGACCACCGCGCGCCCACGTCTCTGCGGCAAGGCGGGGCTGGAACGTTCAGGCGGCAGGTCGCCGAGTTGCGCCAGACCGTATGGAGTGCCCGGCGCCTCGCTCGTAAGTTAGGCGCGGGTTGCCGTCGGGATGGGCCCGGCGGTAGAGCCGCAATTACGGGAGGCGCCGGTTATGAACGAAGGTAGCTGTGTCGGGCTTGATGTGCACGCTCGGTCGGTGGTCGCGGGCGTGATCGATCTGGGGAGCGGTGAGGTGCGGTCGCTGCGGGTGCCGCCGGGGTCTGAGGCGACGGTGGCGTGGTTGAAGACGCTGCCGGCGCCGGTCCGGGTCGTGTACGAGGCGGGGCCGACCGGGTACGGGCTTGCGCGTGCGTGTGCTGAGGCGGGGATCAGCTGTGTTGTGGCGGCGCCGTCGAAGATCCGGCCGGCGGCCGATCGGGTCAAGACGGACCGGCGGGACGCCGAGCGGTTGGCGAGGCTGCTGCGGCTTGGTGAGATCACGGCGGTGCGGGTGCCTGGGCCGGAGGAGGAGGCGGCGCGCGATCTGGTTCGCGCTCGTGAGGACGCTCGCGGTGATCTGATGCGTGCTCGGCATCGGCTCTCGAAGCTGCTGCTGCGTCATGGGGCGGTGTACGACGCGACCGCGTGGACGCGGGCCCACGACGCGTGGCTTCGCAAGCAACGGTTCCAGAGCGGGCCGCTCGCGATCGTGTTCGACGAGTGCTACGGCCGCATGATCGACGCGAAGACCAGGAGGGACACACTCGACAAGGCGATCACCGAGCTGGCCGCGACGCGAGCCGTATGTCGATGTCGTCGAGCGGCTCGTCTGTCTCCGCGGCGTCTCCACGCTGACGGCGTTCGCGTTGACGGTCGAGCTCGGCGACTGGAACAGGTTCCGGCCCGAGTCGCTCGGCCCGTTCCTCGGCCTCACCCCGAGCGAGAACTCAAGCGGGGAGCGCCGCCGGCAAGGCGGGATCACCAAGACCGGCAACACGCACGCGCGCCGGCTTCTGATCGAGGCCGCCTGGCATCAGCGCAGCGCCCCGCGGTTGAGCATCACGCTGGAACGCAGACGCACCGGCAAGTCCCTCGCCGTGCGAGCCCAAGCCGACCGAGCGCCCGCAGGCTGCACGGACGCTGGAACGCGCTCGAGGCCCGAGGCAAGCCCCGCTTGATCGTCGTGGTCGCCGTCGCGCGCGAGCTCGCCGGACACTGCTGGGCGCTCGCAACGATGGAGTAGCCGCCACCCGCAACGGCTCGGCGAGGAGAGCGCACCGGCGCAACCGACGCGAGGAGCGACCCGAGGGAACACTGTGAGCAGCCCCAACGCGGCCACGCTCGACGCCAGAGAACGGCTCCGCTCCTCATTTCGCATACCCGGTCATGCGGCACCAACCCGCGCATATGAGTCGCGACACAGACGTCGACGACAGCCGGTGCGCTCCCCCCGCCGAACCCGAACCCCGCAAACAGCGGGGCCGATCTACCCCTGCCCGGTTGACAGGCCGCACTCCATATGAGCGTTGCGCAATGTTCCCTGAACGAAGATGACGAGAGTCGTCGATCGGCCTGGCTGATCGGTACGAAGTGAATTCGAATCGAGCGTCTGCATGCACGTCACCGTGCGATAAGCAGAGCGCGGCAGCGGAGCGGGTCGTCAGCTTGCCGCAAGCCGCCTCGCCTCTTACTATCAGGAGAATCGTGACCTGGAATGGCGCGAGAAGGCTTGTGTTGGCTGCGTTGGCCACCTTGGCGTTTGAAGTGACCCCGCCTTTATTCGCCGCTAGCGGGGGCCGTTCGACGACCACACGGTGGTCCATACATCCACTGATGTCGCTCGGCGGCAAGTACAGCTCTGCGGAATCGATAAATCGGCATGGGCAGATCGCGGGTTGGAGTGATACCGCAGACGGTGTTACACACGCCGTCCTCTGGCTGAATGCTCTCAGCCGCCCGATCGACCTTGGAACGCTCGGTGGCGCGCGGAGCGTGGCTCTCGCTGTCAACGACAGCGGCCAGGTAGTTGGCACGAGCGAGACGCTGCGCACAAGGAACGGTCGTTCGATAAAGCATGCGTTTCTGTGGCAGAACGGCCGAATGATCGATCTCGACCCTCGTCGCGCGGCCGATGATTTTGCCGCAATCAACGACCGCGGCCAGGTGCTCGTCTCCCTCTACGCAGCGCAGTCGTTGCTGTGGCAGAACGGCCACACGACGAACATTCCCCTCTTCGTGGACTCGGCAGCGCAGTTCAACAATCGTGGCGAGGTCGTCGGCGGGCTAAATCCCGGGTATATCTGGCGAAATGGGCACGTGCAGAACCTCGGCAGGCTTGAAGGAAATGACGCCAATCCGTATGCGATCAACAATGATGGCACTATCGTCGGGATTGCCGGTCGCTTCGGCTTCATCTGGCGAAACGGGCGCTTGACGAGCCTTGGGCAAGGGGTTTCTGTTCTCCATGATCGATACGCGTGGCCCCTCTACATCAACGATCACGGTGTCGCGGTCGGCTCCTGTCTGACCTCCGATCGCTATCACGATCGACCGTGCATGTGGCGCGATGGGAGGGCGGTGCCGATTGGCGGGCCGACCGCACGGGGTGTCGCAACCATGATCAACAAGCGCGGACAGATCATCGGCGGCTATCGGCGAGCGGCATTCGAATCCAAAGGTGCCGATCTGCATTGGCTCCCAGGTCTCCGCAGCCATGACTGCGTAGCCGCTAATTCCATCAACGACCAGGTAGTGATCGTCGGCGTCAGCGGTGCCGATTGCGGGCACGCACACGCCGTCATCTGGATTGAGAGAGAGGTGGCTTAAGCGGAGCAAGGCTTCAGGACAGAATGAAGCTAGATGCGGACGAGCGCCCATCGAGCGCGAGAACGGCACCTTGCGCGAGCGTCCCGCCATGACGCCAGAGCGCGGGGGGCAGTTGTATGAGCACGCAGGAGGAAGTAGGTTGCTCGAAGACACCGGCACGTTGTTGTCGGTCATGCCGAAAGGAGCAGCGATGTATGTGATCGCAATCCATGCAATCGACGATCCGAAGGCGTTCTGGGAGGCTGCACAGGCCCTACAGCTTCCGGGGGGGACGACGCTCCACACGGTCAGCCCGAACGAGGACGGCACGCGGGCCGTTTGCTTGTGGGAGTCCGGATCGGTTGACGTCGTTGAAGGCATTGTCGAAGGAGGCGCAGGCGACGTGAGCAGGAACGAGTACTTCGCGGTCAACGACGCCACGGCCATGGGGCTCCCCGTGTCGGCTGCCGCTGCGACCGTCTAGGCGGAGCACACCGCGGAGGCCTCAGGCCGACGCGAGGCCTCCGCGACCGTGCCCGCCACGCGAGAGCAAGCATCACGGGGACTGTCCTGTGCCCCTCCGATGGAGCTGGCGACCACCGGACGCGAGAAAGTTGGCCTGCGCCAGCGTCCGTAAATGTCCCCCGACGGGCTCAGCGTTCTGCGGCATATCGATCGCCAACTCTGTAGCGTGAGCAGCCTGTGACTGTCGGACCCGATCGGCCGATTCGGCTCGAGCCGGTCGTTCGTGCTGAGGTCACGATCGTCGTCGACAACTTCGTTGACGTTTTGATGGCCGGCTCCGACGGCGTCCGCAGGTACCTCGCCACCGACTTCGGCGACCGCGAGCAGCTCATCGCAGAGCATGGCTTCTCTGCGCTGATCACAGTTGAATGGCACGGCCGCCGGAGTTCGGTCCTCTACGACGGCGGTCTGACGCCGACGGCACTTGGCCGCAACCTGGATGTCCTGCAGGTTCCGGTCAGAGGCCTGCGCGCGCTCGTCATCTCGCACGGGCACCCAGACCATCACGGCGGGCTTGAAGCGCTGTTCCGGCGGCATGGTCGGCGGCGCCTCCCGCTTCTCATCCACCCCGAGGCCTGGAGAGAACGCAAGATCGTCTTCCCGACCGGGACCGAGCTGCAGCTTCCGCCGCCGAGCCGGTGCGACCTCGAAGCCGAGGGGGTCGCGGTGATCGAGGAGTCTGGACCGACGCTGCTTCTCGACTCGACCATCCTCATCTCCGGGCAGGTGGAGCGGCTATCCGCGTTCGAGCAGGGCTTCCCGATCCACTACGCGCACTCGGAGGCTGGTTGGGAACTCGATCCGATGATCTGGGATGACCAGAACCTGATCGTCAACGTCAAGGACAAGGGCCTCGTCGTCGTCTCTGGCTGCTCGCATGCAGGAGCCGTGAACGTGTTGCGCAACGCGCAACGGCTTACTGGCGAGGATCGCGTCGCCGGCTTCATCGGCGGCCTTCACCTCACCGGTGGGATGTTCGAGCCGATCATCGCGCCGACAGTCGACGCCTTCGTCGCCGCGGGGATAGGTCGTCTCCTACCGGCGCACTGCACCGGCTGGAAGGCCGTTCATCAGTTCGCACGCGCGCTCCCCGACGCCTTCGTGCAACCTGCGGTCGGAACCGTCGTTACGTTCTAAGGCGACCATCATCGCGACTAGAGCCCTCGCGATCCCACGCTCGTGGGTAGCCGCACTCTGACGGCAGCTCGCTCCGCTGCGCGAGCGTCCGGGAATACACTCCGACGGCGTGACGAGCGAGGTACCGCAGGCGAGGCTGGAGGATGTCGGCTCAGGTCTGGTGCCGGTGTCGTCGGGATGGTTTGTGGTGAACGTTCGAGACGCTGCTTGGGTGACGAACGAGGTGTTTGGCGCCCGCTGCCTGTTCGAGGCGGACGTGCCCGTGCTGAGGGATCGACCGGGCATCGAGCCGCAGCGTTTTCAGCACCTCGGGATAAAGCTCGCAGTGTTCGACCCTGGCCAGCCGAGCGGTCTCTACCACGCTGATTCCGCAGAGGAGGACTTCCTCGTGCTAGGCGGCGAGTGCGTGGCACGTATCGAGGCTGAGGAGCGGCGGCTCGAGCAGTGGGACTTCCTGCACTGCGCGGCTGGCACCCATCACGGCTTCGTCGGATCGGGCGACGGGCCGTGCATCCTGCTGATGGTCGGGTCGCGGGTCGGCGGCCGCGCGTTTGACTATCCAGAGCAGGAAGCTGCATCGTCGCAGGAGGCCTACGTCGGCTACCCGCACTGGCGGCCTGGCCCGCGACCCGACGCCTTCAGCTGACCACTGACAGGTTCTTGGCTCTCACATGTCCGGGGACCGGAGGCGGTCTGGTGGGGATCGGTGTCCTGGGCGAGCGTTCGTCGCTGACGCCTGACGCTAGTCGTCCGTGGTGGCGTCCAAAACCGACAGCGCGCTTGGATGCGCAATCCGGCGGAAGCAAGCCTCGTGACATGCGAACGTGCGCGTCACCGCGACTCGCTCAGCGACGAACGTCCAGACCCTCCCGTCTGTCTCGATCGCTTCGCCACAAATCGCGCAAACGGCGGTCTTCTCCTCGGTATCCATCTGATGACGATAGCTCGGGGGCCATGCCGCTCCGGTGCGCCAGCGTCCCTGACGCCTGACAGGTCTCCGCGCCCGGTCGCACCGCGGACGACGAGCCCGAGCAGGCGGACCGGGCGAGGTCGACGCCGCAACCTGAGGCGGCTCACGGTCTGCGCCGAGCATCCTCATAACGCCGGGACGGCTCACGGGCGCGGTCGGGTGCTACCAGCTCGCCGCAGCACTTCCCCACGCCGCCGCTCCAGTCATTGTCGCCATGCCGGACCAGGACGGCCCCACGCGTCGTCGACTCGCCGAGTCCAGAACCGTTACCCGGCTGCCGCACATGGATCGGGCGTCATCGCAGCGCTCCCCGCCGTCATCGTCAACAACTCGGGCGGCTCAGCGGCCCGCGCTAAGCTCAAGCGGTGAATGATCTGCAGAAGCGTGGTAGCTATACACCGCGGCGGGTACGCGAGCGGCGTCTTTACCAACTCAGCATTGTCGGCGTC
The DNA here is from genome assembly GCA_963743675.1 of uncultured Actinomycetota bacterium. Lineage (GTDB taxonomy): Bacteria > Actinomycetota > Thermoleophilia > Gaiellales > Gaiellaceae > PALSA-600. The sequence goes on from CAVURE010000009.1 coordinate 47,218, forward strand.
GTCGCCGGCCTGGTCGGTGTGGTCGGGCTCGTGCTGACCGCGGTCGGTGTGATCGGCGCGGCGCTGCCGATCATCGCTCTCCTGGCGGCAGCGGTCTGCGCGTTCCTGTTCCGGCGCGTCGTTTCGGGCTAAACGAATCCGAACGCTCGTTTGCGGCTTCGCCGGCTCGTCGGCGGGGTGCGAGCGCGTCGTTGACCGCTCCTTCGAGCGTGCACGTGCGCCAGGTTGCGATTGCCGGCTCGAATGTCGGACCTGCGACACGCGTGATGGCTTCGAGATAGCGAGCGCGGTCTGTTCGGTTGATCTGGGCGCCTCGTTCGGACTCGATCGATTCGACCGCGCCCCAGAGGCGACCCGCGAGGACGGGGTCTTGCTCGTGGGCGGCGACGGCCGCCAGGGCGCCCAGATAGTTCGTGACGTACATGATGTTTCCAGTGCCGGTCCCACTCCCGGCGCTGACCTCGCGGAGGGACAGAGCGAACTCACCCACCCTCAGGCCCGCGCCGTGTTACGCGGCGTCGTCTACGAGTGTGGGAGACTGCGCGGGTGGCGAAGAAACAGAAAGGCCGCCGGGCAGAACACTGGCAGGATGAGCCGGCAGAGCACGACTTCCTCGCAGCAGCCGACTACCTGAGCCTGCTCTTCGCCGACGGAGACGCCGCGGCGATGGCCGAGGAGCTCCGCAACGCGCCGGCGATCCGCCGCGAGGCGAACGACCTGCTGCGGGCAAGCCGGCTCGCGCTGCTGCCGGAGACCGATCCGCTGGTGAAGAAGGACATGAAGAAGGTTGCGGGGGGCGAGCGGCTCTCGCCGATACTGCTTGTCCGCGGCCGAGCTGGCCGGCCGCTGATCGTCGCAGACGGCTACCACCGCATCTGCGCGAGCTATCACCTCGACGAAGACATCGAGATCTCCTGCCGGATGGTCGACTCGCCGTAAGGACGGCTCGAACCAGGGGGCCGCTCGCCGCGAACTCAGGCTCGCAGCGTCGCCCATCGTCCCCACAAGCGGCGGCTTTCGCAAGCCCTTCTGGGGGGTGTTCCTTCCCGTCCCAGTCCTAGAGTGAGCGAGCAGTGAAAGACCCTCTCGTACTTCCAAGACCCTCCCGGCTAGGGCCAGAAATCGCGAGCCGGCGGCGGATCTCGCTGTATCCCTCGGCCTCCCAGGTCATTCCCAAGGTTCTGAGCGCGGCGGTGCTTCTCGCCGCATTTGGGCTCTTTCGGAGCTGGTGGATCACGCTTGGGGGAGGAGGGCTGGCCCTCGTGCTCGTCTGCATCGCCTCCAGCCGCCGCATCGACATCGAGACAACAGGAATCTCCTTCGTGCCTCTGGTGCCTATTCGGCCCAGCCAACACCTGGGTTTTGCTTCCCTCGGGCCGTTCTCGGTCAGACCTGGTCGGGTCGGGAGTGTCCTGGCCGTGGTAGATCCAACCGTGCCCTATCGAGTCGGAGGGATGTTCCGCCGGGGCGAGGTGCGGATCTCGACCATCTACGGCCCATCGACTCGACAGCCGCCGCTCACTGCTGCCGAGCTTCGCGACCTCTTACAGACCTACAGGACAGCCCAAGCGAACCCCCCCGACCCCACGGAGACAGATCGACGCTCCGAACGCAAGGAGCGGTGGGTCATCGGCGCGGCGACCGCTGTCGGCATCGTCGTCGTCGGCATCGTCGTTTCTCTGTTGCACAACTAGAGCAAGACGACATCCGCACCTGACGCCTGCGAGCTTCCGTTGCTCCGGGTCGCTGCCGCAACCTCGCGTCCGCTCGCGCCGGTCCGCCAGGGTCTTTCGGACGCCACCGACCTAGGCGTGGGAGACGGGGATGCCCACGAAGCACTCACGTGGGATGAAGCTTTCCATGGTCGTCGAGTGCAGCCGCGGGAAGCCGGGATGCAGGCCGGTCGTCGTCACGACGGCGATCGCCGTGTAGTAGGAGCTCTCGGCGTTCACGCCCGAGAAGTTCCCACCGCCGTGGCCTCGCAACCAGGCCGGGTCGATGACTCGGCTCGTTCCCCAGACGCCCCGGGTGGCGATCAGGTGGCCGAACCGGGCCAGGTCGGAGGCGGAGATGACCACCCAGCCGGGACCACTGCGCACAGGCCGGCCGTCGATCTCGTAGGGAGGGTCGAGGTAGGTGTAGCTGTCCGGTAGCGACGGATAGAAGTACTTCTGCTTGCGCACGTGGTCGCCGGTGAGCCAGTCCCAGCAGTCCGCGCGGATCCCGATCTTCGAGAAGAGCCGCTCGTCGATGACGTCCTTGAGATCGCTCCCGAAGACGGCCGTGAGCGCCTGTCCCAGCCGCCAGAACCCGGCACTGCTGTAGAGGCCCGCCGTCCCCGGCTCGGTATGGGAATAGAGGTCGTAGAACGGGTCTCCCGTCCACGCCGCCCACTCGGCCACCCCGTCGACCACGTCCTCCTCGAAGACCCCGGTCTGCTTCGCCGTCCAGCGGTTGCCGAGCTCGACCGCGAACCCGCCGTAGTGCACCGATCCGGTGGGCTCGCCGATCAGATGGCGCCACGTCAGCGTCCGGTGGTGTCCCTCACTGAGGTACTTGTGCCGGTGGGAGAGCTGGCCCTCCCCGGTCCAGGAGTGCTGGATCGGGCTGTCGGGGTCGAGGAGGCCGTCTTCGACGGCGAACCCGAGGAGCGCCCACATCAGCGCCTTGCCCGTCGAGGCGGTCTGGTGGCGATAGTGGCGGTCGCCCCAGCTATGCAGAAGGTAGCCGCCGCGGGTGAGCATCGCGCCCCACCTACCCCCGGAATGGTCCTCGCCGCCGAAGCTCGCTCCTCGGGCATCGAGCCCGCCCAGGAACGCCGCAAACCGCTCGGCGTCGAGACCGGCTTCCTCCGGGCTGATCTCGGTCCACTCCTCGCCCGGATAGACGACCCAGTCCGGCACCTCCACGTTCGTCTCCGCCGCCGCGCTCATGTCGTCTCCCAGGTACGCGCTTTGACCCGCTCGGCCTCGAGCCGGCGTAGCTCGATCCGCCGGATCTTGCCTGTGAGCGTCTTCGGCAGGTCGGGGACGAACTCGATCAGCCTCGGGTAGGCGTAGGCCGAGAGGCGCTCACGCACGAAGGCCTTGATCTCGTCCGCGAGCTTGTCGGAGGCATCGTGCCCCTGGGCGAGCACGACGAACGCCTTGACGACACTTCCCCGGAGTTCGTCCGGCGAGGCGACGACTGCGGCCTCCTGCACGGCCGGATGCTCGAGACAGGTCGACTCGACCTCGAACGGCCCGATCCGATAGCCGGCGGCGATGATCACGTCGTCGGAGCGGCCTTCGTACCAGAAGTAGCCGTCCTCGTCCTCGACAGCGGCGTCGTGCGTGTGGAACCACTCGCCGCCGAAGACCTCCTCGCTCGCCTCGGGGTTGCCCCAGTACCCGAGCGGATACATCGGGTTCGATCGTGCCCGCAGACAGATCTCGCCGCGCTCGCCGGGCGCGACCGGCTCCCCGTCGTCAGCGAGGATCTTCACGTGCCAGCCGGGCATCGGCCGGCCCATCGAACCTTCGCGAACCTCCATGAAGGGGTAGTTCGCGACCAGCGGGTACGACTCCGTCAGCCCGTAGTAGTCGAGCACGGTGAGGCCGTACTGCTCGCGGAACCAGCGGATCGCCTCCGGGTTGAGCGGCTCGCCCGCGGAGCACACACGCCGAAACCGCTGCGGGTAGCGCGTCCCGGCGTCGGCGATCGTCATCATCGACCGCATCGCGGTAGGCGTCGTGAAGACGTTCGTCACCTCGCGCCGGCTGAGGAAGTCGAGCTGCTTGTGCGGATCGAATCCGGCCTCGCGACGATAGACGCATTGCACGGCCCCCAGCCGCCAGGGCCCGAGTAGCGGCGCGATGCCCGCCGCCCAGGCCCACTCGCCCATGCCGTGGAAGCGCTCGCCGTCGCGAACCTCGTGGCAGTACTCGAACTCCTCGTGACCGAGCAGGTAGCGGTGCGCGTGGACGATCCCCTTCGCAGGGCCCGTCGTCCCCGAGGTGTAGTAGAGCTGCGCGGGGTCGTCGGCGGCCGTGTCGACCGAGATATGGTCGGTCGGCGCCGCCGCAAGCACCTCATCATCGAGCACCAGCACCTCGGGCGCCCGGGGACGGCGGAAACGCCCGACGTTCGCCGCGTCCGTGACGAGCACCTTCGCGCCCGAGTCTCCGAGCCGGTGCTCGACCGCCTCATCGCCGTACAGGATCGACATCGAGAGCAGGATCGCCCCGAGCTTCCAGACGCCGAAGAAGACGGCGGCGGCCTCGGGTGTCGGCGGCAGCACGACCGCGACGCGGTCGCCCTTCTCTACGCCGAGCCCGCGCAGCAGGTGAGCCGCCCGGTTCGCGAGGCCCTGCAGTTCCCCCCACACGAGCTCCCGCTCCGAGCCGTCGAAGCTCTCCCACACGAGCGCCGGCTTGTCCGACGGATGCTTGTCGCAGACGTCCTGCGCGATGTTGTAGCGCTCCGGAACCCGCCAGCGATGAGCGGCGCACAGCTCCTCGTAGCGGCCCGTCATACGATCACCTGGCGATCACGGTCACGAGAACCCCCTCCGACGGATCGTCTCACATCGGAGCCGCCAAGCAAAGATGTGAGCACGACAAACCGGCGATGGAGGCCCTGCGACCGGTTCCGCAGCTACCTTCGGTTCCCCATGATGGTCCCGGCGCACATCGAGGAGGCCGTGAGCGACGCCGTCGTCGGTCAACTCGAGCGCGAACTGGGCGCCCGGGGCCTGCTCCTTTCGGCGGGCGATCTCGCTGCTGCGTCAACCGAGGCGGCGCTGCTCGGGCCGCGGTTACTGACCATGGTGCTGCGACAGTGCTATCCGATCGGCGCGCAGGAGGGTGAAACGCTCGCGATCGAGTTCGACAGCGAGCGGGCTGCCGCTCGGATCGAGGCGGCGCTCGTCTTCGGCGCGGTGACAGCACGCGCGCTCGAGCCGGGTCTCCTCGAGCCCGCCGAGGGCCTCTGCGCCATGTTCAACCTCGGCATCGGCCTCGTCGACGGTCTCTGCGACGAGGACGCCGAGAGCGGCAGCGCCTTGCTCGGGCTCCTGCAGCGGCGGGACATGGCACAGGCCGTCGAACGGCCGCGCGGACGCGGCTGGCTGCGCGACAGGCTGTCACCCCCGCTCGTCGACGACTACAGCGTCGTTTTCACGGTCGACATCATCGAGACGTTCTTCGAGACGCTCCACGCGATCTATCCGGGCGACGCCGGGCTCGAGCTCCGTCGCGAGATCGGCGCGCAGCTCGGTGCTGCGCTCGAGGCGGAGCGTCGGTCTGTCGTGCGAGCAGGGGCTAAGGCCGCACGCGGGGAGCTGATCGAGTGCTCACGCCTCACGTCGGTGCTCCCGTTCCGTGTCCTCGCCACCCTCGCGAGCGGCGGACCGCCGTCCGCGGAGCCCAGCGCGGCAACGCTGCTCGGGGAGGCGATGTGGCGGATCGACGACCTCGTCGACCTGTGCCAGGACGCGCGATCGGGCGCACTGAACGCCCTCCTGCTCGAGGCGATGGGTGAAGGCGAGGACGTCGTCGCCGCGCTCGAGCGCCTGCGCACCTCGACCAGGATCGCCGCGGCGGCCGCTGAAGCGGCGGAGAAGCTCCGCACCGTGTCGGAGCCGCCGAACGTCTCATTGCTCGCCTTCATCCAGCGCTACGGCGGGATCTCGCCCCGGCCCGAGCTATGACTCGCGAACGGGATCCATGCCCACGGTGAGCATCACGTCGAGCAGCTCGGCGTCCTCGATCGGGCGCTCGTTCAACGGCGGGATGTAAAGCGTGCCGACCTGTGGCGCGAGCACGAGCTCCCCCGCGAGATCGCCGAGCTTCAGGTGCTGGACGATCGAGCGGGTCAACGGGAACGTCTTCGTCGTCACGATCGCAACCTCGTGCTCGGCCGGGTAGAAGCGCAGCAGGTACTGCTGAAGCGGCTCGAACTGCTCCGCCGTATACGGCTGCATGCGGTAAGTCGGATCGCCGACGACGGTCGGCTGCCAGATGACGCAGGTGACATCGCTCTGGATCGGACGCCTGCGCAACAAGAGGTCGCTCGCCTCGTACATCTGGATGCCGTTCAGCGCGATGTCCGTACCGAGGTCGACGACGAGGGTATCGAAGGCCGAGATTCCAGGAAACACCTCGACGTGGAGACCGAGCAGCGGCGCGGCGCGCGTGATCAGCGTCGTCGGATAGCAGTACACCCAGGGATGCCCGTACACCGCCAGGCACACGGGCGATTCCTTGACTGCGGCCGCGACGACCTCGGCCGCCATCTTGCGGTACGTGAGGAGACGGTTTCGGTCGGGCTCGTAGAGCGTGCCGAGCTCCGTCACCTCTGGACACAAGGTCTCGATGTAGTCGGGAATCCCGTATCCCGAGTCGATCAAGAAGGTGCGCCGACAGCGACGGATGACCTCTTCCGCCTCCCGGGTGAGCTGGTGCGTGCCGACGATTCCGGTGCCGACGATCCCGATGTCGAACGGCCAGACCGTCGCCACCTGCGTGTCGGGCTCGCTCAACCGATCAATCCCATCAACCTGACCGTCGCGTTCATGCGCTCCTCGTCGGTGCTCGCCTGCTTGATCGCCTCGACCTCGACCGCGGCCTTCGCCGCGCGGTCGGCATGCTCGGCCTCCGCATCCGCCGGTACGGCGCGATTGACCCAGTCATGCGTTCCGGAGATCTTGATCGTGATCGGCCTGAGCCGCGTAGCGCCGACGCCGCGCTTGAGAACGTCGGCGAGTTTCTCCGGATCGACCAGCGCCGACCGCTCTTCCTGGCTCAGGTCGTACCCCGCCAGGGCGACCGCGGGATTCGCCTGGCAGTCGATGTAGAAGCCGTAATCGCTCTGGACGCGGGCCAACGCCCGCTTGAAGTGGTCCAACACCCCTGGGCTCCTTCCGCTCGATTTGGTCGCGACGGTAATACCCGCACGGCGGACTGTCAACTGTCTCACGCGTGCGCCAACGCGGCCAGACAGGCGGCCGTCGTGAAGGTGCGGTGCTGGTCGGCGACGACGACACCGAGGCCGAGGCTCAGCAGGAAGCGACGGTGGCGCCGGTCGGGATCGACATCGTCGGGCAGCGGGATCCGCATGATCGACCGGCTGGGCCACCCGCCGTCGTCATCCTGCAGCGCAACGAGCCTCGACGCCGCGCTCTCGACCGCCTGCCAATCCGCATTCGCAAGCCGGAGAACCGAGATGGAGAGCGCGGTCGCGAAGGACGAACCGTCGCTGTCGTTTTGGAGCGCCCACTCGCCGGCGCGAGCGACTGCCGCGCGATCGCCAAGCGACGCGCCGAGCGCCACAGCCTGCTGGGTTGCGTAGTGCGGCGACGTCCACCAGTACGAGAGCCAACTGCCGTCCGGGCGCTGCCGTGAGCGCACATAGCGCCAGGCGGCATCGATCTGCGAGCTGCATTCGCCCGGCGCGACTGCAGCGAGCGCTCGAGCCGCTGCCGCCGTCACCTCGGTCTGCGGGCTACACCACCCCCCAAACCGCAGCCGGCGTCCGACGCCCATGAACTCGCGAATCGGGCCCGGCTCGGCATAGGTCGCGATGCCGCCGTTCTCATGCTGGTGGGCGAGCAGGCACGTGACCGCGCGGTCGCACACAGCGCCTCGTCGTCCGAGACGTGCGAGCAGCAAGAGCACGCATGCCGTCGAATCGGCATCGCTGGGGACGTCCTCGTTGTAGCCCCAGCCGCCGTCTGCGTTCTGGCTCGCGACCAGCGCGTCGGCCGCTCGCTCGAGCGCGCTCGAATCGGCTCCGGCCCCTCGGAGCGCTGCTCCGACGAAGCCGGTCGGCCATTCCGATGCCTCACCGGCGGGAGTATGGAAGTCTCGCCAGAAGCCGTCGTTGCCCTGCTGCCCGAGCAGAAAGCGCGTGCCGCGCTCCAGCGACTGCGTAGAGTCCGGCCGAGCGGTCATCGGCGAGGGGTCGCATGGCGAAGCTGGACCGAGTCGAACACGAGCCGGGCATCACGGCCGGCGGCTACCGGCCTCAGCTCGCCGAGTGCCGTGAGCGCCTCCGCGACGTTTCCATCCGGAGCGGCGGCACGCAGGTCGCGTCGATACTCGACGAGGCGAAACAGCTGCGCGCGAGACTCGTGCTCGCATCCGGGTTGCCGCTCGGAGCGTCGTCGGCCGCACTCATACCGGCTGCGGTCGCGATCGAGCTGCTCCACCTTGCGTCGCTCGTGCACGACGACATCATCGACGAGGCGACCGAGCGGCGAGGCGTGCCCGCGCTGCACGTCGCGGCCGGCCGCGATCGTGCGCTCGTCGTCGGTGACGTCCTGATCGTCTCGGCCTTCGAGGTGCTCGGCGAGCTGCGAACGACCGGCCCGCCCGAGGTCGTCGCTCGATCCGTCGAGCTCCTGAGCAAGGGCGCGCAGCGCTGCTGCTTGGGTCAGCTCGCCGAGCTCGACGCGAGTCGTGAGGCGCACTACCTCGAGATCGTCGCCATGAAGACCGGAGCGCTCTTCTCGACGGCGGCCTCGCTCGGCGCGATCATCGCCGGAGCCGGCGTCGAGGAAACGGCCGCGCTCGCCCTGTTCGGGACCGAGCTCGGGAGCGCCTACCAGATTGGCGACGATCTTCGCGACGGCTCGTTCTCGCCGACGATCGCCGCGTACGCAGGGGCGAGAGATGCAGCCCTCGCCGCGCTGGCCCGCACGCCCGAGCCTTGCCGAGGCGGGCTGCGCGCGCTCGCCGACGCGATGCTCAGCACGACGCCGGCCTGATCTCTGTTGCCGGGCCCTTGGCCGGCCGGTCTCGAGCGCACCGCGGCCTTCTACCGATGCCCGATTCTGCCTTACGACGTATCGTCGAACAGTTGGCCGGGCGGCGGGTTCAGACGGTTCCGCCGTTCGGCCACATCCTGCCTCGTCGATTGCACATTGGCAGGGGTTCTCTGGGCGGTACTGGGCTCGAGGACCCGAGCGGCGCGATGAGCAGGATGGGGTCCCGGCGAACCACCTGGCGCACCCGCCGCCTGTCAAGTGGCGCCACGACGCTCGATCCGGCACAGGCGGCGAGGGTGTCTCCGGCGCTCTGGAGCTACTAACCGGGCGGCTTTGTCGTCGTCAAAACCTCCGACCACTGTAGGTCTCGCGGCCGTGGCTGCGGGAAAGGGGGAACTGTGAAGAACCATTTGAGGAAGTTGGCGGTCGTCGTTGCTGTGGCGGTGGTTGGCACTGTTGTGGTGACGATGGGTGCTTCGGCTCATCCGGCGAAGAGCCAGTCGGTGAAGGCTGGTGGGACGTTGAAGGTTGGGTGGGAGAACAATTTCAATGATATGAGTGACAGTTTTGATCCGACGGGTGAGTATCTTGGTGATGCCTGGGGGATCTTGAGTGGCCTGATGGTGCGGAATCTGGTCAGTTATCAGCATGTCGCGGGTGCGGCGGGGAACGTTGTTGTTCCTGATATCGCGACGTCGGTGCCGACGCCGACGAATGGTGGGAAGACGTATACGTTCCATCTGAAGTCGGGTATCAGGTTCAGTCCGCCTGTCAATCGTGCGGTCACGTCGGAGGACTTCGTGACGGCGCTCGACCGGCTCGCGAATCCGAAGGACGGCGGCGAGTATGCGTTCTATTTCAACGTGATCAAGGGTTGGGATGCTTACGCGAAGGGCACGGCGAGTCATATCTCGGGTATCTCGACGCCGAACAAGAGCACGATCGTTTTCAACTTGACGCAGCCGACGGGTGATTTCCTGAAGCGTCTGTCGTTGCCGGCGGCCTCGCCGATGCCGGCTGAGGTGACGAAGTGCTTCGAGGGTAAGCCGGGCCAGTACGGTCGTGACATCGTCTCGACGGCCGGGTACATGTTCAAGGGTGAGGATCAGGTCAACATTTCGTCGTGTGCGGCGCTGAAGCCGGCGAGCGGTTTCGATGGTCTGTCGATGATGGACCTCGTCCGTAACCCGAACGCGGCTCCGGACAAGTACCGGCATAACTACGCCGACGAGGTGCAGTTCCTGACCGACGCGAACAACACCGACATCTTCAACAAGATCGAGGCTGGTTCGCTCGACACGGCGATCTCGAGCATCCCGCCGCAGGTCGGCGCGAAGTACAACACCGACCCGAACCTGAAGCAGGACCTGCACATCAACCAGGGTGACCGGATCTGGTACCTGACGATGAACCTGACGCAGGCCCCGTTCGACGATGTCCATGTTCGTAAGGCGATGAACTGGATCCTCGACAAGGCAGCGATGCAGCAGGCGTGGGGCGGCGCCTATCTCGGCCCGGTCGCTAACCACATGATCCCCGACTCGGTGTTCTCGAACCAGCTCTCCGAGTACGCGCCGTACCGGACTGCCGGGAACCACGGCGACGTCGCGAAGGCGAAGCAGGCGATGAAGGGGTCGAAGTACGACACCGCCAAGAACGGCACCTGCGGCGCCTCGGCCTGCAAGAACGTGCTGATGATCGCCGACGTCCGTGGCGTCGACCCGAAGATGGTCGCCGTGATCCAGCAGGACGCCGCGAAGATCGGGATCACGTTCACCGTCCGCTCGACCAGCGCGGCCTACCCGACCATCCAGACGCCCTCGAAGAACGTTCCCTTCGGCGAGCGCCCCGGCTGGGGCAAGGACTACGCCGACGCGCTGACGTTCTTCGAGCCGCTGTTCGACGGCCGCAACATCATCGCGCAGGGCAACACGAACTACTCGCTCGTCGGCATCACGCCGGCACAGTGCAAAACGCTGAAGATCACCGGCAACTGCCAGAACGTGCCGAACGTCAACTCCGACCTCGACCACTGCGCAGTCCTCGCCGGCCAGCCCCGGAACACCTGCTACGAGAACCTCGACAAGAAACTGACCACCCAGATCGTCCCCTGGATCCCGTGGCTCCAAGGCAACTCGGTCCACATCACGAGCTCCAACGTGACCCACTGGCAGTTCGACCAGTTCCCGGACGCCCCCGCGTACGAGAACATCTCCATCAAGTCCTAAACAGCAACACACCGAACCCCCGGGGCGCACAAGCGCCCCGGGGGCTCGTCTCTTTTCGCCCCCGCCTCCGTCCAGACCTACCCGTGCCCGCCGTGACGGCGTCCGACGAGCGGGCGGGTGGCGCTGAAGACCGGTCACCCCGCGGCTCCGGGTCTTCGTTCCCTGCCGGCCGACCGCCGCGTTCTCCGCCTCGAGGATGCCTTCAAGCAGCGGCCGAGCGCAAGGAGACCGCGCGAACCCGCCACGGCGACGACGCGGCGGCCACCTATGCGCACGGCTGGCGCCTCGGCGCGCAGGCACGCACCGCGCATGACGACGGCTCGGCGCTGCGCCGGCGGCTGAAGCCGTAGCCGTCGAGCGGCGAGGTTGCCCTAGCCGCTGCCCGGACGGGTGACGCGTGGCTCCGTGCGAGTGACCCACGACAACCAGGCCACGACCACAGCGCTCAGAAAGAGGACGAGGGGAACCAGCAGAAAGTAGATGCGTGACGCAGGCGCGTCCTGGGGGATCATGAACACGAACACGGTCAGTGTCGCGAACAGGCTCGAAACACCAAGCAGCCCGGCAATCACGAGCAGCGCCCTGTTCGGACCGCTCGTTTCCATCGCCCGTGACCGCGAAGACCGCTGAGATCGGCGAAAGACCACGTGTACCAAGGTATCCTGCCGCGCTCGGACCACACCCCTCAAGAAGCGCTTGCCCGTCTGCTCGGCACGGGCGCCTCAGCCTCTGGCGCTCGCCCACAACTCGCCGAGTCAGGCCGCCGATGCCGCGCGCGCGAGACGAACCACGCGATTCGCGATCTCGACCAGGCGACCACCGAGGCCGGCGAGGGCGCCCGGGCCGCTGCCCGGCACGACGAGGGCCCAGTCGATAGCGATCACCTCCGGCCGCGGCGTGCGCGCGCGTCCTCGGGGATCTTCTCAGGGCCGCGAACATTCTCCTGGAGCCGGTCGAGAGCGAGCGCAAGGATCTCGAGCTCCTGCTCGTCGAACCCGAGCCTCAGTCGTCGGTCGAACGCGATCACGGCGCGCAAGAGCTCGTCGTGCTTGCCGCTTCCTGCCTCGGTCAGCTCGACCTGAACGTTGCGCCGGTCGTTCGGATCGCGGATCCGCTTCACGAATCCCGCGCGTTCGAGATTGTCGAGATGTTTTGTGAGCGTCGGGCCCTCGATTGCGATCGACTGCGCGAGCTCACGCTGCGCTCGGTGACGACCATCCCGCAATGCGCGCAGGATCAGCCAGATCGGTATCGAGCCGCCGGTCTCATGCAACACATCGTTGAACGCGCGCGAGACAACCTTGCTCGTCGAGGCGAGCTGCAGCCCCAGAGGTCGCCTTCCGGGTTTCACCGAGCGCTCACAGCCATTAGCATGCTAATGATTCGTATACTAATCATTTGTCAGGCTCGCGATATACACGCAGAAACCGGAAGGAGCATTCAGACATGACCTCGCTCCCAGCAGCACTCCGCATTTGGCTGACCGTGACCATGCTCGCGATCGGGTCGCAATTCTTCTTCGCCGCAGCCGGCGCCTTCGGCGCGATGAGCTACGACACCCACAAGGCGATCGGCGGCCTGCTCGTGATCGCAGGGCTCGTCGCGCTCATCCTTGGTCTGGCCGCCCGCGCCTACGTGATCCCGCTCGCCGTCGGCTTCGTGCTCCTCGTCCTGCAGTACATCCTCGGACATAACGGCTTGGCCCACCCCTGGCTCGGCGCCCTCCACGGCCTCAACGCCCTCGCGATCGCCGCCATCCTCGGAAGCACAACCGGTCGAGCGTGGCAAAGCGCACGAACCCCGCCTGCCCCGTCATGACCCAGGCCCAGGCGACTCGACCGCGACCGTCTCCGCGGGACCGACCGTGACGCGCACCGGCCTGCCGAGCCGGCCGCGTCGGCTGCCCGTGCTTCACGGGTACTGTCGGCGGGGCCCGCTCGATCGAAAGGAGACCTGATATGGCAGAGCGCGACGGCTACCTCCCCGGCGTCCCGTGCTGGATCGACACGAGCCAGCCCGATCCGGACCTCGCAGCAGCCTTCTACAGCGGGCTGTTCGGCTGGGAGGTCGACGACCTCATGCCGCCGGGCTCGGGTGGGAAGTACCTGGTGGGGCGCCTTCGCGGCGGCGACGTTGCCGCGATCTCGTCGGCGGCGGACGGGGACGCGGGACCGCCCGCATGGAACAGCTACATCTGGGTCGACAGCGCCGACGAGACAGCCGCGAAAGTGCGGGCCTCAGGCGGGACCGTGGTCATGGAGCCGTTCGACGTCTTCGAGGCCGGCCGGATGGCGGTGTGCACCGATCGTGAGGGCGCGGCCTTCTCGATCTGGCAGGCGAAGGAGCACCGCGGGGCCCGAATCGTCAACGAGCCGGGGGCGCTCAACTTCAACGGTCTGCACACACGCGAGCTGGAGGGGGCGGCGGCCTTCTACGCCGCCGTTTTCGGCTGGCGCACGTTCGATCTCCCCGCAGGCAAGGCCTGGACCCTGCCCGGATACGGCGAGTACCTCGAGCAGCTCACGCCCGGGCTACGCGCCCGCACGGCCGAGTTCGGCGTTCCCGGTTTCGAGGACGTCGTGGCGGCGATCAACCCGATCCCCGCCGACGAGACCGATACCCAGGCCCACTGGAGCGTCACCTTCGGCACCGACGACGCCGACGCGACCGCCGAGCGCACCGCCGGCCTCGGCGGCGAGATCGTCGTCCCGCCCTTCGACGGACCGTTCGTGCGAATGACCGTGCTCCGCGACCCGCAAGGGGCGTCGTTCACCGCCAGCCAATTCGTCCCGGAGAACAAGGACCTCACCTCCTAGCCCTGTGGGCCAAACCGGCGGTGCGCAACGGAACCGTGTCCTGTGCGGCACCGCGCGTCGGCCGGCACTCGAATACGAGGAGCGCTGCCACCGTCCCGCGGGCGCGGGCCTCTCAAGTCCGGGCGAGGTAGTGGAGGTAGACCGTGCCGTTGCTGAACCGGCGTTCGTCGAGCAGCTCGAGATTCACGCGGACGATCGCGTGGGGCAGGGCGCGCTTGCCACCTCCGACGACGACGGGCACGAGGAACAGCTGGTACTCGTCCACGAGCCCGGCCTCGATCGCCCGGGCCGCAAGCTCGGCACCCCCTACCGTGAGATCACGGGCCGCCGTCGCCTTCAGCCTGCGCACCGCTTCCGGGTCGAAGTCGCGCTCGATCCGGGTCCTGGCGCTCGCTACCGTCTCCAGCGTCCGTGAGTAGACGATCTTGCCGGCCGACTGCCAGATGCCCGCGAAGTCCTGCCCGGGAGAAGGCTGCTCGGCCAGGCTCGGTTGGCTCTCCCAGAAGACCATCGTCTCGTACATCCGGCGCCCGTACAGGTAGGTCCCGACCGGCCGCTCGAGCTCGTTCACGAAGGCGTGCACCTCCTCGTCCGGCGCCGCCCAGTCGAACCTGCCGTCCCTGTCCTCGATGTAGCCGTCCAGGGACGCGATCACGGAATAGATGAGCTTGGCCATCGAGCGCCTTCCTTCGGGAGGTCTTCCCCGGCAAACGTCGTCTCCTCCGGCAAACCCGGTTCAGCGCCGGGGCAGGGCTAGAGCCCGAGCCGCGTCTTGCGGCGGAAGCCGAGCCTGCGCTGGGTCGCGAGGTCCTTGTCGCCGTCCTGGCGAGCTGCCCAGAAGAACACACCGAAGAACACGACGATCATCGCCAGCGACACGATCCCTGAGATCACGTAAGCAAGAATCTCCATGCGTTCATAGTGCCTGCTCGACTGCCCTGGAGGTCACCCGGGAAGCGGCAGCATCCGCGTCGGGCGCCGGCGAGTTGCCCTGCCATCACGCCTGAGGCCTGAGGCTCCCCTTGATCCTCTAGCTCGCTGCCCCGTCGCGGTGATCCAGCGGGCTGGCCGCGGCCCGGGGTCGAACGAGCTTCAGCTCGGTGGGGTTCCAGCGCCAGGTGTTGTCTGGGGTGATGTGGGTGCCGCCGAGCCAACGGTCGAGGCCGAGGAGCTCGACCCGGTCGGCTTCGCCGCGGAGCGTTCGTTCTCCGCTTGCTGTCAGCCGCAGCTCGAGGCGAGCGAACTGCCGGCTGTCGCTGAGCGGGGGCGGCGCCGGAAGCGGTGTGCCCTCGTCGGTTTCGACGAGCCTCGTCTTTCCCTGCCCGAGCGCCGAGAGGGCCCGGTGGAACCAGGTGTCGCCGAGGAAGGGCGCCTCCTCGAGTCGTTGTGCTGCGACGAAGGCGGCGGGAGGTGTGTGCGCGCCGGCGGCTACCGCTTGGAGCGCCCGCCGCTCCGTCCCGGAGAGCCCGTCTGCCGGCGCGGGCAGCTCCTCGAGCAACCGGCGCAGTGCGGGGGCAAGAAACGGCAGCTCCGGGATGTCACTCGTCGCCCACTCGGCCAGCGTGGTGGGGTCCGGCGCCCCGAGGGCGGCCCACGCGCTCGTGGCCGCCTCGAGCGCGGCCGGTGCCGCCCGGCCGCGGGAGGGCCAGAGTGTCTCGAGCTCGCTTGCGCTCAACTCGCCCAGACCGGCGAACGATGACCTGCCCGGGAACGAGCCGATCACGATCAGCTCGGGCGCGGCCTCCTCGCCGTGGGCGAGCGCGAGCACGTCGAGAAGCTGGAGCTGGTCGTAGAGGTCGTGCTCGAACCAGAGCACCACGTGGAGGTCGTCGCGGAGCGCCTCGAGCAACTGCCGGTCGCGCCGCTCGAGCGACGAGAGCAGCCCCTGCCGCCGGCCCCAGCCGCACTCGGCGAGGAAGCGGGCGCGTGTCCGCAGCAGTTCCCGCCGTGGCAGGGCCGGCACCGGTCCCTCGTGGAGCACGTCCTGCCAGGGCAGCACGGCGCCACCGAGCGCGGTCTGGCGCAGGGTGTTGCCGGCGCTTTCGCCGTTGGTGATGTGAAGGAGCGCAGGCCGCGACGTCGGTGCCCCACCGCGGCGGGCAAGGTAGGCCGCGCCGCAGGTGCAGTGGTCGAGCGAGGCGCAGGCGCAGCCGGCAACGCGGGCGAGCTCGTCGCGCATGCGCCGCAGGGCCGCGATCCGAGCGTCGATCTGGTCGATCTTCGCAGCCATTCGCACCCGCAGCGCTTCCGAGGGGGCGGTCGAGCGGCGTGCCGTGCTCAGGTACTCGGCGATCTCTGCGAGCGTAAAGCCGACCGCCTGTGCCTCCTTGATCGCGCCAAGGAACCGTACCGTCTCCTCGTCGTAGCGGCGATGCCCGCTCGGTGCCCGATCCGGCGTCGGCAGCAGTCCCCGCCGCTCGTAGTAGCGCAGCGTCTCGACGTTCACCCCTGCTCGTTCCGCGACCTCGCCGACTCTCACGACGTCGACTATAGACCCGTACCCAGGTACGGAAATCAACCCCACTGTGGCAGAGATCGATCCGCCGGTTACCGGGACGCGGCTCACGCACGACCGAGTGCCTGCACCCGACGGGAGCGATCGAACCGCACCTTCCGGGCGCAGGGAAAAGGATCAGGGATAGACGGCCTGGGCGATGCCGGCCTGGCTGGGCTGCGCGATGGCCTGGCCTCCGGTGCCGGGAGAGCCTCCCTGGCCCGGCCGGCCGAACTTCACGATCGTGCCGTTCAGGGTCGCGGCCGAGCCAATTTGCATCACGCCGATGCTCGGGCCGCCGGCGCCGCCGCCGCCCGCGCCGCCGACGCCGCCGTCGGCGCCGTGGCCTCCGTCGCCGGACTGGCCGACGTACTCCGGACAGTAAGCCGAGATGGCGGGAATCCCCGCCCCGCCGGCGCCGCCCTTACCGCCGGCGCCGCCGTTGCCGCCGCTCCCGCCGGCGCCGCCGTCCCCCGCGGTGATCGTGCTCGAGTCTGCGGTGAGCGTCGAGTTGAAGAGGTAGACGCCGAACGATCCTCCGCCAAAGCCGCCGCCGTCGCCGGGCCCGCCCGGTGCGCCGCCGCCGCCGCCCCCGCCGCCGCCGTGGCCTGCCATGTCGAAGACGAAGATGCCGCCGCGGCCGCCGCTCCCACCGCCCCCGCCGCCACCGTCACCTGCGCCGCCGAATCGACCGAAACCGCCGTTGCTGCCTCGCCAGAAGACGCCGGCGAGAGCGATGATGCTCGTCCCGCCGTCGCCGCCCGAGCCGGGCGCGCCCGGCGTGACGGCACTCGCTCCGTCCAGGCCCGAGCTGCCAGGGTTCCCACCCGAGCCGCCTCTGCCGCCAGGGCTCCCGAAGTGACCCGGCGCTCCCGCACTGCCGTCGTTGCTTCCCTGGGGCCCGCCCTGGCCGCCGTCGCCCCCGGTCCTTCCCACCGGGCTGTCGCCGCCGGCGCCGGGCTTCCCACGGTCGGTGTTGAAGCTGACACAACCTCCGTCGCCGCGGCCGGTGCCCGGGTGGCCGGCCTCGCCCTGGCCACCGTTCGCGCCCGGAGCGCCGTACACGCCCGGGGCGCCCGGAGAGCCCGGGCCGGCCGTGACCGTGACGCTCTCGAGCGCGAGGCTGGCCCCGTTGATCGCGCGAATGCCGTACGCGCTGCGTTCGCCGCCACCGGGGCCTCCGATCACCGTGAGCAGCTGGAGCGTCACCCCGGTGGCGTTGTCGGCGAGGATGCCCTGCGGGACGCCGGTGACGAGGGTCGGTGTGGTCTTGCTGCGGCGCCACGACTTCGGGTCGTACCCGCCGAAGATCCCGACGCCGGTGGAGACGCTCACGCCCGGATAGCTGCCAGCCGCTGCGAGCACATATCGCCCGGTCCCGCTCGCCGCGTTCACGGCGGCTCCGATCGTGCGCTTGGGCTTCGCCTCCGTGCCGGGGTTGGCGTCGCTCCCCAGCGGGGAGGCGAAGACGGCCTTCGCCTCGTCGCCGTCGATCCCGTCGCAGTTCGAATCGACGAAGCCGAGGTCCGGAAGGTCGGGTGCGCCAGGATGGATCGTCGGGTCGAGTGGTGCGCAGTCCTGCGCGTCCGGGCTGCCGTCGCCGTCGCGGTCGAGAGTCGTGCTCGTGGTCGGAACAGCCACGGTTGTCGTCTGGGTGACCGTTGCCGGCGGTGGCGGCGCGTGTCCGTGCGCGCGCGTCGTCCGGAACGTCTGCGCGACCGCCTGCTCGCCCGACCTGGCCGTCACCGGCTTCGACCGCGTCGGCCGGTAGCGAACCGACGGCCTCGCCCCCGGGTCAGGAGCACTCCGCTCGAACAGCGCGAGCACGAGCACCCGGCCTCTGGCGGCGCCGACCGAGCGGACCCGGTAGCCCGCGACGACGAACGGATAGACACCGTCCCTGTCGAGCGCGTGGCGAATTGCCTGCGAGTACGTGAGGCGGACGGCGTCGGCCCGAAAGTCTCCGTTGGCGTCCAGCATCGCCGCCGCGACGATCCTGGGAGCGGCCTCGCCCCGGCGCGTGGCCGCGCTGCCTGCAACCGCGACGACGACGGCCGGCAGCACCACCACCGCCGCCACGAGAAACGACCGCCCCACCCGGCGCTCGAGCCCCTCCATCGAGCCAGCCTACGACCGCAGCGCGGGCCGCGCAAGGGCTCACCCGGATGCACGCCTCGCACAGATGCCCGGCTCACCCAGGGGCACGTGCACGGTCCGGCAGACGCGCAAAGGATGAGAGACTCCACGAGTCAGTCGATGAGCTACCGCCCCGGAGCTCGACAGCGAGCACGACCGATGGAATGTCAAGAGAGACAAAGCCCGAATCCTTTCAGCCGACCAACGGAGCGTCCGACAGACCCGGGGTGGATCAGAGGGGCCGAGCGGTGAGGCAAGGGGGCGACTTGGATCGACCGGGCGCACACGCGCCCCGGGCTCTTGCCGCCGGCAATCTGCTCGCACGCCACCGGCTCGACAGACTCGCGTTCGACGGCTTCCCCGACGAGTCCCGCCCACGCAGCGAGGCCGAGGCCTACGAGGCTCAGACCGTCCTGCACGAGTTACTGGTTGCGGCCGGACGCGGCGAGGTGGTGGGCCACAAGATCGGCTGCACGACCCCGACGATGCAGGCCTACCTCAAGATCCCGCGACCGGCGGCCGGCGGCGTGTTCGACTCGACGGTCCAGCACAGCGACGGCCGGTTTCGGCACGCCGATTTCGTTCGCCCGGGTGTCGAGTGCGAGCTCGCCGTTCGCCTGAGCCGTGATCTCGAGGCCCGGGAGGCGCCGTTCGAGCGAGACGAGGTCAGGGCCGCGGTCGGCTCGATCATGGCGGCGATCGAGGTCGTCGACGACCGCTACAGCGACTGGGGCAGTCTCGGCGCGCTCACATTGATCGCAGATGATTTCTTCGGCGCCGGCTGCGTTCTCGGTCGCGAGCGGGAGGCCTGGCAGGAGGAGGTCGACCTCACCCGCGTCTCGGCACGCATGACGGTGAACGGCGTCGAGGTGGGAGCAGGGGTCGGAGCCGACATCCTGGGCGACCCACTCACGGCTCTCATGTGGCTCGTCAACGAGCTCGCCGGCTACGGGCACTCGTTTCGAAGCGGCACGTTCGTCCTACTCGGCAGCCTGGTGCAGACGCACTGGGTCGAGCGGCACGACGTCGTGGTGGTCGAGAACGTCCCGCTCGGCAGGGTGACGGCCCGCTTCGACTGAGGGGCCGACGCCGTCTAGCCCGGGTCGCTCAACGCCTCGGCTGCCTCCTGCACGATCCGATCGAGCTCATCGGGGACCGGAATGCCGGCTGCAATCGCCCGCGCGGCGTCGACGTCGTGCGGCCAGGAGGACACGATCGCCTGGATGACGGGATCCGGGCTCCAGCTCACGGGCCCGAGAGCCCGACCCCTGCTGACACGGTGAAGACACTCCACCATCTCTCGGATCGATACGGCTGTGCTCGGGAAGCAAACCGAGCGATCGGCCCCGAGCTCTGCCCCGCTCACCTCGTGCAGGGCGATCAACCCCTCGACGGCCGAGCGCACGCCCGTCACCGCCATCCGCGTGTCCTCGGCCACGGGCACCTGGTAGGGCCGGCCGGCGAGCGGCTCCCGGAAGATGGCGCTCGCGACCGACGAGGCGGCCGCGTTCGCTGCGCCCGGCCGAACCACGACCGTCGGCAGCCTGGCGACTCGCCCGTCGATCAGACCGCGGCGTGAGTAGTCGGCGACGAGCAGCTCGAGGACGGCCTTCGTCATCCCGTAGGTCGATTGTGGAGTGAGCTTCGTCTCGTCTCCGCACACATCCGGGAGGTCTCCGCCGAAGACCGCATAGGTGCTCGTCACGACCACCCGCTGACGCCCGGCGCGGCGCCGCACCGCATCGAGCACGTTCCGCCCGCCGTCGATGTTCACGCGCACGGCAAGGTCCAGGTCGCGCTCGGCCTCGGCACTCACGACCGCAGCGAGATGGAAAACGCTGAGCTCGTCCTGGTCGACGAGCCCGAACAGCCGGTCGCGGTCGACCACATCGCAAGCCACGAGCTCCACGCGGGAGTCCATCCAACCGGAGCGGGCCGCGGGCAGGCTCCGGTCGGCGAGGACCAGCGTGTCGATCGGCGCCGTTCTGCCCTCGCCCAGAGTGAGCTCGCCCAGCTCGAGCAGGCGCCGAGCCAGCCGTTGCCCCAGAAACCCGAGGCCTCCCGTGATGATGACCTTCACGCGCCTTCGCCTCCGGCGCCGACCGTCTTCTCGTTCACCGCGTCCCCGTCGCTGCCTCGAAGTCCGCCCGCGTCAGGATGCCGGCCTCCACCTGGCGTCGGAACACCTCGACACTCGAGCGGATCCCCTCGGCGAGCGAGGTCTTGGGAAGCTCGCCGACGACGGCGCGCAGCGGTGCGTCGTCGAACTCGACCCGCCCCGGCACCGGGTCCCGGCCGGCCGAGATCTGTCCGGCCGACTCGGGGACCTCCCGCTCGATGATCGAGATCACCTCGGCGACGTCGACGAGCTCGCCGTGAAGATCGAAGACCTGGGCGCCCGCGTGATCCGCCAGCGTGACCCTGATGAACGCGGCTGCGACGTCCTCGACGTATTGCAAGTCGATCCGCCCCTGGAACGGAATCGTGTACGAAAGGCCGAGCACAGCCGCCTTGAGGGCGTGCGTGACGGCCGCGGACAGCCCGCGATCACGGTTCGGGCCGTAGACGACGCACGGACGCAGGCCGGTGCTCGGCGTTGCGTAGTCGCGTGCGTAGAAGCGCGCCGACTCCTCGTTCGCGGTCTTGAACACGCCGTAGAGCGTGTCCGGCCTACCCCACCCGCCGGTCGAGCCGAAGACGGCCGAGGAGCTCGCATAGGAGACGCCGAGCACCGTGGACGAGCGCCGCGCGGCCTCGAGCACGCGGATCGTTCCGACGACGTTCACCTCCGCCCCGAGGAGAGGATCAGCGGCGACAAACGGCACCTGGAGCGCCGCCAGATGAACGATCCGGGTGATCTCGTGCGTCGCGACGAGCTCCTCGAGCGCGCCGGCGACCGTCAGGTCCAGCTCGACGTAGGTGAGACGATCGCCGAGGCCCGGCGTCAGGATCCGCTGGAGGTGCAGCGGCTCCGGCGCGAGATCGCAGGCGACAACCGGCAAACCGGAGTCGAGCAGGCTCCGCACGACCCAGGAGCCGATGCACCCCTCGCTGCCGGTGACGAGGAACCGCTCGCTGCCTTCCGTCATCGCTGCGAGTCTAGAGCGGTACGGGACGACGGTCGTGAGGGATGGCGAGCGCTGCATCCCTGCCCGCTCCGCAGCTCGGTCAGTCGCCGGCCTCGATCATGCGCAGTGCCGCGCGGATGTACCCGAGCGCGTAGGCCATGCCCGCGTGCCACGGAGCCGCGCAGCTCATCTGGGGCGTATGGTCCGGAATGATGACGCCGTCGTACCCGCAGCGAACGTAGCGGCGGAGCGCCTCGATCATGTCGACGTCGCCCTCGTCGATGAAGACCTCCGTGTAATCGGGCACGTGACCGCGGACATTGCGGAAGTGGACATAGCCGATCTTGCCGGCTGTGGCAAACCGCTCGATCGTCTCGTAGACGTCGACGCCGGGCATCTCGGCGATCGTCCCCTGACAGAACTCGAGCGCGTTCGCGGGGCTCGGCACGATCTCGAGGATCCGCTGCAGCCGGTCCGGGTGCGTCGCGATCCGCGCTGTTCCCCTGAGCCGCGTCATCGGCGGATCGTCGGGGTGGATCGCGAGCCTGACCCCCGCCTCCTCGGCGACCGGGACGACCGCGTGCAGGAAGTCGGACAGGCGGGACCACATCTCCTCGTCCCCCACCTCGCCGAGGGTCTCACCCGCGGGCGCATCCGGGTCGTAGACCATGTTCCAGACCATGCCGCGGGGGATCTCCGTCTCCGGCGGCGTCTGCGCGCGGTCGAAGCGAACCGACTCCGCACCTCCGCGCCCGAACGGCCCGGTCGTGTGGCCCCAGACGGCGGCGAGCGAAAAGTTGTAGCCGATGATCGGGATGCCGGCCTCGCCGACGTTCCTGACGAGAGCCTGCAGGCCCTCGAGCTGCTCGGCCTTGCGAGGGCCGTCGAGGAGGACGTCGTACCAGTGGCCGATCTCGAAGTTCTCGATTGCGGCCAGCTCGAGACCCTCGGCCTCGACCGCACGCCGAAGCTCGACGAGCTCGTCCACGGTCCAGATGTCGAAACGCGACGCCACGCCCCATCCGTGCGGCACCGTCTTTGCATCCGGGATGCGCGGGCCGCCGGGCATGTAGTCGACGAGATGGGCGACGATCGCCTCGGCACCTGCCTGGCGGGCGAACCTGAAGTTCTCCGGCGTGAGCATCTGCTTGTAGAGCCCGAGCCCCGGTTTCACCCGTTCCTCCTCGCCGGGACGGCCCCGCACGTGCCGTCCGGCGTGCGCCCGTCGCTGCCGGCGCGTCCTCCGCCGCAGCCGCGACAAGCGTAATCGCAGGTTCTGGTCGGTTTCATCAGCGGATTCAGTTCATCAGCGGATTCAGATTGTCGGGAGGAGCAGTTGCCAACTTCGGGAACGGCCCATTCTCAGCCACCGATTCTCAGCCACGATTCTCATCAACACGGGTCTCATCAGCACGGGTCTCATGAGCACGGGGCGGCGCCCAGACGGCGGCCGCCCCGTGTGAAGAGCTTTCTCCTTCAGTTCTACTTGCAGTGAAGCAGGGGGGTGGTGTGTGTCACCTCGAAGCCCGCGATATTGGTGTTCTGCGGGACCTTCACGCCGTTCATCTGATTCATGATCAGCGAGAGCAGAACCGGCCCCCAGCCCGCCGGGTCGAGGTACCACGCTCCGACGTAGTGCTTCGGATCGGCGCAGACCTGCTTCAGGCCGTAGGAGTCGCCGCCGAACGAGTTCACGAGGTAGTTGGTGATGTGGCGAGCCTGGGCAGCCTTGTACATGCCGCCGAGGTCCTCGTCGTTCACGGCCTGCATCAGGACGACGGCATTCGAGGGTACCGCCGACAGCGCGGAGAGCGTCGTGTCATACGCGGTCGTCGCGACTCCCTCGGTCTTCACCTCGATGATGTGATTCGAAGGGATGGTCGGGTAGACCTCCTTGATGCCTGCGACGGCGCCCTTGTAACGCGCGAGCACGGCCGCTCCCGAGGTCGGCTCGGCGCCGCCGAGGAAGTAGGGGATCTGGCCCGGGAACTGCTTCTTCGCCTGCTTGGCCATGTAGATGGCGGCGTTCTTCTCGGTCTGGAACGGCGCCAGGCCGACCTGCGGGAACCCGGGCAGCGTCGCTCCGACGACCGTGACGGCCGGAATCTTCGCCGCCTTGAGGAGCTTCGACATCGCCGGCTGGTAGGCCGCGAGGACCTGGAAGTCGACGAAGCCGTCGATGCCCTCGTTCATGAGCGTCTTGAGGTTGCCGACGGCGACAGGCCCGTTGAGGTTGTCGACCGTCTTCACGACCTGCGCACAGCCGATGCTCTTGGCGGCGTTGACGAGCCCGTTCGTCAGGCTGACGGCAAACGGCTGATTGCTCGAGAAGACGTCGTAGCCGATCTTGTAGCTCGCCTTCTTACAGAGCGCCTTCGTCGGATGCGCCAGATCCTGAGGCGCCGCCGCACGCGCATTTGCAGTGCGGGCAGCCGGCGCCGCGCCTGCACCGCCTGCCGTTATCGCCACGGCGAACACGGCCAACACCGTCATCGCCAGCACCCCGAACTGCAACCGCTGAGTTCTACTTTCCGCCACCTGGCTCACCTCTCATTCTCGTTTGGATAACCCGATCTCTGATGCGACGTATCCCGGTCCCGCAGCATCCCCGATGTGAGCCGGCCCGGCGTGTGCCGTCTTGGCGTGCGCGGCGAACATAGACGGAGCTGTCGCAGGCTGTCAAGCGCCGCACTACCGCACGTACGACCTGACGGCGACGACGGTAACGCGGATGCCGTCGTCAAATGAGGAGACGTCAGCCGTGCGAATTAGTTGCCGTCGAGCCCCGCGCACGTCGTCGCGCCGGAGCGGGTCAGCGGCTCGTCGGGCGGCCATCCGCCCGATCGCTGCGTCGCGCGAGCTCGTCGGCGAGCCCGCGGTCCCGGCGCAGCCTGGCAGCCTCGAGCGCCTCATCCTTGGAGTAGAGCCAGGGCTCGATCGCCCCCGGGCCCGTCGCGTTCGAAAGGTGCGGAAACAGGTTCTCCGCCACCCGCGTCCATGAATCGAGCCCTCCCAGAGCGACCGTCTCGAACGGCCCCGTGTAGCGGTATCGCCTCGCAAGCCCCGACCGCACGACCCGATCGACGGTCTCGGGAGTCGCCACGCCTTCGCCAACCAGCCACAGGGCCTCGCGGAGCAGGGCGGCCTGAAGCCGGTTCCAGATGAACCCGGGAACGTCCCGGTCGACGTGAACCGGCTCCTTTCCGAGGCCTGCAACGACGCGGTCCACCGTCGCGACCGTCTCCGGGCTCGTCCCTTCGCCCGCGACGATCTCGACGAGCGGCATCAGCAGCGGCGGGTTCCAGTAGTGCGTGCCGACGGTTCGCTCCGGGGCGCCGATCGCTGCCCCGAGCTCGGTCAACGGGATCGAGGACGTGTTCGAGGCGATGATGGCGCGCGGGAGCAGCGTCGCCAGATCTCGCAGGAGGGTGGACTTGACGAGAATGTCCTCCGGGATCGACTCGACGACGAGGTCGGTCGCGCCGTCGACAGCGTCGACCGTGCCGATGAACCCGACCTTCCGAGCCGCATCCGCAGCCACGTCGTCCGGGACGATTCCCGCCTCGATCGCAAGGGCGAAGGCCGAGGAGACGCGGGCTCGGCTCGGCTCGAGGTTCCTGACGAGGAATGCAACCGAGTGCCCGCCGAGCGCGTACTCGCACCCGATCTGCGATCCCATCAGCCCCGCGCCGACCACGAGGACGCGCAGGCGCTCGGCCGTCAAACCGGCTCCAAGGCGGGCGCAAGCTCGCCGACCAGACGCTCCTCGGCAGCGATGATCTCCGCGAGGAACGCGCCCCGCTCGCGGGCCGGCATGAACTCGAGGTGGCGGATTCCGAGCGGATCGATCTCGGTCGCGATCAGCTCGAGCTCCGTGCTCGACGGAGGTGCCGTGCGCTCGAGGGAAGGTGATTGGACGACCTCGAAGCCGGTCTCCCGCTCGACATGCGGCGAGCTCGACGCCGGGATGGAGCGAGACGAGTTGCAGCTCGCGGCTCGTGTGATCCAGCTCGAAGACGCAGAGGTTCGTGACGACCTTGACGACCCCGGGCCGCAGCCCTGCAGCAAGGCGTTCCTCGTCGGTGAGAAGGCGCGCGCCCGCACTCGCAACGTCGACGCTGCTCGACGAGCGCGAGTGGCGAGTGGCGGGTCACGTAGAGGAGGAAGTGCTGATGCATGTTCGCCACATCCGCCATCCCGCCCTGGCCCGGCAGCCGGATCATCCGCCCGGAGGGGCTGCGCACCTCGATCGTGTTCGTCGTCCCGTACCGATCGACCTGGGCGGTTCCGATCACCTCGTGGCTGATCCTGCCGCTCTGGTAGTAGCGGTGATAGGTGCCGTCGCCGGTCGCATATCCGGTGGCGGTCTTGTAGTCGAGCGCCTCGCCGAGGCCGAGCAGCATCGGCCGTGGCTCGACGTCGACGTAGCCTCCGCTCGTCGTGATCAACGTCAGTCCGGGTGCATGGGTGCGACGGGCGAGCAGGTACGACGTCATCGCGAGCGGCGATACCGCACCGGCCGAGCAGATGCTCTCGTCGTCGTACTCGCGCGCGAGGCAGACAGCCATCACCTCGGCCGCGCTCGGCTCCGAGGGAGCCGAGCGAGGGAAGCGGTGGCGCGAGACACGCTCGGGCTCGACGGCCGCCGCCGCCTCGACGAGCCGGCGACGCTGCACCGTCGTCGGATCGGGAAGACGAGCGGCTCGCGCTCGAACGCCTCTGCCAACGCGCGGTAGTCCGCTGCGTAGTAGGGAAGGCACGAGGTCGGGTACGCCCCGAGCGGGCACTCGACGATCGCGCGGACGAAGTGATGCGGAATGACAGCACCGCGGCGTTCCCGTTTGCAGCGTCGCCGGCCGGCACGATCTCCTCGACCGACACGACGAGGTTCCGCGCGGCGAACGGAGCGGTCAAGTCCATGCCGAGCGCTCCGGCGAGCTCGACATTGCCTGCGACGTCGGCTCGCTGCGCGTGCAGCAGAAACGAATCGAGGTGGAGGGCGGCTGCCGAGCCGACCGGAACGCCGCTCACCGGATCGGGCGACACACGGGTGAGCGAGCTTCGCTCGAGGATGTCGGAGCCGACCGGAATCTGGAAGGGGAGCGACGGCAGTCGCTGAAGCGCTGCGTCGAAGCCCTGCGCCATCGCGAGCGCCGGCAACTCCTCGACCTCGACCAGGCCCTCCTCGAGAGCGCGCCGGAACCGCGGCGCAAGGCCGAAGAGGTCGAGGCTCGAGAAGCAGAACACGACCTTGCGGACGGCCTCTGCCTGCAGGAGGAGCTCGAGCGGCAGCCCCCCTCCCCAGGTCACATAGGTGAGGTCACGGCGGTTCTGGCGTGCCAGCTCGCCGACGAGCGCCAGGGGAAGGCGCGAGAAGAGCGCCCCGCCGACGCCGAGTCCGATCGCCGTCGGCAATCAGGTCAGCCGCGGCGGCGAGATCGAGGAATGACGTCGGCATGCAGTGTTGCCCTCCAGATCCTAGCGGCGGCGTCGCGTTCGAGGCACCGTGCCTGCAAGCCTCGGCCGGCGGTTCGGAACGACCGGATAGGGTTGACCCGACATCTCGACCGGAGGGCGGATTCGTTGGAGAACGGGAGAGTCGCAGTCGTGACGACTGCACCCGGATGCGTGGCGGTCGAGGCGGAGGCCGATCCGTCGCCAGGGCCCGGCGAGATCGTGGTCGAGACCGTTGCCACCGGCATCTGCGGCTCGGACCTTCATCTCTTCCAGGGCGACCATCCCTACGCGCACTTCCCGCTCGCACAGGGCCACGAGGCGGTCGGGCGCGTCGTCGGGCTCGGCGCAGGCGCCGACCCCTCGCTCGCGGATGCGCTCGTCGTGGTCGAGCCGACCCTCGAGTGCGGCGAGTGCCCGGAGTGCCGCCGCGGTGCCTACAACCGTTGCGAGCGATTGGAGGTGATCGGCGTCCAGCTCGACGGGTCGCTCGCCGGGCGCTTCGTCACGCGCGCGGCCAAGGCTCACCACGTCCCGGACGACGACGATCCGGCACGCTGGGCGCTCGCCGAGCCGCTGGCGGTCGCCTGCCACGCGGTGAACCGCTCGGAGATGGCCGAGGGGGACCTGGTCGTCGTGCTCGGCGCAGGCGTGATCGGCCTCTCGATCGGCCTCGCCGCAGCCCGCCGCGGGCCCGAGGCGCTCGTCTTCGTCGAGCCGAGCGAGACCCGCCGCCGCCGCGTCGCCGACCTCGGGCTCGGGACGCCCGTGCACCCGGACGAGGCCGAGGAGGCGGTCAGGGCGCTCAGACCTTCCGGCGCCGACGTCGTCTTCGAGGCCACCGGCATCCTCAGCGTGGTCGGTGAGTCTCACCGGCTGGCCCGGCCCGGTGGCACGGTCGTCATCGTCGGCCAGGGAGCCGGATCGTTCGAGCTGCCGCTGATCGTCATGACCCGCAAGGAGCTGACGCTCGTCGGCACCCGAAACAGCGCGGGTGACTTCCCGGCCGCCGTCGAGCTCCTGGCCGGCTCGCCGGAGTTCGCCCGCAGCGTCATCACGCACCGGTTCCATCCGCGGGCAGCGGCCGAGGCGTACGCCGAGCTGACGACACCGGGCACGGACGCGCTGAAGATCCTTCTCTCCTACGCATGACCGACGGGGTAGCGGGAACGGTCGCGTTCGTGGTCGGCGGCTCGCGCGGTCTCGGCGCCGACCTTGCCGCCGCGCTGCACGAGGCCGGAGCGCGGACGGTCAGCGTCTCGCGGCACCCGGCCGCCGAGACGCCACCGTGGGAGCAGGAGCTCCTCGATGCGGCCGATCCCGAGGCCGTCGAGCGGTTCTTCGAGGTGTGGAGCCCGAGACTTGCCGAGCGGAACCTCCTCGCCAACTTCGCCGGTGTTCGCTACAACGTCCCGCTCGTCGACTCGGAGCCGGCGAGCTGGAAGGCCTGCATCGAGTCGAGCCTCCTGACGACCTACGTGATGACCCGGGCATTTGCCCGGTCCGCCCGCGGGCGGACCGGCGCCATCCTGAACATGGCGTCGATCCATGCCGAGGCGGCCGCTGCCGGCCGGAGCGCCTATGCCTCGGCGAAGGCGGCCGTCGCGCAGCTCACCGCCGTCTCCGCGGTCGAGCTCGCGCCGCTCGGGATCCGCGTCAACTGCATCGCTCCGGGCTTCATCGCGACCGAGGCATCGAACGAGATGATCGCCGCCGGCAAGCTCGATGGAGCCGGAATCGAGCGGCGCACCCCGCTCGGCCGGCTCGGCGACCCGGTCGACGTCACCCGAGCGGCCCTGTTCC
Source organism: uncultured Actinomycetota bacterium (assembly GCA_963743675.1). GTDB lineage: Bacteria > Actinomycetota > Thermoleophilia > Gaiellales > Gaiellaceae > PALSA-600. Next base: position 75,963 of record CAVURE010000009.1, read on the forward strand.
TGCTCTCGAACGAGAGCGCCTTCATGACCGGCGAGACGATTCGGGTCGACGGCGGCTGGCTCCGCCACGCCGAGGTCTAGTAGCCGGTCGTCTCAGCGAACCACGCGCGCGCTGCCGCCCGAGGCGAGCCGCTCGACCTCGGCGAGCGTCGCCATCGAGGTGTCGCCCGGTGTCGTCATCGCCAGCGCTCCGTGCGCCGCGCCGAGCTCGAGCGCGCGGCCCGGGCCGAGCCCCTCGAGCAGGCCGTAGAAGAGACCGGAGGCAAACGAGTCGCCGCCACCGACCCGGTCGAAGATCTCGAGCTCCGGCCGGTAGGTCGCCTCGTGGGCACCGCCCGCGGAGAGGCTGAGCGCTCCCCACCCGTTGCGCGTGGCCGAGTGAACGACCCTGAGCGTGGCGGCAAGCACGGCCAGGTTCGGATAGGCGCCGGCGACCTTGTCGAGCATGCGGAGATAGGCCTGCCGGTCGAGCGAGGTCAGCGCCTCGTCGACCCCCTCGACCTCGTACCCGAGCGCGAGCTGGTAGTCCTCCTCGTTGCCGACGACGACGTCGACGAGCGAGACGAGCTCCCGGTTCACCTCCGCAGCGCGGGCGTGGGCACCGATCGAGGCCCACAGGGACGGGCGGTAGTTGAGATCGTAGGACACGACCGTGCCGTGCCGCCGCGCCGCCTCGAACGCCTCGCGCGCGACCTCGGCCGTCGTCTCGGAGAGTGCGCAGAAGATGCCGCCGCAGTGGAGCCAGCGGGCACCCTCGTGTCCGAGGATCGCGTCCCAGTCGATCTGGCCAGGGCGCAGCTGGGAGACCGCGGTGTGACCGCGGTCGGAGCAGCCGACCGCACCACGGACGCCGAAGCCGCGCTCGGTGAAGTTCAACCCGTTGCGAGCCGCGCGGCCGACGCCGTCGAAAGGCACCCACAGCACATGCGAGGTGTCGACGCCTCCTGTCAGCATCAGGTTCTCGACGAGGCGTCCGACCGGGTTGTCCACGAGAGCCGTCACGACCGCTGTGGGGAGCCCGAAACAGCGGCGCATGCCGCGTGCGACGTTGTACTCGCCGCCGCCCTCCCAGACCTCGAAGCTGCGTGCGGTCGCGACTCGCTCGGTTCCCGGGTCGAGCCGGAGCATCACCTCGCCGAGCGACACCAGCTCGAACCGGCACTCGCCGCGGGCACGGAGCGACCAGCTCCTTCATCGCGCCGCGGCGACGATCGTGGCAGCCTCCGCCGCGAGCTCGGCGATCCGGTCCCAGGCGCGCGCCTGGAGCAGCTCGGGCCTCACCATCCAGCTGCCGCCGCAGGCGACGACCTGCGGGATCGCCAGATAGCCGGGAAGCGTCGCGGGCGTGATCGACCCGGTCGGCACGAACCGGACATCCCGGTAGGGACCGCAGAGAGCCCGCAGGTAGGCCGCGCCGCCGACCGGCTCGGCCGGGAAGAACTTGAGCAGGCTCAGACCGAGCCGTCGAGCCTGCTCGACGTCGCTCGGGGTGCACGTGCCGGGCAGCATCGGCAGGCCTCGCTGCTGGGCATGGCGCACGACCTCGGCGCTCGTCCCCGGCGCCACGGCGAAGTCGGCTCCCGCCTCGATCGCGGCGTCGACCTGCTCCTGCTCGAGCACGGTGCCGGCGCCGAGGAGGATCTCGGGATGCGCCCCGTGGATCGCTGCGAGCCCCTCGCGGGCAGCCGGGGTGCGGAAGGTGATCTCGACGCAGGTCAGCCCGCCGGCAAGCAGCGCCGCGGCGAGCGGGACGGCGAGGTCGGGGTCGGGCAGCTCGACGACAGGCACCACGCCGGCGGCCCGCAACCGGTCTTCGATCGTCGCGACGGCCTCGGCCTGCACCCGGCCGCTCACGCTTCCCAGGGGGGAGCCTCGCCGAGCACCTCGTCGGTGTGCTGGCCCGAGCGCGGGACGCCGTGCCGGATCCCCGCCGGCGTCGAGGAGAAGGTGATCGGCGAGGCCGGCGTGAGGAAGCTCGCCTCGCCCGTCGCCGACGGGGACCTCCCAGAAGAGACCGTTGTGGGCGACCTGCGGATCGGCGACGAGCTCCTCGTAGTCCTGGACGGGGGCACACCAGACATCGTGGGCGAGCAGCACCTCGATCCACTGTGAACGCGTCCCGGTGAGCAGATGGGCCGAGAGCCCCGCATAGATCTCGGCCCGCGAGTCGACCATCTTCTCGAGCGTGTCGTACGCGGCGAGCCAGGGCTGGTCGAGCGCTTCGGCAAGCACGGGGCACGGTGTCATCGCGATCGCGATGTGGCCGTCGGAGGTCTCGTAGATCCCGAACGGTGCGGTTGCCCAGACCGAGCCGAGGTTCTCGACCGGACGCTCCGGCAGGAACCCCTGGTTGCGGTAGAAGGTCAGCTCCTGCTGCTGCATCGCGACCGTGCAGGAGAACAGGTCGACCTCCACCTTCTGGCCCTCGCCCGTCTGCGCCCGGTGATGAAGCGCGGCGAGGACGGCGATCACGATGTGCAGCGCGGTGTACTGGTCGGTGATGCCGACGCCGAGCGCGGTCGGTGGATCGCCCGAGCGGCCGGACAGGAACATCAGGCCACCGAGGGCCTGAATCAACAGGTCCTGGCCCGGACGCTTGACGTACGGCCCCGACTGCCCGTACCCGGACGAGGAGGCGTAGATGATCCGCGGGTTGACGGCGCGCACGTCCTCGTAGGCGAGCCCGAGCCGCGCCATCACCCCCGGGCGGAAGTTCTCGACGACCACGTCGGCCTCGGCGGCGAGCTCGAGCATGCGGTCGCGGATCTTGCGGGTCGCGCAGGTCGGCCTCCGCACTGCGCTTGTTCCGGTTGAAGGCGAGGAACGAGTCCATCTCGCCGTGGCTCTTGCCGTTGAGGATCCCCCAGAAGCGCATCCACTCGCCGCCGACCTTCTCGATCTTGATCACGTCGGCGCCGAGGTCGCCCAGCATCTGAGTCGCCATCGGGCCTTGAACGAGCGCCGTGAAGTCGAGCACCCGGACGCCGGCGAGCGGCCCGCTCAATTCTTCTCCTCGCCCATGTCGATGTCCCACGAGATGTTGCCGGCCATCAGTCCGCCGTCCACCGGCACCGTGATGCCCGTCACCACCCCGGCCTTGTCGCTCGCCAGGAAGAGGACGACGTTCGCGACATCCTCGGGCTGGATCAGCCGGCCGATCGGATGCGTCTGGGCGAACTCCGCCAGCGCGGCGTCGGGGTTCTCCGGATTGCTCAGCAGCGCCGCGTCACGGAGCATCGGCGTGAGGACGCTCCCCGGCGCGACGGCGTTGACCCGGATCCCCTCCCGCGCGTGATCGAGCGCGAGGGCCCGGGTGAAGGCGACGACGCCCCCCTTCGAGGCCGAGTACGCCACGGCACCCTGGTGGCTCCAGTACGCCTGCACCGAGGCGACGTTCACGATCGCGCCCCGGCCGCGCTTGCGGAACTCGGGGATCGCGAAGCGGGCGGTCTGGTACATGCCCTTGAGATTGATGTCGAGCACGTAGTCCCAGTCCTCCTCGGAGAATCCCGGCAGCTCGCCGTAGCGGACGACGCCGGCGTTGTTGACCAGGACATCGAGCCCACCGAAGTCCGAGACGAGCGTCTGCACCGCCCGCTCCGCCGCCTCCGCCTTGCCGACGTCGCCGCGAACGGCGACGGCGCGGCCGCCTGCCTCGGTGATCGAGGCCACCGTGGCCTGTAGCCCGTCCTCGTCGGGGTCGAGCAGACCGACGGCTGCGCCCTCGGCGGCAAAGGCCTTGGCGAAGGCGGCGCCGAGGCCCATCGCGGCCCCCGTGACGAGGACGACTTTTCCGTCGAATGAACCCGGCATCGTAGTCCTCCCGCTGAATCGTCCCATCAACCCGATAAAGGCTGCGAGGCTACCGCCGACGGCGGACGTGCGTCAAGTCGCTACCGGCGCGCACGCCGGAGCTCGGCCTCGAGGATCGCCGTCCGGGTCTCGCCGGGGCCGAGCAGGAGCGGCGAGCCACCCTTCGCGCGGACGTTCGCGAGCCCCTGACCGGGCCAGGAGCTGTTCGGCTCGAGCGCGGTCGTGTAGAGCCGCCGATACCACGGATAGCCCGCCGAGGCGCGCAGCTCCTGCCAGAACCAGGCCGCCGGGAAGAGCTCGAGCGGCCAGCGGAGCTCGAGCTCGAGACCCAGGCGCGGGTTCGTCACCCCGTAGCGGCCCTCCTCGAAGTCCGTCAGATAGCCGAGCACGGCGCGGCGCTCGTCGACGGGCCGGGATCACCGAGAGGTCGACGGATCCGCCGCCGTCGAGCGCGGCGTGCGGCCAGCTCCGAGACGACCCCGGCGGCAAGCCCGGGCCCGGGCGCGCGGTCGTCGGCGTGAAAGGACCGCGCGGGCGCCGAGATCGTGCAACCGGGCTCGAGGAAGGGCGCGCCGAGCGCAGGATGGTGACCCCACATCACCTCGATCGCCTCGTCGGCGCCGTTCGTCACGCGCCTCCTCGATCCGGAGCACCGCCCCGTCGAGGCTGACGACGCGGCGAACGCCGAGCGGAGCGGTGATGAGCTCGGCCGAGCAGACGGCGCGCGTCTGCTCGAGCTCCTCGACGCGCCAGGCGATGAGCGCGGCCTCACCGTGGAAGCCCCACTCGACGCCGTGCTCGACGGTCGCGTCGCCTCCGTTCGGAAGGATGAGCTGCCAACCTCCCGGATAGGTCTCGAGCCATGCCTCGAACGAGCTCGGCGCATACACGGGGATGCGGCCGGGCGTCCAGGGCGACTTCAGGAGAACGTCGACGCCGCTCGCGCGGTCGACGAGCTCGAGCACGTCGCAGCCCTTGCCGGGGAGCAGCGTGACGGCGAGCTCGGAGCTCGAGAGCTCGACGGCGTTCCAGCGGCCGAGGGCGGCCGCGCGGTCAGCCGTCATGGCCCTCGAGGGAGCGGCGATAGAGCGCGTCGAGCCGGTCGAGCAGGTCGGACGGGTCGCCGCCGGTCCGCAGCGCCTCCCAGACCAGGTCGCCGCCGTCGTTCTGGACGAGCAGGGCGCCGTCGTAGCGCGGACGCAGGTAGCCGGCGTCGAGCCCGGGGAGCGTGTCGGCGAAGAACGAGGCGCTGATCTCGTTCGCACCCGGGTCGAGCCACGCCTCGCGGTGGCCAGGCTGGCCGCCCGCCTCGCACGTAGAGCGTCCGCTGGATCTCGGGCGAGGCCACGTACTCGGCGTAGGCACGGGCGGCCTCGAGCTGCCGGCAGCGCGAGGAGACGGCGAGGCCTGCGCCGCCGATCACGCCCCCGCGCGGCCCGAGCCCCGCCGAGGGGACAGGGCGAAACCGGACGAGGTTGCGGCGAAAGCCGGGGCGGCTGTAGTTCGAGTAGCCGAAGAGGATCGGGCAGTAGACCACGTCGTCGTGCTCGGCCATGTGCTCCAGGAGCAGGATCGGGTTCCAGGCGAACGCCTCGGGCGGGCCGGCCTCCGTCAAGGCTGCGAGCAGCGCGAGCTTCTCGAGCGCGACGTCGCGCGGAGCGAGCCGCTCCTCGTCCTGGTAGGGATCGGTGCCGGCGTTGGCGAGCAGGGTGAGCAGCGTGGCGATCGTGTCGACCGCCTTGTTCGGAAGCGAGATCGACATTCCGGCCGCGCGGGCCGTCTCGTCCAGCGCCAGCACGTCGTCCCATGTCTCGGGCGGCGCGACGCCGATCCGCTCGAGCAGGTCGGGCCGGTAGGCGCTGACGTGCCCGGCGGCATCGATCGCGAGCGCCCAGAGGTGCCCTTCCCACTCGTAGCTCCTGTGGCTCGGCCCGACGGAGCCTCGCGCCTGGTCGGCGATGAAGTCTCGACCGAGCAGGTCGTCGAGCGGCAGGATCGCTCCGGTCGGGACGACCTCCCCGATGTGTGGATGGTCGAGGACGAGCAGGTCGTAGCTCTCGGCCAGGACGGGGATCGGCGCATCCGCGAACTGCTGCAGCGACCGGGCCGTCCAGCTGACGCGGATCCCGGTCTCGGCCTCGAACTGCGCCGCGGTTGCGAGGAGCGGATCACGCCCGCGCTCGTGGTCCCAGGTGATGCCCTGGAGCTCGACCGTGCCGCTCACGCTCAGGCGCGCGCCGCCGGCGCCCACTGGGGAAGCGCGAGGCCGTTGCGGGCCGCCCGCTTGAGATGAGCGGTGGCCGCGTAGACCGTCTGGATCGACACCGGCGGGTCTGGTGCCGCAGAACTCGCCGACCGCGGTCGCGACCTCGGCGGTCGTCAACGGTCCATCGGCCCGGGCAAGCAGGTCGGCGACAAGTGTGTCCATCTCCTCGGTGAACGCGATGCTGCGGTCGATCAGCTCGAGCGCCTCCTCCCGATCGAGCGGGAGGAAGTGCGCCGGGCAGAGCTTCGAGAAGGGGAGCGCGCGCAGCCGCTCGAGCCCCTGGAGGTAGTCGTCGACGTCGTCGTAGAGCGGCGCGTAGACGCTCTTCCCGCTCGAGGTGGGGATGCCGTAGGCCTGCACCAGGTCTCCGCTGAAGAGGAGACCGGTTTCACGCTCGAAGAGCGCACAGTGGCCGCGCGTATGTCCGCGGGTGAGCACGACCTCGAGCTTGCGGTCGCCGAGCTCGAACGTATCCCCGTCGCGCAGGATGAGGTCGACGGCAAGGTCGCCGCCGCACATCGAGACGATGCCGTCGCGCTCGGCCTCGAGCGAGAAGGCTCCGGGGAACGTGTCCCAGAAGTCATGCCACTGGCGGTCGACCGACTCGACCCAGATCACGTCCTCGAGGGGTGCTGCGACCTTGAACGGCGCCTTCCCCCGAAGTCCTGGGTGGCCGCCCATGTGGTCCGGGTGGCCGTGGGTCAGGACGATCCACCCGACATCGGCGACGTCGAGCCCGATCGTCGGGAACGCTCGCCTGAGCACGCGTTCGTAGGTCGACGGGACGCCGCAGTCGGTCAGGGCGCAGACCCCGGTCGAGGGGTCGCGGAGCACGTAGATCCAGAGCGGAGCGTCCGCGACCTCCGGATACTCGGTCTCGATACAGAACGTCTCGGGCGCAATCTCGAAAGCGTCGGCGATCGCCACGAATCGAGCCTATCAACGGGATTGAGGGGATAGCATCGGCGAATGCACGGCGGGTGCTGGCTCGGGCTCGACTTCGGCACCTCCTCGGTGAAGGCCCTGCTCGTGCGCCGCGACGGCTCGGTCGCGGGTCGCGCCTCCGCCGCCTATCCGACGCGCTACGCGCCCGGCGGTGTCGCCGAGCAGGACGCAGGCGACTATCTCCGGGCCGCGCGTGAGGCTATCGCCGCCTGCGGAGCGCACGGCCTGCCGCTCGAGGGCGTCGGGCTCGCCGGGCAGACCCCGACGCTCGTGCCGGTCGACGCACATGGCGATCCGGTACGCCCGGCCCTCACCTGGCAGGATCATCGAGCCGGCGAGGAGGCGCGGATGCTCGAGGACGAGCTCGGTGACCCCGAGCCGCTCTTCGGGACGCGGCTGCCCTGGACCGCCGCCTATGCCCCGGCCAAGCTCCTCTGGCTGTCCAGGCACGAGCCCGAGACCGTCGCGCGCACGCGCTTCGTCCTCCAGCCCAAGGATTACGTCGGGCTTCGGCTGACGGGCTCGCCCCTCTCCGATCCGTGGTCGAGCAAGGGCCTCTGCAACGTGTTGACCGCGGAGCCGGCGACCACGGTGCTCGCACGGGTCGGATTCGACCCCGAGGTCGCGCCGCCGCTCGCCGGCGCGTGGGAGCGCCGCGGCGCCGTCACCGCCGAGGCGGCCGCCGCGTTCGGCCTTCCCGAGAGCGCACCGGTCTCGGTCGGCTGGAGCGACGCCGTGGCGGCGATGCTCGCCGTCGGCGCCTTCGACAACCCGTCGGCCTTCGTCCTCTCGGGGACCTCGAGCATCGTCGGCGCCAGCTCTTCCCGGATGCTCCCGGCCCATCCGCAGCTACTCGCGCTGCCGGCTGAGTGCGCGCCCCTCGCGGTCCACTACGGGCCGACCGAGTCGAGCGGCGCCTCGATCGAGTGGCTGGCGCGGCTGCTGCGCTGTGACACGGCCGAGGTACTCGCTCTCGCCGCTTCGGCCGAGGCGGACGAGCCGCCCGTGTTCGTCCCCTACCTCTCCGGCGAGCGGGCGCCGGTCTGGCGCACGGACGTCCGCGCGGTCGTCCTCGGTCTCGGCGCCGAGCACGGGCCGGCCGAGCTTGCCAACGCCGTCGTCCGCGGCGTCTGCCTGAGCGAGGCCGACGTTCTCGCCGTCGCCGAGGAGCACACGGGCCCGGCGGGGAGCGCCGTAGCCGTCGCAGGACGCGGCTCCGGCGAGCCGCCGTGGCGCGAGGCTCGCCTTGCCGCCCTCGGGCGGCCGCTCCGGGTGCTCACCGATCCCGACGCCTCGGCGCTAGGAGCCGCAATGCTCGGCGCTGCGGCAGCGGCAGGAACGCTCGCCGCCGCCCGGGCGATCCGCGGCAGCGTCGAGATCGTCGAGCCGGCGGCCGGCGCGAGCGGTCCGAGCCCGCATCTGGCCCGATTCCGACGCGCCGCGCAGGTCAGCCTGAGCTGGCAGGAGGCCGATTCTTCTTCATCCCAACAATAGGACAAACCCGATCTCCCTGTAACCTGGTCGAGATGCAGCTAGGCCGACAGACGCTCAGCCAGGCGGTCAGCGCGGCCGTGCTGGAGCGAATCCGCTCGGGCGAGTTCGGCCCCGGCGACCGCCTGCCGACGGAGAAGATGCTGATGGTCGGAGTACGGCGTCGGTCGTAACTCGGTTCGCGAGGCGGTGCAGGCGCTCGTGACGCTTGGGCCTCGTCGAGGTCAGGCCGGGGCGCGGCGCCACCGTGATCGGGATCGAGAGCGAGAACGCCCTCGACGCCGAGACCCTCTCTGCCCTCCTCAAGGAGGAGGCCGTCGACGATCTGTGCGCGTTCCGCCGGCTGCTCGAGGCCGAGACCTCGTCCTGCGCGGCACGCCACGCCACCGACGAGCAGATCGCCGAGATCGCCCGTTGCGAGCTCGCCTTCGAGCACGCCCACGCGACCGGCGCGCGCCGTGAGCAACGTCGACGACGCATTCCACGCGGCGATCGCGCGCGCGAGCCACAACAGCGTCTACGCGACGATGCTCGACGCGGTGAGCGTCCTGATCTCCAACGCCAGGCGGCTCACCGAGAACGTCACCTGGGCGGTGCCCCGGGCGATCGAGGACCACAACCGCGTGCTCACCGCGATCAGGGCGCGGGATCCCGAGGCGGCCGGCGCCGCGATGCGCAGCCACATCGACAGCGCGATCGAAGCGATCCACGCCGGCCGCGCGCTCGAGGAACCGGTCGTCGCCGCCTCGCCGGGCGGCGAAGCGGGCGCCTACCGGCCGGCGTACGCGGCTTCTCGCAGCCCCTCGATGTAGCCAACCGCGTGGAGGCGCCCGAGGAAGGCGTAGCCGGGCCTGTCGTTCGACTCGCCGTGCAGCGTCGGCACGTGATCGGGCCGCAACACGCCCTCGTAGCCCACGTCTGCATAGGCACGCAGACAGGCGAGCATGTCGGTCGGCCCCTGATCGTGGAACGTCTCCACGAAATGCTCGGGCGTTCCGCGAACGTCCCGGAAATGAACGAAATGGATCTTGTCGCGACTTCCGAAGGCGCGGATCACTCCGGGCAGGTCGTCGGTCATCAGGGCGAAGTTCCCCTGGCACATCGTGATCCCGTTGCAGTCGCTCGGCACGAGCTCGACCACCCGTTCGAAGGCCTCGACGCTCCGCATGATCCGGCCGAGCCCACGCACCGGCGAGATCGGCGGGTCGTCGGGATGGAGCGCGAGCCGCACACCGGCCTGCTCGGCCACGGGCACCACCCGCCGGAGGAAGTACTCGAAGTTCTCCCACAGCCGCTCTTCCGTGGCCAGGTCCGCCTCCGGCCGGGGCGGCGCCGCGAGCATCTCGGCCTGGTCGTACTCGGTGACGAGGGCGCCGCCGCGGGCCGGGACGGCCAGACCGGTTCGGGCCCAGCTGTAGACGGCCACCCAGTTGTAACAGAGCACCGGTATGCCGACCGCCCCCATGGCGCGAAGCTGCTCGCAGAACAGCTCGAGCTGCTCCTCGCGTCCGGCACGTCCGAGCCGGATGTCGTCCATCGGCGGAGTGTCCTCGATCGCCACGAGCGAGAACCCCGCGTCCTCGTAGCGCGCCCGCAAGCGCTCGAGCGCCGGACGGCTCCAGCTGTGCCCCGCCGGGCCGGGAAGCGGAATCGACGTGGGCCGATCGTCGAGGTGTGACTCGCTGCGCACCCAGCGAATCGCCTGCTCGCCCTCGTCGAGGAGGCTCACGACGTCGTCGACGCCGACCTGCTTGAGCAGCGGCCAGAGGTCCTTCGGCACGTTCGTGTCGAGGAGCTCGGCAATTCTGATCAACCCCTGCTCACTCCTCCGGCAAGAGGTCCGCCGGGTGGAGCTCGGCCTCGGTGACCTCCTCGGGGATGCCCCGGCCGCTCTCGACCGCCACCCCGGTGATCCAGCGCACGAGCTCCTCGGGCGTCGCCTCCCCCCTGGGTAGCACCCCGGCGACACGGCCGTGCAGCAGCACGTGCACCCGGTCGCAGAGCTCGGAGACCTGGCGCAGGTTGTGGCTCACGATGATCACGCCGACGTGCTGCTTCCTCACCTGGCGGACGAGCTCCTCGATCTTGCGCTGCTCGACAACGGCGAGCGCGGCGGTCGGCTCGTCGAGCAGAAGGACCTTCTGGCCCCAGGTCACGGCGCGGGCGACCGCGACGGCCTGGCGCTCGCCGCCGGAGAGAAGGCCCGTCCGCGCGCGGACATCGGAGATCCCGATGCCGAGCTTCTCGAGCGCGCTGCGCGCCTCCGCCGCCATCGCGGGGCGATCGATCACGCGCATCCGTCCCGATGAACCCGCGGCGGCGCGTCTCCCGCCCGAGGAAGATGTTCTCGGCCACCGACAGCTCGGTCGCGAGCGCGAGATCCTGGTAGACGACCTCGATCCCCTTGTCGCGCGAGTCGCGCGGCGAGTGGAGCGAGACCTCCTCGCCGTCGATGAACAGCGATCCCTGGGTCGGGCGCACCGCGCCGCAGAGGATCTTGAGGAGCGTCGACTTGCCGGCCCCGTTGTCGCCGACCAGCCCGACCACCTCGCCGCGCTTGACCTCGATGTTGACGTCCTGCAGCGCTGCGAGGCTCCCGTAGAAGTGCGAGACGCCGCGCGCCGCGAGCACGACCTCGCCGCCGTTCGGCGACGCGACCTCGGTCGCGGTCACCGCTCCGCCCTGCGGGCGAGCTGGTCGGTCAGGACCGCCAGGATCAGCAGCACGCCGATCACCATGTACTGGGTGTAGACCGACAGCGACAGGAGCGCGAACCCGTTCTGGAGGATGCCGAGGATCCCGACGGCGATCAGCGTCCCGACGAGCGTCCCCCGCCCCCCGCGAGGCTCGCACCGCCGAGGATCGCCGCCGTGACCACCGCCAGGAGGTAGGGGTCGCCGACCTGGGGCGCGGCCGACGAGAGCTCCGAGGTGACGATGACGCCGGCGAGCGCCGCGCTGAGCGCGATCGTGATGAAGAGGCCGATCCGGAGCATGTCGGCCCGGATCCCGGCGCGAACGGCCGCGTCGTAGTTGTTGCCGACGGCGTAGATGTGCCGCCCGAGCGCCGTCCAGCGGAGGATCGCGTAGCCGACGGCCCAGACGCCGAGGAAGACGTAGAACTGAATCGGGAGCTTCCAGATGTTGCCGGATCCGATCTGCTCGAAGCCGCTGCCGCCGACGATCACGGTCGAGCTGTTCGAGAGCATGTAGGCGATCCCGAGCGCGATCGAGTACATGCCGAGCGTGACGACCAGCGAGTTGATCTTGAACCAGACGACGAGCACGCCGTTCACGAGCCCGATCCCCGCCGCCGCCAGCGCCGCGACCAGCGAGGCCACCCACGGGTTGAGCCCGTCGCCGACGAGCAGCCCGATCAGGACCGAGGTCGAGCGCCATCACGCTGCCGATCGAGACGTCGATCTCGCCCCCGATGATCACCAACGTCTCCGCGACCGCCATCACGCCGAGCACGCTCACGACGCCGGCGGCGGTCGCGAGGTTGTTGATCGTGAAGAAGTACGGCGACTCGAGCCACATGATCACGAACACCACGGCGAACACGAGCAGGAGGCCCTGCCCCTGAATCGCGTCGATCATCCGCCGCCGGCGCGCGAGCTGCCGTTCGCCGCTCGGCCACGCGGTCGTGGGTCGCGACTGCGCCGGTGCCCGGCGTCGTGGTGGTCATCTTCCCGCTCTCGATAGCCATCCGGTACTCCTTGCCGTTTCCCTGGTCTTGACGCCCCTACCGTCTTCTCGGAACGCGACTCCCGCCTCGGGACGACGAGAGGCGAGAGTCCACGTCGCGACCCTACACCGGCACCAACCCGGCTGGTGCGCCGGCCGAAGCCGGCACACCAGCCGCGGATCGGCCTTCGACTACTTACAGCCTGCGATCGGATTCGTTGCGGTGACCTCGGTACCGGCGACGCCGATGTTCGAGGAGTACGGCATGTGGTTCGCCATCCGCATGATCGTAGCCACCGCCGACTCGCCCCACTTCTCGGGCTCGAGGAACAGCGCCCCGACATAGTGCGTGCGGTCGGCGCAGACCTGGCTGAGCCCGAACGGGTCACCGCCGAACGAGTTCACGAGGAAGTTGAGCTTCCGCGCCAGCGCCGCCTTGTACATGGCGTGCGCGACCTCGTCGTTGACCGCCGTCGTGAGGACCGGCGCTCCCGAGGGGATCCGCGAGAACGCCGACACGGCATTGTTGTAGGTGCCCGCCTCCGTCCCGTCGCTCGTCACCTGGATGACGTGATCGCCCGCCGAGGGTCGGGTAGACCTTCTTCGCTCCGGCCACCGCGCCGTAGTAGCGCTGCATGACGATCGGCGCCGGCCGACGGCTCGGCAGCGACCACCACGTACGGGAGCGGCGCTGCCAAACTTCTTCTTCCCTGCTTTCGCCAGCTCCTGGCCGTTGATCACCGAGGCGCCGTAGTTGTCGGCGCCGATCGCCGGGTAGCCCGGGAGGTTCGCACCGACGATCGCGTCGGCGGGCACTCCGGCCTGCTTGCGCAGCTTGGCGATCGCGGGCTGGTAGGCCGCCAGGACGTTGAAGTCGATGATGCCGTTGGCACCCTCGTTCAGCATCGTCTTGACGTTGCCGACCGCAACCGGGCCGTTCAGGTTGTCGACCGTCGTGAGCACGGTCACGCATCCCGTCTTCTTGGCCGCGTCCTTCAGGCCCTTGGTGACGAGGTTCGCGAACGGCTGCGTGCGACGAGAAGACGTCGTAGCCGATCTTGAAGGTCTTGCCCTTGCAGAGGTTGCTCGACGCAGCGATCGGCGGCGTCGGCTTTGCGGCAGCGCCGCCGACGGCGACGACCATCACAGCCGTCACCGCCACGGCCGAGAGTACTACCGAAAAAGCAGCAGCGGATCGCCGCGGTGTCCGTTCTGCACGCTCACTCACCATGTGTTGAGCCTCCTTCGATGAGTCGTTTGACCATGGCCTCGACGACTGTTGATGATGGGCCTTATCGGGAAGGTAGGATGAATGTTCGGACGGCTGGAGTCAAGCACGAACAGCCGCACAGAGCTTGAGACGTCGAAGCGCGCGGAGGTGTTGGCGCTCGTGGAGCACGATCCAACCGAGGTTCCGGTCCTCTACGACGAGCGCGATGGGATCGCCTGGATCACGCTGAACCGTCCGGAGCAAGCCTGAACGCGCTCAACGCCGAGGTCTTCCGGCGGCTCAGCCGAGTCGCTCGACCGTCTCGAGGAAGGCGACTGCGCGGTCGGGATCCTCCACGGCGCCGGCCGCGCATTCGCGGCCGGCGCCGACATCCAGGACTACGTGGACATCGCGGTCGAGGACTACCGGGCGTTCATGGACGTGGGGCGCGCTCCGACCGACGCGATCGGCCGGCTCTCGAAGCCGGTGATCGCGGCCGTTCAGGGATTCGCGCTCGGAGGCGGCTTCGAGCTCGTGCTCGCCTGCGACCTCGTCGTCGCCGCGGAGAACGCGCGCTTCGGGCTGCCGGAGCCGAGGCTCGGTCTCGCCCCGGGGGGCGGCGGCACCCAGCGGCTGCCCCGGCTCGTCGGGCAGGACCCGGGCGCTCGAGGTGCTGCTCACGGGCCGGATCGTGACCGGCCAGGAGGCCTTCGAGTGGGGGATCGCCAACCGGGTCGTGCCCAAGGAGGACCTGCTGGCCAGCGCCGAGGAGCTTGCGCGCGCGATGATCGCGCTCGCGCCCGGTGCGCTCGCAACGATCAAGCGGATCACCCAGGAGGGGCTCGCGCTCCCGCTCGCCGAGAGCCTGACGCTCGAGCAGGACGAGACCGCGAAGCTGATCGCGACGCCGGACGCGCTCGAGGGGATCGCCGCGTTCGTCGAGAAGCGCGAGCCGCGGTTCCCGGGCCGTCAGGCGACCTCCGCCGGGAGCAATCGATGAGCATTCCCTACGACCCTTCGCTGATCACGGATCGCGGACGCCCGATCTACGGCGCGACGCCGCCGGGCCGGGCCGTTCCCGTGCGAGCGCGAGACCGCGCTCACGCCCGACGAGCTCGAGGAGGTCGTGGAGCTGATCGCCGGCGGGCGCGAGGAGCGAAGGACGGCGGTGCTCCCGCCACGGCTGATGACGCGCGACTGGTCGTCGGTCGTCCAGGTCGTGCTGCGGCTCGACGAACGCCTCGGCTGGGCGCCCGCCGGCTGGAAGATCGGGGCGGCGAGCGAGGAGATCAGGCGCGCCGAGGGACTGCCCGGCCCGTCGCCGGGGCGGATCTACCTCGACACGGTCTTCCGCAGCCCGGCCGTGCTTCCGGGAGCGCTCTTCATCAACTTCCGCAACGTGGAGTGCGAGCTCGCGTTCCGGCTCGGCGCGGGATTCTCGCTGCGCGACGAGCCGTACACGGAGGAGGAGGTCGACGCGAGCATCGAGTGCCTGCTGCCGACGCTCGAGATCGGAGACATGGTCTTCGAGGACTGGTACGGCGCGAGCGGCTACTTCGGCTCGTGCCTCGACAACGGCGGCGGCGCCGCACTCGTCTGCGGCGCCGGAGGTCGCCGACTGGCGCAGCCTCGACCTGCCGAGCACGCGTCTCGCACTCTCCCTGAACGGCACGTTCGTCAAGGAGGGCTTCGGCCGCGCTGCGATGGGCCACCCGCTGACCTCCCTCACCTGGCTCGTCAACTGGGCGATCGGCAACGGCCGCTCGGTCGCCGCCGGCGAGATCGTCAGCACCGGCACCTGCACCGGTCACTTCTTCGTCGTACCGGGTGACGAGGTCGCGCTCGAGGTCGACGGCGTCGGCGTCGTCGAGGCCCGCTTCGAGGACTAGACCCTGCCCACCGGGGCGAGGTGCTGGATCAGCGTTCTGCTGCCGAGGCTCGGCGCCGGAGGCGGGTTGGCCCGAGGCAAAGTGCAGCGCAGCCGAGGCCGAACGCTGCGATTGCCCAGCCGAGATGCGGTGGTGAATACGAGAACGTGACGCGATGTGAGCCCGGGCCGACCCGGAGCGACTGAAAGAGGCCGTCGACGGTCTGCAGGCTGACGGAATGTCCGTCGAGGGTCGCGTGCCAGCCGGGGAGTGCGGACTCGCGCCTGACGAGCAGTGTTGGTCGTCGGCAGGTGACCCGTGCCGAATCAACGCTCGCCGCGACCGCGCAGCCCGGTGCCGAGATGCGCGGATCTACGCGCGCGAGGTGGTAGATCCAGGTGGTTGGGGTGCGCAAGACGAGCGTGAAGCCCGCCGGGAGTGTCCGCCCCGCCGGGGTGAGCACGTAGGCGACTCCCGCGGCCCGGTACGCGGCGAGGTTGCGGAGGAGCTCGCTCTCCGGTGAGGGGGCTGCGGGCGGCCTGCCTCCGCCGAGGTTGCCGACAAGCACCGTGGGGTCGACGGCCTGGTCGAGCCGGTCGGTGGCGTAGTCGGCGAAGGTGGTCGGCACCGGGACGTCGTTGACGTTCAGGGAGGCGATGCCGAAGTAGGAGCCGTAGTTCGGTTGCAGCGGCCCGAGCGTGAAGAAGCGCGCACTGCCGAGGTGGCGCTGGAGGTAGGCAACCGGCGCCTTGTCGATCTTGACGCTGCGCGGCGCCGATGCCTCCGGGACGAGGAACAGGAGCAGCGCTTCGACGATCACGATCGCCGAGGCGACCCCGGCCCTCGCTCCGCCGTTGCGAAGCAGCATCGCCGTGGCGCCGAGGAGCACGACGGCGACGCCCCAGGCCGTCGAGGCCTCGAGGTAGCGGATCTGACCTGATCCACTTCCAAGCCGGCGCGCGTACGGGAGCGCTTCGCCGGCCGCGATCGCGACCAGCGCGAACGCCCCGCCCGCCGTCCAGACGACCTTGCGGCGGGGGAGCCGCGCCGCGCCGAGTCGGTCGAGGCCGAGGGCTGCCAACACGACCACCGCGAGCTCGAGCGAGGGGAACGCGTAGCGGTAGAAGGCGACCCACGACATCCCGGGCAAGATCCCGAGCACCGCGCCGAGACCCGGAGGCTCGGCGAACATCCGCGAGAGCACGAGCGCGAGCCAGACGGCGAGCGCCAGCCTCAGCCCGGGATGCCGGCCCGAGGTGAGCCCGACGAGCGCAAACAGGATCAGCGAGACCGAGAGGAAGCCGGCGACGCTGCCCCAGACACCGAAGACGACGAGCCTCGGGTCGCTGAACGCGAAGAGCGGCCCGTACACGTAGGGAAGGGCGAGCTGCGGCGCGGCCGCACCCGGCAGGTGCACAGAGCCGGCGTGGGCATGACCTCCGAGCCGGGCGTTCGCGACGTAGTCGGCCGAGGCGACCAGGAACGGCGCCGCCAGGAGCGTACCGACGGCCACACCCGCCGCCCCCTTGCCGGCGAACGCCGCCAGACGAGCGCGCCCCGCACAGGCGCCGCGCCAGGCAAACCAACAGCCGCCGAGGAGTGCGTCGGCATACGCCACCTCGGGGAACCCGGCATACACGGAGAGCGCGCCGGCGATCGCCATCAGGGCGAATCCGCCCCGCCGCCCCGCCAGCGTCGCCGCGTAGACGAGCTCGATCCCGAGCAGGAGCATCGGCAGGAACGCGACGGGGTTGGCCGGTGCGTGCGAGACCCAGGCGAACGTCCCGTTGAGGGCGAAGGCGATTCCCGCCGCGGCGCTCGCCCAGCGCGCGAGCGCGAGCCGCCGAAGCAGAAGGTAGGTGCAAAGACCTGCGATGAGCTCGAGCAGCAGGTGCTCGTAGAGCTGGCCGTTCGAGAACGCCAGCAGCAGCGTCGGCGGGAACAGCGCCGCCGACTGCATCTCGCCGAGGAGCGGCGCGCCGGTTCCCTCGTAGGGGTTCCACCAGGGGGCTTGCAGGTCGAGCACGTCCAGCGCCGCCCGATGGCCGAGCGCCTGCGCAGTGAACCCGTCGTTCGGATCGACCGACCGCTCGCCGGGGAGCGGCCCCGCCCTCACCGAGCTCACGAGCCCGCTCCGCGGCCCAAGCGGATCGGCGACGACCACCCCGAGCAGGTACGGCAGATTCGCGGCCACGACAACCGCCGCGATCGCGATCGGATACCAGAGGTCACCGTGCAGCCGCCCACCGGCGGCGCAACCCGACCGACGGCTCAAGCTGACTCTGAGCTCCTCGACCCTCAGGTCGCTCGCCGGGACATCCGGACGGTCGTCCCGGCCGGCCCCGAAACAGTTTCCACCTCGCGCATCAAGCCGGTCATCAGGCGATAGCCGAGCCCGTGCTTGTTCTCGGTGCTGAACGACCAGCGCTCGCGCCCGGTGTCGGTGACCTCGACGAGCACCGTCTCTGCCTCGAGCCGAGCCCTGATCGTGACAGCCGAGCAAGGCCTCGCATGTCTCACCGCGTTCGAGGTCGCCTCGTGCGCCGCGAGGGCGACCGCATCGATCGTCTCTTGCGAGACATCCCCGCGACGATCGAGCCATTCGCGCAGGGCGCGCCTGACCCTCGCAATCTCGCGCAGCTCGCAACCGATCTGTAGCTCAATGAGCTCCACGCCCAGGTCCTCCGTCGATGGCCGGAGTCCGAACTTCTGCCCGATGGACGAGCAGGCTCCGGCAACTCGCACGGCCGGGCCCCGATCAACCGCGCCCACCGGCCACGCTCGAGCCCCGCCCGCCCGCTCAACCGCGCCGGGGGCGTCCAGCCTGGACATCGTACGAGCCGAGCCTCTTGCGGTGAGCAGCGTCCGCATCACGAATCTTCCTCGAGCTCTGGAGCGTTCTCGATCGCTCTTTGCTTCGGTCAGCGCTTTTCTTCTTGACGCTGGACTGATACCGAAGACGCCCACTGCTGAAACCCCGGACGCCGGAGAGCAGCCGTCGAAGAGCGAACGAGGCTTGGAATGCGCGGCAGAGATCGCGCTCGCGGCTCGCTCGGCCTACATTCTCTCGCGCGAGGCGCGCTGGGACTGGGAGCACCAGATCCCGGCGGCGAAGTCGCTCCGTTACTCGATCACGATGAGGTCCCTTGCGAACCAGGCTTGATGCCGCCGGCTGATGGACGCTGCTGAGCCGAGCAATGCAGAGCTTGCCTCCGCGCTCGAGGAGTATGCGGCCCTGCTCGACCTCGCCGGTGCCGGGTACTACTCCGCACGCGCCTTCCGACAGGCCTCCGAGCTGATCAGGGCCGCCCCGCTTCCCGTCGCACCTCTCGTCCGGGCCGGAACGGTCACCCAGCTTCGCGGCATCGGCCGGGGCGTCGAGGCCCGCCTGCGCGAGCTGATCGACGAGGGCCGTATCGCCGAGCTGGACGAGTTACGAAAGCGCGCCTCGCCGGAGCTCGCGGCGTTCCTTCGCTCGCTCGGGCTCAGCGCCGATCTCGGCGTGCGAATCGGCGCGGCCCTCGAGATCGAGACCGCCGCCGAGCTGCGGTCCGCCGCAGCCGAGGGGCGCCTGCGCGACGTACCTGGTATCGGCCCGCGAACAGAGGAGCGGCTGCTCGCGGCGCTCGAGCGTGGAGCTCCACCGGGCGCGTCGGCGCTCCTCTTGCCACGGGCGCAGGTCGTGAGCGACAGGATCGCGACGGCGATCGGCGGAATCGCGGCCGGAGGCGCACGAAGGTGGGAGGACTCGCCCGACCGGCTCTCCGTGGTCGTTGCCTCCACCGAGCCGGAGGCCGTCCGCGCAAGATTCGCCGCTCTGCCCGAGATCGTGTCGATGATCGATACCGACGTCGGGCTGATCGGAGATGGCATCCCGGTCGAGCTCGTGATCGCGGCACCGTCCGGGCTTGGCACCGCACTCGTGCGGGCCACCGGATCCGACGAGTACGTCGCTGCGCTCGAGCCGCTTCCGGTCGCCGCGGACGAACGAGATGTCTACCGCCGACTTTCAATTCCGTACCGGCCGCCGGAGCTTCGGGAGGCGGCGGCGAGCGACGCACCGGCGCAGCTCGTCGAGCTCGCGGATATCCGTGGCGATCTTCACTGCCACACCGTCTGGTCGGACGGAAAGGCGACCGTGTTGGCGATGGCGCAGTCGGCGAGGTCGCGCGGTTACGAGTACCTGGCGATCTGCGACCACACGCCGAATGTCCGCGTCGTCCCCGGGCTCGACGCGGAGGCCCTCCGCCGGCAGGCGGACGAGATCGCGGCCGCGAACGAGTCGCTTGCGCCGTTCCGGGTCCTGCGCGGAGTCGAGTGCGACATCCTTTCGGACGGCGGTCTCGACCTCCCGGACGACGTCCTCTCCGGGCTCGACTGGGTGCAGATCTCGCTCCACGCCGGTCAACGCGCCCGCCGCGCCGAGCTGACGGCCCGCGTCGTCCACGGGATGCGGCACCCGGCTGTCCGCTGCCTGAGCCACCCGACCGGCCGGCTGATCGGTCACCGCCCGGAGAACGCGCTCGACCTCGAGCAGACCGTGGCCGTCGCGCTCGAGACGGGTGTGGCGTTGGAGGTGAACGGTCTCCCGAACCGGCTCGATCTGAGCGGCGAGCATGTCCGGGTGGCCGTCGCGGCAGGCGTCCGGATCGTCTGTTCGACCGACGCCCACTCGGTGCCCGGGCTCGAGCACATGGCACTCTCGGTCCACACAGCGCGCCGAGGCGGGGCAGAACGGACAGACGTGCTCAATACGCTTCCGCTCGGCGAGCTGATGCGGCGGCGACCGGGCGCCTGAGCGGCACGCAAGGAGCCGACCGTGCCGGTCGGGTTCGCGCCCTGGTTCTGCGGCCGGAGCGAAGCGCCCGTGAGAAAGACGTTCGACGTATCCCGGACCTCTCCGTAGCCGGCGAACGTCCCGATGTAGCTCAGCGGGATGACAACCGACCGCGCCGCCGACGAGAGCGTGAGCTACCCGCCATCCGGGGTACTGGACGATGGAACGGAGCGGCCAGATCGAACGGAGCGGCCAACAGCACATCAGTGGATGACGGGAGGACGCACGATGGCATTGCAACGCAAGAAGCTGAAGAAGTCCCAGTTCGGTTTGCCCGGGAAGCGAAAGTATCCGATGCCCGACAGGAAGCACGCCGCGAATGCGAAGGGCCGGGCCAAGCAGCAACGCAAGAAAGGAAAGCTCTCCCGGGCCGCGTACGAGAAGATCGTCGCCAAGGCCAACCGGATCCTCAGCCGCGGCAAGCTCGAAAAAGAAGCGAAAGCGCTGATCTGCGCGCAAGGCTGAAACTCGTTCGTCAGCGGCCTGCCGGCCCCTCGAAAGCTCCCGAAACCCGGGTCACCCAATCGCCGAAGGGGCCCGGCACACGCCGGGCCCCTTCCGTTTGCCGCGATCGTCGCACCGACTGAGACGAGCGAGCTCAGCCGGGACGGGCGATTACACGTGCGTCGTCGTGGTCGTCGTGGTCGTCGTAGTCGTCGCGGTCGTCGCGGTGACGGCGGGCGGTGCCGGGTGCACCTGCGTGGCGACCGAGTGCTGATGCTCCCAGTTGCCCGGCGGGTCGGCGGAGACCCAGGCGCGGTCGTCGATCGTGCCGGGCTGGTTGGCCGTGACGACGATCGTGATCGTGGCCGAGTTGCCGCGGTCGAGCGCGCCGAGGTTGCATTCGACGGTCGGATTGCCCGAGCAGGTGCCCTGGCTCGGCGTCACCGAGACGAGGGTCGTATTGCCGGGAAGCAGGTTCTGGAAGCCCGCGTTGGCGTCGGTGCCGTTTCCGGTGTTCGTGACGGTGGCGGTGTAGGTGACCTGCTGGCCGGCGTTGACCGAGCCAGGCGATCCCGCGAGACGGAGCGCGAGCTCCGGGCTCACGTTGCGGACGTAGGTGTCGACTACACGCTCGTGCTGCCAGTTTCCGGGCGGGTTGGCGGAGACCCAGCCGTGATCGGTCATTGTTCCCGGCTGGTTGGCGGTGACGACGATCGTGATCGTGATCGAGGCGCCGGCGTTCAGCGATCCCAGGTTGCACTCGATCGTCGGGCTACCGCTACAGCTCCCCTGACTCGCGCTCGCCGAGACGAGGGTCGCCTTCCCCGGCAGCAGATCCTGGAACGCGACGTTGGCGGCGACACCGTTCCCCGAGTTGGCGACGGTCGCCGTATAGGTCACCTGCTGCCCCGGGTCGACCGCTCCGGGAGAGCCGGTCAGCCTCAGGCCCAGGTTCGCGCTGACGTCGTGGACGTAGACGCTGACCGTACGGTGGTGATCCCAGTGTCCGGGCGGGTTGCTGGAGACCCAGCCGTGGTCGGTCATCCAGCCCGGCTCGCTCGCCGTAGCCACGATCGTGACCGTGGCCGAGGCGCCGCCGTTCAGCGGCCCGAGGTTGCACACGATCGTCGGGCTGCCGCTGCAGCTCCCCTGGCTCGCGCTCGCCGAGACGAGTGTCGCCTTCCCCGGCAGCAGGTCCTGGAACGCAACGTTGGGGGCCACACCGTTCCCCGAGTTGGAGATGGTCGCGGTGTAGGTCACCTGCTGCCCCGTGTCGAGGCTGCCCGGCGACTGCGTGAGGCTCAGGTCGACGTTCGAGCTCACGCCCTGCACGTTCGTCGAGACCGCATGGCGATGCTCCCAGCCCCCGGGCGGATTGGTCGAGACCCACGCCAGGTCGGTCATCCACCCGGGCCTACTCGCCGTGACGACGATCGTGATCGTCGCCGAAGCGCCGCGCGCGAGCGACCCGAGGTTGCACACGATGGCCTGACTGCCACCGCACCTCCCCTGACTCGGACTCGTCGAGACGAGGGTCGCCTTCGCCGGCAGCAGGTTGCGGAACCCCGCGTTCCGGTCCAGTCCGGCCGCCGGTGTTCACGACCGTGGCCGTGTAGGTCACCTGCTGGCCGGCGTTCACCGTCCCTGCCGACGCCGACAGGCGCAGCGCGAGATTCGGGCTTCGATGGCGGTGCAAGAGGCGAACCGGCGTGTAGCGATGCTTCGCCTGCGACGATCGACCTGCGCCTGCGGCGGCCAGCGGTGTCGCAACCGCCAGCGAGAGCAACGCGAGCGCAGCTCCGGCCGCGGCTCCGACTGCAATGCTCGCGGTATGTGATCTCGGGCTCATTTGCCATCCCCCTCCGGGTCGCTAAAACGGCATCTCGTTCAAGATCCGGTTCTAACCCGCGCTTGTCACCCGACCGTCATCCGCCGGTAAGCGTTCTGGATGGCTATGTAACAGCTGTGTAAATGCGACGATCGTGCTCGACGCCGGACGCACGCAGGCGGGCCGCAGCGGCCGCTCGCGATTTCGACGATCATGGCAGCTCTCTTGCCGGATCGATTCGAACGGGCAGTCTCGGAGGCGCTTCGCCGCCGGCTGAGCGGGCTTCCGTCCCTTGTCGCGTCGCTTGTCCGTGAGCAGAGCACGCTCGGCAACGAGGAGGGTGCTCAGCGATTGATTGCCGACCGGCTCGCGGCGGCCGGGTTCGAGGTGGAGCGCGTCGAGCCGGACGCGAGGGCGGCGCTGGCCGACGCCGCCGCGGGCTACCCGTCCATGACCTATGACGGCCGCAGCTCGGTCGTCGGTGTGCGACACGGGACGGCCCGTGGCCGTTCGCTGCATCTGACCGGCCACGTGGACGTCGTCCCGGTCGACCCGGACGCTCCCTGGCGCCACGAGCCGTGGGCCGCGGAGATCGCCGCCGGGCGTATCTGGGGACGTGGTGCGGGAGACATGAAGGGTGGCCTGGCTGCGTATCTGCTCGCGGCCGAGGCCCTCGCCGAAGCGTGCCCCGGTCTTCCCGGCGATCTCGTGTTCAGCTCCGTGATCGAGGAGGAGTGCGGCGGTAACGGCATGTGGTCTGTGGCTCGAGCCGGCTACGGAGCCGACGCGACCCTCATCGGTGAGCCCACGGGGCTGGAGGTCGTCCATGCCGGCACCGGCGTGGTCTGGGCGCGGCTCACCGCGCGAGGCCAGGCCGGGCACTCGGCCTACGGCGGCGGGAACGGGCCCTTCGACGAGCTGGCGCGTGCGGTCGGGGCGCTCCGGTCGATCGAGGCGGCCGCCAACGAGACACCGCGCGACCGTGTCTTTGCCGCAGTCTCCGACTGGCCGTACGGGATGACCGTCGGCCGTATCCGCGGGGGCGTGTGGACGTCGTCGGCACCGGCCGTGCTCGAGGTGTCCGTCCGCTTCGGGTTCGGGCTCGGGATCGAGCCGGCCGAGATGCAAGACCGGATCGCCGGCGCCGTCGCCGAGGCCGCGCCCGCGGTCGAGGTCTCGTTCGAGGCCTTCCGCGCGCGGGCCTACTGCTACGAGACGGACGCCCCGCTACCTTCGCTCCTCCGCCGGACGCACGAAACCGTGATCGGCTCGCCACCGGGGCTGACGGCTTTCACCGCGACGACCGACGCCCGCCAGGTCGAGGGCGCGCTCTGCTACGGCCCGCTGGCGGGCGGCCTGCACGGTCCGGACGAATGGGTCGACATCGGCTCGCTCGAGCAGACCGCGATCGTGGTCGCGCTGACGACGCTGCACTGGTTGACCGGCGAGTAGGTCAGCGCCGCCGGGCCAGCTGGTCGGCGGCCACGGCGAGGAGGATCAGGCCGCCTTCGACGATCTGCTGGTAGGTCGTGTCGATGTTCAGCAGGTTGAAGCCGTTCCCGATGATCGCGAGGAGCAGCGTCCCGAGCACGGATCGCCAGATCGCGCCTTCGCCGCCGAGAATGCTCGTCCCGCCGACCACGGCGGCGGAGATCGCCGTCAGCTCCATGCCCGAGCCGAGGTTCGCGGCTGCCGACTGCGTGCGCGAGGCGAGCAGCACTCCGGCGATACCCGCGGCGAGCCCCGAGATCGCGAAGCACGAGCCGCGAACCACGCCCACGCGCACTCCCGAGAGTCGTGCTGCCTCGGCGTTGCCGCCGACCGCGAACACGTAGCGGCCGAAGATCGTCCGCTTGAGCACGAACCCCGTGATCAACGCGAACCCGATCCAGACCCAACCCGGATAGGTGATCTGGAAGAGCGATCCCTGGCCGAGCCGCCCGAACTGCGGATTGATGACCGTGACGATGAGACCCCCGGTGATGAGGATCGCGAGCCCGCCGTAGACGATGCTCGTCGCCAGCGTGCCGATGAACGAGTTGATCCGCGTGCGGTCGATCACGATCCCGTTGACGATCCCGAGCCCGAGGCCGGTCGCCACGCCTGCGATGAGCCCGACGCTCGGCGACACCGAGTTCGCGACCTTGCACGCGACCACGCCGGAGACGCTGACATTCGCACCGACCGAGAGGTCGAAGACGCCGGCGATGATGCACAGCGTCTCACCGCACGCGAGGAGGCCGATCGCGGCCCACTGGTCGAGGATGTTCGACCCGTTCTGGAACTTCAGGAACGAGTTCGACGCGAAGCTGAGCACGACGAACAGCGCGAGGAACGCGTAGACGATCCCGTAGTCACGAAGATCGAACCGCCGCAGCCTCCCGACCATCGCGGTCACGCGGTGACCTCCGGGCCGGCGGTGAAGGCCGCGGTCATGATCGCCTCATCGGTCGCCGTCTCCCCCTCGAACTCGCCCACGATCCGGCCTGCTCGCATCACGAGCACCCGATGTGCGAGGCCGAGGACCTCCTCGATCTCGGAGGAGATCAACAGGACCGCCATGCCCTCCCGGGCCAGGCCGATGAGGAGCTCGTGGATCTGGCGTTTCGCGCCGACGTCGACCCCCCTGGTCGGCTCGTCGGCAATCAGCAGCTTCGGGCGCCGGAACAGCCACTTGGCGAAGAGCACCTTCTGCTGGTTGCCGCCGGAGAGCGTCGTCACCATCGCCTCCTGCGACGAGGCACGGACGTCGAGGTCGCTCGCGAGCTCGCCCGTCCGGCGAGCCTCGGTGCGCCGGTCGACGATGCCCAGGCTCGCGATCGCGCCCATGTCGACGATCGAGATGTTCTCGCGAACGGGCCGGATCATGAAGAGGCCCTGCTCCTTGCGGCTCTCCGGAACCATCGCGATCCCCAGGCGCGACGCGTGGCGCGGCCCCTTCACCGAGACCGCCGCGCCTTCGAACAGGATCTCGCCGCGGTCGAGCTGATCGGCGCCGAAGATCGCCCGCGCGACCTCGCTGCGCCCGCTCCCGACGAGCCCGGCGAGCCCGACGATCTCGCCTGCCCTGACGGTGAGCGACACGTCCTGCAGCTCCCGCCCCCGGCTCATCCCCCGCGCCTCGAGCACGATCGGTGCGTCCTCGGGCGGGTACTCCTTCGGCGGGAACTCGAGGCTCATGTCGCGCCCGATCATCGCCGCCACGAGCGTTGCGGGCGTCTCGTCCTTCGCGGGTGAGGTGCGGATGAGCCGCCCGTTCCGCATCGAGGTGACCGTGTCGCAGACGCCGAGCACCTCCTCGAGGTAGTGGGAGACGAGAACGATCGCCGTCCCGCCCGCCGCCAGCCCCCGCACGGTCTCCAGGAGGCGCTCGGTCTCGTCGCGGGTCAGGGCGGCGGTCGGCTCGTCCATCAGGAGCAGGCGCGCGTCCCTGGCGATCGCCCGCAGGATCTCGACCTTCTGCTGCTCCGCGGTTCGAAGGGTGCGCACGACCGCCTGGGCGTCGAGCCCGAACCCCGTTCGCTCGTTGAGCTCGTCGAAGCGGCGCCGGACCTGGCCGGAGCGAACGACGCCGAGGTCGTTCGACTCGATTCCCAGCATCACGTTGTCGACCACGGTGCGGGCGGGCACGAGCGCGATCTCCTGCGCGATGGTCGCGATTCCCGCGTCGAGAGCGTCGCGGGGTGCGTGGAACGAGACGTGCCGGCCGTCGACGAACAGCTCGCCCTCGTCGGGTCGAGTCACGCCGCCGATCACCTTGGACAGCGTCGACTTGCCGGCGCCGTTCTCGCCGACGAGGCCGTGGACCTGCCCTGCCCGGATGGTGATCGAGACATCGTCGAGGGCGTGGACACCGCCGTAGCGCTTCGAGATGCCGCGCGCCTCGACGAGGGGGCGCGCATCGTTGCGCGCCCCCTCGTCCTCGACCCGTGAAGGGCTCGTGGTCATCCGAGCCTGGCGTCTCGACTCAGTCGCAGTACTGCGCCTTGAAGTGCGTCTTCTCCAAGACCGGCTTCGTGAGCAGCGGGTTGGTGAGGGTGTCGACGTTGAAGCTGACCGGCACCTTCTGCCCGTTCCCGGCCTTGATCGCGAGCTGGGTTGCCTTCAGGCCCGAGGTCGTCTCCGGAAGCGCGTACGTGGCGAACCACGCCCCGGACTTGACGCCGGCCACCGCCTGGCAGGAGCCGCCGTTTCCGATCAGCTTGATCTGCCCGGTCTTGCCCGCCGACTTCACGGCCTGCTGTGCACCCTCGATCGCCTGTGACGAGCCGATCATCACGTTGACGTCGGAGTGAGCCTGGAGCACGTCCTGGGCGGCCTTCAGGCCTTCGGCCTGCGTGTAGCCGCCCTCGACGTCGGCGACGAGCTTCACGTTGCTCGCGGTGGCGAGCTCCTTCTTGACCGCCGCTGTCCGCGCATTGTCGAGCGGCAGCGACTTGAAGCCCTCGAGGTAGGCGACGTTGCAGGGGTTCATCCCCTTGCAGGCCTGGATCCCGAGCGCTCCGAGCTCCGTCCCGTTGTGCACCGGCGACTCGCCGACGAACGTCACACCGCTGATCGGCGGCGTGAGCGACGCGTAGTTGCTCCCGATCGGCGTGAACTCGGCGACGACGGCGATGTGCGCCTTGACCGCCTGCTCGATCGCCGGGATGACGGAGTTGCCGTCGTTGGCCTGGATCACGAACGCCTGGTACTGCCCCGACGTGGTCGCGTCCTGGATCTGGGACACCTGCGTCTGGGCGTTGAAGTTCGGGTCGAAGAACTTGGCGGTCACGCCCGCCTGCTTCGCAGCCTGCTTCACGCCGGCCCACGTCGCCTGGGCGAACGAGTTCGCTGCGGCGAACCCGAAGAAGGCGACCGCCTTGACGTTGCCCTGCTTCGTGGCGGCATGGTTCGACTTTGCGCTCGCACCTGCGGTGGCAAAGACGGCCAGGAGAGCGACCGCCGCGCCGGCGAGCAGCAGGCGGCTCCCGCTGCGGCCGATGGATCTCATACTTCTCACTACTGCCTCCTTTGGTGGGATCTTGGGAAAACGGCTACACGGAAAGCTCGACGAGGTCCAGAGGGAGCGTGGAGAGAACCTCGGGTGCGCCGTTGCGGACGACTACGTCGTCCTCGAGCCGGATGCCGCCGAGCCCGGCGCGGTAGAGACCAGGCTCCACCGTGAAGATCATCCCGTGCGCAAGCGGCATCCCAGACCTTGGGACGAGAAAGGGCGGCTCATGGATAGCGAGGCCGATTGCGTGCCCGGCTCCATGCAGCACCTCGCCGAGGTCGGGCCTCGTCTCGAGGATCACCCGCTCGGCGGCCTCGACCTCGCGCGCGAGCGAGCCGGGAACGCACGCGGCGATCGCGGCGGCCTGCGCGTCGCGTACGAGCGCCCACACCTCGAGCGCCCAGTCGGACGGCGGCCCGACGGTCGCGCAGCGCGTGAGATCCCCCCAGTACCCGTCGAGACACGCCGAGATATCGGCGCAGATCACATCGCCCTCGCGCAGGACCCGCTCGGTGGGGTCGGCGTGCGGATTGGCGGCGTTCTCGCCGAACAGGATCAGCGGATGAGACGTGGTTGCGCCGCCGTCCCGCAGGAACGCCTCGACGCGGACGTTGAGCTCGCGCTCGGAGATGCCCGGGCGGAGCGCAGCCCAGACGAAGCGGTACGCCTCCTCGACCAGCGCGCAGGCCCGGCGGACGGCCTCGATCTCGCCCTCGTCCTTACGGGCGCGCAGGTCGAAGATGACGCCTCCGCCCGGAGCGAGCTGGTGTCCGCGGCCCGTCAGCGCCGACGAGCGGGCAAAGACGATGTGATCCTCCTCGACGCCGACCCTGGCCGCGCCGTCGAGCAGCGCGGCAAGCTCGGGGATGCCGTCCGAGGAGGCGTCGTACGAGACGCGCGCGAGCGACTCGGGAGCAGCCGCGACCTGGCCCGCGTCGAGCTTCGGCACGACGACGGCCCCGCCGCCGTCGGCTCGCACCACGACCGCAAAGAGCCGTTCGAGCTGGAGCGGCCTGAATCCCGTCAGGTAGGCGATCGACTCGTCGGCCGTGGCCACGAAGGCGTCGAGGCCGGCCTGCGAGCTCGCCTCGCGGAGCCGCTCGACGCGTGCGGCCGCCGCGGCGAGTCGACCCGGTCACCGCCACACGATCACGACCCGTCGGCCACGAAGCCGTACAGCTCTGCGGCCGCAGCCGGGCTGAGCTGACCATCGCGCACGTCCGCTCGGACGCGCTCCGGATCGCGCTCCGCGGGATCCCCGAAGCCCCCGCCCCCGCCGCTCAGGCCGCGGATGACATCACCGCGCTTGAGCACGAGCCTCGTCGCCTTGAGCACGTGGCGCTCGTCGTCGCGCCCGGGGTTGATCACGAGATCGGGCGGTGTCGCCGGCGCACCGCCGAAGAGGCCCCACGCCGGCGTCTTCGACCGCTCCCACCAGAGCGAGACGTAGGCCTCGTCGCACTCGATCTCGAACTCGCGCACCACCCCGTTACCGCCTCGCCAGGTGCCGGGGCCGCCCGAGTCCGGGCGGAACCCGTAGCTGCGCACGTGCAGCGGGATTCGCGTCTCGAGAATCTCGATCGGGAAGTCCTTCATCCCTGCGTTGACGCTGTTGATCAGGCCGCTCTCCCCATCCGACCCCTCCCAGGCGCCCCACCCGCCGACCGTCGGCTCGATGTGGAAGAACCCCTCGCCGGTGCGCTGGTCGAGGCCCGCGCAGGTCACGATCATCGAGTCGCCGTAGCTCGCCGCGGCTGCCTTGTGCGGCAGCACCGTGCTGAGCGCCTTGACGACGAGGTCGATCAGCAGCCCGAGCGGGCTGAAGTACCACGCGCAGGGAGAGGGCTCCGTCGCGCCGACCACCGAGCCGCGTCGCACCTGCACGGAGAGCGGCGCGAAGGAGCCGCCGTTGGTCGGCAGATCGGGTGCGACCAGGAGCTTGTAGGCAACGCGGCAAGCCGAGATCGCCTGGGCCTCGCCGCAGTTGACCGGGCCCGCGGCCGCATCGTCCGTGCCGCGGAGGTCGATGGTCATGTCGCCGCCGCTGATCTCGATGCGCACGCGCACCGCCACCGGGGTATCCGAGAGGCCGTCGTTGTCGAGCGCCCCCTCCGCCTCGTAGACGCCGTCGGGGATCTCGCCGATCGCGATCCGCTCGATCCGCTCGGTCTGGGCGAAGATCTCGTCGCGGGCCGCCGCCAGCGTCTCGGTCCCGAAGCGCTCGATGATCGCCGACAGCCGGCGCTCCCCCGTCCGCACGCAGGCGATCTGGGCGTTCAGGTCGCCGACCGCCGGGTAGGAAAAGCGGGAGTTGCGGCCGAGCAGGTCGACGATGTCGCGGCGCTCGCGGCCGCCTTCGACCACCTTCGTCGGCCCGAGCCGGAGCCCCTCCTGGTAGATCTCGGTCGAGTCCATCGGCGCGCCCGCGTCCTTCGCCCCCACGTCGAGCCAGTGCGCGCGGGAGGCGGCGAAGCCTACGAGCTCCCCCTCGTGGAAGATCGGGCCGTACACGGTGATGTCGTTCAGGTGCGTCCCGGCGAGGTAGGAGTCGTTCATGATCCAGACGTCTCCCGGCTGCCAGGCCTCGCGGCCGTACATCTCCTCGGTCACGCCCGTGCACACCTCGAGGTTCCCGAGGAAGATCGGCAGCCCGGCCGACTGCCCGAGCACGCGATGATCGGCGTCGAGGAGGGCGACCGAGCAGTCCTTCAGCTCGTAGATGATCCACGTGTAGGCCGAGCGGATGAGCGTGGCGTTCATCTCGTCGGCGGCCGAGTTGAGCGCGTTGCGGATCACCTCGGTGGTGATCGGGTCGACGACGGTCGTGGCCATCGCTAGCTCTCCTTTCCGATCGAGATGATCAGCGAGCCGTACCGGTCGACCGAGAGGGCGCAGCCGGGCGGCACCACGGTCGTTGCGGTCGCCTCGTCGACGACGAGCGGGCCGTCGAGCTGCGCGTCGACCGGGAGCTCCTCCCGAGAGTGGATCGCGGTCGCAAGCCCCGCCCCGTCGAAGCGGACCTCGCGGGCCCGCGGGAGGACGGCGGCGCCGGCGGCAGCGAGCTCCTCCGGCTCGGCATGGCCGAGGTCGCCGAAGGCGGCGGCGCGGAGCGAGACGAACTCGACCGGGGCACCCGGATTCGAGTGGCCGTAGCGGAAGTCGTGGGCCTCGTTGAACCGCCTGACCATCTCCTCGACGAAGCCTGGCTCGCGCGGTGAATCGAGCCCGTCGATCGGTATCGCCAGCGTGTACTCCTGCGCCTCGTAGCGCATGTCGACGGAATGCTCGACCCGGCAGTCGTCCGCCCGCACGCCCTCCGCCTCGAGCGCCCCGCGCCCCTCGGCCGCCGTTTGCACACAGATATCCGTCAGCTCGACGAGGTCGGCGTCGCTTGCCCGCCGGAAGAACGGCCGCGTGAAGTCGCGGCGGAGCTCCGTCTCGAGCATCCCCCAGGCCGAGAACGCGCCGGCCAACCGGGGCACGATCACCTCGCCGATCCCGAGCTCCCGCGCGAGGAAGGCAGCGTGCATCGGGCCCGCCCCGCCGAAGGCGACGAGGGCGAAGTCGCGCGGCTCGATGCCCTGCTCGACGGTGAGCGTCCGGATCGCCTGGGCCATCTTCGCGTTGATGACCGAGACGATTCCCTCGGCCAGCTCGGGAACGCCGAGGCCGAGCTCCTCGCCGAGCCCGGCCACCGCGTCGCGGGCGGCTCCCGGATCAAGCGTCATGCGGCCGCCCGCGAACGACTCCGGGTCGATCCGTCCGAGCACGAGGTTCGCGTCGGTGACGGTGGGCCGGTTGCCGCCGCGGCCGTAGCAGGCGGGGCCGGGGTCGGCGCCGGCGCTCTCCGGCCCGACCCGCAGGCCTCCGGCCTCGGCGTAGGCGATCGAGCCGCCGCCCGCCCCGATCGTGTGGATGTTCGCGATCGGCATCAGCAGCGGGAACCCCTCGAGCGACGTCTCGGTCGACACGTCCGGCTTGCCCCCGATCACAAGGCTGACGTCGAAGCTCGTCCCGCCCATGTCGACGCCGATCAGGTTCGGCCGGTCGAGGGCGCGGGCGAGGGCGACGAGCCCCATCGTCCCCCCGACCGGGCCGGAGAGCAGTGTCTGCAGCGGCCGCTCCCGAGCCGACTCGGCGGTGACGACCCCGCCGCTCGACTGCATGACGTGAAGCGGGACGGCGAGCCCTTGCCGCTCCATCTCCGATTGCAGCCGCTCCAGGTAGCGGCGGATCGCCGGCGCCGTATACGCCTCGACGACCGCGGAGGAGGTGCGCTCGTACTCCCGCCACTCGCGGGCGACGCGGTGGGAGAGTGAGACCATCACGCCGTCCAGCTCCTCGCGCAGGATCTCCTCGACGCGGAGCTCGTGCGCCGGATTGAGGAAGCTGAAGAGCAGCGCGACCGCGACCGCTCCGAAGCCCTCGTCGCGCACGCGCGCCGCGGCGGCGCGCACGGCCCCCTCGTCGAGCGGCCTCCGCTCCTCGCCGCGCCAGTCGAGCCGGCCCGGGATCTCGACGATGTCGCTCAGCGGCACGAGCGGGCGGGGCTTGCGGTAGTGGAGGTCGTAGAGCCGGGCGCGGTTCCCGCGGGCGATGTGGTAGACGTCGCCCGCGCCCTCGGTGGCGAGGAGCATCACCTTCTCGCCGCGACGCTGCAGGAAGGCGTTGAGGCCCACCGTCGTCCCGTGCACGGTGAAGCCGATCGAGGCGGGCGAGTCGATGACCTGTCCGAGCCCGGCGAACACTCCCTCGGTGAGGTCGTGCGGCGTCGTCGATGCCTTGCCGGCGGTGTACGTCCCCCGTTCCTCGTCGTACGCGACGACGTCGGTGAACGTCCCTCCTATGTCCATCGAAACGCGGTACCGGCCCATCTCGCTCCTTTCGAGGCGCCGCCCGCGTGACGCCCATCCCGTGCCGCGGTTTTTTGCTGACGGCAACATAGGTTTTCTCCGGCAGGAATGCAACCTGCGACCGTTCCCGCAGCTCACGCCTCCGGCGCGTAGACGGCGGCCGCCACCTCCGGGCTGACGAGCCCGTCTCGCAGGTCGGCGAGAACGCGCTCCGGCGCGCGCTCCGCCGGGTCGCCGAAGCCGCCGCCGTTGCCGGTATGGATGCAGATCACATCGCCGGCGCCGAGCGGCAGGGTGGTCACCACGGCATAGCGCTCGACCGACCCGTCCCCACGGATCACCTCGACGAAGTTCGGCGAGCCGTCCCGGCCGCCGTCCTGCCCCCACGGCGGGTGGACGCTTCGCGTGTAGGCGCAGGTCAGGAAGCAGCCGTCCCCGCGTACGCGGTAGGCCAGGACGATGCCCTTGCCGCCGCGGTTGCGCCCTTCGCCTCCCGGCGAGCCGTTCAGCTCCAGCCGGTCGACGTAGAGCCCGTAGCGCGCCTCCGCGACCTCGACCGGGCAGTTGAAGGTGTCACCGTGGAGCCCGCTGAACTGCGCGTTCAACCCGTCGCGCTCCGCGGTCGCGCCCCAGCCGCCCACCTCGGGCTCGACGATCGTGAAGTGCCGGCCGGTGTCGGGGTGCCGGCCGCCGATGAAGGTGCCGCAGATCGAGGCGAAGCCTCCCGACGGCAGGCGCCCCTCGAGATGCGGGGCGAGGCAGCGCAGGATGAGGTCGTACAGGCGGATCCGCACCTCGTAGTACACGCCGCACGCCGCCGGGGCCCGGGGGTCGAACACCGAGCCGGGACGGGTCAGGACGGTCAGCGGCCGGAAGTGCCCGGCATTGGCGGCGGCGCCGACACCGGCCAGGTTCATCAGCACGAGCTGGGCCGCGATCGTCGCGCCGTCGCGCGAGACGTTCGCGGGGCCCCGGTCCTGGTCGGGGTTGTCACGCAGGTCGACCACCATCTCCTCGGCCGAGATCCGCACCTCGACGTGGTAGACGGCGCCGCTGTCCTGCTCCTCGGAGAGCGAGAACGTCCCGTGCGGGAGCGCGGCGAGCGTGCGCCGCGCCACCTGCTCGCCGTAGGCGTGCAAGCGCTCGAGCGCCTCCGCGAAGGTGTGAATACCGAAGCGCCGCACCAGCTCTTCGATCCTGCGGGTGCCGAGCCGGACTGCGGCGATCCCGGCCCACATGTCACCGAGCATGAAGTCCGGCAGACGGCTGTTCGCCTGCATGATGCGCGTCACCGCCGTCACCTCCTCGCCCGCGTCGAGCAGCTTGACGGCCGGAAGCCTCAGCCCCTCCTGGAATATCTCCGTCGCCTCGGCGGAGATCGAGCCGGGCACCATCCCGCCCACGTCGTTCCAGTGAGCGATGCTCGCCGCCCACGCGCAGAGGCCTTCGCGGGCAAACACCGGCATCGCGATGACGACGTCGTTGAGATGCGTCACGCCGCCGTAGAACGGGTCGTTCGTGACGAAGACGTCGCCCGGCCGGACTGCGCCCGGGCCGCGGTGCAGCTCGAGGATCCGCTTCACCGCCTTGTCGAGGACGCCGACGAATGAGGGGATCCCCGCGCCCGACGAGGCGAGGTTGCCGGCGCCGTCGGTGATCGCCGTGCCGGCGTCGAGCACCTCGTAGATGATCGCGCTCATCGCGGTCTTCCGCAGCACGGCGAACATCTCGTCGCTGGCGGCCTGCAGCGACCCCTGGATGATCTCGAGGGTGAACGGGTCGGCGGTCGAGCTCACGAGCCCGGCGGCTCGACCCCGTAGACGGCGGCTGCGCGCTCGGCGGTGACGAAGCCGTTGCGCAGGTCGTCGAGGACGAGCTCGCGTGCGCGGCGGCTCGGGTCGCCGTAGCCGCCGCCGCTCCCGGTGTGAATCCGGATCACGTCGCCCTCGTCGACCGGCAGCCCGGTGACGACCGCGAACTCCTCGCCGGAGCCGTCGGGCCTGATCACCTCGGCGTAGTTCGGCGAGCCCTCGAGCCCTCCCGCCTGCGGCCAGGGCTTGTGGATGTTCCGTGTATACGCGCAGGTGAAGAAGCAGCCGTTCGAACGCACCCGGTACTCGACGACGATCCCCTTGCCCCCGCGGTGCTCGCCCTCGCCGCCCGGCGCGTCGTTCAGCGCCAGGCGGTCGACGTACAGCCCGTAGCGGGCCTCGGCGACCTCGGCCGGGCAGTTGAAGGTGTCGCCGTGGAAGCCGCTGAACATCGCGGGGTTGCCGTCGCTCGTCGGCGACGCCCCCCAGCCGCCGACCTGGGGCTCGACGATCGTGAAGTGCCGGCCGGTGTCGGGATGCGGCCCGCCGATGAACGTCCCGCAGATCGAGGCGAAGCTCCCGGCCGGCAGGCGCCCGCCGAGGTGGGGCGCCAGACAGCGCCAGATCAGGTCGTAGAGCCGGATCTCGACCTCGTAGTACGTCGCGAACGCCGCGTGAGGATTCGGATCGAAGACCGAGCCGGAGCGGGTCAGCAGCTTCAGCCGCCGGAAGTGACCGGCATTCGCCGAGCTGTGGGACTCGGTGAGGTTCATGAAGACCATCTGCGCGGCGACGAGCGAGCCGTCGCGTGAGGCGTTGTTCGGCCCACGGTCCTGGTCGGGGTTGTCACGCAGGTCGACCACGAACTCCTCGTCGGAGATCTCGACAGTGACCTTGTAGACCTGACCGCTGTCCTGGGTCTCCGCGAGCGTGAACGTCCCTTTCGGGAGCTCCTGCAGGGTCCGACGCGCCACCTGCTCGCCGTAGTCCATGAAGTGGTCGAGTGCCGCGAGGAACGTGTCGAGGCCGTAGCGCTCGACGAGCTCGAGGAGTCGCCGCTCGCCCACGCGCGCCGCCGCGATTCCCGCCCACATGTCGCCCCGGAGGTAGTCCGGCAATCGGCTGTTCACCTCGATGATCCGCATCACCGACTCGATCGGCCGGCCGGCGGCGACGAGCTTGACGCCGGGGATGCGGAGGCCCTCCTGGAAGAGCTCGGTCGCATCGGTCGAGATCGAC
This sequence comes from uncultured Actinomycetota bacterium, assembly GCA_963743675.1. Taxonomy (GTDB): domain Bacteria; phylum Actinomycetota; class Thermoleophilia; order Gaiellales; family Gaiellaceae; genus PALSA-600. The sequence goes on from CAVURE010000009.1 coordinate 111,249, forward strand.
CCGGGCACCATCCCGCCCACGTCGTTCCAGTGAGCGATGTTCGCGGTCCACGCGATCAGCCGGTCGCCCAGGAAGACCGGCATCGCGAGCACGACGTCGTTCAGGTGGGTGACGCCGCCGTAAAAGGGGTCGTTCGTGACGAAGATGTCGCCCGGGCCGATCGCGCCCGGCTCGGCGTTCAGCTCGATGATGCGCATGACGGCCTTGTCGAGCACGCCGACGAACGCAGGGATCCCGGCGCCCGACGAGGCGAGCCTCCCCTGGGCATCCGTGATCGCGGTGCCCATGTCGAGCACCTCGTAGATGATCGCGCTCATCGCGGTCTTGCGGAACGCGGCGAACATCTCGTCGCTCGTGGCCTGGAGCGAGCTCTGGATGATCTCGAGGGTGATCGGCTCGGGTGCGACGGCAGCCATCAGGCGGAGCCCTCGAGCGAGATGACGAGGTTCCCGAACTCGTCGAGCGTGGCTCGGTTCCCCGGATGGACGACCGTCGTCGTTCCCTTCGACTCGACGATCGCCGGCCCGCTGAACGATGCGCCGGGCTCGAGCAGGTCACCGTCGTAGATCTGCGCGTCGTGGATGCCCTCGGTCGCGAAGTCGACGGCTCTCGTGGTCTTCGACGCCTCCGCCAGGGGCCTCCCGGACACCGGGAGCTTCGCGGGCGCCAGCTTGCCGACCTCCGCGACCGCGATGAGATGGCCGCCGACGAACTCGACCGGCGCGTCGAGCCGGTAGGTGTACTCGCGCTCGTAGGAGTCGTGGAAGGCACGCTCGATCGCCTCGACCTCGGACGGCCCGATCCGGCTCGGGAGCTCGATCTCGACCCCGTGCTCCTGGTTCGCGTAGCGCAGGTTGCCGCGACGGTGAAAGGTGACCTGGTCCGGCGTGATCCCCTCGGCCGCGAACTGGTCGATCGCGGCGGCCGTGAGCTCGGCGAGGACTGCCTCGAGCCGCTCTGCGTTGTCCTGCGTGACGTTGAGGAGGCGGGTGAGGAAGTAGTCGCGCCGGAGATCGCTCATGAGCATCCCCCAGGCCGAGAACACGTCGGCCGCCCGCGGGACGACGACCTTCCGGATCCCCAGCTCGGCGGCGAGCGCGACCGCGTGCATCCCGCCTCCGCCGCCGAAGGCGACGAGCGTGAAGTCGCGCGGGTCGTAGCCGCGGTTCACCGAGATCAGCTTCAGCGCGTTGACCATGTTGTTGTTCGCGATGCGGACAACCCCGCGCGCCGCCTCGGCGCGGTCGACTCCGAGGCGAGAGGCGATCCCGGCGAGGGCCTCCCCGACCGCCGTCATGTCCGCCTCGAGCTCGCCGCCGCAGAAGTAGTCGCGGTTGATTCGCCCGAGCTCGAGATTCGCGTCCGTCGTCGTCGCCTCGGTGCCGCCGCGTCCGTAGGCCGCCGGCCCGGGAAGGGCGCCGGCCGAGCGGGGCCCGACGTGGAGCTTTCCGAAGTCGTCGACCCACGCGATGCTGCCGCCGCCGTTTCCGATCTCGACGAGATCGACAACCGGGACCATGATCGGGTAGCCGGCCGAGAGGCGGCTCCGCTCGATCCAGTAGTCGGAGATCACCTTGACGTGGCCGCCCTCGATCAGGGAGCACTTGGCGGTCGTCCCGCCGATGTCGAGGGCGAGCACGTTCGGCTCGCCGATCAGCCGGCCGAGCTCGGCCGCGCCCCAGAATCCGCTTGCAGGCCCCGACTCGACCATCGTGATCGGGATCGCCTTCGTCTTCTCGACCGAGTCGACCCCGCAGTTCGACTGCATGATGTAGAGCTGGCCGTCGAACCGGGCGGCGCGGACGCCGGCCGCGAGTCGCGTCAGGTAGCGCTCGGCGACCGGCTGGACGTAGGCCGAGAGCACGGTGGTGCTCGTGCGCTCGTACTCGCGCCACTCGCGGGTGATCTGGTGCGATGCGACCACCGAGACCTCGGGCCAGAGCTCGCGGACGCGCTCGAGCACCGCCTGCTCGTGACCCGGGTCGGCGTAGGCGTGGAGCAGGCAGATGGCTATGCCCTCGACGCCGTCCGCCCGAAAGTCCTCGATCACCGCCGGGAGGTCGGCGAGATCGAGCGGCTCGCGCTCCGGCCGTCGTGGGTCAGGCGGCCCGGCACCTCGCGCCGGAGGTAGCGCGGCACGAACGGCGGCGGCTTCTCGTAGTGCAGGTTGAAGTAATCGGGGCGGTTGCCACGGGCAATCTCGAGCGAGTCGCGGAAGCCGGCCGTCGTGATCAGGCCCGTCTTGACCCCCTTGCGCTCGGTGATGGCGTTGATCACCAGGGTCGTCCCGTGAGCCAGGAAGTCGATCTCCTCGATCGTGATGCCGCTCTTCGCGAGCACGTCGAGCACGCCGCGTTCGAAGTCCGGCGGAGTGGTCTCGGCCTTCGCGGTCAGGATCTCCTGGCGCCCCGTCTCCGGGTCGGTCGAGAACGCCACCAGATCGGTGAAGGTGCCGCCGACGTCGGTGGCGGCGCGAATGGCGCCGCTCATCGGCCGGGCTCGTCGTACAGGGCGCTCGTCATCGGCCCGGCAACGAGGGCGGCAATCGCCTCGGTGAGCTGCGCGCGGACGGGAGCATCGAGCCAGGTCTGGTAGCCCTCGGGGCTGTCCCAGCGGGCGTGCACGACGAACCCGCTGCCCGGCTCGCGCGGGCGCAGGAGCTCGCCGCCGCGGAAGGCCGGGATCCCGGCGGCGTGCCCGAGGACGTCGAGACGGAAGAACGCCTCGACGAAGGCGTCCTCGTCGGCGGCACGAATCGGGATGGTCAGGATCGAGTGGGTCATCTCGGCGGCAGGGCGAGAGACGTCCTTTCATACTGGCCGCCCCGCAAAAAGTCAACCGAGGGGAAAGATCCGTTTACACTCAGACGAACCGTGGTCGAGGACGAGTTCCGGAATCTGGGGCAACGACTTCAGGGGATCCGACGGGGGCAGGGACTTACGCTCGAGTTGCTCGCAGCAGACAGCGGGCTTTCGGCGGGCTACCTCTCCCAGATCGAGAACGGTCAAGCCGTCCCCTCGCTGACCGCGCTCCAGGTCGTCGCCGCGAGCCTCGGCGTCGAGGTTGCCACGTTCTTCCCCGAGGACAGCAACGCGACCACGCGCGTCGTTCGCGCGGCCGACCGGCCCGCGTTCCGCCTCGAGCCTCAATCCGGCGAGGAGTACGCCGTGCTGGCCCAGCAGGTGAAGGGCTCGGCCTTCACCGCCGTCCATGCGCGGCATCTGCCGCGAGCGGGCGCGCTGCCGTTCCGCCACCTCGGCGAGGAGTTCGCCCTTGTCCTCTCGGGCAGGTTGAGGCTCGTCGTCGGCGAGGAGGCTCACGAGCTCGGGCCGGGCGACTGGGCCCACTACTCCTCGCAGCACGGTCACGCGGCCGAGGTCGTCTCCGACGAGCCGGTCGAAGCCCTGTGGATCTTGACCCCGGCAATCGTATGACCACGACTCCGGGGACCGACGAGAGCTTCGATCTCGTGAACGTCGTCGGGAAGCGGCTGCGCGAACGCCGACGCGAGCTCGGGCTCACCTTGGCCGAGGTCGCGGCGGCCGCCAACATCTCGGTCGGGCACTCCTCGGCGATCGAGAAGGGAAGCACGCTGCCCTCACTCGCCGTGCTCGCGAGGCTCTCCCATGCGTTGCAGCTGACCCTTGCCGAGGTCCTGCGCGCCTCGCCGAGGCCGCGGATCGAACGCGGACACATCGCCCCGTCGCCCGGTCTGACGAGGCTCGCGTCCACGAGCTCGCGAATCCAGATCGTGTACGCCAGGCAGCCTGCCGGGACGACGATGGGCTCGCCGTTCGCGCTTGCGGGCGACGACGTCTTCGTCTTCGTGCACGAGGGAGCGATCGAGATCGACGAGGGAAACGACCACCACGTCCTGACCAGCGGAGACTCGGTGCACTTCCATGCCCCGACCGCGATCGCGTCGACCGCCACCTCCGCCGGCGGGGCCGGGACGGTCTGGGTCGGCCGCGCCCTCGGCCCGCGCGAACGACTGCGCGCGGCAAGGCCGCGTCCGCAACCGAGCCGGTCCGGGCCGAGGGCGTCTCGCCGTTGAGAGTCCCGCTACCGTCCCCGGGCTCGGATCGAGGTAATCTTGCGAGCACTCTTGCGGGAGCGATTCAGGGAGGTCGCTTGCCTGACTCCGAAGGTGTCGATCGGTTCCTCGCTCGGGGTCCCGCACGGCGCTCGCCAGGTCTCCGGTGGAGGAGCGTCGGGCTCTTGGCCGGCATCGTGTGGCTCGTCGTCGTCTCGGGTGCGTCTGCTCAGCCGCCGCACAAGCTGACGCTTCGAGTGGTCGTGGCCCACGGCGGCGTCGTGGCGGGTGCGAGCGGGCGCCTGCATTGCGCGGCGACGTGCTCGACCTCGGTCGGACGTGGGGCTCTGGTCACGCTGGCCGCGTCGCCGGGGCCCGACTTCTCGTTCGACCACTGGAGCGGAGCATGTGTCGGGAGCGTGCCGGAGTGCATTCTCTCGCTGGACGCGCCGGCCACCGTCCGCGCCATCTTCATACGCAAGCCCGGGGTGATCGGAGTCTCGGTCGGAGGCCCGGGGAGCGTCGTCGGGTTCGCGGCCGACGGGCAAACCGAGCTCAATTGCGGGGCGGCCGGAACGAACTGTCAGACCGCCTGGGATTCGGGGACGACGCTCAGCCTGCTTGCCGTCGCCACCTCCGGCGGCGTCTTCGTCAACTGGGGCGGAACGTGCGCCGCTGTTCATACGAACCTCTGCACCGTCGAGGTGGGCGCAGCCACCGAGGTCAGCGCAGTGTTTCGCAGCGCGTCCCCCGCGACCGGCTCGCAGACGCTGACCGTGACCCGATCAGGGGCTGACGCATCGGTCGGCTCGGTGCGCAGCACCCCTCCCGGCATCGACTGCCCGCCAACATGCGACGCACAGTTCCCGTCCGGGACGGCGGTCATCCTCGCATCCCCCGTCCTCGCCGGCCAGACCTGGACCGGCGGCTGCGTCGGCCAAGAGGGCTCGTGTGAACTCATCGTCGATGGGCCGCAGGGTGTGGTCGCGGAGACCCCGCCGCCCACCACGACGACGGAGACAACGACGACGACTTCACAGCTCTTCGGCGTCAACGTGACAGTGTCGGGCCGCGGGGTCGTCACCGGCTCCGGAATTCGCTGCGGAGGGCCGACGCAGACGCTGTTCGGTTGCCGAACCCAGTCGGCCGGCACGATCGCTCTCACGGCCTCTGCGATCGCGCGGAGCAGGTTCATCGGCTGGCGGCTCTCCTGCTCCGGCCGGCGCTCGGTTTGCCATGTGGCCGTCTTCGACACCGTCAGCGTCGTAGCGGTCTTTTCGGCGCGATGACGCCGCTTGCCCTGTCCGAGTCATGACCGAGAAGGCCAAGCTCGCCGGCGGACGCGGCCGTGCCATGGCAGCACTCACCGCCGCCGGAGCGTTGATCGCGGTCATCGGTGGGGCCGTCGCTCTCCTGTTCAAGCTCGAACCGAGCTTCGAACCCTGCGTGGGAGGGGCGGACGCCGCTTTCACCGGAGCTCCGGTGTTCCCGCACGTACGCCACCGCGACTTCCTGTTCTACAGCCGTGGCCTCTCGCAACAACAGGTTCGGGAGGCAAGCAACGAGCTCGGCGCCGAGGTGCGCTTCAGCTACCGGGAGGACAATCTCCGCGGAGCTCACCTGCCCCTGTACTACTCGCTGGTTACGGTTGGCGCCGACGGCACGATCGACGGGGTGGTACAGGGTGAGGACGAGAATCTCGCCTACACCGTCACGCCGGACGGCTGCAGCGAGACGGGCGGCAAGGACCTGTTCATCCCGACCCCCCGCACGAGCCAGCGCTACCGGGTCGTACTCGAGCTCTACCGCGATCAAAGCCGAGCCAACCGGCTGGCACTGCTCGAGACACCCATCTTCCGCAGTTGAGCCCGCCGGCCGTCGGGCCGGTGTGCCCGCACCTACCCTCCCGACTCGAACGCGTCCTGGAGGCGGAGCCCGCTCGCGAGGCGCCACAGCGGCGGCGGATGAAAGTCGGGCTGCGGGTCGTTCTAGCCATTCGTGACCCGTCAACCACACGTTCAGCGAGGATGGCCCAGGCGAGGGCGGAAACGATGAGCGGCGAGCCGAGCTCGAGAGAGCGCGGGCTCATGCTCGGCCACACCTACGCCAGCCGCGAGGTCGATCGCGTCAGGCTCAGAGGCATCGCGCGGGCGCGCAACGCCGTGGAGGTCAAGGCGGCCGTCGCAGGGACGATGAACGAGCCGGCCGACCTCGACGACCCGGTGGCGTTCTGGAGCGGCTTCGCCCACGGCGTCAAGGGGTTCCTGGTCGATCAGGGCGCTGCCCGGACGTCCGGGCCCTGACCGGGCGGCCTCGCCGGCAGCTTCGAGTGGGCCCGTGGCAGGACTTGCAGAGTTTTGTCGTAGAATTGCAGGATGGCGGGAAAGCTTGCCGATGTAGCGAAGCAGGCCGGGGTCAGCGAGGCGACCGTCAGCCGGGTCCTGAACGGCAAGCCCGGGATCTCCGATGCGACACGGGCGGCGGTGTTGACGGCTCTCGACGTCATCGGGTACGAGCGCCCGACGCACCTGCGTGTCCGCCGGGCTCGGATGGTCGGCCTGATCGTGCCCGAGCTGCAAAACCCGATCTTCCCGGCGCTCGCCGAGGTTGTTGCCGGCGCGCTCGCGCAGCGCGGGTTCAACGCGGTGCTGTGCACGAGGACGGGGAGCATGTCCGAGGCCGAGTACGTGGAGATGCTGCTCGAGCGGCAGGTGTCGGGGATGATCTTCGCCGGCGGGCAGTATGCGGAGGCCGATGCGCCGCACGAGCATTACCAGCGGCTGCTCCAGCTTCGCCTCCCGGTCGTGCTCGTGAACGCAGCGGCCGAGCACCTCGATTTCCCGCGCGTATCCACCGACGACGCGGTCGCGATGGAGCAGGCATACGCCCATCTCGCGTACCTGCGCCACGAGCGGATCGGCCTGATCCTGGGGCCGCCCGACCACGTTCCTTCGCTGCGCAAGCTCGGAGCCTTCGCGGCCGAGGTCAGGCGCGCCACGGGCGGGGGCGTCCCCGAGGAGCTCGTCGAGCGGACGCGTTTCTCGCTCGAGGGCGGCCATGCCGCGGCCGGGCGGCTGATCGCGCGCGGCGTCACGGGGATCATCTGTGCGAGCGATCCGCTCGCGCTGGGCGCGATCCGGGCGGCACGCCGCGCAGGTCTCTCGGTTCCCACCGATCTCTCGGTGATCGGCTACGACGACTCGGCATTCATGAGCTGCACGGATCCGCCGCTGACCACCGTCCGGCAGCCGATCGAGGCGATCGGCCGCGCAGCCGTCGAGATGCTGGCAGGCCAGATCGAGGGAGCGGCGGTCTCGGCCGACGAGCTCTTCTTCGAGCCCGAGGTGGTCGCGCGCGGGTCGACCGCGAACCTGCCCGCTCGGGCCGCGGCCCAGGTCTGATCTTCCCGCGGTCGCTGCAACTCGGCACCCTGCGGTTCTTGCGCTTATCGTGGCTGCTATTCGTGGTATTATCCAAAATCTGCACATTTTTATTCGATACTTGCAATCCGTTGTCGGATCTGCCATGCTCGCCGGCGTGACGCAGACGGAATCCACGGCGACTGCCAGTTCCCCGCCCGATCCTCATCGCCTGCCTCGTGCCGATCGCCGCCTTCCTGATCTTCCAGCGCTCGTTCCTTCGCGGCACCGGGCTCGGCGGAGCGCTCAAAGGCTGAGCGACGTGGCGTCCATCCTCTTCGACCGGGTCTGCGCCTCGGGGGGCGAGGGCTCGTGGCGAAGCTCCCGGTCGAGCCCCGCCTCCGGGCGGGAGCAGTGCTCGTTCGGCGTCTCGCGCGACAGGATCGCGCTGTTCGACAAGACGACGCGCAACATGACGAGCTGGAGCGCCGCGGCGATGGGCCAGACCGTGAGATCGCGCCCCGCCCGAACCTGAATCGTCGAACCCGCAGGCGAGCGGTCGATCCACCCCCGGACCCCGGCGCGGGCTGCGTTCGCTACAACCTCCTGGGTGACGATCGCCGGCCGTGTCCGAGCGTTGCCGTTCGGAGCGATCCGCTCGTTGGCACGACGCGGACGGCGGTTCGGCAGGGCCTCGCTCCTGACGACGCTCGTTGCCGTCTCGATCCTCGTCGGTCTCCCACCCTCGCTGGGAGCTCAGGCCGAGCCGGCCCAGAGAGCAGGGGCGGGCGCAGGGCAAGGTGCGGCCTACGACCTCTACGCGAGCTATCCGAACCTCCAGCGCCTGCAGAGCGGCTACTTCCTGAGGGGCACCAACCGGTATCACGCCCCGGTCCCGTCGTCGACCTCGGACCGGACGAGCCTCTGGTTCCAGCCTCAGAGCGACGGCTCGTTCAAGCAATTTGCAACCGCGCCGTACGGAGAGTGCCACTGGGACCTGCTTCGCTGGGGCCCGGGCGCGCAGGGTCTCCTGCGCTATCGCGCCACCGAGGCCGACTGCTACGCCGACCACACCGGAATCGCGTTTCGACCCGGCATCGCCTACATGCCGAAGACGTGGGTGGTCGGGCATCCCTGGCAGGACGAGGGCGTCTCGGACACCGTGTACTCGACAAACGGCATTCCCGTCTGCGACGGCACCAACACGTGGCAATCGCGCGTGCGCGGTCTCGTCGAGCTACCCGACGGCGAAAAGGCCGTGCACACGCAGACCAACGAGACGCAAACGCTGCTCCCGATCGCGGGCGCACCGATCTCGCCCGCATGCCCGTCGGGCCGGGAGACACGGTTCGAGTGGCAGGAGAACTACTACGTGGGCGCCTTGATCGACGTGAGGAGCGTCGACGGCTCGATCACCGGGACCGATCGGGGACTGGCCCGTAGCCGGGGCGGCAATCCCGCCGCAGCTCGTGTCACAGGCCACCCGGACTGGGACTCCATCTTCACGAAGTGGGAGCCATTGCCGCCCCGAGAGGTCGGGACGTTGACGACCCCCGCGGGCAGCATCCCCAACGCCTCGGCCGGAAATACGATCGCGTTCACCTATACCGCCCCGGCGACCGGCCTCCGGAAGGGCATCCTGAGAATCACGGTGCCCCCGGGCTGGACGGCGCCGGCGACCGCCGACGCGACGGGCTGCACCGCGACCACCGCCGGCACCCTCGCCACGCGCGGCCAGCTCATCACCGTCTCCGACCTTACGTTGCCGGCGAACGGACAGGCGATCATCCGCTACGGCGCCACCTCGGGCGGCTCGTGCACGGGAGGCGACGGCGCGATCGCCCCCGACGCCGCGGGCGCGCCGGTCTGGCGCGCCGAGGTCCGTACGAAGCGGGGCGAGCTGTTCACGAACTTCCCGTCGAGCCCGTCGATCAACGTGAGCGCCGCCGACGGGACGGGCGCGCTCACGACCGCGACGACCAGCGTCGCGGCCGACTCGACCGGCAACACCCTCGAGCTGCGCTTCACCGCCCCGACCGGCGGCATCACGAACGGCACCCTGACGATCACGATTCCCGCTGGCTGGACGCCTCCGGTCACCACGAACGGAGCCGGATGCACCACCGCCCTCAGCGGGACCGTCACGACGAGCGGACAGACGATCGTCGTCTCGGGCCTCACCCTGCCGGCGAACACCTCCGTCGTGGTCGACTACGGGGCAACAGCAGGAGGCAGCTGCGCGGCCGGAGACGGGGCCGCCGCACCGTCGACCCCGGGAGCGAGCACATTCTCCGCGACCGAGAGGTCGACGCCGGAGGGAACCCTGACGACGATCGGCGCCTCCCCCATCGTGATCGTGGGCTGACGCCGGCGAGTCGCCGGGAGCTCTCCGTCCCTTCCCAGAGGCCGGTAAGCGGGCCGATGAGACGACCGTGCAACCCACGGTCGTTCCGGTTATCCTCCCTGCCGGGCGCCGGGCGGGCCCCGACACCGCCCGACCAAACCGGCGCCCCGTTTTCGCGGTGGGTCGACGGAGGGCTCCATTGTGCTCCTTTCTCGTCGAGCGCCACCCGGCGACAGGCCCGAGTCTCTACGGGCCTGTCGCCGCGTTCCGCCGCGGACGGGACGGAATCACGCCCGCGGGAGGACGCCGCTTGGGCCCGCCGCCGAGCGCGTCCGCGCCCGGCGCCTCGGCCGCAATGGAGCAAGGGCTGCTGCTCCCCCCTCCCCGATGAGAAGGAGCAGCGGGACGAGGGCCGCGAGCGCAACGTACGGGGCAAGCGCGCGCGTGCTCACCTCGAGCCCCTCCGGCCTCGTCGGTCCTGCGCCGAGGGCCGCGCGGACCGCGTGAGCCGCAGCGCCGAGCCGGTTCTCGCGAAAGGTCTTGCCATTCGCCGCCTGGGCCAGGTCGGCGAGCGTCTGTCCGCTCGAAGGATCGGGGTGATAGGCGGACTCGGGCTTCCCGCCGGGATCGAAGATTGCCTCGTCGGGAGACCCGATCTGGACGAAGATCGGAGTCACCCCGGGCGCGTGGGCGAGCGCACGTGCGGTCTGGCGGATGTCGAAGGGCCGCGACTCCCCGTCCGTGAGGACGATCGCGACCCGACGCCGCGCTGCGGGCGCAAAGAACTGCTGCGTGCCGAGCGCACCGAGCGCACCGAGATTCGTGGCGGTGACCGCGTCGGTCGCGGGCGGCGGCTGATCGACCTGGACGGCCTGCCGCACCGTCTGCACGAACATGCTGCGGTCGGCGACCGGCATCAGGTCGGGCAGAACGTGATCGGTCAGGGTCGCCACGCCGGAAGGAATGTCGATCAGGCGGTCACGGAGCCGGATCGCCGCCTCGCGGGCCCGCGCGATCCGCGTCGCGGCGGCCGGAGACCGCGAGGCGAGCATCGAGCGGGAGATATCGATCACGTAGAACGCCTGGGCGTCGGTCCTGACCTTGATCGATGTCGTCGAGCGAAGCACCGGCTGGCTCGCGGCCAGACCGAGCAGTCCGACGACGGCGACGACCGCAAGCGTTCGCCGCGACCGCCGGACCGCCGGGAGCGGGCGGAGCCCGAGGACGGTCCGCGCCCGTTGCTCCCGACGGGAGGCGAGCGCGAGCGCCGCCAGCGGCACGACGACGAGCAGCGCGAGCAACGCTCCACGCGGCGTGAGAAACACGAGGGATGAGGCGATCAATACCCCCTCCCCGGGATGCCGCCTCCGGCGCCCCGATGACCGTTGGCGGCGCCGCCGGTGCTGTTGTCGGATCCTGGCCGGACGCCCTTCGCGAGCAGCGTGCGCAACAACAGCTCGAGGTTGAACTTTGCGTCCGTGCTCGCCGGATCGAGCCGGACGGCCGCCTGGAAGTCGCCCAGGCTCTGGTCGACCGGGGCGGGGGCGATCGGGCCCGAAGTGGTCGAGTCGGCGAACGCGAGGATTCCGAGCAGGTTGTCGGCCGCGGCCGCGACGGCGTGGTCGCGGCTCCGCGCGAGCGCCGCGAGCTCCGCCTCGAGCTCCCCGCGCGTCTGCGACTCGGACAGCCCGTTGTCGTAGCCGCTGCCCGCAGCCTTGACGGCGACGAAGTCCTGCTCGGCCGCCCTGAACCGCAGTGCGGTCGTGAGGCCGAGCAGCTTGCGCGCAGGATCCGTCGGGAGCACGGAGCTCGCGTGCCAGGCGGCGGACGGCACGTTGCGGGCGAGCTCGCGATCGCCCCTTTGCATCGCGTTCCTCCAGCCGAGCACGTCCGAGGCGAGCAGAGCAAGGAGCGTCGCCGCGGCGAGCAACGCGACCACAGCCACACCGCCGAGCGCCTTCATCCCGCCTCTCCAGGCGCCGAGACGCCCCAGCGAAGCCGGGCCGACCAGAGACCATGCAGGGCAAGGGCGGCGACCGTAGCCACGATCGCGACGAGGAGGGCGACCGGCAGCGAGCCCGGCGGGATCGTCGGCGGCGGCGAAGGCTTCGCCGCGGCGGGCGCCGCATCGGTGATCGCAGCCCCGGTGATCCGGGCAAAGAACGCCTCGTCGTCCGGCGCCGCGTTCAGCGCCACGACTCGAAGCGGCGTGCGGTGCCGGCCGTACTCGCCAATCGCGACCTCGTTCAGGCGCTGGAGATCTTCCGGGTCGTCGGCAAGATCGCTGATCAGGACGACGCGTGAGCGGGAGAGGTGGTTCGCCAGCAGGATGCGGTGGGCGAGATCGAGCCCCGCCGAGATGCGCGTGCCGCTGCTGAACGAGAGCGTCCAGGGGTTTGTCGGCAACGCCGTCGCTCCACCCGGCGGGGGGGTGCTCGGCACGGTGAAGTAGCGGATCAGAGGCCGGAGCGCCGACGCAGGCGTCCCGGGAGGCAGCGCCTCGTAGGCCACGTTCGAGAAGACCACGAGCCCGTAGCGGCCGTTCGTCGCGACGAGCTTCCGCAACGTCTCCCCGATCCGGCTGAACGTATCGGACGAGATGCTTGCCGAGAGGTCGAGCACGATCATGTCGCCGGAGCGGACGGGCAGCGAGCTCGGCTGCTGCGTGCCCGGATGACGCGCTGCCGCGGCCGCAGCCAGGACCAGCGCGACGAGCACCACGGCCAGCACGCCCCGCACGAGCGCGGTTCGCCTCGCGACCCGCGAGAAGCCCCGCGCGCCCGGAACCGGCACGGCCCTCATTCGGATGCCCTCCCGGCACCCGCCGCCCGCTCGGCCAGCTCGGAGGCGCCGGCCGGGGTCGGGGGCGGCTGCGACCACGCCGTCTCGGCGGCGGCGGCGGCGAGGACCGGCTCGCCGGTGTCGTCGACCGCCTCGGCGAGGAGGCCGAGAGCGCGCCGCCGGTCGGCGGCCGACCTCCGGGTCGAGTCCCGGACGTAGGCGATCGCGAGCTCGAGCGAGGAGAGACTGCGGGTCGCCGGGCGGCGGCGGAGCGCGAGGAGCCCGCGGGCCGCGATGGCAATCGCGACGAGGACGCAGAGCGTCGCGGTGGCCAGCAGCAACGCGGCCAGGAGTCCCGGCGCCACGCGGTACACCGGGGCGGGTGGAGTGGTCGGGCTGCGGAAGCGGACCGGGCCGCGAAGATCTGAAGGTACGAGCCTCGAGGAGATGCGAAGCACCGGCCAGGTGGCCGTTGCCGTCGATCTGGACGCTCCGGCGAGACCCGAGACGGTGACCGGCTCGAGCCGGAGCAGGCGGGGACCCCGGGTGGGAAGACAGCCGTCACTGACACACAGGAGCGAGTACCGGAAGCGCACGAGCCCGCTGCGAACGGGCTGCACGACCGGCGCCGAGACGGCAACGTAGGGACTGAAGCTCGGCACGACGCGGATGCTCGCGAGCGCGATCGTCCGCGGGTCGTACGCGACCGCGACCTCGGCAGTGACCGGATCGCCGTACCGGACGGCCCGCGGGTAGATCGACGTGACGACTCGAAGTGGCCCGGCGGACAACGGTGCTGCGGACGCGCCTCCGGCCGCCTCCCACGACCAGAGTCCGAGGAGCGCGAGCGCGAGCACGGCGCCGGCCGTCCGGCGAAGGAGCGCGCGCCGAGCGGGCGCGGCAGTCACGCGCCGCTCGTCATCGGCGCTGCCAGAGCGCGCGCCGCCGGCGCTCGGCCCACTCGTGAAACGCCTGCTGCACGTGGTCGCGGTCGCTCCGATCGAGCAGAACGGGATCGAGCCCGAGCGCTCTCAGCGCCCCGAGAAGCTCGGCCCGAGCATGCGTGCGTCGCTCGCGCTCTGCCCTCGCCTCCGACCGTCGCAGCCGCACCTCGAGCACAGCGCCGTCGTTCGGGTCGACGACCGGCACGACGACCGGGCCGATCGCCGGGAAGCTCTGCTCCCACGTCGGATCCTGGATCACGACCGGCACGACCTCCCACCGGCGAGCGACACCCACGAGCCAGAGCGTGCGGGGCGGCGGCTCGAGAAAATCCGAGATGACGAAGACGAACGACCCGGCGCCGAGCGAGCTTCCCGACCGCGCGAGGTACTCGGTAACACGCCCGAGCGACCCTGCATCCGCATCGAAGCCGGCCGTGCGGGCGCGCTCCTCCATGAGAGCGAGCGGCGATCGACCGCGCGGGGAGATCCAGTACGGGCCCGGGGCCCCGCCGGCCCGGGTGGCGAAGTCGAGGTACCCGACCGAGCCGCGAGCCGCGACGGCGCTCTCGACGATCGCAGCAGTCGCCGCACGCGCGGCCTCCGGTTTCGAGAGCCAGGGCGACCAGTCCGGGTACAGCCGCAGCGAAGGCCGGCGGTCGACGACGACGATCACGCGGGGTGACTCGTCGGCGAACCGCTCGCGAACCACGAACTCGTCGTCGCCCCGCGCCGTGGAGAGGCGCGCGCTTGCGCGCCAGTCGATGATCGAGATCGGATCGCCCGGCACGTACGGGCGAAAGCCGGCCAGATCGCTCCCCCGCCCCCGCCTCGTGCTCCTGGCGGAGCCGAACGGGAGCCCACTCAGGCGATACCTGGGAACGAGCGGGAAGGTGCTGCGACTTGCGGAAGCCACTGCCGTCCTAGTCAGGGCCGGAGCCCGACACCGACCAGTCCGGGTGCGGCGGGGGCACGAGCTCGAAGCAGAGATCACGCACCTGATCGAGCGCCTCCGCGTACGACCGCTGCTGCATCTCGGCCAGGAAGGCCGACTGCAGCACCAGGCGGTGGCCCAGCGCCGGAACGAAGAGCCGCACCACGTCTGCGGGAAGAACGTGGTCCCGGCCCTGGAGCAGCGCCCAGGCGCGGGCGGTCTTCGCGAGCGCCAGCGAGCCGCGGACCGACGCGCCGACCTCGACCTGCTCGAGGTCGCGCGTCTTGCGCACGAGCCCGACGATCCACTCCTCGAGCAGGTCGTCCAGATAGACCTGCTCGGAGGCTGCGCGCAGCTCGAGAAACTCGTCGCGGACGAGAACCGGAGCGAGCTGGTCGAGCGGATGTCCATGGCGCTGCTCTCGAACCACCTGGAGCTCCTCCTGCTCGCCGGGGTAGCCGAGCGTGGCGCGCAGGAAGAAACGGTCCAGCTGCGCTTCGGGGAGCGGGAACGTGCCCTCGTACTCGATCGGGTTCTCGGTCGCGATGAGCAGGAACGGATCCGGAAGTGGGCGCGTGATCCCGTCGGCGGTGATCTGGTGCTCGGCCATTGCTTCGAGCAGCGCGGACTGGGTCTTCGGCGTCGCCCGGTTGATCTCGTCGACCAGCACCACGTTCGCGAACAGCGGCCCGGGCTGGAACACGAACGTTCGATGTTCCTGATCGAATACCGAGAGCCCGGTTGCGTCGGTGGGTTGGAGGTCGGGAGTGCACTGGATCCGTGAAAAGGCGATCCCGTCGACGCTGCCGGCAATGGCGCGCGCGAGGATTGTCTTCGCGGTGCCCGGAACGTCCTCGAGCAGCACGTGACCCCCTGCGATGAGCGCCGAGAGCACGAGCCGGATCTCCTCGCCCTTGCCGTGGACCACGGTCTCGAGGTTGTCGATCAGGCGTTGTGCGATCTCCTTGACGGCGTCGAGAGGGATCTCGCCCGGTTCCGTCTGAGCCCGTGAGGTCACTCTGCGTTTTCTGTCGGTGAAATCACAACTGAGGTTCCGCCGTCTATCCGCTGCTCGAGGCTCTCCGGAGCGGAGGCCTTGCGTCGTCCGGCACGAACGCACAGTCGGCGCCCGGCCCCGCTGACCCTACCATCATGGCACGGAAACGGCTCCCCGCGATGCCGGGTGGGGCCATGGCACCGTGCGCAGAATCCGACCGTGCGATTCGAGCCGGCGTCGCCTATCATCTTCTCATCAATTCCGCGTCGTCGGACGGGGTCGAGCAAGGGAGGAGTCAGAATGCGGTCTGGGCGGAGCAAACTTGCACGGGCGACGGCGTTGCTGGGACTTTTCGCGCTGATCGTGCTGAGCGGCGCGTCGGCACAGCGCACCGCGAGCACCCCCAACGTCAACTGGCTGAACTTCGGGAACACGGCCAACGAGAACCGGTACTCGCCTGCGACGCAGATCACGACCGGCAACGCCTCCCAGCTAGGCCGCATCTTCACGTTCGACCTGAACAAGGCCGTTCCCGGAATCAAGAAGGGCCAGCAGGCGTATCCGATCGTTGTCGACGGAACGATCTACGTCACCTCGGGCGACGACCAGGTGTTCGCCGTCAACGGCGTCACCGGGGCGATGATCTGGCATTACGCACCCGACAATGTCGCGACCTTCAAGAACTACGGCATCGTCGCCAACCGCGGGGTCGCGTATTGCGACGGCCGGCTCTTCCTGCTCACCCTGGACATGACGCTCGTGGCGCTCGATCCCGCGACCGGCGCGCAGATCGCGCGCGTCCCGATCGGTCGCGCCGTCTCCGGCGCCTACCCGACCTACGGCTACTCGGAGACGAGCGCTCCGATCTGCGCGAACCACACCGTGGTGGTCGGCGCGGCGGGCTCGGACTACGGCGTCCGGGGCTTCGTCATGGCCTACCACACCGACCTGACCCCGGCCTGGGCGAACCCGTTCTGGATCATCCCACCGGCCGGCACCGAGTGGCGCAGCAAGGCCCTGCTCGTCGGCGGCGCGACCAACTGGACTCCCGAGACCGTCGACCTGAGGACGAACACCCTCTACTTCGGGACGGCGGCAGCGTCGCCCGCCTACTACCCATCGCTCCGCCCCGGGTCGGATCCACGCGAGGATTCCCTGGTCGCCGTCGACCTTGCCACCGGGAAGCTGAAGTGGTGGCAGCAGCAGCTCGCGTACAACGAATGGGCCTATGACACCTCGCAGCCGCCGATGGTCTACACGGCCAAGGTCGGCGGCAAGACGAGGCGAATCGTCTCGGTCGCGACGATGGAAGGAGTGTGGTTTGCCTACGACGCAGCCACCGGCGCGCCGATCTATCAGCGGATCAAGATTCTCGACAACGTGGAGCACCCGGCACTCGTCCCGGGCAAGCCCGTTGCGGTCTATCCCTCGTCGCTCGGGGGCTTCAACTACTCGCCCGCGTCGTACGATCCGGCAACGAACTACGTCTACAACGCCGCGGCCGAGACGGCCTCGGCGCTCCAGCAGCAGACGCCTGCGCAGGAGCAGATCCAGCAGTTGCTCCTCGGCAACACCTTCCTCGGTCTCGCGAACGGCGACTTCGGCTCGTACCTCCAGTCGGGCTGGAAGGACTACGGCTCGATCAGCGCGGTCGACGTCAATACCGGGAAGGTGGCGTGGAAGTTCGATACGCCGCAGCCGGAGCGAGGCGGGGTCACCACGACCGCCGGGGGCGTCGGGTTCGCGGGTGGCGGCGACGGCGTCCTGAGGGCGTTCGACGCGAAGACGGGTGACGTCCTCTGGAAGTTCCAGACCGGGTTCCAGATCGCGGCGGGCGCATCGATCTACACCGTCAACGGCAACGAGTACGTGGCGATCACGGTCGGTGGCACGACGACCTCTTCGAACGGCGGCACCGTCGCCAGCCAACTGCAGGTCTTCGGTCTCGGCGGCAGCTCGGCCCAGTCTGTCGGGCCGACCTTCACGACGATGCAGCGGCTGAGCGTCCCGCCCAAGCGCGCGACGGCGGTCGCGGCTGCGAGGCACGCCTCTCGCCACGCTGCGGTCACCGGCCGCGCCGGATCGGCGAGGATCGTGACCCCCGGTCCCGTCCTGATCCAGGCGTGGAATCCGAATACCTCGAATACGCAGGACGTGCTGGGCCAGGTCACGTTGGCGGGCAAGCCGGTTGCGGGGGTCGACGTGAGGGTCGACGGGTGGGTCGCGCCGGCAACCGACTCGACAGGGACGTTCGCGTACCCCGCCGACAACACGATGCCCGATCGCCACGTGATCACCGTCGCAAGCGCCTCGCACGCGACCGTGAACGGGCGCAAGCTGACGCCGGCCGAGCAGACCCAGGTGCTGTCCGCAAAGGGCGCGGTCAACGTCGGGTACTCGGTTACCGGCGTATCGACCCGCTCGGGCCCCGAGGGCACGGTCGTCCTGTCCGGCCGGATCACCTACGGCCAGAACAACGCTCCCCATCCGGTTCAGCTCTACAGCTACGAGCTGACCGGAACCGTGACCGACGCCAACGGGAGCCCGGTCAGCGGCGCAATCGTCACGACACGGACATCCGACCACAAGTTCTGGACCTTCTCGCGGCCTACGGGCGCCAACGGCAAGTACACGTCGTTCCTGGTCGCAGCCGACCAGGAGGGCGACAACCCCGTGCCGATGACTGTGGCCGTCTCGGTCGGCGCGAACGCCTACACAGAGCCGACCGTGGACTTCGTCAACTTCTCGCAACTGCAGAGCGCGAAGCTCGACATCCAGCTTCCCTCCACCCCCGGTGCGACGCTCGTGAAGACCTCGCTGAACCCGCAGGCGATGCCGGGGGCGATCTACCGGGGCCTTCTGGTGGGCGTGGTGGGCGGCAAGGGACGGGTGATCAAGCCTCTGAGCGCGAAGTGGCCTGACGGGAACGGTCGCTTCGTGCTCGTGCTCCCCTCCTCGGCCCGCGGCGACGTCGCGAGCTTCTGGGAGAGCGAGCGGCAGTTCTTCTCCACCACCGCGGCGAAGCCCGGCGGAAACGTCGACCCGGCTGTGTACCCGAAGACGCTTGCTGAAGACTCGCCGCAGAGGCTCGGGACGGTCAAGCTACCGAGCTGATCCGGCGACCACGATCGCGGTTGTGTCCCCGCTGTTCAGCCGGCTCCTTGATCCGGCTGACGTGGTCTCTTGCGGACATCCGGATCGGCTGACCTCGTAAGCGAGCGTTGAACGAGCGAGGTTGCTTCCGCCTTGCCGCCCGCGTCTTGCAGGGAGCGGCTCAGAGGCTAGAGGCAGCCGTCGCCATCGCTCGCGAAGCCGCTTTCGTTGTCGTCGTCCTCGTCGCCGGCGTTCGCGCTCTCGGGAATGACCGTGCCGTCGGGGCAGTTGTCTGCCGCGAGCGGCGGCGGCGTATTCCCGGTCTGCACGGGCCGAGTGGTCGTGCCCGGTGACGTGGTGCCCGCCGGGCCGGAGGGCGGCAGCGGGCGCGCCGGGACCGTGAGCGGGAACGTGATCGTGATCTCGCGCGGCGTCCTGGCGCAAGGCCGCGCTTTGGTGCTCTTCTGGCCGGTCCTGCAGGCCGGGATGCAGGGCTTGGCCTTTGTGCTCTTCTGCGCCGGCTTACAGGCCGGCGTCGTCCGAGACGCGGCTGTCGTCGCGAACGCTCCGAGAGCACCCACGGTGCCGACGACCGCGAGGAGAACGACCACTCCGAACCGCCGAACCAGGCGAATCACCACCAGCCTCCTCACATCGAGGCCCGACGAGCCTTCGGCGCAGAGAGCGCAAAGAACGTCTTTGGGCCGCCGTCGTAGCTCTCGTAGTACATGAGCAGCGACGGCACGTCCGCCTGCTCGACCTCCCAGCAGGCGTGCTCGATGACGCTCGCGCCGGGCGAGACCGCGTCGATGTCCGCGACATCACTCGGGATGGTGCCGCATCCGTCAGCGAGCGGGTTGTACGTGACCCGGGATCGGCCGCTCGCCTGGAGCAGTCCGTTGACAAAGGGGATGCCGGGCGAATCTCCGTGATTGGTTGCCCGGATCGTGACGAGGACATATGCCGCGCCCGCCTGTGGCGGAGAGTTCGACGGGTCGCCCGACCTGATCCGTGGCCACGCATCGGGATCTACGGACACCACCCGGACGGTGAAACCGTCCATCTTGACGACCGCTCCGACCGGATAGGGGTCGTCTCTCGATCCGGGCGCGGCAAGTGCTGCGGGAACGACGAGCGACAGGACGACAAACACCGCGCCACAGCTGAGCATCAGGCGCTTCACCCTACGGCGAGTATACGGACCGGGATCGTCGGGTCGGGCTCTCCGGGCCGGACCTGTCGACATCCCGGTGCCGCGGGTGTGGAACATCCCGCGCGACGATCGCGGGAGGCGGGAGGAAGGAGTCGGCCGACACCACGCCGCCGTGGCGGACGGTCGCACCAGGGCTCCTGACGCGCAGGCGGAGGCGAGCTACGATGAGGTTCGACGACCTGTTCAGAAAGCGCTGGCCGGTCGCCCCGACGGAGCAGGCATTCGAAGCAAACACGGCAGGTGCGACCGAAGTTCAATGGAGAGGAAGCTCGACGGAGAGATGGCTCGATCGCGCGTGATCCCTGTTCTCGCTGCTCGCGCAGGCAATCGCGGGACGGGCAGCATCGGGCTAAGAGCATGCGTAGCTGCAGTCGTTGTCGTTGCTGCTCTGGCCGGGCTCGAGGCTGGGCCGGTCTCGGCTCGAACGGCGGCGGCGGGTCAGAAGCACCTCATTCTCTACACGCTCGCCACCGGCGTGCAGTTCGTGAACAACGAGGACGATCGCGTGCGTGGAGAAGCGAACAACCCCCTCAGTGCAGCGGCCAACAAGCTCAGGCCGACCAGTAGCGCGAACGGGGCCCCGCCCTTCCCGGGCGACGTCGCTATCTACGACTTCGCTGTCTACAAGAATCGAACCCTCACGAAACACGTGGGTACCGCGACGTACACGTGTTACTACAACTACGCGAAGCACGCTCTGTGCATGGCGTACTATGACCTGAGTCACGGGGTCGGAACGGTGGTCGCCTCGGGCCCCGTTGATTTCTCGCGCTCGAGCTTCACGCTGATCGTGACGGGCGGCACCCAGAAGTATCTCGCTGCAAGCGGCAAGGTCGAAGCGGGTCCCTCGGCAAAGAAGGCGCAGCGTCTGAACTTCACGCTGCTCAGCTAAATGGACCCTGCAACGGGATCTCTTTCGACGGGGCTGAACGAGGAAGGAGCAGAATTGAGCGTGACGATCGAGAGGTACCGCCTAAGCAAGGTCGTCGTCTCCTTCGCGGTTGCTGCACTCGTCGCGGTTGCCCTTTGCGCAGGTACGGCGCAAGCGAGCGCCAGGCAGAAGCTGACTCTTTACGCGGTCCCGACCACCGTGCAATTCATGAATCACGCAGACGACCGGATTCGCGGCATGGCCAACAATCCGTTCGCCGCCAACGCGCAAGCCCTCGTGATCATCACGAAGGGCAAGGAGAAGGACAACGGGCCGTTTCCCGGCGATGATGTCCTGTATAGCTTCAAGCTCTATTCGAATGCCGCAGCGACCCAAAAAAGTGTCGGCTCAGCCATGTTCACGTGCTATTACGATTTCGTGAAGCATGCGATCTGCGATGCCTACTTCGAGCTGCATGATGGTGTTCTCCTGGCATCGGGTGGGGTCGAGTTCAACAGCAAGAAGTTCCCGCTCTCGGTCGGCGGGGGCGACGGCAAGTACCTGGGTGCCACAGGCCAGGTCGAAGCAGCGGTAGCTGCCGACAACGCCCAGCGACTCGACTTTCTGATCACGTGAACGAGGATCGAAGCAGTTCCAATCGGCCGGTGGTCGGCCACGCGAGAAGGAGAGCTGTGAGAGCTTTTGGATGGAGATTCGTTCCGATCGGAGGAATTGCCGTCCTCTTCGTGCTCTGCGGCGGCCGCAGCGCCTCGAGCGCCCCGGCGATCATGAAGTCCCACTCACTCACGTTCTACGCGGTCGTCACACGGGCGCAGTTCGTGAATCACGCCGATGACCGCGCACGCGGCGATGCCGCGAATCCGTTCAATGCCGACACGAAGGCACTCGCGCCTGTTTCGCAATCGCGCGAGAAAGGGAAGGGCCCGTTTCCCGGCGACGACGTCCTCTACAAGTTCAAGCTCTACCGAGCCCCCAATCTCAAGAGCCCAGTAGGATCAGCCGTCTATACGTGCGTCTATAACTTCTCCCAGCATGCGCTCTGCGAAGGGTCGTACCAGCTCACTGCCGGAACCATGTTCGCCTCCGGCCCGGTCGATTTCAACAGCAACGACTTCACGCTCGCGGTGACGGGTGGGACCGGCGGTTACATCGGAAACAGGGGGCAAGTCGTGCAGAGCTCCGGTCGCTCGAGCGGCCGCCAAGAACGTGCTTCGGCTCGATTTCATCTTCAGTTAGTTGCACCCGTCTGGGCCCGGCGATGAGGCGTTCGCAGCTCGATCCGACCTCGCGTCTCGCGGCTCGCCACGTCGGC
Organism: uncultured Actinomycetota bacterium; assembly: GCA_963743675.1. Taxonomy (GTDB): domain Bacteria; phylum Actinomycetota; class Thermoleophilia; order Gaiellales; family Gaiellaceae; genus PALSA-600. Next base: position 133,148 of record CAVURE010000009.1, read on the forward strand.
CTGCCGGCCTCGCACGGCGGCCGGCCGTGAACCGGCTCGCGCGAGCTCGGGGCGCCGGACCGCCGCTCGGGCTGCTGCTCGTCTGCCTGCTCGTGGCTCTCCTCGTCGCCTCACCTGTCCTCGTGACGCTCGTGCAGGCCGCCCAGGGAGGCTTCTCTGCGCTCGACCATGCGCTCCGAGCATCCGCGACACGGACCCTGCTGCTCCACTCGCTCGAGGTGGCCGTCGTGGCGACGCCGATCTGCGGCGCGATCGGGCTCGCCGCAGCCTGGTTCGTCGAGCGCACACGCTTGCCCGGGCGGCGTCTCTGGGCCGTCCTGCTCGTCGCTCCCCTGACGATCCCGCCCTTCGTCACGAGCTATGCCTGGGCGAACCTCGGCACCTCGCTGCAGGGCTTCCTCGGCGCGTCCGGGGATCATCGCCTTCACGTACTACCCGATCGTGTTCCTGCTCGTCGCCGTCGCGCTGCGAGGCCTCGACCCGGCGCTGGAGGAGACGGCCCGCTCGCTCGGGCTCAGCGGGACGCGCACCTTCTTCCGGGTCGTGCTGCCCCAGCTTCGACCGGCGCTGCTCGGCGGGATGTTGCTCGTCGTGCTCGACACCCTGGTCGAGTTCGACGCCTTCGTCGGTCTCAAGTTCCAGACGTTCTCGTCGGATGTCTACGCCCAGTACAAGCTGGGCTTCAGCGCCTCCGGCGCGGCGGCGCTCTCCGTCGCGTCGATCGCGCTCTGCGTCGTTCTGCTCTTCGGCGAGGCCCGCCTTCGCGGCAACGCGAACTACACGCGGGTGAGCCAGGGCGCCCGCCGCGCGGCCGCTCGCTACGAGCTCGGCCGGGGCACGATCCCCGTCCTCGCTCGTCTTCGGCGCGATCGTCGCGATCAGCGTCGGGATCCCGGTCGCGACGCTGATCGACTGGTTCACGAAGAGCAGCAACGCCGCCCTGTCGAGCGCCGGCGGGAACCTCCAGTACCTGCTGCCGGCGACCATCACCTCGCTCGAGGTCGGTCTCGCAGCCGCGCTCGTCGCCGTGCTCTTCGCGCTGCCTATCGCCGTCGCCGCGGTCCGGTACCGCTCTCCTGCTCGTGACCGTCCTCGAGCGCGCCACGTACCTCTCGTTCGCGCTGCCGGACCTCGTCGGTGCGATCGCACTCGCCTACGCGGCCAGCGCACTACGCAAACGCCCTCTACGGGAGCTTCGCCCTGCTCGTGTTCGCCGAGGCGATTCTGTTCGTCCCGTTCGCGGTCGTGGCTCTGCGTGCCACCCTCGGCCAGCTCGAGCGTGCCCTCGAGGACTCGGCGCGGTCGCTCGGGGCCGGCCCGCTTGCGAGCTTCTGGCGGGTCACGATGCCGCTCGCGCGCCCGGGGCTGATCGCCGCCGCACGTGCTCGTGTTCGCCTTCTCGCTCGGCGATCTCTCCACCGCGCAGGTGCTCCTGCCGCTCGATCTCTACACGCTCGGCACGGAGTTCAACGCCAACAGCTCGACCGTGGCCTTCGCGGCGGCCGCACCGTTCGCCGCCGTGCTGATCGTCCTGGCTCTGGGCGCCGCCTACGTGCTCATGAGCCGCTTCGGCAAGGTTCGCGCGCTGTCGGACGGCTGACCGATGGCCGAGCTGCGATGTGAAGGCCTGGCGAAGTCCTACGGCGAGCGGGCGGTGCTCGCCGACGTCGACCTGGTCGTGCCGCCGGGGACGCTGACAGCCATCCTCGGCGCCTCGGGAAGCGGCAAGACAACGCTGCTGCGGCTTCTGATCGGCTTCATCGCGGCCGACAGCGGGGTCGGTCGTCGGTCGGCGGCGAGGTAGTTGCCGACGCGGGCGCGCGTGCACGTGCGTCCGGACAGGCGCGCGATCGGCTACGTCGCGCAGGAGGGCGCGCTCTTCCCGCACCTCACGGTCGCCGAGAACGTGGGCTTCGGCCTGCCGCGCTCGGAGCGGAGACGGAGCGCGCGTATCGACGAGGCGTTCGAGCTCGTCGGGCTCGACCGGCGCTACGGCGACCGGCGGCCGCGGCGAGCTCTCAGGAGGTGAGCAGCGACGCGTCGGCGCTCGCGAGGGCGCTCGCACCGAGCCCGGCCGTGGTCCTGCTCGACGAGCCGTTCTCCGGCCTCGACGCCGCGCTTCGTGCGGAGACCGCGATCGGCCGTCCTCGACGCGCTGACTCGAGCGGGTGCGACCGCGTGTGCTCGTCACCCACGACCAGGCCGAGGCGCTCTCGATGGGGCATGAGGTCGCAGTGCTCCGCTCGGGCCGGCTCGTGCAGACGGCGACGCCCGCCGTGCTCTACCGGACGCCGGCCGATCTCGACGTGGCGCGGTTCGTCGGCGATGCCGTGGTCGTCCCGGGCGAGGGCTCTTCGGGAGCCGTCGTGCTGCTCCCTGGGTACCCTCCCTGTACGGGACGGTTCGCTCGACGGGCCGGTGCAGGTCATGATCCGGCCGGAGCAGATACGCGTGAACCGGCAGAGCGCGATCGAACGTGGACGGCAGGGGGTATCGGCGAGGGTGGTGGCCACAGCTTCTACGGCCCCGAGACGGTCGTCCGCCTGCAGCTCGCCGACGGACCGGGGACGCCGGTCGACGGCCAGGGTGCTCGGCGCAGCGAATCGCCGGCGTCGGCGACGAGGTCGGCCTCGTCGTCGCGGGGCCGGTCGCCGTCTATCCGCCGGCGAGGGGACGGCGTGAGGGGCCGGGCGCTGCCCTTCGCCGCGCTCGTCCTCGCCGCGGTCGTCCTCTCGGCGGCCGGGTGCGGCGGCGGCGGCGGAGCAAGCCTCGATCGTGCTCTACAACGGCCAGCACCCGCAGCTCACGACCGCGCTCGATCTCGGCCTTCGAGAAGCAGACCGGGATCACGGTCCGGATCCGGACGAACGACGGCGTCGTGCTCGCCGACCAGATCCTGCAGGAAGGGCACTCCTCGCCGGCCGACGTCTACCTCGCCGAGAACTCGCCGGAGCTCATGAACCTGGAGCAGCACGGGCTGCTCGCGAAGCTCAGCCCGTCCGTCCTGACCAGGTGCCCGCCCGCGACAGCTCGCCGCACGGGCAAGTGGGTCGGCGTGGCGCTGCGCGTCAGCAGCCTCGTCTACAACCCGTCGCTGCTACCGCGATCGCAGCTCCCGGCGTCGATTCTCGATCTCGCGCAGCCCGCGCTGGAAGGGGAAGGTCGCGATCGCTCCCGCTCGACTCGGACTTCCCGCCGATCGTCGGCGCCGTGATCGCCACGCACGGGCCGAAGGCCGCGACGAGCTGGCTGGCCGGCCTGAAGCGAAACGCCGAGATCTATCAGGACGAGGAGGCGGTCGTCGCCGCCGTCAACCGCGGCGACGTCGCGAGCGGAGTGATCAACCAGTACTACTGGTACCGCCTCCGGCTCGAGATCGGGCGCAAGGCGATGCGCAGCGCGCTCTACTACTTCCCGCACGGCGACGTCGGGGTCGATCGTCAACGTCTCCGGGGCGGCCGTCCTCGCCTCGAGAGGCACCAGCGGGACGCCGAGCGGTTCGTCGCGTTCCTCGTCAGCCCGGCCGGCTCAGCGGATCATCGCGAAGGGCGACGACTTCGAGTATCCCGCGCGTGCGGGCGTTGCGCCGAACGGCGTCGCTGCCGCCGCTCGCCAAGGTTCCGCACACGACGCTCAGCGTCGTCAAGCTGGGGAACGACCAGAAGGCCGCGCAGCTGATCGCCAACGCCGGCTTCGGCAGCTAGCCGCCGACGGCGATGGCCCACAGGGAGCGGGACGGTCTTCCCGCTCCGGCGAGGCTCGAGAGCGCGACGGTCTGGGACGGGAGCGGCACGCTCTTCGGGATCTTCAGATTGAAGCTCGTGAAGGTGAAGGTCGTCCTGCCGAGCCCCGAGCCGGTGCTCGTCCTCTCCAGCCTCCCGACGTAGCCGGGTCGTTGATCCACAGGATCAGCGACGGATACGGCCCATCGCCGCGGGCGCGGAGCGCGGCCTGCTCGTCCTCGATGGCCGCTGCGATGTGCCCTCTCCTGCCTTCCTCGCCGCCGCAAGGGCTCTGCTCAGGTCGATCGAGCACGGTACTCGTGCATCGGCACCTGGTCGACCACGCGGCCGCTGAGGGACGAGGCCGCTCGTGCACCCCATGAGACCTCGTCCAGGCCGAGTCGCGGCGCGAGCCCTTCGATCTGCGCGGCGAGCGCCTTGTCCCTGGAGGCCCGGGGTCCTGCCAGGGGACGGAGATCCAGGAGGTGCCGTCCGGAAGCGTGTCCGAGGGAGGTGGTGTCGGCGCGACGAGAAACGCCACCGGCAGGAAGTGAGGAAGAGCTTCTGCGCCGGTTGCTTCGCCGTCGCCGGCAGCGCGATCGCCTCGTAGCCGAGCCGCCGGGAAGTCGTAGCCCCTCGCGCGCGCAGCGGCCCGGGCCGGGCCCCGAAGTCGTCGATCCGCTCAGTGCGAGGTCGTAGCCGACGCCGGGGAGGGCGAGCGTCCTGTTCGCTGCGCCCACGGCTCGTTGCAGGGCCCCACCGCCGCGCCTGCCTCCGCAGCCGCCGAGTGCAAGTGCTGCGGGGCCCAGAAGGACTGCGAGCCGGGGAGCCGGGAGACGAAAGACCCGGTCGACGCGCTCGCGCGTGCTGCGGTCCGCATCGACCGGGCCCAGGTGAACGAGCCGCATGTGCCCGTAGGCCGCCCTATGTGCGAGGCCGGGACGTGACCACCCGCGGGCTAGACGCAGCCGTCGTTGTCGTCCGGCTCGGTACCGAGCCGTCGCCGTCGGCGTCAGTGTTTCCCCCGGTCTGGATGGTCTGCCCCGGAGGACACGGGTTGACGGTGCCCCCGCCTCCTGGCTTGGTGGTGGTCGTCGTGGTCGTCGTGGTCGTCGTAACGCCGCCGGCGGTCGTGGTCGTCGTCGCGGTGGTCGTCGTCGTTGCAGGAGGCGGCACCGCGGCGGGGTTGCGCTTGGTGAACACCCAGGCGGCAAGATTCTGGATCTGCCTCGTCGAGAGCCTCGACTTGTACGCCGTCATCGGGAACTTGTAGAGCTTCTTCTGCGCCGGTGTCAGGTACTTCGAGCCCCCGTTCGTGATCTGGTTCACGATCTGCGCCTCGGTGAGGGTGATGCCGTCGAGGTTCGGCCCCACCGTCCCCTTGGAATGCGATGCCTTGAGCACGTGGCAGCCGCCGCAGCCGCTCGAGAGGAAGATCACCCGCCCGAGCAGGGGGGATCCGATGACCTTCGGGGTCGATCCACTGCTCCCGACCGCGAAGACCAGCACGACCGAGACAGCCGAGACTGCGATCACCCCGAGGGGCGCGAACCTTCTCGCTGCCGGGGGAAGCAGGCGCCGGATCCGATGTGGGCTCATTCTCGAGAATCTCCTTTTGCGCGATGGCGAGATGCGGGGCTCGAAATCAAGAATGACCCGAACGGCCCTCGACCCCGGCGCAATAGTACCCAACGTCAAGTTGTGCGAATCGCCGGGAATCCACGGGGGCCTTGGCAGCGGCGCGCCCGGTCTGAGAAACTTGCGCTCCCACCCGGACAAGGCACTGGCAGGGGCCGTCCCGAAACCGGGTCGTGCGCTCGAGGTGAGGCGGTGCGCCGGTCGGCGCGGAGCGACCCGCTACTGACCGTGAAGTAGATCTTCGGGCCCTCGTCGAGGCCTCGAAGAACCACCTGCCGGCGGTCAGCTTCAGGGTGCGCGAGTCGTGCCGACAGCCGCCACCCCGCTCAGCGTGGACGGGTGCGCGGTCCCGTGACCGATGAGGAGCCCGGCCTTCTTGGACGAGTCGCCGGCGATCAAGAGGTACTTGCCCGGCTGCAGCGTCTTCACGGGCTTGCCGCCGAGGGCCAGGCTGGGCTTCGCATTCGGGCCGACGAGAGCGTCAGCGCCCCCAGCGTCTTCGCCGCCGCCGATCCCGACGACGTGGGGCCGCCGGTGACGGCGAGCCGTTCGACGAGCTCCCGCCGGGGGACGGGCTGCTCGAGGCGGAGCTTCCCGTCGCCGACGTCGTGAACGGACGGTCGACGCGCCGCCCATGTTCGCGTCGGAGATCTCGTAGCTCGAGCTCGGCTGGAAGACGAAGGGGCCGAAGGTCATCGGAACCTCGATCCCCATGCCGTCGGGTTGAGGTCGCTCGACACCGAGGCGCCGGGGCCCGTCAGCGTGAACTGCGGGCCGGGGTAGTCGCCGGAGTCGTACACGACGACGGAGTACGGCCCGGGCGGGACGACGGTCCCGAGCCGACGACCGTCCCGTTGCTCAACTTCACCTGGAGCGAGCTCGCCGTATAGAGCACGTTGATGGTGAGGCCGTCGACCCGCGAGGCAGCCGAGCCGGGCGCACTCAGGCAGAGCGAGGCGAGGACCGCGATCCCGAACAATGACCCGCGTCCGATGTGGGACCTCGCTCGCACAAAACCGTTGTAGCAGACGGCACCCGCGGAACGACGGTACACGTCGAGACATGAGCTCTCCCCGATTCGGATCAGGCGTCTGCGACCGGCAGCTCCTCGAGGTCACTACAGGCAGCCGTCCCCATCGCTGGGAAGCCGCTCTGGTTGTCGTCGTCTCCGTCTCCCTGGTCCTGGGCGTTGCTTCCGTCGGGATTCAACGGGCTGACCGTGCCGGAGGGCAATTGTCGCTCGGCAGCGCCGGGACGCCGACGTACGGCCCGGTCAGGGTGGTCGCTCCCGCCGTCCCCGGCGCCGGGGTTCCCTCCTGTGGTGGAACCTGCGGCGCGGCGCGGGTCGTAAGCGGGAAGGTCACGGTCAGGGCGGGCTCGGCCTTCGCGCAAGGCTCGGCCTTCGTGCTCCGCCGCCCGCTTTGCAGGCCCTGGTGCAGGGCCTCGCCTTGGTGGCCTTCTGGGCCGTTTTGCAGGCCGGCGTCGTCTTCGACCGCACCGTGGTCGATGCGGCTGCCGTGAATCCTCCGGCCACGCCGACCACCGAGAGAACGAGAGCCACCACCACTCGCTGGACGAGCCGAGTCCCCAAGGGATCCTCCTGACAGCCCCGGACAGCGACAAGGTACCGCGGGCGCTCCGCCCTCGTCGGCCGCGAACACCGCTCACTCGACGCCAGGGAGGAAGGGTGAAGCGGATCTGAGAGAGCTGCAGGTGGGGAGAGGGAGGGTGCAATGTCAACCGGCGCCGACGGGCCGACACGGGCACCGGGATACCCGTTCGCAACGGCCGCTCGGCGGTCGCCGGGCCTTCGCCTCCTCCGCTAACCTGGACCACTGTGAGGTCTGGCGGAGCGTCGAAGCGAACGCTTGCCGTCGTGGCGTGCTGCTCGGCGGCCGTGGTGGGAGTCGTCGTCGCGCTGGCGCTCGTCGGGTCCGGCGGCAAGAGCACCGGGAGCGACACGACCGCGACGACGGACGCGAGCGCGGCGCTGAGCGGGGTCGGCACGTCCGCGACGACAGACCCGAATGCGCCGCTCACCGTGCCCAAGCCGCCCCTGATCCGTGACGGAGGCCTGATCCTGAACGAGCCCGATTCCGCGGACCAGGAATGGCTGAGCGCGGCGCTCTCGTCCCTGTCCGGTAGCCACCACTACCAGGTGACGGTCACGAACACCTCCAACATCGGCTTCATCGACTCGTTCGAGTGGTATCCGCCCTCCAGCGTACGGGTACTGAAGGTGACCGGTAGCAGCGTGGGGCACTGCACGCTCACGGGCCTGTCGGGCTTCGGAGGCAACCAGTTCAAGACCGTGATCCTGTACCCGCACATCCTCTGCGACCAGGTCGCGCTCAAGCCGCCGACCTGCACCTGCAAGGGCGACGGAGGGTCGATGACGATCTCGTTCGTCCTGGACCGGGAGGCGTTCGCCTCCGGGGCGGCCCGCGTCGTGACCGCCAGGCCGGTCCTGAAGGTCATCCCCTCCTTCTACCCCTCGTCCTAGAGAAGACCGCCCGTGCGCCGGAGCATCGTGATATCTCCCGAGGATCACTCGCGCGCTACAACTCATGGCGCTTGCCGGGACGGCCGCGCTCGCTGCCTGTGGGGGGACGAGCATCGACTCGGACGGCCTCTCCTCCGCCGACCGCGGCGCAGCTCAGTCAGCCATGAGCGCCCTGCACGGGTCGAACATCCCGCTGCAGCTGCTCGCGATCTCGGAGAACGTCCAGGACGCGCCGGCAGCCTGCCGGATCCATCTCGTCTCGCGGCAACCGCGGAAGTTCGAGGTCTATCTCTTCTGGATCCCATGGCTCGCGGGAGAGGACTACACGTGGCTGAACATGACCCTCGGCGCGGATCGCTCGGCCGACGAGTTCCAGCTCGGCTCCGCGCATCCGGTGCTGCCCGGCGGTCAGCTGAGCTCGAACGGACGGAGCGTCGTACCCTGGTCGGTCGACACCACGCTCCTGTCACGGTACGGCCCCGAGCAGGCAAGGAAGAGCCACCAGGTCCTCGTCGCCCACGCAGGTGACGCGTTCGCCAAGCCGACGGCGCGCTGCCAGGTCCTCATGAACGGCGATCTGAAGCTGCTTCCACCCGCCGGCGCCGCCTGAGCCGAGCCGCAGCCGGCCGCGGCGAGCCCCGCCTGGCTCATGCCGGCGCGATGGTGACGTTGATCGATCGGGATGCTAGGGTGAATCGGAGCCTCACCGGCCCGCGGTTGCCGCGGTGGTGCCCAGGCTTCGACCCCATCGCTCAGCGGAAGATCGGTGAAAGGAGCCCAATGCTTAGCCCGCGGATGAGTCTGCCGCTTCTCGTTGCCCTCGTCACGGCCGCCGCAGTGCCGGCCGCGCTCAAGGCCCACCCGAACGCCTCAGGCGGGACGATCACGGTGACAGCCGGCGTGCCCCACGAGCTTTCGCTCAAGGTCTCCCCTGCCCGGATCACCGCGTCACCCGCCGTGTTCAAGGTGACGAACAAGGGCAAGCTCCCGCACTCCTTCAAGGTCTGCACGAAGCCGAGCGCCAACGACAAGGCGAACTCGTGCTCCGGCGTCGCGACGAAGGCGGTCGCGCCGGGTGCAAGCGCGACGCTGACCGTCAAGCTGGCCGCGAGCGGGAAGTACGAGTTCCTCTCCGGGAGCGCCACGCAGGCGGCTTCGGGGATGAAAGGGCTCTTCACGGTCGCCCTGAGCGCGACGCCCGCGGCAGGCTCCAGCTCCAGTTCCAGCTCCTCGTCGGGGTCGACGACGACGCCGGGCGGCGCCGGTGCGGTGACGACCACGACGACCCCCGCGAGCTCCGGCGCGAAGACCGGGGCCGGAGGCGTGGTCAATGGACAGGCCTCCGATCCCGCCTGCGCGCCGGGCACGCTGGTCCCCGTCGGGCCGAACACCGGCGACGAGGACGACGACAACGAGGGCGGGTTCCCGACTGACGGAGACGGCTGCCTGTAGCACGAGTTGCCTGTAGCACGGGTTGCCTTAACACCGGGCGGCCTCGCTCTTTCCCGTCAAGGCTCTTTCCCGTCGCTCTCCCGTCAAACCAACGCCTCGGGTCCACCTTGACCCGAGGCGTTGAAGCAACCCCGCGTTGAAGCAACCCCGGCTGCGGGCCCGAGGCCGACCAGGGCGCCGTGTTGGGGCCGGTCGGTGCAGTGCAGATCGATCGTGAGCTCGGAGCGGGCGCTTCCGGGCGCCCGGATCGGACGCTCGAGCTCGGCGGCCGCGAGGCGGACCAGCCGCCGCCTTGGATCGTGCGCCCGCGCGGCCTGGCGTTGCGTCCGCCGGTCAGGCGCGGGCGGCGCTCGGGCTAGACGCCGCCTCGCTTCTTGGCCTGGTCGGGCGCGCCCGGGATGATGTAGGGGACGGGCGTCATCTTGGTGATCTTGAACTGCCAGGGCGAGCCTCCGAACAGGTACCCGTGACTGCTCTTCGTCGGGGCGGCGGTGAAGTTGATCTCGACGCTGCCGCCGTCGTCCGTGCAGAGGCACGTCGGCGGCTGGACGCTGCCCGGCGCAAGATCCTCCCGGCGGCCGTGAGCGAGCAGGAGGCGCCGGTCGAGCTCTTGATCTTCGTCACCTTCCATCCGGCCGAGGGCTCCCAGGTGAAGCCGTTCAGGTAGCCGATGCCGCTCGTGTTCAGCACCTGAAGCTCGTAGGAGCCGTTGAGGTAGCGGAAGACGACGTTCGTGTCCGATCCGGAGAGATGGATGAGCTGGACGACACCGGTGGTCGCGTTCGGCTGGAACACGACGCGGCGATTGGCGACGTTCCAGTTCCAGCCGAACGCCTTGTCACCGCCCGTGAGCTTGCAGCCCCTGCCGTTCGCGTACTGGCGGCCCACCGCGTTCTTCCCCACCACGCAGCCGCCGCCGCCCTTGGACTGGCAGCCGCCGGCGTAGGCGAGGCCGTTCGCGTCCGGGTAGGCGGAGCAGTAGTAGCCTTTCGGGCCTTTCAGGACAGTGACATTGCCGGAGCGGAGGATCGGGATCCTCTCGCTCGAGAGCTTCCGGATCCAGGTCGACGCCTGGCTGCAGCAGTAGTGGATCGCGAACACTTCGTAGGTGGTGCTTCTGATGTTCGCAATGACAGGGGGCAGTCCCTTGACCGGGGGCCCCTTCGGGTAGACCCAGCGCGGCCCCTTGATCGGCGTGCACTCGGGAGCCTGCAGCGGATGACCGGCCAGCGCCGCCATCGGGTCGGACACGGTCGCGGCCGGCTGCACGGCCGCCGGTGTCGACGAGCCGCCGGACAGCAGCGCGTAGGCAAGGCCCCCGGCGGCGATGAGCACGATCACGCGCCGGCGACGAAGGCCACCCGCCGTCCCGTCCTCTTGCTGCCGGCCGCTTCCTCGGGTGCCGCCTTGGGTTCGCGAGGAGCCTGCGCCTGCCTACGAGCCCGCATCTCGCGGCGCTTTCTCCTGGCCTGAGCCATGCGCCTCGAGTATAGCCCACGCCCGCACGACCTGTTCGTGCGAGCCGTACGTCCCGGCGAGTGTCTGGCAGCCGGACCATCGGCGTGCAATAGTGTCCCGGTCGTTATGCGCGCTGGCCTCATTGTCGTCGGAGCCCTGGTGCTCCTGTTCGCGCTGGGCGCGGGAAGCGTTCACGCCGGGGGCGACCCCTATGCGACCCAGGCCGACACGGTGCCGTGCCCGACCCCGCCGTCCGGCTGGTCGAACACGCCGGCCGCCCGGGAAGTCCTGACGCCCAACACCATCAGTCCCGACGGCAACCTGATCCTCTACTTCTCGGCCCCGGTCGTCGAGATCGTGTGCGTGTACCGGACGGCGGCCGCCAAGGACATGGATGTCAGGGTCTACTACGACCTGCCGACCGACATGAACCCCTGGAACGACTTCGACATCGGCTGTACCTCGACCCACGCCCCGGCGGCGCCGTCGATCGCAGCGAAAGCGTGGAACCCCAGCCAGCGGGTCTACCGGGTAATCGGCGCGAAGACCTGGAGCCTGGCCACGTTCGACGACGCCGTCAAGCAGCTCAAGCCGGAGGATGTGCCGCGATTCGAGGCGATGACGCAGGAGATGCTAAGGGGGTCCAGGGCTACGCCCACAACTGCTCGCTCGCCGGCAACGGCCATCCGACCGGCGTCAAGTCGAACTGGACGTTCAGCTTCAACGCGCGGACGACGAGCGGCGGCGTGACGAGCAGCGGCACCACGAGCGGCTCGTTCGGCACGACCGTCAGCCCCGGCGGAACAACCGCAGGCGCGATCAGCAATCTCAGCGCCTCGGACTTCCCGCTCAGGGTGACGGGCGGCGGCAAGCCACGCGTGCTCTCGATCCATGTCGGGACGCCGATCGCGTTCAGCCACGGCTACGGTGCGATGCTCCGAGCGCACGTCGTCGTCTTCGCCTCCAACGATGCGGGCTGCCGCAAGGGCTCGACGGGACCCTGGTCGTCTCGGTCCCCTATCTGGGGTCGCCGATCATCAAGCTCGACGTCTGCGGCCACAGCTACCTCCACGGCAAGGGCCCGGTCACCGCCTTCATCAAGAACCTCTGACGAGGAGCTGACCGCCGGCCGTTGAGGCCGGGCGGCCTGCGCCGCGAGCGCGGCAGAGGGGAACGCGGATCGCCCGGCGCCGGCGCAGTCAGCGCCTGGACGGGGACGCGCGCGACGATCGAGTACCCTGTCGGCAGTCAGACCGCCCCTGCCGTCGCCGACTCGATAAGAGGAGCTCGGGCTCGAAAAGGGCCCGGGCGGCCCCGCATGGGGCCGCCCGGACGTCCTGTTCGCGCATTCGGCTGCCAACCGATGACGGCTCCAGGCGGGGAGCCGCCGTCGGCTGCAGCTCAGATGCAGCCGTCGTTGTCGTCCGGCTCGGTTCCGAGCTCGTCGCCGTCGGCGTCGGTGTTGCCCCCGGTCTGGATGGTCTGCCCCGGAGGACACGGGTTCGTGGTGCCGGCCCCGCCGCCGCCCGGGCGCGTGTGGTGGTGGTCACGCCGCCGCCGGCCGTGGTGGTCGTCGCGCCGCCCGAGCTGCTGGAGCTGCTCGAGCTGCTGCTGCTGCTACTGCTGCTACCGCTCGTCGAGCTGGCGGGCGTCGAGTTCGCCTGGGCCGCAGCCTTCTGCTGCGCGGCCGTCACTGCCATGCCGACTCCGAGGATCCCCTTCATCCCCGCCGCGGCGTGACCGGTGACCGAGCAGAGATACTCGTAAAGACCGGTCTTGGCGATCGAGACCGTGAGCGTTGCCGACTGCCCGTGCTTCAGGATCGCGGTCGACTTGCCCGTGCAGGCGTTCACGGCCGCCGTCGGGTTTGCCACGGGCTTCGCGCAGAGCTTGAAGTCGTGGTAGGCGACGCCCATGTTCGTCACCTTGAACGTGATCGTGCCCGCGGGGATCGACGAGGTCTTCGAGAGCTTGAACGCAAGCTCCGAAGGCTTGCCGGCGGTCGCGGTGATGACGTGGGCTTCTGATGACGACAGCACTCTTCTGCGCGGCCGCCGGAGCAGCTCCGCTGATCCGCGCGCCGAACAGGGCCACCGCCGCGAGCGCCAGGCAGACGCCGAGCGCGGGTAGCGTGAATCGCAAACGTAGACGGCTCATCTTGGTTCTTTTGCCTCCTCCTGGGGATCGGATCGAGGAACGCCGCCTTCGGTGCCCCCCGCTTCGATGGTACCAACTGCGACGTCCAACGGACCCGGCCGGCGGTAGTGGGGCCGAACGAGAACCGGCCTCCCGACGCGAGTGCGTCGGGAGGCCGGTTCGAGTCTGTTCGGGCCGGTAGCGAGTGACCTCGCGCCGCGGCCTCGAGTCAGCCGTGCTCAGGCTCAGCCCGCGACGACGGTGACGGGCGCCTTTGCCGATCCCATGGTGTTGGTGACCACCAGGTCGGTCGCGCCGGCCTTCGTGTCCTTCGGAACGAGCACGTACATCAGGCCGTCGGAGGGAATCGCGTACTGCACCTTCGCTCCGGCCAGGGTGACCGACGTGGTGCCGACGAAGTTGCTTCCGACCACTGTGACCTTCTTGCCGTTGGCCTTCAGTGTCTTGGGAACGGAGCTGATGACCGGGTCGGCCGTCGCGGTGGCGGTGGACTGGCAGGGATATACCTGCGCGGGCCCGCCGGGCGCCGTCACGGAGCCCGCCTTCGTGGTCACGACCACGGGGCCGCTCTGCGTGCCGCTCCCGACAACCGCGTAGAGATGATGTCCGAGCCAACGATCACCTGCGGCGAAGGCGTCCCGCCGATGGTGACGCTGACGGGCCCGCCGTCATTCACGAACCCGGTGCCGATGAACATGATCACGGTGCCGGGGCAGTTTCCCGCCGAGGTCACGATCTGGGGGACCGAGGCCTTGCCTCCCACCCAGCTCGTGACCGTCAATGCACTGGCCGTTCCAACGACGGCGAGACCGAATGAAGCGAGCACTGAAGCACAGAACAAAGTCCTGAGTAGCAAACGAGCCGAACCGCTACCTCTCACGTCGAGAGTCCTCCCTCCGAAATGGACTGACTACAAGGAGCACGGCCACGGAAACTACCACGCTCGCGACCTCCACGCAACGGGCTTGGGGCGACCAGGGCGAGCCGGAGACGGCCGCAGTCGCGGCCGGGGCTCAGGTGACGGTCGAGCACGCCCCGGAACGCCTTCCCGGGATTCGACGGGCTCGAGTAGGGAAACGCGCCGCGCACGAGCAGCGCACGGCTGAAGTGGTCCTTCTTGCCCGGCTTGACCGTGAACTTCTTCTTCATGAACGTCAGCGAGTGCGTCTTGTGGCCGCGATTCAGGACGTAGAAGATGGCGTAGTCCCCGCGCGTCGGCGGTGTCCCGAGATAGAGATCGTTCGGCGCCGTCGGGCCCCTCGCGATAGACGCCGAGCAGAAGCTTCTTGTCGGTGAAGACGAAGTAGACGAGGATCGTCTTCCCGGGTGCCGTCGTCTTCGTCGCGGCGGGGGCCGCCGACCGAGGCCAGCAGCGCCAGCGTGAGCGCGACACCGGAAAGGGCTACAAGTCGACGAGCTGGAACCACGCTTCCACCCTTCCCTCCTGCTCGTTCGCCCGTCTCAGAACACGGTCTTCAGGCGGAGGACACCGCCCTTGAAACAGAGATTGTACAGGTGCGCCGGGAGGATCTTGTCGGGCCCGACGGCCTGGTCCTCCCACTCGTAGCAGTCCTCTGCAGGTTGTCGCTGTAGTGCTGATAGGGGTGCTTCGGCCAGCGTGCGAGCACCGCGGCCTCGCGCTGCCCGACCCGCGTCCCGGCCCAGAGGATCGCGTATGACTCGTCCGGCAGCTTCCCCGAGGCCCCGCCCGCGTTCCTCGCCGCGCCGCCCCCACCGCGATCGACGACCAGCAGGACGGAGATCGCGACCGCGGCCGCGACGACGACGACTGCGCCGATCGCCGTCCACCTCCACCTGCATCGCTCATCGAGCCCGGCAATTACGCGGAGGGAGCCCTGTCGGGCTCCCCCCGTGTCCTTCCGCTTCGCTCCTAGGTGCTCGTCAGAGCGAGAACACGGTCAGCTGATCTCGCTGGCCGGTCGGGCGTGGCTCCCGGGAGTGCCGGCGATGCCGACGCCGTGGTAGCTCGCGAGGTACTGCTTGCCCTTGTACTCGTAGGTGACCATCGGCGAGATGCCCGTGTCGTTCGGGATGCCCCAGGTCCAGAGGATCTTGCCCGGTCGTGGCGTCGTAGGCGTCGATCTGGGCGCCCGGAGTCAGAAGCGTGCCGGCACCCTGCTGGGTCGTGCCCTGGTTCGGCAGGGTGGTCGCCTGGTCGCTTCGGCCCTTCCACCAGGTGAACACGACGTTGCCTGCGGTCGCAAGCACGCCGCTGTAGCAGTCGCCGAGATCGGCTGCGCCTGCCCGGGAACTGCCAGCGCATCGTGTTGTTCGACAGGTTGATCGCGCTCATGAAGCCCTGGATTCCGCTCGTCGCCGACGCGCTCGACGCTCGTCTGGACGTAGGAGCCCGGGGTCTGTGTTCGAGTGCGCGCCGCCCTCGTTCTGCACGCAGGCGTAGTAGGTGTGTCGTGTTCGGGTTGTACGCCGACGGCGGATAGCCGAAGTTGCCACCGCCGCCGGCGCCGCCGTAGACGAGGTACCGCCCGGATCGGTCGCCGAGCTCTCCGGCGCTCCGAAGATCGGGCGGTTGTTCGCCAGGTTCGTCAGCTGGGTCGGGCTGTTCACCTGGATCGTCGCGGTCGGGCTCGTCCCGTACTCGTCGACCAGCGGGTTGCCCGGGAAGTTGCACTTCGCGAGGCCGGCCGGCGAGTAGTCGACGACGGCCATGCAGAACGACGCGCCGGTCGGGAACGGCTGGGTCGCCGCGAAGCCGTTCGTGGCGATGCCCTGCCCCGACGGGATCGTAGGTCGGTGTCTCGGTGATCTTGAAGCCGGGCACCGGGCTGCCGTTCTTCTCGTTCAGCACGTAGAAGAAGCCGCCCTTGCTGCCCTCGGCGACGACCCGCGTGCTCTTCCCGTTGATCGGGACGTTCAGGATCATCGGCGGGTGCGGAACGTCGAAGTCGAGCCAGTCGTGATGGGTGAGTCTGGAAGAACCACTTGAGCGCGCCGGTCTTCCAGTCGACCGTCATGATCGCTCTCGGTCCAGAGGTCCCAGCCGGGCGCGCGGCCCGTCTCCGGGTACGGGTTCCCTGTCCCGTAGACCACATCGCCCGCCTGCGGATCGATCGGCCGGAACCGACCAGTCGGCCGCGCCGCCCGTGGCGGCCTCCGCCGGGTTGCCCCAGGAGAGGATGTACGGCACCTGAGTCGGATCGGGCAGGTTCCACGACCGCCAGAGCAGCTTGCCCGTCTTCGCGTCGTACGCGTCCAGGTGACCCCGGAACGGGCTCTCGCCGCCGTTCGGTGCCGAGAGGACGACGCCGTCGGTGCCCGGGATGTCGTAGTACTGCGTGAACGGCGCCGACTCGGCACCGGTCACATCGCCGTACGTGCCGGCCCCGATCACCGAGGTCGTCCAGACCGGCTGACCCGACTTCGCGTTCAGCGCGACGATCGAGCCGTCCTGCTGGCCGGCGAAGAGTAGGTTCAGCGATGGGCTGAACGACGTCGGTCCGCGGTGTTGTCGACCCGCAGCCGCTGCCCCAGCTGCGTCAGCTGCGGGCTCGACGGCCCGGAGTAGTTCCAGGCGATCTGGCCCGTGTCGGGCGCCATCGCCGCGACACCCTGGATGTACGCCTGGTACAGCAGGTTGTTCGTGCAGCAGATCGGCTGACCCTCTGGGCTGAACTGGATGCTCGGGTCGTTGAACTGCTGGTTCCAGACGACGTGCAGGCTGTTCACGTTCGAAGCGTTGATCTGCCCGAGCGTCGAGTAGCGGTCGTTCGAAGTGTCACCCTCGCCGCTCATCCAGTTCGCGCCCGCAGGCGTGACACCCGTCGGGCACCCACGACGGCGCCGAGGCTTCCTGCGACGCGGACGCCATGGAGACCATCGTCACGCCCACGACCGCCGCGACAGCACCTAACAGAAGGACTCTACGCATGCAGGCCACTCCTCCCTGTGAATTCGGATCCCCACCCGTGGGAGCATCCTTGTGAACGAACGATCATAGTCAGCTCGATTCCCATCAGCAAGCGCGTACTGCACGCGAGGCTCGCACGGCACCGAGACGATCAGTAGATCGTGGAGCCCTGCGGGCGCCACGTAGCAGGTGTCCGGACTTGTAGGCCTTGTACTCGTCCCCGAGCCACACCGCCCGCCAGATATTCGCCTGTTTGAGCCAAAACGTGTAGACGACGGCGTACTTCGGCTGCGTGACGCCCGGAGACTTGTACTCCACGAGCAGCTCGATCTCCTGGACGTTCTTTCGCCCCACGAGCGAGAGGTCGAGCGCGACCTCCTGAGCGCTTCCGACGGCGACCTTCGTGATCTTGACGGAGGGCGGCGCGGCCGGATGCGAGCGCTGGCAGCTGTCCCAGCGGGACTGGGAGACCGCACTCTGGTAGGCCGGCAGGAGGTACTTCCAGACGCCCGCGTAGTCGTGGGCGAAGGAGTCCCGCGCGATGTTCTTCGCGAGCTGCGCCGCGACCGCGGGCCACTCGGTCGAGCCGACCGGCTCGATCCCGACCGGCTGCGCGCTCCTGGCCGCCGCGGCGGTTCGCCGCGGCCGCGAGCGAGAGCCCGGCAACGGCCAGGCCGAGCAGGAAAAGTGTCCTTGTCCGCCGCATTCGCTCAGCCGCCTCCGGAGCTGATCATAACCCGGCTCGCCGGCGGCCGAGAACTGCAGGCGCTCACGACTTCACGAGCTGAAGCGTCGAGCGACTCCGTTCCTCGAGAGGGTCGCGTAGACCGTCGCGACGCAGGACGGCGGCTTCGCGAACGGAAGCGCGAGCTTGACGATGGTTGCGGTTCCCACCGATGTCTGCCCCGAGCTCACACGCGCCCCGATGTGGTCGGCCGGATCGGTCGGGTTGGTCCGCTGGCAGACCACCGACCACTGCACCTTCACCGGCTGGCTCGGAACCGGCGCGACCTTGACCGAGAGCGCCTTCGGCGTCACGGCGGTGCCCTGCACGTACCAGACCTTCGTGCCCTTCAGGCGGGCGGCGTGACCGAACGTCTTGGTGGTGAGGGCCGCGGACGCGGCCCCGGCCGCCACGATCGCGAGCGTGCAGAGGGCGACCAGGCCGCCCGCGCTCTGCGCGCGCGCTCGGGTCAATGGTGCGTCGAGGTGTACACGAACGCGGCGACGTCTTTGATGAACGCCGCCGGGAGAATGGCGTGCTTGCCCCCGTAGACCGGCATGCCGGTCGGCCAGCGCTTGCTCGGGGCATGGCCCTTCGTGATCGCCGCGACGATCTTGTCGTAGCTCGCCTTGGACTTGTCAAGGTTCGGGCCGTCGCGTCCCGTGCTCTTCGCTGCTTTCAGCGTGTGGCACGAAGCACAGAAGACCCCTGCCTTGAGGTAGAGCGTCTTTCCGATCTTCGAGTTCCCCGGCGCGGCGGCCGACGCCGCGATCCCGCACACCGCGAGCGCGGCAAGTACAGCCGCCAGGACGAGCAACCTCGGCACCATCGGGACAGCTTAGCCTGAGGGGACGCTCGAGTCACCTACCCACCCGCCGCTGCCGAGGCTCGACCAGCGGATGAGGCCGGGGCCGGGCGCAGCCGGTACCGGCCGAGCGAGACGTTTGCCGGCGCGATCGCCGGCAGAGGCGGGCAGTCGCCGGGATGCGCGTGAACGGCCGGTCGGGTGTTGTGTACCGTCTCGACGGTCCCTATACTGCGGCGGACTTGCTAGTCAAGCTTCGATTTCCACGCTTGACGCGGCGAGCGGTTCTCGTGCTGGCTTCGACGTTGTTGCTCGTCGTCGGGGTTCATTCCGCGTCCGCTGCCACGCGTGCGGCTACCGACTCGCCCCCGGCAGTCAATCCGAACACGCTCGGAAGAGGCACCGGCGACGCCGTCGTGATCGTGCGCTGGGTCGGGCCGAACGCCTATCAGCTCGATGTGCAGAACACGAGCGGTATCGGCTTCATCGACCAGTTCGTCTGGACGCCCCCGATCGGCCTGACCGTCACCGCGGTGACGAGCTCCGAGGGTGGTAAGTGCGCCCTCGTGGGCGGGAACATCCAGTGCAACGGCAAGATGTCCCCGCCGGCTTGTACCTGCCTCGCGGGCGGAGAGCTGACGGTCAACTTCACGGCTACCGGGCTCCAGCCGACGTTCGCCAACGGCTACCTGACCTACTACGGGATGGTCGGCGCGTTCCTCCAGATCACCGAGATGACCCCGGTCCCCTACCACATCCCCTCCTCGCTCAACCTGATCCAGGACCTGCCGCTGTGCAAGAAGGGCCACAAGAGCACCAAGCTGAGCCCCTGCATCTGACGAGCGCCGACGGGTAGCGCCCTCTCTGCCGTACCCGCCTCGGAGCGTTGAACATCGCCGGAAGGACCCCGCTGGTCGTGCTCGCCTCGATCGTGCTGGCGTTGCGCCCTTGCCGGCTGCGGCGGCTCGCGCGGCGGGGCCGACTGGCCGCTGCCGAACCTCGATCTCGACTCGACCCGCGCACTGCCCGCGAGCGGGATCGACCCCGCGAACGTCGGCCGGCTCCACGTCGCCTGGCGCTTCCGCTTCCCGACCCGCCCCGGTGACGCGGGAGCGTTCACCGCGACCCCGATCGTGGTGGACGGCGTCGTCTACGTCCAGGACCTGAGCAGCAACGTCTTCGCACTCGACCTGACCACCGGGAAGGTGCTCTGGCGCCGCCTCTTCGCTGCGACGAATCCAGGCCCGAACGGCCTCGCGGTGACCGGCGGGCGTGTCTTCGGCGCAACCGACTCGAGCGCCTTTGCCCTCGACGCCGCAACCGGGCGTCCGTTGTGGCGGCACTTCCTGGTCACGCCGGCGGCCCGTTACGTCGACATCGCCCCGCAGGTCGCCGACGGGCTCGTCTTCGTGAGCACGATCGGACTCCCGCCCGACGGTCGAGGCGCCCTGTACGCCCTGGACGCCGGCACGGGGCGGATCCGCTGGGAGCTATCGACGATCAAGGGTGCCTGGCGGGTGCCTGCGGAGGCCGGCGGCGGCGGGGCCTGGGAGACCCCGAGCGTCGCGGGCCACGTGGTGTACTGGGGGACGACGAACCCGTACCCCTACGGCGGAACCCCGGCGCATCCCAACGGCGGCGCCTTCGCGGGAGCTGCGCTCTACACCGACACGCTGCTGGCCGTCGACACGCGTACCGGCAAGCTCGACTGGTACGACCAGGTGACGCCACACGACGTGCGCGACTACGACTTCCAGCTCCCGCCGATCCTCGCGTCGATCGGCGGCCGCGACGTCGTCTTCGGAGCGGGAAAGGCGGGGCTCGTCATCGCCTGGGACCGCTCGACGCACGCGCGCCTGTGGGAGAGCGCCGTCGGTGTCCACCGCAACGATCGCGGCCCACTGCCGCGGCACCAGGTCTCGGTCTGCCCCGGCCTGCTCGGCGGCGTCGAGACGCCGATGGCCTACGCGGAGGGACGACTCTACGTCCCGGTCGTCGACCTGTGCATGCGCGGCAGCTCGGTCGGCTACGAGCCGCTCGACCGCGTGAACGTGACGGCGCGCGGGCGCGGGGAGCTCGTCGCTCTCGACGCCGCCACCGGCAAGACGGCCTGGACGCTACGCCTGCCGCAGGCGAACTTCGGCTGCGCGACGGTGGCAAAGGGCGTGGTCTTCACCGCGACCTTCGACGGCGCCGTCTACGGCGTAGCTGCGAGCGACGGCCGTATCCTCTGGCGAGCCGCCCTGCGAGCCGGCGTCAACGCCTGCCCCGCGCTCGCATCAGGGTGGCTGCTCGTCGGTGCGGGAGTTCCGAATGCTGCCGGGTCGCGGCTCGAGCTGACCGCGTTCACGGTCGACGGTCGCCGCTGACGGCTCTCCGCGCCGGCCGCGTACGGGCGCGGCCGACGAGGACCTCACCGCTCGTCGACTCCCACGATCACGCCTCGCTCTTCTGCTCGAAGATTAGCGCGCGATGAGATGTTCGCGGCTACGGACACACCGGCGAGCCCGTGGTACGTCGTCGACTCGAACGACAAGCGTCGGGGACGGTTGAACTGCATCTCCCACCTGCTCGGGCTCATCCCCTACGAGGAGCTGAAGCGAGAGCCGGTCAAGCTTCCGAAGCGGCAGCCCGGGGACGGCTACTCGCCGCCGGACCATCCGTTCCGGTACGTGCCCGAGACGGTTTAGCTGACGGGTGAGGGGAGGCCCGCGCGGCCTCCCCTCGCGCGATCCAGGTCTAGGTGACCCCGGCGGCCTTCAGCGTTGCGCGTACGCGCCCGGACGTCATCGGCGCCTCGTGCATCCGCACACCGGTCGCGTCGAAGAAGGCGTTCGCGATCGCCCCGATCGTCGGGCAGGTGACCGGCTCGCCCGATCCCAGCGACGGCTGGTCGGTGCGCTGGACGAGGACCGTCGTCAGCTTCGGGAAGTCCTTGAACCTGAGGATCGGGTAGGTCACCCAGTCGACGCTCGTGACCTGGTTCTTGTTGAACGTGACCTCTTCCCAGAGAGCTCGGCTCGTCGACTGGGTCAGGTTCCCGACCATCTGGTTGTAGATCAGATCGGGATTGACGGCGAAGCCGGAGTCCTGGGCTCCGTAGAGGTGCTTCACGAGGATCTTGCCGGTCTTCTTGTTCACCTGGATGTCGGCGACGACGGCGGCGTAAGCACCTCCGTGGTGGCCGTTGGCGATCCCGCGGCCGGTGACGATGTTCTCCTTGCTCAGGTTCGAGCCTGAGATCCAGGGCTTCCAGCCTGCCGCGGTCGCCGCTGCCTGGAGCACCGCCGACCAGCGCTGGTTCTGCGCGTCCGGCAGCATGTTCTGCAGCCGGAACGCGAGGGAGTCCATGCCGGCGGCGACCGCGAGCATGTCCATCGTCTGCGCATCGGCGAACACCGTCTGGGGTGCCCCCGGAGCGCGAACCGTCCCGCTCTGGAAGATGCCCATCGTCGAGTCGATCGGCTTGTTGATCAGCTTGTAGTTCGACAGCGTGATCTTCATCCACGGCGAGAGGTTCTCCGCGACGGTGCCGGCACCGGCGACCTTGCTCGGGAGTGCGTTCGCGGTCGGCGTCGGAGCGCCCACCGGGCCGGCGAGCTCGCGGCCCGTGTAAATCGACGTTCCGCCCTGGCTGAACCCGGTCGACTCGTAGGCGACGATGTTGCCGCTTGCGTCGACGCCGGCCCGCATGTCGTACATGATCGCGGGCGCGAAATGCGTCCAGCCGTGCTCGTCCCAACGCATGAACTGGAGGCGGACGGGCTTGCCGGTCGCCTTCGACATGATCGCCGCCGACTCGGCGGTGTCGAACGCGACACACCCGTTGCCGAACGAACCGGAGCCCTCGTAGAAGAGCACCCGGATCTGATTGCCCTGGAGCGGGTACAAGACGTTCGCCAGGTCTGCGTTCAGCCCGTAGATGTTCTGGGTGTTGCTCCAGATCGTGGCGAGGTTCGGCTGGACGTCGGCGAGCGCGCAGCTCGGACCGATGGGCATGTGACCTTGGTAGTGGTGCTTGAATGTCGCGGCAACTGTGTGCGCCGCCGAGGCGAGCGCCGTGTCGACATTGCCGACCGTGCCTGCCGCTATCGCTGCCGGGATCTGGCCGGACGCATCGAGCTGGCGGTAATGGGCCCAGAGGTTCCCCGTCCCGGGCAGGATCGGGTTCGTGTTCCACACGACCTTGAGCTGCGCCGCCGCCTGGATCGCGTCGTACTCCTTCGGCGCGACGACGCCGAGAAAGTTGTTCACGTGCACCACCTGAGCGTTCGGGATGTGAGCGATCGAGCTGGGGTCGAAGCTCACCGGCACGTCCGAGTTGTACGGATAGGCGCCCTGACCGCGCGGACGCACGACCCGGCCGTGCAACATCCCCGACAGGCGCACGTTCTGCACGTAGGTGTACTTGCCGGTCACCTTGTCCGGGATATCGATCCGCTGCACCGGGTTCGGATCCTTCGTCACCGTCTGGTACGCCGACATCGGCTTCGCCGGAGCGACACCCGGCTGGAGACTGACATTCGCGCCCGTGATGTTCAGCAGCTTGCCCCCAACCAACTGACCGTAGGTCACCGACTTGCCGCCGCCCGAGACGACACCCTTGTCGACCGACAGATTCGCGACCGGGACGCCGAGGGTCGTCGACGCCATGCCCAGCAACGCTTGCCGTGCCAGGGCGGCGACGTTGCGGATCTTCGGGCCGGTCCCCGACATCGCGTTCGACCCCCCCTCGCCACCGGTGCTGCCCGCAACCCACGTGTCCACGACATCGTGGCTCGCGGCGCTGAACATGCCGTAACGCATCTGCGACATGTCCGCGTCGAGCTCTTCCGCCAGCAACTGGAGGAACCCTGTCGTGATCCCATTGCCGGTCTCGATCTGGCTCGTCTTCAACACAATCGTCTCGTCGGCGTTGATCGTGATCCACGAGTCGACCTGATTCAGATCCGCGTTGAAGCCGGCAGGGGTCGGTGGAGTGGCCGGAAACGCGGCGGACGCCTTGCCGGCCAGAGCCGACCCCGCCAGCGAGAAACCGACGATCAGCGCACCGCCGCCCTTCAGGAACGCCGTCCGTGAGAACTCCTTCTCGTTCATCAGGCCTGTCATCACGCACCCGCCTTTGCCATCACGGCCGCGGCCTTCTGGATCGCGGTCAGGATTCTCGGATAGGTCCCGCAGCGGCAGAGATGCCCGTTCATCGCCGTGCGGATCTGGTCCTCGGACGGATTCTTGGTCGTCGCGAGCAGGTCTGCGGCCTGGATCATCATGCCGTTCTGACAGTAACCGCAATGGGGCACCTGCACGTCGATCCACGCCTGCTGCAGCGGATGCAGCGCCGGCGCCGCCGCCGAGGTCCCGCGCTGCGACGCATACAGCGCCGGCAGCCCCTCGAGCGTCGTGATGCTCTTCCCGCTCACCGCCGCCACCGGCGTGACGCAGGAGCGGATCTCCTTGCCGTCGAGCAGCACCGAGCAGGCGCCGCACTGCGCAAGACCGCAACCAAAACGCGGCCCATGCAGGTGGAGCTCGTTGTGCAAGACGTACAACAGAGGTGTGTCGAGGCTCGCGGACACCCCATGGGTCAGCCCGTTCACCTTGATCTTCAACCCATTCACATTCGCCTTCCTCTCCGTCGAAGGTGGCCGCCCTGCTCGCCGCAGCCGTCGAGCGCTCAAAGTAGCGAAGCGGAGAGGAAATGCCTAGGCGTCGGTAGTCGACCATTGACTAATGAGAGTGGCTGGGCTACGTTGGTCGGATGGTTGATCTGCCCGCTCCGGGCGCAGACCCGCGGCTGGGAGAGCTGACTCGAAAGCTCGGCCGGGAGGCCGGCGCCCGGGCCTATCTCGAGGAGGTCAGATGGCCCGGCGGCGTGGAGTGCCCTCGCTGCGCCTCCGACCGGGTGGGGTTCCTCGCGACGCGCGACAAGCACAACTGCCGCGATTGCGCCTACCAGTTCCGGCCCACGGCAGGCACGGTGCTGCACGACTCGCACGTCTCGATCTCGAAGTGGCTGCTCGCCGTGGGGCTGATGCTGGAGTCGGAGCGCGGCTTCCCCGCGACTCGGCTGCAGGCAGCTCTCGGCTGCAGCTACAAGACCGCCTGGTTCGTGGAGCATCGAGTCCGTGCGGCGATGGCTCACGCGCTTCTCGGCGAGAGCCATCCGGTGGCTCTGGCCCTCGCGAGGAGCAACGAGCACCTCGCCGAGTGCCCCCAGGCGGAAGCCGAGCTCGCCCCGCCGGAGATCCGCACGGGTCTCCGGCTGATCAAGCAGCTCGCCGCCGGCGCCTACCACCGCCCGAGCATCGAGCACCTGAATGCCTACTGGGCCGAGGCACGTTGGCGAGACCGGCACCTCGACGACGAGAACGTGTACCGCAAGACCGTCGAGGCCCTGCTCGCCGCCAACCCTCTTCCCTACGCGCGGCTCACCCGGCATTCCCGGCGCGGCACCGGCTGAGCACCGACCATCGCGGCCGACGACCCGGGTGCTTACGACGGGGCGCGTTCAGGCACGAGTCGAAGCGGCTCCACGCGCCGCGGGCCTCGACGGTTTGCTCTCGCGCCGCCTCGGCGCGGCGTGTTGCGGGCCGAGGAGGTCCCGTACCACCGCATGCAGCTCGAGCCAGCCGGAGGGGCAGACACCGCTCCAGCTCAGGACGATGCTCTCGCCCATCCGGGTGGCCTCGAAGATCCGGATCAGAAGGCTCTCGGAGCCCTCTCGCCC
Organism: uncultured Actinomycetota bacterium; assembly: GCA_963743675.1. Lineage (GTDB taxonomy): Bacteria > Actinomycetota > Thermoleophilia > Gaiellales > Gaiellaceae > PALSA-600. The sequence continues at coordinate 158,223 of CAVURE010000009.1, forward strand.
GCGCAGGTCCCCGCCACGGAGATGCCTGAACCCGTGCTCGGCCTCGAGCGCTGAGCCGATCGCACGCTTGCCTGCCCCGGCCGTGCCGGTCAGGAGGATCCTGCGCGATCGAGCTCTCGAGGCGAATGTCGTCATCACCGGGAAGCGGCGGCGATCGAGAAGCCGGCGGCCGCATCTGACTTGCGATTCTCTCGCATAGGCAATGCCTATTCACAGGTCGTTTGGCTGATTAGTATGGCCCGTTACTAGGTAGGGCCAGGCCGGGGGACTCCTCCTGAGACGGTGCGGCAGGTACGGGCCACCGGGGGGTCGCCACGCTCAAATTCGCATCGCCGAATGAAAGGGGACGCCGACCATGACCACCAGGAGAAGAGCTCTCGCCGTGTCGTCGCTCGCTGTCATCAGCCTGCTGCTGGCCGCCTGCGGCGGGAGCAGCAGCAACTCGAGCACGAGCACCTCTGCGAACGGCTCGCCGTCAGGCTCGATCACCGTCTTCGCCGCCGCCTCGCTCACCTCGGCGTTCGAGGTGCTTGGAACCGACTACATGGCGGCACATCCCGGCACGACGGTCGGGTTCAACTTCGCCGGCTCGAACACGCTGTCCGAGCAGATAACCCAGGGCGCGCCCGTCGACGTCTTCGCGTCCGCCGACCCGAAGAACATGTCGGACGCCGGCAAGGAGCTCAACGATCCGCAGACGTTCGCGACGAACGAGCTGACCGTGATCCTGCCCGCGAAGAACCCGGGAAACATCAGCACCCTGAAGGACCTCGCCAACAAGGGCGTGTCGATCGCGGTGGCCGACCCGTCCGTCCCGATCGGCGGCTACACCCTCGACGTCCTGAACAAGATGGGCAAGTCGAGCGAGTACGGCCCGGCGTACGTGAGCGGGGTCAAGTCGAACTTCGTCACGCAGGAGACGAGCGTCAGCGGCATCGTCCAGAAAGTTCAGCTCGGGGAGGTGGACGCCGGTTACGTCTACGTCAGCGACGGCGTCGCGGCGGGCAGTCAGGTGAAGACGATCGCGATACCGAAGGAGTTCAACATCGTCGCCGACTACCCGATCGCGACGGCCACGAGCTCGAGCAACCCGACCACAACCGAGTCGTTCGTGAAGTACGTCCTCTCGCCCGCCGGGCAGAAGACGCTCGCGAAGTACGGCTTCCTGCCGGCGTAGGGCGGGCGACAGCGATGAGCGAAGCCTCGAATCCGGCTCTCCCCGGGCCGAGCGGTGGGCGGACCGGGACCAGTCGCCGCCAGGTGCGCCGCCGGCAGAAGGCGGGCAGCACGTGGAAGGGCTGGTTGACGGTTGGTCTGATGGTCCTGCTCTCGACGGTGTTCTTCCTCTACCTGCTCGTGCCGTTGCTGGCGCTGATCTTCCACGCGCCTCCGTCGGAGATCTGGGCGCAGATGCAGCAGCCCGACGTGATCGCGGCGCTGAAGTTGAGCTTCGAGACGACGGCGATCAGCACAGTGCTCGCGGTCATCTTCGGCCTGCCGGCCGCGATCGTCCTCGCCAAGGGAACGTTCTGGGGGCACCGCATGCTGGACACGCTCGCGACGCTCCCGACGGTCCTCCCGCCCACCGTCGCCGGCCTTGCGCTGCTCCTCGCCTACGGCCGGTCGGGGATGGTGGGCCAGTACCTGGCCCCGTTCGGGATCCGCATCCCCTTCACCACGACGGCCGTCGTGATGGCCCAGGTGTTCGTCGCCGCCCCGTTCTTCGTCAATACCGCCAGAGCGGGGCTCGAACAACTGCAGGGACGGTACGAGACAGCCGCCTACACGCTGCGGGCCTCGCGACTGCAGGCCTTCAAGGGTGTTGTGCTGCCGCTCACGAGCCCCGTGCTGCTGACCGCCGTCGGCCTCGCCTGGGCGCGAGCCCTCGGCGAGTTCGGGGCGACGATCACCTTCGCCGGCAACTTCCCCGGAGTGACTCAGACGCTGCCGATCGCCGTCTACATCACCTCGCAGTCGAACTTCGACAAGTCGATCGCGGTCTCGGTGATCCTGCTCGCCGTCTCGTTCGCCGTCCTGGCCACGCTCGGCCTGACCCGCTCCTGGCTGCTGAAGAAGTGGTCACTATGAGGGGCCCCTCGCAGGAGGTGGAGCGGTGCTAGAGGTCCAGTTCGAGACGACACTCGGAACGTTCCACATCGACATGGGCTTCGAGGCGGGGCCTGGCAAGACGACCGTGCTCCTCGGAGAGAGCGGCTCGGGCAAGAGCACCGTGCTGAAGTTCATCTCCGGGCTGCTCACCGCGCACAACGGCACGCTGATCATCGACGACGAGCTCTACGTCGACACGAGCCAGAACTTCAGCATCCCCGCCCAGGAGCGGCCGATCGGCTTCGTCTTCCAGGACTACGTCCTCTTCCCCCACCTGTCGGTCTTCGACAACGTCGCATTCGGGCTGAGGATGCAGAAGACGAAGAAGGAGGTCATCAAGCAGCGGGTCGGCGAGGCACTCGAGCAGGTCCACCTCGTCGGCTACGACGACCGCCATCCGAAGGAGCTGTCGGGCGGCCAGCAGCAGCGAGTCGCGATCGCGCGGGCGCTCGCGCTCGCGCCCCAACTGCTGCTGCTGGACGAGTCGCTCTCGGCGCTCGACATCCAGACCAGGCATGAGGTGTCGAGAGAGCTGCGCGAGATCCTGCTCAGGCTGAAGCTGACGACGGTGATGGTCTCGCACCAGTACTCGGACGCATTGAACTTCGCCGACCACATCATCGTGCTCGAGCAGGGCAGGGTGATCCAGGAGGGAACCCACCTCGACCTGCTCCGGCACCCCCACTCCGCCTACATCGCCGAGATGGTCGGGGTCAACAGGTTCACCGGCACCCTGACGTCCTTCGACGAGCGGGCAGGAACGTGCCGCGTCTCGCTCCTCGACGCCGACGGACGGACCGTCGAGGTCGAGGCTGTGCCCGGCGCGACGAGTGCGGTCTCGCTGGCGCTCCGGCCGGGTGACGAGGTGACGGTCGTCGTGCATCCGCGAAGCGTCACGCTGCACGCAGCCGCGCCGGACGTCGGCGCCACCAACGTCTATCGCAGCCAGATCCTGCAGGCGATGCCCGTGAGCGCGGACTTCTCGCTCGAGGACGGAGCGATGCGGGGGCTGATGCGCGTGGTGATGGACCTCGACCCGGGGCTGCCGCCGCTCCGGGCCGAGATCGGCGTCACCGGCCCGTCCGATCTCGAGCTGAAGGTCGGCAACACCGTCTACGCGTCGTTCCGGCCCGACCATGCCAAGGTGTACTCGCAGGCCGAGGAGGCAGGCCGAGGCGCAGATCCAGATACCGACGCCGCCTCGGCGACGGCGCAAGCAACGTGACGCGGCAGCCCGGCTCGCAACCCGCCCCGCCCAGGCGGTCGCCGAGCCGCCGCAGCCGGTGGACAGGCGAGGGCGCGATCCTCGAGGGCCATTCGGCGTCTCCGAGGCGAGCGCCCACGCTCGCTCCCGCGACGGGCCGGCTCGCGCCGTCGGCAGAGGCAGCCCGGTTGAGTACCGTTGCCCACGTGACAAGGCATTGCCCGCAGGCCGAGTCGAGGAGGGTGGCAATGCAGGCCGCCGGCGGTCCCGGCAAGGGCGACCGGACGTGATCTCCCGGGCGTTGGCCGCCCGCTGGCGGAGACGATCCCGGCGAGGCGCCCTGCAGCCGGAAAAAGCACAGCCGATGTTCCTGATCGAGGTCGTCGTCTCCTCGGGGGCGGAGATCGAGCAGCAGCTCGCCGCGCAAGGCCTCGCGCCCGAGGAGATCGTCCTCAAGTACTGCTGGCCGAGATTCGCGCCGCCGGCCGAGTCGGGGATACGCGTGATCGGGAAGCTCGAGAACCTCGGCCAGCAGTTCGAGCGCCTCGTCGCGATGCACCGGACGGTTCCGTCGTCCATCCCCATGCCCGTCGGAGTCGTCAAGAGCTCCGTGGGTGAGTTCGTCGGCTACGTCCTCGAGTACGCAAGCGGCGACACGCTCGAGACGCTGATCTCCCTCGGCTTGCTGGACGAGGCGGAGAGACGGCTCGGGATCGTCGAGGCGACGGTCGAGAAGCTTCATGCACGATCGATGGCACACGGCGACGTGAACCCGTCGAACGTGATCGCCGCCGACGACGGCAGGACGTTGCTGATCGACCCCGTGCCGGTTCCCGGCCCGGGGACGAGGCTCCAGGACGAGCTTTGCATCGCCGAGATACGCGGACGAATCGCGGCTCTGCGGGCCTGATCCCTCGCTCGCCAGGGCATGCTCCGGCCGGGCAGCCGGGTGAACGCGCAGCTCCGACTAGGCTCTTACAGCGGTGAGCACACTCGACGGGGGATCCTCGGCGCGGAGCCCGAGGAGAGTTGCGCGCGAACCTCTTGCCTCCTCGAATCACACCGTGGGGAGTCGGTTGGCGCTCCGGTTGCTCGGGCCGTTCGAGCTGCTCGTCGACGGGGCTCCCGTCAGGCTCGGTCGGCGGCCGCGTGCGGTGCTCGTGGCCCTCGTCCTTCGCCGCAACGAAACGGTCTCCACCGAGTCGCTGATCGAGTCGGTGTGGGACGAAGCGCCGCCGCCGTCGGCGAAGAGCGTCCTGCACGTCTACGTCTCCCAGCTCAGGCGGCTGCTTCCGCCCGGGCGGCTGCTCACGGAGCAGTCGGGCTACCGGCTCGTGGTAGACCCCGCCGAGCTCGACGCCGAGGAGTTCGAGCGGCTCGCAGACGAGGGACACAGGGCGCTCGAGGAAGAACGCGATCGTCTCGCGGAGTCGCGCCTGACAGCCGCGCTCGCTCTCTGGCGCGGCGAGGCTCTCGCCGACCTCGACGGTCATCACTTCGCTCGCGACGAGGCGGCGAGGATGAACGAGCTACGCCTCGTCTGCCTCGAAGGCTCCTTCGATGCCAGGCTCCGCCTGGGGGGGCATCGCGAGCTCGTCGCCGATCTCGAGCGGGCCGTCGCCGGATATCCGCTGCGGGAGCATCTACGAGGGCAGCTGATGACGGCCCTCTTCCGCAGCGGGCGCCAGGCCGACGCACTGGCCCGTTATCGCGAGGGCCGCAGCGCGCTCGTCTCCGGTCTCGGCCTCGAGCCGGGAGCGCGGTTGCGGGAGCTCGAGCGGCGCATCCTCGGCCACGATCCCACCCTCGCCACGCCGCCACGGAAGGTCCCCGGCCGGCTGTCCGTCCCGGTGCCGCAGACGCGCACGATCGGACGCGAGACCGAGATCGCCGAGCTCCAGCAGCGACTCCGCGACCCGCGCACGCGCCTGGTGACACTGACCGGGCCGGGCGGGATCGGCAAGACCCGCCTCGCGGCCGAGCTCGCCGCCATGCTCGGAGAGGAGCATGCCGACGGCGCGGTACTCGTCGACCTGGCACCTCTGACCGACGCGGGGGAGCTATTGCCGGCGATCGGCCGTGCCCTCGGGCTGCGAGAAGGCGAGCGATTCGGATGGCCCGAGCTGGTCGGCGAGCACCTCGCCGGTCGGGAGCTCCTGCTCGTCCTCGATAACGCCGAGCACCTCGTCGAGGGCGCGGTCGTGCTCGCCCCGCTCCTCGACGCCTCTCCTCGCTCGACGGTTCTCGTGACCAGCAGGCGGCTGCTCCGCCTCTCCGCCGAGAACGTCGTCGACGTGCGGCCCCTCGAGCTCTCCGCCGCCGCCGAGCTGCTGGCAAGCCGGGCGGCCGCCGCCGGCGTGACGATCGACGTCGACGACGCCGTGATCGCCGAGCTCTGTGAGCGGCTCGACAGGATGCCGCTCGCAATCGAGCTCGCCGCACCATGGTTCCGGACCCGCTCCCCGGCCGAGCTGCTGCGGCTGCTCGACTCGCGCCTCGCCGTCCTCAACGCCGGCGCGCGCGACGCGCCGCCAAGACAGCAAACGATGCGCTCGACGATCGACTGGGGGTTCGAGCTGCTGAGCCCGAGCTCGCAGCATCTCCTCGGCCGGCTGTCGCTCTTCAGACGGAGATTCACCGCATCCGCGGCGCTCGAGATCGGAGCGCCGACGGCAGCTCCCGGGACACTCGACGAGCTCGTCGAGTCGAGCATCGTCCAGTCCTACGGCGGCGAGCTCGGGCTGCTCGAGGTCGTCCGCGAGTACGCCCAGTCATTGCCGTCTGCAGACCGACAGGGGCATGAGCTGCATGCGTCGTACTTCCTCACGCTCGCCGAGACGGCAGCACCGGAGCTCGCCGGTGCGGCGCAGGGTGAGTGGCTGGCGGTGCTCGAGGCGAGCCATGACGACCTGCGCGCGGCGCTGGAGTGGCTCGGGCGATCGGGAGCAGCCGGCCACGAGCTGCGGCTCGCCTACGCGCTCGCGCGGTTCTGGTACATCCGCGGCTACCTGAGCGAGGGGCTCGAGCACCTGCAGCGTGCCGTCGAGCGGGCAGGCGGCGCCGACCCGCGCCTCACCGCCGACGCTCTTCGCTCGGCCTCCGCCCTGGCGGTGCTGCGCGGCCAGTACGGCCCGGCGCGTGATCTCGTCGAGCGTGCGCTCGAGCTCTACCGCGCGCTCGACGACGGTCCCGGAATCGTTCGCTCGCTGAGCAACCTCGGCGCGATCCTGCACGGCCTCGGCGAGCTCGAGCTCGCAGCGGCGACCCTCGACACGTGCGTTGCCGCCGCCGAGGCGCTCGGCGAGCCGAGGCTGATCGCGCTTGCGCGCAATAACCGCGGCGATGTCGCCCTGTCCCAGGGGGATCTCGAGGTCGCCCGCGAGGAGTTCGAGCTGAGCCTGGCGCTGCTCCGGGAGGCGAACGACATCGCGAACGTGGCCCGCTCCCTGTACAACCTCGGCGCTGTCGCGCTCGAGCAGCGGCGGGTCGAGGCCGCCTGCGAGCTTCTCGTCGAGGCGCTCGATCTCTCGGGCGGCGTCGACGACAAGGAGGACGTCGTGTGGTGCGTGATCGCTCTCGCCGCCGTCGCCGCAACGCGGGGCGAGACGCGCGAGGCGGCGGTGGTCCTCGGCTTTGCCCGGGCATCGCTCGAGCGGATACACGCCACCGTCAAGCCGTTCGAGCGGCGCCTCTTCGACGCCACCTTCGACCGGCTCGCCGGCGCCCTCGACCGGGTGGAACTGGATGAGCTGCTGGCAACCGGCTCGGGCCTGCCCGACTCCGACGCGATCGCGGCCGCACGGTCGATCGGTGCCGGCGCCTAGCCACCGGCGCCTGCGCGCCGCGGCCACGCGAATTATGGCGATCCTATGGCGAGGCTCGTGACACTCCGTGATCGGAGATTCGTCCGGGAGCCGGCAGGGCCCCGGTCGACCGAACGACGAAACGGAGGAACGCGTGAAGCTCGACAACGGCGCTCGTATTCGCCCAGCGGCACCCGCCGCCGGGTTCCGGCCGACCAGGCGGCGCATCGCGGCCGCCCTCGCGGCGGCGGCCGTGGCGGCGCTCACGCTGGCGGCGCTCGGCTCGTCCGCAACCTCAGCGGCGTGCTCGTTCTGCGGCAAGAACCTGATCAAGAATCCCGGCGCCGAGGGCGGCCGTGGCCAGAACGCAACCGGGGAGTCCGGCGCGGTCCCCGGCTGGACGAATACCGCCGGCCAGTTCGGCGCCGCCGCGTACACCGGGTTCGGGGTCGGGTGGTTCACGGCGACCTCGAAGGGCCCGGCAGACAGGGGGAAGAACTACTTCTTCGGCGGGACGACGACGGCGGCGACGAGCGCGCCCGCGACCATCGGCACGCAGACGATCAAGGCCCCGGCGGGCGCCGCCGGCCACAAGGCCACGCTGAGCGGCTGGCTCGGGAACTACAGCTCGGACACCGTGCAGGTGCGGGCCGAGTTCATGGACTCCTCGGGCAAGGCCCTGTCCTCGATCAGGATCGGCCCGGACACGACGATCGGCGGCGGGAACATGGCCCTACGCACGAGGAGCGGCGCGGTGCCGGCCGGAACCGCGAGCATCGCGGTCGTCATCACGTTCACCGATCACGCCAACTACAACCTCGCGGGGGCAGACGACGTCTCGCTCGTGCTGAGCTGAGCCCGAGCACGGCTCCGGGACATCGAGGCGTGGTGTGGCGGCGCGACCCGAGCGCGCCGCCACACCGGGGCTCCCGTGTTCACTCCACCGACGCCGAGGTGACGACGTTCGTCGCCCCATCCCGACCGCGCGGCCCGACGCCACTCTCGCCACCCACAGCTTGCGCCCGCTCACGCACGGGCGAGGGCGCCGCCGGTCGAGGCGGGCGGCCGATCCTGCCGGCTGTCACCTCCGCGCCTTCGAGCTCGAGCAGGAATTGCTTCCGTTCGAGACCGCCGGCGTAGCCCCTGAGGTTGCCGTCGCTGCCGACGACGCGGTGACAGCCGACGATGATCGACAGGGGGTTGCGCCCGACCGCATGACCGACCCTCCGGGCCAGCGCCCGATCGCCGAGCCGGTCGGCGAGCTCTCCGTAGGTCGTGGTCTCGCCGAACGGAAGTTCGCGCAGGAGCGCCCAGACGCGCTCCTCGAACCAGCTCCCGTCGGCGGCAGTGGCGACGTCGAAGGCCGTTCGCTCGCCGTGGAGATACTGCGTGAGCTCGCGGGCCGCCTGCGACAGCACCGGGTCGCTCGCGCTCTCGACCTCCTCGCCGAACGCCGTCTCGTCGGGCATCGTCCAGTGGCCGCGGAAGTAAACGCCGCTGAGGGCGCTCCCGGAGGCGACGAGGGTGAGATCGCCCAGCTCGTCGGTGGCGATGAGAGCATGGCGTGTGTCCATGATCGTTGGCTCCTTTGCTCGACCTGCAATCGTGTCCCTGTTGAAACCGACCGCGGGCGAGAAACGTGAGCTTCGCTCGATCGCGAACCGATGGTTGCCAGAGACGCCCCCGGCGACGCGCGATGCGGGCTGGTCGCCCGCATCGCAACGCCGCTAGGCCCCGCCGCCGAGACGAGTGCTAGGCGACCGTCTCCGCGGGGGCGAGCTCTCCGGCCGACTCGAGCCTCGCCCTCGGCTCGAGCATGATCGCCGCGATGACGGCCGCGGCCGCCGCGATCCCGGCGAGCACGTAGAAGGCGATCGAGAAGCCGTGCACGAGCGCCGGTGCCGAGGATGCGGTGAGGCCGCTGTGCGAGCCGACGTAACGGGCGGTGTAGGTGGTCGCGATGGTCGTTGCGAGCGCGACCCCGATCGATCCGCCGACCTGCTGGCTCGTGTTGATCAGGCCGGAGGCAATGCCCGCATCCGAGGCCTTCACGCCTGCGAGCGCGCCGATCGTCATCGGCACGAACGAGAGAGCCAGCCCGACGCCGGTGATGATGAAGACCGGGAAGAGATCCCAGAAGTAGTGCCCGCTGACGGGCAGCCGCGCGTAGAGGGCGATCGACACCGCCGCGAGGGCGAGGCCGGTCGTCATCACCCAGCGGATGCCGAAGCGGGTTGCGAGCGCCTGGGCGACGCCGGCGAACACGACAACTGTCAGCGTGAGGGCGAGATAGGCGACGCCCGTCTGCAGCGCCGAGTACCCGAGCACCTCCTGCATGTACAGCGTGAGGAGGAAGAACTGTGCGAAGAGCGATGCTCCGAGCAGCAGCCCCGCGGTGTTCGACGCCGCGAGCGTCCGCAGCCGGAAGATCCGCAGCGGCAGCAGAGGCGCCTTCGAGCGTGTCTCGATGACGAGGAACGCGCCGATCGCAGCCGCGGAGACGGCGAGCAGCACCACCGTCTCGGCCGTCGCCCAGCCGTGCTCTGCGGCATGGGTCATCGCGTAGACGAGCACGATCAGGCCGCCCGTGCTCGAGATCGCGCCGGCGAGGTCGAAGTGGCGGTGAGCGAGCCGTGCGCGGCTCTCCCGGACGAGCGCGGGCGTGACGCCGAGAACGACGAGGCCGACCGGGACGTTGACGAAGAAGATCCACGACCAGCCGAGCGCGCTCGTGAGGATGCCGCCGAGGAGGACGCCGGCTGCGGCGCCGCTGCCGGAGACAGCGCCCCAGATTCCGAGCGCCAGGTTGCGCTCGCGGCCTTCGGCGAACGTCGTCGTGAGGATCGAGAGAGCGGCAGGCGACAGGAGTGCCGCGCCGAGCCCCTGCAGGGCCCGGAAGAGGATCAGCGATCCCTCCGACCACGCGAGGCCGTCGAGCAGCGACATCGCCGTGAAGAGAGCGAGCCCGGCGAGGAACACGCGTCGCCGGCCGAGCAGGTCGGCAAGCCGCCCGCCCAGCAGCAGCACGCCGCCGAACAGGATCGAGTAGGCGGTGATCACCCACTGCAGGCTCTCCTGGCTGAAGCCGAGATCGGACTTGATCGAGGGCAGCGCGACGTTCACGATCGCGACGTCGAGGACGACCATGAACTGGGCCGTCACGATCACCGCCAGCGCGAGCCAGCGCTTGCGCCCGGCCTCGGCCGGCTCGTTCACGGACACAGCCTCACTGCTCGACCCACTGACCGCCTCCGACCCACGGCCCCTCTCCCACTCACTGCCGCTCATCACCGCTCCCCCTTCTTATTCATTGCGAAGTTCAACGATAGTACCAATGAACGGTAGGACGAGGTACACTTATTCCCGTGACCAGCCCGCTGCCGCTCCAGGTTCCAGAGCGCGAGCCGGTCCGTGTCGCGAAGGAGATGCTCGACAGCACCGCCTTCTTGCTTGCGCGCCTAGGGACATTCGTCAAGGCCTGGGGTCAGGACGAGTTCAAGCAGAGCGGGTTCCACCTGTTCGACTACGGCGTCCTCGCCCTCGCCGGTGAGGGCACGCGCGAGACGCAGGCCACGATCGCCGACGCGCTGAAGCTCGACCGTGGCCAGCTCGTCGGGATCCTCGACTCGCTCGAGGAGCGCGGCCTCGTCGAGCGCCACCGCGATCCCAACGACCGCCGGCGCCACCTGATCAGCCTCACCCCGGCCGGGAGCGGTGAGCTCCGCCGGCTCCGCGGGATCGTCCAGGGCATCGAGCGCGAGCTCCTCGCCCCTCTCGACGACGAGACCCGGCTCTCCTTGCACGCGGCGCTGTCACAGCTCGCCGCCTATCACGATCCCACCTGCGTCTGAGCCCGGCCGGCCGTTGCTAAGACGCCGCTAAGACCGGGCAAAGCCGCGCCGGGATAGGACTCCCCAAACGAAACGAGGGAGGGGAGCGATGCATCCGGCTTTCAGGGAGATGATGCTTCGAGACAACGAACGAGAGCTCGTCCGGAACGTGCACGACGCCTACCTCCGGCACGAGCGCCGGCCGGCGGCCGCCACTCCGGACGAGTCGGTGATACTGCGGCTCTCGCGCGTCCGCGACGGCGAGGCACTCGACCGCCTTGCCGCGCTCGAGGGCCGCCCAGCCTCGAAGGGGACGCACGTCGTGGCAGAGGTCAGCGGCGTGGTCGTCGCCGCCCTCCCGCTCGACTCGCGCCGGGCGCTGGCGGATCCTTTTCGACCGACCGCCCACCTGATTCCGCTGCTCGAGCTGCGGGCGAAGCAGCTTGCCGAGGATCGCCCCCGCCGGCGCCCGCGGACGGTCTGGCAAACGGTACGGAACTGGAGCAGCGCCTGAGCGGCAAGAGCCGCCTGGCAACGGCCCGGGAGCGCTCTCAGCCCCGCGCGCGGCCGGCGATCGCCGTCGCGCGGGCGGCCGGTTGCCGGTACCCGACGCGGGCCAGGACGTCGAGCGCGGCCGAGGCAAGCGCCACGGCCTCCTCGTTGCGGCGCAGCTCGACGAGGGCGTCGGCGACATCGAGGCGGGCAACGGCCGAATCGACGCTCATGCCGAGCGTTGCAAAGCCGCCCGCGGCCTCCTCGAGGAGTGGCAGCGCCTCGGCCGGCCCGCCCGAGGCGAGCGCGGCGCGTCCGGAGCACCGCGCCGCCGCGGGCGCCAGGTAGCGCGCGCCGGAGGCCGCACCGGTCTGCCGCAGCGTCCCGGCCAGCCGCGCCAGCTCCTCCCAGCGCTCCTCGTGGAGCATCAGCTCCGCCTCGGCGGCAAGCAGCAGCGGCAGCTCGGCCCGCTCCCGGTCGCGCAGCAGCTCTTCCATCCTGGCCCGGGCGAGATCGGCCTCGCCGCGCAGGATCAGCGTCCGCACGAGCAGCGGCGAAAGGTGAGCGGCAAGCACTCCCCGGTCGCGCTCGATGCCGTACACCTGGTCGAGGAGGCGCTCTGATGCCGCACGGTCTCCGCGCGCCTCGTGGATGAAGGCCGCCGCCGGCCACGGCTGCGAGTAACCGGAAACGGGGGCATCCGCACGCTCCCCGAGCCCCTCGCGCAGGGTCCCGAGATCCGCCAGGACCCGATCCCAGTCGCCGAGGTGGAACGAGGCCAGCGCGCCCCAGGAGAGGATGTGCAGCGCATAGAGAGGTAGGTCCTCCCGCAGCAGCTCGTAGCCCTCGTGAGCGAGCGACTGCGCCTCGGGAAAGGCTCCGAGGTACGCGCGATTCCAGGCGGCGACGGCGTAGCTGTCGCCGAGCTCACCGACATCACCCGCGACTCGCGCCAGCTCGAGCCTGTGACGCGCCGCCGCGTCCGCTTCCCGGTACTGGCCCTGCCGCTGCAGGTTGTGCTGAACGCTGTCGAGCGCCACGACCGCAAGATCCGGGCGACCGCTCCGCTCGGCCATCTCCGCCGCCGCCTCTCCCGCCCGGAGCGCCCGCTCGGGGTCGAGGAACTCGGAGGTCGAGCCGGGGTATCCGTTCGACCAGAACGACTGGGCGATCAGCAGCCTCACCCGGCCTTCGCCCTCGCCCGAGCCCAGGCGCGCGAGCCCGAGCTCCAGGTACCGCCGCGGCGTCTCCTCGGGCGGAAGGCTGTGAATCGTCCCCGACCAGCGGCAGATGCTCTCGAGGGCACGCCCGCAGAGGCGGGCGATCTGCTCGCCGTCCGGCGAGGACGACTCGACGAGCGTGTCGACGGCGCGGGCGTAGCTCTTCCACGCGCCCTCACCCATCGCCGCGTAGCTGTAGCCGTGCCCGAGAGCCTCGAGCGCGTCCGCCTGCTCCTCCGCCGTGCGGGCAACGGCGAGTGCCGACTCCGCCAGCGCTCGCGTGGCAGCGTACGCCGCGCCTCGCAGTGCGGCCCGGGAGGCCTCGAGCAGCAGCTCGAACGCGCGCGCTCGCAGAGCCTCGAGCTCGGCATCGTCGAACGTCCGGTCGAGCCGGGCGCCGCGATAGGCCTCCCGGTAGTGGTGAGCGAGCAGGCCGAGGACCTCGCCGCGCCGGTTCGCGGTGCTCTGCTCGATCCAGGCCGCGACGCGGGCATGCGCGCGCGGCCGCTCGCGCCGCGGCAGCGTCTCGTACGCGACGTCGCGCGTCAGGATGTGCGTGAATGCGAGCTCCTCCTGGCCGGCCAGCGAGGAGGTCAGGCGCGGCGCGACGAGCTCGCGCTCCTCCAAGCGGCGCAGCGCGGGGTCGACGTCCGCCCGTTCGTCGACGAGCGCCTCCACCGCTCCCGCCCAGAAGGTGCGGCCGATGACCGAGGCCTGCTGCAGCGTTTTCTTCTCGCGAGGCTCGAGCAGGTCGATGCGCGCGGCGAGGACCGCCTGGACGGTGTCGGGAAGCTCGACCCCGCGAAGACGGTCGGTCGCCTGCCAGCGGCCTCCGTCGCGCACGATCCCGCCCTCGTCGATCAGATGACGCAGCATCTCCTCGAGGAAGAACGGGTTACCCTCGGCCCGCTCGAGTATGCGCGCCCGGGTCTCGTCCGGGAGGCCGTCGATTGCAAGCAGGTGCTCGACGAGCTCGCCGGCAGCATCGGCGGTCAGCGGGCCGAGGAACAGGGAGGAGAAGCTGCGGCGCCCTCCTCCCCACGAGGGCCGGCGGTCGGTCAGCTCGGGACGTGCGGGGCAGACGAGGAGCAGCGGACCGCGGCTTCGCTCGGCGACCTCCTCGAGCAGGTCGAGCAGCGCCGGGTCGGCCCAGTGGATGTCGTCGACGACCGCCACCAGCGGTCGCCGCAGCGACAGGGCCGAGAGCAGCACGCGCCAGGCTCGATGAAGCTCGACGCGCAGAGCCGAGGGCTGGAGCCGGGCGAAGCCGGCGTCCCCTGAGTCGAGGCCGAGCGTGAAGGCGAGCGCGGCGACGGTCAAGCCCTCGAGCGCCTCGCCGGCCGGGCCGATCGCCTCCGCGACGAGCGCTTCGATCCGGGCTATCGCCGCCTCGGCCGGCTCCTCGTCGACCAGCCCGCCGAGCTCCTTGAGGATCTCGCCGAGGGGCCAGTAGGTGATCCCGTCGCCGTAGGACAGGCAGCGCCCGGTGACGATCCGGGGAGCGCCGGGAGCGCCGCCCAGACGTTCGCCGAGCTCGAGCACGAGACGGCTCTTCCCGACCCCCGGATCTCCGTAGATCGTCACGATGTGCGGGCGCTCCTCGGCCACGACCCGCTCCTGGAGCGCGACGAGGAGGTCGAGCTCCCGCTCGCGGCCGACGAGCGGCGCACGAACGCCGGGCAGGCCGCGGACGGCGCGGTCGCGCGAGACGCCTCGCAGGGCGAGTGCCCGCACCCGCTCCTGCTTGCCGCGGAGGGTCACGGTCCCGAGATCGTCGAAATCGAACCCCGGCGCCGACCGGGCGGTGCGCGCGGAGACGAGGATCTGGCCGGGCCGCGCGAGCTGCTCGAGCCGGGCGGCCGCGTTCACGGCGACCCCGGTGACCATCGCCTCGCCGGCAGGCGGGTCGAGCGTCGTGAGTGCCTCGCCGGTATTGATCCCGGTCCGGATCTCGAGCCCGACGCCGTGACTCTCCGCCAGCTCCCGGTTCAGCGCAACCAGCCGCTCGCTCGCGCCGAGCGCGGCACGCAGCGCCCGCGCCGGGTCGTCCTCGTGCGCGACCGGGACGCCGAAGACGGCCATGACGGCGTCGCCGATGTACTTCTCCACCGTGCCGCCCTGGCTTTCGATCTCGGAGCGGACGGCGGCGTACCAGGCACTCATCACCTCGCGCAGCTCCTCCGGGTCGAGCCGGTCGGCAAGGGCGGTCGAGCCGGCGACATCCGCGAAGAGGACGGTGACGATCTTCCGCTCCTCCCCCACGCCCGTGCGCGTGAGCGCGGCGCCGCACGACGAGCAGAACCGAGCCTCGCCGGGGCTCTCCCTCCCGCAACTGGCGCATGTCGGCACGGCCCGATCGTACTGAGGGTTGCGTCGGGCCCGGCACGCGCGAGCCCCGGTCCGGTCCGACCGCACCGAGGGCACGGCCCGTCGGTGGCCGCTCGGTGTTGAATGCGGGCGTGCGGATCTGCCTGATGATCGAAGGGCAAGAGGGAGTGGAATGGGAGCACTGGCTCGCTCTCGCCCACGCCGCGGAGGCAGCCGGGCTCGACGGGCTCTTCCGTTCCGACCACTACCGCTCGATCGTCCGCGGGGATCCCGCCGGCTCGCTCGATGCCTGGGCGACACTCGCGGCTCTCGCAGCCGTCACGCAGCGAATACGGCTCGGCACGATGGTCTCCCCGGTCACGTTTCGTCCGGCCTCGGTGCTCGCGAAATCAGCGGTGACGGTCGACCACATCTCGGGCGGCCGGGTCGAGCTCGGCATCGGCGCCGGCTGGTACGAGGCGGAGCATGCCACCTACGGGTTCGCGTTCGGGACGGCCCGCGAGCGTCTCGACGAGCTCGACCGGCAGCTCGCGGAGATCGAGCGGCAGTGGACCGAGGCCGATGATGTCTGGCCGAAGCCCGTGCAGCGGCCCCGGCCGCCGATCATCATCGGCGGCCGCGCGAAGCCTCGTACCGTGCGAGCCGCGGTGCGGTTCGCCGACGAGTACAACACGGTCTTTCCGAGCCTCGAGGATGCCCGCGACCGCCGCCGGATCCTCGACGCTGCCGCGAGAGCCGCCGGCCGCGAGCCGCTTCGCTTCTCGATGATGACCGGGTGCGTCGTCGGCCGTGACGAGCGGGAGGCCGCCGACCGGCTGCGGGCCTGGCGGGAGATCGTGGGCGGGGAGGATCTGCCGCCGCTCACGGGCACGGTCGAGCAGGTCGCCGAGGCGCTCCACCGGTTCGAGGAGGCCGGGGTCGAGCGAGCGATGCTGCAGCACATGGACCACGAGGACGTCGAGATGGTCGCCCTGCTCGGCGACCTCGCAGCGGCGCTCGCCTGACCGGCCGAGCGGCGAGCCGATCCTCCGAATCCATCCTCCCCGCTCGAGGAGATGCGCGTAGGGTGGGCGCACCCAATGCATGGGACACACGTGAGCAGCTCGACGCTTTCGGTGCGCGCCTCATGCCGATTCTGGACGAGCTCGGCATCAGCCCGGGCGAGCCGGAGGTGGTCGAGGTGCACAACGTGATCAAGCGCTAGCAGGCCCGCTCGCGAGCTGCACCCGACCCGGGCGAGATCTCCCGGCCGATACGCTCGCCGCGATGGCTCGGCCTTCTGCAGACGATCTCTCGGGCGCCGTTGCGCTCGTGACCGGCGGCGGCCGCGGGATCGGGCTCTCGATCGCCCGCGAGCTCGCGGCTGCGGGCGCGGGCGTGGCCGTGAGCGCTCGCAGCCGCGATCAGCTCGAGCAGGCTGCGCGGGAGACCGGCGCCCTGGCGGTCGTCGGGGACATCAGCCGCGAGGAGGACGTCGCGAGGATCGTCGGCGAGACCGGCCGGGCGCTCGGGCCGATCGACCTCCTCGTCGCGAACGCGGGCATCGGCGGCGGCGGCAGGACGGCGACGGTCGACCTCCCGCCCGAGGAGTGGTGGCGTGTGTTCGAGGTGAACGTGCTCGGCACGTATCTCTGCTGCCGCGCGGTGCTCCCGGCGATGATCGAGCGCGGACACGGCCGGATCGTGGTGGTCGGGAGCGGCGCCTCCTACCTGCCGGTCACCTCGGGCGCCCTGAGCGGCAGCTACGCAGCGAGCAAGGCCGGAGTCGGGCGGTTCGCCGAGTGCCTGGCGGCCGAGGTCGCGCCCCTCGGCGTTGCCGTCTTCCTGATCAGCCCCGGGCTCGTCCAGACCGACATGACCTCGTCGAGCTTCGGCGAGGACGCCCCCTGGACGCCGCCCGAGCTGGCGCCGCGCCTCGTCCGCGTCCTCGCCTCGGGCCGCGCCGACCGCCTGGCCGGCCGGTATCTCCATGCCGAGCACGACGACATCGAGCAGCTCATCCGCCGCGCCGACGACATCGTCAGGGACGACCTGAACGCGATCCGCCTGCGGCGGTAGGAGTAGCGCCTGCGGCAGCAGGAGTCGAGCTATAGCTAGCCGGTCGACTCGTCGCCGGCGGGCTCGGCCGGGCCTCGCCACCGTCGAGCCGCGGACGCACCGCGTTCCCGGCCCGCGATCGAGACGTAGATGACGAGGGCGGCGATGAGGAGGCCGAGGACGGCCGCCACCGGACCGTCTCCGAGGCCGAGCCCGCCGGCGGCTCGTGACTTGCCCATCCAGTCGGCGAACGACGCCCCGAGTGGCCGCGTCATGACGTAGGCGAACCAGAACGCCACGATCGCATTGAGGTTCAGGAACCGATAACCGATTCCCGGGATCGCGAACAGGACTGCGAAGAGCACACCGGCCGAGAGGAAGCCGAGGCGCGCCGTATAGGCCGCCAGATCGCCGGCGGCCGTCCCCAGCGCGAATGTCGCGAGGACGGCTGCCCAGTAGAAGAGCTCGCGCCTGCGGGTGTCGATGCTGTGAATCGAGAGCGTCCCTTCGCTCCGGTACCAGGCCGTGAACACGACCGTGAGCACGACCGCGAAGGCGATCGTCGAGACGGCATAGGGCACGCGGAACTCGACATGGAGCACATCGGCCGCCATCGTCCCGAACACGGCGACCATGAGCACGGCGAGCCAGTAGGCCCACGGGACGTAGGCCGGCATCCGCAGCTGGATCGCCATCGCGGCCACGAAGGCGAAGAAGCCTCCCGTGACGGCGAGATACGGGTTGAAGCCGTGGACGAGGTAGTCCGAGGTGGCTTCGCCCATCGCGGTCGTCAGGATCTTGATGACCCAGAAGATGACCGCGATCTCCGGGACCTTGACGATCGCTGCCGCCGTGTCGCGTGTTCCGGGACCCATCCGCTTCTCGGCGATGCTGTCAGAGCGCCGCTTGGCCAGGGTGAAGGGCTCGTTAAGCCACCGCCGCAGCCGGACCGTCCCGTGACCCTGAATCTGCGAGCCGGTCCCGGACGGCTAGCCTGCGGACGTGGGCGAGCTGATCGCACTGACGGGTGCGACAGGCTACGTCGGTGGCCGTCTCCTGCATGCGCTCGAGACCCGTGGGATGCCCGTTCGCTGTCTGTCGCGCCGCCCCGAGTTTCTCGCCGGGCGCGTCGCAGCCGGCACCGAGGTCGTGGTCGGCGACGTGACGCAGCCCGGGACGCTCGGGCCTGCGCTCGAGGGCGTCGATACCGCCTATTACCTCGTCCACTCGCTCGGGACGGGCGGCTCGTTCGCCGAGGCCGACCGGCGGGCGGCAGCGGCGTTCGGGCGCGCCGCGCATGCAGCCGGCGTCGGCCGGATCGTCTACCTCGGCGGTCTCGGTACCGGCATGCTCTCCGAGCACCTCGCCTCGCGGCAGGAGGTGGGCCGGATTCTGCGCGAGTCCGGCGTTCCGACGATCGAGTTCCGCGCCTCGATCGTGATCGGCTCCGGCAGCGCGTCGTTCGAGATGCTGCGCGCCCTCGTCGAGCGGCTGCCGGTGATGGTCACGCCCCGATGGGTGAATGTACGAACGCAGCCGATCGCGATCGAGGACGTCATCGCCTACCTGCTTGCGGCGCTCGACCACGAGCCGGCCGGAGGCGAGGTGTTCGAGATCGGCGGGCCCGACGTCTGCTCGTACCTCGAACTGATGGAGGAGTACGGCCGCCTGCGCGGCCTCCGCAGGCGGCTGGTGCCGGTTCCGGTGCTCACTCCCAGGCTGTCGAGCCTGTGGCTTCATCTGGTCACTCCGGTGTATGCGGCGATCGGGCGCGAGCTCGTGGAGAGCCTGCGCAACGAGACGGTCGTCAACGACCCCCGTGCACTCGACGTCTTCCCGGTGCGGCCGCGCACCTCTGCCGAGGCGCTCGCCCGCGCGCTCGTCAACGAGGACCGGGAGATCGCGGAGACGCGCTGGTCGGACGAGGCGTCCGCCGCGCCGCCGGGCTTCGGCGGCGCCCGCCAGGGCTCACGGCTGATCGACTCGCGCAGCGTCACGGTTCCGTGTCCGCCGGCCGCTGCGTTTGCTCCGATCCAGCGGATCGGAGGCGACAGCGGCTGGTACGCCGGCCGCGAGCTCTGGAGCCTCCGCGGCGCACTCGACGTGCTCGTCGGCGGCCCCGGCCTGCGGCGCGGCCGGCGTGACCCGACCGGGGTGCGGGTCGGCGACACGATCGACTTCTGGCGCGTCGAGGGCTTCGAGCAGGACCGGCTGCTCCGGCTCGCGGCGGAGATGAAGGTGCCGGGACGTGCGTGGCTCCAGTTCGAGGTCGAGCCCGATGGAACGGGGAGCTCGACGATCCGGCAGACCGCGATCTTCGATCCGGCCGGCCTCTCCGGCCTCGCTTACTGGTACTCGCTCTGGCCGATCCACGACCACGTCTTCGGCGGCATGCTCGACGGAATTGCGGCCGCCGCGACACGCGCTAACGACGCGCCGCCCGCCTGATCGACTCGCCGAGCAGGGCGACGACCGCGACCGGGAGGAGCCACCAGGCTGCGATCGACTGGCTGACGAGGAGCGCCGAGAGCCCGAGCGCTGCGGCCACCCCGAGCGCGATCCGCCAGTCGTCGCCGACGATGAACTCGAGCCAGAAGCGGCCGAACGCCTCCACGCGCCTCACGAGTCGAGACCGATCGCCGGCAGGCCGGCCCGCTCGTGCCGGAGCATGCGCACGAGCACGAACGACGAGAGCGCCACGAACGCGAGCACGCCGAGCAGCGCGGCGTCGCCCCCGGGCCACTTCACCCCGGTCCCCTCGCCCGCCCAGAAGACGCCGAAGCTCGTGAGCATCACCCCCACCACGAACTTGATCGTGTTCTCCGGGACGCGGCTCAGCGGCGCGCGGACGAGCAAACCGACCGTCGCGACGATCACGAACGCCGTCACCGCCGCAGCCGCCGCCAGCGGCACCTCGCCCTGGCTGCTGCCGAACGTGATCACGATGAACGCCACCTCGAGGCCTTCGAGCAGCACGCCCTTGAACGAGACCGTGAAGGCGTACCAGTCGAGCCCGGCGCGGGTCGTGGCCGGGGCCCCCCGGGCGTCCTCGGCCTCCCGCTGGAAGATCGCCGTCTCGTCGTGAAGGGCCTTGTAGCCACCGGCGCGGAGGATGGCCTTCCGCAGCCATTGCAGTCCGAACACCAGGAGCAGCGAGCCGACGATCAGCCGGAGCGTCTCGATCGGCAGCACGGTCAGAGCCGGCCCCAGCGCCGCCACGATGACCGCGAGCGCGCCGCCGGCCACGGCGACCCCGGTCAGGGTCGAGCGCCAGTCTCGCGTGACGCCGACCGCCAGCACGATCGTCAGCGCCTCGACCATCTCGACGGCGCTGGCCAGGAACGCCGCGGCGAAGAGGAGGACGGTGCTCATCGTCGACGTCCATCCTGCCATGCGGATCCAGGTGGCCCCGGCAGGCATCGCCTTCGCGGGCCGGAGCGAGACACTAAGATCGCGATCGCCTGACGACCGAGCTGCTCGCACACGCAGAACGTCTCCTCGCCGCCAACTCGAGCGAGGGAGCCTTTCGAGGGCGGCGATACGTCTTCACGGTGCCGTCCCGCTCGCTCTACCCGTTCCAGTGGTTCTGGGACTCGTGCTTCCACGCCGTCGTCTGGGCGAGGATCGATCGTCGAACGGGCCAAGGACGAGCTGCGGGGGCTGCTCGCCCACCAGGCGGCGAACGGCCTGATCCCCCAGATCGTGCTCTGGAACCGCGAGCTCGTGACCCGCCGCTCCTGGCACTACCTCGAGACACCCGGCCGGCTCGACTGGATCTCGGGCAGCCGTCCGTGGGCGACCGCCCAGCTCCAACCGCCGGTGATCGCACAGGCAGTCGAGGCGATCGTCGACGCCGGCGGCGACGACTTCGTGCCCGAGGCGCTTCCGGCCCTCGAGCGCTACTACCGCTTCCTGGCGCGTGAGCGCGACCCGGACGGGGACGGCCTGGTCTCGATCATCAGCCAGTACGAGAGCGGGCTCGACTTCAGCCCCGTCTACGACCCTCGTCCGGGCCGGCGCCCGTCGCCCCGGCTGCTCGCCGTGCGGGCCCGGGCCCTGCAGCTCCCCAACAAGCTGCTCGGCTACGAGCCGGCGCCGATCTTCAGGCTCACCCGCAACCACTACGAGGATGTCCTCTTCAACAGCGTCTTCGTCGACGGGCTGCAGGCCCTCGCCCGGCTCGCACACCGGGCGGGCTCGGCCGTGCTCGAGCGGTGGGCCGCGGCCCACGCGGGAGTCGTGCAGCAGGCGCTGATCGAGCGCTGCTACGACGAGCGGCGCGGCCTCTTCTTCGGCCTCGCCGGTCGCCGCGAGCGCCGGATCGACACCGTCACGGCCATCGTCTCGCTCGCCCCGCTCCTGATCGCGACCCTGCCCGGCGGGATCGCAGGCCGCCTCGTCGAGCATCTCGCCGAGCCGCGCGAGTTCTGGACGAGCTATCCGGTGCCCTCGGTGGCGGTCAGCGACCCGAGCTTCAGCCCCGACTCGCGCCTCGAGGGCCGGCGGCGGATCTGGCGCGGGCCCTGCTCGATGAACACCAACTGGCTCCTGCAGCGGGGCCTCCTCCGCCACGGGCACGACGCTCTTGCCGCAGATCTCGCCGACCGCTGCCGCGCGCTCGTGCGGCAGGGCGGGTTCAACGAGTTCTACAACCCGCTCGACGGAACGCCCGTCGGCGCGCCGGAGTTCGGCTGGGCGACGCTGGCTGCACTGATGTAGGCCGCAGCGTCGACCGTCAGGCGACGGGTGCGGCGGTGGCCGCCTCGGTCTCGATCCGTGCGACGTCACTGCGCCGCAGCAGGGAGACGAGCATGACGAGCGCGAGCAGGACGAAGGCGGCGCTGCCCACGAACGCCACATGGAAGCCGTCCACGAGCGCCTGCGACTGGGAGACGCCCTGCACGCTGTTCGTCTTGGACGCCGCGAGCGTCGAGAGGATCGCAAGCCCGAGCGCGCCGCCGATCTGCTGCGAGGTGTTGAAGAGGCCGGACGCGAGGCCCTGGTCCTTGTTCTCGAGGCCGGTCGTGGCGACGAGCGTCAGCGGCACGAAGACGCAGCCGAGCCCGAGCGAGGTCAACACGAGCGAGGGCAGGAGGTCCGAGGCGTACGAGCCTCCGACCGGGATCTGCGTGAGCAGGAGCATCCCCGCGGCCGTGACGATCATCCCGACAACCGCAACCGGCCTGACGCCGATCCTCGGAGCGAACCGGGAGGCGAGGCCCGCCGAGACGATGATCCCGAAGGTGAAGGGCAGGAACGCGAGCCCGGCCTCGAGCGGCCCGTAGCCGAGGACGCGCTGGAGGTAGAGCGAGTTGAAGAAGAACATCGCGAACAGCCCCGACGCGACGAGGAACATGACGATGTTCGCCGCGGTGAGCGAGCGGACACGGAAGATCGAGAGGCGCACGAGCGGCCCTTTCGCCCTCAGCTCGATCACGACGAAGCCGACGAGCAGGATCACCGCGAGCGCGAACGTCCCGATCGTCCGGGCCGAGGTCCAGCCCTGCTCGCCGGCCTGGACGATCGCGTAGACGAGGGTCATCAGGCCTCCGGTGACGGCTGCGGCGCCGAGGACGTCGAAGCTGCGGTGCGCATCCTCGCCCCGCGACTCGGGCACGTAGCGCAGTGCAGCCAGGAAGACGACGACGCCGATCGGGACGTTGACGAAGAAGATCCACGGCCACGAGATGAGCTGGGTGATCGCGCCGCCGACGATGAGGCCGACCGCGCTGCCGCCGACGGCGATCGCGGCCCAGACGCCGAGCGCCTTCGCCCGGTCGGCGCCCTCCTCGAAGGTGGTGGTGATGATCGCGAGCGCCGCCGGCGAGATGAAGGCTGCGCCGAGGCCCTGGAGCGCGCGGGAGGCGATCAGCATCCCCGAGCTCGAAGCGAGCCCGTCGAGCAGCGACGCCGCCGTGAAGACGACGAGGCCGAACATGAAGAGACGCTTGCGTCCGAGCAGGTCGCCCGCGCGTCCGCCGAGGAGGAGGAAGCCGCCGAACACGAGCGTGTAGGCGTTGATGATCCACTGGAGGTTCGCCTCCGACAGGCCCAGGCTCTTCTGGATCGACGGCAACGCGACGTTCACGACGGTTGCGTCGAGCACGACCATGAACTGCGCGAAGCAGATGATGACGAGTACGAGCCAGCGGTTTGTCGATTGGCGCATCGTTTCCCCCTCCAGGAAGCGGTCGGCCGCGTCCGGTCTAGCCTAGCCAGCGGGTTCGACGCCAGGCGGCGTGGTCGTACGTTGCCACCCTGGGCGCGAGCCCCTTTGCGTTCTCCTGTCCAGACTCCCCCGGCGCCGAGATCTCATCGCCGCCGCAGGAGCCCGGGCCGCGGCCCGGGCCGCCCCCGCCCACCGAGACGGGCCGCCGGTCTGCGGGCGCGGCTCACGATCGTGCCGGGCTCGGCACGATCGCCTCCCGCAGCGCGGGCCGGGGGGCCGGGCGGGTGCGCCAGGCCTCGAAGGCGACGACCAGGGCCAGCACGCCGACGACGCTGCCGAAGATCTCGAAGGTCCGATCGAGGCCGATGTGCGTGACGGTGACGCCGGCCAGAACGGCCGGGATCGACAGCGACGCGTAGGCGACGACGTAGAAGGACGACATGACCGAGGCACGGTGCTCGCTCGGGATCGCCGCGACCAGTGCGCGCAGGCCGCCGAGGAACGCGGCGCCGAAGCCCGCCCCGCCGAGGATCGACCCGGCCAGGTACGCGGCGCCCGAATCGGTGGCTGCCGCGATCACGATCAGGACCATTCCCGCGGCGAGGGCGATCGAGCCGGCGCCGGCGCCGATCCAGGGGGCGATGCGCGCGGTCAGGAGCTGGGCGGCGCAAGCCGAAGCCGCCAGCGCAACGATGCCGATTCCGGCGACGATCACGTTGCTCGTGTCGAAGAGCTGCCCGGCGAGCTCGGGACCGAGCGAGAAGAAGAGCGCACCGATCGACCAGGAGGAGAGGACGGCGAGGGCGGCGAGCACGAACGGCCTGCGGACGACCGCCGGGAGGCCCGGGCGCTCGAGAGTGAGGCGGAAGCCCCGCCGCTCGAGCACCGGCTCGGGCATCCAGTAGGCACCGGCGAACGCGATCGCGAAGAGGACGAGCAGCACGACGAACGGCAGGACGCGCGGGAGCGTTCCGAGCTGCACGAGCGACGAGGAGACGAGGATGCCGAGGCCGAGCCCGGCGACAGCAGCCGTGGCGTTCGTCAGCCCGACGCCGGCGGGGTCTCGGCGCGGGTGCAGGTCGAGGAGCGCTGCGCTCGCCGCACTCAGCGCCGCCCCCGTCGCGAGCCCCTGAAGTCCACGCGCGACGAAGAGCCACGCGGCCGAGCCGGCGAGCATGAAGAGGACGGTCGAGGCCATCAGCGTGCCGAGCGCTGCGAGCAGCACCGGGCGGCGGCCGACGTCGTCGGAGGCGCCGCCGGCCAGGAGCAGGCTTGCGAGGACGCCGAAGGCGTAGGTCGCGTAGATCAACGTCAGCGTCAGCGGCGAGAACTGCCAGAGCACGCTGTAGGTGCGGTACAGCGGCGAGGGCGTGACCGACGCAAACAGGCCGAGCCCGATCACCGCGGCGGCAAGCGCGTAGGCGACGGGGCCCGGCAGCGTGCGCCTTGCAGCGGTGGCCGAGACTCCCTGGAACCGATCCGGCATGATCCTCCTCCTTGAGCGTTGCTTCACGAAACTCATGACAGGAGTATGCCAGAACTTAGTTGCGTGACGCAACTGTCTTTTGCTACCGTGCCCTCATGCTCAAACGGGACTACCGCGACCAGAACTGCTCGATCGCCCGCGCGCTCGAGGTCGTCGGTGAGCGCTGGACGCTCCTGATCGTCAGAGATGCGTTCCTCGGTCTCAGCCGCTTCGACCAGTTCCAGGAGAGCCTCGGGATCGCGCGCAACGTTCTCACCGACAGGCTCAACCGGCTCGTCGACGAGGGCATCCTCGAGCGCATCCGCTACAGCGAGCGCCCCGAGCGGTACGAGTACCGGCTCACCGAGAAGGGGCTCGAGCTCAGGCTCGCGCTGTCCGGCCTGAGGCAGTGGGGTGACACGTATCTGAGCGAGAAGCCGCCGCGCATGCTGCGCCGCAAGGCCGACAAGAAGCCCGTCGTGGTCGCCCTCGTGCCCCGGGGCGCCGCCAACATCTTGCGCGGCGACGAGGTCGAGAGCGTCCCCGGCCCCGGCGCGAGCGACGGCGGCGCGTAATCCCGCCTTCGCGCGGCGGGACGGCCGGGCCCCTCCCTGCCGTCCCGCCACGCCGGCGCCTCCTGCGGCTACTGGTGCCGGGGCGGGCTGCCGCCCGGCCGGTCGGCCCGCCAGGGAAGGAGGTAGGCGCGATACGTGTTGACGCCGGCCGGGAACTGCGCATCGAGCAGTAGGTCGCCGGCGGGGTCGAACTCCGAGAAGTACGGGAGCGCCCCCCAGCCGACGAAGAGGTTGCCCTCCTCCGTTGTCTGAGCATTGCCCTGCGAGGCTGCCGAGAGGCCCTCGGGCTGGTTGTCGGAGGCAACCAGCGTCGCCACCCCGGCCCGTTCGTCGAGCTTGACCGTGACGGCACGGCTGAAGGGCAGCTCCGGCGCACCGGCGGACTCGTTGTCGAAGAACGTGTAGACGTCGTGCCCGAGCGCCTCGGGATCGTGCTGCCAGGCGAAGATCTCGTCGGCGCTGTCGAGGCTCTGGCCCGGAGCCGCCGCGAGGGTGAAGCTGCTCGCCTTGCCGCCGAGTTGCCAAATGATCTCGCCGCTGTGCCGGTCCACCTTGTAGGTCGTCCAGGTGTCGCGTGCGTCGATCAGCAGGTTGTGGTCGGTGTCGATGTGCACGGCGTTGATGTGGAACCAGTCCCACGGCGTGCTCGGCGAGGCGGGCAGCGGCTGCTCGCTCTGGCTGAAGGGGACGTGATCGGCGCTGTTCCACTGGAAGAGCACCTTGCCGGTGGCGATGTCGATCTCCTGGACGACGCCGTTGATCACGGTCTGGTCGGCCGGGCCTCCGATCGAGGTCAGGTCCGCCGTGGCGGTCGTGTAGGCCAGGATGAGCGCCGTGTTCCAGGGTGTGATCAGGAACTCGTGGCCGTCGGCGCTCAGCCCGTTCCCGGCCTGGACGGTCGCGATCTGCCGGTACTGGTCGTCGTAGATGTAGTCCGTGCCGCTTGCGAGCCCTCCGAGCCCCGTGCCCTGCCACCAGGTGAGAACGTGCTTGCCACGGTAGGTCTGAGCGCGGAAATCGGCCGCCGTCTGACCCTGGGGGATCGCGTGGAACCACACGATGTTGCCCTGCCGGTCGAGGATCTCCGGGCCGTTTGCATAGGTGCTCGTGCCGCCGGTCGGCGTGATGAAGATGTCGCCGCGGCCGAGATTCCCACTCGACTCGAGGATCGTCACCGGTGGCGGTGCGGTCGGCGCCGCGCTTGCTGCTCCGGTCACCGAGACCATGAGCAGCCCGGCGATGAGAGCCGTGGCTCCCCGGGCCATGCGGACGGCCCACGAGGGACGCCGCGACTGCGTTGACGAGGTGAGGTGGTTCATGTTCTGCCTTCCCCTTTCAGACGTTGGTTGCCTGGGCGATGCCTGCCGCGATAAGAGTGGTAACTCGATTGTCTTAGTCGACTTTTTGGCCGCGCGCGGCCGCAGCCTGCGGCTCGCGCGATCCGCCTAGCGAGCCCTCGCCCGCTGCCGCGAGCCGCCGGCCAGGGCGACGCGGGGAGAGGCTCGGCGGCGCCTCAACTCGCCACCACCGGGTGCTGGACGATTGCCCCGAACAGATAGCCGCCGTCGTTGAACGGCACGGTGGCGGGTTGCACGTTGCCGGCGCTGTCGGTGGCTCGTGCGCGCAGGACGTAGCTGCCCGCGGCCGGCGGCGTCCACGTGAAGGTCCAGCGCGCCCAGGCACGGCTGATGTTGGCTCCGTGCAACGTCGCCTGGGCCCAGGTTGCGCCGCCGTCGACGCTGACGTCGACCCGCTTGATCGACCCGCCCCCCGACCACGAGCGCCCGCCGAGAACCTCCGCCTTCCCGACCGGAAGCCGAGCGCCGAACGGGAGCTCGAACGCGCTCTTCACGACCTGCGTCGTCACCGGCGGCGAGCCCGTGTACATCGGCCCGGTGAGCACGTACTGCGAGGTGTTCCAGAGCGAGAGCAGCGGGGACGCCGAGACCTCGATCTGTCCCACCCATTTGATGTTCGCGACCCCGACCCAACCGGGCACGACCAGCCTCAGCGGGTAGCCGTGGTCGTACGGGAGCGGCTGACCGTTCATCTCGTAGGCGAGCAAGACGTCGTCCAGCGCCTTGGCCACGGGCAGCGGCCGCCGCACGTGTCCGGCGTCGACCCCGCTCGCCACGACGGTGCTGTCGAGCCCGGACGGCATCACGTCGACCGCCGTCGGCAGGATTCGGGCCCTGTCGAGCACCGTCGAGAGCGGCACGCCCGTCCAGGCCGCCACGCCGACTGCCCCGAGCGTCCACTGTGTCCCGGCGGCCGGCGTGCCCTGCTGCGTGCCGAAGAAGCTCCGTCCGTTGCCGGCACACTCGATGAAGGTGTAGATCGTCTTCCTCGGCAGGCCCCGAAGGGTGTCGTAGGTGAGCGACACGGGATCGGCGAGCGTCGGCGACCCGTTGAGCCCTGTACCGAAGACGTTCAGCTGCCACGTCGCCGCATCGACGATCGGGGTTCCCGTGTGGTCGCGCACGAAGAAGCGCTCGTTCGGGATCACGTAGCCGAGCCCGCCGACCGAGTCCCAGCGCATCTCGGCGTTCGAGCCGAAGTTCGTGAACCACTGCGACGGCAGCGGCTTCGAGATCGGCGAGCCGTTGTCGGCCCGAGCCGCCTGCGGGGAGGCGAGCCGGGCAAGCCCGGCCAGGAGCGGCACGCCGAGCGCGCCCAGCTTCAGCAGCTCGCGCCGCGAGTATCCGTGCCGCCGCTCCAACGCGTAGAGCAGCTGCTCCGCCCGCGTCGCCGAGTACACATCCTCATTCTCGAGCTCGTCGGTCATCCATCCTCCATTGTCGCCTATCTAAATCTAGAAGATCAACTTATAACAGAAATAAAGAACGGCACTGACACACGGGGTCACCCGCGTCGAGCGGCACCGTTGAGCCGGTGAGCTGCTTGTACGGGAGCCATGGATGCTCGAGCAACGCGACCACCGTGTCGCGAAAGGCGTTCGGGTTCGCACGATTGGCGTCCCGCCAGCGAACCTCGTCCCAGTAGGCCGCCAGGTACCTCGCCCCCACATGCCGATGGGAGCCCACGATCAGCGAGCGCAGGAGCGGCCAGCTCGACGGAACGTCGACTCCGTCCTGCTCGGCCGGCCGGAGGCCGGAGGTCGGGCCCGGCGCGTCGCGCCGCGCGTGGGCATACGCGACGGGAGCGTCCGGGACCGTCTCGGGCGGCGCCATCGCGTGCCGGATGCGATGCTCGAGAAACCAGGCGCTCTTGTAGCTGCCGCCCAGGAGCTCGTGGAGCCGCGAGGCCGAGATGCCACCCTCCTCGGAGAGCATCAGCGCGATCGCGAGGAACCACTTCTGCAGCGACAGGTGCGAGTCGTGGAAGACCGTTCGGGCGGTCACCCGGAACTGGTAACGGCAGTCCCGGCAGCTGTGGCGGCGCCTCCGCTCGAGCCAGAGGATGTCGCCGGACCCGCAGCGCGGGCACTCGACGCCGACCGGCCAGCGAAGCTGCTCCAGGTACAGCCGGCAGCCGTCAGCGCCGTGGCCGGTGGTGAGCGCGGCGAGGAGTGGGTCGAGCGCGAGCGGTCGGGTGTTATGCCTTAACTCAATCAAGATTGTGAACTTATAACAGAAATAACGGACTCTCATTTTCAGTGCAGACGGGACGGGCTTTCCGCGACCCCGGGTCGCAGGCGGCCGGAGCATCCGTAAGACTTGGCCGGTGCGGATCTCGGCCAAGGAGGACTACGCAGTGCGCGCGGCCCTCGAGCTCGCGATCGCGGACGGCGGCCCGCTCAAGCGGGAGCAGATCTCGCAGGCCCAGGAGATCCCGATCGCGTTCCTGCAGAACATCCTCATGGACCTCCGCCACGCCGAGATCGTCGAGGCCCAGCGAGGCCGCGACGGCGGCTTCCGCCTCGCCCGGCCCGCCGGGGAGATCACCGTCGCCGACGTCGTCCGGGCGGTCGCCGGCCCGCTTGCGACGATCCGCGGCACGCGTCCTCCCGCCGTCGACTACAACCCATCCGCGGAGCCGCTCAAGGACGTCTGGGTCGCCCTGCGGGCAAGCATCCGGGGCGTGCTCGAGAACGTCACGCTCGCCGACCTCGCCGCCGCCCGCATGCCTGCGGCAATCAAGAAGATCACGAGCGACCCCGCGAACTGGGAATAGCCGCACCCCCGACCAACCGGCCCGTCCCGGCTGCGCCGGGTCGGGTGCTGGCAACGACGTTCAGTGCTCGCAATAGACTGAGCAGGCCCGGCAGCAGCGGGCCCGACACCAACGTATGCGCTTCGAACATCAGCACCCGATCGAGATCCGCGAGCCCCTCGCCGCGAACCTCAGCGCGACCCGCGAGCTGCTCGCCGACCTCGCACGCCCACCAGCGACGACCGCAACCAGACGCCGAACGAGCTAACAACCGGGTTCCCCCCCCGTGGGTCGCAGGCAGGCAGCGCGTCGCCGCAGGCCCCGAGCCCCCTGGTCGCGGCCGCGCCGTGGCCGGGTAGTCGAGCATGGCAAGCATCGGCTACAGATACGAGCTGCGCCGCAAGGGCGAGATCGTCGCCACGGGGCACCTCAGCTACGACGACCAGCTCCAGGTCGGCAGCGAGCTGACGATCGGCGGGCACAGGGGAATCATCCAGTCGATCGAGCCCCTCCTCGGAAGCCGCGAGAGCCGGCTCGTGATCGACGTCGCCGAGGACGATCCGTCCCGCTAGGCGGCCGCGATCTCCCGGTCGCGGGCGAGCTCCCGCGGCGCCTCCGTAGGCTGAGGGCGCCTTGACCGACAGTCAGATTCTGGCCGGCGGCGGCATCTTGCTGCTGGCTGTCGTCTCCGCCGTCGCGACGAGACGACTCCAGTTCCCGCTGCTCGTCACCTTTCTCGGCCTCGGGATGCTGCTCGGGTCGGACGGCCTCGGCGGGATCTACTTCGACAACGCCCGCCTTG
Source organism: uncultured Actinomycetota bacterium (assembly GCA_963743675.1). GTDB lineage: Bacteria > Actinomycetota > Thermoleophilia > Gaiellales > Gaiellaceae > PALSA-600. Next base: position 188,370 of record CAVURE010000009.1, read on the forward strand.
CGCGCTCGATCGGGATCGTCGGGCTGATCGCGATCCTGTTCGAGGGCGGGCTGACCACGAACTGGCGCGAGGTGCGCCCGGTGATCGCTCCGGCGTTCGTGCTCGGCACGCTCGGCGTCCTGATCACGGCCGGAGTCACCGCGCTCGCCGCCGCGGCCCTCTTCGACCTCTCCGCGACGAAAGCGCTGCTCCTCGGGGCGATCGTCGGCTCGACCGACGCGGCGGCGGTCTTCTCGACGCTTCGCTTCACCAGGCTGTCCGGCCATCTCGGGGCCCTGCTCGGCGCCGAGTCGGGCGGCAACGACCCGATGGCAGTCGCGCTGACACTCGGGTTCATCGCCTGGATCCAGAGGCCGAGCTACGGGGTCGCCGACATCACCGTGCTTCTCATCCGCCAGCTCGGGCTCGGGCTCGTGATCGGGGTCGCGGCCGGATACGTCGCGGCCCGACTCTTGCCGAGGATGCCGACCGAGCTGGCGCCGTTCGCGGCGGTCGCTTCCGTCGGCGTCGCCGCGACGACCTACGGGCTCGCGGAGGCCGCACAGGCCAGCGGTTTCCTCGCCGTGTACCTCGTCGGCGTTCGCGTCGGCAACACGCCGATGCCGCTTCGCCGCACCATCGTGACGTTCCACGAGGGACTGGCCTTCCTGTCGCAGGTCGTGCTGTTCATCGTGCTCGGCCTGCTCGTCTTCCCCCACCGGCTGGGCTCGGTCGCGCTCGACGGCCTCGCGCTCGCGGCCGTTCTCGCCTTCGTCGCGAGACCGATCGCCGTCGTCGCCTCGCTTGCGCCGTTCAGGTTCTCGGCCCGCGAGCGCGTGTTCGTGTCGTGGGCCGGCCTCCGCGGTGCGGTGCCGATCGTGCTCGCCACCTTCGCCCTGTCGGCGGGCATCTCGGACAGCGCGACCATCTTCAATGCGGTGTTCTTCGTCGTCGTCGTCTCGACGATCGTGCAGGGGCTGACGCTCGAGCCGATCGCACGCAGGCTCGGCCTGACCGGCAAGCCTGCCTGAGGCACGGGCCCGAGCACCGGTCTCGAGGCGCTGACGGTCCGGGCGATCCTGCAAGATGGGTGGCATGTCGAGTCGCTCCGGCCGTCCGGCACCTCGATCCTCCGACCGGCGTAGGGCGCATCCGCAACCGGATCCGGCGTCGTCGACTCGTCGCGACGGCCGCGCTCGCAGGCGTCGTCGCGCTCACCGCGGCCGTCTGGTCGTTGGCCTCCGGCAGCAGCGCCGTGCCGGGCAAGGGGCCCGGCGACCGCACGATCGAGCAGGCCGCGAAGACAGGCGCTCCGGGCGTGGCGCAACGCCGCGCGGCGTCCCCGGCGCCGAAGGGATCGACGGTCACGTTCGCCTGGGGCGGCGACACCGTTCTGGGCTCGGTCTACGGGATGCCCGCGGACGACGGCTACTCGCTGCTCGAGCACGTCGCTCCCATCTTCAGGGCGTCCGACGTCGGGTGGGTCAACCTCGAGGAGGCGCTCGCATCCGGGACCTCGTCGAAGTGCGGCGGCTCGCAGAGCGGCGACTGCTTCGCCTTCGGCGCCCCGCCCGCGTACGCGGCATCGCTGCAGCGGGCCGGGATCCGGATCGTCAATCTTGCGAACAATCATGACGACGACTACGGGGAGGCCGGGCAGGAATCGACACTCGCCGCCCTCCGGGCCGCCCACGTCGCCTGGGACGGAAAGCCGGGTGAGATCGAGGTGCTGACGGTGAACAGGGTCCGGGTCGCCTTCCTCGGCTTCGCGCCCTATCCGTGGGCCTCGCGGCTCGACGACATTCCCGCGGCAGTCGCGCTGGTGCGCCGGGCCGCGCGAGAGGCGAACGTCGTCGTCGTCGCGATCCATGCCGGCGCCGAGGGCTCCGACCAGACCCGCGTACCGCACGGGACCGAGTACTACCTCGGCGAGAACCGGGGCAACAGCCGCGCCTTCGCGCATGCCGTGATCGACGCCGGGGCCGATCTCGTCGTCGGCTCGGGCCCGCATGTCATCCGCGGGGTCGAGTGGTACCACGGCCGGCCGATCGCCTACTCGCTCGGAAATCTCGCGGGCTGGCACACCTTCGGGCTCGGCGGAACCCTTTCCGAATCGGCGATTCTCACCGTCACGCTCCGCGGCGACGGCTCGTTCGTCGGCGGCCACTGGACGCCGCTCGTCCTCCTCTCCCCCGGGATTCCGGAGGTCGATCCCCGGAAGACGAGCCTGACGCTCGTGGAGCAGCTCTCGCGCGAGGATTTCGGCGCCGGCGCGATGCGCTTCGACGACGCGGGGAAGCTGCTCGCGCCGGCCGGCGCGAGGCGGTAGCACCGGCCCGCGATGCGCTCGTCGCGCGCGATCGTCGTCGCCGGCCTGCTCGCGGCGGCCGGGGTCGGCGCGTTTCTCCTCCTGCGGGGCGGGAGCGAGCCCTCGCGGCACGGCTCGGCGCTCCTCGTCGGCGACTCGCTCAACCTCGGGATCGAGCCCTACCTCGGGCGGGCGCTCCGCGGCTGGACGATCCGCGCCGACGACGTGGTCGGCCGCTCGACCGCCGCCGGGCTCGCGGCGTTCGCCCGCCACCGCGCAGCCCCCGGGCCGCTCGTGGTCAGCCTCGGCACGAACGACGATCCGCGCAACGCGGCCGCGTTCCGGTCCGAGGTCGCCGACCTCCTCGATCGCGCGGGGCCCGACCGCTGCGTCATCTGGGCGACGCTCTGGCGCAACGGCCGGCCCGAAGCGATTCTCAACGGAGTCCTCGAGGCCGCGGCCCGGGAGCGCCCGAACCTGCGCCTGCTCGACTGGGCGGCGATGCTCGCCGACCACCCGGGGTGGAGGGCGCCGGACGGCACCCACGGCTCCGAGCCCGGGTACCAGGCGCGTGCCGAGGAGGCAGCCCGCCTCGTTCGTGCCTGCCCGACGGCCGGTTAGCGAGCGCCGGGCAGGCGTGCACGCAGCCGCCGGCGCTCGCCTATCGTAAGCGGCGTGACCGCGGCGACTCGAGGCATTCTCGTCCTCGTGCTCGCGCTCTGCTTCGGTGCCCTGCTGGACGCCCGTGGCCTGCGCAGGTCGGCCGAGCTCGAGCCTCCCGGGACGGCCAGATCGATCTCGCTCGCCCTGACGCGACCACTCCTCGCGGTGAGCCACACGCTCTACCTCGATCGCCCCCGCCAGGAGCTGAAGGCCGCGCTCGGCCGCAGCAGCGACGATCGGGTCGATACGACGATCGCTCTCCCGCCGGCGCAAACCCGCCCCCGCCCCCGCCACCGGTCGACGTCTGTCGCTCGACGCGCCGGCGGCGGTGCCGTGCCTGCCACTCCGCGGGTCGCCCGGCGCCCGGCCTTCGGCCCGGATCGACCGCTGCGCGTCTGGGTGGCCGGCGACTCCCTCGCGGCGGTTCCGGGCGAATCGCTCGAGCGAGCCGCGGGCGAGCACGGCCCGGTCGACGTCGTCTCGGTCGAGAGCAGGCTCGGAACAGGGCTCGGTCGGCCGGACGTCTACAACTGGTACACGCGACTTCCGGCCGCGATCGCCGAGCTGAGACCACGCGTCGCCGTGCTCTCGTTCGGAGCCGACGACGCGCACAGCTACATGACCGGGCTTCCTTCCGGAACGGTCATCGGGCCGCTCGGGAGCGCGAGCTGGGACGCCGAGTATCGGCGCCGTGTCGACGGCGTGATCCGTGAGCTCGAGAGCGCCGGCGTCTACGTCGTCTGGCTCGGCCTGCCGATCATTCGCGGCCCGACCCAGAACCGGAGCTTCCGGACCGTCGACAGGCTGCTGCGCGCCGTGGTCGCTCTCCACCCGCAGGACGCAGCCTTCATCGACACCTACCGGATGTTCGCGTCGAGCCACGGCCACTACACCGACTATCTCCGCGACCGCCACGGCCGGCTCGTGCTGATGCGCGCAGCCGACGGGGTCCACTATCAGCCCGCTGCCGGTGACCTGATCGCGCGGACCGTGCTCGCCCGGCTCGGCAAGGTGTTCGACCTGACCGGCCGGAAGCCCGCGCGCCTCGCGCGCCGGTGACCTCGCGCCTGGGGCTCAGTGCATGCAGCCCCAGTAGCCGTTGTGAGCTCTCCACCCGTAGTCCGCCACCCTGATCTGCACCAGCGGCGGAGCCTCGTAGGCGTGGGGGTAGAGCGTGATGAGCCCGAGCTCGCCGGCCCAGAGCCGCCACACGGTCGTGCTGAAGCCGAGCCCTCCCTCGTAGACCGAGCCTTCGCCGGCGCGATGCTTCGAGCCCCAGTCCCATTTCGGCTCCCCGCCCGCACCCGTCTCGCAGCGGGCGATGCCCATCCAGAAGCGAACGTCCTGCGGGCTGATCGCGCGCGCCGATTGCGCCGTCGAGGCACAGGCGAGCGCGGCGCCGAGCACGGCCGCGCAGCGCAGAGCGCGCCGGGCGAGAAGCGAGGCGGATTCCGGGACACTGGCTGGCGAGCGACGCACGGAGGTCAGATGGCGTTCGGTGTTGGGCTGTCCGAGCCGGCGGCCCGTGGAGGTCCGTCTGGCTCGAGCCGGTGCACAGGCTGGCGAGCGCGTGCTGCGATCGAACACCTGATCGTGCGACCGGCTGGTTAGCAGCGAAATCCTACTTGCAAGCCGGATCGATCCGCAAGCGGCGGCAGCGCGCAAGCGCTCCCGCCCGGCGCGGCGTCAGGGGTCCGGTGTGCGAACGCAGACCGTGTGCGGTGCGGCCGCAGCGGCCGATCCGCACAGCACGTTCGTGCCCGCCAGCTCGAAGATCAGGGGTCGCAGCAGTGCGACGAGGCCCTCGGCGCCCGCGGCATTGAGATGGAGCCCGTCCGTCCCGAACCACGGCCGGCCGCGACTGGCAGCATTCCAGTCGACAACCTGGATCAATGCCCGGCGGCTCGCCTCCGTCCGGATCTCGAGGTTCGTCCAGCGATAGACGGAGCGCGTCTCGCGGAGGTTCACCCAGATGATCGCCCGGACCCCGTCGCGCTCGGCCGCCGTGACGACCTCGTCCATCCCCCGGCGGTAGTAGGTGTCCGAATCGTTGTAGCCGACGTCGACGATGAGGATCTGCCCGAGGCTCCGGCCCTCGGCGTGCACCGTCTCGAGTGCCGAGGGCGGGGTCGAGCCGGCAAACGCGCAGCTCGGCGAGGCGAGGCGCCGGCAGACCTGCAGATCCAGGTGCACGACGATCCCGCGGCCGAGCTCCTCGCGGGCGGCGCGCACGTAGTCGATCGCAGCAGGGACCGAATCGCCGACGAACGTCACCACGATCGGCCGGCGGGCCTCGGCTGCCGCGGAGGAGCCGTTCCAGAACACCAGGCCGCCGAGCAGACATGCCGACAGGGCGGCAAGGCGCATCGCGCCATTGTACGGCCGCTCGGCGATCCGCCCACGCGGCGAATCGGGGCCGACGGGGATACTGCGAGACCGAGATCGGGCACCTGACGATCATGCCGACCAGGCCCACGCCACCCCACCCGCCCCGAAGACCTTCCCGCTCACCGGTTCCCGGCTGCGTCTCCGCCGGCGCGAGCTCGCGGTGAGCACGAGCGCGCCGTTCAGCGACCAGCTCGAGAGCTGGCTTCGCAGCGATGAGCCGAAGACGCTCGGCGGCATGGGCAGCGTGTTCGCCGAGAAGAGCTTCGCGGTGACGATCATGCTGCTGATGTTCGTGCCGGCCCTGCCGCTCCCGACGGGCGGGGTCACGCACGTCTTCGAGGCGATCACGGTCGTCCTCGCCGCCCAGATGATCCTCGGGCGGCGAACGATCTGGCTACCCGGAGCGCTGGCGGAAACGCGATCTCGGCGCGACGACGACGAACAAGACCATCCCGTTCATCGTCCGGCGCGTCCGGCAGGTGGAACGGTTCTCGCGCCCGCGCGGCGTGCGCTTCTTCCGGCAGCGCTGGGCGCTCCGGGTCCTCGGCCTGATCCTGATCGCGTTCGCGATCGGCGCGGCGGTCGCGCCGCCGTTCTCCGGGCTCGACACCCTGCCTGCGTTGGGAGCGGTCGCGGTCGCGCTGTCGATCATCCTCGAGGACGTGGTCGTGCTCGCCGTCGGGGTCGTGGTCGGGACGGGCGGCATCGTGCTGATCCTCACGGTCGGCGCCGCGCTCTTCCGCCTGCTCAGGGGCCTCGTCTGAGGCCCGGTCGCGGCGGTTCCGGGGAAACCGTGCTCTAGTCTGCGCCCATGGGCCCGAGCTCAGCGGTGCGGCGAGTGGCGAGCGCTGCCGCATGAGCTATCCCTGGCCGCTCGAGCCGTTCGATCACGCGCATCCGGTTCGCGCCTACTTCAACGACCCGCGCATCTCGGGGCGCTCCCGGGCCTTTCACTTCGGGATCGACATCTCGGCGCCGAACGGCACACCCGTCTTCGCCGTTGCCGCCGGCCGGGTCCACCTCGAGGATCCGCGGGCGATCTCGGTCGCGGCGGGATCGGTCGAGCACGGCTACTGGCATGTCGTGCCGGCCGTGGAGCACCTGCAGCACGTCGCCCGCCTGGAGCTCCTCGGTCATATCGATGCCCCCTGGCTCCACGTCCACTTCGCCGAGCGCCTCGACGCGAGCTACCGCAACCCGCTTCGCCCGGGCGCACTCACCCCGTGGCACGACGGCACGAGGCCGGAGGTCACCCGGATCGTGCTCTCACGCGACGGCCGCGAGTTGCCGGCCGGAGCGGTCAGCGGCGCCGTGGACGTGATCGCGGAGGCCCATGACACGCCGCCGATCGCCGTCCCGCCACCCTGGGCCGGACTGCCCGTGACTCCCGCCAGGCTCCGCTGGCGCGTGCGGCGCGGAAGCGACGTCATCCGCGCCTGGCACACGCCGGTCGACTTCACGCAGTCGCTGCTTCCGCAGAGCTCCTACGCCCGGATCTACGCACCCGGTACACGACAGAATCGCGCGGGGAAGCCGGGTCTCTACCGCTTCTACCTGGCCCACACCTGGGGCACGACGGCGCTCGCCGACGGCGTCTACGAGCTGGAGGTCGAGGCATCCGACCTCGCCGGGAACACCGGCACCCTGACGCAGGCGCTCACGATCGCCAACGACGTCTGAGGGCGCACGCAAATGCTCTCCGCCGGCCTCTGCGAGGCCCGGCTCGGCCGGATGCCGGCGCAGTGCCTGGGCCCGCCCTCCAGGAACGTGTCCGCGACCCTCGCGCCGGGTAGAGTCGGGGCGATGGATGCAGAGCGCGCACGTGAGCTTCTCGCCGGTGAGCGACGCCGGATCGAGGGCCTGCTCGGGCGGCGGCGGCCCGAGGGCACCGACGAGCTCAGCCTCACGGACCCCGCCGACCTCGCGACGGACACGTATCTCGCCGAGCTCGACGAGGGCCTCTCCGACGATCTCGAGGTCGAGCTCGAGGCGGTCGAACGCGCCGAGGCGCGGCTCGCGGCTGGAACCTACGGCAGCTCGATCGAGAGCGGCGAGCCGATCCCCGACGAGCGCCTCGAGGCGTTCCCGACGGCCGAGCGGACTGCCGAGGAGCAGGCGCGGTACGAGGGCACCGCCTGACGGCGACGGCGGAGCACCGACGCTCGAGCGTCGCCAGATCGGGCATGACCCTCGAGACCGATCGTCAGGGAGCGCCGGGCGGCTTCGCGCCGCCGAGCCACGCGAACAGGGCAAGCGCCGCGGCGTCCGGCTGAAGGAGGCGCGTCGGGAAGCGCCGGCCGTCCCAGCGCTTGAAGAAGAGGCCGTCGCCCGAGCGGGCGTCGCGTAGAACGCGCTCGGCGTTGTCGTGGACGAGGCGATACCAGACCGTGCCGTGGTCGCGTCCCGCGAGCTCGAGCATGAAGCGCAGGTAGATCATGTCCGCGGCCGGCGTCCAGTCGGCGTAGTGCGGAAACGCCTCGACGCTCGCCCGTGCGAGCGCCTCCGCCCTGCTGCAGGGCCCGCGGATGTGGCGGATCGTGCAGAGCTCGAGCTGGGCTCCGATCATCAGCCCCTCGACGTAGTCGAGCACGGTGCCGTCGGACTCGTTGCGGCCGTAGAGCCCGGCCGCGCGATTCCACGACCGCGCATCGGCCCAGGCGAGCAGCTTGTCCGCCGTTTCGAGGTACGAGCGGATCCCGGTGATCCGGAAGAGGACGAGGCCGGAGTAGATCTCCGCGGCGAGCGGCTCGGAGGTCTTGTGCAGGTGGAGCGTCTCCCACCAGACGCCGCCGCCCTCGCGATCCCAGCCCGAGACGGCGATGAAGCGAAATGCGCGCTCGGCGTCGCGCACGTCCCGCCAGTCGCCGGTTGCACGGAAGGCGTCGAGGAAGGCGAGCTCCCACCAGCCGTTGTCGTCGAAGTAGGTGTGCTCGGCGGGGTTTCGCGTCCCCGGGTAGTAGGCATACCCGCCGACAGGCCGCAGATCGGGGTTGTAGTAGCGCTCGGCTCCCCGGGCGAAGGCCCGCACTGCGAGCTTGTCGGCAGTCGTCGGGTCGGCGATCGCCACCGCGTCGAGCGCCTCGAACAGGGGGAAGGCCGACCAGAGCGAGGCGAGCGGCTTCGAGGCCGGCGTCCGGGACAGGCGCTCGTCGTACCAGCCCAGGCGGGGATCGAGGAACGCCCGGCGGGTTCGCGCGAGGTCGGACTCGGCGAGCGAGAGGAACGCCGCCGGCGACCCTGCCGGCACCCCGGACGGGTGGGCGGCAGGCCGGATCGGGGCGGCGCGCGCAGCCACGACCGCGAGCAGGACCAATGCCGCGGCGGCCGGGGCGGCGACGAGCGCGGCACGCACCCTTCCAGTTGTAGCGGGGTACGAGAGTTCTTAACGCCGCCGAAATCTTCGTTAACCGGATGACACACGCCCACGGAGTAGACAACGGTCGTTGCGATCGGCACGCCCGGCATGACGGCCTCTCCGTACCTCGGCTCCCCGGCGCGGCGCCGCAGGCTGTCCCTTCCGGCGATGGTCGGCGCGGAGCGATGGCAGGTCATCGGCTGGTGGGCCGGCTCCCGCGTTCTCGTCTTCGGGTGCGCCGCGATCGCCCAGGTCGCCCGCTGGCCGAGAAGCACCTGGCATCCGAGCCTGCTCCGTCATCCGCTCGTCCTGCTCGGCTTCTGGGACGGGCGCTGGTACCGGATCATCGCCGCCCACGGTTACCTCTACATCCCGGGCCGGACGAGCGACCCGGCGTTCTTCCCGCTGCTGCCGATCCTCGAGCACGCGCTCGGTCTCCTCGGCGTCTCGACGCTCGTGTCCGGGATCGCGATCGCGAACGTCGCGTTCCTCGGCGGCCTGCTCGTCCTCTACGAGCTCGGCCGCCGGTTGCTGCCGGAGCCCGACGCCCGGCGGGCTGCGATCTATCTCGCGATCTTCCCGTACAGCTTCGTCTTCTCGCTGGCCTACCCGGAGTCGCTCGCCCTCGCGGCCATCGCCCTCGCCGGCCTCGCCGCGCTCCGCGGGAACTGGCCGGCCGCCGCTGCCGCTGCCGTCGCCGCGACGCTCGCACGGCCCCAGGGCGCCTTCCTCGTCATCCCGCTCGCGGCGATCGCCTACCAGGCGTGGCCCTCGCTCCCCGACCGGCGCCGGACCTGGGCCGTAACCGCCGCTCTCGCCGGGCCTGCCGCGCTCGCCTCGTTCTCGCTCTACCTCTGGTCGCGGGTCGGCGATCCACTCGCCTGGAGCAAGGCCGAGGCTGCCTGGGGACGATCGTTCTCGCCGTTCGGGATCGTCCGGGCCGTGAGCCAGCTCCTGGCCGCCGCCCGCCATCACGATGGCTGGCTCTACCGCGACGCCGCCTTCTGCCTCCTCTACGCCTTCCTGCTGGTCGTCGCGTTCCGGGCGCGCCTACCGCTCGGCTGGATCCTGTTTGCCGCCGCCGCCGTCCTCCTGCCGCTTGCAAGCGGGACGTTCACCTCCGACGGCCGGTTCGGCCTGCTCGCGCTGCCCGCTTTCTGGGCGCTCGCAATCCTCGGCAGAGACGTTCGCGTCCATCGGCTCGTTGCGATCGTGAGCCCCCTGCTGCTCGCCCTGGCCGTCCTGACCCTCCGGTCGCGATACCCCTGACGCCGTGTCGAAGACGTTCCGACGCACGGTTCTCCCGCTGCTTGCGGCCCTGCCGTTGACGGCGGCGCTCGCCGCCGCGGCATTCGGGCTGCAGGCGACCCTGACCACCCCGACGCCCGGATCGACGTTGGCTCTCCAGGTGCTGGCAAGGCTCGAGCACCTCCGGGCCGTGAGCAGCATCCTGAAGCTCCCGGGGCACGAGGCGGTCACGGTCTCGTGCGCGCGGCGGAACCGCACCCGTGAGCTCGTGCTCGAGCGGCGCCTCAGCCGGCTGATCGAGGGCACCCGCCTCGTCACCGACCCCGACGGGCCGAATGCAGCGCAGGTTCCCGCCGGCGCGGCGGTCGATCTCGCCGGCTGCCCGGGCCTGCTCGTCGAGGACCTGGCGAGCCGGCTCCTGAACGGCCGCCCCACGCTCCCGCGTCACACGCGCGAGCCGGACGGAAGGCCGGGATACGTCCTGCGGATAGCCGGCCCGAGGCCGACGGTCGAGCTGACGGTCACGAGCCACACGCTCCAGCCGCTTCGCATCGAGCTGACGAGCCGTGGGACGGCTGCGTACAGCACGATCGTCCGGGTCGTCCAGACGCCCGCGCAGCGGCCTCTCTGACGTCCGGCAACGCGTCGCCAGGTGGGTCAGCCCCGCCTACTCGGATCTCGCGCGGGCCCGTTTGCCGGACGCAGCTCGCGGCCGATCGCCGTCGGTGCCAGGCCGGACCTTAAGGAACACACCGTTCCTGCCGATGAGAACACCGAAGCTACGTCAACCGGGGGGAGCACATGGCGCTGAAGCAGCACGTTCTCGTAATCGATGACGACGAGGCCGTTTGTGACCTCGTCCGCACCATGCTCGAGCTGGAGGGGATCGAGGTGACCGAGGCCCATCACGTGATCGAGGCCGAGCGCCAGATCCAGGAGCGGCTACCGGACGCGATCCTGCTCGACATCGGCCTGCCCGGCATCGACGGGCTGTTCTACTGCGAGCGGCTCCGCGAGAGCTCACGCACCCGGACCGTGCCGATCATCGTGATCAGCGGCTCGGCGGAGGCGGGGACGCGCGCGACGGCCGCCGGCGCGACGGCCTACCTTCGCAAGCCGCTCGACCCGCTCGACCTGCTTACCCTGCTCGAGCGCTCGATGGGCGTCACGCCGCTCGGGCGCGTCGCCGGCGGCGCCTCGACGACCGAGGGCGCCGAGCTCCTCCAGAACCTGGTCGAGATCGGCCGCCGCCAGCATGAAATCCAGAACGAGGCACACCGGCAGACCCTCGTCGCGTTGAGCGCCGCGCTCGACTCTCGCGACTTCGGCGCGAGCGGTCACTCCGAGCGCGTCAACGCCTACGGCGTACGGCTCGCACTCGAGGTCGAGCCGGCGATCACCGACGACCCGAGCCTCGAGTGGGGCTTCCTGCTCCACGACGTCGGCATGATCGGGATCTCCGATCGAATCCTCGCCAAGGGGGGCCCGCTCGATCCCGACGAACGTACGGAGATGCAGCGCCACCCGGTGATCGGGGAGCAGCTTCTGACGGCGCTGCCGCTCCTGCGGGACGAAGGGCTTCGCGTCGTCCGCTCGCACCACGAGCGCTGGGACGGCACCGGGTACCCGGACCGGCTCGCCGGCCTCGACATTCCGGCGGGCGCCCGCATCTTCGCCGTGGTCGATGCACTCGACGCGATGACCGACCGGCGCTCGTACCGCGGGGCGATCTCGTGGGACGAGGCACTCACCGAACTGGCGGTGCACTCGGGAACCCAGTTCGATCCCGACGTCGTCCACGGCCTCGTCGCCTGCGAGCCGGATCTCTTCGCAATCCGCAACCAGCGGGTCGCCCTTCTGGAGAACGCCGCCGTCTGAGTAAACATGACTCGACCCAGCGCACAAGGAACACGGGCCGGTGCCCCGTACCGGACACGAGTCTCGAGCCCGAGGGGGCCACTGGTGAAGAGAATCGCGATGCAGCTCGCTGCTGCGTCGGCTCTACTGACCGTCACGGCGTCGGCGTGGGGTAGCCCCGCGCTCACCGGGCCCGGGAGCATCCGCGTCACCGACCGGATGGTGAAGCACACCCACGTCGATGTCGGCCGGCGTGGCCCGGGAGCCGGCGACCTCGACTTCTACCGCCTGCTGCTCTTCAACAAGGGCATCACCTCCGAGCCGATCGGCCACTCGGACCTGACCTGCCTGAACACGGGCACGGGCTCGTTCAACTGCACCGGCACGTACTTCCTGCCGAAGGGGAAGATCATGGTCGGCGGCGTCATCGCCTCGAGGCTCTTCTACGAGCTGGCCGTGATCGGCGGCACCGGCATCTACGACAACGTGCGCGGCACGATCACCGTGACCTTCCTCGGCGGCGCGCCGGCCCACGAGTTCCTGCTCTTCCGTCTGGGGATCTAATCGTGGCGGGCGAGGCGAGGATCCTCATCTGCGACGATGAGCCGAACCTACGCGAGCTGATGCGCGTCTCGCTCGAGCCGGACTACGACCTCGCCGAGGCGGGCGACGGGGCCGAGGCGATCGCGCTCCTCGAGCGGCTCAGGCCGGACCTCGTCCTGCTCGACATGATGATGCCCCGGACGAGCGGGCTCGCCGTGATCGAGCGGGTGCGGCGCGACCCGGAGCTCGCCGACCTGCCGGTCGTCGTCGTCTCGGCCTTCTCGACGGACGGCGACCGACGCGCGGCCTCCGACGCCGGTGCGACGGAGTTCCTGAAGAAGCCGTTCGACCCCACCGCACTGAGATCGCTCGTCGAGGAGCTCCTTGCCGCTCGCGTCTGAGGCACCGGCGCTCACGGCGGAGCCGCCCGCCTCCCCGTCACCGTTGCAGCGACTGCTCCGGTGGATGACCTCCCGCTCGCTGTCGGCCCGTGCGACGACGGGGAGCGTCCTCCTCGCAGTTCTCGTCGCGGTCACCTTCACGCTGATGCTCGTCGCGGTCTCCGATCTGCGCCGCGCGACGAACGTCCAGGCGCAGTCGAGGAACACGACGAGCGCGACGTTGCGGCTCCAGCAGACGGTGAATCAGCTCGAGGCGAGCCTCCGCGCCTTCGTGATCAGCGGCAACGACCGCTTTCTCGGCTCCTGGCGGCAGGCGCGGCGCAACCTCTCCCCGACGACGGCCGAGATGAACAAGCTGCTGGCGAACCAGCCCGCTCAGGGCCGGCAGGCGGCGCAGATCTCGACGATGATCCAGAGCCTACGTCAACGAGTACGGCCTGCCGCTGATCACGATCTTCCACGTCGACCCCGACGCCGCCCGCGCACCGGTGGCGACCCGCGAGGGCTTCTTCAGGATCACCTCGATCAGAGGCCGGCTCGACCGCCTGCTCACCGAGGAGGCAGCGCTGGCGTCGGCCGACTCCGCCGCGGCCAAGCGCAAGGCCAGCCACGCCGAGCTGATCGGGATCGCAGCGCTGACGGCAGCAGCGGGCCTGCTCCTGCTCTTCGGAATCTTCGTCGCCCGGCGGATCGCCGGGCCCGTACGCACGGTCGCGATGGGCGCGACCAGGGTCGCCCACGGCGACCTGTCGACGAGGCTTCCCGAGCAGGGAGCGGCAGAGATCCTCGCCCTGACGAGCGCATTCAACGTCATGGCCTCGTCACTCGAGCAGGGACAGCGCACGCTCGAGGTGCAAAACGAGGAGCTCCGCCAGAGCGAGCGGCTGAAGTCGCAGCTCGTCAGCATCGTCTCGCACGAGCTTCGCAACCCGCTCACGAGCATCCTCGGCTACACGAGCCTGCTCCTCGCGCGCGACTTCAGCCCCGAGCAGTCCCGGCGCTACCTGGAGATCATCCAGGAGCAGGGCCACCGCCTGACCTCGCTCATCGACCACTTCCTCGACAGTCACGCCGTCGACGCCGGCCGGCTCGAGATCGACCTGAGGCCGTTCGACCTGAAGCCGCTCCTCCTGGCCGAGGCGAAGCTGATCGCCGACAAGTCCGACAAGCACCGGATCGAGGTTGTCCTCGCGGCCGACGCGCTGCCGGTTCGCGGCGATCGCGACCGGCTGGCGCAGGTGTTCGCGAACCTGCTCGCGAATGCCGTCAAGTTCTCCCCCGACGGCGGTCTGGTCGAGGTCGGCGCCGAGATCACCGACGACATCGTGCGCGTCAACGTCCGTGACGAGGGGATCGGCGTCCCCGACGAGCACCAGCCGCAGATCTTCACCAAGTTCTTCCGCGGCGACGCACGGGAGAGCGGCATCGCCGGCACCGGGCTCGGCCTCGCCGTCTCGCGCGAGATCATCGAGGCGCACGGCGGCCAGATCAGCTTCACGAGCCGACCCGGCGCCGGCTCGTACTTCTGGGTCGAGCTGCCGCTCGACCACCGCCACGACCTGGCGACAGAGCTCGTGCACGCGATCTCGTCCACCTGACCGGCGCGTCACCGACAGCGAGGCCGACGGGGGCCGCGGGACCAGTTATCGTCGCTGAGGGATGATCGCGCACCGTGCCGATGTCGAGCGCAATCACGGCTGCGTGCTGGACGCGTTCGCCGAGCAGGGGCCGGGCGTGAGCCTCGACGAGGCCGGCGCGGCGGTCGTCGTGAACGGGCTGCGTCCGGCTCCCTCGGGCGGCTAGGCCCGTGCCCGAGGTGCGGCTGGCCGAGGTTCTCGCCGCGCGCAGCCGGATCGCGCCGTACCTGCGGCCGACGCCGCTTCGCCCGTACCCGGCGCTGGCCGAGCTCGTGGGCACGGAGGTGTGGGTCAAGCACGAGAACCACCTGCCGACAGCGGCGTTCAAGGTTCGGGGCGGGGTCAATCTCGTCTCGGGGCTGGGCCCAAAGGAGCGTGGGCGCGGGCTGATCACCGCGTCGACAGGCAATCACGGCCAGTCGATCGCCTACGCCTCTCGGCTCCACGGCGTGCGGGCCACCGTCTGCGTCCCGGAGGGCGCGAACCCGCTCAAGGTGGCCGCCATCCGCGCCCTCGGCGCCGAGATCGTCACCTTCGGGCGCGACTTCGACGACGCTCGCGAGCACTGCGAGCGCCTCGCCCGCGCTGACGGCCGCCGCTACGTCCATTCGGGAAACGAGCCCGCTCTGATCGCCGGCGTCGCAACGGCCACGGTCGAGATCCTCGAGCAGGACGCCGCGATCGACACGATCGTCGTCCCGATCGGCGGCGGCAGCGGGGCGGCCGGGGCCTGCATCGCGGCGAAGGCGATCGATCCGGCGATCGAGGTGATCGGCGTGCAGTCCGAGGCCGCCCCCGCCGGGTACCTGTCGTGGCGGAACCGGCGGCTGACCCCGGACCGGATGGAGACCTTCGCCGAGGGCCTCGCGACGCGAACCGGGTTCGAGCTCCCGCAGGCCATCCTCCAGCGGCATCTCACGGACTTCGTCCTCGTCGGCGACGACGAGATCCGCGCTGCGACGCTGCAGATGATCGCGGGCACGAGCAACCTGGTGGAGCCGGCAGGTGCCGCCGCGCTCGCCGCCGCCGTCAAGCTGCGCGAGCGCCTCGCCGGGCGGAAGGTCGCGCTGATCTGCAGCGGCGGCAACATCGGCCTGCCGCAACTTGCTGGGCTCCTGGCCTCGCACGCTCGTGCCGGCTGAGCTCGAATGGCGGGAGGTCCCGGCCGGCCCGTTCTCGATGGGGACCGACCCGGCCGCCGCCTATCTGCCGGACGAGGACGAGACCCCGCGGCACCTCGTCCGGATCGAGCCGTTTCGCCTGGCGCGGATCCCGGTGACGAACGCTCAGTATGCGGCCTTCGCCGGCGGCGACCTGCCCGGGGCGGCCGAGACGCCCGTCACCTATGTCACCTGGCAGGAGGCCCGCGCATTCTGCGACTGGGCGGGCGTTCGCCTGCCGACCGAGGCCGAGTGGGAGGCCGCCGCCCGGGCAGGCGGCGACAGGCTCTGGCCGTGGGGCGACGAGCTTCCGGCTCCGGGCCTGGCGGCGTTCGGCGGCGGGATCGGCAGCCCGAGGCGAGTCGGGCAGCACCCGGCCGGCGCCTCGGCCCAGGGCGTGCTCGATCTCGCCGGGAACGTGTGGGAATGGACGGCGAGCAGCTACCGCCCCTACCCGTACGAGCGCGGCGACGGGCGCGAGTCGGCCGTGGGCGCGGAGCCTCGCGTCGTTCGCGGCGGCACCTACCTCCACGGCGCGAACGAGCTTCGCTGCTCCTACCGGCAGCCGACGGCTCCCGGGGCCCGCGACCACTACGTGGGCTTCCGCGTGGCCGCGACAGGCCTCGAGCCGCGCCTCGGGTTCGACTGGGCCGAGATCCCCGGCGGGCAGGTCGCGATCGGCCGCGACCCGATCGACTACGGCGGTCGGGTAGAGGCCGACGAGGTGCCGAAGCACCGCGTCGATCTCGCGCCGTTCGCAGTCTCGCTGACCCCGGTCACGAACGCCCAGTACGCCCGCTTCGTGCGCGAGACCGCGGCCGAGCCTCCCTCCTACTGGGCCGACGGAGCAGCTGCGACGGGCCTCGACGACCATCCCGTGACGTTCGTCGACTGGCACGACGCCCGCGCGTTCTGTGCGTGGGCCGGCGGGCGCCTGCCGACCGAGGCGGAATGGGAGAAGGCGGCCCGCGGCGCGGACGGGCGGATCCATCCGTGGGGCGCCGAGGCCGACGCCTCGCGGGCGACGGTCGGGCTCGGGCTGAAGGCCGGGTCGACGACGGCGGTCGACGCCCACCGTGAGGGGGCGAGCCCGTACGGCGTGCTCGACCTGTCCGGCAACGTCTGGGAGTGGGTGTCGAGCCGCTATCTCCGCTACCCGTACGACCCGCGCGACGGGCGCGAGGATCCGGATGCGGCCGGGGAGCGGGTACTGCGGGGCGGATCGTTCGCGAGCCCCGGCATCGACTACGCGCGCTGCGCGATGCGAAGCCGCAGCCGCCCCGAGCGCCGGCAGTCGCACATCGGCTTCCGGGTCGCCAGGAGCCTCTGACGTCCCCGGCCCGCCGGGTGTGCTCGCCCGCAGGGCGTGAGCGGGCTGCGCAGAGCCGCTCTGGCTGCTCAGGGACTGGCCGGGCGGCCGGTCGCCGGGTGGGCCGACCGGAGCGGCGGGAAGTCGACAGGCAGATCGGCCGTCGCCGTCTGGAACAGGTCCACCGGGGCAGGCAGTCCCGAGAAGCGCCACGCGCCGAGAGCTCTGAGCCCGACGCCGTCGGTGAGTGAATCGATCACTGCGGCGCGCACGGCGGAGGACATGACGATCTGGGCGCCGTGCGCCGCGAAGCAGATACGAGCGGCCGCGTGAACCGAGATGCCGACGTACCCCGTGGCGGTGAGCTCGGGCCGCCCACGGTGCAGCCCGATTCGCAGTCGCACGTCGAGCCCGTCGGGCCACGCGCCCGCCTGCATCCCACGCTGGATCGCAAGCGCCGCGTCGAGCGCCGCCGGGGCGCGTTCGAACACGGCGAAGAGGTCGTCTGCGCGCGCATCGACCTCGCGGCCACCGGCCTGACGCACCGCGGCGCGAACGAGGCGGCGTACCTCGGCAAGCAGAGGGGCGTACCGATCGTCGAGCCGTCGCAGGAGCTCAGTCGATCCCTCGAGATCGGTCAGCAGGAAGGTGACCTCGCCCCTGGGAAGCCTCCGCTGCGGGTGCAGCTGCGCGCTCACGAAGCCGATCGGCACGATCCCGTGCCTCTTGGCCGCGTTCAGGATGCGGGTACGCGCCCGGTCCCTCGCCTCCTCGTCCTCGAAGGCAACCTGGTTGAAGCGCGCAAGAGCGTTGCGAACGTGCGCCGCGTCGTTGATCGGCAGACGACGCCTGCCGCTCGAGTCGATGTATGCAAACGCGCTATCGGGAAGCTGAGCCCGCTCTCTGGCGCCAAGCGGCGGCATCGCGGCATGATCGCACGAGGTTCGGGTACAAGCACCGGGCGGCCTCGAGCGCGGGGCTCGCCGGCCCGGAGGGCCGAGACCGTTCGACCGCCACCAGTCTGCGAAGGGGGTAGAGCTCATGGGAGATGCGACGAGCCTCTTTGGCGAGGCGCACGTGGCCCGCTACCGGGAGACGGGCGGCAAGGTCGGCCACGAGTGGAAGGAGGGATCGACCGTCCTGCTGCTGACGACGACCGGTCGCAGGACCGGCGAGCCCCGGACGGCGCCGCTGATCTACGCCGAGGACGGCGATCGCTACGTCATCGTCGCCTCGCAGGGCGGGGCTCCGACGGACCCCGGCTGGTACCGGAACCTCCAGAAGCACCCCGACGTCGAGATCCAGGTGAAGGACAGGATCCTGAGCGCCCGGGCCCGCACCGCCGCGGGCGAGGAACGCGAACGGCTCTGGCGCAAGGCAAATCAGGTCTGGCCTCACTACGACGAGTATGCGCAGCGAACCGAGCGGGAGATCCCGGTCGTCGTGCTCGAACCGACCGCGCGCTCGAGCTCGGGGGAGCGGGCAGGGTGATTGACAGCGCGCGCCGCCGTGCGCAGACTTACAGGATGCGAGGAAGCCTTGTCGTCTGCCTGGCGATCGTGCTGACCGCGGCCGGCACCGCGGGCGCGGTCCACGCGGGTCCCTCGACCCAGTTCGCGGCCGGCAAGATCTCGGCGATCGGCCCGGCGCGCATCACGATCGGACACCTTGCCTGTCAGATCGGGCCCCATATCTCGGTGTCCGGCTTCTCGACCGGCCAGCTTGCCGCCATCTCGTGCTGGAAGCGGTCACTGCGGACGATCAAGCACACGCCGCTCTCAGGCGCCAACTCGTCCTCCGGCGCTCCCGGCAGCCCGGGCTCGGTCTCGGTGTCGGTCTCCTCGTCCTCGTCCGTCTCCTCGTCCAGCTCGGTGTCGTCAGCCACCTCGAGCGGCGGCACGACCGTGACGACGAGCGCAACGAGCACCGGCGCGCCCTCGACCCAGGCGAACGGGACCGTGGCGGCCGTCGACTCCGGGTCGATCACGGTCGGAGATCTGACCTGCTCGATCACGCCGAGCTTCTCGAAGCTGATCGGAAGCTCCGTCGCGGTCGGCGACAAGGCGAGCATCGCCTGCGTCGGCGGCGTGCTCAGCGCGCTGGCCGTCGGCCACACCTCGTAGCCGGCCTCTCCCGGGTCGGCTCGGCAGCGAACGAGGCTACGGCCGGAGCTTGCGTTCGACTGTCACGCGTCGATCGATGAGCCAGCTTCGAGGGCATCCTCGAGCCAGGCCCGAAGGTAGGGCGCGAACGACGGGCGCACGAGGATCCACCACCGTTCGAGGCCGCGCCTGAACAGGATCACCTGGGCGCGGGCGAGCAGGGTCCGGGCGCAGCCGCCGGGCGCGAACGCGGAGGCGTGCAGATCGAGCGAGCAGCCGCGGGCGAGCACCCCCTCGGCCGCCGGGCCGGCGAGCTCGAAGCAGACATGGTTGGCCGACACGTCGATCGCGGCGGCGGCCTCGGGGTAGTCCTGCTCGCGGCCGCCGAGGACGAGCCACTCGTCGGGCCCGAGCCAGAGCGCCGTTCTGCCGTCGACCTCGGCAGTCGTGTTCGGGGCGTCCGGAAACCCGCGCGGCGGGTCGCCTCGCAGCACGACCTGGGGGCCGAGATCGGGCTCAGACAGGACGGCCGTCACGGCGTGCTCCCTCCGGGTCGTAGACGCACGGCTCGGCGATCTCGGCGGCGATCGGCGGTGTCGCGAGCGGCGCGTGGACGATCTCGCCGATCCGCCCGCGCCCGCCCCTGACGAGTGCGAGCGCGAAGCTCCGCCCGAGGGCGGCGCTGCGGTAGCTCGACGTGACGTGGCCGAGCATCGGCGCGGGCGGCGGCAGCGCGGGGTCGGCGACGAGCTGCGCGCCCTCGGGGAGCACGGCGCCGGGGTCGAGCGGCAGCAGCGCGACGAGCTGCTTGCGGTCGGCCCGCGCGGTATCGGGCCGGGCGAACGAGCGTTTGCCGAGGAAGTCACGCTTCTGCTTCGAGACGATCCAGTCCATGCCGAGGTCCTGCGGCGTCACCGTTCCGTCGGTGTCCTGGCCGATGATCGGGTAGCCCTTCTCGGCGCGCAGCACGTGCATGGTCTCCGTCCCGTAGGGCGTGGGGTCGCCGGCCGCGACCAGCGCCTGCCAGAGCTCGAGCCCGCGGCGCCCGTCGACGTTCACCTCGAAGGCGAGCTCGCCGGAGAAGCTGATCCGGCAGACGCGCGCAGGGATCCCCGCCACCTCGCCTTCGCGGATCGCCATGAACGGGAAGCTCCCGGCGTCGAGCGGGATCGCGGTCAGGCCCCCGAGCAGCTCGCGCGAGTCGGGCCCGACGACCGCGACCGTCGCCCACTGCTCGGTCACCGAGGTCAGCCAGACGCGAAGGTCGGGCCACTCGGTCTGCAGCCACTCCTCCATCCAGGCGAGCACCGGGGCGGCGTTGCCCGTCGTCGTCGTGCAGACGAACCGCTCCTCGCCGATCCGCATGACGACGCCGTCGTCGAACACCATCCCGTCGGCGCGGCACATCACGCCGTAGCGGCACATGCCGACGGCCAGCGAGCCGTACGCGTTCGTGTAGAGGCGGTCGAGGAGCTCGACGGCGTCCGGCCCCTGGACGTCGATCTTGCCGAGGGTCGAGGCGTCCATGATCGCGACGCCCTCCCGTGCCGCCGCGCATTCCCGCAGCACGGCTGCGTCCATGTCCTCGGCCCGCCGCGGGTAGTAGCGGGCGCGCCGCCACTGGCCGACGTTCTCGAACACGGCTCCGTGCGAGACATGCCACGCGTGGATCGGGGTCTCGCGCACCGGGTCGAAGAGCGCCCCGCGGTTGCGCCCTGCGAGGAGCGCGAACGACACGGGAACGTACGGCGGACGGAAGGTGGTCGTGCCGAGCTCGCCCGGAGGTACGCCGAGCAGCTCGGCGGCGACGCGGATCGCATTGACGTTCGCCGTCTTGCCCTGGTCGGAGCCGGTGCCGATCGTGGTGTAGCGCTTGACGTGCTCGACCGACCGCAGGCCGGCGCCGAGCGCGCGGCGCACGTCGGCGACGGTCGAGTCGCGCTCGAGATCGACGAACGAGCTCGTCTCGTCGCCGACGCCGAGTGCGAACGGCGGCGCCTCGGGGAGCCCCCGACCGGTGACTCGCCCGGCGCACTCGATCGCGGGCAGCTCGCCGTCGGGCACCGGCGCGCCGATCCGGTCGTCCCAGCGCAGGCGGCCGCCCGCCTGGCTCCAGAGGTGAACGCGCGGGCTCCACCCGCCCGAGACGGCAAGCACGTCGCACCGCTCGCGCCGTCCGTCGGCGCGGATGACCCCCTCGAGCCGACCCTCGCCCCAGGTGCCGGCGACGCCTTCCGCGGCTCGGGCCACCCGCAGGCCGGCGAGCTCGTACCGGTCGGCGGCGCCCGCCAGCATCACGCCGGGCCGGTCGTTGTCGGGGAAGACGAGCGGCCGCTCGAGCGCACCGGTCGCGAGCACGATGTGCCGCGCGCGGATGTGCCAGGCGCAGCGGCCGCGCTTCGACGGCGAGCACGTAGTTGCCGTCGTAGAGACCGACCGCGGTCGTCCTCGTGAGGACGTGGAGCCCGTCCTCGTCGCCGAGCTCACACGATCGCCCCGACTCGAGCAGAATCGTCCGGCCGCCGGCAGACGAGGCGACGGCGAGACCCGAGCGCCCGCCGCCGACCACGAGCAGGTCGCAATGAGCGTTGACGTGGTCGTAGCGCGGCGGACCCGGACGGGACGACGCAGCCGCCCCTTTCCCGCGAGCGGACGCGCCTCCAGCCCGTCCTCGACCTCGACGAGCGTCGCGCGCAGCATCGGCTCGGCGCCGATCTGCACGAGCGCGTTCGGCTCCTGCTCGTCGGCGGTGAAGACGCCGCGCGGACGGCCGCGGTAGGTGCTCGTGAAGCCGCCGAGCACGCCCGCGCGGACGAGGGCGGCCGCGAGCGTCTCTCCCGCCCGCGCCTCGAGCTCGGCGCCGTCGAAGCGGATCCTCACTCGACGAACTCGTTCGTCGAGGTGTCCCGGACGGCATCGAACCAGCGGCCACAGCCGGCCGAGTGAACCCAGCGCTCGGCGAGCCGGCCCTTCGGGTTCGCCCGGACGAACAGGAACTCGGCCCACTCGCGCGTCGGAGAGCGCAGCCGGATCCGCCGGATAGGCGACGCCCGCCTCGGCGCCGTAGGAGAACTCGGCCTCGTCGCGCTCGCCGCACCACGGGCAGCGCACGAGCAGCATCAGTGGGCCACCGCGGCGGCGCCGTGCTCGTCGATCAGCGCGCCCGTCGCGAAGCGCTCGAGCGAGAACGGCGCGTTGAGCTCGTGCGGCCGGCCGTTGGCGATCGTCCAGGCGAAGGTCCAGCCCGAGGCGGGCGTCGCCTTGAAGCCGCCGGTGCCCCAGCCGCAGTTGAGATAGAGGCCCGCCACGGGCGTCGGCCCGACGATCGGCGACGCGTCCGGGCAGACGTCGACGATGCCCGCCCACGTCCGCAGCACCCGCGCGCCGCGCGAAGACCGGGAAGAGCTCGAGCGCCGCGGCGAGCTGATGCTCGATGACGTGCACCGATCCGCGCTGCGCGTAGGAGTTGTAGGGATCGATCCCGGCCCCCATCACGAGCTCGCCCTTGTGCGCCTGGCTGACGTAGACGTGGACGGCGTTCGACATCACGACGGTGTCGAGCACCTGCTCGTAGAGCTCCGAGACGAGCGCCTGGAGCGGATGGGTCTGGATCGGCGAGCCGCAGCCCGGCCATGCCGGCGAGCACCGAGCTGTGGCCGGCGGCGACGAGCGCGACGCGCGAGGCTCCGATCCGTCCGCGGCGTCGTCTCGACCGCGACCGCCCGGCCGTTCGCGACCTCGATGCCGGTCGACCTCGCAGCCCTGGATCGAGGTCGACGCCGAGCGCGTCGGCTGCGCGCGCGTAAGCCCCAGGCGACGTTCTCGTGGCGGGCGATCCCGCCGCGCGGCTGGTAGGTCGCGCCGAGGACCGGGTAGCGGACGTCGGGCGAGACGTCAGGATCGGGCAGACCTCGCGCGACCTGCGGCGGGCTCGAGCCACTCGGCGTCGATGCCGTTCAGCCGGTTCGCCTGCACCCGCCGGACGCCGTCGCGAACGTCCTGCAGCGTGTGCGCCAGGTTCAGCACGCCCCGCTGGCTGAACAGGAGGTCGTAGTCGAGCTCCGCCTCGAGCCCCTCCCACAGCTTCAGCGCGTGCTCGTAGATCGCCGCGCTCTCGTCCCAGAGGTAGTTCGAGCGGATGATGGTCGTGTTGCGGGTGATGTTCCCGCCCGCCAGCCAGCCGCGCTCGAGCACGGCGACGTCGGTGATGCCGTGCTCGCTTCGCCAGGTAGTAGGCGGTCGCGAGCCCGTGTCCGCCGCCGCCGACGATCGACGACCTCGTATGACGACTTCGGCTCCGGGGTCCGCCAGAGGAAGTCCGGATGCTCGCCGCTCACCCGCCCGAGCGGACCTCGTTCCGGAGCACGCCGATGCCCTCGATCTCGATCTCGACGACGTCGCCGTCGCGCGAGCGGGATCTTCGGGTCGCGGAAGACGCCGACGCCCTCGGGCGTCCCGGTGAGGATCAGGTCGCCGGGCTCGAGCGTGATCGCCTGCGAGATGTAGGCGACGAGCACCGGGATCGCGAAGATCAGGTCGCTCGTGCGCGAGTCCTGGAGCACCTCGCCGTTCAGGCGCTGCTGCACGCGGACGTCCGACGGGTCGAAGCCGGCCGCGTCGACGAGCTGCGGCCCGACCGGGCAGAAGCCGTCGAAGCCCTTGCCGCGGAACCACTGCCCGTCGCCGAACTGGGCGTCGCGGGCGCTGACGTCGTTGGCGCAGGTGTAGGCCGCGATCACGTCCATCGCGCTCGCCTCGGGAACGTGGCTTGCGCGCTCGCCGATCACGACGGCGAGCTCGGCCTCCGCGTCGACGTGCCCGATGCCCGCGGCGGAGGACGATCGCGTCGCCGTCGCCGGAGCAGGGTGTTGGCGAACTTGCCGAACAGGAGCGGCGCCGTCGGCGCCTCGACCCCCTGCTCGCCCGCGTGGTCGCTGTAGTTCAGCCCGACGCAGACGATCTTCGGCTCGGGCCGCCCGAACCGGTCGGCCCACTGGGCCCTCACGCTTCGTTGCTCATGGCACCGCTTTCTCTCAGGGGACAGGGGCGAGGATGCGTCCGTCGCCGAGGAGCGACCGGAAGCGCTCGATCGTCGAGCGCGACGCCCTCGCTCGAGCGGCGTCTCGGCGAAGCCCGGGACGACGTCGGCGAACGAGCCGCCGTCGGTCTCCTCGGGGAACGGCAGCCGGATGTCGTCGAAGCCGATCGAGCCCGCGCTCGCGGGCACGGCTGGCGGCGATCGCGTCGATCACCTCGGCGATCGTGACGCGCCGGCTCGGTATGTCGTGGACGGTCGCTCCCTCGAGGCTCGACACGCTGGCGCCGACGAACGCGCGCGCGACATCGCGACGTGTACTGGAGCTGGGCCGAGCCCCCGTAGGGGATCGTGTAGGGGACGCCCGCGGCCGCTGCGAGCATCGCCGTCGTCGGCGCCGAGGTCAGTCCCTGGTCGCGGCCGACCCCGTAGACCGTGTGCGGGCGCAGGCCGATGCTCGGCGACGCCGTTCTCGTGGGCGTAGACCCACGCCGTCGACTCGTTCGCGCGCTTGAAGACACCGTAGAGCGTCCCGGGGTGGGCGGTCATCCCGGGTGGAACCCCGTCCTCCGGAACGTCGAAGGCGGCCACCGACGAGGCGTAGACGAGCGGAGCCATCCGGTCGAGCCGCCGCGACGGCCTCGAAGACGTTGACCGTGCCGAGGACGTTGACGCGCGCACCGAGCGGCGGGTCGGCCCGGCAGAACGGAACCTGGAGCGCCGCGAGGTGGATCACGTTCGTGACCCCGTGCTCGTCGAGCGCGCGCTCGACGACGCCGGGATCCGAGATGTCGCCGGCGACGTGAGGGACGGACGCGATCTGCTCCGGATCGAGCAGCAGCGCGAGGCGCCTGCGGATCGGTCGAGAGGTCGAGCGTTGCGACGGGCTCGCCGGCGTCGACGAGCGTGCGGACGACCCAGGCGCCGATGCACCCGTGCGCGCCGGTGACGAGGAAGCGGCGATCGCTGCTCATCGACCGATCATAGGCGGAAGCTCGCGGGCCCCGGGTGGCAGTCATCGGCGCAGCACCCTTCCCCCGCGCTCGCCGGTCAGCGTCCCGTCGCTCAGGGTGTGGACGCCGTTCACCAGCACGTGCACGACGCCTTCGGCGAGCCGGTTCGGCTCGAACGTCGTGCCGCGCTCGGCGAAGCGGCCCGGATCGAAGACCGTGACGTCGGCGAACGCGCCGGGGGCGAGCACGCCGCGATCGGTCAGCCCGAGCCGTGCGGCCGGCTGGCCTGTGAGCTTGTGCACCGCCTGGGCCGGTGAGAGCAGCCTCTCATCCCGCACCATGAAGCGGTAGAACCAGGACGCCCACGTATAGGCGCCGTGGAACCACGTGTCGCCGAGCGGGCCGTCGGGGGCGAGCGTCGTCGCGTCGGAGCCGGGGACGCAGAGCGGATGGGCGAACGCCTCCCGCTGCTCCTCCTCGCTGTAGGCGTGGATGATCACCATCAGGCGCTCGGGTGCCTCGAGCGAGCCGGCCAGGAGGTCGTACACGGTGTCGAGCGGCTCCTGCCCCCGCTCGGCGGCGACCGAGGCGATGTCGCGCCGCGCGTAGTCGGGCCAGAACGGGTTGTCGAGCAGGACGATCCGGCTCCAGTTGCCGCCGGCGCTGAGCAGGCTGCGGTGCGGGCGCATCCGGTCGCGGGCGGCCGGGTCGCGGAGCAGGCGCCCGAGCTGCGCCGGCTCCTCGGCGAGCGCCCACGACGGCAGCGCGGCGTACAGGTGCGTCAGGCCGTAGAGCCGCGTATGCATGTCGAACTCGACATCGAGGCCGCTGCCGCGTGCGCTCTCGACGAGCTCGATCGAGCGGCGCGCCTCCTCGATCCCGTTGCGCGGGACGAGATGCGACACCTGCAGCCGCACCTGCGCGGCCTCGGCGGCGCGGATCGCCTCGGCCACCGAGTCCGACGCGCCCTCGTCGCGGCGCCGCGTGTGCGTCGCGTACAGCCCGCCGCTCGGCGCGAGCGCGTGGCAGAGGCCGGTGATCTCCTCCTCGGGCGCTCCCGACTCCTGGGCGTACTCGAGCCCGGTCGAGTAGCCCCAGGCCCCCTCGGCCAGCGACTCCCGCAGCAGGTCGGCCATCTCGCCGGCCTCGTCCCGTGCCGCGGGACGGTCGGCGAGGCCCACCGTCGACAGCCTCAGCTGCCCGTTCGGGACGAGGCTGAGCACGTTCACCGCAGGACGGGCCGCCTGCAGGCGGTCGAAGTACTCGCCGGCCGTCCGCCAGTCGATCGGGACGTCCGGGCTGTAGCCGTAGATCGCCTTCCGCGCGAGATCGGCGTCGCGGATCGGGAAGCAGCCGAAGCCGCAGTTGCCGACGACCTCGAGCGTCACGCCCTGGTGGATCGCGCTGACGGCGCGCGGATCGACGAGCAGGGTGTAGTCGGAGTGGCTGTGGACGTCGATGAAGCCGGGCGCGACGAGAAGGCCGGTCGCGTCGATCTCGACGGCATCGACGGGGGGCACCGCCCCGATCGCGGCGACGCGGCCGTCCTCGATCGCGACGTCGGCGGCGACCGGCCCGGCTCCGGTCCCGTCGAGGACGGTGCCGTTCCTGATCACCCTGTCGATCACGCGCGGTTGCCTCCGTAGGTCGAGCGGAGCTCGCGACCCTCGGCGAAGCGTGAGAGCGAGAAGCTCGCGAGGTCGGCGTACTCGACCCGCCCACCCAGCACCGAGGCGGCGACCATCTCCCCGATCGCCGGGCCGAGCTTGAAGCAGTGCCCGCTGCCGCCGGCCGCGATCACGAGGTTCTCGACCTGGTCGACGCGGCCGAGGATCGGGTGCCAGTCGGGCGTGACGTCGTACAGCCCGACGCGCCCGCCGACCGATCTCATCCCGGCAAGCCGGGGGACGCGCCGCGCGAGCCGTTCGAGCACGTCGAGCTCGAAGGCCTCGTCGACCTGGCGGTCGTAGCGGTCCGGGTCGACCTGCTCGTACTCCTTCGGGAAGCCGCGCCCGATCAGCAGGTGCATCGTGCCCTCCTCGGGTGCCGGGCGCAGGTAGATGCGGTCGACCTGCGAGGAGACGGCGCACGGGACCGTCGGCTCGGGCGCGGTCGTGAAGATGACGTCCTGCTCGCGCACGATCTCGAGCGGCAGCTCGACACCGGCCGTGCGGGCAAGCTGCAGCGACCAGGGGCCGGCGGCGAGAACGACGGTCTCGCACTCGATCAGCCCGCCGTCGACCCGCACCCCGCGGACGCGGCCGCCGGTGACCTCGATCGACTCGACGAGGGCCCCTTCGCGCGCCTCGCCGCCGGCGCGGCGCATCGCCTCGATGTAGGCGCGGGTCGCGGCGACCGGATCGGCGAAGCCGCCGTCGGGCTCGAAGAGCGCGTAGGCGATCCCGGCCGGATCGACGCCGGGCAGGTACTCCGCGACATCCTCGACGTCGATCGAGTCGACGCCCTCCTCCGCCTGCATCTCGGCGTTGGCGACCGCCAGCGCTGCGTCCTGCTCGTCGACCAGGAACAGCCAGCCGGTGCGGTGATAGACGGGATCGCACTCGAGCAGGAGCGGGAGCCGCCGGAAGATCTCGCGAGACTCGACGGCCATCCGCACGACCTCGGGGTTCGAGTAGTGGCAGCGGACGATCGCCGCCGACTTCCCGGTCGACTCGCGCCCGAACAGCCCCGCCTCGAGCAGCAGCGTGTCGACCTCACGGCCAGCGAGGTTCCAGGCGGTGGCGGCCCCGACGATCCCGCCCCCGATCACGACCACGCTCGGTCTCAGCGGAGTGCCCTTTCCAGCCACCGGCCCCGCGGGTCATGTCCGGGGACAGTCACCGTCACCGAAGTGTCACAGCCCGCCGCCGAGAGCAGCGCGACCGTCGAAAATCCCTGCAATTCGGGATGGACGTTCGGGACACGTCCGGGGACAGTCACCGCCGGAGCGGCGCTCGCGCAGGGCCACGCCGGAGTCCGGGCCAGCCTCCGAGCCGCTGTCCGAGACGCTGTCCGAGCCGGTGTCACGGGACGATCCGCTCGCGCACCGGGAGGAGGTAGCGCGGGTCACGGGTCCGCGCGCGGTAGCCCTCGAGCATCGCCGCGAAGATCGGGTCGTTCGCGGTCGCGAGCTCGACGCCGTCGACCTCGGCGATCGGGACGATCCCGGCTCCCGAGCCGGTCGCGAACATCGCATCCGCGGTATACAGCTCCATCGGCCAGATGTCGCGCTCCTCGACCGGGATCCCCTGCTCCCGGGCGAGCTCGATCACGGTCCGGCGGGTGATCCCGGGCAGCGCCGAGCGCGTCGTCGGGGTGGCGAGCACGCCGGCGAAGACCGCAAACACGTTCGCCGCCGTGCACTCGGCGACCGCGCCGAGGTGGTCGAGCATGATCGCCTCGCCCATCCCGGCCGCATTCGCCTGGCGCTTGGCGAGCACGGCGTCGAGGTAGTTGAGCGACTTGATCTGCGCACCGACCGAGCGCGGAGCCTTCCTCACCACGGAGCTGACGAGCACGCGGATCGGCGCCGTGCCGAAGATGGGCGGAAACGGGTAGGCGGCGACGATGAGCGTCGAGCGCTCGGAGCGGTTCGGGTCGACTCCCGGCGCCCCGACGCCGCGCGTGACGATCGGCCGCACGTGCGCGTCCTCGAGCTCGCAGCGGACGATCACCTCGCAGATCACGTCGAGCAGAGCCTCGCCCTCGAGGGGAAGCTCGAGCCCGATCGCCCTCGCCGACCCGGCCAGCCGGGCGAGGTGGTCGTACGGCCGGAAGAGCGATCCGCCGAAGAGCCGCATCCCCTCGAAGATGCCGTCGCCGTAGAGCAGCGCATGGTCCCAGATCGGAATGCTCGCAACAGCGCCGTCGACGTACTCGCCGTCGACGTAGACAGTGAGCCCGGCGGGATCGAATCCGCTCATGACTTCCCTCCGATCGACTCGATGGTGTTGTAGGCGCCGTCGCGCTGCCAGCGCTCGTGGGCCCGCGCGACCGCGTCGTGGTCGAGCTCGAACCCGTGCCCGGGGGCATTGCCGGGGCTGTATCTCCCGCCCCGGATCTCCGGCGGCGGCCCGAGCGTGAGCCGCTCGCCGAGGAGCTGGTGCATGATCTGGTTGCCGAGGGTCAGGTTCGGGATCGTCGAGGCGACCTGCGCGTTGGCGTAGAAGCTGAGCTCGCTCTCCATGAAGGCGTGGCGGTTGATCTTCAGTCCGAACGCAGCGCAGACGAACGCCTGCTGGCGGAAGCGGAGCAGGCCGCCGGCGTCGTGGCTCCCCTGGACGATCACGTCGGCCGCCTCCTTCTCGAGCACGTGCAGGAGCTGGCTCGTCGTGAACACGGCCTGGTCGGCAGCGATCTTGACGCCCACCGAGCGGCGCACGTGGGCGAGCCCGTTGACGTCGCCGGCGGGGGTCGGCTGCTCGACCCAGTCGAGGTCGTACTGCTCGAGCAGGCGGATCCGGTCGACCGCGGTCGCGGAGTCCCACGCCTCGTTCGGGTCGATCCGCAGCAGGCGGCCGGGCCCGATCGCCTCCCGCACGGCGGCGACGCACGCGTCGTCGCGCTCGATGCCGCGCCCGACCTTGAGGTAGATCACCTCGTAGCCCTCGCCTGCGAGCTCCCTGGCGTGGGCGCCGAGCGTCTCCGGCTCGTCGCCCTGCAGGAAGCCGAAGTAGTCGACCTCGTCGAGCACCTGTCCGCCGAAGAACGTTCGCGTCGGGACGCCGAGCGCTCGCCCGAGCGCGTCCCAGCAGGCGACCTCGATGCCCGGCGAAGACGAGCTGCGTGAACTGCGGGAACATCTTCCAGCGCCCCTCCGTCCAGATCGAGCGCAGGATCGCCTCCATGTCGCCCGGCGACCGGCCGATGAGCTGGCGCCCCATCAGCTCGCCGTAGGCCGCGACGGCCTCGGGGTCCTCGCAGACCGACTCGCCGTAGCCGGTCACGCCCTCGTCGGTGTGGACGGAGACGAGCACGAGGTTCGCGCCGAGCTGCGCCCCGCCCGCCCAGTGGAACTCCTGCGCGAGCGGGATCGCGAGCGGCGTCGCCTCGACCTTCGTGATCCGCAAGGCTCAGAGCTCCTTTAGCCCGAAGATGGCGACCGTGGACTCGCCGCGGCGGAGCGCGGCGACGATCTCCTGCTCCCTCACCTCGAGGGCCCGGGCGGCCGCGAGCACCTCGTCCGCGCTCGCCGAGCGAACGATCGCGATACCGTCGGCGTCGGCGCAGACGAGGTCGCCAGGCTCGATGCCGACCCCTGCGAGCCGGACGGGCACGCCGAGCGCGCCGGGCCCGGCCTTCGCGGGGCCGCGCGGCGAGGTGCCGAGATGGAAGACGGGCAGGCCGAGGCTCGCGATCTCGGCGCGGTCGCGCACCGCGCCGTCGAGCACGATGCCGGCGACGCCGCGCTCCTTCGCCGCCAGCGCGATGATGTCGCCGCAGTGGGCGATCTCCTGCTCGCCGCCGACGGAGAGCACGATCACGTCCCCCGGCCTCGCCGCGGCGACGGCATGGTGGAGCGCGAGATTGTCCCCGCCGGCGCCCTGCACGGTCAGCGCCGGCCCGAGCACGTGGGCCTCCGGCCAGGCGGGCTCGAGCCCGAGCACGATCGCGACCTGCTCGCCGCCGGCCGAGGCGAGCAGCAGCCGACCCGATCACCGGGCGCTCACCTCGCTGCGCAGCTCAGCCGTCGCGGCCGGTCGACCGCGCCGTCGTGCCCGATCGCGACGCCGTAGAGCGCTCGCGCGGCCGCGCACGAGACCTTCTCGTCCCTCACGTCCTGGGCGACCGACTCGGGGTCGCGGTCGCGCGGGTCGCCGAAGCCGCCGCCGCCCGGCATGCGGTGGTGGAACACCTCGCCGGGCTGGAGCAGCTCGACGAACATCGGCGGCATGCGCTCGACGTGTTCCATCCGCGCGGAAGAGCAGGCTGACGAGGACGGCGCGCCCTCGTGCCCGCCGGCGAGGCCGTAGGGCCGGTGGACCTGGCGGTCGGAGCGCACGTGCACGGCCGTGTCCGGCTCGAGAACGCGCCAGACACGCTCGACCGCGAGCCCGCCCCGGTAGCGTCCCGCGCCGCCCGAGTCGGGGACGAGCCCGTAGCGCTCGATCAGGATCGGCCAGTCGCTCTCGGCCAGCTCGACCGGGATGTTGGCCATGCTCGCGCAGGGGTTCGCGAGGCCGTCGTTGCCGTCGGAGACCGGGCGGCCGCCCCAGGTACCGACGACGAGCTCGCTGTAGACCCACTGCTCGGCCGTCGAGCCGCCCGGTGAAGAACGCGAGCGTGCTGCCGCCCTCGCCGGCGGCCGGGACCCGACCGGGGATGAGCTGGGCGAGCGCGCCGTTCATCACGTCCGAGAGCCGGTAGCCGGTGACGCCCCGCATCGACGAGGCACCCGGCATGACGACGTGCGTGACCGTGCCCGGCTTCGTGAGCACGGTGATCGGCCGCAGCGCGCCGGCGGTGCGCGGGATGTCGATCGCCGAGGCGGCCATGACCGTGTGGTAGACGCTCGCCTCGGCGAACGACGGCGTGCAGTTGAGCGCTCCGCGCACCATCGGCGCCGAGCGCGAGAAGTCGGCCACGATCTCGTCGCCGCGCACCGTCAGCTCGACGGTGATCGGGACGTCGCAGAGCGTCGATCCCGTCCGAGTCGAGGTAGTCGGTGAAGGTGACCGTGCCGTCGGGCCAGCTCGCGATCTCGCTGCGCAGGAGCGACTCGGTGTGGTCGAGGAGATCGCCCATCAGCCCACCGAGGCGCCCCGTGCCGTAGCGTCGCGCCAGCTCCTGCAGCGCGCGGTCGCCGATGTGGCAGGCGGCGACCTGAGCCGAGAGGTCGCCGAGCAGCTCGTGGGGAACGCGCACGTTCGCCCGCAGGATCTCGAAGAGGGCGTCGACCGGCTCGCCTGCCCGGTAGAGCCGCAGCCACGGGAGCCGGAGGCCCTCCTGGAAGACCTCGGTGCTGTCGCAGGCGCACGATCCCGGGACCCGCCCGCCGACGTCGGCGTGGTGGGCGATCGTGACGGCGAAGCCGAGCAGCTCGCCGTCGAGAAAGGACGGCTTGGCGACGAAGATGTCCGGCGTGTGGCTCGCGCCGTCGAACGGGTCGTTGACGATGTAGACGTCGCCCGGAGTGAGCTCGGTCGCCGAAGCGCTCGAACAGCGTCTTCATCGCATTCGGGATCGAGCCGAGCTGGAGCGGGATCGTCACCGCCTGGGCGACCGTCTCGCCGGTCGGAGCCGCAGAGCGCCGCCGAGTAGTCCATCGCATCGCGGACGACCGCGGAGTGCGCGGTGCGGAAGATCGTCGTCGCCATCTCGTCGGCTGCGGTCTCGAGCGCGTTCGCGACGAGCCGCGCGTGCGATCGAGGCGGCGTAGTCGACGGCGTCGGCTCCCTGCTCGCCGACCGCGACGTGCTCGAGGACGAGCGCGCCGGTCCGGCGGTCGAGCGCGACCGTCCAGCCCGGCGGGACGACGACGGTGGTGTCGTACTCGTCGATCAGCAGCGGGCCCGTCGACGGCGTCGGCGATCGAGGCGCGGGTGCGAACGGGAACCTCGAGCGTGCCGTGGCGCGGGCCGAAGTCGGCGGATCGCGTCGTCGAGCGCGTCGTCGTGCTGGGTCGCCCACGAGCGCGAACGCGTCGCGCTCGGGCCCGAGCGCGATCAGCCGGAGCGCGCGAACGTCGACGGGCGAGCCGGGCTCGAGCCGGGTCCCGTAGAGCTGCTCGTGGGCATCCTCGAACCGCTCGACGAGCAACGCGGTCGATTCGTGATCGATCTCGCCGGGCCAGTCGACCGGGATGCTCCAGTTCTGGCCGCGGTAGCGGACGTCCGCAAGGCGCTGCCACTCGAGCTCACCGGCCTCACGGATGCCGGCGGTGATCTGCTCGCGCATGTCGTCCTCGAGCGGCGCGCAGGAGGTCGACGTCGCCGCTCGCGCGCGCTGATGCGGCAGAAGCGGACGTCGTGGTGCTCGGCGCGCGCGAAGAGCAGGCCGGCGGCGGAGAAGAGGCCCGCGAGCGGCGGCACGATCGCGGTCTTCACGCCGAGCTCGGCCGCGAGAGCGGCGGCGTGGACCGGGCCGGAGCCGCCGTAGGCAAGCAGGGCGAAGTCGGCGGGGTCGCGGCCCTTCTCGGTCGAGACGGCGCGCAGCGCGCGCATCATCGCGGCGTTCGCGAGCTCGTGGATGCCGCGGGCGGCCTCGAGCGGCTCGAGCCCGACCTGCCTCGCCGAGCGCCGCCACCGCCGCCTCGGCAAGCTCGCGCGAGACGGTGAGGTCGCCCGAGGCGAGCGGCCCGGTCGGGATGTAGCCGAGCACGACGTTCGCGTCGGTGACGGTCGGCTCGGCGCCGCCGCGGCCGTAGCAGGCGGGGCCGGGGACGGCGCCGGCGCTGCGCGGCCCGACGTGGAGGCGCGCCGGCGGGGTCGACCCACGCGATCGAGCCGCCGCCGGCTCCGACCTCGGCGATGTCGAGCGTCGGGATCCGGATCAGCTCGCCGCTCCCGCGCAGCAGCCGGCTGCCGGCCGAGAGCGCGGCGCCGACCTCGTACTCCTGGCTGCGCGAGACCGCGCCGTGCTCGATCAGCGAGGCCTTCGCGGTCGTGCCGCCCATGTCGAAGGTGATGACGTTCTCGTGGCCGAGCGCGCCGCGCGAGCGCGACACTCGCGACGACGCCCGGCGGCCGGGCCCGACTCGAGCGCGTAGACCGGGCGGCGCGCGCCGTCCTCCGCGGTCATCACGCCGCCGGAGGACTGCATGAGCGTCAGCGGCGCCGCGATGCCGGCGTCATCGAGCCCCGAGCGGATGCTGCCCGAGGTACCGCTCCATCAGCGGCCGGACGTACGCGTTGACGACGGTCGTCGCGGTGCGCTCGTACTCCTGCTGCTCGCGGAGGATCTCGCTCGAGAGCGACACCGGGACTGCCGGCCAGCTCCTCGCGGAGGATCTCGCCGAGCCGCCGCTCGTGGGCCGGGTGCACGTGGGCGTGGAGCAGGCAGACGGCGACCGCCTCGGGCTCCGCGTCCCGCAGCGCGGTGCGCGAGCGCCCGGGCCTCGTCCTCGTCGAGCGGCTTCAGCACCTCGCCGGCGGCGGTGACCCGCTCGGCGATCTCGAACCGCAGGTGCCTCGGGACGAGCGACGGCGGCTTCGTCCAGAAGTAGTCGTAGAGGTGCGGCATGCGCATCCGCCGCAGCTCGAGCACGTCGCGGAAGCCCTCGGTCGTCACGAGCGCCGTTCGCGCGCCGCGGCGCTCGAGCACCGCGTTCGTCGCGACCGTCGTGCCGTGAACGACCGCCTCGCACCGCGTCGCTGCCGCCGGCCGCGAGCCCGCGAACGGCGTCGATCACCGCGCGGTCGTAGTCCGGCGGGGTCGAGAGCACCTTCGTGAAGCGGACGCGGCCGTCGGCATCGAGAGCGAGGACGTCGGTGAACGTGCCGCCGACGTCGGCGCCGATCCGCAGCCCTCTCATGGCCGCCCCGGCCACCGGCCCCGCAGGCCACGTCCGGTGCCAGGTTCACCCGCCGAAGCGCCGCCGGCGAGGGCACTCGCGGCGACCGCAAACGGAAATCCCTGCAAATCGGGCGCGGCCGATTGGACAATGTCCGGTGCCAGGTTAGGGAAACGAAACAGCGACAGCCTGTCCACAGGCCACTGCTGAGGCCGTGTCCGGGGCGGCGGGGTAGGGGCGGGCGCGGTCACGGCTCGACGAGATCCCGCTCGGAGGGAAGCGAGGCGCGGAGCAGGTCGACCGCGCCCCGGATGCTCACGTGGATCACGCGCTCGGCGTCGTCGGCGTCGCGGCGCCTCGCAGGCGGAGAGGAACTCGCGGTAGTAGCCCACCGACCGCCGGAAGCGGGCGGCATTCGAGAGGACGAGATGGTTGTAGCGCTCGGCGCGCCAGAACAGCCGCTCGACCTCGGCGACGAGGCGCGTCCGGCCCGAGGCCCGGTAGCAGACGGCGTGGAAGTCCCAGCGCGCGTCGAGGTAGCGCGCGACGTCCTGCTCCTTCGCGAGCCGGTCGAGCTTCCTCATCAGCGCTCGCATGCGCTTGATGCCAGGGTCCGTCAACGCCTCGACCCCGACGCGGGCGGCCAGCCCTTCGAGCCCGAGCCGGGCCGCGTAGATCTCCTCGAAGTCCTCGCGCGTGAGCCGGCTGACGAGCGCCCGGCCGGTGTCGCCGACCTCGACGAGCCCTTCGCGCTGGAGCTCCGAGAGCCCGATTCGCACCGGCGTCTGCGAGACTCCGAGCCGCTGAGCGACGTCGCGCTGGACGAGCGGCGTGCCCTCGGGAAGCTGCCCGCTGACGATCAGCTCGCGCAACGTGTCCGCGACCCGCTCCTCGACCGAGTCGCGAGCGATGGGCCCGAGGCCCTCCAGCGGCTCCTCGAGGGTCGACTTCACTTCGCCCGCGGGTCGCTGTATGCTCGCGCCGTCGCGATTTGAAATTTCATATCGCGCGACAATACACGATGAGCCTCCCGGCGAACAGCTCTCGAATCGGCGTCGACGTCGGCGGCACGTTCACCGACGTGATCCTCCAGGAAGCCGACGGACGGGTGCACATCAGCAAGGTCCTCTCCACGCCGCCGGGCTATGACCGCGCGGTCGTCGACGCGGTCGCGAGCCTCACGGCGGGACGCCCGGCAGTCGCCGGGGTGGTGCACGGGACGACGGTCGCGACGAACGCCGTGCTCGAGCGCCGCGGCGCGCGAACCGCGCTCGTCACGACCGCGGGGTTCCGCGACGTGCTCGAGCTGCGCCGACTGCGCATTCCGCACATGTACGACCCGTTCTGGCGCAAGCCCGACCCGCTCGTGCCGCGCCGGCTGCGGCTCGAGCTCGAGCGAGCGGATCACCGCCGACGGAACGGTGCTCGCGGCCGCTCGACGAGGCCGAGGTGCGCGCTCTGGCCGCGGAGCTGCGCGAGTCCGGCATCGAGTCGGTCGCCGTCTGCCTCCTCCACTCCTACCGCTTTCCCGAGCACGAGGAGGAGGTCGGCCGGATCCTGCGCGAGGAGCTTCCCGGCACGACCGTCTCGCTCTCCAGCGAGATCCTGCGCGAGCAGCGCGAGTACGAGCGCACCGCCACCACGGTGGTCAACGCCTACGTCCGCCCGCTGATGGGCCGCTACGTGGCCGCCATCCGCCGCGGCCTCGCCGGCGCCGGGGTCGCCGCGCCGCTGACGATCATGCAGTCCTCCGGGGGCGTGATGACCGGCCGAGGACGCGACGCTGCGGCCGGTGCTCGCGCTCGAGTCGGGGCCCGCGGCCGGCGTCGTCGCCGCCCTCGGGATGGCGCAGCGGCTCGGGCTCGCGAACGCGATCGCCTTCGACATGGGCGGCACGACCGCGAAGGCCTCGCTGATCGAGAGCGGCGCGGTCTCACGGGCGCGCGAGTACGAGGCAGGCGGCTCGCTCTCGACCGGGAGCCGGCTGATGCGCGGCTCGGGCGAGCTGCTGCGAATCCCGACCATCGACATCGCCGAGGTCGGTGCGGGCGGCGGCTCGATCGCCTGGCTCGATCCGGCGGGCGGCCTCCAGGTCGGCCCGCGTAGCGCGGGCGCCGTACCCGGCCCCGCCTGCTACGGGCTGCGGCGGCACCGAGCCGACCGTGACCGACGCGAACGTCTTCCTCGGCTACATCCCGACCGGGCCCGCTCGCCTCGGGCGACCTCACCGGTCAGGCCCGACCTCGCCGAGGAGTCGCTCGGCCGGATCGCCGAGCCCGCTCGAGCTGACGCTTCCCGAGGCGGCAGCGGGCGTGCACGCGATCGCGAACGCGCGGATGACGCGCGCCCTCCGCTCGGTCTCGTCCGAGAAGGGGCGCGACCCGCGCGACTTCGCCCTCATCGCCTACGGCGGCTCGGGCCCGGTGCACGCTGCCGGCCTCGCCGAGGAGCTCGGCTGCCGGACGGTGCTCGTGCCCGCGCTCGCCGGGCTCTTCAGCTCGCTCGGCCTGCTCTTCGCACGGCCGGAGTTCCACGACGTCCATCCCTGCCACCTCGACGCCCGTGCCGTCGACCCGGCCGAGATCCAGGGCATCTTCGACGAGCTGCGCGCGCGGGTCGCGCCGTCCCTCGGCCCGGAGGCCGAGTGGGTCGAGAGCGCCGAGCTCCGCTACGGCGGCCAGACCTGGGAGGTCGAGGTGAACCGTGGACGGCGGCCCCCTCGACGCTGCGTCGCTCGCCGATCTGATCGCGCGCTTCGAGGACGAGCACGAGCGGCTGTACGGCGTCCGCGGCGAGGACGGCTCGCCGATCGAGATCCGGGCCCTCCGCCTCGCGGGCCTCGGCCCCTCGGCCGCGGTCGCGGGTCTCGGGCTCGGCGACGCGAAGCCGGCGGGCGCCGCGACGCGGACCGCCTCGTTCGACGGCGAGCCTGTCGAGGTGCCCGTGCGGACGCGAGCCTCGATCGGCGAGCGCCCGAGCCCGGCCCGCTCCTCGTCGACGAGTACGACACGACGGTCGTCGTCCGTCCCGGCTGGTCCGTCCGCCGCGACGAGGCAACCGAGACGCTCGTCCTGGAGCGGGAATGAGCGCGACGCGGATCGACCCGGTGACCCAGCAGATCGTGGGCAACGCGCTCGCCTCGATCGCCGACGAGATGGCGACCACGATCTTCCGCACCGCCCACTCGACCGTCGTCCGCGACGGGATGGACTTCTCGGCCGCGATCTGCGATCCGAACGGCGAGACGGTCGCGCAGGGCGTCACCGTCCCGTTCCATCTCGGCTCGGTGCCGCACGCGATGTCGACGCTCCTCGCCAAGTGGGGCGACGCGATGCGGCCGGGGGACGTGTTCGTGATGAACGACCCGTTCGACGGCGGGATCCACCTGCAGGACATCTTCGTCTTCAAGCCCGTCTTCTACGAGGAGCGGCTGATCGGCTTCGCGACCACGACCGCTCACCACGGCGACGTCGGCGGCCGGCTGCCCGGCTCGATCGCCTGCGACAACACCGAGATCTTCCAGGAAGGCATCCGCCTGCCGTGGCTGCGCCTGTACGACCGCGGCGAGCCGGTCGAGACCGTCTTCGCGGTCATCCGGGCGAACGTCAGGATCCCGCGGATGACGCTCGGCGATCTCGCCGCCCAGGTCGCCGCGACCTCGGTTGCCGAGCGTGCGCTCCAGGCGCTCGCCGAGCGCCACGGCCCGGATCGGCTCGCCGCGCTGATGACCGGCGCTGATCGAGTACACCGAGCGGCTCGTGCGCCAGGAGATCGCCACGTGGCCCGACGGCACCGCGACGTTCACCGATTACCTGGACTCGGACGGGATCGAGCGGCGCGACGTGAAGATCACCGCCGTCGTGACGATCGAGGGCGATGAGATCACCGCCGACCTCACCGACTCGGCGCCGATGGTGCGCGGGTCGCTCAACAGCACGCGCTCGTTCATCCAGGCCTGCGTCTACCAGGCCGTCCGCTGCGCGCTGACGGTCGAGATCCCGAACACGTCCGGGGCGTTCCGGCCCATCCACGTGCTGACCAAGCCGGGGACGATCGCCGAGGTCGTCATGCCCGGCGCCTCCTCGATGCGAGGCGTGACCGGCTTCCGCGTGCTCGACGCGGTGAACGGCGCGCTCGCCCAGCTCGTGCCCGATCGAGTGGGCGCCGCAGGCGAGGGCGGCAATACGCTCGCGATCTTCGGCGCCGACCGCCCCGACGGCGACGGGCCGGTTCATCTTCTACGAGCTCGTCGTCGGCACCTGGGGCGGGACGCCGGAGTCGGACGGCAACGACGGGCTGACGAACCCGGCGAGCCTCGCCGCGAACATCCCGGTCGAGGTCGCGGAGTCGGAGTTCCCGATCCGGATCGAGCGCTACGGGCTCGTTCCCGACAGCGGCGGCGCGGGCCTGCACCGCGGCGGTCTCGCGGTCGAGCGCGTGTGGCGGTGCCTGACGCCCGGAACGTCGCTGATCGTCCGCTCCGACCGGGCTGCCCACCCGCCCTACGGCCTGCAGGGCGGCGGCGACGGCGCGCTGTCGTCGAACGTCCTCGTCAGGCCCGACGGCTCCGAGATCGTGCTGCCGTCGATGTTCTCGACCACGATCGACGCCGGCGATGTCTACGTCCACCGCACGGCCGGCGGCGGCGGCTGGGGCGACCCGGCGCGGCGCGACCCGGCCGCAGTGCGCGAGGACGTCCTCGACGGCAAGGTGACGCCCGGGCGGGCAAGGGAGCTGTACGGATGGCAGCCGTGAGGGTCGACCCGATCAGCTTCGAGGTGATCCGGAACGCGCTCGTCGCGGCGACCGACGAGATGGTGCTGGCGCTGCGCCGGAGCGCCTACTCGACGAACATCAAGACCCGCTCCGACTTCTCGTGCGCGTTCTTCGACGCCGAGCTGAGGTCGGTGGCGCAGGGCTTCGCCCAGCCCGTGCACCTCGGCTCGATGGTCGAGCAGATCCCTCGCGCCGTGCGCGACTACGGCGCGGAGAACCTCGCGCCGGGCGACGTGCTGATCACGAACGACCCCTTCCCGAGCGGCGTCCACCTGAACGACGTCAGCCTGATCTCGCCGGTTCACGCCGGCGGCGGCCTGCTCGGCTACGTCGCGAACCTGGCCCACCACGTCGACGTCGGCGGCGGTGCGCCCGCGAGCATCGGCGCGTTCCGCGAGGTGTTCCAGGAGGGCGTGATCATCCCGCCGGTGAAGATCGTCGAGGCCGGGCGAATCGTGCCCGACGTCTTCCGCCTGATCCTCGCGCAGATCCGCTCGAAGCACGAGACGGCCGGCGACCTCCGGGCGCAGATCGCCGCGAACAACACCGGCGTCCGGCGCCTGCAGGCACTCGTGGAGCGCCACGGCCGGGAGACGATCGTCGAGACGATGGGCGAGCTGCTCGACTACACCGAGCGCCGCGCCAGGGCCGAGCTCGCCGCGCTGCCGCACGGGAGCTGGGAGGCCGAAGGCTTCGTCGACATCGACGGCTACACCGACGAGCCTGTGCGCCTGAGGGCGCTCGTCGAGATCGGCGCGGGCGGCGATCCGTTTCGACACGGCGGGCTCCGATCCGCAGCGGCGGGCGCCGGTCAACTCGACCTTCGCCCAGACGTTCTCCGCCTGCGCCTACGCCTTCAAGTGCCTGATCGACCCCGACCTGCCGGTCAACGACGGCTTCTACCGGCTGATCTCGGTGGACGCGCCGCCGGGAACGGTCACGAACTGCGACCTGGCCGAGCCCGGTCGTCGGCGGCTGGGAGACGCAGACGCGCCTCGTCGACGTCATCTTCCGCGCGCTCCTCCCCGCGCTGCCCGAGCGGCTACCGGCGGGGACGAAGGCGATGATGTGCCACGCGGGCTTCGGCGGCGTCGACCTTGCGAGCGGCGAGTACTACTGCTTCCTCGAGACCTTCGGCGGCGGCTACGGGGGTCGCGCGACGAGCGACGGCCCCGACGCCGTGCAGGCGCACGGGCAGAACACCGAGAACGCGCCGGTCGAGGAGACCGAGCTCAACTACCCCGTGCGCGTCACGCGGCTCTCGCTCGTCGAGGACTCCGACGGCCCCGGCCGCTACCGCGGCGGCCTCGGCCTGCGCAAGGACTACCTGTTCGACCGGCCCGACGACCTTCACCGTGCTGGCCGACCGGACCTCGGCGGGCCCGTGGGGCGCCCTCGGCGGTCGAGGCCGGCCGGCCGGCCGAGTACGTCCTCGTCCGCGGCGGCGAGGAGCGGCGGCTGCCGGCCAAGGGCACCATCGAGCTCGAGGCGGGCGACGTCGTCAGCTACCGCACGTGCGGCGGCGGCGGCTACGGACCGCCCGGGGAGCGCGACCCCGAGCGCGTCCTGCGCGACGTCCTCGAGGGCAAGGTGAGCCTCGCGCGCGCCCGCAGCGCCTACAGCGTCGCCATCACCGCCGGCCGGGTCGACGAGGCCGCCACCGCGGAGCTGCGCGCATGAGCCGCCCCGGAACGGTGACTGTCGGAACGGTGACTGTCCCCGGGCATGTCCCGAGCGTCCCCCTCGATTTGCAGGGTTTTTCCCGCAATGTGCCGCTGTTGCCACGTTCCTGTGACGGTTCGGTAACGGTGACTGTCCCCTGTCCGTATGGGCCAGGGGAGGGCGTTGACGGGCCTGGCCTGGAGGGACGGGCGTGAGCGCCGTCGGGATCGATCCGATCGGCTTCGAGGTGATCCGGAACGCGCTCGTGGCGGCGACCGACGAGATGGTGCTGGCGCTGAAGCGGAGCGCGTACTCGACCAACATCAAGACGCGCTCGGACTTCTCGGCGGCGTTCTTCGACGCCGGGCTCCGCGCGGTCGCGCAGGGGTTCGCCCAGCCGGTGCACCTCGGCTCGATGGTCGAGCAGGTGCCGAAGGCGATCCTCGAGTACGGCCCCGGGAAGCTCGCTCCCGGCGACATGCTGCTGACGAACGACCCGTTCCCGAGCGGCGTGCACCTGAACGACGTCAGCCTGATCGCGCCCGTCCACGCGGGCGGCGAGCTCCTCGGCTACGTCGCCAACATCGCCCACCACGTCGACGTCGGCGGCGGCGCGCCGGCGAGCATCGGCGCCTTCCGCGAGGTCTTCCAGGAGGGCGTGATCATCCCGCCGGTGAAGCTCGTCGACGGCGGGCAGATCGTGCCCGACATCTTCAAGCTCGTCCTGGCGCAGATCCGCTCGAAGCACGAGACGGCCGGCGACTTCCGCGCCCAGATCGCCGCCAACGCGACCGGCGTCCGCCGCGTCCAGGCGCTCGTCGAGCGCCACGGCCGCGACACGATCGTGGCGACGATGGGCGAGCTGCTCGACTACACCGAGCGGCGCACGCGCGGCGAGCTCGCCGGGCTCCCGTTCGGCACGTACGAGGCCGAGGGCTTCGTCGACAACGACGGCTACACGACCGAGCCGGTGCGCCTGCGGGCGAGCATCACGATCGGCCCCGAGGGCGTCCACTTCGACACGACGGGCTCGGACCCACAGCGGCGCGCGCCGGTCAACTCGACCTACGCGATGACCTTCTCCGCCTGCGCCTACACCTTCAAGTGCCTGATCGACCCCGACCTCCCCGTCAACGACGGCTTCTACCGCCTGATCACCGTCGAGGCACCCGAGGGCACCGTCACGAACGCGAGGTGGCCGGCCGCCGTCGTCGGCGGCTGGGAGACGCACGCCCGGCTCGTCGAGGTGCTCTTCCGCGCGCTCCTCCCCGCGCTGCCGGAGCGGATGCCCGCGGGGACGAAGGGAATGATGTGCCAGGCGGGCTTCGGCAGCCTCGACGTCGAGGCCGGAAGCTACACGTGCTTCTACGAGACCTTCGCCGGCGGCTACGGCGGCCGGTCGACGAGCGACGGCCCCGACGCGGTGCAGGCGCACGGCCAGAACACCGAGAACGCGCCGATCGAGGAGACGGAGCTCAACTACCCGGTGCGCATCGGCCGTCTGGCCCTGCGTGGAGGACTCCGAGGGAGCGGGCCGCCACCGCGGCGGCCTCGGCCTGCGCAAGGACTATGTCTTCGACCGCCCGACGACCTACACGATCCTCGCCGACCGCGACCGGCACGGCCCCTGGGGCGCGCTCGGCGGCCTCGACGCCCCGGTCGCCGAGTACGTCCACGTCCGCGGCGGCACCGAGACGCGGCTCTGCTCGAAGACGACCATCGAGCTCGAGGCCGGCGACGCGATCAGCGTCCGCACCTGCGGCGGCGGCGGCTACGGCCCGCCGGAGGAGCGCGAGCCCGAGCGAGTGCTCCGCGACGTCCTCGAGGGCAAGGTCAGCCTCGAGCGCGCCCGCGACGTCTACCGCGTCGCGATCGACCCCGAGGCCCGGCGCATCGACCTGACCGAGACAGCCGAGCTGAGGAGGAACGCGTGACCGTACGGGTGGCAATCGACATCGGCGGCACGTTCACCGATGCGACGCTGATCGACGAGGAGACCGGCCGCGTCTCGATCGCGAAGACGCTGACCACGCCGGCCGACCCGTCCGAGGGCTTCATGCAGGCGGTCGAGCGAGCGCTCGCCGAGGCCGGCAGCGCCGCGGCCTCCGTCGGCTTCGTCGTCCACGCCACGACCGTGGCCACGAACGCGATCATCGAGGGCAAGATCGCCCGCAGCGGCTTCATCACGACCGACGGCTTCCGCGACCTGCTCGAGATCGCCCGCCAGGTTCGCCCGTCGCTCTACGACACCCAGTTCGAGAAGCCGAAGCCGCTCGTGCCGCGCGACCGCGCCGTCGGCGTCGTCGAGCGGCTCGGGCCGGCAGGGCGACGTCGTCACGCCGCTCGACGAGGCCTCCGTCCGCGCTGCCGCGTCGCTGCTCGCCCGCGAGCAGGTCGAGTCGGTGGCCGTCTGCCTGCTCCACTCCTACGTCAACCCCGAGCACGAGCGCAAGATCGGCGCGATCCTCGCCGAGGAGCTGCCGGGGGTGCCCGTGTCGCTCTCCTCCGAGGTCGCGCCCGAGTTCCGGGAGTACCTGCGCGCCTCGACAACCGTGATCAACGCCGTGATCAGGCCCGTGGTCGAGCGCTACCTCGAGCGGATCGAGCGGCGGCTGGTCGAGGCGGGGATCGACGCGAAGCTGCTCGTGATGCAGTCGAGCGGCGGCGTCTTCAGCTCGGCGGCGGCGGCGCGCCGCCCCGTGTTCATGGTCGAGTCGGGCCCCGCGGCCGGGGTGATCGCCGCCGCGCACCTCGGCTGCGACGATCGACCGTCCCGACATCCTCTCCTTCGACATGGGCGGCACCACCGCCAAGGTCGGGCTGATCCGCGGCGGGCAGCCCTCGGTGACCAAGGACTACCAGGTGGGCGGCCACAGCTCGGCCGGTATCGGCGGCCTGTCGCTCTCGGGCTACCCGGTGCGCACCCCGGTCGTCGACCTCGTCGAGATCGGCGCCGGCGGCGGCTCGATCGCCTGGGTCGACTCGGGCGGCCTGCTCCGCGTCGGCCCCCGGAGCGCGGGCGCCGACCCGGGCCCGGTCTGCTACCGCCGCGGCGGCGCCGAGCCGACGGTCACCGACGCGAACGTCGTCCTCGGCCGCCTGAACCCCGCCTACTTCCTCGGCGGCGAGATCGGGCTCGACGTCGAGGGCGCGCGCCGTGCGATCGAGGAGCGGTGCGCGAGGCCGCTCGGCCTCGACGTCGTCGAGGCGGCGAACGGGATCGTCGAGATCGCGAACGCGGCGATGGTCAATGCCCTGCACCTGATCTCGGTGCAGCGCGGCTACGACCCGCGCGAGTTCCTGCTCGTCGGCTTCGGCGGCGCAGGCCCCGTGCACGCGAATGCGCTCGCGCGCGACGCCGAGATGCCGACCGTGCTGATCCCGCCCAGCCCGGGCATCTTCTCCGCCACCGGCCTGCTCACGACCGACCTCAAGCGCGACGCGGCGGTGACCGTGATGCGCCGCCTCGACGCCGTCAGCCCGACCGAGATCGAGTCGTCGTTCGCCGAGCCTCGAGTCGCGGGGCGCCGCCGAGATGGAGCAGGAAGGCCTCGCCGCCGACGCGATCGAGTTCGTCCGGCAGGTCGACCTGCGCTACGTCGGCCAGAGCTACGAGCTGACGATCCCCGCGCCCGGTCCCTTCGCCCGCGAGTCGATCGAGGCACTGCTCGCGCGCTTCCATGCCGAGCACGACCGGACCTACGGCTTCAGCGCCGACACGGAGCCGGTCGAGTGCGTCAGCCTGCGGCTGACGACGGTCGGGC
Source organism: uncultured Actinomycetota bacterium (assembly GCA_963743675.1). Taxonomy (GTDB): domain Bacteria; phylum Actinomycetota; class Thermoleophilia; order Gaiellales; family Gaiellaceae; genus PALSA-600. The sequence continues at coordinate 232,961 of CAVURE010000009.1, forward strand.
GGATCGCGAAGCCGCCGCAGCGCACGCTCGAACCGGGCGGCGCACCCGAGCCGAAGGAGACGCGCGAGGTCTACTTCGCCGAGGCCTCCGGCTACGTCGACTGTCCGATCTACGACCGCTACGCGCTCGGCGCAGGCGCACGCTTCGCCGGCCCGGCCGTCGTCGAGGAGTTCGACTCGACGACGGTCGTCCACCCCGGCTACGGCATCCGGGTCGACGACCACGGCAATCTCGTCATCGAAAGGGAGGCTCAGTGAGCTCGGAGTACGGCATCGTCGTCTCGAAGAACGTGATGATCTCGACGCGGGACGGCATCCGGCTCGCGACCGACCTCCACCGGCCGGCCCGCGACGGCGAGCTCGTCCCCGGCCGCTGGCCGACGATCGTCTGCATCACGCCGTACGACAAGGGCGAGCGCCGCTACACCGAGATCGCCGACTTCTTCGTCCCGCACGGCTACGCGGTCGTGCTCCAGGACATGCGCGACCGCCACCGCTCGGAGGGGACGAAGGAGTACTTCCACAGCGCGACGCCGCACACCGGCGAGGACGCCTACGACACGATCGAGTGGATCGCCGCCCAGCCCTGGAGCAACGGCCGCACCGGCATGGTCGGCAGCTCCTACGCCGCGATCATCCAGGTGCGCGCCGCGCTCGAGCGCCCGCCCCACCTGACGGCGATCTGGCCGGACGCCGTGCCGACCAACGTGTTCCACAACCAGACGCGCGAGGGCGGGGCGATGCAGCTGCACATGTTCTGGGCGCTCTACATCCACGCCGCCGACGCGCAGGACGTGACCGGCGACCTCGAGAAGCAGCAGGAGGTCTGGGACGACCTGCGGAACCTCCGGCAGCTGATGTGGGGCTGGCCGCACGGCAAGGGCGAGCTGGCGCTCAGGCACGTCCCCGCCCTCGACGAGACGCTCGAGAACTACACGACGCGCGGCGCCTACGACGACTGGTGGGCCGGCAAGGTGAACGACTACACCCGCTACTGGCCCGAGCACGCGGACATCCCGGTCACGATGACGACCGGGTGGTTCGACGGCTTCCCCCACGCCGACACCGAGTACTTCGCGGCGATGGCGGCGAAGAACACCGCGCCGCAGCGCCTCGTCGTCGGGCCCCTGGAGCCACGTCGGCATGCGCGGGGACGCCACCTACACGCTCGACGTCGACTTCGGCGAGGCCTCGCGCTGGGGCGTCGAGCGCTACTTCGACGAGCAGCTCGAGTACTTCGACCGCTGGCTGCCCGACGGCGCGCCCGGCCACCCCGCCGGCGAGGCGCCCGTGCGGATCTTCGTCATGGGCGGCGGCAGCGGGCGCAAGACCGAGCTCGGCAAGCTCGACCACGGCGGCCACTGGCGCGACGAGCAGGAGTGGCCGCTTGCGAGGGCCCGGGAGACGACGCTCTACCTCCACGGCGACGGCTCGCTCTCGGCCGGAGGCGCCGGCCTCGGCCGGCGAGGCGCGGCACTTCACCTACGACCCCGAGGACCCGGTGCCGACGATCGGGGGCAACTACTGCGCCGTCGGCGAGTTCCCCGACGAGGGCTCCGACATCGAGCCGATGTGGGCGAGGCTCCTCAACCCGGCACTCCGGCTGCGGAACATCATGACCCCCGGCCCCGCCGACCAGAAGGAGTCGGCCGCCTTCTTCACCGCCCGCGAGCCGTACCAGCGGCTGTCCGAGCGGGCCGACGTGCTCGTCTACCAGACCGAGCCCCTCGCCGGGCCCGTCGAGGTGACAGGCCGGGGCCGCGTCGAGCTGTGGATCGCCTCGAGCGCGGTCGACACGGACTTCACCGCGAAGCTGATCGACGTCTACCCGCCGAACGAGGACTACCCCGAGGGCTACGACATGCTCGTCAACGACTCGATCATCCGCACCCGCTACCGCGAGGGCTGGGATCACGAGGTGCTGATGGAGCCGGGCACGCCGTACCGGGTGACGATCGAGCTGCCGCCGACGAGCAACGTCTTCGCCGCCGGCCACCGCATCCGGGTCGACGTCTCGTCGTCGAACTTCCCGCGGCTCGAGCGGAACCCGAACACCGGCGAGCCGATCGGACGCCACACGCACATGATCGAGGCCGAGCAGACGGTGTTCTCGGACGCCGAGCATCCGTCCCTCGTCGTCCTACCGGTGATCCCGGATGAGCGCTAGTGCCGACCCGGAGCGACTGCGCGACCGCACGCTCGCGCTCGTCGAGGTCGCGAGCCCGACGGGAGACACAGTCGCGGCCGCACGGCTGTACGGCTCCTGGCTGGAGGAGGCGGGCCTCGAGGTCGAGCTCCGCACGGATGCGTTCCCCGCGACGCCGACTGTGATCGGGCTCCTCCGCGGCGACCGGCCCGGCCCGCGGGTCGCCCTCAACGGGCACCTCGACACGGTGCCGATCCCGCACGACGGGCCGGCGCGGATCGAGGGCGACCGCATCTACGGCCGCGGCTCGGCCGACATGAAGGGCGCGCTCGTCTCCGCGCTCGAGGCGGCCCGCATCCTTGCCGGCCGATCGTTCGCCGGCGAGCTGGCCGTCGTCGCGATCGGGCTCCACGAGGCTCCCGGCGGCCGCGGCGAGGATCTGACGCACCTGCTCACCGCGGGCGGGTTCACGGCCGACTACGCCGTCGTCTGCGAGCTCTCCGGGCACGACGTCGCGGTGGCGCACATGGGCCAGGCGACGGCCGAGATCACGATCAGCCGCCCAGGGATGCCGACGCACGAGCTGCAGACCCCGCCCGGCACCCCCCACCCGCTCCTCGCCGCCGCGGCGGTGATCGAGGCGATCCGCAAGCGGTCGGTCGAGCTGGCCGGCCACGAGCATCCTTGGGTCGGTGCCGAGACCTACTTCGTCGGCGAGGTGCACGGCGGCGACTTCTACAACCGCTACCCGACGAGCTGCCGGATCGTCGGCACGCGCCGATGGGCGCCCGGCTCGGACCTCGTCGCCGTCGAGGCCGAGTACCGGGCGCTCCTCGACGCCGTTGCCGGGGAGACGGGCTGCGAGATCGAGCTCGACCTGCGGCTCGTGCGCGACGCCTACGAGATCGCGCTCGACCACCCTCTGCTGACCGCGCTACGCGAGTCGTATGCCGAGGTGACGGGGAAGACGCTCGAGCCGGTCGGGAAGAAGGTCGTCGCCGACGGCGCGATCTGGCAGTCGGCCGGCGGGATCCCGACCGTGTACCACGGGCCCGTCGGCTCCGGCGCGCACGCCGACGTCGAGTACATCGGCGTCGGCGAGCTCGTCCGCGCCACCGAGGTCTACGTGGCGCTGCTCGAGCGGCTCCTCCGCTGAGCGGTCAGATGACGGCGAGCAGGCCGCCGTCGACGTAGAGCACCTGCCCGTTCACGTAGTTCGAGGCGGGAGAGGCGAAGAAGACCGCGGCGCCCGCGAGCTCCTCCGGCGTGCCCCAGCGGCCCGCCGGAACGCGCCGCCGCAGCCAGGCGTCGAACTCGGCGTCGGCGCGAAGCGGCTCGGTCAGCTCGGTCTCGAAGTAGCCGGGCCCGATCGCGTTCACCTGGATGCCGTGGCGCGCCCAGTCGGCGCACATCCCCCTGGTCAGCATCTTCAGCCCGCCCTTGGTCGCGCTGTAGGCCGCGACCGTTTCCCGCGCCGCCTCGCTCGCCACCGAGCAGACGTTGACGATCTTGCCGCCGCCGCGCTCGATCATCCCCGGCACGACGGCCTTCGAGACGAGGAATGCGCTCGTGAGGTTGACGTCGAGGATCCGCCGCCACTCGGCCAGCGACCACTCCTCGAGCGTCTTGCGCATCGTCATGCCGACGTTGTTGACCAGGACGTCGACAGCGCCGAGCTCGTCGACCGCTGCGGCGATCTCGGCCTCGTTCGTCGCGTCGAAGCGGGCTGCCAGCGCGTCCGGGATGCTCTCGACGGCAGCGTCGACCGCCTCGGCCGAGCGGCCGTTGACCGCGACGCGGGCGCCGGCCGCCGCGAGCGCCCGGGCGATCCCGAGCCCGAGCCCGCGGGTGGAGCCGGTCACGAGCGCGGTCCGACCGGTCAGGTCGAACAGCGCGGCGGCACTCACCTGTGGATGACCGGTAGCAGGATGTGCGACGGATACGCGTCGGTGTGCAGCACGGTCTGGTCGGCGACCTGCATGCGCGTGCCGGTGCCGACGTCCTCGCCCGTGTTCAGGTTGCGCGAGAAGCGGGGGAAGCTCGAGCTCGTCACGTCGAGCCGCAGCCGGTGCCGCCGGCGGAAGACGTTGGCGGCCGGGTAGCAGCGGATGCGGTACTCGGCCACCTCGCCCGGCTCGAGCAGCTCGACGCTCTCGCCCTCGACGCTACTGCGGTAGCGCGCGCGCAGCATGCCCTCGGCGAGGAAGATCGCCCTGCCGTCCGGGTAGACATCGGACAGGCGGACGATGAAGTCCGTGTCCTTCGCGCTCGATGCCGCGAACAGGAGCATCTCGATCGGCCCGATCACCTCGAGGTCGCGGTCGAGCGGCTCGCTCGTGTAGCTGAGCACGTCGTCGCGACGCTCGAGCACGCGCTGATCGCGCGGCCCGGGAAGGATCGGCGTCTCGGCGCCCTGCGTCATCGTCAGCACCGAGTTGTTGCCGCCGATCGTCGGCACCGGGCTCTCGGGGTCGTAGGAGTAGCGGTCGGCCGGCTCGCCGCCCCGGGGTGGGTCGAGGTCGAGCGTCCCATCGCCGAACATCGTGTTCGCGCGGCCGCCGGAGTGCAGGTACCAGGGCGTCATCTCGGTTCCGGCCAGCGGCCATTCGCTGCTCGCTGCGCCACTCGTTGGCACCCAGCACGAAGAGCTCGAGCGGCGGTCGGTCGTCCCAGCCGTTGTCCTGCTGGCGCAGGTGGCGGTCGTAGAAGGCGAGGTCGTGCTCGCGAATCACCGTCACCGACGCGGGCCCGAGGTCGACGTCGCCCCGGAACGTCTCGACGTCCTCCTCGTGCGACCACGGCCCCATCAGGACACGGTTGTCGAGACGCTTCTCGACCCCGGCGAAGGCACGCAGGTGCGAGCCCGAGTACGGGTCGAACCAGCCGCCCTGCTGGAAGATCGGAACGTTCACGGCGTCGAAGCGGTGCCTGAACTGCTGCCAGTACGCGTCGTTCGTCTGATGCTCCCACCATGTCCGCCAGTAGGGCACCTTCCGGCCGATCGTCACCTCGTCGAGATCGATCAGCGGCAGGTGACGGAAGATCCGCTCGTTGAGGAGGAGCGTCGCCGCGCTCGAGCCGGTCACGAGCGCCATCGCGCTGTCCCACAGGGCGGCGGCGCCGAGCGTCAGCGCGAGCTGGAAGGCACCGCCGGTGAAGTACCCGTCCCAGAAGTAGTCGTCGTGAATGACGTGCGGCGCGATGCAGACGAGGTTCGGGTGCCCGAGGTGCGCGAGCTGCCACTGGACGGCGCCGCCGTAGCTCCGGCCCCAGGTGCCGATGCGGCCGTTGCACCACTGCTCGCCGGCCGCCCATGTGAGCGTGTCCTGCGAGTCGACGCCGTCGAGGATCCACGGGTCGAGCAGGCCCTCCGACTCGTAGCGGCCGCGGACGTCGACGACGACCGCGGCGTACCCGCGCTGGGCGTAGAAGGCACCCCACGCGATGAAGCGGTCGCGGGTCGACTCGTACGGCGTCCACTGGACGATCGTCGGGAACGGCCCGTCGGCGAGGGGAAGGTAGACGTCGGCGGAGATCGTGATGCCGTCGCGCATCGGCACCCGCCGGTCGTGCAGCAGGCGCGCATCGTGGCGCGGCTGGGACGGCGCGTCAGCCACGGGCCGCGGCGGCGGCCGCCTCGATCGGCGTTCCGGCGAAGTGGCACGCGGCGAGATGACCGTCGCCGTAGCCCGTCAGCGGCGGCTCCTCGGCAGCACAGATCTCGCGTGCGATCGGGCAGCGCGTCCGGAAGCGGCAGCCGCTCGGCGGGTTGATCGGGCTCGGCACGTCGCCGCTCAGCGTGATCCGCGTGCGCTTGCGTCCCGGGTCGGGGGTCGGGATCGCCGAGAGCAGCGCCATCGTGTACGGGTGGAGCGGCCGCACGAAGAGCTCGGCGGCGGGCGCCAGCTCGACGACCTTGCCGAGGTACATCACCGCGATGCGATCCGCGATGTAGCCGACGACCGCGAGGTCGTGGGCGACGAAGAGGTAGGTCAGGCCGAAAGCCTGCTTGAGCTCGACGAGCAGGTTCAGCACCTGCGACTGGATCGAGACGTCGAGCGCCGACACCGGCTCGTCGGCGACGACGAGCTTCGGCTGCAGCACGAGGGCGCGCGCGATGCCGATCCGCTGGCGCTGCCCGCCGCTGAACTGATGGGGATAGCGGCGCAGGCTCTCCGCGCTCAGGCCGACGCGCTCGAGGGCGTCCGTCACGAGCGGCAGCCGCTCGCTGCGGGGCGTTCCGTGCACCGCGAGCCCCTCCCCGACGATGTCGCGGATCCGCATGCGCGGGTCGAGCGACCCGACCGAGTCCTGGAAGATGATCTGCATGTCGCGCCTCGTCGTCTTCAGCTCCGCCTTCGAGAGCCCGATCAGGTCGCGGCCGTCGAAGTCGATCTCGCCCGACGTCGGCTCGATCAGCCGGATCAGCGTCCGCCCGAGGGTCGACTTGCCGCAGCCCGACTCGCCGACGAGGCCTAGCGTCTCGCCGCGCCTGATCTGCAGGTCGACGCCGTCGACGGCCTGAACCTGGCCCGCCGACCCGTGGAAGAGGCCGCCGGAGATCGGGAAGTACTTCCGGACCCGCCGCGCGTCGAGCAGCACCTCGCCGGCGGCGACCGACGCCTCGCTCCCGTTCGCGGGCAACCGCGGCTCGGACGCCGCGCTCATGCCCCCTGCGGCCATTGTCTGCGGAGGGCATGTCCGGTGCCAGGTTCACCCGCAGCGGCGCGCCGCAGGTGGGGCGCCGGCGTGGCGGCGGCCGAAGATCCCTGCAAATCGCGCGCGCCCGATCGGGACATGTCCGGTGCCAGGTTAGGCGAACGAAACAGTGACAGCTCGTCCACAGGGCTGTGGATACCCGCGCCGGGAGGGCTCACGCGCGCGCTACTCCGGCGCCGGTCGTCACCCGCGCGCCTTTCTCGCAGAGCCAGCAGGCCGACTGCCGGCCGTCGTTGCTGAAGAGCGGCGGCTGCTCCTCGCACCGCTCGAAGGCAAGGTCGCAGCGCGGTGCGAAGCGGCATCCCGGCGGCCAGTCGAGCGGGCTCGGCACCATCCCGCGGATCACGCGCAGCGGCTCGCTCTGCGTCATGCCGAGCACCGGGATCGACTCGAGCAGCGCCTCCGTGTAGGGATGCTGGGGCGAGCCGAACACGTCGGCGACGGGCCCGCGCTCGACGACGCGGCCCGCGTACATCACCACCACGTCGTCGCAGGTCTCCGCGATCACGCCGAGATCGTGGGTGATCAGCAGGATCGACATGCCGAGCCGCTCGCGCAGCTCGACCATCAGCTCGAGGATCTGCGCCTGGATCGTGACGTCGAGCGCGGTCGTCGGCTCGTCGGCGATGATCAGCTTCGGATCGCAGGCGAGCGCCATGCCGATCATCACGCGCTGCCGCATCCCGCCCGAGAGCTGGTGCGGATAGTCGCCGGCCCGCCGGGCGGCCTCGGGGATCCCGACCAGCTCGAGCATCTCGACCGCGTGCGCCGCGGCCTCCTTGCGGGAGGCGCCCCGGTGCAGCCGGATCGCCTCGGCGATCTGCTCGCCGACCTTGTAGACCGGGTTCAGCGAGGTCATCGGCTCCTGGAAGATCATCGAGATCTCGTTGCCGCGGACGGACTGCATCTCGCGGTCGGAGAGCGGCACGAGATCCCGCCCCTCGAAGAGGATCCGGCTCCCGGGCTGGATCTCCCCGGGCGAGTCGATGAGCCGCATCACCGAGAGCGCGGTGACCGACTTCCCGCTCCCCGACTCGCCGACGACGCCGAGCGTCCGGCCGGCCTCGAGCTCGAAGTCGACGCCGTCGACGGCTCGAACCGTCCCGGCCTCCGAGCGAAACCACGTGCGCAGGTTCTCGACGCGAAGCAGCTCGGCCACGGCGCGATCAGGCCGTCTTCGGGGTCGGAACGACGATGTGCCGCTCGAGCGCGCGCATGAGCGTCTTCTCGTTGCCCGAGCGGAGCGCGGCCAGCAGCTGGTCGTGCTCCCGCGAGATGCGGCCGAGGTCGGAGTTGCGGCCGTAGCGGAAGAAGTACGCCCGGATCCTCGGCGCGATGCTGCGCCACACCTGCGTCGTGTGCGGCTGGCCCGAGCACGAGAGCACGTACTCATGGAAGCGGATGTCGGCCTCGACGATCCGGAGCAGGTCGCCCTCCCGTGCCGCCTCGCTCATCAGCCAGACCTCCTTCGCGAGCTCCGCAAACTCGGTGTCGCCCATCCGCTCGCGCGCCTTGGTGAAGCTGAAGCGCTCGAGCGTCAGCCGGATCGGGATCAGGACGCTGTGCACCTCCTCGTCGGAGACCCCCATCACGACGGCGCCGCGGTACGGGTAGGAGACGACGAGGCCCTCGTGCTCGAGCTGGCGAAGCGCCTCGCGCACGGGCCCTCGGCTCGTCTTCAGCTCGTGCGCGATGCGATCCTCGATCAGGCGCTCGCCGTCGGCATAGCGGCCGACGACGATCGCCTCGCGGAGCGTGTCGATGACGACCTGGCGCCGCGGGCTCGAGCGCCCGGCCCGGTTGGCCGCGCCGTTCCCGGCTGCGCCGCCGGCCGACTTCGTTCCGGTTGCCTGCTGCATGATCGGTATTGTTGACAATTCCTAAATGGTTGACAATCCGGTCGCGTCGGCCTAGTGTAGCCCCGTTGCGGATTACACGCGTGGAAACCACCGCGGTTCGGACTCCCATGCGGTCCCCGCTGAAATGGACGGGTGGGATCCGGGAGTCCGCATCAGGCCTTGTCGTCGAGATCTTCACCGACGAGGGCCTCGTCGGGATCGGCGAGGCACCGGGCCCCAGCCTACCCGCCATCCAGACGATCATCGACCGCGAGTTCGGGCAGTTCCTCGCGGAGGAGGACCCGCTCCGCGTCGAGTGGCTCGTGCACCGGCTCGAGGAGTACTCGCGGAACTGGAGCGGCATCGCGGCCTACGCGATCGCCGGCCTCGAGATGGCGCTGCTCGACCTGAAGGGCAAGGCGCTCGAGGTGTCGGTGGCGGAGCTGCTCGGGGGTTACTGCCGCGAGACGGTCCCCGTGGTGGGCTACCTCTTCATCGATACGCCCGAGGCGAACGCCGCCAAGGCGGCCGAGTTCGTCGACGCCGGGCACCGGGAGCTCAAGCTGAAGGTCGGCCGCGACCTCGGCCAGGACTACGACACGCTCGCCGCAATCCGCGACCGCGTCGGCTCCGATCCGAAGATCAGGATCGACGCGAACATGAACTGGAGCGTTCCGGCGGCGATCAAGTGGATCCGGGCGCTCGAGCCGTTCGACCTCCAGTTCGTCGAGCAGCCGGTCCCCGACTTCGACGTGCGTGGGCTCGCCGAGGTCCGCCGCGCGGTTTCGACGCCGATCGCGGCCGATGAGGCCTGCACGAGCCTGCGCTCGGCGCTGGAGCTGATCAAGGCGGACGCCTGCGACGTCTTCGTCGTGTACCCATCCGAGGCAGGCGGCCTCACCCGGGCCGGCCAGATCGCAGCGCTCGCTCAGGCGGCCGGGAAGTGGTGCGCGATCGGGAGCTGGGCCGAGCTCGGAGTCGCGACAACGGCGAACGCGCACGTCGTCGCGGCCTCCCCGAACTTCCCGTTTGCAAGCGATACCCACTATCCACTCCAGCTGGATGACGTCCTCACTTCCGGAGTGCGGATCGAGGACGGCGCCATCACTGTCTCCCATGACCCCGGTCTCGGGGTCTCACTCGACCCGGACCGTGTCGCACACCTCGCTGGGCTCGAGCTCCGCGAGTCCCCGTTCTACGACGAGATCAAGGGAGAGGCCCCGAGCGTCGGCCAGATCCTCTAGGCATCCCTGATTCTCAAGGTCACCCCGAGAAGGAGGAAGGGCATCATGTCATCAGACAACCCCCCGGAGAGCTCACCACTCTCGCGGGAGATCAGCCGGCGCGACCTGCTCTCGAAAGCAGGCAAGATCGGTGCAGGCGCAGTCGTGGCAGGAGCGCTGGCCGGCCCGGCCGGTGCGACGGTCCGCCGCCGCACGAAGACCGTGCCGAAGGGGGGAACCGTCACCTGGGCACTCGAGCAGGACCCGGGCTTCCTCGCGCCGTTCGGTGGGATCCTCACGGCGAACCGCTGGGCCAACGAGCTCATGTACGAATCGCTGCTCGAGTGGGACCCGAAGCTCAACATCCGCCCGGCCATCTCGTCGAGCTACGAGGTCGTGAACTCGAAGCGGATCGTCTGGACGATCCGGCCCGGGATCAAGTTCTCGAACGGCCAGCCGGTGACGGCTGCCGACGTCGTCTACTCGTTCAACCTGCAGGCAAACCCGCCGCTGCCGGGCAGCACTGCGGTGCTCGGGCAGTTCCCGTATATCGCGGGGACGACGGCGATCGGGAAGAACAAGGTCCAGATGGACCTGTCGAAGCCCGATGCCCGCGTCTACGGCTACCTGGCGTGGCAGCGGTACTCGGCGGTCGTTCCGAACAACATGTACACGACGCTCAACCCCTCGACGCAGGGGATCGGGACGGGCCCGTTCATGCTCAACGGCAGCTACGTCCCGAACGATCACATCAACTACGTCAGGAACCCGAACTACTGGAAGCCGGGCCTGCCGTACCTGGACGGCGTCAACTACCAGATCGTCACCGACGAGCAGACGCGCATCGCGGCACTGCTCAGCGGCTCGATCGACGGTGCGACCATCTCGCAGCCGAACGCCGCCAACCTGATCGGCAACCCGAAGGTGACGGTGCTCCACAACCTCACCGCCGCGTTCCGTGAGCTGCAGTTCACGATCAAGCCGGGCGAGAACAAGCCGTGGGCGGACAAGCGCGTCCGCCAGGCGGTCAACTTCGCGATCAACCGGGCGAACATCATCACCAAGGTGTACGGCGGGTACGGTCAGAACTCGGGGCACGTCGCCGCCGGCTACGGCCCCTGGCCGCTCACCCTCGATCAGCTCCAGTCGAACTACGAGAAGTACGACCTGCCGACGGCCAAGTCGCTGATGAAGCAGGCCGGCAGCACCGGCTTCAACGTCACGATGACGACGTTCGCCACTCCGACCGACTTCGCGGCGATCGCGGCGCTGATGGCGAACGACCTGAGCCAGATCGGGATCAACCTGAACATCGTCACCCAGGACTCGGCGACCTTCGCCGCCGCCAACGGCGTCGGGTCGTTCGACTGGGACCTCACCTCGCGCGGCATGCGGGGCGATGTCGACGGCTACGTGGCCGAGTACCACCCGTCCTCGACCGCCTACCAGGCATGGTTCAAGGGTTACCCGGGGAACACGCAGATGTTCCGCCTGATCGGCGACGGCCGCATCCAGCTCGATCCGGCGAAGCGGCTGCCGATGTACAAGAAGCTCGACCAGGTCCTGATGACCGAGATGCTCGAGGTACCGCTCGTCTCGGTCTCGAAGTGGCAGGTGGTGAGCCCGCGGCTGAAGAACATGTACGTCGCGTTCACCGACTTCAACACCGGCCTCAGGAACGCCTACGTCAAGTCCACCTGATCGTCGGGTCTGACCGGTGGGGCCCGGCACGCCGCGGGCCCCACCGGCGTCCCTCGCTTCGCTTCGCCCATGCAGAGGTTCATCTTTCAACGCACCCTTTCGATGCTCATCACGCTCGCCGTGCTCACGGTGGGGATCTTCGTGATGGTGCGGCTGCTGCCCGGGAACATCATCGACGTCCTCTTCCAGGGCGACACGACGGCGACGCCGCAGGAGAAGCACGACGCGCTCGTCCAACTGGGGATGAGCGGCTCCTGGTGGAGCCAGTACACCCACTGGATGGGCCGGATCCTCTTCCACGGCGACTTCGGGCACTCGTACCGGAGCCAGCAGGCGATCTCGACGATTCTCACCCACGCCGTTCACATCACCGCCGAGCTGATCATTCTCGGCATCCTGATCGCCGTGCTCGTCGGGCTGCCGCTCGGTGCGATCTCGGCGGTGCGGCGCGATCGCATCGAGGACTACGGCGCGCGCGGCATCGGCCTGCTCGGCATCACGATCCCGAACTTCTGGCTCGCGACGCTGTTCCTGATCTTCCTCTCACGCGTCTTCCACTGGATCCCGCCGCTCTCCTACGTCCCGTTCACGACGAATCCCGTGAAGAACCTCGAGCAGTTCATCTTCCCCGCGATCTCGATCTCCGTCTTCACGATGGCGGTGACGATGCGGCTCCTGCGCGCGACGATGATCGAGGTGCTCGGCCTCGACTACGTGCGCACCGCCCGCGCCAAGGGCGCCCCGCGGCGCACCGTGATCGTGAAGCACGCACTCCGGAACGCGCTCGTCCCGGTCGCCACCGTCGTCGGCTACGAGGTCGGCGTCCTGATCGGCGCCTCGGCCGTCGTCGAGGTGATCTTCAACCTGCCGGGGCTCGGCTACATCCTGCTCCAGTCGCTGACCTATCGCGACTACCCGATCATCGAGGCGACCGTGCTCCTGATCGCGGTGGTGTTCCTCGTCTTCAACCTGATCGTCGACATCCTCTACAGCGTCCTCGACCCGAGGATCACCGTCTCGTGAGCGCCGCGACCGAAGCCTGGAGCGCCGTCCCGCGCAAGCGGAATCGCGTGATCCCCGCCAAGTGGCGCAACCCCATCGGCGTTCTCGGCGCTGCGATCGTGCTGTTCGCGATCCTCGTCGCGATCTTCGGCCCGTACGTCTGGACGATCAGTCCGTACAACACGGCCGCCACCGGCTTCCTCGGCCCGAGCTGGGCCCATCCGATGGGAACCGACAACCTCGGCCGGGACACCCTCGCCCGCGTCATCGCCGGCACCAGAAGCTCGCTCGAGATCGGCTTCGCCGCGGTGGCGTTGAGCCTCCTGGTCGGCGTCCCGATCGGCGTGCTCTCGGGCTTTCACCGGCGCGGCGTCGATCTCGTGCTGATGCGCCTCGTCGACGTGGTCTTCGCGATCCCCGGCCTGATCCTCGCGTTCCTGATCGTCGGGCTGCTCGGCCCTTCGCAGTGGCACGAGATCATCGCGATCGGGATCATCATCATGCCGGCGCTGGCGCGCATCTCGCGGGCGGCCTCGCTCGAGGTGATGGGCCACCCCTACATCGAGTCGGCGCGCGCGATGGGCTCGAGCGACGCCCGGATGATCACCCGGCACCTCGGCCCGAACATCCTGGCGCCGATCATCGTGCTCACCTCGCTCTACGTCTCGCAGGCGATCGTCGCCGAGGCGACGCTCAGCTTCCTCGGCCTCGGCACCCAGCCGCCCAAGGCCGCGCTCGGCAACATGCTCGCTTCGGCCCGCGGCTTCATCGACGAGAGCATCTGGATGGGGATCTACCCGGGCCTGGCGATCATGATCATCGTCCTCGGCTTCAACTTCCTCGGCGACGGGCTCCGCGACATCCTCGACCCGCGCATCGGCACCGACATCGGCGACGTCGCAAAGCGCACCGGGAGCTAGCCGTTGCTGGACGTCCTCGTCCGCAACGCGCTCGTCGTCGACGGCACCGGCGCGCCGCCGTTTTCGCGGCGACGTCGCCGTCGAGGGTGAGCGCATCGTCGCGGTCGGCCCGTCGGCGGGCGGCGCCGCCCGCCGCACGATCGAGGCCGACGGACGTGTCGTGTGCCCGGGCTTCGTCGATCCGCACAGCCACAGCGACTTCACGATCCTCGCGAACCCGACCGCGCAGAGCACGATCCGGCAGGGCGTGACCACCGAGGTCGTCGGCAACTGCGGCTGGACGTATGCGCCGGTCTCCCCCGTCTCGCGCCCGTTCATCGAGGGCCGGATGCGCATGTTCGCCTACGAGGGGCCGATCGAGTGGGAGACCTTCGGCGAGCACCTCTCGTTCCTGTCGGGCGCCGGGCACACGCAGAATCTGGCCTGGTTCGTGGGCCACAACACGGTGCGCTACGCCGCCGGCGTGTTCGAGCCGCAGGCGAGCGAGAAGCAGCTCGAGCTGATGGAGTCGTTCGTCGCCGAGGCGATGGACGCAGGGGCGCTCGGGCTCTCGACGGGCCTCGAGTTCAACCCCGGCCGGGCCGCCCCGACCGGGGAGATCGTAAGGCTGAACCGGGTTGTCGGCCGCCACGGGGGCTGGTACACGAGCCACGTCCGCAACCGCGACTCCGAGCTCCAGGCCTCGATCGACGAGTTCGTCACGATCGTGCGCGAGGGCGGCAGCCGCGGCCAGATCTCACACCTCAACGTGCGCCACCGCACGAATGCGGCGCCTGGCGCCTGGCAGCGCGCCGTCGACACGCTGGCCGCCGCCCGCGCCGACGGCCTCGACATCCTGGCCGACACGACGCCGTTCCGCGACGGGCTCGGGCAGATGGCGGGCATCCTCCCGCCCTGGGTGCTCGGCGACGGCTGGGAGCAGGCGTGCAAGCGCCTCCGCGACCCGGCGGCGCGCGAGCGGCTGCGCGGCGAGTGCGACCGCTACTGGCGCTTCATCCACAAGGGCGACTGGTATCGAGTCCGGCTCCAGGCGAGCCAGCAGTACCCCGGGCTCGAGGGGAAGGACTTCAACGAGATCGGCGCCCTCCTCTCGTGCGACCCCTGGGACGCGTACTTCCAGATCCTCGCCGACGCCGGCCCCGCGATCGAGAGCCTGCTCCTGATCGGCGAGCTCTTCACCGACGAGCACCTCGCGGAGATGATCTCGCACCCGCTCTTCTGCCTCGGCGTCGACGGATACACGGCCTCGCTCGACGACGCGAGCCTGGAGGCCGTCTCCGGGCATCCCGTCTGCTTCGCCGGTCACGTCCACTACCTGACCCATCACGTCCGCGAGCTCGGCACGCTGCCGCTCGAGACGGCGATCCACAAGATGACGGCCATGCCGGCGCGTCACTTCGGGCTCGACCGCGGCGAGCTGCGGCCCGGCGCGCACGCGGACCTCCTCGTGTTCGACCCCGAGCGGCTCGCCGACGGCTCGACGATCGAGAGCCCGCTCGCCTACGTGCAGGGCGTCGACGAGGTGCTCGTCAACGGGACGGCGGTCGTCGAGGCGGGCGAGCACACCGGAGCCCGGCCGGGGCGACATCTCGCCCGGCGGTGATCGACCTCCGCTCCGACTTCTGCGCACCGCCGACGGACGAGATGTGGGAGGCGATGCGCTCGGCGCCGTTCGGCTGGGCCGCCGCCGGCGAGGACGAGTCGGTGAACGAGCTCGAACGACGCTCGGCGGCGCTGCTCGGGAAGGACGCGGCGCTCTTCGTCCCCACGTGCTCGCTTGCGAACCTCGCCGCGCTGCTGGCCCTGGCGAAGCCCGGCGAGCGGGTCGCGATCGCGCCGAACGCCCACATCCTCGTCAACGAGGGCGGCTGGCTCACCGAGGTGGCGGGCCTCGTCCCGGTGCCGCTCGGCGAGCCGGCGCCTGTCCTCTGCCTCGAGAACACGAGGACGCGGGACGGGGGGACGATCCTCCACCCGGCCGCTGCCGCCCTGCTCTGCGCAGAGGCCGAGCGGGTGCACCTCGACGGCGCCAGGCTGGCGAACGCCGCGGTCGCGCTCGGCCTGCCGATCGCGGAGCTCGCGTCGCCCGCCGACACCGTCGCCTTCAGCCTCAACAAGGGCCTGTGCGCTCCGGTCGGCGCGGTGCTCGCGGGCGAGGCGCCGGTGATCGCGCTCGCGCGCGGTCACGTGAAGCGGCTCGGCGGCGCGACCCTCCACAAGGCGGGAATCCTCGCCGCGGCGGGCCTCGTCGCGCTCGGCCTCGTCGACCGGCTCGCCGACGACCACAGGCGGGCAGCGCGCCTCGCCGCGCTCCTCGGCCTGCCGGAGCCGCAGACGAACATCGTGCTCACGAGCCTCGGCGCCGGAGCGCTTCCCGCCCTCGCCGCACCGCGGCGTCCTCGCGCTCGCGCCGGACGGCGGGCACGTCCGTCTCGTCACTCACCGGGGCATCGGCGACGCGGACGTCGAGGAGGCGGCCGCGGCAGTCGCAGGCGATCTGACCGCCCGGCGCCGTCCGCAGGCGCTGGATCCCGACCGCCGCCGCGCCGATCGCGACGAGGCCGCCGACGAGGAACGCGAGCCGCGTGCCGCCGATCGAGGTCAGCCAGCCGGCAAGCAGGCCGCCGAGCGGCGCGCCGCCCTGGAAAGCGAAGAAGTAGAGCGCCGCCGCGCGGCCCCGGAGGTGCTCGGGCGCCTCGAGCTGGAGCACCGAGAGCGCGTTCGTCCCCCAGAGCGTGTAGCAGACGCCGGCCGCGAGCAGGAGCACGCAGACGGCGCCGAGCGACGTCATCGGCGCGAGCACGAGCTCGAAGATGCCGAAGCCGGCGGCGCCGATCAGCAGCCGGCGGAGGCTGGCCCGGCCGTGCGTCGCGTTGATCAGCGCGCCGCAGAGCGCGCCGGCGCCGAAGACCGCCGCGATCAGCCCGTAGGTCTCGGCGCCGCGGCCGAGCGTCTGGTCGGCGACGAGCGGCAGCAGGACGTTGAAGTTGAACGAGAACGTCGCGAGCATGAAGACGACGAAGAACGCGACCCCGGCCCGGCGCGAGCGCTTGACGAAGCGGAGCGCGTCGGCGGCGCCCCCGAGCACCCGGGCCCGGCGGTCGTGGCGCCGCGCGAGCATCGCGCCCCGGTCGAGGGCGAGGAGGCAGACGAGAATCGCGAGGAAGCTCGCCGAGTTGAGTGCGAAGCAGACGCCGGCGCCCGCGAACGCCACGACCGCGCCGCCGAGCGCCGGCCCGAGGATCCGGGCGACCGTGCCGAGGCTCGAGCTGAGCGCCACCGCGTTCGGCAGGTCCTTCGGCCCGACCATCTGGAAGATCAGCGAGTGCCGCGCAGGGCCGTCGACGGCGTTGACGATGCCCTGGAGACCGGCGAGCACGAAGACCTCGCCGACGGTCACGACGCCGCCGAGCGTGAGCGCGGCCAGCGTCGCGGCGATCACGAGCGACAGGCTCTCGCAGGTGATCGCGGTCCGCCTCAGGTCGAAGCGGTCGAGCAGCGTGCCGACGAACAGCCCGAGAATCGTGACCGGGAGAAGCTGGACGAGCGCGAGGAAGCCGACGTCGACCGCCGACTGCGTGAGCTGGAGAACGAGCCAGGAGGCAGCGATCTGCTGCATCCAGGTGCCGGTGAAGGAGATCGCCTGGCCGGTGAAGTAGAGCCGGTAGTTGCGGTGGATGCGAAGGCTCGCGAAGGTTCGGCCGCCGACCGACGCGAGACCGCCGCTCACAGAAGCGCGGAGGCCTCGATCGGCTGGCCGACGACGAAGACGCTGTCGCCGGCCTCGGTGATCGGGACCGCCCGGATGACGGCGAGCACCCCGTCGAGCGGCGCCCGGAGCAGGGTCGGCTCGCGGCCCGGCTCGTCGGGGAACCACAGCCTCCCGACCGTGTCGCCGGCGCCGACCGTCTCGCCCGGCTCGAGCATCCCCTCGAAGATGCCGTCCTCCTCGGCGATCACGTAGTTCGTCGTGTTCCGGCCGTCGAGGATCACCGCCTCGGGCAGCCCGAGCGAGGCGCGCGTCTCGACCTCGCCCGCGAGCACGCCGACGTGGCGCAGCACGTTCACGAGGCCGCTCCAGGCGAGCCGGTGCACGGGAGCGGGGACGCGGCCGCCGCCGCCGAGCTCGGTCGTGATCACGATCTTGCCCTGGTTCTCGGCCTCGACCGGCAGCAGGCCGTTCCCGTTGACGTCGACGTAGAGGAAGTGGAAGTCCGAGTTCCAGGCCAGCATGCCCTCGAGCATCGCCTTGCGCTGGGACGGGTCGTCGACGACGTGCATGTGCGAGCACGGGATGAACCACGCCGTGCGCCCGCCCGAGTGGATGTCGATCACGACGTCGGCCGGCGGGAAGAGGACCCGCGTGAAGTAGTCGGCGAGCTGCTCGTTCGGCGGCCCGTCCGGCGAGCCCGGGAACGACCGGTTGAAGTTCGCCCCCGAGGGCCAGATCCGCGTGACCGCCTGCGATGCGTCCTTCGAGATCACCGGGACGATCACGATGCGGCCGTTGCACCTGCTCGGGGCGGAGCTCGTGGATCGAGCCGCAGGAGGCGCGATCTGGCCCTCGTACTCGTCGCCGTGGTTGCCCGCGGAGACGAGCACCGTCGGCCCCTCGCCGTTCCCGACCGTCGCGATCGGGACGAACTAGTAGGCCCAACCCGCGGTGTTCGAGATCTTCGGAAACTGCAGCCGCCCGATCTGCTTCCCGGGCGCGAGCAGGTCGATCGTGCAGGAGACGGCAGGCTCGCTCATGCCCCCTCCAGCCACCGTCCCGGCAGGACGTGTCCGGTGCCAGGTTCCGTCACGGAAGCGTCACGCGAGTGTGCCGCGGGTGTGCCGCTGCAGCGGAACTCCAGCAGGGGCCTCGGTGGCCTCCGTGGCCTTCGGGACATGTCCGGTGCCAGGTTAGGCAAACGAAAGCGTGACAGCTGATCCACAGCCGGCTCAGGCGCGCGTCGCGAGGACGGCCTGAACCGCCTCCTCGGTCGCCTCGAGCAGGCGGTCGACGTCCTCGTCGGTGTGCGCGTAGGAGAAGTGGCTCCGCTTCAGGTTCAGCGGCAGCTCGAAGATCCCGTGCCGCATCAGCTCGCGGCGGTAGCCGACGAACAGCTCGACGTCGTTCGCGAGCAGGTCGTCGTAGCTCGTCGGCGTCCCCTCGAGGAAGTAGGTGACGAAGACCGAGCCGAAGCCGCTCACGTGAACGGGGACGCCCAGGCGCGCGTAGAGCCCGCGCAGGCCCTGACGCGTTCGCTCGCCGAGCGCGGAAGACGTGCTCGTGCACCGGCTCCCGCTGGAGCTTGTCGATCGTGGCCAGCGCGGCGGCCGCGGTCGGCGGATGGCCGTTGAACGTGCCGGCGAAGAAGGCCGGCCGACCGGGCGTGGTGCTGAAGAGATCCATCAGCTCCGCCTTGCCGCCGAGCGCCGAGACCGGCCAGCCGTTCCCCATCGCCTTCCCCATCGTCGTCAGGTCGGGCAGTGACGCCGGAGATCGACTGGTAGCCGCCGAGCGCATGGCGGAAGCCGGTGATCACCTCGTCGAAGACGAGCACGGTGCCGTGCTTCGTCGCCAGCTCGCGCAGCCGCTCGAGGAAGCCGGGCTGCGGCAGCACGGCGCCGATGTTGTGCGGGATCGGCTCGAGGATGATCGCCGCCACGTCGTGCTCGACGAGCGCGCGCTCGACCTCGTCGGCGTCGTTGAACCGGCAGACGATCGTCGCGTCGATCACCTCGGGGAGGATGCCCTTGGAGAGCGGATCCTTCCGTCCGACGTTCTCGGGTAGCGAGATCACGTTCATCGCCACCGAGTCGTGCCAGCCGTGGTAGCAGCCCTGGAACTTGACGATGTGCCGGCGGCCGGTTGCGGCCCGGGCGACGCGCAGCGCGTGGAAGGTCGCCTCGCTGCCGGTCTCCGTGAGGAGGACGCGTTCGACGGAGGGGACGAGATCGCAGATGCGCTCGGCGAGCTCGACCTCGATCCGCGTGACGCCGACCCCCATGAGCCCGACGGTGCGGGCCGCCTCGGCGACGGCGCCGTCGACGTCGGGATCGTTGTGCCCGAGGAGCGGCGGCCCGAAGGCCGCGTGGTAGTCGGTGTAGGTCTTGCCGTTGCCGTCGGTGAAGGTCGAGCCGCTCGTCGCCGCGATGACGAGGTCCTCGAGCCCGGGGACGCGCCGCTGGCCGCTGTTGACCCCGCCCGGGATCACCCGGGCTGCGCGGCCGGCGAGGTCGGCCGCCTGCCGGGTCTGGTCGTCGATGGTCGCCATCTCCTACTCCTTCCTCAGTCGACGCGGTAGCGCGCGAGCACGTCGGTGTCGAGCTCGACCCCGAGCCCGGGGCCGCTCGGCACGGCGACGAAGCCGTCGGCATCGATCGGCAGCCGCTCGCGTGTCAACAGCGTGTTGATCGGCGTCTCGGCGACGCAGTACTCCTGGAACAGCGCGTCGGGCAGCACCGCGTTCACGTGCAGCGACGCCGCCTTGATGATCCCGCTCTTCCAGGCGTGTGGCACGGTCTCGACGCCGTGGCCGCGTGCGAGCTCGGCGATGCGAAGGAGCTCGGTGATGCCGCCGCAGCGCGTGACGTCCGGCTGGACGAGATCGACGTGGCCGCGCTCGATCAGCTCGCGGAAGCCCCACAGCGTCGTGTCCTGCTCGCCCGCGGCGACGCGGATCTCAACCGCGTCCGCGAGCTCGGCGTAGGCCTCGTACTCGTCGGGCTCGAACGGCTCCTCGAACCAGAAGACGCCGAGCTCCTCGAGCCCGCGGGCGACGCGGATCGCCTTCTTCGCGTCGTCGCGATAGCCGAGGCCGGCGTCGATCAGGATCGTCCCGCCGCTGCCGGCGGCCTCGACGGCCGCGGCCGCGAGCTCGACGTCCTTGGCGGCATCGGCTCCGAGCGGCCCCCAGCCGAGCTTGACGGCGGTGAACCCCTGCTCGCGCAAGGCCGACACGCGCTCGCGCACCTCGCCGGGATCGTCCGGCATCAGCATCGAGGCGTAGGCGCGGACCCGGTCGCGGGGCGGCGTCCCGATCAGCTCGCAGACCGGCTTGCCGAGCGCCTTGCCCTTGATGTCCCAGAGGGCGATGTCGATGCCGCTGATCGCATGCAGCGCGATCCCGCGGCGGCCGACGTAGATCAGCCCGCGATACATCTTGTGCCAGAGCCGTTCGACGTCGAGCGGGTTCTCGCCGACGAGCAGGCCGTGCAGGCTGTTGGCGATCGCGTGCGACCCGGGCGCCTCGATGAGCGGCGCGGACGGCCTCGGGCGCGGAGTCGACCTCGCCGATGCCGGTGATGCCCTCGTCGGTGTGGACGAGGACGACGAGGTCGTCCTGGCTGCCGTCGGCGATGCCGTCGTCCAGCACGGGCTGGCGGAGGACCACCGCCTCGACGTCGGTGATCTTCAAGAGCCCTCCAGGGAAATGGCTGCCTGAGCGCGGAGCCGCGCTCCGATTGTCGACTATAGACCAAATTGTCTACAATCGCGAGCCGCATGACCGACGTCTCTTCGCGGCCGTCCCCGGTGCATTGCACGCTCGATCTCGGCAGGCCCGGCAAGCAGTTCGGCCGGCTCGAGCTTCCCCGCTCGAACAACTCGAGCGGCTGGTCGCACCTCTTCATCCCGGTGATCACGATCCGGGGCGGCGACGGCCCGACGGCGCTCGTCTTCGGCGGCGTCCACGGCGACGAGCCCGAGGGGCAGGTCGCGGCGCTCAACCTCGCCCGCGACACCCGCGTCGAGGATGTGCCGGGCCGCCTGATCATCGTCCCGTGTGCATCGCCCGAGGCCTCGCGTGCCTACACGCGGCTCTGGCCTTCGGGCGCGAACTTCAACCGCTCGTTCCCCGGTGCGCCCGACGGGCCGCCCGACGGGCAGCTGGCCGACTTCATCAGTCGCTTCCTGATGCCGCTCGCCGACATCGTCGTCGACATGCACAGCGGCGGCCGGACGGCGCTGTGCCCGCCGTGGTCGGAGATGCACTGGGTCGACGATCCGGAGCAGCGGCGGCAGATGGTCGCGGGGATGCTCGCCTGGAACACCGACGTCCACTTCGTCTACATCGACATCGCCGGCACCGGGCTGCTCGTCGGCGAGGCCGAGCGGCAGGGGAAGATCGTCGTCTCGACCGAGCTCGGCGGCGGCGGTCACGTGACGGCTGCCACGCACCGGGTCGCGGCGAGCGGCCTCGCCAACGTCCTCCGCCATTTCGGCGTGCTGGCCGGGGACGTGCAGACGCGCGAGAGCCTCGGGCTCGGGCCCGCGACGATCGTTCGCGCGACGGAGGACGAGAACTACCTGCTCGCGCCCGACTCGGGCCTGTGGGAGACGGTCGTCGACCTCGGCGACCGCGTCGAGCCGGAGCAGCTCCTCGGCCGGATCCACTTCATCGACCGCCCCGACCGCGAGCCCTCGCCGGTGCAGGCCGAAAACGGCGGCTACGTTTGCGGCGTGCGGGCGATCGCGACCACCGAGCAGGGCGACAACGTCGTCGTCGTCGGCCGCGAGATCGACCAGTCGGAGCTGGCGTGACCCGCCCGAGCGGCGGTGTCCGTTGCACTCTCGTGACGGTGACTGTCCCCGGACATGTCCGTTCGGCCGCGGCGGAGAACCAGCACCCGCCGGTCGATCCGAGCCCTGCCGGCCGGTTCGGTTGCACTTCCGTGACGGTGACTGTCCCCGGACCTGGCCCGGTGGGAGCGTGGCTGATGAAGACATGAGCTTGCTGGCCGGTGTCGCGCGGGTGGACATCACGCCGCCGCTCGGGCTGCCGCTCGGCTGCTGGGCGGCACGGTCGGCGCTCGCGCAGGGTGCGATGGAGCCGCTCATCGCGCAGGCGCTCGTGCTCTCGGACGGCGAACGGAGCGCCGCGATCGTTGCCACCGACCTGGTGTTCGTCGGTGCCGAGCTCGCGGCGGCGGTTCGCGAGCGGGTCAGCGCGACGACCGGCATCCCGGCGAGCGCGATCTCCGTCCACGCCAGCCACAACCACAGCGCGCCGAGCCTCGCGCGCGGCTCGACCGTCGGCGGCCTTCCGGACGTGCCCGCCTTCGAGCGCTACGCGGCACTGCTCGCCGACCTTCTCTCCGGAGCGGCCTACGCGGCGTGGCGCCGGCTCGAGCCGGCCCGCATCGGCTCCGCAGTCCTCCGCGGTCACGGCCTCTCGGGCAACCGCGTCGACCGTACCCGGCCGGTCGACGACTCGCTCACCGTCATCCGGGTCGACCGCGCCGGCGGGAGCCCGCTCGCAGCCCTCGTCAGCACCGCCGTCCACCCGATCACGGTCGGCGGGACGACGATCTACTGGGACGCCGAGTACATCGCCCCCGCCCGCGCGACGGTCGAGGCAGCCGTCCCGGGTGCCGAGTGCATCTTCCTGCAGGGCTGCGCCGGCGACCTCGCTCCGGCCGGCTGGTGGTTCGGCAACTACGAGGCAAGCCCTCACGGGTACGAGCTCCGCGACCGCCTCGGCCACGGGATCGGCGAGGCGGCGCTCGGCCTGTACGCCGCGATCGAGACAACGGCCGCTGCCCCCGTGCGCGCCGACACGATCCACCTCGAGCTCCGGCGGCGCCGCCACGAGTACGCGGCAGACGAGATTCGCGAGTTGATCGCCGAGATCGAGGCGACCTCCGAGCCCGGCTGGCCCGAGGTGTGGGCCCCCGGGGTGCACACGATGACCTCCGCGCAGATGTTCCCGCGCACCTACCGGCTCGGCGCACTGCGCATGTACCTCGACATGATCGAGCGCGCCGACGAGCCCGCGCCGGCCGAGGTGGTCGCGATCGCCGCCGGCGACACGGCGATCGTGACCAACCCCTTCGAGCTCTTCAACCACGCCGGGCAGCGCATCAAGGGCGCAAGCCCGTTCGGGACGACGGTCACCGCCGCCTACGCGAACGACTACGCCGGCTACCTCCCCGAGAGCGAGGACCTCGACCTGGTCGCCGGCATCCCGCTGCGCGAGATCACCGACCAGGACGAGTACCGCTGGGCCTACGGGATCACGAACACGAACGTCGACCGCGGCGAGGTCGACCGCCTGATCGACGAGAGCGTCGCGCTCCTGCAGTCCCTGCACCGATGAGCGCGCACCGGCCCTACGACGCGATCGTCGTCGGGGTCGGCACGATGGGCAGCGCGGCGCTCTTCCACCTTGCGCGCCGTGGCCGGAGGGTGCTCGGCATCGACCGCTTCGGGATCGCCCACGACCGTGGCTCGATGCACGGGCAATCGCGGATCATCCGGCTCGCCTACCACGAGCACCCCGACTACGTGCCTCTGCTGCGGCGCGCCTACGAGCTCTGGCGCGAGCTCGAGCAGGCAGCGGGCACTCAGCTGCTCCACCAGATCGGCATCCTCGAGATCGGGCCGCGGGACGGCCCGCTCGTCGCCGGGGCGCTCCACGCGGCCGAAGCGTACGACCTTCCGTTCGAGCTCCTCGACGCCGATGAGCTGCGCCGCCGCCGGCCGGCCTTCACCCCGGCCCCGGGCGCCGTCGGGGTGGAGCAGCCCGACGGCGGTTACCTGCTCGCCGAGGCCGCCGTCCGCGCCCACGCCGAGCTGGCCCTGGCCGCAGGCGCGGAGCTTCGGCTCGACAGCCCGGTCCTCGACTGGCAGGCCGGCAGCTCCGGTGTCATCGTGAAAACGGAGCAGGCGAGCTACGAGGCGGCGCGGCTCGTCCTGACGCCGGGCGCCTGGGCCGGCGGCCTGCTCCGGCTCCCACCCGGCCTGCTCCAGGCCGAGCGGCAGGTGGTCGCGTGGTTCGAGCCGTTTCCGGCCGCCGCGGCCGCTCTCGCCGCGCTACCCGTCTTCATCGTCGAGGAGGACGGAGCGATCCAGTACGGCTTCCCGCCGATCGGCGGCGCCGGCCTGAAGATCGGCTGGATGCACCACCCCGGCACTGCGGTTCCGGCACCCGAGCTGCTCGACCGCGCGGCGGCGCCGCACGAGGTGGAGCCGCTGCGCACGTTCCTGGAGCGCAGGATCCCCGGCGCGGCGGGCCGGCTCCTCGACGCTCAGGCCTGCCTGTTCACGAACACTCCCGACAGCAGGTTCGTGATCGACGTACACCCCGACGTGCCCAACGTCGTCATCGCCTCGGCCTGCTCGGGCCACGGCTTCAAGTTCGCCCCCGTCGTCGGGGAGATCATCGCCGACCTGGCCGACGACGGCCGGACCGATCACCCGATCGACTTCCTCCGCTACGCGCGCTTCGCCGCTCAGCAGTAGACGCGCGGCACCGACTCACGGATGTCGATCGGAACCGTGTGCCTGCTCGCGGACGGAGACCGGTGGGCGACGACCTCGTCGATCGTTATCTCCTCGCCGCCCTGGCGGCCGATCACGACGACCTCGTCGCCGGGCCCGGCGTCGGGCAGGCGGCTCAGATCGATGCGGCAGTGCTCGAGCGAGATCGGATCGATCAGCGGCGCGCGCGAGCCCCGTACGAGCACGTCTCGCCCCGACGCGAGCGCGAGCCCGTCGCCGGTGCCGAGCGGGATGATCCCGACACGCATCCCGGGCTCGACGGCGGCCGGCGGGTCGGGGCGGCGCGGGTCGTCGTCGATCACCTTGACCTGCACGAGCCTCGTGCGGAACGAACGCAGCGCGCAGCGGAACTCGTAGCGGCCGAGCACGGGCCCCTCGGGCACGAGGCCGAAGACCATCCGGCCTGGATCGACCGCGTTCAGGCTCATCCGGTCGGAGAGCCGCAGCACCGCGCTGCTCGCCGCCATCCGCACCGGCACCTCGACGCCCGCCCCGGCGAGCTCGGCCAGGCAGTCCTCGAACAGCGCGAACTGCCGCTCGATCCGGCCCTCGGGAACGGGGTCGCCGGGCACCGACAGGTGCGTGTAGACGCCCTCGATGCGAAGCCGAGGGAGCCGCGCAACCTCGCAGGCGAGGCTGACGAGCGCGCCCGGCTCGGCGCCCAGCCGCCGCTGGCCGACGTCGACCTTGAGAAAGACCGGCACCTCGCGCTCCACGAGCCGCGAGAGCTCGGCGGCCGAGGCGAGGTCGAGGATCGTCGCGATCAGGCCGAGCCGCTCGACCGCCGAGGCGAGACCGGGCGTCACGAGCGGGCCCGCGTAGAGCAGGAGCGGGACCTTCACCCCGGCAGCGCGGAGAACGAGCGCGTCGCCGATCCGCGCCACCGCGAGCGCATCGACACCGACCTCCTCGAGCGTCCGCGCGACCGGCACGAGCCCGAAGCCGTAGGCGTCGCACTTGAGGGCCGCGTACACGGCGCAGCCGGGACCGGCGAGGCGCTTGATCTCGGCGGCGTTGTGTGCGACCGCGCCGAGGTCGACCTCGACCGCGCTCGGCTCCAGGTCGGGAGCGCCGGCCCGTGCGGTCAAGCGACGGCGCCCGCGACGGGCGCGGGACGAACGGGGGTGAGCGGCTCGCCGCCGGCGAGCACGGCCACGACGTTGCGCGCCGCGAGCACGCCCATCGCGGTCCGCGTCTCGACCGTCGCCGAGCCGAGGTGCGGGAGCAGCACGGCGTTGTCGAGCTCGAGCAGGCCGGGATCGACAGCGGGCTCGTGCTCGTACACGTCGAGCCCGGCGCCGGCGATCACGCCCGAGGCGAGCGCCGCCACGAGCGCGGCTTCGTCGACGACCGGGCCGCGGGTCGTGTTGACGAGGAACGCCGCCGGCTTCATCAGCGCGAGCTCGCGGGCTCCGATCAGGTGCCTCGTCTCTGCGCTCAGCGGGCAGTGGAGCGAGACGACGTCCGCCGTCACGAGCAGCTCGTCGAGCGGCAGGAGCCTGGCAGCGAGCTCCGACTCGACGGAGGCGTCCGCGCGCCGCCTCCCCGCGTAGGCGATCTCCATCCCGAACGCCCGCGCACGGCGGGCGGTTGCCTGACCGATCTGACCGAGGCCGACGACCCCGAGCGTTTTTCCCTGAATCCCGGTACCGAGATGGAAGAACAGGCTCCACGTCCAGCCCCCGCCCGAGCGGATGAGCCGCTCGCCTTCGCCGAGACGCCGGGTCGCGCAGAGGATGAGCGCCATTGCGATGTCGGCAGTCGCGTCGGTGAGCACGCCGGGGGTGTTCGTGACCAGCACGCCGCGCGCGGCGCAGGCCGGGACGTCGATGTTGTCGTAGCCGACCGCGACATTCGCGACCACGCGGAGCCCCGGCCCGGCGGCGTCGAGGAACGCGTCGTCGACGCGGTCGTGCAGTAGCGTCACGACCGCGTCGGCACCGGCGATCGCCTGGTGAAGCTCGGCGGCCGGCAGTGGAGCGTCGAGCGTCGAGCGCCAGACGTCGCCGGCATCCTCGAGCAGGGCGAGCGCGGCCGCCGGGATCTCCCGCGTCACGACGATGCGAGGCCCACTCACGCGTTCACGCAGTCACGCGCTCACGCCGTCACACGCTCGTTCAACAGCCGGCCCATCGCAGCGAGCGCCTCCTCGAGGTTCTCGAGCGAGTTCGCATACGAGAGGCGGAGGTAACCCTCCCCGTGCTCGCCGAACGCAGTCCCGGCGAGCACGGCAACTCCCGCCTCGGCCAGCAGGCGGTCGGCCAGCTCCTTCGACGAGAGCCCCGTGGCGCTGATGTTCGGAAACGCATAGAACGCCCCGCGCGGGGTCACGCAGGTCACATCGGGAAGCTCGTTCAACCCGGCGACGACGGCGTCCCGGCGGCGCCGGAACTCGACGAGCATCGCGTCGACCTCGTCGCGCGGCCCGGTCAGTGCGGCAACGCCCGCAAGCTGGACGGCCGGGGCCGTGCAGGAGACCGAGTTGATCAGCAGCCGCGTGATCGGCTCGACGAGCGCCTGTGGCAGCGCCGCGTACCCGAGCCGCCAGCCGGTCATCGCGAAGGTCTTCGAGAAGCCGTCGAGCAGGATCGTCCGGTCGAGCAGATCCCGGTGCCCCGCGATCGAGTCGTGGCTCGCGTCGTAGAGCATCTCGGAGTAGACCTCGTCCGAGAGGATCCAGCAATCGTGCCCGGCGAGGATCTCGGCGATCTCCGTGTTCAGCCCGCGCTCGACGATCCCGCCGGTCGGGTTCGCCGGCGAGTTGAGGATCACGAGCCTCGTGCGCGGCGTGAGGCGGTCGGCTAGCTCTCCGGCCTCGAAGGCGAAGCCCCGGTCCTCGGTGAGCGGCAGCGGCACGGGCGTCGCGCCCGCCCAGCGGATGACCGACTCGTAGATCGGGAAGCCTGGGTTCGGATAGATCACCTCGTCCCCCGGATCGCAGGTCGCGAGGACGCCGAAGAACAGGAAGGGCTTCGCACCGGGCGCGACGAGCACCCGCGCGGGCTCGATCTCGAGACCCCGGTGGAGCGAGAGGTGCTCGGCACACGCCTCCCGGAGCGCCGGGATCCCGGGCGCGGGACAGTAGTGCGTGTTGCCGTCGAGCAGCGCCTGGGCGCCGGCCTCGATGATGTGGCGCGGAGTCGTGAAGTCCGGCTCGCCGATCTCGAGATGGATGATCCGCCTGCCCTGCGCCTCGAGATCGCGGGCACGGGCGAGCACCTCGAACGCGGTTTCGGTGCCAAGCCGAGCCAGGCCGGCCGCCAGCGGCGGATCAGGCACGGCGGGCCCTGGCTTGTGCGGGCGCGGACATCTGACCGGGCAGTCTCGCAGGTCTCAATCGCTAGGCTCGGCAGATGCTCGGGTTCACGCGGTTCGTGCTCCGGCACAAGTGGGTCGTGGTCGGGCTCTGGGTCGTCGTCCTCCTCGCCGGCGTGCCGAACCTCCAGCGCGCGACGAACGCGCTCTCGCAGGAGTTCTCGGTTCCGGGCCGCGAGGGATTCCAGACGAACATCGAACTGTTCCACCGCTACGACATCGATCCGTCGGTCAGCTCGATCGTCCCGGTCTTCACGCTGCCCGCCGGAACCACGGTCGACTCGCCCGGCGTGCGGGCAAGCCTCGCCGCTGCGCTCGGCCGGGCGACCAGGGCGGTGCCGGGCTCGCGAGCGGTCTCGTTCGCCTCGACCGGCGACAAGGCGTTCGCGTCCGCCGACGGCCGCACGACCTTCGCGATCGTCTACATCCCGTTCAAGGCCAAGCGCGGCTTCAGCGGCGCGACCAAGGAGACGAACGCGATCCGGGGCGCCCTCCTGAAGGCGCCGCCCGCGGGCGCAGTCGTCCACGTCACGGGCTACGACGCGCTCAACGACTCGGCGAGCGGCGGCAAGGGCCCGGGAGTCCTGATCGAGGCGCTCCTCGGAGGGCTCGGCGCGCTGATCGTGCTGGCCTTCGTCTTCGCGTCGTTCATCGCGATCGTGCCGATCATCATGGCGATCTTCGCCATCGTTGCGACGTTCATGCTGATGTGGGCGCTGACGACGATCGCGAGCGTCTCGTTCATCGTGCAGTTCCTCGTCGCGCTGATCGGCCTCGGGGTGTGCATCGACTACACGCTGCTCGTCGTGCTGCGCTGGCGCGAGGAGCGGGCCCGGGGCCACGAGAACGTGCGCGCCGTCGAGCGCGCGATGCACACCGCCGGCGAGTCGGTCGTCTTCTCCGGAACGACCGTGGGAATCGGACTGCTGGCGCTCGTCGTCCTGCCGCTGCCCTTCCTGCGCTCGATCGGCTACGCCGGGATGCTCATCCCGCTCGTCAGCGTCCTCGTCTCGGTCACCCTCCTGCCCGTCATCCTCGCCACGATCGGCCCGCGTATCGACCGGCCCAGGATCAGGACCGAGAAGGAGGCAAGCCCGTTCTGGGTCCGCTGGTCGAAGCTGGTTGTCCGCCGCCGCTGGTGGGCAGCCGGAATCGCGCTCGCGATCCTGCTTGCGCTGGCCTCGGCGGCGCTTCGGATCCAGGTCGGGAACGCGAGCCCGGACTCGCTCGCGCGGAGCGGCGATGCCAGGAGCGGTCTCGTCACCCTGGAGCGCTCGGGGATCGGATCCGGCGTGCTGACGGAGTTCGTCGGGCTCGCGCGCGACCCGGCCACGGCGAGCACGCTGGCAAACCGCCTCGCCGCAGTGCCCGGAGTGCGCGGAGCAGCGGTCGCCTGGCAGGGCGGCGGCACTGCGGTCGTCGTCGCCTTGCCGAAGGTGCAGGCGAACTCGGGGGCCGGCCGGTCGCTGTACTCGAAGCTCAGAACTGCGGCACACACCGTTCCGGGCGCGACGATCGGCGGCCAGGCCGCCTCGGCCGCCGACTTCGTCTCCGCCGTCTACGGGAGCTTCCCGTTGATGATCGCGCTCATCGCGCTGCTGACGGTGATCCTGCTCGCCCGCGCATTCCGCTCGGTCCTCCTGCCGATCAAGGCGGTGATCCTGAATCTTCTCTCCGTCGCGGCGGCCTGGGGCGTGATGGTGCTCGTGTGGCAGGACGGCTGGGGCTCGCACCTGATCTGGGGGATCCCGGCGACCGCCGCGATCACCGCGTTCATCCCGCTGATGGTGTTCGCGTTCCTGTTCGGGTTGTCGATGGACTACGAGGTGTTCATCCTCTCGCGCGTGCGGGAGGAGTACGACCAGATCGGGATGACAGACGAGGCCGTGATCCGCGGGCTCTCGCGCACCGGGCGCCTCGTGACGAGCGCGGCGCTGATCCTCTTCCTCGCGTTCGCGGCGCTCGGCTCCGGCCCCCAGGTGATCATCAAGATCTTCGCAACCGGGCTCGCCGCGGGGATCATCATCGACGCGACCGTCGTTCGGGCGCTGCTCGTGCCGGCGCTCGTCTCGCTGCTCGGCCGCTGGAACTGGTGGCTGCCACGGTTCCCGGCCCGCCTGCTCCGGGTCAAGCCGTCGGCCGCCCGGGCCGAACCGGCCCCGGCCGAGTGACCGGCAGAGCCGCTCTCGTCACGGGTGCGGCGGGCGGGATCGGCACCGCGATCGCCGAGCGGCTCCAGGCCGACGGCTGGGCCGTGCACGGCGTCGACGTCGCCGACGCCGACCTGGCGACGCGCGAGGGAAACAGAGCGGTCGTCGACGCGGCACTCGAACGGTTCGGGCGTCTCGACGCGATCGTGGCGAACGCCGGTCTCCAGCACGTCGCGGCCCTCCCCGAGTTCCCCGAGGAGGAGTGGGACCGGCTCCTGGCGGTGCTGCTGACGAGCCCGTTCCTGCTCGCGAGGTACGGCTGGGAGGCGCTTGCGGCGAGCGGCGAGGGCCGGTTCGTGGCGATCGCCTCGGTCCACGGGCTCGTCGCCTCACCGTTCAAGGCGGCCTATGTCTCGGCCAAGCACGGCGTCGTCGGTCTCGTCAAGGCGCTCGCGCTCGAGGGCGCGCCGCACGGGATCACCGCCAACGCCGTGTGCCCGGGCTTCGTGCGAACGCCGCTCGTCGCGCGTCAGATCGAGGCGCAGGCACACGCCACCGGCATCCCGGAGGAGCGGGTGCTCGAGGAGATCATCCTCGCGCCCCACGCGATCAAGCGGCTGCTCGAGCCCGAGGAGGTCGCCGGCACGGTCGCCTTCCTGCTCGGCGACTCGGGCCGGGCCTTCACCGGGGTCGCGTTGACGATGGACCTCGGCTGGACGGCCCGCTAGCCGAGACGGCCGAAGCGCCAGCCGGCCGGGCGCGCGACGCCGGTTGACTCGGCGCGCGCCGCCTCAGCGCCGCCGGATGAGCTCGCGGGCCTCACCCGGCCCGACGAGCATCCGCGTCTTCACGGCCCGCGCAGGCTCCACGAGCACCCGCTGCAGCCTGCGCGCGGCGTCGAGGTGATCGCCGGTCCAGACGATGCGCACGCCGAGATCGGTGGTGCGGCCTTCGCGATCCCGCAGGTCGTGGTCGACCGCTTCGGCCAGCCGGCCGGCCGGCACCGCGTCGGCCCCGAGCGGCTCGGGCACCTCGCGGCGGCCGAGAAGCGCAGCGGCGAGATCCTCGTACCAGCCTGCCACCGAGCCGGCGATCTCGAGCAGCTCGCCGCGCGCCGCGCGCCGGTCGCCGTCCTGCTGCGCCTCGGCGCGGACCCACAGGTCGAGCACCGCGTCGGCCGCCAGGCGGAGCCCGACGACGCCGTTCACGAGCCCTGTCACCTCGGCGAGCGGGACGCGCTTCGCGGCACGCTCCGCGAGGTAGGTGCGGAACGCGTCGTCGAGCCGACGGCCGGTCGCCGCAGCCCGGTCGGCCTCGTCGGTCGGCTCGGCCAGCGAAACCTCCTGCCGGTCGCAGCGGGACACGCCGAACTCGACGGCCGCGGCGAGGTAGCGGGCGCTGTCGACGTATGCCTCGGCGAGCTCCTGGCCGAGCGCAGTCGCGGCGCCCCGCGGCCAGAACAGGAGGCCGACGACCACGCTGACGGCGAAGCCGATCGCCACATCCTCGATGCGGATGAGCCCGACCTCCCAGCCGGCAGGCGCGATGATGTTGAAGAGGATCACGATCGACAGGGTGAATCCGGCCTGTCCGGCCGCGAACGAGATGGCCGCGGGCGCGAACCCGGCCACGAGCACGGCGAGCGGCAGCAGCAGCCACAGCAGGGTGGTGTTCGTCCCGAGGAGCGCCACGAGCAGGCCGCCGACGACCACGCCCGCAGCCGTCCCGAGAAGCCCGCGAACGACGCTCTGCCCGGTGCTGAGAGCGTTGGAGCGCAGCACCGAGAGGGTCCCGAGCACCACCCAGAAGGAGTGCTGGACGCCGGTCAGGCTCGCGACGAGCACCGCCAGGCTCAACCCGGCGGCGCCGCGAAGGCTGTTGTGCAGCCAGACCGAGTGCGGCTCGAGATGTGCGGCGGCGCGCCGCTGAACGGCCGAGACCGTCCCGGGAAGGCCCGCCGGCCGGCGGCCGAGCGCCCTCCCGAGCCAGCTTCGCCGTTCGGCCGCGGCGGCGAGGTCGACGTTCGCAGCGATCTGCGAGACCGCGAACGAGAGCTCCTGCGCCCGGAAGCTCGGATCGAGCGCCGTGACGACCGCCGCGAGGTCCCCGCCGGCACCGTTCGCACCGGGCCGCCCGAGCGGAAGCTCGGCCACGGTCGCGGCCTCGAGGCGCGCCAGTGCGGCCCGAAGCTCGTCCGAGGCGGCCGCGAGCGGACCCGAGCCCTGCCCGGGCCGCTCGAGAAGATCGGCGCTGCGCTCGAGCGCCACGGCCGCGGCCGTCTTGACGGCGCACGCCGGCCTGTTGACGGGCGCCCCTGCCGGCCGCCGCGCCGACTGCGCGGCGATCGCCCCCAGCCAGGCAATCTCGTCGACGAGACGCACGACGGCCCGGGCGGCGGTGCTGAGCCCGGTCGGGCGATACGGCGTGGCGAGAAAGACCCGGCTGAGCGTCTGCGTCGCCGCATCCGCGCGCCCGACCGCCTCGTCGCGCTGCTCTAGCAGGGAGTCGTCGCCGCCGGCGAGGAGGAACTCGGCGTCGGCCTGCAGCCGTGCGGCGAGTGCACGGCAGGCTGCGATCGCGGCGGCGCGGAGTCGGTCGGCGGTGGGCGCGGGCCAGAGCAGGCCGATCGCGAGCAGCGAGGCGGCGGCGGCGGTGCCCCAGCCGGCGAGCCGCTCGGGAATCGTCGAGGGCGAGCCCTGGAGCGACACGGGAAGCACGAAGGCGATCAGCAGCGGGACGGTGACGCTTGCGAGCACCGAGCTCACGACGCCTGAGAAGAGCACGCCGAACGCTACGACCGCCGTTGCGAGCACGGCGAGCCACGTCGACTGCGACGCCAGCGTGCCGACGCACACGAGCACCGCGCCCGCGACGCCGAGCGCAGCCTGGGAGACGATGCGGGCTCGCAGCGGGCCTGTGAATTCGACCAGCAGGAGCAGGGAGAACGAGCCGAAGGCGGCGAACACCGCAAATGAGGGATTCCCGACCACCTTCTCCCCGAAGGCGAATGCGGCCGGCAGCACGATGGCTCCGCGCCCTGCCCGGCGGAGCGCGGCCAGCCCAGGGTCGCGCGCACGCGCCCAACCGAGCACATCCCTCATACCCGCGCCCATCCCGTTACGACTATCAATGCGGGCGCCAACTATCAACGCGACCCCGGAGGAGCCACCGCTCCCGCAGCGCCGGTCTCAGCGTTGCGCGACCGCGGTGACCTCGCTGACGTCGGCGAGGAAGCGGGG
Organism: uncultured Actinomycetota bacterium; assembly: GCA_963743675.1. Lineage (GTDB taxonomy): Bacteria > Actinomycetota > Thermoleophilia > Gaiellales > Gaiellaceae > PALSA-600. Next base: position 266,482 of record CAVURE010000009.1, read on the forward strand.
CGCGGTTGCCGGCGAAAGGCTCGTGATCCAGATCACGTAGTACCGCCTGTCCCGCCGCGAGGCGATCGTGAACGTCGTGCTCCGCCCGACCGTCTCGACACGCGACACGGCGTCGAACGGGCCGTCGGCCGCCGAGCCGGCCTTGACGAGAGCCGAGAACCCGGGCGTGTCGGTGAGCACCGTCACCGACCGGAGCTGCACCGGCCGCCGCGCGTCGAGGACGAGCCCGACGCCGCTCTTCAGGTTCCCGAACCGCGCGCTCGCATACCACTCCGTGGCCCAGGCCGTGGCCGGGTTCCCGTCGGTCGCGAGCGGCAGCCGCGCGTTGTCCTCGACGCCGTCCCCGGGCGCCGGGTCATAGGCGCCGACCGCGTGGAGTGCGAGCGGGGCCGGCGCGGGCCGCCGGGGCGGAGCCGCGCGTGCCGGAGCAGGCTGCGGCGCGCCGTCGCGGGTAACGACGACCACCAGCGCGGCCGCGGCTGCTGCCAGCCCGACCGCAAGCAGCGCGAGCACGACGGCGAGGCGGCGTCGGCCTCGCCAAGACCGGCCGATGCGGGCCGTTGCCGCAGGCGCCAGCACGAGTGTTGCCTCGGAGCCGGCCGGCGCCGCGCGGGCCTCCGCGCGGCACGCCTGGAGCTCCTGCCGAAACCGCTCCATCGTCGGGAATCTGTCCGCCGGGCTCTTGGCGAGAGCCCTCGCAACGGCCCGCTCGACCCGCAGCGGGATTCCGGGCCGCAGCTCACCCACCGGGACCGGCGGCTCGCGCACGTGCTTCATCGCGACGGCGACGAAGGTCTCGCCTGCGAAGGGCGGACGGCCGACGAGCAGCTCGTACAGGACGGCCCCGAGCGAGTAGATGTCGCTCGCCTCGTCCACCGGCTGCCCCTGGGCCTGCTCCGGAGCGATGTAGTCGGCCGAGCCGAGCACCATGCCGGTCTCGGTCAGGGCCTCGTCCGTCAACGAGCGGGCGATGCCGAAGTCGGTGATCTTCGCCGCCCCGTTACCGGTCAGAAGGACGTTGTGCGGCTTCACGTCCCGATGGACGAACCCCTTGCTGTGCGCGAACCCGAGCCCATCCGCGATCCCGACGGCGATTGCGAGCGCCCGCTCGAGCGGGAGCGGCCCCGTCCGGTGCATCAGCTGCTTCAGGTTCTCCCCGGGCACATACTCGAACACGATGAACGGGACGCCGCCGTCGTCGCCGCGGTCGATGACCGAGACGATGTTCTCGTGCGCGAGCCCGGCGGCCGTATTCGCCTCGCGCCGGAAGCGGTCGACCTGCCCCGGATCGCCGGCCAGCCGCCGATGCAGGATCTTCACCGCCACCCGCCGCTCGAGCACCAGGTCGGTTGCGGCATAGACGCTCGACATCCCGCCGACGCCCACGAGCTCCTGGACCTCGTAGCGGCCGGCGAGAACCTCGCCCGCCGTCGGTATCGGGTCGAGCGGCAACGGGTCTTCACTCGGGGAGACCACGGGGGGACGGCATCCGGATGCGGATGTACCCGGCGGCCGGCCGGCGAAACGCCACCGGCGCCTTCGATCGCTCCCGGCCGGCCGCGTCCGGGCGTCGCACGCGAGGCCGGGGTAAGCTGCCCGGCGAGGCCGTGCAGCCGGGGGGCGCGATGGAGGAGTCGGGGCAGGGGATTCCGTATACGCAGCGCGTGAAGTCGCTGTTCGCGCTGGGAACGCTCGTCGCGGCCGCGGAGTCCGAGAGCGACGTGCTGGCGGTGATCGTGCACGAGGGCGCGGAGCTCGCCGGTGCCGCGGGCGCGGTCGTCGGGATGGTCTCGGGCGACGAGATCGCCGTTGTCGCCGATCACGGTTACCCGGATGGGTTCCTCGATCCGTGGCAGACCTTTCCGCTGCTCGAGGGGATGCCGATGTCGGACGTCATCCGGACGGGAGAGGCCGCCTACTGCAGCTCACGGGCCGAGCGCGACCGGCGCTGGCCGATCTTCAGAGGCGTGGGCCTGACCGCGAGCGAGGCCTTCGTCGTGCTTCCGCTCGCCGCGCGAGGCGGGCCGATCGGTGCGTTGACGCTCAGCTACCTCGAGCGGCGCGAGTTCGAGGCCGACGAGCGCGAGCTCCTCGAAGGGTTTGCGGCGCAGTGCGCGCTCGCGCTCGCACGCGCCCGGGCGACGGCAGCCGAGCGCGTCGCCCGCATGCGCACGGAGCGCCTGCAGCGGTTCACCGCCCGGCTCGCCCCCGCCCTCATGGTCGACGACGTCGCCGCGATCGCCGTCGACAAGGCCCTGATCGCCTCCCGGGGCGCGACCGCCATGCTCGCGCTCGCGACCACGGATGGGCGGCAGTTCGAGATCCGCCGGGTCGACGGGGTGCTGGCCGAGACGCTGCGGACCGACCGCCTGTTCTCCCTCGCCGAGGGGTCGGTCGTGAGCACCGCCCTCCGCGAGCGGACCGCGCTCTGGCTCGGGACGCGGGGCGAGTGGGAGCGCTACCCGCAGACGATCGGCCGACCGGACATCCTCCGCTCGGTTGCCGTTCTCCCTGTTGCCGCATCGGGCCGGTTCTTCGGAGCGCTCTCGATCGCCTTCGACCGCGAGCGGGACTTCCCACCCGACGAGCGCACGTTCCTCTCGGCGATCGCCGCCCAGACGGCGCAGGCGCTCGACCGGGCGCGCCTCTACGAGGAGCAGAGCAACATCGCGAAGGTGCTCCAGGCGAGCCTGCTGCCGCGATCGTTCCCCTCGATCCCGGGCATCCGCGTCGCAACCGCCTATCACGCCGCGGGTGAGCTCAACCAGGTCGGAGGGGACTTCTACGACCTGATCGCGACCGGTGCCGGACACATGCTCGTCATCGGAGACGTCTGCGGCAAGGGCCCGGAAGCGGCCGCGCTCACCTCGCTCTGCCGCTACACGCTGCGCGCCGGGGCACTCGACGGACGCAGCCCCGATCCGGCGCACCTGCTCGCGCTCCTGAACAGGGCGATCGCGGAGGACTGTGAGGAAGACAGCCGGTTCGCGTCCGTCACCTGCGTTCTGCTCGAGCGCGGCCGGGACGGGGTGTCCGCCAGGCTCGCCTCGGCCGGTCATCCGCCGACGCTCGTTCGCCGCCAAGGCGGAGCGATCGTCGAGTACGGCGCCGGCGGCCCTCCCGCGGGCCTCGTCGCCGACGGCAAGTGGGAAGAGCACGCGTTCATGCTCGATCCGGGCGACCTGATCCTCCTCTACACCGACGGGCTCACTGATGCCCGCACCGGCTCGAACGAGCTCCTCGGTCAGGCGCCGATCCGCCGCACCCTCGCCTCGCTCGTCGACGGCACCGGCCCCGACGAGGCGATCGCGGCCCTCGAGGAGCTCCTCGCCGGCCTCTCGACCGCCGACGACATCGCGATCGTCGCCGCGGTCGTGACCGACTCCTGACCCGGAATGCACGCGGGCCACGGGTTTCGATCCGGCGCCGGTGGGTAACCCATGCTTGCCTCCATCCCCGTTCAGCGGCCCGGCTTGCCGGGGTACGCGGACGAGGGAATGGTACGGTGCGCCCGACGACACGAGGGGGAGTCGTCGGGCGCTCACCGTTTTTGGAGCGGTTTTTCGGCTCGCTCATCTCCAGCCCACCGACTTGCCGCGGGCATTTCTTGCCGCGTTTAGCGATCTCGGGCACGCGCGGCGACCCCGGAGCCCTCTGAAGCGGGGTCCTAGGATCTTCTGCAAACGGCACGACACGTTGCCGGTCGTGTTTCGGTCTGCGCGGCAACGGGCACCGAGGTCACCATGTCGGGGCACGCGGCGCCGGCGTCTGCGGAGGTGCCCCTGAACGGGCTCGTGCACGACGCGCTCTTCTACTCGAGCGAGGCCGAGTACGCCGCCGGTATCGCCCGGTTCGCGGTCGCCGGGCTCGACGCGGGCGAGGCGGTGCTGATCGCCGTCCCCGCCGAGCGCCACGCGTTGCTTCGCCGAGCGCTCGAACCACTCGACCCTCGGGTGGAGCTGCTCGACATGCGGTTGCGGGGAAAGAACCCGGCTCGCATCCTGCCGTGCATCCAGGCGTTCCTCGACCTGCGGCCGCACGTGCCGGTCAGGTTCGTCGGCGAGCCGATCTGGGGCGGCCGGACTCCCTGCGAGATCGTCGAGGGGCACCGGCACGAGGCGCTGATCAACGAGGCCTTCGCCGGCCGGCCGGTCCACATTCTCTGCCCTTACGACCTGCGCGCACTCGACCCGGCGGTGATCGACGATGCCCGGCGGACACACCCGACGATCGTCGGCGCGGCCGGCCGGACACGGTCGGCCGCCTACGTCGACCCGGCGTCGGTCTACGCGGCCGAGGATTCTCCGTTCGCCGAGCCTGCCGACGCGACCATCCTCTCGTTCGCGGGTGGGCTCGCGGGGTTCCGGGTCGAGGTCGCCGGGTACGCGCGGTCACACGGCCTCCCCGAGCCGCAGATCGCCGCGCTCGCGCTCGCAGCACACGAGGCGGCGGCGAACACGGTCGTCCACGGCGGGCGCGACGGCACCGCCCGCATCTGGCACGACGGTGCGGAGGTCGTCTGCGAGGTCGCCGACACCGGGCGCATCGACGACCTGCTCGTCGGGCGGCGCGTCCCGCTGCCGGATCGACCCGGCGAGCGGGGAATCTGGCTGATCAACCAGCTTTGTGATCTGGTCGAGCTGCGCTCCGGCACCGCCGGAACGGTCGTCCGGATGCACATGGACTTCCCGGCCGGGGGCGACACGGTCACTCGAGGGCCTTGACCGAGGGCCGGCGCGACCGGCTGGTCGGAAGCACGTACCACGTACAGACGACCGTCAGGGCGATCGCGGCCGCAGAGACCGCCGCCGCAGTCGTGCCGTAGATCACGTCGCCGATCAGGAAGACGGCGGCGACGATCCCGGCGGCGAGAAAGCCCGATCCGGCCAGGAACAGCCGGTGCGCGACGAGCACGACATCGGACTTGCCGCCCTGGCCCCAGCGCAAGCGGTGGTAGACGGACGGCGCCATCAGGAGGACGGTTCCGATCACCGTCATGAGCAGGCAGAGGAAGAGCGTCCCGCGCTCGAGGCGGGTCGTGCGGCCGAAGCGCGTCGCGAACGGCACGGTCAGCAGGAACCCGAGGAGAACCTGGGCGCCGGGAAGGGCTACGCGCAGCTCGGTCAGCAACTCGACGAGCTGACGGTCGGTTCGCTGCTTCTCCGTCTCGAGGGTGATGCCGGTCTTGCTACCCCGCGTAGACAGTGAAAAAACAGGATCGTGTTTTTACCAGCGCCATGGCGGGTATCGAGTGTGCAGCGAAGAAAAGGATGGAGGTGAGAAAATGTTGGTTTGGCTGCTGTTGCTCATACTTCTCATCATCGCAATTGGCGGTGGACTTGTCGTCTCGAAGTTCCTGTTCCTCGTGCTGATCGCGGTCCTTCTCGTCGCACTCGTCGGCGGTATCGGGCGGACCGCCTGACGCAAGGGGATTCAGCGGGCAGCCGCCCGCGTGCGCGAAAGCAGGCGCGCGCGGGCGGCGGTGTCAGTACCTGGCCTCGTCGAGCGAATCGACGACGCCGAGCTGGGTGACGACGTTCGTGATCTCGAGCGCCTTGCGGACGACCCCGTCGACCGGGCTCACGACCCGCAGGATCACGTCGTGCCGGGCGAGCTCACGCTGGCAGCGCAGCAGGCAGTTGATGCCGGCCGAGTCGAGGAAGGTCGCGTCGCTCAGATCCGCGACGACCCGGCGCGCCGCCTCGGGCACTGAGTCGAGCGCCTTCGAGAGCTCGAGCACGGTCGACAGGTCGATCTCGCCTTCGACGACGATGATCGCCGTCTCGCCTTCCCAGGAAGAGCGGATGCCGAAGGGGATGTCCGTCACAGCGCGCGGTCGGTCGGAGCAGGCCGCGCAACCCTACAGGTTCATCGGGCCCGTGAGTCGCGGTCGCCCGGGCCGTGGCGGGCGAGTGCACACTGCGGAGCACGGCGGGCTCGCCGTTCAGGCGACCCTCGCCGTTCAGGCGACCAGGTCCGCCTGCGGCACGCCCGGGTCGGGCACCGGGTACGGCGTCCCCGGGTCGGGCACAGGGTACGGCGTCCCCGGGTCGGGCACCGGATAGGGCGTGCCGGGATCGGGAGGCAGGGGGTCCGGGGGCACGGGGTCCGGAGGCACGGCGTCCGGAGGCACGGGATCGTCCGGAGCGTCCGTTCCGAGGAGCCCGGCCTTCCGCGTGCCCCTGGTCGCCGAGCGGGTATCCGGAGCCCCCGCTCGGGGGGCGAAGAGAGCGAGCACCGCAGCGAGCACGATGAGAACGACTGCGATCACAGGAGGTGGCGTTCCCCGATCGCCGCCTTCGAAACAGACCCCGGCCCGCCGGGTCTGAGGGTCACCTCCTCTGACCGGCAGCTGTTTGCTGAGCCGGCGCGGCGGGAAGTGGCAACGACAATCGAGCAGAGAGGAGAAAACGACATGGGGAATCGCCTGGAGGGAAAGCGCGTCGCGATCCTGGCCACCGATCTCGTCGAGCGGGTGGAGCTCGTCGAGCCGCGGCGGGCACTCGAGCAGGCCGGCGCGACGACTGAGCTCGTCTCGCCGCACGGCGGCACGATCCAGACCGTCAACCACGACGAGAAGGCCGATCAGCAGCATGTCGACCGCGTCATCGACGAGGTCGACGCCTCCGAGTACGACGCGCTGCTGATCCCGGGCGGTGTCGCGAGCCCGGACGCGCTCAGGTGCGACGAGCGGGCGATCGGGCTCGTCCGCGACTTCTACGCCTCCGGCAAGCCGGTCGCGGCAATCTGCCACGGCCCGTGGCTCCTCGTCGAGGCCGACGTCGTGCGCGACCACACGCTCACGTCCTGGCCGTCGCTCAGGACCGATATCCGCAACGCGGGCGGCGCCTGGGAAGACAGCGAGGTGGTCGAGGACGACGGCCTCGTCACCAGCCGGAGGCCCGACGACATCCCCGCCTTCAACGAGCGGATGATCGGGGCCATTGCCGAAGGCGCTCGCATGCGCACACCCCGTGAGTCGGCGGCAATGCGATGAGCGCCCACCCAATCGAGCGGTGTTGCCAAGCATGACACGAGAGGAACGTCGAATCCTCGCCGGTCGTCGCGCCCACGTTCCCGGAGCCGGGCTCGCCGCGATCGCTCGACGTTTCGACGTCCGGCCATCCGGTAAGAACCGCGGCGGTGGCTCCCCGGGCTCTCTGGTCTGGCTCGATCTCTTTCGGCCTCGTGAACGTGCCGGTGCGGATCTACCCCGCGATCGCAGAGCACCGCCTGCAGTTTCATCTCGTGCACGCGCCCGACGACGGCGCGATCGGGTACCAGAAGATCTGCAAGCTCGAGGACAAGCCGGTGCCCGACGACGAGATCGTGAAGGCGTTCGAGATCCGCAAGGGCGAGTACGTGCACGTGTCGGATGAGGACTTCGAGCACGCCCGCGTCGAGGGCTACAAGACGATCGACATCACCGACTTCGTGCCGCACGACGACATCGACCCGATCCTCTTCGCCCACGCCTACTACGTCGGCCCGGCGGACGGCGGCGAGCATGTCTACGCGCTGCTCGCGCGGGCGATGGAGGACGCCGGCCTCGCGGCCGTCGTCAGCTTCGTGATGCGCGACCGCCGGCACCTCGGCGCGCTCAGGGTCTCCGACGCAGCGCTGGTGCTCGAGCAGCTCTACTACGCGGACGAGCAGCGTCCGATCGACGCGATCAAGCCGTCGGGGCAGCGCGTCTCGAAGGAGGAGCTCGAGATGGCGGGGAAGCTGATCGAGTCCTACTCGGGGCCCTGGCGGCCCGAGCGCTACAAGGACACCTACCGCGACGAGCTCCGGGCGGCGATCGAGAGCAAGGCCGCCGGCGAGCCTCCGCAACCAGCTCCCCGGGAGGCTGCGGAGGAGCAGCCCGACCTGATGGAGGCCCTGCGTGCGAGCCTCCGCGGCGAGCGGCAGGCGCCCGCCCGGAAGCCCGCCGGCCGCAAGCGCGGCCGGGCGGCGGCGCGAAAGCGCTGAGCCGTCGCCGTCCCTCGAGCGTCGCCGTCCCTCGAGCGTCGAAGGCCGGTGCCTGGCACCGCTTCGGGCCCGGCGAGGCAAGCGTCGCCCCGCGCCGACGCCTCAGCCTGCCGAGACATGGCCGAGGGGTCTAGGGCAGCGACGATCCCTCGCGATCGGTCACCTGGCCGACTCCGGTTTTCCCTGCAACAAGCCGGGATGGAGCCGCTCGGCTCGGGCCGCCCGCGGCGATCGAGACCTGTCCCCAGGCCGGCCGCGGGCCCGCTGTGGCAATGAGCTTCTCCGGGCGAGAATCTCGAGCTTCGGCAGGAAGCCGTCACAAAGTCGTGACGGTGCCTGGCACCGGTTTTCGGCCCGAGCGCCGCGCCGGGCCCGAGGGGTTTCGGCCGCCGCGGCGGGGGTACTGGGCGTTGCGATGCCGCCTCGTGGAGTGAAGAAGGGAACCAAGCGCGCGCGCCAGTACGAGCACGTCAAGGAGAGCGAGCTCGACGGCCGGCGCCTCCGAGAGCCGCGCCGAGGAGATCGCCGCGCGCACGGTGAACAAGGAGCGCGCACGGGCCGGCGAGGCGCGGACGAGCTCCCGCCTCTCGCGCACCGACATCTCGTCAGGACGGCGCGGCGGTCTTCGCTCGGGAACTCGCCGCCCAAAAGGCCGGACCTACAAGCAGCTCTACGAGGAGGCGCGCTCGAGCAACATCAGGGCCGCTCGAGCATGACCAAGGCCGAGCTCGAGCGCGCCGTCGAGGCCAAGAAGCGCTGAGACCGCCACTGCGAGGGGGCTCCGGCTACGCGGACCCGCCGGCGGGGCGGGCGGCCTCGACCGGCAACGACGACGCGAGCCCGGTCACGAGCGCGCGGAGCGCCTGACGAAGCGCTCCGGACGTCTCCACGAGCGTGAACGGCAGCCGGTTGCTCGCGATCACGAGCTCCGCACACGCCACATCAGCCCGCCCGGAGCTCGACCCCGTCGCCACCGACTCCTCCTACCCGCCCGCGACCCTCCGTCAGCGGCATGGCGCGCGCTGGCCGGCCGCGCGAGCGATCGTTCCCCGGCGGCCCGCCCCTACGTCGGAGCCGCAACGTTTGCCGCGACCGCGTCCGCCACCACGGCGCGGCGGCGCCGCTCCAGCGTGATCCGGGTGCCCGCCGCGTCGACGCGAACGTCGACCTTGTCCATCAGCCCCCTCATCAGCAGGAGCCCGCGCCCGCGCTCGTCGCTCGTCGACGCCTCGATCCAGTGGCCCCGGTCGGCGATCTCGAGGTGGAGCACATCGCCGTCGAGGCGGGCGCTGAGCCGGACGGACCCGCGCCCGTTTCCGTTGTAGGCGTGCTCGATCGCGTTGTTGCAGGCCTCGCTGACGGCCAGCACGATCTCAGCCTGCCGTCTCCGGCTCGAACCCGCTCCGCACGAGCCACGCCTTCAACCGGCGCCGGATGGCGCGAAGCGTCTCGGGCTCCGCCGGAAGCTCGATGGCGAACGCCGAGCGGGGCCCGATGGTCGTGAGCAGCAGTGCGACGTCATCGGTCGGGGGCCCGATCGCCTCGGTGATCGTCGAGAGCGCCTGATGCGCGGTGACGGCGCGCCCCTCGCCAAGCGTCGCGGCGAGCACGTCGATGCCGTGATCGATGCTCTCGCCGCGCCGCTCGACGAGCCCGTCGGTGTACATCGCGAGCTGCGCGTCCGCCGGCAGCGGCAGGTGCGCCTCGAGGATGTCGCCCGGCTCGGCGACCCCGAGCGGCGGAGCGCCGGCCTGCTCGAGCCGGATGACCTCCCCCGTTCCGCAGTCGTGCAGGAGCGGCGGCGGGTGGCCCGCGCACGAGTAGGAGAGGACGCCCTCCAGCGGGTCGATGCTCACGCAGGCGACGGTGATCATCTCGTCGTCGTTCAGATGCCGGAGCATGCGCCGGAGGACCTCGGCCGGCGAGGCCCAGTCGTAGGCGTAGGCGCGGAAGGTCCCGCGTTGCCTGCCCATGATCGTCGCCGCGCCGACACCGCGGCCGCTCACATCCCCGACGCAGAGCTGCACGATGCCGTCGGGCCTGTTGACCGCGTCATACCAGTCGCCGCCGACCTCGACGCCGGCGCCGCCGGCCAGGTAGACACCGGCCAGGGAGAGGCCCGGCCCACTCGGCAGCTCGGTGGGAAGCAGGCTCTGCTGCAACCGCACGGCGAGCTCGTGCTCGTGCTCGAAGACGCGGGCGCGCTCGAGCGCCTGACCGGTCTGGGTGACGAAGGCGCCGAGCAGCTCCCATTCGGCCTGGGAGAGCCGGGACCGCGCGTTCAGGAGGGCGATGCCGCCGGCCCTGACGTCCTCGGGCCCCATGATCGGCAGGCCGTGGAGGGACTTCAGCCTCCTGCCGAAGGCGAGGTAGAGCCCGCGGAGCGAGCGGTCGCGCTCGAGCGAGCGCGTCCGCGGCCCCTCGGCGGTGAGCTCGGCAACCGAGCGCAGCCAGGCACTGTCGCCGGGCACGCGCCGCCAGCCGGGGAGGCTCGAGGTCGCCCTGATCTCCTGGCCGGTCTCGGAATCGACCGAGACCACGACCACCGAGTCCGGGAAGACCGCCTGAACGGAGTCGAGCACCGTGTCGGCGACCTCCGCCGAGTTCGAGGCCAGCGCAAGCCCGCGGGTGAGCCGGCTCCACGACTGGGCCTGCTCCCCCTGGGTCTCGATCTCGCGCCGGGAGCGCTTGGCGAGCAGGGCGAGGATGGTGAGCACCGCGATCACGCCGAGGGTCAGCGACAGCAACTCGAGGCCGAGCGAGCGCCGGGCGGACGCGTACACGGCCGACGCCGGCCGGTCGATTGCAATCGTCCACGAGGGGACGGTCGCCGTCGCGAACGCGACGATGTGGTGGTCGTGGCCGTCGAACCCCGTGGTGTTCGCGAGGTGCCCGTTCCGGAGCCTCTCGATGCGGGCGAGGAGCGGCTGGTTCCCCGTCTTCGACAGCCCGCCGAGGATGAGCCGTCCGTTGCGGTCGACGATCGTGAGGCCCTCGAAGCCGAGATCGCTCGTTTGCCTGGTCCGGCCGAGCGTTCTCAGGCGGATCGCGCCGGTGAGCACTCCGCTGAGCCGGCCGGCCGCGTTCCTGGTGGGGACCGCGACCACGATGATCGGCTGCGCGAGCCGCCGGCCGACGAGGCCGGCGCTGACGTAGGCGCGGCCGGTTGCCATCACCCGCCTGAAGTAGAGGCGGTCGGAGAGGTTGGCGGGAGGGCCTTTCGTGCTGCTCGCGATCACGTCGCCCGACCGGTTGAGCCAGCCGACCCCGCCCGTGAAGATCGAGCCCCCGCCGGTCTCCACGCGCCTGAAGTACTCGCTCATCGGGCCGCTGCCTGGCCGCCACGACGGACGGGGCCTCGGAGATCGCGTCGAGCGTCGAGACACCCCCCGAGAGGTACGAGTTCACGACGCCGCCGACGAGCAGCACCCGCGCATCGAGATCGCCGACCGCGCGGCGTTCGTTGTCCTGGTACTGGCGCCAGGCGAGGATGCCCGACACGACCCCGAGAGCGATCACGGCGATCGCCGCGACACCGATCAGGCGCCGCCTGAACATCGTCGGCGTGCGGAGGACGAGCCGCTCGACGGGCCCCGTCGCGTCCGACGCGCCGTTCGACGCTCGCCGCCGCAAGGCGTCCCTCACGACGGATCCCGCCCCTGCTGAACCACCCTGTTCACCGAAAGCTCGCCCCTCCCGCCGAGGTGTCCACCGGCCGACCTCGACGCGTATGGTGCCTGTACCCAGGCCCGGGACGGTCGAACCCGCCGCCTCCGAAGGTCGAGGACGTTTGACGTCGCGGGCCGGCGGGTACAAGCTTCGCGCAGATGGAGTTCGAGATCTCGACCGCCGATCTCGGCGACGGTGTGGCGACGGTGGCGGTCGCGGGCGAGGTCGATCTCTACACGGCGCCCGCGCTGAAGCTGGCGATCGGCGAGACTGATCGACAACGGTGCTCGCAGCCTGCTCGTCGACCTCTCCCGCGCCACCTTCATCGACTCGACGACACTCGGAGTGCTGATGGGCGCGGTCAAGCGGCTGCGCCCGGCCGGCGGCGAGCTTGCGATCGCCTGTCACGACCCGAACGTCCGCAAGATCTTCGCGATCACGCTGCTCGACCGCATCTTCGAGATCTTCAACTCGCCGGAAGACGCGATCGAGCACCTCAGGGCCGGCGTTTCCGCGTCGCAGCCCGCAGCGGGCTAGCCCGCGCGGCCGACGCGCTTCGAGAACGAGATCCTGCTGCCGCTCGCGTCGCTCTCGATCTCGATCGAGTCGGTCAGCGAGCGGATGATCATCAGCCCCATCCCCTCGCCGCCGGCGTCGCTCTCCCGCGCTGCCGGGTCGTGCGGGTCGAAGCCGATCGCCGTCGTCCTCGATCTCAACCTCGAGCGCGTCCTGCCGCAGGCGATAGCGAACGACGAGCTCGCCCGCGGCACCGTCGCCGTAGGCATGAAGGATCGCGTTCGTGCAGGCCTCGGTGACCGCCAGCTTCAGGTCGGCGACGTCCCCGTCGCCGGCGCCCGCAACGGCGCCGACGCCCGCGAGCGCGAGCCGGGCAAGCGCGAGGTTCTCCGGCCGGGGCGACATCCTCAGCACCACGGTGCTCGGATCTCCGGGCTGGATGCGTCCCGCCGTCCTCACGGGGCCTCGATCTCGTTGCCGAGCTTCTCGAGGGCGCGGCGGAGCAGCCGCGAGACGTGCATCTGGGACACGCCGACATCGGCCGCGATCTGCGACTGGGTCAGGCCGTCGACGAAGCGGAGACGGACGATCCGCCGCTCGCGCTCGTCGAGCGCATGCAGGCCCGACTCGAGCAGGTCCCGGTTCTCAGTGGCCTCGTACCCGGACTCCTCGTCCTCGAGCAGATCGATCAATGCGACGTCCGAGCCGTCCTGGACGTCGTGCGTCGCGGTCAGCGACCGGGCGGTATAGGCGCGTCCGGCCTCGAGCGCCTCGACCACCTCCTCCTCGCTCACCCCGGCGGCCTCCGCGAGCTCGGGGATCGTCGGGGAGCGGCCGTTGAGCGCGGTGAGCTCCTCGAGCAGCCGCGAGAGGAGCTGATAGAGCTCCTTGAGCCGGCGCGGCACGGTCACCGACCAGACCCGGTCGCGGAAGTGGCGCTTGAGCTCGCCCACGACCGTCGGGAAGATGTAGGTGACGAGGTCGACCTCGCGGTCGAGGTCGAAGCGGTCGATCGCCTTGACGAGCCCGAGCGCCGCGACCTGCTGCAGATCGTCGAGCTGCTCACCGCGCCCGGCGTAGCGCCGCGCAAGCGAGGAGGCGAGCGGCATGAACGCCTCGATCAGCCGGTCGCGCGCGGCCAGGTCGCCGTTCTCGCGGTAGGCGCGCAGGAGCGACCGGCGGTCGACCTCGGAGATGGGGGCGGCCCCTTCACGCCGTCCGGGCCGGGAGCGTCTTCGTCAGCACGACGGCCGAGCCGTCGGGCCCGGGGACGAGCAAGGCGGAATCGACGAGCCGCTCGAGCGACACGCCGAGCTCGACACCGGCGCCTTCCAGCGGCCCGAGCGGCTGCGAGAGCGAGAGGTCTCCGACCGGGCTGATCTCCATCTGCAGACTGTGCCCGTCGTCGATCAACGAGAGCGTGACCGCCTCGTCGTGCCGGTGCAGCGAGCGGAGCACGAGCTCGATCGCGAGCTGTAGGTCGTCGACGGTCTCGAAGCCGAAGTCGAGCCGCGAGGCAAGGCCGCCGGTCACGAGCCGGGCGACGTTCTCGTAGCCTCGAGTCGGCAGCGTCATCGACCACTGCATCGCCTCTCATCGACCCGGTGCCGCCGACGGTTTTCGGGCGTGACTCGATGCCGGGGGGGAAGGCCACGAGCTACGGCTTACCCGGTTGCGCGACCGTCGAAACACGACCGGTCGCCGACCCGGGAGTCCGCGCACAGACACCGATCTCCCGGCCGAGGCGCTCACGGGCTCGAGTCTACGCAGAGCGAGCGGATCGAGAACAGGTTTGAGCCGGGCCCGGGGAGGGGAGAAGCCACGAGAGGTCGAACCACGTCTCAATACCCCATGAGAGGAGATTTCGGTGCGTACCTTTGTCGTCTTGCTCGCCGGGCTGGCGCTCGTGCCGTCGGCGCTCGGCATCCGGGCGGGCACGCCCGCCACCCTGTCACTCTCGGTCTCGTCACATAGAGCGCTCTTCGGCCATGGCGTGACCCTCACCGGAAGGCTGACCGGAGCGAACAGGTCCGGCCGGGCGGTCTCGATCGTCGCGTGGCCCTACGGCCGTTCGGCCCCCCACCGGCTCGGCGTCGCGCATACGAACGCGAACGGTCGGTGGACCTTCAAGGCCACGCCGAAGCTGCAGACGGCCTACCAGGCCCACGCGGCCGGCACCGTCAGCCCGCGGATCGTCGTCGGCGTCGCGCCCTCGGTCGCGGTGCACGTCCTCGCCGACGGCCGGCTGCGCGTCCAGCTTGCCGCGGGACGGTCGTTCAACGGCCGCTTCGTCGAGCTTCAGCGGCGAGCGAGCAACGGAGCCTGGCAGACGATCGACCGCAAGCGGCTGAGCAGCGCCTCGATCGCGGTCCTGGCGCCGTCCCTGCCGCAATCGACGATCCGGGTCGCGATGAGCGTCAATCAGGCCGGGATCGGCTACCTCGGTGCCGCAAGCCACGCGCTCACCTACAGGCCGAAGACGCTGACGATGAAGCCGTCCTCGTACAAGGTGCTCTTCGGGCACCATCTCGCGCTGGCCGGGCGGCTCGTCAACGGCCACGCCGGGATGCGAGTCGCGATCCTCGCCCGCCGGTACGGACGCCCGGCGCTCGTTCACGTCGCGACCGTCACGACCCGCGCCGGCGGCCGGTACCACGTCTTCACGCGGCCCACGATCCAGACCACCTACCTGGCGCGCATCGGGAACGCCGGGCCGAGCAGGGCCGTCGTCGTCGGGGTCCGGCCGAGAATGTCGGTGAAAGAGCTTGCGAACGGCGCGCTCCGCGCCCACGTCTCCGCCGGCTCGAGCCTCCGCGGCCGCATGGTCGAGCTGCAGCGTCTCGCCGGTCGACGCTGGCACACCATCGTCAAGCTCCCGCTTCGCTCGAACTCGACGGCAACCTTCAATCCGACGCTCTCGCGTGCAACGGTTCGCGTCGCGATGAGCGTCAACCAGGCAGGAGCCGGGTACCTGGGAACCTCCAGTCACCCGCTCCTGTACCGCGCGGCCTGACCGCGCTCCCCGGTGGGCCTGGAGGAGCCTCACGGCTCCTCCGGGCCCCCTCCCTCGTCGCCTTCGCGGCGGTGACCGATCGCCGAGCCTGACGCCGTGTGTCATCCTGGACGGGTGCGGCGCTCAGGTCGGGTTCCGGGCGCCGCGTGGGCCGCGTGAGCGCGCACTGGCGCCGCGCCCCGTTCGTTCTTCGCCGTCACGGCAGCATTCTGCTCGCGGTGCTGGCCGCAGCGCTCCTCGTCGGGCTCACCGCAAGCGCAGCGCCATTCCTCTCGACTGCGGCCGGCAGCGCGGCGCTCAAGAACCGTCTGAACGAGCTCTCGCCCCTGACCACGGGCGTCGAGATCGAGCGTAGCGCCGGCGTCACGCCCTCCCAGCCGGGCAACGCGGTCGCGGCGAGGCTCGACCGGGCTGTCGGGGCACTCGCCCGGCAGGTCGGATCGCTCGGCACGCCCCTCGCCACGCTCGAGCTCGATCAGACACCCGCGACGAGACCGGACGGCAGCGGCTTCGCCGAGCTGAGCCTGATGTCCCGCACCGGAGTGCTCCGGCACGTAACCGTCCTCGGGCACGCTCGCGGACCGGGCATCTGGATCGCCGACACGACAGCCCGGGCGCTGCGAGTCCACCCCGGCGGCACCATCCTGCTCACGGGGACCTCGCGCACCTCGAGGCCGCGCACGGCCCGGGTCCGGGTCAAGGGCATCTACCGCGCACTGGCCTACGAGCGCGAGCGCCCGTACTGGTCGAACTTCAACGACGCGATCTACCCGCAGAACCCGGACGCGCCCGTGCCGACGCCGTTCGCGTTCACGAGCCGCAGCGAGCTCCTCGCCCTGCTCGGCAAGCTCGAGGCCGGCGGCTTCTCCGCGACCCACGAGCTGCCGGTCGATCCGCGCCACCTGACGCTGGCGGGAGCGCGCTCGCTCGATCGGCGGGTCGGCGCCCTCGACCAGGAGCTGACGGCGGGAACGACGCCCCTCGCGCGGCAGGCGGGCTGCCCGTGCACCGTCGTCAGCTCGCTCTCGGCGGCGATCACCCTGGCCGACGACAACGTGAGCGCGATCTCGCCCGTCGTCACGCTGCTCTCCGACATCGGGATCGCGATCGCGCTCGCGGTGGCGGCGGCGGCGGGCGCCTTCGCGGTCCGGCGGCGACAGACCGAAGCGGCTTTGCTCGTCGCCCGCGGTGAGCACGTCGCGACCTTCTCGGCCAGGGCCGGGCTCGAGGCGTTCCTGCCGGTCCTGCTCGGCGGCCTCGCCGGCTTCGCACTCGCGGTCGCGCTCACCGGGCTCTTCGCGCCGAACGGGACCGTCGACGCGGCCACGTTCAGGTCGGCGGCCGCCCGCACCGCTGTCGTCGTCGCACTCGCGCTCTGCCTGATCGCCGTAGCGGCAGGAGCCTCGTTCGCCCGCCTGCACGACGCCTCGGGGGGCGGCCGGAGCCGCCTTCGGCTCGTGCCGTGGGAGCTCGCCGCACTCGCCCTTGGTGCCTACCTCCTCGTGGATGTCCGCGGCGGCGGCGGGCTCGCCTCGAGCGGAGCGTCCGGAACGAAGCATCCCACGCTCGTCGTCTTCGTGTTCCCGCTCCTGCTCGCAGCCGGCTTGATGGGCATCGTCGCCCGTCTCGGCCGGCTCGGGCTGCGCCGCGGGTTCCAGCGGGCGCGCCGCCTACCGACCCCGGCCTTTCTCGCTCTGCGCCGTCTCGCCGCCGCGCGCGGGCTGCTCGTTGCGCTCACCGTCGTCCTGGCGGTGTCGTTCGCCGCATTCTTCTACGCGGAGACGGTGAACGCATCGCTCGTAGGCTCGACGCTCGAGAAGGCCTATATCGGCTTCGGCAGCGATGCCGAGGGCCAGGTCGGCGAGTCGGCTACCGCGCCCCGGTCATTTCGGTTCCCGACGACGATCGTCTCGTACGCGAACGGCGCCGCCTCGATCGGCGGCGTCGACGGGACCCAGGCGGATGTGCTCACGATCGACCCGAAGACCCTGCCGGCCGCGATCCACTGGCAAGCCGCCTGGGGCCCGAGTCCGGCCGGCCTGATCGGCGCGCTGGCCGCAACCAGGCCGCTGCCCCTGCCGGTGATCGTCACGAAGAGCCTGCCGGCGTCGATCCGGACGGTCTGGATCTCGGGTGCCCGATACCCGGTTCGCGTCGTCGGACGCGTGGCCGCCTTTCCCGGCATGACGTCGAACCCGCTCGTGGTCGTCTCCGCCGGTGCGCTGAACGCCGCCAGCCACGCGCTCCGCACGGCGAACCCGCTGATCGGGACGGCCGTCTCCTCGATCTGGGCCAAGGGGCCGCCGGCTGCGGTGGTGAAAGCCCTCGAGGCGCCCGGTCTCGACGTCAGCTACGTCAACTCGATCGACACGTTCCGCAAGGATCCGCAGGTGCTGCTCGCGACGAGGACGTACTCCTACATGCGGACGGTCGGGCTCGCGGCGGCCCTCATCGCGCTGGCCGGTCTGATGCTCTACCTGCAGGCGAGGCAGCATTCCCAGAGGATCGCCTCGGCGCTGGCCCGGCGGATGGGCCTCTCGACGCGCGCGGAGATCCTCTCCCTCTCGCTCGAGCTCGGCGCGATCCTGCTCGTCTCGGCCGCCGTCGGCGTCGGTGTCGCCGCCGCCGCGGCGGCGCCCGTCGTCGAGCACATCGACGTGCTGCCGCAGTTCCCGCCGGCGCCGATCACGGTCATTCCCGTCACGGTGGCCGTGCTGCTGGTGGCGGTCCTCGTCGTGGTCGCCGTCGCCGCGGCGGCGGTGACGTGCCGTTCTCTCCCGCCGGACCGACGTCAGCGAGGAGCTACGGGTTGCCTGAGCCGATAGTCACGTGTCGCGGCGCTCTCGAAGGTCTACGTCACCCCGACCGGCTCGATCGAGGCGCTCCACGACGTGGACGCGGCCTTCGCCGCCGGGGAGATCACGGCGGTGGTCGGGGCGTCGGGCAGCGGCAAGTCGACCCTGCTGCGTGCCATCGCCGGGCCTCGACCGCCCGACGGCGGGCGAGCTCCGGGTCGCCGGCCGCGAGCTCGGCGGCGCCTCGGCGGCGGCGCTGCGGGCACTGCGCCGGGAGGTCGTCACCTACGTCGCGCAGCGGGCCGCCGCCAACTTCGTGCCGCATCTGACGCTCGCGGAGCAGAGCGACGACGCGGGCGACGGGTCGCGCGAGCTCTACCGTGCCTTCGGGCATCGACCATCGGCTCGACTCGCGGCCTGCAGAGCTGTCGGGCGGCGAGCAGGCACGTGCCGCCTTCGCCCTGGCGCTCGCGCGCGGCGCGCCGATCGTCGTCGCCGACGAGCCCACGGCCGAGCTCGACCGCGATTCGGCCCGGCGCCTGCTCGAGGCGATCCGCGGCCGTACGGGCACGGCGTTCATCCTGGCCACGCACGACCCCGATGTCGTCGCCGCCGCCGATCGTGTCCTGCGGCTCGAACGCGGCCGGGTGATCGCCGGCGGCAGGCCGCCCGGCAGTGCGCCGCTCGGCCCGCGGCCTGCCGTCGCCGCCGCCCCCGTCGTCCGGGCCTGCGAGGTGGGCAAGAGCTACCGGCGCGGCGGCGAGACGATCCGGGCACTCCGCTCGGCGAGCCTCGAGCTCGGCCGCGGCGAGGTCGGGCGCGGTCCTCGGCCGGTCGGGGTCCGGCAAGTCGACGTTGCTCACGCTTCTCGGCGGCTGGCAGCGCCCGGACACCGGCGAGCTCCGCTATGAGCTGAGCTCGCCCCATCCGGCAGACCTCCGCTGGGGCGAGCTGGCGATCATGCCCCAGCGCTTCGGGCTCCTGCCGGAGCTGACCGTGCGCGAGAACGTCGAGGTGCCGGTGCGGCTCGCCGCCTCGCCGACGGCTCGGGAAGGGTCGAGGAGCTGCTCGACCGGTTCGGGCTCACGGAGCTCGCCGGCCGCCTGCCCGCCGAGACCTCGATGGGGCAGCAGCAGCGGGCCGCGCTCGCCCGGGCGCTCGTCCTCGAGCCGGCCGTCCTGCTCGCCGACGAGCCGACCTCGCACCAGGACGCCGGCTGGCGTGACGCGGTCTGGGAGCTGATCCACGACGCTGCGGCAGAGGGAACCACCTGCTTCGTCGCCACCCACGAGGAGCGGGTCGCCGGCTACGCAAACAGCGTGTGGACGATCGACGAGGGCGTGACCCGGCCGGCGTAGCCGGTCAGAGCGTGAGCTCGACGATCTCGTCGGCCAGCTCGATCAGCACCGGATCGTGGGTTGCACACACGACGGCCAGGCCACGGTCGTGCGCCGCGGCCGCGAGGAGCGCGCCGACGGCCCGGGCGTTCTCCTCGTCGAGGCGGGCGGTTGGCTCGTCGACGAGCAGGATCCCGGCCTCGCCGGCGAGCGCGCGGGCGATCGCCACCCGCTCCCGCTCGCCGGCCGACAGGTTCGCGGCCCGCTGGTCGAGCCGCTCGCCGAGGCCCACCTCGAGCAGGGCCTCGCGCGCACGCGGCGAGGGCTGCACGTCGTTCGAGCGGAGGCGGAGGCCGAGCTCGACGTTCTCGAGGGCGCTCAGATACGGGATCAGGCCGGGCTCCTGGGTGACGAGCGCGATCTCGCGCCGGCGGAGGTCGGCCAGCCCGGTTCGGTCGAGAGCGCCGAGCGACGCCCCGGCGACGACGATCTCGCCGTCGCTCGGACGGTCGAGCCCGGCCAGCATGTGCAGGAGCGTCGTCTTGCCGCTCCCCGAGCGACCGACGATGCCGGTGAGGACACCGCGGTGGAAGCTGCGGGTGATTCCCGTCATGACCGTGCGCTCACCGCCGCGCGAGGCGTAGCGCTTGCCGACGTCCCGCAGCTCGGCCGCGACCTCTCCGGCCTGCGGCGGCGGGCTTGCCTCGCCGGGTGCCGGGTCGCTCCCGCGGCCGCGCTCTCCCACCAGCGCCGGGTCGACGGGCGTGAGGACGATCCGGTCCTCCTCGATGCTCGACCTCGGCGAAGCGGGGCGTGCCCGCAACGAGCGGGTGATGCGGAAGCCGCGCCCAGCCGCGCTTCGAGATGACGAGCGCGCGCCGCTCGCCGGGCAGCGACTGCTCGACGATCCGTCCGTCGCGGATGTAGACGAGCCGGTCGGCGATCGACGCGGCGGCGGCGTCGTGACTCACGATCAGGGCGGTCGCGCCGCTGTCGCGGACGAGCTCGCCGAGGAGCCGGTAGACGAGATTCGCATTGTCGGCGTCGAGCTCCCCGGCAGGCTCGTCGGCGAGCAGCAAGCCCGGCCGGTGCGCAACCGCGGCGCAGACCGCCACCCGCTGCTGCTCGCCGCCAGAGAGGTTCGCAGGCGGCTCGCCGGCCCGGTCGAGCAGTGACACGCGTTCGAGGAGCTCGTCGGCGACCGGCCGGCTCTCCGCCGGCGGCGCCCCGAGCAGCTCGAGCTGGAGCGCGACCGTGTGGCGGCAGGTGAGGTCGGGGGAGAGCGAGCGAGCGTAGTGCTGGTCGAGCAGGCCGACGTGCGCGGCGCGGTACGCGGCAGCTCCCGCCCCGTCGAGGCGGCCGAGATCGTTGTCGAGCACGCGGGCCGTCCCGGCCGAGAGGCGCTCGAGGCCGGCGAGAACGCGCAGCAGGGTCGACTTGCCGGCGCCGCTCGGGCCGAGTGCGACGACGATCTCGCCGCGCTCGAGTGTCAGGTCGAGCCCCTGGAGCGCAACCGTGGCGGACGCGCCCGAGTCGTAGATGCGGAACGCGTCCGCGACCTCGATCGCGGGGGTCATTCGAGGCTCCACGAGGCCCGCGACGGGGTGTCGCCACGGAGCGCATGGCGGGCAGTCAGCTCGACCAGGGCGGCGAGCACGAGGACGAGCACGGCGAGCGCGGGGAGCGCCGTCGACCAGGCGGGCTGGTACAGAAGCGGCGGGTCGGGAGCGGTCGTCTCGGCGGAGACGCCGACGACGGAGACGACGAGCCGCGCCAGGATCAGGCCGAGCACGAGGCCACCGATCGCGCCGAAGCCGACGAGCACGAGGGATCGCGCCCGGAGCTGGTTGCGCAGCGTCCCCGGCGGCACGCCCTGCGCCTCGAGGTCGAAGAGCTCCCCGCGCTCGTCGCGGGCGTCGCTGACGAGCGTGAGCAGGAAGCCGACGGCTGCGAGCAGGACCGCGATCAGGCCGGCGGCAGCGAGGGTCAGCGTGATGCCCCGGGCGAGGGGCTCGGAGCCGAGCTGGTGCTGCAGCGCACGGCGGGAGGCGGCGTCGAGGACGGCGAACGGCGCCCGCGCGAGGGCGCTCGCCACCCGTGCGGCGGCGTTGTCGGGCACCGAGAGCCAGACCTCGTCGGGGGACGCCGTCCCCGGCGCGTCGGCGGCGAGCGCGGTTGCGAGGCGACTCTCGTCCGTCACGACGAACCCCTGCCCCTCGTCGTTCGAGGCCGGGAACCGGCGTGCGACCCCGACGATCTGGGCCGGGAGCTGCGCATCCTGGAAGTCGAGCGTGATCAGCCCACCGGGCGGCGCAGCCCGGGCGACGTCGGAGCTGACCAGCACGGGCAGCGGGCGGGCATCGGTCACCTGGGGCCGGCGCACGACCATCGTCTGGCCCTCGGTAAAGGCGTAGGTGAGGAGCGGAGGGTCGCCGGAGTCGAGCTCCGCACCCCCGCGGGCGAGCCAGCCCGACCAGTCGGTGACGGCGGAGGACCGGCCGCTCCGGGTCGTCGCGAGCAGGGGCCCGAGCGACGTGGAGCCCGAGGGCACGACCGCGCTCGACCCCTCGGCCTCACCGTGAGCGATCTGATGCGCGGTGAGCGCGCTCACCGCTACCGTCAGCCCGACCACCTGCTGCAGGTGCAGGCCCGCCGGCACGCGGGCGGTGAGCGTCCATCTGCCGGGGCCCCGGTCGCCGAGCCGGAGAACCACCGGCTGCTGCTCGGCGTTCTCGGCGACGAGCTCGAGCGTCACCGGGACGCCGCGAATGCGCACCGTCGTGCTGAGCGCCCGGGCTCCGGCCGGGATCGGCACCCCGCGCAGCGAGGCCGGGCCGCCGGCGCCGAGGCGCCGCGAGATCTCGGCGGGCGAGAGGCTCGAGAAGTCCGCTCGCCAGTGCAGCTTCGCGATCGCCGCTGCGGGAAGCCCGATCACGGTCGGGGAGAGCACCGTCGTGCCCGAGCCCGCGACGCTCGCCGTCCGTCGCAGCACCGGGTACGCCGCGACCCCGTGCGCAAGCGCGTCGTAGCGCCGCACCGGTGAGGTTCTGCAGCGGCAGGACGAGCTGCGACCCTTCGGTGAGCGTGAAGTCGAGCGGCACCGCAAAGGCCGCCTCGTCGCGCGCGCCGTCTGCGAGCGTCGCCCGGTAGCTGACCGCGAACAGTGCAAGGCCGATGCTGACGAGCAGGAAGCCGACGGTCGCCACGGTTCTGGCAGGCGCCCGTGCGAGTGCCAGGAAGGCGAGGTGAACCGCCGCGGCCGCGCGCCGCGTGCTCCGCTCGCCGAGCCGCATCGCGGGGCCGAGCAGGCGGCCGGCCGCCACCGCGGCGACGAAGCAGATCAGCCCGGGGAGGAGCACGTACAGGAGCCGGTCGCCGGAGAGCGTCCCGGCGCTCGCCTTCCCGGTGCTGAGGCCGATCACGACGGCGATCGCCGCGCCGAGCGCCGCGACGTCCAGCATGCGCACGCCGCCCGCGCGGCGGCGTCGCTCCGGCGCGCTGACCGCGACCACGATCGCGATCGTCGCAACCGCCCAGGCCCCGGCGGCGATCAGGAGCCCTGCGACCGAGACGATCGAGTGCTCGAGAACCGCACCGGCCGGCAGCCCGGCGGCCCCGGCGATGACGATCACCGCCAGGACCCCGGCGAGCAGGCCCGCGACCGCGCCGACGAGCGCCATCGAGCCGACCTCGGTCGCGACGGCGAGCCACACCTGCGAGCGCCGCGCCCCGCGTTGCGCGAGCCGGCGCGACTCGTTCCAGACGCCCCGCCGCAGCCCGATCGCGGCGACGAGAGCGAAGCCGAGGAGCAGGGCGCTGAGCTCGCCGCCGACGAGCACCATCCGCTGCGCCGCCACGTGCCCCTGGGCGAGCGCCGCCAGGAACGCCGCGTCCGGCCCGGTCAGCGCAAAGGTGTCGCCGTCGCGTGCCAGGAGCGCCTGAACGCCGGACTCCCGGGCGAGGAGGCTTCGCACCTGCCAGATCTGGAGCGCGGTCGAGTCGATCGGAGTGATCCAGGAGTACGTTCTGAACAGGCCGACGAAGCCGGCCAGTTGCTCGAACTCCGCTGCGCCGTTGCCGAGCAGCAGCACCGGCCGCCGGGCCTGCGCCACGGGAGACGTCGTCGTCAACGAGTCGCCGAAGACGTTGCGGTCCGGTACCTGGACGGTGCCGACACGGACGAGATGGATGCCGGGCTCGTCGAGCGCACGGCTCCCGCCGCTCCCCACCTGCACGACCTCGCAGCGGTCGGGCCGACACACCCGCGGCCAGCGCCCGGAGACGAGCTGCGCGACGCGCGGCAGGTTGTCGATTCCGGCGAGCCGAACGAGCTCGCCGTCGACCGTCAGCGTCCTGAACGAGGTGAGCGCGTACGGAGACTGGGGCGTGAGCCTGGCGAGCGCCGCGCGCACGCGGCGATTGGCCTCCGCGTAGCTGCTCCCGACCGGAACCCCGAACGAGTCGACGCGAAAGCTCCGCTCGGAGGCAGGAAGCAACGCCAGTGCGCGCTGCAGCGTCCGATCCTTGGCGACCAGGCTCCCGCCCACGACGCCTGCGAGCGCCGCAGTCGCGGCTGCGACCCCGGCGACGACGAGGAGCGCCCGGCCGGGGCGGGCGCGCAGACGGGCGCCCGCGACCGCGACCGGGGCGCGCAGCCGGAATCGCCGCCGCCGGGACGGTCTCGCCATCTCCTCGGACACCGGCAAAAAGGCTACAGTGGTGTCGGATGGCGCGCAAGCCGCCCCGTTACGACCTGCCGAACGCGGCGCCCGAGCCGCTGCGATCCGTGCAGCTGTTCGTGAACACGATCGACCTTAGCCACGAACGGGAATGGCTCGCCGGCTGGTTCGAGGAGCAGGGGCTGAGCCCGGCCGGCGACGACGACCTCGCCCGGGCCCGCGCCGTCCGCGAGGCGATCCGGGAGCTTCTCTACGCGAACAACGGGCAGCCCGCGAGCGGCGAGGAGCTGCCGGTGCTCGCTGCTGCGGCCGAGACGGCGATGCTCACCATCGACTTCGCGGCCGAGGCACTGGTGCCGCGCGCCGGGGGCGTCGACGGCGCGCTCGGGCGCCTGCTCGTGGTCTGTCTGGCGACGATGGCGGACGGAAGCTGGTCACGTCTCAAGTGCTGTCGCAACCACGCCTGCCGCTGGGCGTTCTACGACTACTCGAAGAACCGCTCGGCGACGTGGTGCTCGATGCAGCTCTGCGGCAATCGCACGAAGACGCGCGCCTACCGGCGGCGATCGCTGCGCTCAGCTTCCCGCAGCTGAGAGCTGCTCGGCGAGCAGCCCCGGCGCACGCAGGAACCACAGGTGGCCACCGGGTGCATCGAGCTCGCGGTACTTGCCGCCGGAGAGCTCGGCGGCGCGGCGGCAGAGCGCCGGCGGGGTCAGCGTGTCGGTGCGCGTGCCGATCACGAGGCAGCGGATGCCGCGGCTGTGGAGCTCCTCCAGCTCGGTGCTGAGATCGAGCCGTCGCACCTGCGTGCCGAGCCGGCGCGCGAGGAACGGATGGAGCGCAACCTGGCGCACGGCGCGGGCGGCCGAGCCCCGGGGGAACCAGCCGGCGCAGACCCGGCGCGTGAAGTCCCACAGCATCAGCGGCACGGGCTTGCCCAGCGGCAGCAGCGAGGGGTTGACGAGCACGAGCTCCTCGACGGCGAGATCGCCCTCGGCGGCGGCGAGCACGGCGAGCGCCGCGCCGAAGGAGTGACCCGCGAGCGCGAGCGGCCCGGGCCGCCGCCGGCACTGGTCGACGAGCCACCGGCGATAGGCCTCGACGGTCGCGCCGCTCGCCGCGAACGACGGCGGCTCGAGGATCTCCCAGCGCGGGGGAACCGCGTTCCGGTAGATCGCGGCGTTGGCTCCCCAGCCGGGGACGAACAGCCCGGTCGTCACCGGGGTCACGATACGCGGGCACACTTCCGCCGTGGGGGATGATCTGCCTCGGGCCGCCGGCGGCCCGGTCCGGGATCTCGGCGGCGGTGTCTCGATACCGCTGCTCGGCCTCGGCGTGTGGCAGGTGCCGGAAGGCGCGGCGACGGAGAGCGCGGTCGAATGGGCGTTCGAGGCCGGCTACCGCCACGTCGACACCGCGGCCTTCTACCGCAACGAGCGGAGCGTGGGCATCGCCGTCGCCCGCAGCGGCCTTCCCCGCGAGGAGGTCTTCGTCACGACCAAGTGGATGCCTGTCACCCGGCAGCCGGCACAGGAGCTGGAGCGCAGCCTCGAGCGGCTCGGGCTCTCGTACGTCGACCTGTACCTGATCCACTGGCCGCTGCCGGGCCGGATGGGCAGCGCGTGGCACGAGTTCGAGGGGCTCAAGGAGCGTGGGCTCGCGCGGGCGATCGGGGTCAGCAACTACGGCTCCGACCGCCTGGCGAGCCTGGTCGACAAGGCTGCCCAGCCTCCTGCCGTCAACCAGGTGCTGTTCAGCCCGCTCCACTTCCGGCGGCGGCTCCTCGACCTCTGCGAGCAGCGCGGCGTCGCGCTCGAGGCCTACAGCCCGCTCGAGCGCGGACGCGCGCTCGATCATCCGGCCGTCGCCGAGGTCGCGGCGCGGGTCGAGCGGACGCCCGCGCAGGTGCTGCTCCGCTGGGGAATCCAGCACGGTGCGATCGTGATCCCGAAGTCCGTCCACCAGGAGCGCATCCGCGAGAACGCGGCGATCTTCGACTTCGCCCTCGCCGAGGGCGACATGCGCGCCCTCGACGCACTCGACCGCACCGGCGGCACCGGCCGCGCACGCTGATCCCGGCACAGCCGAACCGGCGAGACGACGCTCGGCTGAAAACCGGCGCTCGCCCGCCGCTGCGTCACCCCGAACGGCTCGTCTGGCACCACAGGTCGCACCGCCCGCGCCTGACGACGGAGCGTGCATCGCGCGCCGCGAGTCTACGCTCCGTCGTGGTGGGCGAGCGCCTCTTGATCCTGCTCCTCGACAGCGGCTCGCGGTCCGGGCTCGACGCCGCCGTCGACGACCACGGTGACGGCTATCCGGCGGTGCACATCGTCGTCCCCGCGCACGTACGGACACTCGACTGGCTCGCGACCGACGAGACCCGTGCGCAGGGTGAGGCGGGCGCGCGCGTCCTGGAGGCCGAGTGGCTGCTCGACGGGGCCGGCGAGGTCAGCGGCGAGACCGGCGAGGCCGATCCCGTGCTCGCCGTCGAGGACGCACTTCGCCGGTTCCCGGCCGACGAGATCGTCGTCGTCGGCGGCGGCGAGGTCGACGAGGAGCTCGTCACCTCGCTTCGCTCCTTCGGCCTGCCGCTGAGCCTGAACGGGCTCTCGGTCAGGCCGGCCAGCCTGCGCGGCCGTGCGCGCGGGGCCACGCGATCTCTCGTCTCCGGACGCAGCGCGGGGACGGGGTTCGCTGCATTCGCCGGCGCGAACCTCGGCCTCCTGCTGCTCGGCGTCGCGATCTCGCTGATCGGGATGCTGATCGTGTGGCTCGTGCTCGACGTCTTCTGAGTGCGTGTCGCCGCGGGTAGACTGAGGATGCTTGTGCACCGTCGAGGCGCTGCCCGGGCAGTCTCGAGCTCCTTTTGCCGGTAGCGACAGCTCCTCAGCGAGATCTACGTTCGGCACATCGCCACCGCCGGGACTCGTCGCGCGGCACGGCTGCGCTGACCGGGTGGTGCCTTCGGCACGGGCGTCTCGTCGCCGCGGCGTGGCTCCTTGCGGTCGTGGCCGGCATCGTCGGCGCCCTGAACCTGACACCGCTCCTCAGCGCCGGCTTCGCGCTTCCCGGCACCGACTCGAGCCGCGTGACCAGCCTTCTGGCACGGCAGTTCGGCGACGACTCGACCGGCGACTTCGCCCTGATCGTCAAGGGCCCGGCCGCGGCTCGCGATGCGCAGCGGGCAGCCGCCACCGCAGCCCGGCTCCTTCCCGGAGGCAAGGCGGCGGGCGCCCAGCTCCTTCCGGACGGGAGCGCGGCGGCCTTCGTCCGCACCACGCTCGGCCCGGCCGCGGCGGAACGGTCGATCCCGGCGCTCCGCAAGGCCCTCGGCCCGAGCGTCCTCGTAACGGGCGACGCCGCGGTCCAGCACGACACTGCCCCCGCCCTCGCCCGGGCGCTCCGTACCGGCGAGCTGTATCTCGCCGTCCCGGCGGCGTTCCTCATCCTCTTGCTCGTGTTCGGAAGCGCGTCGGCGCTGCTGCCGCTCGCGTTCGCCGCCGTCACGATCCCGCCGGCACTCGGCATCGCCTGGGCCTTCGCTCACCTGCTCAACCTGAGCGACTACCTGCTGAACATGGTGATGATGATCGGGCTCGGGATCGCGATCGACTACTCGCTGCTCGTCGTGAACCGCTACCGGGACGAGCGCGCGCGGGGCAGCCCGCATCGCGAGGCGGTGTACGAGACGATGGCGCACGCGGGCCGGACGATCCTCTTCAGCGGCCTGGTCGTCTCGCTCGGGCTCGCGCTGATGCTGCTCCTTCCGGTGCCCTTCCTGCGCGGGTTCGGGGTCGGCGGGCTCCTCATTCCGCTGTTCAGCATCCTCTGCGCGCTCACGCTGCTGCCCGTGCTGCTGCTCGCCGTGGGCGACCGGCTGGAGAATCTCCGCATCATGCCGCGCCGGCTGTTCGACCGCCGTCACGCCTTCGAGATCCGGCTCTGGACGACCCATGCGGGCTGGGTGATGAAGCGCGCGAAGTTCGTCGCACCGGTCGTGACCACGCTGCTCGTCCTCGCCGCGCTGCCCCTGATCGGCATCCATGTCGGGCCAAGCTCGACCATGTCGCTGCCCCGCGGCCTCCCGTCGGTTCGTGGCCTGCTCGCGCTCCAGGCGACGGGGAGCCGCTACGCCGCCGACCCGACGACGATCATCGTCTCGAGCCCGGCCTCGAGCTCGGCCCGGCTGACCACCACCGCGATCGCACGACTCGACCGGCTGCTGCGGGCCGATCCGCAGGTGACGAGCGTCTCGCCCGCCCGGCTCGATCAGAGCGGCCGTTACTTCCGGATCGACGTCTCGAGCCGGGCCGACCCGTCGAGCCCGGCGGCGCAGCTGTTCGCCGGCGACCTCCGCGACAAGCTCATCCCGGCGGCGGGGTTCCCCTCCTCGGTCGTCGTGCTCGCGGGCGGCGGGGCCGCGTACGCCGCCGACTTCGTCTCGCGCACGCTCGGCTCGTTCCCCTGGCTGATCCTGGGCGTGCTCGGGCTCACCTACCTGCTGCTCGTCCGGGCGTTCCGGTCGCTGCTGCTGCCGCTGAAGGCGATCGCGCTGAACCTCCTCACCGTCTCGGCCGCGAGCGGGCTCATGATCGCGATCTTCGAGTGGGGCTGGGGAAGCTGGGCGGGGATGCTCCAGGTCAACGTGATCGAGGGCTGGATCCCCGTCTTCATGTTCACGCTGCTCTTCGGGCTCTCGATGGACTACGAGGTCTTCCTCGTCACCCGGATGCGCGAGGTGTGGGACACGACGCGCTCCAATCAGGGCGCGGTCACCCACGGCCTGGCCAGGACCGGCCGTGTCGTCACCGCCGCGGGCTTGATCATGGTGGCGACGTTCAGCGGCCTGATGTTCGGCTCGATCCCGACCATGCAGCAGCTCGGCTTCGGCCTCGCGGTCGCGATCGCGATCGACATCACGCTCGTCCGCGGGCTGCTCCTGCCCTCGACGATGGCCCTCGCCGGGCGCTGGAACTGGTACCTGCCCCGCTGGGCGGCGCGGGTGCTCCTCATCCGCGCCTGACCGGCTCCGGTCGGCGCGGTCGAGCGGGTACGGTCTCGGCATCCCCCGCCGTGCACGCCCACTGCTCGCCGTCTCGGCGTTCGCGGCCCTCTCACTGTCCGGGGCCCAGTGGCTCCACGGTGCCCCGGCAGCCGCCGCGACGGGATCGGCCGGCCGTCGCGCCGGCGCCACGCGGCAGCTCACGCTCGGCCGGTCGGCGCAGGGGCGCTCGATCGTCGCGGTCGAGACCGGCGACCCGGCCGCTCCGGTCAAGGTCGTCGTGATCGGCTGCATTCACGGCGACGAGCCCGCGGGAATCGCGATCGCCCGCATCCTCGCGACCCGGCGGGCGCCGCCCGGCGTCGACCTCTGGATCGTTCCCGACATGAACCCCGACGGCGTCGCGGCCGGCACGCGCGAAAACGCGCGCGGCGTCGATCTCAACCGGAACTTCCCGTGGCACTGGCGTCGGGCGCCCCGTGAGCCGGGCGAGTACCCGGGCCGCCGACCCCTGTCGGAGCCGGAGAGCCGGGCCGTTCACTCCCTGCTCCTGCGGCTCAGGCCGCGGCTCGTGATCTGGTACCACCAGGCGCTCGACCTGGTCGACGAGTCGGGCGGTTCGCCCGTGCTCGAACAGGCCTACGCGATCCTCGCCGGGCTCCCGGTGAAGCGGCTCCCCCGCTACCCCGGCAGCGCGGCGAGCTGGGTCGATCACCGCTTCCCCGGCTCGACCTCGTTCGTCGTCGAGCTTCCGCCGGGC
This sequence comes from uncultured Actinomycetota bacterium, assembly GCA_963743675.1. Taxonomy (GTDB): domain Bacteria; phylum Actinomycetota; class Thermoleophilia; order Gaiellales; family Gaiellaceae; genus PALSA-600. Next base: position 296,227 of record CAVURE010000009.1, read on the forward strand.
CCCTTGACCGCCGCCGCGGCCCGCAGGAACGCGGGCGCGGTCACCGCGCTCGCCGACATCGTGAGCTGACGTCTGCTCGACGGTCGCCGCCTTCCGCTCAGACGACGGGCGGAGGCGTTCCCTCGACGCTGGCCGCGAGGGCCGGATCCCACTCGCAGACCGTGCAGGAGTGGCGGACGGCCGAGCGCGCGAACGCGAGCGCCGTTGCGTGGGGATCGGCGGCCGTACGGACATCGTCCCAGTCGAGGAGGAACTCTCCGAGGTTCTCGTCCCACCGCGCCGCCTCCGGCGAGAGCTCCGCTTCGGCGTAGCCGGGCGGGGCGGGATGGGCATAGGCGTAGAAGGCTGCATGCGGGTAGCGCGGGTCGCCGGGCCACCAGCCGACGGCCACCTCCTGCGCGCTCATCGCGTTGCGCATGATGAAGTCCTGTGACGGCGGCTCCGCCGGCCGGCCGGAGAAGAGGCTCACCGCGAGGTCGAACGATCCCCACCACGCATTGACCGGCGTCGAGCGGCCGCGGTAGGGGGCGCGTAGATCCGCCAGCACGAGCGCCGCCTGGGTGGCGGCCGCGACGTAGGTGCCGACCTGCTCCGGATCGTAGGTCGCATGCTCGTCGTCCTCATCGAGCCGCTTCGACCACGGGGTCTCCTGCGGCGCGAGCTCGAGCTCGACCGCGCCGACGAGCGCCTCGACGGCGGCGAGAACAGCGCGGGTGACCTCGCCCACCGACCGGTCGGGCAGCAGCGGCACGGCGCGCCGGCGCCCGTCGCTGTGCTCCACGAGCGCCTCGTGCGACCGGAGGTCGAGCGCGACCACGATCGCGCCCGAGCCGGTCGGGCGCCGGTAGCGGCAGCGTCTCCCAGCCGCGGGCGCGTCAGCCGCAGCGCTGCATGCTGCAGCTGCGGTTCCGGCGGAGCGAGGGCCGCCGCCAGCTTGCCGAGCACCTGGGTGTGCGCGTGCAGCGTGTCACACGTCGCGCTCCACGACTCGTACGGAAGCGCCGGCCACTCCTGACCCATGGCCCCAACGTACCCGCCGGGAAGCACGTCGATACGCTCCGGTCGGTGTCGAGCCAGGACTGGAACCTTCGCTACGAGGGCGCCGAGCTCGTGTGGACGCCCCGCCCGAATCGCTTCCTTGTCGCCGAGACGGATGGGCTCGAGCCGGGACGCGCGCTCGACCTCGCCTGCGGCGAGGGCCGCCATGCGGTCTGGCTCGCCGAGCTCGGTTGGCGCCCCACAGCGGTCGACTTCTCCGACGTCGCGATCGAGAAGGGCCGCGCCCTCGCCGCGGCGCGCGGCGTGACGGTCGACTGGACGGTGGCGGACCTGAACGGCTACGAGCCCGAGGCGCTCGCCTTCGACCTCGTGCTCCTCTTCTATCTTCAGCTCCCGCCCGACGAGCGCGGCGGCGTGATCCGGCGCGCGGGCGCCGCCGTCGCCCCGGGCGGCACGTTCGTCCTGGTCGCACACGACCTGCGCAACCTCGAGCAGGGCTACGGCGGCCCGAAGGACGCGCGGGTGCTCTATACGCCGGAGGACGTGGTCGCCGACCTCGCCGGCAGCGGGCTCGAGATCGAGCGGGCGGCCCCGGTGGAGCGAACGGTGGAGACGCCGGGCGGCGAGCGCGTCGCGATCGACGCGCTCGTGCGAGCCCGGCGCCCCGCTGCCGGCCCGTCTCTAGCCGCGCCGGGCGCCGGTTGACCGGCGCTCCGGGCAGAGGTGCTCGAGAGCTACGTTTCGGCGCGCGCGGCGTCGATCGCGGCCGCGATCGACGTGAAGTCGGTCGGCGAAGCGAGCGCGACTTGCTGGGGGTGGGCGCCGGTCTTGCCGACGAAGATCGTCGGCGTTCCGGTGACGCCGGCCGCCTTCGCGTCGTTGTCGAGCACCGTCTCCTGGCCCTTGACCGCGGGCGAGCTCTGGGCGTCGAGCATCGCCTGAACCCGCAGGCCCGGGATGCTGGCGGCCGCCGACTCGACCATCTGCTCGTCCAGCCAGCCCGTGTTCTCGGTTCCCTGGTTGAAGTACAGGAGCTCGGAGAAGTTGAACTGGCGGTTCTGCTCGCCGGCGGCGAGGGCCGCCGAGCGCCCGCGCACGGAGTCGGGCCCGATGAACGCGAGCAGACGCAGGTCGATCCTCAGCTCGCCGGTACGGACGTAGTGGGAAAGCAGCCGCGGCAGCACGACCGTCTCGAGCTCGCGGCAGTAGGGACACTGGAGGTCGACGTACTCGGTCATCGTCACCGGCGCCTTCGCCTCTCCGAGCACGGCACCCTGCTGCGGGATTCCCTTGAAGAGCCGCTCGACCTCGGCCGAGCCCGGCAGGCCGCCCTCGAGCCGCCCGATCGCGGGCAGGGTCGTGGTCGACGACGATGAGGAGCCGCTGCCGAGCGAGACGGCAAGGACGATCGCAACCACTGCGACAACGGCGACGACGGCCGCGCCGATCAGGATCCTCGGCGAGGCGCGGCGGCTGCCGCGACCGTGCGGCGGCGGAGCCTTCGCGGCCCGTGCGGGCGGCTGCGTGCCGCACCCGCCTGCTCTGCTTGCCACTCGGCACGCGATCACGACTCCGCAGCCGGCGACGGGCCGAGGTCGAAGCTGGCAAGGAGCAGGAAGGCCGTGAGGGCCAGGAAGGCTGTCAGCGTCAGCAGCGGGATCGTCATGTAGCCGAACTCGTCGATCCACTTCGTCGCACACCCGCCGGGCGCCGAGATCGAGCACGCCTGCGACTGCTGCACGACTCCGTGCTCGATGAGCAGCTGGTACACGGCAACACACGCCCCGACGAGCGGAAGCGGCAGCAGGTAGCGCGCGGCGCGCTGATCGTTCGCGAGGGCGATCATAAGCGTCATGATCGAGAGCGGGAACATGCAGATCCGCTGGTACCAGCAGAGCTCGCACGGCACGAAGCCGGCGATCTCGGAGAAGAAGAGGCTGCCGCCGGTGGCGGTGGCGGCAAGGAGAAAAGCGAGCCAGAGCTCGTAGCCCCACACCGCCTCGCGGATGAGCTCGAGCGGGCTCCCCGCTCCAACGAGCGCGAGGAGGCCTGCGACGGCGAGCACCACCAGAACGATCTGAAGCGCGACTCCGAGGACGGCGAGGACGACGATGACGTCATGCGTCACGACCTCCAGCCTACGAGCCCGGGGGCCGGCGCAGAGCGAGAGCGATGCCGCGGGCTGGGTCGACCACCATCGCTCGAGTCTCCGCCCGGAGCAGCGAACCGGCATCGGCACAAGGCCGCTCGAAGCCTGCGGCAAACTACGCCCCGTCGCCGGTGCCGCAGGCGCGTGTGCGACTCGCTACTTGCCGGCGGGCCGGCGGCGCAGCGAGGCGCGGTTCTGCTCCTCGACGTAGCGCAGGTTCGCGTACTCGACACGCTCGGCATGGCCGTAGCCGAGCTCGTCCCTCGCAAAGCGGTACCAGTCGGTCCACCCGTGCGGCTGCAGCGAAGGCGGAGCCGGCCGCGGCCGGGGGTCGGAGCCCGGGCCGGCGCCGGGGCCAGAGCGCCCGAGCCTCCGCAGGCCGGTCGTCGTCGCGGTCTTCAGGCGCGTTCCCATCGTCGCGACATCGGCATTCAGGCCGCGCGCGGGAGGGTCTCCGGCTGCCGGTCGAGGCGGGCGAGGAACGCCGGGCGCGGCGAGCGGAGGTAATCGACGCACCGCCTGCTCCTCCTTGGCGCACGGCAAGAGCGTCTTCCAGTGGGCGAGGTGAGCAGGGACGTGGAAGTCGCCGCAGGCGACCGCCGGGCAGCTTCGCCGTCGGCGACCCAGGCAAAGAGCGTGTCGCGGTTGAAGAGCTCGAAGCGGTCGACGAGCGGCGCCCAGCGTCCGGGGTCGGCTGCGAAGGCCGCCGTGCGCCGGGTCGACCTGCGCGCCTCGGCCGGCTGATACGGGTGGGCGGCGACGAGTGCCGCCCCGTGCGCGCGAGCTGCGCGCAGGGCTCCGGTTCGAGGCCGTCGTCGACGCCGACGAAGCTTCGCAGCCCGAGCGCGACCGCGTGCCCCGCGAGCTCGGGCTCCGGGTCCTCGTAGGTGAGCTCGAGGCCGGGGATCACGAGCAGGCCGTACAGCCCGCGGGCGCGCTCCCCCTCCGCGGTGAGCTCCGCGAGATAGGCGCCGAAGTCGTGCTCCTGCACGTTGCGGCCCGGCTGGGTGTGGTCGGTGACGGCGAGGACGTCGAAGCCGGCGCGGCCGTAGAGGTCGCACAGCTCACGAGGGGTGAGCGAGCCGTCGCTCCAGGTCGTATGGGCGTGGAGCTCGCAGAGAAGCGGTGCAAGCTTATTGGCCACCTACCAACCAGTGTGACCTGCGCCTCCCGGCTCCTGTCGGCATTTTCCGTCTTGTAACCGAACATTTAGGTGTCCGACCCTTCTGCCCGCCCCGGCCCGCGAGGCCGCGTCGCCCGCGTCTGGCAGGCTGTCCGGCGTGATCGCCGCGCCGTTCCTCAGCCCAGCCGTCGTCGCCGCCGCACCCTGCAACCGCTCGAACGCGGTGTCCGCGATCAGGAGCGCCCGCGTGACCATCCCCGCCTCGCAGTCGCTGTCGGGCGAGGCCGTGCGCGTCGACCCGGCCCAGGCCGACAAGGTGATCTGCCTCAGGCTTCCGAACGGCACCAGGGCGATGGCGGTCACGATCGCGAGCGGCGGGACCGCCGGCGATGTCGACTGGATCGTGTTCGTGGCCGGCCGGGGAGCCTACGGGGTGTCACTGATCCGCGGCGGCTACAAGCTCGGCCTGACCCGTGCCGGCCCGGACCTGATCGAGTCCGAGCCGGTCTACAAGGCGAGCGATCCGAACTGCTGCCCCTCGGGCGGCTTCGTCCACAGGCGCTGGCGCTGGAACGGCAGCGAGTTCGCAGTCCTCCGCACCTGGCACGACTCGAGCTACCGGAGCTAGCCGATGGACGTCCTGCGACAGCGCACCTGCGAACTCGAGATGTAGCGACGGCAGCGCTCGCCGCCCCCGACAAGTACCGCGGATCGCTGACGGCCGCCGAGGTGGCACGTGCGATGGCGGTGGGGGCCCGCCGGGCCTCGCACGAGTGCCGTGAGCTTCCGCTCGCCGACGGCGGCGAGGGCACGCTCGACGCGCTCGGCGGCCCCAACCGGCGGACGGTCGTCACGGGGCCGCTCGGTGAGCCGGTCGAGGCGGAGTGGCGCCTCGCCGGCGGGATCGCGGTGATCGAGATGGCCCGTGCCTCGGGCCTCGAGCTCGTGGGCGGCGCGGCGGCGAACGACCCGGTGCGTGCCTCGACCCGCGGGACCGGCGAGCTGATCGCCGCGGCGCTCGACGCCGGCGCCGAGCGCCTGATCGTCGCGGTCGGCGGCTCGGCGACGACCGACGGCGGTCTCGGCGCGGTCGACGTGCTGCGCGACCGGGGACGTTTTCCGGTGCCCGTGAGCGTGGCGTGCGACGTGCAGACGGGGTTCCTCGAGGCGGCGGCGGTCTTCGGGCCCCAGAAGGGCGCGGCGCCGGCCGACGTGCAGCAGCTCTCTGAGCGGCTCGCCTTCCTTGCCGAGCGTTACCGCAACGAGCTCGGCGTGGACGTGACGGCGTTGCCCGGGGCGGGTGCCGCCGGCGGGCTTGCGGGCGGGCTCGCGGCGCTCGGGGCCGAGCTGGCGCCGGGCTTTGCACTCGTCGCCGGTCAGGCCGGGCTCGAGGCGGCGCTCGACGGCGTCGACCTCGTGATCACCGGCGAGGGGAAGCTCGACCCGACCTCGTTCGCGGGCAAGGTCGTCGGCGGGGTGCTCGAGCTCTGCGCCCGGCGCAGCATCCCGGCGCTCGTGGTCGTCGGCGAGATCGAGCCGGGAACGGCGTGCCCGGTACCGGCGATCTCGCTCGTCGAGCGCTGCGGCCGCCGGCGCGCATGGTCGGCTGCGGGGACCTGCGTTGCCGAGTCCGTGACGGCCGCGCTCGGCGGCAGCCCCGCTACTGGCAGGGAGTCTCGGACGGAGCGGTGAGGGCGTAGCCGTAGATGACGCCCGCGGAGGAGTAGAACGACGCAAGCTCGCGAGACGATTCGCGCCGCCGCTCGACCCTCCTTGTCGCCCGCCTGCCGCCGCGTCCGCTCTACCATCTTCGCGTCGGCGCCCCCGCGAGCCCAGTGAGGCGGGGGCGCCGCCGTTTCCCGGCCGGGCCGACGGAAAGGTGAGCCATGAGCGAGAGCGCGACGATCGGCGGAGTCCGCGAGCTGCGGCTCGTGGTCACCGCACCCGACTACGACGAGGCTCTGCGGTTCTACCGGGACGTGCTCGGCCTGCGCGAGCTTGGCGCGTTCGTCTCTCCAGGTGGCCGGGTCGCCATTCTCGAAGCGGGTCGGGCAACCCTCGAGCTCACCGACCCGACCCACGCCGAGTACATCGACGAGGTCGAGGTCGGAAGGAGGGTCGCCGGGCATATCCGGATCGCCTTCGAGGTCGCCGACTGCGCCGACGCGACGGCCGCCGCGGCCGCCGGCGGCGCGCGCGTGATCGCAGAGCCCGTCGGCACGCCGTGGAGCTCGCTCAACTCCCGCCTCGAAGCGCCCGGCGGGCTGCAGCTCACCCTGTTCGAGGAGCTGCAGACCGCAAGCGGAGACTGACACGGGCCGGACGGCGGGGGCGCCCGCTGCGACGCCCCCGCTCGAGCTTCCGTCTAGGTGGAGACCTGCGCCGCGGAGGCGGCATCGGTCGCGGCCGGCGGCACCTGCCGCGGGCCCCAGACGTGGACGCGCTTGGCGGTGAAGGTCGCCGTGGTCGGGTCGAAGCCCGGCGCCTTGAAGAAGCCGTCGCCGAGAAGACGACGCCGACGCCCTCGCCGACCTTCAGGTCGGAGAAGCCGATCCGCCGCGTGGCGCGGGCCGCGGAGATACACGGTGTCGGCGTTCGCCTGGAGCGTGATCGTCGTGTTGTCGAGCACGGTGTCGTAGGGGCCGGTGCGCTTGACGGCAACGGTGAAGCTCGACGCGCCGATCCGCGGCTGACCGTCGCCGCCGACCCAGTGGCAGTTGCAGAAGCACGTGGATCGCAGCGCGCCGTCAGGCTCGACGGTCGATCGCCGGCGGCGCGAACTGCGACGAGGTCGCCGATCTGGATCTGCGCGAGCGCGATCGGCCGGTGATGCGGGCCCTGGTTGATGCGGGCGTTCGTCGGGCACGGCGACGGTGACGCGTCTGGCCGTTGAGCGAGCCGTCGTTCGGGCCGGTCCAGAGGACGCCGACGCTCAGCGAGGCGTCGCCGACGGCCGCTGACCGGGCCGGCGAACCAGTGAAGGTGGCGGTGACGCCCTTCCCCGCGGCCGTTGTGGTCACGGCGGGCGTCGTCGTGGTGGTGCCGGTCGTGCCTGGGGTCGTGGTCGTCGTGCCTGGGTCGTGGTCGTCGTGCTGCGTCGTGGTCGTCGTGGTGGTCGTCGTGGTCGTGGTCGCGGGCGCCGGGGTGGTGTCGGCGGCCGCGAAGCCGGCGACGGCGAGAAACACCGCGGCGGCGAAGAGCAGGATCAGTTTGCGCATGATCATCTCCGTCGGTCGTTGGCACTGGGTCGTCGTGCAACTGGTGAAGAGCGCTGCGTGGAACTGCACGATCCAACCATCGGCGCCGCCGGTTAGCTGAACGTAGCCCCAACGTAAAACCCGTGCAAGGTCGAGGCCGAGGGTCTACGCTTGCCGGGCAACGTTCCCGAGGAGGTTCCATGGCCGGTTTGATGTCTCGTACGTCGGAGATCGCGAAGGCGAAGTTCTCGAAGCTGCTCGACAAGGCCGAGAACCCGGAGCGAGACGCTCGACTACGCCTACGAGCAGCAGCTCGCAGCAGCTCCAGAACGTCAAGCGCGGCATCGCCGACGTCACGACCGCGAAGAAGCGCCTCGAGCTCGAGGACTCCTCGACCCAGCAGCAGCTCGCGAAGCTCGACGACCAGGCGCGGCAGGCGCTCGCGGCCGGCCGCGAGGATCTGGCCCGGGAGGCCTTGACCCGCAAGGCCACGCTCCAGAGCCAGATCGACTCGATCAAGCAGCAGGAGACGCAGCTCGGCGACCAGGAGCAGAAGCTGATCCAGGCCGAGCAGGCGCTGCAGCGAAGATCGAGTCGTTCCGCTCGCAGAAGGAAGTGATCAAGGCGCAGTACTCGGCCGCCGAGGCGCAGGTGAAGATCGGCGAGGCCGCGACCGGGATCGGCGAGCACATGGCCGACGTCGGGCTCGCAGTCCAGCGGGCGCAGGACAAGACCGAGCGAGATGCAGGCGCGCGCCTCCGCGATCGACGAGCTCACGGAGTCCGGCGCGCTCGAGGACTTCACCTCCCAGGGCGACGACCTCGACCGGCAGCTCTCGCAGATCTCGCAGGGAAACCAGGTCGACGACGAGCTCGCGAAGATGAAGGCCGAGCTCGGCCAGGGCGGCGCCGGCGGCGACGACCGCCCGCGATCGGAGCGGGGCAGTGATCGTCAGGGTGATGGGCGAGGGCCAGTGGCGGGTCGACGACTCGCTCGCGCCCACGGCTGGAGGAGCTCGACGCGGCGACGGAGAAGGCGCTCGCGGCGAACGACCAGCGAGGCGCTCACGCCGCGCTGGAGGCGCTCGCCGACGCGGTGAAGCAGAACGGCGAGCGGCTCGACGACGACCGACCTCGCCGCCTCCGACTCGTCGTCCCGCCGATCGATCTGACGCTCGCAGAGGCCCGCGAGCTGATGCACGGCGAAGGGCTCATTCCCGACCTGGCCTAGGCGTGACCCACCGCTCAAGCCGGACGGCGCCTGCGCCGATGGTGAACCGTGAGATGCGTCTCGTTGCTGCGCGCCGCCTGCACGATCGCGCTGGTCGTCGCCGCGCCTGCTTCGGCTGCCGACACGCACGAGGCCTGGGCGGCGAGCGCGATCGAGCTCGTCACGAGCCGCGGGATCTTCCCCGGCACCCCGGCGACGTTCCGGCCCGCCGATCCGCTGACCGCCGAGATGCTCGCAGGGATGGTGGCCGCGCTCCGCGGCGACACGGCGGCGGCGGCCCCCGCGCCCGCGCTCGCCCGTCTCGATCGCACGCCTCGACGCGGCGCTCGTCGACGCGCTCGGGCTCGCGCCCGGTCGCAAGGCAGTTCGCGGCAGTCGCCTCGAGCGCCGGTCTCGATCCGCCCTCGCGATTCGGCACCGAGGTCGTAGCCCGGCTCCTCGGGCTCCGCCACGACCTCCCGTCGAGCGAGGACAGCCTCGAGCTGCAGCCGGATCAGGTCGCGACGCGCGCGGATGCCGCCTTCTCCGCCGCACGCGTGCTCGCGCTCGGCGCCTCGACCGTGACGCTGTCGGCCGCCGACCCGGCCGCCGACCCGGCCCCGCGCCGCAGACTGCCGACGCCGGCGGAGCCGTGCAGTACGTCCAGACGATCGCGACCGGGTTCGCGCGTCCCGGCGCTGTCACCGCTCCAGCAGCAGATCCTCCAGACGGCCGTCTCGCTGATCGGCTACCCCTACGTCTGGGGCGGCGACGACGAGAAGGTAGAGCCCGGCTTCGACTGCTCGGGGCTCGTATGGCGCGTTTACAAGCTGGCCTCCTACGCGGGCGCACCCGGGCTCCCGGACACGGTGCTCGGCCGGACGGCGGCCCAGATGGCGCTCGAGGCGCCCCGCGCCGAGCGGATCCGCCTCGCCGACCTGGAGCCCGCCGACCTCGTGTTCTTCCGCCCCACGCCCCACGCGAAGGCAAGCCAGATCGACCATGTCGGCATCTACCTCGGCAACGGCTGGCTGATCGAGTCGGCCGGCCAGGGTGTCGCCCTCGGGCGGCTCGACTGGTACGGCAAGCGCTTCGCCTGGGCGCGCCGCCCACTCGCCGAGCCCGGCCTCGAGGCGTGGCCGGGACCGTAGCGCCAAGCACGGCAGCGAGGCGCCTTACCGCAATTTTGCAGGGAAATCTGTCGGTTCCGATTTGTGTGCGACCGGCGCTCCTGCTAGCTTGCGCGGCCGTGACGTGCCGGAGCCTGTTACCAGGCCGGTCTCGTTCTCAAACGGGGTCTGTCGTGTCGAGGCGGCGAAAGTCGCTTCTTCTCGTTGTTGTGCCTGCAGCGTTGCTGATCGCGACTGCGCCGGCGCTCGGGAGCTCGCCGATCGACCAGAAGAAAGCCGAGGCGGAGCAGGTGTACGCGCAGATCCTCGCGCTCGACCAGAGCCTCGGCAACGCCGACGAGAAGATCAACCTCGCGAACCTCCGTCTCTCCCACGTGGAGTACCAGCAGAAGGTCAACCGGCGCGAGCTCATCGTCGCACGGCGCAACCTCGGCCGGAGCCGCCAGCTGGTCGCGAAGCGGCTGCTGGCGCTGTACACGGCCTCGGAGCCGAACACGCTCGACCTGCTACTGGGCTCGACGAGCCTCAGCGACCTGATGACGCGGCTCGACAACGCCGACCGCCTCTCGAGCGTCGACCGCGACGTGATCGGGCAGGTCGAGACGTTCAAGTCAGCGGTCGAGCAGCACCGCCGCGAGCTCAGGAGCGAGCGGGCCTACGCGGACCGGCTCGTCGCCCAGCGTCACGCCGAACGCCAGGCCGTCGCCGCCCACCTGGGCGAGCGCCAGCGGCTCCTCTCCTCGATCAAGGACGAGATCGCGACGCTGCAGGCACAGGCGGCGGCGCGCCAGCTCCAGATGGAGCGGGAGGCACAGGCTGCGGTCGCGGCCGCGCAGGCCGCCCAGGCCGAGGCCGCGCAGTCGACGGTGGTCGGCGCGAGCGCCGCTACGCCCGAGGGCGCGACCGTCACGCCCTCCTCGTCCTACGGCAGCCAGGTGGTGGCGATCGCCATGTCCTACATCGGCACGCCGTACGTCTGGGGCGGCGCGGCACCGGGCGGGTTCGACTGCTCGGGCCTCGTCATGTACTCGTTCGCCCAGCTCGGCGTCTCGCTGCCGCACTCCTCGTACGCGATGTACAACTACGGCAGCTACGTGCCCTACGATCAGCTCCAGCCCGGCGACCTCGTGTTCTTCGACGGCCTCGGGCACGTCGGCCTCTACATCGGCGGCGGCGAGTACGTGAACGCTCCTTACACCGGCGCCTTGGTGCGAGTCGACAGCCTCTCGAGCGGGTGGGCGCTGTCGCACTACTCGGGCGCCCGGCGCATCACCTGACCCCAAAGGGAAGGTTCACCCCGATCGGGCTTGAACACGACCGACAGGTTTTCTAACGTGAAAGCATGACGACCCCTCCCGTCATCCCGGTGATCCGGCCCGCCGACTCGGGCGACGGCTCCCGCGGCGCCCGCCGGTGGATCATCGCGGCGTCGATCGCTCTCGGCGCCGTGGCCCTCGTGGCCGGGGGCGGGCTGATCGCGGTGCGGGAGCTCTGGCCCCAGCCGCAGATCGAGGCGGGCACCTGGGCCCTCGCCGGCGTGTCGCTGGCGCCGCTCGGCGATCGCGTCTCGTCGGTGCACGTCGTCGACTCGCACGGACGGACGATCCGCGTCCGGCTGCGCGCCGGGCGGATCGAGACTGCCACCCGCGTGCGGGGCGCATTGCGGGTCCGGGTCACGCTCACCGTGCGGCGCCCAGGCTGGCTGGGCTGGCTGGTCGGCGGCAAGAAGGTCGTGCACGCGACCGTCCGCACTCCCGCCGCCTGGCTCGGCTCGAGATTCGTCTACCCCAGGGCGGGAGCTCCGGTCGTCGTCCGCTTCAGCCGCCCCGTGCAGGTCATCTCGGTGCGGCGGCCCGACGGAACGGCCAAGCGGCTGACGTTTCCCGTCGCCCGGCGGCTCGTGCCGATCGGCATCACCGCTGCCGGAGGTGACATCGCCGGCACGGTGCTCGTCGCCGGCGCGCCGCGGACGTGGGAGCGCCTTCCCGCGGCCCAGCGGGTGAGCTGGTTCCCGCCCGGTCCTGCGCCCCAGGTGCTCGTCCGCCCGGCGCCGCAGGCGATGCTCGGCCCCTCGGTCCCGATCGTGCTCACGTTCTCACGGCCGGTCGCCCAGGTTCTGGGCACGACCAAGCCCAGGCTCGTGCCGCACGTGCCGGGGGCATGGCGGCAGCCGAACGACCATACGCTCGTGTTCCAGCCGAGCGGGCTCGGCTTCCCGCTCGGCCGGCGCGTGCACCTGCGCCTGCCCCGGACGATCCAGCTGATCAGCGGTTCCGATCCATCACCCTTCCGCACGGTGACCTGGCAGGTCCCGCGTGGGTCATTGCTGCGCATGAGACAGCTCCTTGCCGGGCTCGGGTATCTGCCGGTCAAGTGGTCTCCCGCCGGCGGCGCCGTCCGGCTGACCGCATCCGCCGAGGTGCAGGCTGCGGTCGATCCTCCCGCCGGGACGTTCGCCTGGCGGTACGCGAAGACGCCGGCGGCGCTGCGGGGTATCTGGGGCTCCGACAGCAGGCGGCCGGTGCTCGTGCGCGGGGCGATCATGGCCTTTCAGTCAGCACACGGGCTCACGCCCGACGGCTACCCGAGCATGGCGCTCTTCCGGGCGCTGATCCACGCCCAGCTCGCCGGCCGGGCCGCGCCGGGCGGCTACACCTACGTCTACGTCAGCGAGACGCTCCCGCAGACGCTGACCCTCTGGCACAACGGGCGCGTCGTGCTGCGGACTCCCGTCAACACCGGCATCGCCTCGCGGCCGACCGATCTCGGGACCTATCCGGTCTACGCGCACCTGAGCTCGACGACGATGTCCGGCACGAACCCCGACGGAAGCCACTACAACGACCCCGGCGTTCCCTGGGTGAACTACTTCAACGGCGGCGACGCCGTCCACGGCTTCGTCCGGGGTAGCTACGGGTACCCGCAGAGCCTCGGCTGCGTCGAGGTGCCGATCCCGACGGCAGCGCAGATCTTCCCGTACGTCCAGGTCGGGACGCTCGTGACCGTCACCGCCTGACGTCCGGGGGCACCGGGCGGGGCTGCGCTGCCCTGCCGCGGGCGCGCCCCCAGACGCCTTGCGAACGCGCCGTTCATGATCGGGCGCGAGCGGTACTCACGGCTCGATGAGCGAAACCCGTGAGATAGGGTGGCCCCAGCTCAGACCGGACGTCTCGTGCAAGCCAAGGAGGCCCATGCCGCTCTTCGGAAAGCCCGCCGACAACGCAACCTCGACCTGGGAGCCGCAGGCGGCGGACGGTCGCCTCGCCGCCACCGCCGGCGCCGCGCCCGACGGCGTGTTCACCTCCGATCTGTCGGTCTCGGAGTACGTGCTCCTCGGCGAGGCCGGCTTCGAGCCGCTCGGGTTCGTGGTCGGCTCGTCGATCTACCACATCGGCGTGCAGGTCGGGAAGTGGGGGCAGAACCAGGAGCTTCAGGTGCTGACGCAGGCGATGTACAACGCCCGCGAGCTCGCGATGTCGCGGATGACCGCCGAGGCCGACCACCTCGGCGCTGACGGGATCGTCGGCGTACAGCTCCGGATGCAGCAGTACGCGTGGGGCCAGGAGGTGCTCGAGTTCATCGCCACCGGTACAGCAGTACGGGCGCTCGGCGAGCGGGCGGGAGTGCACAAGGCGCCCGACGGCCACGCGTTCACGTCAGACCTCTCCGCGCAGGACTTCTTCCGGCTGCTGGCGGCCGGCGCCGTTCCGGTGGCGTTCGTGCTCGGGACCTGCGTCTACCACATCGCGCACCAGTCGATCATGCAGACGCTGCGGCAGAGCGGCCAGAACCAGGAGATGGCGCTGTTCACGCAGGGCGTGTACGAGGCGCGCGAGCTGTCGCTCGCACGGATGCAGGCGGAGGCAACTCAGGCGCAGGCAAACGGGATCGTCGGCGTGACCGTCGGCGTCTACAACCACGTGTGGGGCGAGCATGCGACGGAGTTCCTGGCGACGGGAACCGCGATCCGGCGGCTTGCCGCCGAGCACAGGCTGCCCGACACCTCGCCGAGGCCGACCTTCACGCTCGGGCTCGACAACTGATCGGCCCGGCTGCCCCGCCGCCGCAGGCCGGTTAGCGCCGCCGCGCGGCCTGCCTGCCCCGGCCGGCCCCGACTGCGTCGAGCCCGAACGCCTCGGCGAGGAGCTCGTAGGAGCGGCGTCGGGCGGCGTGGTTGTGGGTCATCGTCAGGATCATGAGCTCGTCGGCGCCGTAGTCGGCCGCGATCTGCTCGAGCGTCGGCCGCACGGTGTCCGGCGATCCCACCACGACCCGGCGGCCGGCGAACGGGTCGGGCGGAGCCTCCGCGTGCAGGAAGCCGAGCGCCCGCGTCACCGTCGGCAGCGGGCCGAACTGTCCCCGGCCGGCGACGGTGATCGCCATCTGCCAGCTCGAGGCGAGCCGCTCGGCCTCCTCGTCGGCGTCGGCGCAGATCGCTCCGACTGCCACCGACAGCTCGGGGCGCTTCAGCCGCCGTGCGGGGATGAAGCGTTCCCGGTAGACGACCCCGCTCTCGCCGCTCCCCGGGGTGATGAAGTCGGCGACCGAGTAGGGCAGGCCGAGCTCGGCAGCCCAGACCGCGCTTTGCCGTGACGCGCCGAGCAGCCAGAGCTCGGCCGTGCCCGGGGCGCCGGGAAGATGAGCGAGGCGGGCGAAGGGATGCCCGGACGGGAAGCCGTCGTCGAGGTAGGCGAGGAGCTCGGCGAGCTGCTCCAGGAAGTCGTCCGGCAGGAGCTGTCGCCGGTCCCGCTGCAGGGCGGCGATCGTCTCCAGGTCGCTGCCGGGCGCGCGACCGATACCGAGGTCGATCCGCTTGCCGTGGAGCCCGCCGAGAACGCTGAACATCTCCGCAACCTTGAACGGGCTGTAGTGCGACAGCATCACGCCGCCGCTCCCGACGCGGATGCGGGAGGTGACCGCGGCGATCTCGGCGATCAGGATCTCGGGCGAGGAGCACGCCAGCATCGGCGTTCCGTGATGCTCGGCCACCCAGTAGCGCGCGTACCCGAGTTCCTCGGCGAGCCGAGCGAGGTCGATCGTGTTGCGGAGCGCCTGTGCCCCGGTTCCCCCCTCGGCGATCGGCGACTGGTCGAGGACGGAGAGGCGGAGTGGCCGGGACAAGGGCTGGCTTGGTTCGAAGAACGGAGAGAGAGGGATTTGAACCCTCGACGCACCTTTCAGCACGTACGCGATTTCCAGTCGCGCTCCTTAGACCGCTCGGACACCTCTCCGGGACGCCGCTATTAGATCACAGCAGGGAAAACCCCTGCTTGCTCGGCATTTCGCAGGAGCATTCGCAGCCGGGGACAACCGTTCGCGGCGGCGAAAATATCCCTCGCGACGCATATTTCCGGCCTCGAGCGGCGGCCGTGCGCGGGCATGCGGCGGTGTCGAGCCCGCGAACGACGGCCGCGCCTCCGGCGGCGAGGATGCGAAGCGGCCCATACCGGCGGCGGAAACCCGAGCTCGCAACCGGGGTCGACTCCTGAACCGGCGCCCCGCGATCGCCCGCACCGGCCGAGCGGCGCGGCGTCAGTCGTGGATGCGCGCGATCAGCTCTTCGCGCCTGAGCACGCGCACGCGGTGGGCGGAGCGGACGAGCCTGACCTCGTACCCGGCGTCGCGGGGGTAGAGCACCTTGTCTCCCGGCTCGAGCACCGCCACGTCGGGGCCGACCGACACGACGATCCCCGTCGCGCACTGCGCAGCCTCGTTGATCGGGACGATCAGCCCCGATGCGGTCTCGGACTCGTCGAGCGGCTGTACGACGAGGAAGTCGTCGAGCGGCTCGATCGTCACCTCGACCTGCTGCGCCGGATCCAACATGGCCAAAGCGTACCCGTCTCCCCCAGCCGTGCCCCGGGGACAGTCCCCTGGACACGGCCACTCCGGACAGCGACCGGGGACAGTCCCCTGGACACGGCCACTCCGGACACGGCCACTCCGGACACGAGCGGGGACAGTCCCCTGGACACGGCTGCTTGGGAGGTGGCCGGTCGGGCAGGGTGGCGCAGCGGGTCAGAGGCGGCCGGCGGCGACGATGCGTTGGAGGAGCTGCTGGGCTCGCTGCTCCTTCGGGGCGGAGAAGATCTCCGACGGGGGGCCCTGCTCGCGGATGACGCCCGCGTCGAGGAAGCAGACCCGACGTGCGATCTCGCGGGCGAAGGCCATCTGGTGGGTCGCGATGAGCATCGTCATCCCGCCCTCGGCGAGCTCGCGAACGACCCCGAGGTTGCCGGGCCGAGGCAGCGCAGCGAGGGGCAAAGCCCGCGGCGTGGAATCCTGCGGCATGCGCGTCGGTCGGCACGAGGTCACGGTCTCGAACCCGGACAAGGTCTTCTTCCCTCGCTCTGGCCTGACGAAGGGCGGCCTCGTCCAGTACTACGTCGATGTCGCCGGCTGCGCCCTCCCTCACCTGCGCCGGCGCCCGTTTCACATGAAGCGCTTCCCGAACGGGGTCGACGGGGAGTTCTTCCACCAGAAGCGCGTCCCGGCGAAGCATCCCGACTACGTCGACGAGGTGGCGGTGTCCTTCCCGAGCGGCCACTCGACCGTCTTCGCGGTGCTCGACAATGCTGCCGCGCTGGCCTGGGTGGCGAACCTCGGCTGCATCGAGCTCCACACCTGGCACTCGCGCGTGCCCGAGATCGAGAGACCGGACTATCTGCTGATCGACCTCGACCCGACGAGCGAGGGCCAGTGGCCCTTCGTGCGCGAGATCGCGCTCGTCGTGCGCGAGGTGATGGACGAGCTCGGCCTCGTGTCGTTCCCGAAGACGTCGGGCGCGACCGGTCTGCACATCCTGGCTCCGATCCGCGCGGAGCTCCGCTTCCCTGAGGTGCGCAGGTTCGCGAAGGCACTGGCCGAGGAGGTCGAGCGCAGGATCGGTGACCAGAGCGTCGCGACCACCACGTGGCGGGTTGCAGACCGGGTCGGCGTCTTCGTCGACTTCGGGCAGAACGCGCGCGATCGCACGATCGCGTGCGCCTACTCGATCCGCCCCGTGCCCGATGCGCGCGTGTCGGCGCCGCTTCGCTGGGAGGAGGTCGCCGATGTCGACCCGGCCGCTTTCACGGCCGAGACGATGCGCGACCGCATCGCCGCGGCCGGAGACCCGATGCACGGCATGTGGAAGCGCGCCGTCTCGCTTGCGCCTCGCTTCCCCCGGCTCGGGCTCGAGCTACCCGAGCAGTGACTCGACTCCGGCCCCGTCCGCGGCCCTGGCCGGTCGCAGCTCGCGCCAGGTGCAATCGCGCGGATCCTTGTCGTCGCGCCAGCGGATCAGCTTCGTCCCGTGCCGGAAACGCGTGCCCTGCACCTTGTCGTAGCGCACCTCGACGACGAGCTCGGGCCGGACGCGCGACTCCTCGAGCTGCCCGGTGCCCCAGCGGTTCGGCTCGGAGACGTGCCACTCGGGGTCGTCCTCGACGAGCGGAAGCACCTTCGCCGCGACGTCGGCCCGCGTCTTCGCCGCCACGGCGCACGAGCCGACGTAGTCGATCTCGCCGTCGTCCCTGTAGAGGCCGAGCAGCAGCGTCGCGATCTGCTCGCGCGAGCCCTTCCAGCGCACGCCGACGACGACGCAGTCGGCGCTCTTGTGCTCCTTCACCTTGACGACGCCGTCGCGTGAGCCGGGGAGGTAGGGCGAGGCGAGGCGCTTCGCGACGACCCCGTCGAGCCCGAGCGACTCGAAGCGGTCGAGCCACCCACGGGCCTCGGCGAGGTCTCGTGTCGAAGGCGACAGCCTGAAGCCGCGCGCGACCCGCTCGAGCTCGACCCGGCGCTCCGCGAGGGGCCGCTCCCAGACGGGCTCGCCGTCCCAGACGAGCACGTCGAAGGCGACGAACTCCGCGGGGATCTCCGCCGAGAGCCGCCGGATGCGCGATTCGGCCGGATGCAGCCGCATCTGCATCGAGTCGAAGTCGAGCGCGCCGTCGCGAACGATCACGACCTCGCCGTCGAGGGCCGAGCGTGCGGGAAGCAGCTCGCCGAGCGGTTGCAGCTCCGGGAAGTACCGCAGGAGGGGTCGTCCGTTCCGCGACCAGAGGGCGAGCTCGCCCTCGAGGTTCTCGAGCACGCCGCGGAATCCGTCCCACTTCGGCTCGTACGCCCAGCCTTCGCCCTCCGGAAGCTCGCGGACGAGCTCGGCCTCCATCGGCGGGAACGGCAGGTCAGGTGCGGGCATGACCCAAGACTACGGTTAAGCTGCGCCGCCTATGGGGCGCGTCGCCGTCACCGGTGTTGGCATCGTCTCGCCGCTCGGCCTGTCGGCGCCCGCGACCTGGAAGGCCGCCGTTGCCGGTGAGAGCGGCATCGACTGGATCAGCGCCTTCGACGCCGACGGCCTACCGGTGCGGATCGCCGCCGAGGTCAGAGGTTTCGACCCGCTCACGATCGCCTCGGCGAAGGACGCCAGGAAGCTCGAGAAGGTGGTGCTGATCGCCGTCGCCGCCGCGAGCGAGGCGCTCACGGACTCGGGCCTCGCCGACTTCGACCCGACGAGGGTCGGCGTGATCTTCGGCTCCGCGATCGGCGGCGTCACCCGAATCGCCGAGGAGGCGGCGACGCTGCGCGAGCGCGGCCCGGACCGCGTCTCGCCGGGTTTCCTGCCGAACGTCCTGGTCGACACGCCGTCGGGTCAGATCGCGATCTCGCTCGGGATCAAGGGCCTGAACTACGCGATCGTCTCGGCCTGCGCGACCGGCTCCCACGCGATCGGCGAGGCGGCCGAGCTCGTCAAGCGGGGCGGCGTCGACGCCGTGATCGCAGGCGGCACCGAGTCGTGTGTCGACCCGCTGATCCTCGCCGGCTTCACCGCCATGCGCGGGCTGGCCGCGGAGGACGAGTACCCGCCGCGCGCCTCGCGGCCCTTCGACGCGACCCGCGCCGGCTTCGTGATCGGCGAGGGCGCGGGTGCGGTGCTGGTCGAGGACTGGGATCACGCGGTCGCGCGCGGTGCCGACATCTACGCCGAGGTGCTCGGGTACGGCGGCTCGAACGACGCCCACAACCTCGCCCAGCCCGAGCCGGAGGCCGAGGGCGTGTCGGCGATGATGCGCAGCGCGCTCGAGCGGGCCGGCGTCGCGCCCGAACGCGTCGGCTACATCAACGCGCACGGCACCTCCACCCCGCTCGGCGACCTGGCCGAGACGAAGGCGATCAAGAACGTCTTCGGAAAGCACGCCTACGACCTCGCGATCTCCTCGACGAAGTCGATGATGGGCCACACCTTCGGCGCCGCCGGTGCGATCGAGGCGATCATGTGCATCCTCGCGCTGCGCGACGGCGTCCTGCCGCCGACGATCAACTATGCGAGCCCCGACCCCGAGTGCGACCTCGACTACGTCCCGAACGAGGCGCGCACGGTCCAGGTCGACGTCGCGCTCTCGAACGCGATGGGCCTCGGCGGCCACAACGGCTGCGTCCTCTTCGGCCGCGCCTAGAGACCGATCGATGGTCAGCCGCCCGTGGTGAGCCGGGCGTCGAAGGCGGTGCCTGGCACCGCCCGGCCGTCGCGAGCGTAGGGACGACACCTCCCCGCGGCCGCGCCTGGTGCATTGATCGCGGACGCTGTCCTCTTCGCGGCGCGAGCGCAAACGCCCTGCAAAATGAGGGCGCTGACAACGATCGAGTTTCCTGGGCCGGTCTCGGCGACAGAGGCAAGAACGGCGCGCACAGCGCACGGGTTCTTCACTTCCGGCACGACGTTGACACGCTTTCGTTACGGTGCCTGGCACCGGTTTACGGACATCGTTGCGCCGACCTCGGATCCGGCGGGGCGGCCGCCTATGGCTTGCGGCCGGTCACGGCGAGCCCGACACCGAGGCCGACGAGCACGACCCCGCTCGCGCCGCCGATCGCGTCGAGGCCGCGCGGCGAGGCGACGAGGCGCTCGCGCACCGTTCCCGCGGCGATCCCCCAGAGGCTGTCGATGACGAGCGCCACCAGGACGAAGACGAGGCCGAGCAGGAGCATCTGCAGCGGGACGTGCCCGCGCGCGGTGTCGACGAACTGCGGCAGGATCGCCGCGAAGAAGACGGCGGCTTTCGGGTTCGTGAGCCCGACGACGAAGCCGTCCCGCAGGATGCGCCGGCCGCTCCTCGGGACGATCGGCCGGCCGAGCGCCTCCGCCAGCGAGCGCCGCTTCTGGAACGTCCGCACGCCGAGCCACACGAGGTAGGCGGCTCCGGCGAGCTTGATCGCCGTGTAGACGACGACCGAGCGCTCGACGAGGACGCCGATCCCGAGGGCGACCGCGATCACCTGGATGTAGACGCCGGCGCAGTTCCCGATCACGGTCGCGAGCGCGGCCCGGCGGCCGAGGACGACCCCGCGGCTGATGACGAACAGCACGCTCGGGCCGGGAATCGCGATCAGGATCAGTGATGCCAGCGCGAACTCGGCCACGTTGGAGCCGCGAATCACGCGCCGAGCATACTCGGTGGCCTCGCCGCTACTGGCAGACGGTCATGCCGGGGACGACCATGGCAAAGCCGTAGACCACCCCGGCTGCGCTGTAGAACGCCGTCACCGACTTTCCGGTCTTCGCGGTGATCGCGTCGAAGCCGATGCACCGCGTTGTGCCCGTGCTCGGGTAGTACTGGTAGACGTTCGCGATCGGGTCGCCCATGAAGAGCCCCTTGTCGGTCTTCCAGCCCGCCGGCGACCCGAGCGAGAACACCGCGACGAGCCTGTTGTTCCGGAACCGGGCGGCAGCGCCGAGCGGCTCGCCGCCGCGGTACTCGTACAGCCAGGTCGTGTCCTTGCAGTACCCGCAGGAGGTGAAGCTGTTGCCCCAGACGGCGCGGACACGCTGCTCGGTGTCCCCGAGCTTGATCCCCGCGAAGCTGACGCCGGGCACGACCACGCCCCGCGACGGGAAGTGTGTCGCGGCGCGCGCCTGGTGGGCGCTCGAGTGCGAGACGAGGGCCAACGCGATTGACAGTACGAAAGCAACCATGTCCGCTTCTGCGTCCACTTCTGGCCGTCCCGCGAACGAACCTCGGATTGCCTGCCGAGACTCGGCGCCGGTCGGCGTCCTGCCTGCCTGAATCAGGCTAGCAGGGCCCCAATCGAGAAAGCACCAGGAACGTGCAGCCTCACCTTTTCCTTACGGATCGGAAAAACGATGTTGGCCGTTGGCGCATCCCTGGTCGCGCCGGGCCGCACCGGCTGTGAGCTTCGACATCGGCGCACGCTCGGGGAGGGTGCGGCGAACGCGTCGACGAGCGCTGCCTGATCGACCGTACACGCTGTCGACCGGGCCGGTTCCATGCCCGGCAGCCGGCTCCGAACTCGCCGCGGCGCGAGCGACGACGAAACCGCCGGGCACCCGCGCGCCGTAGTGGGAGCGAAGGGACGTGACGTCTCACGTGGGAGGTGCATACGAATGTCGTTTCTCGATCTACGCCGGCCGGCGACGGCCGGGCTCGTACTGCTCGCTGCGATTCTCGTGCTCGGCGCCGGAAGCGCCGGCGCGGGAACGCTCGTCGCCTACAACATGTATCCGCTCGTCTCCGACGGCACGGCGGTAACCGCGCCGCTCGCCGACTCGGCGCTGGTCAACGGCTGGGGCCTCAGCGCGAGCGCCACCTCGCCGTGGTGGTCGTCCAACGAGAAGACCAACACCTCGACGCTCTACACCGGTGGCGGCTCGAAGAACGCGACCGTCGTAACGGTCCCCGGCGGCCCGACCGGCACGGTCGCGAACTCGAGCACGACCGACTTCGCGATCAGCCAGAACGGCGTGAGCGGGGCGTCAAGGTTCCTGTTCGACACGCTGGGCGGTCAGGTGCTCGGCTGGGCGCCGACGGTCAACGCGGCGAACGCGGTCGTCGCCGTCGACAACTCGGCCGGCGGAGCGATCTATACCGGCCTCGCAACTGCGAACGACCGCCTCTACGCGGCCGACTTCCACAACGCGCGCGTCGACTCGTTCGATGCCTCGTTCAAGCCGCTCGGGCTCCCGTTCAAGGATCCGAACATCCCGGCCGGCTGGGCGCCGTTCGGCATCCAGGCGCTCGGCGGGAACATCTTCGTCACCTACGCTCAGCAGGACCCGGCGAAGAAGACCGCCGTTCCCGGCGGCGGCTTCGGGTACGTCGACGAGTTCAGCCCCGACGGCGCGTTGCTGATGCGGGTCGCATCGAAGGGAAGCGTCAACTCCCCGCTGAACGCTCCCTGGGGACTCGCGATGGCACCGGCCAACTTCGGCGCCTACAGCGGCGACCTCCTGGTGGGCAACTTCGGCAACGGGAAGATCAACGCCTACCAGCTCCGGACGACCGACAACAAGTGGGTCTACAAGGGGCAGGTCCGGGTCGCGAGCGGTGCGCCGATCGTGATCGAGGGGCTCTGGGCGATCGCGTTCGGCAACGGCGCGTCGGCAGGCCCGACGAACAACCTGTACTTCGCCGCCGGACCGTCGGGCGGCACACACGGCCTGTTCGGCTTCATCGCCGTCGGCTGACCCCGGCCGCGGGAGCGCGAGGCACCGAAGCTCGCGCTCCCGCTCAGGCCTCGCCGTCAAATGCCTCGCGGAGCGCCCGCGGCGCCTGACAACGCCAGCCGTCGACGATCAGCTCCTCGAGCTCGTCGACCCCGATCAAGGGCAGCCGGACGAGCACGGCCGGGAATCCGTTGTAGTGCGGCTCGGTGAAGAGCGCCCCGCCGCCCGAAGCGAGCAGCGCCTCCCGGTCCTCGAGATCGACCACACGGATCGCAACGACGTCGGCGCGCGGCACCCGGGGCTTCCTCGGCGCGACGCGCTCGTTCCAGGCCCACACGAACCCCTTCTCCTTGCCACGATCGGCGACCGAGAAGGCGAAGCGGTCCTCGGCCTCGGTCGTCCCGGGGAGCGAGAGCGCAATCCGGCGCACGTCGGCCTGATCGGCCACGGGCACATCTTGCCGTACCGGCGGCGGGCTGTTCGCATTCGAGAGGGCCCGCTGCGCCGAGATGCGCCGGCCTGTACGCAACGCGCCTCGCTCGGCCCGAACGTGTGATCATTGACCCGATGGCCGGCTTCGCCACCACGATCAGCTCGACGCTCCCGCCCGATCGGGCCTTTGCCTACATGGCCGACTTCGAGAACGCCCGGTTCTGGGACCCGAGCGTCAGCGAGGCGCGGCGGGAGGACGACGGGCCGATCCGGGCCGGATCGGCGTTCCACCTCGTCTCCCGGTTCGCGGGCCGGGACGTGCTCCTCCGCTACACGATCCTCTCGTTCGAGCCCCCCGGGCGTGTCGTGCTGGAGGCCGAGCAGCCGAGCTTCGTGTCGCACGACGAGATCACCGTCGAGCCGGAGGGAGAGGGGTCGACCGTGAGGTACGACGCGCGGCTCGAGTTCCAGGGGATACGGAAGGTGCTCGACCCGGTCATGCAGCTCGTGTTCAATCGGGTCGGCGCGAAAGCGGCCGCGGGGATGACGCAGGCTCTGAACCCGTGAGGCCGGGTCGGGCCGCGCGTGCCGTCGACGCCGCGCTGGAGGCGAGCGTCGTCGGGAGCTTCACGCGAATCGGCTACCTCACCCGTCGGCGCCTCTATCGCTGGCGGCCGCTCGAGGCCTTTCGCCTCGACGGCAGAGCGGCAATCGTTACGGGCGCCACCTCGGGCCTCGGCCTCGCGGCCGCGGGCGATCTCGCCCGGCAGGGCGCCGCGGTCACGATCGTCGGACGCAACGAGGGCCGTGGCGAGGCGGCGCGGGAGCACATCGCAGCGGCGACCGGCGCGACCGTCGACCTCGACCTCGCCGACCTCTCGCTGCTCGCCGAGACCCGCGGGCTCGCCGAGCGCTTCCTCGCCCGGCACGACCGGCTCGACGTCCTCGTCCACAACGCCGGCGCGATGACCCACGCCTACCTCACGACCGCCGAGGGTAACGAGGTCACCCTCGCAACCCAGGTGCTGGCACCGTTCCTGCTGACGCGCGCTCTGCTCCCGCTGCTCGAGGCGAGCGCACCGTCGCGGGTGATCCTTGTCGCCTCGGGCGGCATGTACACCGAGCGCCTCGATGTCGCGGGGCTCGATCCCGGCCCCGCGGCGTACGACGGCGTCAAGGCCTACGCTCGCTGCAAGCGGGCCCAGGTCGCCCTCGCCGGCGAATGGGCCAGGCGTCTTGCCGGCACCGGCGTGACGGTGAACGCGATGCACCCTGGCTGGGCCGACACACCCGGCCTCCGCGAGGCGCTGCCGCGCTTCAGCCGCGCCCTCGGCCCGCTGCTGCGCACGCCGGCGGAGGGAGTCGACACGATCGGCTGGCTCGCCGCGGCGCCCGAGGCCGGCGGCACCGGCGGCAGCTTCTTCCTCGACCGCGAGGCCCGGCCGCAGCACCGGCTGTCGCGGACGCGGCGTCCCGACGAGCGAGCCGAGGCCGGCCGGCTCTGGGATCTCTGCGCGGAGCGGGTCGGCGCGACGTCGTAGGCTCAGGCGCGCTTGCGGGCGCGCGGCACGGCGGTTCTCACGGTCTCGAGCATGTGGTCGATGAAGCCCATCATGGTCCGCGCGGTCTCGAACCGGAAGTAGAGAACGGTCGCCTCGGTCGGCTCGGCGACGGGGTCGACGTCCTCGAGGCGCGCTTCGAGCCAGGCCACGAACGGGGTCATCAGGGCGCGCTGCGCGAGCAGCAGCGGCTCGGCATCGAGCCCGAGGCGCTGCGCGAGCACGACCTTCAACAGAAAGACCGAGCGGATGTCCCGGACGTGCTCGACCGGCTGCACGAGCCACTCCCGCACGGTCCTGCGGCCCGAGGGAGTCGCCTTGAAGATCACGCGATGCGGGCCGCGGTCGCCCCGCTCGATCCCCGCGGTCTCGAGGTAGCCCTCGGACTCGAGGCGGTGCAGGCTCGTGTAGACGAGCGGCCGGGCCAGCGACCAGATCGCCCCGAGCTCGCCGTCGCGCGCAACGATCGTCGCAATCCCCCAGCCGTGGCGCGGCGCCTCGACGACGAGCGCGAGAACGCAGAGCTCGTTCGGAGTCAAACCCTCACCGGCTGCCATGTCCATAACGGTACTCGGCGCGCTCGCCTCGATCACGAGTAATCGTCCTATGCAAGACGGCCTCGCCCGGCTCGGCCCGGACGGCGCGCTGACAGAACCGGCCGCTGGCACTACAGTTAGCGGTCGAGCATGGCCAACGAGGAGCTCCTTCTCGCAACGATCGACGCGAAGCTGAGCGCCCTGCTCGAGGCCGCCGTCGACAATCAGGCGCACGGTATTGGCGGACGGCCCGGGGATGCTGCACACGAGGACGGGACCGAGGACGAAGCGGCGGCCCGGGCGCGTTCCCACGAGAGCGGCGGCCTCGGGCAGCAGAACGGAACCACCGCGCCTGCCGCCGCGCCCGCGCCCGCCCCGGCACGGGTTACCGGCGAGGACCTTGCGGTCACACTCGAGGAGATTGCACGCTTGCTCGCTCTGAGCCTCAGGCGCAAGCGCGACTTCGCCGAGGTCGTGGCGGAGCTCGATGCGGTCGGCTTCGATCGCGCGCGGATCGGCGAGCTCCTCGGCGAGAGCCCGAGCCGCGTCGACGCCGCGCTCGTCGCCTACGACCGTCGCGCAGGCAAGCAGTCCCGCTCGCGGAGTCGCCGTTAGGCCCCGCGCCAGACGGGCGGTCGCGAGCGCAAGACCGGGCCGGCAGCGGTCATCACGTCCGCTGCCCACCCCCGGGGCCCGGTCTTCTTGGGAGGACGACCCGCGCACGCGCCTAGAGGCCAGCCTGCTGGGCCGATCCACCCTGGATCCTATAGGTATTTCACGTACTACTCACCGCTGTTACTAGCGGTGGACTCGATTCCAGGGTGAACCAGAATGTGGCACCTTCCTCGAGTTTCGCGTCGCACCAGATCCGCCCGCCGTGTCGTTCGACGATCCGGGCGACGAGCGCGAGCCCGATCCCGGTGCCTTCGTACTCCGAAAAGTCGAGCTCCAGACCGACGCGGTAGTGCGCGAGGTCGTGGCGGCACTCCAGCTCGGCATGTCGCTGGAAGACGTTCGCACCGCGCTGGACCTCGAGGAAGCGCTGTCGCAACTCGCGGCCGAGAGCGCTGTAGGGCGTGCCTGAGACCATCTCGATCCGGACCGATCGCGACATCGTCGAGGCCCGGCGACGGATGCGCGAGCTTGCCGCCACGCTCACGTTTTCGACCTCCGAGCTCGCGATGGTCGCCACCGCGGTCTCGGAGCTCGCACGTAACATCCTCATGTACGCCGGCGAAGGCAGGATCACTCTCGACCTGATCGAGAGCAGCGGTCGCCAGGGCGTCGCAGTCGTCGCCGAAGATCAGGGCCCCGGAATCCAGAGCATCGAAATCGTGATGCAGGACGGCTTCTCCACCTCGAACGGGCTAGGGCTCGGGCTCCCGGGATCACGGAGGCTGATGGACGTCTTCACGATCGACTCCAGCCCCGGCGCCGGTACAACGATCACGGCCGAAAAATGGGCACGACACTGACTCACGCAGGACAGAGCATCTGCGAGGTCGGCATTGCCAGCTGGACGCTCGAGGATGCTCTCGGTGACGGCTATGTGGTGCAGGCGTCCGAGGACAGGCTGTTGCTGGCCGCGATCGACGGTATCGGCCACGGGCGCGAAGCAGCCGCTGCCGCACGCATCGCCGAGGCGACGCTGAGCGCTGGGCCCGACGGCGATCTCACCGACCTCATGAGTCGCTGCCACGACGCTCTGAGAGGTACTCGCGGAGCAGTCGTCAGCCTCGCGTCCGTCGACGCGGCGGGAGCCCTGACGTGGCTCGGCGTCGGCAACGTCGAGGGCGTCCTGATGAGACCGGGCCGACAGAACCAAGTCCTGGGAATGCGCGCAGGCGCCCTCGGGCACACCCTCCCGCGCCTCTATGTCGAAGCGGTCACGTTGACGCCCGGAGACACTCTCGTGTTCGCAACCGACGGCATCCGCGTGTCGGCCCTCACGACGATCGATCACTCGGTGCCCGCGCAAACGGCCGCCGATGCGATGTTGGCCGACGGTTGCAAACGCACGGACGACGCCCTGGTCCTCGTCGCCTGCTTTCGCGGCGATGGCGCATCACCACCATGACAACCCACGCCGGCTAATGCCTCGATGGCACATCGGCGGTCCTCCGAAAAACAAAAGGCCCCGCTTAGCAGGGCCTTTCGAGTAGCGGGGGCAGGATTTGAACCTGCGACCTCCGGGTTATGAGCCCGGCGAGCTACCTGACTGCTCCACCCCGCGACGTATCCGGGATCTTACCACTCTCGTTCCGTGCGGCAACGCGGCGAGGCCGAAGCCGGCGGCCATCACGAGCACCCCTGCGAGCGCGTCGAGGACGAAGTGATTGCCGGTGGCGAGGATCGTCACGACGACCGCGATCGGGTAGAGCGGCGCGAGCGCCCTGACCGCTGCGGGCCTTGCGTAGAGGACGAGCCCGGCGGCGACGGCAACCGCCCAGCCGGCGTGGAGCGAGGGCACCGCTGCGACCGGGTCGGACAGGCCGCCCGAGCCCGGCGAGCCGATGTCGATTCCCGAGAAGCGGCGGAGCGTGTCCTCGAGCCCGAGCCCCGCGACGCGCGGCGGAGCGGTCGGGAAGAGCCACGCCACGGCGAGGGCAATGGCGGTCGCGGCCATGAACCCGTTGCGGAAGAGCCGAAAGCCGGGCCGGGAGCGGCCGGTAGAGCCAGACGAAGAAGAGGCCGGTGCCGAGAAAGTGCGCCGCGAGATAGAAGACGTTCAAGACCTCGACGAGCGCGGGCATCCCGAGGAGCGCGCGCTGGAGCGGCGCCTCCCAGGCCAGATGGGCTGCGCGCTCGAGGGCGGCGATCCGGCGGGCATGGTCGAGCGCGAGCGGCCAGTCGGGCCGGAGCGCGAGCCGTGTCGCCTCGTACACGCCGACCGCGGCAAGCACGATCCCGACCTGGACGAGGCCATCGCGGCGAGAGGTGAGGCCCCTCACCTCGCGGATGGTACGCCGACTACGATGGCGGCGTGAGCGACCTCGTCATCATCGCGCTGATCGTCTTCGCCGTGTCCATCGTCGCGGGAGCGGCCTTCGCGGCGATCAAGGGGCTCGGCGCCTGGCGCGCGTTCCGCCGGTTCAAGCGCGCGACGGAGGCGGGGATGCTGAACATCGCCGAGCTGATCGCGCAGATGGAGAAGCGAACGGCGGGGGTCAACGAGCGCGTCGCGCGTCTGGAGCGGGCCAAGGCGCAGCTCCAGCAGTCGCTGGCCGAGGCCGGCGTCATCGCCGGGGCGGCCGGCGAGCTCTACGCGTCCTACCGGCGCGTTCGCAGGTTCGTTCCGCGCTAGATGCGCGTCGCCGCGATCGACATCGGGACCAACTCGACGCGTCTCCTGGTCGCCGATGTCGAGGGCTCTCACCTCGACGACGTGCTCCGGCGCTCGGTCGTGACGAGGCTCGGCGAGGGCGTCGACGCGGGCCGGCGCCTCCAGCCCGAGCCGGTACGCCGCACGCTCGCCACGATCGGTGAGTACCAGCGCGAGCTCGAGGAGCTCGGCGCCGAGCGAACGCTCGCGGTCGCGACGAGCGCAGCCCGCGACGCCGCGAACGGCGCCGGCTTCCTCGCCGAGGTCGGCACCGCCTACGGCATCCCGACCCGCCTGCTCTCGGGCGCGGAGGAGGCCGAGCTGACGCGGCGCGGAGTCGGCGCCGTCGACGTGGAGACGCTCGTCGTCGACATCGGCGGCGGATCGACCGAGCTGATCCTCGGGAGCGGGCGGACGAGCCTCGATGTCGGCTCGGTGCGCGTGACCGAGCGCTTCCTGCACTCCGATCCACCGGCTCCGGACGAGCTCGAGAGCGCGGCGGACTTCATCGACGGCCTGCTCCCCGAGCTCGAGGTCGGCGCCGCGATCGGTGTCGCCGGCACAGTCACGCAGCTCCATGTGATCGCGGGCGAGCTGACCGCCGAGACGATCGAGCGCGAGCTCGCGCGGCTCGCCGGGATGACCGTCGCCGAGCGGGCGCTCGTGCCCGGGATGGATCCGGCGCGGGCGCCCGTGATCGTCGGCGGCGCGCTCATCGCGCGTCAGGTGATGCGCCGCTACCGGCTGAACGCGCTCGGCTGGAGCGAGCGCGATCTGCTCGACGGAGTCGCTCTGGAAGCTGCCGCGCCGGAGGCTGCGACGCCGCCGAGCTGACACCTTCGACCGAGACCGTCGGAAATATTGTTGCGCACGCAAGCGTTCTGCTATATGTTTGCGTAGTCAACTTTCTGGAGGTCATGAGATGAGCACCACCACCCTGCAGTCAACGGAGCTTCCGACCGGCACCTACGGCGCCGATCGCGTTCATTCGTCCGTCGCGTTCGAGGTCGAGTACATGGGTATCGGCGCCTTCGGCGGCACGGTCACCGACTTCGACGCCGCGCCTGGTCGACGGACGCCTCTCGGGCGCCGCGCGGATCGCGACGATCGAGGTCAAGGACGAGAACCTGCACGCGCATCTTTTGTCGCCCGAGTTCTTCGACGCGGAGCGGTATCCCGAGGTCTCCTTCTCGACCGAGCAGGCCGTGGTCGAGGGCACCTCGGTCCGCTTCGACGGCGAGATCACGATCAAGGGCATCACCCGGCCCGCGACGCTCAGCGGCACCATCACCGGCCCGAAGACCGACCCCTACGGCAACGAGCGCTACGGGCTCGAGCTCGAGACGACCGTCGACCGGACGGCGTTCGGGATCACCTGGAACGCCGACATGCCGAACGGGACGAAGGCCCTGTCCGACGAGGTCACCCTCAAGGCGAACCTCTCGCTGGTGAAGGCGGCGTAACGATGCACATCCTCGCCATCTCCGGCAGTCTCCGCCGCGACTCGCACAACACGCTGTTGCTGCGGGCCGTGGAGGAGCTGCTCGGGCCGGACGACACGCTCGAGCTCTGGACGGGGTTGCGCGAGGTGCCGCCGTACGACCAGGACGACGACGTCGAGCCGGCCCCCGCCTCCGTCGCGGGCCTCCGGGCGGCGGTCGCGTCGGCCGACGCCGTCCTGATCGCCACCCCCGAGTACAACTCGTCGGTTCCGGGCGCGCTCAAGAACGCGCTCGACTGGGCCTCGCGCCCGCTGGCGACCAACGCCTTCCGCTCGAAGCCGGTCGCCGTGATCGGCTCGAGCGTAGGCCTCTTCGGCGCGGTCTGGGCGCAGGCCGAGCTCCGCAAGGTGCTCGCGGCGATGGGCGCGCGCGTCGCCGAGGTCGAGGTCGCGGTCGGCCGTTCCGGCGAGAAGTTCGACGCCGGCGGCCGGCTCGTCGACGAGGAGGTTCGTGTCCAGCTCAGGGACGCGCTCGCAACCCTCGTCGACGAGCGCCAGCCGGCCGACCTGATCGCAGCCTAGGCTCCTTCGGCGGGTTCCAGCAGCGGCTCGTCCTCGGCGAGCCGCCGCTGCACCGACGAGCGCGAGAGCACGCCGACCAGCCTGCCGCCGTCGACGACCGGCACGCGCTCGTAGTCGCCCTCCTCGAGGAAGGCGAACGCCTCGGTCAGCGGCATCTCGGAGTCGATCGTCGCGTTCGGCGCCTCCGCGATCTGGCGCAGCCTCGTCGTGCGCGGATCGAGCCCGCGCGCAACGACCTCGCGGACGAGCGTCTTGCGCGTGATCACGCCGGCGAAGTCACCGCCGTCGCAGACGAGCACGGCGCGAACCTCGGGGCGCATGAGCGCCTCTCCCGCCTCCTGCGCGGTCGCGTCTGCCTCGAGTGCGTGCGGGTCGGACACCATCGCGTCGCGGACGCGCTGCTCGCGCGCGCCGCTCACGGGTAGATCCCCCGGGCCTCGAGCGCGGCGGCGACGTCGCGGATGCCCGCGATCAGCGCGGCGTTCCGCAACGAGACGCCGTCGACCTCGGACAGCGTCCAGACACGGTCGAAGGCATCGCCGAGCTTCTCGGCGAGCCGCCGCCGGATCTCGTCGCGGTCCCAGAAGAGCCGGCTCAGGTCCTGCACCCACTCGAAGTAGGAGACGGTCACGCCGCCCGCGTTCGTGAGGACGTCGGGCAGGACGGGGATGCCTCGCCGCGGCGAGGATCGCGTCGCCGGCGACCGAGGTCGGCCCGTTGGCGCCCTCGACGACGAGCCGGCAGCGGAGAGCGCCGGCGTTCGCCTCGGTGACCTGATCCTCGCGCGCGGCGAGAACGAGCAGCGTCGCACTCGAGCTCGAGCAGCTCGTCGTGGGAGACGCGACGCCGCCGGAAAGGCCTCGAGCGAGCCGTGCTCGCGCGCGTACTCGTGCAGCGTCGGGATGTCGAGCCCGCCGGGGTCGACCACGCCGCCCGAGATGTCGGCGACGCCGATCACGGCCGCGCCGCGCTCGTGCAGCTCGGTCGCGGCGACGCCGCCGACGTTGCCGAAGCCCTGCACGACGAAGCGCAGGCCGGCGAGGTTCCAGCCGAGCCGCTCGCAGGCCCGCTCGACCACCATCACGACGCCCGCGCCGGTCGCCTCGTTGCGGAAGACCGAGCCGCCGATCGAGATCGGCTTGCCCGTGACGATCCCCGGCACCGCATAGCCCTTCTGGGCCGAGTAGGTGTCCATCATCCACGCCATCGTCTGCTCGTTGGTCGCCATGTCGGGGGCGGGGATGTCGATCCCGGGGCCGATGAAGGGCGCGAGGTCGCTGGTGAAGCGCCGGGTGACGCGCGCAAGCTCGGACTGCGACAGCTCGCGCGGGTTGCAGCGCACACCGCCCTTCGCGCCGCCGTAGGGAAGCCGGAGCAGCGCGCACTTCCACGTCATCCACATCGCGAGCGCGGCGCACTCGCCGAGGTTCACGCCCTCGTCGTAGCGCACGCCGCCCTTCGTCGGGCCGAGCACCGAGGAATGCTGGACGCGGTAGGCGGGGAACGAGCGGACCTTGCCGTCGTCCATCCGCACCGGCAGCGTGAGGATCACCGCACGCTCGGGATAGCGCAGGCGCTCGGCGACGTCCTCCGAGATCGCGGCCCCCGGCAGCGCCTGCTCGAGCTGCGTGCGCGCCTGCGCGTAGAGCGGGGTATCCCACTCGAGCGTCGGTTCGCCGTGCGCGACCTCGACCACGCACGGACTGTACTGCGCGAGCCGATGGGAGAGGTGCCGGGGGAGGGTCTCGAACCCCCAAGCCCGCTTCGGGCACTCGGTTTTAAGCCGAGCGCGTCTACCAGTTCCGCCACCCCGGCAGGGGGCTTCAGGCTAGCTATGCCGGTTGCTCTATGCCGACTGCAGCAGGGCGCGGCCGAAGAACGCGGCCACGGCCTGCCGGTCGTCGACCATCGGCGCGCGGGGGAGCGCGGCGAGGAACGCGCGCCCGTACGGCTTCGTCCGCAGGCGCGGGTCGAGGATCGCGACCACGCCGTGATCCTCGTGGCTCCGGATCAGCCGTCCGAAGCCCTGCCGGAGCTGGAGCATCGCCGTCGGCAGGGCGTAGTCGCGGAACCAGTCGCCGCCGGCGGCCTCGACGGCCTCGCAGCGGGCCTCGTGGAGCGGGTCGCCGGGGGCCGAGAACGGCAGCTTGTCGATCACGAGCAGCGAGAGCGACTCGCCCGGGACGTCGACGCCCTGCCAGAAGGTCGACGTTGCGAGCAGCACCGAGTCGACCTCGTCACGGAAGCGCTCGAGCAGCCGCTCGCGGGGCGCATCGCCCTGGACGAGCACCTCGTAGGGCACACGGCCCGCGACTCGCGCCGCGGAGCACGTCGAGCGCGCGGTAGCTCGAGGTGAGGACGAGCGCCCGGCCGCGCGAGAGCGCGAGCAGCGACGACGACCTCCTCGGCCGCCCGCTCGGTGAAGCCCTCGGCGCGAGGGTCGGGCATCGTACGCGGGACGTAGAGCAGCGCCTGCTCGCGGAAGTCGAACGGCGAGCCGACGACGAGCTCGCGCGCGTGGTCGAGCCCGAGCCGCCGCGCGGACGAAGCGCGCGTCCTCGCCCGTGGTGAGCGTGGCCGAGACGAGGATCGCCGTCGGGCCGTCCTCCCAGAGCCGCTCGCGCAGCTCCGTGCGAGACGTCGACGGGCGCCCAGGCGATCGCGTCGGGCTCCGCCCAGACGACCCGCTCGAGATCGGCCGGCTCGAGGCACGCCTCGACCTGGGCCGCGGTCGAGAGCGCCCGGCGCGAGAGCTGGTCGAGACCCTCCGCCGCGGCCGTCGAGCGTCGCCGGCGAGCGCGGCCAGGGCATCGACGAGGACGAGCGCCGACTCGACCGGGATCTCGCGCAGCCGCCTGCGGCCCGACGCCGGCGCGACGGCGCGCAGCAGCCGCTCCCCGGCCTGCTCGACACGGTCGACGGCCCGTGCGGGTACGGCTCCGAGGCCTCGCGGCAGGCCCGCTCGACGTCGGCCGCCAGGCGGCGCAGGCCGGCGCGCGAGACGCGGCCGCCGAGCCAGGTGGCGGCCGTCTCCTCGAGCCGGTGGGCCTCGTCGAAGACGACGGCGTCGTGCTCGGGCAGGACGCCGCCTCCGGCCGCGACGTCGGCGAAGTAGAGCGCATGGTTCGCGATCACGAGCTCGGCCTCGGCGGCGCGGGCACGCGCCGCCTCGGCGAAGCACGTCGAGAGCAGCGGGCAGCGGCGGCCGGCGCAGCGGTCTGCGCCGACGGCCAGCTCGGCCCAGAGCGCCTCGGACGGCTCGAACGGCAGCTCGGCGCGGTCGCCCGGTCTCGGTCTCCGCGAGCCACGGCTGGAGCGCCTCCCACGCCTCCTCGTCGCGGGGGTCGCGCAGCAGCATCGGCCCGAAGCTCTGGAGCTGCCGGCGGCAGACGTAGTTCTGGCGGCCCTTGAGCACGACGACGTCGCACCTCCCGGCCGAGCGCGCGCGCCGCGGCGGGCACGTCGTTCGAGAGCAGCTGCTCCTGGAGCGCCTTGGTCGCGGTCGCGACGACGACCCGGCGGCCCGACTCGAGCGCCGGCAGCAGGTAGGCGAGGCTCTTGCCGGTGCCCGTCCCCGCCTCGGCGACGAGGTGCTCGCCCGGTCGCGAGCGCGAGCTCGACCGCCTCGGCGAGCGCAGCCTGCTCCGGCCCGGCCTCGAAGCCGGGGAGAGTGGCGGCGAGCGCGCCGCCCGGGCCGAACGCCCCCTCCATGGGCAACCCGTGCACGGGCGAGAAGGATAGCCGTGCGAACGGCTGTTCCCTGCCCCGACAGGGTCTCGCCAGAGCGTGGGCACGAGAAACTGGCACGAGAACAGTGCACAAAAAACCTGGCACAAAAAAATCAGCCCCGGCAAGTCCGAAGACCCACCGGAGCTGAGTGCCGGATCCAGCGAGTCCGAAGACCTACCGGATCCGACGTGCGGCAAGCTATCGGCCGCAGAGGGCGCCGGTCAATACCTGCGGCGGGCGAAAAATGCGCTAAGTGCGCGTTTTTCGTCGAGTCCGTCCGACTGCCGTCTCTAGCGTTCTTCGGCTCGATGGTCGAGCTACTCGCATTCGCCGTTGGCATCGTCGCCGGAGGGGCTGCTCTCTGGTTGTGGGCGCGCGGCGAGATCGCCGGCTACCGGGCGCGCCTCATCGCAGCAGATGAGAAGCTGGCGCTCGTCGAGAAGACCCAGGGCCAGTGGGACGACCAGCTGAAGGCGCTCGCCGGCGACGCGCTCGCCCAGAGCTCGACATCGCTGCTCGAGCTCGCCGAGGCGAAGCTGGCGCCGATCAAGGAGACGCTCGACCGGTTCGACGAGCAGGCGCGGGCGCTCGAGCAGAAGCGCCTGACCGCGATCGGCGGCATCGACGAGCACCTCAGGCTCGTCGCCGACGGGCAGCGCAGCCTCCAGAAGGAGACCGGCAGCCTCGTCACCGCGCTGCGCGCGCCGCACGTTCGCGGACGCTGGGGCGAGGTACAGCTCAAGCGCGTCGTCGAGATGGCGGGCATGCTCGCCTACTGCGACTTCGTCGAGCAGGCGAGCGAGCGGGACGACGAGGGACGTCTGCTGCGCCCCGATCTCGTCGTCAAGCTTCCGGGCGGGAAGAGCCTCGTCATCGACTCCAAGGCGCCGCTCGAGGCGTTCCTCGACGCGCTGCGAGGCCGAGGACGACGACGTGCGCCGCGCGCACCTCGTCCGGCACGCGCGGCTCGTGCGCGAGCACATGACGAAGCTCGGGCAGAAGCGCTACTGGCAGCAGTTCGAGCCGGCGCCGGAGTTCGTCGTCATGTTCCTCGGCGACGAGTCATGGTTCCGGGCCGCACTCGACCACGATCCCTCGCTGCTCGAGGCCGGCGTCGAGGCGGGCGTGGTGCCGGCCTCGCCGACGACGCTGATCGCGCTGCTGCGCACGGTCGCCTACGGCTGGCAGCAGGAGACCGTGGCCGAGAGCGCACGCAAGGTGAGCAAGCTCGGCCGCGAGCTGCACGAACGCCTCGGCGTCTTCACCGCCCACTTCGCGGGCGTCGGCAAGTCGCTCGATGCGGCCGTGCGCAACTACAACAGCGCCGTCGGCTCGTTCGACTCGCGCGTCGCTCGTCTCGGCGCGGAAGTTCTCGGAGCTCGGCGTCGGCGGCGACGAGCTGCCCGAGGTGCCGCCGATCTCGACCCAGTCGCGGCCGATCCTCTCGGCCACCACGGACGACGCCGAGTCGGTCGTCGAGCTGCCGACGCGCGCCGATGCGGCGTAGCCGCGGGCCGACCACTTCGGGGAACGTTCGCCCGCCTCCTGACGTTTAATACGGCGAGATTCTTTTTCCGGAGGCGAGAGTGAACACGACGAACGAGGTACGTGACCTGATCATCATCGGCGGCGGTCCCGCCGGTTACACGGCTGCGCTCTACGCGGCGCGCGCCGAGCTGCCGCCCGCTCGTGATCGAGGGCTTCCAGTGGGGCGGCCAGCTGATGATCACGAGCGATGTCGAGAACTATCCCGGCTACGCCGACGGGATCATGGGGCCCGAGATGATGCAGGACTTCCGCCGCCAGGCGGAGCGGTTCGGCGCCGAGTTCGTCACCGACGACGTGACGAAGGTCGACTTCTCCGAGCGCCCGTTCCGCGTCTGGGTCGACAAGCACGAGTACCGGGCCCGCTCGGTGATCGTCGCGACCGGCGCGAGCGCCCGCTGGCTCGGGCTCGACTCGGAGCAGCGCCTGCAGGGCCGCGGCGTCTCCGCCTGCGCCACCTGCGACGGCGCGTTCTTCAAGGAGAAGAACATCGTCGTCGTCGGCGGCGGCGACTCGGCCTTCGAGGAGGCGCTCTTCCTGACGCGCTTCGGCACGAAGGTCACGCTCATCCACCGTCGCAACGACTTCCGCGCCTCGCAGATCATGGTCAACCGCGCCCGGGCGAACCCGAAGATCGAGCTCCTCACCCCGTACGCCGTCGAGGAGGTGCTCGGCGAGACGACGGTGACCGGGCTCATGCTCCGCAACACCGAGACCGGCGAGCTGCGCGAGGTCGACGCCGAGGGCTTCTTCGTGGCGATCGGCCACGATCCGAACACGAAGCTCTTCCTCGACCAGCTCGACCACGACGAGAACGGCTACCTCCTCACGCGGCCGGGCACCACCGAGACGAACGTCCCCGGCGTCTTCGCGGTCGGCGACGTCCAGGACCACACCTACCGCCAGGCCATCACCGCCGCGGGCTCCGGCTGTATGGGCGCCCTCGACGCCGAGCGCTACCTCGCCGACCTCGAAAGCAAGACCGGCGCCACCCTGGCCGCGTAACGCCGACCGACCGGCCGAACGACCCACCGACCCCGACCTGACTGGGGCAGCCATGTCCAGGGGACTCTCCCCTCCGCTCGACACGGCCGCCGTGGCCCGTGGCCGGAACGGGCAGTCCACCGGATCGGCAGGGCCACCGGCTAGCCTGAAACGGAGATGCCGTTCTTCATCTGTCCACGCTGCAAGACCCGCCGGCTCGATCACGACGGCCGCGAGGGGCTCTCGCAGGAGCCGCCCTCGTGCCACAACTGCGACTTCGGCTTCATGTTCGAGCTGCTCGAGGACTACTACCCGGCACCGGCAACCGGCTTCGTCGTCTGCGACCAGGAGGGCCGGATCCTCGCGAGCGGCCACGGCATCTTCGAGCTCACCGGCTACGAGGAGCCCGACCTGATGGGCCGCGAGGTCGGCGAGGCGTTCCACCTCTCCGACCTGCAGCCGATCGAGACCGTCCGCGAGTGGGGCGTCCGCCAGCTCGGCAAGGAGCTCTTGCTCCGCACCCACGCCGGGCTCGAGAAGAAGGTCGTCGCCGACTTCTTCCCTGCCTACGACGACGACGGCGGGCTGCTCGTGGCGCTGACGCCCGAGTAGACGCGCGCTCGGGCACAGGTCGATCAGGACGCACTCCTCGCAGGCAGGCCGGCGGGCGTCGCAGACACGGCGGCCGTGCCAGATCAGGAGGTGCGGGAAGCGAGCCCAGTCCGCGCGCGGCACGAGCCGCATGAGGTCGCGCTCGATCTTCACCGGATCCTCCTGGCGCGTGAACCCGAGCCGCTGCGAGAGCCGCCGGACATGGGTGTCGACGACGATCCCGCGTGGGTTGCCGCGCTCGGCCGAGACGACGTTCGCGGTCTTGCGCGCGACGCCCGGCAGCCGTAGCAGCGCGTCGAAGTCGTCGGGCACCTCACCCCCGTACTCGCTGATCAGCAGCTCCATCGTCCCGCGGAGCGCCTTGGCCTTCTGCCGGTAGAAGCCGGTCTGGAAGATGTCCTGCTCGAGCTCCTCGAGCGGGACGGCGAGATAGTCCTCGGGCCGCCGGTACTTCTGAAAGAGCTTCTCGGTGACACGGTTCACGTTCACGTCGGTCGTCTGGGCCGAGAGCATCACCGAGACGAGCAGCTCGAGCGGGCTCCTGAACCGTAGAGCGATCTGCGCGTCCGCATGCTCGACCGCGAGTCGCTCGATCACCGGCCGGATCCGGTCGCGCTTCGGCCCGACCTTCCGGCGCGCCTCCTGCACGTAGCTTCGCGCCACGCCGGCGACGATAGCCACCCTGGTCGGTGGTTGCGCGCCGAGGCCTCAGGTGAGACGATCGCGGCTCTCGAACAGGTTCCAGAAGGGAGCCGGAATGCCAAGCCAGGAAGCCAGGAACTTCGACTCACCAGACGAGGTGCGGACGTTCGCCGCCCACGGCCACGTCGACCTCGTCAACCTCGGCAGCGGCCCGATCGGGCTCGGCACGTTCGAGCCGGGATGGCGCTGGTCCGAGCATGTCAAGCCGATCTCCGGCACCGACAGCTGCCAGGTGCGTCACATCGGCTACGTCATCTCGGGCCGGATGAAGGTCGTCGGTGACGACGGCGCCGAGATCGAGGTCGGGCCCGGCGACGTCTTCAACATGGAGCCGGGGCACGACGCCTGGACGGTCGGCGACGAGCCGTGCGTCCTCGTCGACTTCGGCGGACTGCACGGGTACGCGGTCGCCCAGTAGGGCAGGGGGCTAGACAGCGGTGAGGCCTGCCGGCTCGGCCACGGGGTCGCCGGCCGGCCGGCCGTGCAGGTTCGGGCCGGCACACACGACGTCGAGCGCCGGACAGCCCGCGCACGTGAACGCCCCGGGCGTCGGCGTGAACTCCCCCGCGGCGATCCGCGCGATCGCCGCCGAGAGCTCGGCCTCGAGACCGGGAAGCTCGGCGCGCACGAACGTCGCCGAGACCTCGGCGTCGGGGCGCTCGAGGAAGGCGTAGACGACCTCGACCTCCTCGGCGCCTGCCCGGAAGCACGCGAGCGCGTACACGAGGCGCTGCAGCCGGTAGTCGGACTCGATCACCTCCTCGGGGGTACGCTCGCCGAGAACGTTCGTCTTGTAGTCGACGACGAGGGCGCGCTCGCCCGAGCGATGGAGCAGGTCGAGCCTGCCGTGCAGGAGCACGTCGTCGTGCACGAAGGTGAACGGGCGCTCGGGCCGGACGCCGTCGAGCGACGCCACCCGCCGGGCGAGCGCAGAGCCGCAATAGGATCGAACGTAGGCCTCGACGCGCTCGAGCTCCTCCTCGGTGACCGTCGGGTACCACGACCGCACGACCTCGACGGAGGGAGCGGCCGGATCGCCCGGGTCGACGAGCTCGAGCAGCGCGGTGCACCGCATCGCCGATCTCCGTCGCCGCGAGGCCGCCGGCCCCGGGGCCCGTTGGGCGCCGCTCGCGGAGCCCGGCGACCCGCTCGGCGTAGTAGCGGTACGAGCAGCGCTGGAAGAGCGCGAGCGACGAGTACGAGAGCTGCCGCAGGCGGTGCGGCTCGGGCGCCGGAACCGGCAGGAGCTCGGGCAGCTTCCAGCCGCGCACGGGCTGGGCGATCGGCAGCTCGTCGAACAGCGCGAGCTGTCCCTCGTCCTCCTCGCCGGCCTCCGGCTCGGGCTCGGCGCTCGCTCGCGCGGTCGATCCGGACGAGGAACGACGCACCGCCGCGCTCGAGCTCGAGCACGGGCTCGCCCGCCGCGAGCTCCGCCTCGCACTCGAGCTTCGACAGCACCCAGCCGATCGGCGTATCGCGCCCGTCTCCGACCGCGCCCGATACCAGCAGCCGGTCGACCGCACGGGTCATCGCGACGTAGTAGAGCCGGAGCCGCTCTGCCCGCCCCGCCTCCCGCTCGGCCCCGAGCACCTCGTCGTAGCCGAACACCGGCTTGCGCTCGCCCGAGGTCGGATGGACGACCTTGAACCCGAACCGCCCATCCGACAGCGCCAGGATCTCGTCGGCCGGCGGCGGCCCGCCGAGGTCGCGGCCTGCGTCCGCGACGACGACGACCTTGAACTCGAGCCCCTTCGCGGCGTGGATCGTGAGCAGGCGCACCGCGCCGGCGCCCTCTTCCTCGGATACGGCCTCGAGCTGCGCGGCGCCGAGCGTCTCCTGATCGCGCAGGAAGCCGACGAAGCCTTCGAGATCGCGCCCGCGCACCTCC
The DNA here is from genome assembly GCA_963743675.1 of uncultured Actinomycetota bacterium. GTDB lineage: Bacteria > Actinomycetota > Thermoleophilia > Gaiellales > Gaiellaceae > PALSA-600. The sequence goes on from CAVURE010000009.1 coordinate 335,814, forward strand.
TCGTAGGTGCGCGCGAGCCGCATCAGCTTGCGCAGGTTGGCGTAGCGCCGGCGCCCGTCCCAGCGCGCCAGCACCGCCAGGTCGTAATCGTGCTCGCCCACGACGAGCTCGCACAGCCGCTCGAGGGATACGCGGCTCGAGGCGGCGACGAGCCGCTCGTAGCGCTGCTTGAACGCGCGCACGAGGCGCTCGTCCACATCCGAGAACGCGTCCGGCAGCGATCGCTCGATGCCGGTGTAGAGCGGCCGCCGTCCGGTATGCCGGCGGATCAGGACGAGCCCGTCGTTGGACACCCCGACGAACGGCGAGGCCAGCACGGCCGTCGAGCGCCTCGTCGTCGTAACGGTTCCGCAAGAGCCGCAGGTACATGAGCAGGTCGACCACCTGCTGCTGACCGAAGTAGCGCCGCCCGGTCGCCCGGAAGGTGGGGAGGCCGAGCGCGCGGAGCTCCTCCTCGTACCACTCGGCGTCGGTACCGGCGGCGAACAGGAGCACGATCTCGCCCGCTGTCGCCGCACCGGTGTCGACGAGCTCGCGAACCCGGCGTGCGATCGCGCGCGCCTCGGCCCGGCGCCAGTGCTCGCCCGAGTCGCGGTAGGACTCCTTGTCGGTGACGAGCAGCTCGACCGGATGCCCGAACACGGGATCGGGGAACTCGCCCGAGGCGGCGAGCGGCTGGTAGCCGTCGCCGAACTCCTCGCCGAAGACGTGGTTCACGGCGGCCAGCACCTCCGGTCGGGAGCGGTAGTTCTCGGTCAGCGAGAACCGTTGCGCCGCCGCCCGGCGCCGGTCACGGAACACGCCGACGTCGGCATGCCGGAAGCCGTAGATCGACTGGAACTCGTCGCCGACGTAGAACATCTCCTTCGCCGGCCCGGCCGCGAGCAGGTCGATCAGCTCGCACTGGAGCGCGTTCGTGTCCTGGAACTCGTCGACCATGATCGCCCGGAACCGAAGCTGCTCGGCCTCGCGCACCTCGGCCTGGCCGGCAAGCAGATCGCGGGCGAGCAGCTGCAGATCCTCGAAGTCGAGCGCCGAGTCGCGCTCCTTGCCGGCCTGGTACTCGTCGGCGAAGAGGTCGAGCAGCTCCTGCAGCAGGTCCTTGTCGCGCGTCGCGGCAAGCTCGAGCGCGGCCTGCTCGACATTCTTGCGTGCCTCCTCGAACGTCGCCGCCCGGACGCCCCGCGTGCGGAGCGCGGCGAGGTCGATGAGCGTCTCGGGCAGCGAGGGGAGGTCGAGCGCGGCCTGGGCTGCGGCAACGTGGTTCTCGGTCGCTCCGCGATCGTCGAGGAGGCACTGCGCGGCCTCCTGCAGCTCCTGCAGCCGCCCGGCGAGGTCGGCGGGCTCGCCGAGCTCGAGCTTGAGCTCGCGGCCGGCCGACCGGAGCGTCTCGTAGACGCCCGTGAGCATCTTGCGGAGCCGCCGGCTGCCGTACGTCGCGAGCAGTGTGAGCCGCTCCTCGCCGCCGGCGGCGCAGAAGACCGCGAGGGCGCGGTCGAAGGCCTCGCCGCGGATGACGGCGCCGTGCTCGTCGTCGAGCTCGTGGAAGCGCGGATCGATGCCGACCGCGAAGGGATGCGCGCGCAGCAGGCGGCTGCAGAAGCCGTGAATGGTCGAGATCCAGGCCCCGTCGAGCTCGCGCGCGAGATCGGGCCGGCCGCGGTCGACGAGCGCGGCGCGGATCCGTGCGCGCAGCTCACCCGCGGCCTTGCGCGTGTAGGTGATGACGAGGACGGACTCGACGTCGAGCCCCTCGTCGCACACTGCGCGCACGAACCGCTCGACGAGCACCGAGGTCTTCCCCGTGCCGGCCCCCGCCGAGACGAACACCTCGCCACGGGCCTCGACGGCCGCGAGCTGCTGCTCGTTCATGCCCTGCTCACCCGGCACATCGTCCAGAGGTCGCACCAGGTCGGGCACTCGCCGCCCTTCGGGTCGTGGGCCACCTCGCCGCCGCGGATCCGGCGTGCGGCGCCGAGGCCGCGCCCGCGCGCCGTCTCGACCTGGGCCCAGAACTCGTCCTCCTCCAGGTAGTCGGCCGCCTTGTAGCCGGGGAGGTCGTCTCGCGACTCGGCCCGCAGCATCCCGCGGGCGGCGCGGGCGCCCGAGAGCGCCCGGTACACGCCGCCGAGCGGCTCGATGCCGGCCAGGTCGCGCAGCACCAGCATGTAGAGCGGCACCTGGAGCCGGCGCTCCTCGTCGATCTGCCGGGCGGAGAACGAGCCCTTGCCCGACTTGTAGTCCTGGACGATCCCGCGGGCGCTCATCGGATCGATGTCGACCCGGTCGATCTTGCCGCTCACGAAGAGCCCGTCGCCGAGCTCGAGCCCGCGCTGGAGCTCGGGCGCCGAGCGGTCGGTCCCGAAGCCGACCTCGAAGCGGCGCGGGAGGAAGGTCGTCTTCGACTCCGCCTCGGCGTGGACGAAGCGCTCGAGGTCGTGGCGGAGCCCCTCGCGCAGCTCGACCGCCTCGACCTCGCTCAGCTCGAGCCGCACCCCCGAGCCGAGCGCATCGTCGAGGCAGCGCTCGAGGAACGCGAGTGCCGGCTCGAGCGTCTCGGGCGTAACCCTGTCGGCCCCGAGCTCCTTCGGCAGCCCCGAGTAGAACGCGTAGAGGGCCTGATGGGCGACCTTGCCGCGCAGCAGCGGATCGGACTCCGCGTCGATCGTCTTCGGATCGACGACGCGCTCGAACAGCCAGGCGGACGAGCAGTCGAGGAACCGCTCGAGCTCGGTCGCGCCGAAGACGGTGCGGCTTCCGAGGTACGCCAGCACCGCCGGGTTTCGGAGCCTCGTGTCGCGGTCGAATGCCGTGAGCGCGCGGCCGAGGCGGCGCGCCCAGCCGTTCGCCGACGCGAGCGCGACCGCGACCTCGCGCCCGTCGGGCTCGGCCGACAGCCGGGCGAGCGCGCGGAGCCGCTCCCGCTCGGTCGGAGCGGTCTCGACAGGCCAGGTGAGCTCGGAAAGCGCCCGGCGCCGAGTCGCGCGCTCGACCTCGTCGGGCGCGAACGGGGCGGCTGCGTCATGCCAGAACGGGCTCGCCTCGACCGGCACGCCCTCGTCCGTGGCGGCCTGCCGCACGAGGCAGAGCCGGCGCGTCGCGCGGGTGCACGCCGTGTAGAACAGGTAGCGGTCGCGGCTGACCGAGTCCGGCCGCTCGAGGCGCGCGCCGAGCTCGCGCCGGCGGTCGTCGTCGAGGAACGGCGATCCCGTGACGCGCCGCGGCAGCGCTCCTTCCTCGAGGCCGAGCACGAAGACCGTGTCGAACGTGCGCGTCCGGGCGCGAAGGAGGTCGAGGACCGCTACCCGGCCGGCCTCGCCGGACGACGGCCCGGGCACCTCGAGGCTCGTGAGGGCGGCGAGGAGCTCCTCGGGCGAGAGCGGGCCTCCGGCCTTCTCGAGCGCCTCGAGCTCTGCGAGCAGCCCGGTGACGGCCGCGAAGGAGCGAAGATCGAGCCGCGGCTGGTCACCCGCCGGCGGCGAGTCGAGCCCGTAGGCGGCCCGGACCATCGACTCGACGAGCGCACGCGCGCCCTCGAGCGGCGAGTGCGCATCGCGCAGCTCGCGCAGGGCGACGAGCGGCGCCTCGCGCAGGCGCTCGGTCTCCTCCTCGACCCGGGCGGGTGTGTCGACGGCGCGGCCGCGGAGCCTCCCCTCGACGAAGTCGACGCCCGAGCGCGCGATCCCCGAGTAGGGAGAGCGCAGGAACGCGTAGAGCTCCCGGCGGCCGCCGCCGCCCCACGCGAAGCGGAGAAGGGAGCTGAAGGCGTGCCCGAGCGGCGTCAGCGCGAGCCGGATCGGGGCCTCGACCGAATACGGGATGCCTAGGCCGCCGAAGACCGTCTCGAGCGGGGCCCGGTAGCGCTCCACCGACGGCACGACGACTGCGACCTGCTCGGGCGCCACTCCTTCGCGAAGGGCCCCGAGCAGTTCGTCGCCGACCAGCTCCAGGGTCCCGCGCATTCCGGCGCCGGCGAGGAATCGCACCGCGGAGCCGATCGGCCGCGTCTCGGCGCCGGGCTCGAACAGCGACCGCTCGAGATGCGCAAGCGCCGGTGCGGCGAACTCGTCCGAGCGGGGCGGGAGCTCCTCGACCCGGCTGCCCGCGAGGGCGGCGAGGTCGCCGGCGGTGCGCGAGAGCGAGGCAAAGGCGGTGCGACCAGGCTCGTAGGGAAGCGAGACGCAGACGTCGGCCCGCCCCGCGAGCGCCTCGAGCGCCGACCACTCGGCGGCGGTGAGATCCTCGAAGCCGTAGGCGAACACGGGCTCGCCCCGCCACGCCCCGAGGTCGGCGCGAAGCCGGTCGCACGCGCTGCGCCGCAGCAGGTCTCGGTCCCAGAGACCGAGCCGGTCGAGCTCCGCGCGATAGGCGCGATGGAGGACGGCGAGGTCGCCGTCGAGCTCGTGCGGCTCGAGCAGCCCGCCCTCGAGCTCGCCGAGCGCCGCGAGCAGAGAGTCCGTGAATCCCGGGAAGCGAACCGACGGCGAGAGCGCTGCACCGCTCCGAAGCGCCGTCGCGACCGCCTCGCCGCGCCGCCAGTGCGCGCTCCGCCGGTCGCGCGACCCGCTTCGAGGCCGGATCCGGCGCGGCGAGGCGCTCGAACAGGTCGTCGAAGGTGCCGATCGAGCCGCCGAGCAGGCACCCGCAGCGTGCGAGCAGATCGCGCTCGACGCGAGCGACGTCCGCCCGGTTCGGCACGATCAGAAACGGGTCGTCAGCGAGGCGGCCCAGATAGCGCTCGAGCAGGAGCGCAACTTTGCCCGCCTTCGCGGGCCCGGCAACGAGGCTCAATGCCATCCGGGCATCGTAGTTTTGCGCCCTGACGGCAAGGGGTGCCTCCAACGGACGGTTTGCCGCTTGGAGCGCGATTCGGCGGCAGGGCAACCGGAAGCGATCGGGGAAACCGCCCTTCCCCCGATGGCGAGGGCCTCAGCCGGCGACGGCCTTCGGCCGGCGACCGCGACGTGCGGCCGGGCGGCCGGGCATGCCACCGGCGCACGGATCGCACAGGTCGGCGACCTTGGAGCCGCGCCGTGCGTCGGTGAACGTGATGCGCATGGCCGCGCCCTTGTTCTCGCCGACTTCTTTTCCACAACTGTCACAGACCAGAACGGTTCTACGAGCCACGAAAATGCCTCCTTTGACGAGACGAGTTCGCACAAGTGAAGCAAAAACTGACGTGCTCCGCGCAGCAGGAACATTGCGGAGGGTGTGCGGGTACTTGCGCGTTCAGGCTCTTCTCATTCAGCGGGCTCGGATTCGAGGTCGGAAATGGCGCGTGATGCGGCCTCGCGCTTCGCCTCCCGCGAGCGCCACCAGCGATGCACGAAGAACGCGACGATTGCCAGCACAACGACCGCGACAACGGCATAGAGCCCGTACTTCGTCACTGCGTCGACGGCAGCGCGCCCGAAGTAGTAGGCGGCGAGACCGATTGACGTCGCCCAGAGAATGCCGCCGGCGGCGTTGTACAGCATGAATTTCCTCCAGTCCATGTGACTGAGCCCGGCCAGCCACGCGACCGTGACGCGCAGCCCCGCGAAGAAGCGACCGATGACGACGGTCTTCGGACCGTGCCGCTCGAAGAATCGCTCTCCCCGCGGCATGAGCCGCGGCAGCGCGTCGCGGGCGAACGGGATCCGGGCGATGACCGAGCGGCCGCCGAGCCGGGCGATCCAGTAGCCGATGTTGTCCCCGACGAACGCGCCCAGAGCCGCGACGGCGATCACCTCGGCGATGTTCCAGCGACCGCCGCCGGCGAGCACCGCCGCCGTGATCAGGGCCGTCTCGCCCGGTAGCGGGATGCCGCACGACTCGACGGCGACGAGCACGAAGAGCAGGATCAGTCCGTAGCTCTCGAGCTCGTGCGTCACGGTCGAGTCTAGGGCCGCTCGCACCGTTGCGGCACCCGGCTGCCCTGTTTCCGGTAGCGTCGCGCGCGCTATGAGGGTAGGCGTTCCGAAGGAGATTTCGGCCGGCGAGCGGCGGGTCGCGCTCGTTCCCGACGGCGTCGCGAAGCTCGAGGGATTCACGGTCGTCGTCGAGCGCGGAGCCGGCGAGGCAGCCGGCTTTCCCGACGCTGCCTACGCCGAGGCAGGGGCCGAGCTCGTCGACGACGCCTGGGGCGGCGCCGACGCCGTCGTCAAGGTTGCCGGCCCGACGGACGCTGAGCTCGCGCAGCTCCACGCGGGGCAGGTGCTCGTCGCGTTCCTGCAGCCGCTGACCGAGACGGCGCGGATCGACCGGCTCCGCGAGCGGGGCGTGCTCGCCTTCGCGATGGAGTCGATCCCGCGGACGACGCGCGCGCAGTCGATGGATGCGCTCTCGTCGCAGGCGACCGTCGCCGGGTACAAGGCGGTGCTGATCGGCGCCGACCGGCTGCCGCGGTTCCTGCCGATGCTGACGACCGCCGCGGGAACGATCCCGCCGGCGCGCGCGCTCGTCCTCGGGGCCGGGGTCGCCGGCCTCCAGGCGATCGCGACCGCGCGCCGGCTCGGCGCGGTCGTCTCGGGCTTCGACGTGCGGCCGGCGGTTCGCGAGCAGGTGCAGTCGCTCGGGCGCGACGTTCCTCGATCTCGGCGTCGTCGGCGAGGAGACCGAGGGCGGGTACGCCCGCGAGCTGACGCCCGAGGAGCAGCAGCGCCAGCAGGCGGCGCTCGAGGAGCGGATCCCCGACTTCGACCTCGTGATCACGACCGCAGCGATCCCGGGCCGCCCGGCGCCGAGGCTGATCCCGGCCACGGCCGTCGAGAAGATGCGGCCGGGCTCGGTGATCGTCGATCTCGCCGCCGAGACGGGCGGCAACTGCGAGCTGACGCGGCCCGGCGAGGTCGTCGACGTCGGCGGCGTCACGATCGTCGGGACGCTCAACCTGCCGAGCGCGATGCCCGGCCATGCGAGCCAGCTCTACTCGCGCAACGTCACCGCGCTGCTCGAGCATCTCGCCCCCGGCGGCGAGCTCACGCTCGACTGGGACGACGAGATCACCGCCGGCGCGTGCGTCACCCGGCCGGAGCCGGCATGAGGAGGAATCGATGAGCCACTACGCGCAGCTCGTCGTCGAGCTGACGATCCTCGTCCTCGCGATCTTCCTCGGGATCGAGGTGATCTCGAAGGTGCCGACGCTGCTGCACACGCCGCTGATGTCGGGCACGAACGCGATCCACGGGATCGTGATCGTCGGCGCGATCCTGATCGCCGGCGACTCGAACGCACGGCTCGTTCGTCGGCATGGATCGGCTTCGTGGCGATGATCCTCGCCACCGCGAACGTGGTCGGCGGCTTCGTCGTCACCGACCGGATGCTCGAGATGTTCAAGCGGCGCGAGCCGCAAGAAGCCGGAGCCGGACGACGCGGGCAAGGGCAGGTAAGTGGGTCACACCACCTCGAACCTGCTCTACCTGGTCACGATCATCTGCTTCGTGCTGGCGCTGCGGTTCCTGTCGTCGCCGACGACGGCGCGGCGCGGGAACTGGGTCGGCGCGGCGGGCATGGCGGTCGCGATCGCGGTGACGCTCGCCCAGCCGGGTGTCACGATCGACTGGGGGATCATCGTCGGCGCGGCGATCGGCGCCGTCGTTCGGGGCGGTCGGCGCGCGCAAGGTGAAGATGACCGCGATGCCGCAGATGGTGGCGCTGTTCAACGGCGTCGGCGGCGGCGCGGCGGCACTCGTGTCGCTCGCCGAGTTCCATCTGCTGATCGCCCGGGCCCGGGCAGCCTGCACGTCGACGTCTCGCTCGCGATCGTCCTCTCGGCGCTGATCGGCTCGGTGTCGTTCGCGGGCTCGATGGTGGCGTTCGCGAAGCTGCAGGAGCTGATCTCGGGCCGGCCCGATCACCTATCCGGGCCAGCAGATCGTGAACCTGGCGCTCTGTTCGGCGACTGATCGCCTGCGGCGTGGCGATCGTCGCCGGCTACGAGGAGCAGTGGGTGCTCGTGGTGATGATCCTCGGCGCGCTCGTCTTCGGCGTGCTGTTCGTGCTGCCGATCGGCGGCGCGGACATGCCGGTCGTGATCTCGCTGCTGAACGCCTTCACCGGCCTCGCGGCGGCCGCGACCGGCTTCGAGCTCGGCTCGAACGTCCTGATCGTGAGCGGCGCGCTCGTCGGCGCATCGGGGACGCTGCTGACGATGATGATGGGCCGGGCGATGAACCGTTCGATCGGGAACGTGCTCTTCGGCGCGTTCGGGCAGGTGCAGGCGGGCGCCGGGACCGGCGACCGCGCTGACCGGGACGGTGCGGTCGGTGAACGCCGAGGACGTGGCGATCATGCTCTCGTACGCGCAGAAGGTCGTGATCGTTCCGGGCTACGGCATGGCCGTCGCGCAGGCCCAGCACGCGGTGCGGGAGCTCGCAGACCTGCTCGAGGAGAAGGGCGATCGAGGTCACGTTCGCGATCCACCCGGTCGCCGGGCGGATGCCGGGGCACATGAACGTGCTGCTCGCCGAGGCGAACGTGCCCGTACACGGCGCTGAAGGAGATGGACGAGGTCAACCCCGAGTTCCCGCAGACCGACGTCGTGCTCGTGATCGGCGCGAACGACGTCGTCAACCCGGCCGCGCGCAACGACCCGGGCAGCCCGATCTACGGGATGCCGATCCTGAACGTCGACCAGGCGAAGCAGATCGTGGTCAGCAAGCGCTCGATGGCGACCGGATTCGCGGGGATCGACAACCCGCTGTTCCTCGATCCGAAGACGGCGATGCTGTTCGGCGATGCCAAGGAATCGGTGCTGAAGCTGGTCGCCGGCGTCAAGGCGCTGTGACCGACCGCCGTTCCGGTCTTCACCGCCCGCGACGTCGAGCTGGCCGTGCCGCCCGGGGCGGCGGTCGAGGCGGTGCGCGACGCGTTCGTCGCGCATCATCGCGGCGAGTGGACGATGCCGCCGAAGGTCTACGTGACGAACTATCCGGCGGGCGATTTTCGCGCGATGCCCGCGCTCGGCGGCCGGTCACGCGCTGCTGAAGTGGGTGACGTCGTTCCCGGGCAACCCGGCGCGCGGGCTGCCGACCGTGAGCGGGCGTCGTGCTCCTGTCCGACGCGGAGACGGGCGAGCTGACGGGCCGTCCTCGAAGCGGGTGCTGTGACCGCGCTGCGGACCGGCGCGGCGGCCGTGCTCGCCGCAGAGACGCTGGGGCGCGCCGACGCCGAGACGACGGCCGTGGTCGGCGCCGGCGTGAACGGTCGCGCTGCCGCGAGGACGTTCGTCGCGCGCGGACGGAGCGTGCCGATCTGGGACGTCGACGCCGAGCGCGCCCGCTCGGCCGCCGACGAGCTCGGCGCTGCACGGTCGCCGGATCGCTCGAGGAGGCGCTCGCTGCCGACCTGGTCGTCACGGTCACGCCGGGCCATGAGCTGCTGCTCGGCGACGGCTCGCTCGTCCCCGGCCAGCACGTGAGCCTGATGGGCGCCGACGGCCCCGGCAAGGCGGAGATCGCCGCGGCAGAGCTCGCCCAGACGCGCATGTTCTGCGACGAGTGGGAGCAGGCGAGCCACTCGGGCGACCTCGCCCACGCCGTCGAAGCGGGACTGGTCGCCCGCGACGAGGTGACCGCGCTCGGCGCGGTGCTGGCCGGCGACGCGCCCGGACGCCTATCGCCCGAGGAGATCACGACGTTCGACTCGACCGGGCTCGCGATCCAGGATCTGGCGATCGCCCTCGCGTGCCTCGAGCACGCCCCGGCAGCGGGCTTGCGGACGCTCGAGCTCTGACGAGCCTCGACCGGCGCGGGCCGGAGAGCCGGGCGCCGCAGCTCCGCGTCGGCCTCCTGGCTCACGGGCGTCGGGCTACCGGCCCGGGCGGCCGTGCCAGCGCACGGGCAGGCACGAACGGCTCGAGCGCAGCGATCGCGGTCGCCTCGCCGAGGATCGCCCTGGCGACGAGGTCGCCGCAGGCGAAGCCGAGCACGTTTCCGTGGCCCGAGTAACCGCCGGCAACCCAGATGCGCTCGCTCCCCGGCAGACGGCCCGCGAGCGGTAGCAGGTCGGCGGTCTGACCCCAGAAGCCGGACCAGCGGTGAGTGATCGCGGGCCTCCGGCCGAAGAGCTCCTCGGCGAAGCGATCGAGCTGGCCCTGGATCGCGCACGTCGTCTCGTCGACGCTCGTCCGCTCAGCCGCGAGGCTCGTGTCGCGGCGCCCGCCCAGGATCAGGCGTCCGTCAGGCAGCTGCTGCCAGTAGTCGTAACCGCCGCGTGCGTAGTGCGGACGGCCGTAGAGCAGCTCCGGCATGGGCTCGGTCGCCAGCACCTGGCCGCGCATCGGCGTCACGAACGGCGCCAGCTCGGGGGCGAGCGAATCGGTCATCCCGTCGACCGCGAGCACGACCGCCGTCGCCTCGAGCCGCTCGACCGTCTTCCGGTCCACCGGGTGCTGCTCGACGATCTCGGCGCCTGCCGCCACGGCCCGGGCCGCGAGCCGTCTCACCCAGAGGGCCGGCAGGAGCGCACCGTCCCCCGGGTGGACGAAGCCGCCCGCGAACAGCCGCGAGAGCGGGTCGGGGAGCTGCTCGAGCCACTCGGCGGCGAAGCCGTCCTCCCTGAGGGCCTCGTACTCCCGACGCAGCGTGTCACGCTCGGCGGCGTCGACCGCGAGCCGTACGCTGCCGACGCGGCGCAACGCATCCCCCGCAAGCTCCGCCATACGCTCGAGCGCGCGCTCCGTGAGCTCCCAGAGCGACCGGGCCGAGGCCGCCCCCAGGCTCGCTCGGGCCTCGTCGTAGGGAGGGCAGAGCCCCCGGAGGGCGAAGCCGCCGTTCCGCCCGCTGGCGCCGGCGGCGATCTCCCGTTCCTCGAGGACCCTGACGCTCAGCCCGCCCCGCGCGAGCGTGAGCGCACATGAGCAGCCGGTGACCCCGCCGCCGACCACGACGACGTCAACTCGGCCCCCGGACATACCGACGGCCGGGACCGTAGGCAGCGGCTGGGCAAGCCAGTATGAAGTTGTGGGGGACGCGGTTTCTAGCCTACGGACACGGCTGCTGGAGCCGTTTCGGGTGACACCAGATCGTCCGAAACAACGTCAGTCGGGTAGAGAGTTCTACCGCCCACGAGGCGCTCCTCGAGAGCGTCCGCCTCGAGCCTGAACACCTGGGCGGCGAGGTGCAAGTAGATGCGAGTGTCGCCAGCGACGAGTGACCCGCCTTCGTCATCAACACGATCGGGTTCGACCCGGCCGCGGCCTCGTTCGTGAGGCTCGAGTGTCTGAGGTCGTGGAACGGCCTGACGTAGTCGTCGATCGAGAATCGTCAGGCGTCGGGCGGGGGGTTACCGCCCGTCCAGTAGATGCCACTTCGGTCATCCTTTCCGACCCATGATCCAAGCGCCGCCCCGAGAAAGGCAACTGCGAGTACGAACGCGACGCATAGTTCATCCGGGATGCTCGTATTGCTCGCGGCCGCGTCGAGGAGCAACACGGCGATGATTGCGCCGATGATGCCGCCGGCGAGGATGCCCAGCTTTTTCGCCTTGCTCATTGCCCGTCTCCTGCCATTTGCCGCGACCTCCGATTAATGGGCGTTACGACCACAGTAAGCCCCTTCGTCCGGTCACAGTCAAGCGGGTGACTGCCTGTCGACGCTTGCCCGAGCCACAAGGGTTACGTGCCGGCTGTGGCGAGCGGCGGGTTCAGACGGTACCGCCGCTCGACCCCTGATCCGGCAGCGCCCGAGGTGTTAGCACAGCGCCTCCTCGACCGAGTTCACGACCTTGAGTACGTTGAGCAGGCCCGTGCTCGACCGAAGGCGCTCGAGCGACCTGCCGAAATCGGCGGAGGTCTGTGCGGGCTCTCGGGAGTGTCGCTTTCAGATCACCCCCATCCAGCTAGCGACGAGGAGCACGAACACGACCAGCCCGAACATGAGCAGCCCGGCCACCAGCGCCCCGCGCCATGAGTCGCTGGGTGGTTGTGGGTGATTCACCAGGCCGCCGGCCCATTGATCAGCAAGAGCGCAGCCTGGCCCTCAGTTTCCCGCCGACGCGCCGCCCGCGCGAGGCCCCACATGACCCCGAGCACTAACACCCGGCGACCCAGGCGCGTCACCGTGACCTTCCGATCATCATCGGGCTTCGATGCCGCAACCGAATCTCCCGTCGGGCCCACCGGCCCGTTGACGCCAAGACAATAGCGGTTGGTCGATCGCGCCGACCAGTCGTAGTGACTACGTGAGCGCCAGCTTCACGGCGGCGTAACGACTCTCTCATCCTCCGGGGTAGAGAATCCCAGGCACCTCCTGCGCCCTCCGACAATTCGGAGCAGGGGGTGACAACGAGTAGTCACAGCTGCGAGGGCCGGAGCCAACTTACGCGTACTGCGCCCCGGCCCTCGTTGGCTTGCCGTGCGAAGGGATTGCCGAGCGTGCCAGTCCGTCCCCCTCCCGCACCGACGTCGGTGCAGAGTCCCGGTCGGGCTCTCGTTCGGCGATCATGCCGCTGATCAGCCTGCGTAGCTCTTCGGGGCCGATGCCGAGGTTGTCGGCGAGGAGTTCGAGCCGGGAAGGCTCAGCCATGCGGGTGGTCCTACGCCTGGGACAGCTGTTGCGTAGACGGGCACGGCGCGGCAGGTTAGACGTCATGGCTGACGGCGGCCTGGGTTGCTTTGGCGGGCCCGGCCGAATAGGGTCAGACGGTCGTGGCCGACGAGGCCGACAAGACGCTCACACCACGCCAGCAGGAAGTGGTCGCGCTCGTGGCACGCGGTCTCACATCCGCGGAGATAGCCGCGACGTTGTTCGTCGCTGAGCCGACAGCAAAAATGCACATCTGTGCGGCGATGGCCAGGTTGGGGGCGCGTAACCGGGCGCACGCTGTCGCGTTGTGGATCCGATCGGAGTCGCCTGACCTCGCCGATATTCTGCTCGAGCGCGCAGCGGCGAGCGCCGAGCGACGCCGGGAGATGGCCCGGACGGAAAGTGTTCGCGTTTCCGGGACACGTCCGTAACAGCGGCATGCGGGGGACCGTGGGCGGGTTTGCGGTCGGGGTGCCGCTGGGTTTCGGTGCGTGCCAGCAGGTGCCGCTGGGTTTCGGTGCCTGCCAGCTCGAGCCCGCCGGCAACCCCGCTGCACGTCGCGCGCTACTTGAATACGCTCGCCCGGTGCCTCTCGAGCCTCCCTCATCGTCGGGCTACTCCAAGGACGTGCTCGACGAGCTCCGCCGCGCCGGGCGCACGAGCACGATCATGGCGGCCGCGGCGATCGTGATCGCGGTCGCATCGCTCATCGTCGCGCTCGTGCGCTGAGCACCCGGTAGAAAGCTCCGGTGGAAAGTACGGCTCAGCCGTGTGGCTGAGCCGTTTTGTTCGCAATATGAAGTTGTCATCACGACCCCGATGCTACGGCGGCGGCATCACCTCCTCACCACGCCGGCCTGAACCTCGATGTGGCCGGCGAGCTCGAGCTCGACGAGCGCCGCCGCGGTGGCCGCGGGCGTCATCCGCGCCAGCCGCGCGATCTGGTCGACCGTGGCCGCTCCCGCCCCGAGAGCCGCGAGGACGGCCGACGCCGCCGACCCCGGAAGGGGGGCATCGGGCAACGGCGCCGGCGGCTCGATTCCGATCGCCTCGAGCACGTCGGCGGCGCACGTGACGGGCGTCGCGCCGAGCCGGAGCAGTGCGTTCGCACCGTCGGAGAGCGCTGAGGTGATCTCGCCGGGGACGGCGAGAACCTCACGGCCCTCCTCGAGCGCGAGGTCGGCCGTGATCAGCGCCCCGCTGCGCTCTCGCGCCTCCACGACGACTGTCGCGAGGGCGAGGCCGGCGACGATTCGGTTGCGCGCCGGGAAGCGCCAAGGTGCAGGCGCGACACCCGGCGGATACTCGGACAACAGCAGCCCGCCGGCGGCGACCTCACGGGCGAGCGCGGCGTGGGCGCGCGGGTAGTCGCGATCGATCCCGCAGCCCAGGACCGCCACGGTCCGACCACCGGCCTCGAGGCAGCCGCGATGCGCCCAGCCGTCGATCCCCCGTGCGAGCCCCGAGACGACGACGACCCCTGCGGCCGCAAGCTCGCGGGCGAGCGACCGGGCCACGTGGGCGCCGTAGTCGCTGCACGCACGGGCGCCGACCACGGCGACCGCCGGGCGCGCGAGCAGCTCCGGCACGGCGTCGCCGCGCAGGAACAGACCCGGCGGCGGATCGTGGATCGAGCCGAGGCGCGGCGGGAAAGCGGGCTCGGAACGCCCCAGCCAGCGGTAGCCCTCCGCGGCGAGGCGGCGCAGCTCGGCCGCATCGTCGAACGAGGCGGCAAAGGAAGCGAAGCCCCGCGAACGCCGGTCGCGCTCGCTTGCGTGCGCATCGCGGGCGGCGGCGTACATCGCCTGGGCGAGCTCGCTCATCGGAGCCCGAGCTCCGACGGCGAGCGGTAGGAGAGCGCCTCGGCGACGTGCTCGGGGCCGATTTCCGCCGCACCCGCGAGCGAGGCGATCGTCCGGGCGACACGCGTGACGCGCGCGCGGCCGCGGCCCGACAGCGGCAGCCGTTCGACTGCGCGGTCGAGCAACTGCGCGCCCTCACCCGTCATCACCGCCCGGCGTTGCAACGACTCCCGGGCCGCGACGACGCGGCCGCGAACCCGGGCCGAGCCCTCACCCGCAGCAGCAGCGAGCTCGGTCGCCCGTGGCCGGGGCAGCGCAACGACCAGGTCGAAGCGGTCGAGCAGCGCGCGTGAGAGCCGGTCGCGATAGCGGTCGAGAGCCTGCGGGGAGCATCTGCAACCGGCGGCCGCGTCGCCGCGGCCGCCGCAAGGGCAGAGGTTCATCGTGCCGACGAGCTGGAACCGCGCCGGGAAGCTGCAGCGCCCACCGACACGGGCGATGGCGATGACACCGTCCTCGAGCGGCTGGCGCAGTGCCTCGAGCACGGGTCGTGGGAACTCCGCCAGCTCGTCGAGCAGCAGTACACCGTGGTGGGCGAGTGTCGCCTCACCAGGACGCGGCGAGGCTCCGCCCCCGACGATGGCCGCCGCCGATGCGGTGTGATGCGGCGCGCGAAACGGCGGCGTGCGGATAAGGCCCGACCCGGCGGCGAGGACGCCCGCGACCGAGTGGATGCGGGTGACCTCGAGCGCCGCCTCGTCGTCCAGCGAGGGAAGGATCCCCGGCAATCGGCGTGCGAGCATCGTCTTGCCGATCCCGGGCGGCCCGGCGAGCAGCAGGTTGTGGCCGCCGGCCGCGGCAATCTCGAGCACCCGGCGGGCGCGCTCCTGCCCGCGGACGTCGCCCAGGTCGGGAGGCGCAGGCGAGCGATCGGCGGGCAGCAGCGCCTCCGGGGCCGGCGGGTCGCCCTGGCCACGGAAGTACGCAACCGCCTCGGCGAGATGGCGCACCGGAACGGGCTCGATGCCGGCCAGGGCCACCTCGGCGCCCGACTCGGCCGCGCAGACGAGCCGCTGCAAGCCGTGTCGCCTGGCGCCTTCGGCCGCGACGAGCGAACCGGGCACCGGTCGCAGCCGGCCGTCGAGCGCGAGCTCCCCGACCGCAGCGTGCCCTGCCAGGCAGCCGGGCGGGATCTGGTGCGACGCGGCGAGCACGGCGAGGGCGATCGGGAGATCGAACCCGGGCCCCTCCTTGCGCAGATCGGCAGGCGCGAGGTTGACCGTGATGCGCCGGACGGGCCACTCGAGCTCCGCGGACGCGATGCCGCTGCGGACCCGCTCCTTCGCCTCCTGGCAGGCCCGGTCGGCCAGGCCGACAATGGCAAACGCGGGCACCCCGAGCTGGAGGTGCGCCTCGACCTCCACACGCCTGGGCTCGAGCCCGACGAGCGCGTGCGTGACCGTTCGGGCGAGCATGTTTGCAGATTAGACGACAAACGGCACCGAAATGTCACGGCTTTGTGCCGGTTTCCGCGCCGGGGCGCGGACTGCTCGGACGGGCGAGCCGCCGGCCAGGAGGCCCAAGGCGAGGTTCGCGACGAAGATCGCCAACAGCGCAGGCACGAACGCCGCGCTCGGAGGACGGCCAGAGTGCCGGTGGCCGAGCGCGAACAGCCCGGCCTGGACGCCAATCCTCGAGGCCCGGGGAAAGCCGAATCCCCGCCCCGGGCGCAACGAAGAGGCCCTGACGCCGGCGGCGGCCGCGCGAGCCGCGATGCGGGTGCGAGATCGGCGGCCGGCCTGCCGCAGGGCAGTGCCGTCCCACGGCGGCTCGGTCGGATCGGCATCGGGGGCGCGGGGAGCAAGGCGGAGGCCGCGCCGGACGAGGGTTCCCGATCCGACCCGGACAAGCAGGCTAGAAGGCGTTGCGCCGGCACTCGAGGTCACGTCCGCGCACGGCGATCACGTCGAAGCGAACCGCGAGCCCGGCGCACCCGGGATGCGCCGCGAGCCAGGCCTCCGCCGCGCGACGGATCCGCCGCACCTTCTCGGGCGTCACCATCTCGAGCGGATCACCGAACGCCGGGCCGCTCTTCGACTTGACCTCGCAGAAGACGACCACGTGCCCACGCCGCGCCACCAGGTCGAGCTCGTAGCCGGCGAGCCAGCGGTTCGCGTCGAGCACGCGGTAGCCCCGCAGGCGGTACCACCACGCTGCGCGCCGCTCGGCGCCGTTTCTAGGCCTCGGCCGCGACGAGCTCGGTCTCGGGGCCTTCAACCCGGTAGCAGAGCGCCTGGAACGAGCGGCGGTGGATCTCGCTCGGGCCGATCCGGCGGACGGCCGCGCTGTGGGACGGGGTGATGTAACCGACGTGGGAGGCGAAGCCGTAGCCCGGATACAGCGCATCGACGGCATGCATGTACCGGTCGCGGGTGACCTTGGCGACGATCGAGGCAGCCGCGATCGCGGCGCTCTTCTCGTCGCCGTCGACGACGGCCCGGTGCGGCGGGGCGAGCACGCCGAGCCTGAAGCCGTCGACGAGACACACCTCCGCCGGCTGGCAGGCCCAGAGCGCCTTGCGCAGGCCGCGGAGGTTCGACCTGTGCAGACCGTCCCTGTCGATCACGGCCGGCGGGAAGACGTGCACCGAGACACGCTCGGCCGCGGCGAGCACGGCCCGGTAGAGCTCCTCGCGCCGCTCGGGCCCGCACTGCTTCGAGTCGTTCAGGAAGGCGAGCGGCCTCACCCGATGGTCGCGCAGGCGGTCGAGGTCGAGCAGGACGCCGGCCGTGACGAGCGGCCCCGCAAGCGGCCCGCGACCCGCCTCGTCGGCCCCGGCAACGAACCGCACCCCGAGCCGCCGGTCGAACGAGAGGAGCTTCAGGCCGGTCCGCTGCGGCATCCGGCGAGGATAGCGACGTGGACGGCGCGCGCCCAGATGTCCGAACGGGGCAGGGCCGAGGGGCCGGCCGGAGACGATTCAACCTCGCGGCCGCCAGGAAAAGAACCTGCGCGCCGGTTGAGCCGGCTCGAGTGACCGCGCGTGCGGGCTCCGCCCGCGTGCGCCCATGCCTGGGCTCGTACCACCCGAGCGGGCGAAACTGCAGGACGTCGCCCTCGCGGGCTTACAGGATCTCGCCCTCGCGGGCTTAACGTGCTGGCGCAGCTCGCGGACGCGGGCCTTCTTGCCGACCTTGCCGCGGAGGTAGTAGAGCTTCGCCCGGTTGACGTCGCCGATCGCCGCCACGTCGATCTTGTCGATCTTCGGCGAGTGGAGCGGGAAGGTCCGCTCGACGCCGACGCCGAAGGAGTTCTTGCGCACGGTGAAGGTCTCGCGCACCCCGGCGCCCTGGCGCTTGATCACGATCCCCTCGAAGACCTGGATCCGCTGCCTGCTGCCCTCGATGACCCGGAAGTGGACGCGCACGGTGTCACCGGCCTTGAAGCGCGGCACCTCGCGCAGCTGGCTGCGCTCGAGCTCCTGGATGATCGTGGTCATGGTCGAGGTGGTCCCGGGGCATCCTCAGCTCACAGCGAGTCGCCCCGAAAGGCTACGCCCATCCTAGCAAGCCGGCTCGTCACAGCCGGGCGAAGATCGCCTGGATCGAGATGCGCCGGGGCGGCCAGTAGGTTGCGACGACCTTGCCGATCAGGTTCGCGCGTGGAACGGTGCCCCACTTGCGGGAGTCGCACGATCCTTGCCGGTTGTCGCCCATCATGAAGTACCGCCCCGCCGGGATCTTCATCGCCTTGTAGGTGTAATGGTCGCGGTACTGCGGCTTGATGTAGGGCTCGTCGAGCTTCTGGCCGTTGATGTAGACGAAACCGTCCTTCTCGGCCCAGGTGTCGCCGGGAAGCCCGATCAGCCGCTTCACGTAGACGCCGCCCGTCCCGCAGGCGAGGAGCGCGCGCGGCGGCGTGTTGAAGACGACGATGTCGCCGCGCTTCGGGCCGCCGATCGAGTAGCAGATGCGGCAGGCGAGCACGCGGTCGGAGCCGCTCAGAAGCCCGCCTCTGGCCTGGCATCCTTCTCCGGGGAGCGCGCAGTGCAGGGTCGGCTCCATCGAGCTCGACGGGATCCGGTAGGGGTTGATCACCCACTGCTTGATCGCGAGCACGATCAGAATCGCGCCGAGGATGGTGACGAGCCAGTCGATCGTGACGCGCAGGCCGCGCGGCAGCCCGGCGGTCAGACGGTCGATGGGATTTCTCAACGGACATGCTCCTTCCGCCAGCGCTCGATTCGGCCATGGTCGCCCGACAGCAGCACGTCGGGCACGCGCCAGCCGCGGAACTCGGCCGGTCGCGTGTAGTGCGGGTACTCGAGCCTGCCCTCGAGCTCGGACGAAAAGCTCTCCCACTCGCCCGACCCGTCGGCCAGGGCGCCGGGAAGCCGCCGTGCGACGGCGTCGAGGAGCACCATGGCGGGCAGGTCGCCGTTGGAGAGGACGTACGGACCGATCGAGATCGAGTCCGTGCAAAGGTGCTCGACGATCCGCTCGTCGAAGCCTTCGAACCGGGCGGAGAGGAGCGTCAAGTGCTCCTCTTTCGCGAGCGCCTCCACCACTTCCTGCGTCAACGGGCGTCCCTGGGGCGTCAGGGCGATCACGCGGTGCGCCGGCTGGCCGCCGTAGGCCGCCTCGAGGGCCGCGGCCACGACGTCGACGCGCAGCACCATCCCCGCGCCTCCGCCATAGGGTGCGTCGTCGACGCTGCCGCCGCCGAGCGGGGTCGTGTCGCGGTAGGAGTAGAGCCGCAGATCGAGCTCGCCGCCGAGCACGGCCGCCAGCGGCCGCTGCTCGGTCATCCACGCATAGGCATGCGGAACGAGGGTGAAGACATCTAGGCGCAAAGGAGTCAGTCGGGGTGGGAGAAGCCGGGAGCGACAAGGATACGTCCAGCATCGAGGTCGACCGACAGCACACATGCCTCGACCAGCGGCAGCAGGACGCCGTTGCCCAGGTCGAGGGCGTCGTTCGCAGGCGCTGGATGGATGCCGGCGACGCGCCCGAGGCTCCGTCCGCCGTCCTCGACCACCTCGAGCCCGACGAGCTGGAACGTGTAGTACTCGCCCTCGGCGGTCGCGGGAAGCTCCTCACGCGGGACCTCGAGCGGGGTGCCGCGGGCGACGTGGCGGTCGAGGCGGATGACCGGCCGGCCGCCGGCACCGCGCCGTGACGCCACGACCTCGGCCTCCTGCCCGCCGGCCAGGAGACGCGCGCCGACCCGGTACCAGCGGGGGTCGTCGCTCGGGCCCTCGACGAAGAACGAGCCGTCGAGGCCGTGCCCGCGACCGACCCGGCCGATCGCGACCCGCTCGGGCCCGGTCAATCCGCGATCTCGACGAGCACGCGGCGTCCGTCCCGCGTCGAGCTCGCCCGAACGACGGTGCGCAGCGCGCGGACGATCCGCCCGCCGCGACCGATCACCTTGCCGACGTCGTCCGGCGCCACGTGCAGCAGCAGGACGAGCGCGCCGTCGCGCTCCTCGCTCTCGACACGGACCGCCTCGGGATCGTCGACGAGCTCGCGCGCGAGATACGCGAGCAGCTCGGCCACGACGCCCTACGAGATGCCCTTGACCTTGATCAGGCGCGCCACTGCCTCGGTCGGCTGAGCGCCCTTGCCGAGCCAGCTTCTGACCTTGTCCGCGTCGAGCTCGATGATCGACGGATCGGTCTGCGGGTTGTAGCGGCCGACGATCTCGAGGAACCTCCCGTCGCGCGGGGAGCGCGAGTCGGCCGCGACGACACGGTAGATCGGGTTCTTCTTGGAGCCCACGCGCGTGAGCCTGAGTTTGACTGCCATGCCTCTAGGTTACCGACGGCCCGACCGCCGCTTGTTGGCCTTCCGTTTCTTGTTCCCGGAACGGCGCTCGAGCGGGGCAACCGCGCGCGGCCCCACACCGGGCAGGCCGGCGCCCGCGACGGCGTCCATTCCCGGCAGCGCGGGCATCTTGCCCTTCCCCATCTGCCCCATCATCTTCTCCATCGTCTTGCGCGCCTCGAGGAGCTGGTTGACCTCCTGGACGCTCGTGCCCGATCCGCCCGCGATGCGCAGGCGCCGCTTGCCGTCGATCGTGTGCGGCATCGCGCGCTCGCGCGGGGTCATCGAGAGGACGACCGCCTCGACACGCTTGAGACGGCCCTCGTCGATGTCCGCGTCTGCGAGCTGGCTCATGCCCGGCATCAGCTTCAGGACGCCCTGCAGGGGCCCCATGCGGCGCAGCATCCTCTGCGCCTGCAGGAAATCGTCGAAGGTGAACTGCCCCTTGCGAATGCGGGCTTCCATTGCCGACGCCTCCTCCTCGGAGGTGGCCTGCTCGGCCCGCTCGATCAGCGTCAGCACGTCGCCCATGCCGAGGATCCGCGAGGCCATCCGCTCGGGATGGAACACCTCGAGCGCATCGAGCTTCTCGCCGGTCGAGGCGAACATGATCGGGCGGCCGGTGACGCTCTTGACCGAGAGCGCGGCGCCGCCGCGTGCGTCGCCGTCGAGCTTGGTGAGGACGATGCCGTCGATGTCGATCCGCTCCTGGAAGGCGATCGCGACGGCAACGGCCTGCTGGCCGGTCATCGCGTCGAGCACGAGCAGGGCGTCGGTCGGGTCGGCGGCGTCGCAGACGCGCTCGAGCTCGTCCATCAGCTCGGCGTCGACCTGCAGGCGGCCGGCGGTGTCGACGATGACGGTGTCGAGCCCCTCGGCGCGCGCGCGCTCGAGGCCGGCGCGGGCCGCCTCGACCGGATCCTGCGTGTCGGTGCGGAAGACGGGGACGTCGATCTGCGCGGCCGAGCTGCTCGAGCTGGTCGATCGCGGCCGGGCGCTGGAGGTCGGCGGCGACGAGCCCCGGCTTGCGGCCGCGGCCCTTGAGCTGGAGTGCGAGCTTCCCGGCGGTCGTCGTCTTGCCCGAGCCCTGGAGCCCGGCGAGCAGGATCACGGCCGACCGCGGCAGGTCGAGCTCCGCCGTCTCCGCGCCGAGGAGGTCGGTGAGCTCCTCGTGGACGATCTTCACCACCTGCTGGCCCGCGGTGAGGCCCTTGCCCACCTCCTCGTCGACCGCGCGCTCGCGCACGCGCGCGACGAAGTCGTTGACGACGTCGAGGTTGACGTCGGCCTCGATCAGCGCGAGGCGGATCTCGCGCATCGCACGCGAGATCGACTCCTCGTCGAGGCGACCGCCTTTTCTCAGGCCGCCGAGGGCGCTTCCGAGCCGTTCGGAAAGGGTGTCGAACATCGGAAGCCCAGTGTACTCGCGGGCTGCCCTGAACCCTCTCAGGTCGGGACGGTCACGGCCCTGCTCAGCGCCCGGCTGTTGCCGGAGGGGTCCACGAGCCTGACCCTGGCCGTCGCCGCACCGGCGGCGACCCCCGCCGCGATGCTCAACCGTAGTGGGTGGGTGCCGGCGGCGAGCGTGCCGGTGGCCTTGGCGAGCGTCTTGCCGCCCCGGACGAGGCTCGCGTGGGCGGTCAACGCCTCGCCGGCGTGTACGGAGAGGACGAGCGAGCGGGCGCCGTCCGCGGCCCTCGTCACCTTTGCGGAGCGAAGCGTGGCCGATACGACGGTGTCCCGCGTTGCTGCCGCGGATGCATTCGAGGCGACGCCGCTGAGCCCGATCGTGAAGGTCGCCGCGAAGCCGCCGGCGACGGTTCCCGTCACGGGGACGATGTTCGTCGCGTCGGCGGTGCTCGGAAGGACGCTGTCGGTCTCGTCGGACGTCGGGTCGGTCTTCGGTGAGCGTGTGTTGTAGGGGGCGGCTGCGGAGAGCACCGCCGCGTTGTCGGCGTCGGAGAAGAAGATCTGGGTCGTGTAGTTCGTCGCGACCGCGCTCCCGTCGTAGGTGCGGACGCGAACGTGGATGTGGATCGCCCGGCCCGAGTACCAGCCGGGCCAGATCGTCCTGAAGCTCACCTGGCCGGCGACCGGGCTCGCGACGGCGCCGGCGTCGATGCCCGTGACCTGGTAGCCGCGAAGGAAGTCCTGGCCGGAGGTGTTCCCGCCCGTCGTGCCGCCGCCGGTCTGCTGGCCCGACTCGTCGGAGTAGAGGCCGTAGGCGTTGGCGTGCCAGATATCGACGTGGGCGCCGTTGATCGGGCCGCCGCTCGCGGCGTCGAGGACGTTGATCTTCAGGGCCAGCGGGACGCCGGCCTGCACGCCGCCCGCGGAGGTGTTGCCGCGAACGTCGAAGCGGCGCAGCATCTCGTCGATCCAGTAGGGCCCCTCGGTCATGCTCGGCGTCACCGCGACCCTCGCGGCGCGGGTGGCGGCCGCGGCGGGAGCGGCGGAGACGAGCCGCTCGACCACCGTCAAACCGCTACGCCCGGCGATCAGCGCTGCGCCGACGGTGCCGGCGGCGCCGAGCGCCTGCCTGCGCGTGATCCGTTGTTCCATCGTTCTCACCGTGCCTTTCGTCGTCTGCTGTCGGGCCAATCATCGGCGCGGCACCTGTGCGGCGGCTGAGAGCGGGCTGGGAGGTCAGTCGGAGACGAGCGCGCGGGCGAAGTCGAGTCGGGTCGAACGGCCGCAGGTCGTCGAGACCCTCCCCGACGCCGATCAGCTTCACCGGCAGCCCGAGCTCGAAGGCGATCGGCGACGGCGATCGCCGCCCTTGGCGGAGCCGTCGAGCTTCGTCAAGGCGACGCCGGTCACGCCGACGGCCTCGGAGAAGAGCTTCGCCTGCTGCAGGCCGTTCTGGCCGGTGGTCGCGTCGAGGACGAGCAGCGTCTCGTGCGGGGCGCCCTCGAGCCGCCGCGCGATCACGCGGCGCACCTTGGCGAGCTCGTCCATCAGGTTCGTCTGCGTGTGCAGCCGGCCCGGCGGTGTCGACGATGACGACGTCGCCGCCGGCGCCGACCGCGTCGTAGGCGACCGAGGCCGGGTCGCCGCCGCGCTCGCCGCCGACGAACTGCGCGCCGGCGCGCCTGCGCCCACACCTCGAGCTGCTCCTCGGCGGCGGCGCGGAACGTGTCTGCGGCGCCGACCGTGACCGAGCGGCCGTGCTCGCGGAGCTTCTGCGCGAGCTTGCCGATCGTCGTCGTCTTGCCGGTGCCGTTGACGCCGACGACGAGGATCACCGACGGGCGGGCGGCCAGCGTCGAGCGTCGGCGGCGTCGCCGAAGAGCGCCGCGATCTCCTCCGCCAGCGCCTCGCCGAGGTCGCCGACGTCCTGGCGGGCCTCGAGCCGGGCGACGAGCTCGGCGGTCGCCTTGACGCCGACGTCGGCGCCGAGGAGCGCCTCCTCGAGCCGCTCCCACGAGGCGGAGTCGCCGGGATCGAACGCGAGCGACCGCGATCTGCTCGGTGAGCGCGCGGCGCGAGCGGGACAGCGAGTCGCGCAGCCTGCGAGGCGAAGCCGCGGCGTGCCACCTCTGTCTCGTACGGGCCCTCGGCGTCGCCAAGGAACTCGGCCCAGCTCCTCGCCATGGCGCCGAACGCTATCCGGTCGTGGAGCCTTCCCGGATCTGGAGCGTCTCGAGGTCGGAGTAGAAGTCGAGCGCGTAGTCGCCGCCCTCGCGGCCGATGCCGGAGATCCCGATGCCGCCGAACGGCGCCGTCAGGTCGCGGACGAGGAAGGTGTTCACCCAGACCGTCCCGGCGCGCATGGCGCGGCCGACCCGCTCGGCGCGCGCCCGGCGAGCCCGTGAAGACGACCGCCGAGAGCCCGTAGCGGGTCGAGTTGGCGAGCGCGACGGCCTCGTCCTCGTCCGCGAACGTCTGGAAGGTGAGGACGGGGCCGAACACCTCGCGCTGGACGATCTCGCTGTCGTTCGAGCGCCGGCCGCACGAGCGTCGGCTCGTACCAGAGGCCGCCGAGCTCCGACGGGCCGGCCGCCGCGGACGATCTCGTCGCCGGCGGCGCGCGCCCGCTCGACGAAGCCCGACGACGCGCTCGAAGTGCTCGCGGTGGATCAGCGGCGAGACGGTGGTTGCGTCGTCGCGCGGGTCGCCGAGGACGTGCTCGTCGGCGAAGCGGTCGAACAGCTCGAGGAACCGCTCGGCGACCGGCTCCTCGACGAGGAGGCGCGTGCCGGCCAGGCAGACCTGGCCGGCGTCGTCGTACTGGCCCGCCGCCGTGCGCGCCGCGGCCTCGAGGTCGGCGTCGGCGAAGACGACGAGCGGGCCCTTGCCGCCGAGCTCGGCGGTGAACGGGACGAGGTTGCGCGCGGCGGCCACGGCGATCAGCGCGTCCGGTCTCGGGCGAGCCGGTGAGCGAGATCCGCCGCGCGCGCGGGATCGGCGACGAGGGCGGCGCCGACCTCCTCGCCGATCCCCTGGACGACGTTGAGGACGCCGGGCGGCAGGCCGGCCTCGGCCGCCAGGTCGGCGAGCAGCGAGGCCGAGAGCGGCGACCACTCGGCCGGCTTGAGGACGACGGTGCAGCCGGCGGCGAGCGCGGGCGCCGATCTTCCAGGTCGAGAGCATGAACGGCGCGTTCCAGGGCGTGACCACGACCGCCGGGCCCGGCCGGGCGGCGGACGACGCGGTTCGCGGTGCCGTTCGAGGACCAGGCGCGCTCCTCGTGGGCGGCGGCGAGGTCGGCGTAGGCGCGGAAGTTGCGCGCGCCGCGGGCGATCACGCGCGCCCGCAGCGAGCGCAGCAGCATCGCCATGTCGAGGCACTCGACCGCCGCGAGCCGCTCGACGTTCGCGTCGATCAGGTCGGCGAGCCGGTGCAGGTGCTCGGCGCCGGCCGCGCGGGCCCGAGCGCCGCCCAGGCCGGGAAACGCCTCGGCCGCGGCGTCGACGGCGAGGCGCGGCCTCGGCCGCGCCGCCGCGCGCGATCTCGGCCAGCGGCTGCCTCGTCGATCGGCGAGACGTCGACGAACCGCTCGCGCCGCTCGCGACGCGCTCGCCGCCGATGAAGTGGTCGGGCGAGACCTCGACGCCGGCGACCGTCGGGCTCACAGCGGCGCGCACGGTCTCGAGATCGTCGACCGTGTACCCGAAGCGTGAAGCGGAAGCCCTTGCCCATCCGCGACGGGCGCGAGCGCCGCGTGCTCCTCGTGCGGCGCCTCGAACAGCTGCAGCGTCGCCGACCCCTCCCAGATCTCCGAGACGACCCGGTCGCGGCTGCGGGCGCGGACGAGCTCGTGGACGGCGGGCTCGTCGTGGCGGCCGGCCTCGAGGCGGGCGAAATGGCGGACGTTCAGGAGCGGCGGGCCGTTGTGCGTCGGGCCGTCCGCCGAGACACGCTCGAGCGTCACCGTTCCCTCGGCGAGCCGCCGCTCGCCCGCGGCGCAGGTGCCGCCGTACGTCGCGCCCGGCCGCAGCCCGGGGTCGGCGGGCGCTGTCGAGGCCGAGGTGGCGGGTGATCCAGATCGAGCCGAGCTTCTTCGGGAAGCCCTGGATCCAGCCGCGGGCGAGCGCGAAGTCGCGGTCGACCCAGATGTAGGGGCACGTCGTGACCTCCTCGTCGTCGAGGAGGGCGTTGCAGACGATGAAGAACTCCTTGTACTGCGAGCGCGACGGGTCGACCAGCTCGCCGCCGCCGTCCGAGCACGACTGCCAGTCGGCGAAGACCGCGGCGCAGCGGCCCGGGGTCCGGGTGCGGCTCGAGGCCGGCCGGCAGCACGGCCGCGACCGCGGCCGGGTCGGCCCAGTACTCGATCACGAGGAAGTCGCCGACGTAGTGCCACGGCGGGTAGGGGACGAGCGAGGCGCGGCCGCCCGGAGAGAGCGGCGCTGTGAACCCCCGCAGCGTCATCCCGGCTCCGGCGCAGGCGGCAGCGGCTGCCCGAGCGTCTCGAGGCTCTCGCGCTCCCACTCGACCGCGGTCGAGTCGAAGCGGAAGTACGAGCGCGGCGGCAGCGGCCCCCACGTGTTCGAGGAGAAGCGGTCGTCGGGCCAGTCGCGCGGCTCGTGGTCGTCCTGCAGCTGCTCCATGTCGCAGTAGAGCTCGACGAAGCAGCTCTCCTCGACGATCCGGACGTAGCTCGCGATGTTGCCGCCGACGCCGTGCCGTGCCGGCCCCCAGCCGAGCCAGCGGCCGTGGCGGGCGATCCGGTCGAGCAGGTCGCGCATCTGGCCGATGTCGACGGTGTCGAAGGCGAGATGGTGGAAGTGCGAGACGCCCTTGCCGATCAGCGCCATCACGTGGTGGTCGGTGCCGATGTGGAACCAGACGCCCTCGCTGCCGAGCCGGTCGCTGACCCGCATCCCGAGCACCTCGGTGTAGAAGCGGACGCCGGCCGTCGAGCCGGGCGGAGAGGCAGTTGACGTGGCCGAGCCGCCGCGGCGCGCCCGGACGCACGCGCTTCGAGCGGCGCGCGTGCGCGACCCACGGCTCGCTGCTCGCGGTAGGGCATGAGCTCGATCCCGAAGCCGTCCGGGTCGGCCAGGTGAAGCGTGCCGTCGAGCTCGACCCACTCGACGCCGCGCGGCGTCGAGCGCCGCGGCGGCCTCGTCGAGCGGGCAGTCGCGGGCGAGCTCGAAGGCCGTGTGGTGGTGGCCCGGCTCGCCCTCGACGAGCTCGAGCGAGTAGGGCTCGTCCTCGCAGGCGAGGAGCGCGACGTGCTCGCTCGCCGCCGCGGTCGAGCAGGCCGAACTCGCGTCGACCAGCGCACGCGCGCCTCGTCGAGGTTGTCGACGAGCAGGCAGACGTGGTCGATCCGCCGCAGGCGGATCACGCGCCGCGCCCGCGGCCAGCCGCGCCGCCTCGTCCTCGGGCACCGCGAGCGCGACGTGGATCGTGTCGGCCGAGACGTCGGGCTGCTCGCCCGGCGCCGGTCAGGTCGACGTCCCACTCGACGACCGTGTTCGAGAGCCGCCCGAGGCCGGAGATCTCGACCTCGACGACGTCGCCCGGCTCCATCGGCCGCGAGTTCGCCGGCGTCCCGGTCAGGAGCACGTCGCCCGGCTCGAGCGTGATCAGCCGGCAGAGGTCGGCGAGCTGGTAGGCGACCGGGAAGAGCAGGTCGCCGGCGTCGCCTCCTGCACGACCTCGCCGTTCAGGAAGGTGCGCAGCGTGAAGGCGGTGCGGGTCGAACTCGGAGGCCGGGCACGAGCTCGGGCCCGAGCGGCAGGAAGCCGTCCTGCCCCTTGACGCGCAGCATCGAGCCGCGGTCGGCGTGGCGGAAGTCGTGCAGGCCGACGTCGTTCGCGCACGCGTAGCCGGCGACGTAGGCGAGCGCCTCGCGCCTCCGGCACGCCCTTCATCCGCTCGCCGACACGACGGCGAGCTCGCCCTCGTAGTTGAGGAAGCGCGCCGCCCGCCGGCCGCCGGACGACGCCGCGGTGGCCGTTCAGCGTCGACGGCGGCTTGACGAAGTACGACGGCGCGCGCGGGATCCGCGCGCGGTACTCCTCGATCGCGGCTGCGGTAGCTCAGGTGCACGGCGAGGATCTTGCTCGGCTCGACCGGCGCGAGGAACGCCGCCGCGGCCTCGGGGATCCGCCGGCCGTCCTCGAGCGCGACCTCGTCGCCGTCGAGCCGGCCCCAGCAGCGGCTCGCCCGTCGAGCTCGACGCAGCACCGTGCCGCTCAGAGATGGCGCGCATACTCGTCCAGCTCCCAGTCGGTCACCCACTGCGAGAACCGCTCGAGCTCGAACCGCTTCATCGCGAAGAACGTCTCGACGAGCCCGCTCGCCGAGCCCGTCGCGCAGCCGGTCGTCGGCCTCGAGCGCGTCGAGCGCCGCGCCGAGATCGGCGCGGGAGCTTCGAGCCCGCGTGCGCCTCGTCGGCGCGGTAGGCGTCGCCGACCACCGGGCTCGGGCGGCGTCGAGCTCGCGCTCGATCCCGTCGAGCCCGGCGAGCAGCACGCCGCGATCGCGAGGTGCGGCGCAGGCGCTGCCGTCCCCCGCCGCGCACCTCGATCCGGCTGCGCGAGCCGCGCTCGTTCGGGACGCGCACGAACGCCGTGCGGTTGTCGATGGCCCCAGTTGACGTGCGTCGGCGCGAGGCTGTCGGGGACGAGGCGCTTGTACGCGTTCACGGTCGGCGCGAGCAGCGCCATCAGCGCCGGGCCGTGCTCGAGCACGCCGGCGACGAACTGCGCGCGCAGGCGCCGAGCTCGTACGGGCCGCCGGCTCGTCGAAGGCGTTGCCGCCGTCGCCGCTCGGCGAGCGAGAGGTGGAGGTGGAAGCCCGAGCCGCCCTGGTCGTTGAACGGCTTGCCCATGAAGGTCGCGACCATCCCCTGCCGCGCCGCGAGCTCCTTCACCGCCGTCTTGAGCAGGAACGCGCGGTCGGCGGCGTCGAGCGCGTCGGAGTGCTCGATGTTGATCTCGTACTGCGAGTTCATGAACTCGTGGTTCGCGGCGAACGCCCGCAGGCCGAGCTGCCTCGCAGGCGTAGAGCATCTCGAGCACGATCCCGCGCGGGTCGGAGACGGGCCCGACCGTGTAGACGCGCGAGAGCTCGTCGACGTAGCGCCGCAGGCCGCCCGGCGCAGCCGGGTCGCGCTCGAGCAGGAAGAACTCGAGCTCGGGCCCGACCGATCGGCGACGAGCCCGCGCTCGGCGTAGCGCGCGACGACGCGGCTCGAGCAGGCCGCGCGGGCAGGTCGCCGCCGGGCCCGGAGCCGTCGGCGAGCCGCGCGTCGCCGATGCACCAGGCGACGTCGGGCTGCCACGGGCACGACGCGGAGCGTCGAGACGTCGGGCCGCACCGAGAAGTCGACGTAGCCCTCCTCGCCGCCGACGACCGGCGTGTGGCGGAGGTCGGTCGCCATGACCGCCGAGCAGAAGGCGACGCCCTCCTCGGCGAGATGCTCGAACTTCGAGATCGGGATGTCCTTGCCGCGCGCGATCCCGTGCAGGTCGGTGTAGAGGAGCCGGACGGCGCGGACGCCTCGCTCCTGCAGCGCGCCGACGTCCTCGCCGGTCACGCGACCACCCGCACCGGCAGCCGCTTGACGCCGTTGAAGAAGTTCGAGCGCAGCCGGTCGGGCGCGCCCGGCCGGCTCGATCCGGTCGAGGTACGGCAGCATCTCCTCGAGCCAGATTCTGACCTCCAGCGGGCGAGGTGCGCGCCCAGGCAGAAGTGCGGGCCGCCGAGGCCGAAGGTGAGGTGCCGGTTCGGGTGCGCGGGCCACGTCGAAACGATACGGATCGGGGAACTTCCGCTCGTCGAAGTTGCCCGACGCGTACCAGATCGACGACCTTGTCTCCGGCGCCGATCGTCCGCCCGTGAGCCTCGATCGTCGCGGGTGGCGGTGCGGCGGAAGTGGTGCACGGGATGCGCCCAGCGCAGGATCTCGTCGGCCGCCGTGCGCGGCGAGCGACGGGTCGGCGACGAGCCTCGCGCGCTCTGCCGGGATGCTCGAAGAGCGCCTGCGAGGCCGAGGCTGATCGTGTGCCGCGTCGTCTCGTTGCCGGCCGTCGTCAGCAGGATGAAGAACGTCTCGAACTCGAGCGGCGTCGAGCCGCTCGCCGTCGACCTCCGCCTCGACGAGCCTCGTCGTGACGTCGTCGCGCGGCTCGCGGCGGCGGGCCTCGCCGAGCTCGCGGCCGTAGGCCATCAGGTCGAGCGCGTAGGGGCTCGAGAACGGCAGCTTGCGCAGCTGCGGCGTCGCGCAGCGCGACCTCGGCGCACGGCGCGCCTCGCCCATCACCTCCGGGTCGGTGTTCCCGAGCAGCTTGTCGCCGAGGTCGATCAGGAGGCGGCGATCCTCGACGCGGCAGGCCCATGATCTCCGAGAACACCCACATCGGGATCTCGGAGGCGACCTCGGCGACCCAGTCGAACTCGTCCTGCTCGAAGGCGCGCGGCGAGGATCTCGCGGGCGAGGCCGCGGATCCGCGCCTCGTAGGCGTTGCACGACGCGCGGCGTGAAGCCCTGGTTGACGATCGCGCGCAGCCGTGTGTGCGCGCGGCGGGTCGGTGTCGATCATCGACTTGCGCAGCTCGAGCTCCTCCGGGGTCAGGTCCTGCAGCGAGGTGCCGCCGGTCTCGGACGAGTAGGCGCTCGTAGTCCTTGGAGGCGGCGACGATGTCGTCGTAGCGCGTGATCGACCAGAAGCCGCGGCCCTCGCTGCTCCTCCTGCCAGTGCAGCGGCGCATCGCGGCGAAGCAGCGCGAACCACTCGTGCGGCACGCCTGCCGCCCAGCGATCGAGGTCGGTGAGGTCGACGTCGTCGAGCTCGAGACCTGCGAGCGAGAGGCCGGAGTCGGGAGGTGCGGCGCCCTCGTGCTCGCTCCGCTCGGCTGCCGCCTGCGCGGCGGCCGCTGGGCGCCGCCGAGGCGCACCTCGAGCACGCCGCTCTCGACGCGCGTCTCGAAGATCGGCAGCGGGTCGAGCGCAGGCGGGCGAGAGGACGTCGCCGGTCGTGACGTCGAACTCGGAGCCGTGGCACGGGCAGACGACGACCGTCCCGTCGAGCTCGCCGCCGGAGAGCGGGCACTCCTGGTGGGTGCACGTGTCCGTCGAACGCGACCCAGCCGCCGGCGACCCGCCCGAGGCAGACGGCGCGACCGCCGACCTCGACCCGGCGGAGAGTGCCGTCGGGCCCGCCGTCGTCCCGTCCGATCCGGTGCCAGAGGCCGCTTTCGGTACCGCTCATCTCGCGATCGACCGGCCGACCTGCTCGACGTGGTCGACGAACGCCAGCACATCGGCATCTCTCGTCCGGAAGTTGACGACGCACGGCCGGATGTAGACGCGGCCGTCGATCCGCGCGTGCGCGACCCAGAACTCGCCGCCCTCCTGCAGCCGGCGGACGATCTCGGTGTTGTGGGAGTCGAGGTCGGCGACGCCGGCGCGGCGCATGGCGGAACGGCACGATCGAGAGCGGCGGCGGCGCGCGGCGAGCGCGCTCGAGCTCGGCGCTCTCGAGCACGCGCTCGTGCAGGAGGCGCGCCTGGTCGAGGTTGCGCGCGATCGCAGCCCTGAACGCCCCGGCGCCGTGCACGCGCAGCGCGAGCCACAGCTTGAGGGCGCGGAAGGGGCGCGAGTACTCGAGCGTGATGTCGGCCGCGTGGAGCTCCTGCCGGTCGTGCGGGAGGTACTCGCCCTCGTGACCGAGCGCGGCCTGGAGGTCGCCCTGGTTGCGTACGAGCACGACGCCGCAGGCCTTCGGGAGGTACAGCCACTTGTGAGCGTCGATCGCGACCGAGTCGGCGCGCTCGATCCCGCGGAACAGGGGTGCCGCGGCAGGGACGCGGGCTGCGGGCAGGCCGTAGGCGCCGTCGACGTGCAGCCAGACGCCGCGCGCCGCGCAGACGTCGGCGAGAGCATCGACGGGGTCGACGGCACCTGTGAGCGTGGTGCCCGCGGTGGCGACGACCGCGACCGGCGACGATGCCGGCGGCGCGATCGGCATCGATCGCGGCCGCGACCGCCTCGGGACGCAGCCGCCGCGTCTCGTCGATCGGGAGTGCCCGAACCCAGCGCGAGCCGATTCCGAGCAGCTCGGCCGCGCGCACGACCGAGTAGTGCACCTCGGCAGAGCAGTAGATCGCCAGCCGGTGACCTGAGACGCCGTCGTGCCGCGAGCCGGGCAATGCCCGCTCGCGCGCCGCCGTCAGCGCCGTGAGGTTCGAGACGGTGCCGCCGCTCGTGAACGAGCCGGCCTCGGCCGGGAAAGCCGACGAACTCGCCCGCCCAGCGCACGGCCTGCAGCTCGACCTCGGAGGCGGCCCCCGCCCAGACCGCGAGGTTGACGTCGTAGCAGGCGGCGAGCGCGTCGGCGATCACGCCGATCTCGAGCCCGGAGGAGCCGATGAAGGCGAAGTAGCGCGGGCGCGGCTGGGCGAGGCTCTCGTCGAGCGCCCGGGCGGCGTCGGCGATCGCGGTCGCGGCCGGGGTCGCAAGGTCCGGCAGGCCGTCGCGAAGCAACTCCCGGAGCGCGTTGTCCACCGGAGGCTGCCCGACGCGGAAGCGGTCGAAGCTGCGCCACGCCTCGCCGATGACCGACGCCGCGGCCGAGAGAGCGTCGTCGCGCCCGATATCGAGACGGAGACCGGACTCGCCTGACGCCGGCTCCGTCTCGACCGAGCTCATGCCCCCGACGATACCCCGGGGCGTCTACCCGCGCGTGCCCCGACAACGATGACGTGGTCGACGCCTGGGCCGGGGCCGCCCACTGCTCGAGGATCCGGCCGGGCTGCGCCGGTATCTCCTGGTCGAGCGTCGGCTCGTCGTCGCCGCGCCCGGATCGCACGCGGCGCGCAGGCCGAGGGCCCGGCTCTCCGGCTCAGGGACGAAAACCGGTGCCAGGCACCGTAACGAGACTGTCACGAGTCGTGCCGAGAGTGGAAAACTCGCGATCGGCTGCGAGCTCGCCGGTCGTTTTTCCCGAGGAGGCTTCCGGTTTCTCCTCGAACGCCGAGAGCGGCAGAGCGTGGCGGCTCCCAGGCGGCTCCATCGCTTGTCGTCGCAGGGATCGGACGCTCGGCCGGCGGCTCGGTCGGGGCGCCGATCGCGAGGGGTCGTGGCTGCCCGACGGCGCCGGGACATGGCTCGCAAAGACGAGCCCTGCGAGTGCGGCCGTCCGCCGCCCGCCGGCGCCCTCTCGGTGCCAGGCACCGGTCTTTCGGCCCGTGGCCCCCGCCCGTGCCTCGGAGTAGGGTTCGACCATGGCGGGATTCGAGAGGTCGGCCGACCTGACGTTCAACCGCGGTCTGATCGCGGATCCGGCGGCGTTCGCGCGCGCTGCCGGGGCGGCCTCGTGGCTCTACCTCTGCGGCGAGGAGTTCGCAGCGGTCGAGGGCGGGATGTCCTACGCAGACGTCCAGGCTGCGGTGCCGGAGTCGGTGTGCGTCGTGTCGGATGCGCCCCGCGCCTTCGACATGGCCCTCGCCCGGCAGCATGTCGCCGCCCTCGACGCGCTCCCCCGGCCGACGCTCGTCACCTGCAGGACGGGCCCGCGCTCCTCCGCTGTCGTCTACCTCTACTCGGGCCTGAAGGCCGGCGCCTCGACTGACGAGGTACTGGCGCGGGCCGACGAGGACGGCGCCCCGTTCGCGGGCTCCGAGGAGCTCCGGGCCTGGGTCGCGCAGGGCCTCGACGAGCTCGGCTGAGCCGGTAGCCGGCTAGCGCGGATCATCGGCCCGGGCCACGACGCCGGCCGTGCCCTGCTTGCGGACGACGAAGTAGGTCGGGTGCTGCTCGACGACCTCCTCCACGGAGAGGTCCTCGTGGCCAGGCGCTACGGCGAACTGGTCGCCCCGTGAGCGGACTCGCTCGTAGTCGCGGCCGGTGAGCTCGAGCCGGGTCACGCACCCGAGCGAGGAGCACTCGCAGATGAAGTCGCATTTGTCCGTGCCCCAGCGGGCGGCGTCCCGCTCGAGGATCTCGTTGCTCTTCCGGAAGAAGTCCTCGTTCTTCGCGAGCCGGCGCTCACGCGCGGCTTCCCCCGTCGGCCCGGGCGGCGTCTCGTTTCCCCCCGACACGGGGGGCCACGCTAGCGAAAGTCGTGCACTCCGCCGCCCCGCGGCGCCGGAGTCAGGCCGTGGCCGCGGCCGGCGGCTCTTGCGGCAGGCGCCGCGAGAGGATCTGCGACACGCCTTCGGCCCCCATCGTGACGCCGTAGAGAACGTCTGCCGCCTCCATCGTCCGCTTCTGGTGGGTGACGACGATGAACTGCGCCTGGTCGGCGTAGGTGCGGAGGAGACCCGTGAAGCGCCCGATGTTCGTGTCGTCGAGAGCCGCCTCGACCTCGTCGAGGAGGTAGAACGGGCTCGGTCGGGAGAGGAACAGGCTGAACAGGAACGCGATCGCGCCGAGCGCCTTCTCGCCGCCGGAGAGGAGCGAGAGACGGGTGACGCGCTTGCCGGCCGGACGCAGCTCGACCTCGATGCCGGGCTCTCGCCCTCCTCGCTCGGGGTCGGTGAGGCGCAGACGGCCCTCGCCGCCGGGAAACAGTGCCCTGACGACCTCGGCGAAGTGCTTCTCGACTGCGGCGAAGGTCTCCTCGAAGCGCTGCTCGACCGTCTCGGTCAGGTCGCGGCGGAGCTTCTCGAGCTCGGCGAGGCTCAGCTCGAGGTCGGCGCGCTGCGCCGAGAGCTCGTCGAGGCGCTCCTTCTCGGCCTCGTACTCCTCCTTCGCGAGCGGGTTGACCTGGCCGAGCTGCTCGCGGCGCCGTTCGAGCCGCTCGAGCCGCGTTGCAAGCTCGCCGGGGTCGTCGCCCTCGGCGGGCTCCGCTCCGGCCTCGTCGAGCCGGCGCCGGGCCTCGTCGCGCTCGGCGCCGTTGCGCGCGAGGTCGACGTCGATCGCCGAGAGCCGCTCGGCCGCCTCGACCGTGGCCCGGCGAAGCTCGACCTCCTCGGCACCCAGGCGGCGAAGCTCGGAGCCGAGCTCGGCGGTGCGCGCCGCGCCCGCGTCGGCGAGCTGCCGGAGCGGCGCCTCGAACCACTCGACCTCGAGGCGCAGGCAGGACACGAGCCGGTCAGCGGCGGCGGCGATCCGCCGGAGAGTCGCCGGATCGGCATGGACACGGGGCTTGCCGGCGCGGCCGCCGCCGTCCGTGCGGCCGCCGCTGCCGCGGTGGCCGTCCGCGCAGCCTCCTCGGCCCGGGCGGCGAGCGCCTCGACCTCGGCGGCAAGCGCCCGCCGACGTGCCTCGAGCTCGAGCAGGACCGCCTCGGCCGTCTCACCGGCGAACCAGAGCTCGCCCCGGCCGGGATCCCAGCCGATTCCCTCGGCCGTCACCGCCGGCACCCCGGAGGCGAGGAGCTCGGCGAGTGGGACGACCCGCAGACCGCGGACGACCTCGCGCGGATCACGGCCCACGAGCACGACGACCGACCCGAGACCGGCCGCACGGACCCGCTGGACGAGCTCGAGCGCCCGCACGGGGTCGGCCGCGAGCACCGCGGATGCCCGGTGGCCGAGCGCCGCCGCCACGGCGCGCTCGTCGCCGGGGTCGACGTCGAGGAGCGAGAGGGCAAGCCGTTCGCCCGACTCGGCGAGCGCCCGTGCGGCCGGCGGAAGGCCCTCGCGCTCGGCCAGCGACTGCTCGAGCGCGACGAGGCGCTCCCGGGCGAGCTCGACCCGGGCGCTCAGATCGTCGCGGACGCGCTCGGCCTCGTCCGCCGACCGGGCGAGCTGGGCGGGGCTCGGCCCCGCCGGCCGTTCGCGGGACCCCGCGTCGGCGGGAATCGCAGCGAGGTCGGCCCGCAGCCGCTCGGCGAGCGCTTCCGCGGCCTCGCGGCGCATCCCGAGCCGCTCGGTGCCGGCGCGGAGGCGATAGAGCGACGCGGTCGCCCCCTCGCGGGCTCCGGCTGCGTCGGTCAGCTCCTCCTCGGCGCGCCCGCGCGCGGCGAGGAGCGTCTCCAGCTTCGCCTCGAGCTCCCGGCGCATGGCGAGCTCGGAGGCGCGCCGGCTCTCGCCGGCCTCGCGCCGCGCAGCGAGCCGGGCGAGGTCGAGCGAGGCGATCGCCGCCGCGACGCGCGCCACCTCGTCCCCGAGCTTCGCGGCGCGCTCGGCCGCCGTCGCCTGGAGCGCGAGCGGCCGCAGCCGCTTCCGCACCTCGTCCTCGAGGTCGCGCGCGCGCTCGACCTGGATCGCGACCCGGGCGAGCTTCAGCTCGGCACGGTGCCGCCGATGCTTGAACCGTCCGAGGCCGGCGGCCTCCTCGACGAGCGAGCGCCGCTCGGCCGGCTTGGCGCCGAGCACCGTCTCGACGCTGCCCTGCGAGATCACCGAGCGCAGCCCGCCGCCGAGCCCGACGTCCGAGAGCAGCTCGATCAGGTCGAGGCGGCGCACGGCGGCCCGGTTGACGAGGTACTGCCCCTCGCCGCCGCGGTGGAGCCTGCGGGCCAGCGAGACCTCGGAGAACGGCAGCTCGGGCCACGCGCCGTCCTCGTTGTCGAAGACGAGCTCGACCTCGCAGAAGTCGGTCGCCTTGCGTGCGGCCGAGCCGGCAAAGAGGACGTCGTCGGGCTTCTCGGCGCGCAGCTCGTGCGGGCTGAGCGAGCCGGTCGCCCAGAGGATCGCGTCGGAGATGTTCGACTTGCCCGAGCCGTTCGGCCCGACCACGACCGCAACCCCGGGCTCGAGACGCACCTCGACCGGGTCCACGAACGACTTGAAGCCGCGCAGCTTGATCGCCTTCAGGTGCACGAGTCGAGAAGTCTGCCGGGCGGGGCGGACGCCCCCGCCGGGTCATTCGGGGCCGTCGACCGGGTCGAGCCCGGCGAGCGCCTGCCGCGCGGCCTCCTGCTCGGCGTCCTTCTTCGAGCGCGCCGGTGCCGACGCCCGCCTGCTCGCCGTCGATCAGCGCCGCCGCGGTGAACGTGCCGCTCGTGCGCAGGCCCCTCGGAGGCGAGCAGGGACGTAGCTGACCGCGCGGCCGCGGCGGGCGAGCTCCTCCTGCAGCTCGGTCTTGTGGTCGACCTTGTGCGTGAGCGCGTACTCGATCCGCGGGTCGAACGCCTCGACGATCGCGTCGGCGACCTGCTCGAACCCGTGCTCCAGGTAGATCGCCGCGAGCGCCGCCTCGAGCAGCGCGGCGAGGACGTTCCGGTTCCGGGAGAGCCGCGCCGGCTCGTCGTTCTCGGCGCTCGGGTGAAGCTCGAGCAGGCGCTCGCCGAGGCCGAGCTCGGCCGCGATCACCGCACAGCTCGCCCGCGAGACCACCTGCGAGCGGAGCTTCGCCATCTGCCCCTCCTCGAAGTCGGGAAAGCGCTCGTAGAGGGCGTGCGCGATCGCGAGCTCGAGCACCGAGTCGCCGAGGAACTCGAGCCGCTCGTACGACTCGGTACGGTCGGCCGCCCAGCTCGCATGCGTGAAGACCGCCGCCGCCCGCTCGGGCGGAAGCTCGGCGATCAGCTCGTGCGAGCGGCTTACTGGTGCGACGTGACGTAGTCGACCGCCTGGCCGACTGTCGTGATCTTCTGCGCGTCCTCGTCGGAGATCTTGATCCCGAACTGGTCCTCGAGCTCCATGATCAGCTCGACCAGGTCGAGCGAGTCGGCGTCGAGATCCTCCTGGAACGACGCCTCAGGCGTGATCTCGCTCTCATCGACGCCGAGCTGCTCGGTCAGGACTTCCTTGACGCGCTCGTAGACCTCTTCCTGGGACGCTGCCATGTCACCTCATCGTTCGGTTTGGTTACGGGGGTCGAAGCGCGCCGATCATACACAGCCTGACCGGGGCAGCCAGGCGCTAACGAGCGTCCTGGAGCTCGGCCGCCGGAGCGGAACGCCGCTCCCTTTCCGGCAAGCGCTCGGCGAGTCGCTCGACGACGCGATGGTCGGCGCCGCGGGCGGCGAGCTCGATCGCGTTCGCGATCGCGCGGCGGCCCGAGTTGCCGTGCGCGATCACGGCCAGCCCGTTCAGCCCGAGCAGGTAGGCGCCGCCGTAGGTGTCGGGGTCGAGCCGGGTACGGAGCCGGCGCGCAGCCGGCCGGATCAGGAGGCCGCCGAGCTTGCCGCGGGCCGTCGAGCGCGATCTCCTCGCGCAGCAGGTCGAGGAGCTCCTTGATCCCGCCCTCGAGCAGCTTGAGCGCGACGTTGCCGGTGAAGCCGTCGGTGACGACGACGTCGGCGGCGCCGCGGAGCAGGTCGCGGGCCTCGGCGTTCCCGTCGAAGCGGATCCCCTCGGCGGCGGCCAGCAGCTCGTGGGCCTCGATCGTGAGCTGGTTGCCCTTCTCGGGCTCCTCGCCGATCGAGAGCAGGCGCACCGCGGGAACGGCGACGTCGAGCAGCTCCGAGCAGAAGACCGAGCCCATGAACGCGAACTGCAGCAGGTGCTCGGGCCGGCAGTCGGCGTTCGCGCCGGCGTCGAGGAGGAGCGAGACGCCGCTACGCGGTGGGCATCGGGATCGCGATCGCCGGTCGCAGGACGCCCGGGAGCCGTCGCAGGTGGAGGAGCCCGGCGGCGAGCATGGCGCCGGTGTTCCCGGCCGAGACGACGGCGTCGGCCTCGCCCGCGGCGACCGCGCGGACCGCGCTCACGAGCGAGGAGTCCGGCTTGGCGCGAACCGCCTCGCTCGGCTTCTCGGCCATCCCGATCGCCGTCTCGGCGGGGACGAGCTCGAGGCCGCCGGTGTCGAGGCCCGCGGGGCCGTGCAGGATCACGTCGATGCCGGCGGCGGCTGCCGTGAGCGCGCCGGCGACGATCTCTTCCGGGGCGCGGTCACCGCCCAGCGCGTCGACTGCGACGCGGGCCACCGTCTACCCGGGGAACTGGAAGCGCTCGACCTCGCGGCCCTTGTAGGTGCCGCAGGTCGGGCAGACGCGATGGGCGAGCTTCGGTGAGCCGCACTGCGGGCACGTGTTCACCCGCACCGCCTCGAGCGAATGCGTCGCCCGGCGCTTGTCGCGCCGGGACTTCGACGTCTTCCTCTTCGGGACAGCCATGAGCGGGGACAGCGTAGCTAAACGTCGTCGCGTAACGCTTCGAGGGCCGCCCAGCGCGGAGTCGAGCACCGTCTCCTCGTGCTCGTGCGGCTCGTCGTTCAGGTTCTTGCCGCACCCCGGGCACAGGCCTGCGCAGTCTGGGACGCAAAGGATCTTGTCGGGGAGCGCGAGCGCGACCGCGTCGCGGGCCCAGGCGGAGACGTCGAGCTGACTCTCCACGAGGTAGGGGGTGCGCAGCTCGCTCGTCGTCGGGCGCCGAGGCCTGGTACTCGCGGACGCGGATCGGCAGCTCGAGGACCGCGTCGCCGAGGCAGCGGTAGCAGGGGCCGTGGAGACGCGTGGTGAAGGCGAGCGTGAAGACCGTGCCGGTCACGGCCTGCGCGATCGCGAGCTCCGCGGCCACCTGCTCCGGCACCGGGATGTAGCGCTGGCCGCCGAACTCGAACGGCGGCAGCTCGACCTCGAGCGCCTCGCGCTGCTCCTCGCCCGGCCGGAGCTTCGCCTGCCGCAGATCGAAGCTCGTCATACCTCCAGACTAGCCCCGGGCAGGCGGCTGCCCCGGATGGCGTCTAGTACGAGGTCTCGTCGATCTCGGGCGGCCGGATGTCTTCCTGCGAGCGCTCGTGCAGGCGCTCGCGGCCGCGCCGGACCGCGGTGAGGAACTTGTCGAGGTTCGATCTCGAGCGTGGCGAGGATCCCGTCGGCCCAGTCCTCCATCTCGAGGCGCGTCTCGCGGGCCGTCCGGCGCGCCTCGTCGATGATCTCCTGCGCCTGGCGCTCGGCGAGCTTGACGATCTCGGTCTGGGAGGCCTCGCGCACCGCCTGCTCGCGCGCCTCCTGGAGCAGCCGGTCCTGCTCGCGCTTCGCCTCGGCGAGCATCTCCTGGCGCTCCTTGACGATCCAGCGGGCCTGCTTGATCTCCTCGGGGATCGTCGCGCGCATCTGGTCGAGGATGTCGTAGATCTCCTCGCGGTCGATCCGCACCTGGTCGGTGAGGGGCACGGCCTTCGCGTTGTGCACGAGGTCGTCGAGCTTGTCGATCAGAACGAGTACGTCCATACGGTCTCGGAATCCTACTCCTGGTCGTTGAGGGGGGCGCCGCCCCTACCGCTCGGGAACAGCTCCTTCAGGCGACGGGCGACGGCCGGCGGCACGAGCTCCTCGACATTTCCGCCGAACGACGGCGATCTCCTTCACTCCGCTCGAGGAGACGAAGCTCACCTGCGGGCTCGCCATCACGTAGACGGTCTCGATCTCGGGGGCGAGCGTCCGGTTCAGCTGGTTCATCTGGAACTCGTACTCGAAGTCGGAGATCACGCGGAGGCCCTTCACGATCACCCGCGCCTCCCAGCGGCGGGCGAAGTCGACGACGAGCTCCTTGAAGACGTCGACCTCGACGTTCGGGATCGCGGCGAGGGCGTCGCGGAGGAGGTCGACGCGCTCCTCGATCGGGAGCAGGGCGCGTCTTGTGCTGCGGGTTGCCGACGACGCCGACGACGACGCGGTCGAAGATCTTCGCGGCGCGCTGGATCACGTCGACGTGGCCGTTCGTGACGGGATCGTAGGAGCCGGGGCAGATGGCGGTGATCACGGCTCGAACAGGGTAAGGCGTGCGGAGCCGTAGCGGCGGGAGGTACGGACTGCCAGGCCCTCGAGGGCGGGCTCGGCCGCGGCCGGCGGTCTGGAGGACGGCGAGGCCGTCCGGCGGCGAGGAGGCGGGCGATGTGCGGCGCGAGCCGATCGTAGGCGGTGAAGGTGTAGGGCGGGTCGGCGAGGATCAGGTCGTAGGGGCCGCGGTCCGAGGCGAGCGCCCGCACGGCGTCCTGGCAGAGAACGGTGGCCTTCAGTCCGAGCTCGTCGAGGTTCGCGCCGATCGAGCGGCAGGCCTCGCGTGAGCTGTCGACGAAGACGCAGCTCGCGGCGCCGCGCGAGAGCGCCTCGAGCCCGAGCGCGCCCGAGCCGGCGTAGAGGTCGAGCACGGCCGCGCCGTCGACGGGCCCGATCAGGTTGAAGGCGGTCTCGCGGACGAAGTCCGACGTCGGCCGGGTCTCCGTGCCTTTCGGCGCGGCGATCCGCCGGCCCCGGTGCTCCCCCGCGATGATCCGCACGGCCATGAGCCTAACGGCCACCTGTGGATCGTTCGTCACGCTTCCGTTCGTCTAACCTGGCACCGGCGACCGGCCGAACGGTACCGCGGATTTGCAGGGCTTTTGGTACGCAGGTTGCACCGCTGTGACGATCTCGTTGCGCTTACGTCACGTAACCTGGCACCGTCTCGTCCCGGCGAGGCATGGCTCGAAAGGACGGGCTGTCAGGCCAGGCCCGCGGGCTCGGTGTCGGTGCCGGTGAGGAGAGCGTCGGCGGCGTCCTGCCACGGGCCGTCCTCGGCGACGAGCTCGGCCGCAAGCTGCCTCGCCTGCTCGAGGAGCGCGCGATCGGAGCGGAGGCGCGTGAAGTGGAGGTCGCCGAGGCCGGACTGCCTGGTGCCGAGAAGCTGGCCCTCGCCGCGGAGATCGAGGTCGCGCTCGGCGATCTCGAAGCCGTCCGAGGTCTCGACGAGCGCCTCGAGGCGCGCCTGCGCGGCGTCGGTCAGCTCGAGCTTCGGGCGGGAGATCAGCAGGCAGTACGACTGCTCGGCTCCGCGGCCGACCCGGCCCCGGAGCTGGTGAAGCTGCGCGAGGCCGAACCGGTCGGCCTCCTGGACGATCATGATCGTCGCGTTCGGGACGTCCACGCCGACCTCGATCACCGTCGTCGCGACGAGCACGTCGAGCTCGCCCTCCTTGAAGGCCCGCATCACCTCGCGGCGCTCGGCCGGCTTCAGGCGGCCGTGGAGCAGGCCGACGCGGTATCCGGAGAGCTCGGCCCGGCGGAGCCGCTCCGCCTCCTCCTCGGCCGCACGCGCCACCCGCGTCGCGGATGCCTCGATCAGCGGGCATACGACGTACGCCTGCCGGCCGGCGTCGAGATGCACCTTCAGCCGCGCGTAGGCCTCGCTCGAACGCTCGGCCCCGACCCAGGCGGTCACGATCGGCTTACGGCTCGCCGGCGGCTTTGCGATCTCGGTCACGTCGAGCTCGCCGAAGACCGTCAGCGCGAGCGTGCGCGGGATCGGCGTCGCCGTCATATGCAGCACGTGGGGCCGCAGCCCGGCGAGAGCCTGGCGCTGCTCGACGCCGAAGCGGTGCTGCTCGTCGACGACGGCCACCGCCAGGTCGGCGAAGACCACCCCGCGCTGGATCAGCGCGTGGGTGCCGACCGCGATCCGGGCCGTTCCCAGCTCGATCTCCGACCGCGCCTTCGCCGTTCCCGCGCTGCCGGTGAGCAGCACGACCGGGACGCCGAGCTCGGAGCAGATGCCCTCGATCGTGAGGAAATGCTGCTCGGCGAGCGTCTCGGTCGGCGCCATCAGCGCCCCCTGGTGCCCGGCCTCGACCGCCCGGAGCAGGGCGTAGAGCGCAACGGCGGTCTTCCCCGAGCCCGACATCGCCCTGGAGCAGCCGCTGCATCGGGGCCTCGCCCTCGAGGTCGCGGTCGATCTCGGACACGGCGTGCTCCTGGTGCTCGGTGAGCTCGAACGGCAGGGCTTCGCGGTACCGGGCGGCGAGCTCGCCCGGCGGAGGAAGCGGCCGGCCGGGCGGCCCGTCGACGCGCAGGCGCAGCACCGCGAGCTGGAGCGCCAGGAGCTCGTCGAAGGCGAGCCGCCGGCGCGCCGTCTCGGCCTGCGCCAGATCGGCCGGGAAGTGGACGGCCGCGAGCGCATCGCGGCGGATCGGCTCGAGGCGATCCGCCGGCAGCGGGTCGAGGACGTCGTAGGCGTGCAGCGCGAGCGCGGCTCGGACGAGCTCGCGCAACCGCGTCGAGGGCACCTGCTCGCTCGCTCGGTAGACGGGGGCGTAGTCGGCGGTTGCCCGGGCTCCCGTCGAGGTCGTAGGAGCGAACCTCGAACCCGTAGCGCGACAGCCGCCCCCGCATGCCGGACCTCGATCCCCGGACGGAGCTTCTCGGCGAGCCACGGCTGGTTGAACCAGTTGGCGGTGATCGACCCCGTCGGGTCGACCACCTTCGCGGTCACGATCGAGAGCCGGCCGCGCAGATGCCGGAGCCGCACCGACTCGATCACTCCGCTGATCGCCACCTCGTCGTCGCCCCAGAGCTGCGAGATCGCGACCTCGTCGGCAGCGGGCTCGTAGCGCCGCGGCCGGCGGAAGAGCAGGTCGCCGATCGTGAGCAGGCCGAGCAGCCGGAGCTTCTTCGCCAGCGACGGCCCGACCGCGGGCAGCGTCCCGAGCGGGAGGTCCAGCCGCTCGGGCCGGGCGAAGCCGCGAGGCCGCGGCCAGTCTCCGTCGGGGACCGCACCTGAGAAGCCTGTGCGCATCGGGGTCGCCGTCACCACCGGCTCCCACTATAGGACCCGGCCCGGATCAGACCGGCTGGGGCGCCTCGTCGTCGAACCAGAACAGCCCGACTGTGCCCGGGCCGGCATGGGTGCCGACGACCGCGCCGAGCAACGCGATCACCTCGACCGTCGCGCGAGGCCGCGCCTCTCGCACGATCCGCTCGAGGGCGGCGAGCCGCTCCGGTGCCGCAGCATGGGCCAGCCCGATCCGGAGCGAGGGCCCGTCCGAGGTCGCGGCGACGAGCAGCGACGCGCAGCTCGTCGAGGGCCTTCTGGCTCCCGCGCACCCGCCTCAGCGGCACGACCTCCCCGTCCTCGAGGCCGAGGATCGGCTTCACGTTGAGGAGCGTCCCTGCGAACGCCGCTCCACGGCCGATCCTCCCGCCGCGCGCCAGGTACTCGAGCGTGTCGACCGTGAACAGCAGGCCGTGCGAGCCACGGTAGCGCGCGACGAGCGCGTCGATCGCCTCGTCGGTCGTACCGTGCTCGAGCCGCCGCTGCACCGCGAGCGCAAGCATCGCAACCGCAGCCGAGACGGTACGGGTGTCGACCACCCGCACCGTCTCGCCGGCGGCTGCCGCCGCGGCCTCGGCGCTCGCGAACGTGCCCGAGAGCGTCGAGGAGAGCTGCAGCGAGTAGATCCGCTCGTAGTCGGGCGCGAGCTCCTCGTACACGGCCAGGAAGTCGCCCGGCGCCGGCTGGGACGTCGTCGGCTGCTCGGGGGAATCCGGGAGCCGGGCGTAGAACTCGTCGGGGCCGAGATCGACGTAGTCGCGGTAGCTCGTGTCGCCGAGGTTGACGTACAGCGGCACGATGCGCCAGTTGGGGTAGCGCTCGGGCCCCTCCGGGAAATCCGCCGTCGAGTCGAGCACGATCGCCGTGTTGGCGGCGGTCAGGTTCACGGCTCCACCGCGCCTGCGGCGGCGCCGACCGCGAGGATCGCGTCGACGATCCGGTCGAGGTTCTCGTCCTTCGTCAGGCAGGCA
Source organism: uncultured Actinomycetota bacterium (assembly GCA_963743675.1). GTDB lineage: Bacteria > Actinomycetota > Thermoleophilia > Gaiellales > Gaiellaceae > PALSA-600. Next base: position 379,742 of record CAVURE010000009.1, read on the forward strand.
ACTGCACCGGCCGCGAGCACGAGCTCGCGCTCCTCCGGCGTGACCGACGCCGTGAGGCAGATCACACGGGAGCGCGGTGAGGCCTGCAGCACCTCGCGCGTGGCGCGGGCGCCGTCGAGGCCGGGCATCCGGTAGTCGACGACGACCACGTCCGGGGCGAGCTCGACGCAGACCGGGCCGGCCTCGGCGCCGCCCTCGACCGCTGCCACCACCTCGATCCCGTCGCGCAGGCCGAGCAGTAACTCGAGCGTCTCGCGAAAGAGGCGGTTGTCCTCGACGAGCACGACGCGAACGCTCACCGATTGAGCTTAGTGCGGCGGCAGGCGGCTACTCGGCGGCGAGCAGGAGCGTGTAGTGCGGCTGCCCGCCGTCGTGAACCTCGAGCTCGACCTCCGGATGCTCGGCTGCGAGCTCGGCGAGGAGGCCGGCGAGGGGCTGGGGCTGCTCGCCGTTGAGGAACGTGAGGATCCCCCGCGGCTGCACGAGCAACCGCGCGACGACGGCGCGGACGACGTCGTCGAAGGCCTCTCCGCCGGCGACCGGGCGCCCGTCCGCCAGACCGAGCCAGGCGCCCTTGCGGATGCCGAGACCATTCATCTGCACGTCGCGGGAGGCGATCGTGACGGCTCCCGTTCCCACCCCGGCTGCCGCCAGGCTCATGGCCGCGGTGTTCTCTTCCCGGCCGAGCCCGGGATCGAAGGCGAGGGCGGCCGCGAGGCCGGCCTGGATCGTCGTCGTCGGGACGACCGAGATCGGGATCGGCGCAGCCTCGGCGGCCTGCTCCACCGCGAGGATCACGTTGCGGTCGTTCGGGAGCAGGATCGCCTCGTGCGCGCCGGTCGCCTCGACGACCGCGAGCAGCTCGGAGGTCGACGGGTTCATCGTACGACCGCCGTCGACGACGCGCACGCCGAGGTTCTCGAGGAGCCGGCGGTTGCCGGGGCCCGCCGCGACCGCGACAAGAGCGCACGAGCGGTCGCCGGCGTCCGGCACGGCCTGCAAGAGGCGGCGCTCGCGCTCGAACGTCTGCGCATGCATGTCGGCGATCTCGACGTTCGCGATCGTGCCGCGCGCAACGCCGAGCGAGATCGCGCGCCCCGGGTCGTCGGTGTGGACGTGCACCTTGAGCGCGGTGTGGTCGCCGACGACGAGGAGCGAGTCGCCGAGCGGCTCCAGCTCCCGCTCGAGCGCGTCCGCGTCGAGGCGGTCGCCCTCGACGACGAACGCGGTGCAGTACCTGTACTCGGAGAGGTGCTGATGCAGCGCGTCGACGGGCGGCGCCGCCTGCTCGGCCGCGGGTGACGCGGGAAGCGGAATGCCCTCCAGCACGCTCACGACGCCGCGCAGGATCTCGACGAGCCCGGCTGCGCCGGCGTCGACGACCCCGGCCTCGTCGAGCACGGGCAGCAGCCCGCGCGTTCGCCGGACGCAATCGTCGCCACGGGCCACGATCGCCGCGAGGCCGCTGCCCGCCTCCGCCTCCTCGGCGAGCTCGCGGATCGCCGTCAGCATCGTGCCCTCGACGGGCTTGCGAACAGCGCGATAGGCGGCGTCGGCTGCGGCCCGGAACGCACTCGGGAGCTCGTCCGAGACCGCGAGCGACTCTGCAGCCCCGCGGAGGATCTGCGAGAGGATCACGCCCGAGTTGCCGCGGGCGCCCATGAGCGCCGCCCGCGAGACCTCGTGTGCGAGCGCCGGCCGGTCGTCGGCTCGCGAGGACTCGAGCGCCTCGACCACGGCCCGCACCGTCAGCGCCAGGTTCGTCCCCGTGTCTCCGTCGGGCACGGGGTAGACGTTGAGATCGTCGACCCGGCTGCGGGCGGCCTCGATCGCCGCCAGCGCCCCGCGCGAGAGCTCGAGCAGGCGGGCCCTCATGCGGTCACCCGCACGTCCTCGACGACCACCTCGACCGACTCGACCGGAAGGCCGGTGAGCCGCTCCACGTCGTAGGAGATCTGCGAGCGGACGGTCGCCGCCACCTCGGCGAGATTGAGGCCGTACTCGACGACCACGTGCAACCCGATGCGCAGCCCGGAGGCGTCACCGCCGACGGTGACTCCGCCGCGGCGCAGGAGCCTGCCCACGCGCGAACCGGTGGTGAGCCCGACGACGCCGTAGCACCGGGCCGCGGTCTCGGCGGCGATGTCGGCGACGACGTCGCGCGAGATCACGATTGCCCCCCTGGGCGTGACGACTGTGAGGTCGGACACTGCGCCCGTTAGACGCCCGACGGGAAGCCCGGGTTGCGACACGCGGGTTGCGACCCGGGATCAGTGGTTGACGGCGACCGGGAACGTCGCGGGATGCTCGCCGTGGTAGTTGGGCGGAGCGTGCACGGTCGCCGAGAGCACCTGCGGCCCGTACGGGGCGGTGATCCGGACCCCGAGCCGGACCGGAGTGCTCTCTCCGTGGACGAGGCCGCCGAGGTTGCAGGTGATCATGGTCTGGCCCCGGCAGCCCGACCCGTGCTCGTAGTAGGGGGCGCCGAGGAGCTGCATCCCCGGCGCGAGCGCGATCGTCAGCTTCACCGGCCCGTAGCCCTGGTAGTTCGAGCTGTCCTTCACGAGCAGCTGAAAGTCGACCTCCTGCCCTTGCCAGGCGGCATTCAGCGAGCCCGTCACCTTCACGGAGAGGTCGTAGAGGACGCTCCCATACGGGTAGCCCGCGACCGAGAGCACATCCGCCGTCGCGATCGCATAGACCGCGGCAGCGACAGCGGCGAAGCGGAGGCCGGTCCGCCGCCTGCCCGCCGTGCGCCTGGCGGCCCGGAGAGCCTCCCACGGCATCGACCGGATCCCGACGACGAGCGCCGCCAGAGCGCACAGCCCGACGACGATCGCACCGAGCGCCCTGCCGGGCAGGATCCAGTCCCACGCCGTGCGCTCGAGATCGGTGACGAACCGCGCCGATCGCGGATGCGCCGGCACGTGCGAGATCTCGGCCCACATCGACCGGGGCGGCCGCTGGTCCCAGTGGAGCATCATCATCGTCGTCGCGGCCACCGAGATCCCGGCGAGCACCGCCACGGTCCGCGGCAGGCGCGCGAACGCGTAACCGAGGCCGAGCGCGAGGAACGGGAGCGCCGGGATGATGAAGCGTGGCCCCGGCGAGCCGCCGTAGGGCAGGAAGTAGCCGATGTTCCCGACGACGAAGAAGAGCGTCAGCGCCGCACAGACGATCGCCTCCGCACGGTGCGCGCGCGCCAGGATGACGAGGCCCCCGGCTGCGGCCAGCAGCACCGGTGTGGCGACCAGGATGCCGCCGGTGCCGATGAAGACCTCGAAGGCACCGTAGAGGTGCGGCGCAGCGACACCGAGGATCCCCCGCGCCTGGGCCTCTCGGAAGGCGGGGTCGTAGATGTAGTCGTACGAGAGGTGCCAGGGGGCGCCGAACGCGAACCAGTCGTAGAGCCCGAGCAGCACGACGCCGGGAACGACACCGGCCGCGTAGCGCAGCAACGGTCGCAGTCCGGTCAGCGCCACGTAGACGCCGAGCACCGCGACGACCGCGCCGACCTGATACTCCACGAGGATCCCCGCCCCGCCGACGAGCCCGGCGAGAAACGGCTTGCGCCGCCACGCCAGCAGGAACGCCGCGAACCCGAGTAGCGCCGAGGGGACGGCATCGAAGTTCGCGGCCGCGAAGGGCGCCATCAGCGTGCCGAGCGCGAAGGTCACGAGGCTCACCGCGCCGAATCCCGGCACGAGGCCTTCGGTCACCCGACCGACCAGGAACGCGCACGCGACGAACGCCGAGCCGACCGCGAGCACCCGAAGCAGCCAGAGCCCGGCGTCGGCGTGGAGCCTGTCGGGCAGCCCGAGAGCGGCGACGATCGGAAGCTCGGCGATCGCGAGGCCGGGCGCCTTGTCCGAGTAGTTGTGGCCGGCGCGCGTCGAGAGGTCGTTGCCGAGGAAGAAGCAGAGGTCGTTCCTGACCTCCCCGTGGGTGATCGCCTTGCTCAGGCAGGTCCGGGTCGTGTCCTGCGGATTGACCGCGTACACGGGCGCGAGCGCAGTCACGGCGACGAGCGCCAGCAGCAGCACCTCGTGTCGCGGCTTGCGCCACGGCACGCTGGTGAGTGCGATCACGGAGCCACCATAACCCGCAGGGCCGACGCCGCAAAACCCGGTTTACCCGCCGAGACGGACGGTGGGGCGAGCCCCTGCAGCCGAGTCCCGCCGGCTCGCTCCGCTAAGCCGAGACGGCTCCCCGTGAGGCGCGAGGCGGCCCCTTTCCCGCCGAGGACGAGCCCGAGCGGCCGGTCAGACGGCCTTCTTGGACCCGGCCGCTCTTCAGGCAGCGGGTACAGACATAAGCGCGACGAGCGACGCCGTCGACGAAGACCCTCACCCGCTGCAGGTTCGGATCGAAGCGGCGGTTCGTCGCCACCATCGAGTGCGAGCGGTTGTGCCCGAACCCGGGCTGCTTGCCGCACACTGAGCAAACCTTCGACATAGGGCGACCAATGTAGCTGACGGCCGGGCCGAGGCGCCGGGCCAGGCGGGGCCGGGTGGGAGTCAGGCACGGGTTGCAGGCAAGGAGTCAGATGCGGGCGCTGGCGCGGAGCTGTGCGAACGCGTCGGCCATCTCGAGCGCCGTTCGCACCGCGTCGGCCGCCCGGTCGATCCTCGCTTCCGCCTGCTCGATCGTCTCGACGGTGAGCACGCCGAAGGCGACGGGGACGCCTGTCTCGATCGCAGCCAGCTGGAGGCCCGAGGCGGCTTCGGACGCGATGTAGTCGAAGTGGGGCGTCTCGCCGCGCACGATCGCACCGAGTGCGACGACGCACGCGTAGCGCCGGGTCTTCGCGAGCGCCATCGCCGCGAGCGGCAGCTCGAACGCGCCGGGCACGGGCATGATCGTGACGGCGTCCGCCGAGACGCCGGCGTCCTCGAGCGTCTCGATCGCCCGGGCGAGCATCCGGTTCGTGAGCCCACCGTTGTAGCGGGAAACGACGATTGCGACGGAGCGGCGATGGCCGCTCGGTGTGCCCTCGAGGACGGTGTAGCCGTCCGGTACGTCGATCTCACCGGCGACGTGCGCGACAACCGCTCCCTCCTCGGGAATGTCCTCGATCACCGCCGCGCCCTCGGGCTGCGGCCAGTCGCGGAACGGATCGGAGACGTCGTCCTCGACGAGGTCCTGCTCGAGCGAAGGCGCGCTCTCGGAGCCGGGCACGTCGTCGGCCGGGACCGTGCTCTCGGCCGAGGTCTCGTCCTCGGCGCCCTGCTCGTCGCCGGCTGCCGGCGGAGCGGCGACGATCGTCGCCTCGGGGTGGGCCGGCGGTGGGGCACTGGGCGAGATCGGCACCGTCCCCGGCTCGGCAGACGGCTCGCCCGTCCTGATCGGCGGGATGCTCTCGGCGGGCGGGTACTCCTCGTGCTGGTCGCTCATGCGTCCTTCTCCGCTTCCCAGTCGGGGGTTTTCAGGTCCTGGTGATGAAGGCGGTGCCCGAGCTTATCCCGCTTCGCGGCGAGATAACGGCGGTTCTCGTCGTTGGGGTCGACCTCGATCGGGACCTGGTCGACGACGGTGAGCCCGAACCCGTCGATGCCCGTCAGCTTCTTCGGGTTGTTCGTGAGGATCCTGATCGTCGTCAGTCCGAGGTCGGCGAGGATCTGGTTCCCGATCCCGTACTCGCGCGCGTCGGCCGGGAAGCCGAGTGCGAGGTTGGCCTCGACCGTGTCGAGCCCCTGGGCCTGAAGCTCGTAGGTGCGGAGCTTGTTGAGCAGGCCGATGCCGCGGCCCTCCTGGGCCATGTAGAGGACGACGCCGCGCTCCTCGCGGGCAATTTGCGCCAGCGCCTGCTCGAGCTGCTCACCGCAGTCGCAGAGGAGGGAGTGGAAGACATCGCCGGTGAGGCACTCGGAGTGGACGCGGACGAGGACGTTCTCGACGCCGTCCACGTCACCCTTCACGAGCGCCAGATGGGCCTTCCCGGTCAGGAGCTCGCGGAAGGCGACGGCGGTGAAGTCGCCGTGCGCGGTCGGGAGCCGGACGGTCGCGCCGCGCTCGATCAGCTTCTCGTGCCGGCGGCGGTACTCGACCAGGTCGGCGACGGTGATCATCCGCAGCCCGTGGCGCTCGCAGTACTCGGCCAGGTCGGGAACGCGCGCCATCGTCCCGTCGTCCTTCATGATCTCGCAGATCACGCCGGAGGCGTTGAGGCCCGCGAGTCGTGCGAGATCGACGGCGGCCTCCGTCTGCCCCATCCGCTCGAGCACGCCGCCGGGCTTCGCGCGGAGCGGCTGGATGTGGCCGCCCTTCGAGAGATCCGACGGCTTCGAGTCGGGCGCGATCGCGACCTGGACCGTGTGGCTGCGGTCGGCGGCGGAGATGCCCGTCGTGATCCCCTCGCGTGCGTCGATGCCGGCCGTATAGGCCGTCCCGAGCCGGGACAGCTCGTTCGGCTGCGCGATCAGCGAGAGCCCGAGCCGGTCGGCGCGCTCCTCGGTGAGCGAGAGGCAGATCTGCCCTCGCCCGTGCGTGGCCATGAAGTTGATCGTCTCCGGCGTCGCGAACTGCGCGGCGATGACGAGATCGCCCTCGTTCTCGCGGTCGGGGTCGTCGACGACCACCACCATGCGTCCCTCGCGGATCTCCTCGATCGCTTCCTCGATCGCGGCGAATGGTGTCGTCGTGGCCACGTAACCAGGCTAGCCTGCGCCGCCGATCAGAAGTCGCTCGACGTACTTGGCGAGGACGTCGACCTCGAGATTCACGATGGAGCGGCGAGCAAGGTCACCGAGGGTCGTCGCCTCGAGCGTGTGCGGGACGAGCGCGACGGCGAACCCGGCGTCGTCGAGCTCCGCGATCGTCAGGCTCGTTCCCTGAACGGCGATCGAGCCCTTCTCGACGGCGTAGCGGAGCAGGTCGCCGGGCGCGTCGATCCAGACGCGGCGGCCGTTTCCCTCGGCCTCGACGCTGCGCACGGAGCCGACGCCGTCGACGTGGCCCTGGACGTAATGTCCCCCGAGCGGCTCGCCGGCGCGCAGGGCGGGCTCGACGTTGACGGCGGCGCCGGCAGCGATCCCGCCGAGCGACGTGCGTCCCAGCGTCTCCGGCACCGCGTCGAAGGCGAGCCGCTCGCCGCCCACGGCGACGACGGTCAAGCAGCAGCCGTCGATCGAGACCGAGTCGCCGACAGCGCTCGTCACCGCCGTCTCCGGCGCCTCGATCTCGAGCCTGATGCCCCCGCTCGTGCCCGTGACGGCGGTGGCCTGGCCGACCTCCCTGACGATGCCCGTGAACATGCGCCGAAGGCTAGATGATCGGTTCCGCGATCTCGCGGGCCCGGCCGGCAGCCGGCGGCGAACGCGGTCCGTCACCCCACCCACCCGGGGTTTGGTCCCACCGGGAACGCTAGCGGGCAAATCGTGGCGTGTCTGTGCCGGTTCGCTTAACTCTCCTCCACAGGTGACCGGGAAATACGGTGCGAGGTGACCCGGAGGGACGGTGCGAGGTGACCCGGAGGGACGGTGCGAGGTGACCGGGAGGGACGGTGCGGCGTCCCCGGGAGGGACGAGTGCGCGCCCACCGGGTCGACCCCCTGCGCCACCGCGACGGGCGGGCGGCAACGCGGCCGCCAAGGCGGCCGGGCTACTCGCCGTAGGCCAGCGACTCGACGGTCTCGCGTACGACCATCTCGAGATCGCCGCGCTCGCCCGGAAAGGCGTTACCGAGCGCGACCAGCAGCTCGTCGACCGCGGTGCGCTGACCGGGGGCGAGCTCGGCGGTGCCGATCTCCTCGATCCGCTTGCGCAGCTCGTCGTTGCCGAGCGAGCGCATGAGCCACTGCGAGAGCAGGCTCACGATCTCGTCGTCGGTGCGCTGGAAGTCGGAGCTCGCGGACATTCGGCCTCGGGTCAGGGCTCGTGGACGTAGGCTTGGAGCAGAACGTCCTCCCCGACATGCCGTGCGCTCAGGCGGGAGAGGTCGAGAACTGATGCTAGCCGCGCCAGCAGGTGCGGCCCGTCGCCTCCCGCGAGCACCGGCGCCACGAAGACCATCACCTTGTCGACGAGCCCGGCCTCGACGAACGCTGTGGCAAGCGTCGGCCCGCCCTCGAGCAGCAGCGACTGCACGCCCTCGGCTGCGAGCGCGGCCAGCTCGTCCGGGAGCGCGCCGGAGCGCAGCTCGAGCTCCGAGCCCGACGGAAGGGGGCCGTGCCCGAACGCGAGCCGTCTCGGCTGCCCTCGCGGTACCGGGACGTCGCGCGCATCGAGAGACGGGGAGTCTGCGCGCACCGTGCCCATCCCGACGGCGACCGCGTCCGAGGACGCGCGCAGCTCGTGGACGAAGCGGCGGCTCTCGGCGCCCGAGATCCAGCGCCGTCCGGGAACCACGACCCGGCCGTCGAGGGTCGCAGCGACCTTGTAGGTGACGAGCGGCCGGCCACTGGAAGCCCAGACGCGCCAGGCCTCGTTCTGCACCCGCGCCTCCCACGAGTCGACGAGGTCGACCTCGACGCCCGCGGCCCGCAGCGCCTCGATCCCGCCGGCCGCCTCCGGGTTCGGGTCGCGCGCACCGACGACGACCCGCGCGACGCCCTCGGCGATCACGCGCTCCGAGCACGGGGGCGTCGTCCCGTGATGCGCGCAGGGCTCGAGGGTGACGAAGAGAGTTGCCCCACGCGCCTTCGGGCCCGCCGCGTCGAGCGCCACGGCCTCGGCATGCCGACCGCCCTGCTCGGTGACCCCGACCGCGACGACGTCGCCGTCGTTGACCACCACCGCCCCCACGGTGGGTTTCGGATAGGCCCGGCCGGCTGCAGCGGCGGCGAGCTCCAGTGCGCGTGCGAGGCTCACGCCAGCGCTTCTACCAGCCGCGGCTCGTCGCCGGGAGGATCCTCGTGCTCGAGCGCATGGACGCCAGGGGATTCTTCCCGCGGTTACGCTCACGCCTGTGAGACCGCAATTCCGCCCTGGTGAGATCATCCGGATCGCCGGCGGCGAGGACGAGGCCGTGGTCGAGGGCGTTGCCGGGCCGAACGACGCGGGTAGCGGCTGGAACGTCACGGTCCGGCTCGCTGCCGCGGGCGAGCGAGACTCGCTCGCGCTCAGGGCCGAGGACGACCTGGTGCCGACGGGCTTCGCGGAGGACGAGGGCGGGGAACGGGTGCCGCTCGGCGCCCTGCCGGCCCGGGAGGAGGCCGTCGACTGCATCGAGCTCCGCCTCTTCACCGAGATCACCGACGGCATCGACGCGGCTCGCATCGCGGCGGAGATCGAGGATGTGCTCGTCGAGCTGCTCGGCGAGTCGGAGGTCTCGACCGAGGCGGAGCGCCACTGGTCCGAGCCGTACAACTACGAGCTCGCGGTGACCGTCGTGCCGCACGAGACGGCGGTCGAGGCGGTGCGGGCGCTCGCAAACGCGGGCGAGCACGGCTGGCTGGCCTGCCGGGACGACGGCTGGAGGTGCGACCTGCTGTGGAGCACGACGCGCGACCCCGACGCGATCCTGCTCGTGCCCGAGGTTCACGCGGCCGAGATCTCGCTCTTCCCCTGGTCGAGCCCGGCGCTGCGGCCGGAGACGGAACGCCCGCTGGTCGCGTTGACCGTTCCGGATGACGAGCCGATCGACCCGGCCGGCTGACGCCTCGCACCTCCGCCTACACGCGCAGGCGCGCGATGAAGAAGCCCGACGTGCCGTGATGGTGCGGGGTGGTGAGCAGGAACTCGTGCCGCTTGGGATGGGCGAACTGCGGCCATTCCGCGCCGAGCGGCTCGGGCTCGAGGCCCGACGCGTCGACGACGGCCTCGTTCTCGTCGGCGTTGATCGTGCAGACCGAGTAGAGGACGCTGCCGCCGGGCTTCGTCCTCTCGGCAGCCGCACGCAGCAGCTCGAGCTGCAGGCCCGGCAGGGGGGTCGCGCGCCAGCGCAGGTCGGGGCGGCGGGCGAGAACGCCGAGGCCCGAGCAGGGGGCATCGACGAGCGCACGATCGAAGCCGCCGTCCTCGAGCTCGCGAACGTCGGCGTTGACGACGTGGATGTTGGTGACGCCGAGGCGGCGCACGTTCTCCTCGAGCTCGCGCGCGCGGCCGGGGTGGATCTCGACCGCGGTCACCTCCCCTCGCAACATCGTCGCCTTGGCGCCGGGGGCCGCGCACGCGTCGAGAACACGCTCGCCGTCGCGCGACCCCACCGCGAGCGCGGCGAGCTGCGAGCCGCGGCTCTGCCAGATACGACCCTCCTCGCGGCCCCTCGAGGCTGCCGCGCTCGAGGCGGTAGGCACCGGGAACGTCGGTCGGCTCTCCGAGCGGCACGGCGGAGCGGACGACGAGCTCGGCCGGCTCGTTCTGCGCGCGCATCAGCCGGAGCGCCTCATCCGCCCCCAAGTCGCGCACCCAGATCTCGTAGATCCAGTCGGGGTACGACTCGGCGAGCGGGCCCGGGCAAGAGGGACGCGACGAGCGCGGGAAAGCCCTCGGCCAGGCGGCGGGCGACGGCGTTCGTGAAGCCGGTCGCGTACGAAAGCCCGGCGTCGCGGACGAGGTCGACGGCATCGTTGACGACGGCGTGGTGCGGCGTCTCGCTCCAGGCGATCTCGTAGCCGGCAACCCGCAGGGCGGCGAGGACCGCCGGGTCGAGCTTGCGCGAGGGGCGGCTGCCGAGGGTGTCGATCCCGTGATCGATCGTACGGATGCGCTGGACCGTCCCGTAGGCGATCCGCTGCGCGAGGGCGCGGTCGCGCGGGTCCAGGTCGGCGGCAGCCGAGGCCATCGCCCGGTCGGCATACGCGTCATCCTCGAAGACACGGCGCACGACCCGGAACGCCGCCCGGCGCGCCGGCGCGGTCACTCCCGGACCCCCCGCAAGAACTCCTCGTAGCTCATCCGGCGCTTGCCCTCGGGCTGCACCTCGAGCGGAACGAACGCTCCTGCCTCGAGGCGGGCGCGCCACACCGTCACGCGGCGTCCGTGCAGGACCGCGCGCGCACCGATGTGGGGCGAGAGGGCCCGCACCCGTCGCCAGGCGTCGACGGGATCGGCGAGGTCGAGCTCGCGGTCGTGCGGCGCGATCTTCTCCGCGTAGGTCGCGCCCTCCTCCGGCTGCGGCGTGAACGAGGGATCGGGGAGCACGCGCTCGAGGAGAGCGGCGGCGACCGCGGCGGCGCGGGCGAACACCGCGCCCGCGTCGTCGTCGGGTCGGATCGCGAAGGGCTCCCGCGCTGCGATCGGCCCCGCGTCGAGCTCCTTCACCGTCTCGTGGATCGTCACGCCCGTCTGCTCGTCGCCGGCGAGAATCGCCCGCTCGACGGGCGCTGCTCCCCGCCAGCGGGGAAGCAGCGATGGATGGACGTTGAGCCACAGCGCCCGTGCGAGCAGGTCGGGGGGGATCAGGAGACCGTAGGCACAGACGATGACGGCGTCCACCGGCTCCGCGCGCAGCTCGGGCCGGACGGGCTGATCCACCGGAATGCCGAGCCGCTCGGCGGTCTCCTTCGCGGGCGGCGAGGCGAGCCGGCGGCCGCGGCCGCGAGGCGCGTCCGGGCGCGTGAGGAGGTAGGCGATCTCGTGGTTGCGAGCGAGGCGTTCGAGCACGTCGGCGCCGAACGGGGCCGTCGCGGCGACGGCGAGACGCACTAGCGCTCCTGCCGGTTGTGCCCGGACGCCATCTCGTCGGGGCTGCTACCGCAGGACGGTCTTCGGGCGCAGGATCGCCATCGCCTGCTTGCGGTGCTCGTCGTCGGTGCGATCGATGATCAGCACGCCGTCGAGGTGGTCGATCTCGTGCTGGACGACGCGGGCGCCGAGCCCCTCGAGCTCGATGTGCAGCTCGCGCCCCTCGGGGTCGACGCCCTCGAGCGTCACCTTGGTCGAGCGCTCCACGGGCACCCGTACGCCCTCGAGCGACAGGCACCCCTCCTCGTCGGTCTCGGTCTGGCTCGACGGGTCGACGAGGCGGGGGTTGACGATCGCCCGGGCGGGCTCGTCGTCGAGCTCGAAGACGAACACGCGCTGGAGGACGCCGAGCTGTGTCGCCGCGAGCCCGACACCCTGCGCGTCGCCCATCAGGTGGATCATCCGCTCGACGAGCGCGGTCAGGTACTCGTCGAACTCGGTGACCTCCTTCGCCTTCATCCGCAGGGCGAAGTCCGGATACTGCCTGATCTGGGCCAGCGCGAACCGGCGCAGCTCCTCGCGCTCGCGCTCGCGAATCTTCGCCACGAGCTCCTCGTCGAGCTCCGTCGTGGTCGTGGTCGTGGTCGTGGTCATGCGCGTGGTCGTGCGCATGTTCGTGATCGTGATCGTGCTCGTCCGCCAAGGTGGGCCACAGTCTGCCAGGCGCAGAGCCTCAGGCGGCGAGCCTCAGGCGGCGAGCCTCAGGCGGGGAAGTGCGCGAGGATCCACTGCGCGTCGAGCGGCTCGAGCCGGTAGTCGCGGCCGCCGACCTTCACGAAGTCGCGGGATCGCGGGTCCATCGCGAGCCGGGCCTCGATCGGGTACCAGCGGTTGTGCCGGTCGATCAGCTCGTTGACCTCGCCGAAATCCCAGCGGGCGGCGAGCCGCCGCCAGCCCGCCGGGTTGCCGGCGTGACGGGCATAGGCCTCCTCGAGCCGCTCGAGGTGGCGCTCGGTCTCCTCCTCGATCGTCCGCCGCCGCTGCATGTACGGGAGCGGGCCGCCGAGCGAGGCGACGTAGGCGTCAGGCTCGGGCCGGAACCGCCGGATCCGCCGCGGGAGCTGCTCCCCGGTGAGCGAGTTCACGTCGCGGTCGCGCTCGAGCCGCTCGCGCTCCTGCGCCGACGGAGGGGTCACATCGCGCACCCCCCACTCGCCCAGGATCTCCTCGGCCGGTGTCCGCTTCACGGCTCCAGTTTGCCGAACGGCACGCGGGGCAACGCTGCGCGCAGTCCCTGGACGTGCCCAGAGGGGCCATGTCCAGGGGACTGTCCCCTGACGTGTTCCCGCAAGACACGGCCGGTGTGGACGGGCCTACCGCGAGGGCTAGAGGGACTGCGGGTCGACGTCGACGACGGCGGTCAGCCCGGCGCGGCGCATCGCCGGGGCGGCGGCGGCGAGGAGGGCCGCGGCGCGGGTTGCCGCGGCGCGGGGGCGGTCGGTCTTCGCGATCAGCTGGCCGCGGTGGCGGCGGCGGAGGCGGAGCAGCGGCGCCGGGCCGAGCAGAGCGACCTCGGGCATCCCGGCCTTGAGCTCGGCGAGCACCTGCGCCACCGGGCCGGGCTCGGCCCCCGTGACGACGATCCGGACGAGATGGCAGGCGGGCGGGTAGCCGAGCGCCTCGCGGCGCTCGAGCTCCTCGGCCAGGAAGCCGCGCACGTCGTGGCGCGCGGCGTGCGCGATCGGGCGGGCGTCGGGCTGGAAGGTCTGGATGATCACGCGTCCCGGGCGCGTCGCGGCCGCTGCGCCCCGCGAGCTGCGTCAGGAGCTGGAAGGCGCGCTCCTCGGCGCGGAAGTCGGGAAGCCCGAGCGCGAAGTCGGCGTCGACCACCGCGGCCAGCTCGACGCCGGCGAAGTGGTGGCCCTTCGCGATCATCTGGGTTCCGAGCAGGACCGTGCGACCGGTCTCGGCGAAGCGGCGGAGGGCCGCGGTCGTCAGCTCGGGGCTCGTCGCGGTGTCGGCATCGAGGCGGATCTGCTCGACGTCGGGGAACTCGCGGCCGAGCTCCCGCTCGAGCCACTGCGTCCCCGCCCCGAGGCGCGCCAGGTCCGAGGAGCCGCACGAGGGGCAGGTCTCGGGGTCGGGCTCGGTATGGCCGCAGTGATGGCAGCGGAGCGCCTCGCCGCGGTGCAGGACGAGGGCGACATCGCAGTTCTGGCACTTGATCGTCCGGCCGCAGGCACGGCAGTGCAGGGCCGGAGCGACGCCGCGCCGGTTGAGGAGCAGCATCGCCTTGCCGCCGCTCTCGAAGACCCGTCGCAGCTCGGCGAGCAGCGGCGCCGAGAGCGGGTACCCCGCCTCGCGGCGCATGTCGACGACGCGCACCGGCGGCAGCTCGCCGCCCACCCGCCCCCCGAGCTCGAGGCGCTCGAGCGCCGCCCAGCTCTCCGGCCGCGGCGTCGCCGAGCCGAACACGGCGACGGCTCCCTCGAGCGCAGCCCGCTTGACCGCGACCGTGCGGGCGTCGTAGCGGGGATCCGAGTCCTGCTTGTAGGAGGCGTCGTGCTCCTCGTCGACGACGATCAGGCCGAGGCCGCGCACGGGAGCGAACACCGCCGAGCGGGCACCGACGACGATGCGCGCCTCGCCGCTCGCGATTCGCTGGCGCTCGTCTCGCCGCTCGGCCTCGCTGAGGCCCGAGTGGAGGATCGCCACCCGGTCGCCGAACCGTGCCCGCGCACGGCCGACGGTCTGGGGCGCGAGCGAGATCTCGGGCACGAGCAGGATCGCGCCGAGCCCCCGCTCGAGAGCCGCCGCGCAGGCCTGGAGGTACACCTCGGTCTTCCCCGAGCCCGTCGGCCCGAAGAGCAGGAACGCACCGCCCGCGCCGGCGTCGAGCGCCGACACGATCCGATCGGTGGCCGCACGCTGCTCGGGGAGCAGCGACTCCGGCTCGTCCTCGCCGGCCAGCGACTGGCGCTCGGCGGGAGGCGGCTGCTCCTTGCGGCGCCTCGGCAGCTCGGGCGCGACGAGCGCGAGCGCCCGCGCCGGCGTGGTGCCGTAGTAGGCGGCGATCCAGAGGGCGAGGTCGACGAGCGGCGGCGGCACCTGGCCGACGACCTTGTCGACGGCGACCGCGTCGATCCCCTCCGGGGCGCTGTCCTCGAGCGCCACGACGACTCCCCGCGCACGCCGCCGCCCGAACTGCATCGCCACGATCGCGCCCTTGCCGACGCCTTCGTCGACCTCGTAGGTGAACGCACGCGCGACGGCGCGCGCCGTCACGAGCGGGTAGACCGACGCAAAGGGCACAGGGCAGGTGAGTGTGTCAGGCGGTGACGACGAACCGCGTCCGCCGGCGCTCCTCGAGTGGCTGTCCACCCGCCCCGGCGCCGGTCAGGCCTGCCGCTCCTGCGCCTCGGCCCTGATCCGACGCCACGAGACCGTGCGGGCCATCATGTACATCGCGAACGCGCCGAGCAGGACGCTGAAGACGACGACGGCGATGTTCATGCCGACGCTGAAGGCGAGGAGCAGCGGCTTGCTGATCGCCTCGTCGCGGAAGAGGAAGACGATCAGCCCCTGCTTCGTCCCCGCCCCGCCCGGCGTCGCCGGGAAGAGCGTCGCGAGGGAGTCGACGACGAGCGCGAGGAGCGCGTTGTGGATCGTGGCGTGGACGCGGAAGGCGAGCAGGAAGTAGTAGACCGTTGCGATCCGGCAGACCCAGGAGAGCGCCTGCGGCAGGACGACGCCGCGCAGGAGCCGGCGTGGGTGGTGGATGATCGCGAAGCCGCGCATGATCCGCGCGCGCGTGTCGGCGCCGTGCTCGATGAAGGCGATCAGCGCGATCACGGCCGCCCCGACGAGCAGGGCGAGCCCGATCTCGGTCCAGCGCGCGTGCTTGAAGAGGAAGCCCCAGTCGACCGAGGGAAGCCTCGAGTAGACCTGATGGGTGGGAAGGACTCCGATCGCGAGCGCCCAGGCGATCAGCGAGCCGGCGACGAAGAAGTCGAGCACGCGTCTCGGCGACGAGCGTCGGCGCCAGCGTCGAGTAGGTCGATCCTTTGATGCGGTGCTTGACGAGGTAGAGCTTGACGACGTCGCCGGCACGGGCCGGGACGATCGAGTTCACGCCGACGCCGGCGAGGTAGGCGCCGAACACGCTGCGGAACCGGATCGGCTCGTCGGGGTACGACGCGCTGAGGATCGTCCGCCAGGCCCAGGCACGCAGCACGATCCGGACGAAGAAGAACCCGAGCGCGATCGCGAGGAACTCCCAGCGGACGGCCGCGAGCTCGTCGCCGAAGGCATGGATCGCGTGGAAGAACTGCCCCACGCTCTAAGCGTACGAGCCGCGCGACCGGGCGGGCGACGGCGCAGGGGTACGATGGCGCCGAGATGGCGGCGGGGCACTCGGTCGACGAATACCTGGAGACGATCTACTTCCTCGCGTTCCCGATCGGCGAGTACCACCCGAGCGACACGACCCTACCGACCCTCTCCTCGCGGGTTGCCGAGATGCTCGGGGTCTCGCGCGCCTCCGCCGGCGAGATGCTGAAGCGGCTCGAAGCGGAGGGGCTCGTCGAGCGCGGCGAGCGGCGGGAGGCGATCCTCACGGAGGCGGGTCGCGAGCGGGCCGAGCGCGCCGTGCGCAAGCACCGCATCATCGAGCGCCTCCTCACCGACTTCATGGGCTACACCGCCGCGGAGGCGCACGTGCACGCGGACGAGCTCGGTGACACCTTCAGCGAAGACATGGTCGAGCGGATCCGCGAGCGGCTCGGCAACCCCGAGCGCTGCCCACACGGCTGGCCGATCGACACCGTCTTCGAGCAGGCCGAGAACCACGAGCTGGAGCCGCTCTCGGCGCTCGAGCCCGGTGACCGCGCGACGATCGTCCGGCTCGCCGAGCACGACGGCGACCTCCTCCACTGGTTCTACGACCAGGGCCTCGTCCCGGGCGCGAGCATCGAGCTCGAGTCGGCCCGGCCGTCTGCCGGTCAGCTCCAGGTCCGGCTCGACGGCGACGAGATGGCGATCACCGAGAAGGCCGCAGCCGGCCTGTTCGTCCGGCCGGTCTAGGCGGGGGCGCCGACCGCGGCGAGGCCGGCGGCCTTGCGGAGCGCGTCGACCTTGTCGGTGCGCTCCCAGGTGAAGTCGTGCTCCTCGCGGCCGAAGTGGCCGTAGGCAGCCGTCTTCGTGTAGATCGGCCGGCGGAGGTCGAGATCGCGCAGGATCGCAGCCGGGCGAAGATCGAAGTGGTCGCGGACGAGCTCCTCGATGCGGGTGACCGGGATCGCCTCGGTATCGAAGCACTCGACGAGGATCGAGAACGGATGCGCGACGCCGATCGCGTAGGCGACCTGGAGCTGGCAGCGCTCCGCAAGGCCCGCGGCGACGATGTTCTTCGCGACGTAGCGGGCGGCGTAGGCGGCCGAGCGGTCGACCTTCGTCGGATCCTTGCCCGAGAAGGCACCGCCGCCGTGCGGGGCCGAGCCGCCGTAGGTGTCGACGATGATCTTGCGCCCGGTGAGCCCGGAGTCGCCCATCGGGCCGCCGATGACGAACTTGCCGGTCGGGTTGACGTAGACGAAGCCCTTCTCGCCGAGCCTCCGCTCGTCGTAGAGATGCTTCGGCAGGATCGGGCCGATCACGTTGTCGATCAGGTCGGGCTTGATCATCGTCTCGGGGTCGAGCCCCTCGCGATGCTGCGTCGAGACGAGCACCCGCTCGATCTCGACCGGGATGCGCCGGCCGCTCTCGTCGATCTCGTAGCGCACCGTCACCTGCGTCTTGCCGTCGGGACGGAGGTACGGGAGGATGTCGGCCTTCCGCACCTCGGACAGCCTCTTCGCGAGCTTGTGCGCGAGCATGATCGGCAGCGGCATCAGCTCGGGCGTCTCGTTGGTCGCGTAGCCGAACATGAAGCCCTGGTCGCCGGCGCCGACACGATCGAGCGGGTCGTCGTCGCCGGGATCGTGCTGCACCTCGAAGGCCTGGTCGACACCCTGCGCGATGTCCGCCGACTGCTCGTCGAGCGCGACGATCACGCCGCAGGTCTCGGCGTCGAACCCGTACTTGGCGCGCGTGTAGCCGATCGCGGCGACCCGCTCGCGGACGAGGCGCGGGATGTCGACGTACGTCGAGGTGGTGATCTCGCCCGCGACGAGGACGAGCCCCGTGGTGACGAGCGTCTCGCAGGCGACCCTGCCTTCGGGGTCGTCGGCGAGCACCGCGTCGAGCACGGAGTCCGAGATCTGGTCGGCGACCTTGTCGGGATGGCCCTCGGTCACCGACTCCGACGTGAATGAGAAAGAGCGCCTGGCCATGGTCGAACCCTAGCGGGCAGGCGCGGGACCGCGCCGGTCCAAGGTCGCAAGCAGCCCACCCGCACGGGCGGCGTGACGCGGGCTACTCGTCGGTCGGCCTGCGGCCCATCAGCGCGGCCGCGAGCGCCGCGAGCGAGCTGCCCTCGAGGACCGAGCAGACGCTCTCGGTGATCGGCAGCTCCACCCCGAGCCGGTGGGCGAGGTCGCGAAGCACCGGCGCGGTCGTCAGGCCCTCGACGACCTGACCGATCTCGGCGGCGGCCTCGTCTGGAGCCCGGCCGCGGGCGATCAGCTCGCCGGCGCGGCGATTGCGGCCGCTCGGGTGCCAGCACGTGACGATCAGGTCGCCCATGCCGGCCAGCCCGAAGAACGTCTCCGGGTCGGCGCCGGCGGCCTCCCCGAGCCGGGCCATCTCGGCGAGCCCGCGCGTGATCAGCGCCGCCTTTGCGTTGTCGCCGGCGTGGATGCCGTCGCACGCGCCGGCCGCGAGAGCGATCACGTTCTTCGCCGCTGCGCAGAGCTCGACCCCGATCAGGTCGTCGTTCAGGTACACGCGAAAGGCGGTCGAGCTGAGCGACTCCTGGAGCGCGCCGGCAAACGCCGCGTCCTCGCTCGCGATCACCGCCGCGCCCGGCAGCCCCGCCGCGACCTCGTCGGCCATGTTCGGGCCCGGAGAGGACGGCGACCGGACGGCCGCTGACGAGCGTCGAGAGCCGGTCGCCGGTGACCGGGTCGAGCCCTTTGGTGAGGCTCAGGAGCGGTGCCGAGCCCGGGAGCGCCTGCACGACCTCGCGAAAGAACCGGCTCGGGAGGGCGACGACGACGAGGTCGGCCGCGGCGACGGGCGCCTCGGCGAGCGCCACGGCGGCGATGTCGGAGAGCTCGATGTCGGGCAGGAACCGCGGGTTCCTGCCGGTCGCGCGGATCGCGGCCGCGTCCTCGGCGCTATGCGTGGCGAGCGTGACCTCCAGCCCCCGGTCGGCGAGCAGCCGCGAGAACCCGGTCCCCCACGAGCCGCCGCCGACGACGACCGCGGTCTTCACGGCCGCGGGCGAAAGTCGATCGTCACCGGAACGCCCTGCATGGCGAACCGCTCGCGCAGCTCGTTCTCGACCCAGTAGCCGTAGTCGCGCGTGACGAGGCTCGTGTCGTTGACCGTGAAGCGGAAGCGCGGCGGGCGGGTCGAGACCTGCGCCCCGTAGAGCAGGTTGAGCCGCTTGCGGCCGCGGGACGGCGGCTGCCGGGCCTCCTTGAGCTCGGCCAGGAACCGGTTCAGCTCGCCGGTGCCGATCCGGCCGGAGTGCTTCTCGAAGAGCTCCTCGACCCGGTCGAGCACGCGGGCGATCCCGCGGCCGGTCTTCGCAGAGGTGGTGACGATCGGCGGCCGCTGGCGCAGGCGGCGCAGCAGCTCCGGCCGGACGTCCTCGATGTCGACCTCCGTCAGATCCCATTTCGAGAGGACGACGAGCGTCGAGCATTGTGCTTTCCGCGCGACGTCCGCGGCGCTCAGATCTCCTTCGACGATGCCCTCGGAGGCGTCGATCAGGACGACGGCGACGTCTGCGCGCTCGGCCGCCTCGAGCGCGCGGAGCTCCGAGTAGTACTCGATCCCCTGGCGCTGGCGGCGCTTGCGGCGCAGCCCCGCCGTGTCGACGAGCTGGAAGGTCCGCCCGCCCCGCTCGAGCACCGTGTCGATCGCGTCCCGCGTCGTTCCCGGCACCTCGGAGACGATCGTGCGCTCGACGCCGATCAGCTTGTTGAAGAGGGACGACTTGCCGACGTTCGGGCGCCCGAGGATCGCCACGCGGATCGCGTCGCCGCCGACTGCCGGGCGTGCCTCGCCGACATCCTCGAGCCGCTCGACGATCTCGTCGAGCAGGTCGCCGGTGCCGTGGCCGTGCATCCCCGACAGCGGGATCGGGTCGCCGAGGCCGAGGCTGTGCACCTCGAGCGCGAGCGGCTCCTGGCCCGGGTCGTCGATCTTGTTCGCGAGCACGAGCACGGGCTTGTGCGACAGGCGCAGGATCTCGGCGAGCTCCTGGTCGCCGGCCATGACGCCGGCCCGGGCGTCGACGACGAGCAGGACAGGTCGGCGTCGGCGATCGCGAGCCGGGCCTGATCGACGATCGAGCGCGCGACGGCGTCCTTGCTCGTGACGTCGACGCCGCCCGTGTCGACGAGCAGGAAGCGCTTGCCGGCCCACTCGCAGATGAGCTCCTTGCGGTCGCGTGTGGTGCCGCCCGTGTCGTGGACGACGGCGGCGCGGGTCGACGTGAGCCGGTTGATCAGCGTCGACTTGCCGACGTTCGGGTAGCCGACGATCGCGACCGTTCCGAGCAGGTCGTCGAGGCCGTCCGGAGCGGGCACGTCGTTCACAGCGGGGGCACGAGGCCGCTCGGCCGGCCGCGGGCGTGGACGTCGGCGAGCCAGTCGAAGAGGATGTTGAGGCGCCGCTCGATCTCCGCGCTCGCCTCCTTGTAGCCCTTGCCGCCCTTGGCGATGCCCTCGAAGCGGAAGGGCTCGCCGACCGCGATCGAGCAGGGCGCGAAGTTGTAGAGCTTCCAGAACTGGGTGCCGTAGACCGCGATCGGGACGACGGGGACGTCCTCCTGGATCGCGACCATCGCCGCTCCCGGCTGCACCGTCCCGGGTCGGCCGTGCTTCTGGCGGGTGCCCTCGACGAAGAGGCCGACCGCGCGGCCCTCGGCCGCGTAGCGGCGCATCACCCGCACGGCGTCGCGGTCGGACTCGCCCCGCTTGACGTCGATGATCCCGTGCCAGCCGAGGAAGCCCCCGAAGCCGGGGACGCGCCGCAGCTCGATCTTCGCCACGTAGTTGATGTTGCGCGGCGACTGCCCCCCGACGAGGGGGATGTCGATCCAGGCGAGATGGTTGATCGCGAGCACGCAGCCGCCCGTGGCCGGGATCCGGTCGAGCCCGTAGGCGCGGGCCCGTGCGAGGAAGGCGGTGAGCGGCGAGATCCAGAGCCGCGACGTCTTCCACGCGAAGTCGCCGTAGGCCATCAGACGGCCGACCGGGCGCGGACGAGAGCCTCGATCTGCGCGATCACGTCCTCGATCCCGAGCTCGGTGGTGTCGATCTCGTGGGCGTCGGGCGCAGGCCGCATGCGCACGAGGTCCGACTCGTCGCGCAGCTTGAGGTCGGTCGCGAGCGCATCGGCGCCGATGTCGGGCCGCTCGGACTGGCGGCGGCGCGCACGGACGGACGGGTCGGCGACGAGGTACACCTTCACGTCGGCCTGCGGCGCGACGACCGTCCCGATGTCGCGGCCCTCGATCACCACGTCGCCGTCGGCTCCGAGCTCCCGCTGGCGCTCGCGCATCACCTCGCGCACCTCGCGGTGCTTGGCCACGATCGGGACGTTCTGGTCGATCCGCACCTTGCGGATCGAGTCGGTGACGTCGGCGCCGTCGATGTAGACCCGGCCGGCCGGGTCGAATCCGACCGGGAATTCCTGCGCGAGCCGGCCGAGCGCCGGCCCGTCGCCGAGATCGAAGCCGCGGCGGAGGGCGAGCCACGTCAGGCTCCGGTACATCGCGCCCGTGTCGAGGTAGCGGAAGCCGAGCCGTTCCGCGAGCCCCCGCGCGACGGTGCTCTTGCCGGCCCCCGCCGGCCCGTCGATCGCGATGATCAGAGCCTCTGCTCCCTTCCCACAGGGCAGAAGGCTAGTGGGAGCGCTGCAGCCGCCATGGCTGTCACTCGCCGACCTCGCCCGTCTGCGTGAGGCCGGCGAGCACGCCGAAGAAGCCGGGGAAGCTGACGGCGGCGCTGTCGGCGCCTTCGAGCCGCACTCCGTCCTGGGAGACGGTGCCGGCGACGGCGCCGAGCATCGCGATCCGGTGGTCGCCGGCCGCGTCGATCGTCCCGCCGCGCGGCCGGGCGGGCACCCCGCGCACGACGAACCCGTCGGGCCGGGCCTCGATGTGGACTCCGATCGCGCGCAGCGCCGTCGTGACCGTGTCGATGCGATCCGATTCCTTCGCCCGCAGCTCCTCGGCGCCGCTCACCCTGGTCGTGCCGTGGGCCATGCCGGCGAGGAGCGCGACCAGCGGCAGCTCGTCGACGAGGCGCGGGACCTCGGACGCGCCGACGCTCGTCGCGACGAGCTCGCCGCCCGCGATCTCGACGTCGCCGATCGCCTCGCCCGCGATCGTGCGCCGGTTGACGAACCCGATCCGCGCGCCCATCCGCTCGAGCACGTCGAGGAAGCCCGTGCGGAGCGGATTGAGGCCGACGTCGTGCACGGTCAATGTCGAGCCGGGGAGCAGGGCTGCCGCTGCCAGGAAGGGCGCGGCCGACGAGATGTCGCCGGGGACGAACACCTCCGGCAGGCGCAGGGGGCCGCCGGGCTCGATCGTGACGAAACCCGGGCGGCGGCTGACCGCGGCACCCGCCGCGGCGAGCATCAGCTCCGTGTGGTCGCGCGTGGCCGCCGGCTCGCGGACGGTCGTCGCTCCCTCCGCGCCCAGGCCGGCAAGCACGATCGCCGACTTCACCTGTGCGCTCGCGACGGGCAGCGTGTAGTCGATCCCGGTCAGCGCACCGCCTTCGATCACGAGCGGCAGGGAGCCGCCGGCGGAGCCGATCGACGCACCCATGAGGGTCAGCGGCTCGACCACGCGCCCCATCGGCCGGCGGGAAAGCGACTCGTCGCCGACGAGCTCGAACCGGCCCTCCTGGAAGGCCAGGACCCCCGAGACGAGGCGTGCGAGCGTCCCCGCGTTGCCGCAGTCGAGCAGCGCCTCCGAGGCGCGAAGGCCGCGGAGCCCGACGCCGCTGACGACGAGGGTGTCGACGTCCTCCTCGTCGACCTCGACGCCGAGCGCGCGCACGACGCCGAGGGTCGATTCGGTGTCGCCCGAACGGCCCCAGTGGGAGATGCGGGTCTCGCCCTCGGCGAGGGCGCCGATCAGCAGCGCGCGGTGCGAGATCGACTTGTCGCCGGGAACGCCGATGTGCCCGTCGACGCGGGCCGCCGGCTCAACTCTCATCGGCGTCCAGGACGGGAGAGACGACGACGCCGTAGCCCTGGCTCTCGAGCAGCTCGGCGGCGCGGCGGGCCTCGTCCTCGCCGGTGACGAGCAGCGTGACGGTGCCGCCGCGCTCGGGCGAGATGTGCTCGAGGTCGAAGTCCTCGATGTTGATCCGCTCGGCGCCGAGCGCCTGGGTGATGCCGGCGAACACGCCGGGCCGGTCGGGCACGTGAACGCTCACGCGGTGGAGAGCGCCGGCGTCGGTGTAGGCACTCTCGAGCATCCGGCGCCGGTTGCCGGCGGCCTCGCCGATCCAGCGCGCGAGGAACCCCGCGTCCTGCCGGGCCAGAGCATCCTCGACCTGCTCGAGCCGGCGGCGAAAGTCGGCGAGCTCGCCGCGCACCGCATCGGCGTTGTCGAGGAACACGTCGATCCACATCCGGGGGTTCGCGCCCGCGATCCGGGTCATGTCGCGGAGCGAGCCGCCGGCGCTCGCGAGCGGGTCGTGGCCCTCGACACGGCTCGCGCCGGCGCGGTTGACGATCACGTTCGCGAGCACGTGCGGCAGGTGGCTCGTGAGCGCCACGAGCCGGTCGTGCGCGCCGGGCTCGATCGCGACCGGGAACGCTCCGAGATCGGCGGCGAAGCCGTGGACGAGGCGGTGCCGCACCGCGTCGGTCGTCGAGGTCGGGGTGAGGAACCACGTTGCCCCGTCGAAGAGGCCCGCCGAGGCGTTCTCGGCGCCATGGGACTCGGAGCCGCAGATGGGGTGGCCGCCGACGAATCGCGGCGAGCCGCCGGCAGCCGCGACCACGCTTGCCTTGGTCGAGCCGACGTCGGTGACCGTCGTCTCCTCTCCGGTGGCCGCGAGAACGGCGGCCACCTCGGCGGCCAGAGCGGCGATCGGCGCGGCGACCACGGCGAGCTCGGCCCCGGCGAGCGCCTCCTCGAGCGAGCCCGCAGGGTCGACGGCGTCCCGCAGCCTCGCCGCCTCGAGCGCGGCAGGGTCGGGATCCCAGCCTGTGACCGCGATCCCCCTCGCGCGGGCGGCGAGGCCGAGCGAGGCGCCGATCAGCCCGGTGCCGACGATCGTGAGCCGGGTGAGCGCCAACTACCCGGCTACCCGACCGGCGAGGGCTCGCGCCGCATCAGCTCGGCGAGCCGGAAGGCGAGGTCGAGCGACTGGCGCCCGTTCAGACGGGGGTCGCACAACGTCTCGTAGCGATCGTCGAGCTGCTCCTCGGCGAGCTCCTCGGAGCCGCCGAGGCACTCGGTGACATCGTCGCCGGTGTACTCGAGGTGGACGCCGCCGGGCCAGATCCGCTCGGCGCGGCAGGCGGCGAAGAAGCCCTCGATCTCGGCCATGATCGCGTCGAAGTGGCGCGTCTTGCGGCCGGCGGCGGTCGTGAAACCGTTGCCGTGCATCGGATCGCAGGCCCAGACGACCGGATGCTTCGCCTCGCGGACGGCGCGGAGGAGCGGCGGCAGGAGCTCGCCGACCCGCCCGGCGCCGAGGCGCACGATCAGGGTCATCCGGCCGGGGATCCGGTCGGGGTTCAGCCGCCCGCACAGCTCGACCGCCTCCTCTGGCGTTGCGCCGGGCCCAAGCTTGACGCCGATCGGGTTGTGGACGCCGGAGAAGAACTCGACATGCGCACCGTCGAGCGCCCGGGTGCGCTCGCCGATCCAGAGCATGTGGGCCGAGCAGTCGTACCAGTCGCCGCTGATCGAGTCGCGCCGCGTCAGCCCCTCCTCGTAGTCGAGCAGCAACCCCTCATGGCTCGTCCAGACGTCGACCTGGTGGAGCTGCGGCGTCGCGGCGAGGTCGATCCCGCAGGCGGCCATGAACGCGAGGGCGCGCTCGACCTCGGACGCGAGCGTCTCGTAGCGGCGGCCCTGCGGCGAGCTGGCGACGAAGTCCTGGTTCCAGGCGTGCACCTGCGTCAGGTCGGCGAACCCGCCCTTCGTGAACGCGCGGACGAGGTTCAGCGTCGAAGCTGCGTGGAAGTAGCCCTCGAGCATCCGGTCCGGAACCGGCGTGCGCGCCGCCGCGGTCGGGGCGTCGTCGTGGATCATGTGGCCGCGGAAGACCGGGATCTCGCCGTTCGCCGTGCGCTCGAGGTCGCTCGAGCGCGGCTTGACGAACTGGCCCGCGATCCGGCTGATCTTGAGCACGGGCAGCGCTGCGCCGTAGGTGAGCACGGCCGCCATCTGCAGCAGGATCTTCAGGCGCTCGCGGATCGCGACCGCCGAGTAGGCGGCGCCGCTCTCGGTCAGGCGCTCGAAGTCGTGGAACGACTCGGCGCAGTCGCCGGCCTGGAGCAGGAAGGCACGGCCTGCGGCGACCTCGGCGAGCGCCGAGCGAACCTGCCGCGCCTCGCCGGCGAAGACGAGCGGCGGCTGGGTGTGCAGCCGGCCGCGCACCGCCTCGAGGCGTGCGGGGTCGGGCCACTCCGGCTGCTGGAGCGCCTCGCGATCCCGCCACGAGGACGGGGACCAGGTCGAATCGACGACGGCCACGATCGAAGTGTAAGGGCGGCCGCTAAGCTCGAAGCAGTGCGCATCTTCTCAGGCATCCAGCCCACGGGGGCGAAGCACTTCGGCAACTACTCGGGCGGGTTCCGCCAGTACGAGGCGACGCAGGAGCGGGCGAGCGCGGCGGGCGGCGAGGCGTTCTTCTGCATCGTCGACCTGCACTCGATCACGGTCGACTACGACCCGGCGGACCTGCGCGAGCGGACGCTCGACCTGGCGGCGCTGCTCTACGCGACCGGGCTCGACCCGGACCGCTCGACGGTGTTCGCCCAGAGTCACGTCACCGCGCACGCCGAGGCGGCGTGGCTGCTCGCCGCGGTGACGAGCTACGGGCAGCTCGGGCGGATGACGCAGTTCAAGGAGAAGGGCGGGCGGCAGGAGTTCGTCAGCGCGGGCCTCTTCACCTATCCGATCCTGATGGCCGGCGACATCCTCCTCTACCAGACCGGGTTCGTGCCGATCGGCGACGACCAGCGGCAGCACCTCGAGCTCGCCCGCGACATCGCGGAGCGGTTCAACGCGCGCTTCGGCGAGACCTTCACGGTCCCGGCCGGTATCTACCCGGAGATCGGGGCGCGCATCATGGACCTGCAGGAGCCGACGCGGAAGATGTCGACGACCGGCGGCACGGCGCAGGGCACCCTGCTGCTTCTCGACCCGCCCGGGGTGATCCGCAAGAAGGTCAAGTCGGCGGTGACCGACTCGGGCAGCGAGGTGCGCCGGGGCAGCGACAAGCCGGGCGTGACGAACCTGATCGACGTGATGACGGTGGCGACGGATGAGACGCCCGAGGCGATCGAGGCCCGGTACGACGGGGGAGGGTACGGCCAGTTCAAGGGTGACGTCGCCGAGGCGGTCGTCGAGCTGCTGCTCCCGATCCAGGAGCGCTACGCCGCGCTGCGAGGTGACCCGGCGGAGCTGACGCGGATGCTCGCCGCCGGCGCCGAGAAGGCCCGCGGCGCATCGGAGCCGACGCTCCGGACGATGTACGAGCGCATGGGCTTCGTCCTCGCCGGCTAGAGATCCTTCGTCAGGTTCACCGAGCGCCGCCGGTACCCCATCCCCCGCTCCCAGAACGGGAGCGAGAGCGGGCTGCCGAGATACGTCTCGGTGCTCGCGACGGTGGCCCCACGCTCCCGTGCCCACTCCTCGGCCGCCTCGACGAGCATCTTCGCGATCCCGCGGCGCCGGTGCGCCTCGCCGGTCGCGAGGTAGTCGATCGCGAGCGCCTGCTCGCCGAGGCGGCTGTTCCACTGGTAGCGCGCGGCCTCGAGCGCCGGGACGAGATGCGCGAAGAGCGATGCGACGGGCTCTTGGTCGAGCTCCGCCACGAGCACGAGAACGCCGTCGGCCGGCTCGAGTTCGGCTTCGACGTACGCCGCAAGTCCCTCCTCGGCGGGGAGCTGGAAGTCCGTGGCGGCCAGGTCGGCGTGGTAGGCGCCCGCCTCGAGGTGGATGCGGGCGAGGGCAGCGCCGTCGCCGGGACGGGCCGGCCTGATCCGGATCTCCGTCACCCGTCGGGCCTCTCGCGGAGCGCGGCCACCTCGGCGGCCGTGAGCTCGCGCCACTCGCCGGGCGCGAGCCCGTCGAGCGTCAGGGGGCCGTAGCGGCTCCGCTGCAGGGCTCGGACGGGGTGGCCGACGGCGTCGAGCATCCGCTTCACCTGGCGGTTCCGCCCCTCGTGCAGCACGAGCTCGATGCGGCCCTTGCCGAGGCGCCGTGCCCGGGCCGGCGCGGTGGGGCCGTCCTCGAGCTCGACTCCCCGCTCGAGCGCACCGAGCACGGCCGGCGACGGGTCTCCCTCGACCTCGGCGACATACACCTTGTCGACCTCGTAGCGCGGATGTGCGAGCCGGTGGGCGAGCTCGCCGTCGTTCGTCAGGAGCAGCGCACCCGTCGTGTCTGCGTCGAGCCGGCCGACGGGGACGATGCGGGCAGCGTGGCCGACCAGCCCGACGACCGTCGGCCGCCCACCCGGGTCGCGCACCGTCGTGACGACGCCCGCGGGCTTGTTCAGCAGGACGTAGGCAAGCCGCTGCAGGTGCAGCGACCGCCCGTCGAGCTCCACCCGGTCGCGGGACTCGACGAACGTGTTCAACGCGCCCGGGGCGCCGTTCACCGTGACCCGGCCGGCCTTGATCAGCTCGTCGGCCCCGCGCCGCGATGCGACCCCTGCCCGCGCGAGCCAGGCGTTGAGCCGCATCTCTAGTAGAGAACGGCGGCGAGGCGCTTGCGATACCGGACGGACAGGTCGCTTGCCTGCCCGAGCTCGTTGAAGAGCTCGATCATCGTCCGGCGAGCCTCGTCGCGCCGGCCCGGGTCCTCGGCGCGCGTGAGCAGGATCTCGAAGGCCCGGGCGTAGTCGCCGGCGCGCAGCGCGGAGGCCACCTCCTCGTCGTCGACCGTTTCGGCGACCGGCGGCCTCGTGAGCTCGTCGAGGAACTCGTCGACCGCCGTCCGCGACCTGGCGCCGACGAACTCGGCGACGACCTCACCGTTCCGGAATGCCTTGACCGCCGGGATCCCGGAGACGTCGAACCGCCGTGCGAGCTCCTTGTTCGCCTCGACATCGATCTTCGCGAGCGCGACCTCGCGACCCTCGACCGCGGCCTCGAGCACGGGCGTCAGCTGCCGGCACGGCTTGCACCAGTCCGCCCAGAAGTCGACGACGACCGGCTCGTGCGCCGACCGCTCGATCACCTCTGTCGCGAAAGTCTCCTCGTTGACGTCCATTTCCGTTCCCAACGCCGCGAGAGCCACATCCGTTCCCCAGCGCGGCTCCCTTCCCCGCCGGCACCGGCTTCTTCGCGGCGGCTGCCTCCGGCGGCTGCGTCCTGCCGGTACAAAGCTCCCCTGCCAAGCCGGCCCTTCTAACCCACTCCTTCTCAGCCGCTCCTTCTCAGCCGCTCCTTCTCAGCCGCTCCTCGTATGCCGCTCCTCGTACGCCGCACCCCGTTTGCCGCAAACCGTATGCCGCACCTCGTATGCCGTAAACCCTGGGCCGTTGCCGCTTTTCGACTCGTCTCTTTGGCCGGGCCCGAGGACGCACCCCCGCGCGGGGGGATCCCGGCTCCCTTTCCGAACGCTAGCGGTACCGCGTGGGGGCGCGGGTGCCAACTTCGAAACAGCTCGTCCACAGGCGGCTCGGGGGCGGCTGTCGACTGCCCGGGCCCGCTACGCGGGGCGCTTCTGGGCGACCGCTTCGAGCCGCTCGCGAATCTCGGCGGTGTCGGCACCGACGTCGTCGAGCCGCGGCAGCTCGGCCAGCGACTCAAGGCCGAAGACGCGCTCGAAGAGCGAAGTCGTGGCGTAGCGGACGGCGCCGAACTCGTTGTCCCGGCCCGACTCCGTGAGCAGCCCGCGCTCGACGAGGCCGGCGACGGCGGCGTCGGCGTTCACACCGCGGATCCGGGCGATGTCGGGGCGCGTGCACGGGCCGAGGTACGCGGCGATCGCGAGCGTCTCGAGGGCCGCCCCCGACAGTCCGCGCTCGACGGGCCGCTCGAACAGGCGGGCGCAGGCCGCCGCCGCCTCGCGCGAGGCGCGGAAGGCGAAGCCGCCCGCCACGCGCTCGAGGACGATGCCGCTGCGGCCCTCGCAGTAGCGGTCGGCGAGCAGCTCGAGAGCGTCGGCGACGCGCTCCGGCTGGTCCCCGGTCGCCTCGGCCAGCTCAGCATCGGACAGCGGCTGGGAGGCGACGACCAGGAGCGCCTCGATCGTGCGGGCGAGCTGCTCGACCGGGTTGGCGGCGACTAGGCGGAGTGGGCGGTCCACGAGATACTCCTTTCTGCGGACGGGCGGGTAATCCTTATCGGGGCAAAAGGGGCCGCCTGGGAGAATGCGAGCTCCCGCTGCTTGGCGAGCTCGAGCAGCGCGAGGAACGCGACGGCGATCTCGACCCGCGAGAGCCCGGCCACCTCCTGGTCGAAATCGAGGCGGGAGCGCCGCCTGAGCAATGCGCGCCAGCGCTCGAGGAACCGGGCGACCGGCGGGAACGCGAGTCCCATGTGAGCGGTCGAGAGCTGCGGGGGCTCGACGGCGAGCGAACGGATCGCGTCGGCAAGCTTCGCCGGCGGCTGCGAGGCGAACACCGGCTCGGGACGAGCAGGGGCCAGGGGCGCCGGCCCGACCCTGAAGTAACGGTCGCGCGAGGCCTCGAGCCGCCCGGCGAGCCAGACCGCCGCCTCCTTCGCGCGGCGGTACTCGGCCAGTCGCCGTGCAAGCTCCTCGGCTGCGGCCTCCGGCTCGAGCTCGGAGAGCTCGGCGTCCTCGTCCGGGAACATCCCGCGGGCCTTGAGCTCGAGCAGCGCCGAGATCAGGACGAGGAACTCGCCACAGGCGTCGAGATCGAGCTCGTCACGCTCGGCCAGGCGCTCCACGAATGCGATCACGATCTCGGCGAGATCGACCTCACGAAGCGGGAGCTCATCGCGCAGGACGAGCGTCAACAGGAGGTCGAAGGGGCCTTCGAAGGCGTCGAGGTCGAGCCCGAGCTCGCCCACCGGGGTGGCCGCTGCCATCCGCGGCAGGCTAGCCCTGCTACCGGACGCGGCCTCGCGGGACGACCATCTTCGGCCGCGACGGATCCGGCTGCGGCCGCGGCCGGACCTTCGGCGGTCGCTCCTCGCCCGAGCCGCCCCGGCCGAGCAGCTGCCACCAGATGAAGAACGCCGTCGAGCCGACGAAGAGCACGATCGATACCCAGGCATTGATCCGCAGGCCGGCGAAGTGATGCGACGGGTCGATCCGCAGCAGCTCCTCGAAGAAACGGCCGAAGCAGTAGTAGGAGACGTAGAGGGCAAACAGCGCCGGCGGCCGGAACGTGTACCTCCGGTCGAGCCAGAGCAGGATCGCGACCCCGACGAGGTCCCAGATCAGCTCGTAGAGGAACGTCGGGTGGTACGCCTTTGCGCCCACGTACTGAACGGGCAGGCCTACCTGGTGGGCGCTGTCGATCTTGAGGCCCCACGGCAGGCTCGTCGGCTTGCCGTAGAGCTCCTGGTTCCACCAGTTGCCGATGCGTCCGATGCCCTGCGCGAGCAGCAGCCCAGGCGCGACCGCGTCCATGAACGCCGTGCCGCTGACACCGGCGCGCCGCACCACGATCACGCCGGCGATCGTCCCGAGCAGGATCCCGCCCCAGACTCCGAGGCCGCCGTTCCAGACCTCGAAGATGCCCTTCCACTTCGGCGTCGGCACCTCGTTCCAGGAGGTGAGGTCGTGGTAGAGGCGCGCACCGACGACGCCGAACGCAACGCCCCACACGGTGACGCGGATGACGAGATCGGTGTCTCCCCCCGCCCGCTTCCAGCGCACCGACGTGAGCCACACGCACGCGAGGATCGCGACGAGGAGCGTCAGGCCGTAGAGGTGAATCGTGAGCGGGCCGAGGTGGATGACCCCGGACGACGGCGACGGAATGAATCCGAGGACGGGCACCATCGGCTAGTGATTGTGCACGTTCTGCGCGGAACCGGGTCGACCCTTCTCCCCGCGGCCCGGCGAAGCGGGTGCGGCGAGCCCGGGCGCGATGCCCGTGCTCGCCGTCAAGCGTTCGGGAGGCCCCGGTGCGCGGTGATCATGGTTGCGTTTCGCGCGCCCGGGATCGAGCGGCGCTCAGAGCAAGATCCGAAGCGCCAGCTCGGTCGAGCATCCCCGCTCGACAAGCTCGATCGCATGGTGCAGGTCGACATCCGACCTGTGTGCGAGCTCGTAGGCGGAGACAATGTCGTACCCGACCTTCTCGAGCGCCTCGACACGCCAGCGCTCGACCTTCTCGGTCTCGGTCTCGACGGGATCTAGCTCGGTTGCGGCCATCGATTCAGGTCTCCTTCGTCCTGTTCATCGGTACATTCGGTTAAACGCCTTAGTGGGTTTTGTTGCTACCCGATTGCGCCAGGATTTACGGAGAATTAACGGGTGCCCGCCGGCGCGCCGGGCCGGCCGGCCGCTAGTTGAGCGCCGACTCGCCGAGCAAGGCGCGCACCTCGGCGTAGAAGTCGGGGTCCGGCTGGACGCGGAACTCGGGGCCGAGCCTGAGCACGACGGGGCCCTGCGATGTGACGCAATCGACGAGCACCGGGCTGTCCCCCGGGAACTCGCGCAGGAGCACAGCGAGGTCGCCGATCATCCCGGCCTGCGCCTTGGTCGCGTCGATGCGTAGCCGGACGGTGCGCTTCATCTGGACGGACTCGAATGCCGAGATCTCCTGGGCGATCATCTTCGTCTCGCCCTCCTTGTGATCGACGCGGCCCTTGACGATGATGATCCGGTCCGGCGTGCAGAGGTCGCCGGCGGCGGCGTAGGCAGCGGCGAAGACGACGCAGTCGATCCCGCCGGTGACATCGTCGAGGCGCAGGAAGACCATCTGCTCGCCGCGCTTGGTCACGAGCTGCCTGACCTCGCTGACGATGCCGCCGATGACGACGGACTCGCCGTCGCGCCGACGCTCGAGCTCGCCGATCGTCGCGTCGGTCTTCGCGCGCAGCTCGGTCCGCAGCGACGAGAGGGGATGCTCGGAGACGTAGAGGCCGAGCGTCTCCTTCTCGAGCCGCAGGAGGTCGGGCTTCTCGAACTCGTCGGCCGGCACGGGCGGATGGTGGCGCTCGCCGACCGTGTCGGCCGAGCCGAACTGGTCGTCGAAGATGGATCCCTGGCCGGCGAGCCGGTCGGCCTGTTGCTTCTGCCCGAAGGCGAGCGCCTGCTCGAGCACCTGCAACATCCCCATGCGCGACCCGGGAAGGGCGCCGCACTTGACGAGCGATTCGAGCGCGCGCTTGTTGACGACCGACGGGTCGACGCGCTCGGTGAAGTCCCAGATCGACTCGAAAGGCCCGCCCTCCTCGCGTGCGCGGATGATCGTGCGGCACGCAAGCTCGCCGACGCCTTTCACCGCGTTGAGCCCGAAGCGGATCTTGCCCGCGACGACCGAGAAGTCGATCTGCGACTCGTTCACATCGGGCGGCAGCACCTCGATCCCGAGCTCGTGGCAGGCGTTGACGTAGAACGGCACCCGGTCCTTGGTGTTCATGACCGAGCTGATGAGCGCCGCCATGTACTCGCAGGGGTGATGCGCCTTCAGCCACGCAGTGCGATAGGAGATGAGCGCGTAGCAGGCTGCGTGCGCCTTGTTGAAGGAGTAGTCCTGCGCCTTCTCCATGTCCTCCCAGAGCTGCCTGGCGACCGAGTCGGACGTGTCGTTGGCCACACATCCCTCGATGAACTTGTCCTTCAGGGACGCCATCAGCTTGTGATCCTTCTTGCCGATCGCCCGGCGCAGATCCTCCGCCTCGAACAACGAGAAGCCGGCGAGCTCCTTCGCGATCTCCATCGACTGCTCCTGGTAGACCGAGATGGCGTAGGTGCCGCCGAGAATCGGCTTCAGGCGCGGATCGAGAAAGACGACCGGCTCCGAGCCGTTCTTGCGATTCGCGTAGGCGGGGATGTACTGCATCGGGCCCGGCCGGTAGAGCGCACCGAGAGCGACGAGGTCCTCGAACTCGGTCGGCTTGACCTGCCGCAGCGCCTCGCGCATGCCGGAGGACTCGAACTGGAAGACGCCGGTCGCCTCGCCGCGCGCGAGCATCTCGTAGGTCGCCTTGTCGTCGAGGGGGATCTGCCCGATGTCGAAAGCATCCGTGTCGAGGCCGCCGACGAGCTCGCAGGCCTTGTCGATCACGTCGAGGTTGCGCAGGCCGAGGAAGTCCATCTTGAGCAGCCCGAGCGCCTCGACGTCCTTCATCTGGAACTGGGTCACGACCTCCTGGTCGGCGCCCTTCTGCTGCAGCGGGACGAGGTTCGTGAGCGGCTCGGCGCCGATCACGACGCCGGCGGCGTGGATCGAGTCGGCCCGCGTGAGGCCTTCGAGCGGCCGCGCGAGATCGACGATCTCCTTGGCGACCGGATCGGAGTCGACGGCCCTGCGGAGCTCGGAGCCGGGCTTCAGGCACTCCTCGAGCGTCTGACCGGGCCCTTCGGGAATCAGCTTCGCGATCCGGTCGACGGCTCCGTACGGGATCTCGAGCACGCGGCCGGCATCGCGCACCGCGGCGCGCGCCGCCATCGTCGAGAACGTGATGATCTGGGCGACCCGGTCGCGGCCGTACTTCTCGGTGACGTAGTTGATGACGCGCTCGCGGCCCGCGACGGCGAAGTCGATGTCCATGTCGGGCATGGTCTTGCGCCCCGGGTTCAGGAACCGCTCGAACAGGAGGTCGTAGCGGATCGGATCGAGGTCGGTGATCTCCAGGCAGTAGGAGACGATGCTGCCCGCCGCCGAGCCGCGGCCCGGGCCGACGCTGATCCCCTGCTGCTTGGCGAAGTGGATGAAGTCCCAGACGATCAGGAAGTAGTCCGTGAACCCCATCTCGCGGATCGTCTTCAGCTCGTAGCGAAGGCGCTCCCCGAGCTCGTCGGTCACGGTCGGATAGCGCTTCGCGAGGCCCTTCTCGCAGAGCTCGACCAGGTAGTCGAAGGCCTCGCGGCCGTCCGGCACCGGGAACTTCGGCAGCAGGATCCTGTCGAGCGCGAGCTCGAGGTTGCAGCGCTCGGCGATCTCGAGCGTGCGGCGGAGCGCCTCGTCCTGGCCGGGGAAGTCGGCGGCCATCTCCTCGGGCGTCTTGAAGTAGAAGTGGTCGGTCTCGAACCGCCAGTGATTCGGGTTCTTGAGCGAGTCGCCCGACTGGATGCAGAGAAGCGCCTCGTGGGCCCGTGCGTCCTCGTGCCGTAGGTAGTGCACGTCGCCGGTCGCGACCGTGGGAAGCCCGGCGGCGGCCGCGAGCTCGACGAGCTGGGGCAGGATGCGCGCCTGCACCTCGAGGTGGGCGTTCTGCAGCTCGACGTAGACGTTGTCGCGACCGAAGACCTGAGCCAGGCGGTCGAGCTCGGCGCCGGCGTCCGCGACGCGGTTTTCCTCGAGCGCCTTGCAGACCCGGCCGGACAGGCACCCGGAGAGCGCGATCACGCCGGCCGAGTGGCGCTCGAGCAGCTCCCAGTCGACCCGCGGCTTGTAGTAGTAGCCCTCCAGGTAACCGAGGCTCGACAGCTTGATCAGGTTCGAGTAGCCGGCCGCGTCCGAGGCGAGGAGGGTGAGGTGCGCGTAGCCCTTCTTCTGCGCACGGCGGTCGTCGGCCACGTAGACCTCGCAGCCGACGATCGGCTTGACGCCGGTTCCCTTCGTCGCCTTGAAGAGCTGCACGGCGCCCGCCATCGAGCCGTGATCGGTGAGCGACACGGCGGGCATCTCGAGCTCCGCGGCACGCGCAACGAGATCCGGGATCCGGCAGGCGCCGTCGAGGATCGAGTACTCCGAGTGAACGTGGAGGTGGACGAACGGTGCCTCAGCCATGCGGAGTCGACACCTTACAAACGCCCCCGGCTGGGCATCCCGCGGGACACCCCACCGCCGCTCGCAGCGTCCCTGCACTTTGCGGGCCCCGCGATAATGTGCTCGCCGTGAGCGCGACCGGAACGGGCCAGAGAGCTCCGGGCGAGCGGCACTCAGAGGCTGAGAGCGACGATCTGGCCGATCACTACGCGGCCGCGATCTACGGCTCGATCGTCGCCGCCGCGCTGATCGAGGCCTTCCGCGGCGAGCACGCGCACGCCGAGACGATCGCGCTGTCGACCCTCGCGACGATGGCGGTCTTCTGGCTCGCACACGTCTGGTCGGGAATCATGGGCGAGCGGATGCATAGCCGCGGGCCCGTCGGGCTCGACGGCGCGGCGAGGATCGCCCGGGCCGAGTGGCCGCTCGTCGAGGCCTCCTTCGCGCCGATCTTCGTCCTCGCCCTTGGCTGGGCCGGCGCGATCTCGGACAACGTCGCGGCCGAGGTCGCTCTCGCCGTCTGCGTCATCCAGCTCTTCGGCTGGGGCCTCGCAGTCGGGCTGCGCGCGTACGACCACTGGCAGTCAGCCCTTTTCTCCGGCCTCGTCAACGGCGCGTTGGGGCTCGTGGTCGTCTCGCTCGAGGTCGCCGTCCTCCACTAGGAGCCGCCCGGGCCTGCATCAGTTGAGCTCCAGGTCGAGGTCGCGGACGAGCGCCAGGCAGACGGCCTGCCAGAGCGCGTCGGCGGCCGGGTCGTCCGGCGGGCCATCGCCGAGCAGCGAAACCAGCTCCGCCGAGAGCGCCGGCATGCTCTCGCGCCCGAGCCTGGCGATGCGGCTCATCCGCCTTCGTACGGCCTCGCGCCGCTCGGCGGAGGCGAGCTCGCGCGCGAGCCGCCGATCGCCGTCCTCACCGCCTGCGGCGAGTACACGGCGAAGAGCGGCGCGCACCTCGCCGGCCGGAACGCCCGCATCCGGCCGCGCGATCTCGGCGACCGAGAGCGCACGCAGCCGCCGCTCCTCGGCCGGCCTGCCCTCGATCGCCTCCTCGGCGCAGCAAAGGCAGAGAAACGGATCGTGCTCCTCCTGCGCGTCCTGCAGCGCGAGCCGCTGGATGACCGCGAGCGCGATCTCGCTCGCCCGCCCCCGGCGTTCGAGGTCGGCGAGGCCGACCCGGGCCTCGCTGCGCCAGCCCGGGTTCACCCGCCCGAGCTGCTCGAGCGCATGCCGTATCGCCGCCCCGAGCAGCGGCGTCCAGACGACGTCGAGCACTCGCGCCGAGAGCGACTCGACCTCGTCGTTGTCAGCCCACACGAGCATCGCGTCCGCGAGCTCCCCGTATGCCGGGCCGGGCTCACCGAGATCGACGTCGAGCTCGAGCGCCATCGCCAGGCACCAGGCGGTGAAGTTGTCCTCGAAGACTCGCTGAATCACTGCCGTCAAGGAAAGCAGCAAAGGTGTCACGTGTCTGTGCCGGTTTCGTGACAACTCGTCCACAGGCAGCGGCGGCCAGTCCGCGTCGCGAGCGAACCCTTAACCGTCCTCTCAGATTCCGGCGGGTATCGTCGGCACAGGCGGCCGATCAAGGGGGGCACGTGATCGAGGCGAACGGCCTCACCAAGGACTACGGAGAGAAGCGGGCAGTGGACGCGCTGACGTTCACCGTCGAGCCGGGGATCGTCACCGGGTTCCTCGGCCCGAACGGATCGGGGAAGTCGACCACGATGCGGCTCATCCTCGGGCTCGACCGGCCGACCGCCGGCACGGTCAGCGTCAGCGGGAGGAGCTACCGCGACTTCCCGGCCCCCCTGCACGAGGTCGGCGCGCTGCTCGAGGCGCGCGCCGTGCACACCGGTCGCTCCGCCTACAACCACCTGCTCGCGCTGGCGCGGACGCACGGCGTGCCCCGCCGCCGCGTCGATGAGCTGATCGACCGCGTCGGCCTGCGCGAGGTGGCGAGGAAGCGTGTCGGACAGTTCTCGCTCGGGATGGGCCAGCGACTCGGCATCGCCGCGGCGCTCCTCGCCGACCCCGAGATCCTCATCCTCGACGAGCCCGCGAACGGCCTCGACCCGGAGGGGATCCAGTGGATCCGGAACCTGCTCAAGGAGCTCGCCGCCGAGGGCCGCACCGTGTTCGTCTCGTCTCACCTGATGAGCGAGATGGCGCTGACCGCCGAGCACCTGATCGTGATCGGCCGCGGCCGGCTGATCGCCGACCTCAGCGTCGACGAGTTCCTCCGCAGCGCCTCGAAGAACATCGTTCGCGTCCGCTCTCCGCAAGCTGCCGCGCTTCGCGACGCGATCGCCGGCCCGGACGTCACGGTCGCGGCGGCCGACGACGGCTCGCTCGAGATCAGCGGGCTCAGCGCCGAGCAGGTCGGCGAGGCTGCGGCCGCAGGCGGGCTCGTCCTCCACGAGCTGACACCGGTGCGTGCCTCGCTCGAGGAGGCGTTCATGGACGTGACCCGCGACGAGGTCGAGTTCCACGGCATCGCCGGCGTCGAGCAGCCTCTCGAGCCGGAGGAGGCGCTCGCATGAGCGCGGTGCCGGCACCCACGGCGCCGACCTGGACCTCGCGGCTGCGGGTGACGCAGGCGCGTGTGATCGCCTCGGAGTGGACGAAGTTCCGCTCGCTTCGCTCGACGCGCTGGTCGCTCCTCGTCGCCTTCGTGCTGGCGATCGGCATCCCGCTGATCGGCGCGACCGTCACCGGGGCCCGCTGGGCGCACATGAGCCTCGCCGAGCGGCTTTCCCGGCAGCCGCTGGACATCGCCCTCGTCGGCGTCAGGATCTCCCAGCTCGCGATCGGCGTCCTCGGCGTCCTCGTGATCAGCGGCGAGTACTCGACCGGGATGATCCGGGCTTCGCTGGGCGCCGTCCCGAAGCGGCTTCCCGTGCTCTGGGCGAAGATCGTCGTCTTCGGCTTCGTCTCCTTCGCGCTCGCCGTGCCGGCGGTCCTGATCGCGTTCTTTGCGAGCCAGAGGATCCTCGACCAGCATCACATCCTCCAGATCTCGTTCTCGTCGCCCGGTGTGGCTCGCACCGTCATCGGCGGCGCCCTCTACCTGACCGTCGTCGGAGCCTTCGCGCTCGGGCTCGGAGCGATCACGCGCAGTACCGCGGGCGGCATCGCGCTCTTCGCGGGGATCGTGTTCGTGATCCCGCCGCTCCTGTTCATCCTGCCGCTGAGCTGGAACAACGCGATCTCCAAGTATCTGCCGAGCAACGCCGGCGCCGACGTCTTCTCGCTCACCCACGGCTCGCACGACCTGGCGCCCTGGCCCGGGTTCGCGCTCTTCTGCGGCTACACGGCGCTGACGATCGCGATCGCCGCGATCCTGCTCGTCCGCCGCGACACGTAGCGGTCGGTCGCGGCGGGGTGAGCCGGCTCGCCCGGCGCCGCTAGGGTGCTGGGATGGAGTACCGCCTGCTCGGTCGCACGGGGGTCGAGGTCAGCCCGCTCTGCCTCGGCGCGATGATGTTCGGCGCCTGGGGCAACACCGACCACGACGAGTCGATCCGGATCATGCACCGGGCGCTCGACGCCGGGATCAACTTCGTCGACACCGCGGACGTGTACTCGGCGGGCGAGTCGGAGGAGATCGTCGCCAAGGCGCTTGCCGGGCGGCGCGACGAGGTGGTGCTGGCGACGAAGTTCCACTCGCGGATGGGCGAGGGGCCGAACCGGAGCGGCAACTCGCGGCGCTGGATCTTCCAGGAGGTCGAGGCGAGCCTGCGGCGTCTCGGGACGGACTGGATCGACATCTACCAGGTGCACCGGCCCGATCCCCGGACCGACATCGACGAGACGCTCGGCGCGCTGACCGACCTCGTCCGGGCGGGCAAGATCCGCTACCTCGGAAGCTCGACGTTCGCGGCGCACGAGATCGTCGAGGCGCAGTGGGTGGCCGAGCGGCGCGGCCGCGAGCGTTTCGTCTGCGAGCAGCCGCCCTACTCGCTCCTCGTGCGAGGGGTCGAGCGCGACGTCCTTCCCGTCTGCGAGCGGTACGGCATGGGCGTGATCACGTGGAGCCCCCTCGCCGGCGGCTGGCTCAGCGGGCTCTACCGGAAGGAGCAGGAGCTGCCGGGGAGCACGCGGGCGAGCCGGATCCCCGGCCGCTACGACATGTCGCTCGCCCGGGAATCAGCGCAAGCTCGACGCGGCCGAAGCGCTCGCCGTGCTCGCCGAGGAGTCCGGCCTGAGCCTGATCCACCTCGCGATCGCCTTCGTGCTCCGCCATCCCGCTGTCAGCTCGGCGATCATCGGGCCGCGGACGATGGAGCAGCTCGAGAGCCAGCTCGGCGCAGTCGACGTCGACCTCTCCGCCGACGTGCTCGACCGGATCGACGAGATCGTCGCGCCCGGGACGAACTTCAACTCGTTCGACGCCGGCTACACGCCGCCCGCGCTCGCCGACGCCGCGCTCCGCCGTCGGTAGCCCCGTCCGTGCCGGCGGGCTAGGCTCTGTCCCGAGGAGCCACCTGTGGATGACCTGTCACTCTTTCGTGTGCCTAACCTGGCACCGGACGTGTCCCGAAGGGCACGCCGGGATTGCAGGGAAAACGGGCTGCCGGGGCGGCGAGACCGGCTCGGACGGGCGCTGCCGGCGGTGAACCTGGCACCGGACGCGTCCCGCGGAGACGGTGGGCGGACGGCGTGAGCGTCGAGCCCGACGTGAACGTGGTCGGCGGGAAGCTGCTTCCCTGCTCGAGCGCGCCGCTGACCGGCTTCTACCGGAACGGCTGCTGCTCGACCGGGCCGGAGGACGTCGGAAGCCACACCGTCTGCGTGGTCGTCACGGCGGAGTTTCTCGAGTTCAGCAAGGCCGCCGGCAACGACCTCTCGACGCCCATGCCCGAGTACGGCTTCGAGGGGCTCGATCCGGGCGACCGCTGGTGCCTCTGCGCGGCACGCTGGCTCGAGGCTCACGAGG
Source organism: uncultured Actinomycetota bacterium (assembly GCA_963743675.1). Taxonomy (GTDB): domain Bacteria; phylum Actinomycetota; class Thermoleophilia; order Gaiellales; family Gaiellaceae; genus PALSA-600. The sequence continues at coordinate 419,424 of CAVURE010000009.1, forward strand.
CGGGGCACGCCCCCGACGTGGTCCTCGGTGCCACGCACGCTCGGGCCCTCGACGTCATCTCGATCGAGCTCCTCACCTCGCGGGCCGTCGCACCCGACGCCGCGTAGCACACACCTCGGAAAGTTGCGCTCGGAGCGCCGATTCCCACCCCGGTTGCCTTGCCTGGCCGCGCCGGAGTGACATATGGTCGTTCCCTCACCGAGCACGCGGCGCGAGTAAGGTGATCCCGCCTCTGAGGATCGTGTGCGGAACCCCCGCTAGAGCCCAGAGCAGATGGTCGGCGGAGGCGGAGTATGAAAGCGCCACGGGCTCGGTGAGCCCCCGCCCGCAAACCTGGCAACCTCCTCTCCGTGCAGCACGTCCTCGCGATCGTGATCCTCGTCGGGATCGTCGACTCGGCGAACCCGTCGACGATCGCGCCTGCCCTCTACCTCGCCGCGGGAACGCACGCCACGCGCAGCCTGGCCGGGTTCATCGCCGGCATCTTCCTGACGAACCTCGTCGCCGGCCTGCTGCTCGCGCTCGGCCCCGGCGAGGCGGCGATGTCCGCGCTCCCGCACCCGGGCGACCAGGCGCGCCACCTGATCGAGCTCTCCGCGGGCGGCATCCTCGTCCTCGTCAGCGCCGCGCTCTGGATCAAGCGCACGAGCGTCGCCCGGCACGTGACGGCGAGCTCCCAGCGGGTCGACCGCTCCTCCCTGCTGCTCGGCGCGGGGATCGTCGTCGTCGAGTTCCCGACCGCACTCCCCTACTTCGCGGCGATCGCCGCGGTGGTCGACTCGGGCAAGGGCATCCCGACGCAGATCGTGCTGCTCGCGATCTTCAACGTCTGCTTCGTCCTGCCGCTGCTCGCGATCCTCGGGCTCCGCACGCTCGCCGGCGAGCGGGCCCGCCTGCTGCTGGAACGTGCCCGGGCGAACATCGACCGCTGGCTCGCGACGCTCGTCCCAGGGATCGTGCTCGTGATCGGGCTCGCGCTGATCGCCATCGGCGCCTACGGGCTCCTCACCGACAAGTCGTAGGCTAACCCGCCTCGGCCACGAGGTCGCTCACGGCAGGGGAGCCGGCGAGGAGGACGATGCCCACGAGGGCGATCGCGAGACCTGCGACGACCGGCACGCCGTTCTCCTTCGCAGCCCCCCAGTGCTCGTGCAGGAAGAACGGCTCGAGGATGATCGGCAGGAACGTCTGCACGGCGGTCGACACGGGCACGACCGTCGTCGCGGCCCGGCGCTGGAACGCGGTCATGTTGACGAGCGTCGCCGCAACGCCGATCGCGAGCCCAGCGATCGCCCACACGCCGGCGTTCCAGTAGTGCGACGCGTTGAAGTCGTCGCCGAAGAGCTTGGTCGCCACGTTCGTGGCGCCGAACGCGCAGCCGGCCGCGACTGATCACGAGCATCCCGGTGTCGAACCGGCTACCGCGGACGAGAAACGGCAGGAGCCCGGCGGCCGACAGCACGGCGAAGACGGCGAGAACGGCGGCCCAGCCACGGTGCGCCTCCGAGTGCGGCGGGGAGCCCCAGGCGACGAGCACGACCCCGGCGATGATCGCGACCACTCCCGCGACCTCACGGCGGCCGACGCGCTCGTGGAGGATGCGCGACGCCGAGGAAGAGCACGAGCAGCAGGCCGAGCGCGAGCACGGGCTGCACGAGCACGAACGGTGCCTTCGAGTACGCAACCGCCTGCGGCCAGACCCCGACGACGCCGAGGGACAGACCGAGCAGCCACAGCGGCCGGCGGAGGAGCCGGGCGAGGAGCCCGAGCCGGAGTGACAGCGACCGCGGTGCCACCCGCGCGTCGACCGCCTGCAGGACGATCCCGACGTTGAACAGCGCCGAAGCGAGGAGTGCCGCGCCGACCCCGGATCCGTGCACCGCCCGAATGGTGCCCGCGCGGGCGCGCGGCTACGCGCGACTGTTCCCCTGGGCGGGGGCGAAACGCTCAGATATCGTTCGGCATCCTTTCCGGAGGCTGCTCCGCCCGGACCCCCTTCGACCAGACCGGGCGGAACCCGACGACATGGAATTCGACAAGTTCGCCATCGGCTTCGATCACCGCGACCGTGAGCGCCTCCATGCTCTCTGGGACGGCATCCTCGACGACAACCAGTGGTCGGACGGCCCGCTCGTCAAGGGCTTCGAGGACGCCTGGTCGTCCTGGAACGAGCTGCCGGCGGTCGCGACCTCCGCCTGGACGGGCTCCGCGCTCGCGGCGCTCGAGTTCTTCGAGCTGCGCGGCAAGACCGTCCTCTGCCCCTCGAACACGTTCATGGCGACGCCGCTCGCGATCGTCTCGGCCGGGGCCAGGGTCGAGTTCGTCGACTGCAACCGCGAGGACCTGTGCATGTCGTTCGACGACCTCGAGCGCAAGGTGCACGAGCACAGGCCCGCGGCGGTCTTCCTGGTCCACATCGGCGGCCACATCGCCTTCGACGCCGACCGCATCGCGGGGCTCTGCCGCGCGGAGGGCATCGTCCTGATCGAGGACTGCGCCCACTCGCACGGCGCCTCGTGGAACGGCCGCAAGCCGGGGTCGTTCGGGGACGCGGGCGTCTGGTCGTTTGCCCCGACGAAGACGATCTCGACCGGCGAGGGCGGCCTGCTCGTCTCGAGCAACCCGGACCTGATCGAGTTCGCGCGCGCCTTCCGCAACTACGGCAAGCCCGACTACGACCAGCCGGGGCTCAACTACCGGATGAACGAGTTCACCGCTGCGCTCGGGATCCTCGGCGCCGAGCGGCTCGAGGAGATCGTCGCCTGGAAGAACCGGATCGCGCGCAACGAGCTCGACCCGCTCTACCCGGCCCGCCTCCAGCCTGCCCGACGGGAATGGTCTCCGGGTCTCTACAAGTACATCGTCTTCCAGCCGCTCGAGCGATCGACGGGCAAGGTCTACGACGAGCCCTGCCACCGGGTGATGGGCCACGCGGTCGACCTCCCGAACACCGACTGGGTCGCGGAGAATCACTGGTGCGCGCCGCTCTACTACCGGCCCGCTTCGATGCCCGCACTCCAGGCCGTCTCTGGTTGAGATCGGCACTGTGAGACACGCGGTTGAAGGCCCTGGTCACGGGCGGCGCCGGGTTCATCGGCTCGCACGTCGTCGACAGGCTGCTCGCGGCCGGCCACGAGGCCCGGATCCTCGACCTCGTCCCCTCGCCCTACCATGACCCGGCCGAGGTCGAGACCGTCGATCGGCGACCTGACCGACGAGGCGGTCGTGCGCGAGGCGGTCTCCGGGTGCGAGGCGATCTTCCACCTCGCCGCGATGGCCGACGTGAACCAGGTCGTCACCGACCCGGCGCGCACCGACTACGTCAACGTCCGCGGAACGTTCACGCTGCTCGAGGCGGCCCGCGCCGAGGGCCTCGGGCGCTTCCTCTACGCGAGCACGATCTGGGTGTACGGCAACGCGCCTGGCCCGGAGCCCCACGACGAGGACACGCCGCTCATCCTGCCGCCCGCACCTCTACACGGCGACGAAGCTCGCCGGCGAGATGTACTGCCGCGCCTACGAGACGCTCTACGGCGTCCCCTCGACGATCCTTCGCTTCGGGATCCCCTACGGGCCGCGCGCCCGCCCGGCCGCGGTCGTCCCGACCTTCATCGCGAAGGCGCAGGCCGGCGAGGCGCTGACGATCGCCGGCGACGGGAGCCAGACCAGGCAGTTCGTCTACGTCGAGGATCTGGCCCAGGGGATGGTCGCGGCCCTCGCCCCCGCGGGCGCGGGCCGCATCTACAACCTCGTCGGCGAGGAGCTCGTGAGCGTCCGCCAGATCGCCGACACCGTGCGTGAGCTCGTCGCCGACGTTCCGGTCGAGCACGTGCCGGACCGGCCCGTCGACCTGAAGTTCGGCCGGGCCTCGAGCTGCCCGCGCCGCGGCCGAGCTCGGCTGGGTCGCACGGACGAGCTTCGCCGACGGCGTCCGCCGCTACGTCGACTGGCTCGCGGTGACGAGCGGCTCGCCCGTCGCGAGCGCGGCCTCGAGCACCGCCGGCAGCGCGGCCGCCGTCTGACGCCACGACCCGGGCGCGCTGTAGGCGTCGCTGTCGTGCAGGAGGACGACGGCGCCGGGGCCGAGAGCTCTCGTCGCGCGCGCCGCGATCGACGCCGGCGTCGCCCTCGCCTCCCAGTCGCGGCCCCAGTGCGACCAGAGAAGGGGCGCCCAGCGCTCACGGGCGAGCCGCAGCCCGGCCAGGCTGAAGACGCCGTACGGCGGGCGGTAGGAGAGGCTCTCGCGGCCCGTCGCCTCGCCGATCACCGAGGCCGCGCGGTCGAGGTCGGCGCGGAGCGCTGCGGCGCTTCGCCGCAGCAGCAGCGTGTGCCGGTAGCCGTGAATGCCGATCTCGTGCCCTGCCGCAGCGATCTCGGCGGCGAGCGCCGGCCGCCGCTCGCACCTGCTCGCCGACAAGGTAGAAGGTCGCGCGCACGGCGGCACGCTCGAGCGCGGCGAGCACCGCCGGCGTCCCCTCGGCATGCGGGCCGTCGTCGAACGTCAGCGCCAGGCCGCGCCCGCCGGGAAGACGCAGCGGGATCCCGAACCAGACCGCGATGCGGCGGCGCGACCGGCGCGGCGGCCGGCGCGCACCAGGCCCCGAGCGCGCCGAGCCCGAAGCCGGCCGCGGCGGCGTCAGCCCGCATTCGCCGCGTCGACCTCGTCGGCCTCGGCGAGGACGAACGAGGCCGCGGACGGCAGATCGGAGAACTCGATTGCGGTACGTCCCTGCTCGAGGGCGGCGGCGACGGCGGCGCGAAGGGCGGCCGGCGTCGCGGCCACCTGGGCGAGCCCGAAGCGCTTGAACGCGCTGTTGTTGAGCCGCACGTGACCGCGGCCCCAGCCGTAGGAGATCGCCGGGCACCCGCGCATCAGCGCCTCGAGGACAGTGAGGCCGCCGGTCGAGTGGACGAGAGCGTCGGCTGCGGCCAGCCACTCGGGCATCACGTCGGTGAACGGCTCCGCACGAACGCGGTCGTCGCCGGCGAAGTCGCGCTCGAGCTGCTCGCGGAGCGCATCGTTGCGCCCGCAGAGGCAGACGACCTGATCGACGCCATGCACCTCGAGGACCTCGCGCACCGCCCCTTCGACGTCGCCGACTCCCCAGCCGCCGCCCGACACGAGCACGATCTTCGCGCCCGGGTCGAGCTTGAGCGCCCGCCGGGCATCGAACACCTCGCGCGGGACGAGGAACTGCGGGTCGCTGAAGCCGTGCACGCAGTGCACCGGGCTGTCGATGCCGGCGATCGAGCGCACCTCCTCGATCGACTCGGGATGCGTGACTAGATGGAGGTCGGCGCCGGGGCTCGCCCAGTAGCGGAGGGCGGCGAGGTCGGTGATCACGGCGCAGACCGGGACGTGAAGGCGCCCCGCGCGGCGGAGCCGGCCGAGGACCTCGGTCGCCTGCGGGTAGACGGAGACGATGATGTCCGGGCTCCGGTCGGAGATGAGCCGGAGCAGTCCTCGCGAGCCGAAGCGCGTCAGCATCAGCTGGGTCATCCTGCGCGTCATCGCGAAACCGGCGAACACCCAGAAGCCGACGTCCCAGAGCCAGAGGAAACGAAAGAACACCACTCGGGCGGCGCCCTCGCTCATCACCGACACCGTGCGCCCCATCGCGGGCAGGCAGTCCTCCGTGATGACGACGACATCGGGCCGCTCGGCCTGAAGCTGCTCGGCCAGGCGGCGCGCGGGAGCGTCGTGACCCTCGCCCACGCTCGCGGTGAGGATCAGGATCCGGGGGGCCACGGCGCGGTACCCTAGCGCGCCGGGGCTGAGGGGGCGATGAGAGCCATCGCGCGCATCTTCGCATCCGGTGCCGCTGGCCCCCGCTCGCGCACCCCTCGATCGGTGCGCGACGGGCGCGGTTCGCGTGCCGATGGCCGCACGATGGCGTCGCTTCCCGCCTACACGGGCGCTTTCGGGCCCACCGAGGTGGAGAGCGCCTGCTCGGTCGGGCGGGATTCGGGCCGAGGAGCGGCCACACACAGGCGCCCGCAAGAAAGGCGCCGGCACGAGCCGTCGCCGACGGCGCGCCGCCCGCGCCCAAGGACGCCCTCGGCCACGCGAAGAAGCTGCCGACCTTCTCGCTGCTTCCCTGGCGACGGCCGCGGCCCGAGAGTGAAAACCGGTGCCAGGCACCGTCACGAAACTGTGTCGAATCCGCGCCGAGAGTGGAACATCGAGGTCCGTCGGCGGTTCCCGTTGCCGGATGAGGCTACGACAACGGTTGGGCCTCGATCGCTGAGATGTACGTGTTTTGCAGGCCGTTTGCACCCGCACCGCCGGGAAGCCGGCAGCCGCGGACAGTACACCAAGCGGGGTCGCGCGGAGGGCTCGGCCCGGCGTTCGCGGCACCCCGGCGGTGCCAGGCACCGCAGTAGACGCCGGAATCGCCGCCGCCGTCGTCGTCGGTTGGCTCTAGAAGGGGAGCGGCTTCTCGAGGACGTACCAGCCGTAGTGCACGGTGCGGTGCATCGGCGCGAGGGCGCGGGCCTGCTCGCGCTCCTCGCCGTGACAGCCGGCGAGGTCGAGGTAGCTCTCGATCTCCCGCTCCTCGGGGTAGATCTCTGCCCGGCGGAGCACGAGGCCGTTCGAGTCGAACAGGCCGCGGAGATCGACGTCTGCAAGGATGCGGGTGGTGGATGCGTCGCGGGCCCGCTCGAAGCGGTTCAACTCGATCGCGGCCAGAGGGTCGTTGGGGGCGAGCTGATCGACCACGAGCATCGTCCCGCCGGGCCGAAGCACACGGTTCATCTCGGCGAGCACGAGCTCCGGCCGCTGGATGTGGTGGAGCGTGCGGCCGGTCATGACGACGTCGAAGGAGTCGGGCGGGAAGGGCAGCTCGTTCGCATCTCCCTCGATGAACTGGACGTTGTCCGGGGCGCGCTTCCGGGCCTCGGCGAGAAGCTCCGCGACGATGTCGACGCCGATCACCGCCCGCGCCAGCGGCGCCAGCCCGAGCGCGAGCGCGCCCGCTCCCGTCCCGACATCGAGCGCCTGCTCGGCACCCGTGAGGTCGAGGAGCTGCAGCAGGCGCTGCTCCGTCTCCGCGGCCCGGCGGTCTTGAACCGCGGCGATCGCAGCCGCTGTCTCCCCGAATCGTTTGTGAACAGCCTCCGACACCTCAGCGATTCTACGGCGGGTGCAGGAATCGCGTGAGAAACGACGTAAGAGACCGGGCCCCCGGCGAGGACAACGGGGGCCGCACCGTTCCGTGATGCGTATGAAACTCCTCATCCCGCTGGCCGGGGCGCTCGCCCTGACCGCCGTGTGCGCGAAGGCAGTGCCGGCCGCACCTCCCGGCACCGCAACCTCCGCGAGCGGCCCGGCGTCGAGCTCGGAGCCCTCGACGCCGGCGATCGCGGCCAAGAAGGCCGAGGCGGCGAAGGTGCTGAACGAGATCTCGGTGATCGACGAGCAGCTCAACGCGACCTCCGAGCAGTACGACGGCGCGCGGGTGCGGCTGCAGGCGCTGCGCAAGAACCTGAAGGCCGAGCAGTCCCAGCTCGCCGGCGCGAAGGCGCGCTACGCACGCGCCCAGGAGCGGGCGGCGAAGTTCGTCGTCTGGCTCTACACCACCAACCACTCCTCCTCGCTCGACGTGATCCTCGGCGCGCGCAACCTCGGCGAGCTGCTCCAGCTCTCCGACGCCGAGAACGTCATCGGGCGCCAGGCGACGTTGATCACGAACCAGACGGCGGCTGCCAAGTCGGCGCTCGAGGTGAAGGTTCATCAGCTCGCCCGCGACCGGGCGGCCGCTACCTCGACGGTGCGCGAGCTCGCGACCCAGCGCGCGTCGATCATGCAGGGACTGGCCGTGCGGCGGAAGCTCCTCGTCGTCGGTGCAGGCCGAGGTGACGAGGCTCGAGGCGGCGGAGCGCGCGCGCCAGGCGCGACTGGCCGCCGAGGCGCGCGCCCGCGTGGCTGCCGAGATCGCCGCCCGCGCGCGGGCCCAGGCGGCTGCCGCCGCGGCGGCAAGGCGCGCGGCGGCCGCGCAGGCCGCGGCTCAGGCGCAGGCCGCGGCTCAGGCGCGGGCTGCGGCTCAGGCGCGGGCTGCGTCTCAGGCGCGGACTGCGGCTCAGGCGCGGGCGGCGGCGGCGGCCACAGCCAGCACCACCACGACGACCACCGCCGCGGCGCCCACGACAACGCTCACGACCACGCCGGCCCCGGCGACCACGACCACGACCACGGCGCCGCCGCCACCTGCCGCCACCACGCCCGCCGCCCCGCCGCCGATCACGTCCGCCTCCGGGCCGTTCATCGCGCCGAGCCCGGTCATCCCGACGGCCGACCTGCCGCCAGGCCATCCCGAGGCGGCCCAGATCGCGCTGCAGTACCTCGGCATCCCGTACCTCTGGGGCGGCTCGACGCCGCAAACGGGCTTCGACTGCTCGGGGCTCGTCACCTACGTCTTCGCGCAGCTCGGGGTGATCCTGCCGCACTTCGCCGCCGCCCAGTGGGAGTTCGGCGCTCCCGTCACGGTCGCGCAGCTCCAGCCCGGCGACCTCGTGTTCTTCGATGCGCTCGACCACGTCGGCATCTACCTCGGCAACAACCAGTTCATCGACGCCCCGCACACCGGCTCCTGGGTTCGCATCGACACCCTGAGCGAGCCCTGGTACGCGAAGCACTACGTCGGTGCGCGCCGCATCTGACCCGCGCCTCCGCTGACGTAGACTCCCTCGGCCGTGGCCGAGCCCTACGGATCGCCGCTCGCCGGGGAGCTTGCCGCCGATGTGCTCGATCGGTTCCTGCGCTATGCCCGGATCGACACGCAGTCGGTGCGGTCATCCGAGACGTATCCCAGCAGCGCGAAGCAGCTCGATCTCAGCCGGCTGCTCGCCGACGAGGTGCGCGGTCTCGGCGCCGACGACGTCGAGCTGACCGAGTACGGCTACGTCCTCGCGACGCTCCCGGCCGTCGGACGCACGGACGGGCCGACAGTCGGGCTCCTCGCCCACGTCGACACGAGCCCGGATGCGCCCGGAACGGGTGTCGACCCCCAGGTCTGGCACGACTACGACGGCGGCGAGATCGTGCTTCCCGGCGACCCGGCCCAGGTGCTCTCGCCGGCCACGAGCCCGCTCCTCGCCGAGCGCGTCGGCCACGACATCGTGACCTCTGACGGCACGACGCTGCTCGGTGCCGACGACAAGGCCGGCGTCGCCGAGATCATGGCCGCCGTCGCGTGGCTGCTCGCCCATCCGGCTGTCCCGCGGGCGCGGACCCGGATCGGCTTCACGGTCGACGAGGAGGTCGGACGCGGGACCGACCACTTCGATCTCGAGCACTTCGGCGCCGACTTCGCCTACACGCTCGACGGCGACATCGTCGGCGAGATCCAGAACGAGACGTTCTCGGCGGTCGAGCTCGCGGTGACCTTCCACGGGGTCGGCGTCCACCCGGGGTCGGCCAAGGGCGTCCTCGTCAACCCCGTCAAGCTCGCGGCCCGCTTCGTCGCGAGCCTGCCCGCCGACACCCTGTCCCCGGAGACGACGGAGGGCCGGGAGGGCTTCGTCCACCCGTACGAGATCGAGGGCGGGGCCGGATCGGCGACCGTGACCCTGATCCTTCGCGATCATGACGGGGCGAAGCTCGCCGAGCACGAGGCGCTCGTCCGCCGCCTCGCCGAGGAGGCGGTCGCGGGCGAGCCGCGCGCCGGCGTCACCTTCACGCGCTGGGATCAGTACCGCAACATGGGCGAGGCGCTCGCCGGCGTCCCGCAGGTGCTCGAGGCGGCGCTCGAGGCCGGGCGACGCGTCGGGCTCGACCCGGTGCTCACCTCGATCCGGGGTGGGACCGACGGCTCGCGCCTGACCGAGCTGGGGCTGCCGACACCGAACATCTACACCGGCGGCAACGCCTATCACTCGGTTCGCGAATGGATCACCGTGGAGGACATGGCGATCTCGGCGGCGACGATCGTCGAGCTCGTCAGGTACCTCGGCGAGCAGCCGTGAAGCGGGTGGGCCGGGAAGCCGCGCAAGGCCCCCCGGCCCACCCCTGTCGCTGTTACATGTCGAGCGTCTCGTAGACGTCGACGCTGCCGCCGGTCGCGAAGATCGGGCAGCCGCCCGCCTTGCCGACGGCGTCGTCGAGGCTCGACGCGGTGACGACCGAGTAGCCGGTGAGACCGGACGACGCGGCTCCGTTCGAGCCGTTACCCGATGCCGCCGCCGAGCTGCCGAACGGAGCTCCCGGGTCGACGACCGAGTCGCCGAGCTCGCCGAACCAGGCGCCCCATGCGGCCATCGCCGCCTTCTGCTCCTCCTCGGTCGGGGCCATGCCCCCGCCCTTGTAGACCAACACGTACTTCCCCATCGTGATCTCCCTTCTCTCCTTTGTGTTCCACCGTATGCGAGACCGGCCCGGTTGCCCGGCCGTTCTCCAACCTGTCACCGCCGGCGCTACGGGCCCGCGAGCCAGGGATCGGGCCCCGGGTCGCCGCCCCCGCCGGCCACCTTGAGGCGTCCGAGGTAGTGATCCCAGCCCTGGCCGTGGCTCGTGACCGTCTCCGCGCTCGGAAGACCCCAGTGGACGAGCCGAAGCAGCGTCCCGGTGTCCGTCGGGACGAGCTCGATCACGACCGAGCTCGAGCCCGGCGGCACGAGCTCGGGGCCGGCACCGCCCTTCTCCCAGCCCCACGTGAACGCGAGACGGCGCGGCGGGTCGATCTCCGTGAACTCGCCGCGGGCCGTGCTGGCCGCCGTCACCTCGAGGAGGAACTTGCCGCCGGGCCGCGGGTCGAAGCTCGCCGCCCGACCCCACCAGGTGGAGGTCTTCTCCGGGTCGACGAGTAGCTCCCAGACGGTCTCGGGACTGGCGGCGATCTCGACCTCGCGCCGCACCTCGAGCAGCTCAGTCGTGCTTTCCATGCTTTTTCCTCTCCTCTCGTTCGGCCTCACGCTTCAGCGCCTCGAGCCGCTCGTCCCAGAACCCGTCGAGGAACGCCTTCAGCTCGGCGAGCCCTTCGGGGCGGGCGCGGTACAGACGCCTGGTGCCGTTGCGTCGCTCGTCCACGAGCCCTGCCTCCCTCAAGACGGTCAGGTGCTGTGAGACCGCGGGCCGCGACACGTCGAAGTGCGACGCGATCTCGCCCGCCGACAGCTCCTCATCGCGTACGAGTGCGAGGATCCGCCGGCGGCGCGGCTCGGCTATCGCCTTGAGTGCGATCTCCATCGCCAACAAGTGTAAGCCATGTCTTACGTAAGCGCAAGCTTAATTTAGCGGGATGTCCTTACGCAGGTCTTACCCTGATGTGGTTGGCTTGAAGCGATGAGGATCGTCCGTGTGCTCGCGATCTGCACGCTCGCACTCGCCCTGAGCGCCGGCCTGGCGGCGGCAGTCCGCCCGCCGCTCGCGCCGCTCTCGTCGGCCGGCCGCCTCGTCGCAGCGCCGGCCCCGGGCCCGGTCGGGCCCGAGGGCGTCCCCATCCCCAAGGGCTCCGTCCTCGCCCCCGTGGCCCCCGTCAAGCTCGGGCAGACGATCGACGGCGTTACGTGCCAGTCCGCGGAGAAGGTCGCCTTCCACACCCACGCCCACCTGACGATCTTCGTGAAGGGCAAGGCCTACGTGGTGCCGTACGGCATCGGCATCGGCCCGCCGCTCAGCGGGGTCAACACCGCCGCCGGGCCGTTCGTGACCGGCGGCAGCTGCTTCATGTGGCTGCACACGCACACCTCGGACGGGATCATCCACATGGAGGCGCCGAAGAAGCAGACGTTCACGCTCGGGCAGTTCTTCGCCGTATGGGGCCTCGCACTGTCGGCAGATCGGGTCGGCCCCTACCGGGGCAAGGTGACGACGTTCTACGACGGCAAGGTCTGGACGGCCGATCCGGCGAAGATCCCGCTCTCGAGCGAGCTGCAGGTGCAGCTCGATGTCGGTGCTCCGATCGTCGCGCCGCAGCACATCGCCTTCCCGAAGGGCCTGCAGGGCTCGCCGAGCAAGTGACCGGCGCGCGCTGCCGCTGATACGACCGCCGCTGACACGGCCGCCGCACGCCGTCGGGGACGAGCGATCGAGCAATTGTAGGATCGCCGGCGATGCCGGGGGCTGCTGACGATCTCGGGCGTGTCCCGCTCTTCGCCGAGCTGAGCGGCCGGCAGCGGAGGAAGCTCGCGGCCAGCTTTCGCGAGCGCACGTTCAGGCCGGGAACCGATGTCGTTCGGCAGGGGTCGATGAGCGGAATGGGGTTCTTCGTCGTGACGGACGGTGAGGCCGCGGTCAGCGTCGACGGCGTGGAGGTCGCGACGCTCTCGGCGGGCGACCACTTCGGCGAGCTCGCGCTCATCACCAGGGCCGAGCGAACAGCGACGGTGACGGCGCGGACGGAGCTTCACTGCCTGGAGATCGCGTTCTCCGACTTTCGCGAGTTCGCCCGCGCGAACCCGGACGTGACCTGGAAGCTCTTGCAACACGTCGTCGCGACGCTACAGCGAGGGCCGTCGAGCTAGCGTTTGCCCCGCAGCCAGTTGGAGAGCCGGGTCGAGAGGGGTGCCTTGCCGGACGTCCACTTCGTCTCCGGCGGCGGGGCCTGGAACGGCTCGAGCGTGCCGAGGTCGCCCGATCCGATTTTCAGGGTCACACGCCCGGGGAAGATCTGTCCGACCTTTTCGCCGGGGACGTAGCGAATCTGTTTTCCGGACTCGACCGCGAGGCCGTCGAAGATGTCGTCGTGCTTGTCGCCCTCGATCTGGGCGACCGTACCAACGGCAATGCCGTCCGAGGTCACGACGTTCCAGCCCTGCTCGATCTGAAGCCAGGAGACGGGGTCTGCTGCGCCACGCTCATCGCCGTCTGCCGAGGATGAGCCGCCGCCCGGGGGAGAGGAGAACGTCCCGCTCACACCCGACCACCCTACCAACGAGCAGCCGCCGACCTCATCCGGCGACCGGAGACAGGTCGCCGTTGCGCGACCGTACGACCGCACGCGCACGTGCTGCAAGCGAAGGCGACATAATCAGCGCAGCGGCCGCGTGTGATGCCGAGACTCGACCGGAAGGATGGCTCATGACCGAGACAGAGGCAAGCACGGAGCTTCGCTTTGAGCCGCCGGGTCCCGGGCCCTGGTCGCTCGATCCGGTCCACTTCCCTCGACCGGTGACGCGGTACTGGGCGGAGACGCACCCGGAGCCCTTCTTCCGGGGTACCAACGACTTCGCCGTCTACTACGGGATGCTCATCGACGGCCTCCAGACCGAGTACGTGAACGGCTTCGCGTTCAATCAGTTGAAGCCGGTTCCCGACGAGGAGGCGCCGCAGCGGTTCCAGCGGGCGGCGGAGGTGTTCGAGAAGAAGCTCTGGCGCGAGCAGCTTCGCGACTGGGACGAGGTTCGCAAGCCGGCCGCGATCGCCCGGCACCGGGAGATCCAGGCGGTCGATCCCGACACGCTGTCCGACGAGGAGCTCGTCGCCTACCTCGTGCGCTGCCGCGACCACCACTCGGCGATGATCACGCAGCACATGCGCTTCACGGCCGGGGCGGTCGTGCCGACCGGCGACTTCCTTGCCCACGTCGGGGACTGGACCGGGCTTCCTCCCTCGGAGCTCCTCGGTCTGATGCGCGGCGCCGCGCCGGTCTCCGCCGGGGCCTCGGCACAGCTCGAGCGACTCGTTGCCGCGATCGGCGCCGACCCGGCCGCACGAGAGCTCCTCCGGTCCGACGACGATGCGGCCGGCGTTCTCGCGAGGTTGCGTGCCTCGGCAGGTGAGACCGGCGAGGCTGTGTCCGGCTATCTCGACCTCGTCGGCTACCGGCTTCTCGACGGCTTCGACATCTCGGAGCCGACCGCACTCGAACTGCCAGACGTACTACTCCGGGCGCTGCGGATCGCGGCGGAAGGCAAGGAGCTCGAAGACTCGGATGCCGACGGGCAGATCGCCGAGATCCGCGGCAAGGTGCCCGAGGAGCATCGCGACGAGTACGACGAGCTCGTGGGGGAGGCGCGGTTGATGTACCGGCTTCGCGACGAGCGCGGCGTGTACAGCGACATCTGGGCCTCCGGTCTCATGCGGCGGGCGGCGCTCGCGGCCGGGCGAAGGCTCGCCGACAGAGGCGAGATTCACGAGCCAGTTCACCTGGTCGACGCCGGCCTCGAGGAGATGTGCGCACTGCTCACGGGCTCGGGCGGGCCGTCGGCAGACGAGCTCGCGGCCCGCGCCGGGTACCGCGCCGCGCACAGCGCCAAAGAGGCCCCGCCGACGCTGGGCCCGCCGGCTCCGCCGCCGCCGGATCCTTCCGGCCTGCCGCCCGACGCCGCCCGGCTGATGAGGGCGACGGGGATTGCGCTGGCCGCACTCTTCGGGAGCTCCGAGGCGGAGCACACCGAGAGCGTCGTGCGAGGGTTCGCGGCGAGCCGCGGTGTCTACGAGGGCCCGGCGCGTCGCGTCTCCGGCCCCGCCGAGTTCGAACGGATCGTCAAGGGCGACGTGCTCCTGACCGAGGCCACGACGGAGGCGTTCAACATCCTGTTGCCGCTGCTCGGGGCGATCGTGACCGATAACGGCGGCCTGCTCTCCCACTCGGCGATCGTCGCGCGCGAGTACGGAATCCCGGGGGTCGTCGGGACGCGGGAGGCGACCGAGCTGATCGCAGACGGTGCGCGCATACGCGTGAACGGAGACGCCGGCGAGGTGACGGTACTGGCGTGAAGGGCGCCGTCCCGCTCGCGAAGGCGCGCGACACATCGGTGTTCGGCTCGAAGGCCGTCGGCCTCGGCGACGCGATCCGTGAGGGCCTCCCCGTTCCACCGGGGATCGCGCTCTCCGGCCCGATCGTCGAGGCCGTCGCCGCCGGCGAGGAGCGCGCGACCAAGACGGTTGCCAAGCTGGCGCGCACTCTCCGCACCCCGCTCGCCGTACGCTCCTCGGCCGCGGACGAGGACGGCGCCGAAGCGAGCTTCGCGGGGCAGCACGTGACCCTGCTCAACGTCCGCTCCATCGACGACCTGACCTCGGCGCTCAGCGAGATCTGGTGGTCTGCGAACTCCGACTCCGCCATCACCTACCGTCAGCGTGTGGGGCTCTTCACGCGTCCGAGCGTCGGTGTCGTCGTCCAGGAGCTGCTGAACCCCGACAGCGCCGGGGTGATGTTCACCCAGAATCCGGTGACCGGCGACGACGAGTGCATGATCGAGGCGAGCTGGGGGCTCGGCGAGGCGGTGGTCGCGGCACTCGTCATTCCCGACAACTTCCGGATCGACCGCGCCGGCCGGGTGCTCGAGCGCACGCCCGGACGCAAACGGATTGCCGTCCGCGCCGTCGCCGGCGGCGGTACGGTCGAGGAGGAGATTCCGGCGGCGCAGGTCGAAAGCCTCTGCCTCGACGACGGCCAGCTCGCCGAGCTGAGCCGGCTCGCGCTCCGTTGCGAACAGGTCTACGGCCCGGCGCGCGACATCGAGTGGGCGTTCGCCGGCGGGACGCTTGTACCTGCTGCAATGCAGGGCAGTTACGAGGGCGGGGGTCTAGTGGCGGGCGCCCCCGTCGAGGCCCTCCAGCGGGTGCCGCTGTTCGGCGGGCTCGACCGGCGCGACGTCGAGAAGATCGCCCGCCTGTTCAAGGAGCGCCGCTTCTCGCAGGGTGAGACCGTCGTGCGAGAGGGGTCGGGCGGTGCTGCGTTCTTCCTGATCGAGTCCGGCGAGGCGGCGGTCTCCGTCGGCGGCGCCGAGCGCACGACCCTGCAAGCGGGCGACTACTTCGGAGAGATCGCGCTGATCGACGAGGGGGCCCGTTCGGCGACGATCACCGCCTCGAGCGACCTCGTGTGCTACGGGCTCACCTTCTGGGACTTCCGCCCGCTCGTCCAGGAGAACGGCGCGATCGGCTGGCAGCTTCTCCAGTCGATGGCAAAGAAGCTGCGCGCCGCCGAGTCGGGCGCCCGTCCCACCGAGGTGTGATGCCCGGTCGCCGGTCGGCGACCGGAACGGACTCGTACATTCGCCGCTCCGACAGGAAGCCTGGGACGGCGTGCACGTCGTCGGTACGGTCGAGACTCCCGGCTCGGGCGGTCAGCCTAGAAGGGGAGGTGCACGTCGCCCACGTCGACGCCGAGCGAGCGGGCGAGGCGGACGCCGTGGTCGACCTCGGACCTCAGGCGGGCGATGTCGGCGGCCCGCATCGCGCTGCCGATCCACGCGCGCTCGGGCGGGCGCCAGAGCTCGTGCTCGACGAAGACCGGCAGCAAGCTGTTTGCGGCCTTCACGAGCTTCAGCTTCGTCTTCTTCGTCGCCACCTGCAGCAGGACGCGCTCGTAGGCCACGCCGGCGCCGTGGTGGATGCCGTCGTCGATCGCGAGGCGGTTGCAGAGACTCTCGAGCACCGTGCCGGGCGAGGACTTCGCGATCATCCTGAACTTGGGGATGATCAGCCGCTCGAAGAAGACCTGCATCAGGAAGACCTTCTCCTCGAGCGTGTCGGCGCCGATGACGATCTTCGCCATCTTGTCCAGGTAGGGGTCGCGCTCGCCCATGCCGCCCGCGAGCTCGACGAGCTGCAGCCAGGCCTCGGTGTGGCGCGACTCGTCCTGCACCATCGTCGTGTAGTAGAGCTTCGCGTCGTGATGCGGCGCCATCGCGAAGAGCTGGGTCGCCATCTCGACGGCAAGCTCGTCGGCCTGGAGCTGCTGGGTGACGACCGAGCGCCAGACGTCGCGCCGGCGGGCCTGACGCTGCGGCGATCCGCGCAGCTCGGGAATCGGCGGGCTCTCGCCCCACGGGAGGTCGCTGATCTGCCACTCGACCCGCTTCGCCAGCTTGTAGAACCGCATGACATCGTCCTCGCGGCCACGCTCGTGGGTCTCGACCGGTACGCGCTCCGCCTCCATCTCGGGGGATTATGGCGATCGCGGCGACCTTCGAACTTGCGGATAGTCCGCCGAGTTCCTATCCTGGGTAAAGCAATGGCCGCGCGCACCCCGGTGAACGTGACGACGAACGCCGCCAAGGCGCGCTCGAAGGCTGCCTGCTAGTCGGCGATCGTTCCCGCCCCGCCGGCTAGGACACAAGAAGCGGCGGGGGTCCTTCCACTCCGAAAGGCCTCTCAAGTGACGCACAGCGCCACTCCCTCCCATCCCAAAAATCCGCGACGACGCCCGACAGCACCTGTCGGCCTGTACGACCCCGCGTTCGAGCACGACTCCTGCGGCGTCGCGTTTGTCGCGCGGCTGAACGGGATCGCCTCGCACGAGACGATCGTGCGGGCGCTGACGGCGCTCGAGAACCTCGAGCACCGGGGAGCGGCGGGCGCCGACCCGCTCACGGGGGACGGCGCCGGGATGCTGCTGCAGCTTCCCGACGAGTTCTTCCGCGCCGTGATCGCGGAGGAGCTGCCGCCGGCGGGCGCCTACGGCGTGTGCGTCTGCTTCCTGCCGAGCGACGACGCGGACCGCCGGGCCGAGCTCCAGCAGACGCTCGTCGACGCGATCGAGGGCGAGGGCCAGCGCGTCATCTGCTGGCGCGACGTGCCGATGGAGCTCGCGCAGGTCGGCGTGACCGCGCGCGAGGCAGCTCCGGTCGTCAGGCAGCTCCTCGTCGCCGCCTCAGCCGAGCTGGCCGGCGACCGCGACGCATTCGAGCGCAAGCTCTACGTCATCCGGCGCGTCGCCGAGATCGCAGCCGGCCCCGAGCTCGTGATCCCGAGCTTCTCGGCGCGGACGATCGTCTACAAGGGGATGCTGATGGCGCCGCAGCTCGCCGGCTGCTTCCCGGACCTGCTCGACGAGCGGCTGAAGAGCGCGCTCGTCCTGATCCACTCGCGCTTCTCGACCAACACCTTCCCGAGCTGGGAGCTCGCCCACCCGTACCGGATGATCGCCCACAACGGCGAGATCAACACGCTGCGCGGCAACGTCAACTGGATGCGAGCCCGCGAGTCGCAGCTCGCCTCGGAGCTCTTCGGCGACGACCTGGAGAAGGTGCTGCCGGTCGTCCGCCCCGGCGGCTCGGACACCGCGAACTTCGACAACGTCCTCGAGCTGCTCGTCCTGGCCGGCCGGTCGCTGCCGCACGCGATGATGATGATGATCCCCGAGGCCTACGACGGCCGCGAGGATCTCAGCGAGGAACTGCGCGGCTTCTACGCCTTCCACGGCTGCCTGACCGAGCCCTGGGACGGGCCGGCCTCGATCTCGTTCACCGACGGCACGGTGATCGGCGCCACCCTCGACCGCAACGGCCTGCGGCCCGGCCGCTGGACGGAGACGAAGGACGGCTGGGTGGTGCTCGCCTCCGAGACGGGCGTCCTCGACGAGCCGGCCGAGAACGTCCTGCGCAAGGGCCGTCTGCAGCCCGGGCACCTGTTCCTGGTCGACCTCGCCGAGGGCCGCATCGTCGAGGACGGCGAGCTCAAGCGGCGGATCGCAGGCCGTCAGCCATACGGCGAGTGGTTCGAGCGCGGCGTCGTCCACCTGAGCGACCTGCCGGCCAGGCCGCCGCGGGTGCCACGGATCGAGCCACTGCGCTCGCGCCAGCTTGCGTTCGGCTACACGCAGGAGGACATGAAGGTCATCCTGACGCCGCTCGCCAGGAATGCCGAGGAGCCGATCGGCTCGATGGGGAACGATCTCGCCCTCGCCGTGCTCTCGGACCAGAGGCCGCTTCTCTACTCGTACTTCAAGCAGCTCTTCGCGCAGGTCACGAACCCGCCGATCGACTCGACGCGCGAGGCCGTCGTGATGAGCGTCGCTACGAGCGTCGGCTCGGAGCGGAACCTGCTCGGCGAGTCGCCCGAGCACGCCCGCCAGCTCGTGATCCCGCAGCCCATCCTGCTCGACGCGCAG
Organism: uncultured Actinomycetota bacterium; assembly: GCA_963743675.1. GTDB lineage: Bacteria > Actinomycetota > Thermoleophilia > Gaiellales > Gaiellaceae > PALSA-600. The sequence goes on from CAVURE010000009.1 coordinate 438,206, forward strand.
CTCGAGGCGCTCCGGCAGGTCGACTCGAACGTCTTCAAGGCGCTCTCGCTCGACATCACGTGGCCGGTCGTCGAGGGCGCGGCCGGGATCGACGCGGCGATCGAGCGTGTCTGCCGCGAGGCCGACGACGCCCTCGCCGGCGGCGTGAACATCCTGATCCTCTCCGACCGGAACGTCGGCGCCGACCGCGTCGCGATCCCGGCGCTGCTCGCCGTCTCCTCCGTGCACCACCACCTCGTTCGCGAGGGCACCCGCCTGCAGGCGGGGCTCGTGATCGAGTCCGGCGAGCCGCGCGACGTCCACCAGTTCGCAACCCTGATCGGCTACGGCGCGGCGGCGGTGAACCCGTACGTGATGCTCGAGACGCTCGCGGAGCTCGTCGACGAGGGGTGGCTGCCGGAGTCGATGACTGCCGAGCAGGCGCAGAAGCGCGCGATCAAGGGCATCGCTAAGGGTCTCCTGAAGACGATCTCGAAGATGGGGATCTCGACGATCTCCTCCTACTGCGGCGCACAGATCTTCGAGGCGATCGGGCTCGAGCCCGAGCTCGTCGAGCGCCACTTCACCGGCACCCCCTCGCGGATCGGCGGGATCGGCACGGCCGTGCTCGCCCGCGAGGCTCTCGACCGCCACGCGCGCGCGTATCCGCGCAACGGCGACCTGCTGCCGCTCGGCGGCGTCTACGCGTGGCGGAACGAGGGCGAGTACCACCAGTGGAACCCCGAGACGATCGCGCTCCTGCAGCACGCTGTTCGGCACGGCGGCTACGCGAGCTACGAGCAGTTCTCGCGGCTCGTCAACGAGGACGCCGTCCGCAAGGCGACGATCCGCGGCCTGCTGCGCTTCCGGCCTGCCGGCGGACCGATCCCCCTCGACGAGGTCGAGCCGGCCGCCGACATCGTCAAACGGTTCTCGACGGGGGCGATGTCGCTCGGGTCGCTCTCCCGGGAGGCCCACGAGACGCTCGCGATCGCGATGAACAGGCTCGGCGGCAGGTCGAACACCGGCGAGGGCGGCGAGGATCCGGTGCGCTACGTCCGCGACGCGAACGGCGACTCGCGCCGCTCGGCGATCAAGCAGGTCGCCTCGGGCCGCTTCGGCGTGAACATCCACTACCTGACGAACGCCGACCAGCTGCAGATCAAGATGGCGCAAGGCGCGAAGCCAGGCGAGGGCGGCCAGCTACCAGGCCACAAGGTGGACCCGTACATCGCGAAGATCCGCTTCACGACGCCGGGGGTCGGGCTGATCTCGCCGCCGCCGCACCACGACATCTACTCGATCGAGGATCTGAAGCAGCTGATCTACGACCTTCGCTGCGCGAACCCGAAGGCCCAGGTGTCGGTGAAGCTCGTGGCCGAGATGGGCGTCGGCACCGTCGCGGCGGGGGTTGCGAAGTGCAACGCCGACCACGTGCTGATCTCGGGCCACGACGGCGGCACGGGCGCCTCGCCGCTGACGTCGGTGCACTACGCGGGCATCCCGTGGGAGATCGGGCTCGCCGAGACCCAGCAGACGCTCGTGCTGAACGACCTGCGCTCGCGGATCTGGGTGCAGACCGACGGGCAGCTCAAGACCGGACGGGACGTGGTGATCGCAGCGCTGCTCGGAGCCGACGAGATGGGCTTCTCGACCGCGCCGCTGATCGCGACGGGCTGCGTGATGATGCGCGCCTGCCACCTGAACACGTGCCCGGTCGGCATCGCAAGCCAGGATCCGGTGCTGCGCGAGCGGTTCGCCGGCACGCCCGAGCACGTCGTGAACTTCTTCTTCTACGTCGCCGAGGAGGCGCGGCAGATCATGGCCGAGCTCGGGATCGCCCGCTTCGAGGATCTGATCGGCCGCGTCGACCTGCTTGCGGCCGACGAGGCGGTCGACCACTGGAAAGCGCGCGGGATCGACCTCTCGAACCTGCTGCTCGTCCCGGACGTGCCGGCGGGGACACCGCTGCGTCGGACGCGTGGGCAGGACTCGCCGCTCGACTCGGCACTCGACTGGGAGCTGATCGAGCTGGCCGCGCCCGCGATCGAGCGGGACGAGCCGGTCTGCGCCGAGGTGCCGGTGCGGAACGTGCATCGCACGGTCGGCGGACTCCTCTCGCATACGATCACGGTCGCCCGCGGCGCCGCGGGGCTGCCGCCGGGGACGGTCCGCTTCACGCTGCGCGGGTCGGCGGGGCAGTCGTTCGGCGCCTGGCTCGCGCCCGGCGTCGAGCTGACGCTCTTCGGCGACGCGAACGACTACACGGGCAAGGGCCTCTCCGGCGGCACGATTGCGATCAGGCCGGCCGAGGGCTCGACCTTCGCGGCCGAGGACAACGTGATCGTCGGCAACACCGTGCTCTACGGCGCGACCAGGGGGAAGGCGTTCCTGCGCGGGCTCGCCGGCGAGCGGTTCGCGGTGCGGAACTCGGGCGCCGACGCAGTGATCGAGGGCGTCGGCGACCACGGGTGCGAGTACATGACCGGCGGCCACGTCGTCGTCCTCGGGCCCACCGGCCGCAACTTCGCCGCCGGAATGAGCGGCGGGATCGCCTACGTCCTCGACGAGGACGGCGCGTTCTCGGGCCGCTGCAACCAGGAGCTCGTCGATCTCGAGCCGCTCGACGAGGGGGACGCGGCGATCGTCCGGGCGCTCGTCGAGGAGCATCTCGAGCGGACGGGCTCGCCGGTCGCCGGGCGGGTGCTGGGCTCGTGGGAGGAGACGGCACCGTGGTTCGTGAAGGTGATGCCGCGCGACTACCGCGCAGCGCTCGCGGCGATGGCCGCCGGCAACGGCTCGGTCGCCTATCCCGACGACCATGCGGTCTCGAGCGGCGGCGAGGGGTTCGTCACCGCCGAGGCCGAGAGCGGATCGGCCGGCTGATGGGCCAGCTCGGGGCCTTTCTGAAGCTCGGCCGGGTCGAGAGCACGGAGCGCTCCCCGAAGGAGCGCGTCCACGACTACCACGAGTTCGTCCGCCCGCTCACGGGCTCCGAGCTCGCCGAGCAGGGTGCGCGCTGCATGGAGTGCGGTGTCCCGTTCTGCCACAACGGCTGCCCGGTCAACAACCTGATCCCGGACTGGAACGACCTCGTCTACCGCGATCGGTGGGAGGCCGCGATCGAGCAGCTCCACCGCACCAACAACTTCCCGGACTTCACCGGCCGGCTCTGCCCGGCCCCGTGCGAGGCGGCGTGCGTGCTCGAGATCCGCGAGGGCGAGGCGGTGACGATCAAGCAGATCGAGCTCGCGATCGTGAACCGGGCCTGGGACGAGGGTTGGATCCGTCCCCTGCCGCCGGCGCGGGAGAGCGGCCGCTCGGTCGCCGTGATCGGCGCCGGGCCCGCCGGCATGGCCTGCGCGCAGCAGCTGCGCCGCTCCGGTCACGCGGTGACGGTGTTCGAACGGGACGAGGCGGGGGGCGGCCTCGTGCGCTTCGGGGTCCCCGACTTCAAGATCGAGAAGTGGATCGTCGAGCGCCGCGTCGAGCAGATGATCGGCGAGGGGGTCGAGTTCCGCTTCGGCGCCGAGGTCGGCGGCAACGTCGCGGTCGACGAGCTGCGCGGCTTCGACGCAGTTGTGATCGCGACCGGCTCCCGGGTTCCGCGCGACCTCCCGGTTCCGGGCCGCGAGCTCTCGGGCGTCCACTTCGCGATGGACTATCTCTACCAGCGCAACCGCTTCGTCGCGCGCGAGCAGGGCCCGGCGATGCCCGGCGCTCCCGAGCCGCCCGGGGCCCCGGCCGTGATCACCGCCGCCGGCAAGCACGTGATCGTGATCGGCGGCGGCGACACCGGCGCCGACTGCGTCGCAAACGCCCACCGCGAGGGCGCCGCCTCGGTCACCCAGATCGAGCTGATCGGCGAGCCGCCCCCCACCGGCCAGACGAGGTCACCCCTTGGCCGCTATGGCCCATGAAGCTCCGCATCCCCTACGCGCTCAAGGAGGGCGGCGAGCGCGATTTCGCCATCTCGACCACCGAGTTCTCCGGCTCGAACGGGCACGTCGAGCAGATCCACTGGGCCCAGAACGCGGGCGCACCCCCGTTCGCTCCGATCGCCGGCACCGAGGAGGCTCGCCCCGCCGGCCTCGTGCTCCTGGCGATGGGCTTCCTCGGCCCGGAGGCCGGGCTGCTCGATCAGCTCGGCGTCGACCGCGACGAGCGCACGAACGTGAAGGCTGCGCGCTACGAGACGTCGGTTGCCGGTGTCTTTGCCGCAGGCGACGCCCGCCGCGGCCAGTCGCTGATCGTCTGGGCGATCAACGAGGGCCGGCGCTGCGCACAGGCGGTCGAGCGGCAGTTCGCGGTCCTCTAGACTCGCCGCGTGCCGCTCGTCGAAGCTTCGAGCTCTCCGCAGCTGACGATCTCCGGCGAGCTCGATATCGCGACCGCGGGTGAGGTCCGCGCGGCCGGCGTCCGTGTCGCCGAGGGGCTCGGCGACGGCGTTCGCCTCGACGTCGACGTCTCCGGCATCAGCTTCATCGATTCGAGCGGGTTGGGTGCGCTCGTCGCGATCCGGAACGCGGCCGAGGCAGCGGGCGGGTCGATGGCGCTGCTGGACACGCCGAGCGAGATGCTGAGGCTCTTCGAGCTCGCCGGCCTGAGCGACTTCTTCGTCTTCCTGCCGGCCGCCGCTCGCGCAAGCGACGGCAAGCCCTGACCGCGGCCTCGGAGGATCCGCGTGTTACCGGCACCCCGGATGGGCATCAAGTGCCCATGACAGACCGAGAGCCGGCCTCGCACGAGGCCTCGAGCGGCCCGGCATCCGACATGCGGGCGCTCTTCACGGCCAGCGGCCGGCTCGGCGGCGACCTCCTGGCGGTCGACTGGCACGCGACGCCACTCGGCCCGATCGACTCCTGGCCACAAAGCCTGAAGACGATCATGCAGGTCGTCCTCACCTCGCGGTTCTCGATGTGGATGGCCTGGGGACCAGAGCTGACCTTCTTCGCGAACGAGACCTATGTCCGCGACACCCTCGGCGCCAAGTATCCGTGGGCGCTCGGCCGCCCCGCGAGCGAGGTCTGGGCCGAGATCTGGCCTGACATCGGGCCGCGCATCAAGAGGGTGATGCAGACGGGTGAGGCGAGCTGGGAGGAGTCGCTGCTCCTCATCCTCGAGCGCAGCGGTTACCCGGAGGAGACGTATCACACCTTCTCCTACAGCCCGCTCGTCGACGAGAGCCGCTCGATCGCCGGCATGCTCTGCGTCGTCCAGGAGGACACCGAGCGCGTCATCGCCGAGCAGCGAATGGCCATTCTCCGCGACCTCGGCTCGGCTCTCACGGCGGCGAGAACGGAGGACGAGGTCTTCACGACGGCGACGGCGCGGCTCGCCGGCGACCTCGGCACGCTCCCGTTCAGCCTCGTCTATCTCTTCGAGGACGACGAGAGCGCGCGGCTCGTGCTCTCGGCGGGCGTCGCGCCGGGTCATCCGGTCGCCGAGCAGGCAAGTCCGGTCGCGACGTCCCGCTGGCGGCTCGGGGAGGTTCAGGCGGGCCACACGGCGCTCGTCGAAGACCTGCCGGGTCTCTTCGAGCAGGTGCCGGCCGGAGCCTGGGATGAGCCGGCGAGCTCCGCACTCGTCGTGCCGCTCCGCGGCCGGCCGAACGAGCGCCCGTACGGAGCCTTCGTCGCCGGTTTGAACCGGTACCGGCTGCTCGACGAGGGCTACGAGGGCTTCGTGCGGCTGATCGCGACCCAGATCGCCGCCAGCGTCTCGAATGCCCGGGCCTACGAGGCCGAGAGACGGCGAGCCGAGCGGCTGGCGGAGCTCGACCGGGCCAAGACCGCGTTCTTCACCAACGTCAGCCATGAGTTCCGCACGCCGCTGACGCTCCTTCTCGGGCCCGCGACCGACGCGCTGCGCGACGGGGAGAACGTGCTCTTGCCCGAGCAGCACGCGCGGCTCGAGCTCGTCCACCGAAACGGCGAGCGCCTGCTCAGGCTGGTCAATACGCTGCTCGATTTCTCGAGGCTGGAGGCCGGGCGCGAGGTCGCTCACCTCGAGCCCGTCGATCTCTCCGACTACACGACCGGGCTCGCGGAGTTGTTCCGGCCCGCCGTCGAGCGCGCCGGGCTCGTCCTCGAGGTCGATTGCGAGCCGATCGGCGACGTCCTCGTCGATCGCGAGATGGTGACCAAGATGCTGTCCAACCTCCTCTCGAACGCGCTCAAGTTCACCTTCAGCGGCGGGATCACGGTGCGCGTGCGAAAGCTGGTCGAGGACGGCACCCCGGCCGCCGAGCTCAGCGTCAGCGATACCGGGATCGGGATTGCGCCGGACGAGCAGGCGCATCTCTTCGAACGATTCCATCGCGTCGAAGGGGCCCGGGCGCGCACCCACGAGGGCTCCGGCATAGGTCTCGCGCTCGTGGCGGAGCTCGCTGCGATCCAGGGCGGAAGCGTCTACGCCGAGAGCGTCCCGGAGCAGGGAAGCACCTTCACCGTTCGCTTTCCCCTCGCAAGCGCGCGGCTCGAGGGCGCGGCCCCCTCGACCGCCGGCCCGGACGCCGCGCTCGCTGGCATCGCGGCGGGCTTCGTCGAGGAGGCGCTGCGCTGGCTCGAGCCGGATGACGCCTCGCTCGACGGCGCCGCTCCCGGTCGCACCGCCCTGCTCGACGGCGACGACACCCGCGCACGCGTTCTGATCGTCGACGACAACGCGGACATGCGTCGTTACGTCAGGTCTCTCCTCGCCGACGACTATCTCGTGGACGCCGCGCGCGACGGCGCCGTCGCCCTGGAGATGATTGAGGCTGCGACACCCGACCTCGTCCTGACCGACGTGATGATGCCGCGCCTCGACGGCTTCGGCCTCCTCAGGGCATTGCGCGCGGATCCGGCCACGACCCAGATCCCGATCATCATGCTGTCGGCCCGGGCAGGCGAGGAGGCAGCGATCGAGGGTCTCGACTCCGGCGCCGACGACTACCTGATCAAGCCCTTCTCCGCGCTCGAGCTGCTCGCTCGCGTTCGTTCCAACCTCGAACTCGAGCGCGTTCGCCGCGAGGCGAGCAGGCAGGAGCACCGGATCGCCGACGAGCTGCAGCGGAGCATGATGCCATCGCCAACGATAAGCTCGGACTCGCTCGGGATCGCAACCTACTACCAGCCGGGCGTGCGCGGCACGCAGGTCGGAGGCGACTGGTACGACGTCATCGAGGCCGGCGCCGGCCGGACCATCCTGCTCATCGGCGACGTGATGGGCCGAGGTGTTCGCGCCGCAGCGGTCATGAGCCAGATCCGTGCCACGGCGCGCGCGTTCGCCCAGCTCGGGCTTGCGCCCGCCGACGTCCTCGAGCTGATGGACCTCACCGTCCGCGAGCTCGACGAGCAGCTCGTGACCTGCATCTACGCGATCTACGACTCGACCGACTCCAGTCTCGTCTATGCCAGCGCAGGCCACCTGCCGCCGCTGCTCGCCACGCCCGCGGGCACGACGATGCGCCTGACCGACGCGCTCGGCCCGCCCCTCGGCGCCGGGCCGGTGCCCCGAACGCAGGCGAGGGCCGTTATCCCAGCCGGCGCAACGATCGTGTTCTACACCGACGGCCTCGTCGAGCAGCGCGGCAGCGACCTCGACAAGCGCATCGACGCGCTCGCGGCACACCTCGCAGCCCACGCCGGGCAGGCACCGCTTCCCGCGACGTTGGCAGAGCACCTGTGTCCGGACGGAGCCGACGACGACATCGCGATCCTCACGGTGCAGGTCCCGGAGGCCGAGCCGTCGTGGGAGTCGGTATCGATCGACGTCCCGGCGAACGAGGCTGCCGTGGCGATGGCACGGTGGTCGGTGAGCGAGACGCTCGAGCGCTGGGCGATCCCGAGGCCGACGATCGACGATGTCGTCCTGCTCACGAGCGAGCTCGTCACGAACGCGATCATCCACGGACGCCCGCCCGTCGAGCTGCATCTACGCCGCTCACGGAGCGAGCTGCTGCTGGAGGTGCTCGACGCGGCGAACTATCTCCCCCGGATCGTGCGGCCGGCGACAACCGACGAACACGGCCGGGGCCTTCAGATCGTGACCCGGCTGGCCGGCCGCTGGGGAATCCGCATGACCGACGGCGGCAAGGCGGTCTGGTGTACCACCCCGATCTCGCCCCAGTCGGCGCGCGCCCGGGCCTAGTCGCACAGGCGTCGGTCCGGCGGGTCGCCTTGCGCCGATGCGGAAGTCGTCGCGCCGGGCGCGGTCACGGCCGCGGCGGCTCACGGGCCGGGACGTAGCGGAGCTGGACGAGCCCATTCGGGTACGGAGCGGCGCTCACGAGGCTCAGCCGGTGCCGGCCTGCCGTCCCGGCGAAGAGAGGGGCGCCGCTGCCGAGAATCACCCCGACGAACGTGACGATCAGCTCGTCGATCAGCCCCGCGTCGAGGAACGACCGGATCAGCGCACCGCCGTCGAGATACACCGCCCCGTTCGTGCAGCCCCGCACGGTGCCGAGCAGGTCGCGGGGCGAGCCGGAGATCGCGATGACCGTCGGGGCCGCGGGCTCGAGTGGGCGTGACGTTGCGACGAAGACGGGTGTCGCTCCATATGGCCACGCCTCGAAGCCGGCCGCAGTGTCGTAGGTCGACCGGCCCATCAGGATCGCCGCCGTCTCCGCCATGAACGCGCCATAGCCGTAGTCCTCGCCCGGGTCCGGCGGCGGCAGCCACGAGAGATCGTCGCCTGCGCCGGCGATGAACCCGTCGAGCGAGCAGGCGATGAAAACGCGCACGCCCCCGGCCACGCCGCGCAGCCTACAACGCACGACCGGTGAGCTCTCGCCGGGGCACGCGTCGCATGCACACGGGCGCCGCGAGCCGGACGCCGCTCGGGGACGGCGCCGTGCGTGGGTGAGGCTCTAGGCCCGGGCTCTGCGGTTCGGGAGGTGGATCGCCCGGCCGAGCGCGACGAGCCCGGCCTCCTTGATCGCCTCCGAGAGCGTCGGATGGGGCGCCATCCCGTCGGCGACCGTCTCGACCGTCGCCTCGGCGTCGATCGCGACCACCGCCGCCTCGATCAGATCGGTCGCGTGCGGCCCGACGATCACCAGGCCGAGGAGCTCGCCATACCGCGTCTCGTGGATCGACTTGACCCAGCCGACGGTCTCGTTCTGCATCACCGCACGCGCGTTCGCGACCCAGGGGAAGCGGCCCACGGCGACGGTCGTCGCCGTAGCGGCTCACGCGCCTGCGCCTCGGTCAGGCCGACGCCGGCGATCTCGGGGTCGGTGTAGATCGGCCTCGGCACCGCCGGATCGCCGACCGCGGCCTCATGGCCGCAGGCGTTCTCGGCCGCAACCTCGCCCTCGCGAAAAGCGGTGTGGGCGAGCTGCCAGTACCCGGCGCAGTCGCCGACGGCGTAGATGTGCGGCGCCGAGGTGCGGCGGCGGTCGTCGGCTGCGATCCCCTTGCGCGTGTCGAAGGCGACGCCGGCCGCCTCGAGCCCGAGGCCCGAGACGAGCGGCGCACGGCCGACCGACGACCAGCATCAGGTCGGCCTCGACCGACTCGCCGTCGCCGTAGCGCACGGTCAGCGTTCCTCCGGACTGCTCGACGCCGGTGCACTGCTTGCCGAGCTCGAGCGCGATCGCCCGCTTGCGGAATGCCTTCGCGAGCTCGTTCGCGGCGTCCTCGTCCTCCTGCGGGATCAGCCGCTCGAGCATCTCGACGATCGTCACCTCGCTGCCGAACGTGCCGAAGATCGACGCGAACTCGCAGCCGATGATCCCGCCGCCGAGGATGACGAGGCGGCGAGGCACCTCGGTCTGCGCGAGCAGGCCGGTCGAGTCGACGCAGAGCTCCGAGTCGAGCCCCGGGATCGGCGGGCGAGATCGGGAACGAGCCGGTGGCGATGATCGCCGAGCCGAACTCGACGTCCTCGCCACCCTCGACCGCGATCGTGCTTCGCGTCGCGGAACGTGCCCGTGCCGCGCACCCACTCGACGCCGTTTGCCTTGAAGAGCGATGCGATCCCGCCCGTCATCTGGGAGACGACCGCCGACTTCCACTCGTTCGCGGCCGGAAAGTCGAGTTGCGGCTCGCCGACCGACCACCCCGAGCTTGCCGAACGAGTCGCGCGCCTGGTGCAGGAAGTGCGCGGTCTGCACCCACGCCTTGGTCGGGATGCAGCCGACGCGCAGGCACGTGCCGCCGAGCGCCTCGGCCTGCTCGATGCAGATGACGCTCGCGCCGAGCTGGGCGGCACGGATCGCCGCCGTGTACCCGCCCGGCCCGCCGCCGAGCACCGCCACATCGCACTTCATCGCCAGCGATCGTATCGCGGGCAGAATGCGTCGGCGGATGAAGCTCGAAGGGATCCACCACGTCACCTGCATCACGGGCGACGCGCCGGCGAACGTCGAGTTCTACGCGGGCACGCTCGGCCTGCGGCTCGTCAAGAAGACGGTCAACCAGGACGACCCGACCGTCTACCACCTCTTCTACGCCGACGAGCAGGGGAGCGCCGGCGCGGACATCACCTTCTTCGAGTACCCGGGCGCGCCCGCGCGGCCGCGCCGGCGACGGGATGGTGCACCGCGTCGTCTTCCGGGTCGCCTCGGAGGAGGCGCTCGACTTCTGGGCCGAGCGCGCGGGCGGCGAGCGCGGCTACGGCTCGCTGCTGCTCCACGATCCGGAGGGGCTCGAGCTCGAGCTCGTCGGTCGACGACTCGGACGACGAGCCGCTGATCGCCGAGCATCCCGAGATCCCGCGCGAGCTCGCCCTGCGCGGCTTCGCCGGCGTCCGCGCCTTCTCGTCGGACTACGGCCGCAGCGCGATGTTCCTCTCCGGGCTCGGGTTCACGCCCGGCTGGGAGTGCCGCGGCGAGAAGCGCGGCGGCTTCTACGTCTACGACGATGCCCCCGAGGCGCGCGGGCTGCCCGGCGCCGGCACCGTCCACCACGTCGCCTGGGCCTCGAAGCTGGAGGAGCACGAGGCCTGGCGCCAGAAGGTCGCGCGAGATCGGCGGGCAGCCGACGCCCGTGATCGACCGCTTCTACTTCCGCTCGATCTACTTCCGCGAGCCGAGCGGCGTGCTGTTCGAGATCGCGACGCTCGGGCCGGGCTTCACTGCCGACGAGCCGCTCGAGACGCTCGGCGAGCACCTGTCGCTGCCGCCCGACTTCGAGCGGCTGCGCGGCCGAGCTCGAGCAGCGCCTGACGCCGCTGCCGGACCCGCGCCCGAGCCGGACGTGATCTTCGCCGAGCGGCCGGCCGCCGGCGAGCCGGAGGGCGCCTTCGTCCTCGTCCACGGCCGCGGCGCGAGCGAGCACGACCTGCTCGGCCTCTTCGACGCCCTCGACCCCGAGCGGCGCCTCCACGGCTACAGCCCGCGCGGGCCGCTCTCGCTGCCGCCCGGCGGCGCGCACTGGTACGCGGTGCCGCGCGTCGGCTACCCCGACCCGGCGACCTTCGCCGAGGGCTTCGCCGCGCTCGCCGGCTTCGTCGACTCGCTGCCGCAGCGAGCGCTCGTGCTCGGCGGCTTCTCGCAGGGCGCAGTGATGAGCCTCGCGGTCGGGCTCGGGCAGGGCCGGCCGCGGCCGGCGGCCGTGATCGCCTTCTCCGGCTTCGTGCCGACGGTCGAGGGCTGGCAGCTCGACCGAGGCAGCCGTTCCCGCCGATCGCGGTCGCCCACGGCACCTACGACCCGGTGATCCCGGTCGAGTTCGCCCACCGCTCGGTCGACGCAGCTCGAGGCCGCCGGCGCCGAGGTGCTCTACCGCGAGTCGCCGATCGAGCACGCGATCGACCCGGCGTTCGTGGTCGAGCTGCGGCCGTGGATCCGCGCGGCGGTCAGAGCCGGGCGCAGCGAGCGACCGGAGGGTCAGCGTCTCGCCGTCCTCGCGCACCTGCTCGAACCCGAGCGCAACCAGGTGCTCGGCGTCCTGGTGGCCGCGCTCGCACCGAGACCGAGAGGCGCCGGTAGCCGTCGGCCTTCGCCCGCTCGAGCAGCGCATCGCGAGCAGCTTCGCCGATCCCTGCCCCTGCTGCGTCGGCACGACGACGATCGTCAGCTCGGGCGTCTCCTCGTCGACGAACCCGTACCCGCGGAGCGCGTCGACGGGAAGAGCCGGAACCAGGCCGCGCCGATCGAGTGGCCGCCCTCCATCGCGATCAGCGCCGCGTCGCCCTTCCGCCCCCAGCCGTCGACGTAGCGCGAGATCGAGATGTCGGTGTCGAACGCGGCGACGTGCCAGTTGTAGGCGAAGCCGAGGAGCGAGCGCAGGAACGGCACATCGAGCCTGTCTGCCCGCCGAACGACGACTCGAGCTCACAGGGCCAGCGCGGGATCCTCGAGGAACGTCTTCACCGTCCGCAGGAAGTCGGCGGCGGGGGCGCCGTCGACGGCGCGGTGATCGACGGTCAGCGGTGATGGTCATCATCGGCCGCACGACGACCTCGCCGTCGATGCGCGACCGGCCGGTCGGCGGTCGCGCCGACCGCGAGGATCGCCGCCTGCGGCGGGTTGAGCACGGCGGTGAACTGCTCGATCGCCGAACATGCCGAGGTTCGAGATCGTGAACGTGCCGCCCTCGAGGTCGGCGAGCTGCAGAGCGCCCCGCCGCGCGCCCGGTCGACGAGCTCGCCGCGGCGGCGCGGCGACCTCGGTCAGCGACAGCCGCTCGACCGAGCGGATGACGGGCACGACGAGCCCCTGCGGCGCCGCGACGGCGATGCCGACGTTCGCCGACGGGAAGCGCAGCAGCGCCTCGTCGGTGAACTGGACGTTCACGTCGGGATGGCGCATCAGCGCCTGCGCGCAGACCCTGGCGAGCAGGTCGGTGACGGTCACGCGCACGTCGGGGTTGAGCTCGCGCGAGCGCTCGAGCAGCGCGTTCGCGTGCGTCATGTCGACCGAGACGGTGAGCTGGAACACCGGGCACCTGCCACGCCTCGGTGAGCCGGCGCGCGATCGTGCGGCGGATGTTCGTGAGCGGGACCGACTCGACCTCGCCGGGAGCCTGGGCCGGCGCGGGCGCCGGCGCCGCGGCGGGGCCGGGCCGGCGGCGCGGGCTGGCGGCGGCGGCGCCGATGCTCGGCCCGCTCGACGTCCTCGGCGACGATCCGCCCATCGGGCCCGGTGCCGGTGAGCCGCGCCGAGGTCGAGCCCGCGCTCGCGGGCCATCCGGCGCGCGAGCGGCGAGGCCTTGACCCGGCCGCCGGCGCCGCTCGGTCTCGCCGCGCATCGTTGAGCACCGCGCGGAACTCGGCCGGCGCCGGCGCTCGGCTCTGCGGGCGCCGCCGACCGCGAGGCCGCAGGCGTCTCCGGCGGGCGGAGCCGCGGGCATCGACCTCCTCGCCCGGCTCGCCGATCACCGCGACCGTCTCGCCCGACCGGCACCTCGCCCACGGCGACGGCGATCGCGAGCAGGACGCCGCTCGCCTCCGCCTCGACCTCCTGGGTCGCCTTGTCGGTGTCGACCTCGTAGAGCGGCTCGCCCTTCTCGACCCGGTCGCCCTCCGCCTTCAGCCACTTGACGATCGTGCCGCTCTCCATCCCCTGGCCGAGCCGCGGCAGCTTGACCTCGTCCGCCATCAGGCCCTCGCCAGCGTCCGCTTGACCGCCGCGAGCACGTCGGCGGGCTGCGGGACGACGAACTGCTCCATCGCCGGCGCGAACGCGAGCGGCGCGAACTTGGCGCCGACGCGCTCGATCGGCGCGTCGAGCCAGTCGAAGGCCTTCTCCTGGAGCACCGCGGTGACCTCGGCGCCGAATCCCATCCGGGCCACCGCCTCGTGCGCGACGACGGCGCGATTCGTCTTCTTCACCGACTCGACGAGCGTCTCGTCGTCGAGCGGCTGCAGCGTGCGCGGGTCGACGACCTCGACCGAGATGCCCTCCGCCTCGGCCTGCTCGGCGGCCGCGAGCGAGCGGTGGACGAGCGGGCCGGTGGCGATCACCGTCACGTCGGTCCCTGCGCGCACGACGCGCGCCTTGCCGAGCGGGATCGGCTCGAGCGTCTCCGGCACCTCCTCCTTGATCGGGTAGAGCAGCCGGTGCTCGAAGAAGATCACCGGGTTGTCGTCGTAGATCGCCGACCAGAGCAGGCCGCGCGCGTCGGCTCGGGCTCGACTGCGAAGACGACCTTCAGCCCCGGGACGTGCACGAGCCACGCCTCGAGCTGCTGGGCGTGCTGGGCGCCCGGCGACCAGCCGGCGCCGCCCTGCGTGCGGATCGTCAGCGGCACCTTGAGCTGCCCGCCCGACATGTAGCGGTGCTTCGCGGCCTGGTTGACGATCTGCTCGAGCGAGAGCGTCAGGAAGTCCTCGTACATGATCTCGACGACCGGGCGCATCCCCTGCATCGCCGCGCCGATCCCGGCACCGACGATCGCCATCTCGGAGATCGGCGTGTTCCGCACCCGCTCGGCCCCGAACTCCTCGTACAGCCCCTGCGTCACGCCCATCGACCCGCCCATCTCGGCGATGTCCTCGCCCATCAGGAACACGTCCTCGTCGGCGCGCATGGCCGTCGCGAGCGCGTCGCGAACCGCCTCCCGGTACGACAGCTCGGCCATCGTCAGGCGTAGACGTTCTTCAGGGCGTCTTCGGGCTGTGGGTCGGTGCCGTTCTTGGCGAACTCGACCGCGCGCCTCGACGATCTCGTGCACCTCGTCCTCGAGCTGCTGCCACTCCTCGGACGAGAGCTCGAGCTTCTCCCGCAGGCGGACGATCGGGTCGCGCTCGGCGGCCTCGTCGCGGTCCTCCTTGAGCGGTAACCTGCGGGTCGCCGATGTAGTGGCCGTGCATGCGGTAGGTCTCGATGTCGAGGAAGACCGGGCCGGCGCCGGAGCGGACGTGCTCGAGCGCCTCGCTCGCCGTGCTCGTACACCTTCTCGACGTCCTGGCCGTCGACCTTGATCGAGTGCATGTCGTAGGCGAGCGCGCGCTTGGACATGTCGTTCCAGACGGGCGAGTGCTGCCAGCCCGGCGTCGACTCGGCCCACTCGTTGTTCTCGCAGACGAACAGCGTCTTCGTCTTCCAGAGCTGCGCGAGGTTGAGCGACTCGTGGAAGGTGCCGGTGTTCGTCGCGCCGTCGCCGAAGAAGGCGACCGCGACGCGCGGCTCGTCGCGCAGCTTGAACGCGAGCCCGGCGCCGACGAGCGCCGGCAGGCCGCCGCCGACGACGGCGTTCGCGCCGAGGTTGCCGCGCTCGACGTCGTAGAGGTGCATCGAGCCGCCGTAGCCGTGCGAGCAGCCCTCCATCTTCCCGTAGAGCTCTGCCATGAGCGCGTTCGGGTGCGTGCCGCGCGCGAGCGTGTGGCCGTGGGCGCGATGGGTCGAGCCGAAGACGTCGCCGTCCTCCATCGCAGCGCAGACGCCGACCTCGGCCGCCTCCTGGCCGATCGCGACGTGCAGGAACCCCGGCAGCTCGCCGGCGCGGAAGCGCTCCTCGACCTTCTCCTCGAAGCGCCGGATGAGCAGCATCTCGCGCAGGAAGTCGCGGAGCCGTTCCTCGGAGAGAGCGCGCCTTTTCTCGACCTTCGCCACGTATCTGAGTGTACGTTCTGGGGCGATGGCGCTCGTCGACGACTGGCAGGACCTGGAGGCCGCACTGCCCGAGGGCTGGGTCGAGGCCCGGATCCGGCTGACGCTCGAGCATCCGGGCGACACCGACCGGGCGCTCGTGCTGCTCGCGCCGCTCCAGCCGCTCCGGCCGGGCCCGGACACGCTCTCGCTGCGCATCGTCCGCGGCGGCACCGGCCGCGGGCCCGGTTCGGCCGGCCGCGCCCTGTCCCGCCTCGACGCCGAGCGCCTGCACGGGACGATCGAGCTCGGCCTCGGTCGAGGAGAAGGCGTCCCGTGGCGAGGCAGGCCGCCGAGCCGTCGCCTCCCCGACTCGTGGGACGCCGCGCTCGCCACGCTGCCGGCCGACTGGAGCGACCTCCTCGGCGAGGTCGAGCTCGACTCCTCCGACTACCTGGAGCCCGGAGCCCTCCACATGGCGCCGATCAACCCCGCGCCGGGTCGGCGAGCACGCTCCGCATGCAGTTCCGCAGCGCGAGCCGGTTCGGCTACGGCGCCTCGCCCGGGATGGTCCGCCGCTGCTTCGAGCGCTGCGACGGCGACGGGATGCGCGGGACGGTCACGGTCCTGCGCGCTGCTCTCGGACACCCGCCCGGTCGGGACGCAGGGGCCGGTCTGGCAGCTCGACGGACGCATGGTCTGAGCGGCGCCTGGTCAGAGAACGGCCTGCTCCGGTCGATGGTGCCCACGGACGGGCGAACTGCCGCCGCTGCGTCTAAGCTTCGACTGTGCGTGTACGGCAGGCCGTGCTCGGTATCACGCTGCTCGCTGCGCTTGCCGCTGCGGCGGCTCAGGCAGCCCAACCACGGGGGCTCGTCCGGAAGGCCGTCCCCGGGTACAGCGCCAGCGTCATGGTGCCCTCGAGCTGGAGCTCGGAGCGGCCGCCCGCCCAGTACGCGAAGGTCGGCCTCGTTCGGTTCTTCCGTGACCCGGCCGCGGTCGCGGGCTTCCGCGCGAACCTGAACGTGATCGTGTCGCCGCTCGCGCCTGCGCGCTCCCTTCGCGACTGGCTGTTCTCCGGCGCGAGCGCCTCCTTGCCCTATGTCGGGAAGACCGCGGCCGTGACGGTCGGCGGAGTGCACGGGCTGCACTACGAGTCGACGAAGGCCCAGAAGGTCGGCGACGTCCCGCTGCTCACCGATCAGTACGCATTCGTGCGCGGCGACCGCGTCTACCTGTTCACCTACACGTCGCTGGCGAGCTCGGAGTCGACGTTCGCGCCGCTCTTCGCGGCCTCGGCGAAGTCGATCCATTTCGCCGGGTCGGGCTCGGCCCTCACCGCCTAGCCTCGAAGCTCGGCGCCGTAGCGGTCGGCAAGCAGCGTCACGATCGCGCCTCTGAGGCGGGTTGCGTCTTCCTCGGTCAGAGTGCGGTCGGCCGACTGGTAGGCGACCGAGAAGGCAACCGACTTGCGCCCCGACCCGACCTGTTCGCCGCGGTAGACGTCGAACACGCGGATCTCGCGGAGCTCCTCGCCGGCCGCCTCGCGGGCCGCCGCGACGAGATTGCCGACGGGGACCTCCTCGGCGACCGTCGACGGCGATGTCCTGGCGGACGGCGGGGTAGGTGATGACGTCGCGGTAGGCGACCGGGCTCGCCTGCGGCCTCGAACAGCATCGTCAGGTCGAGCTCGAAGGCGCCCCACCGGCCGTCGAGCTCCCGCGGGTGCAGCTCGCCGACGATCGCCGGCTCCGGTGCTCGCGGCCTTGCCGGGGTGGAGCAGCGGATGGTCGGTCCGCGTGAAGGCCGGCTCGGCCTTGAGCGCGCTGTACAGGGCCTCGACGACGCCCTTGGCGTGCAGGAAGGCTCCCTCGGCGATCCCGGCGACGGTCGGCGCCTCGGCCGGGAGGTCGCCGTCGGGCCGGTAGACGCGTGCGATCTCGAAGAGCGCGATCCCGCGCGAGCCGGCATCCACGTTGCGGGCGGCGGCCTCGACGAGGCTCGGCAGGAGCGAGGTGCGGAGCGCCGTCAGCTCGACCGAGATCGGCTCGGGCAGCTTCCAGGTCGTCTCGTCGTCCGGGCGCAGGCTCGGCGTGTAGATCTCGGCGAAGCCCAGCCCGACGAGCGTGTCCTCGACCCGGCGGCGTAGCTGCTGATCGCGGGTCAGCAGGCCGTTCATCTCGCGCCGCGCCGGCAGCGTGAACGGCACCTCCTCGAGCCGGAAGCGCGCGATCTCCTCGATCACGTCGACCTCGCGCGTCAGATCGCGGGCCCGCCAGGTCGGTGCCACGACCTCGCCCGTCGCGGCGGTCGAAGCCAAGCGACTCGAGGAGCGCGTACTGGCGCTCGGGCGGGGTCTCGACGCCGATCAGCGCATCTGCCCGCTCCGGCCGGAAGCGGATCACGGGGCGCTCCGGGAGCGTCCCCTGCACATCGCTCGCGGCGGCCCAGGTCCCGCCGGCGGTCTCGAGCAGGAGCGCGGTCGCGACATCCGCCGCCGTCCCGGCGAGATACGGATCGACCCCCTTCTCCCACCGGTTCGAGCCCTCGGTGCGGAGCCGCTGGCGCTCCGAGGTCCGGTAGATCCCGTAGGGCTCGAAGTTCGCGGCCTCGAGCAGAACGGTGGTCGTCGCCCCGCCGATCTCGGTCTCCTCGCCGCCCATGATCCCGGCCAGTGCGACGGCGCGCTCGGAATCGGCGATGACGAGATCGTCGGCGGCGAGCTCGCGCGTGACGCTGTCGAGCGTCGTCAGCCGCTCGCCCGGAGCGGCGCGGCGGACGACGATCCGCCCGCCGTGCAGCTTCGGGAAGTCGAATGCGTGCAGCGGGTTCCCGAGCGCGAGCATCACGTAGTTCGTCACGTCGACGACGTTCGAGATCGGCCGCTGGCCGGCGAGGAAGAGCCGCGTCCGCAGCCACTGCGGCGAGGGCGCGATCGTCACCCCCTCGAACAGCCGGGCGACGTAGCGCGGGCAGCCCTCGAGGTCGTCGATCTGGATCGCCACCTGTCCACTCGGGACATGTCCAGGGGACTGTCCCCCCGACATGCCGACTCGCGTCATGTCCGAAAGGGACAGGTCGTAAAGGGTCGCGATCTCACGGGCCAGGCCGTAGACGGACTGCAGGTCGGGCCGGTTGCCGGTGGCCTCGACGACGAGCACGTGGTCGACGAGCGGCAACACGTCCGCGAGCGGCGTGCCGGGCTCGGTCTCGGGGAGCAGCATGATCCCGGCATGGTCGCCGCCGAGCCCGACCTCGTCCTCGGCCAGGATCATCCCGTCGGAGAGCTCGCCGCGCACCTCCCGCCGGTCGAGCGTCAGCCCGTTCGGCAGCACCGCCCCCGGGAGCGCGACACCGACGGTCGCCCCGACGCCGAAGTTCCAGGCGCCGCAGACGATCGAGCGCGGCTCGGCCTCGCCGACGTCGACCTTCGTGATCTGCAGCCGGTCGGCGTTCGGATGCTTCTCGGCCTCGAGCACACGGCCGATCCTGAACAGGCCGACGTTGGCGGCCTCGTCGGGGATCCCCATCTGCTCGATCCCCTCGACCTCGGCGGTCGCGACCGAGAGCCGCTCCGCCAGGTCGGCAAGCGGCATGTCGACGGCGACGTAGTCGCGCAGCCACGAGACGGGAACGCGCATCCTAGAATTGCCTCAGCACGCGCAGGTCGCCTTCCCAGAGGGCGCGGATGTCGGGGATGAAGTGGCGGAGCTGGGCGGTGCGCTCGAGCCCGCACCCGAAGGCGAACCCGCCCCACTCCTCGGGATCGAGGCCGACGTTCTCGAACACCCGCGGGTCGACCATGCCGGCGCCGCCCATCTCGATCCAGCCCGACCATTTGCACGTACGGCAGCCGGCGCCGCCGCAGATGCCGCACGAGACGTCGGGCTCGATCGACGGCTCGGTGAACGGGAAGTAGTGGGTGCGGAACCGCACGCGCCGCTCGGGCCCGTAGAGCGCCCGCATCACGTGCAGGAGCGTCCCCTTGAGGTCGGCGAGGGTCAGGCTGCGGTCGACCGCAAGCCCCTCGAACTGGTGGAAGATCGGGTAGCGCGTCGCCGTGATCGCGTCGCGCCGGTAGACGCGGCCGATCGAGACCATGTAGATCGGCGGCTCCTTCTCCTCGAGGATGTGGATCTGCGACGGGCTCGTCTCGGTGCGCAGGACGTGCGTCTCGTCGAAGAAGAACGTGTCGCGCGGCGAGCGCGCCGAGTGCGTCGGCGGGAACGCGAGCTTGTCGAAGTTGTACTCGACCGTCTCGACCTCGCGGTCGTCGCGCACCTCGTAGCCGAGCCCGAGGAAGGCGTCCTCGACCGCGCGGCGGACCTGGGTGATCGGGTGGAGCTGCCCGAGCGGCAGCTCCTCGCCGGGGAGCGTGACGTCGACGACCTCCTCGCGCAGCCGGCGGTCGAGCTCCTCGCCGGCGAGCGCCTGCTCGCGTGCCTCGATCGCCGCCTCGAGCCGTTGCCGGATCCCGTTCAGCAGCATTCCGGTCTCGCGGTCGCGCACCTCGCGCAGCGCGAGCGCGAGCTCGCTCTTGCGTCCGAGGTACTGAACGCGGAGCTGCTCGAGCTCGTCGCTCGAGGACACCGCCTCGGTCGCGTCGGCCGCCTGCTGCTCGTACTCCTGCCAGTTCGTCACTCGTTCTCCATGGTCGTGGGGCTTCGGTCGGCTGGTTTCAGCCCCGGCCCGAGAACGCGAAGGCTAGACGGCGAGCGTCACGGCCCCGGCTCGAACCAGGGCGAGATAAACGGGAACGGCCGAGCCGGCGTCGCCATCAAGGCAGCATACCGGGCGTGTCTTCCTACGATCGGATCGCGCGGCTCTACGACCCGTGGTCGGCGAGCGTCGTCGAGGACGTCTCGTTCTACCTCGAGCACGCCCGCAGATCGGGCGGGCCCGGTGGTCGAGCTCGGGGTCGGCACCGGCCGGATCGCGATCCCGATCGCAGCCGACGGGATCCCGGTGATCGGGATCGACTCCTCGGAGGGGATGCTGGCGATCGCGCGGGAGCGGGCGGTGCTCGCCGGGATCGACGTCGGCCTCGGCCTGCCCCTCGACCTGCGGCTGGGCGACTTCCGCGACCCGCCCGTCGAGGGACCGGTGCCGCTCGTGACGGTGCCGTTCCGGTCGCTGCTCCATATGCAGACCGACGACGACCGGCGCGCCGTCCTGCGCGGCGCCCACCGCCTCCTCGAGCCGGACGGACGCTTCGTCTTCGACGTCTTCTGGCCGGGCCCGGACGACATCGCGCAGACCCACGGCCGCTGGCTCGAGCGCGAGCCCGGCATCTTCGAGCGCGCCGACTGGGACGAGACGACCCGGACGCTCGTCCTTCGCGTCCGCGGCGAGGGGATGGAGTCGGAGCTGTCGCTCGCCTGGATCTCGATGTCGGAGTGGCGGGAGCTCCTCGGCGGCGAAGGCTTCGTGGTCGATGAGCTCCTCGGCTGGTTCGACGGAACTCCCTGGGCCGGGCACGAGGACTCGATCTGGGTCTGCCGCAGACGGGACGAGGGTTAGGAGAGCCCTGGGTTTGGGGCATCGGTCTAGGGGATGGGTCGAGCGCATCGGTCCAAGGCAGCGGTCGACTGCGTGGTTTCCCCCACGGCAGGCCGGGGTTTCCGCGTTCTGCGCCGGTCCGGTTCTGCCGATCCACCGAGGATGGAAACCACCGCGGGCCGTTCTCCCCTCGCCGGACCTTCCCTCGCGGTGCGAGCGACGGCAGGCTGCGCGTGGCAACGCGTCTAGCCGGGCGCGCCGGCCGGCCCGGAGCACGCCCCGATCGTCGCGACGCGTCTTACGGATCGTCCGGTCGTCGCCGCCGGAAGCGTTCCGGGCTACGGCCCGATCTTCAACGCGGGCGTGATCATCCACGACGGTCGTTATCACCTGTTCGCGCGCGCCGTCCGTGACGGCTACCGGCGCAATCCGCTCGCCGGCGCGAGCGAGCCGCGCTTCCTCGAGTACTTCTCCGACCTGCTCACGTTCACCTCGCTCGATGGGCTCGACTACCGCTTCCAGAAGGTGCTGCACCGCAGCGAGCCGGACGCGATCTTCGAGGATCCGCGCATCCAGGTCGTGGCGAGCGGCGGCGTTCCTCATTTCCTGCTCAGCTACACCAACGTTCCCGCCGACGGGCGAGGCAAGACCTGGCGCGCGGCAATCAGCGAGCTCAGCTACCGGCACGGCGAGTTCACGATCGGCCCCGACCCGACCGTCGGCCCGGACGATGTCCCGAACAAGGATGTCGTTCTCTGCAACCTGGCGGACGGCCGGATCGCGCTGATCCAGCGGCTCGAACAGGAAGCGTGGCCCAGGCAGAGCATCCAGCTCGCCCTCTTCGAGACGCTCGAGGACCTCTGGGCCACCACACCCGCATTCTGGCGCCGCTACATGGAGACGCTCGGCGAGCAGATCATCATCGCCCCCCGTACGGGGTCGGCCGGGGTCGGCGCGGGCGCCCCGCCGCTCCTCGTCGACGGCGAGCTCGTCCTCTTCTACCACGAGCGAGACCGCAGAGATGTCTACTCGACCCGGGTTGCGCTCCTCGACGACGAGACCGGCCGCGTCAAGGCGATGCTGCCCGAACCGATCCTCGCTCCGGAGCTCGCATGGGAGCGGCACGGCGACGTCGACAACGTGATCTTCGTTCAGGGCGCACAGGCTCGCAGCGACGGCACGATCTACCTGAGCTACGGCGCCGCCGACCGGCATGTCGGCGCCGCCACGCTCGACACGGGCTCGCTCCTGGCCGCCCTGCGCGCCGCCGGCCTCGAGGGCGCATCACCGCGACGCGAAGCCGCGTAGTGCCCCGGGCGCCGACGTCGAGCGTGGCTGCTCGCGCAGGCACGCGGCGAGACCCGATCACTCCCTCCTGCAAAAGCAGGATCCGGGCGGAGCCAAAGGACGATTGCGCGCCTGCACGCGTGTGTCGAAGACTCTCCCTATGAGCCGCAGACTCGCCGTTTCGGCCCCGAAGTCAACAGGGATCCCTGCCGGCGCCTGTCATTCCGGGGCCGCGAGGCACCCGATCCATGGGTGACGGGGCGCGGTTGGGAGTCCTGATCGGCGAGGACGACCCGCTGGTCTGTAGCGCGCTCGCCGAGCTGGTGAACAGCGAGCCTGACTTCGAGCTCGTCGGGATCGCACAGGATGCAGGCGAGACCATCCGCCTCGCCGCGGCGACGCGGCCCGACGTCGTCCTCGTCGATGTTCGCATGCCGGGAGGAGGCGGCGTCACGGCCACGCGTGGAATCAGGCGGCGCTCTCCGGGCTCGAAGGTGATAGCTCTCTCGGGACAGAGCGACCGGGCAACGGTTCTGCAGATGCTGGAGGCCGGTGTCGTCGGCTACCTGCTCAAGGGCGGAGCGCTCGACGAGATCGTCGAGGCCATCAAGCGCGCCCCTGACGGTGACGGGTGCCTCTCGATCGGCGTGACCGGCGGGGTCATCGACGAGCTCGCCGGACAGCTCCACCTTCGGGTGCGCGACCAGAAAGAGCGCGCCCTGATCGAGCGGCGAATCCGGAAGCACCTCGAGGATGAAAGCTCCCTGACGATGGTGTTCCAGCCGATCGTCGGGCTGGACGACGGCGAGACCGCCGGGGCAGAGGCGCTCGCCCGCTTCGCCGGGCCGCCGCACCGGGCTCCGAGCCTCTGGTTCGCAGATGCAGCAGCCGTCGGCCTTCGCGACGAGCTCGAGCTCGCCGCGGCGCAAAAGGCGATCGAGGCTCTGCCCGAGCTTCCACCCGGCACCTACCTCACGATCAACGTCTCGCCGGCCACGCTGCTGCGCGCAGAGTTCTTCGAGCTGTTGTCCGATCCAGAGAGGTCACGGCTGGTGGTCGAGATCACCGAGCATGCACCGATCGAGAACTACAGCCGCCTGAGCGACATCCTCGACCGGCTACGGTCGGACGGCACGAGGCTCGCCATCGACGATGCGGGAGCCGGCTACGCGAGCCTCCGGCACATTCTCGAGCTCAGGCCCGACCTGATCAAGCTCGACATCAGCCTGATCAGCAACATCGATGGGGACCAGTCGAAGCAAGCGCTCGCGGCCGGCCTGATCTCGTTCGCCGACAAGTGCGGCGCGATCATCGTCGCGGAGGGAATCGAACGCGCCGCGGAGGTCGAGACGCTCGTCGAGCTCGGCGTCAGCTACGGCCAGGGATACCTCCTCGGCAGACCAGGTCCGCTGCCTCTCCAGCCGACCCCGACGGAGGCGCTGCGCACCGTGCGCACGGTCGCCGTGGCTCGGGCCTGAGCTCATGCCGCCGCCGGCAAAGATACTGATCGTCGACGACGACACCGAGCTTCGGCAGCTTCTCGGCGAGGAGCTCCGCGATCTCGGCCATGAGTCGTTCTTCGCCTCTGACGGGCTCCAGGCCATCACGCTCGCTCGCCGTCACCGGCCGGACCTGATCGTTCTCGACCTGCTGCTTCCCGGTGGCGACGGATTCACCGTGCTCGAGCGCCGCAGAGACCTCTCGGCGATCGCCTGCATACCCGTGATCGTCTTCAGCGGCGTGCGCTCCGCCGAGGCGGAGCAACGTGCCCTGAATCTCGGTGCGCGCGAGTTCGTCGCCAAGTCGATCGAGAGCAGCGATCTCATCGAGGCGATCTCGCGGGTGCTCAAGCACGAGGAAACACCGAAAGGGATTCCGGCCGACATCGCCTACCAGCTCGGGCGTCCGGCGGAAGCATCCCCCCAGGTCGCGGCTGGTCCGCCCCCGGCTGTAAAGCTGCGGATCGCTCCGAACCTCCGTGACTAGCCTCGCGCCCCGAGCGGCGCTTGGTGCACGCAACTCGAGCACACTGCTCACGGGTTCCGGCGTTGCGGCCGCGCGTGGGGTTGTCCCGACCACCGCCGGAGTGATCGCGGTCGTGGTCGGCGCAGTGACGCTGCTCGGCTGGGTTCTCGATGCCGGCCCGCTCAAGTCGATCATCCCGGGGACCGTCGGCATGCGGCCGAACACGGCGATCTGCTTCGTCCTGGCCGGGCTCGCGCTCCTGCTGCCACGGGCCGCAGGAGCTGCGGCCGCGCTCGGCGTCGCTGTCATCTCGGCGCTGACGCTGGCGGAGTACCTGGGCGTGACCGTGGGTATCGACCAGCTGCTCTTCCGCGACACCAGCCCGCTCGATGCCCGCTCGCCCGGCCGGATGTCCGTCAACGGGGCCGTCGCCTTCCTCCTGCTCGCAATCGCGCTTCTGCTCGTTCGGCGGGGCGGACGCTGGGCTCTCGCGGCGCAGGCGTCGTGTCTCGCGGCCGGGACGCTCGCCTGGCTCGCGGTGCTCGGCTTCGCAACGGGCGTCGACCAGTTCCGCGGGCCCGGGTTCACGCCGATCACGCTCGAGACGTCGTTCGGGCTGATCGTCGTCGTGGTCGGCGTGCTGGCGCTCCGGCCCGACGTGGGAGCCGTCAGGATGATGATCTCGAGCAGGGCCGGCGGCTCGCTGCTGCGGCGGCTCGGGCCGGTCGTGATCGTCGGCCTCACCGTGACGGGCTGGGCCGAGCATCTCGCCGTCGCCAACGGGCTCAGCAGCGCCGAGGTCGCCCAGATGTTCTTCATCTCGGCCACCATCGTGTTGCTGCTGACCGCGCTCGGAATCGCAGCGGGCGCCGCAGAACGGCTGGATCGGGCCCGCCTCCGCACCGAGGCGGTCACCAGGGAGAGCGAGCTTCTGTTCCGCCGGCTCGTCGAGGGGGCAACGGGAACGGCGCTCATCGGCTTCGATGTCGAGGGACGTGTCACCCACTGGAACGAGGGCGCCGAGCAGGTCTACGGGTATACCAAGAGCGAGATCCTGGGCGCCAGCAGCTCGGTCTTGTTCCCCCCGGAGGCCCAGCAGCAGGGCGAGCCCGCAGAGGAGCTCCGGGCCGTCAGAGAGCGCGGCTACGAGCACAAGGAGGCCTGGCGCTGCCGGCAGGACGGGACGCGGTTTCTCGCCGAGATCTCGATCACCGCGATCTACGACGAGTCGTCGACCCTCGTCGGGTTCACGAAGCTCACGCGCGACGTCACCAGGCGAGCCGAGGACGAGGCGCGGATTCACGCTCTCAGCGCGGAGCTCGACCGTTTCTTCACCCTCTCGCTCGAGCTGCTCTGCGTCGCCGGCACGGACGGCTTCCTCAAGCGGATCAACCCGGTCTGGGAGACGACCCTCGGCTGGACGAACGAGGAGCTGAAATCGAGGCCGTTTGTCGACTTCGTGCACCCCGACGATCGCGAGCGGACGATCACCGCGCTGCAGGAGCGCACGGCGGGCAAGCCGGTGATCGGATTCGAGAGCCGCTTCCGGTGCAAGGACGGCTCCCACCGCTGGTTCGAATGGAGCTCGACACTGGCACTCGAAGGGGGATTGATCTACGCAACCGGGCGTGACTGCACCGAGCGCAAGCAGGCCGAGTTCGCGTTGCAAGTGTTGGCCGCGGAGCTCGAGCAGCGAGTCGAGGCGCGCACGGCCGCCCTGTCGGCGTCGAACGAGGAGCTCGAGGCGTTCGCCTACTCCGTCTCGCACGATCTTCGCGGGCCGCTACGCGGGATCGACGGGTTCAGCCAGGCCGTCCTCGAGGAGTACTCGGACAAGCTCGACGAGAAAGGGCAGGACTACCTCAAGCGTGTCCGGGCGGGGTCGCAGCGGATGGGCATACTGATCGACGACCTCCTCAGCCTCTCGCAGGTCTCCAGGGCGACGCTCACCGACGAGCACGTCGACCTGAGCGAGATCGCGTCGTCGATCGCCGCCGAGCTCCAGGCGCTCGATACCGAGCGGAGCGCCGAGTTCTCGATCGAGGCCGGGCTAACCGCTACCGGTGACCGTCGACTGCTCCGGATTGCGCTCGAGAACCTGCTCGGGAACGCCTTCAAGTTCACCTCGGGGCGAGCCACCGGCCACATCGAGTTCGCCCGCGAGCAGCTCGACGGCCGCGACGCCTACTTCGTCCGCGACGACGGCGCCGGCTTCGACATGACCTACGCCGACCAGCTCTTCGTGCCGTTTCAGCGGCTGCACACGGCGAGCGAGTTCCCGGGCACCGGGATCGGGCTCGCCACGGTTCGCCGCGTCGTCGGACGCCACGGCGGACGCGTCTGGGCCCACGGCGAGCCCGACCACGGCGCCACCATCCACTTCACGCTCAAAGGGGGCAAATGAACACTCTTGATCCAATCGTGCTCGTCGAGGACAACGAGGACGACATCGCCCTCACGCGCCGCGCCCTCGACCGCAACAGGATCGGCAACCCGCTCCTCGTCGCGCGCGACGGCGCCGAGGCTCTCGACCTGCTGCTCGGCTCCAACGAGCGCTGCCGGAAGGCGGCTCTCGTCCTCCTCGACCTCAAGCTGCCGAAGGTGGACGGCCTCTCCGTGCTCAAGCGCCTTCGCGAGGACGAGCGCACGAGGCTCACCCCCATCGTCCTGCTCACCTCGTCGAAGGAGGAGCAGGACGTCCTTTCCGGCTACGAGCTGCGGGCGAACAGCTACATCCGCAAGCCGGTCGATTTCGAGCAGTTTGCGGAGGCCGTTCGCCAGATCGGCATGTACTGGCTGCTCCTCAACGAGTCTCCGCCACAGCCGTGAGCGACCACGCACTGACTCCGCTGCGGGCGATCGTCGTCGAGGACTCCGAGGACGATGTCCTGATCCTGGAACGGCACCTGCGCCACTCCGGGTACGAGCTCGAGTTCGAGCGCGTGGCAACTGCGGAGGAGTTCGAGCAGGCGATCGACCGTGGCGGCTGGGACCTCGTGTTCGCCGACTATGTGCTCCCGGGCTACGGCGGCCTCGCCGCACTGAAGGCGGTGCAGGAGCGGGGCCTCGACCTGCCGTTCATCATCGTCTCGGGAAAGATCGGCGAGGACACGGCGGTCGAGGCGATGAAGGCGGGCGCTCACGACTACGTCATGAAGTCGAACCTGGCCCGCCTGGCACCGGCGATCGAGCGCGAGCTGCGCGATGCGGAGACGAGAAGCGAGCAGCGCCTGATCGCGAGCGAGCTCGCCCTGCAACGAGCCGCGCTCGGGGCGGCGGCGAACCTGATCTTCATCACCGACCCCGAGGGCCGGATCGAGTGGGTGAACAACGCGTTCGAGCGGAAGACGGGATACGCCAGAGAGGAGGTGATCGGGCAGACGCCACGGCTGCTCAGCTCGGGGGCACAGGAGCCCTCGGTGTTCAGGGACCTGTGGGCGACGATCTCCGCCGGGGAGATCTGGCACGGCGAGCTGGTCGATCGCCGCAAGGACGGCTCGCTCTACACCGTGATGCAGACGATCACGCCGTTCAGGGACGATGTCGGCCACGTCACGCACCTCCTCTCGATCCAGGAGGACGTGACGGCAGAACGGGAGGCGCGGCGGGCGCTCGCCGAGCGAACGCTCGAGCTCGAGCGCTCGAATCGCGAGCTCGAGGAGTTCGCACACATCGCCTCACACGACCTCTCCGCGCCGCTGCGAATGATCGGCGGCTACATCGAGCTCTTCGACCGGCGCCACGGCGCGTCGCTCGACGCAGAGGCGAAGGCCCTCCTCGAGAAGGCGGTCGTCGGCACCGTGCGCATGCAGCGCCTCATCGACGACCTGCTCCTCTACGCGCAAGCCTCACGAGACCCGCTCGAGCTGGCCGACGTGGACACCGCCGAGATCCTGCGCGACGTGATCGAGGACTTCGGAGCCCAGATCGGCGAAACGGGGGCCGAGATCGAGGTCGGAGCCATGCCCCACATCCGGAGCGCCTACGCGCCGCTCTCACAGGTGCTGCACAACCTCGTCGGCAATGCGCTCAAGTTCGCGAACGGGCACGAACCCCACATCCAGGTCTCCGCTTTCGAGAGCCCACGCAACTGGCGCTTCTCGGTGCGGGACGACGGCATCGGGATCGAGCCCCAGCATGCGGAGAGCGCCTTCCGGATGTTCCAGCGGCTCAACGGCGCGCACTACCCGGGAACCGGGATGGGCCTTGCCCTCTCCCAGAGGATCGTCCAGCGCCTCGGCGGCGAGATCTGGCATGAGCCCGCACCGGGCAGCGGCTCGATCTTCTCCTTCACGATCCCCGTCGAGCAGGCGACGGGGTGAGCGGCCTGCAGCCGTTCCGGATTCTCCTGGTCGAGGACGAGCCGGCCGAGGCGGAACTGACGGCCGAGGCCCTCCGCGAGGCGGATGTGCCGTGCGAGCTCCACGTGGCCGGCAACGGCGGCGAAGCACTGGACTTCATCCACCGGCGAGGGAGCTTCGCGGCCGCGCCGGTGCCGGACCTCGTGCTCCTCGACCTCAATCTGCCGAAGACGGACGGACGGCAGGTGCTCGACGAGCTCAAGTCGCATCCCGACTTGCGGCGCATCCCGGTGATCGTCCTGACGACATCGGCGGCCCCTCGAGACGTGCTGCTCGCCTACAACCGGCATGCGAACGCGTATGTCCGCAAGCCGATCGGGTACGCCGCACTGGTCGACCTGATGCGCTCGATCGACGACTTCTGGATTCGCCGCGTCCTCCGCGCACCGGAGCAATCCGGCGCCGCGATCGCAAGCGCCACTTCATCCCCGTAGAGCGACGTCGACGCCGGGCGTGCTCCGGGCGGGAGGGGTGCGTGCCGCTGCGGCCGGCGAGAATCCGCGCCGAGCCGGCCGCAGCGGCACGCTGGGGAAAGGCGCGACGGTCGCGAACCGACCCGTCGAGCTCGTCGCTCGACGACCGGCTCAGCGGCCGGATTCGGCCGGTGCCTGGATGAGCTTCGACCCGATCGCGATGGCAACCGCATGCGCGCGGTTGCGCGCGCGAAGCTTCGTGAGGATCCGCCGAACGTGGGTCTTGACGGTCTCCTCGCTGATCGAGTGGCGCTCGCCGATCTCGGCGTTGCGCAAGCCCTGCGCGACCGAGGCGATGATGTCCACCTCACGGGGGCTGAGCCGACTTGCGAGACCCTCGAACCGGGTCACCATCGACTCCTCGTAGGGGAACGAGTCGTGCGGGAGCCCGAGCCTCTGCTCGCGCTCCTTGGCGATCTCGTCGAACCTCTGCGAGCGAACGGCGTACCGCGCCAGCATGAGCTCACGCTGTTGCGTGGTCATGCGGCACGGCCTGCTCGCGATGTGTGGGTGGCGATGCGGGGAATCTGCTTCATGCCAAGAGCATCGACGGGCCGTGGGGGCCCCCACATCGGCGATAGCGAGCTTCCTGCATCCTCCTTTTCGATGGTGTTCGGCCGAGCGCCGCCGATCTCGACGATCAGGCGATGAGCGACTGCCGCAGAGCACTCGCCACGGCCTCGGTGCGAGTGTCCGCCTCGAGCTTCTCCATCGCATGCTTGACGTGCGTTCGGACGGTCAGCGGCGAGATCCCGAGCACCCTGCCCACCTCCTCGTTCCGCATTCCGTCGGCGAGCAGCCGCAGGACCTCGCGCTCACGCTTCGTGAGCAGCGGCAGGCGCTCCGTCGCCTCCGGCCCCGCGAGAACGCCCGCGAGCACCGGATCCACATAGGTGCGGCCCTCGGCGACGATGTGGATTGCCCGCATCAGATCGACGAGCGGCGACTCCTTGAGCAGGAATGCCTTCGCTCCCGCATCGAGCGCGGCGAGCAGGAGCGCGCGCTCGGGGTAGCCGGTGTAGAGGATGACGGCGGGCGCGCCGTCGCGAGCCGCGAGCCGCTTGAGCACCTCGATGCCGCCGAGCCTCGGCATGCGGACGTCGAGGAGCGCGACATCGGGGCTGCGCTCCTCGATCAGGCGGAGAGCGCGCTCGCCGTCCGGCGCACGGCCGACGAGGTCGATGTCGTCCTCATCGTCGATCGCGCGCGCGACGGCGTCGATGATCGCGGGGTGGTCGTCGGCAACCACCACCCGCACCGTATCGCCCGGCGTTTCCCCGGGGTGCTTGCTAGCCATCTTGTTAGGTTCAATCCTCGACCCTTGGTGGGTCGACAGTGTATTCGCTGGTCCCTATGCTTGTTCGAACCATCAGTCGTGATGAAGATTGCTACCCCCGAAGGTCGGCGCCGCCTCCCCATCCGGGTGCTCATCGCGGAGGATGAGGCGGCTGAAAGGGCGATTCGTACCCGTCTTTCTTCCGAGGACGCGCTCGAGCTGGTGGCCTTCGCGACCGACGTCGATGACGCAGTCCGCCAGGCGAGCTCGGCACAACCCGACGTGGCGCTGCTCGACGCGAGCATCCCCGGCGGGGGGCTGCGGGCGGCGAGGGAGCTCACCGAGGTCTCGCCCAGCACCCGCGCGATCGCGATCTTTCACGACGACGACAGGGAGACGGCCGTCGCCATGCTCGTCGCCGGCGCGGTCGCCTGTGTCGCGGCGGACGCCGCGACCGGCGAGATCGTCGATGCGGTCAAGCGCGCCGTTCGCGGTCAGTCGAGCCTCTCGACCGACCTCCTGGTCGACCTCGCCGACCGCGAGCGGCGGCGGCCGGTCGTACGCCGCGCCGCGATCTCGCGGCTCGTCCATGCCGGCGAGGAGGAGCGGCGCCGGATCGCCGCCGACATTCACGACGATTCGATCCAGGTCATGACGGCAGCCGGGATGCGGCTGCAGATCCTGCGCAGGTCGCTCGTCTCGGCCGACCAGATCTCCAGTCTCGACGAGCTTGCAGAGGCGATCCGGCTTGCGATCGCACGGCTGCGCCGCCTGATCGCCGATCTCCACCCGCCGTCGCTCGACCTGGAGGGCCTCGCCGCGTCTCTCCGGCTCTACGTCGAGGTGCTCGCGACCGAGACGGAGACGGTCTACATCGTCGACGGCTCTCTCGGTGCGGAGCCTGCCGAGCCTGTTCGGCTGGCCCTCTATCGCATCGCGCAGGAGGCGTTGACCAACGTCCGGAAGCACGCCCAGGCAAGGAACGTCACGATCACCCTGGGCGACCGCGACCTCGGCGTCCACGTGCGTATCGAGGATGACGGCGTCGGCTTTGCCCTCTCGCCCGACCATCCCGCGCCCGACCACCTCGGAATCGGAGCGATCCGCGAGCTCGCCGAGCTCGCCAACGGCTGGCTCGAGATCGACAGCACGCCCGGGGTCGGAACAAGGGTCGAGTACTGGGTTCCGTCCGACACGGGCGCGCTCGTGAGATGACCCTCGCTGGGACCGTCCGCGTGATGATCGCCGAGGATGATCCCACCGTCCGCGAAGCCTTACAGAAGCTGATCCAGAGCGACTCGGCGCTGGAGCTCGTCGGCGCCGCTTCGGACACGAGGGGCGCGATCGACCTCGCGGCCTCGCTGCTTCCCGACGTCGTGCTGCTGGACGTGAGGATGCCCGGTGGAGGCGGGGAGGCCGCGGCGAAAGCGATTCGCAAGCGCTCCCCGCCTCGAAGCTGATCGCGCTCAGCGGGCATGACGACCACGCATCGGTGCTCAGGATGCTCGAGGCGGGAGTCGTCGGCTATCTGGTGAAGGGCGAGTCCGCGGCCGAGATCGTCGAGACGATCAAGCGCGCGCCGGCCGGGTCGGGGAGCCTCTCCCGGCAGATCACCGCCGAGGTGATCGACGACCTTGCCGGCGAGCTCCGGCGCAGGCACGAGACGCATCGGCGCCGTCAGCTCAGCAGGCGGCGGATCCGGCGGGCGCTTGCGGTCGAGGAGGCGTTGACGATGGTCTTCCAGCCGATCGTGTCGCTGCGAGACCGCGCGATCGTGGGCGCCGAGGCGCTCGCGCGCTTTACCGGGCCGCCGCGGCGGCCGCCGAGTGGCTGGTTTCTGGAGGCAACGGAGACCGGGCTGGGCGACGAGCTCGAGCTCCTGGCGATCGGGAAGGCGGCGCGGGCGCTCGACGAGATACCTCCGGATCTGTTCCTGACGGTGAACGCGTCTCCCTCGACGATCGAGAACGGCGGCCTGCTCGCCCTCGTCGCCACGCTCGACGGCTCCCGGCTGGTCGCGGAGATCACCGAGCACGCCCCGATCGAGGACTACCAGCGGATGTCGGTGAGCGTCAACCGGTTGCGCGAGCTCGGGGTCCGGCTTGCGATCGACGACGCCGGAGCCGGCTTCGCGAGCCTGCGGCACATCCTCCAGCTCGAGCCGGACCTGATCAAGCTCGACCTCTCGCTGATCCGCGACATCCATCTCGACGTCTCGAAGCGCGCGCTCGCGGCCGGCCTGATCTCGTTCGCCCGCGAGAGCGGCGCCACGGTCATCGCCGAGGGCATCGAACGCTCGGCCGAGGCGACGGCGCTCATCGATCTCGGCGTGGATATCGGGCAGGGCTACTACCTCGGGCGTCCCGGGCCGCTTCCACTCGGACGCACCCGCCGACGCCGGAGCCCGGGGCACGCGGGCTCCTCGTAGGCCGCCCACGGGGCAGACGCCACCGGATCAGGAGAGTGCAGCGCCCTCGTGGGCTCGCAGGAGGGGCGCGAGATCAGGCGAGGATCATGAATGCGGTCTTCGAGTCGCAGCCACGCGCGAGCAGATCACAGGCAACGTGCAGGTCGATGTCGTCGTTCATCGCGAGAGCATCGGCGAGCACCGGCGAGTAACCGGCCCCGAGGAGCTGCTCGGCGCGCCAGCAATACACGTCGACCGTCTCCTGGGCGGGAGGCGAAAGATCTTCAACCTCGGCATAGCTCGACTTGAGGATGTGTGGCGTCATCTCAACTCCTTGTCGATCGCGTCGGGTACTGCCGCACACAGATCATCGGCCGCCACCGCCCCTCGCGCGATGCTCTTTTTGACGCTCGGCGGATCATCCTTTTGGCGGAGAGCAGGCAGAGGCTCACGGCGTGCCGGGCGGGTTCCGCCGCCGCCACTCGTAGAGCGCGATCGCTCCCGCGGCGGCGACATTCAGGGACTCCGACGCGATCGGGATCCGCGCCTCCGCATCCCGCACGAGCTCGCGCGGAACCCCTTCACGCTCGGCGCCGAGCAGGAAGACGACCTCCCCACCCAGATCGACCTCCGCGATCGGCTCGCCGCCGGCCGGGACGAGAGCCACGCGCCTCGCTTGCCCGTGGTGTGCGCCACGACCTTGCCGGGCATCGTCGCCTGCGCCGCCTGGGCTCTCCGGGAACGGGAGCAGCGGCACGCGCCAGACGGCGCCGGCGGAGGCCCGGAGCGCCTTCGGGCCGGTCGGGTCGGCGCAACCTGCGGACAGCGCGACCGCGCCGCCGAAAGCGTCGGCGGCCCGGATCAGGGTGCCGACGTTGCCAGGATCGGCCACCCGCCAGAGGGCGAGCACGACCGGGCGCGGCGCGCCGGCGGGAAGATCCTTCCGGCGATAGACGCCGATGACGCGCGGCGGATGTGCCGCCGACGAGACCTCGGCGAGGAGCGCGGCCTCGACATTCTCGCCCGCGACGAGCAGCTCGACCGGATCGGCGGTCGCGGCGTCGACGAGATCCTCACCCTCGCAGGCAAAGAGGCCGAGCTTGTCGCGCCAGCGCCGCTCGTGCAGCTTGCGCACGAGCTTCAGCTTCTCGTTGTCGCGGGAGGTGATCACTGGGCCGGCCGAGCACCTCTCCGACGGTGCCCGTCAATTGGCGAGCCCCACCTTCTACCTGGCGAGCGCCGCCTTCGCCTGCTCGGCAAGCTTGCCGAACTGCTCGGGGTCGTGGACGGCGAGGTCGGCGAGCACCTTCCGGTCGAGCTCGACCTCGGCCGCCTTGAGGCCCGAGATGAACTGGTTGTAGGAGAGGCCGTGCAGCCGTGCGCCCGCGTTGATCCGCGTGATCCACAGGCGGCGGAACATGCGCTTGCGGTTCTTGCGATCGCGGTAGGCGTAGGTCAGCGAGTGCTCGACCTGCTCCTTGGCGTAGGTGTAGTTGGTGCTCTTGAGGCCCCAGTAGCCCTTGGCCTGCTCGAGCACCTTGCGCCGCTTCTTGCGCGCGTGGACGGAGCGCTTGACCCTCGCCATCAGTAGCCCGCCTTCCCGAGCAGCTTCCTGACGACCTTCTCGTTCGCCTTCGCGACGGGCTGGTCCTTACTGAACGCCCGCTTCCGCTTCGGCGACTTGTGCTCCAGATTGTGGCTCTGGCCCGCCTTCCTGCGCAGGAGCTTCCCCGTTGCGGTCACCTTGAACTTCTTCTTGGCTCCCGAGTTTCTCTTCTGTTTCGGCATCTCGCTTCACTCCTGCGTTCTTCGTCGGCGCCATCACCATCGTCATGTTGCGGCCCTCGAGCAGCGGCTGGGTCTCGATCACGCCGAGCTCCTTCACGTCCTCTGCGAGCCGCATGAGCAGGTCACGCCCGCGGTCCGGATGCTCGCGCTCGCGGCCCCGGAACATGATCGTGACCTTGACCTTCGCCCGCTGGTTCAGGAAGCGGACGACATGGCCCTTCTTGGTCTCGTAGTCGTGGATTCCGATCTTCGGTCGGAGCTTGATCTCCTTGACGTGAATCTGGGTCTGGTTCTTGCGGGCCTGCTTTGCCTTCTGTTCCTGCTCGTACCGGTACTTCCCGTAATCCATCACCTTCGCGACCGGTGGATCGGCCTGCGCGGCGACCTCGACGAGATCGAGCCCCTTGCCGTAGGCGTAGGTGCGCGCCTCGTCGGTCTGCTTGATCCCGAGCTGCTGCCCTTCCTCACCGATGAGCCGTACCCGCGGCACGCGGATCGCGTCGTTCACCCGCGCCTGCGGCTCCGGCCGGCGCGGCGGTTCCCAGGAACCTCGCCGCGGCCTCAAATGTCCCGTACCAAGCTCGTATGTCCCTCCAAGTTCTGATTCGAATGCGGCGACAGGTGCTGAAGCCGCTGACACGCAGGCGCAAGCACCGTTCTCAACCGCTTCGGTTGAACCCCCGAGGCTGCGCCCGTGGGCGCCTCCTGAAGGTGAGAGACGGTTTCGCCCCTACTTGTCAGGCCGACAGAGTAGCAAGCAACGTCAGGAGCTCCGGAAGCGACCTGGTCGACTGCCCGCCGCCGTGCTCGCGCACCGCGAGCGCGTCGTCCGATTCCTTGTCGCCGTAGACGATCACGAATGGGATCTTCTCGACCTCGGCGTTGCGGATCCGCTTGCCGACCGTCTCGTCGGAGCCGTCGACCTCGACGCGGTACTCCGCCAGCCGCTCCGCGAGCGCCTCGGCCGGCGCGTGGTGGTCGAGCCCGACCGGGATCACCCGCACCTGCACCGGAGCGAGCCAGAACGGGAAGGCGCCCGCGAAGTGCTCGATCAGGATGCCGATGAAACGCTCGAACGAGCCGATCAGCGCGCGGTGGATCATCACCGGGGTGTGCTCGGCGTTGTCGGCGCCCTGGTAGCGGAGCCCGAAGCGCTGCGGCATCTGGAGGTCGAGCTGCACGGTGCCGATCTGCCAGGCCCGGTCGAGGGAGTCGAGCATGTGCAGGTCGATCTTCGGCCCGTAGAACGCGCCGTCGCCTGCGTTGACCGAGTACTCGAGCCCGCGGCGCTCCAGAGCGGCCTCGAGCGCCGCCTCGGCCTCGTCCCACTCGGCGTCGGTGCCGATCCTGTTGTCGGGGCGCGTCGAGAGCTCGACCTTGATCTCGAGGCCGAGCCGGTCGTAGATCGAGTAGCCGAAGTCGAGGCAGCCGAGCACCTCGTCGACGACCTGCTCGGGCGTGCAGAAGAGATGCGCATCGTCCTGGGAGAACATGCGCACGCGGAGGAGCCCGTGGAGCGCCCCGGTCAGCTCGTCCCGGTGCAGGACGCCGGCCTCGGCCATCCGCAGCGGCAGCTCGCGGTAGCTGTAGGCGCCGTCGGCGTAGAGCGCGCAGTGGCCCGGGCAGTTCATCGGCTTCAGCCCGAACTCGCGGTTCTCCGACTCGAACGTGAACATGTGCTCGCGGTACTTCTCCCAGTGGCCCGAGGTGACCCAGAGCTCCTTGTCGTAGATCTGCGGCGTGCGCACCTCGACGTACCCGTGGGCGCGGTTCTCGCGCCGGCGCAGGTCCTCGAGCACGTTCCAGATCACCATCCCCCTGGGGTGCCAGAACGGCGAGCCGGGCGAGACGTCGGAGAAGTGGAACAGGTCGAGCTGCGTGCCGAGGCGGCGGTGGTCGCGTTTCCGGGCCTCCGCGAGCCGCTCGAGGTGCGTAGCGAGGTCGCCCTGGCGGAAGAACGCCGTGCCGTAGATGCGGGTCAGCTGCGTGTTGTGCTCGTCGCCGCGCCAGTAGGCGCCGGCGAGGCCCGTGAGCTTGAACGCCTTGATCGGCGAGGAGTCCTGCAGATGAGGCCCGCGGCAGAGGTCGGTGAACTCGTCGGCCCCGTCGTGGGACTGGGTGTAGAGCGAGATGTCGCCCTCGGCCGTGTCGACGAGCTCGACCTTGTACGGCTCGCCCTCGGCCTCGAACCGCTTCCGTGCCTCGTCGCGCGAGATCTCCTCGCGCGACCACGTCCGGCCCTCGGCGATCTCCCGCTCGACCTCGGCCTCGATGCGCTCGAGGTCGGCCTCGCTGATCGGCTCCGGGAACTCGAAGTCGTAGTAGAAGCCCTGCTCGATCGGCGGCCCGATCGCGATCTTGACACCGGGGTAGAGGCGCCTGACCGCCTCGGCGAGCAGGTGGGCGCTCGAGTGGCGCAGCACGTAGAGCGCGTCCGGGTCGTCGTGTCGCGCGTGGTCAGGA
Source organism: uncultured Actinomycetota bacterium (assembly GCA_963743675.1). Lineage (GTDB taxonomy): Bacteria > Actinomycetota > Thermoleophilia > Gaiellales > Gaiellaceae > PALSA-600. Next base: position 475,164 of record CAVURE010000009.1, read on the forward strand.
ACTGCACCGGCTGGCCGTCGCGCAGCGGGGCGCGCACGTCCTGCACCGAGCCGTTCGAGCGCACGAGCACGGCCTGCTCGGCCAGCTTGGGCCCGATCGCGCGCGCGGCATCGAGGCCGGTAGAGCCGTCCGCGAGCTCGAGCTCCTTGCCGTCGGGGAGGATCACCTTCATGGGGCAAGGATACGGGGCTACGGCGACGTACCGACCGCGAAGCCCGCTTTCCGACAGGCTTCGGCGACCTGCGGAATCCCGGCGTCGACCCGGCAGTAGTGGACGGCCGCGGCGCCGCAGTGGTGCACCGTCGCCCCGCCGACCGACGCGGCGTAGGTCGCGGTGAAGCAGCGCTCACCCGTCGCGCCCCCGCCGCCCAGCGTCAGGTAGAGCGTGCCCGCGAGGATCGCGAGGACGGCGACGGCGCCGGCAGCGAGCAGAAAACGCCTGTCGCGCCCGCTCAGCGGCGTGGCCAGCCGCTCGGCTTGTCTCTCGACGGGCATGCCCTGGAGATTAACGGCACTGCACTCTTGACACCTTGCGACTCTTGACAGATTGCGATATATCGGATACTGTCGTGATATGCACAGATCAGACAGATTATTCATGTGGGGCCCAGGCCCCGAGGGACCGGGCGGCTTCGGCCCCGGCGGTCCCGGCTTTTTCAAGTACCGCGGCTTCGGCGGCCCCGGCGGGCCCCGCGGCCGGCGGATGCGCCGCGGCAACGTCCGCGCTGCGATCCTGCTCCTGCTCGAGGAGGAGCCGCGCAACGGGTACCAGGTGATGCAGGAGATCGAGCAGCGCAGCGAGGGCGCCTGGCGCCCGAGCCCGGGCTCGGTCTATCCCGCCTTCCAGCTCCTCACCGACGAGGGCCTGGTCCGCGGTGAGGCCACGAGACGGCGGCAACGTCTTCGAGCTCACCGACGCGGGCCGCGCCTATGTCGAGGAGAACCGCGAGCGGCTCGGCAGCCCCTGGCAGCAGGCCGGCGAGGGCATGCCCGAGGGCGTGCGCGAGCTGATGCACCTCGCGATGCAGGTCGGGATGGCCACCCGCCAGGTGACTCATCACGGCAGCGAAGCGCAGCGCGCAGAGGCGGCGAAGGTGCTCGCCGAGACGCGGCGTGCGATCTACCGCATCCTCGCCGAGGACGAGCCGGCCTCGACGTAGTCGAACCCTCGAGGTAGTCGAACATCAGTCCCGAGGCACCCGGACGGGCGCCGCACGCGATCGAACGGCGTGCGGCGCCCGTCGGCCATACTGGCTCGATGGCGGAGGGGCTCGGAGCGCGGCTGCAGCGTCGGCTCCCGGCGCCGCTGCAGCAGCCGCGACTTCGGGCTGCTCTGGATCGCGCTCCTGGCCGAGGGCCTCGGCGTCCAGATGATCGCGGTCGCCGTCGGCTGGCAGGTCTTCTCGATCAACCACTCGGCGCTCGACCTCGGCCTGATCGGCCTGTGCGAGTTCCTGCCGCTGCTCCTGCTCGCGCTGCCGGCCGGCCAGCTCGCCGACCGGCTTCCGCGTCGGCTCGTCTTCGCGGCCGCGCTCGCGCTCGGCATCTGTCGTGACCGGGCTCCTGCTCGTGGTCACGATCGCCGGCGCGAAGCAGCTCTGGCCGTTCCTGGTGCTCGCGGCGGCGAGCGGCGTCTCGGCGGCGATCGCGAACCCCGCCGCCCGCGCCCTCGGGCCCTCGCTGGTGCCGTTCGAGCTGCTCCCGAGCGCGATGGCCTTCCGCTCGATCGCCTTCCAGGCCGGCACGGTCGTCGGCCCGGCGCTCGGCGGCGCTCCTCTTCGCGCTCCAGCCGGAGCTCGTCTACATCGTCGCCGCGCTCATGCTCCTCACCGGCGTCGTGGCGCTGCTCGTGGCGCGAGAGCCCGATGAGCGCCCCACCGGGCCGCGGGCGCCCGGCCTCTCGAGCGTGCTCGAGGGGATCAGGTTCATCCGGCGGACGCCGGTGATGCTCGGGGCGATCTCGCTCGACCTGTTCGCGGTGCTCTTCGGCGGCGCGATCGCGCTGCTGCCGCTGTTCGCGAAGCAGATCCTGCACACCGGCCCGTTCGGCCTCGGCGTGCTGCGGAGCGCGCCGGCCGTGGGAGCCCTGCTCGCCGCCGCGCTGCTCGTGCGGCGCCCGCATCCGGGGCAACACCGGCACCACCCTGCTCGGCGTCGTCGCGGCGTTCGGCGCGGCGATGATCGTCTTCGGCCTCTCGCGCAACTTCGCGCTCTCGCTCGCCGCGCTCGCAGTCAGCGGGTTCGTCGACATGATCAGCGTGAACATCCGCAGCACGATCCCCGCCGTCGCGGCGCCGAACGAGGTGCGCGGGCGCGTGGTCGCGGTCGAGATGGTGTTCATCAGCGCCTCGAACGAGCTCGGCGCGTTCGAGTCGGGCGTCGTCGCCGCTCTGATCGGAGCGGTGCCCGCGGTCGTGATCGGCGGGGCGGTGACGATCGTGCTCGCCGGCATCTGGAAGTGGGTGTTCCCCGACCTTGCGCGCATCGACCGGATCGACGAGCTGCGGCCGGAGCCCTCGGGAGCGCCGGGGGCCGCTGTGTAGGGTTGAGGCCGATGGCGACCGTCCGCATCCCCCCGATCCTGCGCACCGAGGCCGGCGGCAATCGCCAGCTCGAGGTCGCGGGAGCGACGGTGCGCGAGGTGCTCGAGAACCTGATCGCCGACTACCCGCCGCTGCGCGAGCGGATCTTCGACGGCGACGAGCTGCCGCAGTTCCTGAACGTCTTCATCGACGGCTCGGACATCCGCCTGCGGGACGGGCTCGACACGCCGGCTCCGCCGGGAGCGACCGTGATCCTGCTCCCGGCCGTCGCCGGCGGTTCCGATTTGCTCCGCTGAGCCGGGCGAGCTAGAGTCGTTCCGTTCGGTCGCTGCGGACCGGGCGCGGGCAACGAGGCCACAAGACCTATCTGTTCGGGTCTTGGGGCCTTTTTGTGTTGGTCCAGGGTAGTCGGCCCCCGTGCCCGGTAATCCGAACTTCGGAAAGGAGAGAGCCTTGCTGCTAGCGAGTGCCCCACTTCCATATCCCAGCTGGCTGAATCCAGGCGACAACGCCTGGCAGCTGACCGCCGCCACGCTCGTCGGCCTGATGAGCGTCCCCGGGCTGGTCGTGCTCTACGGCGGGGTGATGCAGAAGCGCTGGTCGGTGAACAGCATGATGCTCGCCTTCACCGCGTTTGCGGCCGTCCTGATCGTCTGGGTCCTCTACGCCTTCGACATGGGCTTCGGCCACCCGTGGCACGGGATCTCCAGCACCGGGTTCCTCGGCAACTTCATCGGCCAGCCGGGCGCCGTGCTGAACCACGCCGCGGAGCAGGGCCAGGCGAACATCCCGCTCGTCGGCGGGCCGCCGTGGCATTTCCCGCAGTCGTCGCTCGTCTACTTCCAGTTCGTGTTCGCGGCGATCACGCCGCTCCTGATGCTCGGCTCGATCCTCGGCCGGGTGAACTTCAAGGCGTGGCTGGTCTTCGTGCCGATCTGGATCACCTGCGTCTACGTCGTGAACGCGTTCCTGATCTGGGGCGGCGGCTACTTCGCCCAGCAGGGCGCCCTCGACTTCTCGGGCGGCTACGTGATCCATCTCACCGCGGGTGTCGCCGGTTTCGTCGCGGCCTGGGTGATCGGTCCGCGGCTTGCGCGAGATCGCGAGATCGACGCGCCGAACAACCTGCTGATGGTCGCGACCGGCGCCGGGCTCCTCTGGCTGGGGTGGAACGGCTTCAACGGCGGCGATCCCTACTACGCGGGAGCCGACGCATCCTCAGCCGTCCTCAACACCAACATCTGCACCGCCGTCGCGCTGCTCGTGTGGGTGGTCTGGGACTACCTCACCGGCCGCAAGCCGTCGCTGATCGGCACCGTCAACGGGATGATCGTCGGCCTCGTCGCGATCACGCCCTCCGCCGGATTCGTCAACGGCTACGGCGCGATCCTGATCGGCGTGATCGCGTCCTCGATCGTCTACCTGGCCTACAACTACCTGAGCAGGCTGCGGCCCTTCCGCGACGTCGACGACACGCTCGGCGTGGTCTACACCCATGGCTTCGCGGGCCTCGCCGGCGGGCTCCTCGTCGGCGTGTTCGCGGACTCGCACATCGCCGTGACCGTCAACGCCGACGGCACCCCGAACTTCTCGGGCACGGGCAGCGCGCACCTGCTCTGGGTTCAGTTCTACACCGCGATGTGGGTGATCTGCTTCACCGCGATCGCCACCTTCATCGTGCTCAAGCTCGTCGGCCTCGTGATCCCGCTGCGGATGAGCGACCGGGAGCTCGAGGAGGGCGACATCGCGATCCACGGGCACGAGGTCTACCCGTCCGACATCCCGTCGCTCGGCTACACGGGCGGCGCCGGCGGCATGGCTCCCGGCCCGGCCGCTGCCGCTCACGAGCCGACCGGCGGCTGACCCGTCGCAGGGCCCGGGCGCGCCGAGCGCAGCCCGGGCCCTGCGATCCCACGACAGGCGACCTCTGAGAGGACGGAATGGCCACGAAACTCATCGTCTCCTACGACGGAACCGACAATGACCGCGACGCGCTCGCGCTCGGACGCAAGCTCGCCAACGCCGGCGCCTCGCTCGCCCTCGCCTACGTCAGGCACCAGGTGGAGAGCGGCGGCCGCGAGACGCTGGCCGAGCACGAGGCCGACGCGCTGCTCGAGGGCGGCGCAGCCTGGCTCGGCGATCCCGACACCCCGCGCTTCGTCGTGCTCAGCGCCTCGACGCCCGAGGGCCTGAAGGAGCTCGCCGTCCGCGAGCAGGCAAACGGGATCGTGTTCGGCTCCGCCTACCGCACGACACCGGGGCATGTCGACCCGCAAGCCTCGGCCCAGCGCCTGATGGAGGGCGGGCCGCTCGCGGTCGCGGTTGCGCCGGGCGGGTACCACGACCTCGCCGATGCACCGGTCACCTCCGTGGCCGCCGTCGACGAGGAGGGCGACACGAGCGCGGCCCAGACCGCCGCTTCGCTCGCCGCCAGGCTCGGTGCGACCGTCGCCGAGCACGCGAGCCAGGATGTGTCCCTGCTCGTCGTCGGCTCCAAGGCGGTGGCGGTCCCCGGCACCGTGATGGTCAGTGCCGCCTCGGCGTACCTGATCGAGCTCACGCCCTGCCCGACGATCGTGCTCCCGCGCGGCGTGCCGCTCGTGTTCTAGATCGTCGCAGCGCCGACGAGGTAGACGTCGTCCGCGCCGTGCCCGAGGCGCTCCAGCACCTCGGGCGCGGCCGGCGTGTCCAGCGAGAGCACCATCAGCGCCTTGCCCGCGTCGCGGTTGCGCGAGACGGCCATGTTCGCGATGTTGACGCCCGACTCGCCGAGCAGCGTGCCGACCCGGCCGATCACGCCCGGGACGTCGTCGTAGCGGAGGACGACCATGCGCGGGGCGAGCTCGATCTCGATCTCGAAGCCGAGGATGGAGACGAGCCAGAGCCGGTTGTCGCGGCCGATCGTCGTTCCGGCGACACGCAGCCCCCCGGCGGAGACGGCGACCAGGTTCGTGAAGTCCCGCGAGGAGCGCTGGCGCTTCTCGATCACCTCGATCCCGCGCTCGGCTGCGATCAACGGCGCGTTGACGTAGTTCACCACCTGGTCGACGCGGCCCTTGAACGCGCCGTTCAGCGCGGCGAGGGTGAGGAGCCTCGTGTCGTGCTCTGCCAGCTCGCCGTAGTACTCGAGCGTGATCGTGCTCGGCTCGCCGCGGGCGAGCTCGAGCGCGAAGCGTCCGAGGCCGGCGGCGAGCGGAAGGAACGGGCCGAGCGCCTCGAGGTCCTCGCCGCCGACCGACGGGATGTTGACGGCGTTCGTGACGAGGCCGCCGTCGAGTGCGGCCGCGACCTGCTCGGCGACGATCACACCGGCGCGGTCCTGCGCCTCGTCGGTCGAGGCGGCGAGATGCGGGGTCACGACCAGGTTCGGCGCACTGAGCAGAGGCCCCGAGTACGGCTCCTGCGAGAAGACGTCGATCGCGGCGCCGGCGAGCCGACCCGACTCGAGCGCGTCGATCAGCGCAGCCTCGTCGACGAGCTCGCCGCGGGCGGCGTTGATCAGGCGCGCGCCGTCCTTCATCTGCGCGAAGGCGCCGGCGCCGATCACGCCGCGCGTCTCGTCGTTCAGCGGCAGGTGCAGCGTGATGAAGTCGGCGCGGGCGAGCACGCCCGCGAGCGTGTCCTGCTCGACGCCGGCCTCGCGGAAGCGGTCGGGCGAGACGAACGGGTCATAGGCGACCACGTGCATCTGCAGGCCGAGCCCACGGCGCGCAACCTGCTGGCCGATTCGGCCGAAGCCGAGCACGCCGAGCGTCTTCTCGGCCAGCTCGATCCCGCCCCAGCGCGAGCGCTCCCAGCGGCCGTCGACGAGCGCCGCGTGAGCCTGCGGGATGTTGCGGGCGAGCGCGAAGAGCAGGCCGACCGAGTGCTCGGCGGCAGAGACGATGTTCGACTCGGGCGCGTTCGCGACCACGATCCCGCGCCGCGTCGCCGCCTCGACGTCGATGTTGTCGACCCCGACGCCGGCCCGGCCGATCACCTTGAGGTTGGTCGCGGCGGCGATCAGGTCGGCAGTGAGCTTGGTCGCCGACCGGATCACGATCCCGTCGTAGCGGTCGATGATCCCGGCGAGGTCGCTCTCGGAATCGACGTCGACCTCGAAGCGCTCGCGCAGCAGGTCGACGCCGGCCTCGGCGATCTCCTCGCGCACCAGCACTCTCGGACGGCCGCTCATGGGCCCAACCGTAGCCGTAACGCAGCCGCGGCGGGTTGCATTACTGCAAAGAGTGAAGATTCATGACTGCAAGAAGTGAAGTGGTACAGATCCGCATCGCAGCTCAAAACTTTACTTTTTGTACCTCGCTGGCTATTGTGGCTCGCGATGGTTCGCAACGACCTTTCTCGGGCCCCGGGGCCCGAGGCACATCGCCCCCGCTCGGCGGCAGGGGTGGGCGCGCCCCGCCGCCGCCCGAGGGGTGCCGGGTGAGCACCGTGCCGGAAGCCCCGCGCGGGACGGCAACCTCGCGCGGGACGGCGCGGCGCACGGGCGCTCCCAGGCCGCCGGCCGACTGGGACCTCGTCCTCAAGCGCAACCCGGTCGAGCGCCTCAAGCGCGAGAAGGCGCCGCTCGGGATCCGCGACGAACTTCCGGCGCTGATCGCGGCCGGGTACGAGAACGTCGCCGAGGAGGACGTCGTCCGTCTCCAGTGGTGGGGCCTCTACCACGACAAGCCGAAGATCGGGACCTTCATGCTGCGGGTCAAGGTTCCGGCCGGGCAGCTCTCACCGGTCGAGCTTCGCACGATCGGCGAGGTATCGAACCTCTACGGCAAGGGCGACGGCGAGCTCTCGACCCGGCAGAACATCCAGCTCCACTGGCTGGAGCTCGCGAAGCTGCCCGACGTCTTCGCGCACCTGGAGCGGTCGGGCGTCACGACCGCCGGCGGCTGCGGTGACACCGTCCGCAACATCACCGGCTGCCCGGTTCAGGGGATCGCAGGCGACGAGCTCTTCGATGCCTCGCCGGTGGTTACGGCGGCCGCCGACCTCTTCTACGGCAACCCCGACTGGGCGAACCTGCCGCGGAAGCACAAGTACTCGATCTCGGCGTGCGTCGATCGCTGCAACGCGCCCGAGATCAACTGCATCTCGCTGATCGGGACGGTGCACGACGGCCGCGAGGGCTTCGCGGTGCTCGTCGGCGGCGGCCTCTCGTCGGTGCCGCGCATCGCCCGCGATCTGGGCGTGTTCATCCCGAGGGAGGATGCGAACGAGATCCTCGGCGCGATCACGAGCGTGTGGTCGGAGGACCTCAAGTATCGGGTGTCCAGGGTCAAGGCCCGGCTCAAGTTCATGGTCGACGACATCGGGCCGGAAGGGGTCCGCGAGCGCGTCGAGGCTCGGCTCGGCCGCAAGCTCGAGGACTACTCGCTGCCGGCGATCGACGTCGAGCCGTCCCACCACCTCGGCGTGCATGCCCAGAAGCAGGAGGGGCTGTCCTACATCGGCGTCCCGGTCCACCTCGGCCTGATCTCCGGCGACCAGATGATCGCGATCGCCGGGCTCGCCGAGCGCTACGGCGGCGACATCCGCCTGACGCGCCAGCAGAACTTCATCGTCACCGGCATCCCGACCGACAGGGTCGACGAGGCCAGGGACGAGATCGAGCGCATCGGCTTCGCGCTCGACGTCAACCCGGTGCGCGGGAACTCGATCGCCTGCACCGGCGAGCCACACTGCAACTTCTCGGTCGCCGAGACGAAGACCCGCCTCGGAGCGCTGATCGACCGGCTGGACGAGCGCTTCGGGATGCAGATCGCCGATCTCAGGCTCCATCTCGACGGGTGCCCCCACGCCTGCGCGCAGCACTGGGTCGGCGACCTCGGCTTCCAGGGCACGACCTCCCGCGACGACGGCGGGGTGCGCCGTCAGGCATACGACATCTTCGTGCGCGGCAGCCTCGGCCCCGAGCCCGCGATCGGGCGCTCGCTCTTCCGGCGCGTGCCGACCGACGAGCTCGATGCGGCGGTCGAGGGGCTGATCGCGGGATGGCTCGACCGGCGGGAGCCCGACGAGAGCTTCGGGGCGTTCACCCGCCGCGCGAGCGACGAGGAGCTTGGTGAGCTTGCCGGCCTCGAGCCGGCCAAATTGCGACAACGGGACGAGGAGGCTGAAGCGTGAGTGCTGTTGAACTTATCGACGAGCTCGAGGCCGGCGAGCTCAGCATCGAGTTCGAGGGCGAGGAGCCGGAGACCGTCCTCGAATGGGCGATCGACCGGTTCGCCCCGGGCCTCGCGATCTCGACCTCGTTCCAGGTCGACAGCGTCGTGCTGATCGACATGGCATACGAGATCGACCCCGAGACCCCGGTCTTCAGCGTCGACACCGGGCGCCTCCCGGCCGAGACCCTCGAGCTTGCCGACCGGTTGCGCGCCCGCTATCCCGGCCTCCGCCTCGACCTGGTGGAGCCCGACGCCGCCGAGATCGCGAGCATGACCGGCAAGCACGGCGTCGACCTCTTCAAGACCTCGGTCGACCTCCGCCTCCTGTGCTGCAACCTCCGCAAGGTCCGCCCGCTCACGAAGCACCTGCACTCACTCGATGCGTGGGTGACCGGCCTCCGCCGCGACCAGTGGGCGAGCCGCACGAACATCCGCAAGGTCGAGATCGACCACGACCACGGCGCGATCGTCAAGCTCAACCCGCTCGCCGAGTGGACCGAGGAGGAGGTCTGGGACTACGTGCGCGAGCGCGAGGTGCCCTACCACTCGCTCTACGACCGCGGCTACAAGTCGATCGGCTGCGCGCCGTGCACGCGGGCGACCGCGCCCGACGAGCCGAGCCGGGCGGGCCGCTGGTGGTGGGAGACGAACGCGCCGAAGGAATGCGGCATCCACTGCTCGGTCGAGAGCGGCGGGCTCGAGCACGAACTGCACGCGCTCCTCAAGGACGCGCATTGAGCGCGACCCGCGTGAGCGGCGAGGCGGCCGAGGTCGCCCGCGCCGAGGCGCAGGCCGTGCTCGCGATGGTGCAGGACGAGCGGCGCCGCGAGCGGCTGGCCGACGTCGTGGCGGCCGTCGACGGGGGCGAGATCGAGGGGCCCGACGCCGACGCGCTGGCGGAACTGCTCGAGCTCGGCCTCGCCACCGGTCGGCTGCGGGCTGTCTACGGGCCCGAGGGCGAGCAGGCCGCACTGGCGCTCTTCCGCCGGCTGCCGCTCGGCCGCGAGCTGACCGAGTCGGCACGCGAGCTGAACGTCGCGCTCGAGGCGCTCGAGGGGCGCTCGATCGAGAAGGTGTCGGTCAATGCGGTCGGACCTGGAGAATACGGGGTGACGATCTCCACCGAGGACTACGAGATCGTGCTCCGGCTCGGCAGGGCCGGAGCCCGGCTAGCGACGATAGGAGCTTGAAGAAGCGATGACGTACATCATCGGCGACGCCTGCATCGACGTGAAGGACATCTCGTGCCAGAGCGTGTGTCCCGTGGACTGCATCCACGAGGTCGACCGGATGCTCGTGATCGACGCGGAGGAGTGCATCGACTGCGGCGCGTGCGAGCCCGAGTGCCCGGTCGAGGCCATCCTTCCCGAGGACGCCATCCCGGACGACTGGCAGCCGTTCGTGAAGATCAACTACGCCTTCAGCCTCGAGAAGGACGACCAGGGCAAGCCCGAGATCAATGCGCTCGTCGAGGCGTACGCGGAAGAGAAGGGCATCAAGCCCGGCGACCGGTGACGAAGGCGTTCTACATGGCGTGCCTCGACCTGGCCGCGCGCCGCTGCGTCGTCGTCGGCGGCGGGACGGTCGGGCTCGAGAAGGCCGCGGGCCTCGTCGCGTGCGGCGCGGCGGTCACCGTGGTCTCGCCCGAGCTCCACGAGGGCTTTGCCGAGCTCGGCGTCGAGTGGCGCCGTGGCCGGTACCGCCGCGGCGACCTGCACGGCGCGTTTCTCGTGATCGCGGCGACCTCGGAGCGGGCGGTCAACGAGCGGGTGCACCGCGACGCGGAGGCCCGGGGGATGCTCTGCAACGTCGCCGACGTGCCGGAGCTCTGCAACTTCATCCTCCCGGCCGTCCACCGTGAGGGGCCGATCGCCGTCGCCGTCTCGACCGGCGGCGCCTCGCCTGCGCTCGCGAAGCGGCTGAGGTCGCGCATCGCCGAGATCGTCGGCCCCGAGCACGCGGCACTCGCCGAGGAGCTGCGGGCGCTCCGGCCCGAGGTGAAGGCGCGCTTCGGGACCTACGAGGAGCGGCGCGACCACTTCGAGGACATTGTCTCCGAGCGGCTCCCGTCCGAGCGGCTCCCGTCCGAGCGGCTCCCGTCCGAGCGGCTCCCGTCTGAGCGGGTCGCGGCGGAGCAGCGGTCGTGACCGTGTTCCTGGTCGGGGCCGGACCGGGCGACCCTGGTCTGATGACGGTCCGCGGGCTCGAGCTGGTCCGGCGCTGCGAGGCGCTCGTCTACGACGTCCTCGTCTCACCCGAGCTGATCGACGAGGCTCCCGCCGACGCCCTCCTGATCCCACGGCAGCGGATTCGCCAGCCGGAGCTGAACGACCTGCTCGTCGAGCTCGGGCGGGCCGGGCTCGAGGTGGTTCGGCTCAAGGGCGGCGACCCGTTCGTGTTCGGCCGCGGCGGCGAGGAGGCAGAGGCGCTCGCCGCGGCGGGGATCGCCTTCGAGGTCGTGCCGGGCGTGTCGGCGCTGTCGGCCGTGCCCGCCTCGGCCGGGATCCCGGTGACCCATCGCGGCGTCTCGGCGCAGGTCACGCTCGTCTCCGGCCACTCGGCGGCGGGCGACGATCTCGACTTCGCCCACCTCGCGTCCGCCCCCGGGACGCTCGTCGTCTTCATGGGCCTCGCCCATCTCCCTGCCATCGCGAGCGGGCTGATCGGCGCCGGCAAGGACCGGCATACGCCTGCCGCCGTCGTCGCCCGCGGAACGCACGTCGACGGGCGCTCGGTCGCCGGCGAGCTGTGGGACATCGCCCGCCTCGCCGCCGATCTGCCGTCGCCCGCGCTCCTCGTGGTCGGCGACGTCGTCGCGGTCGCTCCCCGCCTCGCCGCGCAGCAGCTCCGCGCGGCCGCCGCCTCCTCCTGACCTACGCCAGCGCTCTGGTGTCGACCCGGCCGGGGTGGGTCTGCTCGTACGCGGTGATCCGCTCCTCGCGCTGCAGCGTGAGCGCGATCTCGTCGAGGCCCTCGGTGAGCATGTGCTGGGCGAACGCGTCGAACTCGAACGGGATCCGCAGGCCGGCGGGATGGGAGATCTCGAGCGTCTCGAGGTCGACGGTGAGCTCGTTGCGATCCCCGAGCGCGTTTCTCACCCGATCGAGGTCGGCCTCGGAGAGCTCGATCGGGGCGAGCCCGCTCTTGATCGCATTGGTGTGGAAGATGTCGCCGAAGCTCGGAGCGAGAACGATGCGGAAGCCGGCGTCCTCGAGCGCCCAGGCCGCGTGCTCGCGCGAGGAGCCGCAGCCGAAGTTGCGTCCCGCGACGAGGATCGCCGCCCCCTCGTACTCCGGCTGCCGCAGCTCGAACGCGGGGTCCTTCATCCAGTCGAAGAACAGGAACTCCCCGTACCCCGAGCGCTCGACCCGCTTCAGGAACTGCTTGGGGATGATCTGATCGGTGTCGACGTCGACTCGGTCGAGCACCGCCGCCTTCCCGGTCACCTGCCGTAGCTCCCTCACTGCGCTCCCCTCCCTGCCAGCTCGCGGACGTCGGTGAAGTGGCCGGTGACCGCGGCGGCGGCGGCCATCTGGGGGCTGACGAGGTGCGTGCGCCCGCCGGCTCCCTGGCGGCCCTCGAAGTTGCGGTTCGAGGTCGAGGCGCAGCGCTCGCCGGCGGCGAGGATGTCGGGGTTCATGCCGAGACACATCGAGCAGCCCGCCTCGCGCCACTCGAAGCCGGCGGTCGTGAAGACACGGTCGAGGCCCTCGTCCTCGGCCTGCCGCTTCACCTTCGCCGAGCCGGGCACGACCATCGCGCGGACGGAGGCGGCGACGTGGCGGCCGGAGGCTACGGCCGCCGCCGCGCGCAGGTCCTCGATCCGCGAGTTCGTGCAGGAACCGATGAAGACGCGGTCGACCGGAAGGCCGGCGAGCGGCGTGCCGGGCTCGAGGCCCATGTAGCGCAGGGCCAGTTCGACCGCCTTCCGCTCGGTCGGATCGGCGAACGAGTCAGGGTCGGGGACGCTGCCGTCGATCGGCGCGACCATGCCGGGGTTCGTCCCCCAGGTGACCTGCGGTACGAGCGCCGCGACATCCACCTCGACCTCGCGGTCGAACGTCGCGCCGGGATCGGTGCGCAGCGACCGCCAGCGGTCGAGCGCCTGCTCCCACGCCGCGCCCTGCGGTGCGGCCGGGCGGCCCTCGATGTAGGCGAAGGTCGTGTCGTCGGGCGCCACCATGCCGGCCCGGGCGCCGGCCTCGATCGTCATGTTGCAGATCGTCATGCGGCCCTCCATCGAGAGCGCCTCGACGGCCGGGCCCGCGTACTCGATCGTGTGCCCGACGCCGCCCGCGACGCCGATCCTGCCGATCGCGCCGAGGACCATGTCCTTGGCGGTGACGCCGAAGGGCAGAGCGCCGACGAAGCGCACGCGCATGGTCTTCGCGCGTGCCTGGATCAGCGTCTGGGTCGCGAGCACGTGCTCGACCTCCGAGGTGCCGATGCCGAACGCGAGTGCGCCGAAGGCCCCGTGAGTCGAGGTATGCGAGTCGCCGCAGACGATCGTCATGCCGGGCTGCGTCAATCCGAGCTCCGGGCCCATGACGTGGACGATCCCCTCCCGCCCGCTTCCGGTCGCGTTCAGCGGCACCCCGAAGTCGGCGGAGTTCCGCGCGAGCGCATCGAGCTGCGCCTTGGCGAGCGGATCGCGGATCGGCCCGCGCTCGGTCGGGACGGCGTGATCCATCGTCCCGATCGTCAGGTCGGGCCGGCGGACCCGCCGCCCCGCCAGCCGGAGCGACTCGAAGGCCTGCGGGGTCGTCACCTCGTGCACCAGATGGAGGTCGATGTAGAGCAGCGCCGGCTCACCGGGCCGCTCGTCGACAACGTGTGACTCCCAGATCTGCTCGAAGAGTGTCCTGTCGCTCAATGGTCCCCCGTTGCCGCGTAGCTTCCGAAGATGCGGAGCTCGCGCGTCCATTCGCGCATCTCCGCCAGTGCATTCTGCACCTCGGGATCCTGCGGGTGCCCGTCGAGCACCATGTCGAACCGGTAGCGGAACGTCGAGCGCGGGATCGGCCGCGAGACGAGCTGCACCAGGTTCAGCCCGTGGCGATGGAAGGGGCCGAGCGCATGGTAGAGCGACCCCGGCTGATGGTCGGTGACGAAGCTCAGCGCAGTCCGCCAGCGAGGCAAGCGGTCGACGCGGGTGTAGGGCGCGATCCCGACGAAGCGGGTGAACGCGGCCGGACGATCGCCGACGTCCTCGGCGATCACCTCGAGGCCGAAGTGCTCGGCGGCCTCGCGGCTCGAGATCGCAGCCTCGGACGGGTCGTCGGACTCGTACACCTCGAGCGCGGCACCGGAGGTCGACGACGAGGGGATGCAGCCCGCGCCCAGCGAGTGAATCAGGTCGCGGCACTGATCGAAGGCGGCCGGATGCGAGCGGAGCACCCGCACCTCGCGGAGCTCGATCCTCGTCTTCGCCACCAGGCAGTGGACGATCGGCAGCGTCACCTCCGAGACGATCGAGACGGGCGCCTCGTAGAGGAGATCGTGCGTCTCCCCCACCGGGCCGTGCAGCGAGTTCTCGATCGGCAGCACGCCGAGGGCCACCTCGCCGGCGACGGTCGCCTCGACCACGGCAATGAAGCTCGCGAGCGGCTCGGCACCCGCGCCGGGGGGCGCGAGCAGGGCCGTCGCCGCCGCGCTGTGGCTGCCCGCCGGCCCCGGGTACCCGACGAGGGTCATGCCGCCGCCGCCTGGTTCGCAAGCGCCGCCAGGACGGCGGTGCCGAACTCGGCCGTCGAGGCGTCGCCGCCGAGATCGGCTGTCGGGCGCGCCGCCATCGCCTGCCCGAGCGCGACCGTCAGCTGCCGCGCGAGCCCCACCTCGCCGAGGCCGTGCTCGAGGAGCAGCGCAACCGAGCGCAGCATCGCCGTCGGGTTGGCCGTCCCGGTCCCGGCAATGTCGGGCGCCGACCCGTGCACCGGCTCGAACACGCCCGGTCGGGAGTCGCCGAGGCTTGCCGAGGCGGCCAGGCCGAGCCCGCCGGTCACGCCCGCGGCGACGTCGGAGAGGATGTCGCCGAAGGTGTTGTCCATCACGAGCACGTCGAACGAGGACGGGTCCATGACGAGCAGCATGCCGACGCTGTCGACGAGCCCGTGCCTGAGCTCGACATCGGGGTACTCGGCCGCGAGCTCGGACACGACGCGCCGCCACATCCGGGACGTCTCCATCACGTTCGCCTTGTCGACCGACAGCAGGCGCCCCGACCGGCCGCGCGCGAGCTCGAACGCGCGCCGCGCGATCCGCGCCACCTGGTCGGGGTGGTACTCGCAGGTGTCGAAGACGACGCCGTCCGCCCTGACGCCGCGCGCGCCGTAGTAGAGCCCGCCGACCAGCTCGCGGACGATCAGCAGGTCGATGCCGGCGCCGACGGCGGGCCGCAGGTTCGCGAAGACGTCGAGCTCCTTGCGCAGCCCGATCAGCCCGGCCTCGGGTCGCACGGCGCCGCCGTCCCACCTCGGGCCGCCGACCGCGCCGAGCAGCACCGCGTCGGCCGAGCGGCAGGCCGCGAGCGTCTCCGGGGGCAACGGGTCGCCGAACGCGTCGATCGCAGCGCCGCCGAAGGCGTGCTCGCCGAGCTCGAGCTCGAGCGGGAGCGCCGACAGCACGCGCACCGCCTCGGCCATCACCTCGGGCCCGATCCCGTCGCCGGGGAGGCAGGCGATCTTGCTACTCACCGTGAACCTCCCTGCGCGTGAGGTCGAGGACGAAGCGAAACAGGCGGTCGACGCCGTCGTCGGAGAGCGGGCCCCCGTTCGCCGCCCGCAGGCTCGCGAGCATCGACTCCTCCCGGCTCGAGTCGTGGAGCGGAATCCCGTTCGCGACCTTGTGCTCGTGCAACGTGCGGACGAGCTCGATCCGGCGGTTGACCGCGTCCAGCAGCTCGCGGTCGACCGCGTCGATCGACCCGCGTGCACCGGCGACGACCCGGTCGCTCATTCGCCGACCCCGGTCGCGCTCGAGCCTGCGCTGCCGATGAGCTCGGTCGAGCAGACGCCCGTGCTCATGCTCATGCCGTCACCCTCAGCTCGGCGAGGAGCGCGTCCAGATCGGGCTCGATCTCGATCAGCGAGCCCGTCGCCTCCGGCTCGACCGCCTGCGGCGTCTTCAGGCCGGTGCCGGTGACGAGGACGACGACGCGGTCCGCCTCGCCGATCTCACCGGCGGCGACCGCTGCGCGAAGCGCACCGACCGTGACCCCCGCCGCGGTCTCGCCGAAGACACCCGCGGTCTCCGCGAGCAGAGCCATGTTGGCGCCGATGTCGTCCTCGGGCACCGCGTGGATGGCGCCGCCTGAGGCCCGCGCGGTGGCGATCGCCAGGTCGCCGTCGGCAGGGTTGCCGATCGCAAGCGAGCGGGCGATCGAGCTCGGCCGCACCGGCGACACACGCCGCCCGTCGGCGAAGGCCGATGCGACCGGGGCGCAGCCCTCGGCCTGCCCGCCGTAGAGCCGCGGGCGCTCGTCGCCGATCAGGCCGAGCCGCCCGAACTGCTCGAACCCCTGCCAGAGCTTGCTGAACAGGGCGCCCGAGGCGATCGGGCAGACGATCGCGGTCGGCGACTCCCAGCCGAGCTGCTCGATGATCTCGAACGAGAGGGTCTTCGACCCCTCGGCGTAGTACGCGCGCAGGTTGACGTTGACGAACCCCCATTCGACCTCGCCCGCGAGCTCGCTGATCAGCCGCGAGCAGTCGTCGTAGCTCCCTCGCACGCCGTAGACGCGGGCGCCGTAGACCGTCGTCGCCAGCATCTTCTCCGGCTCGAGCCCGGCGGGGCAGAAGATCACGGCGGGCACACCGTCGGCGGCAGCCCTTGCCGCAACCGCGTTCGCCAGGTTGCCGGTCGACGTGCAGGACAGCGTCTCGAGGCCGAGCTCGCGCGCCTTGGCAGCGGCGACGGCGACGACGCGGTCCTTGAACGAATGGGTCGGGTTCGCCAGGTCGAGCTTGAGCAGCACCTCGCCGACGCCGAGCGCACTTGCAAGCCGGGGTGCGGGGACAAGCGGCGTGAAGCCGGGTGCGCTCGCCGCACCCGGAGGGGGCGCGGCGGGAAGCAGGTCGGCGTAGCGCCAGAGCGAGTAGGGGCCGGCCTCGATGCTCTCGCGGCTCACGTTCGCTGCGATCTCGTCCCACTCGTAGACGGGTTCGAGCGGTCCGAAGCAGCGCACGCAGATACCGTTCGCGAGCGCCGGATAATCGCTCTCGCAGACGCGGCAGCGGAGGACGTCAACCGGCATGGTCGTACTCTTCCTGGTGGTGACTCCCTTGCAGTTCCGGCGAATACACGATCTGCCCCCCTACGTCTTCGCGACGGTCGACCAGCTGAAGCGCGAGCTTCGGCGCGAGGGCCGCGACGTGATCGATCTCGGTTTCGGGAACCCCGACATCCCCTCGCCGCCGATCGCCGTCGAGAAGCTCGCCGAGGCCGCCGCCAAGCCGGTCAACCACCGCTACTCGGCGAGCCGCGGGCTGCCGAACCTGCGCGAGGCCGTATGTGAGCGGTACGCGAGCAAGTTCGGCGTCTCGCTCGATCCCGAGGTGCACATCGTGAGCACGATCGGCGCCAAGGAGGGCCTGGCCCACCTGATGTGGGTGCTGCTCGAGGGCGGCGACAGCGCCGTCGTCCCGAGCCCCAGCTACCCGATCCATCTCGTCGCGCCGCGGCTCGCCGGCGCCACGGTGGTGCACGCGCGCTTCGAGGAGGACGACCTGCTCGCCGGGATCGAGAACGCCGTCAAGGCCGCCCAGCCTGCGCCGCGCGTCGTGATCATCTCCTTCCCGCACAACCCTACGACCGCGGTCGCGACACCCGAGCTGATGCAGAAGCTCGTCGACCTGGCTCGCGAGCGCGAGTTCGTGCTCGTGCACGACTTCGCCTACGCCGACATCGCCTTCGACGGCCATGTCCCGCCGTCGGTGCTCGCCGCCGAGGGTGCGCTCGACTGCGCCGTCGAGCTGTACAGCCTCACCAAGTCGTTCTCGATGGCAGGCTGGCGGATGGGCTTCACGCTCGGCCGGC
This sequence comes from uncultured Actinomycetota bacterium, assembly GCA_963743675.1. Classification (GTDB taxonomy): domain Bacteria; phylum Actinomycetota; class Thermoleophilia; order Gaiellales; family Gaiellaceae; genus PALSA-600. The sequence goes on from CAVURE010000009.1 coordinate 492,901, forward strand.
CCGACGTGGTCGCCGCGCTCGCGAAGCTGAAGTCCTACCTCGACTACGGCACCTTCCAGCCGATTCAGATCGCCTCGATCGTCGCGCTGCGCGAGGCTTCCGAGTACCCGGACGAGGTCTGCGGCTTGTACCTGCGCCGGCGCGACGCGCTGATCTCCGGCCTCGCGCGCGCGGGCTGGGCGGTCGAGCCCCCGCAGGGCACGATGTTCGTCTGGGCGCCGATCCCCGAGCAGATGCGTGAGCTCGGCTCGCTGGAGTTCGCGGTCACGCTCGCGCGCGGCGCCGACGTCGCGGTCAGCCCGGGCATCGGCTTCGGCCCGGGCGGCGACGAGCACGTGCGGTTCGCCCTCGTCGAGAACGAGCAGCGGATCCTGCAGGCGACCCGCTCGATTCGCAAGCTGCTTGCGGCGTAGCCCGCTCAAGAGGTCGTCGCTCCCTCCGAGGCCGAGCCGACGCCGGCGGCGTACTTGGCGAACACACCGCGGGTGTAGCGCGGCGCCGGCGCCGTCCATTCCTCGAGGCGGCGCTCGGTCTCCTCGGCGGGGATGTCGAGGTCGAGCCGGCGGTTCTCGACGTCGAGCACGATCGGGTCGCCGTCGCGTACGACGGCGAGCGGGCCGCCGCGCGACGCCTCGGGCGCGATGTGGCCGACCATCAGCCCGTGGGTCGCGCCCGAGAAGCGGCCGTCGGTGATCAGCGCCACCTCGTCGCCGAGCCCCTCGCCGACGAGCGCCGCCGTCACGTGCAGCATCTCGCGCATCCCGGGGCCGCCGGCCGGGCCCTCGTAGCGGATCACCACGACGTCGCCCGGCTCGATCGTGCGCGCCTTCACCGCCGCGAAGCAATCCTCCTCGCAGTCGAACACCCGGGCCGGGCCGCGGTGGTAGAGGCGCTCGTGTCCCGCCAGCTTGACGACGGAGCCGTCGGGCGAGAGCGAGCCGCGCAGGATCGCGAGGCCGCCGGTGGCCTTGAGCGGCTCGCGCCACGAGACGACGACGTCCTGGCCGGGACGCTCCTCGACCTCCGAGCCGACCTCGCCGAGCGTGCGCCCGTCGACGCCGCGCGCGCCGCCGTGCACGACGCCCGCGCCGACCAGTTCGCGGGCGACCAGGCCGACGCCGCCGGCCTCGAACATGTCGGTGGCGACGTAGCGGCCGCCGGGCTTCAGGTCGGCGACGATCGGCGTGCGGCCGGCGATCGAGTCGAAGTCCTCGAGCTCGAGCGGGATCCCGACCTCGCGCGCGATCGCGAGCAGGTGGAGGACGCCGTTGGTCGAGCCGCCGGAGCCCGCGACCGCGGCAATCGCGTTCTCGAACGCCTCCCGCGTCAGGATCTGCGACGGCCGGGTGTCCTCCTTCACGAGCTTCATCGCGAGCTCGCCGGCCTCGCGGGCCGCCGCCGCCTTCGTCGGATGGGTCGCAGGGATGCCCGAGAGGCCGCGCGGGCTGATGCCGAGGAAGTCGATCACGAGCGCCATGGTGTTGGCGGTGAACTGCCCGCCGCAGGCGCCGGCGCCGGGGCAGGCGACCGACTCAAGCGCGTGCACCTCCTCGTCGGTCATCCGGCCGGCAGCACGGGCGCCGACCGCCTCGAACACGTCCTGAATCGTCACGTCGTGGCCCTCGTAGCGACCGGGTGCGATCGAGCCGTTGTAGAAGACGAGACCGGGGATGTCGAGCCGCGCGAGCGCCATCACGCCGGCGGGGATCGTCTTGTCGCAGCCGACGAGGCAAACGAGGCCGTCGAGGAGGTGACCGGCGCAGACGAGCTCGATCGAGTCCGCGATCACCTCGCGCGAGATCAAGGAGGCGCGCATGCCGGTCGTTCCCATCGAGACGCCGTCCGAGATGGACACCGTGTTGAACTCGATCGGCGTCCCACCGGCTGCGCGGATCCCATCCTTGACGTGCTTCGCGAGCACGCGCTGGTTGAAGTTGCACGGCATCGTCTCGATCCACGTCGTCGCGACGCCGACGAGCGGCTTCGCGAGATCGTCGTCGGTGAAGCCGACCGCCTTCAGCATCGCGCGCGCCGGCGCGCGGTCGACGCCGTCGGTCAGCGCCGCGCTGTGGCGCTTGGCGGGATCGGTGGGTTGGGTGTAGACGCTCAATGGGCTCCTTCGGGGGCGATGGCGAGGGGCAGGATACGGGCGTCGGGGTAGCGGCGCTCGAGCTCGGCAGCCGCCTGGGCGACCTTGTCCTTGGCGGCCCAGACGACGACCGACGGGCCCGAGCCGGACAGCGTGACACCCGCCTGGCCGGCGACGGGCAGCGAACGCAGCTCCGCGAGCAGCGGCGCATCGGCGGCCCGGAAGGGCTCGTGCAGGCGGTCGTGGAACGAGGCGGCGAGGAGGTCGGCATCGCCCGAGGCGATGGCGGCGCCGAGCAGTGCCGCCTGGGCCGCCGCGGCGGCGGCCTCGCCGTGGCTCAGGGTCTCGGGTAGCCGGTTCCTCGATTCGAGCGTGTTGACGCGCGAGTACGGGGCGATCACGACCGGAGCCAACGGCAGGTCGACCGCAACGCGGCTCGCGTGCAGGCCGGCGCCGTTCTGCCAGATGAGGCAGACGCCGCCGTTCAGTGCCGCGGCGAGGTTGTCGGCGTGACCCTCGAGCGGTAGGCCCTCGTCGAGCAGCCGCCCGTCGGCCAGCGCCAGGCCAGGAACGACGGCGGCGCCGGCGACGAGGCCGGTCGCGATCGTCGCGGCGCTCGAGCCGAGCCCGCGCTCGAGCGGGATCCGGTTGACGAAGTGGAAGCGGTAGGCCTCGACGGGCGCGAAGAGCGCGAAGGCGCGCAGCGCCAGGTGGCGCTCGTCGGTCGGCAGCTCGGCGGCACCCTCGCCCTCGACGGTTACGAGCGGCCCGCCGTCGGCCTCCCAGACGTGCAGCTCGTTCCACAGGTCGAGCGCCGCCGCGGCGCAGTCGAACCCCGGCCCGAGGTTCGCCGTCGAGGCCGGCGCCCGCACAACGAAGCTCCCCGCACTCACCGGACGCGTCTCCGAACGCCGCGCCCCCCAGCGCCATGCCCGGGGACAGTCACCGCAACAGAAGTGTGACGAAAGAGGCCGGAAACACCCGCTTTGCAGCGAGTTCTCGCGCTCGCTCGGTGCCAGGCACCGTTGTCGGGGCGCGGCCAGGCGTGGCTCAACTGGACACTCCGCTGAGGATCGACTCGACGGTCGGCTCGACGAGGACGGCGGCTGGGGTGAGGGCCTCCACGGCGGCGGTGTCCTTCAGGCCGTGGCCGGTGAGGACGCAGACGACGGTCGCGCCGGGCGCGAGGTCGAGCGGCTCGATCGCGGCGAGGCCGGCGGCCGAGGACGGCTCGCAGAAGATCCCCTCGAGGCTCGCCAGCTCGAGCCAGATTCGCGTGATGTCCTCGTCGGCGACCGCGACCGGCTCCACCCGGCCCGCGGCGACGAGCGCCTCGACCTCGGCGAGGTGGGCCGGCTCGGAGATCCTGATCGCCGACGCCATCGTGCCCGCGCGGTCGACGGCATGGGCCGAGATCAGCCGCGGGCGGATTCCCTCCTCCTCGAAGCCGCGCGCGTAGGCAACCGTGTTGCCGCCGCCGCCGTAGGGAAGCGCGAGCACGTCGACGGTGGGGCCGCCGAGCTGCTCGACGATCTCGAACACCGCCGTCTTCTGCCCCTCGATCCGATCCGGGTTCAGCGAGTTCACGAGCACGTACCTGCCCTCCTCGGCGATCGCCAGGCAGTTGCGCAGGGCCTCGTCGAAACTCCCCTGGACCTCGCGCACCTTGGCTCCGACGGCACGCGACTGCGCGAGCTTGGCGGGGGCGACCGCTCCGGCCGGGCAGAGCACGAGCGCGGTGAGCCCACCGCAGGCCGCGTACGCGGCGGCCGAGGAGGCGGTGTTACCGGTCGAGGCGCAGATCACCCCGTCGGCACCGGCCTCCATCGCCTTCGCCACCGCGACGACCATCCCGCGGTCCTTGAAGCTGCCCGTCGGGTTCATCCCCTCGAACTTGAAGTACAGGTCGAGCCCGAGCCGGTCGCCGAGGCGCTTCGAGGCGATCAGCGGCGTACCGCCCTCCCCGAGCGTCAGGAGCGGTGTGTCGGGCCCGACCGGAAGCCGGTCGCGGTAGCGCTCGATCAGGCCCATCCGAGCTCCGCGACGCCGCGCTCGGACACGACCGGGAACGCCAGGGGCTTCCGGCGCACCTCGGCCATCGCCGTGATCGCCGCCAGCGCCTCGTCGAGCGCGCCCTGGCGCGTGTCGTGCGTGACGACATGGAGCGCCGCTCCGTCGCCGTTCTGGTGCTGCAGCAGCCTTGCCACCGAGACCTCGCGCTCGGCGAGCGCATCGGCGACGCCGGCGAGCACGCCCGGCCGGTCGTCGACCGAGAGGTGGAAGTAGAACGGCGAGCGGTTCTCTCCCCGCTCGAGACGCGGCAGAACGCGCCACACCGGATCGTTCTGCAGGAAGCCAGTCCCCATCGTCCCGATCACGGACGCCATGTCGGCGATCACCGCCGACGCGGTCTCGACGCCGCCCGCACCCGGTCCCTCGAGCGTGATCTCGCGGATCGCATCGCCCTGGAGCATCACCGCGTTGAACGCGCCCTCGACCGCCGCGAGCGGGTGGTGCCGGTCGACGAGCGCGGGGCTGACCCGCACGTCCACCTTCCCGTCGAGTAGCCGCGCGGCGCCCACCAGCCGGATCACCATGTCGAGCTCGCGCGCGGCGGCGACATCGAGCGGCGTGATCGAGTCGATCCCGACCGTCTCCACGTCGGCGAGCGCGAAGCGCGAGTTGAACGCCACCGTCGCAAGGATCGCCATCTTGGCCGCCGCGTCGGCCCCGGAGACGTCGGCGGTCGGGTCGGCCTCGGCGAAGCCGCGCTCCTGCGCCTCGTGCAACGCCTCCTCGTAGGTCTTGCCGGCCTCCATCTCGGTGAGCATGAAGTTGGTGGTGCCGTTCACGATCCCGAGCACGCGATGGACGTTCGTGACGACGAGCGACTCGCGCAGCACCTTGATCACGGGGATCGCGGCGCAGACGCTGGCCTCGAAGCGAAGCTGGACGCCGGAGCCCGAAGCGGCGTCGAAGAGCTCGGCGCCGCGCTGCGCGACGAGCTGCTTGTTCGCCGTCACCACGTGCTTGCCGCTGCGGAGCAGCTCGAGCACATGCGTGCCCGCGGGCTCGACGCCGCCCATCACCTCGGCGACGATCGTGACGCCGGGATCGTCGAGGATGTCGCGGACATCGGTCGTCAGCACCCCGCCGTCGGGCGGGAACCCGCGCTCGCGCTCGAGGTCGCGAACGAGGGCCTTGACCACGCGCAGCCGGTGCCCGGTCGCGCGCTCGATGTCGTCGGCCTGCTCGTTCAGCAGCCGGTTGACCGCCGAGCCGACGGTGCCGTAGCCCAGCAGTGCTACCGGGACGTCAACCGACGCCATGCGCCTCCTGCACCTCTCGGTGACCGAGGGCCCGCAGGCGCTTGCCGACCTGCTCGATCTGGCTCCCGGCGAGCTTCTGGCGGGCCTCGACGAGGCTCGGGGCGCCGCGATCCATCTCGGCGATCCACTCCCTGGCGAACGACCCGTCCTGGATCGCGCCGAGGACCTTCTTCATGTTCTCCTTGACGTGGGCGTCGACGACGCGCGGGCCGACCGCGATCGAGCCGAACTCGGCCGTGTCGGAGATCGAGTAGTGCATCCGCTCGATCCCGCCCTCGAAGATCAGGTCGACGATCAGCTTCACCTCGTGCACGCACTCGTAGTAGGCGGCCTCGGGCTGGTAGCCCGCCTCGACGAGCGTCTCGAAGCCCGCCTGGATCAGCTGGGTGAGGCCGCCGCAGAGGACCGACTGCTCGCCGAAGAGGTCGGTCTCGGTCTCCTCCGAGAAGGTGGTGTCGATGATCCCGGCGCGCCCGGCGCCGATCCCGGCGGCGTAGGCGAGGGCGACGTCGCGCGCCCGCCCGGTCGCGTCCTGCGCAACGGCGACCAGGGCCGGTGTCCCGTACCCCTCCTCGTAGAGGCGCCGGACGATGTGCCCGGGGCCCTTCGGCGCGACCATGATCACGTCGATTCCCTCCTGCAGCGGGATCCGGCCGTAGTGCACCGAGAAGCCGTGGGCGAAGAGGAGCGCGGCACCGGGATCGATGTTCGGCGCGACCTCGTCGCGGAACACCTCCGCCTGCGGCCCGTCCGGGAGCAGCATCGCCACGACCTGGGCTCCCCGCACCGCCTCGGCGACGTCCTTCACCTGCAGGCCGGCCTCCTCGGCCGCCGCCCGCGACGAGCTGCCGGGCCGCAGCCCGACCACGACCTCGACACCGGAGTCGGCGAGGTTGAGCGCATGCGCGTGTCCCTGGCTGCCGTAGCCGAGCACCGCGACCTTCCCGGTCAGGAGACTCATGTCTCCGGTCTTGATCACCTCTGCCATGTGGATCCCTCTCTTCCTGGTCAGGAGACGGCCGCGGTCGACGACCGCGTTGAACGCGGGCCGGCGCGGCGCAGGCCGATCCGACCGGTGCGGGCGAGCTCACGGACGCCGTGGGGGCGAACGAGCTCCTCGAATGCATCGAGCTCCTCGGGACGGCCGACGATCTCGAAGGTGAGCGCCTCGCGGCCGATGTCCGCGACGCGCGCGCCGAAGACCTCGCCGAGCGCGATCAGCTCGCTGCGCTTGTCCGGCGGCGCGCCGACGGTGATCAGCGCCAGCTCGCGCTCGACCGACTCGCCGGGGCGGAGCTCGACGACCCGCAGCACGTTGACGAGCTTGTGCATCTGCTTCTCGATCTGCTCGAGCGAGTGCTCGGAGCAGTCGACCCTGAGGGTCAGGCGCGAGATGTCGGGCCGCTCGGTCGGCCCCACGGCGAGGCTCTGGATGTTGTAGCCGCGCCGTGCGAACATCTGCGAGACGCGAGCCAGCGCTCCCGGCTTGTTCTCGAGCTCCACCGAAACCGTGTGCTGGCTCATCCGATGACCCGCTCGGGCAGCTCGTCCTCGTCCGGCAGCTCGATCGTGTCGACCGAGGCGGCACCGGCCGGGACCATCGGGTAGCAGTTCTCGTTCGGGTCGACGCGGGCGTCGATGACGGCGGTACGGCCGCAGTCGAGCGCCGCCTCGAGCGTCGAGTCGAGATCGTCCTCGCTGTCCACCATGAACCCGGCGGCGCCGAGCGCCTCGGCGAGCTGGGCGTAGTCGGGGACCTGCTTGGTCAGGTGCGTCTCGGCGTAGCGCTCGGCATAGAACATCTCCTGCCACTGACGCACCATCCCGAGCCAGCCGTTGTTGACGATCACGACGACGATCGGCAGCCGCTCGAGCGCCGCCGTCGCGAGCTCCTGGCAGGTCATCTGGAAGCAGCCGTCGCCGTCGACGCAGATCACGGTCGCGTCGGGCCGCGCGGCCTTCGCGCCGACGGCGGCCGGCAGGCCGTAGCCCATCGTCCCGAGGCCGCCCGAGGTGATGAAGGTGCGCGGCTTGTCGCAGACGAGGTACTGCATCGCCCACATCTGGTGCTGGCCGACGCCGGTCGTCCAGACGAAGTCGCCGTCGCGCTCACCGGTCAGGTCGCGAAGCCGCTCGATCACGGTCTGGGGCTTCAGGACGCCGTCGGCGTGCCGGTACTTGTAGGGGTAGAGCGCGCGCCACTCCTCGAGCTGTGCGTGCCACGGCGTACGGTCGGTGCGCTTGTCCGCCTCGAGCTCCTTCACGTCGCGCGTGAGCTGCGACAGCGCCAGCTTCAGCGGGCCGACGACGGGGATGTCCGCCTCGCGGATCTTCCCCACCTCGGCGGCGTCGATGTCGAAGTGGATCACCTTCGCCCCCGGCGCGAAGGCCGAGACCTTGCCGGTGACGCGGTCGTCGAAACGGACGCCGACGGCGATGATCAGGTCGGACTTGTTGAGCGCCCAGTTCGCGTACTTCGAGCCGTGCATGCCGGGCGCGCCGTAGTTCAGCGGGTGAGTGTCGGGCAGGCACCCCTTGCCCATGAGCGTCACCACGGAGGGCAGCCGGGCCGTCTCGACGAGCGCGAGCAGCTCCGCGGAGGCCTCGGCGTTGATCACGCCGCCGCCGGCGTAGACGATCGGCTGCTTCGCCTCGACGATCGCCTTCGCGGCCTCGCGCACCTGCCGCTCGTGCACCTTCGACGGGGGCCGCCAGCCGGGGAGGTCGACGTCGTCGGGGTACGAGAAGTCGAGCTCGGCCTCCTGGGCGTCCTTGGCGACGTCGATCAGCACCGGGCCGGGCCGGCCGGTGCGGGCGACGTGGAAGCCGTTCTTGATCGCCTGGGGAAGCTCGCGCGCATCCTGGACGAGCCACGAGTGCTTGACGATCGGCATCGTGATGCCGGTGGCATCGGTCTCCTGGAAGGCGTCGGTGCCGATCAGGCTCGACTTGACCTGGCCGGTGATGCAGACGATCGGGGTCGAGTCCATCCACGCGTCGGCGATCGCGGTCACGAGGTTGGTCGCCCCCGGGCCGGAGGTCGCGATCGCCACCCCGACCTTGCCGGAAGCGCGCGCGTAGCCCTCGGCCATGTGGCCTGCGCCCTGCTCGTGGCGGGCGAGCACGTGCCGCACGGCGGTGCCGCGTGCGATCGCATCGTAGGTTGGCAGGATCGCCCCGCCGGGGATCCCGAACATGACCTCGACACCCTCCGCCTCGAGCGAGCGCAGGATGGCGTCGGAGCCGAGCATTCTCGTCATCGCGCGCCCTTTCTCGATTTGTTCATGGTCATTCTCTACACCTTCCTCGCTGCTGTCCGGCGGCGTGCCCGTCAGGGCGCCCACCCGGATCGTCGACGTACCTCTCCCGTATCGGAGTCGGCGTCTGCGGCGTCGCTGGCCGCGTGAGCAACATCTCCCCCCTAGCGGGGGAGGATCGAGATGGTCACCACGAAAAGCCCCGAAACCGGGGACAGGTATGTCTTCGCGGCACTGACCATGACGGCAACCAGTCTGCCCAAGCGTGATTGCGCTGTCAAACGGCTGCGTGCAGCGCGGCTCAGACGATTCTGAGCGGCCGCTCGCGCGTCACATGCTCGTGGTCGTGCTCGGCGATCAGCCAGTCGTGGCCGAAGCCGCGCATCGCCTCGATGATCGGCAGCAGCGCGACGCCCTTGGCGGTGAGCTCGTACTCGACACGCGGGGGCGACTCGGGGAAGCTGCGGCGCTCGGCGATCCCCTGCTGCTCGAGCATGTGCAGCCGCTCCGACAGGGTGCGCGGGCTGATCCCCGGGCACGCGTGCTCGAGCTCCGTGAAGCGCCGCGCGCCCTCCGACAGATCGTGGACGATGAGCGCCGTCCACTTCGAGCCGATCAGGTCGGAGGTGGCGGCGACCGCGCAGGTGACGCCGTCGTGAACCTCGTTCATCTTGCGCACCGCCATCTCTCGAAGCTTACCGGGCCGCCCTGCCGGAATCCACCCCGCAGGTCGTGTTTTTCCGCAGAGCTGCGTATTTCTTTCCGATCGGAAAGTAATGGACGCCGGCGGGCTACGCCGCGTGTGAGGTGGTGTAGACGAGGGCCGCCAGGCCCTTGCTCCGGGCGGGCGTCACGGCAATGCGGTCGCCGCTGCCTGGACGGATTTCAGCAATCTCTAACGCCCGTCTTACGGATCTCTTAGAGAGCGGAGCGAGGATCAGTTCCACGTGATGCAGGCTCCAACGCACCCTCCGACGCGCGACCTGCATTCGGAGCGGCGCCCCTCATACTGGGCGCCGCGATCTCTCCTCACCCGCCCGCGGGCGAGCTGCCGTCCCGCAGCTCGCCCGCATCCTCTTTCTGTCAGGTGAGCAGCGTCGCGTGGCGCGACCGCGCGACTGAGGACTTCCATTCCTTGCAGCGAATGTCCACCATTACGGGGATGCTGATCCTGATCGTCGACGACGAGCAGTCCGTTCGCGACGCCCTGCGCCGCGCTCTGACCATGCAGGGCTACGAGGTCGAGCTCGCAAGCGACGGCGAGGAGGCCCTGCTCAAGCTGCGGTCGAACCCGAACGCGGTCGATCTGGCGATCGTCGACATCCTGATGCCGCGGCTCGACGGCCTCGAGATGACGCGCCGCCTCCGCGCCGACGGCAGCCAGCTTCCGATCCTGATGCTCACCGCCCGCGACCAGGTCGCCGACAGGGTCGCGGGGCTCGAGGCCGGCGCCGACGACTACCTCGTCAAGCCGTTCGCGCTCGAGGAGCTCGTCGCCCGGGTGCGCGCGCTGCTCCGCCGCCTCGGCACCGACGACGAGCCGACGACCCTCTCGTTCGCCGACCTCGAGCTCAACACCGGTACCCGAGAGGTCACGCGGGACGGCGAGGAGATGATCCTGACCCGCACCGAGTTCGCGCTGCTCGAGCTGTTCCTGCGCAACCCGCGGCAGGTCCTGACGCGGTCGGTGATCTTCGACCGGGTCTGGGGCTACGACTTCGGCTACGGCTCGAACTCGCTCGACGTCTACATCAGCTACCTGCGCAAGAAGACGGAAGCCGGTGGCAGGTCGCGCCTGATCCACACGGTGCGCGGCGTCGGCTACGCCTTGCGCGAGCAGTAGGCGCCAATGAGCATCAGGGCGCGGCTCGCGCTCGGCGCGGCGGCCGCGGTCGCGATCGCGATCGTGCTCGCGTCGGTGGCGGTCTACTTCGTCGTGCGCAACGAGCTGCGGGCCCAGGTCGACCGGAACCTCCAGAACGAGGCGGCGCAGATAGGGAGCGTTCCTCGTTTCTTCTCGCACTTCGCCTTCCGGCCGAACATCTATGCGCTCGACGTGCCGGCGCCACTCTTCACCGGCTACTTCCAGTTCGTCGGCCGCGACGGGAAGATCTACATCCCCGAGGGCTACGTGTCGCCGACGCCGAGGCTCGCGGTCTCGAATCAGGTGCAGGCGGTCGCAGACGGGAAGGCGAAGGCGTACTTCTACGACACGCGCCTGGAGGGGGAGGACACGCGCGTCTACACGATGCCGTCGTCGACGTTCGTGCCGCCGGTGGCGATCCAGGTCGTCGGGCAGCTCTCGAGCCTCGACAACGAGCTCGCGCGCATCCGGCTCTGGCTGTTCCTGGTTGCGATCGGCGGGATCGCGCTCGCCTCGGGGCGGGCCTGCTCGTCGCCCGGACGACGCTCCGGCCCGTGCGCAAGCTGAGCGAGGCCGCCGAGCGTGTCCGCGCGACGCGTGACCTGAGCCAGCGGATCGAGGTCGAGGGAACCGACGAGCTCGCCGCGCTCGCCCAGACCTTCAACGCGATGCTCCAGTCGCTCGACGAGGCCGCTCGGCGTCAGCGGCAGCTCGTCCAGGACGCCTCGCACGAGCTGCGGACTCCGCTCACGAGCCTGCGCACGAACATCGAGGTGCTCGCGACGGGCGAGCTGCTGCCACCGGCCGAGCGTGCCCAGCTCCTCCACGACGTGGTCGAGCAGCTCGGCGAGATGACCGAGCTGATCGGCGAGCTGACCGAGCTCGCACGCGGCGAGGAGCAGGCCGCGCCGCCCGAGGAGGTCCGGCTCGACCTGCTCACCGAGGACGCGATCCGCAGGGCCGCGCGGAACCATCCGGATGTCCCGATCGAGGCCGACCTGGCGCCGACGAGCGTCGTCGGCCAGCCTGCGAGCCTCGAGCGCGCGATCACGAACCTGCTCGACAACGCCGCCAAGTGGAGCCCCTCGGGCGCGCCGGTCGAGGTTCGGCTCGCCGACGGGGAGCTGACCGTCCGCGACCACGGCCCCGGCATCGCCGAGGAGGATGTCCCGCACGTGTTCGAGCGCTTCTACCGTGCGACCTCGGCGCGCGGGATGCCCGGCTCGGGGCTCGGGCTCGCGATCGTCCGCCAGGTGGCCGAGACGCACCGCGGGACGATCGCCGTCGAGTCGGCCCCGGGCGGTGGCACGCTCATGCGGCTCCGGCTGCCCCCCGGCCACGGCGACTCGGCCGACGACGCCCCGTAGACGGCGGGGGATTCTTACCCCGGCCTTAGAGATAGTTGGTCGAATGCACGGGGCTCGGGCAAGATGAGCACTTGGAGGTGGCAGATGACTGCAGGGGATAACGGCCGGCGCCGGCCGCTCGCAGCCGCGCTCGTCGCGGCCGCGGCAGCAGCTGCCGTCGTGCTCGCCGCCGGCGGCGGGAACGCCGCGGCGGGATCGAGCGGCGCCGTCACGTTCGCGCCCCTCCGCGGCACCGACGTGGCCGCCGACGTCAGCGCGAACTGGTCCGGCTACGCCGTCACCGGGAGCTCCGTGAGCTACACGAGCGTCACCGCCACCTGGCAGCAGCCGACGGTCGCCTGCGGCGCCGGAGACGCCGGTGCAGCCTCGGCGTTCTGGGTCGGGCTCGGCGGCTACTCCGTGAGCTCGCAGGCCCTCGAGCAGGTCGGCACCTCCGCCGACTGCGACCCGACAACCGGCGAGCCGACCTACTACGCCTGGTACGAGCTCGTCCCGAGCCCGGCCGTGACGGTCGAGCACCTCGCCGTCCACCCCGGCGACATGATCACGGCCTCGGTGAACGTCCTCGGCGGAAACACCGCCGAGCTCCAGGTGAAGAACCGCACCCGCAAGACGAGCTTCACGACGAAGCTCCCGTTCGCGAACCCCGACCTGAGCTCCGCCGAGTGGATCACCGAGGCGCCGTCGTCCTGCGACCAGTTCCACTGCCGTCCGATCCCGCTCGCGAACTTCGGCTCGGTCGGGTTCACGAAGGCGGCTGCGCTCGGAAGCGGCAGCGGCGGAACGCTGACGGCGAACCCCGGCTGGACGACGACCGCGATCTCGCTCACGCCGTCCGTTCGCCGGGGCTTCTTCCCCGGCCCGGACACCTACTCGGGGACGGCGCCCTCGGCCGGCAGCGCCGCACCCGGCGCCCCGTCGGCCGACGGGCGCAGCTTCAGCGTCGAGTGGTCGGCCGCCGGCGGCAGCTGACAGCGCTTTTAACCGCCTCTTAGGCGCTACTGGTTTTCTCTGGGAGCCGGATGTTCTACCTCTCGTATCTCCGCAGCGAGCTTGCCCGCCGCAAGAGCCGCACGATCCTCACAGCCTCCGGGCTCGCGATCGGCGTCGCGCTCGTGATCGTGATCTCCTCACTGACCCACGGCCTCGACAACGCCCAGCAGAACGCGCTGCACCCGCTCTCGAGCATCGGCACCGACCTGACGGTGACGCTCTCGCCCGCCGGCACCGGCGCGAGCGGCACGGGTACGACCGCGGGCGGCGCGAGCAGCAGCGCCGCTGCGGGTGGCGGCGTTCGGCGGCGGCGGCTTCGGGGGCGGCGGCGGCTTCGGCGCCGGGCGGCAGCTGATCCAGGCAAACCAGTCGGCGATCACCGACCTCTCGAAGCTCGGTAAGCCGGGCACGCACTTCGTCCAGGACTTCTTCCTGCCCGGCACGCAGCTCACGTTCCCGCAGAGCCAGGCGGCGCAGATCACCAAGCTGAACGGCGTCTCGGCCGTGTCGACCGGGCTCGTGCTGAGCGCCGTCCACCAGGAAGGGACGGTGCCGAAGATCGTCGCCAAGCTCAAGGCCGGCGGCCAGCGGCTGACGATCACCGGCCGGGTCCGCTTCCAGCCGACCCAGGCCGAGCAGGACAAGATCCGCGCGTGCATCCAGAAGCTGCAGGCCTCGGGCGGCCTCGGGGCGGCCGCGCGGCTCCGGCAGTGCCACGACCGGCAGGTCGGGAGCAGCGGGTAACCAGCTCGGCGGGGGCGGCGGTGGCGGTGGCGGCGGCGGTGGCGGCGGGTTTGGCGGCGGCGGCGGCTTCAACCGTGGCGCCTTCGCGAAGTGCCTGCCGCCCGAGATCCGCAACTTCCAGCGCACGATCACGACGCCTCAGCAGACGCTGCAGCAGATCGTCGACCCGCCGCAGACGAACATCAAGAGCACGAGCTACACGATCGCGGGCGTCGACCCGACCCAGCCGGCGATCGGGCTCGTCACGCCGTCACTGGTCTCGAGCGGCCGCTTCATCGCCCCGAACGCGACGCACGAGGCACTCCTCGCCGACTCCTACGCGAGCCGCCAGGGGCTGAAGGTCGGCTCCACGCTCGATCTGAACAAGACGAAGTTCACGGTCGTCGGCGTCGTCAAGCCGCCGCTCGGCGGGCAGACGGCCGACGTCTACATCCCGCTTGCCCAGCTGCAGGCGCTCTCGAGCCAGAAGGGGATGACGAACGTCGTGCTCGTCCGCGCCTCGAGCGGCACCTCGGTCGGCGACGTCCAGAAGGAGATCCAGCAGCTCTACCCGAACGCGCAGGTCGCGAGCGCGAAGGACGTCGCCGACCAGATCAGCGGCTCGCTCGTGAACGCGTCGAACCTTTCCCACCGGCTCGGCGTCGCCCTCGAGATCCTCGCCGCCGCGGCGGCGTTCCTGCTCGCCGTGCTGCTGACGCTCTCCTCGGTCGGGCAAGCGCGTGCGCGAGCTCGGAACGCTGAAGGCGCTCGGCTGGACGCAGTGGCTCGTCGTCCGCCAGGTCGCCGGCGAGTCGCTCGCCCAGGGCATCGGCGGCGGGCTGCTCGGCGTCGCGCTCGGGATCCTCGGCGACTCTCGTCGTCGGCGCCTTCGGCGTGACGCTCGACGCGCACACTCGACGACGCCCGGCGCCTTCGGCTTCGGCGCGCTCTGTCGCGCTCGGCGACCGACACGGTCAAGCTGAACGCGCCGATCTCGCTCGAGGTGCTCGCCGCGGGCTTCCTGCTCGCCCTGATCGGCGGCCTGATCGCCGGCGCCGCCGGGGCGTTCCGCGCGTCGCACCTGCGGCCCGCCGACGCGCTGAGGACGGTCGACTGATGGACGGCCAGCTCTACGAGACGAAGGACGTCGAGAAGACGTTCAGCAAGGGCGCCATGAAGGTGAGCGCCGTCGCCGGCGTGAGCCTGACGATCGAGGCCGGCGAGTTCGTCGCGCTCGAGGGGCCGAGCGGCTCGGGGAAGACGACGCTCCTGCAGCTGCTCGGGGCGCTCGACCGCCCGAGCGCCGGCACGTGCTGTTCGAGGGCCGCGACCTCGGGAAGCTGCGCGACCACGACCTCGCCGACCTCCGGCTCCGCGCCTTCGGCTTCGTCTTCCAGCAGTTCAACCTGATCCCGACGCTGACGGCGCTCCAGAACGTCGAGCTCGGGCTGGCGCCGACCGGTGCGAAGCGTGACGAGCTGCACTCGCGCGACCGGAGGGCGCTGCTCGGCGAGGTCGGGCTCGCCGACCGCGCCGGCCACCTGCCGAGCCAGCTCTCGGGCGGGGAGCAGCAGCGCGTCGCGATCGCCCGGGCGCTCGTCGTCGAGCCGCGGGTGATCCTCGCCGACGAGCCGACCGGCAACCTCGACTCCAAGACCGGCGCCGACGTGATCGAGCTGCTGGCGGGCCTCGCCGCGCAGCACGGAGCGACCGTGATCGTCGCGACGCACGATGCCGATCTGGCCGCCAGGGCTCCGCGCCGGCTCGCCATGCGCGACGGCGCGCTCGTGGCCACGCCGGACCCCGAGCCCGTCTCCAGCTCTTAAGCACTTCTTAGCCCTGAGTCTTCACCATCCACGCCCGGGAGGCGACACTTGGAGAGAATGACAGGAACCGGACGATGAGCTCACGCACGAAGCTGATCGCGGGGACGATCGTCGTCGCGGCCCTCGCGGCGGGCGGCGCTGCCTTCGCCGCGGTCGAGCTGACCTCGTCCCCGAGCGCGTCGAACCAGGCACTCGTCACGGCGCCCTTCGGCCAGGGAATCTCGGGCTCGGGCCTCGGGGGCGGTAGGCTCGGCGGCCGCGGGCTCGGCGGCGGCCTCGGCCCCGGCAGCGACGACGGCAGCGACGACGGCGGCTTCCGCGGCGGGCTCGAAGGCGGCGGCCGCCTCGGCGGCACGTCGGCGGCCTCGGCCTATCTCGGCCTCACCGCCGCAGCGCTCCGCACCGACCTGCAGAACGGGAAGACGCTCGCAGAGGTCGCGAAGGCCCAGGGCAAGTCGGTGGACGGGCTCGTCGCCGCGATGGTGGCCTCGCAGAAGAAGCGCCTCGACAGCGCCGTCTCGAGCGGGTTCCTGACGCAGGCCCAGGCGCAACAGATCGAGTCGACGATGGCCGCACGGATGCAGGATCTCGTCAACGGCGTCCGGCCGCGTTTCGGTGGTGCCGGCGGCGGCCAGGGCTTCGGCCTCGGCGGCTCGGGGCGGGGCGGGAGCGGCGGCGGCACCGGCTCGTTCGGCGCGACTGCCTGAGCGGCCGGGCGAGGATCAGGCGGCGGCGACCGCGGCCTTGCCCCTGGTGAGGCCGCCGGAGGTGACCGCGACGATCTCGGCGGCGATCGCGAGTGCGACCTGCGCCGGCGACCGGCCGCCCAGATCGAGCCCGGCGGGGCCGTGGATCCGGTCGAGGTCGTGGTCGGAGAAGCCCTGCTCGGCGAGCGCGGCGCGGCGGCGCTCCTGCGTGCGCCTGGCGCCGATCGCCCCGATGTAGCGGGCGTTCCGTGCGAGCGCCGCGGCGACGGCGGGGATGTCGAGCCGCTCCTCGTGCGAGAGGGTCACGACGACCGTCCGCTCATCGATCCGGTCGACCACCTGGTCGGGCCACGCCTTGATGATCTCGCCGGCGCTCGGGATCCGCTCCTCGGTCGCGAGCGCGGGCCGGGCATCGACGACGGTGGTGCGCCACCCGAGCTGCTTCCCGTAGGCACAGAGATGCTCGGCGGCTTCGGCGGCGCCGAAGATGACGACGCGGAGCGGCCCCTCGACGACCTCGGCGAAGACGCCGTCGTCGCGGAGCTCGGTGCGCTCGAGCGCGCCGCGCTCGAGCCGCTTCTCGCCGGTGAGCGTGTTCGTGTAGAGCATCCCGTAGCCGTCCTCGTCGAGCAGCGCACCGACGTCGCGCCAGAGCTCCGGATCGGCCTGCTCGATCCACACGTCGATCTCGCCGCCGCAGGAGAGACCGACCTCCCAGGCCTCGCCGTCGGTGACCCCGTAGTGGACGCGCCCGGCCTCGTCGCCGGCGAAGACCTGCTTCGCGCGCTCGACGACGTCGGCCTCGACGCAGCCGCCGGAGACCGAGCCGACAAACCCGCCGCTCTCGCGGACCACCATCTTCGCGCCGGGCTGGCGCGGCGCCGACCGGATCGTCTCGATCACGGTCGCGACGACCGCCTTCTCCCCCGCCGCGTTGGCCTCGTCGATGACCTCGAGGATGTCCTGCATCGAGTCCTACGATAGCGCCGAGGCCTGGAGAGGCGGGCCGATCTTCCCGCCCCGGCTCCCGCGCCCGGCCGCCCTGATCGCGCGGGCATACGCCTCGGACGCGGTTGCGGCGCCGGCCATCACCTCGCCGGTCGAGCGCATCTCGGGCCCTCGCGTCGCCGCGTCCGGGAACCGCTCGGCCGGGAACACCGCCTCCTTGGCCCAGGCGCGGCCCGGCACGGCCCGCTCGGGCAGCCCGAGGTCGTCGAGGCGCTCGCCCAGGAGCAGCCGCACGGCATGCTCGACGAGCGGCACTCCCGTCGCCTTGGCGACGAACGGCACCGTCCGCGAGGCACGCGGGTTGGCCTCGAGCACCCACAGCTTCCCGCCGGTGTAGGCGAGCTGGAGGTTCATCAGGCCGCGCGCGCCCAGCCCGCGGGCGATCCGCGCCACCACCTCCCGGATCTCGTCCTCGAGCGCGGCCGACACCGAGGGCCCGGGGAGCACGCAGGCCGAGTCGCCCGAGTGGACGCCCGTCGGCTCGACGTGCTCGAGCACCGCAGCAACCCAGCCCGTCTCGCCGTCGCAGAGCGCGTCGACGTCGAGCTCGAGGGCGCCCTCGAGGTAGCGGTCGACCAGGCACGCGCCCTCGACCCGGAGCTCCTCGGGAGCGTGCGCGACGTGCATGCCGCGGCCGCCGATCACGTAGTGCGGGCGCACGAGCACCGGGTAGCCGATCCGGCGCGCGAGCTCGCGCGCCTCCTCCGCGTTCGCCGCCACCCCCCACTCGGGCGCAAGCTCGCCGGCGAGCGCGGCGAAGCGGCCGCGGTCCTCGGCGGTGTCGATCGCCTCGAGCGGGTCGCCGAGCAGCGGCACCCCGGCCGCCGCGAGCGCCGGCGCGAGCCTGAGCGGGGTCTGCCCGCCGAAGGAGACGGCGACGCCGACCGGGCGCTCGAGCTCGCAGACGTCGAGCACGTTCGCCTCGACGAGCGGCTCGAGGTAGAGCCTGTCGGAGGTGTCGTAGTCGGTCGAGACGGTCTCGGGGTTCGAGTTGACGAGCACCGCCTCGTAGCCGAGCTTGCGCAGGGCCTGCGCGGCGTGGACGCAGCAGTAGTCGAACTCGATCGCCTGCCCGATCCGGTTGGGCCCGCCGCCGAGGACGATCACCGCCCGCCCGGACGGCTCGGGCCCCTCGTCCTCGCCCTCGTGCGTGACGTAGTAGTAGGGCGTCCGCGCCTCGAACTCCCCGGCGCACGAGTCGACCGCCAGCCGCCTCGGCCGCCCGACTTCGTTCGTCGGGCGAGCTGCAATCTCCCGGAGCCGGTCGGCGAAGTACGGATGGATCCCGGGCAGCTCGAGCCCGCGCCGCGCCGCCTCGAGCAGCAGGTCCCAGCGCTCGGGCACGGGCTCCGAGGCGCGCTCGACCAGCTCGCCGTCGTCGGCGGGGAAGGTCACGGCGGGCACCTCTCGTCCGACCATCGCCTTCAGGAACGCCTGCGGGAAGGTCCGACCGAGCCCGAGCGCCTCCCCGACCGCGCGCATCTCCGCGCCGAGCCTCGGGGTCGCGAGCGGGAACTTCTCGAAGTCGAAGCGCGGTGCCTTCACCGCAACGTAGTCGAGGGCGGGCTCGAAGGCGGCCGTCGTCTTGCCGGTGATGTCGTTCGGGAGCTCGTCGAGCGTGAATCCGACCGCGAGCAGCGCCGCGAGCTTCGCGATCGGGAAGCCCGTCGCCTTGGACGCGAGCGCCGAGGAGCGTGAGACCCGCGGGTTCATCTCGATCACCCGGAACTCGCCGCTCTCGGGGTGCACCGCGAACTGGACGTTCGCCCCGCCGGTGGCGACACCGACTGCCCGCGCGGTCGCGAAGGCCGCATCGCGGAGCTGCTGGTAGACCGCGTCGGGGAGCGTCTGCTGGGGCGCGACCGTCCAGGAGTCGCCGGTGTGGACGCCCATCGGATCGAGGTTCTCGATCGAGCAGACGACGACCGCGTTCCCGCGCGCGTCGCACATCACCTCGAGCTCGTGCTCCTGCCAGCCCGAGAGGTACTCCTCGACGAGCACCTGGCCGACCGGGCTCGCCGCGAGGCCGTGCGCGACGGCGGCGCGTAGCTCCTCCGGGGTCCAGGCGACCCCGCCGCCGGTGCCGCCCAGCGTGAACGCGGGCCGCACGATCGCGGGCAGCGGGAAGTCGACGTCGGGCGCGTGCGCGACGATGCTGCGCGGCGTCGGGATGCCGACCCCGTGCACGGTCGAGCGGAAGAGCTCCCGATCCTCGGCGCGCTGAATCGCGCCGAGGTCGGCGCCGATCAGCTCGAAGCCGAGCTGATCCGCGAGCGGCGCGAGCTCGACCGCCAGGTTGAGCGCCGTCTGGCCGCCGAGCGTCGGCAGGATCGCGTCGGGCCGCTCCCGCTCGATCACCTCGACGAGCGTCTCGGGGTCGAGCGGCTCCAGGTAGGTCGCGTCGGCCCACTCCGGGTCGGTCATGATCGTCGCCGGGTTCGAGTTGACGAGCACGACGCGGTACCCCTCGCGCCGCAGCACCCGGCACGCCTGGGCACCCGAGTAGTCGAACTCGCAGGCCTGCCCGATCCGGATCGGGCCGGACCCGAGGATCAGGATCGAGCGAAGGTCGGTGCGCTTCGGCAAGTCTCGGCGAGGCGGTCGAAGAAGGGGAGCGCGTCGAGCGGGCCCGGCGACGCCTCGGGGTGGAACTGGACGCTTTCGAAGCCGTCGCCGGCGAGGCCCTCGCAGGTGTCGTCGTTGAGCGAGACATGCGACATGTCGCCGTTGGCGAGCACCGCGAACCCGTGGTTCTGGACGGTGACGAGCACGCGGCCGGTGGCGACGTCGCGGACCGGGTGGTTTGCACCGCGATGGCCGAACGGCAGCTTGAAGGTCTGGTGGCCGAGCGCGAGCCCGAGGAGCTGGTGGCCGAGGCAGACGCCGAAGACCGGTACCCGCCCGAGCAGCGAGCGCACGGTCTCGACCTGGTTTCGGAGCACACCCGGGTCGCCCGGCCCGTTCGCGATCAACACGACGCGCGGGTCGGCGTCGAGGATCGCATCCGCATCCCAGGAGCCGGGGACGACATAGGCCTCCAGCCCGACGTCGGCCAGCCGGCGCGGGATCGAGCGCTTCGATCCCAGGTCGACGACGACGACCCTCGGCCCGACGCCGACGGAGGAAGGCTCGAGCGCGCCGACCTGCCGGTCGAGCGGCCGGCCGTCGATCGGCGGCTCGGCGAGCGCCCGAGCCCGGAGCTCCTCGACCGGGGCGTCCCCGAGCGCGCAGCGGAGCACGCCGCCGGCGCGGATCTTCCTGACGAGCGTCCGTGTGTCGAGGCCGGTGAGCGCGACGACTCCCTGCTTGCGCAGCCAGGCGGCGAACTCCGGCCGCACGTCGCGCATGACGACGCCCTCGCACTGCACGCGGCCCGATTCCATCCGCGCCTCGTCGACCCCGTAGGTGCCGATCAGCGGGTAGGCGAAGCACAGCACCTGCGCGACGTAGCTCGGATCGGTGACGGACTCCTCGTACCCGGTCATCGCGGTCGTGAAGCAGGCCTCCCCCGACGCGACGCCGGGGACGCCGACCGAGCGGCCGGGAAGCACCGTGCCGTCCTCGAGGACGAGGCGGGCCTCCGGGAGAGTGCGTGAATCCCTGTGCATAGATTCCATCGAATGTGCATAATACGCAAATCATGACGACCGTGGCGATCATCGGTTCCGCCGGCTACACCGGGCAGGAGACGCTCGACCGCGTGCTCGCCCATCCCGGGCTCGAGCTGGTCGCCCTCGGCTCCGACTCCCTCGCGGGGCGCCCGGCCCAGGCGCTCGATCCACGGCTGAACGGCTCGCTGCCGATGTTCACCCGGAACGCCGAGGCTGCGGCGAGCGGCGCCGAGGTCATCTTCCTCTGCCTCGGCAACGAGCAGGCGGCTGCCTTCGACCCGCCTGCCGGAGCGATCGCGATCGACCTCGGCGGCGTCCACCGGCTCGCCGACCCCGCCCTCGCCCAGAGGTGGTACGGCCTGACGCCCGGCCCCTGGAGCTACGGGCTGCCCGAGGTGCATCGTGCAGAGGGACCGCTGATCGCGAACCCCGGCTGCTACGCGACGGCGACGCTCCTCGCGCTCTGGCCGCTGCGGGAAGCGGTCGAGGGAGACATCGTCGTCGATGCGAAGTCCGGGATGACGGGCGCCGGCAGATCGCTGCGCGACTCGATGCACGCAGGAGCGGTGCTCGAGAACTTCATGCCGTACGCGGTCGGGGCCCACCGGCACGCGCCCGAGATCTCACAGGTGCTCGGCCTGCCGGTCACGTTCGTGCCGCACCTGCTGCCGGTGCGCCGCGGCCTCCTCGCGACGTGTTATGTCCGCACCCGCGCCGATGTCCGCGCGCTGATCGAGAGCGCCTATGCCGGGAGCGCGGTCGTCCGGCTGCTGCCCGAGGGCGTCGAGCCCGAGATCGGGCGGGTGCACGGAACCGACACCGCCGAGATCGGCGTCTTCTCCGACGGGGAGACCGGGATGTCGATCGTGATCTGCGCGATCGACAACCTCGGCAAGGGCGCGGCCGGGCAGGCGGTGCAGAATGCGAACCTGGCGCTCGGGCTGCCCGACACGACCGGGCTGCGGCTCGGCGGGGTCTTGGTATGAGGAGATCGAGATGAGCGTCACCGCCGCCAGGGGGTTCGTCGCCTCCGGCGTCCCGGCCGGGATCCGCCGCCAGAACCGGAAGGATCTCGCCGTCGTGCGGTCGGTGCCCCACGCCGTCGGCGCGGCGATGTTCACCCGGAACACGGTCCAGGCCGCGTGCCTGCAGGTGAGCCGGGCGCACCTCGGCCTCGCCGATCCGCAGGCGGTCGTGATCAACTCCGGCATCGCGAACGCCGCCACCGGCGAGCGCGGCAAGATCGACGCGCTCGCAACCGCTGCCGAGGCGGCGCGGCTGCTCGACCTCGACGTCGAGGAGGTGCTCGTCCTGTCGACCGGCGTGATCGGTGCCCGCCTGCCGCTGCACAAGCTCCTGCCCGCGCTCGATCCGGCCGTCTCGGCCCTCGCCGACTCCGGCGGCCTCGACGCGGCCGAGGCGATCATGACCACCGACACTCGACCCAAGGAGTCCGCTCGCTCGCGCGACGGGTTCAGCGTCGGCGGCATGGCGAAGGGCTCCGGGATGATCCATCCCGACCTCGCCACCATGCTCGCGGTGATCACGACCGACTACCCGCTCGCACCGGGGGAGGCGATCGAGTTCCTGCGACCGGCGGTCGAGACCTCGTTCAACGCGATCTCCGTCGACGGCGAGCCCTCGACGAACGACTGCGTGATCCTGCTCGCAAACGGGGCGAGCGGCGTGACGCGTGACGACGCGGCGTTCGCCGCCGCGCTCGCCGAGGTGTGCAGCGAGCTCGCCCGTCAGGTCGTGGCCGACGGCGAGGGCATCACCGTCCTCGCCGAGATCAACGTCTCGGGCGCCGCCGACGACGCGCAGGCGAGGGCGATCGCGCGGCGCATCGCCACCTCGCCGCTCGTCAAGACCGCCCTCTTCGGCCACGACGCCAACTGGGGTCGCGTGCTGATGGCAGCGGGCAGCGCGCCCTGGAACGGCGGCTATGCCTGCGTCGACGCCGATCGCGTCACCCTCCGCTACAACGGCACCGTCGTTCTCGACGCGGGCACGCCGACCGACGTCGAGCCCGACGTCTCCGGGCCCGCCTGCACGATCGAGCTCGAGCTCGGCCTCGGCGAGGGCAAGGCCGGGTACCTGACGACGGATCTCTCCTACGACTACGTCCGTATCAACGCGGACTACCGGACGTGAGCGTGCTCGTGGTGAAGGTCGGCGGGGCGGTGGCCGAGCGCTCGGCCGACGCGGTGCTCGAGCTCACCGCTAACAACGCGGTCTGCGTCGTGCACGGGGCGGGCCCGCAGATCTCGGCGGAGATGGAGCGCGCCGGCATCTCGGTGCAGTTCGTCGCGGGCCGGCGAGTGACGACGGCCGACGGGATGGCGGTCGTTCGCGCCTCGCTCGCGGCCGTGAACGCGGCGCTCTGCGAGGCGATCGGCGAGCGAGCCGTGCCGCTCTTCGGTGACGAGATCGGGCTCGAGGCTGACCCCGTTCCGGAGCTCGGGCTCGTCGGCGAGGCGAGACCATCGGCGCTCCCGGAGGTCACGCGGGCGCTCGCCGCGGGGAAGGTCCCCGTGGTCGCGCCGATCGCGCGCGGCCCGCTCAACGTCAATGCCGACAGCGCGGCCGCCGCGATCGCAACCGGCATCGAGGCCGACCGGCTCCTCTTCCTGACCGACGTCGACGGCCTGATCCTCGGCGGCGAGGTCGTCGACTCGATCGACCTCGACTCGGCCGAGGAGCTGATGGCGAGCGGCACGCTCCAGGGCGGCATCATCCCGAAGCTCGGCGCCGCCATCGCCTCCGCCCGCGGCGGCGTTCCCGCCTTCATCGGCCGCACCGAGGTGCCGGTCGCATGAGCCCCTCATCGACCCCGCCAGAAAGGACAGCTGTGGACGACCTGTCACTGTTTCGTACGCCTAACCTGGCACCGGACAATGTCCCGAACGTCGCCCTCGAACTGCAGGGCTTTCGCGCTTCCGTCACACCGGGTTCACACCCGCGCTGCACTTCGGTGACGGTGCCTGGCACCGGGCATGTCGGCGCTGGACATGTGCGGAGCTCGCGTGTCTCGTCGGGAGACGGAATGGGGAAGTCATGAGCGTGCTGACCGGCACGCCGCTCCTGCCGACCTATGCACGGTTCCCCGTCACGTTC
The DNA here is from genome assembly GCA_963743675.1 of uncultured Actinomycetota bacterium. GTDB lineage: Bacteria > Actinomycetota > Thermoleophilia > Gaiellales > Gaiellaceae > PALSA-600. The sequence continues at coordinate 516,792 of CAVURE010000009.1, forward strand.
GTCGATGGCGAGGGCAGCTGGCTGATCGCGGACGACGGGCAGCGGTTCCTCGACCTCGTCGCCGGCATCGCCGTCGTCAGCCTCGGGCACTGCCATCCCGCTCCGCTCGCCGCGGCCAAGGAGCAGCTCGAGCGGCTCTGGCACGTCTCGAACCTCTACTCGACCGAGCCGATGGAGAACCTGGCGAGGGCGCTCTCCGAGCGCTTCGGCGGTGCGCATGCCTTCTTCTGCAACTCCGGAACCGAGGCGGTCGAGTCGGCGCTGAAATGGGCCCGCAAGTCGACCGGCAAGAAGGAGCTCGTCGCGCTCGAGGGGTCGTTCCACGGCCGCACCATGGGCGCGCTCTCGATCACCGGTCAACCGGGAAAGCGCGCGCCCTTCGAGCCGCTCGTCCCCGGCGTCCGGTTTGCCACCCCCGAGACGCTCGCCGACGCGGTCGGGCCGGAGACGGCCGCGATCATCCTCGAGCCCGTGCTCGGCGAGGGCGGCGTCCACCCGCTGCCGGCCGAGACGCTCGAGGAGGCGCGGGAGCTCGCCGACCGGTTCGAGGCGATGCTCGTGTTCGACGAGGTCCAGACCGGGGTCGGGCGGACGGGTGAGTTCTTTGCCTGGCAGCGGCACGGGGTGCGCCCCGACGCCGTCACGCTCGCTAAGGGCCTCGCGAACGGCCTGCCGATCGGGGCGCTGCTCGTCTCCGACAGCGCGCCCACCGGCTTCGTCCCGGGAGATCACGCCTCGACCTTCGGCGGCAACCCCGTGTCCTGTGCCGCGGCCTGCGCGGTCGTCGAGGCGATCGACGACGACCTGCTGGCCCATGTGCGCGCGATCGGTGAGCGGCTCGAGGCGCAGCTTCCCGGCGTGCGCGGCGCGGGCCTCCTGCTCGCCGTCGAGCTCGGCCGGCCGGCCGGCCCGGTCGCCTTCGCGGCGCTCGAGCACAACCTGCTCGTCGGCACCGCCGGCGAGACGGCCCTCCGGCTCACGCCCCCGCTCACGATCTCCGCGGAGGAGGCCGACCTCGGCGTCGACCTGCTCCGGGAGACGCTCGCGACGTGACGACGAAGTTCGAGCGGCAGGGAGCGATCCTGCGGCTGGTCGAGCAGCGACATATCTCGACGCAGGCGGAGCTGGCCGAGGCACTGCGGGCCGAGGGGATCGACGCGGTTCAGACGACCGTCTCGCGCGACGTCACGCGGCTCGGCCTGGTCAAGGTGCGAAACGGCGACGGCCGTCTGATCTACGCGCTCCCGGGCGCCGCCGACCTGCGCCGCCTCGAGCAGCTCGCGAGCGCGCTGCGCAGCTGGGCCGGGACGATGATCCCGACCGGCAACCTGCTCGTCGTCCACACCCCGCGCGGGTTCGCGGCGGCTCTCGCCGACGCGGTCGACGAGGCCGGCCTTCCCGATGTGGCGGGCACGGTCGCCGGCGACAACACGATCCTCGTCGCGGTCCGCGAGGGCTCGAGCGCCGCCGAGCTGGCCGCCGACTTCAGCCACTACCTCGAGGGCGACGGTGACTGAGAACGGCGGCGGGAAGATCCTCGGCTCGCTGCCGGCCGGCGAGCGGGTCGGGATCGCGTTCTCGGGCGGGCTCGACACCTGCTGCGCGCTCGCCTGGATGCGCGAGAAGGGAGCGATCCCCTACGCCTTCACCGCGAACCTCGGCCAGTACGACGAGCCCGACATCGAGGCCGTCCCCGACCGCGCGCGGCAGTACGGCGCCGAGGACGCCGTGCTCGTCGACTGCCGCGACGCGCTCGCCCTGCACGGGCTGATCGCGCTCCAGTGCGGCGCCTTCCACATCCAGACCGCAGGCCGGCGCTACTTCAACACGACGCCGCTCGGCCGCGTCGTGACCGGCACCCTGCTCGTCCGCGAGATGCGCGGGCACGGCGTCGACATCTGGGGGGACGGGTCGACCTACAAGGGCAACGACATCGAGCGCTTCTACCGCTACGGCCTGCTCGAGAACCCGGCGCTGCGCATCTACAAGCCGTGGCTCGACAGCGCGTTCGTCGTCCGAGCTCGGCGGCCGCAAGGAGATGAGCGAGTGGCTCGCAGGCCAAGGGGCTTCCGCACGGATCGTCGGTCGAGAAGGCCTACTCGACCGACGCGAACCTGCTCGGCGCGACCCACGAGGCGAAGGATCTCGAGCTCCTCTCGACCAGCATGGCGATCGTCGAGCCGATCATGGGCGTCGCCTTCTGGGATCCGGCCGTCGAGATCGAGCCGGAGACGGTGACGATCCGGTTCCAGAACGGCCTGCCGGTCGCGGTCGGCGCGCGTCGAGAGCGCCGATCCGGTCGAGCTGATCGGCGAGGCGAACGCGATCGGCGGCCGCCACGGCCTCGGCATGTCCGACCAGATCGAGAATCGCGTGATCGAGGCGAAGAGCCGCGGCATCTACGAGGCGCCCGGCATGGCGCTCCTGCACATCGCCTACGAGCGGCTCCTGACCGCAATCCACAACGAGTCGACGCTCGAGGCCTACGCAGCGCAGGGCCGCCGGCTCGGCCGGCTGCTGTACGAGGGCCGCTGGCTCGACAACCAGGCGAACATGCTGCGCAGCTCGCTCCAGCCGTTCGTCGCCGCCGTGGTCACGGGCGAGGTCACGATCGAGCTCCGCCGCGGCGACGACTACACCATCCTCGACACCCGCGGCGAGGCGGTCACCTACGACCCCGAGCGTCTGAGCATGGAGCGAAGCGCAACCGCGTTCACCGCCGGCGACCGGATCGGCCAGCTCGCCGTGCAGATCAACGACATCGCCGACACGCAGCGGATGCTCGCCGCCCAGCGGAAGCTCCGGCTGTCGCCCCCGGCCGCGCCGTCCGACCCGCTGGAGCTCGGCACGTGAATCTGTGGGCGGGACGGGTCGGAACCGCTCTCGCCCCCGAGGTGTGGGAGTTCCTGCGCGTGCAGGACGACGAGCTTCTTCCCTACGACCTCCAGGGCACGCTGATCCACGCGCAAGCGGCTCGGCGACGGCGGGGATCCTCTCCGCGGCGGAACTGGCGGAGGTCGAGCGGCGTCTCGGCGAGCTCACGGTCGACGACCTCGAGGAGTCCGACGAGGACATCCACTCGGCGATCGAGCGCCTGCTCGGCGGCGTCGGGCGCAAGATCCACGCCGGCCGATCCCGGAACGACCAGGTCGCCGCGGCCTTTCGCCTCTACGTCTCCGCACGCGTGCACCGAGGCGGAGGAGGCACTTCGCACCTTCGTGCGCGTCGTCCTCGCCCGCGCCGCCGACGAGGTCGAGACCCCCCTGCCCGGCTATACCCACCTTCAGCGGGCGATCCCGGTCACGCTCGGCCACCACCTGCTGGCGTGGGTCGAGATGCTCGAGCGCGACCGGGAGCGGCTCCGGTTCGCCGGCGCCCAGGCGATCGTCTCGCCGCTCGGCTCGGGGGCGGTCGCGGGCTCGACGCTGCCCATCCCGCCGCCGCCCGACCCGATGCGCAACTCGATCGACGGCGTCTCCGACCGCGACTTCGCGCTCGACTACCTCTACGCAAGTGCGGTGCTCTTCATCCACCTGTCGCGCATCGGCGAGGAGATCGTGCTCTGGACAACGAGCGAGTTCGGCTTCGCGCGGCTGCCCGAGGATGCGGCGACCGGCTCGTCGATGATGCCGCAGAAGCTCAACGCGGACGTGGCCGAGCTGGCGCGCGGGAAGGCCGGCACCGCGATCGGGCGGCTCACCGGGCTGCTCGCGGCGGTCAAGGGCCTGCCGCTCGCCTACAACCGTGACCTGCAGGAGGACAAGGCGCCGGTGTTCGCCGCCCGAGCCGACGTGAGCGGCGCGCTCGCGGCGCTCACCGTGCTCGTGCGCGGGCTCGACTTCGACCGCGAGCGCATGGCCGCGGCCTGCGCCGACCCGCTGCTCCGCGCCACCGACGCCGCCGAGGCGCTCGTCCAGGCAGGCATGCCGTTCCGCGACGCCCACGAGCAGGTCGCGGCCAGGGTGCGCGCCGGCAGCTTCGAGCCGCCGGCCGAGCCCGCGCCCCGGCTCGGCGATGTAGGGGCAGCGGTCGCCGCGGCGAAAGAGCGATGGCTATGAAGTCCCCGCTTCCCGTCTCCCTGTCCGGGCGCGACCTGCTGCGGATCACCGACCTCGTCCCGGCCGAGGCGGAGGCGATCCTCGATCTCGCGGAGGAGCTCAGGCTCGACCGCTCGCCGCGTCTGCCGGGGCGGTCGCTCGGCCTGATCTTCGGCCAGCCCTCGACGCGGACCCGCATCTCCTTCGGCGTCGCGATCATCCAGCTCGGCGGCGGCTTCGTCACGCTGACGCCGGACGAGATGCAGCTCTCCCGCGGCGAGTCGCTGAGCGACACCGCTCACGTGCTCTCCCGTTACCTCGACGCGCTCGCGATCCGCGTGCTCTCGCACGAGGAGCTCGAGGCGTGGGCCGACGCGGCCGAGATCCCGGTGATCAACGCGCTCACGTCGGTCGAGCACCCGTGCCAGGCGCTAGCCGACGCGCTCACGATCAGGCAGCGCTTCAAGGCCCTCGACGGAGTCAAGGTGGCGTGGGTCGGAGACGGGACGAACGTGCTCGTCTCGCTCGCGCAGATGGCGAAGCTGACGGGCATGGAGGTCGTCGCCGCCTGCCCCGAGGGCTACGAGCCGCCGGCCGACACGCCGCTCACGCTCGTCCGCGACCCGCGGGAGGCCGCCGCCGGCGCCGACGTGCTCGTCACCGACATCTGGGTCTCGCTCGGCCAGGAGGAGACGAAGGAGACGCGGCTTCGCGACCTCGAGCCCTACCGCCTCGACGAGGCCCTGGTCGGGCTCGCCTCGCCGGAGGCGATCGTGCTCCACTGCCTCCCGGCGCACCCCGGTGAGGAGATCAGCCCGGGCGCGCTCTACGGTGGCCGATCGGCCGTCTGGGACGAGGCGGAGAACCGTCTGCACGTCCAGAAGGCGTTGCTGGCGCTGCTCCTCGCCTGACCACGCACCCTCGCTCGGTCACGTCGACCGGACCGGCTGATCGCGGGCCCTAGCCGGCCGTGCTCGTCTCGGCGATCGGGCCGGTGCCGGGCTCGAGCGCCACGAGACGCAGGCCGCGGGCGCGGATCCCGTGCACGATCGCCGGCAGCGCGGCCAGTGTTGCCGACCGGTCGCCGCCGCCGTCGTGCAGGTCGACGATCGCGCCGGGCCTGATCCCCGCGAGCACGCGCTGCGCGATCTCCTTCGCCGTGCTGCCCGGCTCCCAGTCGGTCGGATCGACCGACCAGAGGACGACCCGCTCCCCGAGCGCCGCCGCCGCAGCGACGAGCCGCGCCGCAGTGCCGCCGCCGGGGGGCCGGAAGAGCCGCGCGTCGCAGGCCCAGCCCGGCCAGCGCCTCGTCGCCGAGAGAGATCTCGTCCCGCAGCAGCGGCAGCGGCAGCTGATCGAACGGCGGCACCTCGGGGTGGTTGTAGCTGTGGTTCCCGACGACCATCCCCATCCGCTCCTCGCGCCGCACGAGGCTCGGGTACTGCGCCGCCAGGTACCCGATCACGAAGAACGTGGCGGGGACGTGGAGCTTCGCGAGCCTGGCCAGGATGCGCGGCGTGTACTCGGGTGACGGCCCATCGTCGAAGGTCAACGCCACCGCCCGCTCCGGGCGCGCGGGGCCTGTCGGCTGGAACCTCGACGAGACCAGCTCGTGCGAGACCGCGCCGCGCACGATCACCCACTGTCCGGGGACCCGGTCGACGAAGAACTGTGGGTTGCTCGGCACGCCGCCCGGCGCGGGCACGACGGTGCGCTTCAGCCCCTCCTTGCGATCGCGTCCGGCGAGCTCGGCGACCCGGTCGCCGGCGACCAGTCGCCTGCGCATCGTTGCCGGCCTCCCGTCGACGGTGAAGGTGCCCGGGAAGGCATCGGCGCGAAGCACCCTGCCGTCCACACCGAGCAGGTTGCCGGCGGCCGGAAGCGAACCGGCGCGGGCCGCTACCGCCCCGAGCGTCGTGCCCGGGACGATCTGGACCGGCCGGCCCCCGACCGTCACCGTCACCGTCTGCCGAGACTTCCCGCCGCTGCGAAGCACGGCCGCGACGACCACCACAGCCGCCAGCGCCGCGACGATCACGACTCCGATGCCCACTCTGCGCAACAGCATCCTCTCGCCGACTTCGCCGCCGGCGCCACGAATCTTGCCGCGGAGGGTCGGCGGGCGCCGGCGCGGCTCGCCGCGTCCCCGACCGTGGCCGCGGAAAACGGAGCGCACCGCACTCCGCCCCGCGGCTCGACCGCAGCGATCGGGTCAGGCGGCGGCGCGCTCCTGACAGCGAGTCGAGGAAGGCGTCGGCGTCGGCCGCGATCGTCCGCGGCTCCGCGAGCGCCTGAACGAGCGCCGGCGTCTTCAGCCCGTCACCGCTCACGAGCAGGACGACCCGGTCGGCGGCGCCGACCTCGCCCCGGCTGACAGCCTCCTTCAGGGCGCCGAAGGTGACCGCCGGAGCCGTCTCGCCCCAGACACCGGTGGCAGCCGCGAGCTCGGCGATGTTCGACTCGATCTCGCTCTCGGGAACGGCGTAGATCGCTCCGCCCGACTCGCGCGCCGTATCGATCGCGATCGCGCCGTCGGCCGGGTTCCCGATCGCAATCGAGAGCGCCTTCGTCGCCGGGCGAAGGGGCGTCACCGTGCCGCCGGAGGCGAACGCGGCCGCGACAGGCGCACATCCCTCCGCCTGCCCGCCGTACAGGCGCGGCGCGTCCCCGTCGACCAGCCCGAGCTCGCGAAGCTCCTTGAAGCCCTCGTGGATCTTCGAGTAGAGCGCCCCCGAGCCGATCGGAGCGAAGACGGCGGTCGGCAGCCGCCAGCCGAGCTGCTCGGCGATCTCGAAGCCGACCGTCTTCGATCCCTCGGCGTAGTAGGAGCGAAGCTGGGCGTTCACGAACGCCCACGGAAGCTCGAACGAGAGCTCGACGGTGAGCCTGCTGACGTCGTCGTACGAGCCGTCGACCGCGTAGAGCGTCGCACCGTAGACGGAGGTGGCGACGAGCTTCTCCGGCTCGAGGCCCGCCGGGCAGAAGACGATCGCCTCGGTGCCGTCCGCGGCAGCGCGGGCCGCGACCGCGTTCGCGAGGTTCCCGGTCGAGGAGCACGAAAGCGTGCCCAGCCCGAGCTCGGCGGCCTTCACTGCTGCGATCGCGACACCCCGGTCCTTGAAGGAGTGGGTCGGGTTCGCGGTATCGAGCTTGAGCCAGAGCTCGCCGACGCCGAGCTGCTCGGCGAGGCGGGGCGCCGGGGTCAACGGCGTGAAGCCCGGGGCGAGCGCCTGCACGGCAGGCGTCTCGACGGGAAGCAGCGCGCCGTACCGCCAGAGCGAGTACGGCCCGGCCGCGATCGACTCGCGCGACACCTCGCGCCGCTGGCGCTCACGGTCATAGACCGGATCGAGCGGGCCGAAACACGAGCTGCAAACACCGATCCCGTCGAGGGCGTACTCGGAACGACAGACGCGACAACGTAGTACGAGAGCTGGCACTGGAACCTCCTCTTGAATTCGCTCGACATCCATCCGAGCCGAAGCTCGGCCGGGATTGGCACCTATGCCCTCTGCGAGCGACGCTCGCAGCGGACAGGTTGCCGAGGCTTCAACGGGCCGGTTCCCTCAGCCTCTCTCGATGTGGAGCGGGAGATTCCCCGCGCCAGTGCCCAGGATACACAACTTCGTGCCCCTTTGGCTCTGCTGCAGGCGAGCGGGCTTCGGCCGGCGCCCCGGGGCCTTCGCCAGGCGAACCGCGCGAAGCTCGCCGCGAGCCCGGCGTTCTGTGCTCTCCGGTGGTGCCGGCACACGTCTCTTGCGGGGCCCTGCCGATTCAACCGCCGAGGTCGGCCGCCGGTGTCAGCGGCAACGACGGTGACGAAAACGAAGGTGACGCTGCGGTGACGCTCGCCCGTTAGCGTCGCCGCGACCGACCCCGAGTAGAGGTCACTCGAAGGAGGTCATCCGCAGGGCACCGACGCGAAGGAGGCATCATGGCCGATCAGAGCTTCGAGTTCGACGTACTCGCCGACTTGCTCAGCGAGGCGGCGACTGTTGGCGTCCTCGCCGGCAACGAGGAGCTGTTCACGAAGGCATACGAGGCGTTCCGCTCCCAGGACCGGAAGACCTTCCAGTCCATCCTCGAACGGCTGAAGCTGACGCCGAGATGCCGGCTGGTCTGCGAATGGATCCGCGTCAAGGAGTCGGTCTTCCTCTGCCTGAGGCTCTGCGGCCCGCCGAAGGCCGACGAGAAGCCGCCCGACCCGGCCGAGCTTGCCAGAGCGATCGCGCACGTGACCGAGAACGAGAAGCTCGTCCTCGAACTGGCCCAGATCGTCGAGAAAGGCGACCCTGAGGCGTTCAAGCGCTTCGTCACCGCCGAGAAGCTCGACCCCTTCTGCCACTTCTTCTGCTTCTGGCTCTGTCTCATCCGCTACCGGCTGCTCTGCCGGTGGATGTGCGACCCGACCGTCGAGGCGAGGCCCAGCCTCGCGACCGAGATCGCGACGGCCGGCCGCGCGCTGCGCGTGCTCGTCGAGAACGAGAAGGCCTTCGCGCAGGCCGTCGCGGGCGCACAGTCCGGCAACGCCGCGGAGATCAAGGCCGCGATCGACTCGGTCGAGCTGACTGCATTCTGCCGGCTCGTCTGCGAATGGTTCTGCAGCTGGCACTGCGTGCTCGTCTGCTTCGCGCTGTGCCGCCGGTTCCCGCTGCCGAAGGTCGAGAACGAGATCCACGAGGCGTTCCTCTTCGCCGAGGCCACCCGGAAGCTCGGTCAGGAGCCGCTCCAGCTGGAGAAGCTCAGCAGCGCGGTCGGGGCCGGCGATGTGAAGGCGTTCGACGCGGTCGTGACCGCGCTGAAGCTCGAGCCGTACTGCATCCAGCTCTGCCATTGGATCTGCGCCCTGCGGTGCCGGCGCTACTGCATTCTCGTCTGCCCGCCGCCGGACACGACCCCGCTCTTCACTCACGTCGGCATCTATGCGATCCCGACGACGTCGTTGCCCGGGGACTTCGCCGCCGACGGGACGACGACGACCCGGCTTGCGTTCACCTCGACGATCCCGCTCGAGGGCGTCATGCCGGACGGCCAGGCCTCGCAGGCCTACGAGTACCGCTTCCTGGTCGACCCGGCGGCCAGCCCCCCGACGACCGCTACCACGCCGGCTGCGAGCACGAAGGTCGCGGCGACGACCATCGGCCAGCTCGAGTTCTGGGCCTACGACAACACCCTGAACGTCTGGTATCACGACTCCCGGCCGGTCGGAGTGAACACGTCGTTCGGCTCGTACAACATCCCGCAGCCCGGCAGCACGTTCATCTCCACCGGCCCGCTCGACGTCACCGTCGACCCGGCGGGCTGGATCCAGGTGCCGCGGATGAACGATTACACCCAGGGCGGGATCGGCCGCTTCGTGCCCGGCGGCGGCCTTGCCGGGACGGACGCCCTGATCAACCTCGACACGACCCAGTTCACCGACGAGAACGTCAACCTGGGAGCGCTCGCCGCCGGCAGCGCGATCCCGGCCGCCGACCTGTCGCCCCGGCCGACCTTCACGATCACGTTCGAGGCCCGCGTTCACGGCACGACGGCCCTCGTCGCCTCGAACACGCTCGAGGTGATCGCCTTCAGCAACACCATGTACACGTACACCCGGCACACCGATTGGGACGGCGGCACCATCTCGACGCCTGACGTCTGCTCCCTGGACATCCTGGAGCTGACCGGCAGCGGTGCCGGCTGCTCGAAGCTGACCACCGTGGCGACGGCGCTCTTCACCTGCTACCACCCGTATCTCGCGAGTGCGACGGTGTGGCTGCAGGGGCCGACGATCCCGTATCCGCCCGTCGCCGGACCCTTCATGTTCAACCCGGCGATCCCGCCGTACGGCCCAGGAGCGGTGGATGTCGCATCCGGGCCTGGGGGCCACGTCTTCACCATCAGCGGCCTCCCGAGCTGCGCGTACATCCTCCATCTCGAGACGAGCCTGAACCTGACCTCCGGCGACGGCCCGATCGGGTACGAGAACCAGGACCTGATGGCGTTCTGCACCCAGACCAGGCACTAGCCGCTCCTGCCGTGGCCGGCCCTCGCTCGCGGGGGCCGGCCACGCCCGCTCGACGGGTTCCGACGATCACCTCACGGCGCCGTCACCCGCGAGCCGGGAGTTGCTGAACGGCCCACCGGTTCCCGTCTGGATCGGCGAAGAAGACGAACGAGCCCCAGGGGAACTCCTCGACCTCGCTGACCTCGGCCCCTCGCTCCACGAGCTCAGCGCGCGCAGCCCGCACATCCGAAACGACGAGCTGAAGTTGTGCGGAGCCGGGCTCAGAGGTGCTGAGCCCGGTTCCGAGAGCGATCGAACAGGACGAACCGGCCGGCGTGAGCTGCACGAAGCGGAGATCCTCGCTGACGGCGTGATCGTGGTCGGCATTGAATCCCGCCTTGTCGACGTAGAAATCCTTCGCGCGGTCAACATCCGAGACCGGCACCGTGACGAGCTCCAACTTCCAATCCATTCTTCTCCCTTCATTCCCGAACAGGGCTCGACCGTCGAGACGACACCGTACTCGCGGCGATTCTCCACGACGCCTCTTCGTGGGCTGATCGAGCGCACGGGTGCTCGCATGTCGGAGGGTCGCTCCTATCCCGACCGTTTCAGCTTTCCGTGGCGTTTCGCGTACATCTCCCCGCGCCTGAACGTCTCGAGCCCGAGCGGCACCGCGATCGCGCCGATCAGGAGCAGCGGCCAGATGTCGCCCCAGAGCGCCGGGACGCTGCTGCCTTCGAGGATCGCGGCCCGGATCCCGCGCAGTGCGTAGGTTGCGGGCGAGAACTTGGCGAGCCATTGCATCCACTCGGGCAGCACGGTGACGGGGTAGTAGACGCCCGAGACGACGAGCATCAGGCCCTGGGCGACGAACCCGAGCTGGGTGCCCTTCTCGGGCGAGATCAGCGGCAGCACCGCGGTCATCATCCCGACACCGAGAAACGAGATCGAGGCGATCGCGAGCACGACGAGCGCGCTGGCGAAGTTCGCGTGGGGCAGCGAGAGCCCGAACATCGTCGCGACGACGCCGAAGAGCAGCCCGGCGCGAACGACCCCGTAGCCGATCGCGAAGAAGCCCATCCCGAACAGGTGCACGGGGCGCGCGAGCGGGGCCATGAACGTGTACTCGATCGTTCCCTCCCAGCGTTCCCAGGCGACCGTCTCGGTCAGGATCTCGAAGATGATCCCGAGATAGGCCCAGATCACCGCGCCGATCAGCAGCTCGGTCGTCAGGCGATTCACGTTGACCGGCACCCCTGAGGCCTGGACGCCCTTGGCGATGAAGACGATCGTCAGGGTGTTCGCGACCGTCCAGAAGAAGAACGTCAGCTCCCACCACGCGTAGCGTTTGACCAGGTACCAGTTCCGCTCGACGACACCGCTCAGCCCGATCAGCTCGTGGCGGAAGGCGAGTGGCAGCGCGCGCGGCATTACCCGAACACCCCTCTCGCCCGGTCGTCGTCGTCCGCATCGACGCTGCGGCCGGTCGCAGCGAAGAAGGCCTGCTCGAGCGAGGCAGCGTCGAAGCGCCGGAGCAAGGCCGAGACCGGCTCGAGGCAGAGCAGTTGGCCGCGGTCGAGGATCCCGACCCGGTCGGCGAGGCTCTCGGCCTCGGCCAGGTCATGCGTGCAGAGCAGGATGGTCGCGTCGTGCTCCCGGCGAACCTGCTTGATGAACTCCTGCACCTCGAGCTTCGAGCGCGGGTCGAGCCCCGTCGTCGGCTCATCCAGGAGCAGCAGCACCGGCGAGGTGAGCAACGCCCGCGCAAGCGCGACCTTTTGCTGCATCCCGCGCGAGAGGTTCTCCATCGGCTCGCTCCGCCGAGCCGGAGGGAAGCCAACCTGGCCGAGAATCTGCGGGATCCTGACCCGGGTCTCGCGGTGGCCCAGGCCATAGAAACGGGCGGCGTAGGCGAGGTTCTCCTCGGCGCTCATCCGCTTGAAGAAGCTTGCCTCGACCGAGACCCGGTTGACCAGGCGGCGTACAGCCCGCGTTTTCGTGAACGGGTCGTGGCCGAAGATCTGGGCCGAACCGCCGTCGTGCAGAAGCAGCGTCGAGAGCAGGCGAACGAGCGTCGACTTGCCCGAGCCGTTCCGGCCCAGGATCGCCACGCACTCGCCGCGCGCAACCGTGAACGTGACGCCGCTCAGCGCCGGCACGAGGCGTTTACGCGCGAACCGGCCATCCGTCCGGTCGCGGCGGCGGAACTCCTTCCGTAGGTCGTGAACCTCCACCGCCGGCACCTCACCGGCGGCGGTCGTCGCACGAGTGCTCCGATCGGGTACGGCAACATTCATCAGGTGCTCCTTGGAACGTGAAACAGGACGGGAATCGAGGAAGCGCGCGCCGCAGGCGGCGGACGGACCTAGCGGTCGCCCGCGCCGAACACTCCGGCCGGGCCGAAGAGGCCCTTGCCGTTACGGCGCACCATCCGATTCACGTAGCCCGACATCGACGGCAAATGATACGAGCCCGCGCCCGGGACCACAATCGCCAGCAAGAGACTAATCGGCAGGTTCCTCGAGTCGCACGCTCTGCCGCCGAATCTGAGCGCCGGTCTCACAGCCAACAAGCTACGATTGCCACAAACATCGGGAGACCAGCTCGTAGGTGCTTTCGGTAGGGAGGTGGGCATGCATCAGCTTTCCGAGATCCTCGACGAGAAGGGCCATGACGTGCTCCGGATCGAGGCGGACGCCTCGGTGTTTCAGGCGGTAGAGCGGATGGTCGAGGCAAACGTTGGGTCGCTGCTCGTCACAGAAAGCGGCGAGGTAACCGGGATCGTGACGGAGCGGGACTATCTCCGGCGGGTGACGCTCGAGCGGCGCGCCGATCGCGAGACCGCCGTCCGCGAGATCATCTCAGCGCCGTTGATCGTCGCCACGCCGCAGACAACCGTCGATGAGTGCATGGCGATCATGACCGAACGCCGGATCCGCCATGTCCCGGTCGTCGAGGACGGCGATCTCGTCGGGATGATCTCGATCGGCGACCTCGTCAAGTTCGCGTCGCAGCAGCAGAGCTACGAGATCAAGTACCTGACCGACTACATCACCGCGCACTGACACGTGTGCGTGCTGCGGCTTCGCTCGCGGCACGCGCGCGTGGTCCTCGCTCGTGGCTGTGACGGCGCCGAAGGCCGGGGCTCGCTGGAAGGAGCCGACGACGAGCGCCAGGTCGCTCGCAACGATCCCGTTCAGGCGTGAGCCGCTGCTCACGCGCGCGACTTGGGCACCTCGGAGGCCATCGCTCCGAGACGGTCGGCGGCATCACCGCGGCATCGCCGCGGCCTCTCCGCGCCGACCCTCTACAGCGAGTCACTGGCGAGATGCGCTGCCATTTTTTCGCGCTTAGCCGACTTTATCCGTTATGGATAAAAGGCGAAGAACCACGCAGGTTATCCAACTTTATTCGATTGTGATAAAGCTGATAAAGTGGCACGGCGTGGATCCGCGAACGAATCCCTACACCCCGAACGCCGGTGCCCCGCCGCCCGCCCTGGTCGGTCGCGACACCGAGCTCGAGGGCTTCGAGATCCTGCTCGAGCGGCTGCGGCGTGGCTATGCCGAGCAGTCGATGCTCATCACGGGCCTGCGAGGGGTCGGCAAGACGGTTCTCCTCGGCGCCTTCGAGAGCCGCGCGCGAGCCACGGGCTGGATCACCGTTACGGCGGAGATCACCAAGAACGAGGACTTCGGCCCTCGCCTGGGCAGCATGGTCCGCCGCGCTCTCTTCCAGGTCGCGCCCAAGAGCAGCTGGACGGACAAGCTTCGGCGGGCCGCTGGTGCACTCAAGTCCTTCTCGGTAACGGTGGCCTCAGATGGCTCGATCACTGCCGGAATCGACATCGAGCCGCTCGAAGGCATGGCTGACAGCGGCAACCTCAGCGACGACGTGACGGATCTGCTCGTCGTGCTCGGCGAAGCCGCCCAGGAGCGCGCTACCGGGATCGCATTCCTGTTCGATGAAGTCCAGTTCCTGCGAGCCGGCGAGTTCGAGGCATTGATCGCCGGCCTGCACCGCACCGTCCAGCGGCAGCTTCCAATCACCCTCGTCGGCGCGGGCCTGCCGCAACTCCCCCGCCTTGCCGGCGAGGCGAAGTCGTACGCAGAGCGCTTGTTCAAGTTCCCTCGCATCGGTCAGCTCTCCCCACCCCAAGCCGAAGCGGCACTCGCCGAGCCGGCCGCCGAGCTCGGCGTCCATTACGACCCCAGTGCGATCGACGTGATCGTCGACTACACCGAGGGCTACCCCTACTTCATCCAGGAGTACGGCAAGATCGTCTGGGACCTCGCACCTGAGAACGAGCCGATCGGCCACCGTGTCGCCGACGAGGCTCGGCGTGGCGTCGAGGCGAAGCTCGACGAATCCTTCTTCCGGGTCCGCGCCGAGCGAACGACGGAGCTCGAGCTTCACTACCTGCGCGCCATGGCGGAGCTTGGTCCCGGCGAACACACCGCCGGGGACGTCGCTGCGGTCATGCACCGCGGATCGCAGCAACTTGGCCCGACACGCGCGCGGCTCATCGACAAAGGCCTCATCTACACCACCGGTCATGGTCGCGGCGACTTCACGGTGCCCCAGTTCGACCGCTACATGCGCCGCAATCACGAACTCGCACCCCCTCAGTCGCGCCGGTAGCCCCCGGCGCAGCCAGCCGCGACACCGCAGAACGACGGGCGCACCGGCTCACGACGTAATCAAACGGCTTGAACATGCGACTTCCCGGGCGGGCCAGAACCGCCGACGCGGTCCTCTACATGCCCATCGCATGGTTCATAGATGACCGTGAGCAGGGATTTCGCGTCACCCGGCGGCCTATCGACGCCGGCGAAACCTCGCGGAACGAGCTGGGCGTGGGCGACGTCGAGGTCGGGGAACCAGCGCCGATACCGTACGGCCGGTGCGAATCGCGACCTGGAACGTGAACTCGGTCAAGCAGCGCGTGCCGAGGCTTCTGCCTTGGCTGGATGACCGGCAACCGGACGTGGTTTGCTTGCAGGAGACCAAGCTCGCTGACGATGCCTTCCTGGACCTGCTCGGCGCTGAGTTCCGAGGGCGCGGCTATACGGTTGCCGCTCACGGCGAGCCGACCTGGAATGGAGTCGCGATCCTCTCGCGTCTCGGCCTGGATGACGTGGTGGTCGGACTCGCGGGTGCGCCGGGCTTCCCGCATCAGGAGGCCCGCGCGGTCTCTGCCACGTGCGGCGGGATCCGAGTCGTCTCGGTGTACGTACCGAACGGGCGCGTGCCGGACTCGGAGCACTACCGGTACAAGCTCGCCTGGCTGGCTTCGCTTCGGGAAATGGTCGCCGCCGGCCCGGAGGCGACGATCGTGTGTGGCGATATGAACATCGCACCGACCGACGACGACGTGTTTGATCCCGAGGCCTACGTCGGGCAGACCCACGTCACCCCGCTCGAGCGAGACGCTCTGGCAGCGCTCAAGGCGCTCGGCTTGCACGACGTCGTCCGCGAACGCTGGCCGAACGAGCGGGTGTTCACCTATTGGGACTACCGGGCCGGGATGTTCCATCAGGACCACGGGATGCGGATCGATCTGGTCCTGGCCGGCGAGACGGTCGCCGGCCGTGTACAGGCGGCATGGGTGGACCGGCAGGCCCGTAAGGGAAGCGGGCCTAGCGATCACGCGCCGGTGATCGTCGACATCGACGAGGCGCCCGACGGAGACATCGGACCGGTCGTGCCTCCGCCCTCCGCCCCGCGGACGACGCGCACCACGCCCAAGCTGCCGCAGTCGCGGTAAAGCCCAGCCCGGGACGGAGCCGCTTGGCACCGGCGAGTCTCGCTCGAGCGGATGTCGGGACTGGCCTGATTGGCGGCGGCACGTTTGTGCGAAGGAGGGGCTTTCCGTGGTTGACGGTGTCGCCCAACACCCGACGGACACCTGATCACCAACCCCTAACCTGTCCTGGGAAACGGGGCGAAGCTCGTGGTTCGCGCGGGTTCGACTGGAGCACCGCGCTATGAACAATCGCCGCGACGCTGTTAGATTCGACTGGTGTCAACCAGGGTGGAAGGCCCCGGCCACGGGGCTTATTCCGAGGAGCGCCATGAGCGGCGACGCGTTCGCGGAGCCCCTTCGGCGAGGGTAAGAGCGGGCACCACTCGTGGCGGGCGCTGGCTTCCGGTCTGGTGGCAGACCGGGACGCGGACGCCGTTGTGGTGGCTGGTCCTGGTCGGCGGCTCGGCGCTTCTTGCCGCCGCCACGGCCCTCGACACCACCCGTCATACGTACCAGACCCAGTTTCTGGTGCTGGGAGCGGCCGGTCAGTGGGCGGAGTTCGCCGTCGGGCTCCTGTTCTGGATGTGGCGGCCTCGAAATGTTGTCGGCCCAATGCTCGCGCTGTGGCCGATCCTCGCCCTGGGCAACGACGTGACACCGATCTTCAACTACTCGCGGTGGTCGTGGACGGTCTTCGTCGCGACCACTGGCCTCTACGGCGCGGTCTACGTCAACGCCGTGCTCCTCTTTCCGAGCGGCCGACTTCGGAGCCGGTACGACGCGGTCGTCATCGCGCTGGTGTACGCGGTGCTGTGGCTTCATCTTGCGGTGCCGGTGCTCCTGTTCGACGGCTTCCCCGGCGCCCCCCCGTTCCTGCACACGTCGCTGTATGTCGGGCACACGTGGTCGGGAATCGGAACATGGCTGGACGTCTGGGCCGTCGCCGGGATCGCAACGATCGTGCTGGTGGACTGCCTGCTCCTCGCGCGCGTGGTGCGTGCGGCGCCGGGCGTCCGGAGACGGCTGTTGCCGATCGTCGCGTTCTTCGTCATCCTCTGGACGTTCGTCTTCGTGTTCACGAGCCTCGTCACCCTCGGGGTCGCGCAGGAAGGTGAGTGGGCACTCTGGCCCTTCACCGCCGTGTACGGCCTGTCCGCGGTGGCGGCGGCGGCGGGCCTCGCGGCGGTGCGGCGGAAGCGGGGCGACGTAGCCGACTTCGTCGTCGAACTGGACAAGGCGCGGGGGGGCGACGTGCGCGAGCGGCTGGCCCAGGTTCTCGGAGACCCGTCGGTGGTCGTGGCGCTGTGGTCGCCTGAGCGAGAGAACTGGCTGGACGGGAGCGGGCAGGAGGTCGCGATCCCGGTCGACGGCTCGCGCGGCGTGAGCTACGTCGGGGACGGCCGCGGGGTCGTGATCCACGATCGCGATCTCCTCGACCAGCCGCG
This sequence comes from uncultured Actinomycetota bacterium, assembly GCA_963743675.1. Taxonomy (GTDB): domain Bacteria; phylum Actinomycetota; class Thermoleophilia; order Gaiellales; family Gaiellaceae; genus PALSA-600. Next base: position 534,012 of record CAVURE010000009.1, read on the forward strand.
GCTCGTCGAGGCGGCGGGCTCGGCGGCGCTGCTGGCGCTCGAGAACGACCGGCTCCAGGCACGGCTACGCGCCCAGATGGCCGAGGTGCGCGAGTCGCGCGCCCGCCTGGTGGAGGGCGACGATCGCGAGCGGCGGCGGCTGCAACGCGATCTTCGCGACGGGGTCCGACCTGCGACTCCGCGAGCTCCAGGCCGAACTCGCGAGGCTCTCCGGCCGGCTCGACGAGACCGGCGAACCGCTGCTCGCGGAGGTTTGCGACGAGCTGACCGTCGCGCTCGTGGAGCTCGGCGAGCTCGCACACGGGATCCACCCGACCATGCTCGACGAGGCCGGGCTGGCCGGCGCGCTGAAGACGCTGGCGGCACGGACACCGGTGCCGGTCGACGTCCGCTCGTCGGGGGAGCGACTGCCCGAACCGGTCGAGACGGCCGCCTACTTCGTGGTCGCCGAGGCCCTCGCGAACGTCGCGCGCTACTCCCGCGCGACCAGGGCATCGGTCGACGTGCGAAGCGACCGGGGCCTCGCACGGATCGAGATCCGCGACGACGGGATCGGCGGCGCCGACCCCAGCGGCGGCTCGGGACTTCGCGGCCTGTCGGACAGGGTGAGCGCGCTCGGCGGAAAGCTCCGGGTCAGCTCGCCCCCCGGCGGCGGTACCACGCTCCTCGCGGAGATCCCGTGCACCTCCTGACCCTCGAGACCAGCTCCCTGCCGCGACGGCGAGCCGCTCGCCGCGAGAAGCGCACCGTCGCAGACCTCGTGGTCCGGCTCGGCGAGGCGGAACCGGGCGAGGCACGCGGTCTGATCGCGAGGACGCTCGGCGATCCGACGCTGCAGCTCGGGCTCTGGTTCGAGGAACACCAGGCCTGGGTGGACGAACAGGGACGCGAGCTCGAGCTGCCGCCTTCGCGCGGAGTCACCTTTCTCGGCAGAAACCTCGCCGTGCTCATCCACGACCCACGCCTGCTCGAACATCCGGAGCTCCTGGAGTCGGTGGGCTCTGCGGCACACCTCGCACTCGAGAACGAGCAGCTGCAGGCCGCACTGCGGGCCCAGCTGACAGCCGCCCGCGAATCGCGCGAACGGATCGTGCGGCGTGGCGACCAGGAGCGCCGCCGCCTCGAGCGTGACCTCCACGACGGCGCACAACAGCGACTACTCGGGCTCGGAATGGGGCTCCAGCTGCTGCAAACGCACACCCTCGACGCCGACGCCGACGCCGACCTCGCCACGAGCATGCGCGAGCTTCAACAGGCCCTGAGCGAGCTGCGCGAACTCGCGCGCGGAATCCACCCGGCAATACTCACGGACGAAGGACTCGCGGCCGCTCTCACCACGCTGGCCGCGCGATCACCGATCCCCGTCCGGCTCGAATGCGACCCGGAACGGTTTGCTCCCCACGTCGAGACGACGAGTTACCTGACGGTCGCAGAAGCCCTTGCCAACGTCGCGAACCACGCCCACGCAACCGCCGCGTCGGTCGCCGTGCGCCACCAGGAACCGTTCCTCGTCGTCGAGGTTCGCGACGACGGGATCGGCGGCGCCGACCCGTCGGGACCCGGTCTCGTCGGTGTCGCCGACCGCGTCGGAGCCCTCGGCGGAACCCTGAGCATCGACTCACCGCCCGGACGCGGCACGCGCTTGCTCGCGAGAATCCCTTCCGGCCCGTGACGGCACCGACGCCGAAAGAGCTTCGGGTGGTGATCGCAGACGACACCGCTCTCCTCCGGAACGGGATCGCGCGGATGCTCGCGGAGAGCGGCATCGAAGTCGCCGGGCTCGCTCGGGACGGCACGGAGGCGGTCGCGCTCGTCGCGCGGGAGCAACCGGACGTCGCGATTCTCGATATCAAGATGCCGCCGACGCACACCGACGAGGGCCTCGTCGCGGCAGACGAGATCCGAAGGCGGTTCCCGACGACCGGCGTACTGATCCTCTCGCAGTACGTAGAGAGCGCCTACGCCCTACGGCTGATCGAAGGCGGCAAAGGTCATGCCGGCTACCTCCTCAAGGACCGGGTGCTCGACTCCCGGCATCTCGCCGAAGCCATCGGGCGCGTTGCGGCCGGGGAGACCGTCGTCGACCCGGAACTCGTGGGCACCCTCATCGCCGGCCGACGCGAGGACAGCCCACTCGAGAGGCTCACCGTCCGCGAACGCGAAGTTCTCCAGCTCATGGCCGAAGGCCTCACTGACCGCGGAATCGGCCAGCTGCTCTGGCTCACCCCGCGGACGGTCGAAACCCACATCCGGCACATCCTCCAGAAACTCAACCTCCCCAACGACGCAAGCCACAACCGGCGCGTCCACGCCGTGCTCGCCTATCTCCGCGGCTAGGCACCCCGCTCTCACTCTCGGCGAAGAAGCTCCGCGAACGCGTCACCGCTGAGCGCGCTCTTCGGAATGAACCCCGCCGCGGGCACATCGTCGAGTGCAGCACCGAAATCGGACCGACAGCGGCTCGAGGTCAACACGACCAGCATCCCCTCGAACGACTGCGACAACCTCGCCGCGACGTCCAGCCCCGAGCCGTCCGGAAGAAGAACGTCCAGAAGCACGGCCTGCGGCCGAAGATCGCGCGCACGCTCCATCGCTTCCCAACAACCGCCCGCCTCACCAACCACGCAGAAGCCCGCCTCCTCGAGCATCCGACGCGCGAAGCGGCGGAACGTCGGATGGTCATCGACGACCAGCACCGTGGCGCCCACGAAACGATTCTGACAGCGCCACGGCGACCGTTCCTCAGGGGCTTCCCTGACATCGATGTTCAGGGATCCCCCTGAAGCCACAACACGCCGGTGCCCCTACGCTCGCGAGGCCTCTCGCCGGCGGGTCTCGTTCACGGCCCCGCGTGAGTGCCGGACAGCGAGGGGCGTTCCACTGAACGCGCGGGTGTTAATTGGCGGCAATCACGAGGGGAGTGATCTGGAGTGCAGGAGGATCGGGATTTCAGCGAGGCGGTCCGGAGCGTGCGCCGTCCGGGCAAGGAAAGCGCCCGTGGGATTGTGGCCGGTCGTCGGATGTGCACCTGGCGTGCTCAGACTCAACTGCGCCCTCCGGAAGCGACCGGTTTTCGACTGCCCGATACGCTCGCTCCGTCGAAGCTCCGACCAATACGCAAACGAGTTGAGGCTCAAGTCGCCGCGGGGGACCGCCCCGACCGTCACCTGTCCGTCGCCGATTCCTACCTTCACTTTCGGCTCGACTGGGACCCAGGTGACGGCGAGCGTGAGCGACACAGCCTCCGGCGTTGCGAACACGAGCGTCTCGGTCGCGGCACCTGCCACCACCGTCGGCGCGCACAGCATCAACGTGACCGGTCAGGACAAGGCCGGGAACAAGATGACCGTCTCATCCTTGTACTCGGTGACCTCGCTTTACACCTTCACCGGCTTCTTCCAGCCGGTCGACAACTTGCCCACCCTGAACTCGGTCAAGGTGGGGCAGGCGATCCCGGTCGAGTTCAGCCCCGGCGGCAACAGTACCCTGAACGTGCTTGCCTCCAACTCGCCGCAGTCGGCGACCTTCGCTTTTGCCAAACCGCCGACGGCTCCACCGGTGGAGCGCGATCCGGCTCTTCTCAGACAGCCCGGTCACCGGCGAAGCGCCTCGACCGCTCCATGCTCTGGCGGTCCTCTACATACCCATCGCGTGGTACCCGCTGTCGACGTACAGCGTGGTGCCCGTGACGTTCCGGGCCTCGTCTCCGAGCAGGTAGGCGGCGGCGCCGGCGACGTCGGCGGCGTCGATCGGGCGGTGGAGCGGGGAGCGCTCCTCGACGATCGCCTCCATCGTCGGGAAGCCGGCGATCGAGCGGGCGGCAAGCGTTCGCACCGGGCCGGCCGAGACGGCGTTGACGCGGATGTTCTTCTGGCCGAGCTCCCAGGCGAGGTAGCGGACGCTCGAGTCGAGCGTCGCCTTCGCGACTCCCATCACGTTGTAGTGGGGCACGGCGCGCTCGCCGCCGAGATAGGTCATCGTGACGATCGAGCCGCCGCCGGCCGCCTCGAGCAGCGGCTCGGCGGCGCGGGCGCAGGCGACGAGCGAGTACGCGCTGACGTCGAGCGCCATCCAGAAGCGGTCGCGGGGCGTGTCGGTGAAACGGCCTTCGAGATCCTCGGCGGCGGCGAAGGCGACCGAGTGGACGAGGAAGTCGAGCTGCCCGCCGAAGGTGTCGCGAGACCTCGGCGAACACGCGGGCGACATCGTCGTCGGAGCGGACGTCGCACGGGGTGACGAGCGGGCTCGACGACCGTCTCGGCGAGCTCGCGGACGTTGCCCTCGATCCGGTCGCCCTGGAACGTGAAGGCGAGCCGGGCGCCGCCCTCGGCGAGCCGCTGGGCGATCGCCCAGGCGATCGAGCGGCGGTTGGCGACGCCGAGCACGAGCCCGCGCTTCCCTGCGAACGACATGGCCCGACTCTAACCGGCGCTCCGGTACTGTCGGGCGGGGATGCGCGTCGCGGTCGTCACCGGAGCGTCGTCGGGCATCGGCGCCGCGCTCTGCCGGGCGCTGCGGCAGGACGGGCGGCACGTGGTCGGGCTTTCCCGCAGCCCTGCGCCCGAGGCCGACGAGCACGAGGCGTGCGACGTCGGAGACCGGGACGCGGTCGAGGCGGTCGCGGCGCGGGTGCTCGCGCGGCATCCGCAGATCGACCTGCTCGTCAACAACGCGGGGATCGCAGGACGCCAGGAGCTACCTCTCGGCCGACGCCGGAGACGATCGAGGGGCTGATCCGGACGAACTACCTCGGCTCGGTCTGGTGCGTGCGCGCCTTCCTGCCCGGTCTCGGCGAGGGCTCCCACGTCGTCAACGTCATCTCGGTCGCCGGGCTCGTCGCGGTCGGGCCCTACTCGGCGTCGAAGCACGCCCAGCTCGCCTTCTCCCGCTCGATCGCGGTCGACCTCGCCGCCCGCGGCATTGCGGTGCACACGGTGAACCCGGGCTTCGTCGAGACGCCCGGGTTTCCACAGCGCCACCGTTTCCGCTACGGCTCCTACCGCTTCGTCGCGCAGCCCGAGCTGGTCGCCGGGCGGATCCTCGGCGCGATCGAGCACGACCGCCGCGAGGTCGCCGTCCCCCGCTGGTACCTCCCGGCGGCCTGGCTGCAGGCCGTCGTTCCGGGCGCGGTCGCCCGCGCGCGGGCACGCATCGCCCGCGGCGACGGCCCTTAGCCCCAGAGCGCTGCGCGCCGCCTCGAGCACCGGTGCCAGGCACCGTAACGAACACCGGTGCCAGGCACCGTAACGGGACCGTGTCGCCTCTGTGTCGGAAGTTGAACGTGGCGCTGCCGAGGCGCTCCCTCACGGGAGGGTCGACCATCGTGATCGGCGGCCCGCGATCGCCGTGAAAAGCGCGAGTTGCAGGATCTTCGCCCTCACACCGTAGGGAAGACGGCCGCCGCGATCAGGTAGCAAAGAACCGCCGGCCGGAGGGGTTGTTCATCCGCTTGCGGCAGCCCGCGGGTGCCAGGCACCGCAGTAAACGCTCGGCTCACCACCCACCCGGTCGGTCGGCAACGGCGCTAGAGCGGCTCGACGCCCCAGCCGTCGCCGTCGAGCACGCGCTGGATTCCCGGCAGGAGGTCGCTCGCGACGAGACCGGCCTGCGGGACGGCGAGGCGCGAGGCGAGCCCGTGGACGACCGCGGCTGCGCTCGCGGCGAGCCGCGGCTCCATGCCCTTGGCGAGGAACGCGCCGATCACGCCGGCGAGCACGTCGCCGGTGCCGGCGGTGGCAAGCGAGGGCGCGCCGAACGCGGCTACGAGCACGCCCTCGCGCGGCGAGGCGACGAGCGTGTCGGCGCCCTTCAGCAGCACCGTGGCGCCGAAGCGCGAGGCTGCCCGCCGCACCGCCTCGAGGCGGTGCGCGTCGATCTCCTCGGCGGTCGCGCCGAGGAGATGCGCGAGCTCGCCCGCGTGAGGCGTCATCACGGTCATCCCGGCCCGCTCGAACGGCTCGAGCGCCCACAACCCGTCGGCGTCGAGGACGACCGGCACCGGGACCTGCTCGAGGAGGATCCGGACGAGGTCACGGGTGCCGTCGCTGCGGCCGAGGCCGGGGCCGAGCACGACCGCATCGGCACGCTCGGCCGCCTCGAGCACCCCCTCCGCGGCGCGTGGGAGAAGCCGGCCCGAGGTGTCCTCCGGCAGCGGGCGCTTGACCGCCTCGAGCAGCCGCGCCTCCAGGATCGGCAGGGTCGATTCCGGAGCCGCGATCGTGACGTAGCCGGCGTCGGCGCGGAAGGCCGCGAGAGCGGCCAGCATCGGCGCCCCCGTCAGGCCGGGCGAGCCACCGACGACCAGCACCGTTCCGGCCCGGTACTTGGTGCTCTCCGGGCCCTTGCGCGGCACCTGCGCGAGCACTGCGGCCGGCACGAGCGAGTGCTCGTGACCGGCGGGCTCGAGCCCGATCCAGGCGACATGCACCGACCCGGCATGAAAGCGCCCCGGCGCGACCACGAGGCCGACCTTCGCCGCGCCGAACGTCACGGTCACGTCGGCACGCACCGCCGCGCCCGGCACCTCTCCGGTCGAGGCGAAGACACCGGAGGGGACGTCCACCGCGACGACCGGCTTCCCCGACGCGTTGATCCGCTCGATCATCCGCGCGACGTCCTCCCGCGGCGCGTCCTTGAGCCCGATGCCGAGCAGCGCATCGACGATGACGTCCGGCTCGCCGAGATCGCCGAACCCGTCGACGAGCAGCACGTCCCGCCCGCGCTCGCGCAGCACCCGCGCACAGACGCGGCCGTCGCCGCCGTTGTTGCCGCCGCCGCAGACCACCGCGACGCGACCCTCGAAGCGCTCGTCGACGACGTCCGCGACCGCCGTGCCCGCACGCTCCATCAGCTCCTCCGTCGGGCCGGCATGACTCTCCTCGGCCCGGCGCGTCTCTTCGGCCGTGAGCAGCGGCAGGAGCGCGGTCATGCGGCCACCACCACCGCGACCGCCGCCGCGAGCTCGCGAGAATGCGTCATCGACAGCTCGATCCGCCCCGCCCCGACGCGCTCGGCGAACTGCGCAGTCCGGCCGCTCAGATGCACGCCGGGCTTCGGGCGGCCGCGGATCTCGATCTCGCGCCAGGTGAAGTACACGCCGGACCCGAGCGCTTTGCCGACGGCCTCCTTCGCCGCGAACCTGCCCGCATAGTGCTGCGCCGGGTTCGGCTTCGACTCGCAGTACTCACGCTCGGCCTCCGTGAAGCAGCGAGACCGGAAGCCGTCGCCGTGCCGGTCGAGCGCGCGGCGGACGCGGTCGATCTCGATCAGGTCGACGCCGACGCGGAGGCCCGGGCTCACGGGTTCGCCTCCAGCCACTCGGGGAGGTTCGCGATCGAGGACAGGATCCCGTCGGGAGAGACGTTCACGTTCTCGAGGTCGTCGGGCCGGAACTTCCCGGTGCGGACGAGCACCGTCCGCATGCCGATCGCCTGCGCGCCGGCGATGTCGCCCTCGAGGTCGTCGCCGACCATCCACGTCAGGCCCGGGTCGGCGTCCAGCGCCTCCATGGCCGCCGTGAAGTACTCGGGGCTCGGCTTGCCGAGCACCGTCGCCTCGATCTCGGCGGCGTACTCGAGACCGGCGACGATCGCGCCGGCGTCGAGCCGCGGCCCCTCTGCCGTCTGCCACCAGCGGTTGCGGTGAAGGCAGTAGAGCTCGGCGCCGGCGAGCAGCTCGAGGAACGCCCGGTTGAGGTTCAGGTACGAGTAGATCCGGCCGGGCTCCTCGCTCTCATCCGCCCCGCCCACGAGCACGGCGTCGGCATTCATCCCGATCAGCTGCAGGCCGTCGAGGTCGTCGAGGATGCCGGGCATCGTGAGCGCGAGCACCCGCTTGCCCGCCAGCACCTTCGCGGCGACGCCGCCCGTGGTCTGTAGCTCGTCGTCGTCGAGCGCGAACCCCATCCGGCGGAGCCGCTCGCCGAGCTCGTGGCGGCACATCACCGTCGAGTTCGTGACGAAGCGAACGCGATGCCCGGCGTCGCGCAGGCGGCGCACGGCGTGGACGGCGCCCGGTATCGGCTCGCCGGAAACGTGCAGCACCCCGTCGACGTCGAGCAGAATCGCCGCCATGGACGCCGAGTCTATTCGCTCGGAACTGAAGTACCGCTTCTCGCGGTCGAGCGGCCCGGGCGGTCAGCATGCCCAGAAGAGCTCGACACGCGTCGAGGCGCTCTTCGACGTGGAGGCCTCGCAGGCGCTCAGCGAGCCGGAGCGCCGGCGGGTGCTCGCGAAGCTCGGCCCGGTCGTGCGGGCGATCGCACAGGACGAGCGCTCGCAGCTACGCAACCGCGAGCTCGCCGGACGGCGGGTTCTGGAGCTGGTCGAGCAGGCCTCCCGTCCGCGGCGCTCGCGCCGGCCGACCGCGCCGACCGGAAGGTCGCGCCAGCAGCGGCTCGACGACAAGCGGCGGCAGGCCGAGCTCAAGCGGCTGCGCCGACCCCCGGACGACCCCGGCTAGAGGTATCGACCTACCGGTAGGTCGGGCGGCTGCGACGGTCGTCCTGGCGTGAGTCGGCGCCGTAGAAGCCGGCGAGGACGCAGATCGCAAGGAGACCGAGAAGAAGAAGAATCGCGAACATGCCCTTATTATCGACCGCTGGTACCATTAGGTCAACGAGAGTTAGGACTCATGTCCATTAGCAGACAAGATCAACTTGCAGGTCAATCGGCCGCGAATCCCTGGTTCGGGGTCGAGCTCCGCCATCTGGCGGCCCTCGACGCGCTCGACTCCGAGGGCTCGTTCGGACGCGCGGCCGAGAAGCTCGGCTACACCCAGTCGGCCGTGAGCCAGCAGATCGCGACGCTCGAGCGGATCGTCGGCGACAAGCTCGTCGAGCGCCCCGGCGGCCCCCGGCCGGTCGCGCTCACCGAGGCCGGAGTCCTGGTGCTGCGGCACGCGCGCGCGATCGTCGCCCGGCTGCAGGCCGCGCAGGCCGATCTTGCGGCGCATTCTGCCGGCGAGTCCGGTTCGCTCCACGTCGGCATCTTCCAGAGTGTCGGCGCCCGGATCCTGCCCGAGGTGATGAGGCGCTTCTCCCGCTCCTGGCCTCAGGTCGACGTCGAGCTCATCGAGTCGCACGCCGACAGCGATCTCGCCGACCTCGTCGAGCGCGGCGTGCTCGACCTCTCGTTCGTCCAGCTCCCGCTCGACAACCCCTGGCTCGAGACGCTACTCGTCCTGCAGGACGACTACGTGCTCGTCACCTCGACCGAGTCGGCCTTCCCGGACGACCGGCGCGTCCCGACGCTTCGCGAGATCGCCGAGCAGCCGCTCATCGGCTACCGCAACTGCCGTGCCACCGAGCTCGTCGTCGACCAGCTTCGCGCCACCGGGCGCGAGCCGCACTTCGTCTTCCGCTCGGACGAGAACGGCGTCGTCCAGGGCCTTGCCGGCGCCGGCATCGGCGTTGCCGTCCTGCCGCGCCTGGCCGTCGACCCGAACGACGAGACGATCAGGATCACCAACCTGAGCCCGCGGATCGCCGCGCGCCAGGTCGGGATCACGCGGCACCGCGACCGCTACCACTCGGCGGCGTCGAGAGCGTTCGTCGCGACCGCCCTCGAGGTCGGCGCCGAGACCACTGCCAGACTCGCGGCGTAGAGCAAGCCCTCAGCCGGCCTGGCGAAGCCGATCGTGGGCCCCGAGCAGATAGGGCTCGAGCTCCGCCTCGCCCATCGGCAAGGCGAAGTGGAAGCCCTGTCCGAGCGAGCAGCCCCGCTCGAGCAGCATCTGCACCTGCGCTTCGCCCTCGATCCCCTCGGCGATGCATTGCACCTCCAGCGAGCGCGCGAGGCTGACGAAGGCGTGGATGAAGCTCGTCTCCGAGCCGGGATCGACCAGGCGGTCGACGAACGGCTTCGCGATCTTGACCACGTCGAACGGGAACGTGTCGAGCCGCTCGAGCGACGAGCGCCCGATGCCGAAGTCGTCGAGCACGAGCCTGACCCCCAGCTCGTGCAGCTCGTCCATCCGCCGGCGGGCTGCGTCGAGATCCCAGATCACGTTGCTCTCGGTGACCTCGAGCATCAGGCTCGTGCCGGGAAGCCGTGCTTCGAACAGCGACCGGGCGACGGTGTCCGGGAGCCTCTCGTCGGCGAGCTCGCTCGGGGACAGGTTCACCGACACGCCGACGGCGTGCTTCGCCGGGACAGCGTCCTGCCAGCGGCGCGCCGCGTGACAGGCGCTGCGGAGCATGCTCGCCCCGATCTCTGACATCAGGCCCATCCCCTCGGCGACCGGAATGAACTCGGCCGGCCGGACGACCCCGCGCTCGGGGCAGTTCCAACGGGCGAGCGCCTCGAAGCCGACGATCCTGCCGTCCCGGAGGTCGACGATCGGCTCGAACACGGCACCGATCTCGCCGCGCGCGAGCGCGCCCTGGAGGGCGACAGTGAACTCGTGGCGCCGGCGTGCCCGGACGTGCATCCTGGGCTTGTAGTGGGCGTAGCGGTGCTTGCCGTCACCCTTGGCCGAGTACATGGCGACATCGGCATTCTCCAGAAGCTCGTGTGCCGAGGCCGCCGCCGAGGCGGGCGCGATGCCGATGCTCGCACTCACCCGGCTCTCGCGGCCGTGCAGCAGGAAGGGGCGCCCGAGCGCCTCGAGGAGCGACTCGGCCACGACCTCGCTCCCGTTGCGGTCGGCGGACTCGAGCAGAACCGCGAACTCGTCGCCGCCGAGACGGGCCGCGGTATCCCCCGCCCGGATGGCGCGGTGCACGCGCCGCCCGGCCTCGGCGAGCACCTCGTCACCTGCTGCATGTCCGAGCGTGTCGTTGATCGTCTTGAAGTCGTCGAGGTCGAGGAAGAGCACGACGGCCTCGCTGTCCGGACGGGCGACCGCGGCCTCGACGCGCTCGGTGAGTAGCGCGCGGTTCGGCAGCCCGGTGAGGATGTCGTGGAACGCCTGGTGGTGCAGGCGCTCCTTCAGGTCGGTCACCTCGGCGAGGGACCGCTCGAGGCGGCCGTTCTCGATCATCGCGCTCGCCTGGCCGACGAAGGTCTCGAGCAGCCGCTTGTCGTCCGGCTGGAACGAATCGACGTCGCCGGACCGGCCGCCGACCACGATCAGTCCGAGCGGCCCGTCCTCCCCGCGGAGCGCGGCGACGATGCCGTCCGGCAGGTGCCGGGCGCCAAGGTATCCGTCGAGCGGGTGCGGCGGCCTCACCGCCGGCAGGAGGATCGCGCCCGGCCCGCCGGCGAGCGCCGTCAGCGCCCGGGCGTCGGCGGGGCTGACCGTGTCGGCCTGGGCCTTCAGCTCGCCGTTCGATCCGAGCGTGCTCCGCAGAGCCGGCTGGGATCCCGCCGGAAGCAGGAAGATCTCGGCGTACTCGGCCCGCACGAGCTGCCTGACGCTGACCAGGAGCCGGCCGACCGCGGGGCTGAGCTCCGGCGCGCCCTGTGTTGCCTTCAGCGACTCGTAGAGGAGCTCGAGCCGCTCGTGCCGCTTGGCCTGGGCGGCGAACGCACCGAACGCGGCGATCGCGATCGCGATGGGTATCGCGACGAGCGCGACCGAGCCGGGATCGGAGCGTGCAAGCTCGACCGCGATCAGGACGACGGCCGAGACGCCGGCCGCCGAGACGATCGAGATCCCGGCGGCGACCGGACGCCGGCGGAGGTCGATGCCGCCCTCGCCGGTCGAGATCGCGCCCGTGACGAGGAGGATCCCGACGACGGAGGCCGAGACGGCGGCGAGGAGGATGCCGATCCAGCCGGCGAGCCCGAACGGGTCGCCCTCACCGGCGACGGAGTGGATGACGATCACATGCGCCTCCCGGCGGAGCCGCACGTGGACGACACGTGCTGTGACCAGCCCGAACCACGCTGCTCGATGTCGTACGCCACAGGCTTCCCCATTTCTCGACCCCCACGGTCTCAGACTCGGTTCGATTTCTCCGTGCGAGTCACGCTCACCGTACGGCGAAGGCCACGGGCGGTCCTACCCCTTTCGGGGGTACTTGCGGCGGTTCCCTCGAACGGGGTATCCGGAACGGGCCCACGGCCGCGCCGCCGGTCCCGGCGTTCGTGCGGACAGGCCGACGCGCATCCCCAACCTGGGGGCGCGTCAGCAAGGCACCCGCCCATGCGGCCGGCCGGCGCCCCCTCGTACGATCCGGGGAGGGCGCTACTCGACGGTGACGGTCTTCGCGAGGTTCCGCGGCTGATCGACGTTCAGCCCGCGCAGCCGTGCGATCCGGTAGGCGAGAAGCTGCAGCGGCAGTGTCGCCAGAGCGGCCTGCAGGAACGCCGGCGAGTTCGGGACGTAGATCACGTCATCGGCGTGATGCTGGATCTCCTCGTTGCCCTCGGTCGCGATCGCGATCACGTGCGCGCCGCGCGCGCGGGTCTCCTGGATGTTCGAGACGACCTTGTCGTACACGGTGTCCATGCGCGTCGCCACGACGACCACCGGGGTTCCCTCCTCGAGCAGGGCGATCGGCCCGTGCTTCATCTCGCCGGCCGAGTAGGCCTCGGTCGGGATGTAGGAGATCTCCTTCAGCTTCAGCGCGCCCTCGAGCGCGACCGGCAGCCCGATGTGGCGGCCGAGGAAGAGGAAGAAAGGCTCGCGGTAGAAGCGCTGTGCGATCTCGTCGATCGGGTGGCTCCGGGCAAGGAACTCGCGCATCTTCTCGGGCAGCCGGTAGACCTCGTCGAGGATGAACTCGATCTCGGCGGGTGGCAGCGTCTGACGCACGCGGGCGAGCTCGAGCCCGATCAGGTACATCAGCCCGACCTGCGCGGAGAAGGTCTTCGTCGCCGCGACGCCGACCTCGAGACCGGAGCGGGTGAGCATGAACGAGTCGACCTCGCGGGTGATCTGCGAGCCCATCTGGTTCGTGATCGCGACCGTGCGCGCGCCGAGCTCCCGGGCGAGCTTCATCGCCTGGATCGTGTCGCGCGTCTCGCCGGACTGGGAGATGCCGATCACGAGCGTGTCCTCGTCGATCACCGGGTTGCGGTAGATCCACTCGCTCGCGATGTCCGGCTCGACGGGAACGCGGCCCCACTCCTCGATCACGTACCGCCCGACGACACCCGCGTGGTAGGCCGTGCCGCAGGCCACGATGACGATCCGCCTGAGGTCGCGTAGCAGCTCCTCGTCCATGCCGAGGCCGTCCTGGACGAGGGCGCCGTGCCGGACCCGGTCGCCGATCGTGACCTCGAACCCCTCGGGCTGCTCGTAGATCTCCTTCAGCATGAACGTCTCGAATCCCTCGCGCTCGGCCACCTCGTCGTCCCAGTCGATGCGGATCTCCTCGAGCTCGACCGGGCTCCCGTCCGCCGCCTGGAAGACGCGCACCCCGCCGGGGGTCACCTCGACGATGTCGCCGTGGTCCGGGTAGGCCACGCGCCGCGTCTCGGCCAGGAAAGCCGAAAGGTTCGAGGCGAGGAAGTTCTCGCCGTCGCCGAAACCGACCACGAGCGGCGTCTCGCGCCGGACGCCGACGAGCTTGTCGGGCTCGCCATGGTGGATGACGACGAAGGTGAAATGTCCCTCGAGGCGCAGGTACACCGCCCGGACGGCGGCGACGAGGTCGCCGTCGTAGACCGTCTCGAGCAGGTGCGCGACCACCTCGGCGTCGGTCTCGGAGGAGAAGACGTGGCCGCCGGCCTCGAGCTCGGCCTTGAGCTCGCGGTAGTTCTCGACGATTCCGTTGAGGACGATCGCGAGGCGTCCGTCGTCGCAGCCCGTCAGCGGATGCGCGTTGTCCTCGTTCACGCCGCCGTGGGTCGCCCAGCGCGTGTGACCGACCCCGGTGGTGGAGAACGAGCTGTTCGGCCCGGCCGCCTCCTTCAGGTTGGACAGGTTGCCGACGGCGCGGATGTACTCGAGGCAGTCGCTCTCGAGCAGCGCGACTCCGGCCGAGTCGTAGCCCCTGAACTCGAGGCGCTCGAGGCCCGCGATCAGCAGATCCTTGGCGGGACGACCGCCGACGTAACCGATGATCCCGCACATGCTGGAGGCTCCTTCGTCAGGCCGAGCTTGGCGCCGGCAAGGCTTCGGTCAACATCGTGGACAAGTCTTCTCTAGCGGCGCTTCCAAACCGCATCGTTTCTCAGGGCGGCGCGGTTCTTTGAGGCACAGACTGCTCTTTAAGGCACAGAGCCCGGCTCATGCGCGCCCCGCGATACCACTTTCCTGCGGGCACAGATTCAGCCGAGCTCGCTCTCGACAAGCGATGCGATGGTAGCACAGGCCTTCCTCGCCGATTCCCCGTCACGGGCCTCCACGAGCACGCGGATGATCGGCTCCGTCCCGGAAGCCCGCACGAGGACCCGTCCTTCGGCGCCGAGATCGGCATTCGTGCGCTCGACCGCGTCCCGGACGGGCCGCGTGAGCTCCTTCGAGGCGACGCGCACGTTCTCCTTGCACTGGACGTAGCGAGGCAGCACCGCCGCGGCCTCGCTGAGCGGGCGGCCTTTGAGCGCCGCGCAGAGCAGGAGGCCCGCGGCGAGCCCGTCGCCCGTCACGTGGTCGCGGAGGTAGATCACGTGGCCCGACTGCTCGCCTCCCAGCAGGCCGCCCTCGCGCTCGAGGGCCTCGAGGACGTAGCGGTCGCCGACGGCGGTGGTGATGACACGGATGTCCCGCTCCCGCATCAGGGCGTGGAAGCCGAGGTTCGTCATCTGGGTGACGGCGACGAGGTCGACTGCGAGGTCGAGCGCGAGGATCGCGATGATGCCGTCGCCGTCGACGACCTCGCCTCGCTCGTCGACCGCCATGATCCTGTCGCCGTCGCCGTCGAACGCGACTCCGAGCGCCGCTCCGGCCGCGACCACCTCGCGCTGCAGGAGCGCGGTGTCGGTCGCGCCGCAGCCGCGGTTGATGTTCGTCCCGTCGGGCTCGTTCCCGATCGCGTGCACCTCGGCCCCGAGCCGCGCAAATGCCTCGGGGGCGAGCTGCGAGTAGGCCCCGTTCGCACAGTCGACGACGAGCCGTAGCCCGGCAAGGTCCGAGCCGAACCGCTCCTCGACGTAACGCGCGTACCCCGGCCCGGTCGCATCGCCGGGCTCGATCCGGCCGTGCTTCGTCGCGGGCGGCGCGTCGAGGAGGCTCTCGATCTCCTCCTCGTCCTGGTCGGTGAGCTTCCGTCCGCCGCCGGTGAAGAACTTGACGCCGTTGTACTCGGGCGGGTTGTGCGAGGCGGTGATGACGACGCCGAGGTCGAGCGCTCCGAGGGCCACTGCCCCGCTCGGAAGGATGCCGCCGAGGACGGCCGTCGCCCCGGCCGAGGCAATCCCGACCGCCATCGCCCCTTCGAGCTCGACGCCGGAGCCGCGCGTGTCGCGCCCTACGAGCACTCGCTCGGCGCCGCTCCAGAGCACCGCGGCGCGGCCGAGCCGCTCGACGAGATCCGCGGTCAAGAACTCCCCGGCGATCCCCCGTACGCCGTCCGTACCGAAATACCGCCGGGCCATCGCGGGGAGGTTAGTCATGAGCCCATACGCAGCGCCGCCCAGCTGCCTGTCGGCGCGCCCGTGCACGACTGTCCGTGGGCGCGCCCGGTGCACGACTGTCCGTGGGCGCGCCCGGTGCACGACTGTTCGTGGGCGCGCCCGTGCGCGACGCCTGCGCGGGGATCAACCCGCTCGGCGGTACGCCGGCGCAACCGATCGAGCGGTAAGGCCCGCTACCGCTTCGAGAACTGCGGCGCCTTGCGCGCCTTGTGCAGGCCGGCCTTCTTGCGCTCGACCTGGCGGGCATCGCGGGTGAGGAAGCCCTGGCGCTTGAGCATGACGCGGAAGTCGGGGTTGATCTCGACGAGAGCCCGGGCGATGCCGTGACGGACCGCTCCGGCCTGGCCCGACGGGCCGCCGCCGTGTACGCGAACGCGGAGGTCGTACTGCCCTGCCAGCTCGGTCGTCTCGAGCGGCGCCATGATCGCCTTGCGGTGCGTGAGCCGCGGGAAGTACGTGTCGATGTCCTTCCCGTTGATCCACGTCTTCCCGTCGCCGGGACGGAGGATCACGCGGGCGACCGACGTCTTCCGCTTGCCTGTGCCGAGATACTGCGCGCCGGCGGGCATCAGAAGGGCTTCGGCTCCTGCGCGGCGTGCGGATGCGCCGGACCGGCGTAGATCTTGAGCTTCGTGAGCTGCTGGCGACTGAGCTTGTTCTTCGGGAGCATGCCCTTGACCGCCTTGCGGAGCACCTCCGTCGGCCGGCGCTCGAGCTGCTCGCGCAGCGGGCGCACCCTGAGGCCGCCCGGGTAGCCGGAGTGGCGGTAGTACTTCTTGTCGTCGAGCTTCTTGCCGGTGACGGCGATCTTCTCGGCGTTGACGACGACCACGAAGTCACCGGTGTCGACGTGCGGGGTGAACTGCGGCTTGCCCTTGCCGCGCAGGCGGTCGGCGATCTGGGTCGCGAGACGGCCGAGGGTCTGCCCGTCGGCGTCGACGACGTACCACTCGCGGGTGATCTCGCCGGGTTTGGCGCTGTAGGTCTTCATCGACAGGTCCTCATCGCAAGAAAGGGCGAACGAAAACGCTCGCCGCAACGCGATGGTACCAGGAGAGCCCCGTTTCGGAGGCTCGGAGGAGGCGGCGGCAAGACCGCGGCGGAGCTCGGCCGCGCGACCGTGGGCAGGGTGGCGGACGTAACGACCGCCGCGCGCCGTGGGCGATCCTGCCGACCGGCACGACGCTCTTCCGCGGGCCGGCTCGCGCGCGAACGGCAGCAAGGCTCGCGAAGCAGAGCGGCACGCTGGCCGTCGCGGTAGAAGTTGAAGATCCCCCGAGGCAGGCGGTCGCGAGACAGTCGATGAAACCGCAGATCACGATCCGAACTCTGACCGACGGCGGCCAGGCGGCGAGCGACATCGCGGCCGCGATCGCCGAGTTCCTCGACGGCGCCACGCGGACGCTCGACCTGGCCCAGTACGACTTCGATCTCGGCCCCGAGACGGCTGCCGTCATCACCGACGCGCTCCGGCGGGCCGCCGAACGCGGCGTCCACGTCCGGCTTGCCTACAACGTCGACCACGCGCGGCAGGTGCCGGTCCCGCCGCCGCCGGCGCCGGACGAGGCGCTGATCCGGTCGCTGCCGGTCGAGGCGCTGCCGATCGCGGGCGTTCCCGACCTGATGCACCACAAGTACATGATCCGCGACGGCGAGGCAGTCTGGACCGGCTCGACGAACTGGACCGACGACGCCTGGACGAGACAGGAGAACGTGATCGTGATCGTCCACTCACCGGGGCTCGCAGCCGACTTCCGCCACGACTTCGAGCAGGTCGCGCGCGCGGGGACTGCGGTCGGCACAGGGACGGTCGAGCCGGTGTGGCGGGAGGGGGTGCGCGCCTGGTTCACGCCCGGTCACGGCGAGGACCTGTCCCACCGGCTGGCCCAGGCGATCGCCCGGGCCCGGCGCCGGATCCGGGTCTGCTCGCCCGTCGTGACGACGCCGCCCGTCGTCGGCGCGCTTGCAGCCGCGGTTGCCGGCGGCAGGGTCGACATCGCCGGCTGCGTCGACGGCCCGCAGATGGCCGACGCGACGCGCCAGTGGGCCGCGAGCCGCGGCGCGTGGAAGGTGCCGCTCGTTCGCCGGCTGGCCGTCGCCGGTTTCTCCGCCAAGCACTCGACGCCCTACGGTGCCGGCGACGTCCACGACTTCATGCACGCGAAGGTGACGGTGGTCGACGACACCGTGTTCACGGGCTCGTTCAACCTCTCGCGCTCGGGCGAGCGCAACGCCGAGAACGTGCTCGAGTTCGAGGACGCGGCGCTCGCCGACCGGCTGGCCGGCTTCGTCGACGGCGTGCGCGCCCGCTACGCGCGCCTGGAGCTGTGAAGGGAGCGCCGGAGCCACAGCGGTGACGGCGACCGGCTCGGAGGCCCCGGGTACGCCCGCTCCTCGCGGCGCTGATGCTCGTCAGGCTGCTCGCCGGCAGGCTCAGGCGACCGTGCCCCGCCCGTGGATGTCGATCGGGTGCGGGACGTGGACGACGTAGATGTTCGGCGCGGTGGTCGAGCCCTTGCCGATGGTGACGGTGCCCGTGGCGCCCTTGAAGGCGCCGGTGCCGCCGGAGATCGGGACGACCGTCAGGCCGTTCTTCTGCGTCGCGAACGGGCCCCGGTAGGTGATCGTGCCGATCCCCGGAAAGGTTGCGACGACCGTGATCTTCGTGTCGGTCGAGCTCGTGTAGACGAGCGTGCCGGCGTCGTAGGCGACCGGCTTGCCCTTCTTCTTGCCGAACTGGGCCGTCCTGTTGGTCAGCAGGTCCTTGAAGTCGATCGAGTCGCCCTTGTTCGGCTTGCCCTTCGGCGCCTGATCGTGCGGCACGACGATCGTCGTGAGCGAGGTGAGCTGGATCGTCACGGTCTGCGCCTGCGCCGCCGGCGAGAGCACGAGCGCAAGGGACATGAGCACGATCGCGCCGACCGGAATATTCATGGCCTCAGTTTGCCGTACCGGGAGCGACGACGCGCCCGGATCTCGCCTCGTCTCAGGCGACGGGCGCCGAGGCGGTCGAAAGGCGATAGGTGTTGAGGACGTGGTCCCGGCCCGGGCCGACCGTCAACGTGCCCTGGAGGTGGGCGTAGGTGCCGGTGCCGCCGGTGACGGGGATGACGAGGTTGCCCCTGGAGTCGAGGTAGACGGTGCCCGCCAGCGTGAGCGTCCCGCCCGGGAGCCGGGCCGTCCCGGTGAAGGTTGCGGTGTGCGTGCTCGTGAACGTCAGCTTCCCCGTGTCGGAGCCGATGCGGGCGCCCTTGCCCTTGCCGAACTGGGCGGTCGCGTTGACGAGCCGGTCGCGGTAGGTGATCGTGTCGCCCTTGCTGGCGCCTTTCGGCGCAACGTCGTGGCTCGCGACCGACACCGAGTTCGAGGTGACCCGGATCGTGGTCGTGGTGGCGGCCGCGACCGGCGCGGCCGCCAGGCCGAGGCAGACGGCGAGCACGAGCCAGACGCGAATCGCGGTCACTCCCACTCGATCGTCGCCGGCGGCTTCGAGGTGACGTCGAGGACGATGCGGTTGACGGCGGGGATCTCGTTGACGATCCGCGAGGCAACCGTCTCGACGAGGTCGTAGGGCAGGCGAGCCCAGTCGGCGGTCATGGCGTCGTCGGAGGTGACCGCGCGGATCGCGATCGGGTAGCCGTACGTGCGCGAGTCGCCCTGAACGCCGACCGAGCGGATCGCAGGCAGCACCGCGAACGACTGCCAGAGGTCGCGGTAGAGGCCGGCACGGCGGATCTCCTCCTGGAGGATCGCGTCGGCCTCGCGGAGCGTCTCGAGGCGCTCCGCGGTGACCTCGCCGATGATCCGGATCGCGAGCCCGGGGCCGGGAAACGGCTGGCGCCAGACCATTCGCTCGGGCATCCCGAGCTCCTCGCCGACGCGGCGCACCTCGTCCTTGAAGAGCATTCGCAGCGGCTCGACGAGCTTCATCCTCATGTCCGCCGGCAGGCCGCCGACGTTGTGGTGGCTCTTGATCGACTCGGCGACGCCGGCCTCGCCGCCCGACTCGATCACGTCGGAGTAGAGCGTCCCCTGAACGAGCCACTTGACGTCACCGAGCTTGCGCGCCTCGTCCTCGAAGACGCGGATGAACTCCGTGCCGATCCGCTTGCGCTTCTCCTCCGGGTCGGTGACGCCCTCGAGCCTGGCCAGGAACCGCTCCTGCGCCTGCACGTGAACGAGCGGGACGTGGAAGTGCCCGTCGAACATCTCGACGACCTGCTCCGCCTCGTCCCGGCGCAGGAAGCCGTGGTCGACGAAGACGCAGGTGAGCTGGTCGCCGACCGCCTTGTAGACCAGGAGCGCCGCGACCGCGCTGTCCACGCCGCCCGAGAGGCCGCACAGCACCCGCTCCCGGCCGACCCGCGCGCGGATCCGCTCGACCTGCTCCTCGATCACGGCGACAGGCGTCCACGACGGCGACGCACCGGCGACGCCGTAGAGGAAGTTCTTCAGCACGTCCTGGCCGTGCGGGGTGTGGACGACCTCGCAGTGGAACTGAATGCCGTAGAGGCCACGCGCCGGGTCCTCGAACGCCCCGATCGGCGTCCCGGGCGACTGTGCGATCACCCGGGCCCCCGCCGGCGGCGCAACGACGCTGTCGCGGTGACTCATCCAGACGGTCTGCTCCGCCGGCAGGTCGCGGAAGAGCGCGCTCTCGTCCGCCCGGAGCTCGGCCTTCCCGAACTCGCCGGCGCCGGTCCGGTCGACCCGGCCGCCGAGCTCGAGCGCCATGAGCTGCATGCCGTAGCAGATGCCCAGCGTCGGGATCCCGAGCTCGAAGATCGCCGGGTCGCAGTGGGGGGCGTTGTCGGCGTAGACGGACGCCGGGTCCGCCCGAGAGGATCAGCGCGGCCGGGTTGCGACGCGCGATCTCGGCGGCCGAGGCCCGGTGGGACACGAGCTCCGAGAAGACCCGCGCCTCGCGGACGCGGCGGGCGATCAGCTGCGAGTACTGGCCGCCGAAGTCCAGCACGAGAACCGGCCGCTCCTCGGGGAGCAGCTCCGGGTGCAGGGCTACGACGTCAGGCGCGGCGATAGTTGGGAGCGTCCTTTGTGATCGTGATGTCGTGCGGGTGCGACTCGCGCAGACCGGCGCCGGTGATGCGAACGAACCGTGCCTGCTTCATCGCCTCGATGGTCGGGGCGCCGCAGTAGCCCATCGCCTGCCGGACCCCGCCGACGACCTGGTGGACGACGCCGCTCAACGCGCCCTTGTACGGCACGCGGCCCTCGATGCCCTCGGGAACGAGCTTCTCGACGTCCTCGACGTCGCCCTGGAAGTAGCGGTCCTTCGAGAAGCCCCGCGCCCGCATCGCCCCGATCGAGCCCATGCCGCGGTACTCCTTGAAGCGCTCGCCTTGCGAGAAGATGACGTCGCCGGGCGCCTCGTCGGTTCCGGCGAGATACGAGCCGAGCATCACGGTGTCGGCGCCGGCGGCGATCGCCTTCGCCACGTCGCCGGACGAGGCGATCCCCCCGTCGGCGATCACGGGCACTCCGCTTCGCTGGGCCAGTTCGGCGATGTCGTAGACCGCCGTGACCTGCGGTACGCCGACGCCGGCGACGACGCGCGTCGTGCACGACGATCCCGGGCCGATGCCGGCCTTGACGGCATCGGCGCCGGCGTCGATCAGGGCCTCCGCCGCCTCGCTCGTCGCGATGTTCCCGGCAATCACCTCGAACTCCCCGCCGAGGCGCTTGATCCTCGCCACCATCTCGATGACGCCTCGCGAGTGGCCGTGGGCGGTGTCGACGACGAGCACGTCGGCCCCGGCCGCGACGAGAGCCTGTGCCCGCTCGACGGCGTCCGGCCCGACGCCGACCGCTGCGCCGACGCGTAGCCGCCCCTGCGGGTCCTTCGTCGAGCTCGGGAACTCGATCCGCTTGACGATGTCCTTGACGGTGATCAGGCCACGGAGGTAGCCCCCCTCGTCGACGACCGGAAGCTTCTCGATCCGGTGGCGATGGAGCAGGCTCTCGGCCTCGCTCAACGTCGTCCGGACCGATGCCGTGACAAGCCCGGTCGAGGTCATCAGCGCCGAGACCGGCAGCGACGTGTCCTTCTCGAAGCGCAGATCGCGGTTCGTGAGGATCCCGACCAGCTTGCCCTCGCCGTCGGTGATCGGCACGCCCGAGACGTGGTAGTGCTCCATCAGCGCGAGGGCGTCGGCGACGAGCGCCGCCGGCGGCAGCGTCAAGGGCTCGACGATCATCCCCGACTCGGAGCGCTTGACCTTGTCGACCTCGGCCACCTGGTCGGCGATCGACAGGTTGCGGTGGACGATCCCGATCCCGCCCTCGCGGGCGAGCGCGATCGCCATCCGTGCCTCGGTCACCGTGTCCATCGCGGCCGAGACGATCGGGATCTCGAGCGCGATCGTCCGCGTCAGCCGGGTTGCGGTGGAGACGTCGTTCGGCAGTACGTCCGACCCGGCGGGCACCAGGAGCACGTCGTCGAAGGTGAGCCCCTCCTTCCCGAACTTGCCGGCGAACAGCTCGTCCGGGCGGTCGAGGGCCGATTCGTCCAGCCGCTCGACTCTCCCGATCTCCATCGCGACACCTTAGCGGCCGCGGTGGCGGGCAACGAGCTAGGCCGGCACCTCCGCCAGCTCGGTCACGCTGACGCCCGCCTGGAGGCGTGAGGCCTCGCGCGGGTCGAAGCGGCCGGCGCCGAGCTCGAGGGTCGAGGCGGCCCCGGAGGCGACTGCTTCGCGCAGCGCCTCCTCCTGGCTTCGCCCGGCCACCCAGGCCGCCGCGTAGGCGGCGAGCAGCGTGTCGCCGCTGCCGACGCGCGAGACCGACTCGACGCGCGGAGCCACGACGCGGTACCGGCGGACCGTCCGCTCCTCCCGCAGCAGCGCGTAGCAGCCGCTCTCGGTCGTGATCAGGACGTTGCGGGCACCGCGATCGGCGATCTGGTCGAGCGCGATGACGAAGTCCTCGTCGTCGTGGAACTCCTGGCCGACGAGCGCCTCGGCCTCCTGCTGATTCGGCGTGACGAGGAACGGCTCGGCCTCGATCCCGAGCCGGAGCGGCTCCCCCTCGGCGTCGAGGGCCGAGGGGATCTGGCGGCGGCTGAGGTCGTGGATCGCCTCGGCGTAGAAGTCGTCGCCGACGTCGCGGGGCAGGGAGCCGGCGAACACGACGAGGCTCGCGCCCTGCGAGAGGTAGCGGAGCTTGCTGTCGAACAGCTCGAGCTCGTCCGGCTTGACCGAGGGCCCCCACTCGTTGATCTCCGTGTAGCTCTGATTCGTCGGGTCGACGACGGCGGTCGTCGTGCGCGACTCCGCCTCGATGCGGACGAAGTCGTTGAGGATCGCCTCGCCGGTGAGGCGCTCGACGATGCGCAGGCCCGCCTGGCCGCCCGCGAGGCCGGTGGCGACAACCGGCACGCCGAGCTCCTTCAGCGCGCGTGCGACGTTGATGCCCTTTCCGCCTGCCAGCGGCAGGCCGGCGCTTGCGCGGTGTCGCTGTCCCCGCTGGAAGTTCGGGACGGTGATCGTCCGCGCAAAAGCGGCATTCAGCGTGACCGTGACAATCATTCAGGAGAACAGGCCGACGACGTTGTGGACTGTACGCGTCGCGTACCACTCCGCGCGGCCCGCGAGCCCCGGTTTCGCAACCGCGCGGCTCGCCACGAGTGCCCGCTCGCCGACCATCCGGCCGCGCGACCAGATCTGGACGTGCCCGAGCACCTCCCCGGCCTTCACCGGCAGCGAGACCGCGACCGGCGCGACGACGCGCTCGGTCAGCGGCTCGTTCACGCGCACGGCCGCGCGCAGCGGCGAGGATGCCGTCAGCCCGAGCGGTGCGCGCCCGTAGGGCAGGAGCACCTGCGCGTAGCTCCGGCCGGCTGCGATCGCATCCACCCGGCGGTACTGGGCAAGGCCGTAGGCGAGGAGGGTCTCGAGGTCGGCGTTGCGCCGCGCCCGCGACGGGCTGCCGAGGATCGTCGCGTAGATGACCGTTCCGTCGCCGCGAACTGCGGACACCTGGTTCCACCCGGCGGCCGAGGTGTGGCCGGTCTTGACCCCGAACACGCCGGGGACGACGCCGAGCAGGTCGTCCCAGGTATGGACGACATAGCCGTCGGCGAGCGTGCCCGTCCTCTGCGAGACGGCCGTCCGGACGGCCGGGATCCTCATCGCCGCGAGCGCGAGCCTGGTCACGTCGCTGGCGCTCGAGTACTCGCCGGCAGCGTCGAGCCCGTCGGGCCGGACGAAGTGCGAGTCGGTGAGGCCGAGTTGTCTGGCCTTCGCGTTCATCAGGTCGGCGAACGCCCCGAAGCTCGGGGCGGTCGCGAGCGCGAGCGCATCGGCGGCGTCGTTCGCCGACTGGATCATCGCGCCCTTGACGAGGTCGGCCACGGTGATCTCCTGCCCGGCCCGGAGGTAGATCGACTCCTCGCCGACCTCGGCGGCCCGGCGGTCGACGGCGACGACATCGCTCAGCTTGAGATGCTCGAGCGCGACGATCACCGTCATCAGCTTGGTGAGCGACGCGATCGGGACGCGGCGGCGGTCGGAATGCGCCACGAGCACCTCGCCGGTGGCGGGGTCCTCGACGAGCCAGGCGCGCGCGTCGACGCTCGGTGCCGCCGCCCTGGCCGAGCCCGCGAGGCAGCACGCGGCCCCGAGCGCAAGCGCGGCGAGGGCCGCCTTCATCGCAGGTCGAGCTTCTCGCCGATGAAGAGCGCGGTCGGCGAGACCTTCGGGTTCAGCGCCACGAGCCGAGGCAGCGGCACTCCCGTTCGCGACGAGATCGCCGAGAGCGTGTCCCCGGCCCGCACGACGTAGACCGTGGGGGCCCTGTGCGCAGGAGGGGTCGTGTGCCTGACGTGGACGACCGGGGTGCGCTTCGCCGCCCCATGCTTGCCGCCGGCCTGCCCGCGCAGCAGGCCGATGACGAGCGTCGCGGCCAGGAGGAACGCAACCGGTGCGGCATACACGCGCCAGCCGCGCCCGCCGGGTGCGGCTACCAGCCCGAGACGGTCCATATCTCGTTCCGGAGGCGGGCGGCCTCGGCGCCCGCGGCGGCGCGGAAGTCGTCGCCCGACTCCCGGAAGGCGTAGTTGACCGACCGGGACGCAGTCACGAGCGCACTCGCCGGGCCGCTCGTGAACGCGCGGGCGAGATCGCCCGGTCGGGCGCCCTGCGCGCCGACCCCGGGGAGCAGGATGATCGCCTGCGGCATCAGCTTGCGCGCCTCGCTGACCGCCCGCGGGTGCGTCGCCCCGACAACGGCGCCGACGGCCGACAGGCCGTGCTCGCCGACGAGATCGGCGCCCCACTCGGCCACGAGCGCCGCGACGTGCTGCCAGACGGGGCGGCCGTCCGAGAGCGTCAGATCCTGCACCTCGCCGCCGGCGTTCGAGGTCTTGACGATGCAGAAGATCCCGGCGCCGTATCTCCGCGCGGCTGCGAGGTACGGCTCGATCGACTCGCGCCCGAGCCACGGGTTGACGGTGAGGGCGTCGGCGTGCGGCTCGTCGCCCTCGAGGTAGGCGGCCGAGTAGGCACGGGCCGTCGAGCCGATGTCGCCGCGCTTGCCGTCGGCGATCACGAGCAGCCCCGCGCGCCGGGCGTAGGCGCAGGTCTCGGCGAAGGCGATCATCCCCGGCGGCCCGAGCGCCTCGAAGAACGCGAGCTGCGGCTTGACGGCGACTGCATGCGGCGCGACGGCGTCGACGATCCCGCAGCAGAAGCGCGTGATCTCGCCGCGAAGCTCGACGGGCAGCAGATCGGGGATCGGATCGATGCCGACCACGAGCTGGCTGCGCTTGCGCTCGACCTCGGCAGCAACCCGGTCGCCGAAGGTGAGCGTCGCGACGGCCATCCCGCCCGAAAGCTTAGAGGCCGGCACCGACAGCGGCCCGAACCGCCGGTGCCGGCCGGCGCCCGGAACGACCGAGGGCCGCACGGCGCGGCCCTCGGGAAACCAGTCGGGAGCGGTTGCTCCCGTCGAGCGGCCGCGCCTGTTTGCTGTGCGGTGCCCTGTTGCTCTTCAGAACCGTGCTCTTCAGAACCATGCTCTTCAGAACCATGGTCTAACAACCATGCTGTGCAGAACAGTGCTTCGTTGCAAACCCGTGGCTTGCCAACCGTGGAGCGCTGTCCGTTGGGTCGCTACCCCCCCTTGAGCGCCGCCTTGAGCTGGCTGCCGGCGCTGAACTTCGGCACGGTCGTCGCTGCGATGTGGACACGCTCGCCCGTCCGCGGGTTGACACCCATGCGGGCAGCGCGCGCAGCCGCCGAGAACTTGCCGAAGCCCGTGAAGTTGATCGCATCGCCGGCCTTCAGCGTCTCGGTGACGGACTCCAGGAAGGCGTCGACGGCCTTCCCCGCGTCACGGTTCGAGAGATTGCTCTTCTGAGCAACCTTCTGGATGAACTCCTGCTTCGTCAAAGCCTTCCTCCTGGTTGGGGTGCCGATTCGTCAGACCTTGGCGAGAGACCCTAACAACCAGGTCGGATATCGCTCAACCATGCGGAGTGGCGACGGCCTCGAGCACCTCCGAGGCGCGCAGGAGCGGCCGGAGCCGGACGGCAGAACGGGCGAGCGCATCGGCGCCGCCCTCCTCCCGGTCGACGACGCAGACCACCGTCGAGACCTCGAGCCCGGCCTCGCGGAGCGCCTCGACAGCCTCGAGCGCTGCGCCGCCTGCGGTGACGACGTCCTCGACGAGGCAGACCCGCTCGCCGGGCTCGAACAGGCCCTCGATCCGGTTGCCGGTCCCGTATGCCTTGGCGGCTCCGCGCACGATCACGAACGGCAGCTCGGCGTCGAGCGACGCCGCGGAGGCGAGCGGGACGGCGCCGAGCTCGGGCGCAGCGATGCGGACGGCGTCCGGCTCGAACTCACGGATCGCCTCGGCGAGCGCCGAGCCGAGGGCGCGCAGCAGGTCGGGACGGGTGGAGAAGCGGTACTTGTCGAGGTAGTAGGTGCTGCGCCGGCCCGACCGGAGCACGAAGTCGCCCTCGAGCAGCGCGGCCTCGCGAATCGCCCCGGCGAGGGCGCCGGCGTCCATCTAGCCCGGAAGCGAAAGGACGTCGCGGGTGATCGAGAGGATGTGCTCGAGATCCTCCGAGCTCTCGGGCAGCGAGACCATCGAGCCGTCGTCGCCGTAGAGCTCGACGCGCTCGAGCCGCCGCGCCGAGCGGCGGCGATAGAGAGCCGAGCCCGCGACCGAGCCGGCGACGAGCACCAGCACCGTGACCGACTTACGCAGAGGTGTCCGCCTTTCTGCGCCTGCTCGGAGGCGCATCGGCGGTGCCG
This sequence comes from uncultured Actinomycetota bacterium, assembly GCA_963743675.1. GTDB lineage: Bacteria > Actinomycetota > Thermoleophilia > Gaiellales > Gaiellaceae > PALSA-600. The sequence goes on from CAVURE010000009.1 coordinate 560,752, forward strand.
TTGCCGGCGGCGTCCGCGGGCGGCGCCGCATCGGCGGCTGCGGTGCCCGCGGCCGCCGTGCCCGCCTCCTCGATGCTGCGCAGGCAGTGCTTCAGGTCGTAGAAGACGAGGCCGACGGTCGGGTCCGGCCGGGTCGTCGCGGCGATCAGGCGCCCTTCGCGGCGAACCGCGAACACGCTGCCCTCGAGGGTGGAGGCCTCGAGCTGCGTCAGCTCGGCGAGCCCCCGCGACCGCGCGAGCCGCTCGGCCTCGTCGAGGAGCCGGGCGATCGCCGCCACGAGCCGCTCGGCGCGGCCCGGGTCGCGCACGGTCGTCGCGAGCAGCGACCCGTCGCGGTCGACGATCACGACCTGGGCGACCTGAGAGGAGATCTCGGTCAGGTCGGCCAGGGCCTGAGCGGCATCCATGGGTCGGAGCATACTGGCATCCAAGTGGGGTCGATCCTGCGGAAGTTCTTCGCCGATCGCGGAACACACCTGGCAGCGATGATCGCGTACTTCGCGCTCCTGTCGTTCGTCCCGCTGCTCTTTCTCTCCCTCGCCCTGCTCGGCCTCGCCAACGAGGCGGACCCGGGCTCGTTCTTCGTCCACGAGCTCCACCGCACGTTCCCGAGCACCTCGGTCGACCGCCTCGTCCCGGCGGTGCAAGCGATCCAGGACAACGCGACCGCGCTCGGCATCGTCGGCGGCGCGTTCCTGCTCTGGTCGTCGCTCTCGCTCTTCAGCGTGCTCGAGAGCGCCTTCAACATCGTCTACGACCGGCCCAACCGGCCGTTCCTGCGCGGCAAGGCGCTCGCGACGATGATGATGGTCCTCTCGCTGACGGCGCTCTTCGTGGCGCTCGTCGTCGGCTCGATCGGCGTCGAGCTGCTGAAGCGCTACACGGGCCTCAACAACAACGTCGTCGTCGCCTACGTGCTGACCGTGGCGGTCTCGCTCGGCGGCATCTTCGTCTTCCTCGCCTCGTCCTACGTCGTGCTGACGAACGAGCGCCTCCGCTGGCGCGAGGTGCTGCCCGGCGCGGCTGCAGCCGCGGTGCTGCTCGAGGGGACGTTCCAGTTCCTGCCGCTGTTCGTCGACCTCTCGAAGCGAAACCCTGTGCTGCAGACGCTGTCGGGGCCGGTCGTCCTGCTCGTGTGGCTCTACCTGATGGCGAACGTGATCATCATCGGCGCCGAGATCAACCTGCACCTCCGTTTGCGGTCGCAGCCGTGATCGCCGCCGCGAGCGCCTGCGCCGCGCGGGCGCGATGGGAGTTCCGTCGCTTCCAGGCGTCGCCGATCTCCGCCACGGTGCGCGTGTCGCCCTCGGGGACGAAGATCGGGTCGTAGCCGAAGCCGCCCGAGCCGCGGCGCTCGGTCGCGAGCTCGCCCTCGAGGACGCCGCGGCCGCGGAGCTCCTCGCCGGCCGGCGACAGCGCGACGAGCTCGGTCACCATCCGCGCCCGCCGCTCGGGCTCGCCCGCGAGCCTCGCGAGCAGCGCGTCGGCCTGGTCGAGCCCGGGCGCCCAACGGGCCGAATGGAGCCCCGGCGCTCCGTCGAGGGCTGCGCACTCGATCCCGGAGTCCTCGCCGAGCACCCAGGCGTCGGCAGCGGCGAGCGCGCGGCCGAACCGCGCCTTGAGGAGCGCGTTCTCGTAGTAGGACTCGCCTGTCTCCTCGGGGTAGCCGTCGGCCTCGAGGGCCTCGATCTGCCAGTCCGGCAGCGCCTCCCGCAGCTCCTCGAGCTTGTGCCGGTTCTGCGAGGCGAGCACGGCCCTCATCGTGCCGATCAGTCGCGGGGCGCATCGATCGCGCCCTGCTGGACGCCGGCGAGATCCTCGATCCCGGCGGCGGCGAGATCGAGCAGGTCGTCGAGCCGCTCGCGGTCGAAGGCGACTCGCTCCGCGGTTGCCTGCACCTCGACGAAGAGACCCTCGCCGGTCATGACCACGTTCAGGTCGACGTCGGCGGTCGAGTCCTCCGAGTACTCGAGGTCGAGCATGGCCACGCCGCCGACGACCCCCACCGAGACCGCGGCGACCGAGCCGTTCAGCGCCTTGGCGAGCCCGAAGCGGTCGAGCGCGCGTGCGAGCGCGACGTAGGCGCCGCAGATCGCGGCGCAGCGGGTGCCGCCGTCGGCCTGGAGGACGTCGCAGTCGAGGTGCACGGTGCGCTCGCCGAGCGCCTCGAAGTCGACGACGCCCCGGATCGCCCGTCCGATCAGGCGCTGGATCTCGACCGTGCGCCCACCCTGGCGGCCGCGGGTCGCCTCGCGGTCGGTGCGCTCGCCGGTCGAGGCGGGGAGCAGCGAGTACTCGGCCGTGACCCACCCGCGGCCGCTCCGGTAGAGCCAGCGCGGCACGTTCTCGACGACGCTCGCGGTGCAGAGGACCTTGGTCGCGCCCTGCGCCCAGAGCACCACGCCGTGCGGCTGCTCGAGGAACCGCGGGTCGGCGGTGACCTGCCGTAGCTGATCGGGCTGCCGCCCGTCGGCGCGGGTCACGCGGCTGCGCGCTCCAGCTCGGCGACCGAGACGCGGGTCACCTCGCCCAGGGGAAGCTGCAGGAAGCGCTCGCCGTGCCGGCGGAAGAGCTCCGGGTCGCCGGTGGTGAGGAACCGGTAGACGCCCTCACGCCCGGCCGCGTTCTCGATCCCCTTCCGGCGGAGCGTCTCGTCGACCTCACGGGCGGTCTCCTCGGCGGAGAAGACAAGGGTGACCTCGCGGCCGAAGACGCGCTCGAACACGGGGCGGATGAGCGGGTAGTGCGTGCAGCCGAGGATCACCGTGTCGCAGCCGGCCAGCTTCAGCGGCTGCGCGTACCTGCGCACCGCCTCGACGGTCTGCTCGCCGGCCTCGATCAGCGGCACGAGGTCGGGGCAGGCGACCGCGGTGAAGCGGACGCCGGCGTCGAGGGTGCGGACGAGCGCTGAGATAGCGCCCGGCGGTGACGGTCGCCTGGGTGGCGAGCAGCCCGATGCGGCGGTTGCGGGTCGTCCGCACGGCGGCGGCCGCCTCGGGGGCGATCACGCCGATGACCGGGACCGCGAGCGAGGACTGGAGCGGGGCAGCGCGGCCGAGGTGGCCGCGTTGCAGGCGACGACGATCAGCTTGACGCCGGTCAGCTCGAGGTAGCCCGCGATCTCGTGCGCGAAGCGCGCGATCTCGTCGAGCGGCCGCGGCCCGTACGGGAGGCGGGCGTGGTCGCCGAGGTAGACGAAGTCCTCGTGCGGCATCGTCACGAGGCACTCGTGCAGGACGGTGAGCCCGCCGACGCCGGAATCGAACACGCCGATCGGCCTCGTGTCCATGGCGAGCGATTCTACGGATCGCACCGCTGCCTATGCTCAGGGCGTGGCGGCGCCCGTCCGCATCGGAACCTGCTCCTGGGCCGACGACGCCCTCGTGCAGCACTGGTACCCGCGCGGGCTTCCCGGCGAAGGAGCGGCTCGCGCTGGTACGCGACGCACTTCTCGACGGTCGAGGTGGACTCGACCTTCTACCGCGTGCCCGACGAGCCGATGGTGCAGCGGCTGGGCCGACCGGACCCCGCCCGGGTTCGTGATGCACGTCAAGGCGTTCGGGCTGATGACGCGGCATCCGGTTCGGCTCGAGCAGCTGCCGCCCGACCTGCGCGAAGGGATGCCGCTCGATGCGCGCGGGCGGGTCGACCGGCCCGGTCGCGAGCAGCGCGCGCGTCGTCTTCGGCGAGTTCCTGGCCGCGCTCGAGCCGCTGCGGCAGGCGGGGAAGCTCGGCGGGATCCTCTTCCAGCTGCCGCCCTACGTCGTCCCGAAGCCGTCGTCTTTCGACTACCTCGAGTGGGCTCGCGACCAGCTCGGCGCCGACGAGATGCTCGTCGAGTTCCGCCACCGCGACTGGTTCGCCGAGGATCGCCGGGCAGAGCTGCTGCGGTGGCTCGAGGAGCGGCGGATGTCCTACGTGACGGTCGACGCGCCCCGCCTCGACGCCGCGAACGTCCCGCAGACGGTCGTCGCCGCCACCGGGCCGCTCGCCTACGTCCGCTTCCACGGCCGGAACGCCGCGACCTGGAACTCGCGCGGCGGCGGGGCGCGCACAGCGCTTCGACTACCTCTACGAGACCGCCGAGCTCGCGGGCTGGGTCGAGCCGCTGCGCGAGCTTGCGGGCGAGGCTGAGCGGGACCTACGCGTTCTTCAACAACAACAACCAGTCGGACGGCGTCGCCCAGGCCCCGGCCGGCGCCGAGCTCCTGCGCAGGCTGCTCGAGGAGGAGGACGTCCCCGTCGCCTGACCGCCCCGGCGCGACTCGAGGGGCTCGGGCCGTCGGTTGCGGGCGTTCGCGAGGGCCCGGGACCTGGACCGCGTGCAAGGGGCGGCGGCTAGCGTTGCCACATGCGGGTGCTCTCGGTCAACCACGGGCCGCTCGTCCGCTCCGAGCTCTTCGGCGAGGTGATCGGCGGGGCGGGGCACGAGGTCGTCGAGTGGGAGATCGGCGTCGAGCCGCCGGCCGCGGGCGACGTTCGACGCCGTGCTCGTGCTCGGCGGTCACAGAACGTCGGCGAGGAGGACGAGTACCCGTGGCTCGAGGACGAGTACGGGCTGCTGCGGGGCCTCGTCGCCGCCGAGACGCCGCTCTTCGCGATCTGCCTCGGGGCGCAGACGCTCGCCCACGCCTTCGGCGGGCGGGTCGCCCAGCTGCCCGAGCAGCAGGCCGGCTTCGTCGAGGTCCGGCTGACCGAGGCCGGCGCGCGCGACCCGGTGCTCGGGGTGCTCCCGCCGCGGTTCGAGGCGCTCGTCGGCAACTCACTACGGCTTCGAGGTGCCGCGGGGCGCGGTCGAGCTCGCGAGCTCGGACGTCCAGCCGCAGGCCTTCCGGATGGGCGAGCGCGCCTGGGCGGTGCAGTTCCATCCGGAGGCCCGGCGCGGCCAGGTGCTGCGCTGGTTCGAGCTCGACGGAGAGACCCTGCCGCGGCCGCTCGCCGAGCTCGAGCGCGAGCTCGAGGCGAAGATCGACGGCTGGCACCGGCTCGGGCGCGGCGCTCTGCCTCGCGTTCCTGGCGGCGGCCGGCCTAGCGGCTGGGCGTAGGCTCAGCCGCCGAACTCGGCCGGGTTGTAGCCGACGCAGGAGGCAAGCGAGAGCATGACCGGGCCGCGGCGGCGCGCCCGTCTGGATCGGCGACTCGAACGACGGGAGCCACCGCTTGCCGAGCTTGAACCAGATGACGGTCGAGCTCGCCGGAGGGGAAGGCGCGACCGCGGCCGCCCAGTGCGGGATCGAGCTTGGAGACGCAGGCCCGCGTCAGCCCGGTGGAGGTCTTCGCGTAGCGGGGTGAGCCGTGCTCTGCAGGAAACCGGCCCTGAACGCGGCGAGCTCGGCGGCGGTCGCCGGCCGGCCGTGCAGCAGCGAGGCCGGCGGGCAGGTCACGTGCGAGCAGCTCGTGCGCCACCGCGGCCGGCACGTAGACGCAGGCGCCGTCGGCCGGCTGCTCGGTCTCGCGCGTCCAGAGCACCCTCCAGGTGCCGCCGGTACAGCGCGAGCACGCTGTTGTTGTGCGCCGAGAGCCCGCCGTTCGCGAAGCCCCAGTTGATGCTCGCGAAACGACGGGTTCGCGGACGAGATGAGGATCCGCTGGATCGCGACGTCGCCCTGCTCGCTGCGGAACGCCGCGACGATCGCCGCCTTCTGCGCCGGGGTCGGCGGACGTGCAGCGGCAGCACCAGCGCCGCCGCGAGCGCGGCGAGGATCACGAGCACCAGGGCGCCTGCCCTCGATCTGATCACGTAGCTTCTTCGCGTCTCGAAGGGAAGATCGGTTCGCGACCACTCGTGCCACGATCCCGAGTAGTTGCGAGCATCGTAGCCAAGGCTGCGCGAGGACCTGCACCGCGGTCGCCGAGCGCGAGCCGCTGTGGCAGTAGGCGACGACCTCGGCGCCCTCGGCGAGCCCGAGCCGTCTGCTGTACCTCCTCGCGGGAGAGGAACACGAGCTCCTCCAGCGGCAGGTTGACGCGCCCCCGGGAGTGGCCCTGGCGAGGGTCGCAGGGCGCGCCGAGCGAGCCGTCGTACTCCTCGGGCCGCCGGACGTCGACCACGGCCACCTCGCCCAGGCGGCCCGCCAGCTCCTCGACGCCGATGTCGGTCATGCGAGGCCCCGGACGATCTCGAGCTCGGCCGCGACCGCAGGCCGGCCGAGAGGGCGCCGAGCCACGCCTCGAGGCGGTCGGGCAGCGTGACGCCGTAGAGCTCGCGCAGCCGCATCACCCAGGGAAGATAGGCGAAGTCGACGAAGGCGCTCTCGCCGACGGGGAGGAGCGCGAGCCGGTCGGCCACGGCGTTGTCCTCACCGCGGCGAAGCGCGTAGTAGTCGTCGCCGAGCAGGTCGTCGAAGCGGAAGACGGCGAGCCGCGCGCGCGCACGGCCGGCCGGATCGGCGGGCAGGAGCGCCGGCTCCGGGTGACGATCCTCGAGGTACTCCATGATCACCGCCGACTCCGGCAGCGTCAGGCCGTCGTCGAGCACCGGCACCTTCCCGAGCGGGTTCAGCTCGTAGAGCCAGGCAGGGCGGTTGCCGAGGTCGATCTCGACCGCTCGTAGGCGATGTCCTTCTCGGCCAGCGCGAGCCGCACGCGCGCGCAGTAAGGGCAACGGGCGCGCGTCGTAGAGCTTCACGGCGGTCGAGCCCCATCATGCTGTGCGATCTGCTCGTACAGCTCGGCCGGCCGGGGGCAGCTCGGCCGGGGTCGCGGCCGTCCGCGCGACGCGGCGGACCTCGTCCCGGTCGGCGCCCGTCAGTCGCGCGACGAGCGTCGGGTTCGCCTCGAGCGCGAGCTCGTCGCCCCGATCGAGGTCGCCGTAGAAGCTCGGCACCGAGAGGTACTCGTCGACCATCCGCCCGCGCTCGTAGAGCCGGAAGCGCACGACCGACGCCCGTGCTCGAGCGCGAGCGCGACGACGACGGCGCCGAGCCGGTCGGAGAGATCGCCGGCGAACCTCGCCTGGGCGTCGCGGTCGGCGTCGAGCAGCGGGGTCGGCGATCCTGATCCAGCCGCCCGAGGCGTCGCGCACGTCGGGCTCGCTCGAGCCGCGGCACGAACTGCGCGACCGCGCGGTCGACGGACGTGCCGGTCGTCGGTCTGCACGTGCGTCGACGCGCGCGACGGGCCCGTCGGGGCACCGCCGAGCCGAGCCTCGAGCGCGTCGAGCGACTGCGCCATGACGAGCTCGACCGGCTCGAAGCCGAGCCGCCGCCACACGGCCTCGCGCGCGGCTGCGTTCGCGGCGAGCACCTCGAGCGAGAGATGCGTCGCGCCCGCCGTTGCGTGCGGCCCGCGGCACACGCCTGCAGAAGCGCCTTGGCAATCCCCTGGCGCCGTGCGCGCGGCCGCACGTGCACGGTCTCGACGTGCCACCGGCCCGGCTCGACGAGCGACGCTCGGCCAACCCGACCGGCCCGCCGCCCTCGTCCTCGGCGACGAACACGGCTCCGGCGGCGATCTTCGGCTGCAGCTCCTGCCAGTCGGCATCCCAGGTCTCGGGCTCGGAACCCTTCGGGCTCGGGCACCTCGGCCTCGAACTCCTCCCAGAGCGCGCGCAGGGCGGCCTCGTCCTTCTCGGTGGCGGCGCGGATCTTCACGGCATGCGGACGCGGTCAGGAGGTAGTGGGCGGAGAGGTTCTGGAACGGATCGAGGCGGGGGCCGAGCTCGTGCACATCGCAACCGTAGAAGAGATCGACCGCCTTGCGCAGGGCGAGGTCGCCGGCCGGCCAGGCGCGCGGCCTCGCGAGGTGCCGTGCGAGGAACCATTCGGCCGTCCAGGGGCCGAGCCCGCGAACCGCGACGAGTCGTCGACCGGATCTCGTCGTCGGGCGAGGAGAGCGAGGCCGTCGAGGTCGAGATCCGCCCGGGCGAGGCCGATCACGTACTCCGCCTTGCGGCGCGAGAAGCCGAGCGCGACGAGCTCCGGCTCGCTCCGCCGCCGCAACCCGCTCGCGGGTCGGGAACGCATGAGCGCAGGCCGACGCGCAGCGCCGAGGCGCTCGATGAAGCGGCTGCGAATCGCGAACGCGGCGTGGAGCGAGACCTGCTGGGCGGTGATCGAGGTGACGAGGCTCTCGAACGGGTCGGGCGCGAGCGGCGGCCGGAATCCCGCGAGCCGGGGCACGAGCTCCGACGAGCACCGGCTGACCGTGTGCCCACTCGCTGAAGGGCTCGAGCTCGAACTCGAGCCCGAGCAGCTTCTCGACGCACCGCCCGGGTCTCCTCGTCGAGCGGCTCGACGTCGACGCCGCCGGGAGCCGCGGCGATCCGCACCTCCCGGCCGCCGACCGCCCGGTGCAGCGCGCCGTCCTGCCAGAGGTTCGCGAGGTCGGGGCCGAAGACGCGGAAGCGCTCGGTCGAGAGCTCGAAGTCGTAGGGCTCAGGAAAGGGCAGCAGCAACGTCGGTGAGGGTCTCGAACCGCTCGTGGGGGATGCCGTCGGCCGCGAGATCGCGGGCCAGCCAGCCGCGGGCGAAGATCCGGTCGGCGGCCCGGCAGGCGCAGCGATCGGAGACGCCGTCGCCGACATAGACGAGCGGCCGGCCGTGCGGCAGCGAGCGGCGCTTGCAGAGGTCGCCGCAGACGGGGCACGGTGCGGGGTCGCGAAAGCGCAGCCGCCAACCGGACGGGAGACGGCTCGGCGTGGTTGCAGCGAAGGTCGACCTCGAGCCCCTCGCGGCCGAGCACCGGCAGGATGAGCTGGGGCAAGCCGCTCGAGACGACGACCGGCCCGTGACGCTCCACGAGCTCGTGGAGCCCGGGCCGGACCACGACCTCTGCCGTTGCCCACTCCTCCAGCTCGGCCGCACTGGCCCGGATCGTGCCCACCTCCGCGGTGAGCGACTCGCGGTAGGAGCCGAAGCTCTCCTCCAGCACGGCCGGATCGCCGAAGGCGCGGATCGCCTCGACGAGCGAGTCGGCGACGGTGCATGTTCCGTCCCAGTCGAGCGCGAGCATCATGGCTTCACGTTAGACGGGTCGGTCGAGCGACTGGCGACCGCGAACCGACTACCATGGCCGTGCGGTTTGACATTGCTCGCCGACGGCCAGAACCAAATCCCACTGCGAATGATCTCCCGGCTTCCGTTCCTGCGCGCACTGACACTCGCGAGCCTCGGCGCGGCTGCGGCCGCGCTCGCGCTTGCAGCCGCCGGCGGCGCCGCGCAGCGGAGCACCGCGGCGGGCGTGTCCGCGGACGACGCCGCACCGGCGTGGTCGCCCGACGGGAAGACGATCGCCTTCGCGAGCCGCGGCGCCGGGCAACTGGCAGATCTACAGCGTCAGCTCGCAGGGCGGCAGCCGGCGCGAGCTGACGAGCGGTGGGCTCGACAGCATCGATCTCGCCTGGTCGCCGAACGGCAAGCAGATCGCCTTCTCACGCGTCGCGGGCGGGCAGGTGATCACGAGCGGCCACGTCTACGTGATGAGCTCGACAGGGCGGCAGCCTGCGCCGGATCACGAGCGGCGGCGGCGGCTACGACGAGCTCCTCGACTGGTCGCCGGACGGGACGATGCTCCAGTTCGACCGGATCACGAACGGGCTCGACGCGATCTACACGGTCAACGCCGGAGGGGGCAACCTGCACGAGCTGACGCCGAACCCGGACGGCGACGACGACTACTGGGGCGTCTGGTCGCCCGACGGCAAGAAGATCGCCTTCGACCGCACCGCGGGCAGCGGCTTCGGCGACATCTGGGTCATGAACGCCGACGGCTCGGGCCAGAAGCGCCTGACCTCGAGCCCACGTGACGATTTCGGCTCGGCCTGGTCGCCGGACAGCAAGCGGATCGCGTTCATGTCGAACCGCACGGGCCGCTACCAGATCTACGTCATGCCGGCCGGAGGCGGTCCGCAGGCCCGCATCACCCACTCCTCGGCCGACGCTGGTGCGCCGCACTGGTCACCCGACGGCACCAAGCTCGCCTTCCAGCAGCAGGTCAACGGCAACTACGAGATCTTCGTCGCGAACGCGAACGGCACCGGCACGAAGCAGCTCACGAACGTGGCGTACGACAACACCGATCCGGCCTGGTCGCCGGACGGCAAGCAGATCGCGTTCCTGATCCGCCCGTAACGGCGGCGACAGCGTCTACGTGATGAACGCCGACGGCTCGGATCAGCGCAGGATCGGCTAGCGCCTACCGGACGACCCGGTTCCGCAGCACGCCGATCCCCTCCGCCTCGAGCTCGACCGTGTCGCCGGGCGCGAGCGGCGGGCCGGCCGCCTTCGGCGCCGCGGCGACGAGAACGTCTCCGGGGCGGAGAGTCGTGTTGCGGGCTGCGTGGGCGACGAGCTCCGGCCACGGATGGACGAGCTCCCGCAGGTCGGCGCCGCAGCGCTCCTCGCCGTTCACCCGGGCCACGAGCCGGTTGCCGAGCTCGCCGGCCGTGACGAGCACGCGGCCCGAGCGAGATGCCGAAGTCGCTGCTCTTCGAGGGCCCGAAGCCGGCCTCCCGCTCGGCCCGGGCGAGGTCGCGAGCCGTCCAGGCGTTGGCGATCGTGAAGCCGCCGATCTGCCCCTCGGCGCCGATGACCGCCGCGAGCGCCAGCCGGTAGTCGAGCTCTTCGGTCCCCGTCGGGAACGCGAGCTCCTCGTCGGGGCCGAGCACCGGGAACGGGCTCGCGAACGAGAAGAACGGCGTGTCGCCGCGCTCGAACGGCTCGAACACGCGAACCGAGGGCGGGTAGAGGACCGGCGCGCGCAGATCGCAGTCGGCGAGCTCGTGTACGGCGTGCTCACGCGCGACGCCGCCGCCGGTGAAGAACGCCTGCAGCGTCTGCGCGGCGAGCTGGACGATGTGGTCGCCGTCGATCCGCCCGGGCCAGCCGCGCTCGAGCGCAAGCTCGCGCGGCGTGAACATGCACAGCCTCATGTATGCGCCGGGCCGTCGGGAGAACCTCCCGGTTCCCCCGAACTCCCTCCACTGGTCCACCTGCGGTGGACAGGCCGCTTGCGCGGCCGGCCGCTGCGCAGCCGGCTCGGTATGGACGACGACCTCGGCGATCTCGGGCGCCTCGACGCGGATCCGGGCCTCGATCTCGCTCGCGCACGCATGCGCGGCGTCCAGGCTCGTGCCGCCGTCGAGGCCGAGCGTGAGGTAGGCGACGACACCCGGCTCGGTGTCGAAGAAGCGCAGCTCGCGCGGGCGCGAGCCCGTCACCTCGGTCACGATCCGCTCGACCGTGGCGGCGTCGCCGGCGACCTCGTGCCCGGCCGAGGCGATCGTCAACGGCTCGAGGTGGGTCTGGACGGAGTCGACCGACGGCACGGCTGCCAGGATCGCAGCCTCCACGCGCTCGGCGACGTCGTGCGCCTCGGCGAGCGACGTCTCGCCCGGCAGCTTGACGTGGAGCGAGAGCTCGCTGCGCCCCTCGACCTCCACGAGGCTCAGGTTGTGGATCTCGCGGACGCCCGGAACCGCCGAGGCCGCCGCATAGGCCCGCTCACGCGGATCGCTGCCGTCGCCGGGCTCGACGTGGACGACGACATCGCTCCCCGGCAGCGCCTGCTGGACGGCCTCCTCGACGGCGTCCGCGGCCGCGTGCCCCTCGCCGACGGGCGAGGTCGGCGGGACGCCGATCACGACGTCGGCGAACTGCCGCCCGGCGGCCTGGCGCATCCTGAGGCGGCGAAGCTCGACGCCGGGGCCCAGGGTCGCGATCGCGGCGCGCGCCGCGGCATCCGCACCGGCCGGGGCGCGGTCCATCAGGACGTCGACGTTGCCCCGCATCAGGCGCGTCGCAGCGAGCAGGACGAGCACGGCCACGAACAGCGCCGCGAGCGCATCCCCGTTCGAGTGGCCGGCGCGCGCCAGCAGCAGGCCGACGAGAACGGCGAACGAGCCCGCTAGGTCGCTCCCGAAATGGATCGCGTTCGACGCGAGGGCCGCGCTCGAGGTGAGTCGCGACATGCGCCAGGAGAGGCCGGTGCGGCTGGCGTCGACGACGATCACGATCGCGATCGTCACGAACACGTACCAGGAGGTGTGCACGGTCGAGGGGCGCGAGCCGAGCAGCCGCTCGAGCGCCCGGTAGCCGATCAGCACGCTCACGAGCGCCAGGAACGACGCCTCGGCGAGCGCGGCCAGGTGCTCGGCCTTGCCGTGCCCGTACGGATGCGAGACGTCGGGCGGCCGCCCCGAGACCCCGATGCGCGAAGAAGGTCAGGAGCGCCGCCACGAGGTCGGTTCCCGAGTGGACCGCCTCCGACACGAGCCCGAGGCTGTTCGACGCGAGCCCGACGACGAGCTTGAGAACGAGGAGGCCGGCAGCCGCGCCGATCGAGACGAGCGCGGTCTTGCGTTGCGGGGACATCCTCCGGCCCGGCGGTGTCAGAGGTGTCAGATCTCCTCCAGCGGCCACACGAGCACATCCTGGGCCGCCGAGAAGAGCAGATACGGCTCGCCCTCGAGCGGCAGCGGGGCGAGGGTCGCGGCGTCGACCTCGGCCGCCGCCCCCTGGAGCCGCCAGGGCACATGGTGGAGCTCGGCCCGGTAGAGGCGCCCGCCGTCGGCCGTGTACAGCGAGTAGCGCTCGGTCAGGAAGTACTCGAGCGTCCCGGGCACCGGCGTGAACTCCGTCCCGCGAGCGGAGTAGCGGACGGAGAACGAAAGGCCGTCGCGGACTGCATCGAACCGGAAGCCCGGGCCGGACCTCCCCGCCGACACGCGTGCCCGGTAGGCCGGGAACCGGTGCGACCTCTTGGCCGCCTCGACGACGAGGTGCTTGCCCGTCTCGATCTGGAAGAGCCACAGCCCGGGCCGGCCGTCGAGCGTCACCGGGGTGCTCACCTCGAGCTGGGGGAAGGACGAGAGCCCGGGAACCGGCGGCAGGCCCCGCACTCGCAGGCCCGCGACCCGGTAGGCCGCGAGCCCAAGCCACGCCTCGCCGTCGAACGTGTCGGCCGCGAGCTCGGCCGGAAGGAGGCGGGCGAGCACGTCGATCGAGACCCGCCAGTGGGCGAGCAGCACGTCCCGGCGCGTCTGCGCCTGCGCCCACGGCGAGGTGGGCAGCGGCCAGGGCCGGTGCGAGGCGTCCGAGGCCACGCGGGCTTGACGCGCGACGGCGTCGAGGATCCCGAGATCGGCCATCGAGGGATTCTCTCGCAATCCGCAGCCCTCGCAGCTACTCGGAGAGCACCGGCACGGGCTCCGGCACGTGCTTGGCCCGGCGCTCGATCAGGATTCCAGCGCCGATCGCCACGCCGCCTGCGATCTCCCAGCGGCTCAGGGTCTCGGACAGGAGCAGCACGGCGAAGAGGACCGAGAAGAACGGCGCCAGGTTCGCGAACAGCGACGCTCGCGAGGGGCCGACCCGCCCGATCGCGGTGAACCAGAGGATGTTCGTCAGGAAGAGCGGCCCCACGACCGCGAAGGCGAACGCGAGCGCCATCTTCCAGCCGAAGCCCGACGTGGTCTGGCTCTGGAGCTGCGGGATGCTCGCCAGCGCGAGCGGCACCCAGCCGATGGCGAGCACGAGAGCGCTGATGCGGTAGGGCGAGTAGCGCCGCATCAGCGGCGCGATCGCGACCGAGTAGGCCCCCCACGTCGCCGCCGTAGCCACCGCGAGGCCGTCGCCGAGGAGGTCGCCGTCGATGCCGCCGCTCGCGCCGCCCGCGATCAGCCCGACGCCCACGAACGAGACAGCCGCCGCGATCCAGAACGCCCGCCCCGGCCGTTCGAGGCCGACCAGCGTGGCGATGATGCCGACGAAGATCGGCGTCGTCCCGAGGACGAGCCCGACGGTCGAGGCGCTCGTCAGATGGATGGACGTGACGAACGAGACCTGGTTGCAGAAGATGAGCACCGCGGCGACGAGGACGAGCTTCAGGTCCCGGAGGGCGATCCGGAACGACCGCTCGCGCCACCAGGTGAAGATCCAGAAGAGGACGATCGCTGCGAAGTACCGGATCGTGGCGTAGGCCAGCGGCTGGAAGCCGTTGCTCACCACGTAGCGGGTGACCGAGATGTTGAGCGCCCAGAGGAGGACGACCGAGAGCAGCATCAGATCGACCCCTGACACCCTCCTCACCGCGTCGACACTACAGACGGGCCCCTAGCGCCGACCGGGCGACGCCGTCGACCGCGCGTGCGCCGGCCGCAGGCGGTTAGGCTTCGCCGCGATGACGCACGAGCCGACACGCGGCGACGTCGACGCCCTCGTCGGGCCGGCCACGCCGCACTTCGCCTACCAGCTGCGCGCGCGGGTGCGGGAGCTCGTCGCCGGCCTCCCGGCCGGGCACGACGTCAGGAGCTACGCGGAGGAGAAGATCGAGCTGCTCGACCGTCTCGGCCACGCGTCCTCCAAGGCCGAGGAAGGGCCGCGGGAGCCCGAGACGCGTCCGGGCTGGGAGGGGATCCCGAGCGCCGCTCCCGCCGACCGCCCGCTGCCGCGGGCGTGAACGTCCTCGTCACGGGCGGCTCCCGCGGCATCGGCCGCGCGATCGCGCTCCGCTTCGCCCGCGACGGCGCCTCCCGGGTCGCGATCGGCTACCTGCGAAACGACACGGCAGCCGAGCAGACCGCCTCGGAGCTGCGCGATCTCGGCGCCGAGCCGGTGCTCGTCCGCGGCAATGTCACCTCGAGCCGGGTGCTGACCGAGGTCGCCGCGCTCGGCTCCCTCGACGTCCTCGTCCACAACGCCGCCTCGGGCGTTGTCCGCGAGGCGCTCGACACCGAGGAGAAGCACTGGGACTGGACGCTCGGCGCCAACGCCCGCGCGCTGCTCGAGCTCGCGAAGGCGGCCGCACCACAGATGCCGAGCGGCGCCTCGATCGTCGGCATCTCGTCACTCGGCGCGCAGCGGGTGCTGCCGAACTATGCCCTGATCGGCGTCTCGAAGGCGGCGCTCGAGGCGCTCATCCGCTACCTGGCCGTCGAGCTCGCCCCGCGCGGCATCCGCGTCAACGCCGTCTCGGCGGGCGTCGTCGAGACCGGCGCGCTCGAGCACTTCCCGAACCGCGAGGAGATGCTCGGCGCCGGCCGGGCCAATCCGGCCGGCCGGCTCGTCGAGCCCGACGACGTCGCCGCCGCGGTCTCGTTCCTCTGCTCGCCGGGAGCCGAGATGATCCGCGGCCACGTGCTCGTCGTCGACGGCGGCTTCCTCCTGCCTGCCTAGGGCCTCTAGCGCGGCGACCCCCCGAGCCGCAGGGCATACTGGCCCACGATGAGGCCCTGGGGGATCGTCGTGGTCGCGCTGCTCGCCCTCGCGCTCGCCGGCGCGTCACTCGCGGCCGGCGCCACCCGCGGCGACAGGGGCAACGATCGTCCGCCGGCCCACCTCTCCGACGACGGCAAGTCGATCTGGATGACCGAGTGGACCGCCTGCTGGCGCGTCACCATGGGCCGTCTGTCGAACGTGCTCCACATCCCGGTTCGCGCCGGCGCCTCGCCGCAACAGGCCGCGGCCAGGCTGGCGCACCGGGCGGTCTGGCTCCTGTACGAGACCCAGCCCGAGACTCTCACCGCGGCGGACGGATGCCGTAACGGCATCCTCTGGCGCTACTACCACCCGTCCGGCTGAGCTACAGCCCGGGCCGGCGTAGGCGCCGCAAGGTATCGGCGGCGACGTACCCCGCGAGCTTCGGGTTCTCCTGCAACCGCCGGACCGAGTACTCGTACCAGTGCGTGCCGAACGGGACGTAGACGCGCAGGCGGTGGCCCGAGCGGACGAGCTCGTCACCGCGGCCGGCGCGGACGCCGAGCAGCATCTGAAACTCGTACCGGTCCGGCGAGAGTCCGCGCGCCGCCACGCGCCGGAGCGCCTCGCCGATCAGCGCCTCGTCGTGCGTGGCGATCCCGACGTAGGCGCCCCGGTCGAGGAGCGCATCGAGGGTCGCGATGAAGCTGCCCCTGATCTCGTCCGGGTCGTGAAAGGCGATCGCGAGCGGCTCGATGTAGATCCCCTTGCAGAGCCGCACGTTGTCGAGGCCCGGCACGTCGGCGAGCGTTCGCCGCAGGTGTGCCTGCAGGACGACGCCGACATTGTCGAGGCCCGCCGTGCGCAGGTCGCGGTAGAGCCGCAGGGTGGCGTCGGTCACCGCCGAGTGCTCCATGTCGATCCGGACGAAGGTGCCCCGCCTGCGGGCGTCGTCGACCACCGCGCGGAGGTTCTGCGCGCAGAGCTTCTCGTCGAGCTCGAGCCCGAGCGCGGTCAGCTTCACCGAGACGTTCGCGTCGAGCCTGTCCTCCTCGATCCGCTCGAGCACGGCGCGGTAGGCCGCGCCGATCTCGCCCGCCTCGACGGCGCCGCGGACCTCCTCGCCGAGGACATCGACGGTGGCCAGCTTCCCCTCGCCGTTGAGCCGCCGGACGACGCGAACCGCGTCGTCGAGGCTCGAGCCGGCGATGTACGGCGCCGCTAGCCGCCGCACGACCGGCCGCGGCACCGCAGGGAGCATCCGCGTGATCGCTCTGCCGAGAAGCGCCACCGCCGCGCTGTAGGCCGTCGACTAGGGGGTCTCGCGCATGAAGCCCTGCCGCGCGGCACTCACGAGCGCAACTGCCTCGGGGAAGAGGACGCGCATCGCGTCTCGCAGGGCAGCGGCCTGCTCGTCGGGCGAGCCCGCCACGGTCACCTGCGCGAGGGCCGCCGACGTGAGCTCGACCGCGGTGTTCAGGGTCAGCGTCGCGAACTGCTCGCGCTGCGCCTCGTGCACCGATTCGGCCTGCTGCTCGGCGAACTCGCGCAACCCGCGAAGGAGATCCTCCGGGTCGCCCCCGAACGGAAAGCCCAAGCCCTCACCTTCCATGACCTCACCCTAGCTGAGTGCAACTGCGTGCCGTCCGTCGACCTCGGCAACGAATGCCTCGACCGTTCCGGACGCTGCGGCGAGCGCGTTCGCGAACGGCGAGGAGTGATCGCCCAGCGAGCCCTCGAGCCTCCTCGTCGCGGCCCCGACCTCGTCCAGGTACCCGGGGGAGGCAACGATCGGCGGCGCACCGATCGCGCGCTCGAGCGCGAGCGCGGCGGCCTCGGCGGCCTCGATTCCCTCCGGCTGCTCGGTCATCCGGAGCTCGGCGAGCCGGCCGCGCAGCTCCTCGAGCTGACCACCGCCCGCGAGCTCGCCGGCGAGCTCGCAGAGGACGACGATCGACGCAGTCCGGCGCACCGCCTCCCGATCGGCGACCGGCCCGTAGCGCCCGTCGAGGACGAGCCACCGGCGCGCCTCGCCCTGCTCCAGGGCGACGAGGTAGGCGCGGCTCCCGTCCGGCGCCGCCGGGAGCACGGCCGTCACCTCGCCGTACCGCGAGGCAGCCTCAGCAGCCTGCTCGAGCTCGTGGGCGAGGGCCATCGGACCGAGCCTATTGCGTCGTAGACTCGTCGGGGATGGACCGGTCAGCCCACGCAAGGTCGATGTTCGCGCCACTCGCGCCGACCTACGACCGTTACGCATCGCTCCTCTCCTACGGCCAGGATCCGCGCTGGCGGCGCTTCCTCGTAGCCCGCATCGACGCCGGCCCGGGCGACCGCATCCTCGACGTCGCAACGGGCACCGGCGCCGTCGCCCGCGAGCTCGTGCGGCAGAAGGGCTGTCGCGTCGTCGGTGTCGACCAGAGCGCCGAGATGCTGGCCGAGGCGGCGCGCCGCTCGGACGGCGGCATCGAGCTCGCCGAGGCGAGCGCCCAGGCGCTGCCGTTCGCGGACGCGGAGTTCGACGGGCTGACGTTCACCTACCTCTTCAGGTACGTCGACGACCCGCCGGCGGTGCTCCGCGAGCTCGCCCGCGTCGTCCGCCCGGGCGGGACGATCGCGGGGCTCGAGTTCGGGCTGCCGGCGGGCCCCTGGCGGGGGCTGTGGGAGCTGCACGTCCGGGCGGGGCTACCCGCGGCCGGGGCGGTGATCGGCAGCGGCTGGCACGAGGCCGGCTCGTTCCTCGGGCCCTCGATCCGCGCCTACCACTCCGCCTGGCCGCTCGGGCGGCAGCTCGACGCCTGGCACGACGCGGGCATCGGCGGGGTATCGGCGCGGCGGCTGTCGCTCGGCGGCGGGATCGTGACGTGGGGACGGAAGAGGTAAGGCCCGCCTTCTACGCGCTGCGCACCGGCGGCTGGCGCGACTACGTGACGGTCCTGCACCTGCCGTACACGGCCTGGAACCTCGCCTACGTGGCGCTCGGCGCCGCCCTCGCCCCCGCCTTCAGCACGAGCCGGATGCTCTGGACGATGGCCGCCTTCGCGCTTGCGCTCGGCGTGTCGGCCCATGCGCTCGACGAGCTACACGGGCGCCCGCTCGGGACCAAGATCCCCTCACGGACGCTCGTCGCGCTCGCGGCCGCGGCGCTCGCCGGCGCCTGCGCGATCGGCATCTGGGCAGCCGCAAGCTGGGGCTGGGGGCTGCTCGCATTCGTCGCTGTCGGCGGCTTCCTCGTTCCGGCCTACAACCTCGAGTGGCTCGGCGGCCGGCTGCACAACCAGTGGGGCCTCGCGCTCGCCTGGGGCGCTTTCCCGGTTCTGACGGCGTTCTACGCGCAGGCCGTCACGCTGCGGGCCGAGGCGTTCCTGGCCGCCGGTTTCGCAGCCGCGCTGATTCTCGTCCAGCGCGCTCTCTCGACCCCGGTGCGCCACGCACGCCGGACGCTCGGCTCGCTCGAAGGCGTGGAGCCGATGGAGCGAGCCCTGCGGATCCTCCCGTGGGCGAACATCCTGCTTGCAGCCGCCCTCGTCACCGCGCGCCTCACCTAACCTAGTGCCGTGACCGTCGTCGCGATCGTCGCCGCCATCGTCGCCTGCGCCGCCGCGGCGACCGCAATCCTCGCCACCGTCCGGGTGCGGGCGAAGACGCGGACGCTCGAGGAGGAGATCGACCGCGGCAAGGCGCGGTTCGGAGCGATCATCGCCAACGAGGCCGAGGTCCGCGGCGCCGAGCTCGAGCAGAACCTTGCGCTCACCCGCTCCCAGGCCCTCTCGCTGCTCGCCGACGAGGAGCGGCGCATCACCGAGGAGCGCCGCCGCGATGTCGCCGAGCGCGAGCGCGACGCGACCACGAAGCTCACCGCGGCACTGACCGATGCGCAGCGAGCCGTCGAGCAGCGGTTCGCCGACTGGGGGGCCGACGTCACGAACCTGCAGCAGGGCCTCGCCGGCGAGCTCGAGCGGATCGGCCAGCGTCAGCAGCAGCTCGTCGCCGGGATCGAGGCCAAGATCGAGTCGGCGACCACGCACCTCGAGAGCTCGCTCGAGGAGCATCGAGCCCGCATCGCGAAGCTGCGCGAGGACCTCGACCGCGCCTCGCAGGAGGTCGCGGCGGCGTTCGCGGCCGAGCTCGAGAGCCACGCGGCCGAGCGCCGGCGCGCGCTGAACGAGGTCGCCGAGCGCCTTCGCCGCCGGGAGCACGAGCTGCAGGAGCAGATCGACCACGAGCACGCCGACGCGTCCCAGCGTGTCGCGATCCAGCTTCAGGACGTCGAGCGCCGCCAGCTCGAGCAGCTGAAGCGGGTGCTCTCACGCGAGACCCAGCATTCGGCCGAGGCGGCCGCAACCCAGTTCGACGAGACGATTCGCTCCTCCCGGGAGGATGCCGCGAGGCGGCTTGCCCGTGAGCTCGACCTCTCGGTCGAGCGCTTCTCACGCGAGGCGGAAGGCGCCCTCGCCGAGCGCGTCGACGCCGAGCTGCGCGTCGTCGAGGCCCGGATCGCGGAGCTCAACCGCCGGCTCGAATCGCTCTCGACGCGCGCTTGAGGCGGGCGAGCGTTAGAGTGAGAGACGGCGACGGACCCAACTTTCCCGGGCAGGGTTCGTCCAAGAGGAGGCGAACAGGCGGCACATGATGGCACAGACGACCGAGATTCCCCCGTCAGAGAACGAAAAGGTCGTGTCCTGGCGGATGCACGTCCTGATCGAGGCCGGCTACCCGTCGGAGCTCGCCAAGCAGATCGCCAACTCGGAGGCAGACCTGCATCATGCCGTCGAACTGGTGCTTGCAGGCTGCTCGCACGAGACGGCCGCCGAGATCCTGCTGTAACCGCAGGCAGTAAAGCATCGGCCATAAGTCGAGCCGGTAAAGGCGACCCAGTAAAGTCGAGGCGGTGAAGGTCGAGGCCACCGAGATCGACGGCCGCAAGGTCTTCTCGGTCCGGGCCTTCAACCAGGGAATCGCCTCCTGGCTGGAGCGGCTGCCCACCGTCTGGGTCGAGGGCGAGGTGACCGAGCTTCGCCGCCAGCAGCGATGGGCGTCGGTGTTCCTGACGCTCAAGGATCCCGAGAACGGCGCGTGCCTTGCGGTGCAGATGCCGCGGGGACAGTTCGACGGGCTCCGGCTCGACCTCGCCGACGGCGAGCGCGTCCACGTGTACGGCAGGCCCGAGCTCTACGAGCAGCGCGGTGACTTCCATCTTCGTGCGCTCACGATCGAGCGCTACGGGCTCGGCGCCCACCTGGCCTCACTCGAACGTCTGAAGGTGAAGCTGGCCGCCGAAGGGCTCTTCGCCGCCGAGCGCAAGCGGCCGCTTCCCCGCATCCCGAAGCTGATCGGCCTCGTCACCGGGAACGACGCCGCCGCCAAGCGCGACGTGCTCACGGCGATCACGACGCGGTTCCCGCCCGCGCGGGTGCTCGTGGTCGAGACGTGGGTGCAGGGGCCGCGGGCTGCGCCCTCGATCGCAACCGCGATCGGCGATCTGTGCGAGCGTGGCGTCGACGTCGTGATCGTCGCCCGCGGCGGCGGGAGCTTCGAGGACCTGCTCCCGTTCTCCGACGAGCGCCTCGTCCGCGCGGTCGCGGCCTGCCGCGTCCCCGTCGTGAGCGCGGTCGGTCACGAGCAGGACACACCGCTCATGGACCTCGCGGCCGACGTCCGCGCCTCGACGCCGTCGGTCGCAGGCCGGCTCGTCGTCCCCGACCTGAACGAGCTTCGCGCCGGGCTCGACCGGGCCCGCGCAAGCCTGGGCCGCACCGCCCGCAGGATCGTCGAGCAGCGAGGCGAGCGGCTGTCCGTGTCGCACGAGCGGCTCCGCCGGGCGCCGCTCCTCGCCCTCGAGCGGCGCCGGGCCCGCCTCGAGGCGACCCACGGCCGGCTGCGCGCCCTCTCGCCGCGCTCGACGCTCGACCGCGGCTATGCGATCGTCCGCGCCGGCGACCTACTCGTCCGCACGCCGCCCGCGGCCGGAACCGGGCTCGCCGTCGAGGTCGCCGGCGGGTCATTCGGAGCGCGCGCGGAATGAGCGAGCCGACCTTCGAGGAGGCTCAGGCCGAGCTGGAACGGATCGTCGAGCGGCTCGAGCGCGGCGACGTCGAGCTCGAGGAGCTGACCCGGCTCTGGGAGCGCGGCGAGGAGCTCTACCGCCGCTGCGCCGACCAGCTCTCGGTCTCGCAGGGAAGGGTCGAGGAGCTCGCGAAGCGCCTCGGAGACGAGCCGGCGGGCGCGTAGGCTAGAAATAGCGCGATGGCAAGCGTGCCGATCACCGAAAAGCCCGATCTCTCCCCCGTCCTCGGCGAGCTCGCCGAGGAGGCGGCGATGCAGATGACGGCGCGGCTCGAGGAGGCCGACACCCGCCTCGGCGGCGTCGTCGGGTCGCTGAACGAACAGGGCGGCGTCGGCTTCGCCACCGAAGGGGTCGTGCTCGAGACGGAGATCTCCGGGCAGGCGATGATCAAGATCCTGGTCGAGAACCAGAAAGGATCGGTCGGCTTCGGCGCCGAGCTCCGGCCGCGGAACTTCTTCGGCGACGAGGACCATCCATGGCAGCCCGGCCGGCCGCCGATGGTCATGGCCACCGACGGCTGGGACGTCGAGGGAAGCGTCAGCGTCAGGTTCAAGACTCGCGTCGCAGGCCGGCCCTACACGATCCAGGAGCAGGTGTTCGAGCTCAGGGAGAAGCGCTACGAGACGCCGGAGTCCGCAGTCGAGGCATTCGCCGCCGCCTGCGAGAAGCTGGCCGAGCTCGCCCGCTCGCGCGAGCCCACGCTTGCGGGCTGGAAGCCCGATGTCCCCGCGTCGGTCGGCGGCCCACCCCCGGTGGCCTGACGATGGCCGAGGACTGGCGGGTCACGGTCGAGCTCGAGGAGGGTCACGGCCTCGAGGGGACACTGGACGAGCACGAGCTCGCCGACGAGACGCGCAGCGCGCTCGGAGACCGGGTTGCGGTCAGCGGCGACGAGTCGCACGTGTTCCTCTACACCGACACGCGTGCCGCTGCCGAGCAGGCGCTGGCGGTGGTCCGCTCGCTGGTGGAGCAAGGCGGCGGCACGGCCGGGCTCACGCTCGACCAGTGGCACCCGGTCGCCGAGGAGTGGAGGCCGGCCGACGAGCCGCTTCCCCGGACCAGCGAGGAGGAGGCCGAGGAGCACGAGGAGCTCGAGGAGCAGGACGCGGCCGACTCGATCGCCTCGGGCCATGCGGAGTGGGAGGTGCGCCTCGACCTGCCGAGCCACGGCGACGCGGTTGCTCTTGCCGAGAAGCTCGAGTCCGAGGGCATTCCGACGACCCGGCGCTGGAAGTACCTGCTCGTCGGGGCGGCCGACGAGGACGACGCGAACGCGCTCGCGAAGCGGCTCGAGACCGAGGCCCCGGCAGGGACGAAGACACTCGTTCAGCCGGGCGGCGAGATGGCCTGGGAGGCCGCGCCGAAGCGCTCGAAGGTCTTCTTCTTCATCCCGAACCTGTAGGCCGGTCTACGAGGCGCGGGCCGAGGTGCGCTGCCCACGGGCCTCCTGCTCGGCGATCACCTCGTGCTCCTCCTCCCCGGCCTCGTTGTCCATGTCCTTCAGCGTCGCGTAGGAGATCCCCTCGCGGGCGAGGAAGACCATGCCGATCCCGATCCCGACCGAGGCTTCGATGAGCTGAAGGCCGATTCCGAAGGCGAAGCCCTTTGCGTACCGGACGCCGTACTGGGCGAGCGAGACCGCCACCGCCGCCTGGACGAGCCCGACGTTGCCCGGCCAGAACGGCAGCACGGTGACCACGTTCATCATCAGCAGGACGAGGCCGGCGGCGACGAGCGGCTCGTAGATGCGGAACGCGTGCATCGCCGCGTAGACGGCGAGCAGCTGGAAGAACCAGCCGAGGGACTGGAAGGCGGTGGCCGTCGCCGCGGCAACCGGGCGGCGCATGACCGCAAGCCCGATACGCGCGCGGACAAGCAGTATCCGCGCCCGCCCGAGCCCGTCCTCGAAGGCGCGGGGCTGGCCGACCGAGCCGCGCGAGAAGTAGATCGCGACGCTGAAGAGCGCAACGCCGATCCCGAGCACGACGACGAGCGTCGCCACCGCCCAGTGCGGCAGCTCCGCGAAGCTCAGCACCCACACGACGAGCACGACGAGCGGGAAGAGGTCGAACATGCGGTGGGCGAACACCGTCCCGATCAGCGTCGCCCAGATGCCCTTGCGTCCCGGCATGCGGCGGGCGAGCACGGCGACGCGGGCGAGCTCGCCGACCCGACCGGGCAGCACGGCGTTCGCGAACAGGCCGACGCAGAAGGCCGAGAAGACGAGCTTGAAGCCGGGACGCGGCGCCGGGATCGCCTGGCGGATCACCGTGTTCCACGCGAGCGCGCGGACGACCACCGAGACCAGGTTGAGCGCGATCGCGACGACGATCCACGGCCAGCGGACGGCGGTGAAGGTGTCGCGGACGAGGTGCCAGTCCGGGCCTCGCCACCAGATCAGCGAGAAGGCGACCGCGAGCAGCGCGACGGGCACGAGCAACCGCCACGCCCGGCTCACGGCCGCTCCCGCCCCGGCGCGAAGCCGCCCGCCGCCGACCAACGTCCCGCCGGGCCGTGTCCGACGCCGCCGATGCGTGGGCACCGTCCCGCCGGGCCGTGTCCGGTGCCAGGTTCACTCACGTAGCGGCCACGAGCGAGCGTCGCGGACAGGACGAATCGCCGAAACCCCTGCAGCTCCCGCGCGGCCGTCGGGACATGTCCGGTGCCAGGTTAGGCAAACGAAACTGTGACAGGCCGTCCACAGGAGGTCCACCCGGAAGCTCGCGAGGGCGTCTCACGCGCTGACCCGCTCGTAGATCTGCTCGAGCCGGCGCGCGATGTCCGGCCAGGCGTAGCGCTCCTGCGCCAGCGCCCGCGCGGCGTGCCCCATCGCGATCCGCCGCTCCTCGTCCCCGAGCAACGCGATCACGGCCTCGGCGAGCGCCTCCGAGTCGCCGGGCGGCACGAGCGTCGCCGCGGCGGGGACCGCGACGTCGGCAAACCCCGGGATGTTCGACGCGATCACAGGCGTGGCGCAGGCGAAGGCCTCGACGAGCACCATCCCGAAGCTCTCCCCGCCGAGCGCCGGCGACACGACGAGCTTGGCCGCCGCGAGCTCCCGCGTCCGCTCCTCGTTCGACACGATCCCGAGCACGTCGATCCCATCTTCGTTGTAGCGCAGCCGTGACTGCAGGAGCCGGTACTGCAACGGGTCGGTGCCGATCAGCCGCAGCCGCGCCCCGCTGGCACGCCGGATCGCCGGCCAGGCGCGGAGCAGCACCGGCAGTCCCTTCCTCGCGTCGTGCCGCCCGATGAAGACGATCTGATGTCCGCGGTCGCCGGGATCGGCGTGCGCGGGGACCACGACCCCGTTCGGGATGATCTCGAAGCCGGGGCCGACCCAGCGGGCCGCGGACTCCGCGGCCATGCGCGACACGGCGATCCTCGCGTCGATGCGGTCGGCGAGAAAGCCCCAGGCCGCGATGGCGGGGCGCATCCAGGCGAGATCGCCCGCGGCGTGCCACGTGCCGACGACCGGGCACTTCGCGAACGCGAGGGCGACGACGGAGATGACCGGAGTCAGCGGCTCGTGCAGGTGGATCAGGTCGAAGCGCTCCTCGGCGACCACGTCGCGCACCCGCACCATCGCCCGCGGCGACAGGACGACGTTCGGCAGCGAGCCGTTGGCCGGGACGACGACCGAGCGCCCGATCGGGATGATCCCGTCCGGAAGATCGCCGTGCCGGCCGGTTCGCGGGTGCAGGAGCCGCGTCTTCCACCCGGGCGGGTCGTGGCCGGTCATGATCCGCACATCGTGACCCCGCGCGCGGAGGGCGCTCGCCTGATTCTCGGCGTGCTCGACAACACCGCCCCAGTACGACCAGGAAAACGGGACGACGATCCCGATCTTCATGCGCAGGCCGCGGCGAGTGCGGGCGCGAGCCGCTCGAGCCCGGCCTCGAGCGTCTCGTCGGCGACCGCGAGCGAGATCCGAGCCCAGCCTGCGCCGCTCGGGCCGAACCCCTCCCCGGGCGCCAGCCCGACGCGGTGCTCGACGAGGAGCCGCTCGGTCGTGAGGCCGTCGGGCAGCCGCAGCCAGACGTAGAACGTCCCCTCGCAGACCGGCGGTTCTGGAAGCGCCGCGATGACGCGGTCGCGGCGGCGCTCGTACGCGCGGCGCCGCTCGTCCACGCTCGTCTGAGGGCCGTCGAGCGCCGCGATCGCGGCGTGCTGCAGCGCCGCGAGCATGCCGACGCGGCCGTGATCGCCGAGGAGGTTGAGCCGCTCCACGATCTCTGAGTTCCCGAGGACGAAGCCGATACGCCAGCCCGGCCATCCCGTAGGTCTTCGACATCGACCACATCTCGACGCCGGCCTCCTTCGCTCCCGGCGCGGCCAGGAAGCTCTCGGGGGTGCGGCCGTCGAAGACCAGGTCGTTGTAGGCGGCGTCGTGGACGATCGCCGTGCCGGTTCGCGACGCATGCTCGACCACCGAGGCAAAGAGCCCCGGAGCCGCACAGACGGCGCACGGGTTCGACGGGAAGTTCAGGTAGAGCGCCGCGGCCGGCGCGCGCGCGCGCGAGGTCGGGCTGCCAGCCGGCCGCCGGCTCGAGCGGCACGAGCCCCACCCGCGCCCCGGCGAGAGCAGCCCCGGACAGGTAGTCCGGGTAGAACGGATCGGGAAGCAGGATCCGGTCGCCCTCCTCGGCGAGGGACAGCGCGAGCTCGACGATCGCGGTCTTCGTCCCCGGGACGATCGCCACCTCGCGGTCGGGGTCGAGCTCGACCGAGTAGTGCTCCAGATAGCGGCGGGCGATCGCCTCGCGCAGGGCCGGCAGCCCGCGGAACGGCGCGTACCCGTGGAGGTCGGGCCGCGAGGCCGCCTCCTTGAGCGCCTCGACGACGTGCTCGGGAGGCCCGACCTCGGGGTTGCCACGCCCGAGATCGACCACCGGCGGCCCGCCGTCGGCGGAGACGGCGGCGACGCGCGCGACCAGCGACCCGAAGTACTGCTCGGGCAGCCGGTCGAGGCGTCCCGGCCGTGATCGTGCCCATGAGCGGCTCGGCGTCGCCACGCGCGCGATCGTACGCGCAGCCCGCGGTTTGACGCCATCCGAAGGACTCTCTACCCTGTTGTCGAACACACGTTCGTCCACCGATTCTCCGGTGGCTGCTCGCAAACCACGACCCGCTCGTCCCACGGGAGGCGCCGATGCTCACCGACCGTCAACAGCAGATCTGGAACTACCTCGTCGAGTACGTCGACGGCCACGGCTATCCGCCGACGGTACGGGAGATCGGCGAGGAGGTCGGCCTCGCCTCCCCCTCGACCGTGCACGCGCACCTCGCGAACCTCGAGCGGGCCGGCCTCCTTCGCCGCGACCCGACGAAGCCGCGGGCCCTCGAGTTGATCGGGCGCGAGCGCAAGGCGCAGGTAGCGGCAACCGCACCTGCCGAGACGCCCGACGCGGTGCGCCTGCCGCTCGTGGGCGAGATCGCAGCCGGGACGCCGCTCCTCGCCGAGCAGAACATCGAGGAGTACATGACCTTCCCGAGCTCGATCGCCGGCGACTTCCTGCTCCGGGTCCGGGGCGAGTCGATGATCGAGGCCGGCATCCTGGACGGCGACCTCGTGATCGTCCGCCAGACGCAGGAGGCGCGAAACGGCGAGATCGTGGTCGCGCTCGCGGGCGGCGACGAGACGGCCGACGAGGCGACGGTGAAGACGTTCTACCGCGAGGCGGGGGGCCGCATCCGGCTGCAGCCGGAGAACGCCGCGCAGGAGCCGATCTATGCCG
Organism: uncultured Actinomycetota bacterium; assembly: GCA_963743675.1. Taxonomy (GTDB): domain Bacteria; phylum Actinomycetota; class Thermoleophilia; order Gaiellales; family Gaiellaceae; genus PALSA-600. The sequence continues at coordinate 587,688 of CAVURE010000009.1, forward strand.
AGTACGTGCACGTTCTCGGGCGGGTCGTCGGGGTCTTCCGTGAGCTCTGAGCGCGTTCCGCCGAGCGCGGGAGCGGGTACCCCACAGAACGTGGAACCCTTCGCCCGCACGCTCGAGCAGCAGCTGACCGCGCTTCTGCGCGGCGCTTCGCTCGAGTGCCTCGTCTGCGGCGAGTTCGTCATGCACGCCCGCGCCGGGGTCGTCTTCTGCCCGGAGTGCGGCTGCACGGCCGGAACGGAGGCCGCGCTCGGCGCGGGCGAGGACGCTCCCTCCGCTGCCGAGCTAGCATTCGGGCTGCAGGCCGGGTGACCGCGGGCGGCGGCTGACTCACGTCGATCGCCGCTCGAGGAAAGTCCGGACACCGAAGGGCAGGACGCTGGCGCAAGCCAGGCGGCGAAAGCCGACGGAAAGTGGCACAGAAAGGAGACCGCCACCGGCGTAACGTGTCTCTCCGTAGCCTTTCGAAACGTGGAGACGCCGGCGGTAAGGGTGAAACGGTGGGGTAAGAGCCCACCAGCGACCGCGGCGACGCGGCGGCTAGCCAAACCCCGTCCGGTGCAAGGCGAACAGGGCCCGAGATGAGGCTGCCCGCCCAGGGCCCGGGTAGCTGCCGAGAGGGATGGTCACTCAAGACAGAATCCGGCTTACAGGCCTGCTACGGAAAAAGCCCCGGGAAGGGAAACCCGAACGGGGCTTTTTCTACGGACCCGATTCGCCGGCGGCTGGTCAGGCTCGCTCCGGGGCGGGCTGACTGCGGTCTCCGTGGAACCGTTCGGCGCGGTCGCCCGACGTGTCCGCGAGGACGTGTCGGCTACGAGTCGCTCCGCGCGTCGGAAGCCACCAGGTGGCTCGGCTCCGCTCGCCTCGCAAACGGCCGCGACTCACCCGGCCGACTGCTGGGCGTGGCCACCAAGCAGTGAGCGCGTGAGCTCGCCGCCCTCGATGAGGAGCTCTTGCAGGGCATCGTCGAGGTGCCGCTCGCCGATCACGAGCGGGCCGTCCTGGTCCGCCGCAGCAAGCGCCGCCTTACGGACGAGCTCGCGGATGAAGGCGGCGCTGACACCGCGCGTGCGCGCGACGAAATGGTCGATGTCCGGGATCTCCACCGTCAGACCGCGGCTGTAGAGCTCCAACAGGCGTCTTCGCCCGAGTTCGTCCGGGAGCGGGACCTCGACTGCGAGGTCGACGCGGCCGGGCCTTGCGGCAAGCGCGGGCTCGAGCAGATCCGGTCGGTTGCTCGTGAGCAGAAACACGACATCGGCGTCTTCCTCCATCCCGTCGAGTTGATTGAGCAGCTCGAACAGAAGGCTTGTCGATGCCCCTCGCTCGTGCGTCCGTTCCTCGGCGATCAGATCGACGTCCTCGATGATCAGCATGGACGGTTGCAGGAGCCGTGCGATCGTGCACGCCGGTTCGATCAGTCTCATCGCAGGACCGGTCATGAGCAAGACGGTCCGGTCGGTCATCTGCCCGGCGATGTATTTCGCCGTGAGCGTCTTCCCCGTCCCGGGTGGCCCGTGCAGGAGGATGCCCCGTTTGGCGTGCTGACCAGCCGCACGCAACCGCTCGACGCGGCTCCCGAACGTGACGGTGTGCCGCTCGACCCGCTCCAGCACCCCGCTCGGAAGGATGATGTCGTCACGCTCGATCGCCGGCAGCTTGTGGACGCGGATCGTGATCGGCTGCTGAGGCTCCTGCACGAGGGAGATGACGCGGCCTCGGTAGACGTTCCGCTCGAGCACGCCGCGGCGAATCTCGGCCAAGCAACGCTCGGCCTCGTCGCGGCCGGGAGCCATCACCTCGACGCGGATCTGCCCGCGACTGAGCCCCTGCTGCCCGGAGCTGACGAGCACCGCGAGACGCTCCGTCCCGTTCTCGATGAGCATCAAGCCCGACTTCACGCACGTCAACGTCTCCTCCTCGCCGAGGGTGACGTCGACGTACTCGACCGGCCCCGGCGTCGGCGAGCCGTCCCCCCACAGGCCAGGACGGCCTCGCCGGACGACGAGCTCGAGCAACGTGACGCCGTTGAAGCTCTTGTTCGAGGTCGACACGCCGACGAGCTCGGCGAGCCGGCCATCGGCCTCGAGGTACGCGTCGAGCGCACGCTGCAAGCTCGGATGATCACGAGGTGGGAAGTCCTGCGAGACGACTGGGAAGCCGCGCGGTTCACCGCCGAAAAGCTCCGTCAACCTCGTGACGAAAAATGGGTCGTCGACCGGAGCTTGCGCAGCAGCCTGCTCGAGAAACCCTTTGAACGCAGCACCGAACTCGCCCGCAGAGATCCCGTCACCGTCGCCAGCCGTCACGGCCCGCCCCCTTTCCCGAGGCCCGCAATCGCTATCTCAACAGGATCGTACTGGCCGCTCTCAGCTGAAACCGGCTCGTGAGCGAGACGCAGCGTCCGGCGCGCCGCGAGTTGAGGCCTGACGCTGGTCGCTCGTCGCGATTGCGCGCTCGAGCATCAGCCGGCGACATGCAGGGTCGGCCGGTAGGTGAGCTCTTGGATGTCGCCGTCGAGCGTTCGGCTTGCGATCAGCTCGAGGTCGAAGTCGGCTGCTCCCTCGAAGATCGCATCCGATCCGTTCTGGCCGGTGATCACAGGGAAGAGAGTCACCTGGACGCGGTCGACCAGGCCGGCGGCCATCAGCGCCCGATTCATCGACAGGCTCCCGTGCGAGCGCAACGGCACCTCGGACTCCTCCTTGAGCCGGGCGACGACATCGACCGCGTCACCGCTCATCAGGGTCGCGTCCGCCCAGTCAAGGGGTTCTTCCAGCGTGGTCGAGACGATGATCGCCGGCAGGGTCACCATCCGGGTAACCCACGGGTCCCTCACCTCGGATTCCTCGGTACTCGAGGCCAGCATCTCGTGCAAAGAGCCGATAGGTGTTGGCCCCGAACACCATCCGCTGGTCCTCGCTGTACAAGGTGAGACGGTGGTCGAGCAGCTCGGGGCCCTGCTTGCCCCAGTAGCCGCCCCAGTCGCCGCCGCTGGCCGAGCCGAAGCCGTCAAGGCTGGAAAAGACGTCGAAGGTGTAAGTAGCGGGCATGGTCTCTCCTCGAATGGGTTGCCGGTCGTCGATACAGACTGGAACCCGTCGCAAGACTCATCGCTCGATCACGTTGACCGCTCGAGCGAAGGGCTCACCCGCGAGGCAGCTCGACGGCAGCCCGGTGCGTCCGGCTCCGCCGGGGGGCGCCGCGGCGACTGCCCGCCGGGTCGATGCCGAACATCGAGCTCCAGCCGAGCGCGAGATCCCGGTCGGTCGCCACCGAGTTGCCGACACGCGAGCCCTCGACGAGACCCTGGGCACGAAGCGTGGCGAGCCCCCTCCGGGAGCCTCGGAGCGCGCCAGCTTAGCGGGAGACTACGTATTGCCGACCCCGGCCGACCGCCAATAAACTCAGCCCAAGACTCAGCGCAAAGCGAGTGAGGGAGAGGGATATGGCAACCACGACGGGTAGCAGCGAGCAGCTCGACCAGCTCCGGGGGGCGTTCTCGGGAAGCGTGCTCACGCCCGCCGATGCCGGGTACGACGACGCGCGGCGCATCCACAACGCGATGATCGACCGCCGGCCGGCGTTGATCGCGCGCTGCCAGTCGACCGCGGACATCGCCGACGCCGTCCGCTACGCGAGGGACGCGGGCCTCGACATCTCCGTCCGGGGCGGCGGCCACAACGCGGCCGGCCGCGCCGTCGCCGACGACGCGCTCATGGTCGACCTGACACCGATGAAGGGAACCTTCGTCGACCCGGTCACGGGGACGGTTCGCGCGCAGGGAGGCGTGCTCTGGCGCGAGCTCAACCGCGCCACCGCGGCCCACGGCCTCGCCACGACCGGCGGCGCGATCTCGACCACCGGCATCGCCGGGCTCACGCTCGGCGGCGGCCTCGGCTGGCTGATGGCGAAGCACGGCCTGGCCGCTGACAACCTGGTCGGCGTCGAGCTCGTCACCGCCGACGGCGACATCCTCAACGTGAGCGAGAAGTCCGACCCCGACCTGCTCTGGGCGCTCCGCGGCGGCGGCGGGAACTTCGGTGTCGCCGCCTCGCTCGAGTACCGCCTCCATCCGCTGCAGATGGTCACGGGCGGCCTGATCGGCCACCCGGTCGCTGCCGCCGGGGAGATGCTGCGCTTCTACCGCGAGGCTGTCGCCTCGGCCTCCGACGACCTGACCGTCTTCGCCGCCCTCGTCCACGCGCCGGACGGCTCCGGCCAGAAGATCGCGGGGATGCTCGTCTTCCATACCGGCACGCCGGAGGAGGCAGAGAGGGATCTTGCGCCGTTCCGGGCCTGGGGGCCGCCGATCGTCGCCGAGGTCGGACCGATGCCCTACTGGGTCATGAACACGATCCTCGACGCCAACTACCCGACCGGGTTGCACAACTACTGGCTGTCGAGCTTCACCACCGGCCTCTCGGACGACCTGATCGACACGGCGATCGAGCGCTACCGGAGCGTTCCCTCGCCGCTGACCGTGATCCTGCTCGAGCACTTCCACGGCGCCGTCTGCCGCGTCGGCGTCGGCGAGACGGCGGTGCCGCACCGCGAGGAAGGCTGGAACCTGGTCCTCCCGTCGGTGTGGGCCGACCCGGCCGAGACCGACGCCAACATCGCCTGGACCCGTGACACGCATGCCGCGCTCGGGGAGCACCTGAGCGAGCGCCGGTGGCTGAACTACCTCGGCGACGATCAGGGCGAGGACGCAATCCGGGGAGCCTACGGGCCCAACTACGACCGGCTGCTCGAGCTGAAGCGCCGCTACGACCCGGGCAACGTCTTCCACCACAACCACAACATCAAGCCGTAGCCGCCGAAGCGAACGGCGGCCGCCACGACCGGGCCGGCGGCGAATGCGAACGACCGCCTCGACGTTCGGCCCGGCGAAGGGGTCGGCAACCGAGCGAAAGGCCCGTCGCCGGACCCTTCGCTCGGTCGAGCGAGGACGTTCGAGCTACGCCACGCCGGCTGCGCTGAGCGCGGCTCGTACCCGTTCGGGCGTGAAGGGCGCGGTCCGGAGCCGGACGCCGGTCGCGTCGAAGAACGCGTTGGCAACCGCAGCAGGAGTCGCAACGGTGACGGGCTCGCCAACACCCTGGGGATCCGCATCGGTTCGCTGGAGCACGATCGGCGTGACCCCTGGACTGTCCTTGAAGCGGAGGATCGGGTAGCTCGCGAAGTCGCTGCTCGTGACGTTCGTCTTCCCGTAGCGGACCTGCTCCACCATGACGCGGCTGACGATCTGGGTGATGCCGCCGATGAGCTGGTTCTCGACCAGGCCCGGGCTGATGAGCAGGCCGGCGCTGAACGCGCCGTAGATGTGCTTCACGGTCGTCTTGCCCGTCTTCTTGTTCACCTCGACGTCAGCGACCGTCGCCGTCGGCACTCCGTCCAGGTACACGTTCGACCAGGCAAAACCACGTCCGCTGACGATGTCTGCGGCGGAGAGGCGAGACGCCGCCACTCTCGGCTGCCAGCCGGCCGCCTTCGTGACGGCGGCCATGGCGTCCAACAGCGGCTGCTTCGCATCGCTCTGGGTGACGTTCTGGACGCGGAACGCGACCGGGTCCATTCCGGCCGCGTGGGCGAGCTCGTCGATCACCTGCTCGCCGGCGAACGTGGCATGCGGGCTGCTCCCGGCGCGCATCCAGCCGCCGTTGACCCAGTTGCCCTCGCTCGGGAACCCTTTCAGCAGGTAGCGGTTGTTCGCAAGCTCGTACATCGACGACGGCCAGTAGTTGCCATCCGGGTACGACGGAAGCAGCGGCGTCCCCGTCAGCTGACCCGTCAGCTCGATCGATTCCTGTTCGTACTGCGGGTAGAACTGCGTCGTGTCGAAGGCGACGAGGTTGCCCTTCCCGTCGATGCCGGCGCGGACCTGAAAGAGCGTGCCGGGGCCGTAGCCGTCCCAGCCGATCTCGTCCCAGCGCATCAGCTGCACCCGCACGGGGGCGCCGACGATCTGCGACATCACCGCTGCGCCGGCGGCCACATCGCGGTACTGCGATCCGTCGCCGAAGCACCCGCCCATCGGTACGGCGGTGACCCGGACATTCTCGGGCGCCAGGCCGAGCAACGGCGCCGTGTAGTCGCGGATCGTGTAGGTGCCCTGGGTGCCCGAGAGAATCCGCGCCCCCTGGGGTGTGACGTCCGCCACCGAGCATTGCGGGCCGATGGGCGTGTGGGCATTCGTCGGCCAGCCGTAGGTACCGGTCACCACATGCGCCGCTGAGGCGAGGGCGTGATCGACGTCGCCGGTGTTCTCGGCCCCGTTCAGGCTGCCGCTCGAGAGAACCGTCTTACCGGCCTGGTCGAGCGCGCGCATACCCTCGAACTCGTTCCCGTTCCCCGGAAGCACGGCAGGCGGGTCGGCCCACTTCACCTTCAACTGAGCTGCAGCCTCGATCGCGTCGTACTCGTGCGGTGCCACGACGCCGAGGAAGTCGCCCCTCCGCACCACACGCGCCCCCGGGATGTGCGAGATCGAGCTCTCGTCGACCGAGACGATCGGCGCCCCGGACCCGTAAGCCCGCTGACCACGCGGGCGCACCAGGCGACCGTGCAGCATTCCCGGTACGCGAACGTTCTGGATGAACGTCGAGGTTCCAGTCACGATCCCGGGGATGTCGAACCGCGGCGGGCTCGTCCCGACGACGGTGTACTGGTCGACCGGCTTCGCGGGTGGTTCGCCGGCGGAGAGCCCCGCGCTCGTAAAGATCCCATCCGCGCTCTGCAGGTCGTAGCTCGCCGGCATCGTGACGTGGAAGAGCCTGCCGCCGACCAACTGGCCGTACGTGACGGACTTGCCGCCGCCGGAGACGACGCCCTTGCTCACGCTCAGACCCGCGACGGGGACGCCGAGCTGAGTCGAAGCCATGGCGAGCAACGTTTGCCGAGCCCATGCGGCGGCCGCACGTGTGCCGCGCCCCGCGCCGCCGACAATGGTGTTGCTCGCATCCTTCTGACCGGTGTTCGGCGTCACATCCGTGTCGTCCTGGACGATCGAGAGCTGGCTCAGGTCCATGCCCAGCTCTTCGGCCGCGATCATCAGGATCCCGGTCGTCGACCCCGTCCCCTGGAAGATCGCACCCGACTTGACCCAGCCCGTGTTGTCGGCATTGATCGTCAGCCATGCATCAACCTGGTTCTGGTCGATCGGGTTGCTGCCGTAGGGGCTGTCGCCCGCGACGTTGACGGTCTGGTCGTTCGCACCCTTCGCCGCCGCTGCGGAGCGCGCGCCGAGAATGCTGAAGCCGACGACGAGCGCGCCGCCGCCCTTCACGAATGCCCTGCGTGAAAGCTCCTTCTCCGAGAGGAGGCCTGTCATCAGGCACCTGCCTTTGCCATCATGAGCCCGTTCACCTTGATCTCGAGACTGCTTGCCATTCGTCCCCCCGATCGATCGGGAACCGCGGAGTCGCAGGTTCCAGCATGGAGAGTCGTCGCGGGCAACTCGGCAACGCCGCCCGCGGCGGCACTGACGCAAGTCTAGGGCTCTGCCCGCCGCGCGCAATGCTCAGGGCGTAACTACCGATCCGCGCTGTGGTCGAACCCGGGTCGATCCTCGCGGGCGCTGTGTAGCGTGGCGGAGGCATGCGCGCGCTCGTCAAGGCCGAGGCCGCCGAGGGGCTGCGGCTCGAGGACGTCCCGGTGCCGGAGATCGGGATCAACGACGTCCTGATGCGCGTCCACAAGACCGGCATCTGCGGTACCGACCTCCACATCTACGAGTGGGACGATTGGGCGGCGAGGACGATCCCCGTGCCGATGGTGATCGGCCACGAGTTCGTCGGCGAGGTGGTCGCGTTCGGCTCGAACGTCAGCGACTTCGAGATCGGCGACCTGGTCAGCGGCGAGGGTCACGTCGTCTGCGGCCGGTGCCGGAACTGCATGGCGGGCCGCCGTCACCTGTGCGCCCACTCGATCGGCCTCGGCGTGAACCGGGCGGGCGCGTTCGCCGAGCTCGTCGCGATGCCGATGACGAACATCTGGCATCACTGGCCGGGGGTCGACGAGGAGATCGCCGCGATCTTCGACCCGTTCGGAAACGCCGTTCACACAGCACTCTCCTACGTCGTGCTGGGCGAGGACGTCCTGATCACCGGCGCGGGCCCGATCGGCTGCATGGCCGCCGCCGTCGTGCGCCACGCGGGCGCCCGTCACATCGTCGTGACCGACCTCAACCCTTACCGTCTCGAGCTCGCCCGGCGGCTCGGCGCCACACTCGCCGTCGACCCGCGGGAGCGCGACCTGGCCGACGTCCAGCGCGAGCTCGGCATGACCGAGGGCTTCGATGTCGGCCTCGAGATGTCCGGCAACCCCGGGGCGCTCCGTGGCATGGTCGCGAGCATGGCCCACGGCGGGCGGATCGCGCTCCTCGGCATCCCCTCCGACGAGGTCACGCTCGATCTCAACCCGCTGATCTTCAACATGCTGACCGTGAAGGGCATCTACGGCCGCGAGATGTACGAGACCTGGTACCAGATGACCGTCATGCTCCGGTCCGGCCTCGATATCTCGCCGGTGATCACGCACCGCTTCTCGCACCGCGACTTCGAGCAGGCCTTCGCGGTGGCCCGCTCCGGGCAGTCGGGCAAGGTCATCCTCGACTGGACCGACGCCGCCTAGCGCGGAGCTCGGCGCTGCCGTCCGGGCAGCGGCTCGGAGGCTAGACGCCCGTCTCGGCCGGAAGCCGCCCCGACCGGACCGCGGCCGCGAAGGCCTCGTAGTCCCGCTCGTTCCGGTCGGCATAGGCGACCGAGAAGTCGGCGATCGCCTCGTCGAACACGTCGCCCTTCCCGAGATAGGAGGCGACCGCGATCCGGTCTCCCCAGCGGGCGTGGGCGCGGGCCAGAGTTGCGCCGCAGAGGCGGGCGTAGAGCCTCGCCCCGGCGGGGCGGAACGTCTCGACCTCCGCTCCGCCCTTCCAGTCGTGGAGCTGGCGCACGTAGTAGTCGCGCTGCCGGCCGTCGAGGTCGGTGACCCGGAGCCAGCCGAGGAAGATGTCGCTCGCGGCCTGCATCAGGCGCTGGCCGACGACGACGCGCTGGCCGTGGTTCGCGTACGCGCTCGAGCCGACGAACCGCTCGAGCACCGAGGCCTGCGCCTCCTTTGCCTGCAGGAAGAGAACGTCGCGATCATCGCGCCCGACGAGCAGCAGGATCATCGCCTGCGTCCCGACGCTGCCGACCCCGACGACCTTGCGGGCCGCATGGACGTACTCGAACTCCTCGATCGGGTGGTGGTGCCCCGCGAGCGTGCCCCGGTAGGAGCGGATCAGGTCGCGCATCGACTCGTCGATCGCCTCGGGCGGCGTCCCAGGGCGGGCGAGATCCTCGATCGGCACGATCAGCGGCGGCGCGGCGACGATCCGGAGCTGCCCGTCGATCTCACCGGCCCGCTTGCCGAGGACGCGCTGATGGTCGCGACGCCTCGCCCGCGCGACGTCCTGCGCCGCCTCCCTCGCCTCCTTCTTGCCGAGTCGGTTCGCGGCGACCTCGGCCTCGACCCAGCTGCAGGAGCCCGTCGACGTCCAGGTGGTCGTACCAGGACTCGAGGGTGCTCATCGCCGAAGCGGCCCGGAGCCGCCGCCGGTACTCGCGGACGCACGCCAGGACGGCCGCGCGGCGGTCATCGGCGCTGAACCCGAGGTCGCGGCCCGCGACCTCGAAGCTCGCCGCGAGCCGTTTCACGTCCCACTCCCACGGCCCCGGAAGCGTCTCGTCGAAGTCGTTGATGTCGAACATCAGCTTGCGCTCGGGCGAGCCGAAGACACCGAAGTTCGACAGGTGCGCGTCGCCGCAGAGCTGGACGTTGATCCCCGAGCGGGCGGTCGACGCCAGGTCGCCGGCCATGATCAACGCGCCGCCTCGGAAGAACGTGAACGGCGAGACGAGCATCCGCCCGTACCGGATCGGGACGAGCTCCGGGACGCGGCTCTCCGCTTGCTCCTCGAGCAGCGTCACCGGGTCGGGCCGGTCGGCTGCGGGGGCCCAGCGGGCGTGCAGCGACCTCGGCACCGCCTCTCGCGCCGCCCGTCCGCGGGCTCTCCGCTCCTCGAGGCTCAACTGCCGGTTCCGGCTCGCAAGCGCGGGCGCAGCGGGCTCGGCCTCGCCGCCGCCACTCATCGCCGATCCCTCGACCATGACCAGAGCATTCCACGCGCTGCCTGAAGCGCAAGTGGTGCGAGCAGGGAGACAGGTGCAGCTGCGCGCAAGCGTTAGGCTGGGCGAGGCAATGACGATCCGGTTCCGCAGCGACGCGAGCTTCGCCTAGAGATGTACGGGAAGCTGCGCGAGGAGCTCGTCGAGACGCTCTCCGGGCTGCGTGAGGCGGGGACGTACAAGTCCGAGCTCGTGCTGACAACGGCGCAGGGGGCACACGTCGAGGTCGAAGGGCGCGGCGAGCTGCTGAATCTCTGCGCGAACAATTACCTCGGTCTCGCGAACCACCCCGCGGTCGTCGCGGCGGCGCACCGGGCGCTCGACCGCTGGGGGTACGGGATGGCCTCGGTGCGCTTCATCTGCGGCACGCAGGAACTGCACCGCGAGCTCGAGCAGCGGCTCTCGGCGTTCCTCGGCACCGGCGACACGATCCTCTTCAGCTCGTGCTTCGACGCCAACGGCGGCCTCTTCGAGGCGCTGCTCGGCGAGGAGGACGCGGTCATCTCGGATCAGCTGAACCACGCCTCGATCATCGACGGGATCAGGCTCTGCAAGGCGCGGCGGCTCCGCTACGCAAACGGCGACATGGACGAGCTCGAGGCCCGGCTCGTGGAGGCAGCAGGTGCCCGCCGCCGGCTGATCGCGACCGACGGCGTCTTCTCGATGGACGGCTACCTGGCCCGGCTCGACCGGATCTGCGACCTGGCAGAACGCCACGACGCCCTGGTGATGGTCGACGACTCGCATGCCGTCGGCGTCGTCGGCGGCGGGCGGGCGCGGCACGCCCGAGCACTACGGTGTCACCGACCGCGTCGACATCGTCACCGGCACGCTCGGCAAGGCGGTCGGCGGCGCGAGCGGCGGCTACGTCTCCGGCCGGGCCGAGGTCGTCGAGCTACTGCGCCAGCGCGCCCGGCCCTATCTGTTCTCGAACAGCCTGGCCCCGCCGGTCGTCGCCGCGAGCCTCGCCGCGCTCGAGCTGATCGAGGGCTCGGGCGAGCTCCGCGAGCGGCTGCACGAGAACACCGCCTACTTCCGCACGCGCATGACCGACCTCGGGTTCGAGATCCTGCCCGGCGTGCACCCGATCGTGCCGGTGATGATCGGCGACGAGGTCACCGCAGCCGCCTTCGCCGAGAAGCTCGCGGAGCTCGGGGTCTACGCGGTCAGCTTCTCGTTCCCGGTCGTTCCGCGGGGCACCGCCCGCATCCGGACGCAGATGTCCGCGGCGCACACGATCGCCGACCTCGACTTCGCAGCCGCACGCTTCGAGGTTGCCCGCGAGGCCGTCCCGATCTAGCCGCGGCCGCTACGGGGCGTGCGCCTGGCGCGCCGCGCGGTAGTAATCGCGCCAGATCAGCTTGTAGAGCGGGATCCACCTCGGGAGCGACCGCACCCCCGGGATGAACGGGAGCAGGATGAAAAGCAGCGAGAGGATGCCCATGATCCCCCAGATCTGCGCGTCCGCGTTCTCGGAGGTCGAGAACGGCGGTACCTGATACCAGAAGGTGTAGAGCCAGAGCCACGCCTGGCCCGGGAAGTTCCCGGTCTCGTTCATCATCCCCCACTGGCTGCCGAGCAGGTTCTGCTGCGAGGCCCGCTCCTCCAGGTAGCCGCCGTCGGCCAGGAAGAGGAGCGCCTTCGTGAAGTTGCTCTGGTAGAACTGCCCGGTCTGGTCGAGCGCCCCGTCGAGCCCCCCGCTCCGGGCCATCAGCAGCAGGTTCGACATGAGCGTCGGTACCGGCCCGTAACCGGCCGGGCTCACGTGGAGCCGCCCGACGACCTTCCCCTGATCGACCGCCTTGGCGAACGCCGTCGCCCATGCCTGCCGCTGCGCCGGGGTCGCGCGGTTCCACACGAGCAGCGCCCGCGCCAGCGTCGGGTCGGTCTGTGCGGGGATGCCCAGCGGGCCGAGCACGAATGCCCGCGCGGTGTCGATCGGGATCTGAACCCCGATCGCCCGCTGGATCGAGAGGTGGCCGATCAGGTTCTGGCCGGCGCCCGCGACATGGGTATAGGGAGGCCCGTAGGTGGCGACCCCGCTCGTGCCGTCGAGCTCGGAGACCGCGGTCGCCACGAAGTCCTTCGGGGCGACGGACGCCCACTGCGCGATCGTGACCGGCTTCTCATCGGGCGAGGAGAAGACGAGCGCCAGCACGAGGGTGAGCAGCGTGACGGCAATGACTGCGATCACCGCCTCCTTGACGAGGTCGTAGCGACGCGTTGCGCCCTGCCACTCGACGCCTGGATCGGGTGCGAGCGGATACCCGCCCGTACTCACCCGTCGCCCTTTACGGGCAGCGGCGGGACGACGCCCCGCCTGCGGACGAGGACGATGTGGCCGACGATCAGCAGGCCGACGAAGAGCGGCAGCAGCAGGACGTGCCACAGCAGCATCTGGCCGGTATTGAGCACGTTGAAGAACGCGCCGATGCCCGAGGCGTTCAGGCCATCCTTGGCCTGCCCGCCGATCCACTGCGAGTCGAAGTTCTGCTGCGAGAGGTAGCCGGTGAAGGCGGCGCCGATCGAGACGAGAAAGGCGACCGCGCCGGTGATCCAGGTCAGCGCGCGGCGGCCGCGCCAGGCGGCCATGAAGAACTTGCCCCACAGGTGCACGACCATGAAGAAGAAGAACAGCTCGGTGCTCCAGAGATGCATGCTGTTCATGAAGTGGCCGAACGGCGAGGTATGCCACCACGACGGGCCGCCGACGGCAATCACGGCGCCCGAGGCGAGGATGACGGCGAACGCCGCGAGCGTCAGGACGCCGAAGACGTAGATCCACGAGGCGACGTACGCCGGCTGGGTGTCGGGGAGGAGCTTGTCGGGAGGCAGCGATCCGACCGCCGCGTCGCGAACACGCCCCGTCCAGGTGGGAGGATCGGCCTCCGCGCTCACTGCCGTCGCTTCGTGCCCGGGAACGGGAGCGCGATCGCAAGCACGAAGACGGCGATCATGAGGCCGACGACGACGAGATTTGCGTCCGAGATCAGGAACCACCCGTGATGCACGTAGCGCGGTGCACCGTTGAGGTCGACCACGGCAGCGACGACGGCTGATCCGACCATTGCGCGGACAGGTTCGTGCCTCGGCCGAAGGCGCGCATCCGTGGCCGCTCCGATCTCGGTTGCGGGTTTCCCGCAAGCGGGGACGCACGGCCCTACGGCCGCAGCACGACCTCGAGTGCGGTGCCGCTGCCCGGCGCCGTGCTGAGCGAGAATGCCCCGCCGATCACGACAGCGCGCCGGCGCATGTTCACGAGCCCCTGAGCGGCGGTATCGACCGGCGGCTCGAAGCCCGACCCGTCGTCGCGCACCGACACGAGTCGGTCGGCGCCGCGGCGCCCGATCGTCACCCAGGCGCGGCGGGCGTGCGCGTGCTTGCGCGCATTCGCGAGCCCCTCCTGCACGATGCGGAACACCTCGATCTGCTCGTCGGGCGCGAGGCGGACGTCGGCGTCGATGTCGAGCTCGACCTCGAGGGCGCCGTCCGCGGCCAGGAAGTCGACGTAGCGGCGGAGGGCGGCGTCGAACGGCGCCCGCCCGGCGGCGGACGAGAGAGCAAGCGTCGCGAACCGCGCCTCGGTCTGTGCTGCCTGGACGGCGTCCTTGAGCTTCGGGAGCGTCGCGCCGGGGTCGGCTCCGGCCTCGAGCATCGCGGCGTGCGTCGAGATCGCGAACAGGTACTGCGACAACCCGTCGTGGATCTCTCTCGCGACGCGCGCTCGCTCCTCGGCGATCGCCCGGCGTACCTCGGACGCGTGGATCGCCCGCCATACTCCCACGAGCACCACGCCGTAGGCGAGGAGGAGCAGGAAGTTCCCCTGGGTCACGAACCTGACCGCGGCCGCCGGCTCGAACAGGAGATCGAGGCTCGCGAAGAGGGCCAGGGTCCCGCCGAGCGCCAGCCAGCGGTCGAGATCCTCACGGCTCCGGCGATAGCGGACGGCGAAGCCGCTGACCGCGATCAGGTTGACGAACGCGAGCATCCCGAGAGCGGCGGTCCGCAGCGGCGGGGCGCCGGCCCGTGCGGTGCCGGCGAGGCTCGGCAGCCCGGCGATCCGCACCACGAGCCAGACGGCGATCAGGCTTACGAGCACGACTCCGGCAACGTCGGCCAGGGCCACCAGGCGATGCTCGCTGCGCCCGCGCGCGAACGGCGCCGACGCGAGCACGACCCACCCGCCGAGCACCCCGGCGAGACAGGCCCAGATGTCCGCGTCGGCCTCCGCTCCGTCGAACATGGCGGGCCAGATCGAGAAGACGATCCACGAGAGCGAGATCACCGAGAACCCGCCGCAGAGCAGGAGGTCGTAGCGGCGGCCTTCGACCATGAACCTCGTCGCCGTGAGCAGCGCGATCAGCACGCCGCCGACGGCATAGAGCGTGGTGAGGACGAGTCGCAGGTCCGGCAGGTCGTGCGAGGCGCGCAGGCTCGACTTGGTCAGAAAGAGCGCCAGCGCCGCGCCGAGGAGAGCCACGAGCGCAACCTCGCCCGAGAGAAAGTTCTCGAAGGCGTCGTTCCGTGCCGTTTGGCGCATCGCTCTGCGTATCGGCACAATCGCCGGGGAGCATGACGGCGCGCGTCCTGATCGCAGACGACCACCCACTGACCCGCGATGCGCTCGCGGGCCTGCTCGCGGCGAACGGCTTCGACGTCGTCGGGCAGGCCGCCGGCGGGCAGGAGGCGATCGACCGCGCTCGAGAGCTCGAGCCGGATCTCGTCATCCTCGACCTGACGATGCCGGACATGGACGGCCTGACGGCGCTGCCGAAGCTGCGCGAGGCCGCGCCGGCGGCGTCGGTGGTGGTGCTGACGGCGGCGGAGGACGACGCAAACCTGCTCGCGGCGATCAGGCTCGGGGCCGCGGGCTACCTGCTGAAGAACGAGCCGCCGGAGCGGATCGTCCAGTTCCTGCACGGGGTCGCCAACGGCGAGGCCGCCCTCTCGGGCGCCGTTGCGCGCCGGCTGCTCGATCAGGTGCGCGACGGCGGGCACCGCCACGGCGTCGTGCCCCAGTCGATCGCCGAGCTGCTTTCCGCCCGCGAGCTCGAGGTGCTGCTTCTCCTCGATCAGCATCTGGGCACCGACGAGATCGCCCAGCGCCTGTTCATCTCGGAGCACACCGTCCGCTCGCACGTCAAGAGCCTGCTCGCGAAGCTCGGCGTCTCCTCGCGCCGCGAGGCGCTCGAGCGGCTGGCCGCCGCCCGCGGCGGCTAGCGAGAGACGAATCCCGCCCGATCCGCGCCTGGGCCGGCGTGGAGGCAGGCCGGGCCGCGGCGGGCCCGCCGGCATCGACATCTAGGCCGGGCCGAAGCCGAGCAGCGCCGACTCGACCAGATCCGGGAGCGTGTCGAGGTTGTACCCGCCCTCGAGGACCGCGGCAACGCGAGGGGCCAGCCCCCTCGCCCGGCGGGCGAGCTCCGCGAAGAGCGCCGTCGAGAGCCTCAGCCCGGCCAGCGGGTCGTCGACGTGCGCGTCGAAGCCCGCCGAGACGAGCAGGAGCTCGGGCTCGAACGCGGCCACCGCGGCCTCTGCGCGCTCGAAGGCGGCGAGGTAGCCCTCGTCGCCCGTGCCCGCGGCAAGCGGCAGGTTCACGAGCGTCGCGCCCTGCTCGTCGGGGCCGCCGGTGCCCGGATAGAAGGGCCATTGATGCAGAGAGACGAAGAGGATCGACGGGTCGTCGGCCACGATCGCCTGCGTGCCGTTGCCGTGGTGGACGTCCCAGTCGAGGATCGCGACCCGGCCGACGCCGAGCTCGGCCTGGGCCCAGCGCGCCGCAACCGCGATCGAGTCGAACATGCAGAAGCCCATCGCGCGGCCCGGCTCCGCGTGATGCCCGGGCGGCCGCCCGAGCGCGAAGCCGCCGAGGCGCACGGCATCGATCGCTGCGCCCGCGGCGAGCATCGCGGCGTCGAAGGTCGTGTCGGTGCAGATCGTGTCCGGGTCGAGCCACCCCCGCGTCACACGGACGCGCTCGACGAGGGCCGCGGTGTGGCAGCGCAGAACGTCCTCCTCGCTCGCCCGGCCGCACTCGACGAACGGGAAGCGCGCGTGGAGCACCGAGATGCGGGCCTGCGACTCGGGATGCCCGCCGGTCGGATGGAGGCGCGCGAACGCCTCGTGGCTCACGATCTCCACCGCTACCCATGCTCCGCGATGCGCCGTGCGAGCCCGTTGAGCCCGAGCTCGAGCGCGGCCGCCTCCGCCCGCCCCCAGTCGGGAGGGGTGGCGGCGAGCGGCGGCAGCGGAGCGGCGGCGTCCATCGTGGCGATCCGCCGGTAGAGGCGCAGGTCGTCGGCGATCGGCTCGAACCGGCCGGCCGCGAGCGCGGCCTCGAGCGTCCCGTACTGCCCGAGCACGGTCGCCGCCGTCTTCGGGCCGACGCCGGCCGCGCCCGGGATCCGGTCCGACGAGTCGCCGCGCAGCGCGATGAAATCGGGCACCTGCTCGGGCTCGACGCCGTAGCGCTCGCGCACCTCGGCCGGCCCGATCCGCGCGAGCTCGCTCACGCCCCGCACCGGCTGCAGGACCGTCACCCGCTCGCTGACGAGCTGGAAGGCGTCCCGGTCGGAGGTCGCGACGAGCACGGGCCCGGCCCAGCGCGCCGCCGCCGCGGCCAGGAAGTCGTCGGCCTCGTACCCGGGCGCCTTCCCGACCAGGAAGCCGAACGACTCGCAGAGCGCCGGCAGGGCGGCGAGTTGCTCGACGATCGCGTCCTCGAACACCCGGCCGGCTTGATACCCCGGCAGCGCCTCATGGCGATAGGTCGGCGACTCGAGCGTGTCCCAGGCGACCAGGACCGCCGAGGGCTGCTCGGACTCCCACAGGCGGAGCAGGAAGTTCCCGAAGCCGACGAGCGCACCCGCCGGGCGGCCGCCCGCGCCGCGGATCGATTTCGGCAGCGCGTGGTAGGCCCGATGCGCGAGGGAGTCGCCGTCGATCGCGAGCAGCAGATCCGTCGAGGAAGGACGTGGCATGTGGGGCGAGTATCGCGTACCCCGCCGCCCCGGCTATCGTGGCGCACCGGGAAATGGCAGAGAAGAAGGGATCATCGACACGGACGCTCGTGATCGTCGAGTCGCCTGCAAAGGCGAAGACGATCGCCGGGTACCTGGGAAACGACTACATGGTCGAGTCCTCGATCGGCCACGTCCGCGACCTGCCGCACAGCGCGGCCGAGGTCCCGGCGGCCCAGAAGCAGGAGCCCTGGGCCCGCCTCGGCGTCGACGTCGACCACGACTTCGAGCCGCTCTACGTCGTCGACCCGAAGAAGAAGTCGGTGGTCACCGACCTGCGCGGCAAGCTGGCCAAGGCCGGCCAGCTACTGCTCGCGACAGACGAGGATCGCGAGGGCGAGGCGATCGCCTGGCATCTCGTCGAGGTGCTCAAGCCGAAGGTGCCCGTGCGGCGCATGGTCTTCCACGAGATCACGAAGGCCGCGATCGAGCGGGCGCTCGAGGAGACCCGCGAGATCGACGACCGTCTCGTCGACGCGCAGGAGACCCGCCGGATCCTCGATCGGCTCTACGGCTACGAGGTCTCGCCGGTGCTCTGGCGCAAGGTGATGAAGGGCCTCTCCGCCGGACGGGTGCAGTCGGTCGCGACGCGGCTCATCGTCGAGCGGGAGCGCGAGCGGATCGAGTTCCGGGCCGCCGAGTACTGGGACATCCTCGCCACGCTCGACCCGGGCAGCTTCGAGGCGCGGCTCGTCGCGGTCGACGGGCAGAGGGTGGCGCAGGGACGCGACTTCGCGCGGACCGGCGAGCTGATCACGCCGGAGGCCGTCCAGCTCGACGAGGCCGCGGTCCGCTCGCTCGCCGAGTCGCTCGAGGGCGTCGAGCTCACCGTCAGGTCGGTCGAGCGCAAGCCCTACACGCGGCGGCCGGCCGCGCCGTTCATGACCTCGACGCTGCAGCAGGAGGCGAGCCGGAAGCTCCGCTTCACCGCGCAGCACACGATGCGCGTCGCGCAGCGCCTCTACGAGAACGGCTACATCACCTACATGCGCACCGACTCGACCTCGCTCGCCGAGTCGGCGATCGCGGCGGCGCGGGGCCAGGCGCGCGAGCTCTACGGCGCCGACTCGGTCCCCGAGCAGCCGCGCTCGTACAACCGGAAGGTCAAGAACGCGCAGGAGGCGCACGAGGCGATCCGCCCGGCCGGCGACCGCTTCCGGACGCCCGACGAGGTGAAGGGCGAGGTCGAGCGCGACGAAGCCGCCCTCTACGACCTCGTCTGGAAGCGCACGATCGCCTCGCAGATGGCCGACGCCCGCGGCGAGACCGTCTCGGTTCGCGTGGGCGCCTCCTCGTCCGACGGCCGCGCCGCCGAGTTCGGCGCCGCCGGCACCGTGATCACCTTCCGCGGCTTCATGCTCGCCTACGAGGAGGGCCGCGACGAGGCAGTCGCCGCCGACGAGGAGGAGCGCAGGCTCCCGCCGCTCAGCGAGGGCGACGTGCTGACGGCGCTCGCGCTCGAGCCCGAGTCGCACTCGACCACGCCGCCCCCGCGCTTCACCGAGGCGACGCTCGTGCGCGCTCTCGAGGAGCGCGGGATCGGCCGCCCGTCGACCTACGCCTCGATCATCAGCACGATCCTCGACCGTGGCTACGTCCGCAAGGCCGGCCAGGCGCTCGTGCCGACATTCCTCGCTTTCGCGGTCACGAACCTGCTCGAGCAGCACTTCGCCCGGCTCGTCGACTACGAGTTCACGGCACTCCTCGAGGACGATCTCGACCGGATCGCGGCCGGCGACGAGGAGCGGACGGCGTGGCTGCACCGCTTCTACTTCGGCGACGACTCGGGCGCCGGCGGCGACGAGGACTCCGGGCTCAAGGGCCTCGTCTCCGACCTGAGCGACATCGACGCGCGGTCGATCAACACGATCGAGATCGGGAACGGGATCGCGCTGCGGGTCGGCCGCTACGGGCCCTACATCGAGCGCGACGGCGAGCGGGTGACGATCTCCGACGAGATACCGCCCGACGAGCTGACCGTGAGCAAGGCCGAGGAGCTCCTGGCGCAGGCCTCCGATCAGCGCGAGCTCGGCGTCAATCCTTCGACCGGCCGCGCCGTGCAGGTGAAGAACGGCCGCTACGGCCCGTATGTGACGGAGGAGGCCGGCGAGGGCGAGAAGCCGAGGACGGCGTCCCTCTTCAAGTCGATGTCGCCGGAGTCGGTGACGCTCGAGGACGTCCTGCCGCTGCTCGCCCTGCCCCGCGTCGTCGGCGTCGATCCGGGAACCGGCGAGGACGTCGTCGTCTCGAACGGCCGCTTCGGCCCGTACGTCAAGCGGGGCAAGGACACGCGCTCGCTCGCAGAACGAGGAGCAGCTGCTCACGGTGACGCTCGACGAGACGCTCGCGCTGCTCGCGCAGCCGAAGCAGCGAGGGCGGAACGCGACCGCCGCGGCGCCGCTGCGTGAGCTCGGCGACGATCCGGTCAGCGGCAAGCCCCTCGTGATCAAGAACGGCCGGTTCGGGCCGTACGTCACCGACGGCGAGACGAACGCGAGCCTTCGGGCGGACGACCAGGTGGAGACCCTGACCCGCGAGCGAGCCGTCGAGCTGATGGCCGCGAGGCGCGAGCGCGGGCCGTCGAAGCCGCGCCGGCGGTCGTAGCCTTCACATTTCGCGAACGTGTTGCCCGTTGTTCCTGCGCGCAGGATCGGCAATACTGCAGATGGAGGAAGCCGGGCGAGGCTCTCGTACGCTACCGTGAGGGCAGTCCTCCTGAAGCGCATGAGGTTTCGTTCGGAGGGGGAGGGCGGTAAAAACCCTGAGAATCCTCTAATCTCGCTGGAAATCAGAGGACAAATGCCGTACGGTGCGAAAGCGTGGGGCGCAGGCGACGAAAGGGCGTAGGTCAAACGTGACGCAGAATCAACTGACTGAGCTGCTGGAAACCGAGGGCGCGAAGGCGATGCTGGAGACGGGCGAGGAGCGCGGCTGGATCGAACCGGCCGAGCTCGAGGCGTTCGCCCTGGAGCACGAGCTCGTCGATGCCGATGTCGAGGACCTCACCCGCGAGCTCGAGCGGATCGGCCTCGAGGTCCGCGAGGCGCGGCCCGAGGAGAAGTCGCCGAAGGCCGAGGAGGTCGTCTACGAGGCCGACCAGCCTTCAGGCGCGGGCGACTCGCTGCAGCTGTTCCTGGCCGACGTCGGCCGCCACAAGCTTCTGACCGCCGCACAGGAGGTCATCCTCGCGAAGAAGATCGAGCGCGGCGACCTGATCGCCAAGCGCCAGATGATCGAGTCGAACCTCCGGCTCGTCGTCTCGATCGCGAAGGGCTACCGCGGGCTCGGCGTCCCGTTCCTCGACCTGATCCAGGAGGGAACGCTCGGCCTCAACCGCGCGGTCGAGAAGTTCGACTGGCGCCGCGGCTACAAGTTCTCGACGTACGCGACCTGGTGGATCCGCCAGTCGGTGCAGCGTGCGGTGGCGAACCACGCGCGCACGATTCGCGTCCCCGTCCATGTCGTCGAGCGGCAGCAGAAGCTGTCGCGCGCCGCCCGCCGGCTCGAGGTCGAGCTCGGCCGCGAGCCGACGAAGGAGGAGCTCGCCGAGGCGACCGGCCTTCCGATCCAGCACGTCGACGAGGCCCTCTCGGCCGCGTCCGCGTCGGTCTCGCTGAACCAGACGGTCGGTGCGGACGACGAGGGCGAGCTCGGCGATCTCTTCGCCGACCGCGAGGCTCCGGACCCGTTCGACGAGGCGGAGGAGTCGCTTCGCCGGCAGAACATCCGCAAGGCGCTCGACGCGTTGCCCGAGCGGGAGCGCCGGATTCTCGAGCTGCGGTTCGGCTTCGAGGGCGAGCCGTGGACGCTCGAGGCGATCGGCCACGAGCTCGACCTGACGCGCGAGCGCGTCCGCCAGCTCGAGGGCCAGGCGCTCTCGCGGCTTGCGGCACTGCGCGAGCTCGCAGGGCTCGCAGCCTAGCGCCGGCAAGAGCCCGGCGCCAAGAGCCCGGTGCCAAGAAGCCCGGTGCCAGGAAGCCCGGTGCCAAGAAGCCCGGTGCCAGGGTGGCCGTGCCGGCCGGCAAGCCTCAGTCCGGCGGCGGCTCTCGCTTGAGGACGGTGGTGGCGACCCTGACGCCGAACCGTCCCGGCATGAGCGCCACATCCCAGATCTGGTTGACGACGCTACCGCCCGGAAGATCCTCGGTGAGCGACTCGACGATGTCGTCGGAGGCCTCGAGCAGGGCGTCGCCGGAGTCGATGACGCCGCTCGCCATGCCGGTCGCGAGCGGAACCGCCGCCGAGGCGACCTCGATGGTGATTGCGGGCCCGAGCCGCCCGAGCGTCGCCTGCACGGCGTCGCCCGCGTCATCACGGGCCTGCTCGAGCTCGGCAACCGCCTCCGCCGGCCGCGCCGTGAAGACGCCCCAGAGGCGCCAGCGGCGGACGCGCCCGGTGAAGACGACCAGGAGCGATCCTCCGATCGCGGCCCAGACGGCGGCGAGCACGAGCGCTGCCAGCCAGGACGGCATGGCCTTCGCGAGCCCGCTCAGGGCCGCAACGTTGACGAAGGCGAATGCAGCGAGAAAGGCGACGGCCATGACGATCGAGCCGGCGAGGTCACGGACGGCTCGCCGGACGTCGGCGGCGTTCCGGGCGGTCTCCAGCTGCGCCTCGCGGAGAGCGAGCACGCCGATCTCGCGCGCGAGCTGCTCGAGCTGTTCCGTGATCGAGCGGGGCTCCTTCTGCTCCTCGGTTTCGCTCTCCGGCGCGTCAGGCGCAGCCGGCTCGACGGTCTCCGTCAACGCAGTCCCTCCACGGCCGCGCTCGGGTCACTGCTGACTGGGGTTACTGGGGTACTGGGGTACTGGGTGACTCGGGTAACTGGGTGACTCGGGTTTCTGGGCCGACCCGAGTCTAACGCGCGGCGGGCGGCAGCTCAGGAGGGCGGGCCGCTCGCCAGCTCGATCGACGAGCTGTGCGATGTGCCGGCGGTGTCGATCCAGCCGAGCTGAATCGAGTCTCCCGGGTGATGAGCGAGCATCACACTGCCGAGCTGCGAGGCGGAGCCGACCGACTGGCCGTCGAGCGAGGTGATGACGGCACCCGCCGTGAGGCCGGCCTTCTCGGCCGGCTCGCCGTTGACCACGCTTCCGACCGGGACGCCGGCGAGGTTCGTGCTGCCCGACGTGCCGCCGAAGTGACGCTGGCCGAACGAGCCGCCGCGGGGCGAGATGCTGATCCCGAGGAACGCGCTGTCGCCGATGTGGACGGTCGCCGAGCCCTGACCCGCCACGATCTGCTTCGCGACCGCAGCGGCCTCGTTGATCGGGATCGCGAAGGCCTGGACGCCGCCCGGCCTCTGGAACCCGAAATCGGATCCCGCCGAGCCGGCCGTGTCCATCCCGATCACGCGGCCGTTGCTGTCGACCAGCGGCCCGCCCGAGTCGCCGGGCTGGATGTTGGCGTCGGTCTGGATCATGCGGGTGAGCTGCTCGCTGTTCTCGGCCGAGCCGTCGCCGGCAGTGATCGCCTGGTTGAGGGCGGTGATCGATCCGGGCGCGCTCGTCGGCGTCCCGCCCGTTCCGCCCGCATTGCCGATCCCGGTCACCGCGTCGCCTACCTGCAGGCTCGACGAGTCGCCGAGCTCGGCGGTTGCGAGCCCCGAGGCGCCCTGGAGCTGAAGCACGGCGATGTCCTGCGAGGGGTCGTAGCCGACCACCGCGGCGTGATAGGTCTTCCCGTTCCCGAGGTCGGTCGCGGTGATGTTCGTTGCGCCGTCGATCACGTGATTGTTCGTGAGCACCTCACCGTCCGAGCTGAGGACGATGCCGGTGCCGGCGCCCGCGGCGCCCTGATAGGTGAGGCTCGAGTTGATGTCGACGAGTGCCGGGCTGACCTTGGCCTCGATGGCCGAGGTGGACGCCGCGCCGGCGCCGTTCGCGACCGAGCCGCCCGTCGAGCCGGCGGGAACCTGCCCGACCGAGCCGTTGCCGGACGCGCCGAAGCTGCCGGAGCCACCGAGCCCGCTCGAGCCGCCCGCGCCCCCGAAGGACCCGCCGACCGGCAGGCTCCCGGACGGGACCCCGACCGCGGCGTGGGACGACGACCAGAGCTCGTGCCCGACGGCTGCGCCCCCCAGCGCCGCGCCGAGCACGATCAGGGCCGCGGCCGCACCGATCAGCACGAGCCGCCCGCGCCCTGCACGCTGCGCCTGCGAGGACGCCGGCTCCGGTGCGCTGCCCTCGGGAGGCTTCGCAAAGGGGCTCGTGTAGGTGTACCTCTGGTGCTCGTTGCCCTGGTCGCTCATCTCGTGCCTTTCGCCTCGTGGTCCCAGCCGCGCCGGCGGTGAACCAGCGCCTTTTCACTCCAGCACAGCAGCCGAAGGTCAAGGAAACGTGAGAAGCGGGCTAAGTCCCTCTAAGAAACGGTAACACGCCCCCCGTCTCGTGTTGATAATGCCAGTCGGGCCCCGGCTGACCGCCCGCCGGCACCTCACGGCTCTCGGCGGAGGACGAGCTCAGAAGGAGGTCGGTGTAAGCACCATCGCCGTGGTGCCGTCCGTCAGCGTCTGATACTGGAACCCGTACTCGACCGGCAGCGTCAGCTTGTCGATCGTCGCCGATTCCTTGGGATCGGGCTGCGACGGCAACGGCGGCGAGGCGAGCGGGAGCGTCGCGGCGAGAGGCTTCGCGAGCTGGGGCGAGAGGTTGCTGCGCTCGAGATAGAGCAGCGATGAGGGCGACTGGCCGGGCGGCGGCGGCATGTACGCGATCACCGCATTGACGGTCGGCGCGTACTTGAAGGTGTAGAGCGCGATCTCGAGCGCCTCCCGGCGGAGCAGTCGTTCCCGGGCCGCCGACGGCGTCCCGCGCGCAATCGAGCACGACTTGCCGAGACCGCAGAACTGATCCTGAACGGCGCCCTTGGTGCTGAGGATGCGGCTGAAGTTGTTGCTCGACGCCGAGGCCCGGATCCCGATCGTCGAGACGCTGTTGACGTCCGTGCCGTGCGTCACCTCGGGTTGTCCCGGGACGATCGCGACGAGCTGGTCGCCCGCCGCATTCAGCCGGTAGGCGCTGCTGACGTGGTCGGCGATCTCCTTGGTCACGTTGTCGACGCTACCGCTCGCCGGGCGCCAGCTCGACCACGGAAGCGGCTTCGGCGGGCCGGGCTGCAGCGCGATCAGCACGAGGCCGGTGACCGCGGCCGCGAGTACCCCGCCGAGCAGCACATAGAAGATCAGGAAGCGGCCGCCGAAACCCGACCTCGGCTGGGGGGGCGCCACTGAGGCCTCTGGGGTGGGCAGCGGCGCGCTCGTCACGACTCCATGATGCCCAACCCGGCAAGATGCTGCGGCACGAGTGTGGCCGGCAGCGATGCTGCCTCTATCGTGCGGCGATGAGGCTGCTCGTTCTCGGCGGCACCGCATTCGTCGGCCGCCACCTGGTCGACGCCGCACTCGCCCGCGATCACGAGGTCACGATCTTCACGCGGGGCCGAACGGGCACCGAGCGCCGGCTCGAGATCGAGACGCTCACGGGCGACCGGGAGCTCGATCTCTCGCCGCTCGCCGGGCGGACGTTCGACGCCGCGATCGACACGAGCGGGTACGTCCCCCGGGTCGTGCACGCGTCCGCCGGGCTGCTCGCGGATGCCGTCGACCGCTACGTGTTCGTCTCGAGCATCTCGGTGTACGAGAACGCGCCGGTGCTGACCGAGACGACGCCGACGCAGGTCGCCGACGATCCGGCCGGCGAGGACGTCGGCGCGCACTACGGAGCGCTCAAGGCCCTCTGCGAGCTGGCGGTGGAGTCGTCGCTTCCCGGGCGGACGCTCGTCATCCGGCCCGGGCTCGTCGTCGGGAGCCATGACTACACCGGGCGGTTCACCTACTGGCCCCGCCGCGTCGCGAAGGGCGGCGAGGTGCTCGCGCCTGGGCGCCCCGAGACGCGAGTGTGGCTGATCGACGTCCGCGACCTCGCCGAATGGACGATCCGGATGATCGAGTCGAGGACGACCGGCGTCTTCAACGCCGCCGGGCCCGGCGACTCGTTGTCCTTCGGGGAGCTGCTCGAGCGCTGCCGGGCGATCACCGGCTCCGACGCCCGCTTCACGTGGGTCGACGACGCGTTCCTCGTCGCGCACGACGTCGTCCCGTACACCGAGCTGCCGTTGTGGCTACCGGCCGCCGGCGGCGGCTATCCGGAGGTCGACATCGCACGGGCGACCGCGGCCGGCCTGACCTTCCGGCCGGTCGACGAGACGATCCGGGACGTCCTCGGCGACGGCGGCTTCGCCGCCCGCACGGCCGTCGCATTCGGGTTGCCGCGACCTCCCGCCGGCCTCGCGCCCGAGCGTGAGCGGGCGCTGCTCGCCGAGTGGCACGGCGGCGGCGGAACGCCCTAGGCGACGAACTCGTCGGCGACCGAGAGCGCCTCGTCGAGGATCGCGACGCCCTCGTCGAGCTCCTCGCGGGTGATCGTCAGCGGCGGGCAGACCATCACGACGTTCCAGTGGGTCATGAGATACAGGCCCTTGCCGAGCGCGTGCCTTGCGAGCGCGGCGACGGGTTTCGCCGCCTCGCCCGAGCCGTTGAACGGGACGAGCGGCTCGCGTGTCTCGCGATTCCTGACGAGCTCGAGGCCCCAGAAGCAGCCGAGACCCCGGACCTCGCCGATCGACGGGTGCTTCTCCGCGAGCCGGGCGAGCTCACCGCGGAACACGTCGCCCATCGCCGCCGCGTTCTCGACGATGCCCTCCTCCTGGAAGGCCTCGATCGAGGCGACCCCGGAGGCACAGGCCAGCGGATGGCCCGAGTAGGTCAGGCCGCCGGCGAAGAACCGCGGCCGCACCCACTCCGCGAGCGCGGGGCTCACGACCATCGCGCCGAGCGGGACGTACCCGGAGTTGATGCCCTTGGCGAGCGTGATGATGTCGGGGACGACGTTCCAGTTGTCGACGGCGAACCACTTGCCGGTGCGGCCGAAGCCGGCCATCACCTCGTCCGCGATCAGCAGGATCCCGTACCTGTCGCAGACCTCGCGGATCGACTGCAGGTAGCCGTCCGGCGGCACGATGATGCCGTTCGTCCCGGTGACCGTCTCCAGGATCACCGCGGCGACCGTCTCGGGGCCCTCGTACATCAGGAGCTCCTCGAGGTGAGGGCCGCCGGTGCAGACCGGGCACGGGTCGGGGTGCCCGGCCGGGCAGCGGTAGGTGTACGGGTCGAACATCCGCACGACGCCCGGAATGCCCGGCTCGGCCGGCCAGCGGCGCGGGTCGCCGGTGAGCGTGATCGAGCCGCCCGTGGCGCCGTGATAGCTGCGATAGCGGGCGACGATCTTGTTGCGACCGGTGTACCAGCGCGCGAGCTTGATCGCGTTCTCGTTGGCCTCCGTGCCGCCGTTCGTGAAGAACGAGAACGACAGGTCGCCCGGGGTGACCTCGGCGAGCAGCTTCCCGAGGCGCGAGCGCGACTCGGTCGCCATCGGCGGCCCGATCGTCGCGAGCGCCTCCGCCTGCTCCTTGATCGCCGCGACGACCTTCGGGTGGCCATGGCCGATCGAGACGTTGACGAGCTGCGAGGCGAAGTCGAGGTAGCGCTTGCCGTCGTAGTCCCAGAAGTAGCGGCCTTCGGCGCCGGCGACCGCGATCGGCGAGATCGCGTCCTGCACCGACCAGGAGTAGAGGACGTAGCGCTTCGCGTCCTCGACGATCTGCTGCCCGAGCTCCGGGTTCGTCTCGATCGTCGCCATGCCAGGATCGTAACTACAACCGCTGGCGAAGCAGGCGCACCCTGCCGATCCGGTCGAATCCGAGGCGCTCGAGGATCGGCGCCGACATCGGGCCCGCGCTGACGGCGATCCGCGGCACACCCCGCTCGACGGCCTCGTCCCAGCGGGCGTGGACGAGCGAGGTATAGACGCCGTTCCCCCGGGCCTCCGGGAGCGTTGCACCGCCGAGCAGCAGGGCTGCGGCCGGCGTGAACACCGCCCGCGCGAAGCCGACCGGGTCGCCGTCGAGGTAGGCGAGGTAGGTGCTCTGGGTCCCGGCCTGCCGGAGCGAGCGGCCAGGCCTCGGCCGCCTCACGCCGGCGCACCGCCCGCTCCTCGTGCGGTACGTCGAAGCCTCCCAGTCGATCTCGAGCGCCAGCAGCGCCTCGTCGAGCGTCTCGGCCCGCCGCACCTCGACGGTGGGCTCGCCCGTCGGCCGCTCGCCGGTCGTGAGGGACGTCATCTCCGGCGGATCGTCCGGCTCGAGCCCGAGCTCGAGCAGACGCTCGGCGAGGCCGGCCGGCGTCGAGAGCTCGCCGACCCACCACGTCGCCTCAGCGAGGCCGCGCGAGCGGAGGAGGGCCGCGACGCCGGCGACCGCCGGCTCGACGTCGTCCTCGCCGAGCCGGAGCCGCTGCACCCAGGCCGAGCGGCCGTAGACGACGAACGCGAAGCCCCTCGACGCGGCAGATCATCAGCTTCGGCTCCGCGGGAAGCCAGAGACCCGGCTCCTCGGCCGGCTCGAGCAGGCTCGACGTTCACCCGCTGAAACTAGCTGCGCGGTACGCTCCCGTTGACGACGCGAGGAGGAGACGATGACCGAGCTGGCAGAGGCGCCGCAGGCAGTGAAGGCGATCAACCACTGGATCGGCGGCAAGCGCTACGAGGGCGGATCGGGGCGCTCCGGCCCGGTCTACGACCCGGCGACCGGCGTCCAGACCGGAGCCGTCGACTTCGCCTCGGCGGAGGAGATCGACGCGGCCGTCCAGGCGGCGCAGGCCGCCTTCCCCGCCTGGCGCTCGCTCTCGCTCGCACGCCGGGCCGAGCTCTTCTTCCGCATCCGCGAGCTCTTCCACGCCCACCGCGAGGACCTCGCCCGCCTGCTCACCGCCGAGCACGGCAAGGTGCTCGGCGACGCGATGGGCGAGGTGACGCGCGGGCTCGAGGTGATCGAGTTCTGCTGCGGCATCCCGACCCTGCTCAAGGGCGGCTTCTCGGAGCAGGCCTCGAGCGGGGTCGACGTCTACTCGATCCGCCAGCCGCTCGGCGTCGTCGCCGGGATCACGCCCTTCAACTTCCCGGCCATGGTGCCGATGTGGATGTGGGCGCCGGCGCTCGCGTGCGGGAACACGTTCCTGCTCAAGCCCTCCGAGAAGGACCCTTCCGCCTCGATGCTGACGGCGGAGCTCCTCGCCGAGGCCGGGGTGCCCGACGGCGTCTTCAACGTCGTCCACGGCGACAAGCTCGCCGTCGACTCGCTCCTCGGCCACCCGGACATCGCGGCGATCTCGTTCGTCGGCTCGACCCCGATCGCCCGCTACGTCTACGAGACGGCGACCGCGGCCGGCAAGCGCTGCCAGGCGCTCGGCGGGGCGAAGAACCACATGATCGTGCTTCCCGACGCCGACATCGAGATGGCCGCCGACGCCGCCGTCTCGGCGGGCTACGGCTCGGCCGGCGAGCGGTGCATGGCCGTCTCGATGGTCGTCGCGGTCGGCGGGATCGCCGACGAGCTCGTCGAGGCGATCAAGGCGCGGATCCCGGCGGTCAAGGTCGCCCCCGGCCTCGAGCCCGGAGCCGAGATGGGGCCGCTCGTGACGCGCGAGCACCGCGACCGCGTCGCGTCCTACGTCGAGCGGGCGCCCGGCGAGGGCGCGACCGTCGTCGTCGACGGCCGCGAGAGCACCCCGCCCGGCGACGGCTTCTTCCTCGCGCCGTCGCTGATCGACAATGTCAAGCCGGGCATGGACAACTACCGGGACGAGATCTTCGGGCCGGTGCTCGGCATCACGCGCGTCGACACCTACGACGAGGCGCTGAGCCTCGTCAACGAGAGCCCGTACGGGAACGGCACCGCCATCTTCACCCGCGACGGCGGCGTCGCCCGCCGGTTCCAGTTCGACGTGCAGGCGGGGATGGTCGGGATCAACGTCCCGATCCCGGTGCCGGTCGCCTACTACTCGTTCGGCGGCTGGAAGGCGAGCCTCTTCGGCGACCGGCACATCTACGGGCCGGAGGGGATCGACTTCTACACGCGCTCGAAGGTCGTCACCTCGCGGTGGCCCGACCCGGCAACCTCCAGGGTCGATCTCGGATTCCCGCAAACGCGCTGATCCGGCTAGTCCTCGCCGGGGTGGCGGCTGCGGCGCTCTGCGCCTCGGCGTCCGCCGCCGCTCCCGGCCCCTGGAAGACGGTGACCGTGCACAGGCACCGCGGCCCGGTCGACGCGGTGATGACGGTCGAGCGCCGCCGGTCGAGCTTCGGCGCGATCGACTCGCGCCGCCTGCACCTGACGGTGAAGGTCGGCGGGCAGACGATCCTCGACCGGAACCTCTGCACGCCGAGCCGCTGCGGCCTCGGCACCCAGCAGGAGCTGTCCCTGAAGAACGTCTGGGGCGACGGCGTGCCGGAGCCGGTGCTCGACTACTACTCCGGCGGCGCGCACTGCTGCTTCGCGACCCTCGTCGTCCTCCCCGACGGCCGGCACCCGGGGCGTGTGGTCACCCACCTCTGGGGCGATCCGGGCTACTCGGTCAAGAGCCACGACGGGACTCCCGAGCTCGTCAGCGCCGACGACCGGTTCGCCTACGAGTTCACCTCCTTCGCCGCCTCCGGCCTCCCCGTGCAGGTGTGGACGATCTCGCCCGGCGGCGTCTTCACGGATGCGACCCGGACACGGCTCGACCTCGTTGCCGCCGACGCAAGGCAATGGTGGCGTGCCTACACGAGCGAGCGCGGCAAGGCCGACTCCGACGTGCGCGGCGTCGTCGGCGCGTGGTGCGCCGACGAGTACCGGCTCGGGAGGCGGTCGGCCTGCAACGCCGAGCTCGCGGCCGCGCTTGCCCACGGCTGGCTGAAGGGCGTGCCCGACTGGCCGGAGAACGCCGGGTTCGTCTCGCTGCTGCACAAGCAGCTCGCCGCGTGGGGGTATCCCGGTCGATGAGGGTCGTGGTCGGCGGTGGGTCGGGATTCGTCGGGCAGGCGCTCGTGCGCTCGCTGGCCGCCGACGGCCATGACGTGGTGGTGCTCTCGCGCGAGGCCGGGAAGGCCGAGGGCGGTGTGGAAGCGGCCCTCTGGGACGACGCACCGGCTGCGCTGGCGGGCGCCGACGCCGTCGTCAACCTGGCCGGGACGTCGATCGCCGGCCCGCGCTGGACTCGCAACCGCAAGCAGGCGATCCTTTCGAGCCGCGTCGAGACGACCCGCGCGCTCGCCGCCGCGATCGAGGCCGCCGGGCGCAGGCCGGGCGTGCTCGTGACGGCCTCGGGCATCGATTACTACGGCTCGAGCGGCGACGCGGTCGTCGACGAGGGCTCAGCTCCCGGTGACACCTTCCTCGCCAGGGTCTGCGTCGCCTGGGAGGCCGCCGCGGCGGCCGTCCCGGCTCGCCACGTCGCGGTGCGGACGGCGCTCGTCGTCGACAGGGATGCGCAGTCGATCAGGCTGATGGCGCTGCCGTTCAGGTACCTGGCCGGCGGCAGGCTCGGCAGCGGGCAGCAGTGGTGCCCGTGGATCCACCTCGACGACCTCGTCCGCGTGTACCGGCTCGCGATCGACGATCCGTCGCTCGCGGGCCCGGTCAACGCCGTCGCGCCGCAGCAGCTCCGCCAGGCCGACCTCGCCAGGGAGTTCGCCGCCGTTCTCCACCGGCCGGCGGCGCTCCCCACGCCGGCGTTCGTCATCCGGGCGGCGCTGGGCGAGGAGGCCGACCTCCTCCTCGACGGCCAGCGCGCCGTCTCACGGAAGCTCGATGCACTCGAGTTTCGCTACCGAGAGCTTCGCGCCGCGCTCGAGGACGCGCTCCGCTGAGGCCCCGGAGGCCGTCAAATCCTTACACCGCGGTAACGGACGCCCGGAGGTTCGCCAGCGATACTGGTCCGCATGCGGCACATGTTCTCCAGGGGGCCGCGAGGCGCAAGGCTCCTTGGGCTCGTGGCCGCGCTGATGGTCGTCGGAGGCGTCCCGGCGCTCGCGCTCGCGCACGGCCCGGCCAAGGTCGTCGGCAACCCGAAGGCGGGCAAGCCCCTCTTCATCAGCACCTGCGGCGTCTGCCACATGCTCAGGGCGGCCGGCACGGTGGGAAACGTCGGCCCGAACCTCGACCGGGCGGCGCTCACCGAGCCCGTGATCATCAAGGCGATCACGAACGGCGGCGGGACGGTCATGTCGAAGTCGGCGCTCGCGAAGTACTCGACGCAGATGGTCCCCTACCGGGGCGCGCTGACACCCGCCCAGATCGACAACATCGCGGCTTTCGTCTACACCTCGACCCACAAGTAGCGGTCAGGCCGGGGAGGGCGCGAAGACGATCGGCTGCCCGAGCAGGGTGGTCGCGGCCGGCGTCGTCTCCGCGATCACGCGGCCGCGGCGCACGACGTAGCGGCGGGTCGCGCGGAGCCTGATCACCTCGAGCGCGCTCGGAGCGTCGAAGACGACGAAGTCCGCCGGCTTGCCCGCCTCGATGCCGTAGTCATCCTCGACGCCGAGGGTGCGCGCGCCGCGCTCGGTCGCACACCGCAGCATCTCGGGGATCTCGTCGAGGCCGCTCATGTAGGTGAAGTGCAGCGCGAGGTGCGCGGCGTCGACGAGATCGGCCTTCCCCAGCAGGTACCAGGGGTCCATGATCACGTCGTTCCCGAGCGAAACGTTGACGCCCTCGGCGAGGAGCTCCTTGAGCTGGGCGAACCCGCGCCGCTTGGGGTAGGGATCGAGTCGGCCCTGGATCAGCGAGTTGGCGTACGGGTTGACGACGATGTTGATTCCGGCACGGCGGAGAAAGCCGCGCAGCTTCGACGAGTAGTAGGGCTCGTACGAGCCCATCGCGGTGCAGTGGCTCGCCGTGACCCGGCCGGCGAGGCCGAACTTGACGGTGTCGTCGGCCATCACCTCGAGGAAGCGCGAGGCGGGGTCGTCGGTCTCGTCGCAGTGGATGTCGATCCGGCGGCCGTGGCGCTTGGCGAGCTCGAAGACGCGGTGCACCTCGCGCAGGCCGAGCTCGGCCGTCGGCTCGTAGTGCGGGATGCCGCCGACGCAGTCGACCCCGAGCTCGATCGCGCGCTCCAGCCGCTGCTCGTCGCCGTCGCGGGCGAAGATCCCGTCCTGCGGGAAGGCGGTGACCTGGATCGTCGCCAGGTCGGCGAGCTCGTCGCGGGCCCGTAGGAGGCCGCGGACCATGGCCTCGTTCTCGCCCGAGACGTCGGCGTGGGCACGGATGAAGAGCGTCCCCTGGGCGGCCGACCAGCGGATGATCTCGCTCGCGCGCGCGAGGACGTCCTCCTCGGTGAGCGACGGCTTGAGCTCGCCCCAGACGTGGATGCCCTCGATCAGGGTGCCGCTCTCGTTGAAGCGCGGGCGGCCTGCCGTGAGCGAGGCGTCGAGGTGCAGGTGGCAGTCGACGAGCGGCGCGGTGACGAGCCGCGCGCCGGCGTCGATCGTCCGGGTGGCGTCGAGGTCGAGCGAGGGCCCGACGGCCGTGAACCGGCCGTCCGCTACGGCGAGGTCGACCAGGCGCCCGTCGACGAGGCGGGCGTTGCGGACGACGAGATCGGTCACCGGCGCGGGTCAGGCCTGCACCGGCGCGGGTGCGGTCGCGATGTCGATGACGGCGTCGGAGGCGATGTCGTGGTCGTCGAGCGTGCGCGGGAACCCGAGCCACGAGCGGAGGTCCATCGTCTGGGTGACGGTGACGAGGAGCAGGTACAGGCCGCCGGCGATCAGCCAGCACTCGAGCGGCACGGGGCCCCAGTTCTGGGCCGTGTCGTAGACGTTCAGGCTCGTCGGCAGGATCGCGCTCGCGATCGCGCCGTAGGCCACCGCGACGAGGAGCGCGACGATCGCCGGCCAGTTCGCGAAGCGGGTCTTCTCCCAGGGCGGGACGACGGTCAGCGGCCGCGAGATCTCGAGCCAGCGCGGGAGCAGGAAGTGGTCGACGACCATGATCGTGGTCGCGCAGGGGA
This sequence comes from uncultured Actinomycetota bacterium, assembly GCA_963743675.1. Taxonomy (GTDB): domain Bacteria; phylum Actinomycetota; class Thermoleophilia; order Gaiellales; family Gaiellaceae; genus PALSA-600. Next base: position 620,768 of record CAVURE010000009.1, read on the forward strand.
CCGTGATCGCGAGGAAGGTGGCGACGTCGAACCAGCCGTTGACGAACTTGTAGTTGACGAGGTAGGCGGCGATGGCGCCGCCGATCGCGACGATGAAGCAGGTGGCGATGCGGTGCCACCTGGGCGCCCAGGCCATCAGGTTCTGCCCGGCGTTGACCGACTCGTAGTAGTTGCCGTCATTGATCGCGAACTGCGAGATCGTCGCGATCAGCCAGGCGAGCCAGAAGGCACCGAACAGCGAGTAGTGGACGCTGAAGTTGTACGGGTCGCCGCTGCCGGCAAGCCTCGCCATCATCCAGCCCGCGACCGTGAAGAGCAGGAAGAAGACCATCGCGAACAGGTAGGTGGGGATCGACCAGGCGAAGCGGGGCTTGCCGTAGCGCCAGAAGTCGGGCTCGTTCCCCCACATCGCAAAGCCGATCACGGCACCGACCGCGACCCAGAACGGGAGGCTGCCCGGCGGCGAGCCGTGGAGGGCGCCGTGGTCCGAGATGAAGCCCTTCAGCACCATGTAGAGCACCCAGACGATCAGGATCGGCGTCACGAGGTAGCGCGCGAAGACGCTGATGCCCGTGAAGCCGAACAGGTTGTTGAAGATCATCACGAAGGCAAGCACGATCGTCAGCGTCTCGACGTGGCCCCAGCCGGCGAAGTTGTTCCAGAGCTGCGCGAGCAGGCCCGCCTGGAAGCCGACCCAGCCGAGCGGCGCGATCAGCACGAACAGGGAGACGATCCCGGAGCCGAACGAGCCGAAGATCGAGCGCGTCAGCAGTGAGTGTGTCTGGCCGGTGCGCGAGCCGAGGTAGGAGCCGAAGACCGCGTAGAAGCTGTAGATCCCGTAGCCGAGGATCGTCACGAGCGCGGTCTTCGCGAGGCTGAAGCCGCCGCTGTAGATCTCGATCCCGAGCGCCATGTAGGAGAAGCCGGCGACGAAGGTCGTCCAGAGCCCCATGAAGTGCCACATCGGCCTGCGGTGCGTGAGCGGGACGATCGTCGTCGAGTAGTCGTGCTCGATCGAGCCGGCGAGCTCTTCGCGCTCGAACTCGATGTCACTGCGCAGATCGGCGACGTCATGTGCGATCTCGGGCCGCTCGGTCATTCGACTGGCTCCTTTCACCTGTCCGGGGTTCGCGCGAATCTACGGCGTCCCGGGCCGGAAGTCCAGCGCAGACCTGCCCCGGAGCGACATGTCCGGGGACAGTCACCGTCACGGAAGCGTCACGCGCACGTCACGGGAACGTGCCGGCCCGCCGCCCCGCCGGAAGAAGTCCCTGCAATCCCGGGCCAGGCCCGCGACCGGCCGAACGGGACATGGCCGGGGACAGTCACCGCAGCGAAGGTGTGACAGGAGAGCCGGACGCGGCCGCGGGGAGCGAGACCGGCCGGCAGGGCAACCGAGCCCGGGCCGGCTCAGGCAGCGTCGTGCGCGAGCGCCGCGGCCACGGACAACCCGGCGCCGAGTGCGAGCTGGAGCAGGACCCGCGCCTTCGGTCCGGCCAGGTCTCCTGCGAACAGGGCGCCGGCGTCCGCGAGGTCCCGGCCCCCACCGGCTCCGTACACGGGCTCGACCCGTCCCTCGACGCAGCGCGAGCAGACGGCCACGCCGACGCCCGCTGCAACGGCGTCGCGAACGCCGGCGACGACGTCGCCGTTCGCGTTTCCGCGTCCGGTGGCCTCGAGCACGATTGCGCGGGCGCCCGAGTCGACCGAGGCTCGCATGAAGCGGGCATCGCTGCCTGCGTAGAGGCGGATCAGGTCGACCGGGGCGAGCCGCTCGGGAGGCGTCAGCGGCGCGCGGCGCTCCGGCCGCCGCCGGAAGTCGACCGTCTCGTCCTCGACGTGCCCGACGGGGCCGTAGCCCGGTGAGGCAAACGCGTCGAGGGCGCTCGTGTGGATCTTGCGCGCCTCGCGCGCCGCATGCACGGCGCCGGCGAACACGATCAACGCACCTCGCCCGCGTGCCTCCGGCGCGAGCGCGACGCGGATCGCGGAGCGCAGGTTTCGCGGCCCGTCCGAATCGACCTGGTCGGCGCCGCGCTGAGCGCCGGTCAGGACGACCGGCAGGTCGGAGTCGAGCAGCAGGTCGATCATGAACACGGTCTCCTCCATCGTGTCCGTGCCGTGCGTGACGACGACGCCTGCGATCCCGTCCCGCCTGGCGTGGTCGCGCACCCTGAGCGCGAGCGACAGCGCGAGCTCGCCGTGCACGTCGAAGCTCGGGACGCGAGCGAAGTCGTCGAGCTCCAGCCCGGGCGTCTCACCGGGCCAGGCGAGGAGGTCGAGCAGCTCGTCGCCGGTCATCGCCGGGACGAGACCACCGGAGGCGGGATCGGGACGCATCGCGATCGTCCCGCCGGTCGAGACGACCACGACCGCGCCGCGCGCCGACACGGGCGCTGCTAGCCGTCCGTCGACAGCTGGTCGGTGCGGATCCCCTCGGTGACGCCGAACTCCTCCTCGACGCTCTGGACGGGCGCGCCGCGGCGCGGCATCCGGACCGACGCGATCAGGAGGACCATCGCGATCACGAGGAGCGAGAGGGCCGTCGTGGCCGTTCCCAGGGCGTAGAGATCCGGCCTGACGCTGCTCGTGAACGTGATCCCGCCGATCTCGAGCGGCAGCGAGTCGGTCGCCCTGGTCTGGAAGAGCACACTCCGGTCGTAGTCGTTCCACGTGAGCGTGAAGCCGAACAGGAAGCACCCGAAGATCCCGGTCCAGATGAGCGGCAACGTCACCTCGCGGAAGGTGCGGCGCTGATCGGCGCCGAGGTCCCGTGCCGCCTCCTCGACCCGGGCGTCGTAGCGGTTCCACACGGCGAGCATGATCAGGAACCCGAAGGGGATGCCCCAGACGACGTTGGCGCCGAGCGCGGTGTACCAGATCGACGGGTGGAGACCCAGATAGCTCCAGAAGAGCTGCGTCCCGACCGCGAGCAGGAATCCCGGTGTCATCAGGGCGAGCATGATCAGGTAGAAGGCGGCCGAGTCGAGCCGGAAGCGCCAGCGGCGGCGGAAGGCCATCGAGAGCGTGAAGGCGAGGAAGGCGACGAGCACGCCGGCGGCGGTGCTCACGAGGAACGAGTTCTTCGCGGCCGTGTGGATGTCGGCGGCGTGTGTCGGCGACCCCTCGACCGTCGAGTAGATCAGCGAGCGCCACCAGTTGAGGCCGAAGGGGCCGCGGAACGGGAAGGTGATGCTGCCGTAGTACCCCTGGAACGACAGGATCGCCATCACGATCATCGGCCCGTAGAGGAAGATGAGGAAGAGGCAGAAGTACGTCCCGAGCCCCCACTTGGACCAGTCGCGCCTCTTCCTCGGCCGGGTGATCACGCGGTCCTGCGGGCGTGCCGAGACCCCGGCCGTAGCCGCCATCACAGATCCTCGCGCAGGTTGGAGAACCGGGTGATCGCGAACACGCCGACGACGAGCGCCCCGACGAGCAGGACCGCGGCCGCCGCTCCCTGCGGGTACTCGACCGCCCCGACGATGTAGGAGTTGACGATCGTGCCCGACCGACTGCACGTAGTTCTGCCCGACGACGAGCACCGTCCCGTACTCGCCCATCGTGAGCACGAAGATGAAGATCGAGCCGATCACGATCCCCGGCAGCGTCTGCGGCAGGATCACGACCCTGAACGTCTGCCACCAGTTCCCGCCGAGGTCGGCGGCCGCCTCCATCGCGGTGCGGTCGACCTGCGCCAGCGTGAAGAAGAGCGGCGTGATCATGAAGAGGATGTAGAGCTGGATCATCGCGAGGCGCACCGACGTCGAGGACGGGGTGCTGACGCCGAACTTGCTCAGCACCTCGCTCAGCGGGTACGTCCAGGCGACCGAGCGGACGAGGAAGCTCGTCCAGAACGGCGCGAGCGCGATCACGAAGAGCGCGATCTGGTTCTTCATGCTCTTCACCTTGAGCGCCAGGAAATAGGCGACCGGGAACCCGAAGACGAGGCAGGCGGCGACCGCGATCAGCGACGTGTACAGGCTCTCGAGCATGTTGTGCCAGTACGTCGAGCTGTGGAAGATCGTCCCGTAGTTCGAGAGCGTCCACTGCGTCGTGAACCCGGAGCGGGCGCCGATGTGGTACGTCCAGAAGCTGACGAGCACGATGAAGACGAGGGGGGCGAGCAGGTAGAAGCCGAGCCAGAGACCGCCCGGCAACGCCCAGGCGGTGGTGACCCAGCCGCTCCACCGGTCCTTCGGCCTGTCGTCGGAGGTGTGGGTGGACGGCGTGCTCGCCGCCGATCCCTCGAGCACCGCGGCAGGCCGAGGATCAGGCGCGTAGGAGCTGGACATCCTCGTCCTTCCAGGTGATCCGAACGGTCTCGCCCTCCCGTCCGCGAAGCGACGGATAGCGCTCGCCCGGCACCTTGGCGACCATCCTGTCGCCGCCCGTGGTGAGATGCAGCTTCACCAGGTCGCCGAGGTACTCGACGAACACGATCTCGCACTCGGCCGAGTTCTCGGGCGCCGCCGAGGCCCCGTCGGCGAGCTCGACCGCGGCCGCCCGCACCGAGACGAGGGCCTCGTCGCCCACGGCGCGCTCGTCGCCGGGTGCGAGCACGCCCGTCCGCACATGATGGTCGTCCTCGATCAGCAGGCGATCGCCTTCGCGGCCGGTGATGCGGCCCTGGATGATGTTGTTGTCGCCCATGAAGCGGGCGACGACGGCCGTCTCGGGCCTGGTGGCGATCGTGAGCGGATCGGCGATCTGCTGGATCCGCGCGTCGTTCATCACGACGATGCGGTCGGCCATCGACAGCGCTTCCTCCTGGTTGTGCGTCACGTGGATGAACATGAGCCCGAGCTGGCGCTGCAGGTTGCGCAGCTCGACCCGCATCCTCAGCTGGAGCAGCCGGTCGAGGTCGCCGAGCGGCTCGTCGAGGAGCAGCGCCTTCGGCTTGGTCACCAGCACCCGGGCGAGCGCCACGCGCTGCTGCTGCCCGCCCGAGAGAGCGCCCGGCTTCCGGTCGGAGAGCTGCGAGAGGCCGACCATGTCGAGCGCCTCGAGGGCCTGCCGTCGGCGTTCCTCCTTGCCGACGCCGTGCATCTTGAGGCCGAACTCGACGTTCTCGAGCACCGTCTTGTGCGGAAAGAGGGCGAAGTGCTGGAAGACGGTGGTCGTCGGCCGCCGGTGCGGCGAGAGGTTCACGAGCGACTCCCCGTCGAGGAGGATGTCGCCCTCGGTCGGGTACTCGTGGCCGCCGATCATGCGGAGCGTCGTCGTCTTGCCGCATCCCGACGGCCCGAGCAGGACGACGTACTCGCCGTGGTCGACGTGCAGGTTGACGTCGTCGACGGCGACCGTGCCGCCGGCGAACAGCTTCGTCAAACCGATCAGATCGAGACCTGAGCCTGCCAATTGCGACCCCTCGGTAGCGGAGGGGGCGGCGCTTGCCGCCCCCTCCGTAGCCGGACGTGCGTTTACTGCTCCCTCCACGCCCTAGGCGCTGAGGAAGTCGTTGAACCGCTTCACCTGGTACACGTTCTCCTTGAAGAACGAGTTCCAGGTCGCGTAGTGCTTGGAGCGCTGCATGAACGAGCCTCCGTCGCGGATCTGCCCCTTCTTGACGTCGCCGACGTGGCCGGTGATGCCGGGAAGGTCGCTCGCGGCGGGCTTGCCGTTGTACCAGAAGTCGTACTCGGCCATCGTGAACGGCGGCTTGCCGGTGCTGGTGGCGCGAGGCGACTTCAGCCAGGCCGGCAGCTGGCTGCCGTTCGAGACGTAGTAGCCCTGGCGCATGATCAGCGCGCCGAGGAACCCCTCGTTCGTCCAGTTGATGTAGTTGTAGACCGCGTCGAGCTTGTCGCCTGTGACGTGCGTCGGGATCGCCTGGTTGCCGACCCAGCCGCGGTATCCCTCGGGCGGAGCGGCGAACTTCACCGGCACGCCCTGGGCGACGAGCAGCGCGACCGCCGGCGACCACATCGACTCGATCACGACCTCCTTCGACGACATGAGGTTGACCGACTCGTTGAACGTCGACCAGAAGGCACGGAACTGGCCCTTTTTCTTGTAGCTGATCAGGATCTTGATCAGGCCGTCGATCTCGGGCTTCGTCATGTTCCCGAGGTCGCCGAAGTTCATCAGGCCGAGCGCCTTGACCGCGTTGCCCGCATCCTGCATCGCGATGCCCGGGTCGTTGAGGAGCGCGACCTTTCCCTTCCAGGCGGGGTTGAGGAGCTCGCCCCAGGAGACCTGGTTCGCCGCCTTCTTGATCACGCTCGAGTCGTAGCCCATCGAGTCCATGTTGAAGTGCGCGATCCCTCCGATCACGTACTGCGGCTCGGGCTTGCCACCGTAGGGCTTGTTGGACTTCTCGTCCCACCACTGCACGAGCTGGGTGTTGTTGGTGGGGCCTTCCTTCGTCAGCGGCACCCCGGTGCTCTTGCCGATGCCGCTCGCCGAGCCCTGCGGGTCGACGTAGTTGACGCGGAACGCGGCGTCGCCCTGCCCGAAGGTCCGCGTGGTGTCCGCTCGGTACGACGCGGCCCTTGCCGAAGAGCGGGTACATGGCGCCCCACTTCGTGAGCTTCGTCCGGTCGACGGCCTGGAGATTGCCCGTGGGCCAGATCGGGAACATCTGGTAGTTGTAGAGACCGCCGATATCGAAGCTGTCGGGGGCGGTGATGGCCTTCTGGACCTGGGCATTCGTGCTCAGGACCGAGATGTTGAACTTGACGCCGAGGTCCTTCTCCGCCTGCGCCTGGGCGCCCGCGGGCCATTCGACCCCGAGCGAGATCATGTTCAGCGTGCCGGTGTAGGCGCCGCTCGACGAGCGGGCCGCAGTGGCGGCGCTCGTCAGAGCGCCCGCGCCCGTGAGCGCCGCAGCGCCCAGGCCGCCCTTCACGAGCAGCTCACGCCGGGTCAGGCTCCGCTGCTCGCTCCTCGGTGGCTCGGCCCGGACCACCGTCGGATCCGAATAGTCGCCGCGACCGAGCTCATCCGTGTAGCCAAGTTGATCCGCATATTCGAACGGGTCGAATTCCGATTGCCTTGACTCGCTCATACCTGAACCTCCCCTTCCCTCGCCAGTTCACGGCGGTCCCGGGAGTTGCCGACTGCCGCGAGTGCGTTGGATCGTAGTGCCTCGTGGGATTGTGTGTTGTCCGACCCCTGCGATGAGACTGATGACGTCCGGAGCACCGCGACGGCTTCCTCGTACGCCGACTGACGTGAGCGGCAAGTGTGGTTTGTATACAAGTCCACGCCACCTCGTCAACTGTGGGCACTTGCCGCAGCACAGCCGCGCCAGGACGTTCGACGCAATGGCTCGGCCGGGGCGCGGCAGCGTGCTGTCCGGCCGGGGCCTGCGAGGCCTCGGTATGGAGACACGCTGCTGGGGGCGACGTCTCGGTGAGCCGGCGGATCGAGCAGGAACTCGCCCTGTTCAATCACCGCTCCACTGTAGCCCACCTTCTGATCGACTGTAGCCCACCTTCCTGATCGGCTGTAGCCCACCTTCCTATCGGCTGTAGCCCACCTTCCTATCGGCGGCAGCCACCTTCGCCCGTCGGGGGGCGGCGCGAAGCCCGTCGAGGACGAGGCGGCGCGATCAGCCGCCGTGGCGCGTGAAGAAGTCGATCACCACGCGGTTGTGCTCGGCCGAGTTGTCGAAGATCGTCGAGTGGTTCGAGCCGCGGATGACGTGCTTCTCGGCGTGCGGGATCGCCTGGTAGATCGCCTCCTGGCCCGCGCCGTCCGGTCCCTGGTCCCACGGCGTCATGATGTCCTCGTCGCCGCCGAGGACGAGCGCCGGCGAGGTGATCTTCGGCAGCCAGCCCCGGATGTCCATGTCGCACATGGCCTGGCAGGCGAGGGTGAAGACCTCCGTCGAGTTCGAGTCCCGGAGGATCTGCTGGATCGCGTCGATCGCGGGCGGGCCCTCGGGGCTCTCGAGGAAGGTCTTCGAGAGCGCCTGCCACGCGATCAGCTCGGCGAGGATGCGGCTGCCGGGGCCGTCCGGATCGAGGCGCGCGATGTCGATCCAGTTCTTGAAGATCAGCCGCCCGGTGCGGCCGAGCCTGGCCGCCGCGCAGTTGATCACGACGGATCTCGTCCGTTCCGGATACTTCCCCGCGACGACGACGGCGATCATGCCGCCCATCGAGGTGCCGTGGATGTGCGCCGAGTCGAGCTCGAGAGCGTCGAGCAGCCCGGCGACGTCGTCGGCCCAGACCTCCATGTCGTACTCCTGCACCGGCCGGTCGGACGCACCGTAGCCGCGCATGTCGTAGTCGATGACCTGGAAGTGCTTCGCGAGCTCGGGCGTAGCCGGTGCGAAGTTGAAGTGCCCGAATCCGGCGCCGTGGATCTGGACGACTGGATCGCCTTCGCCCGTGACCTGGCACCAGAGGTTGACCCCGCGCACCGCGACTGTGCTTTCCATCGGCCCTCCTTCGACGACGGGCGAGTATTGCACGAGGTCCGACAATCGGCCAAGATGGCGCTCGTGGCGGAGCACCTGATCGAGCGAATGACCTGGCCGCAGGTCGAGGCGCGCATCGAGGCCGGCGTCGACGCGGTCCTGATCCCGATCGGGACGACCGAGCAGCACGGGCCGCACATGCCGCTCGACACCGACTGCGTGATCGCCCGGTCGCTCGCGGAGCGGGCGGCGGCGCTGGGTGACGAGGAGGGGGTGAGCATCCTCGTCGCGCCGACGCTGAACATCACTCTCTCCTGGTACCACATGCAGTTTCCAGGATCGATGCGGCTCTCGACGACAACGTTCCTCCGCGTCTTCGGCGAGGTCTGCGACTCGCTCGCACACCACGGCTTCGAGAATCTCGTCGCCGTCAACGGCCACGGCGGCAACATCGCGGCGCTCACGGTGGCGGTCAATCACTACTTCGAGACGACCGGCCGGCGCGTCTTCCTCGTCCAGTGGTGGGACCTCGCCTCCGACGTCCTCGCAGAGGTGGACGGCCCGATGATCCATGCGGAGGAGGCCGAGACCTCGCTGGCGCTCGCGCTCGGCCAGACGGTTCACCTCGACCTCGCGACCAGGGACGCCTACGACCGTGGAGCCGCCGTCAAGGACGCCGGGCTTCCATGGACGTCGTTCGGCCGGTACGAGATGCGCGCGAAGGGCCCCGGCGTGATCGTGCCGATGGACATGCTCCGCGACATCACCGCCTCGGGCGTCGTCGGCGACGCCACGCAGGCGCGCGTCGAGACCGGCGAGAAGATGGTCTCGGCCCTCGTCCCCCGTATCGTCCAGGTCTGCAAAGAGCTGGCCGGAAAGGAGTAGCTCCGTGGCCCCTCGCGTCATCGACCTCTCGCAGCCGCTCTCCCGCGAGTCGCAGCTGCATCCCTTCTTCCCACCGACCCAGGTGTTGCGGCACATCCAGCACACCGACGCCGAGCCGGGCCGTCCGTCGTTCAACGCCGAGATCATCATCACGTCGAACCACGCGGCGACGCACGTCGACGCCTTCGGGCATTACGACCCGACCGGAGGCAAGATCTCCGAGCTGCCGCTCGATACCTTCTGCGGCGATGCGATCTGCGTCGACATCCGCGACTACCCGGGCGGCCACGACGTGACCGCAGCCGAGGCCGAGCGGGCGGTCGAGCAATCCGGCCAGGAGCTCCGCGCCGGCGACATCCTCCTCTTCTGCTCCGACCACTACAACCGCACGGCCGGGACGCCCGCGTTCCTCGACGGCTTCAACGGCATCTCGGCCGAGGCGGTGCACTGGATGGCAGACCACGGTGTCAAGATCTTCGGGGTCGAGACGATCAGCCCCGACCTCGTCTACCTCACCGACGAGTATCCGACCCACCGCGCGTGCGCCGAGCGAAGGCTCACCCACTACGAGAACCTGAACAACCTGAAGGACGTGGTCAACCGCCGGTTCGAGTTCTACGGCTTTCCCCTGCGGCTCGACCCCGCGTACGGCTCGCCGATCCGGGCCGTCGCCATCCTCGACGACTGACGAGCCTGTCGGCGGCCCGGCGGCGCGCGCCCGGGGACCGGCTAGGCAGCGACGACGATCGCAACCCGCTCGGCCGGAGCGGCCAGGAGGTCTCGCCGGTCGTCCTTCGCGATCACGCGCCGTAGGAGCGAGAAGCGCACGGGTGATGCTCCGAACGGGAACGGAGACAGGCGAACGGACCACGGCGCGGTGAGCTCGACGGTATAGCCCTGGATCTCGACGGGCTCGTCGCTTGCCGACTCGACGTCTCGCATGCAGAAGTAGAGGGAGAGGCGGTCGTAGATCTGCAGCAACTCGTAGTCGCGCCAGCGCTCGTCCTCGGTCGCGCCCGTACGTTCCATCAGCGCCTCGTACCCGGCCTCCTGCTCGGAGACGAAGGCGTCCACGAGCCCCTGCGCCGCCGCCGCCCGGGAGAGCCCGAGAGCCGGGTCGCGGCCGTACCTCTGGCGGTAGATCCCGGCTCCGTGCATCGAGACGAGCAGCCCGGCGTAGGGATCCTGCTCGCCGACCGCGGCGATGCAGGCGCGGTAGAAGGCGAGGTGCGAGCCGACCTCGACGTCGAGGAAGTTCACCGGCTTGCCGCTCTCCGGATCGGCCCTCGGCGCCCGCTCCCAGACCGCCCACCCGTCGTCGTGCCGCGCAGCGGCGATCTGCAGCGAGCCATGGCGCGCACCCTGCTCGGCCCAGGCCCCGGCCAGCGCGCCCGAGAGGTCGGCGTGGTCGGTCTGCAGCACCACCTGCCAGGCGTCGCCGGCGTCGCGGACGATCATCGCTTCTCCGCCCCGGCGAGCGCGAACCGTGCCAGGTGATCGAGAACGTCGTCGAGAGGCAGCACATCGCCGTACTTGGCGTCGATGTCGAAGAGGCTCGCCGCGTGCGCGGCGGGGTTGCGATCGCCGACGGCCTCGCGCGGCACGACCACGCGGTAGCCGTGCTGCAGTCCATCGACGACGGTGGCACGAACGCAGCCGGAGGTCGAGGCCCCGGTGACGATCAAGCCGTCGCACTGCCCGTCCGTGAGGATCGCGTCGAGGGAGGTACCGAAGAACGACGAGGCGAAGAGCTTCGTGAGCACCGTCTCACCCGCCTCCGGCGCGAGCCTCGGATCGATCTCGACGAAGCGGCTGCCGGCCTCGAGTGCCCTCAGCGCCGGCACCTTCTCGATGAAGACGGCCGCCGTCGCCTCGTCCGCCTCGCCGTAGGCGACGGTCGTGTAGATGACGGGCAGGCCGGCGGCGCGCGCAGCCCCGGCCAGGCGGACGATCGCCTCGACCACGGGCTCGAGCTCGCAGTGGAGCGGCGAGGAGGGGTCGGTGAAGCCGATGCTCATGTCGACGACGAGCAGCGCCGGCTGTTCGCCGAACCCGGCCCGCCCGTGAAAGCCCTCTTGCTTCATTCGGTGTGCGTCGTCTGGCGGTCGCCGTGCTCCCGGACGCGGCGGAGGGCGTCGGGCCCGGACTCCATCGGCGCCCATGCGAGCGGCTCGGGCGGGACGGGCGGCTCGAGGCCGGTCTCGTCCGTCGCCCGCGCGAGGATCTCCGCCAGCGAGGGCCCCATGTCGAAGTCGAGGACGTCACCGCGCTCGGCTCGCAGCCTCTCCCGCAGCTCAGCGGTCGCGGCGGCGTCACCGATGACGACGCCGTAGTCGGCCGCCGCCTTCTCGGCCGAGACGAGACCCTTCGCGACATCCGCTTCGACCTTCTCGACGGGCCGGTCGAGCGGGTCCTTCCAGCCACCTCCCCCGGCCGTGCGGTAGATCAGCATGTCGCCGCTCTGCACGGCGATCTCGTCGCACTTCGAGGGCAGCAGCTCGCGCGTCCCGTCGCCGCGGACGAGGATCTTCTCGGACCGCGTTCCCGGCTTGCCGCCGAGGATGCCCCACGGGTAGGTCAGCCAGCGGTCGTCGTGGATCGAGACCTCCCCCGGCTCGAGGTAGATGTACCGCTTCTCGATGCCGTTGCCGCCGCGATGCATGCCGGCGCCGCCGGAGTCGGTGATCGTCGTGTAGCCGTCGATCCGAACCGGGTAGTACGCCTCGAGGTACTCGGTCGGGATGTTCTGGAACAGCGGCCACCACGAGTGGCCGTCCATCCCGTCGCCGATCGGGCGCCCCGGGATCCCCCCGTACGAGATCTCCATCAGGTAGTAGAACTCGCCCTTCCCGTCCCAGCCCGAGTAGAGCATGTACGGGCTCGTGCCGTACCCGGCCGCCGTCGTGTGCTCGGGGCTCTTGCGCGCGAGCGCGCCGCCGAGGATGTCGAACAGCCGGGTCAGCGCGTGCGTGCGGCAGCCGAGCGCCGAGGGGAACTTCGGCCGCAGGAGGCAGCCGTCCGGGATGACGATGTGGAGCAGCGGGTAGAAGCCGTCGTTGAAGAGGATCTGGGGGTCGAACACCATGATCAGGTAGACCCCGATGAACATCTTGAACATCGCCTCGGAGAGGTAGAAGTTCACCGGCCCCATCGCCTGCGGGTCCGTGCCCGACCAGTCGAAGTAGGCGTGCTCGCCTTCCCGCCAGATGGTGAGCTTCATCTTGTAGGGCCCGTGCCCGAGCCCGTCGTCGTCGATCCAGTCCTCGAACGACTGGGGCTCCTCGGGGATCGCCGCGAGGATCAGCTTCGTCATCGCCTGGTAGGTGCGGTCGAGCAGCGCCTGGCAGGCCGCCAGGTAGGTGTCCCGGCCGAAGCGCTCGCAGAGCTCGTGGATGCGCTTCTCGCCCGTCCGGCAGCCGGCGATGATCCCCATCAGGTCGGCCCGGTTCATCTCGGGCATGCGGACGTTGTTCAGGATCACGTTCAGGACGTCCTTGTTCAGCTCGCCGGCGCGGAAGATCTTCACCGGCGGGATGCGGATCCCCTCGCCGAACACCGTCTTCGCCCCGGTCGGGAGCGAGCCCGGAAGCGGGCCGCCGGCGTCCATCTGGTGCCCGAACATGCTCGCCCAGCCGACCAGCTCGTCCGCCCAGAAGATCGGCAGGCAGACGAGCCAGTCGTTGATGTGCGAGATCGTGCCGCCGCACTTGTAGGGGTCGGAGTTGAAGATCACGTCGCCCTCGACGATCGGCTCGTCGAAGCCCTCGAGCATCTCGGAGATGTAGGAGCCGAACTGCCCGACGACCATCCGACCGTTCGGGTCGGTGATCATCGGGAACTCGTCGTGCTGCTCACGGATCACCGGGCTCATGGCCGTCCGGAAGAGCGTCGCGTCCATCTCGAAGCGGGTCGACTTGAGCGCCCCCTCGATGATGTCGAGGGTGACCGGATCGACGTCGATCCTCGGGATCTCTGCGATCTTGACGCTGGCCATGGCTACTCCTTCCGGCCGCCGCCGGCGTCGGCGACGTGGTCGGGGTTGATGATCAGGTTCAGGAACCGGTCGACCTCGGCCGCGTAGCCGCTGAGAACGACGGTCGTCGAGTCGAACTCGGTCACGATCGCCGGGCCCTCGACACGGTTGCCGGGGATGAGCTTCGACCGGTCGTAGATCGTGGTCGGAAGCCACTCGCCGCCGAAGTAGACCGAGTGCTCCTCGATCGCGGCGCCCGAGGCGTCCGCCTCGCCGCGCTCCTCGGACTCGGCGAGGCGAGGCTTCGGCACGTCGCCGTAGCCGACGGCGCGCAGGTTGACGATCTCGCAGGTCGTGTCCTCCATCTTGAAGCGGTAGTACTGCTCGTGGAGCTGGTTGAAGCGATCGGCGAGCATGGCCGTGCCGTCGCCGGTCAGCAGCCCGGGGTCGATCTCGACCGGGATCTCGTAGCCCTGCCGGTAGTAGCGCATGTCGACGTTGTAGGAGAGCCGCTGCGAGTCCGCGGGTATCCCCTCGCCCTCGAGCCACGCACTCGCCTCCCCTCCGAGCTCGTCCAGGATCCCCTTCAGCTCGTCGCCGGTCACCTGGTCGACGGTGCGGATGAATGTGCGCGCGAACTCGCCGCGGAAGTCCGCCACGAGATCGCCGGTGGCGCAGAGGAGCCCGGGCGCCGGCGGCACGATCACCGGGAACGAGCCCATCACGCGGGCCACCGCGTTCGCGTGCAGCGGGCCCGCGCCGCCGAACGCGACGAGCGCGAAGTCGCGGGGGTCGTAGCCGCGCTGTACCGAGACGAGCCTGAGGGCGCCGGCCATGTTCTCGTTGACGATGTCGAGCATCCCCTCCGCCGCCTGGTGCACGTCGAGGCCGAGGGCCTCGCCGATCTTCTGTACGGCCTCCTTCGCGGCCTCGACGTCGAGCGTCATCTCCCCGCCGAGGAGCTGCGGCGGCAGATGGCCGACGATCACGTTGGCATCGGTGACCGTCGGCTCCGTCCCGCCCTTCCCGTAGCAGGCGGGCCCCGGGTCGGCACCCGCCGACTGCGGGCCGACACGGAGCGCGCCCGTGACCTCGGGAACATGGGCGATCGAACCTCCACCCGCCCCGACCGAGCGGACGTTCACGCTCGGCACCTTGATCGGGATCACCTCGCCGGGCAGGCCCCACCCGTAGGGGACCTCGGTCTGGCGCTCGATCGTCGGCTGCCCGTTCTCCGACAGGGCGACGTCGGTCGAGGTTCCGCCCATGTCGAAGGTGAGGATGTTCTCGTAGCCGGCACGACGGGCGATGTGGAGTGCGCCGGCGACGCCTCCCGAGGGGCCCGACAGGACGCCGTAGATCGGGTTCTCGGCGGCGACCTGTGCTGTCATCAGGCCGGCGTCCGAGCGTAGGAGATTGAGGTCGCCGGTGACGCCGATGTCGTGGAGCGACCGCTCGAGGTTCGACACGTAGCTCGCGACCTTCGGCCGCACGTACGAGTTCATGCAGGCGGTCAGCGTGCGCTCGTACTCGCGGAACTCCGGCAGCACGTCCGAGGAGATCGTGACCGGGAAGCCCGGATGCAGCTCGTGGATGACCTCCCTGATCTCGCGCTCGTGGGCCGGGTTCGCGTACGAGTTGATCAGCGACACCGTCAGCGACTCGACGCCGGAGCCGACGAGGTCGGAGACGATCCCGGCCACCTGCTCGCGGTCGACCGGCTCGACCGGCTCGCCGCGCGCACTCATCCGCTCGCGCGCCTCGCGCGTGTCCTCGAGCGCCGCCGGCGGGTCGGGCTTGATCATGATGATCCAGCCCGCCAGCGGCCCGGGTGTCTGCGAGCGCGCCAGATGCAGGATCTGCTTGAAGCCCGTGGTCGTGATCAGCCCGACGCGCGCACCCTTGGCCTCGAGCAGCGCGTTCGTCGCGACCGTCGTCCCGTGCATCACGAAGCGGAGCTCCTCCGGGGAGACGCCGCTCTCCTCGCAGATCCGCCGAACCCCCACCAGGACGCCCTCGGCCGGGTCGGCCGGCGTCGACGGCGTCTTCACACGATGGAGCTTCCCCGTCTCGTCGTCCACGAGGAGCAGGTCGGTGAACGTTCCGCCGACGTCGACTCCGAGCCTATGCGCCATTCGAATCCTCCTTTGCTCCTGTCAGCCGGCGACCGGCGCAAACGCACCGGCTCGGTACACCTGTCCTGGAAGCTGCCGCCCGAGGACGCTCTCGAGCCATTCGGCGATCCCGATCAGCGCGTCCAGGTCGATCCCGGTCTCGATCCCCTCTCCGTGGAGGAGATAGACGAGATCCTCGGTCGAGATGTTTCCCGTTGCCTTGGGGGCGAACGGACAACCGCCGATGCCGCCGAGTGAGGCGTCGAGCACGGCGGCTCCGGACTCGAGCGCGGCGTACGCGTTCGCATAGCCCGTATTGCGCGTGTTGTGCAGGTGCACGCCGATCGGCAGGCCGAGCTTGGTCGCCTCGCCGACGAGCTGTCGGACCTGGCGCGGAACGCCGACGCCGATCGTGTCTGCGAACACGAGCTCGTCGGCACCCGACTCGGCGATCCTGCCGGCAAGGCCGAGCACGTAGCCGGGATCGACCGCCCCCTCGAACGGGCACCCGAACGAGGCCCCGATCGTGACCGTCGCCCGGATGCGGTCGGCGTGAGCGAGCTCGACCATCCGCTCGGCCGAAGCGAGCGAATCGGCAACCGAGGCGTTCGAGTTCCGGAGGTTGAAGGTCTCGGTGGCGGCGAACGCGTAGTGCGCCTCGTCGAGCCCCGTGGCGCGCAGCCGCTCGTACCCCTTGTCGTTGAGGACGAGCCCCGCATAGACGACGCCGGGCTCGCGCTCGATCGCCGCGACGACCTGCTCGGCCCCGGCCATCTGCGGCACCCGCGCCGGGTTGACGAAGCTGACCGCCTCGATTCGCGGCACGCCGGCCGCCGCAAGCCGGTTGACGAGCTCGGCGCGCGTCTCGGGCGCAAGCGTCTTCGGGTCGTTCTGCAGCCCGTCGCGGGGGGCGACATCGCAGATCGTGACGCTCACAGGACTCCCTCCTCCTTCAGCTCGGCAAGCGCATCCTCGCCGAGGCCGAGCAGGCCTCCGTACACATCGGTGTTGTGGCTGCCCTCCTCCCACGTCGCAGACCACCGCACCTCGCACGGGGTGCCGGAGAACTTGGGGACGATTCCCGGCGCGATGTACTCGCCGAACTCCGGGTCGACCTGCTCGAGGAGCATCTCGCGCGCCCGGAACTGGGGATCGTCGAAGATGTCCGCGATCGTGTAGATCGGGCCGCAGATGACGCCCGCGTCGTTCAGGACCCGATCGATCTCGGTCGCGTCCCGGCCGGCGGCCCACTCGGCGACGATCGCCTCGATCTCGAGCTGGTGCTCGCCTCGCGCGAGGTGCGTCGCGAACCGGGGGTCGTCTGCGAGCTCCGGCCGGTTCATCGCCTCGCACAGCCGCCTGAAGACCCTGTCGGCGTTCGCGGCGATCACGATCCGTCGCCCGTCGCTCGACTTGAAGATGTTCGACGGCGCCACGCCCTGGAGGCCGGTTCCGCCCGGCTCACGAACGAGGCCGAGCCGGTCGTACTCGGGAACGGTGCTCTCGAGCAGCGAGAAACAGGCCTCCATCAGCGAGACGTCTATCACCTGGCCGGAGCCCCCGAGAGCGTCGCGCCGATACAGCGCCGCGAGGATTCCCTGGGCGGCGAACATGCCTGCGAGCGAGTCGCCGAGCGAGATGTGCATGCGCGGCGGGTCCTCGCCCGGGAAGCCGTTGATATGGCGGAGGCCTCCCATCGCCTCCGCCACCGACGCGAAGCCGGCACGTGCGGCGTAGGGACCGGTCTGACCGTAGCCCGACACCCGCGCGATCACGAGCTTCGGATTCGCCTCGAGCAGCTCGGCGGGGCCGATGTTCCAGCGCTCGAGCGTCCCGGGACGGAAGTTCTCGACGAGGGCGTCGGCGTGCTCGACCAGCTCGAGCAGGAGCTTCTGGCCGCGCTCGGTCCGCAGGTTGAGGGTGCAGCATTTCTTGTTTCGCGACTGGACGGGCCACCAGAGCGACCGGCCCTCGTAGCGTGCCTTCCCCCATTCGCGCAGCTGGTCCGGCTGGCCGGGCGACTCGACCTTGATCACCTCGGCGCCCATGTCGCCGAGGAGGCGGCCGCAGAACGGCCCCGCCAGGAGCATCCCGAGCTCGATCACCCGCACCCCCGCGAGGGGCCCCGGTCCCCCGGTCTCGCGTCCGGCCGAGCCCGACGGTGCCGAGCTCACCGGCCCGTGTCCCGCGGAGTCTCGCCCGGCCTCCCGCTCGCGAGCAGGCGCCACGCCGCGGCGGCCGTCCCGTCGAGAGGGCGCCGAGCACGATCCCTGGCGCCCAGCCTCACGAGACGAACATACACCATCCCCGGAGCCGCGAGATCGATCGCCGTCCCATCCGGATTATCCTTCGCCCGTGGACCGGGAGGAGGTTGCGCGGGCGGGGCGGCGGCGGCAGGCGCTGGAGGCGCTGGAGTTCGAGCGCGCGCGCGGGGAGGCACTCCGCGAGCGGCTCGAGGTGGTCGTCACGGAGCTCGACGGCGCTGCGATCGACGAAGCCGTGTTCGCCGCGATGAGCCCGGCCGAGGTCGAGGTGGTGAGGCCCGAGCTGCAGCCTGCCGAGCTCGAGCCGGACCTGCCCGACGAGGACGAGGAGGCACTCGAAGATGCGCCGCCGCTCGAGTCGGCCCACGACCTCCAGGAGGCGGAGATCGCCCGGCTGCGCGGCGAGGTCGCCGCGAGCGCGGAGCGCCAGCGGGCCTTCGAGCGCTACCTCCAGCTTCTCGGCGGGGACGCCGGCGCCCGGTGACCAGCGTCCGGGCCGGCAGGCCGTTGGCCCGTCTCCCCGAGTTCGGCAGCGAGCTCGCGGCGAGGCACTGAGAGCTCCGTGACGCGCGTCGCTCTCGTGGGCGTCGGGACGATGGGTCTGCCCATCGGCCGCCGCCTACTCCAGGCCGGCCATGAGCTCGTCGCCTGTGACATCGACCCCACCCGGGCCTCGGCGCTCGGGGTGATCTGCGCGCCGACGCCGGCGGACGCGTTCGCCGGTTGTGACGTCGCGATCACCTCGCTCCCGAGCATCGAGGCGGTCGAGCAGGTCGTGCTCGGCCCAGGCGGCCTCATGTCGGCCGCCCGCCCGGGGAGCACCGTGATCGAGATGTCGACGAGCTCGCCCGCTCTCGCGCGGCGCCTCGCCGCCGCGGGGGAGGCCGCCGGCGCCGAGGTCCTCGACGCCCCGGTCAGCGGCGGGCCTCGCGGAGCCGAGGCCGGGACGCTGACGATCATGGTGGGCGGGCGATCCGAGACGCTCGAGGCCCGCCGCGCCCTGCTCGAGTGCCTCGGCCGTGTCATCCATGCCGGCGGGCACGGGGCCGGCCAGGCGCTCAAGCTCTGCAACAACATGCTCGCCGGCTGCGCGATGGCGGCGCTCGCCGAGGCCTGCGCCGTCGCGGTCGACGAGGGGATCGACCCGGACGTCCTCTACTCGGCGCTCACGACGTCGACCGGCGACTCGCGCGTTCTGCACACGCGCTTTCCGATCCCGGGTGTCGATCCGCTGCACCCGGCCTCGGGCGGCTATCAGCCGCTGTTCGAGCTCGACCTCATCACCAAGGACCTGGCACTCGCGCAGGCACTCGCCGGCGACCACGGCATCGAGACACCGGTCGCGGCGGCGGCGCTCGCGGAGTTCAGGGCGGCCCAGCGCGCCGGGCTCGGCAAGCTGGACTACTCGGCGGTCTACCTGAACCGGGGCCGGGGCGAGCGGCCCGGCCCGGCGGGGCCTCGGGTCGACCTGCCCGGCGCCGGCTCGAGGCGGTTTCCGGAGGCGCTCCTCCGCGAGCTCGGCGGGCTCGCTCTCGGCCGGCGGGGCGTCGCTGCCGACGTCGCGGCGGTCGTTCTCGACTGCCTGCTCGAGGCCGACCGGCGCGGCGTGCACACGCACGGGCTCCTCCGCCTCCCCGCCTACTGCGAGCAGGTGCGGTCGGGCGAGATCGACGCCGCAGCGGCCCCGGCGATCCTCCACGACGAGGGCCCGACGGCGCTCGTCGACGGCCGCTTCGCCTTCGGCGCCGTCAGCGGGACGTTCGCGGCCGACGATGCCGCCCGGCGGGCCGCGGAGCACGGCATCGGCGCGACCGCGGTCAGGAACGGGAACCATTTCGGCAGCGCCGGCCACTACTCGCTGCGAATCGCCCGCCGCGGCCTCGTCGGCCTCGTCGCCTGCAACACGCCGGCGGCGATGGCGCCCTGGGGCGCTTCCGAGAGCCGTCTCGGGAACAACCCGCTGTCGATTGCCGCGCCTGCGGGCGACCGCCCGCCGGTCGTCCTCGACATGGCTCTCTCGGCCGTATCCCGGGGCCGGATCAAGCTCGCCGAGCTGAACGGCGAGGAGATCCCGGCGGGCTGGGCGCTCGACCCGGCCGGCAGCCCGACAGCCGACGCCGCCGCGGCGCTCGCGGGAGCGCTCCTGCCGATGGGCGAGCACAAGGGATCCGGGCTGGCTGTCGCAATCGAGGCTCTGACGGCTGCGCTCGCAGGGGCGGGGATCAGCCCCCGCCTCGTCAACACCGGGCTGACGGGAGCAGGCGACGGAGCCGCCGCCGAGCGTGGCAGCGCGTACCTCGTCGTCGCCATCGATCCGGCCCGGTTCGCCGGGCAGGAGACCTTCGTCTCGCGGCTGGGCGACCTCGTCGACGAGCTCAAGGTCTCGCGGCTCGCGCCCGGGTTCGGCGAGATCCTCGTCCCCGGCGAGCTCGAGCACCGGCTCGAGCTCGCCGCGGAGGCCGGCGGCGTGGAGCTACCTGCAGCGACCGTCGCGGCGCTCGAGGCGCTCGCGGCCGGCGAAGGCATCGCCTTTCCGGGCTGACGCTCTCAGCTGCGCGGAGCCCTCCGCGCGAAGTCGTCCGCGATCTCGTCGAAGGTCGCCCACCTGATCCCCTCGTGCTGGTTGATGTGGGCGATGACGCGCTCGAGCATCAGGAGCACCGCGGGCCGGCCGCTGACGTCGGGGTGGATCGTGATCCCGAACACGCCGTAGTCCTGCTCGCGGTAGACCCAGTCGAACTGGTCGAGCCACAGCTGCTCGATGTCGCGGGGATTGACGAACCCGTGGCTGTTCGGGGCGCCCTTGATGAACATCATCGGGGGGAGGTCGTCCAGGTACCAGCTGGCCGGGATCTCGATCAGCCCGGTCTCGGTGCCGCGGACGAGCGGCTTCATCCACTCCTCGGCGGACTTCGAGTAGTCGATCTTCGTCCACGAGTCCCCGACACGCACGTAGTACGGCGTGAAGTCGCGGTGCATCAGGCTGTGGTCGTACTTGATGCCGTGCTCGAGCAGCAGCTCGTTCGTCACGTTCGAGAACTCCCACCACGGAGCGACGTAGCCGGTCGGCCGGCGCCCGCACACCTCCTCGATCAGGCCGATGCACTTGACGAGCACCGCCTCCTCCTGCTCGCGGGTCATCGAGATCGGGTTCTCGTGCGAGTATCCATGCATGCCGATCTCGTGGCCGCCCTCGACGACCATCCGCGTCTGCTCGGGAAAGGTCTCGATCGAGTGCCCCGGGATGAACCACGTCGTCTTGATCCCGTGGCGCTCGAACAGCGTCAGCAGGCGGGGCGTCCCGACCTCGCCTGCGAACAGTCCCCGCGAGATGTCGTCGGGCGAGTCCTCGCCGCCGTACGAGCCGAGCCAGCCGGCCACGGCATCGACGTCGATACCGAACGCGCACAGGATTTCCTTGGCCATCAACACCACCTCCGGATCCGCTGGTCGGGGGCTACTTAACCACTAATGTGCGCCCTCTGCGGGGTCCTCATGAGCGACCACTGGGCCGAGCAGGGCGCGGGAAGGCGCCAGCGGGCGATCAGGGTCAAGCTCGTCAACCGCGTCCTCGCTCACTACGGCCTTCGGCTCGACGACTGGGCGGGGCGCGTCTACGTTCTGCGCGATCGCAAGGGTCGCAGCACCGTCGTCCGGGATCTCGCCGCCCTCTGGACTTCGGCGGCGCTCCTCGCCGGCCGGCCGCTCGACCCGCTCGACCCCGAGCTGATCGAGGCGCTTGGCTGAGCCGATCCCCGTCGTGCTCCTGACCGGCTTCCTCGGCAGCGGCAAGACGACGCTGCTCTCGCGCCTGCTCGCGCACCCGGGGATGGGCGAGACGGCGGTGATCGTCAACGAGCTCGGCGAGGTCGCCGTCGACCATCATCTGCTCCGCCGGGTCGACGAGCAGACCGTCGTGCTCGGAAACGGCTGCGTGTGCTGCTCGCTCCGTACCGATCTCGCCGAGGAGCTGCGCGGGTTGCTCGGCATGCGGACGCGCGGCGAGGTGCCGCCGTTCCGGCGCGTCGTGATCGAGACGACGGGCCTCGCCGATCCCTCCCCGATCCTCGCGACGCTCATGGGCGAGCCCGTCGTCAAGCACCACTTCGCGCTCGAGCGGGTCGTCACGACGGTCGACGCCGTCCACGGGCTGCGCGGGGCGGAGTCGGTCAAGCAGGCGATCGCCGCCGACCGGCTCGTGATCACGAAGACCGACGTGGCGCACCCGGGTCAGCTCGTGCAGGAGCTTGCGGCGCTCAATCCGGTCGCCGAGATCCTCGAGGCCTCGTTCGGCGCTGTCGAACCGGACGACCTGTTCGGCGGCAGCTCGCCCGGGCCGCCCGAGCTCACGATCGAGCCACATCCCCACCAGGACGGGATCCAGGCCCACAGCTTCGTCCTCGAGGACCGGCTCGACTGGACCGCCTTCGCCGTCTGGCTGACGATGCTGCTCGCAAGCCGCGGCGAGGACGTTCTCCGGGTCAAGGGCCTGCTGGACGTCGGCGGCCCGGGCCCGGTCGTCCTGAACGGCGTCCAGCACGTGGTCCATCCACCCGTTCATCTCGACGCCTGGCCGGACGAGGACCATCGCTCGCGTCTCGTCTTCATCGGGCGGGGGCTCGAGCGGCAGGCGCTCGAGCGGTCGCTGGGGGCCTTCAACAACGCCGCGACGGGCTGACTCAGTACGAGCGCGGCATGCCGAGCACGTGCTGCCCGACGAAGGCGAGCACCAGGTTGTTCGACACCGGCGCGACCGAGTAGAGCCGCGTCTCGCGGAACTTTCGCTCGATGTCGTACTCCTCGGCGAAGCCGAAGCCGCCGTGGGTGTCGAGGCATGCATTCGCCGCCTGCCACGAGGCCTCCGAGGCGAGCAGCTTCGCGAGATTCGCCTCCGCTCCGCACGGGGCGCCCTGCTCGAACAGCCAGGCCGCCTTGTAGCGCATCAGGTCTGCCGCCTCGATCGACGCATACGCACGGGCGATCGGGAACTGGATGCCCTGGTTGCGACCGATCGGCGCGCCGAAGACGACGCGCTCCGAGGCGTAGGAGGACGCCTTCTCGACGAACCAGCGCCCGTCGCCGATGCACTCTGCCGCGATCAGGATCCGCTCGGCGTTCATGCCGTCGAGGATGTAGCGAAAGCCCTTCCCCTCCTCGCCGACGAGGGCGTCCGCCGGCACCTCGACGCCGTCGAGGAACACCTCGGTCGACCCGTGGTTCATCAGCGTCTTGATCGGCCGGATCGTCATCGTCCCGTCCGCGAGCGCCCGCTTCATGTCGACGATGAACGTCGAGAGGCCCTCGGTCTTGCGCTCGACCTCGTCGGCCGGCGTCGTCCGCGCGAGCAGGAGCATCAGGTCCGAGTGAAGCGCGCGCGAGGTCCAGATCTTCTGCCCGCGGATCACGTAGCCGCCGTCGATCCGCTCGGCGGTCGTCTGGATGCTCGTCGTGTCCGACCCTGCAGTCGGCTCGGTCACCCCGAAGGCCTGGAGTCGCAGCTCGCCGGTCGCGATCCTCGGCAGGTAGCGCTGCTTCTGCTCGGCCGAGCCGTGGCGAAGGATCGTGCCCATGATGTACATCTGCGCGTGGCAGGCGCCCGAGTTCCCACCCGATGCGTTGATCTCCTCGAGGATCGCGCTCGCGGCCGTGAGGCTCAGGCCGGCGCCGCCGTACTCCTCCGGGATCAGCGCGGCGAGCCAGCCGTGCTCGGTGAGGGCGGCGACGAACTCCTCCGGATAGCGGTCCGGCTCGAGGCTCCGCCAGTACTCGCCGGGGAAGCCCTCGCACAGCGCCCTCACGCCGTCGCGGATCTCGGAGAGCTCGGCCGGCGGTAGGAAGTCCATCTCAGGCGGGATGACGCTCGAGCAGCCTGCGGGCGATCACGAGCTGCTGGATCTCGTTCGATCCCTCACCGATCAGCAGGAGAGGTGCGTCGCGGTAGTACCGCTCCGGGCGGAACTCGGGCGAGTAGCCGTAGCCGCCGTGGATCCGCATCGCGTCGAGGGCGTTCTCCTGGGCCGCCTCGGTGGCGAAGTACTTGGCCATCCCGGCCTCGAGGTCGGCGCGCTCGCCGGCCGCCTTGCGCTGGGCCGCCTGGAGGACGAGCAGGCGTGCCGCCTCGGCGCGGGTCGCCATCTTCGCGAGCAGCAACTGGATCGCCTGGTGGTGGGCGATCTTCTTTCCGAAGGCCTCGCGTTGCTGTGCGTAGCGGAGCGAGTCGTCGAGCGCGGCCCGCGCGATGCCCGCCCCGCGGGCGGCGACGTTGACCCGACCGACCTCGATCCCGCTCATGAAGTACTTGAACCCCTGACCGACGCCGGCCGCACCGCCGAGCACCGACGACGCGGGTGCGCGAAAGCCGTCGAAGAGGAGCTCGGTCGACTCGACGCCCTTGTACCCGAGCTTCTTCATCCCGGGCATCGGGATCGCGAGGCCGGGCAGCTGCGAGACCTCGGGCTCCTTCTCGATCACGAACCCGGTCATTCCCGTGTGGGGCGGATCGGCCGCGGGGTCGGTCTTTGCGAGCAGCATCACGATCCCGGAGCGCCAGCCGTTCGTCACCCACATCTTCTGCCCCGAGATCACGTAGTCGTCGCCGTCGGCGACGGCGGTCGTCCGGATCGACTGGACATCGGAGCCCGCGTGCGGCTCGGTCATCGAGAACGAGGCTCGCACCTCGCCGGAGGCGAGCAGGGGAAGCAGGCGCTCCTTCTGGTCGGCCGTCCCGTGGTGGCGAATCATGTAGCCGGCGATGAACGAGCCGTTCACGATCCCCGACAGGCTCGTCCAGCCGCGCGAGAGCTCGATCACGATCAGGGCGTAGGTGTCCAGGCCGAGCCCCAGCCCGCCGTACTCCTCGGGCAACGTCACGCCGAAGAGGCCGAGCTCCCTCATCTGGGCGACGAGCCCGGCAGGGAACTGGTCGGCGTGCTCGAGGTCGGAGGCGACGGGCACGACCTCGCGGTCGACCCACTCGCGGACCGCCTCGACGATCTCCCGGTCCTCCGTCGCCGTCACGCAGCGACCCTCGCCGCGCCGAGCCGGGAGAACACCTCGCTGACATCGTCGTGCTCCTCCAGCGCGAGCACGGCCGTCTCGAGTGCATCCACGGCCGAGTCGTCGAGCGCGAGCGACGCGTTCTGCTCGAACTTCGACCGGATCTCGGCCGGGCTCATCGGGTTCTCCGGGCCGCCGCGCTGGTAGGGGAAGTCGGCCTCGAGGATCTCCCCGGACGTGGTCGTGATGCGCACCCCGCCCGGGAACGCCGCCGGGTAGGAGTCGTAGTCGCGGACCTCGTGGCGCACCTTTCCGGCGAGCTCGAGCACCCGCCGGTCCGAGATCGCCTCGTCCGTGTAGCTCTCCACGCCGACCCGGCCGTGCACCAGCATCGCCGCGGTCGAGTACTGCAGGCTGAACTTCGCCTCGTACTCGCTGCGCGGCGCCGCCTTCGGCGCCGCCGGCTCCAGGACGAGGGCCACGCCGGCCTCGGGCACCCAGACCAGGATGTCCGCGATCTCCTCGGGCGCGACCCGGTCGACGAGCGTGGCCGTGGCCCCGAGCGACCCGTGGATGTAATGGCAGGCCGGAAACGGCTTGAACGCGATCCGCAGGGTCTCCCAGCGGCTGCCGAGGTCGCCGAGCTGCCCGTCGATGTCGATCTCGCCGCCGGCCGCTCCGATGAAAGCGTGGTAGACGCCGAAGCGCCCTTCGAGCACCCCCGGCGGGCCTGCCGCCCCGAGCGCCGCGAGCCGCGAGGCGAGCAGGGCGCCGTGAGCCGCCCAGCCGGGATGCATCGGCTTGGTCGGGGTGCCGTCGTCGAGATAGGCGAAGAGGCCGCCGGCGAACGAGCCGGCGATCCCGAGTGCGCTGGCCGTCGTCTCGACGGAGGCTCCCGCGAGCCGGCACGCTGCGGTCGTCGCCCCGAAGATGCCGCAGATCGCGGTCGGGTGAAACCCCCGGGCATGGAAGGCGCCCGAGGCGGCCATCCCGATGCGGGTCACGACCTCGTTGCCGCCGACGATCGCCGTCAGCAGCGCGCGCCCATCCGCCGCCCGGGACTCGGCGGCGGCGATCGAGGCCGGGCAGACGACAACGCTGACGTGGGCGACCGAGTCGGAATGGGTGTCGTCGAAGTCGAGGCCGTGGCAGATCATCGCGTTCGCGAAGGCGGCATTGAGCGCGGGCAGCCGGTCGTCGAGGCCGATCACCGTCGCCTGCTGCTCCCCGCCGAGCTCGGCCATTGCCGACCGCCCCTCGGTCGCCACGGCGAGGCGCGTGGGCGGCGAGGCCGCAGCCGAGGGTGTCCAGCAGGTGGAGCTTCGCCGCCTCCGCGACCTCCGCGGGGATCTCGTCGTAGGCGAGCGTCGAGGTGAACTCGGCGAACCGCTCCGCTGCGGTCGACATCGTCACACCGTCCAGTCGGCGTCGGTGCCGGGGAAGGTCGGGGCCGCCTCGTCGGCGTCCCGCTTGTAGACCATGAAGGTCCGCCTGAACTCGATCACGACCTCCCGCCGCTGGTTGATGCCGCGGCAGCGCATCGAGACGATCCCGACCTTCGGGTTGGACCGTGACTCGCGCACGCTCGAGAATCTCGCTCTCGGCCCAGAGCGTATCGCCCGCGAACACCGGCCTCGGCAGCGTGATGTCGGTCCAGGCGAGATTGGCGGCCGCGTTCTCGCTCGTGTCCGGGACGGTCATCCCGGTGATCAGGGCGAGCGTGAACGTGCTGTTCACGAGCGGCCGCTTGAACTGCGTGCGCTCGGCGTACGGGGTGTTGAAGTGGATCTGGTTCGTGTTCAGCGTCAGGCACGTGAACCAGATGTTGTCGGTCTCGGTGACCGTCCGTCCGAGCCGGCTCGCGAACCTGTCGCCGACCGCGAAGTCCTCGAAGAAGCGGCCACGCCATTCCTTGGGTGCCGCTGCCGTGTCACTGCTCACTGCGCTCGCTCCTTTCGGTTTCCGCCAGGACCCGCCGCGCACGCTCGACGACCGGAAGGTCGACCATCCCGCCGTGCAGGGCGAAGACGCCCCGGCCCTCTGCGCTTGCCCGTTCGTAGGCAGCGACCACCGACCGCGCCCAGTCGACGTCGGCCTCGCTCGGTGCGAACACCCGGTTGACGATGTCGATCTGGGCCGGGTGGATGCAGCCCTTCCCGCGCAGGCCGAGCGATCGCGCGAGCCCGCATTCGGCTGCGAGCCCGTCGCCGTCGTGAACGGCGAGGTGGACCGCGTCGAACGGCGCCCTGATGCCGGCGGCGGCGGAATCGAGCACGAGCTTGGAGCGTGCATAGAGAAGCTCGAGCCCGTCGGGCCGGGGCTCGAGCCCTGTCTCGGCGCCGAGGTCGACCGCTCCGAGCAGCAGGGCGACGACGCGGGGGGACGAGGCGGTCTCGTAGGCGGCACGGATCCCCGCAGCCGTCTCGGCGATCGCGATCACCGGCGGCCCCTCGCCGCCGACGGCCGCGACCGTCTCCGGCGTCGCCTTCGGGAGCACGATCGCGTCGGGCGCGAGCTCCTCGACCAGCGCCAGGTCGTCGGCGAACCATTCCGTGCCGGCGCCGTTCACCCGCACCGCGGGCGGTCGCAGCTCGGCGACGAGCTCGCGGGCGAAGCCCTTCTGCGCCGGAGCCACCGCATCCTCGAGGTCGGCGACCACCGCGTGTGCCGCCGACGCGAGCGCCGAGCGCAGCTTGCGCTCGTCGTCGCCTGGGGCAAACAGCAGAGAGCGGGCGTGGGCGAGCTGGAGGGCCGTGCCCGGGTGTATGTCAGACATTCGGCACGGTGTCAAACCGAGCCTGCTTGACAGCGGTCCGAAAGTCAGACATAAAGGCAACCCTCTGCTCGATTCGGCGCCCACCCAGGGAGGTCGCAGTTGAAGGCGATCGTTTTTCACGAGTTCGGTGGTCTCGATGTCCTGAGGCTCGAAGAGGTACCCGACCCACGGCCCGGCCCCGGCGAGGTGCTGATCGACGTCGCCGCCTGCGCGCTCAATCACCTCGACGTCGATGTCCGGGAGGGCAGCTCTCGCTTCCCGGTCGAGCTGCCGTTCATCCTCGGCATCGAGGTCGTCGGGCGGATCGCGGAGCTCGGCGAGGGCGTCGAGGGCTGGCAGGTGGGCGAGCGGGTGATGCCGTTCCTGATGGCGACGTGCGGCGATTGCGTCTTCTGCCGCACCGGCCGGGAGTCGCTTTGCACCTCGGCCGGCTTCATCAGCTTCTCGACCTCAGGGGGCTACGCGGAGCGTCTTGCGTGCTCGGTCCGGCATCTCATGCGCGTCCCCGAGGAGCTCTCCGACGAGGCGGCGGCGGCACTGCAGATCGCGTTCGGCACCGCCTGGCACATGCTCTTCACGCGCGGCAGGCTCCGGCCCGGCGAGACCGTGATGATCAACTCCGTCGGCAGCGGCATCGGCTCGGCTGCGGTGCAGCTCGCCCACTTCGCGGGCGCGACTGTGATCGGCAACGCCTCGTCCGACCAGAAGCTCGCCCGTGCAGCCGAGCTCGGCATGGACCACGGGATCAACCATGCGACCGAGGACGTGGTGGCCGAGGTGATGCGGCTGACCGCCGACCGGGGGGTCGATCTCGTCTACGAGCACGTCGGCGGCGAGCTGTTCCAGAAGGGCCTCGACTCGCTCGGCAAGGACGGGCGCCTCGTGACCTGCGGCGCCCACTCGGGCGAGGTGGTGCCCTTCGACATCATCCCCTTCTTCCGCGGGCAGAAGAGCGTGATCGGCTCGTTCACCTACACGCGCGAGGAGGTCGAGACGTGCCTCGAGCTCGCGCGCCGGGGGAAGATCGTCCCGCTCGTCCACGAGTCCTTCGCGCTGGCCGATGCCCGCGAGGCGATGGCGTGCATGGAGCGGCGGGAGCAGTTCGGGAAGATCGTCCTCAAGCCCTGAAAGGTGGCTCGCGATGAAACGACTTGGCGTTGACGTCGGCGGAACCTTCACCGATCTGATCTACGTCGACGACGAGGCGGGCAGCGTCCTCGTCCACAAGATCCCGACCACGCCAGACGATCCGTCGGAGGGAACCGTCCGCGGCATCGAGGAGCTGACCACGCGGGCAGACGTGACGCCCGCTGCGCTCGACCAGGTGTTCCACGGGACGACGATCGCGACGAACATCGTCATCGAGCACGACGGCGCGCGGGTCGGCCTGATCACGACGGAGGGCTACCGCGACATCCTCCACATCGCGCGCCACAAGAAGCCGCTCAACTTCTCCAACTACCAGGATCTGCCCTGGCAGCGCTACCCGATCGTCCGCCGCCGGTTCCGCCTGACCGTGCCCGAGCGGATCACCAAGGACGGAAGCGTGCTCGTGCCGCTGGACGAGGAGAAAGCACGCGCCCAGGTGCGCCGCCTGAAGGAGGCGGGCGTCGAATCGATCGCCGTCTGCTTCCTGTTCTCGTTCCTGAACCCCGCCCACGAGGCCCGGGTGGCCGAGATCGTGCGCGAGGAGTTCCCCGCTGCGTTCCTGTCGGTCTCCTCGGAGGTGCTGCCGCAGTACCGCGAGTACGAGCGGTTCTCGACCGTCTGCCTGAATGCGTTCATCGGCCCCAGGGTCTCGAGCTACGTACGCCGGCTCGAGGACGCCCTGCGCGCGATGAACGTCCGCACCGGGGTGCACCTGATGACCTCGGCGAGCGGTGTCGCGACCGCCGAGGGGGCGATCGCCCGGCCCGTGAACCTGTTGATGTCGGGTCCCGTCGCCGGCGTCGTCGGCGGCATCTGGGCAGGCCGGCAGGCGGGCTACGACAACGTGATCACGCTCGACGTCGGCGGCACCTCGGCGGACATCGGGCTCGCGCAGGACGGCCGCCTGCGGATGAAGCATCTGCTCGACACGCGCGTCGGTCCGTACCAGGCGATGATCCCGATGGTCGACGTCGACACGATCGGCGCCGGCGGCGGCTCGATCGCCTACGTCGACTCGGGCGGCATCTTCCGGGTCGGCCCTCGCTCGGCGGGCGCAGACCCCGGCCCCGCCGCCTACGGTCGCGGCGGGACCGAGCCGACCGCGACCGACGCGATGGTGAACCTCGGCTGGCTCCTGCCCGAGGCGTTCCTCGGCGGGGGCATGAAGCTTCGCGCCGACCTGGCGCACAAGGCGTTCGAGGAAGGGCCGGCGAAGGCGCTCGGAATGACCGTCCAGGAGGCCTCCATGGGCGCCGTGCAGATCCTCACCCATTCGATGGTGCAGTCGATCGAGGAGAACTCGGTGCGCAAGGGGTTCGATCCGCGCGACTTCGCGCTCGTGGCCGAGGGCGGCGCCGGGCCGCTGTTCGCGACCCAGATCGCGCTCGAGGTCGGCACGCCCTGGGTGCTCGTGCCCGGCTACCCCGGGGTGACGGCGGCGCTCGGCCTGCTCGCAACCGACATGGTCTACGAGTACGGGGCGACCGTCTATCAGCGCATCTCGAAGCTCGACGCCGCCGCGCTCGAGTCCTCGTTCGCGGAGCTCGAGGAGCAGGCCAGGGCCCAGCTCGTGGCCGACGGCGTCCCGGCCGACCGGATCCTGCTCCAGCGGGTCGCCGACTGCCGCTATCTCGGACAGGGCTACGAGCTGCGGGTCGACTGCGGCGGCGGCTCGATCGACGAGACCTGGGTGAGCAAGCTCCGCGGCGACTTCGACGACATCCACGAGCGCGAGTACTCGCGCCGGTTCGAGGACTCCGACGTTGAGATCCCGAACGTGCGCGTCCGCGGCATCGGGCTCCAGCCGAAGCTCCAGACCGCCGAGGTCGAGCTGGGCCCCGAGTCTCCCGACGCGGCTCTCCGCTACGAGGGCGATGCCTGGTTCCGGGTCGGCGGACGGCTGGCCGCAGCCTCGACCAGGTTCTACGACCGGGCCGCGCTCGCGCCGGGGAACGTGCTCGCGGGGCCGGCGATCGTCAACCAGTACGACTCGACGACGGTGATCCCACCCGAGGTGTCCGCGCACATCGACCGGTTCGGGAACATCGTCATCGCGACAGGGGTGAGCGGCATCGCGGAGCCCATCGTCCGAGCGGAGGAGGTGGCGCGGTGAGCGTTGCAGCGTACGAGGTGGGCCGGCAGACGGGGCCTCCGAGCCGCAAGCGCGTCGAGGTCGACCCGATCACGCTTCGCGTCCTCGGCGGAGCCTTCCACGCGATCGCGAAGGAGATGGCCGGCGTCCTCTTCCGGATGAGCTACTCCTCGATCATTCGCGAGTCCGAGGACCTCGGCGCCGGCATCTTCGACGCGGAGGGTCGCGAGCTCTGCGAGTCGGACTCGACGCCGATGCACATCGGCTCGCTGCCGTGGTACATCCGCGGGTTCCTCTACCGGCTCGAGGGCGAGATCGAGGAAGGCGACGTGATCGTCCACAACCATCCGTACCTCGGCGCGTCCCACTCCCCCGACGTCGCGGTCGCGGTGCCGATCTTCCACGAGGGCGAGCTCATCGGGTTCGCCGCGGTCACCGCGCATGTGCTCGACGTCGGTGGATCGTTCCCGGGCATCAACGCCGACGCCTTCGACGTCTACGCCGAGGCGAAGATGTACAACGCCCTCCGCTGGTACCGCCGCGGCGAGCTCAACGAGGATCTCGACCGGATGATCTTCGACAACGTCCGCACCGAGACGATGAACCGCGGCGACATGAACGCGATGCTCGCCGCCTGCCAGCTCGGACGGGAGCGGTTCCTGCGGCTCGTCGAGCGGTACGGCGCCGACGTCGTCATGAGCGCCGCCTACGACTGGATGGACTACTCGGAGCGGATGCTCCGCCAGGAGATCTCGAAGATCCCGGATGGGACCTACGGGCCCGTGGTGGGCTGGCTCGACGACGACGCGCGGAACCGCGACCAGCGGCTCCGGGTCGAGACCCGGGTCGTCGTCGAGGGGGACGAGATCACGATCGACCTCACGGGCTCGAACCCGGAGGTGCCGACCGGCTTCAACGTCCCGTTCGAGGGCTCGCTGCTCGTCAGCTGCTACTACGCGGTGCGGACGATCCTCCTCGACGAGGTGATGTTCCCGGAGCACGTCCCGCAGAACGACGGCGTCTTCCGGCCGGTGAAGGTGATCGCGCCGAAGGGGACGATCTTCAACCCGACCTTCCCGCGCGCGTGCTTCTCGCGTTTCTGCCAGACCCAACGCGTCGTCGACAATGTCATTCTCGCGCTGGCGGACGCGCTCCCGGACAAGGTGACCGGCGGCAACTCCGCCGGGATCCACTTCTGCGCCTACGCCGGGTTCGACGACTCGCTGGGCGAGTACTGGCTCTACCTCGAGGTGAACGAGGGCTCCTACGGCGGCCGCTTCGGCAAGGACGCCATGGACTCGGTCGACAACCTGATGGCCAACACGCGCAACAACCCGATCGAGGAGCTCGACATGCGCTTCCCGATGCGCTGTGACCAGTACGAGCTGCGGCCGGAGCCTGCCGCGCCCGGGCGCTGGCGGGGAGGTATCGGGATCATCCGCCGGAACCGGTTCCTCGTCGACGGCACCTACTCGTGCGAGGGCGACCGGCAGACCGATCCGCCGCAAGGCGTGTTCGGCGGCTGGGACGGCCTCGTTGCGTCGTGCCGGAAGAACCCCGACACGGGCCGCGAGGAGCAGCTGCCGGCCAAGGTGACGGGCATCCCGTTCCAGGCCGGCGAGTTCATCGAGTTCCGCGAGCCGAACGCGGCCGGCTACGGCGATCCGCTCGACCGGCCGGCGGAGGCCGTGCGGGAGGACATCCTCGACGACTTCACGACGATCGAGCTGGCCCGCGACGCCTACGGCGTGGTCTTCTCGGACGAGCGCCTGCTCGAGGTCGACCCGGCGGCGACCGAGAAGCTCCGGGCGGAGCTGCGGGCCGGGCGCAAGGGCTCCTCGCTGACCGACTACTTCGCGAACCGCGAGCTGACCCCCTCGTCGGCGCCGGCGTCCCGTGCCGGCAACCGCGAGCTCGGGATCGAGTGATGCCCCCATGACCGCGACGAGGGTGCGTGAGACTCAGGCGATCGGCGTCGGGCCCGCCTGCGACCCGCCCGCAGGTGTCGCGGCGTGAACAAGCGCCCGGCGAGCCCCAGGCAGTACGACGAGGTGGCGGGCAGGTTGCGCGACCTCGTCATCGAGGGGTCGCTCCAGCCCGGCGCCCGGCTCCCGAACGAGACGGCTCTCGCCCGCGAGTACGGCGTCAGCCGGGCGACGTTGCGCGAGGCGCTCCGGTCGCTCTCGGCCCAGAGCCTCATCCGCACGGCCAAGGGCGCCGGCGGCGGCTCCTACGTGACGCGCCCGAGCGTCGACGGGGTCTCGAGCTTCCTCCATTCGAGCCTGACCTTGATGGCCGGTGCCGAGGAGATCACGGTCGACGAGCTGCTCGAGGCAAGGGAGCTGCTCGAGGTTCCGGCGGCGCGGCTCGCCGCGGCGAGAATCGACGACGCCGGGATCCAGCGTCTTCGCGACCAGATCCCGAGCGAGCCGATGCGTCTCGGCGTGAGCGAGCAGTTCGTCTACAACCAGGACTTCCATTCGGTCGTGATCGCGAGCAGCGGCAACGCGCTGCTCGCGATCGCCGCCCAGCCGATCTTCGGCGTGCTGCACACGAACCTCTCGCGCTCGAAGCTCGGCGCGCGCTTCCACCGCTCGGTCAACGACGAGCACCGTTCGATCGCCGCCGCGATCGCCTCCGGCGACGCCGACCTCGCCGCCGAGGAGATGCACGACCACCTGGTGCACATCAGGCCGTACTACGAGCAGGCCTGGCGCAGCCGCCGGGACGTCCGGCCTTCGGGATCCGGGTGAACGGATCGCTCCAGGGCGAGACGGACCGGCCGGCCCGGCCCGTCGACCGGATCGGGCAGCCGGCAGAGGTTGCGGATGCTGCCGCTCGCTGACGTCCGCGTGATCGCGCTCGAGCAGTTCGGCGCCGGCCCCT
Organism: uncultured Actinomycetota bacterium; assembly: GCA_963743675.1. GTDB lineage: Bacteria > Actinomycetota > Thermoleophilia > Gaiellales > Gaiellaceae > PALSA-600. The sequence goes on from CAVURE010000009.1 coordinate 654,271, forward strand.
GGGGCACGCTTCAGCTCGCGGACCTCGGAGCGGAGGTGATCAAGATCGAGGACCCGGCCTCGCGCGGAGATGTGGGACGCTACGTGCCGCCGTTCGCCGAGGGCGAGGACTCGCTCTTCTTCGAGGCGTTCAACCGCAACAAGAAGAGCATCTCGCTCGATCTCCGCCGGCCCGAGGCCCGGCCCGTCCTCGAGGATCTGGTGCGGCGGTCGGACGTCGTCTACTCGAACCTGCGAGGCGACCAGCCGCACAGGCTCGGGCTGACCTACGACCAGCTCAAGGAGGTCAACCCGCGCATCGTCTGCTGCTCGCTCAGCGGGTTCGGGATGACCGGGCCGCGCGCGGCGGAGGGCGGGTACGACTACATGATGCAGGGGCTCGCCGGGTGGATGACCTTGACCGGCGAGCCGCAAGGGCCGCCCACCAAGAGCGGCCTTTCGCTCGTCGACCTCTCGGGCGGCTACGTGTCGGCGATCGCCGTTCTCGCGGGCCTCGCCCGGGCGCAGCGCGACGGCGTCGGCTGCGACTGCGACATCTCGCTCTTCGAGACCGCGCTGCACGAGCTCTGCTACGTCGGTGCCTGGGCGGCATCGCGAGGGTACGTGCCGCCGCGCCGGGCCAACTCGGCCCATCCCTCGATCGTGCCGTTCCAGAACTTCGCGACGGCGGACGGCTGGCTCGTGGTCGCCTGCCCGAAGCAGAAGTTCTTCGAGTCGCTCTGCGCCGCGCTCGGGCGCCCCGAGCTGGCCGGCGACGAGCGCTTCTCCGACTTCGCCGGCCGCGACCGAAACCGGGTCGAGCTGCTCGAGATCCTCGACGCCGCGTTCGCGGAACATACGACCGCCGACTGGCTGGCCCGGCTCGCCGCGGCCGGTGTGCCGAGCGCGGCCGTCAACGACGTTCTTGCGGCACTCGAGGATCCGCAGACGGTGGCCCGCGGCGCCGTCGTCGCCACCGAGCACCCCACCCTCGGCACGGTCCGTCAGGTCGCGAGCCCGCTGCGGCTCGGCGACGAGCAGCCGAACCGGCGGGCGCCTCGCCGCGGCGAGCACACCGAGTCTGCGCTGTCCGAGGTGTGCGGCTACTCGCCCGAGCGGCTCCGCGCGCTGGCCGAGGCGGGCGTCTTCGGCGACGGGTACTCCATCACCGAGGCGACCTCGGCGGAGAGCTCCGCGTCGAAGAGGCGCTCGACCAGGTGAAGCCCCACGTCGATCCCGGCGGTGACCCCGCCGCCCGTCACGACCGCCCCGTCGTCGACCACGCGCGTCCCTTCGACCACCTCGACCGAGGGGTGCCGCGCCGCGAGCAGCTCGAGCCAGCGGTGATGGGTCGTCGCGCGGTGCCCGTCGAGGACGCCTGCCTGCGCGAGTAGAAGCGCACCCGTGCAGACCGAGGCGATGAGCGGGGTCTGCCGGCGGGTGGTGAGCCAGGCCACGACCGGTCGCGCCGATGCCTCGTCGCGCGTTCCCGGCCCGCCGGGCACGACGATCAGGTCGGGCGCGGGCTCGCTCGAGAAGGCGTAATCCGGGACCACTCTCAGGCCGCCCCGCAGCCGCACGGGCTCGCGGGTGAGCGCGGCCGTGAACAGGTCGATCTCACGTCCGCCGTACTCCCGGGCGAGCGCCAGTGTCTCCCAGGGGCCGGCGAGGTCGAGCTCCTCCGCGCCGGGGAAGATCGGGAACGCGATCCTCATTCCGAGGCCGCGGCTTGCTCGAAGAACCCGGTCACGATCCTGACGGCATCCTGCGGGCATTCGACGAGGTCGGCGTGGCCGATGTCGGGAAACTCGACCACGCTGATGTTCGGGTTCATCGCCGCCATCCCTCTGGCGCCGAGCCCGGACGGCGCCAGCTCGGGCGGGCAGAGCACGTCGTGCGTCCCGTTCGTCATCAGCAGGGGCCTCGCGATGGCCGGCACCAGGGGCGACAGGTCCATCCGCTCCATCGCGAGGCACGCCTGGCGCACCGTGTAGGGGTCGTTCAGGCCGACGATGTCGCGCACGAGCTGGAAGATGTTCTCGCCCTCCGGGCTCTCCATGAACCTCGCCCCGACGGCCTGCGTCGTCACGTGATCCGAGAAGTCGTCCCACGCCATCGACTCCGCCATCCGCCGCCAGATCTGGAACAGGGTCCGGCGGTAGAGATCGGGCTTTGCGAAGGCCACGTCGGCACACGCCGCGATCGTGCGATCGGGGTACGAGGCGGCAACAGCGATCGCGACCATGCCGCCCATCGAGGTGCCGTGGACGAAGACGCGCTCGAGCCCGACCGCGTCGAGCAGCGCCGCCGCGTCGGTTGCCCAACCCTCGATCGTGTAGGCCTCCCTCGGCTTCGACGACGCGCCGTATCCCCGCGCGTCGAACGAGAGCAGCCGGAAGCGCTCGCGGAAGCCGTCGTTGACGAGCCCGAAGTTGTGGCGACCGAACAGGCCGCCGCCGAGCTGGATGATGACGGGGGCATCCTCGGGCCCGGTCAGCTCGTAGTAGAGCCGGATTCCCTCGTCGATCTGCGCGTAGGGCACACGAGCCTCCTTGACAGAGCGGGAAAGTCTGACTTATAGAGGGTCCCTTGCCAACCTCGCGCCGATGCCGGCCGGCCCGCCGGCTAGCCCTGCTTGCCCTTCGCCTTCTTGGTGCCCTCCGCTATCCCCTTCGGGATGCTCGCACTCGGGCGCGAGTCGGGAGCGCCGCCCATGTCGTGCTTGCTCGGCATCTTGTGCCACGACACGTTGGGCGGGAACCACTCGGTCGCGAACATCGAGTAGAGGCGCTTTGCCCCGCGCGTGCCGCATGCGGGGCACGGCGGGGCCGACTTGGCCGAGGCCGAGACGAGCTCCTCGAAGCGCTCGCCGCACCCCTTGCACCGGTACTCGTAGATCGGCATGGACGCGCAGTCTAGCCGGGTCGAATTGCTGCGGGCCCTCGCCCTGGAGCACGGGGTCGCGGCCTCGGACGACGATCTCGCCGCGGCGCTCGGCTTCGTCGACCGGATCCTGCCCGAGATCGAGCGGCTCGAAGCGTTGCTCGGCCCGGAGGATGCCCCCGGCGATCTGGACGGGGAGCGCCCGTGAGCCTCGCGCCGCTCGTCGCGCGGCTCCGGGCCGGTGAGCTCTCGCCGCGCGAGGCCGTCGAGTGGTACCTCGAGCGAATCGAGCGGAGGCGCGGCCTGAACGCCTACATCTCGGTCCGCGGCGACGAGGCGCTCAGCGAGGCCGCGGCGCCGCCGCGCCCGCCCCTCTACGGGGCGCCGATCGCCGTGAAGGACATGATCGATGTCGCGGGCACGCCCACCACCGCAGCATCGGCGATCCTGCGCGACCGGGTACCGCGCTCCGATGCCGAGGTGGTCGAGCGGCTGCGAGCGGCCGGGGGAATCGTGCTCGGCAAGCTCAACCTGCACGAGTTCGCCTTCGGCGCGCTGACGACGAGCCCGCACTTCGGGCCGGCTCGAAACCCGTGGGCGCCCGACCGCATCTGCGGCGGCTCGAGCGGCGGCTCGGGTGCCGCCGCCGCCGCCGACCTGGCCGCCGGCACGCTCGGGACGGACACGGCCGGGTCGATCCGGATACCGGCCTGCCTCTGCGGCGTCACCGGCCTGCGGCCCTCGACCGGGCTCGTCTCCGCCCGCGGGGTCGTGCCGGTCTCCTGGACGTTCGACGTCACCGGCCCGATCGCCCGCACGGCAGAGGATTGCGCCCTCCTGCTCGACGCGATCGCCGGCACGACGACCGACGTCTCGGGTGGGGTCGCCGGGCTGCGGATCGGCGTCGTCGAGGAACTGTTCGCCCAGGCCGAGCCGGAGATCGCGGCGGCGACGGAGGCGGCGCTCGGCGAGCTCGCCGGGCTCGGCGCCCGGATCGGGCGGGCCGAGGTGCCGCTCCTCGAGGACACCGGGACGATCCAGCAGCTCGTGATGCTGCCGGAGGCGGCGGCCTTCCATCTTCCCTGGCTCCGGACGCGGCTCCCCGACTACGGAGCCGATGTCCGGGCGCGGCTCCTCGCCGGCCTCGTCCTCCCGGGCACCGCCTACGTGACGGGCGTCCGTCTCCGGCGGCGCTACGCCGCCGGCCTGGCCTCGCTGTTCGAGCGCTTCGACCTGCTTGCCGCGCCGCAGATGCCGGTCGTCGCGCCCCGCATCGGCGAGGAGACGGTGACGGTCCGCGGGCGCGAGCTCCCCTACCGTCTCTCCCTGATCCCGTTCAACTCGCCGTGGAGCCTGGCCGGCCTGCCGGTGGTGAGCGCTCCGACGGGCTTCGTCGGGGGCCTCCCGGTGGGGATGGCGCTCGTCGGCCCGCGCTTCGGCGAGGAGGTGGTCCTTCGTGCGGCGCACGCCTACCAGGGGGCGACCGGGTGGCACGAGCGCCGGCCCGAGGCCCGGGAAACGGAGGCATGAGAGGCCGGGTGCCGCGCAGGCCGGCGCTGGCCGCTCTCGCGCTCCTCGCCGCGGCGGCGATCGCGGGCGGCCTCTGGCTCGCCTTGCGCGGCGGCGCCGGCGAGCCGAGCCGGAGCGCGTACCTGGCGGAGGTGTCGTCCGCCTGCCGGGTCTATGCGCGGCCCCTCTCGCGGATCGGCGCGCCCGCCGAGGTCACCGCCTACGGCGACGTGCTGGCCGCGGTCGGGAAGGTCGTGCCGCTGCTCCGGAAGCAGGCGGCCGGGATGCAGGCCGTCGATCCACCGGCGAGCCTCCGGCCCGATCTCGACCGGCTCTTCGCGCTCGACCGCCGCTCCGTCGCCGCGCTCGCGGCGACCAGCGCCGCCGCGCGAAGGCGGGACGCGGGCGGTGTCGTCAGAGGCCTCGGCCGGTTCTCGCAGCTCAGCGGGCAGGTGCATTCACTGGCCGCCGCGCTCGGTATCCGCTGCACGGCGGGCTGATGCGCGCGAGCGTAGAGTTGACCGCGAATCCGTCCACGACGAGGGAGATCCGACAATGTCAGTGCTGATCAAGGGCGGCCGCATCGTCACGGCGGCCGACGACTACCTCGGCGACATCTACATCGACAACGGGACAGTCTCGCTGCTCGGCGAGTCCCTCGACGTGACCGCCGACAAGACGATCGACGCGACCGGAAAGCTCGTCTTCCCCGGCGCCGTCGACCCGCACACGCACCTCGAGATGGCCTTCGGCGGCACCGTCACCTGCGACGACTTCACCTCGGGCACGACGTCTGCTGCGTTCGGCGGCACGACGACCCATATCGACTTCTGCATGCAGGCGCCCGGCACGTCGTTCGCCCAGTCGCTCGAGAACTACTTCGAGAAGATCGAGCGGTGCAAGCCGCTGATCGACGTCGGCTTCCACATCGGCGTCACCGACCTCCACGAGGGCGGCAGCCTGAAGGAGCTCGCGACGCTGCCCGACCAGGGCGTCACCTCCTACAAGCTGTTCATGGCCTACAAGGGCGCCGTCATGGTCGACGACGACACCCTCTTCCGCACGATGCAGACGGCAAACCAGACGGGCGCGCTCGTCATGGTCCACGCCGAGAACGGCGACGCGATCGACATCCTCGTCAAGGAGGCCATCGCCGCAGGCCACACCGAGCCGATCTGGCATGCACGGACGCGGCCTCCGGAGACCGAGGGCGAGGCAACCAACCGCGCGGTGCAGCTCGCGCGCGTCGCCGGCGCGCCGCTGTACGTCGTGCACGTCTCGTGCAAGGAGTCGATCGAGCCGATCGAGATCGCGCGTGAGAAGGGATGGAACGTCACGGGCGAGACCTGCACGCAGTATCTGTTCGTCGACGATTCGGCACTCGAGCGGCCCGACTTCGAGGGCGGCAAGTACGTCTACACGCCGCCGCCGCGAGCCAAGGACAACCAGGAGCTCCTCTGGAAGGCGCTTGCCGGCGACGTCCTCTCGGTGGTCTCCACCGACCATTGCCCGTTCAACTGGCCGGAGCAGAAGGGGCTCGGGCGGGACGACTTCTCGAAGATCCCGAACGGCGGGCCCGGAATCGAGAACCGGCTCCACATGCTCTACACCTTCGGTGTCGGGACCGGCCGCATCTCGCTGAATCGCTTCGTCGAGCTCGTCTCGACGAACCCGGCCAAGCACTTCGGCCTCTACCCGCGCAAGGGCACGATCGCGCCCGGGTCGGACGCGGACATCGTGATCTGGGATCCCGGGAAGAAGTTGACCATCTCGGCCAAGACCCATCACTCGAACGTCAACTACAACCTGTTCGAGGGGACGGAGGTCACCGGCGCCCCCGAGGCTGTTCTCGTCCGCGGCCAGGTGATCGTCGAGAACGACGAGCTCGTCGCCTCGCCGGGCGCAGGCCGGTTCGTCAAGCGAGCCCGTTCAGGTGAGGAGCTCCTACCCTCCGGCCGGGAGGCCGTGCTCGCATGACCGACGACGAGGCTCGGGAGGTCTACGCTCGCGCCCGGCTGGGTGAGCCAGTCACGCTCGGTACGCGCCCGGCCGTGCTCGTGGTCGACTTCAGCTGCGGGTTCACCGACCCGGAGTGCGGGCTCGGGTCAGACCTGACCGCCGAGGTCGAGGCGACGAGGCGGCTCCTCGGTGTCGCCCGCGGGAAGGGCCTGCTCGTCGTCTTCACGACGATCGGGTACGAGCCCGGCTTGAAGGACGGCGGGCTGTGGCTGCAGAAGGTCCCCGCGCTCGGCGACCTGCAGGTCGGCGGGCGCTGGGTGGAGATCGATCCGCGGCTCGAGCCGGCCGGGGACGAGCCGGTGGTGCTCAAGAAGGGCGCCTCGGCGTTCTTCGGCACGAATCTCGCGTCGATCCTCGTCACCCAGGGCGTCGACTCGGTCGTCCTCTGCGGCGCGACCACGAGCGGCTGCATCCGCGCGACCGCGGTCGACCTCCTGCAGTACGGCTGGCCGACGCTCGTTCCGCGCGAGTGCGTGGGCGACCGGGCGCGCGCACCGCACGAGGCGAACCTGTTCGACATCCAGGCGAAGTACGCGGACGTGGTATCCGTCGAGGAGGCGGCGGCATATCTGGAGAGCGTTCCGGGCCGCGTGGGCGCCGGGGTGTGAGCGACCGGTGACGCACCGAATCGCGCTCCTCGCCGGCGACGGGGTCGGCCCGGAGGTGATTGCAGAGGCCCGGCGCGCGGTGGACGCGCTGGGCCTCCGGCTCGAGTGGACGGAGCTCCCGTGGGGCTCGGCCTTCTGGCACGAGCACGGGCGGATGATGCCCGAGGACGCCCTCGAGACGCTCCTCGCATTCGACGCGGTCCTGATGGGGGCGACCGGAGATCCGTCCGTCCCCGACCATGTCTCCATCTGGGGGCTCGTGCTCGAGCTGCGCCAGCGGCTCGACCTCTGGGCGAACGTGCGCCCCGCCCGGCTGCTCGACGGCATCGCGTGCCCCCTGGCAGGCCGGGGCCCGGCCGACGTCGACATGCTGTTCGTACGCGAGAACACCGAGGGCGAGTACTCCGGGATCGGCGGCCGGGCTCACCGCGCCCTGCCCCAGGAGGTGGCGGTCGAGTCGAGCGTCTTCACCCGGCACGGGGTAGAGCGAGTGCTCCGGTTCGCCTTCGACCTGGCCGGCGACCGCCGCGGCCTCGTCACCAGCGCGACGAAGTCGAACGCCTCCCGCTTCGGCTACGTGCTCTGGGACGAGATCGCCGCCGAGGTCGCCGCCGAGCACCCGGAGATCCGCTACGAACGGGTGCTGGTCGATGCGCTGGCCGCGCGAATGGTCCGCGACCCGGCGAGCCTCGACGTCGTCGTCGCCTCGAACCTGTTCGGCGACATCCTCACCGACCTTGCGGCGGCGATCCAGGGTGGGATGGGGATGGCGGCGAGCGCGAACATCGCTCCGGGCTCGGATCGGCCCGGCCTGTTCGAGCCGGTGCACGGGTCGGCGCCCGATATCGCCGGCGCAGGGATCGCCAACCCGGCCGGCGCGATCTGGAGCGCGTCGCTCATGCTCGACCACATCGGCGAGCAGGAGGCCGCGCGGGCGCTGATGCAGGCACTCGAGGCCGTCTGCCGGTCGGGGCCGACCACGCGTGACGTGGGCGGCGGCGCGACCACGCGTGAGGTCGGCGAGGCGGTGGCGGCCCGGGCCGCGGGGCTCAGTGAAGCACTCCGATGAGCGCGGCGCCGGCGACGACGAGCAGGCTCGCGACGACCAGGCGCCTGCCGATCAGCTCGGCGGAGACGCCCAGCACCAGCGCTGCAAAGGCGACCGCCCAGAGCGACTGGGTGGCGTTGAGAGGCGCGACGACCGAGACGCTCCCGTGGTCGAACGCCTCGAACAGGAGGGCGTAGGCCAGGGCCAGCATCACACCGGCCGGCGCGAAGGCAGGGACGGCCAGGCGAAGCTGGCTGCGCAACCCACGGCGGTGGCCGAGGAGCGTGTAGACGACGATCACGACGCTCGCAGCGGCCAGCGAGACCATCGAGGCCGTCAGCGCGGGCGGGTGGGCATCCCGCGCCGCCCAGCGCACGACGTTGTCGCGCACGGCGAACAGCACCGCGCAGGTGAGGGCGGCTGCGGCCCCGACGGCCCGAAAGTGCTCGGGCCGGCTGCGTTCTCCCGCGAGCGCAACGCCCCCGGCAACGATCAGCAGCGTGCCGAGAAGGAGCAGCGGATGGAACGGCTCGCCGAGCACGGTGAGAGCGATGGCGACCGAGGCGAGCGGCGCCGTTCCGATCAGGACCGCCGCCCGCGACGGGCCTGCGTCCCGCACCGCCAGGATGAACAGGAGCTGCGAGCACCCGGGAACGAACGCACCGGCGAGCGCGAACGGCCAGAGGTCCCCGGCCTGCACGCCCTCGGCCGTCGCCGCTCCGACACCGGCCGGAATCGACACGATCGCGGCGATCCCGGCGACGGCCAGCGCGCCGGCCTCCGGGTCGCCGGCGCGCCGGAGGCCGGTGCGAATCGCGACAGCCATCGCTCCGAACAACGCCCCGGACAGGGCCGCGAACACGACCGCCGTCACGTACTACGCTCCTGCGGTGCAGGGTCCGAGAACGCTCACGGAGAAGATCATCACCACCCATGCGGTCGAGCGCTCGGAGGAGGAGATCGCTCTTGCGGTCGACCAGGTCCTGCTCGAGGACGCGACGGGCACGATGGCCTGCCTCCAGTTCGAGCAGCTCGGGCTCGACCGCGTCGCCGTCCCGCTGGCCGTCTCCTACGTCGACCACAACGTCCTCCAGGTCGACAACAAGAACCCGGAGGACCATGCGTACCTGCGCAGCTTCGCCGCCCGCTACGGCCTCCTCTACTCGAGGCCGGGGAACGGGATCTCGCACTACCTCCATCTCGAGCGCTTCGCCCGCCCCGGCCAGGTCATCGTCGGCGCCGACAGCCACACGACGATGGCGGGCGGGCTCGGGATGCTCGCGATCGGGGCCGGCGCGACGGAGGTGGCCGTCACGATGGCAGGCGCCCCTCACGTCATCGAGCGGCCGCTCGTCGTCGGGGTCGAGCTGCGGGGCACGCTCGCGCCGTGGGTGCAGTCGAAGGACATCGTGCTCGAGCTTCTGCGCCGGTACGGCGTTCGGGGTGGCCGCGGCCGGATCTTCGAGTTCCACGGAGACGGCGTCGCCTCGCTCAGCGCCACCGACCGCGGGACGATCTGCAACATGGTGATGGAGACCGGCGCGACGACCGGGATCTTTCCGAGCGACGAGCAGACGTTGCACTGGCTCGAGAGCCAGGGCCGCGCCGGCGAGTTCACCGCGCTCGCCCCGGACCCCGCTGCACCCTACGACGAGGTCGAGGAGATCGAGCTCGGCGAGCTCCAGCCGCTGATCGCGAAGCCGTCCTCGCCCGGGAACGTCGTCCCGGTGTGCGAGGTGGCGGGCACGGAGACCTCGCAGGTCTGCGTCGGCAGCTCCGTGAACTCGTCGTATGAGGACCTGGCGCTGGTGGCGGTCGTTCTTCGCGGCCGCACCTTGCCGCCGACGCTCGACCTGACCGTCACGCCGGGGTCGCGCCAGATTCTCGGCATGCTCGTCGCGAGCGGCGTCTACTCCGATCTGCTCGCCTCCGGTGCGCGCATCCTCGAGCCGGCGTGCGGCCCGTGCATCGGCATGGGACAGGCGCCTGCACTCGGAGCGGTCTCCGTCCGGACCTTCAACCGCAACTTCCCGGGGCGAAGCGGGACGCCCGGCGACCAGGTCTATCTGTGCTCACCGGCGACCGCCGCCGCGACCGCCCTCCACGGGGCGATCACCGATCCACGCGGGCTCGGCGAGCCGCCGGTGCTCGAGGCGCCGCCGGCCGACCCCGAGGTCGACGACCGTCAGATCATCCTGCCCCCACTTCCGCCCGTGGCGCGGCTCGTCGTGCTCGCGAAGGGCCGGAACATCGTCCCGCCGCCGCCGGTCCCGCCCCTTCCCGAGGAGATCGTCGGTCGCGTCCTGATCGTCGTTCCCGACGACGTATCGACCGGCGACATGGCGCCGGACGGTGCGCTCGGGGTCGCGCTCTGGTCGAACATCCCCGCCTGCAGCCGCGTCATGTTCCGCCGTTTCGACCCGGACTTTCCCGCCCGGGCGGAGGAGTGGGGCGGCGGGATCGTCGTCGGCGGGCACAACTACGGGCAGGGGTCGAGTCGCGAGCAGGCCGCGTTCGCAACGCTCTACCTCGGCGTTCGCGCGGTCGTGGCGAAGAGCTTCGCCCGCATCCACCGCTCGAACCTGATCGCGCAGGGGATCCCGCCGCTGACGTTCGCCGACGAGTCCGACTACGCGCGCGTCCGCGAGGGAGACGAGTGGCGGATACCCGGCCTTCGCGCCGCCGTCGAGGGTGGCGCGGCCGAGCTGGCCGGGCCCGTGCCGCTCGCGCTTCGGCTCACCCGCAGGGAGCGCGACATCCTGCATGCGGGCGGCCTGCTGGCCTACGCGCGCAGGTGAGGCGCGCGGTCGTCGGCGGGTGCGCGCTCGGGCTCGCGACGGGCTGGAACATCTCGAACACCGGTGCCGTCGCGCCGCAGCTCGCGGACAGCTACGGCGTCGGCCTGGCGACGGTCGGCCTCTTCACGACGGCGCTCTTCCTCACCCACATGCTGATGCAGATCCCCGGCGGCGGCGCGAGCGACCGCTACGGCGGGCGGCGCATGGGGCTGCTGGCCCTCGCAGCGATCGCCTGCTTCGCGAGCATGTCGATGATCGCGCCGATCGCCTGGATCGCGATCGTCACCCGCGGGCTCACCGGGCTCGGGACGGGGCTCGCCTTCATCGCCGGCAGCGCGTACGTCCGCGCGAGCGGAGGGTCGCCGGCGGCGCAGGGCCTCTTCGGCGGTTTCGGCCTGGCCGGCGGCGGGTTCGCGCTCGCCGTCGTCCCGCAGGTCGAGAGCTGGATCGGCTGGCGCGCCCCCTACGCAACCGCGGTCGCCGTCGCGATCGCAGGTGTGTTCGTGCTGCTCGCATCGCCCCGCGACCGGCCGCAGCCCTCGCCCCGCCCCGCCGTCACGCGCACGCTCGGCCCGGGCGTGCTCCTCGACCGGAAGCTCTACCGTGTGGCGACGCTCTTTGCGGCATCGCTCGGGCTCAGCGTGACGCTGGGCAACTGGGTCGTGACGCTGCTCGACCGCCACGGCGGGCTCGGCAAGGGATCCGCAGGGGCGATCGGTGCCCTCACGCTCGCGCTCGGGATCTTCACGCGCCCGTTCGGCGGCTGGCTTCTGCGCGCACACCCGCAGCGAGTGCGATCGGCGGTCGCGCTGAGCATGGTCGGCGGGGCGGTGGGCACCGCACTGCTCGCTGCGGCGCACCCGCCGGAGCTCGCCGTCGCGGGCGCAGCCCTGATCGGGGTGGCGGCGGGGATCCCGTTCGCGCCCTCGTTCACCGGCGCCGCCGTCACCCGGCCCGACGCCCCGGCCGCCGCGGTCGGCTTCGTGAACGGGGTCGCCGCCGCCGCGATCCTGATCGGGACTCCCCTGCTCGGGCTCGCGTTCTCGCTTCCGGGAGACGGGCAGGCCGGATTCGCGGTCGCGGCCGGGTTCTGGCTGATTCCCCTCGCCGTGCTGCCGAGCCGGCGCCAGCTCGGCGTCGAGATCGCTACCCCGGCCGCCCCGCCGGCGGCTGCAGCGATCGAATCGCCGCCAGGATGAGCTCGGCGGCAAGCGCCGCGTCGGCCGGGTCGGCGTCCTCGAGCGGCGAGTGGCTGATCCCGTCCTTGCAGGGAACGAACACCATCGCGCTCGGAACATGGTCGGCGACGCACATCGTGTCGTGCGCCGCGCCGGAGGGCATCAGCATGAACGGCTCGCCCGTCGCGCGCGCGGCGGCCTCGAGGGCGCCGACGATCCCCGGGTCGAGCGGTGTCGCGGCGAGCGTCTGGCGCTCGCGGTACTCCGCCGTCATGCCGCGCGCGCGAGCTGCGTCAGCGGCGAACAGGGCGATGTCGTGCGCCACTCCTCGGAACGCGTCCTCGTCGACACCGCGGATGTCGAGCGAGAAGCGGATGCGCTCGGGGATCGCGTTGATCAGCGAGGGATGAACCTCGATCTCGCCGACCGTCCCGACCGTTCCCTTGCCGGCGGCACGCGCCAGGCGCTCGAGCTCGCTGATGCACTCCGCCAGGACGAGCCCGGGATCGAGCCGGAAGTCCATCGGCGTCGCGCCGGCATGGTCGCCCCGGCCGTGCACGACGATGTCGGCGTGGATGTAGCCGGCGATCGCCGTCACGACGCCGACACGGTTGCCGGTGTCCTGGAGCACGCGCGCCTGCTCGATGTGCATCTCGATCCAACCGGTGAGCCCGTCGAGCACGCGAATCGACTCGCGCCAGCGCTCCGGCGCGTAGCCCGCGGCGACTGCGTGGTCCCAGAAGCTTCGGCCGTCGTCGAGCGCGAGGATCGTCTCCTTCAGCTCCTCCTCGGTCACCCGTTGGGCCATGATCCGGCTCCCGAGCAGCATCTGCCCGAAGCCCGAGCCCTCCTCCTCGAGGAACGAGATCAGCTGCAGCGGCAGGTCGAGTGCGAGCTCGGCGTTCAGCCTGCAGACCTCGAGCGCAGTGACCACGCCCAGCGTGCCGTCGTAGCGGCCCCCGTTCCGGTTGGAGTCGCAGTGGGAGCCGATGCCGAACACGGGCTCGCCGGCGGGACGGTTGCGGGCGACGAGTGTCCCCACCGGATCCTCGTCGACGTCGAAACCGAGCTCGCTCAAGGCGCGGGTGAAGTAGTCGAGAGTGTTCCGGTAGACGGCGGTGTACGCGTAGCGGCGAATCGCCTCGTCGGAGAGCGTGTAGCCGGGGCCCGAGAGCACCTCGATGTCGCGGCCGATCCTGTCGGTGCTGCGGGTGCGTGCGTCACCGCCCATCTGGCGCGGACCTTAGCGTCGTGCCGCCCCGGCTCCAAGCTCTCAGCGCCCCTGGGCTCCGCCCGCGCCTGTCGTAGAATCGGCCGATGGACGAGAGCTGGCGCAACCGTAAGACCCTGATTCTCGGTCGCAGCGACATGATGGGGCTCGTCTCGCCGGCCGAGTATGTCGCCTGCGTCGAGCAGGCCTACCGGATGCACGGCGAGGGCCGCTTCTCCATGGAACCGAAGGGGCACATCGTTCTCGCCAAGTACCCGGGTGAGTGGGAGGCGATGCCGTCCTACATCGAGGAGCCGGAGGCAGCCGCCTGCAAGTGGGTCTCGATCCGCGAGCAGAATCGCGAGCGCTTCGACCTCCCGACCGTCTTCTCGATCCTGATCTACACGCATCCAGAGACCGGGTTTCCGCTTGCGATCTGCGACGGCTCCTACCACACGGTCATGCGCACGGGCGCCTCGTCGGCGGTCTCGGCGAAGTGGCTTGCCCGGCCCGACTCGAAGGTGCTTGCGATCGTCGGCGCCGGCCATATGGCCGAAGGCACGATCGAGACCTGTAACGAGGTGTTCGAGTGGGACGAGGTGCGAGTGTGGAGCCGATCGCGCGAGACGCTCGACAACTTCGCCCGGCGCTACGAGGGGCGCTTCTCGTTTCTGCTCCGGACGTCCACGAACCTCGAGGAGGTGGTCACCGGCGCCGACGTCGTCGTCACGGTCACCCCGGCCAGGGGCCCGATCGTCCTCGACGAGTGGATTGCGCCGGGGACGCATCTGGCTGCGGTCGGCGCCGACAAGAGCGGCGACCAGGAGCTCGACGGGCGCATTCTCCAGCGGGCCCGGATCTTCGTCGACGACATCCGGCAGTGCCGCACCGACGGCGAGATCAACGTCCCGCTCGCCGAAGGGCTGATCACCGAGAGCGACCTCGCCGGCGAGATCGGCGAGGTGATCACGGGACGCAAGCCGGGCCGGACGTCGGCCGCCGAGATCACCCTCTTCGACTCGACCGGGATCGCCCTCCAGGACTCGGCGACGGTGCCGCTCGAGTACGAGCGCGCTCTCGCCGCCGGCGTCGGCGTCGAGAAGAAGATGATCAGCACGTAGCGGACTGCTCGGGCGGAGCCCGCGCTCTCAAGCGTCGGCGAGTCGCACGCGGCCGCTACATGTTCTGCCAGTCGGGCAGATGCGAGCTCAGGTGATTGTGAAGACGCCTTTCATCCCGGCCGCTGCGTGGCCCGGAACCGTGCAGGTGTAGGGATAGGCTCCCTTGCGCAAGAACGTGACCCGCAGAGTGTCTGACTGGCCGGGCGAGAGCATCTTGGTCTTCCGTCCGTTGATCGAAAAGTCGTGGTTGATCTTCCCGACATTCTTCACCTTGAAGATCACCAGGCCCCGGCCCGCACTCTTGGCGCTGAGCACGAACTTGAACTCGGATGCGGCCACGTTCACCGTCTTGATCAAGTCCGCCTTGCCGGCACTCTGCGCCCGCACTGCGTGCCGGCTGGCCGCCTGTGCCGAACCCCCCACGCCTGCAAGCGCGGTCACAACCGCCGCCAAGACCAAGATCCGTCTCACGATTCCTCCTCTTGTCATGAAAGCCCCGCCCCGCCCGCGCGGGATCCTACCAGTGCACCCTCGAGACACCGGGCCGTGCCGGGATTTCGCCGCGGACGAATCAATGACTCACGACACCAGCGCTACCCGGTCACCGGACGGGGATCCTCCCGGGATGAGGGTGGAGACGCTCGCCGAAGCGATCGATGAGCAGCCCGTGTCTAAGGCCTCGGTCGCTCACCGTGAGCGACTCTCGGCTGAGCTTCGTGATCACGGTGCGCACGATGCAGGCGCCGGCGAGGATGACCTCAGCCCGCTTTGGTTGCAGGCCGACGATCTCGCGGCGTTGATCAGCAGTGCGTGTGCGGTAGAGCTCGATCTGCCGATCGATCTCGGCAAGGTCGAGGACGGTGCCCTGCACGAGCGCGGGGTCGTACTCGGCAAGTCCATGCTTGACGGCCGTGAGGTTCGTGATCGCGCCGCCCATCCCGACGACGGTGTCCGGGATCGGTCGACCGTCAAGGGGTGCGAGGTCGGCGGCGACCGCCTCGAGCGCTGAGGCGAGCGCGTCGTCGGAGACGATCCCGTCGAGCGAGTAGCGTTCGGTGAACCGCGCCGCACCGACGTTGAGGCTGAAGCGTTCGTCGACCTGCTCGCCCCGGCCGAACGTGAACTGGGAGCTGCCGCCGCCCGTATCGAACACAACGAGCAAGCCGCGGCCGAGGCCCAACCCGGACTCGACGGCGAGGTAGGCGAGCCGGCCTTCCTCCTCGCCCGAGATGACCTCGACCTCGACGCCCGTGCGCTCTCGCACTGCATCGACCAGGACGGTACGGTTGGGCGCCAGTCGCAGACCGGCCGTTCCGACCGCCGCGATCGCCTCGACGCCGCTGCGCCTGGCCTCGTCGGCCATGGCAGCGATCGCCTCGACTGTCCGCTCGATCGGCCCGGCCTCGAGCCTGCCTGCCTCGTCGAGGCCCTCGCCGAGGCGGGTGATCTCGGCGCGGTCGATGACCGTCTTCCACTCGCCGTCCGCCGCCCGTTCGCCGATGTGGAACTTGACCGAGTTCGTGCCGACATCGATGACCGCGTAGCGCTTCGCCCCGAACTCGACGAGCGCCTTGAGCCCGCGCGGGAGGCACACGTTGCGGCGCGCGCCGAGGCCGAGGTCGCGCACGGTCGCGATCACGCGTGCGGGGTCCTCCGACTCGACGGCAATCGTTCGCCTCGCCCCCTGCCCGATTCGCACCTCGGAGAGCTCTGCCATGCAGCCGCCAACTGCGTAGTGCTCACGCCGCTTGTGCACCTCGACCGCCATCAGGTCCGGGCTCGGCACGACAACCTCGGCGACGAGCTGGTCGAGCGCGTACTCGGAGCGAGCGAGTTCCGGAGCGTCGACCCCGAGCGCCTCGCAGCACCGCGCGGACGCCATCGGCTGGAAGCGGGTAGGCCGCCTTCATCACCGGCTTCCACTGCTCGAGCCCGTCCTCGTCCACGGCCTGCAGCTGCTTGACGTCCATCAGGCCGTCGCGAACCTTGGTCGAGGCGTCGCTTGCGAGCGAGAGGAGGTAGAGCTCGTCGCTCTCCTGTACCCGCTCCGGCGAGAGCGCCGCGAAGGCGCTGTCGGCCTCGCCGAAGCTCTCGCCGAACGTGCGCCACTCCCAGCGAGGAACGATCATCGCGTCCGTCTGGCTCTCGCCGTTGTTGCGGCCGGGACCCCCGTTCACCGAGCGTCGTTCTTCAGGTGCGCGAAGTAGTCGAGCGCCTTGCGTGTCTTCGTCTGCTGCTCGCCGGAGAGGTCGATGCCGCGGCCGGCGAGATACGAGCGGAGCTCGGCTGCGACCTGGAAGGCCTCGCTGGTGCCGCAGCGAGTCGAGAGCTCGAGGATGCGGGAGCCGTCGGGGTACAACCACATCTCGGCGACAAGCCGGCGCTCGAGGTCACCCGGCGTGAAGCGGAGCTTGAGCACGAAGATCGGGCCGAGGATCGACAGGTCGTCCAGACCGATCCCCTCCTGCACGTGCGCGGCGAAGAACGCCCGCTGCTCCTTCGAGAAGAGCTTTCCCAACCGGATCTCACCCGCGACGGCGCTCCTCACGTCGGTCGGGCGTAGCGCGCCCTTCAAGGCCGCCGAGCAGACGTAGCCTCCGGGCAGCGCATCGACCTCGACGCGGAGGCTCGCCGACCTGCGCAGATCGTCCGGTAGCTCGGCCGGTACGACCGGCCGCAGCTTCACGGTGGAGTCGTCGCCCTTGCCCTGGATCCGGCGGGCACGGACGACGATGCCCTGCTTGTCGAGGGTCAGCTCGGGTGTGTCGAAGAAGAAGACCTGCCGGATCTGAGCGTCCAGCGGATCGAGGCCGAGCGCAGCGATCGCCGAGCGCTGATCGGTCTCAGGCACGGTCAACTTCAACTCGACGCTGTCAGCCTCTCGGATCAGCGCGAGCAGCTGCGTCAGCTCCTCACCCGAGAAGGTCTGGGGGTTGGGGGTGGATGCGGGCATCGGCACCCCTATCGCTCGCCGGTCATGCGAGCGCCTTCGCCTTCAGTTGGTCGTACTCGGCCTGGCTGATCGCGCCGCTGTCGAGCAGCTCCTTGCCCTTGGCGATCTGCGCCGTCGCATCGCTCGAGCCGGCCACCGACCGGACGTAGGTGTCCATCTGCGCCTGCTCATTTTGCGCTCGCCTCACGCTCCGCTCACCCATGCCCTTGCCCTCGGCGATCAGGTAGACGAAGATCCCGAGGAACGGAAGGATGATCACGAAGAACGTCCACGCGGCCTTCGCCCAGCCGCTGATGTCGTGACGCCGGAAGAGATCGCCGAAGACCGTGAACAGGAGCCAGAACCACAGGATCCACACGAAGAAGACGAACATCGTCCACATCGCCTGACCAAACGTGTACGCGAGCACAGCTTCCTCCTAGGTCGTTGTTAGAAGAAGAGCAACTCGAGCGAAGCTAGGGCCGGGTTGTCCGCGAGGCATCGGGGCGACCCGCGATCACTCGGTCGTAGTAAACGACGTTTGCTCGGCGTTATCAAGCCTTCCAGGTCGCCCGGGCGTCCTGCCGGGAATCTTTGCCGAGCGGTTCGATTTCTTCGTGCACGCCCCCCTCTGAGGAACCGGAGCCCGGCCTCTCCGACCCAGAGGATGCCGATCCCAAGACTTTCGCTCTCCAGAGCGTTACCCGTCTCTCGAGGATGAAGCGATCGACGAGCCGATCATGTAGAGACCGCACGCAACGAAGAAGACGCCAAGTCCGTGGGCAAGCACCTCGAGCCAGCTATCTCCGCTCGCGCTCTCCTGAACGAGGAGATAGATCCCGGCGCCGATAGCGACGAGGCCGGCGATCATGCTCACCGCGAAGCCGAGCACTCTCACGTGCTGCAGCTTAGCTCCGTTTCCAGGGGGTACCGGAAGGCGCCACGTCTCGCTCGGCTGGCGCGTTCGACGGCGTGACCCGAACGGGGCGGGCCGGCCGCCCCGTCGGGCCCTTCCCGATAGCCCATGAGGGTCGGTGTCCCTAGACCCCCGTCACGATGAGCTGGGTTGCGAAGAACGTGCAGGTCGTGCCGGGCGTCGCCTTGTATCTCGTCAAGACGAAGTTGGTTCCTGGGTTGAGCGTTATTGCGTAGGTGCCGCTTCCGACCGCTACCTTGCCCGAGGTGAGGCCGCTGAGCCCCCATGCTTGATCATCCGACGGGTCGGTGGGCGTCGCACCGTTGATGTCGAAGGCCATCAGACAGCCTCCACCGGTGACGCTCGACGTGAAGTTCGAACTGACCGTGACGGTCACGGTCGTCGCGCTGGTGACCGACACCTGGATCCCGTTCGTACCTGCTGCCCCGGCGGCATTCGACTCGTAGCTCGTCGCGGTTTCGGTGAACGGGCCTGACCCCGTGGCGCTCAGGATGGTGCTCACGGGTCCCGCCGGGCCCGTTGCGCCCGTCGGTCCGGTGTCTCCCGCGGGACCGGGCTGTCCCGTAGCACCCGTATCGCCCTTGGCGCCCGCAGGCCCCGTCGCCCCCGTGTCGCCTTTCGCACCCGTCGCACCGGCCGGCCCCCGGGCGCCCGTCTCGCCCTCCGCGCCCGCAGAACCGTGGCTTCCTTGAGGACCTGCAGGGCCTTCCGGCACCCTTCGCGCCCTCGGCTCCCTTCGCACCCGCAGGCCCCGTGATGCTCCACGAGATCTTCTTTGCGCCCTTCGCGCAGTGGAACATGTTCAGATCGCCTGATGTCGCCGCGTTGCCCGCGGTGACCGGTTCGATGCACGCCGTGATCACGCCGTTTTGGACGCCCGGCTTTGTCGTGTTGCCGGCTCCGGCGACGGCGGCAACGACAGCGAACAAGACCGCTCCCGCGGCCGCCAGCAGCTTTGTCGATGGTCGCGTCATACAAGCTCCCCCTCTTCTCGCCCGAGCGCGGAGGATCCGCTCCCCGGGCTTGCCTAGGCGAAGCTCGTCAGGAGGTCGCTCGAGTCGAACGCTCGTTGCAGCCACGGCCAGTGATGCATTTGCATGCATCTCTCGGTCCCACCCTCCTGCCGCAGCCTCGCGTTCCTGTCGACGGGATCATCCCACGCTGCGGCGTGGAAGGCGAGCCGGGAAGGCCCGCCGCGCGGCCGCTGCTTTCGCCCGTTCGGCCATCACCGGAGTTCGCGCTTCCTCTCCCCAAAAGCAACTCGCGCCCGCGCAGCGAAGGGCTAGTTGACGAAGCCTGTTGGCCGAGGAGGATGCGAGTTGCGCGTGCTCGTGGCGGGTTGAGTGGTGCGGGTGCGGGTCTGTGGCAGTGGACGTCTGCGGGATTGGCCCGGGTGGGGATCCGCCTGGGTGGGCGGAGCTAGTTGGGACGGGCAGCCACGAACTTGGAGGGAGTAGAGCGATGAGACGACCTTCTTTGAGCGGTGCATGGACCTTCGCGACCACGCCGAGCGG
The DNA here is from genome assembly GCA_963743675.1 of uncultured Actinomycetota bacterium. GTDB lineage: Bacteria > Actinomycetota > Thermoleophilia > Gaiellales > Gaiellaceae > PALSA-600. The sequence continues at coordinate 674,006 of CAVURE010000009.1, forward strand.
CACGCGGGCCCGGTAATGGACAGGCACGATCTTTTCCTGCGCACGGCGGCTTTGGCGGGTGTTCCTGGTTTGCCGTCTTCGCTCACTCGGCCCCCGCGAACGTGAATCCTTTCTCGCTTCTCGGCGGCGGAGGGTTGAATCTCGCCACTTTCTACGGCGTGTCGCCGAGCCGCTCGTCGAGCTCGAATGCGGCGGCGATCATGAGGGCGTTCGCCGACTCGGGCGGGTTCACTCCGCTGTACCTGCCGGCCGGGCCGCTATCCCTGCGATCCGATCCTGTTGCCGAACACGCCTCTCGCCTGGAACGGGGGACGGCAAGGACCTCAGCGTGCTCGTGTTCCCCCCGTCGGTCCCCTACGGCCTCAGCTACGACAACTCGACCGCCGGTCGCATTCCGGCGAGCAGTCCCTGGTTCCCATCGACCAAGAACGGCGCGAACTCGAACCACGCCTGGACGCTGCGCGGACTTGGCTTCGAGGGCGGCGACTGGACCGGCTCCACGGCCAACGCGGGCCTTTATTTCCCCAACTGGAACCCGTCTGGTGGGCACGATGCCATGGCCCTGCGCATGTTCTACGTTGGCGTCTACCTCTTCAACGGGCCGGGCATCGTGTACGAGATCAGCGGTCTTGTCGGAGACTCCGAGTTCGTCGACATCGACGTGGCCTCGTGCAGCGGTGTCGGGCTCGTCCCCGGCAGCGATCAGCGCTGGATCAACATGCTCGCTCACGACTGTGGTAGCTGGGGGGTCAAGCCGGCCGATCACCGCAACACCCAGCTTCTCGGTGGCAAGGCCTACGGCAACGGCCAGCTCGACGATGCGAGGCGGCTACTTCATCAACGGGAACGAAACCCTGTTGAGCAACCTCTATACCCAGGACAACAACGGGCCCGGCTTCCGCTTCGACGGCGCGACGCTCGTGCAGGGAGGCCAGCTCTTCGCCGATCGGAACTGTGTCAGCGGCATCGATAAATCCGGGATGATCATCAACAACTGCAACGGCATCCTCATCGACGGTTACGGCGCGACCGACACGCAGCGGACGACCCAGCAGCACGCCCTGAAGGTCACCGGCTCCAACAGCCAGGGCGTCGTGCGGCTCAACCAGGTCCAGACGAACAGCCCTCTCGGCGCCGCCGTCGAGAGCAACTCCGGCGGCGTCACCGTCTACAGCCCCACCTAGAGAGCCGTTGTGTCCCGCCGCGGCTGATCCGCTCCGGCGGGGTGCCGCGAACCTGCCGGCCCATCCCGCACCGGCAATGCGCCGACTCGCCCGTGTGCTCGAGATGGGCGAGCACGAGTTCCGAGCCGGGAACCAGCGCAGCCACATCGGCGACGAGCAGATACTGCGAGGCCTGCCGGCGGTGGTCGTTTCGCGCTGTCGGACGTGCGAACGAGCGGTGCTTCGCCAGGCGGCCTCGGACCTTGGCGTCCGCTCGGGCGGAGGTGGAAGGTCCAGCTCGATGAGCCCACCTCGGCCAACCCGCGCCCATGAGCGCCGCGACACGTGCCCGTACAGCCCGCGCGACCCCCGAGGACTAACCGAGACCTCGCTGGGTAAAAACGCCCCGGGTCCACCGGTTGCGACCGGTCAAGCCGGTCGAGTGAGCCCCGAGGCGCCTACCTCACCTAGGACGAGGCTGGCGAAAGCCCCGTCCAGGAGCGACCGTACTACCTTGTACTTTGAATTGCAATGTTTGTGACAAGCGTTTGCCCGGCCGGCGATGTGCGGTGCCCGCTTGCTTTTTGCGCCCTGGTTTCTTCCTCTTCGTTTGCGCCGGGCCGGATCGGGCTCGGAGACCGGGGCGGCCCCGGTGCGAGCAGTCTGCTAGAAGATGACCTCGACATGATGGTTGCCGCGATCTTCGAGGCGGCGATGAGCCGGGAGCAGTCCGCCCGGCTCGCCGAGCTGATGCAGGAGGCACGGCCCACACGGCCAGCGGGCGTCGTGTCGGCGGCGCTGCTCGTCGACGGGGAGCGCGTCCAGTTGGTGGCGTTCTGGCAGGACCGAGCGACGCTCGACGAGTACCTCGCGACCGCGGGCGTGCCGCGGGGCACGGAGCTGATGCGGAAGGTCGGGGTCGAGCCCGAGCTGCGGGTGGTCGAGGTGCCCGAGCTCGGTTGACCGGATCCTGCCGGCGTCCGCGGGCGCGGAGCCGGAGAACGGCAGCCGGACCCGTAACGCGCAGGCTAGGCTCGGGCCCGGATGAGTGGAGACCCGGGCGAACGACTCGACGACCTGCTCGAAGCGGGCCTCGGCGGGCATCCGGCCATCGTCACGGCGGAGACCGGCGAGATCCAGAGCTACGAGGGCCTGCGCGCAAGCGTCGCCGTCCTTGCCGGCCGCCTCGCGGAGGTCGGCGCGAGACGCGGGAGCCGGATCGCGCTGATCGTCCCGGACGGCCCCGACTTCCTGCAGCTCCTGTTCGCGGCCGCCTCCCTGGGCGCGATCGCGGCTCCCCTGAACCCCGCCTACAAGCGCGACGAGTACGCGTTCTACCTCGACGACCTGAGGCCGGATCTCCTCCTCCTGCCGGCCGGAGAGCTCGAGGCCGCGCGAGAGGCGGCGGGCGACGAGGTGAGTCTCGTCGAGGTGATCTCGGCCGACTCTCAGGAGCCGCCGCGCCTCGCCGGCCGCGCGGTCGAGGGCGGAGCGCCCCGTGACCCGGCCGGGCCGGACGACGTTGCGCTCCTCCTCCATACGAGCGGCACGACGAGCCGGCCGAAGCAGGTGCCGTTGCGCCAGCGCAACCTGACCGCCTCGGCGCGCTCGATCGCCGCGTTCTACTCGCTCGGCCCGGCCGATGTCTCCTACTGCGCGATGCCCCTCTTCCACGTCCACGGGCTCGTAGCCTCGACGTTCGGCGCGCTGGCGGCCGGTGGCACGGTTGTCGTGCCTCGCCGGTTCAGCCCACGGGCGTTCTGGCCGCAGCTGCGGCGCCACCGGGTCACATGGTTCTCCGCCGGCCCGACGCTGCACCAGATGATCCTGGATCGAAACGACGGGGACGGCGCTCCGGAGAGCCTGCGCTTCGCCCGCTCGTGCAGCTCGGCGCTCGCCCCGGCCCTCATGGCGCGCGCCGAGGCCACGCTCGGTGTCCCGATCGTCGAGGCTTACGGGATGACGGAGGCAAGCCATCAGATGGCGTCCAACCCGTTGCCGCCGGCCGAACGCAAGCCGGGCTCGGTCGGAGTGCCGAGCGGCGCCGAGATCAGGATCGTCGACGGAGAAGGACGCGTGCTCGAGCAGGGGGCAAGCGGCGAGGTCGCGATCAGGGGCCCCGGCGTCACCGACGGGTACCACGCGAACCCCGAGGCGAATGCCGACGCGTTCTTCGACGGCTGGTTCCGGACCGGCGACCGGGGTGCGCTCGACGAGGACGGCTATCTGCGGTTGCAGGGTCGCCTGAAGGAGATGATTCTCCGCGGCGGCGAGAACATCTCGCCGTACGAGATCGAGGAGGTCCTGCTCGCGCATCCGGCCGTCGCCGACGCGATCTGCTTCGGAATCGACGACGAGAAGTACGGCGAGCGGGTCGGGGCGGCCGTCTCGCTGCGCGCGCCAGGTCGAGGAACGCGAGCTGATCGGCTACTGCCGCGAGCGGCTGGCCGCCTTCAAGGTGCCGGAGGTCGTCCACATCCTGGACGCGATTCCCCGGACTCCGACCGGGAAGGTGCAGCGAAAACGCGTGGGTGCAGCGCTCTCTGCGCCGCCGGGGTGAAGATCGCGATCCTCGGCGCGGGAGCGATCGGCGCCTACGTCGGGCGCCGCTCTTTCGCGGGGCGGCAGCGAGGTGACGCTGATCGCCCGCGGCCCGCACCTCCAGGCGATGCAGGAGCGCGGCGTGGAGGTGCAAAGCCCGCGCGGGGACTTCCGCGCCCACCCCGCCGCGACCGACGACCTCGACGCGATCGCGGAGGCCGAGGTCGTGTTCATCGGGCTGAAGGCGCACAGCCTGCCCGGGCTCGCCCCCAGGATCGCCGGCACGATCCGGCCCGGCGCCGCGGTGATCGCAGCTCAGAACGGGCTCCCGTGGTGGTACTTCCAGTCCCACCCGGGCCCGCTCGAGGATGCCGTGCTCGAGTCGGTCGACCCCGGGGGCACGGTCACCGCCTCGATCCCGCTCGCGTCGGTGATCGGCTGCGTGATCTACTGCTCGACGGAGATCGTCGCGCCCGGGGTCATCCGGCACATCGAGGGGACGAGGTTCGCGATCGGCGAGCCCGACGGCTCGATCAGCGCCCGCTGTAAGGCGATCGCCGGCGAGTTCGTGGCCGGCGGGCTCAAGTGCCCGGTCGAGCCGGACATCCGTGAGCACATCTGGCTGAAGCTGATCGGCAACGCGGCGTTCAACCCGGTGACGCGCGCTGACCGGAGCAACGCTGGGCGAGCTCGGCTCGCGCCCGGAGATGGTCGAGCTGCTGCGTGCGATCCTCGAGGAGGGCACCGCTGTGGCGAGCCGGCTCGGAATCGAGCTGCCGGTCTCGATCGAGCGCCGGCTCGAGGCCGGACATGGCGGTCGGCGACCACAGGTCATCGATGCTCCAGGATCTCGAGGCCGGCAAGCCGCTCGAGCTCGACTGCATGACCGGGGCGGTGATCGAGCTTGCTGGCCGTCTCGGGGTCTCGGTTCCCCACACGACAACCGTTCACGCCTGCGCGGCGCTGCTCGATGAGCTCAACCGCTCCCGCTGAGGGCTCGTCGGCCGGAGCCGATCCCGTCTAGGTGGTGCGCGGGACGAGCGGCTCGCCCGCGAGCAGGCGCGCGAGGCCGCCCATGCCCCAGTGGCTCTCGCCTTCCCGCGTCAGGAGCGACGGGACGCCGCGGATTCCGGCCGAGCCCGCCTCGGCCCGGATGCTCGCGATCCGCGCGAAGCGCTCCGGCGAGTACGCCGCCTCGACGGCGCCGTCCGGATCGAGGCCGCTGCGGACGGCGGCACGGCCGATCTCGGCGTCGGTCGCGATGTCCTCGCCCTCGCAGAAGAATGCTTCGTACAGCGCGTGCTTGAAGGGCCGCAGCCGCTCCTGCTCGCCGGCCCACAGGCACGCCGCGAGCGGGAGAGTCGAGCGCGGCTGGAAGCGCGGCAGATGGATCTCGATCCCGAGGCTCTGGGCGCGGCTGTAGACGTTGCTCGTCCAGTCCACGCGGAGATGGTCGCCCCGCACCGCCAGCAGGGGCTTCGGGGCCGGCCGGAGCTCGAACGGAAGCCACTCGACCTCGACCTCGCCGGCATCCTCGGCCGCCTCGACGGCGTGCGTCTCCAGGTACGAGTACGGGCAGACGACGTCGTAGTAGAAGCGAACGGCGCGCATCGGCGGCTGGCAGCGTACTAGACTCGTCGCGGATGATCGCCGCGGTCGCCCAGATCGATCCGAAGCTCGGTGAGAAGGAGCGGAACCTCGAGCTTTGCCTCGCGCGGATGGAGGAGGCGGCGGCGCTCGGGGCATCGATCCTCGTCCTTCCCGAGTGCGCGATTCCCGGCTACATGTGGGACAGCGCCGACGAGGCGATGCCGTTTGCCGAGGAGATCCCGGGGCCGTCGACCGAGGCGCTCGAACGCACGTGCCGCCGACTCGGGATTCACGTCGTCTGCGGCCTGCTCGAACGCGACGGCGACTCACTGCGAAACGCGGCCGTGCTCGTCGGGCCCGAGGGCCTCGTCGGCACCTATCGCAAGACGCATCTGCCGTTTCTGGGCGTCGACCGGTTCGTCGTTCCCGGTGACGAGCTCCCGGTGTGGGAGACGCCGCTCGGCCGGATCGGCGTCGAGATCTGCTACGACCTCCGCTTCCCGGAGGTGACGAGGGCGCTCGCGCTCGCAGGAGCGGACATCGTCGCCCACCCGACGAACTTCCCCGTCGCGGCCCGGGTCCAGACCGAGCTGATCACGGTTGCGCGGGCCGCGGAGAACCGTGTCTACCTGCTGACCGCGAACAGGGTCGGCAAGGAGCGCTGGGCCGAGTTCTGCGGCTGGAGCCAGATCGTCGATCCGTACGGCGAAGCGGCTGGCGGAGGCCGGCGAGACCGGCGAGGCCTTGCTCACCGCCGAGATCGACCTCGAGAAGGCGCGCGACAAGGACTACGTGATCCCCGGCATCTACGAGCTCTACCTCTTCGAGCACCGCCGCCCCGAGCTCTACGGAGCGCTGGTCGCCGAGACAACCAGGACCGTGACGACGTAAGGAGGGAATGATGGCAGCCGACAAGGAGCTCGTTCCGGATGCGATCGTCAACCGGGGAGGGGTGAAGGTCTCGAAGAGCCCCTGGGGGCCGAGAGACGAGATCGGGCGTCTCAACTGGATCACGCGCGATCACGAACCGCGCCATCCTCGATCATCTCGACGGGACGCACGTCTTCGACCTGAACGTCGAGTACTTCATCGGGATGCCGTCCTGGGTCGCAGCCGGCGATCCCCCGTACGGGATCTGGATGACCCACACGCCGCAGGGCTCGGTCAACGACAACCTCTCGGGAGTCGGAACAGCCGTCCACAAGAAGTACTCCTACTGCGGCGACTCGATCCATCTCTACACGCACTGCGGCACGCACATCGACACGCTCAACCACCTCGGTCACTACGGCACGTTCTGGAACGGCTGGACCGCCGACAAGCAGCTCGGCAGCCGGATCTGGAACAAGGGCGGCCCCGAGAAGTACCCGCCGGTGATCGCGCGGGCGTACTGCTCGACATCGCCGGGATGAAAGGGGTCGACTGCCTTCCCGACAGCTACGCCGTCACGCCCAAGGACCTGCAGGCCGCGGCGCGCAGGCAGAAGGTCGAGCTCAGGAAGAAGGACGTCGTGCTCGTGCGGACCGGCCGCATGAACAAGTGGCCCGACTTCCACGGCTACCTCGACAACACCCCCGGGATCTCGCTCGCCTCGGCGAAGTGGCTGTGCGAGGAGGGCGGCGCCATGTGCATCGCGGGCGACACGATCGCGCTCGAGGTGCTGCCGTCGGAGGAGGAGAACGTGTTCCTTCCGGTCCACGCGTACATGTTCTCGACGGCCGGCGCCCAGATCATCGAGGTGGTCGACATGGAGGAGATCGCCGCCGAGAAGCAGTACGAGTTCGCGTTCCTCGGCTTCCCGCTGAAGCTGCGAGGGGCGACCGGCGCGCCGATGCCCGCCTACGCGGTGCCGCTCAGGAGCTGACGGCCGTCTCGAAGATGTCGAGCGGGAGCAGCGCCGAGACGACCGGGTAGGGCACGTCGACCAGCTCGGAGATGCGCAGGTCGACACAGGCGCTGCAGAGCGCATAGGCGGCCGGGCGCGCGAGGCCGTGGCGTGCCTCGAGCTGGCCGAGCATCTCGAGGAGCGCCTCGCGGGCGGCGGCATTGAGGTCCATCCCGGACTCGACGGGAATCCCGGTCGTCGCGAACGAGCGGCGCCCCGGGCGGGGAGGGGTCTCGTAGGTCGGAAAGCGCTGTCGCCCGCCCTCGCCCTTCCGGACGGCGAAGCGCACTGTCACCGCGCCCGCGATCTCGATCGCGGTCCCGCAGACCTCACCGTCTCCCTGGGCGAAATGCAGGTCGCCGATCGAGAACAGCGCCCCCGCGACCGAGACCGGCAGCCAGAGCCGGCTGCCGGCGACGAGCTGGCGGATGTCCATGTTCCCGCCCGTCTCTCGCGGTGGGATCGTGCGCAGGCCGTCCGCGGCGTGGCGCGGCAGAGCGTCCTCCGGCAGCGGATCGGCGACCGCCTGGCCCTCCGTACGCAGTGTCTCCTCGCGCCGGCGAAACGCGTCCAGCAGCTCCGGCGACGGCGCGACGCCGACGACCCCGGCGAACGTCTCCTCCGGCACGGCGACGCCCGGGAGCTCGTCGGACCGCGCGACCCCGTCTGCGATCTCCCACTTGACGAGGTACGGCTCGTCGAACAGATCGGCGAGACAGCCGAAGCCCGGGATCACCGCCGTCGTCCCGAAGTCGTCGGTCTCGTACGAGACGAACTCGACCTCCAGCAGGTCGCCCGGCTCCGCGCCGCGGATCAGCAGGGGCCCGGTGAGCGGATGGGCGAGACCGAGGCTCAGGCACCCCGCGTCGGCGTGTGAGCTCTCGCGCGTGAGCTGGCCGGCGAGACCGTCCTCGGTCTCGAGCCTGACCTCGACGCCCGGCTCGACCTCGGCGATCGGCTCGATCCCCGGATGCCAGCGGTTATGCGTCAAATCAGCTCCGCGAGCTCCGCCGCGGCTTCGCTGCAGCCGGCGATCTCAGCAGCCGTCCAGCTCCTCGGCGAGCCGAGCTGGTGAACGGAGACGATCCCGCCCACTCGTCCGTCGACGACCACCGGGGTGACGATCTGGGCGGCCAGGCCGCCGTAGGTCTCGAGCATCCTCTGGAAGGCGGGGTCGTCGTAGGCAGCAGCGCAGTCGTCCTGCACGACCTGCCGCCCGGCGGCGACCTCGAGCGCCACCGGCTGCGTGCGGAGGTCGATCGTCACCTCCCGGCGCAACGAGCCGGCACCCGGAGCCAGGGCCTCATGCGTGACCGGGAAAGCGCGGCCGCCCGGCAGGTCCTGCCGCAGCGTCACCCGGCTCGCGCCGAGCCTCGAGAGTAGACCCACGAGGATGGGATCGATCTCGTTCATGATCCGCCGGTGATTATCGACGCTCGGATCCGAGGTCGGCGAGCTGCCGGTCGGCGGCCGGCGCGCTGCGCGGCGCGAGCCACTCGGTCAGCGGCGCCGGAGCAGCGGCCGGAAGCGGTCGGGGCTGAACGGCGAGAGGTCGTGGCTCGCCGGCTCCCCGGCCACGAGCTCGGAGACCAGGCGTGCCGTCACCGGAGCGAGCGAGATCCCCTTCATGGCGTGGCCGGTCGCGAAGACGACTCCCGGTGCGCGATCGCTGCGCCCGATGACCGGCAGCCCGTCGGGCGCGCAGGGACGAAGGCCGGCCCACGTCCGGAGAACGACCCGTCCGGCGAGACCGGGCAGCGCCCGCGCCGCAGCCGCCTGGATCGCACCGGTCTCACGCGCGTTCACCCTCGGGTCGAGCCGCGTGAGCTCGACCCGCCCCGCGATCCTGAGCCGATCCGGGAACGGCGTCACCGCGAGGCGGGCCTCGTGCAGGAGCAGCGGTAGCTGCGGGTCGGCCGGCGTCGGGGCGAGCTCGACGTGATGGCCCTTCCCGGCGATCAGCGGGAGGCAGAGCCCGAGGCCGCGGGCAAGCTCGCCCGCCCAGGCTCCCGCGGCCAGGACGACCGTTCCGGCTCGCATCGGACCGGCGCTCGTGTCGACCAGGACCGAGCCGCCCGCAAGGCGCAACCTCCGCACGGTGACGCCGGTCCGCAGGCTCGCCCCGGCCGCCTCCGCAGCCGCGGCGATCGCCCGGACGTAGGAGACGGGATCCACGTGTGCTTCCTCGGGATGGAAGACCCCGCCCGCGGTCTCCGGGCCGAGGGACGGCTCGAGGCCTCGTGCCTCGGCGCCGCTGAGCGGACGGATGCCCGGCTCCGAGCGACCGGACGATCTCGACAGCTCGTCGAGCCCGCTGCTCGTCTCGCAGACGTTGAGGATTCCGCGCCGCTCGAAGCTCGTTCCGAGCCGGCTGAGCTCGGAATGCAGCTCCAGGCTCGCGACGCCGATCGCGCGGATCGCGATCCGGCCGCGCTCCGCGCGTTCGCCTCGACAGGCGGCGGCAAACCGTGCGAGCCACGGCAGAGTGCCGGGGTGTGGTCGCACCGAGAGCGCGCTCTCGTGCCCGGTGAGCGACCGTGGAGCGAGCGACAGCAGAGCCTCGCGCAGCGCGGCCGGTGTTGCCAGAGGAGCCGAGTGGCTCGGGCAGATCAGGCCCGCGTTTCCGGCCGAGCAGGCCGCAGCCCAGCCCCTCGCCGCGTTCGAGGAGCACCACGGCGCAGCCCCGGCGGGCGAGCTCGTAGGCAGAGCTCACGCCGATCGCGCCGCCGCCCACGACGACGACATCAGGGCTGTCTGCGTGCACCTCGGCCGGACGCTAGCGAGTTCGCGGCCGGCTGACCTGCCGTCCTCCCGCGTGCGCTTCCGCTCTGGAATGATCGGGGCGAGCCGACGATGACCGGATCTGAGCCCAACAGGCGCCGAGGCAGCGGATAGATGACCTATCGCTTTGCTCCCGGGCGGCCGCCGGCCGTCGCCGGCGAGGCCATGGTCGCGACGTCTCAGCCGCGTGCCACGCAGGCCGGGCTCCGCATGCTCGAGGCCGGCGGCAACGCCGCCGATGCCGCCGTCGCGGCCGCGGCCGTCCTCTCGGTGATCGAGCCGATGTCCACGGGCGTCGGCGGAGACGCCTTCGCGCTCGTCTGGCGCGACGGCCGGCTCGAGGGCCTCGACGCGGCCGGCCCCGCGCCGCGGTCGGCCGACCCTCATGGCCCGGTCGAGGCGCTCGGGCCCCGCTCGGTGACGGTGCCGGGAGCCGTCGCGGGCTGGGCAGCGCTCGCCGAGCGCCATGGGCGGCTCGGTCTCGAGGCCTGCCTCGCACCGGCGATCGACGCCGCCGAGGACGGGTTCGCGGTGACCGCGATCACGGCCGCCTCGTGGGCATCTGCCACCGAACCGGCATCGCTGTGGCCTCCGACCCGCGTCCCGGACGAGTATCTGCCGCCGCCTGCTCGCGGTGAGCGTGTGCGCCTGCCGGAGCTCGCGGCCACCCTGCGGCGGATTGCGGCCGAAGGTGCCGACGCGTTCTACCGCGGCCCGATCGCACAGGCGGTCTGTGCCGGGAGCTGGCTCGAGGAGGAGGATCTCGCAGGCTTCGAGGCCCGCTGGGTCGCGCCGCTCACCGCGCACTACCGGGGGTTCGATGTCGCCGAGCTGCCGCCGCCGACCCAGGGTGTGGCTGCGCTCGAGGCGCTGTCGCTCCTCGCTGGGCTCGCGCCGGACCTCGCCGGCCAGGTGCGGTGCGTCCAGCTCGCGCTGGCCGATGCCCGCGAGCGGGTCCGCGACGGCGCCGATGTCGGCGACCTGCTCGACCCCGGGTACATCGTGCGGCGCCGCTCCGCCCGGGTGGTCGCAGTCGCGGAGCCTCCGGGTGGGACGGTGTACCTCTGTGCCGTCGACGGCCAGCGAATGGCCGTGTCGTTCATCCAGAGCCTCTTCGGCCGGTTCGGATCGGGGCTTGTCGCGCCCGGTACGGGAGTGGTCCTGCAGAACCGCGGGGCCTGCTTCGAGCTCCAGGGCGGCGTCGTCCCGGGCCGGCGGCCCTATCACACGATCATCCCCGGGATGCTCCTGCGTGCCGGGGAGCTCGTCGGCCCGTTCGGCGTGATGGGCGGCTTGATCCAGGCTCAGGCGCACCTCCAGCTCGTGTCTGCTCTCGTCGACGACCGGCTCGACCCCCAGGCGGCGCTCGACCGGCCGCGCTTCCGCGTCGGCAGGCGGCTCCCTCCATCTCGAGCCCGGCCTCTGGGATGCCGCCGCCGAGCTCGAGCAGCTCGGATACGACGTGGTCCGAGACGACGACAGCTTCGCCTTCGGGGGCGGGCAGGCGATCGTCGTCGAGGGAGATGCGCTCATCGGCGGCTCGGACTCGCGCAAGGACGGCTACGCCGCCGGTTTCTGATCGCGGCGCCGGCCACCCGGATGCCGGCGGCTACGAGGACGAGCTCGTCGAGATCGCCAGTGAGTACAGCGCGGTCTGAGAATCTCCGATCGAGACCTCGACATAGGCGATCGTCCCGCGAGAGCCGGCGTTCGTCACCCGCAGACGGTGGCGCCCGGGGCCGTCGTCGCCGGCGAGGAGGTCCTGGCGCCGTGCGGAGCCGCCGGCGAGGACGGTCCTCGTCTCTGCGTTCCAGATGTGCAGCGCGACCTGACCGTGCTCGGGCGTCACGGTCGCGGTGAGGCTGCCGTGCGCCGGGATCCACACCCGGAGCACGTCGCGTGGGTTCTGGGCGAGGAACAGGTCACCGCGAACAAAGGCATGGTTCCGGGTCGGGCGCGTCAGGAGCGGCGTGCCGCTCGCGAAGAGCCTTCCCGGCGCCACCATCGCGACATCGTCGTTCGGCTCGTACCGCCCCGCCGGCGGCGCCGGGGCCGAGAGCGCCGCCTTGACGTTGAGGAGGCCGTAACCGCTGACCGTGTTGTAGTCGCCGCCTCCGATGCGCGTGGTCGTCCCGACGAGCAGGCTGTAGAGCTGCGTCGGATCCAGTGACGGTCGGCGCGTCCAGATCCACGATGCCGCCGCCGAGACGATCGCCGCGGCGAAGCTGTTGCCGGTGACGATCTTGTAGCCGGTCGGGTCCTCGGACGCAGGGACGGCGACCTTGACGGCGACGCCGGGTGCGGAGAGGCTGTTCGACTCGGAGCCGTTCGAGTCGATGTAGACGGTGTTGTGCCGGTCGGTCGCGACCACGGTCAGCACGTGCGGCTCGTCGGCCGGGTACGCCGGCGGGCTGCCGTCGAAGCGGTCCTCCCCCTGCGCCGCGACCACCAGCGAGCCCTCGGCGCAGCGCGTCGAGCACCGCTGCCCTCAGGAACGGGTCGTCGACCGGCCCGCCGAGGCTGAGGTTGATGACCCCCGGGCCGGCGCGGATCGCCGCGTCGACCCCGGCGATGATCTCCGAGAGGCTGAGCTGTCCGTTCCTGGTCGCGTCCCACTCGCGCAGCTCCGCGCGCGGATAGACGCCGAGCACGTGGACGCCCTGCGCGCCGATCAGCGAGCTGACCGCGGTGCCGTGGAAGTCGCCCGGAAGGTCGATCCCGTGCTGTGCATTGAGCAGGGTGGTGTGGCGCCTGCCGGCGAACTCCGGGCCGTTCACGTCGATGCCGGTGTCGACGACGGTCACCGGCTTGCCCGGGGCCGGCGGGGTGAGCGATGCCGCATTGATCGCCCGCAGCCACCACTCCGACGTCGCCTGAGTCGTCACGGCCACCGGTGCCGAGAGCGCGCCGAGCGCGCGGTCGGGCTCCACGCGGCGCACGAGCCTCTCGCGGGCGAGCGACCGCGCCAGGCCCTCTGCAGCGGGGAACGTCACCCGCCAGAGGTGCAGGTCGTGCTCGACGAGAGTCGCGCCGGCTGCGCGGAGCTTGCGAAGCGTCGCCCCGCCCGGGCGGCCGGCGAGCTCCAGCAGCAGAGCCTTCGCCTGCGCAGGCGCGTGCCCCGGCAGGGCAGACGGCGGCCCCGCTCCGGCAGCGCGCGTCGGTGCCGACGCAGCCGGGACAGCCACCGCCAGCAGGGCGGCGAGCAGCGATGCCCTGACGACGCGAGGCAAGGTCCGGCGCACCAGGTCGAGCGAGCGAACGGTCGGGTGCCGTGTCCGCACTCAGCGGCCCAACGTCTCGTACTCGGGATTGGGCACCCACCCGAGGCCGGACGCCATCCGGTTCGTCAGGTTGAACATCCCCGTCACCTCGGCCACGTCCATGACGTCCTCGTCGGTCAGCCCTGCCCGGCGAAGAGCGAGCACGTCCTCCTCCGTCATGGCGGCCGGAGTCACGGTCAGCTTGTGCGCGAAGTCGAGGATCGCATGCAGCCGAGGCTCGACCGGCGCGCTCCGGTGATCGTCCGCGATCGCGTCGGCGAGCGCCGGGTCGCGGGTCAGCTTGCGCAGTGCCGCCGAGTGGGCGGCGATGCAGTAACGGCAGTCGTTCGCGACCGAGACGACGACCGCGATCATCTCCCTCTCCGGCCGCGTGAGCCCGGACTCGCCGCCCATCAGCTCCTCGAAGTGAGCGTTCCAGAGCAGCAGGTGGGTCGGGCGAAGGGCGAAGTTCCGCAGCACGTTCGGGACGAAGCCGAGCTTCTCGAGCGGCCTCTCCCAGAGCTCCTGCACCGCCGGCGGCACGCCGGCCGGATCAGGCTCGCGAAGCCAGGTCGACACGGTCTCGCTCACGCCGGGCAGTGTACGGGGCCTGTGCAGGTGTACCCCGTCCCCGGGGCGACGGAGTTCGGCCTGTGCAGGTGTAACCCGGGGCGACGGAGTTGGGCCTGTGCAGGTGTACCCGCCCCCGGGGCGACGGAGTTGGTGCCCGTGACGGCCGCGGTACGATCAGCGCCATGCCGCTCGATCCCGCACGCACGGTCGCCGGGCTCGAGGAGCTGCGAGAGCTCACCGGCGATGCCGACGGGGCGCAGCGGGTGGCGTGGACGGGCACCTGGGAGCGCGCTCGCGACTGGCTGCGCGAGAGGCTCGCGGGAACCGGCGCCCGTGAGGAGATCGACGCAGCCGGAAACCAGTGGTTCACGATCGGCGAGGGCGGCAAGGCCCTGCTGATCGGAGGCCACCTCGACTCGGTGCCGAACGGGGGCTGGCTCGACGGCTCGCTGAACGTGGTCGCGGGCGCGGAGGTCTTCCGCCGGATCGCGGCGGAGGGCTCGCCGCCGGTGCCTGTCAGGCTGGTCAACTGGGCCGACGAGGAGGGCGCCCGTTTCGGCCGGTCGCTCTTCGGGTCGTCGGCGGCCGCCGGCTCGATGCGCGACCAGGACGAGCTGCGCAAGCTCTCGGACCGCGACGGCATCGCCCTGCCGGATGCGCTCAGCGAGCACGGGGTCGATCTCGACCACGCACTCGCTGCACGCGCCCAGCTCGAGGGTGCCGGCGCCTATCTCGAGCTCCATATCGAGCAGGGCCCTGTGCTCGAGTCGCTCGACCTGCCGCTCGGGGTCGTTCTCGGGACGTTCGGCGTCGAGCGCTCGCGGATCACGTGGCGTGGGCAGGCCGCGCACGCCGGCTCGACGCCGATGGACAAGCGACGCGACGCCCTGGCGGGGGCGGCGAAGCTCGCGCTCGAGCTCCGCGCGATCGCAGCCGAGGCCGGCGGCGGCGCCGTCTGTACCTGCGGCAGCGTCGTCTGCAAGCCCGGGATCGTCACCTCGGTCGTCGAGACCGCGGAGCAGCTGCTCGACCAGCGCCACCTCGACGCAGCGACGCTCGCACGGATGCTCGCTGCCGCGAAGCAGGCCGCCGAGCGCTTCGCGGCCGAGGAGAACATCGCCGTCTCCTGGGAGCGGATCTGGAGCATCGAGCCGATCCCGTTCGACGACACGCTGATCGGCTTCGCCGAGGAGGCGATCGTCGAGGTCGCGGGCACTTCGCACCGGTTGCCGTCGGGCCCGCTCCACGACGCCGCCGAGGTCTCGCGCGCCGGCGTTCCGACCGTGATGGTGTTCGTCCAGAGCCTGCGCGGGCTCTCGCACACGAAGCTCGAGGACACGCGGCCGGAGCATCTGGAGCTCTCGGTCCGGGCGCTCGACCGGCTGGCGTCGAGAACGCTCGCCTGGCTCGCCGGCTGACCTCTGTCGCCGAGGACGAGCGCCGCGAGCGCGAATGGAGAGCGCCTAGCGTGTTTCGCGGCGCTCGGCGACGACCGGATTGCGCAGCACGCCGATCCCGTCGATCTCGATCTCGACGACGTCCCCGGCCGCCATCGCGACCGGCGGGGTGCGGGCATGGCCGATCCCGGAAGGTGTGCCGGTGAGGATCAGGTCGCCGGGCTCGAGCGTGAACACCGACGAGGCGAACGCGACGAGCCGGCGCACGCCGAAGACGAGGTCGGCGGTGTTGCCGTCCTGGAGGAGCTCGCCGTTCAGGCGCTGGACGACACGGAGGCCGGAGCCGTCGCCGAGCTCCGAGACAGGAACGAGCTCGGCGCCCAGCGGGCAGAACGTGTCGAAGCCCTTCGCTCTCGTCCATTGCCTGTCGGAGTACTGGAGGTCGCGCGCGCTGACGTCGTTGGCGCAGCGGTAGCCCGCGACGAAGTCGATCGCGTCGTCCGCGCCGATCCGGCGGCCGGTGCGGCCGATCTCGACGGCGAGCTCGGCCTCCGAGTCGACGTGGGCCGACTCCAGCGGCAGGACGATCGCCTCGCCCGGCCCGATCACGGCGCTCGGGAACTTGCCGAAGAGCAGCGGCTCGGCCGGCGGCTCGCGTCCCTGCTCGCGGATGTGCGAGGCGTAGTTGAGGCCCGTGCCGATGATTTTCACGCGGGCATCTTCGCGATAGTCTGCGCGCAATGGCGATCAGCTTCGGTGTCACCGTGTTGCCCGACCCGCCGTACGGCCGCTTCCTCGAGCTGCTCCAGCTCGCCGAGGAGAACGGCTTCGAGTACGGCTGGACGTACGACTCGCACGTGCTCTGGCAGGAGTCGATCCCGCTGCTCGCGCTCGCCGCCGACCGCACCTCGACCATGAAGCTCGGCCACTTCGTCACGAACCCCGGCACGCGCGACCCGACGGTGCTCGCGAGCGCGTATGCGACGCTGCACGACATCTCGGGCGGGCGGATGGTGATGGGCATCGGGCGTGGCGACTCCGCGCGCCGCGTCATCGGCCAGCAGCCCGTGAAGATGGCCGAGTTCGAGGAGGCCTGCCGCATGATCCGGGCCTTCATGAACGGCGAGGAGGTGAGCTGGAACGGGAAGGACCTGCAGCTCGCGTGGGCGCGGACCGAGCCCCGCATCCCGATGTGGATCGCCGGCTACGGGCCGAAGGCGCTGGCGGTCGCGGGCCGCGTGTCGGACGGGGTGATCATCCAGCTCGCCGACCCGGTGATCGTCGAGTGGATCATGGCCACCGCCCGCAAGTCGGCCGAGGAGGCGGGCCGCGACCCCGCTGCGCTGCAGTGCATCGTCGGCGCGCCGTCGAAGGTCTCCGACGATCTCGCCACCTGCCGCGACGAGGTGCGCTGGTTCCCGGCGATGGTCTCGAACCACGTCATGGACCTGGTCGAGCGCTACGGCTACGACTCCGACATCCCCTCCGAGCTGACCGACTTCGTGAAGGTGCGGAAGTTCTACGACTACAAGGACCACTCGCGCGTCGGCGCCGCCCACGGCGAGTTCGTCACCGACGAGATCTGCGACCGCTTCACGGTCATCGGCCCGGCCGACCGCTGCGCCGAGAAGCTCCGCGCGCTCGAGGCCGTCGGCGTCGACCAGTTCAACGTCTACCTGATGACGAACGCCCAGGAAGAGACGCTCGAGGCCTACGGCCGCGACGTCATCCCCCAGCTTGCGGTTGCCCCCTCCGCCTGAGGCGCCGCCCGGGCCGAAACGGCCGCTTGTGCTGCAAGTAACGATCCGGCAACGCCTGTGTCGTGCCCGGCCCGTGCCGCTCTGTGAGCCCGGCCGGGGTCGGTAGTCTCGGAGGCATGAGCACGAACGGGGCTGTTGTAGTCGCGTCCGATGTGACGCGCACGTACGGCCAGGGGGAGACTGCCGTCGACGCGCTGCGCGGGGTCTCGCTCGAGGTCGAGGGCGGGAAGCTGACCGCCGTGATGGGCCCGTCCGGGTCCGGCAAGTCGACGTTGATGCACATCCTCGCGGGCCTCGACAAGCCGACGAGCGGCTCGGTCACGGTCGCCGGCGAGGAGATCACGGGCATGAACGACAATGCGCTGACGCAGCTCAGGCGGGAGCACATCGGCTTCGTCTTCCAGTTCTACAACCTGCTGCCGATGCTGACCGCCGAGGAGAACGTCAAGCTGCCGCTGGCGGTCGCCGGGGAGAAGGCCGACGATGCATGGTTCGCCGAGCTGATCGAGAAGGTCGGGCTCACGAACCGCCTCAAGCACCGCCCGAGCGAGCTGTCGGGGGGCCAGCAGCAGCGCGTCGCGGTCGCCCGCTCGCTCGTCTCGAAGCCGACGGTCGTCTTCGCCGACGAGCCGACCGGCAACCTCGACTCCCGCTCGAGCTCGGAGATCCTGAAGCTGCTCCGCGACTCGTGCGACACCTACGGGCAGACCATCGTGATGGTCACCCACGACCCTCGCGCCGCGGCGATCGCCGACCGGATCCTCTACATCGCCGACGGCCAGATCGTGCTCGACCAGAAGGGCGCGACCGCGGCGGAGGTGCTGCAGACGATGAACGAGCTCGAGGTGGCGCCGGCCTCGTGATCCGGGTCGCGCTCAAGGATGTGCTCGGACGCAAGCTCCGGCTCATCCTGACGTCGCTGGCGATCGTGATGGGCGTCGCGATGGTCAGCGGCACCTTCGTTCTCACCGACACGATCAACGCCGGCTTCAAGCAGATCTTCACCACCGCGTACTCGAACACGGACGCCGTCGTGACCGGCAAGGAGGTGTTCGGCGGCTCGGCGAACGCGCCGTCCTTCCCCGAGACACTCGCGCCCCGTGTTGCCGCCCTCCCCGATGTCGCGGAAGCCTCCGGCAGCGTCAGCGACCAGGCTCAGTTCGTCGGCCGCGACGGCAAGGTCATCGGCGGCAACGGCGGCGCTCCCGGTCTTGCCTTCAGCGTTCACCCCAAGGGCAGCCAGCGCTTCAACCCGCTCACCCTGACCGCCGGCACCTGGCCGGCAGGGCCGAGCCAGGTCGGCATGGACGTGAACACGGCCTCGAAGAACGACTTCAAGGTCGGCGACACCGTCGGTGTCATCCCCCGCTCCGGGCGGGAGCAGAAGTTCACGATCAGCGGCATCGTCAAGTTCGGGAGCTCGACCTCGCTCGGCGGCGCCACGCTCGCCATCTTCGACCTGCCGACCGCCCAGGGGCTGTTCCAGAAGCGGGGGCAGCTCGACCAGATCGCGGTCGCAGGCAAGGCGGGCGTGTCGAGCACGACCCTCGTCTCCGAGATCCGGAAGGTGTTGCCGCCGAACACGCAGGTGAGAACCGGCGATCAGCAGGCTCAGGAAGCCTCGAAGGAGGTCACCGACCAGCTCTCGTTCCTGCGCTACTTCCTGCTCGCGTTCGGCTTCATCGCGCTCTTCGTCGGCGCCTTCGTGATCGCGAACACGCTGTCGATCACGATCGCGCAGCGAACCCGCGAGTTCGCGACGCTGAGGGCGGTCGGGGCCACCGGACGCCAGGTGCGGCGGATCGTCGTCATCGAGGGCCTCGTGCTCGGGACGTTCGCCTCGATCGTCGGCCTGTTCCTCGGGCTCGCGCTCGCAAAGGGCCTCGACGAGCTGTTCAAGGCCTTCGGGGCAGACCTGCCGCAGACCGGGCTCGTGTTCGCATGGCGCACCGTGATCATCTCGATCGCGCTCGGCGTCATCGTCACGCTGGTCGCGAGCCTCCGCCCCGCGCTGCGCGCGACCAGGGTGCCGCCGATCGCCGCCGTGCGCGAGGGCTCCGTGCTGCCGCCGTCGCGGTTCGCGCGCTTCGGCCCGGTCGTCTCGATCGTCGTCTGCGTCGTCTCGCTCGCGGTCGTCAGCTACAGCGCCTTCGGGCACGGCATGTCGACGGGCAACCGGCTGATCCTGCTCGGGGTCGGCGTGCTCGGCCTGTTCGTCGGCGTGGCGATGGTCGCGCCGCTGCTCGCGAAGCCGCTCGCGTCGCTGCTCGGACGCCCCGCGACGGCGGTCGGCGGCGTCGCCGGGGATCTCGCGCGCTCGAACTCGATGCGCAACCCCGGCCGCACGGCATCTACCGCCGCCGCGTTGATGATCGGGCTTGCCCTCGTGACGATCGTCGCCGTGCTGGCCCAGGGCCTGAAGTCGGAGTTCGAGAGCGCCGTCTCGGCCGAGTTCCACGCCGACTACGCCCTGACCTCGCAGAACGGGTTCCTGCCGACGTCGGTCTCGTCGGCGAACGCCCTGCGCGCCTCCGGTATCGCGACGGTCGTCGCGGGCGTTCGCGCCGGGGACGGGCGGGTCGCCGGCAAGTCACTGCAGGTAGCCGGCGTCGAGCCGGGCATCTCCCAGGTGCTTCGCCTCACCTGGAAGGACGGGTCGAACGCCTCACTCGAGGGCCTGGGGCTGCACGGAGCGGTCCTCGACAAGGGCTACGCCAAGACACATCACCTCGTCGTCGGCTCGCCCGTCGCGCTCGAGACGCCCGGCGGCAAGTTCCTCCACCTGAAGGTGAACGCGATCGTCGCGCCCCCGCGGGGCGGATCTCCGCTCGGCACCGTCACGATCTCGTCGAAGGCCTTCGACTCCGTGTACCCGAACCCGCAGAACGTCTTCACCTTCATCACCATGCCGGGCGGGGTCACGCCGGCGAACACCGCGAAGCTGAACGCCGTGCTCAACGCCTACCCGGACGCCAGGATCCAGACCCAGAAGCAGTTCATCTCCAACCAGGAGGCGGGCCTCAACCGGTTCCTGTTCCTGCTCTACATCCTGCTCGGCCTCTCGATCATCGTCAGCCTGTTCGGAATCGTGAACACGCTGATCCTGACCGTGTTCGAGCGCACCCGCGAGATCGGGATGCTGCGCGCGGTCGGCATGACCCGCCGCCAGACCCGGCGGATGATCCGGCACGAGGCGGTGATCACCGCGCTGATCGGGGCGGCCCTCGGGATCCCCGTCGGCCTCCTGCTCGCCGCGCTCTTCGACCGCGCTCTGAGCGACGTGCCCTTCGCCGTCCCCTGGGGCACGATCATCGTCTTCGTGATCGCGGCGATCATCGTCGGCCTGCTCGCGGCGATCTTCCCCGCCCGCCGCGCGTCGCGGCTGAACGTGCTCGAAGCCCTCCAGTACGAGTGACGCGCGAGGAGCTCGCCGCGCAGCTCGCGGCGCACGAGGCCGCCTAGAGCCGGCCGGTCGCGGTCTTCGCGAGCGACTGCTGCGTCGCCACGAACGGCTCGACGCCGGCGAACGTGATCGTGATCTGGGTGCCGTTCTTCCAGACGAGCAGCTTCGTGCCGTTCGCCGACCACGTGTCGGCGCCGACCCCCTGAACGGGGACGACGAGGCCCTTGTTCGCCTTCGCGGTCTTGTCGAACGCCGACTGCGTCGCCACGTGCAGCGTCTGCACCGTCATCGACTTCTTCTTGACCGTGTAGGTGCAGGAGCGCGTGACGCCGACGGTCGTCGTCTTCGCCTTCGGCGGGGTCGCGCCGAGGACGGTCGAGGCGTCGGTGGTCGTGATCAGCACGCAGGGGTCCGGCGGCCTCGCGGCAGCAGCGGAAAGAACGAGGATGCCCGCGGCGCAGATGACCGTCGCAACGAGCAGCCCGCGCATCCGAGCCAGGATAGCCGCTACTCGATCCGCCTGAACCCGGTGCGGGCCGGGCTCGGGTCGAGCGGGCTCACCGGCAGCCCTGCGACCGGGTCGGCCGAGTTGTAGCCGCCGGGCGCAACGTCGTTCGGGCCGTCCGGATGGAAGAGGCCCGCGAGGAGCTGGATCTGCCCGCGGCCGACGCCGAGCTCGAACTGGCCGCCTCCGTACAGGGCGATTCCGTGCTCGGCGCACCGGTCGTAGAACTCGAAGAGGCGCGCAACCGGGCCGAACCGCGACGGCTTGCGAGTTGAGGCACCGCGGCGCGAACGGCAGCGCCTCGACGTCGGCCCACGAGTGGATCGGCGCGTCCCAGGTGATCCGGTGGCGATGGGGCTCGAGAACCGGGTCGGTCTCGGCATCGAGCGCCGGGTCCTCGATCCACGACTCCGGAAAGCCCTCGGCGACGCGCCGGTAGAGGTCGCGGTTCGGCGGGTTGTCGACCACGGTGCCGTGATAGGCGCCCTTCAGGTCGACGACGTCGACGGTGCCGAGCGCGGCGAGCGCCGCGACGACGTCGTCGGTCCACTCGGCGGTCGGATCGAGCTTGAAGCGGAGGTCCGGGTAGAGCGCGAGCCACCCCTCGAGGCTCGAGGCGCGGGTCGAGGAGACGAACCTGAGCGGCCGCGCCTCGCGCCCGACCGCCTCGCCGAGCGAGCGGCCCGCCTGCTGCAGCGCCAGATCGAGCGCCGCCGACTCGACCCCCCAGCGCCGATAGTCGCGGTAGGCGGCCTGCCCGGGCTCGCCCGCCGGGAACAGGTCGAGCCCGTCGAGGTGCTTCGAGAGCGAGTCGAGGGTCCAGGAGCCGGCCACAGCGAGCCGCGGAAACCGCGCCGGATCGTGCTCGGCCGCGTCGTAGGTGACGTCCTCGCCGCGGCCCTCGCCGCCGCCGCCGCGCAGCACGACGGTGGTCGTCTTGCGCGTGAACTCGGCCGAGATCTGCACTGCGTCGTGCTCGAGGGCGACCTCCTCGATCACGAGCGGCAGGCCTCCGACATGGTCGTAGAGCGGCACGCGCCGAATCTAGCTGCGCCGTTCCAGGTGCCGTCGGAGCGCAGTCGAGCCGCTCGTCCCACTCCTCGCCGGAGACGGTGAGCCGGTAGCGCGTCTCCCGACCCGAGCGCTCGGCCTCGACGAGCCCGGCGCCGCTGAGCGTCGCCAGATGCTTCGAGACGGCCTGGCGCGTCATCGGCAGCTCGCCGGTGAGCTCGGTCGCGGTCGCGGTGCCGTGGTCGGCGAGATAGCCGAGGACATGCCGCCGGCTCGGATCCGCCAGAGCCGAGAACACGTGGTTCAGGTTGTCGGTGCTCAGCGGGTCATACATGTGCGAGGGCCGAGGCCTGAAGATCGAGCGCCGTCGTCCAGGCGGGTGAGGTCTCGATCACCGTGAGCCGGGTTCCGTCGGCGTCGTCGTCGAGCGTGAACTCGACGTCGCCTTCGCCCTCCCATTCGAACGCGAGCCGCTCTCCCGGCCGGACGTCGGTCACGGTCGCCCGGCGCGCCTCGCCGTTTGCCCAGCGGAACGTCGCCTCGCCGCCGGGCCGAAGCTCGAGCTCGACGTCGTTGGCGAACCACAGCTCGAGCTCCCGCGGGTCGGTCAGCGCGGCCCAGACCTGCGAGCGGCTTGCCTCCAGCACGATCTCCCTGCGAATCATCGGCAACCTCCTGGTTGCGTGTAGAGTGAGCAACCGTCAGGTTGCACGTTACAGGAGGTGTCCATGGTGGTCGGTCAGGTCATACCGATGGTGCTCGAGTCGGACGGGCGCGGCGAGCGGTCGTTCGACATCTACTCGCGGCTCCTGCGCGAGCGGATCGTCTTCCTCGGCCAGGAGGTCGACGACTCGGTCGCGAACCTGGTTGCCGCCCAGCTGCTCGTCCTCGAGGCCGAGGATCCCGACAAGGACATCTGGCTCTACGTCAACTCCCCGGGAGGATCGGCGTATGCGGGTATGGCGATCTACGACGCGATGCAGTACGTGAAGCCCGACGTCGCGACCGTCTGCCTCGGTATGGGCATGTCGGCCGCGGCGATGATCCTCGGCGGCGGCGCCGCCGGCAAGCGCTACGCGCTGCCGAACGCGAAGATCATGATCCACCAGGGCTCGGGCGGCTTCCGCGGCACCCCTGCCGACATCCAGATCGCGGCGCGGGAGATTCTCGAGCTGACGCGGCAGATGGCGGAGATCGTCTCACGGCACTCGGGCCGCGACGTCGAGCAGGTGTTGCAGGACATCGATCGCGACCGCTTCATGACGCCGGCCGAGGCGGTCGAGTACGGCCTGATCGACGGGATCATGAGCGAACGGGGCGTGCCCGCGACAAGAGCAGCGTGACCGCCCCCCGCAAAGCGAGGACGAGCAGCCCGATCGTCACCAGCGAGACGACGAGAAATGCCGCCTCCTTGCCACCGAGCGGCCGGCCGAGCACGAGGGCCCGCAGGAGCACGGCCGCCGGCACGCCGACCGCCCAGGTCGCCGCCAGGCGGCCTGCGCTCGGCCGGCGGTAGAGCCGGAAGGCGAGCGCCGCTGCGAACCAGCAGCCGAGGAACGGGAGGGCGTCGCGGGCGTATCCCGTCGCGTGGAGCCCGTGGTCGTGCGAGACGAGCCCGATCGTGACGAACACGACGATCGCCGCGGCATCCGCTGCTGCTGCGACACGCGGGGCGAGGCGGGAGACCACGAAACGAGGATAGAGACGAGTAGGGCGCCCGGTGGGGCGCCCAACTCTCAGCTCTGGCCGGCCTCGGAAGAGGCCCGGATCAAGCCTCCGTCGCTCCGGGCGCGGGCCCGGCGTCCTCCGGGGGCGCCGGCGGCGCCGGGGGGGTCGAGGCAGGCGGCGGTGCGGCCGCCGCTCCCCCGCCGCCGCTGCCGGCTTTGCTCACCGAGACGCCGGAAGGCATCTTCGGTATCTCGACACCCTCCTTCTTCGCGCGCGGGAAGGCGACTACCGCGATCGCGATCGAGAGCAGAAGCCCGATCCACTGCGGCCAGTGGCGGAAATCGCTCCAGTCGAGGAAGGTGATCACCGTGAACACGAGCAGGGCGATTGCGAGCCCGGCAGACGTCATTCCGGGCGTCACCTGCCCGAGGTTGACGTTGTAGTTGAGCGCCCGCCCGATCTCCCAGACCAGGTAGACGATCGCGATCAGCACCGTGATGATCCCGATCCCGTGCCAGAGATTGCGGCCCACGACGTACGGGCCGATCGAGGCCTGCTGCCAGTCGAAGAACGAGAGTATGACGAACAGGATCAGGCACCCGAGAGTCGCTTGCGCCTCGCGAGGCAACTGCTTGATGGCATCCATGTTTCCAACGCCCTTTCGTGTCGTTGCCGGCCATGACCCGCGCATTGGGGGCGGGTACCGCGAGCATAAACCCAAAACCGGCCGGTGGCGATGCGTCGAGCAGCCGTCAGGCCCGGATGTGGAACGGCGCCGCGCGCCAGTCGTACCAGCGCCAGAACCAGTCCGGGACGATCCGCGGGGCCGCCGGGCGCTGACCGGCCTTGCCACCCTGAAGCCAGTCGAAGAGCTGCCACGCCCATCTCGGCAGCGCCTTCGGGAGCTTCGCGGGACGCCTGGAGGGCACGAGCACGAGCGCCTTCGAGGGCTCGCTGGCCTTGCCGGAAGAGTCGGTGGCGACCACCCGGTAGACGCTCGGCGAGGAGTGGTGGATCGTTCCGACCGCGGCAGTCGTCTGCCCCGGGATGGTCAGCAGCGAGTGGTTGCCGAGCGTCACCTGGTAGGAGATCGCGGGTCCGCTCGCACCGACCGACCTCGGCCACGAGAGGACGAGCTGCCCGTGCGAGAAGCGGCCGGTGAGAGCCGCGGGAGCCGGCGGCCGCATTGCCTCGGGCAGGACGGCGAAGTAGCCGCCGGTCGTGGTCGCGATGTCGACCGAGCCGTCGGCGTTCCGCGTGTAGCCCGTCTGGGAGCCCTTCGGAAGGGCGCCCGAGAACAGCGGCTGCAGCGGCCGCCACGTCGCGCCGTCGCTCGACGTCATCGGCGCCAGGCTGCCGTCACGCGGCGGGATATGGATCGTCAGCGGAGCGGCGAATCGCCGGCGCAGCGTGGCGGTCGCGGTCTGCTGCACCTGAAGCTGGACGCCGAAGCCGCCGCCGCCGAAACCCGGGACGGGCTGTGCCGGCAACGCCGGGGTGAGCGTGACGACCACCGACTGCTGGAAGGCGCCGGCCGGCCAGCTCACCGACGAGAGGCCGTCCGTCGACGCCACGGATCCAGCGGCGGACTCGCCCTCGAGCGGCGGCGCCGGCGACGGGCCCGGGATCGGTGCCGAGCCCGTCGAGCCGACGACGGCGGCGTCGACGTAGCTCGAGTCGACGTCGATCGTGACGCCCCCCCAGGTCTCGTGGTGGCCGCCGCGATACTGGTGAAGCCGCTGGTGGTTCGCCCAGAGCGAGTCAGGCACGTACGGGTTGCCGAAGACGCTCTCGGCGCCGTTCCAGTCGGCGATCCAGACGTCGTCGGGCGACGAGCCGGTCGTGGCGAGCGCCTGAAGGTCGCGGATCGTCGAGGCGGCGCTGCCGTAGACACCGGCCAGATAGCCGAGCGCGTGGAGCTCGTTGACCCAGGCGGACACGAACGCCTGCACGGCCTGCGTGCAGGCGGGATTGTTGAGGGCATAGCCCTCCATGTCGAAGTAGAGCGGGCTGCCGCTCGGCAGCCCGAGCGTCGAGGAGTCGTTGGCGGCGTCGTCGGCCGCCGCCGTCCCCTGCGTCGAGGCGTTGGCCGGTGCGATCTTCGCCAGCCCGGACCCCGGCACGCAGGGCGCCTGCAGGCCGACGTAGAGCGGGATCAGGCTCCAGCCGGCGCCGACCGCGCCCGCCGTCCACGTCGACGAGAGCTGGCTGTTCGCGCAGGCGCGATTCGCGCCGCCGACGTAGATCCCGAGGGCGCGGTAGGGCGAGGCCAGCCAGGCGTCGAGGGCATCGAGCGAGGGTGCGTTGCACGCGTCGAAGGCGTACCCCGTGAACGCCGAGGCCTTGCTGGAGCCGGATGCCGCAAGTCCGGAGCCGGCCAGCGCAAGGCAGAGCCACGCCGCGAGCGCGACGCCGCCGATCCGTCTCCAGTGCCCTCTGACCGCTGAAGCGCGCGCTGTGCTCGACCAGCGCATCGCGGCTACTTCGCTGCGGGCAGCGGCGCTCCTTGCGGCGTGGTCCCCCATCGAGCGAGCCTAGGGCGGTCCTCTAAGCGGCTGGTTCGGGTGGCGTTCGGAGAGTGTGAGCAACCGCCGGCCCCGCGGAGACACGGCCGAAGCCGTCGACCTCCGCGAGCGTCCGCTCGCGGCGCATCACCTCGCCGCCGCCCGCCGCCGCCTCCGCCCCCGTGTTTCCCTCGATCGCGGTGAACGACGCCCGGCCCCCGAGCTCGACGATGCCGATGTGGTCCGGGACGCCGCCGTCCCAGTTGTAGACGGCGATGTCTCCCGGGAGCGGCGCCACGCGGCCGAGCCACATCCCCGTCGCTCGCAGCCAGGCCTCGGTCGACGGCACGTAGGCACATCCTCGCGGCGTGCAGCCGGCGCCCCGGAAGCCACGTGCGATCGTGTAGCCGGCGCCGATCGCGAAGCAGTAGCTGACGAAGATGTTGCACCAGGGAACTCCGTCGAGCCCGAACCAGACACCGAACCGCGTGCGGTTCGACCCGGCGGGCTGCTCCTTCGTCCCGACCCACCGGCGCGCCTCGGCGAGCGCCCGGCGACCGACGGCGCTGCCGGGCTTCGCCGCGGCCGGCGGCGACTCGACGAGCGCGGCACGGGTCTCCGGCCCGACGACCCCGTCGGCCTCGATCGCTGCCGCCGCCTGGAAGTCGCGCACCGCTCGCTCGGTCGCCGGCCCGTACTGCCCGTCGAGCGGCCCGGGGTCGAAGCCGAGAACGACGAGGCGTCGCTGCAGCGCGAGCAGGTCGGCCCCGGCGAGCAGCGGGCTCGTGACGACGAGCAGGCGGTCGGCCATCTCGATAGTCTGCCAGAACTGCTGACAAATGACAACAGTTCAGGACCGGATCAGGTAGCTCCGGAGGTGCAGGAAAGACCCACCCTCCTTCCCGTTCGGCACCCCGGGCGCGAACGAGACCGTGTGCAGGCCCGCTCGTGGCCAGCGCCAGGCGAACAGCACCGTGCCCGGAATCCGTCTTCCCGAGCTCGACTTGTCCTGCCAGATGCCGCTGCCGTCGAACGTCTCGCGACCGTCGACGAAGACGCGTGCGTGCCCTGCCTCGCAGCAGCTCTCGCCGAGCGTGCCGAGGAGCGCGATCCCCGATCCGCGGAAGCTGATCCGGCCGGCCGGCCCCACCGAGCGCCGAACCTGGCGAGCCCCCGCCCAGCCGCGGACGGCCGGCAACGCTCCGGCGGGATCGAGCGCCGCGGCGGCGATCTCGAGCGCAAGGCCGCCGTTCGTCTGCCAGGCGGTGACCGTCGTCGTCGGCGGCGGCCCGTCGAAGAAGCGGCCGAACGAGCCGTCGGGCGTGCGGTCCGAGAGCGCGGCGGCCGCGTTCGACAGGATCCAGCCGCGGGCGAACGAGGCGCCGGCCTCCGTCGCGAGCGCGTACATCGCCTCGACGAGCGGCTCGACGACATCGTTCTCCGCCTGCAGATCGGCGAACACGCCGGACGGGTCGGAGAGGTCGTCGGTCACCGCTCTCGCGGTCGCGGTCGCCTCGTCGAGATAGCTCTGCGTGCCGGTGATGCGCTCGAGCTGCAGGCCGCTCCAGATCATGTCGCCGTTGACCGAGGCGAAGAATCGGTGTGGCAGCGGCGTGCAGCTCGACCCGTCGTCGAAGACGTAGACGGTGTAGAGCGCGACCGCGGGGTCGAGGAAGTGCGAGCGGACGGCGGCATAGAGCGACCGCGCCGACTGGAGATAGGCGTCCTCCCCGGTCACCTGGTAGAGCAGGATCGCCGCCTTGATCGCGTTCGCATCCGTCTCGAGCGTCTTCAACCTGTTCTCGCCGCCTCCAGGCTGCTGGTAGAGGATGTCGGGGCACGCTCCGAGCGCGTAGGCGTCCGAGTGCTCGACGAGCCCGAAGGCGGCGCGGGCGTTCGCAAGCGCCTGCGGGCTCCCGGTCACCTGGTACTCGCGAACGGCCGCGATCGCGTCCCACTCGGGCACGTCGCTCCAGGAGCCACACGAGGGCAGATCGCAGGAAGCGGGGTAGGCCGGCGCTTTCTCCGTCAGTGCCTCCATCACGGGTGGGATGCTCGCGTCACCCGCCGTCTGCCAGCGCAGGAAGAGCGTATAGGTCAGCGAGTCGGCGCCCCAGTCGCTGTCGGTGGCCGCGCAGCCGGGAGCGTCGCATTCGTTCCAGAGCCCGTCACCCGTCGCGTAGACCGAGAGCAGCGTGGCGAGCGCACGGCTTCCCGCGTCGGCGAAGGTCGGCGTCGACACCGCCGCCGACGGCGCTGCAAGAGCGCCGACGGCGACGGCGAGCGCGGCGGCACGGCGGGGCCACCTCATGGTGCGACGGTAGCGCGTCGGGGGCACGGGACGTGTGAGGAGAGGCCCGACGAGTCGAGCCTCTCCCCTGTCCGAGGCCTTGGGGGACGCACTCCTTGTCGCCCGGCCCCAACCCCGCGAGCCCTTCCGAAGCTGGCGCGCGTACGTCTCGAGTGTGCGCACGGCCGGGCCGCCCGGCAAGGGTCGTTCACCGTCCCGTTGCGAGGTTACGGCCACGCTGTCTCGCCGATCGGTCACAATGGCGCCGCTGTGGCCCAAGCTGGATCGCAACCGGTCGTCGGCATCACGACGTACGTCACGCAGGCGTCGTTCGGCGTCTGGAGCACCCGCGCGGCGCTCGTCCCGTACGACTACGTGCGCGCCGTCGCGCGTGCGGGCGGCCGTGCGCTGCTCGTGCCGCCTGCGGAGGACGGGATCGAGGAGACGCTCGACGCGGTCGACGGCTTGATCCTCTCCGGGGGCTCCGACCTCGATCCCGACCTCTACGGCCAGGCGCCCCACGCCGAGACGACCGGGATCGTCCCCGAGCGGGACGGCGCCGAGCTGGCGCTCCTGCGCGCGGCGCTCGAGCGCGACCTGCCGGTGCTCGCGATCTGCCGCGGCTCGCAGGTGCTGAACGTCGCACTCGGGGGTGACCTCGTCCAGCACCTGCCGGACCTGATCGGGCACAACGGGCACAAGGAGTCGCCCGGGAAGTTCTCGGACCATGAGGTCGAGATCGAGCCCGGCACCCGGCTCGCCGGCCTACTCGGCGCCCGGGCCGACGTCAAGTCGCACCACCACCAGGGCTACGCGCGTCTCGGCACGGGCCTGCAGGCCGCCGCCAGGGACGGCGACGGAGTCATCGAGGCGCTCGAGGATCCCACGCGCCGCTTCACCCTCGGCGTCCTCTGGCACCCCGAGGCAGGCGAGGACCTGCGCCTGTTCGAGGCCCTCGTGGCCGAGGCGGCGCTCTACCGCCGCGAGCGGCGTTAGGCGGGCGACCCGTTCAGGCGGCGGCGCCGACCTCGGAGGTGCAGAACGCGCACCGGCTCGCCGCGATCGGGATCTCGCTCAGGCACTGCGGGCAGTTCCGCGTCGTCGGGTCGGCGGGCCGCTCGGTGCGTGAGCGTGCGACGAGCGCGTTCACGGGCTTGATCACGAGGAAGAACAGCACGATCGCCACCAGCACGAACGAGAGCAGCGCGTTCAGGAACAGGCCGTAGGCGAAGTGGCTGCCGTTGATCGTGAACGAGAGGTCGGAGAAGCTCGGCTTGCCGAAGATGGCCGCGATCAGCGGCGTGATGACGTCGGCGACGAACGCGGCGACCACCGCTCCGAAGGCGATGCCGATCACGATGCCGACCGCCATGTCGACGAGGTTTCCGCGCAGCAGGAATGCCTTGAAGTCCTTCACGACCCCTCCTTCCGGGCGCGGCGCGCCCCTGATGACCGGTAGCCCCGAATCATCGCGGGTGGGCCGGCGGATCTCAACCGGGCGCCGAGGCGGCCGGAGCCGGCGTGGCGCTAGGACTCGTCCGGCGGTGCCGGCAGGGTGCGAATGGCGACGAGGCCCGCCCGCAGAGCCTTCTCGAGAAACTCCGCCTTCAGAGCGATGACCTCGCTCGGGTCGAACGAGACGTCGCTCGCGTGCTGCTCGTACCACGCGTTCCACACCTCGACCATGCCGCGCATCGCGATCGTCGACATCACCCGCGCGCGTATCCCGTCGACCGGCTCGCCGAGCTCGACCGCGAAGGCCTCGGCGAAGATGTCGTCGAGCCGTGTCCACCGTCGGCGCTGCTCGGCAACGAGCTCCGGGACGGAGTCGACGATCTTCGGCATGACTCGCAGCACCTCCGCGTAGGGCCGCTCGACCTCGAGCAGATCCTCGCTGACCCACTCGACAATCGCGTTCACCGCGGGCTCCGTCGGGATACGTCCGAGGATCCGGGCGCTCGCGCTGTCGATGATCGACTCCGCGAGGCCGAAGACGATGTCGACCTTGCCGGGGAAGTAGTTGAAGAACGTGCTCGGCGCGATCTCTGCCGCGTCGGCGATCTGGACGAGCGTGGTCTCGTGGTAGCCCTGCTCCGCGAAGAGCCGGAACGCCACCTCGATGATCGTTGCCCGCGTACGCTGCTTTTTTCGTTCCCGTAGGCCCGGTTGTGCCATCGACATCCTCACAACCCCCAAGTTAACCGCCGGTTCCCACTGTAACGCATGCGCTCGGGAATTACACGTCGTCGCTCGGCCCGGCGGAGACAACTCATGAGAACCGCTATCATCAAAGGGCATGGCGACGACGGGTACGACAGCGGCGTGGGCCGAGGCGACGCTCGAGGCGCTCCACCGGAAGGGGCTGCGGAACGGCGGAGCGCGGCGGGCCGTGATCGAGCTCCTCGCCGCGCAGGACTGCTGCCTGACCGCGCAGGAGATCTTCGACCGGCTCCGCGCCTCGGGGCGCCGGGTCGGCATCGCGAGCGTGTACCGCGTGCTCGAGCTCCTGACGTCCGAAGGGCTCGTGCAGCGGATCGATCTCGGCGCCGGCAGCGCGCGCTACGAGCCGATCCACACGGGCGGCGGCCACCACCATCACCTCGTGTGTGATCGCTGCGGGAAGGTCGACGCCTTCGAGGACCTCCAGCTCGAGCATGCGATCGGCCGTCTCGAGCAGACCTCGGGCTACGCCGTTGCCGGGCACGACGTCGTCCTCCACGGCGCCTGCGGCGCCTGCCGCTAGAGAGGCAACCGCGAGATCGGCGCCGAGGTGGCCGCGATCGCGCCGACGTAGATCGCAACGGCGACGCCGACGATGGCGCTGCTCGGCGGAAGGGACGGGAAGAGGTAGGCGAGCGTGATTCCCCCCCACACCGAGGCGACCCCGGCGACGACCGACAGGAGCAGCCCGAGCCGGGGGTCGGCGGTCAGCCGGATCGCGGCCCCGGCGGGAGCCGCGACGAGTCCGAGGAGGAGCAGCGCCCCGACCGCCTGGGTCGCTTCGCCCGCGTCGATCCCGAGCAGCACGAGCAGGCCGGCGCCGACGAGGCCGACAGGCACGCCGCGCGCCTCGGCCGACTGGGGCGCGATCGTCGCGAAGAGGAGCGGCCGGGCGATCCCTGCGAGCCCGGCGGCGATGAGGAGCGCGATCAGCGCGGCGACCTCCGTCTGCCGTGCGGTGAGGCTGAAGATCGACCCGAAGAGGGTACGCGCGGCGATCGCGCCGTTGCCGCCGCCCGACCCGCGGCTGAAGAGGAAGAGAAACAGCACGCCGAGGCCGAGCACCCAGGAGAACACGACGCCGATGGCGGTGTCGTCGACGCGGATGCGCTCGCCGAGCGCAGCGAAGAGCAGCGCGACCGCGATCGTCGACGCGAACAACCCGATGCGGAGATCGATGCCGACGAGCGCGGCAGCGAGCACGCCCGTGAAGGCGACGTGGCCGAGCGCGTCTCCGGCGAACACCTGCGCGCGCAGCACGACGAAGTAGCCGACCGCACCCGACGCGATCGCGATCGCCGAGCCGGCGAGGAGCGCGTTGCGGACGAACTCCTGGTCGAGCATCAGCGCGTCCCGGCCACGAACGCGCGCCATCCGCTCGCGGCGACGAAGGCGGCGAAGCCGAGCGAGGTGACGAAGAAGCCGATCGGGTAGTCGGTGTAGTACGAGAGCGCGAGCCCGAGCCAGGTGACGGCGAGCCCGATCGCCGCCGTGAGCACGAGCCCGAACGAGATCCGGGCGGTGAGCCGCTGGGCGGCAGCCGCGGGCGCGACGAGCAGCGCGAACACGAGCAGCACGCCCGTGATCTGCGCCGTTGCCGCCACCGCGAGGCCGAGCACGAGCAGGAAGGCGGGCTCGAGCAGCCACACCGGCACGCCGCGCGCCCGCGCCGCCGCCGGGTCGATCGAGGCATAGAGAAGCGGCCGCCCGGCCACGACGAAGAACAGCCCGGTCCCGGCGCCGACGGCGAGCAGGGTCAGGACCTGGTCGTGTGTGATGCCGAGGAACGACCCGAAGAGAAGCGTCTCGAGGCCCTCGAGGACGCCGTTGTAGAGGCTGAGGAAGAGAAAGCCGAGCGCGAACCCCGCGACCTGAACGGTTCCGACGACGGCCGACTCCCGTGAGGGATTGCGCCCGGAGCCGCCCCGCGATCCGGCTGCGATCGCGATCGCGGCGACCGAGCACGAGCCGAAGTAGCCGAGCGCAAGCGGAATGCCGGCGAGCGCCGCCCCGCTCGCCCCGGGGAACGACATCACGGCCAGCGTGTGCCCGGCGAAGCTCTGGCGGCGGAGCACCATGAACCAGCCGGCCACCGCCGAGATCAGGGCGACGATCGTCCCCGCCTCGAGCGCGTTGACCATGAACGGGAAGTCGAAGAGCCCACGGACCCCGGAGACGAGGTCACAGGCGATCTGCGGGCCCATCAGTGCGCGTGCCGGTCGGAGTGGTGCGCCGGGGCCTCCGGCTGCCCGACGACCACGAGCCGGCCGTCGGAGGTGCGCAGCACCTCGATCGGCACCCCGTACAGCCCGCTCAGCGTCTCGCTCGTGATCACCTGCTCGGGCAACCCGGAGACGACCCGTCCGCCCGCAACGTAGACAACGCGATCGAGGTCGTGGAGAAGCGGGTTCACGTCGTGGGCGACGAGGAGCACGGCCACGTCCTGCGACCGGCAGATCCGGCCGAGGAGCGCGGAGACCGCGGTCTGGTTCGGAAGGTCGAGGCTGTCGAGCGGCTCGTCGAGCAGGAGCAGCTCGGGCTCCGCGGCGAGAGCCTGGGCGATCAGGAGCCGCTGCTGCTCACCGCCCGAGCACTCGCCGATCGAGCGGCGGGCATACGAGCGGGCGCCGACGAGGTCGATGACCCGATCGACGCGGGCGCGGGTGGCGCGTCCCGCGCCGAGGGGGAGGCCCCAGCGGTCGCCGTCGAGCCCGAGCCGGACCAGGTCGACGCCGCGGATGCGGGTCGAGGAGTCGAATGCGTGGCGTTGCGGGAGGTAGCCGATATCGCCGTTCCGCCGCCCCGGCGGCGCGCCGAGCACGGTCACGCTGCCCGCGCTCGGCGGGAGCAGGCCGAGCAGCACCCGCAGGAGCGTCGACTTGCCGGCTCCGTTCGGCCCGAGCACGGCGACGAGCTCTCCCGGCTCGATCACCAGGTCGACCCCGGCCCAGATCGTCGAGTCGCCGATCCTGGCCGCTGCGCCGCGTAGCTCGACCGCCGGGCCCCCGGGCTGCCCCATCCCTACCTCCCGGTCGCCCGGTGCAAGGCCGCGATCAGCCGCTCGAGCTCGACGACCTGCCACTGCTCGAAGTCGAGCGTGGCCGGCGAGAGGGTCTCGGTGACCGTCGCAACCGGGATCCGCTCCGTCCGCGCGAGCGAGGTGAGCTGCTCGACCTCCGGGGTCACGTTCTGAGTGTTCTCGACCCACACCTTCACCAGGCGACCGCGAAGCTGGCGCTCGACCGTCCGCTGATCCTGGAGGCTGACGTCGCCGCCCTCCGCGATCGCCTTCGCGAACCCGGGCGGCGTGAGCAGCCGCAGACCGAGGCTCGCGCCGAGGGGCGCGAAGATGCTCTCGCTGTAGCCCACGGGCACGCCCGCGAACCGCCGGCGGATCTCCGCCCGCAGCGAGTCGTAGCGGGCGAGCGCCTCCGTCTCGAAGCGCCCTCGCTGCAGCTCGAAGTAGCCGGCGTCCTCGGGATCGGTGCGCGTGTAGGCCGCGGTGATCGCCGCGACCACCTTCCGGACGGCCGACGGGGAGTACCACTGGTGTGGATTATCACCCTGGGAGAGGCCGAGGACGTCTCCGGCCGAGACCACCGTCTGGCCGCCCGAGCCGTCCGCGGCAATGAGGTGCGAGGCCCAGTCGTCGTAGCCGATCCCGTTGACGATCACGACCTTCGCCCCGGCGATCGCTCGGGCATCGGAGGGTGTCGGCTCGTAGCTGTGCGGGTCGGTTGCGGGGTTGACGAGGATGCTCCGCACGGTCGCCCTGTTCCCGGCGAGCTGGGCGGCGATGCTGCCCCAGACGTTCTCGGCCGCGACGACGTCGAACCTCGGCGGCGGGCCCGCAGCGCCGGCGGCGCCGGGCAAGGCCAGGGCAAGGCAGAGAGCAAGGAGGAATCGCACCCGCGCGACTCTACCATAGAGTGAGACTCACTCTCACTATCATTCGGGCGGCGGCCTCCACGTTCGCATCCTCGGTCGTCGCGCGGCATACTTCGGCACCGTGCGGGTCGACCTGCTCCCCTTCCTCGCGATTGCGATGCTCCTGATCGTCATTCCGGGCCCGGACACGGCGATGGTGACCAAGAACGCCCTGGTCGGCGGCCGCCGCGCGGGTGTCCTCGCCGCTCTCGGCGTCGCGATCGGGCTGACGATCTGGACCGCAGCCGCAGCGCTCGGCATCGCCGCGCTGCTGCACGCCTCGGCGCCGGCGTTCGACGCGCTGAAGGTCGCCGGCGCCGTGTACCTGACCTGGATCGGGATCCAGATGCTCCGCTCCCGCGGGCTCGTCGGCGACGAGCCCGGCGCCGGGAAGGGAACGAGCGGTGCCCGGGCACTGAGGCAGGGCGTCATCAGCGACCTCGGGAACCCGAAGATCGCGGTCTTCTTCACGAGCCTGCTTCCCCAGTTCGTGCACGGGGACGGGCCGACGTTCGCACCGCTGCTCCTCCTCGGAGCGATGTTCGCGGTGCTGACGCTGCTGTGGCTCGCGGTCTACGCGCTCGCCGTCGGCCACGCCTCGGAATGGCTGCGCCGCCCGCGGGTGCGCCGCGCGCTCGACCGCTTCACGGGCGTCGTGCTGATCGCCTTCGGCGTCCGGCTCGCGCTCGAGCATCGCTGAACCGGCGCGCCGTCCGGCGGGCGTCTGCTACAAGACGTGCATGCGAGGCACACGGATCGCGCCGGTGGTCGCGCTGCTCCTGTCGGCCGCCGCCCTCGCCGGATGCGGTGTGGCCCGGACGGTCGATCCGGTCGCAGCCGCGGCGACGAAGACCCAGAACGCCGGCGGGGCGAACGTGGCATTGACCGTGTCGGTGACGAATCCGGCCGGCAAGTCGTTCGCTCTCTCGGCCAGCGGCTCGTTCGACGACCAGCAGGGCGACGTCACGATCGATGCGTCGCAGGCGCTCGGCGCCGCCGGCCTCTCATCCGGCTCGAACGGCCAGGTCGAGCTGCGCTACCTCGAGGAGAGCGGCGACCCGGTGCTGTACGCCAACCTTCCGTTCCTTGCCGACAAGCTGCCCGGCGGCAAGGCGTGGATCCGGCTCGATCTCCAGCAGGTCGGCCAGAAGCTCGGGGTCGACCTCAACCAGGTTCTGAGCCAGGTCGGCCAGAATCCGGGCCAGTTCCTCGACCTGCTCCGCGCGAGCGGCTCGGTCGAGGCGGTCGGCACCGAGACCGTCGACGGTGCCTCGACGACGCACTACAAGGCGACGATCGAGCTCGACAAGGTCGCGGGCGAGGTCGGCGGCACGATCGGGCAGGCCCTGTACGACCGGCTGAGCGCGCAGGGGGCACCCTCGTCGATCCCGGTCGAGGTCTGGGTCGGCGACGACGGGCTCGTCCGCCGCGTGGCGCTCGACGAGACCGCGTCCTCCGGCGGCCAGACGACCGGCGTCAAGGTTCAGGTCGACATCAGCGACTACGGCACTCCGGTCACGGTGACCGCGCCGCCCTCCGATCAGGTCATCGACCTGACGGGCCTCGCCTCGATGCTGCCCCACGCGTAGGCCACCGGCGCTCTCGAAAGCTACGAGTCGGACTGCTCTTCGGGGCTGTCCTCGGTGGGCGCCGACGTGACGCCGGAGGCCGGGGCGTGGGCGAGCTCCTCGGCGTGCCCCTTGATCGTCAGCAGCATCTTCCGCTCCATCACCCACGATCCAGGCTCCATCACCGCGTACCCCATCCAGTCCTTGGTCTTGTAGGTCGAGGTGTCGAACCGGTTGCGGCTGATCAGGCGGGTGTGCCCGTCGGACGGGACGAGCTGGAACGACCAGACCCAGCGGCCGTCACTCGTGCGGAACGCCAGCGTCCGCTCCGGCTCGAAGATCTCGACGCGGAAGGTGTAGCCCGGCATGGGAAACTCGTCGCCGACCGCCATGTGCTGGAGCTCGGGGACGATCCTGTCGGTGTTCTGCATCTCGACGCCGAGGCGGCGCTCGAGCCAGTCGTAGGTGTACGCGCCGCCGCGGCCGGGGCCCATCTGCACGAGCCACGGCCAGACCGCCGAGGGCGGCGCGTCGATGTCGACAGCGCGTGTCGCGACGATCTTCGCGTCAGGCATCAGATCGTCGCCGGGCAGCGTGCTCGCCACCTCCTCCTGCGTTGCGCCCCAGGTCATGTGCAGCGTCCGCAGGAACTTGAAGTACCCGGCGACGGCGCCGCCGGCGACCGCGCCGATGAGAACGACGCGCTTCGTCGCGACGCCGCTCACGCCGCGCCCCTGTGCCAGGGTGCCTGCCGTTGCAGGGTCCGCATCATCATTTCCCGTGCATCATGCACGCCGCGGCCGGCCTGGGTCGGAAGACACGACACGAACGCGGCCGATGAGCGGGCGATGCACGCTCGCGGGCGGCGTCGCGGTGCTCGCGCTGTCCTCCGTCGGCGGCATTGCGACCGAGCAGCCGGGGTCGGCGCCGCCCGAGCCAGAGCCCGAGGACCCCGTGCCCGGGCCGTCGCGCTAGTATGGGCTGGCAAAGGTTCTCCAAGGAGGTGCGCTTGGAGCTGATTCCACCGGACAGTGTGCTGGCACTAGATGCCACTCCGGCCTGACGGTTTCTAGAGCCGGATCGGGTCGGATCGAGATCGCTGCGACACTCGGGCACCTTCTGCTCTCGGCGTCATCAAGAGCTCGGCGCGAAGCGCGAGGCGTCAAATGTCGCGGCCGCAGGTTCGAGCGGGTGTGGCCGCAATGCGGCTGCACCCGCTCTCATCTTGCAGCGTCTGCAAAACCTGTGAAGGCTGCAGGACCGGCCGAGTCTTCTAGCCGGCGGAGCGTGCAAGCCGGCGGAGCCCGCAGGCCGGCGGAGCCCACAGGCCGGTGACGTGATCAGACGGCGCGTGATCGTGGCCGGGGTCGTGCAAGGGGTGGGCTTCCGCTACTCGCTCGCCCGCGTCGCCCGGTCCAGGTGGCCCCATTCCCTGGCGGTGGGCGGCTGGGTGCGCAACCGCGCCGACGGAACGGTGGAGGCGGTCTTCGAGGGCGCCCCGGAGGCCGTCGAGTCGCTCGTTGCCTGGTGCCGCCACGGCCCGCGCGGCGCAGGCGTCGAGGCGATCGAGGTGTACGACGAGCCGCCCGAGGGGATCGCGGGGTTCGGGATCAGATAATCGGCGCTGGCGCCTCGAGCGGCGCGGGTACCGCGCTCACGCGGTGAGCCCCGGTCGACCCGAAACGGGCGAGACGGAAGGGCCGGTGCCGGACGAGTCATTGACCATGTTGTCCGGTCACGAACCAGCGGAGGAATGCGAGCACTCCCCAGAACGTCCTGCGGCCTCCGGATTCGTGCGGAAAGACAGTCATGTACCTTGATACGGCCTCGGCGCGGTCGCCGGCCCATCGGCACGACCGCAAGAATGCCGCGGCAAACTACCGAACCGCGTCTCGCCTCACCCGCTCTTGGTCGACGCGTCCCCCCGAATGCGAGGGGATGCGCGGCGCGGGTGATTCCCGCGGCGGTGTGTCTTCGCGGAGCGCGTCTGGCTCGCGAGCGACTCGTTCCCGGCACCGCTCGGCAGCGGCCGCCCGACCAGGAAGCCCTGGACTGCATCGCAGTCGAGACGCCGCAGGTAGTCGAGCTGCGCCTGGGTCTCGATCCCTTCGGCAATCACCATCAACCCGAGAGCATGGCCGAGCCCGATGACGGCCCGGACGATCGGGGCCTCATCCCCGGGGCTGCGAATCGCTTCGATGAAGTAGCGGTCGATCTTGATCGCCGCGAGCGGGAAGCGTTGCAGGGACGCGAGCGCGGAGTAACCGGTGCCGAAGTCGTCGAGCAGGAGCCGAATGCCGCGTTCGGTCAGCTCGCTGAGGTTGTCGAGCACCGTGTCGTGGTCGTCGATGAACACACGCTCCGTCAGCTCGAACGCGACATCGGTGGGCAGCAGCCCGTGCTCGGCGATGATGGCAGCGGCGAGCGCGGGGAATCCCGGCTCCGCGAGGTCGCGCGGCGAGATGTTGACGAAGACGCCGAGCGGGAGGACCGTCGGGGAGCGCCGGCGGAGTTGGGCAAGATGCCGGACGGCTTCGCGCAGGACGTACTCGTCGAGTCGGACGATCATCCCGCTCTCCTCGGCGAGCGGGATGAACTCGCTCGGCTGCACCCAGCCCCAGCTGGGGTGCGGCCAGCGAATCAGAGCCTCCAGTGCGAGCGTCGTCCCGTCGGTAGTGGTCACGATCGGCTGGTAACACACCTCGAACTCGCCGACCTCGAGCGCGTTCGTGAGCGCGGCGCCGAGCTCGATGTTCCGGAGCAGCTCCTTCCTCAGCCCGTAGTCGAAGATGTCGAAGCAACCCTTCCCTCTCGACTTTGCGCGGTACATCGCAGCGTCGGCATCGCGAAGAATGTCGGCCGCGGCGGAGTCGTCCTCCGGTCGTCCGAGTGCGATTCCGAGACTGCCGCTCACATCGCGGGTAACTCCCTTGACGACAAACGGCTGTGCGAACACCGAGAGGATGCGCTCGGCGAGAACGCCCAACTCGTTCTTGGCAAACCGGCCCTCCGCGACGAGGGCAAACTCGTCGCCGCCGAGCCGCGCGATCGTCTCACTCGACCGCACGACCGTTGACAATCGGCGGGCGAGATCGACGAGGAGCTCGTCGCCTGCGCCGTGGCCGAGGCTCTCGTTGATCAGCTTGAAGTTGTCGACGTCGAGCAGCATCACCGCGATCTCCTTACGGTGGCGCCTGCTGCGGGAGAACGCCTGAGCAAGGCGGTCGATCAGGAGCGCACGGTTCGGTAGCCCGGTCAAGCCGTCGTGCAATGCCTGATAGGTGAGCTCCTCCTGCGCTCCGACGAGATCGCGCTGGCCGAGCAACTGGCGAGCCGCGACGAGGGCGGCGAGCACGATCGCCACGAGTATGAGCAGGACAACAGGGTAGAAGCCGACGTGGCGGGCGGCGTAGAGGAGCACGCCGAACCCGAACGCAACCGCGGCGTACGGAGACCACGCGGCGAGCCTTTGTGACCGCGGGACCTGCTCGACCTGCTCGACCGACTCGATCGACGGTTGCACGGCTGCTGCGAGCGCAAAGAGCGCAAGCGCGATCACCCAGATTGCATCGACCGGATCCCCGCTCAGGTAGCTGTCGTGCAGGTTGAGGTAGCCGTAGATCAGGTCGGCGACGACGAAGAAAGCGAGCCCGGCCGCGAGGAGCCGCTCCGCCTGCCGCTCCGACGGCCCGGACTCACGCAGGAGCGCCGACCCGAGTGCGACGAGCAGCACGAGGTCGCCGACCGGGTAGGCCACCGAGAAGCCGATCTGCAACAAGCCGCCGTCCTGGCCGATCGCGGTCGGACCGAGCACGAAATAGACGACGAGGCCCGAGCCGCCGAGAGTCACCATCGCCAGATCGAGGCCGAGCCGCACCCGCTCTCGAGCCCCGCGCCGCGCCGCCGGGAACGACAGGATTCCGGCGAGCATCAGCGGGTACAGGCAGAGGTAGAACACGTCGGCAAGCGACGGATACGGCGCCACGCCGACGATGTCGTAGACCGTGTAGGTGACGTCTCCGGCCGTCCACGCCACGAGCCCGAGCGCGATCAGAAGCCAGGCCCTGCGCAGAGGTAGGCAACCGTGGCACCGCCGCGAGGCCTGCCAGCAGGCCCAGACGGCAACAAGGTCGATCGGGAAGAACATCAGATCGCCGATCAACGCCTTCTGCGCACCCGGCCCCCAATGGAAGAACTGCCAGGAGCCGTACACGAGGAGGAAACAGGCGATCGCCGCGGCAACCGGGAACCACCGCTGCGAGCGCACGCGAGCGAGCTTGCCGCTCACTCCGGCAGTCGCCGTCAAGCTTCCCGCTCTCCGTCGTGCGACCGGCTCTGAGCCGTCGGTCGATCCTGGGACGCGAACCGTGCAGGGGGTTGGATCGAGAACCGCGAACGCGGCGGCTTACCGCCAGGTGCCATACGCGAGGGATCGACGGATGAGAGCGACCGAAGTCCGCAATAGACCACATCTCGCGCCGGGAGAACCCGCAACGCTGCGCTCCGCGGTATCGGCCCCGTCTCGCCTGGCCCGGTGGCTCGGGCAACCGGACGGTGGCCCCGGACTACGGCTAACCGCGCTTCGGCGCGGCCTTCTACCGACCGGGCGCGGGCGATCGTGCCGACAGGAAAGGCATGAGCCCGCACGGATGGAAGGGCGGGCGCCGCCGTGGCGGCGTCGCAGTCGCGGCACGTGCTCCAAGCCTGGGAAAAGGCCCGAAGGCGATTGGCGAGGTCGCGGCGGCTATTCGCGGCATGCGCGTTCCCGACAGCCTGCGCCGCCCGGTTGTCGCTCTCGGCTGCTTCGTCGCCTTCTACGTCTGCTGGCAGATCCTGCATTTCGGGCCGGCGTCGGCGCAGACGCTGATCGGCGATGCCCTGCGCTTCCCGGTCGATCTGGCGGCAACGGTGATGGCCTGGCGGGCATCGCAGCGGATGCAGAAGGGCTCACCGCTCCGCCGTGCGTGGCGGCTGCTGGCCATCGCCGCAGGCTTCTGCTTTCTCGGCGACCTGACCTACGCCGTCTACGACGTACTCGGGACGGTGCCCTACCCGTCGCTCGCCGATGTCGCCTTCCTCGCCCTCTACCCGTTCGCCCTCGCGGGCCTGCTCTCGTTCCCGCGGCGCCTCTACGGCCGTCGAGAGGCCTTCCGCCTGCGGCTCGATCTGGCGGTCGTGATGCTCGCCGCCGCCGCCGCCGTCTTCTACCTGATGGTCGGACCGGACCTGAAGCTCGGACACGGAACGCTGATCGCCGTCTTCTCTGTCGCCTACCCGATCGGGGACCTGCTCGTCCTGCTCGGGCTGATCGTCGTCATCTTCTACGTCCCGAGCGAATCGTTCCGGCTGCCGTTCCGGCTGCTGCTCGCCGGGCTCGTCACCTATGCCTCGGGCGACATCATCTACGCGTACGTGACCGTTCACAACGGCTATCAGGGCGCCGACATGGTCAACACGTTCTGGGTGGTCGGGTTCGCCCTGGTCGCGCTCGCGGCCGCGGCGCAGCAGCCGGTGGCGCAGATCGGTCGGGTCGAGGAACGGCGCGAACGGCTCGGGGTGCTCCCGGTCGCCGCCGTCATCTTCGGTTTCGGGCTGCTCATCGGCTCCGAGCGCCACGACAGCCTCTACCCGGAGACGCTGACGATCGTGGCATGCGTGCTCGCGCTGATGCTGACCCTGCGCCTCTACCTTGGGCAGCACGACCTGCTCGACGCGCAGGGCGACCTCAAGACCCAGGCGCTCCATGACGCGCTCACGGGGCTTCCCAACAGGATCCTGCTCGACGATCGACTCGGCCACGCCCTGGCCCGTTGCGAACGCGACGGCTCCCAGGTGGCCGTGATGCTGCTCGACATCGACGACTTCAAGCTCGTCAACGACACGCTCGGGCACGCCGTCGGGTGATGCCCTCCTCGTCCAGCTCGCCGGACGACTGCGCGCCGTCGCGCGCGGCGGCGAGTCGGTCGCCCGGCTCGGCGGCGACGAGTTTGCGCTGATCACGGAAGGCCACATCGACGAGGGCATCATCGACGCGCTCGCCCGGCGCGTCCTCTCGGTCTTCGCAGAGCCGTTCATCGTCGGCGAGCAGCCGAGGCCAGTCAACGGAAGCCTCGGCATCGCGCACGGAGCCGAAGTCGCCTGCTCCGCCGACCTGCTCCGCGATGCCGACACCGCGCTGTACCGGGCAAAGGCGGCGGGGAAAGGCCGCTACGACGTGTTCGACGAGGAGTTGCGCGCCC
This sequence comes from uncultured Actinomycetota bacterium, assembly GCA_963743675.1. Lineage (GTDB taxonomy): Bacteria > Actinomycetota > Thermoleophilia > Gaiellales > Gaiellaceae > PALSA-600. The sequence goes on from CAVURE010000009.1 coordinate 716,291, forward strand.
AGCTGCTGCGCCGGGTCGAGGTGACCGCGGGACTGGAGGCCGCGCTGCTCGCCGACGAAGAGCTCGAGCTGGTCTACCAGCCGGTCGTGTCGCTCCGGGACGGCGGGATCATCGCCGCGGAGGCGCTCGTGCGCTGGCGCCATCCGAGACTCGGAATCATCGGCCCCGACGAGTTCATTCCGATCGCCGAGGAAACGGGATTGATCGTCCCGCTCGGCCGCTACATGCTCACCAGGGGAGCAGCACAGGCGGCGCGCTGGCGCGCCGAGCTGCCGGGCCTGCTCCCGAACGGGGTCGGCGTCAACGTATCGGCACGCGAGCTCGCCGAGCCGGGATTCGCGGAAGAGTTCGCCGAAACGCTCGCCCGCAACGGCCTCGGCAGCGGCGACATGGCGCTCGAGCTGACGGAGCGCGCGTTCATCGACGACCGCGACGCTGCCGTGGCCGAGAACCTCGCGGCTCTGACCAGGCAGGGCGTGAGGTTGGTGCTCGACGACTTCGGCAGCGGCTACTCGGCGCTCGCATCGCTGAAGCGGTTCCCGCTCGCCGCGGTCAAGATCGACAAGTTCTTCGTCGACGCGATCAAGTCCCCCGGCGACGAGGCGCCGGTGATCCGGGCCGTGCTCGGCCTCGGCCGGGCGCTCGACCTTACTGTCACCGCCGAGGGAATCGAGACCCAGGTCCAGCTCGACTTCGTCCGCGCGGCCGGGTGCGACAACGCGCAAGGGTTTCTGCTCGGCCGCCCGCTCGCGGCCGTCGAGTTCTCGACGCTGCTCCGCACCGGCGTCCACGAGGCCCTGAAGCCACGGCGGGCACCCGCCTCCGCCACGCAGCGAAGACTCGTGGCGGCCGTGCCGCCACAGCTCGAGCTGCAGCTGGAGCCGGAGCTCGGGGCAGCCTGAGGCTGGTTGCGATGACGGCGAAAGGGCTCCGGCCCATCCTGGGTGGCGGAGTTGTCCATTGGCGTGCTGTCGCGACGCTTGCTGCGGGGTGCGTGGTCGTCGTTTCGGCGGTCTGGATGCATTTCCGGCTTGGTGGGCGGTCGGTCGCGTTGGACTACGACGACGTCGCGGAGTGGATCGTCGCGTGGTTGGCGGCCGCGTCGTGTTTGTGGGCTTGGCGCCACGCCGAGGTGCGGATGCGCCGATTCTGGGCGTTTGCCGCGGTTTCGGCGTTCATGTGGGGCGCCGGTCAGGGTGTCTGGGTCTATTACAAGGTCGTGCTTGGAGTGTCGGTCCCGTCTCCCTCGCTTGCGGATGCCGGTTTTCTGTCGGCGGTTCCGCTACTGGTCGTGGCGCTGCTCCTGTTTCCGGTTTCGCCTGTCCGCTCGCTGGCGCGGCCGGTGATGCTGCTCGACGCCGTCCTGGTGGCGGTCGCGTCGTTGTTCGTCAGTTGGGCGCTCATTCTCGGGCCGCTGTCTCGCGCCCACCGGGGCGGGGTCCTTGCGCAGACGGTGACGCTTGCCTATCCGGTGACGGACGTGATCCTGGTGGTCGTAGTGGCGATCGTCGCGGCGAGGGGTTCACGGGCGGCGTGGGTTCCGCTCGGGTTTATCGGCGGCGGCGTACTGGGCTGGGTGTTCAGCGACAGCGCGGTCTTCTACCTGAGTCGGCGGCACGAGTACGGGCCGGGCCTGGATGTGGAGATCGGCTGGATCGTGGCGTTTCTGCTCCTGGCGCTCGCACCGTTCTGGACGCAAGACCTGACCGTGAAGCAGTCGGCGGAGCGTCCGAGTCGGATCGGTCTTCTTGTTCCCTACGTTCCTGTGGCTGCGGCGCTGTCCGTGGCAATCGGCTACTTGGCCACCGGTCGAAAGGCAAGCCCGTTCCTGCTTGCGTTGGAGATCGTGGGGGTGGTCGTCTTGGTGCTCAGGCAGTGGTTGGCGCTGCTGGACAGCGTGTCGTTCGGTAACGAGCAGGTGGCACGTTTTGCTGCGCTCGTTCGGCGTTCATCTGACCTGAGCACGATCGTCTCGGCCGACGGGACGATCATGTATCAGAGCCCCTCGTCACTCACGCTTCTGGGCTCTCCGCCCGAGGTGCTCGTGGATCGCGCCTTCCAGGATGTCGTCCACCCCGATGACGCACCGAGATTTCTCCGGGCTCTCGCCCAGGCAACGGACCCGGGCGGCGAGACGACGTATGAATGGCGACTGCGCCACGACGACGGACACTACGTCGATGCCGAAAGTCGCCTCGTCAATCTGCTCTCCGACCCGAACGTCCGCGGAATCACGATCAACAGCCGTGACATCAGCGAACGCAAGCTCCTCGAACGCGAACTGCGAGATCGGGCGCTCCACGACCCGCTGACCGGCCTTGCGAATCGAACGCTCCTCGACGACCGCATCGGGCATGCGCTCGCGGCACAGAAGCGCGACCAGCACAACCTCGCGGTTGCCTTTGTCGACCTCGATGACTTCAAGAGCGTCAACGACAGCCTCGGACACGCCGCCGGCGACGAGTTGCTCCAAGAGGTCGCCCGCCGCCTGCAGTCAGTCGTTCGGACGGGTGACACTGTCGCGCGCCTCGGCGGCGACGAGTACGCGATCGTCATCGAGGGCACAACCCCAGGGGCAGACCTCGACGCCACGACCGACCGCATCATCGACATCTTCAGCCGTCCCTTCACCCTGGCCGGAAACGAATACCTCGCACACGCGAGCGTCGGCGTCGCGATGTCGGACCACCAGACCTCCGGCGCCGCCGGCCTCCTCCAGGAAGCGGACATCGCGATGTACGCGGCGAAAACCTCGGGCAAGGGCCACCGAGAGACCTACCGGCGCGACATGACCAGGGCCGCCAGACCTCCCGCTCTCAGCCGGCCGCCGCGGGCTCCGTGAGCCCGCCGAATCAGCAGACGCGGCGTGCCTCACGAAGCGACCCACGCCTGTTCGCGAAACGCCCGGGCCGGCCTGTTCGCCGAGAAGCTGTTCGCACGAGAACTGAGGGGCCCCGGTAGCGGGGTCCCTCAGTGACCGCAACACTCGAAAATCGCGCGCGAACGAGCTAGCCGCAGCCGGTGGAGGTTCCGCAGTCGCGGCAGGTGTAGCAGGTGCCGGCGCGGACCATCCGGCCGCCGCAGCGTGAGCACTCGATCGCATCCTCGTGCGTGTTGAAGAGCGCCGTCTGACCTGGGGTCGGCATCGGAGCGTCGAACTCCGGGAGCTCAGGTGCGCCGGCGGCGTACGCGGCCGACAGGCGGGCGCGCACCTCGGGCGAGAGGATCCCGACCTCCTCCTGCTGGTCGACCGTCAGGAACTTCTTGCCCATCCAGCGGAAGACGTAGTCGACGATCGACTTTGCCGAGCGGATGTCCGGGTCGTTCGTGAGGCCCGACGGCTCGAAGCGCATGTGCGCGAACTTCGAGACGTACACCTCGAGCGGCACGCCGTACTGCAGGCCGAGCGAGACCGAGATCATGAACGAGTTCATCAGCCCGGCCAGGGTCGTGCCTTCCTTGGCGATGTCGACGAAGATGTCACCGGCGGTGCCGTCCTCGAACACGCCGACGTGGATGTAGCCCTCGTACTCGCCGACACGGAACTTGCGGCCGACCTCGGTGCGGTCGTCGGGCAGGCGGCGGCGGCGCGGCGCGGCGACGCCGGCTCCCCCGGCCGGCACGAGCCCTTGCGACTTGTCGGTCTTGCCCGAGAGCGGCTGGGCGACCTTGCAGTTGTCGCGATAGATCGCGATCGCCTTGACGCCGAGCCTCCACGCGTCGACGTAGACCTGGGCGACCTCTTCGATGGTCGTCGTCTCGGGCAGGTTCACCGTCTTCGAGATCGCGCCCGAGATGAAGGGCTGGATCGCGCCCATCATCCGCACGTGGCCGCTGTGGTGAACAGCCCGCTCGCCGATCGCGCAGTCGAAGACCGGGTAGTGGTCGGTCTTGACGTACGGGGCGCCGACGACCGTGTTGCGCTCGTCGATGTACGCGACGATCTCATCGACCTCGCTCGGCGCGTAACCGAGCTTCTCGAGGCCGAGCGGCACCGTCTTGTTGACGATCGTGATCTCGCCGCCGCCGACGAGCTTCTTCGACTTCACGAGCGAGAAGTCGGGCTCGACGCCGGTGGTGTCGCAATCCATCATGAAGCTGATCGTTCCGGTGGGAGCGAGCACGGTCGCCTGGGCGTTCCGGTAGCCGTGCACCTCACCCAGGTTGAGCGCCTCGTCCCAGGCCTTGCGCGCCCCGCCGAGCAGGTCGGCCGGGATCGTCTGCGCCTCGGCGATGTTGCCGACCGCGGCGCGGTGCTTCGCGATCACGCCGATCATCGCCGCTGCATTCGGGCGGTAGCCGGCGAACGACCCCATCCGGGAGGCGATCTCGGCCGACTTGCGGTAGGCGCGGCCGGTCATGAGGGCGGTGATGGCAGCGGCGTAGGCGCGGCCCTCATCCGAGTCGTACGGCAGCCCGCGCGCCATCAGCAACGCGCCGAGGTTGGCGTAGCCGAGGCCGAGCTGGCGGTAGGCCTTCGCGTTCCGCTCGATCTCCGCCGTCGGGTAGGACGAGTTGCCGACCAGGATCTCCTGGGCGAGGAAGACGACGTCGCACGCGTGCTCGAACGCCTCGACGTCGAGCTCGCCGTCCTCGCGGCGGAACTTCATCAGGTTCAGCGAGGCGAGGTTGCAGGCGCTGTCGTCGATCGACATGTACTCGCTGCACGGGTTCGACGCGTTGATGCGGCCGGTGTTCGGGAGCGTGTGCCACGAGTTGATCGTCGTGTCGTACTGGACGCCCGGGTCGGCGCAGCGCCACGCGGCATCGGCGATCTGGTGCAGCAGGTCGCGCGCCTTGATCGTCTCGACGATCGATCCGTCGACGCGCGCCGTGAGGTTCCAGTCGGCATCGGTCGCGACCGCCTGCATGAACGAGTCGGAGACGCGGACCGAGTTGTTGGCGTTCTGGTACTGGATCGACGACCAGTCGGGCGAGTCGAGCGACATGTCGTAGCCGGCCGCCTCGAGCACCCGCGCCTTCTCCTCCTCGCGCGCCTTGCACCAGACGAACTCGAGGATGTCAGGGTGGTCGATGTCGAGGACGACCATCTTGGCCGCCCGCCGCGTCTTGCCGCCCGACTTGATCGTGCCGGCAGACGCATCGGCGCCGCGCATGAACGACACCGGCCCGGAGGCGTGGCCGCCCTTGGACAGCTGCTCCTTGGAGGAGCGAAGCCGCGAGAGGTTGACGCCCGACCCCGAGCCGCCGCGGAAGATGACGCCTTCGCGGCGGATCCAGTCGAGGATCGAGTCCATCGAGTCCTCGATCGAGAGGATGAAGCAGGCGGAGCACTGAGGCCGCTCCTCGAAGCCGACGTTGAACCAGACCGGCGAGTTGAACGCGGCGAGCTGGTTGACGAGGATCGCCTTCAGCTCGTCCTCGAACGTCTGCGCCTCGTCGTCGGTTGCGAAGTAGCCGCCCTCGCGGCCCCACGTCCCGGCGGTCGTGACGACGCGGCTGATCATCTGGCGCACCGAGCTCTCGCGCTCGGGCGAGGACATGCGGCCGCGGAAGTACTTCTGCGCCACGATGTTCGTCGCCGTCTGCGACCAGAACTTGGGGAACTCGACGCCCTTCTGGTCGAACGCAGGGCGCTCCTTGCCGGGGATGAACGCGTCGCGGCGCTCCCACTCGACCTCGTCGAACGGATCCCGGCCCGCGATCGTGAAGTACCGGCGAACGCCGAGGCTGGCATCTTCGCTGGCAACGGTGTTCACCAGCTCGCCGGGCCTGATCTCGACCTTGCCGTCCTTCGCTGTCGTCGGTTCGGTTGCGGAAACACTCTCCTGCTCTAGGGACGCCATCTGCTCTTCTCCTCTTCCACTGTCGGCCGGTACGGACGCCGACGTCACGAAGCGACCACTGGGCTACGTTGACGGGCGAACCCGTGAGAGTAGGACGGCCGTCGGATGGAACGGATGTTTCCGCGCAAATAGCGGTAATTGCAGCCCTTTTCCATCCCCCCATTCTACCCGCCGCGACCGCGGCGACAGCGTCAGGAGACCGGCGGGGCGGCGTCGACATCGGCGTCGCCGTCGTCGTCGTCGCGCGGGTGCGAGCGCTGCCAGAGCATCCCGCCCGCACCGGCCAGAACGAGGAGGATCGCGAGCAGGCCGAGGATCAGGAGCGGCGTCGGGAACGAGTTCGGGTTCCCGGGGACGAGCGCGTCGAGGTAGCGGGTGATGCCGTGGGCCTTCTTGGAGGTTGTCGTCGTCGGCGGGAGCTGCGACTCGCCCGGCGGCGGCTTGCCGAGCTTGGCGTTGTGCTCGGCGGCGATGATGTCCTCGCGGGCGCTGCCGTAGATCGCCGCCACCGCCGGGATGTGCTTGAGCGCCTGGGCGTAGCAGGGAACCGGGTAGATGTGGTTGATCACCCCGTCGTACCAGTCGTTCAGCAGCGTCACCCAGCACGCCACCTTCGCCGGCTTCGCGGCCCGAGCGCTCAGACCGGGAAGCGGAGCCAGAGCGGCCACGAGGACGCACAGGATTACGACGCGGATGAAGCGTGTACTAGCGGGGCTCACGAATTCAGCTGTCGCGCAGGGATGTCCGGAGGTGATAGTGACGAGTGTTCCGGACGAGGATATGCGCCCGGTTGCGACTGTGTAAGGCCATTGTTAGTCGCCATGGTGCAGTCAGGCCCGGATGCTAGCGTCGAATGGGATGCGGCTGGCTCGCGAACTTCGGTCACCGCTCACTCCGGCGCTCGCGCTCGCGGCCTTCGCGCTCTTCTATTCCCGTGACCCCGGGACGGCGTCGCTGCCGTGGCTCGGACTGGCGGCGTTCGTCCTCGTCGGCGTTCTCTTCGCCACTCAGAGCCCGCCGAACGGCGCGGTCGTGTTCGTTCCGCTCGCGGCGCTCGCAGTCTGGTGCGCGCTGTCGATCGCCTGGTCGGTGGAGCCCGACCGGACCTGGAGCTACGCGAACCGCGCCTTCGTCTACCTCGCCTTCGCGCTCGTCGGGGCCTACCTCGCGCCGTGACATCAGCCGGCTGCTCTTCGGCTTCTCGGGGCTGCTCGGCGCGGTCAGCATCTGGGCGCTCGCCGGCAAGGTGCTGCCGTGGCTGCACGAGGACTACGGACGAATCGCCCGGCTGAGCGCACCGGTCGGCTACTGGAACGGTCTCGCACTGCTCGGCGACATCGCGCTGCCGATGGGCCTCTGCCTCGCGACCCGCATGCGGACCGCCGGCACGCTGCTCGTGTTCGGCTGGCTGGTCGTGATCGGGCTGACCTACTCGCGAGGCGGCGTGCTCGTGGCGATCGTCGTCGTCGCGCTCTGGATGCTGCTCTCGAAGGCGTGGCTCGAGTCGCTCTCGACGCTGCTCGCGGCGGGACTGCCCGCGGCAGCCGCCCTCGGCGTCGCCCTTGCCCTCTCGGGCATCACGAGCGACGGCCAGTCGCATCCGACGCGTGTGCGTGACGGTCTCGTGTTCGGCGTCGTGCTGCTCGCCGACGCGGCGATCGCCGCCGGGCTTGCCCGGTTCGTGCTGCCGGCGACGGCCGTCGTGCGCAAGCTGGCGCTCGGGCTGCTCGTCGTCCTCGTCGCCGCCTCGCTGGCCTTCGGGGCCGTGCATGCCAGGACGTGGTGGAACAACTTCACGGCGCCGGCGGCGACGGAGTTGCCGAACTCACCGGCCCGGCTCGTTCAGCTCGGCTCGAACTTCCGCTGGGGCTGGTGGACGCAGGCATGGAAGGGCTGGACCACCGAGCCGATCGCGGGCACGGGCGCCGGGTCGTTCGAGGTCACGAACAAGCGCTACCGGCAGTCGAGCCTCGACGAGACGATCGAGCCGCACAGCCTGCCGGTGCAGTTCCTGAGCGAGACGGGGATCGATCGGCGTCGCGCTCTTCCTCGGCTCGATCGGCTGGCTCATCGTCCGCGGGCGGCGCCGCCCCGGGCCGCAGCTCGCCCTCGCGCTCGCGCTGCCGGCCTACTTCCTGCACGGGCTGCTCGATATCGACTGGGACTTCGCCTCGGTCTCGGCGATCGTCTTCATGATCGCCGGCGCGCTGGCCGTGCGCCCGTCGACGAGACCGCGGCCGCGGGCCTTCACCGTCCTGACCGCGAGCGGCGTCCTCGCGGTCGCCGCCGTGTCCCTGCTTCGCGGTGTGGCTCGGCGGCCACTGGGAAGGCCAGGCCGAGGCCGTCGCTGCAGGTCGACAATGCAAAGGCGGTGACCCTTGCCAACCGTGCCCGCAGGGTCAACGGGCTGACGGTCGACCCGCTCTTCACCGCAGCTCTTGCCGAGACTGCGATCGCGGACCTGGCCGCGAAGCAGCGGCGGGCGGGCTGGATCGTGCGCTACGACGATGCGAGCTCGGCCGCCCAGGGCTACCTGATCAAGGCGACGCGAGTGCAGCCGGACAACGCGCTCGCCTGGTACCTGCTCGGCAGCTTCCAGCTGTCGCGCGGCTGCCCGTATGCCGCCCTGCCCTCCTTCAGCAAGGCGACCGTGTTCGACGGGCAGGACCCGACGTACAGCTCGGCCTATGCGAGGACGCTCGCGCGCGTCAACAGCGGGAAGGAGAAGTGCTGAGCCGGCCGGTTGGGGCGCTCAGGCCCCGACGATGACGGCGAGCTGTCCGCCGTGCAGGGCGTTCCGGCCGATGCCGTCGAGCGGGCCGACGACCTTCACGCCGAGGTCCTTGCGCAAGCCGGATCCCCTCCGCGCGGTAGCCGGGCGTGTACATGACGACGCTCGTCGCGTAGTCCTGGTGCCGCGCGTTCGCGGTGCCCGAGATGCGGTAGCCGAGGTGCTGCAGATGCCCTGCGGCGCTGCCGGCTGCTCCCGCCCTGCCGTTGCCGTTGAACACCATGATCCGCACGTGGCCGCGCGGACGCGCCTTGCCGGCGGGGGCGTGCATCCGGCGGATCGCCTGCTGCACCTTCTTCGTCGGCGTCGCCGTCGGCGCTGTCGCGGTCGCCGCAGCGAGCGCGTGCTTCTGAATCTCGTGCGAGAGCGGCTTCGCGAGGAGCATCGCGCCGGCGACGAGCAGGAGCACGAGCTCGATCGCCGCGATCGCGCTCGCGACGACGGTTGCACGCCGCCAGGGCCGCACCAGGTCGTGAGGAGTGAGAAACGGTGCGTCCACGGGGCTCCCGACTTCGCCGGGTGCAGTCGAACTCCTGCGGCCGGGTGAGCTAGGCGGAGGCCCAGGCCCAGGTGGCGGCGAGTCCGTCGGCGAGCGTGGTCGCTGCGGCGAAGCCGAGCTCGTCGCGCGCCCGCGAGACGTCGAGCGCCGAGCGGCGCAGGTCTCCGAGCCGCGCCGGCTCGAAGGACGGCTTCGCGGCGACGCCCGCCGCCGCGGCACAGGCCTCGTGCAGCGAGAGCACCGTCGTCTCGTCGCCGCTCCCGACGTTGAAGACGCCGCCGCCGTCGTGGGCGGAGGCCGCGAGCAGCGCCGCCGACGACGTCGCCGACATAGACGAAGTCGCGGGTCTGGAGCCCGTCGCCGAAGATCAGCGTCCCGTCGCCGCGCGCGAAGCGGTCGAAGAAGATCGCGACGACGCCGCCCTCGAGGCTGGCGGCCTGGCGCGGGCCGAAGACGTTCCCGAGACGCGGCGACCACGTTGCTCGTGCCGTGGATGCGGTTGAAGCCGCGCGAGGTACTCCTCGCCGCAGAGCTTCGCGATCCCGTACGGCGACAGCGGCAGCCGCGGGCTCTCCTCGGCCGCCGGCCCGCTGCACTCGCCGTAGATCGCGCCGCCGGTCGAGGTGAAGACGACCCGGGCGCCCGCGCGGAGGGCGGCCTCGGCGACCCGCACCGTCCCGACGACGTTGACCTCCGCGTCGCCGGCAGGCTCGCGGATCGACGTCTGGACGTCGGTCTGCGCGGCGAGGTGGAAGACGACCTCGGAGCCCTCGACGTCGATGCCGTCGCGGATGTCGCGCTCGACGAGCGTCGCCGCCGGGTTGACGTACTCGCGCTTGCCGAACGAGAGGTTGTCGATCACGACGACCTCGTCGCCGCGCTCGACGAGGGCATCGACGAGGTTCGAGCCGATGAAGCCCGCCCCTCCGGTCACGGTCACGCGCACACGCCGTATCGTAGGCGCTCGGTGTTCATCAGCTTCGAGGGACAGGACGGATCGGGGAAGACGACCCAGGCGGGGCTGCTCGCGGACTGGCTGCGCGGGCAGGGCCACGAGGTGGTCTCGACGCCGCGAGCCGGGCGGCACGCCCGCTCGGCGAGGCGATCCGCGACGTCGTCCTCCACGGCCTGGAGATGACGGCCTGGGCCGAGGCGACGCTGTTTGCCGCCGCGCGGGCCGAGCACGTCGAGCGGGTGATCCGGCCGGCGCTCGAGCGCGGCGCGTGGGTCGTGTGCGACCGCTACGTCGACTCGTCGCTCGTCTACCAGGGGATCGCGCGCGGGCCTCGGCGTCGAGCAGGTGCTGGCGCTCAACCGCGACGGTCACGGGCGGGCTGCTGCCGCGCGCGGACGTTCGTGCTCGCCCTCGACGCCGACGTCGGCGCGCGGCCGGCAGGGCGGCTACCTCGACCGGATCGAGCGCGAGGACGAGGACTTCCGGCAGCATCGTCGCCGACGGCTACCGCGAGCTCGCGACGCTCTTCCCGGCGCGGGTCGTCGCTCGCTCGACGGCGTCGAGGCCGCCGGAGGCAGATCGCGGAGGAGGTCCGTGAGCAGGTTCGAGCGCTTTAGCGAGCAGCGCGAGGCGAAGCGCCTGCTCGACGCCGCGCTCGTCGAGGGGCCGGTGCACGCCTACCTCTTCCACGGCCCGGCCGGGGTCGGCAAGCGGCAGCTCGCGCGGGCGTTCGCGCAGGAGCTGCTCGGGACGACCCGCGACGTCCATCCCGACCTCTACGAGCTCGACGCGCTCGGCGAGATGATCCGGATCGACGCGATCCGCGAGCTGCGCCGCGACCTCCACATGCGGCCGTTCGAGGCCGACCGGCGCGTCTACCTCGTGCTCAGCGCGCACCTGATGAACGAGGACGCGGCCGACGCGCTGCTCAAGGATCTCGAGGAGCCGCCCGCCTACGCGGTGATCGTGCTCGTCGCCGACGATCTGGGGCCGATCCCGGAGACGATCCGCTCGCGCTGCCAGCTCGTGCCGTTCACGCGGCTCTCGGAGCGGGCGATCCGCGAGGCGATCGACGCGCGCGCGCCCGAGCTCGACGAGGCGCGGCGCGTGGCGCTCGCGCGGGTCGCCGGCGGGCGGCTCGACCGGCTCGCGCGGCTGCTCGATCCGCAGGCAGCGCGGCGCCGCGAGGCGCTGCTCGCGCAGGCGCGCGCCGTCTACCGCGAGCCCGGCGTTCGAGCCGGCCGACGCGGCGGCGGCGCTGCTCGAGAGCGCGCGCGAGCGCGGGGCCGAGGCAAGCGAGCTCGAGGACGTGAAGGTGCGCGGGCTCGAGCTGCCGGCGCGGGAGGCCGAGCAGCGCGTCCGGCGGGCCCAGCGCGGGGCCGAGCGCGAGGAGCTGCTCGCCCAGCTCGAGGAGCTCGCCTCCTGGTACCGCGACCTCGTCGTGGTCGGCGTCGGCGCCGAGGCGCGCCGCGACTGCACGTCGACGTGCTCGAAGCAGCTGCGCGTCGACGCGACGCGCGAGCGCCTGCTCGGCGCCGAGCGCGCGGCCGAGGCGGTGCGCGAGACGTGGCGCCGGCTCGAGGAGTTCAACCTCGCGCCGCAGCTCGCGCTCGAGGCGCTGTTCGTGCAGGTCGCACGCGAGCTGGCCAGCGTCGCTGCCGAACGGTTGGCCGCAGGAGCGGCCGGCTTGCCAGCTAGCCTGAGGCGCCATGGCCCTGCTCCTGCTCAAGCTCACGATCACGCCGGCGGTGATCGCGCTCGCGACGCTCGCCGCGCGCCGGTTCGGGCCGGCCGTCGGCGGCTGGCTGATCGGGCTGCCGTTCACGGCCGGGCCGGTTGCGCTGTTCGTCACGCTCGAGCACGGGCCGGCGTTCACGTCGCACGTCGCGACCGGGATCGTCGCCGGCATCTCGGCCGAGGCGCGTTCGTGCTCGGCTACGTCGGCTCGTTCGCGGCGCGTGGCGGCGGCTGGCCGTCCGCTCTCGCGGCGCGGCACCGTCTCGTTCGCAGCGGCCGTGGCGATGCTCGACGCGGCGCACGCGCTCGCTCGGCGTGCTGCTCGCCGTCGCGCTCGGCCTGCTCGTCGTCGGCCTGCGGATCGTGCCGCGGCGGCGCGGCGTCGACCCGGCCGCCCGCGCGGCTCGAGCTTCCGCGCGCGGATGGTGCTCGCCACCGGCCTCGTCCTCGCGATCACCGCCTTCGCCTCCGATGCTCGGCCCGGGCGTCAGCGGGATCGGCGACGACGTTCCCGCTGATCTCGACGCTCCTCGCCGTCTCCGTCCACCGCGCCGCCGGCCCCGCCGCCGCGATCGCGGTCTACCGCGGTCTGCTCGCCGGCGTGTTCGCACTGATGGCGTTTCGCGTCGACGCTCGTCCTCGTCCTCTCCCGGATGCCGGTCGCGGCGGCGTTCGCCCTCGCGCTCGTCCTGACGCTGTCGATCCAGCTCGGCTCGCTGCGCGTCGTCCGCCGCGGCTCGGCGGCGGCCATGAGCGACGAGGTCGACGTCGTCTTCGTCGAGATCCCCGGCGGCTCGCGCAACAAGTACGAGTGGGACGACGAGCTCGGTGGCATCGTCCTCGACCGCCGCCTCTTCACGTCGATGAGCTACCCCTCCGACTACGGCTTCGTCGAGGGGACGCTCGCCGAGGACGGCGACCCGCTCGACGCGCTCGTCCTCGTCAGCGACCCGACGTTCCCCGGCTGCCGGATCCGCGTGCGCCCGATCGGCATCTTCCACATGTCCGACGAGAAGGGCCCCGACGAGAAGGTGATCTGCGTCCCGCTCAAGGACCCGACCTGGGGACGGCTCTCGGACGTCCACGACATCCCCTCCGAGACTCCGCGACGAGATCGAGCACTTCTTCCAGGTCTACAAGGACCTCGACCACAAGCGGCTCGGTCGTCACGCGCGGCTTCGGGAACCGGACCGAGGCCGAGGAGATCATCACCGCGGCCCGCGCCGCGGCGGCCGCCCACGCCGGCTGAGCAGAAGTTCGCGCTCGTTGCGAGATTTCGCTCGCGCGCGGCCCTTGCGCCTCGTGACCCGAGCCCGTAGCTTCCCCCTCGCACCGAGTACGGAGCGCGAGTAAGTCGAAGCCGCTTCTGAGGGCTGGTACGCGGAAGGCCGCAAGGCCGGAGGGCGGAAGGTCAGTGGAGGCGGGGGATGAAAGCGCAACCGGCTCGGTGAACCCTTTTAAGGCACGGCTCGACTCTCGGTCAGCGCAGGCGTCCGCGCGTTCCGTCACGGCCGCGCCGGGCCGGCGAGAACCTTCACGCTCGTTGCGGCTTTCGCGTCGTCGCGCCCCTTGCGCCGCGAGCCCGAAGCCCGTAGCTTCCCCGTCGCACCGAGTACGGAGCGCGAGTAAGTTGAAGCCGCTTCCAGAGACCAGTACGCGGAAGGCTTTCGGGCCGGAGGGCGGAAGGTCAGTGGAGGCGGGGGATGAAAGCGCAACCGGCTCGGTGAACCTTTTTAATAGTCAGCCGACCTCGAACTGCCGGCCCCGGCGGGAGCGGGCCGATGTGCCCGGTACAATCAGCGGCGCGCCGACGTAGCTCAGCTGGTAGAGCACTTCACTCGTAATGAAGGGGTCCGCGGTTCGAATCCGCGCGTCGGCTCTCTAAAAGCCCCGCTCAGCGGGGTTTTTGTTTGCTTGGGAGGTTACGACGCTTTGCTCGGGTCGCACCTGGGACACACCGTCTTCGCCGCCGGTCCGTGCTGCGCGGATCAGTTCTTCCGCGGTGACGGGTTCGGCGTCTTCGAGCTCGTCGAAGACGTGGCCGTAGGTATCGAGCGTCATCGTGGGTGAGTGGCCCGCCTGGCGGGCGACTTCGATGATCGTCCGTCGTTCTGCGATCAGCATGTCGTACGGGTTTGTCGCGAGACGGGCGATCTTGATCACGGCAGCGCGGCGGGTGCTTTGGTCGCGGCCCAGACCGGGCCGTCCGGGAATGCGTACTCCTCCAGAGACTCGGGCAGCATCTCGATGCTGTAGCCGGGTTCGTGTGGTACCCGGTAGCGACCGCCTTCGACGACCGCAGGATGACGGAAGTGCTCGTGTAGGTGGTCGACCCACTCGACCACCCGATCTTGCAGCGAACAGCTGACGCTCACGTAGTCGAAGACGGCGAGATGCTGAACGTACTCGCACAGGCCTACGCCGCCGGCGTGCGGGCAGACCGGCACGCCAAACTTGGCTGCCATCAGAATGATGGCAAGGACCTCGTTTACGCCTCCGACACGGCAGGCGTCGATCTGGCACACGTCGATCGCTCCGGCCTGGAAGAGCTGCTTGAATACGACCCGGTTCTGGACGTGCTCGCCGGTCGCGACGCGGATCGGCGCGATGGCCTTCCGGATCCTGGCATGTCCGAGGATGTCGTCCGGGCTAGTCGGTTCCTCGATCCACCAGGGATCGAACTCGCGAAGTGCACTCATCGCGCCAATCGCTTCGTCGACGCTCCAGACCTGATTCGCGTCCATCATCAACTTCCGGCTGGGACCGAGCACGTCCCGGATCGACGCTGCCCGTCGAGCGTCCGAACCGATGTCATCGCCGATCTTCATCTTCACGTGCTCGAAGCCGTCAGCGATCGCCGCCGCGACAAGTTCCTTCACCTTCGCATCTCCGTAACCGATCCAACCGGCGGACGTGGTGTAGGCGGGGTAGCCGGCCCCGACGATCTGAGCCTCGCGCTCCTCCTTGCCCGCCGCGGCCGCGCGCAGGAGGTCGAGCGCCTCGTCGGGGGACAGGGCGTCCTCGATGTAGCGGAAGTCGATCGCTGCGACGAGGTCTTCAGGTGTTAGGCATGTCAGGAGCTTCCAGAGTGGCATCCCGGCCGTCTTGGCCCAGAGATCCCACACGGCATTGACGACCGCTCCCACGGCGAGATGGATGACGCCCTTTTCCGGCCCCAGCCAGCGGAGCTGGTCATCAGAGACGAGTGAGCGCCAGAAGCCGCGCATGTCGCCGATGATGTCGTCGAGCGTGCGGCCGGCAACGAGTGGCTCGAGCGCCCGGATTGCGGCGACACACACCTCGGTTCCGCGCCCGGTCGTGAAGGTCAAACCGTGGCCGCTCGCGCCGGAGTCGGTGCGGAGGACGACATAGGCTGCCGAGTAGTCGGGCTTCCGGTGCATGGCGTCGGATCCCGCGAGCGACCGCGAGGTGGGGAAGCGGACATCGTGCGTGCTGAGGCCTGTGATCCTCACCCCGGCTCCTGATCGAGCTCCGACCAGAGTTCCTCGGGCACCGGATGGTCGAGGAGGCGGACGTCCTCGGTGAAGAGAGCCCGGAGGGGCACTGTCCCCAGTCCCAGTCGCACGATACCCTCCGATCTCATATGATCGTATTATGTCTTCCGACAGCGCGATGAGTGCCGCCTACTACGAGGGCTCCGGCGTGTTCTCCGTCCGAGCCGGCCACATCCGCCCCCCGGCTGCGGGAGAGGTGCGGCTGGAGGTCGCCTACTGTGGCGTCTGTGGCACGGACCTGCACATCGCGCACGGGGCCATGGATGCTCGCGTGCGCCCGCCACAGGTGATCGGGCACGAGATGTCGGGGACCGTTGCCGAGCTCGGCGCCGGAGTCGAGGGCTTCCAGCTCGGTGACGAGGTGGTCGTGCGGCCACTCGATTCGCGCGGCGAAACGCCCGCGGATCGCGGCATGAGCCACATCAGCCGCGGCCTCAAGTTCCTCGGTATCGACGCTCCGGGGGCCCTACAGCGCTCGTGGACCGTCCCAGCCTTCACACTGCACGCGCTCCCGGCCAAGGTCGATTTACGCCTCGGCGCGCTCGCGGAACCGCTCGCGGTCGCGTGCCATGACGTCCGTCGCGGCGATGTCCGCGAAGGCCAGCTGGCGGTCGTTAGCGGCGGCGGCCCGATCGGACTCCTGGTCGCGCTCGTTTCACGAGCCCGGGGAGCCCGAGTACTCGTCATCGAGCCGGACTTCACACGTCGACGGCTCGCGGAGGAGCTCGGGCTCGATGGGCTCGACCCTGGCAAGGACGATGTGGCGGCCCGAGTTCTCAAGGAGAGCGAGGGAGCCGGCGCTGACGTCGTATTCGAGGTCTCTGGATCGGCCGCCGGGATACTCGCGGCGACCGGGTATGCCTGCCTGCGGGGGCGGGTCGTCGTCGTCGCGATCTTTCCGGAGCCGAAGCCCGTGGCGCTCTTCGACGTCTTCTTCAAGGAGCTCGACATCCGCGGCGTGCGGGTCTACGAGGCCGAGGATTTCGACACGGCGATCGAGCTCCTGGCAGCCGGTTCGCTCGATCTCGAGCGGCTGATAACCGCTGTCGAGCCGCTCGGGCGGGTTCCCGAGATGTTCGAGGAGCTCCTCGCGGGCCGGCCCGCGATGAAGATCCTGGTCGACTGCCGCGCGTGAACGCCGGGCCATTCGATCTCTCGGGTCGGACGGCGCTCGTCACGGGATGCCGACGTGGGATCGGCAAGGCAGCGGCGGTCGCCCTGGCGGCCGCAGGGGCGGACGTCGTAGGCGTGAGTGCCTCGCTCGAGGAGGGCAGCGAGGTCGCCGCAGCCGTCGAGGCGTACGGTCGCAGCTTCGCTGCCTATCGATGCGACCTCGGCAACCGCGCCGAGGTTCACGAGCTCGTCGCGGCGGTGCGCCGCGACCACGAGAGGATCGACATCCTCATCAACAACGCCGGCACCATCGGACGCGTGCCCGCGGCGGACCACCCCGACGAGCTGTGGGATCACGTGCTCGAGGTGAACCTCACGGCCCAGTTCATCCTGGCGCGCGAGCTCGGCCGCGACATGGTCGCTCGGGGAAGCGGGAAGATCGTCTTCGTCGCTTCGCTCCTCTCCTTCCAGGGAGGGATCACCGTGCCGAGCTATACGGCGAGCAAGTCCGGCGTCGCGGGCCTGGCCAAGGCACTGGCGAACGAGTGGGCGAGCAAGTGCGTGAACGTCAACGCGATAGCTCCCGGATACATCGTGACCGACAACACCGATGCGCTACGCAAGGACGCGGGACGCTCGAGACAGATCCTCGAGCGCATCCCGGCCGGCCGGTGGGGTATGCCGGAGGATCTGGCGGGCGCGTTCGTATTTCTTACTTCGCCCACTTCGGATTACGTGCACGGCGTCGTGCTGCCGGTCGACGGCGGATGGCTCGCGCGATGAACGGCCGTGTCGTGCCGGTTCTGACCGTAGCGAGCGCTGACGACGCAAAACGAGCCTGCGAGGCGATCCTCGCCGGCGGGATGACCTCGGTCGAGATCACTTTCCGCACCGAGGCGGCGGTGGAAGCAATTCGCCGCGCATCGCAGATCGACGGCCTGGTCGTCGGGGCCGGCACGGTTCTCTCGGAAGCGCAGCTCGCCGCTGCGATCGATGCGGGGGCGCAGTTCGCCGTCAGCCCGTCGACGAATGAGTCCGTTGTCCGTGCTGCTCAGGCGGCAGGCATCGAGTTCGTGCCCGGGGCCGCGACGCCAACCGAGATCGACAAGGCGTGGGCTCTCGGCTGCCGAATCGTCAAGATCTTTCCGGCTTCGCTTCTCGGCGGCCCCGCGTTCGTCAAAGCGGTTTCGGCGGTGTTCCCCGAGGTCATGTTCGTGCCCACCGGCGGCGTGAGCCCCGACGATCTTGCCGACTACCTTGCACTGCCATCGGTGCTCGCCTGCGGCGGGACGTGGATCTGCGAACCCGTTCTGCTTCGCGAGGGGCGGTTCGCCGAGATCGAGCGGCGTGCGCGAGCTGCTGCGCGGCTGGTGCCGGCGTGAACCTCCGCCCTCGCGAGGACTGCCGGTTCGACCTCGTGGCGCTCGGCGAGGTGATGCTGCGCTTCGACCCCGGTGACGGCAGGATCGCGACGACGCGGTCGTTCGCCATCTCGGAGGGCGGAGGCGAGTACAACGTTGCACGAGGGCTCCGTCGCTGCTTCGGGCTTCGCACTGCGATTGTCACCGCGTTCGCAGACAACCCGGTCGGGAGGCTGCTCGAAGATCTGATCCTGCAAGGTGGTGTCGACCAGACCTACGTGCGCTGGATGCCATACGACGGTATCGGCGGAGGTGTGCGGAACGGGTTGAACTTCGTTGAGCGCGGCTTCGGCGTTCGGGCTGCCCTCGGCTGCTCCGATCGCGGCCGTTCCGCGGCCTCGGAGCTCCGGCCGGGCGACGTGGACTGGGATCGCGTCTTCGATCGCGACGGAGCGCGCTGGTTCCACTGCGGCGGGATCTTCGCCGCGCTTTCCGACGATGCCGCCGAGGTCGCGCTGGAGGCGATGGCCGCAGCGCGCCGCCACGGCACGGTCGTGTCGTTCGACCTCAATTACCGGCCGTCTCTCTGGCAGGCTCGCGGCGGCCCTTCGGCAGCGGCCTCGACCAATCGGCGCCTCGTCGGCCTGGTCGACGTGCTCCTCGGGAACGAGGAGGACTTCTCCGCCGCCCTCGGCTTCGGGCTCGACGAAACCGCGGAGTCCTATACCGAACTGGATATCGATGCGTACGAGCGCTTGCACGCCGCTGTCCTCGCCGACTACCCGAACCTCGCGATTGTGGCGACGTCCCTGCGCGAGGCACAGAGCGCGACGATCAACGATTGGAGCGGCGTGTGCAGCACGCGCGAGCGGTCCGTCGTCGGCCCGACGATGCAGGGTCTCGAGATCTTCGACCGCGTCGGCGGAGGCGACTCGTTCGCCTCCGGCCTCATCTACGGACTGCTCGAGGAGCACGACGCCGAGACCGCGCTCGCCTACGGAGTCGCCCACGGCGCGCTGGCGATGACGACGCCCGGTGACACGTCGATGGCGACGCTCGTCGAGGTGCACAACGTCATGCGCGACGGCGCGGCTCGCATTGTCCGGTGATGACCCGGGTCCTCGACGCGCACCTCCATCTCTGGGACCCGTCGACGCGTCACCACGACTGGCTCGACGACCTGCCGGCGCTCCGGCGCCGCTTCGGGCCGAACGACGTCGACGCCGGCAGGTACGAGCTCGCAGGCGCCATTTTCGTGCAGGCCGACTGCCGGGAAAGCGAGGCGCTGGACGAGATGCGCTGGGTACGGGACGTTGCTCAGCCGCTCGTGCGCGGAATCGTCGCGTACGCCCCGGTGGATCGCGGCGCGGGCGTCGAGCCGGAGCTCGACGCGCTCGCCGAGGAGCCGCTCGTCGTCGGGGTCCGCCGGCTGCTCCAGGGCGCGCCAGCCGAGGCGATCGGCGAGCTGAAGCTCGCCGAGGGTATGCAACTGCTCGCCGAGAGAAACCTGACCTTCGACCTCTGTGTCTCGCACGTACAGCTCCCGGCTGTCGCCGCGCTCGTCGAAGCCTGTCCCGGTACTTCCTTCGTGCTCGACCACCTCGGCAAGCCGGCCGTGGCGGCCGCGCTCCTCGATCCCTGGCGGGAGGACATCGCACGGCTTGCCGTCCTTCCGAACATCACGTGCAAGCTGTCCGGCCTGGCGACTGAGGCTTCGGTGGGCTGGACGAGCGCTGACGTGCGCCCTTACCTAGCGCACGCGCTCGAGGTGTTCGGGCCGACGCGCTGCATGGTTGGGAGCGACTGGCCAGTGCTCACACTGGCGGGGACGATGGAGCGTTGGTTCGACGCCGTCCTCGATGTCGTCGACGAGCTTCCGGAGCACGATCGGCGAGCTGTGCTCTGGGGAACCGCGTTGACCGTCTACGGGATCGATTCATGACGATGCTTCCCTCGCGTACGGTGGGTCGATCGACCCTCCGGCTCACCGAGGTCGGGCTTGGCTGCGCACAGCTTGGCAACCTCTACCGCACCGTCAGCGACGAGGAGGCGACGGCCACCGTTGACAAGGCCTGGGAGCTGGGCGTCCGCTACTTCGACACGGCGCCCCACTATGGGCTCGGCCTCTCTGAGCGCCGACTCGGCGCCGCGCTCGCCAAGCGGGAACGCGGGGAGTACGTCGTCTCGACGAAGGTCGGTCGACGACTCGAGGCGCTAACGCCTCCCTACGGGCGCGACGAAGACTTCGACGTGCCGGCGACGCAGCGACGAGTGTGGGACTTCAGCCGTGACGGCATCTTGGGCTCGCTCGAGCAGAGCCTCGAGCGGCTCGCCCTCGATCACATCGACATCGTCTATCTCCACGATCCCGACGACCATTGGCCAGAAGCGCTCCGACAGGCCTATCCCGCGCTCGAGGAGCTGCGCGATCAGGGAGTCGTCTCGTCCATTGGCGCCGGAATGAATCAGGCGGAGATGCTTGCCGATTTCGTGCGACACACAGACATGGACGTCTTGATGATCGCCGGCCGCTACACGCTGCTCGAGCAAGGAGCCCTCGGCGAGCTGCTGCCGCTGTGCGCAGACCGCGGCGTCGGCGTAGTCGCGGCGGGAGTGTTCAACAGCGGTGTCCTCGCGCGAGACGATCCGCCCGACGATGCGAAGCACAACTACGAGCGAGCGTCCGACGAAATCGTTGAACGCGCTCGCCGAATCGCCGATGTATGCAGACGTCACGGCGTTTCCCTGCCTGGGGCGGCGATCGCGTTTCCGCTCGCGCATCCGGCCATCGTCAGCGTGTGTCTCGGCGCCCGCTCGCCGGAGCAGATCGAGCGCAACGTCGATCTCTACCGCCGGCCGATCTCAGCGGGTCTCTGGCGGGAGCTCGGCTCGGAGGGCCTGCTCCCGGACCACACCCCGACGCCTACCGGATGACATACGTTGCTCTGCATTCCGTGCTGAAACCAGGCCGCGAGGACGCATACGACCTCGCGCACGAACGGATACCCGACGACCTGCTCGAGGCGCACCGTCGAGCTGGCATCCGAGATTGGTGGATCTGGCGAAGCGGACGCCACCTCTTCCATCTCGTGGACTGCGACGACCTTGCCTCGGCGTTCGCGCAGCTCGAGCGCGACCCTGCGAACGAGCGCTGGCAGGCCTTCATCGCGGATTACGTCGACCATCTCGAAGAAGCGGCGGGCCAGCCGATGCTGCCGCTCGTCTGGCGGATGGGCGAGCAGCAATCGGCGCAGTCATGATTCAGACCCGACTATGACCTCTCGCTCCTCGATGAACTCATCTTCGTCCGCCGTGTGCTTGAGCGCGAGATGACGCGACCGCAGCGGCCGGTTCTCGGACACGGGCCGGGGAGCGCTTCGTCGAGCTCCCGATCGAGAGCATCGGTCTCCACCTCCTGCAGGCTTGTGTAAGCCCCAGGAGCTCTTCCGCCCACCAGCGATGTCCGACACATATGGACATATGATGTTTGCATGGCCGAGCTCTTTCGTTCCGCCGGTGCACAAGCGCACCCCTCGCGTGAGCGCGGTGCGCCCTGGCGGCCCGCGCGTTTTGCAGCGGTCGTCGTCGAGGAGCTGGCGCGCCAGATCATCAGCGGAGCGTTCGCGGCCGACGAGGTTCTACCGACTGAGCCCGCGCTCTGCGAGCAGTTCGGCTTCAGCCGCACCGTCATTCGGGAGGGTCTGAAGCTGCTCGAAGAGCGCGGCCTCGTGCGGATCGAGCAGGGCCGTGGCACGACCGTCCAGCCCCGCGACGCCTGGAACCTCCTCGACCCGGTCGTGCTACGAGTCGCCCTCGAGTACGACACCGACCTCTCGCTGCTCAACGATCTCATAGTCGTTCGCCGGGAACTGGAGCGCGAGATGGCCCGGGCCGCGGCACAGCATTTGACCGACGAGGAGCTCGCTGCGCTCGCCCAGAACCTCGAGCAGATGGAAGGATCGTACGCCGACTACGAGCGGTTCCGCGAGTACGACCAGGGGTTTCACGCAATCGTCATGAAGGCCTCCGGCAACGAGGTCGGCCTGACGATCGTGCGCGTCATTCATCGCCACGGTGGGGTGATGCCGCCCCTCGCGTCGGCCGCAAGCCGCACCGCCCTCAAGGAGACCGCCCGGGATCATCGGGGAATTCTCGAGGCGCTCGCCGCCCGCGACGGCGATCTCGCCGGCGAGCGGATCGCCTCACACATCGAATCGGCATGGGCTGAACGGAGGGATCGCGCAGTTCGCACTTGACATCGGGTGATCATTCGTATGATGATAGTCCCCGATGCGCATCGCAGCAGTCGACGTCGAGCTGGTTCTCCTCCCTGCGGTCTCCCCGCCGTTCGCCTGGCGGCGGGGTCTCCGCGGTTCTGCCCAGGCCCGCACCACCGCGGTGCTGCGGATCACAACTGAGGATGGCGCAGTCGGGGAGGCCTACCACGAGTGGAGTGGGCCGATGCTCGCCGACATCGTCGATCGGGTCCTTCGCGAGGAACTCGTCGGCGAACGGGCGGACCGGCGAGAGTGGCTCTGGCACCGGCTCTGGGAGCTCGACCGGACGGAGGAGTTCCCGATCTGGCTCTTCGGCGTCGTCGACGTGGCGCTCTGGGATCTCGAGGGCAGGGTCCTCGAGGTCCCAGTGCACCGGCTGCTCGGGACATACCGGGACGCAATCCCGGCGTACGCCTCGACAACGACGTTCTCGACCGTCGAGGAGTACCTCGAGGTCGCCGACCAGTGTCTCGAGCTCGGCTACCCGGCGATCAAGCTTCACGCGTGGGGTGACGCGAGGGGCGACGCCGATCTCTGCCAGCGCCTGCGGGCGCACGTCGGCCCCGACATCGACCTGATGTACGACGGGTCGGCCGGGTTCGATCTGCCCGATGCGGTCTATCTCGGTGACGCGCTCGCCGAGGCTGGTTATCGCTGGTACGAGGAGCCGATGCGCGAGTTCAGCGTGACCGCGTATCGCTGGCTCGCCGAACGCGTCGAGGTTCCGCTCCTCGTAGGTGAGACGTCCGACGGGAGCCACCTCAACACGGCCGACTTCATCGCCTCCGGTTGCGCGACGTACGTCCGGACGAGCGCGAACCACCGCGGCGGCATGACCGGAGCGATGCGGATCGCGCACCTCGCCGACTCGTTTCGCCTCCGTGCCGAGGTGCACGGGCCGACCGAGACGGCCGTCCATCTCTGCATGGCGATTCCGAACTGCACCTACTACGAGTCGCTCGTCACGTCTAACCCCGTCGTCCGCGAGTCGCGTGTCGGGCCCGACGGCCTCGTGCAGGCGCCGACCGGGCCGGGAATCGCACTGCCGGCGTTCGTGCTGGAGCAGCGCGCGCCGGTGAAAAGGTGAGCAGGCCCAACTCGATGCACCACAGCCCGTCTACAGCAACGCCTCCACGCACGCCAACGCGAAGGAAGGAAGGAGTGCACATGAAGCTCAACCGCCGGTGGCTCGTTTTCTTGCTGCCGATCGTGGCGGTCCTCGTACCGCTATCTGCTGCGTCAACGGGAGGAGCAGCCTCGGGGCCATCGGGATCGCTGACCGTCTGGGTCGACGCCGTCCGCCTGCCCGTCGCGAAGCTCTACGCCAAGACGCACCCGAACGTACACCTGAACATCGTCACCTACGACGGCGACGGCAACGGCTCGACGACGATGCAGACGAAGATCCAGCTGTGGAACCGTACGGGCAACGGCTGGCCGGACGTGATCTTCACCGAGCAGGCCAACGACCCCGTCTGGATGGGGTCGCCGCCGTTCAACTTCGCGATGGATCTCAAGAGTGTCTTCCCGGCGAAGCTCCTCGCGGGCTGGCCCGCACCGTCGATCGGGCAGTGCACGGTCAACGGTCACCTGGTCTGCCTCCAGGACAACCTGGCCCAGGAGGTGCTCTACGTCAACAAGAAGCTGATGACCCAGTTCGGCTACAAGGTCCCGACGACCTGGCAGCAGTGGGCGGCGCTGGGCAAGAAGGTCGCCACGCAGCATCCCGGCTACATCATCGGGAACATCGGCGACTCCTACGGCGCCTGGCTCTACCTGTGGCCCGACAAGTGCCCGATCTCGCAGGTCGTCGCGGCGAACACCGTCAGGATCAACGCCAACGACGTCCACTGCACCCGGATGGCGAGCATGCTCGATCCGCTGATCAAGAGCGGCGTGGTTCCGCCCGAGAGCGTCTTCACCGCGGACTTCGCCCAGAAGTGGGGCGGCGCGACCGACAAGATCCTGCTCATGCCGGGACCGGTGTGGTACGCGAAGGACATCTTCAGCGGAACGCTGCACGTGCCGGCCGGCGAGTTGACGGCGGCGCTGCCGCTGCGCTGGGGAAGCGAGCCGCTCGTGACCGGTCAGGTCGGCGGCGGCCCGTGGGTCGTCTCCAACCACACGAAGAACCAGGCGGCTGCTCTCGACTTCGTCCAGTGGGCGACGACCTCGCCGTTGGTGAAGTCAAAGGTCAATGCCCTCGCGCCGGGCTATCCGTCGTTCGGGCCGATGGCAAGCCTATGGTTGAACTCCCTGAACAAGGACCCCTACTTCGCAGCTCCGGAGGGCCCGGCCATGAAGGCCGCCGCGCCCCTCGTCTGGACTGGCTGGAGCATGGTGACCTATCCGGATCAGCCCGTCTGGTCGAACACGGTCGTCACGGGGCTCGTTGCCGGGAAGACGCTGAGCTCCCTGCTGCCCGCATACGGCAAAGGGCTCCAACAGAACGCGCAGGCGGCTGGATACAAGGTTGTTCAGACGTAGCTGGTGAGCTCGTCTCCCGTCACGCCGAACTACGCGGGGGCCACGCGACTGCGTGGCCCCCGCAGCCTGCGAGGCCTGGCGTTCGTCCTGCCGTACCTGCCGCTCCTGATCGTCTTCGGCGTCGCGCCGACGATCTACGCGCTCGACCTCGCGTTCACCAACGTCGGCGGCAGCTGGGTCGGCTTCCACAACTTCGTGCGGACGTACCACGACTTCCGCTTCATCCCCGCGTTCAAGCACGTCCTCTTCTACACGACCGTCTGGCTCGCCGCGCTGATGATCTTCGTCGTCGGCCTCGCGCTCCTCCTCCACGGCCGCGCGAACCGGGTCTCCTCGACCTACCGTTTCCTCTTCTACATCCCGGGCGCGCTGGCCGGCTCGGCGGCGGTCCTGGTCTGGCTGTTCATGCTCGACCCGAGCGTCAGCCCCGGCTCGTTCCTGCTGCACCACGGGCTCGGCGCGAACATCTTCGCCCAATCGATCGCTCCCGGGAACCTGCCGTTCATCTTCGCGATGATCGCGTTCTGGACCGGCGCCGGGGCCTGGATCGTGATCATGTACGGGGCGCTGAACACGATCCCCCCCGACCTCGAGGAGGCCGCCCGCATCGACGGCGCGGGCCCGATCGCGATCGCGTTTCGCCTGAAGCTCCCGCTGATGCGGAAGTGGATCGCCTACATGCTGATCCTCTCGTTCGCGACGGGGACGCAGCTCTTCGTCGAGCCCCAGGTCGTGCAGACCGCGAGCTTCGGCCTCGTGCCCGATACATGGTCGGCCAACCAGCTCGCCTATCAGCTCGCCTTCCGGTACGCGGACTTCAACGGCGCCGCCGCCATCTCCGTCGACCTGCTCATGATCGGGCTCGTCGGCGCGGTGCTGATCGTCACGCGCAGCGGGCTCTTCAGGACGGACGACTGATGCGGATCGCGGGGCTCAGTGCTCGACTCCTCGTGCTCACCGTGTTCGCCGTCTTCTTCGTCGCGCCGGTCCTCTGGCTCATCCTCGCGCCGACGAAGAGCGATCAGGCGCTCATCTCGAGCAGCCCGTTCGCGTTCGGGGACTTCCACCACATCGCGCTCGCATGGAAGCACCTGGACGCGTTCAGCAGCCACGTCTACCGCCGTTGGATCGTCAACACGCTCTTCTACGCGCTGAGCGCGACCGCGATCACGCTCGTTGTCAGCGTGCCGGCCGGATTCGGGCTCGCGGTGGGAAGGTTCCCGGGCCGCAAGCTCGATCCTCTCGCTGACGCTCATCGTGATGATCGTGCCCAACGCGGCGCTCGTGCTGCCGATCTTCCTCGAGCTCAACACCTTCCATCTGATCGGAAGCGTCCTTTCCGTGATCCTGCCGTTCGCGTTCTTCCCGTTCGGCGTGTACCTGTCCTACATCTACTACGCGACCTCGCTTCCCGGCGATCTGCTCGACGCGGCCCGCGTCGACGGCTGCGGCGAGCTGCAGACGTTCCTACGCGTTGCGCTCCCGCTCGCGAAGCCGGTGGTCGCGCTCGTCTTCTTCTTCAGCTTCGTCGCCGACTGGAACAACTTCTTCCTGCCGTACGTCGTCCTCGCGAACTCGAACCAGTACCCGATCACGGTCGGCCTCTGGGATCTGCTCTCCGCGACGCCGTCGTTCAACCCATCGGTCGGCGGTGGCGGCCAGTCGGTCCAGATCTTCAAGCCCGAGCTCGCGCTCGCGACGCTGCTGGCTGTCGTGCCGGTGGCGATCGTCTTCCTCTTCTCGCAGCGCGCGCTCGTCCGCGGGATGTTGGGTGGGGCGGTGAAGCAGTAAGATGGCCAGGGTCGCGTTCGAGGAGGTCTCGAAGGTGTTCGGCGACGGCACCCGCGCCGTCGACGGGCTCAATCTCGAGATCGCCGACGGAGAGTTCGTGGTGCTGGTCGGCCCGTCCGGTTGCGGCAAGACGACGGCGCTTCGGATGGTTGCGGGGCTCGAGGACATCAGCGACGGCGCTATCCGGATCGGCGACCGCGTCGTCAACGCTCTCTCGCCGAAGAGCCGTGACATCGCGATGGTCTTCCAGAGCTATGCCCTCTACCCGCATCTCTCGGTCTACGACAACATCGCGTTCGCGCTGAAGCTCAAGAAGATGCCGAAGGACGAGATCCGTGGCCGGGTCAGCGAGGCGGCCCGTATCCTCGACCTCGAGCCCCTGCTGGCGCGGAAGCCGCGCGCGCTCTCGGGCGGCCAGCGTCAGCGAGTCGCGATGGGGCGCGCGATCGTGCGCCAGCCGGCTGCGTTTCTCATGGACGAGCCGCTGTCGAACCTCGACGCGAAGTTGCGGGTTCAGATGCGAGCCGATATCAAGAGGATCCAGGCGGATCTCGGAACAACGATGATCTACGTCACCCACGACCAGGTCGAAGCGATGACGATGGGTCACCAGGTCGCCGTGATGAGAAAAGGCGAGCTGCAACAGGTGGCGCCGCCTCAGGAGCTCTACGACAGCCCCGTCAATGTCTTCGTGGGAGGCTTCATCGGCAGCCCGTCCATGAACATGCTCCTGGCGCGGATCGAGCGCGCGGACGGGGGCCTTGCCGTGGCGGTGGGAGAGACGCGGATGGCGCTCGACGACGAGACGCGCTCCCTTCATCCCGCGCTCGAGGCCTACGAGGGCCGAGAGCTCGTCCTCGGGATCCGCCCCGAGGATCTCGACGACGCGGCGCTCGCGAACGGCGATCTGCGGCCGCGACTGCAGGGCAAGGTCGAGATGCGCGAGGCCCTCGGCTCGGAGGTGCTCGTGCACTTCACGATCGCCGCGCCGCAGGCCGTCACCGATGACGTGCGCGAGCTCGTCGAGGACGTCGGCGACGACCGCGCGGTCGACCAGCTCGCCGCCGGAGTGGTTCCGAACGAGGCCACGCTCGTGGGTCGATTCAGCCCCAGGACGCGCGTCCTCGAGGGTGACTCAGTCGAGGTCGTCGTCGACCAACGCGCATTGCACTTCTTCGACCTCGAGACGGGCCGCGCGATCAGGGATGAGGCCGTCGCACCGACTTAAGACCTGCTTCCGGCTGTGACGAACCCGCGAACCAGCGCCCGCTGGGAGACGATGAACACGATCATGACGGGAAGCGCTGCTATCAGCACCGCGAGTGCAAGCGTGGGCCGGGTCGATTGGAAGATGTCCGACAGCCCTACCTGTACCGGAAACTGATTCTCGTTCGGCAGGATCACGTATGGCAGGAAGAAGTTGTTCCAGTTGGCGACGAAGCTGAAGAAGACGACGAGCGCGATGATGGGCCTCGCCAGGGGGATCCCGACGAGACGGAAAGCCGCCCACTCGCTGCACCCGTCGATCCGCGCCGCATCCAGGACGCCCGGAGGGAGCGCGGTCGCGTAGTAGATGTAGGACGAGATAGACGCCGAAGGGGAAGAATGCGAACGGCAAGATGATCGAGAGCGCGTTGCCGATCAATCCTATTGCGTTCAACTCCAGGAAGATCGGGAGAACGAGCGATGCCGCCGGCATGACGATCGCGACGAGCGTGAGCGTCAGGATCAGCTTTCGCCCTCGGAACGAGCCGATGGCCAGGCCATAACCGGCGGGGATCACGGTCAAGAGCGCAAGCGCGGTCGCGCTCAGCGAGTACAGAACCGAGTTCTCCATCCATCGCCAGTAGATGTGGTTGCCGAAAGCGTTCAGGTGCTGCCATGCGACCCAGACGTTGTGGAGGTTCCCGAGCGCGAGCGGGTTCCTCGTGATCAAGTCGTAATC
>CAVURE010000010.1:0-314511 GCA_963743675.1 uncultured Actinomycetota bacterium
TTGAGGATCGCGGGCGGGGCCCGGCGCCGCGTCGTGACCGGGCTGTGGTCGGGCGCGCACCCGGACGGGACACAGGCCGAAGGCCCCGCGGCGGTCGTCGTGCGCGGGAACACCTACCTCGTGCTGCTCCAGGACGCCTCCGTCAACTCGCGCGGGCTGAACGACCTCGGCCCCGACGGCGGGGTGGCCGGCGACCTCGTCTCCACGCCGGCCGGGAAGGCCGCTCCCTCCGTGCTGGTCAACCTGGCCGCGTTCGAAGCCGCGCGCAATCCGGATCACGGCGCCGGCCCGGGTGTGAGGCTCGGCGACCCGTCGATCGACAGCGACCCCTATGCGTTCGTGCCCTATCGCGGCGGTTTCGCCGTGGTCGATGCGGCGGGAAACGACCTGCTGTGGGTCGGGCCGACGGGAACCGTCTCGGTGCTCGCGGTGTTTCCCACTCGCTCCGAGCCGCTCACCAGGGCAAATGCCCGGCGAATGGGGGCACCGGCATCGATGACCTCGATCTCGGCTCAGGCGGTGCCGAGCAGCGTCACCGTCGGCCCCGACGGCGCGCTCTATGTCGGCGAGCTCACGGGGGCGCCGTTCGCGCCGTCGACGGCGCGGGTCTGGCGGATCGCGCCCGGGCAGAAGCCCGCGGTGTATGCCTCGGGATTCACGAACATCTCCGATCTCGCCTTCGACGGCAAGAACCTGCTCGTGCTCGAGCTGGCGTCGAAGGGCCTGTACGGGCCATGCTCGCCGGGCGCGCTGATCAGGGTGGCGCCGGACGGGAAGCGGGCCTTGCTCGCGAGCACCGGCCTCGTCTACCCGACCGGCCTCGCGGTCGGTGACGGCTCGATCTACGTCAGCAACTACGGCCTCTTCCCGGGCACGGGGCACGGCCCGCACGGCGAGCTCGTGCGGCTCCCGGCAGCGCTCGGCGCGTAAGCCCGGGCTACGGCGTGTACGAGCCGCCGCACATCGGCGGCGCGGTGACCGGCGGTGCGACGACGCTCGAGCCGCCGACGGCGGTCACGGATGTCGCGTGCACGACGTCGACGAACTGAACGGCGTACGGGCCGAGCCCGACCGGATCCGACAGCATGTACGAGCCCGTCCGCAGTGTCACGGTGAGCGTCGCGCTCTTCCCCGACGCGAGCGGCGCTGTCCTGACGCTCTTGACCCCGGGGCCGCTGACTGCGAAGACGTGGCTCTTCTTGCCCGTGTTGCGCACGACGAAGGTTGTCGTTCCCGACTGAAGGCTCAGCGACGAGACGCGGAAGGACCTGTCCGTGAAGGTCACCGATACCTTGGCCGCGATCGCCCGGTGCGCGGCGGCGGCGAACGACGAGCCGGTGACGGCGAGCGCGCCGACCAGAACCACCGTGGTCGCGGCCAGAGTCTGCAGCTTGCGCGAGCGGGACATCGCTTCCTCCCTCGTGACGACGAACAACGATAGCCGATCGTCGTGGATTACGGAAGGGATAGAACTTTGGATCCTGTCGTTAGTTGAAGTCTGTCCAGTTACGCGATATCGTCTCCGTGTCCGAGCGGGGTGCGTGAGGACACCCGATGTCGCGCGTCTCCGTCGGCCTTACCGTGGCGTCTCTCGTCACGGGCTCATGAACAGGGAGGGATCGAATGGCAAACAGCCTGAAGATCAAGGTGAACGGGCTCACGCACGGCGTGAGTGCCAGCCTTGATACGCCGCTCCTGTACGTCCTGCACAACGAGCTCCACCTGCACGGCCCGCGCTTCGGCTGTGGCCTTGCGCAGTGTGGCGCCTGCTCGGTGCTGCTGGACGGGAAGGAGATCCGCTCGTGCGTGACCCCGGTTGCGGCGGTGAGCGGCAAGAGCATCACCACGCTCGAGGGCTTGCCGGCGTTGTATGCGTCGCAGCGCGGGACGGCGTCTGCGGTTCCGGCGCTGCATCCGTTGCAGCAGGCGTGGATCGACATGCAGGTGCCGCAGTGCGGCTACTGCCAGAACGGGATGTTGATCCAGGCGGCCGATCTGCTCGGCACGACGAAGAACCCGTCGGAGACGACGATCAAGCAGGCGATGAACGGGCACCTCTGTCGCTGTGGGACCTATACGGCGGTCATCGAGGCGATTCAGCTCGCGGCCAAGACGATGGCGAAGGGAGCCTGACATGGGCGCCAACGAAGAGAACACGATCGACATCTTCGGCGCGACACTCACGCGCTCGAAGTTCGTCAAGGGTGCCGGCGCACTCGTCGTCGGCCTGAGCGTGGTCGGCAGCGTCGGCGCGAAGGCGGCGAAGGCCTCCTCGGTGCCGTTGCTGCCCGGCACGGCCAACTCGCCGGATCCCACCAACCCGGGCTCGTGGTTCACGATCAACGCCGACAACACGATCACGATGCGCACGGGGATTGCCGAGATGGGCCAGGGCTCGGCGAGCACCGCGTTCGCGCAGATCGCCGCCGACGAGCTGAACGTGCCCTACTCCGCGATCACGAACGTCGTCATCGGCGACACGGATCGGACGCCCGGCGGCGGCATCGCGGCCGGCTTCATGTTCCTCGGCGCGCCGAACATCCGCAAGGTCGCCGCCTACATGTACCAGACGATGCTCAGCATGGCCTCGACGCAGTTCGGCGTCCCGGTCACGAGCCTGACGGTCGCAAACGGGGTCATCTCGGGCGGCGGGAAGACCGTGAGCTACGGTCAGCTCGTCTCGGGCCAGGGCCTCAACCTGACGATTCCGGTCACCGGCGATCCGACGAGCTTCCTCGGCCTCACGGTGCTCGGGAACCCGCCCGTCGAAGCCGATGAGCGCCTATCAGGTGGTCGGCCAGTCGATCCCGATGCGGACGATCCCGCCGATCGTCAGCGGCACCGCCACCTACGTCGGCGACGTGAGACTGCCGGGGATGCTGCACGCGCGCCCCGTGCACCCGCCGGCGCTCGGCGCGAACCTGATCAAGGTCGGAACGCTCGACAAGAAGGCATTTCCGAACACCCAGATCGTCGTCAAGGGCAACCTCGTCGCGGTGATCGACCCGCAGGAGTACACGGCGATCCAGGCCGCGTCGCTGCTCGCCCGCACGACGAAGTGGACCGCCTGGGAAGGCCTGCCGGGTACCGGCAACCTCTTCGGTGCCATGCGCAAGCTCGACTGGACGACAACGCCCGCGCAGACGGGAGTCAACGTCGGCAGCGCGAGCGCGGCTCTCGCCGGCGCGGCCACGAAGCTCGCTGCGACCTACGAGTTCCCGGTCGAGAAGCATGCTCCGATCGGGCCGACGGTGGCCGTGGGCGACGTGCGCCAGGACGGGACGGTCTACGTGCACATGCACGGCCAGAACCCGTCGGCGCTACGCGGCGAGATCGCCGTGATGCTCAACATCCCGGTCGACAAGGTGGTCGTCCGCTGGTACGACGGGTCGGGGCACTACGGCCGCTCGAACGGCGGCAACACCGGCGCCGAGGAGGAAGCGGTCATCCTGTCGCAGATCGTCGGCAAGCCGGTTCGCGTCCAGTGGATGCGCTGGGACGACATGCAGTGGTCGACACAGCACCCGTCGGTGCTCTCCGACGTGCAGGCGGGCCTCGACGGGACCGGCAAGCTGGTCTCGTTCAGCGCCAACTTCTACGAGCCGGCGGGGCAGGACGACCGTCCGGTGGGTGCTCTCCTCGCAGGGCTTCCGACGATGGCGGCGCCCGCGGTGGTGCCGCCGGCCGGGAGCTTCTCCGGCACGGCGAACGGCATCTCCGACCCGTGGATGTACGACCAGGTGCCGAACGCACTCCAGACCGGGTTCGGGACCTTCAACATGGGCGGCGGCACGCCGTCGGATCCCAACTACAACCAGGAGATCGGCCTGCGCGGGCACAGCATGCGCACGCCGGGCCAGCGGCAGCAGAACTTCGCTCAGGAGTCGATGATGAGCGAGCTTGCCGCGGCGGCCAAGGTCGACCCGATCCAGTTCCGGATCAACAACACGACCGCTCAGAGGTTGATCGCGGTGCTCAACGCCGTCAAGAACGCCTCGGGGTGGGAGACCCGGCCGTCGCCGAACGCGAAGGCGTCGACCACGGGCTCGACCCCGCTGACCGGGCAGGGCTGCAGCGCGATGCTGCGGTCGGAGGCCTACTGGGCCTGCGTGGCCCAGGTGTCGATCGTCCCGAAGACCGGGAAGATCACGGTGACGCACGTCACCACGGCGGTCGATCCGGGGCTCGTCGCCAACCCGCGCCAGCTCAAGCGGATGTCCGAGGGCGGCACCGTGATGGGCGTCAGCGAGACGCTGCACGAGCAGGTTCATTTCAACAAGTCGGGGATCACCGACCACGACTGGGTCACGTTCCCGATCCTGCGCATCATGGAGCTGCCGAAGATCAACACGGTGATCATCAACAACCCGAGCGTCGGTGCCATCGGCTCGGGCGGCGAGGGCCCGAACGGCTTCGTCGCCTCCGCGATCGCAAACGCGGTGTTCGACGCCACGGGAAAGCAGCCGAGGCGCCTGCCGATGACGCCCGGTTACATCCGCAGTCTGCTCGCTTCGTAACAGCTCGGTTCGCAACAGCCCGGTTCGCAAAGGAAAAGCAGTGCCGTAATCGGTGGGGCGGGGACATCGTTCCCCGCCCCGCCGAGGGCACTGGATGCGCGGCGCCGCCTCGCGGTCAGGCCTGAACGTCCGGCCCGGGCCACGTGTCGGACAGCACGTATCCCTCGGGAAACGGGTCGCTCGGATCGAGCAGCAGCTCCGTCACGCCCGTGATCCACGCGCTGCCGCGGATTGCCGGCACGATCGCCGCGCGCCCGCGGAGCGACGTCTCGGAGAGGACGCGGCCCTCGAACGTCGTGCCGAGGACGGAGGCGTGGCTCATCACGTCGCCGACAGCGAGCAGGCCGCGCGCATGCAGCGTCGCCATCCGCGCGCTCAGCCCGGTGCCGGTCGCCGACCGGTCGAGGCGCCCGGGCGCGATGACGACGGCGTTCCTCGACACGGCTCCGGCGCCGCGCCAGGGCCCGGCGATCTCGACAATGCTGACGCCGGCGATGTCCGGGTTCTCCGGGTGGACACAGGAGAGCTGCGCACGCGCGGCGTGGCGGATCAGCTCGCCGACCCGTGAGAGCTCGGCCGCCTCGGCCGGCTCGAGGGCGAAGCCCAGCGCGCTCGCGTCCGCGATCGCGTACCACATGCCTCCGAACGCGACGTCGACCGTCACCGTGCCGAGCCCCTCGACCTCGAGGCTCGCGTCGAGGTGCTCGACGAAGCAGGGGACGTTGGCCAGCTCGACACTCTCGCACCTCCCGTTCGCGCAACGCACCGTCACCTCGATCACGCCGGCGGGCGCCTCGAGCCGGAGGGTCGTCTCGGGCTCGCGCAGCTCGACCATGCCCGTCTCGAGCAGGACAGTCGTCACGCAGATCGTGTTCGAGACCGACATCGGCGGATACTCGGTCGGCTCCATGATGATGAAACCGGCCGCGCAGTCGGGCCGCTGCGAGGGCACGATCAGGTTCGCGTGGACGGCGACGCTCCCGCGCGGCTCGTGCAGGAGCAGCTTGCGCAGGGAGTCGTCGGCGCGCAGCGCCTGCATCTGCTCGAAGACGGTGGTACCCCGCGGCGGCAGCACGCCGCCGACGACGACATTGCCGACCTCACCGCCGGCATGGCAGCCGACGACGGTGATCATGCGACGGCCCGGCATCTCGCCGGCCGGCTAGAGGGAGACCCAGCTGGTCTCGACCGGAGCGGCGCCGGGGCCGCCCGCGAGGATCCGGAACCGGATGCGGCCCACCGTCTCGAGCGCGAAGCGAAAGCGGCCGAGCGTGTCGGGCTGTACGGTCGCGAGGACGGCGCCGTCGGCCGCCTGGGCCTCCACGGTCGTCCCGGGCGGCGCCGGGACGAGCTGCCCGAGCACGATCCGCGTGCCGGCGTCGGCCTGAACCTCGACCGCGACGGTCAGCTCGGCGGCCCGGAACGTGAGCGAGCGGGAACCGGAGCTCCCGGAGCGGGCGAGGGCCATCGCGTCGGTCTCGAGCGCCGAGTCGGCGAGCAGCTCCGCAAGCTCGGCGTCGATGCGGCGGAAGCCCAGGGCGGCTCTTGCGAACTCGCCGACCTCGTCCGGCACCGCGTCGGTGCGGGCGAACAGGGCACGCAGCTCGTCGAGCAGCTCGTCGGGTGCGGCGGCGTCGCTCACGCCATGCCTCCCTGTACGGCCGGATCGAGCTCGGCGTGCGCCCGGAGCTTGTCGAGGCAGCGCATCCGCGTCGGCCCGATCGCTCCGACCGGCATGTCGAGCGCCATCCCGATCGTCTCGTAGCTCGGCTCGTCGTCGGCCACGAGCATCCGCAGGAGCGCCTGGCAGCGCTCGCTGAGCATGGTGAAGGCCCGCCACAGGCCCGCGTTCTGCTCATCGACGAGCAGCCCGGCGACGGGCGACTCGGGCGACGGCGACTCGAAGAGATCGACCTCGTCGCTCGGAACCTCGCGCGCGTGCAGGCGGATGTGGCGCAGGCACTCCCGCCGCGCCGTGGTCGCGATCCAGGCGCCGAGGCGTTCGGGATCGCGGATGCGGCCGAGGTTCTCGACCACCCGGAGCCACGTCGTCTGCGCGACATCGGCGGCGTCGGCCCGCGACAGTCGGTGCGCCCGCGCCGTCGCCCAGACGAGCCCCTCGAACCGATCGACGATCGTGCTCCAGGCAGCCTGGTCGCCGCCGGCGGCCGCGCGGACGAGCTCCTGGAGGGCCGGAGCCTCCATCTCAGAAGATGACGCCGAGCCGCGCGGCCGGATCGTGGGTGCCGGTGGCCTTCACGGCCTCCCACGCGGCGAGCGCGGAGCCGCCGTCATGGTGGAGCCGGGTGGCGATCCGCGCGGCGACCTTGGGGCCGGCGAACGACGTGCCGTTCCACGTCGCCCAGGACGTTGGCCTGAAGTCGTGGTCGGGCTGGGCCGGGTCCTCCTCCGGAGGCATGTCGACATGCAGGAACGTCGAGGCGACGTGCTCGCCGTCGGTGGAGCAGCTCACCCACGGGCCGACGTTCGAGAACTCCGACGGGACGACAGGCGTTCCGGGCTCGCGGCGTGCATGCGAGGCGACGCCGATCACCCGCGGATAGTGGCCGGGGTAGGTGTGGTTGAGCGCCGCCGGATAGCGCGGGATCGTCGATCCGTGCTGGTTTCCCGCCGGCGCGACGACGACGAAGTCCCCGGTCTCGCCGAACGGCGCCTCGAACGGAATGCTCCAGGCGGGCGAGACGATGTCGTCGAGGGCTGCGAAGGCGAAGCCGACCACGATCACCCTGGCCGGCGCCGTGAGCTGGCTCTGGATCAGCGAGCGGCAGACGGCGGCCTCGGTCGGCGGCTCGACGGGCGTCCCCTCGACGAAGCTCCCGTTGTGGTTCCACACCGTCACCGTCAGCCAGGGGCATCGCTGTGCCACGATCCCGGCCACGAAGTTCGCGTGACCGGCGAGCGCGTCGAGGCGGTGGTCGCCGTTCGCGTCCGGGACGTCCGGGCTGTCGGGCTGCCATCCGGCCGGCGTCGCGTGGAAGCCAGGGTGCACCTCGAGGTGGCACAGGCTCGCGAGCGGATTCGGAACGGCCCAGTTCGCCTGCCACTGGTACCCCGAGTCGATCACGCTCACACGCCCCCTCGGATTCGGCCATCTGGCCTGACCCGGAAGCGGCACCTGCGAGAGCGGGCTCGGCGGACCGGAGGGGCAGGCATCCGATAGCGCAGCCGGGATGAGGACGTGGTTCGGCGAGACCGATCCCTGCCTGTCGGCGGCGGGGGCCGGGCCCTTCCAGTCGTTATCTGGAAGCTTGGCCCCCGGTGAGCCGCGGAGGCCGCGGACGACGTCGACGATGTCGATGTGGTCGGGAAGCTGGAGCTTCCAGATCTCGACGTCCTCGATCCCCTTCACGACATCGCGCTCCTGCCCGCTGAGCAGCGTCGCCAGGACCGACCGGGTGACGCCGTGGTGCTCGAGCCAGCCCGAGACCGGCTCGGCGTTCGACTGCGACACGAGCAGCTCGTCCCTGACCATCAGGACGACGGGATCGGTCCGGCGGCCGACCTTTTCGGGGTAGACCTGGATCCGCTTGTTCTCGAGCAGGCGGCGCGTGAAGTTCATGCTCATCTGGGCCGTTCCTTTTCAGCATAGGGAATGCTGCTCCAGGAACAAGGAGGCGAGACAGCGAAGCTTGATACAAGTGGCGCGCGATGTCTAGCAGCGCGCCGGGTCGAGACGCTGATCCACTCGCCCTGGCCGAGCGGGCGCATGCGCTCGTCCAGGTCTCTCCGCGCCGGGCCGAGGCGCTCGCGGGGCGTGCGGTCGCGGCGGCACGGGACTGCGGCGACGCCGGGGCCGAGGTGGCCGCGCTCCACGCTCTCGGGTGGGCGCAGATGGTGCTCGGCGACCAGCGCCGGTCGGTGAGGACGATGCAGAACGGGATCCGGGTCGCGGAGCGAGCGGGCAATCGGGCGGGAGCCGGCCGCCTGCGCCGTGTACTCGCCGTCTCGCTCGGCGACGCCGGGAAGACACGTGCCGCCCAGCGGGAGATCGACGCGGCGATCGCCTCGCTCTCCGGCCCGGATGCCGTACGGTCGCAGGTGCACCGGGTGGCGATCCATCGCGCCGCCCACGCGGTCGACCCTGCAGTCCATCGCAACGTTTGCGCCGACGCCGCGAGAGCGCTGCGCATACTCCGCAGCGAGCGGGACGAGATCTGGGAGGCCCGGCTGCTGTTCAACCTCGGGCACCTCCATCTCGACCGCGGCGAGCTCGACCTGGCCGAGGACGAGCTCCGGCGAGCAGAGAGGCTCTACGCGCGGACCGGTGCCGAGGCCGCAGCGACCAACGCGGCGGTGATGCTCGCGGAGCTTTCGCTCCTTCGCGGCGACGTCCTCGGCTGCTTGACGGCGCTCGCACGGGTCGAGGCGGCCGGGCCCGAGTACGAGCACAACCTGCTGAACCTGATCGAGTGCAGGGTGATGGCGCTCACCCAGGCGCAGCTGCTCCCGGAGGCGCGCGCCGCGGGCGAGGAGTACGTTCGGCTCTGCCTGCGCGCCGGCCGGCGCGACATCGCCGCGGCGGCGATGCGCAGCCTCGGCGGGATCGCGCTCGCGGCGGGCGATCCCGCCGAGGCACGCCGGCTCGCGGCGGCTGCGGCGAGGTCATACGCAGCGCGCGGGAAGCTCGTGAACGCGGCGCTGGCGAGGACCGCCTACCTCCAGAGCCGCTTGGCCGAGGGCGCGGTCTCGCGCTCGTGTGTGCGGACCGGCCTCGCCGCGGCGCGAGTGCTCGAGACGGCCGGTTGGCGACGCGATGCCCTGCGGACGCGCCTCCTCGTCGCACGCGTCGCGATCGCGGCCGGCTCGCCGCTCGTCGCGCGCCGCGAGCTCGAGCTCGCGCGTCCGCTGGCGGCGGTCGGGACGGTGGCCGACCGTGTCGAGCTCTGCCACACCCGCGCGCTGCTTCTTCTCCTGGCCGGCGAGCGCCTGCCCGCGCTGCGGCTGCTCAGGCGAGGGCTGCGGCTCCTCGACGACTACGGAGCGGCTCTCGGCGCCTTCGAGCTTCGCGCGGCCGCGACGAGGATCGGCGTCGAGCTGTCGCAGCTCGGCCTCCGGGTCGCGGTCGAGTCGGGGAGGCCGGCCGAGATCCTGCCCTGGGCCGAGCGTGCCCGGGCGAGCTCTCTCCGGCTTCCGCCCGTCAGGCCGCCGGCCGACGCGGCGCTTCGAGGGCTCCAGGTCGAGCTGCGCCGCGTCGACAAACGGATCCGGGTCGCCGAGGAGCGGGGCGAGCCCGCTCAGGGGGCGGCGGCCCGCCGTGCCGAGCTCGAGGCCTCGATCCGGACGCGTGCCCGGCTGATCCGGGGCCGGCTCGACCCGGCCCTCGCTCTTCCAGGGCCTGCCCAGGCGGCGCGGGCCCTCGGCGAGCGGGCTCTCGTCGAGTACGTGGCCCTCGACGGCAGGCTGTCGGCGCTTACGCTCTGCGCGGGGCGGCCGGCGCTGCACGACCTCGGCCCGAACGAGACTGCCGCCGACCTGGACTGGCTGCGCTTCGCTCTCGGCCGCCTGGCCGGAGGACGGCTGAGCGCAGCCGAGCGGGCCGCCGCGCGGGCGGGCATCGACGCCTCGGCCGGCGCGCTCGAGGCGCGGCTCATCGAGCCGCTCCTGCCGGGCCTGGGCGCCCGGCCGCTCGTTCTCGTCCCGACCGGTCCCCTCTACGCACTCCCCTGGGGCACGCTGCCCTCGCTGCGCGGCCGGCCGCTCGTCGTGGCGCCGTCGCTCTCGGTCTGGGTCGAGCTCGCAGGTCGCAGGGGGTCGCGCCGGCGAAGAACCGCGCTTGTTGCCGGCCCGCGGCTGCGCCACTCCGCGGCCGAGGTCCGGGAGCTGGCGGCGCTCCATCCCGGCGCGACCGTCCTGCACGGACGGGCGGCAACCGTGGACGCGGCGCTCGCGGCCCTCGACGGGGCCGCGCTCGGCCACCTCGCCTGTCACGGGCGGTTCCGCTCCGACAGCCCGCTCTTCTCATCGCTCGAGCTCGCAGACGGGCCGCTCAACGTCTACGAGCTCCAACGGCTCCGGCGTCCCCCGGAGACGATCGTGCTCTCGGCGTGCGACCTCGGGGTCTCGAGCCTCCACCCCGGCGACGAGCTGCTCGGCGTGGCGAGCGCACTGCTTGCGATGGGGACGCGAACGATCGTGGCGAGCGTCGTCCCGGTGCCGGACTCCGCCGCGCGGCGCCTGATGCTCGCGGTGCACCGGGAGCTCGCCGCCGGCAGCGCGCCGGCGGTCGCGCTGGCGCGCGCTCAGGCACGGGGCGCGGGCGCCGGTTTTGTCTGCATCGGTCGGGGCTGACGGCAAAGCCCGGGGGACGACCCGCACCTCGATGTATCTCGCGCCTCCCGCCCGGCTCTTCTCTCCATCGATCGCGTGCGTTGGCGATCACATCGAACGGGGAGGGTTTCATGGACAGGCGGCACACAATTGCGACACTCGCGGCGGGAGCCGTGCTCGCTCTCGGCGCTTCGACCGCCGACGCGGCTCTGGCCCGCACGGCTCTGCCCCACGGTGCATCGACGGCGAGCAGCTCGTCCGCTGCGGCAACAAAGGCCCTCGTGAAGCGCTGGACGGCGATCCAGAAGCTCTACGCGAGCCAGCACGGCGCGAAGGTGACCGACGTCCGGCCGGACGACCGCGCAGGCCCGCTCGGCGTCGGCGCGCTGGCACAGCCGGCAACGAGCCCGGACGACGCGATCCGCGGCCGCGGCCCGCTGCAGTAGCGGCCGGCACCGGTGCCCGAGTAGCAGCGGCACCTGCAGAGGATCGGAGCGCGCACCAGCGGCACCCCAGATTTGAGCAGGGTTCCGGCGGGGGGACGGCAGGGCGGGAACGACACGAGAGCGTCGCTCCCGCCCTTTTCGTGCTCCTGCCTCGCGTTCGAGCCTCGAGTCAACGCACGTTCTCCGACTGCGTGCATTCGCTTCTCCTCCGGTCTTCACGCATGATTCGTGGCGACTGCGATTGTGCGAAGCGGCCGTCGCACCCGATCGCGACGCATTTCCAAGGCCGGGCGGCTCGAAGCGGCCTAGCGGCACGTCCAGGTCGGAATCGCCGAAACGCCAGTCTGACTGCCGGAAAGAGAGAATATGTTTGGCTCAGCAATGGCTCGCTCAATCGTCGCGCTACTGGGGATCGGGATCCTGCTTCTCGTTGCAGGCTGCGGGGGAGGCGGGACCTACTCGCTCGATCAGACCAAGAGCTGCCTCGCCGGGCGAGGAGTCCGTGTCGG
This sequence comes from uncultured Actinomycetota bacterium, assembly GCA_963743675.1. GTDB lineage: Bacteria > Actinomycetota > Thermoleophilia > Gaiellales > Gaiellaceae > PALSA-600. Next base: position 11,761 of record CAVURE010000010.1, read on the forward strand.
CGGCAAGCTCGACTTCGTAGCCACCACGGCGACAGGCGGGGCGTTCGTCGCCCATCTCGGCGACAACTTCGTCACCGTGGCGTTCGGCAATACGGTGAACACCGGGGCGGGACTCGAGTCCGCTTACACGCGGTTTGCGCTGCCGAATGTGCGCGCCGGAGTCAGCGACGTCCTCCGCCGCTACGACAACGCCGTCACGCTCTGGCATCTTCACCCGTCGGCCGGCGACCTTTCGCTCGTCGTCGGCTGCCTGCACTGAAGGGCACCACCGGGGCCGAGCCGGTCAAGGGTTGCAGGCACCGCCGACGTCGTCGGCACTGAGCGAGGCGATGAAGATGCCCGCGCGTCGCGGTATCTCGGTCGTCTCGAGGCTCGCGAGGTCGCCCGGTGCGCCGGAGGCGCCCGCCACCCCCATCCGAAGCTCGCCGTACCCGTTCGGCGGGACGCAAACGCCGACGTTCTGGGTCGTGTCGCTCTCGGTCGCGACCAGGTGGATGCTCTTGCCGCCTGAGCTGAGCGTGACGGCGCGTCGCTCCCCGACCGGCGCCCGCAAGATGAGCGAGACGATGCGCAGCACGGGCGTGCGCTGCGTTGCCGACGCGTAGACCCGCATGCTCATCGGGACGGAGGGCCGCGTCCAGCCGTCGTCGTAGAGGCCGGAGGTCTGCCAGGCGAGCCGCCAGTGAGCTCCGGCATCGATCAGCATGCTGTCCTCGGCGTAGAGCTTTGTCGGGCCGGCGATCCGGAGCCGCGTCTCCTTCACGCTCTGGACGACCCAGCGGGTCGGCGAGGACGCGATCTCGCCCGTTCTCGGGTTCGGGTGAAGGGTGAGCTTCGGGAACCAGATGCCGATGTAGTCGAATGGATCGTCCTGGCCGCCGTAGTCGACGCGGACGACGCGCTGGATCGACTTGTTGAAGAACTCGAAGTCGACCCAGCGTTGTTTGTTCACGAACCAGTCGCTCGAAACCGGGTAGGGGATCGCCGTCACGCTGCCGCCGGCGCCGACCGACTCGTCGATCCAGTCGAGGGTGCCGTGCACCGACATCGTCACCGGCCGCCGGTTGGTGTCGAGGACATCGAAGGCCCGCTGGAACACCACCGTCGTCGCGAACAGCATCGCGACGGCGGCGAAGCCAAAGACGCCGAACGCCAGCAGACGCGTCCGGAACTGCCTCGCGCCGAGGAAGAACAGCCCGGTGCCGATCGCGGCGAGCGCGGCGAGCCCCGCCCGCGACCGGGGTCAGGCCGCCGAAGTGAAATGCGAACACCCGGTAGACGGTCGAGATCGGCGTGTCGAGGTCGAGCCAGGGAAACTGCTTCCAGGTGACCGCCGGAATCTCGCCGATCGCGAAGCCGGCGACGACGAGCACGAGCGGCAGCACGAGCGACCAGCGCAGCTTGCGCGCGTCCTCGATCGCCACCGCGGTCCCGGCCAGCACGACCGGTACGAAGTACATGAGAAAGCGGTCGTGGATGTACGCGTTCACGACCAGATCGAAGTTCGTCGCCTGTACGAACAGCTCGACGCATGCCACCGCGCCCACGCAGGCGAACGCGTGCGCGGCGGGATTCCGCGGCGGCCGCACGACGTTCGCGCCGATCCACGCCAGCGCGATTACGAGCGGGACGACCCCGACCCCGAGCGAGAACGTGGCGAGATGCTCGACGAGCGCACGCGGGAGCTGACGGTAGGCCAGGTGCGCCGAGTTCGAGTAGACGCCGTAGATGCCGATCACCGATGAGAGCCGGTGGCTTGCGTAGAGGACGAGCGACACGGCGCCGCCGACGATGTAGACGCCGACGAGGATCGGGTGCCCCCGCCCGAGCGAGCGGACGGCCGATGCGAGGCGTTCCCGAACGCCCGCGCCCGTCGCGCGGCCGGCCTCGTACACGACGAGGGCGAGCGGGAGCACGAGCGCGAGCCCGATCAGCTCACCCCGTGCCTCGTAGCCGACGAGCAGCGCCAGCAGGACGAGCAGGTCATGCTTCTTCGACGGCGCCGAGATCGCGACGACCATCGCGTAGATCGCCCAGGTGAAGGCCGGGTATGCCGCGATCTCGGTCATCAGGAACATCGACGTCACGATCCACGGCATGCAGATGGTCAGCGCAGCGACGACGAACGGCAGCCATCGAAGCGACGTCAACCGCCGGGTGAGCAGGAAGGCGGGGATGCAGGCCGAGGACATGAGGTAGGCGCCCGCGATCCCTGCGTTCCGGTAGTCGGTCGACACGTACCCGTGCGCGAAGAACGGCGACATGAGCAGCGGATAGAGCTGCGAGTAGCTGTGGATGTTCACCCCGTTTACGCGCGGTACGAGCGAATGGGTGCGCGCGATCGAGATCGCGAGATGTTCGTAGCGTCCCGCATCGAAGTCGATGTAGTCACCGACCTGGGCCGCGAACTCGCCCAGTATCGATCCCAGCACGACCCAGATGACGCCCAGGAGAACACCGTCGCGACGTAGGGGACTCGCCGCGACAGGCCGGCCCGCCTGACGGATGCTCACCGGTCGGGAGACGGTTGGCGGCGCCCGCGGCGGAACGACAAATCGGCCGCCCAACAACCCTGCACGCCCGAGCAAAGCCAACCCACCGCACCCTCCCAGAGCTCTTGAAATCGCATCACCGAGGCCGGTCTTCCCGGCGTGCGCGACCCGGCGCGAATTGCACCCTGAAACGAACTCGGCCCTTCCAGGCCCGGGGGTCGCGATGCCAGCCGCCATAATCTCGGCGGCTGTGTCGATTCCGGGGGTCCGCCGCAAAGCAGGTCTGGGCCCGACCGCCTGGAGCCTCGCAATGCTGGCGCTCTACACGGTCGTCTCGGCCGTCGTTTTCGGGTGGCGGCTGTGGCCGCATCCGGGCCGGGGAGTGGTGGGCCTGTCGCTCGTCGCCGATCCCGAGGCCTTCATCTGGGAGTTCGGATGGTGGGCGCATGCAATCGAGACCATGACCAATCCGTTCGTGACCGATGCCGTCTACTACCCGGTCGGCGCGAACCTGGTGTGGACGGCGACCGCTCCGGGCCTCGCTCTCGTCTTTGCCCCGGTGACGATGCTGATCGGGCCGACTGCCGCATACAACGTGGCGATCCTGCTCGCGCCGGCGCTCACGGCCTGGACGGCATTTCTCCTGTGCAGGTACCTCGCCCGGTCGATCTGGGCCTCCGTCGTCGGCGGCTACCTGTTCGGCTTCTCGAGCTACGCCATCTCGCACGTGTACGCCGGCGACCTGAACCTGACCGCGGCCCTGATGCCGCTCGTTGCCCTCGTCCTGATGCGCTACCTGCGCAGCGAACTGAGCGCTCGCGGTCTCGCGTGGCGACTCGGCGTGTTGCTCGCCCTCGAGTTCGTCGTCTCGACCGAGTCGACGCTCACGCTGAGCCTCGCGATCGGGAGCGGGTTGCTGATCGGATACGGGGTCGTTCGGTCATACCGGACGCGGATCGTCTCGGCGCTGGTGCCGATCGGCTCCGCCTACGTCCTCGCGGCCCTGCTCGCGGCACCGTTCGTCTACTACCTGGTCTCCGACTTCCAGTCGGTGAACATCGCCCGCGGCGGCGACGGCGACCTGCTGAACATCGTGCTTCCGACGAAGCTGATCGAGGCCGGCGGCGCGACGTTCGCCCATGTCACCGACCGGTTCAGAGACACCGTGATCGACGCCGACATGTACGTCGGCATCCCGACGCTGGTGATCCTGGGGCTCTACCTCTGGCGCCGTCGACGTGAGCCGGCGGGTCGCTTCCTCGGAATCGCGATCCTGGTCGCCTGGATCCTCGCCATCGGCCCGGCACTCCGGGTCGAGGGTCACAGGGTCGCCCCGCTGCCGTGGGCTCTCGCGACCCACATCTCGCTGCTCGCCAACGTGATCGAGACGCGGCTGACCGTCTACGCCACGCTCGCGGCGAGCGTGGCGGTCGCGCTCTGGACGGCTTCGACGCGCGGCCGGTGGTTCACCCGACCGGTGGTCTTGCCCGTCCTCGCGATCGCTTCGATCGTGCCGGCAACATGGCACGTCGCCTTCGTCAGGACGATCGTGCGCCCGCAGTTCTTCTCGCAGTCGCTCTACAAGCTCTGCATCCCGCGAGGCGAGACGCTCGCGATCTTCCCTTACGGACGGTTCGGCGACTCGATGATCTACCAGGCCGAGTCCGGTTTCTGGTTCAAGATCGCCGAGGGAAACCTCGGCCGCGACAGATACCCGGCGAAGTTCGTGTTCGCCGACCGGGCGGTCGAGCAGCTCCAGTTCTACTGGTACGGCCCCGGGCCGCGACCAACGATGCAGCAACTGAAGAGCTTCGCGAGGGATTTCCACGTCGACCGGATGGTTTCCGTGACCGTGGGGCCCGACACCCCTTACCCCAACACGACGCAGATGCACGCGTTCGGGCCCCTCCAGGTGATCGGCGGCGTCGCGGTCGCCCCGGCCTGCGGCTACGACTCGCTCGCGGGCGACACCCGTCGCATCCCCGGCCGGTAGTTCCCGCGCACGGCCACGAGTTACTCCGGGACGGTCGCGTCGCTCTTCTCAGCTCGGAGCGCCGTCGGCCAAAGGTGGCTCTGGGGTCGTCCCGGCATGCTCGTACACGGCAGTGCGGTCAGCGCGTGACGGCGTAGAGGCGCCATTCGCCGGGAATGCCTTTGAGCTCGCGGACGCCTTGATCGTGGAACGTGAGCCCTGAGCCGGCGACGAGGTCCTTGACCGTGCTGGAGACGAGCACCTCGCCCGGTTGCGCATGCGAAGCGACTCGCGCGCCGATGTGGACCGCGATCCCGGCGACCTTGCCGTCCACCAGTTCGCACTCGCCGGTGTGCAGGCCGGCGCGCACCTCGATGCCCAGGGCTTGAACGCTGTCGACGACGGCGCGGGCGCAGCGGATAGCCCGAGCCGGCCCGTCGAACGAAGCGAAGAACCCGTCGCCGGAGGTATCAACCTCTTTCCCGCGGAATCGGGCGAGCTGGCGGCGTACGAGGTCGTGGTGACGCTCGAGCAACTCGCTCCAGGCCCGGTCGCCGAGCGAGACGGCTCGCTCGCTCGAACCGACGATGTCGGTGAAGAGCACCGTCGCGAGCACGCGGTCCGGCTCAGCCTCCTCCCAGCCGCCGGACTCCCAGACCTCGGTGAGGAACCGCTCGATCTCCGACGCCTGGCCGGCGGCCGAGTCGCCGGTCGCGAGGTGTCCGCTGCCCGGCAGCTCGACCCGGCGCGCGCCGGGGATCCGCTCGGCCATGAACCGCGCCACCCCGGGCGGGACAACCAGATCGCCGGTCCTGTGGATCAGAAGCGTCGGGACACGAATCGCCGGCAGCACGTGCCGGACGTCGATCTCCCTGTTCATCAGCGCAAGCGCTTCGACCGCCCCCGGGCTACCGCTCCAGCGGAAGTAGTCGAGCCACTGCTCCGCCTCCTCGTCAGCGACCAGCATCCTTGCCCGCACCGACTCCAGCGCTTCCCCGCGCGGCCCGAACAGACGCAGATCACGCGCCAGCTCCAGCCGGTAGCCCTCCTCGGTTTGCCCCCACGGGTAATCGGGCGCCCACATCGTGCGCGGGTAGGCGCCGCCGAGGACGAGCGCAGCCGTCCGCTCCGGATAGGTCGCGGCGAACAAGAGGCACATCGCGCCACCCTCCGAGCTACCGAAGAGCGCGGCCCGGTCCGAGCCGACCGCATCCATGACGGCCCGCACGTCGTCCATCCGCGTCTCCAGGCTCGGCGCTCCGCTAACCCGATCGGACATCCCCGTCCCACGCTTGTCCAACCGGATCAGCCGCGAGAACGACGCGAGCCGCGCCAGAATGGGAGCAAACGACGGCAGGCGCCAGATCAGCTCGATATGCGTGACAAAGGGCGGCACGAAGACCAGATCGAACGGGCCCTCCCCGACGACCTGGTAGGCGATCCAGACATCACCGCTCCGTACGTACCGAGTCTCCGGCTGCATCAAGACAACAGTCTCCCGCCTGACCCGGATCGGCGCCAGCGAGGGTGCAGGCACGCCGGACCGGAAACCGCCGAGAAAAGCCCGACACCTCGATCAGCCCACACCAACATCACCCAGCTCAACTCGTGCCCCGGATCGCCGGCTACGTGACGGTGCCACCTTCGAGGAGCAGCTCGTAGCGGTGGAGCTCAGCCTCGGCGCTCGCAAGACGGAATCCGGCTCGGCTGAGGGTCCGTTGCGAGGCGATGTTGTCGGGAGTCGTGTCCGCGACCACCCTGGAGAGTCCGTGGTCGGCGGCGACGGTCAGCAGGGCGATGACCGCCTCCGCGGCGTAGCCATGGCCGCGGGCCGAGGGAGCGAGGCCGTAGCCGATCTCGACGCAGCCGCCGTCTGGCCGGCCCTTGAAGCCGAGCCCCCCGATGGCCCGCCCGTCGGCCAGGCGGGTGATCCGGTAGTAGCCGAACGGCCGTTGCTCTCCGTGCCTGGCGGTGGCGCGAAGGAACCCCCCGACTGCGCCGACGTCGCCCTCGAAGGGGAAATCGTCGGCCCAGCTATCGGCCGGTCCAGCGCTCCGGGCGACGATACGTTCGGCCTCCGCGACATCGATCGCATGGAGTTCAAGGCGCGATGTGCGAATGTCGGTCAAGGCGGCAGCGAATCAGCGATCGTCCCGGCGAGCACCTGCGGAGGGATCGTCGCTGAAGCACTCTACGGCGTCTACCCGCTGCGAGAGTTGGTCCTTTGCCCACCGCGTGGGACGGTGCCCTCAGAGCAGTAGCCCCATGTCGAGCGCATCCCAGAGCTCGCCGCTTGCTCGCCGATACTGCTTGGCCCGATGTCCCTCCTGGACGAAACCGAACTTGCGGTACAGGGCAATGGCGGCGGTGTTGTGCGGGAAGACGTCGAGGACCAGCTTGTGCATTCCCTGCTCCCGCGACCGCTCGATCGCCGCCGCCATGAGGGCAGAGCCGACACCGCGCCCGCGCCAGTCGCGGGCAACCGCCATCGCGATCCTGCCGAACCCAAAGCGGCTCGCCTCGACATGGAGCAGGCCGACGATCTCGGATTCGGCTACTGCAACGAGCGTCCCGTCGAGCCGCCAGCGCGCGGCGTGTGCCTCGATGTCGATCGGCGGCTCGGTGGCAATGCCGTCGCGCTCCTCGGCGACGGCCGCGATCAGGCCCGCGAGGGGCAGGCGATCCTCGTCGCCCGCGAGGCGAATCACGAACGTTCCATCGGACAAGGACACCCTCGGATCCTCGCACCTGGCTGATGCGGTCCGAGGCGAGTGTCTTCCGCAACTCGCGCAGGCGACCTACCCCCACCCCGGATGCGAGCTCGCGTCGGTCGATCGCTCGGCTGAAAATCGGGGTAGAGTCGATCGGGCGAGTGGAGGAGTGAAGAGTGCGGGTGTCGGTCGGGGATGTGCGGCTGTTCTTCGATGTGAGCGGGCCCGGGTGGGCCGTCGATCGCGAGGGACTGTGGGACCGCCCGGTCCTGATCGGGCTGCACGGCGGGCCCGGTCGTGACGGCAGCAAGCATCGCTATCAACTTGCGCAGTTGGCCGACGTGGCGCAGGTGATCGTCCCGGATCAGCGCGGGCACGGTCGGAGCGATCCGGGCACGCCGGAGAGCTGGAACCTCGCGACCTGGGCGGGGGACGTCAAAGGGCTCAGTGATGCGCTCGGGATCGAGCGGCCGGTCGTGTTCGGCTCGTCGTTCGGCGGGTTTGTCGCGCAGAAGTACGGCGCCGCTTTTCCCGAGCACCCCGCGGGCCTGATCCTCGCCAGCACCGCCGCCCGTATCGTCGGGGGCGACGAACTGGTCGAGCGGTTCCGGGTCATTGGTGGCGACGAGGCAGCCGAGGTCGCCCGCCGCGACCTCGAGGCGCCGACCCTGGAAACGCAGGCCGATTGGATCCGCGTCTGTGGCCCTCTCTTGCGGCTGAACGAGGTCTCCGACCCGTACATCGGCGTCGTGGACGGGGCGCGGATCGAGACGATGGCGGTCAACCTCCACTGGTTCGAAACCGAGGCCATGGTCATGGACCTACGGGCCGACCTCGCCCGCGTGCGCTGCCCGACACTCGTACTGCTCGGCGAGCACGACCCCTTGAACCCGATCCACACGGCGGAAGAGATCGTCGCCGCGATCCCTGACGGTCTCGCGCGGCTAGAGCTGATACCGAACGCCGCCCACGAGCTCATGACCGACAACCCCGAGCACACCAGCCGTTGCATCCGGCGGTTCCTGGCCGAAATCGCCCAGCCGCTCTGACCCTGGCGTTCGTGCGAGACGCCGGCGCAGGCGACTTTGGCTCTGCCGGCCGGGAGCGAAGTCGGGCTCTCCGTCGTGCCACCGGCATTGGCCTTTCGCCCCCGCGGTAATAGCTGCGGGCCAGACCGGCTGTGGATCGAGAGTATCCGCGGACGCTCGGCGCTCCTCTTTGTCGAGAGAGGATCGATGCTCACCGCAGCCGACCGCTGACAAGGAGGAACCTGATGCGATTGAAGGACGACTCACGCCTGAGCCACGGCGGGGCACCGCTCGCGCGGGCACTCGTGGCCGCCGCGTCGTTCGCTGCACTCGCGGCGCTCGCTGTCTCACCGGCGAGCGACGCTGCGCAGACGGCCGGATCCGCAGCCGAGCTCGCGACCGCCAGCACGATGGTCGTCAACATGGCCGACGGAGCCCTCAGCGCGACCGACCGCGAGGTCGCCGGCGGCCCGATCGTCATCATCGTCCACAACCTCAGCAGCGGGCGCAGGTCGTTCCTCGTCGTTCGCCACTCGGGCCGGCTTCCTGGTTACTCGGCCCGTGGCGCCGGACCGTTCGTTCCGGCTGCCGACGTTGTCCGCAGGGTCGTCGTGGCGCCCGGCGGCGGCCGGCGGCTCGAGCTCAGCCTCCCGGCCGGGCACTACGTTCTCGTCGAGAGCCAGACCAACAGCGGAGCTCCGATCGTCGCCAACGGGGTCAGTGCCCTGCGAGCATTCCGGGGAGAGCAGGAAGGGCCCTCATGAGTCACGCTGCTGCCCGGCAAGCCCTGACGCGAGGAGCGAGCGACCGGCAGGCAAGCGACTGGCAGGCAAAGGTGTAACGGAACCGACCGCGACCGCAGGACCGAGTTATCCACCCCGGGTGGATTCTCGACTTCGGACCAGACACTCGGCTAGCGCCTGACACCCCGATCGGCCTGTGACCGGAGCGCGCAGACGGAGCATCATCGGGAGCCGGGGCAATGCGCGCACACGGGGAAGGGTTGGAGTGCGTTTGCTTGCCCCGGCGGTCAGGACGACGGGCTCGAGGGTCTTCTCAGCCGATCCTCCCTCGAGCCCGTCGCTACTTGCGGGGGCCGGCGGTGGCCCCGCCCTCGATCACGAGAGTCACGTCACCTCGATGACCCGAAGCTGGTGGGACAGAGGCCGCCCTGACTCGAGCCGGGGCCCGAGGCACGACTTCCGGGCAGGCGAGGAAACCGGCGTTAGGATACCGCTCATGGCCGCCGGTTACGACTACACGGTGCACGAGAGCAGCCTGGACGGCCGGGTGATCGGCAACTACCACCACGACGGAAGCAACGACCTGGCCGGGCCGAAGCACGGCGACATCATCGAGCTCGAGGGGCGGATCGGCCATTGGCGCGTGACGGCCGGGCATCCCCTCGCAATGCACGGTGAGGCGATCGAGCCCCAGGGCACCGGGCAGCTTGTGGTCGAGCGCGTCGAGGACGAGTTGATCGAACCGCACGATTGATCGAACCGCACGATTGATCGAACCGCAAGGAGACTGACGAGACCGCACGGGCAGCTCCGCCGGCGTCCCGGACCGGCCGAGCAGAGGGCGCACGGCGGTGCCGTCCGAAATTTGCGGCGCGCCCGAGCCGGCACGTAGGCCGCCCTGGCCCGGGCACGCGCCGACAGACGGGGCCTGGGCCCGCGCGCCCGCCGAGCCGCCGAAATCGGGCGTCTGCTGTGCGAGGTTCTCGATGAGGCATCGGTGGGTAAGGAAGGATGGCGAACCTCACTGCGGCGAGACACAGGGTGGAGGCAGCCACCTCGTCCTCGATCTTGGTCCTTGCTGCACGCCTGTAAGGCCCGGGAGAGGAGGACCGAGAGTGACCGTTGACCCACAGGAAATGATCGAGCTGACGGCTGTGTTCAACGAGGCGCTCCACGTTCGGATCGAATCGCTCCACGTCTTGATCCAGAGCGCGCTGAGGGACGGTCGGCAGGAGGCGCTCGAGTCGTCGCTTCGCTTCGTCGACGACAGCCTCGACGAGCTCGGCGGGGCCGTGACGATGATGACCGCGAACCTCCTCGTCGTCTAGATCAACGACCTGAGCGCAGCGAGCGCCTGGTCGTGTCGCGGCCCGCCAAGCCGCCCCAGGAGCGCCACGACGAGCGTGGCGTCCTCGAGCGTCGGCGTCGGTGCCTCCTCGAGCCAGCGGGCGAGCCAGCGCGCACCTAGCCGGTCGAGGCGTGACCGCTCGTGCTTCGCGATCAGCGCGGTGAGCTCGAGCGCCTCGGAGAGGTAGACGACCCCGATCTCGCGGACGGTCACCTCGGCGAGCATCAGGTTGCCGTGCTCGAGCGCCCGGCGGAACACGACCCTCGGATTGCCCTGCGCGGTCAGACGGTGCCTCTCGGGGGCCGGGCGGCGAGATGGAGGCTACACGGGGCCGGCGGCGCGAGTGAGACCGTCGGCGCGCGGGCCCGGCTGCACGCGCGAGGGCCGGCGGTCCCATGCGCCGGCCCTCGCTGTGGCGTGTTCCCATCCCGGTTGAAAGCGGGGCCGGCGGGCGAGTATCGCCGACCGTCGCTCTTTCCGGGGCTGAGCGCTCCGAAGAAGAGAGCGCGCTCGGCCGCCGCGAATACATCGGGTTTGGATACAGCGCGCGTTCGGGCTCAATCGCCGCGCTCGCGCCGCGCGGCGGCGGCTACCTCACCACCGGTCAGCGCGGATGTCAGGACGCCTCGGGCGTGCTTCGTGTGGCGCTCGCTGCTGCACTCGAGCTCGCCGTCGCCCGGGTCGCCCTCGCCGCCCTTCTCGCCAGCCGCCGCTTCTTCTCTAAGCGGCGGCGAGTGGCGAGAGGGGTCGAGTTGCAGGGGCGGAGAAGTGGTCTCGCCGGTCTCGCCGGTCCGGACGGCGGCGAGCGGCGAGGGCGCATAGCCGAAGGGGTAGAGGTATGTGCCGTTGCGGGTGGCGCCGGGGCCGGTGGCGAGGGGCGGCGAGGCCTCGCCGGTCCGGGTGCCGGCGAGGTGCTCGGCGGCGAGGGCCAGCTCGCGGTCGATGACCCTCCTCGCGAGGTTGCGGCCGCGTCCGTCGTGGGCCTCGTGGTAGGCGGTCTCGGCCTTGCCCCGGGCGACGCCGGAGCCGTTGGCGGCGTGGTGTTCGGTGACGTAGGCGACGATCCAGTCGAGCGCCTCGACCTCTCCTTGTGCGCGCTCGCCGGCGCTGTCGTCGAGGTCGCTCTCGACGATCTGGAAGCCGTAGGTGTCGGGTAGCCATTTGAGCGTCAGGTTGGCGCCGTGGGCCCGGCTGGAGTGGCGTGCTTTGCGGATCCAGACGCGTGTCCGTTCGCGGCCATCGAGCCGGAACCGGAATGTCGTGTCGGGCCAGCGGCCCCAGGCGCCGCTGATGTCCTGGCCCTTGTTCTCGTGGTGGAGGATCAGGACGGCGAGGGCCTTGTCGAGCCGGCTGCGGAACCTCGCGACGAGGGTCGAGAACTCGGTCACGTCGTCGGGCGTGCCCGCCCCCTTCGCCCCGAGCTCGGCGAGCGGCCCGCAGATCAGGAGGTCGATCTCGTGCTGGTCGATGAACGCGCCGAGCTCGGCGCAGCGGGTCGTGTCGCCGAAGGTGAACTCGCCCCACGGCTCGCTGTAGACGTACACGCGCTCGAGGAAGGGCGGGCCGTCCCAGGTCGCGGCCTTTCGTGCAAGCTTGAGCCGGTAGCGGCCTCGGGATCCTTCGTTCTCGATGATGCAGATACGCAGCGGCCTCGAGATCGGGAAGCAGAGCCAGTCGATGCCCGCGGCGGCGTGCGAGGCGAAGTCGTCTGCTGCGGTGCTTTTCGATGCGCCGTCGCCGCCGTACCAGAGCATCGTGGTGTCGGCCGCCATGATCGTCTCCCCGTCGGCTGGCCCGGCGACGAGAGACTCGGAGGCGTGCTCCTCGCTCGCGATGAACCGGTCGAGGCGCTCGATTCGCATCCCGACGGGCGCAGGCGGAAGATCGACATCCGGGTTGTCAACGTTGCGATGAGGCTCCTCGACGCCGTGAAACGGGTTGCTTTCGTAGACGCTCGGGTCGTCGTCGAGGTCGGGGCGGACGAGCGCGAGGAGCTCCTGGCTCTCGTGGATGACCGAGGCGGTATCGATGTCGGTCATGTGCGGGTCCTGTCCGCGACTGCGCCGACGACCTGGTCATAGGCCGCACGACCGATGATCTCGAGGCAGCGGTCCCGGTCGGCCTGGGCCGCGATCCGAGCCCTGCGCTCGACCGTGAGGGCCTCGACAAGCTCGAGCACGTCCCGGGCCGCAACCCGCGTCAGGCGGGCGAGCTCCGCGTTGCCGCCACCCCCCGCGCCGAAACCGTCCGCGAAGGCGAGCAGGTCGCGCGCACGGCCGACGGTCTCCTGCTCCCCTTGGGTCAGGATCGCAGTCGGGACGTCGGGGGCTTGGTCCCGGTCGATGTCCGTGTCGCGCACGCGGCTCCGTTCATCCGCGGGGCGTCACCGAGGTCGAGGATCGCCTCCCGGATCGCGATCGTATGCGCCGCGAGCGCGCCCGCACGGCTGCCGGGAAGGTTCTTCGCGCTACGACCAGAAAAGTCATCACGCGGTCGGCTTCGGCGGGCCGCGAAGGCGGCGCCGACTCGCTCGCGCTCTTCCGGACGCGGAGAGGAGCCGGGCCGCTGCTGCAGCGAACACCCGGCCCGCGACCGCGTATCAGTGCGACGCAACCGAGGGGAGCCTGTGGGCGGAGCGGGCGGATCGCCGCCCACGACGATCGCCGGTCTCGACCACCGCCGTCTAGCACCTGTTCGAGCGCCTCGAGGAAACGCTGTCGGACCCGGACGCGTCGAACTTGGACGCGTCGAAGCTAGACGACCTGGAAGTACCCCCGAAGGATGTTGTCCACCTTGTAGATATACTGCCCTCGAGTATCGAGGAACGCGCCGACCTTTCCGGTCTTCCCCGGCGGAATCTCCTTCGTCTTCAGGCCGCCCACTTCGAACTCGACCGGCTTCTTCGTGTCGTTGTGGACAAGGAAGTGGGCCAGCCAGCCGCGCTTTGCAACCGACCGGTCGAGGGTCACTCCCTTGGCGGAGATGTAGACGTTGATCTTGAAGTTGTAGCCGGGAGCGGTCGTGCGCTCCTGCGCAAGCGCGCCTGCCGAACCGACGATGAGGATAGCCACCACCATCGCTCCACTCACGAGGAAACCGATCAGAAGCCTTTTCATGTTTTCCCCACACCCGCTTTCTCGGTCTTTTGCGCCGGGGTCGCGCCAATTTCGGGAGCCGCTCCATCTTTGAGCCGATCACTCACGACTGCCGCGATCACCAAGCTCGCGAAGCCTCCGCGCGTCCTCCGGCCGCCCAACGTGACGTTCACTATATCGCAAATGGAACCAAGGCCGGCCGGCCCGGAACCCCGTCTCGAGGCACGGAAATCACCCTTTCCAAGCCAGACCTGGAGCGTCCCAGGGCCGCTTCTCATGCCTACCCCGACCGGCCGGCGGCATCCCGAGAAGGCTTCAATCCTGGAGCGGATCCAATTTCGTCGTGCGGCTCTGTTCGGCGCGACTGCTTCGGGTGTATAACACCGTAGTTGGCTGTGGCTAAAGAACATGTCCAGGGCGAGCTGAGGAGGAGTTCATGAAGAGCCTTAGGGTTGCAGCGGGCATTGCCTGCTGTCTGTCTCTCGTGCTGATCGGAGGGGCATCCGGCGCCAAGAACTCGAGCTCTGCGAAGGCTGCCAAGCAGAGTACGATCGCGCCGATTCCAGCATTTTCGGACAGCGAACTTGCTGCCGTCCCTACATCGAACTGGATCGGGGTGCACGGCAATGACTTCGGCCAGCAGTACTCGGGGCTGTCCCAGATCAACCGCAACACGATCAAGAACCTGAAGATCGCCTGGCACAGCCAGGTCGCGATCCCGACGAAGGGCAAGCCGAACTTCACGGGCGTCCTCGCCGAGTCGGAGGCGTCGGTCTACAACGGAACGATGTACATCCCGGACGGAAAGGGGAACGTCTACGCCATCGACGCCACCACCGGTGAGCGCCTCTGGTACCACAAGTACATCCTCCCGAAGGGCGCAACGCCGCTCCTCCAGGCAACGCGTGGCGTCGCGCTCGGCGACGGCAACGTCTACCTACCGCAGAGCGACGGCACGCTCGTCGCGCTCGACCAGGCGACAGGCCGGACGAAGTGGTCGACGAACATCGCCAACTACAAGCTCGGTGCGACGTTGACGGCCGCGCCGCTGTACGTCGACGGCATGGTGATCACGGGCGTCTCCGGCGGTGACGGCGGCTACAACTGCACGGTCGTCGCCACGAACGCAAAGACGGGCAAGATCCTCTGGAAGTTCAACGTCATCCCGCGCGGCAATCAGCTCGGTGCCAACACCTGGCCGCCGAAGCGGGCCTGGCTCGGCGGCGGCGCCGTCTGGAATACGCCGATGGTCGACACCAAGCTCGGGCTCGTCTACTTCAGCGTCGGGAACCCCGTCCCCTACAACGGCGACGTCCGCGGCGTAGGCGACGAGCTCTTCACCGAGTCGGTGATGGCGCTCCACCTGAAGACCGGGAAGTACGCGTGGCACTTCCAGGAGGTTCGCCACGACCTCTGGGACTACGACGCAGCCGCGAACGGGGTCGAGCTCTTCGATCTGAAGATCAAGGGTCAGGAGCGTCATGCGATCGCGCAGGCCGGTAAGACAGGCTGGGTCTACATCCTCGATCGTAGGACCGGCAAGCCGATCTTCGGCATGAACCAGGTCAAGGTCCCCCAGGAGGCGGCACAGCACACGGCGGCGACCCAGCCGATCCCGGTCGGCCAGCCGTTCGCAACCCAGTGCGCACCGAAGTCCTGGGCGTCGTGGAAGGCTCCGGACGGCAATCCTGTCAAGATCGGCTGCCTCTTCACGCCGTACAACTCCAACCAGTACACCGCCTTCGCACCCACGGCCCTCGGAGGCGCGGACTGGCCGCCGACGAGCTTCAGCCAGCGGACCGGTGATCTCTATATCTGCTCGAAGAACAGCTCTTCGGCCTGGAAGGCGCTTCCCGAACAGCAGGTCGCCGGGAAGCTGAAGCCGCTCGGCAACTTCTTCCAGATCGACGGCCTCTATGCCCCGAAGGGAAGCCCGGCGACCGAGGCCGTCGGAACCGTCGTAGCGATGAACATGCACTCGAACAACAAGGCGTGGAGCGTCAAGTTCCCCGCGGGCGACCTCTGCTACAGCGGCGTCCTGTCGACGAAGGGCGGGATCGTCTTCGTCGGCCGGAGCGACGGCCACCTTCAGGCCTATAACGACCTGAACGGCAAGCTCCTCTGGACGTCGCCGAAGTTGGCGGCCGGGGCGAATGCTGCGGCAATGACCTACGCGGTCAACGGCAAGCAGTACGTTGCCATCTATGCCGGTGGCAACAGCCTCGTCGGCGGCTTCGGGAAGGTCACACCGACGGCGGGCTCGGAGCTGTACGCGTTCGCGCTTCCGTCGAAGTAAGGAAAGAGGTTCATGGGCGCGAGACCGGCAACGGTCTCGCGCCCGACCTCACCCGGTGCGCTCTGGCTGCCGAGCTAGCGTGCCGTGTAGGCGATGAGCTCGAAGGGCGGATGCGGCCCCCTGGTGGTGGCGCTGCCGGCAACGACGAGCAGCATCTTCCCGGCGAGGGACGGGCAGCCGTTGATGCCGGCCGGTGTGCGAGTTTGCCAGAGTGTCTCGCCGGTTGCCTGGGAGAGTCCGTAGACATGGCCGTCGAACGTGGCGGTGAACACGACGCCGGCCCCGGCGGTCGCGCAGCCGAAATCGGGCTCGGGGAAGCGGCGCCTCCAGAGCGGCGATCCGTCAGCGGCGTCGAGGGCGACGAGCTCTCCCTTCCCGAGCACGGGATCGAGCGAACCGATCGCCTCGTAACCGGTCGACCGTCCCCGCGCGCAGAGGTCGACGACCGGAACGAAGACGCGACCGTCGGCGTAGGCCATGGGGCTCTCGACGCCGCCGTAGAAGCCGGGGCAAACGGTCACGTCCCTGACCGGAAGGGGGCCGCGGTCGTTGAGATGGCGCCCGACGGGCCTCAGCCAGAGACGCTTGTGGGTCGCTCGGTTCCAGGCAACCACCACGCCGGCCTTGCCGGCGCCGATGACGACCGGGGTCGCTCCCCGCCTCGTCGACACCTCGGCGAGGATGGGCGGCAGCTGGAAGTCGTAGTCCCGGGTGTCCCCGGGTGTCACCTGGTCGTACCAGAGCAATCGACCGGAGCTGCCGGACAGCGCGAGAAGCGAATCGGTGTAGAGGGCGGGCCCCGAGAACGAGCGGCCGTTCGGATACCGCCGCGTCCCCCCGAGCGGATACGGGTTGGCGGTGCCGACGTAGAGGTTCCCACTCGCATCGACCGACGGCGTGTACCAGGCGCCGCCGCCTCCGTCGACCGCCGGGTGCCGCCACGGAGCACGGACGGTCGAGAACCTCCAGCGCACCGCGCCGCTGTGAGCGTCGAGCGCATAGACGGCTCCTCGCCCCCCCGGGGGATAACCGACCGTGCTGACGTAGACGTAATTGTTCGCGATCAGCGGTGCGATGTCGATGAACTGCTCGACCGGAGATACGAGCCGCTGCTGCCAGAGCATCCGTCCGCTCTTTGCGGAGAGAGCGAACACCGTCGTGTCGGTGCTCCCGTAGACGCTTCCCGAGCTATACGAAAGACCATTACGCCCCAAGTTCTGGGCTCTGAATCGATGCTCCCAGCGCAGGGACCCTGTTGCGCGGTCGATCGCAAAGACGCTGCTCAGTGAGTCCTGTATATAAACCGTTCCATTTGCGACGATCGGGGTCGAAACGACGGCGCGCATCGTCTCGGGTGCTTTCCCTGGATTTGAAACTGCGGAATGCGCGAAGCGAAACCGCCAGACGACGTGCAAGCTTCGAATGTTCCGCTCGTCGATACCGGTCGCCGGTGCTGCTCTCGTACTGGCAAGGTCGAGGTTTGGCAGCGGCCAGTTGGACCCCTGCGGGGCCGCCGCGGCGGTGCAGGAGCCGACGAGTACGCCCGATGCTGCCAGAACGAGCCCGAATCGGGACGGCATACGGTGTTTGCGCGCCCTGGGGAGCATGATCGCCGTGGCTGCCAGCGCGGCTTTCCACCCCCGTCGGCCGGCGCCCGAGCCCTCCCGGCTCGTCTCAGCCCGCTCTCTCATACTCGGCGTTCGATTCGAGCGAGGATTTGCCACGCGGTTTGCAAAATCAGCCCGATAGTAGCGGCGGCGATAGCCTGAACTCACGTTGGCCGCTCCCTCGCGGGAGGGCGGCCGTGCTCCGAGCACGGACAGTTCGAGCGCGGCCCCGCGTGTTGCTCGGCCAGACTCCGGAGCGCCCTCTCTTCGGCTCGCGGTGTCATTGCGGTGCTCGCCCCGAGAGCGATGCGTCCAGACGATACGCAGGCCCATCGCACGATGGCAAGTCGTAGATATATTCTGGCGACGATGACGAATGGCGCCGAGCGTCTGAGTCGCGCGAAAGCGACGGCCGACAAGCTGCTCGAGAACATCGAGACGGTCGTCCACGGCAAGTCGGAGGAGATCAAGCTCGTCCTCGCCGCTCTCGCGTGCCACGGACATGTCCTGTTTGACGACGTACCCGGGACGGCGAAGACCGTGCTCGCCCGTTCCATCGCAGGCTCGATCGAGGGCGCGATCGCCTCGCGCGTGCAGTGCACGCCTGACCTGCAGCCGTCCGACGTGACGGGGCTCTCGATCTACAACCAGCGGACGCGCGGGTTCGAGTTCCGCCCTGGGCCGATCTTCGGGAACATCCTGCTCGTCGACGAGATCAACCGGGCGATGCCGAAGACCCAGTCGGCACTGCTCGAGGCCATGGCCGAGCGGCAGGTGACGATCGACGGCGTAACCCACGCCCTGCCGGAGCCGTTCCTGCTGATCGCGACCGAGAACCCGATCGAGCAGGAAGGGACGTTCCCTCTCCCGGAGGCGCAGCTCGACCGCTTCTTCGTCAACACGGCGCTCGGTTACCCGACGGTGGAGCAGGAAATGCAGATCGTCAAGGAGAACCGCCGTGAGGAGCCGCTCCAGCGCCTGGCGCCGGTGGTCTCCCTGGACGATGTCCGCGAGCTCGAGCAGGCGGTCGGTGACGTCTACGTGGACGAGCTCATCCTTCGCTGGCTCGTCGAGGCCGTGCAGGCGAGCCGAACAGTGGACTCGGTCGCGCTCGGCGCGTCCGTGCGTGCGAGTCTTGCGCTCGAGCGCACCGCACGGGCCTGGGCCCTGCTCGACGATCGCGACTATGTGACGCCCGACGACGTCGAGAACCTGTTCCTGCCCGTGATGAGCCACCGGATCGTGTTCAGGCCGACGTTCATCGCAGGTTCGCGACACCTCAGCCGAGCTGAGGGGCTGGCGAGCTTCCGGGACGAGATCTTCTCGCTCGTTCCGCGGCCGGAGCCATCGGAGGAGCGTGAGGTGAAGGTGTTGACCGGCCGCTGAGATGTCGGAGGTCGGCGCCGAGACCGTCCCGCTCCACCCTCGGCGAAGGCTCGCGGGCTCACCGTTCGGCGGCTTCTCGAGCGTGCGTCGCGGGGCCGGCTCCGACATCGCAAGCTCCCGGCCGTATCAGCCGGGCGACCATATTCACACGATCGACTGGAAGTCCTCGGCCCGCCTTTCCTCGGCTCACGGTGCGGACGAGTTCATCGTCCGCGAACGGCACTCCGAGGAGATGCCACGCGTCGTGGTCGTGGTCGACCGTCGACCGAACATGGCCCTCTATCCGCCGGAGCTCCCATGGCTGGACAAGCCGCGAGCCGTTGCGCGCTCACTGACACTGATCGTCGCGAGCGCCCTCAATCAACGCGGGCTCGTCGGCTATCTCGACCTGGCCTCCCATGCGGAGGAAGGTGGCGAGGCGGGAATGCCGTTCTGGTCGGCGCCCCGGGCGCAGTCCGGGGCCTGGCAGGTCGATCTCGGGGAGCGCATGGGCGGATTCCTCGCGGGCGGGTTCGATGCTCCGGAGGACAACCTCGAACAGGGGCTGAACTTTCTTGCCGCCTCCCGGGGCTCGCTCCCGGTCGGGACGTTCGTCTTCGTGCTGTCGGACTTCACCGCGCCGCTCGCGCCGGAGCCGTGGCAACGGGCCGTCGAGCTGGGCTGGGACTTGGTACCGGTGATCGTTCAGGATCCCATCTGGGAGCAGAGCTTTCCCGAGGTCGGCGGCGTCCTGCTACCCGTGGTCGACCCTCTCGGGAAACGCGTGTGGCACGTCCGGCTCGACGCGAGGGAGATCGCGGACCGGCGCAGCGCGCACGAGGAACGCCTGGAGGGGCTGCGCGGCGATTTTCTCGGCCTCGGCCTCGACTCGGTGCTCATCGGCGAGTCGGACCGCCACGCGATCCATGCGTCCTTCCTCATCTGGGCCGACGGCCGCTCGACGCTGGGACGGCGATGAGCCCGACCGACCCGGCCGCAACGGGCAACCAGAACGGCGCCGCCCACAACGGCGGCGTCGAGCATGCATCGGCAGGAGCCAGATTCGCGGTCGCCTCGTGGCTCACGCGCGGCCGGTTGAACGCGATCCTGCTCGCCGTCGCGGCCTTCGTCCTCATCGTCTTGCTCCTGGCCGTCTTCGGCCCGCGCTGGTGGAACGGCGAGGGGGGTACCTATGCGCCGAAGTCGGTCGTCACGTCGGGGACGATCACTCCGCGGAGCTCGTTGTTCGGGGATGTGCTGACGGCCGAGGCGAGGGTGATCGTCGACCCGCGGCTCTACGTCCCCGCGAGCGCCGAGCTGGCCTCGAGCTTCCGCCCCTACAGCGTGCGCTCCCGGTCGCGGCGTATCTCTCGCGGCGTGGGGCAGGCGTCGGTGATCGACTTCGACTATTCGATCCAGTGCCTTTCGGAGCCGTGCCTCGCCTTCATGTCGCAGAAGACGCGAAGCGGCGGCACGCTCACGAAGGCCCCCGTCTTCCCGGACGCTCGGCTGACGGTGCGTACGCCAGACGGCGCCGTAGTCGCCGTGCGGATCCCCTGGCCGCCGATTGTCGTCCACTCGCGGCTCTCCGCGGCCCAGATCGCTCTCGCGACCCCCTCGCTCGATTCGAAGGTCGTTCTGCCGGCCGTGTCCTGGCGGATCTCGCCGAACGAGCTCGGTGCTTTCGCGCTCTCCCTCGCGGTCCTGTTCCTGCTCGCAGCGACCTGGCTCCTCGCCTCGATCGCGCTCGGCGATTCGAGGCTGCTGATCCGCAGGCTCAGGATTCCCTCGCACCTGACCCCGGTCGACCGCGCGTTGCTCCTCGCCGAGCATGCCTCGGCCAGAGGTGAGCTCGAGGAGGAGCGGAAGGCGCTCCAACGGCTGGCCGTCGAGCTGAGGATCGCGGGCCGCGACGACCTCGCCGGCCGGGCGGGTCGAATCGCGTGGTCGGCGGAGGCCCCTTCGCCGGCGGTCGTCGGCGCGCTTGCGAGCGCAGTGAGGGCGGGCGATGACTGATCGTGTCGGCGCCCTCGGAGGCTGGCTCCGTCGGGTTTCCCGCGACGCCGCCATCCCTTTCTCCGACCTCTCATCTTTGGGTGCGGTGGCGCGGCGCACCCGCCGCCTCCGACTCGTTCTCGCGTTCGCGCTCGTGGCCGCACTCGCCGTCGGTGTCGCGGAGGCACCGAGCCAGCCGGGGCGTCACTTCCTGCCCGCGGACACCGTGGGGATCGTCGTCCTCGACGTCTCGGCGAGCATCACGCCCGGCACCTACTACCGCATCGAGCAGGAGCTCGACACGCTCGCTGCTTCCCGGGAGCGTTTCGGGCTCGTGCTCTTCTCGGACGTGGCCTACGAGGCCCTTCCGCCCGGAACGCCCGCGTCGGAGCTGACGCCGTTGCTCCGCTTCTTCGCTCCTCCGAAAGGCAGCAAGGGCGCCATTCCGCCGAGCCCGTGGCAGCAGTGGTTCACGGGCGGAACCGACATCTCGACAGGACTTTTCCTCGCTGCACAGATGCTGCGGCGCGACCACGTCGTTCACGGCTCAGCCGTGCTCATCAGTGACCTTGCCGACGATCCGACCGATCTCGCGCCGCTCGCCGATGCGGTTCTCTACTTCCAGCAGACGAACACCCCGCTCGAGATCGTCGGGCTTAACCCGACCACCGCCAACGCGGAGTTCTTCAAGAACCTCCTCGGGGCAAAGGCTGTCATCCAGACCGCGAAGCTCCCATCGAGCGCTCAGGCCAGCGGCAAGCTCTCGCTCATCGCGGCATTTCCGGGCGGGCTCGCGATTGCCGCCATCATCGTCATCCTCCTCCTGACGCTGAACGAGTGGTGGGCCGAGCCGCTCCGCTGGAGACCGAGGAGGGCCGCGTGAGCCTGCGAGCCGCGATCGTCAGGGGCACGGCCGCGGTCGTGCTCTGCGCCGGCGCGGTTGCGCTTGTGCTCCTGGCACGCGACGGGTGGCACTGGGGCCGGGCCTTCCGGGACGGCGACGCGCGGGCCGACGTGCGGCCTGTCGGAGTCAATACCTGGGAAATCGATCCGACGCTTCCCGCCGGCTCGGTCAGAGGGATCCTCGGCATCGACGACGACATCGTGTTCAGGCAGACGGCGATGCAGGCGATCAGTCTTGCGGCCCAGGGAGCGAGCGCGTTCAACCTCAACCAGCGGATCCTCGCCGAGACCGCGCTGGCCCGGATCGTGCACACCGACACCAACGCCCGTCGTGCCTCGCTCGCCGCCGACTTCCTCGGCGTGCTCCTGTACCAGGACCGGCTGGCCCCCAAGCAGGCGATCAACCCCTACGCCAAGCCGACCGGACAGGGCCCGACGCCGGAGCAGAAGGCGGCGGCCGAGTTCGCGACCGCCGTCGAGCTCGATCCGAACGACGCCGAGGCGAAGGCCAACCTCGAGGCGATGCTCGACCAGCTCCGCCCTCCGACGCAACAGGGCAACGCAAAGCCCGGCAACGGCGAGCAGGTGAACAACAAAGGTTCCGGATCACACCCGCCCGGTCACGGCTACTAGAGGCAGCCAATCAACTTAACGTTCCTCACGCCCGCGGGCGCGTTGCTCGCTCTGGGAGCGCTCGTTCCGCTGGGCGCACTCTTCTTGTACGAGCGCCGTGCCGGCCGTGTGCGCAAGGCGCTCGACCTCGACGGGCCGGCGCCGCGCTCACTCCTGCCGACGGCGGTTGCCGTTGCCTCGATTCCCGTGCTCCTCGGGCTCGCGCTGGCCCAACCCGTCCTGCGCTCGACGCGCGAGGTGCACGTTCGCAAAGACGCCGAGATCTTCTACACCTTCGACACCTCGACGTCGATGAACGCCGCGTCCTCCCCTGGCGGAGCGACCCGGCTGCACCGTGCGCTCCAGGCCGGTCTTCGCATGCAGCTCGCCCTCAACGATGTCCGCTCGGGCGTCGCGACGATGACCGACCGCGTCCTTCCCGATCTCTTTCCGACGGCGGACAGCCAGGTGTTCACGGCGACGCTGGACGAATCGGTCGGTATCAATCGGCCGCCCCCGAAGGGATACTCCGCCCGAGCGACGACGTTCGCTGCGCTCGACACGTACGCAGGAACGAACTTCTTCGACCCCGGGATCAAGCATCGCGTCGTCGTCCTCTTCACCGACGGCGAGACGGCGCCCTACTTCCCCGCCGAGCTCAGCGGTGCTCTACGCGGGCCGCCGCAAACCGACTTCATCATCATTCGCTTCTGGCGTTCGAACGAGCGCTTGTACACGAGCGGCGGGATCGATCGTGGGTACCGGCCGGACCCGACGAGCGCGCAGGACGTTGCCCGGCTCGCGTCGCTCCTCCACGGTCAGGCGTTCAGTGAGAAAAACATCGGCGGAGCGATCAGCGCAACGCGGCGGCTGATCGAGAAGGGACCGGTGGAGGCGGTCGGTCGTGGACTGCACGTGATCCCACTTGCGAGGTGGCTCGTCATCGCAGCTCTCCTGCCGCTCGCCTTCCTGCTCTGGCGCCGGATCGTCTCCTGAACGCCCCGGGCCGGGCCTGGATTACCCTGACCAGCCACTCTTGGCGGCGGCGGTAGCTGTATCGATATGCCTAGAAAATGTCTCGCTCAACAACTTTGATATAAGTCCAAAAATGGACTACCTAACAAGAAGTCTCTCAGCAGGAAAAGGTCTTGCCGGGTCGAGATGGACCGGCGTGGTTGGGCTCCTGGCCCTAGGGAGCCTGTTGATCGCATCTGTCGCACTTGCCAACCAGACGGCGACAAAGTTCCCGGCTACACAGGTTGCCGCCGGCAAGAAGGTCTTCCTGAGCTCCGGCTGCGGGAAGTGCCACGTCCTCGCCGTAGCAAAGTCTCACGGTGCCGTGGGTCCCAACCTCGACAACATCCACCCGTCCTACTCGGTGATCGTCAGTCAGGTGACCAACGGAGGCCGGTTCATGCCGCCGTTTGGCGTGGCCATGGGCGGCGCGCTCAGCCCGACCCAGGTCAAGAACGTCGCGGCGTTCGTCTACGCCGCAGACCACAAGTAGCGCCTCAGCGCTCGGAGCGGGGCAATCTGACCCACGTGTGTGGCCCTCGCGGGCCGCACACGTCGGGTCAGATAGCGATATCCGAAGGTTCGGGTGCGGGGCGCGGCCCCGTTTGCTCGAGAGCCGGGGCACGTCGTCGGAGCCTCGATCTCGCCCGCCCGAGCTGCAGGCCTCGCGTGAGGACGAACGCCAGCGGCAGCAACGCTGTGAGCACGACGTAGGGAGCGAGCGTCGTCGTCCGCTCGCTCCGGCCCTCGACCATCGTTGGCCCCTTGCCGAGGGCGGCCCTCTCCGCGCGGATCGCGCCGCCGAGCGAATGCTCGGAGAACGTGGAGCCGCCGGTTGCCGCCGCGAGTGAGTCGAGGGTCTCGTCGCTCGTCGGGCTCTCGTGATAGCCCGACTCGATCTCGCCGCCGCTGTAGACGGACTCGCCCGGCTGGCGAGACATGGACGAGCACGAGACGCACCCCTGGTCCCGCGGCCAGCTGCGATGCGACCTGCCTGGCGTCGAACGGCCGGCTCTCGCCGTCCGTGAGCACGACGACCAGCCGCCGCCGTGCCGTCGGCGGGAAGTAGTTCTGGGTACCGAGGGAGCCGAGGGCGCCAGGGACGTAGCGATGACGCTCGACGTTTGCCGGCGGCGGCTGCTCGATCGCCACGGCGCGGGCGACGGTCGCGTCGAACACCGCCGGGTCGGAGTTCGGAAAGAGCGACGGGAGAACGCGATCCGTGAGAGTGGCGACTCCCGAAGGGACGTCGGGGATCGCCGCCCGCATGGTCGATCGCGAGCTGCTTGGCCCGTGCCAGCCGGTCGGGAGAATGCGGTGACCGGGACGCCAGCATCGAGCGCGAGATGTCGAGGACGAAGATCGCCTGCGCGTCGGTGCGCACCTTTGCGTTCGTGGTCGAGCGAACCGCCGGCTGCATCGCCGCCAGCGCGAGCAACGCGCAGATGGAGACGAGGGCCGAGGATCACCGGGAGGCGGCGAGTGCGTGGCGGGGCGCTCAGCCCGAGCCGGGACCGCGCTTGTGCGATGCGCCTGCCCGCGACGGCGACAGCGACCAGGGGAACGATCGCAGCACAGGATCACCAGCCCGGCGAACGGGGTCAGGAAGACCAGGCTCGAGGCGAGAAGGCCGTTCACCATCGTCAATATCCGCGGCCCGGGACTCCGCCGCCGGCTCCCTTGTGCCCCTTCGACGGCCCGCCGGGCGAGCTGTTCGAGCCGGGGCGAACGCCTCTTGCGAGCAGTGCGTGGAGCAAGAGCTCGAGGTTGAACTTCGCGGCCGTCGTTCGCCGGGTCGAGCTGCGACGGCGGACTGGAAGTCGGCGACGCTTCGCTCGACCGGCGCCGGGGCCGTCGGCCCATGCTGCGCGCGTGTCGGCGAACGCGAGGATGCCGAGAAGGTTCTCGGCGTCGGAGTCGCGCCGGCGATCCGGCCCGGCGGCGAGGTTCGTCGAGCACCGTCTCGAGGGCTCCCCGCGCCTGCGACTCCGAGTAGCCGTTGTCGAATCCGTTGCCGGCGGCGACCACCTGGACGAAGCTCTGGGCGGCACGGCGGAGGGCGAGCTGAGCCGAGAGCCCGAGGATCCCGCAGCGCCGGATCGAACGGGAGGATCGTCGCTGCGGCCCACGCCGCAGCGGCCGGCTGTTCTGCGAACTGCTGCGTCGCCGGCTCGGACAGCGCTGTGCCAGCGACCGCAGGTCGCGCAGCGAGCAGGACCGCGACGACCGCCACCACCAGCAGGCCAGCCACGGCGAGAGCGAGGCGCGTCCACCTCATAGCGGAGCGGCCTCGGCGGCGTCGCCCCAGCGCAGCCGGGCGGCTCTGAGCTCGTTCGACGACGAGGAGGAGCGGCCACGACGGCGGCGAGCACGACGAGCAACGACGGGAAAGCTGGTGCCGGGGCGGTCTGGGCGCGCTCTGCGTTGGCCCCGTAAGCCCGGCGGGGATGATCGAGCTGGCCTTGCCGATCAGACCCCTGAACCGCTCCACGTCGTTCGGATCGGCGTTGAGAGCGATCACCCGCAGCGCGATGTGCTCGGCCTGGTACTCGTTCAGCACGGTGTCGAGCCGCTGGAAGTCGTTCGGGTCGTCGGCGAGGTCGCTGATCAGCACGACGGCCGGATCGCCGAGCATGTCCTGCAAGCTCGATCGACCGCGCAAGGTCGAGGCCACTCGAGATCTCCGTTCCGCTCGTGAAGGAGTGCGCTCCACGGGTTCACCGGGAAGCTCGGCTGCTCCCCGGCAGGGGTCACGGCGCGGCACCGTGAAGTAGCGGACGATCGGCTCGAGCGCCGATGCCGGCGTTCCGGGCGGGAGCGCCTCGTAGGCGACGTTCGAGAAGACGACGAGGCCGTAGCGGCCGCCCCGGGCGACGAGCTGCTGGAGCGACTCGTGGATCCGCGAGTAGGTGTCGGAGGTGACGCTGGCGGAGAGATCGAGCACGACCACGCCGCCGGCGCCTGCCGGAACGAACGGCTGCGCGCTCGCTTGCGGATGACGCGCGCGCGGCGGCGGCCGCGAGCACGAGCGCCACGAGCACCAGCGGCGAGCACGATGCGCACGAGCTTCGTCCGGGCCGCCAGGGCTCCGAAGTCGCGTGCCGCGACATAGGGAATCGGCGTCATGACATGACCTCCACGGACGGCGTCCCGGCCGTCTCGGCCGCGTCTGCAAGCTCGAGCGCGCCTTCGGCGCTTGGCGGCGGCTCGGCCCAGGCGAGCCGCTCGGCCGCTTCCGCAAGCCCGGGATTGCCTTCGTCCGCCAGAGCCTCGGCCAGGAGCTCGAGGGCCTTGCGCCGGTCGGCGGCGTCCTCCGCGCGCCGACGCCTCGCGCACGAGCGCGATTCCGAGCTCGAGGGCTGTGCGCCGGCGGCGTCGATCCCGACGGTGCGGCGATCGCGGCGGAGCTCGAGCGCCCCGAGCACGACGGCAACGATGCAGAGAACGGCCGCCGCCGCGACCGAGGAGGTCGGCGAGGAGGGACGGCGAGACTCGGTAGCGGGGCGGCGGGACCGCTGCGCCGGCTGCGGAACCTGGGTGTGCCGGCTGTGTCGGCATGCGTCAGACGCGAGGCGACGAGCAGCGACGGCCAGGCTCTTGCTCACGGCCAGGCGTCGGGCCGCACCGTGCGCCGTCACGGAGACGGCCGGAAGCTTCAGCGACCGGGTCGGGCCGGTCGGCAGGCAGCCGTCGGTCACGCACTGGACCGTGTAGCGTGTAGACGATCGTCTCGAGCCGGCCGCGGCGGCTCGCGGGTCACGGTAGGCCGGCTCGACGCGACGAAGGGAGCGAAGCTCGGCTCGACACGCAGGGTCCCGGCGCGATCGCCGACGTATCGAGGTCGACCGCGACCTGTGCGGCCACACGGATCCCCGAAGAAGCGCCGACGGTGCGAGCGACGTTCGGACGACGAGCGGGCGCGACGGAGCGCGGACCGGCCGTCGTCGTCGACCCTCCGGAGCTGAAGCCGACGACGAAGATGACCACGCCGAGCACGGCGGCGCAGACGCCGGCGACTATCCCGATCGTCCGCCCGCTCATCGGCGGAGCCGGAGCGTGCGGCGCTGGGCGGCCCACTCGACGAATGCATGGTCGACCGCGCCGGCGTCGCTCGTCCCGATCTCGACGGGATCGAGGCCGAGCGCGACGAAGCTCGCGAGCAGGCTCTCGTGCCGGCGCTCGTTCCGCTCGCAGGACGCGCGTGCATCTCGCGCGGGAGACGTGGACGTCGAGCACCGCGGCCGTCCCGCGGGTCGACGAACGGAACGACGACCGAGCCGACGAGCGGGAAGCTCTGCTCCCACGTCGGATCCTGGACGACGACCGGCACGACCTCCCAGCGCCGGGCGGCGGCGGTCAAGCCAGGCCGACGCCGGGACCTCCGGCGCCGAGGAAATCGGAGACGACGAAGACGAACGTGCCCGACGAGAGCTCGCTCCGGAAACGGGCGAGGAACTCGAGGCCGCGGACGATGCCGTCGTCCGGCGCGTCGAACCGCCGCCTCGTCGCTCAGGTGGGCCTCGATCTGCGTCGTCGCCGCTCGGCCGGTCGGCGCGAGCCAGAAGGGCCGTCCCGCGCGCTCGCCGGCCCCGGCGTGGTCCAGGTAGGCGACCGCGGCGTTGCGAGCCTCGGCGCGTCAGCGACGATCAGCTCGACCGACCGACCGCACCGCCTCGGGCTTCGAGAGCCACGGGAACGGCGGCGGGTAGAGCGCCATCGACGGGCGCCGATCGCAGAGCACGACGACGTGCGGCGCCTCCTCGGCGTAGCGCTCGCGCACGACGAACTCGTCGCGCCCTCGTGCGGTCGAGAGCCGCGCGCTGGCCCGCCAGTCGATCGTCGAGATCGGGTCGCCCCGAACGTACGGCGCGCGAGCCGGCGACGTCCGAGCCGTGGCCGCGCCGCAGGCTCGGCGTGCCGCCGAGCGGCAAGCCCGGTGACGCGGTACCTCGGGACGAGCGGGAAGACGGCTCGAGTCCGGGTCGGCACGTCGACTACTGCGTCGTCGCGCCGGCCCGCCCAGGCGCTCGACGCCGCGTCGCCGTCCTCTGCCCAGTCGGGGCGCGGCGCCGGCACGAGCTCGAGGCACCGCGTCCTGGATCTGACGGAACATCTCGTCGCGGCGTCAGCGCTCTCGGTCTCGGCGACGATACGTCGGCGTGAGCATCAGCCGGTGCCCGAGCACCGGGACGAAGAGCCGCTCGACGTCGCGGGTGACGACGTAGCCCCGCCCGCTGGAGCAGCGCCCAGGCCCGGGCGACCTTCACCAGCGCGAGCGATCCGCGAACCGAGGCGCCGACCTCGACCTCGTCGAGCGTCCGGGTCGCGCGCACGAGGCGGACGATCCAGCTGTCGAGCAGCTCGTCGACATAGATGTCCTCGCAGGCCTGCCGCAGCGCGACGATCTCGTCGAGCGAGACGACCGGCGCCAGGCCGTCGAGCGGATGCCCGTGACGCTGCTCGCGGACGATCGCCAGCTCCTCCTGCTCGGCCGGATAGCCGAGGCTCGAACGAAGCGCGAAGCGGTCGAGCTGCGCCTCCGGAAGCGGGAACGTGCCCTCGTACTCGATCGGGTTCTCGGTCGCGATCAGGAAGAACGGGTCCGGCAGCGCGCGCGTCGTCCCGTCGACCGTGACCTGATGCTCGGCCATCGCCTCGAGCAGCGCCGACTGGGTCTTCGGCATCGCCCGGTTGATCTCGTCGACGAGGAGGACGTTGGCGAACAGCGGGCCCGGCTGGAACTCGAACTCGCCGCTCCTCCTGGTTGAAGACGCTGAGGCCGGTGACGTCGGTCGGTTGGAGATCGGGCGTGCACTGGATCCGCGAGGGGACGGCGCCTTCGATGCTGCCCGCAATCGCGCGGGCGAGCACGGTCTTCGCGGTTCCGGGAACGTCCTCGAACAGGACGTGGCCGCCCGTGATCAGCGCGGCGAGGACGAGCCGGATCTCGTCGGCGCTTGCCGTGGACGACGGTCTCGATGTTGCCGATCAGCCGCTCCGCGACGCCTGCGCTCCGCGCAGTCCACTCCTCGCTCGACTGGATCGTGTTCATCGTCTTGCTGTACCCCGTCCCGGACGGCGTCGACGAGCTGCAGCGGACATGGATGCTCGCGTTCCGTCACGATCCATGCTAGACCAGCCGGGTGCCCTGATCTGCGTCGCAAGCGACAGCTCGCGGCCCGGAGCGGGCAACTGACCGAGCCTGCGAAGGATCAGTGGGGCAGCTTGAAGGTCGCGAGACCCTGCGGGGCGTCGTCGGGAAGCGACTTCGGATAGATCGCTGAGGTCGACCGCCCCGCCGGGCTTCTCGTCCGCGGTCGAGAAGAACTGCCTGCTGCGCCTGCCAGAAGCTGACCGTCTGCCCGCGCGCCGAGCTCGGGAGGACGAGCTGGAAGCGCCCGTTACCGTCGGGCCAGGTGGCGCTGACCGGCTTGATCACCCCTCCCTTGCCGCCGACGACGCCGACGAGCAGCCCCTGGTAGATCGCGCCCGGGACGCCTGCGGGTTGAGCGACGACTTGGCCACGAGCGCGCCTCCGGGCGTGGCCGGAAGCTGCACGTTGAGCGTGGCGCTCTTGCAGCTTGGCGAAGTTGATCTGGTCGGCCGCCGGCTCCGCGTAGGCCGTGTTGCCGACCGCGATCCCGACCTGCATCGGGACCGGGTCGTCGCCCTCCTGGTCGGCGGCGACGAGGAACGACGCGTAGCTGCCGTTGGCGGCCGTCGGCCTGGACTGTGTCCAGTACTGCCGGTCGTTCGTCCGCGTGGTCACGATTGCGCCGCTGCACCGGGTTGCCGTTGGCGTCGGTGATCGTGCCCCTGAGCTCGTAGCTGTAGAGGAGAACGCTCGGCGGCGCCGCCGCCGTTCTGCCCGTAGGACAGCCGCCCGGTGAGGACGACGTTCCCGTTGCCGGCGACGTGGCTCGAGACGTTGCTCACGCTGTAGCCGACGCTGATCCCGGTCGTTCTGCCCGAGCAGCTGCTCGCTCTGTGCTGCGCGTGAGCTTCTTGCCGCCGACGGTCGCGCCGCTGACGATCGGCGACCGTTGCGACATGCCGACCGGCGTCGGTGATGTCGACCGGGTAGGAGAACGCGCCCGTCGAGTCGGTCGGTGCCGCCAGCCCAGCCGCCGATCTTGACGACGAGCGCCCGCGACGGGCTTGCCCGCGAGCATGACGTGGCCGGTGACCGTCTGCGTGTTCGAGGTGTTCGGGTTCCACGGCTGGACGAACAGCGCCTGCGGGATCGTGATCCGCGCTTGCGCGCTCGAGGCCGAGGACGCGGCCTTCGCCACGGAGGTCCGCGTGCGCGCGCTCGCCGTGCGCGCCTGGGTGCTCGCGGCCTGCCTCACGCCGGCGGTGATCGTCGGCGGCGTCGACTGCGTCGTGCTGCCGCCGAGCGAGAAGACCTGCACCTGCGAGGCGACCGTGCCGCCGGAGCGACGAGGTCGGGGTGCCGCCGACGCCGATCGCGATGTACTCGGTGCCGTTGATCGAGTAGATCGAGGGGCCGTCGGCGATCTGAGCGCCGGTCTGGAACGTCCAGAGCACCTTGCCGGTCTTGACGTCGAAGGCGCGGAGGTTACCGTCGCCGCCGCCGACGAAGCCGATGCCGGAGGCGGTCGTCGTCGGGCCCGCCGCGCTCGGGCTGCGGGGTGTCGAACTTCCAGACGCGCTTGCCGGTGGCGACGTCGATCGCGCTGACCGAGCCGTAGTCCTTCCAGCCGGTCTGGAGATACTGGCCGTAGTCGCCGTTCGCGAGGCCGAGGAAGACGTCGCCGGCGAGCAGAGCCTGCCGCTCCTCCTCGGCCGAGCGTCTGCTGAACGAGCACGGACGCCGTCTCGGCGGCGGCGTTGTAGACGTACTGGGTCTGCGGGTCGAAGGAGGCGGGCGAGTAGTTGAGGCCGCCGAGCGACGACGGGTAGATCGACGACCGGCTTGCCCGGCTTCAGGTTCGGGTGCTCGACGTTGTCGATCACCTTGACCCGCTGGTAGATCGGCGCGCCGGTGGCCGCGTTGTAGGCGAACCAGACGCCCTCCATCGTCGCGACCGAGACGATCCGCTCCGTCTTGCCCCCGATCTTCGCCGTGTAGACCATCGGCGGCTGCGAGGTGTCGTACGACCACTGGTTCGACGACAGCTGCTGCTGCCACCACTTCATCTGCCCGGTGTTCAGGTCGATCGCGATGATCGAGTCGGCGCGCGGGTCGGGGCCGGGCCGCAGCGACGGGTAGTACGGCGGCGTCGCCGCGCCGGTCCCGATGTAGAGCGTGTTCGTCGTCGTGTCGACCGTCGTCGGCGTCCAGACGACACCGCCGCCGACGACCCGCGCGGCCGTTGCGCCACTCGGTGTTGTTCGGCGGGATCGTCCAGAACGGGTTCGCCCATGCCGGCGTCAGACGACGGCGTGTTGTACGCCATCACGAACCCGCGCGCCCCGTACTCCGACCCGGCGGCGCCGACGATCAGGTGGTGGTCTGCGCAGATCGGCGCGCTCGTCTCCGAGTACCCGTAGTTCGCCTGGGCGCCCGGGTACCGCCTGCGAGATCGGCACGCGGGCGAGCTGCTGGCCCGTCGCCGGATCGAGCGCGACGATCGTCATGTCGAGCGTCAGCAGGAAGACGCGGTTGTCGCAATAGGCGACGCCGCGGTTCGCGACGATCCCGAAGTTCTTGAACGTCGCGATGTTGTCGGGCGCGTAATGCCAGATCAGGTCACCCGTTCCCGCATTGACCGCAAACACCTGGTCGTCGCCCGAGGTGATGTACATCATCCCGTTGACGACGATCGGGTAGGTCTGCTGGCCCTTCTTGATCCCGGGGACGAACTTGTTCAGATCGACCGTGAACGCCCGTCCCAGATTGCCGACGTTCGACGGAGTGATCTGTGTCAGCGGTCGAGAACCGGTTCTGATCGAGCGTGTTTCCAAAGCTCAACCAGTTCGTGTCGCCTGCGACCGTACGCCGACCGGCAGCGCTACCTGCGCCGAGCAAGAGCACGAGCGCAGCCCCAACGAGCACCAGGCCACGATGGCGCCGAATCGTCACAAGAGGAACCGTACCTCATTTACCCACCTGCCAGGAACTGTACCCCACATCGCAGCAACGGCTTTGGACTTTCCATTGGTCCACGGCAGAAGCGCCGGGAGCGGAGCCCGTCCTGCTGATCCGACGGCCAACGGCTTGGCTCTTCGCCGCGCCGGGTTCGTGAAACTCAGCGATCCGGCCGCCGCAACGACTGGTACAGCAGCCGCGGCCGCCTGGTGTAGCGGAAGGTCTTCGTGCTGCGTAGGGCCATGCAGCTCACGCTCGACGAGCTCGAGGCGGGCTGCGAGCTCCGCCTCGTGACCTGACGGCGGGCGCCGAAGGGCTTCACCCCGACGAATGCGCCCCGTGGGTTGGCGAGGAAGAAGCCCGGGATTCCGAGCCTCGTGATGGTGTCGCGGACCTGCCCGTGCACCGTGTCGGCGGAGTGGCCGTTCCCGGCGTCGTGAACAACGAGCGTCGCTCCCGGCGCCGCCGCCTCCCACCACCGCTCGATCTCCGGCAGCCGGTGGCGGAGGTCGGAGTCGAGGCAGGTCAGCTCGGCTCGCGAGAGCTCCGCCGCCGACGGGCTCTCGGAGCTCGAGAGGACGGCCGGCTCGCGGTCGAAGAAACGCAGCGTGCTCAAAGCCTCTCGCCAGGTGTCGTCCGACTCGAAGCAGATCAGGAGCTGATCGGCGCCCAGCGCGGCCTTCAGCCGACGCGTGAGGAAACCCTGGCCGATGCCCGTCTCGATCAGTCGGCCGGGCCGCAGCACGTTGGCGAGCGCGACCACGAAGTCGCAGAGCTCGACCTCGGCGCTCATGTCGTTCCAGCTGTGCCAGCCCGGCTCGCGCCCACGGCGTGTTCTCGCTCTCGTCAACAGGAACGGGCTCGGTCTCCCAGCCGCTCGCCGCGAGCAGGTCATTGCTCCCGGAGAGACGAGGCGTCGCCGAGATTGAGTCGCGCTCTCCGGGCCTGCGGGCGCGTCGGTACCGCGGGCTTCGATCGCCTGACCGAGCCACACGGGAAGCTCCTTGCGGCTCCAGTTGACGACGTCCTCCCGGGCACGCTCCCGGTAGAAGCGTTCCTCGGAGGTGAGCGCGCCGTCGTCGAGGTACCACGTCAGGTGGCGTGCCAGATACGGGTAGCCGGTTCGAGCCGCCGGTTCGTATCGATGGGGTGTCGGCCCGCGGTAGAGCGCAAACGTCGTGTCGATGGCGGCGCGGAAGAGGCGCGGCGCGAGCGGCTGCTCCCAGAACTGCGCCTCCCACCTCTCGACCTTCGCCTTGTGGAGGTACGTGGCGGGAGATCGTCGATGCGCAAGCCCGAAACCCACCTTGTCCAGGTCGGGGTAGGCGTCGAGGATCTCTCCGAAGTACTCGACCGCATCGAGCGGGCAGCTCTCGTCGGGAACGACGTCCGGATCGGTGTAGACGAACCGGCCGGTGATGTCGAGGTCGGCGAACACCTGCTGCGTCCAGGGAGCGAGGTGGCCCGCGTTGAGCCCGAGCCGCAGCACGTGATGCGGGGTGTCGGCGAGGTAGTCGAGGAGCGGGGGGTAGGCGGAATCGTTGTCCAGGAAGACGATCCGATCGTGACCTGCGCGCTCGAGGAAGTCGACGAGGAGCAGGAGGGAGCCGAGACGGTCGCGGCAGTTGATGATGACCGGAACGCTCATCGAAAGGGCTGACACTAGCCCGGAGCGCACGGCTCGAAACGAGACGACTCCGCCTCGCCGCCCCACGGGCTGAGCGGCTCAGCCGACCTCGATCGCCTGTTCGATTCCGTGCCCCTTCTTTTTCAGCGTATTCCCGACCGCAATCGGCCGGACGGTGTCCCCGTGCGGCTCGAGAATCCAGAAGTCCCCGTGCAGTTCGGTCGCAACGAACAGGTCGCCGGCATACGGCACGAGTTGCGCCGCCGAGACGTAGTAGATGTCCTGCGTGATGTCGTCGGTGATGTAGATGCCCGGGCGAGGGAGTACCGGTGGTGCTCACCGACTTCGGGATCGCGACGATCGGGTTCGGCCCGTCACCCGGGAACGACATCAGCGGGTGCGTGCGACCGCTCGGCGTCCATTGCCAGCAGGTGTCCGCCGGCGGGGCCCGCGTCGACGGTCAGCAGCGCCTCTCCGCCGAGTGTCCCGAAACCCTGCGGGCGCGATCGCGACCTCGTCCGCCCCGCCCGGGCCCTTGTAGCCGCCGATCTCGTGCACCCTGCCGCCGGCGTCCACCGTGTACACGACGCCCCCCGAAGGAGTGGCCGCGCCCGATCTTCCCGTGGCCGCCACCAGTCGGTACCCGAACCGACCGACGTTGTCGAACACCAGCGCGCCGTCTGCAGCCGGCGTGGGGGGTGCGGGCAGCGTCGCAAAGACGCTCATCTTCGAGCCGTCGGCGCTGATCTCGTAGATCTTGTTGTCAGGCGAATGGCAGAAGAACACTCCGGCCGGGAACCCGTGTGTACCCGGCGACATGATGCAGCGCGTCTCCTCGACCAACTTCGGCATCGTCGCAAACGCGGTCAGCGGCATCCCCGCCGGCGGCGCGGTCAAAGCCGTGTTCTCCGTATTGACGACGTACAGGAACCGGCTCCCGGTCCAGAGGATGCTGTCCATGTTCATCCCGGTCCGCGCGAACACGGTCACCTTCATCTCCGGCTTTCGCGGCCTCCGCCGCGCCCGTGGCGAAAAGCCCAACGATCGCCACTCCGATGAAGAGCAACCGCTTCATCGCAGCAACTATACAACTATACGCCGGCCCGCAGTCCCCCGGTGACGGCGCTCCTTGACCTCGACCCCGAGATCGATGAGAATGCCGCCATGACGCCCGTGCGTTGCGCAGCGTCTGCGGCAGTTGGCGGTTCCACTTGTGGTCGTTGTCAGCCTCGCTGCGTCCGGGCAGACGGCGGCAAGCCCGGGCCAGCCAGTCGGGAGCGACTGGACCACATACGGCTTCGATCCGGCGAACACGCGGGATCAGCCGAACGAGCACGACATCTCGTCGGCGAACGTCGGTCAGCTGGCAGTCAAGTGGGTGGCGACCACGACGGGCGACGTCTCCGGGACGCCGGCGGTGGTCGAACGGCGCCGTGTATTTCGGCGATTTCGGCGGTACCGTGTGGAAGCTCGACGCCAACACCGGCGCTGTCATCTGGTCGCACTCGGTGTCGGACTACACCGGAATCGCCGGCGACTACGCCCGCTCGAGCCCGGCGGTTGACGGCAACGTCGTCATCTTCGGCACGAACAAGCAGCCGTTCCTGATCGGCCTCAGCACGACCGACGGCTCGCTGCTCTGGAAGACGCAGGTGAACCCGGACCTCCACGGCACGATGACCGGATCGCCGCAGCTCGTCGGTGACACGGTGATCACCGGCGTCTCGGCGTCGGGTGCGAACGGCCCGGGAGCGACCTTCCGGGGCGACATCGCGTCGGTCAACGCCCTGACCGGTGCCCTCAACTGGGAGGCATTCTCCCTACCGGGCGACGGCGCCAACCATCCGGGGACCGGCCAGTACGCCGGCGCGACGATGTTCTCCGCCCCGGCCGTGGACGTCGCGGACAACCTCGTCTACGGCACGTTCGGCAACCTCTACTCGGAGCCGGCCGCGGTGACCGCCTGCAACCAGGCGTCCCCGAACGGCTTCTTCTCCGAGTCGTGCGAGCAGCCCGGCGCCTACTGGGACTCGATCGTGGCGTTCAATCTCACGACGGGCGCGCCGGTCTGGTCCCATCGCATCGTCGGCGACGCCCCGTGGCACGCGCGTCTGCGACGCGCAGCCGGTGGCCTGGTGTCTGCCGGAGACCGATACCCCGGTCGCGCCGCCAACGGCCCCGGACCGCGGCTTCGGTGACGCCTGGGACGTCGGCGGCGTCGAGCCCGAACGTCTTCACTCTGAACGGCGAGCGGGTGGTGGGTTTCGGCGCGAAGGCCGGCGTCTACTACCTGTTCGACGCGGCGACGGGCGCTCTCAAGTGGAACACGCTCGTCGGTCCCGGCGGCGATCAGGGCGGCTTCGAATGGGGCTCGGCGTACGACGGCAGCCGCGTCTACGTCTCGCTCACCGACCAGCACCACATCCCCTACCAGCTGACCGAGAACGGCGTCCTCACCAGTCAGACCACCACGGGCGGCTCGTGGGCGGCGCTCGATCCGGCGACCGGCAAGATCCTCTGGCAGACGCCCGATCCGCAGACGGAGACGATCGCCGGCGCCACCGTGGGGGTGTGGGACCTCGCCCCGGTCTCGGTTGCAAACGGCGTCGTCTACACCGCGTCGATGGCCAAGTCGGGCAACGAGATGTACGCGCTCGATGCCGCGACCGGGAGCATCCTCTGGCAGTTCGCGGCGGGAAGCTCGGTCAATGCCGCTCCTTCGATCGTCAACGGATCCGTCTACTGGGGTTCGGGCTATTCGAAGTCGGCGGAGGGCAACGGCAACAACCAGCTCTACGCGTTCAGCATCGGCGGCGTCTCCGACACGACGCCGCCCGTCTACGACCATCAACCTCGTTCCAAGCGCGCCGAACGGCTCCAACGGCTGGTACACACACCCGGTCACGGTGTCGGCGTCGGCGACCGACAACCCCGGTGGCGTCGGCGTGTACCAGACCCGCTGTGTCATCGACCCTGCCACGCCGCCGACGAGCTTCGCCGATCTTCCCTCCGGCGACTGCCCGTCCACAACTGTCAGCGCCGACGGTAGCCACACGGTCTACGCGGCGAGCGAGGACAGGGACAACAACGTCGAGAGCCCCGTTACCACCGCTACGTTCAAGATCGATTCGACGCCGCCGACAATCGCCGCCGCGGCAACGACTCCGCCGAACGCCAACGGCTTTTACAGCGGCGACGTCGTCGTCCACTTCACGTGCGCAGACGCAGGGTCCGGCATACCTCCGGGCGCCTGCCCGCCCGACCAGACGATCAGCGGGATCGGTACCGCCCTCTCCTCGACAGCCGCGACCGTGACCGACGCCGCCGGAAACACGAGCGCTCCCAGCAATGTCGTAACCGTGAAGATCGTCAATGCGGCGGGTTTGTGCTCGCTGACCCGCAGCGATGTCCAGGGCTCCGACAGGTATCAGGGCATTCGAAAGGGCGAGCGTGCCGGGGCCGATGCGCTCGTCAACGCAGGCTGCGCGGCCCTCAACGCGATCGGGCCCCGGCCGGATTCGATCCGCAAACGCGCTCTCGTCGGGCTGTACCAGCAGGTCGTGAACGTGCTCCGCCGGTCGGGCTTCCTCACACTGGCCCAGGCCGCCGAGCTCCGGGCTCTCTCCGAGGGCCTATGACTCTCCTCGCCGGTCGTCAGGTCCCCAGAGACGGGAGGCACCGGCACGAGGCCATCAGGACGGGAGCGGCAGCTCGCGTCGCGAGGTAGAACGACACGGACGGTGGAAGGCGAGCGAGCGGTCGAGATCGCCAACGGCAAGCGTGGTCACGTCGATGGAAAGGCGCCGCCGACAGATGGCACGGATCTCGCCATTCACGTCTACCGGCCGCGGACAGGCTTGGTTGGCTGATTGGCTGTCCGACCGCACTGCCACCCCTCCGGAATGGCTGTCAGCGTGGCGTGGCGGCGTCGGTGGGGCAGTTGCGACCGGCGAGGTAGGTTCGGCACTCGGCCTGCGTCCAGCCGCGGGTTAGGCGGCGGCGCGCGACGGCGAGCAACTCGCCGACGGGGAGGACATAGACTCGGACGGTGCCGTCTCCGCTGCTGGTCGCCAGGCGGCTGCCGTCGGGGCTGAAGGCCACGTCGGTCAGCGCGAACGAGTGACCGGTCAGGGTGAGCAGCCTCGTCCCGGTGGCGATGTCCCATAGCTGTGCCGTCTCGTCCTCTCCGGCCGTGGCGAGCGTCTCGCCGTCGGGGCTGAAGGCAACGCTCTCGACGATCCCCTCCTGGCTCGTGAGCGTCTGCACTCGCGCCCCTGATCTGGTGTCCCAGACGATCGCGGTGCCGTCCCAGTTGCCCGTCGCCAGCCGTGCCCCGGTTCGGTCGAACGTGATCGCCTGCACGCCGGCGTGGCCGCCTGGAAGCGTCCGTAGGGCCTGCCCGTGTGCGAGTCCAGGAGCTGCACCGTTCCGTTGGGCGCCGCCTGCGCGACGATCGTGGCGTCGGGGCTCGTGGCCGTGACGCCGGCATAGAAGCGGGTGCCGGTTCCCTTGTAGCCGCAGTCCTGCTCGGGTGGAGCCGACGTGGTGGAGATCAGCGCTCCGGAGCTCGCGTTCCAGAACTTCAGCTTGCCGTCGCACGTTCCTGACGTGAGCAGCCGGCGTCCGTCCGGGCTGAATGTCACGCTCGCGACTCCGCCGCTGTCGGCGTCGAGCGTGAGCCAGTCGCGGCTTCCCTCGGGTGTGACGTCCCAGATGCGCACCGTGCCGTCCTCGCTCGTCGTTACGAGTCTCCGGCCGTTGGGTGTGAACTCGACCGCGTCGACCGTCGCGCTATGCCCGGCCAACACGAGGAGCTGCTTGCCGGTGCCTACATCCCAGACGCGGACGGTCCGGTCGGTAGCACCCGTGGCGACGAGCTTGCCGTTCCTGCTGTAGGCAACGGCGACCACCTGGCCCGAGTGCCCGGTGAGCGTGGTGATGAGACGATTCCCCGCGAGCGACCAGATCTCGGCGGAGCCGTTCAGGGTCGGAACGACGAGGTCTCGACCGTCCGGGGAGAACCGCAGCATGGTCGTCGTCGGCGTTCCGTTCGTCCGGAACATCAGGCGGCCCGAGCGCACGTTCCACACCCGGATCGCCGATGCGGACGAGAGGTTGTATCCCCCGCACTGGCCCGCTCCGATCAGCTTGCCGTCGGGACTCCAGGCGACCCCGCACAGGGGAGCGCCGACCCGGATCGTGCGGACGACTCTACGGCTGTCCAGGCTCCAGATCCGCACGCGGCCGATTCCGTCGGCGGTCGCGAGCAGCCTCCCGTCCGGGCTGAAGCCGACGCCGAGAAACCCACCACCGGCATCGGCGTCCGGCAGCGCGAAGAGGCGCTTTCCGGTAAGAGCGTCCCAGACGATCGCCGTCCCGTCGTCACCTCCGGTCGCGATCCGGGCTCCGTTCCGGCTGTAGGCGATGTCGTGGATGGGCGACGTAGCCCCGACGAGGGAGAGCAGCCGCTTGCCGGTCAGCGGGTCCCAGACTGACGCCTCGGTGGCCGCGGCGGACGAGGCGGCCTCCTGGTCGCGAGCCTGGGCGCTCCCGCTCGAGCCGGCGGCCGCGATGCGGGAGCCGTCGGGACTGACGGCGAGTGCGGCGATCGCAGGTGTCCGGATCGTGCGCACGATGCGTGAGGCGGCGAGCGCGCGGTGGAGTGCTTCGACCGCCGCCGGAAGCGGCGCGCCGTGGACGCTTGCAGTCCTGACCGCCTGGATCGCGAGCAGGATGCTCAGCTCGGGGTCGACGTCGAGGTTCGCCACCGAGGTCGACGCCAGCTGCCGTGCGGTCGCGATCCTCGTCTGCTGCTGTGAGTGGTGGCTCTGGTCGAACGCATAGAGGGTGAGCGCGAGGGCGACGACGGCCGCGGCTGCCAGGACCGCGACGAGCGCACGGAGCCGATGTAGCGCGCGCCGCTCGAGCTCGCCTTGCCGGGCACGACGCGACTCATCGTCGGAGCGGACGGCTTCCCGATCGGCGATGCTCGCCCCGAGGAACTCACGTTCGCGCTCGGCCTGCGCGAGGCCCGATTCGGTGGCCCAGGTCTCGAACCGGGAGAGCTGCGTTCCGCGAAGGAGAAAGCTCGGGTCGCGGGCAGCCTCCTCCCACTCGGCGGCCCGCGTCGACAGCCGGTGGTGCGTGCGAATGTCGTCGCGTGCTGCGTCGATCCAATCGCGGAGGAGCTCCCATTCGACGATCAGCGCGTCGTGCGCGATCTCGACGGTGGAGGTGCCTGTGCGCGGGTCGCCGTCGAACGACAACAGCCGCGAGGCCCCGAACCCCTCGATGCACTCCGCCGCGCCCTCCCGGTCGACGTCGAGCTCGGCGAGAGCGACCGGTCGCCGAGTGGCGATGCCCTGCTCTCCCACGGCGACGAGCTGGAGGAACACCTGCCTCGCTGCCACACGGCCGGGCTCCGACAGGCGCGAGTACACCTCGGCTGCCGTGGCATCGAGCGCACCGGCCACACCGCCGATGGCTCTGTACGCCGACCGCGTCAAGGTGGTTCCCTCGTGGCGATCGAACAGCTCCGTCAGGGCGTACTGGAGGAGCGGCAGCGCACCCGGCTGATGGAGGACGTCCGCGACGATCTCCGCGAGCAGCCCCGGCTCGAGCGAGACGCCGACGCCGGCAGCCGGCGCGGCAATCGCCCGTTCGATCTCCTCCGGTGCGAGTGGCGAAACGGAGACCACACGGTCCTGCAGGAGCCGCGCGAAGGCACGATGGCGCAACGGCCGGTCGTAAAAGTCAGCCCGAAGCGTGACCACGAGCCGCAGGCGGCTGCGCCGGTCGGCGACCGCGCGTTCCAGCAGCGTCAGAACCTGCGACTGCCGCGCCTCGTCCTCGGTCAGTGCGAACAGCTCCTCGAACTGGTCGATCACGAGGACGAGCTCCGAGCCCCAGGCAGGGAGGATGCGATGGACCGCGCGGCAAAGGCCGCGCTCGTCGCTCGCGAGCTGCTCCATCAGGCTTGGCGGGGGGTTCACGGCGATCCGGAGGAGCGCCGCTTCGAGCTCCTCGAGCGGGTGCTCGCCAGGGCTCAGCTCGACGATCGGCCAGGCGGCCGAGCCGGGGAGGGCGCCCTGTCGCAGCAGCGGTACGAGGCCCGCTCGAACGAGCGAGGACTTCCCGCTGCCGCTCGGCCCGACAACGGCTACGAAGCGATTGGCGCCGATCCGGTCGACGAGCTGCAGGCTCAGCCCCTCACGCCCGAAGAAGTCGCACGCATCCGCCTCGCCGAACGGGTTGAGGCCCTTGTAGGGATTTCGTGCCGCACCGGTCTCTCCAGTGGGCAAATCCCCGCGGGTCGCCGCGTCCAGGGAGCGATCCTGTCGAAGCACCAGGCTCGCGAGATTGCGCAGGGCGGGGGACACCTCGATGCCGAGCTCGTCCCCGAGGATCTTGCGGGTCTCGTGAAACACTGCGAGCGCCTCTGCCTGCCTGCCCCGATCGGTACAGGGCGAGCATCAGGTGGGCGCGCAGCTGTTCTCGTAACGGGTGCGTGCGGGTGAGCTCCTCGAGCTCGCTGACGAGGTCGTCGCCGCGCCCGAGCATCAGCTCCGCCCTGATCCGGCTCTCGACGGCACGTAGCCGAAGCTCTTCGAGACGTGCGATCGCCGGCTGGGCGAACGACTCGTGGGTGAAGTCCGCGAACGGCGGTCCGCGCCACAGCTCGAGCGCCTGACGGGCGAGCTCGGCTGCCGCAAGCGCGTCGCCGCGGTCGAGCGCGGCGCCGGCCTCGTCCGTCATGCGTTCGAACCGGAACGCGTCGACACCGTCAGGCCCGACGCGAAGGAGATAGCCGGGTGGGCGCGTCTCGAGGATCGACTCGCCGCCGTTCACGCCGGGCGGTTGCCCGAGCAACCTCCGCAACTGGGACACGTGATCCCGCACCTGGGCGACTGCTGTTGCCGGCGCGCCCTCGCCGTAGAGACCGTCGGCAATCTGCTCCACTGGGACAACGCGGTTCGCCTGGAGCAGGAGGATCGCAAGGACGGCTCGCTGGCGCGGACCACCGAGCCTGATCGCTTCCGCATCAGCGACGACCTCGATCGGGCCGAGCACACGGAATTCGACGCTCATCCAGCACGGACGGTAACGCTTCGGGACCCGATCGGGAACGTTTCGGGATGTTCGTTCTCTACGGTCGGTCGTCCTGTCGACTCGATCAAAGGAGGCACCCGAATGAGCTCACGTATCCCCGGCCTGCTTGCCCTGCTCGCCGGAGGCGCGGCGATCGCGGCCGCCAGGCGGCTGCGGCGCCCCAGGCTTCTTGCGACGCCTAGCGTCGCTAAGATCGGCGTCTCGCTCTTGCCTCGGTGGTCGCTCTCGTCGTCGT
This sequence comes from uncultured Actinomycetota bacterium, assembly GCA_963743675.1. GTDB lineage: Bacteria > Actinomycetota > Thermoleophilia > Gaiellales > Gaiellaceae > PALSA-600. Next base: position 53,965 of record CAVURE010000010.1, read on the forward strand.
CTCGGCCTTGACGGCGACCGCTCTCGGTAGTGTCAGCCAAACGTACGTCTCGGCTCGCTACCACTACTCGCTCCCCGTCCCGGCCGGACTCAAGCTAACCCCTGCGAAGGCCGATCAGATCTACGGGCTCTTTCCCTCCGCGCCGAGCCCGGAAGTCGACTTCTTCGGCGCTGGGCCGGCGGATAATCCAAGAGGGATCGCGGTCGCCTCGGTGCAGCTCCCAACCGGCACGACGCTCAAGATGTGGGAGCGAACGAACCTTCAGGCGATCGCCCATCAGTTCAGCTGCCACGTTCCGAAGCAAGAGGCGATCACGCTCGACGGCAATCCTGCGATCGAGCTCGTGTACGCGCCGAGCTGCTACGGGAACTTCGACACGATCGAGGTCGTGCACGGGGGCCGCGGCTATGACGTCTACTGGCTCGGCCCTGTTGCCACCAGGTCGCAGGACCAGGCCCGGTTCCACGCCGACATCAAGGCATGTCGCTTCACTTCGTAGCGGGCCGGCCACATCCGCGCATCAGGATCCGGCACGATCATCGCCGGTCAGGGAGCCAGGAGACCTCCGACCCTGCAAACGACTGAGTAGGCGGATTGCCGTACTGCAAGTGACGGGAGCTACGGGAGGGCGTACAGGCTGAAGACGTGGAACGGCGCGTGCTCCGGAACGCGTGCGTTCGCGACGTCGACGAATGCGGCTGCAGCCGCCTGGTCGTGGAACAAGTGATGTTCGTTGAGCTTTGGAGCCCACTTCTTGCTCAGCCTCTTGCTCTCGTCGGATGTGTGCATGTTGGTGAGGTAGCTGTCCCGGAACCCCTCTGCGACGTCATACCCGAGCAGATTCCAGCTGCTCTCCGGTTGCGCCGGCTCGGCCGGCTCAGATAGGGGGGCTTCCGAAGCCCGCGCATGGTTCCGGTGTCGTCCTCGAAGCCGACGCGAGACACCCACCCGATTGCGACCAACACCCTGTCGGCGGGGTCGACGCCCCGCTTGTCGAGGTAGCCCCTCATCCGGTCGAGGTTTCCCCAGAGAGGCGCGTGCGGCACCGTAACCCCCCAGTCCGGAACGGGGATGGTGCCCACACCGAGCCGCTCGCGCTCCTCCGCGGGCAAGCTGCCCATACGGAACCTCTTGCGCTCCTCCCGCGGGCAAGGAGCGCGCCCACTGGCGATTCTGTTTCGAGTACCAGATAGCGAAGATCGTCGGCCAGGCGAGACGGTCGACTGACAGTGGCCGGGCGACGTCTCGCCGCAGGAGCTCTCTTCGCGACGCTGTTCGTCCCAGCGCGGGTCGTTCTCGCCCGCCTGGCGGGCGTCGAAGCCAATCACGATCTCGTCCACCACCGACTCAGCGCCGAACAGCACCGCGCACACAGCCGATCTCTCGAGAGCCGGTCAGCAGCCACTTCGGCTGGCATCCCATCCGCTACATCCTCCCTGAAAACGACGCTCTGGTCACGGTGCAGTCCAACCATTCGGTCGGCCGTTTCGGGCTCGGCAGCGGGATCCGGTGACCCGACTGAGCGGCACCCGGCTGACCAAGCTCGTGGGGATGGGCGGCGATGCGGTTTCTTAGCCGGACGACGTTCGCGGCGCCCGACAAGCGACCCGTTCGTCGCCCCGGGAGCAGTTTGACTTCCGAGCAGGCAAGTGCCTACAGTCACCACTTGTTGATGGCTCGTGACGACAAGTCGGGGATCGGAGATCGCGGGCATCGAGATTTGACACAGCAACGTCGCGGGGTCGAGTCGGGGGGAGCCGGCTAGTGCGACGCCGAGGTGGACACCGAACGAGACGCCGTGCTCACGTCATCAGGCTGATCAGTGAAGGGAGTATCAGGACATGAAGAGATTCCGATTCACGTTTGCGATTGCCGGAATAGTTGCGGCGTCGGTCGCCGTCGGCCTGCTCGGCGCGGGCTCGGCTGCATCGGCCACCTCGGCGTCGAAGTGCCCGTACAAGTTCGCGGTGGTCACCCACGGGGACAACGGCAGCTTCTGGAGCGTCGTCTACAAGGGCGCCAAGAATGCGGCCTCCGACCTCGGCTGCACCCTGACCGAGGTGTACGGCTCGCAGACGCAGGGTCAAGCGGAGCCCGATGACAACGCCGAGAACGCCCAGATCCAGAATGCGATCAACGCCAAGGTCAACGGGATCGCAGTCTCCGATCATGACCCGGCCCTGATGAACAAGACGCTCGCGGCGGCGAACAAGGCGGGAATCCCGGTGGTGCTCCTGAACGCCGGCTGCGACAACGCCGACATCGCCGCGAGCAAGGCCATGACGTGCGTCGGCCAGCCGGAGACACTCGCCGGCCAGCAGGCGGGCACGAGGTTCGCGAACGAGAAGCTCACCAATGTCCTCTGCGTCATCCACCAATCCGGACAGAACCTGCTCGACCGGTGCAACGGCCTGGCGGCGGGGCTCGGTGTAGGCTCGAAATGCTCGACTGGATCGGCGCCCGCAAAGGGCCCGGCCTGCACCGAGCTGATCCTGTCGACCCCGAACGCCGCGTCCAACCCGACGCAGGCGATCGGGCAGGTGACGGCCTACCTGCAGGCCCATCCCGGAATCCAGGCAGTGATGACTCTCAACAATGCAATCGGCGACTCGCTCGCGCAGACCTCGCCGAAGGTCAAGATCGCGACGTTCGACCTCAACACGAGCGTCGAGAACGATCTCAAGTCGGGGAAGATCGAGTTCGCGGTCGACCAGCAGCAGTACCTGCAGGGCTACCTGCCGATCGTCTTCCTCTACCTCTACAACAAGCACGAGGGGAACTCGGTCGGCGGCGGGACGACCGTCGCGAGCGGTCCGCTGCTCGTCGACAAGACAAACGTTGGCAAGGTTGCCGCTGCGATCGCAGCAGGGGACGACTGATCTTCGCCGAGAATGACGTCCGGGCGGTCGAGCAACAGCCCGACCGCCCGGATCTGCTCCCGACGAGCTCGGGGTCGACACACCGGCAATGAGCGACATCACGGCAGGAGCGCGGACGCCGGCCCCACCGGCTCCTTCTTCGGGGGCCGATGAGCGGGTCGCCCGGGCGAGCCGTCTCGCCCGCGTTCTCCAGCGTCCCGAGCTCGGGGCCCTGATGGGCGCGATCGTGATCTTCGTGCTCTTCGCGCTGACCGACTCGAGCTCGAACCACCTCTGGCTGACCCAGGTCGGCACCGCGGCCTGGCTTCAACAGGCCGCCTTCTTCGGGATCATGGCCGTGCCCGTCGGCATGCTGATGATCGGCGGCGAATTCGACCTCTCGGCCGGCGTCATGACGGGCGCCACGGCGATCACGATGGGGTTGCTGATGAACAATCTCCACTGGAACGCGTGGCTCGCGCTCGTCGGCACCTTCGCCCTGGCCGCCGTCGTCGGCCTTGCGAACGGCATCATCGTCACCACCACCAAGCTGCCGAGCTTCATCGTGACGCTCGCGACCTTCTTCATCCTCCGCGGCATCACTGTCGGCGGCGTGCTGCTGATCAACCATGGCAGCACCCAGGTCGCGCTCACGAATCCCACCCAGGCGGGGATAAGCTCCGCGCGCACCATCTTCGGCAGCTCCTGGGCGGCGAGCGGTGCACTCCAGAGCGGTTACCAGACGTCGATCCTCTGGTTCGTCGGCCTGACAGCGGTCGCCACGTGGGTGCTCTCGCGCACGACGCTCGGCAACTGGATCTTCGCTTCGGGCGGAGACGCGAACGCGGCGCGCAACGTCGGCGTGCCCGTCGCCAGGACGAAGATCCTCCTCTTTCTCGGCACCGCCCTGGCCGGCGCCCTCGTCGGAGTGATCAGCTTCACTCAGGGCGGCTCGGCAGTCTCCGAGCAGGGCGTCGGCTACGAGTTCTATTACATCATCGCCGCGGTGGTCGGCGGCTGTTCCCTGACCGGCGGCTACGGGTCGGCGATCGGCGCGGCGATCGGCGCCTGCATCATCGGCATGGCCTTCGAAGGCGTGATCTACGCGGGCTGGGACAGCTCCTGGGACTTCACCTTCCTCGGCATCATCCTCCTGCTCGCCGTTGTCGTGAACACCTTCGTCTACCGGCGGGCGATGAAGGCACGCCGATGAGCACGACGACACCCCAGGCCGCCCCTCTGCTCGAGGTGCGCAACCTGACGAAGTACTTCGGCAGCGTCAACGCGCTCGAGGACGTCTCGCTCGTGCTGCACGCCGGAGAGGTCACCTGTGTGCTCGGCGACAACGGGGCCGGCAAGTCGACGCTGATCAAGATCCTCTCCGGCGTCTTCGCCCCGGATCATGGTGAGTTCTTGATCGACGGCGAGCCGGTCGCGTTCTCCGGACCGCGCGATGCCCGCCACCATGGCATCTCCACCGTCTTCCAGGACCTTGCGACCGTGCCGCTGATGTCGATCTGGCGGAACTTCTTTCTCGGCTCCGAGCCCGTGAAGGGCGTAGGGCCGTTCAGCCGACTTGATGTCTCGCTCGCCAAGGAAGTGACCCGGCAGGAGCTCGCCAAGATGGGAATCGACGTCCGCGATCCGAACCAGACGGTGGGGACGCTCTCCGGCGGTGAGCGGCAGGCGGTCGCAATCGCACGGGCCGCCTACTTCGGCGCCCGCGTTCTCATCCTCGACGAGCCAACCTCGGCGCTCGGCGTCAAGCAGTCCGGGATCGTCCTGCGCTACGTCCTCCAGGCGCGCGCGCGTGGCGTGGGGGTCATCTTCATCACCCACAACCCCCATCACGCCTACCCGGTCGGTGATCGCTTCGTGATCCTCAACCGCGGCCGGCTGCTCGCGAGCTGCGCCAAGAACGAGATCGAGCGCGACGATCTCGTCCGCTTGATGGCCGGCGGCGCCGAGCTCGACGAGCTGACCCACGAGCTCGAGGCTGCGCTCAACGACGGCACGCTCGACAGCTCAGTTGGCTAGACGTCGGTTCGGCATCGCGGTGATCGGGCTCGGCTGGATGGGCCAGGCCCACAGCCGCTCCTGCCTGCGGATCCCGACGCTCTTCCACGATGCGACCTTCGAGACCCGGCTCGTCGTCTGTGCCGACAGCGACGAGCGGCGGCGGCGACTGGCGCTCGAGTCGTTCGGCTTCGGCGAAGCTGTCGCGGACTGGCGCGCAGCCGTCGAGGACGTCGACGTCGACGTCGTGTTCGTGACAGCGCCGAACCTGCTGCACGTCGAGATCGTCGAGGCAGCAGCGTCGGCGGGCAAGGCGATCTTCTGCGAGAAGCCGGTCGGCGGAACGCCCCACCAGACGGCACTCGCCGCCGCCGCGGCCGAGAGCGCCGGCGTGATCACGGGCGTCGGCTACAACTACCGCTTCGCACCGCTCGTCCGTCATGCGGCGCACCTGATCGAATCCGGTCGGCTCGGCGAGGTGCAGGCATACCGCGGCCGGTTCTTCTCGATGTACGGGGCCGACGAGCTCGCGCCGCTGTCGTGGCGGTTTCTTCAGGCGGAGGCGGGCTACGGCGCGTCGAGCGACCTGCTCAGCCACGCCGTTGACCTCGCCCACTTCCTGGTCGGCCCGATCGAACGTCTCGTCGCGGACGTCGCGACGTTCATCCCCGAGCGTCCGCTCCCGCGACCGGATCTCGGCAGCCACTACGGGCGCGGCCGGCCGACCGACGAGCGCGGAGCCGTCACGAACGAGGACTATGCAGGGCTGCTGTGCGTCTTCGAGAACGGCGCGCACGGAAGCTTCGACTCGAGCCGCACCCTCGTCGGGCCCGAGAGCGAGATGGCGTTCGAGGTGTACGGGAGCGAGGGAGCGCTCCGCTGGAGCCTGGAGCGGCTCAACGAGCTCGAGGTGTCTCTCGCCGACGATCCCGGGCGAGCCGAGCGCGGCTGGACGACCGTTCTCGCCGGCGACCGGTTCCCGCCCCATGGCGTCTTCGTGCCCGGAAGCGGCAACGGGATCGGCTTCGAGGATCTCGTCGCGATCGAGGATCATGACTTTCTGACCGCCGTCGCCGCCGGCGAGCGGCACAAGCCCGGTTTCGAGGAGGCGCTCGCTTGGAGCGCGGTGCAGGCGGCGCTGTTTGCCTCCATCGGCTCCAGGAGCTGGTGCGAGGTCGTGCCCGTGAGCGTGGCCGATGCCGTCTGACACGATCGGCGTGGGCGTCGTCGGTTGCGGCCGTATCGGCCGCGTGCACGCCAGGCTGCGCGCGCCAACCGCCGCTTCGATCCGGGTCACGTCTCTCGTGATCGGTCCAGCCGCATGGCGGTCGGCCCGCGAGCGCCGGCCGGTTGCGGTCGCGGAGGCCGCGCAGGCCGCGGCGGATTCTTGACGCGCGTCTTCCTCACCGGTGCCTCCGGCTTCGTCGGCTCGAATGTCGCGGTGGTGCTTCGCCGGCACGGGGCCGACCTCGTTGCCCCGACGCACGGCGAGCTCGACCTCACTGACGTCGCCGCGACGCAGGCGGCGATCGAGGCGGCTCGGCCTGATGCGATCATCCACGCTGCAATTCTCAACGACCAGCAGCGGATGCTCGCCGATCGTGAGCTCGCCTGGCGGTCGTATGTCGAAGCGACCCGTCATGTCGTCGACGCCGCCAACGCCGGCGGGGCGCACCTCACGCTGATCTCCACCGACTGGGTCTTCGACGGGACCCAGAGTGGCGCAGGCGAGGCCACACCGCCGAACCCGATCAACCTCTACGGATTCCTGAAGGCGGCCGCCGAGCTCGTCGTCTTGGAGCGCGCGGACAAAGGAGCGGTCGCTCGCATCGCCGGCGTCCAGGGCGTCCATCGGGCCCGTCCCCGGACGCCACGCCGGCAGGACGCGGGTTTTGGCTACCTCGCTGCAACGATCGTCGAGGCGCTGGCCGCCGGGCTACCGTTCACCGTCTGGGACGATCCCGCGATCAACACGATCGCGACGCCGACCCTCGTCACCGACGCCGCCGAGATGCTGGTGACCATCGTGGAGCTCGGGTTGTGCGGCGTCTTCCACTGCACCGGGGGCGAGGCGACCGACCGCCGTGGCCTGGCGGCCGTCGTGTGCGAGGTCTTCGAGCTCGACCCGTCCATGCTGCGCTTCGGCCCACCTCCTCCCGGGGCGCTCCCCGGCTGGCCGGTGCCGTACGACACGAGTCTCGATGCGCGCGCGACCGCGGCCGCGCTCGGCGTCGAGCTGGCCGACTGCCGGAGCATCGTAGAGCGGCTGCGTGGCGAGCTCGAACCACGCAAGCCTTCGGTGTGAGCCGAGCCGTGGCAAGCAACCGGGATCGCCCACGCTTATCGACTGCCGCTTGTCCTGCTCTCGGGCGACAGCTTCCCAGAGCTGCGTCCCCGGCTCGAACCGTCTGACCTCGGCTGAGCAGCCGCGGTCGCTCACGGCGCGCGTGGGTCGATTCGTCCGTCCCGGCGACCTCGAGCCGCCCGGGCCCGCGCATCACCGTCGCGCGGACGCTCACCGACGGTCGGGGCTCGGAAGCATGAAATCGCGGACGACCGCGACCAGATCCTGGTAGGAGCCGATGAACTGGCGCAGCGTCGCCACAGTCGCGCCAAAGCGGTCGAACTCGTCGACCGTCATCCCGTCGGCGTCGTAGGCGCGGCGGAAGTCGGGCAGCTTCGCGTACAGCTCGGAGACGATCTCGGGCGGCACCTCGTTGTCGAAGCGCGGCACGACCTCGATGTCGGATGCGTTGAAAAGCCGCTGCCACTTGTACGGGATCGTCAGCACGATGTCGCCGCCGATCAGCTCCGACCAGTGCAGGTGGTGGCGGTAGGCGGCGGCGAGCAGCCTCGCCCGGTAGCCGCGCTCCTGGTAGATGCCGTACGCCTTCTTGATGCAGGAGATCCCGGCCCAGTTGACGCTGCCCGGCGTCAGCAGGATCCCTTCGCGGTCGGCAGAGGCCTGAAGCCAGTCGTCGAGTCGGCCGACCATGATCGTGCACACCGGCGCCAGCTCGGCGACGTCCTCGCCGGCGTGCTCGCGACGGCGCAGGCCGCGCTCGACCGCCTCGCCGACGGCGAGCGCCTGCGGCACGGTGAAGCAGACGGTTGCGTTGACGTTGACGCCCGCGGCCGTGGCATCCTCGACCGCTCGAATGCCGGCGCGGGTCACCGGCGCCTTCACCTGCAAGTTCGGCGCGAGCCCGGCGAAGTGGATCGCCTGCTCGGTGATCCGCGCTGCATCGCGGTAGAACTTCGGATTGGTCTGGATCGAGAGCCGTCCCTTGCGCCTGCCCTCGCGCTCGAAGACGGGCAGCAGCAACTCGGCCGCCTTGACGGCCATCTCCTCGATCAACTGCCACGTGATCTCGTCCTCGGTCCCGGTTGGATTGTCAGCGACGATCTCGGGGATCCGAGCCTCCCAGAGGTGCATCTCCTTGCCGAGCACCTCGCGGACGATCGTGGGATTGGAGGTCGCGCCGACGGCGCCGTTGGCGATCGCGTACGTCAGTTCCTCGATCGAGCACGAGTCGTTCCAGTAGTCCGTCGCCGTCGTCGACACGGTCTCGAAAAGCGGGCTCTCGACGTTGGTTCGTGCTGCCATCTCCACTCCTACGGGAGGGGCGCGTTTGCAACCTTGACCGCGTCGCGGCTCATGCGGCCCCTCGTACGACGGGCACTCGCGAGTCCTTCGCGGTCTCCGGCCACGTCGACCGGATCCAGGCCAGGTCGGGGTCGTCCGCCGCCGCCATCGAGTGGCGGTCGCCGGCGAGTGCGTTCAGGTAGTAGAAGTCGTAGCCCGGCGCCGCCGTGAAGGGGTGGTAGCCAAATGGGACGAGCAGCACATCGCCGTCGCGTACCACCCACGACTCGTCGAGGTCGTGACGGGGGGAGTAGAGCCGCTGGAAGGCGAAGCCCTCGGGCGCAGCGCAGCGGTAGTAGTAGACCTCCTCGAGAACCGTCTCTTCCGGGAAGCGCTCCTCGTCGTGCTTGTGCGGCGGGTAGCTCGACCAGTTTCCGCCGGGAGTCAGCACCTCGACGATGAGGATGCGCTCGGCCGGAAAGCCCGGCTGGATCATGTTGTTGATCTGCCGCGTCGCGTTGCCCGCACCGCGCACCTCGACCGACACCTCCTCGGGTCGCTGTAGCACGGGCTCGAGCCGGTGCTCGACCGGGCACGACGCGATGGCGAGCTCCGCCTCGCCCTCGAGCGTCAGACGGCTGTCGCGCGGCACGTAGAGCGTCCACGGCAGCTCCTCGAAGATCCCGGCCCGCGGACCGAGCTCGAATCGCGCACCGTCGAGAACCGCGCGGCACGCGCCGGAGAGCAACACGACCGCCGTCTCCTCCGGCCCGGTCTCGAGCTCGAGCGCGCCGTTCAGCTGCTCGATCCTGAAGGAGAGGAATCTCCAGTCCGCGAAGCCGGGATCGACGCGCTCCCATTTCCCGCGACGGAAGAGCAGCTTGCGGTGGGTGCGTTCGGCCGTGGTCACCGGGCGTCGGGCCGATTCAAGCAGATAGAGGGTGTTCCAGCCCGGCGACACATATTCGGCTCCGGATCCTCGCTCGGCAGGAGCTGGACATCGACGTCGCCGGCGAGTGACGCCGCAGCCGGGATCAGTGTCGTGCTGATCGAGGCTGGATCCGGATCAGCTCCGTGAGCACGAGCAGGCCGGCGACGAGACCGACCGCGGCGCCGACGACGCGCGCGTGGCCAACGTGGCCTGCGCGCAGTGCGCCCCAGACGACGAGGTAGGTCCAGCCTCCGAGTGCGGCGCTGTAGACGAGCGCGAGTCCGCGGTCGCGATCGGCCGTGAGGCCAAAAAGGCGGATCGTGCCGGAGGGGCGTTCGCTGAACAGTCCGCCCGGTTCTCCATCGCTGCCCAACGAGATGCTCAGCTCGTTCTCGATGCGTTGTGCACGCCGCAGGGCGTAGTCGTAGATCTCGCTGTTGCGCAGGTCGTAGAAGAGAATGCCGAGCGTCGCCGCGAGACCGAGGCCGCCGAGCGCGAGCAGCTGGACCGGCGCAGTCGGACGGCCGGTAAAGGCAACTGCGGCGCCGCTCAGGGTCGGCACGAGCGCAAGGAGCTTGAACCGGACGTCTGTGAGGGTGCGGAGGAGGTCGGTTGTCTGCTGGTAGTCGAGTCGCAGCCGATCGACCGGACTGAGACGAGGTTGTTCTTCAGGGGAGGCCTGGCTCACATCTGAATCCTCTCATCCGGCGGTTCAGGTCGCGGGCGGCGTGATCGAGCTCCTGAGGGCCGCCGCGTGCGGAGGCCTCATTGTAGGCCCGGTGACTGGCCGCGCTCGAGACGTCCGGGCAGGAGGAGCTCGTCAGCAGGTTCGCGGCGGGCCGAGCGCGTCGCTCAGAAAGCGTTCGCGGCCGACTTCCACTCCCGGAGGCGCTGCGCGATGAGCCTGGCGCGCTCGCTCTCGGTCCCGCTGTCCAGCCGTTCCAGGTCTGACGGGTCCGCACGGAGGTAGATGCCGGCGGTTCGGGCGTTCAGCCCGGGGTCGCGGTCCGACCGGGTCGTCCAGTAACCGGTGCCGCGGTCCACCGTCTCCAGGCTGATCTCGCCGGTGCCCTCGAGCTGCGGGGCATTCGGGTGCCGAGGGCGATCGCCCTTCCAGAAGTAGAAGACGCCGGCTGGATCCCTGCGCTCCTTCGCGGCCTCGCTCCAGTAGCGGGCCGACAGGGTGCCGTCCTCCTGCCAGGATCGGCCGGTCACGTTCAGGCCACCGTCCCGGTCCCGCGCGATCTGCAGGAGGCTGATCGCCGACGGCTCCTCGTCGCTGCGCACGGTGAGCGACAGCTGCCACCACAGCCCCTCGAGAGGGCCGCGGCGGCCCTCGGTCTCGATCGCCTTGCGAAGCTTCTGGTTGATCGTTCGAACCTCCGCCGGGCTGGTGGCCGGGTCGTAACGGACGGAGGTCAGCCCGACGAGGTCGCTCGGGAGCTTCGAACCGTGCGCGTGGAGGATGAACGTGCGCCGGATGCCGAGCGCGCCGCCGAACAGTCCTGCCTCGAACACCACGTTGTCTCGCGGCGCCGCCTGGCCGGACTGGGACGCAACGGTCGTCGTCCAGTCGTCCTGAGCGAACACGAAGGCGGCGAAATCAACCTCCTGCGAGAGCTCGACCAGCCGGTCGAGTGTGGATCGCCCCGGGTTGAACGTCGTCGTCCACGGCTCGACATCGGCGATGTCTGAAAGCCCGCGCGTGATCGCCCGGAGCAGCTTGGCCTGCTCGCCGGACGACCCGAGGAAGATGCGCGGCTTGTTCATGCGCGATTCACGTCGACGGAGCTCGCCCACACGCTACTCGTGCGCATGTCGCTCGGGAGCTCTGGCGTTAGCTGATGGAGAAGGGCGTGAGGCGCCAGGCCTTCCAGGACGCGTACCAGGCGGACGGCGAGGTCGGTGGCTCGGGTCGGGTGCCGTGCCTGGCGCCCTCTTGCCACGCGAGGAGCTGCCAGGCCGACTGCGGGATGCGTTTCAGGACGTCGGGGCGCGTGCTGCGGACGACTGTGAGCACCTGGGCGAGGGCGCTCTGGTTGCCGGTCGCGTCGAAAGCGCGCACGCTGAAGGCGCTCTTCCCGGTGCGGTGGAAAGTCCGGGTGCTCGCGTGCGTCTGCGAGCTCGCGACCCGTCCGAGCGGTGTCGAGTCGAGGTACAGCTCGTAGTAGGCGACGCCGATGTTGTCGGTCGAGGAGCGCCAGGTCAGGTCGAGTGTTCCCGTATCGTCGAAGCTGCCGCTGAGACCGGGAGGCGCGCTCGGCGGCTGCGTATCCGGGACCGGCGTCGGTGACGCTGCCGGTGCCGGCGGTTCCGCGGCGGAGGCGGCCGCGCCGGGAGTGACCGCGTTCGATGCCGCCGAGGCCGGGCCTTCCCCCACGCCGTTGCCGGCCGTGACCGTGAAGGTGTAGGCGGTCCCATCGGTCAGACCGCTGATCGCGATCGGGCTCGCAGAGCTCGTGCCGGTCGCGCCACCGGGCGCGGCGGTCGCCGTGTAGCGGTTGATCGCAGAGCCGTTGGCGGCCGGGGCGGTGAAGCTGACCGTCGCCTGTCGGTCACCGGAGGTGGCCGAGACGCTGCCGGGCGCGCCCGGCACACCTGCCGGGCTCGCCGGGGTGACGCCGTTCGATGCCGTGGAGGCCGGGCCGGCGCCGATGCCGTTCGTTGCGGTGACCGTGAACGTGTAGGCGGTTCCGTCGGTCAGACCACCGATCGTGATCGGGCCCGCAGACCCGGTCGCGGTCGCCCCGCCGGGCGACGCGGTCACGGTGTACGAGCCGATCGCCGAGCCGTTGGTCGAAGGAGCGCTGAAACTAACGGTCGCCTGCCCTTCACCGGCGGTGGCTGACACGCCGCCCGGCGCGCCCGGCGCGGTCGCCCGCACCGCCACGCCGAACGGAGAGCTGGCGCCGGTGATGAAGCTGTTGTTGACGCCGCTGCCGTCCAGATTCGCTTCCCCGATCGTGTTCTGGCTGCGACTGCTCCAGTAGATGTTCTGGTCGTCGACAGCCAGCCCCCACGCGTTGCTGTTCCCTATGCCGGTGATGAAGGTCTGGTCGGCGCCGCTGCCGTCGAGGGCCGCTCGACCGATCGTGCCGTCGGAGAGGTCGCTCCAGTAGACGTGCTGACTGTCCACCGTCAACCCGAAGGGGGTGGTCGCGCTGACGAAGGTCTGGTTGACGCTCGAGCCGTCCAGGTTCGCTCGCCCGATCGACCCGCCGTTCAGGTTCGCCCAGTAGACGTGCTGGCCGTCGACCGCGACGGCCGCGGGCACGGTGGCGCCGGTGATGAAGCTCTGGTTGACGCCGGTACCGTCCAGGCTCGCACGCCCGATGGTGTTATCCCCGGCGTTCGACCAGTAGATGTGCTGGCCGTCGACCGCCACCCCGTACGGCGAGTTGGCGCCGCTGATGAAGCTCGCGTTGACGCCGGTACCGTCCAGGTTCGCCCGTCCGATCGTGTTGCTGCCGTCGTTGACCCAGTAGACGTACTGGGTGTCGACCGTCAACTCGAGCGGAGCGCTGGCGCCGCTGATGAGGCTCTGGTCGGCGCCGGTGCCGTCCAGGGCGGCGCGCCCGATCGTGCCGCTCTCGTTCGTCCAGTAGAGCTGCGGCGTCACTGCCGCCGAGGCGCCGCCTGCCAGGACACCCGCGAGCAGCACCAGTCCTGTCAGCGCCGCGACCGGCAAGCGCCACCGAGCAAGGAGTCGACGGCGCACGCGTCCCTTGTGTACGCACGTCGCTAGTGCCATGTCGGGTCTCCTCGCATCGGATCGAGCAAGTCGCCGACGCCGAGGTGGCTATCGACCTGTCAAAGGGTTCACGAACGCGACCTTCGCCGTTCACGACACCATCGGCCCGCTTTCAACCCACCTTTAGCCGGGGTGTGAAACGAGCCGGCAGGAGCGAAGCCTTGCAACGCTCCGGAGCTCGAGCCGTCCGCCGAGCACCGCCAGATCGCCATTCGTCCCCGTCGCGGTCGAGACCCGCCTCGTCCGCGTCTGCCGCAACTGCGGTCAGTAGCGGTTGGCGAGCGCACCGATCCGTGAGCCCCGTCAGCGCTGTGGGTTATCTCGCGCTCGCCGCGAACGACACGATCGCGGCCCACTGCGACCCATGCTCATGCTGATGCTCGAACACCATCCGCACCGCATGCTCACGGACCTCCGGCGAGTACCTCCTCGATGTACTTGACATGACCCCATCCTTTCAAGGACTGGAGCCTGCAACTTTCCCGGAGCGGTTCAACGGCTCGGGTCGATCAAGGTTGTGGCTGTCGGCACGTTCGACCGAAATCGACGCCCGGCAGAGTTCTATACGCTCAACACGATCCTGTGACACTCCCCGAGCTCGACCCGCAGATTGCTGCCGTGCTCCGTGTTTCAGCCGAGGCGGGGATTCCGCCGATCGAGATGATGCCGCCAGTCGAAGGGCGGGCGAAGTTCGCCGCTGTGGTGAAGCAACAGTTCGGCCCGGTGGACGAGATGTTCTCGGTTGAGGATCGCGCCGTGGACGGAGTCCCGGTCCGAATCTACCGTCCCCGCCCGCCCGCAGCACCAACGCCGGCGATCGTCTATTTCCACACCGGCGGCTGGGTGATCGGGAGCATCGAGACGCACGACGGGGTCGCACGGGCGCTCGCACGAAGGAGCGGCTGCACGGTGGTCTCGGTCGAGTATCGGCTCGCTCCGGAGCATCCGTACCCGGCGGCGATCGACGATGCCTGGACGGCCGCCTCCTGGGTACGTGCCAATGCGGAAGGCCTTGGGCTCGACGTCGAGCGAATCGGCGTCGGCGGCGAGAGCGCCGGCGGAACGCTCGCGGCGATCGTTGCGCGTCGGGGCCGCGATTCGGGAACGCCGTTTGCCGTACAGCTCCTGATTTACCCGATCATCGCGCCACCTTCCGGCAGCGAGTCGTACCGCCTGTTTGGCCGTGGTTACTCGATGACCCAAGCTGCCCTCGAGTGGTACTGGTCGCTCTACCTCGAGGGTCGCGACGGGCGCGACGACCCTGATGCGTCGCCTGCGGCCACTGCGACTCTGGCCGGCCTTCCGAGGGCGATCGTGATCACCTCCGAAGTCGACGTGCTGCGGGACGAGGGAGAGGAGTACGCACGGAGGCTCGCCGAGGCGGGCGTCCCCGTCGAGCTCATCCGCTACTCCGGGATGATCCATGGCTTCCTGCGCATGGCAGGCATCGTCGAGCGAGCTCAGCGCGCTTTCGACGAGATCGGAGGTCTAATCGCCTCCGAGCTCGCGCTGGCCTCTGCTGGGACAGCCACTTCGAGCGCTTAGCCCGATCTCGGCTCAGGAGGTCGAGTGGCCGGAATCAGCACTGGAGAGGAACGCTCCGACGCTGCGCAGGACGTTCGACGAAGCGACCAGGTGCTGGTTTGCCGTCTGCAGGTCTCGCTGGCATCGATCCAGCATCCCGGGGCGCTCGGATCGCGGCGGTGCCCGCTGCGTGGAAGACGTGTCCAACCGCTTCGAGCCCGGAGCTGTGAGCGTTCCAGATCGCGAGCCGGTAGAGGGCGCGAAGAGCCGGGCTCGGGTCACGTCCGGCCTCGAGCTCGGCCCAGAACTGTGACATGACCGACAAGCAGTAGCTCCGCGCCGATCCGACGAGCGCCTCGGCGCGCGCGACAGCAACACGTGCGTGCTCCTCGCCCTCGAGCAACCCCCCCGCAGGGGTTCGCTTGACCCGAGCAAGCTCGAGGAACGCGTCGATCGCTGCGCGTGCAATGCCGAGTGCGACGGCCGAGTGGTTGAAGAACACCATGCGACGGAACGCGTACAAAGGCCCCGCCCGCTGAATCGCCGAGGTTGCCAGGTTGAAGCTCCGCTCGGCCGGAACGAACACGCCGGTTGCCGAGTAGTCGTGACTCCCGGTACCCCGCAAGCCGGTCGTGTTCCAGTTCTCGATCACCTCGAAGTCCGACCGGGGCAGGAAGCAGATCACTGTCTCGGGCTTACCGTCAGGCCCGATCGACTGCACGTCCCCGTCGTAGACCATGCACCCACTCACCATCCAGGCGCTGTGCAGGCATCCGCTCCCGAACGACCAGCGGCCCGTCACCTCGAATCCGCCCGAGCGCCGAATCGCCTTCCCGGTAGGAAACACCGATCCTCCTGTGACGAGATCGAGCCGCGGGTACATACCGCGGGCGACGTCCTGATCGAGGAACGCTGACCAGTAGCCGGCGCTCGAGCCGATGTACGCACACCAGCCTGTCGACCCGTCGGCTGCGGCAAGCATCTCCAGAATCTCGAACTGCGACGCAGGGTCGAGCTCCGGGCCGCCCCAGTCCCGGGGCTGGGTCATGCTGAAGACCCCGGCTGCCCGCGGAACGCGTCGACCAGGTCGGGGCGGATCGTCAGGAGTCGCTCGTTGTCCTCGCGGGCCGCCTCGACTTCAGGGATGAGCTGTCTCGCGGCCGCGGCGATCGCGTCAGCGGTAAGCGTTCTGCGTGAGCGGCTGCTCGGAATTTATGCATAGCCATCGTGCTACCGGGATGCCGGTCTCGTGCGGATCGCGTCGATCAGGGCATCGACATCGTCGAGATTGTTGTGGGAGGGAGTTGGCATGAGATGCGGAGCCCTCCGGCGCCGTTTGTGTACCGAACGGTCGTGACGATTCGGCGCTCGCGGAGGTAGTTCGAGAGCGCGACATCGTCCTCGGGCCCGGCTCCGGCACGGACGGTGGTGATCCCCGAGCGGTGGTCGTTGTCGAGCTCGGTAACCAGCTTGAGAGAGCCCGAGTTCTGACAGCGCTTCGGCAACGAGGTTCCCGAGACCGATCACGTGATCGGCGATCTTCTGGCCGCCTGCCGATTCCAGCAAGCCGATAGCCGCGGCAAGCCCGCACGCGCTCATCGCGGCGTGATGGCACCCGATCTCGAAGCGCCGCGCTCCCCATGGGTGCGGGAACTCGCGGAGAGGCGAGAACGCCGGATCGCGCCACAGACTCGCCCAAGTCTTCACCCGGTGCGAGGGCGGTAGGTGCGTATGGAAGGGTGGGAGCATTGCTCTCGCTGAAAGCATCGCTCGCGTAAATGAATCCCATCCCCGAGGGCGATCCAAGCCACCTTGTGTCCTCCGCAGACGAGGACGTCGATACAGGCCTCCTCGACGTCGAGTGGAATCGCGCCGACCTGCTGGATGCCGTCGACGACGAGGGTGGCGCCGAAGCCGCCGGCACTCCCGGCCGATCTCACCGATGTTCACTCGGTAGCCGCTCGTCCAGACGACGCTGCTGAGGACGACCGCGCGCGTTCGCTTGTCGAGCGCGGTGAGGATCCTGTCGGGGTCGAGACGGCCGTGTTCGCTCTCGACGACTCGTAAGCTTGCGCCCACGTCGTGGCAGCGCTTCTGGAACGGGGCGATGATCGAGATGAACTCGGCGTCTGAGCTGACGACGTTGTCGCCCGAAACCAGAGCGATCGAGTCGGCGATCACGTTCATTCCGACGCTCGTCGAGGTCAGCAGCGCGATCTGCTCCGGGCGGGCGCCGACGAGGCGAGCCGCTGCCGCGCGGGCGTCGTCGAGCCGCGTGCCGTGGTGGGCTGCGCCTGGATCGATGGAGGCCTCGGCGAGGAACGAGTTGACAGCGTCGGATGCGGCCGTTGAGACGAGCGAGATACCGGCCGCCTCCAAGTAGGTGCACTCGGCGGTGCCAGGGAACAATTCGCGCGCGCCGGCGATACCAGGAACGGTGGAGGTCATGGGCCGATCCTCTGGAGGTACTCGCGCGTGCGTGGGTTCCGGGCGTTGGCGAAGAGCTCCCGCGGTGGACCCTCCTCGACGATCTGGCCTCGCTCCATCATCACGATCCGGTCGGCAACGGTCCGGGCGAAACCGATCTCGTGCGTGACGCAGATCATGGTCATATCCGCCGCAGGGCGAGCTCGACCATCACATCGAGTACCTCACCGGTGGTCTCCGGGTCGAGCGAGCTCGTCGGCTCGTCGAAGAGCATGAGGGCGGGGTTCATCGCCAGCGCGCGCGCGATTGCAACGCGTTGCTGCTGACCTCCCGAGAGACGCGTGGGGTATTGTCGCGCTTCTCGGACAGGCTCGACCCGTTGAAGCGGAGCTCCTCCGCGCGCCGGGTCGCCTCGTCCCGCTTGACGTGTCGAACCAGAACGAGATGCTGACCGAGGACGATGTTTTCGAGGACGGTCTGAGGTGATTGCAGAGATTGAAGCGCTGGAAGACGAAGCCGATCTCCGAGCGCTTTCGCGCGATCGCCGAGTCGCTCGTCCTCGCGCATCTGGCCGTTGACGATCCGGTAGCCGACGAGATCTCCGTCGACCTCGATCGTTCCGCTCTCGATCCGTTCAAGGTGGTTGATGCACCGCAAGAACGTTGTCTTACCGCCGCCTGACGGCCCGATGATGCAGACCACCTCCCCACGCTCGACCTCCAGGCTGATGCCGTCGAGGACGACGTGCTCACCGAACCGCTTGCGGACGTCTCGTGCAACGAGGATCCGATGCGACTTCAACTCGGGCGGTGGCAGCGCCAGCGATGCCTGTGATGGCTCGTTCACGCCGCCCGTCTCGTCTGGAGGCCGAAGGCCCTGCGTGTGAACGGGATCGAGGTTTCCTTCTCGGAGACTCCCAGCTTCCGCTCGATCTGGATCTGGATCAGCGTCCATCCACACGTGAGGATCAGGTACCAGACTGCGACTGCCGCCAGCACCTCGACCGGTTGGAAGTTTGCCGCATAGGTGATCTGGGCGTCCTGGAAGATCTCGGTCACGCCGATGAAGGCGAGCAGAGAGGTCGCCTTGATCATCCCGTTGAACTGATTCCCGAGCGGCGGGACGATCGTGCGAGCTGCCTGGGGAACGACGATGTGCAGCATCGCGATCCTGCGCGTCATCCCGATGGAAAGCGCGGACTCCATCTGGCCCTTGTCGACCGAGTTGATGCCGGCACGGATGATCTCGCTCATGTACGCGCCCTCGCAGATCGCCAGCGCGCAGATGCCCGCAACGATCGCTCCCTGGATGTTCAAGCCGAAGATGCCGACCTCGCGCGGAAAGAGCGTGAATCCCAGAATGTCCGCTCCGAAGTAGAGGAAGAACACCTGGACGATCAGCGGTGTACCTCGGAAGATGAGCACGTAGGTGAAGGAGAGGAGGCGTAACGGCGCCCATGAGCGACTCATGGCAACCGTTACGCCTCCCAGCACGACACCGATGATCTGTGCCACGATCGCTACCGAGATCGTGATCAGGAGCCCGTGCCAGAACTGACCACCGGGCTCGAACACCCGTTGGAAGAAGAGCCCCCAGTCGAACTGGACGGCGTCTACCACGTGGCCAAGATCATCGTTCGTCCGGATCCTCGCGACCTACGGAGTCGGCGGCTTCGAGAACGCCGTCAACGAGATGCCCCACTTCTTGAGGATCGACGCCATCGATCCGTCCTTGTACATCTCAGCGATCCCCTTTTTGAAGGCGGCGTTCAACTGCGGGTTCGTCTTGGCGCTGACGATACCGATCGGGAGCACATTCACCTGCGCGGACAATCCGTACTGCACCTTCGAGCTGAGTTGCTTGTCGACTCCGGCGAGCGCCGTGTAGCCCCCGACCACCGCATCGAGTTGGCCCGCGAGGAGCGCTTGATAGGACGCGTTCGGGGCGGAGTACGCACGGATCGTGATCCCCGGCTTCCCCTCCGACTTCAGCTTCTTGTCCTCGGCCTGAAGGAACATGAGGTCGACCGTACCGACCGACGTGCCCGCCGTCTTACCGGACAGTGATGCGTACGAGGTGATGTTCGTTCGGGTTGCCCTTGAGCACGAGGAACTCCTCACCGGCCTGCCCGTAGTTGGCGAAGTTCTCGATCTTGTCTCGGGCCGCGGTGTCGCTGATCCCGTCGAGCGCGGCGTCACACGTTCCCACGTTCAGAAGAGGAACGATGTTGGGGAAGCTGATCGTCTGGATATCAGCCTTCACACCCATCAGGACGGCAAGACGCCGGGCGATATCCATGTCGGAACCCAGATGCTGACCGGACGAGTTCACGTAGCTTCCGGGAGGGCCGCCTGTCGGGTCGGTGCAGAAATGGATCACGCCTGCCTTGGCCGCCGCCAGGCGGCGGCGTGACCGCTGGCGTCCCCGACATGCCGACGGGGACAAGCAGTGCCGCGACCGCGATCGCCCCGGCGATCGCGAGCGTCAGGTGACTGCCGTGGACCTTCATTCGATGCATCTCGTCTCCTCCTTCTGAACGATTGAGCTGTCGGGGTGAGATCACGCGGCGTCCTCGAGGAACGCGAGGAGTCGCGCCACGTCGTCTGAGTTGTTGTAGAAATGTGGCGAGAAACGGAGGCGGCCATTGCGCAGCGAGAACGCCACGCGCTCGGCCGAGCGTGCTCGGTAGAGCGCCTCGAGATCGGCACCTGGCCGCGACGCTGCGACGACACTTGAACGCTCCTCGGCTCTTCGTGAGCTCGCGACCACCCAACCACGCTCCTCGAGTCCTTCAACGAGTTCGGTCGTGAGAGCGGCGATCCGCTGCTGATAGCCACGCGGCAGAAGCTCGACGAGAAGCCGCAGGTCTCTCCCTGAATCCGCGGACGGACGCGAATGCGGGATGGCTTGCCTCGAAGCGTCGCGCTTCCGCGGCGAGCGGACGATCGAAGTCACTCGTCGAGAGAGGTCCCGCGCTCGCGGCCCGCCCAGCCGGGCCCGGAAACCCGCAACTCGTGCCGGGCCCGCGGCGAGCAGTAGCAGACCGGCGATCCCGAACCCGCCGAGAAGATGCTTGTAAGCCTGAGCGCTCAGGATGTCCGCGCCAATTTGCTCAGCGTCCACCGGGATCACGCCGAGCCCCTGCACGACATCGAGCGACGAACCAGATCGTCCCGCTCCCTACAAATCTCGCCGATCTCTTCCACCGGGGCGCGGAAGCCGTGGGCGTAGTTCACCAGGCTGAGGGCGACGACACGCGTCCGCTTGTTGATCAACCGTTCCACGTCGTCAGCGTCGAAGCGGCAGCCCTTGTCCGTCACATAGCGGATCCGAACGCCGCAATCGCGAAGTTGTAGCCACGGAAGCACCACACTCGGGAACTCGCCCTCGTAAGTGACGATCTCGTCGCCGTCGCTCCAATCAAGGCCCTGTGCCACGAGAGACAGTCCCTGGGCGGTGCTGGTCAGGATCGCGACGTCCTCGGCTCCCGCGTTGATCAGCCTGCCCGCGAGCTCCCGAATCTCATCGAGCTTGCCGATCGTCTCGTGCACCTCCGGATCGCCAGTGAGCATCAACCGCTCTGTCGCGGCGTTTGCCTCGGCGACGTGGCGGCGCGGGAGCGGGCCGAGGCTCGCATGGTCGAAATAGCAGACCTGCTCAACGATTGGAAACTCCGTATCCCGGAGCGACGAGACCTCCCGATCGGACAACGGCGTGTCGTCGGTCGTATTCACGCTCGCCTTAAGAAGGAGGGACGGGCGAACCCGCGTCCGGAAGGACGCCTCACACCGAGACGCTGAACACGCTGGCAGCGTTTCCAGGCGAGCCGGCTCTTGGTGGTCGCGCGCGGAGCCCACCGTGCATCACCCGCGGGAGCCTACCTAGCATCCGTTTGAGTGTCAGGCAAGCAGGTGGCGAAACTACGGGTTCGCGGCTTCAAGCAGCGGTTTCGATCGCCAGCCCCTGATCGGGATGCGCGCGTCGAGATCGTTGGGCGACGCTCAGCCGGGCGCGGCGAGCGCGCGCGCCGGATTTTCGACCAGAATGGCCGCGATCTCTGCCTCGGTGAACCCGCGTGCGGTCATCTCTGGCACGACCGACCGTGCGATGTGGCCGTAGCCGTGGCCGCCGTACGCTACGAGGCGGTGCTTGGTGCTGATGTCGTGGGAGACGAGGATCCGATCGAGCTTTCCGCGCTCGACCATCCGGCGCAGGAGGCCCAGCCGGTGCTCGTCGGTGGGAAGCTCGATTCCGGCGCCGGGATAGTCCGGTCGCTCGTTTCCGAAGAGGTCGAACTCGAGGAAGCAGCCCGTGTCGGCGACGCGGTCGAGCGTCTCGAGCTCGAACACCGATACGTCGAGGTGTCCGAGGATCGTCCGCGTGAGGTCTGCGCCGGCACCCTCGAGTACCGCGACGATCCCGAGCGCCGAGTCATCGTTCGGCGCGACGTGGATCGTGATGGGCGCTCCGGTGGCCGTCTGTGCGCGAGCAGCGGCGTGCAGCACCTTTACCTCCGCCGGATCGAGCGGATGGCTACACCCGACCTTGATGATTCCCGCCGGTATCGCCGCACCGTCGGCATCGTGCGACTCCCTGCGCCAAGCTCGTGGATCATCTCGGCCGCGAGGGCCGCCTCGTCGCGGTCACGGACGTCAGGGGGATGGCTCGCCGCCACGAGGTAGCCGGTCGCCATCACGACGTTCACGCCCGACGCCCTGGACGCGCGCGCGAGCGCCCCGGGATTCCGTCCGATGCCGCGCGTCGTGACGTCGACGATCGTGCCGCCGCCGGCGTCGCGGAACGCCTCGAGCTCCGCGATCGCCGTCTCCTCGTCGTCGAGCAAGACATTGTCGTGGATTTCGTCGAGTGTGAAGCGCCCGTCGCCCGGCGTCGATAAAAGGGTCGCGCATCGGCAAAGAGGTGCTCGTGCATCATCGTGATGCCGAGCGCTGCGACGTCGACCGGACCGAGAACCGTCATCGCCGTTCCCTGTGTCGTCGCGTGCTCCATCTCCGCCGCGAAACCTAGCGCCGCCGGCGACGTCTCGCTCGCCTCGGCCGCCGTCGCGCAGAAACGAGAACGAGTGACTTAGACGGGGCTCCAGACCTCCGCAGAGAATTGTGGCCAACCTACGCGTCCGAGCCTCGAGAGCCGATCAAATGACAACTCGCCTCATGTCCCGGCGCCCCAACATCCCGGAGGACGGGCGCTTCGTCCTTGCAGAGAGGGAACTCCGCGATCGGGCAGCGTGTGTGGAAATGGCAGCCGGACGGTGGATTCAGCGGGCTCGGGACGTCGCCTTTTAGCGGGACACGCTCGCCGCCTATTGCGGGGTCGCCGGCCAGCGTGGCCGCGAGGAGTGACTTTGTATACGGATGTTGCGGGTCGCGGAATAGTTGGTCAGTCGATGCTGTTTCCACGACTTGCCCGAGATACATGACGGAGACGCTGTGACACAAGAACTCCACGACGGATAGATCATGTGTGATCAAGAGGCATGCGAAGTTCAATTCCTGGTGTAGATCTCGTAGCAGGTTGAGGATCGACGCGCGTACCGACACATCGAGAGCCGATACAGGCTCGTCTGCCACCAGGAGGCGTGGCTTCGTGCTGATCGCGCGCGCGAGTGCAATACGCTGGCGCTGCCCGCCCGACAACCGGTGAGGTCTGCGATCGAGCATTGGTTCGAAAGACCCACGAGTTGCATGAGGTGGTTGATTTGCTTCTCCCGTTCAAGAGCCGAACTGCGCTGATGTGTCTTCAGTGGCTCACTGAGGATGCCGCGGATGGTCATCCTGGGATTGAGGGAAGAGAACGGGTCCTGAAACACCATCTGCATCGCGCTTCGACTCGCGCGGAGGGATCGCTGCCGCATGTGGGTGATGTCTTGACCAAGCAGCCGGATCGTGCCGCCGGTGGGTTCGAGGAGCCTCATGACACACCGCGCCAGCGTCGACTTGCCGCAGCCGGACTCGCCCACCACACCGTGGATTCGCCCGGGCTCCAGGGTGAAATCCACCCCATCGACAGCGCGGACGCGACCTCCGCCCTTGCTGAACGGCACTGAAAAGTGCTTCTCGAGTCCGCGGACCTCCAGTACGGGTTCTGCCATGGTCAGCCGGCGTCGGTCGCGTACGGCGCCGTCCAGTCGAGACTTTCGCCTGCTGGCAGGGGATAGAAGCACGAAACGTCGTGCTTACCTCGCGCGGGGACATCGTGGGCACCTCGGACCGACACCGCGCGCCGTACGCGCGGGCAACTCGCGGCGAACACGCATTCCCTCGAGGGCTCGCTGAGCGTCGGCACGAAACCCGGGATCTCCTGCACGCGTGGATGCGGCTCGCCAGCGGAAGCGAGCCGAGGGCGTGCAGCAACGAGTCCCGCGGTATACGGGTGCCTGGGTTCGACGAAGAGCTCGTCCGCCGGCGCGGTCTCGACGCCGTGCCCTGCATACATCACCATGACTCGGTCAGCGATCTCCGCGACAACGCCCAGATCATGGGAGATGAAGATGACAGCAAGACCCATGCGCTCGCGCAGGTCGGCCAGCAGGTCGACGATCTGAAGCTGCATCGTCGGATCGAGAGCGCTCGTCGGCTCATCTGCAATGAGGACCTTCGGGTTGCATGCGATCGCGATCGCCACGAGGACGCGCTGAAGCATGCCGCCCGACAACTCGTGAGGATGTGCTTTGGCCCGCGCGCGCGGCGCCGGAATGTGCACCGAGTCCAGCAACTCCACAGTCCTCTCCCGTGCGGCACGCCGGCTCATGCCAAGGTGGCGCCGTAAAACCTCGTCCACCTGCGTGCCGATCGTGAGCGATGGGTTGAGGGAGGTCATGGGTTCCTGCCATACGATCGAGATGTCCCGCCCTCGCACCTCTGACATCTCTTGTCGCGGAGAGCGAGACGAGGTCTCGGCCGGCGAGCCGGATCTGCCCTGAGACGATTGCAGTCGGTGGCAACAGCCGAAGCACGGCCAGCGCCGTGACGGATTTTCCTGAGCCGGACTCGCCGACGAGCCCGAGAGTTTCGCCCTCCGCCAGGTCAGAGACAATCCATCGACGGCAAGCACCGCTCGCCGTGTGCGCGGAACTCGATTCGCAGATCATCGATCTCCAACAGCATCACAGGCGCCTCGCATCGAGCACGTCGCGGAGTCCGTCTCCGAGCAGATTGAACGACAGCGCGGCCACGACGATCGCCAGTCCGGGGAAGATCGCGAGCAGAGGCGCCTTGGCGTAGTAATCCTGTGCGTCCGACAACATCGTCCCCCACGATGCCGTGGGCGGCTGCGACTCCCAGGCCGAGGAACGAGAGGACGGCTTCCCCGATGATGGCCAACGGAATGGCGACCGTCGTCTGAACGACCATCGAGTTCATGATCCCCGGAACGATATGACGGACCAGGATCACCCGATCGGGAACCCCGATGCTGACTGCGGCCTGAACGTAGTCGAGCCGGCGTAACCCAAGCACCTCTCCTCGTGCGACCCGGATGAACGTCGGCACCTGGGCGATCGCCAATGCAAGTGTGGCGTTGGTAGCCGACGGGCCCAAGATAACCGCAAAGGCGATAGCCAGGATCAGAAACGGAAACGCCAGGACGACGTCCGTGGCGCGGGCGATCACAGCGTCGACCGGCCCACGAAAGTACCCACCGATACAACCGAGGGTACCGCCTACCACCACTGCCAATAGCGTCGAGAGAACACCGACTTGCACCGAAACTCGAGCGCCGGCTATCAGCCGCGAGAGCTCGTCCCGCCCAAGCTCGTCCGTACCGAGGAGATGTCCCGACCCGAAAGGGCCGACCAGCACCGCGTTGTAATCCTGATAATTCGGTGCGTATGGTTCTATCACCGGCGCCAGGAGAGCAACGAGCATGATCCCCACCGCGCCGGCGAGGCCCGCCAGGCCCACGGGCTGTCCTGCGAGAAACGACAGGCGGAAGCGTCTCACGCGACCGAGCCCGCGTACCGCAGCCTCGGTCACCGCGGATGTCGCCTGGCTCATACGTCGCCCTCACTAAATCGCACGCGAGGATTCAGGACGGAGTACATGACGTCCGTCAACAGGTTCACGACAACGTACGCCACCGCCGTGAACAGCACGACGACCTGAAGCGTCGGGTAGTCACGAGTGAAGACTGACTGGAGAATTAGGCTGCCTATTCCCGGGATGGCAAAGATTTGCTCCGTGATAACCACCCCGGAGATAAGAGCTCCAAGTTGCAGTCCGACGACGGTCAGGACGGATGTGAGCGCGTTGCGCAAACCATGGACCCAGATCACCCTTCTCTCCGTGAGCCCTTTTGCTCGGGCGGCTCGAATGTAGTCCGTCTGGAGAACATCAAGCAAAGCGGATCGCGTCTGCCGCATGACGACGGCGGCGAAGCCCAGCGCAAGCACGAAAACCGGCATGACCATGTGCTCGAGATTGGCCACAGGGATCCTGCGTCAGCGGGACGAATCCCGAAGGAGGAAGCAACTGCCAGTGCACCGAGAAGGCGAGGATGAGCAGCAGGCCGAGCCAGAAGCTCGGTATCGACAGACCGAGAAGCGATACCAGGCTGCCGGCGTAGTTGATCACGCCGGTGCGACGGGTGGCCATGAGTACCCCGAGCAACACCCCGGGCACGACGCCGACAATGGTTGCCAGAATCGCAAGCTCGAGTGTGGCCGGCGCCCGGTTGGCTAGCTCGGAGGTGACGGAAACGTTCGTCTGCGCCCCGCTGCCGAGGTCTCCCCGAATGACATGGGAGACCCAGCAACATACTGGTTGGGGAGCGGCTCATCGAGATGAAACTGGTGTCGTATCTGCCGTACGGCCGCCGGGCTGGCACTTGCCGGCGAAAGCGCCACGGCGGCGTTCCCGGGGAGCATCCGTATCCCCAGGAACACGAGGACCGAAATGACTGCGATCGTGAGAAGAGCGGTCGGAATCCGAACGAAGACCAACCACCGAATCATGACTTTTCTCGGTCCTAGATCTCGCTCGGTTTTCAGTGCAGATCGCGACGGTCACGATGGGCGGCCGTGGCGCGCACCCAGCCGCTGCTCGCCCAGGACTCGAGTGTGTCCCCATTTCCTGGGCGAGCGCGCACAGCGGGTGAGCTTCTCTGGTTCTACTGCATCCTGGCGAACGCGAGATACATCAGTCCATCCGGATTGAACTCGATATTCGAGACTTTGCTCGAATGCGCCAGGAACACCTTGCCCTGATAGAGCCACAAGGCGTTGCCGTAATAGAGCATTCTCTTGAACATCGCAGCGTAGATTGCTCTTCTCCCGGCATCCGTAGGATCAGTCAGCCCACGCTGAAGCGCTGAGGTGACGTCCGGGTAATTTGCTCCCGGTGATATTGAGGAAGGATCCGGGACCCAGAAAGCTCCGATGGTCAGGTCGGGATCGATCGCGCCATCGTTGAACAAAAGAGCGGTGTCGTATGAGCCGTCCAGACGAGATCGTTGAGATCCGTGGTGTGCTCGGTAGGACACGATCGACAGCTTGAATCCAGCCTGGGCCACCATCGATTGAACGATGCTCGCCACCCGGGCATCGTCGGTCAAGCCCGCGACAGTGAGCATCTGCACCGGGATCGGTGTAGCGACGCCGCTCTGTGCCACCAACTTCTTCGCTTCCGCGAGGTTGTAGGCGGGGCAGGTGATCTTCGGCGCCAGCGGGACATTCGGAGGGATAGGCGTGCAGTTCGGCGTGTACTGACCCCCGAACAGGACCTTGTTGATCGCGTCGCGGTTGATCGCGAGACTGAAGGCTTCGCGCAGCTCGCGATGCTGAGCCAGCGGCGTCGAGCGAGTTGACGTAGGGCTTGGTTCCGCCTGTGCATTCGCAACGTTGACCCAGATCGTCTCCGTCGACGTACCCGTGTTTGACTGCACCACGACGTTCGCAGCGTGACTGAGGCTCTGCACCTGAGGCAGTCCGAGCGCCTCCGCCACGTCGATCGCCCCCGCCCGCATATTCACGGCGCGGATATCGGGTCTGTGAACGCCGTGAACGAGATCGACCCGATCTTGACCTTTGCCCGGTCGTAGTAGTACTGCGACTTGGCTACGTTGATCTGCCCCGACGACGGACGCGAAACGAAGGAGAAGGGCCCTACACACACCGGGTGACGCGAGAAGTTCGCGCCCAGGCTCTTCCGCGCAGTAGGCGAGACGACCATGCCGGCGTCCGTCGCCAGGAGCTCGGGAAGCGCCGGGAAGGGCTTCGACAGCACGATTCGCAGCTCATCCGGGGAGACAACGGCGACGCTCTTCACAGCGACTCAGGTTCGAAACGAACGATGAGAGTTTGTTCGTACGGGCGTCGTCGAGAGATGCCTTGACAGCCGCGGCGTTGAACGGGCTTCCATCGTTGAACTGCACTCCTTGCCGGAGGGGAATGGTGAGGGTGAGCCGGTTCGCGGAGACCTTCGGGAGGCTGGTCGCGAGAGCCGGTACGACCGCGCCGTGGGAGTCGAGGTTGTAGAGAGGCTCGCAGATTTGATGGAGCACGGTGTACGCACTGCTTGTGATCGCCGTCACAGGGTCGAGTGCGTCCGGAGTCTGCGCCAGCGCTACGCGCAGGGTCGGGCCCGGAGGGCCCGCAGCACCGGCGGACGATGCGGCGGCCGGAGCGAGGCATGCCACCAGCGAGACGATGGCGAGAACGACCTTAGGTCTCATCTGATTCTCCCGTGTCATGAAGTAGTTGGGGGTTGCCCGAGTGCTCCACACGTGCTTGTCACTGGCTGCTCAGCGCCGCCAGGAGCGCGTCGACCTCGTCCGCGGTGTTGTAGAAGTGCGGAGCGATTCGGAGGAAGCCGGCACGGTGGGCGAAGACGATGCGACGTTCACAAGCTCGATTTGAACACGAGCGAGATCAGTGTCCGGCCTCGTGATCGAGATGATGCTCGAGCGTTCGCCCTCACGAACAGAGCTCTCGACCACCCACCCCTGTTCACGCACGCCGTCGGCAAGTGCACCAGCGAGGTGGGCTATACGTTTGTGGTAGAGGCGCTGCCGGGCCATCGGTCAGCAGGCGCAGGCTTTCCAGGAACCCGGCATCGCACCGCTGTTCGGGAAGCTGCTCTCGAAACGACGCGCGTCCCGGGAGAGCGGTTCCTCGAACCCGTCGATCCGACGATCGTCTCTCGATCACGGCCGGTGGCGCCCGCCCCGGTGACGCGCAGCTCGGTCCGCGCGCGAGGCGAGCAGTAGCAAACGAGACACCGAACCCGCCGAGAAGGTGCTTGTACGCGTGCGCACTCACGATGTCTGCGTCGAGCTCGCCGACGTCGACCGGGACGGCGCCCAGGGCCTGGCACGCATCGACGACGAACCAGATGTCGCGGTCCTTGCACAGCGTGCCGATCTCTTCCAGCGGGGCGCGAAAGCCGTGCGCGAAGTTGACGAGGCTCAGCGCGACGACACGTGTCTTCGAAGTGATGAGCGCTTCGACATCGTCGATCTCGTAGCGACAGCCCCGATCCTCCACGAACCGAACTCGGACGCCGCGATCGCGAAGCTGGAGCCACGGCAGGACGAGCGTCGGATATTCCTTCGCATATGTGATGACCTCGTCCCCCTCTCGCCAGTCCAATCCCTGGGCGACGAGAGCGGTCCCATGCCCGGTGCTGTTGAGTACGGCGATATCTGCCGGCTCGGCGTTGATCATTCGCGCGCCAGCACTCGTATCGCGTCCAGCCGATCGAGGCCTTCGGTGACACGACCACCGACGGTGAGCATCTGTTTCGCTAGTTGCAAGATTGGCCGCCGCAACATTGACTCGCCGGCAGCGGGCCACGGCTGGCATGGTCGAAATAGCACCAAGCGTCCGTGAGTCGGAAACTCCCGTCGCCGCACCGCCAGGATTTGCTCGTCGTGCAGTTGCGGTCGGTGAATCGCTCTCCATCGCGATGGGGTTCACGGCGACGTGAACCGGATCGGTCTCGCTACCTCATGTCAGCGCGCTGTCCCGGCCGCGATCTCTCCGACGGCACGTTCGATCGCATCGACATCGACCTCCCGCGTCCAGAAGCCGATCGAGAGGCGAACACCGCGCGGGTCCGTGACCACGATTGTCCGCCCGTAGACGTTTCGCTGCGCGAGATTGGCGAGGAGATCCTCCGGCTCCGAAGCCGTCTACCGCGAAGGTCAACAGCGCACCTTCGCCGCTGGGCGGTGAGAGGACCCGCACCCATGGGATTGCTTCGAGCCGGTCTCGAACCTCGATTGCGACGGGTCAGCGGTGCTCGCGACGATCAGATCCAACCCGATGTCCTGGATCCACGTCGTTGCCGCTGTTGCTCCGACGAGCGAGAGATTCCGCGCGTCGAGACCTCGAAGCGGCGCGCACTGGTGAACAGGCGTGCTTCGCGTCCATCCCGTGCTCAGCATCCGAAAAGACGCCGCAAAAGGTGGCTGCAACCTTCTGGACAGCGTCGTCGCGGAGGTAGAGAACGCCGCCTCCGTCGGGCCCACAGAGGAACTTGTGTCGCGCGAACGCGTAGGCATCCACGCCGAGCGCGTCCACGTCGACATGGGTCGTCCCGACTGCCTGCGCACCGTCCGCGACTACGAACACGCCATTCTCGTGCGCGAGCGCCGAGATCGCGCGGAGGTCGACGCGCATACCCAGTGCGAAATCAATGTCCGAGAGCAGAAGTACGCGCGTTCTTGGCGTAATCGCTCGCTCGAACGTCGCAACCGCTCCCGACGCCTCTTCACCGAACTCGAGCCACCGCAGCTCCAAGCCGCGCCGTTCGGCGACCGTGCGCAGAGGGACGACAGCGGCCGGATTCTCGAGCCTGCTCGAGAGAATCTCGTCGCCAGAGCGAGAGATCAAGCCCCCAGAGGGCGATATTGAGCGCCGTTGTCGACGACTCGCAGAGCGCGACCTCACTCCTGTACAGCCGACAAGCGCCGCTGCGACGCCGCGGCCCTGCTCGATCAGGTCGCCGTAGACGTCTTCGACGTAGACCTTTTGGTTCGCGACACGGAGCCGGGCGTCGGAGTCGACGAAGTCTCGCATCGCGGTACACGCAGGCTCGCAGAGCGGCCCCCAAGAGCCAGCGTTGACGGCGGCGACATCTTCCGGGATTCCGAGTGCCGCGCGATAGTCGGCAGAAACAAAATCTTGGGTGGCCATTTGAGCGAGTTAGGTCCGTCGGGACGCACCCGTCAAGGCGGATTGGCAAAGGCTGTCCGGGCGTTCGCGCGGCGCAAGCCTCGGATGAGAATCCGATCCACGTGAGCTCGCTTCACGAGTTGCTTCGGCGCCCGGCGACCCGAGTCGGTCACTGCTCCCAAAGGTGATCGCGGCGCGGCCGCGCTGCTGAGCTCCGGCCCTCCAAGGGCCAGGCGAGCGTTGCCGTCTCCAAGCACACTCCGGAGCCTAACACCGGTTTGTCTATCAGGCAAGTGGCTGGCAAACTGCGGCCAAGGGGCCTGGCCGCTTCCTCTTTCCCCGTTCTCCGACTGGCCGCTCGTTTGGTCTCGCAACGAGCTCCCTCTACAGTCACCCGTGAAGTCTAGACACCCGTTTGACTGCTAGGCAAGCGGTTGGCAAACTTCCGATTCGAGGCGCTAGGCTTCCCCAAGCGATGGCCCAGACACCCCCGAATGAGCAGTCTGAGGCAGGCTCTAGCCTGAGCACTCCTCGGATCGAAGCGTCGCTCAGAACGCTGGCCGAGGCGCTACGCGTGCTACGTGCAAAGCGCGGTTTTCGGCTCACCGACCTCGCTGCAGCCACAGGCCTGTCCAAAGTACACCTCTATCGAATCGAGCAGGGCGAGCGAACTCCGTCGATTCCGGCGCTCTTGATGCTCGCGTCAGTTTACGGTGTCGATCCTGGGCAACTCTTTGCTCCGGCGACCCGATCGCGGCGCATCACCGCGCATCGAGGCGAGGCTTTTTGGGAAGGACGCGAGCGCTCGGGCTCCGGAAGGATGGTCACCCGTGGGGCATCGTTCAGGTACGACGCTGAAAGCCGACTCTCCGATGCGGACGAACACCCGGACGGCGACGGAAGCCGTGGTAGCCCCGAGGAGTTGATCGCGACGGCGCTGGCCGGCTGCTTCTCGATGTCCCTTGCCGACCGACTGGACATGGCCGGCTTCGAGCCGAGTCGCATCGAGACGAGAGCCGAGGTCCTACTCGCCCTAACGGCGAATGGTGTCGAGATCACGGAGATCCGTCTCGACTGCGACGGCGCTGTCGACGGAATCACCGAAGAACGCCTGGCCGAAATCGCTCAAATCACGAAGCGCACGTGCGTTGTGTCACGTGCGCTCATGGCGGTACCTGTCACGCTGAACGTTCGGCTCGTCCCCCAACGTGAGTTGGAACCTCAGCCGCGCCGCCGAGCGTCCCGCCGCAGATCCGCTTGAGTCCGCCTGTCGCTGAAGCAGGCGACCGTGACGGCCGGGAACGGCAATCATGGCGATAGTGACGAAGTCGTGATCCTCTCCCCTGAAACCCACCGAGCTTCTCGACGGACAACTCCGACAGATCGGCGCGCTGTCGGACAAACTCCGATGTCTCTGATCGATGCGTCGACGTTCCTCAACGAGATCGAAGTCACCATGGCTCGGCCTCCGTCACCCGGCGTGACACCGAGGTTCTTGGTACGCCCGGGAACAACTGATTCGCCTTCTCGAGGGGCGATCAGGAGAACGACTCCGTCGACTCACGTCGCAAGAATCCGCAGCACGCCTCAGCCCGGCAGCCGACACGAAGCCCAGCGCGTAGCACCAGACTGGTCGCGCCTTGGTCGCTGGGAGTGTCCGACGATCTGTGTAGGCATGGATCGAAAGGAGATCCATGTCAACGAGAATCCCAAGCAGGTTGGACGAGTCCACGGATCCTTCCGCCGCCGGCGTGGCGGGGAGCGAGCCCGGAGGGCGAGCGAAGCGACGCGCTGGCGGCGGGCGCCGGGACGGGAGGCTGGAGCTCGCAGATGAGCTGAAGGAGCTTCTACCTGACGAGCTGCTCGACGAGCTGCTCGCTGGCGCTAGGACGGAGGAGGAGATCACCGGGCGGGGTGGGCTGCTCTCGCAGTTGACCAAGCGGCTGGTGGAGCGAGCGATGGAGGTCGAGCTGACCGACCATCTCGGCTACGAGCCGCACCAGGAGCCGCCTGGTGGGGCCGGTAACACCCGGAATGGGTCGACGTCAAAGATGCTTTTGACCGAGCATGGCGAGGTGAGGATCGACACGCCCCGAGACCGGAAGGGGACGTTCGAGCCGCAGATCGTCAGGAAGCGGCAGCGGCGGTTCGAGGGCTTCGACGACAAGATCCTCGCGCTCTACAGCCGCGGCCTGTCGACCCGTGACATCGAGGCGCACCTCGAGGAGATCTACGGGGTCACGGTCGGCCGCGACCTGATCAGCCGCGTGACCGACGCGGTGATGGACGACGCCCGGGCCTGGCAGACACGGCCGCTCGAGGACGTCTATCCCGTCGTGTTCCTCGATGCGCTGGTGCTGAAGATCCGTGACGGCGGCTCAGTGCAGCGCAAGGCCTGCTACCTCGCCCTCGCGATCACGATGGACGGCGAGCGCGAGGTGCTCGGCATGTGGTTCCAAGACAAGGAGGGCGCCAAGTTCTGGATGCAGGTCCTGACTGACCTGAAGACCCGCGGCGTCCGGGACATCCTGATCTGCTGCGTCGACGGGCTGAAGGGCTTCCCCGAGGCGATCGAGGCCGTCTACCCAGAGACGATGGTGCAGACCTGCATCGTGCACCTGATCCGCCAGAGCCTCCGTTACGTCCCGCGCCGCCAGTACGACCAGGTCGTCAAAGACCTCCGGCCGATCTACACCGCCGTCAACGCCGAAGCCGCTCTCGCCGCGCTTGAGGCGTTCGAGGACAAGTGGGGCAGCCAGATCCCGGTGATCGGCCAGGCCTGGCGCAACAGCTGGGAGTACATCACCCCGTTCCTCGCTTTCGAACCAGAGGTGCGTCGCGTTGTCTACACGACCAACGCGATCGAAGCGCTGAACCGGCAGCTCCGCAAAGCGATCAAGACCAAGGGCAGCTCCCTGTTGCGACCCAACCGATCACGTAAGTTTCTAGGGATTTTTGGTCGTGACCACGCGGTTTGGCGGCGACGGCAGCGCTGCCCGTTTGCTGCCCGGCGCGACCCGAGTGCGTCTAGGGCCGACAACAAAATCTGTCTATTTGCAGGTAATCTAAGAGCGGGAGCGACGGGACTCGAACCCGCGACCTCCGGCGTGACAGTTCGGCCCGGGGTCGCCGTGAGTCGCACGTAGGTCGACTTTTCGGGCGGCTCAAGCCGGTTCCACGCCGGGCTGCCGCTGGTCGAGTTGCGGCTGGTTGCCGGTGCTGGTTTACAAGTCCGGCTCCAGCCCTCGCCCAGACCCAACGCCTTGTCCGGCCGCGTGTGAGCGGCGGCGTAGCGTCCGGCTCACAAGCCCACGCTGGTGGGCCTCGACACGTGGCGGCCGACAAGGGCCACGCTGGGGCCGATCCGCCCGTTCGTCAGGGTGACGATTCAGGTTCTTCAACTTCTTCGGTGGCGCCGGGAGTTGATCGACCCGGCCCCGTCGTCGGCGACGCGACCGCCACGACGGCACCGGCCATCCCGATCCCGGCCCCGCCGACGCCAAGGTCGCATAGAATCACCAGCGTCCCCTCCCCTACGGGAGGGACGCATCTGAGGCTGAAGCAGCCTAAGATGGGGCCCGAGCAGCGCGGCATACGCTCGGGCCTCGCTTCGCTCCCAGGTCAGCGCCGGTTGCTCGTCCTGATCGTCGGCGGCGCGACCGGCACGGCGGGTGCCGTTATTCCGATTGCGCCCGCCGCCATCGAGCGCCTGCGACCGCGTAGGCGATCGGCGAACAAGCTCCACGACCTCGTCTGCTCCGGTCCAGGGATCGAGGCGATCAAGCGACGGGTAGGTCAAGAGCCGCCTATTTGATCTAACTCGCGATGTCAGGGTTCGCCCTGATGCGCGATTCGCACTTCGCTGAGATACTGGTCTCAGCGCGTGGGACTTGTGCGGAAGCCGCCGAGGCTCCGAGGGGATTTCCTCTCCGACTGTCACATCGGCTCGGCGCGCAGCAGGGAGTTCGTTTGGACTCTCCTGTCCTGTGAGATGAGCAGAAGGAGCTGAGCCTCATGACGACACTCGTCCGTTTTCGGGAGCCGCTACGGAACGTCGCGATGAATAGCGAGTTCGAGCGGTTGATGAAGACCCTGTTCGAATCGCCTGCCCGCGCCGCTGGTCTCTCCAGCCACGCGTGGACACCTCCGCTTGACGTCTGGGAGACCGAGGGCGAGCTCGTGTACGCGTTTGACCTCCCCGGCATCCCGGAGGAGAAGATCGCCGTCGACCTCGAAGACAGCACTCTGACGGTCAGCGGCTCGCGTGAGCGCTCAGAGATCGAGGATGGGCGCTACTTCCGCTACGAGCGCCCCTTCGGAGAGTTCACGCGCTCGGTCGCGCTGCCCGAGGGGACGGGCGACAGCGAGGCCAGCGCGCACTACGCCAACGGCGTCCTCGAAGTCCACGTCCAGAAGCCCGAACAGTCCAAGCCTCGTCGCCTCCCGGTCACGACGACCATCGAGAGCGGCGGCCCTACCGACTAGTCCACCACTTCCCGCGACCTAGGAGAGAGGCGGCCCTTGGCCGCCTCTCCGCGAAAGGAACTGTCTATCGGCCGCCGGGAAGGGCGCGAGAGCTGACTGAAGCCAGGGTGGTCGTGCTAACGCGTGTATCGGTTTGGGGATGACGGCAGTGGAGAGCCTCCGGGATGTTCCTGGAGCCGGCCCCGGCCCGACGAGTCATTGCCGCCGGCTGTCTCGGACTTGGCTGCTTGCTGGTCGCGTATCCGGCGGTGCTCGTGTCGAGCCCGGGCGACGCGACCGTCGCGGCCCGGATCGATGTCTCGGGTGCGGCTGTGAGCGAATGCGAGCTCGAGAATCCGCGTCGCGGAGCCGAGAACGAAGGAGGCGCCGGCGAGATCGCGGAACACCCTGCGCTGCGCACCGTTCGTCGGGTGCAGATTCGTGGTGCTCCTCTGCGACAACGATGTCGTCAAAGTGCGTTCGCAGCTCGTCGCCGTCTCCGGCGAGCCCGAGATCGCGAAGCGAGGTCGTCGAGGCTTGTGAGGTCGGCTCGCGGCGGGTCGGGCGCCGAGCCCGTAGGCGAGCATCGAGACCGGTCGTTAGTGAGCGCCAAGTCGGCGCCTGCGCGTGCCCGTTCGGCCTGAGCGCTCTGACGACCTCCAGCGAGGAGCGCTCGGTCGTCCTCCTCGCCCGCCAACTCGTAAAGCGCGGAGAGACGCGAGGCAGTCTGATAGCCGTCGGTGGTGATCAGCTGAAGCCCTGCGCCGGCGCCGCGCGCCGCGCTTCAGCCCGGCCAGCTGCTGCGCTCCGGGCCAAGGCGGCGTGGGCGGTCTGGTCGGCGCGGCCTTGCGTACCGGAAGCAAGAGCGCGAACAGTCGCTCCAGGCCGAGCTCCAACGCCGTTCCGGGAAAGCGGCGCGACCTCTGCCCCGTGAGAAGCAGGTACCCGCTGGCACGCCACCATGAATCGGAACAGCCAAGCTGCCGTAGTTTCGCGGCTCAGAGCGACGGCGAGCAACCCTACGCCGGCGCCCATCAGCCAACTACCACCTGAGCAGCCGGGCGCTCACCAGGGAGCCTCCTCCCGCCCCCTACCCACGTGAGAGATCGTGCTACCCGTTTCATTATTTCGTCTTGTGTGCCACCGAACGATCCTCCGTCTGCTTTGCCTGAGGAGACTCGATCTCCGTCCACCGCAGACGCTCGAGCACGCGCACCGTGCGCCCTTCGAAGACGAAAAGTGTCGGCCCTGCGAGTCGAACCCTGTTTGCCTTAGTCCCTCATCTCGCGAGCCATACGGCGCGTCGATGTCGTTTGGGCCTGGCCGGAGTGGTGGCACGCAGGGCCACTCCTGTCATCCTGCACTCCCTTTCTTCTGCTGACTGCGCGACCGGACCCCCGGTTCATAAGATCAAGGAAAGCCCAGACGCTTCCCTTTTAGCCGGTCACTAACTCCGAGTCCAGGGGTGGAGGACGGCCGCAGGGGTCGTTCGGGCTGATCACGTGACTGACGTCCTGAGGAACAAACGGCGGCCGGCGTGAGGGCGTGACTCAAGATGGGCGCCCTCAAGAGTCGACGTTCACGGTGTACGGCGTTTCCGACGGCAGCAGCAGCGTCGGGCAGCGCATCGGGCCGCGGTGCTGCTTCTGCTCTTGTCGTTCGTCGCGACGAGGGCGTTCCGCGTACTAGCGATCGTTGTAGGCGGCCGGGGCGACGCTCGAGGCGCCGCCCCGGCCGCGAGTGTCAGCCGGTCTTCGCGGCTTTCGCCATGAAAGCCGTTGCGAGGCTCGACACCGCTGCGTCGCGGGTGCCGAGCGGCTTCAGGTTCCAGCGCTTCTCGATCGTTGTGATGATCGAGGTCGAGTCGTGCTCGACCGAGTCGACGGCGAAGTCCGCGCTGAGCATGGGGCTGAGGATGAGCGCCGGGATTCGCGTCCCTGGACCGAACTTGTCGTGGGGCCCCGGAACACCGCCGACCGTGCCCGGCGGAGCAACGTGGTCGGCCTGGCCGCCGAACTCGTCGTAGGTGACGATCACCATCGTGTCCTTGGCACAGGCGCTTCCCTCGATCGCCTTGAGAAGCGTGACCAGGTGGTCGCTGCCCTGGTTCTCGCTCGCGTACCCGGGATGCTCGTTCTCCTCGCCGATCGGCTTGATGAAGCTGACAGGCTTGAGCTTGCACGAGCTCTTCGAGGCGTTCGCGAGGTTCATGAACTCGACCTCGTCCTTGAGGTGCGCCTTGCGGGCAGGCGTCCCCGGAGCGAGGTCCGCGTAGTAGTTGAACGGCTGATGGTGGAACTGGAAGTCGGCGTCGGCGCAGTATGGATAGACCGCAGTCGACAGCACGTACGGATCCGAGCACGTCGGCCCGTTCCCGTTCGTCCAGCCCGGTGCGCCGACGTCACCGTCGGCATTCGACCAGCCGCCCGAGTACCAGGCCCAGTCCACGTTGGCCGCTGTGAGGCGGTCGCCGATGGTCGGCGTCGTGACCGGCGGGAGCTGGCGTGTCGAGGCGGTGCCCGGCTGGTAGGGCTGATACGTCGGCTGCGTGGTGTTGACCGAATAGTCGCCGCAGGCGAACTGAGAAGGCGCGGCGGGGCGGCCCGCCGCCGGGTCGCACGACGCGGTCAGGTTCATGTCGCGTACGGTGCCGCCGAGCGGAGAGTTGTAGAGCGGATAGTTGTTCGGCATCCCGTTGCCGTCGATCACCGAGTGCAGGTCGTTCGGGCCGCCGTCGTTCGGGGCCCCGACCCAGACCGGCGCGCACGCGCAGATCAGCCACTGGTGGTTCAGGTAGGAGCCGCCGAACGCCCCCTGGAAGAAGTCGTCCTCGATCGCGTACTTGGGGTGACCCGCCGCATGAAGGTACTTGTAGATCGGCAGGGCCCTAGTGTCGTAGACCCCCATCGTGAGGCCTGTCGCGTCGCTGCCGGTCACGTAGCGATCCATCTTCCCGTTGTCGAGCTGGTACTGCTCCTGGTAGAAGCGGTGAACGATGTCGCGGGTGCACCCTCCCGCCACGCCCTGGCCGTTGAGCACGCCGTTGGCCGCGAAGACCCCCGGCTTCGGGCAGGTCGTCGCCGTCACCGGGATGAAGCTGTCGATCGTGAACGACTGATTGGCGAAGTGACTCGTGATCGTCGACGTCGCGGACGTCGTATCGGTGCACGTGGGAGCGAGCGGCGGTACCGTCAGGTTCACGTCCTGCTGCACCAGGCAGGTGAACGGCGCACCCGACTGGTTGACCTGCTTCACCTTCGCGTTCGCCAGGCCGTTCACACCCTCCCAGCCACCGTAGAGGTTGTCGAAGCTGTGGTTCTCCTCGTAGATGACGACGATGTGGTTCATCTTCGCCAGCACAGCCAGCCCCGGATAGGGCTTCTTCGCCGCTGACCCGGCGGCGGCCAAGAGCACCATTCCGGCGACGACCGCCCCGAGGACGGCAGTCTGGAGAACGCGTCGGAACATGCGAGCCTCCCTCCTCCTGGATTTCGACCGACCATACTCCCGGCGCGGCCCAAGTCAATCCCTCCGACGAATTCCTCTTCTCGTAAGGGCCCGGAAAGAGCGTTGAAACCGCCGGAAAAGCGCCTCGTAGCTCACCGAGCTGTCCGGGTGTGAACCTCGAGCCGCGGCTGCGTCGACCGCCTGTCACTTACCCGTAGCGAGTACGATCATGTCCGAGCGAAGGGCACCCAGTTCATCATCGTTCCTGGCCACGAAGACCCGTCAGCCGAGGTGGTCGTGCAGCGAAAGCCGACCTACTTCGTGGTCGAAAAGCAAGGTCAGGCTGGGGCCGAGGCCCGCATGACCGATCCCCGCTGACGCCCGCCGAGTGCGGGGGGCAGGGCTCACGGCGCCGCAGACAACAAAGCGCTCTCCGCGAAACCCGGGAGGGCCCACACGGCAGTTCGAGCGGTTGGGTGGTTGAGGCTAGGTGTCAGCCCGAATCGGGTTACGTGCTTGCGAGGCTCCCGACGATGTTGATCATGATCGCGACGATCACCACGCCGAAGAGGTAGGAGAGCAGCGCGTGCTGGATAGCGGTGCGCCGGATCGGTTTGGCTGTTAGGTCGGTGTCGGATACGTGGAAGGTCATGCCGATCGTGAGGGCGACGTACGCGAAGTCGCGGTAGTCGGGTTGGTCGTCTGCGTGGAAACTGATTCCGCCGACGGGATCGACGTAGTACAGACGGGCATAACGGAGCATGTAGATGGAGTGCACCGCGAACCAGGCAGCGATAACGCTGGCCACGGCGAGTGCGATGTAGCCGCCCTTGGTGAGGCCCGATCGGTTCGCCGCGTCCACGAGCACGAACGCGACTGAGACGAGACTCGCGACCGACGCTGACAGGAGCACCGTGTCGGCCGCCGCGGTCGCTGCCGCGAGGTCTCCCTCAGGCCGAGCGCGAAGGCGATCGACGACCTACGAGACCGGATCGACGATCGGTCATATGCTCGAGGCGGCGCCCGGGTTGTCTAGCTCGGCTACGGTGAGCCAAGGCCTGCACTCGCGGCTGCGCGTACAGGTGTGCGTACAGGCTCGTCTCCGGAGCCCGCTTTTTGCCTCAACTTGTTGCAGCCATCAATGCAGCCATTTGCAGCGCTTCTCCGTATCTAGCGGTTCGTTTCAGCTTGTCTGCCCGGACTTTTAATCCCAAGGTCGCAGGTTCGATCCCTGCCCGGCCCATCAAGAAAGTCTTGCAAAATAGGTCATTGTGTGTTTCCGGAGGACTGTTGTCAGCACGAGCAGGTCAACTCCGGCTCCAACTTCACTTCTTGCCCTGGCACCATTGACGCCACAGAATGGCCTGTATTCGCGGAGACGCGAAAACGTCAACTGCGGCCGGCTGCGCCCCACGAGCCGTCTGCGAGACGATCGCTCCAACGAGCGATGCCACACTACCCAGGCGGGGCCGTTACCATCGCCTCATGAGGGTCACCGTGGCCGCCCTGGCCTTCGGTCTCGTTGCCTTCGTCGCCGCCTGCGGCGGCTCGGGTGGTGGCTGGCAGGTTGTGAAGGAGGTGCAGACGAGTGGACGCTCGCCAGGTTTCATCGACAATGCCGCCGTTGCCCGGCCCGCTGACGTCGAGGTTGCGGTAACTGCCTCGCCGGCGATCGATGTCAAGACAACCTACGCGTTCGTTTGCGGAGATGTCACCAGCGGCTCTGCGACCGTTGACTCGCCGACCGCGAAGACGCCGGCTACCGTTGTCCTGCATCAGCCGGACGGGCCGCCCAACGCGTGCCGCGTGAACGTGCTGGTCAGTAAGTCGCAACCGGCCGACATGACGGTCACTTTGCGGATGCACGCGTGAGAGGCGGCCTCGTCCTGACGGCGGTCGCGCTCGTGCTGACGGCATGCGGATCGACCTCGCAGCGATCGCAGGAGCGCGCGGCGACCCCGGGACAGCAGAACGTGACGACCTGGCACGTGGCGTCGAAGCGCACGACGTCCGGTCGCAAGGTCGCCACGATCGGCGGCACCTATCCGGGGCCCTCGGCGATGAAGGTCAAGGTCGACGCCAGCCCCCGAGTCACCTCACAGGTCGACTACTCGATCGACTGCGAGCCCAGCGGGACGCATGCCGTGACTGGAATCTTCCCGGCCCGGCGGACGCCGCTCACAGCGTCGATCCCGGTGCCGCCGAATGCGCCGTCCTGCTTCGTCGACGTGACCGCGAGCAAGTCGGCCCCAACGGCGATGACCCTCACGCTGAGCGTTCGCTCCGCCTGAGGCGGCTATCATCGGGCCCAGGTGAAGCGCTCCTCGCAGGCCGCGGTCGTCGCTGCAGTCCTGGCGTTGCTCGGCACGGCCGGCGCGTCGCCCCCGGCGCGCAGTGCCACCGACCTGACCGCGCTCTACTCCGAGAAGCTCGCGACTGCGATCTTCAACCATCAATACGACGTCGCGTGGGGCTACATCGCCCCGCAGTACCGGCGCGAGGTGAAGGAGTCGGTCTGGAAGCGCTGCACGGTGAAATTCCTGGCCGAATCGAAGGGCGACACGATCAAGCGGGTCACGGCCTCCGGTTCGCGGCGGCTCCGCTCGAACCTACCGATCATGGGGTACGTGCCACTCGTAGACGTGACCATCCAGGTGCTGTACACCTACCCGGGTAGCAAGACAGTGCAGGCTTCCGTCGTCTCCGCCTACTGGACGAAGACGCACGGCAAGTGGTATGCGGTCTGGCTCCCCGCGCAGTTGTCCGGGTACAAGGCGGGGCAGTGCTCGCCCCAGAGCCTCTACTGATGCGTGGTCCGCGGCCTGCCCCTCGGTATGTGCTCGCGGCGATCGCGTCGGTCCTCGTCGTAGTTGCAATAGCGGCCGGGATCGTGTGGGCGACCAGCGGGAACGACACCAAGAGGAATGCGACGACCGCGTCGACCTCGGCCACAGCGACGACAGCGGCGTCCTCGCACTCCACCCGGCTGAGCCATCGACAGTATGCGCTCCTCTATCTCCAGGCGATCCTCCACAAGACCCGCATCAGCGTGCTCACCGAGTGGCCGAGCCCTCCCTACCAGCACTACTCGTCCGGAAACCAGGACTGCTACGAGTGGTGGGACAAGCCGAACGCGCTGTACAACCTGTGCTTCCGCAACGGCGTGCTGTCCCTGAAGGCGATCGAATGACACGGATGCAAAGGCGCCTCGGAGCGGCTCTCGCCTGTCTCTGCGCCGCGGCCGGAGCGTTCGGCGGACTCGTCGGGCACGCCGCCACCGCGGCGCAGCCGACGATCGTCAACGTGCTGGCCGGCTACCCGACGGGCGACGCATTCACGCTGTCTCAGACGGCGAACCTCCCGCCAGGCACCTTCGTCTTCAGGATCACGAGCCGCGGCAAGGCGCTGCACAGCTTCGAGATCTGCACGGCGCCTACGCCGAAGGCATCTGATCAGTGCCGAGGGGTCGCCACCCGCGCCCTCCGCGGCGGGCAGTCGGCCACACTGACGGTCCGCCTGGCGACGCCGGGACTTTACGAGTATCTCTCGACGGTCAAGGGGCAGGCGGCGAAGGGGATGAAGGGGCTGATCGGGGTCGGAGTCGGCCCGAGCGGCGCACCTGCCGCCGCGACTGCCGGCACGAGCACCGTGTGTACAGGCCACTGCGTCCCGTCGACGACCTGCTCGGGCCGCTGCACGCCGACCACCACGACGACCGCCGGCAAGCCGCCGGCCGTCGAGACGCTCGTCGGCGACCCGAACGCCGGCGCCGCGCTCTTCGCGTCAAACTGCGGCTCGTGTCACACGCTCGCGGCGGCGAACACGACGGGCGTCAACGGTCCCAGCCTCGACGAGTTCGCGCCGGGCCAGACCGTGATCGTGAACTACGTCGAGAAACGGAAGCGACGCGATGCCGGCGTTCGGTGGCGCGCTCACCGGCTCGCAGATCAACGACATCGCCGCGTACGTCTATCGCTCGACGCACGCCTAGCTGCTTAGCGCGAGCTCAGACGTTTTTCGAGTTCGGCGGCGGCTGGATGAACGACGGGATGTGGTACGGCACCGGCGTCATCGACGTAATCTGCATGTAGGCGCCGACGAGGCCGTGGTAGATCCACCATGATCCGTTGAAGGTGGGCTCGTCGCCCGTGGCGGTGAAGTTCACCGTCATCAGGCCGCCAGTCTGGCACGTGCACTTCGGAGGCGCCAGGCCGGGAGCGGCCGCGTCGCACGCGATGTCACCCTGATCGAGCCTACAGGTGCCCCCCGTGACGCCGGTGATCGCGGTGACGGTCAGGCCCGCCGGCGGTAGCCAGTTCACCGAGTTGATGTAGCCGATCCCGCTCGTGTTGAAGATGACGAGCTGGTACTTCCCGGCGTGCGGGTCGAGGTAACGCATCACCGTGCTCGCGTCGCAGCCGCACACCCGGACGCCCTGGTCGGCGGAGTCGGGATTCGGGACGCCCGTATCCGGGTTCGGATCCGTGACCGGGATCGGCGGGCCCAGGTTCACGGGCGTCGTCGTCGTCGTCGGGGTCGCCGGCCTTCGTACACGGGTGCGTCTTCGTGCTGACCTGCCCGCTCTTGCACGTCGGAGGCGCCGCGACCGAGATCGCAAGCGCGCCGACAGCTCCGCCCGCTAGGACGGCTGACGCAACGACCGTGGCCAGGGCCAGCCGCCAGGTCCTCATTATGCTGAGCTAACATGAGACCGGGTCCGCCGCCGCTCACGAGGACGGCAGAAGGCCGAAGGCCTGGTTCTGGAGCAGCAGGCACCTCTCGACCGGCTTCGAGAAGGCGCCTCCGTAGTGCGCCTGCAGCGCCTTGAGGGACAACTCGTTCCCCTCGTGCAGGGAGTACTCGCCGTGAATGCCGTTCGGGCCGATCATCGCCACGATCCACGAGAACGTCCGCCCTGCTGCGCCCTGCGCGACCGTCCCGCCGAGGTTTTTGCTGTTCGGCTTCCAGGTCATCAGCACTCTGAACAGCAGGGGCTTCCGGCTCTCGAGATGGACGACGCAGGCGGTTGGATCCTCGGCCGCAGTCTGAGTGATGTCGAGCGCCGTGTCGTAGACGCTCGTCTGTGCCAGCGCGTCGAGAGCCTTCTGGGCGTTGCGGAACTCCTGCGGCGTGAATCCCCCGGAGTCGGTCTTCGTGCCGCCGCAGCCGACGACGGCGATTCCGAAGGCAAGGAACAGCAGGAGCCCCGCGGCGACGCGCGGCACGCGACGGCCGTCAGCTCGTGTGGACACAGGGCTGGGCGGACGGTGCTCTGCTGACCCTTGGCACAGATCGGCAAGTCAACCCTGTTCGGGCCGCTGCCGAGATACGACGGAATGTGGTACGGGACGAGTGTCAGATCTCCGACGACGAGCCGGCTTTCCGCCACGCCGTAGTACACGTGTTTGCCCGGCACCAGCGGATGGCCCATGAAGGTGACGGTCGCGGTGCCGCCGCCCTGGCATGAGCACTTCGGCGGCTTGATCGCCAGGCCGACGCAGTGCACCGATGATTCAGGCGCGCTACCGTACTGCGCCGCCGGAGCGTTGTGAAGCGGGATCGCAGTGCAGGTGCCCTGCGAGCTGCCGACGATCTTCGTGATGACTATGTTCGGCGCGTTCCACTGGAAGCTGTTGATGTAGCCGAGAAACCCGACGTTCTGAACCGTCAGGCGGTAGCGCCCGTTGCCGAGGAAGGTCACGGTGTCGTCGACGTTGTTGCCGCCGCGATCCATCTCGTCGGGGTCCTCGCCCGGCATCGCGGGGTTGAAGGTGCCGAACTTGGCCTCCTTCGCGTAGAGGTCGGCGGCGCTCTGCGCTGGGGAAACCGCTGGACGATCCTCCACCGAAGGCCGCCACACCGCCAGCGGCGGCAGCGACGACGACGACCACGCCTGCAGCGACGACGAGCCAGGTGCGGCGACTCACGCGAAGACGCCCATCGGAAGCTCGGTTATCGCCTGACTCTGTGGGGTGGACATGACCGGCCGTAACGACATGACGACCCAAGAAGCGATAGCGGCGGGAGTGGCGTGGGCTGGCCTGCATCCACGCACTCCCACCAACTCGTGTGGTGGCGCCAGCGCTCTCGCTACGGGAGCGCGAACACCGTCAGTTGGTCACGGCTCCCGGTGAACCCGGGGCTGCCCTGAACCGGCAGCAGGTGGTACACCGCCAGATACTGCTTGCCGCCGATCTGATAGGTCATCGGCGCGTCGTTGATGTAGTCGGGGGCCTGCCACGTCCAGATCGGGCCGGCGCCGGTCGTCGCGTTGAACGCGGCAAGCGTGCCG
Source organism: uncultured Actinomycetota bacterium (assembly GCA_963743675.1). Taxonomy (GTDB): domain Bacteria; phylum Actinomycetota; class Thermoleophilia; order Gaiellales; family Gaiellaceae; genus PALSA-600. Next base: position 98,393 of record CAVURE010000010.1, read on the forward strand.
CCGTACGGATAGGCGCCGGCGGGCAGGCTCGCGACGGCGCCGCGTGAGCTGTCACCCCAGGAGTCGGTGAACACCAGGTTGCCGGCGGTGCTCAGGACTCCGCCGTAGCAGCCCTTCGACCACGTTCCCTGGGTGAACCCGGGATTGGTGCCCCCCGTCAGCACCCCGTTCACGTAGGTCGCCCCGTTGAAGCGGTCCTGCCAGGCCATCGTGTTGTCGGACATGTGGACGGCGTCGAGCCAGACGGAGATGATCGGCCCGCTGATCGAGTTTTTGTGCCAGTCCACCGGAGACGACGTTTTCCTGTGCGGTGAACTGGTTGTTGGCACAGACGTACTGGTCGTTCGTCATCGGGTCGTAGCTCATCCGGGCGTAGCTCGTTCCGCACGAGCACGTCGGGTAGACGTTGTACTGGTTGTTGTAGGTCGCCGCGAACTGGCAGGTCGGCACGAGCGGCGTGCCGTTCGGTGCGATCAGCGTCGCGTACGACTCCTGCGCGTCTGCCTGGTTCGGGCAGTGGATGAGCAGGTTCGCGGTCGCGCACTGCGAGCCTGGAGCGACGCCGTTCGCGTCGTGTGCCAGAGCGTCGGCCGTGAAGGGCAGGCACCCCACGTCAGGCTGGGTCGGGTACTCGTTGTTCAGCGCGAGCCCCTTCCCCGACGGGTCCTGCACCGGGGTCTCCTTCATCGGGAAGTTCGGGCAGCGGGCTCCCGTTCCGGCGGTCGAGGACCTCGCAGTTCCCCGCCTTGTTGCAGGTCATCAGCGCCGGGTAGACCTTGCCGTTGATCGTGACGTTCTCGAGCGTCGGCATGCCGCCGTGGTCGAGGTCCCAGTTGTCGTGGTGTGCTTCCTGCCAGTACCACTTGAGCTGGCCGGTGTTCTCGTCGAGGGCGTACGTGCTCGCCGTCCACAGGTCCTTGCCGGGCTGGCGGCCGAGCTGTGCGTACGCGTTGCCGCTCTCCGAGTAGACCATGTGCAGGCCCGGGTCGATCGCGCTCGAGCCCCACGTTCCGCCGCCGCCGAGCGCTGCCTCCGCCGGATTCGCCCACGTGAGGATGAACGGCAGCTGGGTCGGGTCAGGCGTCGTGAACCAGCGCCAGACGAGCGCGCCGGTCTTCGCGTCGATCGCGTCGAGGTGGCCGCGGAGCGGCGAGCTGCTCCCGTTCGGCCCCGCGAAGATGAGACCGTCGCCGTTGGGCCCGGCGGTCGGGTCGCAGTCGTCGGGCGGCCCGGCCTGGCCTGTATGACCGGCGAACTCGTTCACGTCGGACACCTGGTTCGTCCAGACCGGAGCTCCAGTCTTGGCGTTGAGCGCCTGGATCGAGCCGTCCTGCTGTCCGAAGATAGACCATGCCCTTGCAGTACGTCTCCGTCTTCGGCGCGTTACCGTAAACGAGCGCCTGCGTCGGTGCGGCGCCCGGGGCCGCGGGCTTCGGCGGCGGGCCGATGTACTGCCAGAGGATCTTCCCGCTCGCTCGGATCCATTGCGACCACGCCGGAGTCGGCCGTCATGAACATCGTGCCGCTCGCGATCGGGAGGTTCTTGCCCGGTCCGCTGACGACGATCGGCACTGCTTGTCCTCCGCCGAGGTAGTCCCCCGGGTCGAACGACTGGTTCCACGCGACCTTCAGCGCTCCGACATTCTTGTTGGTGATCTGCTTCAGGTACGAGAACTGGCTATTCGCCAAGTCACCTTTCGGGTACTGCCAGTTGTTGTCGGCCGTACCCGCAGGTGCCACTCCTGCCGGCGCCCACGGATACGCGGTGTTCGCACTCACCGCCCTCGCGGTCGACGACGACGACGGCGAGGCCGACGCAAGAGACGCGACGGCGATGGCCACGAGGCCGACGCCGACGAAGATGAAGAGAAACCGTTGTCTGCGCACGGGGTAGCCACACCCTCCTTATGAACGGGGACGTTCCACGTTTCGCCCCTGAATTCGCGTGATGATACACCCCGCGTCGGCCCGAGACAACGGCAAAACGAGAGCGGGCGTCAGGCGACGATCAGGGTGCCCGCGAAGGTCTTGCCGCTGCCGCCGCCGACGATCGCGCGGTAGGGGTAGACGCCGCGCTTCGACGCGACGACGTTGAAATGGCCTCGTCCGCCTGGCTTCACGAGTTGCTTCGTCTTCCGTCCGAACGCCGTGAACGACAGCGGGCGCTTCGCACGGTTGAGGATCGTGAAATTGAGGTAGTCGCCGCGCGGGATCGGCCCGCCGAGCGGGATGAAGCCGTCGTGCGTCGCAGAGGCCGCGTATCTCCCGACGACGATCGATTTCGGAGTCACGACGACCTCGACGATCAGCGTCGTCGACGGCGAGGTCGTCGCCCCGGCAGCCTGCCAACCAACGCCCGCGCCGAGCGCGAGCGCCGAGAGCGCAACCGCGCGTGCGACGAGCGTTCGCATCGGCTGAGAACGTAGCAGACAGCGGCCCGCCTGCCTTGCCAACGGCGATGCAGGCCGGCGACGGGAGCGCTCACGCGCTCCCGTCGCCACCCTCACATCTTCGGGTCGTCTACTTGACGGTGAACGCCTTCGGGCTGTAGGTGACCGCCGCCGGGTTGCCGACATTGCCGTTCTTCGTCGGATCCGGGGTGATGCCGCCCTGCGAGACGGTGCTGTTGATCAAGTAGGTCAGCTGGATCTTCCCTGTCTTGGCGCCCTTCGGGACGGTCGTCTTGATCGTCGTGGGCGAGGTGATCGTGAACTTCGCCTTCACGCCGCCGAACGATACGCCGGTCACACTCAGCAGCGAGTAGCCGGTCAGCGTCACTGCCGTGCCGGCCGGGCCCGACAGGGGTGCCACCGCTTTCTTGCCGAGCAGGCTGGGCGTGCTAGCAACACCCGCGGCGGCGCTCGGATCCGCGAGCGCGACGCTCAGCGCCACCTGCGGGCACGGGTTGACGTAGAACACGCCGCCCGGTGCGGTCACGGTGCCCTTCGCGTCGGTCACAGTGATCGGACCGGTCGTCGCGCCGTCAGGGACGATGGCGTAGAGCGTCGTATCGCTCCCGACCTGAAGCCCGCCGACGGGGACCTGGGTTCCGTTGAAGGAAACGCTCACGGCCGAGCCGTCGGAGACGAACCCAGAGCCGGTGATCATGATCGTGTTACCCGGACAGGCCTGTCCGGCGTCCTTGTTGGGGAGCCCCGAATTGGGTGAGAAGCCGGCCACGGCGAGCCCGAAGGCCGGCCCGGCAGCAAGCAACGCGCTCCCGGAGACAACGACGGCGAGTACGGCCAAGAGACCTAACCTGGGTGCTCTCACTTCGCCTCCTGACGATTTCTTGTTCTTCGTTGATCGACTGCCGCGCCCACCGGTGCCTGGCAAACCGGCAGCCCGGCTGGGAACTTATCAGGTCGCCTGTACGGACACAACCCGCGCGAGAGTGGCCCAGGCGTCGCCGCCCAGGCCACCGCACGCGCAACGTCTCTTGGTGCTCCTCCCCCTAGATGCAGCCGTCGCCGTCGGTCTGGCCGCCCGTATCGTCGTCGTCCCCGTCCGTGTTACCGGCCGTCACTATCGTCTTCCCGACCGGGCAGCCGTCAATAACGTCGGTGCCGCCGCCGCCGCCACCACCGGCCGTGGTCGTCGTGGCGCCGCCACCGGCGGTCGTTGTCGTGGCGCCGCCACCGGCCGTGGTCGTCGTGGCGCCGCCACCGGCCGTGGTGGTCGTCGTGGTCGCCGTCCCAGGCGCCGGGGCCTTGTTCCGATCGACGACCAGGAAGCCGGCCAGCGTCGCGATCTGCGACGTGCTCAGACGGCCGGCGAACGGCGTCATCTTGAACTTGTACTTGGCGAGTTGCGCGCGCGTCATGACTGCCGCGCCACCCTTGGCGATCGCCTTCTTGAGCAACGGAAGTGTGAGGACCACCTTGTCGAGGTTGGGGCCGATGGTGCCCTTCGCCGCGGCGGCCTTGAAGGTATGACAGCCGCCGCAGCCCGAGGAGACGAACAGCTTCTGGCCCGCTGCGACATTCGCGGCCCCGCCGCCGAGGGCATCTCCCACCACCACTGAGATGGCGAGGACCAACAACGCAGCGGCGGCAGCAACGCGAAGAGGCAGCCGCCGTGACAGGTCTCTCATTTTGCTCCTTTTCAACGCCGGTTCATTTGCAACACCGGTTCGGATCCGGCCCCGGGAAACAGATGGCCGATTGGTAAACCATAGCCAACTGCGGAGAAAACCCAGCACGGGAAACCGCCGGTGTCACCCGGCGACGATGCTGTAGCCGTGCTGGGCGATCTCGATCGACGCCCGCTGCATGTCCCTCAGCCCCTTTAGGTGGAGTACCTGCTGCAGGACAGTGCGCGGCGCGCCGCCCGCCCGGAGCTGCGCGATCACGCCGTCGAGCCCGCTCGCATACTCCTCAACACCTTTTATGAGCAGCGCCTGTGCGTGCCTGAGGCCGGCGGGAGCGTCGATTCGCGCGAGAGTGACTGCTGCGGCCCTCAACGCCGTCTGCGCGTTCCGCAGCGCTCGCACGTCCTGCCCGGTGGCCGTCTTCGACGTCGCGGCAGCGAGCTCGGACTCGCCGGCAAGGCGTAACGACGCCTCGAGCGACGTTCCGAGCGTCTTCATCGCGATCTCGTACCTCGCCTTCGCGGGCGACGGCGGCGCGGGCTTCAGACCCGGCGCGAGCGTCGACGTCGACGTCGCGGGTGGGGCGGCCGTCGGGGTCGAGCTGCCCTGACGGTGGCTTCTGCCGCAGCCTGCGGCGACCGCGCCCAACACGACACCGGCGACGAAAAGCGTCGCGACGGGACGGATGCTCGAGAACGCGAACACGGAGCGCATGACGAGCCTATCTACTAGATGTGACCGACCGATATTGCCGGCTGGGCTACCGTGTGCGCACATGCGTCGCCGTCTGAACGCACCTGGTCTCGGCGCGGCGGTCGCGGTGGCGCTCGGGTGCGCGGCCGGGCTTCCAGGAGTCGCCTTGGCACGCGAGGGCGTGGGTCCGCTCACACCCCAGTTCGCGTGGCTCGTCCCCACCCCGGCTCCCGCCGGATGGAGGCATGCCGCGCTCCCCTCGGGTGCCGCGATCCTTTCATACCCTGCGTTTCTGCACCGGACAACGAGCGACCCCGGTTCGGTCACGGCGGTCAAGAGCGATGCGCACGGGCTGACCCCGATCTACCTCAACGCCACGCCGCGCGAGGGCAACGAGCAGCTCTCGACCTGGCCTGCCTCCAGGATGGCGGTGCTCCGCGCCGAGTCCGCGAAGACCGCACACGAGGCCGGGCAGGTCGTCGATGTCGCGTTCCCGGGCGGCTTCGGCTCCTGCGTCCTCGACGACTACGTCACACGGATTGGCTCCCACCACTACGTCGAGATCGCCTGCTACGTCGAGGGCCCACACGGCGGGAGCGTCGTCGTCGCCTCCACGTTCTCGTCGCTATGGCAGAAGGAGAAGCGACTCCTGGAGCAGATCGTCGCGTCCTACCGCGCGACGTAAGCACCACCCCCAAGGCTCGTGCGAAATCCGGCGCCACCGACATCGCCCAGAGTCGGATCTCCATTCGGAGAAGCGTTCGTCGGTCCACCACGACGCCGACGCCCGTGATCCCCGGAGCGCTCCGTTCAAGGCGCGGAAGAGTGTCCGGTCCAAGGCCCTCTGACGGCAACGGCCGCTTCTTCGTCGTGTATTAGACAGTCCGAAGTGCATCCGTTGGCGAGAGCCGGGCGGCTCGGATCGCGGGCAGCAGTCCGGCGACGGCGCCGATCGCGAAGGCCGCGGCGAGGCCGCCTACCCAGGCAACGGTCGGGATGACGGTCGCCCAGTGTTTGGTGTGAGCGTAGACCGCGGTGGCGATGATCCCGAGCGTGACGCCGGCGAGGCCGCCGATCAGGGCGAGCAGAATCGCCTCGGAGAGGAACTGTGTGCGGATGTCGCCCTTGGTGGCACCGAGGGCCCGGCGGAGACCGATCTCGGAGCGGCGTTCGAGCACCGAGATGATCATGATGTTGGCGACCCCGACTGCGCCGACCAGGAGGGAGACGGCGCCGAGCCCGAGGAAGAGGCCGTTGAGGGCGCCCTGGGCGGCGGCGCGGGCGCTGAGCGCGGCCGAGGGCTGGCTGACGTCGACCTCGTTGGGTGCTTCGGGGTTGGCAGTCGCGGCGAGCACGGATTGGACGGCGGCCGTCTGGCTGGTGACGCTGCGGACGTAGATCGTGGTCGGATGACCGTCCAGGCCGAGATATTTCTCGGCGGCGGGGTAGCCGACGAGCACAGAGCTGTCGATCTCGGGCGCGAGCGCGGCCGGAGTGAGGATGCCGGTGACGTAGAACCACATCCCGCCGAGCCAGACGCGCTCGCCGGGGTAGACATGGTCGATGCCGAGCAGCTGTGCGGCCTGGGCGCCGAGGACGGCGACCGGCTCGGTCGCGGTCGCGGCGTTCAGGTAGCTGCCTCGTGCGACGGTCGCGCCGACGGCGGGAAGCAGGTTCAGCGTCGCGGCCTGTACCTGAAGGGCATTGGTGTTGACGGCCGGGATCAGCGGGCTGCGGTAGACGTTGGCGCTGGTGGAGCCCGTGTCAGCCACCTGGGTGACCGGGCCGATCCTGGCGATCATCCCGGGGGAGGCCAGCGGCAGCTCGGCGGTGTTTCCGAACAGCGTCTGTCCGGTGGTGACTGTGAGGAGGTTGGTGCCGAGCTTGTCGATCTCGGAGAGAAGACCGGCCTGGGAGGACGCCGAGAGGCCGAGCACGGCGACGATCGCCGCTACGCCGATCGCGATCCCGAGCGCCGACAGGCCGGCGCGCAGCCGTCGGGTACGGACGCCGATGCTCGCAACCCGGGCGAGGTCGCCCGGGCGCAGCTTCTTGGGAGCGAGCGCAGGGGTCGCGGCCACGCGCCTTACACGCCGGGCGGCTGGTTGACGAGCCCGAACGCGGCCGGTCCGGCCCCCTTGACGGTTGCCTTGACGATGTAACCGCCTGTCGTCCGGTTCGCGCTGAAGGCGGGCGCGACGGCGATCCCGGAGGCGTTGGTGCGCATGCGGACGGTATGCGAGTGGCGGTGTCGGGAGCTGGAGAAGGTGCCGCTCGCCCCGCCGGCCGGCGCGGTGAAGGTGACGAGCACGCCGGCGACCGGGTTGTCGTACTTGTCGGTGACGGTAACTGCCAGGGGGATCGGGAAGCGGCTGCCGACGCTCGTCGCTTCTGTCGCGGCGGCGCCGGCGGCGACCGCGTCGGGGGCTCCGGCGAGGTTGTCGAGGTGGATGCTTGCGGTGGCGGTGGTGCCGCTGACGGCCGCAGTCGCGGTGAACGTGCCGGCGGTCGTGTTCGCCTCGAAGCGGGGCGAGGTCGCGATCCCGGATGCGTTGGTCGCGGCGGTGGCCTGCGTGCTTGCGCCGGGGAAGCTGGCCCCGGCGCTGCCCGAGCCGGAGCCGCCCGCGCCGGCCGAGCCCCCCGCGGCTGCGCCGAGGGTGAAGGTGACGGCCTGGCCCTGCAGTGGTTTGCCGTGCCCGTCGAGCACTTTGACCTCGAGTGGTTGGCCGTAGCGAGTGTCGACGGCTGCCCGAGGCCGCGGCGTGCCGACCGTCTTGACGGTTGGGGGTGGCCCGGCGAGGTTGACGAGCCGGAAGCTTGCTGCAGCGTTGCTGCCGGCGACGGTCGCGGTGGCGGTGAACGTCCCGGCGGTCGTGTTCGCCTCGAACAGCGGTGAGGTCGCGACCCCGGACGCGTTGGTCGTCTCGGTCCCCTGCCCACTGCCGCCGACGAAGCTCGCAGCGGCGCTCCCCGCCCCGGAGCTCCCCGCACCGGCGCCGCCGCCGCCGCCGCTCGAGCCGAGCGTGAAGGTCACGCTCTGACCTTGAAGCGGCTTCCCTTTCCGGTCGGTGAGCTTCACTTCGAGCGGGCGGCTGTAGCGGCTGTCGACGATGGCAGAGCGTTTCGCCGGTCCGAGAGTCCTGATCGCGGGCGGCTTGCCGGCGAGGTTGTCGAGCGTGAACTCCGCAGGGTTGGTGACGCCGCCGACCGCTGCGGTCGCCGTGAACGTCCCGGCGGTCGCGTTCGCCTCAAACCGGGGGGAGGTCGCGACCCCGGAGGCGTTGGTCGTCTCGGTCGCCTGCGCGCTGCCGCCGACGAAGCTCGCAGCGGCGCTCCCCGCGCCGGAGCCCCCCGCACCGGCGCCGCCGCCGCCCGCGCTCGAGCCGAGCGTGAAGGTCACGCTCTGACCTTGAAGCGGCTTCCCTTTCCGGTCGGTGAGCTTCACTTCGAGCGGGCGGCTGTAGCGGCTGTCGACGATGGCAGAGCGTTTCGCCGGTCCGAGGGTCCTGATCGCGGGCGGCTTGCCGGCGAGGTTGTCGAGCGTGAACTCCGCAGGGTTGGTGACGCCGCCGACCGCTGCGGTCGCCGTGAACGTCCCGGCGGTCGCGTTCGCCTCAAACCGGGGGGAGGTCGCGACCCCGGAGGCGTTGGTCGTCTCGGTCGCCTGCGCGCTGCCGCCGACGAAGCTCGCAGTGGCGCTCCCCGCGCCGGAGCCCCCCGCGCCGGCGGCGGCGCCGCCGCCACCCGAGCCGAGGCTGAAGGTGACGCTCATGCCCTCGAGAGGCGCACCGGTCGTGTCGGTCAGCTTCACCTGGAGCGCGCGGCCATACCGGGTGCCGACGGTCGCGGAAAGCTTGCGCTTCCCGACGGGATTGAGCAGGGGTGGCTTGCCGGCCAGATTGTCGAGCTGGAAGCTCGCCGCTTCGCTGATCCCCGGGGTCGTGGCGGCGGCCGTGAACTTGCCGGCAACGCTGTTGGCGGTGAACATCGGCGAGGTGGCGATGCCGGAGCTGTTGGTGAGCGCGGTTGCCTGGCCCTGGCCGCTGTCGAAGCTCGCGGCCGCGCTCCCCGCTCCCGAGCCCGAGCCGCCCGCGCCGCCACCGCTACCCGAGCCGAGCGAGAAGGTCACGTTGGCGCCGGTGACCGGGTTGCCGTTGGCGTCGAGCACCTGGGCCTGAAGCGGTTGGGCGTAGCGGGTCGAGACGGAGGCCGATTGGCTCGCCGCCGAGATCGGGGCGATCGTGGCCGGCACGCCGCTCGCTGTATTGACGAGCGAGAAGCTGACCGAACCGAAATCCGACGAGGCGACGACCTGGTATCCGCCGGCCAGGGTGTTGGCGGTGAACTGGGAGGCGGTCGCTGATCCGGCGGCGTTGGTGCCGACGAGGACGGCGTTCGAGCCGCTGGCGGAGAAGGTTCCGCTCGGGCCGCTGCCGGGCGCCGCGAACGTGACCGCGATTCCGGCCAGTGGTGTGGTGAGCGGGCAGCCGTTCGTGTTCGCGAGCGTGACCTGGAGCGGATCCGCGAACGGGGTGCCGAGTTTGGCGCTCTGCGGTGTTCCGCCCGCGAGAGTGAGCGCGTTCGGAGCGTTGTAGGTCGGGCAGGCGGTGGTGTCGGCCGGCAGCGTGGCAGCCGATACGGCCTGCGCAGCCGAACTGCTCACCGTCGCCGCCGCGACGCACAGACCGAGAGCCACCAGCAGCCGCAGCCGCAGCCGGTGCCGGTCGTTCGAGCGGAAGCCTCGTCTCGTCATCAGGATCGCTCCTTCCCGCCGTGTCCGTCGACCTCGGTCCCATCGGTCACAGCAGGCTTCCCCGTCGCCTTCGCGCCCGCCGCCGAGGACGTCGTTCGTCCGTGCTCAGCGCTGGCGGCGGTGTCGCCGACGATCCGCCCGTCGAGCATCTCGACCTGTCGAGGTAGGCGTCGGGCGAGGTCGCGGTCGTGGGTGATCACCGCGATCGTGGCGCCGTCGTCGTGGAGTTGCTCGAGCAGGGCGAGGATCGCGGTCCCGGTGGCGCTGTCGAGGTTGCCGGTCGGCTCGTCGGCGAGCACGATTGCGGGTCGCCCGACCAGCGCGCGCGCGATCGCGACCCGCTGCCGCTCACCGCCCGAGAGCTGGTTCGGTCGTGCCTTGAGCCGGTCGCCGAGCCCGACTGCGGCCAGTACCTCGGCGGCGGCCAGACGCCGGTCTGCGACGGGGACTCCGGCGTAGAGGAGCCCGTCGGCCACGTTCTCGAGGGCGGTAGCGTGCTCGGCGAGAAAGAACTGCTGGAACACGAAGCCGATCCGGGTTGCGCGCACGGCCGCCAGCTCCCGGTCGGACAGGCCCGCCACGTCGAGCCCGGTCACGCGCACGGTGCCCGCGCTCGGCCGGTCGAGGGTGCCCATCACGTGCAGCAGCGTCGATTTTCCCGAGCCGGACGGGCCGACGATCGCGAGTAGTTCGCCCTGGTGGACGCTGAAGCTGACCCCGTCGAGGGCGACGACCGGGGGCTCGGAGCCGTAGGTCTTGGTGACTGCCTCGAGCTCGAGCACGGGAACGCGGCCTTGTCCGCCGAGCTCGGTCCGCCCGTCACGGTTGGCGATGGCCGGTCGGTGGAGCGACCGTGTTCATTCGCTCGGCACCACGACACGTTGCCCGGCAGTCAGTCCCGAGCCGGTCACCTGGACGAGCCCGTCCTGGTCGTCGAAGAGACCCAGATTGACCGCGACCAACTGGTGGGCTCCGCCGGCGCCGATCTTCTCCAGCGCGTAGCCGCCGTTTGCGAGCGCGAGCAGCGCGTTCACCGGAACGACGAGCGCTCTGTCGACGCTCGCCGTCGTGATCGAGACATTGACCGGCGCTTGGTCGAGATGCCCGGTCGCGGCCGGGTTCGAAGGTGTCACGTCGACCTCGATCGTCGGTGTTCCCGAGCCGCCTCCCCCTGCACCGCCGCCCTGGTCGGAGCTGCTCGGGGTGGTCGCGACGGTGCCGACGTAGGAGACCCTGCCCGGCGTCGTCGAGTTGTCCGGGAGCGTGATCACGACCGGGTCGCCGACCTTGAGTTGGGACTGCTGCGCGGCGTCGAGCGCGATCGTGACCTGCCGCCTGGTCGATGTGACAGAGAGCACCGGACCCGGCTGCACCGTCGCGCCGATCGTCGGCGTGACCGCGGTCACCCGTACCGGCCCGGGCGCGAACACGACCGAGCCGACCAGCAGCTGCCCCGTCCGTGTGAGGCCGTGCGCGGACTGGTACGCGTCGATCGCCGCCGAGGTCGCGCTCCTGAACGAGTCTCCGACGGGCCCGTGCTCGTAGCCAAGCGCCTCGAGGTTTCGGTTCAGCTCGCCGACGTCGCGACCCGGTGACATGCCGGGCAGGAACGCCCGCCACGCGGCGACCGGACCGTAGAAGAGCACGACCGGCTGGCCGCTGATCGAGTACAGGCTCTGTCCGCGGTTCACGATCTTCCCGACCGCGGGCAGAGCGGTGAAGGCCGAGCTCTGGCCGTAGACAGACCCGGACGACTCGTCTGCCGCAAGCGCGCTCTGGGCGGTGGCGAGCCCGCGTTGGGCAGACGAGACCTGGCTCTGGTCGGCCGTGACCTTGGCCGCAGCCTGTGTCTCGCTCTGCTCGTCGGTCGCCACTGTCTGCTCGTCGCTTGCACACGGCGTCGATCCGGAGCCGCCTCCGGCCGAGCCGCCTGCGGCCGCTGGGCTTGCGGCCGCGTTGCTCCCCTGGCAGTCGACCGCTTCCTTCGCCCGCGCCGCCGCCAAGGCGTCCCGCAGCTCGGCCGACGTCGCGGTGTCGGCGGCGAGCGTGGCCTGCGCGCTCTCCAGCATCCCCTGATCGGTGGCGACGGTTTGCTGCGCCTGTTGCAGATTCGACGGCGCCGTCCCGGCCGGCACGACGATGGTCGTCGGGTCGGTGTAGCCGAGCGTTGCGCTCACCTGCGTCTGCGACGACAGCGACCGCTCCGCGATCCTCGTGACCCCGGTCGCGACCGCGTTGTCGGCGGTGCCGGGGCTCGATCCGCCGCCGCCGAGCGCGCCTGTCGCAACCACGACGACAATCACGATCAGCACGACGGCAACGAGCGCCGCGATCATCGTCCGGCGCCCGAACCGGAGGTGTCTCGCCGGCGCCGTCGCCTGCAGGGCCGTGACCAGTGTCTTGTCAGGCACCGACATCGTTCGCCTCGCGCGGCATCGTGTCCAGCAAAGCGGACGGCTCTAAAACGGCTCTAAAGCGGCGTTGAGAAGTTGCTGAACGTGTCACGGGCTTCGGGTCTACTTGCCGCCACCGGTGCCGAGTGCGCCGCCGGTCTTTGCCGCCCCCGGCGGTGCGGCACCGGCCTTCCCGGGCAGAAGGCTCTGACAGGCCTGCTGGGCCGCCTGAAACTGCTCCGACTGGGGATCGATACCGCTGCCCGCACTGATCTTCAACGCCACCCTGCCCCCCGAGAGGAACTGCGGGTCGGGGAAGTCCGGTAGACCGTGCTTGCGCATGCAGGCCGAGAACGCGAGCGCGTGCTGCCGCATCTGGGCCTGCTGGGCCGGGCTCGGGGCGCCACCGCCGTGCGGCAAGTCCTTCTGGCATGCCTGCATGGCCTGCTGAAACTGTGGCGAGCCCGGATCGATACTGCCGCTCGAGATCACACCCTGGGCGTTCGGGTCGGGAAAGCTCGGCTCCCCGTGGGAGCGCATGCACGCCGCGAGCTGGGTCATACGAGACCCGCTCCCCGCGATGGCGAACTGTCCGCCACCCCGCCGCTTGGTTGGGAGTCGGAGCCGGTCGAGGGACTGCTCGCGCCGCTCGACGACGAACCGGCCGGGGTCGTGCTCCCCGTCGTCGTGGTCGAGCCCAGACTCGCGACCGAAGGATGCGAACCGCCGCCGCAACCGGCGACGAACAGCCCCACAGCCGTCAGCACCGCGATGAAAAGCAGCGATCCGGTCCGCCCCATCACCGTGACCCTTTCCATGTGACGTTGCACATCCATCACTCCCTTGTCGATCCGAGCGAGGAGCTCACACCACAGGAATAGCCGGCGGCCGGTTACAAGCCGATAACGGCTGCCGTTATCCGCCTGTAACCGGCCGTGCGGCATGCTTTGCCCACGGCCGGGAGCAAGCCGGCTGACCGAAAAGGAGGGCATGGTGCGGGTGCTCGTCGTCGAGGACCACAGAGAGCTCGCCGCCACGATCGCTGTCGGGCTGCGCCGCGAGGGGATCGCCGTCGATATCGCGCTCGACGGCGAGGAGGCTCTCCGTCACATGCCGGGCGAGAGCTACGACGTGATCGTGCTCGACCGCGACCTGCCGAAGGTCCACGGCGACGAGGTCTGTCGCACACTCGTCGAGCAGGGCAGCCGCAGCCGCGTCCTGATGCTGACCGCCTCCGACACGGTCGAGCACCGCGTGGACGGGCTCAGCCTCGGCGCAGACGACTACCTGGCCAAGCCGTTCGCGTTCGCGGAGCTCGTTGCCCGCATCCGGGCGCTCGCGCGACGCAGCCAGCCGGCGCTGCCCCCGATTCTCGCGCGCGGCGACATCCGCCTCGACACCGGACAGCGGGTCGCGAGCCGAGCCGGCCGCCGACTCGAACTCAGCCCGAAGGAGCTGGCGGTGCTCGAACTGCTGCTCGCGGCCGACGGCGCTTCGCTTTCTCCCGAGCAGCTGCTCGACCGAGCCTGGGACGAGTACGTCGACACCTTCTCGAACGTGGTCAAGGTCACGATCAGCCGGCTGCGGCGCAAGCTCGGAGAGCCGCCTGCGATCGAGACCGTCCCGGGTGGCTACAGGATCGCCGTGTGAAGCGCCCAGCATCAGTTCCGCGCCGCTGGCTCTGGCTCCCGTGGCGAACGATCCGCCTCCGACTCACCCTGCTCTACACCGGTCTGTTTCTCCTCTCGGGCGCGGCGCTGCTCACCGTGACCTACCTGCTCGTCGAGCACCAGTACACCCAGAACGGCGCCAGCCTCTTCGTCAGGACGGGCAACGCGCACGGTCGTGTCACGGTGGTGACCCGTGCGGCCGGCGTCCTCGGCGACAAGGGCGGGGGGATTCTCCCCGGCGGCCTCCCGACTCCCGCCGAGGTGGAGGTTCAGGCGCATGCGCAATCGGCCGCGGCGCTGAACCAGTTGCTGATCAACTCGGGGATCGCCCTCGGGCTGATGGCGCTGATCTCGATCTGTCTCGGTTGGCTCGTCGCCGGCCGCGCACTGCGCCCGCTGCGAACGATGACGAACACCGCGCGCGAGATCTCCGCGAGCAACCTGCACCGGCGCCTCGACCTCGAAGGGCCCGACGACGAGATCAAACAGCTCGGGAACACGTTCGACGAGCTGCTGGGCCGCCTGGAGGCCTCGTTCGAGGCGCAGCGGCAGTTCGTCGCCAACGCCTCGCACGAGCTGCGCACCCCGCTCACGCTCGAGCGGGCGCTGGTCGAGGTCGCGCTCGCCGACCCCGATGCCGACATCACGTCGCTTCGCAGGATGGGCGAGCAGGTGCTGGCGGTGGGCGAGCAGCAGGAACGGTTGATCGAGGCGCTGCTCACCCTCTCCCGGAGCCAGCGCGGCCTCGACCGCCACGAGCCGGTCGACCTGCTCGCGATCACGCGCGAAGCCCTGCACACGGTCGACGACGAACGACTGACGATCGCGACCAGGCTCGAGCCCGCCGCGACCACCGGCGACCCGCGCCTGCTCGAGCGTCTCGTCGCGAACCTCGTCACGAACGCGGCCCGGCACAACACGCCGAACGGCAGCATCGAGGTCCGAACCGAGACCCGAGCGGGACGCGCCCTGCTCACGGTCGACAACACCGGTCCGGCGATCCCGCCCGACGAGCTCGACCGGCTCTTCCAGCCGTTCCAGCGACTCGAGAGCGAGCGGACGAACGGCACGGGCGGCCTGGGCCTCGGGCTCTCGATCGTCCAGGCGGTCGCAGTCGCACACCAGGCCACGCTCGACGCCCGAGCGCGACCCGGCGGAGGACTCCACGTCGAGATCGGCTTCCCCGCCTCCCTCACGCCGACATCCCGGCGGCCGGCGCCGGCGGCACCGCTGGCCACGTCGCAGAGTGCCGGCTGAGGAGACCGAGCGCCCGTCCGGCCCGGGGTGGGGCCGCGGTGTGGTTCATGACCTCATGCTCGCCGGCGGCAATCACAACCGCAGGAAGCGCCGATGAACATTCGGAGAAACTCGGGTTGCGATGTGGGCCTGTGTCGAGTGCGCCGTTCATCCCAGTTGAAGGCGCGGCCCGACCTTCGGTTCGAGCTGCTGGCAGGCCTTGAAGGCCCGCTGGACGAGCGGCGACGTCGGGTCGATCCTCTCGATGCTGCCCAGCGGGAACATTCCGCGGCCGTTCGGGTCGGGGAAGCTCGGCACGCCGTTCTGGCGCATACAAGCGGCGAAGCTGAGCATCGCCTTCGCCGCCGCTGCCCGCTGCGAGGGGCTCAGCGAGGGCGGACCGCCGCCGGGAAGGTACGTGCGGCAGGCAGCCATCGCCGCCTGGAACTGCGGCGAGCTCGGGTCGACGTTCCCGCTCACGATCACCCCCTCGATACTCAGCACGTCGTTGCCCACCGTCGCAGCCGAGCCGACCGAGGCCGTGAACCCATGCGAGGTCAGGCACGCGGCAAAGGCGGCACGGCTCGGCGGGGCCGCGGGCCCGGCCGTGGCCGTCGCCGTTCCGGCCGTCGAGGGGACACTTGCGACCGAGGGCGTCTTGGAGCTGCCGCAACCTGCGACCGTGCCGATGAGGCCGGCGAGGCAGATGACGACCCCGGCCCCGCGCGCGTTCACGGGACCCTGGGGAGTGTCTCGCAGTCCTCCACGGCGCACAGGAAAGCCGACGCCTCTAAAACGGCCCTAAAGCCGCGCTGCGGTCCTGGCCAAGGCCATGGTCACGGGCTCACTGCGCTGCCCGTCTTGGCGAGGAGCGGGGAACCCGAACAGTCCGACGCCGACCATGTCCGACGGCTCGACAGTCCGCCGAGCGCTAACGAATCGACAGGAAGCGGAGACGCAGGATGGCGCCGCCGTCTGGGGCCTGATCGACGCTGACGCTGCCACCGTGCGCGTCGACGATCTGCTTGACGATCGAGAGCCCGAGGCCCGCCCCCGCCATCCCGCGCGCCGCCTTGGAACGATAGAAGCGGTTGAAGACGAACGAAACGTCCTCGGCGGCGATCCCCGGCCCGTGATCGCGTACCTCCACCAGGCCGTCGTGGACGGCGACCTCGACCGTCTCGTCGGCGGGGTTCCACTTGCGCGCATTGTCGAGCAGATTCGAGACGGCTCGCTCGACCCGCTCCGGGACACCGACGACGAGCGACGGCTCGAGCAGCGTACGGAAGGAGAGCGCGGGGGCGCGCCTGGCCGCTCGATCGACGGCTGTCTGGACGACCTCGTCGAGGCGGAACTCGCGCGGCACGACATCGGGCTCCTCGCCGCGCGCGAGCTCGACGAGCTCGGCCACGAGCGTCGTCATCGACTCCAGCTCGTCCTGGACGTCCGCCAGCAACTCTGCCCGTTCCCCGGCGTCGAGAACGCCCGGCTCCGCGAGAAGCCCGACGTTGGCACGCAACGTCGCGATCGGCGTGCGCAGCTCGTGCGAGGCGTCGGCGACCAGCTGCCGCTGGGTGCGAAGCGACGTCTCGAGGGTCGCCAGGAGCTCGTCGAGGCGGGTCGAAAGGCGGCTGATTTCGTCGCGGCCGCGCTGACCCGTCCGCCGGCTGAGATCTCCCGTCTCGACGATCCGCTCCGTCGTCTCGGTGAGGCGCCGCAGCGGCGCTACGGCCCTACCCGACACGAGCGCACCGAGGATCGCGGCCGCCCCGATCCCTCCGAGCGAAATCAACGTGAGCAGCCACCGGAGGTGCGCGAGGTTCCGGTTCACCTCCAGCAGCGAGCGCGAGATGTGCACGACCTCGTTCTCGGCGACGAGCGTCAGCATCCGTGTCTGCACACCCCTGACCGTCGTCGTCGTGAACCGCGGCGGCAGGTTCAGGGAACCCGCGCGGGTCGAACGGGGGGCGACACTCACGCGGACGGCTGTCGACGAGCCCGGCAGGACGATTGCGAACGGGCCCGGAAGCTTCCGCCCGACAACGTTCCGAAGCTGCAGCCTCGGCCCGACCCTCCCGATCGCAACCCCGCGTCTCAGCACCGGGGACGGAGGCCCCGCAACCTCGATCACCCGGGGAAGCGTCAGGCTCTGAGTGAGATCGCTGTCGACCTGGCCGATCAGCTCGTGCCGATCGGTGTAGTAGACGACGAACGACGTCCCGACGATCGCGACCGCCACCGCAAGCGAGGCAAGCACCGTCAAGCGGAGCCGGAAGCTCATCGCTCCCTCAAGGTGAACCCGACGCCACGAACGGTCTGGATCAGCCGCCGCTCGCCGCCGGCCTCGAGCTTGCGCCGCAAATGACCCACGAACACGTCCAGCGAGTTCGACGACCACGACGTGTCATAGCCCCAGACCCGCTCATAGATCAAGCCGCGCGCGAGTACCTGACGCGGATGACGGAGAAGGAACTCGAGCAGCTCGAACTCGATCCGCGAGAGCTCGATCTCACGCGCTCCCCGCCGCGCATCGCGGGTCAGCAGGTCGAGCTCGAGATCGCCGAACGACAGCCGCTCTGAACCGGTCCCGGCCCTCCGTAGCAGCGCCCGCACCCGCGCGACGAGCTCCTCGTTCGCGAACGGCTTGACGAGGTAGTCGTCGGCGCCGGCCTCCAGGCCCGCAACCCGGTCACGCACCGCATCCCGCGCCGTCAGCATCAGCACCGGCAAGGAATCGCCCGCCGCACGCAACTGCGCGCACACCTGGATCCCGTCACTTCCCGGCATCATCACGTCGAGCACCACCGCGTCGAACGACCGCTCCCGCAGGCGGGCAAGAGCCTCCGCCCCGTCCCCCGCCACCTCGACGTGGAACCCGTGGGCCGTGAGCACTCGCCGTAGCGCCTTCCGCAACGGCTCATCATCGTCCACCACGAGGATCGCCACGGGTGAATGGTGCGCGCAATCTATGAAACGGGCCTAAAGCCGTAGTTCGCCACAGCAAGGGGCACATTCTCGGTCTCGGCGGGGACGACTACATCGTCAAGTCCGCCACCCCGGCGGAGGCGGCGCAATCATCAGCCTCGTCGCCAACGAGCGGCATCCGCGAGCGTGTGAGGGCCCGTCAGGTCAGCCGCCGGCGTTGTTGATCGCCTCTCTGACCTTTGCCGGGGTGAGCGCGCCGTGCGACGCCGGTAGGCATTCCTGTACGGCCCGGAGAACGGCCGGTGAGTGCACGTCGATGCCCTGCGCCTCGACCATCTCGACCGTCAGTTGACCCTGCGCGGTCGGATCGGGGAAGCGGCTCACACCATGGCTGCGCATGCACCTGGCGAACGAGAGTGCGTCCGCTCGCTGGGTGCGCTGCTGCTGGGCTGTTTGCTGTGATCCGCCGCCGCCGTTCGTCGGGAGCAGGTGACCGCAGGCACTCAGGGCCGCCTGGAGATGCGGATTGCCGGTTCCGAACTGGTGGATGGTGAGCTTGACGTTGCCTCCGGCGAAGCGCTGCGGGTCGGGGAAGTTCGGCATCCCGTCGGAGCGCATGCACTGGGAGAAGGCGAGCAGTCCATTCTGCGCCGTCGTCGTCGTGGCAGTCGTCGAGGAGGCGACGCTCGCAACTGCCGGCGAGTGCCCTCCGGCACAGCCGGCTGCGAGCAGCGCGAACGGGGCAACCGCGAGGACCGAGCCGAGGGCCATTGGAGGGCGGACGCATCATGTTCAGCTCCTTTCAGTCGAGAGAAGGGAACGCGACGTCGATTCCGAGGCCACCGCCTGGTCGCGTCCGTGCGGTCACGAGCGCGTTGTGTGCGTCGGCGATCGACTGCACGATGGCGAGTCCGAGCCCGACCCCGTCGGCAGAGAGGCCTGCGTCCGATCTGAGACGCTGGAACGGCTGGAAGAGACGCGCGACTTCGCCGGCCGGGATCACGAGGCCGGTGTTGATGATCGCCAGGACGGCACGCCCGCCGGCGGTGTAGGTCCCAATGTCGAGCCTGCCGCCGGGAATGTTGTGACGGACGGCGTTTGCGACCAGGTTCGCGACCAGGCGCTCGACCAGGCTTGGATCGCCGCTCGTCCGTGCCGTGTCGAGCGCAACGACGCTTTCGAGCGAGCGTAGGTCGTGGGCCTCGAGCGCTTCGGCCGTGATCGCAGCGAGGTCGACCGGCTCCCACCGCTGCGGCCCGCCCTGGCTGCGGGCCAGGGTGAGACATGCCTCGAGCAGGCGCTCTTGCTGTCTGCAGGCGCCGAGGACGTCCTCGCCGACCTCTCGCCAGCTGGCCACGTCCGCGTCTTGGTCGGCGAGCGCGAGCTCGAGCAGCGCACGCTGTGTCGCGAGAGGCGTACGCAGCTCGTGCGCCACATAGGCCGCGAAAGGCTCCCGGGCCTGGATCACGACCGGCCGCCGCTGTAGGGCAGACCCGCCGGTATCAGCTTGGTGCAGATCGTTGCTGCGCTCTTGAACCGGGAAGAGTCCTGGTTGATGCTCGACGGGATGTTGGTCTGGACGGTGTTGTCCTGAAAGGTCGGATCGGGGAAGTCGGAGACACCGTGCGTGCGCATGCATGCGGCGGCCTGGAGGTAATCGGCCCGATCGGCAAGGGTGATCGTCGGCCCCTGCGGGGAGCCGCCCAGGAGGTGACTGCAGGGACCATCCTCGACCGCCCGGACCCGGGAGACGCTGTAGCCGAGCTGCCGCAGCTTCGACTTGTCGAACCCTCCGCCGCTGGTGGGGTCGGGCCAGCCCGGCAACCCGTGGGAGCGCATGCAGCGAGCGAAGGCGAGCGCACCGTTCGGCGCAGCAGCCGCGGCGGGAGTTGTGGAAGCGGTCACGTTCGCAACCCCCGGGGAACCAGAGCCCGCGCCGCCACAGCCGGCGGCGAGCAGGGAGAACGCAGCGACCGCGACGAGCGGGGCGAGCATGCGTAGACGACGGCGAGGCACCTGGTTCGGATCCTTTCGGTCGCAAGCAAGGACAGCTCACCACCGGAACCTGAGCGGATCGCCGTTCTGCCTGAGAGGTTGCTGAGAGCTTGCTTAGAGAGCCGCTATCGGCCGTCGGGGTCGAAGCGCAGCGTGAGAAGCGCCCCTCCGCCGTCCGCGTTGGCGGCGGTGACACTGCCCCCGTGGTCGTCGACGGTCTGCTTGACGATCGCGAGCCCGAGCCCCGAACCGGGCAGGGCGCGCGCCGAGGCGGCTCGGTAGAAGCGGTCGAAGAGGTGCGGCAGGTCGGCCTCCGCGATCCCGGGCCCGTGGTCGCGCACGGTCAGCGTCCCTCCGAGGAGCCGTACATCGACGGTGCCGTCAGGCGGGCTCCACTTGATCGCGTTGTCGAGAACGTTGTCGACCGCGCGCTCGAGCCGTGCGCGTGCCCCGACCAGCTGGTGGGGCTCCAGTCGGCTCTCGAAGAGAAGCCGCGACGCTCTGTGCTCCGCCCGCTCGACCGCAGCCGCCACGATCTCGTCCAGCGCTAGCGTCTCGCGTGCGTCGACGGACTTCCCGTCGCGGGCGGCCTGGATGAGGTCGCCGACGAGGCTCGAGAGCTCCTCGATCGACCGGACCGCTGCGCCGAGCACGCGCTCGCGCCTGTCCACGGGCAGGTCCGACCGCGCAAGCAGCTCGATGTTGGCGCGGTGCGCGGTCAGCGGGGTCCGCAGCTCGTGCGAGGCGTCCGCGATCAGTTGCTGTTGAGCCTTTTGCGAGGCGTCGAGGGCAGAGAGCATCGCGTTGAAGTCGGCGGCGAGGCTTGCCAGCTCGTCCCGGCCGCTCACCGGGATCCGCTGGTTGAGGTCACGCGTCGCGCTGACCTCGCGCACAGTGCCGGCGAGCGCGCGTACGGGGCGAAGCACGGCATTCGCTGCCAGCAGTCCGAGCAGGCCCGCGACGAGCGCCCCACCGAGCGTAAGGCCGAACAGCAGCCGGCGGACACCGGCGATCGTCGCGTTCGCCTCCGTCAGCGGGCGCAAGGTCCGCACCACACCGTCGCTCGATGAAGGGAGTCGCATCGTGTACAGCCGTTGCTCCGTGCCGGCCATGCGAACGTCCCTGAAGTACGGGGGCGACAGTCCCTTTGCGACCGAATCGTCGCGGTCGAGGATCCCCTGCGAAGGGATCTTGTCTCCGACGGCTCCGGGGATGGGTGTGGGCACCGGCGCTCCGTCCGCCGATAGCCCTTCGTCCCTCGCCGCGCCGAGCCTCGGGATGACCTGGAACAAGCCGGACCCGGTCTTGCCGAAAGCTCGGGCACCGTTTGCCTGCCACTTCGCCGCGACCCCTTCGGCAGACTGGATCAGCGAGAAGTCGATCTGATCGTGGAGCTTCGAGCGCACCTCGATGTACATCACCGACGAAGCGATCGCAAGCGCGACGAACACGGCGCCGCCCCCCGCGAGCGTCAACCGCATACGGAGGCTCATTGCTCTCGCAGCGCGTACCCGACGCCGCGCACCGTATGGATCAGACGTGGTTCGCCGCCGGCCTCCGTCTTTCGCCGCAGGTAGCTGATGTACACCTCGAGCGGATTCGACGTGGGCCCGAAGTCGTAGCTCCAGACCCGGTCCATGATCAGCTCCCGCGTCAGCACCTGACGCGGGTTGCGCATGAACAGCTCGAGCAGCGCGTACTCCGTGCGCGTCAACTCGAAGGCCCGCCCGCCACGCGAGGCCTCCCGCGTCTGACGGTCGAGCGAGAGCCCCGCGAACCAGAGCGGCGCGTCCTCGCCCGCCGGCCGCGTCCTGCGCAGCAGCGCCCGCACGCGGGCAAGCAACTCGCCGAGGGCGAACGGCTTCACCAGATAGTCGTCCGCGCCGAGATCGAGCCCGCGGATCGTGTCCTCCTCCGAGTCCCGCGCCGTCAGGATCAAGACCGGCGTCCTGTTGCCGGCGGCGCGGAGTCGCCGGCAGACCTCGAAGCCGTCCAGGTTCGGCATCAGGACATCCAGCACCACCGCGTCGAACTCCGCCCCCCCGAGCCGCTTCAACGCCGCAAGGCCGTCGGGCTCGGTCGAAACCCGATGTCCCTCCAGCTCGAGTGCAGTCTCGACGGCGTCGCGCACGTCCGGGTCGTCGTCGACGACCAGCACGCGCCCACCCCGAACTTCAGCCGCCTCCATCACCGCCAGTTCATCCTCGGCCTCCACTCCTCGATAACCCGGAGGATCGACGAACGGAGCCTATGCGGGCGCGAAGGTCCGTCACGGCCAAGCCAGGCGAGAGGCCACGACACAAGTTGACCACCGAAACCTGAGCATGCCGCCCCCGAAGCTGAGAACCTGCTTAGAGCTTCATGAGCTGCCCACAGGCCTTCATTAGGTGCCCACTGGCCGGCGACTCGTCGCCAAACGACGACGAGCCGCTCGGGACACTAGCCTCGTCCCGGCGCTGAGCACGTATTGAAGGCGCTGAGCACCTATTGAAACTGACACCGCAACGCCCTTTCATCGTGGAGGGCGGACTGGCGGCCGACTACGCGGATCGAGCCGATTCACGCGCATAGCCCTGGCCTTCGTCCAGCTCAATGGGCTCCGCCCCGAAAAACTCGAGCGGCCCCGTTCCCAAACCCGATCGCGTGACCTGGATCGCGTACTCGCGTCCGTCCGGTAGCCGCAACCGCGCCGGGCCTTCTTCGACGCTGCCACTCGACCGCGAAGTCGACATCCGACCAAACCAAGCCGAATCGGACTCAGATTCGCCCTCGATGACGCAGGAGCCCTCAGCGAAGCTGCTTCCGCGAGTGATCCTCGCGTGTCCTTCATAGCGAATCATTGCCGCTCCCTCGTCGCAGTTCGAGCACAAAACAATTCGCCTGCCGGCCCGCGAGGTTCGCGACGGCCCGGTCGGATCCTACGCAAGCTCATCGTTGCACCTCCTAAACGGGAGCACAGCAATCTCATGGCTCCCTACGTGCCGCTTGATGTGACCGATCCCCGGCCGGTGAAACACGCTCGAGCTCGCGTCCTTGCCGCGGATCAGACGGCTACTCGCGGGCCTCGGCCATCTTGTGGACGATCTCCAGACACTTCCCGCGGACGACGTCGTCATCCCCTGCGACCGCATCCACTACCCTGATGATCCTTGCGGCAGCGTCGGTCAGCGCCCTCGGGTCGTCGGCATCGGTCAACGGTGAGTCGGCGATCACGGTTCGGTGTTTGTTATAGGCGTCAACCGCCGAAGCGATAGACGGGGCGAAGCGCGCAGGCACCTCGCCAAATGCCGCGCGCGTGATGTTGCGGACGTGATCGAAATGGTCCGGCGCGGCCACCCGGCGAGCCTACTTCAGGCGTCGCGAGAACTCAACCCTCAAGCGGCGCACTGCCGGGGCTGAGCTGAGCGGCGGGGCTCGGGTTGCCGCCCAGGACGCTCATGTGACCCTTCGCTGTCTCGCCGCGGGTCGGGTGACGCGAGATGCGCCGCCCGGTACTTCTCGTCCGCGCGGCGGCTCGCCTCGTCGGCCCGCCGGAGCTCGGCTGCAAGCTAGGCATCGAGCCGGCCGCCCTCGAGCTCGCCGGCCTGCGGTGGCGGCATCGGATCGGTGTACCGGGTCGCTTCCCAGGGCGCCTCCCGGACCTCGACGCACAATCCGCGCACGGCCCGCACCCGGGTAACCGTGCCGCCGACAAGCTCGACGATCACGTCGGGCTCCTGGTCCGTGTAGTCGCCGACGAGCTCGACGAGGCCAGCCGGCGCTGGAGTCTCTGACATCGCTCAACCCCCCTTCTTCTCGATGCGGTCCCGGTCCGCTCTCGCCTCAAGGTACGCCTGCGTCGCCTGGTTCGCCGGAAAACGGCGGCGAGCTCGCCGAGCCCGAGCGTTGCGCTTTTCTCCCGTTGCCGCGAGTTCCCGGCGTGCCCGTTCGGCGAAAGCCTCCATGCCGACGGCCGTGAGCATGTCGTGCCGCGTTACCCTCGCCGTCAGGCATTTCCGTGGTCTCCGGTTCATCGCCGACTGGGAGAGTGCCGGCGGGCACGGTGCCGGCTCCTGACTTGTTTGTATAGATAAGAGAGGCCCGAGCCGCAATCCGGATCTGTGCCGTCGACGCCGTCGTCGCGTGGAGCACGTGTCTCAGCCGTTCCGTGTCCCGACGGGGTCGAGAGCGAGCAGGCGGCGAAGCGCCTCGCTTCTTGTTCGTGGACCGCTGACACTGCCGAGCTCGTACCAGGCCCGCGCGTCCGTCGGGTCGAGACGAACCGCTCGCGCGAAGCTCGCCCGGGCGGCCGGGATGTCGCCGGCGGCGAGTTGCCCAAGCCCAAGGAGGAGCGGCGGCTGAGCGGACCAGGGCTGCCAGCGCGATGCTGCCCGGGCTCGGCTCTCGACGGTCGGCCAGTCGCCGGTCGACGCGGCGTGCTGAGCGGCGGCGAGCGCTTGATTGCCGATCAACTCGGCGGTGACGGGTGCGACACAGACGAGGGTCACGGCAGCGGCGATGGCCGTTTTTCGTTTCCGTTCGGCTCGCCGGAGGATCGTGTCGTGCGGTGACGCGACCACAAGCGCAACTCCGCAGACCAGGCCGGTCACGACGACCGCGGGCAGCTCCCAGTCCCAGTCGACGGCGGCGTGCACGAGGAAGGCGACGTATGCGGCGCCGGCCGCCACCGTCGCCGGCCGCCGAGGTCGTGAGATCAGGCAGCGAAGCGGGACGAACAGGGCTCCGACGAGGAGGGCGACGCCGAGCGGACCGAGCTCGGCCAGCGTCTCGAGGTAGAGGTTGTGCGCATCGAGCGTGGAGACCGGGCTCGTCCGGTAGCGAAGCCACGCGACCTCGAAGCTGCCGGCGCCAGACCCGAGCAATGGATGGGCGCCGATGTCCGCGAGCGCGGCCCGCCAGTAGGCGGCACGATCGCTGAACACGACACCCTGCATCCCGGAGACGGCGACCACGGCGACCACGGCGACCACCGCGAAGGCGACGAGAACGGTCGCCGGGCCTTCGATGCGGCCCAGACGGTCGCGGCGTAGGAGCATGAAGGCGATCGAGGCCGAGGCCAGCGTTATGAGCACGAGGACGGCCGCCAGCGAATGTCCGCTCCGGATAACGGTGCTCGCACTCGCCTGCGAGTCGCCAACCTGCGAGCGCGAGCCGAGCCACACGACAACGAGCGGCAGCGGGAAGGCCACCGCGGCGGTCGCGGCGAGCGCTCTCCGGAGCGGGGAGAGCGCGACCATCGCGGCCCCACCCGCGGCGAGTGCTGCAGCGGCGCCAACGCTCTGCGTGAACCAGAGGGTCGTCGCAAGCGGAGGCAGGGCTCCAGCCGCCAATGCTCGGGAGCCGGAGGAGCCGCCGTGGCAGGCTCCTGTGAACGCAAGCAGGAACCCGATCGCCGCGAGGACGCCCATCGCGTTGGCGTAGCCGACGGGCTCGAAGAGAAGCCGCCCCTCGTAAAGATCCGGCGCCGCGTGATGAGGGAAGAGGAAGAGCTCGAGCCCCCGGCAGCACACGACCACGATCCCGACGAGGAGCCCGGCGACGAGAGCCTCGGCGGCATCGTCCGCACGGCGGGAAACGGCCAGACCGGCCCAGACGACCATTACGTAGAGCGCCGCACGTTGCAGTTCGGGGACGGCGAGGGTCGCGGCCCCGGGCCGGAGCGCCGAGACGCCCACGCAGGCCGTAAACCCCGTCAGCGCGCCGAGCAGCGACCACGCCGAGCGCGGGAGCCCGACCGGTCGCGACCACAGCATCGACCCCAGCGCCACGGCCAGGCACGAGAGGCCGGCCACCCCCCAACTCTGTGGGTAGTAGCCGCCACTCGACTCGCTCAGCCCGGCGACCCCCACACCGGCCGCCGCGAAGACGAACACGGACGGCCCGCGGAGAGCGAGCTGACCGCGGCGCCGGGCCGATGCTGAGCGGAGCCCGGCAGCCGCGATCATCGAACGCTACGGACCTGTGACAGTGTCGCTGGATGAGCAGATCGCGTACACGGTCATCCCGGACGTCGTGGTGATTGCGACCCACCAGGCGCTGTTACCGGGGGTGCCCGTGCCCGCGCCGTCACTCGGATGACTGCTCTTCGGCGCCGACGGTGCGTCGAACCCACCGCTCACGGCGTGCTGCCCGGCCGGACACTTCGCCTCCCCACTCGTCGCCGGTGAGTACTGCGTTCCAGCAGGGATGTCCGCGGAGACGTACGTGAGGCTGTCGGTCGGCCCCGGCGCCCCGGCGGGGCCCTGTGCGCCGGTCGAGCCTGTCGCACCCGCGGGCCCCGTCGCCCCCGTCGGCCCGGCCGGCCCAGTCGGGCCCGCCGGGCCGGAGGAACCGGCGGGCCCAACCGGGCCGCTAGGAAGCTGACCGCTCTTGAAGTCCTTCGCCAACAGCGATCCATCCTTGACCTTGCTGGACACGACGGCGTCGCTCTTCAGCTGAACGGTGCCGACGCTGTTGGCCGGCAGCAGTCCGGCCGCGTAGCTCGTGCCTCCGAGCGCCACGAGCAATGCGACAAGTGCAAGAACGGCCGCAGGCGAGGGAAGCCAAACCCAGCGCCGTAGGCCGGCGCGTCCGGGGCGGCGGGACCCGGTCACAGGCGAGTTCCTGGTAGACCCCCGTCTCATCCTGCCCTCCTTGATCCACGCCGCCGATCGACCGTGGCGGCCTGTGCTGATTCACGACCTTTCATGCTCGACCTCCTATGGATGCTGGTCACGATGCGTCGAGGTTCGCGCGGCTCGCTAACGCGTTGCTAATTGCCGTGATCGTGGGGAACGACGATCACGGCGCTGCACTCCGCTGCGTTCCCTGCGGTATCCCGGCCGGTGTAGGTCAGCGTGTAGGTCCGGTCGCCGCCGTTTCCGGGTCGCCGGGCGCGAAGCAGTCCCTGGACATCGGGCGTACCGGGGACGAAGTCGGCGTCATCGGCGCTCGGCGCGTCGGTGAGGACGAAGCCCGCCTCGCCTGACGTCTCGTCGCTGACGGCGACGCTCACGCTTACCGGAACGAGATCGCCGTTCGGCGGCCAGAGCACCTGTGGCGTCGGCGCGCACGTCACGCCCGGCGGCGTGGCATCGCGCTTCACGACGACCTGATCGGTTGCCGTGCCGCCCTCGCTGGTCGCGGAACAGGTGAACGCAGTCGCCGGCGTATCGCTGGAGACGGTGACGGTTCCGCAGCCTTGCTCTGCGGA
This sequence comes from uncultured Actinomycetota bacterium, assembly GCA_963743675.1. GTDB lineage: Bacteria > Actinomycetota > Thermoleophilia > Gaiellales > Gaiellaceae > PALSA-600. The sequence continues at coordinate 125,340 of CAVURE010000010.1, forward strand.
GATCGCAGTCTGAGGGTCGGTGAGCTCCCAGCTCACCGTGACGTCACCGACATACCAGCCGGCGTCGCCGAGCGGACCGGCCACGTGCGGCACGACGAGTGGCGGAGTCGGATCGACGAAACGCGCGAACGTACCGAGCGAATCGGTGGCGCCACAGCCGGGCGAGGCGGAGATGTCCTCCCAGAGGCCGTCCGTGCGCCGAAAGACGTGACCGGTTTCGCCGAGGCAAACCGTAATCGGCCCCGCGGTAAGCGCAGTCGTGACGATGTCGAACTCGGGCCCGTCGGCGGCCCAGCCGAGCGGCACATCCGTCGCGTCGCCGCTGCTGAACCACGTCGCGCCGCGAGACTCGACGTCGCCGTAGGTGACGGAGACACCGGAGCCGACCTGCACGACGACGCTCGAGCCTTCCCGAGTGTTCGCAAGAACCTTCCAGCTGTCGGTGAACGACGCGCCGCCGACGTCGAAGTCGCACGACTCGCCGGTAGCGGAGCAAGCGCCCATCGGGTCGCTCTGGGAGTCGTGGATCGCCGCGGCGACGCGGCCCTCGATCGACTGCCGGTCGGGGCTGTCGTTCAACGGCACGACTGCGAATCCGAGACGTGTCCCGAACGAGGAGCGGAGTGCGTAGGTCTGGGCCGAGATGAACCGCTGCATGCCCGTCGCCCCGATGTCGGTGTAGCCGAACCCAACACCCGTGGCCGGGCTTGGAGGCCCGTACCGGTACGAAGCGTTCGCCAGCGGGAGATACGCCTCGTCGAGGAATGCGCGGGCGGCGCCCGTGGTGTCGTTCCCCTCCTCCGCGACGCGCTGTCCATGGAGGAAGTAGTCGTTCAGGTAGCTGGTGCGCTCGCCGAGTGTGGCGCCGGCTACGCCCCAGGCGCGCGCGTCGGCGTAGGTCTCCTGTGCCCACATGCTCACATACCGGTCCATGTCCTCCCAGAACGGCTCGTCCGCGTACCAGCTCGCGAGCTGCTCCCCGTAGGCGGCCGCGTCCGGCGCTAGCTGCGCCGGATCGGCCGCAAAGACGAGACCCGGCAGCGCGGGACCGCCCGATCCCGTGTAGAGGCCGCGGAGGAAGTCGCGGAACGCCTCCCGGGCGCCGTCGGCGTCGTCGATGACGTCCGTGGCGAGGGTGGAGGTCGACGGTGTCCCGACCTCGTTCACGGCCCAGGTGTCGCCGGCAGCAGGGTCGTACCCGGCCGCGAGCATGTCGTCGTGGAGCTTCACGCCTGTCGCGTACCAGCCGTTGGCAGCCGCATACGTCGTCCACTGGCTCAGACGCAGCTCCGCAAGTGCGTGGAACTCCGAGCCCTGCGCGTGCACGGTGGCCAGAGCAGCTCCGCCCCGCGGCTCGCCGGGATTGGGCGCAGCCGTGGTCGGCGAGATCGAGACGTAATAGTCGGCGCAGTCCGAGACATTGGCGGCCAGCGCCTTCGCCAGGGCCTGGGTGTCCGTCGTGTAGAAGACGGCCTTCGTGTGCGGGCACGAAGGGTCCGCCGTCGCTGGGGGCGCGCCCTGGCCGATCGCGAGGACGACCAGGACCGGCACGAACAGCACGGCAAGGTGATGGAGCTTCATGACGACCTCCTCCGGCTCGCGACGTTCTCGACGAGCTCTCCGTTGTGAATTGCCACGCGGCGAGCATCGGCGGCCGCCCTAACGGCGGGCTAACGCGTGGCCGATTCGCCGTCGTGTCGAGGGCTTGGAGAAAGTGCCGCGACGCGTTAGCCCGCGGTTATGACGGGCTTCTACGGTCGGCCGATGCATGTGCCGAGCTCACGCTCGCTCCGTGAGAGGGGCTTCGCGCTCCTCTGGGCGGGCCAGGCGATCTCGGCGTTCGGCAACGCACTCGTCCCGGTCGCGCTCTCGTTCTCGCTCGTCGAGTTGACGGACTCCGCGTCGGCGCTGGGACTCGTGCTGACGGCCGGGTTCGCCTCGCGGGCTGCATTCCTTCTGCTCGGCGGGGTCGTCACGGACCGGCTGCCCCGGCAGCGCGTGATGGTTGCGGCGGACACGGTCCGGGCGACCGTGGAGGCGCTCGTCGCCCTGCTCCTGCTGTCGGGCGTTGCGCAGGTCTGGCAGCTCGCGTGCCTGTACGCGCTCTACGGCGCCGCGGACGCCTTCTTCGCGCCGGCGGCCGTCGCGCTCGTCACGGAGACCGTGCCGCGCGCGCGCATGCAGAGGGCAAACGCGCTTCTGAGCCTCCCGACCAGCACCGCGTCGGTGATCTGTCCGGCGCTCGCCGGCCTCCTCGTCGCCGCCGTGACTCCCGGTGTCGTTTTTGCCCTCGACGCGGCGACGTTCGTCGTCTCGGCCGTCACGCTCGCGGCGTTGCGGCTACCGCCCCGACCTCGCGCGGCTTCGCGAGCGAGCGTGCTCCGGGATCTACGCGCCGGCTGGCGCGAGCTGGCCGCGCGAAGTTGGGTCTGGGCCGGTATCGCGTACTTCTCGTTCGCAAACTTCGCGATCGCACCGCTCTACGTGCTCGGGCCGTTCGTCGCCGAGGAGAAGCTCGGCGGCTCCGTGACCTGGGGGCTGATCGCGACCTGCGGCGGCGTCGGGGCGGTTGCCGGTGACGTGGCGGCCATGCGCTTTCGACCGCGACGGGCACTCGCGCCCGGCTTTCTCCTCGTCGGAGCCTGGGCGCTCGAGCCCGGCCTGCTCGCTCGACCCTTCCCCGCCGTCGTGATCGCCGCCGCTGCCGCCCTCGGGCTCGGCGCTCTGGCCTTCTCGAACGCCATGTGGCTCACGACGCTGCAGGAGCAGATCCCGCCCGAGTCGCTCTCCCGGGTCAGCTCGTTCGACTGGCTCGGCTCACGGGCGTTGCAGCCTGCCGGCTACGCCCTCGCCGGTCCACTCGCAGCGGTGATCGGCATCCCGGCGACCCTCGTCGCCGGCGCCGCAGCCCACGCCTCGGCGAGCGTGGCGATCGCCGTCACGCCGAGCGTGCGGCGGCTCGAGAGGCCCCTCGACCACCGTTAGCCCCGGTTAGCGAGCGATTGGCCGTCCTTGGGGGCGGCGTTGGCGGCCGGCCGTGGAGTGCGCCTCCGAAAGGAGGTGCACTCAATGGCGGCACAGACGCCGAACATCGGGGGCGGCCCGCTGCTCTGACAGAGCGACGGCTCGGGCACAGGCACGAGGAGCACCTGCGCGCTCCTCGTGCCGTCGCCTCACCCAGCACTGATTGTGTCGAGGAGCGCTCGAGCGCATGCTGCACCCACAGTGCTCGCCTTCTGCTCATAGAGGGCTAGCGAGCGCGCCGCCGCGGCCGCGGCGTCGACCGGCCGGCCGATCTTCCAGAGCACCTCGGCGAGGCCGAGAACGACCTTCGCCTGCTGCCACAGCGCGTCGGTTGACTCCGCGCGGCGGACGGCCTCATCGGCAAGCGTCTTCGCTCGCGCAGGTTCCTCGGAGCCTGCGAAGAGTCGTGCCTGGATCGAGCGCCAGAGGAACTGCGTCGGGACGTCGTCTTCTGCCGCAGCCTCCTCGGCGATCCGGCTCAGACACAGCGCCTCTTCGGTGCGCCCGAGCAGGTGAACCGCCTCCGCGAGTTGGACGGCTCGTGTGGCGAGGTACGCACGGTCTCCGACGGTCGCGAGAGCGTCGTAGCTTTCACGGAAAGCTCGCTCCGCGGCGGCGGCATCACCGGCGAGGAGCTCGATCTCGCCCCTCACTGCGCCACCCGTCGCATGTGCGAACGGGATCTGCCCGAGCTCGGCATGGATGGTCTCCGCCCGCGCGACATGCGCGCGGGCCTCGGCAAACCGGCCCCGCAATGCCTCGAGCCCGGCGAGAGGGACGAGGACGTTCGCCTCGCCTGCAAGATCGACGTCCCTCATCAGTGCGCGGCAGCGCGCGATTGCGTTCGGCACCGGAGCCGGCCCGTACCAAAGAGCCGCCGCCACGTCGCCGAGACAGGCCGCGGTCGACCAACCCGACCGCCGGCCGTAGCGAAGCGCGCGTGTTGCCGCCCGGCTCGAGGCGGCGTATCGGCAGCTCATCGCGCCCTCTGCATACGCCGTGAAGCGCCAGGCGCGGAAGAGTCCTCGGTCGTCATGGGCCGCCGCGAAGACGGGAATCGCCTCCCGCGCCGCGGCGAGCAGCTCCTCGGCCCGGCCGCCGGGGCTACTCAGGAGGCGGACATTGGCGAGCTCGAGCTTCGCGCGTTGCTCGGCCCGGACGTCGTGCGCGGCCTCCGCGAGCGCGGCCGTCTCGGCCAGGACCTGCTCGGCACGAAAGATCTCACCCGTGCCTCGAAGCGCGACGCCGAGCTCGCAGAGCAGCTCGAACCTGCGCGGGCTCGTCTCGTCGATCAGGGCGGCCGCGCGGCCGAGCAGGTTCACCGCAGCCGGCGTGTCGTGACGCCTCCACGCCCGCAAGCCTGCATCGCCGAGCCGCTCGCCCGCCTCGGTCGCGAGGCGGTGTGTGCGAGCGTCGACCAGGCCGAGCTCGGTCCGGTACCGGCAGGCCTGTTCGAGGTGGTACCCGACGAGCTCGTCCGCGCTCTCGGGCCCGCTCGCCACGGCGGCTGCGAAGGACTCGTGCAGGTCGGCGCGGCGCGCCTTCGGCGTCGCTGCGTATGCGGCATCGCGAACGAGCACATGGTCGAACCGGAATCGGTCTCGCGAGCCGCGGCGAAGGAGCCCTGTCGCCGTCAGCGTCTCGAGCGAGCGGTCGCGCGAGTCCGCATCCGGGAGGGCGAGGCGCTCGATGTCCGCGATGCGTGAACTCCCGGCCGATGGCCGCTGCACCCTGGAGCAGCATCTGATCGTCGATGCGCAGCCGGCCGAGGCGGCCGGCGAGCAGCGCGTCGAGGGTCGGCGGTAAGGACTCGGGCTCGCCGCCCTCGAGCGCGTACGCGAGCGAGGTGCTCGACGTAGAGCGGGTTTCCCTCCGCCCGCGCGACGATTCGGGCGCCGAGCGTCGGCTCGACTTCGGGCGACATCGCCGCGAGCAGCGCCTCTGCGTCGACGTCGTCGAGCGGAGCGAGCCGCAACGTGGCGGGCGGCCCAGGTCGAGTCTCGAGCAGCTCGGGACGCGCGAGGCCGATCACGAGCACCGGTGCATGCTCGACGCGCTCGCCCAGGTAGTCGATCAGATCGAGAAGCGTCGCCTCGGCCCAGTGAACGTCGTCGAAGACGAGCACCAGCGGGCGCTCCCGAGCACGCTCCTCGAAGAAGCGGCGCACGGCGAGAAACTGCTCGCCGGTCGTGTCCGCGCCGGCGAGGAGGGCGGCGAGCCCGCCGCCGAGCGCGGCGACCACCTCCTCGAGCGGTCCGGTACGTTGCGCCCTGGCCGTACGACACGCAGCACCCGATAGCGACTGACACCCCGGGGCCGAGCTCTCTTGCGAGCTCGGTGACGAGACGCGTCTTGCCGATCCCGGCTTCGCCGATCACCGTCGCCACGATGCACCTGCGCTCGCGCGACACGCCGGTCGAAGAGCGTCCGTAGCTCAGCGAGCTCACGCTCGCGGCCGATCAACGGCGAGTCGAGGCGCCGCGCGAGCGCAGGAGCGCCTTCGACGAGCGACAACAGGCGAAACGTCAGACGGCTCCGTCTCGTCCGGTCTGTGCGAACGGCTCGGCCCTGACCGCATTCGAAGTAGACGGAACGCCGACCCGCCGAGCAGGATCTCGCCGTCGGCTGCCGCGTTCGCGAGCCGTCTCGCCGTTCTGAACGGCAGGCCCGTTGCGGCCGGCCCCCGTGGGAGTCGGCCGCGGCGTAGACCTCGCCGGTCGTGATCCCGATGCCGACACCGAGCGGATGTTCAAGCGAGGCAAGCGCGTCCCGAGCGTCGACCGAAGCCCGGACGGCTCGCAGCGGATCGTCTTCGTGCGCAGCGGCGAGGCCGAAGACGACCGTGGCCGTTCCGTTCCCGTCGGTCTCCACCGCACCGCCGTGCGGCTCCGCCGCGGCGCGTATCACGGCCGCGAACTGATCCAGCAGCGCGTGGAGCCGTTCGGCGTCGAGCGCATCGAGCGCGTCGCGCCCGCCCGCGAGCTCCGCGGAGAGCACCGTCACGGTCTTTCGCGCGGGGGCCGGCTCGAGCCGTGAAGCCGCGGGAGCCGTGAGCGCCGGGTCGTGCCGGAGGATCCGCTGTTCGAGCGTGCGCAGCTCGTCGGTCGGATCGATGCCGAGCTCGTCGACGAGCACGCGCCGCGCTTCCCGGCAGGCAGCGAGAGCGGCGGCTTGCCTGCCGGTGCGGTAGAGGGCAAGCGCAAGCCTGCAGCGGAGCCGCTCGTCGAATGGATGGTCTGCCACGAGCAACGCGATCTCGGGCAGAACCTCTGCGTGACGGCCTAGCGCGAGCTCAGCATCGACCAGGTCGTGCTGTGCGTTCAGCCGCAGGTCGTTCAATCGAGGCAGCTCGAGCGCGGCGAACGGTTCGAACACGAGGTCCGCGAGCGCGGCGCCGCGCCAAAGCGCAAGCGCGTCGCGAAGCCTCTGCGCTCGCGTCGCTGGGTCGGTCGTCGCACGCGCCTGCGCGGTGAGAAGCTCGAACTCGCCGAGGTCTATCTGCTCGCGCGCCGCCACGATCGCGTACCCGGGTGCCCGGGTGACGAGCAGGTCGGGGCCGAGCTCCTTCCGCAGTTGGGACACGACGTTCTGCAGCGCCTCGCGCGCTGTCCGCGGCGGATGCTCGCCCCAGAGGTCATCGAGCAGTCGGTCGGTTGAGACAACCTCGCCGGCATGCAACAGCATGACGGCGAGGAACGCGCGCTGTCGCAGGCGCGGGAGCGGCAAAGGCGTGCCGTCGTTCCCAATGACCTCGAGCGGCCCAAGGATTCGGAACTGCATCTTCCTCGAGCGTGGTTGTAACAACTTCGGCCGCTCGTCACCAACACTGCGGACCTCCACCGGCCGGCGGTCGTCGGTGCAAGCCACCTGGGCGTGCTGACCGCTTCCCGACCGGCCCTCCGGGCGGCCGCCACCTACCCCGATTGGAGCTGAGCCAAGAACGTGTTACAAACAGAGCGTGTCCGAGTTTCGGATCCTTGGTCCGCTCGAAGTGATCGACGAGGGCAAGGCTGTGGCGCTCGGAGGGCAAAAGCAGCGCGCATTGCTGGCGATCCTCCTGATCAGCGCGGGAGAGGTGGTCTCGACCGACCGGCTGCTCGCGGAGCTCTGGGGCGAGCATCCGCCGCGGACAGCGCGCGAGGCGCTTCAGAATCTCGTCTCGCAGCTTCGCAAGGTCCTCCGCCTGGTGCGCTCGTCACGCGGGCTCCCGGCTACCGGATCGAGCTCGAAGACGGCCAGCTCGACCTCAGGCGCTTCGAGCAGCTCGTCGCGGACGCAGAAGAACACGATGCCCGGTCTCGGTCGCAGCTTCTCCGCGACGCGCTCGCGATCTGGCGCGGCGCACCGCTGACCGAGTTTGCGTTCGACGACTTCGCCCGGGAGGAGATTCGCCGGCTCGAGGAGCTCAGGCTGCGGGTGAGCGAGGACCGGATCGACGCCGACCTCGAGCTTGGTCGCGGGCCCGAGCTCGTCGGCGAGCTCGAGACTCTCGTCCGGCAGTGGCCGCTGCGGGAACGTCTGCGCGGCCAGCTCATGCTCGCCCTCTACCGGGCAGGCCGGCAGGCGGAGGCACTCGGCTCCTACCACGATGCTCGCCGGGTTCTCGTAGACGAGCTCGGCATCGAGCCGTCGCCGACACTTCAGGCGCTCTACCGCTCGATGCTGCGGCAGGAGGCTCTGCTCGAACGGCCTGCGCCGTCCGGCGGTCCGGGAGATGACCACCTCGGCGATGTCGTCAGAGCGATGCTCGGCGGCCGGCTCGTCACCGTCGTCGGAGCGGGGGCCAATGCGGGCGCAGCGAGCGGAGACCGGCTCCCGGGCCCGGCGGAGGTCACCGCTCACCTCGTCAAGTCCTTCAATTGCCCGCCGGAGCACGCCCGTGACCTCGCCCACGTCGCGGAGTATGTGACGCTCACAAACGGGATTGGACCGTTGTACGACGAGCTTCACGCGGTTTATGCGCGTGACTTCGATCCGCGTCCGGTCGACGGGACACTCGTCCGCGTCGCCGGTCTGCTGCGAACGCATGGGGGCCCTCGCCAGCTGATCGTCACGACGAACTTCGACAACGCGCTCGAGCGGGCCTTCGAGCAGGCCGGCGAGGAATGTGACGTCGTCACCTATGTCGCGCTCGGCCGGAACCGCGGCAAGTTCCTCCACCTCAAGGCGAACGGCGCGGCGACGGTCGTCGAGGTACCGAACGCGTATTCCGATCTGTCGCTCGAGAGCCGCACCGTGATCCTGAAGATCCATGGCGGCATCGACATGCACCCCGAGCGGCAGTGGGAGAGCTTCGTCGTGAGCGAGGACGATCACATCGACCACCTCGCGCAAGCGGCGATCTCGGTCGCGGTGCCCGTCGCGATCGCGGCCCGGCTGCGCCGGAGTCACTTCCTGTTCCTCGGCTACCCACTCCAGGCGTGGAGCCTGCGCGTCTTCCTGCATCGGGTGTGGGGGCGCGAACGGGTCAGCTACCGCTCGTGGGCGATCGGCGACGCGCTCACGACGCTCGAACAGGAGCTCTGGCGCGAGCGTGGCATCGAGAGCTTCGACCTTCGACTCGATGAGTACCTGGAAGCCCTCGAGCAGCGGATCGCCACGGAGCTCGGCAGTTGAGCGACGACGGCCGGCTGTCGCCGTACAAGGGGCTGACGCCGTTCGAGGACTCCGAGCTCGACGTCGGCTTCTTCTTCGGACGAGAGCGTGAGCGCGAGTTGATCGAGGCGAACCTGATGGCCTCTCGCCTCACGATCCTCTACGGCGAGACCGGCGTCGGAAAGAGCTCGGTGCTTCGGGCGGGCGTCGCTCACCATCTCCGCGGCGTCGCCGAGCGCAATCTGGCCGCCCGCGGAGAGCCTGGCATGGCCGTGGTCGTCTTCGACGCATGGCGCGACGATCCCCTCGGTGCGCTTCGTACCGCCGTCATGGATGCGGTGACGCAGGCACTGGGCGGTTCGCTCCGGCCGCCCGACGATGATCTCCCGCTCGTCGACGCGCTTCGGATGTGGGGAACGGTCCTCGACGGCGACATCTACATCGTGCTCGACCAGGCGGAGGAGTACTTCCTCTATCACCCGGCCGAGGACGACCCGTCGAGCTTCGCCGTCCAGTTCCCGGCCGTCGTCAACGCCCTCGACCTGCGCGCGAACTTCCTGCTCGCGATCCGTGAGGACGCACTCGCCAAGCTCGACGTGTTCAAGGCCCGGATCCCCAACGTGCTCGGCAACTACCTGCGGCTCGAGCACCTCGACCCGCTCGCCGCACGAGCCGCGATCGTCGAGCCAATTCGCGCCTACAACGGCCTCGTCGGCGCTGACCGGACCGTCGAGATCGAGCCTGACCTCGTCGACACCGTGCTCGAGCAGGTCGTCGCCGGGAAGGTCGACGTGCGACAGTCCGGCCGCGGAGCCGTCGCCACCGGCGAGGCGACTGCCCGCATCGAGACGGCGTACCTGCAACTCGTCATGTACCGGCTCTGGGACGCGGAGCGGAGCGCCGGCTCGCGCCTGCTCCGACTCGAGACACTCCGAAGGCTCGGCGATGCGGAGCAAATCGTGCGCGACCACGTCGACGAAGCGCTGACCGGCCTGACAGCCGAGGAGAAGGACCTCGTCGCCCGCATGCTCGACCATCTCGTAACCCCGTCCGGAGCCAAGATCGCGCACGAAGTGGTCGATCTCGCCGAGTACGCCGGCGCACCCGAGTCCGACGTTCTCCCCGTCCTCGCAAAGCTCGGCAACGAGCGTATCCTCCGCTCCGTCTCCGGCAACGGCCGCCGCCGCCCGGGATACGAGATCTACCACGATGTGCTGGCAGAACCGGTGCTCGCCTGGAAGGCCGGCCACGAGATTCAGCGCGAGCGTGAGCGCGAGGCCGCGGAGGCGGAGCGGCGTCACCGACGGCTGGTGCGCCTGCTCGCGGCAGCCGGTGTGGCCCTGCTGGTCATGGCCGCGGTGACCGTCTTTGCGGTGAGCGAATGGAACAAAGCCCGGTCGCAGGCGCGGCTCGCGCACGGCCGGGAACTGGCGGGAACGGCACTCTCGAGCCTCAATGTCGATCCGCTCGCGAGCCTCGAGCTCGCACTCGCATCGGCGCAGCTACAACGTACGAGCCAGTCCGAGGCCATCCTGCGCCAGGCGCTCTTCATGAACCGCGAGCGGGCAATCCTCCCCAGCGATGGGCCTGTGCGCACGGTCGCCTACAGCCCGAACGGGTCGCTCGTGCTGACGGCGAGCACCGACGGAAAGGCCCGGCTCTGGCGCACCGACGGCACTCTCACGCACGTCCTTGCACACCGAGGGCCGGTTACCGCAGCCGCCTTCAGCCCGGACGGGTCGCTGGTGCTGACGGCGAGCGGCGACCATACCGCGCGCATCTGGCGGACCGAGACCGGCGTGCCCGTCGAGACACTGCGTCACGGTGACTCGGTAACCGATGCGTCGTTCAGTGCGGACGGCTCGCGGATCGTGACGGCGAGTGCCGATCGCACGCTTCGCGTCTGGCGCGTTCGCGACGGCAGGCTCAGTCTCCTCGTCCGGGTCGGCTGGACGCCGACCGGCGCGGCATTCAGCCCCGACGGGCGACTGATCGTCGCAACGGGCGCTGGACACGGCGGCGGCGCGCGGGCTCGGCTCTTCGACGCCGCCACCGGCCGGCTCGTGCGGCAGCTTCCCGTGGTCGGCGTCACCGTTGCCTCCTTCAGCCCCGACGGGACGATGCTTGTCACGGGGCTGAACGACGGCGACACGGTTCTCTGGCGCGTCCGCGACGGTGCGCTCCTCCACCGCTTACGAGGAAGAGGGGGGGCACGAATCACCGATGCAGCGTTTTCACGGCACGGCCGACTGCTTGCCGCGTCGAACGCAGACGGTGTGACCCGCGTCTGGTTCACGGCGACGGGGAATCCCTGGGTGCGGGTGCTCGGACACGCCAACGCCGTCACCCACGTTGCGTTCAGCGACGACGCGAAGCTCCTCGTGACGGCCGGGGCCGACGGAACGGCGCGCGTGTGGATGGTCAGGAACGGTGGGTCGGTCGCCGTGCTGCGTGCTCCCCGAAGCTCCGTCGTCGCCGATGCCGTCTTCAGCCCTGACGGGAACGCGGTAGCGACCGCGGGCCTGGACGGCGCGGCCAGGCTCTGGGACGCCGCCGACCTGCGCCCGCTGTGGACGAGCGCGGAACCGGTCCGGGCCGCGTCGTTCGCGCCCGACGGCCGCCGACTCGTCGCCGCCGGTGATGACGGGACTGCGCGAATCCTCACCGACCGGGGCCGGGTTCTTCGAGTGCTCGTCCATCCCGCACCGGTACGCGGGGCGGTGTTCACTCCCGACGGCAGGCTCGTCCTCACCGACGACGCGAAGGGTGTCCTTCGCGTCTGGAACGTTGCGACCGGCTCGCTCGTCCGCAGCGCCCGCGACGTCTCGACCGGGCCGCTCGCGCTCAGCCATGACGGCCGATACCTGGCGGCGCCGACGATGCTCGGCGCGATCGGTGTCTGGAGCGTCTCGAGCCTCAGGCGGCAGCTGTTGATCACGCGCGGAGGGCCGTTCAACGCCGCAGCGTTCAGCCCTGACGGACGTCTGATCGGCGCCGCGGCGAAGAACGGCGCCGGGAGATTGCTCGATGCCAGAACGGGCGTCGTCGTTCACGTTCTGCGCGGGCACACGAACAGCCTGACCGGGATCGCCTTCAGCAGCGATGGGCGGCTGGTCGTGACCTCCAGCCTCGACCACGACGCCCGCATCTGGGACGTCGCCAGCGGTCGTCAGACCGAGGTGCTGCACGGCCACGACGACGCGGTGTCGGGAGCATCCTTCAGCCCCGACGGCCGCTGGGTCGTCACGGCCGGGCCGGCGAGCGCCGGGATCTGGGACGTAGCGAACGGGGATCCGATCGCCTTCCTCCGCGGCCACACGAGCCAGCTGACCGCCGCCTCGTTCAGCCCCGACGGCACGCGGATCCTCAGCGCCGGCCTCGACGGCACCGTTCGCATCTATACCTGCGACATCTGCGGCGACTTCGACCAGCTCGTCGCCGCTGCAGCCGCTCGCCTGGCCGAGATCTCGAATCCCCTGACGCCGGCCCAACGGGCCCGTTTCGTTCCGGTCGCGGCCGGCGCCGTAATTGGCAAGGGGTTAGCGCCTCGTTAGCGACCCGTCCGACCATCCGGGTGTGGTTGGCATCTTCATACCCGCGAGAAGGAGCAGATGGGCATGGTCACGAGCGCGGAGGTACGGAACCTGCCTCTCCGTGCTCTCGCTGATCGTCGTATCCTCCTCGACGGCAACTGCACAGCGGCCCGCATCGAGGGCGGACGCGCCGTCCGTCGAGGTTGCGTTCCAGGCGGAGAGCGCTGCCCCGGAGAGCACCACGGCGTTGCGCTTCTTCGCTCCAGCACGCGACGTTACGTTCCAGATCTTCCGTGCGGGCGCCGAGCGGATCCGGACCCGCCGCTCGGACGTGATGAACGGCATCCCCGTGGCACCACGTCGGTGGCTCGGGAACGAGCAAGCCGGGTCGCTGGCGAGGATCGCCATCGGCGATTGGGCGAGCGGGCTCTACTTCGCCCGCGTGACGTCCGGGGACGGCCTGGTCGGGTACGCCCCGCTCATCGTGCGCCCGCGTCGCCTCGGCGAGCATCGCGTGGCGGTCGTCCTGCCGACGCAGACGTGGCAGGCCTACAACTTCCGCGACGACAACCGCGATGGGCGACCGGACACATGGTACGCCGGCAACGGCGAGGTCGTCCATCTCTTCCGGCCCTTTCTCGACCGAGGCGTGCCTTTCCGCTTCCGTCACTACGACCTGCCGTTCATCCACTGGCTCACGCGCACGGGCAAGCACGTCGACTTCCTCGCCGATGGCGACCTCGACCGTCTCGGCGAACGCGAGCAGGCTCGCGAGGGCCTACGACCTGATCGTCTTCCCGGGACACCACGAGTACGTCACCACACACGAGTACGACGTGATCGAGGGCTATCGCGATCTCGGCGGGAACCTGATGTTCCTATCGGCGAACGACTTCTTCTGGCGCGTCGTCCGCCAGGGAAACACGCTTACGAGGACAGAGCGCTGGCGCGACCTCGGCCGCCCGGAGGCTTCGCTGATCGGCGTCCAGTACCGGGGCAACGACCGCGGCCAGCACAAGGGCTCATGGATCGTCCGCGATACCGCCGACGCTCCGTGGCTCTTCGACGGCACCGGATTGTCGGTGGGCTCTCGCCTGGGCCGCGGTGGGATCGAGATCGACGCGACTACCCGGGACTCGCCACGTGCCGTCCACGTCCTCGCCGAGATCCCGCACATCTTCGGAAAGCGCTTCACCGCCCAGATGACCTACTACGAAACACCGGCGGGCGCGAAGGTCTTCGCCGCCGGCGCCTTCGACCTCGTGGAGTCGATCCTCGAGCCCGACGCACCCCTCCCTGACCGCCGAGCACTTCGCGCCGAGCCAGGGGCCGCGCGCCTGCTGGAGAACCTGTGGGCACATCTCGCATCGCCGTGAGCACGCCCGGTCGGACCCGGCCCTTGGCCGCGCACGAGAGCGATATTAGAGGCCACGTGAGTTCGGGCAACGGGAGTGCCGGCCCACCGCTCTGTAGGGCGCCCTATGCAGCCCGTGCGGATCGGCGTAGCGTTTTTCCTCCACGGCATTGAGAGGAGAAACGCGATGAACGGAGCGCCGGCGGCACCCGGCGGCCTCGATCTCTCCCTAGCTTGCGTTCTCGGCGAACTGCGGCGCGTCGCCGCCAATCTCGTGCCAGCTGGCCTTGGAGGCCACCTGGAGGTGGAAGCTCGGCTCGAGGTCGAGATCTCGCATGAGCCCGGCAGCCACGAAGTACTTCTCCCCGCCGTCGTCGTACAGGCTCGATCCACAGTTGCTGCAGAAGACGCGGGGGGCGAATCCTTCGCTCTCGTAGCGCTTGATCAGATCCTCGCCCTTGGTGACCTTGAAGTTGGCCGGGTCCACCACCGCCAACGCGAGGCTCGAGCCCGTCCAGCGTTGACAGCGCGTGCAGTGGCAGTACCCCAGCGACTCCGGGTCCCGCACCTCGTACTCGACCCCACCGCACAGACAAGCTCCGTGAAGCAATTCAGCCATCGCGCGCCCCCTTTTCGACGTTCGAAACCGCGGACGCAACCCTATCGAGTCCCGCGAGACCTTGCCGGCTACCGGCTATATGCGCGGGCCTGGAGCCGGTAGAGCTCGGCGTAGGAGCCGTCGAGCTGCATCAGCTCCTCGTGGGTGCCGGTCTCGGCCACGCGTCCGCCGTCGAGCACGAGGATCAGGTCGGCCATGCGGACGGTCGAGAAGCGGTGCGAGACGAGCAGCGTGATCGCGCCGGTCGTCTGCGCGGCGTCGCGCGCTCTGGCGGCGTACTGCTCGAAGAGGACGTGCTCGGCGTGGGCGTCGAGCGATGCGGTCGGCTCGTCGAGGAGCAGGATCAGCGGCCGCGGCCGCATCATCATCCGCCCGAGCGCGAGCTTCTGCCACTGGCCGCCCGAGAGCTCGCTGCCGTTCGACCACGTGCGGCCGAGCGGCGTCTCGAGGCCGGCCGGCAGGCGTCGCGACCACATCGCCGGCGTGCGCCCGCTCGAGCGCGCTCTCGACGACCGGCGTTGCCGTCAGGTTCGGCAGGTCGCCGACGCCGACGGTCTCGCGCGCGAGCACCTCGAGCCTGGCGAAGTCCTGGAAGCCGGCGGTGAGCCGCTCGCGCCACTCGGCGAGGTCGAAGCGGCGGACGTCCTCGCCGTCGAGCGTGATCGCGCCGTCGGTTGGCTCGTAGAAGCGGCCGATGAGCTTGACGAGCGTCGTCTTCCCGGCGCCGTTCTCTCCGACGAGCGCGACGACCGCGCCCGCGGGCAGCCGCAGCGAGACGTCGCGAAGGATCGGCTCCTCCGAGCCGGGGTACGAGAACGAGACGCCCTCGAACCTGAGCGCGTCGCGGATCGCGTCCGGCATCGGCAGGTCGGGCTCGCGTGACGGGCGCTGGCCCGCGGCCGCGGCACGCAACCAGTTCAGCCCGTCAACCGCGCGCATCAGCGACTGCATCTGGTTTGTGAGCAGCACGATCGTCGAGGTCTGGATGGTGATCTGCGAGGCGAGGATCGCGGTGAAGAGGACGCCGCCGATCGACTGGCTGCCGCCGATCGCCTCCTGCACGACGAGGACGAGCGCACCGACGTAGCCGATCACGAACACGAGCTGGCCGCCCGATCGTGCCGCCGCCGCTTGCAGCTCGGCGCGGCTGAGCTCCTCGGTCGAGGCGTCCCACGCCGCGCGCTGCCGGCGGCGGAGCTCGTCGCCGAGGCCGAAGACGCGGATCTCCTTCGCCGGCCCGGCCTGCGTCAGCAGCTGGAGCAGGTGGCGACTGCTGCGGGCGGTCTCGGCCGTGCGCTCCTTCGCGCCGTCGACGTGGGTCTGCGCCCAGCGGCCGGCGAACATCGCCGGGATCGCGAACAGCGGCAAGCAGCAGGAGCACGGGCCGCACGGTGCCGAGCAGCACCATCGTCACGAGCAGCTGCAGCACGAGCCCAGCGAGGCTTGCGAGGAACAGCATTCCGAGGAACAGGTCGCCGCCGTCGGTGCGCGCGCGCTCGACCCGGTCGGCGTACTCCGGGTTCTCGAGGTGCTGGAGCCCGGCCGAGCCGCCGCCGAGCGCGATCAGCTCGGCGTCGAACGCGAGTCCGTTCAGGTCGCCGAGCTCGAACGCGACCGGCCGGACGAGGTGGCCGATCGCGACGCTCGCGATCCAGAGCGCGCCGACGAGCGCACCCAGCCACATCGCGCGCGCCGCGTTCCCGGCGGCGGCGGCGTTGACGAACGCCTTCGTCCCGAGCGCGAAGAGCGGCACGGTTAGCGCGGTCACGAGCATGAGACCGACGAGGACGTACGTGCGCCGCCGGTCGATCCGCAGCGAGACACCGACGAGGTAGCGGACGAACTCGAGCCAGCGCTTCACTCGCCGCCTCCGTCGCCGTCCCCGTCGATCGTGAACCGCGCGGCCTGAAGACGGAAGAGCTCCGCGTAGCGGCCGCCGTCCGCGACGAGCTCGTCGTGCGTGCCTTGCTCCACGATCGCGCCGTGGTCGAGCACGACAATCCGGTCGGCGCGGCGCACGGTCGAGAAGCGGTGCGAGATGAGGATCGTCGTCGCAGCGCCGGTGATCTCGATGAAGCGGTCGAAGAGCTCGGCCTCGGCGCGGACGTCGAGGTTCGCGGTCGGCTCGTCGAGCACGAGCACCGACGTGCCGTGCTCGAGCGCGAACAGCGCACGCGAGAGCGCGATGCGCTGCCACTGGCCGCCGGAAACGTCGACGCCGCCCGAGTAGCGCGCCGAGAGCGGCGTCGCCAGGCCGGCGGGGAGCGCCTCGATGAGCTCGAGCGCGCCCGCTCGCTGCGCCGCGCGGCGGATCGCCGGCTCGTCGTCCATGTGCGCGACCGAGCCGAAGCCGATGTTCTGGGCGACCGGCAGCTCGTAGTGGACGAAGTCCTGGAAGATCGCCGCGATCCGGCTCCGCCAGCCCGCGAGCTCGAGGTCGCGCAGGTCGACGCCGTCAACGGTGATCCGACCCGACGTCGGCTCGTAGAGCCGCGCGAGGAGCTTGATCAGCGTCGTCTTGCCCGCGCCGTTCAGCCCCACGATCGCGAGCGAGCCGCCGGCCGGGATCTCGAGCTCGAGCCCGTCCAGCACCAGCTGGTCGGTGCCCGGGTAGGCGAACGAGACGTTCTCGAAGCGGATCGACTCGCGTGGCAGCCCCTCGGCGCTGCGGCTGCCCGAGCCTGTCGGCGCGTACCGCGTCGCAGCCTTCTCCTCGAACGCGCCCAGCGCCTGGTAGGCCGACATGCCGAACTCCGTGCCGAGGTCGGCCTCCATGAAGAACAACCCGACACGCGCGATGATCACGCCCGCCTGCAGCACGAACGCGGTGTCGCGCAGTGAGACGTCGCCGTGCGCCGCCGCGTGGCCGAGCGCGACGAGCGCCGCCGCGCAGAAGAGGGTTCCGACCGCGGCATACGACCCCATCAGGGTCGTGTAGAGCCTGCGCCGGATCGGCCAGTGCGTCCCCCACGAACGCTCGTAGGCGGCACGGTGGCGGTCCTGCGCCCAACCCACGAGCCCGTAGACCCGCAGCTCCTTGCCGGCGGGCGGCTCGAGCCCGAGCCCGCGGAAGTACCACGCCTCGCGCAGGTTGACGAAGTTCGCGCGCCACATCCCGTTCTCCACCACGAGCCCGCGGCGCGTGCCGTACCGGATGAGCATCGAGCCGGTGAGGATCGCGGCCGCCGCGAGCCACGAGAAGACCACGCCGATCAGGATCGCGGAGACCACCACGGGCACGTAGCGGTTGACGAGCGCGACGAGTCCGGAGACGGCGCGGCCCGGCGTGAACGGGTTGAACTCGAGGTTCCCGCCCGCCTCGCTCAGGTGGCCGAGCAGCTCCTGATCCTCGAGCGCGGCGATCGTCGAGCTCCCGACCGACGCGGCTGCGAGCCGGTCGCGGACGATCCCGTCGACGCGCCGCGAGATCCGCTCGCCCAGCACGCCAAGCACGGGCGACACGCCCTGCTGGATCGCGAGCAGCACGCCGGCGGCCACGATCGCCCACTGCAACCGCGCGCCCGTCATCCGAGCCCCAACCACCCTGAACCGCGCCGGGCAGCCGTCCGACAAGCACGCTCGTCGCGATCACGAACCCGACCGGCGCCAGCCCGACGAGCAGATTGCAGCCGAGCGCCGAGACCGACGAGCCGCGTCCCGGCGAGCGGCAACAGCCGCGCAATCGCAACCCGCGCCTGCGCTCGGCCGCGCAGGTACGCGACCCCCGACCACAGCCTTCCCCCACCCCGCAAGCCTACGGAGCGCCGGCCGGCCGTGCGGCCCGCGCGTCCGGCTGGTGAGCCGACCTCGACGGCTGGAACACGAGCGCGACGCTCACCTGGTTGCTTTCGTTCCGTGGTTGTGCGTAAGGTCACAAGCACACATCGGGTCCAGTCGCGCCGGCGGCGCAGCACCGGTTATTCCGTAGCCCGCTTCATCGCCACCGGCGCTTCTCTCTCGCTGTGAGTGGCGAATCGAGAGTGAGGAGTGGGCATGAAACGATGGCTTCTTCGGCGCACCGTGGTGGTTGTGAGTGCGACCTTTGTCCTTTACGGCGTTTCGGCGTCGCTGACGAGTGCGGCACCGATCTACACGCAATGGTCTACCCCGGTGAATCTCGGGCCGATCGTCAACTCGGCCGCCTCCGAGACGGGTCCTGCGATCTCTCCGGATGGCTTGAGCCTGTACTTCAGTTCCGACCAGGCGGTCGGCGGTCTCGGCCTGCGCGACATCTGGGTCTCGCAGCGCGCCACGCCGACCTCCGCGTGGGGTGCTCCCGTGAACCTGGGACCGCCCATCAACACGTCATCCGACGACTTCGTCCCCTCGTTCTCACCAGACGGGCACTGGATGTTCTTCGCCAGCACGCGCCCCGGCGGGTTCGGCGGCCCCGATCTCTACGAGTCCTACCGCGCCGACATCCACGACGATTTCGGCTGGCAGACACCGATCAATCTCGGCCCTGGAGTGAACACCGCGGCAGCCGAGAACGGGAACGGTTACTCCGACAACGGAGGCCATCCGCAGATTTATTTCGGCAGTGATCGGCTCGGCCCTGCGGGGAACAGCAGCCTCTACGTGAGCAACCTTCAGTCAGACGGAACCTGGGGTGCGGCGACCCAGGTTACGGAGCTCGGACCCGGAAATCGCCCGAGCCTGCGTCTGGACGGTCTCGAGATCTTCTTCTATTCCTCCCGTGCCGGAGGGGTCGGGGGGATCGACCTGTGGACTGCGACCCGGCCGACGCTCGACGCGCCCTGGTCGACTCCGGTCAACGTCGGTCCGGCCGTGAACAGCACGGTCAACGACCAGCATCCCTATATCTCCAGTGATGCGACAACGCTTTTCTTCTTCTCGAACCGCGACGGCGGCTCGGGGGGCAACGACCTGTGGATGACGACCCGCGCGCAGATCTTCCCGCTGACGAAGGACGACTGCAAGAAGGGCGGCTGGGAGCGGTTCGGCATCTTCGACAACCAGGGCGACTGCGTCAGCTACGTCGCCACCGGCGGAAGCAACCAGCCAGGCTGACGAGCCGCAACGGACCGCGGGCGAAGAGATCGAGAGGCCCACTCCGGGGGGCCTCTCGATCGCCGGTGAGGAACGGCGTGCGCAGCTCGTAGATGCTCACTGCGGCACCAGCTCGAGCAGGCGGTCGCTCGGGCCGCGCGGGTCGAGCTCGAGCCCGATCGGGCCGCTGTAGCCCGCGGCGTCGAGCGCCTCGACCAGCACCCGCAGGTCGAGCTCACCCGTGCCCGGCGCGCCGCGGCCTGGGCAGTCGGCGTACTGGACGTGCCCGATCAGCGGCGCGAGCGCGGCCACCTCGCGGACCGGGTCGCCTCCGGCGCGCGCGGCGTGGTAGGCGTCATAGAGGAGGCGCACCGAGTCGGAGCCGGCCGCCTCGACCAGCGCGACGGCTGCCGCGGGCGTGGGTGCGAGGGACCCGGGCACGTCCAGCTCGTTGATCGGCTCGACGAGCAGCGTCAGCCCCTCTCGCTCGGCGATGACGGCGCACTCGCCGAGCGCGTCCTGCGCCGTGGCGAGCTGCGCGGCGCGGCGAGGCCCCGGCTGCTCACGGCCGACGAGGACGTTGATCCGCCTCGCGCCGCAGCGCCGCCCCAGTGCCGCCGCGGCCTCGAACGCCTCGATCGCTTCGGCCCTGCGCTCCGGCACGTTGAGGAAGCCGCGGTCGCCGGCGTCGATGTCGCCGCCGTAGGCGTTGATCGCCGTCACGTCGAGCCCGAGCGCGACCGCCTCGTCCGCCCACCGCTCCGCGAGCCCGTCCTCGGGCCACCACGTCTCGACGGCCGTGAATCCCGCCTCGGCGGCGGCCCGTGGCCGCTTCACATAGGGCAGCTCGCGGAAGAGCATCGAGAGGTGCGCAGACCAGACGGTCACACGGCGAGGGCACGCTCGACGGCGAAGGCGGCGCGGAACGCCGTCGGCTCCTGAAACGCCGCCGCCACGACCTGGACGGCGGTGGGCAGGCCGTCTGCATCGACGCCGCTCGGCACCGAGAGAGCCGGATGGCCCGGTCAGGTTGAGCGGGGCAGTGTTGTAGCAGAGCCGTTGCGATGTCCGGCCCGAGATCTCGGCGAACGACGCACCCGCGGTCGCGAGCTCCGGCGCGGTCAGCGGCAGGGTCGGCGTCAGGAGGACGTCCCACTCCCGGAAGGCCGCGTCGACCGCGCGCCGCAGCGCGAGCCGCGCGTTGTGGAGCCGCGCGTACGGTACGCCCGAGTACCGCTCATGGATGTAGCGGTCGGCGATGAGCCACGCCTTGATCTGCGGGGCGAGCAGCGACGACTCGGTCCGGCGAGTCCTCGCGAACGCAGTCCATCGCGTCGAGGTCGAAGGCGCCGAGATGGCTGACGCCCTGGCCCTCGCTGTTGAACGTGTCGCTGAAGAGGTGGCCGATGTACGGCAGGAACATCGCGAGCCCGTCGCGCCAGAGCGGGATCGAGACGCGCCCGACCGTCGCCCCCTCCGCCGCGAGCGCCTGCGCTGCCGCGTCGAGGTTGGCGATCACGGCCTGGTCGCAGACGGCCGGGTCGGCGCTCTCCTCGAGCACGGCGATCCGCAGGCCCGAGACGCCGAGCCCTTCCGCACCGGTGTAGTCGCCCGGCTCGGGGAGGGCGCGAACCCACTGGGCGTCGCGCCAGTCCTCGCCCGCGATCACCTCGAGGAGAAGCCCGGCGCCGCCGACAGTTCGCGCGAGCGGCGTGACGGAGTCGATCGTATGGTCGATGTGACTGATCCCCCACGAGGGGACGAGGCCGTGGGTCGCCTTGACGGCGACGACACCGCAGAAGGCGGCGGGGATCCTGCCGCTCCCGCCCTGGTCGACTCCGAGCGAGAGGTCGACCTCTCCCGAGCGCACTGCAGCACCCGAGCCGCCCGACGATCCGCCGGCGGAGCGAGACGGGTCGACCGGGTTGCGGGCCGGCCCGAACGCGCTCGTCTCGCCGAGGCCGGACGAGCCGAAGTCGTCCATGTTCAGCTTCCCGACGATCGTCCCCCCGGCGGCCAGGATCCGCTCGACCACGACCGCGTCGTGGGCCGGCGTATGGCTCGTCAGCCTCGAGCCGTTCGTCGTCGGGACGCCGGCGAGCGAGATGTTGTCCTTCAGGCCCACGGTCAGAGCCCGGCGAGCGGGCCGCCGCCGGAGCCCTCGACGCGGCAGCGGCGGATGAAGGCGTTGTAGGGGTTCTCCCCGGGCGCGGGGCTCCAGCCGGGGTCCCGCCGGACGGCTCGGGCAGCTCGAGGACGCCGTCGAGCCGCTCGAGCACCGCGCCGAAGTCGGTCAGGGTCGCGATCACGGGCCGGAGCTCCTCGGCCTCGCCGTCCGCGAGCCCGATCCCGTCGAGCTCGGCCAGACGCGCGATCTCGGCCGCGTCGGGTGCGCGCAAGGGCTCGCTCATCCCGCCTCTCGCGGGCCGCGCGCAGCTCGCGGCTCGCGTCGAGATCGGCGGAGCCGTCGTCGCGGAGGACGACCCCGTAGTGCTCGCGGGCGCTGGCGGAGCTCACCTTGTCGTCGGCGACGTCGCCGCGCGACGAGCTCGGGATGGCGCTCGAGCGGATCGCCCCAGCCGCCGCCGCCCGCCATGCGGTGGTGGTAGACGGTGCCCTCGCCGACCACGATCGAGAACATCGGCGGGTAGGCCGTCGGCCCGCCGCCGTTCGTCAGCTCGTTGGCCGAGAGCGGCCCGGGAGGCCGCCGTGGAGGCCGTAGGGCGCATGGCGCTGGCGGTCGGAGCGGACCTGCAGCGTCGCCCCGTCGACGAGCGTCCGCCAGGTCGCGCTCGATCGCGAGCCCGCCGCGATAGAGCCCGGGGCCGCCGCTGTCGTCGACGAGGCCGTAGCTCTCGACCATGATCGGGTAGTCCGCCTCGGCGACCTCGACCGGGATGTTCGCGGCGGTCGCGGCCGGGTTGCAGAGACCGTCGTTGCCGTCCGCGGTCGGGCCGGGCGCCCCAGGTGCCGGCCACGAGCTCGAAGTAGATGAAGCGCTCGCCCTCGGCGTCGTCGCCGGCGAAGATCGCGAGCGTGTTCCCGCCCTCGCCCGCCGCCGGCACGCGGTGCGGGATCAGCTGCGCGAGCGCGCCGTTGACGGCGTCGAAGATCCTGAAGCCGGTCACGCCGCGCATCGTCGAGGCCGCCGGCATCACCACATGGGCGATCGTGCCGGGCTTCGTGACGACGTTGACCGGCCGGAACGCTCCCGAGGTGGTCGGGATCTCGGCGCTCACGGCCGACATCACGGCCTGGTACACGGTCGCCTCGGTGAACGATCGCGTCGAGTTGAGCGCGCCGCGAACCATCGGCGCGCTCCTCGAGAGGTCCGCGGTCACCTCGTCGCCGTGGATCGTGAGCTCGACCTCGATCTTGCACGTCGGCGAGGTCGATCCCGTCCGAGTCGAGGTAGTCGACGAACGTGGCGGTGCCGTCGGGCCACGACTCGATCTCGGCGCGGACGATCCGCTCCGTGTGGTCGATGAGCCGCGTCATCAGATGGACGAGCCGCTCGGTCCCGTACCGGCCCGCGAGCTCGAGCAGGGCCCGCTCGGCGATCGTGCACGCCGCGATCTGCGCGTTGAGGTCGCCCATCGTCATCCGTCGGGATGCGGACGTTGGCGCGGATCACGCGGACGATGTCGTCGATCGGGCCGCCCGTCGCGGTAGAGCCGCACCCACGGCAGGCGCAGCCCCTCCTGGAACATCTCGGTGTTGTCGCAGGCGCTCGAGCCCGGCAGGCGGCCGCCGACGTCGCCGTGGTGGGCGACCGTGACCGCGAAGCCGACCCGCTCGGAGCCCGCGAAGACGGGCTTGACGATGTAGATGTCGGGCGTGTGCATCCCGCCGTCGAACGGGTCGTTCATCACGAAGATGTCGCCCGGGACCATCTCGCCGTCGAAGCGCGCGAGCAGCGACCGCATCGCCGTCGGGATCGAGCCGAGGTGGAGCGGGATCGTCACCGCCTGCGCGACCGTCTCGCCCAGCGGGTCGCAGAGCGCCGCCGAGAAGTCCATCACGTCCCGCACGACGGTCGAGTGCGCGGTGCGGAAGATCGTGGTCGCCATCTCGTCCGCGATCGAGGCGAAGGCGTTGCCGACGATCTCCTGCACGATCGCGTCGGCGTGATCGACGTCGCGTGACCCACGCTCGACCGCCGCCGCGCTCAGCGTCAGCACGTCGCCGGGGCCGCGGCGGACGCTCCAGCCGGGCGGCACGACCACCGTCGTGTCGTATTCGTCGACGAGCACCGGGCCGGCGAGATCGCCGTCGGCGGGGACGGCGGCCCGCGTCAGGACCGGCGTCTCGACAGGTCCCTCGCCGAAGTCGGCGAGCCGCGAGCGCTCCCGGCCGTCGCCCTCCAGCGTGAGCGACGGCGATGCTCGTGTCCTCGCGCTCGGGCCCGAGCACGGCGAGCCGGAGGGCTCGGATCTCGACCGGGGAGCCTTCCTCGTCGCGCACGCCGTAGAGGCGCTCGTGCTCGTCCTCGAAGCGGGCGACCAGCGCGGCCACGGCCGCCGCGTCGATCGCCTCGTCCGCGAAGTCGAGCTCGATGTCCCAGCTCTGCCCCGCGTAGCGCACCTCGGCCGAGCGGATCCACTCGTGCCCCACGCCGGGGCCGATCGCCGCCTCGAGCGACGTTCGCATCTCGCGCTCGAGCGCCTGCAGGAACGCGAGGTCCGGGGCTGCGGTGTCGAACGCGGCAGAAGCGCACGTCGTGGAACTCGGTGCGCGCGAACAGGAGCCCGGCCGCCGAGAAAAGCCCCGCCAGCGGGGGCACGACGACCGTCCGGACCCCGAGCTCCTCCGCGAGGCCGGCGGCATGGACGGGCCCTGAGCCGCCGTAGGCGACGAGCCCGAACTCCGCCGGGTCGCGGCCCTTCTCGGACGAGACCGCCCGCAGCGCGCGCATCATCGTCGCGTTCGCGAGGCCGTGCACGCCGCGGGCGAGCGCGGGCAAGCCCAGTGCGAGCCCCTCGGCGATCGGCGCCAGCGAGGAGCGGGCCAGCTCCGGATCCACCGTCAGGTCGCCGCTCGCGAGCCGGCCGGTGGGGATGTAGCCGAGCTCGACGTTGGCGTCGGTGACGGTCGGCTCGCTGCCGCCGCGGCCGTAGCAGGCGGGGCCCGGTGCGGCGCCGGCGCTGCGCGGGCCGACGCGAAGGGCGCCGGCCGGGTCGAGCCAGGCGATGCTCCCGCCGCCCGCGCCGACCTCCGCGATGTCGATCGACGGCACGCGGATCAGCTCGCCGCTGCCGCGGAGCAGTCGGCTCCCCGCCGAGAGCGACGCGCCGACCTCGTACTCGCGGCTCCGCGAGATCCGTCCGCCCTCGATCAGCGAGGCCTTCGCGGTCGTGCCGCCCATGTCGAACGCGATCACGTTCTCGAGCCCGAGGGAGCGCGCGAGCGAGAGCGCGGCGATCACGCCGGCGGCCGGGCCGGACTCGAGCGCGAACACGGGTCGCACGGCGGCGTCGTCCGCGGTCATCACGCCGCCGGACGACTGCATGATCGTCACCGGCGCGTCGAGGGACTGCGCCCGCAGCCCTTCGCGGATGTCCTCGACGTAGTGCTCCATCAGCGGGCGCACGTACGCGTTCACGGCGGTCGCGGCCGTCCGCTCGTACTCCTGCTGCTCGCGCAGGATCTCGCTCGAGAGCGAGACCGGCACCCCCGGCAGCTCGGCGCGGAGGATCTCGCCCACGCGTCGCTCGTGCGCGGGCGTCCGGTGGGCGTGGATCAGGCAGACCGCCACCGACTCGACCTCGAGCTCGAGCAGACGGCGGGCGAGCGCGCGCACCTCCTCCTCGTCGAGCGGCCTCAGCACCTCGCCGCGGGCGCTCATCCGCTCGTCGACCTCGAACCGGAGGCGGCGCTCCACGAGCGGCGGCGGCTTCGACCAGAAGAGGTCGTAGAGCTGCGGCATCCGCACTCGACGGAGCTCGAGCACGTCGCGGAAGCCACGCGTCGTCACGAGCGCGGTGCGCGCACCGCGGCGCTCGAGCACCGCGTTCGTCGCCACCGTCGTCCCGTGGACGAGCTCCTCGAGCGGCTCGCCGCCGCCGTCGACGAGCTCGGTCACCCCGTCGACGACCGCGCGGTCGTACTCGGGTGGGGTCGAGAGCAGCTTGTGGTACAGGAGCTCCCCGCTCGAGCCCCGCACGAGGACGTCCGTGAACGTCCCGCCGACGTCGGCCGCCGCCCGCATCAGACGGCGAAGTCCTGGCCTTCGATCGTCAGCTCGGACCCGGTGATCAGGGTCACGATCTGCTGGGCGGTCGCGTCCTTCGTGCGCAGGTCGCCCACCTTGACCCCGTGGCGGAGCACGACGATACGGTCGGTCACCTTGAGCACGTGCTGCATGTTGTGGCTGATGAAGAGCACGGCGGCGCCGCGCTCGGCCATCGAGCGGACGAACTGGAGCACCTGGATCGACTGCCGCACGCCGAGCGCCGCCGCGGGCTCGTCCAGCATCACGATGTGCCGGCCCCAGGTGATCGCCCGCCCGACGGCGATCATCTGCCGCTGCCCGCCGGAGAGGTCCGAGATCTGGCGCCGCGCCTCGACGGGCAGGCCGAGCGACTTCAGGTGCTCGGTGGTCTCCCGGTACATGCGGCGCCGGTTCAGCAGCCCGAGTGAGCGGGCGAGCGGATTGCCGTAGGAGAGCTCGCGGTTGAGGAAGAAGTTCTGCATCACGTCGAGCGTGTCGATCAGCGACAGGTTCTGGTAGACGGTCTCGATCCCGAGCGTCCGTGCGTGCTCCGCCGTCATCCCGTGCTGCTCGGTCCCGTCGACGAGGATCGAGCCCGAGTCCGGGCGCAGGACGCCCGAGAGGCACTTGACGAGCGTCGTCTTGCCGGCGCCGTTGTCGCCGACGAGCCCGAGCACCTCCCCGCGGCGCAGCTCGAGGTCGACGCCGTCCAGCGCCTTCACGGCACCGTAGGCCTTCGAGACCCCCTCCGCCTTGAGCACGATCGACTCGCCGACGACGGCTTCGGGTGCAGCGCTCATCGGATCGTCAGCCGGGCGGCCTTGGCGAGCTGGTCGACGACCATCGCCGCGATGATGATCACGCCGACGACGATCTGCTGCCAGAAGTCCGGCACGTTCATCAGGATCAGCCCGTTGTTGATCGTGCCGATCATGAGGACGCCGATCGCCGTCCCGAGCACGTTGCCGACGCCGCCGAACAGCGAGGTACCGCCGATCACCACCGCCGCGACCGCCTCGAGCAGGTCGCCGGCACCGAAGAGGCCGTTGCCGGCGTCGAGCCTCGAGCTGAGGATCAGCCCGGCGATGCCGGCGGTGAGGCCGCTGATCATGAGTGCGATCAGCTTCACCCGGCCGGGGCTGATGCCGGCGTACGCGGCGGCCTCGGAGTTGCCGCCGACCGCGTAGATGTGCAGTCCGAGCTTCGTCCGGGTCAGCATCACGTGCAGGATGACGAACACGCCCGCCGCGATCACCGCCGCGCCCGGGAAGCCGTCGATCCTGAAGGAGCCGATGTCGTCGTACAGCGCCGGGAAGCCGGCGATCGCGTGGCCGTTCGTGAGCAGGAAGGCGACGCCCTGGGCGATCCCGAGCATGGCCAGGGTCGAGATGAACGAGACCACCTTCAGCTTCCACGTGATGAGGCCGCTGATCGCCCCGGCGAGCACGGAGGCGGCGAGCGCGGCCGGGATCCCGATCCACATCGAGAACCCGTGCTCGATGATCACGACCGCGGCCACCGAACCGCTCAGCGCCTCCAGCGAGCCGATCGAGAGGTCGATCTCCGCGGTGATCATCACGACGGTGAGGCCGGCGGCGATCAAGCCGATGTTCGACGCCTGGAGCAGGATGTTCTCGATGTTCGCGGTCGTGAGGAAGTACTGCGACTCGAGCGTGAAGAAGAGCCCGATCAGCACCAGTGCGATCAGGGTTCCGAGGAGGCGGAAGGAGCCAGAGGCGCGATTGAGCCCGGCCTTGAGCTGAGCGGCCGTGGTCGTCCCGGTCGGGGCCGACTGCGAGGTCGGAGGCGTGGTCTCGGTCATCGGGCGGAGCCGGCGCCCGGCGGCGGGGCGAGGACGTCGTGTCCTGCCCCGCCGCCCGGCCCGTCAGGTGGTTACTTCGTCGGGCAGTGCCCCGACTTCGCCTGCTTGAGGCGCTGGATGACGTCCGCCTTGAGCGCGGCCGGCGGCGACCCCTTGCCGGCGAGCCAGTTGTTCGCGTCGGGGGTCGACACCCCGAGCACCGGCGCCTCGATGTAGGTCGGCAGCTTCTGGCCCTTGATCGCCTTGATCGCGTTCGTCACGGCGTCGCCGCCGATGATGTCCGGGAAGAACGCCGCCGTCACCGACGCCGAGCCCTTGAGTACGAGCCCGAGCTCGATGCAGTCGCCGTTCTGCGAGGCCACGCCGACCTTGCCGAGCTTGCCGGCGGCCTGGATCGCCTGAACCGACGCGGCGCCGCCCGGATCCCACCACGCGTAGATGTAGTTGAGGCCGGGATGGGCGGTGAGCAGGTCGGTCGCGACCGTCAGCGCCTTCTCCGGGTCGTACTGCGTCTCGGCCGCGCCGACGACCTTGATGTTCGGATGCTTCGCGATCGTGGCGCGGAACGCCTTGTTCTCGGTCGCGCCGGACTGGTCGGCGAGGATCCCCTCGACGATCCCGACCTGGCACGGGTTGATGTTCTTGCACCAGGTCACTGCGTTCGAGCCCATCGCGTCGCCGGCGAGATCCTCGCGTCCGGCGATGAACGTGGCGGTCTTGCCGCCGTAGACGTTCGACTGGATCGCGATCACCGGGATGTTCGCCTTGTTCGCGGCCTCGATCGCGGGCACGATCGCGTGCCCGTCGATCGCGTCGACGACGATCGCGTTCACCTTCGCGCCGACGTACGACTCGAGCGCGTCGGCCTGGCCGGACGCGTCGTTCGTACCCTTGACGAGGATCGTGACGCCGCCGGTCTTCTTCGCCTGAGCCTCGGCGCCGTCGCGGATGCCGGCGATGTAGAGGTTCGAGAGATCGGGCAGCACGAGCCCGATCCGGTAGTTCGCCGCCGCCTTCGTGTGCGTGCTCGAGGCAGCGACCGCCGTCGTGACGAGCACCGCTCCGGCGACGAGCACGACGGCCGCAGCCGTTGTCTTCCTCAGCTGTCCACCCATTGTTGTCAGTACCTCCGTCAAATGAAGGTCGCGCCGCTGCCAGCTTTACGGCGCAGGACTCGAGCGAGCGCGTCGTCGTCAACCGTAGGCATCGCCCCTTTGTCCACGCTCGAGCGGAGCCCGCCGGCCCGCGGAGCCGTGGTCGTGAAGAGCCGGAGGGAGCAGTTTCGGCGGGCGCAACGAAAACCGACTATCTCACAGAGCGCCCGACCCGTCCATCCTGTGGCGTTCGCGCAATCCCGCGATCCGCCTTGGTTGGAAACGATTCGAGCGCCACCCGGGCTCCTCGTCGCGACGCGGCGGTAGATACGCGTAGGTCAGACGGCCGCCGGAGCCACCGCGGCGTCCCAGGTGCCCGCCTCGACCTGGCCCCGACGCCACTCCTCAGCGACCTCGAGATGGGTGGCGAACCACACGTCGGGGAAGCTCTTGATGTAGCGCACGAGCTCGTCGAGCATCGCGATGCGAGGGTGGCGGCCGATACAGAACGGGTGAACGACGAGCAGAAAGCAGCCGCCGGCGCGATAACTGCCGTCGAATTCCGCCTTCCAGATCTCGAGCACCTGAGCCGGCGTCGACAGACCGGACATGTACGGGAAGAAGCTGAACAGGAAGTACGGGGCGTCGTCGAGCTCCCAGCTGACGGGCAACTCGACGAACTCGCGCATGGGCCCCTGCAGGATCGGTACCCGCGGTCGGTATGGCTCGTCGTGGCCGAATAGGCTCGAGTCGTAGGCGAAACCGAGCTCCTCGAGCAGCTCGGCTGTGTTGGGCCCGAGCGCGAAGGGCGGTGAGCGGTTGCCACGCGGCGCCGTGCCGAAGGCTTGCTCGAGGCACGCGATGCCGCGCTTCATCAGCTCGCGCTCCTCGGCGATCGACAGCTCGAGAACGCTCTCGTGGTGGTAGCCGTGATAGCCGACCTCGTGCCGTGCGCCGGCCGCGATCTCCGCGCAGGAATCGGGGTGCTGTTCGACGACCTGGGCGGGAACCATGAACGTCGCGGGAATCTCGTGCCGGTCGAGCAGCTCGTGGATGCGCGGAAGCCCCGCACGGATGTCGTAGTCACCGCGAGAGAGCGGGCTGGGCGTGAGCAGCTTGAACGTACCGCTCCAGAGCGATTCGGCATCGAAGTCGACCGAGATCGTCACCGCGCACCGGTACTTGCCCTTCCACATCGGCGTACCTTGCCCGAGCCGGCAGGGACAAGCAAGCGGTGAACGCGTTCGCAAGCCGGGTAGGCCGGGGCTCGCGAGAGGCGCACGTTCCGAAATGGCGAGCAGGGGTCGAGCGACGATGTGCGCGTTCAGACTCCTCCCCTGGGATGACCCGGTCTGTCTAGGCCGCAGGCGCCGCCATCCGCTTTCTGTAGGCGATCAGGCAGGCGCCGCCGATGAGGATCGTGGCGAGGTTGATGGCGCGTCCGGCGATCAGATAGCTCGTCGTCGACAGGGATACTGCGAGGGCGAGATGAAGCATCGCGTGCAGCACGAGAAAGCCGCCGACCAGAGCGGAGAGCAATCCGTCGTGCGGACCGTCTCTGCCTGGCATCCGCAGAAGCGGCCCGAGCGGGAGCGGGCGCCGAACGAGAGCGGCGAGGAGCAGCACCAGGCCGATCAGGAACGTGATCGTCGCCTCGTGAAGCTTGAGCGGCAGAGACGATCCTCCGGAGAGGAGTGATGCCACGCAGGCGACGGCGAATCCGATCGAGACGAGCAACGCGATCGGATCCAGGCGCCGCTGCGAGAGCACGAGAACGATCTCGTAGGCAATCGGAATCGCACCGGCGATCGTCAACCCGAGTGCGTCGGAATCGACCAGCGGCCGCGCGATCGCATAGGCCAAGGCCGGGACCGCCACCACCAGCAAGCCGTGACGGGCTGCCTGCTTGCCAAGGGCACCTCGCCTCGCAGGGCCCCTGACCGACGCGCCGAGATTTACGTTCGTCGCCCGCATCAGATCCCGGCCACGGCCTGCTCGACCGCCGCTCGCACGGTGTCGACAAGCGGGTCTCGACGGTCGCCGGCAGCGATCCAGTGCATCACCGCGGCTCGCTCGGCGCCGACCACGGCCGCTGCGAGAACCCGCGACCACAACCCACCGGGGTGCGTGCCGGTACGAGACGAGACCGCCTCCGCCAATGCGCGCTCCGTGGCCTCCGAGGCCTTGAGGTACTCGCCGTGCAAGGCCGGCTCGCGACTGACCAAGAGGCGGAAGTCGCGGAGCCAGCGCACGGGCAGCCCATCCTGCTCGGGCGAGCCGTAGAGGCCCGTGACAGCGCTGACCAGAGCCAGGTCGAGTGGCTCATCTGCGGGACGATCGAGCAGGTTCGCCGCCAGCCGAGCCGCGCGACGAGTAGCCGGCCAGACGATGGCCGCCTCTTTGCTCGGAAAGTAGTTGTTGAAGGTCCGCGTCGAGACCCCTGCGGCTGCGGCGATCTCAGGGACACGCACGTTTGCCAGACCGCGAGCACCCGCCTGCTCGAACGCCGCGCGAGCCAGGGTCCTGCCTGGTCTCCTCTCGCTGCCGCTCGCGGCGAGAGAACGTCGGGCCAACCGTTGCCGTCATCTCGGTTGCCAATCGTAGCCAAACATTGCGCATTGCGCAATATTTGCGCTATAGGCATTCTCGGTGCGGCCATGTATCGCTGGTTGAGACGCGATCGGAAGCGAGGCTTGCTTCAGCCTGTTCAGTGCGATTCCAGGTCTGACGGCGAACCCGCCTGGGTCCTACGCTTGCGGGTCGACGGCCAGGGCGGCCGGGAGCTGCGACCGCGAGGCGATGCCGAGCTTGCGGTAGGTGGCGCTCAGGTGCATCTCGATCGTGCGGACAGTGACGAAGAGAGCCTGCGCGACCTCGGCATTCGACAGCCCGTCCGCCGCGAGTGAGGCGACGCGCCGCTCGCTCGGCGTGAGGGCGTCGACGCCTCGGCGTGCGACCCGCCGTGGCCGAGCGCCGGCGGCACGGAGCTCGATGCCAGCACGTTCCACGAGCGCGGTGGCGCCACAGCGGGCGGCGAGCTCCATCCCTGCGAAGAGCGGCGTCCTGGCCGCCGCACGCTCGCCGGCGCGGCGTAGCGCGGCTCCGTGCTCGACCAGCGCCTGGGCGAGCTCGAGCGGCGCGTCCGCTTCGCGCGCAATCTGGACGGCCGACACCAGTAGCGGGAGCTGGCCCTCGACGACGCCGAGGATGCGACGGGCTCGCGCAAGCTCGCGCCCGCAGCCGAACC
Source organism: uncultured Actinomycetota bacterium (assembly GCA_963743675.1). Taxonomy (GTDB): domain Bacteria; phylum Actinomycetota; class Thermoleophilia; order Gaiellales; family Gaiellaceae; genus PALSA-600. Next base: position 156,849 of record CAVURE010000010.1, read on the forward strand.
GCTCGGCGTCGGCCACCTCCTCCTCGGCGAGCCGGCGGGCTGCCGTGGCGTCGCCAACGCCGAGTCGCGCGAGTGCCGTCAGCGAGCGCCAGGAGACCGGGCCGCTGCTGCGCCAGCCCACTCGCGCGGTGACCTCCTCGACCGGCGCGAGGACGGCGAGCGCGTCCGCATAGCGGTGCGCGGCGAGCAGTAGGCGCGCGCGGCTACAGCCCAGCGCTGCGCCGGCCCACCCGAGCCCGGCGGGCGCCGCGGCGAGTTGCGCCTCGGCGTCAGCGAGCTCGCCACGCTCGACGAGCGCCCAGGCGAGCACCGCGGTGGCCCCCGCAGTCGGCGCGCTCAGCTGGGTGTCGGCGAGCACGCCGAGCGCCGCACGGGCATCGGTCTCGGCGTCGGCCACGCTGCCTGCGAGCAGCTGGATCAGCGAACGCCAGCCGAGCCCGATCCCCTGGCCCATCAGCGAGCCCCGAGCCCGCGAGGCCTCGATCGCCTGCCCGGACCTCTGCAGCGCGTGCTGCGGGTCGCCCGCGAGCGCGAGGGCGACGAGGACGAAGTGCATCGTCCGCCCGTCGCGCGCATCGGCGGTGTGGTTCGACGTCGCAAGCCGCCCGAGCTCGAGCACCCGGTGGGCCGTGCCGTCGAAGAGGGCGTCCCAGAGCGCGAGCACCGCGGCTGCGTAGCGGCGAGGCTGCGTCGACGCATCGGGCTGGATCCTCCGCAACGCGGCAGGCGGGTCGCCCGCAACCGCCCCCGAAAGGGCGCAGACGCCGGCCAGGTGGGCCGACAGGAGAAGCGTCTGCTCCCGGTCGCCGCGCTCGGAGCCGCGCAACACCAGCTCGAGCAGCGAGCGCGCCTCCTCCGCGCGACCGCTCGCAAGGAGGGGGTCGACGCTTGCCTCGGCGATCTCCATCCGCACCTCCTCGCTGGGCGCCAGTGTCAGCGCCCGCTCGAGCACCCCGAGCGCGGCCGGATCGCCAAGCCGTGCGAGCGCGTCGCCGAGCGCGCGGAGTAGCTCCCCTTGCCGCCGCTCGTCGGGACGCTCCTCGAGGGCTCGACGTAGGAAGGTTGCCGCCGACTCGGGGTCGCCGCGGGCAAGCGCCCGGCGAGCCGCCGCGCTCAGCGTCTCCTGCGCCCAGGGCCGGCCGACCTGCTCGGCGTTCAGGAGGTGGCGAGCGACGGACTCCGGGTCGTCGGCGTCGCGCCGGAGCAGCGTCGCGGCGCGGCCGTGCCAGGCGGCTTGCACCGGCGCCGGGATCTCGGAGTAGACCGCGCTTCGCATCAGGGGATGCTCGAACGCGAGCGGCTGGCGATCGGCGAGCACACCGGCGGCGATCAGGGCCGGGACGGCCGTCAGCGCGGTTGCGAGGTCGACCTCCGCGAGCTCGGCGGCATGGCGAAGCCGGCAGCCGTCGCCGAGGACGGCCACCGCTCGCGCGAGCCGCACCGCGCTCGCGTCGAGCCTGCCCAGGCGTCCGAGCACGGCGTAGCGCAGGCGCTCGCCGGTCAGCGAGACGATCCGGGCTGCACTTTCGCTGTCGGGGACGATCCCTTCCTCCCGCGCCGTCTCGAGCAGCTCGCGGAGCAGTAGCGGATTGCCGCCGGTTGCGGTGTGGCAGGCGCGGACGAAGCCGCTGTCAGGCACTGCCCCCGAGCGGCGCGCGATCAGCTCTTGCGTCCCGTCGACGCTCAACGGCTCGAGCAACCCGATCCGGACGCCTGCGATCCCGAGCAGCTGTCCGAGCGGGCCGGGCTCGCCCAGCTCGAGGGGTCGCGTCGCCGCGAGCAGCGCGACCGGCACTCCCTCGATCCGGCGGGCGAGGTAGGTGAGCCAACGCAGCGAAGCCGGATCGCCCCAGTGCAGGTCGTCCGCGATCAGGAGCACCGGCTGCTCCGCGGCGATCGCCGCGAGGAGCCAGTAGAGCCCGAAGGCGACGGACGCGGGATCCGGTTCGCCCTCGAGAGCCTCGCCGAGCACGGTCTTCGCGGCGCGCGCCGCGCCGGCGAACCAGCGCCGGCGTTCCTCCGCGCCGGCGGCGCGCACGACCGGCTCGAAGACGTCGCGCACGAGCCCGAAGCTCAGGTCGCGCTCGAGCTCGCCTCCACGTCCGCGGAGGACGCGAAGCGCCGAGCCGTCGGCCGCTGCGGCATCGAGCAGCGCCGTCTTCCCGATGCCGACCGGCCCCTCGAGAACCATGACGCCGCCGTCGCCCAGCCCCGCGCGCTCGACAAGCCGCCCGATCTCGGCCAGCTCTCGATCCCGGTCGACGAGCTTCCCCATCGCGACGGCCATCCGCGCAGCTTGCCAGTTGCCGGCCGCGGCAAGCGCACTGGCAAGGATACGGGCTGCGCGATCCCACGCCGCTCCTCATCGCCGCGTGGGCTGCCACGAGAACGCGCCGCGACGTGGGTCGATGCAGGAGCCGCTGCTCGCCGGGGTGGGCCGGGGGGTGGGAAGTGCGAGACAGTGGAAACCGGCGGGGCCGCGGAGGCCGAAGCCACGGCTCGCGATTCCCAGTTGGCCGGTGAGGCCCGGAACCGAGCGTTTGGCGAGCGGGCACAAGGCACCCCGGCTCGCGATCACGCGGTGCTGCGATCCGCCGCGTCCCGTCACCTGCCCGCAAGGCGCGCCGCCGCGGCCGTTCGCAATCGCCGCCGGTGCGAGAGACCCAGCCGCAACGAGTGCGAGCATGAACGCCCTCACGAGCCAGGCGGCGTCCCGGGCGCCGGGAGCGAGCCGATCTGGAAGAGCACTCCGATCCGGTCGGGGACGCCCCAGTGCTCGACGACCCGGCCGTCGGCGACGCGGAGGACGTCGAACACGTCGATCCGGAAGGGCCGGCCGGTCGGGGGGTGACCCATGAACTGGTTCGCGCTCGTGCCGGTGGCGACGTTCCGTGTCCAGACGGTGTCGCCGGCGACGACGAGGTCGTCGATCGCGAGCCGGAAGTCGGCGAAGGCGTGGCGGAGCGAGGCAATCACGGCCCTGACGCCCTCTGCGCCGGGGGCGTGGCCGGGCCCGAAGCTCTGATGCTCGACGAGGTCCGCAGAGACGAGCTCGTCGCAGACCTCGAGGCGGCCCTCGCTGAAGCCCTCGTCGATCAACCGGCGGACGACGAGCTCGGGGTTGGTGTCGCGTGCCATGTCTCTCCTTTCGGTGTGTTGGGAGATCCAGGCTGCCCGCCGCCTCGAACGGCCGCCACGTGGGACGACCGTAGGGTTTTCCGGCTCGACCGAACCTTCGGGTCGCCGGGAAAACACTGCGGGCCGCCCACGTAGCGAGCCCCTGGGATACCCGGCAGGCTGATCGTCGTCCAGCCACGAAAGGAGCGAGATGTCAACCAACACCAACAGCGAGATCGTCCGGCGTGTCTTCGAGGAGGGCCTCAACCGCCGCGATCGCGCCGTCTTCGACGAGCTCGTCGCCGACGATTACGTCAATCACGAGGGCGCCAACATCGCCGTCCAGACGACCGGCCCGCAGAACTGGAGCGACGTCGTCGCCCGGCTCGGCACCTCCTTCCCCGATATCTCGTGGCGCGTTCTGCGCACGCTCGCCCAGGGCGACCAGGTCTGGGCGGAGGTCGCGATGAGCGGCACGCATGAGGGAGCCTTCTTCGCGATCCCGGCGACCGGACGCAGCTTCGAGGTCCGGCAGGTCCACCTGCATCGGGTCGAGGGACGTCTGATCCGCGAGCACTGGGCGGTGCGGGACGACCTCGGGATCCTCGTGCAGCTCGGCCTCGTCGACTCGCCCGTGCCCACGCAGCAGGCGGCGGCCCGATGACAGCGGCGACCGCCACCTCGCCCCGGGTGCGCTGGGCCGGCCTCGCAGCCCGGCCACACGGGGACGAGGACGCCGGTGGCAGGCCGTTCGTCTTCCTGCACGGGCTCACGTTCGACCACAGGATGTGGGAGCCCGTCCTGCAGGCGCTGCCGGAGGGCCACCGGGCGATCGCCTTCGACCTGCCCGGTCACGGCGCCTCGCCGGCGGTCGCCCAGCGCGGGCTCCAGCCGGTCGTCGAGGCGATCCATGACGCCGTGGTCGCGGCGGGGCTCGACGCACCGATTGTCGTCGGCCATTCGATCAGCGGCCCGCTGGCGATGATCTACGCCGCCACCTACGAGGCCGCGGCCGTCGTCAGCGTCGACGCGCCGGTGCGCGTCGAGCCGTTCGCCGAGCTGCTCGGCTCCCTCGCCTGGCAGCTCCGCGGGGACGGCTTCGACGAGGTCTGGTCGCGCTTCCGGGCGAGCATGCACGCGGAGCAGCTGCCCGGCGCGACCCGCGTGCTGCTGCGCGCCGGCGACCACGCGTCACAGGAGGTCGTGCTCGCCTACCAGGCCGATCTCCTCGAGCGGCCGCTCGAGGAGATCGTGCGCTGGCGCGACGCAGGAATCGAGCGGCTCCGGGGAAAACACACTCCGTATCTCTCTCTGCAGGCAAACCCCGTTGACGCGTCGGACCGGGCCTGGCTGTTCGACCGGCTACCGCACGCCGAGCTCGTCGTCTGGCCGGTCGGCCACCACTTCCCGCACCTCGCCCAGCCGACCCGCTTCGCCGACCTGCTGACCGGGCTCGCCGCCGGACTCCCTCCCCGATGACGCCGCTGCTGATCCTCGTCGCCGGTCCCTACCGCTCGGGCACCGGCGATGACCCGGCGCTGATCGCCGCGAACATGCAGGCGATGAACGAGGTCGCGCTCGACCTGTTCCGGCGCGGCCATCTGCCGGTGACGGGGGAGGCGCTCGCGTTGCCCCTGATCGAGACCGCCGGCTCCCGGGAGCTCGGCGACGAGCTGTTCACGGAGATCTTCCACCCGCTTGCCCATCGGCTGCTCTCTCGCTGCGACGCGGTGCTCCGCATCGGCGGGCCCTCGGTCGGCGCCGACGAGATGGTCGCAGGCGCGCGCGCACTCGGGCTCCAGGTGTTCTTCCACGTCGCTGATGTGGCGGCGGCGCGCCCGTAACCCGCGGTGATCTCGGCGCGCTTCGCAGCCTCTCCCACGGCGGCAGGGTCCAGGGCGCCGTGGGAGAAGCTGCGAAGGTCATGGCCGCAGAAGATAGGCCCGACAACGCGCGCAGCGAGTCCGAGGAGAGCTCGCTCTGGTCGAGTTATACGTCCGCACCGGAGTCTGTGCGTTTTCGGACCGTAAAAATCCCCGCCGGGGGAGCCGGGTCCGGCTGACCGTCGTTCGAGCCGTGACTCAAAAGCAGATGCGAGCACGAAATCGAGGCAGCTCTACGATTCAACACCGCGTCCTTTGCCTAGGCAGACTGCTGCGCGCGCGAGGGGCTTGCTCAAGACACTGCGGAGCCGGTCGTGACCCCGAGCCCGGAAAGGGGCTGCGATCCGGTCAGCGCAGAGGCCCTCGCGCCTGCCTTCGCAAGCTCGAGCTCGAGGATCCCGAGGTCGAGTGTTTCCGGCCGCCCCCACGGCCGCGCAACCGCGCGTCGTCGCCGACTCGAGCGAGCGGCCGGGTGCCCGGACGCCGCCATCTTGCCTACAACAGGACCAACTCGATCCTGGAACGGCTGCGGGCCAGAAGAAAGTGAGTTGCTGTGCTGCTTCCTCTGACCCGCAGCGTTCTCGGCAGATGAAAGGTCGGGACCATCTGCCCAATCCGCCGTCGGTACGGGTCCCGGCGGCGGATTCCGTGCCCCGCTGGACTATAGACAAACACAGCGACTATTCTCGCATGCGATTAACAATCCGAGGTTCGGCTCCGCAGCGGCATCACAGGTCTCGACGGCCCGCGCCGACGGGCTCTCGTTGCCCCTCCCCGCCGGCATCGGTTGAAGTACTGCTGCGGGCCGGAGGAAATCAGTTGCTGTGCTGCTTCCTCTGGCCCGCAGCGTTTGGCAGACGATGGTGTCGGGACCGTCTGCCAAGACGGCCGCCCGGCCCGCGCAAGGAGGCGAGGCGTCGCGACAACGTCTGCAAGACGGGGTCGCAACAGGAAGTCTGGCCGGACGGTACGTGACGCGCTGCTCGCGCGACCGGCGCCCAGGGGCTTGCTGCGGCAGGACACGGCTTGCGAAAGACCTCGAGGCGCCCCACTCGGCCGAGCGGGCGCCCCGGTGTTCGAGCTCGATCAGGTGGTACAGGTTCCGCCGTGGTCGTCGCTGTTCGTCTGGTCGGGGCAGGTGGTGTTCGACCAGACGACGTTGGTGAGGTCGGCGCCGTGGAGATTCGCGCCGGTGAGGTCGGCGCCGGTCAGGATGGCGCCGGTGAGATCGGCGCCGGTGAGGTTCGCGCCGGTGAGATCGGCGGCGGTCAGGTTGGCGCCGTTGAGGTCGGCGCCGTGCAGGTTGGCACTTTCGAGGTCGGCCCCGTTCAGAAGCGCGCCCGCGAGGTCGGCGTTGTTGAGGTTCGCGCCCTGCAGAATGGCGTCCACGAGGAACGCGTCGGCGAGCTCGCCGCCGTTCAGGTTGGCGCCCTGGATGTTCGCGCCGACCAGATACGCGCCGTCGAGCGGCGTGTTCCTGATGTTGGCGCCTTGCAGGTTCAGCCCGGTTCCAGCCGCCGGGCCCGGCACGACGGGCACCCGGGACACGGTGACGATCTGGACACCGAAGTCGTAGCGGCCGCCGCGCACGTCACCGGGCGTCGTCAGCCGCGGCCCCGTGTCGGTCCCGTCGGGCGGGATGAAGAGGTGGAACGGGGACACGTTGGGTGCGAGGGACGACTCGCCGAGCGAGAGCAGGTCCTGGGTGTTGTTGCGAGCCGGGTCGAGCTCGTCCCAGGAGGCGAGCGCCGAGGCCCCGTCCTCGGACGAGGTTGCCTCGACATAGAGCCGCGTGTCGTCTTCCGGAACGGAGGCGAGCTCAGGCTCCGTCGAGGAGAGCACGTCGTAGAGCGTGGGGCCCTTCTCCTCGCGCTCGTTCGGCGTGCTGCCCTGGTTGAACGTGTCGATCTGGTCGATCTGCGGTCGAGCCTGCAGCTGACCCCAGGTGACGACCGCCGCCGGGCTCGAGACCTCGCCGTTGATCAGCACGGATCCGGCGGCCGCCGGAGGCGTCGCAAGCGGCGTGTAACCGGGCGGCGTGCAACCGGTGTTGCCGCCGCTCTGTGGTAGCTGCTGGGCGGCGCGGCCCACCGTGATGTCGAACACATCGGGTACGTCGCGGGCCTCGGTCTTGTCCCCCGGGACGGCGAGCCGCGGGACGGCGAGCGGGACGCCGTTCTCCTCGATCGAGAGGATCGCCTGGTTGTTGCCGAAGTTCGGATCGAGCTCACCGTCGCTGATCGCCGCCGCGGAGCCGTCGAGGCTCGCTGCCTCGATCCAGTAGTGCAGCTGGTCGTTCTTGCAGGACGAGATCAGGGTGAAGCCGGCCTGAGCCAGGAGCGAGCTCAGCGTCGGGCCTGTCTCGGTCGTGCCGTCCGGCAGCGTCACGGTCTTCGCAGGGAGCTGTGCGAGCTGCGTTGTCGTCAGCGTCAACGGTGCGAACGGGACGAGGTCGTTGCCGGGCGAGTCCTGGATCGTGACCCTCGGCGTCTCGTTGAAGACCGGCGTCGCGGGAGGCGTCGGCGGCGGCGCCGACGGGTTCAGGAAGTCGGGCACGACGGGTATCGCCTGCGAGAGGTCGACCGCATTCGTGATCGTCTGGCCGCTCTTCTTGCCCTTCCCGCGGACGACGGTCAGATCGCGCAAGCCGGTCTGGCCGGCCGTGACATCGAGCGTCAGCTCACACTGGCCGGCTTTCTGCTTGTCGGCCCCGACGACGGTCACGCCGGCGCCCGAGACCTGGAAGTTGTCGGACGAGCACGCTCCGCCGGACGCGTCCACCGTGACCTGCATCGAGCGCAGGTCGAAGTACGGCCGGAGCTCGGCCGGGATCGTCGTCGGGTCGCCGCCCGCATACAGCCCGCTCGAGAGGAAGTGGAACTGGCTGAGCAGGCTCGCCTGGTTCTGGAAGATGTAGCTCAGCACCGTCTCGCCGCCGGCCGGGCTCGCCGAACCCTGGATCGGCGCGATGCTCGGCCGGATCACACCGCCGTGGAACGTCTGGCCGGCGCTGTTTGTGAACATCGCCGTGGCGTAGAGCGAGGCGAAGGCCGGGTCGCCCAGATTGACCTGGTCGGGCAGGGCGATGAACGGCGTCCCCGGGCTCCCGAGCGCCGAGCTCAGGTACGTGAAGCTGATGTCGAGCCCGCCGTTGGCAAGCGTCTTGCCGTCCGCGGAACAGGCCGGGCTCATCTGAGCCGGGTTCCGGTCGTCGCCCAGCACCTGTGTCTTCAGGTTCGGGAGGTTGTAGAACTCCGCGGCCAACTGCAGCACGAACAGCGTGTAGTAGCCGCTCGGATCGGCATCGGGGCTCGTGCGGCAGGTGTTGATCGGTGGGCCCGTGATCAGCGGCTGGTACCAGGGCTCCTGACCCGCCGCGGCCTTCGCGAAGTCGGCCGCATGCGGATCGGCTGCGCTCGGGCTGTACTGCATGACGATCTCGTTACGTGCGAACGCCGCGAACCACGTCTCCTTGTTGCCGTTCGCGTCACCGAGCAGCAGCTGGTTCACGCCCGCATCGGCGCTCCCGAACAGGTCGGCCGGCTGCGTTCCGGCGGCGATGCTCTGCGCCAGCGCGACCGAGCCGCCCGTCGTGTTGGTGATCGCCACCCCGGGAACGACGGCCTTGAGACCGCTGACCAGCGAGCCGAGGACGCCCGCGTTGGCGATCGCGACCGGCACGGGGGCATCGGCGCTCGCGACCGTACCGGAGAGGAGCGCCGAGGCCGTGACCCCGAGGAGAAGCAACGTCACTCGCCGCACCGGCCTCCGAGAGAGCAACTGGGACGACCGACCTCGTTCGCGCACTTTGTTCTCCTTTCCGACTAGTCGCAGTTGCGACCAATCTACATTGCTCTCCGCCCCGGGCCCGTCGCATCCTCTTTCGGGCACGGACCACTCGCGCCCGGCCGCGCGCGCATGACTCCAGGCTCGCCCGAGCGTCTCGGGCGCTTGCACGTTGCGGCGTAGGTCCTGTCGCCCGCAGGAGCCGGAGACGTCTCGCGTCCCGCCGCCGGCGGTTCGCGTCTAGGAGTCGTGTGGGTGGTAGCGGAGCCCGTCGAGCGCGAGCTCGAGCAGGCGTTTCTTCTGGGCTGGGTCCTCGGTGGGCACCATCGCGATCGCGCCGACCATCCGCACGACGTCCATGAAGGTCGTGTCGTTGCGGACGACGCCTGCGCGTTGCGCACGTTCGACGAGTGCGGTACCGGCGCCGGTGATCGCGGTGCGACACGTGAGCAGGACGTTGGAGTTTGGATCGGTCTCCATCAGCGCCTCGTTGAGTGCGCGCTTGGTCGCAGCGAAGCCGACGTACTGGTGCAGCCACTGGGACAGGGCCTCCCACGGCGGCAGCGGTGCAAGGTCGGCGGCCGCCCGCGCCATCGCCTCGACCTCGTCGATGTAGACGGCCTCGAGGAGCGCCTGGCGGGTGGGGAAGTGTCGGTAGAGCGTGCCGATCCCGACGCCGGCCCGCTCGGCCACCTCCTCGAGCGGAGCCGAGGTGCCCTTGTCGGTGAAGAGCGCGCGGGCGGCCGCCACGAGCTTGTCGTGGTTCGCGCGCGCGTCGGCGCGCTGGGGGCGCTGCGGCTGGATCTCGGTCTGGCTCACTCGATTCGACCTGGCTTCAACTTGACAAGCGGAGGTTACCTCCGTATATTATCCGGAGGTTGGCTCCGGGTGATTCGGAGATCTCCTCCATTTTACCGCACAGAGTTTTTTCACCACACAGAGTTTTTTCACCACACAGAGCTTGCTGGGAAGGGAGTCGGTATGCAAGAAGCTCATCAAACGTCACGGCAACCGGCTGAGGCCGACCTCGGCGCGGTCTACGGCGCCCGACAACCCGACGTCGACGACCCCGGCGCGGGCCATGCGGTGCCTCGCCGGAGGCGAGAGATGCGCCAGGGGCCGCTCGCCGGCCGGTATCCCGCCGTGGCGGGCATGGTGATGCTCGCGCTGATCCCGTACCTCGCGCTCTCGGCGGCGCTTCAACCGCTGGCACCGATCATCGGCAAGCAGCTGAACATGAGCGCGCAGACGCTGAGTCTGAGCTCCGGCTTGTCGAACGCCGCCTACGCGGTGGGAACGGTGCTGGCCGTCCAGTTCGCCCAGCACCTCCCGCAGCGCAGGATGCTGCTCGGCTACGCGGCGCTGCTCGTGGTCGGCTCGGTCCTCGCGGCCGCGGCGCAGGATCCCGGCATGTACATCGCAGGTCGTGTGATCCAGGGGCTTTGCACCAGCCTGTTGCTGATCGCTGCGGTGCCGCCGCTTGCGATCGGCTATCCGGCCAACAAGCTTCGCGACACGGCGGTCATCATGAACATGTGCATCTTCGGCGCCGTGGCGCTCGGCCCGTTCATCGGGGGGCTGCAGGCCCAGGGAGATGCGTGGCGGCCCTTGTTCTGGATCGTCGCCGGGATCTCCATCGGGGCACTGGTGCTCGCCGTGTTGACGTTCGAGGATGCACCTCCGGCCAATCCCGACTCGCCGCGGGACCTGCCGGCGCTCGCCCTGGCGGGCGTTGGCTGCGTGGCCGCGTTCTTCGGTGCCTCGCAGCTCACGAGCCACCGCTTCCTCGATCCCGTGGTGATCGTGCCGTTGCTCGGCGGCCTTGCGGCGATCGTCGTCCTGGTCGTGTACCAGTACCGGGCCAAGCAGCCGCTCCTGACGATTCGCACGATGCTCACGAGCACGATGCCCGTCGCGGGGATCGCGGTGGCGCTGTTTGCCGCGGCCGCGTCGGTGTCGGCCACGGTCCTCACGGCCGCGGCGCTGGCCGGCCACTACAGCCCACTGCGCATCGGCGTCCTCTACCTGCCCGAGGTTGCCGGCGCGGTGATCACCGCCGTCGTGCTCGGCCTCGTCATCACCAGGCGCGCGATGCACTACCTCCCGCTGGCCGGCATGGTCTTCCTCGCCGCCGGGATCCTGGTCTTCGCGATCCATGTGCCCTCGAGCCAGGCGGCTACCCTTCTCGGCTCGGGCCTGACGGGCATCGGGCTCGGCGCGACGGTCGCGCCCGCGTTGTTCGTGGCCGGCTTCTCGTTGGCGTCGGCCAACCTGCAGCGCGTGTTCGCGATCGTCGAGCTGCTGCGGGCGGTGGCCGCGTTCATGGTCGCCCCGATCTTCGTCTACTTCGCCGCGAACGTCGGCAGCAACTCGGATGACGGGACGCAAATCGCGCTCTGGATCGGCTTCGGGCTCGCCGTCGCCGGCGCGCTCGTCGGCGTGGCTCTCTACGCGCTCGGCGGCGCCCGCCCACAGACACCCGACCTCGATCGCTTCCTCGCGGGCGAGCGGCCGGCGTGGTACTCCCCGCCGCTGCTGGCACGACTCCGCGGTCGCCTGGCAACGACACAGCTCGCGACCGAAAGCGCGGACTGACATGGCATCCACGCGCCCCGAAGCGGCGGCCTCCGGGCCCGTCCTCTTCGCCTACGACGGCTCGGAGCTCGCCGAGCTCGCGATCGAGCAAGCCGGCCACCAGCTCGCACCCGGCCGCGAGGCACTCGTCCTCTGCGTCTGGCAACCGGCAGACGTCGGCTTCGCACCCATCGACGAGCAACACTTCGACGCCCAGAACGCCGCCGAGGTGCAGGAGGCCGCACAGCGGACCGCAGCCCGGGGCGCCTCGCTCGCAGAGCAGGCGGGGTTCAAGGCCCGGAGCATGGCAGTCGAGGCGGCGCCGACCTGGAAGGGGATCGTCAAGACCGGCGAGGAGCACAACACAAGCCTGATCGTGCTCGGCTCCCACCGCCGCAGGGGCGTCATGGGGCATCTGCTCGGCAGCGTCGCCGCTGCCGTCGTCACCCACTCGACATCCTCCGTGCTCGTCGTGCACCAGCGATCCGAAACAGTGAGCCAGGAGGCGTAGGGCCCCGAGCGCGCGAGTTGCTAGAACGCTCCCGTGGCGGATGCGCTCCTGCGCGAGTTCGACGTCCTGGCTCTCTTCGACGCCCTCGACGCCAGGCGTGTCGCGAGGGGCCTGAGCTGGCAGGGCGTGGCGGACGAGATCTGGGAGCTGTCGGCAGAGCTCAACCGGCGGCGAACCAGCCACCCGATCAGCCCGAGCACACTGACCGGGATGCGCACGCGGCGTGCGACCAGCTGCCAGCACGCGCTCTTCATGCTCCGCTGGCTCGAACGAACGCCGGAAAGCTTCCTCACCGGGGAGAGGCCGCCGCCTACCGACGCGCCGCTTCCTGCCGCCGGGCCCGCCCACCGGCTCCGCTGGAACCTCCGCACGTTCCACGCCGCCATCGATAGCGAACGGCGCGCCAAAGGCCTAACCTGGCGGCAACTGGCCGCAATCCTCGGCTGCACGCCGAGCCAGCTGACCGGTCTGCGCACCGCCCGCTTCGCCACCAGCATGGGCCTCGCGATGAGGATCGTGCAGTGGCTCGACCGTCCCGCCGCCGACTTCGTCTAACGCCGCCACCTGGTAGCTCCCGGAGCGTTGGCCATGGGCGCCGTGGGCACGGGCAGCACCCGAGACCGCGGCCCGTCGAGCTCGTGGTGAGGATATGTCTCGATCGATCGCCTGCCGCTGGCAACAGTCGCGGCAATCGAGTTCAGCGGGCCGATCGCCCTCGCCGTCGCCGGGGCTCGCACCGGCCGCAACTGCCTGGCCGTCGCCGCCGCCGCGCTCGGCGTCTACTTCCTGACCCACGCGCACTTCGGCGGCCAGCCGCTCGGACTCGCCTTCGCCTTCGCGAACGCCGCGCTCTTCACGCTCTACATCGTGCTCGCCCACCGCCTCGCCCGCCGCGCGACAATGGGCGGAATCGACGGTCTTGCCGCCGCGATGATCGTCGCCTTCGTCTTCGTCTCGCCGATCGGGCTCTCGGGCGCCGCCCACGCGATCAGCGATCCGATCGCGATCGCAGCAATCGGAGTCGGCATCTCCTCCTCGGTCATCCCTTACGTCTTCGACCAACTCGCGATGGCCAGGCTCGCGCGCGCGACCTACGCGCTCTTCGTCTCACTCCTGCCGGCGATGGCGCTCGTCGTCGGCGTGATCGTGCTCCGGCAGTTTCCGTCGCCCCTCGACGTCGCCGGGATCGCCCTCGTGATGGTCGGGGTAGGGCTCCACCACGAAGCGCCGAGACGTGCGAAACCGACACCTCGCAGGCGACAGTCGCTGCACCGTCAGCGAATGGCCTCGGATGAGCAGCCGGTGCCCGCTACCGAGCATGCGGGCCCGCGCGGCCCGGAAGCAAGGAGAGCCGAGCGACCTCGGTGTCCCCGAAGCCGGTCCGACGACCGCGACGATGCGTAATTGAAGCATCCTCGCGGTCGTCGACTCCTCTCCCCGTTGACGGCAGAGGCTGCTTCGGCAAGAGCCCGGCCTGCGTGTCTCGCCTACAGGTTGTTCAGGCAGGTGCCGCCGTCACCGTCGCTGTTCGTGCCGTCTGGGCAGGTCGTGTTCGACCAGGTGACCGAGTCCAGGTTGGCCCCGCTGAGGGTCGCGCCGTCCAGGCTCGCGTTGGTCAGATCGGCTCCTTCCAGGTTCGCCCCTTTCAGGTTGGCGTCTGCGAGTGTCGCGCCTGTCAGATTGGCGTTTGCGAGCGTCGCGCCGTTCAAGTTGGCGTTTGCGAGGGTCGCGCCGGTCAGGTCGTCGCCGTGGAGGTTCGCGCCGCGAAGGTCGGCGCCCCCGAAGTCGGCGTTCGTGTACGTCCCGCTATCCAGGTTGGCTCCCTGGAGCTGTGCGCCGGAGAAGCTCGCGCCGGTGCCGCTGACGTTCTGCAGGTTCGCTCCTCGCAGGTTCTGGCCTTGCAAGTTGGCGCCTGCCAGGTTGGCGCCCTGCAGGTTCGAGCCCGGACCGAAGGCGACGGCCTGGATGTCGACGTACATGCCCATGTCCTCGTGGGTCATGGTCCCCATCGAGGCGTTGCAGAACAGCCTGTACCAGCCCTGATCGAGATGGATCGGCACCGTCACGAGGCCCGGCGCGTCGCCGACCGTCGTGATCGGCTGCTCGGCCCCGTTCGAGCTCGGGTCACAGCTCGACGTCGAGCCCGGGCAGCTTCTCAGCGCGAAATCGTGGAACCTGGAATTGTCGTTGACGGTGAGCGAGTACGCCCCCGGCCTGAGCGTGAGGTGAACGGAGTGGTCCGAGCCCTGGTAACCCTGGAACGTCTGACCGTTGAAGGTGATCGACATGCAAAGCGGCGTCTGGCCCGTATTGCAGAACGCTCCGCTGAGCGCGGGACTCGTGGCCGCGGAAGTCCCTGTAGCCGAGGAAGCCATCACTGCGTACGCGGCGACCGCGCCGGCGGCGCCGAGCAAAGCCACGAGAGCAGCGACGCGGCGCTGTCTCAGGATCGATGTGAACACGGAACGCACCCCCCGATGTTTTTGTCGTTCGGGCCCATGAGCCCAGGTTGTCGACCATGCCTGCCGCCGCTGACCTTCGCATACCACGCCTCGGCGGTCAACCGCCGAGACTGACCCCGATCCTCCGCTCACGATTCTCCGCGCTGAGGAAACCGATCGCCGCGACGCGCGCCGTGATCGCGCCGGCTGCGTCATGGGCAACCGTTGACAACAACCAATCTATTGTTGACGATCCAGGGGTGATCCCGTAGGCTCGGCTCTCCCGTTGGAGAAGCCGACTGTGGGGGGTCGAGCCAGATGAGCACGGCACTTGTCCGGGAGGCGCGTCGTGAAGGAGCCATCACGAGTGCGGTGGGTCTGCCGCGCTCGCCGGCGACGGAGTCGACGAGATGGTAGAGGGACCTCGGGCCGGCGACGATCCGAACCTGCAGCTCCGCCGCCGGCAGTGAGCGAGCCTCCGGATCGGGCTGCCTCGCGTTCGTCAGGTCCTGCCGGCGGGTCGCGGCTGCGCCCGATCGTCGAGGGTCAGAACATCTCCAAGAGCTTCGGTCACGTCAAGGCCCTGGACGACGTGTCGATCGACCTGTGCAGCGGCGAGATCCATGCGCTCGTCGGCGACAACGGCGCCGGGAAGTCGACACTCGTGAAGATCATCGCGGGTGCGATCAGGCCGACATCGGGGCACGTGCTGCTCGACGGAGAGCGCGTCGACTTCGCCGAGCCGACGGCGGCGATCGCCGCGGGGATCTCGACCGTCTATCAGAACCTGGCGCTCGTCGGTTGCCGCAGCATCGCCGCCAACCTGTACCTCGGTCGCGAGCCTTCCAGGTACGGCGTCGTCCAGAGCCGCGAGATGAAGCGCGGGGCCAGGGAGATGCTCTCCGCGCTTCGGCAGATGAACGTCACCGACATCAACGCCAACGTCGAGGACCTCTCGGGCGGCCAGCGGCAGGCGGTCGCAATCGCCCGTGGCGTTCGGCTCGGCAGCCGCGTCCTGATTCTCGACGAGCCCACTGCGGCGCTCGGCGTTCGCGAGTCGCAGGGGGTGCTCGAGCTGCTGCGAAGCCTCCGCAGCGAGCACCGCACGGTGCTGATCGTCAGCCACAACCTCGCGCACGTGTTCGAGGTCTCCGACCGGATCACGGTGCTGCGCGGCGGCCGGAAGGCCGCGACGGTCGACCCGTCGACGAGCGACCACGACGCGGTCGTCAGGATGATCACCGGGTCGACCGCATGAGCACGGTTGCCGAGAGCCTGCCGGCCCCGCGCTCGCGAGGCATCGTGTCGCTCCTGCTTCGCAACCGGGTCGTCTCCCTGATCGTCTTCGAGGCGATCTTCGTCGCCCTCGTCGGCTCGTACAACCCGGATTTCCTGCGCATCGACAACTTCCGCGTCATCTTCGACAACATGGCGCTCGATTCGATCGTCATGGTCGGGACGGTGTTCCTCCTGGCCGCCGGCCGGTTCGACCTGTCGATCGACGGCACCGCGAACCTGAGCGGCGTCCTGGCCGGGCTCGCGATGGCCAACTGGGGCATCCCCTGGGTGCTGGCGGTCTTCATCGGGATCGGGACCGGGTTGGTCGTCGGGCTCGTGAACGGCATCCTGATCGAGCACTTCGACTTCAACCCGCTGATGGCAACACTCGGGACCTGGTGGGCGACGACCGGGATCGCGCTCGGGGTGACAAAGGGCTACACGCCGTTCAACTTTCCGCAGGCGTTCAACAACATCGGCGCCGCGACCAAGGGGACCGTGCTGGTCGAGGTCTGGTACGCGCTGGCGTTTCTCGTCGTGGGTGGGCTGGTGCTCAAGTTCACGCGCTTCGGGTATCACGTCTACGCGACCGGAGGCGACCGCGACGCTGCCCGTCTCAACGGGATCAAGGTCGCGAGCATCGGGATCATCCTCTACGTCGTGTCGGGCACGCTCTCGGGCTTCATCGGCACCGTGTTCGCGGCGAGGCTCTCGTCCGCCCCGGCGACGGCGTTCAGCGGGCTCGCGCTCAACGTGATCGCGGCGGCGGTGATCGGCGGGGCAAGCCTGACGGGCGGCCGCGGCAGCGTCCTCGGAGCCGCGCTCGGGCTGCTCTTGCTCAACATGCTGACGAACGCGGCGATCTACGTCGGCATCTCGCCCTACTGGGAGCAGGCGATCACCGGCACCGTGCTTCTCTGCGCGGTCGGGGCCGACGTCGCCGCGATCCGCCGCGAGTCGCGAAGCGGCGAGGATCGCCCGCTCGCGCAAGGACGACGTCGGCTTTTCCAAAGCACGCGGCGGCGGCGTGCCGAACCGGCTCCGGAGGACGACGCGCTCCCGGAGGTCTCGGTGGAAGGAGGAGATGCCTAGCGACCCGAGCCGAAGGCGGGCGGCGCGTGGTCGCTTCCGTGTCCACGAAGCCGCCGCTTTGCACACAGCAGAACCAACGGACGAAGGGAGGAACACGCATGAGCAAGAAAGAGATCACCCGTCGAGATTTCCTCGCCGCAACCGGCGGAGCGGTCGTCGGAGCAGCGATGCTCTCACCCGGTGCCGCACTGGCGGCAACCGAGGCGTTGCCAAGGCTTCCGGGCAAGCAGAAGTTCGTCTGGGTTGCAGCCAACATCGGAGATCCGTTCTACGTCGACGGTCGCAACGGCACCAAGTACTTCTCCCAGGTCTTCGGCGTTCCCGTCAGCTTCGTCGGCCCGGTGACGAACGACATCGCCGGGATGACGAAGACGTTTCAGGCAACCGTCGCCGACCCGACGACCACGGGGATCTTCAGCTACTTCTACGGCGGGTTCGACGCCGTGAAGTCCCTGTATCAGCAGGCCGCGCAGAAAGGCATCCCGATCGCCAACGGCGCCTCCGACTGGGGCGGACCGAGAATCGGGTGGTCCGGGGTCACGAACAACGACGCCCCGACGCAGGCCGCCGCCTACATCAACAAGGCACTCGGCGGCAAGGGCAAGATCGGCTACATCGGCAACACCGGCGTCAACATCGTCGCGGAGGAGAAGATCTTCGAGAACCTGATCAAGACCCAGTACAAGGGTCTCACCTGGGTCACGAACGTGACCCACAACGGCTCCGCCGAGGACGCGCTGAAGCAATTCACCGCGCTCATCACCGCCCACCCGGACCTGTCTCTCGTCTGGTTCGGGGACGGTCTCGGCCCGTCGATCGCGACCCCGCTGGCGGCCGCGGCGGGCTCGACCAAGCTGCTGCTGCGCGGCTTCGGTGCCAACGGCCTCAAGGCGATCCAGCAGGGAAAGGTGCTCGCGACGCTCGACCGGAACCCGTTCGAGGAGGAGTTCTACGGCCTCCAGCTCCTCTACTGGTGGAAGGCCGGCCGTCGCGTTCCCGACACGGTCGTCGTCCCGACGTTCGTGGTCGACCAGACGAACGTGGCGAAGTTCTCCGCCAACCCGTACCTGCATTTCTAGACGCTGAGCGAGGGGTGGTGCGAATCATGTGCCTGGGTTCCATGCCGCACCACCCCTCCTCGAGATCGCACGTGGCCTGCGGGGCGTCGGTCGCCCTCGAGCCTCGGAATCGGCTTCTCCGGGCGGGCCCGTGACGACGAGCGCCGTCGTGACGGGCTGTGGCCAGGGAATCGGGAGGGCGATCCTCGAGCGGCTGCGCGACGACGGGTACTTCGTCGTCGGAATCGAGCAGTCCGGAGAGCTTGCGGACGACGCCCGCGGGATGCTCGAACGCCGCGGCGAGGTCATCCAGGGCGACGTGGCCGAACGGGCGGTCCTCGAGCAGGCCGTCGCGGCGGCGCGCGCCGCCGCGGATCTCGGGGCGTGGGTGAACAACGCGGCGATCATGCCGGCGACGAACCTGCACCTGCCCGTGGTCGATGTCGTCAACCGTGTGCTCGACGTCAACCTCCTTGCCTGCTACTGGGGCTGCTCGGCCGCCGTCCGGGCCTACCTCGAGCAGCGAAGCCCGGGCGTGATCGTGAGCATCTCGTCGGTTCACGGACGGGTCGCCTACAGCAACGCCGCCGCCTACGACATCTCGAAGGCGGGAGTCGACGCCCTGACCCGCTACGTCGCCACCGAGTACGGTCCCGTCGGCATCCGGGCGAACGCGATCGCGCCCGGCGGAGTGAGGACCCCGCTCTTCGAGAGGGTCGCAGCCGAGTCGGGCGACCCCGAACGCGCCGAACGCGAGGCCGCCTACCCGCATCCGCTCCGCCGCATCGCGGAGCCTCGCGAGATCGCTGCCGTCGCTTCGTTCCTGCTCTCGGACGAGGCCTCCTTCATCACCGGGCAGTCGCTCGCAGTCGACGGCGGCCTCACGGCTCGCTGCACCGACTTCGCGCTCGATCCGACAATCCGGGCCTTCTTCGACGAGCGATAGCGACCGTGCTCGAGCGTCGGAGAGAGGGCGGCGCCTCCATGTTCGACTCGTTGATCTTCACCCACGCCGAGTACCGCGATCCGTATCCGGCATACGCCGCCCTCCTGAAGCGCACGCCCGTCGCGTGGAGTGAGCGAATGCGGTCGTGGGCGGTGCTCACGCACGAAGCCGTCACCGAAGCGGGCCGGCTGGGCTCGATCGGCCAGGGCGATCGGACGCTGGCCTATGTCGAGAAGATGTCGGCCGCCGATCAGGCGGCGCTCCATCCGCTCTGCCCGTACATGTCCCGGTTCATCTCCTTTCTCGACCCGCCGGAGCACAAGCAGCAGCGCGAGCTCATCGGCCGCGTGTTCCGGCCGAAGACGATCGCGGCGCTCGGCCCGCCGATCCAGGCCGAGATCGACGGAGTGCTCGACCGGTTGGCGGGGGAGCGCACGATCGACGCGCTGGAGGACTTTGCCCTGCCTCTCACCTCGAGCACGATCTGCAGGATGGTCGGAGTGCCGCTCGAGCTGCGGGCGAGGTTCATCGCCGAGGTGCTGACGATCTTCTCGTTTCTCGGCAGCGACCACACCGACCCGAAGCTCGCACGACTGGCGAAGAACGCCTATACGTGGATCACGTCCGAGCTGCTGTCCCGTATCCGGCAGCCCGGCGAGGGCGACGATCTTGCCGCGCAGGTCGGCCGTCTCGTACGCCAGGGCGCGGTAAGCGAAGGCGACGGGTGCGGCATGCTCGTCGGGCTCGTGCAGGGAGGCTTCGAGACGACGACCTCGCTGATCTCGAGCACGATCTTCAGCCTGCTGCGCCATCCCGATCAGCTCGCGCTCCTTCGTCGGGATCCGGGACTGCTCCCGGGGGCCGTCGTCGAATCTCTGCGCTTCGAGAGCCCCCTCAAGTACGTGACCCGACAGGCGTACGCCGACGTCACGGTCGGCGGACAGGCGATGCACGCCGGCGATCAGATGATGCTCATGCTGGGCGCCGCGAACCGTGACGCCCGCGTCTTCGGCGAGCCCGATCTCTTCGACATCCGCCGAGACGCGAAGGATCAGGTCGCGTTCGGGCTCGGCATTCACTTCTGCCTCGGCGCGGCACTGGCGAGGCTCCAGGCCGAGCTGGCAGTCTGGGCGCTCGTCTCGCGCTTCGATTCGCTCGAGCTCGTCGAACCGCCCGAGGCCTACCAATGGAAGGAGAGCGCGCTCCTTCGCCAGCTCGAGTCCCTGCAAGTCCGGGTTTGAAGCCCACCGCGAGAGATGCAGGTGGCGGCAGGATCCGTCCCTGCAGCACGCCGGATCGACATCGGAATCGCCGAGTCATCTGCTTCGAGCCGGCGCTTCGCCCGCCGGTCCCGGGCGCTCGCCCGCGCGGCGGTCGCGCACCGATCGGGTGATCTTCCTTGACAACGCAACGCAACGTCCCCAGGATGCGTGCGAACGGCTCTGGCCCGTGCCCGCGACCTCGGAGGATTGCAAATGGACAGCGCGAGCGGCGGACGGGGGTTGCGGGGTGCCTGGAAGGCGTTGGCTGCCCGGCCTGCCGCGGCGGTCGGAGGTGCGGTGCTCGGCGCCGCGCTCGTGGCCGGCGTCGGGCTCGCAATGGCGAGCACCTCGACGTCCGGCTCGCAGGCGAGCACGACCACGATCGCCGGATGCTTCAACAACTCGAACGGCGATCTGAGGATCGCCTCGCCGTGCCACCACAACGAGACGGCGATCACCTGGAACTCGGCCGGCGCAACGGGGCCGAAGGGCGCAACCGGGCCGAAGGGCGCGACCGGGCCGAAGGGCGCAACCGGACCAACGGGCGCGACCGGGCCGAAGGGCGCAACCGGGCCCGAAGGGCGCAACCGGGCCGAAGGGCGCAACCGGGCCGAAGGGCGCAACCGGTTCAGCCGGGCCCCCGGGAGGGGCCGGCCCTGCGGGGCCGCCCGGGCCGGCAGGCAGCACCGGCCCGGCGGGACCGATCGGGGCGACCGGGCCAACGGGGCTCCCCGGCGGGCCGAGCGTGATCGGCGGAGCGATCGCGTTCGTCGACAAGCTGGACACGAGCGGCTTCTCGGGCCTCGGCGGCGCGCAGAGCGTCTCGCCGACCGCGGGCGAGGCAGGCTCGCCGCTCGCCGCGGGCGGCGTCGTGACCGGGCTCGACGGCCGAGCCGGCTCGGCCGTCGGCGGGAGCGGGGTCACCATCACGCTGTTCAAGAACGGGAGCGCGACCGCTGCGACCTGCACGATCACCTCGGGCGGGACCTCGTGCACCGATTCGACCCATTCGGTCACCTTCTCGACCGGTGACCTGATCGCGGTGCAGATCCAGAACGCATCCGCGAGCTTCGTGCGCATGGTCCGCTGGAGCGCCGCCCTGGCGACGAGCTGATGGGCGGCGGGATCGAGGAGCTGAGGATGACCCGGGCCGGGCTGGTCAAGGCCGGCGCAGCGGCGGCGGTCGTGATCGGCGTCGTCCCCGCGGGCCGTGCGCTCGCGCTGCCGGGCGGGTCGATCATCGCGGCAAGCACCGGCGCGCCGCGGTACCTGCGCCGCGAGACCTACGTGCCGCTCGTGGGCGACGTCTTCCACGTCGGGCGTTCCGGAGAGAGCCCGCTCGAGGTGCGGCTCGTCGAGGCGCGTCGCCTGCCGGGCGCAGGCGATACCTTCTCGCTCCTCTTCCGCGGCAACGATGGGGCGGACATCGAGTCGGGCCTCCACCGGATCGCGCACCGCTCGCTGGGCTCCTTCGACCTCTTCCTGGGCCCCGTCGGCCGGCCGGCGACGGGGCAGGAGCTCGAGGCGCTCGTCAATCGGATCACACACGCAGGAGGAGTCAATGTCTGAGCCGTTTGTCGGCGAGATCAGGACGGTCGGGTTCAACTTCGCACCGCAAGGCTGGGCGCTCTGCAATGGGCAGTTGCTGCCGATCAACCAGAACCAGGCCCTCTTCTCGCTGCTCGGCACGCAGTACGGGGGTGACGGCGTCCAGACCTTCGCGCTGCCCGATCTGCGCGGGCGAGTGGCGATCCACCAGGGCCAGGGGCCCGGGCTCGAGTCGTACACGATCGGCGAGGTCACCGGCACCGAGGATGTGACGCTCCTCACGACCCAGATCCCGGCCCACCAGCACGTCGTGGCGCCGATCGCGAGCGACCAGCAGGAGGACACGAACCGCCCCGCCGGCGCCTTCCCGACGATCGGAGGAACCTACGCCTCGACCCAGGGCGGCGGGGCGCCGATGGCCGCCACCAGCTCGTCCGCCGCCGGCGGCAGCCAGCCGCACAGCAACCTTCAGCCGTTGCTCGTGGTCAACTTCGTGATCGCGCTGCAGGGCATCTTCCCGGCGCGAAGCTAGATGGTCGAGACCCGGCCGGTCGGCGCGAGCGACGAGGGGTTCCTGCTCGAGCTCTACGCCTCGACACGGGACGACCTCGCCGGCTGGCCCGACCCCGAGCGCGAGACGCTCATCGAGCTCCAGCTCCGCGCGCAGCAACGCGACTGGGAGGCGCGCTTCCCCGCCTCGAGGCACGAGCTGATCCTCGTCGACGGTGAGGCGGCCGGCCGCCTCTGGGTGGCCTCGCCACAGGACGAGTGGCGGATCGTCGACCTCACGCTCCTGCCCGAGCACCGCTCCTGCGGGCTCGGGACACGGCTTGTCACGAGGATGCTGGAACGGGCGGACCTCGCCGGGCTGCCGGTGCGGATCAGTGTCCTGCGCTCGAATACCCGCGCGTTCGCGTTCTGGGAGAGGCTCGGGTTCGCCCTCGTGGGCGAGGACGAGATCTACCTCGCTCTCGAGCGCCCGCCGGCCGAGCCCGCTGCGGCCTTTGGCTCGACGGCCCAGACGGTCGCCCAGCCGTAGAGAAGCAGCCTGCCGCTGTTGCCGGAGACGGCGACGTACTCGCCGTGCGGGAAGTCGAGCAGGGTGCGGCCCGTGCGGCCGTCGACACCGAGGATCCGGTGGCCGAAGCTGCCGACGTAGACGACGCCGTCGATCACGGTCGGTGAGCCCGAGATCGGCCCGCCCGCATATCGCGTCCAGAGGATGGCGCCGCTGCTCGCCGAGACGCAGTAGAGGGTGCCGGTATAGGAGCCGAAGTAGACGCGGCCGTCCCACACCGCCGGAGCCGAGTACACGTACCCGCCCGTCGAGACATGCCACAGGTAGCGACCGCTCGTCGAAAAGGCGTACAGCGCTCCCGACCCGCGCGAGGGGACGAACAGCCGCCCCCCGGCGAGCGCCGAGCTGCCGTAGATCGGGCTGCCGGCGGAGCTGCTCCAGAGCAGCTTCCCGGTCGCCCGGCGAAGCGCGAGCACCCGGCCGCAGTAGTCGCCGACGTAGATGACGCCCCCGGACACGGTCACGCTGGCGGTGATCTTGCACCCGTCGTGGTAGACCCACCGGTCCCTCTGCGTCGCGAGATCGAGGGCGTAGATGTCGCCGGCCCAGTTGCCGAGATAGTCGACGCCGTCGACGACGGCCGGCGAGGACTCGATGCGCGCACTCGTTTGCCGGCTCCAGAGCACACGCCCGCTGGCCCGGTCGAGCACGACCACGCGGCCGCTCCCCATCGCATGCACGACGAGGCGGCTGCCGACGATCGCCGGCGAGGAGGCCTGCGGCTTCGCGTTCAGGTCTCGCCGCCACAACGTGCGGCCGTCGCTCATCGAGAGCGCGAAGAGCTTGCCGCTGAAGTTCGTCAGGTAGGCGACACCGTCGTCGACGACCGCGGGGAACTCGAGCAGCGTCCCGAGGTACCGGCTCCACACCGTATGGAACGGCGGCCGCAGCGAGATCCCCTCGTGGAACTGCGTCCGGGCGAGTGTCGCTCCGTACATCAGCCACTGGCCGTCGGGGCGGTAGAGGCGAACCGTGAGGTGGCGTGAGGGATCGAGCGAGAAGCGAAGGGTGCGCGTGGTGTAGTGCGGCGCCCAGGTCGTGACCCTGAGCGACCTCGCGCGGCTCGGGGTGAAGAGCGACGAGCCGCGCCTGACGACTCCACGAGCCGTCACACGGGCGCCGGCGACGAGCCGGCCCGTGTCCCCGTCGACGACGTTCACCCAGACGGGACGGAGGTTTCGCGTGGCGACAACCGGAGCGGGCGGGCGGGGCGCGGGCGGCGCGGCCGTCGAGGCCGTGCTCGCCGTCTGCCGGCTTCCACCGCATCCGGCTGCCAGGACGGCGGTCAAGCCGAGCAGCACGACGAACCCGAAGCACCTACTCGCGACCCCCAAGTTCGTCCCAGGCTAGCGGCCACCGCGGCCGACGGCTCCCGTTCCCCGGGTGAGCGGGGCCCCGCGCGCCGAAGCGGCCGACGGCATAGGATTGGCGCCCCGTGGCGAATGCCCCCGCTCTCCCGGTCGATCCAGAGAAACTGATCCGGAGTCGCCAGTACCGCGTTCTGCTCGTCCTGGCAGCGATCGTGGGGCTGGTCGTGTCGGCGGCGTGTTGGGCGTTTCTCGAGCTCGTCCACGAGCTGCAGGTGGGCGTCTACAAGGATCTCCCGGGCCACCTCGGCTACTCGACCGTGCCCGAGTGGTGGCCGCTCCCCTGGCTCGCCCTCGCCGGGCTCGTCACCGCGTGCGCGATCGTCTACCTGCCTGGCCGCGGCGGGCATGTTCCGGCCGACGGGCTGAAGGTGGGCGGATCGCCGACGCTGCCGATCGACCTGCCGGGCGTCCTGCTCGCGGCCGCCGCCACCCTCGGCCTCGGCCTCGTTCTCGGGCCGGAGGCGCCGCTGATCGCGCTGGGTGCCGGTCTCGGCTACCTCGCCATGGGGCTGGTCAAGCGGGACTCGCCCAAGCAGGCTCTGACCCTGATGGCCGCGGCCGGAAGCTTCGCCGCGGTATCGACGATCTTCGGCTCGCCGGTCATCGGCGCGGTGATCATCATCGAGGCGACCGGGCTCGGCGGCGCGGTCCTCTCGCTCGTCCTGCTCCCCGGCCTGCTGGCAGCCGGTATCGGCTCGCTCGTCTTCATCGGCCTCGGCTCCTGGACCGGGCTCAGCAACAGCGCCTGGGCGCTCACGCCGTTCTCGCTCCCGCCGTTCGGGGGACCGAGCGCCTCCGACTTCTTCTGGACGATCGTGCTCGCGCTCGCCACGGCGGTAGCCGTCTTCGCGATCCTCGAGCTCGCCCGCTGGACGAAGCGGCTCGTCGAGGTTCGGACGTTCACGCTCACGATCGCCGCCGGCCTCGTCGTAGGCGGGCTTGCGATCGCGTTCGCCGAGTCGACCGGGCAGCCCCCCGACGCCGTCCTCTTCTCGGGCCAGGACGCGTTCGGGACGCTGTTCAACCAGGCCGGCACGATCTCGCTCTCGACGCTTGCACTCCTGCTGCTCTTCAAGGGGCTTGCCTGGAGCGTCTCGCTCGGGAACTTCCGCGGCGGCCCGACGTTCCCGGCGATCTTCCTCGGCGCGGTGGCGGGCCTGATGGCCGCCCACCTCCCCGGCTTCGCCGAATCGCAGGCGGTCGGCGCGCTGATCGGCGCCACCTGCGTCTCGGTGCTCCGGCTGCCGCTCTCGTCGGTCGTGATCGGGCTGCTGCTGACGAACAACGCCGGGATCGCCGTCGCGCCGCTCGTGATCGTGGCGGTCGTCGTCGCCTACCTCGTGAGCCTCGGCCTGACCGCCTATGTCGACACGCGCGTCGGCGCCCGCACCGCCCGCGCGGCCGCTCCCTCGGGCGTGCCGGCCGGCTAGCCGCGCTGGGCGGGCCTGTCGGTGACCGCCGCGGCCATCGAGAGCGCCCCGTCGCGCCCGCCGTGCGCATGCTCGACCCCGGCGGCGGCGTACGCGTCGTCCTCGTCGAGCGTCTCGTGCTCCATCAAGGCCGCCGCGAGCGAGTCGAGCTTGTCGCGGTTCTCGGCCAGGAGTGCCAGCGCCTCCTTGTGGCACTGCTCGACGATCCGCCTCACCTCGTCGTCGATCCGCTCCTGCGTCCGCGCCGACACCTCCGAGGCGCCCGGCAGGAACGGGCCGGAGCCCTCGGCGGGAAGCACGGCCAGCGGGCCGATCTCGTCGCTCATTCCCCAGCGGCCGACCATCTGGCGGGCGATCGCGGTGAGCTGCTGGATGTCCGACTCGGCGCCGGTCGTCGGGGTTCCGTAGACGACCTCCTCGGCCGCGCGCCCGCCGAGGGCCACCTTGATCTTCGCGAGCAGCTCGCCGCGGTCGTAGCTGAA
Organism: uncultured Actinomycetota bacterium; assembly: GCA_963743675.1. Taxonomy (GTDB): domain Bacteria; phylum Actinomycetota; class Thermoleophilia; order Gaiellales; family Gaiellaceae; genus PALSA-600. The sequence continues at coordinate 182,705 of CAVURE010000010.1, forward strand.
CCGGTCGGCGTCCGGCGCCGCGAACGTCACGCCGAGCGCCATGCCGCGGGGGATGATCGAGATCTTGCGCACCGGGTCGGCGCCCGGCGTCAGCATCCCGACGAGCGCATGGCCGCCCTCGTGGTAGGCCGTGCGTCGGCGGTCGTCCTCGCTCATCATCACCTTCCGCTCCGCCCCGAGCACGATCCGCTCGAGCGAGTCGGTGAAGTCCGACTCGCTCACGCGCTGATGGCCGCGACGCGCCGCGAGCAGTGCCGCCTCGTTGACGAGGTTCGCGAGGTCGGCGCCGACCATGCCGGGAGTCGTCGCGGCGAGACGCCCGAGATCGACGTCGGGGGCGAGCGGCACCGAGCGCGTATGCACCTCGAGGATCGCCTCGCGCCCGTTGCGGTCCGGCGGCTGTACCGCGACACGCCGGTCGAAGCGCCCCGGCCGCAGGAGTGCCTGGTCGAGGACGTCAGGCCGGTTGGTCGCCGCGATCACGATCACCCCGGTCGAGGAGTCGAAGCCGTCCATCTCGGTCAGGATCTGGTTCAGGGTCTGCTCGCGCTCGTCGTTGCCGCCGCTGAACCCGGCGATGCCGGACGTGCGCGAGCGGCCGATCGCGTCGAGCTCGTCGATGAAGATGATCGCCGGCGCCGCCTCCTTCGCCTGCACGAAGAGATCGCGGACGCGGGCGGCGCCGATGCCGACGATCGCCTCGACGAACTCCGACGCCGACATCGAGAAGAACGGTGCGCTCGCCTCGCCCGCAACGGCCCGCGCCAGCAGCGTCTTGCCCGTGCCCGGCGGCCCAGAGAGCAGCACGCCGTGCGGGATGCGCGCACCGAGGCTCACGTACTTCTCGGGGTGGCGCAGGAAGTCGACCACCTCCGACAGCTCGCGCTTCGCCTCGTCGATGCCGGCGACGTCCGCGAAGGTCACCGGAGCGCCCGAGGGCTGGTAGCGCCGCGCCCGCGACCGGCCGAACGAGCCGAGCACGCCCTGGGCGTTGCCCGCGCGGCGCATCAGCAGCACGAGCAGGCCGACGAAGAGGATCGTCGGCCCGAAGCCGATGAGCACGTTCTCCCACCAGGGCACACTGCCGGTGAGCGGCTTGGCGTTCACGACGACCGCCTTGCTCTCCAGCAGCCCCGAGAGCGCCTTCGTGTCGGCGAACGCCGGGATCTCGGTCTGGAACTGCGTCGAGGCCTTCGAGCCCTGGTAGCTCGTGGCCTTCTTGAACACCCCCTGGATCGCCGTCCCCTTGGACGTGATCGAGACGACGTCGCCGCCCTTGATCTGGTCGAGGAAGAACGGGCTGTACGGGATCCGGATCCGCGACGCCGGATGCATGGCCCGCTCGGAGACCCAGAAGTTGACGATGAGCAGGACGACGAAGAGGAGGGCGATCCGCCAGCTGAAGCGGAAGCGCGCCCGCGGCGGCTCTGGTGGGCGCGGCGATGCGGCCGGCGGGGCCGCGACCGGCGTCGGTCGGCCGGGGGTGCTCAACGGCCGCGGTCGCGGAAGCCGCGGGCCACGACATCCTTGAGGCGGTCGCGATTCTCAGCGGTGGCCGCCGACTTGCCGTAGCGGGCTGCGGCCTTGACGGCCTGGTCGATCATCTTCCGCCCCTCCGGAGTCGCGGCAACCTTGCGCGCCTGCTCGATCAGGCGCTTGCCCTCCGGAGTGCGGGCGATGACGATCGCGGTCTTGATCGCCTTGCGGCCTTTCGGGCTCGCCGCCAGGCCGACTCCCTTGAAGATCGGGCCGAACACGCCTCCACTCTATCGGCGCACCCGTGCCAGGCGCGCTCAGCCAGGAGAGATCGCCAACGGCCCGGCGCGGCGGGCTTCCGACCCCCGAACGCGGATTGTCCCGCGCGCCTCAGCCGGAGGGCGGGCGCCGCTCGGGGAACCGCGGCAGGCCGTCGTCGGGCAGCGGGTCCCAGTCCGGCGCATACGCGACGAACTGCCGCCAGCTCGGCCGGATCCCGGGATCGGCGTCGAAGCTCCCGAAGCGGACGGAGTAGGTCGCGCCGTCCGGGCTGCAGCTCCAGAGGCTCGAGCCGCAGGACGAGCAGAAGACCTTGGCGAAGCCGTCGGGCGGCTCCCACGCGCGAAGCAGCTCCTCGCCGGCGACGATCCGCAGGGCGCCCGGCGCGACCCGGGCCTGGGGTGAGCCCGAGCTGCCGGTGCGGCGCTGGCAGCGCGTGCAGTGACACCAGCTGGCGCTGACGAGCGGCTCGGTCACCTCGAAGCGCACGCCGCCGCAGTTACAGCCGCCGGTGAGCAGAAACGCCGTCACGCGCTGAACTCTAGAGGCGGGTGGGCGAGACCGGGAGGCCGCGGATCGACGCGTCGAGGAGCTCGACCGGATGCGCAGCCGGGATCGGGCGGCCCGCGCGGCGAAGCGCCGCAGACACCTGCAGCAGGCAGCCCGGGTTGGCGCTCACGTAGACGTCCGGATCGACCGCGAGGACGTTTACGGCCTTGCGGTCGCCGAGCGTCCTCGCCGCCTCCGGCTGGACGAGGTTGTAGATGCCGGCGCTGCCGCAGCAGAGCTCCTGCTCGGCGGGCTCCACGAGGTCGAGGCCCGGGATCGAGCGGAGCAGCGCGCGCGGCTCGTCGCGGACGCGCTGGGCGTGGCCGAGATGGCACGACTCCTGGAACGCCACTCGCAGCTCGAGCGGCGTCCGCTCGGGGGCGTTGCCGCGAACGAGCGCCTCGGAGATGTCGACGACCGGCAGGTCGAGGTGCGCGTCCTTGAGATGCGAGCCGCAGCCCGCGGCGTTCGTGACGATCGTCTCGGCGCCGGCAGCCGCGAACGCAGCGGCGGTGCGGCGGGCGAGCGCGAGGCCCTCCTGACGGCGGCCGGCATGGAGCGCGAGGGCGCCGCAGCAGCCCTGGTAGGGGGCGGTGACCTCGTACCCGTGCGCGGAGAGGACCCGTGCGGACGCCCGGTTGACCTCTCCGAAGAGGACGGATTGCACGCAGCCGGTGAGCAGGCCGACCCGCGCGATGCGCACGCCGTCGGCGGCCGTCTCGGCGGGTGGCGCGACCGCCTCGCGCCAGGTCGGTGCGAGCTCCTTCAGCGGCCGGAACGGCCCCGGGGCCGGAAGCGCAGAGAACCGCAATGCGAGCTTGAGGCGCTTGGGTCGCGGGAACACGGCGAAGACGAGCGCGCGCAGCACCCGGTCGCGGTAGGGACGGGGCACCTCCTGCTCGACCCGCTCGCGCGCAAGCTCGATCAGCCGGTCGTACTGCACGCCCGACGGGCAGGAGGTGAGGCAGGCCATGCAGCCGAGGCAGCGGTCGAAGTGGTCGGCCACGGTCTGGTTCAGCTCGAGCGTGCCCTCGATCGTCGCCTTCATCAGCCAGATGCGGCCGCGCGGCGAGTCCATCTCCTCGTGCCAGAGCTCGTAGGTGGGGCACGTCGGCAGGCAGAAGCCGCAGTGGACGCAATCGCTGATCAGGTCGGCATCCATCAGGCCAGTATCCCCTCGGGGTCGAACGAGGCGCGCACCCGCTCGGCGAGCGGCGACCAGCGGGCCGGCTCGGCGGCCGCATCCAGGAACGCGATCCCGGGGCCGGGCCGCGCCAGCGTGCACTGCTGCCAGTCGAACGGCGCGCGAGCGCCGGCCATCGCCTGCCTGGCCGCGCTCTCCTGCCAGACCGAGGCGTCGGCGAGCCGGCCGGGGCACGCGGCGGCCTGCGCCTCGACCGCCGCCCTCGGGCCCTCGAACAGGCAGGCCACGCGGCCGGGCGGCAGGAAGTCGACGGCGCTCGGCTCGAGCCGTGAGCGGTGGAGCTCGAGCCAGACTGCGCGCGGGTCCTCGCTCTCGGCCACGACCGTCACCTCGGCGGCCGGGCGCGGGTGCAGCCGCAGCGCGACGCGGGCGATCAAGCCGAGCCGGCCCCGCGACCCGCAGAAGAGCTTCCCGAGGTCGTAGCCGGCGACATTCTTGACCACCTTCCCTCCCGAGCTCGCGATCATCCCGCCCGCGAGCACGACCGTCACGCCGATGACGAGATCGCGCATCGCGCCGTAGCGGTGCCGGCGCGGCCCGGACAGGTCGCCGGCGAGGCAGGCGCCGATCGTCGGGTCCCCAGGCGGGTCGAGCGTGAGCATCTGGCCGTGCCCCGCGAGGTAGCTCTGCAGCTCCGAGAGCCGCATCCCCGCCTCGACGATCATGGTCAGGTCGCCCGGCTCGTGCTCGAGCACGCGATTGAGGCCGGTGGTCGAGAGCATCACCTCGCCGCCTCCACGCTCGATCGAGACGCTCTGGCCGGAGGCGAGCACCTCGGCCGCTTCCTCGAGCGATCCGGGCTCAGAGACGCTCGGCAAGGCCTGCCCGCTCCAGCGGGTGCGTGCGATAGGGGCCCGGCACCTCGCCGCAGAGGCGGGGCGTCGGGAAGACCTTGCCCGGGTTCGCGAGGCCGGCCGGGTCGAAGCCGGCGCGGAGGAGGCGCATCGCCTCGAGATCGCGCTCGCTGAAGAGCTTCGGCATCGAGCAGGCCTTGTCGACGCCGACGCCGTGCTCGCCGGTCAGCGAGCCGCCCGCGTCGATGCAAGCCTCGAGGATGGCGGTCGCGAGGCGCTCGGCCAGCTCCGGCTCGCCGTCGACGGTCTCGTCGTAGAGGACGAGGGGGTGCAGGTTCCCGTCGCCCGCGTGGAAGACGCTCGCAACGCGCAGCCCGTACTCGGCACTCAGCTCGGCGGTGCGGCGGAGGACCTCGGGCAGCCGCGTGCGCGGTACCACCCCGTCCTGGACGTAGTAACTCGAGGCGATCCGTCCCATCGCTGCGAACGCCGACTTCCGGCCGCGCCAGATGCGGGTCCGCTCCTCGGGCGTCTCGGCGGCGTGAAGCTCGAAGGCACCGAAGCGGACGCAGATCTCCTCGACCGCGGCGGACTCCTCGGCGACCTGGGCGGCCGGGCCGTCGAGCTCGACGATCAGCACCGCTCCGGCGCCCGCGGGGTAGCCGGCGTTGACGGCCGCCTCGACGGCCTCGATCGTCAGTGCATCCATCATCTCGATCGCCGCGGGCAGGATCCCGGCCGCAATCACGGTTGAGACCGCGTCGCCGGCGGCGTCGGTGGTGGCGAACCCGGCGAGCAGCGTTCGCACCGTCTCCGGCACCCGCAGGATCCGCACCGTGATCCGCACCGCGATCCCGAGCGTGCCCTCGGAGCCGACGAACACGCCGAGCAGGTCGGGGCCCTCGTCGTCGCGGGAGAGCGTCACGAGCTCGCCGTCGGCCAGCACGACGTCGACGGCGAGTACATGGTTGACGGTGAAGCCGTGCTTGAGGCAGTGGGCGCCGCCCGAGTTCTCCGCGACGTTGCCGCCGATCGTGCAGACGTGCTGGCTCGAGGGGTCCGGCGCGTAGTAGAAGCCGTCGCCCGAGACGGCACGTGTGATGTCGAGGTTCGTCACTCCCGGCTCGACGACCACGCGGCCCCGATCGAGGTCGATCTCGAGGACGCCGTTCATCCGCGTCAGCGAGATGACGACACCATCGGCGACCGGGAGCGCGCCGCCCGACAGCCCCGTGCCCGCGCCGCGGGCGACGAACGGGACGCGGTGGGCATGGCACAGCCGCACGATGGCCTGCACGTCGGCAGCCGAACGGGCAAGGACGACCAGGTCGGGCACGGCCCGGTGGCCGGTGAGCGCATCGCACTCGTAGGTGCGAAGCTCCGCCGGCTCGACGACGAGGGCCTCGGCGGGAAGCGCGCGGGCCACTGCGTCTCGGAACTGGGTCGAAAGCACCCCCGGACGATACTGGCGCCCCGGACCGCTCAGGCAGACGATGCGTCGAGCGCCTGGACGGCGGTCGAGAGCTCCGTCTGGCCGGTTGCCAGCAGGACGGTGGCGTCGCCGAGTGGGTCGATCGGGTCGACGGGCCGTCCGTGGCGGAGATTGCCGACGACGAGCTCGACCTTCCCGACCCCCTGCTCGAGCCGCTTGCAGGCCTCGAGCGCGTAGACGCGCGCCTGCACGAACGGCGGCGGGACCGGCCCCAGCAGGCGAACTGTCGAGGTGCACTGCTCCAGCCGGCCCTCGTAGAGCAGCAGCCCCGTGGAGACCCTGGAGTGAGCCCGGCCGAGGTCGGAGAGAGACGCGTCGGTCGAGAAGATCACCGAGAGGCCGTCGAGCGCGTGGAGCATCGTCCGCCGCCACCCGAACAGCCCGGCCCGCCACTGAGCCTCTGCCGTCCGCTCCTGGGCAGGCGTCGGCTTCGTCGCCGAGCCGCTCCCTCCGCACGCTGAGATCCCCAGCGCGAGCGCGGGGATCGTGGCTGCAAGCGCCGCTACCTGTCGGGGTCTCATCCCTGCCTTACCGCCTCGAGCGTAGCCGTCCCGCCCGCTCGTGCATAGGGGCCCTTAAATGCCAAGTCCCGCGAACCCGAGGGCCCACAGGACTTGACGCGAGAACTGTCTCACACTCCGCGAGCGCTGTCAAGCGACGATCGCCGGCACCGGCGGCCGCCGTTCTGCGACGATTGCCCCGTGGATCGAGTTCATCCCTCCGCCTCGTTCAGCGCAACGCTTCGCGTGCATCTCGACGACCGGCCCGGCGCGTTCGCGGACTTCGCCCGCGCGATCGGGGACGCCGGCGGAAGCCTGGGCGCGATCGACCTCGTCCGCGTCGAGCAGAGCAAGAAGGTGCGGGACGTCACCGTCGATGCCGCGAGCGCCGACCACATCGAGCAGATCGTCGCCGCCGTGCACGCGCTGCCGGGCGTCGAGGTCGAGCACGTCTCCGACCGGACGTTCCTGCTCCACCTCGGCGGGAAGATCGAGATGGTCTCCAAGTCGCCGCTGAAGACACGGGATGATCTCTCGATGGCCTACACGCCGGGCGTGGCGCGCGTCTGCATGGCGATCGCCGAGGACGTGAACAAGGTCTGGAACCTCACGATCAAGCAGAACACGGTCGCGGTCGTCAGCGACGGAACCGCAGTGCTCGGCCTGGGCGACATCGGGCCCGAGGCGGCGATGCCGGTGATGGAGGGCAAGGCGATGCTGTTCAAGGAGTTCGGCGCCGTCGATGCGTGGCCGATCTGCCTCGCGACGACCGATCCCGACGAGATCGTGGCCGCGGTCGCCGCGATCGCGCCCGGGTTCGGCGGCATCAACCTCGAGGACATCTCGGCGCCGCGCTGCTTCGAGATCGAGAGCCGGCTGCAGGAGCGCCTCGACATCCCTGTCTTCCACGACGATCAGCACGGCACCGCGGTCGTCGTCACCGCCGCCTTCCTCAACGCGCTGAAGCTCGTCGGCAAGCGGGCCGAGGATGTTCGCATCGTGCTGACGGGCGTGGGCGCCGCCGGGGTCGCGACCACGGACATGCTGCTCGCCGTCGGCGTCCGCTCGATCGTCGGGTGCGACCGCAAGGGGGCGATCCATCTCGGCCGCGACGACCTCGGTCCCTGGAAGACGCTCTACGCGGAGCGAACGAACCCGGACGGCTTCGCAGGCACCGCCGACGAGGCGCTCGCCGGCGCCGACGTCTTCATCGGTCTGTCGGGCCCCGGCGCGGTGACGCGCGAGGGGATCGCCGGGATGGCCGGGGGCTCGATCGTGTTCGCGATGGCCAACCCGACCCCCGAGATCGCACCCGAGGAGATCGAGGGCCTGGCGGCCGTCGTCGCCACCGGCCGCTCGGACTATCCGAACCAGATCAACAACGTGCTGGCGTTCCCCGGCATCTTCCGCGGCGCGCTCGACGTCCGCGCCTCGGCGATCAACGAGGAGATGAAGCTGGCCGCGGCACACGCGATCGCCGCGGTCGTCAGGCCCGAGGAGCTCGGCGCCGAGTACATCGTCCCGAGCGTCTTCAACCGCGACGTCGCGCCGGCCGTCGCCGGCGCCGTGGCCGCTGCGGCCGAGGAGACGGGCGTCGCTCGCCGCCGCCGGGTCGCAGCCGGATAGGAGGTCGATCAAGACGCCGGAGGCCGGGCTTTCGGCCCGGCCCCCGGAAGGCACCCCGTTCGGAGGGAAACGGTGCTAGTGCCTCGTTGCGAACTTGACTGCCGTGAGCTGCACGATGTCCTTGCGCAGGCCGTTCACGCTGGGCGGGCTCGGCCTGACGCCGTTGACCATGTCGGTCAGGCGGGTGGTCATCCGCGCCAGGATCGCGTCCTCCTGCGCCTGGGTGATGGCGCCGGAGGTCACCGCCGCATCGAGCTTGGTCTTGGCCGGAGCCTCGAGCGCGGCGACGAGGCCGGCGACGGTCTTGCCGTTCCCGGCCGCGGTCACCTCGTCGGCGAGTGTCTTGCCGCCCTTCAGGGCCGTCTGCAGGTCGGAGACCGAGATCCCGAGATAGGTGGAGGCGGTCTGGAGCGGTCCTCCCGCCGGCTTCGTGCCACCAGGGACGGGCGGGCCGTTGTTGACGAGCTCGGTGACCGCCCCGGTGTAGGCGGCGAGGAGCTTCGTCTCCTGATCGGCCGTGATCCACCCGGCCGCCTTCTCGTTGTCGAGGTTCGTCTTCTGCCCGGCGACGATCGCGGTGATCAGATCAGCCGCCGTCTTGCCCTTCGCGGTCGCCTCCTGCGCGAGCGTCTTGCCGCCGTTCAGGTCGGACGCGAGCGCCGAGGCGGAGATGTTGAGAAACGCCGCCGCGGGCGTCAGCACGTCGGCGTAGAGAGCGCCGGGGGCTCCCGGGCCGCCGAGGCCCGGCTCGCCCGGGCCGCGACCGCCGAGGCCGAAGATCCCCGGTCCGATGAAGCCGGGGCCGGGACGCCCCAAGCCGAAGCCGCCGAGCATGCCGCCGGGCCCGGTGCCGCCGGGGCCGGTGCCGCCGGGACCCAGGCCATCGGCGCGGCCCTGGAATGCGAAATGCGCGCCAGGCCGTCCGTGGCCGTGCGCCGCGAACGCGGTACCGGCGCCCAGGGCCACGAGTACCGAGGCCAGTCCGCCGGCAAAAGCGAGATGCATCAGTGTCCGCCGCATCTTCACCACCTTTCGAGTTGTCCGGTGCCAGGGTTGACGGGTCCGAGACTAGGCCCGGCGCCTAAGAGCGACCTTAGAGAACGATAAGAGAAGGCGGCCCGCGCGCCGCTACGCGTATCCGAGCTCGGCGAGCAGCGGCCCTGCCTCGCGCTCGACGTCGGCGAGCTGCTCCGCCGTGAGATCGCGGCGGTACCGGCCGATCGAGCGGTCGTGAAAGCGCTCGAGGCGCGCAGCGAGCGCGCCGGCGTCGGCGCCGAGGTGGGCAGCGACGGTTCCGGCGACCTCGGCGGGGCTCTCGGCCATAGCCTCGTACCGAACCTCGAGCGTCCTCGATCCCGCTCCGGCCCGCGCCGCGCCGACGTACCGGCGCCACGCCCACGCCGCGCGAGTCGCGTCGCTCGCCGCCTCGAACTCGTCGCTGCGGTCGGGCTCGACCCAGAACCTGGCGGCGGCGCCGTAGCTCGCCTTCGCATCGTCGCCGCCGGCGCGGCCGGCGCTCAGCCAGCCGCGCTCGAGCAGTGAGCAGACGACGTCGCGGCCGTCGCGAACGGCGTGGAGCGCCCGTGCGCGCGGGTAGGCGCGCAGGGCGGCGGCGAGCACGAAGGCGGTCTCGGGCGTCTGCTCGACGCCGCGCCAGCCCGGAACGAGCGCGAGCCAGCGAACGCGCTCGAGCACGCGCCTGATTCCGTCGGCGGCCTCCTCCTCGGAGACGTGGGTCAGCTCCGGGATCGCCGCCTTGTGCGGCGTCACCTCGGTGAGGTCGACGAAGCCCGGGACGCCGCCGATCGCACCGGCGAGGAACGTGGTGCCCGAGCGCGGCGAGCCGACGACGAAGACGAGGCGCTCCTCCGCCGGTCGCACGCGCTCGCCGAGACCATGGAGGCCACGCGCGCTGAGCACGCGGCGCGCCGAGGCCGCGTAGAGGCCGGCGGGGCGGAGCGTGCGGCGGACGGCGGCGCCGGGGCCCGCCGCGCTCACGACGCGCGGCTGCGGCTCGCGGGCAGCGGGTCGGAAAGCGCGCGCCCGACCTGCTCGAGGATCGTCTCGAGCAGCCGGAACGAGGCGAGCACGTGCTCGCGCGCCAGGGCCCGCGCGCCCTCGGGGCTGCGTGCGGCGAGCGCACCGTGAATCGCGAGGTGCTGGCGCTCGTTGGCCATGTAGAGCTCGTTGATCGACTCGTCCCCGGGAGCCCACACCGCCGGCCCGGCAAACGTGCGGCGGGCGCTCTTCGCGACCTGCTCGATATAGGGCAGGTCGGCGACCCGGTAGATGACGTCGTGAAACCCGTGGTTCGCCTGCATCCAGTCGACGGTCAGCGAGCGGCGGTCCTCGCCCGGCTCGCGCGCGCGCAGGGCGCGGGTCAGGCCGGAGAAGCGGCGCTCGGCCAGCTCGAGCTCCGCGAGGTCGGCGTCGGTGATCCGCTGGGCGGCGACACCGGTCACGAGGCTCTCGAGCTCGGCACGCAGCAGGAAGGCCTCCCACATCTCGCTGCGGGAAAGCGTGCGCACGCGGAAGCCGCGGTTGGCCTCGAAGGAGACGAGCCCGAGCGCAGCCAGGCGGCGCAGCGCCTCGCGAACGGGCGTCCGGCTGACGGCGTACTGGGCGGAGACCTGCTCCTGCCTCAGCACCGAGCCGGGGGAGAGCTCGCCCGAGACGATCGCCTCCTCGAGCGCAAGAGCGATCTCGTCGGCCTTGGTTCCGCCGTCCACGGCACCAGTGTAGAACCGTCCGCAGGGGCGGTCAGGCTCGAGCGGTGGACGCGGGAGGGCTGTGGCGGCGGGCTACCGGCGCGTGCGCAGCCACGAGTAGCCGCAGGTGCACTGGACGCGAGCCCGGGAGAGCGAGTCGAGAAGCTCGATCGCCGACAGGTTCGTTCCGCTACAGCCGCAGGCCGGGCAGGCGAGCCGTCCGCACGACGATGCCTGGCCTTCGACGCCGACATTGCAGCCGATGTCCTCGCACGGCTCGAAGCCGAATGCGGGCGCCGCGCCCGTCACCTTCAGGTGCCGCCGCCCGACGGGCGGAGCCTCGAAGGCCGGCAGCTCGAACGCCGGTGCCTCGAATGCTGTTGAGTGGAATGCAGTGGTCAATGGTCGTCCTTAGGCCGTTGTGTATGCAGAATACCATCAGTTTGGATCCAATGTTGCCGCTGGGCGGCAAAACATTGGCGATTGGCGCGGTTCCGGGATCCCAGATCGCGACATTGGATCCCCTTTCGGGGTCGGCGGCGCGCCCGTGCTCCGAGGCGTCTAGCCCGAGGTGTGCACGAACATCCGGGCGCCGATCCGCTCGAGCCGCAACGGCAGCCCGAAGCACTCGCTCAGGGTCGAGTCGGTGAGCGCCTCGTCGAGCGGGCCGGCGGCGACGATGCGCCCGTCCCGGATGAGGAGCGCGTGGCTCGTGCTCGGCGGCAGCTCCTCGATGTGATGGGTGACGGTGAGCGTTGTCAAGCCGGGGCGCTCGGCGAGCGCTCGTTCGAAGGCCTGGAGCAGGAGCTCGCGGCCGCCGAGATCGAGCCCGGCGGCGGGCTCGTCGAGCGCCAGGAGCGGTGCATCCGCGATCAGACCACGCGCCAGCATGATCCGAGCCCGCTCGCCCTCCGAGCAGGACGCAAAGAGCCGGCTCGCGAGCGGCTCGGCGCCGACCGCCCCGAGCAGCTCGCGCGCCCGCTCGACCGCGCCGTCGGGCAGCCCCTCGGCGAGCAGGATCGTCCCGGCGAGCCCGGAAAGCACGACGTCGATGGCCCGCTGCTCGGGGTAGAACCGCCGGCCGAGCGCCGGCTCGACGAGGCCGATCCGCCGCCGCAGCTCGTGGAGGGGCACGCGCCCCAGGCGGCCACCGAGCACCCAGGCGGCGCCCTCGCTCGGGCGGGTCTGCGCCGAGGCGATCCGGAGGAGCGTCGTCTTGCCGGCGCCGTTCGGCCCGACGATCCCCCAGTGCTCGCCCTCACGCGGCTGCCCAGTCGATCCGGTCGAGGATCGTCTTGCGGACCCCGTGCGCCGTGCGCCAAAGGCCGACGCACTCGAACCGGACGGCGTCGGCAGCGGGCACCGGCGGACTCTAGACGATTGCTTTCAGGGTGCCGGCGCTACACTCGAGAGAGTGCGTGCACGCCTCGTGACCCTCCTTCTGGGCATCGTCGCGGCGGTGTTGCTGGTTCCGGCGGCGGGCGCGGTGCTGACCCCGTCCGAGCAGAAATGGGTCGGTCCGCTCGTGAAGGTCTGGAACATCCAGAACCAGGGCCTCCGGGTGGTGGTCTCGCAGGCCGCGGCGAAGAACGCCCTCATCGCGGGCGAGAAGCCGCAGAACCTGACGTTGACGAACACGCTTGCGGCGATCGCGAACTGCAAGGTTCCGGCCGACCTGATCAGGCGCGCGGGGAAGCCGCCGACGACCCGCCTCGCCGTGTTCCGCGACTCGCTCAACTCCGCCTGCATCCACGATCTGAACGGCGCGAACGACTTCGCGAAGGCGATCGGCGCCATCGGCAAGGCGAATTACCCGAAGGCGCGGACACTTCTCAAGACGGGGATCGGCGAGTTCAAGCGCGGGACTGCGCAGCTCTCGAAGGGCTACAAGTCGCTCGTCGCGCTCGGCGGCGCCGCCGGCTTCAAGGCCTGACCCTCCCACGCGGCCTCGGGACGGGTGCGGGTCGTGGTTAGGCTGGTGGGCCCGACCGCGGAGAGCCGAGCACGATGCCCGAATTGCCCGAAGTCGAGGCCTGGCGAAGGGCCCTCGACCCCGATGTCAAGCGTAGCCCGATCGAGCAGGCCGGGCCGGCTCACATCGCGACCCTGAAGACGTTCGACCCGCCCCTCGCAGCGCTGCAGGGCGAGTCTTTCGCCGGCGCGCGGCGGCGGGCGAAGCGGCTTCTGTTCCCCACCGACGACGGCGAGCTGACGCTGATGGTGCACCTGATGAGCGCCGGCCGGATCCGGTACCTGCGGCCGGGCGAGCGGGGACCGAAGACGCCCGTGTTCCGGTTGCGGTTCGTCGACGGCGGCGAGCTCATCCTCACGGAGGCCGGCAGGAAGAAACGGGCCGGCGTCTGGCTGCTGCGGCCGGATGCGCTCGCGGCGGAGCTCGCCCACCTCGGCCCGGAGGCCGACACGCTGACGGCCGAGACGCTGGCGCCGATCCTCGCCGGCGACTCGCGGCGGCTGCACTCGCTGCTTCGCGACCAGCGAGCGATCGCGGGCATCGGCCGCGCGTGGGCCAACGAGATCCTCAATGCGGCGCGCCTCTCGCCCTATGCGCTCTCGACCCAGCTCTCGGACGAGGAGACCGCGCGGCTGGCTGCGGCGATCCACGACGAGTTGGCGCGCGGCCTCGAGCTGCGCCTCGACGGGGCGTCCAACCGGGCCACCTACCGCGTCCACGATCGGCTCGGTGAGCCGTGCCCGAACTGCCGCACGCCGATCGCGCGGGTCGACTTCGAGGAGCACACGATCTACTACTGCCCGCACTGCCAGACCGACGACCGGGTGCTCAAGGACCGCCGGCTGTCGCGGCTCCTGCGATGACGATCGAGCAGGCACACGAGGCGACCGAGGAGCTGCTCGCGGCGATCCACCGGCTCCTGCCGCAGCTCAGCGAGGCGAGGACGCCGCCGACCTTCGAGCAGCTCGCGGCGACGATCGCAGGCCAGACGGTGCTCGTCGCGCGCGACGACGACGGCTTCATCACCGGGACGCTCACGCTCGTCATGTACCGGGTCTCCTCCGGCCTCAAGGCTCGGCTCGAGGATGTCATCGTCGACTCATCGGTCCGCGGCCAGGGGGTCGGCGATGCGCTCGTCCGCGAAGGCATGGCCCGCGCCAACGCGGCGCGGGTGTTGATGCTCGAGCTCACGTCGATGCCCTACCGCGAGTCGGCGAACCGCCTCTACAAGCGCCTCGGCTTCGTCCGCAAGCCGACGAACGTCTACGTCTGGTGGCCGAGGTGACCACCACTCCGCGCGCCCAGGGCGGGGCCATGACCACGGCTCCGGTAGGTCGAAAACCGGTGCCAGGCACCGTGACGAAACCGTGTCGTCTCTGTGCCAAGAGCCGAATTTCCTCGTTCCCGGCGAGCGGTTCGTCGTCGAAGCCAAGCAGGCTTCGATCCGAGCCTCGATCGCCGCAAGCGATGGCCTGCAGCGGCCGTATCGGCTGTCGCCGCGCGGGTTCGCCGGTCGGCCGACGTGCCCGGAAGACGCCGATCGCGAGGGGTCGTCGCTGCTCCGGGTGGCGTTGACCAGGGCCGTTCGAGACGTGTTACGGGACCTACGGCGCGCCGGTGCGTCGTCGGTGCCAGGCACCGGTTCTTGGCGCGGGCGGTGACGTCAGGTCGGGTCGTTAGGGTCTCGCCGTGATCCGCACTCAGCCGCACCGGGGTGGATGGCTCGAGGTGGTCTGCGGGCCGATGTTCTCGGGCAAGAGCGAGGAGCTGATCCGCCGGCTCCGGCGCGCCGAGATCGCAGGCCAGCGGGCGCTGATCGTGAAGCCCATCGTCGACGATCGCTACGACGTCGGCCACGTCGTCTCCCATGCGGGAGCGAAGATGCGGGCCGTGACCGCGTCGTCGGGCTCGGAGGTGTTCCGGCTTGCGAACGGCTACGACGCGATCGGGATCGACGAGGTCCAGTTCTTCGACGACGGCGTCGTCGGGGCGATCGCCGCGCTCGTCGCCCGAGGCGCGCGTGTCGTCGCCGCTGGGCTCGCGCAGGACTTCCGCGGCGAGCCGTTCGGCTCGATGCCGACACTCCTCTGCACGGCCGAGTTCGTCGACAAGCTGGAGGCGGTGTGTCACCGCTGCGGTGGGCCGGCGACCCTCACGCAGCGACTCGTCGACGGCCGGCCGGCTCCGTTCGACGGTGCCACCGTCCAGATCGGGGCTCTGGACTCCTACGAGGCGCGCTGCCGCGCCTGCTACGAGCCCGGCCCCGAAGCCGAGGCCGCCGCAGCCTCCGCTGCATAGCCGCGCCTCGCCCGCCGCGCCAGGTCGGGCAGCTCGGCGAGCGCCCGGTCCGCCTCGAAGGAATCGCGGTCGCGGAGCGTCGCCCGGACGCCTCGGCCGGCCGTGTCGACATGCACCGTCGCCAGGCCGAGCCGCCGCTGCACCGGGCCTTGCACCTGCCGGAAGCTCTGCGCCTTCTCGAGCGGAACCCAGCAGGTGACGCGCCGCAGGCGCCCTCCGGTAGTAGCGATGCAGGTTGCCGTCTGTCCCACGCCGAGCATCCGGTAGCGCAACGGCGTCTTCCAGCGCGCCCGCCGCGGCGGCGGCGAGTCGGCGCGCGGCCGGTCCGGAACGAGCCGATCCAGCAACTCATCGGCGACGGCCTGTGAGCCGACCGGGAGCACCGCGCGAAGCCGCCCGCGCTGCGCCTGCCCCTCGCCTTTCGACCGCTGGCGCCCGGCGACGTCGACCTCGAGCCGGCACCAGCCGAACCGGCGCCAGAGGAGGGGCTCGACCATCCGCACCGCCTGGACGCGCCCCGGCCGGATCGTCTCCGCCGTCAGGGCGATCAGCCCGGAATGCACGCGGAGACCGTCTCTGCTCTCGGCCACGGTCAGCCGGTACTCCTGGTTGAACCGGCGCCAGACGAGTGTCACGACAGCGAGGATCCCGACCAGGCCGCCGCTGATCACTCCCTCGGCCGCGGCCGTCGAGAAGAACGCCGTCGCGATCAGAGCGATCACCACGATCTCTGCGAGGAGCCCGACGTCGCTGATCAGGATCGACGCGATGAGCCGCGGGGTCGGGACGGTGGTCAGCACCCGCTCCTCGTCGTCCTTCTCGTCCGGGGGTGCATTCTCCGTCTGCACGGCGCCGGCGGCCAGCGCGAGCAGTTGCAGCCGCAGAGGCTCGACCTCCCGTTCCGGGAGGTACGCCAGCCGCCCCGTGTCACCGCTCGCGCCGCCCATGCGCAGGCGAAGCTCCGCGACCCGGAAGAGACGGGCGAGCCCCGGCCGCACGATGTCAACGGCCTGGACCTGAGCGAGCGGGAAGCGAAGCGACCGCCGACGGATCAGCCCGGTCTCGATCAGGACATCGTCCTCCTCGATCCGCCAGCGGGTGACGAGCCAGGACACGAACCCGAGGACGGTGATCAGCGCGACGATGCCGAGCTGGACGAGCCCCTCGGTCGGGCTGCGGCCGCGCAGCAGCGCGGGCAGCAGCACGATCACGATCGCGATCGTCCCGCGGCCGCCGCGCACGACCGGCGAGAGCGGATGCAGCCGCCGCCAGGTAGCAGTGCTCACAGGCCCGCCGCCTGAGCCTCGCCGAGCTCGGCCAGCCGGTCGCGCAGCCGCGCAGCCTCGTCGCGTCCGAGGCCGGGGATGCGCGCATCGCTCGCCGCAGCCGCAGTGTGCATGTGGACGGTGGCCAACCCGAACGATCGCTCGAACGGCCCCGCCCTGACGTCGATGAACTGCATCCGTCCGTATGGAACGACCGAGAGCCGGTAGATCAGCACTCCACGCTGGACGAGTAGGTCATCGTCGCGCTCCGCATATCCCCACGACGAGAACCGGCGGCCCAGGATCCGCTCGACCACGAGCCCGGCGGCGATCGCCGCGACGGAGCAGAGCACACCGACGGCGGCCCCGGAGTGGAGACCGAGCACGATTCCGGCTGCCAGCGCGATCGCGACCGTGACGGCCGCAACCTCGAGACGGCGGAGCAGGAGGAGCTTCGGATCCGGCCTCCGCCAGCTGACCTTCTCACCCGGCGCCTCGTGCGTGACCACACAGCGAGTATGCCCGCCGGGCAAGTGCCGGCACCCTCCGGCGCATCGACCAGGCGCCACCGGACACCGGCGGCCGCAGTCGCGGGCCGAGAAAGAATTACGCCCTTCGGTGAATTGTCCCACGAAATGGTGGCGATTAGCTTCAGCCGCCATGGAAACACTCAGGGACCCATCGTCGATCACTGCGCGACAGAAGCAGGTGATCCAGCTAATCGCCGCCGGGCGCTCGAACGAGGAGGTCGGCCGCGAGCTCGGGATCTCGCCGCGCACCGCCAAGGCTCATTGCGACACGTTGCGCCTGAAGCTCGGTGTGCCGCGGCGGCGGCAGATCCCGTTCGCGTACCGCATCCTGACGGGCGAGGACCCGCTGGCAAACGGCCTCGAGTCGGCGAAAGCCGACCGCGCGGGCTGAACGGTTCCGCGCCCGCGACGGTACGCCGTTGCGGGCGCGGACTGCTCCCCGAACTGTAGTCTCGCAGCGCGGCTTTCATACTGTGCAACAAGGCATTTGCCTTCCAGGCGGCAGCACCGCTTCTCCCAGTCACCGCGAGGTGCAACGGACACAAGGTGCGGAGGGTGATCGAAGAGCTGGCAGGCTCCCCAAAACCGAGGCAAGCGCACGAGCGGCGGATCGTCCGCCGGTCACGGTTGCTTGCGGCTCTGGACAAGACCGACGCAAAGACGGTCCTGCTCACGGCGCCGGCGGGCTACGGCAAGACCACCCTGGCCCGGCAGTGGCTCGAGCACGTCGGCGGAGCCTGGGTGACCGTGACCGCGGCAAGCGCGGATATCCCCGTCCTCGCCCGCGACCTGGCGGCGGCGATCGCGTCCTGCGCCGGGCTCGACCAGCGCCCCGTCGAGACAGCCCTGAGCGCGGGCCGGACGCCCGAGGAGCAGGTGAGAGCCGTCGGGCGCACGATCCTCGCGCAGGTGTCCTCGCCCGTCGAGGGCTGGATCGTGATCGACGACTACCAGCTCCTGATGGTGAACCGAGCGGCGGAAGACCTCGTCGCGACCCTCGAGCGCAGCGGCCGATTCAGGCTGCTGGTCACCTCGCGCGACCGGCCCTCGTGGGCGACCTCCCGGCGCCGGATCTACATGGAGACGGTCGAGCTCGGGGCAACCGATCTGGCGCTCGACGATACGGAGGTGGCCGAGCTTCTCCCACCCGATCGCCGAACAGCCGCCCTTCGACGCCAGGCGCGCGGCTGGCCTGCCGTGCTCGGTCTCATCGCGTACTCGACCGCAGCGGACGTTCCGCTCACCGTCGACGCGGTCTCGGCAGCGCTCTACGACTACTTCGCCGAGGAGCTCTTCGATCGCGCGAGCCCCGACCTTCAGAGAGTGCTGACAGCGCTCTCCGTCTTCTCGCCCGTCTCTGTGTCCGAGCTCGTGGAGCTCGCCAACGTGGAAGATGCGGCGGCCCAGGTCGTGTCGAGCGGCCTCGCGTACGAGACCGAGGACCAGATCGAGGTTCATCCACTCGCCCGAGACTTTCTCCTCGCCAAGCTCAAGGACCGGCCGGATGCCGATGAGGTGGTGCGGGTTGCATTTGACTCGGCGGTCCGCAAGGCGAGCATATGACCGAGCGTTCGCGTTGTTGCGTGAATTCAACCTTGACTCAGCGCCTTGAGCGAACTGATCACCACGTCGTATGCGGATCTGATCGAGACTGGTCGCATCGCGACTCTTGTGGACATCGGCCGGTATGCCGCCGCCAACGGCTCAGTTCCTCATTGGCTGACCGACCTCATCGCCGCAGAGTTGCGCTCATCGCGGGAAGATTCGATCAAGCGAAATCGTTGGCCACCGGCGCCGTGGCCGCCCTCTCCAGCAGTCACTCTTTGAAAGCGCGGTGCCTGTTGATTGCCGGTCGCGCGGCGTAACTCGCTCACATATAGGCTCGAGGAATCGCTCGTCCTGTACACGGGGCAGCTTCGGCGAATGCTCGTTCAACGACTGACGCGAACGATGCAGCGTGGGGCACATGCATGGTCGCATTTGCGCTTGAGGATGATCGAATGTCGAGCGCGGTGCGTGAACTCGAGTTGCTGGCGAGCCCGCGCCGACCGATCGTGTGCGTCTCGCTACGGCTCGCATGCATCTTGCGCTGCTAGGTCGCGCTGAGGCGGCTCCGTTCCGACGGCTCACATGCCTCAATCTCGATGCCGCAAGTAACCGATCCGTGGGTTCGGAGCGGATGGAGTTATACATGGGGGTTCTCACTCGTACTTCAGGGACGTTACGACGAAGCGCGACGTGTGCTGCGAGCGACCTCGAACAGAACTCGGCGAATCTGGCTTTTTGTTCGCAATGCGGCACGTCGAGTGGTCGTGGCAGCGGCAGAGCTCGGCCACGGGCGGTTCGGACGGTGCGACGCGTCTCTAATGGACGTATCGAAGGCAATCGAGCGACGGACTGATCTCCACATTCACTTCAACATCCGGGCGTTACGCGCACGTCTTCTGCTTCCCTGCAGCGTCCCGAGGAGGCCTTGACGATGACGAAAGATGACTTTGCCAAGTACCCAAGCGGCGCCACGACGGAGAGTATCTCGCGACGAGGGCAGTTCGCATTGGCGGTCGTCGGCGAGGAACCAGCGCGATCGCGCAGCCGCCGAATCAAGCTTCCGACCTGACCGCATCTCTCGACATGAGGGTTTATTGCTCCTCGCTGCGAGCGCTCGTGATGCCCGACGACTGCACGCCCGAGGCGAACTGCGAACCGTCCGAGCGCGCTTCTTGAACTGCGTCCAAGCTCGAAGTCTGGGACCCTGTCGTCTGTTGCCGTGCGTGCCTCGCCGGCCTTTTTCGACGGTTAGCGTCCCTTCCCGCGCTATCAAACCGAGTTACTTGACTTGCCATCCGTTCAGAACGATGAGAAGATCGCCAAGAACAGCGGGTCTGGTGAACGAGATCGACGGGTCAAGGTGGCCGACTGCTCATCCGCGCGAGGACAGATCATGGATCAGTTGAGGCAGGGCCGAGAAACGCGCGAAATCGCCAAAAGCCTTTTTATTTCGACGGGAACCGTCAAGAGCCACATGGATCACATCTTCGACAAACTCGGAGTTCGAAGCCGCGCCGAAGCGGTAGCGCGTTATGCGGAGATCGAGAACGCCGAAACCGACGAGATCGTCCGAGGACTCATGATGTCGACTTGGAGCTCGACATTCGTCCTGCTGCCACTCGAAGGTGAACTCCGGCGAGGTTGCGGTTCTATAAGGCTCCGCCGCCATTGCCAGAATCGCCTCAAAGGCTGCTACGACCGACGTGTCGAACTGGGTGTCAACGGCCTGAGCAAGCCGTAAGCCGAGCAACTCGGCTCGGCATAGCGTCGCGGTAAGGACGATCAGACGTCATCGCGTTATAAGCGTCGGCGACCGCGATGATCCGTGAAAGACAGGGGGATCTCCTCGTCAACTAATGCCGTCCGGATATCCACCGCCGTCTACCCGTTCATGGTGGTGACGAACGATCGACGCGATTTCTGCGTAACTCGTCGACCTTTGCGAGAATGCGCTCGCCGATCTCCGAATGACGTTGCATCTCCCGGCGCTCCTCTAGCGTGAGAGCTCCAGGCTTCTCGAGCAACCCAGCCGAGAGCCCAATTTTGCCGATGTCATGTACAAGCCCGCAGAGGTGGGCTTTTCGGGTTTCTTCTTCCGGCAGACCCATCCGCGCGGCGATGTCTCGCCCATAAATCGCCACAGCCGCAGAGTGTCCCGCCGTGTACTGATCTCGAGCATCGAGCGTTGTAACAAGTGCGGTGGCGAACGAAAGGTTGGCTTTCTCGAGTCCAGCGTTTGCCTCGAGCGAGCTGCGACGCCAGTTGCCGTTGCTCTTGATAGAGACCGAACAGGCGTTGCGCTGCAAGAGCGGGTAGGAAGAAGAGCGGGAGCGTCCAAGGTGACACCTGCGTGTAGACGATCGCAAGCGCCGCGACAATCGGCGTGTAGAGCAAACAGAGACGACCAGCATCGGAGTGCAAGTCCGAAGGAGGTGGAACGGACCGACCCGTCGCCGAAGCTAGAGTGAGAGCTGCCGAACGAGAGATCAAGCGGCTCCGCGACAAGGGCCGCCGTGACTGTGGCGACGATCAGCTTGGTCGTCGTATCGCTCGCGAGTCCGGCCATCTCGAAAGCCGCCAGACCAGCCGCAGCGCCATAAATAGCGCGGATGCACGTAAAGATCCCCCAGCGGAGGGCGTTTTGCCCCTCCCGGTCCCAGTCGCCAGGGGGAAGCTGAATATCGCGACCGGGAAGTCGCCGACATACGAGAGCGCTGCGACCACCATCGCGGCGAGCGGCCCGAACATGGCAGCGGCAAACACGGTCGGTAGAACTGAGATCGTGACCCAGAACTCGTTCGTGAGTCGGACACGGCCTCGCTCCGCGATCGCCGCAACGATCGCGAGACCAGCGACCGCGTACACATTGCCGATCCCGTAGCTCCATGAGACCGCGAGAAAAGCAAGCGCCGTAACAAGGAGGGCGGCCTGATACTTCACCATCACGCTTGACCTCACGACTGCGAACTCCCGGCTGCGTCAATCGAAATTTGCATTTCCCCCAAAAGGGTCATACGATTACTTCTGCCGTCAGTTCCCAAACCGAGGGGAGTACTACTATGCGCAAGATCGCAGCTCGTCTTGTCGTCCGCGCAACGCTTGCGGGCGGCATCACTGCTTGGTAAGACCATGAGCTGAGTATCTGCATCTAGCCTCATTGTGGCATCACCCGTCTGGTGATTGTCCAATTGGGCCGGGATACCTGCTCAGAAGGCGCTAGTTCAGGAGCCCACGCCGGAAGCCAACGGCTACGGCGTGGGCCCTGGACCTCGCCTGAAGCTTCGCCAGCAGATGGCGGACATGGCTCTTGACCGTCTCCTCGGAGAGGAAGAGGCGGTCGCCGATCTCGCGGTTCACGAGGCCCTCCGAGACGAGTTGAAGGACCTCGATCTCGCGCGCCGTCGGCATGTGCTCGCCTTCGGGCGCAGTCGCCCGGGCCGGGAACTCGATCAGCCCGCCGACCGGAGTCCGGCGCGCGGCAACCGTCTGGAAGCGGCGCGAGTGCTCGCGATAACGGGTCAGGATCTCCTCGCGCTGAGCTGCGTCCACAGTGGGCGTTATCGGCGCGCCGCCAACCCTGCTTTAGACCTGAATCCCTCGATCAGTCGGACAGCCCGCCACTCAGAGGCGAACGATCCCGCGCCGGCGCGCACTGAGCTCGTCCGGCTCGGTCTCCTCGACCACGCCGAGCCCGTCGCGGGCCGTCGCATGCAGGATCCTTCCGTCGCCGAGCCAGAAGGCGACATGATCTGCCCGCTCTGCCCCGCCGTAGGTCACCACGTCGCCGGACCGCTCGGCGCGCGCCGGCACCGGCTCTCCTGCAGCCTCCTGCTGCCAGGAGTCGCGCGGAACAAAGCGTCCCGACGCTCGGTAGGCCGCGTGGACGAGCCCCGAGCAGTCGATCCCGCGCGCACTCAGGCCACCCCACTCATACGGCGCACCGAGAAATGCCCACGCCGCCTCGAGCGGCTCGACGCCTCCTGCGGGAAGCTCGCCCTCGCCTTCCTCGACGGCGTCGGCCCTCACCCAGCCGTGGTACCCGTACATGGTCCTGACCCGGGCCCAGCCCTGGCGGCGCACCTCGACCTGGAGCGGCTCGTGCCTGAGCGCCTGCGTCACCTGCTCGGCGCGATCGTCCGGTTCTGCCCGCAGCGCCGCGACCTCGAGTGAACATCTCATCGAGTCACCGTACTGTGCGGCTTCACTCCGCGACTTCGAGCTGCCAGAGCAGGCGTGCCTTCACCTCGGGCCAGTCGTCCGCGATGATCGCGTACCAGGCCGAGTCGCGCGGGCCGCTCTTCAGCATCATGTGCCTGCGGGCGATCCCCTCGAACTGGGCGCCGATCTTGACCAACGCGGCCCGCGTGCGTGCATTGCGCGCGTCGGTCTTGAACTCGACCCGCTGGAGCCCGCATCGCTCGAACGCGTGCTCGAGCAGCAGCATCTTCGTCTCGGTGTTGGTGCCCGTGCCCCACACGGACGGCCGCAGCCACGTCCAGCCGATCTCGACCCGGAGGTGCTGCGGCTCGTAGTTCAGATAACGGGTCGAGCCCACGGCCTTCCCTTCGACCACGACTGCGAACACGACCTCGTCGCCGGCTGCGAGCGCGCCGTCGAACCAGGCCTCGAAGTCGCCGTCATAGGTCATGTACCGGAAGATCATCGGATCGTCGGAGGCCGCCGCGCGCAAACCGCCGTGGTGGCGATCGGCGATCGGCTCGACACTGACGAGCCGCCCGGAAAGCGGGCTCTCCGGGCGAAGAGCGGTGCCGGCAGCGGAGCTCATGCCGGGAGGATACGGCGAGGGAAGGCGACGAACGCGCCCGACGATCGAACAGCCAGGCCCGGAGCTGCTACCGGAACAGGTCGCGCTCAGCCGGCATCACCAGGTCACGTGCGGCGCCGTCGCACATGTCGTCCTTGGCGTAGCCACGCACGATCACGACCGGCAGGCCGTCGGCCTTGCTCCTGCGGACGAGATCCGCGGCGCCCGCGAGCTCGTCGGCGATCGCGATCTGGGTCGAGCGGAGCACGGAGCCCGCCCGGTCCGGCGTGCCGCGGAGATCGCGGAGGGGACCGAGGCCGGCGACGCCGATAGCGATATCGGTCGTTCCTCTCCGGAACGGGCGACCGAACGAGTCCGTGACGATGACGGCGACGTTCATCCCGGAGCGCTCTCGAATCGTGCTCCTGATCCGACGGGCGCTCTCGTCCGCGTCGATCGGAAGCAGGATGACGGTATCGGGGTCGGCGGTGTTCGAGTGGTCGACACCCGCAGAGGCACACACGAAGCCGTGACGGGTCTCCGCAATGATCAGGCCGCCCCGGGAGCGGACGATTCGTTCGGTCTCGGACAGGATCACCTCGAGCTGGCGAAGATCGGTCTCGGGCCCCGCGAGCCGGCGTGCCCGGTTCGACGGCTCGATGCCGTCGAGCGAGACGATCCGGCCCTCGGCCTTCGAGACGGCCTTTTGCGCCACGACGACCACGTCGCCGTCACGCAGAGCCGACCTCTCGGCAACGAGCGCACCGAGGTCCGCGCCCTCCGCGATCTCGGGGAGGCCGTCAACCGGGAAGATCTCGATCACGGGCCGGGGATGCCGGAGACGGTGATCCCGGCGTGCGCGCGATAGCGGCGGTTCAGGTTCACGATCACCGCCGTGAGGCCTTCGAGCGTGCGGGCGCTCTCGAGCGGCCCTACATCGAGGGCGCGGCCCGCGACGACCTTCGCCGCGAGGCCTAGCGCCAGCTCCTTGGCGGCTGGATCGTCGCCGCACACGAGCGCGTCCTCCGCGGGCGGCGCCTCGTCGAGGTTCGCTGCCGCAATGGAATGGAGGCCGGCCACGACCGGGCCGCCGACAAGCTCCTGGATCCGCTCGGCGAGCGAGCGGGCGTCGGGATCGGGCCGCACACCGTCGCGCGAGAACGCGAGCACGCTCGCCACCGAGAGAAGCGGCGTCGTACCGAGCGCGCCCGAGACCTCCGCCGCCGTCTCGAGTGCGCCGTCGGCCTTCACGGCCAGCACCACGAGGTCGGCGCCGCGCACCGCGATCTCGTTGGTCATGCCCACGACGCCCTCGCCGAGCTCGGCGGCGGCCGCCTTCGCGCGCTCGTCATCGCGCGAGCCGATCACGATCTCGTCCTCACCGGCCGCGACCAGTCGGGCTGCGAGCGCCCCGCCGAAGCTGCCGGTGCCTCCCAGAATCGCGATCCTCATGCGACGGCAGCCGCGGCGTCGAGCACGGCCTGCACCAGCCGCCGCCGCGCATCGTCGTCGACCATCAGCGTCCGAGCCACGACCGGGCGAACGCCGTCCGGCAGCTCGGTCGTCGCATCCGACTCGTCGATCACGAGCGCGTCGATCAGCCCCGGGTAGCAGCTCGCCACCGCGGCGGGCCCCGTGCCGCCGGCAAGCCGTGCGAGCATCCGGTCGGCCGGCCCCTTGACGGCCCGGCCGCCGATCAGCGGGCTGACCGCCACGCACGGCACCCGCCGACGCTGGAGCGCCGCCTGGACCTCGGCGACCGCCAGGATCGGGCCGATCGAGACGTACGGATTGCTCGGCGCGATCACGATCAGATCGGCACCGTCGATCGCCTCGATGACGCCGGGCGCCGGCCGCGCCTCCCTCGCCCCCGTGTAGTGGACGGCGTCGACCTCGTCCCGATGGCCTCTCGCGACGAACCACTCCTGGAACGCGAACGTCCCGGCGGCCGTCTCGATGAACGTGCGGAGCGGGTCATCGGTGGCCGGAAGGAGCGCGCAGCGAAGCCCGAAGGCCCGGGCGAGCCTGCCTGTGACTGCTGACAAGGGCGCCCCTTGGCGCAGGAGCTCGGTCCGCACGAGGTGCAGGCCGATGTCCCGGTCGCCTAGCTTGAACCACGTCTCGCCGCCGAGCTCGGTCACCGTCGAGAGTGCGTTCCACGACTCCTCCGCGCGGCCCCAACCACGGTCCTCGTCGGCCGCCCCGCCCAGTGCGTAGAGAACGCTGTCGAGGTCGGGGGAGACATGCAGGCCGAGGAACTCGATGTCGTCTCCCACGTTGCCTATGATGACTACGTTGTCCTCTTCGACTACAGCCATGACGCCGCGGAGAAACCGAGCGCCCCCCACGCCGCCGGAGAGCACGGTCGCTCTCAAGCGATCGCCCCCGCCCGTAGAGAGGTGAGGACCTTGCGGGTTCGCGGACCAAGCCTGTCCGCGAGGCGATCGAGGTCGGCAACCGTGTCCACGTCATCTATGAGATTCGGAGCGTCCACTTGTCGGGACGGCGCGAGGGTGGCGAAGCGAGCGGCGCTGCCAGGGCCGAACACCGGCGCGTAGAGCACCGTGGAGGAGAGAGCGAGTGCGTTCGTGGTCCCGTCGCGCGCGGGCGCCAGGGCGAGTCCGTCGTCGGGGACGGCGCCCGCGAGGGCGAGCAGGTCGCGCGCCGTGACGCACGGGAGGTCGGCGTTTACGACCAGGAACGGGCCGGCGCCCGCCGAGGCGAGCGCAGCCGCCTCGAGACCAGCCCGCACCGCTGCTCCCTGACCGCCGCCCGGATCGGGAATGAGGACGGCATCGCCGACCTCGGTGTCCCCCGGGGCGACGACGAAGGTCGCGCCGACAGTGGTGCACACGGCAAGAACGTCGGCGAGCATCGACGTCGCGAGCGTCGCTCGTGTGCCGGGGGGCAGCGGCCCGAGCCGGCTCTTGCCCTTCACCCCGCGGAAGGGAACGACTAGCGACGGCATCCGGCACGGACACTAGCGCCCAGGGGTGCCGTGAGCGAACGCGCGCGGCCTCGGCTCGCGGCGCGCAGGCGAAGGTCGGCGCCGACGCCGATGCGAGACTTCGGCCCGTGGTCGGGCTCCTGCTGATCGGGTCGGCGGTAGCGACCGCGTTCCTGCTCGCTTCGGCGGCGAGGCTCTCGAGCCTCGCCTCAACGCTCGTCGTCGCCTATCTGGCGTTCGTGGCGAACCTCGGGCTGACGACGATCGTACTGTCCCCGTTCCGCGAGGTGACCCGGGGCGGTCTCGCCGCGACCGAGGCGGTGCTGCTTCTGGGCGCGCTTGGAGCGTGGTGGGCCCGGGGACGCCCGGTGCTCCCCCTGGCGGCGGCACGCTCAGCAGCGGGCGAGCTCGTCTCCGACCCGGTGACCGTTCTCTTCCTCGTCTTCGTCGGGCTCCTGCTCGTCTACGAGCTCGTCCTCGGGCTGACCGTTCCACCGAACAACGGCGACTCGCTCGCCTACCACCTGGCAAAGGCGGCAGCGTGGGCCCAGCACGGAGGTGTCTACTGGATCCCGAACGCCCCGACGGTTCGAATCGACGCCTTCCAGCCGCTGGCCGAGCAGCAGATCCTCTTCTTGCTCGTGTCGACGGGCACCGGCACGCTCGTTGCGCTGCCGCAGTTTCTCGCGGTACTCGCGATCCTCGTCGCGGTGTACGGCGCCTCGCGGCGACTCGGCTTCGACGTGCGCTCGGCGGGGTGCGGCGCGCTGCTGCTCGCGACGTTCTCCCTGATCGCGCTCGAGGCTACGACTGCCCAGAACGACCTCGTCGCGGCGTCGCTCACGGCTGCGGCCGCATGCCTGCTGCTCGGACCCGGGCTGCTCGAGCCGGCGCTTGCAGGTGCGGCGGCAGGGATGGGCCTCGGGGTCAAGCTGACCGGCGCGCTCGCGCTGCCCGTCCTCCTGTGGCTGGCCGTGATCAGGGGTCGGCGCCCCCTTGCCGCGATGGCCTGCGGCGCGCTCGCCGGATTCGTCGTCCTCGGCATGTGGGGTTACGTGTTCAACCTCGCCGAGACGGGGCACGTGCTCGGCGTCGGCACGGGGGGGCTCGAGGACCGGGCATCTCCGTCGTATCCGGGCAGCCTCGCGAACGCCTTCTACCTGCTCTACGGGCTGATGGATCTCTCTGTCCTCTCGAACAGCCTCATCTACGTGCTCGCGATCGCCGGTCTCGTCACGGCCGCCGGAGCCGCGGCCTGGGCGCTGCGCCGCACCGGCCCCCGCCGGGCGCTCGCAGAGGGCGCCGGCGTCGCCGTTCCGTTCGCGGCGCCGCTGCTCGTGGTCGGAGGAGCCGCGCTGCTCGCGTTTGGCGCCCGCCGCCTCGGGTTCCCGATCCGCGGCCCCGGAGGGATCCTCGGACCGCTCGAGGCGAACCTCAGCGAGACCTACACGCGCATCTCGAACGAGGACTACTCCGCGTTCGGCCCGCTCGGGATCGTCGCACTCGTCGCGGCGTCGGTGCTCACGTTCGCCGCCTACGTCCGGCGCCGGGTTGACGCTCGGCACCTCGCGCTCGCATGCGCGCTGCCGAGCTTCCTGCTCCTGATCTCGCTGTCGACCTCGTGGAATCCGTTTCTGATCCGCTTCTTCGCGATCCCGGTCGTCCTGGCGGCACCGCTCCTCGCGCGCCTCCTCCACGGCCGAGCGACGACGGCCGCCTACGTCGTCGTCGCCACGTTGACGGTCGCGTTGACGATCACACGCGACCAGTCGAAGCCGCTCTCGAACCCGTACGGGTTCGGGCGCCCGTGGAACCTCACCCTCGAGCACTCGCTCGACACCAACTCGCGGCTCGATTTCGCGACCTCGATCCGCGACTTCGACACGCTCGTCCCACCCGGGGCCTGCGTCGGCGCGGTCCTCGGCGAGCAGGATCCCTCGTACCTGCTCTACGGGCCGCATCTACGCCATCACGTCGTGTATCTCCCGCCGGACGACGCGGTGCTCGGGGCCCTCGTGAACGGCCTCTTCTACGTCGTGATCGACAGCGATACCCACGGCTCGGTCGCCGACGACTTCAGCAGCGCCGGCTGGCGGGTCCGGCCCATCGGCCAGCGGTGGCTCCTCGCCTCGGAGCCGGGAGCGCGAGCCGGGAGCTGCCCTGCCTGACCTCGGTCTGTGCGAGATTCAGGCCGCGTCGGCGCCCGGCGAGCGCTCGATCCACTCGCGCAGGTCGAACCAGTGCGAGGCCCGAAGCGCGGAGGCGACGTTCGGGTCGGTGTGCTCGTCGAAGAACACGTGCCGGTCGAGGTCGCAGCAGATCGCAACCGTGTCCAGATCGATCTCGATCGTCACCAGGGCGTCGCCCGGAAGCTGGGCCTCGCGGATCGTGTAGTGCTTGAACTGGAGTTCCGGTGCGAGCTCCATCAAACGAGGCCATTCTGGGCAGGAGCGCGAGCTCATCGGCTATCCGATTGGCGCGGAAGCCGCGGTTTCCTGCAGCGTCCAGCGACCTTCGAGCAGGACCGCGCCCGTCTCGGTGCCCGCCGGGAAGACATAGAAGCGTGCCGCGTCGTCGAGGGAATGCAGCAAGCGGCCGCCCTGCGAATCGATGAGAGCGCAGCGCAGGTGAAAGTGGCCCTCGGCAAGTGGCAGCCGATCGATCTCGAAGTGCAGGACGCGCTCGCCGGCGCCGTTCCCCCAGCCGAGGACGTCAGTGGCCTGCGTCACACCGCCCAGAACGACCCCGGTTCCGTCGCGCAGCTCGAGCGACACGGTCGGCGCCCGGAGGTCCGCCTCGGACACGACCACCAGCTCGACGACCGCCGGCTCGCCCGCTGCGAACTGCAGCCGTGGCCCGCCGTCGCTGTCGAGCAAGCGCGCCGAGGCGATCCGAGCCTCGCCGCTTCCCCACTCGCGCAGGCCCGCTGAAAGCTCGTCGGGGCTCCGGTCGCCCGCGAGCAGCCGCCGGTACTCGGCGATCCCCTCCCGCGTCGAGCCGTTGAACACCACCGACCCATGGCGGAGCAGCACCGCCCGGTCGCAGAGCCGCTCCACGGCCTGCGCGTCGTGGGAGACGAAGACGATCGTGCCGCCGCGGCTCTTGAACTCGTGGATCTTGCCGAAGCACTTGCGCTGGAACTCCTCGTCGCCGACGGCGAATACCTCGTCCAGCAGCAGCACGTCGGCCTGGATGTGCGCGGCGACCGAGAACCCGAGCCGCATGTACATGCCCGACGAGTACGTCCTGACCGGCAGGTCGATGAACTGCTCGAGCTCGGCGAACGAGACGATCTCGTCCATCACCTCGCGGATCCGGGCGCGCGAGAGCCCATGGATCGAGCCGTTCAGGTAGACGTTCTCCCGGCCCGTGAAGTCCAGGTGGAAGCCCGCGCCGAGCTCGAGCAGCGACCCGATCCTCCCACCGGCGACGATGCGGCCCGACGTCGGCTTGAAGATGCCGGACATCAGCTTGAGCAGCGTCGTCTTCCCGGAGCCGTTCCTGCCGACGAGCCCGAGCGCCTCCCCGGGGGCGACCTCGAGCGACACGTCGCGCAGAGCCCACACCTCGGTCGTTGCGGCGCGGCGACGTGCGACGACCGTGTCCTTCAACGTCCGGTAGGGGCGCTCGGAGACCGTGAACCGCTGCGACACTCGGTCGACGACGATGCGGCCCGAAGTCGTCACCGAATCCGCCCCACCGTCACGCCGGCACGCTCGCGAGACGGCGGTTGACGATCTCCGCGAGGATCTCGACGAACCCGGGGTCGGCGTTCGGCATCGTGATCCGCTCGACCTCCATTCCGAGCTCGGCGGCCTTCTCCTTCGCCTCGGTGTCGATGTCCCAGCGGATCTCCAGATGATCGGACACGAACCCGACGGGACAGATCAGCACGCGGTCGGTGCCGGCCTCGTGCAGCGCCTGCAGATGATCCAGGATGTCGGGGCCGAGCCAGGGCTCGCCGGTCGGCGACTCGCTCTGGAACGAGAACGACCAGTCGGTCACGCCGGCCGCCTCCGCGACGAGCACTGCCGTCTCGAGCAGCTGGTCCCGGTAGGGATCGCCCTGCGCGATGATGCGGGCCGGCAGCGAGTGCGCCGTGAAGACCACGTGCCGGTCGGTGCCGCGGATCCTCTCGGCGAGAAAGGCGACGAAACCGGGCTCGTCGTGCCAGCTCTCGACGAACTCGAGGCGCGCCTTGCCGTCGAGACCGCGCTCGAGCTGGTCGCGATAGCCCGCGATCGAGAGAGCGGAGTAGTGCGGTGCGAGCACGAGCCCGACGACGGTGTCGGCTCCGGAGTCGACGGCCTGCTCGGCCGCGTCGGCGATGTGCGGTGTCCAGTGCTTCATGCCCGTGAAGACGTCGAGACCGAGCTGCGCCGCGAGGCCGGCGCGCGTCTCCTCGGTGATCGCGTTCAGCGGGTTCGACTCCTCGATGCCGAGCCGCCGGTAGCGGCTGACGAGATTCTCGAGATTCTCCGGCGAGATCGGCCGGCCGCCGCGAATGTCGGCGTAGTAGGCCGGAACGTCCGCGAGCCGGTCCGGAGAGCCGTACGCCATCAGGACAACCGCAGCGTTCACAGGGAAAACGCTAGCCGACGAGGGCGACCAACCGAGCCCGCGGCCGGCGCCGCTGGCCCGTAGCGCAGGGTCCCGTCCCTAACCCCCACCCACCCTCGGGGAGAGGAAGCAGCGTAGCGGCGGCGCAAGGTGTCCTTCGTCACGCGGGCGTGCCGGAAGTGTCAATTGTCGGTGCCACGGTGGCTCGATCGGAGGTCCTGGCGTGGACGAGCTCGCGGAGCCGGCCGAGGACGTCCGGGTCGGTGCCCGGGAGGACGCCGTGGCCGAGATTGAAGATGTGCCCGGGGCGGCCGCCCGCCCGGGCGAGGACGTCTTCGGCGGCGGCCTCGATCCGCTCCCATGGGCCGAGGAGCGCGGCGGGGTCGAGGTTGCCCTGCACCGCCCGGTCGCCGCCGGCACGCGCCCAGCCTTCGTCGAGCGGGATCCTCCAGTCGAGCCCGATGACGTCGCCCCCGGCCGCGGCCATTGCGGGCAGGAGCGTCGAGGCGCCGGTGCCGAAATGGATCGTCGGGACACCGGCGGCGGCCAGAGCCTGCGAGTACGCGGGCCGACCACGGCGCCGCGAACTCGGCGTAGTCGGGCGGGGAGAGGGCGCCGACCCACGAGTCAAACAGCTGGACGGCATCCGCGCCCGCGTGCGCCTGAGCGATTGCGTACGCCGCGAAGGTCGCCGACAGCTTGTCGAGAAGGCCGTTCCAGACCGCGGGCTCGCCGTACATCAGCGCCTTGGTCACCGCGAAGTCGCGGGACGGCTTGCCCTCGACGAGGTAGCCGGCGACGGTGAACGGCCCACCGCAGAAGCCGACGACGGCCTTGTCGGCCGGGAGCTCGGCGCGTACCGCGCGGATCGCGTCGAGGATCGGGGCGACAGTCTCGGCCGGATCGGGAACCCGGAGCCGCTCGACGGCGGCGATGCTGCGCACCGGGTCCGCGACGACGGGGCCGACTCCTTCGACGAGCTCGACACCGGCGCCCATCGCGACGACCGGGGTCATGATGTCGGCGAACATGACCGCCGCGTCGACGTCGTGGCGGCGCACCGGCTGGAGCGTCACCTCGGCGGTGAGCTCGGCGGAGCGGTTGATCTCGAAGAACTCGTGCCGCGCGCGGATCTGCCGGTACTCGGGGAGCGAGCGTCCCGCTTGCCTCATGAACCAGACAGGCGTCCGCTCGACCGGCTCGCGCCGGGCGGCGCGCACGAGGAGCGGCTCCACGGCACCTAGACTAGCCGCCCATGACGAAGGGCCCGCTCGCCGTCCGCTGGGGCGACTGGACGCTCGAGCAGCCGCATGCGGGAACGATCTCGGTCGCGCGGGTCGTGCTCGAGAACACAGGCACCGTCGCCTGGCGCGACCCGGTGCTGCTGTCCTACCACTGGCTCGATCTCCGCGGCAACCCGATCGTGTGGGACGGGGAGCGCACCGCGCTGCCGATCGTCCCGCCCGGCGAGCGTCTGACCGTGGACGCCCTCGTGCGGGCGCCGATCCCGCCCGGCCGATACCGCTTCGCGCTCGACCTCGTCGCCGAGCACCGCGTCTGGTTCTCCCAGCTCGGGAGCGAGCTCGACCCGCGGGAGGTCGACGTCCGCGAGCGCGAGGGCGCGCACCGTGCGGAGCTTCCGCCCTGGGTCGAGCCGGAGGAGAGCTGGCACGAGCGCGTCGTGTCCGCGCATGCCGAGGGCTATGCGGTCGTCGCAGGATCGATCGCGTGGCAGGGCGGCCTCGGGCGCCGTCGGCCGAGGGCGCTTGCCGCCTACGAGCCCGGCACGGGCCGGATCCCGGGCTTCGCGCATCCACTCGTCTGCCCCTCCGTGCTCGCCGGAGTCGAGCTCGAGCGCCTCCCCGACGTCGCCGGGCTGCCGGCGTTTGCGGCTCCGGCCGAGGAGCCGTGGGTCTACGACGGCCGGATCGTGCTCAGGGCCAGGCCGAGCTGAGGCCGCTCCGGCCTACAGCTCGATCGCGAGCCGGTCGTCGACGCGGCTGAAGACGAGCGAGCCGAGCAGAAGCGAGATCAAGGCGGCGACGGCCAGATAGACCACATCGCCGGCGTGCGGGGCCCGGCCGCTCCAGAGCGCATCGCGCACCGCCGCGATCGGAGGGGCGACGAAGTTCCCCCACTCGAGCACCTCGATCAACTTGTGGTGCGACGCCGCAGAGGGCGGTAGCGAGGCGAGGCTCCAGAGGATCGGCGTCAGGAAGAACCACGGGATGAGCGCCGCGGCGAGGATGTGCTCGGTGTCGCGCAGGATCACATTCAGGCACGCGACAACGAGTGCGACGCCGGCGACGAAGGCGGCGAAGAGCAGGGCGAGGGGAATCGCGAGCCAGACCGTCGAGGCGGAGCCCGGGATGAAGAAGAGCGACAGCACGATCAGGATCGCGAGCATGACCGCGAAGGTGATCGCCTGGGTCGCGACCACCGAGAACGCCACGAGCTGACGCGGAAAGCGCACCTTCTTGATCAGCTCGGCGCTCTCGACCATCGAGCGCGCGCCCGTCTGCAGCGATGTGGCGAAGAAGATCCAGCAGGCGATGCCGGACAGCAGGTACAGCGGGTAGTGCGGGATGCCGGCGCTCTTGTCGAAGATCACCCCGAAGACGAGCAGGTACACCGCCATCAGCGCGAGCGGGTTGACGAGCGACCAGACGATCCCGAGCGCGGAGCCCCGGTACTTCGCCTGGAAGTCGCGGCGGAAGAGGTTCGCGAACAGCTCGCGGTAGCGCACGAGATCGAGATAGACGGCCACGAGCGCAGTGTAGGGCCGTGCTCCGCCGCTCCCGCCAGGGTGACCGCGCCCGGTTTTCCTGCCCGGCCGCCCGCCGGCCCGCCAGGGGCCCCGCGAGATCCCGCCGGCCCACATCCCTAGGGTCCCATCCCAAACCCCCACCCACCCGGGGAACAAGGAAGCGAGCGTACCGTCGGCGCAAGGTGTCCTTCGTGACGCGAGCGTGCCGGTTCTGTGCCGATTCCGTGCCGCTGTGTCCGTGCCGATCCCCTGCCCGTTCCGTGCCGATCCCCTGCCCGTTCCGTGCCGATTCCGTGCAGGGTTCCGTCCCCGTTCAGTCCCGATTCTCTGCCTGGCCCCAGTGCCCCTTCCATGCCGTCTCGAGCCGTCCCGCGCTGCGCCGGGTGCCGGCTCCGCGCAGCGCCCGGGCCGCCCCGGGTCGCGTCCGGGCCGGCGGGCGCGGATCCGCGCCGAGCCCGACTCTCTCCGGCGCGCGCCGATGGGCAACCGCCCGCCCCGATGCACCACCCATCGGCGCTGCTCCCGAGCCGGATCGGAGCCCCTCCCCGGCCGCTCGCCGCGCCCCGCCACGCCCCCGAACCGCACCCTCGCGGCCTGCATCCGGCCGCTGCCCGCAGTAGCGTCCTCACAACGTGCTAACGGCGTTCGACTACGCTCAAGGCCCGTGAGCACCGCCGTCGCGATCATCGCGCTGCCGGCAGCTTCGGCCGTGATCTGGGCGCTGCTGCGCTCGCCGCTTGCGGCGCGCCTCGTCAACGTCCCGTCCGGCGATCGCTGGTCGGCGGCGCCCACCCCGAACCTCGGCGGGATCGGCATCTTCGCCGGCTTCACGATCGGCCTCTGGGCAGCGATCGCGGTGGGCGCGTTCCGCCCGGACGAGGAGTTCCTCGGCGTCTTCGCCGCCATCACGCTCGTCTTCTCGGCGGGCGTGGCTGACGATCTGTACGGGCTGCCACCGCTCGGCAAGCTCGGCGCGCAATGCGCGGCGGCGGCGATCGTGCTCGCGACGGGCACCCACGTCCAACTCGTCCACAACGAGGTGCTCGGGGACGCCGTCGCCGTGGTCTGGCTGATCGGCGTCGCGAACGCGTTCAACCTGCTCGACAACATGGACGGCCTCGCGGCATCGCTCGCGGCGATCGCGTTCGGGTTCTTTGCGATCGACGCGCTGACCGTCCACCCGGGCAACGCGGCGCTCGCGTTCGCCCTCGCCGGCGGGCTCGCCTGCGTCGGGTTCCTGCCGTTCAACCTCCGCCGCGGGCCGGCGCTCGTCTACATGGGCGACTCGGGCAGCCAGATGCTCGGGTTCGCGCTTGCGGCGCTCGGGCTCACGTCGAGCTGGCGGGTCGCCGGATCGACGGTCGCGACGCTCATCCTGCCGGTCCTGATCCTCGCCGTGCCGATCCTCGACACGACGCTCGTGACCATCGCGCGGCTGCTCGACGGGCGGCCGATCCACCAGGGCGGCCGCGACCACACCTCGCACCGGCTCGTCCGGTTCGGGCTGTCCGAGCGAAAGACCGTCGCGCTGCTCGCGCTGATCGCGCTCTGCATCGGCGGCTCGAGCCTCGCCTACACCGTGCTCGACAACTTCCGCCTCACGGCCATCGGCGTGCTGCTCACGTTCGTGCTGCTCATCCAGTTCGGGAGCTTCCTCGCCGACGTCGACCGGCGGCCCGCCCAGCTCGGCGAGCCGCTGGGGTTCGCCGAGGCCTTCGGCGTGCACTGGCGGCGGCTCGTCGAGGTGATGATCGACTTCTTCGTGATCACGGGGTCGTTCGTGGCCGCGTACGTGATCGAGTTCGGCTGGCCCGGAACCGACAGCCAGCGGTTCATCCGCGACCTCGCGCTCCCGGTCGTGCTCACCGCGAGCTACCTGGCTTTCATCCCGTTCGGCCTCTACCGGTCGGTGTGGCGCTTCGCCGGCATCCGCGACGCGATCGCCGCGGCGGCCGCCGTCGTCGTCGCGAACGTCGCGGCGCTCACGTTCATGGTGCTGACCCAGAACATGCGCGACTTCAGGCTCGCCTTCTTCATCGTCAACGCGCTCATCTGCATGATCGCGATCGCCGGCTCGCGCTTCGCCGAGCGGACGCTGCTGATCGGGACGCGCTCGGCCCGCGACCGGACGGCAAGACGCACGCTGATCGTGGGCGCCGGCCGCACGGGGCGGAGCCTCATGCGGGAGCTGCGCGAGACCGGCGGCGAGCGGGTCATCGGGTTCATCGACGACAACCCGCACCTTCGCCGCCGCAGCGTCCACGGCGTCAAGGTGATGGGGACGACCTCCGAGCTCGATCGGGTGCTCGAGCGCGTCCGGCCCGACATCGTCCTGATAACGATCCCCGACGCGCCGCGCCCGACCCTGGACGCCGTCGTCGAGGCGTGCGCCGACGCCGACGTGACGTGCCGTTTCGTCCGCCGCGAGATCGACCTCGACCCGCGCGTGGTGTTCGGCGCGGCGTCAGAATGACCCGACAGTGACAACAGTGTCCGTCGGCACCGGGCGGCGCGCGCACCGGCGGTCCCTCGTCGATCGTATGCTCGCCGTCCTCCCTGCGCTCGCACTCGGGCTGATCGTGTTCGGCTTCTACGCGGTCGAGGCGTGGACGCGCAAGACGCCGTGGATCTTCACCGACGAGCTCGAGTGGACGCAGATCTCGCGCTCGATCGCGGCAACCGGGCACGCCGCTCGCCGCGGCGACCCGATCTACTTCAAGTCGCTCTACGCCTACGTGATCGCCCCCTTCTGGTGGATCCACTCGACGAGCGCCGCCTACGCCGCGGTCAAGTACGCAAACGCGGCGATCATGCCGCTCGCGGCCATCCCGACCTACCTGCTCGCGCGGATGCTCGTGACGAAGCGGGCCGCGGTCGCGGTGGCCGTCGGCTCGGTCGCGATTCCGGCCATGGCCTATGCGACCTCGATCGTCACCGACGTGCTCGCCTACCCCTACTTCGCGCTCTGCTCCTGGCTCGCGGTGCGCGCCCTCCGCTACGGGCGTCGCCGCGACGTCGCGATCGCCGCCGTGTTCCTCGCCTGCGGGTACTTCATCCGCCAGCAGCAGTTCACGACGCTGCCGATCGCCTTCGTCGTCGCCGCGGCGGGCCTCTGGCTCACCGGGGCGCGCGGCCGGGCCGTGCGCCGCAACTGGACGAGAGGCGACAAGCTCGGCGCGATCGTGCTCGCAATCGGGGCGGCGATGCTGTTCAACCGGGTCGTGCTCCAGCACGTCCAGGAGTGGCAGATCCCGACGCAGTACTACAAGAACCGGATCGTCGACCTCGGCCTGCGGGCGGGGCTCTCGTTCACGATCGGGCTCGGCGTCCTGCCCGTCATCGGCGGCCTCGTCTCGCTGCGCCTTCCCGAACGCCGCGGCGACCCGACCTACCGTGCGTACGCCGCCTGGGCCGCTTCGGCGATCGGCGTGCTCGCGCTCTACACCGGCGTCAAGGCCGCCTCCCTCTCCACCGACTTCGCGACCCTCTGGGAGGAGCGCGATCTCGTCTATCTCTCGCCCCTGCTCCTCCTCGGCACTGCGATGGTCTTCCAGGCGAAGCGCCTCAACTGGTGGCTGGTCGCCGCGTCCACCGGCTTCGTGCTGGTGATGGTCGCCTTCAAGGCGATCCAGGTCGGCTACCCCTACTACGAGGCGCCAGGGTCGGCCATCCCGGCCGCCCTCGGCTACTACCGGCACTGGAGCACCCACAGCATGCGGGTCGGCCTGTTCGGCATCTTCGCCCTCTCGCTCGCCCTGCTCGCGCTGCGCCGGGTGCGCTTCGTCGCACCGCTCACCGCCGTGCTCCTCCTCGGCTGGATGCTGGCCGGCGAGATCTCGATGACGAAGGGCATCGACGTCGTCGCCGACCAGTACCGCGGCAACCTGCCGGCGCAGCTGAACTGGGTCGACGCAACCGTGCACGGGCAGCCGGTGACCTACCTCGGCCAGGCCGTCACCTCTCCTTACGGCGAGCAGCTGACCGAGTTCTGGAACCGCTCGATCAAGCACGTCACGAGCCTCGACGGGACGGCGCCCGGCCCCGGGCCCACCTCGACGCCGAACCTCGTGAACGCCTCCGGACTGCTCTCGGCCGACTCCGGCAACCCCTACGTGCTGGCGGACATCGGCGTCGTCCTCGACGCGCCGGTCGTCAAGAAGATGGGCAGCATGACCCTCTACCGCACCAGGGGCCCGTGGCACCTGCTGAACGCCGTGCAGCAGGTGTACTCGGACAGCTGGTGCCCGACCTGGTGCAGCTTCACGTACTTCAA
Organism: uncultured Actinomycetota bacterium; assembly: GCA_963743675.1. GTDB lineage: Bacteria > Actinomycetota > Thermoleophilia > Gaiellales > Gaiellaceae > PALSA-600. Next base: position 220,258 of record CAVURE010000010.1, read on the forward strand.
GCCGAACCAGAAGGGGACTCTCGTCATCCACCTCGGCCGCCAGGGCTACAACGGCTCCGGCGCCCCCGGGCGGGCCTCGATCGAGGTCGGCTCGGTCGCGATCGCCGCCAACGACTCGCCGGAGCTCAAGCACGTCGCCAAGGATCTCCACCTCGTCGTCGAGAACGGCAGCAGCAACACGCTCCGGATCCCGGTCGCGAGGACGCCCGTCCGGGTGGAGATCTCGATCCCGAACGCGATCCCGCCCTCGGCCCAGGATCCGCGCCACCTCGGCGCGCAGGTCGGGTTCCGGTTCACGCCGTCGAGGACCTAGCGATGCCCGGCCCGCTGCGGGTCGAGATCGCCCGGACACTCGACGAGCTCGAGGTCCTGCGCCCGGCGTGGGATGCCCTCGCCTGGCGGCGCGAGGAGGCCGCCTACCCGTACTACGTCGCGCGGCTGCGCTCGCGACCCGACGTGATCGGCCCGTTCGCGGCGGTCGTGCTCGACTCCGACCGGCCCGTGGCCGGCCTGGCGGGTCGCCTCGAGCTGCGCAGGCTCGAGACGGCGGTCGGGTACAAGGTGCTCTACTCGCCGCTCGTTCGCTACCTGCACGTGGTCGACGGCGGCATCGTCGGCGGCAGCCGGGAGATGCTGGAGCTGCTGCGCAGCGCGGCCGGCCAGGCGCTCGCCCTCGGGGAGGCCGACGCGCTCGGGCTCCCTCCGCTCGAGGTCGGCTCCGAGGAGCTCGAGGTGCTCGGCTCACTCGGCGGCCGGCTCGAGCGCCAGCCGTTCATCACTCCCTGGACGCGGCGCCGGCTCGTCCTCCCCGCCACGTTCGAGGAGTTCGTCTCCTCGCGCAGCTCGAACACGCGCTGGCAGATCCGCCGCGACGCGAAGCGGCTGAAGGAGGCCTTCGGCGACGAGCTGTCGGTCGAGATCGTGCGCGATCCGGGCGGCCTCGAGCGGCTCGTCGGCGACGCCGACCGGATCGCGCGCACCACCTACCAGCGCGCCCTCGGCGCGGGGTTCTCCGACACCCCGGAGCAGCGGACGCTCGCCCGGGTCGGCCTCGAGAACGGCTGGATCCGCGGCTACCTCCTCTACCTCGGCGAGGAGCCGATCGCCTACTGGCTGTGCTCGACCTACGGCGGGACGATCCTGATCCGGACGGCCGGCTTCGACCATGCCTACGCCGAGCATCGCGTCGGCACCTATCTGCTGATGCGGGTGGTCGAGGACGCCTGCGCCGACCCGGAGCTCTCGCTCCTCGACTTCGGCCCCGGCGACGCCGCCTACAAGCAGCAGTTCTCGAGCGAGAGCCGGAGCGAGCGCAATGTCGTCGTCTTCGCACCGACCCTACGGGGTCGCCGGATCAACGGCTCGCGGAGCGCGATTCTCGGCTCGGCCCGGGCCGCGCGCACCGCCCTCGACGCGACGAGGCTGACCGGCGCCGTCAGGGCGCGGTGGCGCGATCGACTGCGGACGCGCCGCTGACCGGCGCCAGGTACGGTGCCCCGCCGAAGGCTCGGATGAAGATCCCAAGGGTGATACGGCGCGCGCCGAAGATCGTCCACAACGCCGTCCGCGACCTCCGCTATGGCAGGCCGCTCGGCGGCACGGTCGAGACCCGCTATGCGCACCTCGGCGCGCACGACGTCGGCAACGCCGACTACGACGATCTCGCCGTCCTCTTCGCGGAGATCGAGGTCGGCCCCGCCGACGTGCTCGTCGATGTCGGCTGCGGCAAGGGCCGCTCGATCAACTGGTTCCTGACGCGTTACCCGCAGACGCGAGTCGTCGGGATCGAGCTCGATCCCGAGATCTGCGCCGCGACCGCGAAGCGCCTCCGCCGCCACGCGAGCGTGGAGATCCTCTGCGGCGATGCGACCGAGCTGCTCCCGGCCGCCGGAACGGTCTTCTATCTCTTCAACCCGTTCGACGAGTCGGTGATGAGACGGTTCGCCGCCGCGATGCTCGCCCGCCCCGGCGGAGCGACGATCGTCTACTACAACGCGAAGTTCCTCGCCCCGTTCCGCGAGGAGCCGCGGTTCACGGTGCGTGAGGTCGTCCGGCCGGATCTCAGCTTCCGCTGTGCGGTCGTAGCGCTGGCGTGAACCCGGTGCGCCTCAGGCGCAGGGCGATCACCCCCCAGACGAGCGCGAAGGCGACCGACGAGACGAGGATGGCGGCGCCTGCGCCGGTCGCACCCCACACCTTCCCGAAGACGATGATCAACGGCAGCATCACCGCCGTCTCGACGCCGTGCGCGATCAGCCGCAGGCCGGGGCGCCCGATCGTGACCGGGAACGTCTTCGTCCAGCTGAACACGAGCTGGATCGCCGCCGCCACGACGATCAGGCGGGCCGCCGGGACCGCGGCCGTGTACTGGGGCAGCACGAGGCGCATGAACCAGGGGATCAACAACAGCACCGGCACGAGCGCGACCGCCGCGACGACCGCCGATCCCTTCACATAGCGGCGAATCCCGGCGATCACCACCTCCGGCCGGCCGTGCTCCCAGTCGCGAGTCTGCTCGGTGAGCAGGATCATCCGCAGCGGCGAGGAGAGCGCGGCGAGGCCCGTCTGCGGCATCTGGGCGGCGCGGAAGAGGCCGACCTGATGCGGGCTCCGGACGATCCCGAGCGTCAGCGGTGCGATCCAGGTACGGACCGAGATCAGGCCGGTGTAGGCCGCGCTCTGGGCGACGAAGCGCATGATCGGGCCGCCGTCGGCGCCGAGCGGCGCCGGCCTCGCCGACGGGAAGCGCCGCAGGCTCGCAAGGCCGACCCCCAGGATCGAGACCGTCGTGATCACCTGGGCGACGACGATGCCGATCACGGCCTGGGTCACGCCGTACCGCGCGCCGACTGCGATCCCCGCCAGCCGCAGGGCCATCGAGATCGTGAGCCAGGTGCCACGCTGGTCGTAGCGGCCCGCAAGGATCAGCGACGCCGCCGCGATCGACTCGAGTGCCTGGAGCGGCGGCAGGGTCGCCGCGATCAGCAGCGGGACCTCGAGGCCGACGCCGCCCTTGAAGATGTCGGAGGCGAACGGCGCCACCGCGACGATGACGGCGCTCGCGAAGAAGGCAGCCGCGACCTCGCAGCCGAACGTGAGCCGCACGAGGCGGTGGAACCGGCCCCAGTCCTCGGCCGCCGCGTAGCGGAACCCGTACTTGACGAGGGCGTCGTCGCTCGTCAGCCAGACGAGGGTCGCGAGGAAGTCGACCGTCCCGACGACGATCGTGAACCGGCCGGCACCCGACGGCCCGAGCACCCGCAGGGCGATGAGCGACGCGGCGAGGCCGAGCGCGACCGACACATAGACGCCGGCAAAGGCCGTCAGCCGCCGCCGGTTCAGCCCCAGCGCGTTCACGACCCCACGCCGTCCCGGCGGCTCAGATCGCCGCGCTGCAGAAGGTCCTGCCCACCCGGCGTGCGAGCTGTGTCGCAGGCAGGCCGCTCCGCTCGAACGCACCGAGGAGCGGCAGCGCGGCAGCCGGCACCCGGCGGCGGGCCGAGAGGAAGAACGGGCGCAGGTCGATCCGGGCGAAGCCGGCCGAGTAGAGGTCGCGCACGATCTCGTCGGCCGGATCCGACGGCCGGAAGTCGAAGACGAACTTCACGCGCGTGTAGGTGGCGACGTGCCGGAAGAACGCGAGCCGGTCCTCCGCGTAGTGATAGGCGCGCAAGCAGACGGTGGCGTCGACCGGCTCGGACGGCTCGTACCCCTCGATCGTCCCCACGTCCCACGCGAGCTCGGGATACCGGCGCCGGGCGACCTCGACCATCTGCTCGCTCGAGTCGACGCCGGAGTACCTGAGCCCGTAGGCGAGTAGCGGGCCGGCGGCGATTCCGTCCCCGCAGCCCAGGTCGAGGATCGTCTGGCCGCTCTCCAGCCGCGGGCCGAGCTCGACGATCACGGCGGCGCGGCGTGCCGAGTAGCGGTCGGGGTCGACGTACTCGCGGTCAGAGAAGCCCTCGGCGAGCTGGTCGTACTTCTCGTTCAGGCTCATAGGGCCCTCAATCTTTCCGGATGCTTGCGCACGAAGCGGACGATCCCGCGCCAGTGCCAGAGCGTCCGCCGGGTGAGGAAGCGGTGGTCGGTCTCGGCCTTGTGCTCGTGGCGGACGACGGCCGCCGGCACGTACCAGCGCTCCCAGCCGGCGAGCATCGCCCGGTACTGGAGGTCGATGTCCTCGCCGTAGAGGCGAAAGGCCGGGTCGAAGCCCCCGAGCTCCTCGAGCATCGCGCGGCGCAGGAGCAGGAACCCGCCGAGCATCCAGTCCGCCGGCACGGGGCCGTCCGGCGCCGACTCGTCGAGGTGGAGGTGATGGTCCTGCGAAACGACCTTCCGGAGCGGCGTACGGCGGACGATCGTCCCGCCCACGGTCGGGAACCGGCGGCGCGAGGGCTGAAGCGACCCGTCGGGGAAGACCATCCTCGGGCCCGCGATGCCGCAGCGCGCGTGCGCCTCCATGAACTCGCGGAGCGCCGCAACCGCGCCTGGCTCGGCGACCGCGTCCGGGTTCACGATCAGCACGGCGTCGCCGTGCGTGCGCGTGAGCCCGAGGTTGACGTTGGCGGCGAAGCCGAGCGGGCGGTCGTTTGCGAGCGCCTCGGTGCCGGCCGGCACCGAGCCCGGGATGTTCGCGATCACCAGCGTCTCGTCGACCTGGGGCGAGAGGGCGGGCAGCGACTCGGCGAGCTCGGCGGCGTTCCCGTGCGAGACGACGATCGCGGACACCCTCACGCGAGCACCCGGCGGTAGACCTCGGCGGTGCGGCGCGCCGTCTCCTCCCAGGAGAACGCCTTCGCCCGCTCGAGCCCGGCGGCCGCGAGGCGCCCGCGCTCGGCGAGGGCCTTGCGCGCCGCCTCGGCGAACGCCGCCCTCGGCGGCGAAGACGGCCGCGTCGCCGGCAACCTCGCGCAGCGCCGGCTCGTCGGCGGCGACGACGGGCGTGCCGCACGCCATCGCCTCCAGCACGGGCAAGCCGAAGCCCTCGAACCGCGACGGGAGCACGAGCAGGGCCGCGCCGCGGTACAGGTCGGCCAGCGCGTCCTTCGCAACGTATCCCCGGACCTCGGCGCCGCCCTCGCGGAGCGCGCGGGCGAGCTCGGCGTCCTTCTCGGGGCCCGCGACGACGAGCGGAAGCTCCACGCCCCGAGCCGCCTCGAGCGCCTGGAGCGGGTTCTTCCGCGGCTGGATCGCGCCGACGAAGAGCACGTAGCCGTCGTGCGCGCCGCCGGGAGAGAAGCTCGGGTCGACGCCGTTCGGCGTGACGGTCACCTTGGCCTCGGGCACGTGGTAGCGGGCGACGATGTCGCGCTTCGTCCGCTCCGAGACCGTGAGCACGTGGTCGGCCCGCCGCACTGCCCGCGGCACGACTGCGCGGAACGTGCGGCGGTCGAGGAAGCCCATGGCCGTGTCGTCACTCTCGAACGACAGGTCGTGCACGGTGACGACCGAGCGGCCGTGCCAGCCGAGCGGGAGCGCGTGCTGGAAGTGCGCGAGCTCGGGGCGCAAGGCGGCGCAGGAGCCGCGGCAGCGAGTAGGCCATCCGCACCTCCTGCAGCCGCGCGGCGAGCTCGATCGGCTCGACGCCGGCGGGCACGAGGTCGACGCGGCGGGTGACGGCGCCGAAGCGCAGGTCGGGCGCAACGCCGGGGAGCTGGCGGAGCAGGTTCTGGACGTAGGTCTCGTCGCCGGTGCGCTCGCGGCCGAGAACGTCGGCGTCGATCAGGATCACGCGACCTCCTCGTAGACCTCGCCCGTCATGCGGCCGACGTCGGCCCACGAGATGCCGCGGCGCGGCGCTGCCGCCGCCGCCGCGCGGGCGATGCCGTCGCGGATCGAGGCGACGTCGGTCGGGTCGACGTAGCACGGCGTCGCCGCCGGCGAGCTCGGCCATCGGGCTGTCGCGGCTCGTCACGACCGGGCAGCCGCAGGCGAGCGCCTCGGCGACCGGGATCCCGAACCCCTCGTAGAGCGAGGCGTAGACGAGGCAGCGCGCGCCGCGGTAGAGCGCGGCGAGCTCCTCGTCGCCGACCTCGCCGAGCCAGGTGACGTTCGCGGGCGGCTCGACGCCGCCCCAGCCGCGGGCCCCGACGACGCGCAGCTCGCCGTCGACCGCGGCCGCGATCCGGGCGAGGTTCTTGCGCGGCTCGAGCGTGCCGACGGCGAGCACGTAGTCGCCCTCGGCGCGCGGGCCGTCGGGCGTGAAGACCTCCTCGACGGCGTTCGGCACGACGCGGATCTTCGCCGCGGGGACGTCGAGCAGGTCGCGCAGCTCGCGCGCGGTGAACTCGGAGACGGCGATCACCCGCTGCCGCTGCCCGGACGACGCGCGGGACCGCGAGCCGCGAGTAGCTCCGCGTCCAGCGGTTGAACCACTCGGGGTGGCGCAGCACGGCGAGGTCGTGCACGGTGACGACGAGCGGTACCTGCGACGAGAACGGCCCGCGGAAGGTCGGGCAGTGCAGCACGTCCGCGCTCTCGACCCGCGAGCCGCGGGTACCAGAGCGCGTCGGCCGCGACGGCTGCGCAGCGCGGGACGTCGCCGGGAACGAGGTCTCGATGCACCGGGCACGTCGAGGTGCGCGAGCAGCCCGCGCAGGTAGCGCGCCGTGCCGGCGCGTGTCTGCAGGAGCGGCGTCGTGTCGATCCCTACGAGAATCGCCGGTACCCCTCGAGGAAGAGCTCGCCGGTGCGCTGCCACGAGAAGCCGGCGGCGTGGGCGAGCCCGAGCGCGCGCAGCTCGTCGCGACGCTCGAGCGCCTCGCGGATCGCGTCCGCCATCGCCTCCGGGCTCTCGGGGTCGCAGCGCACGGCCGCGCCGCCCGCAGGCCTCGTCCAGCGACGGGTGGGACGAGGCGACGACCGGGGCGCCGCAGGCCATCGCCTCGGTGATCGGCATGCCGAAGCCCTCGAACCGCGACGGGTAGACGACGGCCGCGGCGCCGCGGTAGAGCGCGGCGAGCTCCTCGTCGGCGACGCGGCCGAGCGGCACGACGCCCGGCCGGTCGAGCTCGGGCTGCTCGGCCCCAGCCCGCACCGCCGGCGACGGCGAGCTCGAGGCCGGTGTCGGCCGAGGAGCCCGAACGCCTCGACGAGCGTGCCGAGGTTCTTCCGCGGCTCGAGCGTCGCCACGGTGAGGAGGTACGGCGCCTGCCGCTCGGCCGTCGGGCCCCTCGGGCCGTGAACTCGGCGCCGATCCCCGGGATGGGCGACGACGATCGCGCTCGCGCGGGAAGCCGAGCGTGGCGGCGGTGTCGTCGGCGGTGAACGCGGAGTTGGCGAAGATCACGCCGCAGGTGCGGGCGGCGTTCGCGTACTTGCGGCCGTGCATCGACCGCGTGCGCCCGGTCACCCACTCGGGGAAGTGGAGCGGGCACGAGGTCGTGGATCGTCGTCGCGCGCAGCCCGGCGCGCTGGGGCGGGTACATCCAGTCGGTGAAGTGGAGCACGTCGAAGGTCGCCGAGCCAGCGCTCGGCCGGCGGCCAACCGACCCGCGACCAGGCGGTGCGCCAGGCGTGCGCGACCGATGAACGTCTTCAGCCGCAGCTCGAGCGGGATCCCCTCGAGCGCCTCGCGGGATCGTCCGCCGGCCCGCCGGGGAGGTCGGGGCGAACGCGACCACCTCGTCGCCGGCCGCAGCGGCCGCCTCGGCGAGGCCCTCGCAGCGAGCCGAGGATGTAGTTGTTCACGCCCGTCCGCTCGTGCGAGAGCGGCGAGACGTCGAAGGCGATCCTCACGGGTTGTAGTCGAAGTTCAGGAAGTGGGCGCCGAGCGGGCGGGTGTCGGTGGAGCCCGGTTCGACCCTCGCCGGCACGAGCGTGCGCCCGACCGTGAAGCGGATCAGGCAGCGCCCGACCGCGCCCAGGCGTGCAGCGGAACGGTCATCGTCGTCGGGGCGCTCACGGGAATCGTCGTCCGGCCGACGATCACGCCGTTCTCGGTCGCGACGACGGTCTGCGGCCGCGTGAAGAGACGCGGGTCGCCCTGGAGCTGCACGCTGACGCGAGCCGCCGGCGCACGCGACCCGCTGGTAGGTGACGGTGCGACCCGACCAGTGTCCGTTCGGATACAGCCCGCGCACGGTGGGCGATGAGGATCACGATCGGGCCGTTCACCCGGTAGAGGTCGACGCCGAGCCTGGTCGGTCGCGATCCGCTTGCCGGCGAGCGTCGAGCGGCGCTCGAGGCAAGCACGTACTGCGCGCGAACGGGGCGGCCGTCAGCGACGAGCTCGCCGTCCGGACGGCGGGTCACGGCGGTCTCGGGCAGCGGGTCGGGCTGCGCGGCACCGTCGACGTCGTAGACCGTGCGGACGCTGCGGTTGAAGAACTCGTTCTCCCAGACCGGGATACGGCGAGGGCATCGTCCCCGTCCAGAGCACCGCGACAGAGGCGTTGTGGCCGACGAGCCGGTCGATCCAGTCCGGATGCAGCATGTGCGTCCCGGCCCAGAGCGAGCCGACGGTGGTCTTGTGGATCCCGTGGCGGCCGTTCTCGACGACGTAGGCCGTCAGCGACGAAGTACGCGGCGACGAGCACGGGCAGCACGAGCGCGTAGCGGCGCGGCAGGAGCACGAAGAGCGCGCCGGCGGCGAGCGAGACGCCGAGCGCCGCCCAGCGGACCTGCGACGAGGTGGATCAGGTGGTCCTGCGCCCACCACCAGGGCAGCAGCGCGAAGGTGTCGGAGACGGCGCTCGTCGTGATGAAGCGCGTGTACGGGATGAAGAACGGCAGGACCGCCGGCCACGACGCCCGGCGCGACGAGGACGCGGCGGCGGCGGGTGACGACGCCCGTCGGCGGCGAGGCCGAGCAGCGCGATCAGCGCGAAGCGGCGCGAGGTAGAAGAGTGTTCCGCTCCTCGATCCGGTCGACGTAGCTCGCGGAGGCGAAGGCGGCGACCTCGGCGAGGAGCCAGGCGCTGATCGAGAGCGAGGCGGCGGCGAACGCGCGACGCGCCGGGCGTCGCCCGCCGCGGCGCGAGCCAGAGCGCGAGCAGCGCGGCGAAGGGGATGATGCCGAGATAGAGGTCGAGCTCGGCGACGTGGTAGAGGAAGAAGTGCAGGATCCCGCTGCACCGTGTAGGTGCTCGAGGTGGCGGCGCGGTAGGCACCGAGCAGGCTGAGCGGCGAGCGGCCGGCCGCGGTCGTGCCGGCGAGCGCGAGCACCGCGCCGCCGCCGAGGATCGCCGTAGATCCAGGCGTACGACGGCGAAGCGTCGCGCGGGGGCCGCGCCGCTCGACGAGCGCGAGCAGCACCGGCGCGGTCGCGATCGCCGCGAAGAGCGCGACTGCCTGCGCCCGCGTCTCGAACGCGACGCGCAGACCGCGAGCAGCACGACCTGCCGGAGCGCGGTCGGCGCTCGAGCGTGCGCACGAGCAGGAACGCCGCGAGCAGGAACAGCGGGTAGAAGGCGTTCTCGGTCATCAGCATCCCCGTGTAGAGCATCGAGGGCACGAGAATCGCCAGCGCCGCGCAGACCAGCGAGAGCGTCGCCGGCAGCAGCCGGCGCGCGAGGAAGTACGCGGGCACCGCCGCGAGCGACATCAGCACGCGCGTTGATCGCCTTGGCCGCCGTGTAGGCGTCCGGGACGCGCCGAGAAGAGCCGCCAGGCCGGCGCGATCAGCACCGGGTAGACGAACCCGTAGCCGTGCGAGGGCACGCCGCGGACGAGGAACTGCCCGTGCGCGGCGACGTTCTTCGCGAGCTCCGAGTAGACGATCTCGTCGACCATGATCCACGGCGCGACCATGCCGGTGGGCGAGCGCCGACGCGGACGACGATCGAGCAGACGACGATGCCGCCGAGCCAGACGCCCACCGGTATCGCGACGGCGCGGGCGCGGGCTGCGGTGATCGCGCTCAAACCAGGCCGGCCTCGCGGGCGGCGCGGGCGATCTCGGCCGGGTCGTCGATCCCGATCTCGGCGGCGGCCTCGGCGATCCGGATCAGGACCGCGTCGGTGACGCCTCGCCGCCGGCGGTCTCCTCGAGCGCCGCGACATAGGCGTCGGCGACGAGGCCGAGGTCGTGCCCGCTGCCGGACGTAGTCGCGGGCGGCTGCTCCCAGCTCGGCCGCCGCGGTCGGCGGCGAGCTCGAGCGCTGCTGCGACCGTCGGCACCTCGTACTCGTCGACCGGGATCCTGAGCGCGGCGCCGTCGGGGATCTCGGCGAACCAGCCGATGTCGGAGACGAGCATCGGCTTGCCGAGCGAGAGGCCGCGGATGACCGACCCCGACGTCTCGCCCATCGTCGGCGAGCGCAGGTTCACGAGCACGTCGCACGCCGCCATCAGCGACTCGAAGTGCGCCTCGCTCGTGTAGCCCTCGCGGATCAGCGACTCGCCGCCGATCCCGAGGCGCTCGAGCCGCCGGTCGAGGTCGAATCGCTCCGTCGTCTCGCCCACGAGCAGCAGCCGTGCGCCGGGCCGCCGCCGCCGGAGCAGCGCGAAGCCCTCGAGCAGCGCCGGGATCCGCTTGTTCATGTTCATGTGCCCGAAGCAGCCGACGAGCGGCTCGCCGCCGATGGCGGCCGGCTCGACCTCGCGCGCAGGCCACGCGGCGTGCGGAATCCGCCAGAGGGGGCCGCCGTAGCCGGCCTCGCGCACGCCCTGCTCGACGTAGCCGGAGTGGACGATCAGTCCCTGCGCGAGGTCGAGGACCGTGCCGGTGAGCGGGAAGCGCTCGGGCTGCGTCTCCCAGATCAGGGGCAGCAGGTTGTCGAGCACGCCGAGCGCAAGCAGGCGTCCCGGCGACGCCGTAGTCGCGCTCCATCGCCTCCATGTAGCCGCGCCCGTCGCCACGGCCGATCGTCATCCCGGCGATCAGGTGGTGCAGGACGAGCTCGTGCAGCACGACGACGCCGGGCCGCTTGCGGAGAGCGTCGACGATCCAGGCGTGCGAGTCGGGGTCGTTGCCGACGTGGTAGAGGCAGATGTCGGCATGCGGCGCGCGCTTGCCGGGCTCGGCGACGACGACCTCCTCGAGCCGCTCGCGCAGCGCCGGCAGGAGCAGCGTCGAGTAGTCGGCGATCCCCGATCGCGACGGCGGCAGCGGTGAGTAGTAGGCGACCCTCACGAGAGCAGTGCGTCGATGCAGGCGTCCCAGGTGATCCGCTCGGCGACGGCCTTGCCCGCCTCGCCGAGCCTCTTCGCCTCGTCGAGGTGGCCGGCGAGGTAGCTGCAGGCCTTCGCGAGCTCGGCCGGCTCGGGCGCGACGACCACCCCGGTCTGGCCGTCGTGGACGACCTCGAGCGGGCCGCCGGCATCGGTCGTCGTCACGACGGGCTTGGCCGCGAGAAAGGCTTCGTAGGGGACCATCCCGTAATCCTCGTCCACCGGCGCGTAGTAGACGGCGAGGCAGCGCGAGTAGAGGTCGGCGAGCTCGTCGCCGTCGACCCGGCCGGTGAACCGCACCCGCCCGTTGAGCCCCGAGGCGAGCTTCTCGAGGCGGCCACGGTCGGGCCCGTCGCCGACGATCACGACGTTCAGGCCGGGCTCGCGCCTTCGCCGCGTCGATCAGCAGGTCGATCCGCTTGTAGCGGTCGAGCCGGTTCACGGAGAGCACGAAGCCGTCGTACCCGGAGGTGTGGTAGTCGAGCTTCTGCGGCGGCGGCGGCAGCACGGTGGCGTCGAGCCCCGAGTAGCGCTTGAGCCGGTCGGCGACGTTGCCGGAGATCGTGAAGATGCGCTTCGCCTCGCCGAGCGCGACCTTGTCGAACCGCGCGACCGCGAGCCGCGTCGCCCGGTCGGGCGGCGACTCGGAGAACTGGCGGAACTCGCCGCGGTCGAAGTCGTAGGCCTGCCGGAACTGGTGGACGAGCCAGACGACCTTGTTCGGATGGCGGATGCCGTAGGAGGGGAACTTCGTCGCGATCGCGAGCTCGGTGGGCTTCCCCTGCGTCTGGTCGAGGTCGAGGAGCCGCCAGACGAGCGCGTGGTCGAGCACCCGCCGCCCCTCCCAGCTGAACGGGATCGCGACCAGATCGACCTCGTGGCCCCTGATCCGGAGCTCGTCGACGAGCTGATCGGCGACGACCTCCGCCCCGCCGTAGGTGTACGGCACCTGCGGCCGGCAGACGGCGATCCTCACGCCCCCGGCCGCCCTTCGCGCCCGCCCGGCGGAGCCGGGCTCCGCGAGCGAGCCGCCGCGGCCCAGGAACGCGAGCAAGCTCATTTCTGCTCGAGCCGGGCGATCCGCTCGTCGAGGTCGTCGATCAGCTTGAGGACAGCGTCGTTGAACGCCCGCTGATCGGCGAACGCCGGCTCGACGTACCAGCGCATCAGCCGCCGCAGGAAACGCTTGAGCGACGCCCCCCTTGCCGACGACCGGCCGGTCGGCCGAGACGGCCCAGAGCCTGTCTGCCTGATCGCGCACCGAAAGCCGCACCTGCGCCGGCGTCACGTCCCCCGAACGCGGCCCGGCTGCGCGCACCTCCGCCTTCAGGCGCTCGAAGAGCGCGGCGACGTCGGTGCGCTCCTCGGCCATGGCCCGAAGTGTAAGCGGGCCTCGTTACGGCGCGGTAAGCACGCCTGCGCGAGGTGTGCCCGCGCCGCCGGGATTCCCGACGCCGCAGCGCCTCGTTCGGCCAAGGCGCAGCACCCGAGCGAGCGACAGCCCACGCTCAGGTGCTGCGCCTACGCAACCGGGCCGCTAACCGAGCTGGCCGACACCGCCGACTTCGAAGTCGACGAACATGCCGCGTGTTTCGTGAAAGCCGTTGCCCACGTCGCAGTAGAGCCGGTAGGTGCCGTACCTCAGCAGGGTCTTTTCCGTCACCTCGCCCGGCGTCCCCGCTTGCGTCGTGAACTGGGCTGTCGTGGCGGCGGGATTGGTGGCATTACAGGGCAGGGTGGAGCCCGGGCAGCTTCTCAGCGCGAAATCATGCATCGCGGAGGTGTCGTTGACGGTCAGCCAGTAGGTTCCCGGCCTGAGAGCGAGGTCGGCTCGATTCGGAGTGCCGTACGCCACTCCGTCCCAGGTGAGCGTCATGCAGAACATGCTGCCGTTGAAGGTGCAAAAGTCGCCGCTGAGGGTACGGCCGTCGGCCGACGCCGCGGCGGCCATGAAGGCGTAGGCAGCGAGGGCGCCAACGGCAGTAAGCGTCGCGAGCAGAACCGCAACGCGACCTCTGGACGATTTGGCTCTCGTGATCATTGTCTCTCCCTGTTTGGACTCGCTGGACTTTTCCGGCGACGGGCGACGTGGGGCTCGACCGCAGTGGCGGGAGATCGTCACACACCTGCGGCTCGAGGTCAATCCGGACACATGAGCCGCAAATCGCCGACCATCGTTCGCCGACAGGATCGAATCCTCGACAGCGATCTGCAACGTCCACTTACGAGCAGCTCCTCCGGCGGCAGTCGCGGACTATGAGCACTCGAGACTCGGCTACACAGGCCCGTCTGCCTCGTTGAGAAGATCGTCCAGCTCGTCCTGGAGCTCGTCCGGGGTGACGAGAGCTTGTTTGGCGTCGGCGAGAGGCTCGCATGACCCGGAGCGTGGGTCGTAGCTGACCGCTCCGTACCGAGCAACCTGCCGTCCGTCAGCGAGGTGGGCGGCGAAGACGTCGCCTGCGTTGTAGTGCCAGAACTCGAACGGGTAAGCCACGAACCCGTGACGGGCCATGATCGTCGTAATCGTCTCGCGTGCCTGGGCTTGCCCCGTGGTGACGAACGGAGAGCTCATGGGAGTGCGGGCAGACATCTCGAGGTAGGGCCCGCCGCGGTCGACCTCGAGCCCCGTCGAGCGGTCGAGAACGGAGATATCGACAGCACTTCCGGACATGTGGGTCGCAACATGCGGTCGTGTCGAGACGAGCGCCGAGACTCGGCGGAAGAGGAGGTCGCGATCCGGCCGAGCGCCTCCGGTCTCGAGCAGGACGGTCGTGAGGATGCTGCGCAGGATCGCTCGATCGCGTGCCAGCCCTTGCTGCATGTCGCGCGTCCGGTAGCCGTCTTCGACGTGCAGGCGCCAGCCGTTGCGGTTGAGCTCCGCGGCGGCCTCGAGGAACGGCTCGATCAGACCCTGACGGAGCACGAAGATTCGCTCTCGCCCGCCGACGTGGGGTCTTTGCGAATAGGTGACGTCCAACCTCCCCGCCTCGGTGGCCGCGCGAAGTGAGACGAGCGGCTCGCCGCTCTCCCGGACCGGTAGCTCGAGGCAGTCGAGCATGAAGTCGTAGGCGCGATCCATCTCCGATTGCCAGTAGGCCGGCTCGCTCGCCGTCGGCGGCAGAGAGTCGTTGCGCTTGCCTGCGCTCACCCGGTCGATGTAAGCAGAAGGCAACGGCTCGAGGGCTTCGCCCGCTACCTCGCGACCTCCGCGAGCCGTTCGGCCTCGTCGTCGTCCCGTCTCGCGGCAGGGCCTGCTCCGTACCGCTCATCCTGCTTCGCGAAGACCTCCGGCTCGCTGGTCACCTCCGAGCCCGGGGGCTCCGGGTCGGGCCGGACGAGCGAGGCGACGACAGCGGCCGCGAGTATGCCGACGATCGCGCCGAGAGCGGCGAAGACGGGTACCTCGTAGACGTCGGCGAGCGCCATCTTGGCGCCCACGAAGACGAGGACGGCTGCGAGCCCGAGGTTGAGGTAGCGGAAACGGCCCATCAGGCCCGCCAGGACGAAGTAGAGCGAGGCGAGCCCGAGTAGCGAGAACGCGTTCGCGGCGTAGACGATGAAGGTCTCCCGGGTGACCGCGAAGATCGCCGGGATCGAATCGACGGCGAAGACGAGGTCGAGCGTGGCCACGAGCACGAGCGCCGCGAGCAGCGGGGTCGCCAGTCGCCGGCCGTTCTCGTTGACGACGAACCTGTCGCCGGTGTGGACCGTTGTCAGGGGAAGCACCCGCCGGAGCAGCTTCAGGGCCGGGTTCCGCTCCGGCTCGAGATGGATCTCTGCAGTGCGGCCGATCCGTATCCCCGTGACCACCAGGAAGGCGCCGAAGACGTAGGTCGTGAGGTGGAACGCGTCGAGCGCGGCGGCCCCTGCCGCGATGAACACCGCGCGCAGAAGAATCGCGCCGACGATGCCCCAGAAGAGCACGCGGCGCTGCCGCCGGGCAGGCACGCCGAAATAGGCGAAGACGAGAGCGAAGACGAACAGGTTGTCGACCGAGAGCGACTTCTCGATCAGGAAGCCGGCGAGGTAGGCGCTCGCCGGCTCAGCCCCCTGCCAGGCCCAGATCAGCACTGCGAATGCGAGGCCGAGCGCGCTCCAGCCGATGCTCCAGACGATCGCGCGCCGGAGCGTGATCTCCTCGCCCCGGCGCCCGAACAGGACGAGGTCGACGAGGAGCAGCGCGAGAACGAACGCGCCGAACGCGGGCCAGACCCACGGTTCGACTGTCAACTCGATCTCCTGCGCCCGGCGGCCGTGCTCAGTAGCCGAGGCCGACGGCGAGAGGAGCGGCCTCGGCCCCGGCGTCGTCGATCGTTCCGGCGACGGCCTGGAAGACATCTCGTCCTGCCAGGGAGTACTCGGACGTGAAATCGACGGCGCCGTTCAGCTCGAGCACGACGTGGCCTCCTCCCGGTAGGGGCAGCAGATCGACACCGACCAGGTCGCCGCCGACCGCCGTTGCGGCCGCAACCGCAAGCTCGCAGGCCTCGGGCGGAGGGACGACCGGCCGGCGTGTGCCTCCGAGCGCGATGTTCGTTCGCCACTCACCCGCCGCCGCGACCCGCTCGATCGCGCCCACGACGCGGTTGCGGGCCACGACGAGTCTCAGGTCGAAGCCGGCGGGTGCGACGAGCGCCTGCGCGAGCGCTCCCTGCCTGCGGAACCAGGGCCGTGAACGGAGCAGCTGTAGGCAGCGCTCCAGCTCGGGCCTGGCGTCGCAGCGCATGACGTCCTTGCCCCAACTGCCGAAACGGGGCTTGACGACGACGGGGAAGTCGATCCGGGGCAGTGGCGCCTCCCAGTCGAGGTGGGCCGTCGCCGGATGCGGGAGGCCCAACCTGCCGAGCCTGAGAGCCGTCTGCAGCTTGTCGTGGCAGGCGCCGAGCGCACGGGCGCGGTTGAGAACGCGGATCCCGCGCTTCTCGACCTGGCGCAGGTCCCACAGACCGTCCTCGACCCCGTCGAGCGTCCGTCGCACGTCGAGGCGACCAAGGACGATGTCGCCGGTGCGAACGCATTGCTCGAGGACCGCGGGCTCGATCAGCCTGGCCCGCAGGGCACGGTCACCGAGTGCCGCCACAAGGAGCTCGTTCGTGACCGTGGGCTGCCCGGCGACGACCCACACGGTGGCCGAGCGGGCGTGCTCGACACTCGGCGCGACAGGCACTGGCAATGATGCAACGGCTCTCACGTGACCTCCTTGGCTCTGATGGAAGTCAGGATCGCGCTCCGCGCAGCCGTTGGGAATGGGGTGCTTGCTGTATCTGTGCGAGACCGCGATCGGCCCGGCCGCGGGCGTCTCGCCGCCCGCCTCCGCGCCCGCCGGTCACGGCTCGACGAGGCCGCGGCGGATCGCATAGCGCGTCAACTCGACCCGGTCGCGCATGCCGAGCTTCTCGAGGATGTTCGCTCGGTGACGCTCCACCGTCTTGACGCTGATCGTGAGCATCCCGGCGATCTCCTTCGAAGGGTGCGCCTCGGCGATCAGCTTCAGCACCTGCTGCTCGCGTGCCGTGAGCGGATCGAACCCGTCGGCGCGGCTTCCTCCCTCGACGAAATCGCGGACGAGCGACGAGACCGCCGACTGGTACAGGAAGGTCTCGCCTCGCATCGCTGCGCGAGACGCCTCGACGATGTCCAGGTCGGCCCCGGACTTCAGCACGTAACCCGAAGCGCCCGACTTGAGCGCCTCGAACAGGAACTGGTCGTTCTCGTACATCGAGAGGATCAGCGTCCGCAGCTCCGGCTTCCGCCGCGCCAGCTCGCGAACAGCCTGCAGCCCGGTCATCCGCGGCATGCTCACATCGAGAATCGCGAGCTGGACGTTCTCTGTGAGCGCCAGCTCGACCGCCTCGGCGCCGTCTGCCGCCTCGGCGACGACCTCGAGGTCCGGCTCGCGATCCATCACGAGCCTCAGGCCCCGCCTTACGATCTCATGATCGTCGGCGACGAGAATTCTGACCGGGAAGGGAATCGGCATCAGGCGCCGTTCCCGGCCAGCGGCACATCGAGACGCACCTCGGTTCCCCCCTCCGCAGTCGGTCCGACCACGAGTCCCGCCCCGAGCAGAACCGAGCGCTCGCGCATCCCGCGAATCCCTCCGCCCCTCGCCTCATCCCGGCCGTCAATTCCGTCACCGTCGTCGACAACCCGCAAGACGACGCTGTCTGCGCCGCGGCTGCAACGAGACCCACACGCGGGTCGCCCGGGTGTGACGGGCGACATTGGTCAGGCTCTCCTGGGCGACCCGGTAGACGGCCAGCTCCGCGTCGGGCGACAGCGCCGGGAGCTCGTGGGCGAAGTCCCACTCGAGCTCGAGCCCCGCCCGCCCGGTGATCGCCCCGGCCAGCGACTTCAGCGCGCTGACCAGACCCAGATGCTCGAGCAGCTCCGGACGTAGCTCCTGCGCGATCCGGCGTACGTCATCGAGGCTCTTCCGGACGGCGTCCTGAACCTCGACGAACACCTCTCGTCGCTCGGAGGGCACCTCACCCGCGACGCGCTCGAGGAGAAGCAGCACGCCGGTCATCGTCTGACCGATCTCGTCGTGCAGCTCGATCGCGATCCGCTTCCGCTCCCCCTCCTGCGCCGCCAGCGCCAGCCGCCCGCTCTCACGACGCTCGTCCTCGAGCCGGGCGAGCATCTCGTTGAACGCACGCACGAGACCGACCACCTCGGGCGACCCGGTCGGCGTCAACCGACCACCGGGTCGAAGCAGGTCGACGTCGCCCATCCGCTCTGCCAGCCGCTCGAGCGGCGCGAACGCCGGCCGCAGAAGCACATAGTTCGCAGCCAGGAGCAACAGGACGCCGACCGCAAGCACAGCCTCCTCGACAACCCGCGTCGGCGTGCTGATCCGGATCGGCGAGACCGCCAGAGCGACACCGGCCGCAACCAGCAAGACGGCGTTGAGGAGAAACACACGCCAGAAAAGCGACACAATCGCGTCCATCTTGCACCCGCGGAACGCTTCCCGCGCGCGGCTGCTGCCGGTAGTGCCCGGACGGCCGAGCCGCACGCCGGGGACGGACACGGCTGCTAACGGACCGCCGGGCGCTCGATCGGTCTCGCTCCTTTCCGAGCCCGGTCGGGCCCGACGACTCGCCGAGAGGCAGGCTCCCAGCTCAGGTCCCTGCACCTCGGGCAAGGCGAGAGCGATCGTCCGCTCACGATCTCGAAACCACAACCCGCACAGCGGAGCGCAGCTCTCAACCCGACGTGCTCGCTGCGGCTGATCGCACCCGCCAGGCTGGACATCCCGGATAGCGACGACATGTCGGTTACTCCTTTCACGAAGGGCCGTACCCCCAGGATCGCTCCACCTTCGTCGTGACGCCATACGTGTCTCACCCCATCTTGGGCCGAGACCGTGTGAGGCTCCACAGGCCGCTCGGCGCGCGAGCGGGCCGCTCAGAACCAGCCGCGGCGCTTGAAGTAGGTGAGCAGCCCCGCGACCACGAGGAGCTCCGCGACGATCCCGAACACGACGAATGCAGGCCAGCCGGTGATATGCCGCACCTGGAAGCCGAAGTTCTGGCCGAAGAAGCCGGTCAGCCAGCTGAGCGGCAGGAAGATCGTCGCGATGATCGTCAGCTGCTTCATGACGCTGTTCAGGCGGTTCGAGACGGTCGAGAGGTAGACGTCCATCGCGCCGCTGAGCAGGTCGCGGTAGCTGTCGATCAGGTCGGAGATCCGGATCAGGTGGTCGTAGATGTCGCGGAAGTAGCGCTCGTCCTCCTCGCTCAGCCCGGGGAGCTGGTCGACGCCGCCCATCAGCGTGGCGAAGGTGTCTCGCTGGGGCGTGATCGCCTTGCGCATTCCGACGAGCAGCCGCTTCATCCGGAAGATCTCCTGCAGCTGGCTGGTCGTTGGCCTTGACGAAGATCGCGTTCTCCAGCTCGTCGATGCGGTCGTCGAACTCGGCCAGGATCGGGAAGAAGCTGTCGACGAGGCCGTCGATGATCCGGTACAGGAGCAGCGAGGGCTTCTCGATCGGCTTGTCGCGCTTCTCGTAGCGCCGGCGGATCTCGACGAACGCGGGGCAGTCGTCACGGTGGACCGTGACCAGGAACCTCGTCGTGTAGAAGGCGTGTACCTCGACGAGCCGGTCGTCGTCGGGACGGCGCCGTAGACGACGAGGAAGACGAAGTCGTCGTAGTCGTCGATCTTGGCCCGCTGCCCGAAGTGCTCGGAGTCCTCGATCGCGAGCGGATGGAACTTGAAGACGTCGCGCAGGACCTCGAAGTCGCCGGCCTGGGGCCGGTCGAGGTCGAGCCAGAAGAACTCCCCGCTCGCGAGCAGCTTCTCGACGCTCTCGCGGCTGAACTGGATCTCGCCGCTGCCCTGGTGGTGGATCACGTTGCAGACGGACCGGGCTCCTGGCTCTGGCTCGCCGGCGCGGCCGCCCTCCGCGTCCGCGACGGCAACCCGGGGCTGGTCGTCCGGGAGAGCGGACTTGATTCATGAGCTGATCGTAGTGAGGCATGAGCGGCGTGGGAACATCGGCGGCCGCACCGGAGCCGGCGCCGCGTCGCTCGTGACCGGCGCCTCTTGCCGGATCGAGTAGCGGTGTTGTCGCCGGATCGACCCCGGATTGCAACCCGGAGGCGGGCGAACGGGCGTTACGGTCGGGCTCTCGCCTTCCGCTCGACGTTGGAAAGGGGTGGTGCGCCGTGTGCCGGTGGCTTGCGTACTCGGGATCGCCGATCCTGCTCGAGGAGCTCCTCTACAAGCCCACGAACTCGCTGATCGACCAGAGCCTGCACTCGAAGCTCGGCGTCGAGACGACGAACGGCGACGGGTTCGGGGTCGGCTGGTACGGCGTTGCCCGCACGCCGGCGGTCTTCCACAGCGTCGAGCCGGCGTGGAACGAGCGCAACCTGCGCGAGCTCGCCGGCCACGTGATCTCGCCGCTCGTCTTCGCCCACATCCGCGCCTCCACCGGTAGCGCCGTCCAGCAGACGAACTGCCATCCGTTCCGCTACGAGCACTGGCTCTGGATGCACAACGGGCTGATTCGCGAGTTCCCGGCGGTCAAGCGGCAGCTCGCGCTTGCAGTCGACCCCTCGCTCTACCCGCTGATCGAGGGCTCGACCGACTCGGAGCTGCTGTTCTTCCTGGCGCTCAGCTTCGGGCTCGAGGGCGACCCTCCCGGCGCGGTCGAGCGGGCGGTCGGCTTCGTCGAGGCGACCGGGCGCCGGCTCGGCGTCGAGCACCCGATCCAGATGACCGTGGCGACGACGAACGGCGAGAGCGTGTGGGCCTTTCGGCACTCGAGCGAGCGAACGTCGAGGTCGCTCTTCTTCAGCACCGCCATCCAGGTTCTGCGCGACCTCTACCCCGAGAACCCGCTCTTCCACAACGTCGACGACGAGACACGGCTGATCGTCTCCGAGCCGCTCGGCGACCTGGCGGGAGCCTGGAACGAGGTGCCCGAGTCGAGCTGGGGCGTCGTGCAGCCCGGCCAGGACGAGCTGCACCCGTTTACTCCACGTGCACCGGGAACGACGGTCGCGGCCGGAGCGACGTTCGCGACGGCCGGCTGAACCGCCGGCAGGCCGCGCCTCCTACTCGACCTGCTCGATCACCCAGAAGTCGCTCGCGAGCGAGCTTGTCGTCAGGTAGCCCGCGGGCATCCAGAAGTAGCCGTGGTCGCCCCACGACGACCCCCAGGAGTTGCGGCACTCGATGTAGAGCTGCCCGCGGATCGTCTTGTAACCGACCGCGACGACAGCATGGCCGCCGAGCACCTTCTCGCTCGGCTGCGGCATCGGCACGATGCCGCTCGGGCCCACATCGGTCTCGAACGAGCTGTAGACCGTGAACCCGAACGAGATCGGAAAGCCCGACGCGAGCACGTTCTGGATCGCGGTCTGGTCCTGGGCGACCCGCGCGTACCTGATCGCCTCGTGCTTGCGGGCCTCGGCGTACGCGCTCGCGGGCGGCTTGGTCGCGAACTTGGTGATCACGTAGGGCCACAGCGTCTCCGGCGGCGCGCCGACCTGGGCGACCGACTTGATCCCGTCCCGGATCTCCGCCCCCGAGTCGTCCTTGACCGTGCCCTCCATCGCGCGCTCGTTGTAGTAGATGAAGAGGCGCGAGGGGGTCGCCGCGTCCGGCTCTTTCTGGGCAAGCTCGTTGAACTCCAGGATTGCGCCGACGCTGTTTGCCGTGCAGGAGCCGAGCTGGCCCTGGTCGTACACCGGCGGCATCTGCGAGCGCAGGCTGACCTTGTCCGGCAACGCCTTCACGGGCTCGACCGCCAGCAGGTGGTCGCGCATGTCGGGCGTGTCGGGCCGCCACCCGAAGTGCTTCTGCGTGCGAATGGCAAGTCCGTTCGGTACTCCGGCCATCAGGAACTCCTTCCCCAAGGGAGCGGACCTCAACTCGCCCGGAGGCCCGAGCCGCCGGACGGCCGCAGCAGCGTCGGTCGCTCGCGACGTCGGCGACATCCTAGATGGTCGGTTCCGCGGGCTCGGGCAGCACCCGGCCGGGAGTAGCGGCCGCCAACGTCATGATCTCCTGATGCCATCTGACCCCGGCGGCCGGGAGCCGAGCGACAGCCCGAGCGGCGGCCCTCCCGCCGGCGGCTGGACGGTTCCCAGGCTGACCTGGCCCTGGCTCGTGCTCGGAGTCGCGCTCGCGGCGTTCGCGCTCCTCGGCTGGCAGGGCGTCTCGACGGTCGCCCGCGACGGCCCGCTCGACTCGGCCGAGTACCTCCTGAACGCGCAGTACCTCGACGCGCACGGCCGTCTCCCTCCGGACTACGTCAGCTACGAGTACTCGACGCCGCCGCTCTTCGAGTCGCTCGCGATCGGCCTCGAGCATGTCGCCCGCAACGTGCCTGCCCGGCCGCTCGAGCTGCCGTCGAACGTGGCCACGCGCCTGCTCTGGCTGCTGCTCGTGGCGGCGTCGGGCGCCTGCCTCCTCTCGCCGCGATCCCGGGTGAGGCTCCTCGGCGCGGCGGGCCTCCTCGCCGGCGGGCTCTGGGGGCTCGACGAGGCGCTTGCGCTCGCGAGGAGCCAGTTGTGGTCGGCCGGCCAGCTGCTCTCGCTCGCGGCCGCGGTCGGCGTCATCGCCGTCTCGGCGCTGATCGCGCGCGAGCTCTGGCCCGGGCACCCGCTCAGGATGCTCGGGACGGCGGGGTTCGTCATCGCCTACCCGGTGGTCCTCCGCCTCGGGGTGCTCTTCCATCCCGAGATGACGTTCACGCTCGTCGCTTCGATCGCGACCCTGCTCCTGATTCGCGCCCAGCGCCGCGGGTGGACGCTCGGGCGGGGGATCGCCGTCGGCGTGTTCTGCGGGCTCTCGCTGCTCGGCCGGCAGAGCGCCGTCGTGGTCGTCGCCTGCATCGTCGCCACGGCCCTCCTCGCCGGCGGCCGTTCCGCCCGGCGCTTCACGCTCGCGGTCGCCGCGACGACCCTCCTGATCGCCGGCCCGTGGCTGGGCTACGCCGCCTATACCTGGGGAAACCCGCTGCAGGGGAACCTCCACCGCCCGGGCGACCTGATCCCCGGCGGCGAGCCGTTCTCGTACTACGTCTCGTTCCCGGTGGGGTCGCTCGTCCTCCACCCCTACCGCCCGCGCCTGACGAACGAGCTGCTGCCCCAGCTCCACGCCGACCTCTGGAGCGACTGGTTCGGCACCTTCCACCAGCCGGCCTTCAGGGACCCCTCGACGGTCGACCGGGTGACCGCGTCGAGCCAGAGCCTGCTCGGCCTCGTAGCGGACGGGCTTGCGATCGGGGGGCTCGCCGTGCTCGGGGTCCCGGCGCTCGTGCGGCTCGTGCGCCGGAGGCGCCCTGCCGGACACCACGACGACGACGGGCCCTTCGGCTTCCTGGCGCTGCTCGCGGTCGGCGGCTTCATCGGCCTGACGTTGCAGATCGCGCGCTACCCGCAGTTCGGCGGCAAGGAGATCAAGGCCAGCTACCTCCTGTTCACCGCACCCGCCTGGGCGGTGTTCTCGGTCGCCGCATGGATCGCCGTGACCCGCACCCGGCCCAGGCTGAAGGTCGCGTTGCTCGCGATCGCGTGCCTCTATGCGCTCAGCTACGGCACCAGCCTCGCCGCGAGCTTCTCGCGCAGCTACGCCTTGATCCTCGACCCGGCCCAGGGTGAGGGATACGTCGACGTGAAGACCACCCTGCAGTCGTTCAATGCCCGGCCGCTCCAGGGCCAGGAGGTCGACTTTGCCGTCTATGTCGCGAACAACGGCAGCGCCAGCGCGCCGAGCGTCGTGCTCACGATCGACCTGCAGCCGGGGTTGAGGCTGCTCGGGCCGCCGGCGATCGAGCGCGGGCCGGGCTGCACGGGGACGCGGGTGGTCACGTGCCCGCTCGACTTCCTGGCGTCGGGCGCGAGCACGACCGTCAGGTTCGCGGTGCAGGTCGAGCGCCAGGGGATCCTGGCCGTGAAGGCGTCGGCCACAGGAGGCGTGCTCGATGCCAATCCCGCGGACAACACGGCTTCGCTTACGATGGTCGTCGGGCAGTACAACTGACGATGAGCGCATCCTCCGACCGTCCCACCACCGGCAGCGGCAGCTCACTCGAACAGGCCGGGTACCGTGCGGGACGCCTGCTCGGCCGCGGCGAGCAGCTCGTCCGGCGCCTTCCGGCCCCGCGGCCCTGGCTGGTGCTCGGTGCGCTCGTCCTCGCCTCCTGGGGAATCGCGGCCGAGGGCGGCCGGATCGCCCAGCACGACGGCTGGGTCTACTACCACGGCGGGGACGGGACGTGGTACTACACGACCGCCTGGGTGCTCGGGAACGGGCATATCCCCGACGGGGCGATCAGCTACGGCTACCCGCTCCTGATCGCGCCGTTCGCGCGGATCTTCGGCTCGAACCTGCTCGACGGCATGCCCGCGATCGTCGTCTTCAACCAGCTCGTCCTCGCGCCGATCGCGCTCGTCTGCGTCTACGGGATCACCCGCATGTTCGCGAGCCGCTGGTACGCGTACCTCGCGACCCTCGCCTGGGTGCTGTTCCCGGTGGCGGTCATCCACTACTTCCTCGCCGATTACCACACGCGCTACGTCGACATCACGCTGCCCTCGGCGCTCGGGCTGACGGCGCTCGGCGACTACCCGTCGCTGGTGCTGCTCCTCGTCGCGGCGTACTTCCTGCTGCGCTTCGTCGCGACCCGGCGCGACCTCGACGCGGTCGCGGCCGGCCTCGCCGCCGGGTTTGCGCTCACCATCAAGCCGGCGAACGCGCTGTGGATCCCGGCGGCCGTCGTCGCGCTCGCGCTGGCACGGCGCCCGCGGGGCCTCGTCGTGTTCGCGGCCGGGATGATCCCTTCCCTGATCGGGCTCGCCCTCTGGAAGTACCGCGGGCTCGGCTACCTCCCCGCCTTCTCGCATGCATCCGCGGCCGCGCCGGCCACGATCGCGCCCGACCTCCTCGGCGGGATCAACATCCATCACTACGTGTCGCTCAACTGGCAGCAGCTCCATCACAACCTCGACGGCATTCGCGAGTACACGTGGAGCCAGCGAATGGCCTACTGGGTCGCGCTCGGCGGGCTCGTGGGCCTGGCCCGGCGCTCCTACGTCGCGGCGGGGCTCGCGGCGACCTGGCTGGCGACCTACCTCGTGATCAAGGGCAGCTCGCCGGTCGTCGACATGACCGGAGGCGGCTTCCTGACGCATCTGATCGCGGCGTTCCCGGCCTACTTCCTGCTCGCGATCTCGCTGCCGTTCCTCCTGCCGATCTACGGGCGCAGGCGCCCTCCCGCGCCGGTCGGGCCTGAAAGCTCGAGCCGGCTCCCGAAGATCGCGGTGTCGGTCCTCGGCTTCGTCACCGCTGTCGGCATCCTCGCCGTCGGCCTCCTGCCGACGCTCGACACCCCCGCCGCGGCGAAGATCCTCACGGCAAACCTGTACGTGCCGACCGGCGGCTTCACGGTCTCGGCGAAGACGGGAAGCGGCAGCATCACGCTCGCGTGGCCGAGGCGCCAGCCGGGCGGAACCCGTGCGACCTACGCGATCTTCCGCGACCGCTCCGATCAGGCGATCTGCCTGCCGGTGCCGCACGCGGCGAGCAACTGCTCCTACACCGGCCACCAGGTGGCCGCCGTCGGCGGCAACACCACCACGTGGACCGATCACCCGCCCCCGGGAACGTGGGCCTACCGGGTCGCGCTGAGCGCGACGTCGCTCGGCCCGCAGGCCGCCTCGGACTACACGCTGCTCAGCCGACCGGTCACCGTCACCCTCTCGCGCTGAGCCGTCTAGGCTAGCCCGGTGCCGCCGAACCTCCAGAAGTTCCTGCCGATCATCCTCGTCGCCTTCCTGCTGCTGTTCGTTCTCCCATCGCTGCTCCACAAGGGGAAGAAGACGAGCACGAGCACGCTCTCGACCCAGACGATCAACGCGATGAACCTCGTCGACAAGGCCGAGAAGTCCTATCGAGGCGCACACAAGGCCTACAGCCCGAACATCGCCGACCTGCTGATCGTCGACCGCGCCATCGGCCCCCTGCTCGGCGACGGAATCGTCGTCTCCCTGAACGTGGGCTCGAACAGCCAGTCGTACTTCGCCCAGGTCTCGAGCAGCGTGATCAGCCTCATCCGCGCACGCAACGCCGCCAAGCTGATCACGCACAGCTGCATCGTCCTCAAGTCGGGCTCGGGGGTCAGCTGCCCGGCGCCGGCGGCGAAGACGACGAGCACGTCGACCACGACGACGACGAACACCTCGACCGCGGGCTAGAGACCCGCGGCGCCGCCCGGCGCGCTGGCTCTACCATTCGTGCTCGATGCTCGGGCTGACCGCGCTCACGTGGATCATCCTGATCCCCGCCACGCTCTGCTGGCCGGCCGTAGGGGTCCTGCTCTACTTCATCTGGCGCTCCGCCAAGCGTCACACCGCGCACGACGACGCCCAGCGCGAGGCGCTGCTCGAGGCCGCCGCCCGACCGGCAGCCGGCCCCGGCGGCCCGGCCTCCTAGAGACCGAGCCGCCGCGCGTGGTCGGAATCGCCTTGCTCACCCTTGTCCCGGGCGAGCTCGGAGGAAGCGAGTCGGCGACGCGGGAGCTCCTTCGCGCGCTCGCGCGCGGCGGAACCCTCCCCTACCGGGCCTACCTCCCGCCCGCGGCACCCGACGGCGGCGAGGGCCTGCCGTTCGAGATCGTCGGCGAGTACCGTCTCGCCCGCTCGATCCCCGCCCGCCTCGCGGCGATGACGCTCGCCGCCGCACGGCCCGGGCCGCTCCGGCGCCGGCTCGCCGCGGCCGACGCGGTTCACTACCCGCTGACGATCCGGATACCGCCGCTCGGGGCGCCGACTGCGATCACCCTGCACGACACCCAGCACCTCGACCTGCCGCAGCTCTTCTCGCGCGCCGAGCGCGCCTTCCGGTCGCTCGCGTATCACCGGTCTGCGCGCTCGGCGCGGATCGTGATCGTCCCGAGCGCGTTCGTCCGCGACCGGGCCGTCGAGGCCCTCGAGCTCGACCCGCGCAAGATCCGCGTGATCCACCACGGGATCGACCACCGGCGCTTCACGCCCGGCGAGGGCCCGCGGGAGCCCTTTCTGCTCTACCCGGCGCGCCCCTGGCCGCACAAGAACCACGCCCGCCTCTACGAGGCCTTCGCCCTCCTGCGCCGCGACCGGCCCGACCTGCGGCTCGTGCTGACCGGCGGCGGCCACAGCGGCGCGACCCCCGACGGCGTCGAGGCGCTCGGGAACGTGAGCAGCGACGAGCTCGTGTCGCTCTACCGGAGCGCCGCGGCGCTCGTCTTCCCATCCCTGTACGAAGGCTTCGGCCTGCCGCCGCTCGAGGCGATGGCGTGCGGGTGCCCTGTCGCCTGCTCGGTCGCCGCTTCGCTGCCGGAGGTCTGCGGCGACGCGGCGCGGTACTTCTCGCCGGACGATCCCGCGGAGATCGCCGCCGCCGCCGGGGACGTCCTCGACGATCCGGGTGCCTGGAGCAAACGGGGGCTTGCCCGGGCGGCCGGGTTCACCTGGGAGCGCTCCGCGCAGGCGCACGAGGCCGTCTACCGCGAGCTTCTAGGCTGATCCGGCCTCTAGGCTGGAACCGTGTGCGGGATCTGCGGACTGCTCGCAAGGGACACGGCCGACCCGGCGCTCGTCGAGTCGATGAACGCGGCGATCGTCCATCGCGGCCCCGACCACGGCGCGATCGCGAACTACGGCCGCTGCGTCCTCGGTTACCGGCGCCTCTCGATCATCGACCTGCAGACGGGCGACCAGCCGGTCGAGAGCGAGTCCGGAGCCGTGGCCGCCGTCTTCAA
Source organism: uncultured Actinomycetota bacterium (assembly GCA_963743675.1). GTDB lineage: Bacteria > Actinomycetota > Thermoleophilia > Gaiellales > Gaiellaceae > PALSA-600. Next base: position 247,627 of record CAVURE010000010.1, read on the forward strand.
CGGCGAGCTCTACAACTTCCGGGAGCTCCGCCGCGAGCTCGAGGCGAAGGGCCATCAGATCCGCGGCACCGGCGACTCGCCGCTCATCCCGCACGCCTACGAGGAGTGGGGGCTCGACTTTCCTACCCACCTCGACGGCATGTTCGCGATCGCCCTCTGGGACCGCGCCGCCGAGCGGCTCGTGCTCGTACGCGACCGCCTCGGGAAGAAGCCGCTCCTGTACGCGCGGCTTCCCGACGGATCGCTCGCATTTGCCTCGGAGACGAAGGCGCTCCTGCGGCTACCGGCGCTGCCGCGGGAGCTCGACCTGCAGCAGCTCGACGCCTTCCTGGCACTCCAGTACGTCCCGCGCTCCGGCCTGAAGGCGGTCGAGAAGGTGCCGCCGGGCTCGCTCGTCGTCGCCGAGGGCGGAACGGTGCGCAGCGAGCGCTACTGGCGCCCGCGTCCGGCCGCCGGCACCGCGAGCGACGGCGAATGGGTCGAGCGCGTCCGCAGCGAGGTCACCGCCGCCGTGCGGCGCCGGCTCGTCAGCGACGTTCCGCTCGGCGCCCTGCTCTCGGGCGGTCTCGACTCGTCGATCGTGGTCTCCGCCATGGCGGCTGCCTCGCCCGAGCCCGTGCGCACCTTCACGATCGGCTTTCCCGACCGCCGCTACGACGAGCGGGCACACGCCCGCGAGGTGGCCGCGCGCTTCGGGGCCCGCCACGAGGAGCTCGAGGTCGATCCCGGGCCGGGGCTGCTCGACCGCCTCGCCGGGGTCTTCGACGAGCCGTTCGGCGACGAGGCGGCGCTGCCGCTGCTCCTCGTCTGCGAGGCAACCCGGCGCCACGTGACGGTGGCTCTCGTCGGCGACGGCGGCGACGAGGCCTTCGGCGGCTACCAGCGCTACCGCGCGCACGCGCTCGCGGGCCGCGTCCCCCGCCGCCTGGCCGCGCTCGGAACCGGGGCACTCGGCGTCCTCCCGGCCGCGCGGAGGCAGCCGCGCTCGACGCTCTTTCGCGCCAGGCGCTTCCTCGACGCGGCCGCACAGCCGCCGGCTGCGCGCTACGCCCGCCTCGTCGAGGTGTTCCCGCTCGAGCTCCGCCGCGCGCTCTGGACCGACGAGGCCCGCGCGCAGGCGGCGTCGACGCTGCTCCCGCACGACCCCGACCTGCGCCTCGTCGACATCGAGTCGTACCTTCCGGGCGACCTGCTGCCGAAGAGCGACCTCGCCTCGATGGCCGTCTCGCTCGAGCTCCGCTCGCCGCTCCTCGACCACCACGTCGTCGAGCTCGGGCTCGCGCTGCCGCCCTCGCTCGCGGCCGGCAAGAGAGCGCTGCAGAAGGCGTTCGCCGCCGACCTGCCTCGCCGAGACGCTCTCGCGCGCGAAGACCGGCTTCGGCGTCCCGCTCGACCGCTGGTTCCGCGGCGAGCTCCGCTCGACCGCGGAGGAGCTCCTGCTCGGCGGGCCCGACCGCGGCCTCTTCCGCCGGCCCGCGATCGAGCGGCTCCTGCGCGAGCACGGCGAGGGGCGTGCAGACCACGGCCACCGGCTGTGGTGCCTCTGCATGCTCGAGCTGTGGCAGCGCCGCTACGTCGATGTGGGCGCGCCAACGCTCGCCGCGGCCTAGCGGGCGGACTCCAGGTAGCGCAGCACCGCCAGCACGCGGCGGTGGTCGCCCTCGGCCGGCGGCAGCCGGAGCTTCGCGAAGATCGAGCTGACGTGCTTCTCGACCGCGCGCTCGGTGACGACGATCCGCGCGGCGATCGCCGCGTTCGAGCGCCCCTCGGCCATCAGGGCGAGCACCTCGCGCTCGCGCGGGCTCAGGTCGTCGAGCGGGTCGCCGCGGCGGGCCCGCGCGATGAGCTGGCTGACGACCTCGGGGTCGATCGCGGTGCCGCCGGCCGCGACCCGGTCGATCGCCTCGAGGAACTCGCGCGTCTCGGTGACGCTGTCCTTGAGCAGATAGCCGACCCCGCGTGCGTCCCGGGCGAGGAGCTCGCCGGCGTACCGCTCCTCGACGTACTGCGAGAGCACGAGCACCGCGAGCTCCGGTGTTCGCTCCCGCAGCTCGAGCGCCGCACGGACGCCCTCGTCGGTGAACGTCGGCGGCATGCGAACGTCGACGATCGCCACCTCGGGCTTCTCGCGCACGACCGCGGCGAGGAGCCCGGCCGCGTCGCCGGCGGTCGCCAACGACCTCGTGGCCGCGCTCCGCGAGCAGGCGGACGAGCCCGTCGCGGAGCAGCACCGAGTCCTCGGCGATCACGATGCGCACGGAAGCTCCACGAGACAGCTCGTGCCGCCGCCGGGCGGCGAGACGACGGAGAAGGTGCCGTCGACCGCCGCGGCGCGGTCGGCGAGGCCGGCGAGACCGGTTCCGAGCAGCGCGTTCGCGCCGCCGCGGCCGTCGTCGGCGATCTCGATCCGCAGCCGGCCGTCGACGGTGTGGACGCCGACCGCCGCCGTCCGCGCCTCGGCGTGCGCGCGACGTTCGTCAGCGCCTCGGCGACGATGAAGTAGGCGTTGGCCTCGACCGACGCCGGCGGCCGTTCCGGCACGTCGACCTCGAGCGCGACCGGGACGGGCGAGCGGGCCGCGAGCGCCGAGAGCGCGGCGTCGAGGCCGCGGTCCTCGAGCACCGCCGGGTGGAGGCCGCGCACCAGGTCGCGCAGCTCGACGATCGCGCGCTGGGCCTCGCCGTGAGCCTCGCCGACGAGCCCGCGCGCGCGCGTCGGGGTCGGCGTCGAACTTCTCGAGCGCGAGCCCGAGATCCATCCCGAGCCGCACGAGCCGCTGCTGCGCGCCGTCGTGCAGGTCGCGCTCGATCCGGCGGCGCTCCTCGACGGCCGCGTCGACCGAGCGGGCGCGCGTCTCCTGCAGCTGCTCGATCCGCGCGTCCTTGGCCGAGCCGCCGAGGAGCGCCCGGGCGAGGACCCCGTCGAGGAGGGCGAAGGGGCGGATGATCCAGGGCGCCGCGAGCATGAGCAGGAGCCCGGCCAGCGAGGCGAGGACGAGCTGCCAGCCAAGGTGCAGGTAGAAGCCCGGCCAGAGCTCGGCCCCGCCGTGGGGCAGCGCCCACGCGTAGCCGGGGCAGGAACAGGGCCGAGAGCGCGGCCGACCAGATCGTGACGGCAACGCTGAAGTTGACGATCCCGAGCGGCAGCATCAGCACGAGGTAGACGGACGCCTTCCAGTTGGCGCCGTCGCGGAACGGGCGACGAGCCGCCGCAGGAAGCCCGTCGTCCGGCCGGCCGGGCGCGGCGGCGCGGACGACGTCGAGCATCGAGCAGCGCGTTCGCGCGCGCCCGGTCGAACGTAGCCGAGCCCGCGGGCCGCGAGCAGCGTTCCCGACCAGGATCGGCACGCCGACGAGCGTGATCAGCAGGCCGACGCCGATCGAGAAGCCGGTCACGACGAGCGGTGAAGCCGACGATCCCGAAGACGAGGTCGAGGAGGAGCTGGATCGTCTCGCGCAGAGCGCGCGCTCGCCGTCTTCATCGCGCGCACTGTAGGCCCGTCGCGCCGCCTGGCGACAGCCTGCTGCCCAGGCGTCTCCGGGTGCGGGTAGCTACGAGGGCTACGGGCCGGCGCCGTTCGCCGCCGCCGACGCCAGCCGAGGCGAGCCGGCTCGAGCGCGCCCGCGCGGCGGACCTCGAGCCAGTGGCGGTAGACCTCCTCGGTCCGCTCGGTGCAGCGCAGCTCGGGGAACCGCTCGATCGCCCGGCGGCGCGCCTCGAGGCCCATCGCGGCGGCGCGCGCCGGGTCGGCTGCCAGTGCGAGCATCGCCTCGGCGAGCGACTCGGAGTCGCCCGGCCGCACGAGCAGGCCCGTCTCGCCGTCGCGCACGAGATCCTCGAGCCCGCCGATCGCCGCGGCGATCACGGGCCGCGCGCGCTCCATCGCCTCGAGCGCGACCATCCCGAAGCCCTCGCCGAGCGACGGGAACGACGACCGCGAGCGAATCCTCGACCGCCTGCTGCACCGGCGTCACGTGCCCGAGGAAGCGAACGGCGCCGTTCAGCCCGAGCTCGCGCGAGAGGTCCTTCAGCCCGTGCTCGAGCACGCCGCGGCCGGCGATCTCGAGCGTCGCGTCGGGCCGCTCGTCGAGCACCTGCCGGAACGCGCGCAGCAGCACGACATGGCCCTTGATCGGGATCAGGCGGCCGATGCAGAGGAACGCGGGGCGCCTCGCCGGCGTACGGCTTCGGCTCGGGCCCGGCGGCGATCCCGTAGTGGACGATCTCGAAGTCCGGCTCGGGGAAGCCCTCGGTCTCGGACAGGTAGCGGGCGAGGCCGCGCGAGATCGCGATCTGCCGGTGGGCGAGCGCGCCGATCGTGCGGTCGCCGAGCGCGAAGATCCGGCCCTCGCGGAACTCGTTGAAGCCGTGCTTGGTCGAGAGCCGGATCGGCACCCCGGCGAACGTCCCGGCCGTCTGGCCGTACGCGTCGGCGTGGACGAGGTGGGTGTGGAGGATCGTCGGCCGGTGATTCACGAGGTAGGAGAGGACCTGCACGAACGTGCTCGGGTCGACGTCGGTCTTCATCTCGATCCCGTCGACGGGCACGCCGCCGGCCTCGAGCGCGCGGGCGAACTCCCAGGCGCCGGGCTCCTGCTCGTGCAGCATCAGGAAACGGATGTCCCAGCCGCGCTGCACGAGCGCCGGCAGGAGCTGGAGCAGGTGCGCCTCGGAGCCCGAGATGCCGGCGACCTTCTGGACGTGGAGGACGGTCACCGGCCGGCCACCTCGAGGACCCGGTCGGCCCAGTGTCCGGCCGAGTGACGGCTCTCGACGCGCGCGCGCAGCTCGTGGCCAAGGGCGTTCCGGTCCATCTCGCTAAGGGTACGCAGCCTTGTCGCCAGCTCGGCGGGGTCGGCGCGCGGAAAGCGCAGCTCCGGCGGCAGGACGTCGTCGAAGCCGCTGTTGGACGCGAGCACAGGCATGCAGGTCGCGGCGGCCTCGTAGACGATCTTGTCGAGCGCGCCCTCGCGCATGTTGTTGACGAGCACGTCCCTCGTCGCAAGCAGCGCCCGCACCTCCGTGTACGGCACCGGGTCGCGCATCTGGACGCCGAGACGCAGCAGGCGCTCGCGCTCGTCGCGCTCCTCGGCCGTGCTCGACGGCCCGTAGACCTCGAGCTCGACGCCGGCCAGCTCGCAGGCGCGCGCGATCGTCTCGAATCCCTTGGCCGGCGACGTGCGCCCGAGCGAGACGGCGCGCAGCGGCCCGCCGGAACCGCGCTCGACGCATCCGAACGCCTCGGTGTCGATCCCGTGGCCGATCGGGACGACCTTGCCCGAGGCGAGCGGGAACGAGCGTCGGTCGACGGTCAGCACCGCCGTCGAGAGGCGCTCGGCGACGACGAGCGTCCGGCTGCGCTTCCAGTGCGTGAACCAGAGCAGGAGCGGGATGCCGCGCGGCCGGACGAGCGGGCCGGCGAGGATCGCGTAGAGCGGGACGCTGTGCGCGAGGACCGCCAGCGGTCTCGGCGAGAGCTCCCGGTGCAGGCCGGCGGCGAAGAGGCGCCCACGCTCGGCCTTCGAGCCCGCCCCGAAGACATGGATGCGGCAGTTGCCCGGCAGCGCGCCGTCGACGGCTCTGCCGGCGAGCACGGCGACCTCGTCGACGCGGGCGGCGAGCGCGTGCAGCTTGCCGACCACGGCACCGAGGATCGGGTCCTCCGGATCGACGACCTGCGTGACGAAGACGATCTTGCTCAGAGAAAGTCGAGGTCGCCGAGCTCGAAGTGCGGCTGGGCGGGCACGGCCTGCCCGGGCTGGAGCGACTTGCCGAGCAGGGTGAAGCGTCCGGTGCGTCGGGAGGTAGCCCCGCGCGGATGTAGCGCCGGTGCCGCCACGGCGGCGGCGCCGCGATCAGCCACCGGCGCCCCGGCCGCCGCCGAGCGTCGGCGAGGAGGTCGCCCTCGACGGCGGCGACCACGCCGAGCCGTCCGCGGCGGCCGACGACCGCGTAGCCGTCGCCTTCGAGCAGCGTGTAGCGGGTCGGCGAGTCGGCGAAGCGCCAGTTCAGCCAGTCGGCGTCGCGAAGCACCCGGTCGCCTCCTGCCGGCAAGGGGCGCCGCCCGGGGCCGAAGCGCTCGACGGCGCTCGCGCGCGGCCGGCCGCTCCCGAGCCGCGACCGCGACCAGACGCGGAGCGACGGCAGCGGCGCTCCAGCCGAGGTGGTCGAGGAACACCGGCGTCGAGGCGGCGTTCGGAACCGTGAGCAGGAGCCGGACGCCGAGGCCGCGCACGCGCTCCTCGTTCGCCGCCTGGAGCTCGGCGAAGATCCCGCGGCCGCGGTAGTCGGGGTCGGTCGCGACCCGTAGCGGCATCCCGACCTCGAGCCGCTCGCCGCCGATCGACATCGGACGAAGCTGATCGCCGCCGTGCCGACCGTCTTCCCGTCCTCCTCGGCGAGCAGCACCGAGGCGGGCCGCACCGGGATTCTCCTCGTAGAACCAGGCGAGCTCCTCCTCGTCCGGCCGCTCGCCCCAGACGCGGCCCATCAGGTCGGCGACGTCTGCGCGCCTGGACGGGTCGTACTCGACGACCTTCACGGCTTCGTCCTCAGCGCGTCGAGGTGCCGAGCGCCTGGTTGAACAGGCGCCGCGCGTGGGTGCCGGCGACGGTGTCCTTCAGCGAGATCAGGTCGCAGGCGCCGGAGAGCACGAGGTCGAACGTTCGCGAGGGGTACGGCTCGACGTTGTAGCGCCCGAGCCGGAACGGGTTCGTGCCCGTGCCGTTGGCGCGGGAGATCGAGGTGAACGCGATCTCGTAGCCGGCCTGCTTGAGGATGGTCTCGTGCACCGGATGGAAGTGCGCCTCGGAGCCCTTCACGTAGGCGTAGGCGCGCACGGGGCGGCCGAGCTGCTCCTCGAGCTTCAGCTTCGAGACGCAGATCTCGCGGACCGACTCGTCGAGCGTGACCTCGGCGAGCGGGCGGTGGGCGATCCCGTGCGACTCGACCCGGACACCGCCCGCGTCGAGCTCGCGCATGAGCCCCCAGTCGAGCGTCGGGTTGCGCATCCCGCGCTCGACGAGATGGGTCTCGTGCGGCAGCGGCGTCTCGTCCTCCATGTAGGCGACCGGGATGAAGATCACCGCGTGGTAGCCGTGGTTCGTCGAGGACCGGCAGCGCGTTCTCGAGCGTGTCGCGGTAGCCGTCGTCGAAGGTGATCAGCACGGCCTTCTCGGGCAGCGGCGAGCCGAGCGTGTAGTGGTCGAGGACGGCGTCGAGGTCGACGACGTTGTAGCCGAGCTCGCCGAGGCGGCTGAGCTGCTCGTCGAACTTCCGCACCGGCACCGTCGTCGGGTTGTCGGGAAGGTCGTTGACCTTGTGGTACATGAGGATGCTCAGCGTCTTCTGGGCGTCCGGCTGGAGCCGGAGCGCGGTCGACGTCTCGCCGATCGTGCGGTAGAGGGCGTTCTTCACGACCTGCTTTGCCTGCTGTGCGGTCACGCGGGCCATTCTACGCGGCTTGCCCGAGGCGCCCGGCGCGGAAGTCCCGCCAGCCCGGCGACACGCCGCGAGCCCCTCGCGCTTCCGGCTCGAGAGGCCGCCTGCACGAGGTGGGCGGAGAGCAGGACCAGCCGCCGCCGCCAGGTCCCGACGAGGCCGAGCGGGGCGTGGCGCTCGCAGACGGCGAGCGCGTTGCGGGTGCCGTAGTAGAGGGTCGTCGGCGAGCTCTCGCCGCCCGAGGTGCGCGAGACCTTGTGCCAGAGCTGCTCGGCGGGAACGACGTAAAGGCGGTGGCCGGCCGCGCGCGCCCGCAGCGACCAGTCGGTGTCCTCGTAGTAGGAGAAGAGCTCGGGGTCGAAGACGCCGACCTCCTCGAGCACCGGCCGCGGCACGAGCATCGCGGCGCCGCAGATCCGGTCGGTCTCGACAACCTCGTCGAAGCGCCCGCCGCGCGCTCGCCGTAGCCGCGCTGCCGGCCGTTGTAGCCCTTCCGCGGGTCGTAGCTCGCGCCCGCGAACCAGATCAGGTCGCTCGGAGCGGCGAAGAGGATCTAGCGGGCTGAGGGCGCCGGCCTCGGGGCGGCGGCCGGCCTCGTCGAGGAGCGCCCGCAGAAAGCCGGGGTCGACCTCGACGTCGTTGTTCAGGACCAGCACCTAGCCCGCACCGAGCTCGAGCGCCCGCCGGATGCCGACGTTGTTTCCCTCCGCGAAGCCGAGGTTCTTCTCGTGCGACGAGCTCGACGTCCGGGAACGCGGCTCGCACCGCCTCGAGGTGCCGTCGGTCGAGGCGTTGTCGACGAGGATCGTGATCAGCCCCGGAGCCTCGACCTCCGCGAGCGACTCGAGGCAGGCGAGCGTGTCCTCGCGGCGGTTCCACGAGAGGACGACGACCGCGATGGGCCCGCCGGAGAGCTGCTCCTCAGCGCGCGAGGCCACGGGAGCGCAAGGCAGCGGTCGCCTCGTCGACCCGGTCGACCGCCGTCTGGCCGGCGAGCCACACGCTGAGCTCGCGCATGCCCTCCTCGAAGGCGACCTTCGGCTCGTACGCGAGGAGCTCGCGGGCCCGCTCGATCGACGCGAAGCAGTGGCGGATGTCACCGGCGCGGTAGTCGCCGAGAACCTCCGGGCGCAGGCCGGCGCCGAGGCCGTCGGAGAGGACGGCCGCAACCTCGAGCACGCTGACGCTGCGGCCCGTGCCGAGGTTGACCGCAGCACCGTCCGCGCGGGCAGGGTCGAGCGCGGACTCGATGCCGGCCGCGATGTCCGAGACGTGGACGAAGTCGCGGCTCTGCGCGCCGTCCTCGAAGATCACGGGCGCGCGACCGTTCAGCAGGCGCGAGGCGAAGATGGCGGCGACACCGGTGTAGGGGTTCGAGAGCGCCTGCCGGGGCCCGTAGACGTTGAAGAACCGCAGCGCGGTCGTCGGAACGCCGTACGCGCGCCCCCAGGCGAGGAACATCTCCTCGTGGTCGCGCTTGCCGATCGCGTAGATCGAGGTGGGCTGCAGCGGCTTCGTCTCCGGCGTTCCGACCGGCTCGAGCAGCGCACCGCACGACGGGCACGGGATCTCCCACTCACGCCGCGCGAGCTGCTCCTCGGCCCGCGCCGGCGGAGCGAGCTCGGTCCCGTCGGCCGGGCACCGGTAGAGGCCCTCGCCGTAGATCGACATCGACGAGGCGACGACCGCCTTCGTCAACCGGTCGCGGAAGGGGATCGCCGTCTCGAGGACGACGGCGGCTCCGATCGCGTTGACCGAGGTGTAGCGCTCGATCTCGTACATCGACTGGCCGACCCCGACCGCGGCCGCGAGGTGCACGAGCGCGTCGGCGCCCTCGAGGCACCGCTCGACCACCGCGCGGTCGCGGACATCGCCGACGACGAGCTCCGCCTCCGGCGGCCAGGTAGGCGGGAACGCCGTCGTGAACCTGCGGGTCGAGGGAGTCGAGGATCCGCACCTCGTGCCCGGCGGCGAGCAGGCGGTCGACGAGATGCGAGCCGATGAAGCCGGCGCCGCCGGTGACGAGGACTCGCATGACGTCAAGCTAACCGAGGGGCGCGACGCCGGGGCGGGCTCACTGCAGCCCGCGCAGGTAGGCCCAGGACGCCCGCAGCCCGGCCGGCCGCCAGGCCCCGAGCGCGACCGCGTAGACGGCGAGCCCGATCGCGGCGGCCGGCAGCGCCGAGACGAGGAGCGACGCCGCCCCGAACACAGCCGCCGCGGTGAGGCCGCAGACGAGGGCCGCGGCGACAAGGCCCCGTGCGGTCGCGGCCAGCGCGTCGAGGGCGAGCAGGAGCACGACGAGGATGCCGGCGGTGGTCACCGCCATGCCGGCCGCGATCCCGGCCAGGCCGGCGATCGAGCTTCCCGCCCACTCGACCAGCACCTGCACGGCGAGCGCGGCGACGGCGAGCAGCGGCAGGATCCGCGCCCGCTCGAGCACGAAGAGCAGCGGGAAGGCGACCGAGAGCGCGATCGAGACCGTCATCCAGGACGCGAGGTAGGCGACCAGGCGCCCGAGCTCGGCCCCGGTCGTCCCGCCGTAGCTCGAGCCCAGCGCGGCCTTCGCCACCGGCGCGCCCGCCAGGGCGAACACCCCCGCCGCGCCGGCGACGAGCGCGAGCGAGACCCACGAGCCGACGACGACATGCCGCGCCGACCGCTCCGGCGTCAGGCTCCCCCCGCGTCAGCGGCACCGACGAGACGAGCGCGATCGAGGTGGCGGTGACGGCGACGAGCAGCGAGGCGATCAGGTAGGCGTAGGAGAACGTCGTCGGCTTCCCGGAGCCGAGCCCGCTCGCGAAGCGGTAGCGCGATCACGTAAAGCCCCTGGAGCGCGAACGGCAGCGACACTCCCTCCGCCAGCCGCCGCAGCCGGCCGCCGATCGTCCCGCCGGGACGTCCGATCCCGCGCCGGAGCAGGAGGCGCGTCGAGCGGGATCGCCGAGCGCGACCGCTCCGTTCAGGGCGAGCCCCCAGCCGAACGCCTGCACCCCGTGGCCGACGAGCGAGACGATCGCGACCAGCCCGACCACGGCCCCCGCGCCGTAGCCGAACGCCGCGGTGCCGTAGTCGTCGAGCGCGGCCAGCGCGCTGGCCGCGACGCCCGCGTAGACCTGCGCCGCCGCCGCGGGGACGAGCCACGGCAGCAGCTCGGCGGCGCTCGACTGCGCCTGCGGGTTCGTGTACAGGCCGGCGACCCAGTGCGGCGCGGCGATCACGACCGCCACGGCGGGGACGAGCGGGACGGCCAGCGCCAGCGCCCACGAGCCGACCTCGCGGCCGAGCCGGCCCGCCGCCTGGGCCCGGGCGAACTCGGGCAGCACCACGACGCGCAGCGCGCTCGCGACGAGCACGAGCGCGAGGTAGACGACGTAGGCGGCGAAGAACCCGTCGGTCTCCGCGCCGTGCCCGAACTTCCGCGAGAGGATCGCGCCCGCGAGCGCCGCCGAGCCGCTGACGGCGGCGGTCGAGAGGCCGGTCAGCAGGCCGCTTCGGACCGCGCTCCTGCGACCTGAATGACTACCCTGCATCGATGCCGCGCGACGATAGCGTCATCTGGTCGGACGGTGAGCTCGACGCGCTCCGCGAACAGCTCGGCCCGGCCTACGAGGGACGGACCTGCCTCGTCACCGGCGCCGACGGCTTCATGGGCTCGCACCTCACCGACGCGCTCGTCGAGCTCGGCGCCGACGTGGTCGCGTTCGTCCGCGCGACCTCCTCGGGCGCGCTCAACAACATCGGCGGGCAGCGGCAACGCCTCGCCCGCGTCGTCTTCGCCGACCTGACCGACAAGACCTCGATCGACTACCTCGTCCGCGACCTGAAGCAGGTCGCCGACAGGCCGTACGTCTTCCATCTCGGCGCGCAGGCCCACGTCGGCGAGTCGTGGCACCGGCCCTACGAGACGGTGATGGCGAACACGGTCGGGACGCTCAACCTGCTCCAGTCGATCGTCGACCACGGGCTCGAGCTCGAGAAGTTCGACACCGCCGGCACCTCGGAGGAGTACGGCAACGTGCGCGAGTCCGTCTCCGACCACCACGACTTCGACGAGGGCGGCAGCCTGATCCTGCACGAGCGCTCGCCGATCAACCCGAAGTCGATCTACGCGACCTCGAAGGTCGCGGCCGACTTCCTGACCATGAACTACCACGACGCCTACGGGCTGCCCGGCGGTCGTGACGCGGATGTTCAACAACTACGGCCCGCGCCAGAACCCGCGCTACGTCACGGGCACGATCATCACCCAGGCACTCGAGCGCCCGAACGTCGAGCTCGGCCAGCTCGACCCGCTGCGCGACTTCTGCTTCTGCACCGACGGCGTGCGCGGCCACCTCACCGTCGCCGCGCTCGGGGATCCCGGGCGACGTCTACGTCTACGGGCAGGGCGAGAACATCTCGATGGCCGACTGGGCGGGGATGATCCTGCGGATCGGCGAGGAGGGCGGCTACTGGCCCGCCGGGCGCGAGGTGGTCTCGACTGCGGACCCGGTACCGGCCGGGGGCGAGCGAGGTGATGGCGCTGCGCGTCGGCTACGACAAGCTCGCCGCCGAGACCGGCTGGAAGCCGACCATCTGCTGGGAGGAGGGCGTCAGGCGGACGATCGCCTGGTATGCCGCAAACCGGGAGAGCTGGGTCGGTCGGGTCGACTGGATGAGCGGCAGCGCCGGGAAGCGCTGAGCTTGCGCGCGCTCGTCACCGGCGGAGCCGGCTTCCTCGGATCGTTTCTCGTCGAGCGCCTGCGGGCGCGAGGCGACGAGGTCGTCGTCCCCCGCCGCGCCGAGTTCGACCTGACCCGCGCGGACGACGCGGCGCGGCTGTTCGAGGCGGCCCGGCCGGAGCTCGTCTTCCATCTCGCCGCCGAGGTCGGCGGGATCGGAGCCAACCGCGCCAACCCCGGCCGCTACTGGTTCGCGAACCTGACGATGGGAATCAACGTCCTCGAGCTCTCGCGGCTCCACGGCGTGCAGAAGCTGCTCGTCGCGGGAACCGTCTGCGCCTACCCGAAGTTCACCCCCACGCCGTTCAACGAGGACGATCTCTGGAACGGCTACCCGGAGGAGACGAACGCGCCGTACGGGGTCGCGAAGAAGTCGGTGCTGGTAGGCGCCCAGGCCTACCGCGAGCAGTACGGCCTCGACACCGTCTACCTGCTGCCGGCGAACCTGTACGGCCCGCGGGACAACTTCGACCTCGAGACCTCGCACGTCGTCCCCGCGCTGATCCGCAAGATGCTCGCCGGGTCCGACGAGGTCGTCCTGTGGGGGGACGGCTCGCCGACGCGGGAGTTCCTCTACGTCGAGGACGCGGCCGACGCGTTCGTGCTCGCCGCCGACCGCTACTCGGGCGCCGAGCCGCTGAACATCGGCACCGGCGAGGAGATCTCGATCGGCGAGCTCGCGGCGACGATCGCCGAGCTGACCGGCTTCGAGGGCGAGATCGTCTGGGACCGCTCGATGCCGAACGGCCAGCCGCGCCGCCGCCTCGACACGCGGCGGGCCGAGGAGCTGCTCGGCTTCCACGCCGGCACACCGCTGCGCGAGGGGCTCGCGCAGGACGATCGCCTGGTTCCGCGAGCAGGCCTCGGTCGGCGCCCCGCAGGCGTAACGCGGGGCTAGTCGCGCTCGGAGAAGCGCGACTCGAGCAGCGCGAGCCGCTGGGCGAGGATCGTGTTCTGGTCGGCGAGGCGCGAGATCACCGTCGAGTAGTGGAGCAGGACGAGGATCACGAACAGCAGGCCGACCGCGAACAGCACTGCCGGCGGGTAGCTGCGCACGCCGAGCCAGCCGGCGATCGTGTTCAGCCCCCCGCGCCAGGCCGCGAGCGCGACGAGCACGAAGCCGGTCGCGAGCCAGAGCAGCGCGTAGCGCTCGCGCAGCCGGCGTGAGCGGATCAGCTCGAACACGACGAGCAGGAGCACGAGGGCGACGAGCGTGGCAATGATCGAGACGCGCAGTGGGGTCATGCATCCTCCAGCGGGACGACCTCGCGGCGGAAGAGGTCGACGAAGATCGCGAGCAGGACCTTGATCATGTAGTAGACGGAGCCGAGCGAGCTGATCGACGAGCGCCCGTGCTCCCGCTCGCGCATCGTCACCGGCACCTCCTTGATCCGCAGGTTGTGGCGGATCGCCATCACGAGCCCTTCGACCTCCGGGTAGTCGTGCGGCAGGTCGGCGGCGAACAGCCGGATCGCCCTGCGGTTCAGCGCCTGGAAGCCGGACGTGGTGTCGGTGAGGCGCTGGTGGCCGATCCACGAGACGACGCGCGCCAGCACGCGGATGCCGACCCTCCGCGCGGCCGACGACTTGTAGCCGCCGCCGGCGAGGAAGCGAGAGCCGATCGCGAGGTCGGCCTCGCCGCCGACGACGGGCTCGACGACGGCGCGGAGCTGCGCCGGGTCGTGCTGGCCGTCGCCGTCGAGCCGCACGGCGAGCTCGTAGCCGCGCTCCCACGCGAAGCGGAAGCCGGTCTGGACGGCGCCGCCGATGCCGAGGTTGAACGGGAGCGAGACCACGTGGGCGCCCGCCGCCGCGGCCACCTCCGCGGTGCGGTCGGTCGAGCCGTCGGAGACGACCACCACCTCGAGCTCGGGGTCGAGCGTCCGCAGCTCGGCGAGCAGACGGCTCAGGTTCTGCTCCTCGTTGAAGGCCGGGACGATCGCGATCCGCCGAACCGTGGCGAGCGGCGCCCCGGCCTGCGCCGGCGCGGCGGCCACGTCGGTCGTCCCGACGTCAGTCGACATGCGCCTTCACGTTGAGGTCGAGCAGATCGAGGAGCCGGCGCGCCCGGTGGCGGTAGGTGTGCTCGTCGAGCACGCGCTCGCGGGCCCGGCGTCCCATCTCCTCGGCCTGGCCGGGGTCGTCGAGCAGGGCGCGGTAGGCCTCGATCGCCTCGCCGGCGTCGGCCGCCACGATCAGCTCGGATCCCGGCTCGAACCAGCGCTCGATCCCGTCGTAGGGGTTCGCCACGATCGCGGCGCCGGCGGAGGCGAGCTCGAACGGCCGGCACGACGACGAGGCGTACACGGTCGCGTGCGGCCGGCGCGTGAGGCAGAGGTTGACGCGCGCGGCCGAGATCGCGCGCGGGAACGAGGGGAACGGGATGTCGCCGATGAGCCGCGCCGTTCCCGTGTCGCCGAGGAAGTCGTGGCCGCCGAGCGCGAACTCGACGTCGGGCAGCTCGCGCGACGGGCGCCCGACGAACGCGGACATCCACTCGCGGCGGAACTTGTCGCCGTAGCCGTAGAAGAAGACGTCGGTCTCCTTGTCGACCGCCTGCGGCGCGAAGAAGTCGGGGTCGGCACCCCAGAAGATCGCCTCGGCGCGGCGGGCGCCGAGCTCGAGCAGCGTCTCGATGCCGCCTTCCGAGTTCGAGACGACGAGGTCGTACTCGCCCGGGTCGGCGCCGTGGTAGTAGTTGAAGCCGGTGTCCATCCCCCCGAACTCGGGGAGGCTCATGGGGACGTCGCCGTCGTAGAAGACGACCGGCAGGTCGAAGCGCTCGCGGAGCGCCGTGGGGATGCCGCGAAAGTGCGCCATCGGCACGGTGAAGACGACGACAGCGTCGGGCCGCTCCTGCTCGACGAGGCGCTCGAGGTGCCGGCGCCAGCGGGGCGTCACGAGGCTCCAGATCGCCTCGCGCGTCAACCGGTCGCCGAGGGAGTCGTCCGGCGAGTCCTCGTCGCGCCTGATGTGCCGTTCGCCCTTGAGCCGGGCGAACGCACCGCGGGCGCGTGCGTAGGCCTCGCCCTCGGCGTAGGCGGGGTTCGGCGCGGAACGCCACCAGGGCGTCTCGATCGGGCGCCCGCGATACGGAGCGACGACGAGCTCGGCCCCCTCGTCGTTCAGCCCCCGCCAGAGCTGCCACCAGGCGGGCGTGCAGCCGTAGCGGAAGTCGAGGTCGACGGCCGAGGCGACGCAGAGCAGCTTGGGCACGCGCATCGCCCGTAAGTTTCGCAGGCGATGGTTACGTCGCCGTAAGCGATCATGTGGAGCACGTCCGGTTCTCGCCCCCGGGGCCCCGCTCAGGCCCCTGCCCTTCGTGCTGCAGCAAGCGATCGCAGCGTCCGGCCGAGGCCGGCTTTCGCGCGCAATCGGAGTGGACGGGCCATGGCGCTCGGCGTGATTTGGCCGGCTCGCCCGCGGACCGACCAAGCCGGCACAGCGATCGAGAGCCGTGGGCGAGGTCCGACCGTTCCCGGACGAAGAGACGGGCTTGACCGGGACGATCGCTCGTATAGCGTTTAGCGTGGGCCGATTTGCCGAACGCACTCGGGCCGGCTCGGGGTGACAAGGGCACGAAAGACGAAGGGAGTTCGAGAATGTTCCGTAGGAGAAGAAGACCACTTGCGGCCGCGGCGATGATCGGGGGCACCGCGTACGTCGCGAACAAGCACGGCCAGGCGACCGCCGAGGCAGCGCAGCAGCAGGACGACACGGAGGCGAGGCTCGAGCAGCTCGAGGCTCAGCAACAGCAGGCCGCTCCGCCGCCGGCCGCCGCCCCGGCCCCGGCTCCGGCGGCAGGCGGGGACGACATTGCCAGCAAGCTCGTCGAGCTCAAGGGCTTGCTGGATCAGGGCGCCCTGACGCAGGACGAGTTCAACACGGCCAAGGCCAAGCTCCTCGCGAGCTAGCCGGTCACGAGAGAGGAGAACAAGATGGCCATGGGACCGGTTCAACTGCTCGTGATCGGGTTCGAGGATCCCGAGTTCAAGGGAGACATTCGCGCCGAGCTCGACAAGCTGCGCGACAGCGACATCGTCCGCCTGATCGACGCGATCATCGTCAGGAAGGACGAGGACGGGAACGTCGAGAAGGTGCAGATGAGCGACCTCTCCGCCGAGGAGGCCGAGGAGTACGGCGCCACGGTCGGAGCGCTCATCGGCTTCGGCTTCGGCGGCGACGAGGAGAACATGGAGGCGGGGGCCGTTCTCGGCGCCGCGGCCGGCGAGGACGGGCACATCCTCGGCGAGGACAGCTGGTACGTCGACGATGCGATCCCGAACGGCTCGGCCGCGGCGATCGCACTGATCGAGCACCGCTGGGCGATCCCGCTGCGCGAGGCGATCCAGGCCGAGAGCGGTTTCCACCTCGCCGACGCCTGGGTGCACCCGGAGGACCTGATCGCGATCGGGCTGCTCGCCGCCGAGGAAGCGAAGAGCCACTAGAGCAGCCAGCGCAGGCAGCCAGGGGGAGGGAGGCCCACCAGGGCTGGCCCTCCCCGCAGCGCCGGGACGAAAAACCGGTGCCTGGCACCGCGCCGTGGCGGCGCCCCCGTCCCAAGCGGACAGGGCCGGCATGGACGTGTCCAACGGCTTGTGGCCGCGACCGACCGCTTGCGGGCGGCGATCTCGATGAGGGTTGCGCGGCCGACAAAATCCCCGCGACAGCAGGCGCGAAGCCGTATTGCTCGACGGCCCGCGGCGGTCGAGGCACCGGGTCCAAGGGTATCCCGCCCGCGGGCGCCCAACCCACCGGCAGCGGAGAGTCTCCACTCTCGACCCAGGCTCGTCACAGTTTCGTGACGGTGCCTGGCACCGCCTTTCGTGGACCGCGGCGGTTCGTCTCGACGCGTCCGGCGCGGCCCCGCCCAGTGGCCCTCCAGTGGCCCGGCCGAGTAGCGGCGGTGCCTAGTACGCCCCGCGTCGGGCCGCGACGGCGGGCACGGTCTTGACGAGGATCGTGATGTCGAGCCAGAGCGACCAGTTCTCGAGGTAGTAGAAGTCGAGCCTGACGAGGTCGTCGAAGCTGAGGTCGCTGCGGCCCGCGATCTGCCAGAGGCCGGTCATCCCCGGCAGGACGTTCGAGCGGCGCCGGTGCCAGGGCTCGAGCCGCCCGTAGTCGCGCAGCGGCAGCGGGCGCGGCCCGACCAGCGACATCTGGCCGCGCAGCACGTTGACGACGTTCGGCACCTCGTCGATCGAGAAGCGGCGGAGCACGCGCCCGACCGGGGTGACGCGCGGATCGTTCCGGATCTTGAACAGCGCTCCGCGTCGCTTCGTTCGACCGCTCGAGCGCCGCTTGCTCCTCCGCGGCCCCGGCGGTCATCGTCCGGAACTTCAACATGCGGAAGGGCTGCTCGCCGAGGCCGACGCGCTCGTCGGCATAGAACACCGGACCGCGCGAGGTCAGCCTGATCAGCACCGCGATCAGCGCCCAGAGCGGCAGGCCGACAAGGACGATGAGACCGGCGACGACGAGATCGAAGGAGCGCTTGAGCGCGAAGTCGGCGCCGGCGAGGATCGGCGGCCGCACGTCGAAGATCGGCACCGCCTGGCCGGGGACGTATTCGCCCCGGTCGACGAGCAGCTGCGTCGTCCGGGGTGCGATGCGAACCCTGACCCCGCGCCGGTGTGCGACGTCGACGATCTCGAGCAGCTCGGGCTCGTCGACACCGTCGTCTGCCACGATCAGCTCATCCAGTCGATCGTCCTGGATCGCGGAGAGAACCTGCGGGCCGAACGGGACATTGCCGACGAACTCGTAGTCGATGCCGCTCCGGCTCGCGCCGATCGTCGCGCGCAGGTGCGCCGCCTGCGCCGGGTCACCGACGAGCAGCACCCGCCGGCGCACGCCGAACGAGCGCATCAGCGTGCCGGTGAGCGTCTCGTAGCTCCAGCGGAGCAGGCTGATCATCGTTGCGATGCAGAGCGCGGCGACGATGTAGAGGCCGAAGGTCGTGAAGTGCTGGCTCGTCCCGATCGCGAAGGCGAGCGCGATCAGCGTCACGAGCAGCACCGAGGGGACGATGCGGCCCGCTCCCTCGCGCAGCTCGCGGTTGCCGTAGAGGCTGTTGCGCCAGAAGACGAGCAGCGTCAGCAGGACGAGGAACGGGAGCCAGTCGGCCTCGGCCTTCCAGAGCAGGTTCCAGAGGATCGGGCTCGGGTCGCGGACGACCGACCGCAGCACGAGCGCGATGTAGAGGCCGATCGTGAGCCCGGTGATGTCGATGACGACGAGCGCCAGAATGCTGAGCACACGCCGCGCGAACGCCTCCAGCGGGCTCCGGCGGAGCACATACGGGCGCGCGGCACGGATGTCCTCGGCCGGGGGATGCTCCTTTGCCGGAACGCTCACGCCGGAATTCTATGACGGCGAGACTTCGACCGTGCCTTTGACGACCGGCCCGTGCAGGCGAACGACGACTCCGGGAAGCGGGCCGGCGTTCCAGCTCCAGGCAACCGGATGCCCGCCGATCGTGACCTGGAGCGGGCGTCCGGGCCGCGGAACGAAGATCTGGACGTCGTGCGGCTGGCCCGTGAGGTCGAGCCTTGCGCCGTTCGTGGCGAGGAAACCCGCGCGCCCGGGATGGGTCTGCTCGTCGACGCCCCACCACGAGTCGTGCGCGGTGCGCAGGTTGAACGGCACGACCGACCCGGCGCGGGCGTAGAGCGGGAACTGCTGGAGCGATGTCGGCCGCGTGAACGCCGGCCCTCCCCCCTGCACCGTCGCGCCGGCGTAGAGATCGATCCACGAGCCGGGTGGAAGGTAGACGCTCGGCGTGGTGCCGGGCCCGGTGACGGGCGCCGCGAGCAGGTCGGGCCCGACGAGGAACTCGTAGTTCGCGCTCCACGAGGCCGGGTCGTGGGGATAGCGATACCCGAGCGGCTGCAGCACAGGCTGGTGGCGCTGGAGCAGCCCGTACATGTAAGGGAAGAGCTCGTAGTGGAGCGTCGCAGCCGCACGAAGCCCGTCCATCGCCGCCGACCCGAGCGTCCACGGCGTCGAGTTCGGCCCGACGCCGCCGACCTCCAGGACCGGTGACACCGCGCCGAGCTGCGCCCAGCGGACGAACAGCTCGGCGTCGTCGAACGGCGGGCCGGCGTACCCGCCGACGTCCGAGCCCCACGTCGGGAAGGAGCTCATCGCCGCGGTCTGCCCCGAGACGATCGCGCGCTGAAGCCCGACGTACACCTGTGGCTGGTCGCCGGCCCAGATCCCCGGCACGACGGCCTGCGAGCCCACCGTCCCGGCGCGGAAGATCGCCGCCGCGCCCTTCGGCAGGGCGCCCATCACCGCCTGCTCGAACAGCAGCGGGTAGGTGTTGTTGAGCGTCGGGTCGACCCCCTGCAGGTCGACGTCGTCGCCGCGGTCTCCCTTCACACCGTCTACACCGAGCGCCACGAGCCGCTTGATCCGCCGCTGGTACTCGGCGACGACGGCCGGGTTGCGGAGATCGAGGACCTGATGGCCGGGGGTGCCGATCGTGGTCCCGGGGTAGCCCTCGGGGCAGTCCGCTCTCGGCGAGACCCAGAGCATGAACTGCACCCCGCGCGCATGCACGGCACGGATGAGCCCGGCCGGGTCGGGGATACGCGAGTGGTCGAAGGTCAGCTGGCCGTTGCACACCTCCCACGGGTTGTCGAGGAGCACCCAGCCGATCGGGATCTTCGCCCGTTGCAGGCGCTCGACGTCGGCGAGGACCTGCGCCGGGCCGGTGACGACGTCGCGCCACTTGATCAGCTCGAGCTCGGAGGCCGGCGGCACTACCGGGAGCCCCGTGTCGGCCTGGTAGTCGGCGAGCGTCTCGGCGAGCGAGCCGGCGTAGATCCGCTCGTCGAGCCGCGCGCCCTGGGCGCACACCTCGGTGCGGTCGGCCAGCGCCGGGAACGTGCACGTCGGCTCGTCGCCGACCTGGCAGCCGGCACCGCCGCTCGAGCCCGGGAACGCGAGCGCCGAGGCGGTCTGGGTCGCGAGCCTGAGCCCCCAGCCCGCCGAGCTGGCGAAGAACGGGATCGCGATGCCCGCACACTGGTAGCCGACCTTGATCTGCAGGATCTGCCCGCGCAGGTCGACAGCCTCGCCGTGCTCGCCGCCGCCGAGGAAGTGCTCGTCGGGGACGGCGTCGAACGCGTCGTAGACCTGTTGCACGCCGGCGGCGGGATGCAGCACGAGGTCGATCCGCGCGCCGGTGGTGGTCGGCGCGACCGTGACGGTCGCCGTCCGCCCGGGCTCGTCCGTCGCCACCTGGTAGGTGTCGCCCTGCGACGAGATCACCTTCGTCAGGCTGTACTGGTTGCCGTTCGGGGCGAGCTGATAGCGGAGCCGCGCGTCCTTGTCCTCCGAGACGACGGTCTTGCCGTCGCGGAGGACGGTGACCCGGAACGGGCTCTTGTCGACGTGGACCGAGATGCCGCTCGGCGGAGCGCCCGACCCGCAGCCCGCGATCGCGACGAGAGCCGCGCGCCGCAATCAGGCGGCGCATACGACGTCCCAGCCGACCTCATCCTCGGCGCGGAGCGCGTCGAGTCCGACCGGACGCCTGCGACGGGCCAGCAGGGCGAGCGTCGTCGAGAGCGCCGCGCGCCGCCTGGCTTCGAGCAGTTCGAAATCGTGGAAGTGGAGGTGGACGACCGGCGGCAGCGCGCCGAGCAGCGCCCTGGCCGCCTCACCGAGCGAGTGTGTCGTCGGGAGCTCGAGCACGCGGCGCCCGTCGCCGAGCCTGACCCAGGCCGGCTGGCCAAGCCCCGCGCGCGGCGAGCCCGGCGGAAGGTAGGACGGCCGCCGCGCCGTCGCGGTGCAGTCGATGTAGCCGAGGTCGGCGACGGCGCTCATCACCGCGGCATCGGTGTACCAGCCGCCGCCGCAGAAGTAGCGCGGCTCGAGCCCCTGCTCGCGGAACCAGGCGCCTTCGTGCAACACGGTCGCGGCCGGATCGCCGCCGGTCGGGCGGGCGTGCGTCGGGGACGTCCAGTGGACGTGATGGCCGAGGGGGCCGAGCGCGGCTGCCTCGCGCGCCCGGCCGACGAACCCCGCGCCGTCCTCACCGGCAGCGGGCGGCCGCATCAGCGAGGCGATCGCGAATCCGCCCGGCCGCCGCTCGATCAGCTGCCGGTACCGGTCCCACACCGCATCGTCGAGGGGTCGTTCGACGTGGCACGACACGACCGCGTAGCCTTGAGAGCCGGGCATGAGCATGATCTTGCCAAGCGGCTGCGTCGCCGCGTGAACTGACACGTGAGCCGCCTGTGGAAGAGCCGCCCCGCCGCGTACGCGATCCTGATCGTGGCCTGCGCCCTGCCCCGGCTAGCGGTGCTGCTCCACGAACGGGCCTCGATCCTCGTCAACTTCGAGAAATCGAAGGTGCTGGCGCTGATGTACCTGAAGGACGGAACCTTCGGGTACGTCCCGGGCCACCCGTCGGCGTACACGCAGCCGTTGTACGGCTGGTTCCTGATCGGCGCTGTTCTGGGTCGCGGGCTTCCACTGGTGGTCGGTCGGAGCGGCTCAGATCGCGATCGCCGTCGCCACGTCGATCGTCGTCTTCGAGACCGGCCGCCGGTTCCTCTCGGCGCGGATCGGCCTGGTCGCGGCGGTGATCGCGACGCTGCAGCCGTATCTCGTCTGGCACGACGTGCACGGCAACCGCGAGATCCTCGATCAGCTCCTCGGCGCGGCAATGTTCGGGCTCACGCTGCTCGTGATCGCGAACCGCTCTGCCTGGACGGGCGCCGCGCTCGGCGTCGTCTCGGGCCTCGCCGTCCTCTCGAACGCCCGGCTTCTCGCCCTGCCGCTCGTGCTTGCGGTCTTCGTGCTCTGGCGGGGCGCCGGCTGGGCGGCGGCGATTCTCGTCCCGCTCGTCGCGCTCGTCGCCCTGGCGCCGTGGGTGATCCGCAACAAGGCCGAGCTCGGCTGTGTGACGATCACGACCGACGGGCGCGCGCTCTGGAAGGCGAACAACGTGAACACCTACAAGACGCTCGCGGCGGGCCTGTGGCTCGACCAGGTGCCGGACGTGCCGCAGCGAAAGCTCGTGCCCGGGCGGCGGCTCCCGGTCTTCTGGACGACCCCCGAGGAGGCCGGCGACGACTACACCAGAAACGGCGTCACGATCAACGTCCCGGAGTGCGCGCAACAGAAGCGCTACGAGCACCTCGTCTTCCAGTTCTGGCGGCACCACCCCCGGGAGAAGGCGAAGCTGATGGCCCAGGCGACCTGGATGCTGTGGAACCCGCGCGTCGGCATCGAAGGGGCGCAGGAGACCGGGGTCGACTCGCTCCGTCACTGGGTCGAGCCGCTCTACACCCTGCCGCTGTTCGCGCTCGCGATCGTGGGCCTGTTCTTCGTGCCGGTCACGATCAGGGTGCTTGCCCTGATCTTCGTCCTCTACGAGACGGCTGCGGCCTGGGTCTTCGCCGGGACGACGCGCTACCGCGTGCCGTGGGACTTCGTGCTCGCGTTGCTCGCGGCGGCGGCGCTCGACGGCATCGGCCGCGAGATCGCCCTGCGCCGCCGGCGCCGGCGGGTCACTCAGCGCATCGGCTCGGGCTGACCCCGGCCGGCGAGCGTCTCCTCGACGAGCGTGCTCCACCGGTCGGCGTACTCCTCGGGCGTCGCCGTCCAGCTCGTCGCCGACGCCGCGGCGCCCTCGCCGAGCCGGGCGGCCAGCTCGCGGTCGGTCAGCAGGCGCTCGATCGCCGCGGCGAGCGCGTGCACGTCGGCGGGCGGCACCAGCAGGCCGTTGACGCCGTCCTCGACGATGTCGGGAATCCCGCCGGCGCGGGCCCCGATCACCGCCCGGCCGCGGACGAACGTCTCGATCACGATCCGGGGAAGGCCCTCGGAGGCCGAGGGCAGCACGAGCGCACGCGCCCGGTCGACCGCGGCGGCGAGCTCCGCCGGCTCGAGCCGGCGATCCCAGTGGACGCCGATCCCCTCGCGGGCGAGGCTCTCGGCGACCCCGGTCAGCGTTCCCGTGCCGACGAGGTGGAGCTCGGCGCCGGGGACCCGCGCCGCGACGAGCCGCCAGGCCGCTGCGAGCCCCTCGACGTTCTTGTACCGCTCGAGCACGCCGACGAAGATCAGGCGGGGCGCCTCGGGTACCGGCGTCCGCTCCGGGCCCGAGAACGCGTCGAGGTCGACGTAGGCGACGAACTCGCCGTCGGGCTCGACGCCGACGGCCCGGACGAGCCCCGAGGTGAAGGGGGAGATCGTCCTGACGGCGTCGGCGTGCCGGATGCCGTAGGTGCCCACGCGATCGGCGAGCGGGGCGAGGACACGGCGGAGCCGTGATCCGTACAGCCTCGTCGCGGTGCGCCAGTCGCCGTGCAGCTCGACCACGAGCGGCGCCCCGGTGCGGGCGAGCGAGACGAGCGCGGCCTCATAGGGGCTCTGCGTCTGGATCGCCGCGGGCCGCCCGCTGCGCACGAGCCGCCGGACGCGGAAGGGCAGCAACAGGTAGAAGAGAGCTCCGTCGGCCGCCGGCGAACGTCCGACGAGCCGGAAGACTCCGTCGTCCTGCGCCGTCCCGTCGGCGGCGGTCGCGAGGACGCGCAGGTCGAAGCGCTCCCGGAGCGCGGCGAACTTCCGCTCCGTGCTCGCCGGCAGCGGGAGCCGGTAGCGCGTCCGAGCGACCATCAGCAGGCGCCGGCGCTCCGGGCCCGCGCTCACCGCTCGAGGGCCGCGTCGACCAGGTCGCGAACCCGGTCCGCATACTCGTCGGGCGAGGACACCCAGGCCGCCGCGCTCGCCGCGGCACCCACGCCGAGGCGCGCCGCAAGGTCGTGGTCGGCGAGGACGCGCTCGATCGCGGCGGCGAGACCGGCGACATCGCCCGGCTCGACGAGGAGGCCGTTGACGCCGTCCTCGACGATGTCGGGGATTCCGCCCGCACGGGCCCCGATCACCGCCCGCCCCCGCAGGAAGGCCTCGATCGCGACGCGCGGCAGGCCCTCCGAGGCGGAGGGCAGGAGCAGCGCCCGGGCACCGTCGACCGCGGCGGCGAGCGCCGGCGGCTCGAGCCGCCGCTGCCACTCGACCCCTTCGCGGGCAAGCGCCGAGGCGATCTCCGACTGCGTTCCGGTCCCGATCAGGTGCAGCTGCGCGCCGGGAACGCGCTCCGCCGCGAGCCGCCAGGCGGCCGCGAGCGTCTCGACGTTCTTGTAGCGCTCGAGCACGCCGACGAAGATCGCGCGCGGCGCCTCGGGGACCGGCACGACCGGCCGGGCGAAGACCTCGAGGTCGGAGTACGTCGTGAAGACGGCCGCCGGCTCGCGGCCCTCGGCCCGCAGCAGTGAGGCGGTGAAGCCCGAGACGGCACGGTGGGCGTCGGCGTGGCGCACGGCGAAGCTCGCGAGGCGGTCGCCGGCCGGGGCGAGCAGCGCGCGGGCGCGCGAGCCGTACAGGCGCGTCGAGGTGTGCCAGTCGCCGTGCACCTCGACGACGACTTTCGCGGGTGAGCGGGTCGCCCGGCAGGCGAGCTCGGCCGCAAACGCCTCGTACGGGCTCTGCGCGACCACGACGTCGGGGCGGAAGCTCCTCAGCTGCCCGGCGATCCGCGTCGGGAGCGACCCGTAGAACCGTGGGCCGTCGAGCGTGCCCGGCGCACGCAGCTCGAACCGCGGGTCGGAGCCCGTGCCGCTCGCGAGCACCCGCAGGTCCATTCGCTCCGAGAGGGCATCCCACTTGCGCGCGAGGCTCGAGCCGAGCGGCAGCCGGAACGAGTCGCGTGCGACGAAGAGCACCCGCGGGGTCATCTGGAGGCCGCTACCAGGATCCGCTCGAGGCGCCCGTAGACACGATCCGGAGCGTAGTCGGCGACCGACTCCGCGGCGTTCGCGCGCAGCCGCCCGGCAAGCCCCTCCTCGGCGAAGAACCGCTCGATCGCGGCGGTGAGCGCCTCGCGGTCGCCCGGCTCGACGACGAGCCCGTTCACCCCGTCCTCCAGCACCTCGGTCACGCCGCCCGTCCGGGTGGCGATCACGGGCGTCCCGACGGCGAGCGCCTCGACCACGGTGTGCGGGAAGTTCTCCCACGACGAGGAGAGCAGCGATGCATCGCCGGCCCGGAAGAGCTCGAGCACCTGCCGGCGGGGCAGCGGGCCGAGGAACCGCCCGTACCCGAGTCGCTCGAGCGCCTCGCGGTCGGGGCCGTCGCCCGCGAGCACGAGTGCGACGCCCGCCTCCCGGGCTGCGGCGATGCCGAGCTCGAGCGACTTCTGTGCTGTCAGTCGCCCCGCGAAGACGAGTGTCGGGCCGTCGAGCCCGAACCGCTCGCGCAACTCCTCGCGCGGGACCGGCTCGGGAAGCGGCGGCGTCGGATTCGGGACCAGCGTCACCCGGTCCGGGCGGACGCCCCAGCGCGATCGCGAGCTCGCGCAGGTAGGCCGAGGGCGTGACGACGTGTGCGGCGCGGCGCACGTCGAGATCGCGGGTCAGGCGGAGCGGAACGGTGGCGGCGCCGGGCGCTCGCTGGAACTCCTCGAGCGAGCCGTGGCTGAGACCCCACCGGCGTGCCCGCTCGTAGGCGGGGTCGGCGGTGAGCTTGGTCACGAACGGCGTCCGGCCGACCAGGGAGCCGAGCGAGGAGCGGCCGAGCATGCCGGTCGTGTAGACGACGTCCGACCGGCGGGCGAGGCCTGCCAGCAGCTTGACGACGGCGGCGTGGCGCGCTCCTGCCGGGAGCGAGCGGCGCACCCAATGCACCGGGTAGGCCTCGGGCGCGGGCTCCGCGTCGGCCGTGATCACCACCTCGACCTCGTGACGGCGGCGGCGCAGGAACGCTGCGACCTCCGGCGCGTGGGAGGCCGGGCCGCCGACGTCGGGCGGCCAGATCCCGGACACGATGACGACCTTCAGGACGCCACCGCGCTCGACGAGCGGTGCTGGCCCACCAGCCTCACGATCACGACCGTCCAGACGGCGCAGACGGCAAGGGTCGCGACGAGCATCGCGCCCGCAGCTCCGGTGGCACCCCAGTTCGACGCGAAGAGCAGGAGCAGCGGCACGAAGACGACGATCTCGACCGTCTGCACGGCGACCCGCAGGCCGGGGCGGCCGATCGAGACGGGGAACGACTTCGACCAGCCCCAGACGAGCCGGAAGGCAGCCGCGACCAGCACGAGCCGGGCGGCTGCGGTCGCATGGACCCGGAACGAGTGCCCGTAGAAGAGCCCGATCAGGAACGGCATCAGCCACCAGAGGAGCGGCACGGCGACGAGCATCAGCGCCCCGGTGACGGTGATGTAGCGGCGGAGCATGTCGAAGACGCGGTCGTGGCGGCCGGCCTCGATAGTCGCGGGTCTGCTCGGTCAGCATGACGAGGCGCACCGGGCCCGAGAGCACGTCGAGGCCGGTCGCGGGCGCCTGGGCGTTGCTGAAGTAGCCGGCCTGGACGATCGGCGCGACCGTCGGCACGAGCGAGGTGCCGAGCGCGACGCGCGCCGAGTCGAGCGAGGAGGCGAGCGTCGAGAAGACGAGAAACCGCCGCAGGCCGCCCAGGTCGCCGCCGAGCGGCTCGGCCTGCGTGACCGGGAAGCGCCTGAACGCCGCGATCCCGGCCACGCCGATCGCGGCCGTCGCCAGCACCTGCGCGACGACCATCCCGACCACGGCGCCGATCACGCCGTAGCGGCAGCCGATCGCAAGCCCGACGAGGCGAAGCGCCATCGAGATCGCGAGAAAGGCTCCGCGCACGTCGTAGCGGCCGCGGAGGATGATCGCCCCCGCAGCGACGTTCTCGGGCGCCTGCGCGATCGCGATCAGCGACGCGATCAGCATCGGCACGGCGACGCCGCTCGTGTGCCAGATGTCGTTCGCAAACGGAGCGAGCGCGCACATGGCGAGCGCGGCGAGCACGCCGCCGACGAGCTTGAAGCCGAGCGCGACCTCGAACAGACGCCGGAGGCGGCCCCAGCTCCGCGACTCCGTGTAGCGGAACCCGAACTTGACGAGGGCCTCCTCGATCGTGAGGTCGAGGAGCTGCTGGAAGAAGACCGCGGCCGCGAGAACGGCCACGAACTGGGCGTAGGCGTGCGTCCCGAGCTCGCGTGTCGCGACGATCGTGGTGAGGAAGCCGAGGCCGGCAGCCGTGTAGGTTCCGACCGCCGTCGCCGAGCGTCGCCAGATGACTCGGGAGCGCATCGGGGGACCGAGTATAAATCGAGCGCTGACGTATAGTGGCGCCTCTTGAACCGCCTGCGCGCAGCGGACGTCCTCCCGCTCGTGGCGGCGGCGGCCATTCCTCTCGTCTTCCTGCACGTCCGCTACCAGGCCCACGCGACGGTCGGCCCGGTCGATGTCTACGGGTCGGACATCGCGGTCGCGTTGACCGTCGCAGCGGCCGTGATCGCCGGGTTCAAGTTCGGCTGGGAGCCGCTGCGGCAGGGCCGCTGGCTCTGGATCCTGGCCGGCTCGCTGCTCGCCCTGTTCGTCATCTCGTCCTTCTGGCGCCCGCTCGAGCTGCCGACCAAGCACCTGGTGACGGCGGCGAAGTCGATCGAGTACGCCCTGCTCGCACCGGCGGTGGTGCTGCTCTTCCGGCGGCAGGTCGACGTCGACCGCTTTCTCGCGGTGTTCGTCGCCTGGGCGGTCGCCGCGGCGGGCTGGGGGGTGCTGATGTTCTTCGCGATCGTCGACGACCCCGAGGGGCCGCGGCCCGGCCAGCGCGAGGTCTCGTTCCTCGGCCACCAGGACTTCGGCTCGTTCACCGGTGCGGCGCTGGCGATCGGCTTCGCTGCGATCGTGCTCGGGGTGCGCCGCCGGCTGGCGGTTGCGGCCGTCGTCGGCGGCATGCTCGGGGTGATCATCGACGCGTCGGTGTTCGTCTTCCTCGGCACGATCCTCGCCGCGGTCGCGACGGTCGTGGATCGGCAGGCGCGTCGGCACGCTCACCGCGCGCCGTGTCGTCGCGGTCGCCGCGATCCTGCTCGTCGTCGGGTCGGGCGTGTACGTCTTACGTGGCTCCGACGTGTCGAACTACCTCTCGTTCCTCGGCATCTCCCCCGCCGCGAAGTCCGCGAGCACCGGCGTGCAGACCGGCTCCCAGCGCACGATGCTGCTCTGGATCGGCTGGCGGATCTTCGAGGACCATCCGCTGCTCGGGGTCGGCTTCGAGCGGTCGGGGAACCGCTACCAGCCCTACCTCGCCGCGGCCAGGCGCAAGTTCCCGAACCAGCCCGCGCAGGCCTACCCCTCGCCCGAGAACCAGTGGGGCGTGCAGAACTTCTGGGTGCAGCTCCTGGCCGACACGGGCGTCGTCGGGTTCGCGCTCGCCGTGGCCACCTTCGTGACCGGCCTCGTGCTCGCGCTCCGCCGTGCCGGCCGCAGGTCGTTCTTCGCCCTGGTCGCGGCCGGCTGGATCCTCGTCGCGGCCGGCGCCTGGAACGCGGTCGGCATCGTCCCCGGCATCCCGCTCGACGCGGTGATGTGGCTCGGCTTCGGGCTCGCCGTCGCCGCAGTGGAGCTCCCCTGAGCCGCCGGGCCCGTCCCCAGCAGCCGGCTGTGGACGATCCGTCACTGTTTCGTTCGCCTAACCTGGCACCGGACATGTCCGAACGGCCGCTTACGATTTGCAGGACTTTTCGCCCCGCCGGCACACCCCCGTCACTCTCTCGTGACGCTTCCGTGACGGTGCCTGGCACCAGACGGGCCCTCCGGGGACACTGGGGGCCGAAAGGGACATGAGCGACGTGCTCGTGACCGGCGGGGCGGGGTTCATCGGCTCGAACCTCGTGCGCGCGCTCCTCGAGGCCGGCCGAGAGGTTCGCGTCCTCGACAACTTCTCGACCGGCTCGCGGGCGAACCTCGACGGGCTCGACGTCGAGATCGTCGAGGGCGAGCTCCGCAGCTACGAGCGCGTCCACAACGCCGTTCGCGGCGCCGAGGTCGTGTTCCACCTCGGCGCGCTCGGGTCGGTGCCGCGCTCGGTGCAGGACCCGCTCACCTCGAGCGCGGTCAACGTCGAGGGCACGCTCAACGTGCTGCTTGCGGCGCGCGACGAGGGCGTGCGGCGCGTCGTCTTCTCCTCGTCCACCTCGGTGTACGGATCGAGCCGCGACGCCCGACGCGGGAGTCGAGCCCGCTCGACCCGATCTCGCCCTACGGCGTCGCGAAGCTCGCCGCCGAGCGCTACTGCATCTCGTTCTCACGCGTCTACGAGTCGTTCGAGACGGTGGTGCTCCGCTACTTCAACGTCTTCGGGCCGCGTCAGAGCCCCTCGTCGCAGTACGCGGCCGTCGTGCCGCTGTTCATCACCGCGATCTCCGCCGGCGAGCCGGTGACGATCCACGGCGACGGAGAGCAGTCCCGCGACTTCACCTACGTCGACAACGTCGTCGACGCCACGATCGCCGCCGCGGACGCGCACGGGGCAAGCGGCCGTGTGTTCAACGTGGCCGGCGGCGCCCCCGCCAGCGTGAACCACGTCGCCGACACGATCGGCGCCATCCTCGAGCGCCCGGTCGCGAAGCTCTTCGGCCCCTCCCGTCCCGGCGACATCCGCGACTCGTGGGCCGACCTCACGGCCGCGCGGGAGACCCTCGGCTACGAGCCCGCCGTGTCGCTCGAGGAGGGGCTGCGGCGGACGACCGCCGCGCTCCTCGGCTAACCCGGAGCTGTTCCACGAGGGCCTTGCCCGGGACGCTGCTCGACCCGGAGCGGTGTTCGCCCGGCGTACTAGCCGGGAACCGGGTCGCGCCCGAGTGACCTGACCCAGCGCCTGAGCCCCTCGTCGAGGTCGATCTCGGGCTCCCAGCCGAGCACCTGCTTCGCCTTCGTGATGTCGGGCCGCCGCTCGCGCGGATCGTCGGTCGGCAGCGCCTCGAACACGATCTCGCTGGAGGAGCCGGTCAGCCGGATGCACGACTCGGCGAGCTCGAGCATCGTCACCTCGTGGTTCGGGTTGCCGATGTTCACCGGCAGGTGCTCGTCGGAGGCGGCGAGGAGGTACAGGCCCCGGATGAGGTCGTCCACGTAGCAGAGCGACCGTGTCTGCGACCCGTCGCCGAACACGGTGAGCGGCTTGCCCTCGAGCGCCTGGTGCAGGAACGTCACCGTCGCGCGGCCGTCGTTGCGGCGCATCCGCGGGCCGTAGGTGTTGAAGATCCTCGCGATCGCCGTGTCGACGCCCTGCTGGTTGTGGTACGCCATCGTCAGCGCCTCGGCGTAGCGCTTGGCCTCGTCGTAGACACCGCGCGGGCCGATCGGGTTCACGTTGCCCCAGTAGGTCTCCGGCTGCGGATGCACCTGCGGGTCGCCGTAGACCTCGCTCGTCGAGCTGATCAGGAACCGCGCCCGCTTCCACTTGGCGAGCCCGAGGGCGTTGTGCGTTCCCTGCGATCCGACCTTCAGCGTCGCGAGCGGCAGGCGCAGGTAGTCGATCGGGCTCGCCGGGCTCGCGAGGTGGTAGACGAAGTCGACCGGCTCGTCGATCCAGATGCCGTCGACGACGTCCTGGTAGACGAACGTGAACGCGGGGTCGCGCAGATGCTCGATGTTCTCGAGCGACCCGGTCTCGAGGTTGTCGACGCAGATCACCCGGTTTCCCTGCTCGATCAGGTAGTCGCAGAGATGCGAGCCGAGGAAGCCGGCGCCGCCGGTCACAACGGAGGTCGTCATCGCCCGCATCGTACTCGCGCCCCGGAGACGAGCGTCCCCCGACCGGTCCGCGAATCCCGCCGGATAAGGTTGCCGCGTGGCCTCGGTCGCGGCGACTGCCCCGGAGACGCTCGACGGGCGGCCGAGCGGGCACGCCGGCCGGGGCGGGCCCGCGGCCTTCGCGGTCTACGCCCTCCTCGCCTTCCTGTACTTCGGGCTCGGGCCGCTGATCGAGCCCGGCCGGCAGTACGTCGGCGTCTTCGACGACCCGCAGATCCCGATCTGGTCGTTCGCCTGGTGGGTGCACTCGATCGCCCACGCGCAGAACCCGCTGTACACGCACCTCGTCTGGGCGCCGACGGGCGTCGACCTCGCGTGGGTGAACACGGTGCCGGCGATCGCGCTCGCCTTCGCGCCGCTCACCGCGCTCGTCGGGCCGGTCGCCTCCTACGACGTGGCGGCCGTGCTGCTGCCCGCGCTCTCGGCCTGGGCCGGCTTCCTGCTCTGCCGGCACATCGTCGGCAGGTTCTGGCCGTCGCTCGTCGGCGGCTACCTGTTCGGGTTCTCGAGCTACATGCTCGGCCACGTGCTCGGCCAGCCGCAGCTCACGGCGGTCTTCGCCGTGCCGCTGATCGCGCTCGTCGTCGTGCGCCGGCTCGAGGGGCAGATCGGCCGCAACCGGATGATCGTCGAGCTCGGCCTGCTGCTCGCCCTGCAGCTCTGGCTCTCGGCCGAGCTCGCGCTGACGCTCACGATCGCAATCGTGGTCGCGCTCGTCGTCGGCCTCGCCGTCGCGCCGCCCTACCGCCGCCGGCTGATCGCGCTCCTGCCGCCGATGGCGGGCTCCTACCTCCTGGCGGCCGTGCTCGCCGCGCCGCTCCTCTACTACGCCGTCAGCTTCCTGCGCATCGCCGGGTTCCAGCCTCCCGGCGCCTACCGGGCCGACCTGCTGAACTTCGTGATCCCGACGCACCTCGAGGCGGTCGGCGCGGGCTGGGCGCACGGGATCACCCTGCACTTCCCGGGCAACTCGACCGAGCAGGGCGCGTTCATCGGCCTGCCGCTGCTCGCGATCATCGTGCTCTACGCGCGCCGGAGCTGGCGCACCCTGCGCGGCCGGTTCCTGCTCGTCGCCCTCGCGGCCGCGTTCTACCTCTCGCTGGGCCCGAAGCTCACCGTGTACGGGCACGCCGTGATCCCGCTCCCCACGCCTGCTCGGCCGCGAGCGTCTCACCTTCCCCGGTCTCGGCAGCAAGTTCCTGCCGCTGTTCGACAACATCCTCCCGGTCCGCTTCGCGCTCTACACGTCCCTCGCCTGCGCGGTGATCGTCGCGGTCTGGATGGTCTCGACCCGCTCGGGCGTGCTGCGCTGGCTGCTGCCGGGGCTGGCCGTGCTCCTGCTCGTCCCAAACCCCGGCGCCGGCGTCTGGGCGACGACCTTCACCGTGCCGAAGTTCTTCACGAGCGCGAGCTACAGGTCGTGCCTGGCGCCGGACGAGAACGTGCTGCCGGAGCCCGTCGGGCAGGGCGGCCAGGCGACGCTGTGGCAGGTACTCGACGGCTTCCGCTACCGGCTGGCCGGCGGGCGGCTCCAGACCTCGCCGCCGAGCGTCTTCCTGCACCCCGACTCGATCGCCCAGATCTCGGTCGGGTACGACCCGGTGCGAGACCAGGTCGCCCTCCTCAAGGCGTACTTCAAGGCCAAGCACGTGACGAGCGTGATCGTCGACAAGCGCCAGGCGGCGCTCTGGACGCCGGCGCTCGACAAGATCGCAAAGCGGCAGGACGTCGGCGGGGTCGTGCTGTACCACGTCGCGGGCGCCCCTTCCGCGCCGTGTCCGAAGTCCTAGCTCACCCGCTAGCCCGGCGGCCTCGCGTAGACGACGAGCGAGCCCACGGGGTAGCGCCGGTACCCGTGGCGCTCGAGCGACGCGATGATCGGCAGCGACCTGTAAGTCCGCTGGAAGAACACGAAGCCGTGGCCGGGCGCGGCGGCCACCTCGCGCTCGTAGGTCCTGTTGCGGGTGTTGGGATCGGGTGAGGCGATCGCCTGCCCGCCCTTGTAGGTGACCCCGGAGAACGTGTTCTCGGCCGCGACGATGCGCTCCTTCGTCGCGAAGTCGAGCCGGTAGGCGATCCAGTAGTCGGCGTAGACCCGATCGACGCCGAGCCGGTCGAGCGTGCCGATCAGGGGTGCGAAGCTACGAGGCGCGTACGGGACGGGCTGCGGGATCTTGAACCAGTCGGCCATCCTCGGCAGGCTCACGACCGAGATTGCGAGCCCCGCCGCCACCACCGCTACCCCGCGCCAGTACCTCGAGCCGAGCTGCGCGACGAGCAGGGTGACGACCGGCGTCACGACCACCGTGTACTGCGGCCAGGCCGAGAGAAACGACGTCCGCCGGTCGATCGCGTAGAGGAACGGGAAGACCGCCGCGACGATGTAGAGGAGCATCACGTCGCGTCCGCGCGCCCGGTACCAGCCGAAGAAGAAGAGCACGATCAGGGCGAGGTAGAGGAGGTACATGAACGGCGCAGGCCCGATCAGCACCTGCTCCGAGAACGGCGCCCGCAGGCCGACCGTCTCGGGGCCGACCGGGTTCGCGAGCAGCCTCAGGCTGTGCTGGTAGTTCTGCACCGAGTGGTGCACCTTCAGCGACGCCCAGTCGTGCCGGGCGTTCCAGACGAAGAAGGGAAGGGCCCCGACGAGCGCGGCCACGGCTCCCGCCCAGGCGTGACGGAGGCTCGCCGGCACCCGCCAGGCCGTCCAGGCGATCACCGGCACCGCGATCGGAACGATCTGCGGCGTCTGCCAGAACGCGAGGCCGAGGATGAGCCCGAAGAGCGCGACGCGGTTGCGGCTCGGCTGCTCGACGATCCGCAGCCCGAGCAGGATCAGGAGCGCGCAGTAGAAGACGTCGGCGGCGTAGAAGCTCTGGTGCTGGGTCAGCTGGAAGATGTTGAACGGCGGCCAGACCCAGAAGAGCGCGGCCGCGACGCCGGCCGCCGGCTCGCCGATCGTGCGCCGGCCAACCCGCCAGATCACGAGCGAGGTGACCGCAGTCAGCAGGATCGGGACGACGCGGAGCGCGAGGTAGTTGGCGCCGGCAAGCGCGAACACGGGCACGCTCAGCAGCACCTCCTGCGGGCCGCCGTAGGGCGAGCCCCAGAAGAACGTCGAGATGTGGCCGTGCATCGCGTGCAGCACCATCAGGCCGACCACCGACTCGTCCGAGTTCGGCTTGCCGAGCAGCGACCGGTACCACCAGACGCGCATCGCGATGCCGGCGATGCCGGCGAGTGCAAAGAGCACACCCCAGCGCGAGACGGCAAGCCGGCGGAAGTCGACCCACTGCGATCTCACAGCGACGGCCACGCGCCAACTCTAGATCGTGGACTACCGATCGAGCTTCCTTGTAGGCTCGGCCCGATGCGCCGACGGGTCCGCGACCTCGACGGACGCGCGCTCGCCGGCGCGATCGTCGCCGTCTTCTTCATCGTGCTCGGCTCGGTCGACGCGACCACGGGCTCGGCCCACTGGATGAAGCTCGGCGTCGACGCGTACGGAACGAGGTTCGAGGACATGCGCTCGGTCACCTCGAGCTGGGACTGCGAGCGCCGCGGCATCGAGGCGTTCCCGAACAACCCGTGCGACCCGCTCGGGCGGCCTGCGAACTACCCGAGGATCCTGACCCGGCTCGGCGTCCTCGGCCTCGGCGAGGGCGACACCGTGGCGCTCGGGGTTGCGACCGCGGTCGTGTTCTTCCTCGCCGCCCTCCTCGTCGCCGGGCCGCTCAGCCGTGGGGAAGGGGTGCTGTACGCGGCGATGCTGCTCTCGCCCGCCGTGCTGCTCGGGGTCGAGCGCGGCAACGTCGACCTGCTGATGTTCGCGCTCGTCGCGCTCGGGATCGCCCTTGTGCGCCGGTCGCCGTGGGGCGGGGCGCGCCGATCGCGCTCGCGGGCGCGCTCAAGCTCTTCCCGACGTTCGGGCTCGCGGTGATGGCCCGGCGGCGCTCGCGCTGGGCGGCGGGCGCGGTCTGGCTCGCCCTCCTCGCCGTCTATGCCGCGATCACGCTCGACGACATCCGCGCGCTCCTGCGCGTGCTGCCGCGCGAGGTGAAGAACTCGTACGGGGCACTCGTGGTCGCCGACGCGTTGCACACCGCCGGCGTGAGCTGGGTCAGCACCGGGGCCGAGGTGCGGGCGGTGCGGATCGGCGTCATCATCGCCGGAGCGCTGCTCGCGGCTGCGCTCGTTGCGCTTCGCCGTGGCAAGGCTAGCGCGGAGCTCGACGAGCGGCGGCTGGACGCGTTCTGGGCCGGAGCCGCGATCTACATCGGTACCTACGTCTTCAGCTCGAACTTCGACTACCGGCTCATCTTCCTGCTGCTGTGCGTGCCCCAGCTCTGTGCCTGGCACCGCGACGGCTCGGCGCCCGCGCCGTGGCCCGGCGCCGTCCTCGGCGCGATGCTCGCCACGCTCTGGCTGAGCTCGACGAGCCCGCCGTTGCTGCCGTTCGGGCTCCAGAGCTGGTACCTGGGTCTGCCTTCCCGCCAGAGGAAGCGCTCAACTGGCTCCTGTTCGCGTGGCTTTCGGCCGCACTCGCCTCAGGCCTGCTCGGGCTTCGCCGCCGCAGGCTCGCGACGTGACCCGGCGAGCTCGGCGAGCAGGAGCACGAAGACCGCGACGAGGCCGGCGTTCCGGACGAGCAGCACCCACACCGTCCAGTCCTGATGCTCGAGCCCGTCGCGGTGGTAGAGGTACTCGAGCTGGGTGATCGAGAGGACGGCGAAGAACACGATCGCCGCGTTACGGCCGCGCCGGCCGGCCGCGAGCGGCACGAGCGGCACGAGCCACGTCAGGTACTGCGGCGAGAGCACCTTCCCGAAGACGACGAACGCGGTCACCGCCGCGGCCCAGGCCGTGACCTGACGGGCGTCGTCGTCGGGCCCGCGCCAGAAGACCCAGGCGACGAGGAGCACGAGCGCCACCGCGAGCAGCGAGCTGAGCACCCCGACCACGTCGGCCAGGCTGCCCCCGAGGTCGATCGACCCGGGCTTGCCCGCGATCCAGTTCTCGTGGTGGATCCCGAGCTTCGAGCCGGCGAGGAGGATCGATGCCCCGAGGCTCTCGGTCTGCAGGTGCCGCCGGAGCTGCGTCCACAGGCTGAAGCCGACCCCGCCCGGAGCCAGGAGGAAGAACGGCAGCACGAGGGCGGCGATCGCGATCAGATACGCCCCGCCGGCTCCCGCGTAGGAGCGCACCCGCCGCGCTGCGACCGGGACGACGACAGCCGGGTAGAGCTTCAGCGCGGTGCCGACGCCGAGCAGGGCACCCGAGGTCCGCTCGCGGCCGCGCAGCAGCGCGACGAGCGCCAGCGAGGTGAGGAATGCGGGCGCCGGGTCGTAGCGGTTGAGGAACACCGGCCCCATGAACACCGGCGCGAGGACGATCGGCGCCAGACGGAGCTTCGACAGGCCGAGGCGCCCGATGATCGCGGTCGAGCAGACGACGAAGCCGACCCCGCAGGCGGTCATCAGCAGCTTGAAGACGATGACGTAGTGGGCGTTCCAGATCAGCGCCGGCAGCGCGAAGAGCGGCACCGATCCGGGCGGGTACTCGTCGTAGAAGTCGCGGTAGGGGATCCGGCCGTGCAGCACGAGCGCGCGGCCGTAGGTCGCGTACGAGCTGACGTCGCCCGGGTAGGCGTGACTGAAGAGGCCGCCGTAGGCGACGGCGCAGGAGACGAGGAAGAGCGCCGAGGCGGCTGCGGTCGTCCGGTCGGGCCGCCAGGTCACCGAGCCCGCTCCGCGCACCGGCTGCACAACGGCTTACCCTAACCTGAGCCGCCGATGCACACGACCGTCCCCGCCGACGACGCCTCGCCCGCCGCGCCCGATCCGTACGACAGGGTCGCGGCCGCGTTCGACGAGCTCGCGGAGCGGCAGCCGGCGCCACGCCGACCCGCCCGCGGCTACCACCGGCAGGTCGAGGCCGTGACACGCTCGATCGTCCGCCCGCGCGCGTCGGTGCTCGAGATCGGGAGCGGCGCCGGAGATCTGCTCGGCATGCTCGATCCGGCCCGCGGTGTCGGCCTCGACGTCAGCCCGGGCATGGTGCGGCTCGCCCGCGAGCGACACGGCGACCTGACGTTCGAGCAGGCCGCGGGCGAGGACTTCACGCTCGACGAGACCTTCGACTACATCGTGATGTCGGATCTCGTCCCGTACGTCGACGATCTGCTCGCCCTCTTCCAGAACGTCGAGCGGCATTCGAACCGCGACACCCGCGTCGTGATCAACTCCTACAGCCAGCTCTGGCGCCCGGCGCTGGCGCTGCTCGAGCTGCTTCGCCTGAAGACCCGCACGCCGACCCGCAACTGGATGACGATCGAGGACGTCGAGAACCTCCTTCAGCTCACCGGGCTCGAGGCGGTCACCCGGACGCGACGGATCCTCTTTCCGCTGCAGATCCCGCTCGTCTCGTCGTTCCTGAACGGCGTCGTCGCCAATCTGTGGATCATCCGACATCTCTGCCTGACCTACTGGATCGTCGCGCGGCCGCGGCCGCCGGACGAGGCGCAGGAGCTGAGCGTGTCGATCGTCGTTCCCGCGAAGAACGAGGCGGGGATGATCGAGCGGATTGTCGAGGAGACGCCGGAGCTCGGGTCGCGCAGCGAGCTGATCTTCGTCGAGGGGCACTCGACCGACGGCACGCGCGAGGAGATCCTGCGCCAGATCGAGCTCCACCCGGATCGCCAGATCGTCTACGTGGAGCAGACAGGGACCGGGAAGGGCGACGCCGTCCGCCTCGCATTCGAGCGGGCGAGGTATGACGCGCTGATCATCCTCGACGCCGACCTGACGGTGAGGCCGCGCGATCTCGAGCCGTTCGTCGAGGCGCTCGCGACCGGGCGCGCCGAGTTCGCCAACGGCTCGCGCCTCGTCTACGGCCTCGAGCCGGGTGCGATGCGCTTCCTGAACATGCTCGGGAACAAGGCCTTCTCGCTCGTCTTCACCGCCCTGATCGGGCAGCCGGTGAAGGACACGCTCTGCGGCACGAAGGCCCTGAAGCGAACCCGCTACCAGGAGATCGCCGCCGGCCGAGCGTACTTCGGCGACTTCGACCCCTTCGGCGACTTCGACCTGCTGCTCGGTGCGGCACGGCTGCAGCTGAAGATCGTCGATGTCCCGGTGCGGTACCACTCACGGACGTACGGCGAGACGAAGATCTCGCGGTTCAGGCACGGCTGGCTGCTGCTCCAGATGGCGGTGTTCGCCTTCAGGAAGCTGAAGATCCAGATCTACGATCTGGCGCCCGGCCGGAAGCGCGTCAGTTGAGGCGGCGCGTCCAGTCGGCGGGCACGCGGCCCGCCGGGCCCGGAACCGGCTGATCCTCCGGATGCGCGACGGCCGGCGCGAGCTCCGGCCCGTCGAAGTAACCCTCGTCCGGGAAGGACCAGAACCAGTCCTCGCCCGGTTCGAAGCTCTGGACGTACGGGTGGCCGCTCGACTTGGCATGCGCGCGGGCGTGCTGGCTCGGCGAGGAGTCGCAGCAGCCGACGTGCCCGCACTCGGCGCAGCGGCGCAGGTGGAACCACCAGCCGGCCCCCTCGCCCGCCAGGCAGTCGGCGCACCCTTCGCCACTCGGCCCCACGTCCGGATCGATCCCCGGCACCTTCTCGGCCTCGCTCACAGCCCAACCTCCGATTGGACGCTCATGCGACGACGACACCCTAGCCATCGCAGCCACGCCCGGGCCCGGTCACGCCATCTCTCCGACGGCCGTCCAGGAGGGACGTGGCCGGTGCCAGGCACCGTCACGCAGGCGTCACGAGGGCGTGACGTGGATGTGACGGCGGGAGATAATCCCTGCAAATCCGAGGCGACCGTCTGGACACGTCCGGTGCCAGGTTAGGCGAACGAAACCGTGACGGACCGTCCACAGCCGGCTTCTTCGGACGTGTCAGGTGTAGATGTAGATGGAGCTCCCGATGGGGATCCGGGGGTACAGCTTCGGCGCCAGCCACATCGGGATCCGGACGCAGCCGTGCGAGGCAGGGTAGGGCGGAACGTCCGGGTAGCCGTGGATCGCGAAGCCGCGGAGGAAGTAGCTCGGGTACCAGAGCACCCAGCTCCACCCCGGCACCTTCGAGTAGACGTGCCAGAGGCCGAGCGGCGTGTTGCCGGTCGCGCCGGTCGAGACGTGCGTGACGAGCACCACCGAGCCGCCGCGGACGAGGTAGAGCACCTGGCGCGTCTTGTCCACCTCGACGTGATCTCCCGGATAGCGAGCCCGCGGGACGCCGGCAGCGGCGAGCCTCGACCAGAGCGTGGGCGTTACGACCCCGGTCGGCTCGAGGCCGTGCACGTCCTGGAACGCGTACACGGCCTGCTGGGCGTCCTCGTCGAAGACGCCGCTCGTGTCGTGCACGGCGTAGTGGAGCTCGCGGAGGCGCTGCTCGAGCTCGACGACGGCCGAGCCGTGCGCGCCGAGCGCCACGGTCGGTGCGCGGATGCGGACCCGAACAACCCTGGAGACGGCCGCCCACTCCGCCTTCGGCCTCGAGAGCACGACGATGCGCGCGGTGTGGAGCTCCCCGGTGTCGACCCGGGTCGAGGGCGAGCCGTCGACCTCGACCCGGAGGCTCCCGGCATGTGCCGGCCGCAGGACGGCAACGACGTCGAGCGGCGAGCCGATCGTCGTCGAGCCCCTCAGGCTCACCTCGAGCCTCGGCGTGACGACGATCGCCCGGCGAACCACGGCCGGGCCGGCGACGGCTGTGAGGAACGGCCGGGTGACCGTGAACTTGAGCTTGCCGTGCCGGAACCGCCGGCCGTCGAGATAGACCGGCACCTCGGGCTTGACCGACGCGTGCAGCGTCACGCGCTCGCCGTAAGCGGCGCGCCGCGGCGCGGAGAGGCTGAGCGCGACCGACGTGACCGGCGCCAGCCGGTGCGCGCCCGAGCCGGTCGCGAGCACCGGCGTGAAGCGGCCGCCGGCATAGGTGTGCGCCACCGACCTGCCGCGCGCGACCTTGCCGTCACCGAAGGCCCACCTGTAGGACTCGGAGGCGCATGTCGCCCGGAACGAGACCCGGAGCGGCGCCGCCCCTCGCGCCAGCGAGACCTTCACCGGACAGGCTGCATGTGCGGCGTGCGCCGCCGGGGCGAGTGCGAGAACTACGACGACGGCGAAGAGGACACGCGCTCGCATCGGCTCACACTAGTAGCGGGAGCTTCTAAGGTGCAGCTGCCGCAGCGGCGATGTACGCCGAGGCGACGGCATTGTCGATCGACCGCGGGACAGGAACCACGCAGTCGGCTGGGCCGACCTCGCCGCGCGCAACCGCCTCGAGGCAGCGTGCCTGGAGCGCGAACCCGAGATCCATCGACTCGATCGAGTTGCCGAGCGGCCGCGGCCCCGCCAGGTTCACCATGTGGCCCCCGGTCAGGAGCTGCACCCGCCGCCCGTCCGCCAGGCGGAGCGTCTCGATCCCATCCGCGGCGCGCTCGCGGACGAGCACGCCATCGTCGGCCTCGATCCCGGCGACGTCGATCTCGAGCGGGAAGTGCCCGACGTTCATCAGCACGACGCCGTCGCCGAGGAACGGCAGGTCGGCGGCGGTCACAACGCCGCGGGCGCCGGTCGCGGTGATCACGACGTCGGCGCGCTCGAGCGCCTCCTCCCGCTCGGGCACGGCGAACCCGTCGAGAAGCGCCTCGAGCCGTGTCACCGGGTCGATCTCGACCACCGACACCTCGGCGAACGCGTTCCGGAAGTTCGCCGCGACGCCCCGCCCGCAGGCCCCGTAGCCGAAGACCGTCACGCGCTTGCCGTTCGTCGAGCGATTGGTGATCCGCAGGTAGGCCTCGACGGTGCTCTGCCCGACCGCGTGGCGGTTCTCGGCGAACTGCTTGATCGGGCTGTCGTTGATCACGAGCACCGGCCGGCCGATCTGCGCCCGGAGCGGCTCGAGCCGCATCCGGCCGGAGGTCGTCTCCTCGGTGCCGCCGACGAGCTCGTCGTAGGGGCGCTCCAGCCAGCGCACGAACAGGTCACCGCCGTTGTCGAGCAGCAGGTCCGGGCGGGTCGCCAGCACCTCGCGCAGGTAGCCGTCGTGCTCGCCCGGATCCGAGGTGGGCGCCCCGACCGCCCGGACGCCGTTCGCGTTCAGGTGGTCGAGGGCCTCCTGCTGGGTCGTGTTCAGGTTGCCGGTCGAGATGACCTCGGCGCCGCCGCGGGCGAGCGTCAGCGAGCAGCGCGACCGTCTTCGGCTCGAGATGGATCCCGGTGCCGATCGCCAGGCCCTCGAACGGCCGCGTCCGCTCGAACTCCTCGCCGATCCCCGCGAGCAGCCGGCAGCTCGAGATGACCCATTCGATACCGAGGCCCATGCCCGCCGGACGATAGCCGCGCCCCGGGAAGGCGGGCGAGCACGCGTCGGGAGCTTCCTCCGTGACCGCCACCTGCTCGGTGTGCTCACGCTCCTGACGCCTTGACAGGGATCGCAGTCATGGGATCTCAGCACCCGCATCTGCGAGTGGGTATTCCCGCGCCGGCCCTGGCAAGATCGCCCGGGTCAGGGGCTGAATCTGACTGCCTGACCAGTTGCCCCGCCGGGTCGGTGTGTCGAACCGCCGTCGGCCGCCAGTCCGACCCGTCCCCGGACGGGTTTGGCGTGGCTTGGCCGGAGAGCCGAGCGGGCCAGGGGAGGGCCCATAACCCGCACGGCCAACGCCGTTTTGGCTCTATGACGCGAGTACGAGCGCGGCGCGGCTGTCGTCGCCGACCGTGTAGGAGAAGCCGTGCAGGCCCGCGAGTGCGTCGAGGCTCTCGATGTGCTCGGCCTTGCGATCCTTGAGGTCGACGAACAGCGTCAGTGTCGCCTGGTCGCCGTTGCGGCCGTTCGGCCGGGCGAGAAACTCGGTTGGGAATCCCGCCCGTACGAGCTCGACCTGAAGCTTCTGGAAACGCTCCATCGTGTTCATGAGCCCTCCGGGTCCCGCCAGCCGCGCCCGCCCCAGCCGTAGTAGTCGCCGACCTCGTTGCGATACGCCTCGTCGCGGTAGGTGTCGGGATCGAGCTCGGGCGAGCTCTTGATCTGATCCTTGGTGCGCTGGACGTAGACCTTCT
The DNA here is from genome assembly GCA_963743675.1 of uncultured Actinomycetota bacterium. Taxonomy (GTDB): domain Bacteria; phylum Actinomycetota; class Thermoleophilia; order Gaiellales; family Gaiellaceae; genus PALSA-600. The sequence goes on from CAVURE010000010.1 coordinate 289,520, forward strand.
CACCGTCCACGTCGACGCTGCCGATGACGCCCGCCGGCAGCAGCACCTTCTTGCCGAGGATCCACGGGCCCGTGTCGACGACGATGTAGCTCGAGCCGACGTCGTTGCTCGCCTCGTCGATCTTGCCGATCGAGCCGTCCAGCGCCTCGACGCCGAATCCGGTCACGTCGACTGCGCCTATCACCTCTTCGCGATACGTCCAGATCTCAATGGTCGCCATCTGTCAGTTCTCCCTTCGCCGTTTGTCGCGTTCGTGACCCCTGGTACCCCACCCGCCGATCTCGTAACCGGCCCTCCGCCGGAGACGAGGCACGCGGGCTCGAGCCCCGGGCCCGGCTCTAGACTCGGCGCCATGAGCGGCAGGCGGGAGCGGAAGGTGGTGACGGTGCTGTTTGCGGACCTCGCCGGGTTCACCGCGCAGTCGGAGGCGATGGACCCGGAGGACGTCGCCGCGCTCCTCGACCCGTACCACGCGCGCCTGAAGGCCGAGCTGGAACGGTTCGGCGGGACGGTCGAGAAGTTCATCGGCGACGCGGTGATGGCGGTCTTCGGCGCACCGGTCGCGCACGAGGACGATGCGGAGCGCGCGGTCCGGGCGGCGCTCGCAATCCGCGACTGGGCCGACGACGAGGGAATCGAGCTTCGCGTCGGGATCAACACGGGCGAGGCGCTCGTCACGCTCGGCGCGCGGCCGGAGGAGGGGCAGGCGATGGCTGCCGGGGACGTGGTCAACACGGCGGCGCGGCTCCAGTCGGCGGCGCCCGTCGGCGGGATCCTCGTCGGCGAGCAGACCGTCGCCGCGACCGGGGCGGCGATCGAGTTCGCCGCGGAGACCGCCGTGGCGGCGAAGAGGCAAGGCCCGGCCGGTGCCGGCGCGTGCGGTGGTACAGGCACGCGCCCGGCCGCACGTGGAGCGCGTCCACGGCGCCGAGCTCGTCGGCCGCGATCGCGAGGTCGAGCTGCTCTCGGGAGCGTTCGACCGCGCCCGGCAGGAGCGGGCGCCCGAGCTCGTGACGGTGGTCGGCGTTCCCGGAATCGGCAAGAGCCGGCTCGTGCTCGAGCTGTACGGGCAGGTCGAGCGGCGACACCGAGCTCGATCTCGTGGCGTCACGGCCGCTGCCTCGCCTACGGTGAGGGCATCACCTTCTGGGCGCTCGCCGAGATGGTGAAGGCGGAGGCCGGCATCCTCGAGGGCGACGATGCCGCGGAGACCGAGCGGAAGCTTCACGCCGTGGTCGACGATCCCTGGGTCGAGTCGCACCTCCGCCCGCTCGTCGGCCTTCCCGGAGCCGCCGACGGCGGAGGCGACCGGCGTGACGAGGCGTTCACCGCCTGGCGGCGGTTCTTCGAGCGGCTCGCGGACGAGCGCCCGCTCGTGCTCGTCTTCGAGGACCTGCATTGGGCCGACGACGACCTCCTCGACTTCGTCGACCATCTGACCGACTGGGCGAGCGGTGTTCCGCTGCTCGTCATCTGCACCGCCCGGCCGGAGCTGCTCGCCCGGCGGCCCGGGTGGGGCGGCGGCAAGCCGAACTCGCTCACGATCTCGCTGTCGCCGCTCTCGGACGGCGACACCTCACGCCTGCTCGGCCGCCTCGTCGAGCGCTCCGTGCTTCCCGCCGGGACCCAGGCCGAGCTGCTGCTGCACGCCGGCGGCAATCCGCTCTACGCCGAGGAGTTCGCGCGCATGTTGCTGGAGCGCGGGCAGATCGAGCGGCTGCCCGAGACGGTGCAGGGGCTGATCGCGGCGCGGCTCGACCTGCTCGAGCCGGCGGAGAAGCAGCTCGTCCAGGACGCGGCGGTTGTCGGCAAGGTCGTTCTGGCTGAGCCCGCTCGCGCTGCTCGCCGACGCCGAGTCGGGCGAGCTCGAGAAGATGCTGCATACGCTCGAGCGGAGGGAGTTCGTCCAGCGCGAGCGTTCCTCGTCAGCGTGGCGGGCGACTCCGAGTACTCGTTCCGCCACGTCCTCGTCCGCGACGTCGCCTACGGGCAGATCCCTCGCGCCGATCGCTCGGACAAGCACATCCGTACCGCGCACTGGATCGAGAGCCTCGGCCGGGCGGAGGACCATTCCGAGATGCTTGCCTACCACTACCTGCAGGCCCTCGAGATCGGCGCCGCCACCGGAGCGGACGTTCAGGCGTTCGCCGCGGCGGCCCAGGTGACTCTGAGCGACGCGGGCGACCGTGCCGCCGCTCTGCACGCGTACGCCGCCGCGGGCCGCTACTACCGGGCGGCGCTCGGGCTCCTGCCCGAGGGTGACATCCGCCGCAGCAGGCTGCTGCTGAAGCTGGGTTACGGCGAGTGGCTGATCGGCGAGCCGCCGACCGAGCATCTTCGCGAGGCTGCCGTGGGGATGCTCGCCGCCGGCGATCTCGAGGGCGCAGCCGAGGCGGAGACGCGGCTCGCCGAGAGCGCCTGGCTCGCCGGCGAGCGCGACGCAAGCTTCGAGCATCTGCGCCGCGCGCGCGAGCTCCTCGATCCCCTGCCGGCCTCGCGGACGAAGGCACACACGATCGCGATGGCGGCCCGCCTCAAGATGCTTGCTTCGGACGACCGCGAGGCGATCCGGGTCGGGCTCGAGGCGCTCGCGATGGCAGACGACCTGGGGCTCGATGACGTGAGAGCGACGGCCCTCGACACCGTCGGGACGGCCCGCGGCTCGCTCGGGGAGCCGGGCTGGATGGACGATCTCGAGGAGGCCGCCCGCGTCGCCGTCATCGCGAACACCCCGTTCGAGGTGTGCCGCTCGAAGGGCAACCTCGCCGCGCAGCTCTGGGTGCGAGGGCGGATCGCCGAGGCGATCGGGCAATGGGAGGAGACCGCGACCGCCGCAGCCCGCTACGGCCAGGTCGCATTCGAGCGCTGGGTCGAGGCTGTGCTGATCGTTCCGCGATACACGACGGGGCGATGGGACGAGGCGAGCACGTCCGCCGATGCGTTCATCGCCGACATCGAGGCGGGCCGGCCCCACTACCTGGCGTCGCAGGCGTACTCGTGCCGCGCGCTTCTGCGGCACGCCCGGGACGAGACGGCCGGCGCCCTGGCGGACGCCGAGAGCGCACTCGAGGCCGCAACGCGTGCCGCAGACAATCAGGCCCTGCTGCCGACGCTCTCCCGATTCGCGCTCATCCAGCACGAGCTCGGGGACGACGAGCGAGCCGGGTGGGCCGTCTCACGGTTCCTCGCCGAGCTGAACGGCGAGCACATCGGCTACCGCATCGGATCGACGCACGAGCTCTCGTGGACGGCCGTCGCCCTCGGGCGGGGGGCCGAGCTCGCCGAGGCGGTCGCCGGGCACTCCGGCTCGTGGCCGGAGGCCGCTCTTGCCTACACGCGGGGCGACCCGACCCGCGCAGCCGACATCTCGGCTGCGAGCGGCGCGGTCAGCGAGGAGGCCTACGCCCGGCTCGCGGCGGCGCGACTGCTCGCGGGGAAGGGCCGGCGCGCGGAGGCCGACGAGCAGCTCGTACAGGCGCTTGCCTTCTACCGCTCGGTCGGCGCAACGCGCTACGTCCGGGAAGGGGAGGCACTCCTCACCGGCGGCCGCTGAGCCCGGCGCACGCAGCCGCGCCCCTTCTAAGATGGATCGATGCCCCGTCCAGCTGTCCCGCCGGGTCGGAGGAGTGCATGGCCGGTGGCGATCGTGCCGGCGATGATCGCCGCGGTCGTCGTGCTTGCCGGCTGCGGCGGCGGGAGCAAGCCGCTCAGCTCCTCCGAGTACGTCAACCAGGTCAATGCGGTCGCGAAGGACCTCACCACGGCGACGGGCAAGCTCGGCTCGGCGACGAACGGCCCGGCGGCCGCCGCGCAGCTGACGGTCGCCCAGGCAGCACTCAAGCGGGCCGGCGGCCAGCTCGGTGCGATCACGCCGCCGCCCGCGATCAAGACGCCGCACCGGCAGCTCGTGAAGGCGGTCGACGAGCTCGCGAACGAGCTCACGCCCGTGATCGCCAGGTTGAAGACGGGCGATCTCTCGGCACTCGCGGCCGCCCTGTCGCTCAAGGGCGTCGGAGACGCCCAGAGGGCGATCGCCGCGATCACCAAGGCGGGTTACAAGATCCAGATCCCGCTCGTGAGCTGATCGCGACCCGTGCGGCGACCGCCTTCGGCGTTCGAGGGCGCTCGGCTCCTCGCCTCCTCAGCGCAGGTCCTTGTTCGACTCCATGTCGAACCACATCGCGAACAGCGTGAACTGGCTGCCCGCGATCAGGAGCAGCGCGACGAGGACGATCGTCGCGGGCGGGATCGCCGTTGCCGATGATCCGCAGCACGGTCTCGGCGATGCCGAGCGCCGAGGCCGAGCGACGGTCATCACGATGCCGAGGAGGTAGAAGAAGACGAGCGGGTGGAAGTCGCGGATCACGTACTTCTCGCGCATGCGCCAGAAGAAGCCCTTGAGGAGCAGCCACGAGATCCGCGGGACGACCTTGCGGATGCGGATCCCCGACGCTCGCCGACGTTGTAGATCGGGCGCGAGGGGACGTCGCGGACGCGGGCGTTGATCACGTTCAGGTGCACGAGCAGGTCGTTCGGGAAGCCGTAGCGGGTGTAGACGCGGTCGAGGTCGAGGCGCTCGAGCGTCGTCGAGCGAGATCGCCGTGTAGCCGGCCTGCGAGTCGGCGACGTGCCAGTAGCCGGAGGCGATCTTCGTCAGCAGCGAGAGCACGGCGTTGCCGAGGTAGCGGGTGCGCGGGATCAGCTCCCAGGCGCGGCCGCTGATCAGCCGGTTCGCCTTCGCGTAGTCGACCTCGCCGCGCGAGCACCGGGCGCGGCGATCGTCTCGAGCTCGGCGGGATCCATCTGGTTGTCGCCGGCCATCACCGCGGTGACGTCGATCCGCTCGGCGAGCGCCCGCTTGTAGCCGGTCACGATCGCCGCGCCGACGCCGCGGTTCCGCTCGTGCGACGATCACCTCGATCTGCGGGTCGGCGAACGCCGCGGGCCCGCTCGGCGGTCGCGTCGCGCGAGGCGTCGTCGACGACGACGATCCGGTCGACGAAGCTCGGGATCCCGGCGAGCGTCTCGCCGATCAGCGCCTCCTCGTTGAAGGCCGGGACGACGACCGCGACCGTCTTGCCGCCGATCATCCGCCGAGACGCGGACGCGGAACAGCACCCAGAGCGCCCGGAAGCCGTCCCGCCAGGTGATCTTCTTGCCCTCGTCGTGGGTGCGCCCGTAGTAGGAGATCGGCAGCTCGTAGATCCGCAGCTTGCGCTTGCAGACCTTGCCGGTGATCTCGGGCTCGATCCCGAAGCTGTTCTCGCGCAGGTCGAGCGAGCGGAGCACCTCGAGCCGGAAGGCCTTGTAGCCGGTCTCCATGTCGGAGAGCGTCGTGTTGAAGAGGACGTACGTGAGCAGCGAGAGGAAGCGGTTGCCGACCAGGTGCCAGAAGAGGAACGCGCGCTGCGGCTTGCCGCCGCGCAGCCGCGAGCCGAAGACGACGTCGGCCGACGCCGCGGACGATCGGCTCGATCAGCTCCGGCACCTCGGCCGGGTCGTACTCCATGTCGGCGTCCTGGATCACCGCGATCTCGCCCTCGGCCGCCGCGATCGCGGCCCGGATCGCCGCGCCCTTGCCCTGGTTCGCGCTGCCGGATCACCGTCGCGCCGGCCGCCTCGGCGATCGCCGCCGTGTCGTCGGTCGAGCCGTCGTCGACGACGATCACCTGCGCGTCGAGGCCGAGCGCCGCGATGCGCTCGAGCACCTCGCCGATCGTCGCCGCCTCGTTGTAGGCGGGGATGAGGAACGAGACCTTCACGCTCGCGCGATCGTACTCGGCCGCCCGCCGACGAGCGTCGAGCTCAGGCCGGGCGCCGGGCGCGTCGCCGCGCGAGGCCGACGACGAGCGCGACGATCGCCCCGATGAGCAGGCCGATCAGCGCGCCGAAGAGGACCGAGTTCCGCCGCGAGCGCGCCGTCGTCTTCTCGGCCTTGGCGCAGCTGGATGATCTGCGTCGTGCTCGACGTCCTGGGCGAGGATCAGCTGCTGCTGCGTCGTCGTCTGCGAGTCGAGCGTCTGCCCGAGCGCGGCCTGCGCCTGCGTCGAGCTGCGTCGACGAGCACGAGCTGCTCGAGCGGCGAGAGCCCGCTCGAGCGAGCGAGGACCTTGTTCAGGCTGTCGATCTCGCCGTCGGAGCGCCGCGACGCCTTGACGCATAGTTCGCGAGCCGCTGTCTGGTAGATCGTGATCGACTGGCGTGACGTAGCGCGACGTCGTCTGCTGCTTGATCACCTCGGCGAGGGCATTCGCCGCGTCCTCGGCCTTCTTGCGCTTGTTCAAGCGTCACCGTGATCTGGACGAGGATGCTGTTCGGTGTTCGACCGGCGAGGCCGTCCCGGCGCTCGGTCGACCGTCGATGTCGTGACGTGCCCGCGAAGCTGCGCGACGCTCATGCCCGATCTTCGCCGCGGCCTTCTCGAGGGTCGCCGGCTCGGGTGGCGAGGACTGGATCGCGGCCGGGCTCGTGAGGTAGCTCAGCACCGGCGTCGTGCCGCCGGGATTGAACGCCTGGCCGCGCGCGATCAGCGCCGAGGCGACGTAGGCGCTGCCGCCGCTCAGCGAGTAGAGCCGCGCCGACGACGATGCCGATCGACGAGCCCGACGGCGGCGATCCACCAGCGGGAGCAGAAGCGCGTCCACCAGCCCCGGAGGTCGATCTCGCGCTCGCCGCCGAGATCCGCTGCGACCCTGGTCGCCGCTCATGCGAGCGGCACTCTAGTCGAGGCCCACTCCCACTGCGCGCGCAGACCCGTCCTCGAGCGTGACCGCGGGCGCCCAGCCGAGCTCCGGCGCGGATCCGCGTCGTGTCGGCGCTCGTCCGCCGCTGGTCGCCCGGCACGGCCGGCTCGCGGACGACGTCGAGCGTGCGGCCCGAGATCTGCTCGAGCAGCGCGATCGTCTCGTTCAGCGACGCCTCGAGCGCGCCGCCGACGTTGTAGGTGCCGGTGCCGCGCTCCATCGCGGCGACCGTCGCATCGACGATGTCGGCCGACATACGTCCAGCCGCGCGACTGGTCGCCGTCGCCGTAGAGCGTCGAACGTCGCGCCGGCGGCGAGCGCGTTGACGATCCGCGTGAACGCCATGTCGGGGCGCTGCCTCGGCCCGAACGCGTTGAAGTAGCGCAGCACGACGCAGTCGAGCCCGAACTCGCGCCCGTAGGCGGCGGCGAGCTGCTCGCAGGCGAGCTTCGTGATCCCGTAGGGCGAGAGCGGCTGCGGCGGCGTGTCCTCGGGCGTCGGGAAGCGCTCGGCCGCGCCGTAGACCGACGAGGACGAGGCGAAGACGACCCGGACGCCGTCGCGCGCCGCCGCCTCGAACACGCGCTGCGAGGCGAGGACGTTCCGGCGCAGGTAGAGTCGGGAAGACGTCGCCGAAGCTCCGGACGCCCGGCTGCCCGGCGAGGTGGAAGACGCCGTCGAGGCCGGCGAAGTCGAGCTCGTCCTCGGCCAGGTCGAGCGTCAGCCGCGATGCTCGAGCCCGCGGGCGTTCTCCTCCTTCAGCGCCGGGTCGTAGTAGTCGGTGAAGCAGTCGATCCCGATGACGTCGTGGCCGGCCGCGCGACGAGCGCCTCGGCGAGATGCGACCCGATGAAGCCGGCCGCGCCGGTGACGAGGTACCGCATGCGCCAGGAGGGTACTGGCCCGAGTCAGGCGTCACCGGACGGTTCCTCGAGCGGCGCGAAGCCGTCGGCCGTCTGCTCGAGGATCACCTGCGAGAAGAAGCGCGTCATCACGACGCCCTCCCGGAACTCGCCGAGCCGCGGCTCGGGCCGCTCGCCGCGCGCGAGCGCGAGCGCGAGCTCCGGGTAGCGCGAGCCGGCCGCGGTCGGGAGCGGGAAGCCGCCGCCGAAGCGCGGGTTGACGTCGGTGACCGGCAGCGACGCCGTCGGGCTCGCGGAAGCACTGGATGTTCGCCGGGCCGACGATCCCCATCGCCTCGGCGACGCGCCGCGCCGTGCTCGATCAGGTCGGGCGTCCTGGATCGTCATGCCCTTGATCGACTCGCCGCCCTTCGACTCGATCATCGTGCGCGGGATCGCGTTCAGGCAGCGCCCGTCGAGGTCGCAGAAGACGTCGATCGAGAACTCCTCGCCCTCGCAGACCTGCTGCACCATCGACTCGGCGGTCGTGTAGCGCGAGGAAGAAGTCGAGCTCGCTCGCGGTCGGCGGCGCGGTAGATGTGGCGCGAGCCGAAGCCGCGGCGCGCCTTCACGAGCACCGGGAAGGCGAGGTCGGCCGGCAGCTCGTCCGACAGCCAGGTCGGCGGCGTCGCGATCCCCTGCTCGCTCGAAGAAGCGGTGCGCCTCGTACTTGTCCTCGCAGAGCGAGATCGTCTCGGGCCCGGGCAGGAGCACGAGCGCGCCGAGCTCGTCGCGGCGGGCCGCGAGCACGCGGTGGTCGAGGTCGGCGAGCGGGCACGACCAGCGCCGCCGTCGTGCTCGGCGACGAGCGCGCGCGAGCGCCGCGATGTAGCCGGGGTCGTCGACCGCGCGGCACGAGCGCGCGGCGGTCGGCGGCGTAGAGCGCCGGCGCGAGCTCGTTGAGGTCGACGGCGAGCGTCGTCGCTCCGGCGCGGCGCGAATGCGGTGACGATGTCGACGCGCTGCCCGGCGCAGGTGAAGAGGACGACCGGCACGGGGCGGAAGGCTACTGCGGACGCGCCCTAGACTCCGCGGGATGCGTCGCCCCGTCGACCCCGCAGACCGCCGATCGTCACCGGCGCGACCGGCCAGGACGGCTTCTATCTCGTGCGGCGCCTGCTCGCCGACGGCTGGACGGTGCACGCCGCCGTGCGCGACCTCGACGCCGCCGAGGCGGTCTTCGGCGGCCACGAGCGGCTGCGCGCCGTGCGGCGCGACATCCGCGACCCGGGCCCGCTGCGCGCGCTCGTCGGCGACGTCCGGCCGGAGGAGCTCTACAACCTCGCCGGCGAGAGCAGCGTCGGCGCCTCGTTCGCCGACCCGCAGGCGACCTGGGAGTCGAACGCGCACGTCGTCGTCCACCTGCTCGACGCGATCCGGCTCGACAGCCCGGAGACGCGCTTCTACCAGGCCTCCTCGGGCGAGATGTTCGGCTCGGTGCCCGGCGAGAGCGTCGTCCACGACGAGTCGTCGGCGCTCAACCCGCAGAGCCCGTACGCGGCGGCGAAGGCCGCGGCGCACATGCTCTGCCGGAGCTACCGCGAGTCCTACGGGATCCGGATCGCCTGCGGGATCCTCTTCAACCACGAGTCGCGCCGCCGCGGCGCCGCAGTTCCTGTCGCGGAAGGTCGTCGACCACGTCCACGCGCTGCGCACCGGCGCCGCGGACGGGCCGCTCGCGCTCGGCAACCTCAAGGCGCAGCGCGACTGGGGCTTCGCGCCGGACTACGTCGACGGGATGGTCACGATCCTCCGCCAGGCCGAGGCCCGCGGCGTGCCGGACGAGGCCGCGTCCTACCGCGACTACGTCCTCGGCACCGGCAGGCTGCACTCGGTCTGGGAGCTCGCCGACCGCGCCTTCGCGCTCGCCGGGCTTCGAGCTCGAGTGGGCAGCTCGACGGCGACGACCCGCTCGGCTGGTCGGCCCGCTTCGCCGGCTCCGGCGAGCCCGCGGTCGTCGTCGACCCGGCGTTCATCCGGCCCGTCCGACCCGAAGGCGATCGCCGCCGACCCGGCGCCGGATCGAGGCCGAGCTCGGCTGGGAGCCGAGGCCGGGCCTCGACCGCTTCCTCGAGGACATGCTCGACCGCCGCCGGCCGTAGACGCGACTCAGTAGACGAGGAACGGCAGCTCGGCGAGCGCGCAGAGCGCCGAGCAGGGCGAGCGTCACGGGCCACAGGCGGCCGCGGATGCGGTCGAGCGCGTAGCCGAAGCCGATCGCCCAGCCGGCCGTGGTCGTGAGCATGTAGGTCGCCTTCAGCAGGTCGCCGTCGGGCGTCCAGTAGACGACGGCGAAGTAGAGGTAGCCGGCGATCGCGAGCGGCGGCAGCAGGGCGACGGCGAGCCGCGAGCGGTCGCGCAGCGACGAGCGGGCGAAGAGCGGCCCAGCCGACGAGCGCGAGCAGCGTCGGCACGAGCCCGAGCGAGCGACTGGAGCTCGAGCCGGTGCCGCGCCGAGCGGACGGCTCGTCACGGCGCTCGTTGCCGGCAGCGGCGTCCCGCAGTGCCAGCGCCCAGACGCCGAAGTAGTCGCCCCAGATCCCGTCGTAGGTGGTCGGGATCGCGAGCGCGTAGTGATGCTGGCGCGTACGGGCGCGTGACGATGCCCGGGATCCCGGGGTCGAGCGTAGAACGAGGCCGGCAGGCGCTGGCGCGGCCTGCGCCGGCTGCGGGAACTGCGGGCTGCCCGCCGTACTTGACGCGCTGGTGGATGTACCAGGGCGCCGGGATCAGCGCCGCGAGCACGAGCACGATCGCGAGCGCGCGCCAGCGCCGCCCGGCGAGCAGCGCGAGCGCGACGGCCGCCGACCGTCGAGAGCGCGAACGCCCGCACGAGCTGGGCGGCGCCGAGCGTGAGCGCCGAGCGCCCACGCGTAGCGCGGGTCGCGAACGTGCGGACGCAGAGCCAGAGCGCGAGCGTCGAGAGGAAGAGCGACATCGGCTCCGGATGGAACATCGCCGTCGTCTCGACCACCACCGGCAGGAAGGCGACGAACGCCGCGGCGCCGAGCTCGATCCGCCGTCGTCCCGGCCAGAGCTCCCGCGCGATCGCCGCGACGAGCAGCACCGTCCCGAGCAGGAAGAGGACGTTGAGCACCTGTCCGGCGCGGTCGGGGTCGCCGTAGCCGAGCTCCTGCGCGACCCAGTCGACCGACCCGGCGAGCGAAGTAGAAGCCGGGCGGCGTGTAGTACTCGCCCGTCGTGCTGGGGGAAGTGGCAGCCCGGGAACGAGCCCGTCGGCGTAGGCCATGTGGTCGGCGGCGTCGTAGCCGGCGCCGGTCGGGTAGCGCGCGGCGTTCCAGAGGCCGACCGCGACGACGAAGAGGCAGATCGCGGCGAGCGGGAGCCGGCGGTCAGTCAGCCGGCTTCCAGCCACCGGTCTCGCCCTTGTAGGTGCCGCCGAAGAGCGCGAGCGGCGTCCGGAGCAGGATCTTCAGGTCGACGGCGGGCGAGCGGTGCTCGACGTACCAGAGGTCGAGCTCGATCCGCTCGGCCCAGGGCAGCGTCGCGCGGCCGTGGATCTGCGCCCAGCCGGTGATCCCCGGCTTGACGTCGAGCCGGTGGAGCTGCCGCTCGTCGTAGCGGTCGACCTGGTAGCGGAGCGTCGGGCGCGGGCCGATCACCGACATGTCGCCGCGGATCACGTTCCAGAGCTGCGGCAGCTCGTCGAGCGACAGCCGCCGCAGCAGCGCGCCCGACGCGCGTGATCCGCGAGTCGCCCCGGTTGACCGCGTACCCGGCGCCCATCGTCTCGGCGCCGACGACCATCGTCCGCAGCTTCAGCAGCTCGAAGTCGCGGCCGTCCTTGCCGACGCGCGTCTGGCGGTAGAGCACCGGGCCGCCGTCCTCGAGCTTCACCGCGAGCGCCGCGACGCGCGAGCACCGGGCTCGCGAGCGCGAGGCCCGAGCCCGGCGATCGCGACGTCGAGGGCGCGGTTCAGCGCGTTCCCTCCGCCGCCTCCCACGTCGCCGGCACGCCGCGCCGCAGGTAGTTCCAGAGCGCGACCACCGTCGCCCAGGTGACGAGCACGTAGTAGCGGGCGATCCCGACGCCGGCGCGCGGCGGCGGCGAGCAGCACGAGCTGCGCCGGCGAGCACGACGTCGTAGAGCCAGCCCTGCGTGACGAGCGCGATCGAGGTCGCGAGCAGCACGAGGTGCAGCAGCCCGCTCGCGTAGCGCAGATGCCGGTGCGAGACGAGCTGCGACGAGGTAGACCGGGCGGCTGGCCGGCGGAGCATCCTGCCGCGCAGCACGATCAGCCAGCAGTGCTCGAACATGCGCACCTTGCGGCGGTACTCGGTCTCGTTCGACGGCGTCGGCTTCTCGAACGCGACCGCCGCCGGCTCGTAGACGGCGCGCCGGCCGCGCTGCACCATCAGGTACGGCAGCGAGAGGTCGTGGCCGAAGCGCGGGTCGACCTCGACGTAGTCGGAGCGGCGCACCGCGTAGATCGAGCCGTTGCCGCCGGTGACCGAGCCGAGCTGCGACTCGGCCGCGCGCACGGCCATCTCGTAGCGCCAGTAGAGGCCCTCCCGGTTCGAGCCGTCGGCCGCCTCGAGCCGCAGCTGCCCGCAGACGTAGGCGACGCGCGGGATCGGCGAACGGGCGCGACGAGCCGCCGCAGCGCGTCGGGCGCCCAGGTCGCGTTCGCGTCCGAGAAGGCGACGATCTCCGACTCGGTCTCGCGCACCGCCCGGTCCTGGGCGGCGACCTTGCCGCCGCGCGGGTTCCGGATCACGCGCGCGCCGGCGGCCTCGGCGAGCTCCTCGGTCCGGTCGGTCGAGGCGTCCGAGGTGACGACGATCTCGAGCCGGTCGCGCGGGTAGTCGAGCGCGAGCAGGTTCGCGACCCGCCGCTCGATCACGCTCTCCTCGTCGTGGGCGGCGACGATCACGGCGACGCGTCGGCAGCGTCTCCTCGCGCACGCGGCCGGCGGCCGCTGACCCGCGCGGCGAGCTCGGCCGCGAGCGGGTAGACGACATGCGTCCAGGCGAGCGCCGCGAGGGATCACCCAGAAGACGATCTTGACGACGATCACGTCGCCTGCTCCGCTGCCGGCAGGCGGCTCGCCTTCGCACCGAGGAGACCCCGGTAGAGCCGATCGACGTCCCGGACGAGCCGATCGACCGAGTAGCGGGCGAGCACGTGCTCGCGGCCGGCCGTTCCGAGCTCACGCCGGAGCCCAGGCTGCGAAACCAGGTCCTCGAGCCTGTCGGCAAACGCCTTCGTGTCGCCGGCCGGAACGAGGAAGCCGACCCGGCCGCCGTCGAGCACGTCGACCGCTCCGCCCACGTCGGTTGTGACGACCGCGCAACCGGCTGCGAGCGCCTCGATGAGCGACACCGGCGTTCCCTCGTTCGCCGAGCTCAGGGCCACCGCGTCGCTGGCTCGGTAGATGGAGCCGACGTCTCGGCGAAATCCGGTGAACCGCACGCGGTCGGCTACCCCCAGGCTTGCCGCCAACTGCTCGAGGCCCTCGCGGTTCGGGCCGTCGCCGACGAGAGCGAGCACGGCGTCGACGCCGCGGCCGCGAAGGTCCGCGAAGGCGCACAGCAGGTCGTCGACCCGCTTGATCTCGGTCATCCGGCCGAGCCACGTGACGAGGAACTGGTCGTGGCCGACGGAGAGCTCGTCGCGCAGGAGCTCGCGCGCGCCCTCGGGCGCGGCGATCCGCCGCTCGAGGTCGAGCCCCAGCCGCACGACGACGAACTTCGAGACAGGTGCGACACCGAGCTCGACGAGGTCGTCTCGCACCTCCGGGCTCACCGCCATGAGCGCGTCCGTGCTGCGCGCGAGGAAGCGCTCGACCCCGAGGAAGATCTTCGACGTCACCCGCGGGAAGTATCCGGTGAGAACATGACCGTGGTAGGTGTGCACGACCACGTCCGGGCGGGCGCTGCCGGAGAGCAGCGCAGCCGCACGACCAAGGGCTCCCGCCTTGGCGGTGTGCGTGTGCAGCACGTCGGGCCGTAGCGATCGGATCAGGCCCACCAGGCGAGCGAGCGCCGCGAGGTCGCCCAGGACGGAGACGTTCCGCTGCAGCGAGCCGACGTAGAGGGGCTGCACCCCTACCTCCGAGGCAACGTAGTCCATCGACCCCTCGTTCGGCCCGACGCGCCCGACGACGAGCGTCGTCTCGTAACCGAGCGGGGCCAGGCCCTTGGTCAGGTAGGCGACATGAAGCGTCGGCCCGCCCACGTTCAGACGGGCGATCACACGCAGGATCTTGATCGCACCGTCGTCCCTCGAAGCCTCGCGCACCTCCGTGAGGAGCATTCGGTAACGCTCGATCGCAACTGCCCGGTCGCCCTCGCGCTCCACGTACTCGCGGCCGTTGCGGCCGAGCTCGGGGAGCTCGTCCCTGGCCGCATGGCAGCGGCGGATCGCGGCGGCCAGGAGGTCGGGGGACGCCGGCGGGACCCGGAACCCGCAGTTCGCTGCCTCGACGATGTGCGCGGTCTCGCTCTCGGCGTCGACGGCGGCGATCACCGGCCGTCCGACGGCGAGGATCCCGTAGAGACGGCTCGGCACGACGTAACCCGCGAGGCCCGGCGCAAGGCCGACCACGTGCACGTCGGCGCTCGAGAGCGACTCCGAGAGCCGCTCGCGCGGCTGGTAGGGAAGGAAGCGGACGTTGTCGAGCCCGAGGCGCTCTGCCAGGCGCATCACCTCGGCGCGCCTCGCGCCCGAGCCGACGATCAGGACGACGAGGTCGTCGAGGTCGCGCAGGAGGTCGGCGGCCTGCACGAGCGTGTCGAGATCCTGGGCGTGGCCGACGTTGCCGGAGTGCATGACGACGAACTTCCCGGCGAGCCCGTTCTCGACGCGCCCAGTCGTTGTCGTGCGGCCTCGGCCCGAGCAGCGACGCGTCGACCCAGTTCGGGATCACGCGGATCCGCTCGGACGGCGGCGCCCTTCGCCTCGAGTCGCGGCGCGCATCGTCTCGCCGATCGCGACGACCCGGTCGGCCCGCCGCAGATAGAAGCGAGACCGTCCGGCGGAGCGCGCCGATCACGAGCGGGTTGCGGAGCCTCCCGAGCGTGGTCGCGATCTCCGGGAAGACGTCCTCGCAGACGACGACGAGCGGCGCGCGATGCCTGCGCGCGAGGAAGACAGCCGCCGCGCCGAGCATCGGCGGATCGGTCATGCAGAGGACGACGTCGGGATCGTCGGCCTTCAGCCCGCGGACGAGCGCGGCGGCCATGAACGTCAGGTAGTTCATCGCCCGGCCGGGAATGCGGGCCCGGTCGAACGACGTCGACGGCACCCGCTCGATCGTGACGCCGTTGCGAACGACGCGCCTCGGCGCGGCTGCTCGTCGCCCTGGACCGCGCCCGTGATCACGTGGACGTCGTAGTCGGCGCCGAGCGACTCGCAGAGCTCCGTCAGCAGGTGCGCCGATGCCTCCGGCCCGGGCCAGTAGTACTCGTTGAGGATCAGAAGCCGAGGCCGGTCTCGACGCGAGTGTTCGGCCATCGCCCCAGGCTAGACGAGCGATTCGACGGGGTCGCGGTGCGTCGCGCGCCGTCGCGGCAGAAGCTAGCTTCCAGCCGGCTTGCGAATCCTGTTCGCCACTCCCGGCTACTGGCCCTCGACCGGCTTCGGGGGGCCGGTGTCGCAGACACGCGAGCTCGCGCGCGGCCTGATGGCGCGGGGTCACACGGTCGAGGTCGTGACGACGAGCCTGGTCGCGCTCGGCCGGCGGCCGCAACGCGATGACGCGAACAGCCGACGTCGACGGTGTGACCGTTCACTACCTGGGCACGCCGGTCCGCTACCGCTGGATGGGCGTGACGCCGACGATCCAGCCGCCGGCTGTCGGAGCTCGAGCGGCCGGACGTGATCCACGTGTTCGGGTTCCGGGACTTCGTCGGGACGTTCGCGGCCGGCTGGGCGCGCCGGCAGGAGGTTCCGTACGTCTTCGAGGGGCTCGGGATGGTCCGGCCGATGCTGCGCAAGGTGGCGCTCAAGCGCGCGCGTCGACTGGCTCGGTCTACCGGCCCGTGCTCGACGGTGCGAGGCTGCTCGTCGCCGCCTCCTCGCGCGAGCGCGACGACTACCTCGACGCAGGCGTCGACCCGGACGCGCATCGTCCTCAGGCCGATCGGGTTCCCGGCACCGGCCGCCTCCGCTCGCCCGGCCCGGCCCCCTCCGCAGGCGGCTCGGGCTCGACGGCGCCGTACCGCTCCTGCTCTCGGTCGGCCGGGTCGCGCCCGGGAAGGGGATCGACCTGCTCGTGCGGTCGCTGCCCGAGCTCGAGGAGGCGCACCTCGCGATCGTCGGCCCGGACGACCGCGGGACCACCGGGCAGCTGAGCCGGCTGGCGCAGGAGCTCGCGGTGAGCGAGCGTGTGCACGTCACCGGGGCGTGGCCCGACCCCGCTGCCTCTGCTCGAGATCTACGGCGACGCGGACGTGTTCGCGCTCGCCTCCGAGTACGAGAGCTTCGGAATGGCGGCCGCCGAGGCCGCCGCGGCAGGGACGGCCTCGGTCGTGACCGATCGCTGCGGGATCGCCGATCTCCTGCGCGACGACGCCGCGCTCGTCGTTCCCTTCGACCAGGCAGGCGGTCTCCGCGGCGGTCGCGAGACTCCTCGGGGATCCCGAACTTCGCGCGCCGGATCGGCGCGGCGTGCGCGCGCCGTGCCGGCGAGATGGTCGTGGGCCCACGTCGCCGAGCTGCAGGAAGAGCTCTACCGCCGAGGCACTCGGCTGGCTGACCTTGCGGTCGTCGGCCAGGACCCCGGCTTTGCCGGCGGCGTGCTGGCGCAGACCGAGGCGCTGTGCGACGCGGCCGTCGTCGCTCGGCCGCGAGCCGGAGCTGCACTATCTGCGCTACCGCCGGCTCGACGAGGCTCGCCGGCAGCGCCGGCCTCCACGGACGCGGCGTCCGACCCGTCGTCCCGGGCCTCGAGATCGCGAACGTCCTCGGCGCTGCCGCTGTGATCGCCGCTCGAATCCGCGGTGCAGAGGCGCGGTTCGTCTGTGCGGCAAGCGCCTCGAACGGCTTCGGCGCGGTGCTCGCCCGCAAGCCTTTCGGGTGCTGGATCAGCACGTCGCTCGCCGACGAAGCGCGCGGCGCGCCGGGCGGACTGGACCCGTCGCGCCGGGCGGCGCATGCCGCGAGCGCCCCGGGATTGAGGCTCCTCGAGCGGACAACCGTGCGTGAGGCCAGCGTGCGCTGGGCGATCTCGCCCGCCTCGCAGCGGTCGCTCGCCGAGGCGGCCGGCGTTCCCGAGGCGACGATCCGGGTCGTCCCGATTCCCGTCGACACCGGAGAGTTCAGCCCGCTGCCCGACGACGAGTGGGAGCGCGGCCTCGACACGCCCGAGCTCGTGTTCGTCGGCAGGGGCGACGACCCGCGCAAGAACGTCGGCCTGCTGCTCGAGGCGTTCACCCTGCTCCGTTCGCGCCTGCCCGGCGCGAGGCTGACGCTCGTCGGCTCCCGCCCGCCGGCCCGCTGCCGGACGGCGCGACGGCGGTCGGGCCGGTGAGCTCGGTCGCGGATGTGCTTCGCCGGGCGAGCCTCTTCGTGCTGCCCTCGCTGCAGGAGGGCTTCGGGATCGTCGTCGCCGAGGCGCTCGCGTCGGGCGTTCCCGTGCTCGTGACGCCGTGCGGCGGTCCCGAGGAGCTCGTGCGCGCGTCCGGAGGCGGCGAGGTGCTCTCCGGCTTCGAGCCGGAGGAGCTCGCCGAGCGCGCGCTCGCGCTGCTGACCGACGCTCGACCGGCTGCGCAAGATGCGCCGGCTCGGCCGCGACTACGTCGAGCGGGAGCACGACCCGGCCCAGTCTGCGGGCGGCGCTCGCGGACGCTGGCCTCGAACCGAGCTCGAACGGCGCCGCGGCCTCGCGACCGCTGAAGGGGATACGGCGCTGGCCGTGCGAGCAGGGAGCCCGCAACCCTCTCGGCTACGCTCAGGGCTCATGTCCTCGGTCTCCTACGCGCCGGCGGAGCCGAGGCGCCCGCCGGGGCGCCTCCGGCACTACCTCCGGATCCTGCAGGTCGTCGCCGGCGTCGAGTTCAAGCTCAAGTACGCGGACTCCATCCTCGGGATCGTCTGGTCGGTGATCAAGCCGCTCTCGTACTTCACGATCCTCTGGATGGTGTTCGGGCGGCTGTTCAAGCTCAGCACGTTCCCGCATTACCCGCTCTTTCTCCTGATCGGGATCGTCTTCTACACGTTCTTCGTCGACGCGACGATGACCTCGATCCCGTCGGTGGTGGGGGCGGGCTCGATGATCCGCAGGATCTCGTTCCCGCGGCCGATCCTGCCCATCTCGACGACGCTGACGGCGATGATCACGTTCGGCATCAACCTCTGCGTGGTCGTCGTCTTCATCGCCGCGAGCGGCCTCACGCCGAGCCTGGGCTGGCTGCTGATCCCGCTGCTGCTGATCGAGCTGTACGCCTTCATCCTCGGCCTCGCGTTCCTGCTCTCGGCGGCCTTCGTCCGCTACCGCGACGTGGGCCAGGTCTGGGAGCTCGACGGTGCAGCTGCTGTTCTACGCCTCGCCGATCATGTACCCGGTCGGCTATCTCCCGCCCTGGTTCCAGACGCTTCGCGTTCCTGAACCCGCTCGTCCAGGTGATCCAGGACATCCGCGCGCTGGTCGTCGGCTCGCATCAGCCGCACGGCACGATCACCTCCGTCTACGGAACCTCGTTCGCGCGCCTCCTGCCGGTCGCGATCGCGTTCCTCGTGCTCGCCGTAGGGTTCGCGTACTTCCGGCGGCGCGCCCCGCGTTTCGCGGAGGAGGTCTGATGCCGGCGATCGAGGTCAACGGCGTCGGCGAAGACGTTCGAGATCCCGCACGACCGGCAGACGTCGCTCAAGGAGCGGTTCCTCCATCCGCTCCATCGAACGACCTACGAGAAGAACGAGGCGCTCAAGGACGTCACGTTCTCGGTCGACCACGGCGAGTGCTTCGGCGTGATCGGCCCGAACGGAAGCGGCAAGAGCACGCTGCTGAAGACGATCGCCGGGCATCCACCTGCCCGACCGGGGCAGCGTCGTCGTCGACGGCCTGATGTCGCCGTTCATCGAGCTCGGCGTCGGCTTCAACCCGGAGCTGAACGCGCGCGACAACGTCCGTGTGAACGCGACGATGCTCGGGCTCTCGCGCCGCGAGCTCGCCGACAAGTTCGACGAGATGATCGAGTTCGCCGAGCTCGGGCGCTTCGTCGACCTGAAGCTGAAGAACTTCTCGTCCGGGATGATCATGCGGCTCGCCTACTCGGTGGCGATCCAGGTCCCGTTCGACATCCTGCTGCTCGACGAGGTGCTCGCGGTCGGCGACCAGTCCTTCCAGGAGAAGTGCTTCGCGACGCTCGACGAGATTCGAGCCGCCGGGCAAGACGATCCTCTTCGTCAGCCACGACCTCGGCTCGGTGCGGCGGATCTGCGATCGGGCGCCTCCTCATCCACAACGGCGTCGTCGCAGGCGCTCGGGCCGGCCGCGGAGGTCGTCGACTCGTACGAAGACCTCGGCGTCCATGCCTGAGGAGGGCGTCAACGTCATCGGCTACGTCCACACCCGGTCGGGGATCGGCGAGATCGCCCGCCTGCTGATCGCGGCGCTCGAGCGGGGCGGCATCCCGCACACCGTCATTCCCGTCGGGGCACGACCCTGCGCGCCGGCTCCGGCTCGACGCCTGCCGCTCTACGGCACGAACATCGTCTGCGTCAACCCGCAGATGCTTCCCGGGCTCGTGGAGAGGGTCGGGCCGGGCGCTGCTCAGGGACCGGCGCACGATCGGCTTCTGGTGGTGGGAGGTCGACCGCCTGCCGCCGGTGATGGCGTGGGCGTCGCTACCTCGTCGACGAGATCTGGGTCGGCAGCGAGCACGTCCGCGCGCGCGATCGAGCCGAGCGTGTCGAAGCCGGTGCACATCTTCCCCGTCCCGATCGTCCGGCCGAGGACCGAGCCGGTCGGCCGGCGCCGAGTTCGGGATTCCCGGACGGCCGCTTCGCATTCATCTTCTCGTTCAACTTCTGGAGCATCTTCGAGCGGAAGAACCCGCTCGGCCTGATCGAGGCGTTCTCGCGAGCGTTCGCGCCGAACGAAGGCCCGGTGCTCGTGCTGAAGACGATCGGCGGCAGAGAGCTACCGCAGCCAACTGCGCGACCTGCACGCGTGCAGCGGCTCGTCGCGGGGACGTCATCGTCCTCGAACAAGGGCTGCCGGCGGAGCGCTACCACGGGCTCGTCGCCGCGCTGCGACGCCTACGCCTCGCTGCACCGGGCGGAGGGATTCGGCCTGACGATCGCCGAGGCGATGGCGCTCGGCAAGCCGGCCGTCGCGACCGGATACTCGGGCAATCTCGAGTTCATGACCGACGCGAACAGCTACCTGGTGCCGGCCGCCACCGTGCCGATCCCGGACGGCCTCGAGCCGTACGCCGCCGGCGGCTGTCTGGGCCGAGCCCGAGCTCGACGCCGCGGCGGCGCTGCTGCGGCGGGTCGTCGAACAGCCCGAGGAGGCACGCGCCAAGGCCGAGCAGGCGCTGTCGGATTTCGCCGCGCGAGCACAGCCTCGACGTCCGCCGCCGGGTTCGTCCGCCGCCGCCTCGCCGCGCCGGTCGCGCCTCGCGAGATCCCTGTCGATGCCGTGGAACGGGCCGCGTACGAGCTGATGTGGGGGCCGGATCTGGAGTCGGCCCGGCCCTGGGCGCGGCAGCTGCGCGGTGCGCTGCGGCCGTTCCTGCGACCCTACGTCGACCACCAGCGGCAGGTCAGCGCACTGGTGCTCGAGGCTGTGCGCGACGCGAAGACAGGCAAGCCCGGATCTGTCGAGCCGGGGGCGAACGACGTAACGTTGGACTGAGTCGGCACGTCGTGCGTAATGACCGCAGGGTGACCGACGTGCGCACCGTGGCGCCACCGGTCTTCGACCCGAGCCCGTCTCGGTGGCGCCATACGGGTGCCGGCACGCTCTTCTTCGTCGGCAACGTCGCCCACGACCCGCAACTTCGTGCGATCGAATGGCTGGCGACGCGACCGGCGCCCGAGCTCGAAGCCGTCGATCGCAGAGCAGAGATCCGCATCATCGGCGACGCCCGAATCGGTGGCGCGAGCCTGGCTTCGTCCAAACATCAGCTATCTCGGGCACCCGGACGACGCGGCTGTTACCCGCGAGTTCGTCGAGCCCGGGCTCTTCGTCGCACCGATCGCCGACGCCTGCGGATCGAAGATCAAGCTGCTCGACTGCTTGTCCCATGCGACACCCTTTGTCGCCACCCCCGGCGCGACGACCAGCCTGCCCTTCATCTCCTCCATCCCTCAGATCAACCTGATCGTCCACCCGCAGCGGCCGAACTGGTCGTAAGCCTGCTCTCGGACCGAGACGCGCCGATGAAGACGAGCGATCGTCTCTCCGATGAGCTTTCGGCCTTCATCGACCAGGAGCAGGCAGCTGGGTCGGGTGCTCCGCGGCCTGAGGGCACACGACCCGTAACGAGCGGCGACGCGATCTTCGAGCGACCCGTGTGGCGCGAACCTAGGCACCAACGATCTCGATCTCGGGGAACGGGAAGATCAGGCGCCCGCCGCTCCGCAGGTACTCCACTTCTCGCGCGACGATCTTGTCGCGGAAGTGCCACGGAAAGACGACGAGGTAGTCCGGCCGTCTGCGCACGCATCTCGTCCTCCGACACGATCGGGATACCGGTACCGGGCGTGACGCGGCCGAACTTGTCCGCGTTGACCTCGGCGATCGCCTCGATGTCGGCGGAGTCGAAGCCGCAGAACTGGAGCAGGACGTTACCCTTCGTCGACGCGCCGTAGCCCATGACCGTCGCGCCGTCCGGCGCGGAGCATGCGGATCAGAGCGACAAAGATCGTCGCGATGCTGGAAGACGCGCTCCTCGAATCCCCGGAAGGGGCCCGGCGTGTCGAGTCCGATGCGGTCCTCCTGCGCGAGTGAACCAGTCGATCAGGACGTGGTGCGGCTCGAACGGGGAGTCCCGGCGAGCCGCGGTGACGGCGAAGCTCCCGCCGTTGACGCGGTTGAAGCGGACATCGACGAGCTTGAGCCCGGCCTCGTCCAGAATCCGGCGGACGTTCGCCAGCGAGTAGTACTCGATGTGCTCGTGGCAGACCGTGTCGTAGGCGTTGAAGCGCAGCATCGACGGCATGTACGACTGCTCGAAGTGCCAGACGCCGTCGGCGCGCGACGCATTCCCGTACGTCCCGCGCAAACGCCACGGGATCCTCGAGGTCGTAGAACATCGCGACCGAGGTGACGATCCGCGCCGGCTTGTCGCTCACACTCGCGGAACCGTCTGCGCCGAAGAAGAAGTCCGGAACGACCTCGGCGTCCCGCGGGGTAGTACTCGCGCGAATCGCCGTGCCGTCGGATCGATCCCGATGAGACGCAGCCCTGGTGTCGTCGTACGAGCCGAGCAGCGTTCCGTCGTTGCTGCCGATGTCGAGGACGCATCCTCTTCCGCGGAGGTCGACCAGCGTTTCGAGGCCCCTCGCCTTGCGCGTCAGGTGCTGCGACCATCGAGCGGTTAAGACCCGACCGGTAGCCGTAGTTGTCGCCGTACATCTCGTCCGGCTCGTAGCTCGTCGCCAACTGCAGCAACGTGCACGATCGGCACCACACGAGCTCGAGCGGCCCGGTCGCTACCGCGCTCGTCCGGCGACTGCGGGAAGACGCCGGTCAGCGCGTGCGCACCGAGGTTCAAGACCTGGAGGAGCGCCACCCCACCGCAAAGGCGGCAGGCGGTCAGGGGCTTCGGCGGAGGCACGCGGCGATTATCGCTGCGGCCTTACGGGACCACGCGCATCCACCGTCGAGCTCAGAGCCCGTACCGCTCGAACAGCTCGTCCGGCGGGATCGGGTCGACGACGACGCGGTCCGCCTCCCAGGCCTCCGTGTAGGCCCGGCGGACGCCGGCCAGATGCCGCTCGCGGAACTCCGGCAGGTGCTTCGAGCGCTCGAGGAGGCGCGCGAGCGAGAAGTTCGCGCGAATCGACGTCCTCGGCCTCGAAGTACGCCATCGCGAACCCACTGTCTCGGCCTCGGCGAGATGCTTGAGCCGGTAGACGTCGAGCCGCTCCGGGATCGACTCCCCGGCGCTCGGCCTCCTCGAAAAGGTCAGGCATGCGCTCGAGATGCCAGAGAAGGGCCCAGCGCAGCCAGGAGACGTTCATGTTCACGACCAGGGCGGGCTCACCGACCCACCAGGCGGGCCGGTCCTGGAGCGCCGCGAGCGCGTACACCGAGGACGGGACGCAGGTTGCGAGCGACTGAATGGCGCGCCGCGCGTGTCGATCTGATATGCGCGATGCGCATGGTCGCGGCGGAACGCGCAGGCGTAGATCGCCGTGAAAAGGTTCTCGTTCAGCCCGGCGACCTCTCGTAGCTCCGCGGCGTAGCGGTTCGGCCCGTCTCGGCGATCGGTGTCGCAGTCGCGACAAGCCGGCTCACATCGTCGAGCTGCGCCGGATGGTCGAACTGCGTGTAGGCGTAGTTCATGTAGGCCATCTCGACGTCCGGATGCCGTGCCAGCCCCTCCAGAACGTTCTCGACCGCCCCGTCGGTCAGCAGGTCGTCGTCCCCGAGAACCCAGATGTAAGGCGCCGCTCGAGCGCACGGGCCGTCGATCCGAGGTTGCCGAGCATGCCCGACGTTGACCCGGTTCCGGTAGGAGGCGAAGTTGCTCTCGCCCCTGAACCGCGAGACGACGTCCGGGGTGTCGTCGGTCGACGCGTTATCGCAAACGACTACCTCGACAACGTCCCGCCACGGGCTGCGTCACCTCGAGCAGCCTCGGCAGGCTGTGGCGAAGCCAGGGCGCGCGGTTGTACGTCGTGATCGCGCACGTGAGAAGCGGCCGGCGCCGGACGATCGCCGGGCAGCGGCCAACCCGGCGGCGACCCGGCGGCGGTGAGGGCGCGGAGAACGTCCTCCGCGTACTCGTCCCAGGTCCGGATGCGGGCGCGTCGACCGCCTCGTGGCCCAGACGCTCGAGCAGGTCGAGGTCGTCCGCGAGGGACACCAGCGCCGCCTCGATCTCGGCCTCGTCGAGCATGTCGACGGCGAACGCCCCGCCTCCAGGGAGCAGCTCCGCCATCGCGGAGCCCTCATGGCAGAGGCAGGGCCGTCCGTGCCACAGGCTCTCCAGCACCGGAAGGCCGAAACCCTCCTCCCACGATGCGAACACGGTCGCCGATGCTTGCTCGTAGAGCTTCCGCAGCTCGTCGTCGGCGACGTGGTCGAGCAGCACTGCGCCCGCCTCCGCCGCCAGCCGCTCGATCTCGACATCGAGCTCGCCGTACCTGCCCGCCGGCCGACGATCGTCAGCTGGATCGGGCGCCGGGCGCGCGTCTGCGCCGTCGCGAGGGCGCGAAGGAGGCGCGGGTAGTTCTTGCGGGGCTCCCACGTCCCGACGGCAAGCAGCTCGAAGCGGCTGCTGATCGGCCGCCCGTGCCGGCGCGGCCGTCGACGCGGGATGCATCGCCGCTGTCTCCCGCGAGCACGCAGGGAACGATCCGGGGCGCACGCAGCCCGTCGGCCGCGAGCCAGCGCAGAAGATCGGTCGCGACGGTCCAGGAGATCGGGAGCGCAAGATCGACCGAGCCGAAGGTGCTGCCAGAAGGCGCGCAAGCTCGTCCGCGTAGCCGGTGCGTAGATCTCGGGCATCTTCGTCCGGAATCAGGTCGTAGAAGATGGCGGCGACACGCATCCCGAGCGAGCGCCGCATGGTCGGCGACGTTCGAGCCCGGCGGCACCACCGGACGGTGATTTCCGGGATAAGCAGCCACTCACCGTCCAGCCGGTCGGGCAGCGTGCGGCGGGACACCGGCCCGTTCCATCTGCCGAGGTGCTCAGCCTCCCCGCGGGAGAGCGGGGCATGCGGCCGGCGGAGTCGTCCCAACCGACCGGGATGACTTCGACCCCGAGCCGCTGAAGCGCGGAGGCGAGCCGCCTCGTCACGCGCTGAATCCCCGTGTTGAACGGTTGCTCGACCGTCAGACCCATCCAGTAGAAGACCCGCGCTGGCCGCTGCGGCGGGCCGGCGACGGACAGCCGGGAGCTCCTCGCGCGGATCGACGAGGCGGCGGCACCGTCGTTCCCGACAACCACACGGCCGCGGACGCCGACGGTGCGCGGCAGCGCGCGCAGCGCCTCGGCAAGCGCGCGCGTCGCGGCCCTGCTCCGTTCCGAAGAGCGAGACATCGGCGAGCGCGACCTCGCCGGCGGTCTCCTGCTCCGCCTGCAACGCGACGCGCAGGCCGAGCCCTCGTGCCGCCTTGATGATCTCGATGAGCTCGTTGTCACTGCGAGCGCTCGCGGCCCGGAGGACAGCCGGGACCCCTTCGAGCCGCCCGGCTCCGAGC
>CAVURE010000011.1:0-58922 GCA_963743675.1 uncultured Actinomycetota bacterium
CTCAGCATCAGGTAGTCCGACGATTGCTGCGGTTGTCCGGGCGTCGAGCTGAATGCGACGTAGTACGTGCTCTGCTTGCTCCCGGCGGAGCGGTCGACCCAGGAGTGCTCGGCTTCCCGGAACCGAGGCGATCTGAGTGCCGTTGAACACGCAGCGCGAGGTGGCCCGCAGGATCCGTGTACAGGCGAGCTGATCGATCGGGTCGCGGAAGACGGCGTAGGAGAAGTCTCCGTCGGTCGCGTGTTGCGCGGGCCACTCGAGCGTCACTCGCGAGCCTCCGGATCGCCTCGCGGTCAGGCTGAACGTATTCGCCGGTACCACGAAGCTCACCGTGGTCACGTAGGCCTCCGCCGGCGTCGTCAGCGGCGGAAGCGCGACGACGACGATCAGCCCGATCACAGTGATCGCGCCGAGCACCCCCGCGGGGATGAAGCGGCGACGCCCGTGCCCGGGCGGCCCGACTGGTGCGGGGCGCGCCTTCCGCCGCCCGGGCAGCCCGAGGAGAAAGACGCATGAGCAGATCAGGAGGAGAAACGCGGGGAAGGCGGGGATCATGTGGTTGAAGAAGTCGCCTCGCCGGATGTCGACCTGATCGGAGCTTCCCTTGATGATCACGTACGACCCGAGCCAGACTGCTGTGAAGGCCGCGGCTCTGAACCAGCGTCTCGCAAGTCCGATGCAGCCGCCGACAACCGCCGCGGTGATGATCCAGCGGCCCTGCGTGTAGCCCCCGAGCTCGTCGTAGTTCGTTCGCAGCTCGTGCCAGTCGAGCGGCACGAACGTGTTGAGCCACGAGGTGGTCGGATTGGCCATGAGCTGGAGGTGCGCTCCGAGGGCCACGACGGTCGGCGAGTGCTGGAAACCCGGGAGGTAGCCGAGCCCGCGGTACTTCCATACCGTCAACCCGATCAGCGACGGGACGATCGCGGCGGCGAAGAGGGCGAGCGCCCTGAGATTGCGGGCCAGGAGGAAGACGAGGAACGGCGCCGGCAGGAAGAGGAGGTTCGAGGGCTTCACCGCGATCGCGAACCCTGCCGCGAGCCCGCCTGTCAGCGCGTCGAGGCGCCGGCCGAACCGCGCGAACCTGAGCACGAAGTAGGCCGAGACGAGGAGAAGCACCATCGACGGGTAGTCGCCCTGACTCGTGACTCCGATCATCGGCGGCAGCTGCATGTCGACGTAGCGCTCGTGATAGTCGGGCAGGAAGTAATGGATGACGGCAACCGGGAAGACCACCCAGAGGACGCCCGCGAAGAGCGCAAACCAGCGACCGCCGATCATGCTCGCGATGCCGTAGACGCAGACGAGCGCGATCGGCAACAGCACGAGCTGGTTGAAGAGGACGATCCCGGGAAGGCCGAGCATGGCGTTCGGGCCCGCGAAATGGACGATGGGCGCCAGGACGAGCGAATAGCCATATCCGAGCGTGGCCTGCGGAATGTGGCCGTGCGCCAGAACGGTCGTCGTCGTGTAGTACCAACTGCCGTCGCCGCCGTTGTAGAACTGCCAGCCGTTGTGATCGGCGATCATCGCAGCCTTGTAGTCGACCACCCATTCGCCGATCAGGAGGGCCCCGACGACCAGCCATGGCCTCGGGACGGGCAGACGCCCCGCGAGCACTCTGAGGCGCTCGCGCTGCCAGCCCGGCGCGGCCGAGCAGACGGGTTGCTCCACGGCCGAGGACACTCGCACCGCCTGTGCCCGGGGAGCTGCCCATCGCTGAAGTGTGCCCTTGCCTCACGCGGCGTCTCGCGACCTGCCGCAGCTTCCGGAGCCGACCCTGCGGTCGCGCAGGTGCACCGCGGCCGATCGGGCGCATTCACCCGAGGTCAGGGCCGGGGACGGACACGCCAGCCGAGCTCGATCGGGAGCTCCCCGGTGCACGACAACGCCAGAACCTCGGTTGCCGTCCGCTCGCCGAAGCGCTCCGACACCCGCCCCGGCTCGACGACCACCGTGCCGCCGACGGGCTCGACGACCGCCGCCCGTTCCCCCGGGGCGAGCACGAGCCGGCTCTCGACCCGGTGGCGGCCACGGACCGGCGACGCGATCCGAGATCACGACCTCCCCGGTCCGACCACCGGATCGTCCGGACGATGCGTCGAGCCCCCGGGCCAGACGACGTGGGCCTCGAGCAGCCCGTCCTCGACGACGTCGAGCCGCGACATCCGGCAGCGGGCCCGAGCGAAACGCCCGCCACGGCTCGAACTGGCTCCCGCCGTCGAGCGCGAGCGTCGAGTGCGCCGCCGTCGACCGGAGCCGGTCCCGCTCCGCGCCGGGCTCGTAGGTCGAGGTTCCCGGGTCGACCAGCGCGGGGCGCCCGTCCCACCAGAGCTGCAGGGAGAGCGCGTCGGCGTGCGAGTGCGCCGGCAGGAAGGCCGGGCCGGGCGGCCCGCAGTCGAAGGCGAGCCAGAGGCGGTCCGTGCGGGCGACGACGTAGCCCGTCGCCGCGAAGACGGCGAGGCCGGCGCGGCGGCTCGGGCAGCTCGAGCCGCGGCGCCAGGTCGAGGCCGCCGTCGTTGAAGAGCGCCGGCGCGCCGTCGGGCCGCTGGAGCGCGGCGGCGAAGCGGCGCATCTGCTCGATCGGCTCGGTCGAGCCAGTCGGCGCCGGTCAGCGCGTGGATCTCGATCAGATCCCGCAGCACGACGAGGTGGTAGGCGGGGCTTCGCTCGTAGTGGCCGCCGTCCGGCAGGATCTGCTCGGGCAGCTCGCGCGCGAGCAGTGCCAGCGCCGAGCTCGCGGAACCGGGGCTCGGCGAACGCGGCGCCGCCGGCCACGAGGCCGCGCGCATCGCGGATCAGGTGGTTGCCGAGGACGTCGTCCTCGACGTTCAACTCGAGATGGAGCAGCTGGCGCCAGAGGCTCTCGGCGAACCGCGGCGAGGGCAGGCGGGGCAGCAGCGAGAGCGCCGCGGTCCAGCTCGCGATGCGCGTTGAGACGGGGTACGGATGCCAGGCCTCGTCGTCGCGCGGCGGGTTGGCGGCGATCCAGCGCTCGATCAGCCCGGCGGCGCCGTCCTCGTCGCCGCGGCGGGCGGCCTCGAGGACGTCCTCTCCGTAGTGGGCGTGGAAGCGCGCGAGCTTCGTGCCCGGCTCGGGCAGGCCGGACGGCTCGTAGGCCGGCGATCGCCAGAGGCTCTCGCCGGCGGGCACGGGCATGGCTTCGCGCGGGAGGGGCGCCGCCGGAAAGCGGCGGCGGCTGAGCGGGCGCTCGAGCCGGGCGCGCAGCTGGCGCGGCCGGGCGGCGCGGAGCGCGTGAAGGTAGAGCGACGCTCTCACGCGGCCGCCTCGCGATAGACGGAGATCAGCGCCGCGGTCGCGACATCGGCGCGCGAGGTCGCGCGCGGCCTTCTCGCGCGCCGGCCGCGCCGAGCCGGGCGCGCAGCGCCTCGTCGCCGAGCAGCCGCTCGACCGCCTCGCGCAGCGCCGGCGCGTCTCGCGGGCGCACGAGGAGGCCGGTCTCGCCGTCCTCGACCGCGTCGCGCGAGCCCGCCGACGCGCGGTCGCGACGACCGGGCGGCCGTAGGCCATCGCCTCGCGGGCGACGACGCCGTAGCCCTCGCGCCGCGAGGGAACGCAGACGACCGCGGCGCGCTCGTAGTAGGCGCCGAGCTCGGCCGTGCGGCGACGAAGCCGACCGCCTCGGGCACCCGGTCGCGAAGCGGCCCGTCGCCGACGATCGACGCGCGGCAGCCCCTCGGTCGCCTCGAGGAACTCGAGGATCCCCTTCTCCTCGCTCAGCCGGCCGGCGTAGAGCACGTGCGGCGGCTCGTCGGGCGCGCCGACCGCGGCGGGGATCTCGACGCCGTTCGGGATCACCCGCACCTCGCGCGCGCCGAGCGCGCGCGGCGCCGTCGGCGAGGAACGGCGAGGCGGCGACGACGACCCGCGCGCGGCGCAGCAGCGGCCGCGGCGAGCCGCGGCGCGCGGCGGGCGAGCTCGACGTCGGTGCCCCAGACCTGCAGCACGAACGGCTTGCCCGGTCGCGAGCGCCGGCGAGCGCCGAGGGGAGCCAGTGGGCGTGGACGACGTCGGCGTCCGCGAGCCGCCCGCCGCGCCGCCAGCGCGAACGAGCGACGAGGAAGAGCGGCAGCGCGCGCGACGAGCCACGGGCTGCGCCCGCAGGTTCTGGACGATCCCGTCGCCGTAGGCGATCCCGAAGTGGCGGAAGTCGGCCGGCGAGACGACGTCGACCTCGACGCCGGCCGCGCGGAGCGCCTCGACCTGCGCGGCGACGAACGCGCCGGCGACGTCGCCGGGCGAGCGCGGGTACGACGTCGTGAGGACGCAGACGCGCAAGGCTCAGGCGGGCTCGGGCAGCGCGCCGCGGCCGCGGGCGCCCGCGCGGCGCGGCTCGTCGCGGGCGCGGCTCGGCGCTGCGGCCGCAGGCGCCGAAGACGAGCGGCACCGCGAGCGCGAGCGCCAGGAAGACGAAGAAGTAGTAGAAGGCATCGTCAGGTAGAAGACGTTCGCGGCCAGCGTCCCGGCGAGCGCCGCCGTCCAGCCCCAGGCGAGCGGCGCGCACGCGCGCGGCGAGCGGGTCGCCGGCCCGCGCGAGCGCGGTCGCCGACGTGCGCGCGCGACGGCGAGCCGCACGAACACCCAGAACAGGAAGCAGCGCGAAGAGCACCGTCCCGACGATCCCGGTCTCGACGATCAGCGAGACGTAGAAGGAGTGCGGGCCCCAGTTCGTCTTCCCGGTGACGGCCTGGTAGTAGATCGAGAAGTTGTTCAGCCCGAGCCCGAGCAGCGGGTGGCTGTGCAGGATCTGCGGGATGAAGCTGTAGACCTGGAAGTGCGCCGACTGCGAGGCGCGGCCCGTCTGGATCCGCGAGCGGATCACGACGAGGAAGAAGTGGAGGCGCGTCGACGACCACGACCGCGAGCACCGCGAGCGCGCCCAGCGACCGGCGCGATCAGCGCGCGCGACCGCAGGTAGCCGCGGTAGGGCAGCGCGCAGGACGAGCGCCCCGACGCCGAGCCCGAGCAGGCCGCTGCGCGAGAGCGTCGCGATCTCGACGACGAGCATGAACGCCGATCAGCGCCGCCGAGCTTCCGCTTGCAGCCGGTGCCCGGGCTCGAGCCGCAGGTAGAGCGGCGTCAGGACGAGCAGCGGGACGATCAGCATGATCCCGAGGTGGTTCGGGTCGCCGGTGAGCGCGTTCGGCCGGTAGACCGACGAGCCGTTGACGGCGCCGTAGATGTTGATCTGGCTCGCGCCGCCGGTGAGCGGCGAGATGAAGCAGCGAGTCGAGGTTCACGCCGGCCTGCGCGGTGACGAGCTGAGCGACGCCGTAGGCCGCGTTCGCCGCGATCCCGCCGACAGAACCAGGCGAGCGCGCGCCAGTAGTACGCGACGCCGCGGCGCCAGAGCCAGGCGACGCCGAGCGCGAGGAACGTGAAGTGGATCAGGAACTTGACGAAGCCCTTCTCGAACTGCGAGAGCCCGGCCGCGGTGTCGAGGTTGTAGAAGCCGAGCAGGTAGACGAGCACGAAGACGAGCCCGAAGAACCCGAGCAGCACCGCGCTCGTCCGCGGGACGCCGCGGCCGCGAGATCACGACGTAGCAGACGATGAAGCCGATCGCGAGGATGTCCGAGAGCGCGAGCGCCGACGCCGAAGCTCCAGTGCACCTTCTCGAACGTGCAGCAGAAGAGCGTCGCCAGGAAGAAGAAGCTCGTCGACGCTTCCTCACGGCCGTCTCCGACCGTCCGCAGCCGTCCGGTCCGACCGCGCACCGTGCTCCCGGACAGTCACGCCTACTCCGGATGTCACGCGTCCACGGCGTCCAGGTGTGCAGGAGGTCGGCGAGCTCCTGGACGCGGGTGCGGCGGTCGAGCTTCGTCCGCCACTCGGCGCCGAGCGTCGACCGGCGTCGAGCGTGCCCTCGCGCCAGCGGTCGCGCATCGCGGTCAGCTCGCGCTCGATCCCGTCGATGTCGTCGGGCGCGACGACGACGCCGGCGCCGGTCTCGCGGATCAGCTCCGCCGCGGCGCCGTCGGGCGGGACGACGGCGAGGATCGGGCGCTCGGCCGCCAGGTACTCGAACACCTTCCCGGAGAGCACGCCCCTGCCGCGGCCGCCGGCCTCGGGGATCAGCAGCAGCAGCGCCTCCGAGTCGCGCTGCAGCTCGAGCGCCCGGCGGTGCGGTGGCGTAGGGGACGAGCTCGATCCGGTCCATGATCCCGGCCGCCCACTCGCGGTCGGCCGCCCGGAAGTCGCCGACGAAGCGCGCGACGACGCCGTCGACCCGCGAGAGCGCGGTCAGGAACGGCCGCGGATCGCGCTTGCCGAAGAACGAGCCGGCGTGCGTGATCCGGAACTGCTCGCCCCGGCGTGTACTCGAGCCCGGCGAAGTCCTCGAAGTCGGAGCCGTTCGCGATCGTCACCACCGGCCCGCGCGGGTTGCGGCGCGCGCATCTCCTCGGCGATCGCCTCGGAGACCGCCACGATCGCATCGGCGTTGCCGCGCGACGAGCGAGGCGACCGCCTGCACGCCCTGCTCCTTCACCCGAACGGCGAGGCTGCTGCGCGTCGCGGTGCGGGTGGGCGACGATCGAGTCGCGCAGGTCGGCGACCCAGCGCGCGCCGGTCGCGCGCTTCACGGCGGCGCCGATGAAGTGGACCGACGGCGGCGGCGAGGTGGTGATGACGACGTCGATCCCCTCCTCGCGCACGATCCTGATCGCGGCCGGGATCGCGGTCAGGTTGTAGCTCACGTTCTCGTCGGGCAGCAGCAGCCGGCGGCCGAAGAGCGATGCCTGGCGCGCGTAGCGCTCGAGCCCCATCGTCCCGTGCAGCTCCTCGGCCGGCTTGCGCCCCTGCGGGCCCGATGAACCTCACGCGGTGCACCCACGCGAGCGTCGGCGGCGGCAGCTCGTCGTCGCGGTGGATCCACTTCGGGTCGTCGGGGGCGAGCACGTGCGTCTCGATCCCGAGCTCCGGCAGGTGCGTCGCGAACTTCAGCGGCCGCTGGACGCCTCCGCCGCCGGCGGGCGGGAAGTAGAGCGTGACGAGCAGGACCTTCATGATCGGCAGGCGGATGAGGCGGCCGTCCTTGACGGCCCAGGTGGCACCGTACCTGCGCGGGATCGCCGGGTCGCCGGTCGCGAGCCAGTGGTCGACCTCGCTACCCGCGTGCGCCGGGTCGTTCGCCTTCGTGTTCGCGACGTGCGGCGATCGGCGCGGCGACGACGTAGACGGGCGCGGCGGCGAGCGATCTCGTAGCTCGTCGGCGGCGAGGCGATCACGACCGCGCCCTTCGGCAGCTGCCTGCAGCCTGGCGCAGCAGCGCCGGCGAGAGCGCGTCCGTGTCGGTCGGGTTGAGCGGGCGTCCAGTGCGAGAAGCCGTGCACGGCGACCGGGAGCACGAACAGCACCGCCGCGAGCGCGCCGAGCGCCGCAGCGCTCCTTCGGCCGGTCGCGCGCGAAGACGAGCCCGAGCACGAGCGCGACCGCGCCGCGCGATCAGCGCGAACCAGGTGACCGCGGCCGGGCCGCCGTGGCGCAGGCCGTAGGCGAAGTCGCCGGGCCATTGCCGCTCGAGCACGAGCCCGGCGACGAAGCGCGAGCGGCAGCAGCCAGACCGACCGCGCGAGCAGCGCGAGGCCGCCGGCGAAGGCGAAGGCGAACGGGACGAACCCGGCCGCGCGGCGCGACTGCGAGAGCGAGACGGCGTTCGAGAAGCGGACGAAGAGCTCGGGCACGAGCATCAGCGCCAGGACCGCGACCGTCCCGCCGAGCACGAAGCGCGCCCCAGCGGCCGGCGCGCGGCGAAGCCGGCGAGCGGCACGAGCGCGAGCGCGGCGACCGCGACCGCGCCGGTCCGGCCCGGGCACCTCGGCGGCGAGCCGGAAGTGGTGCACCGACGTGACGACGAGCTCGCCGCCGTAGTGGGCGAGCGTCGCGCCTGGACCGCCGCGCTCGGGTTGACCGAGAGCGTCTCGTCGACGAGCGGCCGCAGCCAGAGCACCGACGAGCCCGACCGGGACGAGCGCCGCCGCGAGCGCCGCCGCCGAGCGCCGCCACTCGGGCAGCCGCACGACGCGCGTAGGCGCCGAGCGGGATCAGCGCGAACAGCGCGTAGGTCGGGTGGACGAGCGCGAGCGCGCCGAACGCGACCGCGAGCGCGGCCAGGTCGGCCCGCCGGCCCGAGTTCGGCGTAGGTGAAGAAGAGCGCGAACGCGGCCGGCACGAGCAGCTGGCGCGACGAGGTGGCCGGCAGCGCGAGCGAGACGTACGAGCCGCCGTGCCCGGCGGCGAAGCAGTAGATGCCGAGCGACGCCGCGAGCACGCCGATGCCCGCCCGCCGCCGAGCGGAACACGGCGACCCCGGCCTCCCACGCCACGAGGCAGGCGAGCGGCACGAGCACCGAGGCCTCGCGGTGGACCACGACCGAGGGGTCGAGCCCGGAGAGCTTCGCGACGAGCGCCAGGAACCCGTGCCAGAGCGGGAACGCGTACCCGGGATGGAGGCCGCCGTGGGCGAGCTCGTCGACCGAGCGCAGGTGCAGGTGGCGCGAGGTCGACGAGCTTCCGGACGCGGGCCTCGTGGAAGAGCGCGTCGCCGATCACCGGCGCCCTCGACCTGCCAGAGCGCGAGCCCGAGCACCGACCCCGCCCACGAAGACGGCCAGCGCGCGCACCAGCCGCGGCGCGCTCCGGCGGCGTCCGCGTCCGGGCCGGCTCGGCGGCCGCGCACGCCGCCGACGCGCCGACGAGCGCCGCGACGAGCCCGATCGCCGCCAGGATCGAGGCGGCGAGCGAGATCGTGCCGTGGACGACGAACACGGCCGCCCAGGCCAGGAACAGCGCGCCGAACGCCCAGGCGAGCGCCGGCGAGAGCGCCGCGCTGCCCGAGCGCCCGCGCGACGAGGAGCCCGGGAAGCAGCACGACCCCGGTCGCGAAGGCGAGCCGCAGGTACTCGGAGATCATCGAGAGCAGCGCCTGGACGTCGCCCGAGGCGAGGAAGCGCGCGCCGTCGCGGTAGGCCTGCCCGCGCTCGCCGCGGAAGAGCGAGCGACCGCAGCGCGCAGCGACCAGAGCAGGAGCAGCCGGGCGCGCTCGGCCTCGCGCGCGCCCCGTGTGCTTGGCGAGGAAGCGCAGGATCCCGCGCAGGTTCTCGACGTAGAGCCGGCCGCCGTGCGAGGCGCCGCCGAGGTGGACGACCTCGGCCGTCGGCGTGAACCACACCTCCCAGCCGGCCTCGCCGGAAGCGGGAGAGCCAGTCGGTCTCCTCGCTGAACATGAAGAAGCTCTCGTCGAAGAGCCCGACCTCGTCGATCGCCTCGCGCCGCACGAGCAGCGCCGCGCCCTGGAGCGACTCGACCTCGCGCGGCACGTCGTGGGCGAAGCCGCCGCCGTAGAACGCGTTCAGCGCGTCGGTCTCCGGCGCCGAGCTTGCGCAGGAACAGGTACTCGGTCGCGAGCCGCCAGAGCGTCGGGTCGCCGCGGACCGAGCGCTGGAGCGACCCGTCCGGGTTGCGAGAGCCGCGGCCCGACGACGGCGGCCCGCGGGTGCGCGTCGGCGAACGCGACGAGCCGCTCGAGCGCGTCGCTCGCCGACCCAGGCGTCGGAGTTGAGCAGGAACGCAGTACCGCCCGCCGCGCGGCGCGGATGCCCGGTGTTGTTGCCGCCGCCCATGCCGCGGTTCTCCTGCTCGATCACGCGTCACGTCGGGGAAGCGCTCGCGCACGAGCGCCGCCGTGCCGTCGGTCGAGCCGTTGTCGACGACGATCGTCTCGTAGCCCGCGCACCGAGTCGAGGCAGCGCTCGATGTGGCCGGCCGCGTTCCAGGTCACGACGACGACCGAGACGTCGTCAGCCATCCGCGACCGGCACCGGAGCCCGCCGGAACCCCTCCCAGAGGATCACGACGAGCCCCGGCAACGCCAGCAGCAGCGTCATCAGGAAGAAGATGAACCCGGTCGCGAACGCGGCGTCGGAGCTGACGCCGAGCCGGGTCGAGGAAGCTGACGAAGAACGCCTCGCGCACCCCGAGCGCCGTTGATCGTGAACGGCACGAGCATCACGAGGAAGAGCAGCGGCCCGAGCACGACGTAGGGCCGGAGCGCGAGCTCGACCCCGACGGCCCGGCCGCCGGCCCAGATCGCGAGCGATCCGCGAGAGCTGGGCGAGCGATCGTGATCCCGGCGACGACGAGCAGCGTGCCGGTGTGGTGGCGGTAGCCGTGGATCCCCTCGTAGAGCGGCGCGCGACGACCGCTCGACCCGCGCCGGCGCAGGAGCGGCACCGACGCGGCGCAGGTGGCGGCGCAGCCGCGCCGAGAAGACGACGAAGCCGGCGGCGATCGTCCCGACGACGAACAGCGCCTCGACCCAGAGGTACGGCCCGATCGGGTAGTGGCCGATCGCGAGCAGGAACCCGATCGCCGACGAGCACGAGCGTCACCGCGCCGCCGATCGCCCGCTCGAGCACGACCGAGCCCGGCGATCGGCGAGCCCTCGCCCGGGATGGCGCTGCGTCGTCTCGAAGATCCGCGAGGCATCGCCGCCGACGCCCGTCGGCAGCACCTGGCCGACGGCGTAGGAGACGAAGTAGGCGCGGCGTGAGCCAGACGAGCGACTCCTCGATCCCGCGCGCGCGGAGCAGGAGCTTCCAGCGGTAGGCCTGCGGCGGCACGGTGATCACGGTGAGGAACGCCGAGCAGCGCGAGCCAGCCGAGCTCGCGTCAGCCAGCGTGCACGTCTGGCCGAGTCGATCTTCGAGACGATGTAGGCGACGCGAGCCGGTGACGAGATCGTCCGACGATCCGGACGAGCGGTTCATCGGGCGCCGCCGCGAGGCGCCAGGCCACGATCGGAGCGAGTCGCATCTGGCACTCGGCTCGCGACATCCGAGGCGGCTTCCTGCAGCACGATGCTCAGACGCCATCGCGTCTCGGCATCTGCCGTCACGAAGCGTATGCGCTCGGCCGCCGCATCGGCCCGGGCAAGCGCCTCGTCGCGGCGTCGCGCCGACGGCGAGCACGGCGCCGGCGCGGTCGGAGACGCGCGCCGGAGCGGCCCGAAGACGTGACCCGGGCTCGCGGTAGAGGCGGGTCGAGACGACGCCGCTTCTGGCCCTGCGGCACCTCGACCGACTCGAGCTCCCCGGGCGGCGCGACGAGGAACCGCGTCGCCGCGCCGCCGACCGCTCGGCCGGAACGCGCCTGCGACCTCGCTCGCAGCGAGCGGCCGCCCGAGCGCGGCCGCGAGCGCGAGGCCCGTTCAGGTCGACGCCCGTGACGAGCTCGACGAGCTCCGCGTCGTGGCCGCCGCCGAGCCGGGCCGCAACCTCGATCACCTCCGGCCCGCCGCGGCTGACCCGAAGCTGCGTGGACGACGGCCCTCGTCGATCCCGAGCGCCTCGACCGCGCGCCGCGTCACCTCGACCGCCGCCTCGGCATGCGGACGAGGGCCAGCGCTGGGCGAGCGGCGACCGCCGAACGCCGGGCTCCGCGGCCGAGATGCGGTCGATGGCGGCGAGCGGCACGAACTCGCCGCCGGCCGAGAAGCCGGTCACCGTCACCTCGGGCCCGTCGACGTACTCCTCGACGAGCACGATCGCCGCTCCGCGACGCCGCCGCGCGCGACCGCGAGCGCGGGCCGAAGCTCCTGAGGCTCGGCGGACGAGCGAGAGGCCGCGCGCGGCCGGTGCGGTCGGCGGCCTTCACGACGAGCGGCAGCGGCAGCTCGAGCTCGCCGTCGCCGGACCGACGACCTGCCAGCGCGGCTGGGGCACGCCCGCCGCCGCGAGCGCCTCGCGCTGGCGGAGCTTGCTCGTCGCGAGCGATCGCCGTCGCCGGCCGAGATCGGATGCGGCGAGCCCGAGCTTCTCGGCCACCCGGGCGGCGACCGCGACCGGCGGGTCGGTGCCGGGCGCGATCAGCGCCGCCGAGCGGAAGCGCCGAGGCGAGCCGCTCGATCGCGGGCTCGTCGTCGATCGAGACGATGCAGCGCCGGTCGGCGAAGCGCGAACCCGGGCGCCGCGGGGTCGCGGTCGCAGACGGCCGTCCAGATCCCGTGCGCCCTCGCCGCCTCGAGCAGCCCGAGCTGCGCCGGCCCTGCTCCGAGCACGAGCAGGCAGCGACCTCTGCCGGGCGGTTCCGCGGCCACCCGGCCCATTGTCGCTGGCCTGCGGGACGTCGGGAGGCCGGAGCCCGCAACCGGCTCCGGCCTCCGTGACCACTCCGCTCCCGTGGAGCGCTAGGCCGCCGCTTCGAGCTCGCCGACGAGCTCTGCCCGCTCGGCCCGGCGAGACCGCAGCGGGCGGATGAGGAACGCGGCGACCCCGCCGACCGCGACGACCGCGGCGCCGACGTAGACGGCTCGCGTCCATCCCGTCGACGAAGGTGTCGGCGGTGCGGTAGCCGCCGTAGTGGGCGAAGATCGAGGCGAGCACCGCGACGCCGAGGACTCCGCCGAGCTCGCGGATCGCGTTGTTGGCGCCCGAGGCCTGCCCCTGCTCCTCGGAGCGGACCGTCGAGAGCACGACGTTCGCGACCGGGGCGAAGAAGAGCGCCATCCCGATCCCCGAGACGCTGAACGGGAGCACGATGTCGGCGTACGGCAGTGGTCGGCGTCGAGATGGCGGCGATCCACGCGAGGCCGATCGCCTGCAGGGCGAGCCCCGCGGCCATCAGCCGGTGGCCGCCGATCCGATCGGACAGCGCGCCCGCGATCGGCGCGACGATCATCGGCATCGCCGTCCACGGGCAGGATCCGCAGGCCCGAGCCGAGCGGCGAGTAGCCCTGCACCGTCTGGAAGAACTGGGCGAGCAGGAAGATCGAGCCGAACATCCCGAACGAGAAGAAGAGCGACGCGGTGTTCGCGAGCGCGAAGGCGCGGTTGCGGAAGAAGCGCATCGGCAGCATCGGCGCCGGGCGCGCGCAGCTCCCAGACGACGAAGCAGCGCGATCACGACGAGCCCGCCGAGCGATCGCGCCGAGGATCTCGGGCGAGCCCCAGCCGAGCGCGTTGCCGCGCACGAGCCCCCAGACGATCCCGAGCAGGCCGACGCCGGCGAGCACGAGGCCCGGGCAGGTCGAGGCGGTCCCACGGGCCGCGGCTCTCGTCGAGGCGGAGCAGGACGAGCGGGACGAGGACGAGCCCGATCGGCACGTTCAGCCAGAAGATCCAGTGCCACGAGATGCCGGAGACGACGGCGCCGCCGACGAGCGGGCCGAAGGCGACGGCGAGGCCGGTGATCCCGCCCCAGGCGCCGAGCGCGAGGCCGCGCCGCTCGGCCGGGACGGCGGCCGAGAGGATCGTCAGCGTCAGCGGCATCACGATCGCGCCGCCGATGCCCTGGAACGGCGCGGGCGACGTCGAGCGCGCCGATCGACGGGGCGAGCGCGGCCGCCGCCGAGGAGACGGTGAAGATCGCGAGGCCGATCGCGAGCATCCGGCGGCGGCCGAACCGGTCGCCGAGGGCGGCGCCCGTGAGGAGCAGCACGGCGAAGGTGAGCGTGTAGGCGTTGACCGTCCACTCGAGCCCGCCGAGGCCCGCGCCGAGATCGTGGCGGATCACCGGAAGCGCGGTCGTCACGACGAGGTTGTCGAGCGTGACCATGAAGCCCGCGGCCGAGGTGAGCACGAAGGCCCAGAGCAGCTTGTGATTGCTTCTTATTTTGTGACTCATCACTAACCTCCGAACTGAAAAAAGAGAGGACTAGACCGTTTTCTCGCAGCCCTCGCAGGAGCCGCTGCGCCCAGGGCTCGGCGTCGATCGCCGAACTGCTCCATCGAGGCGAACACGTTCAGGAGCATCCCGGTCGCGAAGAACCGCGCCGACCTGCCTCCGGCGGCAGGCCCGAGACCCGCTCGGCGTAGGCGACGAGGTCGCCGAAGCCCTGGCGGACGACCTCGCGGATCTCCGGGATCGTCGCAGGCGGCGTAGGCCTGCATCTGCGCCCGAAGCCGGACCGAGTCGGTCTGCGAGCTGATCGACGTAGGCCTCGCCGATCGCCTCGAGCGCCTCCTCGCCGCGCAGCCCCTCCGCCGCCCGCTGGAACATCTCGAGCGTCTCGCGGAAGCAGCGGGCGACGACCGCCCGGAAGAGCTCCTTCTTCGTCCCGAAGAGCCGGAACACGTAGGGCTGCGAGATGCCGGCCCGCCGGGCGATGTCCTCGGTCGAGGCGCCGTGGAGCCCGCGCTCGGCGAACTCGAGCATGCGCCGCGTCGAGGATCTCCTCGCGCCGGACGTCCTTCGTCTTGCGTTCTGTCAGTACTACCATGCGCCGTAGGTTAGTGATGACTCACAAGCTTGTCAAGTCAGCGAGCTCGCCAGCGCCTCGGCGACCCGGT
Source organism: uncultured Actinomycetota bacterium (assembly GCA_963743675.1). Classification (GTDB taxonomy): domain Bacteria; phylum Actinomycetota; class Thermoleophilia; order Gaiellales; family Gaiellaceae; genus PALSA-600. The sequence continues at coordinate 14,310 of CAVURE010000011.1, forward strand.
CGAGCTCGGCGTCCGTGAGCCGCGTGTGGAGCGGAAGCGCGAGCGCGTGCTCGAAGGCGTGCTCGGCGCCCGGGAAGGAGCCCTGGTCGCGGTAGGCGTGCGAGGAGCGGCAGCGCGAAGGTGCCGATCTGCGCCTCGATCCCCTGCGCCCGGAGCCCGGCGAGCACCTCGTCGCGGCGCTCGACCTGGACCACGTAGGCCTGCCAGCCGTGGACGTCGCCGTCGTCGGCAGCCGGAAGCGTCACCGGCAGGTCGGCGAGCCGCTCGGCGTAGCCGGCGGCGATCCGCGTCCGCGCCGCGAGCAGCTCGTCGAGGCGGCGGAGCTGCGGCAGCCCGACCGCGCAGAGGATGTCCGAGAGGCGGTAGTTGAGGCCCGGCGCCGGCATGTCGGCGTCGGCGAGCGAGCGCCAGCCGTGGTTTCGGAGCTGCGCCGATCGCGGCTGCGACCTCGGTCGTCGTCGGTCGTGACCGCGCCGCCCTCGCCGGTCGTGACGATCTTGCGCGGGTGGAAGCTCAGGCAGGCCAGCGAGGCCGAGCGAGCCGCACGGCGCGGCCCTGCCGCCGGGCGCCGAGCGCGCCGGCCGCGTCCTCGATCACCGGCAGGTCGGGCAGCTCCTCGATCCGGCGGGCCGGCCGAAGAGGTGGACGGGCAGGATCGCCTTCGTCCGCGGCCCGACCTCGATCTTGCGCCGGATCGATGTTCATCGTCACCGGGATCGACGTCGACGAGCACGGGACGCAGGCCCGAGAGCGCGACGACGTTCGCGGTCGCCGGGAAGGTGTAGGCGGGGACGAGCACCTCGTCGCCCGGCTCGAGCCCGAGCGCGAGCACCGCGAGGTGGAGCGCGGCGGTGCCCGGACGAGACGGCGAGCGCGTGGCGCGTCTCGCAGGCCCGTGCGAGCTCGCTGCTCGAACTCGGCGACGACGCGGGCCCATCGTGAGCATGCCCGCTCTCGAGCACCTCCGCCACCGCGGCGAGCTCCGCGTCGCCCGTGTCCGGGCCGGGCGAGGCGGATCGGGCTCTACCTCTCCCGGTACCACTCGATCGTCCGGGCGAGGCCGTCGTCGAGCTCGACCCTCGGCTCCCAGCCGAGCAGCTCGCGGGCCTTCTCGACGTTCGGGATGCGCAGCTCGACGTCGACGTAGCCGAGCGGCGCGAACACGATCTCGCCGGGGCAGCCGGTGAGCCGGATGATCCGCTGGGCGAGGTCGTAGATCGTCACCGACGAGCGCGGGTTGCCGATGTTGAACGCCTGGCCGACCGCCTCGGGGCGCTCGAGGCACGCGAGGACGCCGCTGACCATGTCGGTGACGTAGCACCAGGCGCGGATCTGCGAGCCGTCGCCGCGGACGGTCAGGTTGCTTGCCGCCGAGCGCCGCCTCGATGAAGGCGCGGATCGCGCCGCCGCCGATCTGGCCGGGGCCGAAGACGTTGAAGGGGTGCACCGTGACGGTCGGGAGCTTCAGCTCGTCGTGGTAGGCGTGCGCCATGTGCTCGCCGGCGAGCTTCGAGACGGCGTAGGTCCAGCGCGCCTCGCCGACCGAGCCGATCGTCGAGACCTGGCCCTCGCTGACGTTGTAGGCGTGCGTGCCGAAGACCTCGCTCGTCGAGAAGTCGACGAAGCGCTCGAGCGTGTCGATGGTCGCGAGCGCGGCCTCGAGCGCGTTGTAGGTGCCGATCACGTTCACGCGCATCGTCCGCACCGGGCTCTCGAGCACGGTCTCGACGCCGGCGATCGCGGCGCAGTGGACGAAGTGCGTGGCGCCGCTCGCGAGCTCCTTCAGCTGCTCGGCCGTCGAGGACGTCGCCCTGGTGGAGGGTGAAGTTCGGGTGGCCGGCGAGCTCGGTGCCCGAGAGGGCGTCGCGATGGAGGTTGTCGACGGCGACGATCTCGTTTCGCGTCGACGAGCTCGCGCGCGAGCGTCGTCGCGATGAAGCCGGCGCCGCCGGTGATCAGGATCCGTTTGCCTTCGAGCATCGCGCCGAGTGTAACGGCGGCCTATCGTGCTGCCTGATGGACCGGTTGGCAGAAGACCCGTGCGGAGGCCGAGGCGTTGCGGCGCGTGTCTCGGCCGTTCCCGAGGGCGGCGGCGTCGGGCGGCGCCTCGCGCGCAGGCGCCGAGCCGCTTGCCCGCGCGCAGCGCGCCTTCAACGACGCGGTGCTCCGGCTGATCGACGCGCTGTCCGAGCGGGTCGACGATGCGGCCGCGCGCGCCGGCGAGGCGGAGCGGCGAAGCCGCGAGCTCGAGGAGCGCATGCTCCGGCTCGAGCGGCGCGGCACCACCGAGGCGCCGCGGACGGTCGCGGCGCAGCCGCGCCAGGATGCGCTGCCCGACTACTTCGCCTTCGAGTCGCGGCTGCGGGCGCCGACCGAGGAGGTGCGGGAGCGGCAGCGGCCCTACGTCGAGCTGCTGGCGGGCTGCGCGCCGGTGCTCGACCTCGGGTGCGGGCGCGGCGAGCTGCTGGCGCTCCTGCGCGATGCCGGCATCGAGGCGCGCGGTGTCGATGCCGACGGCGACATGGTCGCGTTCGCGCGCGGCGAGGGCCTCGAGGTCGAGCAGGGCGACGCGCTCGCCGCGCTCGCAGCGGTGGCCGACGGCTCGCTCGGCGGGCTGACCGGCGCTCCAGCTCGTCGAGCACCTGCCGCCGGCGGCGCTCGTCCGGCTGCTCGAGCTGGCGGCGGCGAAGCTGCAGGCCGGGCAGGCGTGCTCATCCTCGAGACGATCAACCCGGTCTCGCGCGGCCGCGCTCAGCAACTACTTCGCCGACCTGACGCACGCCCAGCCGCTCGTCGCCGAGACGCTGGAGCTGCTCGTGCAGCAGGCGGGCTTTGCCGAGGTCGAGGTGCGCTACCTGAACCCGCCGGCGGAGCGGCTGCGCGAGGTCGAGCTGCCGGCGGGCGCGGAATTCGACCCGGCCCGCGCCGCGCTCGCGGCGAACCGGCGGCTGCTCGACGAGGCGGTCTTCGCGCCACTCGACTACGCGATCGTCGCCCGCCGCTAAGGTCGCTGCCAGGGTGAAGACGGTTCTCTTCGTCGGCGCAGGCCGCCATCAGCGAAACGCGATCCTGCGGGCGAAGGAGCGTCGGCCTGCGCGTGCTCGCGGTCGACCGGAACGCGGACGCGCCCGGGCTGAAGCCGAGGCCGACGGCGGCTTCGTCGTCGACTTCTCCGACGTCGACGCGGTGCTCGAGGCGGTCGCCGAGGTCGACGTTCGACGGCGTGCTCACGGTCTCGGCCGACCGGGCCGTGCCCGTGGTCGCGGCGATCGCGGAGGCGCGCGGGCTACCGGGGATCGGCTCGGAGACGGCCCACCTGATGACGCACAAGGTCGCGATGCGGCGGGCGGCTCGCCGAGGCCGGCGTGCCGCAGCCGCGGTTCGCGGCGCTGCGGACGCTGTCGGAGCGCCACCGGGCGGCCGAGGAGGTGGGGTTCCCGGCGGTGCTCAAGCCGGCCGACTCGGGCGGGCAGCGCGGGATCTTCCTCGTCGAGTCGGTCGGCGACATCGAGGCGCACCTGCACGAGGCGCTGACCGCCTCGCCGACGCAGGAGGCGATCCTCGAGGAGTACGTCGAGGGCACCGAGATGAACGGGATCGTGATCGCCCGCGGCGGCGAGGCCTGGACGCTGACGCTGTCGGACCGGCTGCGGCCGCCCGGGGTCGGGTTCGGCGTCGGCTGGATCCACGTGTACCCGGCGACCGTGTACGGCGACCAGCTCGAGGAGTCCGAGCGGATCGCCGCGCTGACCGCGCGCGCGCTCGGGCTCGAGAACGGGATCGCGTTTCCCCAGCTGATCGCGCTCGCCCGACGGCGCGCGTCGTCGTCGTCGAGTGCGCGGCGCGGATCCCGGGCGGGCAGATGGCCGATCTCGTGCGGCACGCGGTCGGCGTCGACCTGGTCGACGTGCAGCTCCGGATCGCGCTCGGCGAGGAGCTGCCCGACGAGCTCGTCTTCCCGCGGTTCCGCCGGCCGCTCGCGATCCGGTTCCTGACCGCGGCGCCCGGCCCGCTCACGCCCGGTCGCGTGACGCGCGTCGGGTCGCTCGAGAAGGTGCTCGCGTTTCCCGGCGTCGTCCAGGCCGACACGTACCTGGTCGAGGGCGAGGTGATCCGCCCCGTGCGCCTCGACGGCGACCGCCGCGGCTACGTGATCGCGGTCGCCGACACGAACCTCGAGGCGCTCGACCGCGCCGAGGCCGCCGCCCGGCTGATCGACGTCGACGTGGAGCCGGCGTGAGCCGTCACACCCAAGTCACGGTGACTGTCCCCGGACACGGCCGAAAGATAGGCCCGCGCGTGCAGGACATTCGCGGCGCCGTCACCCCCTCGACACGCTGCCGTAACGCTTCCGTAACGGTGACTGTCCCCGGACACGGCCGCTCGGGCCGGTGTCCCTAGAGGCCATGGCCTGCGACTTCTCGCTCGAGCACTACCGGGAGCTGCTGGACGCCGCGCGCGCCGGCGGGTACCGGTTTGCGGGGTTCGACCGGCCGCCGGCGGCGGGCGACCTGATCCTGCGCCACGACGTCGACCTGTCGCTCGAGGCGGCGGTCGCACTGGCCGAGGTCGAGGCCGAGGCCGGCGCCTGGTCGACGTGGTTCCTGATGACGCGATCGGTCTTCTACAACCTCGACTCCCCGGCCGGGGAGCGGGCGATCGCGCGGCTGCGCGAGCTCGGGGGCCGCATCGCGCACCACGCGGTCTGGCCCGAGGTCGACCTCGACGAGCGCTTCGAGCGGGTCATCGCCTGGCACAACCCCGATCCCGAGTACATGACCGCCCCGATCGAAGGGCGCCGTGAACGTGATGGGCGCCGCCCTGGTTCGACCCGGAGCACTACCGCTCGGACTCGAACCAGCACTGGCGCCACGGGTGCCCGCACGATGAGCTCGCGCGCGGCGAGTTCGAGTGGCTCCAGCTCCTGACCCATCCCGAGATCTGGGCCTACGACGGGGCGACGATGGGCGAGACGATGCAGTCGTTCCTCGACGCCGACCGGGCCGCCCGGCTCGAGCATCTCCGCGCTGACAGGATCGACCTCGCATGAAGCCGCTGACGGTCGTCGTCACCGCCTCGGGGGCGCCCGGCACCGCCGCGCTGCTGCGCGGGCTGCGCGAGAACGGCGAGCGCGAGGTGAGGCTCGTGGGGACGGACATGAGCGAGCGCTCGCGTCGGCCGCCACCTCTGCGACGCGTTCCATCTCGTCCCGGCGGGGTCGGATCCCGGCTTCCCGGACGCGGTCCGCGAGATCGCCGAGCGCGAGGGCGCCGCCGCCGTGCTGCCACAGTCGTCGTTCGACCTCGAGGGCCTCGCGGGCGCAACCGCAGGGTTCGGCGAGATCGCGGTCCTCGTCTCGCCGCCGGACGCGATCCACCGCTCGAACGACAAGGCCGAGAGCTACGCCTTCCTGCGCCGCCTGGGGCTGCCGGCCCCGGACTTCCGGCGGGTTCGGGGCGCCGCCGAGGTCGAGGCCGCGGCGCGCGAGCTCGGTTACCCCGAGCGCCCGGTCTGCTTCAAGCCGGTCTTCTCATCGGGCTCCCGCGGTTTCCGGATTCTCGACCCGACCGTCGACCGCGCCGACCAGCTACTGCGCGAGCGGCCCGGGTCGGTGTCGATGCGGCTCGAGGAGGCGGTCGAGATCCTGGCGTCGGTCGACGACCGGACCGACCTGCTCGTGATGGAGCTCGCAACCGGCCCCGAGCGGACGATCGACGGTATCGCGAACGGCCGCGAGATCGTCCTCGGGCACCCGAAGACCCGCGAGGCGATGCGCGCCGGCCTCGCGATGTACTTCGTCACGCTCGAGGACGAGGCGCTGATGGCGCTCTCGAACGCGATCGTCGCCGAGCTCGGGATCGAGCACTTCTTCAACATCCAGCTCGTCGGCGAGCACGTGATCGAGATCAACCCGAGGATCTCGACCATCGTCTACCAGGAGGATCTGAACCTCCCCTACCTCGGCGTCAAGCGCGCGATCGGCGAGATCTCCGACGACGAGCTCCGCGCGCTCCGTCCCCGCATCCGCCCGGGCCGAACCGCCCTGCGCTACTTCGACCAGCTCGAATGGGACCAGTGATTCGGGGACAGGCCCGGGGGACAGTCCCCTGGCCATGTCCCCTGCAGACACGACGGGGGACAGTCCCGTAGCCATGTCCCCTGCAGACACGAGCGGGGACAGTCCCCTGGACATGTCGGTTCGGGTCACGCACTGCCCGGTGAACGTTGCGGGGATCCCGTGGGAGAACGTGCAGGCGCTAGCGGCGGAAGGGGGTCGACGCGCGGCTCGTCGTCTTCAACCGCGGGAAGCTGCACCCGGAGGCGGACTGGTCGCTCGAGCGGCACGGCGGGCTGCCCCACCGGCTCGCGACGCAGCTCGCAGCGCTCGCGCGGCTGCTGCCGCGGACGGACATCTTCCACTTCTACTTCGGGCTGACGCTCGTGCCGCCCTCACTCCAGTTCCCGATCCTGCGCGCGGCGCGGAAGCAGAGCGTCTTCCACTACCTCGGCTCCGACATCCGCGGCAAGGCGCCGGCCGAGCTCACCGACGGCAAGCGGGCCGGCGCCGAGATCGTCGGCTCCTACGCCGCGCTGCGCTGGGTCCCGGAGGCTCACGTCATCCCGCCCGGCCTCGACCTGGGCGAGTTCACCCCTGCCGCCGCCGACCGACAATCCGCGGCCGCTCGTCGTCCACGCGCCGTCGAACCGCGAGAAGAAGGGGACCCGCTTCGTGATCGAGGCCTGCGAGCAGCTCCCCGTCGACCTCGACATCGTCGAGGGCGTCCCCCACATCGAGGCGCGCCGAGCGCTATGCCCGCGCCGACATCGTCGTCGACCAGCTGAATGCCGGCTGGCACGGAGTGTTCGCGCTCGAGGCGATGGCGCTCGGGAAGCCGGTCGTCGCCCACCTCGACCCCGACACCGTCGAGCGGAGCGCCGAGGGCTTCGGGATCCGCGTCCCGATCGTCCCCGCCACCAGGGAAACCCTGGCCGCGGCGCTCTCGCCGCTCGTCGAGGACAGCGACCTGCGCCGCCGGAATCGGCGAGGCAAGCCGCGCCTACGTCGAGCAGGTGCACGACATCGACCGCGTCGCCGACCGCCTGCTCGCAATCTACGCTGCTCTGTAGGTGCTCTCCCGGGAGCTCAAGCGACTCGGATCACAGTCGGTGATCTACGGCCTCGGCGGGATCATCTCCCGCCTGATCGCCGTCTTCCTGCTGCCGATCTACACGGTCTACCTGGGCACCGTCGGCTTCGGCAAGATCGAGACGATCGTCGCCCTCACGAGCGTCCTCGTGATCCTGCTGCGCATGGGCATCACGAGCGCGTTCTTCCGCTTCTACTTCGACTCGGAGGACGCCGCCCGGCGCACGCTGGTCGTCCGGACGTCCTTCTGGTTCACGATGGGGATGGCGACCCTCGGGCTCGTGCTCGGCTTCGTGTTCGCACCGGAGATCTCGAGCTGGTTGAGCCTCGACGACCCCTGGATCGTCCGGGCGGGGTTCGTCGGCCTCTGGGCCCAGATGAACTACGCACAGGTCGCCGCGCTCTTCCGCGTCGAGGAGCGGCCGGTCGGCTTCGCGATCGCCAGCATCGCGAACGTGCTGATCACGATCGGCGCGACGATCGCGCTCGTCGTCGGCGCTCACAAGGGCGCGATCGGCGCGGTTGTCGGCAACTTCCTCGGGACGCTCACCGTGTACGTCGTGCTGCTCGCCTACCGTCGTTACCAGCTCGGCTTCCAGTTCGACCGCGGGCTGCTGCGGGCGATGAACCGCTTCGGGCTGCCACTCGTCCCGTCCGCACTTGCCCTGTGGGTGATCAACCTGATCGATCGGCTCTTCATCAACGGCTACGACGGACAGTCCGAGGTCGGCATCTACTCGCTGGCCGTCCGGATCGCCTCGATCGTCGTCTTCCTGATGACCGCGTTCCAGCTCGCCTGGCCGGCCTTCGCATACTCGATCCGCGACGAGTCGGCGGCCAAGCGAACCTACTCCTACGTGCTGACCTATCTGCTGTTCATCACCTGCTGGATGTCGCTCGCCCTCGGCGCGCTCGCCCCGTGGATCGTCGACATCCTGGCGCCGAAGGGCAACTTCGCGCGCTCGGCCGAGGCGGTACCGCTGCTCTGCTTCGCGACGGCCGCGTACTCCGGCTACTCGGTGCTCGCGATCGGCATCGGCCGGATGCGCCAGACGCAGCTCAACTGGATCGTGAGCGGCGCGGCCGCCGTCGTCAACATCGTGCTCAACATCGCGTTGATCCCCGAGTTCGGGATGATGGGAGCGGCGGTCGCGACGCTCGTGGCCTATCTCGCTCTCTTCATCGGCATGTGGCTGCGCAGCCGGCAGGTCTACCCGGTCGCCTACCAGTGGCGGCGGATCGTCACGCTCGCGACCGTCGCCGTCGCGCTGACGGCCGTGGCGTGGGCCGTCGGGTCGCTCACCGTCGCGATCGTCCTGACGCTCGCCTTCCCGCTCGTCCTGCTCCCGCTTCGCTTCTATCAGCCGGCCGAGCTGACCCGCCTCCGCCGCTTCGCCCCCGGCTGAGCCGCTAGGCGGACGGGGTGTCGAAGAGGGTGCTCGCGGAGGCCACCGCCTCGCGGAGCGCGATCGCGCGGTTGACGGCGTTCACGATCGCACGCAGCGACGCCGTGACGATGCTCGGATGGAGGCCGACGCCCCAGACGGCGTCGTCGTCGACGTCAGCCTCGACATACGCGGCCGCGGTCGCATCGGCGCTCGCCGCCATCGCATGCTCGTGGTAGTCGCGGAGCCGGACCTGAATGCCGAACTGGCGCTCGAAACCCTCGACGAGCGCGGCGATCGGCCCGTTGCCGTTGCCCTGCAGCTCGTGCGGCTCGCCGTCGACGAGCACCTGCGCGACGATCCGGTCGTCCTCGGCGCTCCAGTGCGTGTACGAGACGAGCTCGTAGGGCCGGGTGTGGGACAGGTAGTGCTCGTGGAAAGCGGCCAGCAGCTCGTCGGCGGTCATCTCGTCGCCGCGGGCGTCGGTGATCGCCTGCACCTTCTGTGCGAAGTCGACCTGCAGCCCGCGAGGGAGCTCGAGATGGTGCTCGGCCTCCATCAGGTAGGCGACGCCGCCCTTGCCGGACTGGGAGTTGACGCGGATGATCGCCTCGTAGTCGCGGCCGACGTCCATCGGGTCGACGGCGAGGTACGGAACGTCCCAGAGCTCCGACTGCGAGCGCTGCTGGGCGTACATGCCCTTCTTGATCGCGTCCTGGTGCGAGCCGGAGAACGCGGTGTAGACGAGCTCGCCGGCGTACGGATGGCGCGGGTGCACGGGAAGCTCGTTGCACTCCTCGACGATCGCCCGTCGCCTCGTCGATCCGGGACAGGTCGAGCCCCGGGTCGACGCCCTGGGTCAGGAGGTTGAGCGCCAGCGTGATCATGTCGACGTTTCCCGTCCGCTCACCGTTCCCGAACAGGGTGCCCTCGACGCGCTCGGCGCCGGCCATCAGGCCCAGCTCCGCCGTCGCAACGGCCGTCCCGCGGTCGTTGTGCGGATGCACGCTCAGGATCACCTGCTCGCGCGAGGACATGTGCCGCTGGAACCACTCGAGCCGGTCGGCGTACACGTTCGGCGGGAACGCCTCGACCGTCGTCGGCAGGTTGATGATCATCCGCGCGTCGCTCGTCGGGCCCCACTCGGCGATCACGGCCTCGCAGATCTCGAGCGCGTAGTCGAGCTCGGTGCCGTGGAAGCTCTCCGGCGAGTACTCGAACATGATCTCGGTCCTCGCGCCCAGCAGCCAGCTCCTTGCAGAGCGCCGTGCCGCGGACGGCGAGGTCGGTGATCCCCTGCTTGTCGAGACGGAACACGACCCGCCGCTGGGTCTCGGAGGTCGAGTTGTAGAGATGCACGATCGCGCGCCGGGCGCCGTCGATCGCCTCGTAGGTCCGCTCGATCAGCTCGGGCCGCGCCTGCGTGAGAACGGCGATCGTCGTGTCCTCGGGGACCAGGTCGTCCTCGACGAGGCTGCGCACGAAGTCGAAGTCGGTCCTCGACGCCGAAGGGAAGCCAACCTCGATCTCCTTGACGCCGACCGCGAGGAGCAGGTCGAACATCTTCTGCTTGCGCGCCGCGTCCATCGGCTTGACGAGCGCCTGGTTGCCGTCGCGCAGGTCGGTCGAGCACCAGATCGGCGCCCGGTCGACGACGTGGTCCGGCCAGGTGCGGTCGGGCAGCTCGACGGTCTCGTAGGGGCGGTACTTCCAGTAGGGCATGGGCATCTCGGCTCGCTCCTTCCTCGGACGGACTCCTCCCGCTGGTGCGGGAGCACGGGATCGGGTATGTCGTCGCGTCGCTCCCCTCAGCGGGGAAGGAGCAGGCCAGGCGCAAGCAGGCCGGACCGGAGGCCGGCGGCGTCAAGGGATGCGCGAGATCCACGAACCATCTGCCCGTCAACGATAGCCGCGGCGCCGGGCCTGCGCAACGACGGTGTCGCGCGCCACCGCAGCCCCGCATGCCAGGATGCAGGCGTGAGGATGACCGTGATCGGCTGCTCGCCCGCGTGGCCCAACCCGGGCGGGGCCCAGTCGGGCTACCTGCTCGAAGGCCCCGGGTCGGGTGAGGGCCCGTGCTCGCTCCTCCTCGACTGCGGCCCCGGGGTGTTGTCGCGCCTGCGGGAGACCGGGATCTGGCCGTCTCCCGATGCGATCGCGATCACGCACTTCCACCTCGACCACTGGGGCGACCTCGTCCCGTGGGTCTGGGGGTGGTTTCACTCCACCGGCCTCGGCAAGCGGCCCGGCCATCCCGAGCTCTGGGTCCCGCCGGGCGGACGGGCGCGGCTCGAGGGCTTCGGCGGCGAGCTCGGCTTCCCGGACATGTTCGAGCGCGTCTTCCCGATCTTCGAGTACACCGCCGGCGAGCCGTTCTCGGCCGGCGGGCACACGGTCACCGCGAGCCGGATGCCGCACTATCGCGTCGAGTCCTACGGCTTTCGCGTCGCCGCCAACGGCAACACCCTGGCCTACTCCGGCGACTCGGCCCCGGGGGAGCATCTGACCGAACTGGCCCGCGACGTCGATCTCTTCGTCTGCGAGGCGACGCTCGCCTCGGGCGACAAGGACGGCGAGCCGCGCGGCCACCTCTCTCTCGCCGAGGCCGAGGAGGCCTTCGACGCCTCCGGCGCGCGCCGCCTCCTGATCACGCATCGCCCGTCCGAGCTCGAGACGCCGGCCGGGCACGAGCTGGCCTTCGACGGCCTCGTGCTCGAGATCGGCTAGTGCGGCGGCTCCTGCCGAACGAACACTCGCCAGCCCACGCCCCACGCTGCCGCGAGCGCGGCGACCACCACGAAGATCGCGAAGACGTATACGTCGGCGATTATGAGCGCATGGGTCGCAAAGCCGAGGAAGAAGACGGCTGCAGCCTGCGAGCCACGACAGCGGAAGGTCTTCCCGTCCGCGCGCTTGCGTAATACGACCTTCACCTCGTCAAGCTTTCTCCGCCTTCACTTCTTCACCTTTCTCCGCGGCCCGATAGACGCAGACGCTCCTAAGGCGAGAGATGGAGAAGGGCGCGGCGAGGGCTGCGACGAGCCGAGGGCGCGCGCTCCGAACGGCCCCAACGCATCGGGAACCTCCCACGGCCTGGCAGTCGTCGACACCCTCTGAGATTGACAACGGATGCCGACGGACCTCGCCGGCGACGAACAGGGCCTGCCGTTCAGTTCGAGGTTCAAAGCGCGCACGCACGCACTAGGCGATCGCACGGTACACCTGGAAGACCTCGGCGTACTCGCGGTTGATGTTGACGCCGTGGGTGCGGGAGAGGTTCCAGACGTAGTCGGGGTCGGCGTAGCGCCGGTGCTGCTGCGAGGCGTAGCAGGCGAGGGCCGCCGCCTTGCGCTCGAGGTGGCGGCGCTCGAGGGAGATGTAGGCCTGGTAGGCGAAGTCGAGGTTGTTCCAGGGGATCTCGTAGCCGAGGATCGTCGTCCGCTTGAAGGCGCGGAGGCCCTCGGTCGCGACCGTCTGGTGGTCCTGGTGGATGTCGTGGACGGAGGGCTGGAAGACCACGTCGGGCTCGTACTCGTTCCAGAGCTCGATCAGCAGCTCGAGGATCGCCTGGCGATGCTCGGGAAAGGTGCGGACGTCGAAGTCGTGGACGGTGAGGTTGTCGCCCGGTATGCCGAGCTGGCCGGTCGCGGCGGCGACCTCGTGCCGGAGCGTGTCGGGGGCGAAGCCCTCGGGGAGCGAGCGGGTCGCGATCGAGAAGGCGACGTAGCGGACATCGGCCCCCTCCTCGACGAGCCTCGCCATCGTGCCGCCGCAGCCGAACTCGCCGTCGTCGGTGTGCGGCGCGAGGACGAGCGCGCGCTTCCAGCCGCGGATCATCCGCGCTCGGGCTCCCGCAGCGCGACCGCCGACAGGGCGATGAGCGCCCAGAAGAGGGGGTCCTCGATGAGCGCGTTGTAGAAGAGGCTGTGCACCACGATCGCGAGCAAGGCTAGACCGAAGGCAAGACGAGCGCGGCCGGTGGGGGTCACGCCGCGGTTCCCGCGGTACGGAACGACGAGCACGAACGCGAGGAGCCAGCAGAGCGCAGCGAGGCCGACGACCCCGGTCTCGGCGGCGACCGTGATCGGCGCGGTGTGCGAGGCGTGACCCTTCTTGTGCGTCTCGTTGGCGTAGCCCTTGATGAAGCCGCCCGTGCCGACGCCGATCAGCGGATGGTGGAAGAAGAGCTGTGCGCCGGTGGAGACGAGGGTCGAGCGGCCGCCGGTGGCGTGCGAGAGCCCGGCCTTGCCGAGAATGCGGTGGCGAAACTGGGGGACGCCGAGCGTGACGACGGCGAGAACGGCCGCCGCCAGCGCGAGCGGCAGGATCGCCTTGCGGCGCCAGAGCACCGTCAGCCCGGCGGCGATCCCGACCGCGAGCGCGAAGTAGCTCGACTGCGAGAACGACGGCAGGAGCCCGACCATGGTTCCGGTGGCAAGAGCGACGGCGGCCCAGGCCGGCCAGCCGCGCGCGAACAGCACGAGCGCAACGCTCGCGAGGATCGCGACGACGAGGAAGCGGCCGTAGATCGACGGGTCGTAGAACACCGAGTTGACTCGGTAGAACCAGTCGACCGGCGCGAAGGCGTTGTCGACCTTCACCTTCGGGTTCCAGTAGATGTTCCTCGTCAGGTACTGCTCGACCCCGATCGCCGCGAACACGAGCGCCATCGCGGCGAGCAGCCCGTAGAGCAGCTTGACCGAGTCGATCCGCCAAGGTGCACGCGCGAGCACGACCGCGAGCAGGCCGAGGGGCAGGAGGTAGAAGAGGAGGTAGATCGCACCCTTCTTGATGTCGTCCGACCAGAGCAGGCAGATGCCCGACCAGGCAACGAACACAGCGGCCGGCCGGGCGAACGGGCCCAGGCGCGGGCTCTCCCGTTCGGGCGGCACCTCGATCGCGGGCTCCTCGCCCGTGTGCCTGCCGCGCGGCGTGAAGATGCGTCCCGCCCGCATGGTCGCGACCCGCTCGGGCGCGATCAGCTCGTAGGCGAGCGCGAGCGCGGCGCCGAGGACGACCACGTACAGCGGCAGCAGCAGGTTCGCCTTCGTCGAGCCGATCGAGACCGGGATGCGGGCGGGAGCGCAGACGAGGACGGCGACGGCGAGCGCCCAGGGCACGTGGACGAACCCCCAGGCGAGCGCGGCCGCCGCGACGGTGCCGACGACCGCAGCCGCCGCGAAGGCACGATGGTGTCCCGAGGGGGCGAGCGTCACCGCGAGCAGGCCGCAGCCGATCGCCCAGCCGGCAAGGCCGCCGAGCCGCCAGGTCCGGAGCGGCGCCGACGATCAGCACCGAGAGCCCGAGCGCGCCGACGACGCCGCCGAGGCGCGCGAGGTCCGCGTTCATCCGACGACCACGGTCGCCCTGGCCGTGTGGCCCTCCGCGGTGACGAAGAGGCTGTAGCGTGCCGGGCTTGCCGGCGCGCGCAGGCGGAGCGTGTGGGAGCTTGAGCTTCCACGGCCGCGGTCGAGGAGCCAGCTCACCTCCTTCGCGTCGGTCAGCACGAACACCGCGAACCGCCGGTGTGGCCCCACGTCGATCTGCTTGCGCCCGAGCGCGATGTACCGGATCGTCACGACCGCGAACGGAAACGGCTTGGAGCGGTTGCCGGCCGACGTCCTGGGCGCGCGATCGAGAGCACGTACCTGCCGGGCGGCTGGAGCTTGCCGTCGATCCGGCCGTTCCAGCTCAGCGTGCCGGTCAGCTTCTGGCGCCGGGTGAACCCGGCCTGGCGCCGGCCGACGAAGAGGACGCCGTGCCCCGGGCTGCTCAACCGGTAGTGGACGGAGAACGAGTCGTTCCGCCCGTCGCCGTCGGGCGAGATGTGCGTGTAGACCCTGTGCGGGAACCGGACGACCTGGGGCGGCGTCGTGTCGAGCTGGATCAGGTTCGGCAGCGTGATCGTGCGGTGCTCCTTGGTGAGCCGGATCACCGGCTGGTAGGCGCCTCGGGCAGGATCGAGACGCCGTCGGCCCCGACGCCGGGAAAGGCGAGGCGCACCTCGCCCTTGGGGAACGTCTTGCCGGGAACGATCGTCGCGACCCTCTGGCCGTTGCGCTCCATCCAGACCTGGATGTGCTGCCGCTTGCGGAGCCAGAAGACGATGCTGGCACTCCGCGTCGCGCAGAACCGCGGATCACACGTCGGCGAGAAGCTCTTGGCGATCTTCGTCCGGTAGATCGGGCTGAGCTCGGTCTTCGCTCCCTCGGTGAGCGCGAACGCGGCGGCCGTCGCAGCCAGGAGAGCGACGCAGAATGCGGTCGAGAGCACCCGGGCCACGGCCCGGTCGATATTACGCCGCTTCCTGGGGGCGACGCGCCGCAAGCGTGCCTGCCGGATCCGATATTCGCGGACGAGCCAGCCAGGCGAGCACGAGCGCGCCCACGCCGAGCACGACCGCGATCACGTAGTTCGCCTCCGGCACGTTGACGAGCTTGATGCCCGAGAGGAGCAGCACGATCCCGAAGCCGATGCGCAGCGAGCGCTCGGGAACCTTGATCGACAGGTTCGAGCCGAGCAGGACGCCGGGGATCGAGCCGACGAGCAGCCAGGCCATCGCGTGCTTGTCGACATCGCCGTGGATGAGGTGCGAGATGCCGGCCACCCAGAGCAGCACGGCGGCGTGGAACATGTCGGTGCCGACCATCTTCTGCGCCGTCAGCGGGTAGGCGAAGAGCATCGCGAGCCCGAAGAACGTCCCCGACCCGACCGAGGTCAGCCCGACGACGAAGCCGCCGAACGCGCCGATCGCGACCGCGATCAGCTTGTCGCGCGTCGCGAGGTGGAACGGGCTGTCGTCGCTGCCGCGCGTTGATGAACGTCTTCGCGAGGAAGCCGGCGCCGCCGAGGATGAGCGCGCCGCCGACGATCTTCTGGAAGTCGCTCATGCTGCTGTCGCCGATCCGGTTCGCGAGCTCGACACCGACCAGCGAGAGCGGCGCCGACCCGACGAGCATCCAGCAGGCGAGCCGGGCGTGCACGGTGCCGAGCTGCGGTGGCGTACCGCGCCGAACGACTTGAAGACGGCGCCGTGGAGGATGTCGGTGCCGACCGCAACCTTCGCGTTGAAGCCGAAGAGCAGGATCAGGATCGGCGTCATCAGGCTGCCGCCGCCCATCCCGGTCATGCCCGACGAGGACACCGACCAGCAGACCGGCGAGCACGAACTGCCAGGTCATGCGCGCCGCGTGCGTGCCGCGGTGGCAGCGGGCAGGAGACGAACGGCGTGCCGGTGAGTCGGCAGCCGAGCTTGTAGGCCTCACAGCCGGTGCAGAAGCCCGTGACCGCCGCGAGCAGGGCGAGCGCCGCGACGAGCAGGCCGAGCGCGATCCCGAGGTCGTTCAGGCCGGCGAGCGTAGGAGAGCGAGGCGCGCCGAGAGCACGACGAGGCCGACCACGTTGGCCGCGCGGGGCGGGCGCGAGTCCTCGAGCGGCCCCTCGCCGAACCGTGGCTGGACGAGCTCGAAGTAGGCGAGGCAGGGCAGGCACCAGCGGCGCCCGAGCGTGAGCCCGAGCGCGAGCTGGAGCGCCAGCAGCGCGAGCAGCCACCACCAGCCGGTCGCGACCGCGAGCAGCGAGAGCACGCCGATCACCGCCTGGTTGAAGCGCGGCGCGCGCGAGTCGATCACGGTCGAGGTCGCGGTACGGGTCGGCCGCCCGGGCGATCACTGGCCGGCTCGATCACCATTCCGGCAGCGACCGTGTCGTTCGTCGCCTCGTCGATCAGGATGAACGCGCCGGTCGCGCGGTTGCGCTCGTACGGGTCGACGGCAAGCGGCTCGGCGAGCCGCAGCCGGACGATGCCGAGGTCGTTCAGCTCGAGCCTGCTCGGGCGCGGAGACGGTCTCGAGCGTGTGCATGTCGACGACCGAGACGATCTCGTCGACGAGCGCGCGCGACGGCGCGCGTCGTGTGCTTGACGGCGAGCCGCGCGCCGCGGCTCGAGCGGACGCTCGCTCATCCAGCAGAGCTCGGCGAGTGAGCTCGCGGGCGACGATCGGCGGGCCGGTCGGGGTCGGCGAGCATGTCGCCGCGACCGACGTCGACGTCGTCCTCGAGCCGGATCGTCACCGACTGCGGCGGGATCGCGGCCTCGAGCGGCCCCTCGAGCGTCTCGACGGCCGCGACCCGCGTGCGCCGGCCCGACGGCAGCACGACGACCTCGTCGCCGGCGCGCCAGACGCCGCCGGCGACCTCGCCGGCGTAGCCGCGGTAGTCGTGGTGCTCGTCGGACATCGGCCGGATCACCCACTGCACGGCAAAGCGCCGGTCGTCGAGGTTCCGGTCGGCGGCGAGCTCGATCGTCTCGAGGTGCTCGAGCAGCGTCGGCCCGTCGTACCAGGGCATCGACTCGCCGCGGTCGACGACGTTGTCGCCCTGGAGCGCCGACATCGGGATCGCCCGCACGTCGTGGAGGCCGAGCCGCTCGGCGAGGACGACGAGATCGGCCTCGATCTCGGCGAAGCGCTCGGCCGAGAAGTCGACCAGATCCATCTTGTTGACGGCGACGACGATGTGCGGGATCGCGAGCGATCGCCGCGATGTAGGAGTGCCGGCGCGTCTGCTCGACGATGCCCTTGCGCGCGTCGAGCAGGATCACGGCGACATCGGCGGTCGAGGCGCCGGTGACCATGTTGCGCGTGTACTGCACGTGGCCGGGCGCGTCGGCGAGCTGGAAGCGGCGGCGCGGCGTCACGAACGAGCGGTAGGCGACGTCGATCGTGATCCCCTGCTCGCGCTCGGCGCGCAGGCCGTCGGTGAGCAGGGCCAGGTTGACGTAGCCGTCGCCGCGGCGCAGCGAGGTCTCCTCGATGTGCTCGAGCTGGTCGGCGAGGATCTGCTTCGTGTCGTAGAGCAGCCGCCCGATCAGCGTCGACTTGCCGTCGTCGACCGAGCCGGCGGTGACGAGGCGGAGCAGCTCGCTCTGCATCATCTGCTCGCTCGTGGCCATCACCCTCGCCTAGAAGTAGCCATCGCGCTTGCGGTCCTCCATGGCAGCCTCGGAGACGCGGTCGTCGGCGCGGGTCTCGCCGCGCTCGGTGACGTTGGTGGCGGCGATCTCGGTCACGACCTCGTCGATCGTCGCCGCTCGCGACTCGACCCCGCCCGTACACGACATGTCGCCGACGGTGCGGAACCGCACCCACGCCGGGAACGGCTCCTCGCCGGGCAGGCGCTCGACGAAGTCGGAGACGGCGTAGATCATCCCGTCGCGGCGGAACACCTCGCGCTCGTGGGCGAAGTAGATCGAGGGCAGCTCGAGCTGCTCACGGGCGATGTACTGCCAGACGTCGAGCTCCGTCCAGTTCGAGATCGGAAAGACGCGGATGTGCTCGCCCTTGCGGATCCGGCCGTTGTAGAGATTCCACAGCTCGGGCCGTTGCGCGCGCGGGTTCCACTGGCCGAAGTCGTCGCGGAAGCTGAAGATCCGCTCCTTCGCGCGCGAGCGCTCCTCGTCGCGGCGGGCGCCGCCCATGGCCGCGTCGAAGCCGTGCTCGGCGATCGCGTCGAGCAGCGTCGTCGTCTGCAGCTGGTTGCGGGACGCGCGAGGGCCGGACTGCTCGACGACGCGGCCCCGGTCGATCGACTCCTGCACGCTCGCGACGACCAGGCGCTCGTTCAGCTCGGCAACCCGGCGGTCGCGGTACTCGACCACCTCGGGGAAGTTGTGGCCCGTGTCGACGTGCATGACGGGAAACGGGAAGCCGCCGGGCCGGAAGGCCTTCTCCGCGAGGCGCAGGAGCACGATCGAGTCCTTGCCGCCGGAGAAGAGCAGGACGGGCCGCTCGCGCTCGGCGGCGACCTCGCGCATGATGTGGATCGCCTCGGACTCGAGCTCGTCGAGATGCGAGAGCGTGAAGGGGGCAATCGTCATGCTCATGCCGCCACCTCGTCGGCCACGAGCCCGAGCTCCTCGAGCTTCGCGATCACGACGGCGGCGCTCTCCGCCGGGGTGCGTCCCTCGGTGTGCAGGCGGAGCTCCGGATCGCGCGGCTCCTCGTAGGGATCCGAGACGCCCGTGAACTCGGAGATCTCACCGGAGTGGGCCATCGCGTAGAGGCCCTTCGGGTCGCGGCGCTCGCACTCAGCGAGCGAGGTGGCGACGTAGACGAGGACGAAGGGCGCATGCTCCTCCGTGAGCGCGCGCGCCTTCTCACGCGCCTCCTCGTACGGCGAGATGGCGGAGACGATGACGGCGGCGCCGGCGCGGGCGAGCCGCGAGGCGACCCAGCCGATCCGCTCGATGTTCGTGTCACGGTCGTCCTTCGAGAAGCCGAGCCCCTTGGTCAGATGCGTGCGCACGACGTCGCCGTCGAGGCGGTCGACGAGCAGGCCGCGCGCCTCGAGCTCCTGCGCGACGAGCCCGGCGATGGTCGACTTGCCGGCCGCCGAGAGGCCGGTGAGCCAGAGAACGAACCCGGCGCCGACAGGCCTCGGCCCGCGAGCCGGCGTCATTCTGGCACCACGTGCAAGCCGCACTCGGTCTTGGCGTTGCCTTCCCAGCGGCCCTCGCGCCCGGCGCCGGGCCTGGTGCAGTGCGTGCAGCCGACCGATGCGTAGCCGTGGTCGTGGAGCTCGTTGTAGGGAAGGCTGCGCTCACGGATGTAGTCCCAGCAGCGCCCGTCGTCCCAGTCGGCGAGCGGGTTCGCCTTCCAGAGCTCGTGCGACTCGTCCCAGCCGACCTTGGGTGCGTCTGCGCGGGTGGGCGACTGGTCGCGGCGCAGGCCCGTGATCCAGGCGTCGAGCTCGCCGAGCGCCCGCCCGAGCGGCTCCACCTTGCGGATCGCGCAGCAGAGGTCGGGCTTTCGCTCCCAGAGCGCGTCGCCGTGGAGCTCGGCCTGGCGGCCGAGCGTCGGGCCCTCGAAGATCTCGACCTTCGTGTTGTAGCGGCGCTCGACCTCGCGCCAGACGGCGTAGGTCTCCGGAAAGAGCACGTGTGTGTCGAGAGCGAAGACGCGGGCGTCGGGATCGATGCCGTAGAGCATGTCGAGCAGCACCGACTCCTCCTTCTGGAACGAGCAGGCGAGCGAGACCCGTCCGGGAAACGCGTCGAGAAGCTCGCGCAGGATCTCCTCCGCGGTCATCGACTCGTAGTCGACCTCAGGCAGTTGGGGCCGGCTCGCCACCGAGCAGCACCTCCTTCAGCGTGTCGCCGCGGAGCCCGAGGCGGAGCGTCTCGAGCGGGATCACCTCGTCGGGCGGGATGTTCCCGAGGTTGACGTTCGGGCCGAAGTGCTTCACGAACCAGGCCTGGCTCGACTTGGTCGGCGCCTCGAAGATCAGGTCGGCGTAGGGGACCTCGTGGACGATCTCGTCGACGAGCCCGGTGCGCATCTCGCCGGTCGGCCGGAAGATGCCCGCGGTGCCGCCCTCGCGGGCCTCGGTGATCACCTTCCAGGAGCCGGCCTCGAGCTCCTCCTTGATCCACTCGACCCACTGGTACGGGGCGTAGACGACCTCGGCGTCCTTCGAGCCGACCTCGGAGAGGACGGTGAAGTCGCGGGCGAAGTCGGCGATCAGCTCGAGCTTCTGGTCGCGCGGGATATCGATCGTGCCGTCCGAGATCTCGACGTGCGCGAAGCGATGCTCGACGAGCCAGCGCTTGAAGTCGTCGATCCGGTCGCGCGCGAAGACCACTTCGAACAGCGTCCCGCCGCAGACGACCGGCGTCTCGAACGAGCGGTAGAGCGCGATCTTCTTCTCGAGGTTGTTCGTGATGTACGCGGTGCCCCAGCCGAGCTTGACGATGTCGACGAAGCTGCCCGCGGTGTCGAACAGGCCCTCGATGTCGCGCAGGTTGAGCCCCTTGTCGATCACGTGCGTGAGGCCGTCGACGCGGGGCTTGCCGGCTCTCACCGGCAGGTCGAGGAAGCCGTCGTGGAATCCGTTAGAACCGGGCAAAGATCTCCTCCAGTCGCTTCTGGGCCGCTTCCTGAACGTCGTGATAGAGGGACTGGCCGTGCGCGTCGATGCCGACCGTGAGCGGCCCGAAGTCCTTGACGCGGAACTTCCACAGGCACTCGGGCATCAGCTCCTCCCAGGCGACCTCCTCGATCTCCTCGATCTGGGTCGTTTCGAGCGCAGCCGCGCCGCCGACGATCGCGAAGTAGACCATCCCGAGCCGGTGCATGGGCTCGATCGCCTCGTCGGGAAACCCGCCCTTGCCGCAGATCGCGCGCACGCCGTACTGCACGCCGAGCGGCTCGGTGAAGCGCACCATCCGGGCGCTCGTCGTCGTGCCGATGCAGAGCTTCTCGTACTTGCCCGGCCCGACCTTGCGGACATTCGGCGCCGTGTGGAGCAGAAACGCGCCGGAAAGGTCCATCGGCGGCTCGACGCCCTGGTCGAAGATCCGGATCTGCGTCCGGTCGCGGATCCCGATGATGTGCCCCTGCACGATCACCTCGTCCCCTGCCCGCAGCTTCAGGATCTCGGCCTCGTCGGTGATCGGAAAGGTCACCTCATGAACGGCCATCGCGCCACCCTTCGACGCCGGCGACGACCTGCGCACCGGCGAGAGCCCGCACCCCAGCCCGCACCCCAGCCCGCACCCCCACCCGGGTGGGGGCCAACCCGCCACCCTCACTGCCAATTCTAGGCGCGGTGGGAGGCCGCGTCTGTGCCAACTTCGTGAAATCTTGTCCACAGCTCGTCATCACGCCTCCCGGTCGTAGTCGATGTCGCCTGTCGGGCCGATGTGGGCGCTCGCCCGGCGGGCCGCCCAGCACTGGTAGTTGACCGCGACCGGGTTCAGGGTCATGTGCGTGTCGGCGTGCTCGATATGGCACTGGAGGACGGTGACGTCGCCGCCGAGGCCCATCGGGCCGATGCCGGTCTCGTTCAGGAGGGCGTAGAGCTCGTCCTCGAGCTGGGCGACGAGCGGGTCGGGGTTTCGCGTCCCGATCGGCCGCATGATCGCCTCCTTGGCGAGGTACATCGCGTAGTCGGCCGAGCCGCCGATGCCGACGCCGACGATGCCGGGCGGGCAGGGCTTCCCACCGGCGCCGACGATCGACTCGAGCACGAACCGCTTGATGCCGTTCACGCCGTCGGCGGGGACGCACATCTTCAGGAAGCTCATGTTCTCCGACCCGGATCCCTTGGGGACGCACTTCACATCGAGCCCGTCCCAGTCGGGCACGAAGTCCCAGTGCACGATCGGCAGCCGGTAGCCGATGTTCGGCCCGGTGTTCTCCCGCGTGATCGTGTGAACGGCGTTCGACCGCAGCGGGTGCTCGATCGTGGCGCGCGCGGTGCCGCCGCGCAGCGCCTCGTAGATGCGCGCGGGGTGCAGCGGGAAGCCCTCGCCGACGCGGCAGTGGTAGACGGCGATCCCGGTGTCCTGGCAGACGAGGTTCTTCTCGGAGTCGGCGATGCTGACGTTGCGGTGGATGGTCTCGAGGACGCGTTTGCCCGGCACCGACGTCTCGCGGTCGCGAGCCTCGGCGAGCGCATCGCGCAGGTCCTGCGGGATGTCCTTCAACGCCCAGACGTACAGATGGGCAGCGGCGTCCTCGACGGCGCCCTGCAGATCGGTGATCGTGTCGATGCTCATCGGCTCTATCAGCTCCTGGCCTTCGCGGTTGCCGCCCTGCCGGCGCGACGCCCGAAGACGACGCACTCGAGCAGGCTGTTTCCCATCATCCGGTTGCGCCCGTGAGTGCCGCCGGCGATCTCGCCGCAGGCGTAGAGCCCTTCGAGCGTCGTCTCGGCGTCGGTGTCGATCACGAGGCCCCCGTTCTGGTAATGGAGGACGGGGTAGGTGAGGATCCTCTCCGCCAGCGGATCGATGCCCGCGGAGCGGTAGCGGCGCAGCATGTACGGAAGCGACACGGCTGCGTCGTCCTCGGAGATCCGGGTGGTGTCCAGGTACACGGCCGGCCGGCCGTCGGGGGTCTCGACGCCGTTGCCGGCGGAAACCTCGTCGACGATCGCCTGCGCGACGACGTCGCGCGGCCCGAGCGAGTCGGTGAACTCCTCGCCCTCGGCGTTCAACAGCACGGCGCCGTAGGCGCGGGTCGTCTCGGGGATCGAGTAGCCCTGCATGTTGGCCGGCCACGCACCACCGTTCGGGTGGTACTGGAGCGCATCGAGATCGCGTGCCTCCGCGCCGAGCTCGAGCGCGATCCGGGTCACCTCGCCGGTGGCGTTCGGATGGTTGGTCGAGAGCTCGCCTCGTGCCTGCGCCTCGGCGAAGCAGCGCCCCCCGGCGCTGAGGACGACCGTGCCGGCGTCGATCACATGCTCGCCGCACACGGCGCGCCAGCCCGTGCCCGTCGCCTCGAGGCTCGTCAGCGGCGCGTTCTCGTACGAGCTGCCCGTGCCTGCCTGCCACGCCTCGCGCAGCCCCTTCGTGATCGCGTGCCCCGTCCGGTCGCCGACCTGGAGCAGGCGCTTCTGGGAGGCGCCGCCGCACCTCGCGAGCCGGTAGCCGCCGTTCTCCCTCGTGAACTCGACGCCGAGCTCCTCGAGCCAGTGGATCGCGCCCGGCGCCTCGCCGGTCAGCACCTCCACGAGCTGCCGGTCGGCCGTCTCGTGGGAGGAGCGCCAGACGTCCTCGGCATGCTGCTCGGGGGAGTCTCCGGGCCCGAAGGCCGCCTGGATGCCGCCCTGCGCCTTCGACGAGTTGTTCGCCTGCAGCGAGCCCTTGGTCGCTACCGCGACCCGAGCCCCCGCGCGCTCTGCGGAAACGGCGGCGGCGAGCCCGGACGCGCCGCTGCCGACCACGAGCACGTCGAATTCGACCGCGGCGGTCATCGGCTGCAGCCTACCAGATTTGACTAATCCTTAGGATTAGTCAGGCTTATCAGTAGATCGAGCGGAGCATCGCCTCGATCTCCGCCGGTGTCGCCGGTCGCGGGTTCATCTTGTTGCCGTTGCGACCTGCGGCCGACGCGGCCACGGCGGGCAGCTCGGCCTCGGGGACGCCGACGTCGCGAAGACGCTCGAAGCCGCCGAGCCGGGCGAGCTCCTCGACCCTGGCCGCGGGGTCGGGCTCGGCGCCAATCGCCCGCCCGAACTGCGCGACCGCTTCCGGTACCGCCGCCGCGTTGAAGCGGAGGGCAGGCGGCAGCGTCAGAGCGTTCATCGCGCCGTGTGCGAGGCCGAACGTGCCGCCTAGCGCCTGCGCCATCGCGTGCGCAAGCGCGAGCCCGGCGAGCCCGAGCGCCTCGCCGGCGGCGGCGGCCCCGTGCAGGAGCCCGTCCCGCGCCTCGCGATCGTGAGGCGCCTCGACGACACGGGGAAGCCACCGCGAGATCAGTCGTGCCCCTTCCACCGCGCACTCGTCGCTCCGGACGCTACGGGCACCGTAGAGCGCCTCGGCGCAATGGGCGAGCGCGTTGAGCGCCGTGCCGACGGTCTCGGACCGAGGCAGGTCGAGCGTGAGATCGGTGTCGTAGACGATGCCCGCGAGCCGGGCGCCGCCCCCGCCGCCGACCATGCGCCGCGCGGGGGTTCGGATCCCGAAGCTGGCTGCCCACTCGGCGCCCGAGTAGGTCGTCGGCACCGACACGAGCGGCAGCCCGCTTGCCGAGGACGCCGCCTTCGCCGTGTCGATCGCCGAGCCCCCTCCGACCGCGAGCAGGCCGTCGGCGCCGGCCGGCACGTCGATCCGGTCCGACGGCACCTCGGACCATCTGCCCGCCAGCGGGAGCTCGACGAGCGAGTCCCAGCGCGGGCTCGCGACGAGGAACGGCCGCTCGATCACGAGCTCCGAGAGCACGGCCGGGAGCTCCGCGAGCGACCAGCGGACGATCACGGCAGGCGCTCGCGCGCGAAGTCGACGAACGCGCGCGCGGCGCGCGACTCGGCGCGGCCACTGGCGCGCACGAGATGAATCTCGCGGCGTAGCTCGAGACCGGCGACGCGAGCCTCGGCGATCGTCCCTGCGGCGATGTCGGACTCGACGGACGAGCGCGAGATGAACGTGACGCCGTACCCGGCGCGGACGGCGCTCGAGACCGACTCCTGCAGGCCGAGCTCGAGCTTGACGTCGAGGTCGCGGAGCCGGGTACCGACGCGCTGGAGCTCGTCCTCGATCAGCTGCCGGACACCGGCTCCCTCCTGCATGACGATCAGCCCCGCGCCGCGCACCTCCTCGAGAGCCACCGTCCGGCCGGCAAACGGATGGCCCGGCGGGCAAGCGAGGATCACCTCGTCGTGGAAGAACGGCTCGAAGACGACGCCGCGATGCCGCCGCGCCGCACCGACCACCCCGACCTCGAGCTCGCGGGCGGCGACCCGGTCGACGATCGTCTGCGTGTCGAAGACCGAGAGCACGACGTGCAACTGGGGGCGGGTCGCCTGGAACTCGCAGAGAAGCTGCGCGAGGACTATCCCCCCGGGACCGGTCGAGGCCCCGATCTCGAACGTGCCCTCGAGCTCGTCGGTCGCCTGCTCGACGACCTCGGCGACGACCTGCTCCTCGAGCGCGAGCAGCTTCTGTGCACCCCGGTAGAGCCGCAGGCCCGCCTCGGTCGGCACAACCCGGCGGCCCGATCGATCCAGCAGCTGCGTTCCCAGCCGCTTCTCGAGCGCCCGGATCTGCAGGCTCACCGCCGGCTGGGTGACCCCGAGCCGCTCCGCTGCCTGCGAGAAGCTGCGCCGCTCGACCACGGCGCAAAACGCTGCCAGCTGGCGCGTGTCCATAAGAACAACTTATACCTGATCGGCTCGGCGTAGCTCCAGCCGATTGCCGAACGGGTCGTGCACGAAGAGCCTGTCGACGCCCTCGATCCTCGCGTCGTCCTCGTAGTCGAGGCCCGCCGCGGCGAGGCGCGACCGGATCGCGTCGAGATCGGAGACCATGAGCCCGGGATGGGCCTGACGCGACGGCGTGAACGGATCCTCGACGCCGACGTGCAGCTCCTGCGCCCCGGCCCGGAACCAGCAGCCGCCGCGTGAGCGGATCGCCGCCGGCTTCGGCAGCTCGTCCATCCCGAGCAGCAGCCCGTAGAACGAGCGCGCCTCGTTCTCGCAGCCTGGAGGCGCCGCGACCTGGACGTGATCGATCCCGAGAATGCCCACGGCCAAAGCTTTACCATCGACTCGTGCCAGCACAGCTCGAGGACACCCTCGTCGGCGGCTATCGGCGGCTCGCCGCTGAGGCCACCCGCCGGCGGATCGACGTCGAGCTGCGGACGCTCGACCTCCTGTTCGGCACGATCTTCGGACTGCTCCTGCTCCCTGTCGCGCTCGTGATCGCGGCTGCGATCCTGCTGACGAGCGGCCGTCCCATCCTCTACCGGGGCGAGCGGGTCGGCCGCGGCGCGCGCTTCTTCACGATGTTCAAGTTCCGAACGCTCGAGCGAGACGCCGAGACCCGCCTCGGCCCCTACCTCGGCGAGGAGCTCGTGCGCCGTACGACCGCCGAGTACAACCGGATCGGCCGCTGGCTCAAGGCCTCGCAGCTCGACGAGCTCCCGCAGCTCGTCAACGTGCTGCGGGGCGAGATGTCGTTCGTGGGCCCGCGGCCGATCCGCGCCCGCTTCTTCGCCGAGCTCGCGAACGACCTGCCGGCCTACTGGCAGCGCCTCGTCGTCAGGCCCGGGCTCACCGGCTTCGCGCAGGTGCGGCGGGGATACGAGACGTCGATGGCCGAGAAGCTCGCACACGACCTCGAGTGGATCGCCGACCGGTCGGTGCGCCTCTATCTGCGGACGCTCGTCTCCACCGGCGTCCGGGTCCTCGGCCAGGTCTTCACGACGCTCGGCGGCGGCGGCCGCGGCTGAAGGGAGCGAGCTCGTGACCAGGGGGCGCTCATGCTCGTGTTCGCGTTCCTCGTCCTCTCGTCGAGCCGGGCATCGACGGCGAGCAGCCCGGATCGGGCCCGCCGGCTGAATGCCGCCCGGGCCGCAGGCCGCACCAGACACCTGACCCCCGCCGTCCGGCTCTAGACTCGCGCCGTGTGCGGGATCTGCGGAATCGTCTCCTCGCGGGGCCGGCTGAGCCGGAAGCGGCTCGCCGACATGTCGGCGACGCTCGTCCACCGCGGGCCAGACTCCGAGGGCACGTTCGTCAAGGGAGGCGTCGGGCTCGCCTCGCGCCGGCTCGCGATCATCGACCTCGACGGCGGCGACCAGCCGATCACGAACGAGGACGGTACGTGCGTCGTCATCCAGAACGGCGAGATCTACAACTACGCGGAGCTGAACCGGACGCTCGAGCGCGCCGGGCACCAGCTCCACACGCGCTCGGATACCGAGACGATCGTCCACGCCTACGAAGAATGGGATCTCGGCTTCGCAGAGCGCCTGCGGGGCATGTTCGCGATCGCGATCTGGGATGCGCGGCGTCGGCGGCTCGTGCTCGGGCGCGACCGGTTCGGGATCAAGCCGCTCTACTACCGCGACGCGGGCGGCGAGCTCTCGTTCGCCTCCGAGCTCGACGCGCTCCCGAAGGGCGATCTCGACCTCGACGCGCTCGAGGCGTTCCTGGCGACGAACGTCGTGCCCTCGCCGCTCTCGATCTTCAGCGAGATCCGGAAGCTCCCACCAGGCCACCTGCTGACGTGGCAGGCCGGCAACGTCGAGCTCGAGCGCTTCGCCCGGCCCGGGCCGCTCCCGCCCCGCGCCGACGACGAGGCCGAGCTCGTCGAGGAATGCCGGGCGCGGCTGCGCGACTCGGTGCGGGCGCATCTCGTCTCCGATGTCCCCGTCGGCGTGCTGCTGTCGGGCGGGGTCGACTCCGGGGCGCTGGCCGCTCTCGCCTCGCAGGAGAGCTCGGAGCCGGTGCGGACGTTCTCGATCGGCTTCGAGGAGCAGTCGTTCGACGAGCTCGACGGCGCCCGGGCCGTCTCGGCTCGTTACGCCACGCGCCATCGCGAGCTCGTGCTGCGGCCGGACGCGGCGCTCCTCCTGCCGGCGCTGGCCGACGCGTTCGACGAGCCGTTCGCGGACTCCTCGGCACTGCCGACCTACCTCGTCTCGCGCCTCGCCGCCGAGGACGTGAAGGTGGCGCTCTCGGGCGAGGGCGGCGACGAGCTCTTCGGCGGGTACCACACCTACGCCGCCGACCTGCTCGCCGAGCGGTTCGGCCGGGTGGCGGCGCTCGCCCGGCCGGCCGTCGAGCGCCTGCCGTCGTCGACCCGGCGCGCGAGCTTCGACTATCGCGCGAAGCGGTTCGTGCGTGCCGCCCATCTGCCGCCGCTCGAGCGCCACCAGGGCTGGAAGGAGATCTTCTCCGCGGATGCGCGGGCCGAGCTGACAGGGCGTCGCCACGGCTGGGATCCGCTCGAGCTCGACCGCCGCCGCTACGCCGAGACCGAGGGCTTCGAGCTCCTGACCCGGCTCCAGGACGTCGACCTCGGCGGCTACCTCGCCGACGACCTTCTCGTCAAGACCGATCGCGCCTCGATGGCCTGGTCGCTCGAGACGCGCGTGCCGTTCCTCGACCCGGTCGTCGCGAGCTTCGCGTTCTCGCTCCCCACACGGCACAAGGTACGGGGGCTCGCGAAGAAACGGCTCCTGCGGAAGGCGGTCGAGCCGCTGCTGCCCCACGAGGTCGTGAACGGCCGCAAGCGCGGCTTCTCGATCCCGGCCGCAGCGTGGCTGCGGGGCGAGCTCGCGCCGTTCGCGCGCGAGACGCTCGCCCCGGAGACGCTTCGCCGCCAGGGCTACCTGCGCCCGGAGGCCGTCGGCGCCGTGCTCGATCGCCATCTCAGCGGCGCAGAGGATCTGTCACGTCAGCTCTGGGGGCTCCTCGCGTTCACGCTCTGGCACGAGCGCCACGTCGAGGGCGTGAGACGTGACGCACCGCTCGAGCGCGTTCTGGCGGGCCGATGAGCGGCTCGCGAGGCAGCCCGCGCCGGGCTTCCGGGCTGTCAGTTTTCGGGTACCCACCTCCCGCCCCTGATGCCGTCGAGGCTAGCGCGGAAGAGGTGACGTGTCTGTGCCAGTTCGAGCTGCGGCGACACGGTGCCGCGGGGCGGGGCCGACGGCGATGAAGGTGTGGATCGATATGACGGCGAGCGCCCATCCGCTCGTCTTCAGGCCGCTCGTCGGGCTGCTCGAGGCCCGCGGCGACGAGGTGGAGATCACGGCGCGCGACTACGCGCAGACGCTGCAACTGATCGAGCAGCACGGGATGAGCGCGACGCCGATCGGGCATCACGGCGGGCGGTCGAGGGTCGGCAAGGCTCGCCAGCTCACCTCGCGGCTCGGCGCACTACGGAGGTTCGCCAAGGGCCGCGATTTCGACGTCGCGCTCGCGCACGGGTCGCACGAGCTGACGATCACGGCCCACCGCCTCGGGATCCCCAGCTCGACGACCTTCGACTACGAGTGGGCGTGGCTGCAGCACCAGCTCGGCTGCCGGGCTGCGACCAGGGTCGTCGTCCCCGACTCGATCCCGGCCGAGCGGCTGGCGCGCTACGGCGCCGTCCCGCCCAAGCTCCTGTTCTATCCGGGGCTGAAGGAGGAGTACTACCTCTCGGACTTCGAGCCCGATCCGGGGGTGGCCTCGGGGCTCGGCGTCGATCTCGCGCGGACGCTCGTCGTCCTCCGCCCGCCGCCGGACGTCTCGCTCTACCACCGGCACTCGAACCCGCTCTTCCCGCAGACGCTCCACCATCTCGGGCACCTCGAGGACGTGCACGCGGTCGTGCTGCCGCGCACCGAGGAGCAGCGGGAGTACGTGAGGTCGCTCGCACTCCCGTCGGTGATCGTTCCCGACCAGGCCGTCGACGCCCAGAGCCTGATCGCGCTCTCGGATCTCGTCGTCTCGGCGGGCGGGACGATGAACCGCGAGGCCGCAGCGCTCGGGGTGCCCGTCTACACGACCTACGGCGGCCGGCTCGGCGGCGTGGACGAGGAGCTGATCCGGCAGGGACGGCTCAGGCCGCTCACCGACCCCCGGGCGCTCGTGCTGGGGAAGCGCGAGCCCGGCAGCGGCGAGCGCAGCCGGCGCGACCCGGCCGACCTGCTCGCGCTGCTGCTCTCGGCTGTCCCCACGCGTTCATGAGCTGCGGCACCGCTAGCTCGTAGCGACGATCTCGAGCACCTCGTCGCCGTAGCGCTCGAGCTTCGCCGGGCCGACGCCGGAGACCCCGGCCAGCTCGACGAGCGAGGAGGGCCGCGCATCGGCGATCGCCGCGAGAACCGTGTTGTGGAAGACGATGTACGGCGGGATCTCCTCGGCCTGCGCCCGCTGCTTCCGCCACGCCGCGAGCGCGCCGTACAGCTCCGGGTCGGCTGCCGCAACCGGTTCCCGTCGCACGCGCTCGGCCGGTGGCGCCGCTGCCCGGTCGAGACCGAGCTCGGCCAGGAACGGGCTCGGCTTGCGCGACCACGTCAGTGCGAGGAAGTGGCGCGCTCGCGTCAGGCCGACGTACAGCAGCCGCCGCTCCTCGGCGACCTCCTCGTCGCTCCGGGCGAGCTTCGAGGGCAGCTCCTTCTCCTCCAGCCGCGGCAGGAAGACCGCGTCGAACTCGAGGCCCTTCGCCCGGTGATAGGTCATCAGGTGGACGCCGGGGGCGCTCCGGCCGCCGGGATCGAAGCGGCGCCGGAGCTCGTCGACGAACCCGGCGCAACTCAGCTCGCCGTCGTCGAGCTCGGCCGCCAGCCGGACGAGACGGCCGAGATCGGCCTGGCGCGTCTGCTCGCGCTCGCCGAGCTTCTCGGGCACCGCGTGGAGGAGCCCGGCCTCGTCGGCGAGCCTGCGCACCGTCACCGCGACGCCGGTCGAAGAGTCCCGCTCGAGCGCCTTGAGCAGCCGGCGGGCGGCCTGCCGTTCGAGGAGCGATGAGCCCTGGAAAGGCAGCCCTGCGTCATGGAAGACCTCCTCGAAGTCGGCCAGCCGCGCGTTCGTCCGGGCCAGCACCGCCATCTCCTCGAGCGGCGTGCCGCCCTTGGCGAGGCGCTTCACCTCGGCAGCGACCCACGCGTCCTCGCCCTCGACGTCGGCGAAGCGCTGGACCGCCGGCGCCGGGCCCGCAGGGCGGGTCGGCCGGAGCACCTTCTCGGCGCCCCCGAGCAACGGCACGAGCCTGTTTGCGAGCTCGAGCACCTCCGGGGTCGAGCGGTAGTTGCTCTCGAGCCGGACGATCGTGGCGCCCGGGAAGCGCGTCTCGAGCCCGAGGAGCCACCGCGGCGAGGCGCCCGTGAACGCGTAGATCGACTGGTAGTCGTCGCCGACGACGCAGAGGTCGTCGCGCTCGCCGAGCCAGAGCTCGAGCAGCGTCTGCTGAAGCAGGTTGACGTCCTGGTACTCGTCGACGGTGAAGGCCCTGTAGCGACCGCGGAAGGTCGCGCGGACCTGCGGGTCGCCCTCGTGCAGGCGAATCGCGAGCTCGAGCAGATCCTCGAAGTCGATCTCGCCGCGCGCCTCCTTCCGCCGCTCGTACTCGAGGTAGACCCGCGCCATCAGGTCGGAGGGGATCGGCGGCGTGCGGGAGCCGAGCGCGGCCAGGTACCCGTCCGGGCCGACCCGCTGGGCCTTCGCCCACTCGATCTCGGTTGCGAGGTCGCCTGCCGGGCGGAACTTGAACGGGGGCGGCAGCGTGTTCGCGATCTGCCGCAGGGCGAGCGCCTTCGTCGGCAGGATCCGGCCGACCGAGCCGGGCGCGAAGTGATGCAGCTGCGCGAGCGCCGCCGAATGGAAGGTGCGCGCCGCGATGCCTCCCACCCCGAGCGCGCCCAGCCGCGACTTCATCACGTTCGCAGCCTTCTCGGTGAACGTGACCGCCAGGATCTCGCCGGGCTGGAACGTCCCGGTCGCAACCTGGTGGGCGATCCGACGGGTGATCGTCGTCGTCTTCCCCGAGCCGGCCCCGGCGAGGATGCAGACGGGCCCGCGCACGGCCTCGGCGGCACGCCGCTGCTCGGGATTCAGCCCTGCGAGGACATCCACCGCGCCACCCTACCGGCGACCCCGGCGGGCAATTGCAACGAGCTCGTGCCGGCTTTCCGGCGGGCGGGATCAGTGCAGGGTGTCTTCGAGCACTGCCGCGCCGACGCGCCTGGGGTCGGCCACCATCTTGCGGAGGCGTGCGGTCACACCGAGCATGTCGTTCTCGTCGACGAGCGCCTCGAGCTCGGCGAGCTCGTCGTCGAGCCACGCCGCATCGATCGGGGCGCGCGCGGCGCGCATGATCTTCGGGTGCGACGTCTCGCCGATCGTCTCGCCCTCGTTCCAGAGCTCCTCGTGCATCTTCTCCCCGGCGCGCGAGCCGACGAACTCGATCTTGATCTGGCTCTCGGTGCGGCCGGAGAGCTCGATCATCTGCCGGGCCAGGTCGAGGATCTTGACCGGCTGGCCCATGTCGAGCACGTACACCTGCCCCTTGCCGCCGATCGCGCCGGCCTGGATCACGAGCGACGTCGCCTCCGGGATCGTCATGAAGAAGCGCGTCATCTCCGGGTTCGTCACCGTCACGGGGCCGCCGCGCTCGATCTGTCTGCGAAAGATCGGGATCACCGAGCCGGAGGAGCCGAGAACGTTCCCGAACCGCACCGCGACGAAGCGCGTCGCGACGTCGTCGCGCAGGGCAAACGACTCGACGATCCACTCGCCGACCGCCTTCGACTGGCCGAGCAGGTTCTTCGGCTTCGCCGCCTTGTCGGTCGAGATGAAGACGAATCGCTCGACGCCGAACTCGACCGACACCTGCGCGATCACCTTGGTGGCGAGGATGTTGTTCGTCACCGCCTGCATCGGGTTCGTCTCGAGCATCGGCACGTGCTTGTAGGCCGCCGCGTGGAAGACCACCTCGGGCTCGTACTTCTGGAAGATGTCACGCATCTTCGGCAGGTCGCCGCAGTCGGCGAGCACCGGGAGCACCGCGGTGAAGTGCCGCTCGTCGACGAGCTCGCGCTGCATCTCGTAGAGCGCCGACTCCGCCTTCTCGACGACGACGAGGCGCTTGGCGCCGAGGTGGACGACCTGCCGGCAGAGCTCGGAGCCGATCGAGCCACCGCCGCCGGTCACGAGCACGACGCGGTCGCGGATGTAGGCGGAGATCGCCTCGAGGTCGACCTCGACCTGCTCGCGGCCGAGCACGTCCTCGACCTGGACCGCGCGGATCTGGCCGGCGAGATCGAGATCGCCCGCGATCAGCTCGTGGAGACCCGGCAGCGTCTTCACGGGGATCCCGGCGCCGCGGGCCGTCTCGACGATCTTGCGCCGGAGGTCGCCCGGAGCCGACGGCATCGCGATCAGCACCTCGTCGGGACGGTGGTCGCGGATCAGGTGCCCGAGCTCGTCGGTCGTGCCGAGAACGCGAACGCCGTGGATCCTGCTGTTGCGCTTCCGCGGGTCGTCGTCGACGAAGCCGACCGGGGTATAGGCGAAGAGGCGGTTGCGCTGCATCTCGCGCACGAGCAACTGCCCGGCGTCGCCGGCCCCGATGACGAGAACCTCCTTGCCGCGCGCGACGATTCCACCGCCGGGCCGCTCGATGAGCGACCGGGCGAGCAGGCGCGTGCCGGTGACGAACGCGAGCAGAAGCAGGTAGTCGAGCGCGACGATCCGTTTCGGCAAATGGAAGGTGTTCGCCGGCGGGAACAGGTAGAGCACCAGGGTCGATACGAGACAGGCGACGGTGACGCCGCGGAGGAGCCCCCACATGTCCCTGGTCGACGTGTAGCGCCACCACCGGTTATAGAAGCCGAAGAGCGCGAAGACGACGAGGCCGATCGCGATCACGACGCCGTAGATGCCCCACGAGAGGAAGTTGCGGTAGTAGCGGGGGACCGTCTGGTCGAAGCAGAGGAAGAACGCGAGCCACCAGGACGCGGCGATCAGCAGGCCGTCGAGGGCGATCTGCCCGAGGCGATGCCTGGTGACGGAGATCGAGGTCACGTCTTGACGAGGCTCGAGGCCCGCCGGAGAACACCGACCACCTCGGCCTGCTGCTCCTCGGAGATCCCCGCCCACATCGGCAGGCAGAGGTTCTCGCGCGCTGCCTTCTCCGTCTCCGGGAGCGCGCCCTCGGAGTAGCCGAGATAGCTGAAGGCCGGCTGGAGATGGAGAGGGGGCTGGTAGTAGGAGGCAAAGCCGATCTCCGCCTCGGCCAGCGCCGCCGCGAGCCGGTCGCGCTCGAACGAGCGGACGCAGTACATGTGGTACACGTGCCCCGGCTCGTCGGGCGGCAGCTCCGCCGCCTCGCCGAGCTCGAGGTCGGCATACAGCGCCGCGGCCTCGCGGCGAGCGGCGTTCCAGCCGTCGAGCTGCGGCAGGAAGATCCGCAGCATCGAGGCCTGCAGCGCATCGAGGCGCGAGTTGTAACCGATCATCTCGAAGTCCTTTTTTGCCCGCGAGCCGTGAAAGCGAAGCATCCGGATCCGGTCGGCGAGCTCCGGGTCGTTGACGGCGACGAGGCCGCCGTCGCCGAGCGCGAACAGGTTCTTGGTCGGGAAGAAGCTGAACGTCGACGCGACGCTCGTCGCGATGCCCGGCGAGCCGAAGGCCTGCGCGGCATCCTCGACGATCGGCAGCCCGAAGCGGCGCAGCGCCTCGACAGGCGCGGGCCGGCCGAACAGATGCACCGGCATGATCGCTTTCGTGCGCGGGGTGATCCGGCGCTCGACGTCGGCCGGATCGATGTTCAGCGATCCCGCCTCGATGTCGGCGAACACCGGCGTCGCGCCGACGCGGGCGATCGCCTCGGCCGTGGCGAAGAACGTGAAGGAGGGGCAGACGACCTCGTCACCGCGGCCGATCCCGAGCGCGTCGAGCACGAGCACGATGGCATCGGTGCCGTTGGCAACCCCGATCGCCTCCGCCGTCCCGAGGTAGGCGGCGGCCTCGCGCTCGAAGCCTTCGACCTCGGGCCCGAAGATGAAACGGCCGGTCTCGAGCGTGCGCTCGAAAGCGGCCGTCAGCTCGAGGACGAACGGCGCGTACTGCGCCTTGACGTCAACGTGTGGAATCGGCACTTCCGGCCATGTTAATCGAGCGGCGGCGACGGATCACGAGGAAGGCGACGAGCAGGACGATCGCAACCCCGACCGCGACGTCGACGTAGACGAAGTCGTGGTGGACGGAGCTCCAGCTCGTCCCGACCGCCCAGCCGATCCCGGCGACAACCGCACAGAACGCCGCAATGCCGATCAGCGCCGAGAGCAGGAACCGCCGCAGGCCGATCTCGAGGATCCCGGCCGGGATCGCGACGAACGAGCGGATGAGCGGCGTCGCGAACCCGAGCGGCACTGCGATGCCCTCGAAGCGCGCGAACCAGCGTTCCGCGCGGGCGATCCGCGCCGGCGTGATGTGGATGTAGCGCCCGTAGCGCGCGAGCAACGGGTGGCCGCCGCGAACCCCGATCCACCAGCCGCCGGCGGCTCCGAGCGTGTTCCCGGCGATGCCCACTGCGACGACGGCGAGGTAGGCGGGAAGGCCTGACCTGAAGTCGTGCCCGAACAGGGCGATCTGCCCGCCGAGCGCACCCGAGGCGAGCGCGCCGCCGTAGAGCATCGTCACCTCGCTGGCCGCGGGGAGGACGGCGGAGACGGTCATCAGCAGGAAGACCGCCAGAAGCCCATGGTTGCCGATCAGAGAGGTGATCGGCGCAGGCTAGCGCTGGAGGGTGAAGGAGGCATGATAGGACGACGTTCCGACCGCGCTCGTCTCGGTGACGGTCGCGACGTAGGAGCCCGGCGGAGCGGGTGTCCCGCCGGCCGTCGTGCCGTCCCACAGCAACGACTGGGCGCCCGCAGCGAGCTGAACGGCGGCGAGGGTCTCGACCTGCGTGCCGTTGGCGGCGGCAATCGCGAGAGTCACCGATGCCGGACGCGAGAGCGTGAAGCCGACGTGGAGGCCTGCGCCGGAGGTGGTCGACCTCGGCACCGAGAGCCCCGACAGGGTCAGATCGAAGACGAAGGTCTGGTCGGCGGTCGAGATCCGGTTCTGGCTGTCGGTGGCCTGGACGTTCCAGTGCCAGGTGCCCTCGGCGTCGAAGCCGGCCCACGTGAAGCGGTAGGTGCCCGGCTCCCTGCTGCCGGCGTCGATCGGGTGGCTCGTGCCGTCGGGGCCGACAACCGCGGCCGTGACCTGTGACGGCTGCGTCAGGCGATAGGCAAGCTGCTCGCCGGCGGCGGCGTCCGCCTTGCCGACCACGGGGGCCGAGGGCGGGAGTGCGAGGACGCCGGCGTACTGGACGAGCAGCGCCTCCTTCACCGGCACCTGGCCCGACGGCTGGCTCGGCCGGTTGAGCACCTGGCCGTCGAAGGCCGCGGTGACGAACTTGCCGTACTGGAGCCCGGCCGCGGTCACGGCGCCGAGCTTCGCCATCGTCTGGGCGAGCTCGTAGTTCGTCATGCCGACGCTCGATCCGGGACGGCCGCCGTCGACGGCGACGAGGATCACGCGGCCGTCGGCGAGCTGCCCCACCGCCGCCCGCGGCTGGCGGGAGGTGAGGTCGATCGGGTCGAAGTTCTCGGTCGTCGAGAAGACCGGCTTGCCGCCCTTCACGAGGAGCGGGCCGCCGCCGAGCGCCGAGACGACCGTGCTCCACGCGTCGGGGAGGATCAGCCGGACGGTCACCGAGCCGCCCTGCGGCGCCTCGGCCTGGAGCTTGGCCGCGGCCGTCCCGGTCGCGACGAGGACGGCGCCGTCAGCGGGGATCGCGGCCGGGCCGTCGGGGATCGCCTCGACGGTCGCCTGCAGGTCGGTGTCGATCGCCGCGGCCGGGAACGGCTCGAGCACGACCGCGGCCGCGTTCTGGAGGGTCGGCGTCGAGACGCCCCAGGCCGGCGTGAACAGGACGGTCTGGTTCGCCCGGGGCATCTGGTTGACCGCCGAGAGCGGACGCCGCTGTCCCGATCCCTGCCAGGTGCCGGTGAAGGAGATGCGCCCGACATGCATCGCGCCGCTCGCATCGAAGCCGATCGAGGAGCGGGCCGGCGTCGGGATGCGCTCCAGCGCACCACCGGCCATCACGATCCCGGACGGCGCGTTGCTGCCGGCCGTGAAGAAGTCGCCGTTGACGCCCGCGACGACGCTCGTGAGCGAAGCGGCCTGCTCGAGCTGGGTCACGGTCGCGCGCGGCCCGGTGATCGTGTTCCCGGCCAGCACGGGGGCGATCGAGACGAGTCCGGTCGGCGGCGGCGAGGTGATCACCGAGTAGGTGACCGGCCCGTGCGGCGTGAGCTCCACCTGGCGGTCGTAGGTGACGCCCGGCATGAGCGGCGTCTGCGCCGTCGCGAGCGGGACGAGCAACGCTCCGGCCGCAAGCAGACAGACGACGAGAACGCGCATGACCCCGATCCAGGGTAGCCCACGGCCCCACGGTCGCTCGGGTCAGCGGGGCGGCGCGGCTAGTTCCAGACGCGGACGTCGCGGTAGAGCGTGTCCCGCTGAACCGGGATCTTGCCGAGTCCCTTGATCGTGCGAACGAAGTCCTCGGTCGAGGCGCGGTGGGTGGTGCCGGCGGCGGAGACGACGTTCTCCTCGATCATGATCGAGCCGAGGTCGTCCGCGCCGAACTCGAGCGCGACCTGGCCGATCTTCATCCCCTGGGTCACCCAGCTCGACTGGATGTGGTCGACGTTGTCGAGATAGATCCGCGAGACCGCCTGGGTGAGCAGGTAGTCGAACGACGTCGGCATCGTCTCCCGCGGGACCTTTTTCCCGAGGCGGTTGCCGTCGTCCTGGAACGTCCAGGAGATGAAGGCGCGGAACCCGTGTGTCTCGTCCTGCAGGTCGCGGATGCGGCGCATGTGCTCGACGCGCTCAGGGAGCGTCTCGACGTGGCCGTACATCATCGTCGCGGTCGTCGACATCCCGAGCCGGTGCGCGTGGCGCATCACGTTCAGCCACTCGGCCGTCTTCGTCTTCTTCGGCGCGATGATGTCGCGCACCCGGTCGACGAGGATCTCGCCGCCTCCGCCGGGGATCGAGTCGAGCCCGGCATCGCGCAGGCGCGTCAACGTGTCGGGCACCGCCAGCCTCGAGCGGCGCGAGATGTGCTGGATCTCGGGCGGCGAGAGCGCGTGCAGGTGCACCGGGTAGCGCTCCTTGATCGAGCGGAAGAGATCCTCGTAGAACTCGATCCCGAGATCCGGATGGTGGCCGCCCTGCATCAGCAGGCCGGTTCCGCCGAGCGCGAGCGTCTCCTCGATCTTCTTGTAGATCACCGGCTTCGGGAGCAGGTACCCCTCGCGTCGGTCTCCCGGGCTGCGGTAGAAGGCGCAGAAGTCGCAGTCGGTGACGCAGACGTTCGTGTAGTTGACGTTGCGGTCGACGATGAACGTGATCCGCGAGGCGTCCGTGCGGCGTGCGCGGAGCTCGTTCGCCGCCCTGCCGACCGCGAGCAGGTCGCGCGACTCGAGCAGCTCGATCGCCTCGGCGTCGTCGATCCGCTCGCCTGCGAGCGCCCGGTCGAGGATGGCCGCGGTGCTCGTCAAGCCGGTGCTTCCCCGACCATGGCTCCTGCGGTCACGAAGCGTAGCTCGGGCACCTCGTCGAGCTCGCCGACGTCCCGCGCCAGCTCGAGGAAGGTGTAGAGGCCCGCGCGTTCACGTGGCCCGAAGCGGTAGCGCAGCTTCTCGAAGTAGCGCGCGAGGAAGCCCGCCGGATATCCGTAGCGGGCGGAGGCCTCGTGAGCGAGCGTCTCCGGCTCGGAGCGAGCCGCCCGGATCGAGGAGACGAGCGCCTCCTCGAGGTCGAGCAGCCCCGGATGAGCCGGGACGGGGGCTGCCCAGACGGCGAAGACCATCGGCAGGCCTGTCCGCTCGAGCCAGAGGCGCCCGAGATCGTGGTGCGGCGTCGGATCCTCGAAGGCGGATGCGAGCGCCGCATCGCCGATGAGGAGCTTCGCGTCGGCCTCCTCGCCGAGGGGGACGTGGCTCGCGCCGGGCAGCAGCACCTTGGTGAGCACGACCGAGGTCGCCGACTCCGGCGTCACCGCGACCGTCCGGATCCGGTCGAGCGGGAGCCTCGAGATCAGCTGGATCGAGTCGACCGCTCCCTCCGACGACACGCAGAGACGCGGCAGCAGGAGCAGCGAGTCGGCGTGGCGGGCGTACTCGATCGACGAGATCGGCGCCGTGTCGATCTCCCCCGCGATCAGCCGCCTGTTCAGCTCGGTCGGCACGCCGCTGACCTCCTCGTACTCGGCATCGACCCGGTAGAAGACGGGCGCCATGTTCGCGTAGGCGATACGGCCGAGCCGGATCACTGCCTGCCCCTCGTCCCCCACCTGTCCAGAGCGGCCGGGTGTGCGAGCTGTCGATTGTCGGGTACCCACCTCCCGCCCCTGATGCCGTCGAGGCTAGCGCGGAAGGTGTGACGCGCGGGTGCCGGTTTCGTTGCCACGCCGGCGCGGGCGGCGCAGGCGGCCCCCGGGTCGGCGACGGCCGTGCTCACCATCGCCGCAGCTCGTTGTAGAACGTGTCGCGCTGCACCGGGATGCGGCCGGCGGCCTGGACCGTCCGCACGAGCTCCTCGGTCTTCTGCTCGGTGCCGGCGCTGGAGCCGGCGGCGCGGAAGATCTCCTCGCGCACGATCGTGCCCTGCACGTCGTTCGCCCCGAAGTGAAGCGCGACCTGTGCGACCGGCATCGTCAGCGAGATCCAGTACGCCTTGATGTTGGCGATGTTGTCGAGCATGAGGCGAGACACGGCGAGCATCTTCAGGTCGGCCGCGCCGGTCTGGAACGTGAACCCGCGCCGCTCGAACACCGTGTTCTGCGGGTGGAAGGCGAGCGGGATGAACGCAAGGAAGCCGCCGGTCCGGTCCTGCTGGTCGCGCAGGCGCAGGAGATGCTCGATCCTCTCCTCGTAGGTCTCGACATGCCCGTAAAGCAGGGTGCAGTGCGTGCGGATGCCGAGCCGGTGGGCGGTGTCGTGCACGTGGAACCAGATGTCCGGGTGCTCCTTGCCGGGAGCGACGAGCCGCCGCACGCGGTCGGCGAACACCTCGGCGCCGCCGCCGGTGAGCGCACCGAGCCCCACCGCCTGCAGCTCGCGCAGCACCTGCTCGTGCGACAGCCGAGACAGCGTCGTCATGTGGTGGATCTCGGAGGCCGTGTAGCACTTGAGGAGCACGTCCGGCAGGGCGCCGTGCAGCTTCGCGATCGTCTCGACGTAGACGTCGAAGCCGATGTGCGGGTTCTCGCCGTTCACCATGTGGATCTCGGTGAACCCGAGCCGCTGGTGCTCGGCGACCGCGTCGGCAACAAGGTCGTCGGGCGAGATCATGTACGCCTGCTCCTGCTTCTGCGTCGCGGCGAAGGCGCAGAACTTGCACTTCACGCGGCAGATATTGGTCTGGTTCAAATAGATGTTCTGGATGAAGTAGACGCGGTCGTCGCCGCCGCGGACGCGGCGCGCGAGATCGGCCAGTTCGCCGAGCGCGAGCAGATCGTCGGACTCGAGCAGCGCCAGACCGTCCTCGAGATCGAGCCGTTCGCCGGCCTCCACCTTCTCGCGGACGAGATCGAGCATCCGGTCGACGGCGATCGCGGTCACGAGGCGCGGTCCACGACGGCGTAGGTGAGGGCCTCGAGCTCCTCGCGATGCGGGGACGACCCGATCCGCGAGCGGGCCTTCGCCGCGTAGTCGAGCGCCGCCTCGCGCGACAGGGCGAGCGCGTCGGTCGCGGCGACCCGGACGAGGGCTCCCTCGAGCGAGCCGCCGGCCAGCGCCAGCCGGACGGCCTCGTCCTGCTGGGCGGCGAGCAGCAGCGGCATCGTCGGCGTTCCCTCGCGCAGGTCGGTCCCGGGGATCTTCCCGGTCTCCTGCGTCTGGCCGGCACAGTCGAGGATGTCGTCGGCGATCTGGAAAGCGATGCCGAGGGCGAGCCCGTAGGCCCCGAGCTCCCGGTCGCCGCCGGAGCCGAGCCGGCACGCCGCCTCGAACAGCTTTCCCGTCTTCAGCGCGCAGCGCTCGAGGTAGGCGTCGATGGTGGTCTCGGGGTTCCGGGTCTGGCGTCGCTGCATCGCCTCGCCGCGGGCGAGCGCCAGGCAG
Organism: uncultured Actinomycetota bacterium; assembly: GCA_963743675.1. GTDB lineage: Bacteria > Actinomycetota > Thermoleophilia > Gaiellales > Gaiellaceae > PALSA-600. The sequence continues at coordinate 54,749 of CAVURE010000011.1, forward strand.
GCGTCGGCCAGGATCGCCACTGCGGAGGAGTCCTCGGTCGCGGCGAGCTCGGCGAACGCGCAGGCAAAGAGATAGTCCCCGGCCGAGAGCGCAGCCCCCGAGCCGAACACCGACCACGCGGCGGGCATGCCGCGGCGCATGCGGGCGCCGTCGACGAGGTCGTCGTGCACGAGCGTCGCCATGTGCACGAGCTCCGTCGACACGCCGGCGGCGAGCAGGAGCTCCCCGCCCCGCTCGGGCGACGAGAGAAAGCAGAGCAGGGGCCGCAGGCGCTTCCCGCCGGCGGCGAGGGCCTCGGCTGCGACGGCCGACGCAAAGCCCTCACGGCGACCGACCGCGAGCTCGAGGCGGCTCTCGAGCTCGGTCATGTAGCCGGCCAGGCCCGGGGTGGCGTCGACCGCGGCGAGAGTGTTCAGGAGGCCCTCCCCGTGTGCAGAGCGATGATCGACCCGGCGAGCAGCCTGAACTCGACGTCGGCGAACCCGGCCCGGCGCATCCGCCGGGCGAGCTCCTCGGCGGCAGGGAACCGCGCGACCGAGGCCGGGAGATACGCGTAGGCGGCACCGCCCGGGAGCAGCCGGCCGAGCATGGGGACGATGCGCTCGAACCAGAGCGAAAAGAAGGGCCTGAGCGCGCCGCGTGGCCGGGTGATCTCGAGGATCGCGAGCCGGCCCCCCGGGCGGAGCACGCGGCGGAGCTCGCCGAGCGCCCCCTCGAGATCGGCGACGTTCCGCACGCCGAAGCCGACGGTCGCCGCGTCGAATGCCCCCTCGGCGAACGGCAGCGCGAGGAGATCGCCCTCGACCCACTCGAGCGCCGGAGCCTTCTTCCGCGCGCGCTCGAGCATGCGTTGCGAGAAGTCGAGCCCGGTCACGCGCGCCGCGCCGGCCCGCCGGTCGGCGAGCGCGAGGTCGCCCGTGCCGCACGCGGCGTCGAGGACCCGGTCGCCCGGCCGGACTGCGGCCGCGGCCGCGAGACGGCGCCAGCGGAGGTCAAGCCCCGCCGTCATCACGCGGTTCATCGCGTCGTAGACGGGAGCGATGCGGTCGAACATCGACCGGACGGCGTCGGGCGCGAGCGTCACTCTGCGAAAGCCTATGCACAGGCGGGCATCCGCCGTGCTACTTGGGGCCCTTCGATGCCTCGAGGAAGGTCGCCAGCCGGAGCAGGTTCAGGCGTCCCTGGCTCGCGAAGCTCGGCATCGGGCTGCCCTTGTTCACGCAGGAGGGGCACTTGAGGTGGGCGATCTGGAAGGCGACGCCGAGGTTCTTCAACCCGATCGACGAGAGATCCGGCGCGCCGAGGTTGTGGTTTCCCTCGCCCAGGTAGGTGTGACAGTTCAGGCAGCCGACCGAGGCGAACAGGGTCGCCCCGGCGAGCGCCGTCCGGTTGTGCTCGAAGCCCTGCTTCTTCGCCCACTCGGGAACCTTCGTCACGAGCTCCGAACCGAGCGCCTCCTTCGCGGTCGCCCCCTTGTAGGTGAGGATGCCCATCGAGAGGATCACGAGCACGCTCGCCACCATCGCCACCGGCCGCCTGAGCGGATGGCGCTCCGCCCTGACGTCGATGAACGGCATCGAGATCAGGAGGATCAGCAGGATCGTCGGGATGCCGACCGTGCCGAGGAAGACCGACGAGGGCCACTTGAAGATCCGGAGCAGGTAGAAGAGGAAGTAGAAGTACCAGTCCGGCCGCGGGACGAAGTTGAACGTCCCCGGGTCGGCCGGCGCGTCGTAGAGCTTCCCGAGCCAGCCGGAGTCCGTGTTCGCGTGGTTGCCCGGCACGCTCCATTTCCAGATGACCGCAAGCGCGATGATCACGACCACGACGAGGAGCGACATGATCGTGTCATGCAGCATCGCGTACGGGAAGAAGGGCTTCCCGCGCTCCTTGACGTCCTCCTTGTACTGCTTGAACACGCGCTGACGCTGGGCGACGCGGTCGCTAGCCATGCGCCGCCCCCTCGGGACGCTTGACGGGCGCCGGCGCCGACCCGTTCCCCGACCCGTTCGTCGAAGGCTCGTGCGGCGGCCCGCTCCCGGCGGCCTCCTTCGACCATGGCGGCGAGGTGACGCCGAGCCGGATCACGAGGTACAGGTGGAGCGCGATCAGCCCGCCGATGGCAGCCGGCAGGATCAGCATGTGGATCGAGTAGAAGCGGGTGATCGTGTCCGAGGTGATGTACGTCCCGCCCTGGAGGAACTGGGCTATGAAGGGCCCTAAGAAGGGCGCCGTCCCGTTCAGGTTGATGCCGACCGTCGTTGCCCAGTACGAGGTCTGGTCCCACGGCAGCAGGTAGCCGGTGAAGCCCTCGGCGAGCCCGAGGGCGAGCAGGAGCACGCCGATCACCCAGTTCAGCTCGCGCGGGTACTTGTAGGCGCCGAACAGGAAGACCCTCCCCATGTGCAGGAACATCAGGATGATGAACACCGACGCGCCCCACTTGTGCATCCCGCGGACGAGCCAGCCGCCCCACACGTCGTTCGTGATGTGCTGGATCGACGCGTAGGAGGTGGTCGACCCCGGCTCGTAGTACATCGCGAGCACGATGCCGGTCGTCGCCTGGACGGCGAACGCGGTCAGGGTCGCCGAGCCGAGCGTCTGGAACCAGTTGATGTCGCCCGGGACGTTCCGGAACAGGAAGTACCTGATCCCGCCGACGAGGCCCGAGCGCTCCTCGAGCCAGTCGAGTGGATAGAGGATGTGCTCCTGGGTGGACTTCTTCGCCGCCATCAGCGCGGCGGCTGGATCGGGTAGAGCCAGGACTCGATGCCGGTGACGTGCTCGCCCGGGAACGCGAGGGTCTGCGCGTAGATCTTCGCGTCCGCGCCGGTGCCCTCGACCTTCGCGACGGAGAACGGCTGATCGGCGAAGAGGTGGCCGTTGACGATCGAGAACGTGTAGCGGTCGAGCGCGCGAACGGGCGGCCCGGCGATGCGGTTGCCCTCGGTGTCGTACTGGCCGCCGTGGCAAGGACAGCCGAACCCCGACGGGTTCACCGGGATCTTGGTCACGTCCCGGTACCGCGTCGCGAGATTCTGCTTGACCTCGCCGTTCGGCTGCACCGGGCAGCCGAGGTGGGCGCAGTGATTGGACAGGAACGTGAAGCTCGGCTCCTTGCCGAGGAAGCCGTTGTTGCGGATGAAGGCCGTGCGGCGCGAGACGAAGCCCTGGCTCGGGTTCGAGGTGAAGGTCGTGATCAGGAACTTGCCCTCGGGGAACGCGGAGACCGGCCCGAGGTCCTGCGGCGGCGGGTGGTTCCTGCTGAAGGACTCGACGACGATGAACCCGATCACGGGCAACGTCACGAGCGCGCCGATCACCGCGCCGAGGCCGAGCGTCGTGATCTCGAGAAACTCGTTGCGCGGGTAGCGCTCCGCGGCGGCGGGCTCGCGGCTCGGCCGCTTCTCGGCGGCCGGGGCCTTCGGCGGCCGGCGCTCCGGCTTCACCTCCGGTGACGCCTCGTCGAGCTTCGACCCCCGGGCGAGATCCCTGATCCAGAGGAACGCGAACAGGAGCGCGATCAGCGCGCCGATCGCGACGATCGTCCAGGAGACGACGAACCCGACGAGCAGGACGACGACACCCAGAGCGAGGCCGACGGGCCAAAGGCTTGGGCCGGGGACGTGATGGTTGTCGCCGCTCGGGTCCAAAGCAGTAGCACCGAATATCACAAGTGACTGCTCCGGGGTGGAAGCAGCCGAGGCCGAAACTATGCCGCATCCGGCGCCGTCCCGTGGTGCGAGTCGCGCGACCGGACGGAACCTTCATGCTGCTAGGTCAACGACCTAGACGCCGTACTCGCTCCAGCGGCGGTCGACGAGGTCGCGGATCTCCGCGCTCATCTCGATCTCGGGCGGCCACTCGCGGGTGCCCTCGTCGGTCCCCTTCGCCGTCGCGTCGATACCGAGCTTGCCGCCGACGAACTGGCGGGTCGTCGCGTGATCGAGCTGGTCGGCGGGGCCCGCGCCGAGCACGACGTCGCGTGCCGGGTCGACGTTCGCACCGGCATAGAACGCCACCTGTGCGTAGTCGTGCGGGTCGACGTGGGCATCGACGACGATCACCGTCTTCGTCAGCGAGAGCAGCCCGAGGCCCCAGATCGCATGCATCACCTTCTTGGCCTGCGCCGGGTAGCTCTTGCGGATGGCGACGATCGCGCAGTTGTGGAAGG
>CAVURE010000012.1:0-173597 GCA_963743675.1 uncultured Actinomycetota bacterium
GAGGTGGGATTGACCACCGGGGAGCGTCCTCCGAGTCGTGCCGAGCGCCTGGGCCGTTGTGGAGCGAGGAGCCCCCATGGCCGTCGGCAGCTTGTTGCAGACCTATCTCTCCCGGTTCGGCGTCAGCACGGAGGGGATGTCGGGCGAGACGATCGGCTTCGCCGCGGCCCTCGACGCGGTCGCCGGTGTCGATCCGGCTATCGCTCGAGCGATCGTGGGCGAGTTGGTCGATCAGCGAACTCACCTGAAGTTGATCGCCAGCGAGAACTACGCAAGTCCTGCGGTCTTGTTGGCGATGGGGAACTGGCTGAGCGACAAGTATGCCGAGGGGGCGCCCGGTCATCGTCTCTATGCGGGCTGCGACAACGTCGACGCCATCGAGTCGCGCACCGACGAGCTCGCCTGCGCGTTGTTCGGCGCTGACCATGCGTACGCGCAGCCGCATAGCGGGATCGACGCGAATCTGGTCGCGTTTTGGGCGGTGCTCTCGCAGCGCGTGGAGTCACCTGCGCTGGAGCGCCTCACGGCCGGTCATGTGAATGATCTCGCAGACGACGACTGGGAGTCGTTGCGCAAGGAGCTCGTCGGTCAGACGCTGTTGGGTATGTCATTGCAGGCGGGTGGGCACCTGACTCACGGCTTCCGTCCGAACATCTCGGGGAAGCTGTTCCGACACCGCTCTTACGGTGTCGATCCGTCGACGTTCCTCTTGGACTACGACGAGGTCCGGCGGCGGGCGCACGAGGAACGGCCGTTGATCCTGATCGCCGGCTACAGCTCGTACCCGCGGCTCGTGAATTTCCGGGTGTTGCGGGAGATCGCGGACGAGGTCGGTGCCACGTTCATGGTCGACATGGCGCACTTCGCGGGGCTGGTCGCCGGCAAGGTGCATACCGGCGACTACGACCCCGTCCCTCACGCGGACGTCGTCACGACGACAACCCACAAGACCTTGCGCGGTCCCCGCGGTGGACTTGTCCTTTGCCGCGAGGAGCTCGCGGAGTTCGTCGATCGCGGGTGTCCGCTGGTACTGGGCGGTCCTCTTCCCCACGTCATGGCAGCCAAGGCCGTTGCGTTGACCGAAGCGTCGCAGCCGTCCTTCCGGGAATATGCGGCAGCGGTTGTCGACAACGCGGCGGGTCCTCGCCGATGGATTGATGGCCGGGGGTGTTCCTGTCGTGACCGGCGGAACGGACAACCATCTCGTGCTCGTCGATGTCCGTCGCTTCGGTCTCAACGGACGACAAGCCGAGTCGGCGTGCCGCGTGGCCGGGATCACCTTGAACCGCAACGTCGTCCCCGACGACACCAACGGTCCGTGGTACACGAGCGGACTGCGGCTCGGCACTCCTGCGGTCACGACGCTCGGCATGCGAGGCGACGAGATGCGCGAAATCGCCGAGGTAGTCGCCGCTGTCCTTCAAGCCGCGTCCGCCGGTGTCATCACATCGGGGCCGAATCAAGGCAAGCCGTCGCTCGTACAGTTCCGTCTCGACGACAAGATCCTGCGCGGCGCGCGCTGAGAGTGGACGACCTCCTCCTTCGACACCCGCTCTACCCCGACATCGAGCTCTAACCCGTCCGGCGCCGCGGGCAGTTCCGGAGCGGCACGTCACGACCCAGCCGTCTTCCCCCCGGAAACGGGGATCGTGACAGTGCCTACTCCGAGTGGCCCCCAAATGGAACGCCGTAGCGTTCCGCCCGACGAGAACCTACGCCGGTGCGGGCAAGGGTTCTACGCCACGTTTGAGGTGGTACCGACACGGTCACGAGGACGCAATCCACGATCGAGCGCCACTCTCATGATGCTGAGTGCCCTCAGAGGGCATGGAACGTCATGAGAATCGCCGTGGCTCGCTCAGGTGCAGCGTGCTCGGAGGGAGTCGAACCCCCAACCTTCTGATCCGTAGCGCCGCTCGGGAGAACCGATTCGTTTGCTCGGTCCTCGGCTGTGTTGTGGAGTCGGACGCTACCAGCGACAACGTGAAACGGGTGTGCGTCGTTGTTCGTTGTCACCCGTTGATGTCGCGGAAATTGGTTAGCGAGTGGTTAGCAGTCGTCGTATTCGGCTGCATCCGTATGTAATACACTCGGATCGTGGCCGAGCTGTTCGATCTCGATCTGCTCGACGACACCGATCCGTTCGAGATCGACGACCAGGCGGCGCATTTGTTCAAGCACGTGCCGCTCGGCATCGACGACATCTACGAGGTGTGGGAATCCGATCCGTTGTTCTACCCGGCGAGTCCGCCGGCGCATTGGTTGATGGTTGCCGACGTCGGGGGACGCGTGCTCGTCGTGCCGCTCGCCCCGCCCGACAGTGGTGACCACACGAAGTGTCGACCAATCGGCTGCTACGAGGCAGCGGTGCAACTTGCTGATCAATACCGGAGAGACCGATGACAACTCCCAAGAAGATGACCCGCAAGCAGGAGTACGACCACTACGCGAAGGCCGAGAACCAGACACCCAAGGGCCCAGCGCGCCGACGAAAGCAGAACCTCACGGAGATGGTCCCGGTGCGTTTCGAGGCCGACGTGCTCGACGAGGTGCGCCGCCCGCCGACGCCGACGACCGCTCCGTGTCCGCATGGATCCGGCGCGCGAGTCGAGCAAGCATCCGCCGAACGGCGAGCTGATAGCGTTGGGCACGTACACGGCCCGTCGCTACCGCGCCGCAGTACCTGAGCGGCTTCCAACTCGCGCTCCTTCACGCAGGTCGACGATCAAGACACCATCGGGTTCGTCTCGCTGAAAGCCTGTCGAACGATCGACGCCCGAGAGCACGAAACGCAGGACTCGGCGCCGATGGCGGCAGCGGCCAATCCCCGCGAGATCCGTGAGTGTCCGCCACCTTCGAATGGAGCGATTACTCCGCCGTCGTTGGGTTGCCACGGCAGCGGAACGTCGGCCTCGTATGCGATGCCGACCAGGTACGAGAACGGCGCGTCCTCACTCTCGGGGACACCGGGCACGAGCTCGTATTCCAGCGAGAAGGCGGGAAAGTCTCCTTCCCGTCGACGTGGTCGATCGGTTCCCTGGTCTCGGATTCCCGAGCAACGAACCGATGCCCTGAATCAGTTGGCCACAGTCGACGTCGAAGCTGAGCAGCATTTGTTCCGCTGGAACCCTCGGCCCGCGGGCCGCGATCGACTCCTTGCTATGTCTGCGCTTCGGCTCGACCCGCTCATCCCAGAAGTTTGACGCGATGCCGGCGGGATGCCTCCCGATCGAGATTGGGCCTCGACTTCGGCCGTCGCCTTCCGGAGCCCTGCTGCTTCCGCATAGCGGAAGCGGCAAGTCTGTGACGATCTTGGAGGGGTTTCGGAGGTCGAAATTTGAAGTTTCGAAGAGACGGTTGCTGGGGCTCGCTGAAGGTCGTTCGAGGTCACTGTGCAGAACGAACAGGTGCCGAGGGAGGCTGATCGACCGCGAGAGGCACGTTTCATGTCGATTGGGGATGTGCATGTTGACGAAGGCAATGGCGGAAGGGCCTCGGTGGCGCCATGAGTGACGTTCGTCGCGACCTGCCCGCGCTGCGGTGAAGTCGTCGCCGTGATCGACAACACTGACCGCTCCGTTAACGATCAGCGGTCGCTCTTTCACGACTGCGCCTCAGGCTGCGATACCGCCGCTGACGCTCCGGCCGGCCGCGAACCCCGGCACCGAGCGCGGCAGAGATCTCCGCTCTCGGCGATGCCCGAACCGACTTCGGTTCGTGACGTGCCAGAGAAGCCGGCGAAGCCGTATCACCGTCGCTCCGGCGTGATCTGGCGACCCGGCAACCTCGGCGTCCCAAGAGAGCGAGGGCAGGCTGGCTCTGGCAGAGCGTCTGGATGAACGACGGCGGTGAGAGGACGCCCACTCTCGCCGCGAGGCGAGACGAGATATACCTCGGAGTACTGATCGGCATCGTCGTGACCGTCAGTGTCGGTACTCTGCTCCGCTCGGAGGGTGTCGCAGCGCCGACGCCGCCGGAGCGGGCGGCATCTCGCCGCGAGGAAGGCGTCGAACGCCATCCTTCGAGATGACGACGCGGCCGCCGAGCTTGAGCGATGGGATCTCGCCTCGTCGGACGCACACGTAGGCGGTTGAGCGGGAGATGCCGAGCATCTCGGCGACTTCGGGGACGGTGTAGGTGCGTCGGGTGGTCATGAGTTCCTCCTGATCGTGGTTCGTCTTTCTGATAAGCGCACGGTGCGCCGGGAACGCGACAACGACGCCGTTGCGCAGAGGTCTTGCGCAGACGTGTTGCGCAGTCGCTTGCTAAGTCCGCAGTCATCCGCAGGTCGGGGTCGACGTCGTCGATGTCGAGGATCTCGCCGAGGCGATCGGCGGCGTCTTCTTGCAAGCCGGGCGTGAGGTGGCTGTACGTGTCGAGCGTGATCGCGACCGACGAGTGACCGAGACGCTCTGACACGACCTTCGGGTGGATGCCCATCGCCAACGCGAGCGACGCCGCGGTGTGGCGCATGTCGTGCAGCCGGATCTTCGGGCAGGCCGGCGGCGTCGACCGCGACGCGGAACAGGTGGCTGATGCGATCCGGGTCCATCGGCGTGCCGTCCTCCCGCACGAACACGTATCCGGACTCGGCCCACACGTCCTGGGCGTACGCCCGCTCGCCTGCCTGACGCTCCCGATGCGCTCGCAGCACGGCGACGGTGCCCGCGTCGAGCGCGATGACCCGTCGAGACCGCTTCGTCTTCGGCTCCGACACCTGGGCCCGGTCGTAGACGAGCACCCGTGTGTGCTGCACCGAGAGCCGGCCGGCCTCGAGGTCGACGTCGATCCACCGCAGGCCGGCGATCTCGCCTCGCCGCATGCCGGTGACGAGGAACAGCCGCCACATCGCCACGAGTCGATCGTCGGCGACGAAGGCCAGGAACCGGCGGACGTCGGGTGGTGACCACACGGTCATCTCGGTGTCCGCCCGTCGAGGGGCCACGACCGCGTCGCAGACGTTGCGATCGATCAGGTCCCACCGCAGCGCGTCCTGCAACGCCCGGCGTAACAGCCGATGGCAGTAACGGACGGTCGTGGTCGACAGCGGACCGTCACGGAACCGACGGGGCGTACGCAACAGCACTGCCTGCCACGACCGGACGTGCTCCGGCGCGAGGTCACGCAGGCGCACCGCGCCGAGATGCGGGATGACGTGATCGCGCACACACCGCTCGTACGACACGGAGTCGTCGGTCGACGCGTCGGCTCCGACGCCACCAACCACTCGACGAGGAACTCGCCAACCGTCGGTCCGGCCGGCTCGGTCGGCGTCGTCGTGCATCGTCCTCGAGCTCGATCAGGAATCGCCGCTCGGCCGACAGCGCTTCCCACTTCGTGCGGTACCCGCCGCGCGACGATCTGCCGGCGCCCGCGCAGCTCCATCGTTCGCTGGGACCCACACGGCGAACGACCAACTCGCGCCGCGTCTCATCACTGCCATCGGAAGAGCCTCCTCGGTGCGGATAAGCGCGCCGAGGACCGAAAACGCGACGAGGCGAATCGAAATTGGTTAGCAATTCGGGCCCCGAGAGCCCGCCGAAGCGACCCTGCCGGGGGAGTCAGCGGGAGTGATCACCCCGCTGATCAGGCAAGACGTTCAGCGCGCTCGGAGGGAGTCGAACCCCCAACCTTCTGATCCGTAGTCAGATGCTCTATCCATTGAGCTACGAGCGCCGAAAATCGCGGAACGAGCTTACCTATCCCCGCGGGCGGTCGCCGGAAGGTTTGCCTCGATGCCGTCGAGGAGGCGGGCGAGGTTCCGGTCGAAGCGGTCGTGGTCACGCAGGTGCGCTTCCACCTGGCGCCAGCCGGCCTCGAGCCCGACCTCGTCGGCGAGCTTGGCGAGCTCCGGGTAGTCGCCGGTCTGCACCAGGCCGTCGACGTACGCGATCATGTCGGTCGGGATCAACGGGCCGTCGTCTCGCAGGTTGTTGCGTTCCATGCAGGCAGTAGCCGAGCACGTACTCGTCGGCCGCGCTCACGATGTCGAGCTTCTCGCCCAGGCTGATCGGCAGCGACGAAACGGCCTGCAGCGTCTGATCGAAGTGGCGCACGCTGTTCGGGCCGATGGGCGGGTCGTCGACGATGTCGAGGATCCACGGATGGCGGCGCAGTGAGTCGCGGCTGCGCTTCACGACTGTCGTGACGCGTCGCGCCAGTTGTCGGGCATCGGCTGGTCGTCGGGGAGCACGACCTCGCCCATGATCGCGTCGTGCACCAACGCGAGCAGCTCGTCTTTCGTGCGCACGTAGTGGTACAGGGTCATCGTGCCCGCATCGAGGTCGGTCGCGATGCGCCGCATCGACACCGCGTCGATGCCTTCCCGATCGGCGATGCGAATCGCGGCGGCGGTGATGTCGTCACGCGTGAAGCGCGCCCGACGCGCGCCGGGCTCGATGCGTGTCCACACGTCGAGCGCGCCGACGATATGACGTTCGACCCGCTCGATCGCCTCGGCTCGCTGCGCGGCCTTCGCGGAAATCCGCTCGTACTTCTCGGCCTGCTCCGTAAGCTTCTCGTCGACCTTCTCCGCGACGAGGTCTCGCAACGCGCTGCCCACGTCGGCGCGGGCATGGTCGGTGGCAGTCCTGCTCGGATCGGTCGCCCCGCTTACCGCTTGCCATTCGTACAGTGTACTGCTAAAGTCAGTCGTACTATGTACGAAGTCGAAGTACACCCTACGAACGAAGACCGGGAGCAACCCCGTGACCTGGGAAAACGAAGCAACTCCCCACGGCGGGGTGACCGCCCGGGACCTCGGGCAAGCGCTTCGGCGACCTCTGGGCGCTGCGCGGCCTCGACCTCGACGTCGCGCCCGGACACCGTCCTCGGCCTCCTCGGGCACAACGGCGCCGGCAAGACCACCGCCATCCGCATCCTCACCACACTGTCCGTCCCCACCACGGGCTCCGCCTCGGTCGCGGGCGCCGACGTCGTGGCGCAACCCGGCATCGTGCGCCGCCGGATCGGTGTCGCCGCGCAGCAGGCCACCGTCGACGGCCTCATGACCGCGCAGGCGAACCTCGTCATGGTCGGTCGACTGCATCGCTTGTCGAACGTGCGTGCCCGTCAGCGCGCCGACGAGTTGCTCGAGCGCCTCGACCTCGCCGACGCGTCGACGCGCTTGGTGAAGACGTTCTCGGGCGGCATGCGCCGCCGGCTCGATCTCGCGGCGAGCCTGGTCGCGAGCCCGCAGGTGTTGTTCCTCGACGAGCCGACGACCGGTCTCGATCCCCGCAGCCGCAACGACTTGTGGGACCTGCTCCGCGGTCTCGTCCGCGACGGCACCACCGATCGTGCTCACCACCCAGTACCTCGAAGAGGCCGACCGGTTGGCCGACGACATCGTCGTGCTCGACCACGGGCGCAGCGTGGCGCACGGAACTCCCGACGAGCTGAAGGCGCGGATCGGCAACGACCGCATCGAGATCAAGGTGTCGACTCCGCGGGAGCTCGAAGCCATCGCGGCGGCCACCGAGCGCTTCGCATCGAACGCGCCCGGCCTCGACTACGAGCTCATGATCGCGACGGTCCCGGTAGTGGAGGGCGTACGCGTCATGGACGTGATGCGAGCGCTCGACGCCGCCCATATCGATGCGATCGACCTCATCCGCCGTGAGGCCACGCTCGACGACGTGTTCCTCGCCTTGACCAGCCCGACGCACGAGATCGAGGAGGTGCCGGCATGACCGCCACCGTCGGCATGGCAACGCAGGCCCGACGCGCCGGAGCTCGAGCGCCGATCGGCACGACCTCCACGACGAGCGCGCGATCGCTGCGCGAGCTGGTGGAGCGACAGCCTCGTGTTCGCCTGGCGCAACGTGGAGCACATCCGCCAGATCCCCGAGAAGCTGCTCGACGTCACGTTGCAGCCGCTCATGTTCGTGTTGCTGTTCGCGTACGTGTTCGGCGGCGCGATCGCGGTGCGCGGCGGGAGCTACCGCGAGTACATCGTGGCCGGGATCCTCGTGCAGTCGGTGGCCTTCGGCCTGACCGGCCCGGCCACGGCGATCGCGACCGACCTCACCGAAGGGGTGATCGACCGCTTCCGCTCGCTCCCCGTCGCCGCGATCCGCGTACGTCGCCGGCCACTACCTCGCCGAGCTGGCCGGCCTGATCCTCTCCATCGTCGTGCTGCTCACCGCCGGCTTCATCGTCGGCTGGCGCACCCACACCGACGTCCCGCACATCGCCGGCCGCGGTCTTGCTGCTGCTCCTGTTCGCCTCCGCGATGATCTGGGTCGGCACGTGGATCGGCCTGCTCGTGCGCTCGGCCGACGCGGTGATGGGGCTCGGGTTCGCCGTGGTGTTCCCGCTCACGTTCCTCAGCAGCGCGTTCGTGCCGATCAACTCGCTCCCGACGTTCTTGCAGTGGATCGCGTCGTGGAACCCGTTCAGCGTGGTGGTCGGCGCCATCCGGGAGCTGTTCGGCAATCCGGTCGCGCCGATCACGCAACACACCTGGCCGCTCGAGCACCTCGTGCCCGCCGCGTTCCTCTACTGCATCGCGATCCTCGCGGTCGCGGTGCCGGCGTCGCTCCGGCGTTACCGCGCCCGCACGAGCGACTGATCGGGCGCGAGCGACCACGTGTACGCCACGACCGCGCCGATCCCTCGATCCGTTGCGAGTGAGCGCACCCGATCGACACCGCCGCGAGGCTGCCCGTAACTGTCGAACAGCGCGATGTCGACTCGATATTCGGGATTGCTCCCCACGTCGAGCTCCACGATGAGCACGCGGTCGGCGAACGGTCGCAGCATCTCGGCGAGCCCGCGCACGATGACCTCGAAGTCGTTCACGAGCGCGATGCGCAGGGGCTGGGTCACTGGCCTCACCCTGCACCGCCCTTCCGAGAGCCGAGCCCGACGCCCGAGACACCATAGGTGACGCCGATCGCGCGCTCACTGTGAACCACTCGTTCGAGCGAGGCGCCGGGGCCGCCAATCCTGGACGATCGAGACGACAACAAGACGCTCGGCGAGGTCCGTCTTCTCGCGCGCGTTCCACTCGGTTGCGAAACAGGAGCATTCTGAATGCGGAAATCACTAGGTGTGCTGGTAGCGGTGGCGTCGCTGCTCTCATTGACTGCCCTCGGTGCGGTGCCCGCCGGTGCCGCGGCCGGAACGACCTGCGCCACCACGGGCGGGCTCGTCACGTGGACCCCGCCGTTGCCGGTGAAAGCGCCGGGGATCAAGGACCACATCTCGGCCGCCGGCACGTTCGGCAAGTGCACGGGCGCGGTCGCTATCCGCGGCACACGACGCTGGTCACCCCGGTCGGCAAGACCCCGAGTAGCTGTGCCTCAACGCTGAAGTACAGCACCGGAGCCGAGACCACCGGGACCTTGACCGTCACGTGGAACAAGGGTGCGAAGTCCGTGATCGCGGTCGAGCATCTTCAAGGTGAAGGGCCAGCCGACGCAGGCGTTGGTGACCGGAACCGTGAAGAGCGGTCAGTTCGCCGGCGCGAAGTCGTCGGGCAAGGTTTCGTACACGCCCAAGGTCGGGAACTGCGCGACCACGCCGTTGAAGAGCGCGACCTACAAGCAGGTCGGAAGCTTGACCATCAAGTAGACGGCGTTCTCCAACGCCGATCAGCTCGCGCCGAGCCCCACCGCCCCTACTCGGTGGGGCTCGGTCGCGGGGAAGCAGCTTCCGCGAACAGGCCGCCGGGCCGGGACTCGTGGCCGAGGAGCCAGCGCTTGCGGTCGAGACCGAAGCCGTAGCCGCCGAGCGCGCCACCCGCGCGCACCACGCGGTGGCACGGGATCACGAGGCAGATCGGGTTCGTCGCGTTGGCGGTGCCGACCGCGCGGGCCGCGCCCGGTGCGCCGACGCGCGCCGCGAGCTCGCCGTAGCTGATCGTCGAGCCGGCCCGGATCTCGCGCAGCTCCTTCCACACGAGCTGGCGGAACTCGGTGCCCTGCGGCGCGACCGCGATCGAGTCGAGCGCGTCGATGTCGCCCGCGAAGTAGGCCGCGAGCGCGTCGTGCACGCCCGCGGAGTCGCGCGAGACGCGGGCCGCGCTGCGGCGGTCGAGGAACCCTGCGGTGCGCAGCGAGCCGTCGACCACGACCGCGCGGAACATGCCGATCGGGGTTTCCACTTGAGCTTGTTCTCGGGTCATGGTGCCGTTCTACGCCGGCCGGTTGGACGGATCCGGACAAGCGAGCCGGTTCCCGGACGCGTGTCCGGATCTGTCTCGTCGGGTGCGCCTAGAACTGGGTCATGGACACATTCACCGGCGTCGTCACCACCGGCATCTACTGCCGGGCGGTGGGTTGTCCGGCATCGCCGCTGAAACGCAATCTGCGTCCGTTCGGTCACGCGGCCGCCGCGGAAGCCGCCGGGTTCCGGCCGTGCTTGCGGTGCCGTCCCGATCGGGTGCCGGAGGTCGGGTGGATCGCCGCGCCCGAGCTCGTGTGCCGGGCCATGCACTGCATCGCCGACGGCGCGCTCGACGACATGACCGAAGACGATCTCGCCGACGCGGCTCGGCGTGAGCGCGCGTCACCTGCGGCGCCTGTTCGCGCAGCACGTCGGCGCGACCCCGAGCGAAGTCGCGCGCTCGCGGCGCGCGCACTTCGCCGCGGCGGCTGCTCGACGACACCGACTTGCCGATGGCGCAGATCGCGGTCGCCGCCGGCTTCAACAGCGTCCGCCAGATGAACCGGGTCGTGCAGGAGGTGTTCCAGTTCACGCCGAGCGAGCTGCGCGCCAAGCGCCGCGTGCCCGATCGGCTCGTGGTCGACGGCGGGCTCGAGCTGCGCGTTCCGTACCGTCCGCCGCTCGCGTGGGGCGCGCTCCTCGCGTTCCTCGCGCCGCGCGCGATCCCGGGCGTCGAGGCCGTGGATCTCGAGGCCGGCGTGTACCGGCGCATCGCCGACATCGACGGCTCGCCCGGCGTGATCGAGGTGTGGGACGTGCCGCGCGAGCAGGCGTTGCGGCTCCGCGCGCACCTGCCCGTCGATCGACGGTCTCGTGCACCTCGTGGCCGGGGTGCGGCGCCTGTTCGACCTCGACGCCGACCCGAAGGTCATCGACCGTCATCTGTCCCGTGATCCCGCTCCTGCAGCCGCTCGTGCGCGCGCACCGGGGCATGCGCGTGCCCGGCGCGCTCGATCCGTTCGAGCTCGGCGTGCGCGCGATCCTCGGCCAGCAGGTGTCGGTCGCGCGCGCGACCGCGCTCGCGGGCGCGCTCGTCGAGCTGCTCGGGCGGCCGGTGCGCGGGGTCGGGCCGCTCGGGCTCACCCACGAGTTCCCCGAGGCGTCGGTGGTCGCGCGCGCCGACCTGTCGACGCTCGGGCTCACGACGGCGCGCGATCGGCGCGCTCCAGGGCTTCGCGGCCGCGATCGCCGACGGCGACCTCACGCTCGATCGCGGCGCCGGTCTCGACGAGACCGTGCGTGCGCTGTGCGCGCTGCCGGGCATCGGCCCGTGGACCGCCCATTACGTGGCGATGCGGGCGTGCGGGGAGCGCGACGCGTTTCCCGCGTCGGATCTCGCGCTGCGCAAGGAGCTCGGCCCCGACCCGCGCGCGGTGGCCGAGAGCTGGCGTCCGTGGCGCGCCTACGCCGCCATGCACATCTGGGCCGCGCACTAGGCCTGACGCAGAGCTCAGGCCCGGACGGTGCACGACGTCGCTCCGTGATGGAGGTTCTGGCGATTTCCGGGCCGTAACCGCGGAAATGCGAGAATGGATCCGTGCGACGCGGAGCCCGAGTCCCCGTTGTGCTCGCCGCACTCGTCGTGTTGATCACGACCACGCCGGCCCGGCGTCCGGCGTCGGCGGGATCGCGCGCGGGCGCCGACGGGAATCGCGCCGCCGGGCGCACCGACGATGCTCACCGTCGACGACGCCGCCGCGCCGCTCGCGGTGGAGGGCGCGCCGCAGTTCGGCTGGGTCGTGAACGACCCCGATCGCGGCGAGGTGCAGACCGCGTACGAAGTGGTCGTGCGCGAGCTCACCGATCGCCGGTCGGGCGCGGCCCGCTCGTGTGGGACAGCGGCGAGGTGCGACTCCGATCAGCAGTCGTACGTGACGCCGACGCAAGCTCGCGCTCGAGCCCGACCGTTCGTACGCGTGGACGCGTCCGCACCTGGGATCACGAAGGGCGGGTCGGGCCGTACGCGCAGCCGGCGCACTTCGACGTCGGCCTGCGCGACCAGGACTGGCACGCCGACTGGATCCGCCGACCGGGCGCCGAGCTGGAGACGGTTCGAGGACTTCTCGCTGTTCCGCAAGCAGTTCACGGTCACGCCGAGCCCGATCGTGCGCGCCCGCGCGTACATGTCGGCCGGTCAGCAGTACGACCTGCGCGTCAACGGCGTGCGCGTCGCGCACGGCCCGTCGTTCGCGTATCCCGACGAGCAGTACTACGAGACGACCGACATCACCAAGCAACTCGTCGCCGGGCCGGCTCAACACGATCGGCGTGATCACGCACTGGTCGACGCCGGGCCAGGGCCGGCCCGCGTCGGTGCCGGCGCTGATCGCGCACATCACGATCGACCACGCCGACGGCACCCGTCAGGTGATCACCACCGACGCACGTGGCGCACGCACGCCGGGCCCGTGGATGCAGGGGCCGCCGCGCAACGACGAAGGCGATTTCGTCGAGGACATCGACGGCCGGCTCGAACCCGATCGGCTGGGACCGCACCGGCTTCGACGACCGCAACTGGCTGCCGGCCGAGGTGCTCGGCCCGCATCCGGTCGCGCCGTTCCTGCACCTCTACGCGGAGCGCACCCACATCGTCGAGCACGCGATGAGGCCGGCGACGCTTCAAGCGCCTCGTCCGACGGCTCCTACGTCGCCGACTTCGGCTCGGTGATCGCGGCCACGCCGGTGGTCGAGCTCGCACGCGGGCGTCGCGGGCCGCGCCGGTGAAGATCGTCGGCGGCTACCTCCTCGATCCCGACGGCCACGTCTCGACCACCCGCGGCACGCAGCAGACCGACATGCACTGGGACTACACCGAGCGCCGAGGCGCGCAGGAGTTCCGGCCGTTCGACTATCTCGGCTTCCGCTACCTCGAAGTGATCGGCGCCGGCGAGCCGCTCGGCCGCGACCGACGTGATCGCCGTACGCGCGCCACGCGTCGTTCCCCGACGAGCACGCCGCGAGCTTCGACGTCGTCGAACGCCGACGTTGAACGCGGTGTGGAACCTGCTGCGCCACTCGGCGCTCTACGCGACGCAGGAGCAGTTCCTCGACACGCCGACGCGCGAGAAGGGCGCGTTCATGGATCCCAACACGTCGTCGGCGACGATGGCCGCCTTCGACGACCGGGCCATGACGTTCCAGGCGCTCCGCGACTTCGCGCGCGGCCAGCAGCGCTACTGGCCCGAGCGGGTCGCGTCAACGCCGTGTACCCCAACGGCGACGGCAAGCGCGACATCCCCGACTCCACCGAGCAGTTCGTCGACTGGGTGTGGCAGACGTACGAGACGACCGGCGACGTGTCGCAGCTCGCGTCGCTCTACCCGGTCGTGAAGAACGTCTCCGACTACGTCGCGCGCGCGGTCGACCCGAAGACCGGGCTGGTCACCAACCTCCCGGGCGGCGGCGGCGACTACCTCTACGGCCTCGTCGACTGGCCGCCGCAGATGCGCTACGGCTACGACATGGCCACCGCGGCCCGCACCACCGAGAACGCGCTCGGCGGTCGACGTGTTCCGGCTCGTGGCCGCAGATGGGCTTCGCTGCTCGCACCGCCCGGTCGCGGAGCGCAAGGTCGAGCAGGCGCGCGCCGACGCGCCTCACGCAGGCGATGCAGGCGCGGCTGCGTCGCCCCGACGGCGTGTGCGTCGACGGGCTCGAAGCGAACGGCACGCAGAGCAAGCACGCGTCGCAGATCGCGAACGCGTACGCGCTGGCGTTCGGGCTCGTGCCCGCCGCGCAGGTGCCGGCGGTCGCCGACTACGTCGTGCAGCTTGAAGAACTCGATCGGCGTGTCGACGTTCGGGTACCTGCTCACCGCGCTGCACGGCGCCAACCGCGACGCGCGCGTTCGTCGCCGCGCTCACCGACCCGAGCCGGCCCGGCTACGCGCACATCCTCCAGGAGGGCGCGACCTACGGCTGGGAGAGCTGGGACGCGCGCCAGACCGGCGACAGCGAGTCGCACGCGTTCGGCTCCAACGTGCTCACGATCATGCAGCAGGACCTGCTCGGCGTGACCGTCGACCGCGCCGGGCGGCGCCCGGGTCGACGTGCAGACGCCGGCGCTCACGCCCATGCGCGTGTCGGGCGTGGCGGTCACCCAGCGGGGCCGGATCCCGATCGCGTGGGACCGCCCGGCGCCGGGCCGGTTCTCGCTCCAGATCACGATCCCCGACAACGTGCAGCGCCACGATCCACGTCCCGGCCGCGGAGCGTCGGCCGACGTCAGCGACGGCCACGTCCGCCTCGCCGACGACCCGCCAGGTGCACGGGCTCCGGGTCGCCAGCGGCGAGGTCGTGCTCACGGTCGGCTCCGGCCACTACGAGATTCACGTGCCCGGCGCTCGCGCCCCTCGCCGGCGGCCGGGCTCGAGCCGCTCGGCCGGGTGGTTGGCTGGGCGCTGGCGGCCGCGATCGTGGTCGCTGCGTCGGCCGCGATCGGCTGGATCGTGCTCGGCGGCGCCGCCGGCGGACGCGGCCCGGCAGAAGCTTGACAAACGCGCTCGGCGCGACTGTTCCCTCTGAAGGCGTTTGCCCTGGTCAGCGCCGGTTTTTCAGCTTGAGATCGTGCGCCTGGATCCGGTACAATCGGAGACCGGCTCACGCCGGGCTTCGCCCAGACGCCAGCGCCCATCAGCCGTCAGCTCCTAGGCCGCACGTCCCGCTACGGGAACATCTGCTTCCCGCTCGGACGTTTTGACTGACGTCTCGACCTGCCGTCCTTATACGGCCGATAAGAGACCAAGAGTCCATTTCCCTCCCCGAGCAAGATCCCGCCCGACAGCGAGACCTGAAGGCAGCACAATGCCCGTCAAGCACGTGAAGTCCCGCCGTGAGGACCGCGACTACGAGGATCTCGTACGCCTCTACCTCGAAGACGTCGGCCGCCACGACCTGCTCACCAAGGACGACGAGGTTCGTCTCGCGCAGGCCATCGAGGTCGGCGTCGCCGCGGCCGCAGAGCTCGCAGCCGCCAAGAAGCTCACCCCCACCCAGCGCCGCAACCTTCGGCGCGCGATCCGTCAGGGCGAAGAGGCGCACCGCCAGTTCGTGAACTCGAACCTGCGGCTCGTCGTCTCGATCGCCAAGAAGTACCAGTCGTCGGGTCTGCCCGCTGCTCGACATCGTGCAGGAGGGCAACCTCGGCCTCATCCACGCGGTCGACAAGTTCGACTGGCGCAAGGGCTTCAAGTTCTCGACGTACGCCACCTGGTGGATCCGCCAGGCGATCCAGCGCGGCATCGCCAACTCGGCTCGCGTCATCCGTCTGCCCGTGCACGCCGGCGACATGCTCACCGCGTTGCTCAAGATGCGCGCCCAGCTCGAGGGCTCGCTCGGCCGCACGCCGACGCTGGCCGAGCTGGCCGGCGAGGCCGAGCTGCCGCTCGACAAGGTCGTCGAGGTGCTCCGTTACGCCGTCGACACGGTCTCGCTCGACGAGCCCGTCCGCGACGACGGCGACGCCGAGCTCGGCGACTTCGTCGAGGACCGCAACGCCACGGCCCCGTTCGACGCGGCGGCGGTGTCGCTGCTGCCCGGCGAGGTCGCCAAGGTCCTCAAGGTGCTCGACGAGCGCGAGCGCACCATCCTCTGCCTGCGGTTCGGGCTCGACGGTGGTGGCGAGCGCACGCTCGAGGAAGTGGCCGAGCACTTCGGCCTCACCCGTGAGCGCATCCGTCAGATCGAGGCCCGCGCGATGTCGAAGTTGCGCCACCCCTCGGCCGACGTCGGCGCCGCCGGCGACGGGCAGGTCGTAGTCGACGATCTCGGGCACCGAGGCCCTGATCGCGGGCAGGAAGATCCGCTCGGTCGCCTTCCCGAGCCAGGCGTCCTCCTGCGGCGGCTTGCCGACGACGATCGACGGATAGATCGCATCGCGCCTCATCGTGAGCGCGGTCACGTGGAAGACCGGGAACGGCTCGACAGGCGTGTAGTAGCCGGTGTGGTCGCCGAACGGGCCCTCCGGAACGAGGTCGCCGGGCTCGACGTAGCCCTCGAGGACGATCTCGGCGGCGGCGGGAACCTCGAGGTCGACCGTCACGCCCTTGACGACATCCACCGCCGCGCCGCGCATGAACCCGGCGAACATCAGCTCATCGATGTGCTTTGGCAGCGGCGCGCTCGCGCTGTAGGCGGTGACCGGGTCGAGGCCGAGCGCGACGGCCACCTCCATCCGGCCGCCGGCGGCGGCGAAGTCGGCGCGGCCGTCCTTGTGGAGCTGCCAGTGCATCGCGGTCGAGCGCGGGCCGAGGATCTGCATCCGGTACATGCCGACGTTCCGCTGCCCGGTGGCCGGGTCGCGGGTGATCACGGCCGGCAGCGTGATGAACGGGGCGGCGTCGAGGGGCCAGCACGTCTGGACGGGAAGCCTCCCGAGGTCGACCTCGTCGCCCCGGAGGACGATCTCCTGGCAGGCCCCCTTGCGCACGGTGTTCGGGAGCGAGTCGGCGATCGACTTGAGCTGCCGGAGGCCGCGCAGCTTGTCGACGAGCCCGGCGGGCGGCTGCATCTCGAGCACGTCGGCGAGCTTCGCGCCGGCGTCGTCGAGACGATCGACGCCGAAGGCGAGGCAGATCCGCCGCTCGCTGCCGAACTGGTTGACGAGCAGCGGATGGCTGCTCCCCTTCGGCCGCTCGAACAGGAGAGCCGGGCCCCCGGACTTCACGGTGCGGTCGACGATCTCGGTGACCTCGAGGCGCGGGTCGACCTCGGCGGCGACGCGGACGAGCTCACCCTCCCGCTCGAGCAGCGAAATCCACTCGCGCAGGTCTGCCGGTGAAGTCATCGCCTAGCTCCTCCGGGGGTCGAGGACCCGGCCTCTGCGCGTTGATGCAGTTCACGCTCGCCGCCGGAGACGGGCTCTGCCCCGCGGGAGGCGCGGCACGGACCCGGGCAGCTCAAGCCGGGAGGAGGGGGCTCGTGGGGGAACCCGGCTGGTTCCCCACGTCAATAAGAGCCGGGCTTGCGCGCCTTGCGGCGGTGGTTCGCCGACCGCGTCAGCTCGCCGATACCGATCGCGGCCAGGAACACGAAGCCCACGATGAGCATCGCGAGGATGATGTGCGTGCCGTCGCTCGCGGCGTCGAGGATCACGGCGGGATCGTACCCGCCCCATCGACGAGGGCGGCATGACGCCGAAGCGCAACGGCGACCTCGTCGCCCGACGGGTCGCCGCCGACCGCGCGGGCAGCCGCGACCCACGCGTCGCCGTCACCCTCCTCACCCGCGGCCCGCAACGAGGCGCACGAGGAGATCAGCTCGGCCATGGCAGCGACGGCGTCGACGCCGCCGGCGTCGGAGACGCGGACGAGCCCGTGCGCGTACAGGTAGTCGCCGAGCAGGACGCGCTCGCTCTCCTCGCCCGGCGCGAAGAGCCGCGGCCGGCCGTAGTGGACGAGGTAGGCCTCGTAGATCGTCTCGATGCCGAGCGCAAACGGGTCGGGTGCAAGCGCCGAGAAGACGGCCAGTCGGTCGCGCTCGATGACCGGCCGGAGCGCCGCAGCCCAGACGGGGCTCTCGGCCTCCGCTCCCGCGGCGATCGCTTCGAAGGTGTCCATCCCCGGCAGTGTCGCGGTTCTCGACCGGATCCGCGCGGCGACCATCGTAGACTTCGGCGCGTGTCGGACACGGGAACCGTCGTCTTCTTCCTCTACTTCGCCGACGAGGCCCAGTGCCGGTCGGCGCGTGCCGCCCTGGCCGAGGCGGGCTGCACGCCCCAGGAGATCGTGCCGCCGGAGGCCGTCGACGACGCGACCTGGTCGCTCGCGGTCGAGCGGGAGTTACACACGGGCGACATCGAGGAGGCCGTCGACCGGGTACGGGCGATCGCGGTGGCGGCAGGCGGCGAGCTCGACGGCATCGTGACGCCGTGGCCTGCGCATCCCCACGGCTTCCCGCCGCAGCGGCCCGCGCGCGGCTAGCCCGCGGCCGCGAACGACGCGACGGCCGCGATCGTGTCGTCGATCTCGCCGTCCCCGTGCGAGAGTGAAGGGAACACGCACTCGTACTGGCTCGGTGCGATGTAGATCCCGGCGTCCAGCAGGTGCCGGAAGAGCTCGGCGTAGCGCTCGGTGTCGAGCTGGAGCATGCGAGTGACGGGCTCCGACCTTCCGGCAAAGAGGGTCAGCATCGCTCCGACGCGCTGTACCTGGCCGAACGGGGCGAGGCCGTCCTCGAGCCGGGCCGAACGGCGCTCCAGCTCGACGTAGACCGACGGGTCGCGCAGGCGGCGGAGGACGGAGATACCCGCGGCGGTGGCAAGCGGGTTCCCGGACAGCGTCCCGGCCTGGTAGACGTCGCCGACCGGCGCGAGCCGCGACATGATCTCCGCCGGGCCCCCGAAGGCGGCGAGCGGCAGGCCGCCGCCGACGATCTTGCCGAGGACGGTCAGGTCGGGCAGCACGCCGAACCGCTCCTGGGCGCCGCCGCGCGCGACCCTGAAGCCGGTGATCACCTCGTCGAAGACGAGCAGCGCGCCGCAGGCGTCGCACTGCGAGCGGAGCGCCTCGAGAAACCCGGGCGCGGGCGGGACGCAGCCGATGTTGCCGGCGACCGGCTCGACGAAGACCGCGGCGAGCTCGCCGCCGAAGCGCTCGACGGCGGCCGTCGCGGCGACCGCGTCGTTGTAGTCGATGACGATCGTGTCGCCGACGACCGAGCCGGGCACGCCGGGCGACGCCGGAATGCCGAGCGTGGCGAGCCCCGAGCCGGCCGCGGCGAGGAACGGGTCAGCGTGGCCGTGGTAGCCGCCTGCGAACTTGAGCACCCGGTTCCTGCCGGTGAACGCGCGCGCCAGCCGGAGCGCCGACATCGCGGCCTCGGTTCCGGACGAGACGAGCCGGACCTGCTCGATCGAGGGCACGGCATCGCCGATCTCGGCCGCGAGCTCGACCTCGCGCTCGGTCGGCGCGCCGAAGCTCATCCCGTCGAGCGCAGCCGAGCGCACGGCCTCGACCGTCTCGGGGTCGGCGTGGCCGAAGAGCAACGGGCCCCAGGACTGCACCCAGTCGAGCAGCCGGCGCCCGTCGCGGGTCTCGATGTAGGCGCCGTTGCCGTGCGTGACGAAGAACGGCTCGTCGATCCCGACCGCGCGCATCGCCCGCACGGGCGAGTTGACGCCCCCGGGGATATGCCGCTGCGCCCGCTCCCACAGCTCTGAGGGCATCCGCTCGGGAGCTTGGGGCTCGTCGGGCGGCTGGGGCTCTACAGCCAGCCCGCCAGCTCCTTGGCCCAGTAGCTGACGATGATCTCCGCGCCTGCACGGCGGATCGCCGTCAGCGACTCGAGCGCGGCGGTGCGCTCGTCGAGGAAGCCCGGCTGCGGCGGCCGCCTTGACCATCGCGTACTCGCCGGACACGTTGTAGGCGGCGACGGGGAGGTCGAAGCGCTCGCGCACCGCGCGGATCACGTCGAGGTACGGCAGGGCGGGCTTCACCATCACGACGTCGGCTCCCTCGGCGATGTCGAGCTCGCACTCGCGCAGGGCCTCGCGGACGTTGCCCGGGTCCATCTGGTAGCTGCGGCGGTCGCCGAACGACGGCGCCGAGCCGGCGGCCTCGCGGAAGGGCCCGTAGAACGCGGAGGCGTACTTCGCCGCATACGCGATGATCGGCGTCTCGGGCAGCTCGGCCCGGATCGCCCCGACGCGACCGTCCATCATGTCGCTCGGGCAGACGATGTCGGCCCCGGCCTCGACGTGCGAGACGGCGGTCCGCGCCAGCAGCTCGAGCGAGGCGTCGTTGTCGATCTCCTCGCCGCGGAGCACGCCGCAATGCCCGTGCTCCGTGTACTCGCAGAGGCACACGTCGGTGAGCAGCAGCAGCTCGGGGAAGCGCGGCCGGAGTGCGCGCAGGGCCTGCTGGACGATCCCGTCGGCGACCCACGCGCCGGAGCCCTCGTCGTCCTTCTCCTCCGGGATCCCGAACAGGAGCACCGCCTTGACGCCGGCCCGCAAGAGCTCCTCGCACTCCCGGACGGTACCGTCGACGGTGAGCCGGGAGAGCGGCGGAAGCTCCTCGTTGCGAAGCGCCTCGGGAGCGACGAAGAGCGGCAGCACGAGGTCGTCGATCGACAGCGTCGTCTCCCGGACGAGCTCGCGCAGCGCGCCGGTTCGGCGCAGCCTTCGAAGCCGGGTGGCCGGAAACGTGCTCATCGGCAAAGCGTACGGCATGGCGGCCGCCCGGCCGCCCCTGCCCGCGGGGTCAGCGTCCGCCGACGCTTTCGGGCTGCGTCGGCTCGCCGACCGGCTCGATCTCGACCGGAATCGCAGCGCCGCCGCCGCCCGACCAGGGCTCGAATGCGACCCGCTCGGCGAAGAACTCCCATGCTGCCTTGCCGACGGCGAGGATCGGCAGGGCGACCAGCGCGCCGATCAGCCCGTCGATGTTCGCCCCCGCGAGCAGCCCGAAGATCACGAGCAGCGGATGGAGCCGGAGCGCGCTTCCCATCACCTTCGGCACGACGATGTGGCCCTCGATCTGGTGGATGCCGAGGAAGAGCAGGACGACCCAGAGCACCGAGAAGGGGTGGACGACGAGCGCGTAGATCACCGCCGGGATCGCGCCGAGCCACGGCCCGAGATACGGGAGCACCTCGGTCAGGGCGACCCACGCGCCGAAGAGAAGCGCGTAGGAGTCGGCTCCGGGCAGAAGCCCGGTGACGCCGAGAATCCAGAGCCCGACGCCCGCGGTCGTGCCGATGATCAGGCTGAGCGTGATCTGGCCGCGGACGTACGAGACCAGGGCATGCTCCATCCGCGAGATCAAGGGCCTGCCGGTGGTCGGCGGGAACCGGCGGTCGACGACCCGGGCGAGCCGTCTCATATCGAGAAGCATGTAGATCGAGACGACGAGGATCAGGACGCCGTCGAAGAGCGCCTTGCCGATCGAGACCGCGGCGCCCTCGACGAAGTTGACGATCCGGTGGGTATAGCGGCCGACGTCCCGCTTGCGGATCCGCTGGATGAGGCGGTGGCCGCTCTTCTCGACCTTGATGCTGGCGAGGTGGTGATGGTCGAGCCAGAGCTGCAGCCGGTCGACGTCGTGGTCGGCCGGGGTCAGGCTTGTCTGTCCGTTGCTATGGGTGAAATACGCGTTGACCCGCACGGCCGCAGTCTTCGTCTGGGTGACGACGACGGTCCCGAGCGCGATCAGGATGAAGATGAGCGCCGCCGCAAACGTGATGTACACCAGCGCCACGGCGAAGCCGCGCCGGATCCTGACCGCCTCCAGCGTGAGGACGATCGGGTCGAGCAGCAGGGCGATCAACGTCGCGATCAGGAACAAGAAGATCGTGTGACCGACGGCCTGCGCAAGCACCCACGCGAAGAACACGAGGAGCGGCAGCGCAACGAGCTGGATCCAGCGCGGAATCTGGATCGGCGGCGGACCGGCCGGGGCGCTCACACGCCCGATCGTACAACCGGGCGCGCCGGAGACTCACGTCCGGTCGGCTGGGACTGGTCGTTCCCGATGGACGGCGCGCTCGCGCTCGCGCCCGACGGCGGCACGCGGTTGATGGAGCACCGGCCTTCCGGTACGGTCCCCTCGATGTCGCCGCGCCCTGCCCCGGGGCGGGCGGCGCGCTCCCGGCGTCACCGCCAAGACGTCCGGAGGCGCCGGCTCGCCGTCGTCGCCGCGATCACCGTCGTCGCGTTCGGCACCCTGCTCTTCACCGCCTTCGGCGGCGGGGATCACCCGACCGTGCCGATCACCGCGCCGGCAAGCGCAGCACGCCTCCTCCCGGCCGGCCCGCCCGCCCTGGAGGCGGTGGCCCGCCTCGGCACGCTGACGCTCGAGCTGCCGGTGAACCAGAGCCGGATCACCGCCATCGGCTTCTATGCCGCCTCGGACGGCGCGGTCAGCTTGACGCCGATCGGGACGCAGGCCAACCAGGGGCTGCTGAAGCGGCTCGCCCACGCGATCTTCGGCGGCGGCGGCGGATCGCCTCGCTGGTACCTGTTGCCGGGCGGCGAGGGCCCGTCGACCTCCGCACTCGACGTCGGCGCGCCCCCCGGCACCGATGTGTACGCACCGGTGGACGGGACGATCGTCGGGATCGACAAGGTGACGCTGAACGGGAAGGTGTACGGGGAGCGCATCGACATCCAGCCCAGCTCTGCGCCCTCGCTCGTCGTCTCGGTCTCCGACGTCGCCGCCGATCCGTCGCTCGCCGTCGGCGGCGCGGTGGCCGCCGGCAGCTCGAAGCTCGGCGAGCTGCTCGACCTCTCGAAGGTCGAGGCCCAGTCGCTCGCCCGCTACACGAACGACACCGGCAACCACGTCCTGATCGAAGTCCATCCGGCCGCGACGCTCGCCGTCAGGTGAGCCGCCGGACACGCGGGGCCTGCGAGCCCCGCCCGGAGCGCGTTCTTCCGGGCACACGGCGGCTGCGGCCGGAGCGCTGATGCGGATCCTCTTCGTCGGTGATGTCTTCGGCGCGCCGGGGCGCAGGGCGGTCGAGGCGCGGCTTCCGGGCCTGCGCGAGGAGCTCGGGATCGACTACTGCATCGTCAACGGCGAGAACGCCGCCGACGGCCGCGGGATCACCGCGAAGATCGCCGAGCGGCTGCTCGCGGCAGGCGCGGACGTGGTGACGCTTGGAAACTGGGTCTGGGGGCAACAGGGGTTCGCGCCGTACCTGTCCGGCACGAGCCGGGTGATCCGGCCCGCGAACCTCTCTCCCGCCTCGCCCGGCCTCGGTCTCACGGTTCACGAGGGGGTTGCGGTGATCAACCTGCTCGGCCAGATGACGCTCACGCCGTTCGAGAGCCCCTTCGTCGCGGCCGACCGCCTCGTCGAGGAGGCGGCCCGGGAGACGCCGGTGATCGTCGTCGACTTCCATGCCGAGGCGACGAGCGAGAAGGTGGCACTCGCCTACTACCTCGACGGCCGCGTCACGGCGGTGCTCGGAACGCACACGCACGTGCAGACAAACGACGCCCGCGTGCTCGCCGGCGGGACGGCCGCGATCACCGACGCCGGCATGACGGGGCCGCACGACTCGGTCATCGGCAGCCGCCCCGACGGGCCCATCCGGCGCTTCACGACGGGTTTACCGACCCGGCTCGAGGTGGCCGAGGGCGACGTCAGGATCGAGGGCGCGCTCGTCGAGTGCGGCCCGGACGGCCGGGCGACCTCCTGCGAGACGGTCCGCGTTCCGGTGAGCTAGCCGATCCCGTCCGCTACGTGGCCGGGACCAGCGGCCCGGCAAGCCCGTGCTCCTCCTCGACGACCTCGACCGGCGCCTCGGCCGGCCTCGGCGCGAGCAGTGCGAAGGCCGTAAACGGGAAGAACCAGGGGAGGTACAGCCAGGACCAGTGGGTCAGCACCATCTCGAAGCCGATCAGCAGGGCGCCGGTGAACGCCGCGATCTGCAGCGGCGAGCGCCGGCGCGGCCACCGGTAGAGCACGAGCGACCCGATGAGGAGCGACGCCTGGAGCACGCGCTGGACCCAGTGAAGGTCGGGCAGCCCCTTCGCGTGGTACTGGCCCCAGTCCCAGAGCGAGAACGGCGAGTCGCGGCCGAACTGGTAGCCGAAGGTGTGATGGATGAAGACCGAGGCGTCATGGAACGGCGTGCCGTCGAGGAAGAGCACGAAGAACGCGGCCGCGGCGGCGACCAGCGCCGCGACGACGAACTCGAGTCGCGAGCGGTTGTCGCGCGCGTCCGGGTACCCCGACCAGAGCGGGAGGACCACGAGCGGCGAGAACTTCACGAGCGCGCCGAGCATCCCGAACGCGCCGCGTAAGGCCGGCGAGGAGAGGAAGTAGAAGCCGAAGATCATCACCGCCGGTTGGATCATGTCGTTCGTGTTCGAGCTCGACGCGTACTGCGAGAAGGGCCACGCCGCCCAGGCGAAGGCGAGGGTCGCTGCGAGCCGCGCGCCCCCGAACCGCAGCCCGACGAGCCAGAGACCGGCGATGCAGATCAGGTCCCAGAGGATCGACGTGGCGTGCGCCGCCGGCAGCGTGTCCCATTTCCCGCTCCACCCGAACGCCCAGTAACCGGGGAGGTAGGCCTCGTAGGACACGGGCCCGTACGTGTCGCCCTGTGCGTCGGCCGCCTCGCAGCGGCCGTTCGTCTGGATGCGATCGCGGATCTCGCCGCTCGCATCGGCGGGGCCGCATGCCGGGCGTGTGCCCTCGATCGGGAAGTTGCCGTAGGGATCAACGCCGGTCGCGATCCGTTGCGCGCCGATCACCCCCGAGAGCCCGACGTCGATCACGTTCGAGTCGCGCACGTTGAGCCCGATCCGGAAGCCGATCAGGAACACCGTGGCGCCGATCAGGAGCCACACCGGCCAGACGGTCGAGCCCTGCGGCGCCCGGTCTCGCTTCCCGATCCAGAGGCAACGCGCGAGGAGCCAGACGAACCCGGGATAGACGAGGGGCATCGCCGCGAAGATGTGACCGCGGTTGAAGTACCAGAGCGACGCCGAGAACGAGAGCATCATCAGCAGGTCGAGGTTGCGCAGCGAGAGCAGCCGCCGCCAGTCGACGAGGCCGATCAGGAACGCCGCGCAGAACCCGAGCCAGACCGGGTATGAGTTGATCTTCTTGCCGCCGAACGCGCCCGGGCCGCCGCGGGCCATGCCCCAGGCGACCTGCGGGCCGGTGTAGGCGCTGAGCACGGCCCCGGTCACGTCGTCGACGGTGCCCGTCGCGATCTCGCCTGCCTTCCCGGAGAAGACGTTCACGGTCCAGGTGCCGTCCTTGTAGCTCGCGTCCATCGCAGGCCTCGGCGGGTAGCGCCTGAGCCAGCTCGCGACCTTCGGGCGGATGAGGAAGATCTTCTCGGCCTCGGAGTCGGTCAGCCGCGGCGTGCCGGTCGCCGGGACCGGCTGCTGCGTCAGCGGCTTGGTGACGGTGAAGCCGTAGGTCGTCGAGGGTTTCGTCGCCGCTCCAGCGGCCGTGGCGAGCGCGCCGGCGGCGACCAGCGCCAGCAGCACCGCTCTCAGCGCCGGAACGACCAGAGCTTGTTCCCGAGGAAGTTCAGCGGCGTGACGAGCACGATCGCGACCGCCTGGGCGATCACCTTTCCGGCGCCGAGCGCCACGAGGACCGACAGCACGCCGAGGTTCGCGAGGTACACGACGCACGAGACCGTGAAGAAGCGCATGCCCTGATAGCCGAAGTGCCCCCGCTCCGCGCGGAACGTCCAGTGCCGGTTCCACCAGTAGTTCCAGCTCGCGGCGACGAGGAACGAGCCGGTCGCGGCGGCGAGGTAATGGATGCCGAACCCCTTGAGGAGGACGGTGTAGACGCCGAGGTTGACGATGTAGCCGCTCCCGCCGACGGCTCCGAACTTTCCGAGCTGGATCCAGTTGGCGGGGCGCCGGAGAGCCTGCACCGCGCGGTTTTCGAGCATCGCCACGTCTCCTGCGAGGCTAGCAGGGCCGTCCCGTGGCGTTTGTTACGGGTTTTCTGAGACGAGGGGAACAAACCGCGCCGGAACCGAGGCCACGAGCCGCGGCCCGCCCGGCGAGCGCTGGAGGACGCAGAGGTGCTGGGCGGTCCGCCCAGTCACGAGCGGAAGCGCGATCCGGCCGCCGGGGACGAGCTGCTCCCAGAGCGGCCCGGGCACCTCCGCGGCGGCGGCGGCGACCGCGATCGCGCCGAACGGTGCGTGCCCGGGCAGCCCGAGCGTGCCGTCGCCGACGTGCACGACGACGCGCTCGTAGCCGGCAGCCGCGAGCGAGGCGCGAGCAATGTCGGCGAGCGCGGGGATCCGCTCGATCGTGTGCACCTCGGCGGCGAGCTCGGCCAGCACCGCCGCCGCATACCCCGATCCGGTGCCGACGTCGAGCACCCGCTCGTCTCCGCTCAGGCCGAGCGACTCGCACATCAGCGCGACCATGTAGGGCTGGGAGATCGTCTGGCCGAAGGGCAGCGGAATCGGGGCATCGTCGTAGGCGCTCTCGAGGAGCTCGGCCGGCACGAACCGGTCACGCGGGACCGCCGCCATCGCGGCGAGGACCCGCGGCTCGTGGATGCCGCGCCGTCTGAGCTGCTGGTCGATCCAGGTCGGCCCGGCCACCGCGGCGAGGTCAGGCGGCCGCAGCGACCGTCACTCCGAAGTGCTCGAGCAGGAGCCCCTTGACCTCGGTGATCGACGCGGGCGGGTCGCCGAGGCCGACGGTCAGCATCGGCACCTCGGAGTCGCCGTGGGCGAGCGAGCCGTGGCTCCCGCCGCCGACGTGGTGACGCCCGGCGAGGTCGACGAACTCCCAGCCGGGTGTCGCCGAGACGAGCACCTCGCCCGAGTTCGGGTTGCGGAGCCCTCCCTCGACGCGGCAGCGCCCATCCGGGTAGCGGTCGAGCAGCGAGAGGTCCTCGTCCCCGTGGCTCCGCGCGACCACCTCACCGTCCTCGAGGAACACGGCAACGTCGACCGACGGCTCGTCGTCGAGCGCCTCCGCGATCCGCCTCGGGTCGTCGCCGTACAGCATCGCCGCGCGGTTCGAGGCGGTGACGAGCGCGCCCGGCACCTCGAGCCGAGCAGCGTGCTCGACCGGCGATTGGCCGTGATCCGAGCAGAGCACGACCGCGTAGCGTGCGAGGAACGCCTCCGGGCCGCCGGCGGCGTCGAACAGCGAGGCGATCGATGCGTCGGCCCGGCGCAGCGCCTCGTGCGCGGCGTCGGGGCCGAGGGCGTGCGAGGCGTAGTCGTAGTCCGGGAGGTAGTGGACGAGCAGGTCGAAGCCGTCGCGCGTGACGAGCCAGCGGCCCACGGTCGCGGCGTAGCTGTCGATCGAGCCGAGCGAGCGGTTGAGAAAGGCGATCGGCGCGCCGGTCCGGTCCGACTCGTAGAGGCTGTAGTAGAAGAAGCGCTTCGGCCCGTGGACGGGCGGGAAGCCCGGGATGGGCGACAGGTGGCGGTTCCGGCCGCGGTAGGTCGTGATGTTGATCGCCGCCGTCGTCAGGCCGCCCGCCTCGAGCGCCTCGTACACGGTCTCGGCGCTCTTGAGGAGGTGGCGCTCGTTGAGATTGACGACCGAGTCGCGCAGCCCCTGGACGAGCCCGGAGGCTCGCAGGGCTGCAAAGGACGAGCCGTACTCGACGAGTCGCTGCTCTTCGCGGCTCCACCAGACGAGGTGCGGGATCCCGTGCTCCCGCCCGTGGCCGCCCGTCGCGATCGAGGCCAGGCAGACGGGCGTCAGGGACGGGAAGGTCGAGACAGAGCGGCGGTAGCTTCCATGCTCGAGCAGGAAGCGGAGCGCCGGCGCGTCGGTCGCCTCGAGCATCGAGGGCGTCAGACCGTCGATGATGATCAGGACGACCGGCCTTGCCCGTGCGGGGCCCTGGCTGTTCAAGCGCGTCCGTTCAATCGCGCGCGAGTGTGCGCAGGCCCGCGTAGCGCTCGGGCGTCTGCCTGCGTACTCGGATCGCGAGCGCCGGCATCAGCACGGCCTCGAGGTAACCCGCGATCGGGATGAAGGCGATCGCGGCCGCTGCCAGCGCGACCAGCGCAACGAGGCCGCCGACGCCGAGCCGCGTGCCGCCGCGCCTGAGCGCACCGACGACCACGGGGGTCGCCCCGAAGCCGCCCGAGACGCCGCCGAGCGCGCCGCCGACAGCCTCGGGCCAGCCGAAGACCCCGAACCCGATCGCCGCACCGGCCACCGCGGCGAGGAGGCAGACGATCACCGTGCGCGGAAGGATCCCCGCCAGGAGGATGCCGATTGCGACGCCGACTCCGGCGAGCACGCCGATCCAGTACCAGGAGCCCATCTGGGACCGAGTGTACCCCGGCGCGGAGGGCCGGCACCGTCCCGGGGACCGACTCTCACCGGATTGGCGATGATCCCGCGCGATGCGCATCGTCCCCGCTCTCCGGCGCCTGCCCCGCTACCCGCTCGAGGTCTTCTTCGGCACGCGGCTGCTGATCTGGGCGGGGACGCTGCTCGCCTACCTCGTGTTCGAGGCGCAGTACGCCCAGCCGCTGCACACGGGGGGCGCCGAGGACGTCGTCGAGCACGACGTCGGCTGGGGGATCGACGTCTGGGGCCGCTGGGACAGCGGCTGGTTCCTCGGGATCGCCCACCACGGCTACTCCGACCCGGGCCGCTCCTCGGCGTTCTTCCCCGCCTACCCCGTGCTCGTCCGCGGTGTTGGCTGGTTTCTGCTCGGCCACGACCTGCTGGCGGGGGTGCTCGTGTCGCTCGCCGCGTCCGCCGTCGCGTTCGTCCTCCTCTGGCAGCTCACGCTCCGGCTCGCCGGCGAGGAGATCGCGCGGCGCACTGTCTTCTACCTCGCAGTCTTCCCGACCACTCTCTTCCTGTTCGCGGTCTACAGCGAGTCGCTCTACCTGCTCTTCACGGTGGCGGCGTTCCTGTTCGCGGTACGCGGGCGCTGGGGCTGGGCGGGCGTCGTCACCGGGCTTGCGGCGCTGACGCGGGTGGCCGGGGTGGCGCTGCTGCCTGCGCTCGCCGTGCTCGCGTGGCGATCGCCGGACCGGAAAGGCGCACTGCTCCGCCTCGGCGTCTCGCTTCCGATCATGGCCCTCTGGCCGCTCTACCTCGGCCTCGTCCACGGCCGGCCGTTTGCCTTCCTCACCGCGCAGCGCGCGGGGTGGGATCGGAGGCTCTCGGACGCCGGGCCGCTCGGCGGAGCCTGGGACGCGCTCGTCGGCGGTTGGCGCGGCGTCCGCCAGCTCGTCGCGGGCTCGGGCCACGACTACTTCCCGAGCCCGGACCACAGCGCGATGTACGGCGCCGGGCTGAACCTGGAGCAGCTCGCCTACGCGGTGCTGCTCGTCGGGCTCGGCGTCTACGCGTGGCGCGCCCTCGGCGCCGCGTACGGGATCTTCGTGCTCGCGAGCCTGGCTCTGCCGTTCTCCGACCCGGTGCCGAGCAGCCCGCTGCTCTCGATGCCTCGCTTCGCGCTCGGCGTGTTCCCGGTGTTCGTCGCCCTCGGCCTGCTCGGCGGTCGGCCGCGCCTCAACACGGTGCTCGTCACGACGTTCACGCTGCTCCTCGGGATCAACCTCGCGCGCTGGGTGCTCTGGATCTGGGTCGCCTGAGGCGGTCAGAGCAGGACGGTCAAGGCCCCGCGGTCGGCCTCGAAGATGACCTCCGTCACGTCGCCCAGGTCCTCGCCGTCGGCCTGGAGCGGGAGCGCCACGTCGCACGTGACGTGAAGGAAGTCGAGGTCGTGCCCCGTGAGGACACGCGAGTCGCCGTCGAGGCGCCCGCGGAAGCCGCGTAGCGCGAGCGACGGGATCGCCGCCGGGGCCAGCGCGCGCGGGGCGACGAAGTCGAGCCCTCCCGCGAAGTCCGCCCGGCCGGCGACGGTCACCGGCAGCGGGCCCATGTAGGTGTACGGACGACCGTTGGCGACGAACACGAACGCCGCGCGGCCGACGCCGTCGATCTCGAGCTGCGGCTCCATCCGGAACCGCCTCTCGATCAGGACGCCGACCACGGTGGCCGCGAAGATTGCATTCCCCGCCCGGCGTCCATCGATGTCGCGCCCGCGGCGGTCGATGCGCCTGACAGCCTCCGCATCGAGCCCGATCCCGGCCGAGAAGCTGAAGAGCCGACCGTTGACCCGGCCGAGCGAGATCGAGGTCGCGCGGCCGGCCTCGAGCGCGTCGACCGCTCGAATCGCCGCGAGCACGGGATCGCGGGGAAGCCCGAGCGCGCGCGGGAAGACGCTCGCCCCTCCGCCCGGCACGAACCCGAACGGCAACCGGCCGGCAGCACCGTTGATCGCCTCGTTGTAGGTGCCGTCACCCGAGAAGACGATGACGGCATCGGCGTCCTCGGCGGCCTGCTTCGCGAGCTGCCCCGCATGGCCGGGCCCCTCCGTCTGGCGCACGACCACCTCGACTCGCCGCGCGAGTGCCGCCGTGACGTCCGCGACCCGCCGGCGGGTCACACCGGACGAGTACGGGTTCACGATCAGGACGACCCTCCGCACCGCCGCATCCTAGAGTGCCGTTCGAGCATGCCCGTGACGCGGGTGATGGAGATGTACCTCTACATCACCCGGGGCCAGGAGCAGGGATTTCCTGCAACAACCCGCGTCAGCGGGTCGCGGCGTCAGTGGCCGGATGCCGGCTCGCCGATGACCCCGTTGGTGTCCGAGGACATCGCAAGCCAGACGAGGACGAGGACGTCGACCACGATCGCGGTGATCGCCAGGCCGAGCCACCACGCCTCACCGGTGGCAAACGTCACCCCGACGAAGAAGGCAGCGACGAGGGCCGGGATGCCGAACCAGACCATCCACCGCATCTGCTCGGCCGCCTGGATCTCGTACGTCGACGGCCCGGTGGCCGGTGTCGAGTCCGCTGGAACGACAACGCTCACGGGCATGGCTTCGGCGACAGCGCTCATCTCATTCCTCCAGAGGTAAGGCGCGGCCACGTCGCCAGGCGCCGGTTGCAAGTCGGGAAATTAGTAGCACAAGGACGGGTCTTGAATCAAAAATACCTCAGATATCGTGACGAAAATCACGAATAGGGTATTTGCTTGTGCCGAACCGCACGATCATCGATTTCGTGCCAAAATGCACGATCGAAATTGGGGTCCGGGTCCTGGCGGCGCGCAGTCCCGCCCGGCCGGCCGCCGCTGCGAGCGGCTTTGTGAGCCGCAGGCCGGGCTCGATGAGCGCCCGCCGGGACATAGACTCAGGCGGTTCATCGTCAGGAGAGGAGGCACTTCGATGCCGGGATCGCTGGTTCGTTTCGAGCTTCTGTCGCAGGCCGACGACCTCGAGGCCTCGTTCGCGAAGGTACGCCGGCGCGGCGGCACGGCGGCGGACAGGCATCCGATTCCGGGCGTCGACTGGTTCGCGCAGGGCAGGGAGACGGAGGGGAACGACCTCAGCCTGTCCGTGAGCGACGCCTCGGTCGCGGCGTGACGGCCGCGGCCACCCTCGCTGCGCTCGCCGGGCTCGCCGGCTCGGTCCAGGTCGCGGTCATGGGCCGGTTCGGAGGCCGGATCGGCATCGTCGAGGCCCTGACGTTCGCGACGGCCGTCCAGCTTGTCCTCGCCGCCTCGATCCTCCTCGTCGCCCGAGGTGGAACCGGGTCGCTCGCCGCCGGATTGCACGCCCCTGCCTGGATGTGGATCGGGGGGCTGATGGGCCTGATCGTCGTCTTCTCGATCACGTTCGCCCAGCCGAGGATCGGCGCGAGCGCGACCATCGGCATCCTGATCGGCGGCCAGCTCGTAGCGGGTGCGGCGATCGACCGGTTCGGGCTGTTCGGCGTCGACCAGATCGGGCTCTCCTGGACGCGCCTCCTCGGGCTCGCCCTCCTTGCTGCCGGTGCGGCGCTCACGATCGCGAGGTGAGCCACCGGGCAAAGGTGTGGACTGCTCTCTGGGCCGTCTACATCATCTGGGGGTCGACGTACCTCGGGATCGCGATCACGCTCGAGACGGTGCCGCCGATGCTCGCCGTCTCGACCCGCTTCATCTTTGCCGGGACGATCATGGCGGTGGTCGTCACCGCCCGCGGCGGAACGATGCGGATCTCGCAGCGCGCCTTCGTCTCCTGCGTGCTGATCGGAGCTCTGCTCCCGGGCGCGAACGCGGTGCTGTTCTACGCCGAGGAGGACGTCCCCACCGGGCTCGCGTCGCTGATCATCGCCTCGGTGCCGCTGTGGGTGGTCGTGCTGCGGCTGCTCTCCCGCGAGCGGCTCCCGTTCGCGGTGCTCGGCGGCGTGGGCTTCGGCTTCGCGGGGGTAGCCATCCTGCTCCAGCCCGGGGGCGGCGCTACCACGTTCGGCGTCGTCCTCTGCCTGATCTCGGCCGTGATGTGGTCGCTCGGGTCGTTCACGTCGCCGAGGCTGACGATGCCCGCAGACCCGTTCGCGGCGACCGCTGGGAGATGCTCGCCGGCGGGTTCATGATGCTGCCGATCGGCTTGACCCAGGCCGGCTCCTTCGCCCCGTCGACCTCGTCGATCCTCGCCTGGATCTACCTGGTGACGATCGGCTCCGTCGTCGGCTTCACCTCCTACACGTGGCTGCTCGCGAACGCACCGCTCGGTCTCGTCTCGACCTACGCCTACGTCAACCCGGTCGTCGCGATCCTGCTCGGCGTGCTCTTCCGCAACGAGCAGCTCACAACGCGCGTCCTGATCGGCGCCGCGATCATCGTCTCCGCCGTCGCGCTCGTGGTGCGCAAGGAGCCCCCGGTGGCGACGCAGCCCGAGGAGGGCGTCCGCTAGAGCCCGACTATGTCGTCGGGCCTGACAGGGGCACGCGGGAGGTCGCGGCCGGTCGCGTCGCGGAGCGCGGCGACGACCGCGGCGGTCGAGACGACCGTCGGCGGCTCGCCGACGCCCTTGACGCCGTAGGGGGCGGCAGGGTCCGGATCCTCGATCAGCACGATCTCGACCGACGGCATGTCGAGCGCGGTCGGGATGAGATAGTCGGTGAAGCTCGCGTTGGTGATCAGCCCGTCGCGCGTCTGGATCTCCTCCATCACGGCGAGGCCGAGGCCCTGCGCGATCCCGCCCTCGATCTGACCTTCGACCGACTGCCGGTCGATCGCCCTCCCGATCTCCTGCGCAACGCCGATCCAGACGACGCGGGTGAGACCGAGGTCGACATCGACCTCCGCAACGACCCGCATCGCAGCGACCGCCAGCGAGACGTGCGCGCGCTCGCCGGTCACCTGGCCGGTCTCCGGATCGAGCGGCGTCGTCGGCGGATGCCGGAACACGCGCGCGACGTCGACCTCGCCGCCGCCTCGCGACTCACGCTCGGCGAGGGCGGCGCGGCAGGCATCGCGGACGGCGCCGGAGACCATGTAGGTCTGCCGGGAGGCCGAGGTCGAGCCGGCCGAGTCGACGGTCGCGGTCGAGGCGGTCGCAAGCCGCACCTCGTCGATCCCGAGCTCGGTCCTCGCCACCTGGAGGATCACGCTCGAGACGCCCTGGCCGACCTCGGCCGCGGCGCAATGGACCTCGGCCGACCCGTCGCCGAGAAGCCGTACGCGCGCGGCGCAGTAGTCGTCGAACCCCTCCGAGAAGCAGATGTTCTTGAAACCGACCGCGAACCCGGTGCCGCGCCTGACCCCCTCGCCGCGCGTCGTGTTGCCCGCCCCGCCCGGCAGCCGGATCGGGTCGCGCGGGAGCGGCTCGGCGTCGGGAGGTTCGAGCGCCGCAGCCGCTCGGATCACCTCGGCGGTCGGCAGCGAGCCCTCGATCCGCTGGCCGGTCGGCAGGACGTCACCCGGCGCAAGGGCGTTCAGTAGCCGGAGCTCGATCGGGTCGACGCCGAGCTTCTCGGCGAGCTTGTCCATCTGCGCCTCGGCCGCGAAGCACGTCTGAACGGCGCCGAAACCACGCATTGCCCCGCAGGGCGGGTTGTTCGTGTAGACGGCGGTCGCCTCGAGCCGGGCGTTCGGCACGTCGTAGGGGCCGCACGCGAAGGCGGCGGCGTTCGCGGCGACCGCCGTCGAGCTGGACGCGTAGGCGCCGCCGTCGAGGACGATCCGCATCTCGACGCTGACGAGCCTCCCGTCGCGGGTCGCCGTGTGCCGCGCCCAGGTCTTCGAAGGATGGCGGTGGACGTGGCCGGTGAAGGACTCCTCGCGGCTGTAGACGATCTTCACGGCGCGGTTCGTGTGCAGCGCGAGCAACGCGGCATGGATCTGCATCGAGACGTCCTCGCGGCCGCCGAACGCGCCGCCGACGCCGGCCAGGTGGACGCGAACCCGCTCGACAGGCAGGTCGAGGCAGGGCGCGATCTGGGCGCGGTCGACGTGCAGCCACTGGGTGGCCACGTGGAGGTCGATCCCGCCTTCGCCGTCCGGGACCGCGAGCCCGGACTCGGGCCCGAGGAAGGCCTGGTCCTGGATGCCGGTCTCGTAGACGCCCTCGACCGAGACCTCGCCCTCCGTGCCGGGGTCGCCGTGCACGATGACGATGTTGCGCACGACGTTCGGACGCGGATCGTCCCGGTAGCCGTGGCCGTGCGTCAGGCGGTCCGGGTGGAGGTCGGGCCCGTCGGTCGCACGCTCCATGTCGACCACCGGATCGAGCGGCTCGTACAGCACCCGGATCCTCTCGGCGGCGCGACGAGCCTGCTCGGGATGGTCGGCGGCGACGAGCGCGACCGGCTCGCCGAAGTAGCGGACGCGGTCGATCGCGAGCACCGGCTGGTCGCGGAACTCGAGGCCGTAGCGCTTCTCCCCGGGCACGTCCGCATGGGTCAGGACGGCATGGACGCCCGGCAGGCCGACAGCCTCGGCGATGTCGATCTCCACGATGCGAGCGTGGGCATGCGGACTGCGAACCGTGTGCCCCCAGAGCATGCCGGGCGCACTCAGGTCGCTCGAGTAGGCGAACTCCCCTTTGACCTTGGGCGTCGCATCGGCGCGGATGACGCTCTCGCCGATCCGGCCGAGCCGAAGCCTCCTCGGCGTAGCCGTCGTCGTCATCGCCGCGACCCGCCCGCGCCGAGGCCTTCAGCCGGCCCGCGTGCCCGCGCAAGCCGCCCCCGCCGCCCCGGCTCGAGCAAAGCCGGCTGGCCCCGCACTGCCCGACCCGCCGCGATCCCAGGGCATACCCCGCCCTGGGTGGGGATTAGGACCACCCACCACCCGCCGAGATTCTCACCCGCCGGCGGCGGCGCGCGCAAGGTGTCCTTTGCAACGATTCCGTGCCCGTTCATCCCCGCCCGTCCCTTGCGGCCAGGCGGACGGCGTCGAAGATCTTCTCGTAGCCGGTGCAGCGGCAGAGGTTGCCGGAGAGCGCTTCGCGGATCTCGTCGTCGGAGGGGTCGGGGTCGCGCGCGAGGAGATCGGCGGCGGCGACGACGAGGCCCGGCGTGCAGAAGCCGCACTGCACCGCGCCCGTCTCGACGAACGCCTCCTGCACCGGGTGCAGCCGCTCGCCTTGGGCGAGCCCCTCGACCGTCGCCACGTCGCGACCATCGGCCTGGGCCGCCAGGACGAGGCACGAGCAGACGAGCGTGCCGTCGAGCAGGACCGAGCACGAGCCGCACTCGCCCTGCTCGCACGCGTTCTTCGAGCCGGGGTAGCCGAGCCGCTCGCGCAGCGCCCAGAGCAGCGACTCGCCCTCCCAGCAGTCGGCCTCGGCCGCGACACCGTTGACCCGCAGAGCGATCCTCATGCGGCGAGCGTCCTCTCGAGCGCGCGGTCGACGAGGATGCGCAGCGCGTGGCGGCGGTAGGCGGCGCTGCCGCGCACGTCGTCGATCGGGGACGCCGCGGCTGCGACGCGCTCGGCGAACGTGTCGGCTTCGGCCCGCGGCGCGACCACGAGCACCGGCCGCGGTCCCGCCGACCCGAACGAGGCCCGGAGCTCGTCCCCGGCCGAGAGGGCGAGCGAGCAGACGGCGATGACCATCGCGTTGCGCGGACCAACCTTCATGAACGTCTGCGGCAGCCTGGACGGACGCAGCGAGACGGCCGTGATCAGCTCGTCGGGCTCGAGTGCCGTGCGCTTGACGCCCGTGACGAACTCGCCGAGGGGGATCGCTCGCGATCCGCGCACCGACGCGCACTCGACGAGTGCGCCCTCGATCTGCAGCGGCGGCAGCGCGTCGCCCGCCGGCGAGGCGGTCGCGAGGTTGCCGCCGATCGTGCCGCGGTTGCGAATCTGCGGCGAGCCGACCGTGCGTGCTGCCTCCGCGAGCGCGGGCAGCAGCGCCGCGAGCTCGCCGTGCATCGCCTCGGTGTAGGTGAGGCCCGAGCCGAGCCGAACCGACCCGTTGTTGCGCGCCCAGCCGCGGAGCTCTGCCACTTCGTTCAGGTTGAGCACGATCTCCGGCCGCGAGCGGTCGAAGTTGAGCGCAACCATCAGATCGGTGCCGCCCTGAATCGGAACCGCGCCAGAATGCTCGGCCTTCAGCTCGAGCGCCTCGACGAGCGAATGCGGGGTCAGGATCTCCACGGGGGAACTGTACGGTTCGCCTGCCGTGACCACGCCGCCCGCCGTGACCGCCGACGCGACGATGGTGACGATGGACGCGGCCGGCGCCGAGCTCGATCGCGGCCGGCTGCGGGTCGAGGAGGGCCTCGCCCGCGGGCACCCGAAGCAGGAAGCGAGGCTCAGACAGGCGTGAGCTGGGCACCGGGCGACGTCGTCGTCTACCGGCATCGATCCTACGACGGGCGGTTCCTCTCGGGGCTTCCGCTCACCGTGATCGAGGCGACCGGCGATCTCGTCGTCGGCTACCTGCCGTCCGGGACGCTCATCTCGCGGCCGGCCGCCGCCGACGGGAGCGACCTGCGCACGATCCCGCTCGCCGAGCGCTGGGCGGCGCCGCGGATCGCAAAGCTCTCCCCGTTCACCCTCAACGGCCCCGGAGACGGGACGGGACGGCTCATCATCCTCTTCCCGCTCGGCCGGGCGCATGCGATCTGGATCTTCCGGGCGCCCGACCGGCTGCACGGCTGGTACGTGAACCTCGAGGACCCGCAGGTGCTTGCCGACCGCACGATCACGAGCCGCGATCACGTGCTCGACCTCTGGGTTCCCGCCGAGAGCGGGGTGCCGAGGTGGAAGGACGAGGACGAGCTCGCTGCGGCGGTGGCGAACGGGATCCGCACCGAGGAGGAGGCGGTCGCCTTCCGCGCCGAGGGTGAGCGGGTGATCCGCGAGCAGCCCTGGCCCACGGGCTGGGAGGACGTCGAGCCCGATCCGGCCTGGCCGCTTCCGGAGCTCTTCGACGGCTGGGACGTGGCGTAGAGTCGGCCCTGTGACCGTCTCGACCCACGTGCTCGACACCGAGCGCGGCGCACCCGCCGTCGGTGTCCGCGTCGAGCTCTGGCAGGACGAGCAGCTCGTCGGCTCGGGCGAGACCGATCCCGACGGGCGAATCCGGGAGCTGGCAGAGGCTGCGCCGGGCATCTACCGGATCATCTTCTGGCCGCCCTCGCCGTTCTTCCGGCGGGTCGAGCTCGAGGTCGAGCTCGACGAGGGCCACCACCACATCCCGCTCCTCGTCTCCTCGTACGCGTGCGCGACCTACCGCGGAAGCTGAGCGTCGAGGAGCTCGCCGGGCTGTTCGAGGGGCGAACGCGGTTCGTCGAGCTGCTCGCCGGCGTGGACGACCCGCTCGGCCGAGCCCGCGAGGTCGCCTCCGGCCTCTCCGAGGCCGAGCAGAGGGAGGTGCTCGACGCACACCCGGCCATCGGCGCGAAGAGGCTCTCCGCCCGCAGCGCCGCCGAGCAGGGAGCCGGCGAGGCGCCCGAGCTCGCCGCCCTGAACCGCTCCTACGAGCAGCGGTTCGGCTTCCGCTTCGTCGTGTTCGTCAACGGCCGCTCGAAGGCCGAGATCGTGCCGATCCTGCGCGAGCGGCTCGGCCGCACGCGGGAGCAGGAGCTCGCGACCGCGCTCGACGAGCTCGTCTCGATCGCGGAGGACCGATGGCGCCGTTCCTAGCTTTCCTGGCCCCGACCGACTACTGGTGGAGCTGGGGCGACCTGCTTTTCCGCTGGCTCCACGTGATCGCAGGCATCGCGTGGATCGGGTCGTCGTTCTACTTCATCGCTCTCGACCAGCACCTCACGCCTCCCGCCGACGAGCGCGACGCGGCGCGCGGCGTCGGCGGCGAGGTCTGGGAGATCCACGGCGGCGGCTTCTACCGGATCGAGAAGTTCAAGGTCGCACCCGAGACGCTGCCCGACCCGCTCTACTGGTTCAAATGGGAGGCCTACACGACGTGGCTCTCC
Source organism: uncultured Actinomycetota bacterium (assembly GCA_963743675.1). Lineage (GTDB taxonomy): Bacteria > Actinomycetota > Thermoleophilia > Gaiellales > Gaiellaceae > PALSA-600. The sequence goes on from CAVURE010000012.1 coordinate 37,827, forward strand.
GGCTTCGCGCTCCTGATCGTCGTCTACTACGCGCACGCGGCGACCTTCCTCGTCGACAGGTCGGTCGCCGATCTGACGACGACCGAGGCGATCGCGCTCTCGATCGCCGGGCTCCTGGTCGCCTGGCTCGTCTATGACACCGCGTGTCGCCTGCTTCCCCGCAACGACTACGCGCTGGCGGTCGTGGTGGCCGCGTTCGTCGTGCTCGCCGCGTGGGCCTCGTCGGAGCTGTTCGCGCCCCGCGCCGCCTACATCGAGGTCGGGGCGATGCTCGGGACGATCATGGCCGCGAACGTCCTCTTCGTGATCATCCCGATGCACCGGAAGCTCGTCCGCGCGAAGGAGGCGGGGCAGGAGCCCGACCCGAGCTGGAACGCCCGCGGCAAGCAGCGCTCGGTGCACAACAACTACCTCACGCTGCCGGTCGTGTTCGCGATGCTCTCGAACCACTTCACGATCGCCTACGGGCACGCCCACGCCTGGCTGATCCTGATCGCGCTGATGGCGCTCGGCGCCCTCGTGCGCCACTACTTCAACCTGCGCCACGCGGGCCGGAACGTCTGGTGGATCCTCGCGGCCGCGGCCGCCGGCGTGATCGCGCTCGCGGTGATCATCCGCCCCTCCGCGGGCAGCTCCGACGCCGCCGGGCCGGCGCCGAGCCTCGCCACGGTGGAGGCGATCATCGCGAACCGCTGCGCGCCCTGCCATTCCCTGACCCCGACGCAGCCGGGCTACTCGGCGCCGCCGGCCGGGATCGTGCTCGAGACCCCCGCGCAGATCGTCGCCTCGGCGGCTCTCATCCGCACGGTCGCCGTCGACTCGCAGGCGATGCCCCTCGCCAACGCCACCGGGATGACCCAGGCCGAGCGCGACACCCTCGCCCGCTGGCTCGCCGCCCGCTAGCGTCCCGGCATGCTCGAGATCACCGCAGCCGGATTCACGTTCCGCGCCCGCTTCGAGGAGGCGGCGGCCCCCCGGACCGTCGCGGCGTTTCGCGCGATCCTGCCGCTCGAGGACCGGATCATCCACTGCCGCTGGAGCGGCGAGTCGAACTGGATTCCCTGGGGCGACCGCGAGCTCGGGATCGGGCCCGAGAACGCGACCTGCTATCCGGCGCCGGGCGAGCTGCTCCTGTATCCCGGGGGCCTGAGCGAGACCGAGGTCCTGTTCCCGTACGGCCATTGCGCCTTCGCCTCGAAGGCGGGGGCTCTGGCCGGCAACCATTTCGCGACCGTGGCCGAGGGCGGTGAGCGCCTGGTCGAGCTCGGGCGCCTCACCCTCTGGGAGGGCGCTCAGCCGATCTCGTTCCGCGAGATCGCCGGTTAAGAGCCATGGTCAGGCGGCCCTGTCGGGCCCGGGCCCGCCGGCCATCAGCAGCCCGATCTCCTCGATGTTCGCGTGGGCGGCCGGCATCTCGCCGACGATCGCGCCCTCGTAGATCACGGCGATGCGATCGGCGAGCTCGAGGATCTCGTCGAGGTCCTCGCTGAAGACGAGCACCGCCGCGCCCCGGGCCGCCGCGTCGAGCAGGTACGCAGCGGACGGTCTCGGTCGCCCCGACGTCGAGCCCCTGCGTGGGCGAGGACGCGATCACGACGCGCGGCTCACCCGAGAACTCGCGTGCGATCACGACCTTCTGCAGGTTGCCGCCCGACAGGACGCGGGCGGGCGCCGAGGGGCCGGGAGCCGAGATGCGGTAGCGCTCGATCAGCTCGACGGCGCGCCGGCGGATCTGGCCGAGCATGAGCAGCGGGCCCCGCGAGATGGGCGGCTTCCGGTAGGAGCGCAGGACGAGGTTCGAGGCGATGCTGAGGCCGGGCGCCGCGCCGGTCGCGAGCCGGTCCTCGGGGACGAAGGCGATGCCGGCGTTCATGGACGCACGAGGATCGCCGCCGCGCACGCGGTTCCCGCCGACCGTGACGGTGCCGCTCGAGGCCCCGCGAAGACCGGCGATCGTCTCGGCGAGCTCGCGCTGGCCGTTGCCCGCGACCCCCGCGACCCCGACGACCTCTCCCGCGCGGACCGAGAGGGAGACACCTCGAACCGCGTCGCCGCCGCGATTCCCGACCGCCCAGACCTGCTCGACCTCGAGCATCGGGCCCGTCGGGGCGGGCCGCGCCTCGCGGGCGCTCTCGCCGAGCTCCCGGCCGACCATCAGCGCGGCCAGCGATCGCGGCGTCGACTCGGCGGTCGAGGCCGTCGCGACCGACCGGCCGCCCCGCAGCACCGTCACGCGGTCCGACACCGCCTTCACCTCGTTGAGCTTGTGCGAGATGAAGATCACCGTCCGGCCGTCGTCGGCCATCTGCCTCAGCGTGCGGAACAGCACGTCGGCCTCCTGGGGGGTGAGGACGGCGGTCGGCTCGTCGAGGATCAGCACGCGCGCATCGCGGTACAGCGCCTTCAGGATCTCCACCCGCTGCTGCTCCCCCAGCGAGAGCTGCCAGATCCGGGCGCGCGGGTCGACCGCGATCCCGTAGCGGTCGGACAGCTCCCTGACACCCGCCTCGATCCTGCGCGGATCGATGCGGAACGAGCTCCGCGCGCCCGGGCGGTGGTCGCCGAGCGCGATGTTCTCGGCGACGGTGAACGGCGGCACGAGCCGGAAGTGCTGGTGCACCATGCCGATGCCGGCGTCGAGCGCGTCGCGTGGCGTCTCGAACTCGACCCGCTCGCCGTAGAGGAGGATCTCGCCCTCGTCGGGGCGGTAGAGGCCGGTGAGGATGTTCGAGAGCGTGCTCTTCCCGGCACCGTTCTCGCCGAGGAGCGCATGCACCTCGCCGGCTGCCACCTCGAAGTCGACGGCGTCGTTCGCAACGACACCGGGGAAACGCTTGCTGATGCCGTGCATGGCCACGGCCACCCCCGTGGGAGTGGCCGTGGCCGCCGCGCCTGCTGCCGGCTCGCTCGTGACGGCTAGCCCTTCGGGCTGCCGACCACGCCCTTGACGAGCCAGTTCATCGCGTACAGCTGCGGGACGGACAGCTTCACGCCCGGCTTGACCATCAGCTTCCCGCTCTGGTCGTACAGCGGGCCCGTGAACTCGTAGAACGAGCCCTTCTCGATCGCGCTCATCTTCGCCGCGATCGCGGCCTTCGTCTTCGCGCTCACCGCCGGCCCGAACGGCGCCAGACCGGTGAACCCGTCCTTGATCGAGCCGTAGTAGAAGCCCGACTTCCACGTGCCGGCCATCGCGGCCTTGACGCGGCTCAGGTAGTACGGTCCCCAGTTGTAGACCGAGGCGGTCAGCCACTGCCTTCGGTGCGAACTTCTGCGAGTTCGAGTCGTACCCGACCCAGCCGACGTTCGCCGACTCCGCGTACTGCCCGGTTGCCGGCGAGTCGACGTTCTGGCCGAGCACGTCCGCGCCCTGGGAGACGAGGCTCTGAGCGGCCTTCTTCTCCTTCGTCGGGTCATACCAGGAGTTCGTCCACACGAGATGCACCTTCGCTCCCGGATGCATCAGCTGCGCCCCGAGCGTGAACGCGTTCGCATGCCGGATCACCTCCGGGATCGGGTAGGCCACGACGTAGCCGATGTTCCCGTTCTTCGACGCCGCGCCCGCGGCCATCCCCGACAGGAACACGGTGTCCTCCGCCGCGCCGAAGTACTCCGACAGGTTCTTCGCCTGATCGGTTCCCGTGGCCTGCTCGAACAACACGTCCGGGTACTTCGCGGCCAGCGCCTTGTCGACGTAGCCGTACGAGGTCGCGAAGATCATCTTGTAGCCCTGCGAGACCAGGCTCTGCACGGTCTGCGCGAACTGCGACCCGACGGCGATGTTCTCCTTGTAGGTCGTCTGCACCTTGCTTCCGAGCATCTTCTGCACGTACAGCCGCCCGTCGTCGTGCGCCTGCGACCAGCCGCCGTCGTTGTGTGGCCCCACGTAGATCCACGCCACCTTGTAGGGCGTCGCCGCATGCGACGCCACTCCGGCGCCCGAGACGACGAGCGCCAACGCCGCAACCGCGAGCACGAGCACGCCCCGCGTCAATCTCCTCCCTCTCATGGTGCTCCTTCCTCGAACCGTCCGCAATGCCAAGGGCATCGCGACTATATGGGATCGCCGCCTTGGGGACTAGACGCTTTCGAGCAGTGACTCGCCGAGCTGCGATTCGGGAACCGGTGCCTCGGCACTCCACGGGAAGTCGATCCAGCGATTGGTGCGACGCCACACATACTCGCAGCTCACGGCCGTCCTCGGTTTCTCGTACAACACGGCGCAGCGGGTCTCGGCGACCTTGCCCGCCAGGAAGTCCTTGACGAGCGCGAGCGTCGCCCCCGTGTCGGCGACGTCGTCTGCGATCAGCACGTGCGTCTCGCTGAAGTCGACCAGGTCGGGGACCGGCGGCAGGATCATCGGCACGTCGAGCCGCTCGTCGACCCCGGTGTAGAACTCGACGTTCATCGTGAACGTGTTCTTGACGCCGAGCGCGTACGAGAGCGCGCCTGCGACGAGCAGGCCGCCGCGCGCGATCGCGAGGATGATGTCCGGGCGGTAGCCGTCGGCATAGACGAGCTCGGCAAGCGTGCGCGAGCCCTCTCCGAGATCGTCCCACGTCATGATCTCCCGCTCGCTCACGGCCTCGACTCTTTCAGGTCCGGGCGATCCTGTCGAGCGCGAAGGCAAGTGCCGCGATACCGAGCTCGATGTCAGGCTCGGCCGATAGCTCGGCTGGGGAGTGGCTGACACCGCCGTTGAGGCTCCGCACGAACAGCATCGCCGCAGGAACGCCCGCGGCCCCGAGCACGGCCGCATCGTGCCCGGCGCCGGAGACGAGCTCGGGGGCTCCCGGGACGGCCGCACGCAGCGCGGCGAGCGGCTCACCGCTCATCGCGACCGGGTCGGTACGGTGGCTCGGCTCGAAGCCGATCGCGGCGACGAGCGCATCGAGCGCCTCGACGGTCGCGGCGCGGGCATCCACCGACGCCACCACCCGCGCCGGGACGACGTTCGACGCGCCGGGCTCGACGTCGAGCCGGCCGACCGTCGCCACCGTGCCGGGCAAAGCCGCCTCCCGAACGTGGAGGACGAAGGCCGCCGCCTCGACGAGCGCATCGCGACGGACGTCCATCGGGGTCGTTCCGGCATGGTCGGCCCGACCGTCGAAGACGACCGTCCCCTGCGCCTGCCCGACGATCGCCGTGACGATCCCGAGGGGAGCGTCCATCGACGCGAGCGTGGGGCCCTGCTCGATGTGGAGCTCGACGAAGCCGCGCGGCAGGCGTGCGCCCGCGACGCGCGCGCGGCTCCCGGCGCAGCCTCGCTCTTCGTCGCGAAAGACGACGACCGCGAGCGGCACGTCGGTGCGTGCGGCGGCCTCGATGCCGGCAACGACCCCGAGCGCGCCGTCGAAGCGCCCGCCGTTCGGCACCGAGTCGAGGTGCGATCCGGTCCAGACGGTGGCCTCGCCCCGCCGCCCGATCGTGTTCCCGGCGTCGTCGACCTCGACCTCGAGCCCGGCCTCCTCGAGCCAGCGCGAGGCGAGGAGGTGCGCCGCGTCCTCCTCGGGCGACCCGCCGACCCTGGTCGCACCGATGGCGTAGATCTCCTCGAGCCGCTCCATGACGCTCCCCATTCCGTTCTATTCTGCGTCAGCCCGGAAGCACACGCAGCAGCCGCCAGCCGGCGAGCGGGAAGAGGACGCTGACGGCGAAGCCGACCCGCCAGGTGGAGACGGCGACGAGGGCCCCGAACGCGATCGGCAGGATCGATCCCGAGAGCGCGAGCGCCGTCTGCTGCACTCCGAGCGCGGAGCCCGCCCGCGCGAAGCCCGCGAGCTCGGCAACCGCGGCGAACGCGAGACCGTTCCAGCTGAGCGTCACGCAGCCCATGAGCACGAGCAGCGGCAGGAGCAATACGAGCGAGCCGGAGAGCAGCACGGTGCACGCCGCGACGAGCACGGCCGAGACGAGCGCGATTCGCCGCAGCGGGCCGACCCTGCTCCCGGCGAGGTCCGACCAGCGGCCCGCGCCGATCCTTGTGCCGATGCCGAGGACGTTGAGGGCGGCGAGCACGGCGGCGGCGGCCGCGGTCGAGAGGCCCCGCTCCTCGTGCAGAAACAGGACGAGAAAGCCGACGAGGCAGACCTGGGGCTCGACGATGAGCGCACTGCCGCCCGAGAGCAGCCAGAGGCGGCGGTCGCGAAGCGGCTCGAATGCCGGGCCCACCTCATCGTGCTGCCGAGGACGCTCGCGCAGAACGGCGAGCCCGATCAGCGCGCCGGCAAGGCAGACGGCCGCGAGCGTGAGGAGCGCCGGGCCCGGATCGTCGCCCGGCGTGATCGCCGGGAGCACGAGGGCCGCCCAGGCACCGGCGATCGGCACCGCGGTCTGCCGGACGCCGAGAGCGAGGCCGCGGCCGGCGGCGTCGAACCACTGCATGACCGCGCGGCCGCTCGCGCTGTTCACGCTCGCCCCGAGGCCGCCGGCGAGGAAGAGCAGCGCGACGAGCGAGGGGAACGAGGACGTCCTCGCCGAGGCGGCGACGCAGACCGACGCTGCGCCGAGGCCGGTCGAGAGCACGGCCCGCTCGCCGAAGCGGTCGGTTGCCCGGCCCCACAGGTACAGCGTCCCGATCGAGCCGAGAACGGGGGCCGAGAGCAGCACGCCGACCTGGGTCAGGCTCAACCCGTAGTGAGAGCGAAACGCGGGCGCGAGCACGGCCAGCCCGAAGACGAGCGAGGCATACGCCGTCTGCGCGAACGTGCCGGCGGCGAGGACGGCCCAGCGAAACCGGCCGCCGTGGCCCGGCGCCTCCCGCGCTCCCACCGCCGTCAGACGTACGTGGCCGTGATCCCGGAGCCGGATCGGCGCAGGAGCTCGTCGACCGCGCGCCGGCCGACCTCGCCGTAGTCGCAGGTCAGCTCGTTCACGTACATGGCGACGAACCGGTCGGCGGTCTCGCGGTCGATGCCGCGCCCGAACCGCTCGGCGTAGGCGAGCGCCTCGTCGCGGTGCTCGAGGCCGACCGCGATCGCCTCGGACAGCACCTCGGAGACGTCGGTGAGCCGCTCGCCGAGATCGCGGCGCGCGACATTCACCCCGAGCGGCAGAGGCAGGCCCGTCTCGCCCTGCCACCACTCGCCGAGGTCGAGCACCTTGCGAAGGCCCGAGGCGGCGTAGGTGAGCTGGCCCTCGTGGATGATCAGGCCCGCCTCGGCCCGGCCCGAAGCGACCTCGTCGAGGATCAGGTCGAAGCGCTGCTCGCGGACTGCGGGCTCGCCGCCGAGCGCGAGCCGGAGGGCGAGGTAGGCGGTCGTCAGCCGGCCCGGGATGACGATCTCCGCCTCGCGGAGCGCGTCGAGATCGAGGTCGTCCCTGGCGACGACGATCGGGCCGTAGCCGATGCCCATCGAGGCGCCGTGCGGCAGCAGCAGGTAGCGGTCGGCGACACTCGGGTAGGCGCCCATGGAGATCGCGCTCACCTCGAGCCGCCCCTCGCCCGCCCACTCGTTGAGGGTCTGGATGTCCGAGACGACCTGCTCGAGCTCGAGGCCTCTCGTCTCGACCTTTCCCGCCTCGATCGCCCAGAACATGAACGCGTCGTCGGGATCGGCGCTGTGACCTACGCGGATGCGCACGACGCGCCACGCTACCAACCGCGCTACATTCGCCCTGCATGATGGCGCCGCCGCTCTCCGACTCGATTCAGGACTACCTGAAGGGGATCTACAAGCTGCAGGCGGCCGGCGGGCGCGCCACCGTCACCGCGCTCGCCCGCGATCAGGGCGTCTCCCCGGCCTCCGCGTCGGCGATGCTGAAGAAGCTCGCCGTGCTCGATCTGCTCGAGCACGAGCCCTATCGCGGCGCCCGCCTGACCGAGGCCGGCGAGCGCGTCGCGCTCGAGGTGATCCGGCATCACCGGCTGCTCGAGCTCTACCTGGCCCGCACTCTCGGGCTCGACATCGAGAACGTCCACGACGAGGCCGATCGCCTCGAGCACGTGATCTCCGAGGAGCTCGAGGAGCGGATCGACCGGGCGCTCGGCTTCCCGACACACGACCCCCACGGCGACCCGATCCCGGACGCGAACCTGAGATGGCCGGCGACGGAGGCCCCGCAGGGGCCGGAGTCGCCCGTCCGCCGCAGGCGGACCAGGGGAGGGGGCCTGGGGGAACCGGGAGGTTCCCCCAGCTGACCACGCCAGCCCGAGTCGGCCCCGCAGGGGCCGGAGTCGCCCGTCCGCCGCAGGCGGACCAGGGGAGGGGGTCTGCGGGAACCGGGAGGTTCCCCCGGCTGACCACACAGGCCGGAGTCGCCCGTCCGCCGCAGGCGGACCGGTGGAGGGGCCCGGGAACCGCCGGCCCGCCGCGCGGGCCGCAGTAGACTGGCGGGGGCCATGGGCAAGGTCACAGACATCGTGCGTACCCCCTTCTCGTTCCTGTTCGCCCGCTCGCAGAAGGAGGATCTGGTCGCCGAGCACATCGTCCGCGAGCACCATCGCGGCCGTTCGCTCGAGGACATCCTCAAGGACTCCTACGTCACGAACCGCCTCTCGCCCGACAAGATCGACCGGGTGCTCGAGCGGCCCGAGGTGATCCGCTCGATCGGCGACGACATCATCGCCGAGCACCGCGCAACGACACCAGGCGCGGCAACGCCCGGCAGCTAGATCTCGACGCCGCCCCCCCGCTCGCGCGCCAGCTCGACCACGCGTGCGCCCGCCGCCAGGTCCCAGGCGCAGATCCCGTTCGACTTGAACACCACGATGTCCGTGTCCGCCGCACGCCCCTGGATCTCACCGGCGACGACGTCCTGCAGCTCGTGCACCTCGAGCCAGTCGAGCACGCCTCGCTCGACCGGCTCGATCAGGTCGCCGGACTCGAGCCTCGCCTGGTCGCGCGAGTCGCAGCAGACGAAGGCCGCGCGCTCGAGCACGGCGTTGTCGAGCTCGCGGTGGGCCGGGTCGTTGGCGCCGACGGCGCACACGAGCGCTCCCTCGCGCAGCCACTCCCCACGTACCACCGGATCCTTCGACGTCGTGACGGTCACGACGATGTCGGAGTCGGCCGCCGCCCGGTGCGACTCGGCCGGCTCGCAGTCGTGCGTCCCGGCAGAACTCGGCGAGCCGCCGTGCGTTGCGGCAGTAGACGATCACGCGCTCGACCGCCGGCACCGCCTCACGGATGCAGGCGATCTGGGAGGCCGCCTGCCATCCGCAGCCGATGACCCCGAGGCTCGCTGCGCCGTCCCGGGCGAGGTAGCGCGCCGCAACCCCGGACGCGGCGCCCGTGCGGAGCTGCCCGAGCTTGTCGGCCTCGATCACCGCCGCGAGCCTCGTCGGCGGCTCGAGCGAGAAGAGAAGGACGACGAACGGCGTCCCGGTCCCCGTCCACGCGTACGACTTGAGCCCGGCGTAGCCGAGCTCGCGGTCGACGCAGGGCATCACCGCGTACTCGCCGTCAGCGAGCGGAAGCCGTACCCGCAGGCGGTTGTCGACGACTCCCCGCGCGAGCCGCCGGAACGACCCCTCCACCGCCTCGAGCGCATCGGCCGGCGAGAGCAGCTCGGCCACGTCGTTCTCGCGCAGATACAGCGTCGCCATCGGCCGACATCCTGCCTGTCACTGCCCGGAGGCCGGTCACGGATACACTGACCCTCCCGCGCCCGTAGCTCAGGGGATAGAGCGCTGCCCTGCGGAGGCAGAGGCCGCAAGTTCGAATCTTGCCGGGCGCATATCGACCCGTTTGCAACACGTAGCGACAGACGACGACGGGTCGCGACGGAAACCCCGCTGAGCAGCTCCTTCCCGATGAGTGGGCCGGCCCGCGGGGCCGGGCTGCAGGGCCGCGCTGCAGGGCCGCGCCGCAGGGCCGGGCCCCGGGTCGGGCCAACCTGTAGCTCGGGCGTCGACGCCGACGCGGCAGGCTCACCCTCAGCTTCGTAAGGCGATACGGCGCCGCTCATGCACCAGCACTCTGAACGGCGCCGCAGTTGGCATGTCACTCGGCGGGCGTGAAGCGCCAGCGAGTGGCGCCGCCGGTCGACTCGGTGGCGACCCCGAGTGCGGTCGCCGGCTTGAACCTGTGCAGATGCCATGGAGGTGGCGGCGCGGTCGGCGCCCAAAAGGAAGCCGTGACAGCCTCTCCCTCAACTTCGAGAGGCCAGCCGCGAGCGGCGAAGGACTGTGCGACTCGGATCAGCGTCTGGGTGTCCGTAACGCGAGAAGCCGTGCCTTCGAGCACGAGGTCGAGGTCAGGAAGGGAGATAGAGAAGCTGCAGCGAGGATCGGCAGCAAGGTTGCGAGCCTTCGTGGTCGCGGGGCCGCTGACGAAGTACAGGCTGTCGTCCGCCCAGAGCCCGACGACACCGGCGAGGTGTGGCCGTCCGTCCGGGCGGGTCGTCGCGAGCCAGCAGGTCGGGCCCCGGCTACCGCCTCGAGGCTCCAGCCGGAGAAGTTGGTCTACTGCTCGCGACCACGGGATCTCGATTTCTTCGGCGTCGAGATTGACCGACTCCATCAATACCTCTGCTGTCGGAGGGTTGTTCGTGGTGCCCGCGGACGTTACTCCTTCGCCTGCCGAGCGTCCTTACGCCTGGCGCCGTCGAGCGAAGCGCCCGGCACGTCGGCCCAGAGAGCCGGCGGCCGCGGCCCGGCGTGGGTCGCGGCCGCCGTTCTCGTCCGGTCCTAGAGGCCGGTCTCGGCCGCGACGCGGCCGGAGTCGACGGCTTCCTTGAGCGCGGCGTAGTCACGCTCGTTCTGGTCGGCGTACGACTCGGCGAAGGCCGCCATCGCCTTGTCGAAGACCTCGCTCGTGCCGAGATAGCTCGCGATCGCGATCGCGTCGCCCGAGCGGGCGTGCCCCTTGGCAAGCGTCTGACCACAGAGCGTGGCGTACATCGCCATCACGCTCGGCTCCATCGCCTCGACGATCGCCGAGCCCTTCGCGTCCCACAGCTGACGGAGGTAGAAGTCGCGCTCGACCCCGTCGAGCCCGGTCGTGTGGAGCCAGCCGAGCATGATGTCGCTCGCCGACTGCATCAGGCGCTGGCCCTCGACGACGCGCTGGCCGTGGTTCGCGAACTCGCTCTTGCCGACGAAGGGCTCGAGCACCGAGGCCTGCGCTTCCTTGGCCTGGAGGAACAGCGGATCCTGGCCGTCGCGGCCGAGCATCAGCACGATCCAGGCACGCGTGCCGACGCTGCCGACGCCGACGACCTTGCGCGCGGCGTCGACGAAACGGAAGCGCTCGATCAGCTTGCGGCGGTCGCCCGAGAGCGTGCGGCGGTAGGAGCGGATGAGCCCCTGGAGACCCTCGCGAACCCGCTCCTCCTCGCCCGCGCCGGCGAGCTGGTCGATCGGCATGATCAGCGGCGGGCTGCCGATGATCCTGGGCTCGCCGTCGACGATCTCCGTCAGCTTGTTGAACGCCGCGAGGCTGTCCTTGGTCCGCGCCTTCGCGAGGTTCTTGTCCATGCGCTTCTTCTGCTCCGCGGTGGCCATCGCGTTGAAGGCCGGCATCAGCGCCTCGACGTCGATGCGGTCGTACCAGATGTCGAGATTCCGCATCTCGGCGTAGTTGTGCATCGCCGCGCGGTACGCGGCCGAGACCGTCGCACTGATCCTGGCGCGCGTCTTCGCGTCGAAGCCGCGGTCGCGGCCGGCGACGGCGAAGCTCGCGACCAGGCGCTTGACGTCCCACTCGAACGGCCCCGGCAGCGTCTCGTCGAAGTCGTTGACGCTGAACACCAGCCGGCGATCCGGGGACGCGTAGACGCCGAAGTTGGAGAGGTGCGCGTCGCCGCAGAGCTGAGCGTGCAGGCCCGAGCGCGGTCCCGTCCGCGAGGTCCGACGCCATCAGGTAGGCAGCGCCACGGTAGAACGTGAACGGCGAGACGAGCATCCGCCCGTACCGGATCGGCACGAGCTCGGGCACGCGCGACGTCGCCTGCTCCTCGAGCAGCTCGACCGGGTCGGGCCGGTGCAGCGCCGGCTCCCACTCACCGTGGCTCTTGCGCGGCACCTCGGCGCGCGCGGCCTTCCCACGTGCCGCACGCTCGGCCGTCGTGAAATGCGCGACCTTCGCCGCTTGACCCGAGCGGTGCTCGGTTGTCTCTTCGGTCTGGCTCGTAGTCATCTGTTACCTCCCGGTTCCCGGCATCGCCCGTGCCAATTTTGTCTTCACGGCGCTCATCTTCCACGATTCCAGACCGGAAGAGTCGCCCAACGGGAACCAACCGGCATCGCCCGAAGGGGGTGACCTACGGCACCGGGCTCCCACCCGCCGGGCGCCGCGGAAGAATGTGCCGGTGGATCAGGGACCAGCACCCGAGAAGGCGCCGCTTCTCGCGCGGACGATCCCGCTCGCCGAGGACCGGTTCCTCGGCAGCATGCACGCCGGGGTTGCGCCACCCAGGCGCGGGCTTCCGGTCGCCGAGGCCGAGGCCCCGCCATCACCCGATCCGGGCGATGCCGCCCCGGACGGGACCATGGATCGTTCCGGGCGATGACGAACGGCACCGACGAGCCTCCGGGCCAGGACACGGCAGAGGAGCACAGCGACGCGACGACCGCTTTGCCACCCGCGGTCGAGCTTCGCACCGTGCCGGAGCGCGAGGGGCAGGGACTGGCTGCCCGGGCTGAGGTGCCGCGCGACAGCCACGCGACCCTCACCCCGGCGCCCGGCCGTGACCCGGTCGGGCTGCTCGAGGCAGAAGCGCCCCGGCGGGTGCCGGAGCTCGTACCGATCCGCTACGGACGCATGCTCGTCTCGCCGTTTACCTTCTACCGCGGTGCAGCGACCGTCATGGCCCACGACCTCGCCGGGACACCTGCCTCGGGCCTCGAAGCGCAGCTCTGCGGCGACGCCCACCTCGCGAACTTCGGCGGCTTCGCCTCGCCGGAGCGCGACATGGTCTTCGACGTCAACGATTTCGACGAGACACTGCGCGGGCCGTTCGAGTGGGACGTGAAGCGGCTGGCGGCGAGCTTCGCGATCGCGGGCCGCAACCGCGAGTTCGACGACCGCCACTGCCAGACGGCCGCGCTCCGCGCCGCGAGCTCCTACCGCGAGGCGATGCGGAGCTTCGCCGGCATGCGGAACATCGAGGTCTGGTACTCGCACCTCGACGCCGACCGGTTCGAGGGAGACCTCAAGCAGCAGCACGACAAGAAGGACGCCAGGTCGATCGAGCACGGGATCGAGAAGGCACGGACGAAGGACAGCCTGGGCGCGCTCGCCAAGCTGACCGAGGTCGTCGGCGGCGAGCCGCGGATCATCGCCAACCCGCCGCTGATCGTCCCGATCGCCGAGCTCGTGAGCCCCGACGACCGGCGCGAACCGCTGGCCGAGATCAAGGACGCCTTGCGGCTCTATCGCCGCTCGCTCGCGAACGACCGGCGCGCGCTCCTCGAGAGCTACCGGTTCGTCGACGTCGCCCGCAAGGTCGTCGGGGTCGGCAGCGTCGGCACGCGCTGCTGGATCCTCCTCATGCTCGGCCGCGACAACGGCGACCCCCTCTTCCTGCAGGTGAAGGAGGCGGGGCCGTCGGCGCTCGAGCCGCTCCTCGGCAAGAGTGCGTTTGCGAGCAACGGCCAGCGGGTCGTCGAGGGCCAGCGGCTGATGCAGGCCGCGAGCGACATCTTCCTCGGCTGGGTCCACGTGCCGGCCGGCCTCGACGGCGAGGAGCGCGACTTCTACGTGCGCCAGCTCTGGGACTGGAAGACCTCGGTCGATCTGGACACGATCCTCCCCGAGGGCCTGCTCGTGTACGCGACCGTTTGCGGTTGGACGCTCGCGCGGGCGCACGCACGCTCCGGCGACCGGATCGCGATCGCGGCGTACCTCGGGAAGAACGACGCCTTCGAGCGGGCGATCGCCGAGTTCGCGCGACTCTACGCCGACCTGAACGAGCGTGACTACAAGGCTCTCGCCGCTGCCGTCCGAAGCGGGCGGATAATCGCCAGGGAGGGATTGTGATCTCGGGGGAACAGTTGACGATCGCGCCACACGGCGCCCGACGCAAAGGAGCTGAGCTGTGGACGAGTCTCTGAAACGGGCCGAGACCGGTGTCCTGGGCTGGATCGACCGGGACATCACCGAGCCGATGGCCAACTTCCAGGACCCGAGCCAGGAGTGGCGGCGCCTGTTCTCCGAGCTGTACGGCACCTTCCTGCTCGTGATCGTGGCCGGCGGCGGCGGGATGATGGGAGCGGCCTTCCCGAACACGATCACCCGCACCGCGGCCGTCGTCGCACCGGGCCTGATGGTGATGGGGATCATCATGTTCATGGGCAAGGTCTCGGGCGCGCACCTGAACCCCGCCGTCAGCATCGCCTTCTCCCTCCGGGGCGACTTCCCCTGGCGACGCGTGCCCGGCTATGTCATCGTGCAGCTGGTCGGTGCGTCGCTTGCCGCGCTCTTCCTGCACGAGGTGATCAAGGTCTCGGCGAAGTTCGGCTCCAACTACCCCGCGAGCGGGTACTCGGGAGGACAGGCCTACCTGATGGAGGCGCTGCTGACGCTTGGGCTCGTGAGCGTCATCCTGGGCACCGCGTCGGGCGCCCAGAACATCGGCATCTTCGGCGCCATCGGCGTCGGGGCCTACATCGCGCTCGCAGGCCTCTGGGGAAGCCCGATCTCCGGCGCCTCGATGAACCCGGCCCGCACCTTCGGCCCCGACCTCGTCGGTCGCGACTTCGGCCAGTACTGGGTCTACGTCGCCGGCCCGATCACCGGCGCGGCGATCGCCGTCGGGATCGCCTACGTCCTCCGCGGCTCGGGCGGCGGCAAGTCCGGCTCGGCCGCGGCGCAGGGCGACCTCTTCACCGAGGACGAAAAGCCCGACCAGGCTTGACGATTGGGACAGCTCGCGCCGAGCGCCCCACGGATCGAGGCCGTCCTTCGCCGGCTCCCCCCGCCGCGTCGGACGGCTTCGATGTACCTCCACCCGACGGAATGCCGAGATGACAGGCCCGTGACCGCCCCGACGAGCGCGCCATGACCAGCTCGCCTGCCGCATCGCCGCAGACGGACCCCACCGACCCGGCCGAGCTCCTCCGCAGCCGAAGCTACCTGGTGCTGCTCGTGTTCGGCGCGATCGTGGGCGTGGTGGTCGCGTTTGTCGCCTACTTCTTCCTCAAGGGCGTCTCCGAGGCGCAGAAGTATGTCTTCGCGACGCTGCCGAAGGAGGTCGGTTTCAGCGCCGAGCCGGTCTGGTGGCCGCTCCCGTGGCCGCCGCTGGCCGGGCTCCTCGTCGCGCTGACGATCCGCTACCTGCCGGGCAGCGCAGGACACAAGCCGGCCGAGGGATTCAAGACAGGCGGCCCCGTTCCTCCGCTCGAGCTGCCGGGGATCGTGATCGCGTCGTTGGCGACGCTGTGTCTTGGTGTCGTGCTCGGGCCCGAGGCGCCGCTGATCGCGATCGGCAGCGGCCTCGGCGTGCTGGCCGTGCGCCTCGTGAAGAAGGACGCGCCAGCCCAGGCGGTGGCCGTGATCGGCGCGGCGGGCAGCTTCGCGGCGATCAGCACACTGCTCGGGTCGCCGCTTGTCGGGGCGTTCCTGCTCATGGAGGCCGCCGGGATCGGTGGCCCGATGATGGGCGTCGTGCTCGTACCGGGCCTCCTGGCAGCCGGCGTGGGCGCGCTCATCTTCGTGGGGCTGGATGCCTGGACGGGCTTCGGGACGTTCTCGCTCGCGATCCCGAGCATCCCGCCGTTTACCAGCCCCACCGGTCCCGAGTTCCTGTGGGCGCTCGTGATCGGTGTCCTCGGCGCGGTGCTCGGAGGCGGCATCCGGCGCCTCGGCCTGTTCCTCCAGCCGGTCGTCGAGCGTCGCAGGATCGCGCTGACCCCGGTCGTCGGCCTCGCTGTCGCCGGGCTCGCGATCGCCTTCGCCGAGGGGACGGGGAGGAGCTCGTCGGAGGTGCTGTTCTCCGGTCAGGCTCAGCTCCCTCAGCTGATCCAGACCGCCGCCGGCTGGTCGTTCTGGGCTCTCGTGCTCCTCCTCGCCTGCAAGGGCCTTGCCTACGGTCTCTCGCTGAGCTGCTTCCGGGGCGGCCCGGTGTTTCCCGCCCTCTTTCTCGGCGCCGCCGCCGGCATCGCCCTCTCGCACGCGCCGGGCCTGCCGATGATCGCGGGGGTCGCCATGGGCATCGGCGCGTTGAGCGTCGCCATGCTCAACCTGCCGTTGACCTCCGTCCTCCTCGCGAGCGTCTTCCTCGAGTCCGACGCGGTCGCCCTCCTGCCGCTCGTCATCGTTGCCGTCGTCGTCGCCTACGTCACCTCCGCGAGGCTTGCGCCACGGACGGCCTCGAGCGCGGCCACACCTGCGGCGAACACGTAACGTCCCGCGCTGGAGCCGGGATCGCAGCCGGCGCCGGAACCGAAGGAGGATCGGGTGGGCCAGGGGATCAGCGAGGTACTGACGTTCGCGATCGGCGTCGCGATCAGCCCCGTGCCGATCATCGCCGTGATCCTGATGCTGTTCTCCGCGCGGGCCCGGGTGAACGGGCCGGTCTTCCTCGTCGGCTGGGTGCTCGCCCTCGCGATCGTCGCCGGGGTCGTCTACGCGGCCGCGGACTCGGGCAACGCCTCGACGAGCAGCGGCTCCTCGGACACCATCTCCTGGGCGAAGATCCTGGTCGGCGTGCTCTTCCTGCTTCTCGCCGGCCGCCAGTGGAAGAGCCGGCCGGCGCCGGGCGCCGAGCCCGAGCTGCCGAAGTGGATGGCCGGCATCGACACGCTCTCACCGGCGAAGGCGTTCGGTCTCGGTGCCCTTCTCGCCGGGGTCAACCCGAAGAACCTGCTGCTCGCGGCAGGAGCCGCCGCCGGCCTCGCGCAGCTCGGGATCTCGACGGGTGACGCGGTGGTGGCGATCGTCGTGTTCGTGATCATCGGCAGCCTGACGATCGCCGGCCCGGTCGTCTACTACCTGGCCGGAGGCGAGGGCGCGAGGAGCACGCTGACGGAGCTGAAGGGCTGGCTCGGCGCGCACAATGCGGCTGTGATGACCGTGCTCTTCCTGGTCTTCGGCGTCGACCTGATCGCGAAAGGCCTCGGGCCGCTCTCGACCTGATGAGCGCCGCCGCCGCCACCGCCTGGCCGCCGCCGGCGTTCCACCTGCTCGCGAAGCCCACCGGCGCGGTCTGCAACCTCGACTGCGCCTACTGCTTCTTCCTCTCCAAGGAGATGCTCTATCCCGGGAGCCGGTTCCGGATGGCCGACGACCTGCTCGAGGCCTACCTGCGGCAGCTCATCGAGGCGCACGCGGCCGTCCCCGAGGTGACGATCGCCTGGCAGGGCGGCGAGCCGACGCTGATGGGCCTCGACTTCTTCCGGCGCTCGCTCGAGCTCGCGGCCGGCTACCTGCAGCCGGGGCAGCGCGCCGTGCACACGATCCAGACGAACGGCACGCTCATCGACGAGGAGTGGGCCACGTTCTTCAGGGAGCACGACTTCCTCGTCGGCATCTCGATCGACGGGCCGCGCGAGCTCCACGACGCCTACCGGGTGAACAAGGGCGGCAAGGGCTCCTTCGACGAGGTCATGCGCGGCCTCGGCCACCTCCGCGACGCCGGGGTCGAGTGGAATGCGCTGACCACGATCCATGCCGCGAACGCCGACCACGGCCGCGAGGTCTACCGCTTCCTCCGCGACGAGTGCGGCGCGGGCTTCATCCAGTTCATCCCGATCATCGAGCGGGTCGCGGAGGCGGACGCCGACGGCGGCGTGCCCTGGGCATCCTGGCGCGACCGGCCGCTCTACGTCCAGGAGGGCGAGCGGGTCACCGGCCGCTCGGTGACGGGCGAGCAGTACGGCCGCTTCCTGGTCGACGTGTTCGAGGAGTGGGTGCGCCGAGACATCGCAGCCGTCTACGTCCAGATGTTCGACGTCGCGCTTGCGAACTGGTACGGGGAGCCGCCCTCGCTCTGCATCCACTCCGAGACCTGCGGATCGGCGCTCGCGCTCGAGCACACGGGCGACCTCTACTCGTGCGACCACTTCGTCGAGCCGGCCTACAAGCTCGGGAACATCGCCGAGACCCACCTGCGCGACCTGGTCGCCTCGGAGCAGCAGCAGCGCTTCGGCGCCGACAAGCGCGACTCGCTGCCGCAGTTCTGCCGCGAGTGCGACGTTCGCTTCGCCTGCCACGGCGGCTGCCCCAAGGACCGCTTCATCGAGACGCCCGACGGCGAGGCCGGGCTCAACTACCTCTGCGACGGCTACAAGACCTTCTTCCACCACATCGACCGGCCGATGCGGCTGATGTCCGAGCGGCTTCGCCGGGGTGGCGCGCCGTCGGAGATCATGGGCCTCTACGCCGCCGAGGACGCCCGGCGAGGCCGCAACGAGCCGTGCACCTGCGGCTCGGGCCGCAAGTGGAAGAGCTGTCACGGCGCCGGCTGACGCTCAGTGAGCGCGCGCCTGGCGGCCGTCGACCTCGACGTCCGCGCCGGCGGGAACCTCGACCCGCACGTAGGCGAGCGCGAGCCCGCGAACCGAGCTCGTCACCCGTCCGACGACGTTGCCGTCGTGAACGATCTCGCCGGCGAGGCGAGCCGCGTCGCCTTCGAGCTCGAGCACCCGCAGCGTGCGGTTGACATGGCCGCGGTTGTGGAGGCGCGCGAGCGGCTCCTGGCCCGGGTAGCAGCCCTTGGTGAACGAGACGGCTCGGTCGTCGAGTCCGGCCTCGGCGGGCAGGATCCCCCCGTCGATCTCACGGCCCCAGCGCGGCGTGCGGGCGAGGATGCGGAGGCGCTCGAGCTCCTCATCGGCCGGCTCCGCGGCGGCCGGCTCGACGTCGAGCACCTCGACGGCCACGACGCCGTAGTCGTCGTTCGGGATCCCCTCGGCGTCGCCGAGCACGATCGCGGAGGTGTGCTCCTCGGGCTCGATCTCGCACCTCGCCGCGATCCGCATCCGCATCAGGTGCGTGCGGACCGTGTCACCGAGCTCCGGCTCGGTCAGGAGCAGGAAGTCGTCCTCGCCGCGCCGCCAGATGCGGAGCGGCGCGATCACGCGCCCCTTCGGGCTGAGGATCAGAGCCTCGCACGAGCCCGCGGCGAGAACGTCGTTGGAGACGATCCGCTGCAGCAGGTCGGCGGCGTCCGGCCCCTGCACGCGGATGTAGGCGCGCGGGCGAATGTACGCCCTGGTTGCGACGGACCCCATCGGGCTAGTCTAGGCGCGTGTTCCGTGGTCGGGAGGAGCGGAAGGTCCGGGAGGCGGGAATCGACCCGGCGCGCCTTCCGCCCGGCCAGCACATCACCGCGAAGTGGCCCGTCCTGCACGCGGGCGGCGTTCCGCGGGCGGACCTGTCGACGTGGACGTTCCGCGTCTTCGGCGAGGTCGAGCAGGAGATCTCGCTCACCTGGGAGCAGTTCGCTGCGCTGCCGCGCTCGAGCAACGTCCAGGACATCCATTGCGTCACCCGCTGGAGCCGCTTCGACACGTCGTTCGAGGGCGTCCACTGGCGCGAGCTCGCCGCGCTCGCCCGGCCGCTGCCGACCGCCCGCTTCGCGGTCGCCTGGGCCGAGCACGACTTCACCGCGAACGTGCCGATCGCCTCGCTCGAGGACGAGCTCGCCCTCCTCGCGACCCACGCCGACGACGAGCCGCTCGCGGCCGACCACGGGTACCCGCTACGGCTCGTGATCCCGCACAAGTACTTCTGGAAGAGCGCCAAGTGGCTCCGCGCCATCGAGCTCCTCCCCGTCGACCGCCCCGGCTTCTGGGAGCGCTACGGCTACCACAACGACGCCGACCCCTGGCTCGAGGAACGCTACTCGTTCTAGAAGCCCGAGCAAGATCACTCGAGCTGGGGATTCGCCGGGCAGGCGAACTGCCCGATGCACTCCTCGACGCAACCCAACCCGTCCGTAGGATCAGAAGAGCCGGCCACATACCGCCGGCTTTTCTGCGCTTAACGGCCGCACACGACGAGGGGCTCCGCCCGCCTTCGGCGGTCAAGGCTCGCGTTCGGCCTTAACGCAGCGGCGCCGGCTTGGCCGGCGCCACTGTTCGAGCAACGTTCGCGTCAGGCACGGAATCCGCGCCACCCCGCTCCACCCGAATCACGCCCGGAGGAGCGGGCTCGTGGGGGAGCCTCGTCGGCTCCCCCGCGGGTCCTACATCATCCCCGACATATCCGGCATGCCTGCGCCTGCTCCGGCGCCTGCCTTCTCCGGGGCGTCGGTGACGATCGCCTCGGTGGTGAGGATGTTCTTGCCGATCGACGCGGCGTTCTGGAGCGCCGAGCGGGTGACCATGGTCGGGTCGATGATGCCGTTCTTGACGAGGTCCTCGACCTCGCCCGAGTCGACATTCAGGCCCTGGCCCGGCTTCGCCGAGCGCACGGACTGGATCACGACCGAGCCCTCGAGGCCCGCGTTCGTCGCGAGCTGGCGGAGCGGCTCCTCGAGCGCACGCAGGACGATCTTGGCACCGGTCTTCTCGTCGCCCTCGAGCGAGTCGAGCAGGGTGTCCTTGACCTTGTCGGCCGCGTTCAGGAGCGCGACACCGCCGCCCGGCACGATGCCCTCCTCGAGCGCCGCACGCGTCGCCTGGAGCGCGTCCTCGACGCGGTGCTTCTTCTCCTTCATCTCGGTCTCGGTGGCAGCACCGACCTTGACGACCGCGACACCACCCGACAGCTTCGCGAGCCGCTCCTGGAGCTTCTCACGATCGAAGTCGGAGTCGGTCGTCTCGATCTCGGCCTTGAGCTGCTTGATCCGGGCCTTGATCGCGTCGCCCTCGCCCGCACCGTCGATGATCGTCGTCGAGTCCTTGTCGACCACGACCTTGCGGGCACGGCCGAGCTGCGAGAGCTTGGTGTTCTCGAGCTTGAGGCCCATCTCCTCGGTGATCACCTCGCCGCCGGTCAGGATCGCGATGTCCTCGAGCATCCGCTTGCGGCGGTCGCCGAAGCCGGGCGCCTTGACAGCGACGGCCTGGAAGGTGCCGCGCAGCTTGTTGACCACGATCGTCGCGAGCGACTCGCCCTCGACGTCCTCGGCAACGATCAAGAGCGGCCTGCCGGCCTGGATGACCTGCTCGAGCAGCGGCAGCAGATCCTTGATCCCGCCAAGCTTCTGATTCGCGATCAGGATGTACGGATCGTCGAGCACCGCCTCCATCCGCTCGGCGTCATTGACCATGTACGGCGACAGGTAGCCCTTGTCGAACTGCATCCCCTCGGTGAACTCGAGCTCGAGACCGAACGTCTGGCCCTCCTCGACGTTCACGACACCGTCCTTGCCCACCTTCTCGATCGCGTCCGCGATCACATCGCCGATCTCGCGCTCACGCGACGAGATCGTCGCCACACGCGCGATGTCCTCCTTGCCGTTGATCTCGACCGACTGCTTCTGCAGATTGTCGACGATCGCGTCGACGGCCTTCTCGATCCCACGCTTGAGCGCGATCGGGTTGGCGCCGGCCGACACGTTCTTCAGCCCCTCCCGCACGATCGCCTGGGCGAGCACGGTCGCCGTCGTCGTACCGTCACCGGCGACATCGTTCGTCGCCGTCGCGACCTCACGGACGAGCTGGGCGCCCTGGTTCTCGAAGGCGTCCTCGACCTCGATCTCGCGGGCGATGGTGACGCCGTCGTTCGTGATCGTCGGCGCGCCGTACTTCTTGTCGAGGACCACGTACCGGCCCTTCGGGCCGAGCGTGACCTTCACGGCGTCGGCGAGAATATCCACGCCGCGCTGAAGCGAACGGCGTGCATCCTCGCTGAACTTCAGTTCCTTGTGAGCCATTGTCTCTCTTCCTCTCTTCCTAGGCCTTGGCCTTGACCTTCGCGGGAGCGCTTACGACCTTGGCCAGGACGTCGCTCTCGCGCAGGATCAGATAGTCGGTTGCTTCGACCCTGATCTCGGTGCCGCCGTACTTCGAGAAGACGACGACGTCGCCCGCGGCGATATCCATCGGGATGCGCTCGCCGGTCTCGCTGTTACGGCTGCCCGGCCCGGCCGCGACGACGCTGCCACGCTGCGGCTTCTCGACCGCGGTATCGGGGAGCACGATGCCCCCGATCGTCGTCTGCTCCTCCTCGAGCGGCTCGACGATCAGGCGATCTCCCAGTGGTGTCAAGTTCATGCTGCAAACCTCCAGTCAAATTCAGGAACAGCTTGAGTTTGTTTCAAGCTTGTGACGGCTTTTGGCACTCTCTCCTCGGGAGTGCCAGCCGCAAGCATACCCGAGGGAATCTGAGTCGCGCGCGCTAAGGTTTGGCTCCTTGCGTCGCGAGTTCTCCGCAGGTGGCGTCCTTGTTCGCCGGCTCCAGGGGGAGTGGGTGCTGGCCGCCGTGCGGCCGGGCGGCAAGCCGGAAGGGCTGTGGGTGCTGCCGAAGGGGCAGATCGATGAGGGCGAGACCGGCGAGGCGGCAGCAGTGCGCGAGGTCGCCGAGGAGACGGGAGTCCGCGTCCGCCCGGTGGTGAAGCTCGGCGACACGCGCTACTGGTTCAACTGGGACGGCGAGCGCGTGTTCAAGGTGGTCTCGTTCTTCCTCGTGCGCTACGAGAGCGGCCGCCTCGGCGCCATCGCGGAGGAGTTCCGGCACGAGGTCGCCGACGTGAGGTGGCTGCCGCTCGCCGACGCGCCGCGGCTCCTCGCCTACCGCGGCGAGCGCGAGATGGCGCAGCGCGCGATCGACGTGCTGGCCGAGAGGAACGACGTATGATCGTGGCCGGTTGACCGCCTTCGCACTCAACTTCTACTCCCCCGTCGTCGAGGCCCAGCTTCGCTCGCACCGGAAGACCGCGACGATCCGGCTCGGCGACAAGTCGCGCAAGTACCAGAAGGGGATGATCGTCTCGGTGCTCGTCGGTGCGCGCTTCGGGCCACGCCAGCACATCTTCGACGCCGTGATCGACAAGGTCGAGGTCAAACGGCTCGACGAGCTCTCGCCGCGCGAGATCGAGCACGACAACCCCGAGGTGCGGCGCCCGGAGGAGATGGCGCACTTCCTCAGCCAGCTCTACAACCGCGACGTCTCGGGCGAGGACACGGTCACGGTGATCCGGTTCTCGGCGATCAAGAACAACTCGGGCTACTAGCCCGGACGGCGGTCGGCCTTCCGGATCGGGACGCCGAACAGCTCGGGCTCCCGCAGCCGGGCCCCGCACTCCTCGCAGTCGACGGCGAAGGTCGAGGAGAACGGCGCCGAGCACGACGGGCACCGGTGGATCATCTCGCCGCCGCAGCCCGGGCACTCCGCCGGGATCTCGGCCTCGAACTCCTCGAACCAGCGGCGCGCGCCGCCGCAGCGGAGGCAGACCGCGGTCCAGTCGCCGAGCACCTTGCGGCGCTCCTCGCGGAGCCAGTCGGAGCCTTTCCCCATGCCCGGATGGTGTCACACACCGCCGTCCGGTTAGAGTGGAGCCCGGCATGTCGATCGCGCGAGTGGCCGAGCCGAGCGGCTCGCTTCAAGAAGCGAAGGAATGGGGCCTCGGCCGCGAGGATCTCCTCGGCATCTACCGAAACATGCTGATGACGCGGGGGGTCGAGGAGCGCGGGCACATCCTCTACCGGCAGGGGAAGATCCCCGGCTCGTTCTACACCGGCCGCGGCAACGAGGCCTCGGCGGTCGCGGTCGCAACCGCGATGGGCCGGGACGACGTCGGCACGCCGCTCCAGCGCGACATGGGCGTGCACATCGTCCGCGGCGTCGAGCCGTGGCGCATCTTCGCCAACTACATGGGCCGCGCCGACGGCCCCGCGAAAGGCAAGGACGGGAACGTCCACATGGCCGACCACAATCTCGGCCTCGTCGCGATGGTCTCGCACCTGCCGGCGATGCTCCCCGTTGCGGTCGGCTGCGCCCTCGCCTTCCGGATCCGCGAGGAGAAGCGTGTCGCCGTCGGCTGGTTCGGAGACGGCTCGTCGGCGCGCGGCGACGCGCACGAGGCGATGAACTTCGCGGGCGTGCGCCGGCTGCCGATCGTCTTCGTCTGCGACAACAACCAGTGGGCCTACTCGACGCCGACGCATCTCGAGTACGCCGTCGAGCACCTCGCGGACCGCGCGGCCGCCTACGGCTTCGAGGGGGTCGTCGTCGACGGCACCGACGCTCTCGCCGTGTATCGGGAGGCCAAGCGCGCGATCGAGAAGGCGCGCCAGGGCGGCGGCCCGACCATGATCGAGTCGATGACGCTCCGGATGGAAGGCCATGCGGTTCACGACGACGCGTTCTACGTCCCGCGCGAGCTCTTCGACAGCTGGGCCGAGCGCGACCCGATCGACCGCTACCTGCACTGGCTGCGCCAGCATGCGGAGCTCACCGACGACGAGGAGAGCGAGATCGGAAACCACGTCAAGCGGCACCTGAGCGACGCGCTCGAGCGGGCGGAGGCCTCGCCCCCGCCCGACCCGGCGCGGCTCCTCGACGGGGTCTATGCCGAGCCGGAAGAGCTCGACCACCCCCACCACATGTAGCCCGATGGCGGAGAAGACCTACCTCCAGGCAATCAGCGACGGTCTCCGGCAGCAGATGCACCACGACCGGCGGGTATTCCTGATCGGCGAGGACATCGGCGTCTACGGCGGCGCGTTCAAGGTCACCGCGGGCTTCCAGGAGGAGTTCGGCTCGTGGCGCGTGCTCGATGCGCCGCTCTCCGAGACGGCGATCATCGGCGGCTCGACCGGCGCGGCGCTGATGGGCCTGCGACCGGTCGCGGAGATGCAGTTCGCCGACTTCGTCTCGTGCGCCTACGACCACCTCGTCACCGTCGCCGCCAAGCAGCACTGGCGCGCCGGGACGCCGGTGCCGATCACCGTTCGGCTCCCGTCGGGCGGCGGCTTCTCGGGCGGGCCGTTTCACTCGCAGAACCCCGAGTCGATCTTCGCGCACATCCCCGGCCTCAAGTGCGTGTGCCCGGCGACGCCCGCCGACGCGAAGGGGCTCATCATCGCCGCGATCGAGGACCCCAACCCCGTCCTCTTCTTCGAGCACAAGCACCTCTACCGGCGGATCAAGGGCGAGGTGCCGGACGAGCGGTACTCGACGCCGATCGGGCAGGCGCGCATCCACCGGGCCGGCGACGACGTCACGATCGTCACCTGGGGCGCGATGCTGTACACGGCCGAACAGGCCGCGACCGAGGTCGCCGACGCTTCAGTCGAGATCATCGACCTGCGCACCGTGATGCCGTGGGACCGGGAGACCGTCCTCGCCTCGGTGCGCAGGACCGGGAAGGTGATCGTCCTCCACGAGGACACGCGTAGCGTCGGCTTCGGCGCCGAGATCGCGGCGACGATCGCCGAGGACGCGTTCGAGGACCTCGACGCTCCGCCGCGGCGGATCACGGCTCCCGACACGCCGGTCCCGTTCGCCCCCGAGCTCGAGGCAGCCTTCCTGCCGCAGGTTTCCGACGTAGTCTCCGCCCTGCGCGAGATGGCGGCCTACTGATGAGGATCCCGGTCTGATGGCAACGAACACCGAGCTCGTCGACGTCGTCATGCCCCAGATGGGCGTGTCGGTCTCGGAGGGCACGGTGACCCGGTGGCTGCGAAACGTCGGCGACACGGTCCAGGCCGACGAGCCCCTGCTCGAGATCTCCACCGACAAGGTCGACACCGAGGTGCCGAGCCCCGGTTCGGGCGTGGTCCAGGAGATCCTCGTCCAGGAGGGCGAAACGGTGCCGGTCGGGACGCTCGTCGCACGCATCGGCCCTGGCGCCCCGACTGCTCCGGCTACGGAGCCGCCCCCAGCCGCCGCGCCCCCGGCCGAGCAGCCGCTCGAGCCCGCGCCCCAGCCCGAGCCTGTCGCGGCCGAACCTGTCGCGGCCGAACCTGTCGCCGCCGAGCCGTAGCCCCGAGCCCGAGCCAGAGCCGGCCGCGGCCGAGCCGGTCCCCGCGGGGAACGGCGCCGTCGACCGGCAGCACACGTTCGTCTCGCCGGTCGTCGGGCGGATCGCCGCCGAGCACGGGATCGACCCCGCCGCCGTCACCGGCACGGGTCGCGACGGCCGGGTGACGAAGAAGGACATCCTGGCCTATGTCGAGACGAGCCGCGAGGCCCCGCCCGCCGCGGTCGAGGCGGCGACCGGGGGGAAAGGACGTAGCCACTCCTCCGCCGGCGGCCGCACCCCCACCCCCACCTGCCCCGGCCGCACCTGCGCCGCCCGCGCCCGCCCCGCCCGCAGCGCCGGTGCCGCTGGCCGTGGCACCGGTCGCGCCGGAGCCGCTCGAGGCAGGCGAGTCGGTCGAGCCGATGAGCGCGATGCGGCGCGGCATCGCCGAGCACATGCGCCGCTCGCTCGACACGGCGGCGCACGTGACGAGCGCGATCGAGGTCGACATGTCGAAGGTCGTCGCGATCCGCCGGCAGCTCAAGGCCGAGTACCAGTCCACCTACGGCGTCAACCTCACCTACCTGGCGTTCGTCTCGCGGGCGACGGTCGAGACGCTGCGCGAGTGGCCGTACGTGAACGCCGAGATCCGCGGCGAGTCGATCGTGACGCACGGGTATGTGAATCTCGGGTTCGCGGTCGCGCTCGACGGCGGCAAGGGCCTCATCGTCCCCGTCCTCAAGCACGCCGAGGGCCTCAACCTGCTCGGCATGGCCCGCGGCGTCGCCGACCTGGCCGAGCGCGCGCGGACGAAGAAGCTCTTGCCCGACGACGTGCAGGGCGGCACCTTCACGATCACGAACCCCGGGAGCTTCGGCACGTTCATCGGCACGCCGGTGATCAGCCGGCCGCAGTCCGGCATCCTCGGCACCTACGCCGTCGTGAAGCGCCCGTGGGTGATCACCGACGAGACGGGCGGCGACGCGATCGCGATCCGGCCGATGATGAACCTCACGCTCACCTACGACCACCGCCTGGTCGACGGCGCCTACGCGGGGCAGTTCCTGCGGGATCTCACCGAGCGCCTCCAGACCTGGGGCGAGTCGGACTACTAGGAAGCTAGTCGAGATCCTCGCGGGCGAGCTCGCGGAGCCCGCTCCAGCGGGAGCCGGCCTCGAGCTCGAGGTCGAACTGGTCGAGGATCCGCAGCACCGTCTGGTCGACGATGTCCGCGACCTCGAGCGGACGGTGATAGAAGGCCGGGACCGGCGGCATGATCGTCGCCCCGAGCTCCGAGAGCGTCGTCATGTTCCGCAGGTGGATCGTCGAGAGCGGCGTCTCCCTGACCGCGAGCACCAGCCGGCGACGCTCCTTGAGGGCGACATCGGCGGCGCGGCACACGAGGTTGTGTCCGAAGCCGGTCGCGACCGCCGCGAGCGTCTTCGTGCTGCACGGGACGATCACCATGCCGCGGGTGAGGAACGAGCCGCTCGAGATCGGCGCGGCCTGGTCACCTTCGCCGTAGCAGGCATCCGCCAGCTCCTTCAGCTCCGAGTAGCGGTAGTCGGTCTCGTGCTCGAGCGTGACGCGCGCCCAGCGCGTGACGACGAGGTGCGTCTCGACCTCGAGCTCGCGCAGGCGCTCGAGCAGGCGCACCCCGTACGCGGCACCCGAGGCGCCGGTCATCGCGACGACGATCCTGGGTCTCTCCACAAGCCGTAGTCTGCTGCAAACGCCGCTCGTGAGCGCGGCGCTAGTGTGAGGCGATGACGCATGGCGCCTACCTGATGAACCTCGGCGAGACGGGCTACCTCGAGGCCTGGGAGCTGCAGCGCTCCCTCGCGGCCGCCGTCTCCCAGGGGGCAATTCCCGACACCGTGATCCTGCTCGAGCATCCGCCGACGGTCACCCTCGGTCGGCGCACCGAGCCGGGTGAGGTCCACATCCCGGAGAGCGTCGAGGTGGAGCTCGTCGAGACCGACCGGGGCGGAAAGTCGACCTACCACGGGCCGGGGCAGCTCGTCTGCTATCCGATCCTCGACCTCGGCCGGCACGGGAAGGACGTCAAGCTCTACTGCCGGAACCTCGAGGAGGCGATCATCCGCACGGTGGCGAGGTTCGAGGTCGAGGCGACGCGGATCGAGGGGCTGACGGGAGTCTGGCTCCACTCCCCGCCGAGGAAGATCGCCTCGATCGGGATCCACATCAGCCGCTGGGTGACGACGCACGGGTACGCGCTCAACGTGAACCTCGACCCGGCGCCGTTCACCGAGTGGATCACCGCGTGCGGCCTCGACGACGCGGCGTTCACGTCACTCGAGCGCGAGTCCGGCCGGGCCGTCGCCGTCGACGACGTCCGGCAGCCTGCGGCCGACGCGCTGGCGGAGGTGTTCGACCTCACGTTTGCCGAGCTTCCCGGCGACGAGGCCGGCCTGTGGCCGCAGCCGCTGCACGAGCACTTCGCCGCCACCTGAGCTCGGCCTCAGCGGATGCCCGTGTCGATCGCGAAGCTCCGGCGCTGGGTGCCGGCGCGAACCGTCACGAGGTCGGGGGCGATCCGCAGGCCGGCCGACGCACTCACCGAGTACGTACCCGGCGAGAGCGTCACGACGTAGGCGCCGGCGGCGTTCGTCCTCGCGGTGAGGGCGCGCGCGCCGCGCCTGAACGTCAGCACGACATGGGCCGCCGCCTGGTCGCAGCGCATCCCGACCCGGCAGACGGGCCTCATCGGGCCGATGCTGACCGTCCCCTTCAGCACCGCTGCGACCGCGAGCGCGGCGAGCATCCGGCCAGGGTAGCCCCATCTCTAGACTCAGGGCGATGCAGGGCTCGCTTCCTGTCGCCGACCGGCCCCGCCGCCCCGAGTGGATGAAGGTGCGCGCGCCGAGCGCGAGCACCCGCTACTACGACGTCAAAAAGCTGATCCACGGCGCGAGCCTGAACACGATCTGCGAGGAGGCGCGCTGCCCCAACATCGCCGAGTGCTGGGGCCGCGGCACGGCGACGTTCCAGATCCTCGGCGAGACGTGCACGCGTGCCTGCCGCTACTGCTACGTCCACTCCGGGACGCCGAGCGAGCCGGTCGACCCGCTCGAGCCGCTGCGGCTCGCGCAGACGGCGAAGGAGATGGGCTTGAAGCACGTCGTCGTCACCTCCGTCGACCGCGACGACGTCCCCGACCGGGGCGCCGGCCACTACGCCGCAACCATTCGTGCCTTGCAGCACAGGCTGCCGGATGTGACCGTCGAGGTGCTGACGCCCGACTTCCTCGGGGTCGAGGAGGAGGCGCTCCAGACCGTGATCGGCGCGCGGCCCGACGTCTTCAGCCACAACATCGAGACCGTCAGACGCCTCCATGCCCGGATGCGGGGCGGCAAGGCGAGCTACGACGGGGCGCTCGAGCTGCTGCGGCGGGCGAAGGAGGTCGCCCGCTACCCGGTGCTGACGAAGAGCGGGATCATCGTCGGCCTCGGCGAGCGGAACGAGGAGGTCGTCGAGACGATGCGCGACCTACGGACGAACGGCGTCGACGTCGTCACGATCGGCCAGTACCTGCAGCCGAGCGCGAAGCACGCCGAGATCGACCGCTGGGTGCATCCCGACGAGTTCCGCTGGTTCCGCGAGCAGGGCGAGGCACTCGGCTTCGGCTCCGTCTTCTCGGGGCCGCTCGTCCGCTCGAGCTATCGCGCCGAGGAGCAGCGCCATGCTGCCGCGACCGGTTCGGGCGCAGTCGCGTACTGAGCGGCTTACTGGCCCGGAATCATCCAGTGGTGGAGCACGCCCCCGCCGAGTCCGGACGGCAGGCCGCCCACCGGCAGGTTCGGGTCGTCGAAGACAGGATTCCCGAGAGGAGAGCCCGCGAGATCCGCGATCAGGTTTGCGACGTCGGGCGTGCCAAGACCGCTCGCCAGGTCGTAGCCGCGACCGGCGCTGAACCCGCGGCTGGAATCGAGCCGGTTGTCGCCTTCGGTGATGTCGTGAAAGTCCTCGGCGTAGGCTCGGCTCGAGCCGGCGATCCGATAGAGGTCGTCCGTTGCAAACCCGAGCGGCCGTCGCTGGGCACGGGCGCGAAGCTCATCCGCCAGGGCGACGATGCCGGCCCACTGGGGGACGCCGGCGCTCGTCCCGCCGCCGGTGAAGACGTTGCCCCCGTCGTAGACGTCGACGCCGCCGTCGATCGCGGCATTGAACGACACGTCCGGAACGGTTCGTGTCCGGAAGGCCGTGAGACCACGCTGCCAGACCGGAGCCCTGAAGAGGATGCTCGGCGCACCGCCCGTGGCCAGGTCGTAGACGTCGCCTTCGTTCCAGACCTGCTCGCCGCCGTAGCTCCCTGGTGAGCGCCAGAGCCCGTCCGGGTACGGCATCCCCTCGGTCCCCCCGACGGCGATGACGAGCGGGTCCGACGCGGGGTACGAAGCGACGACGTAGTCGTTTCCGTCTGTCGCGCCGAAGTCGCCGGCCCCGGCGAGCACGGTGCCGCCCGCCCGCGTCGCGGCCACGAAGACGCGGTGAAGGGCGCGGAAGGACGGCAGCGAGGAGAAGTCGGTCTCATCGTCCCCGAAGCTCTGCGTGACGATGGCGCCGGGATACTGCGGGATCACCTGCTGTTCTGCCGCCACGATGTCGGTGATGTCGTCCGTCGCCGCCACGGCGAGAACGATTGCCGCCCCGGGCGCGGCGGCATGCGCATACTCGACGTCGAGCGAGGTCTCGAAGGCCCACGAGGACGTGTCCCCCGATCCCTCTGCGCCGGTCCCGCTCGCGCTCACCACAGTGAACGACGGCGGCGCCGGGATGTCGAAGGCGGCGTCGAAGCTCGCTAGGTCATCGCCGATCGTCGGGCTCCCGTAGGCCTCGACGACCACGATCGTCTCTCCCGCTCCGGTCGGCGCGCTCGGCCCCGAGGGGAAGTCGTAAGCCTGACGGATGAACGCGGGTGAGTAGCAGACGATCTGGCCGACGACAGCCGACGGGCAAAGAGGAGTCCCCGTGCCGCTCGGCGCAACGAAGCCCGCGGCGTTCCCGATCTGCACATGCGGTGGGCTCCCGAAATCGGGCGCGGCCGACTTTGCCGCCGAGGTCGCACCACCGCAGGCGAGCGCCACGGCAACAACCACGCCGCCGACGGGCCATGCTCGCCGCGAGCCACTCCTCATGCTGTCCCCTTTCGTCCTGCCCGCCGGGAATACCGAGTTCAACCGTCGGCTCCAACCACGATAGCCCGATCTCCATCGACTCGTGGTCCCTGCTGCCGCGGCCGGCCGCCGCCCCGTCGCCGACTACTGGCCTGCGTTCAGGAAGCCGTCGATGAACTCGAGGGCGGCCGGCCGGTCGAGCCGCTCGGAGTAGTTGACCCCGTTGCACTGCGGGTTGCCGCCCGCGAAGGACGTGATCGCGACCATCGTGTCTCCCCCGTGCACGAGGTCCGGGCCGCCGGAGTCGCCGAAGCATGCTCCGGGATCGGCCTGCAGCTTGAGGAACTCGCCGCTGAGCGCACCCTTGCCCTTGATCTGCGTCGTCGCAACCTCGCGCGTTCCGACCGACGTCACGGACTTGTGCGAGAAGCCCGAGACGCCGTACCCGACGACGTCGACCTGCTGATTCTTGAGCGTATCGCCGAGACCAACCGGCGGCAGGATCGCGTAGCCGTCCAGCAGGACCGGAGTGTCCAGGACAACAACCGCGATGTCGCCGCTGTCCGCGCCCGGAAGGCCGTTTCCGCACCCGAGGCAGAAGTCGGGATCGTTGTGCACCGTCCCCGTGAGCGGCAGCGTCGAGGGCCCGCCCGACGCGTCCTCGGCGAACGAGAGGTTGACCGTCGCGCCGTCCGGGAAGCAATGAGCCGCGGTGACGAACACGGTCGGCGAGACGAGGGAGCCCGAGCAGAGGTCGAAGCCGCCCGCACCGTCCGAAAGCTCGGCCGCGCCGACGTAGGCATGCCCGGGATCGGGCTGCCCGCCGAGAACGGCGTGCGCCGACCCGGCAACCAGGGCGAAGGCCAGGACCACCGCCGCCAGCGCACCGGCTCTCGTCATCCTGCACACACCGTTCGTCGCCCGAGCGCCGGCGTTCAACGCAGCGACTCCGTCGCCTGCGGCACGGAGCTCATCGTCGCGGCGTCAGCACCGCCGAACCGCTCGATCGAGGGGCGCCGCTCACCCGTTCGGCCTCGCCATTGCCCGGAAGTCGAGCGCCTCGTCGAGAATCGAGCTCTCGACCCCGGCCTCCAGGGCGACCTCCCTGAGCGACCGGCCCGATCTCGACGCCTCCTTGACGATCTCGCTCGCCCGGTCGTAGCCGATGTAGGGGTTGAGTGCCGTCGCCGCCGAGAGGGTCAGCTCCGCGTAGCGCGCGCACTGCTCGCGGTTGGCCTCGATCCCCGTGACGCATTTCTCGGCGAGCAGGCGGGAGGCCGAGGCCAGCAGCCTGATCGACTCGAGCAGGTTCCGCGCCATGCAGCGGGATGAAGACGTTGAGCTCGAAGTGGCCCTGCATGCCGCCGATCGCGATCGCGGTGTCGTTGCCGATCACCTGCGCCGCGACCTGCGTCACGACCTCGGGGATCACCGGGTTCACCTTGCCGGGCATGATCGACGAGCCCTTCTGGAGCTCGGGCAGGAAGATCTCGGCGAGCCCGGCCCGGGGGCCGGAGCCGAGGAAGCGCAGGTCGTTGGCGATCTTCGTCAGCGAGACGGCGACGGTCTTCAGCGCGCCCGAGGCCTCGACGAGGCCGTCGCGGGCAGCCTGCGACTCGAACGGGTCGGCCGGCGGGTTGATCGCGAGGCCGGTCTCCGCCGCAAGCCTCTCCCGCACCCTGGCGGCGAACTCGGGGTGGGTGTTCAGGCCGGTGCCGACGGCGGTGCCGCCGAGCGGGATCTTCCCGAGCCGCTCGAGCGTCGAGGAGACGCGCGCCGAGCCCTCCCGGACCTGCGCCGCGTAGCCGCCGAACTCCTGGCCGAGCGTGACCGGAACGGCGTCCATCCAGTGCGTGCGGCCCGACTTGACGACATCGTCGAACTCGACCGCCTTCGCCGCGAGCGCCGACTCGAGCCGGGCAAGAGCGGGCAGGAGGTCGCCGACGAGCTCGCCGAGCGCCGCCAGATGCACCGCCGAGGGGAAGACGTCGTTCGAGGACTGGCCCATGTTGACGTCGTCGTTCGCGTGCACGTCCTCCCCCGCCAGCGAGGCGATCACCTCGTTGGCGTTCATGTTCGACGAGGTGCCCGACCCGGTCTGGAAGACGTCGATCGGAAACTGGTCGTCGAGCTCACCCGCCGCGATCCGGTCGCCGGCCGCGGCGATCCGCTCGGCCTTCGCTGCCTCGAGCAGCCCGAGCTCGGCGTTGACGCGCGCGGCCGCCGCCTTGATGCGCCCGAGCCAGCGGGCGACCGGCGGCGGAATTGGCTCGCCCGAGACCGGGAAGTTGTCGATCGCCTTCCTCGTCTCGCTGCCCCAGAGCTCCTCGGCCATCACCGCTTGACTCTAGTCGCGCCGCGCCGGACGGCGGCGCCGGCGTCAGGGTCGCCGGGCATGCCCGAGGAGCTCGTCCCAGGTCGCGAGCTTCACGCGGGGACGGCCGTGCGGAGCGCCGAGCCCGCGCTCGTGCTCGTCGATCGCCTCCCAGCCCGAGTACTCGACGAACGGCAGGCCGCGATCGACCAGCAGCTCCTCGAGCTCGCCCTCCCCCGGCCGCAGCTCGCCGGCCTCGAAGTCGCCGAGCACGTGCGCCGCGGTCTCGGCCGCGTCCTTCTTGTTCGTGCCGATCACGCCGCTCGGCCCGCGCTTGATCCAGCCGGCACAGTAGAGGCCGCGAATGGTGGCGCCGTCCGGGCCGACGACGCGGCCCTGGACGTTGGGGAGGACGCCGCGCTCATCGTCGAAGGGGACGCCGGGGAGGGCAACGCCGCGGTAGCCGACGCTGCGGAGGACGATGCCGCAAGGGATGGTCTCGCGCTGCCCGGTAGCGACGGCGCGGAGCTGCCCGCGCTCGTCGGCGACGAGCGTGTTACGAACGACCTCGACCGCCTCGACCCTGCCGTCGCCGACGATCGCGACCGGCGAGACGAGGAAGCGAAGGATCAGCCTGCGCGGCTTCCCCTCGGGGGCGCGGGCGGCGTACCGGCCCAGGAGCTCGACGTTGCGGCGCGCGGTCGAGCGGTCCTCCGCGAGCGCGGCCTCGCTCGCCGCGTCGAGCACGAGATCGGCGG
Source organism: uncultured Actinomycetota bacterium (assembly GCA_963743675.1). Classification (GTDB taxonomy): domain Bacteria; phylum Actinomycetota; class Thermoleophilia; order Gaiellales; family Gaiellaceae; genus PALSA-600. The sequence continues at coordinate 71,774 of CAVURE010000012.1, forward strand.
GGTCGACGACGACGTCGGCGCCGACGAGCTCGCCGAGCTCTTTCAGCTCCGGGTTCGTGAACGCCGCCTGGGCGGGCCCGCGGCGGCCGAGCATGACGATCTCTCTGAGCCCGGAGCCGACGATCGCCTCGATCGCGGCGTTCGTCGTGTCGGTCGGCGCGAGCTCGTCGTGGGTGAGGGCGAGCATCCGGGCCACGTCGACGGCGACGTTTCCGTTGCCGACCACGATCGCGCGCTCGTCGGAGAGGTCGAACTCGTGCTGCTGGAAGTCCGGGTGGCCGTTGTACCAGGCGACGAACGCCGTCGCGGGCCAGGAGCCCGGCAGATCCTCTCCCGGGATCTCCATCCGCCGGTCGGTCTGTGCGCCGACGGCGTAAACGACCGCGTCGTACAGCCCTGCGAGCTCCGCCGGGCTCAGATCGCGGCCGATGTCGACGTTCCCGAAGAACCGGAAGCCCGGCTCCCTCGCCGTCTTCTCGAACACGCGCGAGACGGCCTTGATCTCCGGATGGTCGGGGGCGACGCCCAGGCGGACGAGGCCCCACGGCGTCGGGAGCCGCTCGATCATGTCGACCTCGGCGCCGCGGGCGAGCAGCGGCGCGGCTGCGTAGAAGGCCGCCGGGCCCGAGCCGACCACGGCGACGCGAAGCTTCCTCTCGGTCAAGCCACCGGTTTTATCGAACTCGCGGTGTCGAGACTTGCGGTGTCGCGCTCAGTGGCTGCAGCCGGCGGAGTGCTCGTGATCGTCGCCCTCGTCGGCGACGTGGAAGCTGTGACCGCACCCGCACGATCCCGAGGCGTTCGGGTTGTCCACCTTGAACCCCGACTCCTTGAGCGATTCGACGAAGTCGACGGTTGCGCCACGCAGGTACTGGGCGCTCGCCGGGTCGACGACTACCTTCACGCCGTAGAACTCCGACTCGGCGTCCTCACCGGTCGCACCGCGGTCGAAACCGAGCTGGTACTCGAAGCCGCCGCAGCCACCGCCCTGGATCGCGACCCGGAGCACCTCGGCCTCGCCGGCCGGCTCCTGCGCCATCAGCTCGCGCACCTTGCCGGCGGCGCGCTCGGTGAGCGTGATCGCCGCTGCCTCACGAGTCTCGATGCTTGCCATGACCTAAGTGTACCCGCGAACGGACCTCGACCTCCTCCGGAGAACGCTCCTACCCCGTGGTAGCGTCCGAATACCGAACCTTCGCGGAGGAGAGACGTCTTGTTCAACGACTGGTTGCCGTTCGCGATCTACGGATTCTTCGCGCTCGTGATCCCGTCGACCATGATCCTCGCGAGCTTCGTGTTCGCGACCCGGCCGAAGCGCCGGATCCGCGCACGCACGATCCCCTTCGAGTCGGGCGTCTCCGCGGGGCCCCCGGCGCGGCAGCGGTTCACGGTGAGCTTCTACCTCACGGCGATGCTGTTCATCCTCTTCGACATCGAGATCGTCTTCCTGTATCCGCTCGCGGTGATCCTCCACGACCTGGCCTGGTTCGGCTTCCTGGAGTTCCTCGTCTTCCTGGGGATCCTGCTCCTGGCCTACGTCTACATCTGGCGCAAGGGGGCACTCGAATGGCGATAGACAAGCGGCTGCGGGACCAGGGCCTCCACTCCGAGCGGCTTCTCTGGCCGACCAAGGGGCCGGGGAAGTTCGAGACCGAGATCGAGAATCTCGAGCAGAAGGTCGGCGTGACGACGCTCTCGAAGGCGATCGCCTGGGCGCAGACGAAGTCGATGTGGCCCGACACCTTCGGGCTTGCCTGCTGCGCGATCGAGATGATGTCGATCGTCGGTGCCCGCTACGACATCGCGCGCTTCGGGATGGAGGCGTTCCGCTCCTCGCCGCGCCAGGCCGACCTGCTCATCGTCTCGGGCCGCGTCTCGCACAAGATGGCGGCGCCGCTGCGCCAGATCTACGACCAGATGCTCGAGCCGAAGTGGGTGATCGCGATGGGCGCCTGCGCCAGCTCGGGCGGCATGTTCAACAACTACGCGATCCTGCAGTCCGTCGACAAGATCGTCGCAGTGGACATCTACGTGCCGGGCTGCCCGCCGAGGCCCGAGCAGTTGATGGAGGGGATCATCCGGCTGCACGAGGCGATCCAGGCCGGCGTTCCGCCCGCCTACCAGCTCCGGAACGTTGCCTCATGATCGCAGCCGGTCGGGGAAGGATCGAGCGGTGAGCGATTGGGGAGGTGTCCCGGGCGTCGTCGGCGTCGTGGAGGCGCACGGCGAGACGACCCTGATCGTGGAGCCCGCCCGGCTGATCGAGGCCTGCTCTCATCTGCGCGACGAGGAGGGGTTCAACTTCCTCTCCGACGTGTCGGCCGCCGACTACCTCGGCTGGGGCGACCGGGGCGTGTCCGGCTACATCGGCACCGCCGGCGGCCGCGACCTGAACTTGCCGATGACGCAGGGGCTGCAGCGGCTGCCGGCGCCGAAGCCGAAGCGGTTCGCGATGAACTACCACCTGCTCTCGGTCTCCGGCACTCCCCGCCGCGTCCGGGTGCAGGCCTGGCTCGACGACGGCGAGCCGGTGGCGAGCGTGATCGAGATCTGGCCGACCGCCGACTGGCACGAGCGCGAGGCCTGGGACATGATGGGGATCCCGGTCGAGGGCCACCCGAACCTGAAGCGGATCCTCACCGACGACGATTGGGAGGGGCATCCGCTGCGCAAGGACTACCCGATCGGCGGCGAGCCGGTCCGCTTCTCGGAGGACGAATAAGTGGCCCCTCGGACAACGTCCCGCGACCGCTGGCCCGCGATCGCGCTGCGCGCTGCTGCGTCCTCGGTCGCGTCAATAGTCACCACCATTGACGCTCCCTGCGTCCTCGCATCGCCTGGTGCCGGCGGCCCAGGGATCCACCAACGTCGCCTGGGGACCCACTAGTGGCGGTCGCACCCGAGACGAAGCGTGCGCCGATCTACGAGGGCACGCGGATTCCGCGTCCGATCCCGACGGTGCTCCGCGTCCCCGACGAGCTTGCGGCCACGGGCGACGTCCTCCCGATCAACTTCGGCCCGAACCACCCCTCGACCCACGGCGTGCTGCGGCTGATCGTCGATCTCTACGGCGAGGACGTGGTCGGGCTCGAGGCCGTGGTCGGCTACCTCCACACGGGCTTCGAGAAGAACATGGAGCAGAAGTCCTGGTGGAAGGCGATCACCTACCCCGAGCGGATCGACTACCTGTCGTTCCAGGCCAACGAGCTCGTGTTCGTGCTGGCGATCGAGAAGCTCCTCGGCCTCGACGTGCCGGCGAAGGCCGACTGGATGCGCACCTGCCTCTGCGAGCTCAACCGGATCCACTCGCATCTCGTGTGGCTCGGGACGGCCGCGCTCGAGCTGGGGGCGATCTCGATGTTCTGGTACTGCTTCCGCGAGCGCGAGCAGATCCTCGACCTGTTCGAGATGGTCTGCGGGACGCGCATGCACACGCGGTACTTCCAGGCGGGCGGCCTCGCCGAGGACATTCCGCGCGGCTTCTTCCCCGAGGCGCGGAAGTTCGTCGCCTGGATGCCGAAGGCGGTCGACGAGTACGAAGGGCTGGTCGACAAGAACAAGATCTGGCTCGAGCGGACGGTCGGGCTCGGGTTCCTCTCGGCCGACGACGCGATCGCGCTCGGCCAGTCGGGACCGGTGCTGCGCGCCTCGGGCGTCGACTGGGACCTGCGCCGGATCGAGCCCTATCTCAGCTATGCGGAGTGCGAGTTCCGCGTTCCGGTCTATCCCGAGGGCGACGTGTACGCGCGCTACCGGGTCCACATGGACGAGATGCGCGAGTCGACGAAGATCGTCGGCCAGTGCCTCGACCGCCTCGAGGGGATGGAGGGTGAGCCGTGGATCGCGGACGACCGCAAGGTGGTGCTGCCGCCGCGCGAGGAGCTCCACACCTCGATGGAGTCGCTGATCCACCACTTCAAGATCGTCACCGAGGGCTACCGGGTCCCCGAGGGTGAGGTCTACGTGACCGTCGAGTCGCCGCGCGGCGAGCTCGGCTGCTACGTCGTCTCCGACGGCGGCCCGCGGCCCTGGCGCGTGAAGTTCCGGGCGCCCTCGTTCGTGGCGCTGCAGGCGACGGCGACGTGCATGACCGACGCGCTCGTGGCCGACATGATCGCCATCGTCGGCTCTCTCGACACGGTGATGGGCGAGGTCGACCGGTGAGCGCGGGTCTCTTCGACCGGATCCAGGACCTTCGCGGGCAGTTCCCCGCGGACGCGCGGTCGGCGACGATCCCGGCCCTGCGCCTGGCGCAGGAGCAGTACGGCTGGCTGTCGCCCGAGGCGATCCGCGAGGTTGCCGACGCGCTCGACCTGACACCGGCGTACTGCCAGGCGGTCGCGTCGTTCTACGACATGTTCCAGCTCGAGCCGGTCGGCGAGCACCTCGTGGAGGTCTGCACGAACCTCTCGTGCGCGCTCGTCGGCGCTCAGCGCGTCGTCGAGGCGTTCGAGCAGGAGCTCGGCGTCCCGCCCGGCGGAACGACCCGGGACGGGAAGGTCACGTTTCGCGCCGTCGAGTGCCTTGGCGGCTGCGGGTACGCGACGGTGGTCGCGGTCGATCACCGCTACCGGCAGCACGTGACCCCGGCCGACGTCCCGGCGATCGTGAAGGAGATCGATGGGCGCGCGTAGCGTTCTCCTCGCCGGCACCGCCGAGCACGATCTGACGAAGCTCGCCGAGTACGAGGCGATCGGCGGCTATGCGGGGGTGCCGAAGGCGCGGGAGCTGACGCCCGAGGCAGCTCATCGAGCTGCTGCTCGCGGCCAACCTCCGCGGCCGCGGCGGCGCGGGCTTCCCGATGGGCCGCAAGGCCTCGCTGATCGACCGGGCCAGCTCCAAGCCGAAGTACCTCGTCGTCAACGCCGACGAGTCCGAGCCCGGCGCATTCAAGGATCGCGAGGTGATGGCCAAGGCGCCGCACCGGCTGATCGAGGGCTGCCTGATCGCGGCACACGCGATCGAGTGCACGGACGTCTTCATCTACATCCGCGGCGAGTACCTGGCCGAGTACGAGATCCTCGAGGCCGCCGTTGCCGAGGCACGGGCGGCGGGCATCTTCGGCGCTGTCGAGATCACGGTGTACCGGGGCGCCGGGGCCTACATCTGCGGCGAGGAGACGGCTCTGCTCGACTCGCTCGAGGGCCGGCGCGGGCAGCCGCGGCCGCGGCCGCCGTTCCCGCCCGTTCAGGGCCTGTTCTCGGCGCCGACGCAGATCAACAACGTCTGCACGATCGCAACGGTGCCGTCGATCATCGAGCTCGGCCCGGCGGAGTTCGCGAAGATCGGCTCCGAGAGCTCGCCCGGGACGGCGATCTTCTCGATCTCGGGGAACGTCGCGCGGCCCGGGAACTACGAGCTCGAGCTGGGGACGCCGATGCGCGAGCTGATCTACGACCTCGCCGGCGGGATCGCCGATGGGCGCGAGCTGAAGGCGGTCATCCCGGGCGGATCGTCGGTGCCCGCGCTCTCCCCCGACCAGATCGACGTGCCGCTCGACTACGACTCGCTCGGCGCGCTCGGCACCTTCTTCGGGGCCGCCTCGCTGATCGTCGTCGACGACCGCTGCTGCATGGTGCAGCTTGCGCTGCGCTCGACCAAGTTCTACATGCACGAGTCGTGCGGCAAGTGCACGCCGTGCCGCGAGGGGACGCGGTGGATGGTGCAGATCCTCGAGAAGCTCGAGGCGGGCCTCGGCAGCCACGAGGACATCGAGCTCCTCCGCTCGGTCGGCTCGCGCATCCTCGGCAAGTCCCTCTGCGCGCTCGGCGACTTCGCCGTCTACCCGGTCGCGAGCTATGTCGCCAAGTGGGGCGAGGAGTTCGAGCGCCACGTCGAGCTCGGCCGCTGCCCCTTCGACGGCGAGTCGTCCCTGGAGGGCATCGTCGCCCCGAGCGACGCCCACGCACCTGCTCAGCAGGCGGTGTCTGCATGAGCCGGCTGTGGACGATCCGTCACGCCGCCGCCACGGTGACTGTCCCCGGACGTGTCTCGAACGGCCACCGCTGTTTGCAGGCGCTTTCGCGGGATGTCCCCGTCTCATCGCCTCGCCTTGACGCTTCGGTTGCGGTGACTGTCCCCGGACATGGCCCGGCGAGCCGGTGGCCGGAGGGGACATGAGCGCGCCCGAGCTGGTCACGCTGACGATCGACGGGCGCGAGGTGTCGGTGCCGAAGGGCACCGGGCTCGTCGAGGCCGCCCTCGCGGCCGGGATCGAGATTCCGGTGTTCTGCTACGAGCCGCGGCTCGGGCCCCCGGTCGGGGCGTGCCGGATGTGCCTGTGCGAGGTCGCGCCCGGGCCGCCGAAGCCGCAGGCGGCCTGCACGCTGACGGCCGCCGCGGGAATGGAGGTCAAGACCGCCGCCACCTCCGAGCTGGCCGCCGAGGCGCAGAACGCGACGCTCGAGTTCATCCTCGTCAACCACCCGCTCGACTGCCCCGTTTGCGACAAGGGCGGCGAGTGCCCGCTGCAGGACCTCACCTTCCGCTATGGCCCGGGCAACACCCGGATGGCCTTCGCGAAGCGGACGTTCGAGAAGCCGATCCCGATCTCACCGACGATCGCGCTCGACCGCGAGCGCTGCATCCTCTGCTACCGCTGCACCCGCTTCTCCGAGTCGGTCGCCGAGGACGGCCAGCTCGTCGCGGTCGAGCGCGGCTCCGCCTCGATGATCGCCACGTTCGGCGACGAGCCCTACCGGGCGCCGTTCTCCGGCAACGTGATCGAGCTCTGCCCCGTCGGCGCGCTCACCTCGACCCAGTACCGCTTCGAAGCCCGGCCGTGGGAGATCCAGAACGTCCCGACGGTCTGCGGCCTCTGCCCGGTCGGCTGCAACATCAGCGCGACGACGCGCGAGGGGAAGGTGAAGCGCATCCTCTCGCGCAACCATCCCGAGGTCGACGAGGGCTGGCTCTGCGACAAGGGCCGCTTTGCCTTCAGCCACCTGCACGCCGCCGACCGGATCCAGGACCCGCTCGGCAAGCGGGCCGACGGGACCTTCGAGCCGCTCGAGTGGACGGCCGCGCTCGACCGCGCCGAGCAGCTCCTGCGCGCAGCCGGGACAGCCATCGTCACCGCCCTCTCCGGCTCGGAGACCGTCGAGCAGGCCTACGGGCTCGCCAGGCTGCTGCGCGCGGGCCTCGGCGCCCACGAGGCCCTGCTGCCGGAGGAGATTCCTGATGGGCTCGACCCCTTCCGGGCACCGCTCTCCGCGATCCGGGACGCCGCCACGGTCGTCGTCCTCTGCGACGAGCCCGTCGTCGAGCGCGCGCCGGTCGTCGACCTGTGGATCAAGGCCGCCCGCCGCAACGGCGCCCGGATCCTCACCGAGCAGCCGTCGGAGCCGGTCGAGGGCGCAGTGCTGATCACCGACGACGGCGCCGCGGCCGCCTGGCTCGCCACGGAGCTCGGTGCCGGCGCAGCGTTCTACCTTCCCCGCACCCCGAACGGGCGCGGCGTGGCCGACGCCTGGAGCTGCGCCGCCGACGGCGACGTGGAGGATGCCGAGCCGGCACTCGTCGTGATCTCCGGCGACAACGCCGCGCTCGACCCGGGCGTTCGCGACCTCGCCGCGCGAGCGGGCGCCGTGATCGGGATCGGGCTCTTCGAGGAGTCGTTCCGCGGCGTCGCCGACCTCGTCCTGCCCGGCACGAGCTACCTCGAGCGCGACGGCACGACGATGAACCTCGAAGGGCGTCTGCAGCGCCAGCGCCGCGCCGTCATCGCACCGTGCCCCGACGAGCTCGCCTGGATCTCGAAGCTCGCCGAGCGGTTCGGCGTCGAGGTCTCGCCCCACGCCTCGCTCGCCTTCGACGAGGTCTCGGCCGTCTGTTTCGGCGGGATCGGCTTCGGCGAGGTCGGCGAGCTTGCGCCGCTTCCCGCGCCGGTGAGCGTGCCCGCAGCGGTCGAGGCTCCTCCGGCCCGCACGGTCAAGCCGGGCCGGGGACTGCGGCTGCTCTCCTACCGTCCGCTCTTCTCCGGCCCTGCGGTCGACCGGACGCCCGAGCTCGACTTCCAGCGGCGCGAGGGCGAGATCGAGCTGGCCCGCGACGACGCGCGCGCGCGGCAGATCGGCGACGGCGACACGGTCAAGGTCTCGTCGAACGGCACCTCGGTGCTGCTGCGCGCCCGCATCGCGCGCGACCTGGCGGCCGGAACCGCACGCGTCACGGCAACCGATGCGGCCGGCCTCCACGAGCGCGTCGAGGTGACGAGGTGACCCATCCGGCCGAGAGCTGGTGGGTGGCCCTGATCGAGGTCGTAATCGTCGTCAACCTCGTGATGGCCGCCTTCGCCTACACGACCTGGTTCGAGCGGAAGGCACTGGGACGGATGCAGCTCCGCTACGGCCCCAACCGCGCCGGCCCGTTCGGCCTCCTGCAGCCGATCGCCGACCTCATCAAGCTCGTCCGCAAGGAGGCCTTCTTCCCGGGCTCGGCACACGACCTGCTGTACATCGCCGCGCCCGTGCTCTCGTGCTTCACGGCGCTGCTCGCGTTCGCCGTCATCCCGTACGGGCCGGGCTGGACGATCCACGGCCACTACATCAACGGCGAGATCGCGAACGTCCCGATCTCGCTGATCCTGATCTTCGCCCTCGGCTCGATCGGCATCTACGGCTTCATCGTCGGCGGCTGGGCCTCGGACTCCAAGTTCGCGATGCTCGGCTCGATGCGCACGTGCGCCCAGCTCGTCTCCTACGAGGTGGCGCTCGCGCTCAGCGTCTTCGGCGTCGTCCTGATGGGCCACTCGCTGAACCTCGTCGACATCGTCTACCGCCAGCAGGCGACGCTCTGGTTCTTCGTCCCGCAGTTCGTCGGGCTCTGCGTGTTCCTGCTCGGCGGGATCGCCGAGACCTCGCGCCCGCCGTTCGACCTCCCCGAGGCCGACACCGAGCTCGTCGCCGGCTACCACACCGAGTACTCCGGCATGCGCTGGGGCCTCTTCCAGACGGCCGAGTACATCAACATGATCGTGCTCTCGGCCCTCGCAGTGACGCTGTTCTTCGGCGGCTGGGAGTTCCCGGGTGTCTCCTCGCTCGACCGCTTCGGCCCGATCTGGTTCCTGCTCAAGCTCGGCGCGCTCGTCACCGCGTTCATCTGGCTGCGCGCCTCGCAGCCGCGTCTGCGCTACGACCAGCTGATGCGCTTCGGCTGGAAGATCCTGCTCCCGATCGCGACGATCAACGCCCTCGTCACCGCCCTCATCGTGGCCTGGAACGCGGCATGAGCGCCCTCGTTCCGAATACCTTCAAGGGCTTCGGCGTGACGCTGAAGCAGGTCTTCCGCAAGCCGATCACGCAGCAGTACCCGGAGTACCTGCGGCCCGTCTACCCGCGCTTCCGCGGACGCCACCGGCTGTGGACGCACGAGAACGGGCTCGAGAAATGCGTCGGCTGCTCGCTCTGCGCCGCCGCGTGCCCGGCCGACTGCATCCGCGTCGTCGCCGCCGAGAACACCGCCGAGAACCGCGTCTCGGCCGGCGAGCGCTACGCCCGCATCTACGAGATCAACCTGAGCCGCTGCATCTTCTGCGGCTACTGCGAGCTCGCCTGCCCGTTCGACGCGATCACGCTCGGCAACGACTACGAGATCTCCGAGTACAACCGCGACGACCTCATCTACACGAAGGACATGCTCCTCGCCGAGCCCGTCAAGCGGGTGCCGGTCGCCGACCGCGACCTGTACGACACGCCGATCCCCTATTACCAGAGCGACTCGTAGAGCCCGATGGCGAACTTCATCGTCTGGTGCGTCTGGTTCATCGCGGCCTTTGCCTGCCTGGCGAGCGCGCTCGGGGTCGTCGCGTTCAGGAACCCGTTCTTCTCGGCGCTCGCGCTGATCGGGAACCTGGCCTCGCTGGCGGTGCTCTACCTGCTCCTCGGCGGCGAGTTCGTGGCGGCCGGGCAGGTGCTCGTCTACGGCGGAGCGGTGATGGTGATGTTCCTGTTCGTGATCGCCTACCTCGGCGAGAGGACCGGCGAGGCTCCGTGGGCCGGCGGGCCGTCCTGGCAGCTCTGGGCGACGGTCCTCGCCGCCGGAGCGATCCTGGTCGAGGTGATCGTCGCGATCGGCCTCTCGACCGGCAGCTCGCTCGACCACTCACCCGGCGTCCCACGCTCGTTCGGCTCGCCGGCCGCGATCGGGCGCGTGTTCCTCACCGACCAGCTCCTCGCCTTCGAGGTGACCTCGATCGTCCTGCTCGTGGCCGCCGTCGGCGGCGTCGTGCTCGGCTCGCACGCGAGGGTGTTCGAGGCGACGCCCGGCGAGCCCGGTACCGGGGACGGCGCGGGCTCGACGGAGCCGTTCGGCGCAGGTGCCGGCCTTGCCGGCGCCGGGGCGGAGAAGCGCTGAGCGGCCCGAGCGTCATCTGGTACGTGATCCTCGCCGGGATGCTCTTCGTCACCGGCGCGGCCGGGGTGCTCGTACGCCGGAGCCCGCTGATCATCCTGCTCTCGGTCGAGATCATGCTCAACGGCGCGAACCTCGCCCTGATCGCGTTCGCCCGCCACTTCGGGAGCGAGGAGGGGCAGGTCTTCGCGATCGCCGTGATGGCGGTCGCCGCCTCGGAGGTCGTCGTCGGGCTCGGGCTGATCGTCGCAATGGGCCGGCGGAACATCGAGCTCGACGTCGACAAGCTCCGGACGCTGCGCGGATGACGATCAACATCGCCGCGTGGGTCTGTCTCACGGCGCCGCTCGCCGCGACCGTGGCGATCGCGCTGGCGGGAAACCGGCTCTCGCGCCGCGGCGCCGGCTACATCTCGACGGCGTCGACAATGGCGGCGTTCGCGGCCTCGATCGTCGCCCTCGTCTCGATGATCGGCGAGTCGCCCGCGGCGCGCGCCCATTCGACGACCGCCTGGACGTGGCTCTCCGCCGGCCGGTACAGCTTCGGCCTCACCCTGCTCACCGACCAGCTCAGCATCATGATGATGCTGATCGTCACCGGCGTCGGCTCGCTGATCGTCGCCTACTCGGTCGGCTACATGGACGGCGAGAACGAGGAGCGCCGCTTCTTCGCCTACATGTCCCTGTTCGTCTTCTCGATGCTCCTGCTCGTCCAGTCGGGCAACCTGCTGCTGCTGCTTGCGGGCTGGGGAATGGTGGGGCTCTCGAGCTACCTGCTGATCGGCTTCCACCAGGATCGCCCGTCGGCGATCGCGGGCGCCAAGAAGGCGTTCGTCATGAACGCGTTCGGCGACGCGACGATGGCGCTCGCGCTCTTCCTGCTGATCCAGCAGACGGGGCAGCTCGACTTCGCGGGCGTGTTCGCGAGCGCACCCCACGGCGGCACCGTCGCCAACCTGATCGCTCTCGGGCTGCTCGGCGGTGCGCTCGCCAAGTCGGCGCAGATCCCGCTCCACACGTGGCTCCCCGACGCGATGGAAGGGCCGACGCCGGTCAGCGCCCTCATCCACGCGGCGACCATGGTCACGGCCGGGGTCTACCTGATCGTCCGCACGCACCCGCTCTTCGTCGACGCCCCGAAGGTGCAGGGCCTGGCGGCCGGGCTCGGCGCCGTGACGATCCTGATGGCAGGCCTGATCGCGATCGTCCAGGTCGACATCAAGCGCGTGATCGCGTACTCGACGATGTCGCAGATCGGATACATGTTCGTCGGCGCAGGGATCGGCGCGTACTCGGCCGCGATGTTCCACCTCATGGCGCACGCGTTCTTCAAGGCGCTGCTCTTCCTCGCCGCCGGGATCGTCATCCACGCGCTGTCGGGCGAGCAGGACATCCGCCGCATGGGCGGTCTCGGCAAGGTCTTGCCCCACACGCGCACGGCCTTCCTGATCGGCTCGCTCGCACTCGTCGGCTTCCCGCCCTTCGCCGGCTTCTTCTCCAAGGACGAGATCATCGACACGACGCTCACCAAGGGCACCTTCGGCTACTGCCTGTTCGCGCTCTGCCTCGTCGGCACGTTCCTGACCGGTCTCTACGCTTTCCGTCTCTACTTCATCGTCTTCTACGGCGAGCAGTCCGCGTTCGCCACGGAGCATCTGCACAAGCCGCACGGGAGGCTCGAGGGCCCGCTCTCGATGGTGTGGACGGTCACCGTCCTCGCCGTCCTCTCGGCGACCGCCGGGCTCCTGCAGTTCTCGGTCTTCTACGAGCCGCTGACCAAGTGGCTCGATCCCGTCGCCCTCTCGACCGCCGACCCCAGCAAGACGCAGGATGCGATCGGGTCGATCTCGGCCGTCCTACTCGGTCTCGCGGGCATCTGGGTCGCCTACGGCGCCTACGTCTCCAAGAAGCTGACGGTCCCGAAGCCGGTGAGGCTGTTCGAGAAGAAGTTCTACTGGGACGAGCTGTACGACGCGGTCTTCTACAAGCCGGCCGACCTGGTCTCCCGCGGCCTCGGGCGCTTCTTCGAGACCCCCGTGATCGCCGGCTCGCTCGGCGAGATCACGCAGGGCTTCCGCTTCGGCTCCGGTGAGGTCGCCAAGGCCCAGAACGGGCTCGTCCGCCTGTACGCGCTCGCGCTCGCGAGCGGCGTCGCAATCCTCGCCGTCGTCTTCATCGCCTCCCGATGAGCGACTGGCTGACCACCATCCTGATCGTGCTGCCGCTCGCGGGCGCGCTCGTCGTCTGGCTGCTGCCCCTGCCGGGGCCGTGGGTCGCCTCGTTCGCGACGCTCATCTCGCTCGTCGAGGTCGGTGTCTGGATTCTCGCGCTCGAGCGGTTCGACTTCGCGGACGGCGGCCTCCAGCTCGCGCAGCAGACCACCTGGTTCAGCGAGATTCACTCGAGCTACCACGTCGGTCTCTTCGGGTTCTCGATCTGGCTCGTCGGGCTGACGGCGGTCTGCGGCGCCGTGGCGTGCATGTACGCCTGGTGGGCCGGCCGCGACCGTCCGCGGGCGTACTTCGGGCTCCTTCTCTTCCTCACCGGCTCGGTCGCGGGCGTCTTCTCCTCGCAGGACCTGCTGCTCTTCTACGCCTTCTTCGAGGCGATGCTGATCCCGCTCTACGTCCTGATCGGCGTCTGGGGCGGCCCCGGCCGCCTGCGCGCCACGATGACGTTCGTCGTCTACACCGTCGCCGGGTCGCTGCTGATGCTCGCGGCGATCCTCGTCTACGGGCTCCAGCAGCACTCGTTCGACCTGACCGCGCTGAAGCCGAGCTCGAACGACTGGATCTTCCTCGGCTTCGCGATCGCCTTCGCGATCAAGGCGCCGTTCTGGCCGTTCCACGGCTGGCTGCCCGACGCCTACCGCGAGTCGCCGCCCGAGATCGCCGGCATGCTCTCCGGCGTCGTCTCGAAGGTCGCCGCCTTCGGGTTCCTGCGGATCGTCCTCGTCAAGTTTCCCGGCCCGACCCACGACTTCCGGGTGCCGATCCTCGTCCTCTGCTCGATCGGGCTCGTCTACGGATCGCTGCTTGCGTTCCGCGCGCCCGACATCCGCGGCGTCGTCGCCTACTCCTCGCTCGCGCAGATGGGCCTGATCGGGTTCGGCATCTTCGCGGCGAACGATCTCGGGCTCGACGGCTCGGTGCTGCAGATCGTCAACCACGGCCTGCTCTCGATGTCGATGTTCCTCCTCGCAGGGATGGTCGAGCGGCGCACGACAACCGGCGAGCTGTCGCGGCTCGGCGGCATGGCGCGGGGCCGTCCGGTGCTCGCGACGATTCTGATGACCGTGGGCGTGATGGCGCTCGCGGTGCCGCTGTCGTCGAACTTCGCCGGCGAGTTCCTGATCCTCGCCGGTGTCTTCCAGCAGGGCTGGGGCTGGGCCATCGTCGGTGCGGTCGCGATCGTGCTCGCGGCGATGTACATGCTCCGGCTGATCTCGGCCGTGCTCCACCGCGACGTCGGCTCGGCCGTCGAGGACTCGGCGCTCGATCTGCGCACCGGCGAGCTCGCGGTCGTCGTGCCGCTCGTCGCGATCCTGCTCGTGCTCTCGGCCTGGCCGAACGCGATCAGCGGCCACGCGTTCGTCGGCAAGAGCTCGAGCGTGCCTCCGATCAGCGGCGAGGCCGCCGGCCCGCCCGCGACGGTCCACCGGTGATCCACAAGCCCCACATCGACTGGTTCGCGCTGTCGCCGTCGCTCTCGATGCTTGCCGCGGCCGGGCTGCTGATGCTGGTCGCGGTCTTCTGGCCGAAGGCCTCCCGGCGGGCCGCTGCGGCCGTCGTCTGCGGCGCGGGGTTCCTGGCCGGCCTCGTGTTCGCGATCCTGGTCGACGAGAAGAGCCCGCACGGCGCGGCGATCATCGCCGACTCGATCTACCGCGACCGCTGGGCGGCGACGGCCCAGGTGATCATCGCCGCCTGCGGCCTCCTGGCCGTCCTCGTCGCCTATCGCGAGCGGATGCGCGAGGAGAACGTCGCCGAGTACTACGTCCTGCTCGCCGCGGCCGGCGCCGGCATGGCGTTCTTCGTGCAGGCGGCGAGCCTGATCACGCTCTTCCTCGGGCTCGAGTGGTTCTCGATCGCCCTCTACGTGCTCTGCGCGATCGACATCGACCTCGTCGGCTCGCTCGAGGCCGGGTTGAAGTACCTGGTGATCGGGGCCGTCGGCTCGGCGACGCTCCTCTTCGGCTCGGCGCTCGTCTACGGCGCGACCGGGGAGCTCTCGTTCGACAAGATCGCCACCGCCGGCGTCGCCGACAACTCGCTGCTCGTGCTCGGGCTCGCGATGATCCTCGCCGGGTTCGCGTTCAAGTCCTCCGCCGCCCCGTTCCACATGTGGACCCCCGACGCCTACCAGGGCGCCCCGACGCCGGTGACGGCGTTCATGTCGAGCGCGACCAAGGTCGCGGCGCTCGTTGCGATGGAGCGCATCCTCGTGACCGCGTTCCCGCGCGAGGCTCACCTCTGGACCTGGGCGGTCGTGGGAATCGCCATCTTCTCGCTCGCCGTCGGGAACATCGCCGCGCTCGCGCAGCGGAACGTCAAGCGACTGCTCGCCTACTCGTCGGTCTCGCATGCGGGCTTCATGCTGATCGCGGTCGGGGCCGGCAACGAGATCGGGGCGAGGGCGCTCATGTACTACCTGATCCCCTACTGCGCGATGTCGCTCGGTGCGTTCGGCGTCGTCGCCGTGCGCGAGCGCGAGCTCGGCACGCCCGTCACGCTCGAGAACCTGTCGGGGTTCGGCTGGGAGCGGCCGTTCTTCGGGGTCGCGATGTGGGTGTTCATGCTCGGCTTTCTCGGGCTTTCCGCTCACCGGCGGCTTCTGGGGGAAGATCTACGTCTTCTCGGCGGCGTATGCGCGCGGCTGGTGGTGGCTGATCGTGATCGGCGTCGTGTTCACGGTCGTCTCGGCGGCGTACTACCTCGCGGTCGTTCGCTCGATGTTCCTGCGCGACGGCGCCGAGCTGCGGCTGGCGCCGGCCGGCGGCTCACCGCCGCGGGAACACGTGCTCGGAACGGGCGTCGCGCTGGCGGTCGCCGTCACGATCGGCTCGTTCTTCTTCGTGCAGCCGCTGATCGACGTGGCCCGGGCTGCAGCCCGCTCGCTGCCGTTCTGAGCCTGTGCAGGCCGCGCGGGCTGTCCCGCGCGCCGGCGTCAGGGCTTCGCCGGCGAGAACCCGGCCAGGCGGCCCAGGTGCGGCGCGGCCGCGAGCACGCCCTTGAGCGCGAGCAGGCAGACCACGGCAACGAGCGATCGAGGTGCCGAGCGGCGGCACGGCATGACCGGCGGTATTGCGGACGGCGCACGAGACGACGAGGAGCACGACGATCGCTCCCGAGCAGAGCGACTGCAGCCCGGCCGTCCCCTCGCGCGAGTCGACGTAGTCGCCGAACGTGACGAGCGCGGCGACGGCGGCAAACGGGAGGGCGGCGAGCAGCGCGTCCCGGGCGAGCCCGTGCGAGCCCTCGATGTCCGCGATCACTGCGACCGCGACGAGGAAGGCAGGCAGAACCCGGCGTCCCATGCCCGATAGCTTCGCGATCGAACCGGACGATCCTCCTGTGCTTTTGCCCGACATCTATCGTGCGATCGTCAAAGACGAAAGGAGAAGGGATGGCCTCACTCACCTGGCTCGGACATTCGGCGTTCCTGGTCGAAAGCGACGAAGGGAAGCGGATCTACGTCGATCCTTTCCTGAACGGAAACCCGAAGGCTCCCGAGGATGCCAAGAGCCCCGAACGGGTCGACGTGATCGCGCTCACGCACGGCCACGGAGATCACGTGGGAGACACGGTCGCGCTCTCGCAGGCGTTCCCCGAGGCGGAGATCGTCGCCATGGTCGAGCTCAAGGGCTGGCTCGGGTCGAAGGGCGCGAACGTCGGCCCGCTGCCCGGCCTCAACAAGGGCGGCACGCAGGAGATCGACGGGATCCACTTCAGCCTCGTCAACGCGTTCCACTCCTCGAGCAGCGACGACGGCGAGTATCTGGGCGAGCCGTGCGGCATCGTGATCCGGCTCGAGAACGGTCGCGCGGTGTACTTCGCGGGCGACACCTGCGCCTTCGGCGACATGGCGCTGATCAGCCGGCTGCATGCCCCCGACTTCGCGGTGCTGCCGATCGGCGACCACTTCACGATGGGGCCGCGTGAGGCCGCGCTGGCGCTCGAGCTGCTCGGCAACCCGGACTGCATCCCTTGCCACTACGGCACGTTCCCGGTGCTCACCGGAACGCCGGCGGAGCTTCGAGCCGAGGCGCCCGACGCAACGGTGCACGCCCTCGAGCCGGGCGGCACGCTCATGCTCGACTGACCGTGATCACGCCGATCGTCGCCACCTACTCGATCGCCGCCTGCGACCTCGAAGCCGTGCAGTGGGGCGTCGCGACCGAGTCGAAGTTCCTCGCCGTCGGCTCGGTGGTGCCGTGGGCGCAGCCCCGGGTCGGGGCGGTCGCGACGCAGGCCTACGCGAACCCCCGCTACGGGCCCGGGGGGCTGCAGCTCCTCGCCGAGGGCCTGTCGGCGACCGAGGTCGTCGAGCGGCTGACCGAGGCCGACGAAGGGCGCGACCAGCGCCAGCTCGGAATCGTCGACGCCGAGGGCGGGAGCGCGAGCTACACCGGGAGCGCGTGCCTGGACTGGGCGGGCGGCACGCACGGCCCCTGCTTCGCCGCCCAGGGGAACATCCTCGTGTCCGGCGAGACGGTGGCAGCGCTCGCGGCGAGCTTCGAGGGATCCGCAGGACGGCCCCTGGCCGAGCGGCTGCTCGGCTGCCTCGCCGCGGCACAGGCCGCCGGAGGCGACCGGCGCGGGCAGCAGTCGGCGGCGCTCCTCGTCGTCGAGCCCGACGGGGGCTACGCGGGGCTCTCCGACGCCGTCGTCGACCTGCGCGTCGACGACCACGCCGCACCGGTCGAGGAGATCGCGCGGCTCTACGGGATCCACCAGACGCTCTTCGGGAAGACGCCCTCGAGCGCCTGGGTGGCTGTCGACGACGCGCTCTCCGGCGAGCTCGAGGAGCGCCTCGCACGGCTCGGCTTCAACGGCGAGCTCGAGGCGACGCTGCCCACCTGGGCGGGACGCGAGAACCTCGAGGAGCGCGTCGACGGGGTCGCGTGCATCGACCCGGTGGTGCTGGCCGCGCTTCGTGGAGCGAGCGGATGAAGGCATGGGAGGCAACCCGGCTCGACGAGCTCGAGTCGATCCCGCTGTTCGAGGGGATCGTGTGGCACCCGATCCGCCGCCGGCTCGGCATCCGGGCCTTCGGAATCAACGCCTACACCGCAGAGAAGGCCGGCGAGCAGGTGGTCGAGGAGCACGATGAGACCGGGGGCGGCGCCGGGGGTCACGAGGAGCTCTACGTCGTCGTCTCCGGCCGCGCGACGTTCACGCTCGGCCAGGAGACGCTCGATGCTCCGGCGGGAAGTCTCGTCTTCGTCTCCGACCCCGCACTGCGGCGCAAGGCGGTTGCCGAGGAGCCGGGGACGCTCGTGCTCGCGATCGGAGGCGAGGCGGGGGCCCCCTACGAGGTCGCTCCCTGGGAGTCGTACTTCGCGGCGATACCCGCGATGCGGGAGAAGCGCTACCGGGATGCGATCGTGACCATCGGCGAAGGGCTGCGCGAGCGACCCGGCCATCCGGCGATCCTCTACAACCTGGCCTGCGCCGAGTCACTTGCCGGCCGGGCCCTCGATGCGGTCGAGCACCTGCAGGAAGCGGTTCGGGCCGACCCGCAGTACGCCGAGCGCGCCCGCCGAGACCCCGACTTCGACCCGATCCGCCGCGAGCCGGGCTTCCCGGCCTGACGAGCGACCCGGCCGGCGACCCTGCTCGACCGACGACGAGGGGCTCCCGTGAGAGGGAGCCCCGGTGAGAGCACCGAAAGATCAGTGGAGGCACGGATCGCTCCGTGCCCCCACCTTTTCCCGGCTTCCAGGCGGGAAGCCTCTAGACGATTGCCGGCGTCGCCTTCTTGAGCGGCGCTGCCGCCTCGGCGCCCGCCTCTGACTCCTTGCGCCGGTGGAGTGCGGCGAAGTCCAGGATCCCGAGTCCGATCCCGGTGAGCAGCAGCGCGAACCCGACGACGATGCTGAAGAGCGACAGCTGGCTCGCCATGTAGCTGACGTTCAGCGCTGTCGTGAGCGCGGTCTCGGTGACCCAGACGTTCCGGGCTCCGTTGTCGGCCGGCTGGCCGTTCGCCTGCACGGCCTTGGTCGCGTCGTTCGTGCCGATCGGCTTGCCGTCGGCGGTGGCGAAGCGCCCCATCTGGGCGTAGGTCAGTCCGCCGGTGGCCTCGAGCGCATGGATGCGCATGTACTGCGCGAAGCAGCGCGCGGTCGTCCCGTCGGTGATCGCCTTGTTGGCGACCGAGCAGGACGGGAAGGTGATCCCCGTGAGGCCGGCCTTCGCCGCCTCGGCCTTGATGCCGGCCGGGGTCATGTCGGGCGTGCCGGCGATCTTCTCCTGGCTCAGGCTGTTGTTGACCGTCGAGCGGCCGTTGACGCCGAGCACGATCACCGCGACGCCGAAGAGCACGAGAACCGCTGCTGCGACGAACCCTCCGATCTCGAGAACCTTTCTCATGACGTTCCTCCTGGAAGCTCTTTTGATTGAACTGACGCTCTGGACTCTCCCGGGTCCGGTCGGCGCGGGCATCCGTGATTGGCCGCAGCGGCGGTGAGGGAACTCGCCGACCCGCAGTCAGCGATCGCCCGGAACGCGCACGCCTGCCGCGAGCGCGCGGAAAGGCGGAACCGGGTCGCTGAGCGGGCTTGCGACGACGAGGACGGCGCCGAAGCCGTCGGCCGGGGTGAGCGCGTCGACGAGGAGCTGTAGGCCGACGGCGAGGGCGAAGGCCTTGTGGGAGTGTCGCCGCCGAACGGCGCCAGGTCGTCCTCGATCGCCCTGCCGGCGAGCACGTCACCGTAGGTGTGGTTCCCCATCGAGACGTCGACCACCACCGGGCGCCGGTCAGAGGAGGGGATCGCGATCGAGAGCGGGTTCGTCCCGGTGAGCCTCGGGCCGCCCGCCGGATGGCCGAGCCGGCGCGGCGAGGTCGCGGTGAGCGCCGCGATCAGCCCGCCCCCGGCAAGCCGGCGCGTCCAGTGCCCGAGCATCCCGGTCGGGAACGTCCGGCCCATGGCGACGAGCCTCGAGGTTTGCGGCGGTTCGGCGAGCTGGGCCTCGACGACGGCGTTCAGCACCAGGTAGCCGAGTGCGCCGTTTCCGTCCCAGCGCTCGTATCCGGGCTCGCTCACGACCCGGACCGGACGCGCAGCGGTCTCGAGCTCGGGCCAGCTCTCGAGCCAGGCGACCCGCGTGAGGCCGTGGCCCCCGCGCCCCGACCGCTCGGCGGCCGAGGAAATGCTCGGCCAGCACGGCCGCGTCGGCGCTCGAGAAGCCGAGCGTGCCGAGCCGTGCCAGCACCTCGCGGCGCTGCCCGTCGGCGTCCCCGAGACCTTCCATGGCGTGCAACCTACAAGCGCCTGTGGCCTGCGCTTGCCGGGCCGGTCCGCGGCGCAGCTACGAGACGAGCGGCAGCGTGCGCGTGAAGCCGGCGCCGCGGGTGGCGTCGATCGTGCGCGCGAGGTCGGAGACCGCCTGCGCCGCCGCGCAATCGGGATCGGAGACGACGAGCGGGACGCCCTCGTCGCCCGAGGCCCGCAGGCGGATGTCCAGCGGAACCGTACCGAGGAGCTTGACGCCGAGCTCCGTAGCGAGGCGCTCGCCGCCGCCGGAGCCGAAGATCTCGGAGGTCATGTTCTCGATCACGCCGAGGAGCTGCATGCCGGTGCGGCGGGCCATCTCGGCCGCCCGGCTCGCGACCTCCTGGGCGAGCACCTGCGGCGTCGTGACGACGACCGCCTCGGCGCGCGGGAGCATCTGGCCGAGCGAGATCGCGACGTCGCCGGTGCCCGGCGGCATGTCGACGACGAGCAGGTCGAGCTCGCCCCAGTGGACGTCCTGGAGGAACTGCTCGAGCGCGCGGTGAAGCATCGGCCCGCGCCACATCAGCGGCTTGTTGTCGTCGACGAAGAAGCCGATCGACATCAGCTTGAGGTCGTGCGCGACCGGCGGGATCATCAGCTTGTCGACGAGCACCGGCTTCTGGTGGATCCCGAGCATCTGCGGGATCGAGTGGCCGTAGATGTCGGCGTCGAGGATGCCGACGCGCAGGCCGGTCGCGGAGAATGCGGCCGCGAGGTTGGCAGTGATCGTCGACTTGCCGACACCGCCCTTGCCCGAGGCGACCGCGATCACGCGCGTCGTCGGGTCGAGCTGGATCGCCTTGTCCGACTCCGGCCGGCCGCCGCGGAGCTTCGAGGTGAGCGCGGCGCGCTCGTCGGGGCTCATGACGTCGAACTCGAGGCGTACCGCCGTCACGCCCTCGACGGCGCCCACCTCACGCGAGACCTGCTCCTGGAAGGAGTTCCGCAGCGGGCAGCCGGCGACGGTGAGCGCGATCGTGACCGTCACCTCGCCGCCGGCGATCGCGATGTCGCGGACCATGTCGAGCTCGGTCACCGGCTTGCGCAGCTCCGGATCGATCACGTTCGCCAGCGCGGCGAGAACGGCGTGGGGTGGTCGGATCCATCGCCTAGGAGCGTACCGCGGCGGCGATCCTGCGAGGCCAGCTCCTCGCTGCCCGCCGCGCAGATGCGCGAGCGCGCCTCGAGGTCGAGCGGGATCGAGCCGAGCGGCGGGCCGTCGATCGCCTGGATCGCGAACCCGCGCTCCCGCACGAGCAGCTGAGCTGCCGCGACGTCGACGCTGCGGGACGGCCTGAGGCACGGCGACCCCGTCGATGCGGCCGGCCGCCAGATGGCAGAAGGTGATCGCCTGCGCCCCCATCACGCGGACGCGGTCGGTCAGCGGCGCGAGGCTCGCGAGCGCGGAATGGACGAGCGTGGCCCGTGTCGCCTCGAGCGAGAGGAGCTCGATGAAGTCCTTAGGCCTGCCGGTGAGCGGCTCGCCGTTCAGGAATGCCCCGCCGCCGCGAACCGCCGTCCACTCCTCGCCGGAGCCGAAGTCGTGGACGAACCCGAAGACGACGTCGTCCATCGTGCTCCCTTCGGCGACCGCGACGCTCAGCGCGAAGTACGGGATCGCACGCCCGGCGTTCTGCGAGCCGTCGATCGGGTCGACGACGACGGTGATCGCGCCGTCGCCCTTGATCCCGATCTCCTCGGAGACGATCGTGACGTCGGGCCGCTCGAAATGGGCGAGCACGACGCGCTCGGCGGCCTCGTCGAGAGCCACGGTGATGTCGCCGCCCTTCCCCGGCCCGACGGGGCGCTCGCGCTCCTCGCGCGTCGGCATCTCCCGCAGGACGGCCTCGACGTCGCGGACCGCGGCCCGGCACAGCTCGAGCCAGGGGCTCAAACCGGGTGCAGGAGCAGGCCGGAGGTCAGCTTCGGCAGGAAGTACGTCGACTTGGGCGGCATCGTCTCGCCGGCGAAGGCCGTCTCGAGCACCTGGGCGACAGACGGCGGGCGCACGAGGAAGGCGACGGTTGCCACCTCGCCGTCGACGGCCTCGACCGCCTCCTGGGCGTTCGGCGTGTACTCGACGCCGTGCAGGCCGTACTGCTCGATCTCGATCGTGTCGAGCTCGCCGTCGGAATCGAGCCGGTAGTAGTTGCCCATCCGGTACATGGTCAGCGAGCTCGTATCCCAGGTCGAGGTCATGAGACCGAGCGGATCGGCATCCATCCCGAGCGCGACGCGATGGGTCGGGTAGATCTCCAGCCCGGGATCCCGGGACGAGACGAGGACCGCGAAGGTGTGCGTAGCCGCCGGATCCTCCTCGCGGAACGCGACCGCGGTCTCGTAGCGATGATGGCCGTCGGCGATCAGGAACGGCGCGTCGATCTCGACGGCCGCGGGGGAAAGCCGCCAGAGCCGGTTGACCGACACACCCTCGGCGACGACGATCTCGGGGTCGCCGCCCGGGGCCTCGACGGGCACGTCGGCGTCGTAGAGCAGCAGGATCGGCTCGAGCTGCGTCCGCGTCGCACGCAGGATGGCAAGGCGCTCCTCCTTCACCTCGGCGCGGGTGAGCTCGTGCGGGAGCACCTTGCCCTCCGAGTACGGGGTCGCCTCGATCGACCCGACGATGCCCGAGCGCTTCCGGGGCTGCCCGTCGGGGCCGACGAACTCCTGCTCGAGCCACCACGACGTGGGCTCCTCCTCCCGGAGAACGCCGGTCTCGCGCCAGGAGGCGAGTGACTCGCCGGCCGCCTCGGCCGACAGGGGAAGCGTGAGGTGGACGATGTTGCGGTCGTTCGTCAGCCAGAGGGTCTCGCGCTCGTCCGCGTCCAGCACGTCGTACGGCGGCGCGACGAGGTCGCCGAGAGGCCCGGCCACGCTCTCGTCGTAGCGGAGCGCGCGAAACGGCGAGATCGCGGTCACCGGCGTGAGGCTATCGAAGGGCCGCCCATCTAAACTCGGCAGGTGATCTCCGACCTCGAAGCGGACCGGGTCGTCGAGGGCATCTTCGCGGTCAAGTCGAAACGGCGCCAGCGGACGAAGGGCGGCGCGCCCTACCTCGCGCTCGAGCTCGTCGACCCGACCGGAAACATCGACGCCCGGGTCTGGAACGACGTCGAGCTGCTCGACGGGCGCTTCGCCGTGGGCGATGCCGTGCGGGTGCTCGGCCGCGTCGAGCGGTTCCGCGACCGGCTCCAGCTCGACGTGCGGACGCTCGAGACGGCCGACGTCGACCCGGCCAGCCTGACGCCGGCGCTGCGGCGCGATGCCTCCGAGCTGCAGGGGTTCCTCGAGTTCCTGATCGACGAGATCTCGCACCCCGGGCTCGCCGCGACCGTGCGGGCGGTTCTCGCCGGCTGCGACCTCGCCGCCTTCCCGGCGACGCCGGACGACCATCACTCCTACGCGGGCGGGCTCCTCGAGCACACGGTCGGCGTCGCCACGCTCTGTCGCGAGACGGCGCAGCTCCATCCACGGCTGCGCTCCGAGCTCGTGCTGGCCGCGGCGCTCGTCCACGACATCGGGCGCACGAGCGAGCTCACGCGCGGCCCGGCCTTCACGCCGACCGACGAGGGAAGGCTGCTCGGCCACGTCCATCTGGGCCTGAGGCTGATCGAGGAGCACGCCGACGGCCTCACCCCGGCCCAGCGGGCCGAGCTCCTGCACTGCGTCGCGACGCATCACGACGCCCGCGCCGCGCGAACCGCCGAGGCGAGCGTGCTCTACCACGCGAACCAGCTCGACGCGAGCGCAGCCACGCGGCCGACCGGGTGAACGGCCTCGCGCTCGCGCTCGGCGCGAGCCTCGCCTGGGGGGTCGCGGACTTCGTCGGCCCGTGGCAGGCACGCACGCTCGGCGCCCTGCGCGTGATGCTCTGGGCGCAGATCGCGGGGATGACGGCGATGGCGATCGTGGTCGCAGCCCGGGGCAGCGCACCGCACGGGGCCGCGGTGCTGCTCGCGATCCCGGCCGCGATCTCGGGAACGCTCGGCCTCTACGCCTACTACCGGGGCATGGCGATCGGGGCGATGGCGGTCGTCGCGCCGATCGCGGGCGCCTCGGCGATCGTGCCGGTGCTGTTCGGGATCCTCACGGGCGACCGTCCGGCGCCGGTTCAGTACGCGGGGATCGCGGCCGCCCTGCTCGGCGTCGTGCTCGCCTCGCAGGAGCACCAGGAGGGCGGGAAGCGGCGGGTCGCCGCCGGCGTCGGCCTCGCGCTCCTGGCCGCGGTCGGCTTCGGCTTCTACTTCCCGCCCATGCACGCGGCCGGGGCAGCGGACCCGTACTGGTCCTCGCTTCTCTTCCGCATCACCTCGACCGCGATCGTGCTGGCGGCCGTTGCCGTGCGCCGCCCCGCGGTCCGCGTCGCGGGCTGGAAGCTCGCCGTCGTGATCGGGGTCGGCCTCGGCGACACGCTCGGGAACCTCCTCTTCGCGGCCTCCTCGCATGCGGGAGGCCTCATCAGCCTGACCTCGGTGCTCGCCTCGCTGTACCCGATCGTCACAGTGCTGCTCGCGGCGATCGTCCTGCACGAGCGGATCGCCCCCCTGCAGCGGATCGGCGTCGTCCTGACCCTCGTCGGGGTGCTGCTGATCTCCGCCTAGCGCTCAGACGTTGAAGCGGATGTTCAGCACGTCGCCGTCGCGCACCCCATAGGTCTTCCCCTCGAGGCGCTGCAGGCCCCGCCGGGAGACCTCGGCGTGGGAGCCGGCATCGACAAGGTCCTGCCAGTCGATCACCTCGCAGCGGATGAACCCGCGCGCGATGTCGGTGTGGATCGTCGCTGCGGCATCGAGCGCCGTCTGCCCGCGGCGGAGCGTCCAGGCACGCGTCTCCTTCTCTCCGGCGGTGAAGAACGTGACCAGGTCGAGGGCGTCGCCCAGCCGCCGGACAACCTCCTCGAGCGCCGAGGGCCCGCCGTCGCGGAACGCAGCCGCCTCCTCGTCGGGGAGCTCGGACAGCTCCGCCTCGAGCGCGAGGTCGATCCCGCCGGCCCCGTTCTCGACCGCGATCAGCGGCTTCGTGGTGAGCGGCTCCAGGCCCTCCGGGAGCTCGCCCTCGACGTCCGAGAGCGGCGCGCCGGCGTCGACCGCTGCGAGCACCTCCCGCAGCCGCGCGAGCTCGACGCGCAGCTTCGCCTCGCCCGACTTCGCCTGCTTCTCGACCCGCTCGAGGCGGCCGGCGACGTGATCGCGGTCGGCGACGAGCAGCTCGAGCTTGAGGTTCTCGAGATCGCCGGCGGGATCGGCGTTCGGCGAGAAGCCGTCGAGGACGACGAGGAGCGCATCGACCTGCCGCAGGTTGCCGAGGAGCGCCGGCCCGGTACCGGGCACGTCCTGGACGCGCAGCGTCGCCGGCGTCACCTTGCGCGCAGAAACGACGCGGGCCAGCTCCGGCAGGCGCGGGTCGGCGATCTCGGCCATGCCGACGTGCGTCTTGCCGTACTCGCCGCCGGCGGCCTTGGTCAGGGCCGTGAAGAGCGTCGTCTTGCCCGAGCCCGGCAGGCCGACGATTCCCGCCTCGAGCGCCATCTGCCGCCGGCGTTACGCGCCGAAGCCGACGCGGCTCTCGCGGGCGTGGCGCTTGACGAACGCGATCATGCGGATGACCGCGGTGTAGCGGCCGTCGTCGGCCTCGAATGTCACGGCGTCGGGCGATCCCTTCGCGAGCGCCGACTCGAGCTCGTCGGCAGTGGGACCGGGAATGTTCACGGTCAGCGACTGGCCGCTGCGAAAGGCGATCTCGACCCGGACGCGCTCGGCGTCACCCATGCGCCACCAGCTCCGCCAGCACGCCGCCCGTCGCGTGCGGATGAACGAAGGCGATGTCCATGCCGTTGAGCCCGCGCCTGGGAGCGTCGTCGATCAGCTCGGCGCCCTGCGCCGCGAGCAGCTCGAGCTCGAGCGCGACATCGTCGACCTCGAAGGCGACGTGGTGCATGCCCGGGCCGCGCCGCTCGATGAAGCGCCCGACCGGCGTGTCGGGCTCGAGCGAGGCAAGCAGCTCGATCCGGCCGTCGCCCACCCGAAGGAGCGCCGTCTCGACGCCCTGCTCGGTCAGCGTCTCGCGCAGCTCCAGCTCGGCTCCGAAGAGCCGCCGGTAGGTCTCGACGGCCTCGTCGAGGTCGGCGACGGCCACACCGACGTGATGGATCCCGCTCGCGCTCACGCTGCTCGATGCTACCGATGGGGTCGACGAAGGCGAGGCGAACCACACGGCGCCGGGGGCGTGACGGCACGCGTCGAGCACGGTCCCGGTTGAGAATCTGCCGGGATCGTGCAAGAGTCAGGTTGATGCGTCTCGCGCTGGCCCGCTCGCTCCTCGTCGTCGTCCTGCTCATTTCCGGAGCGAGCGCGGCTACCGCGGCGGCGCCGAACGGGGTCGCGGCCGGGAGCTCGGCTCAGATAGTGGCCGCGGCGAGACAAGCCGTGTCCGCTGCGACCACCGTCCACGTCGTCGGCGCCGGCACCTCGGGCAAGGACCGGATCGCGCTCGATCTGACACTCACCGCCGGCCAGGTCGGCGAGGGTCACATCTCGATCAACGGCCTCGGCTTCGACATCGTCCGGATCGGCGACAAGCTCTTCTTCAAGGGCGACCCGAACTTCCTCACCCACTACGCGGGCGCCGCGGCGGCGAGCCTCCTCGCCGGACGGTGGTTCTACGTCGCCGGCTCGAACCGCGAGTTCGCGAGCTTCCTGCCGCTGACGAACCTCGTGCAGCTCGTCGACGGGATGCTCTCGGCCCACGGCTCGATCGAGAAGGGAGCGGTCGCGACCGTCGGCGGCCGGAGGGCGATCGGCCTCGTCGACAGCACCAGCGGCGGAACGCTCTACGTCGCCACGACGGGGCCGGCCTATCCCCTCGAGCTGAAGCCCCGTGCCGGCGGCAATACCGGCACGATCAGGTTCAGCGGCTGGGACGGCCCCGTTACTGTCAGGCCGCCCCGGAACCCGATCGACTACGCGAAGCTGACGCACGGATGATGTACCGCCCGCGCCCGAGATCTGGACGCGACCGTGCGAGGGTGCGGGCTAGGGCGGCTCGTGCTGGCCTGCGCGTTCGCTGCCCTCGCCGTGCTCCTCGTGGGCTGCGGAGGCAAGAAGGGCTCGACCGCGACCGGCACGACCGCGGCGCCTGCAAACGGCCTCGAGTCGAAGACGCCGGGCGAGATCGTGGCCGCCATGCAGAAGGCGGTCGCCACCGCGACGAGCGTTCACATCGTCGGCGCCGGCACGAGCGGGGGTAGCTCGATCGCGCTCGACCTGAAGCTCGTCCGGGGCAAGGGCGGCGCCGGGCACATCGCCATCGGCGGGCTCGGCTTCGACGTCATCCGGATCGGGCCGAGGCTCTACTTCAAGGGCTCGAAGAAGTTCCTGGTGCACTACGCTGGCGCATCCGCAGCGCAGCTCCTCACCGGCAGGTGGTTCGTCGTCTCGACGAACTCGGCGGGCTTCGGCAGCTTCGCACCCCTGACCGACCTGAAGGCGCTCGTGAACCAGATCCTCACCTCGCACGGCACGCTGAAGAAAGGGGCCTCGACCACCGTCGGCGGCGAGCCGGCGATCGGCGTCGTCGATGCGACGAACGGAGGCACCCTCTTCGTCGCCACGACCGGCCCCGCCTACCCGCTGCAGTTGAAGCCTGGAAACGGGAACAAGGGCCTGATCAGGTTCACCGACTGGGACCAGCCGATCGCGCTCAAGGCGCCTGCGAAGCCGATCGACTACGCCAAGCTGACCGGCTAGCGTCAGGACGTCAGCGGCTCGTCGGCCGGCTCGGCGGCGACGATCTGTGGAACGCCCACGGCGTCCCCGGCCCATGACTCCTGCCCGACGTCGCCGAACAGCTCGAGCAGGTCGTCGCGGCTCAGGGTCTCCTTCTCGAGCAGCGCCTCGGCAACGCGGTCGAGCAGGTGGCGGTGCTTCGTGACCAGCCGCAGCGCCTCGCGGTAGGCCTCGTCGGTGAGGCGGGCCTGCTCGGCATCGCGCATCCGCTTGCTCTCCTCCGAGAGCGCATAGTTGTCGGCGCGCATCGTTCGCGCGGCGGCGAACTCGCTCATGCCGAACTCGAAGACCATGGCGCGGGCGAGCTCGGTCACCTTCTCGAGATCGTTGGCAGCGCCGTTCGTGACGCGGCCGAACACGACCTGCTCGGCCGCCCGGCCGGAGAGCGTGACGACCATCCAGTCGATCAGCTCCTCCTTCGTGTGGAGGTAGCGCTCCTCCTCGGGCAGGTTGAGCGTGTAGCCGAGCGCGGTGCCGCGGGCGATGATCGTCGCCTTCTGCACCGGCGAGACGCTGCTCATCAGGTGCGCCATCATCGCGTGGCCGCCCTCGTGGTAGGCGAGGATCCGCTTCTCCTTCGGGGTGATCACGCGGCGCTGCTGCAGGCCCGCGATCACGCGGTCCATCGCGCCCTCGAAGTCGACCTGGCTGATGTTCGGCGCCTCGCGGCGGCCGGCCGCGATCGCGGCCTCATTGCAGATGTTCGCGAGGTCTGCGCCGGTGAGCCCGGAGGTGCGCCGGGCGAGCGTCTCGAGGTCGACGTCGGCGCCGAGCGGCTTGCCCCGGGTATGCACGGCGAGGATGTCGGTGCGACCCTTGAGGTCGGGCGGCCCGATCAGGATCTGGCGGTCGAACCGCCCCGGCCGGAGAAGCGCCGGATCGAGGTCCTGGAGCCTGTTCGAGGCGCCCATGACGATGACCTGGTCGCGGTCGCCGAAGCCGTCGAGCTCGACGAGAAGCTGGTTGAGCGTCTGATCCTGCTCGCGGTTGAACGACGTGCCGCTGCGGGCGCCGCCGACGGCGTCGAGCTCGTCGATGAAGACGATCGCGGGCGCGTTCTTCCGCGCCTCGTCGAACAGCTTGCGGATGCGGGCCGCGCCGAGCCCGGCGAACATCTCGACGAACGCCGAGGCACTCTGCGCGTAGAAGCGCGCACCCGATGCATTCGCGACCGCCTTGGCCGCCAGCGTCTTGCCGGTACCCGGAGGCCCGTGGAACAGGATGCCCCGCGGCACCCGCGCACCGAGCCGCTCGAAGCGCTGCGGATCGGCGAGGAAGTCGACGACCTCCTGCAGCTCCTCCTTCGCCTCGTCGAGGCCGGCCACCTCGGCCCAGGTCACCGACGACGACGAGCCCGGCGTGATCTCGGTCGGCTGCACGCGGGGCATCACCTTCATCGTGCGCCAGAGCAGGTACACGACGACGCACATCAGCAGGAAGAACAGGACCGGCAGCCACGTCAGCGCAAGGTTCTGCAGCGTCGAGCTGATGTCCGCCAACGCACCCATTGCCTCGCTCATCGGCAGCGAGCAGTCGGGGCTAAAGCGCAGCGGGTCGTGCGCGCGCGGTCAGGCCGCTTCGCCGCGCTCGAGGTCGAGGCAGGCGTTCAGCGCCGCCTCTGCGACCTCGAGCTGCTCGGCGCTCGGCTCGGCCGTCGAGAGCCGGTGCTGGAGCTCGTGGCCGGGAAAGGAGAGAAACCGTGCGAGGCGCCGGTCGGGGTGCCGCTGCATCCAGGCGAAGATCTCGGTCGAGGCGGCGACGGCGCCGACCGACGCGGCGAGCCTGGCGGCGGGCCGAAGGTTCTCCGGGGCCCGTGAGGCGAGCAGGTTGGCGAAGGTTCCCGTGGCGATGAGCGGCCCGACGAGGTGCCCGCCGCAGCGCTCGTGCTCCCTGGTGGTCGGCGTGTCCTGCTCGTAGCTTCCGATCGCGATGTGCTCGGCGCCGTGGTAGGCCGCCAGCGACCCGCGCCGCAGGGAAAGCACGGCCGGGGCGATCGAGAGGATCCCGGCGACGAGCTCCTCGGACGTCTTGCCAAGGCTCGAGCGCCTGACCGCCTGGATCGCAACGGCGGTGGCGATCATCGAGCCGAGCGCCGCGCGGCCCTCGAAGGGCAGCCTGGCCTCGGGCAGCGAGCGCTTCAGGCCCGGCAGGACCGCGAAGGACTCGAGCAGGCGTGCGGGGCCGCGCAGAAGCGGCTGGTTCACGCGCGAGCCGACGAGGCGCTTGCGCTCGGCGGCGATCTTCACCTTGCCGTCGTCGGTGCGCACGGCGCAGGCCCACGACGTCGGGCCGTGAACGAGCACGCCGTTTCCGAGGGCCATGCCGCCGAGGCGGATCTTGGCGTCCCCGTCGTCCTGCTGCTCGTTCTGCTCGCTGTTCTCAGCCATCGCGACCAGGGTACTCGTCGGTGACCTGCTCGAGCAGCGCCTGGAGCCGTGGCGCGGCGTCTCCGCGGGGCAGCTCGCGCCCGTCGACGGCGATCACCGGCACAATCTCGCGCACGGCCGAGCTCGTGAACGCCTCCTCGGCGCGGAGCAGCGCCGGCAGGGTGAACGAGCCCTCGCGGATCCGGTAGCCGGCGTGCCGGGCGATCGCGGCGACGGCTCCGCGGGTGACTCCCGGCAGCACGCCGGTCGCGAGCGAGGGCGTGACGAGGACGTCGCCCTCCCGCCACCAGACGTTCGACATCGTCCCCTCGAGCACGGTCTCGCCCTCACCGAGGTAGATCGCGTCGTCGGCGCCACGCCGCTCGGCCGCGGCGACGGCGGCGAGCGCGGCCGCGTAGCTCGTCGCCTTCACGCCCGTGAGCAGGCCGGTGTCGTGGGAGCGCACGGTGACCACGGCGAGGCCACGGGCCCGCAGCGCCTCGAGCCCCGGCGGCAGCGGGCTGACCGTGGCGAGGAGCGTCATGCCGGTGCGGAAGAGCCGGAGCGCGCCCTCCTCGGCGCCGGCGGCGTCGACCGCCTGCGCGGCGAGCTCCACCACGCCGTCGGGCGGCGCCAGCCGCAACGCGAGAGCAGAGCGCTCGAGCCGCTCGACGTGCAGCCGGAGCAGCACGGCCCGGCCGCGCCGGATGCGCACGGTCTCGAAGGCGGCCGCCCCGCGCAGCAGCGCCTCGTCGTCGGGATGGAAGACCGGCTCGGCCGGATCGACGAGCCCCCTCCCGGCGACGGCGGCGGCGAGCAGCGCGGTCAAGCGGGCACCAGCCCGCCGACGGCGGCGAGCAGCGGCCGCGCCTTCACCCACGACTCCTCGATCTCGTCCTCGGGGTCGGAGTCCCACACGATGCCGCCTCCGACCCACAGGTGGATCAGGCCCTCGGCAACGGCGAGGGTGCGAATGGTGAGTGCGAGGTCGAAGTCGCCGTCGGGCCGGACGACGCCGAGCGCGCCCATCGAGGCACCGCGGCCGACCGGCTCCAGCGATGCGATCAGGTCGAGCGCGGCGATCTTCGGCGCGCCCGTCACCGAGCCGCCCGGGAAGGTCGCCGCCAGGATCTCGCCGAGCCCCACGCCGGGGCGGAGCGTTCCCTCGACGGTCGAGACGAGGTGGGTGACGCCGGCGAGCTCGTGCTGGGCCATCAGCTCGGGCCAGGCGATCGAGCCCGGCTCGCAGACACGCGCGAGGTCGTTGCGCTCGAGATCGACGATCATGATGTGCTCGGCACCGTCCTTCTCGCCCTCGACGTCGACGCCCGCGGGCCGGGTCCCCTTGATCGGGGCCGTCACGAGGCGGCTCCCGCGCCGCGAGAGGAAGAGCTCGGGCGAGGCGGAGACGACCGTCCAGCCGGAGCCGGCAAACGGCCGCGCGTGCAGTGGGTGCAGATGCCGGAGGCCGAGAGCGAGCGCCCACGCGTCGCCGGCAAAGGGCGCGACGAGATGCTGGACCAGGTTCACCTGGTAGACATCGCCGCGCGCGATCGCGGCGCGGACGCTCTCGATCGCGGCCGCGTAGCCGTCGTCGTCCCAGCTTCGCTCCCACTCGCCGAGGTCGTAGCCGACCGTCGAGACGCGCCCGGGCCCGGCGAGCGAGCGGATCCGGCAGGCGAGAAGCGGAAGCGGGCACGGCTCGGGCGGCCCGGGCGCGGCGCACCGGCGGAGCGCGGCCGAGAGGCCGTAGCCGAGGAAGAGGTCGGCGACGTAGCCGGCCCGGCCCCAGAACGGCGCCAGGTACGCCTCGAGCGCCTCGTAGGCCCCGTCCGGCTCGTAGAGCTCGAGCATCGGCCCGAGCCTAGCGCGGCTACCTACGGGTGCCGAGCGTCAGCAGGTAACGGCGCGGCGCGCGGATGCGGTCGCCGTCCCGGTAGCCCTCGTAGAGCTCGACGAGCGCCTGGTGAAAGGCCTCGCCGCGCGCGGGGTCGAGCTTGGCCAGCAGCGCCATCACCGGCGGCGAGCTGCTCGAGAAGAGCTCCCAGATCTCCTCGCCGCTCTCGGCGTCGATCCAGAGCGTGCCGTCGACGAACTCGAGCTCGAACTCCTCGCCGAGCATGTCCTCGACGTGGTCCTCGCGGCCCCACTCGGTCGACTCGCGCCCCTCGAGCGGCTCCTCGGTGAAGCGGCGGTAGAGCTCGCCGAGCTTCGGGTTCGGCTTCCACGCGGTGAACCCGAGCCTCGCGCCCGCACGCGCCACGCGCCCGAGCTCCCCGGCGACGTTCGCATGGTCGGCGGCGAGGATGAACCCGAAGGCGGAGGCGATGACGTCGAACTCGCCGTCGTCGCACGGCAGGTACTCGACGTTCCCGACCTCGAAGCGGACGTCGAGCCCCTCCTGCGTCGCCGCCTCGCGCGCCTGATCGACCATCGGCGCGGAGCTGTCGATCGCGGTCACGACGGCACCCCCGCGGGCGGCGCGGAACGCGATCGCACCCGTCCCGGAGCCGACGTCCAGCCAGGCTTCGCCCGGCCGGATGCCGAGCCGCTGAACGAGCTCGTCATGGACGGGCTCGAGCACCGTCGCCAGCCGTTCGTACATGCCCTCGTTCCAAAGCTCCATCACCACGCCGCCCCGGGAGCATACTGACCGGGTGGCAGATCTCTTCGACGAGGCGGCCGGACGTCGCCTCGCGACGGTGGCCCCACTCGCCCAGCGCCTTCGCCCGACCACCCTCGAGGGCTTCGTCGGCCAGGAGCACGTCGTCGGGCCAGGCCGGGCGCTGCGCCTCGCGATCGAGGCCGACCGCGTGCCGTCATTCGTCCTCTACGGGCCGCCCGGGACCGGCAAGACGACGCTTGCGCGGATCGTCGCCGGCGTCACCGGCGCCGAGTTCGAGGAGCTGTCGGCGGTCTCGGCAACCGTCGCGAACGTGCGCGACGTGCTCGGGCGCGCGCGGGAGCGCCTCGGAGCGACCGGCCGCCGGACGATCCTCTTCCTCGACGAGATCCACCGCTTCAACAAGGGCCAGCAGGACGCCCTCCTTCCGGGCGTCGAGGACGGCGTCGTCACGCTGATCGGCGCCACCACGGAGAATCCCTACTTCGAGCTCAACTCCGCGCTTCTCTCGCGGATGCAGGTGTACGAGCTCGAGCCGCTCACCGGCGAGGAGCTGCGCCAGATCGTGCGGGGCGGCGCGCGGGAGCTCGGCGCCCGCGCTCGACCCGGCGGTCGAGGAGCTGATCGCGGCCCGGGCCGGCGGCGATGCGCGGAGCGCCCTCGGGATCCTCGAGCTCGCCGCTCAGACCGCCGCCCCCGGAGCCGTCGAGGCGAGCCATGTCGACGACGCGGCGCGCAAGCGGCCGCTCCTCTACGACAAGGGCGGCGACGTCCACTACGACACGATCTCGGCCTGGATCAAGGCGACCCGGGCCGGCGACGTGCAGGCGTCCGTCTACTACCTGGCGGTGATGCTCGAGGGCGGCGAGGACGCGCGGTTCATTGCCCGCCGAATGATCATCCTCGCCTCCGAGGACATAGGCAATGCCGACCCGCGCGCCCTCCTGGTCGCCGTCGCCGCCGCCCAGGCGGTCGAGCACGTCGGGCTGCCGGAGGCCCGCCTGAACCTGGCACAGGCCGCCGTCTACCTGGCGCGTGCGCCGAAGTCGAACGCGTCGTACCGGGCGCTTGGCGCCGCGCTGGCCGATGTGCGCGAGCGCGGCCACCTCAACCCACCGGACTCGCTTCGGTCGGCGTCCTACCCCGGCGCCGCGAAGCTCGGCCGGGGCAAGGGATACGTCTACCCGCACGAGGATCCGGCCGGCTTCGAGGTCGACTGCCTCCCCGACGAGCTGAAGGGGCGCGTCTACTACACGCCGTCCGGCAACGGCGAGGAGTCGGACGACGGCGCCTAGAGGATTCGGGCGCCGAGGGCGCTCGCGGCGAGCTCGACCGCAAGGGCGGCGGTCTCGTTGGCCTCGTCGAGGATCGGGTTCACCTCGACGAGCTCGAGCGAGTCGAGCAGGCCGGACTCGGCGACGAGCTCGAGCGCGAGATGGGCCTCGCGGTAGGAGAGGCCGCCGCGAACGGGGGTGCCGACGCCGGGCGCGAACATCGGGTCGACGGCGTCGAGATCGACGCTCGCGTGCAGGAACGACACCCCCTGCAACGAGGCGAGCGCCTCGCGCATCACGCGCTCGATGCCGTGGCGATCGACGTCGCTCATCGTGAAGACGTGGACGCCGAGCTCGGCGATGAGAGCCCGCTCGCCGTCGTCGAGCGAGCGAGCCCCGACAATCGCAGCCCGCTCGACCGACGGCGTCGGCCAGGCGTCGGTCGCGAAGGCCTCGCCGCCCGCGCCGAGTGCGGCGGCCAGCGGCATCCCGTGGACGTTCCCGCTCGGCGAGGTGCCCGGCCGGTTGAGATCGCCGTGGGCGTCGATCCAGAGGACGCCTCCCGGTCCGTCGACCCGCGCCATCCCGCCGAGCGTTCCCATCGCCACCGAGTGGTCGCCGCCCAGCACGAGCGGCACGTACCCGGCGGAGCGCGCGTCGGCCACGAGCCCGGCGACGCTCGCGCACGAGCGCATGATCGCGCCCAGATAGCGCGCCTGCGCGTCGCCGACGTCGGTCGCCTCGGCGACGCCGGTCTCGACGTCGCCCCAGTCCACGCAGCTGCGACCGAGGCCGGCGATCCGCTCCTGCAGGCCCGCATAGCGGATCGCCGAGGGCCCCATGTCGACGCCGCGCCGACCCTGGCCGAGGTCGAGGCCGGCCCCGATCACCGCGACCGGACGTGTGCTCTCGCCGGGGGCCATACGGGAAGGCTAACCTCGCCGGCGATGGACCTCAGGTCGCTTTCCGGCGCGGAGCCGTTCACCACGAAGGACGGCTCGACGATCCGTGAGCTCCACCACACCTTCGCCCAGAGCCTCGCCGAGGCCTCGCTTGCGGCCGGGGGTGCGACCGAGCGCCATTACCACCGCCTGAGCGAGGAGATCTACCTCATCGTCGAGGGGGAGGGCGACCTCGAGGTCGACGGCGAGCGCCGGCATGTCGTCCCGGGCGATGCAGCGCTGATCCCTCCGGGCGCCCGGCACACCATCGTGGCGACGAGCGACCTGCGGCTTCTCTGCTGCTGTGCGCCGCCCTATTCGCACGAGGACACGTACTTCGACTAGATTGTTGTCCGGTGCGCCAACGGCCGCCGGCCCCGTCCTCCGGGACCGTCGCGCGAGAGAGGGCGGGCCGCCACGGCTAGACTGGCCGCTCCGTGGCGAGGTAGCTCAGTTGGTAGAGCACACGGCTGAAAACCGTGGTGTCGCCGGTTCAAGTCCGGCCCTCGCCATTTCCTTCCGCGGCACCCGCCCCGCCGGCGACCGCTGCGGGCTACGCGGGCCGGATCCGGATCTCGTCGCCGGGCGCGGTCTCGGTGAGCGCGGCGGCGCTCCCGCCGTTGATCGCCACCGCCCAGCTGCCGTAGGAGTCCTCGTAGAGGATCAGCTCGCCGCGGCTCGCGTCGGCGTAGGTCTTCGCCACGATCGCGTAGTAGGGGGTCAGGGCCAGGCCGAGCTCGACCTGGTCGCCGTGCTTGAGCCCGAGCGAGGCGACCTTCGCAGCGGTCACGTTCAGCCCGAGGTTGCCGAAGCGATCGACGTCGAGGACGGTCGCGACCAGCTCGCCCCTGGAGATGGTGGCAGCGGGGATTGCGATGCGAACGAGGCTCGCCGGATCGATCTCGTCGCCGAGGTCGTCGAAGTGCGCGCCGGCGGCGAGATGGGCGGCCACGGGCGAGAAGAGGTCGCGCGCCTCGAACGTCTTCGACACCTCGGCGAGGTGGTACTGCGGGTTCGTGAGGCTTCGGGCCGACTCGACGCCCAGCCGGTCGGCGGCGAGGACGAGCAGGCCGTTGTCCGGGCCGACGAAGACGCGGCCGCCCCGGGTGCGGATCGCGACGGCACGGCGGCCACTGCCGACGCCGGGGTCGACCACTGCCAGGTGGACGGCCGGGGGCAGGTAGGGCACGGAGCGCGCGAGCACGAGCGCGCCCTGGGTGACGGCCTGCGCCGCGATGCCGTGGGTGACGTCGAGGATCTCGGCGTCGCGTGCGATTCCCTTCATCACGCCGCGGCAGACTCCGACGAAGTCGTCCTGGAGCCCGAAGTCGGTCAGGAACGTGATGTAGTCGAACACGCCTACGGCCCGGCGTACTCGGCGACGGCGGCGACGAGGCCGTCGAGATCGTGTGTCACGGCCTCGCGCGCCACGGTCAGGCCGACGGAGCCGGCGACCTTCGTCGTCTCCGGGCCGATCGAGATCGCCGGCGCGCTGCCGCCGATCCAGGCGTAGGCGCGGGCGGCGGAGCCCGACGCGAGCACCACGACGTCGCCCTCGGGAGGCTCTGGCTCGAGCAGCACGGTGCTGTAGAGCGGCACGAAGTCGGCCCCGAGCGAGTCGATCGGGCCGCGGCGCGAGTTCTCGGCCGCCAGGAAGATCACCTTGCCCTCGGGCCTCGGGAACTCCGCGACCATCATCTCGGCGGTCGAGACGGTCGCCACGAACGCCGGCTCGATCCGGTGCTTCCGCAGCGTCTCGGCGGTTCCCGGGCCGACGGCCGCGACCTTCGGCAGGTTCCGCGCCCGCCGCGCGACCTCGTCGGCGCCGTTCGGGCTCGTGACGACCGCCCACTCGTAGCCGGCGCAGTCGATCGGCTCGTCGGAGGTGCGGACGATCTCGATCAGCGGGCATTCGACGACCTCGAGGCCGAGCTCCTCGATCCGGCCGACGAGCGGCTGGGCCTGGTCGCGCGGGCGGGTCACGATCACCTTCATGCAGCGCGCCGTTCCGAGGCGGCAAGCAGCTCCGCCGCGAGCAACGATGGGTCGCGGCCGCTTCCGCGCTCGACCCAGCTGCCGTTCTCCGCGGCGATCAGCGCGGTCAGGCGCTCGCCGTCGTGATGAGCCGCCACCGGCGCGAGGCAGCCGGCGCCGATGAGCGCGACGCAGGCCCGTTCGGCATCAACCCGCCGCCGTGTCTCGGCGTGATCGCCGGCTGCGACGAGCTCCTGCTCGCCCGCACGCACCTGCAGCGCCAGCGCTCCCTGGGCGGCCTCCGGCAGCATCGCCTCGACCGGGAGCCGCGCACCGATGCGATCGGCGAGGCCGAGCCGGTCGAGCCCGCAGGCGGCGAGCAGCAGGCCGTCGAGACCGCGCTCCTGCGCCTTGCGCAGCCGCGTGTCGATGTTGCCGCGAAGCGGCTCGACCGAGAGGGAGGGCTCGAGGGCGAGCAGCTGCGCCCGCCGCCGCACCGAGGCCGTCCCGATCCGCATCCCCGGCTCGAGCCGTTCCACGCCCACGAGCGCGTCGCGCGGGTCGTCGCGCTCGAGATAGGCGCCCACCACGAGACCGTCGGTGTCGGTCGACGTCATGTCCTTCGCGGAGTGTACGGCGACGTCGATCCGGTTCGCGAGCAGCGCCTCCTCGATCTCCTTCACGAACACGCCTCGCTCGCCGATCTGGCCGAACGGGCTGCTCCGGTCGCGGTCGCCGGCGGTCGTGATCGGGACGATGGCGACGTCATGGCCGGCGCGGCGGAGGACGGCCGCGGCCAGCTCCGCCTGGGTCAGCGCGAGCCGGGAGCCGCGAGAGCCGATGCGAACGACCACGACCGACGCCTTCCTCTGCTCAGCTGCGCTCGTCGAGCCCGAACAGCCGGCGGATCGCCTCGGCGTACGCCTCGCCGTCGCCCCCGGCGGCGGCCTGCTTCATCCGCACCGTCGGCTCGTGGAGCAGCTTGTTCAGGATCTGCGCGCTCACGGCTGCGAGCCGCCGCTGCTCCTCCTCGGGCAGCGACGAGAACTTCGCCAGCTCGGCTGCCCGGATCTCGTCCGCATAGGCGCGCAGCGACGAGATCGCAGGGACGACGTCGAGCGAGGCCCGCCACTCGCGGAAGCGCTCGGCCTCCTCGACGACGAGCCGCTCGGCGACCTCGGCCTCCGCCCGTCGCCCGTCGAGCGTCTCGCTGACGACGGCCTCGAGGTCGTCGATGTCGTAGAGAAAGCATCCGTCGAGCTGATGTACCTCGGGATCGACGTCGCGCGGAACCGCGATGTCGATGAAGAACAGCGGCTGGCGCCTGCGCGCGGGGACGTCGCCCGGCCTGATCACGATCCCGGGGGCGGCGGTCGAGGTGAGGACGACGTCGACCTCGCCGAGCTTGCCGGCGACCTCCGCGAGCGTCAGCGGCGCGCCGCCGAAGCGGGAGGCGAGCCCGGCGGCGCCCTCGGCGCTGCGGTTCGCGACGTAGGCGATGGTCGCGCCCCGCGCGGAGAGATTGCCGGCCGCGAGCTCGCCGATCCGGCCCGCGCCGACGAGAAGCACCTTGCGGCCGCTCAGGTCGCCGAACACCTGGGCCGCCAGCGCGGCGGCCGCCGCCGGGACCGACGCCGGGCTCTCGCCGATCGCCGTCTCGGTGCGCACCCGCTTGCCGAGCTGCAGCGCCTGCCGGAACATCCGGTCGAGCAGCGGCCCGGGCGAGGCGGCGTCGAACGCGGCCCGCACCTGCCCGAGGATCTCGCTCTCGCCCGGGATCAGCGAGTCGAGGCCGGCGGAGACGCGGAAGAGATGCAGCGCCGCAGCGTCGTCGCTCATCCGGTAGGCGACCGAGCGAAGCGGCTCGCCGGCGATCTCCTCGAGCGACGACAGCGCGCGGGCGCCGTCGTCACCGGCAAGGTAGACCTCGGTGCGGTTGCACGTCGAGAGGCACACCGCGTCGCCGAGGGCTCGCGCGAGCGAGGCGGCGCGATCGAGCGGCAGCGCCACCCGTTCGCGCAGCTCGATCGGGGCGACGTGATGCGAGATGCCGACGAGCGAGAAGCTCAAAAGTGGCTCCCGGCGAGCAGGAGGCGCGCCACGATCACGAAGGCGAACCCGACGAGCGCGAGCTGGGCGGCCGTCCGGCCGGACGCGCGAACCGCGAGGAACGACGCGTACACGAGCCAGGTCAGGCAGGCGACGCCCATGAGCGCGTCGAACGGGTGCCCGCTCTCGCGCAACCGGACGAAGCCGGCGACGAGGCCGACGGTGAGGAGCGGCAGCGCGATCGCGATCGTCCGCACCGTCAGCCGCTCGAGCACGACGAGCGAGGGCAGGCGGAGGCGCAGGATGTCGGGCGCACGACGCTGCAGCCGCCGCTCCTCGAGCAGGTAGAGGATCGCGAGCACCGCGGCCACCGTGAAGCCGGCGAAGGCGGCGAGCACGAAACCGACGTGCACGGTCAGGAACAGGTTCGAGTAGTGCGAGCGCTCGCCCGCAGTCGTGCCGCCGCCGACCCGGGCGGCGACGAAGAGGAGCACGACGAGCGGCATGACGCCGAGGCCGACGAGCCGGTAGCGCTGCTGGCAGCCCCAGAAGAGGTAGGCGCCGACCACGAGCCAGACGAACAGGTTGAGCGAGCCTGCCCACGTCGACCAGGGGAACGCGTCGAGGCGGGCGGCCTGGACGCAGAGGAGCGCGGTCTGGGCTACCCAGCCGACCCGGACGCCCCAGATCGCAAGCCGCGTGTAGCGGGGATTGCTGTAGGCGAGCGCCGCCTCCCCGTAGCCGAGGAGCGCCGGCCAGAACAGGAGCTCAGCCACGCTCGCCCTCGGCCGCGTCGAGGTCGCGCTCGCGCACGAGCTCGACGAGCTCGCCGACCTGGCGCTGGAGCCGCTGCAGCTTCGAGGCGATGATCAGCACGTAGGCGAGAACGCCGACGAACACGACGAGGTACGCGGCCGCCGTGTACTTCTCGGACGGGCTCATGCCCGCTCCGTCGACGCTGCGCTCATGCCAGCAGCTCCCGGAGCTCGCGCAGCTGGATGTCGAGCCGCTTCCCGGCCAGCTCGATCTGGTACAGGGTCGCGAACAGGGAGAGCATCGCGAGCCAGCAGACGCAGAAGGTGAGGAACTGGGAGTGGGTCATCTGCGGCCCGTGCCGGGTGAAGACCTCGGGGTGGATGATGCTGCGGGAGATCCGGATCGCGAGGAACGAGATCGGGATCAGCACGACCCCGAAGAGCGCGTAGACCGCGCACATGTTCTCGCGCGCGAGCCCCGGCTCGACCGAGTACCGGAGCATGAAGTAGGCGCAGTAGAAGAGGAAGAGGATCAGGAAGAGCACGAGCTCGTCGTCCGACCACACCCACCAGACGCCCCAGGAGATCCGGGCCCAGATCGACCCGGTGACGAGCGTGAGCGCGCCGAAGATGACACCCTGGTGGATCGCGACGTAGCTCTCGAGGTCGGCGCCGGGCGTCCGCTTCCAGAGGTGGAGCAGAGCCTTCCAGGCCCCCCAGCCGAAGCAGGCGTAGGCGGTGAGCGCGATCGGCACGTGGAAGTAGAAGATCTTCTGCGAAAGCCCCTGGTCGCCGTCGAGCGGCGCGTAGTAGAAGACGAGCGCGATCGCGACCGCGAACAGCCCCGTGGTGATCCCTGCCAGCGCCGGCAGGGGGATGCGAGGCGCTCTGCTACTGCTCACAAGTTGAAATCGTAGATGGGTCGGGGCGGTCAGGGCTCAGGTTTCGGCGACCACGTACTCGAAGGCGCCCCACGAGAGCAGGACGAACACGCCGTCGTAGAGCGCGAGAAAGCCGAGGTACCTGCCGCCGGTGGCGATGCTCGCCCCGACGCCGGCCGCGACGACGGGGATCACGAGCGGCAGGAAGAGCAGCGGCAGGATCAGCTCGCGGGCCCGGCCGGCGACCGCCATTGCGCCCGTAAGCGTTCCCACGGCACAGATCCCGATGTCAGCCAAGGCAACAGCGGCGACCGTGCGCCAGCCGACGCCGTGGAAGAAGAGGCTGAAGGCCGGCAGCGCGACCAGCTCGGCAAGCGCGAGGAAGACCAGCACCGAGAAGGCCTTCGCAAGCCAGATCGCGCTCCGGTCCGACGGGGCGAGCACGAGCGCATCGAAGACGCCCTGCTCGCGCTCGGGAACAAACGCGCGCGTCAGCCCGAGCAGGGCGGTGAAGACGATCGCCGTCCACAGCAGGCCGATCGAGACCTTCGGGCTTGCCCCGGCCGGGACGGCGAAATGGAAGATCGTCAGCGCCGAGAGGACGAACAGGAGCATCGCCGGCACGGTCTCCTTGGCCCGCAGCTCGATCAGCAGGTCCTTGCGGGCGAGCGCCGCGACGTCCGAGAAGTACCTCATGCGAAGGCGAGGCGCTGGGTCGCGAGCCGCTCGACGCGGCCCGGGTCGTGCGTCGCGACGATGACCGCGCTTCGCACCGCGAGCTCGTCCAGCGTGGCGTCGAGGAGCGCCGATCCCGCCTCGTCGAGCGCGTTGAACGGCTCGTCGAGCACGACGAGCTCGGGCTCGTGCAGGAGCACGCGGCAGAGGCCGAGCCGCTGCCGCATTCCACGGGAAAACGTCGAGACGCGCTCGTCGCGCACATCCCAGAGGCCGAAGCGCTCGAGCAGCATCCCGATCCGCTCGGCCCGGTCGGGGATGCGGTACAGGCGGCCGAACAGGTGCAGGTTCTCGAGCGGCGTCAGCTCGCGGTAGACGAGCGGCTCGTGACCGAGGTAGCCGATGACGCCGCGGTCCGGCAGCACCACCTCGCCCGAGGTTGGGGCGTCGAGGCCGGCGAGAACGCGAAGGAGGGTCGTCTTGCCGGATCCGTTCGGGCCGGTGACGAGCAGGAAACCGCCCGCGTCGAGGGTGACGTCGACCTTCCGGAGGACGCGCTTGAGGCCGTAGCTCTTCGAGAGCTTGCTGGCACGGACCACGGCGGCGAACGGTACCGGCCGCCGCAGGCTCAGATCACATCGGCGAAGACGAACGCGAAGAACGCGACGCTGATCACGCCGTTCATCGTGAAGAACGCGGCGTCCAGGCGGCGCAGGTCGTTCGGGCGGACGAGCGAGTGCTCGTAGGCGAGGAGGGCGGCGACGACGGCGACCCCCGCCCAGTACCACCAGTCGACCGTCAGCCCGACCCCGACCGCGATCAGCAGGATCACCGTCGCCAGGTGCAGCAGGCGTGCGCCGAGGAAGGCGCCCCGCTCGCCGAACCGCACCGCCCACGAGTGCAGCCCCTGGGCGCGGTCGATCTCGACATCGAACAGCGAGTAGAAGATGTCGAAGCCCGCCACCCAGGTGGCGACGGCGCCCCCGAGCGCCCACGCCTCCCACGGCAGCTTGCCGGTGATCGCGACCCAGCCGCCCATCGGCGCGAGACCGTCGACCGCACCGAGCCACAGGTGGCAGAGCCAGGTGAACCGCTTGAGGTACGGGTAGATCACGAACGCCGCGACCGGGATCGGCCACAGGTAGCGGACGACCGGGTCGAGCTGCCAGACCGCGATCAGGAACACGGCGAGCGAGATCAGGCAGAACGCGATCACCCCGCCGACCGTTACCGCACCGGACGGAAGCTCCCGGGCCGCCGTGCGCGGGTTCGCCGCGTCGATCCGCATGTCGATCAGCCGGTTCAGCGCCATCGCGAGCGACCGCGCGCCGACCATCGCGATCGTGATCCAGAGCAGGTCGTGTGCCGAGGGCACGCCGTCGACCGCGAGGAACGCC
Organism: uncultured Actinomycetota bacterium; assembly: GCA_963743675.1. Taxonomy (GTDB): domain Bacteria; phylum Actinomycetota; class Thermoleophilia; order Gaiellales; family Gaiellaceae; genus PALSA-600. The sequence continues at coordinate 114,341 of CAVURE010000012.1, forward strand.
CCGACATAGGCGAACGGCAGGGCGAAGATCGTGTGCTCGACCTTGATCAGGCGAGCGAAGAGCCGTGCTCTGCTCATCGGGTCAGGTGTGGATGTGATCCGTGGCCGTCTGCTGGTCGGCGAGCAGCTTCAGGGCGTGCGGAAGTGCAGGCCGAAGGACGGCATAGCCATCGCGGCAAGCGCCCGGCGAGCCGGCGAGGTTCACGACGAGGGCGGCGCCGATCGTCCCGGCCGCCGCGCGTGAGAGCAGGCCGTGCGGCGTCCTCGCGGTCGAATCGGCGCGGATCGCCTCGGAGATTCCCGGCGCCTCCCGCTCGAGCACCGCGCGGGTCGCCTCGGGGGTCACATCGCGGGCCGCGAGGCCCGTACCGCCGGTCGAGAGCACGAGCCCGCCCTCCTGCGCGAGGTCGACGAGCGCCCGGGAGATCTCGCCGGGCTCGTCGGGGACGAGCCTGCGCGTCACCTCGAAGCCGTCGGCGAGCAGCAGCTCCTCGAGCGTGTCGCCGCTCACGTCGTCGGCCTCCCCGCGCGAGACACGGTCGGAAACGGTGAGAACGGCGGCCCTCACAGCTCCTCCTTCGTCTTGTCCACCAGGGTTATCTCGGTGATCACCATGCCCTTGTCGATCGCCTTGGCCATGTCGTAGACGGTCAACCCGGCGACCGCGACCGCCGTCAGCGCCTCCATCTCGACCCCCGTCTGCGCGGTCGTCTCGGCCGAGGCGGTGATGTCGACCCGCCCGTCGCCGACCACGAGCTCCACCCCGACGTGCGACAGGGGCAGCGGGTGGCAGAGCGGGATCAGGCTGCTCGTCTCCTTCGCCGCCATGATCCCGGCGAGCTTCGCGGTGGTCAGCGCGTCGCCCTTCGGCAGGTCACGCAGGCGGCGCGCCGTCGCGGGCGCCATCAGCACGGCCCCGCGGGCAACCGCCCGCCGCCGCAGCGGCGGCTTGTGGCCGACGTCGACCATCTGGACGGTGCCCGACGACTCGTCGACGTGCGACAGCTTGTCGCTCACGCGGCGATTGTAGAGATCGGCGTGCGCCTACGGACGGGCGCCGAGCGTGACGGGGATCACGCGGGTGCGTCCCCGACGCAGCACCGTGAACCACGCCGGCTCGCCGGGAACCATCCGCTCGGCGACGAGCCGGGCGACGTCGTTCGAGCTTGCAACCGGGAGGCCGTCGATGGCCAAGATCGCATCGCCGCCCAGGGTCAGCCGCTCGTCCTGCCAGAGAACCGTGCGGTGGCCGGCGCGGAGCCCGGCCTCGGCCGCGGGGCCGTTCCTCGCGACGGAGTCGACGATGGCGCCGTGCCTGGCGGCAAAGCCGAACGCCCTCGCGATCGCCGGCGTCAGATCCTCCGTCTGCAGCCCGAGGTAGGCGTAGGCGACGTGCCCGGTGGCGACGAGCTGGGCCAGCGAGCGCTTCGCCGAGTCGATGGGGACGGCAAAGGCGACGCCCTCGAAGCCGGACTCGAGGCTCGAGCGGATCTGGGCGTTGATCCCGATCACCCGGCCGGCCGAGTCGAGCAATGGACCGCCCGAGCTGCCGTCGTTGATCGGTGCGTCGGTCTGGATCGCGTCGAAGAGGTCGTAGGCGGTCGTCAGCGACGGGATCGTCCGGCCCGTGCCGGAGACGACGCCCACCGAGAGGGACGTCGAGGCCCCGAACGGCGTCCCGATCGCCGCCACGGGCTCCCCCGTCACGACGTCGCCCGAGTTGCCGAGCGGCACCGGGACGAGGCTGTGCGACGACGGCGCGACCCGTAGGACGCCCACGTCGTCGTAGGGATCCCAGCCGACGACCTGCGCCGGCACCCGGTCGCCGTCGCTCGAACTCGACGTAGACAGCGTGCGCGGGGGTGGGCAGCGGCGAGGAGCCGGCCGTCGAGACGATCACGTGCGCCGCCGTGAGGACGATGCCGCTGCGGTCGACGACGAAGCCGGAGCCCTCCTCGAGGGTCGCGTTGCCCGGCTTCGCCCCGAAGTACGAGTAGATCGTGACCACCCCCGGGGCCCGCTCGGCGTAGATCCGCTGCGGCCTGAAGCCATGCGCGAGCACCGGCTTCGAGACGACCACGGTGCTCGGGATCGACGAGCGCACGAGGGGCTCGCGGACGAGGACGGTCTGGGTGCCGCTGCCCTGCAACCCCCCGTTTTCCAGGGCAAACAGCGCACCGCCGGCTCCGGCGAGCGCGGCCAGGACACAGAGGGCGACTACCAGGCTGGGACGCACGCACCCTGGATGAAAGCACGTTCGGCCGGAGAAATCATCCTTTCGAAGCCTCAGGCCGGGGTGAGCGCCGCCGCGGCCCTGTCGGTCTCGACCGGAAGGACGAGCGTGAAGCGCGTCCAGCCGGGTCGCGAGTCGAGCTCGACGTTGCCGTCCATCAGCTCGGCGAGCTCACGGGCGATCGCCAGGCCGAGCCCGCTGCCGGAGGCCACGGTCCCGCCGAGCCGGTAGAAGCGCTCGAACACGGCCTGGCGCGCGTCGTCGGGGATTCCCGGCCCGTCGTCGGTGACCGCAAGGGTCGCACGGCCCCCGTCCGCGTGGACCGCGACGCGGATCGAGGTTCCGGGCGGCGTGTGCACGATCGCGTTCTCCACCAGGATCCGGCCGATCTGGAGCACTCTTGCCTCGTCGCCGCGCGCGACGACCGGGGCCGGGGCCGCCAGCTCGAGCGCATGCCGGGTCGCCGTGACACGCGGGCCGAACTCGGTCGTGAGCACGTCGCCGACGACGCCGAGGTCGAGGCCCTCGTGCGCGACCGTGAGCCGTCCGGCGTCCATGCGCGAGAGATCGAGGAGATCGGTGGCGAGCTTCGTCAGCCGCGCCACCTGGGCTCGCATCTCGCCCAGGAACTCCTCGCGGGTCTCGGCATCGAGGCCCTCGTCCGAGGTCATCAGCTCGAGAAAGCCCGCGAGCGAGAAGAGCGGCGTCCGCAGCTCGTGCGAGGCGTTGGCGATGAACTCGGCGCGGGCCCGCTCCAGCGAGGAGAGGCGGAGCCGCATGCGCTCGAACGCGCGCGCCAGCTGACCGAGCTCGTCCGGCGCCGCATCGATCACCGGCTCGTCGAAGCGACCGCCGGCGATGCGCTCGGCCGCCAGCTCGAGCCGGCGGATCCGCCGCGCGAACAGCGAGGCGAGGACGTAGCCGAGCACGATCGCGAACGCCGTCGCGAGGGTGGCGGCCAGGATCACCCGGTGCCGGACGACCTCCACCGACTCGAGATCGTTGTGGAGCGGTGTCGCCACGAGGATCACCGGGCCGTGCAGGGAGACGGCGGCCTCGGCGTAGGCTCCGCCGTCGCGGTCGACCGATCCGCTGACGACGCCGGCCTGGCCGGCGGCCCGCCGGGCGATCGGGTCGTGCTCGACATCGAGCGAGGTTCCTCCGTTCGAGTCCCCGACCGGCTCGAGGAGCGGCTGGGCGCTGAAGACGACGACTCGCGCGCCGCCCGCGGCGGGCAGCGCCTCGTCCTCGATCCAGGCCGTGCTCGGGAACACCTCGCCGGGAGCATTGCGAGGCTTGGCGGCGATCACCTGCAACGTCTCGCGAAGCTCCTTCAGGCGGGTGTCGACGAGCGAGCTCTGGTAGGAAGGGACGACGATCAGGTAGACGATCGCGAGCGCGCCGCCGACGACGACGAGCAGCGCGAGTGCGAGCCGCCCACCGACGCTGCGGAGCGGATTCACCGGTCGCGGAAGCGGTACCCGACGCTGCGCACGGTGAGGATGAACTCGGGATTCCGCGAATCGCGCTCGAGCTTCTCGCGCAGGTGGCGCACGTGCACGTCGATCGTGCGGGGGTCGCGGAAGTCGGCGCTTCCCCACAGCGCCTCGAGCAGCATCCGCCGGCTGTAGACGCGGCCCGGGCTGGCCGCGAGACGCGCGAGAAGCTCGAACTCGACGTAGGTGAGCTGAACTCTCCGTTCGTCGACCTCGACCACCCTGCGCGGCACGTCGATCACGAGCCCGTCGATCGCGAGCGGCTGCGCGCCGCTCTCCGGCTCGTGGCGCGGCGCCCGGGCCCGGCGGAGGAGCGCCCTCGTCCGCGAGCGAAACTCCCGGATCGAGAACGGCTTCGTCACGTAGTCGTCGGCGCCGAGCTCGAGGCCGAGCACCTTGTCGAGCTCGTCGTCGCGGGCCGTGAGCATGATGATCGGCACGCTCGAGCGGGCCCGGAGCTGCCTGCAGACCTCGAGCCCGTCGAGCTTCGGCAGCATGATGTCGAGCACGACGAGGTCGACGGGCCGCTCGGCAAAGCGCTCGAGCGCCTCCTCGCCGTCCGCGGCCTGCAGGACCCGGTAGCCGTCGCGCTCGAGCGGGAAGCTCAGCACCTTCCGCACGGCCTCGTCGTCGTCGACGACCAGAATCGTTGACGAATCGCTCATCCGAGCAATCTCATCCGGGCCGTCTCATGTAGGCCATCTCACCTGGGCAATCTCATCGGGCCATCCGGGTTGCGGACGTCACCTGCCGGAGCTCGGAGCCTTCCGCGCTTTCTACTATAGCTCTCAGAATGGCGGCTCCAACGCCCTCCGGCCGGCGCCGCCGGCGGCCCCGCCGCGGCTCGCTCGCGCGGCCGGTCAACGGACGCCTCTACCGCGCGGCGCTGCTCGTCGTCGCGGTGCCGCTGCTGCTCCTCGCGTTCACCATCTCGAGGCCGGCGCCACTCCCGAAGCCTCAGCTCCCCGGCTCGTTCGACACGGGCGCCGCGCTGTCGCTTGCACACGACCTCGCGAACCAGTACCCGGACCGCTCACCGGGCAGCGCCGGGGCGATCGGGGCGGCGGGCTGGTTCACCGACCAGCTCCCGATGCAGCTCTACGGGCTCAGGACGACCACGTCGTCGTGGGTTCAGCGCATCCCCGGCCTCGGCAAGGTCCGGCTCCGCAACATCGTCGCGGTGGCTCCCGGGCAGACCCCCGAGGTGATCGTCGTCATGGCACACCGCGACGACGTCGGCACCGGCCCGGGGGCGAACGACAACGCGAGCGGCACGGCGGCGCTGATCGAGCTCGCCCGGGCGTTCGCCCAGCCGCAGACCGAGGCGGCGAGCCAGGTCTCCTCGGTGCGAAAGATCGTCTTCCTCTCCACCGACGGGGGCGCCTTCGGCGGGCTCGGGGCGTCGCACTTTCTCGCGCACTCGCCGTATCGAAAGCGGATCGTGGCCGTCATCGACCTCGACGCGATCGGCGGGCGCGGACCGGCGAGCGTCGAGATCGGCGGCGACTCCCCACGCTCGCCCAACGCGAGCCTCGTCGCCACGACGATCGCCCGCATCGCCGAGCAGACCGGCTCGTCGCCGCGGCATGTCGGCTTCCTCGGCCAGCTGCTCGACCTCGCGTTCCCTTTCACCCTCTACGAGCAGGGCCCATTCGTCGCGGCCGGGATCCCGGCCGTCACGGTCACGACCGGGGGCGACCGGCCTCCGCCTGCGTTCGGCGACGTCGCCGCCGGTCTCGACCCGGCACGGCTCGGACAGCTCGGCGCCGCGGGGCAGCAGCTGCTCGGCTCGCTCGACCAGGGCCTCGAGCTGGCACCGAGCCCGGCCAGCTACGTCTGGGTCGGCGGCCGGGTCGTCAACGGCTGGGCGATCGAGCTCGTCCTCATCGCGCTGCTCGTCCCGTACGCCGTCGCCGTCGTCGACCTCTACGCCCTCTGCCGCCGCCACCGCATCTCGTTGCGCCCGGCGGCGCGGTCACTGCGCAGCCGGCTCCTCTTCTGGCTCTTCGCCGGTCTCGTTTTCACGTGTTTTCGTCTGCTCGGCGCCTGGCCGGCAGGGCCCGCGCGACCGCTCAACCCCGGAACGGCCGTCGCCGGCGACTGGCCGGCCTGGGCCCTGGTCGCCCTTCTGATCGTGCTCGGCGCCGGCTGGCTGCTGACGCGCCACCGCCTGGCCCTCCGCCGCCCGATCAGCGCCGAGGAGGACATCGCGGGCTACACCGTGGCGCTCGTGGCGCTGCTCGTTCTCTCGCTGCTCGTCACCGCCGTCAATCCGTTCGCGCTCCTCTTCGTCCTCCCCGCAGTCAACATCTGGCTCTGGCTCCCGCAGATCCGGATCGCCCGCGCGCCCGTCCGGCTGCTGCTGTTCGCGCTCGGGCTCATCGGCCCCGCCCTGCTCGTCTTCTCGCTCGCATGGCGCTACGGCCTCGGATTCGACGCCCCGTGGTACCTGCTCGAGCTCGTCGGCATCGGTTACGTGAAGCCGCTCGGCTTCGCGCTGGCCCTCGCCGCAACCGCCGCGGCCTGCCAGCTCGCCGTGGCGGCCGCCGGCCGCTACGCCCCGTACCCGGACGCCAGCGACCGCGGGCCGCGAGGGCCGTTCCGCGCGCTCGTCCGCTCGATCGCGCTGGCCGCCCGTTCGCGGCGACAGGTCGATGCCGCCGCTCCGGCCGCGCCTACAGGCTGAGGTACGAGACGGCGGCGCCCGGCGCTAGCTCGCCGTCGCCCCTCGGCACGAGCACGAGCGCGTCGGCCATGGCGGAACGGGCGATCATGTGCGACTCCTGGCCCGTCAGCAGATCGACGACGACCTTGCCGTCCTCGACGCGAGAGCGCGCCCGGAACAGCGAGTCGCGGGCGGGCAGGAGCTTCACCGCCTGCCCGAGCCGCGCCGGCCTGAAGGCCGGCCGCGGGTCGGCGAGCCCCTGCAGCGCGAGCAGGGCGGGCCGGACGAAGAGCTCGAAGCCGACCAGGGACGACACCGGGTTCCCGGGCAGCCCGAAGACGAGCGTGTGCCCGCGAACCCCGAAGGCAACCGGCTTTCCGGGCCGCACCGCAACCCGCCAGAAGACCTCCTCGACCCCGAGCTCGGCCTCGGTCGACCGCACGAGGTCGTACACGCCGACCGACACACCGCCGCTCGTCACGAGCACGTCGGCCGCGAGCCCCCGCTCGACCGCCGTGCGCGTCGACTCCGCGTCGTCCTGCACGGGCGGCAGGCGATCGACGGTTGCGCCCGTGCTGCGGATCTGGGTCGCCAGGATGACCCCGTTCGCGTCGTAGATCTGGCCCCGCTCGAGCGGCCCGCCCGGCGCGCGGAGCTCCGAGCCGGTCACGGCGAGCACGACCTGCGGGCGGCGGCCGCAGCGCACGCTGGTCACGCCTGCTGCGGCGAGCGCGCCGAGGTGGACCGGGCCCAGCCGCACGCCTGCGCCGACCACCGGATCGCCCGCGCGAAGATCGCCGCCTCGCTCCCGGACGTTCGCGCCCGGCACGACGGCACCGGGCACGACGACGACGCTGTCGCGGTCCTCCACGTCCTCGATCGGAACGACCGCGTCGGCTCCGTCGGGGACGACACCGCCCGTGGCGATCGCCATCGCCTCCCCGGCGGCGAGCTCGCGCGCCACAGGCCGACCCGCTGCGATCCGGGCGACGACCGGCAGCGTGGCCGGCGCGTCGGCGGCGCGCAGCGCAAAGCCGTCCATCGCCGAGGCCGCGAACGACGGCAGATCGACGCCCGCGACCGCCGGCTCGACGAGCACGCGGCCTGCTGCGTCGGCGAGCGCGACGTCCTCGGGCTCGAGCGGGGCGACGCGCCCGAGGACGAGCTCGAGCGCCTGGTCGATCGTCAGCGGATCGTCCACCGGCGCCCACGATAGACGACCCGCGGGCATTCTCCCGGCCCGCGTCAGCGGATCCCGCGCTGGGCGGCGACCGGCTTCGGCGTCGACTGGTTGGCCACCGTCTTCGCGTTCGTCTCGGTGGTCACGGTCGTCGTCGTCGTCGGGGCCACCGGCGTCGGCGCCACGGGAACGGCGAGATAGCCCCAGTAGCCTCGGGTGAACGGCTTGAAGACGGGATAGGAGCTGGGGGTCTGGAACTGCCGTGCGGGCTTGCCCTTCTCGGCCGCGTCCATGTACAGATGCCACATCGGCACCGGGAACGTCGCGCCCGCGACCGCCTCGCCGTGCACGTCGGTCATCGGGATCTCGCCGTTCGGATAGCCCATCCAGACCACTGTGGAGAGATCCCGGGTGTACCCGTCGAACCAGGCGTCGGCGTGGTCGGAGGTGGTTCCGGTCTTCCCGGCGTTCGGGTGGATGCCGTCACCCGAACCGGATCCCGTCCCGTACAGGGCGTTCTCGCCGAGGATCTGGGTGACCTTCCAGGCGACGCCGGCCGAGACCGCGCGCTTGGTCTGCGGCGTGCCCCAGCCCGCGGTCTTGTCGACGTTGCCGTTGGGGAGGATCACCTTCCGGATCGCGGTGGGCTTGGCGTAGATCCCGCCGTCGGCAAAGGTCGCGTAGGCGGCGGCCATGTCGAGCGGCGAGACCGACAGCGACCCGAGGCCGATCGAGGCGACGGGCTTCTGCGTCAGGTGGACGCCGAGCCGCTTGGCCATCCTCCAGACGTAGGCGGGACCGACGTCAAGGGTCAGCTGCGCGTACACGGTGTTGTCCGACTGCAGCGTCGCGCTCGTCACCGAGATCGTGCCCGCGTAGGTGTCGCTGTAGGTGTGCACCGTCCACGGCTTCCCGGCCTCGTAATCGCCGGCGCACCAGGGCCCCGTCGTGCATGTGAAGGGCGCCGAGGTGTAGTAGGTGGAGTCGGGATCGATCCCCTTCTCGATCGCCGAGGCGAGCACGAAGGTCTTGAAGGTCGAGCCGGCCTGCCGCGCCGACTGGGCCGCGAGGTTGAACTGGTTGTGCTTGTTCCCGGGGATGACCGCGGTCATCGCAGTGATCGCGCCGGTGCCGGGGACGACCGAGACGATCGCCGCAGCCGGGTCGTTCGGCTCGTTGAGCGTCTCGCGGATCGCGATGTTGGCATCGCGCTGCAGCTTCGGCTCGATCGTCGTGTACACACGCAGACCGCCCTCGCGCACCGCGTTCGCGCCGTAGACGCTCTCGAGCTCGTCGATCACGTACGAGAAGAAGTACGGCTGCTTGATGTTCTCGTAGATCCTCCCCGGCTTCAGGCGCAAGCGCTGCTTCACCGCCCAGGCGTACTGCTGCGCCGTGATCGCGTTTGCGACCAGGAGCGCCTGCAGCACCTCCTTGCGCCGCACGAGCGCCGCCCGCGGGTTGTGCAGCGGGTCGTAGACCGAAGGTGCCTGAGGCAGTCCCGCGAGCAGCGCCGCCTGGGGGAGAGTCAGGTTGCTCGCGCGCTTGGAGAAGTACGTCTCGGCCGCCGCCTCGACGCCGTAGGCGTGGTTGCCGTAGTAAACGGTGTTGAGGTAGCTCTGGAGGATCTTCTTCTTCGACCACTTGTCGCTGAGCTTGATCGCGAGGCAGGCCTCCTTCACCTTGCGGTCGAGCGTCTGCTCGCGACCCGTGTACATGTTGCGCACGAGCTGCTGGCTGATCGTCGAGCCGCCCTCGACCACCTTGCCTGCGCTGATATCCGCCCAGAGCGCGCGCAGGATGCCCACGTAGTCGACGCCCCCGTGCTCGTAGAAGCGGCGGTCCTCGACCGCCACGGTCGCCCTGGGAAGCCACGGGCTCATCCTTGACATGCTGATCGGCTCGCGGTTGTGATCGGCCGGAATCGAGCCGAGCAGAGAGCCGTCGGCCGCGTAGACGAACGTGTTCGCGCCGATGTTGACCGGCCGGAGGCTCGAGAGGCTGCACGAGGTCGTGAGCACGACCCCGGCCCCGACGCCGACGGCTCCGACCGCGACCGCAACCAGGGCGAGCGCGCTAACGACGATCGCGCCGGTCCGGCGGCGGCGGCGCTGGCGCGCGAGCCGCTTGCGTCTCCGGGCGGAGTGGAACCACGACTGCGGGCCCTTCGCCCCCCTGCGAGCCATGCCGGATCTTACTCCGCAACGCCGGTAATACCTGCCTCGCGGAGCCGGGCGGCGACCTCCAGGCGCAGGTCGCTCTGCACCTGCTCGAGCTGCTCGCCCTCGTGCACCACGCGCCGAACGGCCACCACCGCGACCGCCTCGCCGAGCTGGGTGACGACGACCCCGTCGACGTGCGGCTCGAGCGCGGCGACAGCGGCCCGCAGATCGGCGGCGAGCGGGACCCGCACGGTCACCTGCGCCAGCGGCCGCTCGTTGCGGATGGTCGAGTTCTTCAGCGTCTCGGAGACGAGCATCTCGTTCGGGATCACGAGCCGGTCGGCGTCAGGGGTGCGTACCCAGGTGTAGATCAGGCCGACCTCCTCGACCACGCCGCGGGCGCCCTGGAACTCGATCTCGTCGCCGAGCCGCACCGGCTGGGTGAACGCGATCAGCAGCCCTGCGATGAAGTTGCCGATCGTGCGCTGGGCCGCGAACCCGAGGACGAGCCCGATCACCGCCGACGACGCGAGCACGCCGGCTGCCACACCTCGCACGGCAGGGATCACGAGCAGCGCCGAGAGCACGCCGATGAAGACGATCGACCACAGAATCGACTGGCGCAGGATGCGATACCGGGTGACCGTTCCGGCGGCGAGCTTCCTCTTCGCGAGCCGGCGGTCGATGATCTTCGCGACCACGACCGAGGCGACGACCGCGATCACGGCCACCCCGATCCTGACCGCCAGCTCGTGCGTCACACCGGCCTCGCGGCGGGGGCGCTGTTAGCCTCGGAGGAAGTGAACATGCAGTCGACCACGGCGCGCCCCGCGCATCTTAGGGAGCCCTCGGCCCGCTCGACCGAGAAGCTGGTGGCGTTTCTGGCGCTCGTCGGCACGGTCTCGCTCCTGAACTACGCGGGCACCTACGCGGCGCATCCGAGCAAGGCGCAGACCGAGAACGCGCTCTATCACTACTCGACCGCGGCGTTCGCCGTCGTCGTCTACGCGCTCATGCTGCTGTTCGTGTTCTGGATCGCCGGTTGGCGCCGGCAGCTCCTGGCGCTCCGGCAGCCGCGCAACTGGCCCGTCGCGCTCGGTCTGGCGGTGATCGTCCTTGTCGTCACCTTCGCAGCCTCGCTTGCCCTCGAGCCGCTGCTGCACGGCGCCCGCGAGCAGGGCGCCGTTCCGAAGCACTGGCTGCCAGCCCACGCGGGCGCCTATGCGGCGAACTGGATCGTTGTCGCCGGGGTGGCGCCGTTCGTCGAGGAGGTGACCTACCGCGGCCTCGGCTTCACGCTGCTCGCGGCGCGCTTCTCGACCTGGTTCTCGATCGTCGGCGTGGGCGTGCTGTTCGCGGTCAGCCATGGGCTGCTGCAGGCATTGCCCGAGCTCGCCATCTTCGGAGGTGCACTCGCCTGGCTCCGCTCGCGCGTCGACAGCGTCTACCCCGGGATGCTCGTGCACTCGGCCTTCAACAGCCTCGCGCTCGCGAGCGTCTTCTTCCACTGACCGGATCGAGGCCGGTCAGTCCTCGTCTTCGTCTACCTCGGCCTCTGCCTCGGCCTCTGCCTCGGCGAAGTCCTCCGCCGACACGCGGTCGAGGAACTTCTTGAACTCGTCGACGATGTCCTCCTCGTTGACGTCCTCGCCCTCGAACTCGATCGCCGACTCCTCGATCACCTCGTCGGCGGCGTAGATCGGCGCCTGCGCGCGGACAGCGACCGCGATCGCGTCGGACGAGCGCGAGTCGATCTCGACCTCGGCGCCGTTCTGGACGACCGTGATCGACGCGTGAAACGTGTTGTCCCGGAGCTCGGTGACGGTGACGCGCACGACCTCGATCTCGAGCTCGTTCAGGATGTTGACGAGAAGGTCGTGGGTGAGCGGCCGCGGCGCAGTCGCCCCCTGCAGCTTCATCAGGATCGCCGCCGCCTCCGGGTGCCCGATCCAGATCGGGAGGTAGCGGTTCCCGTCGGCGGTCTTGAGCAGGACGATCGGCTGCTTGCCGACGAGGTCGAAGGAGACCCCGTAGATCGTCATTTCGACCATCGACTCAGCTTACCCCGCGTTCGCGGGCTCACACCGTCGCTACACTGGCCCGCGCGGGCGATTAGCTCAGTTGGTTAGAGCGCCGCTCTGATAAGGCGGAGGTCCCTGGTTCGAATCCAGGATCGCCCATCGAGGAGCCCGCCCGGGCCCGGAAGGGGTGGCTGGGGCCCCACCAGGAGCAGGCTCAGGCCGCGGCGAGCGTCGCGCGCACTCGACCCGGGGTCATCGGGGCCGTCGTGATGCGCACGCCGGTGGCGTCGAAGAACGCGTTCGCGATCGCGGCGGCGACGGGGACCGAGGGCGGCTCACCGGCGCCCGTCGAGGCGAGGTCCTTGCGCTGGACGACGACCGTGCTCACCTTCGGCGCCTCGACGAAGCGCAGGATCGGGTAGGTGACCCAGTCGAGGCTCGTGACCCGCGAGCGGTCGAACGCCACCTCCTCGCGAAGCGCGCGGCTCGCCCCCATGATCAGGTTGCCCTCGATCTGGTTCTCGATTCCTGGCAGGTAGAGCGCGAAGCCGGCGACGAGCGAGCCGTAGAGGTGGCGGAGGGAGATCCGGCCCGTCTGCCGGTTGACCTCGATATCGGCCACCACACCGGCCTGGGAGCTCGCGAAGCCGCCGATCGCGATTCCCCTGCCCGAGACGACGGCCGTCTTCGAGCCGCCGGAGCCGGCGACGCGCGGCCGCCAGCCCGCAAGGCGCGCGACCGCCGTGAGCGCGTCCCGCCACTGGCCGAAGCCGTCGTTCACCTGCGCGACGGCGATGTTCTGCAGCCGGAACTCGTACGGATCCATCCCGGCGGCATGCGCCAGCTCGTCGACGAGCTGCTCGGAGGCAAAGCACGTCTGCGGGCAGTGCGGCGCGCGAAGCGCCGAGGTCTTGAAGAAGGTGTTCCAGAGCGTCAGCGACTTGCCGGTGATGCGCCGGTTCGGGACGGCGTACTGAGTGCCGGAGTTGATCGTGTCGGCGGCGCCGAGGCCCGGCGGGGCAAGCGGGAAGCCGACATTCTGCGTGGTCGCGTCCGACCTCATGGACAGGGCCGGGATCCCGAAGGCCGTGTAGTCGAGCGCGACGATGTTGCCTTGTGCGTCAACGCCGCCGCGCATGTCGGAGAGGATCGCCGGCCCGTAGTTGTCCCAGCCGTGCTCGTCCCAGCGCATGAACTGAAGTCGTACAGGGGCGCCCGCGAGCTGTGACATCACCGCGGCGGCCTCGCCGGTGTCGAAGCGGGCCGGGCTGTTGCCGAACGTGCTTGCTCCCTCCCAGTACTGCACCCGGATCCGGTCCTCGGGCAGGCCGAGAAGCAGCGCCAGGTTGGTGCGCATCGCGTAGGCGTCCTGCATGTTCCCGAGCACGAGCGCTCCATCAGCCGTGACGTCTGCGACCGCGCAGCTCGGGCCGATCGGCATGTGTCCCTGGTAGTGGAAGCCGTAGCTGCGGCTGACGCTGTGCGCGGCGGCCGCGAGCGCCGCATCGACGTCGCCGAAGAGAACCTGCGTGCGGGCCGGCGCCTGGCCGGCGTCGTCGAGCGCACGCATGGTCGCAAACAGGTTCCCGCTCCCCGAGATCTGCGGCGGGCTCGCGTACACCACCTTCAGCCGGGCAACCGCCTGGATGGCGTCGTACTCCCTCGAGGCGACGACGCCGAGGAAGTTCCCGCGCCGGACGACCCGCGCATCGCCGATCCCCGCGATCGAGCGCTCGTCGACGGACAGGATCCCGGCGAGCGTCCCGTCGCCGTAGGCACCCTGGCCGAGCGGGCGGACGATACGGCCGTGGAGCATCCCGGGCACCCGGACGTTGTGGATGTAGACATACGAGCCGGTGACCTTGGCCGGGATGTCGAGCCGCGGCAGCTCCGAGATCCCGGCGAGGCGATAGGCCGAGATCGGCTTCGCGGGAGCCTGGCCCGGATCGAGGATCTGCGCGGGCAGCGGCGCCGCGATCAGGCGGCCGCCGACGAGCTCGCCGTAGGTGACCGAGCTGCCGGCGCCCGAGACGACCCCGGCCGACACCGTCAGGGTCACCGCCGGAACGCCGAGCCGCTGCGAGGCGAGGGCGAGCAGCGCCTGCCTGGCCGCCGCGCAGGCCGCGCGAACCCGCTGGCCCGCCTCGGCGATGGAGCTCGAGCCGTACGTGCCGCCGGTGTCGGGGGTGACGTTCGTGTCCTGGCGGACGAAGACGAGCTGCTCGACGCCCATGTCGAGCTCCTCGGCGGCGAGCAGGAGCAGGCCCGTGGTCGACCCCTGACCGACCTCGACGCGGCCCGTCTTCACGAGCACGGTGTTGTTCGCGAGAACTGCGAGGTACGAGTCCGACTGCATCGGGTCGGCGGGGCCCGCCGAGGAGAAGGGGCTCGTTGCCGCGTGCGCCCGTCCCGCCCCGGCGGAGCCGGCTGCGGCCAGCCCGACGACGAGCGCCCCGCCGCCTCGGAGGAACGCCCGCCGGGAGAGGCCCGGCTCGATGGCCGACGGTCCGGGCATCAGGAGGTCACGACGAAGTACAGCTTCTTGCCGACGAACGTGGGGTAGGCGAACCACTGCCCGGCCTTCAGCGTGATCGTCGCCGATCTCGTGCCGGTGAACGCCGCGCCGGTCACGGTCGTCGCGACCTTCTTCAGCTCCTGGACCGTGAACCCCGCCTTCTTCGACCGATCGGTCACCGTGAGCCTGTAGAGCCCCGCCCTGAGCGTCCCGACCGCCTTGCCGCCGCTCGTGAGCGTCAGCCTCCCGGCCGCGTCGACCTTCCCCGTGAGCGCGCCGCGGAGACCGGCCCGGCCCGAGCCGACGACGTCCGTCGAGGCGGCCTTTCCGTTCGTGCCGCTCACGATCGGCGTCGTCGAGGTCAGCGGCGCGTCGCCGGTCGGCGTGGAGCCGACGGCGGCGCTCGAGGAGGTGATGAACGTGAACACGGTCGAGGCGCGGTTGTCGTCCCGGTAGGTGTAGGTCGAGCTCGGCAGGAACGTCTCGACCCATGACTCGGAGGGCTCCTCGCCGTAGGACATGTTCGTCACGAGCTTCACCCCCGGGCCCGCGAGGTCCCACTGGACGTCCGACACGAACGCGGCGTCGTCGATCAGCACGTTGTAGGTGCCCGGCGAGATCGTCGTCGGCGCGCCGCTCGGCGTCCCGACAGGCGTCCCGTCGGCGAGCGTCACGGTGACGGTGTCGTTCGTGTGGAATGCGACGAAGAGCGACGGGTAATCGACCGCGCGGCCCGAGGCGCCGTGCGCGGCGCCACCGAGGACGAGCGCCAGCCAGACGAGCGCCAGGAGAGCTGCCGGGGCCGGGCGGGGCAGGCGGTATGCCCTCTGCCGGCTTCCGGTCACGCGGTCCTTTATACCGAGCGCGCCGCGAACCCGGTGCCGGGCCGCACGCCCGAGACCGAGCCGGGTCGAGCCGGGTCAAGCCGGGTCAAGCCTAGAGCCGCTCGAGCGCCTCTGCGAGCGTCTCGAGGTCGTGCTCGTCGTCATAGCCGAGCTCGACCTTGCCGACGCCCACGCGCACCTCGAGGCCGGTGAGGCGTTCGAGCCCCTGCTTGACGCGGGCGGCGAGCGCCGGATCGACGGGCGTCTTCGTCCGCGGCTTCGTCCGGGCTCCCGACCAGCGCGCAGCGCGTTCGGCCGCGCGCACCGACATCCCCTGGGCGACGATCTTCCTCGCGAGCCGGCGCCGCTCGCCGTGATCCGGGACCGCGAGCACCGCCCGGGCGTGCCCTTCCGAGAGCTCGCCGCGCTCGACCATCGCGAGGACGTCGTCGGACAGATCGAGCAGCCGCAGCTTGTTCGAGATGGCCGGCTTCGACCGGCCGACGCGCTCCGAGACCTCGCCGAGCGACAGCTCGAACTCGTCGATCAGGAGCGCATAGCCGCGCGCCTCCTCGATCGGCGAGAGGTTCTCGCGGGCGACGTTCTCGACGAGCCCGATCAGCAGCGTGTCGCGGTCGTCCGCCTCGCGGATCACCGCCGGGACGGTCTCGATGCCGGCCTCGCGCGCCGCGCGCCAGCGGCGCTCGCCGGCGATCAGCTCGTACCCGCCCTCGAGTCGGGGCCTCAGCACGACCGGCTGGATCACGCCCTGATGGCGAATCGAGTCGGCGAGGCCGGCCGTCGCCTCGTGGTCGAAGCGGCGCCGGGGCTGGCGCGGGTTGGCGTGGATCTGCTCGACGGCGACGTGCGCGAGCTCGAGCGACGCGCCTCCGATCAGGACCTCGAAGCCGCGGCCGAGGCCGCGGCGGGGACTGCCCTCAGCTGCGTTCGACAAGCTCCATCGCCACCTTCCAGTAGGCCTCGGCGCCGGGCGAGCGGCGGTCGTAGTGGGTGATCGGGAGGCCGTGGCTCGGCGCCTCGGCAACGCGCACCGAGCGAGGCACGACCGTCTCGAAGACGAGGTTCCCGAAGTGCCGGCGCACCTCCTGCTCGACCTCTGCGGCGAGGTTCGTGCGCCCGTCGCTCATCGTGATCAGCACCCCGCCGATCGCGAGGCGGGCGTTCAGCCGCGCCTTGATCAGGTTGATCGACTGGACGAGCTGCGCGAGGCCCTCGAGCGCGTAGTACTCGGCCTGCACCGGGACGATCACGCGGTCGGCCGCTGCGAGGGCGTTCACGGTGAGCGGGCCGAGCGATGGCGGGCAGTCGAGGAGGACGAAGCTGAAGCCCTCGGCTCCGGCGAGCGAGGAGGCGAGGAACCGCTCGCCGTCGGAACGGCGCGCGAGCTCGACCGCAGCCCCCGCGAGCTCGGGCCTGGCCGGGATCAGGAACAGGTTGGGGAACGCGCGTCTGCCTGGCGAGCTCCGCGACGGATGCTCCGTCCAGCAGGTCGTAGCTCGAGGTGCCGTTCGCCCTCATGCCGAGGCCCGAGGTCGCGTTCGCCTGCGGGTCGAGATCGACGACGAGCGCCCGCTCGCCGGCCTCGGCGAGGCACGCCGCGAGATTCACGGCGGACGTGGTCTTGCCGACGCCGCCCTTCTGGTTCGCAAACGCGTAGATACGGCCGGCCACTACCGGTGAGGGTAGTCGCGGTCACGGACGGCTCCGCGGTCAGCCGAGCGGCCGCTTGCGCGCAACGCCGGTCCGCCTCGGGAAGCCGGCCGGTGTCGGCCCCGTCTTGCGGAACACGGCAAGACCCGGCGGCGAATCGGCCGGATCGGCGGCGAGCAGCCCGGCCACCCTCGCCAACCCGGCGAGATCGGCGGTCTTCCCGACCCAGAGCACGGCGAGCCCGCCGGGGCGGAGGAGCGGCAGGCACCATTCGGCCGCCACCGGCGGCGGAGCAAGCGCCTTCGCGAGCGCTACGCCGGCCCAGTCGGTCGGCTGCTCCTCGGCGCGTCCGCAGAGGACACGTGCGTTCGGCGGCGCCCACAGCTCGAGAAACGTGCACCGCCTCCGCTCTGCCTCGAGCAGCACGACCTCGCGAGCCGGCAGGGAGCGGGCGACCGGGATCCCCGGCGAGCCGTTCCCGGAGCCGACATCGACGATCGGATCGCCGGTGCCCGCGAGGAGCGGCAGCACGCGGAGGGCGTCGTCGAGCAGCATCTGCCGGGCGGACGCGAGGTCGAGCGACGTCAGCCCGGGTGTCTCGACGACAGCGCGGAGCCAGGGCCGAGGTCTGCCACCCGCCGCGCTACGGGGCGGGCTCGACGACCACGAACCGGCTCGGCTCGTCGCCCTCGCTCGACGTCGTCACGCCCTGGTGGTGCTCGAGCGAGGTGTGAACGATCTTCCGCTCCGCCGCGCTCATCGGCTCGAGCTCGACCCGCGAGCCCGTGCGCAGCACCTCCTCGGCGCTTCGCGCGGCGAGCGACTCGAGCGTGCGGCGGCGGCGGTCGCGATAGCCGGCGGCGTCGACCACGACGTCCTTCCGCTCGGCCTCGCCCCGACCGGCGATCGCGGTCGCGAGGACCTGCACCGCATCGATCGTCTGGCCGTGCCGGCCGATCAGCAGGCCGAGGTCGTCGCCGCTGCACATCACCTCGATCGCGGAGTCCGACTCCTCGACGTCGATCCGGCAGCGGACGCCGATCGCGGCCGTGATCTGCGTCAGGAGCTCGCGGAGCCGCCGGGCCTCGGGGCTCTCGTCCGGAGGGGCCGCAACGAGGGTCGCCGCGCCTTGCGCCGCGCTCGCCATCACCCGGGCCGGCGTGTACCCGACGCCGAGCAGCCCGCGCTCGCCCTCCGACAGCACCTGGAACCGCACCGCGGCCTTGTCGAGCGAGGGAACGAGAAGCTCGAGCTCGCGGAGCGCGCGCCACTTCGCCTCGCCGACCGTCTCACCCGTGGCCTCGACGGTCTTCTCGTCGCTCACCGTCGCCCTTGGCCCTTGTTCCGCTTGACTCGGCGGGGCTGCGACGGCACCTGGGGCTTGGGCTTCGCCGGGGCCGGGGGCGGCGTCTGGGCTCCGTTCGTCACCTCGACCGCGGTTGCCGGCGTCCTCGACGAGCGGCGGGTCGCGGCGGTCGCGACCGCCGTCTTCGGCACGAGCCGGCGGGTGACGAGGCCCTGCCCGACCGTCCACAGGTTCGTCGTCACCCAGTAGATCACGAGGCCTGTCGGGAAGTGGGCGATGACGGTGATGAAGATCAGCGGGATGAACATCATGATCCGCCGCTGCATCTTGTCCATCGACGCCGACATGAAGTACGTCGAGCAGATCTGGCTGCCCGCGTAAACCGCGAGCAGGACGTAGCCCGACCAGCTCGAGCTCGCGGGCGCCGTGATGTTCGGGACGAAGTGCAGCCACGAGAGGTCCGAGCCCGGCGGGATGTGCTTCGAGAAGTGCTTCAGGACGAGGTAGAGCGAGATGAAGACCGGGAACTGCGCGACCATCGGCAGGCATGACGCCGCCGGGTTGATCTTGTTCTCCCGGTAGAACTTCATCAGCTCTTCGTTCTGCTTCTGCTTGTCGCCCTTGTACTTCCGCTGGATCTCCTTCATCTCCGGCGCGTGGCGCTGGAGCGACTGCATCGAGTGGATCTGGCGCACCGTGAGCGGCACGAGGCAGATCCGGACGACGATCGTGGTCGCGACGATCGCCCAGGCCCAGGTGAGCCCGAGGTTGTAGTGGAAGCGGGCAAGCAGCCACCGCAGCAGGTTCTCGAGCGACGAGATGACGATGATCGCGGTCACGGGCGGTCGACCCCGCCGTGCGACCACGGGTTGCAGCGGAGAACGCGCCAGCAGGCGAGCGCCGATCCCTTGAGGAGGCCGTGCTTGCGCAGAGCGAGGATCGCGTACTCCGAGCAGCTCGGGTGGTACTTGCACGTGCCCGCCGGGACGAGCTGGCCGAGCGTCCAGCGGTAGGCGTAGACGAGGCCGATGCCGAGCCGCGAGGGCACGGCGCGAAGCTGCACGCGGCCGATCGGACCGACGCGGTGCTGCATGCTCACGCGGCGACCTTCTCGAGCACCTCGTCGACCCGCTCGGCGAGCCAGTCGTGGCCGCGCGTCTCTGCCGCCTCCGGGAGCCCGGGGCGCACCACGAGCACGTAGTCGTTGGTCGGGGCGACCGCGGCGACCTCGAGCCGTGCGCGCCAGATCTCGCGCAGCTGGCGCTTGATCCGGTTGCGGACGACGCTCGACCCGGTCGCCTTCGGGACGGCGAGACCGAGCCTCGGCTCACCGGGCTCGTCGCCGCGGGTGAACCAGTACAGCGTCAGGAAGCGCGTCGACACCGACCGGCCGTGCCGGTAGACGGTATCGAAGTCGCGCGATCGCGAGAGGCGGTGCTTGCGCTGCACGCGCGCTAGCTGGTCGACGCCATCTACGCCGAAAGGCGCTTGCGCCCCTTCGCGCGACGGCGCTTCAGGATCGCGCGCCCGGCGCGGGTCGACATCCGGGCACGGAAGCCGTGCTTGCGCTTCCGCCGACGTACGTTTGGCTGGTAGGTCCGCTTCATCTCGTGATGGTCCGGCCGCCGGCGCCCGCGTGGGGGCCAGGCCGAAAGGCCAGTATAGTCGGATCGGCCCCGCCCACGGTTCTCCACAGCGCCCCGAGGGCGGAAAGCCGTGGAAAGTGCGGCTGAACCCTGGGCGCAATCTCATCTTTCCACACCTGTGGAGAGCGATGTGGAGAGAAGAGAAGCCCTGCAAATCTGGGACTTTTCCGGGCGGACTGGTCACGAAATCCTCATTGAATCCCGCTCCGGCGCCCTGCTATCCTCGCCGCCGCCCCGACCAACCGAAGGAGCGCGCTGACGGCGTGGAGTACGAGAACGAGTTGACAGCGGAAAGCCTCTGGGGCGACGTTGCAGCGCGCCTGCGGGGATCACTCAACGAGAAGACCTACCGGAACTGGTTCGGCGAGATCGCCGCCGTCGACCTCGACGGCGAGACGTTCGTGCTCGCCGTGCCGAACGACTTCACCCGCGAATGGATCGAGAGCCGCTTCGGCGACCTGATCCGCGCCGGCGTGAAGGACACGACCGGCAGCGACCGGCGGCTGCAGTTCGTCGTGCAACCCGCGGCCCCCGCGGTCGCTGCCGTCCCCCCGCCGGTCATGCCGCGCCCGGACGCCGCGTCGATCAACCCGAAGTACACGTTCGACTCGTTCGTGATCGGCTCGTCCAACCGCTTTGCGCATGCCGCCGCCCTCGCGATCGCCGAGGCGCCGGCACAGGCGTACAACCCGCTCTTCATCTACGGCCACACCGGCCTCGGGAAGACGCACCTCCTGCACGCCGTGGCGAACTACATCGGCCGCCACTCCTCGTCGCTCACCGTCCGCTACGTGACGTCGGAGACGTTCATGAACGACTTCATCAACTCGCTCCGCGACAAGCGCATCGAGGGCTTCAAGCAGCGCTACCGAGCCTATGACGTGCTCCTGATCGACGACGTGCAGTTCTTCGAGCACAAGGAGCGGATTCAGGAGGAGTTCTTCCATACCTTCAACTCGCTGCACGAGGCCGGCCGGCAGATCGTGATGAGCTCCGACCGGCCGCCGCGCGACATCCAGACACTCGAGGATCGCCTGCGCTCACGGTTCGAGTGGGGGCTGATCACAGACATCCAGCCGCCCGATCTCGAGACGCGGATCGCGATTCTCCGCCGCAAGGTGAAGTACGACGGGATCGACGCCGGCGACCCGGAGGTGCTGACACTCATCGCAACGCGGGTCACGACGAACATCCGCGAGCTCGAGGGTGCGCTCACCCGCGTCGTCGCGTTCGCGTCGCTCACGGGCCGGGAGATGAACGTCGGCCTCGCCCAGGACGTGCTGCGCGACGTGTTCCCGCAGGGCGAGCCGGCCGTCGTCTCGATCGAGCGGATCCAGGAGCTCGTCTGCGACCGCTTCAACGTCACCCTCGTCGAGCTCACGAGCGAGCGCCGCAACCAGAGCATCGTCTACCCGCGGCAGGTCGCGATGTACCTGTCACGCGAGCTCACCGACTCCTCGCTGCCGAAGATCGGCAAGCACTTCGGCGGCCGCGACCACACGACCGTCATCCACGCAACGTCGAAGATCGCCCGCCTGATCCGTGAGGACAGGTCTGTTTACAACCTCGTCCAGGAACTCACAGCTCGGGTAAGACAGGCCCGCTAGGACATGACCCCTGGTGATACCCCCGATCTGTCCCCCGTCCGGTCCCACAGCCAGAATGCCGACGGCCTCACGTCAAGCCGGGCTTTTCCCAGCTATCCACACACCTAGACCTACTACTGACTTTGAATTCTTCAAATCATGATTGACTCAGAGACCGTGACCCTCGATGTGTTGAAAGCCTCTGTCTCGCGCGATCAGTTCGCCGAGAGCGTCGCGGTCGTCGCGCGCGCAGTCTCGACCCGGGCGTCGGTTCTCGTGCTCGGCGGCATCCAGCTCACCGCCACCGCCGAAGGCCTCGGCCTGGCCGCGACCGACATGGAGCTCTCCCTTCGCGCCTCGATCGAGGCGGACGTGTCGAGCGAGGGAACGGTCGTCGTCCCCGGACGCCTGCTGCTCGACATCGCTCGCGCCCTGCCCGAGTCGGAGGTCTCGCTGACGCATCTGGGCGAGGAGTCCGTGCTCGAGATCACGTCCGGCTCCGCGAGCTACCGCATCCACACCTACTCGGCAGAGGACTTCCCGCACCTGCCCGATCTCGAGGGCGTCTCGCTGCAGGAGGTCGACCGCGAGCTGCTGCTCGGCACCATCGCCCGCGTGAGCCGCTCGGCCTCGCGCGACGAGAGCCGGCCCGTCCTGACGGGGGTGTTCGCAAGCTTCGAGGCCGGGAAGCTGATCATGGCTGCGACCGACTCCTACCGGCTCGCGGTCAAGGAGACGGCGGCGACGGGGCCGCTGCCCGAGCTCGAGGCGATCATCCCGGCCCGGGCGCTCCAGGAGGTCTTGCGCATCGCCGGCTCGGCCGAGAATGTCGAGCTCGCGGTGCAGGAGAACCACGTGATCTTCGGAGCCGACGGGGTCTGGCTGACGACGCGCCGGATCGACGGTCAGTTCCCGAACTACCGGCAGCTCCTGCCGGAGCAGTTCGAGCACGAGCTCGAGCTGCCGCGCGAGGAGCTGCTCGACGTCGTCCGCCGGGTCGGCCTGCTCGCACAGCGAAACTCGCCGCTTCGCCTCCGCTTCGCCGAGGGCGAGCTGACGGTGTCCGCGCGAACGCAGGACGTCGGCGAGGCGAAGGAGTCATTGCCGGCGCCATATGCGGCCGACCCGCTCGAGATCGGCTTCAACGCCGAGTTCCTGCGCGACGGCCTCGACTCGATCGAGTCGCCGACCGTGCGCTTCAAGCTGATCAGCCCACTGCGGCCGGCCGTGCTGCAGGGTGAGACCGCGGACTACACATACCTGATCATGCCGATCCGGCTCGCTGGCTGATCGACGGCACCTCCTGATCGTTCGCCACGTCACGCTTCGGAACTTCCGCTCGTACCCGGCTCTCGACCTGGGCCTCTCACCCGGAGTGGTGCTCGTGACGGGCGAGAACGGGGCGGGCAAGACGAACCTCCTCGAGGCGGTGCATCTGGGCACGCAGGGCTTCTCGCCGCGCACGCGGAGTGACACACGCCTGATTCGCTTCACCGAGACGTCGGCGGCGGTCTCGCTTCGGGTCGACCGGGACGGCGTCGCGCACGACGTCCGGGTCAAGCTCGTGCCGCCGGCAGGGAAGACCGCCGAGCTCGACGGCTCGCGGCTGGCATCGGCGGAGTCGCTGCGGCGCGAGTTTCCCACGCTGGTGTTCACGCCGGACCGCCTCGCGGTCGTCAAGGGCGGGCCCGCCGCACGCCGCGCCTACCTCGATCGGGTCCTCGCGCGGCTGCTCCCGCCGCGCTCCGGCCTGCCGCAGGAGTACGCCGCGGCGGTCGCGCAGCGCAACGCCGCGCTGCGGCGTGTTCAGCTGGCGCTGACGCCGCGCGAGACCGTGATGCCGTGGACCGAGCGGGTCGCCGACCTGGGAGCGAGCCTGGTCGAGGCAAGGCGGGAGACCACCGCCCAGCTCTCGCCCGGATTCCGCGAGCGCCTGGCCGAGCTCGGCCTCGCCGGCGGGAGGCTCAGCTACCAGGGCGATCAGCCCACTGTCGCCGCGCTCGACTCGCGGTTCGAAGCCGACCTCGCCCGCGGCGCGACGGGGCTCGGGCCCCACCTCGACGACCTCGAGATCACGGCCGGCGGGCGCGAGCTCCGTAGCTTCGGCTCGCAGGGCGAGCAGCGTCTCGCGCTCCTTGCGCTGCTCCTGGCCGAGGCGCGCCTGCTGCCGTCCCCGCCGCTGCTCCTGCTCGACGACGTCCTCTCCGAGCTCGATGCCCGGCGCCGCGGGGTGCTGGCGGCCTCCGTGGCCGACCTGGGCCAGACCGTGATCACCGCCACCCACCGCTCCGCGCTGCCGGGTGAGCCGAGCCAGGTCGTCGAGGTGACCCCTGGAATCGCTGTCTGAGCTCGTCCGCCGCGAGCTCTCGCGGTTCGGCGGCCAGGCCGACCTGGCCGAGATCGTCGCCCGCTGGCCCGCCGCGGTCGGGGAGTCGATCGCCCGGAACGCCTGGCCGTCCCGCGTCGGCCGCGACGGCACCGTGCACGTCAACACCGCCGACTCGATCTGGGCCTTCGAGCTCGCGCAGCAGGCGCCGGAGATCGCGGCCCGGCTCGGGGTGGAGGCGGTACGATTCACACCGGGACCACTTGCCGCATCCGAGCCGGAGGAGACGGTGCGGAAAGGCCCCGAGCCTTCGCAGGAGCAACGCCTGGCCGCGGCCGGGATCGCCGCTGCGATCGAGGACGAAAACCTACGTAAAAGTGTTGAAAGAGTGGTGAGTCTGGGCCTGGCGGCGGCCGGGTCGGGCCGCCCGGTTTGATACACTTAACGTGGCCCGCAAAATGGGTGTTTTGCAGGCATTTTATATTCCTACGCCGTACCTCTCGTACCTCTAGCGAAACATGGTGAAGACGATGTCACAGGTCGCCCCGGAACCGTCCTACTCCGCAAAGGACATCACCGTCCTCGAGGGCCTCGAGCCGGTCCGGCTGCGCCCGGGGATGTACATCGGATCGACGGGTCTCCGGGGCTTGCACCACCTGGTCTACGAGGTCGTCGACAACGCAGTCGACGAGGCGATGGCGGGATACAACGACTCGATCGAGGTCACCATCCATCCCGACAACTCGGTCACGGTGGTCGACCACGGCCGCGGGATCCCGGTCGACGACGTCGAGGGAACCGGCCTGCCGGGCCTCACGGTCGTCCTGACGAAGCTCCACGCCGGCGGCAAGTTCGGGGGCGAGGGCTACAAGGTCTCCGGCGGCCTCCACGGAGTGGGCGTCTCGGTGGTCAACGCGCTCTCGGAGTGGCTCATCGCCACCGTCGAGCGCGACGGGAAGGTGTACCAGCAGGAGTTCGCCCGGGGCGTCCCGCAGGGCGACATGAAGCCGATCGGCATCAGCAAGGAGACCGGGACGACGATCTCGTTCCTGCCCGACGCCGAGATCTTCGACGAGCTCGAGTTCACCGCCCAGACGCTGGTCCAGCGCCTGCGCGAGACCGCGTTCCTGACGCGGGGGCTCCGGATCGCGCTCGCCGACGAACGGGTTGGCGGCGAGAGCGTCGAGTTCCGCTACGACGGCGGGATCCGCGACTTCGTCGCCTACATCAACGACTCGAAGGACCCGGTCCACCGGCACATCGCCTACTTCGAGAACGAGACCGAGGCGGGCCAGGTCGAGGTGTCGATGCAGTGGAACACCTCCTACCAGGAGTCGGTCTTCTCGTTCGCCAACAACATCCACACCGTCGAGGGCGGCACCCACATGCAGGGCTTCCGCTCGGCCCTGACGCGCACCCTGAACAAGTACGCGCGCGACAAGGGCCTCCTGAAGGAGAAGGAGGACAACCTCGAGGGCGAGGACGTGCGCGAAGGGCTCGCCGCAGTCATCTCCGTCAAGCTGCAGAACCCGCAGTTCGAGGGGCAGACGAAGTCGAAGCTCGGCAACCCTTCGATCAACGGGCTCGTCGAGTCGACCGTGAACGCGAAGCTCTCGGAGTTTCTCGAGGAGAACCCGACCGACGCACGCCAGATCGTCAACAAGGCGATCGCGGCGTCACGGGCGCGCCTCGCCGCGCGCAAGGCCCGCGAGCTGACGCGCCGCAAGTCGGCCCTCGACGGCATGTCGCTGCCGGGCAAGCTCGCCGACTGCTCGATCAACGACCCGGAGTCGGCGGAACTCTTCATCGTCGAGGGCGACTCGGCCGGCGGCTCCGCGAAGCAGGGTCGCGACCGTGGCTTCCAGGCGATCCTGCCGCTGCGCGGGAAGATCATCAACAGCGAGAAGAACCGCATCAACAAGGTGCTCTCGAACATCGAGATCCAGGCGATGATCACCGCGATCGGGACCGGCATCAGCGACGAGTTCGACATCGAGAAGCTCCGGTACCACAAGGTGATCGTGATGACCGACGCCGACGTCGACGGCTCGCACATCCGCACGCTGATCCTGACCTTCCTGTACCGGCAGATGCCAGAGCTCGTCGAGGGCGGGCACGTCTACATCGCGGCCGCGCCGCTCTACAAGGTCAAGCTCGGCAGCCAGGAGTTCTACTTCGAGAAGGACGCGCAGCTCGAGGACCTCCTGGCTCGCGAGCGGATTCCGCAGGTCGTCGTGACCGACAGGACCGGCGGTGAGGTCAAGCTGACCGACGCGAAGTGGCAGCGTTTCACCAAGGAGCTCGCCCAGTACGACGGTTACTCGGCGCGGCTGCGGGGCGACTTCGGAATCCCGGCGGCCGAGCTGATGGTCAAGCACCGGCTCGTCGAGCACGAGATCGAGAACGCCGCCGCCGTGGCCGGCGCCATCGCCGCGATCGCGCCGAACGGCTACGAGCTGTCGCTGCTCGAGCAGGACGACGCCGGGTTCCTGATCCGGCTCGTCGAGACGGAGACGAGCACGTCGAGAAAGATCACCGTCCCGGTCGATCTGCTCGCCTCGCCCATCTATGCGCACCTGAGGAAGGTCTACGCGAAGCTCGGCGAGTTCGTCGGGCTCCCGCCCTTCGCGGTCACGGTCGGCAAGGAAACGGTGATCGCCGAGACCTTCGACGCGCTGCGCGACCGCGTCCTCGACGCCGCCAAGCAGGGGATCCAGATCTCCCGCTTCAAGGGGCTCGGCGAGATGAACGCAGAACAGCTCTGGGAGACGACGATGGACCCGGCCCGGCGGCTGCTGATCCGGGTCGACGTCGAGGACATCCACACCGCCGACTCCGTCTTCTCGATGCTGATGGGCGACCAGGTCGAGCCGCGGCGGATCTTCATCGAGCAGAACGCCAAGAACGTGAAGTTCCTCGACGTCTAGGAGAGTCGATGTCTGAGACCGAAACCGGAGCGCTCGGCGGCGGCCGTATCGAGTCGCGCGAGCTCGAGCAGGAGATGCGCTCGAGCTTCCTCGACTACGCGATGTCGGTCATCGTCGCGCGCGCCCTGCCGGACGTCCGCGACGGCCTGAAGCCGGTGCACCGGCGCGTCCTCTACTCGATGTGGGCCAACGGCAACCGCCCGGGCCGTCCGTACGTGAAGTCGGCGAACATCGTCGGCTACGTGATGGGCAACCATCATCCGCACGGCGACTCCGCGATCTACGACACGCTTGTGCGGCTGGCGCAGCCGTTCTCGCTGCGCTACCCGCTCGTCGACGGCCAGGGCAACTTCGGCTCGATCGACGACGACCCGGCCGCGGCGATGCGGTACACGGAGGCACGCCTCGCGAAGCTCGCCGAGGAGATGCTCTCCGAGCTCGACTCGAACACGGTCGACTTCGGGCCCAACTACGACGAGTCGAAGCAGGAGCCGCTCGTCCTGCCGGCGCGGTTCCCCAACCTGCTCGTCAACGGGTCGTCCGGGATCGCCGTCGGCATGGCGACCAACATGCCGCCGCACCACCTGGGTGAGACGATCGACGCGGTGGTCGCGCTGATCGACAACCCGGCCGCGAACGTCGAGGACCTGATGAAGCACGTGAAGGGGCCCGACTTCCCGACCGGCGCGATCATCGTCGGCCGCTCCGGGATCCGCGATGCCTACCGCACCGGCCGCGGCCGCGTCGTCATGCGCGCGCGGGCGCACATCGAGGAGCTCCGCGGCGGCAAGAGCGCGATCGTCATCACCGAGCTTCCCTATGGCGTCAAGAAGGGCGGAGACAGCGGCGTGATCAAGAAGATCGCCGACCTCTACCACGAGAAGGTGATCACGGAGGTCTCGGACGTCGCGGATCACAGCGACCGCACCGGCATGCGCATCCAGATCGAGCTCAAGCGCGATGCGGTGCCGCAGGTCGCGCTGAACAAGCTCTTCAAGCACACGGGGCTGCAGTCGACGTTCGGCTACAACGCCGTCGCGCTCGTCGACGGCGTCCCGCGCACGCTCTCGCTGCTCGAGCTGGTCACGCACTACCTCGGCTTCCAGCGGGAGATCGTCACCCGCCGCTCCGAGCACGAGCTTCGCCAGGCCGAACGCCGGGCCCACATCCTCCGCGGCTACCTGATCGCGCTCGACAACCTCGACGCGGTGATCGCGCTGATCCGCGCGGCGAACGACACCGAGGAGGCGCGCACAGGCCTCATGGAGCAGTTCTCGCTCAGCGAGATCCAGGCCTCCGCGATTCTCGAGATGCGCCTCGCCCGCCTCACCGGGCTCGCCCGCAAGGAGGTCGAGGACGAGTTCGCCGACCTGCAGGAGCGGATCGGCGAGCTGCGCGACCTGCTCGGCGACGAGGCGAAGATCGATGCGCTGATCAGGGACGAGCTCCTCGAGCTCAAGCAGGTCTACGGCAGGAACGACGACCGCCGGACGGAGATCATCGCCGCCGAGGAGGAGCTCGAGCTCGAGGACATGATCGCCGAGGAGGACATGGTGATCGCGATCACCCGCTCGGGCTACATCAAGCGGCTCCCGGTCACCTCGTACAAGGAGCAGCGCCGCGGCGGCATCGGCGTCATGGGCATGGACATGAAGGACGACGACTACATCGAGCACCTGTTCGTCGCCTCGACCCACGACTACATCCTCTTCTTCACCTCCGTCGGCAAGGTCTACCGGCTCAAGGTGCACGAGCTTCCGCTCGGGTCGCGCCAGTCGAAGGGCCGCGCGATCGTCAACCTGCTGCCGTTCCGCCAGGACGAGCAGGTGCGCGCCGTGATCCAGACGCGCAACTTCGAGGAGGCCGAGTACCTCCTCTGCGCGACGCGCAACGGCGTCGTCAAGAAGACGAGGCTCGCCGAGTACAACACGCCGCTCAAGGCCGACGGGATCATCGCGATCAAGATGCGCGACGGCGACGAGCTCGTCGCCGTCCGGCACTGCTCGACGGGCGACGACATCCTGCTGGTCTCGCGCAAGGGCCAGGCGATCCGCTTCTCCGAGGCCGACGCTCGGCCGATGGGGCGCGCGACCGAGGGAGTGCGCGGTATGGCACTCCGGGGCGACGACGCGGTGATCGCGGCCGAGATCGCGCGCGACGACTCGGATCTGCTCGTCGTCACCGAGAACGGCTACGGCAAGCGCACGCGCGTGTCCGAGTATCCGCGCAAGGGGCGCGGCGGGATGGGCGTGCAGACCGTGAAGCTCACCGAGGCTCGCGGCTATCTCGCGGGCGCGCGCGTCGTCCGCGACGGCTACCAGATGATGCTGATCTCGAATGGCGGCACCGTGATCAAGATGCCCGTCGAGGACGTCAAGCGCCTCGGCCGCTCGACGCAGGGCGTGATCGTGATGCGCCTGCGAGGCGACGAGACGGTCTCCTCGCTCGCGCCGGTCGTCGAGTCGACCCCCGAGGTCGAGGCCGAGGTCGCGGAGGCCGGGACCGGGGGCCCGCCGCCGGTCGAGATCGAGGGCGACGCCGGCGACCTGCTCGAGCCGCTCGAGGATGAGCCGTCCGATGAGGATGAGCCGACCGACGAAGACGCGGCGCTCGACGACGACCCGTCGGCCGAGTAGCGCGCTTCAAATTCTCGGCCCGGGGCGTTATAAGTGGCCTGCGAGGCCGCGCCGTCGAGGTCGAGAGGATCGAGATGCCACACCGAGCGGACAGCGAGATCGAGCTCGAGCCGATCGACCTGGCCGCGCATCTCGACCTGCTCGAGCTCTACCTCGGCCAGGTCTGCAGGCTCGCCGGCATCTCGAAGATGCAGCTCGACTACTGGACGAACAAGGCCCAGATCCAGACCAAGGGCAAGAAGCAGCGGATCTACGACCTGGCCGCGATCGAGACGGTGCTGCTGATCAAGCAGGGCAAGGACAAGGGTCTGAACCTCGGTGCCGCGATCGCCGCAGCCCGCCGCTTCCAGGCCGGCCGGCCGGGCTAGGTCGGCGTGCCGCCGCCCTCGCGGGCGGGCGCGTCGGGCGCGCCGGAAGCGCGCTGGACCTCGCCCTCCCGCTGTCCCTTGGGGAGGAACAGGCCGAGCACGTCCACCGGCGCCGGGAACACGATGGTGGTCGCGGGCGCCGAGCTGATCTCGATCAGGGTCTGGAGGTAGCGGAGCTGAAGCGCCATCGGGTGCGTCTCGAGCACGATGGCGGCGTCCTTCAGGCGCTCGGAGGCCTGGAACTCGCCCTCAGAGGCGATCACCTTTGCACGCCGCTCGCGCTCGGCCTCGGCTTGACGGGCCATCGCCCGCTGCATCCCCTGCGGGATCTCGACGTCCTTCACCTCGACGATCGAGACCTTGATCCCCCAGGGCGCGGTCTGCTCGTCGATGATTCCCTGGAGGATGCCGTTGATCTTCTCGCGCTCCGACAGCAGCTCGTCGAGTGAGTGCTGGCCGAGCACCGAGCGCAGCGTCGTCTGCGCGATCTGGGAGGTTGCGACCATGTAGTTCTCGATCTCGACGACGGCCGACTTGGGCGCGACGATGCGGAAGTACGCGACGGCGTTCACGCGGACCGGCACGTTGTCCTTGGTGATCACCTCCTGCGGCGGGATCTGCAAGGTGATCGTCCGCAGGTCGACCTTCACCATCCGGTCGACGATCGGGATCAGGATGAAGAGGCCCGGGCCCTTGGGCTCGGGGAGCAGGCGTCCGAGCCGGAAGACGATCCCGCGCTCGTACTCGCGCGCCACCTTCAGGGCACCGACCAGGAAGAGCACCAGCACCAGCAGGAGGACGCCGATGATGATGGCTGCAATCGTCACGGAGCGATCCTAGCCGCGATCAAAGCTGGTGGACCTGCAGGGTCAGGCCGTCGAGGCTGTCGACCGCGACCTTCTGGCCCGTCCGGAGCGGCTCGCTCGCTCGAGCCCGCCAGAGCTCGCCGTGCACGTAGACGAGACCGCCCTCGCGAACGATCCCCTCCATGCCGACGATCTTCTCGGGCCCGACGGAGACCGGGCTCCGCCGCACGGCGATCGCCTTCGAGATGCCGAACGCCCACAGCCCGCCGAGGACCAGGGTCACCACGACCACGAACGGGATCGACGTCTGCGGCGCGCCGTTCGTGCTCTGGAACATCGTCGCGAGCCCGAAGCCGAGCGCCAGTAACCCGCCTAACGTCAGCGCTCCATGGGTCGGGTAGTGCGCGTCGAGCAGGAGCAGCCCGAGTCCGAGCACGACGAGGCCGAGGCCCGTCCACGAGAGGGGCAGCACGTAGAGCCCGTAGAGCGCCAGGAGCATCGAGATCGCGCCGAGCACACCGGGCAGGATCACCCCGGGGTGGAAGATCTCGAAGCCGAGGCCGGCGATTCCCGCCAGGAAGAGCACCGAGACGAGGTTCGGGTCGGTGAGGATCGACAGGAAGCGGGTCACGAAGCCCGGCTTCGTGTTGTCGATCGTGGCACCCGCGGTAGCGAGCTTCAGGTGCGCCGGGACCGTCGTCCGGCCGTTGATCGTGTCCAGCAGCGCCGGGAGGTTCGGCGAGACGACATCGATGACGTTCTGCTTCAGCGCCTCGGCGTCCGTGAGGTTCGAGGCCTTCTTCACCGCCAGCTCCGCCCAGGCGGCGTTCCTGCCGTGGCTCGTTGCCAGGCCCCGCAGCGAGGCCGCTGCGTCGTTGATCACCTTCCGGCGGAGGTCGCTGCCGAGGTTGGCGCCCGTTCCGGAGATCGGCGTCGAGGAGCCGATGTTCGTCTCGGGTGCCATCGCGAGTACATCGGCGGCCTGCGAGATCCACACCCCGGCCGACGCCGCACGGGCCCCGCCGGGGGAGACGTAGACGATCACCGGCGTGCCGGCGGCGCTCAGCTCGAGCTCCTTCTGGACGATCTTGCGCATCGACTCCTCGTCTCCGCCGGGTGTGTCGAGCACGATCACGGCAGCGGAGTAGTGGCCCTTGAGCGCGTCGTCGAGCTTCCCGTTCAGCCAGCTCTGCGTGGCCGGGTTCACCTCGGTGTTGAAGTGGATCGCGAGCACGCGCGGCGTACTGGACGTGCCGGGCGCAGATCCTGCGCCGGACACGACCGCGAGGGCCACCGCGAGGGCCGCGAGCACGAGGGAGATCTTCACCGCGCCTCCAGTGTATGCCCGTCCCAGCAGCCCTTGCAGGTGTTTCGCCAACGCTCCGGGGCGCTCGACGAACGTCCGCCAACGCGTGAAGCGCGAGGCGCGTGCGAGGGACGAAGAGCCGGTGCCTGGCACCGAGCCGGCGCCGCCGTGCCCCTGCTCGGGCAGCAGCCCCAGCGTGGCCGCGCCGGCCATGGCCGCCGCTGATCGGCCGCGGCTGACCCCTCGCGCCCGAGCGGCTTGCGAACCAGCCGCGGGCGGCGTTTTCCCTGCAGCGAGGGCGTTTGAGCGCTGCCGGCTCAGCCTCTCACGGCGATCGAGGCGTCGCGGGTTGCCTGACGACGGCCGGCCACGCCGAACGCCCGGGCGGCCGGCTCGTTCCGATTTCGAAGCGCCGCCGTTACGCTTCTGTGACGGTGCCTGGCACCGGGTTCTCGTCCCGAGTGACGGCCGAGGCCCAGCGGTCGTAGCCGTCCTCGAGGCGGGCGAGCAGGTCGACGAGCAGCTCGAGACGGTCGCGATCGACGTAGCCGGCGCCGGGCCACGGGGCGCGGCCGACGTTGACCCCGATGCCGAGGACGACGCGGTCGCCTGCCTCGGCGAGGACGCCGGCGACCTTCTTCCCGTCGAGGAGGACGTCGTTCGGGTCCTTGATCGTGGCGTCCGGGCCGATCGCGCCGGCGACGGCCTGCGCGGCGACGAGCGTCAGCTCGGGCCACCGGGCGACGGGCGGCGGCGGGTGGAGGACCACCGACAGCGCGAGACCTGTGCCGGGATCGTCGACCCATACACGGCCGAGCCGGCCCCGGCCGGCGGTCTGGTGCTCGGCCAGCGCGACCGTCCCGTGCGGAGCGTCCGCGGGCGGCATCGACTGGGTCGACGGGGTCTCGGCCGCGTGGAGATACGGGTGGCCGAAGGCACCCTTCAGCCGCGGCACGACCAGCTCGGGCACCAGGGCCATGCCTACTAGAGTAGGCGCGCCGTGCAACCGCGCCTCCCGCAGCGTCGTCCAATCCGCAGCGATGCACGACCCGACGTTCCGCTCGTCTACGAGCGGCTCTCCGACCCGATTCTCGTGACCCGCGCCAAGGCCGGGGACAGGAAGGCTCTCGCGGCTCTCTGCGAGCGCCACGCGCCGCGGGTCGAGCGCCTGGCCCTGCACCTGCTGCGCGACCCCGAGGATGCCCGTGACGCGGCGCAGGAGGCGCTCGCGAAGCTCGTCGTCCGCATCCGCCAGTTTCGCGGCGAGGCCCAGTTCGCGACCTGGCTCCACCGGCTCGTCGTCAACACCTGCAAGGACTTCGCGCAAGCGCGGGCTGTACGCCGGACCGAGCCGCTCCTGCTCGACGAGCGGCCCGCCCGCGACGGCGACCCGGTCGTCGAGCTGACCGCCTCGGAGACGCGCCGCGAGCTCGGCCGCCGCCTCGCCGAGCTCCCGCCGGCGCAGGCGACCGTCGTGGCCCTGAAGGACGCGTTCGATGTCGGGTTCGCCGAGATCTCGTCGGTGACCGGGCTTCCCGTCGGCACGGCGAAGTGCTATGCGCATCGCGGTCGCGCCTCGCTGCGAGAGCGGTTGAGCGCATGAGCGTGCCGCTCGGACGAGCGGAGATCGAGGAGATCCTCCCGCACCGCCCGCCGTTCCTGCTCATCGACGAGGTCCTCGAGCTCGTCGCCGGCGAGCGCGTTGCCGCCCGCAAGACCGTTACCGAGGAGGACTGCGCGGGCCATTTCCCCGGCAATCCGATCATGCCGGGGGTGAAGATGGTCGAGGCGCTCGCCCAGTGCGGCGCCGTCGCCGTCCTCTCGCAGCCCGAGAACGCGGGCCGCCTCGTCCTCTTCGCCGGCATCGACGACGTCCGATTCAAGCGGATCGTCCGGCCCGGCGAGGTGCTCGATCTGCTCTGCGAGGTCGAGGCCGTGCGCGGCCCGATCGGCAAGGGCAAGGTGCGGGCGTCCGTCGCCGGCGAGCTCGCCGTGCGCGGCACGCTCACCTTCGCGGTGAGCCCGGAGTGATCGGCCGCGCAACCGGCAGGCCGGTATCGATCACCGGGCTCGGGTGCTACGTCCCCGAGAAGGTGATGACGAACGACGATCTGGCGAAGATCGTCGACACGAGCGACGAGTGGATCCAGGCCCGTACGGGTATCCGCGAACGGCGGATTGCCGCCGACACCGAGGCGATGTCCGATCTGTCGCTGCCCGCCGCGCGCGCCGCGCTTGCGCAGGCCGGCGTGGAGCCCGGCCGGATCGACCTGATCGTCGTCGCCACGATCACCCCTGACATGGCGTTCCCCGCCACGGCCGCGCTCGTCGCCGACCAGCTCGGCTGCTCGGCTGCGGCCGCCTACGACCTCTCCGCCGGCTGCACCGGGTTCATGTACGCGATCGCGCAGGCGCATGCCTCGATCGCGGCGGGCCTCGCCGACCGCGCGCTCGTGATCGGCGGTGACGTGCTCTCGCGGGTGCTCGACTGGAGCGACCGCTCGACCGCCGTCCTCTTCGGGGACGGCGCCGGGGCGGTCGTGCTCGAGCACGTCGACGAGGGCGGCTTCCTCGGCTTCGAGCTCGGAGCCGACGGCGCCGGTGCGAAGGAGCTCCTCTACCCGGGCAGCGGGTCGCGCCTCGGCGAGGAGCGGGGCTACCTGACGATGAACGGGCGCGAGGTCTTCAAGTTCGCGACGCGCGTCCTCGTCAGCTCCGCGCAGGCGATCCTGGAGCGGTGCGAGCTCAGCGTGGACGATGTCGACGTGTACGTTCCCCACCAGGCGAACGTCCGCATCATCGACCACGCTGTCAACAAACTAGGCTTCCCGAAGGAGAAAGTGGTGGTCAACGTGGACCGATACGGCAACACCTCGTCGGGCTCGATCCCGCTCGCGCTGGCGGACGCCTCCGCCAGCGGCCTCCTCCGGCCCGGAAGCCTCGTTCTGATGACCGGAATGGGTGCCGGCCTCACCTGGGGCTCGGCGCTGATGCACTGGACGCAACCGACGAATGGAGCGAGCGCATGAGCAAGCTGGCCTTTATGTTCCCGGGACAGGGCTCGTTCGAGCTCGGCATGGGGCGGGACATCGCCGAGGCGGAGCCGGCGGCGATGGAGGTGTACGAGCAGGGAAGCGAGGCAGCGGGGCTCGACCTCCGCGAGCTCTGCTTCTCGGGCTCGGCCGAGGACCTGACACGGACGGATCTGCAGCAGCCGGCGCTCGTCGCGACGAGCCTTGCGATCAATGCGGCTCTGCGCGCCCGCGGGATCGTCCCCGACTACGTCGTCGGGCACTCGGTCGGCGAGTTCTCGGCGCTCGGAGCCGCGAACGCCCTCGAGATCGAGGAGACGATCAGGCTCGTTCGCGAGCGCGGGCTCGCGATGGCCGCGGCGGCGAATGCCCGCCCGGGCTCGATGGCGGCGATCCTCGGCCTCGCCGACGAGGTCGTCGAGGCGCTGTGCAAGAAGATCCACAACGTGTGGCCGGCCAACTACAACTGCCCGGGGCAGCTCGTCATCTCCGGCGAGACCGACGCCGTCGAGGAGTGCTGCGAGGAGGCCCAGCTCGAGGGTGCGCGCCGCGCCGTCAAGCTCAAGGTGTCCGGCGCGTTCCACTCGCCGCTCGTCGAGCTCGCCGCCGAGCGGCTGCGCCCGGCGATCGACAGGATCGACTTCAAGGCCCCCACCGCACACTTCGTCTCGACGGTGACCGCCAAGCTCGAAGGGCCGCAGCGGCTGCGGACGCTGCTCGTCGAGCAGCTCACCGCGCCGGTGAAGTTCACCCAGTCGGCTCGCGAGCTCGTCGGCCACGGCGTGACGACGTTCGTCGAGGTCGGCCCGGGCAACGTGCTGAGCGGTTTACTGAAGAGGATCGACAGCTCCGTCAAGGCAATCCCGGTCAACGATCTGAGGTCGCTGAACGCCGTCGCGCACGAGCTTGGCTGAGTTCTGCTCCCTCGAGGGGAGAACTGCGCTCGTCACGGGCGGCTCGCGGGGAATCGGCGCTGCGATCGCGGCCGAGCTCGCCCGGGCGGGCGCGAGCGTCGTCGTCGGCTACCGCTCGGGCGCCGACGAGGCTTCGGCGCTGGCCGCGGAGATCGGCGGGCGGGCCGTCCAGGCGGATGTCTCGTCGGCCGCGGAGGCCGCCCGCCTCGTCGAGGAGGCCGGCGACATCGACATCCTCGTGAACAATGCGGGCGTGACCCGCGACGGGCTTCTGGCCCGGATGTCGGACGAGGACTGGCGCGTGGTGATCGAGACGAACCTGAGCTCGATCTTCTACACCTGCCGTGCCGTGACGAGGCCGATGATGAAGAGGCGCGCAGGAGCGATCGTGAACGTGAGCTCGATCGTCGGCCTGCACGGGAACTTCGGCCAGACGAACTACGCCGCCGCGAAGGCCGGGATCATCGGCTTCACCAAGTCCCTGGCCCGTGAGCTCGGGTCGCGCGGCGTCCGGGCAAACGTCGTCGCTCCCGGCTACGTGAAGACGCGCCTGACCGATGCGATCCCGGAGGAGGGCCGGGCGCTCATGCTTGCGAACACGCCGCTCGGACGGCTGGGCGATGCCGCGGACATAGCCGGAGCGGTACGGTTCCTGTGCGCGGATGAGGCCTCGTTCATCACCGGCGAGGTGCTGCTGGTCGACGGCGGACTGGGGATGTAGTGAGCGAGAACGGAAGCGCCAGGCGGCGCGTCGTCAT
The DNA here is from genome assembly GCA_963743675.1 of uncultured Actinomycetota bacterium. Classification (GTDB taxonomy): domain Bacteria; phylum Actinomycetota; class Thermoleophilia; order Gaiellales; family Gaiellaceae; genus PALSA-600. Next base: position 150,718 of record CAVURE010000012.1, read on the forward strand.
AACCGGCATCGGCATGGTCTCGTCGCTCGGCCTCGACGCCGAGACGTCGTGGGCCCGGCTGCTCGCCGGCGAGTCCGGCGCGGGCGAGATCACCCAGTTCGATCACGAGGACTATCCGGTCCGGTTCGCCTGCGAGCTGAAGGGCTTCGAGCCGACGAACTGGATCGACCACAAGTCCGCCCGCCGGATGGATCGTTTTGCCCAGATGATCCTCGCCGCAGCGCGCCAGGCAGAGCAGGACTCGGGGATCGACATCGCCGCCGCCCCGGAGCGGATCGGGGCCTCGGTCGCAACCGGAATCGGCGGCCTGCGCTCCTTCCAGGACTGCTACGACGTGCTGCTCCACCGCGGCCCCGACCGGATCAGCCCGTTCTCGATCCCCTGCATCATCCCCAACATGGGCGCGGGCTGGGTCTCGATCGAGCTCGGGACGCAGGGGCCGCTGATGAGCCAGTGCACCGCCTGTGCGGCCTCGAACATGGCGATCGGCGACGCCGTCGACGCGATCCGGCTCGGCCGGGCCGACGCGATGATCGCCGGCGGGAGCGAGGCGCCGATCACGCGCGTCGGCGTCGCCGGGTTCGACGCGATGCGGGCGCTCTCACGGCGCAACGACGATCCGAAGGGCGCGTCGAGGCCGTTCGACGGTGAGCGCGACGGCCTCGTGATGGGCGAGGCGGCCGGCGCCGTCGTCCTCGAGGAGCTCGAGCGCGCGCAGGCCCGCGGCGCGAAGATCTACGCGGAGCTCATCGGCTACGGAATGTCGTCGGACGCCGCGCACATGACCGAGCCCGACCCGACCGGCCGGAGCCCCGCCCGCGCCATGCGCGCCGCGATCGACGACGCGGGGATCGACCCGAGCGAGGTCGGCTACGTCAACGCCCACGCGACCTCGACGCCGCTCGGCGACAGCGCCGAGACGAAGGTGATCAAGGTCGCCCTCGGTGAGGAGCACGCGCGGGCGACGCCGGTCTCCTCGACCAAGGGCGCGACCGGGCACTGCTTCGGCGCCGCCGGCGCGATCGAGGCCATCTTCACGATCCAGGCGCTTCGTGACCGCATCGTGCCGCCGACGATCAACCTCGAGAACCCCGACCCCGACTGCGATCTCGACTACGTGCCGAATGTGGCGCGCGAGGTGCCGGGGCTCGAGGTCGCCGTCTCGAACTCCTTCGGCTTCGGCGGCCACAACGCGACGCTCGTCCTTCGCCGCTTGCCCGACCAGAACTAGGATCGGCGCAGATGGAGAGGTGGGCGACCTTCGACTGCTACGGCACGCTGATCGACTGGAACGGCGGGGTCCGCGCCGAGCTCGAGCGGCTGTTCGGCGACGACGAGGACGAGATCGACGCGAAGCTCAAGCTCTACCACCAGCTCGAGCCCGAGCTCGAGCGCGACGGCAAGCTCAGCTACCGCGAGGTGATGACCGAGGCGATGCGCCGTCTCGGCGCCCCGCCGGGCGAGGAGGCCGGGCTCGCCGACTCGCTGCCCGGCTGGGAGCCGTTCCCCGAGACGGTGAACGCGCTCACCGAGACGCGCGAGCGAGGCTGGAAGATCGCGATCCTCTCGAACTCGGACGCCGACCTGATCGCCGCGTCGAAGGAGAGGCTCGGCGTCCCGTTCGACGAGACGGTCGTCGCCTCCGAGATTCACTCCTACAAGCCGAACCTCATGCACTGGCTCGAGTTCTCCGCGCGGACGCTCGCCGACAAGCGCTTCCACGTCCATGTCGGGGCGAGCAACTTCCACGACATCGCCCCGGCGGCGAAGCTGCGGATCAAGAGCATCTGGGTGAACCGGCTCGAGGAGCATCCGTACACCGCGCCCACGATCGAGATCGCAGATCTGTACGAGCTCGGCCAGGTGCTCGACGACCTCGTCCCGGCCTGACGAGTGCAACCGTCCGGGCCGGGCTCAGGTCTAACATCAAGTCGCCGATGAGCGAGACCAGAATCGACGTGAAGGTCGAGCAGGTGGAGAGCGCCCCGGCCGAGAGCAAGCATCCGAACACGTGCCCGGACTGCGGGTCGCACTACCGCGACGACGAGCTCGAGGCGACCGCGTACGTCTGCGGGCAGTGCGGCCACCACTTCCGCATGCCCTCGCGCGTCCGCATCGCCTGGCTCGCCGACCCGGGCTCCTTCGTCGAGGAGGCGGCCGAGGTCCGGTCGGCGGACCCCCTGTCGTTCTTCGACCTGCGCCCCTATCGCGAGCGCCTCGCCGAGGCCGAGCTGAACACCGGGCTGACCGACGCGATGGTCGTGGGCGCGGCGACGCTCGACGACCACCCGCTCGAGCTCGCCGTGATGGATTTCGCCTTCATGGGCGGTTCGATGGGGAGCGCCGTCGGCGAGAAGTTCGCGCGCGCCTGCGACGAGGCGATCGTGACCCGGGTGCCGCTCCTACTCGTGACCGGCTCCGGCGGCGCGCGGATGCAGGAGGGCATTCTCTCGCTGATGCAGCTCCCGAAGGTGGTCTCGTCGATCGACGAGCTCCACGAGGCGCAGCTGCCGCTCTTCTGCCTGCTCACGAACCCGACGACCGGCGGCGCCATGGCGAGCTTTGCGACGCTCGGCGACGTGCTGATCGCCGAGCCCGGCGCGCTGCTCGCGTTCACGGGGCCCCGTGTGGTGCAGGAGATCGTGAAGGAGAAGCTCTCCGACGACTTCGGCCGCTCCGAGCAGCACCTCCGCTTCGGCCAGATCGACGCCATCGTTCCCCGACCCGAGCAGCGCCAGTACCTCGCGCGGCTCCTGCGGCTCTTTGGCGGGTGAGGCCGAGCGCAGCCTGCGGGAGCGCCTCGGCAGGCTGAAGCACCTGCCGCTGCTCCACCGCACCGGCGTCTCGGGAGAGGAACGGCGGCTCCGCGCGCAGCTCGACTCGGTCTCGCGGTCGGACGCGAGCGAGGATGAGATCTGGGCGTTCGTCGAGCTCGCACGCCACCCCGACCGGCCCTACACCCTCGACTACGTGGCACGGATCCTCGACGACTGGGTCGAGCTCCACGGCGACCGGGGCCGGGCCGACGACGGCGCGATCGTCGCAGGGCTCGGGAAGCTCGACGGCCGCACGATCGCTCTCGTCGGCCACCAGAAGGGGCGCGACCTGAAGGAACGGCTCGACCGCCAGTACGGGATGCCGCACCCCGAGGGCTACGCCAAGGCGATGCGGATCATGGAGCTCGCCGAGCGGTTCGACTTCCCGCTCGTGTCGCTGATCGACACGCCGGGCGCCTTTCCCGGGGTCGCCGCCGAGCAGCACGGGCAGGGCGGGGCGATCGCCCGCTCGCAGGCGAAGATGATCGCGCTCCGGGTCCCGTCGGTCGCCTGCGTGATCGGCGAAGGCGGCTCGGGCGGCGCGCTCGCGCTTGCCGTCTCGGACCGCGTGCTCATGCAGGAGAACGCGATCTACTCGGTGATCACTCCCGAAGGGTGCGCGATGATCCTCTGGCGCGACCCCGAGCAGAAGAAGAAGGCGGCCGCAGCATTCAAGCCGGATGCGTTCCACTGCTTCGAGCTCGGCGTGATCGACGGCATCGTCTCCGAGCCGCGTGGCGGAGCGCAGGAGGACCCCGACGAGGCCGCAGAAAGCCTGAAGGAGGCTCTTGTCCGTGCGCTCGACGAGGTGTCCGGCAGCTCGGCGGGCGATCTGCGCCGGGCCCGCCGTGCGAAGTTCCGCGCGATGGGCGTCTTCGCCTGATCTCGCCATTCCACGCCGTCCGGGATCACTTTCTCCACACGATCCACAGGGTTTTCAACGGGGTTTCAAAACCCGTCTGAGCGCGCAGAATCACGGAGAATGATGCCCGCGCCGAGACTCGAGGCCTATCGCGGCAAGCGTGACCCGAAGCGAACGCCGGAGCCGTTCGGGGGGTCGTCCGGCCGGGACGGCAGGCCGCTCTTCGTCGTCCAGAAGCACGCGGCGCGCAGCCTCCATTACGACTTCCGGCTCGAGCGCGACGGCGTGCTCGCCTCCTGGGCGGTCCCGAAGGGCGTGCCGCTCGACCCGGGCGCAAAGGCGCTCGCCGTCCACGTCGAGGATCATCCGCTCGACTACGCCACGTTCGCCGGCGAGATCCCGAAGGGCTCCTACGGCGCCGGCACGGTCGAGATCTGGGACCACGGCACCTACGAGCTCCTCGAGGCCAAGCCCGACGGCGGCCTCAAGGTCCGCCTCACCGGGGAGCGGCTGAACGGCGTGTGGACGCTCGTGCCGGCGCATCTCGACGGCAAGGAGGCGAACTGGCTGCTGATCCGCAGCGCCTTGGACACCGAGCAGGCAACCGGGGCGAGCTACCGGCCGATGCTCGCCACGCTCTCCGGCGGCCTTCCGAAAGGCGAGGGCTGGCAGTACGAGGTGAAGTTCGACGGCTATCGGGCGCTCGCGTACGTCCGCGAGGGAGCCTGTGTGCTCCGCTCGCGCAACGACAAGGATCTGACCGGCCGGTTCCCGGCCGTCGCGGGGGCGATCGGGAGAGCGGTTGCGCACGACGCAGTCCTCGACGGCGAGGTCTGCGCTCTCGACGGGAACGGGCGGCCGAGCTTCTCGGCCATGCAGCAGGATTCGGGGCAGCTCGTCTACTTCGCGTTCGACTGCCTTGAAGATGACGGCGTGCCGCTCGTCACCGCGCCGCTCGAGGAGCGCCGCGCCCGGCTCGAGCGGGTGCTGCGCCGCGGCGCCCAGGTGCGCCTCTCCGAGGGCTTCGAGGACGGGCCGGGCCTGCTGGCGGCGGTCACCGAGCAGAGGCTCGAGGGCGTGATCGCGAAGCGCCTCGGCACGCCGTACGCGCAGGGCCGCCGGACACGCGACTGGTTGAAGGTGAAGACACACGGCCGGCAGGAGTTCGTCGTCGCGGGCTACACGCGCGGCTCCGGCAGCCGCTCGGCAACCTTCGGGTCGCTCGTCCTGGCGGTCAACGACGGCGGCGAGCTTCGCTACGCCGGGAACGTCGGTACGGGCTTCGACGAGCGCGAGATTCGCAAGCTGCTCGGCCTGCTCCGGCCGCTCGAGCGCCCCGAGCCGCCCTTCCGGGAGGTGCCCAAGATGCCGCGTGTGCGGCGCGGGGACGTGACGTGGGTCGAGCCGCGCCTCGTGGCCGAGATCGAGTTCAGCGAGTGGACCCACGACGGACACGTCCGGCAGCCCTCGTACAAGGGCCTCAGAGACGACAAGCCGCCGGCCGAGGTGCGGCACGAGCGTCCGTCCTCGGACGTCGTCCGCAAAGGGAAGCGCGAGCTCCAGCTCTCGAACCTCGACAAGCTCTTCTGGCCGGACGAGGGGATCACCAAGGGCGACCTGATCGACTACTACCGGGCGGCGGCACCTGTGCTCGTTCCCCATCTCAAGGGCCGTCCGTTCACGATGCGCCGCTATCCCGACGGCGCCTTCGGGAAGGCGTTCTTCCAGAAGGACGCCCCGTCGCACATGCCCGACTGGATCCGGACCTTCCGCACCGAGGTGACGACGCGCTCCGCGACGCGGGCGCGCAAGGAGGTCGACTTCCCCGTCGTCGACGACGAGCTCGCTCTGCTCTGGATGGTCAACATGGGCTGCATCGACATGAACCCGTGGTACTCGCGCGTCGACCGGCCCGACCGGCCCGACTTCGTCCTCTTCGACCTCGACCCGACGCCCGAGGTGCCCTGGAGCCAGACGGTCGAGGTGGCGCTCATCCTCAAGCGCCTCCTCGACGGCATCGGCCTGGCCTCGTTCCCGAAGACGTCGGGCGGCAAGGGCTTTCACGTGCTCGTGCCGCTCGACCGGCGCTCGACCTACGAGGACACGCGGCGGTTCGCCGAGCATGTGGCCGGCGCGATCGCGGGCTCCTACCCGAAGCTCGCGACGACCCAGTGGTCGAAGTCACGGCGGCGGGGCGTGCTGATCGACGCGAATCAGAACGGGATGGGAAAGACGATCGCGTCGGCATACTCGGTGCGCCCGCACCCCGGCGCGCCGGTCTCGACACCGCTCGCGTGGAGCGAGGTCGACGCCGCGCTCGACCCGCACGCCTTCACGATGGGCGCCGTGCTCGACCGGATCGAGCACCACGGCGACCTGCACGAGGGCGTGCTCTCGACCCGGCAGTCGCTCTCGAAGGCGCTAGCGCGCCTGTGAGAGGCGCTGGAGCAGCAGGCGTGCGCCGGCCTTGTCGAGCATCTCGTTGAGGTTGCCGCACTTCGGGCTCTGGACGCACGAGGGGCAGCCGTCGTGGCACGGGCAGGCGGCGATCATCGCGGCCGTGTCCGCGACCCAGCCCTCGAACTGCTCGAAACCCTCGCTCGGTGATCCCGACGCCGCCCGGGTGGCCGTCGTAGACGAACACCGTCGGCCGGCCGGTGTCGGCGTGCAGGTTCGTCGAGAGCCCGCCGATGTCCCAGCGGTCGCACATCGCCCAGAGCGGCAGCATCGCGATCAGCGCGTGCTCGGCGGCGTGGAGGGTGCCGAGCAGCTTCGGCATCGCGTCGAGGTCGCGAAGCTGCTCCGGCTCGGGGCAGAACCAGATCGCCTCGGTGGCGAAGGTCGAGGGCGGGCAGTCGAGCGGGACGAGCTCGATCCGCTCCTGTGAGGCGATCGTCTTGCGCTCGTAGCCGACGACCTGGTCGGTCACCTCGACCTCGCCGAACACGAGCTCGAGGCCGAGGCGCCGCTCGCTGCGGAGCGGGCCGAGGATCGCGGTGTCGGTCTCCTTCTTGGCCTGCGTGTACCAGTCGCCGCGGAACGGCTCGACGACCGCGTGCAGCGTCTTCTCGTCGAGCTCCTCGACGAGATAGGCCTCGCCGCGATGGAGGTAGACGGCTCCCTCGTGCACGGTCGAGTAGGCGCGCGACCGCTCGACGTAGCCGAGGAGGGCGCCGGTCGAGGAGTCGACGACGGTGAACGAGTCGGGATCGGCCGAGCGGAGGGGGATCCGGGCGGCGGGCGTGGTCGTTCCGGCCCAGACATAGCCGCGCGGCGTCTGCTTGAGCTCGGCGTCGGCGGCCGCGGCCGCGATCGCCTCCTCGCCGAGGATCTCGGCGTCGCGCTCGTCGATCGGCGCCTCGTAGGCGGCTGCCTGCACGTGGCCGGCGAGCACGCGCGGGTTCGCGTGGTCGAGGATCGCCGCCTCGACGCGGCGGCCGAGGAGCTTGTCGGGCTCGCGCATGAAGTACTGGTCGAGCGCGTCCTCGGTCGCGACGAGCACGGCCAGCCCGTGGCCGCGGCGACCGGCGCGGCCCCACTGCTGGCGCAGGGACGCGACCGTGCCGGGGAAGCCGACGGAGATCACGGCGTCGAGGAGGCCGATGTCGATCCCGAGCTCGAGCGCGTCGGTCGAGGAGACGCCGAGCAGCTCGCCCGCGGCGAGCCGCCGCTCGATCTCGCGGCGCTGCTCTGCGGTGTAGCCGGCGCGGTAGGGCGAGAGGCGGGAGTCGTCGCCGAGCCGCTCGGCGGTGAAGCGGTGGATCAGCTCCGCCGCCTTGCGGCTCTTCGCGAACGTGAGCGTGCGCAGGCCGCGCTCGACGAAGGCCGCCTGGAGCCTCGCCGCCTCGGCGAGCGCCGAGCCGCGCAGCCCGAGCTCGACATCGAGGAGGGGCGGGTTCCAGAGGATGACGGTGCGCTCGGCGCGCGGCGCGGCGTCGTCGCCGATGACCGTCACCGGCATCCCGAGCAGGTCGCGCCCGAGCTCGCCGGGGTTGGCGATCGTCGCCGTCGCGAGCAGGAACTGCGGCTCGGAGCCGTAGATGCGCGCGATCCGGCGCAGCCGCCGGAGGACGTTCGCCACATGCGAGCCGAAGACGCCGCGATAGACGTGCGCCTCGTCGACGACGACATAGCGGAGGTTCGCGAGCACCTCGCCCCAGCGCTCGTGATTGGGCAGCAGGCCGATGTGGACCATGTCCGGGTTCGTGAGGATTGCGTTCGACCACTTGCGGATCTGCCAGCGCTGCTCGGTCGGCGTGTCGCCGTCGTAGATCGCCGGGCGGAGGCGCGGCACGCGCATCGCTGTCAGGTTCCGGAACTGGTCCTGGGCGAGTGCCTTCGTCGGGTAGAGGTAGAGCACGCGGTGCTTCGGCGTCCGCACGAGGTCGTCGAGCACCGGCAGGTTGAACGCAAGCGTCTTGCCCGACGCCGTGCCGGTGGTGACCACGAGGCTCTCGCCGCGCGCGGCCGCCTCCCAGGCCGCGCGCTGGTGGACGTACAGCTCGCGGACGCCGATCGCCTCGCGGACGCGCGGGTCGAGATCGTCCGGCAGCGGCGCCGTGCGTGCCTCCCGGGCCGGCTCTTCCCGGCGGTGCGCAAGCTCCTCGCCCGAGAGCAGCTCCTCCGGTAGCACGAGGCCTGCGCTCACCACCTGCACGATGCTAGCCTCGCTCGACCGGGGTGCCCCGATCGGGGCTGAGATCACACCCGTCGAACCTGATCCGGGTCATGCCGGCGAAGGGAGTGGCGTGCGAGTTCCACGGGCACTGACGATCGCGACCTCCGACAGCGGCGGCGCGGCCGGCATCCAGGCCGATCTGAAGGCCTTCGCGGCCGCAGGAGCCTACGGAACGTCGGTCCTCGTCGCCCTGACGGCGCAGAACACCGTCGGCGTGTCGGCGATCCACGAGCTGCCGCCGGAGTTCGTCGTCGCGGAGCTCGACGCCGTCTTCTCGGACATCGGTGTCGACGCCGCCAAGACGGGGATGCTCTTCTCACGGCGACTGATCGAGACCGTGGCGGCATACCTCGAGGCACATCCGGTGCCGCTCGTCGTCGATCCGGTGATGGTGGCGAGCTCGGGCGCGAAGCTGCTCGAGGACGACGCGGTCGCGGTGCTCGTCGAGCGCCTCTTCCCGCTCGCAACCGTCGTGACGCCGAACCTGCCCGAGGCCGTGGCGCTCGCCGGCTTCGCGGCTGAGCGAGGCGCGCTCGCCGAGCGCTTGCACGAGCTCGGCGCCGCAGCGGTCATCGTCACCGGCGGCCACGGCGAGACCGCCGTCGACCACCTCTTCGACGGCGTCCGCCACGTCGAGATCCCGGTCGCCCGGCACGCCGTCGCTGCGACCCACGGCGCCGGGTGCACGCATTCGGCCACGCTCGCCGCGCTCCTCGCCCGCGGGGAGCCCCTCGAGACCGCCGCCCGGGGCGCGGCCGCGGCAGCCTCGGCCGCCGTCGGCCACGGCCTCACCGAGATCGGCGCCGGCGACGGTCCGGTCGACGTCCTGAACCTGAAAGGAGCCGCTTGATCACGTCCTGGAGCTTGTCCGGCGGGCGCCTGCTCGCGCCCCGCAACACCCGAGGTGCGGCCGCACGCGCTGTTGCCTCCCACGCCGCACACCGTCACGCCGCAGACCGCCACGCCGCACACCCCCGCCCTGGGTGGGGAGCCATCCCCGCCACCCTCGAGAGCAATTCTACGCGCGCTCGGGCCGGGTGTCTGTGCCGGTATCGCAACGGCTTTCCCACAGCGGGGCTGCGGGCGTGAGCGCCGGGGAATCGCTTGCGCGCCTGCGCGAGCGCAGGCCGCTCGTCCACCAGATCACGAACTACGTCGTCATGAACGAGACCGCCAATGCGACGCTCGCGCTCGGCGCGCTACCGGTGATGGCGCACGCGCCCGAGGAGGTCGAGGAGATGGTCGGGTTGGCGGGAGCGCTCGTCCTGAATATCGGCACGCTCTCGAGCGGCTGGGTCGATGCGATGCTCAGCGCCGGGCGCGCGGCGAACGCGAAGGGCGTCCCCGTCGTGCTCGATCCGGTCGGCGCGGGCGCCACGGTGTACCGGACGGAGACGGCGCGGCGGCTCCTGGCGGAGATCGACGTCGCGGTGCTCCGCGGGAACGTCGGCGAGGTGGCATCGCTGGTCGGCGTGGCGGCGGAGGTGCGAGGCGTCGAGTCCGTCGGCGGCGTCGACGACCCGGCGGCGCTCGCCCGGGAGGCCGCCCGGGCATTCGGGGTCGTCGCGTCGGTCACCGGCGCCGTCGATCATGTCTCCGACGGCGAGCGGTCGGCGGCGGTGGCGAACGGCGATCCGATGCTCGCGACGATCACGGGAACCGGTTGCATGTCGAGCGCGGTCACGGGATGCTTCGGCGCGGTGGCCGACTCCGCGTTCGACGGCGCCGTCGAGGCGCTCGTTGCCTTCGGCGTCGCCGGCGAGGACGCCGCACGGGGGGCCAGAGGGCCCGGGTCGTTCCACGTCAACCTGTACGACGCACTGTCCGCGCTCGACCCCGCGACGCTCGACGGGAAGGCGCGAGTCTCTTGAAGGTGCACGCGATCGTCGAGGATCTCGCCACGGCTCGTCGTGCGATCGAGGCCGGCGCGACAGTCGTCCAGCTGCGCGTGAAGGCTCCGACCGCGGACGTCGTCGCGAGAGGCACCGGGTTCCGCGAGCTCGGCACGACGTTCTTCGTGAACGACGACGTCGATGCCGCGCTCGAGCTCGGCGCCGACGGCGTCCACCTCGGGCGGTCGGATGCCGGTGCGCGCCGGGCTCGCCGCCGCGGCCTCCTGCTCGGCAGATCGGCGACGAGCTACGCGGAGGCGCTCGAGACGGAGGCCGACTATCTCGGCGTGGGCCCGATCTGGGCGACGCCGTCGAAGGAAGATGCCGCTGCGCCGCTCGGGCTCGACGAGCTCGCCCGGATCTGTGCCGCGGTGAGCGCGCCCGTGATCGCGATCGGCGGGATCGATCCCTCGAACGCCCGTGCCTGCATCGAGGCAGGAGCTGCGGGAGTCGCTGTGATCCGTGCCGCGACCGACCCGGCGCTCGGGAGGGCGGTGGATGAGGCTCTCGGAGCTCGGTGAGCTCGGCCTGCTCGCGGAGCTCGAGCAGCGCGGGCTCATCGTCGGGGTCGAGAACGACGCGGCGGCGCTGGCCGGCGGGCTCGTCGTCACGCAGGACACGCTGGTGGATGGCGTGCACTTCCGGCTGGACTGGATCGACTGGCGCTCGCTCGGCTTTCGCGCCGCGGCCGTCAACCTCAGCGACCTGGCGGCCTCGGGCGCCGAGCCCGAGGGCCTCGTCGTCAGCGTGGCGCTGCGGGGCGAGACCGCCGTGGACGATGTCTATGACCTCTACGCGGGAATCGCGGAGTCGGGCGTCCCGGTCATCGGGGGCGACACGACCGCGGCGCGGGACGCTCGTGCTGACCGTGACCGCCCTCGGCCGCTCGGGGCGGGTGCCGGGGCGCGCCGGTGCGGAGCCGGGCGACCTCCTCGTCGTCACGGGGCCGCTCGGAGCCGCCGGGGCTGCGTTCCGCCGCCGCTCGTATGCCCGGCCGCCGGTACGGATCGCCGAGGGCAAGCGGCTGGCGACGGACGCGCACGCGATGCTCGACATCTCGGACGGCCTGGCGATCGACGCCGGCCATCTCGCGCGCCGCTCCGGCGTTCGCTGCATCGTCGAGCTCGACCGCGTTCCGCTCGCCGCCGGCGCCACGATCGACGATCTCGGCTTCGGCGAGGACTACGAGCTGCTCGCGGCGGTGGCGGACCCGGGCGGCTTCCCGGTCGTCGGCCGGGTCGAGGCGGGCGAAGGAGCGGCGTTGCTGCTCGCGGGGCGCCGCCTACACCCTGGCCGGCTGGGAGCACTTCAGGTCGTAGCGCGCGCCGGCGCTGCGGCCGGGCCCGGTCAGGTCTCGGAGCGCTCGAACTCGAGCATGAGCTTCCGCAGGAGCGCGTTCAGCTGATGCTGCTCGTCCTTGGTGAGCGCGCTCGCAACCAGCGCCTCCTTGATCGCCTGCGTGTTCGTCGACTCGACCCAGGCCTGGTCGCCGTCCTCGGTGAGCTCGACGCGGACTCCGCGGCGGTCGGAGGGGTCGGGCTGCCGGCGCACGAAGCCGTCCTTCTCGAGCCGGTCGAGCCGGTTCGTCATCGCTCCCGTCGAGAGCTCGAGATTCGTCGACAGCTCGCCGGGGGTCGATGCGTGATCGTGCGCGCGGCGCAGCCGGCAGAGCACCTTCCACTCTCCGTACGAAAGGCCGTGGCTTTCGAGCGTGTCCTCCATCGCCAGCCTGAAGCGCTTCTCGAGCCCCTGGATCCGCTCGACGATCCCCTCGACGTCGAGGTCGAGATCAGGGAGCTCACCGCCGCAGAGCTCCTCGAGCCGCCTGTCGACGTGATCCTCGGCGGGGTGGGTCTCGGTTTCGATGCTCATCTTCTTGATGATAATACTCTTGACGTCAAGATAGCTGGACTGTAGTATCTCGATCTCAAGATAAGCGAGCTCGAGATAGATGGGCTCATGCTAGTGGTGGGAGGGAGAGATGACCAGCATGTGGACCGAACCGAGAGCGATGAACATCCTGATCGACGCCAGAGTGGAGCAGCTCCGAGGCGGCCGGGCTCGTGACCTGCGGATCCGGCTCCCGCGGCGCAACTGACTCGGAGGAGCGATCAGAGGTAGCGCTCGAACGCCCGGCGGAAGTGCCCCGCCGGGCGGGCGCCGATGACGGTCTCACCCGGGGCGCCGCCGGCGAAGAGGATCACGGTCGGGATCGAGAGCACGTCGTAGCGCGATGCAATGACTGGGTTCTCGTCGATGTCGAGCTTCACGAACTCGATGCTCTCGGTCTCGCCGGCGATCTCCTCGAGGGCCCTCGTAACGGCGTGACACGGCCCGCACCAGGGGGCCCAGAAGTCGACCGCGACCGGCCGTGCGGCCTGGAGCACGTCCTGCTCGAAGCTCGCATCGGTGACCTCGCGCATCCGTGAATCAGGCTACAGGCGCCCGGCGAGCGCGCGGAGCCGCAGGAGGGGCACCGTCCAGATCGCCTCGGCGACGATCGTTCCGCTCATCTTCGAATGGCCGTACTCGCGATCGGAGAACGAGATCGGCACCTCGACGACCCGGAACCCGGCGCGGAGCACGCGATAGGTCGTCTCGATCTGAAACGCGTAGCCCTTGGAGCCGATCGCGTCGAGGTCGATCGTCTCGAGCACCTTCGCCCGGAAGCACTTGAAGCCCCCCGTCAGGTCGCGGAGCTTGCTCCCGAGGACGATCTGGGCGTAGATGTTGCCGCCGAGGGAGATGAACCGTCGTAGCGGCCCCCAGTTCGGGATCGCCCCACCGGGAACGTAGCGCGAGCCGAGCACGAGGTCGGCGCCGCCCTCGGCGGCGGCGATGAGGCTCGGAACGGCAGCAGGATCGTGGGAGAAGTCGCAGTCCATCTCGAGCACGAGCTCCGCACCGTCCGCGAGCGCGCGGTGGAAGCCCGCGATGTAGGCGGGGCCGAGCCCCTCCTTCGCCGCCCGGTGGAGGACGCCGACGTAGGAGAGCTCGGCCGCGAGCCGGTCTGCGAGCTCGCCGGTCCCGTCCGGCGAGGCATCGTCGACGACGAGCACGCGGTCTCCGTCCCGGAGCACCGCGCCGAGGGATCGCACCATCGCCTCGAGGTTCTCGAGCTCGTTGTACGTGGGCAGGCAGACGGTGGCGCGCATCAAGCCGGTGGAACACGTGTTGCGAAAGCGGGGGGGTACGTATCATCGACGATGTGGCAAAGTCGCGGCCGCAGAACACCGCGCTTCCGCGGAACAACGAGCTCGCGGGTCAGTTTCAGCTCCTCGCCGACCTGATGGAGCTCGAGGGCGCGGACGGCTTTCGCATCGCCGCTTACCGCCGGGCCGCGACCCGGATCCTCGAGACCGGTAGCTCGGTTGCTCAACTCGCGCTCGACGGTCGCGCGAAGGGGCTCCAGGGGATCGGGAAGACGATCGAGCAGAAGATCGTCGAGGTGGTCGAGGACGGTGAGATCCACGCCCTCACCAAGCGCAAGGCCGAGGTTCCCCCCGAGGTCGCGACGTTCATGCGCCTTCCCGGGCTCGGGCCGAAGACGGCCCGGCGGCTGTGGAAGGAGCTCGGCATCACGACCGTCGCCGAGCTCCGCGCCGCCGCCGAGGCCGAGCAGCTTCGCGGCCTGTCCGGGCTCGGCCCGAGATCCGAGCAGAAGATCCTCGAGGCTCTGGGCAAGCCGCGCGCGGCCGAGGGACCGAAGCGGACGCTCCTCGGCACCTCGCTGCCACGGCTTCGCGCGGTCGAGGAGGCCGTCGCCGCCCATCCCGCCGCCGTCCGTGTCTCGATCGCCGGCTCGGCCCGCCGCTATCGCGAGACCGTCCGCGATCTCGACCTGATCGCAACGGCAACGGACGCGAATGCGCTCCTCGACGCGTTCTGCGCGCTTCCGTGGGTGGTCGAGGTGGCGGCGAGAGGCGGAACGAAGGCGACCGTGATCGGCCAGGACGGCCTGCGCTTCGATCTCCGGGTGGTGCCGCCCGAGGCCTACGGCAACCTCCTCCAGCACTTCACCGGCTCGAAGGACCACAACGTCGCCCTGCGCGAGGACGCTGTCCGGCGCGGCCTGTCGGTCTCCGAGTACGGGATCGCCGAGGTCGAGACCGGCACGCTGCACGCATTCGAGACGGAGGAGGAGGTGTACGCGTTCCTCGGCTACGCGTGGATCCCGCCCGAGCTGCGGGAGAACTGCGGCGAGCTCGACGCAGCGCGTGCCGGGCGGCTACCGAAGCTCGTCGAGCTCGCCGATCTCCGGGGAGACCTCCACACCCACACGACGTGGTCGGACGGAAAGGACACGCTCGAGGCGATGGTCGCCGAGGCGATCAAGCGCGGCTACGACTACTACGCGATCTGCGACCACTCCCACCGACTCCGGGACGGCCGCCTCGAGGAGCAGGCCGAGGCGATCGACCGGCTCGACGCGCTCACCAGGATCAAGCTGCTCAAGGGCATCGAGGTCAACATCCGCGTCGACGGCACGCTCGACGTGCCGGACGCGACGCTCGCACGGCTCGACTGGGTGGTCGCGTCGGTGCATTCGAGCTTCGACCGCGACCCGACCTCAAGGGTCATGGCGGCGATGGAGAACCCCTACGTCGACTGCATCGGCCACCTCACCGGCCGGAAGATCGGCCGGCGCGAACCGTCGGCCGTCGATGTCGAGCTCGTGATCGAGAAGGCGCTCGAGACGAGGACGTTCCTCGAGATCGACTCGCAGCCCGATCGCCTCGACCTCACCGATGTCCACGCGCGCGCGGCGCGCGAGGCCGGCCTCAAGCTCGTGATCGACTCGGACGGCCATCAGACCGCGGCGCTCGGCTACGTGGAGCTCGGCATCGGCCAGGCCCGGCGTGCGTGGCTCACCAGAGAGGACGTCGTCAACACCCGCACCTGGAAGCAGATCGAGCGGCTCCGGAAGCGGCGACCGCTGTGACAATGAAATCCCTGCTCAGAGGGTCGCGTGATGTAACTGTACCTCTACGTCACCGCCTAGCTCGGAGCCGGCGCCGGTGACCTTCCGCGACGATCTGGCGGCCGCCTCGGACTGGGTTGCTCGCTACCTCGAGACG
Organism: uncultured Actinomycetota bacterium; assembly: GCA_963743675.1. Classification (GTDB taxonomy): domain Bacteria; phylum Actinomycetota; class Thermoleophilia; order Gaiellales; family Gaiellaceae; genus PALSA-600. Next base: position 166,044 of record CAVURE010000012.1, read on the forward strand.
ATGGGCGAGCGTCCCGTCGTGACGGGTGTGCGGCCGGGCCAGATCCGGCAGCGCCTCCCCGCCTCGCCGCCCGAGCACGCCGAGCCGTTCGCCGCCGTCCTGCGCGACTTCGACGAGGTGATCGTCCCCGGGCTGACCCTCTGGAACCACCCGCGCTTCTTTGCGCTCTTCGCGAACACCGGCTCGGAGCCCGGGATCCTCGCCGAGCTGCTGACCGCCGCGCTGAACGTCAACGCCATGTCGTGGCTCACCTCACCCGCGGCGACCGAGCTCGAGCAGGTGACGCTCGATTGGCTCGCGCAGCTCCTCGGCCTGCCCGAAGGCCTGCACGGGCACATCGAGGACACCGCCTCGACCTCGACCATCGCGGCGCTCGCCGGAGCGCGCGCGCTCCGGCCCGGCGGGGTGGTCTACGCGTCCGAGCAGGCCCACTTCTCGGTCGAGAAGGCCGCGCGACTGCTCGGGCTCGAGCTGCGGAAGGTGCCGGTGGACGACGAGCTCCGGATGCTCACGGACTTCCCCCTCGACGACGCAACCGCGGTCGTCGCCACCGTCGGCACGACGTCGACGACCTCGGTCGACCCGGTGCCGGAGCTCGCCCGGCGGTGCACCGAGGCCGAGGTGTGGCTCCACGTCGACGCCGCGTACGCCGGCTCCGCGGCGGTCTGCCCGGAGTTCCGCTGGTGCCTCGCCGGCGCGGAGCAGGCCGACTCGATCGTCGTCAACCCGCACAAGTGGCTGTTCACGCCGGTTGACTGCTCGACGCTCTGGACGCGCAGGCCCGACGCGCTTCGCGACGCCTTTGCCGCCCACGGCGACTACCTGGCTACGAGCGAGGGCGGCGCGGTCGACTTCCGGGACTACGGCCCGGCGCTCGGCCGGCGGTTCCGAGCGCTCAAGCTGTGGGCGGTGCTTCGCTGCTACGGCCGTGAGGGGCTGCAGGCGCTGATCCGGGAGCATGTACGGCAGGCCGCCCTGTTCGAGGAGTGGGTGCACGCCGAGCCGGGCTGGGAGATCTCCGCGACGCGCCACTTCTCGACCGTCTGCTTCCGCCACCTCGAGGCCGACAACGACGAGATCGCGCGCCGCGCGACCGCGAGCGGCCGCATCTTCGTCGCCACGACGAGGGTGCGCGGCGAGAGCGTCCTCAGGCTGGCGATCGGGAACGCCTGGACGACCGAGGCCGACGTCCGGATCGCCTGGGAGGTGCTGCGCGAGTGCGCGCGGTGATCTTCGACCTCTGGGACACGCTCGTCGAGTGGCCGGCGGCCGAGGCGGCGCGGCTCAGAGATCGCATCGCGGCGATCGTCGGCGTCTCCGACGAGGAGTTCGGAGAGCGCTGGCACGCGACCTACCGGGCCTCCCAGATCGGCCCGCTCGCGGATGCCTACCGCGCGCTCGGCCTGCCCGAGGCGGAGGTCGACTCGCATGTCGCTGCCTGGCACGCGCTCGGCCGCGCCGGCCTCCGGCCGCGCGACGGCGCGACCAGCGCTCTCGCCGAGCTTCGGCGGCGCGGCGTCAAGCTGGCCGTGATGTCCGTCTGCTCGGAGGAGGTTCCCGCCGCCTGGCCCGCGACCGAGTTCGCCGGGCTCTTCGACGCCGAGACCTTCTCGTCGGACTGCGGCCTGATGAAGCCCGAGCCCGCGATCTACCTGCACACGGCGCGCGCCCTCGACGTCGACCCGGGCGATTGCCTCTTCGTCGGCGACGGTGCGAACGACGAGCTGTCGGGCGCCGAGCGCGTCGGGATGACGCCCGTGCTGTTCCTCCCGGACGGAGCCGTATCGCAGTGGCCCGAGGTCCGCCAGTGGGGTGGGCTGCGCGTCTCGTCGATCGGGCAGGTGCTGGAGCTCTGCTGAGCCGCGGCCGCGAACCTCTCCGGCGCCAGCCGGTGGCCGCCGCCGGTGCCGTGGCGATAATGACGGCGTCGTGAGGCTTCGAATCGCGTCGGCGCTTGTGCTCCTCTCGGCGGTGGTAGCCGGCGGGGCGTCTGGAGCCTCGCCCCCACCGGCGGGCCCGACCGCGTCGGCGAAGGCGCTCGCCGTCCGGATCGTCTTTCCGGGCGGCCGCGTCGTCGGCTCGCCGCCCGCGGGCGCGGGCGGGACCGCTTCGGTGACGTCGGCGAGCTACTCGTACCCGCCCGACGGCTCGATCGTGATCGCCGGGCACATCAGCGCGAAGACGGGCACGAAGGTCGCGAAGCGGGCGAGCAGCGCCGCGTCGTCATCGGCGGCGGACGTGTCGCTCTTCGAGGGCGAGATCACGATGAACTCCGCCTCGTCGCGCGCGACGGCGGCAACCGGCGGCGGGACGGCCGGCGGGGCGTTCGGGGGCACGGCGGTCAGCCACCTCCAGGCGCTGGGGCGCCCGCACTCCTTCGGCCGCGCGACGCTCGGCGACTGGGGCTCCCTGACGATCGCCCCTCACACGGCGACGAGGACGGCCCCCCTCGGCACCAAGAGCTACGAGGGCGTCTCGGTCGCGCTCGTCGTCAGGCTCAGCGCCGCCCACGGCGGGCTGCCGGCAGGAAGCGAGATCCAGGTCGGCTACTCGCAGGCCGCCGCTGCCACGGCTCCGCCCGTGGTTACCGACACCGGCATCGAGCCCCAGCCCGGCGATCGGCCGCAGCTTCTGCCACCGACGTCCGGCCCGCTGATCGGCGTGCCGCAGGTGGTCGAGCCGCCGCTCACGGGGGGCACCTACGTCTATCCGGTCTACGGCTCGAACGACTGGACCGACTCCTACGGAACGTCGAACGGCGGCTCCTCCTACCAGCACGGGATCGACCTGTTCGGCCGGCTCGGCCAGCCGCTCGTCGCCGTCGCCGACGGCACCCTGTTCTCCGTCGGCTGGAACCACACGGCGGGGAACCGGCTCTGGCTGCGCGACCGCCAGGGGAACCAGTTCTACTACTCGCACCTCTCGGCGTTCTCCACGCTCACCTCGAACGGCGCCCACGTCCGGGCCGGCCAGGTGATCGGCTTCATGGGCGACACCGGGAACTCGAGCGGCGAGCCGACACACCTCCACTTCGAGGTGCACCCGGTCTCGCTGCTCTTCCTCGGTGCCGACGGGGCCGTCGACCCGGGCACCTATCTCACCTCCTGGCACCGCCTCGCGAGCCTGTCCTTCCCGGTCGCGACCGGCTGGGCGCCCAGCGTCCCGGGGACGATCAAGGCGCCCGAGCCGGGAGCCGTCCTCACGGGGTCGACGGATATCTCGACCGCCGACGGGCTCGACCCCGCCTCTCTCCGCCGCGCTCTGCGGCCCGCCGGTGGCTGAACGGTCTAGGGCCGGCCGTTGGACGCGCCGGCGTCGTTGTCCTCGCCGTCGCCCCCGGACGACATCAGGTCCTTGATGAAGCGCCGAGTCTCTGCACCCGTTACCGGGTTGAAGAGGATCCCGAGCGCGATCCCGGCGATCAGGAGCGTCGAGGCGCGGGCCGAGGTCCGCTCTCGCTTCCCCTTCAGCCGCTCGCTCGCGCTGCGCAGATCGTCGATCGCCTCGCGGAGCTTGTCGCGGACATCGTCGTCGGTCGCCACCCGGCTCGCCAGCGTGATCGGGCGGTCGCGATCGGGCACGAGCTCCCCGTACAGCTCGCGGGCCGTTGCGAACGCCCGCATGACCTCCCGGCGGAGCTTCTCGTCGTTCATCGCCCGTTCGACGTACGGCCGCATGGTGTCGGCTGTGTCGACGATTGTCTTCTTGGTCTTCGGCATGAGCTCCCGCTCCTTTCCCTCGCGTCCCCGGAGACGTCTGCCCCGGGCCTGGACGGTCTCGACCTTGGGTCTCATTGCGATCCTCATCCTTGCAGGCTGCGGGGGGTCTGGGTCGAGCAAAGTGCAGACCGTCAGCGGTGAAGGGTTCCGGTTCGAGGCACCGGAGGGGTGGACCGTGGTGCACAAGGCGAACGCGGTCGCCGCGCAGAGCGGCGTCGGCATTGCCGAGGTGCTCGTGTACCCGCTCGAGAAGGCCTACCGCCCGGAGAAGTTCCCCGCGGTCGTTCGCGAGCTCGACGCGCGGGCCGCGCAGCTCGCCGGGCAGCAGCGTGGCGGCCGGCTCGTGAGCAGAGCGACGATGAACGTCGGCGGCCGCAAGGTCCGCTACTACCGGATCGACTTCGATCCCGGCCGGACCGAGGAGATCGCCTTCTTCCTGCGTGGGAAGACGGAGTTCTTCCTGCTCTGCCGCCGGCAGTCGTCGGGATCGAACTCGGCGTGCACCCGGCTCTTCGCGAGCTTCTCGCCGGTCTAACGAAGCCCGATCAGGTCGCGCACGGGCTCCGCGCCGCCGCCGGGCGCCTCCGCCATCGGTGTGCAGGCACCCCGTGTCGCTAGCTTTTCGACCGCGCGGCCTTTCGCCTTCGCAGGCCCGAGAATGTGCAGCCCGGCAGAGCGCGCGAAGCTCGATGGGAGCAGGCCGAGCGCGGCGAGAGCGGAGGGAAGCCGGGTCTTCGCCCTCATCTCGGCGGAGTGCCGCCAGCCACCCGTGTAGCCGACGATGTCGGCTCTCGGGTTCAGCCTCCGGATCGTCTTCAGGAAACGGCCGGCCTGCCGCTGCTGGTCGATGACGATCCGGTCCCGCGGGCTCCACCAGATCTGGAGCGGTACGCCGGAGAAGGCGATCGCGCGCGCGTAGGTGAGCGGGCTCCGGAGCCATAGGCGAACGGCGCCTTGCTCGGCGAGCCGCCGACCTCGGCCCGTGCGAGCGATTGCAGCGAGCGGCCAATCGGGCCGTTCCACTCGCGACGGCACGCGGCCGAGCACGCGAGCTTCGGGAACTCGCGGTACTGGAGCGCGAAGTCGACAACCGGGTCGAACGCGGCGGCGCCGGCGAGCAGATGCGGATGGCGTGCCAGAAGGAGCAGGGTCTCCTGCCCGCCCATGCTGCCGCCGACGGCGTAGATGCGCCCGTGCGCGATGTGCACCCAGGGAAGGGTGAGGCGCAGGATCGCCGGCATACGCGAAAGATCCGAGATCTGACCGGCCGAGCCCCAGGAGTAGGCCGGAAGCAGCCGGCCCTCCCCGTCCGGGCTGATCACGGCGAAATTCCCGGTCGCAGGAAGCTGGCCCCAGAGCTTCACGTTCTGCCGGCCGTTGACGCCGCGGCCGTGCGGGGAGAACGACGAGCGGGATCGGCTTCGCGTGCCCGCGGCGGTACGAGCGCGGCAGCGCCACGTACGCGTACCGGCGCGACCCGTCGTGAGCCCGGTAGGCGATCTTCCAGATGCGCACCTTCCCGACCACGGTGGACGTCACCCGCCTGCACCGTTCGACCCGGCCGCAGCGAGGCAGACGATGCCGCACGCCACGGCCGCAACCTTGCGCCCCCGCCCCAAGGTTGCCACTCTACGAGGTTCGAACGACGAAATCGAGTGTGCCCGTCGCGCCCGAGAGATCGATGGTGCCGGTGCGACGATCGAAGGCGCGGTGGATCGAGAGCGAGCGGATCCGCCGGCCTCCCGGAAGGCGAAGCCGCAGCAGGAGCCTCGCCTGGCGCCCGGCCGGAACCTCGAGGTGGACGGCCACCTCGTGCGCCGAGCGCGGTGAGCGAGTACGAGCGTGCCGAACCGGGTGGAACCGCGCTGACCGCGATGGCCGTCCGCGTGCGCCAGCCGGGGGCGTGGCGTAGGCCAGGCGCAGCCCGACGGGTGTCTCCTGAACGAGCATGAGCCGCAATGTCTCCAGGAACGAGTCGTTCGCGATGCTGTTCGGCGGGAGGTACATGGCGCGGAAGCGAAGCCCGGCGAGCGGGGCGACGCTCGCCGCCTCGCCAGACGAACGTGTTCGGCGTCATCGCCGCGGCGAGCTGCCCGTAGAGGCCAAGGACGAGCGCGTCCGGATCGTCCTCGGCCGCCAGGAAGCGCGCGAGGTTGAGGCCGTACACCTCGTCGGTGCCGGAGCGGGCCGGGACTGCGCCGCCTGCGCCTGCGCCGTAGAGCGAGTAGGCGCCGGCGCGGACGAGGCCAGGGGAGCGAGCCGTGCCGTTCGAGGTAGTCGAGTGCGCCGGTCGCCTCGCGGCCGCGAGGGGGGAAGAAGCCGGAGGCCAGAGCGTAGGGCGCGACGAGGTTCCAGTAGCTTCCCTCGCGTGACTCGGTGACCGTGCCGTAGGGCTCCTCACCCGTTCCGAGGCGCATCGGCAGGAAGAGCGAGCCGTCCGGGAGTCGCCGCTCGGACGCCGCGACGGCTCCCCGGAGGCCCGCGCCGAGCCGCGCGGCGACGCCTCTCGCCTCCGCCGCATACCCGGACCGGGCGCCGGCCCAGACGGCCGCCATGGCGAGCAGGCCCTGCCAAGCGACGGCCTGTGCGTGAAGCCCCTGAACGGCGTCCGGAATGTCCGAGGAGAAGTGCTCGGGGAGGAGCAGACCGGTCCGCTCCTGCCTGCGGGCCAGCGCGGCGACGTATCCGCCCAGGGCCGCGCTCTCCCGCGCGAGGAAGGGCCGGTCGCCCGACAGGCGAACATATACGGCGGCGGCCAGGAGCTTCTCGCCCATCGTCCAGCTCGGATACGGCCGCTGCTTGCGCGTGAACGAGACGCGCAGCATCGTCGCGCTGACCGGGAAGAAGCCGAGCTCGGCCATCACCTGCGCGCCGTCGAGGCTCTCCGGAAACGAGAACTCCTCGTAGGGGTTCCCGATGCTGTAGCGCCACGAGAGCGAGGTTCTGCACGAGCAGCGCCCGCTCGGCGTTCAGCACCCGCGGCTCCGGCACCTCGAGCTGCGCGCCCGAGGCGAGCCGGTCGCGCCAGTAGCCGGCGACGGCCGCCCGGGCGGCGGCATAGGAGGCGGCAACCACGGGGGGGAACGCGACGGCGGGCGCGTCGAGCCACGCCGCGTAGGCCGTACCGCGAAACGCGAGCGAGCGGCCGTCCCAGCGCGCAGGCCCGGCGAACACGAGATAGGTCAGCCGGCCACGGACGAGCCGGTTGCCCTCGCGTCGGAGGCCCCGCGTGGTCGGCGTGAGACGAACCTCGCCCGGCCCCGTGATGTGGACGAAGCTCGCGAGTATCCCGTCGATCCGTCCGGCGAAGGACTCCTGCCGGTAGCCGCGGTAGCGCGTCTCGAGGATCGGCAGCCAGCCCGCCGCGAGCGCCGGAGTCGCGAGGTCGGCGACGCACGACCGAACCGCCCGCCGCCGACAGACACCAGGACTCCCGGCCCGTCGATGCTTCCCGACAGGATCTCGCTGCCGTCGGCGACGTGGAGGGCAACGGAGCCTACCCCTGAGGCCCGTAGGGCTCGCCGAACGGCAGGTAGTAGACGCCGGACGGCGTCAGCGCGCGGCCCTTGCTCGTCCGGGCGTAGAGCAGCGGCGCGAGGTGGCGGCTCGCGAGCGGCGTAGGTCGGCCCGGCCGGCGAGCGCAGGAGCTGCTCGCCCCAGAGGTCGGTCCTTGCCGACAGCGCCGCGGCCACGCGTGCGCGGTAGGCGTTACCCGCCTTCGGTGTGCACCTGCCCCACGCCGCGCGCGCCGGGAGCAGCAGCCCGAGGGCTGCGAGCACCGCGCCGGCGAGGAGAGCGCTCCTCGACAAGCGCTAGCTTTTCGAGCGCGCGGCCT
>CAVURE010000013.1:0-19435 GCA_963743675.1 uncultured Actinomycetota bacterium
GACCGCGCCGAGGCCCCGGGACGAGCGGGCGGGCTCCCTGCCGTCGAAGGCCGCCGCGAACACATCCTCGACGGTGTCGGCCGGGATGAACTCGAGCTGCTCAAGCGTCTCGGGCGGCAGCTCGATCAGGTCGCTTTCGTTCTCGCGCGGCAGGATCACTCGTTTGAGACCGGCGCGTTGCGCGGCGAGCGACTTCTCCCGGATCCCGCCGATCGGCAGGACCTGGCCGGTGAGCGTGATCTCCCCGGTCATCCCCACGTCGTCGGCCACCCGCTCGCCCCGGACGAGCGAGGCGAGGGCGGTGGCGATCGTCACTCCTGCCGAGGGGCCGTCCTTCGGTACCGCGCCCGCGGGAACGTGGATGTGGATGTCGTGGTCCTCGAACCAGCCCTCCTCGACCCCGAGCTCGTGCGCGTGCGAGCGCACCCACGAGAGCGCCGCCTTCGCGGACTCCTTCATCACGTCCCCGAGCTGGCCGGTGACGGTCAGCTCGCCCTTGCCCGTGTAGGCGGTCGCCTCGATGAAGAGCACGTCGCCGCCGGCGGGCGTGTAGGCGAGCCCGGTCGCGACCCCGGCCTGCGAGGTACGGCGCCGAACCTCGCCGCTGAACCGGCGCGGGCCGAGCCAATCGCGCAGCCGCTTGTCGTCGACCCGGGTCTTCTGCGTCTTTCCCTTCGCCACCTGCGTCGCCGCCTTGCGGCACACGTCGGCCAGTCGCCGCTCCAGGTTCCGGACGCCCGCCTCGCGCGTGTACTCGCGAATGATCGTCCGCAGGACGGTGTCGGAGATCGTGAGCTGGGAGCGTTTCAGCCCCGAGGCCGTGAGCTGCTTGGGCAGCAGGTAGCGCTTGGCGATCACGAGCTTCTCGGCCTCGGTGTAGCCCGAAAGCTGGATCGTGTCCATGCGGTCGAGCAGCGCCCCGGGGATCGTGTCGAGCGTGTTCGCGGTGCAGATGAAGAGCACCTTCGAGAGGTCGAACGGAAGGTCGAGGTAGTGATCGCGGAAGTTCTTGTTCTGCTCCGGGTCGAGCACCTCGAGCATCGCACTCGACGGGTCGCCGCGGAAGTCGGAGCCCATCTTGTCGATCTCGTCGATCAGGATCACCGGGTTGCGCGACTCGGCGTCCCGGAGCGAGCGGATGATCGTCCCCGGCATCGCGCCGATGTAGGTGCGGCGGTGGCCGCGGATCTCCGCCTCGTCGCGGACGCCGCCGACCGACATGCGTACGAACTTGCGGCCGAGCGCCTTCGCGATCGAGTGGCCCAGCGAGGTCTTCCCGACCCCGGGTGGACCGACGAAGCAGAGGATCTGGCCCGAGATCTCGTTCCGCAGCTTCGCGACCGCGAGGTGCTCGACGATCCGCTCCTTCACCTTCTCGAGGTCGAAGTGGTCATGGTCGAGCGCGGTCTTCGCGTTGTCGAGGTCGAGGTTGTCCTCCGTCGAGACGTCCCACGGAAGCGTCTGGATCCACTCCAGGTAGTTGCGGATCACCCCGTACTCGGCCGCGGCAGTCGGCAGCCGCTCGAGCCGGCCGAGCTCGCGGTCGGCAGCCTTCCGCACCTCGTCGGGCAGCTTCAGCTCGGCGAGCCGCTCGCGCAGCTCGTTCACCTCGGCCTGCTCGGGGTCGCCCTCGCCGAGCTCCTGCTGGATCGCCTTCAGCTGCTGGCGCAGGAAGTACTCGCGCTGGCCCTTCTCCATCTCCGACTGCACCTGCGACTGGATCTTCGAGCCCAGCTCGAGCACGTCGACCTCGCGCGAGAGGATCGCCGATACGCGCCGCAGCCGTTTCTCGACGTTCGGCTCCTCGAGCAGCTCCTGGCGCTCGGCGGTCGGGATCGTGCGCAGCGTCGAGGCGACGAGATGCGCGAGCGCGCTGCCGTCGTTGACGTTCGTCGCGGCGAGCTGCAGCTCGGCGGGGAGGTAGGGCGCGAGCCCGATGATCTGCGCGAACAGGCCCTGCACGTTGCGCGTCAACGCCTCGACCTCCGGCGTGTCGTCGTTCTCGTCGGGCAGCGCCTCGAACTCGGCGACCAGGTACGGCTCGCTGGCGACCTCGTTCGACGAGCCGGGCGCGGTGGAGGCCGCCGACGAGGATGCGGAGCGTCCCGTCCGGGATCTTGAGCATCTTGTGGACGACGGCGACCGTCCCGACCCGGTAGATGTCGTCGAAGCCCGGCGCGTCGATCGAGGCGTCGCGTGCGGTGACGAGCGCGAGCAGCCGGTCACCCGCGACGACATCGTCGATCAGCCGGATCGAGCGCTCCTGGCCGATCGCGAGCGGCATCATCGACTGCGGGAAGACGACCGTGTCCTTGAGCGCGAGCACAGGCAGCGTCGCGGGTAGCTGGATCTCCAGCTCGAAGTCCTCGGGAACCTCGAACTCGACGTCGCTCATCGCCGCTCCACCACGATCGTGTACCTCGAGCCGATGACCGGCTTCCCGGCGACCGGAAGCGTGATCGTGAGGATGCCGTGCTCGTAGCGAGCCTGCGAACGGGCCGGGTCGACGTCCTCGCCGAGGCGGATCGGGCGCTGGAAGGGCCCGTACTCGATCTCCATCTGCTGGTAGACCCGGCCGTCGACGCGCTCGCGCAGGCGCTCGCCCGCGACGACGAGCGTCCGCTCGCTGACGGCGACGGTGAGGCTCTGCGGGTCGATGCCCGGCACCTCGACGACGACGGTGAGCTCGGGTGGGTCGCCGGTGGTGTAGCTGTCGACGTTCGGCCGGAAGCCCCGGCGGAGCCCGGCGAAGCGCGGGACGTGCCAGAGCTCGGAGAAGAGGTCCTCGATCTCGGCCTGGAGGCCCTCCGGGGTGAGCTTGTCACGCCGCGTCATGCCGGTAACCGTATCCGGTCGGTAGCGTGCCGGCAGTGGCCCGTTGGACGCACTTCGTGCTTCGCCACCGCTTCGCCGTCCTCGCCGTCTGGATTGTCGTTTTTCTCGCCGGTGGCTTTGCGAGCTCGAAGCTCTCGGCGGTCCTCTCGAACACGTTCTCGGTGCCCGGGACGGCATCCGAGCAGGTGCGCCACGACCTGCAGGTGCACTTCGATGATCGCTCGGACGGGTCGTTCACGCTTGTCTTCGCCCTGCCGAAAGGAGCGGCGGGCTCGGCTGCCGAGCTCAGGACGGGGCTCGCCGCCGCCGTCCGGCGTGCGGCGCAGGCCCTTCCCGGGGGAAAGCCGGCGAGCTTCAACGTCGCGGCCGCGCCCGGCGGCAGGACGATCGTCTACGGGGACGTCAACTCGACGCTCAACCTCGCGCAGGCGAAGGGCTACACCGACAAGGTTCGAGCCGCCGTCGGCACGCCGCCCGGCGTCGACCGGGTCTATGTCACCGGCGCCGCCGCGATCCAGCACGACCTCGATCCGGTGTTCAACCGCGACCTCGAGCATGGTGAGCTCGCGATCGCCGTGCCGATCGCGCTGCTCGTCCTCCTGGCCGTCTTCGGGCTGTCGTGGGCGGTCACCATCCCGCTCATCTTCGCCGCCTGCACGATCACCGGCACGCTCGGGATCGTCTACGGCGTCGCGAGCATCTGGGCGACGCCGACGTACGCCACGAACCTCGTGCAGCTGATCGGGCTCGGGATCGCAGTCGACTACTCGTTGCTGATCGTCTACCGGTTTCGCGAGGAGCTCGCTACGGGCAAGGACGTCGAGCAGGCGATCGTGCGGACGATGCAGACCGCCGGGCGCGCCGTCGTCTTCTCTGGCATCGCGGTCGCCCTCGGCCTGGCGCTTCTCGTTGCGATGCCGCTGCCGTTCATCCGGATGCTCGGCGTCGCCGGCTTCCTGATCCCGCTCGTCTCGATCGCCGGCGCGGTCACGCTCCAGCCGGTGCTGCTGTCGCTCTACGGCCGCAAGGGCACCGCGCGCCACCGGGTCCTGCCCGGCGAGCCGAAGAGCGCCGACCGCGGCCTCTGGGCGCGGCTCGCGCACTCGATCATGGCGCGGCCCTGGGTCTACCTGGTGTGCGGTACGGCCGTCCTGCTCGCGATGGCGCTCCCGGCCCTCCGGCTCCAGGTGACGCCGGGCTCGACGTTCGGGATCCCGCGCACGTCCCAGTCGGTGAGGGGATTCGACCTGCTCCGCGCGGCGGTCGGCCCGGGCGCGGTCGCCCCGGCCCAGATCCTCGTCGTCAGCCAGAGCGGATCCGTCCTCGCCGCCCCGACCCAGGCGGCGGTCAGGCGCCTCGTCGCCTCGCTCGACAAGGACCCGGAGGTGGCGAAGGTCTACACCGGGCTCGGCAGCCACTTCGTCGACGCGAGTCGCCGCTACCAGCAGGTGCTCGTCGCCGGCCGGCACGACTACGGCTTCCCGCAGGCGCAGGCATTCGTCAAGCGGCTGCGCGGCGAGCTGATCCCGGCCGCGCGGTTCCCCGACACGGCGCAGGTCATCGTCGGCGGCGGCCCCGGCCAGGGCGTCGACTTCCTGCACCAGGCCTACACCTACTTCGTGCCGCTGATCCTGGCCGTGCTCGTTCTCACCTACCTTCTGCTCATGCGGGCCTTCCGCTCGCTGCTGCTGCCCCTCAAGGCGGTGCTGCTCAACCTCCTGTCGGTCGCCGCGGCGTACGGCATGCTCGTGCTCTTCTTCCGCTACGGGCTCGGTCAGAGCCTGTTCGGCCTCTACAAGTTCGGGCAGGTCGAGGGGTGGATTCCGATCTTCCTGTTCGCGATGCTGTTCGGGCTCTCGATGGACTACGAGGTCTTCCTCGTCACGCGGATGCGCGAGGCGTGGGACGACGGGGCCGACAACGAGAGCGCGGTCGTCGAGGGGCTCGAGAAGACGGGCCGCATCATCACCGCCGCTGCGATCATCATGTGCGCCGCGTTCTCCGGGTTCGTCGCCGGAAGCATCGTCGGCCTGCAGGAGTTCGGGCTCGGGCTCGCCGTTGCGATCTTCGTCGACGCGACGATCGTGCGCTGCCTGCTCGTGCCGAGCATGATGGCGATCCTCGGTCGCTGGAACTGGTGGCTGCCCGGCTCGCTGGCACGCGTCGTCCGGGTGCGGCCCTCGCCGCTCGACCGGCACCTGAAGCCGGCGGCCGGGCCGTCCTCGGGCTAGCAGTCGCGGCCGCCGCTAGCATCCGCGGCTGGAAATGAAGGGCCTGATCTGCGCCGGCGGCTCGGCGACGCGGCTCGAGGAGCTGACGCGCGTCACGAACAAGCACCTGCTTCCGGTGGGCCGCTGGCCGATGGTCTACTACCCGCTGCAGCTGCTCCAGCACGCCGGTGTCCACGAGGTGCTGCTCGTCACCGGCCAGCAGCACGCGGGCGATTTCATCGATCTGCTCGGCGACGGGCGGGTGCGCTCGCGCTCGACCGGCGAGCCGTTGTTCGAGCTCGACCTGAGCTACAAGGTGCAGGTCGAGCCCGGGGGAATCGCCCAGGTCGTCGGCATGGCGCGCGACTTTGCGCGCGGCGAGAAGCTCGTGGTGTGCCTCGGCGACAACATCTTCGAGAACGCGCAGGCCGACGCGATCGCCGGCTGGAGCGACGGGGCGCTCGTGTTCGTGAGCGAGGTCGACGACCCCGTCAACTTCGGCGTCGTCGCCTACGGCGCCGACGGCCGCGTGGCCGACATCGTCGAGAAGGCCGGCGTCGTCGACCTGCGCTACCCGGACCCGCCCTCGCGAGACGCCGTCGTCGGGCTCTACTGCTACCCGCCCGATGTCTTCGAGATCATCGACGCGCTCGCGCCCTCCTCGCGCGGCGAGCTCGAGATCACCGACGTCAACCGCGCCTACGCCGAGCGCGGTGAGCTCTCGGTCTGCCGGGTCGAGGGCTGGTGGCACGACGGCGGCAAGCACTGGAGCGACCTCGCAGCGCTCGGTCAGCAGATCGAGGAGACGGGCGCCAACAAGATCGGAGTCGCGTGATCGAGCGCTTCCCGCTCGTGCGGCACGAGGACGAGCGCGGGTGGTTCAGCGAGCTCGCCGCGCTCGAGCTCGCTGCCCAAGCCGTTCCGGCAGGCGAACCTGGCCTGGTCGCGAAAGGGCGTGATCCGCGGCCTCCACTACCACGAGCGTGGCCAGGACGACCTCTTCCTCTGCCTGCAGGGCATGGTGCGGGTCGTCGTGCTCGACATCGAGGGGGGCGAGCCGCCCTTCTGCGAGGACATCGGCGACGAGAACCCGGTTGCGATCTACGTGCCGGGCCGCCGAGCGCACGGCTACGAGGCGCTCACCGACGCGCTCTTCTGCTACCTCGTGACCGAGGAGTACGACTCGTCCGATCCGGACGAGAACAGCATCCCCTGGGACGATCCCCGGGTCGTCGACCTCTGGAGCACGAGATCGCCGCTTCTCTCGGCGCGGGACAGGGCCACGGCGTCCTGATCACGGGCGCGGGCGGCCAGCTCGGCCGCTCGCTCGCGGAGGCGTTCCCGCAGGCGCTCGCGTTGACGCGCGCGCAATGGGACGTGTGCCTGCCGCTGCCGGCGCAGGAGCGCGCAGGGGTCGAGCTCGTGCTGCACGCGGCGGCCTGGACGAACGTCGACGGAGCCGAGGACGAGCCGCAGGCTGCGGCGGCGGTGAACGTCGGGGGCGCGCAGCACGCGGCGGAGCTCGGGGTGCCGCTCGTCTACTTCTCGAGCGACTACGTCTTCGACGGCGCCAAGGCTGCGCCCTATCTCGAGTCCGACGCGCCGAACCCGCTCGGCGCCTACGGCCGCACGAAGCTTCACGGCGAGGCCGCGGCCGGCGACCAGGCGTGGATCGTGCGCTCCTCGTGGCTCTTCGGGCCCGGAGGCCACAACTTCGTGCGCACGATGCTCCGGCTCGGCGCCGAGCGCGACGAGGTCTCGGTCGTCGCCGACCAGCGCGGCTGCCCGACCTACACCGGCCATCTCGCTGCGGCGATGACGACCGTCGCCGGGCTGCCGTTCGGCGTCTACCACGTTGCGGCGGCAGGAGACTGCACCTGGGCGGAGTTCGCCGAGGCGATCTTCGCGGAGGCGGGCGTCGACTGCCGCGTGCGGCGAATCTCGACCGCCGAGTTCGGCGCCAGGGCGCCGCGTCCCGCCTTCTCCGTGCTGCGCTCGGAGAAAGGCGCGCCCGAGCTGCCGCACTGGCGCGAGGGCCTGCGCGCCTGCCTGGCCCGAGTAGAGGCCGATCCCGCCAGCTAGCGTTCGCCGCATGCGCGTCCTCGTCACCGGCGGCGCCGGGTTCATCGGCTCGCACTTCGTTCATCGTCTTGCCGCGGCCGGCGACGAGGTCGTCGTGCTCGACAAGCTCACCTACGCCGGCAACCGCGAGAACCTCGACGGGGTCGAGCACGAGTTCCACGAGGGCGACATCGCCGACCCGGACGCGGTCGCGACGGCGGCGCAGGGGTGCGACGGCGATCGTCAACTTCGCCGCCGAGTCGCACGTCGACCGCTCGATCCTCGGGCCGGCCGAGTTCATCCTCACCGACGTCCTCGGCACGCAGGTGCTTGCTCGAGCACGCGCGCCGCGCCGGGATCCGGCTCGTCCAGGTCTCGACCGACGAGGTCTACGGCGACATCGACCCCGACGCGCTGCCCTGCACCGAGGATGCGCCGCTCCGGCCCTCGAGCCCGTACTCGGCCTCGAAGACCGGCGGCGACCTGCAGGTGCTCGCCTACCTCCGCACCTACGGGGTGGACGCCTGCATCACCCGCGGTGCGAACAACTACGGGCCGCGCCAGTATCCGGAGAAGTTCCTGCCGCTCTTCATCACGAACGCGTTCGACGGCGAGGCCCTGCCCGTCTACGGCGACGGCAGGCAGCGGCGCGAGTGGCTGCACGCCGAGGACTACTGCGCGGCGATCGAGCTCGTGCTGCGCGACGGCGCCCGCCGGGGAGGTCTACAACGTCGGCGGCCAGGAGCAGCGAGAACATGGAGGTCGTCAGGCGGATCCTCGACCTGACCGGCGCTTCGCCCGACCTCGTCCGCCATGTCGCCGACCGGCCGGGCCACGACCGCCGGTACGCCGTCGACTCGTCGAAGGTCCGGGCGCTCGGCTGGTCCCCGGCCCACTCGTTCGCCGGCGGCGGGCTCGAGGCCACGGTCGAGTGGTATCGCGAGCACAGAAGCTGGTGGGAGCCGATCAGGTCCGGCGAGTACCGCGCCTACTACGAGCAGCAGTACGGGAAGCGCCTGTCCGGCTGACCCCCGCGCCGCTCGCGCTCCAGTCCGAGCGCCCGCGAGCCGAAGAACGCCCGTAGTGCAGGTAAGAACGGACACCCGCTTGACATCGCCTACAGGACCGGCGGGTCCCCGGCGGCCGAAGCCCCTCGAGGGACGCTGCTACCGTGCGCGGATGGTCCGGCGCGGCATCGCAGCGGTGGCCTTCGCCGCGCTCGCGACGGCCGGCGGCGCCTCGGCCGGCCTGCTCGCACGCAGCGCCGCTCCCGCACCGGCGACGACCGCGGGCTCGGACGCAGCGCTGACGACGAGCTCGGCCTCGACGACGCTCGTCGTCACGGGGCACGGGTGGGGTCACGGCGTCGGCATGGGCCAGTGGGGCGCGTACGGCTACGCCCTCCACGGCTGGAGCGCGGCGAGCATCCTCGCGCACTACTACCCGGGGACGACGATCGGCCGGGATCCCCCGGTCTCGGTACGCGTGCTGCTCGCCGACGGCGTCCGGAACGTCACCCTCGGCTCGGCCGCGGCGTGGCGCGTCGTCGACGGCGCCGGAAAGAAGCACACCCTGCCGCCGGGGCCGCTCGTCGTACCGGCTTCGCTCAAGCTACGGGGCAAGAAGCTCGTCTCGCCGCTCACCTTCGAGCCCGGCACCTCGCCGGTCGAGGCCGGGAAGGTCTCCTATCGCGGCAACCTCCGGCTCGTCTCGAGCGCCGGGAAGTTGCAGCTCGTGAACGTCGTCCCGCTCGAGTCCTATCTCGGCGGCGTGGTCGGCTCGGAGGTTCCCTTCTCATGGCCGCCGGCGGCGCTCGAGGCACAGGCGATCGCCGCCCGCTCCTACGCGCTCGCCCAGATCGAGACCGCCGACCCGGCGAGCACGTTCGACCTCTACAGCGACTCGCGCAGCCAGGTGTACGGGGGTATCGACGCCGAGTCGCCCGCAGTCGACGCAGCCGTCACGGCGACCAGGGGCCGCATCGTGCTCTACGACGGCAAGGTCGCGATGACCTACTTCTCCGTCGAGCACGGGCGGCGAGACCATGTCCTCGGCGGACGCGAACGGCACGGCCGTCCCGTATCTCGTCTCCGTCCCGGATCCCTACGACACGCTCTCGCCCTACCACGACTGGGGCCCGCTGCTGATGAGCGCCAGGGGTGCCGGGAAGGCGCTCGGCCTCCACGGCGCGCTCGCCGACGTCACGAGCGTGCTCGACCAGTCGGGCCGCGTCGCGTCCGCGAAGGCGGTCGGCAGGGACGGGCAGGTCACGCTCACGGGGCCCCAGGTGCAGGCTGACCTCGGCCTGCGCTCCACGTGGTTCGACATCGGCCTGCTCGAGCTCTCGCCGCTCGAGGCGCCCGTCGCCGCGGGCACGGCTCTGACCCTCTTCGGCGTCGTCCGCGGCCTCTCGGGCGTCACGCTGGAGGCCCGTGCCTCCGGCGGGGACTGGACGACCGTCTCGTCGGTCGAGCCGGACGCGGACGGTGTGTTCTCCGTGCGCGTCGCCCCCGCCGTGACGACGGTGTACCGGCTCGCGACCGGGAACGCGCGCGGCGGACAGATCACGGTCACCGTCCGGGCCACCTGAGCCGGCGACGAGCCGGTCACGGTCGCGTACCGTGTGGCTACGCCGCCCGTGATCAGACCGCTCGCCCTACTCGCCGCCGTGTTCTTCTGGGCGCCTGCCGGCGCCTTCGCGGCCGACTGGGCGGTCGGCGCGCATCCCGGCGGGATGCCCGCCCTGCGGGCCCAGCTCCCCGGCGCTGCGACGCTCGTCCCCGGCAGGGCCCTGATCGTCCACGGCGCGCGGCCCGAGGTGCACGGTGCGGCATATGTCGTCGATCTCAGCAAGAGCCGCCGGTCGCTCGAGTTCGACAACACCGAGCCCGACGCGGCGCAGGAGTGGTACCTGACGCAGGACAACGCCTGGTCGCACTGGGGGACGATGCCGCACCTGACGCCGGTGAAGGTCGCCGTGATCGACTCGGGTATCGATGCCGGCCATCCCGAGTTCAAGGGCCGGATCGCCGCCGGCATCTCGTTCGTCGGCTCGTCGTGGCGAACGGACAGCTGCGGCCACGGGACCTTCGTCGCCGGCGAGATCGCGGCGAACCCCACGAACGGCGTCGGGATCGCCGGGATCGCCTTCAACGCGAGCCTGCTCGATCGCGAAGGTGGTCGAGTCGGACTGCAACGTCTCGACGACCGGTGAGATCAAGGCGATCAGGTGGGCGGTCGGACACGGCGCGAGGGTGATCAACCTCTCGATCGGCGGCATCCGCGACCCGTCGGACCCCGAGCTCGACTCCTACTCGCCGCCCGAGGAGGCCGCGATCGAGTACGCCTGGTCGAAGGGCGTTCTCGTCGTCGCTGCCGTCGGGAACGGCACCCAGGCGCCCGCGACGCCGTGGAACTACGCCGACTACCCGGCGGCCCTGCCGCATGTGCTCGGAGTCGGCGCCATCCGCGAGGACGGCGCCGTGCCCGACTACTCGAACCGCGATCGCCAGTACGTCGACATCGTGGCGCCGGGCGGGCCGATCTTCTCGACCATTCCCGCGGCAGCCTGATCGACGCCGTCGATCACGGGGTGCGCCGGAATGCCGTACTCGGACTGCGGCCCGTCCGAGTTCCAGGACGGCCTCGGCACCTCGTTCGCCGCGCCGCAGGTCACGGCGGCGGCCGCGCTCCTCATCGGCGTCGACCCGGCGCTGACGCCGGACCAGGTCTCGTGGCTGCTCGAGCGGACGGCGACCGACGAGAGCCCGTCCACCGGCTGCGCGATGTGCCCGGTCGGGCGCGACTCCTACACCGGCTGGGGTGCGCTCGACATCGCGGCGGCGCTCGACGCGGCTCGGGAACGAGAGCGACCTGCCGACGCCCGACGCGTTCGAGCCGAACGACGACGCGGGCAGCGCGGCGTACCTGCTCAGCCGGGCCGCGGACGATCGAAGGCGACGCTCGATTACTGGGACGACCCGATCGACGTCTACGCGATCGCGCTCAAGAAGGGCGCAGTCGCTGTTCGCGCGGCTCGACCTGGGCGCGCCGGCGCGGACGTCGCTCGCTCCTCTGGCGGCCCGGCACGCACCCATGTCGCCGGCCCGCCGCGCGACGTGCTCGCGAACCGCGCCGCGAGCGGCGCGGCCGTCGGCGGCCAGGAGCGGCTCGCCTTCGACGTGCCCGGTGGACGGGACCTACTACCTCGAGGTCCTCGCGGGCTCGGGCTCACGTGCACCCGGGCCGCTACCAGCTCTCGATTGCGGTGCGGCAGCCGGGAACGCCCTAGCGCTCGCGTTCGAGCAGCTCCTCCTCGGGCACGTCGCGGAGCGGCGCGCGCCGGGTTGCCGACGACGAGCGTCCGCGGCGGCGACGTCCTTCGTGACGACCGCGCCCGCGCCGACGAAGGCCTCCTCGCCGATCTCGACCGCCGGGCAGAGGACCGCGCCGCCGCCGATGCGCGCGCCGCGCCGGATCGTCGGCCCCTCGATCAGGTCGTGCCGCCGCTCGGTGCGGCCCATGAAGTTGTCGTTCGAGGTCACGACGCAGGGGGCGATGAAGACGTGCTCCTCGAGCGTCGAGTACGCCGTGATGTAGGCGTCGGCCTGGATCTTCGTCATCGCGCCGATCGTCGTGTCGTTCTCGACCAGCGAGCCGCGTCCGACGACGACGTCGTCGCCGATCGTCACCCGCTCGCGCACGCAGGACTGGTCGCCGAGGATCACCCGCGCGCCGATCCGTCGTGCCGGCGAAGACGACCGCGCCGGTCGAGACGATCGTGCCGTCGCCGACTCCGCCGGCGGCGAGCGGCTCGCGCTTCGCGGTCGAGCGCGGCGAGAGCGTCGGCTGCTTGCCGACGACCGCGCCCTCGAGCACCTTCACGCCCTCGCCGAGCACCGTGCCCGGGTAGACGATCGCGGTCTCGTGGATCTCGGCCATCGCTAGCGGCCGGTCTCGAGCGACTGCTGGAGCTGCTCGAGCACGCGCACGACGGCGAGGCCGTCGCGCGCCTCGACGCCCGTTGCCGCCCTCGCGGACGAGCCGGAGGAAGTGCGAGAGCTCGAGCCGGAGCGGCTCGTCGCTCGGGATCTTCGGGCTGACGATGTCGCCGGTGCGCGTCTGCCACTCGCCGTAGGTCTGCGCCGGCTGCTCGGGCCACTTCTCGTAGACCGTCACCTTGCGCTCGAGCTCCATGTCGTCGAAGACGGCCATCTTGTCGCGGCCGACGACGGTGAGCTTCCGCATCTTGTGCGGGTCGAGCCAGGAGAGGTGCAGGTGGGCGATCTTGCCGCTCGGGAAGCGCAGGTAGCAGAAGACGACGTCCTCGACGCCGGGGTTCAGGAACGCGTTGCCGTGCGCCCAGGCCTCGGACGGCTCCTCGTCGACGAGGTGGAGGATCACCGAGAGGTCGTGGACGCCGAGCGACCAGAGCGCGTTCTCGTCCTTGCGGATCGTGCCGAGGTTCTGGCGGTTGCCGTAGATGCAGAGCACCTCGCCGAGGTCGCCCGAGTCGACCAGCTCCTTCAGCTTGCGCACGCCCGGGTGGTAGAGGAGCAGGTGGCCGGGCATCAGCGTCGTTCCGCGCGCTCGCCGAGAGCGCGACGAGCTCCTCCATCTCGGCGGCGCGCATCGCCGGCGGCTTCTCGACGAACACGTGCTTGCCCGCCTCGAGCGCGTGCTTCGCGAGCGCGTAGTGGGTCGGCACGGGGGTCGCGATCACGACGGCCTCGAGCTCGGGGTCGGCGAGCACCTCGTCGAAGGATCGCCGGTCGCGAGCGCGTTCGGGATAGCGGCGTGCGAACTGCTCGCGGCGCGCCTCGGAGGCGTCGCAGATCCAGACGAGATCGGCGAGCACGTCGAGGTTGCGGACGAGGTTCGCGCCCCAGTGGCCGAGGCCGACCTGGGCGACCCGGACCGGGTCGCGTCACAGCTTCCACACCTTGCCCTTGTCCTCGTGGCCCTTGCGTCGCGTTGCGGAAGTCGACGACGACCTTGGCGCGGCGGACGACGTCGCGCGTAGTCGATCGCCGAGTGGGCGGTGACGATCGCGACGCAGTCGTAGTCCTCGGGCTCGAGCGGCGACGAGCGTCATCCCGTCGAACTCGGCGACGTGCGGGTCGTGGTAGGCGACCTCGGCGCCGGCGCGTGCGCAGCAGCTGGATCAGCTTCTCGGCGGGCGTCTCGCGGATGTCGCCGATGTCGGCCTTGTAGGCGACGCCGAGGATCAGGATCCTCGAGCCGGAGAGCGACCGCTGGAGCCCGTGGTTCATCGCCTGCGAGATCACCGAGCGGCAGAAGTACGGCATGTTGTTGTTGACCTCGCCGGCGAGCTCGATGAAGCGCGCCGAGAAGTCGTACTCGCGCGCCTTCCAGGAGAGGTAGTACGGGTCGAGCGGGATGCAGTGCCCGCCGAGGCCCGGGCCCGGCTGGAACGACTGGAAGCCGAACGGCTTCGTCGCGGCGGCGTCGATCACCTCCCAGACGTCGATCCCCATCCGGTCGCAGAGCTGTGCGAGCTCGTTGACGAGCGCGATGTTGACCGAGCGGTAGATGTTCTCGAGCAGCTTCGTCAGCTCGGCCGACTCGGGCGCCGAGACCTCGTGGACGGTGTCGACCGCCGTCCGGTAGAGCGCAGCGGCCGCGGCGGTGCAGGCCGGGGTGAGGCCGCCGACGACCTTCGGCGTCGTCTTCGTCGTCCAGTCGGTGCGGCCGGGGTCGACGCGCTCGGGCGACATCGCGAGGTGGAAGTCCTTGCCGGCCTCGAGGCCGCTGCCCTGCTCGAGGATCGGCTGCACGACCTCGCGGGTCGTGCCGGGGTAGGTCGTCGACTCGAGCACGACGAGCTGGCCGGGCTGGAGCACGGCGCCGATCGCGCGCGCGGCGCGCTCGACGTAGCAGAGGTCGGGCTCGCGCTGCTTCGTCAGCGGCGTCGGCAGCGCGATCAGGATCGCCGCGGCCTGCTTCAGCTCGCTCGTAGTCGGCGGTCGCGGTGATCCGTCCCGCTCGAGACGTGCGCGTCGAGCGCCTCCGACGGGACGTCCTCGATGTGGCTCTCGCCCGCGTTGATCGCCTGCGACGAGCTCGGGCACGACGTCGACGATGAGCACGCGCTGCCCCGCGTCGGCGAAGGTCTGCGCGAGCGGCAGGCCGACATAGCCGGCGCCGACGATGGCGACGTCCCAGGTCTCGGCTCACGGCGAGGTAAGCGTACAGAGCGGCCGCGATCCGCCCGCTCGCGTCTCCGTCGCCGTAGAGCGTCGGGCGCGTCGTCGGGAAAGCGCGCAGCTGGCGACGGCCGCGCGCGATCGCGCTCGGGATCGTCGTCGACGAGCACGTTCGCGCCGGCCTCGACCGTGTCGACCCACTCGGTGCTCGGGCGCAGCGTCACGCACGGCACGCCGGACCAGTAGGCCTCCTTCTGCACGCCGCCCGAGTCGGTGACGATCACCCGGCGCCTGCGAGGCGAGCGCGGTGAAGTCGAGGTAGCCGAGCGGGGTCGAGCAGCGGGAAGTCCGAGCGGCCCGATCCGTGCGCCAGCGCCGCCCGCGTCCGCGGGTGCGCCGGGAAGACGATCGGCCCGTCGAGCCGGTTCGAGCCCCTCGACGATCCGCGCAGCCGCTCGGGCTCGCACGTTCGCCTCGCGGTGGACCGTGACGACAGCGTACCGCCGGGCTCGACGCCGAGCCGCTCGAGCACGCCGCGACCGCGTCGCGCGCGATCGGCGCGAAGAGCGCGATGCGCGTCGGCCATCACGTCGCCGACGACACGCGCTCGCCGCGCGACGCCCTCGCGTCTCGAGCTGCGGCGCCGAGCGCTCGTCCGGGCAGAGGAGCAGCGCCGAGAGCCGGTCGACCTCGATCCGGTTGCGCTCCTCCGGCATCGAGAGGTCGAAGCTCCGCAAGCCCGGCCTCGACGTGGGCGAGCGGCGTCTCGCCGGCCGCCTCGGCGCCGGCGAGCGTCGAGTTCGTGTCGCCGAAGACGAGCACCCAGTCGGGCCGCTCGGCCGTCGACCGCCTCGCGGATCCCCGGCACCATCGCCGCCGGGTCCGACGGTCGCGAGCCCGAGCCGGTAGCGCGGCTCGCCGAGCCCGAGCTCCTCGAAGAAGACCTCGCGACAGCTCCCGGTCGTAGTGCTGGCCGGTGTGCAGCACGACCTCCTCGATCCCGGCCTCCCGCAGCGCCGCCGAGAGCGGCGCCGACTTGATGAACTGCGGCCGGTTCCCGACGACCGTGAGCACGCGCATCCGCCGCTACGACTACGGCCCCCTGCGGGCCGTTAGCTCAGTTGGTAGAGCAGGGGACTCTTAATCCCAAGGTCGAAGGTTCGAATCCTTCACGGCCCATTCGAACCCGCACCGCTATGCGGAAACCGCATGGTTATGCGGGACGGGCATGCCGGAGAGGTCGCTGTTGCCCGCGGCGTGCCCCCACCGGTGCCCCCACGGATCCGCTGAGACCTCGCGGGTTCACCGCGCCTCAGTCTGATCGGCTATCAGCCTGCGCGTGGAATCGCGTCCTGGATCCGACCTCGCTCAGGAGACGCTGCGAGTGAGCGCGTCTCGCTTGACAGCGAGGCTGACGACCCCAAGGGCGTCGCCGGTGGTCGACGCGCTACCGTGGGTCAGGTGATCTCGGCGAGCGAGCGCGGCTGTGCTCGAGCTCGCGGTCGTCGAGGAGCACGTGCGTGTACGTGTCGGCGGTGACCGAGAGCGAGCGCTGTCCGACGCGTGCGCCGATGAGCGCCCAGGTCTCACCCTGGCGATGCCAGAGGCTGATGCGTCGGTGGCGCAGGTCGTGCGGCGACCAAGTCGGAGTTCCCGACGCTCTGCAGGCCCGCGCGATCGCCGTCCGTAGTCGCTCCTGGGTGAGCCCCGGGAACACCGGACGATCCGGCTTCGCGGTCCTCGCGCGGCGGAAGCGTCGGCAAGCACGGCCGCAAACAGGTCGGGTGGAAGCGAGACCCAGCGGCCGCGGCGGCCCTTCTCGACGGCGCGACGGATGCGCCAGCGCGTGTTCGGCTCGTCGAGGTCGCCGCACTGCAGGCCCTTCTCCTCGAGCTCGCCGACGCGCATGCCCGGTCGCGTCGAGCACGAGTACCGCGAGCGCATACGAGGCGTGGCATGAGGCCCAGGACGCTCTCGATCTGATCCGCCGTCGGTGGCGTCGGCTCGTGGCGCTCCTCGCGCGGCAGGCGCACATGGGTGCGGTCGCGAGCCGGGTTCTCCTTGACGCCGGCGAAGTCGAGCACCTGGGCGAGGGCGGCGACGCTCTTGCGGATCGTCTCGCGCTTCCGGCCGTCTGCATGGAGCGCGGCGACGACATCGGCGACGTCGGAGGGTGTGATCTCGTCGACCCGTCGCGAGCCGAGCAGCGGCAGCACGCGAGCGAGCTGTACGCGATGGCCGACGGCGGTTCCGTCGGTGACGTCGACCCGCGAGGCGCGCCAGCGCTCCGCAACCTCGGCGAGGGTCGGCGCGGAGCGGGAATGGTCGTCGAGGCCGCCGACGCTCGGAACGCGCATCGCGGCGAGCTCGCCGGCAACCCAGCGTTGACGCGCCAGCGCGTCCCGTCTCGTTGTGAACGAGCCCGCGTAACGTCGCGAGCTCTCGCGCCCGCCGAGCCGGTACTTGACGATGTACCGAGTGCCATCGGCGATCTCGCGCCGTTCGATCCAGGCGCTAGCCATTGAGCCCAACGATGCCTGATCCGAGCGGCCGGACGCGGTCGTCGTAATAGGTGAACCTCTCGACGAGCGCGCGGTAGTGGTCTGCACGGATGAGCGGGCGCGAGTAGCCGGGGAGCACGACGACCGGCAGCGCGCGGAAGACCGCGTCGACGGCGCGCCGTTCGAGCCCGAGCTCGCGCAGGTGCGTTCGCGTGAGGAGCGCGTCCGGAGTCTCGAGGAGCTCCTGCGCCGTGTGATGCTGGCGACTCGATGCGACTCCGCCCGGCCGTCTCGTTGATTCGCCGGTGAGCTCGGGCGCTGCGTGAGTTCGTGCAGTCCTCGAGGCTCAGTTGATCCGGAGTCGTCTCCGGCGGGGTGCGTGCCATCGTTCCCCCTTCGCGTTCATCATGGCGCCGCGCGGAGCTTCGTATCATATCAGTGACAAAGCACGGAAGATAGTCGGACGTAGAATCGTCCCTGTGAGGAGTGCCGACGTGATCCGCGAAGCCCGCCTCCGTGCCGGGCTGACCCAGCAGGAGCTCGCTGACCGTTCCGGTCGAAAGCGCGGCGTGATCGCACGTTGGGAGCAGGGGACCGTCGCCCCGAGCGCCGAGACGCTGATCGAGCTCGTCCGCGCCTGCGGTTTCGACCTTCCGCTCGAGCTCGTCCCGTACGAGCCCGCCGGCGTCGACCGGCTGCAGAAGAACTCGCGCCTCACCCCGGAACGGCGCGTGCAGAAGCACCAGAAGGCCCAGGACGACCGCGGCGGCCGCCCCGAGTGACCGAGCAGCGCTTCGACCCGTACGCCACGCTGGAAGCCCTCGAAGGTCGCGGCGTGGCCTACGTCCTGATCGGCGCCTTCGCCCGGGTCGTCCAAGGCACGGAGGAGATCACGCACGGCCTCGACCTCGCGCCCTCGCTCCACGGCGACAACCCCAAGCGACTCGCGCTCGCTCTCGACGACCTCGAAGCAGCGCGCGTCGACGGCAAGCCGATCGCGCTCGACGCGGCGACGATCGGCAGCGAGCCGGTGATCGGAGTTCCGAACCCGCGGCGGGGAGGTCAAGATCGTCCCGGACCCCGCCGGCACCCGCGGCGGCTACGACGACCTCCGCCGAGCCGCCACCCGCGAACCACTCGGCCGAGGCCTCCGACCGCTCGTCGCATCGATCGGCGACCTCGCCCGCATGGCCGCCGCCCTCGGCCGCGAGCAGGACATGACCCCCCTCCGCCAACTCCGGATCCTCGCCGACCTCGACCGCGGCCGAGGCCGCGGAATCGAGCGCTGAACGACGCCCCAGGCGTACAGCAAGTCAAAAACGATGGCAGCGGAGACACAGATGCATGCGTGTCACAGTCCGGAGGTCGTCGTTGTTTTTGACGGCGAGAGCCCCGGAGGTGACTCTGCAAATTCATGCCCGCTGCAGCGTGGCCTTCTTTTGGTGAGTGTCCCTCCGGGGCTCACCTGGCTGAGCGGCGTCGCTTGATAGGAGCTTGGCTTCGCCCCACGCATGCGTGCGCGCCGCTCGGCCCGATCGTACTCCTTCACCGATCGGAGGTCGAGATGCTGTTTATCGGGATCGATACGCACAAGAGCTCGCTCGCGGTCTGCATCGTCGACGAGCTCGGCCGGCAGCTTGCGGTCGAGAGCTTCGCCAACGACCCGGGCGGGCATCGGCGGCTTGCACGCCTGGGTGAGCGAGGAGGCGCCGGGGTCGCGGCGGTTCGGGATCGAGAGCAGCGGCTGGCTCGGACACGGGCTCTCGCTCTATCTGCTCGAGCAGGGCGAGGATGTCCGCGATGTGCGCGGGCATATGACCAAGCGCGAGCGGGTGAGGTTGCGTGGGCACGGTAAGAGCGACCCGCGTGACGCGTTCGCGATCGCGAGGGTGACCGCGCGGGAGCAGCTCGCTCCGGTGCGGACCGACTCGCCGGCGCGCGACCTGAAGCTGCTCTCGGACTATCGCGACCAGCTGTGCTCGGAGCGCACGAGGACGCAGAATCGCCTGCACGCAGACCTGGTCACCCTCCGCCCGGGTTACGAGCAGGAGCTGCCCTCGCTCGCGACGCCGCCGAAGCTGGATGCTGCCGAGCGGCTGCTCGAGCACGACGACTCGGTCCAGGCAGGACTGGCGCGCCGGCGGATCGAGCGGATCCGGGAGATCGACGCCGAGCGCCGCCAGGTCGAGCGGGAGATCCGCCGGCGTGTGCGCGAGCTCGGCACCGGCCTCGTCGACCTGGTCGGCGTCGGCGAGCTGGTCGCTGCCCGGATCATCGGCGAGGTCGGCGACATCAACCGCATCCCCTCCAACCGCCACTTCGCCTCCCTCAACGGCACGGCGCCCGTCCCTGCCTCCTCCGGACAGCGGCAACGGCACCGGCTCAACCGCGCCGGCAACCGGCGGATGAACAAGGCGATCCACATGATGGCGCTGACCCAGGCGCGGATGGACCCACGCGCCCGCGCCTACGTCGCCCGCCGCCAAGCCGAAGGCCGCAGCCACCGCGAAGCCACCCGCGCACTGAAACGCCACCTCTCCGACGTCATCTACCGCCAGCTCCGCCAGACGCCCTCCTCGCCCCAGCGCCGACCTCAGACACAGATCCACGCGGAGCGTGACACGAACTTGACATAGGAGCTGACCATAGGTGCAAAAACGTC
>CAVURE010000014.1:0-351185 GCA_963743675.1 uncultured Actinomycetota bacterium
GCGATTCCTGGATGCGGATCAGGTTGCCGGCGGGATCGCGAAAAGCGCAGTCGCGGATCCCGTACGGCTGCTCGGTCGGCTCCTGAACGACCTCCGCGTCGCCCGCGTCGATCCGGTCGCGCACGCGGCGCAGCAGCTCGCGCAGGTGCTCGTGCGCCGCGGGCCTGTTCGTCATCTGCGAGATCGTGCCATGCGCGAGCGTCTTCTCGCCTGGGGGTGCAGGATGGCTCGCAAGTCACTCAGACCCGCTCGTAGAGCCGATGAGAGTGGTCGAGAGTGGGTGTGTACGCCTGTCCGTACGTGGTGCGGTGGGCACACTGTTTGGAACAGGGGCGACGGTTCATGTCCGTTTGCACGGCCGAGGGCTCAAGCGTCACGTGAAAGCGGGCACCCAGATCTCTACGTCAAGGGTCGTCGGTAGCCGCGGACCGCCTTTACCTCCCCGGTCTTGGGGTACGCGGCCGCGTCTCGGTCGGCGCCCGCCGGGAACTCGAAGAGGCCGACCATCAGTTGCAGCGGATAGTCGATCCGCTGGTATGCGGTGCGGACCGGGTGGTCATCGACGAAGAAGCGGACTCGGTCGGGCGTCCACTCGGCGGCATAGGTGTGCCACTCCGTGGCATCGAGGTCGAGCGCGACCTCCTCCATATCGTCCTGCAGGCACGGGTCGTTGTGCGCTTTGACCCCGATGCGGACACGCGACTGTCTGGCCCCGATGGCGTGGCCGAAGAGCTCTGCGACGCAGATCTCACCGGACGAGGCGGGAGACTGCTCCTCGAAGCCAACCAGCCAGAAGGCCAGCATGCAGGTGGGGTCGGGGCCTGCCTGGAGGACGGCTTCGACCAGCCCGAAGGAGGGCGTGTACGGGCGGCGCGTGGCCTGCGGGGTCCTGACCACGAGGTCAGGGCGGTGTCGGTGCTGGCCGATCGGTGAACCGAGTGGGCCGGCGAAGGTTCCCGTCTGAATGTTGGAAACGCGCATTCCGCCGTCCTCGATGCGCCAAGCCGGCTGGTCGGCATCGATGCGCAGGCGCAGGACGCCCGCTTCCAGGTCGTAACGCGCGGCGGAGCGCTCCGGGGTGGTCCAGTGCGGCAGATAGTGCGCGACCCATCGACCAGGGTCGAGACCCGGCTCCGTGAAGGTCTCGTCGAACTCCAACACGTAGCCGCTGCGATCGAGCGTACCGGGGCTCTCGCCATCGTCTGGGCGTACACCGTGCAGCACGCCGCCAGTCTGTCAGCAAAGAATCGCGCCTCGCCAGCGATCCAAGATCGGCTCGTCCCGTATGCGGATCGCATGGGCTTCGGCTCGTCGCGGATGCGGCCGTCATCCGTTGCGCGAGTTACCGGCCCGCGCTCCGAAGGGGCCAACTGGCCGTGAAGACGCGCTCTACCGTCGGCCCGTTTGCCAGGGCGAATAGAAAGCGTCGGCCAAAGTCCGCGGTTCGAATCCGCGCGTCGGCTTCGTTCGATTTGCAGGGAACACGTGCGGTATCGAGGGTTTCTGCGCCGAACCGTTTTGGAACATTTCCCTGCGAATGCGCGTTTCAATGCACGCTGCCAGGCGACGGCCACAATGGATAACGCTTCGCTTGAATCGGGGTTGGGCGGCGATGCGGGCTGGGTCGAGTCGGCCAGAGTCGTTCAGCGGGGATCGCAGGGGCTCTAGCGACGAGCGCCGAGGAGGTGACGTCACGGGCCAGAGCGACATGAGCTTCTGCAAGCTTCTGCAGCAAGCAGAGGACTTCCTGCGTTGCCGAGCTTGACGCCGACCGATCGAGTCGCTATACGCTCGGCATGGCGGGCGGCACTGCGATGGACGACCTTGCGCGGCGGCTCGTCGAGCCGATGTCGCGCCGCCGCGCGGTGCGGCTGCTTGCGGGCGCCGCCGTGGCCGCGGTGGTGCCCGGGATCGCCCGCGGCGCGAGCGCGTGCAAGACCTACATATGCCCGGGGACCGCGTGCCACCATCCAAACGGGGGGTGTGCCGAAAACCACATGCCGTGCGCGGGCGGCGGTTGCTGCTTGCGGGACTCCCAGGTGTGCTGCGCCGCTGGGTCGAAGGGCTGCGGCGGGTGCTGCGATGTGGACAAGGCGAGGTGCAGCAACGGCATCTGTGTCGCCGACGTCTGCAGGTGGACCGAGAAAGAGTTCCGACAGCGCGGCCTGCCGAAGGAGGTCGAGGAGAAGCAGAAGTACGACCCAGACAAGCAGTGTTGCACGACGACCGGCGTCCAGCCGAAGTTCACGGGGTGGGAGTACGTCGCTTGCCAGCCGACGATGGTGGCGAAGAAAGGGTTCAAGCCGAGGACGAACGGCTGCGGGCCCAAGGGCTCCAAGGTGCCGGACAGCTACAAGAAGGCGAGCTTCAAGGAGGCCTGTAACGCGCACGACCTCTGCTACAGCCAGTGCGGCTCGCAGTTCGATCAGTGCAACGCCCAACTGAAGGCGGACATGCTCGCGTCGTGCCAGAACGCCTACGGGTTGACGCCGAAGAATCCGACCCCGAGCGCGGACTACGCCCGCTGCATCGAGTACGTCGACCTCTACAGGGCCGGCGTCGGGGCGGGCGGCATCGGCTATTACATGGACGCTCAGCGCGAAGGATGCAACTGCTGCCCGTAGCGGCGTCGCCGGAGTCGCGCCAGAACCAACAGCAGACGAAGACACGCTAGTAGGCCTCTCGGCTACCCGGAAGGTTCGCCTGCTTGGGTTTCATCGGTTTCTCATCAGCAACGGGGACGTTCCTTGCCACGACCACGCCAACAGGACGCCGTGAGCAACGGTCGTCGAGGCCATGATCTCGGGCGCCCTAACTCGAAGAGTCGGCCAGGTGGACACATGACCGCGGCGATGGTGCCTGCCGGGCCGACAGCTGGAACGCCGAGGCAGTTCCACGTTCGCCGGGTGGTTGCCGGCCTGCTCGCCCTGCTGGTCGCGGGTGCGCTCGCGGAGCTGCTGGGTTGGGACCTCGTCGGCTGGTTCGAGCAACTCTGGGACGCGATCACGGGGATCTCCCCCGCCTATGTGATCGCCGGTTGTGCGGCCGGGTTCGTCCAGACAACGGCGACCGCGTACGGCTGGTGGGCGATCCTCCGGTACGGGTTTTCGGATGCGGAGGTGCCGTGGCGCCGGATCTGGGCGGTATACGCGGCCTCGGTTGCGCTGAACGGGATTCTGCCGGCCAACCTCGGGACGCTGATGATGCTCTTCATGTTCACGACCCTGATCGCCGGGGCGACGTTCGCAGCGATTCTCGGCGGCTATGCGGTGCAGAAGATCTTCTACTGCGTCTTCGGCGCGATTCCCTACCTCTATCTGTTCTTCACGGTCGCCGGGTCGTTCGACCTCAGGTTCGGGTTCGTTCATGATCGCCCCTGGGCGACCGCGGTCCTGTTCGTAGGCGGCGGTTTGCTGATCGTGATCCTGGTTCGGGCCTACTGGCCGCGGGTCGTGCGCTGGTGGGCCGAAGCCAAAGGCGGCGGCGCGATCCTCGGCCACCCGCGCGCCTACGCCACCCGTGTCGTCGTTCCCGGCGTGATCAGCTGGATCGCGATGCTCTGCATGATCGGCGCGTTCCTCGCCGCCTACGCAATCCCGGTCACCTTCGACACGCTGATGCACGTCGTCGCCGGGAACTCAATCGCGAACGTCACCTCGGTCACACCCGGCGGCGTCGGCGTGAAGCAGGCCTTCAACGTCGCCTCGCTCCAGGGAGTCACAACCAGCGCGACCGCGACCGCCTACTCGGTCACCGAGCAGCTGATCATGACCGCCTGGAACATCTTGCTGGCGCTTGTCCTTCTCACCTGGGCGTTCGGCTGGTCAGACGGGAGATCGCTTGTCGAGCAGTCCTACTCGCAGGCCAAGGAGAAGGCAGCCTCACAGAAGGCCCACAGGCACCGTCAGTCGGTGCCCGCGCCCGGTCAAGAGAACTCGCCCACTCAGCCATGAAGGCCAAGTCAACGAGCTCTGAACGACCGGCGCGTTGCGCAGTCATGAGCCTAAGGCACTTGCGGGATGGCAGCAGCTGGTCCGAGCTCCGGCGCCACGATCCCAACGCCGCGAGCTTACCCAAACCTGCTGCTCATGCGAGCTCAGATGACCGCCACCAAAGACAGGCGGCCGCGAGTGCTGAGTGCCTTCGATCGCCACTCGGGCGGGGTCGAGCGGCTCGAGTGCTCAGGTGAGGAATGGAATCTGGATCTTGTACCCGGCTTTTGTGATCACGGCGGCCGCCGCGCGGGCGTCGGCGATGCCCTTGAGTGAGAGGGCGGCAAGGAGCGCTTGAACGTCCCCGGCCCTCAGTTTCGCGATGATCGGGGTGAGCTCGGTTGCGAGCTCTTTGACGCTCTTGACGAGCCGTGCATGCGCTGACCTGATGTTGCGCGGAGGCGTGATGCGCGCCAGTTGGACGGCCGTTGTTCTCAGGGCGACCTGGGCAGCCCGAAGCCGTTTTGCGGCGTCCGCTCCGCTCGTCGACGAGGCGAGACCGTTCATCACGGGACCGACCCTCTTCGCGATCGAGTTCACCTGCTTGACGTAGCCGGCGCGTGTGAGCGGTGTGTTCGAGACGGTCCATCCGGCCAGGAGCGCGGTCGCGGCACTCAGGATGACCACGACAGCGGCCGCTCTCACCCGACGACCGTAGGTCGCGACGCGGCGTAGCTCTGCCGTCCGGTCAAACGTCACGAGCATGTCCCACATCCTAGGTTCCCGAACACCGTGGCCTGCGAGCCATCGAAGACGTCGGCGCCGGGGACCTCCGGGCGCATGTTACGGATCGTCCGGTTTCGGGGTAGCCGTGAGGAGTGCCGGGAGCAACCCGGTCCCGCTCCCCGACCGCCGCAGCCGCGTCGAGGGTTGTGCATTCAGACATTAGGCCTTAACGGCTGCCTCATTGACGCGGGATAGGCTGGGTGGTCGTGACACGGAGTGGGCGCGAGGGGTGAGCGCCGAGGTCGGTTTCCGAAGCAGAGCGCGTGGCGCCGGGTCGGCGGCGTGGGTGTGGATCCCGGCGCGTTCGCTCGTGCTCTCGCCGCTCTATGGGTTGTACACGCGGCGGCTTCGTGGGAGGGTGCGCGCGCATCCGCCGCCGCATCACGTGGCGGTGATCCTCGACGGGAATAGGAGGTGGGCTAATCTGGCCGGTCTCCGCGAGCCGGGTGCCGGGCATCGGCGCGGAGCCGACAAGCTGGTCGAGTTGATCGGCTGGTGTGCGGAGCTCGGTATCGGGGAGCTGACGGTGTGGGCGCTCTCGATCGAGAACCTGACGCGGCCGGAGGACGAGGTTGTTGCCTTGACGGGGGTCTTGTCGGAAGAGCTCGCGTCGCTTGCGGCGGGTGCGGTGAGGGACGGGCCAGCGTTTCGGATTCGCGTGTTCGGGCGGCTCGATGCGCTACCCGCGGCTCTTGCCGAGACGGCTCGCCGTGTCCAGGCCGAGACCGCGGATAACGAGGGCATGTGTCTCAACGTCGCGCTCGGGTATAGCGGCCGCGACGAGTTGGTCGACGCGATGCGAGGGCTGATCCGTTCGCTCTGTACCGCAGGGGTGCCGTCGAACGCGCTTGCCGACCATGTCGATGCCGAGGCGATCGCACGCCATCTCTATACGGCTGACCACACCGATCCCGACCTGATCATCCGGACTAGCGGAGAGATGCGGCTGAGCGGCTTCTTGCCGTGGCAGAGCAGCCACAGCGAGTTCTACTTCACGGATGTCTATTGGCCGGCGTTTCGCGAACTGGACTTTCTACGTGCCGTGCGGACGTTTCAGCAGCGTGAACGGCGTTTTGGGCGATGAGGCCGATGCGGGGTGAGACGTCTCAAAGCGCCGGTGGGCGACGCCACGCCGAGCGTCTAGCGAGCAGGGACGGGTACTTCGCGCCTGGAAGCGTTATCCGGCAGGTGGGCAACACGCCGGTGACGCCGTTCCTGGGCGGCGGCACGGCGGTGCTGCTTCAGCTGGCACACCCACTGGTCGCGGCCGGGGTTGCCGAGCACTCGGCCTACGACGCCGATCTGTGGCGGCGGCTCGTGGGGACTCTCCGTGCGCTCTATCTGGTCACGTTCGGAAGCAAGGCGGAGGCTGAGCGGGCGGGTGCCGTCGTCCAGGCTGTTCACGCGCGGGTGCACGGCGAGACGCGCACCGCGCTCGGCCCGTTCCCGTCCGCTACTCGTTACTCGGCCGACGATCCCGAGCTGATGGTTTGGGTTCACGGGACGCTCGTTTACGCGTCGCTTTCGGCCTACCAGCGGTTCGAGCGGAGGTTGTCGGCGGCCGAGCAGGAGAGCTACTACCGCGACATGGCGACCGTCGCGCGCATCTTCGGCACCCCTGCCGGGGTGATCCCCCCAACTCTGAACGAGTTCCGCGACTACTTCGCCGCCCAGATCGCCGGGAGCGAGATCACCGTCACCGAGCCGGCCCAGGAGATCGCGCGCCTGATCCTCCGCGCTCGCCTACCGGCACCGATGCGGCTGCTCGGCCCGGCGCACCGACTAGCAACCGCGGCCTTGCTGCCCTCACGGCTTCGACACGAGTACGGCTTGCGCTGGACGCCGTTCCACGGGCCGCTGCTGGTTGCCGCTGGGCAGTCGGTCCGGGTCGGAAGCTGGCCTATCCTGCGTGTTGCGGGACGGCTCCGACCGCCGGCCGCAGTCTCCATCGTGAGCCCGTGATGCCGGGCGAGAAGGAAGTCGGCGGGGCAAGGGCGGCCACGTTCCTGCACTCATCCCGGCGTCGACGCTGGATCGTGCTCACGCTCGGCGCGCTCGCCGCCGCTACTGTCGCGGTCCTGCTCGCTGCGTGGGCCGCGAGTCCCTCGGCGGTCTTGCTCGGACAGCAGGTACAGCTCCGCCTGAAGGGGACGGGAGGCAGGATCGTCGTTCTGAGCCTGGTGGCGCCGGCGCTGCGAGACGCGGTGGTCGCGACCGAGGACGAGCGCTTCTACCACCACGACGGCATCGACCTGATCGGCGTGATGCGAGCACTCCCGTATGACCTTGTTCATCTCTCGTTCGCGCAGGGCGCGAGCACGATCACCGAGCAGGTCGCGAAGGTGCTCTACCTGGGCGGGAACGATCACTCGCCTTGGCGCAAGCTCGAGGACGCCGCGGTTGCGCTCAAGCTCGAGGGCCGCTACAGCAAGCAGCAGATTCTCGCGGCGTACCTGAACAGTCTGTACTTCGGGGAGGGCGCGTACGGCGTGAGCGCAGCGAGCGAGCGGTACTTCGCCGTTCGGCCGCGCAACCTCGACTCGGCGCAGGCAAGCATGCTCGCCGGGCTGATCCAGGCGCCCTCGGCGTACGACCCCTTCCACCATCCCGCCCGTGCCCGCCGCCGCCAGATCGAGGTGTTACGCGCGCTGGTCAGCGACGGGTTTCTCACCGAGGGGGAGGCTGTCGCTGCTCTCGGTCGGCCGCTTCGGCTACGCGGCGGAACGACGCTGCCGCCCCTCCACGGTATCGATCTCGCGCCCGGCCCAGCGTTCACCTGGTGGCAGCTAGCCCTCGGGGCGGCGATCGCACTGCTTGCCGCGGTCGCACTCATCGCTTCACGCCTTCGCCGGCTCCGTACCGCTCACGGCATCGTCGCGATCAGAGCCGCGTTCCTCGTGCTGGGCCTTTTGGGAGCGGCAGTTGTCATCCGATCCTTTCGCACCGCCTAGGCCGGCTGCCGATCAGCCCCGATCCTCGTAGTCGACGGCGCGTTCGCCGAGTTCACCGAAGGGTCTGATCGGTGCACTCGAGCCGTCCTCTCCGATGCGGGAGGCCGGTGGCGCACGGCTGCTGTTCGCCGACGCCGTTCGGTACGCCGTTTGCGGCCCATGAAGCTTCCGCAGGGGCCAAACGGCGCGAGTTAGACGTCGAGGTCGGTGACGGAGATCGTGGCCGCGGGCGGGGGTGCGGCGACGTGAACGCGGCTGCCGAAATCGTGGAGTTGGATCGTCACGACGCCATGTGGTGGCGCGGGTCCCTTTGCCACGTAGGCGATCTGCAGTTGGCGCACATAGCCGTCGCTCTGGTCTATCCAGGCGTCGAGCGAGACGGGGTTCAGGCCGCTGAGCCCTGCTTTCACGTCCGCGGGCAGGCTGGAATGCGCTGCGAGGGCGGCGAGATGGATCGAGAGGTGGTACCGCTGGGTCAGGTGCCCGGCGATCATGACCGGGCCCACTCGCTTCGGGGCGGTCGCGATCGAGCCGAGAAGCCGGAGAAGAGAGCCCGGGTTGAGCACAGTCGCAAACCGGCTCACAGTTGCGGGGTTGACACCGGCCAGTTTCAACACGTCACCGGCGGTGGCGCGAACCCAGGTCTTTCCCTGCGGCAGGCGATCGGCCAGTTGCGGAACAAGCAGATAAAAGACAGGCCCCCCGCTGGCAAAGAGGACTCGGACCTGCGCCCGCAAGGCGCCACGCCCTCGCTGCGAGGCCGCGACATACGCGCGAGCACCGCCTCCTCCGACCTCTCCTGACGCAACCGCAAGGTAGGTCACCTGCTCAGGCACGGTCACGTGCCCACGAACCTCGAAGGCAGCAGAGCCCGCGAGCACCGTCTTGACGACCGCAGCAGCGACCGGATTCGCACTCTCAGCTGCAGCCGGGCCGGCAACTAGCAAAAAACAGGCGACAAGACCAACACCCGCCGCCAATCCTCTGAACGGACCTACACCTTTGCGATCCACTATCCCACCTGCTGGTTGAACGTAGCAACGACTCGGTTGCCCCCGGCTGCCGGTGTGGCGTAGACGGCGCAGGGGCAGTGATGATTCTCTACCGGCCAGATGAGAGCGCGGTTAGGCG
Source organism: uncultured Actinomycetota bacterium (assembly GCA_963743675.1). GTDB lineage: Bacteria > Actinomycetota > Thermoleophilia > Gaiellales > Gaiellaceae > PALSA-600. The sequence goes on from CAVURE010000014.1 coordinate 8,801, forward strand.
GCGCGAAGCCAGGGAAATCAACGAGGGCCGGGATCCCACTCTGGTGTGGGCCCCGGCCCCCGCCGCAGCAACTACTCGGTTTGCAGTCCGGCTACCGGCATGGCGTGGACGGCGCCGGAGGCTGGCCGTGATTCTCTACCCGTCGGATGAGAGAACGGTTACGCGGCCGTGAAGCCGCCGGCGGGGTCTCCGGGCTGCGATCCGGCGGATGAGCGGTTGTCTCCGTCGCCTGAGGATCGTCGTGACGCGCGTTTGCCCGCGATCGATCGAGACCTCGAGGTAGTGTCGCCGGCACCTGAGCTTGAACTCGATCTTCGCCGTGTCTTCGCGTGCTCGGCCATGACGAAAGCTCCGAGCGTGACGGCTAGCAGTGCAGCACAGATCACTGTCGAGGAGAGCGTTCTTCTCACCGGCGGGCACGGCTATTCGACGTCGACCTTCAGTCCCTCTGCCGCATCGTCGGCGAACGCGAGCGCTTCTGTCGGTGTGCTGCCGGAGGCAATGATGTAGCCGCGGCGGTCGGCGTCGACTTGTACGGGTCTGATCATTTCGCCGAGCTGAAGGTAGAGGCCGGCATCGATCACGCCCGGCGACGCGAGGACCTGATCGAGGCCGGTGACGGCAAGGAGCCGGCCGGTCGGGAGGGGCCCAGGGCTCGCGGTGAGGAAGCGGATGGCGAGTGGCCGTGTGAACCTCGGTTCGAGAAGCTCGGGTTTGACCGGTTCGCCGAGCGCCTGGGCGAATGCGACCTTGAGGAGGTCGATGCCGACGCCGTAGCGAACGAGGTCGGCCATCTGTCCAGCCGCGATCCGTGCCGCCACTTCGACAACGAGAACGTCGTTGTCGGTCACCAGGAGCTGCGGGAAGGCAATCCCTTCCGTCAGCCCGAGCGCCCTAATCGCCTCACGTGCCACGTCCGCGGCCCGGGCGAGGAGCGGCTGGGGAAGAAGGGATGGAAATAGGTGCGCCCAGCCGACTCCGAAGCCCGGTCCCTCGGGTCGGAGGCGATCCGACAGCGTGAGCACGTGCGGTGTTCCGTCGGAGACGATCACCATCACGTTCAGCTCGGAACCGCGCACGAACCGCTCGACAATCGCGAGTCCGGCGCGCGAGTAGGCAAGCGACCGCGGCAACGCCTCCGCGAGCTCGTCGGCCGTCTCGATCAGAAAAAGTCCTCGCTGCCCTCCCGAGTCGACGGGCTTCACCACCGCCGGCGTACCGACCTGTTCAAGTGCGTGGGCGGGGTCGTCGCTCGCGCCGAGCAGTGCGAACCGCGGTTGAGCGATCCCCGCTTCGGCCAGGCAGCGACGCATCAGCGCCTTGTTCGTCATCAGTGCCGCAGCGGCTGAGTGTGCTCCGCTCAACCCGAGCGCCTCGGCAACCGCCGCAGCGATCGGCACGGCTCGATCCGTCGAGATCGCCACCACCCCGTCGACACGGTGACGACGAGCGGCGGCGACGACGGCGTCGACGTCGCTGAAGTCGATCACTTCCGCAACATCGGCCTCCGCGAACGCGATCGCGTACGGGTCACCGTCGACCGCGACGACACGGAGTCCGAGCGCCCGCGCCTGTCGAATCGCCGGCAGCTGCGACACGCTGGCGCCAAGAACAAGAATCGTCTGCGCGGGTTCGCGTTTGCCTGGCCGGAGAACGGCCGCTGTGAGGTCAGGCAACAGAACGGCCGCGAGTTACTTAGGCTTCGAGACCCTCAACGAGCACGCACTTTCCCCGCTTCGTGTCGACGCCTGGGACCGTAGGGCGTGTCAGAGCGCTTAGCAACGAAGCGAACCTCCGCCTAACACAACGCCACCAGCCCTCAACGAATCTCTCATCTGCTCCGGCGAAGCGCCGGGGAGTGTCCCTTGCGCTGTGTAGGCATGACGAATTCGAAGGAGCGTCATGTCTACGAAGACCAGCACTGATCTGATTGGGAGCGCCGGCGGGGCGCGGAGCGAGCCCGGAGGGCGTTCGGACGTGCTTGCGATGGACTAGCCTACGAGGACTCCTCGCTTCGGAGGTGGTTCGAGTGGCCGGATCGACCAAGGTGGACCGCGTTGCCGACCTGATGCAGGCGCTCCAGTCGGGTGTCGAGGAGATCGAGGTCCGGGGCACTCTGAGCGGTATGCCGATGGTCACGCTGCCGCCGGGTGTGTGTCTGCGCGGCGGCACGGTGCAAGTCTCGACCCTGCAGACGGGGGAGATCCATAGCGACGGCGGGATTGCGCCCGGAACCCTGATCTGATCAGCGGCGGCGTGTTCGTCATCTCCGCGGCGGTCGTGCAGGAGGTCGTCAACGAGGGGCCGGTGACGACGTACGGGCAGAACGACATGGTGCTCGACAACTGGGGAGAGGTGACGAACTGGACGGCCAAGGCGCCGGTGACCTCGCGCGGCCCAAGCGGCATCGGCTTCGTCAACTTCGGCGGGATCGACCGCCTCGACGTGCAGGCGCCGATCGAGACGTTCGGGACGGGTGCGCGCGGCTTCAACCTCTACGACGGATCGCTGCGCCACGCCTCGTTCGAGAGCATCGCGACCCACGGCGACGGGTCAGTCGGCGTGCAGGTGAGCAAACCCCTGCCGATCCTGGAGATCTCAGGTGACCTGATCACCGAGGGCGGCGAAGGCGAGAGCCTCGTCAAAGGCGTCCAGCTCTCGCTGAAGGCTATCGCGCTCAGCATCAAGCCCGGCGCCGACGTCGGCACGATCAAAGTTGGCGGTCAGGTCAAGACTTCAGGCGACAAGGTGATCACCGTCGAGATCGACGGGGACCTGGGACAGATCGAGATCGCAGGAGGGATCGTCACAACCGGGAGCAACTCCGACGCGATTCACACCCGCGGCAACGTCCCCGGCCTCGACGCACTGCAGATCGACACGGCCAACGGGCAGGACGTCGTCCTAACCACTTAAGCCGCAAGCCTCAGGGAACATTCCCGCACCCTCGCGCAGCCGAGAGACCTGTTGCCCAACCCACTCGTGCGAGCATGTCGCCCGTAGAGAAGCCATGACTCTCCGCGACATACTGACGATTGCGATCCCGCCTGCCGCGCTAATTATCCTCGTGGCCTCACCCGGGGAGGGACGATGCCTCAGGCGCCCCGTTGTTCATCCAAGGACCCCCCGTCGCGGTGCGTTTGAGGCTTTCTTTGCGATCTTGCTCCTCTGGCGATCTTCCGTGAACTCGGTTGGTCAATTGCATCAGGGTGCACTGCCGACCGCCTCGGGCAAACGAGTGTTCTGCTGCTCAGTCGGTGGTAGCGATCGGCTGAAGTGAACCGCCGAGAACGAGCGACTCGTCACGACCGCCGTACCGGCTGCGAAGTTCCTCCCAGGCGCGAAGCCGCTCGGGCTTCAGCCGCCGCCCCTTGTAGATATCCCCGAGGTAACAGTGAAGGTCAGTTTGATCGCCGTCGGCTTCGAAACGTACGACCAGCGATTCCTGACCGGGGAACGACCCGAACGAACTCACTTCGCGGCTGAACCGAACCCGCACGACCTCATCAAGCCGCACATCGAGGCCCCATTTCGAATCCGGATCGCCGTGGTCAACGTGCCACCAGCGCCGCTCACTCGGTCCGCGAAACAGCGGTCGCGTCGAACCGACCAGGTGGGCGGTGAGCCAGCCGTTACCGAAGACGAAGACGACTGGGCCACTCGCCGAGAGATCGGTCACCAGCGCCTCCAGTTCGTTGGCCGGAGCAGCTGATCCTTCAGCTACGTCCACTCCCGCGCCCCTTCCGATCGGGGTCTGAACCTCGTAAAACGCGACCGGCCCCGTCGTATTCCCGCGCGGCCCGAAGTGCCCTTGCGACCACTTCGCGCGGCCAGAAGCCCTTACCTCCGGCGCTACGTCTTGGGATCGGTGACGGAGTTGGTCGCGAGGTTGATGGTGACCTGGTCGGTGGCGGTCGGGTCGGTGGGTGCCTGGAAACGGATGGTGAGCGTCTCGGCCTTGGCCGCTGTCATGTCGACGGTGATTGTGAGGTAGCCGTACTGGAGGATCGGGTCCCGCACGAGGGTGTATTCGCCCCAGGTGAGCGGGGTCTTGCCGAGAACCTCGCCGCGGGGGAGGGTCAGGTTGTGGCCGCCGCTGCCGGCGACGATGTAGGGGATCTGGCGCTGGCCGGTGTTGCGGGTGAAGCGTTGGTAGAGGTGAGCGTGGCCGGACAGGATCGCGTCGGGCCAGAAACCCGCTTCGCGGCAGGCCTTGTCGATGTCGTGGGCGTGCCCGACTGCGCCGCCGTGGGCCCGGTCGGCCGAGACGGGCGGGTGGTGGCAGGCGAGCAGAACTGCACGTTCGAGGTTGGCGCGGGGCTCTTTGAGGCGTTTGAGCTCGCTGATCAGCCAGTTGAGCTGATCGTTGTTCAGCGGCGGGCCGAAATGCCCGTTCTGGCTCGAGATCACACCGAACGTCTCCAGGACGTTCGTGTAGAGACCGATGATCGAGACGAACGGCGCGTCGAGGGTGAAGTAGGGGCCGGGCTGGGTCATCGTGCTGCGGACGAGCCCGCCCGAGTCGGGTGAGAGCGCGGGTGCCGGGGCGCAGAAATTCCGCAGGAAGGCCATCAGCGTCGGCGTGAGCGGTGTGGTCGGGTCGGCGCCGTACTGGACTTCGCCGTCGTGGTTTCCGGGGATGGCGAAGATCGGCCGGTCGTAGCCGCGGAACGGCTCGTAGAACTGGTCGTAGTAGTACTCGGCCTCGCCGAAATTGTAGATCAGGTCGCCGAGATGGAACAGGAACGCGGCCTCCGCGCCGGCCGGACCCTGCAAATCACGTGTCAACGCGTCGGCGACGTCGGCCTCGGTCGCGATCCGTATCGCTGCCGACGCGCCCGTGTCGCCGACCGAATGGAACATGATCCGCTTGCTCGCAACGATCGACGCCAACGCGCCCGCCGAGACAATTTCGCCGAGTTGAAGCGGCGCCGCGGGCGGCCCCGTCGGGACGCGCTGCAGGAGGGACTGATGCAGTTTGTAGTACGCCGAGTTGTAGTACGCAGCATCGGTGTTCTGAACCTGGAACGACGTCTCATCCAGCCCCATCGACGGCTCCGCGAACAACCGCCCGCCGGACCCCGGCGACCGCTCCAGCGAGAACTCACTCACATCGCCTCACCCCTCGGCCAACATTCGCCCACACCGCTTCCACCCCCGGCAATCGGGGACCGACCGAGACTCTATGGCGCCATTCGTGAGAACGGCGTTACGGGCACGCTAAGCCACCCACGTCCGACCGGCTCAATCTTCGGCGCAGTTCGACGTCGTGTTTTGGCCCAGGAAAGCGCGAGAACGCTCGGCCAACGCCGCCTAGCGGCGCTTCACGCCGCTCGCCGCTCGTGTGCTCTCGAAACCGATTCCTGCCCACATCTTGAGGACAGTCGGCGCCACCGATTGAGACGTCAATAGCCTTTTCGGTGGAGCGTCGTGGGCGCACAACGATTCATTCAGAGCCCTTCGAAGGTCGGACCCTTGATTTACCAGCCGTACCGTTCGCTCGCCGAAATCGCACTCCCGTCCCGTTCATTCGCGAGGTTGCCGCCGGCATCAAGACGAGCCATGGGTTCGTCGCGGGCGACTGGGCGTGGCGTCCGGGCGTGGCGTCCGGGCGTGGCATCGAGCCGCCCCGCTCGTGGGCCGGTGGGCGGCGGTTGACTCGCGGCCGTTCGCCGCGCGGCCGATGGCCTCACTCACAAACGTCCCCCTCGAGATTTCGAATCGGCGAGCCCACGCGCCCGAACATGAACCGAAGATGAGCGTGACCGGGCCCGCCCACGAGGAACCGCCGAGGCTCGTCAACGGTTGAGCATTCCCGCTCCGCGTCAGGCTGGAAGGCGAACGCCGACTGTTGCCAGCACGAGCTCGACGTAGAGCATGTCGGCCCATGAGAACCAGCGCCTCCTGAATCGCCGAGGATCATCCGGATCAACCGACTCATGCAGGAGGAGCTCGCCGGTCACGGTCGCCTCGATCCGGCAGGCGGCCTCCTCTCGTTCGGCGTCGTCGATGGCGGTCAGACCCTCCATCGCGATCGCGAGCGGCCACACCCAGCCCCGCCTCCCGTGCGCGCTGCCGACGCCGGCTGAAACGCGTCCCGAGGCCCAGTTCGAGTTGCGCGGGCCGAGCATCCAGCTCCGTGTCGCCCGGTAGACAGGATCGTCAGGAGGGCAAAAGCCGAGGTAGGGAAGCGAGAGAAGACTCGGAATATTCGCGTCGTCCAGCGTCAGCGCTTTTCCGAGCCCGTCAACCTCGTAGGCATAGATCCAGCCTGCGACGGGATCCTCGACCCTCCCGTAGCGCTCGATCGCCTCCCGGACCTCGGCGCCGAGCGCGCGCGCCTCGGCGGCGAGTTCAGGCTCGGTGCCGGCTGCTTGGAGGAGCGACTCGAGGCGATCGAGGCTCACCGCCGCGAAGGCGTTCGCGGGGACGTTGTACCCGTACTCACACGCATCGTCGCTCGGACGGAACCCGGACCAGATCATCCCCGTGCGAACAACGCGCCCTCCGCGCCCCCGATTCGGAAGCGAATCACTGCGACGCGCGAACCGCCGACGGAACACGTACGTTCCCGCGACGTGCTCCTGCTCGCGCCGCCAGAGACCGATGATCGCATGGGCAGCTTCACGGAAACGTACGTCAACGTGCGCTGACGATCCCGTCGTCTGCCAGATCAGCCAGCCAAGCGACAGCGGAGCGCAGAGCGAGTCGAGCTCATACTTCCGTTCGAAGACCCACGGCGACTGATCTCGAAAGTCGCGGCGTACGCGCTCGCCCGTCGGGCCTGGATTGAAGGCGTTCGCGTACGGGTCGATCAGGACCTGCTCGACCTGCGAGCGCAGAACCCCGGCCACCAGATCGACCACCTCCGGAGCGTCCCGTGCGATGAGCAGCAGCGGCCTCACCTGGGCGGCCGAGTCGCGAAGCCACATGGCCGGGATATCGCCCGTGACGACATACACGGTCCCGTCGCCGCGCACACGCACGGCATCCCGCAGGAGACTCTCGGTCGCTCGCACGGCCAGTTCGGTCCGGCTCGCGGATGCGCCTCGTCCGGCGAGCCGCACTCGCAGCGCGGAGATCGCGGCGTCCGGATCGACAACCTCGAGCTCAGACGTGGCGTGAAGCCTTCGCCTTGGTAACTCCCGTGGGACAGGAACCGTCGAGGTCGGACGTAGCCGCCTGCACGAACCCGAGCGCGGTCGGGGAAACGGCCATCGAGAACCTGCCGGCGGTCGTCGCCTGTAGCCAGGTCATGCCGTCCGGACCCGGGAGGAGACAGACACGGCCGCTGACCTTCCAGAACGGCATGTAGTGGGAGCGCATCAGATAGCGGCCAGGACGGGAGACAAGACCGCCGATCCGGGTGTGTCCGAACAGCGTCACAAGCGCCGAGCCGGGGCCGGTAATCAAGGGCGTTGGATTCGGAAGCCGGTAGATCGTCCAGTTTCGATCGCGGAAGGCAACCGACAGGCCTGACCTACCCGACCGCAAGAGGCTGGCTTCCTCCGGTGCCCAGTCCGGGTCGAGCTTGGTCGACGGTAGGAGCACGTAGTCGACGGCCTCTTCGCGAAGCCAGAGCCGGTAGCTCGCCGCGTCCAGTTGACGTGAGTAAAGGATCGGGTTGTCGGCGAGATCGAGCTGCCGATACCAGCCGCGGGCGAGCGCGATGCCGGCGCGAGGGATCCAGTACGACTCCCAATGGCTCGCCGTCGGGACAACCTCGACCCGGAACCCCGGCGCCGAATGGCTCTTGACGAAATCGATCGCCGGCTGCCAATACCTCGCTGTGGCCGGACGACCATCCAGCCGATACGGAATCAACAACAAGTACGGGGCGAGGTTGTACGCCAACGCTCCAGCGAGCGCCACCGAGACAAGCACCCGCGGCCGAAACCGCGCCAGAGCCGCTGTCAAGACCATCAGCGGGAACACGAACTCGTTCAGACGCGTCCAGTTGTCGCCAATCGGCGAGCCGACCATCGACACAACGACGCTCCCCACCCCCCAGAAGCCGAAGAATGCGACCAGCAGCCCACCGTTCCGCGCCCGGCGGGCGAGAAGCATTCCGACGATCGAAACGGCGACGACCGCCGCGAGATTCACGAGGTGGAACGGGTAGATCCCTCGGCTTGGGAACAGTCTGAGCACGCAAAGCTCGAACGCCGCGATCACCAGCAAGGCAACGCCGATCCGAACCGTCGACATCGACAGCCGACCCCGCGTGGCCGCGACAGACAAGAGGATCAGGCAAAGAAACAGAAAAGCGAGCGGGCTACAGCCCAGAGTCAGACCAGCCAGCGCCACCGCCACCCACACGCGACTCAGCTGTAAAGCGCGCAGGGCGCCGAGCATCACCATGAACCCGAGCGAATAGCTGTAAAGCCCCGTGAAGAGCGGAGCGGCCGCACACACACCGAAGATCCGCGCCGGCCAGAGAGAAGCATCGCCCCATTCCTCTCTCGCGATCGATGCGAACAACAAACTCGACGCGACCGCGGCGGCGAGCACGAGCGGCGCGTTCCCGACCACCGCCGCCGGCAGGTAATAGACGAGGCTGTACGAGGCAAGCGGATACTGCCCGGCGTACCAGTAGTTATCCCAGAGCAGCGTTCCGTGCTGGACAAGCAGCGTCCGGTAGAGATGGACGGCGGCGTCCCCGGGCGCGGGCCCGAATACGAGCAGAAGCACCCCGACCAACCCGGTGAGCCCCGTACACACCAGACGCTCGCGGGCTTGTCCACACGGGCCCGAGACGGCCACGAAACTTCGCGACCCGCTTACGGCGCGCACCAGACCGATCTCGAGCTCCACCGAGCGAGCCGCCTTCGTACCATCGCGCCGGGCGGCGCGCAACATCCCCTCAGATCCTTCGTCCCCAAGCGGCCGAGCCGCGCCGATCATCCTGTCCAGAGCCGGGTCGGATCACCGCCCGTCCAGACTCGAACTGATCCACATCCGCCACCGATCGACGACGATATCCGCCGTCCAATGAGAGTTCCGTGAGGCGATCCCACCGATGCACCATGTCGCCGAGCCGCCGTTAAGCACGGAGCGAGCCGACGCCCTGTCTCGTCTTCACATGGTTCCGCTCAGCGCCGAAACCCGCGGCACCGACCAACCGTGTCTGAAGACGCTCACGAGCCGCCGCGCAAGACAATGCTGCACCCTGATCGTTCTTGGGCCGAAATCGGCTAGGTGCCGTGCTCGTCGAGGAGAAGCCGCTCGTCGAACGGAGCCCGGTCGAGCGGGCGGCCACCCTCTGAGGTCACGAGGATCGTGTGCTCGAGGCGCGCACGCCGGCACCGCCGCGAACGCCGGGGACCCAGATCGGTGCCTCGACGGCGAACGTCATCCCCTCCTCCAGCGTCACAGTCTCCGCGCCGGGCAGGTCCTCGCCGATGTAAGGCGGCTCGTTCGCCCAATCCCGACGCCGTGACCGATGAAGAGGCTGATGAAGTCGTCGGAAAACCCACGCGCGTGCGAGTGCCCCGTCAGGCCGACGTGGCTGTCCTGCGGGCGAGCGCGCGGAGCCTGGCTAGCAACTCGGGGAGCATGTACGGAGCCGACAGTGAGTCGGCCGCACCGGCGTCGAGGGCGGCAACACGGGTGTCGGCCGCGTCGCGGGCAACGATGACCAGGATCGGAACCCGGGTGCCGGCCCGGCTGAGCTCGCCGCAGCCGTCGAGCGCTCCCGCGACGCCCGTGCTGCCGTCGAGCACGATCACGTCGAACGGCGCCGAGCGCGCGGCTGCGAGGGCGTCGCGTACGTTCGCAACAGGTGCGGCTTCGTGTCCTGCCTGCCGCAGTTGCGGCGTGAGACGGTGCCCGGCCTCGATCACCAGCAAGCGCATGGCAGACTTTCTCGCAGACGCGCGTGAGACCGCGGTGAACGCACCGTGGCTCATCCAGCACTCATGCGCGCTTTGTTTGATGGCGTCGTGCGCGGCATAGCCCCCTCGCCTGACACGCAGCCGCACGCACCCGGCGGCACCGGCGGAAAGGCGGCGAGTGGGCCCACCGGCCTATCGCTCGGAGTCGTCTGCCCGATGGCGAACGAGGCGGCGACTGCAGTCGTCTTCGTGGACGCGGTGCTGGAGGAGCTCGCGCGCTTCCCGTTCGCGGCCGTTGTGCTCTTCGTCGTCATCGACAACGTCTCGCGCGACGCGACCCGGGAGCTGCTCGAGCGCCACCGCGCGAGCCGGCCCGAGCTGCGGGTGATCTGGGCGCCCGAGAACCGCGGCGTCGCCGACGCGTACATCCGCGGCTACCGCGAGGCGCTCGCTGCGCATTGCGATTGGATCCTCGAGATCGATGCCGGCTTCAGCCATTCGCCGAAGGACATCGAGCGGTTCGTCGACGAGATGTCGCTCGGCCGCGACTGCGTCTTCGGCAGCCGCTTCATGCCGGGCGGGCGCAACTTCGGCAGCGCGCGCCGGCGGGCGATCAGCCGCGGCGGCACCGCGCTCACTAACCTCCTGCTCGGGACGCGGCTCTCGGACATGACCAGCGGCTTCGAGCTCTTTTCCCGGCCGGCGCTCGAGCTGGCGCTCGAGAAGGGAATCCGCTCGAAGGGGCCGTTCTTCCAGACGGAGCTGAAGGCACATTGCCGCCACCTCGACGTCGGCGAGGTTCCGATCGAGTACGCGAGCGGGAGCCACGAGGTCGGCTCGCATGCGGTCGCGGAGTCGCTGAAGAATCTGTGGGCGCTGTTCCGCGACCGCATCGAGCAGCGACGGTGACGGCTCCCGCGGCCAGCCTCGTCATCACGTCGGTCGCGGGCCCGACTCGTGCGCTTCGGGCCCTCGCCGAGGCCGCCAGCGTGAGCGCGACCGAATTCATCCTGATCGGCGACGCGGCCTCACCGCCCTTCGAGCTCGCCGGATGCGACTACTACAGTCTGGAGCGCCAGCGAGAGCTCGAGTTCTCACTCGCCGCGATCTGTCCGGTCGGGCACTACACCCGAAAGAACCTCGGCTATCTGCTCGCCATGCGGGGCGGCGCGGCGCTGATCGTCGAGACCGACGACGACACCGAAGCCTTGCACGCGTTCTGGTCGCGGCGCGAGCGGTTGCGCCTGGTTCGCACGGTCGAGTCCGGCGGCTGGGTCAACGTCTACCGCTACTTCTCCCCCGCGTCGATCTGGCCGCGCGGCTTTCCGATCGACCGCGCGCGCGAGGAGGTCCCAGCCTTCGTCGAGCTGCCGCTGCTCGAGGTCGACTGCCCGATCCAACAGGGCCTCGTCGACAACGACCCTGACGTAGACGCCGTCTACCGGATGCTGTTCCCGCTCCCGTTCCGGTTCGAGCGCCGCGCGGCGGTGGCGCTCACGGCGGGAAGCTGGTGCCCGTTCAACAGCCAGAACACGACCTGGTGGCCGGAAGCATTCCCGCTCATGTACCTCCCGGCCACGTGCTCGTTCAGGATGACCGACATCTGGCGCAGCTTCGTCGCACAGCGGATCGCCTGGACGAACGGCTGGGGCATCTGCTTCGAGGAGGCTTCGGTCCGGCAGGAGCGGAACGCACACGACCTCACGAAGGACTTCGCCGACGAGGTCTCCGGCTACCTCTCGAACAGCGCCATCTGCGAGGCGCTCGAACGGCTCGACCTCAGCCCCGGCGTGGAGCGCATCGCCCCGAACATGCTGCAGGCCTACGAGCTGCTCGTCGAGCGCGGCTGGCTCGAGGAACGGGAGCTCACCCTCCTCGACGCGTGGCTCGACGACGTCGAGTCGACGCTAGGACGGACACCGATAGTCGTGAGCGCGTGAGCACGGACTCGAGCGCGCCGCATGCCTCCGCAGTCGATCGGCAGCGCGAACACCGGCAGCACGCACGGAGACGGCGGGTCCGGCGGCGCCGCCGGATCGCGGCACTCGCCGTCGTCCTGGGGCTGCTCGTGCCGGTGCTCTACTCGTACGTGAGCGCGATGCTGAAGCCGTCGAGCCTCCCGCTCGGCGTCCGGAGCGTCGACTGGCTGCGAACCCACCAGGGCGCGTGGCTCGTCAACGAGGTGGAAAGGCTCTACTACACCTGGACCGCGCCGTCGAAGGGCGGGCCGGCGCTGCGCACGCTGCCGACGGTAGGCGTGGCCGCCGCGCCGTCGCCTCCGACGACGACCACGACGTCGAAGTCCGCCTTGCGCTCACCGCTCGTGCACGAATATCGGCCGCAAGCGATCGTCCCGCCGATCCGCCCCCGTCTGCCGGGAGAGGGCGTCTGGCGCTCGAGCGGACGCACAGTCGACGGCGCCGCGCCGGTGCTCGTCACGACCTTCCGGCCGAATCCCGACTATCCACGCCTGGTTGCCTACGTCGCCTGGGTCGATCACACCCGAACGCAGCTCGCGCTCTACCCCGGCCGCTACGAACCCCCCGGAGCCAACCCGCGCGGGCCGATGCAGGTGCCGTTCGACCAGCGCTGGCGGCTGCTCGCGACCTTCAACAGCGGCTTCATGCACCGGGACTCGAACGGCGGGTTCTTCGTCAACCGCGACAGCGCCGAGCCGCTCGTCGACGGCCAGGGCACGGTCGTCGCCTACGCGTCGGGACGGGTGAACATCGTCACGTGGCACGGCGGCCCCACGCCTCCCAGAGGGGTCGTGCTCGCACGCCAGAACCTGCCGCTGATCGTCAACGGCGGACGGCCGAACCCGCAGCTCGGCAACAACTCGCTCTGGGGGAGCACACTCGGCAACGCCGTCCTCGTCTGGCGGACGAGCGTGGGAATCGACCGGCACGGAAACCTAATCTACGCCGCCGCGGACTACCAGACGGCCGCGAGCCTCGCCGACATCATGATCCGCGCTGGCGCGGTCCGCGCGATCGAGCTCGACATCAACCCGGAGTGGCCGACGCTCGTAACCTACGGCAAGGGCGGCGTCGGGAGCGCCTCGCGCATCGTCCCGAACTACCAGCAGCCGGTCGACCGCTACCTGGTTCCGGACGACCGCGACTTCTTCGCCGTCTACCGCCGCACGACGCCGACGGCTTTGCGGCACGTCCCGTTCGGTTAGGCCGGCGCGACCCGGTGGAGCCGGACGGGCGCTCGCCGTGCCTCGCCCTGGCTTCCGGCGACGTACGGTCAACATGCCGCTCGTGCCGCGATTCTCGTCGTCACCGTAGGACGAGTAGTAGTGACGAGGGCTGCAGCGGGCCCTCGTCCGCGACATCGGGTCAGGAGCTACGGACGGCGCGTTCGATCAGCCGGTCGAAGGGAGCCCAGAAGACCGCTCGCGCGATCCGGTCGCTGCGCTGCGCTGAATCGTGATCGGCGACGAACCCGGGGCGTGAGTGCACGACGACGTACCGCTTCTCGCGCTGCGGGTGATCCGCGAGCCAGCGCCAGAATTCATCGGCCCCGGCGCTACCGGCGATCGTGTCCGCATCTCCGACGAGGAACTCGACGAACGTGCTCGGGGCCGGCAGCCGAGCCGGAAGGGTCCCCAACGGCAAGGCGGGGAACACGCTCAGAATCGCCTCGGGCGGCGGGAGACCCAGTGATCGTGCCGATCCTGCGTAGTAGAAGACTGCGCTTCCGCCGAACGACTTCCCGACCGCAACCACGGGCAGCCTTGTCGGCCCGATCCGGTCGAACGCCTCGCGAAGGCCCGACTCGAAGGCCAGGAGCGCGGCCTGTACCGACTCGCCCGGCTCGACATAGCGCGGATAGATCACGATCGAGCCGCGCGCCCGGAGGTGTGCGATCCATGGCCCGAAACCCGCCGGAACCGGCGTGCTCCAGCCGTGGCCGAACACCACGATGCTCGTCGCGGACCGGAGCGGCCAGAGGATCCAGACCGTCTGGGCCCCGCTCCCAAGCTCGGTCACCCCGGGACGCGTCGCGTTCGCGGGGAGGGCGAGCGCTGCGGACAGCGCAAGGCTCGTGAGGACACCAGGGCCGATCCTGCGGCCGATCGTCACGCCGGTGTGAAGCCGGCCGCGGGAAGGAGCCCCGGCATAGGGGCACCGAGGCCGGTAAGGCCGCTCACCTGGGCCCGTGCCGCCTGGGGAGCAGGCCGATGCCTGTTCCGCCGATCGCGCAGCTCACGAGGACGAGCCTCGCCGGGTCCACCGCACCATGGATGAACGTGAGCACAGACAGCGCCGCCACGACCCCCGCCCCGCAGCCGAGGAGGAATCCGTTCCGCAACCGGGCGAACCTCGTCGGTTTCTGACGCTTTCCCATTCAAAGGCGCATGCTTGCGCACCTGCATGAGCCGATCATGAGCGTGCCTCGCCCCAAGCATGGGCGGGTCGGTGCCTCGCCTGCATGAGGGCCGCCGACGGGGTTCAGACCACGTGTAGCGGACCGGCCTGGCTCGTGCGAGTTGCTCTCATTGCCGCCGTCACGTGCCCCAAGTGCAGCGAGGCTCGTGAGCGCGTTCACTGGCGCTTACCGTACTCGGAGGCGCCCACCGGGTGGCACGATTTCGCGGCTAGGCACCGGTGCGACTCCTGGAGCCGGCGACCTTGTGGCGCCGTAGAAGGCCCGCACATCCGTGACGGACAGCCGGGCCACGAACTACGCTCGTACGTGCTCGGATCGAGGCCCGATGAACGGCTCACCTCAACGACATTCCGATCCTCGGAGCCACTCGCGACGCGAGGGGCGAGCGCGAGGAGGCCTTCTATCTGACGCACGTCGCGAGGCGCGGCGCCAGGCGCAGGCCCGGGCCGGCAGGGTCCGCCTGCTGGTCCTGGCGCTGGCGATCGTCGTCCTGACCTGGCTTCCGGGCTCCGTTGGAAGCTCGATCGGCCTTCCCTTCCTCGGCGCCTGGGGCGTCTTCAGCGGCTACACCGGGTTGAGCTGGGTGCTTCCGGCGCTCCTGCTCGGGCTGTCGGCTTCGGGCGCGTGGCGCGATCATGGCCTGCCGCTGCATCGCCCAGTCGGGGTCGCCGTCGGGGTGTCGGCGGCGTTCGGCTTCCTGATCTTGGCAGCACAGCTCGTCGGCGGCTGACGTCAGCTTCGCCGGGCCGTAGAAGTCAAGAACCCAGGCGAGCTAACATCTTCCGCCGCCTGCGCCGCTCGCCCACACCGTCGCTCCGCGACGACGTCCTGGCCCGGACTCATCGCCGGTGCTGTTACCGCGAACGTGAGCATGCGCCCGCAGCGCCTCAGGCCGCCTTCGGCTCGAAGCTCTCCACCGTCGGCGCGATTTCCTCGGTACACCTGAACGCTGCAGTCACGAGAGGATCGACCGGTGTTCGACGCCGCTCGGTCACCACGACGTCGGACGCGCCAATCCTCAACCGGTCGCCGACATCTACCCGACGATCGGTGTAAAGGGTATCGAGCGAGCCATTCCGCCGGACGACCTGGATCTCGTACACCGCCATGATCGGACGTGCTCGCTTCTCAGTCCGGAGCGAGTCTCTTGATCGACCGGAACGCATCTGAATACTCCAGGCGCCGGCTCGCCCAGCCTCGCAAGACACGGCGCCGCCGGTGCCGGAACCAGAAGGAACGCACCCATGATCGTTCGCGGCGACCCACCCGGCTCCTGCGGCTGAGAGAGGAAATGCTGCGGCGGCAGCCCTCGGGGCCAGCGCCACAAGTCCGGCGGACGCCTGATAGCCCGACCGCGCGTCAGAGCGCCAGCACGAGCAGCGCGGCTATGACGCACCCCGAAGCTCAGGCCGACGCCCTCTTGACCTCGGCGAGACAGAAGATTTGGCATACGCCGTTGCGTACTCGCGGCCATTCGCTGTCAGGCGATACAGATGCCGAGGCGGGCGACCGGCCGGCGGCCCATCCTCCCACTTCGCCTCCAGGAGGTCACGGTCACAAAGCCGCACCAGAATGGGATAAAGCGAACCGGACCGCAACCCCACCTCCAATCCCAACTCATAGCCGTACCGCCACACCGACGAATCGGCGGCCAAAGCCTCGAGCACCTTCACGGTCTGCGGAGAGGGGCGGCGAGAGCGACTCGGCATCTCTGTAACTCTATCTATGTCGATAACAAAGTCAAGGCCGCTCCTTGCGCCACGGCGTTCCTACGGTCTCAGTATCGCTTTCGGGCATGACTCATTCTCGCTTTGATCGGGTCATCATCCCCGCCTCATCCAACCTGACCAAACTCCTTGCTCATGCCGCGAGGACGAAAGCCGCAGGACACGAATATCGCCGCAATGCCAAGCCATCACGACAGGCAACAAGAAGACAGCCTCCAAGAACGGGACGAACTCGCCGGGCAGCCTCGTTTCCCGAGAACCGCGGGGAGCCTCTGCGGAGGTGCGCTCGTGCTCTCGGCGTGTCTTCTGTGCGCGCCTGTTGGCCTGGCGAATCGTGCTTCCCTCGGGACCTGCCCAGCGTGGGTCACTGTGCGACCTACGCCCGCGGGCCCGGCCAGGACGACTTCGCCAACGTCGCGGCCGGTCCGATCCAGGCTCGGTTCTTCCTCGGGTCTCGTCTACCAGACCGACGGGATCGCGGTCGGGCCAACCAGGGCGTCGGTCGATACCCGTGTCAGCGCGTCGGTCGGCTCGGTTCTCGTCCGCTATGGAGCGACCAGCGACTACCGGGCCTGCAGCGCCGCAGGGCGGCCCGAGGCCGGGGTAAGCCTGGACAAGACACACATCCTTCTCAAAGGTCTCCGGCCGGACGCGACCTATCACTTCCAGGTTGTCGCAAAGACTGCCGCGGGACCCGTATTCGGAGTCGACCGCACGCTCCGGACGCTCCCCGGCGGCTATGTCCCACAGGGAGTCATGGTCGGCCCTGTCGCGCTCGGCGGCATGAGTCGCCACGAGGCACGTGCCGTCCTCGCGCGCGCGCTGATGACCCCACTCCGGATGAGCTACGCGGGAGCGTTCTGGCATGTGAGCCGCGCACGGGCCGGCGCGCACGTCAACGCGAAGCATGCCCTTGCAGCGGCTCTGACCGCATCTCCCGGACAGCTCCTACCACCGCTCAAGGTCTCGATCGACAGGGCACGCTTGCGCGCCTTCGTCGCAGGTCTCGACAACCGCTGGAGCAGGAAAAGCCAGCCCGGCGACGTGCGTCTGGCGGGAACTCGCGCCGTGATCACGCCGCTCAGGGCAGCCGTGAAGGTCGATACCCACAGGATGGCCACGCTGATCGACACGGAGATCACACGCGGCGGCCACGAGGTCGTGCCGCTCGCCGTCACCAAGACCGCCGCGCCGAGATCGTCGAGCCCCCCGCAGAAGGCCGTCGTCGTGAGGCTCGGCCTTCAGACCCTGACCGCATACCTGAACGGCAAGCCGGTGCTCAACACCCCGGTCACGACCGGCAGACCGGCGCTTCCAACGCCGATCGGAAGCTATTACATCCATTTCCGCGCCAGTCCCTACACCTTCGTCTCGCCCTGGCCGCCGGGCAGTCCGTACTGGTACCCGCCGACTCCAGTGACCTGGGCGATGTTCTTCTTCGACAACGATTTCCTCCACAACGACCCGGGTGAGCCAAGCAACGCCTACGGTGCCGGGTCCCAGTACGGCCCGTACGCCAGTCATGGCTGCGTCCACGTCCCCTACGACGCAATGGCATTTCTCTACAACTGGCTACCGGTCGGCGCGACGGTCATCGTCTCGCAAACCTGAGCCCCGCGTCACACTCGCTCAGCAAACCCACCCAACGATCTCGCGTTCACGTATCGGGTTTTCCAGAATCCGGCCAAGCGTCGCCGTACCCGAAGTACCTAGCAAGGCTAGGTAAACGGCCTGCGCTGCCGGAGAGCTCACGCGGAGACGGGATCCCGTTCGTTCAGGGGTTGGCCATCGTCTCGCGAGTCTCACGTTGCGCTCATTTCGCGGAGCGAGATTGACGGGGCCAGATGAGCAAGTCGAAGCGGGCTAAGGCGCGAAGGCGCCAGCAGGCTGCGTCGCTGAAGGGCGTCGATCGTGCTCCAGTCGGCGCCGACCCGCAGGAGTCGAGGCACGCTCCGGTTCGACGTCGTGTGCGCGCAGCGAAACTTGGTATCGGTGGGGCCGCGATCGTCGGAGTCTGCGCGTCGATGGGTCTCGCGCGCGTGACCTACGCCGGGCATTCCAAACACGCGATCAAGACGCTCGCGATCCCGCAGCCCTTGTACGAGGTGGTCCGCAAGAATCTCCTCGCAGCCGGAATCCTTGCGCCCGCAACCGCCCCTCCCGACGCAGCGACCTCGACGTCCTAGTCGTGGAGGGCACACGGTTCGAGTTCCGCTCGATGGGATGCGACATCGTCGTGCTCGGCGCCACCAGCATCGAACACAGGGCGATCGAGCGTCTCTTCGCCGCACGCGAGCGGACGTTCAGCCGCTTTCTACCGGGGAGCGAACTCAACAGGGTCAACGGCGCGGCAGGGCGACCGACGCCTGTTTCCCCGTTATTCGCCGAGTTGCTTCGGATCGCCCTCGAAGCGCGACGAGAGACCACCGGCCTCGTCGACCCCACGCTCGGAGCGCACCTCGAAGCGGCAGGCTACGACCGAGACTTCGCACTCCTTGCTGACCACCGGTCGCCCGCCGTGACCTTGCCCGGCGGGGCATCCGTGCGGCTCGAGGAAGCGACCGTCGTCGTGCCGGCTTCGGTGCGCCTGGACCTCAATGGGGTCGTCAAGGGGCGGACTGTCGACGACGCGTTGTCGCTGATCGGGGGCGACGGATTCGTCTGCGCGGGCGGCGACCTCGCGGCCAGGGGCGAGATCACCGTCACGCTGCCGGGCGGCGGGGACGTCGCACTCGTGCAGGGCGCCCTCGCGACGAGCGGCACCGATCGGCGCCGCTGGATGCGCGCGGGACTCCCACAGCACCACCTGATCGACCCGCGAACCGGAAATGCCTCTCTGTCGCCGTGGCATCAGGTCACGGTGTGCGCCGCAACGTGCGTCGGGGCGGATATCGCGGCCAAGGCCGCGTTCCTCTTCGGCCCCGTCGGGCCGTCGTGGCTCGATGTCCGTGGCCTTCCGGGGCGGTTCCGCACGGCGGACGGCCGAGTGATCGTCAACCGGTCCTGGCAGCGAAGCCTCGAACGGTCGGTGCAGTGCACCTGACGTCGAATCCCGTCGACTGGTATGCCGCGCGGGCGGCAGGGCTCACCGCTTATCTCCTCCTCAGCGCCGGGATCGTCCTCGGACTCACAATGGCATCGCACAAGGTCTTCGCCCGCTGGCCGCGGTTTGGCGTCGAAGACATCCATCGCTTCGTTGGCTTGCTCGTCGGGACATTTGTTGCAATCCACGTGGCCGCGGTCGCAGTCGACGCCTGGCTGCCGTTCTCTCTTGCCTCGCTGCTCGTGCCGTTCACGACGCGCTACCGCCCGATCTGGGTTGGGCTCGGAATAGCCGCCGCCGAGTTACTGGTCGCCCTGGCGGTCACGAACCACTATCGCCGCCGGCTCACCTATCGCTTCTGGCGACGGGCGCACTACCTCAACTTCGCCGTGTGGGCGGGCGCCACTCTCCACGGCCTCGGAAGCGGCACCGATCGCAGCTCGCCCTGGCTACTCACGACATTCGCGGCTGCAGTCTCGGCTGTCTCAGCAGCCGTCGTCTGGCGGATCGGGCGAAAGCGCGCCGGCACCAGGATCGGCTTACTCGCCTGCCTAGCGGCAATGGCCGCGGCGGTAGTCGTCGTCGGAGTCGGACGCGGGCCGCTCCGATTCAGGCCAAATCCCTGGAACGCTCCCCGGTTCACCGAAACGCTCACCGGTCACGTTGCCCAACTGAGCGGCGCAACCCGCGGGATCGTCTCGATGGCCGGTGAGGGGCAAGGACATCAGCGGGTTCTCGTCCGAGCCGACCTCCTGATCGCCCCCCAGAAGCTCTTGAAGACGTCCTTTCAAATGGAATACCTCCCAAGCGGCGAGCTCTGCAACGGCACCGTCACCGCCGTACACCCGATGGGCTTCGCCGCCACCTGCCACCTTCGCACGGGAGAACGACGCGTCATCTCGGCGAACTGGAAGCTGAGCAACACCTCGGAAGTCGCCAACGGCGTCATCAGCGCCCACCCCTAGCCCCCGCCGACTCGCAGTGCAGATCCCACCACGAATCATGAAGCTGCACAGAGACTGTCGCCTCGACGTGGCTACCGTGGCGAATCGCGAACGTCAGCTTTTCTCGGTCCTGGCCCGACTTACGCCGGCCCGCTCATCGCATTCAAACGAAGGCGGTCGGGGATGGCCCTTGCGGGAACACGGGGGGTCCGCTCGCGCGGACGAGATCGTGCGCAAAGGAGCTGGCGCGGGGACGAGCTTGATGGTTGTCGCCGCGGGATTCGTGCTCGGTGCGTGTTCCATCGCGACTGGATCGAGTGCTCCCAATCGTTCTGGCAGCGTTCTGCCTGCCCAACTCACCGCTCACTCCTCGACGACCCGGCATTTCGAGTACGTGTTCGCAGGCGGCGGCATCCAGATCTACGACATCGACCACCACAACCGCTACGTCGGACAGAGCACCTTTCCAAATCTTGCGGTTCGCGGACTCGTCGCCGATCCCGCGACCAACACGCTCTACGTCGCATACGGCGGATCCGGGGGCTCCGCGGGGACCGGCTCGATGCTCGCGTACGACCTCATCTCCGGAAAGACAGTCTGGCGGCGCAACTACCAAACGGGCGTCGACAACATCGCGATCACCCCGAACGGCCGAAAGATCTACCTCGCCGTCGGCGAATCCTCCGACAGCAGCATCTGGGAGACCATCGACCCGTCCAACGGGAAGATCACGGGCTCGATCGAGGCCGGCTCGGGGCCGCATGAGACAATCATGGGGCTCGACGGCAAACACGTCTACCTCGGCGGCGTCAACACCCCCTACCTCGAGGTCGCAAGCACAACGACAAACCGGATCGTGAAACGGATCGGGCCTCTCCACGAACCCGGTATACGACCGTTCACGATCAACGCGGCACAAACGTTGGCCTTTACGACCTCGTGGAGCTTCCTCGGCTTTCAGGTCAGCGACATCAAGACGGGAAGAGTGCTGTACACCGTTTCCCCACCAGGTTTCCGGTTCGACGCCGCAACGTTCGGCAGCATCCCGGACCATGGCATCTCCCTCTCGCCCGACGGACGCCAGCTCTACCTGATCGACACAGCCAACGGCTATGTCCACGTCTTCGACGTGAGCGGCCTCCCCGATTCGGCCCCTCATGACATTGCCGACATCAAGCTCGAGCATCCGCCGGCCAGCGCCGACAGCTGGCTGCAACACAGCCGCAACGGACGCTACGTCTACGTCGGACGATCAGGAGACGTGATCGCCACCGCCACCCGCAAGATCGTCGCCTACTTACCCCCTTTACGAGACACCACCGAGTTCATCGAGATCGACTGGCGCCACGGGCAGCCCATCGACGCGACCTCACGATACGGCGTCGGCTACCCCTCGAAACAATAGAAGGACGGTCAGCGACTGGCTGGATTCTTCGGCCGACTCCTTGGGTGTACGAGCTATCCGGTCGGAAAGTTGGCTTTCGCGTAACGAGACGTGGTCGGCGGCGGAACGGATCCAGCGCCAGTTTCGACCGAATCTCGACGGCATCGTTGTGTCCCGTTCATACGGCTCTCATCGGCGATCCGCATCGTGAATGGTGCGAGCCGTCGCTCGCCTCCCTCCACACGACTGAAAGGTGGCTCGAACATGCGTAAGCCTTACGCCGTATTGCCCCTGCTCGTGGCGTCCCTGCTCTTCGTCGGAACGGCGATCGCGGCCCGGTCCGACGTTTCAAGCAAGGTGAGCATCTCCGTTCCGACCGGCTCGCTCCATTACAACAAGAAGCATGTCACCGCGAAAGCCGGTCTCGTTCAGATCAACTTCACGAACGACTCGACGGCACCGCACAATGTGAGCCTCGAGCACAACGGCGAGTTCGAATACGGCGCGTCCCTAACAATCCGCAAAGGTGAGATCGTGACGTTTCTCACGCTCGCCAAGGGCACTTATCACCTCTATTCCTCCGTTGGCAAGGATGAGGACAAGGGGATGTCGGCGACGCTCGTTGTCAAGTAGAAGGAGCCGACGAGGGCCGGTGCCCGGCACCGGCCCCACGGCTTTACAACTGAGCTGACGCATCTGCCAGGTGCTTCTCCCAGTTTCGTTTCTGATCTGTCTTCGCGCACTCAATGCCACGCTCGAGGCGTGGCGGCTTCCGTTAGCTGGCACAGACTCGGACAGCGGCAGGGGACACAGCTCACCGCCATCTGGAGCACCTCCGCGGGTGAACAGCGCGAGTTCGTCGGCGCAACCTGAGACGACAACGCCGGGATCCTCGCCCGCCTCGCAATCGCACTCAAGAGATCGGTCAACGGCTGGTCACACAAAGCAAACACGATCACGACCTCTGGGACAGCGGCCGCGCCATTCGCGGGCGCTACCCCGAACACGAAATCGTGTTCGACCCAACCACACCGATCCCGCCCGACGGCGTCTGCCACTGATCTCGACCGAAAATAGGTCCGGGCTCACGCCGCACACGGGAAGGTCGCCTCAGCCGGGAGCAGCCATCCGGGATGCCCGCGAGTCGGTAGGTAGGCGAACGGGTGCTCGAACAACTCGAGCGGATTCTCACCCACGTCGACCTCCATCTCCGACACCTCACCTGTCGCATCGTCTGTGACGACAACTGCAACGCGCCCCGAGCGCCTGCTCCACAACAAGCGCACGTGCGCAGAACCGCTGTCGCGACACGCGAGTTCCTTCGGTGTTGCATCGAATGTCAGGCGTTGGGAAACCATCTCCTGTGCCTCCTAGCTCGCGGATTTGCCTCTACATACGTCCTTGTAGACCAACGCGAGCGAGCGCCGAGCAAGAGCTCCGTTACGGTTTGTCCAAGGATTGCACCGACCCAAGCAGAGCATCGACGGGACTCACAGCGAAAGGTCGAATGCTGTGAATCCGGCGGACGCGGTCGGCAGAGCTTGCCGGGCCGAGCGTGAAGAACGGCTTGAGGTGGCCCAGACCCGGTCAGCGTGTTCGTTGAAGCTCGGCGGACGCCCGGCAACGCCCGCACAGCCCCCCTTCTCGAGCCCACGAACCCGACTCGCGTCGCGGTGCTCATTGCATCGCCGACCTGGACAGGGTCATGGCCGCGATGGAGGAGCCGGATAAGAGTGCGCGCTGAGGCTTACCCGCAAGGTTTGCCAGCAGCGAGGACCGGCGCCGTTGCGCGGGCCGAGCGCCGGCGGATTCTTAGCCTGGGACAAGCATCGCCTCATCTGCTTGTCATCGCGCGGGAGAACACTTCGGCCATGCGTCTTGTTCGCCGCGCACTTGATCGACTGGCCGCGCGCTTCCCAGGCGGCACCACCGGGAACCGAAACCTGACCGCCTTCCTCGGCGCGCTCCTCCTCGCCGGCATCCTTGGCGAGCTCGCGACGCTCGTGCTCGGGCTGCAACGGACGCTCCCCGCCCACATCCTCCTCGGCGTTGGCCTGATCCCGATCGTCGCCCTCAAGCTCGGCTCGACCGGGTGGCGCATGATCCGCTACTACACGAACGACCCTGCCTACCGGCGCCAAGGGCCGCCGCGCCCGTTCCTCCGCGGGATCGCGCCGCTCGTCGCCGGCTCGACCGTCGCGCTGTTCGGAAGCGGCGTCGGACTGATCATCGCCGGCCCCGACTCGCATCTCTTCCGCGCCGTCCACTCCGCCAGCTTCGTCCTGTTCCTGCTCGTCGTCGGTGCGCATACTCTCGCGCACCTGCCCAAGCTGCGCCGGTTCGCGTTCGCCGATTGGATGCGCGGCCGCGCACAGGGGCATGCGCTCCGCCGCGGGGTCGTGGCCTTCGCCGTCGTCAGCGGAGGAGCGTTCGCAATTGCGGCGCTGCAGAGAGTCAGTCCGTGGACGGTAGTAATACACCGCCACTTTGGCGGCTAACGCAATTTTTCACGCCGTGCCGTCACGGGCCAGCGGCAGCTGTGCGTGCTGCCGCCAGATTGGAAGGGGCAGCGAGCTCGCGGAATCGCCGGTGGCGTCCTGTTGTCGTCGGGACCCGTTTGGATCGCGCAAGGAACAGATGCGCTGCACGGCCAGGGATGAGCGGTCAGACGCGGTGGGCCGCGATCGGGAGCGTTTCTCGTCGTCGTCGGGCTTGCGCTGATTGCATGGGCGTGGCGCATCAACGGAGCTGTCTCACCGTCTGAGCTCGACTCTGTTCGTCGGCCGCTCGCTATACCGACCTGCTTCTTCCTGAAGGTGACACGCATGACGACGATCACGCGTCCGTCGCTGAGCTGGCGCGGTCCGCGGGGCCCGACCCGCCTCGCTCGTGAGGCCGCGGGGGCAGCCGGAGACCGGGGCCGGTCACAGCCGTTTTCAAGGCTACTAGGCGTCGCGGGTATGAACGGTTCGTCCGGTCGGCCTGTCGTTCCTGAGCGCAGACGGTCTAACGGAGCTGGCCGGTGAAGGGCCGGCAGCAGCTTTGCCTGGGCTACTGACGGCGGACTGCCGTTGTTCAGCCGAGCAATTGGGCGGCGTAGTCGGGGACGTAACGGAAGAGGTCGCGCGGCGGCCTCTGGTAGTCGCTCTCAGCCGGGCGCGGCGGCAGCTCGAGCGGAGTCTCGAGGACGTCCTCGTACGGCACGACCGACAGCAGGTGCGCGATGCAATTGAGACGCGCGCGTCTCTTGTCGTCGCCCTCGACGACGTACCAGGGCGCCTCGGCGATGTCTGTGTGGACGAACATCTCGTCCTTCGCACGTGAGTACTCGACCCATCGTGCGCGCGACTCGAGGTCGATCGGTGAGAGCTTCCAGCGCCGGAGCGGGTCGTCGAGTCGAGAGCGGAAGCGCCGTTCCTGCTCCTCGTCACTGACCGAGAACCAGTACTTGATCAAGAGGATCCCGTCCTCGACGAGCAGCCGCTCGAAGATCGGGCACTGGTGAAGGAAACGGCGGTACTCGTCGGCGGTGCAGAACCCCATCACGTGCTCGACGCTCGCGCGGTTGTACCAGCTTCGATCGAAGAGCACCATTTCGCCTGCCGTCGGCAGGTGCCCAACATAGCGCTGGAAGTACCACTGGCCGCGCTCGCGCTCGGTCGGGGCGGGCAGCGCAACGATTCGCGCGACCCTCGGGTTGAGGTACTCCGTGATCCGCTTGATCGCGCCGCCCTTGCCGGCGGCGTCTCGACCCTCGAAGACGACCACGACACGTACCCCGCTCGTTCGCACCCACTCCTTCAGCTTGACGAGCTCTGCCTGAAGACGGAGCAGTTCCTGCTCGTAGAGCTTTCGCGGTACCTTCGTGGCGTAGTCGTGTGGCATCAGCTCCGGTGGCCGTTTGCCCCGGCCCAAGTATGCGTCAACCAAGACCGTAAGGCGAGGATCGCAGAGCCGCGCAAAGTCGCGATCATCGATGTCGTCGAATGCCATCCGAACGTCGCCCCTGCCGAGTGGCGGATCGACGCTAGCGACGATTGCACCCTCTTGACGGTGCGTGAATCTTCAACACGCCCTTCTCGAGCGTCGCAGCGAGATGCTCGCGGTCGATCTGCACCGGCACTACGAACGTACGCTCGAAGCTGCGTCCAAGCCGTTCGTGAACCCGAAACGTGTTCTCGGCCTCGTCGGACGTCTCAGTGAGCGTGCCGGTGATCACGAGCGTCCTCTCGAGATCTCCAGACCGAGATCCTTCAGCTCGTAGTCCGGTACCTCCAGCTCCACGACGTATTCGGTCGATGGCTCATTAGACGTCTGCGGCAGGCGTCACACCCGGCATGAACGCCGGGACGAACGAAACGCCTTCCCACAGGCGGTGGAAGCGTTTCTCCATCGCATCGAACTCGGGGAACAGCGACTGTTTCATCAGCATGGTCGCCATCGTTCTGTCACCTCCCTTACGACCATGTCGCGCCGGCAACCCCTACGGCATCGGGGATGCCGCGGATCTCTGGCTGCTAAATCCAGCAGTCGTTCAGCAGTTCCGCGGGAGTGGATCGCTGACTTGCCAACCCGCCCCGACTTTCAGGTTCAAGCCTCTAGTTCCTGACGGTCACCGTGTGCGTGAAGAGCTTCGGCACCATCCTCGTGAGCATGATCATGCGAATGCCGACGACGATCCTCGGCTTGCGCCGCACCACCTTCTTCACAACGACCTTCGTCGCAGGCGATCCCGTGCCCGTCTTGGTCGTCTGCCCCGACGGCGTCGTCACGGTCTGAGAGCTCGTCACCGTCTGCGCATTCGCGTTCGTGACGGAGTTCGTCACCGTGCTGGAGCCCGACTCGATGATCGTGCTGGAATTCGTGACCGTCGTCGTCACAGGCGGCGAACCCGTCGTCACCGCGTTCGTGACGACCGATGTCGTCCCGGGCGACCCGCTGGCCGCCGCGACCGAGGTCTGCGAGCTCGTCTCTCCCGGCTGCGCGACCGTCGTGGCCGCCGTACCGGCGACGGTCGTGCCCGGACCTGTGATCGGCATCGGGTAGGTGATCATCGTCGTGACACCCGGCGCAGGCTCACCAGCGAAGGCAAATCCCGCAGACAAGAACACCGGCAGAACCAAGACGACAACCAGCCACTTTAGAAGTCTCAACGCTCCCTCCTCGCTGTCGACGTCAGAATAGAGACTCCGAGGTGCCGTCACAATCGTGGGGCGATGCTCTCGACCCCGGAACGCACCTATCGGAGGAGGAATCCGGCTCGCGGGGATGGTCGAGGTCGCGCCGGCTGACCCCGGGTGACCGTGACAGTGGCTGACGCCTCGACTTGGAATCGGGGGTTGGGGCGACCGGCCAGGGTGGGGCTAGGCGGTCAGGCGCCTCGACCGGGTAGCGCCGGGGGTCCAGCGAAGAGCGCTGAACTCTGTTGCAACGGCGCGGTCGGCTCGAGGACGCCGGACTCGCGTGCGGTCCTCTCGGCACTGTGCTAGCTTGCTAGCATCTTTGTATGAAGGGACCGGACCGCGGAGAGGACAAGCAGCAGTTCAACGTCTACCTCCCACCGCCACTGATCCGCCGTGTCAAGCACGCCGCCATCGATCAATCCGTGTCGCTCTCGCGACTCGTCGAGACCGCCCTGACCGTCTACCTCGACCAGTTCGAGAAGGCAGCGTCGGGATGAAAGTACGGATCATCCATTTCGTGCGCGACGTCGAGGCGGCCGAGCGCTTCTACGCAGCGATCGGCCTACGACCGCAGCTGCGCGGGCGAACCGGGAAATGGATCGAGCTCACAGCGGCAGGCGGCGAACTCGACCTCCACGACGCCGCGAGCGCGGCCGATGGCGAAGGCCGGGACGGGTACACGGTCGGCTTCGTCGCCGACGAGCCCCTCGAAGGGGTCGAACAGCGCCTCCGCGACGCGGGCTTCCCACCCGACGGCACGATCATCGACCAGGAATGGGGACGCTCGCTCCTCGCCCGCGCACCCGACGGCACCGTCGTCCAGATCGACGAGCAAGACCCCGAGCTCTATTCATGAAGACCATGGCGGCCACGAATCGACCCGAGAGGAGCCCGTGATGGCCACAGTCAGCGTCCGCTACATCGTCGACGACGTCGACGCAGCAATCGTCTTCTACACCGAGCACCTCGGCTTCGACGAGGTCATGCACCCAGCCCCCACCTTCGCGATGCTCTCGCGCGGCGATCTACGCCTCAACCTCAGCGCCCCGAGCGGACAAGGCGGAGGCGGCCAAGCGATGCCGGACGGCACACGACCCGAGCCCGGCGGCTGGAACCGCTTCGCCGTCGAGGTACCCGACCTCGACGCAACAGTCCAGCAACTTCGCGCCGCCGGCGTTCACTTCCGCAACGACATCGTCACCGGCGTCGGCGGCAAACAGATCCTGCTCGACGACCCCTCCGGCAACCCGGTCGAGCTCTTCCAACCAACCCGGCCCGAAGCCGCGCTCAACGCCGACTCGTAAACAGGTCCCCGGGGCGAGACACGCAAGCGTCACGATTCCACTGCGTCCGCCTTTAGCCGGTAGGTAGCGAGTTCCCGCCCCCGACGCGCAGATCGCGCGGCGGGCGGAGCCACGGCGGTCGGAGAAGTCATCGACCCCGGCGCGGCCAAGGCCCGACCGAGGGCCGCGCACCTCTCGCGCCCACTCACTCCTCCGCCGGTCGCTCGGCTACCACCGCGATCTTGCGAACGCGGCCTGACGCGAGCCACTCGGCCCACAAGCGGTGCGCAGCCAGGAGCTCGTCGAGCGCCCGGCGCCCGATCTGCGAAGCGATCGCCGCAGCGTCAGCCGCGTAGGCGGCGGTCAGCGACTCGGCCACGGCGCTGTGCGACCGGCTCCAGTCTTCCTGCCAGCGCACCGCCAGACCTGCCCGCGCGAGTAGCTCGTGCATCTCGTCGAGCGGTGTGAGCCAGACCGTGTTGGCGTCTGGCATGCGCGTCCGCTCCGAGTGGGTCAGGGGCATGCCCTCCTCCAGCGTGAACGCGAACCGTCCGCGGGGTGCGAGCGCCTGGGAGATCGCCCCCACCAGCGGCTCCTTGTCACGGAAGGCGAGCATCGTCTCGAGCAGGAACACCGCATCGAACGTGCCGGGTGGAAGCGGCGGGACCTGGGCGACCACGAAGCGGCAGGGCAGGCCGCGCGCACGCTCACGCGCGATACCGACTGCGCTCGCACTCGAGTCGACACCCAGGTAGATGCAGCCGAGCTCGCGCGTCAGGAGCCGTCCCGGTCCGGCGACTCCGCAGCACAGGTCGAGGACGGAGACCCCGGCAACGACGCGGGCGCGCTCGGCGATCGCTCGGATCTCGCTTGCGCGCATGAAGCTCTCCTGCTCGACGTACTCGCTCGGGTCGTAGGCTGACTCACGGGCTCGGCGCAACGCCTCGACGAATGGACGGCGCTCGTCCTGGCTCATCTCGTATTCCGATGCCCGCGAGACGCCGTAGGGCCCACTGCATCCATGAGCTCCAGCACGTGATCAAGATCATGCAGGAGAACCGCTCCAGGCTTGGCCCGGCTCGGCGGTCTCCGCAGCGACCTCGACTTCTCGAGCCGTTGCACAAATCGCCGCTTCTCTCGCTCATCCGTAGGCGCCGGGCCGAAAAACCGATCTACGAGATCAAGCGTATTTCCTATCCGGATGTTCGAGGCCGGAGCACCGCTGCGGCCGGCACGAGGCCGTCGGCGGGCGGAGCTGGGCGCCCGGCTCGGCCCGCTGGCTGGGCTCGGCAGCCAGCTTCTGCTCCTTGCCGTGCTCTCACGGACAGTCGGGATCGGCGGCGCCGGCTGGCTTGTCGGGCTCGCATCCGGGCTGGCGCTGGACGTCGGGCTCGCACGCGCCCTTCGGCGTGACCCCACGGCGAGCCTCGGCCCAGCCGGCTGGGTGACGCTGGCCCGGGCGACGTTGGTTGTGGGCGTCGCCGCTCTGACCGCGGCCTCGTTCGAGCGGCCGGTCGCGGTCGCAACGCTCGTGACGCTCGCATCGGTCGCGCTCGCGCTCGACTTCGTCGACGGACGGATCGCGCGCCGCACGGCGACGGAGTCGGCACTCGGCGCGAGGCTGGATGGGGAGGTCGACGCGTTCCTGATCTTCGTGCTCAGCGTGGAGGTCGCGCCCTCGTTCGGCGCGTGGGTGCTGGCAATCGGCCTCGCGCGCTACGCGTTCCTCGCGGCGGGATGGGTGCTCCCGTGGCTGCGTGCACCGCTGCCGCGGCGCGACTGGCGGAAAACGGTCACGGCGGTGCAGGGGGTCGCGCTGGTGATAGCAGCCGCTGGGATCGTGCCGACGACCGTGAGCCGGATCCTGCTGGCCATCGCCCTCACACTGCTTGCCGAGTCGTTCGGCCGTGACATCTGGTGGCTGTGGCGGCGCCGCCACGACGCGCCCGCCCGCGCCTCTACGGCCCGCCGCCACCCGTTCGAGACCGTGGTGCTCACGCTGCTTGCCCTGGCGGTCGTCTGGGCCGCTCTCGTGGCTCCGATCCGGCCCTGGCTTCTCACCCCGGGCTCCTTCGTGCGGCTCCCGCTCGAGGGGCTCGTCGTCGTCGGGCTGGCCGTTGCCCTGCCGACCCGCGCTCGGCGCCTCGTACCGTGGCTGATCGGACCGCTGCTCGGCGTGCTCGTGCTGATCAAGCTCTTCGATCTCGCCTTCTTCGTCGCATTCGACCGGCCCTTCAACCCGGTCGAGGATTGGAGCTACCTCTCGATCGGCGTCGGGACCGTGCGTGTCACCTTCGGCAGCAGGGACGCCGATCTCGCGGCCGCAGCCGCCATCGTGGCCGGCCTCACGGCGCTTGTCGTCCCCACGCTGGCCGTGGGCCAGCTGACGCGGGTCGCGGCCCATCACCGCGGACGCTCGCTGCAGACGGTGGGCGTGCTCATCGCCGTCTGGGGCCTCTGCTGGGTGTTCGGCGCAGAGGTCTCCGGCGGAGGGATCGCGTCCACGAGCGCAGCGCAGCTCGCGGTCGACGAGGTTCACGCCGTCCAGGCCGACCTCCGCGACCAGGCTCGGTTCAAGGTCCTGATCGACCGCAAGGATCCCTATCGCAACACACCCCCCGGCCGTCTCCTCGAGGGTCTGCGCGGCAAGGACGTCCTGCTCGTGTTCGTCGAGAGCTACGGGAAGTTGGCTGTCCAGGGTACGTCCTTCTCGCCCGGCATCGACGCCGTCGTCAATGCCGGAACACGGAGGCTCCAGGCCGACGGATTCTCGTCCCGTAGCGGCTGGCTCACCTCGTCGACGTTCGGCGGAGGAAGCTGGCTCGCGCATGCCACGCTGCAGTCCGGAGTCTGGATCAACAGCCCTGGCCGCTACTCCCAGCTGATCGCCAGCAAACGTTTGACGCTCACCGCCGCGTTCCGGCGCGCCGGGTGGAGGACGGTCGCCGACGTGCCGGCAACGCACGGCTCCTGGCCGGAAGCGAGCTACTTCTACCGCTACGAGAAGATCTGGGACCGCGACAACGTCGAATATCACGGCCCGAAATACGGCTTCTCCCCGATGCCGGATCAGATGACCCTCGAAGCGCTGCAGAAGCTCGAGCTCGCGAGGCGAAACCGCCGGCCCGTCTTCTCCGAGATCGACCTGACGTCCAGCCACGAGCCCTGGACCCGCATCCCACCGCTCATCTCCTGGAACCGGCTCGGCAACGGATCTGTCTTCACGCGGCTACCGATCGACCGAGCCGGCCTGGGCGACGCCCAACAGGGATATGCGCAGTCGATTCGGTACGCCCTGCGCGCGCTCTATTCGTTCGTCGAGCACTATGGCAACAAGAACACGGTGCTCATCGTGCTCGGAGACCACCAGCCCTCGAGGGTGGTAGACGAGCCTCCGGGTCACGAGGTGCCGATCACGATCGTCGCCCACGACCCGAAGGTGATCGACAGGCTCTCGTCCTGGGGCTGGACGAACGGGATGCTGCCGAGCTCGACGGCGCCGGTCTGGCTCATGAGCAAGTTCCGGAATCACTTCTTCGCTGCGTTCGACCACTGAGGCGCGTCCGCGAGCCGGGAGCGCGTTCGCGCGAATGTTCGCAGTGGTCTTCGGCAGCGGTCTCCTTCGGCAGAGCCGCCTTGCCGGGTTCCACCATGCGGGCGTCGCTCGCACGCGACCTGAGCGCGCTCGGGAGGTCGAGGGTGTGCCCGCCGCGGCGCGCCTTCGCTTCCAGGTAACGGTGGTTCGCCGCTGACACATAAACGCCCGTCGGCACCGCGATGCGAAGCGGTGCGATCGCCGAGGGCGAAGGCGAGGTGCTCCCGGTCGTCCACGAGCCCGCAGGGGCAGCTCGACCCGGGTGCGGATTGTCGCCTTTGCGAGTCGCGTCAACATCCGTTGCCTCGCTCGGCCGCCTCGAATCGGGACGAGAGGGCGTACCGCAGGAGAACGACGTCGCCGAGCATCTGAACGTCGACGAGCTCTGCCCGACGGCCGGCGTTCCAGGGGTAGATGCCGTCACGCACGAACCTGGGCGCCTGGGAGTCGCCGACGAAGACCGGAGCGACGGTCAGCTGCAGCTCGTCGACGATGTCTTCCGTGAGGAACTGCGTGTGGACCGTGCCCCCGCCTTCGACCATCAACCGCCCAACGCCTCGGGCAGCCAGGTCGGTACTGAGCGTGCGCATCTCCACGCGGTCGCCGGCGTTGATGACGGTCGCGACCGGCCCGAGGCGATCGAGCGCGTCTTCGGCCCGCGGGCTCGCGCAGTAGACGATCTTTTCGGCGTCCCCGACCTTGAAGAAGTCGGCTCGGGCGTCGAGTTCGGCGCTCCGGGTCACGGTCACCTTCATCGGCGACTCCGGAAGGCCACGGGCGGCCCGTTCCTCACGGCGAGCCTCCGACCGCACGAGGAGCCGGGGGTTGTCGGTCCGTACTGTCGTTGCCCCGACGAGGATCGCGTCGTAGGAGGCGCGGACGGCATCGACCCGGTCGAAGTCGGCGTCGTTGGACAGGAGCAGACGCGAGGCCGCGTTGCCGATGTAGCCGTCGATCGACACGCAGCAGGAGAGGAGCGTGTACGGGCGCTCACGCATCGGCGGCTCCGTCCGGCCCGAAGATGGCGCCCCGGGCCGCCCGGGGCGTCGAGGCCCACCGCCGGCGAAGCCACCCCACGACGAGCACGAGCCCGCCGGGGAGGCTCGCAGCGAGGACCATGACTCCGTAGGCGACGGCAGTCGCGGCGCCACGATCGGCGCCAAGGCCCGCTGCAGCGAACATCCATGCGGTGGCGCCCTCGCGCGGTCCCCAGCCGCCGATGCTCGGCAACACCATCGCCAGCAGCGCGAGCAACGCCAGCGGCAGGAGCCGGGAGACCGGCGCGGTGACTCCGACCGTTCGCGCGGCGATCAGGAACATGACCGCATAACCGAGGACGGCCACGATCGACGTGAGCGCGACCGCAGGCAACGCATTCCTGTGCAGCAGGCCACCACGGATGTCGGCCACCACCGCCTTCCGCGCCCGCTTCCACCGGGAATGCCCGCGTCCCCTCAGCACACGGTCGACAAGAACGACGCCCACGGCCGCCGCGACCAGCGGAACCGCCACGAGCGGCATGGACGAGCGCACGGGCGACGGCAGCACGAAGAGGACCGAGATCGTCAGCACGACCTGGACGACCTGTCCGGCAGTGCGTTCCCAGACGACGGTCCGTAGCCCGCGGCCGACGTCATGCACCTCGCGCCCGTGGCTGACACCACGATCGACGTCCCCGGCGAGGCCACCTGGGAGCGTGATATTGAGGAACAGGCACCGGTAGTAGGCCGCAACGGCGGCGGGCAGGGACAGACGCACGCCCAGGCCGCGGGCCACGATCTTCCACCGCCAGGCACAGCACGTGGTGGTGACGAGGAAGATGGCCGCCGCGGCCAGAAGAGCGCGGCCGTCGAGCGCGCGGACGCCGTCGAGGAATGGGCCGCTGCCGAGACGCCAGATCACGGCGAGGAGCGCGGCCGCTGCGACTGCCGGACGAGCCCGCCGGAGAATGCCCGTCACGGCAGCACCAGCAGGTCGGCGTGGCCAACCGTGATGGCGAGACAGTCTGCCGCCGCCTCTCTGAGCCGGCGGCGTCGATAGCGGTCGGCGTTGGCGGCCAGCGAGGGCTCCTGCTCGCACGCGGCGCCGACCCAACCGGCGAGCCACTCGACGGCCAGGCCCGTGTCGGCGACGCCCAGGCGCCACGGGCTCGGCCTGACGATGACCTCCGCCCCTAGCCGGCGGAACCCATCTGCAGCGGCCCCCACGGCATCCGGGCCGAGCAGGCGCCCGCGCCGTGTCGGGCGGCGCTGGTGCGCATCGAACGAGGCCGATACGCGCGAGTCGAGCGGATCCACCGGAAGCCACTGGACGCGGCCGGTGACGGAGAGCGTGAGCAGCGTAGGGCACCCGGCTCCGAGGCACGCGCGCACCAGCCCGCCCAACTCGTCCGCCGTCAGAAGGTCGAGCAGCGCCGACGCAGTGATGAGAGTTGCGTCGGCCAGCTCGTCCCGGCCGAGCCGTGCGACGTCGGAGAGCCTTGTCTCAACGGTGACCGGAGTTCCGTCGGCGGCGGTGCCGGGCTGGTCGGCCTCGGCGAGCCTCAGCAGGTCAGGGTCACGGTCGTGGAGGACCCAATGCTGCGGCCCGGGCAGGAGCGGAGCGAGCCACCGGCCCATTGCGCCGCTGCCGCAGCCGAGGTCGTGGATGACCAGGCGGCCGCCCGGGGGCAGACGGGGCCGAAGGTGTGAGACGAGCTCCCGGGATCGGGCTGCAGCGTCTGCGCGCTCTCGCAGGTCGAGCCAAGCCGGGCTGACTGGGATCGCTTCGACGCTCACCGCGCCGTGCCCGCGATCACGCCCGCGACGACGGAGATGGTGGTCGACCAACCGGCGAGCGACTCGCGCCGCTCGCGCGCAGCGCGCCGCAACCGCCGGCGCAGGTCGGTGTCCTCGAGCCAGGCGCGCAGCGCGTCGCCGAGCGCCGCGGCATCGTCGGGGGGAACGAGCAAGCCCGGTTGGATCCCGTCGGCGCCGTGACCCAGAGCCTCGGGCACCCCGCCGACGTCGGCGGCGACAACCGGCAGCCCTCGCGCCAGCGCCTCGGTGACGACCATTCCGTACGTCTCCGCGCGCGAGGGCAGCACCAGCACATCCGCCGCGCTGTAGCTGTCGGCGAGCTCGGCTCCTGCCTGCGGGCCCGAGAAGCGAACGCGGCCGTCCATCCCCCCGGCGACGACGCGGCGACGTAGGCGTCCGACGAACATCGGGTCGCGCTCCAGGCTGCCGACGCAGAGGCACTGCCAGCGAAGCCCCACCACCGTCGCGAGCGCGTCGAGCAGAACGTCGTGGCCCTTGCCCGGCACGACCGCCGCGACCGAGAGAAGCGCGCCGGCGCCTGCCGTTCCCTGCGCCAGCTCGGCGGCGTCGACACCGGGCTCGGCGACATGGACACGGTCGCCCGGCAACGAGTAGAGCTGGAGGAGGACCCGTCGTGCCCAGGCGCTCGTCGTGATGATGGACGCGGCGGCCGAGAGTACCGCCTTCTCCCGCTCCCGAACGCCCTCATCCGCGGCCCCCTCGCCGAGGGGCATGTGCACGATCACGACAAGCCGCAGGCGGCGGGCCTCCGGGACGAGGACGTCGGGAGCAGGCGAAGCGACCAGCCCGTCGACGAGGACGAGGGCGCGGTCGCCGATCAGGGACAGCGCATCGGCGAGCGCGGCGGACGACGGCGCATCGGACCACGGCCACGATCCCGGGACTTCGTGCACGTGCACCGTCCAGCCGGCCGCTGCCAGGCCGGAGCACACCCGGCGGTCGTAGACGTTGCCCCCGCTCGGCCGCGCCGGGTCGTCGATCCCTGCGGGAACGACGATGTGCACGGCGGTCGTCACAAAGCACGCTCGTAGCTCGCTGAGGCGATGTGGGACTCGTTCAGCGTGACGACGAGCCCGTCGAGCTTGCGCGCGGCATCCCCGAGGTCACCAGCATGCGCACGCTCCGCGAGCCGATCCGCGATCAGCCGGGCGAGTGCCTCCGACGTTGTGTTCATGCCGGCGAGGGCCGGCTCATCGTCGAGATTTCGGTAGCTGAGCTCCGAGAGCACCCCATGCAGCTCCTCGGCCGCTCGGCCGATGTCGACGACCACGCCGTCTGCGTCAAGATCCGCGCGCCTGAAGGTGGCGTCGACGACGTAGGTCGCGCCGTGGAGCCTCTGCGCAGGCCCGAACGCCTCGCCCCTGAGGCTGTGGGCGATCAGCATGTGGTCGCGGACGGTCACGCTGAACACGGCTCTATCCTTCGCGGTAGGTGATCGTGTGGCACACGGCGGACAGGCTCCCCTGGGCCAGCCGGGCCATCACGTCGGGCAGCTCGTCGAAGTGCGACTCCCCGGTGAGGAGCGCGTCGAAGGCGGGGTCGCGCAGCAGCTCGAGGGCCAGCGCCATGCGGTCGGCGGCCGTACGGCGCGCGGCGCGGGCCGGCGAGATGACGCCGACCTGGCTCGAGCGGATGGCGAGGCGACCCGCGTGGAACGCCCCTCCCAGCGAGAGCCGAACCTCGCCGTCGCCGTACCAGCTGAGCTCGAGGACGCTGCCCTCGGCGGCGAGCAGGTCGAGCGCGCGCTGAAGGCCCGCTGACGTCGCGCTCGTGTGCACGGCGAGGTCGCAGCCGCCGTCGGCCTCCTCCGGGAGGGCGAACTCGACCCCCAGGGCTGCCGCGATCGCTGCCCGCCCGGGGTTGACGTCCACGAGAGTGACGCGCACGCCCGGAAAACGTTGAAGGAGCCGTGCCACGCAGCACCCGAGCATCCCGGCGCCGACGACCACGACCCGGTCGCCGACGAGCGGGGCGGCGTCCCACAGCGCGTTGACCGCCGTCTCGACCGTACCCGCGAGGACGGCACGGGCGGGTGGGATGCCCTCCGGCACGATCGACACGGCACCGGCCGGCACGACGTAGACGGTCTGGTGCGGGTAGAGGCAGAACACGGTACGCCCGAGCAGGTCGGTGGGCCCTTCCTCCACGGCGCCGACGTTCAGGTAGCCGTACTTCACCGGCCCCGGGAAGTCCCCCTCCTGGAACGGCGCCCGCATCCGCGCGCGCTGGTCCGGCGGCACGCCGCCGCGAAAGACGAGCGTCTCGGTGCCGCGGCTGATCCCCGACCGTACGGTGCGAACGACAACGTCGGCCGGGCCTGGGTCGGGGAGCCCCATCGGGCGGATCTCTCCACAACCCGGCCCTCGCAACCAGAACGCATGCGCGGTCCGGCGATCGACCTCCTCGATTCTGCGCGTCGTTCTCACAGGGGTCTGTTGCCCATATACGCGCGATCTCCACCGCCGGATTGACGCAACAACGCCACTCCGATTCGGGCTGCGGTAGCCGTCGGTTGTTTCGGGCTTGCTCGGGTCTCGCCGTCGTTGCGGGATTCGTGGCCGAGCGGCGAGGCTGACGCGATGAGCGGGCACCAGCGCCGGCGCGACAGGGTCAGGGCCAAGCGAGCGATCTCGACTTCCACTCGTCACTCATCACCGCTCCTGCGGTGGCTCGTCGACGGCCCCAGAGCCGCGGGACCCGGCAGCGAGGAATGCCGTCCCGAAGCACAGCTCGGTCCAGGAGAGATCGGCCAGCCTATCCTGCATGGCTACACGAATCGCCTCCCATGGACGGCGTGCAATCCACTCGTCTATGGAGCCGAAGTGCCGCGCAACTGCGATTCCGACCTGCGCCGGCCACCGGGGGGCGTTGTCGGGAACCTTGAGATCGAGCACGACCCAGCGCCCACCCCGGGAGAGGGCCGCGGCGCCGTGGGCGATGACCTCTCCGCATTCAGGGACATGCGACAAGGCGTATGTAGACAGGATCGCATCGACCTCGGTTGGGAAGTCGAACTCGGCTGCGTCGGCTTGCACGAGGCTGATATTCGTCCATCCCTTCGTCTCGATCCGATGCTCGGCCTGCGCGAGCATCGCGTCGGTCAGATCAACGCCGACGATCCGGCCTTCGGGACCGATCCGCTGCTCGATCAGGGAGAAGTTCAGACCGGTGCCGCAAGCCATATCGACGACGCTGTCACCCGGGCGAAGCCCAAGCGCCCGTACGGCCCGGAGGCGCTGGGCCCGCTGGGGGTAGCCGGGCACGGGGTAGAGCTGGGAGGTGATGTCGTAGTGCTTCGCCTTCTTGCGGTATGTCTGGATCAGGTGCTCTCGCGTACTGTCGATCTGGCTCATGGTGTGCTCCTCGATCTCGGTCGCGCCGCGGTAGAACCAATCACCTGGCATCCGTGTGTCGAGCTCTCGACTCGACCCTGGTCGCGTTACGCCTCTCTCGGATGCGGACCACTTTTCTCTTCACTGCCCGTGCGCCTCGAGCGGATGTGTTGCGGGCGCCACCGCCGGCTAGGAGCCCGAACCGCCCGGCGTGGCGGACTCGGTTGCGGCCTTGATCGACGCCATCTCGCGATCCATTACGCGCCGAATCCTGCCTGCGAGAATGCGGCCGGGGATCGCCCGCATGAGGCTCTCGAGGTCGACCTCCACCCACATCTTGGCGTCGGTCTGCCTCTCGTTCATCGGCTCGAGCTCCATTCCCCAGCGCGCCGGGGAAGTGCCCATCGGCCCGGCGAACGCCAGGCGGCGGGGTGCCTCGACAACGGTCACGTACTGGGCCCGGGTCCGACGGCGTGTGGTCCCGAACAACCCCTTCGCCCGCTGTTCCACCCGCGAGCCCGGCTCGAGCGGAGCGCCTCCGCCAATCCAACATTCGCGAACCGTTGGCGCCCACTCCGGCCAGCGTCCGACGTCACAGAGATACGCCCACACTTCCGGGGCGCCGCTCTCGATCGTTACGCGGCTCTCGGATCTGACCGCCATCGTGGGCATTTTATGTTGATCACTTTCCTGCGTGGTTTAACGGCCTCGCCGATGCTCTTGCCCGGACTCACTGCGCTGTAGCCCGCCTGCTCGAATACCGTCGAATGGTCCGGGCGGTGGCCGCGAGCGAGGCCCACGGATTGTCGCCGTGGTGGCGATCCGGGTGCTGCGGGTGTCTAATCCGGTAGTGAGCTCCGAGCATGCGATGCCGACCGGGACGGTGACGATGCTCTTCACCGACATCGAGGGCTCGACGATCCTGCTCAAGCAGCTCGGCGAGGGCTACGGCGAGCTCCTGGGAGACCACCGCCGCTTGCTGCGCGTGGCCTTCGCTGCACACGGCGGCCGCGAGATGGACACGCAGGGCGACGCGTTCTTCTACGCGTTCGGCCGCGCGCGCGGCGCCGTGGAGGCGGCCGTCGAAGCTCAGCGAGCGCTTGCTGCCTATGAGTGGCCGGGCGGCGTCGAGTGCCGGGTCCGCATGGGCCTCCATACGGGCGAGCCTGTCGGTGGGCGAGGAGGGCTACCACGGGATCGGCCTACACCGGGGGGCGCGGATCGCCGCCACAGCCCGCGGCGGCCAGATCCTGCTCTCGAGCGCCACCGCCGAGCTGATCCACGACGACCTCCCTGCGGGTGTGAGCCTGCGCGATCTCGGCGAGCGAAAGCTGAAGGACATCGAGCGGCCCGAGCACGTCTACCAGGTACTCGCCGAAGGCCTCCCGGCCGAGGCGCCACGGACAGCTGCTCGCAGATCCGGCAGGCGCGTCGCGATTGCGGCCGTCGCAGGAGCAGTGGTCTTGGTTGCCGCGGCGACTGCCGTCATCCTGGGCGATCGTGACGGCAGCCCCTCGACCGCGTCGGCTGCGGCCGTCTCGTCGGACGCGGTCGGGATCTTCGACCCCCGCACCGGCCATCTCGAAGGTCAGGTCCCGATCGGCGCATCGCCGAGTGCTCTCACGACGGGCACCGGCTCGGTCTGGGTGGCGAACGTCGACGACCACAGCGTCTCGCGAATAGATCCCGCGAAGCAGGTCGTGATCCAGACCTTCCAGGTCGGAAACGGGCCGGCCGGGATCGCCTACGGCGGCGGATTCGTCTGGGTGACGAACGCCCTTGACGGCACCGTCACCAAGATCGACCCGGGGACGAACACGGTTGTCGACCCCGCGATAGCGGTGGGGAACCAGCCGACCGGGATCGCGGTCGGCGGCCGCTATGTGTGGGTGGCGAACTCGAGCGACAGCACTGTCTCGCGGATCAGCCTCGCCAGCGGGAAGGCGCTGCCCGGGACGGTTCGGGTTGACGGGGGCGCGAACGGCGTCGCCGTCGGTGACGGCTCTGTCTGGGTGACCGGCCAGGCGAGCGGCACAGTGAGCAGGATCGACGAGCGGAGCGGGAACGTCCTGACGCCGATCCATACCGGCAGCGGGGCGAACGCGATAGCGGTCGGCGCGGATGCGGTGTGGGTTGCGAACAGCCTCGACGGGACGCTCTCGCGAATCGACCCCGCCACGAACACGGTGGACTCCACGATCCCGGTGGGCGACGGCCCAAGCGGCGTCGCTGTCGGTCCGAACGGGGTGTGGGTCAGCAACGCATTCGACGGAACGGTGTTGCGGATCGACCCGGCCCGGAACGTCCCGGTCCAGAAGCTGACGACGGGCAACCGTCCCGCCGGGATCGCGGTCGACCCGGACGGGCTCTACGTTGCCGTCCGGACCTCGGGAGCAGGCCACGAGGGAGGGACGCTGCGGGTCCTCGTTCGCACAACGTACCTCGCCGACGGGGTCGACCCGGCGCTCGCCTTCGACGCTCCCGAGACACAGATCGCGACGCTGACCAACGACGGGCTCGTCGGCTACCGCAAGACCGGCGGTGCAGCCGGTTTGACCCTCGATGCCGATCTCGCGGTCTCGATTCCCGCTTCGGCTGACGGAGGGCGCTCCTACACCTTCCAGCTCCGTCCAGGGATCCGCTACTCGACGGGCGCGCTCGTTCGTCCGCAGGACTTTCGCGCCGGGATCGAGCGGTCGATCGAGCTCGGAAGCCTCGCGCGAGGGTACTTCGAGCACATCGTCGGTGCGCGAGCCTGCCTCGCCGCCCCGAGGAGGCCGTGCGACCTCTCCCGGGGCATCCAGGCCGACCGCGGCGCGAACACCGTGACCTTCCGTCTCACGTCTCCGGATCCCGATTTCCTCTACAAGCTCGCACTGACCGCCGCGGACGCCGTTCCCGTCGGGACACCGGCCCATCCACGAGGTTTCGTCGCCGCGACGGGGCCGTACATGGTCGCCTCGTTCAATCCGAAGACCGGCGTCAGGCTCGTTCGCAACCCGAGGTTTCACGAGTGGTCCGCCGCAGTGCAGCCGAGTGGATTCCCTGACGTGATCGACGAGCGCGTGGGAGGCTCCATGGATGCACGCGTGGCCCAGGTTCTGAACGGAGCGGCCGACCTGGCGCTCGACAACGACGAGGCGCCCTCCCCTGCCGTATTCGAGTCGGTCAGGACGCAGCATCCCGGGTTGCTCGAGATCAGTCCTTGGGACATCACCTGGGCGCTCGCCCTCAATACTCGGGTTCCGCCGTTTGACAACGTGGTCGGCTCGCAGGGCCTTCAACTTCGCCCTCGACCGCAGGCGTCTCACCGAACTCGCGTTGGGTGAGGGCGTCGGTGTGGTGACCTGCCAGGTGCTTCCGCCCGATTTCTTGGGTTATCGGCGCTACTGTCCCTACACGGCCGCGCCGGGCAGTGCGGGAGCCTGGACGGCTTCCGACCTTGCGCGTGCGCGGCAGCTCATCCGGTCGTCGGGCACCCGCGGGCAGGCGGTGATCGTTCGGATCCCGAGCTGGTTCGATATCCGGGAGCCGGCGCGCAGGTACATCGTCTCGGTTCTCGACGACCTCGGGTACCGAGCCAGTGTTCGCCCGTTCACCGGCAAGGGCGCCGGCCAGGTGATCTACACGGGCTACTACCCCGACTATGCGGCGCCGGGCGGATTCATCCCTCCGACGCTGACGTGCGCCGGGTACAGCCCCGTGCCCGCTCAGAACCTGAACCTGGCCGGTTTCTGTGATCCCGCGGTCGATCGCGAGGTCTCCCGCGCTCTGGCGCAGAAGACGAGCGACCCGGAGACGGCGTCACGGATGTGGGCCAAGGCTGACCGTGACATCACCGACCTCGGGCCGTGGGTGTCCTTTGCCAACGGCTCGATCATCGAGGTCAAGTCGCCCCGGCTCGGGAACTACGAGGTCAACCCACAGCTGAGCACGCTGCTCGACCAGCTCTGGGTGCGCTGAAACCGAGCCTCAGCGACACGACCGATCGAACACGATCAACTGCCCGACCCGAGCCCCGACGGCACCCAAGTCGCCTGCACGCAGGGAGACACCGGCAGCAACGAGAAAATCTGGGTCATGGACGCCGACGG
The DNA here is from genome assembly GCA_963743675.1 of uncultured Actinomycetota bacterium. Classification (GTDB taxonomy): domain Bacteria; phylum Actinomycetota; class Thermoleophilia; order Gaiellales; family Gaiellaceae; genus PALSA-600. Next base: position 50,436 of record CAVURE010000014.1, read on the forward strand.
CTCCCAACCAGCACCAGGTCTCGACAGGCACGACGGACGACTTCGGCCCGGTCTGGTCGCCCGATGGCCAGCAGATCGCCTTCGTTCGCGACCACCGCAACGGCGACCGGCTGGCTTGTCTCGCGACCCGGATTAGGTCGAGGAGCGGGTCGGCGGCGCCCTGCTCTGGCCGGGGACGGACGCGGGCGGGAATGGACGTGTGCCCGGCGGTGTCTTCGAGGGTGCAGACAATCGATATCAAGGAGGCACACCATGACCCGCACGCTCACCATCTTCGCCGCCGTCGCCGCGCTTGCCGTCTCGGCAGGAACTGCCTCGGCCGGGGCTGCTTCGGCCGGCACCTCGAGCAAGCCGTCGACACAGACCCTGTCCTACACGCTGAACAACACGATGGTCTCCGGCTACTCGGTCAAGGCGCAACCGACGAACGCGATCATCATGCGGGACGGCGGCATCTGCGACCCGATCCGCCACATGGGCTGTTGAGCTGTCGCTCTTTCTGCGTTCCAGAGGCCGTGAACCCCTTGCGAGTTGCGTTCACGGCCTCTGAACACAGTGGGTCTCGACCGGCGGGCGTGCCCGGCTGAGGTCGGGCGCTCGAGCGTGCGACGGACGACGGCCGGGGCTCTCGGAAACGCCTACAAATAGCCAACTTCTGCGAACCGAGCGCCAACGGAACGTGACGAACGATTCTCCTTGACCCGGAAAGCCTTTCGTCGTACAAATTGCGAATCGTTCGAGCAGGCTTCATCGACGATCTGGCCCGGGCGCTGGCCCAACCCATGTCGCGTCGGCGGGCGCTTGCGGTCATCGGCGGTGCGATCGCCGCCGTCATCGCCCCGGGCTCGGCCAGGCCGGCGGTGCGAAGGTCGGTCGTCCGGACCGGCAAGGGCACTGCGTGTGTCAAGCCCCTCATCCAGTGCCAGAACGATCCGTACTTCTGTCGCTCGCCCGGCAGCTTCTGTTGCCCGACCGACCCGAACAACACCTGCGTCGAGGGTGAGGTCTGCTGCGGCGGCGGCCGGAATTGCTGCGACCCGAAGCGCGGCGAGTTCTGCTGCAACTACGACGACCCGACCCATCCCGGCTGTTGCGTGAAGGGGCAGATTTGCGACAACGGCGCGTGCGTGACCACGTGCCCGCCCGGGAAGGTGAAGTGCGGCAAGTTCTGCTGCAAGCACGGCGAGAAGTGCAAGAACGGCAGTTGCTGCGCGGGGTACCCCGGCGGCGTCTGCTGCGACGCGCTGACAGAGGATCCGTGTCTCGACAAGAAGGAATGCTGCAAGAAGGGGCTCGAATACTGTTGTGCGGTCGGCGCGACGAAGGGCAACTACGGGACGACGAAGTCTGTGTGCTGCCCTCTGCCCGGCGCCTGCCTGCCGGAATCGGGTGACCAGGGTGGGATCGAGAAGAGCTCCCAGTTCATGTGCTGCCCGCCCGAGCGGCAGGTGGGGCTTCCGGGCCATCCGCAATTCTGCTGTCCCGCAGGCACGCTCTCGCTTGCGGGGACATCGGGCAAGTTCATCCTCCCGGCGGCCAGCGGCGTCCAGAACCCGTTCTGCTGCCCCGAAGCCCAGACATGCGGAGACAACTGCTGCGCTGCGACCTCGACCTGCTGCGGCGACTACTGCACCTCGCTCCTCGTCGACACGAACAACTGCGGCAAGTGCGGCAACGTCTGCAAGTTCGTCGAGACCTGCAACCAGGGAAGATGCGTGCCGAAGTAGATGGACGCCGCCCTGCTCATCGCCCGGCTCGTGCTCGCCGCCGTGTTCGCGGTCGCCGGCGCCGCCAAGCTCGCCGACCTCGAAGGCTCACGCCGAGCCGTTGCCGGGTTCGGCGTCCCGGAGCGCCTCGCCGTGCCGGCCGGAACGCTGCTCCCCGTCGCCGAGTTGGCGATCGCGGTGCTCCTTCTCCCGACGGCGACCGGGGCATGGGGCGCAGCCGCTGCACTCGGGCTCCTCACGCTCTTCGTCGTCGCGATCGCGGTCAACCTCGCCCGCGGGCGGACACCGGACTGCCACTGCTTCGGCGCGCTCCACTCGGAGCCGGCCGGCCCGCGCACGCTCGCGCGGAACGGTGCGCTTGCCGCGGTCGCGGCGTTTGCCGCCGTTGCCGGCTGGAGCGATGCCGGGACGAGCGCTACAGCCTGGATCGGGCGCCTGGACACCGCCGGAGCCGCGCTCCTTCTGGCCGCGCTCTCGCTCGCCGTGCTCGCAGCCCTCGGCGGCCTGGCCTTCGTCCACCTGCTCCGGCAGCACGGCCGAATCCTGCTCGAGCTCGACCGCATCGAGCAGGTCCTCGCGGAGGCGGGGCTCTCGACGGAGATCGAGGAAGAGATGCCGGAGATCGGGCTTGCGCCCGGCACGCCGGCCCCCGACTTCGCCGTTCAGACGGTCGACGGAACCACGACCGGGCTGGCCTTGCTGCTCGAGCCAGGGCTCCCGCTACTGCTCGTGTTCACGAGCCCGACCTGCGGGCCGTGCCGGGCGCTGATTCCCCGGGTCGGGCGCTGGCAGCGGATCCACTCCGACGTGCTCACGATCGCCATCGCGTCGAGCGGCGAGCTCGCAGAGATCCGCTCCGAGGCCGAGGAACTGTCACTCGAGCACGTTCTCCTCGACGACGACCACGAGCTCTACCGCGCCTACGAGGCGAACGGGACACCGAGTGCGGTGCTGATCGGGCCGGGCGGGGAGATCGTGAGCTGGATGGCGTCCGGCTCGGACTGGGTGGAGCGCCTACTGACGGACGCGCTTGCCGTGGGCCCGGAGCCCGAGACCGGCATCCCGGTCGGCGAGCCGGCGCCGACGGTCGACCTCGCCTCGCTCGACGGCGACCCCGTGACGCTCCCGGACGCCTTGCGGGGCGAGACCGTCCTCCTGTTCTGGAACCCGGGGTGCGGGTTCTGCCGCAGCATGCATGCCGACCTGATCGCCTGGGAGTCCACCAGGGAGGCAGGTGCTCCTGAGCTCGTCGTGATCTCGGCCGGCGAGGTCGCTGCGGTGCGGGCCGAGGGATTCCGCTCGACCGTCGTGTACGACCCCGACTGGAAGGCCTCGGCCGCCTACTCGGCGGGCGGGACGCCGATGGCGGTCCGGATCGACGGTGAGGGCCATGTCGCCTCGAAGCCGGAAGCAGGCGCGGCGGCGGTCTTCAACCTGCTCGCTGCGCGGGTCAAGGCCCGCTAGCGCCGCACCAGCGTCCATGGAGGACCGGGGCGCGTTCTCACCGGTCGGCCGCCGTGACGGGCGGACGGCCATATCCTCTGCGGTAGACACGTGAACGAAGAAGCGGATCAACCGGATCGCTCCGTGCCGGCCCTCCCCGTCGAATACGGCGGCAAGCGGCTGAGAATGGACGAGACCGAGCCACGCGCCCTCGGGCTTCCGCTTGGTTGGTTCCGCACCACCGAGCCGATCGATCTCCGCTGGGTTCGACATCCCTACCGGTGGCTGAGATGGCGTTTCGAGGTTCGACGACACGGTCCTTATGCACCTCGCTTCGAGGACTTTCGGACTCGATGAGCGCCCACGGCTGAGGCGCGCGTGAGCCGCAACCGATGTTCCCAAGCGACTGACCGCGACTACCGCTTGATGACGTTGTGAATCTCGATGATCTCGGGTGGCCCGGCGAGCTCGATGCCGCCCTCGGTCAGGATCGGCATCAGACGTTGACCGAATGCCTCGAATTGCTCTTTGGAGTCCCAGACCTCGCTCACCCGAAAGCTTCCACCGGAACTGAAAGCAACGTGGAACTCGAGCCCGTCAGGCGGGAAGTCGCCCGATGCCTCGATGGCAGGCATGGTCGAGTCGTACTTCTCGGCTGTCATGCCCGGCGCTCCCGTGAAGCGGACAAGAATGCTCATGGCGATCCCCTCTGGTCGATTGGCGTCTGACTCTACTCGCGGCCAGACCACCCTCCAAACCTGTCCCTCGGAGTCGCTACCCGATCGAGTGCGGTCGGGCGGTAGAGGGATGGCCTGCGCCGGCGAGTGCCGGACCGGAGCCCGAGCGTCCAGCCCGAGTCGGGACTGCTTGCATCACCTGAACCGATCGGGTTAGTGTCGCTTGCCACATCCACGCCGTCGACGCCGAGCGAAGGAGACCATCGTGCTGTTTCACGTGAGCTGGGAGTTCATCGACACATCCGAGGAGGGGAATCGGCGGTCGTTGGCAGTGTTTTCGCAATGGCAACCCCCGGCGGGAGCAGAGTTCAAGGGCTTTTACGGATTCGCGGGAGGCGGCGGCGGGTTCGCGATCATCGAAGCCGACAGCGCAGCAACTCTGGCTCGGACGACGGCACCGTGGACGCCGTGGCTTCGCTTCAAGGTGAGCCCGATCCTCCCGATCGAGGAATCGTCTGCGATCGCGGGAGAAGCGGTCCAGTTCCGCGATTCTGTCGGCTAGCCACCTTTGCGGCGCCACGCCTCGGCGGGCCGTCAGATTGAGACAGCCCAGCCGCAGTGTCAGAGGTGCGCCGCTACGTTGCGCAACCTAGCGGCTTGCTGGGTCGATCAGCGATCGGCCGTTCGAGCCCATGTAAGCGACGCGGTAGTCGTAGGCGTGTACGCCCGTCGCGTCAAGCCCGCGTTCGCGAGACAGCCGTGCCGGTCCTGGACGCTGGCGGGGCGATCGCCGCCAGAAGCGAGCCGTTGGTCGTAATCTGCCTACGTTGCCTCCGTGGCTCCTGTGACTACGGCTTCCATCCCGGTTCGGCAGCGTGCCAAGAGCAGGTCGTAGTCGATCGCCCAGAGTTCACTTGACATGATCTCGACAGCGAGCCAGCCGTCATAGCCGGCTGAGAAGAGACCGCCGAGCATCTCGGCTAGAGGTAGGACCCCTTCGCCGGGCACGAGTCGGTCTTCTTTGGAGCGAGGCTCGACTCGTGAATCAGCCACCTGCACGATTTGAGTGTGAGGGCCGGCCTCGCGGATCTCGTCGAGGACCTGGTCGCGATCTCGATCGCCGCGCCACACTTGAAAGGTGTCCATGCAGACCCCGCAGCGAGGATCGTCGACAGCGGTGACGATTTCCAGTGCTTGGGGTAGCGTGTTGATGAAGTCGTGTGAACCGGCCTGAGTGGTTCGATCGCGAGATCGATCGAGTATTCGTGAGCGTCGGCGAGGCCTTCACGGATCGCGGATGCTGTGCGTTCGACCGACGCCGAACGGCTGGTCCCCTGGAGATCGCCGGGCACGACGAGCACGCATGAGGCTCCGATCTTCGCCGCGAATTGGACGGTGAAGCGGAGATGAGCAATACGCTCTTGCCAGGCTGGACTATCGGATTCGGTCAGCCCACCGGCACAGACGACACTGACCGCCTGTAGGCCGGCATCCTCAAGGTCATGGGCCAGTTCGTCGATCGTCCCGGCATCGAGTTCGCCCACCGGCAACGTGTCGTATGGTGCGCCGTTTCGGGCTGCCTTGTTCAGCCAGATTTCAATTCCGGGGAAGCCGTGACCTGCGTATGAAGCGAGGTCTTGATCGATCGTCCAGTTGAAGGTCGTGACCTCGCTCATCGCAAGCCGTTCCAGATAACTGTCAGCCGCCTTACCCACGATCACCTCCGCGCGTGTGCTGCCAAGTGTGGCTAGACCGATCGTCGAGTTCGCCGGAGCCCAAACATGCTTGCTCCCTCCGTGAGTTGCGTCGGCGTACCGCCGCTCGGCGGCCATTGCTCACGGCCGATCTCGATCAGTCTCGGGATTGCTACTGCAGCAAGGAGGACACACCCGAAGGCAACCTCCTGCTCCTGCCCTGATATCCCTACCGCTGAGAGAAAGAAGTCGAGCGCCGTGATCGCGAGCGCGCCCCCGACGGCGCCGATGTAACCCCCGGACCCACCCGTTATTGCGATGCCGCCCAGTACCGCTGCCGCAATCGCGGGGAAGAGGTAGCTGTCGCCCATGCCGAGGTAGGTCTGTGAGAGGGTCCCGGCAAGCAGGATGCCGGTGATTCCGGCGACGCACGCGCTGGTGGCGTACGCGATGGTGACCACGGCTCGGCAGGGAACGCCCGAGAGCCACGCGACACGCTGACTGCTCCCGGTGGCGTAGAGGGACCGCCCGTACACGGTGCGGCGGAGAACTCCAACAGCGACAGCGCCCGCCCCGAGCCAAACCCAGACGACGTTCGGGACGCCGATCGTATTGGAGCTGGCGAAATCGGAAAGAGAACTCGGGGTGGTGATGAACCCCGACCCGCCGACGGCCGAGCTCACCGCTCCTTGCAAGATCCCGTCCATTGCCAAGGTCATGACGATCGGGGACATCCCGAGAAAGCTGACGCCGAGTCCATTGAGCGTGCCCGCCGCAACGCAGGCGGCGAGTCCGCCAAGCATCGCCGGGCCGAGGCCAATGGACGGCGCCAATGAGTTGGTTACGATCGCGGCGGTCGTCATCGTCCAGGGAATCGAGAGATCGATGCCCCCGACAAGAAGGACGAACGTCTCGGCCAATGCGAGCATGCCGAGCACGGACGCCTGCGATACGAGTTCTTGTGTATGGCCGAGGGTGAAGAACCCCTGTGAGACGACGCAGGTCGCGACGTACAGGATCAGCGCGAGCACCCATGCCGCAACCGCCAGCAGGTCTGTCCCGCCGAGCCACTCGACGGCAGCGGCTTTCTTCACGACGTGGGTTCCAACGGTCATGTCGATCTCAAACGTCGGGATGCGGCGATCGAGACGAGGCTACTGATCGCCACGACCGCGATCAAGATCACACCGGTGAAGAACGGGGCAAGAAACGGGGAGACGTAGGAAACCGTGATGATGTAGCCGACGGCGGCGTAGATGAGCGCGCCGACGATCACGTTGATGATGCTGCCCCGGCCCCCAGTTATGGGGATGCCGCCGACGACTACCGCGGCGATCGAGTCGAGGATGAGTGGCGTGCCGGCGTTCGGGTCTCCGCTTGCCTGGCTCGCGACGACGTATAGCCCGGCGATCGCGGCGAGTCCGCCGCAAAGACTGTAGGCCGCCCATTCAACATGGCCGACACGCACACCGCTTGCGATCGCGGCTTCCCGGTCGCTCCCGATCGCGTAGAGCTTCTGCCCGAATGGCCTTCGTCGCAGGATGAACCAGCCAATACAGAGGCAACCGATAATCAGAAGCGGACTCGGGATGTGAACCAAGGTTCCGGTCCAGAAATTGACATCGGACAGGGAGATATTTCCGCCTGGCGCAGAGAGGACAACGATGGCTAGGCCTCCGGTAATCGACCACATCGCGATCGTCACGATGACCGGGGAGAGTTGGAGCCGCCCAATGAGGAACCCGTTTGTCGCGCCGATCGCGAAACCGAGCCCGACCAGCGCGACCGACCATGCAGTCACTCCAGGCGTCGACGCTGTGAACGTTCTTGCGGCGAGCGCCGATACGAGCGAGATCGTGCCTCCGACGGAGATGTCGATCCCGCCCCCGATAATCACGATCGCTTGACCGGTTGCGACGAGTATCAGCGGCATCGCCGTGCTCAGGTCTCCGAGAAGGTAGATACGGGCGAAGGAAGCGGGTGACCGGTAGAAGTAGTAGCCAAGCTCGATGGCGAGAACGAGCACCGGCACGAGCGTCGCGACAACCGCGCGGGGATCGACGTTGGCTTGCACCAGCTCGCGTGTGCTTCTCGCGGCTGGAGGCGAAAGATCAACGACGCTCAAGCCGCGCTCCGTCCAAAAGCGGCGCTCACGAGCGCGGTGTCCGTCAGATCCGTCTTTTCGAGGATCTGAGTGACATATCCATCGTGGAAAACGGCAACCCGATGGCAGAGCCGAAGTAACTCGTCGAGCTCGGTGCTGTAGTACAGGATTGCCGCCCCACGCTCCGCGAGATCGAGCACAATCTTGAAGATCTCCGCCTTTGCTCCAATATCGACCCCGCGGGTGACGTCGTAGAGAAGAAAGATGTTGCTCTCCGTAAGAAGCCATTTGGCAATGACCGCTTTTTGTTGGTTGCCGCCGCTGAGACGGCCGACCGGCTGTTTAAGCCCGGCCGTGACGATCTGAAGACGATCGATCTCGTCTTCAACCGCAATACGCTCCTTGGTTGCCGACAAGACACCCCAGCGCGAAAACGCCCGCATTGCCGCCAGACCGATGTTTTCCTTGACGCTGCGTCGGAGCAGGAGCCCTTCGGTCTTGCGGTCGGCCGGCATGAGTGAGATTCCCATTCCAGCTTCGATCGCGTCGGTTGGTTTGCGGATCCGAACGACTTCGCCGCGGATCCGGATCGTGCCCGAGTAGTTGAAGTCTCCGAAGAGTGCGTGGAAGAACTCGAGTTGTCCCTGGCCGACAAGTCCGCCAACCCCGACAATCTCGCCTGCTCGAACCGAAAGGTTCGTCGCCCTCGACGACGAAGCTGGGCGGAACTCATCGACCTGGAGCACCGTTGCTGAGTCACCGCTCAGCGGGGGTGGCGAAGGGACCAGCCTCTCGACCGACCTTCCACACATCGCACGAATGACTTCGTCATCGTCGACATCGCCTATCGCGTATGTCGCGACCAGGCTTCCGGTGCGATACACGCTGAGGATGTCGGCAACCTCCTTGATCTCTGCGTAGCGATGGGTGATGAGGAGCACGCAGCGTCCGTCGGCACGCCAGGCCCGAACGAGGTTGAGCAGCCATTGAACCTGGTCTTCGCCAAGGGCTGATGTCGGTTCATCGAGAATCATGACTCGTGGGCGGCGCGCACTCGCCCGGGCGATCTCGACTACCTGCCGTTGCGCCAGGGTCAACTCCCGTCCCCGTGCACTCGGAGAGATGTTGTCGATGCCGAGTTCGTCGAACAGACGCTCGGTCTCGACAATCGACCGTCTGGCACTGATGAGCCCATAGCGTCGAGGAGCCCGACGCAGAAACAGGTTCTGCGCAACGGTGAGGTCGGGGATGGTGGTGAGCTCCTGAAAGACGGCGCCGATGCCCGCCGCCTCGGCGGCGAGCGGATCACCGAGCCGGAGCGGCCGATTCTCGATGAGCACGCTTCCAGCGTCGGGTTTCAATGTTCCCGCGAGCACCTTCATCAGCGTGCTCTTGCCGGCGCCGTTCTCTCCGAGTACGGCAACGACCTCGCCGTAGTCTGCGGTGAGGTCGGCGCCGGCGAGCGCCCGCGTTCCGCCGAAGACTTTTGTGATCCCGGTCGCCTCAACCGCCCGCTTCGGAGCGACATCAATCATCGAGTGCCGCTCCAGTGTCCGGCTGCGGTTGCCGGCTGCGACAGACGTAGCGCCGGGAACGACAGGAGGTAGCTAGTGAGCGGGGCCATCTGGGAGGTGATCCCAGATGGCCCGACTCTTCTGGCGCGACGAATCGTCTATTTCTCACCCGCGATGACTTCCGCGGTAGTGAGGCTCGCGCCCGGGGGATTGAATGGCCAAGTGAACTCCAACGGAAGGCTCTTATCTCCCGTCGGCATCGGCAGCGTCGGCACGTCGGTCTTGACGCCGTTGCTGGTATAGACCTGGTATGGCACCTGCGTGATGTGCGCGTAATGCTTTCCCTCGATCAGGCCGACAGCCTCCATGATGGCCTGTGCACCGAGCGTCGCCGGATAGGACCCCGCGGCACACTGGAGGCCCTTCGACTTGTATTGCGCACACTGCTGGAAGTACTGGTTAAACGTGTACCCAGCGATCGGGATGAGTGGCTTATTTGCTTTGAGCAGGTCCTGAATGACGCCGCTCTCGCCGCCCGAGTCCCAGACGCCGTTGATGTCAGGATGCGTCGCCATCACCTGCTCGAAGGAACTTGCCGACTGGGCTGTCGCCCACTGGCCCGAAAACTGAGCGACGACGTGAACGTTCGGGAACTTCTTCACGGCTTCCATCACACCTGCGTTCTGCTGCTCCTCGCCCCCCGTACCGAGAACGCCATTGTTGATGACGAGGTTGCCCTTGTTCCCCATGCTGTGAATCAACCACAGAGCGGTCGAGTATGCGGGCTTGGTTAGACCGCCTACTGTTGTGATCGTGTAGACCTTCGGGTTGTTGATCGTAGTGTCAAATGCGACAACGTAAGCACCCTGCGCGATGGCCTGGTCGAGAACTGGATTCAGGGCAGTGGGTGAGTTTGCGTCGATAACGATTGCGGCGGGATGCTGGGGAAGAATCGCCTGGATCGAAGCGATCTGGCCCGCCACGGTATTGGCGCCGTTGATGACCTGGAACTGAACCTTCTTGTTGTAGGGCGCGGTCTTCGCCGCGAAAGTCTTGGCGATGCTTTGCATTTCCAGACGCCACCCGTTGTTCAGCAGCGTGTTGCTCAGGAAGATCTTGTAGGGCGGCGAGGCGGCCTGCCTGGCACTCGTGGATGAACTCGCAACGCCCGCCGCGAGCAGCAGTCCGACGGCTGCGAATACAGCGGTTCCGCCCAGCCTTTTGGTCCTGATCGTCATCGTCTCCTCCTGGTTGCCGGTGTCCTGGTGCCGATGCGATCGGCAGCCGGGGCCGGCGCCGTGGTTGTGATGTTGACGTGAGCCACGACTCTTCCTCTCAGCGAGAGCGATTGTGACTCATGACTCATATCGGGCCGAGCATAAGACCGTGGACACTAAAAGGTCAAGCCACTTGGCCTCAGTCGACCCGCTCCGGTCCTTGTAGTTGCCTACCAGTCGGCGATTCTCGAGCGGCCTCGGCAACGCCGCGTTTCAACCCATCCGACACGTGTTCGAGGTGCGCGACCATTAGCTCGCTGGCGGCCTGGGGATCGCGCGACTTCAGCGCCCTCACCATCGCGATGTGATCACCTAGCGCGCGGGAACGCACGGATTCGTGCCGTGCGGTGATCTTTCGACTCTCGATAGACAGCGCGCTCACGCTCGAGAGAAGGCTGGCGAGCACCGGGCTGCGCGCCGCGGTTCGCAGCCGTCTGTGGAACTCGACGTCGTGCTCGATGAACGAGTCAGCGTCTTTTAGGCGTGTCCGTCCGAGCGCCGCAAAGTCATCGAGCTGTGCGATCTCCAGGTCGGTGGCGCGCTCTGCTGCGAGCGCAGCGATTCCAGCCTCGAGGACGCGCCGCGCTTCGAAGAGGGAAAAGAGCGCCTCGCTGTTCACATGGAGAACGAAATCAATCGGTTCGGAGAGCAGTTCGGGTTCCAGTGAGCTCACGAATGTTCCCTCGCCGTGACGGCTCTCGAGGATGTTCAGCGCGATGAGCGCCCTGATCGCTTCGCGCAACGAAGGCCGGCTCACCCCGAGCTGCACCGCGAGGTCGCGCTCTGACGGCAGGCGCTGGCCGGCGGAAAGGTCGCCCCGCACGATCATCTGTTTGATGATCTCGATCGCCTCGCTTGCGATCGCACTCCGACGGATCGTGGCGAATTGTGGCTCTGCGAGTGGTTTGATCACTTGGCCACGCTACGGTAAGGTGCTGGGCGCCTGACGTCAACTCGACCGATGCATGGGGGATCGGCGCTGCCGTCGACCGACACGGATCGTCTCGTTCAGAACATGCGGCGTGCCCTCAGCGTTCGCTACGACGGCTACTGGGCCGACTGCACGAACACGCTTGTCCTCGGAGACCCGACGAGCGACTATTTGCGCTTCTTCCCGGCCGCCACGAACTTGGCGTCCGCGAGCGCGCCGAACGCGCCGTTCTCGTGATGGACGACGGGCCAGAGCCACTCATCCCCTTCCCGTCGGAAATCGAGGGTTGACTGTGCCTCGCTCCGAGATCGTCTGCGGCTGCACTCTGATTCGCCCCGGCCGATCAGATCGCTACATCCACGTGCCGGCGCGTTCGCGATGAGGGTCACGCGCATCGAAACCTTCGCCGTCGGCGCAGGCTGGAAGAACTGGCTATTCGTTCGGCTGCACACCGATGAAGGCATCACCGGGATCGGCGAAGGAACGCTGAACGGCTTTGTACGAACGATCGAAACGGCGGTACGCGAGCTTGAACATCTTGTTCTCGGCGAGGATCCACGTCGTCCGACAGCCGTCGCGGGACGGCTACTCGAAAGCGTCTCCAACGACGGCGGGCATATCCACAGAACGCCGTAGCCGCCATCGAGACCGCCTGCTGGGATGTGCTCGGCAAGTCCCTCGACGTGCCTGTCCACGCTCTGCTCGGCGGCCGGGTTCGTGACTCGATCCCGTGCTACGCCAACGGCTGGTACCGAACAGAACGAACCCCCGACGCCTTTGCTCAAGCAGCCGCAGGCGGCAATTGCGCGAGGGTTCCAGGCACTCAAGCTCGACCCATTCGGTTCCGCCCAAGGCTTCATCTCGGACGAGGAGCTCGCCGTGGCCATCGAAATCGTCGAGACACTCCGAGCAGAATGGCCTCGCGTCGCGATATTGATCGACGTCCACGCCAGGTTCACGGAGGCCGAAGCTGTACGCGCGGCCCGCGCCTTCGAACGGTTGGGCATCTACTGGTGGGAAGAACCAACTACTCGCGAACGAGAAGCGCCAACCTCGGCGGTCGCCCGTCGAACGGCGCTCCGAGTCGCCACCGGAGAGACATTCCACCTGCCGGGGCAGTTCTTTACGCTTGCGAAAGAGGGAGACGTTTCGATCTGGCAGCCCGAGCCGATGTCACTCGGCGGCCTCGGCCCCTCACTGGCCGTCGCCCATTTGGCACAGACCGCCGGCGCGTGGATTGCGCCCCATCAGAGCGGTGGGCCGGTTGCGACCGCGGTTTGCCTTCAGCTTGCCGCCTGCGTGCCGAACTTCCTGATCCAGGAGCATTTCGACCCTTTCAACGAGCCTTGGACAAGCGAGCTCGTCACCTGGGGCCCGGAGCTCGACGCCGCGACCGGTCGGCTCTCTCTGCCTGACGGACCGGGTCTCGGACTCAGCCTGGTCGATGAGGTTGCGAACGCCCATCCGTATGACCCGAACGCCTATCTGAACGTGTTCGAGGAAGGCTGGGAACGCCGCCTTGGACGTCAGGCTGAGGCATGATCGACGCGGCGCGCGGGACGGAGGAAGAAGCGTTCGCCGCTGCCCAAGACCTCCTCCAAGACCTTGTCGTGATCCTGACCGGTGCGACCGGCGGCATCGGCGTAACGATCGCTCGCATGCTGAGTGCCTCAGGTGCGCGCGTCGCGGTCACCGACCTGAAACCAGAGCAGGTCGAGACGCTCGCCGACGAGCTTGGATGTCTCGGCGTTGCGGCAGACGTCGCCAACGGAGCGTCGTTTGCAGCCTTTCACGAGCGGGTTGATCGGGAACTCGGTCCTGTTGATGGCATCGTCAACTGTGCGGGTCTGTGGGCGCCGCTGCCCTTCCCCGAGATTGACGAAGACGCCTGGGAAGCCACGATCGCCGGGAATCTGACCACCGCCTTCGTCGCCTGCCGGACGGTCTTGCCGGGAATGGTCGAGCGTGGCAAGGGATCGGTCGTCAACTTTGCCTCCACCGCGGGTGAGTACGGGTCGGTCTCGCCGGCGGCGCACTACGCCGCCGCCAAGGGCGGCGTGATCGCAATGACCAAATCGCTCGCACGCGAGGTCTCCGCGCACGGCGTTCGCGTCAACGCTGTCTCTCCTGGTCCGACCGACACCATTGCCCTGGGAGCAGCGACCCCGGAGCAGAAAGCCACCGTTGGCGCCCGTACGCTTTTCAATCGGCTTGGGCGCCCGTACGAGATCGCCGGTGCCTGTGTCTTCCTGCTCTCGCCTCTCTCGAGTTTCATGACAGGAACCGTCGTCCAGGTAAACGGGGGATCCCTGCTATGAGAGCCGCGTCGCCTACTCTGCTGCCTTCAGCGAGGAAGCACTGAGCGAAGTTCGGAAACAAAGGAAGACGACCGACGTCCACGGGACGTGGCTCAGAGGAGACTGTCATGACGAAAACGAAGCCAACCGAGACGGGCCGGATCGAGCCGAGACACATCACCGCTGTCCCTTCCCCACTCGAAGTCGAGGCTCCCTTCGCCACCGCGCTCACCGAGCTTGGCCGACGCCGTACAGACATCGTCGTCCTCTCGGCGGATCTCTCGAGATACACCGACGTCCTGCCTTTTGCCGAGGAGTTCCCGAAACGCTTCTTCCAGATGGGGATGGCGGAGGCGAACATGATGGGTGCCGCCGGAGGTCTTGCCAAGACGGGCTTCCTCCCGATCGCGGTCACCTACGGCGTGTTCGCGACCCGACGGGCCTACGATCAGGTCGCGATGGCTCTGGCCACCGGTCCGTCACGCGGCATCATCGTCGCCTTCCTGCCGGGCATCACGACCCCGTTCCGGGCCACGCATCAGGCAATCGATGACATCGCGCTCATGCGCGCCCTACCCGGGATGACCGTCATCGATCCCGCCGATGCCACGGAGCTCGCCGCCGCTCTCGAGCACGCCGTGAGCCTGCCCACCTCGGTATACCTCCGCGGACTCAGAGGTACCGTGGCTCGCCTCTTCGATGCTGATGGGTTCGATCTCACTGCTCGCGAAGTGCTGTCCGGGGGCGAGATCGGTCTCATCTCGTCCGGGCTGGGTTGTCAATGGGCCCTCGAAGCCTCGGAATATCTCGGCGAGAGAGCATCTCTACTGCACGTGCCAGTACTGAAACCAATCAGCGCAGAAGTCATCTGCGCCTACTGCTCGCAGTTCGAGACCGTCACGACCATCGAGAACCACTCGACCCTCGGTGGACTCGGTACCGCGGTCTCCGAGGTGCTCGCGGAAGCAGGAGTCGCTACCCGTGTTCGGAAACTCGGCGTCCCGGATCGCTGGGCACCAGCCGGCTCACTCGACCACATCAGAACCGAGCTGGGCCTCGACGCCCCAACCATCGCTGAGCTCGTGCAATGAGCCTTGCGAAGGTCGCGAAGCTGTCGGAGCACGCGCATGAGATGCGACGCACCGTGATAACCATGTGCCGCGGCCGAGGCCAGGGCTACGCCGGCCAAGGTCTCGGCCTCGCAGATCTCCTCGCATGCCTCTTCTTCGACGAGATGACCGACTCAGATCACTTCGTTCTTTCGACCGGCCACAGCGCAATCGCAGTCTTCGCTGCACTCCACGGCCAAGGCGTCTACGACCTCGACGAGCTCCGGACCTACGGGATGGACGGCTCTCGAATCGAGGAAAGTCCGCTGGAGGGAACACCCGGCTTTGAGATCACCGGAGGCTCCCTGGGACAGGGTCTCTCACAAGCAGTGGGCATCGCCCTCGGTGAGCGACTTCGCGAGCTCGACGCACGGGTCTTCTGTCTCGCCTCGGACGGAGAGCTTCAGGAGGGCCAGGTCTGGGAGGCCTGCATGTCGGCAGCTCACCACCGCCTCGACAATCTCGTACTACTCGTCGACAACAACAAGATGCAAGCAGACGGGCCCACCGACGAAATCATGGCTGTCGAGCCGGTGACCGACAAGCTCGCCGCGTTCGGCTTCGCCGTCCGCCGCATCGACGCGAACGACATTGAGGCGGTCCTCGATGCGTTGAGCTGGGCGAAAACACAACACGGCCAACCGACCGGAATCGTCTGCGACAACGTACCGGGCAAAGGCGTACCAAGCTTCGAACGGTTTGCCAACGTCCACTACATACGAGCCTCAGACGAGGTCTGGAACCGCGCACTGGAAGAGCTCGGGTAGACGGGCTTCCGCGCAGATAGATCCCAGCCTTCGTATTCTCCCCAGCGGGCAGGACTGAGACCGAGTGCATCGAGCGCGTCGCCATCGCTGATCAGTTCGGCGTCGCCTTGAGGCTCGGTGTCCTGATGCGGGCGTATCGTCGGTCGGGTGCCGCCGCCGTCGAGTGTCGCCGAGGTAGCTGCCGAGATGGAGGGGATCGTGTCGGCGCTTGCTGCAGCCGACGGGGTTGCCTGCTTCACGCGCCTCTATCTCGCCGTCACCGAGGGCGTGCAGGACCGGCTTGCGAGCGTGACGTTCGCGGATCCGCCTTTCGTGTCCAGCCTCGATGTCGATTTCGCGAATCTCTTCTTCGCCGCGTTCGAGTCAAGCCAACGCGATGCCGGGAGCGTGCCGGCGGCCTGGGCTCCGTTGTTCGAGGCCCGATCGCGCAAGGGCATCGCGCCCTTGCAGTTCGCGCTCGCGGGCATGAACGCCCACATCAACCGCGACCTCCCCGTCGCGCTGGTCGCCACCTGGCAGCAGGCTGGGGTCACACCCGACGACGATTCCCCCCAACATGCCGACTACCTCCTGGTCAATCGATTGCTCGCTACGGTCGAGGCCGAGGTCAAGCCGCAGTATCTCGGCGGCTGGTTACGCCGTCTCGACCGGCTGGTGCACCGGTTCGATCGCATCGACGACGTCGTCGCGATGTGGGACGTTGCCCGCGCGCGCGATGCCGCGTGGACGAACGCTCGCATGCTCTGGGTTGTGAGGAGCGACAAGGATCTCTATGCGGCCACGCTCGACACGCTCGACCACACGGTGGGCTTTGCCGGCCGCGGCCTGCTCATCCCTGCCGACACGCTGCTCCAGAGGCTCGGGCGCCTGATCGGCTGACGGAAGAACCCGCTCGCGCCTTCGGACGCACCTGCTCGAGCACTCACGGTTCGTGGCGTTCCGCGCGCTCGGCTATCAGCCCGGCGGGCGCTGCGTGTCGCTCAGCGCCTCGGGAGTGTAGAAACGCTCATAGAAGTCGAGGTCGAGGCGGCCCGCCTGGTAGGCGAGTGCGGTGCGGAACGGCCCGCTTACTGCCGGGAACCGCCCGTACCGCTCGTACACGTACCCGCAGTAGGCGATCGTCGCCTCGATCGCCTGATCCGAGTACGCGGGGATGCCCGCGCGAACGGCGGACGGATCTTTCCACGCGCCGGTCGAGTCAGCGGCGCGGAAGGTGCCGTGCTCGCCGTACTTCGCCTCGACGAACGCGAGCACGGCCTCGCGCATGCTCGGGTAGTACGGCGGGCAAAACGGCCGGATCAGCACGTCACCGCCGCGTTCGAGGCCAACCGGGGTCGGGATCGGCAGATCCCGACCCAGCACGCGCGTGGCGAGGCGCAGCAACAGGTTCATGCCCAGCACGCGCGAGGTCGGGAGGTCGACCAGGCGGAAGCCCAGCTCCCGCTCCCAGATCCACGGATGCGCGGCGAAGTGCGCGAAGCCGCCGAGGCCGAGCGCCTGCGTCATCAGGCCGAGGTTCTGGACGATCCCGCCCTGCTCGACAGCCGCGAACTCGAGCACGAGCGTCTCCAGCATGCCGACAGTCATCACCCGGCCGAGGTGCGGGTCCGACGCGGCGGCCGGAACCAGTTCCGCTCGTCGAGGAGGAAGAACGAGAAGTCCTCGCCGAAGAGGATGAGGACGATGTTGATGTAGAAGCGGTGAGCTCCGCGACCGGAGGAAGTAGGTCGTTCCGGGCTGGTTCGCCGACCACTTGTTGAGGGGCAGTGTGTACCGCACGTCGCTCGGGACGCGCACGCGCTCCTCGCCGATGCGGACGCGCCCCTCCTCGTAGAGCTCGGTCAGCTTCCGGGCGCGCGCGAGCGCGACCAGTTCCGGCACCGCTGTCGCGGATAGTCCTGCGGCCGGCGCAGCATCCATACGCCGTCATCGTCGATCACGAACACCGTGTCGGCGTGCGAGGCGTCGCCGCTCGCGGCCGTGCGTCCGACAAGGTTCATCATGATCCGCCCGCCGCCGGTCTCGGGCGCATCGCCGTCGTCGTAGGGCAACTCGGCGAGCGCATGCCCGGTGATACCGCAGGCGGCGAACGCGAGGGCGGCCTGCTCGTCGAGCGTGAGCGGCGCGGGCGGCCGCGTGCTCGCGTAGGTGAGCGGGCCGCCGTCGAGGTCCATGCCGAGCGCGAAGCGGCGCGACCGGCGACCAAGCAGCGCGTCGAAGAACGGAAGCCCGCGAGTCGCTCGATCGCTCCCGAGACCACCGGTGCCGGCCGTCCACCATCGAGGCGATTGTCTCATCCGCGCCGCTCCCGGTCGGATCCGGGGCTCAGCAGCTCACCTCGTCGTGGCCGCGCCGACGAAGGTGCGGCTGACCGAACCTCACGATGCCGGGCTGCCGTAGGTCGCGAGCCGCTTCGCGCTGCGATCCTCCGCGGCATGTTCGATCGCGATACCTGCACTGCCCGTGGCGACCTCGACCGCGCCGCGCCTCGGCGCGCCCGAGTCTCCGCGGTGTCACGACTCGCTAGCGCCGTCGAGCTCCGCTCCGGGCCGGCGTAGTCGGGCAGGCGCGATCCATCGCTGAGGCAGGAGCCCGATCCGGGCTTCTGCCTCGGGCCCCGGGCGAACCGTCGATAGATATGCCGGCACTGGGGGGCGATCCGGCGTGAAGTTGCTAGTACTCCGACGGCGATGCGGTCATTCGACCCTCCCGGCGTCAAGCAACCTTGCGGCGGTTACAGCCACGCTGTCGCTGCAGGCGGCGAGCTCCTGTTCATCAGCGGGCAAACTCCGGAGCGCCCGGACGGGACAGTGCCAACCGGCCCAGAGGAGCAGTTTCGCCAGATCTGGGCCAACATCGAGGCGGTCCTCCGCTCTGCCGGCGCCGAGCTCGGCGACATCGTGCAGGTGCGGACCTATCTCGCGGACCGCCAGTACGCACAAGCGAACTCGGATGTCCGCCGGCAGGTGCTCGGGCACCATACGCCGGCGCTGACGGTGATCATCTGCGAGCTCTTCGAGTCGGGATGGGTCGGCGAAATCGAGGCGATGGCCACTCTCACCGCCACCGACCAGCCTCCCTCGTGAGACAGATCGGCAGTCCGAGCGGTCTTGCTCGTTGTGGCTTGCTCCTTGTGGCGGCTTGTTTGCGGGTCGGTTCGCCCGGGCGGCCCGAGCGACACTGCGCGTGTTCCTGGCACAGGGTCGAGCAGAACAATCCTGAGCGTCTGCTCGATCACGGGTTGCGTCGGCAGCCCCATGCAGGTCACCTAGCTACCGCTATCAGCCCGAAATTGCGTCCGCGGCGGCGGAGTAGAATCGGCCGGTGGCGACGACGCAGGCGGGAGAGCCATCGAGTCGATGGCGTCTTGACGGCGTCCTTTCGGGCGTCTTCGCACTTGTCGGCGTTCTCATCGGGGGTTTCATCACCTTCGAGATCACCTGGTGGCAGGACCGGGACACACGCATCGCGGACGAGCGGCAGGCGACACGTCTCGTTGCGACCGAGATCAGAAAGGACACCAACGCGCTCTTCTTCGTCTATGAGCACGGCTACGTAGGCAAGGCCGGCCCGCCGAGCACGGTGTACTGGGACAATGAAGGGCCGACGCTTGCACGCGACTCGTCCTCGACCGCGTGGGGAGCCATCAGCGCCTTCTACATCCAACTCCTCAAGGTTTCGCCGTCGCTCTCGACAGGCTGCGTCGGCCCGGCAACGGATACCCGGATCTATGCGAAGCAGGGAGGGAACAACGGCAACATTGCACTCGTAGCGATGAAGGAAAAGCCGGTCGCCGTCCCGCCGAACGCACACGCCTGTCCCTAGCGGGGTCCCCAACGGTCGAGCGCATTGACCCGTCCGCTTTCGTGCTTTGCGCTCCTTCGCCAGCCAGGCGTCGCGAGCATGCGCAAGTGCGCCGGTGGTGATCGCGCGGCCTCCGGTCGGGTCCGAACAAGGCAGTCATCGGTGCCCGGTCTGGGGGCCGGATCGCGGGTTCGCGGCGGCCATTTGCGTTTCTCTTTCGCGCCGGCGATTCGCGTCTGCTCGTAGGGCGATCGATCGAGGCTCGTGTTGCAGCTTCAGCCGGCTCGCGCGTGTCGCGCGCTCGCCGGCTCGCCAGGGGCGGGCGCCGCGTTCACGGCACAGCCGGGGTCGATGTTGTGCGAGCAGTCGCTCAAATCGACAGCGGGGCCCACCGGCAGGTGAGCCCCGCTGTATCTGCCCGGCGGCGTTTCGCCCTACGGGGTCACGGAGAGCTGGATCACGCCGGCGGCCAAGCCGCCCTGGTCCACCGTGTCGTCACCCGCACCGGTATCGATGTTGAGCTGGTCGGTCGTATCCTGGTGAAGGACGTCGATCGTCGCGGCCAGGCCGCTCACGCTCACGCCGGCGGCGCTGCCGGCGACCGCGATCTTGTCGTTGCCGCCGGTGCCCTTGACGTTGACCGTGTCGAGTTGGCCGTCAGGGACGCCGCCGACGCCGAGGTCGATGCTCACATTCTTGACGTCGGTTCCGGTCAGGTCGTTGACGGTGACGTTATCGGTGCCGCCGAGGGCGTTGAAGATGACCTGCTCGACGCCGGCCGTGTCCATGGTGATGTTCGCCACGTTGCGGAAGAACCTGAGCCGGTTTCCGTTTGCCGACAGGTCAACGTTCTCCGCAGCGCTGGCGCCGTTGAAGAGCAGCGTGTCGTTGCCGTTCTGGCCTTCGACGGTGTCGCTGCCTTCGCCCGGATTCCAGACGAAGGTGTCGTCTCCGTTCCCGCCGAACTCGGGGTCGTTGCCCCTGTTTCCGTCGATCGTGTCGTTGCCGTTGCCGCCTTGAAGCGTGTCGGTTCCATCGCCTCCGTTCAGGACGTCGTCTCCGTTGCCGCCGATCAGGGTGTCGTCGCCTGAGCCTCCAGTCAGGTTGTCGTTCCCGTTTCCGCCGTCGATCGTCGTCGGGATGGCGAAGACCCCGTTGGCCTGGTCGACGCGAACCGTGTCGTCGCCGTTTCCTGCGTTGACGTCGATCGCCGTGACATCTGCGGCTGAGAAGCTGAAGTCGGCCGTGCCGTCGTCGCCGAAGTCGACCTGGACGGTGGCGGCCTGCAGGCGCAGCGTGATCTTGTCGTCCGCGTTGGTGCCGTCGACCGTCAGCAAGCCATTCTGCAGCGTCGCGTCACCGGACCGGCTCGACCGGTGCGTCGCCGAGGCCTTCGTCGTTGTGCTGGAGAGGGCCGCAGTTGCCTGGCCGGCTCCAAGTGCTGCCACCGCGGCCACAGCGGCAGCGGTCACTCCCGCCGGCCGCATGACCCTCGACTTCCTCGCTCGCGAAAGCTTGTTCATGTGAATACGTCTCCTCTCAGGTGAGCCTGGCGCGACTCATGGGTTTGCATGTGACGGCCATGGTGGAAGCGGTGCATGCGAATTCGCACCGTGGTGACCCCCCTGTCTTTTCTGTGCCTCCGCGTTGGGCCGCTACCCGCCCGGTCACAGGCGTCCGGAGTTGCTCGCGGGGCGCCGAGAAGGCCCTACGCTCGCGCGCTGACCTCCCAGACCCGCGGCGTATACGTGGCCGGGTCGGGGAGGCCGAGCCTCGCGAGGAGAGAGGCGAAGGCCGGAGGCAGCCGGCGGGAAGCCTCCTCCTCCGTCTCCCAGAAGACGAGCAAGAGCGTGTTCTCCGTCTCGCGATCAACCAGGCTGAGGGCGCCGGAGAATCCGCGCTCGATCCGGAGTGCCGGGAGCAGTTCGCGGCAGATGATCTGCCTCAGACTCTCCGGGGTGTCGCCGCCGAGCTCGAGGGCCTGCGCATACACCGTCTCCTCGCCCCCTCTCTCAGCCGTCCAGTCCTTCGCGCTCGAGTAGCTCCGCGAGGCGGGCGAGCGCGCGGCGGGTTCGCGTCTTGACCGTTCCGAGTGGGATGTTCACGCGAGCCGCGATCTCAGACTGCGACAGCTCGCTCCAATAGGCGAGCTCGATCAAGGCGCGTTCGTGCTCGGAAAGGTCCTCCAGCGCGCGGTGGACGCGCCAGCTCACCCAGTCGGACTCGGCATGCTCGGCCGGGCCGGGCCGGTCAGAGGGAGAGTCGGGCACCTCTACTGTCGGCTCGACACGGATACGCGTCTGGTTGACAATCGAGTTGCGCGCGACGGTGTAGAGCCAGGGCGCACCGGGCCCGCGCTCGGGCCGGTAGGACGCCGCGGAGCGCCAGATCGCAGTGAAGGTCTCTTGGGTCGCGTCCTCGGCGCGGGTGCGATCGCGAAGCCGCCGGACTGCCAGTCCAAGCACCGGTCGCGCGAAGCGCCGGTAGAGCTCCTCGAACGCCTCGCGGTCACCCTCGCCGGTCCTCCGTATCAGCTCGCCGTCATCCCAGCGCTCGACCGGCTCCCGAGCGGGCAGTCCGCGCGCGCCCCGGCGGAGACCCAAGACATTCGGGCGGGATTCGGCGGCTGAAGCCAACTGCTCTACCTGCGTTGCCGGGTCGAGTATTTCGCGCGAGCTCATGCGAAGCGAGTCTCGACTGTGCCGATCGCGGAGCCTGCGACCTCGAGAGGCCCCGATTGCCGGGAGCGGGTTCGTCTAGCACTCTTCATGTCAGTCGCCTCCTGAAGGTGAGCTCCTGTGACCGAGCTCGGGATCGGATGGACAGATCCTCGAGGTCTCGGTCGGTGACTCGCACCGTGGAGACCCCCCGGAGTTTTGGGGGCGCGTCGTCGAGCCCGCTCCACGGAGATCCGTGCGAGCGGGACCGCACCCGGGCGCGAGCCCGACTTCCCCTATCTGGGCGGTAGGCTCCCCGAGCATGAGGGGCGTGGCGGCAGGCGGACCGCTGCTCGAGCGCGGCGCAGAGTTGGCCCGGATCGAGTCGGCGCTTTCCGGGGCCCGCGACGGCACCGGCTCGTTCGTGGTGGTCGAGGGGCCGGCCGGGATCGGTAAGACGGAGCTGCTCGCGGCGGCGCGGGGTGCGGCGGCAGACGGCGGGATGCGGGTGCTCCGGTCGCGCGGGACCGAGCTGGAGCGGGATTTCGCCTTCGGGGTGGCGCGTCAGCTGTTCGAGCCCCCGCTCGCCGAGGCATCGGAGCTCGAGCGCGTCGACCTGCTGCAGGCGGCCGCCGGGGTGGCGGCCGGCTTGCTCGGCCTTCCAGGCGCACCCACTCTCCCCGGTCCGCCTGCTTCGGGCGTCGATCCTTCCTTCGCGATCCTGCATGGGCTGTACTGGTTGTGCGCGAATCTGTCGGCGGCAAGACCGCTATGTGTGGTCGTCGACGATGCCCACTGGGCGGACGCTCCATCCCTGCGCTACCTCGCCTTTCTGCTCACGCGCCTCCAAGAGCTGAAGGTCGCGCTTCTGGTGGCGAGCCGCCCCCGCGAGCCGGGCACCGATGCCGACCTGCTGGCGACGGTCACCACCGATCCTTCCGCGGACGTGATCCGGCTCCCGCCACTGACGAGAACCGCGGTCGCTCAGCTCGTGGAGTCGAGGCTCGCCGCGGCTCCGGACGCAGACTTCGTCGATGCCTGCCTGCGGGCAACACGCGGAACGCCGTTCTTGCTCCGTGAGCTCGTGGACGCCCTGAGCGAAGAGCAAATCGCTCCGACTGCGGAGGCCGCGCGCGAGGTCGAGCGGATAGGGGGGCGAACGGTCGGTCGGTCGATCCGACTCCGGCTCGGGCGGCTTCCGGAGCATGCCGCGCGGCTTGCTCGTGCGCTCGCGGTGCTCGAGCAAGGCGACCTTCTTCAGGCGGCCCGACTAGCGGGCCTCGACGAGGCCGAAGGGGCCGACGCGGCCGACCTGCTGGCGGCGGCGGGGATCCTCGAGCCCGGCCGGCCGCTGACGTTCGTCCACCCGATCGTTCGCAGCGGTGTCTACTCGGAGCTCTCGAGCGCCGAGCGTGCGCAGGGCCACCGACAGGCCGCCCAACTGCTGGCCGAGCAATCTGCAGCGAACGAGCGCGTGGCCGAGCACCTGCTGAACAGCGAGCCGGCCGCCGACGGTTGGGTCGTCGATCGACTCGTCGAAGGCGCGCGCGCGGCGGGGCGGAAGGGCGCACCCGAGTCGGCAGCCGTCTTCCTGCGCCGTGCGCTCGAGGAGCCGCCGCCGGGGGCTGACCGGCCCGGATTGCTACTGGAGCTGGGAATGGCCGAGGCCCTCGGGGGCCTCCCCGGCTGGTCCGAGCACCTGCAGCGGGCGGTGGAGGTCGCGCCGAACGCGAAGGCAGCCGCCGGCGCGGCCAGGGTGCTGGCACTCGCGCTTCTGCGCACCCAGCGCCTCGCCGAGGCGGTCGAGGTTCTCGATCGTGCCTCCTCGCCGCTCGATCCCCGCCACGCCGAGCTCGCGTTCCAGCTCGAGGCCGAGGCTGTCCTCGCCGGGATGATCGACCCGGCGACCGCACCCTCGATGGCCTTTCGACGTGACGCGCTGCGCGAACGGGCAGGCGGCGATCTCGCGTCGCCACCTGAGCTATTGGCCGTCGGCTCGTTCGTCGCCGTCCTGACCAACGAGCCCGTCGAGGTCGGCACCGACCTTGCGCTCCGGGCGCTGCTGGCCGGGGAAAGCGCACCGACACGGTCGGGGGAACTGCCGTGGTTCACGTCCGCGACCTTTGTCTGGGCGTTCTCGCTGCTTTGGGCCGAACGGTACGCCGAACTGCGGCCGCTCCTCGACTCCTTCATCGCCGAGGCGCGGGCGACCGGCGACGGCGGCCGGCTTGCCCTTGGCCTGGCGAGCCGCGGCTGGCTTTCGCTTCGACGCGGCGATCTGAGCGGCGCCGAGGCAGACACACGCACCGCACTCGCCGCGACCGAGCTCCCGGCACCACCGATCTACCGTGTCCTCAACTCCGGTTTGCTCGTGAAGACGCTGGTCGACCAGGGCGAGCTCGAAGCGGCAGAGGAGGTGCTCGCGCCGGTCGACTCCGAGGCGGAGAGTGAGTTCGTCCCAAACACGGTCCTTCGTCTCGCCCGAGGCCGGCTGCGGGTCGAACGGGCGCGCGTCGCCGAAGGGCTCGCGGATTTCCTGGGCGTCGGCGCCCTTCTGAGGCGAACGATGATCACCTGCCCGAGCTATCTCCCCTGGCGCTCGGAAGCCGCTCTTGCCCAGCTCGCGCTCGGCGACCCCGAGTCGGCACGTCGCCTCGCGGAAGAGGAGCTCGAGCTCGCCGGCGCGTTCGGCGCCCCGCGCGCGCTCGGCGTCGCGAAACGTGCCGCCGGCCTCGTCATCGGCGGCGAGCGTGGAGAGCTCCTGCTTCGGGAGGCCGTCGAGGCATTCGGCCAGGGGGACGCCCGATTGGAACGAGCCCGTGCTCTCGCCGACCTCGGCGCCATGCTTCGCCGGCGCAATCGACGCACCGAGGCGCGCGAGCTGCTGCGCGAGGCACTCGACGCCGCTCACCGCGCGGGCGCCAAACGGCTTGCAGAACAGGCGGAAACCGAGCTCCGCGCGACCGGCGCACGCCCCCGCCGTGTCGTTCTCACCGGCCTCGAGTCCCTGACTGCCAGCGAGCGCCGAATCGCGGAGCTCGCGGGCGCGGGTCTGACCAACCGTGAGATCGCACAGACGCTGTTCGTCACCGCACGAACGGTTGAAGGCCACCTCACGAGCGTCTTCCGCAAGCTGCAGCTCGATTCGCGTGATGAGCTTCCGGCCGCGCTGGCGGAGGGCGCTCCAGTCCCCGCCTAGTCACGCTGTCGGGCCAGACGACGGCGTAGCCGGCGACCCGGCCGTCAGCGGTCTCCGCGCTTGCGTTGGCATAGGATCGCGCCACCCACGAGGAGGAGCGCAGAGATGGAGGCAGGCAGTGGCCATGGGGAGCTGCGTCGCGACGCGATCGGCCTGCCGCAGGCGCTGTTCCAGTCGATCACGCACATGGCCCCGGGCGTCGGGATCGCGTTCTCGATCTTCGTTTCGATCCAATTCGCAGGCCCCGCGTTGCCGCTCTCGGTCCTGCTGGCGCTGATCGGCTGCGCCTGTGTCGCCGCGTCGATCGGACAGCTCGCCAAGGAGATGCCGTCGGCCGGCGGCCTCTACACGTATGTCGCTCGCTCGCTCGGGCCGCAGGCCGGCTTCATGGTCGCCTGGGCGTCCGTGCTCTTCGAGCCGCTCGTCGCACCCCTCCTGTTCCTGATCTTCGCGTGGACAACGAAGGACATGGTTGCCGGCAAGCACCACGGCTTGCACTGGACGTACACCGGCCAGTGGTGGATCTGGGTCGTGCTCTCGGCCGGGATCGTCTTCTTCCTCACCTATCGCGACGTCCGTCTCTCGACCGAGGCCGGCGTGATCCTTGGCATCTTCGAGATCACCGTCTTCGTCGCACTCTCGCTGTGGATGATTCTCTCGAACACCGGCCGCTTGACGCTGCAGACGTTCAACCCCGACCATGCGGCGACGGGCACCTACAACGGGATCTTCAAGGGCATGGTGTTCGCCGTCCTGGCGTTCATCGGCTTCGAATCGTCTGCACCGCTCGGCGAGGAAGCGCGCAACCCGAGGTGGACGATCCCGCGCGCGGTCGTGGGGTCGGCGATCGGCATCGGATTGTTCTACCTCCTCTGCTCGTACGCGTGGGTGATCGGGACCGGCTTCGACCACTTCGCAACGGAGGCGACAGGGTCGGCAAACCCCTGGCGCGACCTCGGAATCGTGTTCTGGAGCGGCGGCTGGGTGCTGATCTTCGCGGCGATCATCAACTCGGCACTCGCGAACTCGAACGCCGGCGTGAACGCGGCGTCACGCGTGCTGTACGCACTCGGTCGCAACGGGGTTCTCCCCCGGGCGTTCGCGAGGACACATCCCGTCCACAAGACGCCGCACGTCGCGATCATCGCGCAGACGATCCTCGGCCTGGCGGTATCGCTGTTGCTCGGCTGGAAGTACGGCGATCTCATCACCGCGATCACCATCATCGCGACCGCGGTCACGATCGTCGTGATCGCGGTCTACATCGTCGTCTGTATGTCGACGATCGTGTACTTCGCACGCCGCCCGGAGCGCACGCCGTGGCTGCACTGGTTCGTCCCGATCCTCGGTGCCGCCGTCTTCATCCCGCCGCTCTACTACCAGTACAGCCCACTGCCGGCATACCCGCTCCGCTACGGGGCCTGGATCGCGCTCGGCTGGATCGTCGCTGGGATCGTCGTCACGGCGTTGATCCCACGCCGGATCATCGACAACCTCGACCAGCTATTTCTCGAAGAGGCGCCCGTCGGCGTCGCCGGCCCGGTGCCGCCCGAGGTGCTCCCCGAGACCGTGCCGGGGCTCGAGCCGGCCTGAGCACGGTCCGTTAGAGCTCTGCGAGGCGCGGCACGATCTCCGAGACCACGCGCTCGACGAGCTGCGCAGGCTCGGAACCGAGGAGGCCGACCTGCACGTGCTCGAAGCCGAGCCTCGCGTACTGGGCCATTTCGGCGACGAACGTGTCGACGTCGGTGTCGGGGCCGACCCGCGCGATCGTGGTGTTGCGGATCTCCGACCGGTCGCGACCGACCTCCTCGCAGTGCCGGGCGAGCACGTCGAGCTTGTGTTGCATCACCTCCGGTGAGGTGGGGAAGAGATTGTTGGCGTCCGCGTAGTTCGCGACCAGGCGGAGCAGCTTCCGTTCGCCGCCACCGCCGATCATGATCGGCGGATGCGGCTGGCGGATCGGCGGCGGCACATTCAACGTCTCGGC
Organism: uncultured Actinomycetota bacterium; assembly: GCA_963743675.1. Classification (GTDB taxonomy): domain Bacteria; phylum Actinomycetota; class Thermoleophilia; order Gaiellales; family Gaiellaceae; genus PALSA-600. The sequence continues at coordinate 77,626 of CAVURE010000014.1, forward strand.
GAGGCGATAGTGCTTCCCCTCGTATGGCCCGTCCTCGCCGCTCCACATCTGCAGGCAGATCTGGAGTGTCTCCTCGAGCCGGGCGAGGCGCTCCGCAATCGGATAGAACGGAACCCCGAGCGCGAGGTGCTCGCGCTCGTACCATGCCGCGCCGATCCCGAGCATCGCGCGGCCGCCGGAGAGCACGTCGAGCGTCGTCACGATCTTCGCGAGCAGGCCGGGGTAGCGGTAGGTGACGCCGGTGACCAGCAGCCCGAGAGTCATCGTCTCCGTACGGCCCGCGACGTAGCCGAGTGTCGTGTATCCCTCGAGCATCGGGTCCTCGGCGCGGGTGAACTGCTCCATCTGGAAGTAGTGATCCATGCACGTGAACATCGTGCAGCCCGCACCTTCCGCCGCCTCCGCCGTGTCACGCAGGTGCGTGCGCATCGCCTCCGGGCCGCCCGAGAGCGTCTGGTTGAAGAAGTGGACGCCGACCTCCATCACGTCCAGCCTACTGGGCACCCGGGCCAAGCCCGATGTCCGCGTGTGACGGCAGCCGCGTGCCCGAGTCGGCATCGCTCCGAGGCAGCGGCGGAACCGCAGTACGATCTCTCGTCATGGCGACGTCCGAGCGGTTCACCGCAACGGTCGAAGACGCCGACCGCGGGCGCGCCGTCGCCGAGATGCCGCTGAGCTCGGGCACGAGACGATGAAGACGCTCCTTCATCACGCCACTCTGCTCGTCACCATGGATGACGCGCGGCGCGAGCTCTCCGACGGCGCGGTGCTGATCGAGGACAAGGCGATCGCCGCCGTCGGCACGAGCGCCGAGGTCACCGGACCGGCCGACCGCACGATCGACTGCCGCGGGATGGTCCTGCTCCCGGGGATGGTGAACACCCACCACCACCTGTACCAGACGTTGACCCGGGCCGGCGCCGCCGCCCCTGACTCGACCCTGTTCCCGTGGCTCCAGGCGCTCTACCCGGTCTGGGCACAGCTCACCGGCCGGGACATCTATCTCAGCACGAAGCTCGGGCTGGCGGAGATGCTGTGCTCGGGGTGCACGACGACCTCCGACCACCTGTACGTGTTCCCGAACGACGTCACGATCGACGACGAGGTGCGCGCGGCGCTCGAGATGGGCGTTCGCTTCCACGCGAGCCGGGGGTCGATGTCGCTCGGCAAGAGCCAGGGCGGACTGCCGCCGGACGACCTCGTCCAGCCGGAACCCGTTATCCTCGCCGACACGGAGCGGGCGATCGGGGCGTTCCACGACCCGAGCCCGTTCTCGATGATGCGGGTCGTCGCGGCGCCGTGCTCGCCGTTCTCGGTGACGGGCGAGCTCATGAGGTCGACGCACGAGCTCGCGAAGGCCTACGGCGTCATGTGCCACACGCATCTGGCCGAGACGCTCGACGAGCAACAGTACTGCCAACGGCACTTCGGCATGCGCCCTATCGAGTACGCCGGCTCGCTCGGCTGGCTCGAGGACGACTGTTGGTTCGCTCACTCCGTCCACGTCGATCCGAGCGAGATCTCGGCGTTGGCGACGGCCGGAACGGGTGTCGCCCACTGCCCGTGCTCGAACATGCGCCTTGCCTCGGGCATCGCGCCGGTCGTCGCGATGCTGGCGGCCGGCGTGCACGTCGGCCTCGGCGTGGACGGCAGCGCGTCGAACGACAGCGAGCACGTCCTGGCCGAGGCCCGCCAGGCGCTGCTTCTGCAGCGGGTCGGCACCGGCGACGCGTCGTCGTTCACGGTCCGGCAGGCGCTCGAGCTCGCGACGCGCGGCGGGGCCGCGGTGCTCGGCCGCGACGACATCGGCCAGCTCGCCCCGGGCCTGGCCGCGGACATCGTCGGCTGGCGGCTCGAACGGCTGGCGTATGCAGGCGCACTGAAGGATCCGGTGGCGACCCTCGTGCTTTGCCAGCCGCAGAACGTCGACCTCGCGTTCGTGAACGGCTCCGAGCGCGTCTCGTCCGGCGAGATCGTCGGCCTCGACCTGCCGCGCCTCGTGCACGAGCACAACGCCGCCGCAGCGGCCCTCTGGGCCCGGGCGGCGAACGCGCCGGGAGCCGACTAGCCGTCAACGGAGAGCGGCCGGGCATCGATCTCGTCACGATTCGTTAGGAGCGGCCGATGTAGTAGCTGGAGGCGATCCCCTGGTCGAATTGGGGTTCGGCGGCTGCTTCGATTGGCCAGTCCTCGGTCGGAGGAGTAGCGCCAGTTGAACCAGCAGAAGGCGCGAACCTGTGGGAACTGGGTGGGGAGTTGGTTGAACATGTCGGTGAGGTACTGGCTGCGGTCGGCGCTGACGGACGCGGTCTCACCGATCATGATCGGCTTGCTGGGGGCGAGGCTGACGAGCTGTTTGTAGGTGCTGGAGAAGATCCAATTGAATGTTTCGCCGCCTTCGTCGTAGCCGGTCATGCCGGTCCAGTCGACGTAGCTGTCGCCGGGGTAGAGGCTGGCAAGCGGGGTCTGGATCGATTCGGGGTCGACGTTGGGGCACCAGTTCCAGGAGACGTTGGTGGCGCCGGCGGCGACGAAGAGGTCATGGACGTGCCGCCACATCGCCACGAACGCGGCGGGATTCTGGCGGGCCTGGGCGCCGAAGTTGTACCAGGTGCCGTTCATCTCGGCATCGAGGCGGAGCACGAACGGCTTTCCCCAGGCTGCCGCTGCTTTGGCCCAGGCGGTGATCTGTTGGTCGTAGACGCCGCTTGTGATGTCGGTCAGGGCGGTGCTGCCGGTGCTCATGTCGACGACCGGGATGGCGCCGCGCGCCACGGTGTCGTCGAAGGCGCCGTCGTAGTCGAACGGGTCCTGCCAGAAGACGGGCTGGCCGTACATCAGCATCGCGACCTTCTTGCCGGCGTCACGCTCGAACCGGTCCCAGGTGCGGGTGTCCCAGGGCGCGTCCGACCAGGGCGCCTCGGAGGGGTAGTAGTAGCCGAACGTCTGTGTGCCCTCGATGTAGGCGCCGAAGAAGGCGCCCGCGGCGGGCGGCGGCACCGGGTTCCCCGAGGCCGGCCCGGCGGCCGGGGTCGTGGTCGTGGTCGTGCCGCCCGAACACGCCGAGGTGGTCACGCTGACGGTGTTCACCGGCGAGTGATTGCCGGCCTGGTCGTAGGCATCGACGCCGAACTGGTAGGTGGTCGAGCAGGCCAGGCCCGAGAAGGAAGCGCTGCTCGCCGTCGTCGTCCGGTTGCGGACGCCGTTCAGGAACAGGTCGTACCCGACGACGCCGACGTTGTCGCTCGCGCCCAGCCAGCCGACGCCGAAGCCGGTCTGCGTCACTCCCGACACCAGGATGGTCGGCGGCGCCGACGGCGCGGTCGTGTCACCGCCGCCCGGACACGCCGAGGTCGTCACGCTCACCGTGTTCACCGGCGAGTGATTGCCGGCCTGGTCGTAGGCATCGACGCCGAACTGGTAGGTGGTCGAGCAGGCCAGGCCCGAGAAGGAAGCGCTGCTCGCCGTCGTCGTCCGATCGCGGACGCCGTTCAGGAACAGGTCGTAGCCGACCACACCGACGTTGTCGCTCGCGCCCAGCCAGCCGGCGCTGAAACCGGTCTGCGTCACGCCCGACACAAACACGCTCGTCGGCGCCGACGGCGCAGTCGTGTCACCGCCGCCCGGACACGCCGAGGTCGTCACGCTCACGGTCTTGACCGGCGAGTGATTGCCGGCCTGGTCGTAGGCATCGACGCCGAACTGGTAGGTGGTCGAGCAGGTCAGGCCCGAGAAGGAAGCGCTGCTCGCCGTCGTCGTCCGATCCCGGACGCCGTTCAGGAACAGGTCGTACCCGACCACACCCACGTCATCGCTCGCGCCCAACCAGCCGACGCTGAAGCCGGTCTGGGTCACCCCCGACACCAACACGCTCGTCGGGGCCGACGGCGGGGTCGAGTCCGTCGCCGCCGGGAGCGCAGGCGCCACCTGACTGGCGAAGCAGACGAGGACAAACCCCAGGCCAAGCAACCGAACGAGAACGCGACCGAACCGGGTCGCTTCTCTTTGCTGATCACCGTTCACCATGATCCTCCCTTCGGTCCTGCCGCCAGGCCCGCACAGGGACTCACAAGCGACAGCAAGTTGGCCCACCCTCTGTCAATGGAAGCTCTCATTCGGAGCACGCGAGAAACGGCAATGTCAGGCCAGGAACCGCAATCTCACGCGAGGAACCGCAATGTCACGCCAAGAACCGCAGGCTCACGCCAGGAACTCGGCGGGCAACCTAACACACAAAGCGGTCGGCATGAAATTCGTGCTCTACGCACCGTGTGGGCTTTTCGGTAAGAGGTGCTCTCGGACGAGCGCGCGGGCACCTCGACGCGAGCCAGAGAATCACGGCGATAGCGCGCGCCCCGCTGGACCGAGATCACCGTGATGCGGTGATGACGTCTCACCGGGCCGTGGTGGCCGTTAGTCTGGTGATTCGACAAGGACAGCGGCCCATGCTGACAGCAGGGCGAACGCTGACCCGGAGGTGGTATATGCCCGAGCCTGTTGACCCCCATCATCTCCTGCTGATCGGGGCCGGACCGGGAGTCGGCGCCGGCGTGGTTCGGCGCTTCGGCCGCGAGGGCTTCCGCAGCACGCTCATCTCCCGCAGCGAAACGCTCGACCGGCTTGCCCCTGAACTGCGCAGCGGCGGCCTCGAGATCGAGGCGATCGGTGCGGATATCGAGGATCTGGACGGTTACCGCGAGACGCTCGAACGGATCTTCAGCGCCCCAGGGGCCCCCGGCGTCGTCGTGTACAACGCCGCCCTGCCAGATCCAGGCGAGATCCTCGACACCACCGTCGAGCGGCTCCGAACCGCCTACGACGTCGATGTCCTCGGCGCCGTCGTCGCGGCCCAGGTGGCCGCGCCCGTCCTACGGGCTGCCGGCGCCGGCACCCTGCTCGTCACGAGCGGCGGCTTCGCCGACAACCCAGTGCCGGCACTGGCGAGCCTCTCGATGGGGAAGGCCGCCCTGCGCGCGGCGCAGACGCTGATTGCCGCGGGCGTCCGGGAGGACGGCATCCACGCCGCGACCGTCACGATCGCCGGTGCCGTCAAGCCGGGGACGGACTTCGATCCGGACAACATCGCGGAGCTTTTCTGGACCGCCCACACCGACTCGAAGGACGCCTGGCAGACCGAGTATCGATTCACAGGCGCATAGCGGGGCGCCGGTGCCGGGGCAAGCCCGCGCGGTGTCCTCAAGTCCGGCGGATTTGAACACCCATCGGGAACGAACCGGCGCAAGACGTCGGAATGCGCCCATGTTTCGACCCTGGCTCGTGGGCCGCTCAACACGGATACCGGACTCGACCCCTCGGGGATGTGGGGGTCGATTGTAGGGTCGGACCAGGGCATTGCCGGATCGACGGAGCTCAGAGCGCCTGCGACCCTGAGGACATGACAGTTCACGTCTCATACAAAAAGCTCGAACGCAGCCGCTCCGACCGGCTGGCGGCCGGGGTCTGTGGCGGACTCGGCCGCTACTTCGACGTCAACCCGACGTTCTACCGGGTCGGCTTCGTCGTGCTCACCCTGCTCGGCGGCGCAGGGATCCTCATCTATCTCGCCGCGGTGCTCGTGATCCCGGACGAGGGGGAGCCCGAGTCGATCATCGAGGAGGCCCTGCGGGAGCACCGCCGGCGCCCGGTGCGGCTGATCGCGATCGGCGTCGTCGCCGTCGCCGCGACGGTCCTGCTCGCCCACGCGAGCCTCTGGCCGCACGGAGACCTCGCCTGGGTGCTCCTGCTACTCGCCGGGCTCGCGCTGCTCGCCTCGCAGCGCCGCGGGAACGGGTCGACCGGCTTCAGGGCCCCGACCGGAACGGACGCCGCACCGGTCGAGCCGGCAGAGCCCCGACCTCGCCGGCGCTCGTTCCCGCTCACCCTGGCTGCGCTCGGGCTGCTCGTAGTCCAGACCGGGATCTTCGCCGCGCTCGCGAGCTGGGGCGTCGACGTCCCCTGGGCGGTGGTGTTCGCGATCGAGGCGATCACGGTCGGCGCGATCCTGATCGGTGCCGCGTTCATGCATCAGCGGGTCGGTGGCCTGGTCGTGATCGGTCTGCTGCTAGGCCTCGTCTCGGTGATCGCCTCGACGATCAACTTCCATCTCGGCGACGGGATCGGGAACCGCAACTACACCCCGACGACGACCGCGGCCCTTGGACACGAGTACCGGCTCGGGATCGGCGACATGCGTCTCGACCTCAGTCGCGTTCCGCTTCCGCGCGGGACGACCCGGGTCGAGGCAACGGTCGGGATCGGCCATCTTCTGGTGGTTGTGCCCGCCTCGGCGCCGGTCCGAGTGGAGGCGCGCGTCGGCTGGGGCGAGAGCGATCTGCTCGGAGCCTCGCAGAACGGCCACAACGTCGACACGACCGTGAGCCGGGGCGCGAACTCGGCCGCGGGCCTCGTGATCGACGCTCACGTCGGCGCCGGGCAGGTCGAGGTCGAACGCGCGAGTCCATGAGTGCCCGGTCCCACGTGTCGCTCGGACGCAGCGCCGACGACCGGATCGTCGCCGGCGTCTGCGCCGGGCTCGCGGACCGGCTCGGGGTCGATCCAACATTCGTCCGGCTCGTGTTCGCGCTGCTCGCCCTCGCCGGAGGCGCGGGCATCGCCCTCTATATCGCGCTCTGGCTCTACATGCGCGGCAGCCATTGGATCGCGCTGCTGCTCCTCCTCGCCGCGGCAGCGCTCGTGCTGGCGGAGCTCGGGCTCCCGTGGCATGCGATCGGGGCGTTCATGCTGATCGGCGCCGGGCTAGGGCTGATGTGGCGGGTCGGCGGCTCGCTGCGGCCCGACGAGCCACTGTCCTTCGGCGGGCTCCTCATCGCCGCCGCCGGCTTCGGCCTCCTCCTGACGGGCGGAGGCACGCCAGGCGGGGTGCTAGGCCCCGGTGCGATCCTCGGCGGCGTCCTGCTCATCGTCGGCCCCTGGCTCTGGCAGCTGGCGCGGGAGCGCGACGCGGAGCGAACCTCCCGCATCCGGAGCGAGGAGCGCGCCGAGGTCGCCGCACGGGTCCACGACTCCGTGCTCCAGACCCTCGCGCTCATCCAGCGCCACGCCGGGGAGCCGCGCCGCGTCGCGTCGCTCGCCCGCCGCCAGGAACGGGAGCTCCGAGGCTGGCTCTACGGATCGGGAACCGCTCCCGCCGACTCGCTCGCGGGCGCGTTGGCGGCGGCCGCCACCGAGATCGAAGAGCTCCACGGAGTACGGATCGAGGTCGCGAACGGCGGCGACTGTCCACTGTCCGAAGAGACCGAGCCGCTCGTCCTCGCCGCCCGCGAGGCCATGACCAACGCAGCGAAGTTCTCCGGAGCCGACGAGATCTCGGTCTACGCCGAGGCCACCGACGCCGCCGCCGCCGTCTTCGTCCGCGACCGCGGCGCCGGATTCGATCGGGCGGCGGTTCCCGCCGACCGGCACGGACTCACGGAATCGATCGAGGGCCGGATGGCGCGCGCCGGCGGCAGCGCTCAGATCGTCTCGTCACCCGGTCAAGGGACGGAGGTCGAGCTGAAACTCGCCCGGGAGCGCACGTGAAACCGCGCGTCGTAATCGTCGACGACCACGCGCTCTTCCGGGCCGGAGTGCGCGGTGAGCTCGGCGACGCCGTCGACGTCCTCGGCGAGGCAGGCAGCGTCGCCGACGCGGTGCCGCTGATCCGAGCGACCGATCCAGATGTCGTCCTGCTCGACGTCCATCTTCCAGACGGCGGAGGCGAGGCGGTGATCGCCGCCGTCGCACTCGAACGGCCCGGGGTGAGGTTCCTCGCCCTGTCGGTATCGGATGCCGCCGAAGACGTCATCGGGGTGATCCGGGCCGGCGCACGCGGGTACGTCACAAAAACGATCTCGGGCGACGAGCTCGCCGAAGCCGTCCGCCGCGTTGCCGAGGGCGACGCCGTCTTCTCACCACGACTCGCAGGCTTCGTACTCGACGCATTCAAGGCGGGCGAACGGGTCCAGAGCGACACCGAGCTCGACGAGCTCACCGCGCGCGAGCGAGAGGTGCTCCAGCTGATCGCCCGCGGCTACCGCTACAAGGAAATCGCCGCGCGACTCCATCTCTCCACCAAGACGATCGAGAGCCACGTCTCGAACGTCCTACGCAAACTGCAGCTCACCTCACGGCACGAGCTAACCCGCTGGGCGGCCGAGCGGCGGCTGATCTGACCGATCAGGCCGAGCCTCGTGGACGACCCGTCAGGCTCGACGAGAACCGGGAATACGAACAGAATGCGGCGGTGAGCGTGCAGCCCGAGATCTGGGTGGAGCGTCCGGCGGCCGCTGTCGAGTTCTACGTGCGGGCCTTCGGGGCGCGCGTCCTGCATCGTGTCGGCGAGGGCGAGGACATCGTCGCCCAGCTCGCTGTCGGCGAGGGCGCGTTCTGGGTCGGCTCGACGGCGGAGAGCATGGGGCGTTTCAGTCCCGGCGCGATCGGAGGAGGGACTTGCCGCATCCTCGTGACCGTCGACGACCCGGACGCCTTCGTCGAACGGGCCGTTGCTGCGGGTGCAGCCGAGACTTCGCCCATCGCCGAGGAGCACGGGTGGCGTCTTGGTCGGATAGTCGACCCGTTCGGCCACGAATGGGAGATCGGGCGGCCTCCTGCCTGGTGGCCGCCGGTGTCGTCGTAGCCACGACCCGGTGCGGTCCTGAGGCGTCCCGGCAGCGGGCGCCGTTAGCCTGCTGCGATGGTGGGCGAGTCAGCCGCGGGTGGGCGTCCGCTCGAGGTGCTCGCGGAACGATTCGGTTTTGACTCCTTCCGGCCCGGCCAGGAACGGGTCGTCGAGGCGCTCCTCGCCGGGCGATCGGCGCTCGCGGTCTTTCCGACCGGGGCCGGCAAGAGCCTCTGCTACCAGCTTCCGGCCCTCCTCCTCGGCGGGCTGACGGTCGTGGTCTCGCCGCTGATCGCGCTGATGAAGGACCAGATCGACTTCCTGCAGCGGAACGGGATCGAGGCCGCGCGGCTCGATTCGAGCCTCGACGCCGCCGAGCAACGCGCGATCTTCGATCGGCTGCAGGAGGGCTCGTTGAAGCTCCTGTACGTCGCGCCGGAGCGGTTCAACAACGAGCGCTTCCTCTCCCGCCTCGCGCAGGCGCGAATCTCGCTCTTCGCGGTCGACGAGGCGCACTGCATCTCGGAGTGGGGCCACAACTTCCGGCCCGACTACCTGAAGCTGGCCGAGCGCGCCCGCGAGCTCGGCGCCGAGCGCGTGCTCGCGCTTACGGCCACCGCCACGCCCGCCGTCGTCGCCGACATCCGCGCCGGGTTCGGGATCGAGGAGGCGGACGCGGTCGTGACCGGCTTCTACCGGCCGAACCTGACCCTGCTCGCGACACCGGTCACGGCGGCCGAGCGCGACGGGCTGCTGCTGGAGCGCCTGCGCGAGCGTCCGCCCGGGTCGACGATCGTGTACGTGACGCTGCAGCGGACGGCGCTGCGGGTCGCGGGGCTCCTCGGCGCCGCCGGCCTCCCGGCCCGGCCCTACCACGCCGGCATGAGCTCCGAGGAGCGCGTCGCGGTGCAGGAGTGGTGGACCGGCTCGCCGGAGGCGATCGTGGTCGCGACGATCGCCTTCGGGATGGGGATCGACAAGGCCGACGTCCGCTACGTCTACCACTACAACCTGCCGAAGAGCCTCGAGTCGTACTCGCAGGAGATCGGGCGCGCCGGCCGCGACGGTGCCGAGAGCGTCTGCGAGCTCCTCGCATGCCCGGACGACGTTCCGACGCTCGAGAACTTCGTGTTCGGCGACACGCCGACGCGCGAGGCGGTCGTCGGGCTGCTCGCAGAGGTGCTCGATCGTCCCACGGGCGCCGAGTTCGCGCTCTCCGAGTACGAGCTCGTCGACCCGCCACGACGTGCGCCCGCTCGTCCTGAAGACGTTGCTCACCTACCTCGAGCTCGACGGCGTGCTCCGGCAGGGAACGCCGTTCTACGCGGGCTACCGGCTCCGTCCGCTCGGGGAGGCGTCGCTCGACGAGATCGTCGGCAGCTTCGACGAGACGCGCGCCGGCTTCCTGCACCGCCTGCTCGCGACCGGGAAGACGGGGCGCAGCTGGACGACGCTCGCGCCCGACGACGCGGCGGCGGCGCTCGGCGAGGACCGCAGCCGGATCGTGGCAGCGCTCGAGTACCTCGACCAGCAGGGCCTCGTCGAGCTGCAGCCCGCCGACGTGCGCCAGCGGTACACGATCCTCGCCCGCCCGGACTCGCGCCCCGCGCTCGTCGAGCAACTGCTCGAGCGCTTCGCGCGGAGGGAGCAGGCCGAGACCGCGCGGATCGGGAGCGTGCTCGAGCTCGTCACCCACGACGGCTGCCAGGTCGGCGCCCTCGTCGGCTACTTCGGCGAGACGCGGACCGAGCCGTGCGGCCACTGCACCCACTGCCTCACCGGCCGGGCCCAGCTGCTGCCCGAGCCCGAGCCGAAGCCGCCCGTCGCGGCAAGCGTCGACGCCGGCCGTGGTCGCAGCACTCCGCGAGAGCCATCCCGGCGCCCTCGGCACCGCGAGGCAGCTGGCCCGGTTCCTCGCCGGGATCACGAGCCCGGCAACGAGCCGCGCGCGGCTGACCCGGGAGCCGCTGTTCGGCTCGCTCGCCGACCGCCGGTTCGTCGACATCCTCGGCTGGTGCGAGTCGCACGCCGCCTGGATCGCTTCGAGCTGATCGACCGTCGCAGGCCGGGTCGCGTCGAAGGTCAGACGCGGGATTCATCCCGTACCTGCGCCGGGGGCGCGTTTCGGCCGGCGAGGACGCCGCCGTCGATCGGGAGCGTCGTTCCCGTGATCCAGCCGGCGCGGGCACCGGCGAGAAAGAGGATCGCCTCGACGACGTCGACCGGATAGCCGTGGCGTCCGAGGGGATGGAACGGGTTCACCGACTCGAGTACGTCTCGGGCCTGGCCCGCGGTCATGAACCGCTCGTAGGCCGGGGTCTCGACGAACGCGAGCGCGACGGTGTTGACGCGGATGTTCGCGCCGGCGAGCTCGATTGCCAGGTTCTTCGTCAAGGCGTGGCGCCCGGCTTGAGCTGCCGAGTAGGCGCTCGTGGGAGTCGCGCTGATCGCGTCGATGGCCCACATCGAGCCGACGTTGACGATCGCGCCTCCACCGTTTTCGACCATCGCCCGCGCCGCCGCCTGTGACGCATAGAAGGTCGGGCGGAGAATGGAGCTCAGGGCTTCCTCGACCTGTTCCTCGGTCTGCTCGAGAAACGGAGTGACGCGGAAGATGCCGGTGCTGTTGACGAGTACGTCGACGCCGCCGAAGAGGTCGACGGCGGTGTCGATCAGCTCGGCAGCGGCCGCGGGTGAGCTCACGTCGGCCGGAACGAGAGCGATCCGGTCGTCGGCGTCGAGCTCGAGCCTGGCGGCCTCGAGCACCTCGATCCGGCGACTCGAGAGAACCACGGAGGCTCCCTCATCGAGAAAGCGCGCCGCGGCCGCCCTGCCGATCCCACCGCCGCCACCCGTGATTACGACGACCTTTCCCATGAACTCGGACATGATTCTCCCTCCTGATCTAGTTTCTCCGGAAACTTCATTGGGGATGGTAGCAGATGTAGTTTCCGAGCAAACTTTCTTTCCGTTACTCTTCGACCGTGACCGCCGCTCTCCCCGAGAGCCATTTGGACGCCTGGCGCGCGCTCTTGAACGCGCACACGGCCGTCGTCACCCACGCCGAGGAAGCGCTGGCCGCGGCCGGGCTGCCGCCACTCGCCTGGTATGACGTCCTCTGGGCGATCAGGCGCGCGCCGGGCCGTCGCATCCGCATGGCCGAGCTCGCCTCGACCGTGACGATCAGCCGCGGCGGCCTCACCAAGCTCGCCGATCGGCTCGAGCACGCCGGACTCATCCGCCGCGAGCCCGCCGACACCGACGGACGCGGCCTCTACGCCGTCCTCACGGCCGAAGGAACGGCGATGTTGCGGCGAATGTGGCCTGTCTACTCCCGTGCGCTTCGCGAAACATTCGTCTCGGCGATCAGCAACGAGGAAGCCTTACTCATCGCCGCAGCCCTCAACCGCATCAACGAACCGCCGCGCGATGTGACACCGGGATCCGCTCGTCGCTGACGCGGCCGGCTGACCGTCGCACGGAAATGGCGAGGATTCCGCCCGAGCCCACCTCGGCAACCCGAACTCGACCTCGCAGTCGACCCTGCGTCCTTTGCCAAGATGCCCGGGATGCACCGAGCCTCTCCCCGCCTCATCTACATCGGCGGCCCTACCGCCGTCATCGAATGGGGAGGTTTGCGACTGCTCACCGATCCGACATTCGACCCGGCCGGCACGAGCTACGAACTTCCGGCCTACACGTTGCGCAAGACGCAGGGCCCGGCACTCGAAACAGGTGCGATCGGTCGCATCGACGGAGTGTTGCTGAGCCACGATCACCACTTCGACAACCTCGACCACTCGGGGCGCGCGCTCCTTGCCGACGCCGCGCCCGTGTTGACGACCGTGGACGGCGCCGAACGCCTCGGATCGGGCGCGTCAGGGCTGGCGCCCTGGCAGCGGACGGAGATCCGTGCACCCGGGGACGCCACGCTCTCGGTGATCGCGACACCCGCGCGCCATGGGCCAAGTGACGCCGACCGCGGCCCGGTGATCGGCTTCGCGCTCGCCTTCACCGACGAGCCCGACTACGTGCTGTACATCTCCGGCGACACCGTCTGGTATGACGGCGTCGCCGAGGTCGCGCAACGCTTCGACGTACGCATCGCCGTCCTCTACGCCGGTGCCGCACGCGTTCGCGCCGCCGGCGATTCGCCGCTCACGTTCACCGCCGCCGGTGCTGTGGAGGCCGCGCGCGCCATGCCCTCGTCGGTCGTCGTCCCACTCCACTTCGAGGGCTGGGAGCACTTCTCCGAATCGCGCGCCGACATCGCGGCCGCTTTCGCGGCAGCTCAGCTCGCCGGCCGCCTCCGCTGGCCAGAGCCGGGCGAAGCAGTCGAGCTCGCTTGAGCCGCACCGTCCGACCGGCGGAGGCTCGACAGACCGCTCGGCCTACGGCACGGCAAAGCGTCGCGGCTGGTCAGGACGCGCGCCCGCGGCTTGCTCAGACAGCGAGCGGGTCGGCCGGGAAGCGGACGCCGAATCGTGCGACGAGGTCGGGCACGCTCGCAGGCTGCATCTCGAGCGCGTAGCGCTCGCAGAGAGCGGCGAGGATTGCCGGGTCGGCCTCGGTGACACCGCCGAGGTCGACCAGTTCCTCGAAGAACCGCTCGAAGCCGGCGGGAGCGATGATCTCGAGGATCCTGCAGGGCTCGTCGCCGGCGTTCCAGAAGGTGTGCCACTCGCCGCGCGGCTTGAAGACGAGGTCGCCGTGGCCGGCCTCGAGCACGTCGTCACCGAGCAGCGCTCCCATGCGGCCCTCGAGCACGTAGCTGTATTCGTCCTCGCGCAGGTGCCGGTGAAGTGGTGCGGCAAGCGCGCGAGCCGACATCGGGTGCTCGACGAGCGAGAAGCCGCCGGCGGTCGTCTGGCCGTCGATCATGAAGCGCACCCCGATGCTTCCGAGGAAGCCGGCCTTGCCCTCTGCGAACCCCAGGACGCGGGTAGACGTCGCTTGCATCGTTTCCTCATTTCAGTAGACAGCACTGTCGCGCTAACTCTACCCGCGCCCGAACTTGTGTCAATATTGAGAGGACACCGATGCCCGACAAAATACGTCCATATCGCATGCAGCGCCGCGCGGAGTCCCAGCTCGAGACCCGCCTGCGCATAACCGAAAGCGCGGTAGCGCTCCACGGAACCGTCGGCCCTTCGCGCACCTCGATCAGCGCCGTCGCAGCGCATGCAGGCGTCCGGCGCTCGACCGTCTACCGGCACTTCCCCGACGAGGCCGCCCTCTTCGACGCCTGCTCCGCCCACTGGCGTTCGGCGAACCCCCCGCCCGATCTGGACGGGTGGGCGACGATCCGCGACCCGGACGAGCGCCTGGCTCTGGCTCTCGCCGAGCTCTACGCCTTCTACCGGCGAAACGAGCCGATGCTCGACAACCTCTTCCGCGACGAGACAACCGTGCCGCTCGTCCAGGAACGATTTGCGGCCTTCCGCGATTACGTCAAGGGAGCGCATTCGACGCTGATGACGGGACGCAGCCTCAGGGGCGGCGCTCGCCGACGGACACAAGCCGCGCTCGGCCACGCGATCGCCTTCTCCACCTGGCAATCCCTCACACGCGACCAGGGGCTCGGCGACACCGACACCGCCACGCTCATGCGCACGCTCATCACCGCCACGAGCCGCAGCGGAGAGACCCACCCGCCGGCCTAGATCTCTGCGCGGTGGTCCGTCGTGCGAAAGACCTGCCGCAGTCCGCGATCGTCTTCCGGCTCAGGTCATGTTCTCGCTGAGCTTCGTGAGCACGGCATCCTGCGCCACGAGGTGCTTCTGGATCTCGATCGCTTCGTGGAGGACGGCCTCGGCGTCCTTGTAGGTGTTCTCGGACCGTTGGTCGGATGCGGAGGCCTGGATGTTCTGGCCGACGATGATGATCGACAGGAGAACGAGTTGGAGGAACGTCTGTGCGACCCATTGCACGATGCCGAGCGTCCCGAGCTTGAGGGCGCCGGGAAGCCCGATCAGAGCGATCAACGCGAAGACGTACGCGCACCACATCGAGCCGATACCGCTCGTGATCTTGACCGCCAGAGCGGCGTTGAAGCGGGCCACGGGGCTGTCTCGCTTGAGCTGGTCCGCGACCTTGACGGGGGCCGCGGTGCGCTGCAGGATCGCAATCGTGCGCGGGTGGTGGTGGGGTTGAAAGAGCGAGCTGGACATGATGGGCTCCTTGGCTGGCGATCTGGGCGGACGGACTGCCGGGACGCGGTTGTGAGCCGTGTTCTATCCCTGAGGCTGGCTGCTCGTCGCAGTTCCGATTCCGCCGCAGTTTGTCGTCGGTCGGTCACTCGACTGCGGTTCGCAGCAGCGCCGCCGCCCGGGCCATCTCCGCAGACGGAAAGGGTCGGAGCGAGCCTCACGACCGGAGCGGTGATCGCGCCGGCGTGGGCTACTAACGGCGCAGGATATTCAGCGTGTTCGTGCCGTCGTCGACGAAGTAGACGCCCGCGTTGCCCGGGGCCGCCACGAGCCCGAAGAGGGTCCCGTTGCCATTCAGCCCCGGCGGAACCGGGCTCGTGTCGATCATCTTGACGGCGATCTGCGCTCCGCCCGGCGTGAGCTCGACCAGGTTCCCGTCGCTGCCGTTGACCTCGAGGATGTCACCACCGGGGGCGACCGCGAGGCCGAGCGGATCGTTCAGGTTGCCGGCGGACGAGACGGTCGCGCCGCGGGTGGCGTGGGTGCGCGTCAGCGCGGAGGAGATCGCGGTGATCTTGTTGACGACGCTGTTTGCGACGTAGAGCGTTCCGTTCGGGCCGAGCGCGAGGCCCGTGGGGCCGACCACGAGGGCGCCCGGGTCGGTTCGCTCAGGGAAGCCGTTCCCGATCACGGTCTCGGACGTCACTGACGGAGAGCTGCCGCCCGTGCTCAGCCCGATCCGGACGACGGTTCCCTTCAGGACCGTCCTCGGGCTTGCGGCCACCGTTCCGTTGAGGACATTCGTGACAAAGAGCGTCGCCTTGCCGCCCTGATCGACCGCGGTCATGTCCCACGGCCCCGCAATCGGGTCGCCGGAGATCGTCTTGACGGCCTTCCCGGCGGAGTCGACGAGGATCAGGCAGCCGGCCTTGGCGGTCTTCGACATGCCGTTTGCGGTTGGAAGCGAGCCGACGATCACCCAGCCGCTCCTCAGGACAGCGAGCGCGGTGGTCAGGCCGACACCACCAGGGCAGCTGCCGTGGAGGTTGCCGGAGGTGATCGTCGCGAACACGCTGGCCCGCCCCGTCGGCGACATCTGCATGATCGTCGTCCCCGTCCCCTGCAGGTTCTTCTTGTTGTTGAAATTGCTGACGAGGATGTCGCCTGCCTTCAGCGAGCCCTTGCTCGTAGGCACGACGGCGATCCCGTAGGGATTGACGTCGCCGATCTTCGGCACCGTCGAACCGAGTGTCTGGACGTGGTTGAACCGTGCGACGTATGCGGCCGAGTGCGTCGCTCCGGTCGCGACCCCGGCGACCGCCAGCGCGATCGCGGCGATAATCACACCTGTGCCTGCGGGCAAGCAGCGACCGTTCATCATCCCTCCTGGAAGCGGTTGTCTCCGTGACCTACGCTCCGGGGTCGAGGCTGGTTTCGGCACTCTCGTTAGGCGGGCGTTAACGGCAAGCGAGGTAGCTCCCAAGCGAGATAGCTCCCTGCCGAGCCCGGTTGGGGGCAGCCACAAGCACCCGCGCGCCGGGAAGTCGAGAAGTCCCGGCGACGCGCCCTTGCTCGCTTCTCACGGGCCGATCAGCCGGGTGACCCCGGGCCCGACCTTGCAATCAGCCGAGCCCTAGGCTACGCCCGAACCACCCTTGTCCTTCACCTCGGGATCAGCCGGCCGAGAGCCCGCAAGAGCCTGGCCGCCGCCCAGCCGGCTAACTGTCGACCGGGTGCCGTGACGAGACGCGGGAGACCGGGTGCTGACCTCCTGGAGGAACGTCCTGCGCGAGGCGCTTCGACGGACGCTCCTGCTCGCAAAACCAGACCTAGCGCCGCTTTGCCCACGCGGCCTTCCCTGACATCGGTCCTCCCGGTCGTTCGATCAACGGCCAGAGGTGAACCTCAGCAGCCGAATGCGGGAATCATCGACGAGAGTCGCGAAGGGATCATCACCCCGATCGGGTGAACAAAGACGGGCCGGCTCGATGACGCGCCCGGGCAAACGTCGGCTCCCTTGTCCAAGCCGCGCGGCTTCTACGTGGATTCCGCCGCTCTCGCCCCGTCGTTCCGGGCTTCGATGGCCTTGACGGTCGTTGCCAGCGACCTTTCGAGGAAGCGCTTGCCGATGATCCCCACCACGATCTCGAGCACCCGTCCCTTGATGTTCTTGCCCTCTCGTACCACGACCACATCCACCTCGGTCGTTTCGCCGGGCTGCCGCTTGAACGTGTAGGTGTGGCCGGAGGCGCCTCCCCACACGTTGGAGTCGGTGGTCTTCATGACGACGCGGCTCGGATCGGACCAGTCGTAGTGCAGGCGCTCCCAGATACGGACCGACCCTTCCGTGACATCGGCCTGAGTCGGGCCCTGGTCATGCACCTCGAGGTAGGCGGCGGAACTGTTGGGAAACAGCTTCGAGCGGTCGGGCCCGAAGTCGGTGAGCGCGGCGATGAACTGCTCGGGCGAGGCGGTGGTCGTTTGCTGGAGGTGGATCGTGGCCAGGCGGGCATGCTCCTCGGTTCCCCGAAAACTAGCTTGCGCACCGAGCCCTCGGTTTGCGGCTCGAGGGAGTGGCATCGACCGGCTGCCGGCCTCGGTCGACTCTCGTCAGAGAGAGGGCCGCCGCTCGAATTCGGGCGGCGGCCTCCGGATGTGCGGGGATCTCGTCGTGATCTCGTGTGTCAGGGGCTGAGCTTCAGGCCGCCGTCACGCCGAATCGCGTTTGCCCGCAGCTCGCGCTCGAACTTGCGCCAGCGCTGCACGCGCTCGGGCCGCAGCGCGCCCGAGCGGACAGCGGCGACCACCGCGCAGCCGGGCTCGCTGGTGTGTATGCAGTCGCTGAAGCGGCACTCGCCGGTGAGCTCGTCGACGTCGGTGAAGGCCTGGTCGAGGCCGCCCGTCGACTCGCTGAGGCGCAACTCGCGCAGGCCCGGCATGTCGATGATCGCGCCGCCGCCCGGGAGAAGGATCAGCTGACGAAGGCTCGTCGTGTGCCGGCCCTGGTCGCCGGCCCCGGTTTCGGAGGTCGCCATCAGCTCACAGCCGGCAAGGCGGTTCACGAGCGTCGATTTGCCGACGCCGCTCGAACCGATCAGCACCGCGGTCGCTCCCGGTTCGATCCGGGCGCGCAACCGCTCGCAGCCGGCGCCCGAGAGAGCGCTGACGACGTGAACCGCCACACCGGGCGCGACCGCCTCGACCTGCTCGACGAACGGCCGCGAATCGTCGATCAGGTCGGCCTTGGTCAGCACGATCTCCGGCGTGGCGCCGCTTCCCCAGATCGCGATCAGACACCGCTCGATCCACTCGAGATCGACCTCCGTGCCGAGCGAGCCCACGAGAAAGGCCAGGTCGATGTTCGCAACCAACGTTTGCGGACGTGTCGAGCCCCGGGCCCCACCGCGAACGAGGGCGGTACGCCGCGGCAGCACCGACCAGACCGTCCCGTCGGCGACGCCCACCCAGTCGCCGACGGCGACATCGATGACGGCGAAGCCCGGGCCCCCGGGCGGGCGTGCGCGCACGACGCCGCCGGCGGTATAGAGGTCGAGGGCGCCCCGGTGAACGGCCACCACGCGCGCCGGCTCGAGATCACGCTCGAGATCGCCACGCCACCGGTCGCTCCAGCCGAGCTGGCTCAGGTCAAGCGGGCACAGAGGCGGTCACCGTGCCGCTCGCGTCGATCGCGACCAGCCGGCGGTCCCGGGGCCGGCTTTTCTCGTGACCATCGCACATCACGACTTCCCAAGCAGCCGCTTCCAGAACGGCACAGCCTTCGTTTCGCTCGCAGGGGCCGCCGGGGGAGGCAGCGCCTGGGCAGGAGCAGCCTCCGGCTCGACGCTCGAAGTCTCGGTCATGGTCACACCATCGATTCTGCGGACGAAGCCGCCTGGACGGAGACGCGAGTCCAACGATCACGACCGGGCTGAAAACGCCACTCGGCCGCACACGCCCTACCGCGAAGTGCTTGAAGTCTAGAGCAACCCCGGGCCTGAGAGAGCGGATCGGCGGCCTGCCGATCGCGATCACCGCGCGATCCTGGACGAGGCGATCGCCTGCTCGCCCGAACCCGACGAGCTCCAATGACGCGCACACCACATCGCTCCCGGCCCGGCCCGGGGCTCTCGCCTCGGCCGGTTTGCCGTGATGACGAGCGAAGAACGTCTCCCTCGGCGCCGCCTCGGCGCTTCCCCGGGGTCGTGGCGCACGCTCCTGGCCTGCTCGGTTTCGTTCGGGACGAAGTAGGTTGATGATCAACGTGATCCGCCTCGTGGCAGCGATGCTCGTGTCATGCCTCCTCGGCCTGTTGGTCGTCGGTTCTGCCGGTGCTGTGCCGAGGCGACCGCCGAAGTTCTGGTCGGTTGCTCGGTGCGAGCGTGTGCTGCTGTCAGGCCGCCCTCTGATCCGCCAGGTGATCTGTGTCGCAAACGGGGCACCCGCGACCTGCCGCTGGACGAGCGGTCATCGTGCGCGCCTCTACTCGCAGTTCACCGTGTTCACCCGCAATCGTCAAAGGTATGTCGTCGGTGCTGGGCTCGAGCCCGGCGTCGTTCGCTCGTTCACGCTCACCACACGCGCCCGCCCCGGCTTCGCCCGGATTGTCCATCACTACGGCGATGAGTACGCGGGCTGGCCCGCCGACTTCTTCATGCACCACGTCAGGCTGCTCGCAACCCATGTGACTGCGGCTCACTTCCACTCGACCGTCGCTCCGATCGCCGCCCACCTGGTCGAACAGGAGAAGGTCGCGAACTGCACGGGCGGGTAGCACCGGCAGCGATCATCCTGGCGCGGCGGCGAACTGTTCGGCTACGGAAACCGTGACGAGCCCGGGTGCAGGTCATACTCTGCCGCCGTTGCTGCAGCCCGACGGGATCAGGTAGGCGGGATCAGCTGCGTAATCTGCGCCGTTCTCGGCCAGTTGCTCCCGCATCATCGCCTCCGCGGTCGACGGTGACACCCCGAGCTTCTCGGCCACGCCGACCCCCGACTGGTAGGCGAAGCAGTTCGCGAGCGACTCCGACGCCACCCCGCGCAGGTGCCACGACTCGTGAGCGAGCACGACGACGGCATGCGAGGCAGACTCGCCCCGAGGATCGATCTTCCCGTCCCGTAGCTGCACGAGCGCCAGGCAGATGTCGGTCGTCAGCCATGCCCGCCGTCCGCCGACCTGCGCCAGCCCGTCATCCCCTTGCACGTAGCCGACATGCCGGTTGTCGCAGCTGACCGTGACACGATGACCGGCGATCCCCGCCGCCAGCCGCGAGAACTGCGCCTCCGCCGCAACCTGCGTCTGCCGCGGCAGCCGCTGCCAGCCGGATGAACGGGTGAACAGCAACACGCCGAGCCCGACGACGACCAGGACCGACACCAAGACTCCGAGGCGGCTGCGACGTGGCGCGACTGCCGGTGGCGCCGGAGCCTCGGTGACGGCGCGGATCTCATTCTTGCTGTCGAGCCGGAGCGGCCCGGCTGCAAAACGGCCGGCAGGAAGCGCCGCCAGTTGCTCCTCGTTCCGGCGCAGCCATTCGGCGACCTCGGGATCGGTGAACTCGCCGCTTTCGAGCCACAGCTCACCGCCCTGCCGAAGCGGCACGTTCAGCAGCGATCCGCGGCCGAGCTCCTCCAGATCGGACACCTGCGGCCCGGGATCTACTCGCTCTCGCCTTGCGGTCGAACGCCAGCCGGAGAGGAAGAATTGCGCCTCGGTCACGACGGCGAGCAGGAACGGCAGCCAGACCGGGATCCAGCCGCTGATCGAATAGGGAAGCGCGAAGTAGACGATCACGACCGTGACGACGCAGGCACGCAACCACCAGATCGACCGGATTCCACTCACGTCGATACCAACGTAACCGCGACGAGGGCACGTCCCGCAACGAATCGTTCCCGAGCTGATCGAGATCGACACCGCATGAGCGGCGCCACGCGAGACACGCTGCTAGAGTGAACCTAATGGTTCAGTATCATACGACCGTCGACCGCGCCTTCACGGCGCTCGCCGACCCGACCCGGCGCACCGTCCTCGAACGGCTCAGCGCCGGCAGCGCGACGATCAGCGAGCTCGCCGAGCCCTTCGGCATGTCGCTGACGGGGATGAAGAAGCACATCGGGCTACTCGAGGAGGCCCAGCTCGTCAGGACGGAAAAGGTCGGCCGTGTCCGCAGATGCATGCTCGCGCCCTACGCCTTCGAAGGGATCAGCATGTGGCTACAGCGGCTCGACCGCTTCGCGCAAGTCGTCGAACGCACGAAAGGAGATCGATGAGCACCCCTGCGAAGAAAGGCAATCGGCGGTCCGCCGGCAGCACCAAGAAGGAAGGATTCACGGCCGAGGAGAAAGCCGCGATGAGAGCGCGCGCCCGCGAGCTGAAGGACAAGACGGACGGGGAAAGCGCCGTGCGCGACGCGATCGCCGCAATGTCGCCGCCGGATCGCGCGATCGCCAAGCAACTCCATGAGCTCATCAAAGGCGCCGCCCCGGACCTCTCGCCGAAGACCTGGTACGGGATGCCCGCCTATGCCAAGGACGGCAAGGTCGTCTGCTTCTTCCGCAACGCGGGGAAGTTCAAGGAGAGATATGCGATGTTCGGCTTCAACGACAGCGCGAAGCTCGACGAAGGCTCCATGTGGCCGGTCGCGTTCGCGCTGAAGAAGCTGACCGCCGCCGACGAGGCCACGATCAGCGCGCTCGTGAAGAAGGCGGTGGGCTGAGATGAGCTTCTCGGGCACGAGGTGCCGTGGCCACCTCGTGGGCCCGCGATTAAGCTGTGTGCCTCACTGATGTCGGCCGCCCGAGTCCAGAAGACGAGGCCGCTGCAGGCTCCTGGGAGCGAGGCCCCGCTGCCCGCGCGGCGCGCGCTTCCGCGGAGCGGCGGCGGGGCGCCGGTAGCCGCCCACCACGTCGCGAGCATTCCCGTGCACGCTTCCCGGCGTCCTCACCCGGCGCTCGACCGCGCGACGCCGGCATGGGCCGACGGCGGCCGGATCGTGCTCGGCCCGGCCGCCTTCCTGCTCCCGCCGGCGGAGCGGGCGGGCCTTCTCCACCACGAGACGGTTCACGCGCTCCACCAACTTCTGGCTGCGCGCGAGGAGTCGGCGCCGGCGCGGGAGCACGCCGAGCGCCTGGCCGAGCGAGGCGGTCCCGGCCTGCCCCCGCTCGCTGAGCTGCTCACCCCGGTTCCCCGGTTGCTCGCCGCTCCCGTCACGGGAACCGCGGCGAAGGGGCTGAGCCGGCTGTTCGTCGGCGAGACGGGAATCGTCGCCGAGGTCGTCGACTCCGGCGTCACCGTCCGGGCCGAGCGCGGGTACGCCCAGCTCGGGATCGACGGCGACCCGGATCCGAAGCGCTTCATCGCCTGCGGCACCGGCCCGCTGAAGGCGCTTTCTGCCCTCGCCGAGGGGATGCGCAGCGTTGCCAGGCAGATCGCGGTGACAAACCGTAGCTCCGCCCGCCGTGTCGAGCTCGTCCTGATCACGAGCGAGACCAGCCGCCTGCACCTGGTGGACGGCAAGCCCCTGATCACGATCTCGCACGCCGACTTCGACAAGGCCGCGCAGGAGACAGCCGCGCACGAGGGCTCGCATGCAGTCTTCGAGGGACACTCGCATCCGGTCGACCCGAGCGTTCTTGCGCCGGACACGCTCGCGCTGCGGGTGGCGGATCTCTGGGCGCGCCTCGAGAAGACCAGGCAGGTCGCGATCCCGACGCAGCCGTTCGATGCGAAGAAGCCGCCTCACCTCGAGCCCACCACGGACGAAAGCGTCGAGGCCGCAGGGGTCGTCATGGTCGAGGACGCCCTCTTTCAGAAGACGTCGACCAACCGGATCGAGGGTCATCCCTGGGACGGGCCCGACGAGCTCTTCGCGAGCGCGTTCGCGGCCTTCCTGGTCCAACGGAAGCTGCTGGAAGCGGTGATCGCCTTCTACGCGAAGGCCGACCCGTCGCTGAAGGCGCTCGGCGGCGAGCTCGTGACGTTGCTCGAGGCGGTCGGCGATCCCAGGAAGCTGAAAGCGGTGAAGCCGCCGAACGCCGACCAGGCCAGGGACGCCGAGGCCGCGATCCGCAAGCGGGAGGACGTCGGCCCGTCGCCCATCAAGGACCTCGTCCCCGTGCTCTTCAGTCCCGAGACGCTGCCGCCCGAGAAAGTGACGTGCAGCGGGTCGCCGAAGCCGGCGGATACGACGAAACCGGCCGAGCCGCCAAAGCCGGTCGTGTCGCCGAAGCGAGCCGAGTCGCGCTGACGGGCGAGGCGGTGGCGCTGCCGTCCAGCAGGGCGTTGCGGTGATTCCCTTCGTCGACAGTTGCTCGTTCACGGCGAAAGCTGCTATCAGCTGGGCGTAGCTGCGGCGAGAGTCACTCGTGGCGCCGTCGAGACGAGGGCGATTCAGCCCGATCGGATTCGACGCCGTCCTACCTGAACCCACCCGACAGACAGGAGGGCACGTGATGGCAAGACCGCAACTGACGACGTATTTCGAATCGTTCGAGACGGACGCCCACGGCCAGATATTCATGACCGGCCCGGTCGAGGTCTCCGAGCATGCGAAGGTGAATCTGCAGATCACCCAGTTCCCGCACGCGGCCGTCACGATGACCGTCAACTGCGTCATGGGCAAGATCAGCGGTGAGACGCTGTCGCAGGTCCTGGCGGCCTTCCCGCTCGGCACAACCGGGCCTATCCACTCCTTCGACGTGATCGGCCCGGAGTTCAACGTCGTGCTCACCGGTGGTCCGCCGAACGTCTCGGTGCCGATCCAGGCGTGGTTGTTCCTCAACTGATCACGGCGGCGCAAATCGTCCGGGCCGCCGACAGGATCCCGTTTTCGCGGCTCTGGCTGCGGCACGTCAACATGACCTGATGCCGGCCCGGAATCGCGTCACGCCGATGGGAGACATCGAGGCGATCCCGCTCCGAGGCGCCTGGACGGGCAACCGCGGCATCCTTCACGCGGGGCACGAGATCGTCCGCTTCCACGCGAGCGATCTCTGGATCACCTGCGCGCTCGAGTTCCGGGGTCGCCGGCACCGGCAATGGCAGCCGCACCACTACACGTTCCTCTACTTCCACGACGAGGCGGTCTCCTTCGCGGCGGGCCATCGCCCATGTGCGGAATGCCGGCGAGAGAGCTACAGCGGGTATCGCGCCGCCTGGGCGAGGGGGCTCGGGGTCGCTGAGCCATCGGCGAGGGAGATGAACGAGCAGCTGCACGGCGAGCGGATCGTCCGCGGCACGCACCGCCGCCGCATGCACCCGCTGCCCTGGGCCGATCTGCCTGACGGCGCGTTCGTCCTGCTCGACTCCTCGCCAACCATCGTCATCGGCGACCAGTTGACCGAGTGGACCATCGACGGCTACCAGGCTCGGCGAGCAAGGCCGACAAAGGGGACCGCACGGGTCATCACACCGCCTTCGACCCTTGCCGTGCTCCGCTCCGGCTACCCGGTTCAGATCGACGACTCGGCGCGCGCGTAGCCGGCACGGCCACCGGATTCAGATGGATGCGCTCAGCCGGAGCTCGGAGCTCGGGCCGTCCTCGGAGCGAAGAAGCGTGCCGTCGCCAGGCGCGGCAGGGTCGCGACGAGCCAGCTGACGAGCGCGAAGCACAGGACGAACTGGCCGATTGCGGAGAGCGGCAGCGGCTCGGCGTTCGGCCCGGCCGCCGTCCAGGCACTCCAGTCGTTCAGCCACGACCAGATGAACCACGAGTAGAAGCCGTCGAGCCACATGGCCGCGAGCAATGCGCCGATCGTGACGAAGGCAAGCTTCGATCCCGCTGCGGCCCAGCGGCACACCTGTGGCACCGCGAGCAGGCAGAACACGAGCCGGTAGTCGTAGTTCCGCGCAACCGCATAGGTGCCCACGTAGACACAGGCACCGGCCCAGAACAGGTCGAGGTCGCGGCTCTCGGCGGCAGTGCGAGCAGCGGGAAGCGACGGCCGCACACGCCGGGCGGTAAGCCAGGCGGCCCCGGCCACGAGCACGAGCAGCAGGACGTCCCAGCTCGGCAACGAGGCCGCCTTCGCGCTCTTCCCCTCGCTCCACGCACTGACCCAGTTCGAGACGCGCCGCACGCC
This sequence comes from uncultured Actinomycetota bacterium, assembly GCA_963743675.1. Taxonomy (GTDB): domain Bacteria; phylum Actinomycetota; class Thermoleophilia; order Gaiellales; family Gaiellaceae; genus PALSA-600. The sequence continues at coordinate 102,472 of CAVURE010000014.1, forward strand.
GAACGAGACCTTGTCCCCCTGTGGCAGAGCGGCGCGAATCTGATGGAGCTGATGATGAATCGCGACGGCATACACCGCGAAGCACGCCACGACCACGACGATGCTTAAGAGCGAGCGGCGCGTGCGTCGCGGAACGAGAAAGCCGACCGCGAAGATCGGAAACAGCTTCAGGGCGGCCGCGAGCAAGACGAGCGCATCGGCCGCGACCAACCCGCCGAGCCCGCGCCGCGATACGAGCACAGCGGTGGCCACGAGCGCGAACAGCAGGAGGTCGACGTTTCCCCGCTCGACGCCGAGCATCGCAGCCGGAGAGCAGAGCACGAGCGCGTAGACCGCGGTCGTTCCCCAGCCTGCTCGTCCCGGCAGGACGGCGACCGCGGCCGCGAAGAAGAGGCCCGCGACGACGAGCCCGAGAGCGAAGGTGTCTCCCTGCCCGAGCCCGAGGTGGTAGGGCAGGAGCCAGAGGCGCGGGTAGTTCGCCGGCCGCCCGTAGGGATCGCACGGGTTGCTCGGCAGGACCGCCGTGCCCTTGCGGGTGCAGTCCCAGGCAGCGGTGACGTTCCGGAGGTCGGCAAACCAGATGGGAAGATCACCGACGCCGAGCTTCGGCCACCCGTGGTGACCCCCGAAGTGCTTCAGCAGCGCGAAGTACCCGCACAGCACTCCGACGAGCGCGATCCGCGCCCGTTGCATTGCGGCCACCGCTCGGAGATGGCCGAGGCGTGACCGCCCAATGTCGGTCGGCGGCTCGATCGGAGTACCTTAATCGATCGCTCGAGCCGCAGCCGTCGGCGGCGAACGGTCGACGAGAACGTTGCCGGCCTGAACGGGCTCGGTGTCACGCAGGTTCCCTCAGGTAGCGCCGACACGGATGGCTCGGCCGTCGGCGAACCGCCGAGGCGATTCGCGCTCGACCACGGCCCGCCGAAGCTGATCGAGAGCTATCTTGATGGTGTGGAAGCCTGCGAACGTGCCGGCGCCGTACGCAAGCTGCTTGTCTTCGTGATCGTCGCCTCGGCGGGCTGCCTGCTGTTGCTCGGGGGGCAAGTGCTGTACAGCGGCAGCGGGATGTACTTGTTCCTCGGCTGGAACCTACTGCTCGCGACGGTGCCGTTCCTTCTCGCCCTGACGATCGAGGCGGCTGTTCGGCACGAGCTCCCAGCTCCCGTCCCGCTGCTCTTCGTCCTCTGGGTCCTCTTCCTTCCGAACGCCCCCTATCTGGTCACCGACTTCGTTCATCTCGGCACCGACCCATCCGTCCCGATCTGGTACGACGCGCTGCTCTTCTCCGCCTTCGCGACGGTCGGTCTCGTGCTCGGCCTGATGTCGATCCGCATCCTCATGCGCACAGCCCGCCACAGGATCGGCCCCACCGCGGCCTGGGCCGCGACCGTCGCGATCAGCGCGGCCTCCTCGCTCGGGATCTTCCTCGGGCGCTTCGAGCAACTCAACTCGTGGGACATGCTCGTGCGACCCGTCACTGTGGCGCGCGTCGCGCTCGTGACCGGCCCCCTTGCGCATGAGGCGGCCTTCACGCTGGGCTTCACCGTCTTCCTGATCACGGCGTACAAGGCGCTCGAGTTGCTGGCACTGCATGCGGCGGGGCCCTCGGAACGGTATTAGGCACACGCGCCGGCAGCTGACTCGCGACCGGCACCGCGAGTAAGCCCGGACCTTCGACAACGGCCGGAGATCCGGCACGAAGCGGCGAACGTACTACCGGAGAGAGAACCGACCCGAGCTTCGCGGCCGGCCGGGCGACGCGTGTCGACTCAAGGTTTGCGCAGCGCATTCCGATCAAGGTGGAGAGTGACGGATGCGTCACGGACGTGGGTCGCGCCTCGAGGTTGGCGGCCCGGGTCGCAACTTGACCGGGTGCCAGCACCCGGATGGAAGGACGGACCGTTGAACCCCATCGACCCAGAGCACACCGGATTGGCAGACAGCCCGTCATGGGTTTCGGACGGCGAGCAAGTGACTCCCGCTCCGCTTCCGGAACCATGGGAGGGCACCGACGAGACCGACCGCGACTCGGAGCTCTCGGCGACGATGATGTCTCGCGCGCCCGACCCCACGGGCGGCAGCGACTACGAGCGGAGAAGGAAGAGCCGTCCGACCGTGAGCGTGGTCATCCCCACGCTCAACGAGGAGCCGAACCTCTCGTTCGTGCTGCCGATGATCAGTCCGTGGATCGACGAGGTGATCATCGTCGACGGGCGATCCACGGATCGAACCCTGGAGGTTGCCCGGGAGCTGCTGCCGGAGGTGCACATCGTGCACCAGCCGGGCAAGGGAAAGGGAGATGCGCTCCGGGCCGGGTTCGCAGCCGCGCGCGGAGATTTGATCATCATGCTCGACGCCGATGGCTCGACCGACCCGCGCGAGATCCCGGCCTTCGTCGGCGCGCTCGCCTCGGGAGCAGACTTCGCGAAGGGCACCCGCTTCGCACAGGGCGCGGGCACCGCGGACATGTCGCTCCTGCGACGAGTCGGCAACCTCGGGTTCGTCTGGCTCGCGCGGCTCCTCTTCGGAGGAAGATTCTCGGACATGTGCTACGGCTACATCGCGTTCTGGAGGCGCGTCTTGCCGCTGCTCGAGCTCGACTCGGATGGATTCGAGATCGAGACGCAGATGAATCTGCAAGCCCTCCGTGCACGCCTCCGGGTCGTCGAGGTCCCGAGCTACGAGCGCAGCCGCATTCACGGGACGAGCAACCTGCGAACGTTCCCCGACGGCTGGCGCGTCCTGAAGACCCTCTACCGCGAATGGCGGCGACCACGAAAGCCGCGGTCGACGACGATCCATAGCCCGGATCCGCAAACGCAGGTCCTGGGTGTGTTCAAGGAGCGCTGATCGCTAGCTCGTCGGCTCTACCGGTCGCCGCTCGGCCACGCACTGCGTAGGACGGCGCGTTCACTGCCTCGCGTGGCGCTCGAACGTCTCGCCGGGCAGCGAGGCGGCTACTCCTCGGGAAGGGCGGACGACGAGAGGCACAACATCCGCTGCGGCTCGAAGGCTCGACCGCGAGGCGGCTTGAGCAGCTGGACGGCCTTCCAGTGCCGCCCGTACAGCTCGAACTGATAGCCGGGCCGGAGCTCGGCCGAGGTGGTCAGCATCGCCTCGTGTACGCGGCCGTTCGGATAGCGGAGCGAGATGGGCGAGTCCACGCGCTCTCCGAGCTCCGGGCTAGCCAACGGACCCTTCCATCTGGATCTGGATCAGCCGGTTCATCTCGATCGCGTACTCGAGCGGCAGCTCCTTGACGATCGGCTCGACGAAACCGGCGACGACCATCGCGGAGGCCTCTGACTCCGACAGCCCGCGCGACATGAGGTAGAAGAGCTGCTCGTCGCCGATCTTCGAGACGGTCGCCTCGTGGCCGATGTCGACCTCGTCCTCGTCGATCTCGATGTACGGGTAGGTGTCGGAACGCGAGCGCTCGTCGAGGATCAGCGCATCGCAGACGACCTTCGACTTCGCGTTCTTGGCGCCCTTGGCCACCTGGAGCAGGCCGCGGTAGCCGGCACGGCCACCGTCTTTCGAGATCGACTTCGAGGTGATCAGCGACGTCGTGTCGGGCGCGACGTGGATCGACCTTGCCGCCGGCGTCCTGGTGCTGGCCCGCGCCCGCGAACGCGATCGAGAGCACCTCGCCGTGGGCACGCGGCCCCATCAGCCAGATCGCCGGGTACTTCATCGTCAGCTTCGAGCCCAGGTTCCCGTCGACCCACTCCATCGTCGCGTCCTCGTAGGCGACCGCACGCTTGGTCACCAGGTTGTAGACGTTGTTCGACCAGTTCTGGATCGTCGTGTACCGGCAACGACCACCCTTCTTCACCACGATCTCGACCACCGCGCTGTGCAGCGAGTCGCTCGAGTAGATCGGCGCCGTGCAACCCTCGACGTAGTGCACGTAGGCGCCCTCGTCGACCAGGATCATCGTCCGCTCGAACTGGCCCATGTTCTCGGCGTTGATCCGGAAGTAGGCCTGCAGCGGCAGCTCGATCTTCACCCCCGGCGGCACATAGATGAACGAGCCCCCCGACCAGACCGCCGTGTTGAGCGCGGCGAACTTGTTGTCGTTCGAGGGGATGATCGTCCCGAAGTACTGCTTCACGAGCTCCTCGTGCTCACGCAGCCCCGAGTCCATGTCGAGGAACAGCACGCCCTGCTCGCTCAGCTTCTCCTGCAGGTGGTGGTAGACGACCTCCGACTCGTACTGCGCACCGACACCGGCGAGGTACTTCTTCTCCGCCTCCGGGATGCCCAGCTTGTCCCAGGTGTCCTTGATGTCCGCCGGCAGCTCCTCCCAGGAGTCCGCCTGCTTCTCGGTCGGCTTGATGTAGTAGTAGATGTTGTCGAAGTCGATCCCGGACAGATCGCCGCCCCAGCCCGGCAGCGGACGCGCGAAGAAGTAGTCGAGCGCCTGATGTCGCACCTTCCTCATCCACTCCGGCTCGTTCTTGTGCTCGGCGATCGCCTCGACGACCTCGTGCGAGATCCCGCGGCCCGACTTGAAGAAGTAGTCCTTCGCCTCGTCCGGGTTCGAGAACCCGTACTTCGCGGCGTAGTTGTCGCCGATCCCCTGGACGATCTCGGTCTCTGTCAGTGTCATGGAACCTCCTGCCGTCGAGCATGATCCGAAAGCGAAAAGACCCGATCTGCCGCCACGGCGTCCTTCCGTACCGAAAAGAGTTGGCCTGCGCGTCGAGCTCTGTTGGCCTCAGCCCCTTTGCCTCAGCTCCTCGTCTCGCGCGCTCCGAAGCACGTCGATGCCGAACAGGGCCTCAGCCGTCGCCTGGCACGCAGGACCAGTCCAGCCATCTTACTCCCAGCGCGGCGAGCGTGCGCCCGCGGGTCAGGCCCGGGCGTTCGCGTAAGGCCGTTTACGCCCGGCCTCGCGGAAGGTGACGAGCCGCCGCTGATCCTGATCCCAGAGCTTCAGGCGGACGGCGCGCATGCCATCCCGCAGTGACAGGGTCGTGACGGAGCCGAGCCCGCCCGCCTCGTGAGCCGCCTGGAGGTTGTAGTTCGGGATCCGCGAGCTCAGGTGGTGAACGTGGTGCAGCCCGATGTTGCCGGTGAAGAAGCGGAGGATCCGCGGCAGATCCAGGTGCGAGCTGCCCTGCAGCGCGGCGTCGCCGAAGTTCCACTCGTCGTTCGTCTGCCAGTAGGCGTCCTCGAACTGATGCTGGACGTAGAAGAGCCAGATCCCGGCGGCGCCGGTAAGGAGCAGCGGCGGGACCTGCACGAGCAGGTACTCCTGCCAGCCGAAGAGCCAGCAGAGCGCCGCGATCATCACGGCAAGCGCGAGATCGGTGCCGAGGACGCTGCGCCGGATCCTGGCGTTCATCCCCGGCGTGACGAGCCGCGGGCCGATCAGGATCACCCAGAGCGGTCCGAGCCCGAACATCACGAACGGGTTGCGGAAGAGCCGGTAGCCGATCCGACCCCACCACGGACGGGCGCGATACTCCTCGACCGTCAGCGTCTGGACGTCGCCGACCCCGCGCCTGTCGAGATCGCCGGTCGTGGCGTGATGCACGGCGTGCTTGTGGCGCCACCAGGCGAACGGCGTGAAGAGCAGGACGCCCAGCGCCCCGCCGAGCCGCGCATTCGCGCGCTTCGAGCGCACGAAGGAACCGTGGGCGCAATCGTGGAAGACGATGAACGTACGGATCAGGAACCCGGACGCGGGGATCGCGAGGACGAGCACCAGCAGATAGGAGATCTCGAAGGCGAAGAACATCGCCGCCATCAGGGCCAGATAGGGAACGACCGACGTCGCCAGATCGAAGAGGGCGGAGCGGAGCCGCGGGTTGCTGTGGGGCTCGAGAACGTCGCGCCAGGATGGATCCTCGGCCGGGAAGGTGTCCGAGCTCATCGCCTGCGGGCCCGGATCGCGCTGTCCTGTCCGCGCCACTCGTTCGTGCGATGTGCGAGAGCAAGAGCCGGGAACGCCACCGGCGATGGTTTTCTCGAGAAGCTGATCTAGGACCCCCTCGGCACGGGCGCCGCGCCTGAACCGCGCCGTAGTCCAGCCATGATAGACGACCGGCGGCCTCGTCCGGGGCGCCGGTCCAGGCGCCTGATCCCGACCGGCTGCTACCTTGCAGGCACGGCTCCCATTCGGGCGGCCGGGAGATTCGGCTTCTCGTTCCTCCTTGACGGGCGTTTCGAGGCTCTTGCATCTCGACCCTAGTTAAAAGGAGAACCAGCATTGTCCCAGTCTTTTGACGCGCTCGGCGTGAGCGCACAGGTCGTGAAGACGCTCGCGTCGCGCGGCATCAACGCACCATTCGAGGTCCAGAGCCTCGTGCTCCCGGACGGCCTCGCCGGGGTCGACGTTCTCGTCGCCTCGCCCACCGGTTCCGGCAAGACGCTCGCGTTCGGCATACCCCTGATCGAGCGCACCGCCGGGAGCGGAGACCGCCGCAACGCGACCGAGCCTCGCGCGCTCGTGCTCGTCCCGACCCGCGAGCTCGCCTCGCAGGTCGTCGGTGAGCTGCGTCCGCTCGCCGCAGCCCGCGGCCTGCGGATCGAGGCCGTCTACGGCGGAACGCCGCTCGTATCGCAGTCCAGGAAGGCTCGCGGCGCAGACATCCTCGTCGCGACGCCCGGTCGCCTGAGCGACCTGATCGATCGACGACTCGTATCGCTCGCCTCGGTGCGGGTGCTCGTGCTCGACGAGGCCGATCGCATGCTCGACATGGGATTCCGGCCGCAGGTCGACCGGCTCCTGGCGGGCGTCCCGGCCAACCGCCAGACCATGCTCTTCTCGGCCACGCTGGAGGGCCCGGTCACCGAGCTCGCCCGCGCCTACACGGTGAACGCCGTCCGGTTCCGTGCGCGGGCCCCCGAGGAGGCGACTCCCGGCGACATCGAGCACGAGTTCCACGCCGTCACCACCGAGGGGAAGCTGGCGAGCCTCGCGCAGCAGCTCGACCGCGAGCGTGGCCTGGCGCTGGTCTTCGTCCGCACCAAGCACGGCGCCGACAAGCTCGCCCGCAAGCTCTTCCGCGAGTTCGACGTACCGGCAGCCGTCATGCACGGCAACATGTCGCAGAATGCACGCGAGCGCTCGCTGGCCAAGTTCGAGTCGGGGCATGTCACGACGCTCATCGCGACCGACGTTGCAGCTCGCGGCCTCGACATCGACGACATCACGCATGTCATCAACTTCGACCCGCCCCGGACGGAGGACGACTACGTCCATCGCGTCGGACGGACGGGCCGTGCAGGCCGGTCGGGCACCGGCTTGACGCTCGTGCTTCCGGAGCAGCGCAAGGACGTGGGACGGCTCGCGGCCCGGCTCGGGCACGGCGCGGCGTTCGCCGCGCTCGCACCGACCAAGGAGACCCCGACACCGTCGACACGACCTTCCAGCCGGCAGCGGTCGAGAGGGAGGAGAAGAGGATGAGCTCGAAACGAAGCCCGCAGACCGCGGCCAAGCGAGCACGCGAGCAGGCGATGAGGGAGAAGCGCGAGCGGAAGGAAGCGAAGAAGCTCGCGCGCAACTCGCCCGCACCGCCCGTCGAGGACTCCGCCGTAACGCCGGACGACGAATCCGGCGCCGTCGCGGAGACCGACGGCGTCGAGGCCCCGCCGCCGGCCTGACGCGGCGCGGACCTTGTCGAGCGCCGCGCCTAGCGCTTGACGAGCATGAGGCCGCTGACCGTGCGCCTGCGCCCGCGGTCGCGTCGAGGCACGGCACGCTCGGGAACGACGCCTGGCAGCCGGCCGAGCCGAGGTCCTTGGCCGGTAGCTCTCGAGGCGGCAGACGCCAGCTTCCGTCGCTGACCCATACACTCGGTCGACCGATGAAGCGCGACGACACCCGCCTGGTGCGCAAGCGGATCGCGCTGATTGCGCACGACAACCGCAAGGCCGACCTGCTTGCCTGGGCGCGCTTCAACCGCGGGACGCTCGCCGCCCATGACCTCTTCGCCACCGGCACCACGGGCAGCCTGATCGCCGAGGATCTCGAGCTCCCCGTCCAGCGCTACCTCAGCGGGCCGCTCGGCGGCGACCAGCAGGTCGGGGCGGCGATCGCCGAGGGCCGCATCGACGCGGTGATCTTCTTCTGGGACCCGCTCGCGCCACACCCCCACGATGTCGACGTGAAGGCGCTGCTGCGAATCGCGGTCGTCTACAACATCCCGATCGCCTGCAACCGGGCGACGGCGGACTTCGTCCTCTCCAGCCCGCTGATGTCGCAGGAGTACGTCCCGAGCTTCACGCCCGAGGAGAGCGGGAACGACCCGCAGCCGGGCGCAGGCGAACAGCCGCCCGCCGCGGTAGGCTGACGAGCCGTCGACCCGGAGGTGCGTAGAGATGGAGACGCCGTCACTAGCCATGCGCCTGGGAGCCGAGGTGATCGGCACCTTCCTGTTCTTCTTCCTGGGCTTCAACTCGATTGCAGTCGCCACCGACCTTGGCGCCGGAGCGATCACGGGGCTCGGGATCGCCTTTGCCTTCGGCCTCGGGCTCGCGCTCGCGATCACGGCCTTCGGCCAGGTCTCCGGCGGCCACTTCAACCCGGCCGTCTCGCTCGGCCTGGCAACGGCGCGCAGGTTCCCGGCCAAGGAGGTGATCCCCTACTGGATCGCCCAGCTCATCGGCGGTTTCGTCGCCGTGCTCGCCGTCGCCGCCGTGTACTCGGAGTCGGCGGTCGACGCGCTCGACACCCATCCCGGCCTCGGGATCTCGAACGGTGGAGCGCTCCTGCTCGAGGCGATCACGACAGCGCTCTTCGTCGCCGTGATCTGCACCGTCGCGACCGACGCCCGCGCGCCCTGGAAGGGCGTCATGGCGCCGCTCCTGATCGGTCTCTTCATCTTCACCGCCGCCGATGCCGTCGGCCCCGCCTCGGGAGGCTCGTTCAACCCGGCTCGCTCGCTCGACCCGGCGATCTTCAACGGCGAGTTCAGCGACATCTGGATCTATCTGGTCGGGCCGCTCGTGGGCGGCGTGATCGGCGGGGCGGTCTGGACGGTCTTCGGGCCGCGCCGCGAAGCCTCGACCTGAGAGCACCACCCCCTCCCCGGCGATCACGGCTCGGGGAACGACTTGCTATCGTCGGCCGGTCGCCGAAAGGAGGGGGTGTGATGTCGCTTCGCCGTCCCATCGTCCTTGCGTCGGTCGTCGCCGCCGGAACGTTTGCAGGCGCGGCTTTCGCCTACGTTTGCCACCCGACCATCGCAGGCACGCGCATGCTCGCCGTGCGCGGCTCCGTCGTGTCGTTGCAGGCGCACGGGGCCACGTTCGACCTCGTCCTGAAGACCGGAGGCGGGAGGTGCGCCGGCGTCACCTGGAACGCCGCTTCGGGCAGCTCGCAGTCGGTCCGGGTCGCGTGCTCCACACCCGCGCGACTGCAGACGGCCAGCACGCCGCTGCTGCCCGCGCTGGCCGCCGGCCCGGCCGCGCAACGCGTCGTCGTCGCCCGCGGCACGGGTTTGCAGCCGGACGTGCTGAAGGTCTACGGCGCCGACGGTGCGCTCCGGCGCACGCTACCGCTGCCGGCCCGGCCGCAGACGCTGCAGAGCACCGGCGGTATCGCCGTGTTCTCGGCGAGGGGGCAGGGCGTCTTCGCGATGCGGCTGTCGGACGGCCTCTTCGGCTACCTCGGCCCCGACGGCGGCTCGTTCTCGCCCGTTCTCGACGCGAAGGGCGTGCTCTTCCACGACGGCGAGAGCAAGGCTGCGCTGCGCGGCGGCACGACGATCGTCGAGTACGTGCCGCGCCCCGCGGTCATGCGGATCATCGCCCGGACGGCGAAGCCGCTCGTGACCGGCGGCCCGATCCGCGCAATCTCGATGGACGGGCCTCGCGTCGCCCTCGCCGTCGGCGACACCCAGGGTCGGTGCGACCGCGTCCTCTACTGGAACGTCGCCTGGTGGCCGGCCCAGCGGGTCAGCGCACCCTCGGGGGTCGACCTGCCTCGTCCGGCCTCACGGCGTGCAGATCTCGTCGATCGCGATCGCCGGCTTCAGGGCCGAGTGGCTGACGACGCAGACCGGCGGGGCGCGGCTCATCGCCGGCTCGCCGCTCTGCCAGGAGTGGGTGCTCGGCCGCTACTCGAGCGGTGGTGCCGTCACCGCGCTCGCCGGCGACGGGGCGACCCTCGTCTTCGCCGTGACGATGAACGGCCGCACGACCGTCTCGGCGGTCGAACGGCCGCTACCGCCCGATCACGATCGCGACGGGCGCCGGCACGCCGCGGCTCGCGGTCGACGGCTCGAGGGTCGCCGTCCTCTGGCCGGACGGCACGCTGACGGTCAGGACGGCAACGCCTGTCGGCGGCGAAGCGGCGCTGCTCGAGCCGCAGCAGGGCGCGCTCCTCGACGCCGTGCACGTCGGCTCGGCGCGGTCGATCGCACTCGAGGGGAACGAGCTCGTCGCGCTTCGCGGCACCAGGCTCGAGGCCTTCGACCTCGCCCGCGGCACGCTGCGCCACAGCTGGCCTGCCCCGGCGGCCGCCCGCGACCTCGACCTGCAGGACGGTGTCGCCGCCTTCGCAAGCGGACGTACGGCCGTGGTGCTCGACACCGCGACCGGCCGCACGGCCGTCGTCGGCCGCGGCGCCGGGCGCCTCACCGGCGTACAGATCGAAGGGCCCGGCCTGGCCTTCGCGTGGAGATCCGGGCAGAAGGGCGTCGCGCGCTTCCTGACGACGCGGCGCGTCGACCTCGCGCTCGGCCGCCTGGCGGCCTAGCCGAACGGCGATCAGACGGCTCCGTCCGCCCCGGCCCCGGCGGGCGGAGCCACCCCGGTGCGAGGTTCAGACGCGGTAGAGACCGTTTGCGATCGCGTAGCGGACGAGCCCGGCGCGGCTCGCGAGGTTGAGCTTCTTCATGATGTGCGCCCGGTGCGCCTCGGCGGTGCGCACCGAGATGAAGAGCTGCTTGGCGATCTCGTGGTTCGTGTGGCCGAGAGCGAGCAGCGTCAGCACCTCCCGCTCGCGATCCGAGAGCGGATCGTCGGGCCTGCTCTCGGCCGACGGCTCGGTGTCGATCAGGCGGGCGCCGAGCTCCGGGTGGACGTACCTGCCGCCCGCGGCCACCTCGCGAATCGCGCCGACCACCTCGTTGGCGACGGCCTCCTTCAGCAGGTAGCCGCGCGCGCCCGCCGCGAACGCCTCGCGCACGTACCGCGGGTCGTCCTCCATCGAGAGGATCATCACCTTCAGGTCCGGGTGCTCGCGGAGCAGGTCGGGCATCGCCTGCAGCCCGGGCTTGCCCGGCATCGTCAGGTCGAGCAGCACCAGGTCCGGATCGAGCGCGCGGGCCTCGGCGATCGCCTCGTCGACGTTGCCGGCCTCGCCGACGGTCTCCATGTCGGGCTGGGTGTCGAGAAGGAGCCGGAGGCCCGTCCGCACGACGGCGTGGTCGTCGACGATCAGCACCTTCAGGCTCACCTGACCGGCACCTCCACGACGAGCGTCGTGCCCGCCCCCACCCGCGACTCGACCGTCATCCTGCCCTCGAGCAGCTCGACCCGCTCGCGCATCCCCTCGAGGCCGAGGCCGCCGCTCTTCGTCCGCCTCGGGTCGAAGCCGCAGCCGTCGTCCTCGAGCACGAGCAGCACGCTGCCGTTCTTCGGCGTCACGAGGACGCTCGCACGGCTCGGCTCGGCGTGCTTCGCCATGTTCGTCAGCCCTTCCTGGACGATCCGGTAGAGCGCCGTCTCGACCTCGTTCGGCAGCCGGTTCGCCCCGATCTGCGCCTCGAGGTCGACCGCGATCCCGGTCTGGGTCTGGAAGGAGCTGGCGAGCCGCTCGAGCGCGCTGACGAGCCCGTAGTCGTCGAGCACCTTCGGACGCAGCTCGAGGGCGATCCGCCGCACGTCCTGCATCGCGTTCGCAACCTGCCGGCCGAGCGCGGCGACCGCCTCGCGGGTGCGCCGTGTCGTCGGCGCGCTCCTCCACGGACTTGAGGCCGAGCAGGATCGAGGTCAGCGTCTGCCCCGTCTCGTCGTGAAGCTCCCGGGCGAGCCGGCGGCGCTCGATCTCCTGCGCCGCGACCACCCGCTGCACGACGTCGCGCGCGACCCGTTCCGAGAGATCGACCGCGACGGCCGCCCGCGACGCGAACGTCTCGGCGAGGCGCAGGTCGTCGTCGGAGAAATGGGCGCCCTGGCCGCCGACCTTGTCGTGCGCCGCGATCACGCCGATCGTGCGGTCGCGAACGACGAGCGGTACCCACAGGCTCGTCCGGGCGGCGAGGCGGCCGTCGAGGTCGTGGTCGATCGGCGGGGCTCCGGGCTCGACGTCTGCCCGCTCGCTGCGACCGCTGCCGAGCACGGCGCCGCTCCTCGTCCCCTTGCGCGGGCACGCGCTCGCCGAGGAAGTCGCCGGCCCCGGCCCCGCGCCACGGCCGCGAACCGGAGCTGCGCCGTCCCGGCGGGAAGGAGCACCGCCACCACCCGCGCGCCGAGGAGCTCGCGCAGACGGTCGGCGACCAGATCGAGCAGCGGCTGCAGCTCGGTCTCGGTCGCGAGCGCGTTGCCGACCTCGTTCAGCGACTCGAGCCGCTGCGACCAGCGCATCGCCTCGAGGGCGCGGTCCCGCGTCTCGGCGAGCAGCTTCAGGATCGTGAACCCGACGATCGTCGGCGACGGAGATCCTGACGACGATCGGCCGCCAGTCGTCGGCCGGGTACTCCGGCGCCCCGATCGCAATCAGCGGGACCACCTCGACGAGAGCGAGGCCGACGAGGCCGATCACGAGCTCGCGCCGCCCGCCCGAGAGCGCGAGCCAGAGGATGGCGAGGAAGTACAGCCCGGCGAAGCCCGAGGCGCTGCCGCCGTCGCTGAGGCGCAGGAGCGCGGCCAGCACCAGGAAGCCGAGGGGCACGACGAGCTGCGTCGTGCGCGGGATGCGGCGCCAGCAGAGCGAGAGCGCGATCAGGGCAACGCCGAGCCCGGCGGCGGCACGCGAGCTCGCTGTAGCGCCGGCTCGGCGCGGGAAGCGCGACGAGGGCGAACGCGACCGCCACGCCGAGCACCGTGAACGCCACGGAGTGCTCGGCGATCCGTGCCTGACGCGGTTGGGCCGTCGTGCTCGTGCATCGCGATCTCCACGAGGTTACGCATCGCAGAACCGCTCTGTGGGGTGTCGAGCCGTCAGGTCGACGGGCGGAAAGCGAAAGGCCCGCCCTGCGGGCGGGCCTTCCACCGCTCATTCGGAGGGCAGCCCTGGCGAAAGGCTGCTCTTGGTGGCGCAGCGAGAGCCGGAGAAGTTCCCTCTGCGCCGTCGTTGCGGGTGCAACACCGGGCAAGGCTAGGGATCGCGCGGCGTCCGCCACAAGCGCACGAACTACTAGTTCGGCAGGGGAAATTACGACATCGACCCCCACACGTCCGGCCGCTCGCAGAGACGAGATCGGGCCCGACACCGGGCCCGATCTCCTGCCTTCCGTTGTCCCTGCGCTCCGCGGCGTATCCCCGAGCCCGCGCCCGCGAGGCGGTGTCGTCCGAGGGTAGGACGGGGCGGCGCCGCGGGCAATTCGCGGTAAGTACGACTTTCGCCGGGCGCCCGGTAGGTAGGAACTACGCAGCTTCGCGGGGCCGGCGAAACTTGCGGCGAGCCCACCCCGGGGGAGTATGATCGGCCCGTGCGGGGGTCCCGTCGGCGGTCGACCCGAGGTAGCAGGGTTCGCGCTGCTCGCGCTGGTCGGCGAGCTCACCGGCCGCAGCCTCACGCTGCGCCTCGACCACGTCGTCCATGTCAGGCCGCGGGCCGCGCCGATGGCGCCCTACTACCCGTTCCTGCTCGCCGGGATCCGTGTCGCAGCCGCGCTCGCGCTCGCGGCGGTCGCCTGGCGGCTCCTGCGCGCACACGCGACCGCGAGCGCCGGCGAGAGCCTTGCTGCGGGCGCTCGGCCACCGGCGGCCCGGCGCGCCGAGGCTCCGGTTCGCGCTCACGCCCGGCTCTGGCTCGCGTCCTTCGGCGCCACGTCGCTCTGGTACCTGGTCCAGAACGACGCCGAGCGGCTCTCCGAGGGCCGCTGGCCGCTGCTCGCGCCCTGGCTCCACACCTACGCGCCTGCCGGTCTTCGCGGTGCTCTCGGTGCTGCTCGCGCTCGGCTGGGGCGCGGTGCGCGACTGGCTGCACGAGGTCGAGCGCTACGCCAGCGCGACGGTCGCGCTGGCCTGCCGCGTGCTCCGCCGCTCGAGCGGCGAGATCCTGCATCCGCGCGGCCGGCCGTGCGACGACCTCGCGCCGCGCCACCTGTTCGGCGACGCCTTCGAGTCGCGCCCGCCGCCTCTCTCCGCCTGACCCGCGCTCGTCCACACGGCCGCGGGCCGTCGTCTGTCAACGACGTCTCGAAGGGGAGAAGGTGGAAACACAACTCGATACACACGTATCCGGCCGGCGCCGGCCTATCGCAGCCGCCGCGCGCGCGCGATCGCGCTGCTCGGGCCGCTCACGGTCGTCGCCGGCCTCGTGCTGGGCGCTCGTCCAGCCCTACCGGCTGACGCTGCTCCATCCCCACCACCAGGGCTTCTGGTGGCTCGTCGGTCGAGCCGCCGCTGCTCGTCGTGGCCGCGGGGTTGTTCTTCTCGCTCGTGATCGCCCGCCCGCTGATCGACGACCTGGAGGGAAGCCGATGGAGCCTCACGCTGAGATCGTCCACTGGTGTTCGGCATGGGCGTGCTCGCCCTCGGCCTGATCCTGGTCGCGGAGGCGATCGTCGGACGCGAGGTCTGGGCAGATGCGGCGCCTGGCGGGTCTACCTGTGGCCGGCGATCGCCTTCGGGCTCGGCGTCCTCATGTGGCCGGTGATGACCTTCTACACCAACTCGGCGATCCACATGGTCGCGCACGGCATCTGGGCGCAGGCGCTGATGGTGATGGGCGCGGCCGAGCTCGGGCTCGCGAAGGGGAAGCTGACGAGCCGCTGGTGGCGGCTGGCGGCGCCGATCGGCATCGCCTTCTCGGGGGTCGCGTTCCTCGTGCACGAGCAGAACCCGTGGTTCTTCGCCCGGGCGGCGTTCCTCCACCACCTGATCGGCTGGACGCTGATCGTCGCGGCGCTGTTCCCGCTCGGGCTCGTGTTCCGGCCGCGGTCGCCCGTCCTGAAGGCGAGGGTTCGGGCTGTTCGTCGCTCGCGCTCGCCGTGATGCTCTTCTGCGACCGCGACGTCGCCCCGGTGTTCGGGCACCTGTCGCCGCTCGCGGGGCCGCCGCACCGATGAGACGGCTGCTCGTCCTGCTCGGCGCCTGCGCGCTCGTCGCGCCGGCGCGTCGCCTGGGCGCACGCGACGCTGCGGGCGGAGACGCCGGGGTTCCAGCAGGAGCTCGCGGTCTCGCCGCGGCAGGTCACGCTCGGCTTCGACCAGTTCGTGAAGTTCCCGTCGGTCGAGGTCTACAACGCCCGCGGCCGGGCGTTCGGCGGCCAGGCCGTGCGCACACGGCCTGAGCGTCGTCGCGCCGCTGCCCGAAGCTGCCGACGGGCGCCTACACGGTTCGCTGGCACGTCCTCTCGGCCGACGGGCACGTCGTCTCGGGCGTCTGGACGTTCGGCGTTCGCGTGAAGGCGCCGCCGCCGACCGAGGCCTACGGCGCCGGCGGGCCCGACCCGCACCGAGCACGTCGTCCGCTGGCTGTACTTCCTCTCGTTCGCGCTGCTGATCGGCTCGCTCGGGTTCCGGCTGCTCTGCCTGCGCGGGCCGTTGCCGCCGAGGGTCGAGAAGCGGCTGTACGTCGCTCGCCGGCGATCGGGGTGATCGGCGCGATCGAGGTCGGGATCGTCGCGCTTCTGCCTGCGCACCGAGGACGTGCTCCAGCTGCCGTTCTCCAGCTACGTCTACGGCGACCTGACGCCGATCGCCCAGGGGACGCGCTTCGGGAAGGCGTTCATCCTGATGACGCTCGGCTTCGCGTTCGTCGCGGCGATCATCTATCTGGCGTGGCTGCTCGAACGGCCGCGGGCTGCTCTGCGTCGCGCTCGCTGCTGTCGCTCGTGCTCCTCTCCGGGCTCTCGCTGTCGGGCCACGACGCGGTCGACGCCGGGCTCGTCGAAGGCGACCGAGCTCGCCGACTGGGTGCACATCTCGGCGGCGTCGCTCTGGCTCGGCGGGCTGCTCTCGCTGGCGGTCGCCGTGTGGCCGGTCGTCGCCGGAGCTGCGGCGGGAGGCGTTCGTCCGCTTCTCCCGCGTCGCGATGGTGCTCGTGGCCCTCGTGCTCGCCGCCGGCACCTACCTGGCGCGTCGTGCGCGTGCCGCATCTCCGCGACCTCTGGACGCAGCGCTACGGCGTCGTCCTGCTCGATCAAGATCTGGCTCGTCGCCGCCGCGGTCGCCTGGGGCGCGGTCCACCACTTCTTCGTCGGCCCAGGCTCGGATCCGCCGGCGAGGGCACGCTCGGCCGGGTCGGGCGCAGCATCGCCGGGGAGAGCCTCGTCGGCGTCGCCGTCCTCCTCGCCGCCGCGGTCCTCGTCGACTCGAAGCCGCCGCCGCGGCCCGTCTCGCCGCCGGTCACCCAGGCGGTCGCGCACCGCTGAGGAGCTCGCCGAGCCGCGCGGCGTAGGCCGGCGCGGTCGGCTGCGTCCTCGTGGCGGAAGTAGACGTAGGCGGGCGGGCGGAGCCTCGCCGCGAGCGCCTCGCAGGTCGCGATCGGCGTACGGCGGCTCGCGCAGCCGGATGTAGCGGAACGGCTCGGCGTCGAGGTCGTTCACCGCGACGATGCCCTCGCTCCCCGCCCAGGACTCGTGGCGGAAGTCGAAGGCGAGCTCGACGCCGCGCCGCGGCCTCGAGCACCGCGCCGAGCAGCCCGTCGTCGCGGGCGCTCTGGACCACGACCCGGATCGGGCCGAGGCTGCCTCCCAGGCGGGCGACCCGCTCGAGGTAGGCGCCGACCCGCTCGGGCCGCGCGAGCGCGAGCTTCGGCGCGAACCTGAAGCCGTCGGGAACCGCGGCTCGCCCAGCGCTCGAACTGCTCGGCCGCAGGCAGCCGGTAGGCGGTCGTGTTCAGCTCGACCGTGTCGAAGCGCGAGGCGTAGAAGCCGAGGAACTCGCCCGGCTTCAGCCCGGCCGGGTAGAAGCCCGGCCGCCACGACGGATACGACCAGCCGGACGTCCCGATCTGGATCTCCACGGCTGTACGGTACGTCCGGGCCGGGGACTAGGTTTGCGGACCCTTGGCCGCGATCGATATGACCCCGGACGCCACCAGCACCGACCGAACACCCGACGACACGGTCGAGATCCTCGACCACGGCTTCGTCCGGCTCGACTGCGGCGATGGCCGACGACCTCTCGGTCGTCAACGGCGCGCGCGTCTCGTTCGCCCGCCGCAAGACCGAGATGGACGAGTCCGACGAGGCGCTGATCCGCTTCCTGATGCGCGACCGGCACGGCAGCCCGTTCGAGCACAACGCCTTCCGGTTCCACATCCGCTGCCCGATCTTCGTGGCGCGGGAATGGTTGCGACACCGAGTCGGGCAGCTTCAACGAATTCAGCTTGCGATACGCGAAAGCATCGGACGATTTCTACATTCCGGCGCCCGAGGACGTGCGCTCGCAGGTCGGCAAGCCGGGCGCGTACTCGTTCGAGCCGGTCGACGACGAGCTCGCCGCGGAGACGCGCGAGCGGCTCGGGCAGGTCTACGAGACGGCCTACGCGGCCTACGAGGAGCTCGTCGAGGCCGGCGTCGCGCGCGAGCTCGCGCGGTCGGTGCTGCCGGTCGGCGCCTACACCCAGTTCTACTGGACCGTGAACGCCCGATCGCTGATGAACTTCATCTCGCTGCGCAACTCGGAGTTCGCCCAGCTCGAGATCCGCCGCTTCGCCGAGGCGGTCGAGTCGTTCTTCGCCGGGCTGATGCCGGTGACCTACGCGTCGTTCCTCGCGAACGGCCGCGTAGCCCCGTGACCCCTCAAGAAGCCTAAGAAGCTTCTAAGAGTTTCGCTGCGGGACCGAATATCGGGCCCAGTCGCGCCGTTTAACCAGGTGAACGGCGAGCAGCGCTGGGTAGCAGAAGCGAAAACCGCGCGCCCGTGAATTGACGAATAGAGGGGCATATGACCGAAGACACACTTACCCTGCACGACGACGAGGCTGCCGAGCAGGTCGTGCCGCTGCGCACCCGCACCCACGGCGCCGGCGAAGACGAGGCAGCCCCGTCCTACGTCCTCGACGAGATCGACGAGGTCCTGGCCGAGGAAGACGACGAAGACGACGACTTCGAGCTCGACCTCACGGCCGACTCCCCGCTGACGACCGACTCGCTCCAGCTGTTCCTGAACGAGGCCGGCCGCTATCCGCTGCTCACCGCCGCCGAAGAGGTGGAGCTCGCCAAGCGGATCGAGCGCGGCGACCGGGCCGCCAAGGAGCGGATGATCACCTGCAACCTGCGGCTCGTCGTCTCGATCGCGCGCCGCTACCAGACCCAGGGCATCACGCTCGGCGACCTGATCCAGGAGGGCGTCATCGGCCTGATCCGGGCGACCGAGAAGTTCGACTGGCGCAAGGGGTTCAAGTTCTCGACCTACGCGACCTGGTGGATCCGCCAGGCAGTGCAGCGCGGCGTCGCCAACAAGGCGCGGACGATCCGGATTCCGGTGCACGTCGTCGAGCGCGAGCAGAAGGTGACGCGCACCGAGCGCGAGCTCTCCGCCAAGTCTCGGCCGCCCGCCGACCGACGAGGAGATCGCCGAGAGCTGCGAAGCTGCCGCTCGCCCAGGTGCGCGAGGTCCGCGAGGCCGCCCGCGCGGTCGCCTCGACCGACGCCCCGATCGGCGTCGACGGCGACACGAGCTTCGGCGACCTGTTCGCCGCCGTCTGGCCCGACGACCGAGGACGAGGTCGACGCCACGATTCGCGGCGACGCCGTTCGGCGCGCGGTAGCGAAGCTGCCCGACCGGCAGCGCGACGTCATCTCGCTCCGCTTCGGCCTCGTCGGCGACGGCCCGAACTCGCTCGAGCAGATCGGCAAGCGGCTCGGCATCACCCGCGAGCGCGTCCGCCAGATCGAGGCCGACGCCCTGCGCCGCCTCGCAGCGGACGACGCGATCGCAGACGCCGCGTAGACCCCACGGGGGAACGAGTTTCCCCCGTGAGCTCTCCCCGTGAGTCTCACCCGTGAGCCCATTTCCTCTGGGTCGGCGGGACGTTGGGAACCTCGATCACCCGGCCGACAACCGACTCCCCGAAAGAGAAGGGGCCAACGGGGGAGACCCGGGAGACCCGTTTGCAGCGTTAGTGCCCCGTTAGGCAGTTGTCATGACGACCTGGCCGGGGAACTTCGTGCCCGGGGCCAACCTGGTGACGACCCAGCGGGTCGACTTGGTGATCTTGTAGGCGACGCTGAAGGTGACGGTCGTCGGGCCGCCCTTGTTGCACCTCGAAGGTGCCGCAGAAGGCGACCGGCTTGCCGTTCTGCCAGACCATCAGGTAGTAGCGGGAGTTGTCCTGCAGCGGCTTCAGGCCGCTGACCGTGAGCTGGATCGGCCAGTTGCCGCTCTTGTCGGCCGAGCCGACGCGCAGCGAGGCGAACGAGTTCTGCTGGCCCTGCATCGGGACGACGCGGACGACGTGGATCGCGCTCGTGCTGGTGGGCCTGGCTGGCGAGCACGTAGCCGCCGCCGAAGCAGGCTGCGGCAACCGCGGCGGCGATCAGGATCGCGGCGACGGGCCGGCGGCGCCTGGCAGGCAGCGCGACGAGCCTTGCCTGCGACCTCGCCCGGCGGCCGCGCGAGCTCGCGCGGAAGATCGGCTCGGCGGGCCCGCGGCGACGAGCATCTCGTGCACGCGCTCGCAGCCGTGCCCGATCCTCGGGACCGAGGCCCGTCGAGGTCGACTAGCTGGTCGAAATCGGCCGTCATTCGAGCTCACCCTCCAGGATCTCGGCGAGGTGCATCAGCGCACTGCGCGTCCGCGTCTTCACGGTACCAAGTGGAATTCCGAGTCGCTCGGCGACTTCGCTCTGGGAGAGATCGCTCCAGTAGGCGAGCGCGATCACCTCGCGCTCCCGCTCGGGCAGACGCTCGAGCGCGCCGTGCACCTGCCACTGCGTCCACGACTGCTCGGCGCGCTCGTCGGGCCCGACCTCCGGCGAGGGCTCGTCGGGAGCCTCGGCCGGCGGCTCGTTGCGGGCGCGGCTGCGGTCGACGATCGCGTTCCGCGCGACGCCGTAGAGCCACGGCGCGCCGGGCCCGCGCTCGGGCTTGTAGGTGCTCGCCGAGCGCCAGATCGAGACGAACGTCTCCTGCACCGCGTCCTCGGCGCGACCGCGGTCGCCGAGTCGCCTCAGCGCAAGCCCGAAGACCGGCCGCGAGTAGCGCCGGTAGAGCTTGTCGAAAGCGGCCCGGTCGCCTTCACCGGTCCGCTGGATGAGCTCCCCATCCGAGCACACGTGCGGAATCCTAGGGACCATCTCGAGCGACAAGTGCCATCCCTCATTCATTCGGTCTGGAGCGCCGCGGTCGGATTTCGGCCGGGAGCGCCGAGTCGCCGCCTACCCGCCGGCCGCCTCGAAGCGCCGTGCCACCTCGCCCCAGTTGACGACGTCCCACCAGGCGGCCAGGTAGTCGGGGCGCCGGTTCTGGTACTTGAGGTAGTAGGCGTGCTCCCAGACGTCGATGCCGAGCATCGCCGTCTTGCCGTCCATCAGCGGGTTGTCCTGGTTCGGGGTCGAGACGACCGAGAGCGCGCCGCCGTCGACGACGAGCCAGGTCCAGCCGGAGCCGAACCGCTTGACGCCGGCGTCGTTGATCTGCGCCTTGAGCTGGTCGGGGTCGCCGAAGGTGTCGTTGATCGCCGCCTCGAGCGCGCCGGACGGGTCGCCGCCGCCGCGCGGCTGCATGATCTGCCAGAACAGCGAGTGGTTCCAGTGCCCGCCGCCGTTGTTGCGCACCGCCGCCCGCTTCTCCTCCGGGATCGAGCCGAGGTTCGTGATCACGTCGTCGATCGAGCGGTCGGCCCACTCGGTGCCCTCGAGCGCGGCGTTGAGATTCGTCACGTAGGCCTGGTGATGCTTGCCATGATGGATCTCCATCGTCTTCGCGTCGATCGTGGGCTCGAGCGCGTCGTAGTCGTACGGGAGCGGGGAAGCTCGAATGCCATCGTCTCTCCTTTGCTTCGTCGGTCTCGTCGGGAGAATATGCTGCGGCCGTTCGAGGCGTAGTGGAGGAGTTGCACGTGTCGCACGCATATAAACCAGGGATGACGGCCGTGCGCACGACGCGAGAGGCCGAGACCCGGTGAGCTTCGCGGCAATCGTCGTCTTCGGGTACCTGCTCGGCTCGTGTCCCTGGGGCTACTGGCTCGTCCGGATCTTCCGCGACGGCGACGTGCGCGACCAGGGCAGCGGGAGCGATCGGCGCGCTCGAACGTCTGGCGCGCCTACGGGCCGCGGCTCGGCATCGCCGTCGTGCTCCTCGACGTCCTGAAGGGATTCGTCCCCGCCCTGCTCGGCGTCGCACGAGGTCTCGAGCCTGTGCGGGATCCTCGCCGGCGCCGCGGCGATGGCCGGCCACGCCCGGCCGCTCTTCCTGCGCTTCAGGAAGGGCGGGAAGATGGTCGCGACGGGGGGCGGCGTCCTGATCGCCGTCGCACCGCTCGTGGTGCTGCCGCTGGCGGCCCTCTGGATCGGTGACTTCGCGCTCTTCCGCTACACGTCGCTCGCCTCGATCGTCTCCGCGCTCGCGCATGCCGTTCCTGACCTTCGCGCTCGGCTACGACAACGTCGTGATCGCATTCACCGGGCTTGCGGCCGCCGCGATCGTGTTGCTCCACCGCACGAACCTGCGCCGGCTCCGAGCCGGGACCGAGAGCAGGTTCCGCCTACGCGGCACGGCACGGCTGACGTGAGCAGCGCGGGCTCGAGCCCGAGCCTTTCCCCGAGGATCGGTTCGCGGCGCTCGTGGGGCTCGGCTGCCACGACCTGAGGACGCCGCTGGCGACGGTGAACGGCTTTGCGAAGACGCTCATCCGCTCGGGCAGCCTCGCCGAGCGCGACGCCCGGTACCTCGCGATGATCGACGAGGCCGCCGGGCAGATGACGGCGATCCTCGATCAGCTCGGGGTGGCAGCACGGATCGCCGCCGGTCGCTACGACCCGGTGCGGGTGGAGGCCGACACGCTCGAGCTCGCCGCGAGGGCGGGCGACCCCCGGATCGCGGTCGAGGGCGAGGGCGAGACCGTCGAGACCGACCCGGAGACCGTCGGCAATGCCCTCGCCTCGCTCGCCGGCGCCGCGCTTCGCTTCGGGGAGATTTCCGCGGTGACCTGGACGGTCAACGGCCGCGAGCTGATCCTGCGACCGCTGACCGCAGCCGCGGCCCCGACCGTCGCCGGCGCCACCCCCCGCGACCTCGGCTCGCTTGTCGCGCTCGCCGCAATCGAGCGGCTCGGCGGCTCGATCGACGTGGACGGCGAGTCGCTCGTCGTCCGGCTCTAGCTCGAGCGCGGCGCGCCCAGGGTGGCGCCGAAGGCGGCCCGGTGCCCACGCGCGTTCGCGGCCTCGGCCTCCTCGCGGTCGAGCGCGCCGATCCGCAGCAGCAGCTCGAACTCGTCCCGCAGATGCGTTCGCATCATCTCCGGGCCGTCGGTCGCGATCGTGAACGGGACACCGTGCTCGACGAACGTCCGGAACGTCGCACGCACGGCGTCGGCGTCGGGAAGCGCCTTCGTGAGGAGGTTGGAGGTCGGGCAGATCTCGAGCACGATCCCGGCGTCGCCGATCATCGCCATCAGCTCCGGATCGCCGGCAGCGAGGATCCCGTGGCCGATCCGGTCGGGGCGGATCGCCTCGACCACCTCGCGCAGCTCCGCGACGCCGTGGGCGCCGCCCTCCTCGCCGACGTGGATCGTCACCCCGAGCCCGGCGGCGCGGGCCGCCGCGACGTGGCCCGCGATCTGCAGGTAGTCGTACCGCGCCCCGCCCGGGCGCGGGCCGGCGATGTCGACGCCGACGATCCCGCGCGGCGCGTAGCGAGCCGCCTTCTCGACAATCACCATGTTCTGCTCGGCCGAGAAGGTCCGGTCCATCATCAGGATCAGGCCTGCGCGCACCTGCGGGTATTCGAGCGAGGCCAGGTCGAGCCCCCGGATTGCCGCCAGGATGATGTGGTCGAGGTCGCGCTCGCCGCCCCGGTTCCGCTTCATCGGGTTGAACCGCAGCTCGAGCGTCGTGATCCCCTGGGAGCGGTGGGCGCCGCCGATCGCCGCGTGCACCGACCGCTCGACCGCGATCGGCGAGCTCTGGATCAGCTCCGTCAGGTGGTAGATCCGGTCCAGGGAGTCGAGGTCGGGGACGCCCCGCGGATCGGACACCGTGACCATCCGGTCGAACTCCCAGAAGTCGCGGGTCGGCAGCGCGATCCCCTGCTCGTGCGCAAGGCTCCACATGATGTCGCTCGCGACCGAGCCGCCGAGATGCGTGTGAAGCTCGGCGAGCCCGCCCGGGAACAGGTCGTCGACCCCCATCGGCACGAGTCTAGGGCAGCCCGCCGGCTCTCACGGGGGGCCGCTGACGGCTCCCCCGTGAGCGCATGCGCTGGAGAGGACTTGAACCTCCACGCCCCAAGGGGCACAAGGCCCTCAACCTTGCGCGTCTACCAATTCCGCCACCAGCGCGTGGACGACGCATTGTACTCACCGGCAGCCTCTCGCTCAGCGCGAGGGGCTCCGGCCCGTCTCAGACGATCGGCGCGAGCTCGCGCTCGAGCGTCTCCCGCTCGGGCTCGAGCCACGGCGGCAGCGCCAGCGCCTGGCCGAGGCGCGTCGGCGACTCGTCGACGAAGAACCCGGGGCCGTCGGTCGCGATCTCGAGCAGCAGCCCGTCGGGCATCCGGAAGTAGATCGAGCGGAAGTACTTGCGGTCCTGCTGGCTCGTCGGGCGCAGGCCGATCGCCGCCAACCGGTCGTGCCACGCCTCCTGCTCGGCATCGTCGGGGGTGCGCCACGCGATGTGGTGGGTGATCCCCGCGCCGATGAGCGCCGTCTCGTCGACCGGGGCCGCAAACGTGATCGGGGCGTTCTCGTCGATCAGGCCCGCGTACAGGTCCGGGTTCCCGAAGGCGATCACGTCGTGCAGCGCGGCTCGCTGCCCGGGGTACAAGCGCAGGCGGAGCCCGTCCGGGTCCTCGAGCTCGGTCTCCGCCGTGACCGCCGGCGACACGAGCCCGATCGACTCGAGTGTCCCCCGTCCGAGCCGTCCCCGCCCCGACCGCGGCCACTCGAAGAACGTCATCAGGCTGCCCGGCGAGCCCGTCTCGTCGCCGAAGTACAGGTGGTAGCTGTGGGGATCGTCGAAGTTGACGGTCTTCTTGGCCAGGGTCAGGCCGAGCTCGTCGCGGTAGAAGTCCGTCGTCCGCTGCGCATCACTGCAGACACACGTGACGTGGTGAAGCCCCGTCAGCACCATGGGTGTGCCTACGCCAGCAGGCGGTACAGGATGATCGTGTTCGTGAAGAACAGGACGCCGACGAGCACGGTCAAACGGGTCAGGTTCCGCTCGACGATATGCGTCCCACCCTGGGAGGTCGGTGTGAACCCCATGCCGCCAAAGCCGGCGTCGCGGCCTGTATGCATCAGGATCAGCCCGATCAGCGCGGCCGACAGCAGCACGTGGATGACGGAGAAGACTGCGAGCACGTCTCGCTCAGGGTAGCTCAGGCGGCCGCTGCCGCAAGCACCCCTGGCACGAGCTCGTCGGCGATCCGGTCCTTCGTCAGGTAGGCGAAGGCGCCCGCCTGCCGCGCCTTCTCCATATCCTCCGGGTCGGCCGAGCCGCTCAGCACGACCACGCGCTGCATCGTCCCGCCTGCGACGATCGCCTCGGTCGCCCGGATGCCGTCGATCCCCGGCATGCTCAGATCCATCAGCACCACGTCCGGCTCGAGCTCGCGGGCGAGCGCGATCGCCTGGCTGCCGTCGAGCGCTCGGCCGACAACCTCGATCCGGTCGTCGGCCGTGAGGATCAGCTCGAGCGCAGCTACGAACAACCGCTCGTCGTCGGCTATCAGGACGCTGGTCGGCTGCAATAAGGTTTGCGGGCGTGGCGGAGGACACCCGTATTCGTATCCAAAAGGCCCTCGTCACGGGGGACAATCGCCTGAAGCAGGGCGTCGACCCGGCGAAGGTCCGTGCGAGCTACGAGGAGGCGCTCGCGATCGCGCGCGAGGCCGGGATCGAGGAGAGCGTCCGGCCGCTCGTCGAGTTCAGGCTCGCCGATCTCGCGAAGCTCGAAGCAGAATCTCCTCCACCCGCTCCGCCTGAAGGCTGACGTCGTGCGTCGCGGCCGCCTTCCGTGCAGCCTCGTTGGGTGACGGGAACGCCGCCGCCGCCTCGAGCGCCCGGGCGAGCGCCGCCTCGTCGAGGGGATCGACGAGGATCCCCGCCTCGGGCGGCACGAACTCGGGGGGCCCGCCCACGCGCGTGGCGACCACCGTCCGGCCGGCCGCCATCGCCTCGAGGATCGACTGCCCGAAAGGCTCGAGCAGCGACGGCGCGCACACGACGTCGGCCGAGGCCAGGAAGCCGGGCACCTCGTCGTGGCGGACGCGTCCGACGACGCGAACCCGCTCTCGCCCCTCGAGCCGCCCGCGGAGTGGCCCATCGCCGACGAACGTCAGGCTGCCGCGGCCGAGCGTCGCGAAAGCATCGGCGAGCCTGACGACGTTCTTGCGCTCGGTCAGGCTGCCGACGGCGACGTAGGCGGGGCGCTCGCCCGGCGCCTCCGCAGGCTCCACCGTGAACTGCGCCAGGTCGACGCCGGAGTCGACCACGACCGTCTTGCCACGCGCCTGCGGCAGCTTCAGCTCGAGCTCCTGGCGGAGGTAGTCGGAGACCGCGATCACCGTCGAGGCCCGCTCGACCACACGGCGCGTCAGCGCGGCCACGCCCGGCAGGGCGCCGATGTTGCGCACATCGCGGCCGTGGGCCGTCACGACGAGCGGGGCGTCGACCGAGGCGGCGATCAGCCCCGACGGGACGAGGAAGTGCGCCCACACCACATCCGGCACCGCCGCCGCGCGGACCTTCCGCCGCAGCTCGAGAAACCGGCGCTTGCCGCCCGCCCGCCGGTCGAGCACGGCGAGCTCGAACTCGTGCCCGCGCTCGCGGAGCGCGAGCTCGAGCTGACGGACGAACACGCCGAGGTCCGGATCGGCCGGGCCCGGATACATCTGCGAGACGAGAAGGATCCGCAACGGCGGCAGGCTCAGAGCACCTCGACGGCGTCGCCGACCCGCACCAGGCCCGGCTCGACGACGCGGCCGTAGCGGGCAAAGAAGATCTCGCCGTCCTCTCCTCGGCCGCGGTAGCGCGCTATGAGGGCGAGCGTGTCGAGGTCGCGCTCGCCGGTGTCGGGGTCGCGGGTCGTCACCGCGCAGCGAATCACGGGTGCGCCGACCTCGACGAGCGCGGCCCCTGCGCGAAGGCGGCGGCCCTCCCACGTGTCCTCGTCGTGCTCGGCGCAGCCGTCGAGCTCGAACAGCGAGCGGAAGCGGCGCGAGTCGATCGCCCCGAGCCCCGCCTCGCGGGCGACGCGCGCCACGGACGCGGACGAGACGATGGTGAGCGGCTCGACCATCGTCGCGCCCACCTGCTCGATCCGCGCGAGGCGCACGCCGCGGCCTCCGAGATCGGACAGCAGCTCGTCCCACGGCCCGGGAACGAGCCGGTAGCGCTGCGGGCGCTTGCCGATCTCGCACTCGAGCTCCTCGCCCGTCGCGAGCGCGCTCGACACCACCTCGATGCCGCCCGGGAACGTCAGCTCGAGCGTTTCCGAGGCGGCGTCGTAGGCCGCCGACACGACCACCGGCCACGGCGTTTTCGAGCTGCGAAGCCGCTCGCCGTCGGCGCCGACCAGGAAGAACAGGCGGTTTCCGTGCACGCCGTCGAGGCCGAGCATCACCTCGTCCGGATGGTTGAGACGGAAGCACTTGACCGGCGTCACCGAGATGCGGGCGACGGAGATCAAACCTGCCTTCGGTCGTGCTCGCCCCACTCGGCACGCAGGACGCCGCAGATCTCTCCGACCGTGCAGCGGGCCGCGAGCGCGGCGCGGAGGGAAGGCAGCATGTTGGCGGTGCCGCGCGCGGCGTCGACGACGGCGGCCAGCGTTCGCTCGGCCGCACCGGCGTCGCGCTCGGCGCGGACGCGGCTCGTGCGCTCGACCTGCCGCCTCGCCGACCCGGGGTCGAGGCGGTGCAGCTCGATCCGCTCGTCGCCCGCCTCGACGAACGCATTCACGCCGACGATCGTGCGCTCGCCGGCCTCGACCGCGCTCGTCCACGCGTAGGCGGATGCCTCGATCTCGGCCTGCACCCAGCCGGCCTCGATCGCTGCGACGGCGCCGCCGAGCTCGTCGATCCGGCCGATCAGCTCGAGAGCCCGAGCCTCGAGCTCGTCGGTGAGCGCCTCGACGAAGTACGAGCCGCCGAGCGGGTCGGCGGTCTCGACGACACCGACCTCGTTCGCCAGCACCTGCTGCGTACGGAGCGCGATCGTCGCCGCGCGCTCCGAGGGCAGCGCCAGGGCCTCGTCGAACGAGTTCGTGTGCAGCGACTGCGCGCCGCCGCAGACGGCCGAGAGCGCCTGGATCGCCACCCGGACGATGTTGTTCTCGGGCTGCTGCGCCGTGAGCGTCGAGCCCCCTGTCTGCGCATGGAAGCGGAGCGCGAGAGCCCGCGGGTTCGTCACTCCGAAGCGCTCGGCCATGACGCGCGCCCACAGCCGCCGCGCCGCCCGGAACTTCGCCGCCTCCTGGAAGAAGTCGTTGTGGGCGTTGAAGAAGAACGACAGGCGCTCGCCGAACTCGTCCGGCGAGAGCCCGGCCGCAACCGCCGCCTCGCAGTAGGCGATCCCGTTCGCGACGGTGAACGCGAGCTCCTGCACCGCGGTCGAGCCCGCCTCGCGGATGTGGTACCCGGAGATCGAGATCGTGTTCCAGCTCGGGATCCGCCCGGCGCAGTAGGCGAACAGGTCGGTGGTCAGGCGCATCGACGGCCGCGGCGGGAAGATGTAGTTCCCGCGGGCGATGTACTCCTTGAGGATGTCGTTCTGGACCGTCCCGCGGAGCGCTGCGCTGCTCGACGCCCTGCTGCTCGGCGACGAGCTCGTAGAGCAGGAGCAGCAGCGCCGCCGGTGCGTTGATCGTCATCGACGTCGAGACCCGGTCGAGCGGGATCCCCTCGAGCAGGAGCTCCATATCGGCGAGCGAGTCGATCGCGACGCCGGTCCGGCCCACCTCGCCCTCGGCACGCGGATCGTCGGAGTCGAGCCCGAGCTGGGTCGGGAGGTCGAACGCGACCGAGAGGCCGGTCTGACCCTGACCGAGGAGGTAGCGATAGCGGGCATTCGACTCCTCGGCCGAGGCGAAGCCAGCGTACTGGCGGATCGTCCACGGCCGTCCCCGATACATGTCCGGGTAGATGCCGCGGGTGAAGGGCGCCTCTCCCGGACGCTCCAGCTCGTGGGTGATGTCGTCCGGCGTGTAAACCGGCTTCAGCTCGATTCCCGACTCCGTCAGGCGCTGGTCGGTCGCAGCCACAGGAGGGTAGGCTACTTGCCGTGCAGGTGACGGTGAGGCTGTTCGCCGGATTGCGCGAGCGGGCCGGCTGGTCGCAGCGCGAGATCGACGGCGTCGCACGCGTGGCCGATGTCTGGCCGGCGATCGACCTCGGCGAGGAGCCGGACGGCCTCCTCTACGCGGTCAACCGGGAGTACGCTCCCGCCGACCACGAGCTTGCCGACGGCGACGTCGTCGCGCTCATCCCGCCGGTGTCGGGCGGTGCGTTCATCCTCACGGACGAGCCGGTCTCGCTCGACGCCGTCGTCCGCGAGGTCGCGAGCGAGGAGGCGGGCGCGATCGCCACCTTCTCGGGCACCGCGCGGCGCCACTCCCGCGGCCGGATCGTCTCGTACCTCGACTACGAGGGCTACGAGGGGATGGCCGAGGAGATGATGGCGAAGCTCGCCGCCGGCCTGCAGGAGCGCTACGACCTCCAGGCGATCGCGATCCACCACCGCGTCGGCCGGGTCGAGCTCGGCGAGCCGTCGGTCGTGATCGCGGTCAGCGCCGCCGCACCGCGCCGATGCGCTCGCGGCCTGCAGGGACGCGATCGACATCCTCAAGGTCGACGTCCCCCTCTGGAAGAAAGAGGTCTACGAGGGCGGCGAGGAGTGGATCGGCCGCGGCTCCTGAGCCCGATCCCGACCGGGTGCCGAGGCCGACTAGAGGTGCGGCCCGAGCCGCCGAGCGCGACTACGAGCCGATCCAACCGCGCGGAACCGACTGGCGCGCGCCTCGCCGGCAGGATCACCGCGCCGATCGTCGTGCTGCTCGGGCTGCTCGCGAAGGTCGGCTCGCTCGCGAAGTTCGTCGCTCGTCTTCGTCGCCTTCGGCGGCTACGCGCTGATCTGGGGCTGGAAGTTCGCGCGTCGGGGTCGTCGTCCTGATCTTCTTCCACGAGATGGGCCACTTGCTCGAGGCGCGGCGCGAGGGCCTCAGGCCCTCACTGGCCGGTGTTCGTCCCGTTCCTCGGCGCCTACGTGCAAGCTACACGCGCGGCAACCCGTGGCAGACGGCGAGGGTCGCGATCGCCGGCCCGATCCTCGGCGGGGTCGCGGCGCTCGCCTGCTACCTCGCCGGGCGCGCCGAGGGCTCGGCGGTGCTCGTCGGCGCTCGCGCTACTTCGGCTTCCTGCTCAACCTGATCAACCTGCTGCCGATCGGCATCCTCGACGGCGGCGCGGTCTGGCGCTCGACGCGCTGGCTCTGGCTCGGCGGCGGCCGCGAGAAGGCGATCGTCTCGGCGCGTGCTCTTCGCCGGCACGGCCGCCCTGCTCGCGCTCGGCGCGCTGCGCGGCGTACCTCCCGCAGCACCGGCTGTGATGGACGACCGCCGGCTGCTCGACTCGCGCGAGCGCGCCCGACCGCGGGGCGATCGCGAAGATCGAGCACGAGTTCGAGGAGGGGTTTGCGCTCGTCGCGCGCATCGACCGGCCCGGCGGTCGCGATCTTCGGCTCGGCGCGGATCGCGCGAGACCGATCCCGCCTACGCGACGGCGCGCGCGATCGGCGCGCGAGTTCGCCCGCAGCGCGGCTGGGCGGTGATCACCGGCGGCGGCCCCGGCGTGATGGAGGCCGCGAACCGCGGCGCGCAGGAGGCCGGCGGCCTCTCGGTCGGGCTCGGGATCGAGCTCCCGCACGAGCAGGCGCATCAACCGCTACGTCGACCTCGCCTACACCTTCGACCACTTCTACGTCCGCAAGGTCTGCTTCGTGAAGCCCGCCGAGGGGTTCGTCGTCCTGCCCGGCGGCTTCGGGACGCTCGACGAGATGTTCGAGGCGCTGACGCTGATCCAGACCGGCAAGGTCGGCGATGTTCCCGGTGGTGCTGCTCGACTCCGCCTACTGGGGCGGGCTCGTCGGCTGGCTCCGCGAGCCGGCTGCTCGGCAACGGGACGATCTCCGCGGGCGATCTCGATCTCTTCCACCTCACCGACGACCCGGTCGAGGCGGCCGAGATCGTCGTCGGCCGCTACGAGCCGCCGAGCCGGCTGTAGCCGCTAGCCGAGCTCGTCGATCGACGCGCGGGCGCGGTCGTGGACGTCGCGCCGCCGCGACTCCGGATCGAGCGGCGAGCCTCGGGCTCCGCGATCGGGCGGTCTCGCCGGCATCGTCTCGGCGGCTCGTCCTGCGCATCGTCGCCGGCGGTGCGCGTCTCGGCGAGCTTCGCTCGCAGCTCCTCGGCGGGATCGGGCCGTCCGTCATGTCCGGATAGCCGGCTCGAGACGCCGAGCGTCGGCGCCGTCCTGCTGCCGGCGCCTGCGCCACCGAGCGCCCCGAGCCCGAGCACACCGACGACGGCGACGAGGAGGCCTCTCACGGAGCCGATGCTACACTGGCGCCGACTTCTCGCCACGCCCGTCGCGCCGTCGACCCGAAGCGGCGCCAAGGGGGCAGGGCCGACTCAGTCCATGGGAAGCATCGATTCGGGAAGGCAGTTGCAGGAGAGAGATGAACGAATACGAGATCTTGCTCATGCTCGACCCCGAGCTCGCCGACGAGCGCGGCGAGGAGATCCTCACGCGCGTTCGCGAGCGGGTCGAGGGCGACGGCGGAACCTGGGACGGCCACGAGCCGTGGGGCCGCCGCAAGCTCGCCTACGAGATCGACCACAAGGGCGAGGGCGTCTACCACCTGCTGCTCTTCACCGCCGCCCCGGCGACGCTCGCCGAGGTCTCGCGCGTGCTGAAGATCACCGACGGCGTCATGCGCCACCTCGCCGTCCGTCGCGTCAAGGGCGGCCACACGAAGGCGCCGGCGCAGGTCGCGGCCGTGTCCGCGCCCGCCGATGACGCCGACGGGGCCGCGGAGTAGCCTGGGCCCTTCACACCCGGGAAGGAGCGAAGACATGGCAGCCAACATCAATCGCGTCGTGCTGGTCGGGAACCTGACGCGCGACCCGGAGCTTCGGCACACGCCGAGCGGCACCGCCGTCTGCAGCCTGCGGATCGCCGTCAACACGCGCCGCAAGGACGGCGCGACCGGCGAGTGGACCGACAAGCCGAACTACTTCGACATCACCGTCTGGGGCAACCAGGGCGAGAGCTGCGCCCAGTACCTCGCGAAGGGGCGGCCGGTCGCGATCGACGGACGCCTCGACTGGCGCGAGTGGGAGGCCCAGGACGGGACGAAGCGCCAGGCGGTCGAGGTGATCGCCGAGAGCGTCCAGTTCCTCGGCGGCCGCGACTCGCGGGCGGCGCCGGCGGCAGCGAGCAGGACCAGTTCGTGCCTGCAGGTGTCGCAGCCGGCGCCGACGCCGACTTCGGCGGCTCGCAGGCCGACGACGACATTCCCTTCTAGGAGGAGCGAACGTGGCAGGAAAGGGCAACGAACGGAGCAGGAAGCGCCTGCCCCCGCTCACCGGGGGCCGGCGCAAGTCCTGCTTCTTCTGCAAGTCCAAGGTCGACGAGATCGACTACAAGAACGTCGGCGAGCTCCGCCGCTACATCTCCGAGAAGGGGAAGATCCGCTCGCGCCGGATCAGCGGCGCCTGCCGCCGCCACCAGCGCCAGGTGCAGCAGGCGATCAAGCGCGCGCGCGAGATGGCGCTCCTGCCCTACGTCGCCGAGGGCCGCGACGACCGTGAGGGCGGAGGTCGCCGCGACCGCGGCGACCGTGGAGACCGCGGAGACCGCTAGGCCGATGCAGGTCGTCTTGCGTGAGGACGTCGAGAGCCTCGGCCTGCGCGGCGAGGTGGTGAACGTCGCGCGCGGTTACGCGCGCAACTACCTGCTGCCGCGCGGGCTCGCCGAGCTCGCGACGCCTGGGCTCGTCCGCGAGCTCGAGAAGCGCAACGCCCAGCGGGCCCGCCACGAGGCGCAGACGGTCGACGAGGCGCAGGCGATCGTGTCGCGACTCGAGGCGGCCGAGCTCCGCTTCGACGTCAACGCCGGCCCGACCGGCTCGCTGTTCGGCTCGGTGACCGCGACGAACGTCGCCGACAAGCTCTGGGACGAGCTGAAGATCCGCGTCGACCGGCGCAAGATCGGGCGTCGGCACGATCAAGCGGATCGGCCGCTACACGATCCCGGTCGAGGTGTTCGGCGACGTCACGGCCGAGCTCCGGGTGCTCGTCGTGCCCGGAGGGCGGCGAGCTGCCGCCCGAGGAGGAGCTCGAGGCCGCGGCGGCTGCCGAGGCCGACGAGGCCGCACGGTCCGCAGGCTGCGCGCCGGGACCGGAGGCGGAGAAGCGTGCTCGAGGGCGCGGCGCGCCGACGAGCCGTCGGCCGAGGCCGAGGAGATCGCCGAGGAGCCTTCGCCGGCCGAGCGAGGACGAGCCGGACGAACCGGCCGCATAAGCAGCCTCCGACTCCGTTCGCCCACAGCCCGTCCCCCGTCCGAGCCATGGAGGGATGCGGGTCTCCGGAGTGTTATCCACAACGCTGTGGACGGCTCCGTCGAGCTTCTCCACACATCGTCCACGGGGTGTGGATGACTGTGCGAACTTCTCGCTCGGAGCGGAGTTTTTGGAGCCCCTTCGTCCACCGTACCGTCCGCCCGATCTGCGAACATACGTTCTGTCATGCCTGCACACAGCCGCACTTCCGACCTCGCCGCACCCGGCTTTCCACAGCGTTGCGGATGGGGCCGGCGACCGTTCTACTTGGCCCTGATGGCCGCGTCCCCTTCAGCCGTTTCGGGCACCCCACGCTCGGGGAACGTCCCGCTGCCGCCGCAGAATCTGGAGGCCGAGGAGTACGTGCTCGGGGCGATGATGCTCTCGGCCCACGCGATCGAGGCGGTCAGCGACATCATCGACGCCGGCGACTTCTACCGCGAGTCGCACGCGAAGATCTACCGGGCCGCGCTCGACCTCTTCCAGCACGGCCACCCGGTCGACGCGATCACGATCGCCGACAAGCTCGACGAGAACGGCGAGCTCGAGGAGGTCGGCGGCAAGGACCGCATCCGCGAGATCGCGACGCTCGTCCCGGCGACCTCGAACGCCGCGCCACCACGCGCGGATCGTGCGCGAGATGGCGACGCTGCGCGGGCCTCACGGTCGTCGGCGAGGAGATCCAGCGGCTCGGCTGGGACCGGCCCGGCGAGACGCCGGAGCTCGTCGACCGCGCCGAGCAGATGGTGTTCGACCTCGCCCAGCACCGGATCCGCGGCACGCTTCGAGCACATCGAGAGTCCTCGTCACGCGAGAGCTTCGAGCAGATCACGAAGATGTACGAGTCGGGCGGCGAGATGACCGGCACGCCGACCGGCTTCCGCGACATCGACCAGATGACCTCGGGCCTCCAGCCCGGCAACCTCGTCGTCGTCGCCGGCCGGCCCAGCATGGGCAAGTCGGCGTTCGCGCTCGGCGTCGCCTCGAACCTCGCGCTCCGCCACGGGATCCCGGTCGCCGTGTTCACGCTCGAGATGTCGAAGCTCGAGGTCGCGCAGCGGCTGATGTGCTCCGAGGGCCGGGTCGAGCTGCAGCGCCTCCGCACCGGCCGGCTCGGCAACGACGACTGGCCGCGCCTCGTCAAGGCCTGCGACGCCCTGACGAAGGCGCCGATCTACGTCGACGACACGCGCCTGACGACGATGCTCGAGATCCGCGGCAAGGCGCGCCGGCTGAAGGCGCGCGAGCCGAACCTCGGGCTGGTCATGATCGACTACCTCCAGCTGATGACCTCGGGCTCGAACGCCGAGAACCGCGTCCAGGAGGTCTCGCAGATCTCGCGCTCGCTCAAGGTGCTCGCCGGCGATCTCGAGGTGCCGGTGCTCGCCCTCTCCCAGCTCTCGCGCGCGGTCGAGAGCCGCACCGACAAGCGCCCGCTGCTCTCCGATCTGAGCGAGTCGGGCTCGATCGAGCAGGACGCCGACCTCGTCATGTTCCTCTACCGCGACGAGTACTACAACGACCAGTCCGACGATCAGGGCCTCGCCGAGGTGATCCTCGCCAAGCACCGCAACGGGCCGATCGGAACGGAGAAGCTCGCGTTCCTCAAGCGGTTCGCGAAGTTCTCCGACCTCGCCCCGCAGCACGACTCCCGGGCGGCGGCATGAGAGACAACTCGGTCTGGATCCCGCCCGGGGCGACGCAGTTCTCCTGTCTCTGCGAGCGGTGCCTCGACGGGCCGAACGGGCGGGGAGCGTCGTTCCTGGACGCAGTCCGGCTGGCGAACGTCCGCGGGACGCTCGCCGCGGATACCGACGTCGCCTTCGTCCGCTGCCGTAGCGGCCACGAGCTCATCATCCGGCGGATCGACCGCCCGCCGGCACTCGCGCGGCAGGACGCCCGCCAGCTTCAGCTCGCATGAGGAGCCGCGCGACAGCATGATCGACCGCCAGCACGTCTGGGTCGGGCCGGAAGCAACGAGCTTCGAGGTGCCCTGCGAGGCATGCCTGGCGCGGCGCGAGGGTCGGCCGGATGCGTACGGCTGGGCTCCCTCGGCCGGCTCGACGCTGATCGAGGGCACGATCCGGCGCGACGCCGACGTCGGCTTCACCACCTGCCGTCGCGGCCACCGGGTCGTCGTCCATCGCGTGGGACGCCGACTCGAACCGTTGCACTAGAGGGTCGACCACCGGGGGCGCCGTGGTCACGATCGACGAGGTTCGCGCCCTTGCCTCGACGTTGCCCCGAAGCTACGAGGCGTTCGTGCGCGGGCGCGTCAAGTTCCGGTCGGCCGGATCGTCTTCCTGTCGTTCTCGCGCGACGAGGCCGTGATGGGCTTCGGCTTCCCGAAGGAGTGGCGCGAGATGCTCGTCGAGTCGGAGCCCGAGAAGTTCTCGCTGCCCGGTGAGGGCGACATGCGTTACAACTGGGTGCACGTGCGGCTCGCCGCGATCGGCGCGGAGGAGATGCGCGACCTGGTCGAGAATGCCTGGGCGATGTGTGTGCCGGTGGGGGTGGCCGAGGAGTACGCCGCGTCGCAGGGCTACCGCTGACACCTCCTCCGGCGCCAGGCCGCCGACTCAGGCAGACTGGGGTACGTGCCAGCGACCGTCGTCGTCGGCGCACAGTGGGGGGACGAGGGCAAGGGCAAGATCGTCGACCTGCTTGCGCAGCATTCGGATGTGGTCTGCCGCTACCAGGGTGGGCCGAACGCCGGGCACACGATCGTCGTCGGCGACGAGACGTTCAAGATCCGCGCCACCCCGAGCGGGGTGATCTCCGGCAAGGTCTCCGTGATCGGCGCCGGGTGCGTCGTCGACCCGGAGGTCCTGATCGCCGAGCTCGACGACCTCGAGACGCGCGGCATCGACACGTCCGTGGTCGTCGTCTCCGGCAACGCGCACCTGATCATGCCGTGGCACATCGCAATCGACCAGGCCTCCGAGCGGCGGCTCGGGAAGCTCCAGATCGGCACCACCCGCCGTGGGATCGGGCCCTGCTACGCCGACAAGGCCTCGCGGATCGGGATCCGCGTCCAGGACGTGCTCGACCCGAAGATCCTCCGGCAGAAGATCGAGGTGGCGCTCGCCGAGAAGAACGTCTGGCTCGAGCGCGTCTACGAGGTCGAGGGCTTCGATCTCGACGAGGTCGCCACGCGCTACGAGGGGTATGCGAGGCGGCTTCGCCCGATCGTCGGCGACGCCTCGCTCCTCGTCGATCAGGCGCTGACCGCCGGCAAGGACGTGCTGTTCGAGGGCGCCCAGGCGACGCTCCTCGACCTCGACCACGGCACCTATCCGTTCGTCACCTCGTCGAACCCGATCGCGTCGGGCGCCGCGACGGGGATCGGGATCGGGCCGACCCGCATCGACCGCGTGCTCGGGGTCGCGAAGGCGTACGTCACGCGCGTCGGGGAGGGGCCCTTCCCGTCCGAGATCGAGGGCCCCGACCAGGAGCGGCTGCGCGAGCTCGGCGGCGAGTTCGGCACGGTCACGGGCCGCTCACGGCGCTGCGGCTGGCTCGACCTCGTCGCGCTGCGCTACGCCGTCCGTGTCAACGGGATCACGTCGCTCGCGCTCACGAAGCTCGACGTGCTCTCCGAGTTCGCCGAGCTGCCCGTCTGCGTGCGCTACCGGCTGCCCGACGGGTCCGAGACGCCCCACTTCCCGGCGCACCAGAGCGACTTCCATCATGCAACTCCCGTCTGGGAGATCCTGCCCGGGTGGCAGGCGCCGCTCGAGGCCGCGGGCCGGCGGGACGAGCTTCCCGCCGCCGCGCGCGCCTACGTCGAGTTCGTCGAGCGCGAGCTCTCCGTTCCCGTCGAGCTCGTCGGCGTCGGCGCCGCACGCGAGCGCGTCCTCGCGTAATCACGCAGGCGGCAGGCGGCAGGCGGCACGAGGCAGACGTCGGCGTCTGGCCCGCGGCGCCGGTTGCAGGCGAGCTCCGGAGAACGCGCAACACACTATAGTGAACCCGATGGTTCAGTATCCAACGACCGTCGACCTCGCCTTCACGGCCCGCGCCGTCCGCGAAACGGCTCGGCTCCGGGCAGCGCGACGATCGGCGAGCTCGCCGAGCCCTTCGACAAGTCGCCGGCCGGGATGAAGTGGTCGAACGCACGAAAGGAGATCGATGAACACCACCACCGTCACCACCCCGAACGAGCTCGAGATCCGCGTCGAGCGGATCTTCGACGCACCACGCGCGCACGTCTTCTCCGTCTGGACCGACCCGGCGCTGATCCCGGAATGGTGGGGCGACGGCACGGTCGTCGAGGAGATGGACGTCCGGCCCGGCGGCACGTACCGCTTCCGCACCGCCTTCGGCCTCGTCGAGGGTGAGTTCCGCGAGGTCGACGCGCCCGAGCGGCTCGTCCAGACGTTCCAGAACCACCTGCAGACGCTCGAGTTCGAGGATCTGGGCGACCGGACGAAGCTGACGCAGACGATGCGCTTCGGGACGTCCGTGGAGCGCGACACGACAATGCAGTACGGCGTCGAGGAAGGAGCGAAGGGCGGCTTCGCACGCGTGGACGCGCTGCTGGGGCGGCTACCGCTCGACGCGTGAGGCGGCGCGGACCGATTCTCCCTCCAGGATGGCTCGTCCATGAACGCGATCGGGGCGAGAGCGACCGCTGACATCACTCTGACTTGACTGTGACCTCATTTCGATGTCACAATGACATCATGCAGATCGACAGCTTCGTCCAGGCGCTCCGTGAGGATCTCGTCCGCGTCGCGGCGGTCGGCGACGACTCGACCGCCCGCGCTGCCGACGCCCTCGCGCTTGCGCTCGAGTCCTCGCTCGGCCGCCGCTTCCAGGAGGCTCTCGCCGAAGCGGCGCTCGAGCTCTCGGCCCAGCTCGAGCAGGGCCGCGTCGAGGTCCGGATCGCCGGCGGCGACCCGGAGCTCGTCTACGTGAACGACGCGGAGCCCGCGCCGGCCGAAGCGGTCGACGACGTCTTCAGCGCCCGGATCACTCTCCGCCTGCCGGAGAGCCTGAAGTCCCGCCTCGACGGGGCGGCAGCCGCGAGCGGCGTCTCCGTCAACACCTGGCTCGTGCAGGCCCTCAACCGAGCGCTCGAGCCCCGGCCGGCCGCCGGCCGCAGCCGCCACCATCTCACCGGCTTCGGCCGGAGCTGAAAGGAGCCCAGATGCTCGAATCGTGCCCCGCAACCACCGTAGCGCCCGGGCGCCGGGTCGACGACGATCTCGCCGGCCTCCCCGAGCCGCCGGCAAAGGGGGTCTGACGATGGCAGCGCGGCGCTTTGTCACGCCCCGGCCCGTCCAGCTCGAGGTCAAGCTCTCTGTCGGCGACGTCGAGGTCGCGACGGTCGACGGTGACGAGTCGACGGTCACGGTCGAGGGCTCGCCGAAGCTCGTCGCGGCGACCAGGATCGAGCTCGTCGGCGGCCGGCTCGTCGTCGGGCTGCAACGAACGACGCTCGCCGGCTTCTTCGGCGTCCGCGATGGATCTCTCCGCGTGCAGGCTCGCATCCCGCACGAGAGCCGCGTCGACATCGTGGCCTCGGGCAGCGCGACGCTGGACGGCACGTTCGCCCGGCTGGAGTCCCAATCCGCCTCCGGAGACGTCCGGGTCACGGGCGAGCTCCACGGCGACGCGAACGTCAGCACGGTGTCGGGCAACGTCCGCCTGCCCCGGATCGCCGGCGATCTGACCATGCGGACGGTCTCGGGCAACCTCAGCGCCGAGTCGGTCGAGCAGCTCCCTGTCGGTGAGGTCGGTCTCCGGCGACGTGCGCGTCGGCTCGCTGCGCGAGGGCGCGGTCACGGTGCAGAGCGTCTCCGGAGACGTCGAGCTTGGCATCGCGCCCGGCAGCAACCTCGATGTCGACGCGACGTCGGCCTCCGGGGAGCTCAGCTCGGAGGTGCCGCTCGCCGACGCGCCGAGCGAGGACGGCGGCCCGACGCTCGTCGTCCGCAGCAGGTCCGTGAGCGGCGACTTCCGCGTCTTCCGCGCCGTCTGAACCGCGCCGGAAGTACGGGTAGGCGCGCCGACGAAACCGATGCGAGCCGAACGCCGTAGTTGCTTCCGGATGACCCGAGCAACCGATACCCGTACGGCGCGTGTGCAACGACACCTCATCTGGGGCAGCTTGCTGCTGCTCGTTGCAGCGGTTGCGCTCGCCCTCAACGCAGGGGCCTCGACGGCGAAGGCCGTGCCGTACTGCAAGTCGGGCCAGAAGACGACCAAGGCGCATCCCTGCGTGAAGCCGCCGAGGTGCAAGGCCGGACAGGCAAGCACGAAGGCGCATCCGTGTGCGAAGGCGAGCGCCGGTGCGACCGCGAAGACCACCGGGAGCTCCTCGACGAGCACGAGCTCGGCGGCCGCTGGCGGAACGACGAACACGCCGACGGTTGCCACGACGACGACTACCTCCCCGAGTGCTTCCAGCGGAACCCAGGCGAACGGGTGCCCGCTCGGCCAGATCATTCCCCAGGGCATGAACGGCGGCGACGGCGACGAGGACAACATGAACGGCGGCGATCCCGAAGACGGCGACGGCTGCGCGTAGCGGCAGCGACTGTCGCACTGCACCAGTCCGGCGGAGCTTTCGAGCCTCGGCCGACACCGCGTGAGGAACAGCGTCAGCAACCGGGCTCCGGCAAGGCAGACCCATCGGCCACCGCTTGCCGGCCTGCACCGTCGGAGCACTGCGCGCCCGTCGGCCTGAGCTGACGAGATCGGCCGGCTCCCGCGAGCTTCCGGGCGCGAGCGCGGAAGCCGTGTCCCGTCGGGGCGATGATCACCGCGAAGTAGACTCGGCGCGCGTGAGGGTGCTCCTCGTCGGCTCGGGTGCGCGTGAGCACGCGCTTGCGTGGCGCCTCGCGGCGAGCCCCTCGCTCGACGAGCTTCATGCCGCGCCGGGGAACCCTGGCATCGCCACGCTCGGCCATTGCCATCCGGTGCGCACGGATGACGGCGACGGGCTGCTCGACCTCGCGCGGACCCTCGAGGTCGATCTGGTCGTGGTCGGCCCCGAGGCACCTCTGGTCGGCGGGATCGCCGACGAGCTGCGCCACGCCGGCATCTCGGTCTTCGGCCCGGGAGCGGGAGCGGCGCGAATCGAGGGCTCGAAGAGCTTCGCCAAGGACGTGATGGCGTCCGCCGGTATCCCCGCCCCCGCGACGCTTCCGGCCGCGACGGTTCCGTGCGTGGTCAAGGCAGACGGGCTCGCCGCCGGGAAGGGCGTCTTCGTATGCCGCACCGGCGAGGAGCTCGAGGCCGGCATCCGGGCGGCCACCGCGCTCGGCGGCGCGATCGTGATCGAGGAGCTCCTCGAGGGCCCCGAGGTCTCGCTCTTCG
Source organism: uncultured Actinomycetota bacterium (assembly GCA_963743675.1). Taxonomy (GTDB): domain Bacteria; phylum Actinomycetota; class Thermoleophilia; order Gaiellales; family Gaiellaceae; genus PALSA-600. Next base: position 142,655 of record CAVURE010000014.1, read on the forward strand.
CACTCTGCGACGGCACGCGCGCGGTGCCGTTCGGGGCGGCCCAGGACTACAAGCGCGCCGAGGACGGCGACCGCGGCCCGAACACCGGCGGCATGGGCGCACGCTCGCCCGCGACCGCGGTCGACGCGGCCGGGCTCGTCGAGCGGATCCACCAGCCGGTGCTCGCCGAGCTCGCCCGGCGCGGCACTCCCTTCGTCGGCTGCCTCTTCGCCGGGCTGATGCTGACCGCCGAGGGCCCGCGGGTCCTCGAGTTCAACGCGAGGTTCGGCGATCCCGAGACGCAGGTCGTGGTCCCGCGGTTCGATGGTGACCTGCTCGCCGCTCTGGCCGTGACAGCTCGTGGAAGCAGCCCGGACGGCCTGCTCCGCGAGCGGCCGGACGCCGCGGTCACGGTCGTCCTGACGGGCCCGTCCTACCCGGAGCGAAGCGACCACGCCGGCGCGGCGATCACCGGAATCTCGGCCGCCGAGGCACGCGGCGCCCTCGTCTTCCACGGCGGCACGGCCATGCACGGCGAGACGCTCGTCACCAACGGCGGCCGCATCCTCTCCGTCACGGGCGTCGGGCCGACCCTCGCCGAAGCCCACACGCGCGCCTACCAGGCGGTCGCGGAGATCAGCTTCGACGGCGTCCGCTTCCGAACCGACATCGGCGCCGCGGCGACCGACTAGCATCGCCGGCCATGAGCGGTCTGTGGAGAGCGCGTCACGTCTACGTCACGGTGACTGTCCCCGGACAGGTCCGGACGGCCGGGCTGCAACGCAGCCCATCCGCCGCGGCAAGCCGCTCCCGTGACACTCTCGTCACGGTGACTGTCCCCGGGCATGGCCGGCGCGGCCAGGGCCGCGAGGGGCGCCTGTGAGCAAGCCTCTGGTCGGGATCCTCGTCGGCTCCGAGTCCGATCGGGAGCGCATGCAGGCGGCTCTCGACGAGCTCGACGCGCGCGGGATCGCCTGGGAGTTCGATGTCCGCTCGGCGCACCGGACGCCGGACGCGGTTGCCGAGTACGCCCGGTCCGCCGCCGACCGCGGGCTCCGCGTGCTGATCTGCGGCGCCGGGCTCGCTGCCGCTCTTCCGGGTGTCGTTGCCGCACACACGACGCTCCCGGTGATCGGCGTGCCGCTCCGCTCGTCGATGAGCGTGCTCGACGGGCTGGACGCTCTCCTCGCGATCGTGCAGATGCCGCCCGGTGTGCCCGTCGCCGCGGTCGGCGTCGACAACGCGAAGAATGCCGCCGTGCTCGCGGCACGCATCCTCGGCAAGGGCTGAGGTTCCGGCGGGCGCCCGCCAGGGGCGTCTCTAGACTTGAGCCGTGATCGCACGCTACTCCCGGCCCGAGATGCGCAGGATCTGGTCGGAGGAGGGCAAGCTTGCGCGCTGGCTCGAGGTCGAGCTCGCGGCGCTCGACGGCTGGGTGGAGGCCGGGGCGATCCCCCCGGAGGATGTTGCCGCGATCCGGGCGGACGCCCGGGCCCCAACGCCCGAGCGGGTCGCCGAGATCGAGCTCGTCACCGACCACGACACCGCGGCCTTTGTCGATGCCGTCGGCGAGCAGCTCGGCCCCGAAGGCCGCTGGCTCCACTACGGGCTCACCTCGTCGGACGTCGTCGACACCGCGCTCGCGCTGCAGATCCAGGACGCCGGCAAGCTGGTCCTGGCCGGGATCGACCGGGCGATCGAGAGCGTCACCCGCCGTGCCGACGAGCATCGCCGCTCGATCTGCATCGGCCGGACCCACGGCATCCACGCCGAGCCGACGACGTTCGGGTGGAAGCTCGCCGGCTGGGCGTTCGAGCTCGACCGCGACCGGGCCCGTCTCGCGCGCGCGCTCGAGTCGAACCGCGTCGGCCAGCTCTCCGGCACAGTTGGGAGCTATGCCGGCCTCGAGCCGGAGGTCGAGCGCGTCGCATGCGAGCGCCTCGGCCTGGAACCGGACCCGCTCTCGACGCAGGTCATCGCGCGCGACCGGCACGCCGAGCTGCTCTCGGTGCTCGCGCTCACGGCCACCTCGCTCGAGCGCTTCGCGACCGAGATCCGCCACCTGGCGCGGACCGAGGTCCGCGAGGTCGAGGAGCCGTTCGGCCAGGGAATGAAGGGCTCCTCGGCGATGCCGCACAAGCGGAACCCGAAGGTCGCGGAGCGGATCTGCGGCCTCGCCAGGGTGGTCCGCGCCACCGCTGCGGTCGGGCTCGAGAACGTCGTCCTCTGGCACGAGCGCGACATCTCGCAGTCGTCGGCCGAGCGCGTCGTCATACCGGACGCGTTCCTCGCGCTCGACTACATGCTCGACCGCCTCGTCTGGATCGTCGACGGGCTCGTCGTCTATCCCGAGCGCATGCTGCGAAACCTTGATGCCTCGCACGGCCTCGTCTTCTCGCACCGCCTGCTGCTCGCGCTCGTCGAGTCCGGCTTGCCGCGGAGCGAGGCCTACCGCCTCGTGCAGCGCCCTGCGATGCAGGCGTGGGATGAGGAGCGCGACTTCCGCGAGCTCGTCGAGGCCGACCCCGAGATCGCCGGACGCCTCGATGCGGCTGCCCTCGACGGGGTCTTCGACCTGAACGCGACCGTCCAGCACCTCGACACGGTCTTCGAACGCCTGCACACCCTCGCCCGGAAGGAGCCGGTCAATGTCTGAAACCGCAAGCCACCTTGCCAGCGGCAAGGTACGCGAGCTCTACGCGCTGGACGAAGAGCGCCTGCTGCTCGTTGCGAGCGACCGCATCTCGACCTTCGACGTCGTCCTCCCGACCGAGATCCCGGACAAGGGGCGAGTGCTCACGGGCCTGTCCGCGTACTGGTTCGCGCAGACTGCCGCGATCGCTCCCAACCACCTGCTGTCCCTGGGCGCGGACGGGCGCTCGACCGAGTGCCGCCGGCTCGAGATGCTGCCGATCGAGTGCGTCGTCCGGGGCTACCTCGCCGGGTCGGGCTGGAAGGACTACGTCGCGACCGGCGAGGTCTGCGGTCACTCGCTGCCCGCCGGGCTCACCGAGTCCGAACGGCTCCCCGAGCCGATCTTCACGCCGGCGACGAAGGCCCAGACCGGCCACGACGAGAACATCGACCGCACCGCCGCACTCTCGCTCGTCGGCGAGGCGCGCTTCGACGAGGCCGAGCGGCTCACCCTCGAGCTCTACCGCTTCGCCGCCGAGCGCGCGCTCGAGCACGGGATCATCCTCGCCGACACCAAGCTCGAGTTCGGCGTCGACGGCGACGGCCGGCTCGTGCTCGCGGATGAGGCCTTCACGCCCGACTCGTCGCGGTTCTGGCCCGCCGACGGCTACGAGCCCGGCGGCCCGCAACCGTCGTACGACAAGCAGTTCGTCCGCGACTACTGCGAGTCGCTCGGCTGGGGCAAGACCTCGCCCGGCCCGGAGCTCCCGGACGACGTGGTCGACGGGACGCGCGCCCGCTACATCGAGGCGTTCGAACGGCTGACCGGAGTCGAGTTCTCCGAATACCTGAACCGGCCCGGCGTGGTGCTCGGGTGAAGGCCACCGTGCTCGTGCGACCAAAATCCGGGATCCTCGACCCGCAAGGGCAGGCCGTCGAGAGCAGCCTGCGACACCTCGGCTTCGCGGTAGGGTCCGCCCGAATCGGCCGGCTCGTCGAGCTCGAGCTGGAGACGAACGACGAATCGGAGGCGCGAGCCGAGGTTGAGCGCATGTGCGAGCAGCTCCTCGCGAACTCGTTGATCGAGAGCTTCGAGATCGAGCTCGGGCCCGCGAGATGAGCGACGTCGGCGGCGAGCAGCGCCCACTCATTGCCGTCGTCGTCTTTCCAGGCTCCAACGACGACCGCGATGCCGAGCTCGCACTCAGTCGCCTCGGCGCGCATGCGCGCCGCATCTGGCACACGGAGGTGGCGCTGCCGCCGGGCACCGCCGGCGTGGTGCTCCCGGGCGGCTTTTCCTACGGTGACTACTTGCGGTGTGGAGCGATCGCGCGCCTTTCGCCGATCATGAGCTCGGTGGCGGAGTTCGCCGCCCGCGGCGGTCTGGTACTCGGAATCTGCAACGGCTTCCAGATCCTGGCCGAGGCCCGCCTTCTCCCCGGCGTACTTCGAGCAAACGCCTCGATGTCGTTCGTCTGTCGCGACGTCAGACTCTCTGCAACTCGGAGCGATAACCCGTTCACTTCCCGGTGCGACCCGGCGCGACCGCTCACGATCCCTGTCAAGCACGGCGACGGCTGCTGGTTCGCGGATCCCGAAACCGTCGCCGAGCTCGACTCGCGTGGCCAGCTCCTGCTCCGGTACCAGCCCGGCGAGAACCCGAACGGCGCCGTAGCCGACGTGGCCGGTGTCTGCAACGAGCCGGGCAACGTCTTCGGGCTGATGCCGCACCCCGAGCACGCGGTCGACCCGGTACTGGGCGCCACCGGGGGAAGGCTCATACTCGGGTCGCTCGTCGAGGCGGCACGCCGGCCGTCGGCGGCGGTCGTCTAGGTCGTATGTCCGTGCCGGACACTCCGAGTGGGTTCTGGGACGACTGGAACCGTGATTGGCGGATCGAGAGGCCCGTCGACGGGTTCATGCAACGTCAACTCGAGATCACCGTCTCGACCGCACAGACGATCGGGCTCCGAGATGCGAGCATTCTCGATGTCGGGTGTGGCACAGGATGGCTCGGCAGTGCGCTCCTCGGCTTCGGGCGCGTCTACGGGACGGACATGTCCCCGGATGCCATCGCGGACGGGCTGCAGCGTTATCCCGAGGTCACGCTGATCTGTGGCAACTTCCTCGAGGTGGAACTGCCGGGGCCATTCGACTTCGTGGTCAGCGCCGACGCACTCGTTCACATGGGTGACTACGAAGCGTGCGTGCAACGCTTCGCCGATCTCGTTCGTCCCGGGGGAACGTTGTTGCTGATGACCCAGAATCCGAAGGTCTGGCGACGTCGATCCTCGATCAGGCACGTCCCGCAATGGTTACCACATTGGTCGCCGGAGGACTGGCCGACCCTCGACGAGATCCGAGCTCTGCTCGATCCGTCGTTCACCATCGAGCGGACGACCTCGCTGGTTCCGGGCGGAGATCGTGGACTGCTCTGGTGGGTGGAGAACCGATACGTGCGCTGGCCGATGGATCGTTTGCTGGGCCGGGCGAGATGGCAGAGATATCTCGAGAATGCCGGGCTTGGCCGCGACCTCGTCATCGACGCCCGCCGGCGTTGAGCGGGGCTACGGGTCCGGGGCCGGCAGCCCGAGCGCCGCGGCGAGAGCAGGGCATGCGGACACGGCCGCCCACATCCGTTCGATATCGCGGATCCGCAGCGTGACCGGCCCTCGCCGCACGACCGAGCCGGTCGTGTAGGCGACGCGAATGAGCGGCTCGCCGCCGCCCGTCTCGAGGAGCTGCACGACGACCGCGTACCGCTTGGCGCCCGCGCGTTGCGGCACCCGCAACTCTTCGAGAATCGTGGCGGGCCCCCACGGAGTCGTTCCCTTCGCTCGCGGCTGCGCCCCTCCCATGCCCCTCCCGTTGCCCCTCCCGTTTTCTCGTCTGTTGTCACAAGAGACAATCTTACCCGGTCACGTGTGACGCGTCTCGGGCGAAAGTGTCACAGGATTGAAACGCGCCGCGAGGCGGTTCAGGCGCGCCGATCACGGGGCCCCTCGGCGCGGGCCTGTTCAGGCCTCGATCGGCACGTGGCCCGGCATCGCCGCGACCCGCTCGAGCCACTTCCCGATCAACCGATAGCGGCTCATGTCGAAGTCACCCTCGTGCGCGACGTGCGTGTAACCGTAGAGCGCGATATCCGCCAGCGTCGGCGTCTTTCCCACGAAGAAGTCGCGGCCCGGTAGGTACCGCTCCATCGCGTCGAGCGTCCGGTAGCCGTGCTCGCGCTTGGCCGGGATCTGGTCGGCGAACGCCTCGGGCGTTCCCGAGTAGCGAAGCCAGAACCGCACGACGGCGACTGTTACCTCCAGCTCATACTGCTCGAAGAACATCCACTGAAGCACCTGAGCGCGTTCGTAGCGATCGTCCGGAACGAACCCGGTGCCCTCGCCCAGGTACCAGAGGATCGCGCCCGACTCCCCGAGCGGCCGCCCATCGTCGAGGACGAGCGTCGGCACCCGGAGCGATGGGTTCAGCTCGCCGAGCACCTCCTTACGGTTCGACCGGTCGACCACGTCGAGCCCGCGCCGCTCGAACGGGATCCCGAGCTGGGCGAGCAGGAGGCGCACCTTGTAGCAGTTGCCCGAGACCGGGCTGTCGTAGAGGACCACCAGCGCAGCCCGCGCTACGACCCGGCCCGGACGGCGTCGGGGCGGCCTACGCCGGCGGGATGGCGGTCTGTCGGCACGCCGCCCAAGTCTACGGCCGCCGACCGCCGCATCCGCACGCGGTCAGTCGCCGCGTTCCTCGAGCAACCGCCCGGGGTCTTCGCCCCCGAGCTGGCCCTGGACGAACTCGTCGGCCTGGTGGCCCTCGACGCCTTCCTTGATGTACCGCCGCTCACTCGGGCTCATGTGCGCCTCCTCGTCGGCGCGTTCTTTCGCTGCGGCGTTCCCCCGTCCGAACCAGCCAAGGACGCGCTCGAGCATGCTCGCCAGTCTAGCTCGGCCTCCGGGCCGGCTACCGTGCCGGCCAGACGCCGCGCGCGAGGCGCCGGCGTCGAGACGGGCTCACCCGGCCACCTTTGCGTCGGAGCTCCGGGACGCGCTGCGCGGCCGCTACTTGCCGCTCCGGTCGATCAGCTCGATCCGGTAATCGTCCGGGTCTCGTCGGCTCACTAGCTCGATGCTGCATCGGCGTTCAAGGGAGTCGGGGCAGCCTATCCGTGGCTTTGGGGGCAGTAGCTCCCTGTTGCCCTCCGAGGTCAGCCAGGAGGGCTGCGGAGCGCCGGGTTGATCGGCGACCCGCACATGACCTCGATCCGGGTACCGCGATGAAGTGTTCGCTGCCCACCCCGCCGATTTGGAGGAAGCGGGCTGGGCTCTGGGCTATTCGGACACGCACGCTCACGGTGCTTATCGTTGGGGCGGCCGCGGGCGCAAGCCGACGCGGCACCCGACACGGAGGGAGATGATCATGGCCACAGCCGCACAGATCGCGTACCTCGACCTACAGCTGCAAGCCGCGGGAAAGATCAAGGGCGACTCCTCGACCACCAGCCTCGGCCGCAAGCGGCTGATCGAGGTGTGGGCGTTCCTGCACGAGGTCAGCGCTCCACGCGACCCGGCGACGGGGCACGCCACGGGCCGGCGCATCGAAAAGCCGATCCGCTGGACCACGCCGGTCGGGACGGCCTCCGCCGCCCGTCGGCAACGAGACGGTCGTGAAGGCGATCTTCCGCTTCTTCAAGCACGACCGCGCAGGTAAAGAGCTGGAGCATTTCAGGGTCACGCTCGAGGACGGGACGATCAGCGACATGTCGACCCGGCTTCCGGATGTGAAGGCCGACGTGACCTTCCACGACGAGTACCACGAGATCGAGTTCACCTACCGCAAGATCACGATCGAGAGCCTAGTGGCACGGAACTCGGCCACCGACGACTGGCAGTTGCTCGCGTAGGTCTGCAGTTCGCGCCTCCTGGGGACTCGTGCCGCGAAGGCCCGCTCTCCGAGGTGTCCCGTCTGGGCCACTCGGTGACCACACGGGCAGTCGTCTGGAGTGCTGAAGAGCGGATCGAGACGGCCGAGCCGAGCCAAATCCGGGGGATCGAACGCGACTGCCGGGACGCCCTCTCGTCACGTGGACGAGGGGCAGGCGATCCGCGCGGCAGACGCGTTTCGCCGTCGACACGACCGTCGCGGGGTGACGGTTACCGTGTGTAGGTCGGCTGTCCGGACGATAGGAGCGGCGTTGAACCCGTCCGCGGAAGGAGCATCCCCATGAACGCCGCTGGAGCCGCAGGCCCGCACGCCCGCCTCACCTCGGGCAGCGTGCGCGGGCGGACCGAGGACGGCCTGGCCGTCTTTCGCGGCATCCCGTTCGCACGCCCGCCGGTGGGCGAGTTGCGCCTTGCCGCGCCGATGCCCGTCGCTCCGTGGAACGGCGTGCGCGAGGCCGTCGCATTCGGGCCGCCGCCGCCGCAGTCCGGGGTGATGGGCGCATCCGCCGCGCGAGACACCGACGGCGACTGGCTGACCATCAACGTCTGGTCCCCCGAACCCGGCGCCGCCCGCCTGCCGGTGATGGTGTGGATCCAAGGCGGGGGCTACGTCTACGGCTGGTCCGGCGATCCTCTCTTCGACGGCGCCGTCCTGGCCCGTGAAGGCGTCGTCGTCGTGACCTTCAACTACCGCCTGAGCGCCGAGGGCTTCGGGCACTTCTCCGGAGCGCCGGCCAACCGCGGTCTCCTGGATCAGGTCGCCGCGCTCAGCTGGGTTCAGGACAACATCGCCGCCTTCGGCGGAGATCCCGCACGGGTCACCGTCTTCGGCGAGTCCGCGGGAGCCGGCAGCATCGCCGCGCTGATGGTAATGCCCAGCGCCACCGGTCTCTTTCGCCGGGCGATCGCGCAGAGCGTTCCCGGCCTGTACTTCACCGAGGCGCTCGCCACCGACATCGCCACCGCCATCACCGACCACCTGGGCCTGTCTCCCTCCGCCCGCGAACTGACCCGCCTGTCCCCCTCCCGCTTGAACGACGCCGCGGACGAGGTGGCCGGCACGATGGCCGCCAACCCGCGCTGGGGCCAGGCCGCCCACCTGCAGGCGCCCTTCGCGCCCGTCGTTGACGGCGAGGTGCTGCCCGCCGCGCCGTGGCAGGCCCTGGCCGGCGGAGCCGCGTCCGGCGTCGAGCTGATCGTCGGCCACACGCGCGACGAATACCGCCTCTTCATGGTCGCCAACGGCCAGCTCGGGAAGATCACCCCCGAGCAGACCGACGCCGCGTTGCGTGTCCTGGCCCCCGACCCCGGCGCCTATCGCGCCGCCCATCCTTCGGCCGGGACGGAAAGACTCTACGAACTCGTGCACTCCGACCGGCTCTTCCGGATGCCTTCTCTGCACCTGGCCGAGGCCCACCATCCCCACGGGCCGACCCACCTGTACGCACTCATCTGGAACGCCCCGGGCATGGGTGGCGAGACCCTCGGCGCCTGCCACGGGCTCGGTCTGCCCCTGACCTTCGGCAACCTGACCGCTGGAGCCGCGGCGTTCCTGATCGGGCACGAACCACCCCCGGAGGCGGCGGTGCTGGCGACCCGCGTGCGCGCCGCCTGGACGGCGTTCGCAGCGACCGGCGACCCCGGATGGCCCACCTACGACCCACACGAGCGGAACACCTGGATCATCGACACCGAACCGGCCGTGACGCCCTACCCCGAGGAGATCTCCCGCCGGCTGTGGGCCGACCATCCCTTCGCCCCAGTCGGCCTCACAGCACAGGCAACCCGCTAGCCGGCTCCACGGTGGAGACCGGTTCCTCGCGGCTCCACCGCAGAGATTGGCCCGCAGGCTTGGGTTGCTAGGCCCGCTCGATGATCTCGACTCTGTAGTCGTCGGGGTCGCGCACGAAGCAGAGCAGCGACCCTCCCTCGCGAACCCGGTAAGGAGGTCGCTCAGGTTCGATTCCCACGGCGGCCAACCGCTCGAGGGTCGCCGCGAGGTCCTCGACGCCGAGCGCGATGTGCCCGTAGGCAGTCCCCAGCTCGTAGCTTCGCCCATCGTGGTTGAACGTCAGCTCGAGCTCCTCCGCCTGGCCGGGTGCGCCGTAGAAGAAGTTGGTCGCCTCGAGCTCCCCGTCTCGCACGATCGGCAGCTCGCGACGGAACTCGAGCCCGAGCGCCTCGTAGAAACGGCCGCTCGCCTCCGGGTCGCTGATCCGATACATGGTGTGGAGATAGCGAGTCACAGGCCCATGCTACGCAGCCGGGCTCTCGCCTGCGACGGCATTCGCCGCCGGCATCCCCGGCTTCGCACACGTCAGGCTGGTCGGCGCTAGGGTCCAGCGCATTGGCGGCGCTGATCTGCACTCATGCCGAGCGCAACAGGCGCCGATCCATCACCCTGAGATGAAGACCAGCGAAGGCAGACAAGAGCTCCCGCCCGGCCCCGCCATGCCGAGCACGTTGCAGGCGATCCTCTGGGGGCTGCGTTACCCGTCGTTCACCGAGCACGCCCATCGCAAGTACGGGGCCACGTTTACCGTCAGGGTCGGCGGGCTCGCTCCGAGCGTGGTGACGATCGACCGGGAAGGGATACGTCGCCTGTTCACGGGAAACCCGCTGATCAAGCGGCATGCGAGCGACCAGCTGAAGCCGCTCTTCGGAGAACGCTCGGTCGTCGTGCTCGAGCCGGCGGAGCACCTCGAGCGTCGGAAGCTCCTGCTGCCCACGTTTCAGGGCGAGAGCCTGCGGAGCTATGCCGCCGTCATCGAACGCGTGGCCGAGTCGGCGATCGCCGGGTGGAGTGCCGGCGACGTGATCGAGATCCTTCCGTTCGCACAGCGCCTGGCGCTCGAGGTAATCCTGGCGTCGCTACTCGGCCCGTCGGAGCCGGCGACGAAAGAGAGCATTCGGGCGACCTTCGACTCGATGGTGGGGCTGCCCGGCAGCGCAGTCGCCGGCTACTTCCCGCGCCTCGTGCGCCGGTCCCGCTGGAACCCGGCGGCCGAGCGATACTGGCGGCTGCGCGACGCGCTCGACAAGACGCTGATGGCGCAGGTCCAGGCCACCCGGGAGAACCCGCACGCCGGCCAGCTGGATGCGGCCCTCCCGCGCCTGATGAGAGTTGGCGGCGAGGGCGGCGGCGGTCTCACCGACGTCGACCTCCGCGATGAGCTCAAGGCCCTGATCACGGCCGGCCACGAGACGACCGCGACCGCGATCGCCTGGGCAGCCGAGTTCCTCACGCACGAGCTCGGTGTTCAGTCGTCCGCCCGCGAAGCCGCAATCGCCGGTGACACCGAGTATCTCGACGCGCTCGTGAAGGAAGTCCTCCGCATTCGTCCGCCGGTCCCGATTGCCGCCGCCCGCCGGGTCACCGAGCCGTTCGAGCTGGGGAAATTCACGATCCCGCCGGGGATCCCGATCCTCGTCAACGCCTACGGGATACACCATGACAGCACCATTTACCCCGCCCCCGACGAGCTGCGCGTCGAGCGTTTTCTCGAGGCATCGCCCGACGCGTACACGTTTCTGCCCTTCGGCGGCGGTGCGCGTCGCTGCATCGGCTCAGCGCTCGCCCAGCTCGAGATCCGGATCGTCCTGACGATCATGCTGAGGCGGTTCATACTCGCGCCGACAGCCGACCGGCTGGCCGGGACCGTTCGTCGCGGCATTACTCTCGCCCCGGCGAACCGTGCGCGGGTCCGCCTGGTCGACCACCCTGGCAGCGAAGGAAATGCCTCCTCGTGAAACCCGCGCAGGCGGCGCCTCCGACCCGGGGCCCCACGACAGCCGTTCGCGACGTCGCTCGTGCCAGATCTGCGCTTCCGAGGGCCTCGCGCGGGTCCTGCGGATCGAGGAGGTCCCCTACCAGATCGCGACCTTGTGGCCCACACGCGAGGCTGCTCTCGCCGCTGCTGTGGGCTGCGTCGACCTGACCCTGTGTCGGGCCTGCGGCTTCGTCTTCAACGCCGAGTTCTTGCCGGAAAACGTGATCTTCGCACCCGGATATGAGATCTCGCTTCACCACTCGCCTACCTATCAGGACTACCTCGAGGCCGAGGCCAGGCACCTCGTCGAGGACCAGGGCATCCGGCAGCGAGTCGTCGTGGAAGTCGGGTGCGGAAACGGCCACTTCTTGCGGCTGCTCTGTCGAATCGGATCGAACACCGGCTTCGGCTACGACCCGACGCTCGCTCATCCAGGCACCGAACGAGCAGGCGAGTCGAAGGTGACCCTGATCGGCGATGTCTTCCGTCCCGAAACGGCTCCTGAGCGAATCGACCTCGTCGTCACACGCGGCGTGCTCGAGGCGGTGGCCGATCCGAAGCAACTCGTGACCCAGATACACGCGGCCGTCGAGAGCAATCCGGATGCCCTCGTCTACGTCGAGGTACCGAACGCCTCGTGGGTCTTCGGCCGTCACCAGGCCTGGAACATCTACTACGAGCACGCTTCCTACTTCACGACCGACCTGCTCCCGCGTCTCTTCGAGTCGTGCGGGCTCACGACTACGAGCTGTGAGGCGTCCTATGACGACGGACAGCACATCCGTCTCGAGGCGCGACCCGGACCGGTCGCAACCGACCGCCTCGCCGTGGGCACCGATCGCCTCGAGGAGACCCTCGCCTCCTACCGCGAGGACTACACGAGAACTGTCGAGGAATGGAGGCGCCGCCTGCGCGGGCTCCGCCGGTCAGGCAAGCGAGTCGCTGCCTGGGGGGCCGGAGGCAGAGGGATCACCTTCCTGAACACCGTGTTCGACGATCAGCACGAAAGCGGGAGCACAATCCAGTTCGCGATCGATGTCAACCCAGCCCGCCAGGGCAAGTTCGTGCCCGGCACCGGGCAGCAGGTCCTGGCGCCGGCCGCATTGCCCGCGAACGCCGTCGACGCCGTGATCATCACGAACCGTACGTACGAAGCCGAGATCCGAGCCGAGGCGGAGGCCTTCGGCGGCAGCGGCTACGACTTCCTCGTCCTCTGACGACGCTCGGAGGCACGACCAACGGTCTGCTCGACCTAGACCCATCTGCGGGGACTGCAGCCGCGGATCGACTATCGTGAAATCAAGCGAACGTTCCGAGAGGGAAGGAAACAGATGACAACGGTCTACGTCGACTCCCCCGCTGACGAGCCGACCCGGCGTCAGCGGCTCTACGAGGGTGATCTGTTCACCTTCTCGCCGACCGAAGGCTCGGCGGCCCTTTGTCGCCTCGCCCGCGAGCTGAGCGAGGAAGCGTTCGCTCCCCTCGACCCGGAGGTCGCCCAGGACGGCATGTCGCCCGAGGACTACGTGGCAACCCTCGCCGATCTGAAGCCGCGCTTCATCCATCATCAGCGCGGCAAGGAGTCGATCGCCTCCTTGCTCGCCGAGCTCGGCTGCGATGTCGACAAGACCTACTTCGACGTGCCGCGTCTACGGACGATGGCGCACGGCGAGTACCTGAAGGCGGGGCTCGCCTACCAGTTCCACCCCCATCGCGACACCTGGTTCTCGGCGCCGTTCGCGCAGCTCAACTGGTGGCTTCCGGTGTACGAGGTCGAGTCGGAGAACTCGATGGCGTTCCATCCTCGCTATTTCGGCACGGCCGTCGAGAACAGCTCGAGCGGCTACGACTACGAGGAGTGGAACCTCACCGGGCGCAAGGAAGCGGCGAAGCAAGTGACGAAGGAGACGCGGAAGCAGCCGAAAGCCGAGGAGCCGATCGAGCTCGACCCGCAGATCAGGGTCGTGACGCCGGTGAACGGCACGCTTGTCTTCTCCGCGGCGCATCTTCACTCGACCGTGCCCAACACGACGCCGCGGACGCGCTTCAGCATCGATTTCAGGACGGTCGACATCGACGATCTGTCCGAGTCCCGGGGCGCCCGTAACGTGGACTCGGCCTGCACCGGCACGACTCTTGCGGACTTCATGCGGGCAAGCGACCTCGAGCCGCTCCCCGAGGAGCTCGTTTCCCGTTACCAGAGCTCTGCTTCGGCCGCGCGCGCCGGTTAGCGCGCCCGCTTCCCGGAGCCCGACGCGCCGGCCGAGCTCGCCGGGTCGTAGGGCGGCCAGGCCCGATCCCGTTCGCCGATCGTCCGCGCTCCGGTCTCGGGCCAGCGGATGCCGAATGCGGGATCGTCCCAGCGCACACCTGCGGCCGCCTCCGCCGCATATGGCTGCGAGATCAGGTAGAGAACGTCGGTGTCGGCGGCCAGCGTTTGAAAGCCGTGCGCGCACCCCTTCGGCACGTACATCGCGTTGCCGCGCGCCGCGTCGATCTCGGCACCGAACCACGAGGTGTACGTCGGCGAGGACGGCCTCAGATCGACGATCACGTCGAAGATGGCGCCGCTCATGCAACGGACGATCTTCGTCTCCTCGTGCGGCGGGCGTTGGAAATGCATCCCGCGCAGCGTCCCCGCGCGCGGATTCCGCGAGATACTGCACTGCGCGAGCTCGCGATCGAGCCCGTGCTCGGCCAACTCGTCTCCGCACCAGACCCTGGCGAAGAACCCCCGCTCGTCCTCGTGCAATTCGAGCTCGACGAGGTAGGCGCCCTCGATCGGCAAGGGGACGAATCTCATGAAGCGGCGGCGAGCGCTGCCGGCAATCACAGCGAAGCCACGACCTTCCGGCAGGTGAAGGCCTCTGCGTAGCGTTCGGGGGCGATCGCTTCCATTCCGCGCAGGCGCATCAGCCCCATGAACGTCTCGCGGTCGAACCAGTGCCTGCCGACCTGGCTCGGAAACCCGCGCTCGAGGAGCGAGACCTTCTCTTCCGCGACGTCGGCGGCGAGCGGCACGAACAGGTTCGGCCGCCCGAGATCACCGTCGACCTTCGGGATCTCGTACTCCCAGATCAGGTGGTCGCGGAAGGTGTTCCAGGTCAGCTCACAGGCGAGCCGATGATCCTGGTGGAGGTCTTCGCGGGTATGGGTGATGATGAGCTGAGGGTCGACCCTGCCCTTCAGATCCTCGAACAGCTCCTTCACCTCGCCTCCCAGATACGGGAGGAAGCCGTCGCGCAGCTCGTGGACCTCGACCCGCGCGACCGAGGCGGCCGTCAGGAAAGCATTCGCGCTGGCCCGGGCCTCGACGCTGCGGTCGCCAGGGGCAGCCAGCACGAGCCAGTCGACCTCGAGCCCCGGGATCGACCTCGTCAGGGTCAGTATCGTCCCGCCGCAACCGATCTCGATGTCGTCGCCGTGACAGCCGATCACGAGCAACCGGCGAAGCGGGTCGGCCCCGTGCAGGCTGAGCGACCGCATCAACCGTTGAGACTTCGCGCAATGCCCATCGCATCCCTGCGCCAGGGTGCGGCGCCCGACTCGAAGAGGGCCTCGAGACGCTGACGGTCCTTGATCGTGTCCATCGGTCCGAAGAACCCTTCGTACGGATACGCGACGAGCTCCTTTCGCTCGATCAAGCGGGCAAACGGCGCCTCCACGAGGTCCTCGCCGGCGCCGATCATGTCGAAGATCTCGCGCTTGAACACGAAGAAGCCACCGTTGATGCGAATGTTCGACCGGCTCATCTCCTCGACCGTGAGCACGTTGCCCTCACCGTCGTAGGTGACGAGGTGGGAGTTGTACTCGGGCCGCACGGAAAGGAACATGGCGATTCGCCTGCGCTCCTCGAAGGCCCGGATCAGGTCCGGGAGCCAGAGATCGGTCAGACCGTCGCCGTAGGTGGCGAGGAACTCCGGATCATCTCCGATGTGACGCTCCACGGCCTTGAGCCGTTCGCCGATCTTCGAGTTGAGCCCGGTATCGACGAACGTGATCCGCCAATCACTGACGTTGCTCGAAAGCAGCTCGACCTTCGAGCCATCGCCGTCCCGCTCGAGGACGAAATCATTGAACAGGGCCTCGTTGTAGGAGAGGAAATACTGCTTGACGACCTCTCCCTTGTAGCCGAGACAGAGGATGAACTCGGTGTGCCCCCAGGAGGCGTAGTAATCCATGATGTGCCAGAGCATGGGCTTGCCGCCGATCGTGATCATCGGCTTTGGTATCCGCAGCGTCTCCTCGCCCATGCGGACGCCGAGCCCACCACAGAAGATCACGACCTTCATGTCGCCGACTGATCTCTCATTGCCCCCGTCACCAGCCTCAGTAAAGGCGAGCGATGATGCACCGTCAACCGGCTACTGGGTCGCATGTCGATCCTCTCATTCGTTCGATCAAGAGTATTCCAATCCGCGTGAGCGGTTCCCGGGGGGTGCAACGTCGTCCCCGGCGAAGGCTCTCCGACGAGCCGGAAGTCGAGCCGGAGTCCGAGCGTCCGGCGGCCGGCGGTGAGCCCTTGCCGATCGGCGCGACGACAGGAACGCGGTCGGCGACGCGCGCAACAGGCTCGGCGGGAGAGCCAAAAAACCGCCGGCGCATTGTATTGTGAGCGCAATGACCGACCAGGCAGCAACGTCGAGCGACACAGCCGAGACCGTCTCGGTGGTGATCTGCGCCCACGATGAGCGGCGGTGGGAGGCGCTCAGCCGCGCAATCGAGTCGCTCCGCGTGCAGACGCGCCGGGTCGACGAGATCATCGTCGTTGTCGATCACAATCCCGCACTGCTCGCACGTGTCGTCCAGGAGCACCGGGAGATCGTCGCGATGGAGAACGACCACCCGCGCGGGTTATCCGGCGCAAGGAACGCGGGAACCGCTGTCGCGACGAGCTCGCTGATTGCCTTCCTGGACGACGACGCTGCCGCTGAGCCCGAGTGGATCGAGCGCCTCGCCGACGCATTCTCCGACCCGAACGTCCTCGGGGTGGGAGGTCGTTCGTTGCCGCTTGTGGCTCGAGCGGGAGCCGTCGTGGTTCCCGGACGAGTTCCTCTGGGTCGTCGGCTGCACGTATCGAGGGATGCCAGAGGCGAAGAGCCGGGTACGCAACATCTTCGGAGGCTGCTTCTGCATCCGGCGCGACTCGCTCGAGGAGCTCGGAGGGTTCCTCCACGAGCTGGGCCGTATCGGGTCGCAGCTCATGTGCAACGAGGAGACCGAGCTGTGCATCCGGGCGGGGCAGCGATGGCCTGACCGGAGCTTCCTCTATGAGCCGGCTGCGACGATCATGCACGAGGTGCCGGCTTCGCGGGCGACCTGGTCGTACTTCCGGACCCGGTGCTTCGCCGAAGGGGTTTCAAAGGCGCGCTTGACCCGCCTGGTCGGGGTTCGATCGGGCCTCGAGTCGGAACGCGCGCATGCGGCGGTGACGATCCCGGCAGGCGTCTTTCGGGAGATCGCTCATGGTGTGCGCGGCGGTTGACCCCTCGCGGTTCGTTCGTGCCGCTGCGATTGCGTTCGGTCTGGTGGTGACGGCTGCGGGTTACGGGGCGGGGCTGGCGGGTGCTCGGGCCTCCGGGTAGTTAGTTAGGGGCCTGGGCCAGAAACGGGGCTCCGCGGAGCCCGTCCCGGGACGTAATGTGCACTCGGGCGGGGTCAACTCCTCCTGATGCAGCGCTGCGGCGGACCGAACAACCTACGCAGGACCGGGAGTGGGAAAAATGGATGAGACGATGTATGCCAGTCACCGCCGTTTGGCGTTCCCGATCGTGACCGTGGGTGCGGTGGTGGTGGCTCTGCTGCTTGTTCGTTCGTCGGGGGCGACCCCTTCGGGCGGCTGTGTGTTCAGCCCGGCGACCGGAAGCACGACCTGCACGTTCACCTACACCGGTGCGCCCGAGTCGTGGACGGCTCCGCCGGATGTCGGAAACGTGACCGTCACGGCCTGGGGCGGTCATGGGGGCGTAGACAGCGGCGACCCTCTCGAGTCGGGAGGGCTCGGTGGCTTCGTGACCGGTTCGGTCACGATCGGCGGCGGCAGCTCCCTCGACATCATCGTCGCTCAGGACGGTGGTTCTTCGTATTACTCGGCGTTCGGAGGAGGCGGAGCGAGCTACCGCGGCGGAGGCGGCGGCGGCGCGTCCTCCGTATCGGTCCACGGAGGCGCGACGCTCCTTGTCGCGGGCGGAGGCGGGGGCTCCGGAGTCGCCGGTCAATGCCCCGATCGCGTGCCCGGAGGGAACGGGGGAAGCGCGGGCGCTGACGGCGAAGCGGGCGGAGGCTGCAACGAGGGCGCAGGTAGCGGCGGGGGTGTGGCCGGGGGCAGCAGCACCTCCACCGGCGTCGGCGTCCCGCAAGACGGTTCCGGCCACGAGGACGCCGGTGCCGGGGGCGGCGGGTATCGCGGCGGCGGCGCGGGACAGATCAGGCAGTGCGTTGCGCAGTTCTGCGTGCTCGAGACCGGTGCAGGCGGCGGCGGCGGCGGCGCGAGCTTCGTTGCTCCGTTCGCGACGAGCACGTCAACCGGGCTGAGCAACCGCCCGTACGAGTCCAACGGTCTCGTCACGATCACGTACTCCAGCATCAGCGAGCAACTGTCGAACCTGCTCGGATCGATCGCGGGGGTCGGGCCAAGCGCGAGCCTCGTCGGCAAGGCGACGCAGATCCTGGCGCACCTGTGGGCAGCAAGCAGCCGGACGCATGTGGCCTCGCGGGTGCCGTCGTCGACCAGGTGAGGGTGCAGACAGCGACAAGCTCGGCACAGCCGAGGCAGGGTCGTTCACCTCGGCAGGCGCAGACATCGAGGCCACCATCGGCTGCTGAGGCGAGAGCGGCAGCCTGAGAGCACCGGCCTGGGAGCACCGGCCTGGGCGGTGGCCTCGCGGCGCCAGGTCAGTCGCCTGACGCCTCCCGGGCGGGGTCAGGTCGATCGCCGGCAGAGGCGGGTGTCGCGGGGTTGCCCTCGGACGACGCCCGCCGGCTGGGGCTTCGGTCCGGCTTGTGCAGCCGTGCGAGCACGCGGTTGAGAGCTCGGCGCCGCTCGGGAAACAGGAAGAGGGGTGCGAGCCGTTGTGCAGCCGGCCTCGGTGCGATCGCCATCGTCCAGAACCAGCCGACGAAGAGAGCTCTCATCGGCCAGGCGACCTCCGAGCGTCGGCTGGCGGCTCGGTTGCCGTCGAGAGCGAGGCGCCACACCCGGTCGGAGGCGATGGGATGCAGGCTCGGCTCGAGCTTCAGGGAGACGAGGCGGTTGGAAAGGTCGGCGACCGAGAGTATCCGGGGGTAGGGACGCCGGATGCCGAGCTCGTCCGAGAGTCGAGTCAGGGCACGTGTCGTTGCCTCCGCGTGGACGAGGCCGTGCCGTACGTGCTCCAGATCGAGCACCGGTTCGCGGGGCTCGTAGCGGTTGCTTCCGTGTACCCGGTAACAAGCACCCACCTCCTCGAGCGATCTCACGGTGCCGAAGAGCGGCGCGAGATGCACCAGGTACCAGTCGGCGCCGCAGACCGGGTAGTCCTCCTCGGGAATCGGAAGGATGCGGCGAAGCACGTCGGAGCGAAAAGCACTCGCCGACATCGGCAGCCAGACGAGGTCGAAAGGAAAGGTCAGCTCGGCCCGGCAGACATCACCGCTCGGGACCGGAAGATGCAACGGCGGCTTGATCACCCCGGTTCGCCGGCCGTCCCGGTCGATCAGCTCCATCCGGCACTGGGTCTTGACGACCGAAGGGTCGGCCGCGAACGCCGCTGCCGCGAGCGCGGCAGCATTGGGAAGGAGCACGTCGTCGGCGTCGAGGAAGATCACGACGTCGCCGGAGCATCGCGAGAAGCCCGCGTTGACCGCCGAGGCTTGACCGCCGTTCGGCTTGAAGACGAGCTCGACGCGACCCTCGTACCTGCGAAGGGTCTCACGAGAGTCGTCGGTGGAGCCGTCGTCGACCGCGATCACCGTGACCTTCGGGTGCGTCTGGTCGAGAGCGCTCTCGACCGCAGCCTCGACGAACCGGCCGTAGTTGAAGTTGTTGACCACGATGTCGATCGCGATCCCGGCGCTCTCGCCGGGCTCGCGATCCGGCGGCGACGAAGGAGCCGTGGACGCGGCGTTTGGAGGCTGTTCGTTCCGGGAACCCACAGGGAGGCGATGCTAAAGGAAACAGTCCGTCTTGCCGATGCGTTGGCCATGGAGATCGACGACGTCCTCGGTGAGCTGAGCAGGGCGTTGCTCGAGATCGAATGGGCGAGCCGCAGATCGGCTGATGAGCGGACACTGCGCAGGATCAACGACGTTGCGAGGACGGCTCTGAGCACGCTCCAGCGAGCGTCGGTGCCTGAGTCCGGGCGGCGATCCATCTCGTCGCGCCCACCCTCCCCGAGGACGTCGGTTACAGGCTCCCGTTTGCCAGTGCGCGCCCGTCGAGTGCAACGCTCTTCCTGGAACTGACGTCGGAGAGCGAAGGCGCGGCTAAGATTCTGGTCGCCGTGGTGCGCCGAGACGGAAGATCGTCTGACCTGCGCGTCCGGATCGCGAAGCTCGAGTCTCGTCGACGACCTGTCCCACGGCCCGAGGCCGTTGCGGCCAGGCTTTCGTCCGCCGTTGCGGCTGAGCCTTCGGCGCGGATGACTCACGCTCGGTCGCTCCGGATGCCGATGGACATGCAGGACGGGACGAGGCCGTGATGGCCCGGCAGCACACTCGGCGGCTCCTGACGGGGATCGCGACGTACGTTCCCGGGGTCGAGCAGCTTTCCGAGCGCGCGACCGGCGGCACCAATTCGGCGGCTTACTGCTACCAGATCTGGCTGCGCCACCTGATTCTCGCCGGGTCGGTCGGCCTGCCGACCAACCCACGCTGCGTCGCTGAAGTGGGCCCGGGAGACTCGCTGGGCACCGGGATCACAGCGCTCCTCGCGGGAGCGACGACCTATGTCGCCGTCGACCTCATCGAGTACGTCGCAACAAGCGAGAACGTCGCCATGGTCGACGCGATCGGCGACCTCTTGGCCGCCGCTGAGCCTGTCTCGAGCGCCGGCTACCTCGAGCAGGACAACGTGCCTCCGGAGGACATCATCGGCCGGGAACGGCTCGAGGCGGCGTTCTCCCACGATCGCCGGAGCACTGTCCGAGCCGCCGTGTCCACCCCCGGGACCCCGCAAGACGGCGTTCTGCTCACCTATTCGGCGGGGAGCGGGAAGACTCTCGAGCTGGCGGGAACCGTCGACATGGTGTTCTCGCAGGCGGTGCTGGAGCATGTCGACGATCTCGAGCAGGTCTACGCCTCGATCGCCTCGGCTCTCGCCCCGGGTGGCTTCGCCTCGCACGCGATCGACTTCAAGTCACACTCGTTCGCGCGGGACTGGAACGGGCACTGGACGTTCAGCGATCGGGAGTGGGCGCTCGTCCGAGGACGTCGGCGCTACGCGATCAACCGAGAGCCTCTTGCCACGCATCTCCGGCTGATCGAGGCCTCGGGGCTCGAGGTGGTCAACGTGCTGCGGACGACGCGCGAGTCGAACATCACGCCCCGCGACGTCGTCCCACGCTTTCAGCCCTTGTCAGACGAGGACCTCCACACCTCGAGCGCGGTCATCCAGGCCGTCAAGCGGTGACGAACGTCACCCTCGCTCACTGGACGTCGCGAACACGGCGGTAGGCAACCCAGCCCTGGGCGCGACGGATATAGAGCACCGCGCTCACCGCCGTGCCCTTTGGCCGGGAGCCGAGGGACGTTCCCCAGTTCCTTCCCGGCGAGAGGGCGATTCGCCACTGGTGGACGAGCTGCCGGCCGTCTGTCACGTCCAGCCGATAGAGCTGGCGCTGGAGCTCCTGCGACTTGACGCCGAGCTCGAGGTTCCCGGCCTTCGAGTCGATCCAGAGGACCGTGTATCCCTGCGCTCCACGGGCCGACAGGGGCGTTCGGGCATAACCGATGGCGACGACGACCAGTGCTATTGCCCCCGCGAAGAGCACGGCGTCGAGGATCGATACTCGCACGCGCGGGTTGGCCGGCGCCGACGGCTCGGCCGCGTTGAGCTTGAGGAAGGCGTCTGCGACGACCGCCGCGACCGTCAGCCCGGCTGCGAAGTAGGCGACCGAGGTACGGGTTATGCCCGCTGTCTCGTTCAGCAGCAACCCGCCGAGGACGATGGCCGCGAGGCCGAGGCCGACCGTCGTCGCGACCTTCTCGGTCCAGTCACGGAGCGACCGTCCGAAGAACAGCTGCGTGAGTGCGGCGCCGGGCAGGATCGTCAGGAGCACGACCGCGACAGGAGTGCGCATCGGCCCGGGGCCGAGAAGGGCGGCGGCCAGGCACAGACCCGTCGCCGCGAGGATGACGAGCGACGACCTACGAGGCATGCGTCAGCCTCCTGACGTCGTAGACGACGATGTTGCCGCTGTCCAGGAGCCGGCTCACGTCCGGCTGGCGATCGAACTTGTGGAGCGATCGCGCGCCGAACAGCTGTGACCAGGAATGGGGTGAGACCGCCGTCCTGAAGAAGTAGCCGGCGAGCGCGTCCTCGCTGACGACCCTCCTGTCGACGACGACATATCGGAGCCCGTACCTGCGCAGGAGGCGCACGTGCCAGCCCTCGAGCTTCGGCTCGCGGATCACCGACTGAACGTCGGGATTCGTTCCGGCGATCGCGAACTCGTGCGAGTAGGCGCCGAGGAGCCTCGCGTTGGATTCGTCCGCCGCGAAGCGCTGACCGGGGCCGAGTACGGTTCGCGCCCATTCGGCGACGACGTAGCCCTGCGGGCGAATGGTCGTCCCACCCACCGCGATCTGGGTGGTCTGAGCGAGCATGATGTTCGCCGACCAACCCGCGACCATGCCCCCCTCGAGGAGCACGACGAAGACGACTGCCACCACGAGGCGGCCCAACCACGGCACGTGCCTGGGGCCCCACCGCTCGAGCCCGATCAGCGCGAGGACGAGCCCGGCGCCGATGAACAGGAACGCCGACGCGCGGTCGCCGATCTCCCATGCAGCCGGTACGAGCCTGAGCCCCACCGAGCCCACATAGGCAAAACCTGCGACGGCGAGGACGAGGCAGACCGCGTTCGCCCGATAGTCCTTCCAGACCCGTTTGAGCCCGAAGGGGACGCCCGACGGCGATGAGGATCGCGGCAGTGATCAGCGGTGATCCTGTCGAAGAGCGGGGTGGCGTCCTGCTCATTCGAGAAGAGTTGCCGTCCGCCCTGGTGGCCCGTGAACGTGTTGATCGCGTCCTTGACCGCACTCGTGACGACCGGGCTCAGATAGTTCCAGGTCGACCGCGCCTCGAACAGGAGCCACGCCAGCGTTACGAGGATGGTGAATACGGCGAACGGGAACGGCGTTGCGTACGTCTTCCAGAGACGGCGGATCTCTCGCTGGGCACGTCCGATCGCCAGGATGAAGATCACGAGCACATACGAGGTGATGTGGTGCGTCACCACGACGGCCATGATGGTCACGACCGCGACGGCGCCCCACGCGTGCCTCGGCTGTGGGCCTCGTAACACCGGCTGAACCGCGAGGTCTGCCTCCTTCAGGCTCATCCAGCGGATGATCGAGTAGCCGGCGAGAATCGCGAGTGGCAGCGCGAGCGGCTCGTAGGAGAACGCGCCGATGAAGAAGACGAAGTCCGGGCTCGCCGTGTAGAGGAGCGATGCGAGCCCCGCGACGCGAGCTCGACCCCGACACCCGCTCGAACAACAGGAAGAGCGTGACCATCATCAGGAGTCGCGCCAACGCGACGATGATGAGGCCCGACACGAAGGTCGACTGGACGCCGACGAGCCGCAGAGCGGCCGTCGCCGTCTCGAGGCCGGGATAGTGCGGCGTCACGGCGAGGATGGCATTCGGGGCGAACAGCGAATGCGTGGAGACGATGCTGTCGACGTTGTAGGCGTGAACGAGCTCGTCCGCGTAGGTGAATCCGGTCGGATCGCGGAGGATCTTCACGCCGTACAGGAAGAAGCCGAAGACCACCACCAGTCCGACGCGCTCGACCCGGGAGGCCCGCGACCCGCCGAGCCGGAAGGCGAACAGAGCGGCGCAGACCCCGAGCGCCGTCCAGTAGACGAGCGGGCCCCATGTCTGACCGCTCCGGGACGCGCCGTCTGCGAGCGCGACGGCGGCGAGCGCGAGGCCGGCGGCGAGGGTCAGGGGCGCAAGGAGCCCCAGTGTGACCGGCTCCTGAGACGAGACAATCGGGGCAGGCGCGGGCGCACGCGGTGGCGTGGCGTCGGTGTCGGTGCAGGTGCGGACTCGGGCGCCTGCTCCTCCCGCGTCGGGGCGCGCCAGTACCGTGGCGCAAGCCCGCGGCCGTACTCGCCGATCGACGCGCGGACGCTCACCGCGATACCACCTCTGGTCCTGCCGAGGTCGCTCGTTCGGACCGTTCGGCACGGTCCGAAAGCACCGTCGTATAGAGGTCGAGCAGCGAGGCCGCACAGTCGTCCCAGGTCGGCAACTGGGTCGGGGGTGGCAACCGGGGCGAGTCGAGTTGCTGGATCACGGCAGAGGCAAGATCTGCGGGCGAGATGTCGAGCGGCACGGCCACTGCCAGGCCGCGTTCCGCGAGCTCGGTCATCCCGGATGTATCGGCAACGAGCACCGGTCGCCCGAGTGCGACGGCCTCGAGAACGGCGAGCGGTTGCGTTTCGTACTCGCTCATGAGCACGACCAGCGAGGAGCGGGCGATCTCGTCGGCCATCCTCTCCCGCTCGTCGGGAGGAATCGCACGGATCTCGACCCGATCGGCGACTCCGAGCTCGTCAGCCTGCGTGCGAAGCTTCTGCTCGTAGGGCCCTGTTCCGGCGATCCACAGACGCGCATCGGGGCGCGCCGCGAGAACGGCGGGGAAGGCGGCGAGGATCCGCTGGTGGCCCTTGTAGCGCTCGAGCCGCCCGATCGAGGCGATGACCACACCGTCCGACGCGGACGGCGGCGCCGTCGAGCGCGTCGGGGAGGGAAGGTCGACGCCGTTGGAGATGATCACGAAGTGATCGGGAGACACCTTGAACGCCGAGCCGTAGAGGCCGATCTCGAAACGCGCGATCGCCACCAGGCACGCCGCGTTGCGAACGAGAGGCGCCAACACCTTCCACTGAAACCGTCTCATCATCTGTCGCGATCGCGAGGAGTGCCCGCCGCCGTGGAAGGTGAGGAGGTACGGGAGCCGAGCTCGCCGGGCGGCCAGCATCGCAAGCGGAGCGACCAGCGTGTGGTACGACTGCACGTGCACGATGTCCCAGTCTTCACCGGCAGCGGCAACGCTCCTGAAGATTCCGGGGGCGAAGCAGTAATCACCGCGCTTGGGCCACGCTCTGACGCGCCGAATCGTGACCCCATCCACGTTCTCCTCGGCCGGCAGCTTTCCGCCCGGGTCGGTCGTGAGGACGCAGACGCTGCACCCGCTCGCCACGAGCCGCCGACCGACCTCGGCCACGTGCTGCTCGACCCCACCTACGTAGGGGGCGTAGCGTGGGGTGACGAAGAGAACTCTCAAGGGCCTGATGCGGCTGCTGGCGTAGAGTAGGCCCGCTTCCCGCGACCGGAAAGACGAACGCGAACGCTCACCCTTACGATAGCGGGAGGTCTCGCACCCGGCGTTCGGCTCAGGCCACCTAGCGCCGGCGAAAATGACTGGACCCTCGCGGGATTGGCAGGCGTGGTCGATGAATACTGAAGCCGACGTCTTCAGGATCCACAGCCTGTGGCCCAGACTCGATAACGAGGCGATAACCGTGACCGGTCTTGACCCCATAGCGAACATAGATCACTTCCCTCTCTATCGTCAGGCGAGGGCGTCTCCTCAAGCGCAACCTTCGCCGACCGATCCCGATCGGGCGAGATGAGCGAGCCCGCGGGCCTGGCCGGGCGCGACCTCACAGCGCGAGTCGTCACCCACCTCCGCACGCCGCTGTACCGGAACAGCTACGCACTCGTCGTGAGTGCCGCCGGGACAGCGGTCCTTGGACTGCTCTTCTGGACGGTGGCGGCGCGGAATTACTCGCCCCACGAGGTCGGGGTGCAGTCGGTGGTCATCTCGACGCTCCTCTTCCTCGCGGGTCTCTCACAGCTTTCGCTGAACAGCGTCCTGATCCGCTTCCTCCCGATCGCCGGAAACGGGTCGGGCCGGATGATCGGCATGGCTTACGGCGTCAGCGCAGTGGCCGCCGTGGTGCTCACAACCGTCTTCGTGATCGGCACACCGTTCTGGTCGCCGAGCCTGACCTTCCTGCGCACGAATCCGACCTGGTCGGTCGCGTTCGTGCTCGGCGCCTCGGTCTGGTGCGTCTTCACCCTCCAGGACAGCGCCCTGGCCGGACTTCGACGGGCGACCTGGGTGCCGATCGAGAACATCGGCGTCAGCTGCGCGAAGATCGCCCTTCTCCTCCTCTTCCACTCGCAGCTGCCGCATGCCGGCCTGTTCGCCTCCTGGGTGATCCCGGCAGCGCTTGCGGTTGTGATCGTCAACGGGCTGGTCTACCGGATCGTCATCCCCACGCTCCGGCGCACCGGCGGCGCCGGCGCCCACGGAATTCGTGAGATAGCACGGTTCGCAAGCGGCAACTACGTCGGCTTCGTTTTCTATGCCGCCTCCTCGAACCTTGTGCCGCTGGTGGTGCTCGACCGGGTCGGAGCGGCCCAGGCCGCGTATTTCTTCCTGCCCTGGACGATCGCTTCGGCGCTGGCGGCTGTCCCAGCCAGCACGGCGACGTCGCTGACCGTGGAGACGGTTCGCGACATGGACCTCCTGCGGCACTACGTCCGGCGCACGCTCCTCCATACCTTCGCGCTCCTCGTCGTTCCGATCGCGGCACTCTGCTTTGGTGCATCCGAGCTGCTCAGCCTGTTCGGCAGCGGGTACGCGGAACACGGCGCGACCACCTTGCGTCTGCTCTCGCTCGGAATCCTCCCAGGCGCCGTCGTCACCATCGGCCTCGGCGTGCTCCGCATCCGCGGGCGCGTGGTCTGGGTCGCGGCGCTCCAGGGCTTGATCTGCGTCACGCTGCTCGGTCTCAGCTACGTCCTCCTGCCGAGATTCGGGATCACCGGCGCCGGGATCGCCTTTCTCGTCAGCCAGTCGATCGCGGCCGCACTGCTGCTCGCCACCGACCTCAGGCCGATCGTTCGCACGAGAGCGACGGCGACGGCATGACCGACGACCCGAGGCCGGTCCCCCGCCGCAACGCGATCCTGATGTATCACGGCGTCTCACCACACGCCTCGCGACGGTTCCGCGAGTTCGTCACGAGCCCGGAGCGGTTCGAGGAGCAGATGTCCTACCTCGCACGGGAGGGCTTCCACGTCTGCGGAGTGTCGGAGCTCGTCGCTGACCGCGCGAGGTCGAGTGACTCGAGCGAGCGCACTGTCGGGCTCACGTTCGACGACGCCTTCCAGGAGCTCCTGACCCACGCCGTGCCCGTTCTCGAGCGCCTCGGGTTCGGCGCGACGATCTACGTGCCGACTGCCTATATCGGCGGCACGAGCCGCTGGCTGGAGCGAAGCGGCGAAGGGAGCCGACCGCTGCTGCGAGCAGAAGAGCTTCGTGAGCTTCCGGGCCGAGGAATCGAATGCGGCGCTCACAGCCACACCCATCCGGCGCTCGACGAGATCGACCTCGAATCCGCCCGGATCGAGGTCGAGCAGAGCAAGC
The DNA here is from genome assembly GCA_963743675.1 of uncultured Actinomycetota bacterium. Classification (GTDB taxonomy): domain Bacteria; phylum Actinomycetota; class Thermoleophilia; order Gaiellales; family Gaiellaceae; genus PALSA-600. The sequence continues at coordinate 169,633 of CAVURE010000014.1, forward strand.
GCGTGCTGGAGGAGACCGTCGAGCGCGAGGTTCGAACCTTCGCCTATCCATTTGGCTACGAGAGCGCCGCGGTGCGGACGCTGGTCGAACGCGCAGGCTACTCCTCGGCCTGCCGGGTGGGCTATTCGCTGAGCCCGGCGGGGGAAGATGTCTACGGCATCTCACGCCTGCCGGTCACGGACGCATGCGATCTCGAGGCGTTCGCGGCCCTGGTGAACGGCCGAGCGTCGCTGAAGGGGCGCCGGGCACTCGCCGCCGCGTGGCGCCCGGTGCGGCGTGGGCTCGGTCGAATGCGGCGGCGCCGGCCGGAGCCTGGTGCGGCGAGCTAGCCGTCGGGCTGCGGATGCCCGATCCGGGGCCAAACCGGGTATCCTCAACCTCAGGTACTCGGTCTCGTTGTTGCGGCCAGTGAGCGAGACCCCGTTGTTGCGGCGTGGATAGTCCCGGATCCGGTGATTCAGTGTCTCCATTAGCGATCAAGGCCATCTCGGCTGCGGCAGTCCTGGTAGGGACCGTGGTCCTCTTCGTCGTTCATCCGTTCGCCAATGCCCTCTTTGCCGCGAAGAGCACGGCCCCGTCGATCTACTGGGGGGCGTACATCGACGGAGCCCAGACCTACAACCACCTCTACGGAGGAACCTGGAGCAACGCTCCCTGGTGCGATCCGGGGACCCGGTGCCCGCTGCCGACCTTCGAGCAGAACGCCGGGAAGCAGGTCTCGATCGAGCACTGGGGGATGTGCTGGACCTGCAAGTTCGATCTCGACGCCGCCACGAAGGTCGTGAATCGCGGCGACATCCCTGCGGTCGACTGGAGCACCGCCGGCGCGACGGATGCCGACATCGCCGGCGGGAGCGACGACGGCTGGTTGACCACCCAGGCACAGGCGATCAAGAGCTTCGGTCATCCGATCTTCCTGCTCCTGGACGAGGAGATGAACGGCACCTGGTACCCGTATTCGCCGGGCGTGAACGGCAACACCGCGGCGGATTTCGTCGCCATGTGGCAGCACGTCCACGACATCTTCGACTCGGTCGGCGCCACGAACGTCACCTGGGTCTGGTGCCCCAACGTCACGACGCCCGACGGTACGAGCGACAGCACGCCCACAGCTCTCCGCGATCTCTATCCCGGCGATGCCTACGTCGACTGGACCGGGCTGAACGGCTACAACTGGGGCGGGAGCGACTGGCAGAGCTTCCAGACGGTCTTCGGGCCGAGCTACGACCAACTCCTCCAGATCGCGCCGGACAAGCCGATCATGATCGGCGAGACTGCCTCCGCCGAGAGCGGCGGCTCGAAGGCGGACTGGGTCACAAACGCGCTCAGCGTTCAGCTTCCAGACCACTTCCCCCGGATCAAGGCCTTCCTCTGGTTCAACTGGCGCATCTACGAGAAGGGCGCCTGGCAGCCGTGGGAAATCGAGTCGTCCACAGCCTCACAGCAGGCATTTGCTTCAGCGGTCAGCTCACCGTACTTCGCAGCGGGCGGGAGCTTCGGGAACCTGCCGCGCCTGAGCAAGATCCAGCCTTTGCCGTGAGTGGCACCTTGTAGCCGGAGCACGTTCTCAACAGCCTTCTGCCGGTTCAGCCGGCGAATCGACGAAGGGCAGGGACTCTGGGACCGGCCGAGCGTATCCTCCGCCGCCGGCCAGCCCAGCATTCAAAGCAGCCGTCGCCTGCAACTCCATCGTCGGGCCCCCGACACCAGCGCACACCGCTCACAGCCGGGGCCTGATCCGGCCCGAGCCCGGGTGCTGCCCGGGACGCATCCGCCTGCTCGCAGCGCCGGGCGCGCGCCATCGCCGCAAGGTCGGGATCGACCAGAACGAGCTCGGGGCTGATAAGAACAGCAGGAGGAGGCAACATCGCAGCTCTCGCCGCCACGACGACGATCCCTCATCCGGCTTCGTCCGGTGAGTGCCTTCGGGCTGCGAGCAAGGCTCGAACGTCGGCAGCGTCCCACACAATGTGAAGGTGAGCAGCCCCAAGCCGACCGCGAGCGGGGACCGGGTGCGGTGGCGTGGAGCCACGGCCTCGTCGACGATGGTCGGCGGGCTCGCCCTGGGTGCGGCCGTCGCTGCCGAGCTCCTGCTCGTCTTTCTGCCGCGGTACTTCGTGACCGTGGACGGGCCATTCCACCTGGGTGTCGCCGCGCTGCTGCGAGACATCCTCCAGGGCCACGGCGCGCTGGCGCTCCACTACTACGGGTGGCACGTGTTCCCGGTTCCCAACCTGCTTCCGGATCTCGCCCTGACCGGCCTGATGCTGGTCTTCGACCCGGCGCTGAGCGAGAAGCTCCTGATCGCCGGTTACATCGTCGGGCTGCCGCTCGCGCTCCTCTATGCGATCCGAGCGGTCTCTCCGCAGATCTGGCTCGCGTTCGTGGCGCTGCCGCTCACCTTCTCGTTCGCCTTCAACTATGGCTTTTACAACTTCTCCTACTCGACGATCCTCTTCCTCGTCGTCGCCGGGTACGCGCTTCGCCACCGCCGGGAGCTGACCGGAAGGCAGGCTCTGACCCTCGCCGGACTGCTCGTCGTCACGTACTTCACGCACATCGTGGGCTTTCTCGAGGCCCTTCTCTTCGTCTTCCTCGTCCTCGCCTTCGACCTGAGCACCGCCGGCAGCGGCGAAGCAGAGGAGCGGGCGGCGATCCAGCGTCGCCGGATCGTCGCGCTGGCGCTGCTGGCGCCGAGCGCGCTGCTCGCGGCCTGGTTCTTCCTCGGCACGAAGTCCGATGTCCCGGCGGGCTATGCCATCCAGCCGCGTGTGCGCCTGGAGTTTTTCGCCCTGACGTTGGGCGTCACCTCCTACAGTCGCTTCGAAGCGCTCTGGATGCTCCTGGTCGCGGCGATGATCGCCGTCCTCGTCGTCACCGTCGTGCGGCTGCGAGAACGCCCGCTACTGCGCCCGCGGGCGAGCGACGCGCCGCTGGTATTCACGCTCATCGGGAGCGTCGCGGTCGTCTTCGCGCCCTTCCAGGTGGTGAGCGGCGGCAGCTTCATCTACCAGCGGCTCGCGCTGTTCCCGATCTACGGGATCATTCTCTGGATCGCGGCGTACCGCGTCCCGCGTCGGCTCCTGATCTCGGCTGCCGCCATCTCACTCGTTGCCGCGACAGGGCTGGCGCTGACGCGACTGCCGACATACCGCAAGCTGGACTCGATCGTGACCGACTTCATGGCGGTCAAGCCGTGTCTGGCTCCAGGGTCGACGATGATTCAGGCGAGCATGGCACTTGCGCTTCCCGCGAGCGACGTCCGCCTGGATCCCGTCACCGACGAGACCGGCAGGCTCGCCGCCGACCTGCGGGGGCTCGATCTCGGGAGCATCGAGGGGTCAGTCCCGTTCTACGTTCTCCAGTTCCGCCCGCCCCTCGACCCACAAACACATCTGGTTCTGCCGGGGCAGTACATCGAAGGGATCCCACCGCCCCTCGATCCGCTCGGCTACCAGCGTCGCACCGGCGGAAGGGTCGATTACGTCCTGCTGTTCGGCCTGAGCCATGCAAGTGCGAGCGCGCTCCGCTCGCCGGCCTGGGCCGCGTTCCGGCGGGAGCTCGGATCCGGATTCAGGTTGGTCGCGGTTTCTCCACGTGGGTGGGTGCAAGCGTGGGAACGGCGCGGATCGTCTGCGGCGGTAGAGGGTCGCAAGCGACGCCTCGCCTCGGCGGATCCGGTCTGCCACCCCCGTCCAGCGAGCTCAGCCACGGCAAGGGTCCCGTAGCGGCCCGCCGCCTGTTGCCCGTCGTCGTCGAGATGCATGCACTCGTTCGCTCTGCTGCGGACGCGCCCGAGGCAGACCCGCCGGGGAGGCCGGCGTAGACCCGGCCCGGGACGTTCGGCGCCGGACACTGGCGGGCCTCGGCTGGACGGCGACGTCCACGGTCGGTCAGCAGGTGCTCCAGCTCGGCTTCACCGCCGTGCTCGCTCACCTGCTCGTTCCGTCGGACTTCGGGCTCATCGCCATGATCAGCGTCTTCACCGGCTTCGCAGTGCTCCTCACCGATGTCGGGGTCACCGCGGCGATCGTCCAGCGCCCGGAGATCGACGAGCGTCACCTGAGCGCGGCTTTCTGGCTGAGCCTCGCGGGCGGAGCGGTGACGACGGTCGTGATGATCGTGCTCGCCCCTGTGATCGCGTCGTTCTACAACGAGCCGAGGCTGCTCGCCCTCGGGATCGCGAACTCGCCGGCTTTCCTGATCGGGAGCCTCGCGGCCGTGCAGACGGCCCTCCTTCAGCGCGAGATGAACTTCCGGAGGCTCGTCACGATCGAGAACGGGGCCTTCGTCGCGGGGAATGCGGTCGCGATCGGGATGGCGATCGGCGGGCTCGGCGTGTGGAGCTTCGTCGGGCTCGCGCTCGCGACTGCCACCTTCCGCACGGGCTTCCTGTGGGCCCTCGGCGGCTGGCTCCCGAAACTGCTCCCCGACCGGCGCTCGCTGGCCGACATCTGGGGCTTCGGTCGCCACCTCACCGGATTCAACCTCGTCAATTACTGGTCGAGGAATGCCGACAACCTTCTCATCGGCCGGTTTCTCGGCACCTCGAATCTCGCGTTCTACGACCGCGCCTACAACCTGATGCTCGCGCCCGTCGACCTCGTCGGCTCGGTCGCCTCACGGGTCATGTTCTCGACTTTTTCGCGCCTGCAAGACGACCTCGAGCGCACGAAGCAGATCTATCTGCGGTCGCTCGGCCTGGTGGGGATGATCAGCTTCCCCTGCGCCGTCGGCCTCCTCGTGACGGCGAGACCGTTGATCTTGACGTTCTTCGGACACGCCTGGATCGAGACGGTGCCGATCCTGCGGATCCTGTGCATCTGCTCGTTCCTGCAGTGCGTCGTCCAGACGAACGCTTGGGTCGTCAACTCCCAGGGACGCGCAGACCTCATGTTTCGGCTGGGGGTCGTCTGGACCGCAGTCGTCGTGGCGGCCTTCGCGATCGGACTGCCGTGGGGCCTGGAAGGCATCGCGGTCGCCTACGCCTGCGCGAACCTCTTGCTGACGATTCCGATCTTCGTCATCTCGGGGAGGCTGATCGGTGTCTCCTTCGTCGAGGTCGCCAAGCGCCTTGCCGGAGTCGCGGCGGCGTCGTTGCTGATGGGCGGCGCCGTGTGGCTCGTCGAGACCCAACTCGAGACCGTGGTAGGCGCTCCGCTCCAGCTCGCCGTCGGCGTGCTCGTCGGCGTCCTGACATACCTCATCGCCCTGCGTGCGATCTCCCCAGGCGCGTACCACGAGCTCAGGCATCTGGGCGCCGAGTATCAGAGCCGGTGACGAGCAGTCGTGCTTGAACGGGTGCGACAAGATCGGTGCGGGTGACGATGGCGTCGGCGCCGGGCGAATCGACACGAATGCGCCGAATCGCTTCCTCGGGGAATCGGCTTCTCGGCAGCACAGCGTTCGTCGCGCTTGTCGTCGCCGTAGGCGCGCTTTTTCGGATCGTCCAGTTCCTGTCGGGACGCTCGCTCTGGCTCGACGAGGCTCTTCTCTCGCTCAACATCATCCATCAGCCTTTCTCTCGGCTCTTCGGGACACTCGACTATGTCCAGGGCGCGCCGCCGGGCTTCCTGCTGTTCGACCGACTCGCGGTCGACGCCTTCGGGTCATCCGAGGCCGCCCTTCGGCTCGTGCCCCTCCTCGCAGGACTTGCCTCGCTGCCGCTGTTCTTCCTTGTCGCGAAGCAGGTCCTGCCTCCGGCCGGAGCCGGTGCGGCCCTCGTGCTGTTCGCCGCGTTGGACGGGCCGATCATCTACTCGTCGGAGGTGAAGCAATACTCAAGCGACATCTGCTTCACGCTGGCCGTGCTCGCCGCCGGTCTCGCCGCCGCCGACAGAAAGCTGACGAGGCGTCGGACGATCGGGCTCGCTGCCGTCGGCGCGGTCGCGGTCTGGTTCTCGCACCCGGTGACGTTCGTGCTTGCGGGCATAGGCGTCTCGCTCCTCGTCCCCGCGGTCCTCGCCCGCGATCGAGCTCGTCTCGAGCGGCTCGCTCCAGTTTTCGCGATCTGGGCGGCGAGCTTCGCCGGCGTCTACCTCGTCAACATCCGCCACCTCCCGAAGGGCCTCGGCACGTACTTCCTGGTGATCCCGCCGACCTCGGGCCAGGACGTCACGACCGCGGCCCGGTCCTTCGAGGGACTCGTCGCAGGCGAGCTGTCGCTTCACCTGCCGGCTCCACTTGCGGTCGTCGGAGGCATGCTGGTCGTGATCGGCGCCTGGTGGCTCGGCCGACGGTCGCCGGTCCGCCTGTCGATGCTCCTGCTGCCTGTGCCGATCGCTGCCGCCGCGTCGGGTGCAGGGGACTACCCGTGGGGCGGGCGATTCACGCTCTTTCTGGTCCCCATCGTTCTGTTGCTGGCAGTTGCAGGAGGCGTGGCGATCGCCAACGGCCCGTGGCGCCTCGCCCGCACGGTTGCTGTCGTACTCGTCGTGGCGATCGGCCTCCCGTCGCTCGCGACCGCGGGCTGGCATCTCCTGAAGCCGCAGCGAATCGAGGAGATCGTTCCGGCGGTTCAGACGCTGGAGGCTCGGTACCGGAACGGAGACACGATCTACATGAACGCAACCGCCCAGTACGCGCTCCGCTACTACGCCGTCGACCGGCACCTGGGCGATCGACTCCCGATCGTGATCGACCGAGCTCAGCACCGGGCGATCCGCCCGAAATTCCCGGCGGTCGTCATCGGCTCCGACGAGATCGACCCGAGAGCGGTCCCACGCCGGTCGCGCGTCTGGGTTCTCCTTGCTCACTTCACGCTCGCCGACCCCGAGGAGTTTCTGCGCCGGCTCGACCGCGAGGGCCGACGGCTGCTGACGGAAACTCAGCCCGGGGTCGTCCTCGCTCTCTTCGACCTTCGTGCTTCTTCGAGGTCAGCTCCGACTGCGAGTCGCTAGCTGCCGCAACCTCGTAACCGGGCCGCCGTAGCGGTGGCTCCATCCGGCGAACGTCGCCGCGTAGCACCGCAGCCTCTCGGTGCGCGACAGCGGTACGTGCCGGACACCCCGCAGGTACTCGAAGAACACGTTGCGAAACTCGTTGGTCGGCCTGTCGGCGTCGGGATCGAAGAACTGAGCCAGCTCGAGCGGAGTGCGATCGGCCTGTCGAGACATCGTCTCGTGCTGGCGGCGGAAGAAGAGCGGTTCCCGCAGCAGGCGGAACTCCCCGAGCAGGGCAAGCTCGCCGAGAAATACGAGATCAGTCGAGGGAAACGCGCCCATGCCTCTGGTACGACGCAAGGCATCGGCGACGATCAAGCCGAACGTCGGGTTGCCCCAGACGACATTCTCGACGACATGGCGGAGCCGGGCATGGGGCGTGGGCTGGGTGACGTGAAGGCGGTCGTCGACATCCTGCAGGAACGAGCCGTCAGGCCCGACCCAACGCGTCTGCGGAGCGACCAGGACCACCGTGTCGCGCGGAGACGCCTCGAGCAGCTCGAGGCACCGCTCGACGAAGGTCGGGGCGAGAAGGTCGTCGCTCGCCGCCCATTTGAAGACCGGGCTGTCGCACTCGGCGAAGACCCGATTGAAGTTCCAGGACGCGCCATGGTTCTCAGCGCTCCGGAGATACCGAACCCGTGCATCGCGCCGGGCGTACTCGAGAACGATCGCCTGCGTCCCGTCGTTCGAGGCGTTGTCGGAGACGACAAGAGAAAAATCGCTGAAGGTCTGGGCGAGAATCGAATCGATCGACGCAGCCAGGTACCTCTCGCCGTTGAAGACCGGCATCCCGATCGTGACCGGCGCCGGGTGACTCATGAGCGGGCCGGACTCGAGCGACGCAGTCCGCACACGGTGATCTCGCGCCGCCGGCGCGGAAGGTACCTGAGCAAGGGCTCCAGATTCTACGGCTGACGATCCCGCGCACACGGAGTCAGGCTCCGCCCGCGTGAGACCACTGGCTTACCGCGGCTGTTGACCGGGAGCGGGCTGGAACCGCTCGGCGAAGATCGTCCGGAGCACGCGCATCCCGTCGGGAATGGTCCTGAGTCGCCCGATGCCGTGGTGTCGCTTGTGCTCGAAGCTCGGCACCTCCGCCACTCGGAGCCCGATTCGATGCGCCCGGATGTTCATCATCGTCTCGACCTCGAAGCCGGTGGCAGTCAACTCCAGCCGATCCACGACTTCCGTCCAGAACGCGTTGTATCCGTAACAGAGGTCGGAGAACCTCGCGCGGAAGAAGAGCCAGGTCAGAAGGACGAAAGCTCGGTTGCCGAGCTTGCGGTGAAGCGGCATGTCGGCCGTCCCGCCCCCGCAGATGAACCGGGACCCCTTGACGAAGTCGGCACCCGCAACAAGCCCGCCGACGAAAAGCGGAATCTCCGCCGGATCGGTTGAGCCGTCGGCGTCGAGCATGACGATGACGTCGCCGGTGCAGGCCGCGAAGCCCGTGCTCAGCGCCGCACCCTTGCCACGGCCCACCTGCTCGATGATCCGGATCGAGGGCATCAGCTCACAGGCGATCTCAACGGTCCGGTCGGCTGAGTTGCCGTCGACGAGCAAGACCTCGTGGACGTCGGCGGGAATGCGGGGGAGCACGTAGGGAAGATTCTCCGCCTCGTTCATCGCGGGAATGACCACGCTGACGCGGGGCGTCTCGGGCCGCAGCGGCAGCTGGCGCACGGCGATCGCCGTACCGCTGCTCTCGCTCGCGTGGCCATTCTTCGCCGGCGCCGGACGCTCCAGCACCAGTTCCTCGACTGCGACACCACCCGCGATGCGATCGCGACGCCCCATCCCAACCCCTTCCCCCTGAAGTATCGGATCACGGAAATCCTTGCCGCCTTCCGTGTACCTAAGACACTAGCGAAGGAAAAACGAGCTTCCCCCCCAATCCGGCCAGCTCCACCCGTTCGGTTAGCTAGGTCCAGCCGTCCGGGCAGAGGTCGCGCCGCTTTCGGATACCCGACAGCTAACCTACGGGCGCGATGTTCCTCGACCCGGCTCGTGCCGCAGCTTTGCCGAGGCTGGGGTCAGATGCTTCGTCGAGACTGCGCGAGCGCGCGCACGCGGTGATTCCAGGCGGAGCGCACACCTACGCGAAGGGCGACGATCAGTTTCCCGAGCTTGCTCCGACCGTCATCCAGCGAGGGGATGGCTGTCACGTGTGGGATTCGGACGGCAACACGTTCGTGGAGTACGGGATGGGGCTCCGCTCCGTGACGCTGGGGCACGGCTTCGCTCCGGTCGCCGACGCGGCGGCCAACCAGCTGCGGCTCGGAACCAACTATGTCCGGCCGGCGATGATCGAGATCGAGTGCGCCGAGTCGCTCCTCGACCTGATCACACACGCAGAGATGGTCAAGTTCTGCAAGGACGGCTCGACCGCGAACACGGCGGCGATCACTCTTGCGCGGGCCCATACCGGACGGGAGCTGGTCGCGATCTGCGCCGACGACCCGTTTCTCTCGTACAACGACTGGTTCATCGCGACGACGCCCATGGACGCCGGGATTCCGCGCGGCGTCCAGCAGCTGACCTTGAGATTCGACTACAACGACCTCCGGAGCGCCGAGAGCTTGTTTGCCGAACATCCCGGCCAGATCGCCTGCGTGATCCTTGAGGCCGAGCGGACGGAGAAGCCTCGAGCAGGGTTCCTCCGCGGGCTGCAGGAGCTTTGCGAGCAAGATGGAGCGCTCTTCGTGCTCGACGAGATGATCACGGGCTTTCGCTGGAATCTCGGCGGAGCGCAGGCGGAGTATGACCTCGAGCCGGATCTCGCCACGTTCGGCAAGGCGCTTGCCAACGGATTTGCGCTCTCGGCACTGGTCGGCAAGCGCGAGATCATGGAGCTCGGGGGGTTACGGGATCCTCGCGAGCGGGTCTTCCTCCTTTCCACGACTCACGGGGCCGAGACCCACGCGATGGCTGCCGCAATCGCGACGATGCAGGTCTATCGTGACGAGCCGGTGATCGAGACCCTGCACGGCCAGGGAAGGCGGCTTCGGGAGGGGATCCTCGCGGCGGCGAGAGACACAGGTGTCGAGGAGTTCTTCCAGGTCGTCGGACGAGACTCGAACCTCGTCTACGCGACTCGCGACGGGGACGGCAGCCGTTCCCAGCCCTTCCGAACGCTGTTTCTGCAGGAAATGATCAAGCGCGGTTTTCTCGTGCCTTCGTTCGTCGTCAGCTACTCGCACGACGATCGCGTGATCGACCGGACGGTCGAGGCCGTTCATGAGTCACTCGAGGTCTACCGGCGCGCCCTCAGCGACGGAATCGAGGGCTACCTGCGAGGGCGCCCGGTGCGGCCCGTAATGCGAGGCTTCAACTGAGCCGATCGACCGAAACCGTGATCGGAGCGACCCATTGCCGGTCGTGCAGCGCCCCGCTCGAGCTCACGATGGTCGATCTCGGAAACTCGCCCCTGTGCGAGAGCTTCCTGGCCGCCGACCGGCTGAACGAGCCCGAGCCCTACTACCCGCTCCACGTCCGCGTCTGCTCACGCTGCTGGCTCGCGCAGCTACCTGCGGTCGTCGCGCCGAGCGAGATCTTCGGCGAGTACGCGTATTTCTCTGCCTATTCGGACTCGTGGGTCGAGCATGCGCGGAGCTACGTCGACATGATCATCGACCGGCTCTCGCTCGACACCGAAAGCCTCGTCGTCGAACTGGCATCGAATGACGGCTACCTGCTCCAGCACTTCCTGCCAAGGAACATCTCCGTCCTCGGCGTCGATCCGGCGGCGAACGTCGCGCGCGACGCCGAGCAACGAGGAGTGCCGACCCTCGTCGAGTTCTTCGGCGTGGAGCTTGCGGAGCGGCTCGTTGCAGAGCGTGGAAGGGCAGCGCTCGTGATCGGGAACAACGTGCTTGCCCAGGTGCCGGACCTCCACGATTTCCTGGCAGGAGCCGCCATCCTGCTCGCGGAGGACGGCACCGCGACATTCGAGTTCCCACATCTTGCATGCCTGCTCGAGGGGCTTCAGTACGACACGATCTACCACGAGCACTTCTCGTACTTCTCGCTCTACTCGATCAGCGAGACGCTGAAGGCTCATCGGCTGGACGTCGTCGACGTCGAGGAGCTGCCGAGCCACGGCGGATCGCTCCGCATCTACGTCCAGCACGCCTCGAGCTCGGGAAGCTCCAGCGAAGCGGTGCGCAGCCTCCTCGCCCGCGAGGAAGACGTCGGGCTGAAGGAGATGGCCCGGTACCGTCGCTTCTCGGACGATGTCGAGGAGTCGAAGCGCGCTCTTCTCAGCTGCCTGATCGAGCTCAAGCGCGCCGGGCAGAGCATCGCGGGCTACGGCGCTCCCGGCAAGGGGAACACCCTTCTCAACTACTGCGCGATCCGGACCGACTACCTCGAGTACACCGTCGACCGGAATCCGTACAAGCACGGCAAGTACACGCCGGGCACCCATATCCCCATTTATCCGCCCGACCGGATCGCAGAGACGCGACCCGACGTGATCATGATCCTGCCGTGGAACCTCGCTCCGGAGATCTCGCAGCAACTCGCATACACCGCGGCGTGGGGAGCCACCCTGCTGCTCCCGATCCCTGCGCCGACAACCCTCGTTGCCGGGGCCGATCGATCCGCGACGATTGCCTCGTGAGATCCCGGGGCTAGTGCGCAGCAGCAGCGGGCGCGCCTTCAGGCTCCTCGCTCCGAGAGATGACCTGAGCGTAGAGCCGTTCGAGGCGAGGGATCGAGATCTCCGCCGTGAACAGTCTCGCCCGCTCGCGTGCCGCGGCCCCGAGCCTTTCGCGCTCTTCCGGGTTGGAGATCAACCTCTGCATCGCCCGCGCAAGCTCCGCGACATCGCCCCGGGGAACGAGGAATCCGTTCTCGCCTTCGACGATCATGTCCGTGTGACCCCCCGGGCGAGTGCCGATAACCGGCTTGCCCTGGCTCATGACCTCACAGACGACCGTGCCGAACGGCTCGGGCAAGGTCGAGGGCATGACGCCGAACAGGCAGTGGCGTGAGCCGGCGGCTGCGATCACGGCCTGATGCGGGACGTCGCGAAGAACCGTCACCCCGGGCGGAAAGCTGGTGGGCGAGTCCGGTTCAATCGTTCCGATCAGCACCAGCGGCGGTGGATCATCCAGCAGCTGGTAGGCGGCAAGCAGCTCCTCGATCCCCTTGACCCGCCTCAGAGCCCCGATGAAGAGCATGAAGGGCTCATTGGGCAGCTGCTCCAGCTCGGGGTAGCCGACCGTGTCGCCGGTGAGGTGATCCGTCGTCGGCACGCTGCCGATGACGTCGTGGATCACGTGCCCCGATCCCTTCACGGCGTGCTCGCTGAGGAAGTCGCGGCGGACGATCTCGCGAACGTACCTGCTGACACTGTGCACTGCCGAGGTCTTGCGCACGAGCAGCGGTCGGCTCGAGTAAACGCCCGCAGCCGCGATCCAGCCCTTGGGCCGGCCGTAGTGACGACCGGCGCACCCGAGGCATTTCACGAGGGCCGGGCCGCTGCAATCGGCGTCGTCGAACATCATCGTGCGCTTGGCGCAGCTGTATCCGTAGTCCCTGGCCGTTATCAGCAACGGCGTGCTGCGTCCGAGCAATGCCGCCGCCGCCGAGTAGCTGATCCAACCGTAAGAATGGACGATGTCGGGGCGGAATTCTCCGATGACGCGCCGCAACATGACCGCCGTGACCGGGTCGGGGAACGGTGGCTGATGGTGTTGAAAGCGCTTTCGCGCAAGCCCGGGCAAGGTCCGCATCTGCCGCAACCGGTAGATGGAGATCCCGTCATCGTCCTCCCGGGCCGGCACGCGGTTCTGCCAAGGCGTGGCAACAGCGACCGTGTGCCCGCGCTCGCTGAACTTCCGCGCGAGCAGCTGAGTCTGCACCTGCGCGCCGCCGATGAAGGGAGGGTAGTAGTCGCTGACGAGGAGTATGCGCATGTCATCCACGCGCGGACCCAGGCGCCCCCACCGGGAAGGCCGCCCGACTCTCTCCGCGCCTCAACCGAGAGCTTGGATCTCGATCATGATACCCGGGGCGCGTTTCGCGCACGAATAGCCGTTCGGCCCGGGCTTCAAGACTCGTCGAGCCGCTCGAGCCAACACTCGCGCCACCAGGAGTAGATCTCACGTGGGCAGAACCAGCGACCGTCGCTCTGATCGCTCGTACAGATGACACCTTCGAGGATGTAGCAATCGGAGGCAAGCTCGACCAGGCGACCCGTCTTCTCGTTGACGAATCGTTCGACCTTCGCCTGCACGCGCGCCGTCTTCCCGCAGTAGACCAGCATCTCGCGGTCGAACCAGAGACCGCGATTCTTGGACTCGGGGGTGAGGGTTTGCGCGATCTCCTCCTTGGAACGAATTCGAACCAGCTCGCCGGGCCTCAGGCCGACGGGGTCGGGGGAGGCGAACACATGCCCGGGTGGGTTCTGCGGCATGAAGGGAAACCTCGAGACCAGACCGACACGTTGACCGATCTCGTTGGCCACGCTCCGGCTCATCACGCGCGCGAACCGGAGGGCTCCGACGTTGCCGTTTCTCGTTTGCCGGAGCAACGAGTGCGCGTCCCACCAACGAACGGGTTGGCTCGAGCGCTGGAGCTCCGTTCCCTGACAGCGGAATACCTGATCGTCCGTGGTCGAATGACGAGGTCGAGTATTGGCCCGCGCGCGTGATTCGAGCTCCGCGAGCTCGGAGCCCCGGACCAGCAACGTCGGAGCCTGATCGGCCGCGAGCGGTCGCAGCCATGCTTCCTTCCAGTAGAGCCGGCATTGCGCCTGACACCCTCCGTGAGCGACACCGTCGCAGCGCAGATCGTCGAGCAGGACGGCGTCGACGATGTGGCGAAGCCCGATCGGCTCGATCGTGTCGCACACGCGCTCGAGCCGAGCCTTGACGCGAAAGCTCTTGCCGAAGTAGCCGAGCATCTCCGGCATGAACGGCAGTCCTTCGAGCCCAGCTGTCTCGTCCAGCGTCGCCAGGATTTCCCCCGGCGACCGAAGCTCAACCACATCTCCCGCTCTCAACGCAACCCCCGAGCTCGCCGCAGACTCCCGAACTCACCCCTGGCTGAGCATACTCGGTTTCTCGACGAATGGGTCGTGGCGGGGCCGAAATCGCCACGCCGCGCCCGCGGGAGAACGATCGCAGTGAGTTAAGCTGTGTACCGTGAGCGTCGATGAACGAGTGCAGCAGCTGGGGATGGAGCTTGTCCCCGTACCTCCTGCGCCGCCGACGAGCAGCGATCGAATGGACACTCTCAACGTCCTAGAGGCCTCGATCCCCGAGTTACAGCGAGCGGCGGACGTGGCCGGTCTTCGTCGCGTACAGACGGAGGCGGAGCAGGTTGCGCAGGAGTCGTCCGGGCGTCTGCGACGAAAGGGAAACCGCGTTGCCCGAAAAGCCCGCTCGGCGATCGAGACCCTGCGAGGGGGCGCCGCCGAAACCGAAGACGAACGCGTCGCCCGGGAGATCAGGGAGCTTCGCGACGCGAGGTGGAAGACGCGGGATCTCGGAATTAAACTCGCGGGTCGCTTCGCGTCCACGCTCAGGCTCTTGCTCGGCGATGACAACCCCGGCTCCGAGGCCGCCGCGTCGTTCTCGGTACTGACCACGCACGACGGCGACGACGGCCCCCGCCTCGAGATCCCCGATCTTTTCAAGGCCTGGCTACCGCTGATCATCGACGGGTATCAACGGAGCCTGGACGTGTTCACGAGTGCCGGCACCGCAACCGTCACGGACGAGCGCCGTTCCGTCGAGCGCGTGCTGAAAACGGTCGCCGTCGACCTGATGACACGCGGGAACGAAGTGCGAGGGCTCCAGGACGATGCTGTCCCGTTGTTGGCGTACGCCCTGTTCAACGGCATCGTTCCGGCAGTCCCGGGCATGGATTCCGCCGATACCGACGAGCAGATCAACGACGTTCTGCTCGGAATCGCGGAGGAGGTGTCCGAGATGCCCCCTGAAAGCCGGCGCGTCTTCATCAGCCTCTTCCGGCTTTCAGTGCTCCTCGGAGAAGCACAGGCTTACGCCGACAAGCTTTCCCTGGTCGCGCTCGATATCACAGGATCGCCTTCGAGCAGGTCGGGGCAGGGAGAGCTTCGGCGCGGCTGACCGAGCCTATTCGGTCGACTGTCTGAGGGCTTCCGGCGCGTCGACGGCCGTTACCTGTGTGTGGGTGGCCGCGTAGATCGGGTCACCCTTCTCGTCGAAGCGATCCTTGATGCGCGCGATCTCGGTCACGACCAGCTTGATCTTGAAGACCGTCCCGTCGTCCAGCAGGTACTCGTTCCAATGCTCTCCGGACGTGCGGAAGCCCACGACCTCGGCCTCGACCTCCTCGCCGTCGGCTTGCCTGAACTTCCGCGTTCCTGCCAACACCGCCCTCCTCATGCGCTCGCACCACCGGTCTCGCCTTTCGGCCAGGTGGAAACTAGGCCCCCTTCATCCCGCATGGATACTAGGCTAAGCAAGCAATCTGACACCCGGCCGACAAGAGCCTGACGGCGACTCGAGCCAGAAGCAGAGCCGCCGGACAGGCAGGGTGAGAGCTGACCTTCCGCTTCCCTGCGGCGAGCGCGACAGGGTTCTCCCCGCGGCCGACGAATCCCCCCCGATGAAACCCCCCTCATCCACTGCCGCGCTGCCGGCACCCCGGCACCGGGCCGCCGCGGCGCTCGCCGTCTGCGCCGGTGCCGCGCTCCTGCTGGTCTCCGCCGGGTCGGCAACGGCGCGCGGCGCGCACGTGCGGGCCGGCAGCAAGACCGGCGGAGAGACGTTCCCGCACGCCTACACGCTCACGAACGCGAAGATCGGCCACTGGGCTGTCGTCGTCCGGCGCGTGGGTGCGCGGGCAACGCCGAGCTCCCACTCGAAGCTCGTGACCGTGCTGAGCACGGCGACGAGCGACGGGACGCAGAACCTTGTTCTCGTCCTGAACGGGCTCGACGTCACCCCGTCGCAGACCTGGTACCACGTCCGGCTCGCGATCCTTCCGAACAACTCGACCGGGTGGGTGCCGCGGAGCGCGCTCGGGACCCTGTACACGGTCCACACGCACCTCTACGTCAACCGGAGCACCCAGACGGCCGTGCTGAAGAAGGACGGCCGCACGATCTTCACGACGAGGGTCGGCGTCGGGAGGCCGTACTGGCCGACCCCGGCCGGGCAGTTCTATATCCGCGACAAGCTCACCCATTTCGACAACGCCTTCTACGGCCCGATCGCGTTCGGCACGAGCGGCCGCTCGGCGGTGCTCACCGACTGGCCGGGCGGGGGATTCATCGGCGTGCACGGCACCAACGAGCCGGCGCTGATCCCGGGACGCATCTCGCACGGCTGCATCCGCGTGGTCAACAGCCAGATCGTCCGCCTCGCGCACCTGATGCCGGTGGGCACACCGCTGACCGTGACCTGACGCCGCGGGGTCGCGCGCGACCGCGGCTAGGCGGCCAGGCTCGCCGCGAGGAAGTCCCGCGGCGTCTTCGAGAGCGACACGACGTGGTAGCCGGGATCCTGGAAGACCGAGCCGCTCACGAGCGGCCGCCAGTCACCGCCGCGGCTCTGCGCGAGCGCCACGTTCGAGAAGCGGTACGAGTAGGTGTTGCACGCGCCGGCGCCGCCGTTCCAGTTCTCCGCCACCGCCTGCGGGTACCAGCGGCCGTCGCTGCCCGGCAGGTAGATCGGCGGGCTGACGGCCTTGCCGTCGACCCATACGCGCCACCAGGACTTTCGCGCCCCCATCTCGAGGACGGCGAACCTGTGCGCCACGCCGCGGCCGATGTTGGAGGCGAGCTGCACGTACCTCGGCTGCGAGCCGGCAACCGTGACCTCGTAGTACATGTGGCTCGTGTCGTCGGACTGGAACGCCGAGAGCCCCGCCTGGATCCACTCGGCCGTCCCCCCCGGCCCTGCGCCGGTGCCGCCGAGGCCGATCCAACCGCCGACGTGCCCGTCGGTGACCGCGGGCGCAACTGTCGTATCGAGAGTCGCGGAGACGCCGTGGGCCTTGGTGGTCGCCTGGAGGCCGGCATAGGAGAACGTCTGGTTACCGCAGCCGTTCGCGTGTGTGCTGCCTCCCTCTGCGGAGGAGACCGCGAGGAAGAGGAGTGCGAGAACTCCGAGGATGGGGACGAGACGGCGCACCTGCGGGACCTCCCGGGCCGACGAGTTGCTGCTCCTGTGGGCTGCATCGGCCTCTCCGGCGATCCCGGTTATCCCTCGATCTGATGCTGTTCGTCCCCCTGCTGGGCGCCCTCGATCGAGGGGAGTCGGCGCTTCAGTCGGGCGATCCGGCCGCGACGGCGGCCGGCGCAGGCGCCCGGGCCGGCCGTTCGCGCCTGCCGGCGAGCATGACGCCCACGAGAATCAGGCCGAGCCCGGCCACATAGACCGCCTCGAGCGGCTCGCCCAGGAGCAGGACGCCGTACAGCAGCGCCACGCCGGGGATCAGATACGTAACGAGGATCGTCCTCGAGGGCCCGGCGCTGCGTAGGAGCGCGAACATGATGATGTAGGCGAGGCCCGTTCCGACCACCCCGAGCGTGACGACCGAGGCGGACTCCTTCCAGCCCGGCACCGCGGCCGGGAGATGCGTCACGCCGAACGGCGTCACGATGATCGCCGCTACGACACTCGAGCCCGCGGCGATCACGAGCGGCTCGGTGCCGGTGAGGACGCGCGAGCTGATCGTCGAGCCCACCGCGTAACAGAGCGCGGCGAGCACGACCGCCAGCGAGGCGAGCGTCCCGCCCTTGCCCGGCGAGCCGACGAGCAGCGCGACGCCGGCAAACCCGGCAAGGATCCCCGCCCAGCGGATGCCGCTGACCCGCTCGTGCGTGAAGCGAACGGCGATGAGGACGGTGAAGATCGGCGCCGCCGCCTGCAGGATCGCGGCCAGGCTCGAGTCGATTCTCGTCTCGGCCCACGCGAAGAGCGTGAAGGGGATCGCCGTGTTGATCAGCCCGACCAGCACGATCGTGACCCAGGCGGCGCGCGCCTGCCGCAACCCCTTCCGCCCCACCGCGACGAGGGCGACGGGCACGAGCACCGCGCACCCGAACAGCATCCGGAACCAGACGAGCGCCGATGGGTCGAACTGGCGATCCGCGACGCGGATGAACATGAACGACGCCCCCCAGATCAGGGACAGGGCGAGGATCATCGAGATGTCCCGGCGGCTCATCCTGATGTTGTAACCGCCGCCGCCCCCCTCACGTGAGACCAAGAGGCACGGAATCGCCGCCCCGTTCCGCGGGCCGTCCGGGGGACGGGGCTAGACTGGGCCACCTGGGCGTCGTCGAAAGACAGCCGCTTCACCGGGCGCTCGGTCTGACCGACTGGGAGTTCGCCCGAATCCGGGAGCTGCTCGAGCGGACGCCGAACGACTTCGAGCTCGCGATCTTCTCCGTCCTCTGGTCGGAGCACTGCGGGTACAAGCACTCGGCGCTCCTGCTGCGGCGCCTGCCCTCGAGCGGCGCGCGCGTCCTGCAGGGCCCCGGCGAGAACGCCGGCGTCGTCGACGTCGGCGGCGGGATCGCGGTCGCGTTCAAGGTCGAGTCGCACAACCATCCCACCGCGGTCGAACCATTCCAGGGCGCGGCCACCGGCGTCGGCGGGATCCTCCGCGACGTCGTCGCGATGGGCGCCCGGCCGGTTGCGCTGCTCGACGGCCTTCGCTTCGGCGCCCCCGACTGGCACTTTCGCCGCGCCGTCGCCGGTATCGGCCACTACGGCAACTGCGTCGGCGTGCCGACCGTGGGCGGCGAGACCGTCTTCGACGAGGCATACGGCGCGAACCCACTCGTGAACGCGATGTGCGTGGGGCTGCTCCCGGCCGAGCGCGTGCTCCGCGCCCGGGCGACGGGAACCGGGAACCTGATCGTCCTCTACGGCGCGCTGACCGGCCGGGACGGCATCGGCGGCGCCTCGGTGCTCGCGAGCCAGGATCTCGAGGGCTCGCACGAGAAGCGACCGTCGGTTCAGATCGGCGATCCATTCCGCGGCAAGGCCCTGATCGAGGTATCGCTCGACCTCGTCGAGCGCGACCTCGTCGCCGGGCTCCAGGATTGCGGCGCGGCGGGGCTCGCGTCGTCGTTGGCGGAGATGGCCTCGGCGGGCGCCGGGGTGGACGTGCACCTCGACCGGGTGCCGCTCCGCGAGGCCGATCTCGAGCCGTGGGAGATCATGATCTCGGAGTCGCAGGAGCGGATGGTCGCGGTCGTCGAGCCGGCACGGCTCGAGGACGTGCGCGCCGCCTGCGAGCGCTGGGAGCTGCCGTGCACGGTGATCGGCGAGGTGACCGACCACGGCGAGCTGCGCGCATTCTCGTACGGCGAGCCGGTCGGCGCGATCCCGGCCGAGCTGCTCACCGAGCGGACGCCCCGCTACGAGCTCGAGCTCGAGGAGCGCACGCCGGCCGTCCCGCCGGCTCCCGACCCTGTCAACGGCGAGCCGAAGACCTGGATCTTCGAGCAGTACGACCAGCTCGTCGGCTCGCGCACGGTCCGCCGTCCCGGCCTCGACGCCGCAGTGCTGCGCCTCGACGGGGCGCGCGGGATCGCCGTCTCGCTCGACGGGCCGCCGCTCGGCGAGCGCGATCCGTTCAGCGCCGGCTGGCGGGCCGTGATGGAGGCTGCGCTCAATGTCGCCTGCGCCGGCGGCGAGCCGATCGCGCTCACCGACTGCCTCAACTTCGGCAACCCCGAGCGTCCCGAGATCGCCTGGGAGCTCGCCCGCGCCATCGACGGGATCGCGCGCGCCGCGAACGACCTCGGCATTCCCGTCGTCTCCGGCAACGTCTCGCTCTACAACGAGACCGGCGGCAGGCCGATCCCGCCCACGCCCGTGGTCGGCTGCGTCGGCCTCGTCGCGGACGTGACCCGGATCCCGTCCCGCTGGCGGCGAGGCGACCGCGCGCTGCTCCTGCGCGGAGAGGGGGCGCCCCTCGTTCGCTTCGTCTGGCAGAACGCCGCGCGCTTCACCCTCGCGCACGACCTCTCGGCCGGCGACGGCGCCCGCGGTATCCGCGAGGCGGCCGCGTGGAGCGGCATCGAGACGGAGCTCGGCTGCGCGGACGGCGCCGGAGTGATCGTCACGCTCGATCCGGCCGATACCGCGCCGGTCGAGTGGCATGACCTCGTCGAGCTGGGAGCCGTCTAGATGCGCGGAGCCGCCTGATGTGCGGAGAGTTTTCTAAATGTGCGGAGTCTTCTAAATGTGCGGAGTCTTCTAAATGTGCGGAGTCTTCTAAATGTGCGGAGTCTTCGGCATCTACGCGCCGGACCGCGACGTCGCGCGGCTCAGTTACTTCGGTCTCCACGCACTCCAGCACCGGGGCCAGGAGTCGGCGGGGATCGCCGTGTCGGATCACGGACTGCTCACCGGCCTGCGCGACCTCGGGCTCGTGGCGCAGGTGTTCGACGAGCAGAAGCTGTCCGGGCTCCGCGGCCAGGTCGCGATCGCGCACACTCGCTACTCGACCACGGGCTCGAACGGCTGGGCGAACGCGCAGCCGCTGATCCATCACGGCCCGGCACGCACGGTCGCGCTCGGCCACAACGGGAACCTCACGAACGCCGACAGGCTGCGCGAGGAGCTCGCCCCACGTCTGAGCTCCACCTCCGACACCGAGGTGATCGCCGCGGCCGTCTCCAGCGACGACCGCCCGCTCGAGGAAGCGGTCGCGGGCGCGCTCGAGCGGCTCGAGGGCGCCGCAACGGTGGTCGGGCTGGCCGAGGGGAAGCTGTTCGCCTTCCGCGACTCGTTCGGCTTCCGGCCGCTCGTCCTCGGCTGGCTCGGCGGCGATCCGGTGGTCGCGTCCGAGACCTGCGCGCTCGACCTCCTCGGCGCCACGTACGAGCGCGACGTGCGGCCCGGAGAGCTTCTCGTCGCCGGGGAGGACGGCCTGGAGTCGATCCAGGTGCTGCCGCGGGCCGGCGCGGGCGCCCTCTGCATCTTCGAGTTCTTCTATCTGGCGCGGCCGGACACGAGGCTCGACGGGGTCGAGGTACACGGCGCGCGCGTCCGCATGGGCGAGCGCCTGGCGGCCGAGGCGCCGGCCGACGCCGATCTCGTCCTGCCGATTCCGGACTCGGGCACGCCGGCGGCGATCGGGTTCGCGCGGGCGACCGGCATCCCGTTCAGCGAGGGGCTGATCAAGAACCGCTACGTGCACCGTACGTTCATCCAGCCCGAGCAGGGAATGCGCGAGCAGGGAATCCGGATGAAGTTCAACCCGCTCGCCGAGGTTGCGGGAAAGCGGCTCGTCATCGTCGACGACTCGATCGTCCGCGGCTCGACAACCCGCCAGATCGTGCAGATGCTGTTCGACGCCGGGGCGGCCGAGGTGCATGTGCGGATCTCCTCGCCGCCGGTCATCTCCCCCTGCTATTACGGCATCGATCTCGCGAGCGAGGAGGAGATGATCGCCGCCGGAAACACGGTCGAGGAGGTGCGGCAGGCGATCGGCGCGACCTCACTCGCCTACATCTCGCTCGAGGGGCTCCAGGCTGCGACCGAACGGCCCGCGGGAGCTCTTTGCCGGGCCTGCCTGACGCGGGAGTACCCGACGAGCATCCCGAAGGAGTCGGCCAAGCTGCGGTTCGAGCCACCGGCGGCGCTCACGCCGGGCCTGCGCCGCTAGGAACACCCGCGGCGCGGCCGGCGTCAGGTCGCGCCCGCGCTCCGTTCGCGCAGCAGCTCCCCGCGTCCGTAGCGGACGGCCCGTGCGACCTGCGCCGGGTCGTAGCCTTGCTCGAGCAGCTCCTGCTTGAGCTCTCCCTCCTGGGCGAGCCGGAGGAACAGCCAGGCAAGCGCACCGAGCGTGACGAAGCCGCCCTCGCCCATCATCACGACCCCGGCCAGGTTCTGGTCGTGGACGGCGGTAAGCCCCCAGAGGGGTCGCGCGTGCACGTACCACGGGTAGAACACCGAGCTCGACCAGATGAACACGTTCGCCAGGACCGTCTCGATGAGCCTCACGGCGACGATATAGCCGAGCTTCCACCCGGTGCCGAACCACACCGGCGCCGGCAAGGTCTCGACCACCGGCGACCACATGAGCGCGCCGCAGGTGAAGAACAGGAAATGCTCGAGCGCGTGCACCGGGCTGTGGTGCAGAGCCGCCTGGTAGAGAAAGGGCAGGTGCCAGATGTAGAGGTTGAACGCCCACAGCGGCAGCGCCACGAACGGATGGGTGAGGATCCGCAGCCTGTCGACCGGCTTCAGCGCGAGCACCGGCCGCAGGACGGGGCCGGTGAGCCCGGCGACGAAGCAGAGCGGCGCAAGGTCGCCGAGAATCACGTGCTGGGTCATGTGGACGAAGAAGAAGTCCTGCTCGCCGAGCGCGTCGACCGGCGAGTTGAGCGCAACGATCACGAGACCGATCCCGAGCCAGAAGAGGAACTGCCGCGAGGCCGGCACCGGCGTCCCGCGCCGGGCGAGCGTGCGTGTCCGGCGGAGGTAGAGCAGCGCGACGACGAGCGTCGGCGCGAGCTGAAGCGGCTCCAGATTCCACGTCGTCGCAGCCGAGGCGATCAGCACGCCCGACAGTGTTCCTGCAGCGCCGAGGCCCGCGTGACGTTGATGTACAGCTACATCACTCTGTCGGCACGGGCCAGGGGTGATGTAGCTGTACCTCGACATCGGCGACGTTGCCCACGGCCGCGCGCCGTAGACTCAGAAACGTGGCCGCACGGGAGCAGAGCTACGCCGAGGCGGGGGTGTCGCTCGCGGTTGCCGACAGCGTCGTCGCACGGCTACGGGCCGCGGTAGAGTCGACCGGGGCAGCCGGCTTCGGCGCGTTTGCCGGCCTTCATCCGATCGACGACAAGCGGCTGCTCGCCGCGTCCACCGACGGGGTCGGGACGAAGCTCGTGCTCGCACGGCAGCGGGGACGGCTTGCAGACTGCGGGCGCGATCTCGCGGCGCACTGCATCAACGACGTGCTGACGACCGGGGCGACACCGCTCCTCCTGCTCGATTACGTCGCAGCGGCCGCGATCGATCTCGAACAGGTCGCCGAGCTCGTCGAGGGAGCCGCAGAGGTCTGCCGCGCCGCCGGCGTCGCCCTCGTCGGCGGCGAGACCGCCGAGCTGCCCGGCATCTATCGCGACGGCGAGCTCGACTTCGCCGGCACGTGCGTCGGCATCGTCGACCGCGACGATCTCGTCGACGGGCGCAGCGTGGTTCCCGGCGACTCGGTCGTCGGCGTCGCCTCGGCCGGCGTCCACGCCAACGGGTTCACCCTCGTGCGGAGGATCCTCGAGGCGGCCGACTACGACGGCCCCGATCTCCTTGCGCCCACGCGCCTGTATCTCACCGAGGCGCGCGCGCTCGCCGGGAGGGCGAAGGCGTTTGCCCATATCACCGGCGGCGGCATCGTCGGCAACCTCAGCCGGGTGCTTCCAGAGGGAGCCCGGGCGGAGATCGACTGGAATTCGTGGTCGCGGCCGCCGGTTTTCGGCTGGCTGGCCGAGCATGTCGCTGAGGACGAGCTCCGCCGCGTGTTCAACCTCGGGATCGGCTGGTGCACGGTCGTCGCCGAGCCCGTCGCCGGCGAGATCGTGATCGGGAGGATCGGGTGATCGGCGTCCTCGTGTCGGGGAGCGGCACGAACCTGCAGGCGCTGATCGATTGCGGCCTTCCCGTCGCGGCGGTCGCCTCCAACCGAAAGGACGCTTACGCTCTCACTCGTGCACGCGCCGCCGGGCTGCCGACAGCCACGTTCTCGCTGGACTGCCATGCCGACCGCGAGGAGCGCGACCTCGTGATGGCAACCTGGCTCGAGGAGCACGGGGTGGAGCTCGTCGTGCTCGCCGGCTACATGCACTTGCTGACGAGGCCGTTCCTGGCGCGCTTTCCGAGGCGGATCGTCAACGTGCACCCCTCGCTGCTACCGGCGTTCCCGGGCGCGCACGCGATCGCCGACGCACTCGAGGCCGGCGTCGCGTCCACCGGCGTGACCGTCCACCTCGTCGACGAGGGCGTGGACACCGGACCGATCCTCCGCCAGGAGGCGGTCTCGGTCGAGCCGCGCGAGACGCTCACGGAGCGGCTCCACGCGGTCGAGCACCGGCTCCTCCCGGACGTGGTCGCAGGGCTGCTCGAGCGAAGCACCGCCCGATGAGGGCCCTCATCTCCGTCTACGACAAGGCCGGGATCGACACCTTCGGGCAAGGCCTGGCCGGCCTCGGGTTCGAGCTCGTCTCCTCGGGCGGCACTGCGTCGTTCCTCGAGGAGCACGGTCTGCCGGTGACGCGGGTCGAGGCGGTCACGAAGGCGCCCGAGATGCTCGGCGGCCGCGTCAAGACACTCCACCCGGCAATCCACGCGGGCATCCTCGCGCGGCTCGAGCTCGAGGATGACCGCGCGACCCTCGCCGAGCACGGCATCGAGCCGTTCGACCTCGTCTGCGTGAACCTCTACCCGTTCACCTCGCTCGTCGGCAGGCTCGGGGTCGACCCGGCCGACATCATCGAGATGATCGACGTCGGCGGCCCCTCGATGCTCCGCGGGGCGGCGAAGAACTTCGCGCACGTGGCGCCCCTCTGCCGGCCCGAGCAGTACGACCCGGTGCTCGCCGAGCTCCGCGAGGGCGGCCTTTCGCGCCAGACACGCCGGGCGCTCGCGGCCGAGGCGTTCGCGGTGTCGGCCGCCTACGACGCAGCGATCGCGCGCTGGTTCGCCGAGGACCAGTTCTTCCCCGACCAGCTCACGCTCACGTTCCGCAAGGTCACCGACCTCGCCTATGGCGAGAACCCGCACCAGGCCGGCGCCTACTACGAGGAGGTGGGCTCGCGCAAGCACCTGCTCTCCCGCGTGAACCAGCTCGGCGGCCGCGAGCTCTCGTACAACAACCTTGCCGATCTCGAGGCAGCCCGACGGATCCTGCGCGAGTTCGACGATCCCGCCGCGGTGATCGTCAAGCACGCGAACCCGTCGGGCGTTGCCGTCGCCGAGACGATCGAGCACGCCTACGCGCGTGCACTTGCGGCCGATCCGGTGTCCGCGTTCGGCTGCGTCCTCGCGCTGAACCGGCCTGTCGCTGCCGACCTCGGGAAGCTCGTCGCCGAGCACTTCGTCGAGGTCGTCCAGGCACCCGAGTACGACGACGAGGCGCTGGCGGCGCTCCAGGCAAAGCCCGCGCTCCGCATCCTGCGCGACCGCGAGCGCCGGGCCGACACGCCCCGTGAACGCGACTACAAACGAGTCGTCGGCGGCCTCCTCGTCCAGGAGCGCGACGCGGCGGTCGACGGTCGCGCCGGGATGAAGGTCGTCGCCGGCAGCGTCGAGGAGGCGCAATGGGACGACATCGTCTTCGCCTGGCGGGTGAGCAAGCACGTGAGCTCGAACGCGATCGTGCTCGCGAAGAGGCGCCAGACGATCGGGATCGGCGCCGGCCAGATGAGCCGCGTCGAGTCGGTGCGCATCGCGGTCGCGAAGGCGCAGGAGCTCGGACACGAACCGGCGGGCTCCGTGCTCGCGGGAGACGCGTTCTTCCCGTTCGCGGACGGCCCGGCGCTCGCTCTGGAGGCCGGCGTCTCCGTGCTCGTCCAGCCGGGCGGGTCGAAGCGCGACGACGAGGTAATTGCCGCTGTCGCCGACGCGGGCGCCGCTATGGTCTTCACCGGAAAACGTCACTTCCGGCACTAGCAGGCCCACCACGGACGGAATGTGCGTTGCGCCGGCAGCGTTCGCGAACGCAAGCGCACCACGGAGGGAGGACTGATGGCTGAGCTCGATCCGCAACGCTGGAAGGCCCTGGCGGTCGTCTGCGCCGCGTTCTTCATGACGGTGCTCGACGTGTCGATCGTGAACGTCGCGCTGCCGACGATCGGCCGATCGCTGCACTTCTCGTCGGACAACCTGCAGTGGGTCGTGACCGCTTATGCGATCACCTTCGGCGGCTTCCTGCTGCTCGGCGGGCGTGCCGCCGACCTGCTGGGACGCCGGCGCGTCTTCCTCGTCGGCGTCGTCGTCTTCACCGCCGCCTCCTTCGCCTGCGGCTTTGCCTGGTCGGAGGGCGTTCTGATCGCCTCGCGGGCCGTCCAGGGACTCGGCGCGGCGATCATCACGCCGGCCGCGCTGTCGATCATCTCGACGACCTTCCCGGAGGGCGCGGAGCGCAACAAGGCGCTCGGGATCTGGGGCGCGATGGGGGGCTCGGGGGCCGCAGTCGGCGTGCTCATGGGCGGCGTGCTGACGACCTACCTCGGCTGGGAGTGGATCTTCTACGTCAACGTCCCGGTCGGCATTATCGCCTTCCTGCTGACGCCGCGCTACGTGCGCGAAAGCCGGTCCGAGCAGACAAGCTCGCCCGACATCGCGGGCGCGATCACGGTCACCGCGGGCATCGCGCTGCTCGTGTACGCGGTCGCGAACGCGCCGAACCACGGCTGGGGCTCTGGCTGGACACTGACTCGCATCGCGGTGTCGGTCGTGCTCCTGGTCGTGTTCCTGGTGATCGAATCGCGGGTCAAGGACCCGCTGATGCCGTTCTCGATCTTCCGGATTAGAACGGTCGCCGGCGCGAACGTGTGCTCGGCGCTCCTCGGCGCTGTCACGTTCTCGAACTTCTTCATCCTCACCCTCTACGTGCAGAACGTGCTCCACTACTCCGCTCTCAAGGCAGGAGTGACGTTCGTCGCAACCGCCGGGAGCGCGGTGCTGTTCGCCGGGCTCGCCCAGTGGCTGGTGACGAAGATCGGGGTCAAGCCGGTGCTGCTCGTCGGGTTCGTCGCGTTCGCCTTCGGCATGGCCTGGTACACGCAGATCCCGGCACACGGCTCCTTCTTCAGCGACCTGTTCCCGGGCTACCTGCTGGTCGGCTTCGCGCTTCCGTTCACGTTCATCCCGGTGTCGATCGCCGCTCTGGCCGGCGTCGAGGCGCAGGAGGCCGGGCTCGCATCCGGCCTGCTGAACACGACCCAGCAGGTCGGTGGGGCGGTCGGAGTCGCCGTCGCCTCGTCGATCTCGATCAGCCACTTCAACCATCTGACGGCGTCGGGCGTGCCGTTTCCGCAGGCGTACACGAGCGCGTCGCAATGGGCCTTCTGGACGATGCTCGGCGTGTCGATCGGAGCGATCGTCGCTACCGTGACCCTGATCAGGCGCGACGAGCTCGCACAGGCCCCGGGGGCGGCTACCGTCAACGCATAGCGCCGTCTCCGGCCGGATAGCCTTCCGCCCGATGGCGCACGAGTACCCGAGCGTCCTCGACCTGGTCGGGGCCACGCCTATCGTCAGGCTCGACCGGATCTCGCGCGACGTCCCGGGCGCGATTCTCGCGAAGCTCGAGTACCTGAACCCCGGTGGCTCGGTCAAGGACCGGATCGGCCTCGCGATGATCGAGGCCGCCGAGCGCGACGGACTGCTGCGGCCCGGTGGGACGATCGTCGAGCCGACGTCGGGGAACACCGGTGCCGGGCTTGCGATCGCGGCGGCGATCCGGGGCTACCGCTGCATCTTCGTCATGCCCGACAAGATGAGCCAGGAGAAGATCGCGATGCTGAGGGCGTACGGCGCCGAGGTGGTGATCACTCCGACCGCCGTCGAGCACGACTCGCCGGAGTCGTACTACTCCGTCTCCTCACGCCTCGCCGAGGAGATTCCCGGCGGCTTCAAGCCCGACCAATACTCGAACATGGCGAACCCGGATGCCCACTACCGGCAGACCGGGCCGGAGATCTGGGAGCAGACCGGCGGCGAGCTCGATGCGCTCGTGATCTCGGTGGGCACCGGCGGGACGATCAGCGGCGTCGGGCGCTACTTCAAGGAGCGGGGCTCGAGGACCCTGATCATCGGCGCCGACCCGGAGGGATCCGTGTACACGGCGATCGACCCGGGCGATCTCCACCCCTACTTCGTGGAGGGGATCGGCAAGGACACCTGGCCCGAGACGATGGATGCAGCGGTCGTCGACGAGTGGATCGCCGTCTCCGACCGCGACTCGTTCCTCACCGCACGGAGGCTCGCCCGGGAGGAGGGTCTGCTGGCGGGCGGCTCGTCCGGGACGACCGTGTTCGCGGCGCTCGCGGTGGCCCGCCGGCTCGGCCCGGAGGCGCGGGTGCTCGCCATGCTCCCCGACTCCGGCCGCTCGTACCTGTCGAAGTTCGTCGACGACAAGTGGATGCTCGAGCACGGCTTCCTCGAGCGGGGCGCGCCGGCGCCGACCGTGGCGGAGCTGCTGCGGGCGAAGAGCGCAGGCGCCGAGGCGACGCCCGCACTCGTGACCATCTCGGCGCACCAGAAGGTCGGCGAGGCGATCGACGTGATGCAGCGGTACTCGATCTCCCAGCTTCCGGTCGTCCGCGACGGGGCGCAGGCTTCGCTGGCCGACGTGATCGGCTCGCTCCAGGACCGCGACCTGCTCGACCGCGTCTTTCGCGACGCCGACGCCCTGCACGAGGACGTGGCCAACGCGATGCAGCCGCCGCTCGCGACAGTCGATTCCGGAGCGTCGATCGACGAGATCGTCTCGGCGCTGACGAGCGGCACGAACGCAGTCCTCGTCACGCACGAGGGCCGTCCGGCCGGGGTCGTCACGCGCTCCGACCTCCTCGAGTACCTCGCGCACATGCGCTAGCCCGATGCGGCGAAGACGCCCAAACGGGCCAGGCCCGTTTCGGCCCTGTCTTATGGTCCCCCCGCCTGGGACCCCCACCCGGGGTGGGGACGACCACCACCCTCTGGAGCTTGATTCTAGTCGCGAGAACGTCACGTGTCCGTGCCGGTTCTGCAGCGGATTGGTGACGGGCTGACGCCGGGCGCGGCGACGGCGCGGGCCCTGCCCACCCCGGATCGCGACGCCGGGCGGCCGCCCCCACACGCTCGACTAGCGTCTGCCGCGTGAGGACGGTCCCGCTCGCCGCGCTCAGGCGGTACGTCGTCGCGCATCAGCACTACGCCGCCCGGGGGCGCCGCGCGACTGCCCCGGAGGTGGCCGGCGAGATCCGGCGGCTGGGGGCGGTTCAGCTCGACTCGATCTCGACTGTCGACCGTGCGCACCGGATCACGCTGGCATCGAGGGTCGGCGCCTTCGACGAGCGGGCGGTGTCCGGCCTGCTCGCCGGCGGCCGCATCTTCGAGTACTGGGCGCACGAGGCGTGCCTGCTCCCGATCGAGGACTACCCGCTGTTCAAGCGGCGGATGCGCGACCTCTCGGAGCGCCACTGGTGGGGCCGGGAGCGCACCGCCGAGGGCCGGGCGGTCGAGCGCGAGGTGCTGGCGCGGCTTCGCGACGAGGGGGCGCTGCCGGTGCGGGCGTTCGAGGGACGGAGCGAGCCGATGTGGGGCTGGAAGCCGGCCAAGCGCGCGCTCGAGCACCTGTTCGCGGCGGGCGAGGTGGCGATCGCCTCGCGGCAGGGGTTCCAGCGCGTCTACGACTTGCCCGAGCGCGTGATCCCGCGGGCGCTGCTCGAGGCGCCGGTGCCGAGCGACGAGGAGTTCCGCCGCGGCTACGCGCTCCGCGCCGTCGAGGGCCGCGGGGCGCTGACCGAGGCCGGGGTCGCGGAGCATTGCCGCTTCGACGGCGGCGCGAAGGCCGTTCGGCCATACACCGACTCGCTCGTCGAGGCCGGCCTGCTGGAGCGGGTCGCGGTCGACGACGGCGGCCCGCCGGTGCTCGTGCCCGCCGGGGCCGAGCTCGATGGCGCGCCGGCGGCGCCGGTGCTCCTCTGCCCGTTCGACAACCTGATGTGGGACCGGCCGTTCCTGCGGCGCCTGTTTCGCTTCGACCACCTGATCGAGGTGTACAAGCGAGAGCACGAGCGGGTCTACGGCTACTACGTCCTGCCCCTGCTCGTCGGCGACCGTTTCACGGGCCGCGCAGACGTGAAGGCCGACCGGGTACGAGGGCTTCTGCAGATCAAGCGCTTCACCCGCGAGCCGGGGGTCCGCCGAGCGCTCGACGAGCCACTCGAGCGGGCCGCGGCGCGGCTCGCGCGCTCGCTCGGCCTGTCCGGCGTCGAGCGCGCCGCGTAGAGTCGCGCGCGTGGAAGAGCGCCCGTTCGAGCTCCAGATCGGTGACGGCCTCCTCCGGGGAATGATCGGCGGCAAGGGCATCCCGGCCCTCGTCCTGCACGGCGGCCCGGGCCTCCCGGACTACATGGGCGGCTGCGCGGCCGAGCTGGGCGACCTCTTCACGACGATCCGCTACACGCAGCGCGGAACGATGCCCACCACGGTCGGCGGCCCGTTTACGATCGAGACGCATATGGCAGACGCGCTCGCCGTGCTCGACGAGCTCGAGCTCGACCGTGCCTGGGCGGTCGGCCACTCCTGGGGCGGCCATCTCGCGCTGCACCTCGCCGTCGCCCATCCCGAGCGCCTCTACGGAATCGTCTGCATCGACACGCTCGGGGCCTCGACCGAGGTTCTCGCCGAGTTCCGCGACAACCTCACCGCCGGCCTCCCGGCCGAGCAGCTCAGCCGCATCGACGAGATCGATGCGCGGGAGGCCGAGGGAACGGCAACCGAGCCCGAGCTCCTCGAGCAGCTGTCGATTCTCTGGCCGTACTACTTCGCCGACCCGGCGAGTGCCCCGCCGTTCACGATCGAGCACCGTGGGATCGAGTGCGGAACCGAGACCTTCCGGTCGATCCAGGAGCACTTCGAGGACGGTACGCTCGAGAGCGGCCTGCCGCGGCTCCGGGACCTCCCGTGCTGTTCGCCCACGGGCTGCAGGATCCGCTGCCGCTCCGCGCGTCGGTCGACACGGCCAAGCTCGTTCGTGGCGCGAAGGTCGCCAGGATCCCGGCCTGCGGGCACTTTCCCTGGATCGAGCAGCCGGGCTTCCTGATCCGCATGGTGCGCGGGCTGATCGCCCAGCTCTGACCGGGGTAGGCTGCGCCGATGGAGTTCGAGACCCGTGCGATCCATGTCGGCCAGGAGCCCGACCCGGCCACCGGCGCCGCGATCACGCCGATCTACCAGACGTCGACCTACGTCCAGGAGGCGGTCGGCGTCAACAAGGGCTACGACTACTCGCGGGGCGCCAACCCGACGCGCACAGCACTCGAGACGGCGCTCGCGAGCCTCGAGAGCGCCGCGCACGGCATCGCGTTCTCGTCAGGCCTGGGGGCGACGACGACGCTGATGCACCTCGTTCATCCCGCGGAGCGCGTCGTCCTGATCGCCGACGTCTACGGCGGTGTCTACCGCATGACCTCCAGGGTCTACGAGCCCAAGGGATACCGCTTCACGTACGTGCCGGCCGAGGAGTTCGAGGAGAACCTGCCGGCGCACCTCGCTGACGACGTTCGGATGGTGTGGGTCGAGACGCCCTCGAACCCGCTGCTGAACGTCGTCGACATCCGCCGTGCCGCCGATGCGGCGCACGCTGCCGGCGCGCTGCTCGTGGTCGACAACACCTTCGCGTCGCCCTACCTGCAGCAGCCGCTCGCGCTCGGCGCCGACCTCGTCGTCCACTCGACGACCAAGTACCTGGGCGGCCATTCCGACGTCATCGGCGGCTTCGTCGCCACGAACGACGACGGCCTCGCCGAGCAGATGCACTTCCTGCAGAAGTCGCTCGGGGCGGTGCCCGGGCCGTTCGATGCGTGGCTCGTGCTGCGCGGAATCAAGACGCTCGCACTGCGGATGCGGCAGCACTGCGAGAACGCGCGCCAGGTCGCAGCCTTTCTCGACGAGCATCCGGCCGTCGAGCGCGTGCTGTACCCCGGGCTTCCCGGCCATCCCGGGCATGAGGTCGCGAGGCGGCAGATGCGCGACTTCGGCGGCATGGTCTCCTTCCTCGTCGAGTCCGAGGAGGAAGCGGTCGCGCTGGCGGCACGCACCAGGCTCTTCCTGCTCGCCGAGTCGCTCGGCGGCGTCGAGAGCCTGATCGAGCACCCGGCGCGCATGACGCATGCCTCGACCGCCGATGCCCCGTTTGCCGCCCCGAGGAACCTGCTCCGCCTCTCGGTCGGGATCGAGGCCGCCGGCGACCTGATCGCCGACCTCGAGTCTGCCCTGGTGCGCCGGCCGGCGCGCGTCTGACTGCCGCGTTGCTCGAACCGATCGATCTCCGGTTTCTCGGGCTCCCACACGCGATCGGCGTGTATGTCGTCGAGACGAGCGACGGGCCGGCGCTCCACGACTGCGGCCCGGCAACAACTCTGCCGCGGCTGAACGAGGCGCTGCTCGAGCGCGGCCTTGCGCTCGGCGACATCCGGCACCTGCTCCTGTCGCACATTCACTTCGACCATGCGGGTGCGGCGGGTTCGATCGTGCGCGAGCATCCGGAGATCCGGGTCTGGGTCTCGGAGGTGGGCGCCCCGCACCTGGTCGACCCCGCCAGGCTCGAGGCCTCGGCGCGCCGTCTGTACGGCGCGCAGTTCGACCGGCTCTGGGGCGAGCTCGTCCCGATTCCGGAGGCGAACGTCTCGATCGCGCGCGGCAACGTGCTCGGCTGGGACGTGTTCCCGGCTCCGGGACACGCATCCCACCACGTCTGTTACCTCCGCGACGGCACGCTCCTGGCCGGCGATTCGTGCGGCCTCCGCCTGCAGCCGTCGGAGTACGTCCTCCCGATTGCGCCGCCGCCCGACATCGACGTCGAGGCCTGGCATGCAACGATCGGCGAGATCGCGCACCGAGCTCCGGAGCGCCTCGCGCTGATCCACTTCGGCGTCGCGACCGATGTCCCCGGCCATCTGCGCCGCCTCGGCGACGAGCTCGACCGCTGGGCCGAGCTCGTCCGGCGCGGTCTCGACACGGACGAGTTCCGCGCCGAGGTGCGCCCCGCGGCCGGCCGGGACGGCGAGATCTACGACGCGGTCGCGCCCTACGATCAGTCGTGGCAGGGGCTCCGGCGCTACTGGCTCAAGCGCGGCGAGCTGCCGGCCGATCCGGCACCGGGCCGCCCTTCCGGTCGCCGTCATCCGGGCGAACTCGTCCACGTCGATATCAAGCAACTCGCGCGTATCTCGGCTCACGGCGACGGTCACCGGATCACGGGGGCGTCCACCAGCCAAGTCAAGCAGCGGATCGATGGCCGGTCGCGTTTGACGACCGGCTACGAGTACCTGCACGTGATGATCGACGATCACTCGCGACTCGCCTACGCCGAGGTGCTCGGCGGCCTGACTGCCAGCCACGCGGCGGCCTTCCTTCACCGCGCAGTCGCTTGGTTCGCCGACCGCGGCGTGACCGTCCAAGCCGTGATGAGCGATAACGGCAGCGCCTACATCAGCAAGCTCTACGCCAACGCGCTCGGCGAACTCGCGCTCCGCCACCTGCGCATCCGACCGCGTCGACCCCGCACCAACGGCAAAGCCGAACGCCTCATCCAAACACTGCTCAACGAATGGGCCTACGCACGCATCTACGGAAGCTCACCCGAACGCACCTCCGCGCTCACCTCCTACCTCGAGCGCTACAACTTCCAACGACCACACGGCAGCCTCGGCCACCAACCACCAGCGTCACGGCTGAACAACCTCGTTAGGAACTACAGCTAGCCGCTCGTACGGCGGTGGATCCCGGCGCCGCTCGACGGGTCGCTCGCCATCGGGAGCAGCTCGTCGACGGCCACAACGCACCGACGGGTGACACCTGCGCACCTTCGCGCGCCAACGACCGCGCCGTTCGGATGCCGCTCGAGCGGCCGGTCGTCACGTCGCGTGATCCGGATCGGGAGGCCGGTCCCTCCCGGCGGGCTCACCGACTGATCATGTGCTCGGGAGGAGCTCGATGATCTGCTGCTCCTGGCGCCCCGTCTTGTCGTTCGCGAGCGCCCTCATCGTGTAGGTCTTGCCCTTTGCCGGCTTGAAGTTGTTCACCTTGATCGACAAGGTTCCGTCGCGCGAGAGCGCAAGGAGCGGCTGGCCGATCGCGTAGAGCCTGGTGCCGATCAGGATCTTGTAGGTGAGACCGACCTTCGTCCCGGGGGCGTTGTAGTACGCCATGATCGGGAACGGCACTTTCACCGTGAATGTCTTTCCCGGTGCAACGACCTGCGACTGACCCACGATCCCGGCCGCCGTCGCCTTGAAGTTGTTGTAGGCGGGCTTCTTCTTGCCGTCCGTTTGGATCAGGCCGCTGAACCAGGTCTGGTGCGTGCTGTCCCGGAGGATGAACCAGACGAACATCTGGACATACGGGTTTGCCTGGGCGAGCTTGAGCGCCGCCTTCGCATGCGCGGACTGCTCCGCGTAGGAGATGCCGCCCTGCGAGTACTCCGGCCTCGTCTGCTCGCCGTACTCGGAGACCCAGATCGGCACGGGCTTCTTGAACCACTTCTTGAGATCGGCGCCGAAGCGGCTCATCGTCGAGAAGGCGACGTTCGGGTAGGCGACCTTCTGGCCCGGGCCGATCGAATATTTCGTCGGGTAGGGGTGGGTCGCCCACGCGTCGAGCGGGAGCTTCGGGTTCGCCTCGGCGACCAGGCGCGCGAACGTGGCCGGCGCCACCGAGTCGCTGACCCCTCCGGTCGGCTTGTTGTGGCCGCGGTTCGACGTCTCGCCCGCCGCGACGAGCGCGTTCGGGTTGCCGGCCTTGATCCCCTTGTAGGCGGCCATGAAGAGCTTCGCGTAGGTCGCCGGGCTGACGATCTTCGACCCCTTGAACTGGGGCGCGAGGAACAGCTGGAGGTTCGGCTCGTTCCAGACCGAGAACCGCGTCACGACGCCGAAGCCCGGCTTCGACCCGTTGTAGCGGTGCGCGAGCATCTGCGAGAACTGCGTCAGATCGTTGAGGTTGGTCGGCGGGTAGTTCGGCGTCTTCCCGCCGTTCGCCCAGGACGGCGTGAGCGCGATCGTCATCAGGACCTGGAGGCCGTACTTCGGTGCCGAGCGCACGAGGGCGTCGATGTCCGACAGGTGGTAGGCGGGGTCGTTCCCGTCCAACGGGTGCGCCGGGCGCTTCGTCGCAACCGTGGACCAGTTGACGAGGATATGGACGATCGACCCGTTCGCCGCCTGCGCCGAGGCGAGGTTCTTGGTCGTCTCCGGGGACCAACGGAAGCTCGGGTCGTCGAAGAAGCCGACCGGCATCCGGGCGGCCGCGCGAGCGGTCGCAGCGGGTACCGCGAGGACGACAACGACGACAAGAAAGGCAACACGAAGCTTCCGAGGCACGGGACGGGACCTCCTCCAATTTTGGATTCAACGCGGGAAGTCCACCGTAACCGAGCCGGATCAAGGGCATGTAAAGAGCCGCTTCGGTAACAGCGAGACCCCCCGTCTCTTCCCCGGAAACCGTAATTGAAACCTCGGACGCCGTGACGAAGACGGGGCCGGCGGCGTACAGTCCTCGATGATGAAGCGCGCAATTCTCCTCGTGCCGGTGGCGGCGTTGCTCGTGTCGGCGACCGCCTCGGCGGCCGGCGGACGCTCGATCACAGTCCAGGGAACCGGGATCGTGACGACGGTTCCGAACGAGGCCGACTTCACGTTCGGCGTCTCGGTCACGGCCCCGACCGCCAAGGCAGCGCTCGGGGCCAACGCCACGCGGATGAACGCCGTGATCGCGGCGCTGAGGAGCCAGGGCGTCGCAGCCGCCGACCTCCAGACCGCCGAGATCTCGCTCTCCCCGAACACGAACGACACCGGCTCCCGGATCCTCGACTTCACCGCGACCAACTCGGTGACCGTCAAGACGAGCTCGATCGCGAGGTCGGGCTCGATCGTCGACGCGGCCGTCGGCGCCGGCGCGAACACGGTCAGCGGCCCGTCGCTGACGGTGCGCGACCAGGTCGCCCTCACCCAGCGGGCGCTGAGGGCGGCAGTCGCCAACGCCCGTGCCCGTGCCCAGGCGATCGCGGGCGCCGCGCACGTCCGGCTCCGCGCGGTCCTCACGGTCACCGAAGGCTCGAGCTCTCCGATCACGTTCTCCCCGGCCCCGAAGGCGAGCGCGGCCGCGGCGGGCACGCCCGTGCAGGCCGGCACGGTTCAGACCGAGGAGGACGTCACCGTCACCTTCTCGATCTCCTGAGCGTCGCCCGTCTCGGGCAGACTTCAGCCGAACGGGCGGTTAGCTCAGCTGGGAGAGCACCTGCCTTACAAGCAGGGGGTCGGGGGTTCGAGCCCCTCACCGCCCATCAAGGAAGGCTCTGGAAACGCCGGGGTTTCTCTTTCTCGGAGGCTTGCATCCGTACCTTACCACCTTGCTCGGATTGGAAACGAGCTTGGAAACGACCGGCCCGGGCCGGCCCCCGTCAGCACGGGGTCGACGGGACGCGATGGTGAAGCAACGCGCGATTCGATAACGATCCTGTTATCGTCGACAACGTAGGGGCGCTGCCCAGCCGGACAAACTCCGAGGCCAATCAGGTCCGAGGCCAATCAGGTTCGAGGCGAATCAGGTGCGGCAACTCATGATCGCGTTTCTTGCCGCGGCGGCTCTTTTGGCCGCCGGCTGCGGCGGCGGCGGCGGTTCAGGCGGAGCGCTCCGTGTCACCTCGTTGTCGATCACGGCGGCGGTGGGGTTCCCGGGCCCGCCGTCGGCCGGGGTGACCCTCAGTCGCGGCAAGACGTTCGCGCGGATAGCGCGGCTGGTCCCGCTCCCGCTCCCACACCCGGCGCCTCAGGTGCCGCACGTGCGGCCCTCGCGGGCGCCAAGCGCACGAGACCCGGACGAGATGACGGTCTGCTTCCCCATGGATCTCACCATCGGCCTGTCGAACGGCAAACATGTCGACTATCCGTCCTGCAATCGCCCGCGCTCGCTTCGCCCAGTCGTGGCTGCGTTATGTCCCCTCCTGCACAAGCCGGGCTTCTGCTCGTTCTATCGAAACGAGCTCCATTGAACCGGGCCTTGCGGCAGTAAAACCGGGCCAGGCATAACAGGGGCGCAACCTTGCGCGTTGCCCGAAGGGCGTACGATTGCGGCGATGATCGTTGCGGTTTCCATGGTGGATCTCGATGGCGCGCTCAGTACGTGCTGCCACGAGGTCTCTGCGCGACCGGGCCCTCGCCCGGCGTCCGCGCCTGCGCCCGCGTAGCCCGCGCACCGCCCGCCTCGTCGCGCTGCTCGCCGTCCTCGGCCCGGGCCTGATCGCGGCCAACGCCGGGAACGATGCCGGCGGGATCGCCACGTACGCGACCGTGGGGGCGAGGTACGGCTACGACCTGATCTGGATGATGGTCCTGATCACGGTGTCGCTGATCGTCGTCCAGGAGATGGCGGCGCGGATGGGGGCGGTTACCGGCAAGGGACTCGCCGAGCTGATCCGCGAGCAGTACGGCGTCCGCTGGTCGACGTTCTCGACCGCATCGGTGCTGATTGCCAACCTCGGTATTTGCATCAGCGAGTTCGTCGGTGTCGGCGCCGCGCTGTCGCTCGCTCACATCTCGAAGTACGTGTCGGTGCCGGTCGCGGCCGTGGTCGTCTGGCTTCTCGTCGTGCGCGGCTCCTACCGGTCGGCCGAACGGATCTTCGTGCTGATGGCGCTCCCGTTCTTCGCCTACCCGGCCGCGGCGATCCTCGCGCACCCCCGCTGGCTGACCGTCGCCCACGCGACGGTCGCGCCGCACATCCATCTGACGTCCGCCTACCTGTTCCTGTTCGTCGCGACGGCCGGGACGACGATCACGCCGTTCATGCAGCTCTACCTGCAGTCGGCGGTCGTCGAGCGCGGGATCGGCCCGGACGAGCTTCCGCAGGAACGAGCCGAGGTCGTCGTCGGCTCGGTGTTCGCGAACCTCGTCGCGGTGTTCATCATCATCGCAACCGGAGCCACGCTCTACGTCCACGGCCACTACACGGTGG
Source organism: uncultured Actinomycetota bacterium (assembly GCA_963743675.1). GTDB lineage: Bacteria > Actinomycetota > Thermoleophilia > Gaiellales > Gaiellaceae > PALSA-600. The sequence goes on from CAVURE010000014.1 coordinate 207,272, forward strand.
CGAGCGCCGCCGACGCGGCACGTGCCCTCGCGCCTTTCGCCGGGCGGTACGCCGAGGTGCTGTTCGCTGTCGGGCTACTGGGTGCGAGCCTCCTTGCCGCGGCCATCCTGCCCGTCACCGCCGCCTACGTGGTTGCCGAGACGTTCGGGTTCGAGAAGGGAATCAGCCGGCGCCCGCGCGAGGCGCCCGTGTTCGTCGGCGTCGTAACCATCTTGATCGCGATCGGCACGATCGTCGCCCTCATCCCCGGCGTCCCCGTGATCGCACTGCTCGTTGCCGTCCAGGCGGTCAACGGGGTACTGCTGCCGGTCACGCTCACCTTCGTCTGGCGGCTGGCCTCCAACCGCGAGCTGATGGGCTCATATGCGAACGGAAGGATTTTCGGGATGCTCGCGGCGGCCACGGTCGTCGTCACCTCGGCGCTGTCGCTCGCGCTGCTCGCGGTCACTGCCGGAGGCGTGATCGGGCTCTAAGGCGGCGCAGCCGTCAGTTGCGCCCTCCGCCCACTTGTGGGAGAAGTGACTGTATGAGCCCTCGGCACGTCTCGACGGCAGCCCGCCGGCAGACCACGCCTTCTCCCGTGCGGATCACCCTGCCACGTGCTGCCTTCGTCGCGATGCTCGCTGCCGAGTTGGCGCTCGTTCTCGTCCCCCGTCACTTCGTTACCGGTGACGGGCCGTTTCACGTCGGGGTCGCCGCGCTCTTCCGAGACTTCGCCGAGGGCCACACGGGGCTCGTCGACCATTACTACCAATGGCGCTCGTTCCCCGTTCCGAACCTGCTCGCCGACGTGGGGCTCGCCGCGTTGCTGACCGTGTTCGGCTCCGCGCTGGCAGAGAAGCTCCTGCTGGCGACCTACGTGTTGTCGCTGCCGCTCGCCTTGCTCTACGCGGTGCGGGGGATCTGCCCGAGGAACACCTGGTTGGTGTTTCTCGCCTTCCCGCTCACCTTCACCTTCGCGCTCAACTTCGGCTTCTACGATTTCTCGTTCTCGGTCGTGGCGTTCCTGATCGTCGCCGGTTACACGTGGCGACACAGGAGCCACCTGTCCTGGAGACATGCGACGGTGCTTTGCGCGCTCCTCTTCCTGGCGTTCTTCACCCACGCCGTCGGCTACCTCGAATCGCTCCTGTTCGTCGTGCTCGTCCTCGGCACCGAATGGTTCAGGACCGGGCGCGACCACCGAGCGCTCCGGCTCGGATCGCTCGCCCTCGTCATCACGCCGAGCCTGGTGCTCTTCGGCTGGTTCATGGTCACCACCAGCACAGGTGTCCCGTCCAGCCTCTGGGCGGGCGAGCCGAGGTACGAGGTGCTCATCGACGTCCTCACGCTCTCGTGGGGGATCACCTCGTACAGCGGGTACGAGACGATCGCGACCGCCGCGCTCGCGCTCGTGGTTGCCGGCCTCGTCATCTCGATCATCGTTCGCGAGCCGGTGCGCCTTCGGCAGCTCGCGAGAGACGGCCTCGTTCTCTTCACGATCGTGGGAGCCGTCGCGACGGTGGCCGCGCCCTTCAGCGTCCAGAGCGGCGGAAGCTTCATCTCGCAGCGGCTCGCGCTCTTCCCGGCGTACGGAGCGATACTCTGGATCGCGAACCACAGGGTCCCGCGGCTCCTGGCCGTTTCGACTGTCGTCACCGCCTGTCTCGTCGCCTGTGCCCTGGCGGCGATCCGGCTTCCGACCTACCAGAAGCTCGACCGCGTGATGACCGACTACCTGTCGGTGGAGCCATGCCTCGCCACCGGCTCGACGATGGTGCAGGCGAACTTCGGGACGGTGCTCCCCGACCGTGACAACCGGGTCGATCCTTTCTCCGACACGACGGGCGTCCTCGCCGCCGACCTGCGAGGAATCGACGTTGGCACCTCGCAGGGCTCGCTTCCTTACTTCCAGCTCCGCTACCGCCCAGCCGTCGACCCCAACACCTACCTCCTTCGACCGAACTCATCCGGGATCGCGTCGACGCCTCCGTCACTCGATCCTCTCGGCTATGAGCGCCACACCGGCGGGCGGGTCGACTACATCCTGCTCTTCGGCAGAAACCAGCACGACCCGGCCGAGCTGGCGGACCCGATCTGGAAGCGGTTCAGCCGTGAGCTCCATTCCGGCTATCGCCTCGCCGCGATCTCGCCGCTCGGATGGGTTCAGGCCTGGGTCAGACGGCGCTCCAATGCAGCGGCTCGCGGGCGAGCGCGAAGCCTCCGTAGCCATGCCTCCGCCTGCCGACCCGCAGCGCGCGGACGATGATCCGCCCGATCCCGTTCGTGCCGGGGAACCCGATTGCGCGAACCTCGTGACCCGGGCGGCCGCTAACCGCTCCGGCGCGCGGGCTCGTCGCTGCTGCCGGCCCTTTGCCCGGTCTCACAACCAATTTGCTCTTTTCGTCGTCTAGCGAATGAAGGATGGCGAAGGCTGACGAGAGGGATGGCTGTGTCCGAGGCTGAAAGCGAGATGATCGAACCGGAGTCCGAGCGAGTCGAACGCTGGCGCGCAGGGGTGCTCGAGAAGATCGGCTATGACCCGATCTCCGCGATCGAGCTGGCAACGCGCACAGATGTCGATCTCCACCATGCGGTAAGACTGATCGAGCAAGGCTGCCCGCCCGGGACCGCGCTTCGCATCCTGCTCTAGTCAACAACACAACACGATTCGGAGGTCAATGATGCGGGTACTGGGTGCAATCGCGGGGGTCGTGATTCTCACAGCAGTGGTCGGCGGCGGATCCGCGTTTGCGTCACCGGCGGCGAACATGCCGGCCGGAGGAGCCGTGTACATCCACGCGACCGGCGGCAACGGGCCGGCCGGGACGATCATCATCACGGGCGCGATCGGCGACTACGGCAAGACGCTTTCGATCGACAAGAACGGCAAGACCGACAACAACGGCAACTACGTCAAGATCACGCTCCGGCACGGAACGTTCGAGGTCAACTCGACCGTGCTCAACGCGAAGACAAACCACGCGCGGCCGACGATCAACAAGGCGACATGCTCGTTCCGGTTCTCGGCGACCGCCCCGGTGACCCTCTTCAACGGGACAGGGCTCTACGCGGGGATCAAGGGGAAGGTGATGATCACGATCAGCTTCGGCGTCGTCGGCCCTCTGGCCAAGAGCGGCCCGAATCGGGGCCACTGCAACATGAGCGAGAATGCAGCGCCGCTTGCCCAGTACGCATCGATCACAGGTCCGGGCGCGGTCACGTTCGGCTAGCGCGCGATTGTCCGGCCGAGTCGCCACGAGGCAACCGCTCTGTTCCGCCGAGCGATGTCCACCGACTACGCCGGTACGCGAATCCTCCCGACACGCAGGATCAGGGCACCTTCGGGTGCCCTTTTCTTTGCCGTGGAAGCCGCCGCATTCCGGGCCGGCGCAGCGGAAGGAGAGAGTGGGCAGATGTTTTCATCCTCACCGAGCTAGGATCCGGGCTCCGTGGAAGTGAGCCCCGATACGATCGCTCTCGCCGTGACCCTCGCGACCTTCGCGTTCGCGTTCGCGGTGCTGGCCTATGTTGCTCCGAGCCTCTATGCGGAGGCTCAGGCAGAGGGTCACGCGGGCGAGGCCGGCGTCTGGGCTTTCCTTGGCTCTCTCTTTCGCCGCTAGCCGGCTCCCCCATCGCGCGCGTTGTTAGGATCGAGCCTCAGGAGGGCAGGCATGGCACTCTACGAACTGAACGTGGTCAGGCCGAGCGGCGAGACCGAAATCCGCTACACGGATCGGCTGCCCGAGGTTGGGAAGACCGTGGCGATCGACGGCAACAGGGCACGGGTCGTATCCCGGCATCCGGACGTTGTCGACCCGAATGCGCGTGAGCGGTTCGTCTGCACGGTGATACCCGCAGCTCCACAGTGATGATCGTGACACCTCGGCCGATCGATGCACCCCGCGTCGCGGAGCCGTGCTCCTTGCCGCCGGCGCGACTAACGCCTCGAGCAGCGCAGATCCGCCAGACATTCCTCTCGTCGCGCCGGGCCCGACACGAGGCGCCGTCGCTGGGCGCCACTACGACGCGGTGGGTCTGCCCCGTCAGGGATGCTCGTCCACCTACGCGGGGACAGGTCGCCGGCCGCAGAGCTCGCACACGATCCCGTACCGCTTCACGCCTGAAGCCGTGACCGCGATCTGGCGCCGGACGAGCCTGTGCGTACACGCATTGACGGGTCCCAGAAATCTGTGCAGCGGCGCCGGTTCGGGCACGAGCCGCACCGCACCGCCCACGGCAGGGCAGGCGGGCACATGCTCGGCCCAGACCAGGGTCGGCCCCTGGCTCGTGACGGCCATCCAGCCGCACGCATCACACACGACTTCGATCAATCGAGCACCCAGCGGCCGCATGCGAGCGAGTGACCCACGGTTGAGTCAGGTTACCGCCTGCCTCGCAGCAGCCAGATCTTGCCAAGGGCGAGCTCACGCTCGCGCAGCGAAGCGCCACGTCGCCTGGTCGGCGCGGTATGCCGCAAGGTGACAACATCGGTCGCGTGCTGCCGCGGATCGTGATCGACCACTGCGTGATCGCAGTTTCCGACTGGAAGCGCTCGAACGACTTCTACCGCGACGTGCTCGGTGCGCAGGTCGACCAGCGGGACGATCGCTTCGGCCACTACCGCTTCGGCGACTGGCAACTGAACGTGCACGGACCCGGATTTGCCGGCTTGAACGCTGCAAAGCCCGTCGAGCCCGGAAACAGCGACCTCTGCTTCGTGTGGGCGGGGCCGATCGAGCGAGCAGTCGAGCATCTGCTTCGTCACGGAGTCGAGATCATTGCGGGGCCGCTCGAAAGCGACTCGGGGGCGGGCGGCCGAGGTCGTCACGTCTACTTCCACGACCCGGATGGAAGCCTGCTCGAGTTCGTCTCGTACCTTTAGCGAGGCGCAGTGTCCGGAACGTTCTGTCGAGCAGCTCGGAGCCGTCCGCGTCGGGGAACGATCGACGGCGGCAGCAACCGGGGTGACGCCTGCGCGCTTCGGGTGGAGCTCCTGAGATCTCTACGCTCCCCGGATCGTGGCTCTGCAGATCCGAGACGCTCATCCGGACGATGCAGAGGCATTGGCACGGCTCATCGGGCAACTCGGGTATCCGACCTCCCGTGCGGCGGTTACGCGTCGCCTCGCTCGTCTAACCAAGAGCGAAGCTGATCGCTGCGTCGTTGCGGTCGTGGACGGGGAGGTGGTCGGCATGGCGACCATCCACGTCAGCCTCACCATCGTGGACGACGACCTCGTCGCGAAGCTCAGCGCGATCATCGTCGATCAGCACTACCGTCGTCGCGGAATCGGAGAGGCGCTGGTCTCGGCCCTGGAAGCCGACGCGCGCAGCCAGGGTTGTGCCCTCCTGTTCCTGACGACGTCGGCGCGCCGAGCAGAGGCGCACGCCTTCTACAGTCGGATCGGCCTCGAGGAGACAGGACGCCGCTTCGCCAAGCGGCTTGCTTGACCGCTCCGCAAAGGTTGATGCCAACGGCCCCCAGCGGGCCGCAGACAGGCGTTCTCCTCTGGCACCCGGTTCGAGCGGGTCCCGCAGACGGCGCGTCCGAGCCGGCGGGCGTTCGACCTCAGGTTGGCTCTCCGCGGGGGCCGCCGACGCGCGCGCGGAAGACGTGGTAAGTCCAGCCCTGGTAGAGGATCACGAGCGGGATGAAGACGAGCCCGACGACGGACATGACCGCGAGGGTGTAGTGCTGCGAGGCGGAGCTGCTGACGGTGAGGCTGTTTGCGAAGTCGGTGCTCGAGACGATCACGCGCGGGAAGAGGCCCGTGAAGAGGGTCGCGATGACGGCGATCGCGCCGAGCCCGGTCATCGTGAACGCCCAGATCTGGCGGCGCAGGTGCACGAAAACGGCTGCGAGGACGAGCGCCGCGATCCCGATCACGGCGGGGAGCACGGGCGGGAAGACGTTCTTGTCGTTACGGTCGACCGCGACCACGACCGTCCAGATCAGGAAGCCGGTCCCGAGCGCCGCGGCGACGAGCGAGAGCCTGCGGGCAGCCCGGCCGGCGCGCTCGAGCAGGTCGCCCTGGGTGCGCAGCGTGAGGAAGGTCGCGCCGTGGAAGGCGAAGATCGTGACGACTGCGAGCCCCGCGACGACCGTGTAGCCGTTGAACAGATCCCAGAAGGTGCCGTCGAAGTCGCCGCTCGAGTTGATCGGCATCCCGTAGAGCAGGTTCGCGAACCCCACGCCCCAGATCAGCGAGGCGCCAAAGCTCCCGACCGCGTTCGCCCACAGCCAAACGTTGCGCCAACGGGGGCTCTCGGACTTCGTGCGCCATTCGAACGAGATCACGCGGATGATCAGGAAGAAGAGCAGCGCCAGCAACGCGATGTACAGGCCCGAGAACATCGTCGCGTACCAGGCCGGGAACGCCGCGAAGGTCGCGCCGCCCGCCGTCACGAGCCAGACCTCGTTCCCGTCCCAGACCGGGCCGATCGACGCGAACATCGCGCCGCGCTCCTGCTCGTCACGCGGCAGGAACGGCAGCAGCATCCCGACGCCGAAGTCGAAGCCTTCGAGCAGGAAGTAGCCCGACCACAGGACGACGATCAGGACGAACCAGAGGTTCTGCAGATCCATCAGTAACCGATCGCCGGCGCCGCCGAGACGCCGAGGGGCTCCTCACCCGGACCGGAGGGGTCACGGCCGGCGTAACGCCGCATCAACCAGATGTCGAGGACCAGCAGGGCGATGTACAGGACGACGAAGACGCCGAGGCTGATCCCGAGCCAGGTCACGCCGACCGCCGGCGAGTTCGCGCTCGCGGTCTTCAAGAGACCTTGCACGATCCAGGGCTGGCGGCCGATCTCGGTCAAGCACCAACCGAACGCACAGGCGACGAACGGAAAGAAGGTCGCCACCACCCCGACCCACAGGAACCAGGTCCAGCGCTCGAGTCGGCGCTTCCAGAGCAGGATCGCGCCGATGATCGCGATGAGGGCGACGAAGGAGCCGGCGTAGGCCATCCCGCGCATGCTCCAGTAGATCGCCTCGATCGGCGGCTCGTAACTTCCCGGCCCGTACATCGCGACGTACTCCTTGTTCAGCTCGTCAAGCCCCTGCACCTTGCCGCTGAACGACCCGGTCGACAGGTACGACAGCAACCCCGGCACCTCGATCGAGAAGCTCGGCGTCGGATCGCTCCGGCTGAACCCGCCGATCTGGAACAACGAGAACGGACACGACGTGCACGTCTTCCACTGCGCCTCCGCGGCCGAGATCTTCATCGGCTGCAGACTCGTCACCAGGATCCCGAAATGGCTCCCGAACCACAGGTTCACGCACGATGCCGGCACCAGCACGATCAGCGCAACCTTCGCCGCCGGCCGAAACACCTCGATGTTGCGGCCGCGCGCGAAATGCCAGCAGCAGACGCCGAACACCACCGCCGCACCACAGGTCAGACCCGCGAGCATCGTATGGATGAACGCGTAATAGGCCCAGTGACTCGAGAGCAGCGCCCACACGCTCGTCAGCACCGCCTGGCCGTTCTCCAGCTTGTACCCGACCGGGTCCTGCATGAACGAGTTGGCGACGAGGATGAAGTACGCCGACAGCCAGGTGCCGACAACCGCCACCCACAACGTCGCGAGATGCAAGCGGGGCGAGAGCCGGTCCCAGCCGAAGATCCACAGGCCGAGGAACGTCGACTCGAGAAAGAAGGCCGCCAGCCCCTCGATCGCGAGCGGCGCCCCGAACACGTTGCCGACGAACTTCGAGTACACCGACCAGTTCATGCCGAACTGGAACTCCTGCACGAGGCCGGTCGCGACACCGATCGCGAAATTGACCAGAAACAGCGTCCCGAAGAAATGCGTCAGGCGCAGCCACCGCTCGTCCCTCGACCGCAGCCACATCGTCTGGAAGACCGCCACGATCGGTCCCAGGCCAAGGGTCAGCGGCACGAACAGGAAGTGATAGATCGATGTCGTCGCGAACTGCGCCCGCGCCAGATCGACGGTGGTCGACGCAAGCAAGGTCATCCCGCGTCCGTCCCGCCTCGATCCTCTCGGCGCTGATCGCTCACGAGCCGCACGCGGTCGCGCCAGAGCATGCCGACACCAACGGCAATCGCCAAACGCCGGCCCCTCATGAGCACCCTCCCAGGACGTCGCCCGCGCCGCGCCCGAGTATTCCAGCGCCAGGCAGCGATGGCAAGCGCCGTCCCGGCTGCTCCGCGTCCTCGCCCGTCGCGCTCCCGCGGTGTCCGACGATCAACGTCTGATGATCAGGGCGACCAGCAGGACGATGAGCACAACCGCAAGCAGGCCGATCGCCACCCAGCCCCAGTCGGGCATCGAGTTGGTGGTCGTCTGGCTGGACTGGGTGACGACGACGGTGCGCGTCGTCGGAGTCGTGGTTTGAACCGTCACCGTGGTGGTCTGTGAGGTGGTGAGCGTGACCTGTGTCCTCGTGGCGGCTGTTGCGTCGCCCGTGCTGGAGGCGTTCGCGCCGCGGGATACGCCGAGGAAGGACGCCGAGAGGACGCCGAGGCAGAGCAGCGCCATCAGCGCGACCCCCAGGCCAAGGCGCCGAGCTCTCCACGCAGACCTCACAGTCCTGACCCGCACTCGTACCGGCCTCCTCGAAGGTCGACGCGGACGTTATCACTGCCGGGAGCGATCCTCGTCCACGCCGGGCACCGCGATCGGGCAGGGAACGCCGTCGCTTTCAACTCACTCGCTTTCAACTCACTCGCGCGGACGACTCAGCCGAGAGCGCCACCTTCGCCTTGATTCCGGGCGCGAGCTGTTGCCGCCTCGTGCCGGTAGAAGTCGACCGGTGTCGCAGCGAGGGGCGTGTTGCCGAGGATGAGGTCGGCTGCCTTCTCGGCGACCATCATCACAGGGGCGTAGATGTTGCCGTTCGTCACGTAGGGGAAGACCGAGGCGTCGACGACGCGGAGCCCGTCGACGCCGTGCACTGCCATCGTGTCCGGATCGACGACCGAGAGCTCGTCGGCCCCCATGCGGCACGTGCACGAGGGGTGCAGCGCAGTCTCGGCGTCTCGGGCGACCCAGTCGAGGATCTCCTCGTCCGTCTCGACCGCCGGCCCCGGCGAGGTCTCGCCGCCGTCCAGGTGCTCGAATGCCGGCCGGGCGAGCATGTACCGGGCGCAGCGAATCGCCTCGACCCATTCCCGCCGATCCTGGTCGGTGGAGAGGTAGTTGAAGCGGAGCGCCGGGTGGACGCGCGGATCGGAGGAGACGATCTTGACCGAGCCGCGAGCATCGGAGTACATCGGGCCGACATGGACCTGGTAGCCGTGGCCTCCCGACGGCGACGAGCCGTCGTAGCGGATCGCGAGCGGCAGGAAGTGGAACATCAGGTTCGGGTAGGAAACGCGGTCGTTGCTGCGCACGAAACCGCCCGACTCGAAGTGGTTCGTCGCCGCCGGGCCGGATCGGAAGGCCAGCCACTCGAGACCGATCCGCGGCCGGTTCCGTTTCTTGAGCGCCGGCTGCATGGACACCGGCTGCGTCGCGCTGTGCTGGACGTACACCTCGAGGTGGTCCTGCAGGTTCTCGCCGACACCCGGCAGATCGTGCACGGCACGCACACCGACCGCCTCGAGCTCGGCCGCATTCCCCACACCGGAGAGCTCGAGGAGCTGCGGCGAGTTGAACGCCCCGCCGCAAAGAATCACCTCGCGCCCGCGCACGACGCGGGCGCGGCCGCGCTCGACCACCTCGACTCCGGTTGCGCGGCCGTGCTCGATGACGACCCTCGTCACGAAGGCCCGGCAGCGCACCTCGAGATTCGGCCGGCCGCGGGCCGGCCGGAGATACGAGCGGGTCGCGTTGACACGTCGCCCGTGCTGGATCGTCCGGTCGAAGCGGGCAAAGCCTTCCTGCCGGCGACCGTTGACATCCTCGGTCAGCCGGTAGCCCGCCTGCTCGACGGCGGCGAAGAACGCGGCGTGGAGCGGCCCGGCCGCGGCGCCGCGCTCGAGCAGGATCGGGCCGTTTCCGCCCCGGTACTCGTCGGCGCCGGTCGGGCAGGTCTCCATCCGCTTGAAGTACGGCAGGCAGTGCGCGTAGCCCCAGCGCTCGAGCCCCGGGTCGCCGGCCCAGCGCTCGTAGTCGAGCGCGTTCCCGCGCTGGAAGATCATCCCGTTGATGCTGCTCGAGCCGCCGAGCAGCTTTCCCCGCGCGTGGTAGACGCGCCGGCCGCCGAGGAACGCCTCCGGCTCGGAGCGGTACCTCCAGTCATAGCGTGAGTTGCCGATCGGGAACGCGAGCGCCGCCGGCATCTGAACGTAGAGATCCCAGAAGCGATCGGGGCGACCGGCCTCGAGCACGAGCACGCGGGTGCTCCCGTCGGCGCTCAGCCGGTTCGCGAGCACGCAGCCGGCCGACCCCCCACCCACGATCACGAAGTCGTAGATCACGCCCGCGCCGCGACGAACGCCGCTGCTCGTGCGCGCGCGGCCGGCCGCGCGCCTCATGTCAGGACGATGGTCTGAAGCTCGGTGAACGTCTCCATCGAAGCTGCACCGCCGACGCGGCCGAGCCCGCTGGCGCTTCCCGCCCGGCCGCCGAACGGCAGCTGGCTCTCCCAGTAGTTCGAGGACTCGTTGACGTTCACCCAGCCTGTACGGGTGGCGTCGGCGAAGCGCAGGCCGCGAGCGAGGTCCTGGGTGAAGATCGAGGCCAGCAGGCCGTACGGCGAGGCGTTCGTCAGCTCGATCGCCTCCTCGAGCGACTCGATCTCGACCACCGGGGCGATCGGGCCGAACGTCTCCTCACGCGCGGCGAGCGAGTCCGCCGGCACGCCGTCGAGGATCGTCGCCTGCCAGTAGAGGTCGGTCGGAAAGCCGGCGGCGCGCGCGCCCCCGGCGACGACGAAGGCGCCGCGGTCGACCGCGTCGGCGACGTGCTCGTCCATCTTCTGCGCCACGCGCGCGTTGTTCAGCGGCCCGAGCGTCGTGCTCTCGGCAAACGGATCGCCGAGGCGCACCCGTTCGGCGACGAGGCGCGCGAGCCGCTCGACGAACTCCTTGCGCACATCGCGGTGCACGAGCAGCCTCTCCCCCGCCGTGCAGCTCTGGCCGGCGCAGAGGAAGCAGGCGCTCACCGCGGCCTCGGCGGCCGCCTGGAGGTCGGCATCCTCGAGCACGACAAGCGGGCCGTTGCCGCCGAGCTCGAGCACGCAGGCCTTGCCGGCTGCCGCCACCGCAACCTCGTGGCCGGTGGCGGTCGAGCCGATGAAGCCGACCGCCTGCGTCCCGCGGCTCCGGGCGAGCTCGTCTCCGACAACCGGGCCGGGGCCCGTGACCAGGTTGAACACGCCCGCCGGCAGGTCGGCCTCCGCAACGCACTCGGCCAATGCGAACGCAGCGGCGGACGTGGTCGGCGCGGGAGTCCAGACGACGGAGTTGCCACAGGCGAGAGCGGGAGCGATCAGCTCCGCGGGCATCGTGTAGGGCCAGTTCCACGGCGTGATCACGCCGACGACGCCGCGCGGGCGGCGAACGAGCAGCACCCGCTTGCCCGGCGAGACGGAGCTCGGCAGCCGGCCCTCGAGCCGCTTGCCGTCCTCGGCGGCGGTGCGCCAGTACGACACGAGCTCGTCGACCTCGTCGTAGGCCTCGGCGTGGAGCGGCTTGCCCTGGTCGAGCGTGAGCATGTGCGCGAGCCCCTCGCGACGCAGCTCGATCACATCGGCGACGCGATGCAGCGCGGCCGCCCGCTCGAACGCCGTCGCGCCCGCCCAGCCGCCGGCCGCCCGACCAGCGGCGTCGATCGCGCGGCGGGCGTCGTCGCGGCCGCCCTGCGGGAGCTCGCCGATCGCAGCGCCGGTCGCGGGCGAGTACGCGGTGAACGTCTCGCCCGAGGCCGCATCGACCCAGGCACCGTCGACGAGCATCCGCATCGCGCGCTCAGTCGCCGAGCTCGGTGCGCCGCCGGTCGACGTAGGCCTTCAGCTCCGCCTTCAGCTCGGGGTCGAGCTCCGGCTCGACGTACTCCGCGAGCGTGCGCTTGTAGATCTCGGTAGCGCGGGCCGCCGCGTCCTTGCCCCCGTCGCGCACCCAGCGCTCGTAGTTCGCCGTCGAGGAGAGGAGCGGCCGGTAGAAGCACTCGCGGAAGCGCTCGAGCGTATGGGCGGCGCCGAGGAAGTGCCCGCCCGCGCCGACCTCTTCGTGGGCGGAGAACGCGAGTGTCTCCTCGGTCACCTCGAGCGGCGTGAACTCCGTCTCGAGCATTCTCAGGATCTCGATGTCGACGATGAACTTCTCGAAGCAGGAGACGAGGCCCGACTCGAGCCAGCCGGCGGCGTGCATCACGTAGTTCGCGCCGGCGAGCATCGTCGGCAGCATCGTCATCATCGCCTCGTAGGAGGCCTGGGCATCAACCGTCTGGCTCGAGGTGAGCCCGCCGCCCGAGCGCCACGGCAACCCGAAGTGACGTGCGATCTGCCCGGTACAGAGCAGCCCGATCGCCGACTCGGGCGTGCCGAAGCTCGGCGACCCCGACTGCATGTCGGTGTTCGAGAGGAAGGAGCCGAACACGACCGGGCAGCCGGGACGGATCAGCTGGGTGAGCGCGATCCCGGCGATCGCCTCCGCCATCTGCTGGGCAAGCGAGGCGGGAACCGAGACCGGCGACATCGCCCCCATGAGCAGGAACGGCGTGACGATCACCGGCTGGTTTGCCCGCACGTACTCGAACAGCGCGGCGAGCATCCGGTCGTCGTAGCGGAGCGGCGAGTTGACGTTGATCAGCGAGATCACGCACGGCGTCTCCTCGATCGACTGCCGCCCGAAGACCATCTCCGCCATCGCGATCGTGTCGGCGGCGTTCGGGCCCGAGGTGACCGAGCCCATGAACGGCTTGTCCGACAGCGACAGCAGGTTGAAGACCATGTCGAGGTGACGTGAGTCGAGCGGCACGTCGTTGGGCTCGCAGATCGTGCCGCCGACCGAGTCGAGCTGCGGGAACGCCTGGGCGAGCCGCGCGAGGTTCTGGAAGTCCGCGAGGGTCGCGTCGCGGCGCTCGAGCCCGTCGCGGATGAACGGGCAGCCGTAGACAGGCGAGAAGACCATGTGGTCGCCGCCGATGTGCACGCTCCGCTCCGGGTTGCGCGCCTGCAGGTCGAACTCCCGTGGCGCCTTCGCGACCTGCTCGAGCAGGAAGTCGGGGTCGAGCTTGACGCGCTGCTCGGAGACATCCTGGCCGGCCAGGCGGAACAGCTCGAGCGCCTCGTCGCTCAGGAACTCGACGCCGAGCTCGGAGACGATTCGCCGCCATCCCCCGTCGAGCGTGGCGACGGCCTCCTCGGAGAGGATCTCGTACCTCGGCATCCGGTTGATCAGCACGTCGCCTCCTGAGCGTCGAGGAGCCTTTCGCGGGCGGCTTCGAGCCCGCCCTCGCCCGTCTCGCGCACCTCGGGCGTAAGGTCGGGCAGTGCTGCCCGCTCGGCCTGCACCCGAAGCCCCGCGGTGGGATTCTGCGCGAGCCAGACGACCCGCGTGTAATGAGGGGTCATTGCGGAAACGCGAGCTGGTCGATGAACAGGTCGTTGAAGTCGGTGCGGCCCGAGAGCTCGACGTAGCGCACGTCGTCGAGCACAGCCTGGCCTGCAGCGCGCTCGGTGACCGACAGCGCCGCGATCTTGGCGCCCTCGCCGGCCACATTCCCGGCCGAGACGATCCGGAGCAGCGGCAGCTTCGGCACGAGCCCGATGCGGACCGCGCTGGCCGGCGAGAGATAGGTTCCGAACGAGCCGGCGAGCAGCACCTGCGAGACGTCCTCGGGGGCAATGCCGAGCTCACGGCAGAGGATCGTCCAGCCGGTCGCGATCGAGGCCTTCGCGAACTGAAGCTCGCGCACGTCTCGCTGCGAGAGATAGACGTCGTCGTGGAGATAGAAGACCTTCTCTTCGCCGATCTTGCGCAGCCGCTCCGAGGAGTCTTCGACGAATCGCCCCGAGTGGTCGAGGATCCCGGACCGGACAAGCTCGGAAACAGCGTCGACGAGCCCCGAGCCGCAGAGGCCGACCGGCTCGACGTCGCCGATCACGCTCAGCTCGACCTCACCGTCCTTGATCTTGACCCCCTCGATCGCGCCGTCGTCGGCCCGCATCCCGCAGCGGATCTGCGCCGCCTCGAAGGCAGGCCCCGCGGGGGCCGCCGTCGCCAGCGTCTCGGCTGAGGAGCCGAGCACGATCTCGGAGTTCGTGCCGACGTCGATGAAGAGGCGCACCCGACGGTCGAGGGTCAGCCCGGTCGCCAGGATCCCGGCGACGATGTCCGGGCCGACGTAGGCGCCGAGCGCCGGGAACGTCACCGCCGGTGCCCGTGGGTGCACGTGGACCCCGAACTCGGCCGCGGTCGCCTCCGGCAGCGTGCGTGACGCGATCGTGAACGGCGCCATCGACAGCGGCTCGGGATCGATCCCGAGCGCGAGCTGGAGCATCGTCACGTTGCCCGCGACCACGATCTCGTACACCTCGGCGAGGTCGACGGCCGCCTCGCCACAGGCCTCCGCGGCCAGCTCGGCGAGCGTCTCGTGAGCCAGCCCGCGCAGCGTTCCGAGGGCGGCGGGGTCCATCATCACCGCCGAGATCCGCGTGATCACGTCGGCGCCGAACGGTTGCTGCCGGTTCAGCATCGAGCAGACCGCCGCCGGCTGCCCGGTCTCGAGATCGAGCAGGTTCGCGACCACGGTCGTCGTGCCGAGGTCGAACGCGAGCGCGAAACGCCGCGTCGAGGTATCGCCGGGCTCGACGGCGATGAGCAGGTCGTCACAGAGCACGGCCGTCACCTTCCAGTCGCTGCGGCGAAGCGTCCCGCCGAGCTCGCGGAGCAGGTCGAGCGGCACGCGCAGCTCGAGGTCGTCCATCGCCGCGAGCACCCGCTCGAGATCGGAGGCCTGATCTGCGAGCGTCGGCTCGCTGAGCTCGAGATAGCGCTTCTGCACGGCCGGCCGAAGGATCACGTGCCGGCCGACGCCGACGAGAGCCGCCTTCGGCCGCGTTTGCAGCAGCGGGACCGAGACCTGCACATCCTCTCGCGCCTGCGCCCGGCAGGCGAGCCGCCACCCCGCGCGCAGCTCGTCGGGCTCGAATGCACGTGGATCGACGGGCGAGAGCGGCACCGTGCCGGAGACGACGCGCACCTTGCATTTCTTGCACGTGCCGTGGCCGCCGCAGGTCGAGTCGATCGCGACGCCGTTCCAGCTCGCCGCATCGAAGAGCGTCGTCCCCGCCGGGACGCGCGCCTCCTTCGTCGCGCCGTCAGCCTGCTCGAAGGTGAGCCGTACGCGTTCCGGATGAGAGTCGGCGACCTCCCGGATGGGCTCCGGCACGCTCATTCGCCGCCCCGGTCGAGCCCGCGGCTCATACGAGCCCGGCCGCCTGCTTCGCGCGCTGGCGGGCAATCCACTGCGCGCCCCAGGCGTCGCGGCCGAGCAGGAAGTCGGTCGCCCGTACCGCCTCGACGGTCTCGTCGCGCCGCGCGTCCATGATCGCGCTCGTCAGGCCGTGGCTCTGGGCGACGGCGAGGAACGCCGCGCCGAGGGTGTGGCGGCCGGGCAGGCCGAACGACGTGTTGGACGCGCCGCAGGTCGTGTTCACGCCGAGCTCGTCCTGGAGCAGGTGCAGGGTCTCGAGGAACAGCGTCACCGCGCGAGGCTCGGCGCCGACGGGCATCGCGAGCGGATCGATGATCACGTCCTCGGGCGGAATGCCGTGATCGCCCGCGACCGAGACGATCTTCTTCGCCACCTCGAGACGGCGCCTCGGCTCCATCGGGATCTCGTCGTCGTTCGCGAGGCCGATCACGGCCGCGCCGTGGCGCGCGACGATCGGCAGGATCGCTCCGAGCCGTTCGTCCTCGCCGGTGACCGAGTTGACGAGCGCCTTGCCCTCGTAGGCCGCGAGCCCCGACTCGAGCGCCTCGATCACCGACGAGTCGATGCAGAGCGGCAGCTCGGTCAGCGTCTGCACGAGCGAGACGGCCTTGCTCATCAGGCCGATCTCGTCCGCTAGCGGATCGCCGACGTTGATGTCGAGCATGTCCGCTCCGCCTGCGACCTGCTCCGCGACGTCGCTCTCGACCTGCACGAGGTCGTCCTGCTGGAGCTGGGCCTGGAACGCCTTGCGACCCGTCGGGTTGATCCGCTCCCCGATCACGCAGAACGGATGCTCGGGGCCGATGAGCACCGTCCGTGACGGCGACCTGACGATCGTCTCCATCCCGCCCCCTCGGCTACGCCGGCACGGCCGAGCGCCGCCGCTCGATCAGGTCCTTGGCGAGCCGCACCGCCGTCGAGGCGTCGGATGCGTAGCCGTCGGCGCCGACGATGTCTGCGTACTGCTGGGTGACCGGCGCGCCGCCGACCATCACGATCACCTCGTCGCGGATGCCCGCCTTCTCGAGCGCGTTGATGTTCGCCTTGAACATCGGCATCGTCGTCGTCAGGAAGGCCGAGAAGCCGACGATGTCGGGCTGGTGCTCCTGCACCTTCGCGACGAAGATCTCGGGCGCGACGTTGACGCCGAGGTCGTACACCGTGAAGCCGGCCCCCTCGAGCATGATGTTGACGAGGTTCTTGCCGATGTCGTGGACATCGCCCTTGACCGTTCCCATCACGTAGGTGCCGATCGGCTTCGCGCCGGTCAGGGCCAGGAGCGGACGGAGAATGTCGAGCGCGCCCTGCATCGCCCGCGCCGCGATCAGCATCTCCGGGACGAAGAAGTCGCCCCGCTCGAATCGCGCGCCGACCTCCTCGAGCGAAGGGATCAGGGCGTCGTAGAGCATCGATTCGGGGCCGAGTGAGTCCTCGAGGCCCTGCTCGACGAGCTCGCGCACCTCGGGTGCGTTGCCGACGAGCGTGTTGTCGTAGAGGCCCTGGAGGATCTCTTCGTGGGTCATGCGGCACCTCGCTCATAGTCGTCGTAACCCAGTTGCCGGCTGAGCCGGTCGGCCTGGTCGATCAGGAGCGGCGCGAGCCGCTCGATGCGGTCGAGGGTGAGGCGGTTGGTCGGGCCCGAGATCGAGAGAGCAGCGGCGATCTCGCCCGCCGCCCCGCGAACCGGCGCCGCCATCGCCGCCAGCCCGAGCTCGAGCTCGTCGACGGCGGTCGCGTAGCCGAGCCGGCGCACCGGCTCGAGCTGCCGCTCGAGCTCGGCGCGGTCACGGATCGTCTTCGGGGTGAAGCGCTCGAGCCGGTCGATCTCGTCCGGCAGGGGAGCCGCGCCGAACGCCATGAACACCTTGCCGTTCGCGGCCACGTGATGCGGCACGCGCCGACCGACCCAGTTCGTCACCGAGACGAAGTGCGCGCTGTCGCGCTGGGCGAGATGCTCGGCGCCGAGCACCCCGGGCACGGCCAGGTTGATCGTCTCGCCGGTCTCCCGCGCAAGCAGCTCGAGCGCGGGCGCGGCAAGCTCGATCAGGCTCTGGCTGCCGTCCTGGCCGGCGAAGCGAAGCAGCACGGGCCCCGGCCGCAGGCCCCCTCGGTCGCCGCTGCGCTGGACGAGGCCCTGGCGCTCGAGCGCGCCGAGCAGCCGCGAGGTCGTGCTCTTCGGCAGGCCGGCCGCGGCGGCGAGCTCCCCGACCGGGACCGGCTGCGGGCTCTCGACGACCCGCACGAGCAGCGCGGCCGCCCGGTCGATCGCCTGGGTTCCGCCGGTCGTCACGCCCATATTGTGGAACTTGCGTTCCACGAGCGCAAGTCAGGCGAGCGGTTCTCCTGCTCCGAGCGGTCCGGCGAGGGGCTTCACGAGCGGATCCGGACGTTCTCAGGGTCGAAGATCGGCGTCGAGCCGACGACCGCGACCGTGACGGGAAACCGCTCGGCCATGAACTCGACGGCGAGCTGCTCGCCGACGTTCGCGCGCTCGGGCGGCAGGTATGCGAGCAGGATGTGCTTGCCGATCGACGGCCCGGCGCCGGCGCTCGTCACCCACGAGCGGCGCCCCTTCGCGTCGACGAGGGGCTTGCCGTCGCGCGTGAGAACCGGCTCGTGACCGAGCATGTAGCGCTTGACGCCCGCCGCCGAGGTGTGGTCGTCGACCGTCAGCGTGCAGAGCACCGCCGCGGGATCGGACGCCCGCTGGGCGAGGTGCGCCTCCTTGCCGACGAAGTCCTGCTCCTTCACGCTCCCCCACGCCATGCCCGCCTCGACGACGTCGTACTCGCCGTCGAGCTCGAAGCCGAAGGCCCGGTAGCACTTCTCGAGCCGGCCCGTGGTGCCGTAGACGCCGATCCCGGCCGGGACGAGGCCGTGTGGCTCGCCTGCCTCCCGGAGCACGTCCCAGAGGCGCGCGCCCTGCTCACTCGGGACGTAGAGCTCCCAGCCGAGGTCGCCGACGTAGGAGATTCGCGAAGCGAGCGCCCGCAGCGGACCGACCTCGATCGTCCGGCAGGTGGCGAACGGGAAGCCCTCGTTGGAGACGTCGTCGCCGGTCGTGCCGGCCAGGATGTCGCGCGCCCGGGGCCCCCAGAGGCCGACCGTGCACCACGACGACGTGAGGTCGACGATCTGCGCGCTCCCGTCCGCGGGCAGCTGATCGGCGAACCACTTCAGGTCGGCCATGCCGTGCAGCCCGCCGGTGACGACGCGGAAGTGCTCGTCGCCGAGCCGCATGATCGTCAGATCGGAGCGAAAGCCGCCGTTCTGGTTGAGCACCGGCGTGTAGACGACCCGGCCGGCGGCGACGTCCACCTGACGCATCGCGATCCTCTGGAGCCCGGCCGCCGCCCCGGGCCCGAGCACGTCGAAGACGCAGAATGCGGTCAGGTCGAAGAGCGCCGCCCGCGCGCGCATCGCGAGGTGCTCGGCACTGATGATCGGCGACCACCAGCGCGACTCCCACTCCTCCTCGCGCTCCACCACCTCGTCTCCGAACTCCTCGAGGAGCGGCCTGTTCGACTCGTACCAGTGCGGGCGCTCCCAGCCGGCCGTCTCGAAGAAGACCGCGCCGAGCTCGCGTTCGCGAGCCCAGAACGGCGAGAGCCGCACATCCCGGTTCGACTCCCACTGCTCGGACGGATGGACGATCCCGTAGGTCTTGTTGAAGCCCTCGGCCGTGCGCGCCCGGACGTGCGCACGGGTCTTCTGGTGCTCGTAGAAGCGGGCGATGTCCGAGGACTGAAGGTCGATCTCCGGCTCGCCGTGCGTCAGCCACTCGGCCACCGACTTGCCGACACCCGGCCCCTCCTTGATCCAGACCGCCGCCGCCGACCAGAGGCCGTGGACCTCGGGCGTCTCGCCGATGATCGGCAGGCCGTCCGGGGTGAGCGAGAGCAGGCCGTTGATCGCGTACCTGATGCCGACCGAATCGTCGCCGAGGATCTCCGGGACGAGCTCGCGCGCGTGCTCGAGCTGCGGCACGAAGTCCTCCTGCGTGAACGGCAGCTCGGTCGGGGAGAGCAGCGAGTCCTCGCCGGCGGGAATCTCGTCGGGCTCCCAGAGGATCGGCCGGTGGGCGTACGAGCCGATCTGGAGGCCCGTTCCATGCTGCCGCTCGTACATGCCTGCGTCCATGTCGCGAACGATCGGAAACTCGCTGCCCGTCGAGGTACCGGCACCGGCGAACCGCGGCACCGGGCCGACCTCGATCAGCTGGTGCACCGCCGGGGTGAGCGGAATCGACGCACCGGCGAGCCGGGCGACCCGCGGGCTCCAGACGCCGCAGGCGATCACCACCGTCCCGGTCTCGATGTCGCCGCGGGTCGTGCGAGCCCGCCGGATCCGCCCGTGCTCGACCTCGAGGCCGAGGATCTCGGTGTTCTCGAAGACCTCGAGCGCGCCTTCGGCCGCTCCGCGCTCACGCATCATCGTTGCGGCCCTCAGCGAGTCGACGACGCCGGCCGAGGGCGTGTAGAAGCCGCCGGCGATCACCGACTCCTCGACGTAGGGGACGAGCTCCTTCACCTCAGCCGGTGTCACGAGCGAGGCCGGCTCGACTCCCCACGAGACCGCCGAGGCGAGCCGGCGCCGGAGCTCCTCGAGCCGCTCCTCGCTCCGGGCAACCTCGATGCCGCCGCACGCGCTGAAGACGCCGAGCTCCTCGTACTGGCGGATGCTCTCGAGCGTCAGCTGCGTCACCTCGCGCGCGTGGTCGACCGGGAAGATGAAGTTCGAGGCGTGGCCGGTCGAGCCGCCCGGGTCGGGAAGCGGGCCTTTGTCGAGAAGTACCACCCGGTTCCAGCCGAGCCGGGTCAGGTGGTAGGCGACGCTGCAACCGACGATGCCCGCACCGATCACGACCGCTCGCGCAGTCGACGGCAACGCTGCAGGGGCTACGGCATGGTCGGACACGCACCCATCCTCTCGCTCGGCGACGTGCTCATATATCACCTCGGTCGCCGCACCCCGCTCGCCGCACCCCGGGGCCCGAGCGGCGCGGCCTGCGGTGAGCGCGGCAGGTCAGCCGCGACGGGCGAGCGCCGGCTGCCTCTGGGCTCCGATCAGCTCCTCGACCTTGCGCATCACCTCGGGAGTCGCACAGCCGCGAAGTGCGAGCGTCGTCCGGCGCCGCACCACGTCCTCGGCGTTACGGGCCCACTCGCAGGCGGCCGCGTAGACGGCCGATGCGGCGATGTCCGGGGCGTCGGGCGAGAGCGGCTCGAGCAGGCTCGGATCCTCGAGCGCCGGGGCGAGCACCTCGGACGAGAGCGAGCCGTAGAGCTGGCTGAGGTGGGAGCGGGTCGCGGGAGTGACCTCGACGGGCAGGCGGATCCGGTCGAGGCCCGCGGCGCCCGGCAGCGGCCACGGACGGCGGTCGATCTCGTGCAGCCCGAGATCGGAGCGGAGCTCCTGGAGGACGTCGAGCGCGATGCGCCGGTAGGTGGTCAGCTTGCCGCCTGCCACGCTGAGCATGCCGCCGCTGCCGCGCAGGTAGACGGTCTCGCGGCGCGCGCTCGTGGTGCCCCCCTCGCCGCCGGGAAGGACGCGCACGCCGGCGTAGGTCGCCCGGATCCGGTCGCGCTGGACGAGCGAGGGATCGAGGGCGACCGCGGCCTCTGCAAGCACCTGATCGATGTCTGCCTCCTCGACGGCGACTCCCGCCGGGTCGCCCTCGTAGAGCGCGTCGGTCGTCCCGAGCAGGAGCATCCCCTGCCAGGGAACCGCGAAGCTCACGCGCACCTTGTCGTGAGGGATCGTCAGCGCTGCAGTCCAGCTGCTCCGGGGCTCGAGCAGCACGTGCACCCCCTTGCTGAGCCTGATCGACCGCCCTGCCGTGGCGTCCTCGAGCCGCCGCACGCTGTCGAGCCACGGCCCCGAGGCGTTCACGACCGCCCGGGCCCGCACGGAGATCGTCGCGCCGTCGGCGCTGACCTCGGCGCCCGCGACCCGCCCCCGCTCGAGCCGCAGCGCCGCGACCTCGGCGTAGTTGGCAACCGTGCCCCCCGAATCGGCGGCCGCCCGGACGTTCGCGAGCGTCAGGCGGCTGTCGTTCGTCCAGCAGTCGACGTAGAGCCCGCACTTCCGGAGGCCCTCGTGGCGCAGGTCGGGGTTCATGCGCCGCGCGCGGGCCGGGTCGACGAGGCCGTTCAGCTTTGCACGCGCCAGCGTCGAGTAGACCGCTATCCCGGTCTGGACGGCATAGGGCCGGTACGGGCCGCGCTCGTAGAGCGGGAGCAGAAACGGGATCTGATGGACGAGATGCGGCGCGACGACGTTCATCAGATGGCGCCGTTCCTCGTGCGCCTCACGCACGAGGCGGACGTCGCCGAGGCGCAGGTAGCGCAGACCGCCGTGGATCAACTTCGACGACGAGCTCGAGGTCGCACCACCGAAGTCGCCCCTGTCGACGAGCGCGACCGCCAGCCCGTGCCGCGCCGCTACCGACGCGATACCTGCCCCGATCACCCCGCCTCCGATCACGAGCAGGTCGAACTCGCGCTCGCCGAGGGCCGTCAGCGAGTCGGCGCGGCCCGTCAGATCCATAGCGGGTTCGTCCAGGCGCGAGCGCCGGCGGCGCCGGCAACCTCGACCCGGCCGTACGGCGCCCCCCGCGGCCGGCGGAGCTCGACCGCCGTGAGCAGGCCGTCGTCCGTCCGCTCCAGCGCGCGGCCCTGGTGCGGGTACCCGAGCCGCCCGGCGTTGACCCGCGCCCCGCGCCGCCGCCCGGCGAAGAGCGTCACGCTCGCTGCGGGGCTGCAGTGCACGACGACGGTGCGCTCGTCGACCTCGACGCTGCGGATCTCGGCTCCGGTCGAGCTGTAGAACGCGCCGGTCCTGAGGGCGCCGAGCACTGCCTCGCGCGAGCGCTCCTCGGCCCGGGCCCAGACCCACGAGAACGCGCTGTCGAACCCGGGGTGGTGGGAGTCGTCGGCGGCGAGCCCGAACAGGAGCCGGCCCCGCTCGAGCGCCTCGTCCCACTGCGACGTCGCGTCGCCGCGTCCCAGCTCGAGCTGGCAGCCCGCGTTCCAGATCTCGAGCCCGACGAGGCCCGCGCACGCCTCGAACTGCTCGGTTCGTATGCCGCTCCAGCGCGTGTGGGCGATGTAGGGGACGCCACCGTGCTCGAGGATCCAGGCGACCGTCTCCTCGAGGCTCGCGAACTCGTCCGCCGGGATGACCGGATCGGTCGTGATCCCGAGGGCGAGGACATGCGCGTCGTCGGCGGCCCCGCCGGCCTGGGCGTTCAGCTCCGAGCTCGGGATGACGAGCAGCCCGTCGGTCGAGGGCTCGTCGGTGCGCACCCAGTGGTCGGTGATCGCCAGCACGTCGTAGCCGGCCCACTCGTAGTGACCGGCGAGCTTGTCCGGCGCCAGCTCGCCGTCGGAGTTCGTCGTGTGCGCATGGAGACCGCAGCGAAGCCACGTCCCGTCCGACAGGAAGGGGTTGAGCGTCTCGCTCACGCGCGGAGAGCCTAACGGAGATGTAAACGAGTCGTCTCAGATGAGTACCGATCCTGGGAGCAAATCTGGGCCTATTGCAACGTGTCGCGATCCGCCCTAAGCTCGCACAGGCCGTTCAGTCGAGTAGGAGGAGACATGGAGGATTTCGAAGCCCAAGAACTTGAGTTTTGGGCGAGGCTTTCCGAGCAAGGGATGAGTAGATCGAAGATGCTGCGCCGCAGTGCTGCGGCGGCGTTCGGATTGACGGTGCTCGGCGCTCCGGCGTCGGCGCTCGCGGCGCGCGCGCGGCTCGGCGGCTCGACCCTGCCGGCGACCGGAGCGGGCCTTTCGATGAGCGAGCTCGTCAGCGAAGCGAAGAAGGAAGGGCATCTCAACACGATCGCCCTGCCACCGGACTGGGCGAACTACGGCGAGATCCTGAGCACATTCAAGAAGAAGTACGGGCTGAGCATGACCAACGCGAACCCCGACGGAACCTCCGCCGAGGAGAACCAGGCGATCACGTCGCTGAAGGGGAGCTCGCGTGCCCCGGACGCCGTCGACGTCGGCCCCTCGTTCGCCATCCAGGGCGCGGCGCAGGGGCTCTACGCCTCGTACAAGGTCTCGGAGTGGGCGAGCATTCCCGCCAGCCTGCGTGACCCGAAGGGCCGGTGGATGGGCGACTACTGGGGCGCGATCTCGATCGGCTACAACTCGAAGATCGTCAACCCGGCGCCGACGTCGTTCAAGGACCTGCTGAACTCGGCCTACAAGGGCCAGGTCGCACTGAACGGCAGCCCGCTGACGTCGAACTCGGCCGTCTCCGGCGTGTTCGCTGCGGCGCTCGCGAACGGCGGCTCGCTGAGCAACGTCACCCCGGGCGTCGATTTCTTCGGCAAGCTGAAGAGCTCGGGCAACTTCATCACGGTGGAGTCGACCCCTCAGACCGTCGCCTCGGGGCAGACCCCGATCTCGATCGACTGGGACTACCTGAACCTCGGCTACGTCAAGGAGTTCCCGGCCGCGAGCTGGAAGGTGATCGTCCCGTCCGACGGCGTCTACGGCTCCTACTACGCCCAGGCGATCAACGCCCAGGCTCCGAACCCGTGGGCTGCACGCCTCTGGGAGGAGTTCCTGTACTCGGACCAGGGTCAGCTGCTGTGGCTCAAGGGCTTCTCGCACCCGATCCGGTTCGCCGACCTCTCCAAGCGGAAGGTGATCCCGGCCTCGATGCTGGCCGCACTTCCGTCCGCGAGCCTGTACTCGAAGGTGCAGTTCGCGAGCGACGCGCAGCAGACGAAGGCGAAGGACGTGATCGCCAAGCAGTGGCCGGCACAGGTCGGCTCCTAGGCTCTCAGGGGTCCTGGCCGCAAGCGCCGCATCGGACGTCCTCCGGCCGGATCTCGTATCCGGCCGGAGGCGCCTGCGCCTGGCGTGGCTCGGGACGATCCCGTTCTTCGCCTACGCGCTCGCCTTCCTGCTGATTCCCGCCGGCACCGTCATGGTCGGTGCGTTCAAGAGCACCGACGGCGGCTGGACGCTCTCCAACATCAGCCAGCTCTTCCACGACCCGTACATCGGGTACTACGAGACGAGCGTCGAGGTCAGCCTCCTCACCGCCCTGCTCGGCGCGAGCCTCGGCTTCCTGGTCGCCTATGCGGCGACCATGGAACGGACTCCGCGGTCGGTGCGCTCGGGCTTCGCGACCTTCTCCGGCGTCGCCGCGAACTTCGGCGGCATCCCGCTCGCATTCGCGTTCATCGCGACGATCGGAACCCTCGGGATCGTCACCAACTTCCTGCGCGACCAGCTCGGCATCAACATCTACCGCAACGGGTTCACGCTCTACTCGACGACCGGGATCGAGATCGTCTACCTCTACTTCCAGATCCCGCTGATGATCCTCGTGATCGCGCCCGCGATCGACGGGTTGCGGCGGGAATGGCGCGAGGCCGCGGCGAACCTGGGCGCGAATCACTTCCAGTACTGGCGCTACGTAGGCCTGCCGATCCTGATGCCCTCCCTGCTCGGCGCGGTGATCCTGCTCTTCGGCAATGCCTTTGCCGCCTATGCGACCGCGTATGCACTGACCTCGGGCTCCACGGGCCTCGTGCCGATCGTGATCGGCCAGTACTACACCGGCAATGTCCTCTCGAACCCGCACCTCGCCCAGGCGCTCGCGTTCGGGATGTTCGTCGTGCTCGCCGGGATGATGCTGATCTACATCCCGCTCCAGCGCCGCTCCGCCAGGTGGACGCGGTGAGGCACGGCCGGGGCGTCTCGCCGTTCGCGATCGTCGTCCTGCTGCTCGCCGCGGCGTACTTCCTGATCCCGCTGATCGCGACGCTGCTCTTCAGCCTCGACTCGAACCAGACCGGGAAATGCTGCAGCCTGGCCGCGTGGGGGTTCATCTTCCACGACGCCCAGTTCTGGTCGACGCTCAAGACATCGTTCATCCTCGCGCTGGAGACGATCGCGATCAGCCTGGTCATCTTCGTGCCGACGATCTACCTCGTTCACCTGCGGCTGCCGCGGTTGCGGCCGGTGATGGCGTTCCTCGCGCTGCTGCCGTTCGTCGTCCCGCCGATCGTGCTGGTGGTCGGTCTGCTCGATCTGTATCGCGGGGCGCCGAGCTGGTTCTACGACGAGCCGTACGGCTTCCTGGTGGGCGCATACGTGATCCTGGCCTTCCCGTACATGTTCTTCGCCCTCGACGCCGGCTTCCGCGCGATCGACGTGCACACGCTCACGGAGGCGTCGCGCAGCCTCGGCGCGGGCTGGGTGAGGACGATGGGAACGGTGATCCTGCCGAACATCAGGGTCGCGGCGCTCAGCGGCTGCTTCCTCGCGCTCGCGATCGTGATGGGCGAGTTCACGATCGCAAGCCTCGCCGCCTTCAGCACGTTCCCGACCTACATCGAGTACATCGAGGAGACCCAGGCCTATCCGGCGGCCGCCGTCTCGCTGCTCAGCTTCGGCATCACCTGGGCTGCGATGCTCTCGCTCCTGCTGATCGGACGCGGCCGCCCGGGGCGGTTTGCGCTCGGGGGACCGCGCTGATGGCCTTCCTCGAGCTCAGCGCCCTGCGCCGGGTCTTCGGGACCGTGGTCGCGCTCGACGGGATCGACCTCGGCCTCGAGCAGGGCGAGTTCGTGTCGCTGCTCGGACCGTCCGGCTGCGGCAAGACGACGGCGCTGCGGCTCGTCGCCGGCTTCGACCACCCGACCTCCGGCACGATCGTCGTCGACGGCACCGACCTGACGCGGACGCCGCCGAACCGCCGCGACATCGGCATGGTCTTCCAGTCCTACAGCCTGTTCCCGAACATGACCGCGCGCCAGAACGTCGAGTTCGGGCTGCGTGTCCGTCGACAGGGGAAGAGCGACCGCGGCGACCGGGTCGGCGAGCTCCTCGAGCTGGTCGGCCTCGGGCACGCGGGCGGCCGCTATCCCCATCAGCTCTCCGGCGGCATGCAGCAACGCGTCGCGCTCGCACGCGCGCTCGCGATCAAGCCCCGGATGCTCCTCCTCGACGAGCCGCTGTCGGCGCTCGACGCGAAGGTGCGCGTTCAGCTGCGTGAGGAGATCCGCCGGATCCAGCTCGAGCTCGGGATCACGACGCTCTACGTCACGCACGACCAGGAGGAGGCGCTGTCGGTCTCCGATCGGGTCGCGGTCCTGTCGGGCGGCCGGATCGAGCAGATCGGCACGCCGAGCGAGATGTACACCGCCCCGGCAACAGCGTTCGTCGCCGAGTTCATCGGCACCATGAACCGGCTCGAAGCGACGATCGTCGACGGCTCGAGCGGCGAGATCGATCACAGCGGGGTCATGCTCCGGGTCGACGAGGCGCGCGGGCACGCGAAGGGCGACCGCGTGCTCGTCCTGATCAGGCCCGAGGCGCTCGAGCTGACGGCCTCGACCAACGGCGATGTGCGCGCCGAGAACGTCGTCGCCGGCGAGGTGATCACGCACACCTTCCTCGGCCCGGTTACGCGGCTCAAGGTGATCGGGCCGGCCGGCGAGCTGATCGCCGACATGCCGACAGCCCGCGCGCAGGCGCTCCCGGTCGGCAGCCGTGTGGTCGCTCACATCCCGAATGAGGGGGCGCGCCTGATCAACCTGCCGGCGGAGGCTCCAGGCACCGCAGAGCTCGACGCGGATCGTCCGTGAAGATGCCGGTCACGCCGAGCTCGGCGAGCTCGAGCATCCGTACCGGCTCGTCGACGGTGTAGACCGTCGTCGCGAGGCCGCGGCTCTGAGCGGCGCGGAGTGCGCGCCGGGAGGCGCGCCGGTCGTCGAATCCGACCGCCCAGCAGCCTCGAGCCGCCGCCGCTCGGATCGACGTGAACGCCACGTGCTGCACCGTCCGCAGCTCGGGCCGCAGCGCCCGCACCCGACCCGTCGCACCGGCCTCGAAGCTGACGACGACCGCGTCCTCGTCGAGCAGCGCAAGCGTGCGCTCGATCAGACGGTGCCGCCGGTAGCGGTAGGGCGTCTTCAACTCGACCATCACACCGATCCGGCCCCGGCACAGATCGAGCACCTCCGCGAGGCTCGGGAGAGCCGCCGGCCCGCGGGGTGGATCGTGCGTGACGACCAGCTCGCCGTCGGCCCGAGCGTGCAGGTCGAACTCGACGAAGTCGGCGCCGATCTCGATCGCGCGCTCGAACGCCGGCAGCGTGTTCTCCGGCAGCTCGGCCGAGGCGCCGCGGTGGGCGATCACGAGCGGCCGCGTCACCGGTCGAGGAGACGGCGGACGACGTCGACGTCGATCGCCTCGATCAGCTCGTCCGCCTTCCCGAGGCGAGCCGGAACGAGCGTTCCGCGCACCGCGATGCAGCGCATGCCTGCTCCGGTCGCCGAGGCGATCCCGGACTCCGTGTCCTCGAACGCCACCGCCTCTGCGGCCGGGGCTCCGAGCAGCTCGAGCGCTCTCAGATAGCTCTCGGGATGCGGCTTTCCGAGCGTCACCTCGTCGGCCGAGACGATCGCAGCAAACAGCGACTCGAGCCCGGCGGCCCGGATCACAGGGACGATCTCGGCGAGTGCCGCCCCCGACACGATCGCCGTCGGCACTCTGGCCGCCGCGTAACGGACCGCCTCGCGGGCCGCGTCGTCGATCGTCGAGCCGTCGCTCACGAGCTCGCGGTAGCGCTGGACGCGCTCGGCGACCGCGCCCGCGACGTCTGGGTAGTCCTGGCCGAGCCACGTGGTCACGATCGCCTCGTCCGAGAGGCCGGCCAGCTCGTCGTAGTACTCCTGCTCGGAGAGCGGCCGGCCCCGCTCCCGGAAGAGCTGCCGGACGATCGCGCAGAGAATCGGCTCGTCGTTCGACAGCGTCCCGTTGAAGTCGAAGGTGATCGCAGAGACCCGCGCCATCGGCAGCCCGACCCTATCCTGGGAGACGTCCGTGGGCGCGCAAACGAGTCGTCCCGGCCGGCGGCTGCTCGGAACAAAGCCGGCCGCACCCGCCGGCGAGGTCAGCCGGCTACCGGGCCTGCGCCTTCCCGGCTCAGTGCGGCGCCGTCGGGGGTGGAAGCCACTCTTGCCCGAGCCCCAGATCCACGACGCTCTCCATCCCCTCCGGAGCGTGGTCCGGCGGGCTCTCGAACCCGAGGAACCACGACTCCGAGTGATCGTCGAGCACTCCGTGGGCGTCGGGGAGATAGACCGTGAACAGGGGCTTCGGGGGGATGCCCAGCGCCTCGAGCGGCTGGACACGCGGGTGGGTGCCGAGCTCGAACCTGCCGCGGGCCGCCTTGCCGACCGCGACGTAGGCCGTGCCCTTGAAGTAGATGGTCGACTTCATCAGCATGCCCCGGAACTGGCAGTAGTTCGCCGCGCCGACCGAGACGGGGACGCGGAGCGTTCGCGGGCGGGCGAGCTCGACATAGGCCGCGAGCTGCCCCTCGAGGTCGTACTGGCTCGAGACGGAGTTGTCGTCGACCTTGAAGTCGAGGTTCGCCTGATGCTTGGGCATGCCCCAGATCCCCTTCCCGCCCTTGACGGAGATCTCCGTGCTCACGGGCAGGTCGTAGACGTACTGACCGAACCCGAACAGGTTCCGCAGCAGGAGCGGCAGGAGCGGCGGCGGATCGCGGTCCCGGTGCACGCACGCGAGCGCGATGCTGTACTCGATGTACCTCCCGATCACGGTCTCCTCGTAGTTGACGACCGTGATCACGAGCAGCCCGCGGCGCCAGAGCCGCGCGGTGCGCACGTCGCTCGACGGCATCAGGACGGCGGCCGCGGCGGGATCGACCGGGAACGCCGCCATCAGCGCCTGCATGCGCTGGGAGCGGACCGGCAACGTGAACGGGATTCCGTCCACGAGCGCGTCGTGATTGCTCTCGCGGCGAAGCCGGCGCGGCGTCAGGCCGAACATGGGCTCATCCGGTCGCCACGAGGGAGAGGGTGAACGAATCCTCGACCGGTGGGTCGCGCTCCTGCGCACCGCATCCGGTGGCCGCGAAGCAGCGGATGCTCACCTCGGTCGGGCTGACATCGAGGCGGAGAAAGCTCTTGAAGAACGGCGGTTCGACCCAGTCGACGAACTCCGACAGGTAGTGCTGGAAGGTCCTGCCGCTCGGCAGCAGGCCGACGAAGCTCGCCTTCACCCGGGTGGCAAGGGTCGGCCGCACCGAGCCGCCGCGCACGGGCGTCATCCCGAGCCGCTGCGCCAGCAGCGCCGAGGCCTGTTCCGGCGCGATCTGCAGCAGGCTCGTGCGGAACGCGACCTTGCGGCTGTAGATGCGGCTGTAGAACGCGAGCGAGTCGCCGCGCAGCGGGTAGCAGCGGAACTCGTCCTCGGTGACGCCGCCGACCGAGACCTTCGGAATCGTGTGGGTCGCGTGCATGAAGGCCCCGCCGCCGCCCGCGACGACGTACTCGATCGTCCGGCCGCCGACGCGCACGGGGTAGCGCTCGTAGTGGTGGATGTCGCCTCCGATCGCGGCGATGTAGTTGTTGGCCGGATCGCGCACGACGTCGTCGACGGTGAAGTCGCGGCCGGCGATCTGACCGGGGTGGTGCTCGTTCTCGACGTAGAGCGGCTTGCCGGTCAGCAGGATCTTCGGCTTCGACCCCGCGGAGACGCGGCGCAGCCAGTCGCCCTGGTCGTCGTCGAGATTGCCGATGATCCCCGTGTCGATTCCGACGAAGCGGACGGGCTGCGTCTCGATCGTCCAGTAGGGCGCGGGCAGCACCGCCTGCTGTGCGGTGGCTCCGCGGAGCGCGGCGCTCTCGGCCATCGTCCCCCGCTCGAGCCTGCTGGGCCGGCGCCAGGCGGCGTCGCGCAACCGCGCCTTGAGCCCCCGGCCCGGCGGTCTCGCCCCGTCCAGCGGAGCCGCCGCGCAGAAGTGACGCATGAAGCCGCCGAGCCCGTCGTACCAGTCGTGGTTCCCCGGAATGGCGTAGATCGGGGCCGGGTAGTCGCGGTAGGGCCGGAAGAACTTGTCGACGTACTCGTTCACGTTGCCGATCGGATAGATCACGTCGCTGATCACGACGAGGAAGCTCGTGTCGGCGCCGGCCTCGAGCAGCCCCGGCACGACCGCGTACTGGGGGTGTGTGCCCTCGCCGGTGTCGCCCATGATCAGGCACGAGAAGCTCTCGCCGAGGTCGGTGCGGTCGATCTCGAACTCCCGGCTCACGCCCTTCGCCTGCTGGCCGGCCACCCAGCGCTTGCGCTCCTCGTCGGTCGGGTCGCCCAGGTGCCGGGCAAGCGGGTCGTTGCGCGCCGACCAGAGCACCGAGGGCCGCATCCAGGAGAGCTTCGGCCGCGGGCCGCTCGGCTCGAGCTTCGTGAAGGTTCCCGGCTCCGTGCAGTGCCAGCCCGCGAAACGCTGCTCGGTCCTCGACGAGCCTTGGCTCACGTAGGCGGGGCCTCGCCCGCGCTCACGAGCCGCCGCCGAGCTTGGAGGCGCCGTAGGTCTCCCAGAGCGAGCCGAGGAACAGCTTGCCGAACTTCGCCAGCGGCTCGATCCCACCGGAGGTCGAGCGCATCGTCCCGACCATCTTCGCCAGCTCCTCGACACCGAGGCCGAGCACGCCTGCGCCCGCGATCGTTCCGCTGTCGTCCTCGCCCTCGTAGAGAACCGTGTAGAGGGTCGTCGTGTCCTTCCAGACATCGAACCCCGGGTCGTCGTGGGCGTGCTTGCGGCCGTCGAGCAGGTACGGCTTGCCGGCGGCCTCGAACCCGAGCCGGTACTCCATGATCCGCTCGCCCGGCCCGCCGGGTGAGAACAGGTTGAAGATGCCCTGCCGGACCGGGAGCGAGCCGCCGAACGGCGCGAAGTCGATGCTGCCGGCGATCATGGCCGTGTGCTCGGGATCGGCGATGAAGCGGTCGACGTCGTCGATCGTGATCTGACAGTGGATCGCGAGCGTGGCGGCGTCGCCGGCGGCGGCGCCCGTCTCGGGATCGGTCGCGGCAAGCGAGACCGGGCCCTGCATGGTCTCGCGGAACGTCATGCCCTCACTCATCGCACACTCCCTTCCTACGCTTCCTGAGGCTGTCGTTCGAGCTCCGCGAGCATCAACGGAAAGACGTCGCGCGAGGCGTTCTTGCCCATGAAGACGTCGAGGTGGCTGTAGCCCGGAAGCTCGTGGAGCGCATGCCGGCCCGGCCGGTGGCCGTCGAGCCACCTGAACGTCCGCTCCTGGCTCTCGGGAAGGAAGCACCGGTTCTCGCTGCCCGCGAAGAGCGCGAAACGCGCCTCCGTCTGTGGAGGCTGCGCGGTGAAGTCGCGGGGCAGGTCGTGGTGGTCACCGACCGAGATCAGGTGCCCGGCGGCGACGCAGGCCCGCATTTGCTCGAAGAACGTGATCGGCACGTGCGCGAACTCCGCCCGCAGCCAGTCGTGCGTCTCGGGGTTGAGGTTCTCGTGGCGCCAGAGCGCCGGGAACCCGCTGCCGTAGGTGAAGCTGACCTCCTTGCAGACGGGGTTCGAGCATTCGTGATGGGTGAGCTGCACGATCCCGTTCAGGATCTTCGGCGTCACGCCCGGCGCGTGCAGGCCCCACTGGGGGTCGAGGTAGTCGAGGAGGTGCGAGACGGCCGGGATCGCGTAGCCGATCTTGAGCCGGGACCAGCGGGGGATGACCGGATGGAGCGTGACCGCGTTCGCGACGATCGTCGACACCTGCGGGACGAGGCCCGCGACGGCCGACATCATGAAGCTCGTCGAGCCCTGGCAGTGGATGATCGCCTTCACCTCGGCCGAGCCGGTCTCCCTGACGACCGTCTCGACCGCCGCCGGGTGGTCGAAGGCGGCAGCCTGGTCGAGCGTCCACTCGTTCGGCGCGAAGTCGATGCTCGCGCGCCAGTTCTCGAGCCAGACGTCATAGCCACCGGCGAGCAGCGAGTCGACGATGTTCTCGCCGCTCGGCGCGCGGAAGATGTTCGCGCGAACGCCCGCGCCGTGCACGAGCAGGACGGGGCCTCGCTCGGGCGCATCGCCGCCGCGGACGTTGATCAGGTTCCCCTCGAACCCGTCGCGCGCCCGGAACGGCACGATCCGCTCGCTGGTCAGAAAGCTGCTCCTTCGATGATCCCGTCTGCGAACCGGTCGGCGAGCGCCGCGATGGTCAGGCTCGGGTTCGCGCCGACGGGGCCGGGCATCACCGACCCGTCGGCGATGTGGAGCCCAGGCACGCCGAAGGCCCGACCCCAGGAGTCGACCACCCCCTCGCCGGCATCCCGTCCCATCGGGCAGCCGCCGAGCGAGTGCACCGTGATCACCTTGCTGAGCCACCACAAGGGGTTGTCGTGGAACTCGCCGCCGAGTTCGCGCGCGATGTCCCGCATGCGGTCGCGAAGCCGGTCGAAGTAGGGGGCCGAGGCGCCGCCCTTCGACCACTCGACCTCGAGCAGCCCGTCCTTCAGGCTCATGCGGCCGTCCGGGATGTCGCGACCCATCCCGAGCAGCGGCAGCAGCCCCGCCTCGAGCGACGAGTCGCCGAAGAACGCCGACAGCGCTCCGCTCACGTCGGTCTCCGGCTTGCGTTGCAGCCATTTTCGGACCAGCACGAGTGCGACCTTGCGGAACGCCCAGAGCGCCCGCGGCTCGTCGGCCGCCTGGAGCATCCAGCTGACGAAGCCGGGGTAGCCGGCGTCCTCGATGTAGAAGCCGCGCCCGACCTCGCCGTTGCCGTCGGCCGCGTCGCCGAACCGGACGGCACTCGTGATCACCGGCCCGAAGTCCGACTCGACCGCCGCCGGCACACGGCGCCCGTCCCGCTCCTCCGCGCAGTGGAGCGCGAAGGTCAGCAGGTCGCCGTTCCCTGAGAAATGGGTGCCGAGCGCCGGCGACAGCGAGGGGAAGGCGTCGCGATTCTTCAGCAGCAGGAACGTCGTCCCGAGCGTGCCGGCCGAGAGAACCAGCCGGTCCGCGGTGACCGTCACCGTCCCGCCCGAGCCGGCCGCCTCGGGATCGTGCCGGACGTAGTCGATCTCGAACCCGCCGCCCGTGCGCGGGCGGAACGCGCGCACTTCGCAGAGCGTGCGCAGCTCCGCACCGTGCCGCGCGGCCGCGCTGAGATAGGTGTAGTCGAGAGAGTTCTTCGACCCGGAGTTGCAGCCGACGTCGCATTCGCCGACGAGCCGGCAGGTGGTCCGTGTCCGCCCGTGAAGGTTGGGCTCGGCCTCGTGGATCGGCTCGCCCGGGACGGGCGCCTGTCCCTCGTTCGCGAACGTGACCGCCAGGTTGGGCAGGAACCAGTCGTAGCCGAGGCGTTCGGCGGCCGCCTTGAATGCGAGCGTCTTCGGCGTCGATGCGTACGGCTCGACCTCGAGTGGGTACCTCTGGACGCCGAGCATCGACTCGCAGCGGTCGTAGTGCGGCTCGAGATCGGCCCGCACGACGGGCCAGTACTCGCCGTCGTCGTGGACGAACCAGTGCTCGTCCTTGCGGATCATCACGTTCGCGTAGATCAGCGAGCCGCCGCCGAGCCCGCTCGAGATGACCGCGTCGATGCCGCTGAACGACCAGATGTCGAACATGCCGAGCAGGCCCTCGCTCGGGTCCCAGAAGTTCCGCGACATCCCCTTCGGGCTGCGTGGAAACGAGCCGGGGGGATAGGGCTTCCCCCGCTCGAGCACGCACACTCGCCGGCCCGCCTCGGCAAGCCGGTAGGCGGTCACCGACCCCCCGAACCCCGAGCCCACAACAACGATGTCGAAATGCTCGACCGCTCTCGCGCTCACCGACCGCTCCTTCCGCGGCACTCCCCCCGCTGCGACAGGGCGACGCTAGCGCCTTTGGCGCTGCGCTTCAACCCTGGAACGCGCCGGTCGGCAAGGGCCCCGTGCTGCCGGGAGGTGCCGTACTGACCGTCCGGGAGGTGCGTCAAGCTCTGGAAGTCTTCGCATTTCTAGGAGGGAGCGACCATGGGCAGCACCGGCTGGATCATCTACATCCTCGTCTGGCTCGTCATCATCATCGCCGCCTGGCGGATCTTCACCAAGGCGGGCGAGGCCGGATGGAAATGCATCATCCCGATCTGGAACACCCTCGTGCTGCTCAAGATCGTTGGGCGTCCGTGGTGGTGGATCATCCTGTTGATCATTCCGATCGTGAACATCGTGATCTGGATCATCGTCGCCCTCGACCTCGCGAAGAGCTTCGGACGCGGGACCGGGTTCGCAATCGGGCTGATCTTCCTACCGTTCATCTTCGGGCTCATTCTCGGCTACGGCAGCGACACCTATCGCGGCCCGGCCGGGGCGGGCCTGCCGGCGACCACCTAGGCGGCCGCACCTGGCGAGGACCGGCCGGCGCTCGCGACGGAGGGCGCCGGCCGGTACCAACCTCGGGCGCTCGCCGCGTAGATGGTGGGCGGAGGATCTAGCCGAAGTTTCTGCGGTGCCTGGTAACGGTGAAGCTGGTCCTGGCGACTGCGGTGCCGTTCGGGGTCGTGACGCGGATCGGGCCGGTGGTGGCGCCGACGGGAACCGTGAGCGTGATCTGTGTCGACGACTTGACGGTGAAGGTCGCAGAGCTGCCGTTGAGCGAGACCGCCGTCGCCCCGGTGAACGCCGATCCGGTGACCGTGACCGTGGTGCCCACAGGCCCGCTCGACGGCGTGAAGGAGGTGATCTGCGGCAGCGGCGGCGGCGAAGAGGTGACCGTGAAGCTGCTCGCGCTCGAGACCGCTCCGGCCGGTGTCGTCACCTGGATCGGGCCGCTCGTGGCGCCCGAGGGAACCGTCAGCGTGAGCTGGCTTGCCGAGCTCACCGCGAAAGACGCCGGCGTGCCGTTGAGCGAGACCGACGTCGTCCCGGTGAAGCCGGAGCCGCTGACGGTGACGGTCGAGCCCGCCTGGCCGCTCGCGGGAGCAAACGACGTGATCTGAGGCGGCGGAGCCGTCGCGGCTCCAACCGTGAACGAGGTCGAGCTGGTCGCGGTGCCGTTGCGTGTCGCGACCCGGATCGGGCCGCTCGTGGCGCCGTTCGGAACGGTCAGCGCGATCTGGCCCGGCGAGCTCACCGTGAACGCTGCCGCAGTGCCGTTGACCGTGACCGAGGTCGCGCCCGTGAAGCCCGACCCGCCCACCGTTACCGACGAGCCCACCGGGCCGGTCGCCGGCGAGACCGAGCAGAGCCACGGCTCGAACCACGACTCCGAGTCACCGCCCGGGAAGCTGTTCCCGGAGACGGCCACGTTGCACGATCCGGTGACGGCGGCCATCGCGCCCGCGGTCATCGGGACGGTGTTGCCGGTGATGGTGAGCCCGTCGACGTTGTCGACGTTGATCGGCGAGGGGGCCTGCGCGGTGTCCGAGCTGTTGCCGCTGATCGTCACCGTCTGCGGCCTGAAGCCGGCGCCGTTCGGATCTGCGACCCCGACCTTGAGCCCGCGGCCGACGACGTGGTTGTTGGTGAAAGACTGGTTGCTGATCGGGCCGCTCTCGACCACCGAGTACACGTTCATGGCGAACGTGCCGATCGTGTTGCTGTCGAAGGTGACGCCGTTCGAGCCGTAGTTGGCGCCGGGGTTGGGCTCGACGTCGAACACGTCGTAGCCGATCGCGTTCAGCGAGACGTGCTGGACGAGAATGTTGTCGCCCGCGACGATCGCGATCCCGTTGCGGCCCGAGCCGGTGCAGCTCGAGTCGTGGACGGTCCCCGACGCGCGGGTCTGGGCGCTCGTCTGGCCCTGGCCGAAGTACACGCAGTCGCCGCCGACGTTCGAGATCGTCACGCTTCCGATGTCGGCGCTCGTCCCCTGCAGCGAGATCCCGGACGCGCCTTGCAGGCCCGAGTTGAACGTGCCGCCGTTTGCGTAGTCGCCGTCGATCGTCATGTTGTGCAGGTCGATGCCCGTCGAGTCGATCACCCGCCACACTGCCCGCGACGCGGTCGGCGCGGTCAGGGCGCGGAACGTCGAGCCGTTCCCCTCGAGATCGAGGCCGTTCCGGTTGCTGAACTGGAGCGTCCCGTCGATCCGGTAGCAGGCGCCGTTCCCGAACGAGAGGACCGAGTTGTCCGGCACCGAGGCGATCCAGCTCAGGATCGGCTGCGTCACGTCGGCCGAGCAGTCGCCCGCGATCCCGGTCGGAACCTGATAGACGATCGAGCCGCTCGCCACCCCCGAGGACGAGGCGACGAGCAGGCAGACCACGGCGAGAGCGAGGAACATCGGCAGGCGCCCCCGGCCGCCCTCGAAGCGTCGAGTCCGCATAGTCGTTCTATCGGAAGCGGGCCGAGAGGATGCAATCACCTGATCGAGTCGCCCGCCGGAGGCGGACCGGCACCCGGATAGCATGCGGCGGGTCAATGGGCCTCGCCAGTCTCGCGAGCATCGAACCGCTGCTGGTGTGCCCGCGCTGCCGGGCGCCGCTCGTCCGCGCGGCGGACGGCTTTCGCTGCACGAACGAGCGCTGCCGACCGGGCGCGCCCCGCTCGTTCCCGCTTCTCGGCGAACGTCCGATCCTGGTCGATTTCGAGCACAGCGTTCTGCAAGCGGAGGAACTTACACGCCGGGAGGGCAAGCTTGAATCCCAGGTCGCCCACAGGTGGTCGATCGACCGTGTCCCGCAGCGGCTCCGATCGGTGCTCAAGCCCCGGAACGTGGCCGCTGCACGCAACATCGGCCTCCTGCTGTCCCGGCTTCCCGCCGGCGCGACCGTGCTCGTCGTCGGCGGCGGGACGGTCGGCAACGGGACGGAGGAGCTCTACTCGGACGAGCGGGTCGAGGTCGTCGCCTTCGACATCTACGACAGCCCGCTCGGGCAGTTCCTCGCCGACGCGCATCAGATCCCGCTCGCCGACGCCAGCGTCGATGCCGTCGTCGTCCAGGCCGTCCTCGAGCACGTGCTCGACCCCGGGCGCGTCGTCGCCGAGATCCACCGGGTCCTGCGCGCAGGCGGCCTCGTGTACGCGGAGACCCCGTTTCTCCAGCAGGTCCATGCCGGCCCGTACGACTTCGTTCGCTTCACCGGCAGCGGTCACCGCTACCTCTTCCGCCGCTTCGAGGAGATCGCCGCCGGCCCGGTCGCAGGCCCCGGGACGCAGCTCCTCTGGAGCGTCGATCACCTCGTCCGCGGTGTCTCGCGCTCCGAGCTGGCGGGAAAGCTCGCGAGGGCGATGCTCTTCGCGCTCCGCTACCTCGACCGGATCGTCCCGGAGGAGTATGCGATCGACGACGCGTCCGCCTTCTACTTCCTCGGCCGGCGAGCAGACCGGGAGCTCGGCCCGCAGGAGATCATCGCCTACTACGGCGGCGCCCAGCGCGGCGGGGATCGGCACTAGTATCTGGCGCGCGTGATCGACG
Source organism: uncultured Actinomycetota bacterium (assembly GCA_963743675.1). Lineage (GTDB taxonomy): Bacteria > Actinomycetota > Thermoleophilia > Gaiellales > Gaiellaceae > PALSA-600. The sequence continues at coordinate 244,834 of CAVURE010000014.1, forward strand.
GGGCACCAAAGCGGTGGGAGGGCTGCAAGGTTCTCGTCACCGGCGCCGCCGGCTTCATCGGCAGCCATCTCGTCGAGGCGCTCGTCAGGGACGGCGCCGAGGTCCGGGCGTTCGTTCGCTACAACTCGCACAACGACTACGGCTGGCTCGAGGAGGTCGAGCCGGAGCTCTTCAAGGAGATCGAGATCTTCCGTGGCGATCTCGTGAACCCGGAGGCGGCGGCCGGCGCGGTCGGCGGCCGCGAGCGGATCCTGCATCTCGGCGCCCTCATCCCGATCCCGTACTCCTACGTCCACCCCCGTGAGTTCATCTCGACGAACGTCACCGGGTCGTTGAACATGCTCGAGGCGGCCCGGCGCGCAGGGATCTCCCGGCTCGTGCAGACCTCGACGAGCGAGGTCTACGGCACGCCTCTCGAGGTTCCGATCCCGGAGACCGCGCCGCTCAACGCCCAATCCCCGTATGCCGCGTCGAAGATCGGGGCCGACCAGCTCGCCCTCAGCTACCACGTGTCGTTCGACCTGCCGGTCGTGATCGCAAGGCCCTTCAACACCTTCGGGCCGCGCCAGTCGGCGCGTGCCGTGATCCCGACGATCATCACGCAGGCGATGAGCGAGGACGAGATCGTCCTCGGCTCGACCGACCCGACCAGGGACTTCCTCTACGTCGAGGACACCGTCCGGGGGCTGATGCGCTGCGCCGAGGCCGACGGGATCGACGGGCAGGTGATCAACCTCGGGACCGGCAAGGAGATCTCCGTCGGCGATCTCGCCGCCTTGATCCTCGCCGAGCTCGGCATCGACAAGCCGATCAGAGGCGCGGACGAGCGCCTGCGCCCGGCCCGGAGCGAGGTGCAGCGGCTGCAGGCCGACATCACGAAGGCAGAGCGCCTGCTCGGCTGGTCGCCTTCGGTCGCGCTCGACGACGGCCTCCGGCGGACGATCGAGTGGCTCGCCGGCTCGATCACCTCCTACAAGCCGTCGATCTACAACGTCTGACTAGTTGTCGCCGCCCGCGGGCCCCTGGGGTCGCCGGGGCCCCCCGCCGACACGCGAGGCGAGCGAGCCCCCGTCAGGCTGCCCGTAGGCGCGCACCGGCGCCTCGGCCCGCTGCGGCGGGTCGAACTCGCCGTCGAGCATCCCGAGGCTTCCCTCCTCGAGCAGAGCGACCGCGCGGTCGTAATCCTCCTGGCGTCCGATGTCGAGCCAGAGGCCGTCGTACTCGAAGGCGCCGATCGGGACGTCGTCGAGGAGGAGCCTCTTGACGAGATCCGGAAAATCGAAGTAGCGATCCTCGGGGATGAAGCTCAGCACCTCCGGCTCCATCACGTAGATGCCCATGCTCACGGTGAAGTCGAGCCTCGGCTTCTCCTTGAAATGGACGACCCGAGGCACCTGCCCCCCGACGTGGTCGACCGTGAGCACGCCGTAGTCGACCTCGACGGAGCGTGAGCGCACCGCGATCGTGAGCACGTTGCCGCTGGCACGGTGGAGGCGCACCATCTCGCGATAGTCGAACGTGGTCACGAGGTCGCCGTTGAGCGTCAGGAACGTGCTCTCGAGCCCGGGGACGAGGCGAAGCGATCCTGCCGTGCCGAGCGGGACGTCCTCCCGCACGTAGGCCACCTCCACGTCGTGGTCGACGCCGTCGCCGAACACAGCCTCGATCAGATGGGCGAGATGCCCGACCGAGAGCGTGATGTCGACGAAGCCCTGCCGCGCGAGCTGCCTGATCAGGATCTCGAGAATCGCCCTGTCGCCGAGCGGCATCAGCGGCTTCGGCAACACCGAGGTGTACGGCTTGAGCCGCGTGCCCTTGCCGCCGGCCAGGATCACGGTCTTGACGGCCGGAGCCTCGTCGCCGGGATCGCCCCACGCCGAGTTGAGCAGCTCGACACCCAGAGGCTCCTTGCGACCGCTCAAGCCGCTCTCCGGTCGGAGACGGAACCCGGCTTCTCCTCGGCCCGCGGCTTGCGCACCGAAAGACGGCAGGTCTGGCGGTCGACCGCGACGTCGCTGCGGAACACCACCGCCGCCACCGTCCAGCAGAGGATCCGTGCATCCAGGATGTTCGACCAGCGGGCGATATAGAGCGTATCGGTCTTGATCTTCGCGGGCATGAGCCGTTCGACGTAGCGGCCGGCGAACTCCGGGCGGTTGAGGATGCGGTCCTCGCGGGCGAAGGCGAGCTGCGAGAGCCCGGTGATCCCGGGCTTGGCCCGCAGGACGGCGCCGTACTGCGCGGAATGCAGGGCGACGAAAGCGGGATCCTCCGGCCTCGGCCCGACCAGGCTCATCTCGCCGCGGAGCACGTTCAGAAACTGCGGGAGCTCGTCGAGCTTCGAGCGGGTGAGAAACGAGCCGATCCGCGTGAGCCGGTCGTCGTTGAGCGACGTCAGCCGCGGTCCGGCGGCGTCGTCACGCATCTTGCGAAACTTCAGCATCGCGAACTCACGGCCCAGCCGCCCGACCCGCCGCGAGCGGTACAGCACCGGCCCGCGGCTGTCGAGCTTGATCACCGCGGCGAGAACGAGCATGACCGGCGAAAGCAGGATCAGCAGGGAAACGGAGATCAGGATGTCGAGGATTCGCTTCGAGATCGATCGCTCGACGGCCTCGGACGAGTGGCGGTCGGGCTGTGACCACAAAAGCTCCAACGAACCTGTCTGCGTATCCTCCCCCAAGTGGAGCCCCCTGCCTAGATAAAAATGCCACACACGCACCTGCCCTCGACGTCGAGGGTTGCACCATGCACGGCCGCCCGAAGCCGCAGTCACAGCGAGCACGCCGACACATCATAATCCGGCAGCTTGCCTAGTCAATCCCAGCCCGCCCCCGCGGGCGCCGGAGACCGGGATCTCGTCGCATCGGCCTCGAGGCCGACCGTCTGTCTGGTGGGAGGGCCGGACGTCGATGCTCGCCAGGCCCTCATGCAGCGGCTGCGAGAGAGCTTCGACGTCTGCGCGGTCGGCACGGATCCCGGGCTCGCGGCCTCGTTTGCCGACCACGGCCTGCGCTTCCGCTCCTACAGCATGTCTCGCGGCGTGCATCCCGCCCGCGACCTCGACGCCGTCCGGCAGCTCTGGCGGATCTTCCGCGACGAGCGGCCGGACATCGTCCACACCTTCGACACGAAGCCCGGAGTCTGGGGCCGGCTGGCGGCCGAGATCGCCGGCGTACCGGTCGTGATCGGAACGCTTCCGGGCCTCGGCAGCCTGTATGCGACGCCCGGCTGGAAGGGAAAGCTCGCCCGCCTCGCCTATCAGCCCCTGCAGACCCTCGCGTGCCGGTGCTCCGACCGCACCGTGTTCCAGAACCCGGAGGATGCGGACGAGTTCGTGCGCCGGCACGTCACGCCGCGCGGGCGGGCGACGGTGATCCCCGGCTCGGGCGTCCGGACCGACGTGTTCGTGCCGGCGCCCGCAGTCGATACCGCGTCGCGGCGCCGGGAGCTCGGGCTGGCGGAGAGCGGCCTCCTCGTCGTCATGGTCTCCAGGATCATGCGTCCCAAGGGCGTGTTGGAGCTCGCGGCGGCAGCCCGGGCCGTCCGGATCGCCGATCCTTCGGTGTGCTTCCTCCTCGTCGGCCCGGCCGACACGGAGAGCATGGATGCGCTGAGCGCAGGCGAGCTCGAGCAGGTGCGCGGCGCACTCACCTGGGTCGGCCCGCGCAACGACGTCAGGGAGATCCTCGCGCTGGCCGACATCTTCGTCTTTCCCTCGTTCTACCGTGAAGGCATTCCCCGCGTGCTGCTCGAGGCGGCGTCGATGGGGCTCCCGCTCGTCGCGGCCGACGTGCCGGGCTCTCGCGACGTGGTCGAGGACGGGGTCAACGGGTTCCTCGTTGCTCCGAGGGACGCAGGCGCGATCGCCGAGGCGCTGCTGCGGCTCGCCGGCGCCCCGGATCTGCGGCGCAGGTTCGGCGAGGAATCCCGCGCCCGCGCCGTCTCGCGGTTCGATCTCTCGGTCGTCGCCGACAGCACCGAGGCCCTGTACCGGAGCCTGCTGGCGGTGAAGCGCCCGGGCTGACCTGCGAGGCTGTCCCTACAGTCTCTGCGATGGCGCCCTCCCCCCGCGCGAGCAAGCTGGCCTTCCTGCGACCCGGCGGCTTCGGCGCGCGGGTCGGCTTCAACGGGCTCGCGCAGGTCGCCCCGATCCTCGCGACCCTCCTCATCACGCCGATCCTGGTGAGCCGGCTCGGGCCCGACCGGTTCGGCGTCTGGTCGCTCGCTCTGATCGCGCTCAGCACGCTGACCTCGCTCGACGGCGGGGTCTCGGCCTCGCTGGCGCGGTTCTTCGCGATCCACGCCACGCGCGACGATCGGGCGGAGACCACGCGCCTCCTGCTCGGCGCAATGCTGCTGTTCGTCTTCCTCGGCATCGTGGTGACCCTGATCGCGCACTGGTTCGCGCCGGTCCTCGTCGGGCTCGTCCACGTCCATGCGGGCCACCGCTCCGAGGCGATCTGGGTCTTCCGCTGGCTGCCCGCCCTCGGGGTGCTGGCCCTCGCCGCCGACGCTGCCGCCGCGTTGCTGCAGGGCCACGGCCAGTTCCGGGAGTTCGCCGGGGTGACGTGCTTCTCGGCCGTGGTCTTCTTCGTCGCCGTGGTCGTGCTCGTGCAGCCCGGCGCACACCTGCGCGAGCTCATGGCGGCAGCCGCGCTCCGCTTCGCGAGCATGGCCGTCGCCGGCCTGTTCCTCGCGCGCAAGCATCTCTCCCTGAAACGGCCGCTCCTGCCGGCGTGGCCGGCCACGCGGGAGTTCGGCGGCTACGCCTCGCGCATGCAGCTCGCCTCGCTGACCGGCTTCGTCAACGCCGAGCTCGACGGCTTCGTGATCGCGGCGGTCTCGGGCGTCCGCTACGTCGGCCTCTACAGCATCGGCCTGCAGGCGGCTTCGGCCGCGCGCAGCGTCCCGCTGTACGCATTCTCGCCCTTGCTGACCAGGTTGACGACGACGTTCCGCGCCGGCGGCCGCGAGGCGACGGGGGCCGAGTTCGACCAGCTCGAGCGTCGCTGGCTGCCGAGCGTGCTCGGGTTCGGCGTGGTCGCGGTGGCGGCGATCGGGTTCAGCGTCCCGATCTGGCTCGGGCACACCTACGTTCTGAGCGGGGTGACCGCGGTCATCCTGTTGTCCTGCTTCATCGTCCACGTAGGCTTCACCGGGATGCGGACGTGTTACGTGCGCGCCGTGGGGCGTCCGGGTCTCGAGGCGCGCTACTCGACAGTTTGGACTGTGGCCAACGGCCTCCTGACCGTTCCGCTTGCGCTGCTCGGCGGGATGATCGGCGTTGTCTCGGCGACCGCGGGGACCGGCATCGCGGCCTCGGTGTACTTCGTCTGGCTCTGCCGTCGCGCCGAGGGCCTGCCGCTGCTCCTGCCCAAGAAGAGCTGGTGGCTCTTCGTCGCCGCCGCCGGGGCGCTGACCCTGCTCGGCGAGCTCGCCGTCCTGCACACCGGTCTCCACGGGTTCGTCGGCCTCGCGGTCTCGGGCCTCCCGCCGCTGGTCGCACTCGCGTTGCTGGCCGCGATCGAACGTCGCCACTCGCGGCCTTCCGATGCGCGCCTCGAGCGCATGGCGACGTGAGCGGGCCCGGCGAGGGCCTCGCGGGCCCGGCGTCTGCCGGGGACACCAACGCCGCCGACTTGCCGGTGCTCGACATCGTGACCGTCAACTGGAACACCGGCGCGCTACCTGCGGGAATCGCTCCGCTCCATCGCGGGGTCCGCCCGCGACCACTTCGAGCTCGGCAAGGTCGTCGTCGTCGACAACGCCTCCAGCGACGACTCGCTCGACGACCTCGACGGATCTTCGGCTGCCGTTGCAGATCCTGCGCAACGACGCGAACCGTGGGTTCGCCGCCGCCTGCAACCAGGGGGCGAGGGAAGGGAACGGCGAGCTGATCCTCTTCCTCAACCCTGACACACGGGTGTTTCCCGAGACGCTCGATCGCAGCGTCGCGTTCATGGTCGACGCGCAGAACGCCGGCATCGGCATCTGCGGCGGCCGCGTGATCAACGAGGACGGCGAGGAGGAGTTTTCGTGCTGCCGCTTCCCGACGGTCTGGATGTGGACGGCGAAGATGCTCGGGCTCTCGCAGGCATTCCCGCGCTGGATCCCGACGCAGCGACTGCGGTCGGACGAGCTCGAGACGAGCGGCGTCGTCGACCAGGTGATCGGCGCCTATCTCATGATCCACCGGCCGCTCTTCGAGGCCCTCGGCGGTTTCGACGAGCGCTTCTTCGTCTACCTCGAGGACGTCGACCTCGCCTACCGGGCAACTCAGGCCGGCCGGCCCTGCTACTTCCTGCACGACGTGCCCGTCCTGCATGCGGGCCGCGTGAGCTCGGAGCAGGTGCGTGGCAAGCGGCTCTTCTACCTCCTGCGCGGCCGCACCGAGTTCGCCCGCAAGCACTGGCCTGCCTGGCAGGCCGCGACGCTCGCGTCGATGATCCTTGCCGTCGAGCTCCCCGTCCGCTGGCTGATCGCGGTCGGCGGACGCGAGCGGGACGAGATCGACGGCGTCCGCGAGGCGGCGTCTGCGTATGCTCGCTACCTCTTCCTCGGCCGGCGCAAGAGCCTGGGGGGCTTGTGATCCGCGCTCGAGCCGCTATGGTGAGCCGATAGGAAACACACTCTCATCGACCGGTACCGGGTCGGAGATGATCGAGCCGTACCACCTTCCCGCCGCGAAGCTGATGGCTCTCGCGGAGGAGAATCGGCTGCGGTTCCTCAACGCCGAGCCGTTTCCGCACGTCGTCTTCGACGACTTCCTGCCCGAGTGGGTGCTCGACAAGGTGATCGAGGAGTTCCCGAACCCTGGCGAGGTGCCCTGGAAGGAGTTCAAGCAGGCCTCGGCCAAGAAGCTGGCCTCGGAGGGCGACGAGCTCTTCGGCGACTTCACGCGCCACCTGACGTCCGAGTTCAACTCCGCGACCTTCCTCCAGTTCCTGCAGCGGCTCACCGGGATCGACGCGCTCATCTCGGATCCCTACTTCTTCGGCGGCGGCCTGCATCAGATCGAGCCGGGCGGCTTCCTGAAGGTCCACGTCGATTTCGGCCGCCACGAGACACTTCGAGTCGACCGCCGGCTGAACGCGATCGTCTACCTGAACCGGGACTGGGAGCCGTCATGGGGCGGCGCCCTCGAGTTCTGGAACGACGACATGACGCAGATGGTCGAGAGCGTCCTTCCCGTCTTCAACCGCTGCGTGATCTTCGCGACCCGCGACGCGAACCACGGCCACCCCGAGCCGCTGGCCTGCCCGCCGGACCGCACTCGCCGCTCGCTGGCGTTCTTCTACTACCGCAACGACCTGGCCGGGGACGAGGCCGCCGAGGACCACGAGTCGCGCTATCGCGAGCGGCCGGGAGAGCGGATCCGCAGCAAGCGCACGGTTGCGAAGCGGATCACCCCGCCGATCCTCATCGACATCGCACGCGACCTCAAGCGCCGCAAGAGCTAGAGATCTGCCCCGGCTCTGCGGCCGGCGACGCCACCCCCCGAAACCGACCCGCCGACGCGCCGAAGGAGATCCTGCTGTGTGGAAGGTTCCATTGTCCGATCTCCTCGTCGACGAGGAGATCCTCGGTGCCGCCTCCGACGCCGTCGCGTCGGGCTGGTGGAGCATGGGGCCGAGGGTCGAGGAGCTCGAGTCGGCCTTCGCCTCGTTCGCCGGAGCGGGCCACGCCGTCGCCGTCTCGAGCGGCACCGCCGCCCTCCACCTCGCGCTGCTCGCCACCGGCTGCGGCCCCGGCGACGAGGTCGTCCTGCCGTCGCTGAACTTCGTCGCGGCCGCCAACGTCGTCGCCCACACCGGCGCACGGCCGGTGTTCTGCGACATCACGGGCGAGGCCGACCTGAACCTCGACCCCGGCGACGTCGAGGCGGCGATCGGGCCCTCGACCAGGGCGATCCTGGTCCTCCACTACGGCGGCAACTGCTGCGACATCGAGGCGATCCTGGCCATCGCCCGCAGCCACGATCTCGACGTGATCGAGGACGCCGCGCACGCACCCGGCGCGACCTGGGGCGGCCGGAGCCTCGGAACGCTCGGCCGCGTCGGCTGCTTCAGCTTCTTCTCGAACAAGAACCTCCCGGTCGGCGAGGGCGGGATGCTGGTCACCGACGACGACGAGGTGGCAGCCCGGCTGCGGCTGCTTCGCTCGCACGGGATGACGACGCTCACCTGGGCCCGCCACCAGGGGCACGCCTCGAGCTACGACGTCGTCGCGCAGGGCTACAACTACCGGCTCGACGAGGTGAGGGCGGCGATCGGCCTCGTCCAGCTGGGCCGGCTCCAGGCCGGCAACGAGGCCCGGGGCCGTATCGCTCAGCGCTACCGGGACGAGCTCGAAGGCGTCGCCGGGATCACGGTTCCGTTCCGTGACCGCGAGGCCGATGCCGTCTCGGCCCACCATCTGGCGGTCCTCGTGCTTCCCGCCGCGGAGCTGCGCGAGCCGCTGCGCGAGTCGCTCCGCGAGCGCGGAGTCCAGACGAGCGTGCACTACCCGCCGATCCACCGCTTCTCGGAGTACTCGCGTTCTCCGGCCAGGCCTCTGCCCGTGACCGACGACGTCGGCGACAGGCTCGTCACGCTGCCGCTGTACCCGCACATGCGCGACGAGCAGGTCGAGCTCGTGATCCGCAGCGTGCGGGAGCACACGGCGAATCCCCGCCCGATCTCGCCCGGAATCCGATGAATCGCGCCCACAGCCGGTTCGCCTCGACGCTTGCCGCAGCCGCCCTGACCGCGCTGGCCGTGTACGCGCTTGCCGCTGCCGGCGCCGCGGCTCCCCGCCGCTACCACGTCCCGGCGAGCATCGCCGCCGAACTGCTCGACCGACGTGACGCAGCCGATCCTGAGCTGGGTCGCATCGGTGCCGGACAACTCGGTGCTCTCGTTCGGGAACGGCGCGTGCTACCGGATCGACGGGACGCTCCAGCTCAGCAACCGGCGCCACCTCGACCTCGAGGGGAACGGATCGACGTTCCGCGCGCTCACCCCGCCCACGGATGGGAGGCCGATCTGGCGCGTGAGCGACTCGGCAGGCATCGGCCTGCACGACATGAAGCTGAACGGGGACTACGCGAAGGGCGGGACGTTCGACCCTGCCGTCCAGGGCGCAGCCGGGATCGCGCTGCTCGGCTCGAGCGCCGACATCGGGGACGTGACGATCTCGAACGTCGGCGGCGACTGCGTCTACTTCGGGCAAGGCCGGACGAGCGCCCGGGCCCGCTCGTCGGGGACCGTCCACGACTCGAGCTGCTCGCGCACGGGGCGCAACGGGATCGCGATCGTCGCGGGCAACAACATCCTCGTGCGGCACGTTCGGCTGAACGCGATCGGCTACGACGTGTTCGACGTGGAGCCCAACCCCGGCGGCAACTACGGCTCGAACGGGGCGGCGTTCGACGGCAACACGATCGGCACGTTTGCGATGAACGTGTACTCGGTGGTCGAGAGCGGCCCGATCAGCAACCAGTCGTTCACGAACAACCGGGTCATCGGTCGCGGGCTCAAGGTCGCCGTCGCCGACCCCACGGGGACGGGGCTCAGGGCCAGGAACATCACGATCACCGGCAACAGCTCGAACACGCGCCAAGCGCCCTCGCCGATCAACATCGACAACGTCGACGGGCTCACCATCATCGGCAACACGGTGCCGATGACCGGCGGCGCGCTCGCCGCCGTCACCGGATCGTGCGACGTCACGATCTCGCACAACAGGTTCCCCGGCGGCGACTCGCAGCTCTGGCTCAGGCCCGCGACCTGTTCCTGAGCACGCGTCAGGCCGGAACGGCCCGGTCGGATACGCGATCTGCTCCCAGCTCGAGGAGCACGAAGGCGCCCGTCCAGATCAGCGCGATGCACCAACCGGAGACGATGTCGGACGGGTAGTGATTGCGGGTGGAGACGAGCGCCGCGCCGTACAGCCCGACCGTGGCGATGCCGACGACGAGCGCCGGCCACCGCCAGCGCGTCGACCAGCAGACCCTGGCAACGGCGATGCAGATCACCATCGCCCCGGCGGCGTGCGTGCTCGGGAAGTAGCCGGACCGCTCACCGATCAGCGGCGGCCGCTCGAACAGCGGCTTGAGCACGGTCACGGTTGCGAGCGTGGCGAGCAGGATGAGCGCGAACACGACCGCGGCGCGGACACGGCGAAAGGCGAGCAGCGCGACGATGAGGATCGCCGCCGACCACAGGCCGCGGTAGTCGCCGACGACGTCCACCATGAGGCTCAAGGCCGAGGAGATCGCGTGGGTGCGCTCCTCCGGCGAGAGGAAGCGAAGGCCCCGGGCGTCCCAGCCGGGCGGATGGTGGTCGCGGATCCGCACCGCGAGCGCCGCGAACACGAGCAGCGCAGCGCCCATCGAGGCGAGCGCAACCGACGGCCCGGCGGGCGGAAGCCGTCGCGCGCCCCGCGCCCTGCCGGCCGGGCTCACGTACTCGGTCGTCGTCCGGCTCTCGACGATGCGGGCAGTTCGCGCAGCAGCGCCTCGAGCGGGCTGAGCGTCTGCTCCCACGTCAGCTTTTGCGCCTGCGCGTAGGCCTCGTCGCTCGCCCGCGTCCAGGCCTCCTCGGTGCTGTGCGCATCGATCAGGTCGCGGAAGTTGTCCTCCTCGTAGGGCAGCGAGCCGCGAAGCAGGTCGAGATGGCGACGCCAGGCGGGAACGAGCACGGGGAGGCCGTAGGCGATGTAGTCGAGATGCTTGGCCGAGAAGCCGTCGCGGCGGAGCTCGTCCTTGCTGGTCGTGATCAGCCCGAACTGGTACTCGCGGAGGATCGTCGGCGGCGCCCAGCCGAGGAAGTTCAGCCCGAGCGCCGGGTCGGGCGGGGGCCCGCCGTAGACGTCGATGTGGGGGTAGAGCTTGCCGAGCGCCGACAGCAGCGGCAGGTTGATGTACTGCGACGACAGCGATCCCAGGTAGATCACCCGCGGCGGGCTGCTGAAGCGCGCCCGCTCGGCGGCCGGCTCACAGCCCCAGTTGAGCTGCCTGAGGTTCCGCCCGCTGATGCCGTAGTGCTCGAGCGCGTACCTGGCATAGGACTCCCACGAGAACGACAGCCCGTCCACGCTCTCGAACAGGTCGGTCTCGAGCACCCGGAACTTCCGGTGCTGCCTCTCGGTCAGCTTCCCCTCGTCGTAGAGCTCGTCGGCGTACGGATCGGGGCAGTCGTAGAAGGTGGTCGCCGAGGTCTTCGTCGTCAGCAGGCCGGCGTCCTGGGGATGCTCGCAGATGACGAGGTCGAAGTCGTCGAGCGGCAGCTCGGCGCTGAGGATCCTCCGCCGCAGGTGGTAATCGGCGACGAGGAGGTAGTACGAGAGGCGGGTGCGGCCGTACTCCCACCGGCGAGTCACGATCGACCCAGCCTCGGCGAGGTACACCCCGAGCTTCCTCAGGTTCGGGGACGGCAGCTTGTTCAGCAGCGAGCCGCGCTTAGGCGAGGCACGGCTCAGGTAGTAGCTGTTCACGACCTCCACGTCGTGACCGTGGGCGCGCAGGAAGGCCTCGACGGCCGCGGGCTTCACGCCGTTCGCGTACCCATCGAGCTGCGCGACGAGCAGAACGCGCCGGGGCTCGGCACGCTCCAGCTCCTGTTCGGCTTCGATCTCCTGCTCGGGCACCGGTCAGATGGTAGACGGCCCTCTGGTGGCCCCGGGCGCGCGCCGCCCACGCCGGAGGCACACGCTGCATGATGTAGCACCATGATCGACGTCGTCACCCCGTACGGGAGGGAGGGCCCGAGCTCGCGCGTCCGCGTCTTCGAGTGGCTCGACCGGGTGCGGACTCCGGTACGCGTGAGCAGCTATGTCTCGTACCGGAACTCGAGCCCGTCGTACCTGGCGAGGCATCCCCTCGACGTCCTTGCGGCAGAGCGCCGGCTGCGCCGGATGGCGCGCGATCCGCAGCAGAGCCTGCTCCTGCACCGGGAGGCCTCGCCGCTCAGCCGCGGCGGGCTCGAGGGCCGGCTGCTCGCTCGCCCGCAGCTCACGGTGTACGACTTCGACGACGCCCTGCAGTGGGACACGGGCGCCGGCGGGCTGTACCGGCGCTGGGCGCCGAAAGCGGCCAAGGCGCTGATCGCGGCAGAGCGTGCCGACCGAGTGATCGCGGGCAACGCGGTGCTGGCCGAATGGGCGGCCGAGCACAACGACGAGGTGGTGATCATCCCGAGCTGCGTGGCACCCGCCGCCTACCGGCAGAAGACCGACTACGAGCTGAGCGACCCGCCGCGCCTCGGCTGGGTCGGGTCGGCAGACAACGAGGTGTACCTGCGGCTGATCGAGCAGCCGCTGCTCGAGGTTCACAAACGCACCGGCGCCCGCCTCACGCTGATGGGAACGACCCGCCCGAGCCTCGGCGAGCTGGAGGCCGTGATCGACCGGGTCGCGTGGTCGGAGCAGGCGCAGCACGACGAGCTGGCGGGGTTCGACCTCGGTCTCGGCCCGGTCCCGGACGAGCCCTACACGCGCGGCAAGTGCGGCTACAAGCTCTTGCAGTACGCGGCGGCGGGGACGCCGAACATCGCGAGCCCGGTCGGCGTGAACAGGACGATCCTGGCGCAGCTCGGCATGCCTGCGCCCGACGGCGCCGGCGAGTGGGTCGATGCGATTCTCGCGCTCCTCGAGCAGCCGGCCTCGGCGCGCGAGGCCTCCGGGCGGAAGGCTCGCGACGTCGCTCAGAAGCACTACTCGTTCGACGCCTGGCTCCCGAGCTGGCGCGCTGCGGTGGGGATCGCCGACGAGCCCCGGTCCGGCGGTACCGTCAACCCCGCTGCGGCCGGGCCCGGTGCCGCTCAGCGCTCAGGCACGGTGTCGTGAGCGATCAGGCGCGGCCGCGGCCGCGTGAGCTCGCGGGCCGGTCTCGGAACCCGCTCGGCGGCTCCTAGCGGGCCGGCCCGAGCCTCGCCGGTGAGGATGAAGGCGACGAGGGAGAACGACAGCAGGTCGAGCGTGCCGATCGTCCAGGCGCCCTCGGTGGTTCCGATCATCAGGATCGTGGCGAGACTGAGGATCACGCCGCTGCGGGCGCGCCCCGCGGTCAGGATCGCCGCCGCCGCCATGGCGATGAAGAGAGCGGCGCCGACCCCCCCGGACACGAAGAGGATGTCCGTCCACTGGTTGTGGCTCGTGCGCTGCGCGGCGACCGGGATCTCGCTGAACTGCGAGTAGAGCGTAGCCCACTTCTCAGGCCCGTAGCCGAACCACGGCGAGCGGTGGATGTAGTGCCAGGCGACGCCCCAGAGCTCGGGCCGCGTCGTGAGCGCGGTCGGGCTCCAGTGGTGCCGGACGACGTAGATCGAGCCCCCGACGGCGCCTGCCAGGACGGCCCAGGCGACCGCGGTTCGTCCGGGCGCCGGGCGGTCGGCGTCGAGCCGCGGACGGACGATCAGCAGGGCCGCGAGCGAGATGATCGCCCCGGCGCCCGCCGTGCGGCTGCCGGTGGCTGCCGCCATCGCGGCCAGGTAGAGGCACAGCCAGAAGCGCGCGCGACCGCGGAAGCCGAGGTAGGCGAACGGGATCGAGGCGGTCAGCGCGATCCCGAGCAGGTTCTCGTTCGGAAGCACTCCCGTGAACCCGGGCGGGGTGCACGCGCCCTGGCAGGGAACGACGAACGCCACGTCGTAGCGGAACAGCGACAGGAGGCCGCCCGCAGCGGCCAGCACGACCCCGAAGACCCCCACGCCGAACGCCGCGCCGCGGCCGCGCGGCAGAACCGTGGCGGCCGCGAGGCAGAGGAAGAGCACCGCGCCGCGCGCGGTCACGAGCCTGCCGCCCTGCAGGCCGGCGGACAGGTGCGCCATCGTCCAGAGCGCGATCGCGATCACCCCCGCGGCGTGAACGCGCAGCGTCCCCGCCGTGCCCTGCCTGTACAGCACGAGGGCGATCAGGCAGACGAGCAGGGCGATCGAGATCTGGTCGACGCGATGGAACCAGCCGGGATCGATCGTGGTCAGGTCGCCGAATGCGTCGGGGCGACGCTGGAGCTGGCCGGTAACGGCGACGAACACCGAGGACAGGCTGAAGAACGCGGCAGTGCCGAACGCGAGCGCGGTCGCGGTGTCGAGGTCGCGCTCGGCGAGCGCCCGCCGGACGACCGGGACGAGGAGCACCAGAGCCAGCACCGCGGCGCCGGCAAACAGCGCCGCGATCGCGCCGTGCGACACGGCTAGTCCACTCCGCTTTGCAAATCCGGCATCGGCTCGCAGGGATGATCGCAGCTCGCGATGATCTAGCTGCCGTCCACACGGCTATTCTGCGACTGATGGCTCCCGGCCCGCCGGCCACAATAGACGGTTGCACCTAGATGGAGATCGGGCACTTCGTCAGGGCGCTTCGCAGACACTGGCTGTTCATCGTCTGCAGTGTCGTCGTGTGCGTCGCAGCGGCGGCGGCTCTGGCCTGGACGAGGGCGCCCGTCTACTCCGCACACACGCAGCTCTTCGTCACGTCGAACGGCGGCGCCGCCGACCCGGCGGCCACCTACCAGGGCGGCCTCTTCGCCGAGGAGCGCGTCCTCTCCTACGCGCAGGTCATCTCGAGCCCCGCCGTGCTCGACGCGGTCATCAAGCAGCTCGGCCTGAACGAGACGAGCCAGCAGCTCGCGGGGAAGATCCAGGCCGCCGTGCCGACGAACACGGTGCTGCTGAATGTCACCGTGCAGGACCGGTCGGCGCTGCGGGCCCAGGCGATTGCGCGGGCGCTCGCCCGGCAGTTCGTGGGCTTCGTCGGCCGCCTCGAGGCGCCCCAGGGCGGGCGCTCGCCGGTCAAGGTGAGCATCACGAACGCGGCGCAGCTGCCGACCAGCGCGACCTCGCCGCGGAAGCCCGAGTATCTCGCGATCGGCCTCGTCTTCGGCCTGCTCGTCGGGATCGGAGGCGCGGTGGCGCTCGAGGCGTTCAGCCGGCAGGACCAGACGAGAGGCGCTCAGCCGACACCACCTGCCGCCGAACGCGTCCGCGGCCCGGTCGGGCACCCCGCCGAGTAGGGCCAAGCCAGGTCACGCCGGTTGCGGGGCCCGGCGCGCTTCCGACGAGCGGCCTCTCCTCCCCAGTCCTGCTCGCGACCGCGCGGAGGCGACTCGCTGCCTCGGACCGTCCCCCCGCGACAGGTTGCCCGCGGACCCGTTCTCGGGTGAGTAGGACCTAGACCTTTGGGTGGTTGACATCCCAGGCACCCATCAGACAGGATGAGGACGCGATCGAGCCACTCTTGGTACAGGTCGCAAAGCACCAGGGGAAAGAGCACCAGGGGAAAGATTTGTAGCACCAGGTTACGAGTGCCAGTTGGGGGGGAGCTTTGGGCAACGGGCCGACTCGTGGGGACCTCGAATTCGAGGCCTCGCGCATACAGGAACATTTGCGGCCGTGTATTTCGCCAGGACCGCGTCGCTCGCTGCGAGCCGCGTCTCTCTGCCCCTGCCTTTACGGAAGAGGCGATGACGCGAGGGCGTCTACGCCCGACGCAAGGCCGAGAAGGAGGTGACGCATCGAGCGAATGACTCGTTGAGGGCCGCGAGGCCTTCACCCAGAACGAAAGATCCACTTTGATTTCCGAGGACAAACGAGAGGAGAAATCACGTGAGCAAGGTGCGCACGATTTTGCTGGCAGGGGCCACAATCCTCGCGCTGGCGTTCGCCGCGACCGCATTCGGCGACGACGTCTCGCAGGGAAACACGAGCCAGGACAACCAGGCGACGGCAACGAACTCGGGCAGCAACACGAGCACGGACTCGAGCACGGTGTCGCAGACGAGCTCAGCGATGAGCTCGGTATCACTGAATCTGACCGGCGGAGCCGGCGGGGCGGGCTCGAACTCCAGCTCCACGACCGCAGGCGCGGGCGGGGCGGCAACGAGCACGGCATCGCCGACCGCAACGGGTGGTGCCTCGACGTCAACCGCAAACTCGACGTCGAACGCCTCCACCAGCCTGACGGATGCCAAGAACGGCTTCGCGGGCGGTAGCGCCGCGGGCGCGCTCAACGCGGCCAACGGCAACGCAGCGTCCGAGTCCGACTCCGGCGCCCTGTCGGCCGGCGGCTCGAACCTCGGCAACAGCAACGGCGGCAACGGCGGAGACGGCGGCAGCGCCTTCATCGCCGTGGCGTCGATTGGCGGGGACACGTCCTCGGGCAACATCGCCCTCGTGGGTCAGTCGACCAACCAGGGGATCGTCCAGGTGCCCGTGTCGGTGCAGGATGCATCGGCTCGGTACAACGCGCTCTCGCACGCCTCCCAGTAGATCCAAGGGGGGTTAGGACTCTGCCGTCGGAGCTCTCGGCGGCCGGCTTTCGGGGGTGAGCCGTGATCACCCCCGATCATTCCGTTCCGACCACGAGCAGGGGGGTTCCGTGAAGAAAAGGCGCATCATGTTGCCGGTCGCGGTTGCGGCACTGGTGCTGATGCTCGGGTTCCTTGTCGGGCTCGCAGCTGGGGCCGACGGTGGGACGGGCGACGCACCGAGCACGACCTCTGCGACGACCGCTCCCGGGACGACGACCGACCCGGGCACGACATCGGCTCCGGCCACCACGACCGATCCGGGCACCACGACCGACCCGGGCACCACCACCGACCCGGGCACCACCACCGATCCGGGCACCACCACCGATCCGGGCACCACGACCGACCCGGGCACCACCACCGATCCGGGCACCACGACCGACCCGGGCACCACCACCGACCCGGGCACCACCACCGACCCGGGCACCACCACCGACCCGGGCACCACGACCGACCCGGTCAGCACCACCGCTCCCGTGAGCACGACTGATCCGACGACGTCGACGACGCCGCCGACCACGTCGCAGCCCGCGACGACCACGAATCCTGTTATCGCGGATCCCGGGACGACGACGAACTCGACGACGACGGCACCGGTCGTCAGCGGCGGGAACGCGCCCGCACCGACGACCGACTCGACCACTCAGAGCGCGGCAACGACTCCGAGCCCGGCCGCCACCACGACCGTCGCCGCGCCACCGACCGCGCCCTGCGACACGACGCAGCTCACATGCGGCAACAACGCCTCGACGCAGGTGGCGATCGTCTCGCAGACCTGCGTCGCCTCGTCGCAGAACACGACGCTCGACATCGAGATCCAGACCCTCGCCGGGAATCCCGTGAACAACGTGACGGTGAGCCCGACGACGACCTGTCTCAACACGATCCAGATCACCCAGCTCGTCGAGCAGTACTGCGTCGGGTGCACCGTGATCGTCATCCCGCCGCCGCCGCCGCCGGCGCCGGTGATCTACGTGCCCGTACCCGGCACGAACACGAACACGGTCACCGTGGTCCAGACGGCGGCTGCGCCGCCGCCGGTGCGCGTCGAGGCCTACTGCATGCCGCGGCCCGTCGTGCGCCCGGACGGCACGACCGGGAACCTGATCTACCTCGCCGTCGGCGAGCCCCAGCGCAACCCGACGTATGCGACCGCAATTCCGGCCACGTTCGTTCCCGGCGTCGGGATGAAGTGCGCGTCGGCATCGACCGAGTCGGTGGGCGTGCCGGTGTTCACCTTGACGGTGCCCGCGAGCTTCGTCGGGCAGTCCCTGCGGCTCTGCCTCCAGGCCTCGACGGCCGCGAAGAAGCCGTTGTGCCATACGATCCGCATCGACCTGGGGGCCACCGTCGCCGTTCCGGTGACCTCGAATGTCGTCGCGAGCGTCGTGAAGAGCAAGGTGAAGGCAAACACGCTCAATACGAAGTCGAAGCAGCAGATCGCAAAGGCGACGAACGCCTTCGCGGCGACCCTCACATCCCCGGCGAAGGGGAAGAAGGTCCTGTCGGGCAAACACCACGCCACGAGGAAGGGAGTGCGACGATGATGAAGCGGACACTTGCTGTCGCAGGTGGCGCCGTTGTGCTCGGCGCCGCGGGCGGCGCGTTTGCCGCCACCGACCAGAGCAACCTGAAGGCGATCGTCCTTCAGCCCGGCCAGGCAGTCGCCTACAGCGGGCTCACCTGCACGGCCTACGCGGGCACGACCGCGTTGAACGCCAACCTCGTGTGCGTGCGGAACAACCTGCAAGGCTTCGGGGTCGTGGTCAGCCAGCAGACGATCGTGATCGCCAAGAAGTCAGGCTCGAGCGTGAAGGTGGTCTTCAAGACCAAGAACCGCTGAGCGTTGCTGCGGGCGGGCGGCCGCGAGCCGCCCGCCCGCGCCGCGACCGCTCGACGGGGCTGCACGAGTCGCTCAGTGCACCCCGGGGCAGTTCGGAAGCCCGGCGTCGACGATGATCGAGGCGCCGCTCGAGGCGGGGAGGCGAAGGACGCGGTCGGGGGCGCCGTCGGAGCCCTTCTCGTAGATCACGATCCAGCCGTTGGCGGTCCCGAGGTAGATGCCGTCGAACGGCGTCCCCGTCGGGAGGCCGCTCGGCAGCTTCGCTGCTGCGAACCGGGCCGGGGTGCCGTGGACGCTCAGCAGGTCGAGCCGGAAGCGCCCGAAGGGGGCGCCGATGCCTGGCACCTTGCACTGGCTCGGCGTGCCCGCGTCGGCCAGCAGCGTCTCGGCGACGTTGTGCGCGTCGCCGGGGAGGTCGATGAAGAGCACGCCGATCACCGCGATGACCAGGAACAGGTCGCAGATCGAGAGCAGCCACCGCTGGCGCTTCTCCCACCAGAGCTGCGCGAACTCCGCCGGCGCCGTCTTCGGATCGATCGGGCTCGAGCGCGCGAGGAGCCAGCACACGAGCGTGACGACGACGATCAGGGCGACGACCACACCGGCGTACACGTTGTCGACGAACGGCCGGTTGGCAAAGAACGTCACGACCAGGAGGCCGAGCGCGAGCAGCGCCGCACCGATGCTCGCCGCCTTGTGCGAGGGATGCTCGATCGCATAGAGGGCGAAGGCGACGCAGGCGACCGGCAGCAGCCCGAGGGCGAGCAGCGCGATCGAGAGCCAGAGGCCGAGCCGCAGCAGCGCGTTGAACACATCGCCGAGACCGCCGCCGGTCGGTGACAGGCCGACGTCGTCGGGGGAGACCGCGAAGGTGCTGTAGAAGTGCTGGTAGGACCACCAGAGCGAGACGTAGGCGACGCCGAGCACGAGCACGACTCGCGTCGCAAGGCCTGCCAACAAGCCGGTCTTGTCGCCCACCTGCCCCTCCGTCGGCGCAGAGCCGGCTAGCGGCCCGGTCGACCGCCCCCGCCGGGCGGCAACGCGAGTCGAGACGGGATCGCAGCCCAGTGCACGACCGAGACCAGGCCGCCAGATCCGAGACGGCGGCGAGACGCCGCAGCAACCTGCCTGACACTCACCTCGGGCTCCCCTCCTCGCCGGATCCGAAAGCTAGGCCCGGCGCCGTTGCCTGTCAAGCCTGCCTGCCTGTCAAGCTTGCCGCGAGGCAAGCCGCGAGCTATCCGGTCAGGCGGCCGTGTCGGGAGGCGGCACCGCGGATGCCGCTGTCTCGCCGGCGGCGCTCTCGGCCGCAGCCGGCGCAACGGCGCTCTTGGCCGCGCCCAGTGTGTCCTGAACGTCCGACACGCCCGGGATAGTCGCGCGGGCGATCGAAGCGGGCGAGACGGCAGAGCGGATCTCGTTGAGGCTGTTGGCCGCCTCGGTCACGCCGTCGAGGCCGCTCACGGTGCTCTTGAACTCGCGGATGCCGTTCCCGAGCGAACGACCCATCTCGGGAAGCCGCTTCGAGCCGAAGAGCAGCAGAGCGAGCAGCAGCAGGAAGATCAGGTGCGTCGGTGTGAGGACATCTGCTCCCATTGACCTACCACCACTGTAACGCCCCGGCCGCGCCGGCGGGGGTTGTGTTTCTGTTTTGTTTCTCTCCCCGCCGGAACGGATACCGAGAGGCGGGATGGGAACGCAGGCGCTGCTCACGCTCGTCGTCGCCGACCCGGCGTAGGCAGCGACCCCGTGGAGCGTCGAGGCCCCGTGGAGCGTCGAGGTACCGGCAAGCGTCTGGGAGCGACCCCGCTCGGCGAAAACCTGACCGAGTTCCGGGTCTGGGCTCCGAACGCAGCCGTGGTCGAGGTGGCGGGGAGCGCGCTCGAGCCGGAGGAGGACGGCTTCTTCGCCGGCCGGCTCGAGGTCGCGGCGGGCTGGAACTACGGTTTCGCACTCGACGGCGGCGCGCCGCTTGCCGACCCGTGCTCGCGCTGGCAGCCGGGCGGCCTGCGGGGCCCCTCGCGGGTGCTCGACTCATCGGCGTTCGAGTGGGCGGCCGAGCCGGTCGTGGTACCGCTCGAGGAGCTCGTCCTCTACGAGCTCCACGTCGGCACGTTCACGGGCGCGGGGACGCTCGACGCGGCTGGGAGCCGGCTCCCCGAGCTCGCAGCCCTCGGCGTGACGGCAGTCGAGCTGATGCCGGTGGCGACGTTCGCCGGCTCGCGGGGCTGGGGCTACGACGGCGTGCTCGCCTACGCGGCGCACCCGGCCTACGGCGGCCCGCACGCGCTCGCACGTTTCGTCGACGCCGCGCACCGCAGCGGCCTCGCGGTGATCCTCGACGTCGTCTACAACCACGTCGGGCCGGGGGCCGAGCTGCTCGCCGCCTTCGGGCCGTACTTCACCGACCGCTTCGAGACCGTCTGGGGCGACGCGCTCGACTTCAGCCGGCGCGGTGTCCGCGAGTGGGCGATCCAGAACGCCGAGCAGTGGGTG
Source organism: uncultured Actinomycetota bacterium (assembly GCA_963743675.1). Taxonomy (GTDB): domain Bacteria; phylum Actinomycetota; class Thermoleophilia; order Gaiellales; family Gaiellaceae; genus PALSA-600. The sequence continues at coordinate 265,464 of CAVURE010000014.1, forward strand.
CGCGACTTCCGGGTCGACGGCCTGAGGCTGGACGCGACTCACGCCGTCTTCGACGAGAGCGATCCGCACATCCTGCGCGAGCTCGCCGACCGGGTTCACGCCGCGCATCCGGGAGCGCTCGTGATCGCGGAGGCGGCGATCGGCGACCGGCGGCCGATCGAGGAGTGGGGCCACGACGCCCAGTGGGACGACAGCTTCCACCACGCGCTGCACGCGCTGCTGACGGGCGAGCGCGATGGCTACTACGAGCCGTACGGACGCGTCGGCGACCTCGCGCGCGCCTACGAGGCGAGACCGGCCGGGCGCCTGGTGATCTGCGCGTCGAACCACGACCAGGTGGGCAATCGCGCCTACGGCGACCGGCTTCCCGCGCCGACGCGCCGCCTGGCGGCCGCCTGCGTGCTCTTCGCGCCGCACGTGCCGCTGCTCTTCCAGGGCGAGGAGCACGGCGAGCAGGCGCCCTTCCTCTTCTTCACCGACCACGACGACCCGGCGATCGCGGCGGCGACGCGGGCCGGACGGCGCGAGGAGTTCGCGCGGTTCGAGTCGTTCGCGGGCGTCGAGATCCCCGATCCGCAGGCGCGCGAGACGTTCGAGGCCTCGCGGATCCATCCCGGGAGCGGCGACGAGGAGCTGCGCAGCTTCTACGAGTCGCTGCTGGCTCTGCGCCGGCGCCTCCCGCGGACGGTCGAGACCCACGTCGACGAGGTGGGGCGGACGCTTCGCGTGCGGCGAGGCGACGTCGAGCTGGTGGCCGACTTCGAGCTCCTCACCGCCGACCTCAGACAAGCCGGCTGACGATGAGCCCCGGCCTGCGCGCCACCTACCGGCTTCAGCTCGGCCCGGACCTGACGCTCGCCGGAGCCCGCGAGTACGTGCCGTACCTGCGCGAGCTCGGCGTGAGCCACCTCTACCTCTCGCCGGTCCTGCAGGCCCGGGCGGGCTCGCTGCACGGCTACGACGGCGTCGACCCCGGGCGCATCTCGGCGGAGCTGGGCGGCGAGCCGGCGTTTCGCGAGCTCGCCTCGGCCGCGCAGGAGGCCGGTCTCGGCCTCATCCTCGACATCGTCCCGAACCATCTCGCCGCCTCGGAGGAGGAGAACGCGCTCTGGCGTGACCCCGCCACGCGCCGCCGCTTCTTCGACCTCGACGACGCGACCGGCCGGCACCGCCGGTTTTTCGACGTGGACGACCTGGCAGGCGTTCGCGTCGAGGATCCCGCCGTCTTCGATGCGACGCACGCCCTGGTCCTCGGCCTCGTGCGCGAGGGGCTCGTCGACGGCCTGCGCATCGACCATATCGACGGTCTCGCCGATCCGCGCGGGTACCTGGAGCGCCTCGCCGGCGCCGGCGTGGAGCGGATCTGGGTCGAGAAGATCCTCGAGCCCGGCGAGGAGCTGCGCGGCTGGCCGGTCGAGGGCACGACCGGCTACGAGTTCCTGAACGACGCGCAGGCGCTCTTCGTCGATCCGGCGGGAGAGGCCGTCCTCACCGGGCTTGCCGGCGAGCAGCGTCCGTGGAGCGAGGTCGCGTTCGAGGCGAAGCGCGAGCAGGCCTCGACGACCTTCGAGCCCGAGGTGGAGCGCCTGCGGCGGCTGCTCGACCTGCCCGGCCTGCCGGAGGCGCTGGCGTCGCTTCCCGTCTACCGCACCTACGTCGAGCCCGCGACCGGGAGGGTCGAGGACGCCGACCGGGCGGCGGTGGCATCGCTCCCGGAGAGGCTGCGGCGCGTGCTGCTGCTCGAGGAGCGCGGCCACGACGAGTTCGTGACCCGCTTCCAGCAGGCGACGGGACCGGTGATGGCGAAGGGCGTCGAGGACACGGCGTTCTACCGCTATGTCCGCCTGCTGGCTCTGAACGAGGTCGGCGGGAGCCCGGGCCGCTTCTCGATCGGCGTCGAGGAGTTCCACGCCCAGAACGCACGCCGGGCGCAGCGCTTCCCGCGCGGCCTGCTGGCGGGAACGACGCACGACACGAAGCGGAGCGCCGACGTCCGGGCCCGGATCGGCGCGCTCGCCGGCATGGCCGAGCGGTGGAGCGACCAGGTCCTCGCCTGGCACGACCTGACGTCCGAGCTCAGGCGCGGCGAGGCGCCGGACTGGCCCGAGGAGCTGCTCGTCTACCAGACGCTCGTCGGGGCCTGGCCGCTCGAGCCGGACCGGCTCGAGCCGTACCTGCGCAAGGCGCTGCGCGAGGCCAAGCGGAACACGAGCTGGCTCGAGCCCGACCGGGCCTGGGAGTCCCGGGTGATCCGGTTCGCGACCGCCCTTGTCGCCCACCCGCCGTTCCTGGCCGACTTCGAGCCGCTCGCCGCCGAGGTCGCCCTCGCCGGCGCCCGCGCGGCGCTCGGGCAGCTCGTCCTGCGCTTCACCTCGCCGGGCATCCCGGACATCTACGGCGGCGACGAGCTGCAGCTCCTGGCGCTCGTCGATCCCGACAACCGCCGGCCCGTGAACATGCTCCGGCGCCGCCGGATGCTCGCCCGGGCGGGAGTGCGCTCGGAGCCCGGCACCAGGAAGCTGTGGGCGATCCGCGAGCTGCTCGCGCTGCGGGCGCGCCGTCCGGAGGCCTTCGCCGGGTCGTACGAGCCGGTTCCGGCGGGCGCCGCGACCTGTGCCTTCCGCCGCGGCGACGACGTGCTCGTCGCGGTGTCGATCGCGGGCGCCCGGCCGGACCTCGCACCGCCGGGCCCCGGCTGGCACGACGTGCTGGACGGCCTCGAGGCGATGCCCGGCGGTTCGCCGGCTGCGGTGTACGAGCGCGGGTGAGCCGTGACCGGCCCGGCGCGGGCTGATCGGCTTTCGTTACCGGTCACTGGCAGGGGCTAAGGTGGCCGGACCGTGCGCGAGCACCGAGAACGAACTCTTGGCGCCTCGGTGCTCGGCGCGGCGGCTGCACTTCTCTCGCTCGTCTGGCTCGCGGCAATGCCCCCGCCGGCCCTCGGTGCGGCCCCGCCCACGACCGACATCACGACGCCCGTCCAGGCGGCCCCGACGACGACCACGTCGCCTGCGACGCCCGCAACGACGACGCCCGTCCCCAATCTCACGAGCGCCAGGGCGACCGCCATCTTCCTGCGCAACCACAAGGTGGCGGCGTGGCTGCGCCGCTATCCGCCGAACCCGCAGACGACGGCGGCCTACGCCAACGGGTCCTGGACGGTGGGCGTCTACTACCAGCCGGCAGGGGAGATCGCGAGCGGGAAGGTGGACGACACCCGCGGCGTCGTGACGGAGGCCTGGACCGGCCCGCAGGTCGCCTGGGGGATGGCGCGAGGCGGCACCGGCTTCGGCGGCAAGAAGATCAACTCCTACTCGGTCTGGCTGACCTTCTGCGCCCTTTTCCTGCTCGGGCTCGTCGACTGGCGCCGGCCGCTGTCGCTACGAAGCCTCGACCTGCTCTTCCTGCTCTCCTTCTCGGCCTCGCTCTGGTTCTTCAACCGGGGGCACATCTTCGCGGCGATGCCGCTCGTCTACCCGGCCTTCGCCTGGCTGATCGTGCGTTGTCTCGTCATCGCCCGGCGCGACCGCGGCTCCGGCGGGGCGGTGGTGTGGCCCACCTGGGTGCTGCTCGCCGCAACGCTCTGCCTCGTCGGCTACCGGATCGACCTCAACCTCTATCACTCGAACGTGATCGACGTCGGTCTCTCCGGCGTGATCGGCGCCGATCGGATCGCGCACTTCCAGAGCCCATACGGCAACTTCCCGGTCGAGACCGGCCGGCCGCCGTGCGGGCCGGCCGACGCCTCGGGGGACATCCGCGACCACATTCAGACCAACGGACGTTGCGAGGCTGCGGATGCCCAGGGCGACACCTACGGCCCCGTTGCCTACGAGGCGTACCTGCCGGGCTATCTGCTCGAGGGGTGGAGCGGCTTGTGGGACTCGCTGCCGGCCGCGCATGACACCTCGATCCTCTGGGATCTGATCGCGATCGCCGGACTGTGGCTCGTCGGCGTCCGCTTCGGCGGGCCGAAGCTCGGGGCGACGCTTGCGTTCGCGTGGGCCGCCTGGCCGTTCACGCAGTACGCGTCGAGCTCGAACACGAACGACCTGATCGAGCCGGCCCTGCTCGTCTGGGCCTTCTACTTCGTCACCTCGCCGTTCAAGCGCGGGGCCTTCACGGCCTTCGGCGCCTGGACCAAGCTCGGCGCCCTCATCGTCGTGCCGCTCTGGTCGGCCTATCCCGATGCGCGACGCCTTCGGCCCAGGATGCGCTTCCTCTGGGGCTTCCTCGCCGCCACCGCCCTCGCGTTCGTGATCCTGCTCTTCGACCCTTCACTGTGGCACGCGGTCAAGGCCTTCTACCACGACACGTTCTCCTACCAGTTCGGACGCGCCTCGCCCTTCTCGATCTGGGATTGGCGTCAGTACCACGCGAAGGGGATCCCGGATCTCCGCTGGGGCCAGCGCATCCTCTACGGGTTGCTGATCGCCGGCGCCGTCGCGCTCGCTTGGTGGCCGCGGCAGCGCTCGCCGCTCAGGCTCGCGGCCTTCACCGGCGCGCTCCTCGTCGGCTTCGAGGCCGTGCTGACCCACTGGTCGTGGCTCTACCTGCCCTGGTTCTTCCCCTTCGTGGCCTTCGCGCTCCTCGTGCCGCGTGCCGAGGGCTCCCTGCCGATCATCGCCGACCCGTGGCGCGCGCAGCTGCGGGCGCTGCGCGAAGGTCGAACGGGACGGCAACTGCGGCTCATGGGCCTGGGTCTCGCGGTCGCGGTCTTCCTCGGCTGCTGGGCGCTGCTCGACCACGGATTCTACGCCCATCCGCTGGTCTTCGACACCGGCGTCTACGAGTCGTACGCGACCGCGATCCGCCACCACCTCGTGCCCTACCGCGACATCGCGATCGAGTATCCGCCGGGGGCACTGCCGGCGTTTCTCCTGCCAACCCTGCTCTCGACGTCGTACTTCACGACCTTCGGCTGGTTCATGGCCGCCTGCGGCGCCGGCTGCATCGTGCTCGGTTTCCTCACCAACCCGTCGTGGTTCGCGCTGCCGTTCCTGGCGGTGTCCCCGTTGCTGCTCGGATCGCTCGGGCCTCGCCACTACGACTTCTGGCCGACGATGTTCGTCGTCGGCGCCCTCGCCGCGTTCGTGCACGACCGCCACCGGGTGGCCTGGGGCGCGCTCGGCGCCGCGTTCGCGATCAAGCTGTTCGCAGTCGTGCTCGTGCCGCTGGCACTGGTCTGGACGCTCCGCCGGCGAGACCGGCGCGAGCTCATTCGCTGCCTCGCCGTTTCGGCGGCGGTCGTCGCTGTCGCCTTCGTTCCGTTCCTCGTCGTCGCCCCGCACGGGCTCTGGTCGAGTCTCTGGGGGCAGGTCTCGAGGCCGCTCCAGATCGAGACGCTCGCGGGGTCCGTTCTCGAGACCTTCGCGCAGCCACGGATCGACGGCTCGCATGGGTCGCTCAACCTGGCGGGCGCGGGGGCGCTCGAGGCGGCCTTCGTCGTCGTCCTCGTCCTGTCGCTCGTTGGGCTCTGGCTCGCCTTCGCCCGGGGCGCCCCCGAGCCCGGGCGGCTGCTTCGCTATGCGGCCGCCTGCGTGTGCGCCTTCGTGATCTTCGGGAGGGTGCTCTCGCCGCAGTACCTCATCTGGCTCGTGCCGCTCGTCCCGCTCGTTCGCGGCCGTCGGGGCCTCATCGCGACCGGACTGCTCGGGGCGGCGCTCCTCGCCACCCTCGTCTGGTTCCCCGACCGGTATTACTCCTACGTCTACCAGGGGCACCTCGCCTGGCTCGTGCTCGTGCGGAACATCCTGCTTCTGTCGTTGCTCGCGGTCCTGACGCTGCCGAGGCTCGGACGGGCCCGGGAGCCGCGGCCTGCCGGCGCCGACCTACCGGCCGGTGCGGAAATGCAAGTCGCGACCTTGGATTGACCCCTACTGGCCCATCGGGCAGGGCGCTGCGGTCGCGGATCCTCGACGCTATCTTTGTGGAGAACCGCATGCTTCGGTGGCCGTACTGCGCGCGCTCAGTCGAGGCTGGGGAAAGAGTGACCGACAACGGTTTGGGGAGATCATGAGCTCGCGAGCGGAGTCGCTTGGGCGCCGGACAGTTGCACTGTGCCGGAATGCGAGGCAGGAGGGGCAGTCGGCGGTCGAGTTCGCCATGATCGTCCCGCTCGTCGCGCTGCTCTTTCTCGGCATCGCCGATTTCGGGCTCGCCTGGAACTACAAGAACGACGAGACGAGCCTGGCCAACCAGGCGCTGCGCTACGCCGAGGTCAACTCCTGCCCGCAGTGCGGCGCCGGCTCGATCGAGAGCTTCGTCAAGTCGACCGCCGACAGCACGGAGCTCCAGACCGGAAGCGGCGGGACCTTCGGGATCCAGTCGCCCGGCGTGACGATCAGCTTCTGCCGGCCGCCGGGCTCGACCGGCGCCGTGGGCGATTCTCTCCAGGCGAACGCCGTCGCGACCTATAAGTGGCTGCCGTTCCTCGCCCTCGGCGACGCAACGCTCAAGAGCACCGCCATCGGGCGCATCGAGGTCAACCCCAACTCGCCCGGCCCCCCCAAGTACACGGTTACCGGGCCCTGCTGAACCCTCGGAGCCCCGACATTAGTTTTTACAAGGTGCTGGTAGCCTTCATGGGTACGGGCTTCTCGTCGTGCGCCACTCGGGGAGCGCGAAGGCCGCAAGGAACTGGGGAAGCGGGGACCGGGCGTCTCCTCGAAAGAGGGCTTGAGCCTTGAGGAAATCTGCGGGAAGGCTAGTTAAACGGGTGCGGGCCGGCCGGAAGGACGGGCAGGTGATCATCCTGATGGCGATCGCCATCCCGGTGATGCTGCTCTTCCTGGCCTTCGTGGTCGACGCGGCACACGCCTTCGTCGATCAAAGGCACCTCCAGAACACCGCCGACGCGGCCGCACTCGCCGCCGCGCAGCAGATCGCGAACGACGGCGGGGCAACGTGTTCGCCGACCTGCGTCGGGTTTGCGACGAGCTACACGCAGCAGAACGGCTTCCAGACGCCCACCACGGGACTCGCGCAATGCACCGCGACGCCGACGCCGTACCCGTCTCCTGATCAGAGCTTCGACGAGAGCACGACCTGCTACCAGTGGCCGTACAACGGCGACCCCGCGCAGATCCTCGTGAAGCTGCACACCTGTACCCCCACGTTCTTCGGAAGCATGGTCGGCGTCGTGCCGCAGATCTGCTCGTCGGTGCGCTCGGTGGCGAACGCGAAGTTCCTGACCCACGTGAACACGACGATCACGCAGGGTCAGACCAGCCCCGACACCACCACCATTCTCTCGACCAGCACGCAGACGAACATCACCGGGCGGCGCCAACGGAGCACTCTTCGCCCGTGACACATCATGTTCCGGCGGGATCACGATCTCAAGCAATTCACAGTTCACGTTCAACGCGGGAGCCGCGTACAGCGACGGCGGCTTCAAGAACAGCAGGGCCTACACCTTCGGCGGAGGACAACCGGCAGCTACAACCAGAACTGCACGAGGCCAATAGGCAACTTCACCGGGGGACTCACGACGAACAATGGAACGACGCCATTTCCGTTGACGTGGGACACGAGCCTCAGCGGCTCGATCTGCAGCCAAAGCACTCACCCCATTGACCTCAACCCCGCCCACATAACCACGATCCCTAGTGGCACGGCAGCGCAACGGCATCTGGTGCGCGGCTGGCGAGATCGACGAAACCAACAACAGTGGCCCGCAGCAGGTGACGATTATCGCCGCCACAGTGAAGCTGACCGGCGGGCGAATCAATCAGTCCGTACACCCAGAATCTGCTCGCCGCAGCAACAGGCACCGCCGTTCCCGCGATCAACCTCACAACCAACAATCACAACGCGTCGGCGACATCTACGTGCCGAACTCGACGGCTCAGGATCAGCGGGAACCAGCTCCAAATCGGCTTTGTCGAGGCGCTCGACATCGTCATCACAACGAACCAGTTCACGCTTCAAGGGCGACGGGCCGCTCATAGGCACCACAACCACCTATACAACGACCACGGTGCCTACGAACACCATCCTCGGCACGACACAGCCGAACATCACGAACTCCAACACCGTCACGACCGGCACCAACATCGGGCTCAACGGCTAACGCGGCCAGCGAACGGTTCGCTGCCAGCCCATCTCACTATTCGCTGCGTGATTCCTCCGACAACCCGGGTAGCTCGTGCATGAGTTCCACCGTGTTGCGGGCGCGCTTCTCAGCTGCGCCTTCGCGTAGAACGCGCACCTTCGCCCGAAACTGCCGACCCACCAGCGATGCCGCCACTTCTGCTCCATCCGGGCACGGTTCGTTTGAGCCCTCGATGACTTCAGTACGTGTCATCGACCGTTCAAGTCATTCGAGGCGGTACCGGGCGCTACGGCCCGATTCCCGCCAACGATGCGCGTCCCAGCCCAGCGGCCAGACAGAACGCGATAGACGGGCATGATCTCGCCGTTGCGCACCTTCACCGATATGACCTCCAGGTCGTAGACACCGTCAGGGACTACAACAATCTCTGTCGTCGCCTCGTACGCGCTGAAGAGAGCGGCGAGATGATCGGTCGTCATGACTGGCTCAACTTCGACAGACCGGCCCCACGCTCGGCCCTCCGCTTCGCCCGGCGCCGCTCCACCTTCGCCGCCTCCCGCGCCGCATAACCCTCAGGGTTCAGCCGCTTGAACCTGGCATCCCTGCAGCGGCTCGAGCCACACGTCACACGCTGCTTCCCTTCGAGCGGAGCGCCGCACTCCGAGCACGACGTCGCCCTGCGAGCCGCAGCCCGCGCGAGCGTCTCTTCGCTATGCGCCGCGTAATACGCGCGCGACTTCTCCCGGTCGCACCCCTTACAGATCGACTTCCGGCCACTCGGCTTGCTCGCATCAAGAGCAAAGTCATCCCAGCCGCGCAGTCCCCCACACCGCGGACATGTCCGCTCGGACGGAAACCGGTACTCCGCCGACGTTCTCGGCGAATCAGTCACGATCGACCCCCATCACGCCCGATCAATCCCAGAGAGAGAAGAACGACTGCGGGGGTCACTTGAGCTTTTCTGCTGTAAAAAATCGTGCGGGGGCGGCTCATGACGCGGCCTTCCGGCGTGTGAAGGCGGTCGCGCGTCGGTGAGCGCAGCTGCGGCAGAGCTCGAGGCTGTAGTCGCCGTAGCTGTATCGGCTGCGTGCGTGGGTGCCGCACTGCTCGCATAGGCCGGCGTCTAGCCTCGGCACGTTCTTGAGCGAGTCGCCGTCGTGCCGGTCGAGGAACTCGTCGAGGTAGGCGAGCGCGACCTCGAGCGGGGCTATCGGCTCGTCCTTAGCCGCCGGCGCCCGGTAGGCGTCCGCGGGGACGAGCGGCACGTCTGAGCGGAACGCTCGTGAGCCGACGTCCCCTCATCGCGCCTTCGCCTTAGCGTTCGCGGCAGGGCATCCGTCGATGTGATTGCCGCGGCCGAGACCACACTCTTTGCACGCCGATCGTGCGCCGCTGAAAGCGGAGCGCGCGCGGTCGGCGTCGCTTTCAAGCGCTTTAAGCGCTTTCGTGCGAACGGCGTTCGCACTTGGGGGCGTGCCGTTCGCACTTGGGGGCGTCGCCGTTCGCACTTGAGACGCTCCGTCCCACTCGGCAGTGCGAACCGCGTTCGCACTAGCAGGTAGGCATCCGACATACCTGTTCGGCCTGTTGTTGCCGCCCGGCCGGACGCAGACAGACCGCTCGCCTCCGACCGTGCCGTTCGCCTCGTACACGCGAAGCCGGGCCGGCGGATCGATCGTCAGGAAGCCGGCCTGCTCGAGCCGCACGAGCGCCTTGTCGACCGCCCGGTCGCTGATCGACGCGCCGGCGGCGAGTGTCGCCCTCGACGGCGGCGTCCGCACTGTCTGGCACTGCCCGTCGAAGTACGTCGACAAGACGTACCCGACGAGCTTGCTCGTACGATCGAGATCCGTAGAGTCGCGGCGGACGGTGTCTTGCCACACGGCCGCAAGCGACTTCCTGCCGCCGCTCATACGGCCGCTCTCCAGATCGCTGCGCGCCGCCGAGCGTCAGCGAGCGTCGCGATCGCCTGCCGCCACTGCCGGACCTTCTCGGCGTCACGAGCCCGCCGGCACTCAGGCTCGAAGCAGTAGCGCTGGTTGACCGCTCTCCTGTCGAACGGCTCGCCGCAGCAGGCGCATCGCGCCCGCGGAGCGGCCATCAGCGCCGCCCCGAGTCTGGCGGGTCAGGTTCTCGTCGGCCCGGCGAACGGCTACGAGCCCGTGCGGGGCGCCTGCGACGCCTGCCGCGCCACAACCTGCCAGGCGCGCCAGTTGTCTTCCTCGCGAAGAGGATGTCCGCGATCGGCGTCCTGTAGTACCGGCGCCATTCGCGCCGGGACGTGGGCTTCGCGAGCGTCACGGCCGCGACCCAGAGTTGGGCATCCTCTCCGCTGAGGCCGCGGCCGGCTTTCGTGTCGCGTTCGAGCTGCGCGACCTTCGTCGCCGTCAGCTTCGGCGCCAGCGTTCGCGCCTGCTCGTCCGCGTGGGCATGGAAGACGTCCCACATCCGCCGGTCGAGCTCGCCCATGGTCCGCCACGACTCGGGACTCATCAGGTCGGGCGCGTTCCGCTGGAACCAGTGCAGCAGCGCACGGTCCTCGTGCTCCTGCTCGGAGAGAGGAACTACCGCGGCCGGCGCAGGCTCGTCGCCTAGCTCCGTATCACCGATATCCACGTCTGGCCGCTCACGTCGCTGAATACTCCTCTACATCTCGTCGTCCCTGGCCCTTTGGTTTTCGCTGTTGCCCCCCGGACGCGCGGCCCGGGAGGGCAACGGCGGCAACGTCGGCCAGGACGTGCCGCAAGCGTAGCCACCGGGACTGCGACCGTCATGTAACCGATTCGCGAAGCGCCTTAGTCGGTTACAGCACGTCTTGCGCGTTTCGTCGATTCTGTTAGCCATGGGCTCATCACCCACCTCCTGTGGCCGCTTCGTCGCCGCTGCCGAAGTGGCGGCGGAGCGGCTGCTGGTGACGGCGGGAACGGTCCGCAGGGCGTCGTGAACGCCCTCGAAACGCAAGTCTCTGCGCTCTTGAGCGAGGGTTTCACCATGCCGAAGATCCTCGCGATTTGCTCACCTGCGGAACGTCGCCGGCTCGGCGCTGGTGCGGTCGGCGTGACGCGTCGCGTCCCCCCACACGTTTTCGTGTCGCCGCAGCCGAGACAGGCAGCGGCGCGTGTACGCCAATCCCGGACACACGTCGCCCTGATCAAGATCTGCAGGGCATACGACAGCCGCCTGATCGGCGGCCCGGTCCGCGGTGACGCGACCATGTTCAGCGAGCTGAGGTTCCTTCCGAGCAAGAGCTCCGTGCCCGTCGTGATCAATCACGACGTCGACCGCGAGGTCGGCCGCGTCCATGAAATCTTCGTGATGGAGTGGCCTGAAGGCTCGGAGATGAGACGGTGGAATGTTGCGCGTTGCTCACTCATCGACCCGTTGCCCGGCTGGCTGAGACGAGGGACGGGCGCGTCTTTCAGCCACCGCCGACTTCACACCCACTCGCTCAACGGCTGGGACCATGTGACGTCGGCGTTCGTCGACGAGGTCACGCTCGTCGGGCCAGACTTCGAGCCGGTCGAGCCGCTCGCGGAGGTTCTCTTGCTTCGCCGCGACGCGCCGGGGGCGCGCAGTGGAACGCTGGTGCGGCCAGCCGTGGTCTACCTAGATGTCGACCGCGACCGCGATGAGTCCGTCACGAACGTACTTCAAGTCGATCGGCCGGATTCTCGGGCGCGCTAGAACGTGTCGCTCGCCTACCGCGCCATCTCAGGACTTAGGTTGCACCTCTTGACCCGTGCGCCTCAGTCGGTTAGGACCATCCGGTGCGCGAACTCCCGGCGAGCCTTTCTCTCGGCAAGCTGCTCCGGTTGGAAGGGATGGTGAGCGCTGCCGCACAGACAGAAGCAGCCAGAGACTCGGCCCAGGCTCTCGTCAACGCATACACAGGCCTACGCGATGAGTTGTTGTCTGCTCTTGAGTCGGACGAGACTCGTGATCTTCGTGAAGAGCTGGAGCGGCTGTTCCCGCCTATGGAGGACGCCTGGAGAGGCGAGCGTCGCTCTTGTCGAGAGTCATTTGCGTTTGTCGGCCGCAGCTGAGCTGGCCCGAACACGGTTGAACCAACTCGGAGGCTGGATCAAAGGACTCATTGAAGAATTGACATTCGAGCAGCGAATGCGCATGGAGGCCGAGGCAAAGGCTCATGCTGCGACTCGGCCACCGACCGGCTTCGGAGCGCCGTAGGGCACGCCCTGGCCCAGCGATGACCTCAGATAGTCTCTGGTCGCCGCCCGGCCCCGGGAAGGGCTCACGGGCAACCACGGCACCGCGACCGCGATCTTCACGAAGGCGATCGCGGGCGGCGCTGGTTACGATTTGTCTGCCATGCCGATGGAACTCGAGGTGGCTGAGTCGTTGATCGACGAGATCCCCGAGGACAGGTGGGATGCTTTGATGCGCGGCCGCGAGGGACCCACCATCGATGAGGCAAGGGCGCTTCGTGTGATTTGGGATGCCAAGATGGTGGGAGACCGCGTCGAGCCATCGGAGGAGCTCAGGGCAGGTGTTATGGAGTTGACCGGGGCGTTCCCCGAGCCGACGTCGTTCCACTGAACGAGTGGCCCGTACTCAGGGCTCCGCGCTCTCCCCGTGTGCCTCGAGTCCCTCGAGTGCTGCGACCAGGTCGAGCCGGAACTCGCGCATTCGCTTGACGATCAGTACCAGCCGATCGTCAGCAAGAGCCTCGAGCGCGGCGAGCTCATGTTCGCATACCGACAACAGGCTCGTCAGCCGCGAGTGCGGCTCCTCGCTCGGCTCGACCATGGCGCCGAGTATCACGAAGTGCTCGACGGAGCACGTCCGGGGAAACCACGTAACCGCGGAGGCGTGGTCCCCCGAAGGCAGCGCCGGGCCGCCGCGGGGGAAGGAGAGCGGCGGTAACTCCCTTTGCTCCCCGCCACAGAAGAACCCGGGGGGCGCCACGCGCTCGAGTTGCGGCGCGCAGCGAGCCTACGCCATCGATGAGGGCGACGACAAGGGGTCGCTCCCTGGTAGGCACGTGCAACGCGACACGTTAGGCTCCATCGGCCGTCCAGCCCCGGAGAGGCGCTGTCTGACCTCACAAGGCAACCCCCGGGTCGTGTTCCGCCGGGCGCTCGAACACGGCAACCTGATGCTCACCAAGCACCATCCGCGAGAACGGTGTCGCGTGCCTCTCCGAGGCGCTGGAGCTCACCGCCCCGATCCGCGAAGCACGAACGCTCACGCCTCGAGGCGATCCGCCGGTTTCCAGGGACCGCTCCCGGGTAAGACGCTTGAACTCGCTGGCGATCGCCGTGCGGCGAGAAAACGGGGGCGCTCTGCTGAGTCGGGGCGCCCTTCGTCCGGAAAGGTCAGCTTCACGGCGGCGTAACAGCCCTCTCATCCGGCTGGGTAGAGAATCACGCCACCTCCCGCACCCTTCGCCACGTTGGTTGCTGGAGAGATAAGCGAGTCAGGACGGCGAGGGCCGGAGAGGCCAGCTTACGCACTGCGCCCCGGCCCTCGCCGGCTTTTGGGCAGGAGGGTTGCCGAGCCAGAACACGCGGCGATGACCGGGCGGGTAGGAACCGTCATCCTGTGCGCCAGCCAAGCCATCGCCAGCAACAAACGCTAAGCGCCTCAGCGCGAACGGTCATCGTCCCGACGGGACGAGCGCAAGCGGCTATCTAGGGCAGGATCGGGAAGTGGGCCACGTCCCAGAGACGCCGCTGTCCCTCTGTCCGCGGGTTCTCCTCGCCGATCGCCGCGAGGTCGAGAAGGATCTCCTCTCGCACGGCCTCGTCGGTCACGATGACATCGGCTCGGTCCGACTCATCCTCGAGCGCTTTCGCCAGAGCGGCGGAGAGCCACTCCGCGGCCGGTGTCCTCTCGACCGCCCGGTCACGGATCTCGCTCGCCTCTCGCCGGTCGAGCGTGACCTCATGGCGGCCGAGCTTGAAGACGACAATGTCAGCCATCGGTTTCTAGTTGCCCCAGTTTCGCCAGACGGCGACCCCGGCGACCACCGGGAACACGAGCGCCAGGAGCGGCGCCCACCAGGCCACATCGGCGAGCTCAACGAACTGAACGACCGAGATCCACAAAATGACGCCAACGATGACTGCGCCAGATAGCGCCAGCAAGGCGGCAACGGGATTCACAACGACACGCCACCATCATCGCACTACCCGCCGTCGAGCCGCAGAACCGCGGGCCTCACCAATCCCGCTTGCGGCTCTCCTCGACGAACGCCGAGGAACGCATCCGGGGGAGGAGCCGGGCCTCGTCGACAGGGATCCTCGGCGGGCAGGCGACCGGATCGTGGCGATGCTCGAAGCGCCCGTCGAGAGTGAGACGTTCGACGCGGCGGTCGCCCGGCCAACCCGGACGAGAAGTCGGATGCCGCACGCCTGTGCGAGCTCGCGGTCGAGCTCAAGACCGACGAGCGTAACCTTCTGCGGTTGCAGGTGGCGTTCCTCGGTCGGGAGCAGGAGCCGTAACCCGAGACGCCGGTTTGACAGCCCCGGGTGGGTGGGAAATACTCACGGCGGGGTCAGTCGTCTCCCTGCGGTGGGAAGGCAGAAACCCGAAGGTGCAAGGTGACGGAACGCAAGGCCCGGGGCAGCACGAACCCCCCGTGTGCTGTGTGGCGATCGCGTGATGGCCGCCGACGAAGAGGTCGGGTTCGTTGACGTTGTCGGCACGGTCGAGCCGCATGCGCTCGCCGTCCAGATCGCCAGGAACGCGCACCACCGGGTCGGCGAGCTCGTCGTTCTCACCATGATCTGGCTCGACGAGGACGGCAACCCGCTCAACGAGAAACAGAGGACAATGCTGGCCGCGAACGCGTCGCGGATGTTCGACGGGTTCGAGAACGAAGTCCTCGGCAAGATCCTGGACGAGATCAAGCGCATACGCGTTGACCGGGACCCCGAGGCGGTCGTGTGATGGCAGCCATGTCCGCGACGGCCAACTAGCGGCGCGAACCTGGGCGCGGTTACGACGGGCCCGAGAGGCGGAGCAGCTGAACCTCGGGCCCGTCGTCCTGACCGCACACGGGGCAAGCAGCGCGACGCAACCCCCCGAGCGCGCGTCAACCCCGACTCACGTTCGTCCAGGAACACCGATCCGGTCGCAGCCCGATCGGCGTGTCATTGGCCGGTCGGGCGGCTAGGCGCGAAACGTAGGGGCGTCTAACGTCACGGGTGCCGGCGGGTTCTCGGTGCCTGCCAACTCGTGCCCGCCGGCACCCTCAAACGGAGCGCCGTGGGAGTGACGTCGGGCCGAGCAGACGGACTCTAATATCGTTCGACCCTTAAGTGAGCCGATACCTAGCCGCTGCCCGTCCAGCGCAGCCGAGGCTCCTTCTCGTCATGTCACGACCTTGATCCTCTTGTCTACTTGGAGCCCCCTGCCGCGAATCACGATCGCGCCACCAGGCAGCCACTCCCGAAGCACAGCTCGCTTCTGATCGAGGTCGCCGGAATCGAACACCCGACGCATCTCCTCGGCTGTCATGAACGTCATGCCCCCACGCTGCCGCGCGTCATCCAGTTCGCGCTGCGCCCCGGCCAAGACCTCCGCCCGCCGCGCGACCGCTTCAGCGAACCCCGGTGTCGTCGCGGCCACCGCAAGCTGGTAGCTCCGAAGCTCCGCCTCTGCGACCTCGACAGCAGCCTCAAGAGGGACAAGATCAACCTCCAGGCTCCTCGATCCGATACCCGGTACGTTCGAGCGCAGCCTGGATCACGTATTCCTCGGCCGGCCGGCCGGCGACGATCGCCTTGTCGGGGCAACGGCCTTTGCCGAGGTTCGAGCACCGGTAATACCTGTACTTCTTCCCCTTGCGAATCGTGCTACTCACCTGCAACAAGAACCCACACGCACCACAGCGCAGCATTCCGCTCAGCAGATGCGCCCCTCCGCCCGGCGGGCGACCTCCCTTACCAGTCTTGCGAGGCTGCACCTGCTGCCAAAGGGTCGGGCCCACAATCGCGAGCTCCGGTACGCGAACCTCCTGGCCGCAGCCGCAGCCGCACCGCAACACCCCCTTGTAAATCGGGTTCATGAACGCCTGGGTCGTCGTGCCCACCCCCCAGTTCGTGTTACCGAACGCGGACTGGACACCGGCGTCGGTGAGAGTTGCGGCCACCGCGGTCCAGGAAGCCCCCGACGCGCGAAGCTCATACGCCCGCCTTACGACCGGGGCGTACTGATCGGGCAATAGCCTCCGGCCGCCATTGGCCGCGTAGCCGACCGGAGCGCGGCTGGTGTAGATCCCACGCTCCCAGGCGTTGTGCTTCGCGCGTTTCCAGTTCGCCTGGTGCCGTTCCCACTGATCGCGGGCGATCGCGGCCTTGATCGAGAAGATCATCGTGTGATTACCGGTCGCGGTATCGATCCCCTCGTTCACGATCACAAGCCGATGTCCCGCGAGCGCCTCCCACACCTCCGCGGAGCCGCTCGCCTTCTCACGCGAAAGGCGATCCTGGTAGGCCCGACCGTGAAGCCCATCAAGAAGCCGAGAGTGTTCGTCAGCGCTGCCGCGTGGACCGGGCTCATGGCCCCGCAAACGACGGACGCCTACGGCTTCCGCAGCGTGTTGGACTACAACAAGCCGGAACTCGGCGGCGGCCTCTTCGGCTACTGGGACGGCGACGACATGGTCGTGACGGACGCGACGGGGCGTGTGCGTCCCGAAACGGCGAGCAGCAGCAGCATGATGATCGACCTCCGCTACATCGACGACATGGCTGTCCGGTTCCGCGGATCCCAGTCCGGGCTCATCGGCACCTGGCACAGCCACCCGTCGATCGACGATGTCGGCTACTCGAAGCCGTCGCCGCCCGACCTTCGCCACCTCGCCTCGATGCAGCGGGCAAGCGGGAGTTCGCGCCCGTTCCTCGGGATCTGTCTCTCGCCGGCGAGCGGCGGCGAGTTCGGATGCCTGACCCCGAAGCTGACGTGTGTCCTCAGCCGCGGCGACGACAACGTCGACTGGCAGCGGGCGTGGTACGTGCCGGTCGCTGTCGAGGACAACCCGGGAAGGTGCGCGAACATCCCGTGCCTCCAACGGTGAGCGGCGTGTTGCCGGCACAGACCCGCGCGGAGCGAATCGGCACGATGATCGACCCCGACGTCGACCTCGATGTCCTCGACGCCGCGAAGGCCGCGGCGAGCAAGGAGGAGAAGGGCGACGCTCGTGCGTTGCTCGACCTGGCACGCGAGCTGTCTGTCGACTGGGTGAAGCTGCTCGAGCTGCGGATGGCGTTCCTCGTCGGCGGCGAAGGGTGGCAATGAGCAAAGCACCGGACCGACTCGAGGCGGCATTAGCACCGTGAACGACGTTTTTCTCGCGGGGACCGGGACGGGTCAGACGCACCCGGCGCGCTCTCGCTTCGAGCACCCACCCCCGACGGTTCAACTTGACCCCCCGGGCACCCCATACGAACGTCGCGCGCGAAAGCCGCCATCCCACCCCGCGGTTCCAGGAAGTTTCCCTGACGTTTTTGGTTGGTTACGGTCACAGGAACGGGTTTGAGTGCCGCAGTCGTTGACTGACGCTCAGATCTTGGAGATGCGCGCGTTGCGTGCGTCCGGTGTGAAGGTGGTCGAGATCGCGGAGCGGTTCGGTGTGTCTCGGACGCACGCGTCGAGGGTGATCAACGACCGCGCTCGGGTTGTGCTCCCCGACGCGGGTCTGGAACTCGAGGACGGCGCCGCGTACGAGGCTGTCTCGGCCCTTCTCGATGGTCTCGACCTGGAGGCGGCAGACCTCGTCCACAAAGAGGTCGCGCTGTCGCTCGCCAGGAAGCTCGATCAGTGCGTCGCGTCTGATTCGGCGGCGTCGGCGTCGGCTACGCCGGCGATCGCGAAAGAGCTCCGCGTGACGGTCGACGCGTTGCGCTGGCTGAAGCCGGAACCGTCACCGCTCGACCTGATCCGTGCTCGCCGTGACGCTCGGCTGTCGTTGGCCGGGATCCCGGTCGACGGCCCTGCTAACGGCCACGGCCGCGGCTGGTGAACGGAGGACCGTGTCCGACCCCAAAGCGCAGTAGGGGGGATCTGACCGCGGGGTCTCGCGAGCGCTGAGCTCGGCCGGCTCGACGAGGGGCCGCCCCTACCTGCAACGAAAGGAATCCCCGCGAAGGAGGCACGCGGGGATTCGTAGCCGAGCCCAGGGGAGAATTGTGCGGGTCTACACGTCGAGGTCGATCTTTGGTGTGATGCCGAGCGCGTGCATCGCTGTTTCGTACTCGTCGGGGCGGAGCCAGTTCTCGAGCTCCGTCTCGGGGTCGTTGATGACGGTGTACTGCTTCCTGTCGCGGTCGTAGGCGACGACGTTCTCCTTGTCGGTGAGGTAGACCTCGACGTCGTTGCGTTCGTTCTCGGCGATCAGTGTTGCGTTGATCCGGCCGACGTAGTCGTGGCCGACCGCGTCGACCAGGTCGAGCTCGATCGGTGTGGTTGTTTCGAGCGTGGTAGCCGTTACGTCCCTTCTCGCTAGTTCGTCGGTCACGGCGTCTTGCAGGAGCCTGGAGAGCGCGCCGCGCGCCGGGCCGGCTAGGGCGCCGAGCAGACCGGCTTCTTTGGCTCGGGCGCCGAGCTCGTCGGGCAGGTACAGGTTCACGTTCATGCGCCCGCCACCGCGGCAACGGCAGCGTGGTTGCGGCACGGCTCGAGGCCGCCCGGGGCGCGGGGGACGAGATCGGTCGAGGGATCATTCGGGTTCGTCATTGGTTTTCACTCTCTCCGCGTCCGGTGCGGCCCGTGAGCGGCGTAGCTCCTAGCTGATCGGGCCGAGTCCGTACACGCTCCGCTGAGCGTTGACGCCGGACAGTGCCGCTGCTGCGCTCTCGCGCGCATCGGTGAAATAGGTTGCGGCCATCGTGACGTCACTTGGCCGGCCCTCGTCGATGTAGTTCGAGAACCTGCCGAGACCCCGTGTCCAGTAGTCGACTGCGACCTCGCCGTCGAGCGCCTGGTTCGAGAAGTGGGTCTCGTTCATGGTCGCCATCCTGTCCCTGATCGCGGAACACGTTGACTTCGCCGAGTTCACTGCCTGCGACGCGCCGATCAGGTCGTTCGGTGACGCTTGGATGACCTGGATCGAGAGGCCGACGACGAGCTGGCAGCCGCGCATCTGCGTCACGAACGCACGCGTGCGCTTATCCATGGACGGGTCCTTGCCTTCCGGATGAGCGGATGCTGTTCCGGCGACAGCGAGCGCGAGAGCGATGGCGAGCACGAGTGTTTTCATCGGGCTCACCATCGCGGAGCCCGGCGGGGCGCAGGCCACCCGGACGGGTAGCACGAGGACCCGAACCGCTCAACATCGTTCTCGCTGCTCGTTGCGGATCGTCCTCCTCATCAGGCTTCCCGCCCGATGTTCCCTGCCGAAGTGATGACATGCCGTCGCGCCGAGCTTCACTGGCTTACGGCACGTACGCCGGGCACTTCAACGCCGACTGGCCAGTCACGCCCGTTCACGACCACCGCCGCGGACGAGAGCGTACGCGAGCTTGTCGCCGCGGCCGACCGGGAGCGTGAGTTAGAGGACCGGCTCAGCGGCCGGATGCGGCCGGTGCCTGAATGAGCCCCGACCCGATCGCGATCGCAACGGCATGCGCCCGGTTGCGCGCGCGAAGCTTCGTGAGGATCCGCCGAACGTGGGACTTGACGGTCTCCTCGCTGATCGAGTGGCGCTGGCCGATCTCGGCGTTGGGCAAGCCCTGCGCGACCGAGGCGATGATGTCCACCTCACGGGGGCTGAGCCGACTTGCGAGACCCGCGAACCGGGTCGCCATCGACTCCTCGTACGGGATCGGGTCGTGAGGGGGCCCGAGCCTCTGCTCGCGGTCCTTGGCGATCTCGTCGAACCACTGCGAGCGAACGGCGTACCGCGCCAGAAAGCGCTCACGCTGATGCGTGGTCATGCGGCGTGGCCCGCTCGCGACTGGTGCGCGGCGATGCGGGAAATCTGCTTCATGCCAACAGCATCGGCAGGCCGTGCGAGCTCCGCATCGGCGATAGCGAGCTTCCTGCATCCTCCTTTTCGATGCCTTTTCGGCTCGGGCCGGGCGCCACCGTTCTCGACGATCAGGCGATGAGCGACTGCCGCAGAGCTCTCGCCACTCCGACGATCGCGCTACCTCGGGCATAGCCGAGGTAGTGCGCTTACCGGGCCGCACGAACAGGTGTCGACCGAAATCGGTCGACCCTTTAGGTCCCAATGTGACGTCGTCGCGGCGGTGTGCCTCTGGCGAACACCGATTGGCGATTACGCTCACCGAGCCGCCCGGCCCCGGAAGGCACCGACTGACCGCACAAGGCAACCCCCGGGTCGTGTTCCGCAGGGCGCTCGAGCACGGCAACCTCGTGCTCGCCGAGGTGACCGCCAGGGAGGTCGGGAAAATCGATCTGCATGAGGCGCTCGAGCTCACAGCGCTCGTCGCGCTCGACGATCGGACGCGCGGGAGACGGCTGGCGGCGCGCTGGCTCGAGCGGTGGCTCGGGGAGACGCCAGCGCCGATGATCGACGAGGCCGTCGTGGTCGCCGGCTGTCTAGCCGCACTCGGCAGCGAACTTCACGATGCGGCGCTCGCGGCACTTCGCGCCGTCCCGGTCCACTAGTAATGGACCCAAGAGGGTTGTAGGCTTCCGCGCTACCCAGGCTGGCGAAGGAGGATCCAATGAAGAGATTCGCGCTGTTCATGGCCGTCTGCGCCTTCCTCGCAACGTCCGCCGCGCAAGCTGCGACGCCACGCGGCCCGGGTAAGCCGGACGTCACGATCAACTTTCTCGAGATACAGACAACCTTCGGGGGCACCGTGTCACAGAACGAGCCGCCGAAGCCCGGCGACCGGTTCTGGTTCCACAGCGAGTTCTACAAGTGGAACGGCGCGAAACGAGGAGCGCACATCGGGCACGTAGACACGATCGGCACGTTCTTGGGGACGCCGTCTAACCTCGTCCAGATCACCGCCGTCGCCTATCTGCCCGGCGGCACGATCAGCGTCCTTGGGAACGCCGGCAACGGGCGCCTGATCACGCTCGCAGTCGTCGGTGGGACCGGCGCATACGCCACGGCTCGGGGCGAGGTCTCGATCCGCAACATCGGGGGCCAGAACTCGAACATGAGCGCGGACACCGTCCGACTCTGGACCTAGGACGCCCCACCGAGTGCCGCAGGTGCTCGCCGTCCGGCGAAGGGGGAAGGGTTGTGCGGGGCAACACCCTCACCGGCTTGCCTCGGTGCCCAGGCTCATCGCCGAAGCTCTCATGGAACACCGATAGGGTTCTCGTCATCGATCCGCTGCCTGAGCCGGCGTCCCCGGACGCACAGGACGACGATCCACGCGAGGAGCGTCTCGCCAAGAACGAGGCGTTCTTCCGAGACGCGAACGAACTAACCGTCCCCGACGGCGGACACTGGTCCAAGCGCACGTTCATCTGCGAATGCTCAAGGCGTGGATGCCTTGACCGGGTTGAGCTCACCAGGTCGGAGTACGAGCACGTACGCGCCAAAGGCACTCGATTCTTCGTGGTACCGGGGCACGAGAACGCCGCGGTCGAGATCGTCGCCGAGCGGTTTCCCAACTACTTGATCGTCCAGAAGACGGGAACCGCGGCGGACTATGCGGATCGAGCCGATCCACGGGCATAGCGATGGGTTTCGTCCAGATCGAGAATGGGCCGCGCAGCCGCCGGTATTAGCTCAGCGCATCCTCGACCGAGCTTACGACGTTCAGCTCGTCGAGCAGGCCCGTGATCTCGAGCACGCCTGTGCGATCCCCCAACGGCGACGTAAGCCCGCGAGCTCGCGGCCACTGCTCGACGAGCCGGACGCGCGTAGCATCCCCGGCGTGCAAGAGCCCCCGGCCTGGCTCGAGCCTGACGTGAGCGTCGTGAGCGTGACAGGCGAGATCGATCTGGAGACCGTGCCGGAGGCGGTCGAACTCCAGGGCACGGGGCAGCTTGTGGTCGAGCGCGTCGACGACGAGCTGATCGAACCGCACGGAGACTGACCGGGCCGTTTGCGGTCGTCCCGTCGGGATGATGTCCGTTCGCGCGAACCGGCTTAGCGTTCGTTGCTGGCGGTGGCCGGGCGGGCGCACAGGATGACGGTTCCTACCCGCCCGGTCATCGCCGCGTGTTCTGGCTCGGCAACCCTCTTGCACAAAAGCCGGCGAGGGCCGGGGCGCAGTGCGCGTAAGGTGGCTCCGGCCCTCGCTGCTGTGACTACTCGCTGCCACCCCTGCTACCGAGCTGGCGGAACGGCGCAGGAGGTGCCTGGGATTCTCTACCTCGCTTGATGAGAGGGCGGTTACGCCGCCGTGAAGCCGGCGGGGACGACGGGCTGGCAGGCACGCGGCACGTTCGACACCCGAGGGGGATCGCGGTCAGCGCGGGCGTCGTGTGCGATGGCCGAAGACGACCGCGGTCGTGATTCCGAGGAGCCAGCCGACGACCGCGGCGGCCAGGATAACCCAGACAATCGAGGCGTGGGTCGACCCAAACGCCCAACTCAGCTTCACGCTCGCCGTGTTCCTCGAGATCAAGACGATCAGGACAGCAAGCAGCGCGACAAACAGGACAGCCCAGGTGTAGAGGCGGGCCCGACGTCCATGGCGGACGAATCGGTCCCTCGGGGATTCCGGCGGCGAGGTCGGAACCGGTGCCGGCTCTAGGTCATGCGGGGCGTCTGGCGGCTGGGCGGAAGTCACTGGGCGAGACCCGATCGTTTGCGCAAGCAAGCCGGGTTCCAGAGAGATTAGTGAGGGATGATGCCGCGAGAAGAGGGCGGCCGAACTCGGACTGCGAGAGGCAACAGTGTCCGAGCATGTTTCCGAATAGGTAAAAGACGCGAGCGTCGTCTGATCTGGCGGTTGAACGCCCTGAGGAGAGCTGGACGATTATTGCGGCGCACCTCCGCGGCGCGCATGAGGAATCCGCCCATTCCGCCGTCACGCATGTCAGCCAGGGCTCTGGGCGCGGGGCGGCCCGGGCTCTTGCTTGCTGCGACATCGACACGGCCTGTTTTCCGGGGCAAGAGAACGGTTACGCATGCGGCATGACCGATGACAACCTGATCTACGAGATCGTGATCGGTGATGGCGAGCCGCAGTCGTTCCAGAGCAAGACGCCACTCAGAGTTGGCTCGATCTACACATTCGAGGGCCACTCTGGGCCGTGGATGATCGTTGAGCTAACAGACGACGGCTATGGAAAGGCGCTACCTGCTCAGGAAGCGAGCACTGAGTATCGCCCGGTGCGCTGGACGGCCGAAGCCCATTAACAACGTCGGCTCCCGGGCGAGCCAGGAGCCGACGCAGGAGCGGCGTGAGTTCTTCGCCACTCCGTAGACGGAAGCCGAGACCGGCGGTAGCCGTCAGGCGGACCGGTTGAGTCGTCAGGCTCCCTATGTGGCTCGATGTTCCCGGTCCATGGCCAGGTGAAACGCGACCAGGCATCGCAGGGTGAGAGTGACTGGTTTGGCCACAAAGAAGGCTGGTCCTCGGCTGCCAGCGATGCCGATCCTCGCGGGACAGGGAATCGATCGGGCGAGCCCGAAATTCTCGAGGTCCACAACGTCATCAAGCGCCAGCTGTCGGTCGTTCTCCCCCGGCCGCTACGCTTGGCGCGCGGCCCGGCCCCGGGAAGGGCACCCGGGCAACCACGGCACCGCGACGGCGATCTTCAAGAAGGCGATCGAACGAGGCAACCTCGTCGTCGCCGAAGTCACCGCGCTCGAACTCGGCCGACTCGAGCTGACCGACGCGCTCGAGCTCACCGCCCTGACCGCATTGAAAGACCGGCCGAGGTCTCGACGGCTCGCCGCGAGGTGGCTTACGCGATGGCTGTCTGAAACGCGAGGCCCGACAATCGACGACGCTGTGATGGTCGCCGGGTGCCTGGCCGCGCTGGGCGGAGAGCGCCACGATCAGGCGCTGTCGATCCTCCGGGATCTCGTCGGGTGAACGCGCGTTCGCTCACAGGGGCTTGACGGGGGCTGTTCGTACGTCGTAGGGTCGGTGTTCTCAGCGGGTCGAGTCGCGCGAAACCGCCGGTAGGCAGCCACACCCTTCGTGGTCATTGTCACCGCGACGCCAAGCCCCTCTCCTCCTCGTTGACGCGTCCGTCAGAGTTCTGCGGCCTTACCAGAAGGGGAAGTGATGAGAAGAATGATTCGGTTCACCCCTGTCCGGCTGGGGGTGTTGGTTGTGGTGGTGTTCGCGATGGTGCTGGCCGCCGAAGCGTCGGCCGCGACGGTCACGATCGGGCAGACGTTCTCGACGACGACCGAGTGCGGTGATGGTTACGGGATTCAAACGTCCCCAGCCGCTTACATGGTTCCTGCGGGGAACTGGAATGTGACCTCATGGAGCACGGATGCCAGCGCGGCGGGCGGCTCGATGAGCTTGATGGTCTTCCGGCCAACGACGCCGGGCTCCTACACAGTTGTCGGCGAGTCGCCCGTTGAATCGCTGACTGCGAGTTCCTTGAATACGTTCACGCTCGCCTCTCCGATTGCTGTACAGGGCGGAGATCTCGTTGGCGCTTTCTGGGCGGGCGGCGCAGGCTGTGGAGGAAGCGGAGCCGGAGTGCTCGTGGGCGACTTCGGCGGCCAGCCGGCCGTCAATACGACGGTTACTCCTACGCAAAGTAACCCTGCGTTCGTCCTGGACATCTCCGCCACGCTCACCCCCGCCTTGCCGTCCACGAAGGACGACTGCAAGAGCGGCGGCTGGCAGGCCTTCGGCGTGTTCAAGAACCAGGGGGACTGTGTGAGCTTCGTCGCGACCGGCGGGAAGAACCAGCCCGCCCTCGGCAACTAGCCAAACACCGGATCTGGCGGGGCGGCGCTTGTACCGGCCGCCTCGCCGGGCGTTCCCAAGTCTCTCAAGGCCCTAGACAACGTGTTGGGCGGCAGGCTCGACCTTGAGGATTGCCGACCTCGAGCCAGTCGCTGTCCCGCGCGGGTCGGGCGGGATCACGTCGACACCGGGAGGCTCGCGAGGCCGTGCGGCCCGACCGGCGGGCATTGCGACGTGGACGGGCCTCTACCGGGATGGTCCTCTCAGCGTGACAAGCACTGAGCGATCGTCCTCACGACCGGGGGCGGCTGCGGCGGCCGACGGGCGAACCGAAAAGCCGGCCGCGCCGCGTCCATAACCCGTGCAGGGTGTTCATGAGATCACCTGCACTTTCTCCTCGACGGGAAGTCCGCGACCGCGCCCGACCGTCGCTCCACCGGGCAGCAGCTCGCGCAGTACCGCGCGCCGCTCCTCCAGGTCGCCCGACTCGAATACCCGCCGCATCTCCTCGGCTGTCATGAACGTCATCCCGCCCCGCTGCCGCGCGTCATCCAACTTCCGCTCGGCCGCCGCGAGCACAGCAGCTCGCTGCGCGACCGCTTCCGCGAACCCCGGAGTCGACGCAGACACCGCGAGCTGGAAGCCGCGCAGCTCGGAATCGGCCGCCTCGACCGCCGCCTCGAGCGGGACCAGATCGACCGTCGGCTCCTCAATCCGATACCCAGTGCGCTCGAGAGCAACCCCGATCAAGTACGCCTCCACCGCCGGAGCCGAAACGATTGCCCGTGCAGAGCAACGGTGCCTGCCCGAGTTTGGACAGCGGTAATACTTGTACCTCTTCCCCCTGCGCGGCGAGCTGCTTGCCTGGCAGCGAGAAACCGCACCCGCTGCAGCGGAGCATGCCGCTGAGTAGGTGCGTGCCTGCGCCCAGCGCGCGCCCACCCCTGCCGGTCCGCCGCGGCTGCACCTGTCGCCCAAAGGCTCGGGCCGACGATCGCCAACTCCGGAATCCGCAACCTCGCCGCCGCAGCCACAAGCGCACCGGTACACACCCTTGTAGATCGGGTTCGAGAACACCTGCGTCGCCGTCGATACGCCCCAGCTCGTGTTCCCGAAGGCAGACACGACACCGGCCTCCGACGCGCGCCGCAATCGACCCCCAGGTCGCCCCGCCGGCACGAAGCTCGATACCCCCGCTGCACTATCTCCGCGGACTACTAGAACGAGCCCCCGCCGGGCCCAATCCGCATACCCGACCGGCGCTCGACTGGTATGGACACGCCGCTCCCACGCGTTGTGCTTCGCCCGCCGCCAGTTCGCCTGGTGCCGCTCCCACTGATCGCGGGCGATCGCCGCCTTGATCGAAAAGATCATCGTGTGGTTACCGGTCGCGCTGTCGATCCCCTCGTTAGCGACAACAAGCCGGTAGCCCGCGAGCGCCTCCCACACTTCAGCGGAACCGCTCGCCTTCTCGCGCGAAGAGGCGATCCTGCCAGGCGACGATGATCCCGCCGGCCTGGCCGTCCTGGCAGCGCTCGATCGCGCGCCGCAGCCCGCGCTCCCGCCACGACTTGTTCCCGGACACGCCTTGCTCGACTACCTCGTCAGCAAGCGTGACCCCGGCCGCCTCTGCCCAGCGCCGAATATCGCGCCGCTGCTCCTCGATCGAGATCGTCGCCTCCTTGGCGCGGGACTGGCGCATGTAAGGGATAAGCGGCAGGTCCCAGTTCACACACGTACTCCTCGATGACGGGTTCGCGCATCATCGCATCGTTTTGCGGAAATCACAAGTCATTGGATCAACGGCACCTCCAGAACATCGCCGACGCGGCCGCCCTCGCGGCCGCGCAGCAAATCGCGAACGACGGTGGGGCGACGTGTTCGCCGGCCTGCGTCGGGTATGCGACGAGCTACACGCAGCAGAACGGCTTCGCGACGCCCACCACGGGACTCGCGCAATGCACCGCGACGCCGACGCCCGTACCCGTTCTCCTGACCAGAGCTTCGACGAGAGCACAACCTGCTACCAGTGGCCGTACAACGGCGACCCCGCGCAGATCCTCGTGAAGCTGCACACCTGTACCGCCCACGTTCTTCGGGAGCATGGTCGGCGTCGTACCGCAGATCTGCTCGTCGGTGCGCTCGGTGGCAAACGCGAAGTTCCTGACGCACGTGAACACGACGATCACGCAGGGTCAGACCACCCCGCCAACCACCATTCGCTCAACTAGCACGAGGCGGCGCCCGGGGCACCACGTGACACTCTTCGCGGACACCTCAGCAAGTCGTTCACATTCACGCAGACCCGTCACGACAGCAGCTGCGACAGCGACGGCACAGAACCAGGCAGCTACACCCTGCCCGGCAACGGCAACTTCACCGGGGGACTCACGATGAGAACAATGGAACGACGCCATTTCCGTTGACGTGGGACACGAGCCTCAGCGGCTCGATCTGCAGCCAAAGCACTCACCCCATTGACCTCAACCCCGCCCACATAACCACGATCCCTAGTGGGACGGCAGGCAACGGCATCTGGTGCGCGGCGGGCGAGATCGACGAAACCAGCAACAGTGGCCCGCAGCAGCTGACGATTATCGCCGCCACAGTGAAGCTGACCGGGGGCGAATCAATCAGTCCGTACACCCAGAATCTGCTCGCCGCAGCAACAGGCACCGCCGTTCCCGCAATGAACCTCACAACCAACAATCACAACGCGTCGGGCGACATCTACGTGCCGAACTCGACGGCTCGGATCAGCGGGAACCAGCTCCAAATCGGCTTTGTCGAGGCGCTCGACATCGTCATCACAACGAACCAGTTCACGCTTCAAGGCGACGGGCCGCTTATAGGCACCACGACGACCTATACAACGACCACGGTGCCTATTAACACCATCCCCGGCACGACACAGCCCAACATCACGAACTCCAACACCGTCACGACCGGCACCAACATCGGGCTCAACGGATAGCTCCGGCAGCCTGGAGAAGTCGCGAGACCGCCGGCCGACTGAAAACCAAGCTGTCCCGGTGACGAAGGGCTAGCCGCGGCGGACGACGCGTCTTGCGCCGAAGGTGCACAGGAGCCAGACCGCCGGAAACGCGATCGCGTTGACGAGCGACAGCCCCTGAACGAGCACGCTGACGACGAAGCCGATCATCAGCACCAGGCTCACCGTCCACCAGAGCGCCCAGACGGCGGCCACGAACACGGCCCGCTTCATCGATCCCCACATCGAGTCGAGGCCCTGGCGCGCCCGGGCCGGCCGCTCGTGCCAGGCGGCGGGAAGCTCGGCGAGCGCGACCCGGAGCTCCTTGTCGCGGCGGGCGGTGAAGGCGACCTCGAGGCGATCGCTCAGCTCCTCGACCGACAGTCGGCCCCGCAGGTAGTGGCGCTTCAGCAGCGCCGCCACGCGTTCCCGGTCACCGTCGCCGATCAGAGCCACCCCTGGATGGTAGAGGGCGGCGACTACCCGGGCACGCTGACCCGCGTTTTCGTGTGCATGATCCGGCCGGCGCGTGGCGGATGGAGTGGGTGCGGCGCCGCTCTCAGGAAGCTCACAGCGAACACGCACGCGACTCACGGCTCTCGTTCAGGGTGCCCTCAAGTGCCGCTGGTGAGATGCGCCTCGTTCGATCCATTACGAAGGAGGCCAGCAATGAATGCACGCAAGCGCATCGCCCTCGGGCTCAGCTCCAGCGCCCTCGTGCTCGGCACCGGGGCCGGGATCGCCGCCGGCGCCGGGTCGGGCTCCGGCGGCCCGCCCGCGGGCGGCGGGCCGCCGGGGGCGGCCGCGATCGCCACCTACCTCGGGCTGACGTCCGACCAGCTGCGAGCCGACCTCGGCAACGGGCAGACGCTCGCGCAGCTCGCGACCGCCCAGGGGAAGACCGTGAGCGGCCTCGAGAGCGCGATCCTCGCCGACGTGAAGACCCGTCTCGACACCGCCGTCGCCGACGGCAAGCTGACCGCGGCGGAGGAGGCGACGAGGCTCGCCAACCTGCAGGCGCACGTCGCCGACCTCGTCAACTCGACCGGGCCTCCCGGCGGCGGCCCCGGCGGCCCGGGCGGCCCAGGCGGCGGCCCCGCCACGAAGGCGATCGCCGACTACCTCGGCCTGACGGCCGACCAGATCCGCACGCAGCTCGAGAGCGGAGAGCACGCTCGCGCAGCTCGCGACCGCCCAGGGGAAGACGGTGAGCGGTCTCGAGGACGCGATCGTCGCCGACGCGAAGACCCACCTCGACGCGGCCGTCGCCGCCGGGAAGCTCACGGCCGCGCAGGAGACCTCGATGCTCTCGGCCGTGCAGTCGCACGTGGCCGAGGCCGTCAACTCGACCGGCCCGCCCGCGGGCGGCCCCGGCGGCGGCAGCTCGTTCGGCCCCCGCCGGTAGGCCGTTCGGCGCCGGGAGGCGGATGCGCCCCGCCTCCCGGCCCGGCGCGGCTGCGATTTGCCTCCACCCCGATTTGCCTTCGCTTCGATTTGCCTCTGCCCCGGGCTTTCGGTACCGTCGTCGGCGACGGCTTCCCCGATCGGTCGGGGCAGCCGGGACGGCGTTGACGCCGCAGGTGCGCCGAAACCGTACGGCGCGGAGGCGATGGTTGCCTCGTTGAGCGACGAAGCTCGGGAGCCCTGAGGGCTCCGGATCCATGTCTCGTGTCACTTCGATCCGAAGGAGCTTCGCCATGCGTTCGCATTCGTCCGATCTCACCAACCTCAGAGCCGAGGTCGCCGCCCGGCTGGGCCTCACGGTCCCGCCGGTGACGGCGCGTTCGAGCAGGAGTGCCGCTCCTACCTCTGCGACCTGCGCTGGCCCGGCGGCGTCGAGTGCCCGCGCTGCAGCGAGCAGCTCGCGGCTGCTGTGGCTCGAGTCCCGCTCCAAGTGGCACTGCTACCAGTGCCGCTACCAGTTCAGCGTCACCGCGGGCACGCTCTTCCACAGCTCCCACCTTCCCGTCTGGAAGTGGTTCGTCGCCGTCCACCTGATGCTCGAGTCGCCCGAGGGCCTCTCGGCCAACGAGCTCCGGCGGACGATCGGCGGGAGCTACAAGACCGCCTGGTTCGCCGCCCACCGCATCCGCGCGGCGATGCGCGGTCACGGCGCAGACCTGCTCCGCAGCCTCGTCGACGCCGAGCTGCACCGGGCCGGGGCCGAGATGCCGCCGCGGCTGACCGACCTCGCCCGGGCCAACCGGACGGTCCTCACCCGCATGCGCCGGATCGTCGGCGGGCCGCACCACCAGCTCAGCGTCAAGTACCTGCCCGCCTACATCGACGAGCGGCGGTGGCGGTCGGAGAACGAGGGCAACCCGCACGTGTTCCGGGACACCATCCACGCGCTCCTCGAGGGGGAGGGGATCTCCTATGAGCGGCTCGTCGCAGCCGCCTAGCCGGGCCGTGCACGGCGGGGACACCCGCCTGCCGGTGGCCGTCGAGCGGCCGAGAGCTCGAGCTCCGCGGGGAGCCGAGCTCGTCCGGCTCCGGCTGCCCGACCGGCCGGGGAGCCTCGCCGCCGTGACCGGGCACCTGGCCTCCCACGGTGTCGACGTGCTCAGGCTCGAGGTCGCTCGACCGCGGGCCGGGCGGCGCGGTCGACGACCTGCTCCTCTCGGGCGCGGGGATCGACGCCGCGCTCGCCTCGCTCGGCGGCACGGCGATCCTGCTCGGCCGGCGCCCGGGCGTCGACCTCCGCGACCCCGGGCTCGCGATGGCCGCGGCGTGCGAGGCGATCGCGTCGGCGCGCACCGGGCCGGCGCTCTGCGGGCAGCTCGTCCGGGCCGCCCTCGGCCTCGTGTTCGCCGAGGCCGGGCTCCTGTTCGCCGACCGGGAGCCCGGCCTCGTCGCCGTCATCGCCTCCTCGGTGCCCGGCCTGCCGGTCGCCGTGGAGGGCAGCGGCAACTCGCTCGTCGCCTCGGCGCTCTTCTGCGGCGAGTCGCTGACCGCCGACGGGCGCATCCCGTGGGCGCCCGCGACCCTGCGCGAGCTGCTGCCGCCCGGCTCGGTCGCCGTCGTGCCGGGCGGATCGCCGCCGTCGTTCGCGCTCGCGCTCGTCCGCGAGGACCACGCACCGTTCGTCGCCGCCGAGCTCGACCGGCTCGCGGCCCTGATGCGCGTCGCCGCCGGCACGCTCCGGCTGCACGAGACCACCGTGATCGGAAACCGGATCCGCGCCGTCTCCGCCTCCCCGTCCGCATGAGACATCTCCGAACCGCCCACCCTGTGGATGACCTGTCACTGTTTCGTGTGCCTAACCTGGCACCGGACACGTCCGAACGGCCATGCGGTCTGTGCAGCGCTTTCCGGGCCCCGGGCATCCCGACCCCGGCCGCCGCGTGGGTTCCGGCGGGTGTACCTGGCACCGGACGTGGCCCACGCGGACGTGGCTGGAAAGGGCCGGCGTGATCACCACCACGCCCGGAAAGCGGGTGCTGATCGCCGAGGACGAGACGATCATCCGCCTCGACCTGCGCGCGCTGCTCGAGGCGAGCGGCTTCGACGTCTGCGGCGAGGCCCGCGACGGGGTCGAGGCGGTCGAGCTCGCCGCGTCGCTCGAGCCCGACGTGATCCTGATGGACATCAAGATGCCGCGCCTCGACGGGATCGAGGCCGCGCGCCGGATCCTCGAGCGCGCGGCCGGTGCCGATCGTGATGCTGACCGCGTTCGGCCAGGAGGAGCTCGTCGCCCGCGCGGTCGAGGCCGGCGTGTTCGGGTACCTGGCCAAGCCGTTCCGCGAGCAGGACGTCGTCCCGGCGCTCGTCGCCGCGCAGGCCCGCCACGCCGAGTTCGCCGAGGTGAAGCTGCAGGCGACGTCGCTGCTCGAGGCGCTCGAGGCGCGGAAGACGATCGAGCGGGCCAAGGGGATCCTGATGGCGAAGGAGGGGATCAGCGAGGACGAGGCATTCGCGCGGCTGCGGCGCGCGAGCCAGCAGTCGGGCCGGCCGATGAAGGTGATCGCCGACGCCGTCGCGGCGACCCTCGGCTGAGCGCCGCCGCTAGCGGAGGTGCGCGAGCAGCGCCGCGAGGCTCGCCGTCGCGACGCAGACGCTCGTGTCGGCGGCGCCGTAGTACAGCCGCAGCGTGTCGCCGTCGTCGAGCAGCACCCAGCCGCACGGGAAGACGACGTTGCCGACGTCGCCGACCCGCTCGTACGGCGGCCTGCGGCCCGAGCACCCACTCCGGCGAGCGGGCGAGCACGACGACCGGGCCGTCGCGATCGAGCAGCGCGAGCCCGACGCGGTAGATCGCCCCGGCCGCGGTCGCGCGCACGCCGTGGTAGAGGAGCAGCCAGCCGTCGTCGGTCGGGAGCGGCGGCGGCCCGAGCCCGATCTTCGCCGAGTCCCACGCGCCCGCGTCCCCGGCCCGGAGAACGCAGCTCGTGGTCGCCCCAGTGCCTGAGATCGGGGCTCCAGCGAGAGCCAGATCTCGCCCGCCGGCCGTGGCGTCGCGGCGACCGGCCGGTGGAGCATCGCGTAGCGCCCGCCGAACCGGTCCGGGAAGAGCGCCGCGTCCTTGTTCTCGGGCGGAAGCACCGCGCCGCGGCGCTCGTAGCTCGCGGAAGTCGCGGGTCGCCGCGAGGCAGACGAGCGGGCCGCCGGCGGAGTAGCCGGTGTACGCGATCAGGAACTCGCCGTCGAGCGGCGTGACGCGCGGATCCTCGATCCCGAACCGCTCGGCTCGCCGAGCCGAGCTCGGGCAGCAGCGACGCGCTCGGGCTCGACCGCCCAGCCGGAGAGGCCGTCGGCGCTCCGCGCGACACCGAGATGCGAGACGCCCTGTGCGATCCTCGACCCTGACGAGCAGCAGCGTCTCGCCGTCGAACCGCACGGATGCCGGATTGAAGACCGCGTTCACCCGCCCGGGCCAATCGGATCGCCGTCAGAACACGGATTGCCCTCGTCCCGTGCGAACAGTTCCTCGTCCATGAACCTCCTCTCCCAAGCGGCCGCCGGGCCGGCCGGTTAGGCTCCTCGACTCCGATGGCGGCGGGCTCCCCCTCCAACGCCGAGCCGGCAGTCTCCATCCGCCGCGTGGCCGACGCTCCGATCGTCCCGTACGGGGCCGTTCCCGGCT
This sequence comes from uncultured Actinomycetota bacterium, assembly GCA_963743675.1. Lineage (GTDB taxonomy): Bacteria > Actinomycetota > Thermoleophilia > Gaiellales > Gaiellaceae > PALSA-600. The sequence goes on from CAVURE010000014.1 coordinate 298,376, forward strand.
ACGGCCCGATCTTCAACGCGGGCGCCGTCTTCCACGACGGGCGCTTCCACCTGTTCGCCCGCGGCGTGCGCGACGGCTACCGGCGAAACCGCGGCAGCGGCGCGCGCTTCCTCGACTACGTCTCCGACATCCTCGTCTTCACCTCGGACGACGGGCTGAGGCTACGAGTTCCAGCAGGTGCTGGCCGAGAGCTCCTCGTCCGGGCATCTTCGCCTGGGAGGACCCGCGGGTGCACCTACGTCGACTCGAACGGAAGCGGCGCATTTCGTGATGTCCTACACGAACCTGCCGCCGCCCGAGTCGAGCGAGTTCTGGCGCATCGGCGTCCACCGGCTCGATCTACGCGGACGGCCGCTTCGCGCTCGACGAGCAGCTCCGGCCGCGTCGTCGGGCCGCCGGGCGAGCCGGACAAGGACGGCGATCATCTTCAACCTGAGCGACGGCCGCGTGGCCCTGATCCACCGCATCTACCCGAACATGCAGCTCGCGGTGTTCGACTCGCTCGAGGAGCTCCTCGACCCGCCTGCGGGCTACTGGGAGGCGCACATGGCCGAGCTCGAGTCGCCACACGATCATCCGGCCGCTCGCGACGTCGCTCGGCGTCGGGGCGGGCGCGCCGCCCGTCGAGACCGACGACGGGCTGCTCCTCCTCTTCCACGAGCGAGACGCGCACGAGCACTACAGCACCAAGGCGGCGCTGCTCGACGCACGAGACCGGGCGCGTGAAGTCGCTGCTCGACGAGCCGATCATGCGGCCCGAGCTCGACTGGGAGCGGACCGGGCGACGTGAACAACGTCGTCTTCGTGCAGGGGGCGATCCCGCGTGCCGACGGCACGATCTACATGACATACGGCGCCGCCGATCGCAGCGTGGGCGCCGCGTACGTCTCGATCGCCGAGCTGCTCGCCGCGCTCCGCGCGGCCGCGTAGACGCGTCCCGCCGACTGCAGCGCGGCGATCAGGGACAGCGTCGACTCGGCGCCCTGGTTCTCGTTCCGTCCCTTCCGCTCGAGGCCGTCGCAGCATCCGCCGGTGGCGCGGTCGAGGAGCTCGACGCCGGTGTCGTTCACGCCGAGGAACCAGCTCGCGGCGAGCACCGCCAGCTCGGCGAACCGCGGCTCGCCGGTCGCCTCGTAGGCCCGCACGCACGCGTCGGCCATCGCGCCGGCCTCGATCGGCTGCTGGTCGAACCCGGGCCGCGGCTCGCCGGCCTCCCAGCCGCCGGCCGGGGTGAAGCTGAAGTGGTCCCCGCTCCGCTCGATCCCGGCGAGCCAGTCGAGCAGGCGGATCCCCTCCTCCACCAGGTCGTCGCGGCGAAACGCCAGCCCCGCAGCGATGCGAACCTCGGCGAGCCGCGCGTTGTCGTAGGCGAGGCGAGGCTCCGGCCACGGCCAGTCCGCGTCGGTCGAGGCGCGCCCGAGCCGGCCGCCTGCCCGCGCGAAGAGCGCGCGCGCGGCCTCGTTGCCGGGGTGGCGCACGGCGACCTCGGCCGCGCCGAGAGCCGCGTAGGCGTTCGCGCGCGGCGAAGGCGACTCGAACGCGGCGCGCGCCCGCCTCGAAGCACGCGAGCGACCGCTGCGCCGTCTCGGGCTCTCCCGAGGCGGCCGCGATGCCGAGACCGTGCAGCGCCCGTCCCTGCGCTGTCGTCGGAGCCGACCGCGTCGGTCCACCCGCCGGCGGCCCCGGCTGAGCGGCGGTTGTGGAAGCGGCCGTCGGGAAGCTGGGCCTGCTCGAGGAAGCTCAGGTAGACGAGCGCGAGGTCGCCGGCTGCGGGCTCACGGCACGACGACGGCGAGCGCCCGGGCCACATCGTCGGTGCAGTAGCCGTGCTCGATCCGCGGCGCCGCGAACAGCGCGTGCTCGAACACGCCGACCTCGTCCGTGAGCGCTGCTGAGGTGGGTGAACGGCGGGGCGGGAAGCGTCAGTGAGCGGCCGCGACCCGTGCGCCTCGAACCTCCCGGGTGAGCTTCCGGTAGCGGAGGCCGACGTTCTCCCAGGTGAGCGAGTGCGCCTGGGAGCGCGCGACCGAGGCCGCCCGCGCGGCGGCGGTCTCGTCGGTGAGGAGCATCCGGAGCGCCGCGGCGATCGCCGCAGGATCCTCGTGCGGCACGACGATCCCGGAGCCCTCGGAGAGCAGCTCGACCGCATGCGGGAAGGCGGTCGAGACGACCGGGCTGCGCGGAGGCGATCGCCTCGACGAGCACGCCCGAGACGACCTGGTCGCGCGAGCGGTACGGAAGCAGCACGACATCGGCCTCGCGGATCTCGGCGAGGATCTCGGCGGTCTCGCGGTAGCGCGCCGTCGAACTCGACCAGGTGCTCGACTCCGCGCTCGACCGCCAGGGCCTGGAGCGACTCGCGGTAGGCCTCGCCGGAGCGCCGGACGATGTTCGGGTGCGTCTCGCCGAGCACGACATAGCGCGGCGCCGGGTCGAGATCGCGGAGCCTCGGCGAGGGCCTCGATCGCGAACTCGATCCCCTTCCCCGGGCCCGAGCAGGCCCCAGGTGAGGATCACCGGCCGCCGGGCCGGCTCGTCGTCGCGCAGGGCCCGCGGGACGATGTTCGCCGAGGCGCCGTGCTGGATGACCGTCCACGTGCGACGGGTCGACGTCGTGGGCCGCGAGGAGCCGCGATGCGGGCGACCTCGCTCTGGACGACCAGCTTGCTCGCGAGCGCGGCGAGCCGCTCGACGATCCGGCGCTGGTTCGGGGACGGCGTCTCGAGCACGGTGTGGAGGACGACGATCACGTGCGTGTCGAGCCGGTTGACGAGCTCGACGATGTCGGCGCCGTCGGCGCCGCCGAAGAGGCCGAACTCGTGCTGGACGATCACCGCGTCGTAGTCGTCGAGCACGCGACTCGCGGCGGCGAGCGAGAGCGCGCGAGCCGCGCACCCACTCGGCGGCGACCTCCGGAATGTGCAGGCCGTCTCGCCGGGCTCATCGACGCAGCTGACGACGCCGATCCGGCAGTCGTCCGAGAGTGCGCCTGCAAGCGAGGCCGTGAAGGTGGCGAGCCCGCACTTGGTCGGCGGGAACGTGCTCACGAATCCGATCGAATCGCGGCGGACGTCGGGGGGAAGCGGCCGTACGTGGCCGGCAAAACGGCCTCGCTTGGCATTCGAGATGGTCGACATGGCCATGATGATTCCCTCCTTCAAACATGCGAAAGGCCCCCGGAGCGCTTCGCTCCGAAGGGCCTCATTGCCGGACTTTCCCGGCCCTCCGTCGAGCCGCTCGCCAGGCAGTCTAGCTGAAGCCGGCCCGTTGCTGTGGCTGGCAACGATGCCAGAACTGGCGACAGAACGGTTTCGGCCGGTGGCAGCCGCCGGGATCCGGGGCGCTGGACGGACCGGGAGCATGCATGGCAGACTCGCGGGAAACGGTCGACGGGAAGGGGGGCACATGGCCGGCACACCGGTTGTCTTCATCCACGGACTCTGGCTTCACGCCGATTCCTGGAGCGCCTGGGTCGAGAAGTTCCAGGCAGCGGGATACGAGCCACAGGCGCCGGGTTGGCCCGGCGACGGCGAGACGGTGGAGGCGACGCGCGCCCAGCCGGAGAGCGTGGCCGGCTACGGGATCAACGAGGTCGTCGCCCACTACGCGGGGATCGTCAAGGCGCTCGACCAGCCGCCGGTCCTCGTCGGGCACTCCTTCGGCGGCCTGATCGTCCAGCGGCTGCTCGGCGAGGGCCTCGGCGCCGCAGGCGTCGCGATCGACGCCGCGCCGATCAAGGGAGTCCTGCTCCTACCGGTCTCGTCGCTCAAGGTCGCCTCGATCGCGCTCAAGAAGCCGTCGAACAAGAAGCGCGCGGTCGCGCTCACCGAGGAGGAGTTTCGCTACGGGTTCGGGAACGCGATTCCTGCCGAGGAGTCGAAGGAGCTCTTCGACCGCTGGGCGATCCCCTCGCCCGGCAAGCCGCTCTTCGAGGCCGCATGGGCGAACTTCGCGCCGAAGTCGCCGGCGAAGGTGAACACGCACAACTCGACCCGCGCGCCGCTCCTCCTCACCGCGGGCGGGCAGGACCACACGGTTCCGGCGTCGATCACGCGCTCGACGCTGAAGCTCTACCGGCACTCGACGGCCGTCACCGACATCCGCGACTTCCCCGACCGCGGCCACTCCCTGTGCATCGACCACGGTTGGGAAGAGGTGGCCGACGCCGTGCTCGTGTGGCTCGGGCAGCACCTGGGCTGAGGCCCGTCACGACCAGACGAACACGACTTCAGGAGCGACCATGACCGGCTCTACCACCCAGGGAATCAAGACCGTGCTGCATCCCGTTTCCGACCTGGCGGCGGCCAAGGAGGTGTACGCCGCCCTGCTCGGCGTCGCGCCGCAGACCGATGAGCCCTACTACGTCGGCTTCGAGGCCGCGGGCCAGCAGATCGGGCTGGTGCCGGCCGGTGGGCCGCAGGGCATGACCTCACCCGTGGCCTACTGGCACGTGCCGGACATCGAGGCGAAGCTGGCCGAGGTGACCGCCGCGGGCGCCACGGTGAAGGAGCCCGTGCGCGACGTCGGCGGCGGGCGCCTGGTGGCCACCGTCAGCGACCGCGACGGCAACGTCCTCGGGCTGCTTCAGGATCGATGAGCGCCGGCACGGCGCTCCCGCACCGAGCGTCGTCGCGACTCATCGGCCCCCTCCTAGCCGACCTTGACGGACAGGGCGGCGCTCGTCACGGGACGGTAGGTTCCGCCGCGCCCGAGCACCTGGAGCTTCACGCTCGTTCCGGCCAGCGCCGCCGGCAGTTGGAAGCTGAACCGCCGGGACCGGTGTTCGCCGTCAAGCCGGACCGGCGCGCAACGCTACCGGTGGAAGAACTGGGCCAGGGCCCCGGCCCTGAACGGGTCCGAGCTGACCGTCAGGCTTCCCGAGAACGGGTAGCTGAGATCGACGAGCACGACCAGCGAGAGCGCAATGACGATCGCGATCGAGCACGCGCCGATCGTGTGGAACCAGAAGCTGCGTGACCCGACGAGCATCACGTAGCCGAGAATCACGAGCGTCCCACCAGGATCAGCGTGAGGACGAGCGACGGCACCCCTCCCGAGGCTGTGCTGAGCCGTTCCCGGCGGGCGATCAACGCCTCGTTGAGCTGCCTCACCGAGTCGTCGTAGAAGGCTGTCGCCTGCGGCGTGGACGGCCTGGCGGCCTGAAGGGCGGCATAGATGCCGTTCACGTCGACCGAGGCGCGTGCGCTGTCACGGCCCTCGCGAAGTTCCGGCCACTCGCGAGTCGACAACCGCACGGACGTAGGTCCCGATCGCGTTGCGCACGAGAGCGTCCTGCGCCGGAGGCAGCGCGTCGCTGTCGCGGGTGATCGCGGCGAGCGAGTCGGCCTCCTGGCCGACGTTGTCCTGGGCGCTGCCGAAGTTCTGGTACTCGATCACGATCACGAACGCCAGCAGCAGGCCGAAGAGCGAGGCGACGACGCCGAGCATCTGCGACGAGACCTCCGCGTCGAACCCCTCCCGCGTGGCCGGCACGAGCCGCCGAATCAACCAGATGCCGACCAGCACGATGCAGACCGTCACGGCGATCGTCCCGAACACGAGCTCCGGGACGGTCGAGTGGTTGATGATCGTCCGCAGCACGACCGAAGCCTTCGTCGCCCGGGCCTGCGTCCCTCTCGATCGCGTTCCGCACACGCCAATGGGGGCGTGCGTCGGCGGCGACCGGCGGGTTGGCGGCTCTGGGCAGTTGGGCCTTCGCCGTCGCCCGGCGCGCGGCGTGGCCCTCGTAGGCGCGGGTGGTGGTCGGGGGGAAGACCACTCCCGCGCCACGCGGGGTTCTGACGAGCCGAGAGAAACGACCGGGGGCGCCGCCCCCACCCGCAGTGTCGATCCCGTGGCGCGACTTGTATCGGCAGCGGCAGGACATCTTTAGACCCCCGTATGGGAGAACCGGGTAGCGCCTGGCCGGTCCTGGCGCGCGGCACGGGCGACCCGATGGCTTCTGACCGGGCAGACCGACCCTATTTGCGTTTCGCTCCTCAGCCGGGCCGGTACCCACGGACCCGCCTCAGCCAGCGCCTTGCGCCCGCGACGCGGAACAGCTCGGTGCCGCATTTCGGGCAGACGGACGTCTCCTCCTCGATCCCGCGCCGCGGCTCCACCGGCCAGACGTATCGAGGGTCGGGCCTGACGGGCTGGTCGCACGTCGGGCACCTGCCGATGTCGTCCGCAAGCTCTTCCATCTCAGTCGACCCATTCCCGCAACATCGCCCGCGTGAAACGAGACGGCCCCTGGTGAGCCGGCCTCGAGAGCTTCTGGGTAACGACACCCCGAGACCGGCTCACGTCGGGAACGAGACGCCTCGACTTGTATCGCCGCGCAGATGAGCGGCGTGTGAAGGCTGAGGGAACGAGTGAGAGCGCCGGGTAGGACCGTCCGGCGTCGTAAGGATCGAGGTCGCCGCGACGGCCGGGGGCCGCAACCTCGCAATCGGCGGCCTCGCCGCAAACGGCTGGAAATCGGATCACTCGAGCACGCGCAGGCTTGCCGTAGCCCCGCAATCCGAAATGCTGTGCTTCGTTCAGTCATGGCCGCTTGGTCGCCGAGGCGGGTCTTGCTTCACGCCCCGACCACGCCCAAGACGAGCTCGTGACGGGCAGGTCACGAGCTCGCACCCCGGTCGCCGACCCGGATCGCTGGGACATAGCCGTCCCGTTGTACGACCGTCCCGTCACCGCTGAATGTTCGGAGGATGTTCGGACTGTAAAACGCCCGGAGGGATGGCGCCGCCTCCGAGAGCGTCGGGCAGCACGGTTGGAAGGATCACGCGAGCGCAACCGGTCAGCCGTGGTGCGAGAGCGGAGCTACGCCATGCCCGAGCTGGCCAGGTCGATCTCCCGCGAGCGTCTCTCGAAGCGCTGGGGAACCATCTCGGCCGCGAGGCTCAAACGAGATCACGCACCGCGTGCATCTCCTCACTCGCGCGACCTGACCGGCGGGTCAGATGCCACCTGACCGGCGGGTCAGATGCCGCAGGTGCTCGCGGTCCCGCCCGGGGCGTCACAGCGCCCGTCGGTGAGCATCCGTCTGCGATCAGTGTGCCGCTACGACCAGGAAGTAGCTCTTCTTGCCCGCAAAGACCGGGTAGAAGAGCGACTGGCCGGCGGAGAGAACGATCGTCGCGCTCCGCTTGCCGACGAACGAGACCCCGGTGACCGTCGTCGGTAGCTTGCTGACCTGCTGGATCGTGAAGCCGTCCTTGTGGCTCTTGTCGACGACCTGAACCTTGTAGCGGCCCGCCGTGATCTCCGTGACGGGCTTGCCGTCGAAGGTGAAGGAGAGCCTCCCGCCGGCGCTCACGGTCCCCTCGAGCGTGCCGCGGTTCACGACCGGGCCGCTCTTGGGCGTCGAGGCCGCCTGCTTCGTGGGGTCGTTCGTCGACGGGGTCGTATTCGCCTTCGGTGCGTTGCCCGACGAGGACGACGACGGGCCCGCCGAAGCCGAGACCGGCGTGCTCGACGCGCCGAAGGTGATCGTCGTTCCCGGCGCGACGGTGTTGTCGGTGGCCGTGTAGCTCGAGCCGGCGGCGAAGTTCTGCGTCGCCAAGTCCTCGGTCTCGTCACCCTCGCCGAGCTGGGTCGAATAGTTGACGCCCGGTCCGGTCAAGCTGAAGTTGATGTAGTTGCAGCCGCCGAGGCCGCCCGCGAACGGGACCGGCGTCGAGACGATCAGCTGGTACTCCCCGTACGGGATGGCGCTCCCGGAGGCGACGGCCGCGCCGCTGTCGAGGGACATCGTGAAGTGGCACTGGATGTTGTAGGAAACGTAGAGCGACGGCAGTGCCGAGGTGGCTGCGCTCCCGCCCGTGACGCCGACGATCAGTGCGCCGAGAGCCGTGAAAGCGATCAGCACCGAGCGGCGAGACAGTATCGGCACAAAAACGATGGTAGCGCGCCGACGACTTCTTCCCGGCGCGACGCCTCGTCGTCGCGGTTGACCGTAGCCGGCTTCCTGTGCGACGGCGGCCGGGGCGAGGGTCGAGACGCTCGCCACTAGAATCGGCCGCGTGGAGGTCATCTCGTTCGCGGGCGAGGGGCTGGCGGCTGATTTGATCCCGGTCGAGGAGCTGGCCGATTGCGCCGCGACCGCGCTTGCCCTGGACGGCACCCGGATCCTCTCCTACGGTACGGGCGCCGGCTATACGCCGTTGCGCGAGCTGCTGGCCGAGCGCCTCGGCGTTCATCCGTTTCGCGTCGTGCTGACGCCGGGCTGGCTCCAGGGATTCCAACTCTTGATCGCGGGGCCGGTGAGGGGACAGAGCGTGATCGTCGAGTACCCGACCTATCATCGAGCCCTCGAGGCGTTGTTCGCGGGAGGCGTCAATGTCCTCTACCTCGACTGGGAGGGGGACGGGCCGAACCTCGACCTGCTCGCGAGCCAGCTGCAGGGGATACAGCGGCCCGGGCTCGCCTACCTGATGCCGACCTTCCACAACCCGACGGGGCGTGTCCTCACGCGCGACCAGCGTTGGCGGCTCGGCTCGCTTCTCGACCGACGCCAGATCCTGACGCTCGAGGACGACTCCTACGGCCTCCTGCGCTTCGAGGGCGAGCCCGTGCAGACGCTGTTCGAGCTCTCGGGGCGGACGATGCTCTACAGCACCTCGTTCTCGACCACGATCGCGCCCGGCCTGCGCGTCGGCGTCTTCGTCCTGCCCGAGGCGCTTGCCGGCGAGCTGGCGACCAGGGCGAACGACACCTTCATCACGCCGCCGCTGGTCGCGCAGGCGACGGTGTTCGAGTTCCTACGCCGAGGAAGGTTCGAGCCGCACCTCCGGCAGCTGAACGATCGGCTCCGAGCTCGTCGCGACGCCATGCTCGACGCGCTCGAGCGCCATCTCGGCGGCGCTGCCGTCTGGTCGCGACCACAGGGCGGCATGTTCGTCCTGCTCGAGCTCCCGCCCGGAACCGACGCGAAGGAGGTGCTCGCGCGGGCCGAGGGCGTGGAAGCGCGGGCGGGAACAGACATCCACGGGCTGCCGAACGCGGTGCGACTCAACTTCGCCGGTGTCGAGATCGACGAGATCGAGCCGGGGATCGAACGTCTGGCTGCGGCGCTCGAGCCGTCTCTCATCTGATCAGCTCCCCGGCTTGGTTGGGTCAGCTCTCTCGGGCCGGCGGCGAGCCTCGTGCTCCTGCCGGATCGACCCGAGGCAGGGACTCACTTGAGCGCGTCAGGATGAGCTCTTCGGTTGGCTTCAGGCGAACCGCTGAGAGCTCAGTAGCCGCCGGGGAACCTGATCTTCTCGGGCGCGACGAGGGGTCTGCCGACCTCGAGCTGGATCTGCGCGTGCGCGTTCAGGGGGATCGACCGTGGGTTGGCCGTCCAGACGCTCCCGTTGACGATCGCGGTGACCTGCCCGTGCGCCGAGCCGGCGACGTCGGGCCCGAGCGGCTGGCCCCAGACGTCGAAGAACTCACCGAGCGTGAAGCTGCGCTTGAACGGCGCCTCGACGTGGATGATCCCGTCCGGGAAGTGCGTCGCGACCCAGGAAAGGCATTCCCCCTGGGTGATCTCGAACTGGCCGACGCGCCCGCTCTGAGCCTGGAGGACCGGCCAGATTCCGATCCCGGCCGGAATCCGCCGCGGCTTGCCGTCCACGAACGCCGTCAGATGCACGTGGATGTGGAAGGCGAGCCGCTCGTTCCGCTCGCACTTGATCCCGGCCTCGCCCTTCGCAACCCGTGCGGTCGAGGCCGGAAGCCCGAGGGGAGGCGCGTTCGGGATCGGCACGAGCTCGGGCCCTGGCTTGCCGGGGCTCGGCGCCGGCAGGAGATGACCGAGCGACGACAGGGGCCTCAGCGGCTCACCCGCTGCGCCGCAGGCGGTGAGCAGGGCGCCGGCGATGACGATCGACGCGACGACGATCGTGCGGCCCGGGAGCCGGAACCTCGTCGAGTCGCTGCTGCGCGCTTCCACCAGCACATTTCAACACGCGCTCCACCCCGGCCGTCGAACGATCGCTCCCGCGTCCCGTCCTTGATTGCCAGGCACGGCTCGGTGCACGCTCGTGCGCGACCTCGGCGGGCCGCGGCCCGGGGGAGCCTGTCCGGCTCCCCCGGGTCGCGGCAACTGTGCGCTTATGCCAGCAGCACGCCTGCGTTCTTGAGCACTCCGCGCGTGATCGCGGGCCTCATCGGCGCCTGACGGACTCGGACGCCGGTGGCGTCGAAGAAGCCGTTTGCCATCGCCGAGCCGACGGCCGAGGTCGGCGGTTCTCCCGAACCGGTCAGCAGCCATCCCTGTGCCTGTGCCGCCGTGTTGCCGGCGAACACGTTCTGGCTCTCGTCACCCGGGGTGATCGTCGTGTAGACGCCTGGGTGAACGTTGACCAGCGTCACGGTCGGAGCGTCCTTGAAGCGGAGAATCGGGTAGGTGACCCAGTCGAGGGTCGTGACCCGGTCCTTGTTCCAGGTTGCCTGCTCCCACATGGCACGGGAGAGCCCCTGAATCACGGCTCCGCTCATCTGGTTCCCGACGCCGTCGAGGTTGGCTGTGATCCCGTTGCTTCTGGGCGACGGTCAGGTGCGTTGCGACCATCTTGCCGGTCTTCATGTTCACCTGGACGTTCGCCACCGTGGCAGCACTGCGAGTTCGCGAACGTGCCCAGTCCGATTCCGACACCCGTACGAATCGTCCCGGTCTGAGCCACCGAGTTCGCCACCCGCGGCTTGTATCCGGACGCCTGCACCGCCCCGTCGAGGACCGCCAGCCAGCGGGCCCCGATCGTCGCGGTCCCGTCGATGTTCTTCTTCCGGAACGTGTACGGATCGATGCCCATCGCGTGCGCGAGCTCGTCGACGATCTGCTCGCTTGCGAAGTACGACTGCGGCGCGTTCGGCGCACGGAGCGCGGTGCTCTTCAAGGCGCCGCTGTAGAACGGCTGCGTCTTCGCCAGCACCCGCCGCTGGAACTGGTACGGCGGCGCCGTAGTTCGTGTTCCCGTACGGGGTTGCGGTCGAGCCGCCGTCCGACGGCGTCGGGCCGCCGTTCGGCGGCGTCGCCGGCCAGGTCACCTGTCCGAGGAGCTCCTGGTCGGTGTCGAGGGTGCTGCCGGCCTGTCCGTACGACGTCCAGTCGGAAGCGACGATCAACCCCGCCGAGTTCGCACCCATCGTGGCGTCGTACATCTGCGACGGGCCCCAGCTGTCCCAGCCGCTCTGGTCCCAGCGCATCCACTGCATCCGCACCGGCTTGCCGATCGTGGCCGAGATCACCGCGGCCTCCTCGGAGGCCTGCGGGCTCTGACCGGCGCCGTAGGAGCCGGAGCCCTCGTACCAGACCATCCGGATCTGGTTCTGCGGGATGTTGATCGGGGTCGGCAGCGCCGCGAGGATCGTGCTGATCGGCGTCGTCGACCCGCCGCCCGCACCCATGCCCGAGGCGGGGTTCGTCCCCTGCGCGCAGAAGTAGATCGTCGCGCTGTTCTGCGTCGGATCGTTCGGGTTGCCGACGCGCACGTCGGCGACCGCGCAGTGCGGCCCGATCGGCACGTACGTGTTGTAGTGGTACTGGTACGTCGCCGAGACGGTCTTCGCTGCCGACGCCATCGCCGCGGGGACGCTCCCCGTGTCGGCGACCCAGCGGGCCGGGTTGGTCGTGTTGGTGTCCCCCTGCCTGGCGGAGCCACGACCAGTAGTTGCCCGAGCCGACCGAGAACTTCGGGTCGTCCTTCCAGACCACCTTCAGCTGAGCGGCGGCCTGGATCGCGTCGTACTCCTTCGGAGCGACGACGGCCAGGAAGTTGCCGATCTGGACGACCTGCACGCCCGGGATGTGGGCGACCGAGCTCTTGTCGACGCTCAGCGGGTAGTGGTTCTGCGAGGCGTTCGCGCCCGCGCCGCGCGGACGGACCCGGCGGGCGTGCACCATCCCCGGGATGCGCACGTTCTGGATGTAGGTGTAGGTCCCCGCGATCTTCGCGGGGATGTCGATGCGGTGGACCAACCGGCCGACGAGCTGATACTGGCTCACCGGCTTGGTGTTGCCCTGCCCCGGGATGTAGCCGGTCGTGGTCGTCACCGCCGGCGTCAGCGTCGCCAGGTCGAAGTTGAAGTTCTGACCCCCGTAGAGATCGCTGTACTTCACCTGCTGGCCGCCGCCCGAGATCACGCCGTTCGAGGCCGAAAGACTCCCGACCGGCACGCCCAGCTTGGTCGACGCCGCCTGCAGCATCAGTTTCAGCGCCTGCGCGGCCGCCGCGCGGGCCACGGTCGAGCGGGTGGCGATCGCGCCGCTGCCGCCGCCGCCGCCGATCGAGTTCAGCCAGGACTCCGGATGCGCGTACACCATCATCGACATGTCGGTGATGTTCAGTTCCTCCGCGACGAGCATGAGGATGCCGGTCGGAGCCCCGGTGAACTCGGTCTCGCCGTGAGTGACGATCACGGTGTTCGCCGGCGTGATCGCGAGCCAGGTGTCGACCTGCGTCAGCCTCGGATCGCCGAGGGTGATGAAGTCGGCCGGAGTGCGCTGCGAGAACGGCGTGTTCCCGGTCGCTTCGACCACGCCCGCGGCGCTCGCACTTGCCGGCCAGCGAGAGCCCGGCGACGACGGCACCGCTGCCCGTGATGAAACTCTTGCGACTGAACTCCTTCGTGGAGATGAGGTCTGTCATCACGCACCTGCCTTTGCCATCACGGCCGCGGCCTTCTGGATCGCGGTCAGGATTCTCGGATAGGTCCCGCAGCGGCACAGATGCCCGTTCATCGCCGTGCGGATCTGGTCCTCGGACGGATTCTTCGTCGTCGCGAGCAGGTCTGCGGCCTGGATCATCATGCCGTTCTGGCAGTAACCGCAATGCGGCACCTGCACGTCGATCCACGCCTGCTGCAGCGGATGCAGCGCCGGCGCCGCCGCCGAGGTCCCGCGCTGCGACGCATACAGCGCCGGCAGCCCCTCGAGCGTCGTGATGCTCTTCCCGCTCACCGCCGCCACCGGCGTGACGCAGGAGCGGATCTCCTTGCCGTCCAGCAGCACCGAGCAGGCGCCACACTGCGCAAGACCGCAACCAAAACGCGGCCCATGCAGGTGGAGCTCGTTGTGCAAGACGTACAGGAGAGGCGTGTCAAGGCTCGCGCTCACGCCGTGCGTGAGCCCGTTCACCTTGATCTTGAGACTACTCGCCATATCACCCTCCAGTCGATACTTCGCAGTGCACTGCATACGCGCCGTCGTATTCCAGACCCGGGTACCAGATCACGGCGAGCGCATCCCGAGAATAGCCCCGGATTCGACTTGTGACAATGGTCAGGAAACGGATTGGGCTCGGATTGCCGACCAGATCCCGGCGTGCGAGGCATCCGCGGAGCCTCGGCGGCTACTGGGAAACGGTGAGCGTGGAGGTCTGGCCGCCCGGCGCGGAGACGGTCCAGCGACCGGCCGAGAGCACCACTGTGGTCTTCTTCAGGCCGACGAACGACGGGCCGGAGAGCTGGGTGGCCTCGACGTTCTTGACGTTCACCTGCAGGCTGACGCCGCCTTTCTTGTCCTGATCGGAGATCGCGAACGTGTAGCGGCCCGACTGCAGCTTCGAGACCGGCTTGCCCTTCAGCGTCAGCGTCAGCTTGCCGTTCGCCGCCAGCTTGCCCTCGAGGGTGCCGCGGACGGGCGCGCTCGATCCGATCAGGTCGGTCGAGAGCGTGCCCTTCCCCGACGTCGTGTCGTACGGGGTCTTCGTCGGCAGCTGCGGTGTGCCGCCGGCGAGCGTCGTGATCGTCATCTTCGTGACCGCGGGCTGGTTCAGGTCCTCGAGGGTGTAGGTCGAGCTCGGCTGAAGCGTCCAGGTGCCGATCACGTTGTCCGAGCTGCAGCCGTTGTCGAGCGTCGTGAAGACGCTCACGCCCGGCCCGGCCATCTGGAACTGGACCCACCCCTTGCAGCCGGTGAAGTCGTTCGGGTTCCCCGTCGGCCCGCCCGGAGCGAGCAATCTGAACATGATCGGCGTCGAGACGTCGAGCTCGTACTGACCCGGCGCGATCGAGGTGACCGGCTGGCCGGCGTCGTTCACGACCGTGAACGTGCACTGGTTTGTGTACTCGACGTAGAGCGTCGGCAATGGGGCTGGCGAAGCCGAGCGCGCAGCGAGCGCGTTGGGAACAACCATCGCCGCCGCAAACACCAGCAGCACAAGCAGAATCGAGACACGCCGGTCTGCCGCCATACGAACCTCCTCCAATCCAATGTACCAGGGTCAGCCTGGACGACGATGGCGCGCTAGGCCGAGTTCCTGGTGAACGCGCCCGGCCGCGGGCGGGCGAACAGACGGCCCGTCGCCGACATACCCGAGTGGCCCGAGCTCTCGGCATTCCATCTGAGGTAGCGCGTTTCTACCACCTTCGTTCTTGGCTCGGTAGCCCGTGCGCCAACGGTCGGAGAGGCGGGCGCCGCGTTAGCGCCCTGTTAGCGGGCGGAGTCACCGTCCGAACGCAGCCATCGAACGAAAGGCCAGTCATGCCCATGCAGCATCGCTCATCCACCCAAACGTTCCTGGTCGCAGCGCTGATGCTCATCGTTGCCGGCCTCGCATTTTCCGCTCCGGCCTCCGCCGACTACTCGACCAAGCTGGCCGACCCGGTCGGCGACTCAGGAGGTGCCCCAGACCTCGTGGGTCTCATCGTCTCCTACACCGGTCCGGATGCCGACGCGCTCACGCTCGCGGTCGCCCAGCAGCCATCCACGCTGCCCGACGGCAGCGACATCTTGATCGGCTTCGACACCGATCGGGACCCGGCGACCGGCGGCGACGGCGGAGCCGACTACCTCCTCACCCTGACCCCGACGCCCGGTGGCGTCGACCCGACCTTCTCGCGCTGGGAATCGACGCAGTACGTCCCGTTCCAGCCGGCCGAGCCGGTGTTGTCGGGGAGCAAGGACGGCGCCGAGTTGATCGGGCTCTGCCTCTGCGATCTGAAGAACCCGACCGACTTCGGCATCTTCGCCCGGAGCGAAGGGAACGGCGCAACCGACCTGCTCCCGGATTCGGGCACGAGCGAGGTCGCGCTTCCCGTGCTCGCCGGCATCCGCTACGCCGTCAACCAGCCGGTAGCCGGCCGGCGCTTCCAGGTGCTGGTCAGGGGCGTCCACCTCCTCGCCAACCCACAGGCGGTGCAGACGCCGCAGTCGGTGACGTGCTCGGCGACCCTCGCCGGAAAGCGGCTCGCACTCACCGGCCACTGTCTCTGGCGGATCCCGGTGACCGCGCACGGACAGAAGCTCATGCTCTCGATCGCCGCTGGCTATGCCGGCACGAAGGCGACCTTCACCCACACCTTCACCGTCCGATGAGCCGTCTTGCCTACCACGTGCGGGCTTCGGCCGGCGCAACCGTGCTCGCGGTCGTCCTCATGGTGCTGCTCGAGTCCGCAACCGCTTCCGCGACCGCGGGCAGGACGTTCTACGACGCCCGAAACGAGACTCCAGGGGCGCCCGACATCCGCAAGGTCACGGTCTCCCAGGAGGGCGACGTCCTCCAGGTCGATGCGGAGATCGTCGGCCTGCCCATTGTCTCCCCCGGCCAGTGCGACTTCGCCCTCGATACGGACGGGGATCCGACGACGGGCTCGATTGCCGGGGCCGAATACCTCCTCATGTTCGACCTGAAGACGTTCCAGGGCAACGTCTTACACTGGAACGGGACGAGGTACGTCGGCGCCAAGAAGGTCGCCGACCCATCGAGAACCCTGGTCGGGAAAGACAGTTGCGGGCTCATGTTCAACCTCGCGAACTTCGGCTGGCCGGAGACGATCTCGCTCACCACGCTTGTCGTCGGCGGGTCGGGGCCCGGGGCGCCGAACGACGTCGCGCCGGACAGCGGCGAATGGCGCTTTCCGATCGTGCAGCAGCCCGACTCGCTTGGCTTCACCTTCGAGCCGGCTCGGCCCGTGAGCGGCACGACGTTCGCGGCGACGGCGCCCTCTCTCACCCTGACGGACAAGACGACCGCCAAGCCGTCGCGCGTTACGTGCGAGGCGACCATCGCCGGCTCCGAGCTCCCGGCCGCCGGCAGCCCGGGCGCGTGCCGATGGCAGATCCCGGCTGACGCAGCTGGCGAGCAGCTCGTGCTCACGGCTACCGCTTCCTACCGGGGCACGAAGATCACCTACGACCCTTGGAAGTTCCGCGTCGGTTGAGTCAGCTGCCCAGACCGGTGCCCTGGATCCGCTTCTCGGCGAGTCGACTCGCACCCTGTGAGCGGGCGCAGTCAACACCCCGCGCCGAGGTAGCACCAGGGTCGCGCCGCCAGGGAAAGGGGAGGTCATCGGCGGTCACGGGCGACACTCAAATTCGGCTTGGCAACGTCGAGTCCGGGCGCAGGACTCGAACCGCGGGTCCCTCGTAATGAAGGCTCGTCCGATCGGGCGCCTCGTTGACCGAATCGGCATCAGGCTCGTGGAGCATCAGACGCGCTTTCGGGGCATCCATGCCACGTCTGACCCGTTTATTCAAGCCAAATCGGCTCAGCCAAAGGGGCCGAAATACCCCCAACGGGATTCGAACCTGGCTGCAAATCGATAGTTTTTCGTGAGCGTGGGAGCACGGATGGGAGCATCGTATGAGCGCTTCCGGTCGCGTGTGGCTGTTTTTTGGATCAGTTCGGCTCACCCAGCGTCCCCAAGCTGGACCATCCGTGTTCCGCTATCCTTACTATGGATCTTGAGTAAGGAGAGCATATGGACATCGCCGCACGCCTGACCTCCAAGGGCCAGGTCACGATCCCCAAGTCTGTCCGTGATGCGCTCAACCTGACCGAGGGCGATCAGGTCGTCTTCCGTGTGATCGAAGGGGGAAGGGCCGTTCTCGCGCGAACGCCAGATCTGCTCGAGCTCGCAGGAGCCGTCCCGGTGCCACCGGATGTCCGCGGACTTCAGTGGGACGAGATCCGCAGGCGTGCGTGGGCGGGCCAGCTTCGCGGTTGAACGCGTTCGTCGATTCGAACGTCCTCGTCCGTCATCTGACCGGCGATCCGCCCGACCAGGCGATCCGCTCGACCGAGTTCTTGCGCGGCGGCGAGACCCTGATCCTCACTGACCTGGTCGTGGCGGAGGTCGTCTACGTCCTCGAGTCTGTCTACGAGGTCGAGCGGGTACGCGTCGCGGAACTGATGCGGGCCGTCGTCGGCTTCCCGGCGGTGGTCGTCGCCGACGAAGCCCTCCTCCTACGGACACTCGAGATCTACGAGCAGTACCGCATCCACTTCGCGGAGTCCTACCTGGCGGCCAGCGCTGAACTGTCCGGGGTCGGGGTGGTCGCCTCGTTCGACCGCGACATCGACCGCGTACCCACCATTCGGCGGCTCGAGCCGGGCGCGTGACCGCCGGCGACGGTCGGCCGTCCCAGGAGCTCGCGGAGCGCTCCGGCCGTAAGCGCGGCGTGATCGCGCGCTGGGAACAGGGCACCGTCGCCCCAAGCGCCGAGACGCTGATCGAGCTCGTCCGCGCCTGGGGCTTCGACCTTCCGCTCGAGCTCGTCCCGTACGAGCCCACTGGCGTCGAACTGCAGAAGAACTCCCGCCTCACTCCAGAACGGCGCGTCCAGCGCCACCAGAAGACCCAGGACGATCGAAGCGGCACCGAGTGACCGAGCAGCGCTTCGACCCGTACGCGACGTTGGAAGCGCTCGAAGGGCGCGGCGTCGCCTACGTCCTGATCGGCGCCTTCGCCTGGGTTGTCCAGGGCACGGAGGAGCTCACGCGCGGTCTCGACCTGGCGCCCTCGCTCCACGGCGACAACCTCAAGCGGCTCGCGCTCGCGCTCGACGACCTCGAGGCGATCCGTGTCGACGGCGAGCCGATCGGGCTCGACGCGGCGACGATCCACCGCCGGTCGGTGACCGAGCTCCGAACCCGCGGCGGGGAGGTCAAGGTCGTCCCGGAGCCCGCCGGCACCCGCGGCGGCTACGACGACCTCCGCCGAGCCGCGAACCGCGAACCACTCGGCCGAGGACTCCCGCCGCTCGTCGCATCGATCGGCGACCTCGCCCGCATGGCCGCCGCCCTCGGCCGCGAGCAGGACATGATCCCCCTCCGGCAGCTCCGGATCCTGGGGGGCCTCGACCGCGGCCGAGTCCGAGGAATCGAACGCTAAACGGCTCCCGACGACCCCTCGCGTATCTCAACCACTAGGTCAGATCATCAGCGAGACACAGATGCATGCGTGTCACAGTCCGGAGGTCGTCGTTGTTTTTGACGGCGAAGCCCCGGAGGTGACTCTGCAAATTCATGCCCGCTTCAGCGTGGCCTTCTTTTGGTGAGTGTCCCTCCGGGGCTCACCTGGCGGAGCGGCGTCGCTTGATAGGAGCCTGGCTTGCCCTACGCATGCGTGCGCGCCGCTTGGCCCGATCGTACTCCTTCACCGATCGGAGGTCGAGATGCTGTTTATCGGGATCGATACGCATAAGAGCTCGCTCGCGGTCTGTATTGTCGACGAGCTTGGCCGGCAGCTTGCGGTCGAGAGCTTCGCCAACGACCCGGGCGGGCATCGGCGCTTGCACGCCTGGGTGAGCGAGGAGGCCCCGGGGTCGCGGCGGTTCGGGATCGAGAGCAGCGCCTGGCTCGGACACGGTCTCTCGCTCTATCTGCTCGAGCAGGGCGAGGACGTCCGCGATGTGCGCGGCCATATGACCAAGCGCGAGCGGGTGAGATTGCGTGGGCACGGTAAGAGCGACCCGCGTGATGCGTTCGCGATCGCAAGGGTGACCGCGCGGGAGCAGCTCGCTCCGGTCCGGACGGACTCGCCGGCGCGCGATCTGAAGCTGCTCTCGGACTATCGCGACCAGCTGTGCTCGGAGCGCACGAGGACGCAGAATCGCCTGCACGCAGACCTGGTCACCCTCCGCCCGGGCTACGAGCAGGAGCTGCCCTCGCTCGCGACGCCGCCGAAGCTGGATGCTGCCGAGCGGCTGCTCGAGCACGACGACTCGGTCCAGGCAGGCCTCGCGCGCCGCCGGATCGAGCGGATCCGGGAGATCGACGCCGAGCGCCGCCAGGTCGAGCGGGAGATCCGCCGCCGGGTGCGCGAGCTCGGCACCGGCCTCGTCGACCTGGTCGGCGTCGGCGAGTTGGTCGCTGCCCGGATCATCGGCGAGGTCGGCGACATCAACCGCATCCCCACCAGCCGGCACTTCGCCTCGCTCAACGGCACGGCGCCCGTCCCTGCCTCCTCTGGACAGAGGCAGCGGCACCGGCTCAACCGCGCCGGCAACCGCCGGATGAACAAGGCGATCCACATGATGGCCTTGACCCAGGCGCGGATCGACCCACGCGCTCGCGCCTACGTCGCCCGCCGCCAAGCCGAAGGCCGCAGCCACCGCGAAGCCGCACGCGCCCTGAAACGCCACCTCTCCGACGTCATCTACCGCCAGCTCCGCCAGGACGCCCTCCTCGCCTCGGCGACGACCTCAGACACAAATCCACGCGGAGCGTGACACGACCTTGACATAGGAGCTGATCATCGATGCCAAAACGTCCATGATTCGTGTACGGCGGTCGGATGGCGAAACGTCGCGCACGCCGCCGGATCGCCAAGACGCCGCCTTGTCCTGCCGCGCCACGGGTCGCGCCAAGCCGGCCGGCGGATCGTGCGGTCATACGCCAGGCGCCGTCCGTCGAGCGGCTCGCCTATACGCGCAGCCAAGCGGCCGAGGCGCTCGGCCTCAGCCGCTCGACCTTCACACGCCGCGTCCTGCCCTATGTCGAGACGGTCGAGATGCCTTGGGGCACGAAGCTGATCCCGGTCGACGAACTCGAGCGAATTCTTGTCGAGCGGGGACGCGCCGCACTGCCGCGGCCGGCGCCGACTGTTCGAGGTCGCCCGCCGCTCGTGCCCGCCGAGGTGATCAAACGAATCCGAACCGAGCGGGCCCAGGGCGCGAGCCCGGCCCGGATCGCAGCAGGCCTCAACGGGGACCGTACCCCGACCTCGCACGGCGGCACGCAGTGGTGGCCCTCGACCATTCGCTCCGCCCTGGCCCGCTCAGATCCGCCTCAATCCGCTCCAACGGTCGTCCATTAAGGCGGTTCTCTCTGGTTCACGAACTGCCAACGAGCAAGCGGCGACGTCTCGACCCTTGAGGACCTGGCGGATACCACATACCACTGACGACGATAAGCCAGTTAGCGTCCACGGGCTGGGTTCCACCAATGTCGCGTCGGGAGAATTTGGACGTCGCGGAAAAAAAGTGGATAGTTTTCGTGTGCCCACCGACCTAGCGCTTCGAGCTCGACTCGAGTTTCGGCTCCTCGGTCCGCTCGAGGTCGCTCGCGGTGAAGGGTCGGCAATCGAACTCGGCGGCCCGCGGCAACGGGGTCTGCTCGCGCTGCTCTTGCTGCGTGCCGGTGAGGTAGTCCCGAGCGAGCGGCTCATCGAGGAGCTCTTCGGCGAGGCGGCCGGCGACGGGGCCGCGAATGCGCTCCAGTCGGCGATCTCACGGCTGCGGCGGACGCTTTCGGACGGCGATCCGAACGGCCGCGACGGGATTGTAGAGACCCGGCCGGGCGGCTACCGCCTGAACACCGATCCGGACCAAGTCGACCTTCCGGGCTTCGAGCGTCTTCACGAGCAGGGTCGACGCCTCCTTGCGACCGGCGACGCTCGGGGCGCCGCCGATGCGCTTCGCGGCGCGCTTGCGCTCTGGCGCGGGGCGCCGCTCGCGGATCTGAGCACGCTCGACTGCCTGCAGACGGAGATCCGGCGCCTCGAGGAGCTCCATCTGGCAGCCGAGATGGACTTCGTCGATGCAGAGCTCGAGCTCGGCAACCCGACCGCGCTCGTCGGCCGGCTCGAGTCGCTCGTCGCCGCCCATCCGCTCCAGGAGCGCCTTCGCGGCCAGCTGATGCTCGCCCTCTACCGCTCCGACCGCCAGGCCGACGCGCTCGAGGTGTTCCGCGAGACGCGGGCGCTTCTCTCCGACGACCTCGGGCTCGAGCCCGGCAAGACGCTGCACGAGCTCGAGCGCGCGATCCTGACCCACGACGCCGCTCTTGACGCATCGGCAGCGCCGTCCGGGGCGTTGCGCGAGGTGGTCGTCTGCCCCTTCAAGGGCCTCGCGTCGTTCGAGATCGGCGACGCAGAGTTCTTCTGCGGCCGCGAGCGCGTCGTCGCCGACCTCGTCGCACGGCTCGCCGAGACCCCGCTCGTCGGCGTGATCGGGCCGTCGGGCGCCGGCAAGTCGTCGATCCTCCGAGCGGGGCTTCTTGCGGCAGTCGCCTCGGGTGCGCTCCCCGGTAGCCGGAACTGGCCGATCCTCGTCGTGCGTCCCGGCGCTCATCCGCTTGCCGAGCTCGAGCGCGCCTGCGGCGGCTCCCCCGAGGCGCTCCACAGGGCGACCCCCGCCGGAAGCCGGGTGGTGATCGCGATCGACCAGCTCGAGGAGGTCTTCACGCTCTGCGCGGACGAAGCCGAACGTATGGCGTTCCTCGACTCGCTCGTCGCGGCCGTGGTCGACCCACAGGGCAGGGCCGTCGTCGCCGTCTCGTTACGCGCCGACTACTACGGGCGCGTGGCGTCGTACCCTGATTTCGCCTCCCTGCTCGCACGCAACCACGTCCTGGTCGGGCCGATGCGGCCCGAGGAGCTCGAACAGGCCGTCAGGCTGCCGGCGGAACGGGCGGGTCTCGTCGTCCCGGACGACCTGGCCGCTGCGATCGTCGGCGATGTCGCCGGCGAGCCGGGCGGGCTGCCTCTGCTGTCGACGGCCTTGCTCGAGCTCTGGCGGCGCCGGGACGGCAAGACGCTCAGGCTTGCGGATTACCGCGCCGCCGGAGGCGTCCAGGGAGCCGTCGGGCGGCTGGCCGAATCGGCCTACGCGAGCGTGAGCGTGCCCGACCAGGCGGTCATGCGCTCGATCATGCTGCAGCTCGCCGCCGGAGAGGCGGACGCCGCGGTTCGCCGCCGGGTTCCCGCGGAGGAGATCGTCCGGGGCCGTGACGAGGTCGCGCAAGTCCTCGGCGTCCTCGTCGATGCGCGACTTGTGACCGCCGACGACGGGGCGGTCGAGGTCGCGCACGAGGCCCTGCTGCGGGAGTGGCCTCGCATGCGCGAGTGGCTCGAGCAGGAAGCCGAGTCGAGGCGGCTCCGCGCGCACGTCGCCGCGTCGGCGCGCGAATGGGAGGACGGCGGCCGCGACCCGGGAGACCTGTACCGTGGTGCGCGGCTCTCGGCCGTCCTCGACTGGGAGACCGGGCACACCGGCGAACTCGAGAGCGTTGAGCGCGAGTTCGTCGCCGCGAGCCGCGATGAGAGCGAGCGGAGCCTCGAGCGGGAACGGCGGCGGAACCGCCGGCTGAAGCTGCTCGTCGCGGGCGTCGGGGCGCTGCTCGCGGTCGCGGTCCTAGCCGGGTCGCTGGCGCTCGTCCAGCAGCATCATGCAAACCACGAAGCGACGGTCGCGCTCGGGCGGCAGCTCGGCGCCGAGGCTGTGGGTGAGCCCCGGATCGACACCTCGATGCTACTCGCACGAGAGGCCGTGAACCTGAGCCCCTCGCCGCAGACCGAGGGGACGCTGCTCGCCACGCTACTCCGGAGCCCGGCGGCGATCGCGACCTTCACGAGCCCGATCACCTCACGGCCGCAATCGCTCTCGGTGAGTCCCGACGGACGCACCCTCGCTGCCAGCGACAACCACGGCGCCGTCCGCTTCTACGACCTGGTCCACCGGCGGCTGAAGGCCACCGTCCGTGGATTCGGATTCACGGATCCGGTCGCCTACTCGCCCGACGGGTCACTCGTCGTCGCTCCGGCGGGGAGCGTCGTGCCGCGCATCGAGGTCCGGAGCACCCGCACCTACAGGATCGTCCGCGATCTCCCGCTCGACCACAGGTTTCTGACCCAGGTCACGAACGTGGATACGGGGCCGGTCATCGGGCGGGACGGCATCGTGTACTTCGTCTACAGCCTCGTCGAAGAAAACGGCTCCGAAGGGCCCGCGTACATTGAACGCTGGCGGCTTGCGACCGGCCGGAGGATCACGACCTCCGCTCCGGTCGGCTCGGATGGCTCCCAGGCGATCACCCTCATCGACGGCGGCCGCCGTCTCGCGATTCTCGGCAACCAAACGCTCACGATCCTCGACGCGACGACGCTCGAGCCCGTCCATCGATACGACGTGCGACTCGGGCTCGGCTACCGATCCGCGATCAGCCCGAACGGACGGACGCTCGTCGGCGGCAGCAATGCCGGAACCGTGTCGTTTCTCGACCTTGCCACGGGCCGGGTCACACCCGGACTCGGATCACACACGGCAGGGGTCGTAACGATCGCGTTCTCCCACGACGGCAGAACGGTCGCCACGACCTCGACCGACGGGAGCGTGATCCTGTGGGATGTTGCGACGGCGACGCCGATCGAGCGTCTCCTCGGACACGCCGCCCACGTCGGCAGCGTGGTCTTCAGCCTGGACGACCAAACGCTCTACACCTGCAGTCTCGACGGGGCGATCTTCGTCTGGGATCTCGGGACAAAACGCCGCTTCGGAGCGCAGTTCTCGACCTACAAGTCACGCGCTCCGCTCCCGCTAGGCGGCGACCTCACCTATGTCCCGGCGCCCCTTGCCGTCTCTCCCGACGGGCGGCGCTTCGCGGTTCGCATCGCCAAGTCCGAGGTGGGGATCTTCTCGACCGAGACCACGGCGAGGATGGGCGAGTTCCGGCCGGTGGTCGGCGAGGTCGCGGGTCTTGCCTGGGCTCGAGACGGCGTGATCGCGGTGACCGGCGACAGCGGCCATGTCCAGCTCTGGAGTCCCGGCACGAACCCCGGGCGGCAGCCCCGTCTCATCCGGCAACTCAGAGGGATGGGGTCGATCAACGGCGTGCGCGAGGTCGTGACGGCCGTGGAATTCTCGTCCGACGGCGGCCTCGTCGCGGCCGGAGACGTGAACCACACGCCGGGCGCCATTCCCTGGCGGTACGGGACGATTGCCGTCTGGGACGCAGCGTCCGGGAAGCTGCTGTGGCTGCTTCGCAAGAGGGCCGGCTGGGTGAACTCGGTGGCCTTCTCAACGGACGGCAAGACGGTGGCGGCCGCATACGAGACTGGGCCGGTCGTGCTCTACGACGCCCATACCGGCCGGCCCGAGCGGACGCTCCAGCCCGAAGGCGCAGGCGGCTTCACCTACACGGCGCTCGCCTACTCGCCCGACGGATCACTCGCGACGGGGAGCTGGTCCGGCATCGTCCAGCGTTGGAGTACCGCTGACGGGGCGGAGATCGGTCGGCCCACCCTGGTCGCCACGGCGCCGGTGTCCACGATCTCCTTCAGCCCGGACGGTTCCGTCTTCGCGACCGCGGGAGGATCGGACGATCTCGCCAAGCTGTGGACGACCTCGACGCTCCAGCAGTTCGGCGCGAGCTTCCCGGGCACCTCCAGGGGATCCGGCTGGGGCAACGCCGCGTACACGCCGGACGGGAAGCACCTGGTGGTCGTCTGGGACGACGGGTCGACGCAGATCTGGCCCACCTCCGTCTCGGTGTGGGAGCAACACGCCTGCGCCGTCGCCGGACGCAGCTTCACCCGTGATGAGTGGTCTCGCTTCGTGGGCAGCCGCCCGTACCAGCCCGTATGCGCCGGTCAGGTGCCTGTCAGTCGGCGGTAAGCCCGCGGTTAGGGCCATGTCGGAGGCTCCTTGCCTCGGCCGCATTCCGCGGCCCGGCAAAGGAGACAGGAAGACATGCACCCGACGCGCATCCTCATCACACTCGCCGTGCTTTCGGCCGCAGCCGTGCTCGTCGCCGCCACCGCGAGCGCCGAGCCGAAGAATCAGTGGCCGTTCACCCGGCCAGTCTCGAGCCGCGTTCTCGCGGAGGTCGTGACTTCCATTCCGGCCGCCGCCGTTCCGACGGGAGAGCGGAAGAACGGGCCCCCCTTCACCGACCGGTTCTCGGCCGACCCAGGCCTCGCAGTTGCGCTGCACGAGATCTCGACCTACTACGCGGGCCCGGAGAGCTCGGCGACGATCCGGCCGACCGGCGGAAGCGTCACCCTGGTGGGTTCCGGCAGTGCATTCCACGGGACTGTGCCGGCCCTGCTCGGCGCCGTCGCGCTTGCTCTGGGAGTGATCGGGCTCGCGGCTTTCCGCCGCCGTTCGCTGCGACTCTCGTGAGCGCGACCGGAACCTCGACGCCATTGACCCACCAATCCGGTCGCCGTGCGCGATCGGCCAATCGGGAGGCTTCAATGAAGACGAGACGAGACTCGAGAAGCGAGAGGTCGGCGAGAGCTCCGGGACGTGTGTCGAGTCTCTCAATGCGGACGGGACGAGCGAGGCCGCAGTCGGCGGGGCAGCGTTGACCGGCCCATTGTTGTTGTGGGGTGCGGCGGTCGTCGGTGCATTGCCACTCGGGCAGGTGTCCGTCTTCACTGCTGGGTTGAATCCTGGGTCTGCGCCGACGATGGGGAGCGCGGGCCCGGATGGGGCGGTCTGGTTCCCCAGGACATCGAAGCCGCCCTCGGCTGCTAACCACAGTCGCAACGACGAGAGAGACC
Organism: uncultured Actinomycetota bacterium; assembly: GCA_963743675.1. Classification (GTDB taxonomy): domain Bacteria; phylum Actinomycetota; class Thermoleophilia; order Gaiellales; family Gaiellaceae; genus PALSA-600. The sequence continues at coordinate 323,873 of CAVURE010000014.1, forward strand.
AAACGGGGAGGCCCACGAGTGGGGGCCTCCCCGTTTGATATCCGCTTCCTGAGCCGTCAGTTTGAGGGTCGCGGCTTCCCGGTCACGTCGGCGCTCCGTCGGTACGGACGGGTCTACAGCGGGTCGACGGGTTTGCCGCTGGAGGTCTTCGGCCGCCACCGCAGCGGAGCGAATTCCTCGGACTCATGCGACTTCAGGCGACCAGAGACGACAGATGGCGACACGCTGTCAACGCTCGTAAGGAGGGAGCGCCTTGACGCTCAGACCACTCTCGGCAGACCAGTCGACTCGGGCTGGCCCGCGGGAGCATCAGGTGAGCCGAACCGGCATCTCTGACGCATGTGACCGCCTATCTAAGCCAAATCGGCCCAGCCAAAAGGGCCAAAATACCCCCAACGGGATTCGAACCCGTGCCGCCGGCGTGAAAGGCCGGTGTCCTAGGCCACTAGACGATGGGGGCCTGCGAGCAGAGTACCGCCCGCGGGGCCGAGAGGCAGTACGGGGCTAGGCGCCGCTTTCGAGCCGCTCCTTCAGCCGCTGCTGATCCTTCGGAACCTGTTTGCGCGCCTGGCTGCGCGCGACCGGTACGAGCACCTTGCCGATCCCATGGCCCTCGAAATCGAGCACCAGTGACACCCGCGAGCTCGAACCGTCTCCCACGGGATCGATCGTTGCCTTCCCGACGACCCGAACCGGGCCGTCGAGGCCATGAAAAGCGAATGTCCGTGGCGGGTCGTGCTCGGTCACCTCGTAGCTCATCGACTGCTCGCGTCCGCCTATCCGGCGCTTCTCGCTGCTTCTCGAACCGACCCGGGTCGGGCCATCTCCCTGCCGCTCCGCGCTGACGATCTGCGCCTGCCATTCACCGTGCCGCTCGAGATCGTCCAGGTAGGCAAATACCTCCTCCGGGCGTCGCGCGATCTCGATGCTGGCCGTGATCGGTGCCATCGTCTCCTCCTCGGTAGAGAATGCCGAGGTGATCATCTCGGACCCGGCGAACGCATGACGACGCCCGAACACGAGTGGATACGAAAGGTCCTCGGGACCTGGGTCGCTGTAGCGCCGAGGAGGGAACCGGGCCCGGCCTGACCGAGCCTCGGTGAGCGGATGCAGTTCGGGATGCGGCCGTGAGCTGGCGGATCCGCGGCAGCTACTTCGAGTCGTGCAACTGCGATGCGATCTGCCCGTGCCGACGGATCGACGGCATTTCAGGCGGCCGCTCGACACACGGCATCTGCACCGGTGTCCTCACGTGGCTGATCGAGGCCGGCGAGGCCGAGGGAACGGATCTCGCAGGTCTCCCGGTCGCCCTCGCCTGCCGCTATGACGACGACGAGCCGGGCTCTCCCTGGACCTGGCTGCTGTATCTCGACCTGACCGCCACACCCGAACAGCAGACCGCACTCACCGACATCTTCACGGGCCGCCTCGGCGGCGACGCGCTCGAGCACTTCCCGTGGGCCTGGAAAGCGAGCGAACTGGTTGGCGTGCGGCTCGTCGAGTTCGACGTAGACCACTCGCGACGACGGCAGCGGCTCCGGATCCGTGACCGGCTGAGCGTCCGGATCCGCGACCGATACGACGGCGAGGAGACGGTCAGCTGCGTGATCCCGGGCCACTCGCAGCCGGGAGAGGAGCTGGTCGCCGATGAGCTCGTCGTCGAGGACGGGCCGTTCTCGTTCAGCTACCACGGCAACTGCGGCTACGGCGCCGGGTTCGACTACGCCGGCTGACCCGGTCCGGGGCAGGGACGGCGCCCGAATCGGGGCTGCGCTAGTGGCTCACGTTCATCTCGGGCATCGATCCGCTGCCCGGAATGGTGAGGCCCGGGATCGCGTCGGGAGCGGCGATGAGGAGCACGCCCAACACGACGAGGACAGCCGCCGTCCCATAGGTCGCGGTGCGACGCGACGGGATGAGCTTCTCGAGAGCGATCAGCCCGGCGACGAATGCCATCCAGACGAGGCTCATCACCCCGAGCGCGAACAGCGATGCCATCAGCGCCCAGCAACAGCCGATGCACCAGCCACCGTGGCGGATCCCCATCCGGAGGCCGCCGGCCCGTCCGCCGCGCCAGGCGCCGAGCAGGAACCCGAGCGGGCTCCGGCACTTCCCCAGGCAGACGTCCTTCAGCGGCGTCAGCTCGTAGACGGCGGCAACGACGAGCGTCGCCCCTGCGACCCAGCGGCCGGCGCGATCCCAGGCCAGCACGTTGCCCCAGGCGCGTCCACCGGCGAGCGCGACGCCGAAGACGAGCGCTCCGACGCCGGCCCACGCCACGAGATAGCCGGCCGTGAAGAAAAGGGGCGCGATCGGCGATCGACTTCGGGTCATCCGTGAGTACAGCGCTACGGTCGGCGCGACCGAGGGCAACATCATCGCCGCCATCATCACGATCCAGACGCCGAGAAACCAGGCCAGAGTTCCGAGGCCGGTCCAGGGCCCACCGTCCATCCCTCGCATCTGATCGAGGGTCGCCCACCAGCCGAAGCCGGCCAGGACGAAGAGGAGGGCGACGAGCCCCAGCCGTGCGCGCGCGGCCGCGAAAGCCGGAGCGAGACCTCGGGTCGACGGAGCGAGCTCGCGCGCCGAGGCGGTCACGGGCTCAGGCAGCCCAGGAAAACTCAGAGGTCGACAGCCCGGTCTTCCCCTCGTACTGGATTCCGAATGCGTTGATACTCGACCTCTTCGCCTCCGCGACCACGAGCTCGGAACCGGCTGGATGGAACATGCCGAGGCGCCAGTTGCCGTCGGTCATCACCTTGGGCGTATCGGCGATCGCTGCGACCTTGATGCCACCGACATCTCTTCCCTCGATCTCCCCTTCGCGGATGTTGAAGACGAGAGTGACGCGACAGAAGTCATAGGTCGCCCCGCGATCGAACGACGCGTTGCACGGGCAGATGAGATCGCACGAGCAAGTCTCGACGTAGCTGCCCTCGAACTGCCAGGACACGCTGACCTCCCTTCGAAGGAATTGGCCGGGTCGATTCTCTGTTCTCGCGTGGGAAGTGTCAACCCTCGCGGCCTCGGGCGGGAACCCTTGCGCGGGTTCGACTCCCGCCGCCAGAATCCGTCAGGTGGAGATCCGTCCGGCGAGTTGGGATGACCTCGAGGAGGTCGTCGACTTGATCGGCGCCCAGAACCGCGCGGCGCTCGGGATCGCCGGGATCACGGTCGAAACTCTGCGGGGCGACTGGACGCGGCCGGGCTTCGAGCTCGGCGTGGACAATCTCGTCGCCGAGAACGGCGGGCGCCTCGCCGGCTACGCCGCCGTCGCCCCGGACGGGGTACTCGTGCTGGCGGCCGCGGACGAGCGGACCGCCGATACGCTCCTCGAGCTCATCGCCGCACGCGCACGCGAGCGCGGCGATGCGTCGCTCTCGGTGTCCGTCGTCTCGGACGCCGGCCCGCCGGCCGCCCTGGTGCGGCGCCACCCGTTCGTGCTGCAGAGGGAGACGCTCGTGATGTGGCGCCGGCTGGGTGAGCCGATCGACGACCCGAGCCCACCGAGCGGCGTCTACCTGCGGACGTTCCAGCCGGCCGACGCGCGGGACGTGCACGAGCTCCTCGACGAGGCGTACCTCGGCTGGGATCGAATGTATGTGCCGATGGCCCAGGATGCGTGGGAGCAGTGGATGACCGGCGACTCGGAGTTCGACCCGACCGCGTGGTGGCTGGCCGAGCGCGACGGCGCGCTCGTCGGCTGCGCGCTCCACTGGTCGAGCGGCTGGCTGAAGGACATCGCGGTGCGCGACTCCGAGCGGGGTCGCGGCCTCGGTGCCGTGCTCGTTCAGCAGGGGCTCGCGGAGTTCACGCGGCGGGGCATGCGGCGGGTCGGCCTCAAGGTCGACTCGGCCAACCCGACAGGCGCAATCAGACTCTACGAGCGGATGGGCTTCGTCACGGCGAGCAGCGAGGCGGTGTGGGTCTCGACCCTGTGAAAGGCGCGGCGCGGGTGAGCCTGCTTCGCTGGCTGCGGCGGCAGCTCCGCCAGCCCGAGCCGTTGCGCGAGCGGCTCGAGGCCGCGATCCGTAACGACGACGTCGAAGAGGCCCGCCGGATCGTCGCCCGGTTCGAGTTCTCCGTCGCCCAGCAGCGCCACGTCGGCCGGCTGCTCGACGAGTGGGCAGCCGACCTACAGCTTCCGGCGCACGACCTGGATACCCCAGGCTCTCCCTGAGGCGAAGAGCTCGTCCGGGTCGACCTCGTCCGCCCAGCCGACGAAGTGCCGCTCCGGCTCCTCGTCGGTGCTCGCGTACACCGCCGCCCGCTCCGGCGTCGAGCCCGACGAGTCAGTCGTCGCCCCGCTCGAGCGCAGCGAGCCGCTCCTCGACCGCAGAACCTTCTGCGTAACCTTTCCCCACAGACGAAGTATCGCGGGCCGGTAGCTCAGTTGGTAGAGCAGGGGACTTTTAATCCCAAGGTCGCAGGTTCGATCCCTGCCCGGCCCATCAAGAAAGTCCTGCAAAAGGGCAGTTTCTGTTACTCTGAGACTCGCCGCTTGCATGGCGTGTGCGTACAATATGACGTACAGTAAGGGCCTTCTCTCGCCCTCGAAGGAGCCAAGCTATGGCCTCTCTCCAGGCCCGCCATACGCGGAAATGTGCGCTGAATCGGCTGTGGACGACCTTTGCCGCCGCCGCACCAGGGAGTGGCTGCACCTGCAAGTCCGGACCGATGTACCACGTTGTGTCTCGCGTCGGCGGTCGGTTGGTGCGCGAGCCGATCGGTCACAATCGACGTGAAGCGGAGCGCCGGCTGCGAGCGATCCAGGTCGAGATCGACCAGGATCACTACTTGCCTCCTGAGAACGTCAGTTTCACCGAGTGGGCCGACCGGTGGCTCGCTGGCCTGCGCCGAGAGGAGACAACCCGTCGCACGTACCAGTCGTCGCTCGTGTACGCGAAGCAGGTGATCGGGAAAAAGCCGCTTCGGAAGGTGACGACCTCGGACGTCCGGGCGTTCCTGGATCACATCGAGCGCGTAAACCGAAGCAGGGAAAGCCCGCGCGACGTCTCCCAGACAACTCTGGCGAAGCATCTGCGGCACCTCGGGGCGTGTCTCCAAGCGGCGAAGACCGAGCGGCTGATCGGCGAGAACCCGGTGCGGCTACTCGCTGCGAGCGCGAAGCCGAAGGGGCAGAAGAAACGGCCGAGCTACTTCACGGATGACGAACTCGGCCGGCTGTGGCCGGAACTCCTCGAGCGGCCGATGATCTCGTATCTCTGCCGCGTCGCTGTGGCGACAGGGATGCGGTTTGGCGAACTGACTGCCCTTCGATGGGACGACATCAATCTGCTGGGTGACGAGATCGTCGTCGCTCGCACATACACGCCCGGGTTCGGTGAAAAAGCGACCAAGAGCGGGGAGCCGCGCACGATCGACCTGACTCCGCAGGCGAGGCGACTGCTCGAGGAGTGGTATCCGCAGACAAGCGGTGAAGGGCGCGTCTTCGAACGCGAGATGGGTAGCTATCTCGATGGCGGGCAAGTTCTCGGCGTCCTCTACGCGGCGATGAGTCGTGCGGGGGTAGCGCGTCTCGGCGAGCGCGGCGGGAAGCGTACGTTCCATTCCTTCAGAAACACCTTTGCCCGGATTGCGCTCGAGGGTGGCGCGCAGCTCACGTGGGTTCAAGCACAACTCGGCCATTCCTCGATAACCCTGACGCGCGACGTCTACGGCGCCTGGTCGCGTCGCGCGGAGAAGCTCGAGGCCAAGAGACTCGACGGCGCTTTCACCGTGTAGGCGGTCGCGGAGTTACGACGCGGCCGCCGCGCGGAAGGGTGGTGACCTCGAGGGGCCACCCGTTCTCCCACGCCTCGAGCTCGTCAGGGCGAAAGAGGCACCGGCGCGAGCCGGGGAGACGGCGATGTGGAATTGAGCTCGTACGGGTGAGCTCATGAACAGTTCGCCGCGAGCAGTGAAGGCGCTCGGCAACATCCTCGACCACGAGATAGAGGCCGAGACTCGAGCCGATGCTGCGTCCAGTGCGATCTTCGGCCCTGGCCTTTGCCGGCAGGGCAGCGTCGACGTCGAGGCCTTCGATCCGCTGCTGTGCCCACTGCGACAATGCCACTGACGTACCTCGTCTCCGCTTCTTCCATCTTTGTACCAAATATGGGTTGCGTATCGCAAGTAGGTGGCAAGAGAGCCGATTGAGGGATCGTCACGTATTTGCGTTCCGCGCCCTTTCGCGCACTCGGCCATGCCGTAAGCTGACGTGATGCGTGGTGCCGACCTCATTCGGGAAGCACGGACTCGTGCCGGGCTGACCCAGGACGAGCTGTCGGAGCTCAGTAAGCGCCCCCGCTCTCTGATCGCTCGTTGGGAGCAGGGCACCGTCTCGCCGAGCGTCGACAATTTCCTCGAGATCATCGAGGCCTGCGGTTACGAGCTGCCTCTCGTCCTCGTCAAGCGCGACCGGGCTTTCGATGGCCGCCTCGACAAGAACCGCCAACTCTCGCCCGAGCGGCGTGCGCAGCGCCTCCTCGGGCAGATCGACAAGAGCGACGAGGGCGATGGCTAGCGCCGCGAAGTTCGACCCCTACGGCGCCTTGCAAGCACTCGACCGGCACGACGTCAGTTACATCGTGATCGGGGGGTTCGCCCGTGTTCTTCAGGGGACGGAGGAGATCACGCGCGGTATCGACATCGTGCCCTCGACGCGCGAAGACAATCTTCGGAAGCTCGATGCAGCGCTGCGCGAGATGAACGCGAGCGAGGTCGAGGGCAGAACGCTCGAACTTGCCGACGCGACTGAGCCGCGACGGCGAGCTGATTCGCCTCACGACCGACTTCGGTGAGATGAAGATCGTCCCGACGCCCGAGGGGACGCGCGGCTTCGACGACCTGCGACGCGGAGCGAATCGAGAACCGCTCGGGCGCGGGGTTCGACCGGCCGTCGCGTCGATTGGGGATCTTGCCCGGATGGCTTCCGCCTACGATCGCGAGCGATATCTCCCTCAGGTCATGCAGCTCCGACGGTTGACCGCGCTCGAGCGGGGTCGAAGCCGCGGGATCGAGCGCTAGCGCCGCTCCCCGAGATTCGCAGCGGACCAGCCGGGCCGGGGCGACGTAGCCGGCCGCAAACTTGCCGGAGCGCCGATCTTCGTCATGGCCGGAGGTACGCCCTCCGCGCGGGAGCCGAACAGGGGCTGAGCGAACTCGCAGACGCGGCCTGCCAGACGGGCTGCCGTCGATACCCGACGGGGGGCCTCGTCCGACCCTGTCACCGTCACTCGCGGCTCGCCTGTTACCTCTCGAGCCTCAAGGGCATCGTCTCTCGCTCGCGGACGAGGGTTCGCTCCTGCCGCGACACCATCGCGTCGCACCGCGACTCGCGTCGCCGTCGGAAGTTGTTCGATGGATTCAATCGTCTCCGCGAGCTGTTGCTTCGCGAGGGCGATCGCGTGTCGTTGGAGCTCGAGTTCCGCGCGCAGTTCGGCGCGCTCGCGGCGACGGAATGTCCCGGATCGCTCGAGCCGTCGCTCCGCGTCTTCGAGTCGGCGTTGCGCGCGGTCCCGTGTCTTGGTGAGCGCGAGCTTCTTCTGTTCGAGGAGCCTTCTCTGGAGCAGCCCTTCCGGGCTGAGCTGGGTGCGCTCGATCTCGGGTCGTGCGTCGTGGCGCGGCCCTGAAGGCAGCGGCCTCTGGTCGACCGCGAGCTCCTCAACGGCCGACTCTTCGAGTGCGCGGCCGAAGCGGGCGAGCGGGTCGCGGTCGTCGAGGTCGTGGAAGTGGCTTTCGTGCTCGCGCGGGGTGCCGGTGACGTAGAGACGGGTTTCGGTGCGTGCTCGGGAGAGGGCGACGTAGCCCCATTCCTGGAGGCGTGCTTCGCCGGAGCCGAGGACGAATGCGCGCTGGACGGTCAGGCCCTGGGCCGCGTGGCCGGTGATCGCGTAGGCGTGGCGGGCGTTGCCTGTCTCGAGGTAGCGGCTGCTGAGTTCGACGGTCGGGCCGCGGTCGGTGTCAATGGCGAGCGTCCGTCGTTCGAGGTCGACGTGTCGGACGGTGCCGAGGGTGCCGTTCTTGACTCCGAGAACGTCGGAGTTGCGGAGGCAGACGACGCGGTCGCCGGCGGCGAACTCGCGATCCGCGATGACGAGACGGTCGTTCCCGAGGCGCCCGTCGGTGTCCATGAGGGCGCGGCCGAGCTGGTTCAAGTCGGCGACGTCGGCTCGGCGGAGAGCGAGCATGACGTTCCCGGTGAGGTCGTCCCGCGCGTGCTCCCACCAGTCGGCGAGCAGTCGGGCGCGCGTGGTGACCGGGCTCTCGGAGACGACGAGCCGCTCGCGCTTCTCGGCGTAGGCGAGGTAGTCGCGTCCGACGCCGGCGCGGACGCGCGCGAGCACCTCGCGTTCGAGTTCGTCTCGCTGCCGTCGGTTCTCGGTGAGCACGACCGCGCCCTCGCGCTCGACGATGCCGGCGAAGAGCCCGCCCGCGCCAACCGCTGGGAGCTGATGCGGGTCGCCGATCAGGATCGCCTTCCCTCCCGCCTGCTCGACGAGGTCGAGCACCGGCGCGAGGACGCGGGTCTCCGCCATTGCCGCCTCGTCGACCACGAGCACCGAACCGCGCGCCAGGCCGTCGCCGTTGCGGGCTTCGTCGACGAGGCGGTGAAGGGTCGTCGACCGGATGCCGGTTTCGTCCTGGAGCTTCTCTGCCGCGACGCCCGATGGCGCTGCTCCGATGACCGGGATGCCCGCTTGGCGGAAGACCTGGCCGACCGCGTGGGTTGCGGTCGTCTTGCCGGCACCCGCGAGTCCGACGACGCAGATGACGCGGCTGGGGCTCGTGGTCACTTCGCGGACCATCGCTTCCTGCTCGGCGGAGAGGACGATCCCGTCGGCCCGCTCGATCGCTTCGAGGCGTTCCGGCTCGATCGAGGGTGCTCCCGCCTCGCGGCCTTGTTCGACCAGTGCGAGCGTCGCGATCTCGATATCGACGAGCTCGGTTGTCGAGTAGCGGGCTGGCCTTCCCGGGCTCGAGGCCTCGCCGACCGGCTGAACGCCGTCCGTGCGGACGAGGCGGGCCGCAAGGCGCCTCACACGGTCGGCGGTCGCGCCGCCGCGGTGGGCCTGCGCCCAGGCCATCACGGCTTCGGGGTCGGAGAACGCGGTCTGCTTCTCGGTGAGGCCCTCCGGACCGAGCATCCGGCCGGCGATCCGCAGCAGCTCCTCGCGCGACGGCTCCTCGAGTGAGGCTCGGCCGAGGAGCCCGGCGAGTTCGCGGGTACCGAGTCCGTGTTCGGCGGCCCGTGCGCGCCAGTCCTCGCGCAGGGCGGTCAGGTCGAGGTGCTCTTTTCGTTCGCGGGTTTCGAGCGCCGCGACCTGGGCTGCGTAGTAACCGTCCTGACCGCCGCGGGCGAGTTCCTCGATGACTTGCCTGCGGCGGGTCGAGAACTCGCGGATCACCGGGCGCGGGACGTGAGCCAGCTCTGCCATGCCCTTGCGTGGCTCGTCCCATTCGACGCCGAGCGTACGGGTCAGCTCGGCACGGAGCTGAGCCTGGTAGAGGTAACCGGCGGCGAGCCGGTAGCTCTTGAGGATCGGCTCGCCGTCGAGCGCACGCCAGCTCGCCGTCGCTCGGGGTCTTCGCCATGTTGGCGACGATCACGTGCGTGTGGAGGTGCGGGTCCTGGGCCCGGCTCGTGCGGTGCTGATAGGCGGCCGCGACGAACCCACCAGCGTGCTCGCGCTGGACGCCGTTGCGGCCGCGACGGGTCACGCACGCCTCGTCTTCGAGGTAGCCAAGCGCCGCCTGCCACGCCGATAGATGCGCCTCGTTGACTGCGCGGCGGGTCTCCTCGTCGCCAAGCGCGTGGAGGAGGCTGACGCTCTTGGGCGGCGAGAACACGAGGTCGAACCCGGCCACCGGCGCGAGCCTCTTCGTCTCGAGCCGGCGCTCGTCGGTCAGCGGGTCGATCCGCTCGATCGTGATCAGCCGCGCCTTCGGGATGTGTGCGCAGCTGCTTCTCGGTGTGCGGGTGGATGCCGCGGATCAGCCGCCCGAGCTCGCCCTCCTGCACGACGCCTTCGAGCTCGAGCTCGCTCGCGCCTCGGCCTGTCCAGACGCCCGGAGACTCGCCGTGGCCCTCGTAGTACTCGTCGAGCCCGGCGGCGACAGACCGCTCGTAGTAGCCCTCCTGCCCCGGTGTGAGCTTCGCGATACTCAGCACGATACGGCCACTCTAGCATCCCAACCCATTTATGGGTTGGATGATGCATCTGTGTCTCGTCTCCTATCAAGCGTAGTAGGTGGGGCGGACGGTGCTGTTCATGCTGCGTCTTCGAGGGCCTCCGCTTCCGTCGGGCTGTCCTCCTGCTCGTCGTCGGCGCTGCCCCATTGCTGCTCGCAGTCTCCGGCGTGGACGAGCGTTCCTTCCTTCTCGGCGGCGTCGCTCGGCGGACTCGATCATGCGTAGACAGCATTCGCAGCGGACTGCTTCGCCTGCCGCGAGCTTCGCGCGCTGCTCCTCGATCCGCGCCGCCTGCTCGGCCCGCCATGCCTTCTCGCGCTTGTTCCCGCTCGGCCTCGACTGCCGCGAGCCGCTGCTTGACCGACTGCGGCGCAACCCGCCGGGCGAGCTTGTCGAGCACCTTCGAGCCGGAAAGCTCCTGCGGCTCGTAGACCCCCTGCCGGTCGGCTCCGGGTAGTCCGGCCGTGTCAGTGAGACGCTGCGCGACGAGCAGGCGCAGGACGACCGCGAGGGCCGCCTCGGGCGTGCGGTGCGCATCAGCGCCGCGAGCGCCGCCTCGTGAGCCTGCTTCTCGGCCTGGGCGCCGCGCGGGTAGCGGACGGTCGCCTTGCCCTGCTTGTTCGTCGTCGTCGGCTGGTCGACGCAAAGGCGATGCGCCCACGCCGCCGCCTTCCCGTAGTGCAGGAGCACGAGCGAGCCAAGGAGCTTGACCGCGTCCGTGTCGAGCTTCGGCTCCCAGCGCGCCAGCGCTGCGCCGAGGTCGAGATTTCGCACGCGGGCTGATACACGCTCGGCGTAGGCCCGCTCTCGCTCCTCCGCAGACCTGCTGGTCGTGTACATGATCAGGCGAGCTCTTGTTGAAGGATCTCGGCGACCGGTCGGCGTGCGCTGATCCGGGACGGTGCACACCACAGTCGCCGGTCCCTTACCATGCGCGCCCGGCTATTCGACTTCGACCTTCAGCCGACCTGCCGCTTCGTCTGCAAGCGCGAGCGCCTTGGTCGCGGTCGCGCCGGTCGCGATGACATAGCCGCGGCGGTCGGCATCGACCTGGACCGGTTTGATCAGCTCGCCGAGCCGCAGGTAGAGGCCGGCGTCGATCACGCCGGGGGCAGCGAGGACACGCTCGAGACCGTTGACCGAAACGAGCCGTCCGACGGGCAACGGTCCGGGACGGGCGGTCAGGAAGCGGATGGCCAGCGGTTGCGTGAACTTCGGTTTGAGTAGTTCGGGTTTCAGCCGCTCGCCGAGTGCCTGCGCAAAAGCGACCTCGAGGAGGTCGATTCCGGCGCCGTACCGAACGAGGTCGGCCATTTGTCCGGCCGCGATTCGTGCCGCGACCTCGACGACGAGAACGTCCTCGCCGCTCACCAGGAGTTGAGGGAACGCGATCCCGTTCTGCAGTCCGAGCGCGCTGATCGCCTCACGCGCTACGTTGGTGGAACGGTCGATGAGATGCCGTGAGAGCGATGAGGGATAGAGGTGCGCCCAGCCGACACCAAATCCCCGTCCTTCGGGTCGTAGCCGATCCGAGATCGTGAGCACATGCGGCGTTCCCCGGGAGACGATCGCCATCACGTTCAGCTCACTACCCGCCACGAACCGTTCCACGATCGCGAGTCCCATGCGCGAGTGCTCGAGCGACCGTGGCAACGCCGCCGCCAGCTCCTCCGCCGTCTCGACGCGAAACAGGCCTCGTTGCCCTCCGGAATCGACGGGTTTGATCACCGCTGGCGCTCCGACCCGCGCGAGAGCTTCTGCCACATCGCCGCCCGCGGACAGCAACGCAAAAGCCGGCTGGGGGATCCCCGCCTCGCCCAGACGCGTGCGCATCAAACCCTTGTCGGTCATCACGCGCGCGGCCGCGAGACCGATACCGCTCAAGCCAAGCGCCTCTGATACCGCTGCTGCGACCGGTACCGCCCGGTCGGTGGAGATCGCAACGACTCCGTCGATGGAATGGCGTCGCGCAGCATCGACGACGGCGGCTACGTCACTGAAGTCGATCGCCTCCGAGACGTTCGCTTCACCGAAACCGATCGCGTCTGCGTCGCCGTCAACCGCGAGCACACGAAGCCCAAGCTCCTGCGCCTTCCGGATCGCCGGCAGCTGTGACACGCTCGCGCCGAGGACAAGGACAGTCCGCTCGGCGTTTCCGGCGACCGGTTGCAAGGGCGCCACAACACGGTCAGGCAACGGGGCCTATGCGCGTTACCCCGTCCTCGGGGACCCCTGCAAACAGCGCACATTTACCCAACCGATTCATCTCGACGCGGGGCACCGTAAACACCGCCTGAGCGCCGGTCGCTAGACCGAACGCGACCGTAACAGAACACCGCCAACGCTCAACCAATCTCATCTGCCTCTCATCGGACTGAGCCGTGAGAGGATTCCGTCGTCGCGACCGCGATCGTCTTACACGTTCTAGGCCAAGTCCGGGCTCGGGATCGATCATCGGAGGCCGCCCCACCATCCTCCGCAGGAACTGCAGGTTCCGCCGCCACAACACGGCCCAAGCACGCGAAGTTCGCCCGGTGAGCGCGCAAGCCGGAGGGCCCGGCCGAATTGGTCGAGGTTCGGTCTCGCCTCGTCCGGTAGACCAGCCGTGACAGAAGTCAGCCCAGCCGATCAGTCGCGGCTCATACTCCTTTCATCAGCCGGGCCCTACGGTTGCGAGCAACACTAGGCGCAGGCTGCGAGGAGAACGTAGTGGCCGACGACATGACAGACCCACTGGCCGCCGCCATCCGTGACCATCTTGAGCTCAAGAGGCGAAACTCTGCCCTCGAGTACGAGATGCCGCTCGCGAACTACATCTCATGGCCGACGCCTGAGGCCTCGAAACAACGTGCTCTATCGCCCGACGAAGCGATCACCGAGGAAGTCGCCACGTCCACTCGCTAAATCGACCGACCTCTTTGAGTCACCCGCCACGTCGCGACGAAGCAAGACAAGGTAAGCGGCGAGGAGCGGCAGTCCGACCTGGAGGGCAACGACCCAAGCGCCCGGACTCGTCCCGCGACACAGTCCGAAACGACCGAACAACGACGAGCGCCGTAACCGTCCCGTTCCTCGAAGGCGTCTAGAGCGAGGGGTCGCACTGGAGTCCGCGTTCAGTTCGGCTGAGCGCGTAGCTGTCCCGATGAACGAGCATCCATGTCAGTGATCAACCGGCGCCGGAGTCGTTATTGCTCGTCGACGGTCCGGACGCTCGTGAGCTGAGACCGTCCCCGCGTAACCGAGCGCAACGATCAAGCCTCCTCGGGTGCCGGTTCCGCCTCCACGTCGAGATGGGGCAGGTGCGGATGAGGCAAGTGCGGATGAGGCAAGTGCGGATGGTTGATCGGATCCGCGTTTACGAGCTCGACCGGGGTGATGTCTGGCTTCTTGATCTGCAGGAACGCCACCAGGCAGACGATGACCGCGAGGAAGACATAGCTCGTGACCGATGTCCCGAGGTTCAGGCCCTGGTTGCCCTTCTGGGAGAGGAAGTCGCCGGTCGATGCTCCAAGCGGGCGGGTCATGATGTAGGCCAGCCAGAACGCCAGCACGCCGTTGATGCTCGGTGAACTTCCAGGCGGCGGCGATCACGGCGATCACGGCCACGAACAGCAGCAGGGTGGTCAGATAGCCCAGGCTGAACTTCTCCGCGATCAGGTCGCCGACGGCGGTGCCGGTGGCGAAAGTGACCAGGATCGCCAGCCAATAGAAGCCCTCGCGGCGGAAGGTCCGGATCGAGTGCATCGACAGCGTTCGCTCGACCAGCCACCAGACGAGGAACACCAGCGCGAGCAGCGTGATGGACACGATCGTGATCGCCCACATGTTGTTGGGCTGGTCGCCGTTACCCTCGAACTGGTCGGTGATCTGGGTGCCGACCAGGCTGATCACGACGATGTTCGCCCAGTAGACCGCGGCGACGTAGCTCCTGCGCGTGAACTGAATCGACCAGAAGAACAGCGAGCACGCCGACTGTGATGAACATCACCTTGACGGACGCGACGTCGAGGGCGTGCACGCTGGCGTTGCCGCCGCCCGCCCAAGTGGAAGTGAGGTTGTCCGAGAACGTCTCGCCGATCGTCGTGCAGAGACACTTGATGATCCAGAAGAAGAGGATCACCTCAGGAACCTTGTTGAGCATCGCGCGCGAAGAGGTCCAGCCGGAAACGGGAGTCTCGACGGCCACAGAAGCGAGCATGCCCAGCGATTGTGAGCGCGTCGTGAGAAGCCGCTCCCGGCAGCGCCCGCGGCGGCGGCGATCGCGCCGAAAAGCACGATGGTGGGGCGCCCCTACTCCAGGGCGCCGCTCGCGGATCTTGTCGCGCCGTCGAGACCGAGCAGAGTGGCCAGGAGAATGAACACGGATGCGACGACGCCAGGGTCGCGCAGCCGAGTTGTCGGGCTGACCGGCCCGGCTCGTACCCCTCGGCGGTGCCGGGCTGTCGCCTCCGATGGGGACGGTCGAGGTCAAGAGCCGGGGAGCACGGCACGGCCAACGCCAGACCGTCCCGTGCCCCATGAGAGCCGCCGTCCTTAGATCCCTGTCACGATGAGCTGAGTTGCGAAGAACGTGCAGGTCGTGCCGGGCGTCGCCTTGTAGTTCGCGAAGATGATGTTGATTCCTGGGTTGAGCGTGACTGCGTAGGTGGCGCTTCCGACCGCGACCTTGCCGGAGGTAAGGCCGCTGAGCCCCCAGGCTTGATTGTCCGACGGGTCGGTGGGCGTAGCTCCGTTGATGGAGAAGGCCGTCAGGCAGCCTCCACCCGTGACACTCGACGTGAAGTTCGAGCTGACCGTGATGGTCACGGTCGTCGCGCTGCTGACCGAGAACTGGATCCCGTTCGTTCCTCCCGCCCCGGCGGGGTCCTTGATGTAGGTCGTCGAGGTTTCCGTGAACGGGCCGGACCCCGTGGCGCTCATGATCGTGCTCCCGGGTCCCGCCGGGCCGGTCGCGCCGGTCGGTCCCGTGGCTCCCGTCGGGCCGGGCTGGCCGGTAGCACCCGTGTCGCCCTTGGAACCGGCAGGGCCCGTCGCACCCGTCGCACCGGCAGGCCCCCGAGCACCCGTCTCGCCCTTCGCACCCGCCTCGCCCTTCGCGCCCGCAGGTCCGGGGCTTCCTTGAGGACCTGCAGGGCCTTCCGGCCCCTTCGCGCCTTCGGGTCCCTTCGCACCCTCCGGTCCCGCAGGCCCCTTGATGCTCCAGGAGAGCCTCTTTGCGCCCTTCGCACAGTGGAACATGTTCAGGTCACCCGACGTGGCCGGGTTGCCCTGTGTGACCGGTTCGATGCAGGCCGTGATGACGCCGTTGTGGACGCCTGGCAGTAGGGTGTTGCTGGCTGCAGCGATCGCGGCGACCACGGCGAACACCACCACCGCGCCAACCGCGATCAGCTTTGTCGATGGTGACTTCATCGGTATCAGCCTCCCTTTCTAGATTCTCGTCGGCCGGCCCTTCCCCTCTGGACATCGGCGGCACGGGCCTGGTCGCAACCGTACCCGGCCCACTTGCCGTGGGCCGGGTAGTCGTCAGCCCCGCACCGCAAGGGTGAGCACGCGTTGAACGTTGTCGGTTAGCGGCTCGTTGTTCGCTTTGCTGGAGAGAAGACGCTTGCCCTCCGCGGCCGTGGTGACGCGCTCGTCACCCCGCGAACGCGGTCGGTCGCCTGGTCGCCGGGCGCACCGACCGCCGCGACGAGTGCATCGCTGGCCTTCCACGCGTTGCTGCCTGCGCCCCTTCCCACCGACGTGGCGTGACCGCGCAGGGATTGGAGCGGTTCTGCTCGAGGGTTGTCGTTTGCCATCGCTATCCAGAGCGCACCCTCAATGCCAAAACTGTGCCTTCGAGCGTACCGAGCCTGAATGAGCTACCCGTTCTGCGGCGACAGGGGTATGGAGTAGGGTCGCGACCGACTGTTCTGGACTTGACGAGGAGGAAGCCATGGTTCTCGCTTATACGTTCGGCCAAGCGATGTGGACGATGTTCGTGTTCTTCATGTGGATCCTGTGGTTCTGGCTGCTTTTCACCATCTTCGGCGATCTTTTCCGCCGTCACGACATCAGCGGCTGGGCGAAGGCCGGCTGGACGTTCTTCGTGATCATCCTTCCGTTCCTCGGGATCTTCATCTACCTCATCGCAGAGGGAAAGGGGATGGGCGAGCGGAGCATGCGCCGCGCGCAAAGCGAGCAGGCGCAGATGGACACCTACGTCCGGTCAGTGGCCGGCTCAACCGACGCGGCGGCCCAGATTGCGAAAGGCAAGGAGTTACTCGACAGCGGCGCACTCACACAGGCCGAGTACGACCAACTCAAAGCGAAAGCCCTAACCGCGTAGTCGGTGAACACGAGCGCCATCAGAGAAATCTGGACCGGATTCGTCAGTCCGGCGTTACAAAGTGTTGGATTCTCCGGACGGTCACTCGAGCGTGGATCGTCTCTGAGATCGTGTACGGGCGCGCTCAACTCGGTCATCGAGACCGCATCAGGGTGGTCCGGGGAGCGAGACGATCTGTTCGGTCGCGAAGATGAGTAGCGCGGCTCCGACGAGTATCAGTGAGTATCGGACGTTTCGGAGCGAGAACTGTGTGCTGATGCCGATGAGGAAGAGCACGCTGGCGAGGATCACTGTGACGCGGACATAGTCGTCGCTGGTGTTCGCAGCGTGCTCGCCCTCGTCGTAGAGGGCGATGGCCTGCTTGTCGAGCTTGACTGAAAGGGCTTGGCCGGTCGGTTTGTATTCGGGCATCGACTGTGGGCCGGGTGGTGCGTTCGGGTTTGTGAATGGGTGTGTGGCGAGCCATGCATCGAAGGCGACTACGTACTGAGGGCGGAAGCGTTTTCGGGCGACGCGCATCCCGTTCTTGTTGCCGGCGAGATAGGCGCTGAACCAGGCATTGAACATCGTCGCGTCCGAGGCTCGGTAGGTGAGCGCACCGTCGAAATAGCGGTTCGCTGCAGTGCGCGTCGCCGAAGCCTTGGCGAGTTTGAGTGATGACTCGGTGCCCCACTTGGCGGCCGAGAAGCCGGACCACGCGGCAACGATCGTCACTACGGAAAGAAGTATTGCCTCCGAGATCGAGATGAGCCGCTCGTGGCGGGTACCGTCGCCCTGGTCCCCCTTGTGTTCTTCTGGCGTGTTTGCCAATCTCTTTTCCGACCTCGGTCGCGGACAGTCCCTCGGCCACAGGAACTCCTTCTCGTTTCGCTACTTGTCCTGAGATAGAAGCGTTATCAGAGACTCGTCCACGGGCTCGAGTCGAGAAGGCGCACGCGTTGCCGAACTCGGGCGCTGAACGATCAGCCGGTGAGTTGTCTTTCAAGGGCCGTGGCGGTGTTGTGTCAATAGTTGTACGGCTCCTCGCGACTTGGGCCGACGCGACTAGTGTCCGTCCTAGCGGGTTTCTTCTCGCGGAGCGGCAGCCACAATGATGTTCGAGGGAGGGCGGTGATGATGTCAGGGTCTGAGGGAGGGGACTGTTCGGCCGGGTGCGATGGTTGGCTCGACGAGCGAGTTCAGCTTGTTCTTCCGGGTGAAGCCGGGCGAGGGTGAGGCTTTGCGGGCTGCGCTCCGCGATTTGCAGGAGACTCCGGGATATCGCCCTGGGGACTATGGGATGGCGGTGGCGACGATCCACGAGGCGCGGTTCGTGCTCTTCGACGGTGATACGCGGCTGGCGTTCATCACGAGCTTCGATGGTCCGTGGGATGCGTACATGGAGGATTTCTTCACGTCCGGGCCGACGCTCGAGCTGTTCGACGTGATCTTTCGCCATACCGAGGGCTATGAGGGGCTTCCCGATCTCGCTGCGTTGAAGGCGTTCATCCTTGGTGCCGAGGAGACCGCGGGGGCGTATCAGCGGAACTACCCCGGGACGGTGAAGGAGATCCGGAAGGCGCTTCGGGTGAACGAGGCGTTTCAGCGCGTACTCGACGATTCTGCCGCGGCCGAGGCTCTGCAGCATCCGGCGTTGAAGCCGTTGCTCGACGAGGCTGCTGACTAACCGGACGAGAGGGGGATCATGTCGGATCACATATCTGGGCCGCGGGCGCTGGCAGACCCGATCGCGGACATCACTGATGTCTACGCGTTTCCGAGCCCGGAGCATGCGGGCCATCTCGTGCTCGTGGAGAACACGTTGCCGTTCGCGCAGCCTTCGGCGCTGTTCTCGGACGGGCTTATCTATCGCTTCCGGTTGCGCCCGCTCGCGGCCGGGAGCCGGGAACGGTCCTGCGCCGTTTACGCGTCGGCGAGGACGAGCTCGTGTTCGACTGTGTCTTTTCCGATCCTGCTGACGGCGGCGGCGAGCAACGGTCAGGAAGGCGTGTGCACGACGCCGGCGGGCGACACCGTCATCTTCCGGGTCGGCGACGAGCAGGGCGGGTCGGGCCATGGCGTTCGTGTGTTTGCCGGCCCGCGCTGGGATCCGTTCATCATGGACGCTCCGGCGGCGTTGAAGACGATCGCGACCGGCGAGCTCGCATTCACCGATCCGAGCTCGATCTACATGGACGGTAAGAACGTCCTCAGCCTCGTCGTCGAGATCGACTGCGCGCGGTTCTTGGAAGAGGTAGGGCTGGTCGGGGTGGTGGCGGAGACGTTGACGCGGGGCAAGGCTCACGGTGCGGATCGAGCGGGTCGGGAGGCCGGAGGTGAAGAACTTGATGCTGGCGCCGAAGCAGTTCGATCAGGTGAATCGTGACCTCGAGATCCGCGATCTCTACAACATGGAGGACGGGTTCCATCTCGCCGAGGGTTACGAGGGCGCCTATCGGGCGCGGCTCAACGCCAACCTCGCCTTCTGGGACGGTCTCGACGGCAAGACCGATTGGCCGCTCGGAGACGACGGGACGCATCCGCTGACCGAGCTCGTTCTCGCCGATTACCTCGTCGTCGATCCCGGCAAGCCGTACGCCGAGCAGGGCTCGTTCTTGGAGATCGAGCTCGCCGCCCGCGAAGGCCGCGCACATCAGACGTGCGGTGGGCGTGCGCTCAACGACGACGTGATGGACAGGATCTTCACGTTGCTGATCAACGCCGGTAATGGCCCCGTGATCCGTGACGGCGTCGACCGGTCGACAAGCCCCGGCTCGCGCAGCTTTCCCGTATCTCGCGCCTGCGAATCCGGATCCGCCCGAGCAGCCTGAGCATCACCACTGATGGCGATGCCCGGGGGCGCGCCGGCCGGGGTGGAGGACGTCAGCCTCGAGCTCGACGACATCCAGAGCGGCGCGCTGCACGAGCGACCGTCACCGTATGTCGGGCAGGTATCTGCTGCTCCGGATCGACGACCGAGCGGCCGGACGGGAACTGGTGCGACGTCTGCAGCCGTTGGTCGACTCGGGCCGCCCCTCGGCCGATCCGAGCGACAGACGCCTGGATCACGGTCGCCTTCACGCTACCGCGGCCTCGAGGCGCTGGGCGTGCCGCAGGACTCACTCGACAGCTTCGCGCCGGAGTTCCGGCAGGGGATGGCGGCGCGAGCGGCCGAGCTCGGCGATGTAGGCGAGAGCAGCCCGGAGCACTGGGAGAAGCCACTCGGGACGGCCGACGTTCATGTCGCGCTGTCTGTGCTCTCGCCGCATGCGGCGGGTCTGGAGGCGCTCGCAGAACGGGCACGGCAAGCGCACGAGCGGCTGCCTGGCGTCGAGGTGATCTGGCGTCAGGACTGTTACCAACTCCCGACCGGACGCACCTCGTTCGGGTTCAAGGACGGTATCGGTCAGCCCGCGGTCGAGGGGAGCGGCATCGCGCCCACCAACCCGCAGGAGCGACCGATCAAGGCCGGCGAGATCGTGCTCGGCTACCCGGACGAGACGGGCGAGCTGGCACCGATGCCGATGCCCGAGGTACTCGGGCGCAACGGTACGTATGTCGTGTTCCGCAAGCTGCACACGCGGGTCGCGGCCTACCGACAGTACCTGCGCGCGAAGGCGGAAACCCGTGAAGAGGAGGCGCTTCTGGGCGCGAAGATGGTCGGACGCTGGCAGAGCGGCGCGCCGTTGGCGCTCTCCCCCGAGCGCGATGATCCCGAGCTCGGTGGCGACACTGAGCGCAACAACAGCTTTCTGTACGGAGACGATCCGCGTGGGTTCAAGTGTCCGGCGGGCGCCCACGCCCGCCGCGCCAACCCGCGGGACTCGCTCGATCACGAAGGCAGCGTCAACGTGCGCCTCCACAGGATGATTCGGCGGGGCACGAGCTTCGGACCGATGCTGCCCGAGGGAGTGCTCGAGGACGACGGCGAGGACCGCGGGATCATTTTCGTGTTTGCCGGTGCGCACTTGAAGCGCCAGTTCGAGTTCGTCAAGACCCAGTGGCTGAACGACGGTATCTTCTTCGGTGCCCCGAACGAGAAGGATCCCCTCGTCGGGCCGAGCGAAGGAACGAGCAGCTTCACGATCCCGCAGCGGCCGATCCGCCGCCGCCTGCAGGAACTGCCGCCCTTCGTCGTCACTCGTGGCGGCGAGTACTGCTTCGCTCCGGGCCTGCGCGCGCTGCGCTGGTTGGGGGAGCTCACGACGTGACGGAAGGAGAGGACGTGGCAACGAGCCATACAGGTACAGATCGCTGGAAGGCGCTTGATTTCGGACCGCCCGCATCGGGAGAGGCCGAGCCCGATGAGCCGGTGCTCGTCGACTATCTCGCCGAAGGGCACGTCGCCGTGATCACCTTGAATCGGCCCCACGCCGACAACGCGATCACGACCGAGATGGGCGCACGGCTGACCGAGATTTTGGAAACGATCGCGGTCAGCACCTCGGTTCGGGTCGCGATCATCACCGGTGCCGGCACGCGCGCGTTCTCGGTTGGAAGCGACCTGCGCCAACGCAAGAGCATGACCAAGGAAGACTGGCTGCGCCAGCGCCAAGACTTCGATCGCACGCTCTACACGCTGCGACAGCTCCGCAAGCCGATCTTCGCCGCCGTAAACGGGATCGCATATGGGGGCGGGTCCGAGATCGCCCAGAGCACCGACTTCATTCTCGCCTCCGAGAACGCGACTTTCGGTCAGCCCGAGGCGATGATCGGCCTCTCTGCCGGCGGCGGCTCACCGGTCTTCCTTCCCCGCGTCCTGCCGCCGGGGAAGGCGATGCAGATGTTGATGACCGGCGATCCGATAACTGCGGAAGAGGCGCACCGTCTCGGGATGGTCAACGAGCTCCATCCGCAAGCCGAGACTGATGGACGCGGCCCACCGGATCGCCGCGAAGATAGCGAGCAACTCGCCGACCGCTGTCCAGGCGGTCAAGCACGCCGTGCGGATGGGCGAGGGCCAGCCGATCGAGCAGGCGATCGCGATCATGATGGAGGCGCATTGGCGCTCGGCCGTTCACCCGGACCGCGTCGAGGGCATCGGCGCTTTCAACGAGAACCGCGACCCGACCTTCCAGGACGCCGATTATTGAGGCAGGGACAGCGACCACGAGACACCCGAGGAGAGTGAGACATGGCTGTGACAGACGAGCTCGAAAGATCGCGCGCTGCGGTGATCATGATCAACCCCGCGCCGTTCAATGCAGAAGCGCCGCCCGAGGCGTTAGACGGCGAGATCACCCCGGTCGAGTTCCACTATGTGCGTAGCAACTTCGCGGTGCCGGCCCACGACGGCACGCTCGCAATCGGCGGTGCCGTCGACAACCCGACAACCCTCACCCTCGACGATCTCCGCGCTATGCCGGCGATCGAGCGCGCCGTGACGCTCGAATGTGCGGGGAATGGTCGCTTTGCGACGCGGCCGTTGCCGGCCGGTGAGCCATGGGGCGACTTCGCCGTTTCGACCGCACGCTGGAAGGGCGCTCTCCTGAGCGACGTGCTCGAGCAGGCCCGCCCGGCCGCCGGACGGCGTTGAGGTTCGCTTCGACGGCGCCGACCACGGGCCGTATCACCTCAAGCCGGTACTCGCAGAGACGGACCGATCCGAACTGCGTTTCGAGCGATCCCTAACCCTCGGCCATGCGACCGATCCGGCAGCGGAAATCCTGATTGCCTACGAGATGAACGGTCGAGCCGCTGATCGCGGATCACGGCGCCCCCTTTCGACTGATCGTTCCGCACTGGTACGGGGTGGCATCCGTGAAATGGCTGCAGCGGATCGAGGTCCTGACCAAGCCTTACGTAGGTGAGTTCCAGACCGGTCACTACATTTACGAGTGGGAAGGCCGAGAACACGAACCCGTCACTTTGATGCGCGTCCGCGCCCGCATCACCGATCCTTCGCCCGGCGCGACCATTGCCACCGGCACATACACCATTCGCGGAAAGGCCTGGTCAGGCACCGGGCCGGTCACCGAAGTCCACGTCAGCTTCACCGGGGAAGGCGATTGGCTACCCGCCAAGGTCGAGCCGCCGACCGGGCCGTACCACTGGCAAGAATGGACGCTTGACTGGGAGCCGCCGGGAATCGGACGTCACTCTCTCCGTGCCCGAGCAACCGATGCGGCTGGCAACACCCAGCCCGACGTACCTCCATGGAATCGGCTCGGCTACGGAAACAACGCGATCGAAGTCTCCTACGTCGACGTCCGCGGGGATGGTCATTCGCAATAACCGCTCGCTCCATCGGTGTCCAGGTCGGCGCAAACAGGAGGTCAGCCGACTCGACCTGGCTGATGCGCGTCGAGTGGTTAAGCGCGCGCCGCCATCGCCCGCTGGCGCAGCCGTCTCGGCCGGGCTGTCGCGGGCATCAACGGTGCGTCCGAGTTCTATCGACGCCGGCAAGCGCAGACGGCTAGGGCGGCATTACCAGTACGGGCTGGCGGCTGGTTTTGCCTCGAGTGGGAACTGGTGGCTGACTTCCGTTCGGCCCTACTGGCTGCCCGATGCGCAGATTGTCGACTAGGCTCTCATGGAATACCGATAGGGTTCTCGTCATCGATCCGCTGCCTGAGTTGGCGTCTCCGGACGCGAAGGATGACGATCCACGCGAGGAGCGTCTCGCCAAAAAACAGGGGCGTTCTTCAGACACGCGAACGAACTAACCGCCCCCGAAAGGCGGACACTGAGCCAAGCACACGTTTGTCTGCAAATGCTCAAGACCTGGATGCCATGAACGGGTCGAGCTCATCCTGTCGGGGTACGAGCACGTACGTGCCAGAGGAACTCGATTCTTCGTCGAACCGGGCCACGAGAACGCCGCAGTCAAGATCGTCGCCGAGCGGTTTCCCAGCTACTTGATCGTCGAGAAGACGGGAACCGCCGCCGACTATGCGGATCGAGCCGATCCCCGGACATAGCCATGGGCTTCGCCCAGCTCGAGAACGGGCCCCGCCCCGAAGAACTCGAGCGGCCCGGTTCCCGAAGCCGATCCGGTGACCTGGATCGCGTATTCGCGTCCGTCTGATAGCCGCAGCCTCGCCGGGCCTTCTTCGACAGCGCCGCTCGATCGGAGGAGTCGTCATACGACCGAACCAAGCCCGATCGGGCTCAGACTCTCCCTCGATGATGGAGGTGCCTTCGGCGAAGCCTTCGCCGCGAGTGATCTTTGCGTCTCCTTCGTAGCGAATCATCAGCCGCTCCTTCATCGTCGTCGGAGCACAGAACAATTCGCCTGCCGGCCCACGAGTTCGTGACGGCCCCGTGGGATCCTACGCGAAGCTGTTCGGCGAGCACCGCTGGAACGACTTGGCAGACAGCCACGACCGCACGCTCGCTCGTATAGTCCATGGAGTGAGACACGACCAACCATCTAGCGACGGCCGTGACCTCGTGCCGCCGGGGTTGGGAGTAGCAGTGCGGTCGTCGTTTCCGGACTCGCTTCCGCTTCCGGCTACCGGCTTGGAGGTCGCGCAGTTCGTCTCGTTGCGCGCCGGCGCCTGTGTCGGAGCAGACTACTCCAACCTCGCCGTGCTCACAGCCGACGGCCATTCGCTGCGGCTGTACCACAACCCATTCCTCGACGCTGAGATCGCGGCGCGATACACCGATGTCCCGCTCGATGCTCCGTACCCGATCTCGGTCGCCGCCCGCGAAGGCCGCGTCGTCCTGTTGCCCGACCTCGACTCGTATCAGCAGCAGTTTTCGGCGCTGGTCGACGACACGGTCGCAGCCGGGATCCAGGCGACAGCCTCGCTTCCGTTGTACCGCTCCGACGGCACTCGCATGGGGGCGATCGGGTTCGCCTGGGCAGAGCCGATGTCCTTCGATGCCAAGCTCGACGCCGCCCTCCGAGCCGTCTCCAATCTTTGTGTGGCAACCGTCGAGCGGGCCGAGCGATATGACGCCGACCACGACCTGATCGTGGCCTTGCAGGAGCGACTGCTCGGCGCTCTTCCGCTGCTGCCGGGCACCGCCATCTCCGCGCGGTACCTCACCGCAAGCTCGCAGAGAACAGTAGGCGGCGATTGGTACGAGGGTCTGCTTCTCGGCGAGGGGCGGATCGCGCTCATCGTCGGCGACGTAGTCGGCCACGGCATCACAGCGGCCGCCGACATGGCGCTCGTGCGAGGAATGATGAGCGCCCTCCTCCACGCTCAGGTCGAGATGTCCAAAATCTTCACCGAGGTAACAGGTGTACTCGACCAACGCGACGCCCCCCTCTTGGCGACCGCCGCACTGGCGGTCATCGACATTCCCGCCTGCACCGTCGCCTTTACGACGGCGGGCCACCCGCCCCCGATCCTCCGCCTGCCCGACGGAACCGTCAAGCAGCTCGACACCGCCAACGGCATGATGATTGGGGTCTCGTCCGATCTGCTCGGTCTCGTTGGCAGCGCGCCGTTCCCGCTCGGCTCTCAGCTCGTGATGTACACCGACGGCCTGGTCGAGCGACGAGCCCGTCCGTTCCAGGCAGGGGTGGACGAAGCGGCGGCGCACCTCGCTGCTATCCCGACGGACCTCGCCCCTGAGCAGATTATCGAGTCGCTCCTCGACGTCCTCATCGGCGACAACGCGGCAGACGACGACGTTGCCATCCTCGTCGTCCAACACGCCGCGGTCCCGTCGACCTAGACATACTTCACAGCCCCTCGGCGCCGGCTTCGGCGAACGCGGCGTGTCCGTATGCCGCTCCGGCTTGGCCCTTGGAGGGTTCAGCGCTGCCCGGTCAGTAGTCACTGGTCGACCGTGACGGCGGTACGACGGTCTGGACTGACCACTGACCGAGGAACGGAACGTACGCGGCCGACAGCAGAGACATTTGCGTTCCCTGAGCGCGTCTTGCGGCGCCGTCGCCGCGACCCGGGGTCTCCCGTCGCGCGGGATCAGGTGTCTTGCGAGACATTGGTCTGCGCAGCCGTGTTACCGCCAGGCGGTTAGGCGGAGATCGGGCCGATCCCGTCGGCGAGCGTTAGGTCGAGCGCAAGCGTTCGCTTGATTGTGGACACGTCGTGGAACCCGAATGCGTAGGTGTCGTGGCTCACCGTCCACATCAGCACGACGTGACTCGCGAAGGCGCCATCATCGGAATCTGGACCGGGGAGCCGCTCGGCGGGGGCGGCTCCCCGGCAGATCTGTCTACGTGACCTTGAGTTCGCCGTGCATCCAGGGATGGATGGCGCAGAAGAAGTACAGCGTCGTCCCGGCGGGTGCCGTGACCTTGATCGAGATCGACCTGTGCTTGGCGCCCTCGATCGCGATGCTATCGCCGGGTCCGTCGAGGCCCGGGTGCCCTCTATCGATTGTCCAGTGGACGATGTCGTTCGTCGGCCCGGGGGGCGCCTTCGGGTTTCGATGTGTCCGGCGGCGATCACGTTGCAGACCATGTCGCCGCCGTTCGAGCATGCGTTGATCTGCGCGTTTGTCGTCGGCAGATCCTTCTTGGCGACGAAGGACATCGTGTGCGGCTCCTGCGACGGCTTGCCCTCGTAGGTGAACGTGAGCGTCTGACCGCTCTTCACCGAGGCGGTGGCCGGACTGAAGTACATGCTGTCTGTGGCGCTCTTGTTGATCACGTACGACTGTCCCTTGTCGATGACCTTGATCGTCACCCCACCCGCCTGGCTGGAAGCCATCGCAGCGCTCGCCGCAAACGCGACGAGAGCGGCGCAGGCTGCCGCAGTGCCACCCAGGAACCATTTGCCCATCTCTGTTTCCCTCCTGATGAAGTCGATGTTCGCGGCCCGGTCGGGCGGCGCGAAGCCAGGGTAGCGCCCGCCGCCCGATCGACGCCCTGGTGACCGAAGTTCGGGTGCCACAAATTGCTCCAGCCTACGGTGGCCGCGCCGGCGCTCTGCGCCCGCGGCCCGGGCGGCCGACAGAGGACGCATGGATGGACGGCACGATCGACCGGGCCCCGAGCTCGCCGGGGTGGGCAGTTCCGGCTGTAGGCGGCCGGGTGTCAGCCCGAATCGGGTTACGTGCTTGCGAGGCTCCCGACGATGTTGATCATGATCGCGACGATCACCACGCCGAAGAGGTAGGAGAGCAGCGCGTGCTGGATAGCGGTGCGCCGGATCGGTTTGGCTGTTAGGTCGGTGTCGGATACGTGGAAGGTCATGCTGATCGTGAGGGCTATGTACGCGAAGTCGCGGTAGTCGGGTTGGTCGTCTGCGTGGAAACTGATTCCGCCGACGGGATCGACGCGATGGGCATAACGGAGCATGTAGATGGAGTGCACCGCGAACCAGGCAGCGATAACGCTGGCCACGGCGAGTGCGATGTAGCCGCCCTTGGTGAGGCCCGATCGGTTCGCCGCGTCCACGAGCACGACTCCACCCTCGTCGAGAGGCTCGCTCCGACGCTGCTCGCCGTCTGCGGCTGCGGGGCGCTCACGGCCGCAAAGATCCTCGCCGAGACCGCCGGCGTCGAACGGTTCAGGAGCCCCGACGCCTACGCCCGTCACAACGGAAGCGCGCCGCTTCCGGTCTGGTCATCGAACCGAGCCCGCCACCGACTCAGCCGCAGCGGCAACAGGCAACTCAACGCCGCCCTGCACCGGATCGCGCTCACCCAGGCACGCCTACACCCCGGCGCACGGGCCCTCCTCGCACGTCGACGCGCCAACGGCGACGGCGGCCTCGAAGCTCTCCGCGTCCTCAAACGACACCTCTCCGACGTCGTCTACCGCGCGCTCAAAGCCGACGCCGCCACCGAACTACAACTCGCCGCTTGACAGAGGAGCAAGATACACGCCCTCTACGGGCACACACATCGACTACTGGATGGCCGAGCAGGCCCGCGGC
>CAVURE010000015.1:0-875797 GCA_963743675.1 uncultured Actinomycetota bacterium
CGTGACAGGCCGGCGTTCTAACCAGCTGAACTACGCCCCCTAGGCGGAGGGCAGTGTAGCCGGACGGGGATCTCCGCGGGCGGAGGCGACGGTCGGGGCGGCCGTTCGCCACGAGCAGGGACCGCCTGCTGTCTACCATCAAGTGGAGTGAGCAGGCAGGCGTCAGACTTCTGGCCCGGGCTCGGCGTCGTGGCTCTCGGAGCCGCTCTGCTCCTCGCGGCGGCGCTGGCATTGATCCCGGCCCGCACGGCGGGCGCGCAGACGGCCGCCACGGCCAAGTGCTCGAGGTTCGGCACGAGCTGGCGGCTCTCGTACAACAAGACCGCGAAGAGATCCGGCAACCCGATCAGGATCCTGTCCGCCTGCTGCAGCCCGACCTCACGGGCCGGTGTGAGTCACTGCTACGTCACGGTCACGCTCGCCGGCACGAAGGATCTGGGCTGCGAGACGGTCGACATCGGCAAGAACGGTGTTCCCGCCGGGCCCGGGAAGCACGAGGAGTGCGCGACCCACAAGTAGGCGGGCGCCGCCGGCGAGCGTGCGGTAGAGGGTCGGAGGCGGATCGCGCAGAAGTACGACCCGTGACCAGGATCGACTGGATCATCGTCGCCGTCGTCTGCGCTCGCAGCGCTTGCGGGCTACCGCCGCGGGCTGATCTCGGCGGCGCTCTCGCTGGCCGGCCTCGTCCTCGGCGCGATCGTCGGCGCGCGGATGGCGCCGCACTTCCTGGCGGCGGGGATGCACTCGCGCTACTCGGCTCTCGTCGGGCTCGGCTGCGCGGTCGCCGGGATCGTCGTGTTCCAGCTGGCCGCGCGGATCCTCGCGCACTCGATCCGGGGCGGACTGAGGCTGCTGCCGCCGCTGCGCCTCGTCGACTCGCTCGGCGGGCTCCTCGTCGGTGCGGTATGGGGGCTTGCCCTCGTCTGGGTGGTCGGCGCCGTCGCGCTCCAGATCCCGGGGAACAAGCAGGTCCACCGCGAGGTCCGGCGGTCGGAGGTGCTCCAGCGCCTCGACAGGTTCGCGCCCCCGCACGACGTGCTCCGGATCCAGAAGCAGATCGCGTCGGTCACCTCGAACCTCGAGCAGCACCGCTAGCCAGAGCGAGGCTCCTACCCGAGCAGCTCGAGCACGGAGGTCGGCTTGCGGTAGGGCGCGACGATGTACACGCCGTCGCAGCGGCCGGGCGCGCCGTCGAGCAGCGCCTTCGCGTGCGCCATGCCGACCTTCGCCGCGTCGGCGCCGGCATCGTCGAGCGCCTGCTGGAGGTCGTCGGGAACGATGATCCCCGGCACCTCGTTGTGGAGCCGCAGCGCGAGGCGGTAGCTCGTGAGCGGGAAGATCCCCGCGAGCACCGGTACCGGCCAGCCGCCGAGCAGCTCGGCGAAGCGGTCGAGCGCAGCGAGCTCGAACACGATCTGCGTCATCGCGAATCGCGCGCCCGCCGCGAGCTTCGCCCGGAACCGCTCGGCCTCGAGCTCGAGGTCGTCGGCAGTCGGGTTCACGGCGACGCCGGGGAAGAACGAGGTCGGCGCGTCGATCGGCCGCCCGTTGAAGTCCTCGCCGCGGTTGAGCCGCGCGACGAGGCCGGTGAGGCCGATCGAGTCGATCTCGTACACGCCCTGCGAGCCGGGATAGTCCCCGACCTCGGGCGGGTCGCCGGTGATCGCGAGCACGTTGCGGACGCCCTCGGAGTGCGCGCCGAGGAGCTGGGACTCGATCCCGAGGACGGTCGAGTCCCGCGTCGTCAGGTGGGGGATCGTCTCCAGGCCGGTCGCGCGCTCGATCGTGCAGGAGACCATGAGCGCGCTGATCCCCGCGCGGGCCGTGGCGTTGTCGTTGACGTCGACGAAGCGAACGAGCCCCGAGCCCTCGAGCTCCTGTGCGACCTCGACGAGGCCCCGGCTCGAGCCCCCGAGCGGCGGGTCGAGCTGGACCGAGACGACGAACTCGCCCTCGCGGAATGCCGGTGGCGAGGCCGGTCTCCCGCTGCTCCTCGCCGAGCGCGGCCGCGACCTCGTGGGCCTCCTCGCCGAGCCGGATGCGCACCGGCCGCTCCGCGTCGATCGCGGCGCGGATGGCGGCGATCTCGGCCGGCGTCGTGCCGCAGCAGCCGCCGATCACGCGGGCGCCGAGATCGCGCGCGTGCGCCGCGAACTCGGCGAAGTACTCGGGGGTCGCGTGCGGGTAGATGACCTTGCCGCCGAGCAGGCTCGCGAGGCCGATGTTCGGCAGCGCGGCCAGGGGCCTGCCGGCATCCTGCATCTGCTCGAGCGCGGTCAACGCCGCGAGCAGGCCGGCGCCGTGATTGGCGCCGTACGCGGCGACGTCGAGGCCGGCGAGCCGCTCCGAGGCCTGGCGGGCGGTGACGCCCGCGAGCGTCTCCGCATCCTCGTCGAAGCGTGAGCATCGCGACGATCGGAAGCGACGAAACGCTCCGGACGGCCGCGATCGCATCGACGAGCTCCTCGAGGTCGAAGAACGTCTCGATCATGAAGACGTCGGCGCCGCGCTCCTCGAGCACGGCCGCCTGCTCGGAGAAGAGGTCGCGGCGCTTCTCGGAGCTCGCCGCCTCGCCGAGCGGGCCGATCGAGCCGCCGATGAAGACGTCGCGGCCCGTGAGGTCGCGAGCTTCGCGGGCGAGCTTCACCGCCGTCGAGTTGATCCGCTCGAACTCGTCCTCGAGGTAGTGCGAGGCCAGCTTGCGGCGGTTTGCGCCGAACGTGTTCGTCTCGATCAGGTCTGCACCCGCGTTGATGAAGCTCACGTGCAGCGAGACGACCGCCTCCGGGGCCCGCAGATTTGCCTCCTCGGGTGAGCGCAGCCGGGGCACCGCGGCCGTCAGCAGCGACCCCATGCCGCCGTCGGCGACGATCGGCAGCCCCTCCAGAAGCCTGGTCTCGAATCGCGACGCCATCTCCGGAAGCTAGACGAAGCTGCGGTTTTCCCAGTCAAGTAATGCGGTGAACCACCAAATCGGGGATAGATCAAGTAAGAGCGCGGTGGCGATGATGAACCTGTCGAGCAGGCCCGATGTGGCGGGGCCGGCCCGATGGCTAGCGCTTCACGAGAGATCTGGACTCCCTGGTCCCGGGAACTGACGGCAATCATTCCTGAGGCAAGGGCCAAGACGGCGGCCAATGGCCGCCGTCAGTCTTTCTCCGTCTGGTCATCCGGCGGACGGCCGCGTGTCGTCGCGAGTCACGAGACGCCCGGCGACCGCGCGGGCATTCGCGACCTGAAGCACCTGCACCGTTCGGCCCGGGGGCGCATGCGGCTCAGTCGTGGATGACCCGGCCCTCCATGCCGCCGGCCACGGTGACGACCTGGCCGGTGACGTGGCCCGAGAGCACGGGTGAGCTGAGGGCGACGATCTGCGCGGCGACGTCGTCGGCGGTCGCAACCTTCGGCAGGGCCATCGTCCTCGTGATCTGCGCGATCCTGGCGGCGTCGAGCGTGCGCTCGGTCATCGGCGAGACCGTCCAGCCCGGCGCGACGCCGTTCACCCGGACACGGGGGTTGCGGCGGACGACCTCGTTCTTCAGGGAGAGGACGAGCCCGCCGAGGATCGCCGACTTCGACGCGGCGTAGTCGGCGTGGCCGGCCTCGCCGAAGATGCCGGCGGTCGACCCGACGACGACGAGCGAGCCCTCGCGCTCGCCGAGGCCGCGCAGGAAGCCGCGGGCGGTGAGGAACGTCGCGGTCAGGTTCGCCGCGACGGTCTCGCGCCAGCGGTCGAGCGTGAGCTCCCACACCGGAACGTCCTCGGCCGGCCAGACCCCGGCGACCGCGGCGCACACGTCGAGCTCTCCGGCCTCGGCAAACATCCGCTCGACATCGGCCTCGACGGTCAGGTCGGCCTGGACGATCGCCGCGCCGCCCGCCGCCTCGGCCCGCGCGCGCCCCGTGTTGTAGTGCACGACAACGCGCGCGCCCTCGGCCGCGAACAGGCGGACGCACGCCGCGCCGATGCCGCCCGACCCGCCCGTGACCAGCACGCGCGCCCCTGTCAGACCTGTCTCCATAGCGTGAGGAACGAAGTCTCCCAATTTGCGGAAACGTGCTGTAGAGTCTCGCGCGTCACGAGAGGGCGAGTCGGAGGGGGTGCCGGCTCAACGAGGGAGTCGTTGGTCTGGTCAGCCGAGTCGGAGGTCGGGGTCTGATGCTCACGGTCGACATCTCGCTTCCCGAAGTCGAGGAGCTGCACAAGCTCGTCGAGACGGGCAAGGAGAAAGGCTTCCTCACCTACGACGAGATCGTTTCGGGAGTCGAGGAGATCGAGCTCACGAAAGAGCAGCTCGAGGACTTCACGACATACCTGATCGACCACGGGGTCGAGCTCGTCGAAGGTGAGCAGCACAAGCGCCTCCCACACGAGCAGCCGCTCGTCGAGGAGGAGAAGAACGTTCCGAAGCTCGACCTCACGGTCGAGCCGTCACTGGATTCACTGCGGCTGTACCTGCGCGAGATCGGCAAGGTGCCCTTGCTGACCGCCGACCAGGAGGTCTACCTGGCGAAGCGGATCGAGCGTGGCGACATGACCGCCAAGACGCAGATGATCGAGGCGAACCTTCGCCTCGTCGTCTCGATCGCCAAGGGCTATCTCGGCCGCGGCCTGTCGTTCCTGGACCTGATCCAGGAGGGCTCGCTCGGCCTGATCCGGGCGGTCGAGAAGTTCGACTACCGCAAGGGGTTCAAGTTCTCCACGTACGCCACCTGGTGGATCCGCCAGGCCGTGACCCGGGCGATCGCCGACAAGGCGCGGACGATCCGGATCCCGGTGCACATGGTCGAGAAGCTCAACAAGGTCGTGCACATCGAGCGCCAGCTCGTCCAGCGGCTCGGCCGGGAGCCGGCGCCCGAGGAGATCGCCGAGGAGCTCGAGATGACCACGCGAGGAGGTGCGCGAGATCCTGCGGATGGCTCAGCATCCGATCTCGCTCGAGAAGCCGATCGGCGAGGAGGAGGACTCCGAGCTCGGCGACTTCGTCGAGGACGACCAGGCCGAGTCGCCGTTCGACTCGGCCTCGCTCACCCTCCGCCGCTCGGACATCGAGAACGCGCTCTCGTCGCTTCCGCCGCGCGAGCGCCGTGTGATCGAGCTGCGCTACGGGCTCGACGGCTCCCAGCCGTGCACGCTCGAGGAGGTCGGCAAGGCCTTCGGCGTCACGCGCGAGCGGATCCGGCAGATCGAGAACAACACGCTGAAGAAGCTCGAGTCCCTGCCCGAGGCGCAGGGCCTCAAGGACTGCGTGCAGTAGCGGCCTGGGCCTGGCCCGAGGCGCCGGCGACCGCCGGCGCCTCGGCTCGCCCTACTCCGTCGCCGGCGCGGCGACGGCATGAGCGGGCGCGCGACGGCGGCCGGGAACGGCGAGCGAGGCGACCACGCTGCAGGCGAGGACGGCCGCGCAGAGGACGAACGTGACCGTATAGCCGTGCCGGTCCGGGTACCCGGTCGAGACGGTGTTGGCGGCGAGGATGCTCGCGGCCAGCTCGGCGCCGATCGCGCCGCCGATCGTACGCACGATCGTGTTCATGCCCGAGGCGACGCCCGTCTGATCGGGCCGCACGGCCTCGACGATCAGGTTCGCGAGCGCCGCGAAGGCGAAGCCGATGCCGATGCCGAGCAGGCCGGAGGCGAGGTAGATCTCCCACGGCTCGGTGGCGATCGCGAGCACGACGAACGTCACGGTGGTGACGGTCGCCCCGAGCACGAGCGGCACCTTCGAGCCGACGACGGTCGACATCCGCCCGCCGATCGGGCTGAAGATGAGCAGCGCGAGCGTCGAGGGGATCAGGTAGAGGCCGGCCTGGGTCACCGAGGCGCCGAAGCCGTAGCCGGACGAGGTCGGCGTCTGCACGAACTGCGGGATGAGGACGAAGGCGCTGTACAGCCCGAAGCCGATCAGCAGCGCGGCCAGGTTGGTCGTCCAGACACCGGGCAGCCTCATCATCTGCATGTCGACGAGCGGGTGGCGCGAACGGTTCTCCGCCCACACCCAGAGCGCGGCAAGCACGGCCGCCAGCACGAGCAGCCCGATCGTCTTCGGTGAGCCCCAGCCCCACGTCGGCGCCTCGCTGACGGCGACCAGCATCGCGACGAGCCAGCTCGAGAGCAGGAGCGCTCCCAGCCAGTGCACGTTTCCCGCCGCGCGGATCGGCGACTCGGGGATGAACAGCACGGCGGCGACGGCCGCGATCGACGTCACGACGAGCGGGATCCAGAAGAGCCAGTGGTAGTTGAGGTTCTCGAGGATGGGGCCGGCGAGGACGATGCCGAGGCCGCCGCCGATCCCGAGGATGCCCGAGATCATCGCGATCGCGAACGCGACCTTCTCGCGCGGGACCTCGTCGCGGATGATCCCGAACGCGAGCGGGAAGATCGCACCGCCGAGCCCCTGGATCGTCCGGGCCGCGATCATCACCGGCAGGGTGGTGGCGAGGCCGGCCATGAGGCTGCCCGCCGCCAGGCCCGCGAGGGCCAGGACGAGCACGCGCTTCTTCCCGAACATGTCGCCGAGCCGCCCCGCGATCGGCGTTACGACGGACGCCGCGAGCAGGTAGGCGGTGAACACCCACGCAACGCCCTCGGTGGTGGTGCCGAGGTCCTTCTGCAGAACCGGCAGCGCCGGGACGACCAGCGACTGAAGCAGCGCGTAGGCGGCTCCGCCGAGCGAGAGCACGGCAAGGATCAGCCCCGGCCGAACAGGCTGGGCGGAACGTCCCGTCACCCGGGGCAACCTACCCGACGAGCCGGGCACGCCGGCCCGGACGGCGCTAGGCGGGCTCGCCGTCGGAGATCGCGACCGACTCGATGCGAATCTCCTCGACCGGACGATCCGAATGGTCGGTGTCCGCGCCCCCGATCGCTTCGACGACGTCCATGCCCGACGAGACGCGGCCGAATACGGTGTGCAGGCCGTTCAACCACGGGCAGCTGTCGGCGGTGACGATGAAGAACTGCGAGCCGTTCGTGTTCGGGCCGGAGTTCGCCATCGCGATCGCCCCGCGGTCGACCGAGTGCCCGTTCGCCTCGTCCTCGAACTGGTATCCCGGGCCGCCCATGCCGGTCCCCGTCGGATCGCCGCCCTGGATCATGAAGTCCGGGATGACGCGGTGGAACACGACTCCGTCGTAGAACCCGTCGCGCGCGAGCTTGACGAAGTTGGCAACGGTCTTCGGGGCGTCGGCGTCGTAGAGCTCGAGCTCGATCGCGCCCTTGTTGGTCGTGACGACGGCGGTGCTCACGCCTCGATCCTATCCTCACGAGGCGCAATCGTGACCAGGGTGCTATGGGACGATCGAGACCAGGGTGCCGATCGGCGTATAGGGCCAGATCTTCGCCGCGGTGTCGACCGGCGCCTCGACGCAGCCGACGCTCTGCGGGAAACCGTAGGTCGCGCGGTTGAAGCCGTGGATGGCCTCGCCGCCGTTGAAGTAGCTGATCCACTTGATGCCGGGATCGTGGTAATGGCTTCCGTCGGGGTTCTGGCCGCTCATCGTCCCGACCGGGATGTGCTCGAACACGGCGTGCGTTCCGTACGGCGTCGGCGCGGCTGGAACGCCGGTGTTGATCCTCGCCTGCAGCACCGTCGCGCCGTTGCTCCAGAGGGTCAGCGTCTGGGGAACCGAGCGATGGACGAGCACGTAGCTGTAGGCGTGGGCCTGGTCTCCCTGCAGCGCCGACCGGATCAGCGTGTGCCAGACGACCGGACCGGGGATGCCGTCGACCGCGAGCCCGTGGTCGTGCTCGAATGCCATCACCGCACCCTGGGTCATCGACGTCCAGCCGCCCGGCCGCCACAACGACTGGAGCTCGCTGGGCGTGTCGGAGTAGCGCCAGGTGAAGCTCCCCTTCGGAGCGTTGAGTGCGGCCTCCTTCTGCGCCAGCGCCGTCGACCCGACGGGGCCGCTCGCCGGGGTCCAGGAGAGGGGCAGGTAGCCGAGCTCGCTCAGGAGCTGCTGGAGCCGGAGGGTCGAGCCGATCGGGACATTCCAGGTGAGCGTCTCGACGGTCTGGGTGTGCCCCGGTGCGAGCAGGTCCGGTCTAGTCGGCAGGGTGACGACGACATGCTTGCCGAGCGCGAAGCCGGAGCCCGTCGGCGTAAAGGTGAGCTGGTTGGCCGCCGTCTGTGTCCAGGTGCCCTGGGTGGGCGGGTCGAGCTTGGGCCGCACCCGGCCGAGTGCCGAGGCGACCGGCTCGGAGAACGTCAGCTCGATCGGGGTCGAGGGCTGGATGGTCGCGCCAGGCGCGGGCTTCACGAGCGCCTGGAGCCGGGCCCCGGCAGGGAACCAGCTCACGCGCGCCGGCGCCGACAGGGTCTCCCAGGGGCGCGCGGCCAGCGAGACGACAAGGACGCCGAACCGGCTCGGCCCGCTCGCGCGCACACCGGTCTGCACGACGCGGCGTGGCCGGGCGAAGGTGAGCCGTTCGGGCTTGTAGCCCGGGATCTTCAGCGCGACGACGCTGGCCGGCGTGTCGAAGTGAAGCTCGACGGGCGCGCCGTCGGCCAGATGGAGGAGCGTCGTGTGGACGCGCGCGGTGGGCGTGACGATCGTGGTCTCGACCCGCCGGGTGCTGCCCACGAGCCATGAGACGAGCGACGACCGGTGCACGGTCACCTTGACCTCGAGGGTCTCGCCGGCCGGTACCCGGCCGACGGGATAGATCTTGCCCGAGCGGATCCGGACGGGTACGCGGCGGCCGTTCGCGCCGGTGACGGCGACGCTGCGCGTCTGCTCGAGCGCCGGTGCGAGGTGGACGCTCGCGAGCGCCTGATCGTCGATCTTGATCGTGGCTGCGGGCCAGGCAACCGCGATCGCGATCAGCCCGCCGGCGACGGCGATCAGCAAGATCGCCAGCACGGCGAGGAGCGGTGAGCGCTTCTTTTTCCGACGCCGCCGCGCCGGATACGCCGTGTATTCGTGTGCAGCCATGGCCCCGGTGTACCCAAAGGGTGCCAGTCGCGGCCACTTGACCGCCAACGTCCGTGCCGGCGGCAAGGATTACGCGGTGCCGGAAGCAGCACCTGAGCCCGCCTACACTTCGCCGCGATGAGCAATCCGGCCGTCCATTCCTCGCCCGCCGGGCTGCCGGCGGTCGAGCCGGGAGGCCGGCCGGCCGGCGTGCTGCCGGCGCAGGAGCTGCGGCGCGCGATCCAGGACGAGTGGATCACCTCCGACCCGTACCGGATCCCGCCGGGAAGCGTCCAGCCGGCGAGCCTCGATCTCCGCCTCGGAGACTTCGCCTGGGCGCTCCGTTGCAGCTTCCTGCCCGACACCGAGTCGACGGTCGAGGACAAGATCGCCGACATCGCGTTCCAGCGGATCGACCTCCGGGACGGCGCGGCGCTCGAGCGCGACCGCCCCTACCTCGTGCCGCTGATCGAGGAGCTCGGCCTGCCGCCGGAGATCCGCGCCAAGGCGAACCCGAAGAGCTCGACCGGCCGCCTCGACGTCTTCACCCGCGTCATCACCGACGGCAACCCGTCGTTCGACGAGATCCGTTACGGCTACCGCGGGAAGCTCTACCTCGAGATCGTCCCGCGCTCCTATGCGATCCATGTCAAGACGGGGCTCGCGCTGAATCAGCTCAGGCTGTTCACGGGCGATGCCCGCCTTCGCGACGACGAGCTGCGCGCCGTGCACGAGGAGTTCCCGCTGCTCTACCTCGACTCGCACGCACTGAGGGCCTGGGAGCTCACCATCTCCGACGGCCTCTACATGAGCGTCGACCTGAGCGGCCCGACCGACCGGATCGTCGGCTACCGGGCGAAGAAGAACAGCCTCCCCATCGACCTCGGCCGCATCCACGGCTACGCCTGGCGCGACTTCTGGGAGCCGGTGTATCCGGAGGTCGGCTCGCGGATCGTGCTCGAGCCGGAGATCTTCTACCTGCTCCTCTCGGCCGAGGGCGCATGCATCCCGCCCGGCTACGCCGCCGAGATGACCGCCTACGATCCGACGGCCGGCGAGCTGCGCACCCATTACGCCGGCTTCTTCGATCCCGGGTTCGGCTATGACCCTCGCGGCCGCCGTCACGGGACGAGGGCCGCCCTCGAGGTGCGGGCGCGGGACGTGTCGTTCATGGTCGAGCACCGCCAGCCGATCTGCAAGCTCGCGTTCGAGCGGATGCTCGAGCCGCCCGACGTTCTCTACGGCGAGGCGCTCGGCTCGAACTACCAGGGGCAGGAGACGATGCTGAGCAAGCATTTCGTCGAGCAGACCGCCGGAGCCGCACCTGGGCGGCTCCAGCCGGACTAGCGAGCTCGGGCCGGGGCCGCGCGGTCTAGAGGCCCGCCATGACGCTCAACCGGAGCGCCTCGATCGCCGGGCTGATCTCGACGGGATAGGGAATCGCCTCCAGCCGGCGGTGATCGGCCGGAAGCGCGGCGCGCTGGGCCGCGGCGCGCGCGCGGGCCGAGTCGAGCGAGTCACGGCCGTGGACGGCGGGCTCGAGCAGCGCCTCGGCGCCCAGCGGGCCCCGCTCGCCGGCCAGCGCGACGACGTCGCCTGCCAGCAGTCCGTTCTCGACCAGCCGCCAGACCTGCTTGGGGCCGGGCAGGGTGGCCTTGTCGGGCGACAGCTTGAGCACGGGCCGCCCGTCGAACGCGACCAGTTTGTAGACCATGTCGAGGTAGGGCGCGCCGTCGGAGACGGCGAGGCGGGAGCCGACTCCGAACGCGTCGATGGGGGCGGCGGCCGCGAGCAGCCGCGCAAGCTCGTGCTCGTCGAGGTTGCCGCTCGCGAAGATCACCACGTCGGGCAGCCCGGCATCGTCGAGGACCGCACGGACGCGCCGGCTGAGGTCGAGCAGGTCACCCGAGTCGAGGCGCACCCCGCCGAGGCGTCCGCCTCGTGCCGCGAGCGATCGCGCGACGTCCGCCGCCCGCCGCGCCCCCTCAACGGTGTCGTAGGTGTCGATGAGCAGCGTGCTTCCTTCCGGGTAGGAGCGGGTGAACGCCTCGAAGGCCGCCGTCTCGCTCCCGAAGCACTCGATGTAGGAATGGGCCATCGTGCCGGCGAGGGGGATCCCGTACCGCCGGCCCGCCAGCACATCGCTCGTGGCGTCGAAGCCGGCGAGGTAGCTCGCGCGCGCCACCTCGACGCCGGCCTGCCCGCCGTGCGCGCGCCGCAAGCCCGAACTCGACGAGCCTCCGTCCGCCGGCGGCGTCGACGCAGCGTGCGGCCCGGGCGGCGATCAGCGACTGGAAGTGGACGATGTTGACGAGCGCCGTCTCGACCAGCTGCGCCTCGAGCAGCGGCGCCGTCACTTCCAGCACCGGCTCGTTCGGGAAGAACAGCGTCCCCTCGCGCATCGCGCGAACCTCACCGGTGAAGCGCAGGCGCCCGAGACGGTCGAGGAAGGCGGCGCTGAAGAGCGCAGTGCTCTCCAGATAGGCGAGCTCGTCGTCGTCGAAGCGGAGGTCGGCGAGGAATGCCAGGGCGTCCTCGATCCCGGCGGCGACGAGATAGCCCCAGCCGGGGGGCAGGTTGCGGCAGAAGAGCTGGAAGGTCGCCGGCTTCCCGTCGATGCCCTCGGCGAGGTAGCTCTCGCCCATGGTCAGCTCGTAGAGGTCGATCAAGAGGGCCGGCATGGCGCCGGCGAAAGCTAGACGATCGCCGCCTCGGCCGGGCGAAAAAAGGGCCCGCTTTCGCGGGCCCTTGCTGGCCTTCACTTTCGTCGGATTCGCTTTCGTCCACCTCACGGGCACGGCTGGGAGGGTCGTACGGGCCGCTACCTCACCGGTGAAGCTTCGTCCTACTTGCGATCCAGGCTTGGTGCTGACCCAGCATGCCGCGTCTCAGGCCGCCGGGCCTCCGCGTGTTCGCGGATCGGCGCTGCGGGAAACCACGTCGGGCCGGCGGGGCGCCGGTGCTGCCGCATCAATCAGCCGAGCGCGGCGCGTAGCGGTGATGGAGCATGAGGGCGTTTCCGTCCGGGTCCAGAACGGCGCCATGAAGCAGACGCCGGAGTCGATCGTGTCGACCGGGAACCGGACTCCGCGCGACTCGAGCAGCGCCCGCGTTGCCGCCACATCGTCGACGTGAAGGCCGATCGGGTGGGCGTTCGGCCGGAACTCGAGCCCGACCGACGACGACTCGAGGAGTTGCAGCGTCAGGTTGCCGGTTTCGAACTCGGCGCCGGCGATCCTGTCGTAGCGCCGGGCGCAGCGGAGACCGAGCACGGTCTCGTAGAACTCGATCGCGCGGTCGAAGTCGCGCGTCGGGATCGAGACGAAGTCGACGCCGGAGACGGGGGACTCTGACGTGCCCACGGTCGGTCGATCGTAGCGGTCAGCCGGGCAGCGCACCGCCCGCGAGCGCGACGGCTGCGCCGACGGCGCCCGCGAGCAGCAGCGTCGGGACGACGCCGCGGCGGAGCACGAGCAGGAGCACGGCCGCGCCGGCGAGCACGGCGTACTGCCAGGTCTCGCCGAGCGCACGTGCCAGCGGGACGGCGGTGCCGAGGATCGCCCCGGCCGCCGCCGGGCCGGCGCCGGCGAGGAATGCCTGCGCGCGCGTGCTGTCTCGAAGCCGCTGGAAGCTGCCGGCGCCGAGGAGCACGAACGCGAACGAGGGCGAGAACGCGACGAGCGCGGCCAGGAGGCCGCCGCCGACCCCGCCCGCGGCGTAACCGACGGCCGCCACCGTGTGCACGACCGGGCCGGGCGTGATCTGCCCGAGCGCGACGGCGTTCAGGAACTGCCCGGACGTCAGCCAGTGGTAGCGGTCGACGGCGTCGGACTGCATCAGCGGGATGATCACGAAGCCGCCGCCGTAGGAGAGTGCACCGACCTTGACGGCGACCCAGACGAGCGCCGGCAGCCCGCCGGTCGCGGCGGCTGCGAGCGGCAGCGGACCGATCCCGAGGAGCCTGCTTCCGGCGCCGTTCACCGGCCAGCTCGACGAGCCCGCAGCCGATCAGCACCAGCACGAGCCATGGGCCCGCCGTGGCCGCGGCGGCGGCGCCGGCCAGCAGGTAGCCGAGCCAGCGGGCGAGGCTCCCCGCCCGCCGCCGGCTGTCGGGCAGGAGGCTCCAGCCGGCCTGCACTGCAACTGCCGCCACCGCCGCGCCGGCGCCTGCGCCGGCGCCGCGGATCCAGCGCGGCGGCGAGCCCTCGAGGAACAGCGCCGACAGCGCGAGAATCGCGATCAGGCCCGGGACGACGAACGCCAGGCCGCCCACGAGCCCGCCTAGCCGCCCGCGCAGCCGCCAGGCGCAGAAGATCGCGAGCTGGGTCGAGGCGGGCCCTGGGAGCAGGTTGCAGGCGGCGATCGCGTCCTCGAACTCGCGCGCCTCGAGCCAGCCGTGGCGCTCGACGCAGAGCCGGCGGAACAAGGCGATGTGCGCAGGGGGGCCGCCGAACCCGGTCACGCCGATGCGCCCCCATTCGCGGGCTACCGTCGACAGCCCGGGGCTCCCGGACGCGGTCGACCTGTCCTCGGCGCCCCTCGTCAGCCGGCCGCGACGATACCGCAAAACGACGTTTCGGTTAGCTTGCGCGCCGTATGCACGAGGGTGACCCCGCCGAAGCGGTGACGCACATCAGCCAGGCCTATCCCGACCGGGTCGAGGTGCGCGGGCGCGATCTGTGCGGCGACCTGATGGGCCGGCTCAGCTTCAGCGAGTACTTCCACCTGCTGCTGACCGGCAGCGAGCCGACCGACGAGCAGCGCTTCTTCCTCGATGTGCTCCTGGTCGCGATCGCGGAGCACGGGATGATGCCGACCAACGTCGCGGCCCGGATGACCCTCGCGGCCGACCCCGGCTCGCTGCAGGGCGCCGTCGCCGCCGGGATCCTCGGTGCTGGGCCGGTGATCCTCGGCACGGCCGAGCCGTGCGCGCTCCTCCTGACCGCGGCGCAGGCGAGGGTCGTCTCCGGGGCCGACCCGACCTCGGCGGCGCTCGACGAGGCTCGAGCGGTTCGCGACGCGGGGGGGCGGATGCCCGGCTTCGGCCATCCCGTGCACAGGCCGCTCGACCCGCGCGCCGAGCGGATCCTCGAGCTTGCCGACGCGCACGGGGTCAGCGGCCCGCACGTCCTCCTTGCCCGCGCGCTTCGCGAGGCGGTGGCTGCGACGTGGGGCAAGCCCCTGACGATGAACGTCTCGCTGCCGATCGCGGCCGTCATGCTCGACCTCGGCTTCCCGGCGTCGGCGGTCAAGACGGTCCCGATCCTTGCGCGCACCGCGAGCCTGCTTGCGCACCTCGCAGAGGAGCAGGAGAATCCGATCGGCCTCGCGCTCGCAAAGAGGGCCGAGGAGTCGGTCACCTACGAGCCCCTCGCGCCATGATCCTCGATCCCGCCGTCGAGACCCGCCCGTGGGCCGAGCAGCTCGCCGTCGACGACGAGAGCTACCGGTCCCAGCTCGCCTACCTCCTCGAGCGCTCCGCCTTCTACCGGGCGAAGCTCGGCGCCGCCGGCATCGGCTCGGCTGCAGACGCGGGAGGCCTCGACGGGATCGGGGGCGTCCCGTTCACCGAGAAGCGCGAGCTCAGGGAGACCGTCACGCCGGACAACCCGATCGGGTCGCATCTCTGTGCGACGCGCGGCGAGATCGTCCGCATCTACTCGACGAGCGGCACGACCGGCGCTCCCAGCTACATCCCGCTCACCGCCGGCGACCTCGCCAACTGGGTCGCCGGCTCCGCCCGGAGCTACGCGGCCTCGGGCGTCGCACCCGGCGACCGGATCGTCTCGAGCTACAACGCGGGCCCGTTCGTCGCGGGCGCCGCCCTCGGCGCCTTCGAGCGAATCGGCCTCTGCCACATCCCCGTCGGCACCGGGAACACCGAGCGACTGGTCACGGCGATCCAGCTGCTCGGTCCCGAGGCGGTCGTCGTCACGCCCTCCTACGCGGCGTATCTCGTCGAGTGGGCCGCGGGGCGAGGAGTCGACCTCCGGAGCTCGACCGTGGCCCGCGTCCTCGTCGCGGGCGAGCCGGGCGGCGGAGAGCCCGCCTTCCGGGCGAAGCTCGAGGAGGGATGGGGCGCCAGGGTGACCGAGGCGATGGGGATCGGCGACATCGGCGTCTCGCTCTGGGGCGAGTGCGAGGAGCAGGACGGGATGCATCTCGGCGCCCGCGGGCTCGTCTACCCGGAGCTGATCGACCCCGACTCGGGCGCTGCGCTCGACCTGGCCGACGGGGCGACGGGCGAGCTGGTGCTGACCCATCTCCGCCACCGGGCGGCCCCGCTGCTCCGCTTCCGCACCCGCGACCACGTCGAGGTGCGGATGAGCCCCTGCGCGTGCGGACGGACCGGCCCGCGCGTGCGCTGCATCGGGCGCACCGACGACATGCTGATCGTCCGCGGGGTCAACGTCTTCCCCTCGGCGGTCCGCGAGGTCGTCGGCGGGTTCGTGCCCGAGGTGAGCGGCAACATCCTCGTCAAGCCGACGTCCGACGGCGTGAAGCAGGAGCCGCCGCTGCCCGTGGTCGTCGAGCTCGGGCGCGATGCCGGCGCGGGCGATGGACTTGCCGAGTCGATTCGTGCGAGACTCCGCAGCGTGCTAGTTGTGCAGACAAGTGTGGAGCTGGTGCCCTGGGGAAGCCTCCAGCGGAGCGAGTACAAGTCGAAGCTCGTCGAGCGCACGGGCCAGTAGGTGCGCAAGCTGCAGACGCAGGGCGTGCACCACATCACGCTCGTCGGGGCCGACCGCGCGACGACGATCGGGTTCTGGGAAGGCGTGCTCGGCATGCCGTTCGTCTTCGACCAGCCGAACCTCGACAACGCGGCCGAGAGCCACCTGTACTTCGACCCGGGCGACGGCCGGCTGATCACCGTCTTCACGAGCGAGGAGCGGGTTCCCGACCCGACCCGCACCGCGACCGATCCCGGCTGCGTCCACCACATCGCGCTCAACGTCTCGCACGCCGTCTTCGCGCAGGCCGTCGAGCGGCTCGAGGAGCGCGGGATCCGGCACAGCGGCGTCAAGGACCGGGGCTTCATGGACTCGATCTACTTCGATGACCCGCTCGGCCTGACGATCGAGCTCTCGGCCTGGCGCTTCGAGCCGCCGTACCCCTACACCCACGCGCAGGTGCTGCTCGAAGCACACAAGCTCCGCCTCGAGCGCGGCGACTACAACATCGGCGAGATCCACCTCGCCGACGCGATCGAGCTGCTCGTCCTGCGCTCGCGGGAGTCGCTCTCCGGCGACCGTTCACCCCGGAACCCTTACTAGTCACCCCCCAAACGACATCTGGAGGATCCTTGGCCGCCAATACCCTCAGCATCCTGAAGCCGAGCGTCAACAACCTGACCGCCCGGATCTTCGTGCGCGCAGCCGGGCTCGAGTTCGAGGAGACCGACGTGTGGGGCAGCACCACGACCCCCGAGTTCCTCGACAAGGACCCGGCGCACCTGACGCCTCTCCTCGAGGAGGACGGGCTGCCGAGAGGCTCGATCTGGGAGAGCTGCGCGATCATGTCGTACCTCTGCAACAAGCACGGGCTCGAGAGCTTCTATCCGAGCGATCCCGGGCAGCGCGCGATGATCGACAGCGCCAATTGCTACCTGCTCGCGACCCTCTACCCGCTGCTCGCGCGGGCGACGTACCCGACGCTCGGGTTCCCGCAGTACGCCGGCGAGGTCGGCACGTCGGAGGCCGATGAGGCGATGAAGTCGAAGGCCGCGAAGGACGCCGAGGCCGCACTCGCCGAGCCGCTCGAGGTCTACCACCGGTTCTTCCTCGGCAGCAATCCGTTCATCGGCGGCCGGGCCCCCTCGATCGCTGATATCCGCCTCTGCGCGTCGCTCGAGTTCCTGAACGCGATCGACTACGACTATCCCGCCTGGACGCGTGAGTACATGGCGCGCGTCGAGTCGGCCCTCGGCGCCGCTTACTCCGAGCCGGCGGCCGACGTCCGCGGCTACATCGAACACGTCAAGTCGCAGTAGCCGTCCCGGAGGAGAGCGGCCGGCGCCTGCGGTGCCGGCCGCTCGTCCCGCTCAGGCCGCTTCGCGCTCGATCGTCTCTACGAGCGGCAGCGTCTCGAGCCGAAGCGCCTCGATCTCGGCGCTTGGGCGCGGCCTGAGCACG
Source organism: uncultured Actinomycetota bacterium (assembly GCA_963743675.1). Taxonomy (GTDB): domain Bacteria; phylum Actinomycetota; class Thermoleophilia; order Gaiellales; family Gaiellaceae; genus PALSA-600. Next base: position 17,046 of record CAVURE010000015.1, read on the forward strand.
AACGCGGCCAGCGTCGCCGTCAGGCCGAGTGCCGCCACGATGGCGACAACGACGAGACCGGGCCGGAAGTCGGAGATCGTCGAGGTGGACTTGCCCGCGTCGTGCGAGGCGAGCACCGCCGTGACGATCGCGAGCACCACGGCCCCGCCGAGCTGGAACGAGGTGTTGACGAGGGCCGAGGCGAGACCCTGCTCGCGGTCGGCGATGCCGCTCGTCGCCTCCATGTTCAGGGTCGGGAAGGCGAGCCCGAACCCGAGGCCGAGCAGGATGATGGTCGGCAGCAGCATGGTCGCGTAGCTGAAGTCGTCGGAGATGCGCAGAGAGAGCGCGTAGGCCGGCACGAACATCGCCATCCCGATGACCAGCGTCCGCCCGACCCCGAAGCGGGTGGCGAGCGGCCCGATGCGCGGCGCCATCGAGGCCACGAGCAGGCCGGCGGGCAGGAAGGCGAGCGCCGTGTGCAGCGACGACCAGCCGCGATCCTGCTGGAGGTAGAGCGAGAGCACGAACTGGAAGCTGAAGTACCCGCCGGCCATCGCCATCGCTCCCAGGTTGGCTCCGACGAGCGTGCGCGAGCGCAGGATGCCGAGCCGGACGAGCGGTTCCTTGACGCGCTGCTCGATCGCGACGAAGGCCGAGCCGGCGAGGACCGTGAGCGACGCGAGCAGCAGCGTGCGCGCCGAGGTCCAGCCGTGCTCGGGCGCCTGGGTGACGGTGTAGACGAGCAGGAGCATCGTGGCAGTGACCGTGAACGCGCCCGCCAGGTCGTAATGCCGCCGCCCGGCCGACCGCGGCGGATCGGACGGGATCACGCGAGGAGCGACGAGCAGGATCACGAGCGCGATCGGCACGGGCAGGAAGAACGTCCAGCGCCAGCCCATCGTGGTCAGCAGCCCGCCGAGCACGAGACCGAGCGAGAAGCCGCTGGCCCCGGTGGCCGCATAGATCCCGAGCGCGCGGTTGCGTGCCGGCCCCTCGGCGAAGGTCGTGGTGATGATCGAGAGCCCGGCCGGCGCGGTGAACGCCGCGGCGATGCCCTTGATGAACCTCGTCGCGATGAGCACGGTGCCGTCGGTCGCGAGCCCGCCGAGCAGCGAGGCGACGAGGAAGACGGCGATCGCGACCACGAAGACGCGCTTGCGTCCGAGCAGGTCGGCTGCGCGCCCGCCGAGGAGCAGGAAGCCGCCGTAGCCGAGCACGTAGCCGCTCACCACCCACTGGAGGCTCGTCGTCGAGAGGTTCAGGTCGCGGTGGATGCTGGGCAGCGCCATTCCGACCATCGACACGTCGAGGCCGTCGAGGAACAGCGCGCCGCAGAGGACGAGCAGTGCCGCCCAGCCACGCCGGCTGAGAGCCGGAACGGCGGTGTTCGAAGCTGTGAATGCGTCAGTCAAGAGGCCCCCCGATCTCTTCGTCAAGTATTCGAGGTGGCCATGATACATGCATGTGCAACTTCTGCACAAGCATAAGATGCTCGCGCAAGATATGTAACAACATTGAAATATCGCTACAATGGCGAGGATGGCCGGTAAGCAGGATCTGGTTACGACCTGGCGGGAGCTCGACGCGGCGCACGCTGCCGTCCTCGACTCGCTGGAGCGCGAGCTGCATCGCCGGCACGGCCTGACCGTGAGCGAGTTCGAGGTGCTCCAGCGCCTGGCCGAGTCACCGGAGGAGCACAGCCGCATGCAGGAGCTCGCCGACGCCGTCCATCTCAGCCAGAGCGCGCTCTCACGTCTCATCGGGCGCCTGGAGGCCGACGGCTTCGTCGCCCGCAATCTCTGCGACTTCGACCGCCGCGGCATCTTCGCCTGCCTCACGCCTGCCGGCCGCGAGCTGCTCGAGCAGGCAGAGCCGACGCAGGCCGAGGTGCTCGCCGCGACGCTCGCGCGGTAGCGAGCGCGGGATCCACGCCGGCCGGCTCGGGTCCTTGCCCTTGCCGGCGGCTACGCGGCCGTCCGGCGGGGCGAACGCTCCGATCGCCCCGCCGGACTGTCCGTCCCCCCGCTAGCCGCCCGAGCCGTTCCCGGGCTCGACGTTCTGGTTCAGGCGGAAGACGTTGCTCGGGTCGTACTCCTCCTTCAGCGCTGCCAGCCGGGCGTAGGTCTCCGGCTCGTATGCGGCGCGTCCCGCGCCCGGGTCGGCGAGGAAGTTGACGTACGCGTGGCCGGTCGAGGCGCCCGCGGCCGCGTCGACCACCGTCCGCGCCCAGTCCCGGTGCGAGCCGGCGTCGGCGGGGTCGTGCCAGCCGGTGACCGCGTTGAGCAGGAACGGCATCGACCGGTCGCCGAAGGCCGACTCGTCCGCGCCGACCCGAGCGACCGCGCCGCCCATCTGGTGGACGTGGATCTCGCACTGGGGCCCCGCCGCTTCACGGTGAAGCCGCGTGAGCGAGCCGATCAGGTCGTCGTCGAGACCGGTCAGGTTCGTCGACTTGAAGTAGGCGTTGATGCCCTTCGGCCACAGCGGGTCGATCAGCGTCTGGATCATGCTGTACGGCATCGGGCCGAGCAGGTCGGCGATCGGCTCCGCGACCGAGCGGAACCCTGCGACCAGGCGCGCCGCCTCGTCGTGGTCGCCCGTCGAGACGGCGATGAGGGCTGCGACCTTCTTGCCGTGCCACTCCTCGGGGATGACCGGCAGCGGCGGCGCCGTGGTCAGGTTGACGAGCGCTGTGATCTCGTCGGGTGCCTCCGCGGCCCAGTCGCGGAAGAGGCGAAGCAGCGCCCCGTCGGCCTCGGCGGGGTAGAAGATCGGCCCCGCGTAGACCACCGGGCCCACCGGATGGAGCTCGAGCTCGAAGCGCGTGACGACGCCGAAGTTCCCGCCGCCGCCGCGGAGGCCCCAGAGCAGCTCCGGTTTCTCCGTCTCGTCGGCACGGACGAGGCAGCCGTCTGCCGTCACGAGGTCGGCCGCGACCAGGTTGTCGCAGGCGAGGCCGTGCGCGCGCATCAGCCAGCCGATGCCGCCGCCGAGCGTGAAGCCGGCGACGCCGGTGGTCGAGATCAGGCCCCCGGTCGTCGCGAGCCCGTGCGCCTGCGTCTCGTGGTCGACGTCGGCCCAGACCGCGCCGCCCCCGACCTCGGCGCGGCGCGCGCCCGGGTCGACGCGCACGCTGCGCATCGCCGAAAGATCGATGACGAGGCCGTGGTCGTTGGTCGAGAACCCTGCGACGCTGTGGGCGCCGCCGCGGACTGCGAGCGCGAGATCGTTGCTGCGGGCGAACCCGATCGCGGTCGCGACGTCGGCCGCACCCGCGCAGCGCACGATCAGCGCCGGCCGGCGGTCGTCGTGCGCTCCGTTCCAGACCCGGCAGGCCTCGACGTATCCGTCGTCCCCGCGCGCGATCACCTCTCCACGCACCGCCTCCCTCAGCTCCTGAATTGTTGCCTCGCCCAGGATCGGAGCGATTGTCTCCGTCATCTCTGTACCTCCCGCTTGGTGTGAGGGGGATGTCTAACCGGTGGCATCTTTGCGCGGCATTTGCAGCGTCTAAAGCCCCGCAAGCCGTGCACCGACCGCGTCGGCCCCGAAGATGTCGGCGGCTGCGGTGTAGCGGTGGCCGGCGTCGGCGAGGAGCTCCCGCGCGCGGTCGACATCGCCGCGCAGCAGTGCCACCTCGGCGAGCCCGGCGACCGTGTGGGCCACCCAGCGGTCGATCTTCCCCTCGTCGAGCACCGCGCGGGCGTCCTGGAGCGCGGCCTCCGCGCGGTCGGGATCGCGGCGTGCCAGCTCGAGGTCAGCCGTTCGCCAGAGGGCGTTGACGAGCCCCCACCTGTCGCCCGCCCGGCGGAAGATCGCGCAGGCCTCGACGAGGGCCCGCTCCGCGTCGCCGTACTCGGCCGCCTCGGTGAGCACGAACCCGAGCCCGGTGAGCGCGAGGCCGACGCCGCGACGGTCGTTCAGGCCACGTCGAAGCTCCAGTGCCCGCTCGAGGTGTGCGCGCGCCGCCTCCAGCGAGCCTTCGCCGGCCTCGAGGTACCCCTTTCGCATGAGCACATGCGCCTCGCCTCGCTCGCTGCTCAGGACGGCGAAGGCGTCGGCGCTCTCGTTCAGCAGGCGCATGGGCGCCGCCGAAGTCGCCGCGTGACCGGGCCGCGGCCGCGCAGTTCGCGAGCACGTACGCAGTCGCCTCGGCGGCCGACACCTCGAAGAACGGCTGCATCGTCTCCTCGAGGACCATGGGCAGCCCGGGCCGCCCGGCGCCGCGCTGCGGGCGGATCTCGACGATGTTGATCGGCGACGGGATCGTCGCGCCGGCCTCCTCGACCGCGCGGAAGAGCGCTAGGCCGCGTCCGAGCAGCTCCTCGGCGTCCGGCAGGCCGGCCATCCAGTGCGTGACGCCGAGCGAGTAGACGCCGAGCGCCGTTTCGGCGGCGAAGCCCTCAACCTGTGCGATCTCGAGGCCCTGCTCGAACCACGACACCGCCGCCTCGATCTCGCCCTGGCCGGCGAACGTGATCGCGTAGCCGCCGAGGAACTGCAGCGCCCGCCACCGTCGCTGCGGCTCCCCTGTGCCGATGGTCGCGAGACTCTCCTCGGCGCGGGTGAGGCCGCGGGCGAGCTCGCCGGCGCGAAGGTCGAGCGCCGAGGCGGCGAGCAGCGCCTCCGCCCGCAGCGTGGCATCTCCGGGTGGCGACGCCAGGGCGGAGGTAAAGCGCCTGTTGGCCTCGGCGAGCTCGATCCGCCTCAGCCAGAACGGCCACAGGGCGATGCAGAGCCGGAGCGCATCCTCGGGCGCGACGGCGGTGAGCGTATCGAGTGCCGCATAGAGATTCGCCCGCTCGACGTCGAGCCCGGGCGAGGCCGGATCCCGCTCGGCCAGCTCGAGCGCCCAGCGCGCATGCCGGTCGCCGAGGGCCGCGGTCTCGCGGGCTCGGTCGAGCCGCTCGCGCGCGTAGAAGCGAACCGTCTCGAGCAACCGGTAGCGCCTCGCCGGATCCCGGCCCTCGACCGCGACCAGCGACTTCTCGACGAGCCGTCCGAGCAGGTGTGCCGCCTCGTCGTCATCGAGGCCGTCTCCCGTGCAAACAGCCTCGACCGCCGGCACGTCGAAGGTTCCCGCGAACACCGAGAGGCGCCGTAGCAGGACGCGCTCGAGCTCCTCGAGCAGATCGTGGCTCCAGTCGAGGGTCGCCGCCAGCGTCTGCTGCCGGGTCGGCGCGCCCCGGCTGCCGGTCGCGAGCAGCCGGAAGCGATCGTCGAGGCGCTCGGCGATCGTTGCCGGGCTGAGGGCGCCCGTCCGGCCGGCGGCCAGCTCGAGCGCGAGCGGGAGGCCGTCGAGCCTGACGCAGATCCGCGCCACATCGCCGGCGTTCTCGGGGACGAGCACGAATCCGGGCGCGGCCGCATCCGCCCGCTCGACGAAGAGCCGGATCGCCTCGTACCTCATCAGCTCGTCGAGTCGCGGCAGCACCTCGGGGTCGGGCATCGCGAGCGAGGGAACACGGAAGACCACCTCGCCGGCGGTGCGAAGGGGCTCCCGGCTGGTGGCCACGATCGTCACGCGCGGCGCGGCGCGCAGGATCGTGTCGATGAGCATCGAGCTCGCTGCGAGCAGGTGCTCGCAGTTGTCGACCACGAGCAGCAGCGAGCGGCCGGCCAGGAAGTCGGCGGCGGCGTCGAGGAGCGAGCGGCCGGGGAGGGCGCGCACGTCGAGTGCTGCCGCGAGGGCGTCCACGGCGCGCTCGGGCGTGGTGACGACGGCAAGCTCGATCAGCGCCGCTCCGTCGGCATAGCCGGTCTCGACGGTGCGGGCGAGCTCGAGCGCGAGCCGCGTCTTGCCGGCGCCCCCGGTGCCGACCAGGGTCAGGAGCCGCGTCCGCCCGAGCAGGATGCGGAGCTGGCCGAGCTCCCGGTCGCGCCCGACGAACGAGCTCGCATCGCCGGGGAGGCCGAGCCGCTCGTCGGCGCCGAGCCCGTCGAGCTCGGCGCGCAGCGCGGCGCGTAACGCGTCGAGCTCGGCGCGGCGCGTCTCCGCCCAGTCGTCGTAGCGGTTCTCCGGCAGCAGCGGCTCGTCGGAGAACGAGAGCGCAGCCCGGTAGGCCGCGGCCGACCTCGTGCGCCGCGCCTCGGCGGCCGTCTCTTCGAGCTGGACGACGTCGACAGCCGCGACGAGCGTGATCAGCTGCTCCCGCACCTCGATCGCCTCGGGGCCGAGCGCGCGCCTGGCCGCGTGCACCGCCTGGTAGAGGTTGTTGGCGGCGGCATCGGGCGAGCGGTCGGGCCAGAGGGCATCCATCGCCTGCTCCCGGTGGAGTCGCTGGCCCGGCGAGAGCGCGAGCAGCTTCACCAGGTCGCGCGCCTTCTTGAGCCGCCAGGAGCGGTCGGGGATAGGCTGCCCGTCGAGCGCGGCTGAGAACCCACCGAGAAGGGTGATCGTGACGCCTGCCACACATCGAGAATACGTGCCTGGTGCCCACGGAGCAGTAGGATTTCCTCGAGCCGGCGCCCCGGCGGGCAGTCACAGGTTCAACGAAGAGACAAGGGAGATAGATGACCATTCAGCTCGGTGAAACAGCACCGGACTTCGAGGCGGAGACGACGGAAGGGCCGATTCATTTCCACGAGTGGATCGGCGACTCGTGGGCCGTGCTCTTCTCGCATCCGCGCGACTTCACGCCGGTTTGCACGACCGAGCTCGGGTACATGGCGAAGATCAAGCCCGAGTTCGACCGCCGCAACGTCAAGATCATCGGCCTCTCGGTCGACCCCGTCGGCAACCACGAGAAGTGGTCGCAGGACATCGCCGAGACGCAGGGCGAGGCGCCGAACTACCCGATGATCGGCGACTCGGACTTCAACGTCTCGAAGCTCTACGGCATGCTCGGCGCCGACGTCTCCGGCGATCCGACCGACCGGACGGCGGCCGACAACCAGACGGTGCGCAACGTGTTCGTGATCGGTCCGGACAAGAAGGTCAAGCTCGTCCTCGTCTATCCGATGACGACCGGCCGCAACTTCGACGAGGTTCTGCGGGTGATCGACTCGTTGCAGCTGACGGCGAAGCACAAGGTCTCGACGCCGGTCAACTGGCAGCAGGGCGAAGACGTGATCATCGCCGGGTCGGTCTCAGACGACCAGGCGCGGGAGATGTGGCCCGACGGCTGGGACGCTCCGCGCCCCTGGCTCCGGATCGTCCCGCAGCCCGAGTAGCGCGACCTCGACTCGACTCTCGCCGCGGAGCCCTGCACGTGCCGGGCTCCGCGGCGTCCACCTGAGCTCCCCCACGCCTGGTCGCTCGCGAGCCCTGCGTCTCGCGAGCCTCGCGAAAGGCGGAGCCCGACGGGCGGTCGCGCGCTTCGAAACGCGGTGCCTGGCACCGATCCGGCCCGGCGGCGGCGATCGAGCGACGGTGACCAGAACGTGTGTCCGGTTCGCTCCGGCCGCTCGCGACCCCCGTCGTGGTCGGCAGCGTCGGGAGGGATCGCCGAAGGTCGATTTTCCCTGCAGCGAAGGCGATTCGAGATCCGGCGGCACCACCGCCGACGAGGCTCGAGACGTGCCGTCGAGCGTACGCGACGGCTCCTCTGCTCGATCCCGTGGGCGGGCGAGATTTCGACGTTCGCGGCGAGGTTGTCACAGTTTCGTGACGGTGCCTGGCACCGGTTTCGGCCCTCGCAGGCGGCGAAGGCTCCGGTGCGGCGCTGTCCGGCGCTGCGCGAGCGGGATTTCGGTTATAAGAGCGGCTCGATGGCCGCCGGCGCGACTCACGTCCCACCCGGGCTGCTTCCGACGACCGTCGTCGGCAGCTACCCGCAGCCCGACTGGCTGATCGACCGCGAGGGGCTCTCGTCGCGCCTGCCGCCGCGGGTGCGCGCGCTCGAGCTCTGGCGCGTCGACCCGGCCTTCCTCGAGGAGGCGCAGGACGATGCCACCCGGCTCGCGATCGCCGACATGGAGGCGGCCGGGGTCGACATCGTCACCGACGGCGAGCAGCGGCGGGAGAGCTACTCGAACCGCTTCGCGACCGCGCTCGACGGCGTCGACATCGACAACCCGGGCGTTGCCATCGACCGTACCGGGCACGAGAACCCCGTGCCGCGGGTCGTCGGGCCGATCTCGCGTCGCCACGCGGTCGAGGTACGCGACGTCGAGTTCCTGCGCGCCAACTCCGACCGGCGGATCAAGATCACCGTTCCCGGCCCGTTCACGATGTCGCAGCAGGCCCAGGACGACTTCTACGGCGACCCGGCCGAGCTCGCCCTCGCCTACGCGGACGCCGTCAACGAGGAGGCGCGCGACCTGAAGGCCGCCGGGGCCGACGTGATCCAGATCGACGAGCCGTACCTGCAGGCTCGCCCCGAGGCGGCCCGCGAGTACGCGATCCCGGCGATCAACCGCGCGCTCGAGGGAATCGACGGCCTGACCACTCTCCACATCTGCTTCGGCTACGCCGCGATCGTGCACAGCCGTCCGAGCGGCTACTCCTACCTCGGCGAGCTCGGCGAGTCGATCGCGAAGCAGGTCTCGATCGAGTCGGCGCAGCCGCGCCTCGACTACGGCGTCCTCGCCGAGCTCGCCGGCAAGGACATCGTCCTCGGCACGCTCGACCTCGACGACCCGGAGATCGACACGCCTGAGGCGGTGGCCGCTCGCATCCGCGGCGCGCTCGAATACGCTCCGGCCGAGCGGCTCACGATCGCCCCGGACTGCGGCATGAAGTACCTCCCGCGGGCGACCGCGTTCGGCAAGCTCCGCGCAATGGTCGAGGGCGCGGCGATCGTCCGCGCCGAGCTCAGCTCGTAGCCGCGCTCACGAGAACGCGATCACCGAGCGGATGCCGTCCTGGGCCTCCATCAGCTCGAAGCCGCGGTTGACTTCGTCGAGCGTCAGCGTGTGCGAGACGAACGGCTCCACGTCGATCTCGCCCGCGAGATAGCGGTCGATCAGCTTCGGCACCTCGTCGCGGCCCTTGAGGCCGCCGAACGACGAGCCCGCCACCCGCCGCCCCGTGATCAGATAGCGGGGGATCACGTCGAGCGTCTCGCCCTTGCCCGCGACGCCGCACATCGTCGCGAGCCCCCAGCCCATACGGGCCGACTCGACCGCCTGGCGCATGACGTCGACCCTGCCGGTCGCCTCGAACGTGTAGTCGGCGCCGAAGCCGTCCGTCATGTCGAGGACGAGCTGCACGGCGTCCGGGCCACCCGGGAGCACATCTGTCGCACCCTGACCGCGCGCGAGCTCGAGGCGGTCCGCCGAGAGGTCGATGCAGACGACCCGCTCGGCTCCCTGCAGGCGGCAGCCCGCGACCGCGCCGAGCCCGACCATGCCGGCGCCGTAGACGACGCAGGTCGATCCGGCCTCGACCTTCGCGGTCTTCATGGCAGCGCCGAGACCGGTCGAGAGCCCGCAGGCGAACAGGCAGGCGCGGTCGAGCGGCGCCTCGGGGCTGATCTTCGCGAGCGCGATCTCCGGCATCACGGTGTACTCGGCGAAGGTCGAGGTGCCCATGAAATGGCGGATCGGCTCGCCGCCGGGCCGCGCGAGCCGCGTCGTGCCGTCGGGGAGAAAGCCCTTGTTCTGCTGCTCGCGGATCGCGAGGCAGAGGTTCGTGCGGGAATCGCGGCAGTGGACGCACTCGCCGCACTGTGGCGAGAAGAGCGTCACGACGTGATCGCCGGGCCCGACCGACGTCACACCTTCGCCGACGCGTTCGACGACCCCGGCGCCCTCGTGGCCGAGCACCGCAGGCGCATAGCCGCTCGGATCGGCGCCCGAGGCCGTGTAGAGATCGGTGTGGCAGACGCCGCAGGCCACGAGCCGGACGAGCGCCTCGCCCGCACGCGGCTCGGCGAGCTCGAGCTCCGCCACGGTGAGCGGGGCGCCGAACTCCTCCAGGACGGCAGCTTTGATCCTCACCGGCGACAGCTTTCAGGTTCGCGGCCCCGAGTGCAAGTCGAACCGGCGTGAGGGCCGGGCACTTACCCGGCCCTCACGCTCATTGCGGGCTACTTCTTGAGCGAGACCGGGAAGGAGACGAGCCGCCGCGTGGAGATGCCTCCCAGGATCGGCTCGCCCGGCTTCCGGGCGCGGAAGAACAGGACCAGCAGCTGCTGCTGGCGTGCGGCCGGGAAGCCGCTGAGCTGGTTCTGGGTCAGGACGACGGTGCCGTCACTGCCGGTCGTGCCCTCGTGCGGCACGGTGTACTGGTTGTACGGGACCGCGGTCACGTACACGAGCGCTCCCTGCACCGGACGGCCGCCGCACGCGGTGATGCGGGCGTGCACCTGGATCGTCGCGGCGCTCGGCGTGACGACTCCCGGCGTGATCGTCTGCTGGTCGATCGCGAGCCGTGCCGGCGGTGCGAGGTCGCCGATCTGGATCGTGCCGGTGCCCGACGGGCAGCCGGTCGTCGGGGTGGGGGTGCTCGCCCCGATCACCGCGGTGTTGGCCGAGGTGGCGTCAGCGGCCCCGGCTGCGTTCGTGGCGGTCACGGTGACCTTCACGGTGGTGCCGGTGTCGGCGGCCTGCAGCGCGTAGGTGCTCGCCGTCGCTCCCGCGATCGAGCCGCAATTGCTCTGATCGCAGCGGCTCCAGGCGTAGGCATACGAGAGCGGTGTCGCTCCGGCCCAGGTCCCGTTCGCGGCCGTCAGCGTCGACCCCGCCTGCGTGGTGCCGGAGATGGTCGGCGGGGCGGTGTTCGACGGAGCGCCGATCACGGGGGTCGCAGCCGACGACGCCTGGGCGGAGCCGTCGCTGTTGGACGCCGTGACGGCGACGCGAACCGTCTTGCCCACGTCGGCGTCCTGGATGACGTACGTGCTCGATGACGCACCGCTGATCACGGCGCAGGCTGCGCCGTTCTTGTCGCAGCGGCTCCAGGCGTAGCTGAATCCGAACGGCGAGGTGCCGGACCAGGTCCCGCTGGCCGCGGAGAGCGTGGCGGCGGGCTGGGCGGTGCCGGAGATGGTCGGGAGCGCCGTGTTGGAGGGCGCAACCGCGATCGCGGCGGTGCCGCTCCCGGCGGTTCCGAAGATGGAGCCGATGGCGAGCGCCGCCAGCCCGAGCAGGACGGCGAGCGGCCAGCGGCGCCCACGGAGCAGTTTCAGGTTCATCGGGAAGACCCCCTTTTCCTCGACTTTCGTGTCGGGGCAAGGGATATCCTTCACCGAAGGGGGTCAGGTAATCGGCACGTGAGGATGCGGTTAAGCCCGCCCGGCCGGGCTCGGGTGCCGATCAGGCGAGCTGCATCGCCTGTGCGTTCCTCATCATCACCTCCGAGACCGCGTGGAGCTCGTGCGCCGGGCTGAACTGCAGCAGCTCGGTTCCCGCCTCGACCACCGGGACGTGTCCCGGCGGAACGTGGAAGGCGTCGCCGGCCTCGATGACCTCGTCGTGGTCCGCGAAGCGGTAGGTGATCCTGCCCTTGAGGACGTAGCCCCAGTGCGGGCACGGGCAGCGATCGTCCGGCAGTCCCTTCAGTAGCGGCGTCCCGTCGATGGCGGCGCCGAACGACACGAAGTTGATCGTGTAGCCCCCGATGTCCTCGTGCCGGTCCTCCACGGGGCCGTGTGCCTCGACGTGCGCTGCGCTCTCCTTCGAAACCTTCGGCATTGCGCGCTCCTTCGCTCGATTGAGGCCAGCGTAGGGGGCCCGCGGCGCCGCGTCATGAGGCATTCGACCCATCTTTGGCGCCTCAGGCGGCGGCCGGCTCGGCCTCGGGAAGCAGGCCGTGCTGCATCGCGAAGAGGCTCGCCCCGGCGCGCGTGGAGGCGCCGATCTTCGCGTAGATGTGCTCGATGTGGTTCCCGGCCGTCTTCGGCGAGATGACGAGCCGACGGGCGATCTCCTTGTTCGAGAGCCCACGGGCGAGCAGGCCGAGCACCTCGACCTCGCGCGGGGTCAGGCCCGACGGGCCCTCGCGGCGCCGCAGGACCCGGTGCCCGGCGGCCCCGAGCACCGCCTCGACGACCTCGCCGTCGAGGCGGCCCGCCCTGACCTCGCGCGCGCAGCTCGGCGGCCGCCTCGTCGGCCGTGCGGGCAGTCGCGGTAGGGCCGCGGCTCGCGCATCGCCTGGTAGGCATCGGCGGCGCCGAGGATCCGCGCGTGGCGCGAGATCGCGGCGCCCGAGAGCCCGCGCGGGTAGCCCGAGCCGTCGAGGCGCTCGCGATGCTGCACCGCGATCGCGCCCAGCGGCGCGAGCTCGTGCGACTGGTGGAGCATGCGCTCGGTCAGGTAGGGGTGGAGCCGGACGCGCTCCCACTCGCCGGCGCCGAGCGGGCCGGGCTTGTCCCAGATCGCGTTCGAGACGCCGAGCCGGCCGAGGTCGTGGACGAGCCCCGCGCGACGAAGCGTGCGGACCTCGCCGCCGGGAAGGCCGAGCTGGAGGCCGGCCTCGGCGGCCAGATCGGCGACCGCGCCCGCGTGACCGAGGGTGTAGGGCGACTTCAGGTCGACGAAGTTCGCGATCGCGAGCAGCGCCGTCGTCGAACTGGTCGCCGGTGAGCATCACCGCGAGCGCCGGCTCGGCGTCGATCACCGCCTCCCACGTCCCGACCGAGTCGAGGCCGGCGAGGATCGTCTCGCCCTGCGTCGCAGACGATCGCGGCGAGCTGCGGGTCGAACTGGCTGCCGCTGCGCCGCGCGGGCGATCTCCGCCGCCGCGTCGGGGCCGCCGACGCGGTGCGCGACCTCGACGAACTCGGCCACCTGCGCGAGCCGTCGCCGCGAGCGGGACGCTCGTCGCCCGCGAGCTCGCCCGGCCAGCCGCGCCCGTCCCACTGCTCGTAGGCCTTGCCGAGGCTCTCGAGGACGTCGTCGGGCAGCTCGAGCTGCTCGGCGAGCGCGCGGGCCATGTCGGCGTGGTGGGCGACCATGCCGTCGAGCTCCCGGCGCCCGGAGAGCGCGAACTCGAGCCCGAGGCGGAAGCGATGGAGCGGCGGGTTGCCCGCGCCGAGCAGCGCAGCGCCGCCGCCGCAGCGCCGACGCCCCGGTACTCGTGGTCGTACTTGGTGGACTTGAGCGCGATGTCGTCGCCGAACCACTTCGCCTGCTCGTGCGCGTCGGTGTGGCAGCCGACGTTGATCGAGCAGCGCGGTGTAGTAGACGGTCGCGCGCGCCTCCTCGTCGAGACCGATCCGCTCGGCGAGCCGCAGCGCGATCAGGCACTGGCGCAGCACGTGCTCCATCGGCTGCCCGAACCCGAGGTCGATCCCGAGCGAGAGCGCGGCGACGAGCTCCGCCAGGCGGACGCGCCCGCCCTCTCCACTCGACCTGCCGTCGCCGGCCACGATGGCGGAAGGCTATCCGGCTGCTTCGGCCTTGCGAAGGCCGCGGATCGCCCAGACGAAGAAGAGCGCGCCGAGCACGGCGGCGAACAGGAACGCGGTGCCGACCCGCGTCGGCGCGCCGGCGACGAAGCCGCGGCCCGACTCGATGATCGGCGTCATCGGGTTGACGACGGCGACGTCGTGGATCCAGCCCTGGAGCAGCGCCAGTGGGACATAGACCGGCGCGAAGAACAGGATCAGGAACACCGGCATCTGCATGATCGGGCCGGCCTGCATCGTCCGCAGCCGCATCGCGACTCCCGCCGCCCACAGCGTCGCGGCGACGTTGACGACGAGGCCGAGCCCGTAGAGGCCGAACAGGTCGATCCCGTCGCCGCCGACGTTCATCCGCACGGCGAGCGCGATCACCGTCAGAAGTGACGCCGTCGTCAGCCAGCGGACGAGCGCTCCGCCCGCATAGCCGAGCACGATGCCGGTGCGGTGCGAGGCGGCGAGTAGCAGCCGCCGGGCGAAGCCGGTCTCGAAGTCGCGCGCGATGCTGAAGCCGGTGAAGACGCCCGCGAAGGCGGCGGACTGGATCATCACGAAGGCGAACTGGAAGGCCGTGTAGCCCTGCGGGAAGTCGAAGCCGGGCGCCTTGGAGATCCCCGACAGCCCGCCGGCGAAGGCCGTGAAGAAGAACAGCGGGAAGACGATCGACGGGATCAGGAGCGACTTGTTCGAGAAGAAGTTGTGCAGCATCCGCCAGGAGACGCCGCTTGCGATCGAGAGCGTCCTCATGATCCCGCCAGCCGTCCTCGGAGCGACCAGGCGGCGAGCGAGACCGCGATCGCGGCGGCGACGACCGCGATGCCGAAGCCGAGCAGGAGCGCCTCGCGGTCCCAGCCGATCACGATCAGGCTGCGGACGCCCTCGATCAGGTAGGTCACCGGGTTCACCGTCGCCGCATCGCGGAACCAGGTCACGGTCATCAGGTTGCGCGGTATCGCCATCGAGGAGATGAACAGGAAGACGAAGAACGCCGGGAACAGGCCCTGGATCGCCTCGCCCGAGCCCGTTCGGAGCGCGGCGAAGAGGCCGAGCGCGCCGAACGCGAGCACGACGAGGACATAGAAGACGAGCAGCACGAGCACGCCCGCCGGCCCGGAGGCGAAACGGACCCCGCTGCGAGCCCGACGGCCAGGTAGACCACGGCCTGGAGGAGGCCGAGCGTGATCGTCCCGCCGAGCTGTCCGACGAGGAGCGCGATCGGGCGGATGGGGGTCAGCGACAGCCGGCTCAGGAAGCCGGTCTGGATGTCCCGGGCGAGGTCGGTGCCGGTGTTCATGGTCGCAAAGAGCGCGCCCTGGATGAACGGCACGGCCAGGATGAAGGCCAGGATCGACCGCGTCGGAAAGCCGGGCAGAAGCGTCTCCGCCTTGAGGCCGGCCGAGTTGACCGCGAGCAGCAGCAGCGGGAAGACGATCGGCGCGATGATGTTCGCGGGCTGGCGCAGCGTCCGGACGACCGACCGGCGGGCAACGACGTAGACCTGGTCGGCGGCGACAGCGGACATCGCCCTACCAGCCACCGTCCCCGCGGACCGTGTCCGCGGCCATATCGTCCCTGCGGGCCGTGTCCGGTGCCAGGTTCACCCCTGAAACGTCCGGCCCGGAGCGACCTCGGCGGCCCGGTGAGGCGAAAGGCCTGCAAATCGCCCGCGGCCGTCGGGACATGTCCGGTGCCAGGTTAGGCAAACGAAAGTGCGACAGACCGTCCACAGGTGGCTCGTTTCGTCGGTCGGCGCGGGGCGACGTTGGCGGCCTCAGGCGGACTCCATCGCGAGGCCCGCCGGCCGGCGATCGTCCGCAGGCTCGTCGGCGCCCTCGAGCGAGCGCCCGGTCTTGACCAGGAACACGTCGTCGAGCGAGGCCTGGTGGAGCTGCAGTTGCCCGACGGCGACGTTCTCGGCGTCGAGGGCGCGGACGATCCCCGCCAGGTCGGCCTGGCCCGTGCGCAGCCGGACGGCGATGCCGCGCACCGAGGCGACAGGCTCGCCGAAGCGGCCGAGGATCGCGCGCGGCGCGCGCTTCCTCGGCGGGGTCGGCGGGCACGACCTCGACCGTCGGGCGGCCGATCTCGGCCTTGAGCGAATCGGGCGTGCCCTCGGCGACGATGCGGCCGTGGTCGATGATGCCGACACGGTCCGCAAGCACGTCCGCCTCCTCGAGGTACTGGGTGGTCAGGAACACCGTCACCCCGTCGTCCTTCGCGAGCCGCCGTACCTCCTCCCAGAGCGCCGTCCGGCTCTGGATGTCGAGGCCGGTCGTCGGCTCGTCGAGGAAGAGGATGCGCGGGCGGTGGACGAGCGCCAGCGCGAGGTCGAGCCGGCGCTTCATCCCGCCGGAGTAGCCGCGGACTCTCCGGTCGGCCGCCTCCGTGAGGCCGACGCGCTCGAGCAGCTCGTGTGCGCGAGGCCCGCGCTCGGCCCGCGGCAGCGCCTGCAGGGTTGCCTGGAGGCGGAGGTGCTCGCGGCCGGTCAGCAGCGGGTCGAGCGCGGCCTCCTGCAGCGCCGCGCCGATGACCTTTCGCACCTCCGGGCCTTGCCGGCTCACGTCGAACCCGCCGACGCGCGCGTTCCCCGCGGTCAGCGGGAGCAGTGTGGTGAGCATCAGCACGGTCGTCGACTTGCCGGCGCCGTTCGGGCCCGAGAAAGCCGTAGATCTCGCCGGAAGAGACCGTGAGATCGATGCCGTCGACCGCGCGCGGGCCCTTCTTGAACTCCCGGACGAGCGCCTCGGCCTCGATCGCGTGCTCGACCCCCATCGCAGCCAGTCTACGAACCGCAGGTGGGTCGGGAGCTTGTCCACTTTGTCACCCGGCAGGTCTCGCGTGCGGTCTAGGGTCACTCGAATCTCCCCCAGCGAAAGGAGCCAAGGGCCGTGACCCTCAAGCACCCAAAGGGACCGACCGCCCGGACGGGCGACATCTCCGTCCCGCCGCTCTTCACGCTCGACGCGGCCACCGTTCCGCGCCACGAGCTGCCCGCCGGCGAGCTCCCGCCCGACGTCGCCTACCAGATGATCCACGACGAGCTGATGCTCGACGGCAACGCGCGCCTCAACGTCGCGACGTTCGTCACGACCTGGATGGAGCCGCAGGCCGAGCGGCTGATGGCCGAGTGCCTCGACAAGAACATGATCGACAAGGACGAGTACCCGCAGACCGCGGAGATCGAGCTGCGCTGCGTGAACATCCTCGCCCACCTCTGGCACGCCCCCGACGTCGCCGAGGCGACCGGGTGCTCGACGACCGGCTCGAGCGAGGCCGCGATGCTCGGCGGGCTCGCGCTCAAGCGCCGCTGGCAGCAGGCGCGCAAGGCCGCCGGCAAGCCGGCCGACCGACCCAACCTCGTCATGGGCATCAACGTCCAGGTCTGCTGGGAGAAGTTCGCCAACTACTGGGACGTCGAGATGCGCCTCGTGCCGATGGAGGGCGACCGCTTCCATCTCAACGCCGAGGAGGCGGTGAAGCTCTGCGACGAGAACACGATCGGCGTCGTCGCCATCCTCGGCTCGACCTTCGACGGCTCCTACGAGCCGGTCGCCGAGATCTGCGACGCGCTCGACGCCTTCGAGCAGGAGACGGGCATCGACATCCCGGTGCACGTCGACGGCGCCTCCGGGGCCTTCGTCGCGCCCTTCGTCGACCCCGACCTGGCCTGGGACTTCGCGCTCCCGCGCGTCGCCTCGATCAACGCCTCCGGGCACAAGTACGGGCTCGTCTACCCGGGCGTCGGCTGGGTGGTGTGGCGCGACGCGGCGGCGCTGCCGGAGGACCTGATCTTCTGGGTCAACTACCTCGGCGACAACATGCCGACCTTCGCGCTGAACTTCTCGCGGCCGGGCGCCCAGGTCGTCGCCCAGTACTACAACTTCCTGCGGCTCGGGTTCGACGGGTACCGCAAGGTCCAGGCCTACGCACGCGAGGTGTCGACGCGCCTCGCCGGGATGATCGGCGAGATCGAGCCGTTCGAGCTGATCACGAAGGGAGACGAGCTGCCGGTGTTCGCGTTCAAGCTCCACGACGGGGTGGACAACTTCACCGTCTTCGATGTCTCGAACGCGCTCCGCGAGCGCGGCTGGCAGGTGCCGGCCTACACCTTCCCGAAGAACCGCGAGGATCTCGCCGCGCTGCGCGTGGTCGTGCGCCAGGGCTTCACCCACGACCTGGCCGACCTGCTCGTCGCCGACCTCCGGCGGCAGCTTCCGCGTCTCGAGCAGCAGCCCGCGCCGGTGCACGGAGCCGCCGGAGCTGCCTTCCATCACTAGCGCGATGAGTCAGGAGCGGTCCGCGCGTCTATACCCCGGGAAGAAGGCGACGAACAGGAGGAGACGATGGGCAGGGTCGTGGTGACCGAGTTCGTGACGCTGGACGGTGTGATGGAGGACCCCGGCGGGGGCGAGTCGTTCGACCGCGGGGGCTGGGCGTTCCGGTTCGACCGGGGCGCCGAGGGCGACAGGTTCAAGCTCGACGAGTTGACGGCGAGCGACGCGCTGCTCCTCGGTCGCGTCACCTACGAGGGCTTCGCGAAGGCCTGGCCGTCGATGGAGGGCACGGGCGAGTTCGGCGAGAAGATGAACTCGATGCCGAAGTTCGTCGTCTCCTCGACGCTCGGCGAGCGCCGACTGGACGAACTCGACCGTGATCTCGGCCGACCTGCCGACGGAGCTCGGCAAGCTCACGCGGCAGTACGAGGGCGACATACTCGTCGCCGGCAGCGCGCGGCTCGTCCAGGCGCTCCTCGCGCTCGATCTCGTCGACGACCTGCGCCTGATGGTGTTCCCGATCGTGCTCGGCGAGGGCAAGCGGCTGTTCGCCGACGGGGGCGCGGACTCCACGTCTCTGACTCTCGTCGAGACGCGGCAGTCCGCCTCCGTCGCGATGCTCACGCTCAGGCGCGAGCGCTGACCCGGGGCCGCTAGGTGACCTTCAGCTGGCCCTTCATGCCGGCAGCGGCGTGGCCGGGGACGGTGCACAGGTACTCGTACGTGCCGGCCGTCTTGAACGTGTACTTGAGCGTCGTCGACGCCGCCGGCGAGATCATCTTGCTGACGGTGCCCTGGCAGGCGTTGGCGGTGCCGCCCTTGGCGCTCGAGCAGATCTTGAAGGTGTGCGGCACGTTGCCCTTGTTCGTGATCTTGAAGGTGACGGCGCCGTGCTTCACCGACTTCACCGACAGCGTGAACTTGAACTCCGACGGCTTACCGGCGGTGACGGTGACGTTCGTCGCCTTGGCGGCGGCCGATGCGACCCCGATCAGCACCGACGCCGACGCCAGTGCGGCAAAGGCAATGCAGAGTGCGATTCTCGACCTTCTCATCGTTCGTTCCCCCCTGTTGGTTCGATCCGAGTTGCCTCGTACAGTTGCTTTGAGCGGGCCGCTTGCTCGAGCGCGAAGACGCTCTCGACGACCCCGCTTTCGTTGCTTCCACAAGCATGCGTCAGCAGCTGTGTGGAGGGTGCAAATTCCGTTCGCGGCCCGGTTATCGCCCGATGCGATAACGGATATGCGTGGCGAGCGGCGTTTCGACCACCCGCAGGACCTCGAGGCGGCGCGGGGCTGCGTCCTCGAACAGCCGGACGCCGCCGCCGAGGAGTACCGGGGCGACGTGGAGCCTGGAGCTCATCGAGCAGGCCCGCCGCGAGGAATTGCTGCACGATGCTGCCGCCGCCTGCGATCGAGACATCGCGGTCGCCGGCCGCCTCACGGGCGAGCTCGACCGCCGCCTGAACGCCGTCGGTCACGAAGGTGAACGACGTGCCTCCCTGCTTGTCCAGGGTCTCGCGTGGATGGTGGGTGACGACGAAGACCGGGACGTGGAACGGCGGGTCGTCTCCCCACCAGGCCTCACGGTTCGGGTCGGTCTCCCACGGCCCGGAGCCGCCGCTGAACATCTTCCGTCCCATCACGACCGGCGCCGGTCGCCTGCAGCGTCTCCGCGACGAGGTCCGAATCCGGTCCCGTCTCGCCGCCCTCGAGCCCGTGCGCGCCGCGCCAGACGGCAAGCCGGAAGGCCCACTCGTGGAGCTGCATCCCGCCTGCGCCGAGCGGATCCTCCAGGGTCGGGGCGGCGCCCGCGACGAATCCGTCGAGCGACACGCTGATATCGGCGAACACCTTCGGCACGAGCTCCCTCAGCCGGCGAGGCTACACGAGGGCTCGATCCGGTGACCTCGGCGGCGGAGCGATGAGTACCGGCCGCCGCATTCGTCCAACAGACATGACGGCAACCATGACGACACCCGTAGGATCAGGATCGGTGAATTCCTCGACGAGCGCTGCGACCGCCTTCGGCGAGCTCGAGCAGCACCGGTCGGAGCTGACCGGCTACTGCTACCGGATGCTCGGCTCGCCCTTCGACGCGGAGGACGCCGTGCAGGAGACTCTGGTGCGCGCGTGGCGGAGCATCGACCGCTTCGAGGGCCGGGCTGCACTGCGCTCGTGGCTCTACCGGATCGCGACGAACGTCTGCCTCGACATGCTCCGCGCCGGCCGCCGCCGGGCGCGGCCGATGGATCTCGGCCCCTCGCAGGAGCCGGTGATCGAGAACCTGAACACGCTCCCGGAGGTCACGTGGATCGAGCCGATCCCGGACCCGGCCGACGTCGCCGTCGAGCGCGACACGATCCGGCTCGCGTTCGTGGCGGCGCTACAGCACCTGCCGCCGCGGCAGCGCGCGGTGCTGATCCTGTGCGAGGTGCTCCACTGGCGCGCCGCCGAGGTCGCCGAGCTGCTCGAGACGTCGGTCGCGTCGGTGAACAGCGCGCTGCAGCGCGCGCGGGCGACGCTCGCGACGACCGAGACGGCGCAGCCCGACCCGAGCTGAGGTCGATGCAGATCTGCTCGGCCGCTACGTCGAGGCGTTCGAGGCCTACGATCTCGACGCCCTGACGGCGCTGATCCAGGAGGACGCGATCCAGTCGATGCCGCCGTTCGACATGTGGCTCGCGGGACGCGACGACATCCTCGCCTGGTGGTTCGGGCCGGGAATCGGCTGCCAGGGGTCGCGCGTGCTGCCGACGACGACCGCGAACGGCTCGCCGGCGTTCGGCCAGTACAAGCCGAGCGCCGACGGCGGCCACGAGCCCTGGGCCCTGCAGGTGCTCGAGCTCGCGAACGGCCGGATCGCGGAGCTCACGTTCTTCCTCGCAACCGACCGTCTCTTCCCGCTCTTCGGGCTACCCGCGCGCCTCGACGGCTGAGGGTCAGGCCCTAGCCGGGCAGCACGTTGCGGAGACCCATGAACGCGACGAGCTCGAGCAGCTCCGCCGAGGCGCCGCGCAGCCGCACCCGGCATCCGTAACGTTGCGCGGCGAGCTGGAGCCGGGCGAGCGCGTCGACCGTCACGGCGTCCGGGCGCACGCTCGCCACGTCGCAGACAACGAGCCGGGCGCCGCTCAGCTCGAGTAGCGAGCAGATGCGGTCGCAGAGCCCGGCGAGGTCATCGCGCGCGATCGGGCCGGTGACGGCAAAGCTGATCGTTCGGGCCTCCATCGCAACAAGGACCGCGGGCGGGGCCGGAACTCATCGCGGTGGGCAAGACCGGCGGTGAGGGTCGCGCGGCTCGTCGTCGCGCGGCCGGCTCAGGTGTCCGGGCTGCTGAAGAGCCGGTGCTCGGCGTAGACGACGACCACGAAGATCGCGGCCAGGATCGCGGCCATCGCGAGCGGTGGGAGCACAGGCTGCGCCGCCAGCAGGACGAGGATCGCCGCCGCCGCGGCGAGCTTGAGGGTGACACCGCGCCGCCGCCCGCTCGCGACCACCACCGTCCGGGTGCCGATCAGGGAGAGCAGGAAGACCACGGCGCCGCCGAGCAGCGCGGCGGCCGGCCCCCAGCCCAGCCGGTCGGCGCCCGCGTGGTCGATCAGCAGGCGCAGCCCTGCGCTCATCGCCGCGAGCCCGATCAGGAGCGGCAGGTGCGCGTACGAGTAGACGACCACGCCCATCGTCGAGCCGCCGAGCGCAACGCTCTCCTGCCGGTCGTAGTAGAGCCACCACACACCGGCGACCGCCGTGAAGCCGAGCGCAGCGGCGGCCACGGCGCTGACGTTCCAGTGCGTCTGGGATGTTTGCAGGGCGACCACTGCGACCGACTCGCCGAGGACGATCAGCGTGAAGAGCGCCCACCGCTCGGGAAGATGGCGCGGATCGGTCGGGATCCGCCGGTGGAGCTGGGTCGAGAGCGGCGGCAGGCTCAGCTCGAGGATCTGGGCGGCGATCCAGACGGCGTAGCGCCAGGGCGTCGGCACGAGCAGCGACCCGAGCCACATGGCGGCGCCGATCCCGTAGCCGGTCGCGTAGAAGCGGACGAGCGGCCGCGCCTCCGGGACTGCCAGCCAGGCGCGCAGGTAGAGGAGCAGCATGATCGACCGCAGGCAGACGTAGGCGATCGCGAAACCGGCGCTGTGCGTGCCGTGCGCGACGTCCTCGATCTGCACCGCAAGCGCGGCGATCGCCAGCATCGCGGCGAAGTAGGCGACGCGAAAGGCGAGATCGTCGGTGTCGAAGCGCGTCGCGTAGGCCATGAACCCCTGCCAGGCGACCCAGACGGGCACGAAGAGCAGCGCGAAGATCACGAACCCGCGCGCCGAGTGGTCGGTCACGAGCAGCCGCGAGAGCTCGGTGATCGCGACGACGAAGACGAGGTCGAAGAAGAGCTCGAGCCAGCTCGCGTGCCGCTCGTCGTCGTGGGCGAGCGTGCGCAGGCGCGGCGGCTGGAGCCACCGCTCCTCTGCTCGTCCCCGGTCGCGGCGGATCCGGACGGCCATCCGCCGCAGGCTAATCGGGCCGGGGGCTACCCGCCGCTGATTGCGGCGATCACGTCCACGCGGGAGCGCGGGTCGATCGGGGTGTCGAGCGCGGCCCGCTCCCGGTCGACGTAGACGTGGATGTGCTGCCGAAGCCGGGGCCCCGGCTCGCACAGCCGGTCGCGTAGGCCGGGCCACCGCTGCTCGAGCTCGGCGAGCGCCTCGGCGACCGTCGGCGCGTCGATCTCGACGCGCCGCGGCAGGCCGGCGAAGAGCGGCGTCAACGTGGTCGGGAGGTGGAGGTCGGCCATGGCTAGCCGCTCACGGTCGCGACCTCGACCGACCAGATCGTCGGCAGGTGGTCGGCAATCTCGCTCCAGCTCTCGCCCTCGTCGACGCTCGCGAAGATCTGGCCGGTGCTCGTGCCGAAGTAGAGCCCGGGGCTGTCGTAGCCGTCGATGCTCATCGCCGCGCGGAGGACCCCGAGGTGGGCGTGATCCTGGGGGAGCCCGCGCACGAGCTTCTGCCAGCTCTCGCCGCCGTCGCGCGTCCGCCACACCGCCGCCTGCCCCTCCGGCATGCAACGGGCGTGGCCCGGATCGAGCGGGATGACGTAGAAGGTGTCCCGGTCGTGCGGATGCACGGCGGCCGCGAACCCGAACTCGCTCGGGAGCCCATCGGTGATCTCGGTCCACGAATGTCCGCTGTCATCGCTGCGGTGAACGCCCACGTGGTTCTGCTGGTACATCCGGGTCGTGGTCGCTCGGCGAGCGGACGAGGCGGTGGACGCAGAAGCCGACCTCCTCGTGGGGCCGTGGCCAATCGGCGCGCAGCCCCCGGTTGCGTGGCGTCCACGACGTCCCGCCGTCGGCAGTCTCGAAGGTGCCGATCCCCTGCACGATCGCCCAGAAGTGATCGGCGTCGTCCCCGTCGGCCAGCAGGGCCGAGATACCGAGATGGCCGGGAGGCTGGCTCGCAGGGTCGTCCCACATCTCGCTGCCGGGCTGGCCCGCCAGAGTGCTCAGGAGCGACCAGCTCTCGCCGCCGTCGCTGCTCTCGAAGATCCCCGGCGCCTCGGCGCCGACGCGGATGCGTCCGTCCGAGACGGCCAGCGACGAGAGCTTCGAGACCTTGCGGCCGGCGTCGTCGCCGTAGCCGAGGCCCTCGCTCGAGAGCGCCCAGGTCTCGCCCAGATCGCCGCTCCGCCAGACAGCCGAGCCGTGCCACTCGCTCGCCGCAGCGGCGTAGAGCGCGCCGGTCGAGGCGTCGTGGACGGCGTGGTAGACGGGCCAGCTCTCGCAGAGCGGGCCCCGCGTGCTCCAGTCGCGGCGGTCGCCGTCGCTCTCGAGCACGAAGAGGCCCTTCCGTGTTCCGATCAGCAGCAGTGTCCGTGGCATGTGCGAGCTCACCTCCGGGTAAAGGTCGTCGTGAGTGGTCGAAAGCTAGGACGACGCGGACGGTCCGGAATAATCGCACCAGGCAGGCGCGGGTGCAGATCGCCCGGACTCTGCGGCACCATCGTCTAGTCTCGCCGCCGTGGACACGATCTCGTTCTCGGGCGAGGGGCTGGCGCCCGACCTGGTGCCGTACGACGAGCTCGCCGACTGCGCGGCAACGGCGCTCGAGCAGGACGGCGGCCGGATCCTCTCGTACGGGACCGGCGCCGGGTACACGCCGCTGCGGGAGCTGATCGCCGAGCAGCACGGGGTCCATCCCCTCCGCGTTCTCGTGACGAACGGCTGGCTGCAGGGCTTCGTGCTGTTGACGCAAGGGCGGATCAGCGGCCGGAACGTGGTCGTCGAGTACCCCACCTGGGGCCGTGCACTGCACGCCGTTTTCCAGGGACAGGCCAACATCCTCTACTTCGACCGGCGCGACGACGGGCTCGATCCCGGCCAGATCGAGTACCAGCTCCGGACGAACCAGGCACCGGCGCTCGCCTACCTGATCCCGACGTTCCACAATCCGACCGGCCTGACGCTCTCCGAGGAGCAGCGCCAGGCCGTCGGCGCGGCTCTGCACCGGGCCGGTGTCCCGATCGTCGAGGACGACTCCTACGGCCTGCTCCGCTACGAGGGCGAGGAGGTCCCGACCGTGTTCGAGCTCTCGGCGAAGACGGCCGTCTACAGCACCTCGTTCTCGACGACCGTCGCTCCCGGCCTCAGGGTCGGCGTCTTCATCCTGCCCGACGAGCTCGCGCGAGAGCTCGCGGCGCGTGCGAACGCGACCTACATCACACCCGTCCTGCTCGCGCAGGCGACGGTGTTCGAGTTCATACGCCGCGGCAGCTACGAGCCCCACCTCGAGCAGCTCAGGAGCCGTCTCGCGGAGCGACGCGACGCGCTCCTCGCCGCGCTCGCCGAGCACTTCGCGGGCGCCGACTGGTCTCGGCCCGAGGGAGGCTTCTACCTCCTGCTGAAGCTTCCGCCCGGAACGGACGCGAAGGAGGTGATCGAGCGGTCGGACGGGGTGACGGCGGCCGCCGGCGCCGACTTCATGGGGCTCCCGAACTCGATCCGGCTCAACTTCGCCGGCGTCCGGCTCGACGAGATCGAGCCCGGGATCGCGCGGCTCGCCGCCGGCTGGGCTTTGACGCCGGCCCGCTGACCGCTCCAGGCCGGGGTTCGGGGTCCGTGAGCATTCTGTTCGCTCGAGCCGGTGCTCAGGCGGTGACTATTGCGGCACTCCGGACCGAGCACGTACTCTCGTCTGGACCGGTTGAAATGGGTCAGAAGTGCCTTACGGCTTGGCCTGACTTCAAGTCCCCCGGTGCAACGATTCGCAGTACTTCACCTAGGAGGAGGAATGGCGAGTAGTCTCAAGATCAAGGTGAACGGGCTCACGCACGGCGTGAGCGCGAGCCTTGACACACCTCTCCTTTACGTTCTGCACAACGAGCTCCACCTGCATGGCCCGCGTTTTGGTTGCGGTCTTGCGCAGTGTGGCGCCTGCTCGGTGCTGCTGGACGGCAAGGAGATCCGCTCCTGCGTCACGCCGGTGGCGGCGGTGAGCGGGAAGAGCATCACGACGCTCGAGGGGCTGCCGGCGCTGTATGCGTCGCAGCGCGGGACCTCGGCGGCGGCGCCGGCGCTGCATCCGCTGCAGCAGGCGTGGATCGACGTGCAGGTGCCGCATTGCGGCTACTGCCAGAACGGCATGATGATCCAGGCCGCAGACCTGCTCGCGACGACCAAGAATCCGTCCGAGGACCAGATCCGCACGGCGATGAACGGGCATCTCTGCCGCTGCGGGACCTATCCGAGAATCCTGACCGCGATCCAGAAGGCCGCGGCCGTGATGGCAAAGGCAGGTGCGTGATGACGGGCCTCATTCCTGAGCAGGGCGAGAGCCTGCACGAGAAGGAGTTCTCGCGCAGTGCCTTCGTCAAGGGCGGCGGCGCGCTCATCGTCGGCTTCTCGCTCGCCGGCTCCGCGCTGGCGGGCAAGGCAAGTGCGGCCAACGGCCTGACGCCGTTCGGCCAGCGTGGCCCCGGCGACTACCTGCCGGACATCAATGCGGTCGACACGTGGATCACGATCACGCCGCAGAACACCTGCATCATCACCCACGGTGAGACGGAGCTCGGTCACGGCACGCCGACCGGGATCACGATGCTGACCGCGGAAGAGCTGAACATGGACTTCTCGCAGATGGTGTACGCGCACCCCGAGTCGTGGCTGAACGTCACGGGCGGCGGCAGCGGTAGCTCCGGGATCTCCAGCCGCTCGACCTCGATCCGTGCGGCCGCCGCCTACGCCAAGCAGATCCTGCTCGGGCATGGCGTCGACGAAGCTCGGCGTCCCGGTCGCGAACCTGACCGTCGCGAGTGGCGTCGTCAGCGGCGGCGGCCAGACCGTCAAGTACGGCGATCTGATCGGCGGCAAGCTGTTCAACTACACGATGTCGACGAACAACGGCGGCCAGACCTCCGCGACTCCCGGCCAGGGCATCGCGAAGCCGGTCAGCCAGTATCAGGTCGTCGGCAAGTCGTTCCCGCGGATCGACATCCCGGCGAAGGTGAACGGGACGTACACGTACGTCCAGAACGTCCACATTCCCGGCATGCTCCACGGGCGGCGCGTCCGGCCTCGCGGTGCAGGCGCCAACACGGCTCTGAACGACCGCCCGGTGAGCGTCGACCCCACGTCGATCAGCCACATCCCCGGCGCTCAGGTCGTCCAGGTTCAGAACTGGCTCGGCGTGGTCGCTCCGAAGGAGTACGACGCGATCCAGGCCGCAGCACAGCTGAAGGTCGTCTGGCAGAGCGATCCGAAGCTGCCGGGCTCCGGCAACTACTGGTCGTGGCTGCGCAAGGCGGGCGACACGAACACGGACAACCCCGCCCGGTACACGACGCTCACCGGCAACGTCGACGCCGGCCTCGCCGGTGCCGCGAAGACGGTGTCGGCCACCTACCAGTACCACTACAACAGCTTCATGCCGATCGGCCCGCACTGCGCGGTCGCGGACGTGGACGTTGCCAATAACACCGCGACGGTGTACGTGCAGGCTCAGGCGCTCACGGGCCTGCCTGCCAACCTCGCGGGCGTGATCAACAGCCTCACCGGTGGGAACATGCCGACGCAGAACGTGCGCGTCGTCTGGTACGAGGGCGCCAGCTCGTTCGGTGGCGGCCAGACCGGCGAGGTCAACGAGGAGGCGGTCGTCCTCTCCACGAAGCTCGGCAAGCCGGTGCGCGTGCAGTGGATGCGCTGGGACCAGCACGGCTGGGACCACTGGGGCATGGCCAACCTGTGGGACGTCAAGATGGGCGCCGACGCGAACGGCAACATCGTCGCCGCCGACTGGACGAGCTACGGCCAGGCCCAGAGCAACATCGACCAGACGAAGCTGCTGATGGGCACGGCGACATGGCCGGCAATCCCGGGCAGCGGCGGTCTCGCGCCGATGGACAGCCCGCTCTACTCGAACACGACCCGGCGGGTGCTCGCGAAGACACAGCCGCTCTACGGCGGTTCCTTCAAGTGCAACTTCCTGCGGGCGCCGAGCGCTCCGCAGCAGTTCTTCGCCAGCGAGCAGGTCGTGGACGAGCTCGCACACGCGATGAACATGGACCCGGTGGCGTTCCGCCGGCAGAACATCGACGGGACGCAGGTCGCCGGCGCACGCTGGCTGGCGGTCATGGACGGTGCGACGATCGCGGCGGGTTGGAAGCCGAAGGTCGCCAACTCGAACCCGCAGACCGGGAGCGTCCGGACGGGTCGCGGCTTCGGCTTCGGCACCTTCGCCGGCAGCCAGGTCGCCATCGTCGCCGACGTCCAGGTGAACATGAAGAGCGGCCGGATCTGGGCACAGCATCTGTACATCGCCCAGAACAACGGCGTCACGATCGGCCCGCAGCTCGTCGCGAACCAGATGAGCGGCGCTGCCGTCCAGGGCCTCTCCCGCGCGCTCTGGGAGCAGCCGACCTTCACCAAGGAGCGGCTCACGAGCCTCGACTGGGTCTCGTACCCGATCCTGCGCTTCAAGGATGCTCCCGCGGTCACGCTCGTCAACGTCCATCCGGGCGAGTACGTCACGGTCAACCCGGATCTCGGCAACGGCGGCCTGGCCATCGACGTGAGCAAGGGCAACACGAACGCCTTTGCGAACGGCTGGACGCTGACCGGATCGGGCGAGCCGCCGACGGCCGCCGTCGGCTCGGCGGTCGCAAACGCGTTCTTCGATGCCACGGGTGTTCGCATCCGCATGGCGCCGATGAACCCGACGCACGTCCGTGCGACGCTGAAGGCTGCCGGGGTCGCGTAGGCGGCTCGAAGGGCAGCCGGTCGCGGCGACCGGCACGGAACGCACTACGAGAGGGCCCCGACCGGGGCCCTCTCCTCGTCTCGTTGGACCGCGCGCGATCGTCGCGCGGCTCGCCGTGACCCTCTATAGGTTGTCGCGGATGGCGAAGACGCCCGGGATCGCGGCCGCGGAGACGGCGGGCATCAGCTTCACCATCCACGAGTACGAGCACGACCCGGGGGCCGGCCCGTACGGCCTGGAGGCGGCCGAGAAGGTCGGGGCCGACCCGGCTCGCGTGCTCAAGACGCTCGTCGTGTCCCTCGACGGCGCGCTTGCCGTCGCCTGCGTGCCGGTGGCGATGCAGCTCGATCTGAAGTCGCTCGGCAAGCGCGCCGAGCTTGCGGATAGGCGCCGGGCCGAGGCGGCGACCGGGTATGTCTTCGGCGGGATCAGCCCGCTCGGGCAGCGGCGGCGGCTTCCGACTCACATCGACGCCTCCGCGATCGGGCACGAGACCGTCCTCGTCAGCGCCGGCCGCCGCGGCCTCGAGATCGAGCTGGCGCCGGCCGATCTCGTTCGGTTGACCGGGGCCAAGGTGCACCCGATCGCCTCGTGACCGACGCGTTGGCCCCGCGCCGCCGCGCTCGGTCTAGCTTCTGATCGCGGGAAGCACGCTGTCGACGATCCGCTCGGCGAGCCGATCGTCGAGCGTGCCGCCGCTCAGGAGCAGTCGGTAGTACAGCGGGCCGAACAGCATCTCGTGCACGAGGTCGATGTCGACGCCGGGGCGCAGCTCGCCCCGCGCGGTGGCGCGCTCGACGAGGCGTCGAACCTCGGCGACCCGAAGCGCGACGATCCGCTCGCGGAACGACTGTCCGAGCTGCTCGTCGGTTGCAAGGTCGGAGACGAGACCTTGCATCACCCTGCCCATCAGGGTCGTGCCCAGGATCGTGACCGCGCCGTCGACGAAGGCGATCAGCTCGGCGCGGATGTCGCCGAGGTCGGGAACCTCGACGATCTGCTCGACCATGTCGAGGAGCACCGCCAGGGCGAGCTCGTCCTTGGAGCGCCACCGCCGGTAGATCGTGGTCTTCGCGACGCCGGAGCGGGCCGCCACCCCCTCGACGGTGAGCCGGCGAACGCCGGTCTCGGCGAGGAGCTCGCGGGTCGCAGCCAGGATCGCCTTCTCGGTCCGCGCCGACCCCGCACGCTGCTGTTGTTCGGCCTCTGTTAGCAAGACGAAACGTAGCGTAGCCCTGGTGCGCCCGGTGTGCTACGGTCGGGTTGCGACACGCTACGAAGCGTAGCGACAGATGAGAGGAGAAGCACGATGACGTTCTGGAGGTTTTTTCGAGCCATGGCCGGCGTCGAGTCGGGCCGCTGGTGCCGGAGTTGCCGCGAGCCGATCGGCACCGACGATCCGTTCGGCCGTAGCGAGGGTGTCTGTGCGCCCTGCCGTGCCCACGCCTGAGCAGCCGGCAGCGTGACCTGGGGCCGCTTGGGCCGGTCGAGCGGCTGCCGCCACGCGCGCGGCAGGATCTCGGCGGTGCCGGCGAGGGTTTGAGCTCTCGGGTCACGCGGTCGGCCGCTGCGGTCGGCGAGGGCCCGGCCGGCGGTTCCGCTCGTGCACGAGCGTTCGGCGAGCGGGCCCGCCATGGTCCCGGGCGCAAACAAAAGGCAGGCCGGGACCGTCTGAAGTGCAACGGGCCCGGGTTCCGTTCTCCCCCGTGTCGGCCTGGGCACGCTTTCTCTCCGGGGTCGGCGCCAAGTGCGTCGGCCTCGGAGGGAACCCCCTCCGTGCCCGAGCCGGTCCAACACTGCTCCGTTACGATCTGTCCGGACGGGGCAGGGCTCGCACGGAGCGTCTCGAGCCCTGGAGTCGACATCCGGAGAGCCGTGGCGCCAGAAGTAGAGCAGAGCGAGCTCGAGACGGGCGACGGCCCACGCACGAGACGGGAGCGTGCGATGGCGCGCGCCGCCGCCGTCCAGGCGCGTGCCCGGCTCGTTGCCGAGCGCGCCGAGGCGGAGCGGAAGCGGCACGGCTCGGTCGACGCCGTCTACGAGATGGTCGATCGGGACTTCGAGGCCGGCGGCGGAATCATCGCCGGCGCGCTCGCCTTCCGGCTCTTCATCTGGATGCTGCCGCTCGCGCTCGTCGCGGTGGCCGGGCTCGGGCTGGCCTCGAGAGCCGAGTCCGAGTCGCCTCGGAGCGCTGCGGGCTCGCTGGGCCTGGCCGGCCTCGTCTCGCACTCGGTCGCGCAGGCCTCGGCGGACAAGACGTGGTGGTACGCGCTGCTCGTCGGTATCCCGGTGCTGATCCTCGCGACGCGGAGCGTTCTGCGCGTCCTGATCGGCTCGCACCGGCTCGTCTGGGCGGACGTCCGGGCCGCCGCGCCGAAGCCTAAGCTCGCCGCATCGCTCAGGCTCCTCGGCCTGCTCCTGCTCATCTACCTGTTCAGCGGCGTCGCGGCCTACGCGAGAAAGGAGAACGGCGCCTTCGGGGTGCTCGGCACGCTCGCCGTGTCGGTGCCGTACGCGGTGCTCTGGCTCCTGATCTCGGATCGCCTCCCGCACCGCTCCGCCACCTGGAGGGACCTCGTCCCCGGCGCGCTGCTCTTCGGCCTGGGCGTCGAGGCGATCAACGTGCTCGCCGCCTACCTCATCGGGCCCTACGCGCTCGGGAAGCAGGGAACCTACGGTGCGCTCGGTATCGCCTCGGCGCTCCTGATCGGGCTCTACGCTCTCGGGCGGCTGGTCGTCTTCACCGCGGTCGTCAACGTGACGCTCTGGGAGCGACGGGAGCGCCGTCGCCCGGCCGTCGCCGCGGCATTCGGCCCGGATCGATGAGGCCCGCGAGTCAGGAGCGCAGGCCGAGCCACCGGCCGAGCACGGCGAATCCGGCGAGGCACGCCAGCCCATCGAGCAGCGCTCTCGCGAGACCGTCGAACGGGTCGCCCTGCGCCACGCCGGCAGCGGCGATGCAGAGCGCGACGAGGCCCGCGATGCCAACGGCCGCCCGCCAGTCGCTCCCGCGCAGGCGGGGCGGCACGAGCTGACCGAGGTCGGAGACGAGGCTTCCCGAGGCGGCGCCCGCCCCGACCGGTTGCAGGCGCTCGGCGCGGGCGAGCGCGACGCCGGCCGCAGCGAGCGTCACGGCGCCGACGCCGAGGGTTGCATAGGCGAGCGGCGCGTACCACGAGGCGACGTGGGAGGGGAGCTGCGGTGCGCCGACCGCGATTCCGGCGAGCGTGAGCGCCCCGCCGCCGAGCCCGAGGAACGTGCGCCGTCGCAGGATCGCGGCCTGCGCGGCCGGCACGATCGAGCTGCGGCGCAAGCGCCAGGCCCGCAGCAGTGCGAGCGTTCCCCCGACGAACGCGAGCTGGGTGCCGAGGATGACGGCGGGGCCGATCAGGTTCTCGTCGCCGCTCGTGAAATGAGCCGGCCCGAGCAACACGGCGAGCGCGCCGAACAGGAGGCCGAACGGGGCCAGCGCCAGGAAGATGGCAAAGGCGGCGCGCAGCGACAGGGCGGTGCCGACCTCGTCGGCGAAGCGTTCGGCGAGCTCTGCCGGATCGCCGAGCCGGTCGGCGGCGGTCGGGTCGCACCGGAGATGGTCGTCGAGCTCGGCGCAGATCCGGCGACGCCGGCGCGCCGGCACTCGGGCCGCTGCGAGCTCGCGGCGGAGGTCGTCGAGCCAGCTCATGCGAGCACGCCCTCGACCGCCGACGAGAAGACCTGCCACTCCGCCCGGCGCTCACCGAGCGCGGCGTGGCCGCGCCGGGTGAGCCGGTAGACCCGCCGGCGGCGGCCACTCGCGTCGACCCACCCGCTCGCGAGAAGCCCCTCGGCCTCGAGCCGGTGCAATGCCGGGTAGACCGTCCCTTCCGGGAGGTCGAAGGTGCCCCCGCTGCGCTGCTTCAGCGTCTCGATGACCGCGTAGCCGTGAGCGGGCGCCTCCTCGAGGACGGCGAGGATCATCCCGTCCAGGTGACCCTTCAGCGATTCTGCTCTCATACCTCGGGATGGTATGCCTAGCAATGCTAGGTGTCAAGCCTTGCGGCGGAACAGCTCAGCCGGTGGCCGGAGCTGCCGGGGCCGGCTCGGGCGGAGCCTCCTCGGGCGTGGCCGCGCTCGAGCGGCGCGCGACCCACTTGGCGATCTCCCAGCAGGCGAACAGGAGCAGCGCGGACAGGAGCGCAAGCCCCCACTGCTGCGCGTTCAGCTGAACCGTGCCGAGCAGGCGCTCGAGGAAGTCGGCCTCGGTGATCAGGAAGGCGCCGACGATCTCGGCGGCCGCGATCATGTTCATCCGCGAGCTGTTGAAGGTGTCGAGCGTGAACACCGATCCGGTCTCGCTGCGGCACTCGAAGGCCGCGACGACGAGCATCAGCGAGAAGGCGACGAGGCCGATCGACTGGCCGATCGCGATGCTGCCGTAGTGGTGCTTGCCGATCTCGATCAGCACGAGGTTGGCGGCGGCGACGAAGAGGCCTCCCAGGCCGCAGGTGAGCTTGACGCCGGTCGTCAGGATCGACTCGCCGCGGGGCCGCGGCCGCCGCCTCATCAGTCCGGGCGTCTCCCTGTCGAAGCCGAGCGCGATGCCGAATGGAGCGTTGACGAGGAAGTTGATCCAGAGGATCTGCGGCGGCGTGAAGGGTTGGCCGGCGGCGATGTTGAGCAGGGTCGCGCCGAGGAAGGTGAGGACGAACGCGATCAGCTCGAGCAGCACGAAGCGGATGTACTTGTCGAGGTTCGAGTAGAGCTTGCGGCCCTGCTCGACGGCGTAGACGATCGTCGCGAAGTTGTCGTCGGAGAGGATCATCCGCCCGGCGTTCTTCGCGACCTCGGTGCCGCTGCCCATGGCGATGCCGATGTCGGCCGCCTTGATCGCCGGGGCGTCGTTGACGCCGTCGCCGGTCATCGCAACGACATGGCCCTTCTTCTTGAGCGTCTCCGCGAGCAGCACCTTGTGCTCCGGCGCGACGCGGCCGACGACGCCGATCGAGTCGATGCGGTCGAGCCGCTCCTGCTCGGGGAGCGCCGCGAAGTCGGCGCCGAGGATCGCATCGCCGGGGATGCCGAGCTGCTCGGCGATCGCGGCGCCGGTGACGACGTCATCGCCCGTGACCATCCGGACGCGGATGTGGGCCGCCTGCGCGTCGGCGACGGCGGCCTTCGACTCCTCGCGCGGCGGGTCGACCATCGCCACGAGGCTCGTCAGCTCGAGCTCCTCGACATAGGCCAGCAGGTCGCCGCCGGCGTCGAAGCTCGCGGTGTCGAGGTCGCGGAAGGCGCCTGCCATGACGCGCAGGCCGGCGGAGCCCATCCGTTCCATGTTGGTCTCGGCCCGCTGCCTCAGGTCGTCGTCCCAGGGAATGCTCGCACCGTTCGCGAGCGCGCTCGTCACCCGGCCCATCACGGCGGGCGCCGCTCCCTTGACGAAGCAGCGCACGATCTCCCGGCCCGACTCGTCTTTCGCCGTGTTGAAGGTCGCCATCAGCTTGTAGGTCGGGTCGAACGGGAGCGTGGCCAGGCGCGGGAGCTGCTCGCGCGTCGCCTCGATGCCGACGCCGGCCTTGTGGGCGAGCACGAGCAGCGCGCCCTCGGTCGGGTCGCCGACGACCTTGCCGTCGACAAGCCTCGCGTCGCTCGCGATCACGTAGGGGAGGATCGCGCCGTCGATCGTGTTCGTCGTGCCGGCCGGCCGGCTGATCGTTCCCTCGAGGCTGTAGCCGGTTCCGGTGATCGTGTAGCGGTCGGTCGGGTCGAGCACCTCGACCGCGGTCATCTGGTTCATCGTCAGCGTGCCGGTCTTGTCCGAGTTGATCGCGGACGTGAATCCGAGCGTCTCGACCGACGGCAGGTCCTTCACGATCGCCTTCTGCTTCGCGAGCTCGACGCTGCCGAGCGAGAGGACGACCTGGACGACCATCGGCAGCGCGAGCGGGATCGCTGCGATCGCAAGCGCGACCGCCGTGTTGAAGAGCACCGTCCACGACTGCCCCCGGTGGAGGCCGAGCGCGAACATGATCACCATCGTCAGCCCGGCCGCGCCGACGATCCACAGCGTCAGCGTGTTCATCTGCTTCGTGAGCGGCGTCTCCTCCTTGGCGGTCGCCGAGAGCATGTGGGCGATCTTCCCGACCTCGGTGCCGCTCCCGGTCCCGGTCACGACCATCACGCCGCTTCCGTGCGTGACCGGGGTGTGCATGAAGGCCATGTTCGACTGGTCGCCGGCGCCGAGATCGTCGTTGCCGAGCGTGGTCGCGTCCTTCCCCGCCGGGACGCTCTCCCCGGTGAGCGCCGACTCGTCGATCTGGAGCGAGCTCGCGGACACGATCCTGCCGTCGGCCGGCACCTCGTCTCCGGCCGAGATCAGCACGACGTCGCCGACGACGAGCTGCTCGGCCGGGATCTCGGCCTCCGCGCCGTCGCGCCGCACCCGGGCCGTCGCCTCCATCATCGACTTGAGCGCGTTCATCGCGCTCTCGGCCTTGCCCTCCTGGCGCAGGCCGCCGACCGCGTTGACGACCGTGATCACGGCCAGCACGATCGCCGTGCTCCACTCCTTGATCGCCAGCGAGACGATCGACGCCCCGACCAGGATCAGCTGCATGTAGCTCGAGTACTGGGCAAGGAACCGCTGCAGCGTCGAGGGCGGCACCTCGGCCGGGAGCGCGTTCGGGCCGTTGCGCTCGAGCCGCGCCGCTGCCTCGGCGGCCGTGAGCCCGGCCTCGACGTCGACCTTGAGCGCGGTCGCGACGCTCGGAGGATCGAGCGCGTACCAGCGCGTCTCCGCTGTCTGGGGGCGCTCGGGCGCCTGGGTCGGGGTCGCCATCACTCCCCGCGGTCGTCCGCCGTCGCGGGGACCGGCGCGCCGTCCCCGGGCGCCGGCTCCGCGGAGTGCTCCCCGTCGAGCTCCGCCTGGAACGGATCGGCCGCGGCGCCGTCGGGCGCCTGCGCCTCGAGCGTCTTCTTGATCTCCTGCAGGCCCTTGCGCGTCTCCGCGCTCACCGTGGGGTACCGGGGGTCGATGTCGAGGAGCGCCTTCACGATCACTGCGCCGGCGGCGATGCGCGCATACCACTTGCGGTCGGCCGGGATCACGTGCCAGGGAGCCCACTCGGTGCTCGTGTGGGAGAGCATCTCCGAGAAGGCCTTCTGGTAGTCGGGCCAGTACTCACGCTCGCGCACGTCGGCCGACGAGAACTTCCAGTTGTGGTCGGGGAGGTCGATGCGGCGGAGGAAGCGGATGCGCTGCTCCTCCCTCGACAGGTTCAGGAACAGCTTCACGACCTTGATCCCGTTGTCGGTCAGGTAGCGCTCCCAGTCGTTGATCTCGCGGTAGCGCCGTTTCCAGATCCCGCGGCCGCGCGAGGCCTTCGGCAGCTTCTGGCGCGCGAGTAGCTCCTCGTGCACGCGGACGACGAGCACCTCCTCGTAGTGGGAGCGGTTGAAGATGCCGATCTGGCCGCGGCCGGGGAGCTTCTCCGCGTACCGCCACAGGTAGTCGTGATCGAGCTCCTTGGCGGAGGGGACCCTGAAGCTGTGCACCGCGACGCCCTGCGGGTTGACGCCGCTCATCACGTGTCGGATCGTTCCGTCCTTGCCCGCGGCGTCGAGCGCCTGGAGCACCACGAGCACCCCGTCTGTCCCCTGCGCGTACAGCCGGGACTGGTACTCCGCGAGCAGCTCGATGCCGTTCGCGAGCAGCTCCCGGCCGTCCTGCTTCGAGGCGACGCCCTTCTTGAAGGTCGGGTCGAAGTCCTTCTCGAGCGTCACCTTGGCGCCGGGCTCGACTCGAAAAGGCTCGACGAACTCTGCGATTCGCTGCTCACGCTTGGGAGCCATGCACCTCTCCTCTCGCCCTCGCCCAACTCCCACGGCCGGGCCTGTCGCGACCCGTCGCCAACCCTAGTCCATCGCCGTGCGGCTCGCCATTGTGGCGGTGGTGACCGGCGCTCGGCGAGCAGCGAGCCTGCCTGCCCGGCCGTCTTCGGCGGCGCTAGGTGGTGAGCAGAACCCGAGCCTGGTGCCCGGGGGCGCGTGCCGTCACGACCCACCCGTCGTACTCGGCGAGATCTGCCGGCGCGTTCATGGTGACGCGGGCGGAGCCGGAGCCGCCGGTCTGGAAGATGCCGCACGGCACGACCGCCTTCCCCTTCCGGGTCAGGTAGAGCTCGTACCACCGTCCCTCGGCGAGCGCCGGCAGCCTGTGCACGGTCACCTGGAGGGGCCGGTTTCCGTTCGTGTCCTCCTTGCCGACCCGGATCAGCGCGCTTGCTCCCACGGCCTCGCCGACGCCGTGCATCGGGCGGGTGAAGCCGCTCCGGAAGCCGGTGGGCCCGAGCGTGGAGCCGATCGCGATCCCGATCACCGCCGACGCCGCGGCCGCGAAGCCGAGCGCCGCGACCGTCCAGCCTCGCCCGGACGGGCGTCCTCGAAACGTTCGCCGCACGCGCGGCGCGCGGCGAGGTGGCGCGGTGAGCGTGGGAGGCGGGCTGGCCGAGACCAGCAGGTCGTGCACCTGGCGCAGCTCGGCGATCTCCTCCGGCGAGTCCCCCTCGTTGATCAGCTCGTCGAAATCGGGAGTCATCGCATGTCCTCTTTGAGCGCCTCGGCCAGCCGCTTGAGGGCCGCGCGCGTTCGCGTCTTCACGGTGCCGAGCGGCAGCTCGAGGCGATCGGCGATCTCGCTCTGCGACAGGTCGCCCCAGTAGGCGAGCTCGATCAGCCGGCGCTGGTGGTCCGGAAGCGTCTCGAGCGCGCGATGGACGGAGAACGAGCGCCACGACTGCTCTGCGCGCTCCCCCGGGCCCGGGTCGAGCGACGCCTGGTCGAACGGCTCCGCGGCCGGCTCGGGGCGTCTCCGCCAGCGGCTCGTGATCGCGTTGCGCGCGACGGCATAGACCCAGGGCGCGCCGGGCCCCAGGTCCGGCTTGTAGCTCGCGGCCGCCCGCCAGATCGACGCGAACGCCTCCTGCACGGCGTCCTCGGCGCGCCCGTGGTCGTGCAGCCGGCTCACCGCGAGCCCCAGCATCGCCCGCGCATAGCGGGTGTGGAGCTCCTCGAACGCGTCACGGTCGCCGGCCGCGATCGCGACGAGGAGCTCACCGTCGCTCATCCCCGGGAGGGCCGACGGGCCGCGGGAGCGAGGTAGCTGCGCCGGCTGTGCCCGCGCCTGGTCGATAGCGAGCTCCATCTCGTCGGGACCTACGCCGCCGAGCACGGACCGGATTCGCCGCGGTCTCCCTTATGTCCCGACGCTCGTGATCGGCGCGTTGAGGATGACGTGCACGTTCTTGACCGTCAGCTGGCCCTTCTTCGCGAGGGCGTCGATCTGGTCGTCCTTGACGAGGAGCACAGGCTTGACGCCCGGCTTCCACGTGACCATCAGCTCCTGCCAGAGCGGGTTGTAGTTGCTCTCGCCCGGCTCGGAGCCGAACACCGAGAGCTGGCCCGGCGCGGCTTTGCCCTCAACGAAGTACTGGAAGGGCGCGCCCTTCACCGTCACGAGCGGCGGGGAGTAGTTGATGTGCAGGGCCGAGGCCTGGCTCTTGTTCGAGACGTCCGTGATGACGTAGCCGTCCTTGTGCCCGTCATAGTAGGCGAGGTAGGTGTGCATCGTCCCGTTCTTCACCGGGCCGAGGTTGTTGCCGAGCGGCGAGGCGGCGCTCGCAGCGCCGGCGGCGAGCAGCACGAAGGCCACCGTCGCGGCGATGGAGGCGATCCTGATTTGGCGCATGTCCGATTCCTTTCCGTCGAGGTCGGATTCCACTACGCGCGAACCGGCGGGCCGGATTCGCGCCTGCGGGCGCTCTTCCCGCGGGCCGGAGGTTGCCCGCCTTGCCGGGCTCGTCGACGACGCCGCGCGCGGCTCAGGGATTTTCGGGGCTCAAGGCGGCCGCGCCCTCGGACGCCCGGGCGGGTCGTGGAGCCGGGGTCTCGGCGGGCCCACCGAGGCGGGCGGGCGCGTCGGGAACGGGGTCGAGCCCCTCGTCGCGGACGTAGCGCGCGCCCCGCGACCAGGACGCGGCGGCTGCGGCGAGGCACGCGACGATCGCGAACAGGAACGCCTCGTGCAGGCCGCGCTGGAACGGGCCGCTGATCAGCGCGGGAAAGAAGCTGTGCCCGGTCACTGCCGCGCTGTTTGCCGGCGAGAGGTGCGCGAGCACGTGCGGCCCGACGAGCGACTGGATCGGGTTGTAGCCGAGGAAGGCCGCGAACAGGACGGAGATCGGCGGCAGGTGGCTGACGTGCTCCGCCGCGGCGTGCGGGACGCCGTGGGCCTGGAGCCCGGCGGCGAGCGTGCCGGGAAGCGTGCCCGACAGGCCGATGACCATCAGCGTGAAGAAGATCCCGATCGAGAGCACCTGAGCCGAGTTCTGGAACGTCTGGTTCATGCCGCCGCCTGCGCCGCGGTGCTGCGCGGGGAGGCTGTTCATCACGCCGGTCCGGTTCGGTGCGGCGAACGCGCCCATCGAGAGCCCCATCAGCAGGAGGATGGAGGCGAAGGCCCAGTAGGAGAAGTCGATCGGCAGTAGATCGAGCAGGACGAAGCCGAGGGCGGAGCCGAGCATCCCGCCCGTCGCGAACAGCCGCGCTCCGTACCGGTCGGTCAGGATGCCCGCCGCGGGCCCGGCGAGCAGGAAGCCGACCGTCAACGGCAGCATGCTGATCCCCGCCCACAGCGGCGTCGAGGCGAAGTCATAGCCGTGGCGGGGCAGCCAGATGCCCTGCAGCCAGATGATCAGCATGAACATCAGGCCGCCGCGCGCGATCGCCGACAGGAAGCTGGCCGAGATCCCGAAGGTGAACGGCTTGATCCGGAAGAGGCTCAGGCGGAACATCGGATCGGGGGCGCGCCGCTCGACGATCGCGAAGGCGGTCATCGAGGCGATCCCGCAGGCGAGCGAGGCGATCACGAACGGGTTTCCCCAGCCGGTCGGCGCACCGCCGTACGGGCGGATGCCGTAGGTGATGCCGATCATGATCAGCACGAGGCCTCCGGCGAAGGTCACGTTGCCGGCCCAGTCGATCGGGGCGCGGTGCCTGATGCCGCGTTCCTGGAGGCTGACGTACGACCAGATCGTCCCGATGACGCCGAACGGCACCGAGACCAGGAAGATCAACCGCCAGTCGATCGGCGCGAGCAGGCCGCCGAGCACGAGCCCGATGAACATGCCGGAGATCCCGACGACGTTCGTGATCCCGAGCGCGAGGCCGCGCTGGTTCGAGGGGAAGGCATCGGTGAGGATCGCCGGCCCGTTCGCGAGCAGGAACGCCGCGCCGACTCCCTGCACGAGCCTGAAGACGATCAGGTAGGTCGCGCCGTCCCGGCCGGTCAGCCAGTCGACGGTGAGGATCAGCGAGGCGACGGTGTAGACCGCGAACCCCATCGTGTACATCCGCACGCGGCCGTAGATGTCGCCGAGCCGGCCGAAGCTGACGACGAGGACGCTCGTCACGACCAGGTACCCGACGATCATCCAGAGCAGGTAGAAGCTGTTGCCGCTACGGAGAGGGTCGAGATGGATGCCGCGAAAGACGTCCGGCATCGCGATGATCATGATCGAGGCGTCGATCGTCGCGAGCAGCATGGCGAGGGTCGTGTTCGAAAGCGCTACCCACTTGTAGGCCAATGGTGCGACCGCTCCTCTCGGCTAACTGGGAACCTGCACTAACAGCGAACCTGTGCTGGCAGGGAACTGTGCGAACAGGGAACCTGAACAGGTTACCTGCATATCCGGGTACGATACCAACGTGACAGCGGACTCCGACGCCGCTCGCACCGCGAGCGAGCTCCGGCTCGTCATCGGCCGCCTCGTTCGCCGCCTCCGGGTCGAGCACACCTTCTCGATCTCGCACGCCGCAGTGCTTGGACGCCTCGAGCGGGGAGGGGCGCAGACTGCGAGCGAGCTGGCCGTCGCGGAGCGCGTCAGGCCCCAGTCGATGGCGCAGACGATCGCCGAGCTTGCGGGCGAGGGGCTCGTCACCCGGCGGCCCGATCCGGCCGACAGGCGTCAGACCCTGATCGAGCTGACCGATGCGGGCCGCGAGACGCTCGAGCGCGAGCGGACGCGCCGCGAGGGGTTCCTGGCCATGGCGATCGCCCAGGGGCTGAGCCGGAGCGAGCAGGAGATCCTCGCCCGCGCCGTACCGCTCCTCGGGCGGATCGCAGACATGTGATGCCGGCGCCGAGTCGAGTCACGACTCGGGGGCGAGCGTGACGATCTCGTCCATCCGGTCGAGCCCCTCGGGCCGGTGGGTGATGAGGAGAACGGTGCGGCCATCGGCTGCGTCGAGCACGTCGCCGATGAGCCCGTGCGCCGTGTCGGGGTCGAGGTGTGCCGTCGGCTCGTCGAGCACGAGGACGGGAGCCTCCGAGAGCAGTGCGCGCGCGATCGTCAAACGCTGGCGCTGGCCGACCGAGAGCCTCCGCCCGTCCTCGCCGACGAGCGTGTCCAGCCCGTCGGGCAGCGAGTCGAGCCAGCGCTCGAGCTGAACCCGGCGCAGCACCGCCTCGAGCTCGCCGTCGGTCGCTCCGGGCTGTGCGAGCGTCAGGTTGGCCCGGATCGTCGAGTCGAAGACGTGCGCGTCCTGGCCGGCCAGCGCGAACGTGCGGCGTACGTCCTCCTGCCGGTAGTCGCGTAGGTCGCGGCCGGCGATGGTGACCCGGCCCTCGTCGGGATCGAGGAAGCGCAGGAGCAGGTTGGTGATGGTCGTCTTGCCGGCTCCGCTCGGCCCGACGAGCGCGACCCGCCGCCCCGGGTCGAGCCTGAGATCGAGCTGCCGCACGGCGGGCAGCTCGTTGCGCCCGTAGCGAGCGGTGACACCCTCGAGCGCAACCAGCGGCACCGCCGGTGGGGCAAGCGGGGCGGCCGGGTCGCGGACCGCCGGCTCGCGGTCGATCAGCTCGAGCACGCGCCGCCCGGCGCCGACCACTGCGGAGAGCTCCCGCGCGGCCGAGGGCAGGCCGGCGACGGCCTCGAACGAGGCGACGGCGAGCAGCGCCAGCATCGCGACGAGCACGCGGTCGAGCGTCCCCGCCTCATGGGCACGGACGGCCACGGCCAGGACCCCGACCACCGTGAGGCCGGCGACGAGGATCGCGAGGCCGTCGGCCAGGCCGCCGACCAGGGCGTCGCGGCGGCCGAGGCCGGCCAGCTCGCCGTCGGCCGACCGGACGCGGTCGAGGGTCCGCTTCTCGGCGCCGTACAGGACGAGCTCGGGGGCGGCGCGGAGGAGCTCGACGATCTCGGCGGTGAGCTCACCGCGCGCGGAGGCCTGCCGCCGGCCGGCGGCGCGTCCGAGCCGGCCGGCGACCACCGGCGCCGCGAGGCCGCCGAGAGCGAGCCCTGCGGCCAGCACGGCCGCGGCGGCGGGCAGGAAGGCGGCTGTTGCCCCGACGCAGACCGCGCCGGCGGCGACCGCGACGAGCGCCGGCGCGACTGCGCGCAGGTACAGGCCCTGGAGCACGTCGACGTCGCCGACCATCCGCGTCAGCAGGTCGCCACGGCGAAAGCTCTCGAGCTCGGCGGGCGCGAGCGGCTCGATCCGGGAGTAGAAGGTGGTGCGGATCCGGCCGAGGGCCCGGAGGGCGAGGTCGTGCGACCAGAGCCGGTCGGCGTAGCGCGCCAGCGGCCGGGCGAGGCCGAAGAAGCGCACGGCGACGATCGCCGTGGTCAGCGAGAGGATCGCCGGCCTCTCGGCGGCGCGGGAGACCAGATAGCCGGCGGTCGCCATCAGGCCGGCCCCGAAGGCGATCGTGAGCGTGCCGAGGAGGACGGAGAGCGCGACCCGCGGCGCGCCGGCGCCCGAGAGCGCGAACAGGCGGCGAAGCGTGCCCATCAGGCGACCGCCTCGGCCAGCCGGCCGGCGAGCCGCCCCGCCTCGAGCCGGACGACCCGGTCGGCGCGGGCCGCCAGCTCCGGGCGGTGCGCGATCAAGAGCACGGTGCGCCCTGCCCGCAGGCGGTCGATCGCGGTCGCGACGAGCTCGGCGCTCGCCGGATCGAGGTTCGCGGTCGGCTCGTCGAGGATCACGAGGGCGGCGTCCCGCAGGAACGCGCGCGCCAGCGCGATCCGCTGGCTCTCGCCCGCCGAGAGCGGGCGGCCGCCGTCGCCGACGACCGTCGAGTAGCCGTCGGGCAGGGCGCGGATGAAGCTGTCGGCGCCGGCGAGTGCCGCGGCCTCGCGCACACGTTCGTCGCCGGCGGCCTCGTCGCCGAGGCGAATGTTGTCGGCGACCGTCCCCCGCAGCATCGTCGGGCGCTGCGGCACCCAGGCGATCTGGCGGCGCCACTCGGGCAGCAGGCACTGTGAGGCGTCGACGACGCCCGCGGCCACCCGTCCGCCCGTCGGCTCCGCGAAGCGCAGGAGGAGCGAGGCGATCGTGCTCTTGCCGGCGCCGCTCGGCCCGACGAGCGCAACCGTCTCGCCGGGCGCCAGCTCGAGATCGACGGCGTCGAGCACCACCGCGGGCCGGTCCGGGTAGGCGAACGAGACACCCTCCAGCCGCACGGCCACGGTGCGCAGGTCGGGAGCGGCCTCCTGCCCGGCCGGAACGGGCGCGGGAGCCTCGATCAGGTCGAGCAGCCGTCCGGCCACGGCGGCTCCGTCGGCGCTCGCGTGGAACTGCGCCGCGACGTTACGAAGCGGCGCGTACAGCTCCGGTGCGAGCACGAGCACGGTCAGGCCCGCCTCGAAGCCGATGCCTCCGTCCACGAGACGCACCCCGACGGTGACGGCCACGAGCGCGACCCCGATCGTCGCGGCGAGCTCGAGCACCGTGCCCGAGAGGAACGCGACCCGGAGCGTTCCCATCGTCGCTCTCCGGTAACGGTCGCTCACGGCCGCGACCTGCTCGCTCTGCGCCCGCCCCCGGTTGAACGCACGGAGCGTCGGCAGCCCTCGCACCACGTCGAGGAAGTGGGTGGAAAGCAGCGAGAGCGCCTGCCAGCGCTCGCGTGTGCGGCTCTCCGTGTAGCGCCCGATCAGCCACATGAAGACCGGCACGAGCGGCAGCGTCAGGAGCATGATCCCGGCCGAGGTCGGGTCGATGACGGCCACGAGCACCAGCACGGCGACGGGCACGACCACCGCGAGCACGGTTTGCGGCAGGTAACGGGCGAAGGTGGTCGCGAGCGCGTCCACGCCGGCGACGGCGATCGTGGCGACCTCCGTGCTCTCGGCATTGTCCAGCGCAGCAGGCCGGTCGCCGAGCCTGCGCTCGACGAGATCGAGCCGAAGCCGCGAGAGCACCCGTGTCGCAGCCCGCCGGCCGACCACCTCGAACCCCCAGGCCGCGCCGGCCCGCGCGCAGACGACGACGGCCATCAGGGCGAGTGGGAGGGCGACAGCCGCGAGAGAGGCACCGTCAAACGACCGTGCGGCCACGCGGGCGAGCAGGACCGCCTGGGCCAGGATCAGCAGCGCGGCGACGACCCCGAGCAGGGCGTCGGCAGCCAGCACGACGCGGACCTCCCGCGCGCGGCGCAGGAGGCGAGGGTCGAGGGCCGCCATCGCCGCTAGCTCGCCGAGGGGCCGCCCGCGGCGCGGCCTGGACGACCGTGTGCCGGGTGGTGCTGCACGCCCTCGCCCGCTCGGGATGCTCCGGGCAGGTGGTCAGGCCGCAGAGGCCGGCTCACTCCTCAGCGGCCCCCCCGACCCCGAGCCGCTCCCGCAGGTGATCGCCGACGCGGAGTGCGTTCGCCATCGCGGTCAGCGCGGGGTTCACGGCGCCGATGCTCGGGAAGAAGCTCGTGTCGACGACGTAGAGGTTGTCGAGCTCGTGCGCCTTGCAGTCGACGTCGAGCACCGAGCTTGCCGGGTCGGTGCCGAAGCGGCAGGTCCCCGCCTGGTGCGCGCAGCCGGCGACCGGGATCTCGTTCTTCATGTAGGCGTGCCGCGGCAGCAGGTGGCTTCCCTCCATGCCGAGATGCTCGAGCATCGACTCGAGCTTCGCGAGCAGCCGCCGCTTCGGCTCGTCGTTCGAGGGCCTGTAGGCGAGGCGCACGTGGCCGTCGCCGGTCAGCGTGACGCGGTTCTCCGGCCTCGGCAGATCCTCGGTCGAGAGCCAGAAGTCGACCGCGTGGCGGGCGATCTTCTCGAGCGACCACTGCGGCGCGAGCAGCGTCTCGTGGGGCTTCTCGCCCCGGAACATCGGCGCCTGCGACTTCCCGACCATCTGGATGTTGCCGAGCGGGAGCTCGAAGTCGTCGCCGCCCGAGAAGTAGAAGTCGTTGAGGCCGAGCGTCTTCTGGAAGACCGTCGGGTTCTCCTCGCGGGAGAGCGCGAGGACGGCCTGGCTCGCATGGAAGACGTAGTTGCGCCCGACCTGATCCGAGCCGTTGGCGAGGCCGTTCGGGTGCGTGTCGCTCGCCGAGGCCAGAAGCAGCGCCGCCGAGTTCGCCGCGCCGCACGACACGACCACGAGATCGCCCGAGATGTGCTCGGTCTCGCCGTCCCGCTCGACCACCACGGAGGTGACCGCGGTGCCGGCCTCGTTCGTCTCGAGGCGCACGGCGCGGGTGTTCACGAGCAGCGTCACGTTCGCGTGCTCGAGCGCCGGGCGGACAGCGAGCACCTCGGCATCCGACTTCCCGTGCACCGCGCAGGGGAAGCCGTCGCAGTTCTGGCAGCGGACGCAGACGCTGTAGGGCATGTTCGTCTCGAGCAGCCGGATGCCGCACGGCGCGTGGAACGGGTGATAGCCAGCGGCGGCGAGATCGTCGGCGAGCTGCTGGATCCGCGGCTCGTGCGAGACGGCCGGAAACGGGTACGGAGCACTCGCCCGCGGCTCTGTCGGATCCTCGCCGCGGGCCCCGTGCACCTCGTAGAGCCGCTCGGCGCGGGTGTAGTACGGCT
Source organism: uncultured Actinomycetota bacterium (assembly GCA_963743675.1). GTDB lineage: Bacteria > Actinomycetota > Thermoleophilia > Gaiellales > Gaiellaceae > PALSA-600. The sequence goes on from CAVURE010000015.1 coordinate 61,686, forward strand.
CGAGCACGTCGTAGGAGATCGGCCAGGCCGGCGACACCCCGTCGTGGTGGTGGAGCTCGCCGAAGTCCTCCGCGCGCAGCCGGTACAGCGCCGCGCCGTAGAGCTTCGTCGCACCGCCGACGAAGTAGTGCACCTGCGGCTGGAAGGGCTTCCCGGCGTCGTCGTACCAGGTGTCCGCCGACACGTAGCGGTTGTCGACGAAGACGTCCTCGGCAAGCCAGTTCGCCGGCTCGCGCGGAAGCCAGCCGCCGCGCTCGAGCAGCAGGATCGACTTGCCGGTGTCGGCCAGCGCGCGGGCGAGCGTGCCGCCGCCCGCGCCGGTCCCGATGATGATCACGTCGTAGTGGTCGGCCATCTCGTCAGGCCACCCAGGGCTCGTGCCACGTCCCGTGCCCGCGCACGAGGTCCGACGCCTGCTCGGGCCCCCACGACCCGGGCGCGTAGCGATGTACGGGTGGGGGCGAGTCGAGCAGCGGCTGGAAGACGCGCCAGGCCTCCTCGACCGCGTCCTGGCGGGTGAAGCGCATGCTGGTTGCCCTCGAGCGCGGCGTGCAGCAGCACCTCGTAGGGCGTGGGGCCCTCGCCTCCCTCGGCCGCGAACTCGAGGTCGAGCTCGACGCGGCCCGTCCCGTTGATGTCGGCCCGGTGCGCGTCGACGACCAGCCTGAACCCGGTCGTCGGGTCGAGCTTGATGACGAGCTGGTTCGGCTCGGGCATCCGCGACGGCGGAAAGACCGGTAGGCGCGGCGGGTGCTTGAAGACGAGCCGGAGCTCGGTCTGGGTGACCGGGAGCCGCTTGCCGGTACGGATGAAGAACGGGACGCCCGCCCAGCGCCAGTTCTCGATCTCGAGGCGAAGCGCGGCGTAGGTCTCGGTCGTCGAGCCCGGCTTGACACCGTCGATCTCGAGGTAGCCGTCGTACTGCCCGCGCACGTAGCTCGCCGGGTCGGCGGTCTGGATCGAGCGGAAGGCCGAGACGAGCGAGTCCTTGAGCGTCTTCGGGTCGACACCCCCGGGCGGCTCCATCGCCGCCGCACCCACCACCTGCATCAGATGGTTCACGACGACGTCGCGGAGCGCACCGACCGGATCGTAGAAGTGCCCGCGGTCCTCGACCCCGAAGTCCTCCGCCATCGTGATCTGCACCGACTCGACATAGTTGCGGTTCCAGACCGGCTCGAGCAGCGAGTTCGCAAACCGGAGATAGAGGATCTCCTCCGTCCCCATCTTCCCGAGGTAGTGATCGATCCGGTACAGCTGCGACTCGTCGACGTACTGGTGCAGCTCCTCGGCAAGCGCCCGCGCCGACTCGAGATCGTGCCCGAACGGCTTCTCGACCACGACCCTCGCGTTCTTCGTCAGCCCCGCCCCGGCAAGCCCCTCGACGACCCGGCCGAACAGGAACGGCGGGATCTCGAGGTAGAACACAGGCGTCCTCGCCTTGCCGACCGCCTCGGCGACGCGAGCATAGGTCGCGGCGTCCCCGAAATCGCCCTGCACGTACGAGAGCCGATCGCTGAAGCGCCCGAAGACAGCCTCGTCGAGCACCTCGCCGGTACCGACGATCGACTCCCGCGCCCGCTCGACGAGCTGCTCCTTCGACCAGTCGTCGACGGCGACACCCACGACCGGGCAGTCGAGCAGCCCACGCCGCTCCAGCCGGTAGAGCGAGCGAAACGTCATCACCTTCGCCAGGTCGCCCGTGATCCCGAACACCACGAGCACGTCGGCCGGCTGGGCCTCATTCCCCGCCCGCTGCTGTTCGTCATGAACCCATCCCGTTCCCTTCCCGTCGGTTTCGGCGCGAGGCTTCACGCCGCTCTGGTCGCCTGCGTCAGTCGTTCTCCACGGTGATGCGGCCGGCCCGCTCGTGGGTCAGCATGGCGCCGGCCCAGTCGACGACCGCCTTTGCGCGGTCCTCGTTGGTCGGCAGGAGGGCGAGGTGCACCGTCCCCCACGCGAGCTGTGCCTTGACGCCCGGTCATCGTGCGTCCGCCGAGCATCTGGACGACGGCGGCGCCGCGCCCGATCGTCGCCATCGTTCCCTTGTCGTGGTAGGCGAACGGCTTGCCCTCCTTGCCCGCGATTCGGCGCGCGATCGTCTCGCCGGCATGCTCGCCGGACTGGAGCGCGACCGATCCGAGCTGGGGCAGCACCTGCCCGGTCTTCGGATCGGTGATCGCCGCGGCGTCCCCGACGACGTAGACCTCGGGGCGGCCGGGAAGCTGGAGGTCGGCACCGACCGCGATCCGGTTCCCGCGGGCGAGCTCGATCGGCAGCGTGTGCACGAGGGCGTTGCCCTGCAGGCCGGCGCCCCAGACGAGCGTGTGGGCCTTCAGCACCTCTCCCGATTTGAGCGTCACCCGCGTGGGCGCCACGGAGGCCACCGCCACGCCGGTCATCGCCTCGACCGTGCGGTCGGCGAGCGCCTTGGCCGCATACTCGCGGAGCTTCGGCTTGAACATCGGAAAGAGCTCCGGGCCGGCCTCGACCAGGATCACGCGCGCCCGGGAGTTGTCGAGGCCCTTGTAGTCGGACCTGAAGTCCGCCCGGTAGAGCTCGGCGACCGCGCCGGCGGTCTCGACGCCGGTCGGGCCGCCGCCGACGACGACGACGTTGAGCGCACCGTCGTCGACCAGCCCCGGATCGCGGTCGGCGGCCTCCCAGCGCTCGAGCAGGTGATCCTTGAACCGCACCGCGTTCGGCAGCGTGTACATCGGGAAGGCGTGCTCCGCCGCACCCTCCGTGCCGAAGAAGTTGACCTCGGCGCCGAGCCCGTAGACGAGGTAGTCGTAGGTGATCGGCGCGAGCCCGTCGAACCGGACCTCACGCGCCTCGAGGTCGACGCCGGCCACGGCCGCCTTGTGAACGCTCGCGTTGGCGCGGCGCTCGATCAGGTCGCGCAGCGAGTGCCCGACGGCGGCCGTCTCGAGCAGCCCGGTCGCGAGCTGGTAGAGGAGCGGCTGGAAGGTGTGGTAGTCGTGGCGGTCGACGAGCACGACCTCTGCGCCCGCGCCCTCGAGCTTCTGCGCCGCGCCGACGCCGCCGAAGCCTCCGCCGAGGATGAGGACGCGGGGTTGTGCGGAGGCGGCCATCTAACCGAGCCTAGTGGCGTTGCGGGGCGGCTGTGTCATCCCGTTCGCACGAAACGTCCGTGACCTACTTGCCGCGCCCGGCGCCGGCGACGGTCGTCTCGCGCTCGCGGCCGGAGAGGCGCGGCTCGCGACGGACGCGCAGCACCTCGGCGACCGACCAGGCCTGGAAGGGGCAGCCGGTCGCGGCGTGCGGCTCGGCGCCGTCGGCGGTCTCGGACACCGAGCCGAGCCCCCAGTCCGCGAGATGGGCCTCGATCCCGGCGAGAGCGCCGTCGAGCGGGACGTCCGCGCTGCGGGCGGCGTCGACGTACGGCCCGAGCAGCCACGGCCAGACCGTGCCCTGGTGGTAGGCCCCGTCTCGCTCGGCCGGGCCGCCGCGGTGGTAGGGGCGGTAGCGGGAATCGCCGGGGGCGAGCGAACGGAGCCCGAGCGGCGTCAGGAGCGAGCGGCTGCACTCGGCGACGACGAGGCGCGCCGTCGCGAGGTCGAGCGGCCCGTTCGGCAGGGCCACCGCGAGCAGCTGGTTGGGGCGCACTGTCGCATCGTCCCCGTCGGGGCCGTCGACGACGTCGAAGAGGCCGCTCGCCGCCTGGCCGGACGAAGCGAGCGACGAACGACGACGCGGCGCGCTCGCGCAGCGATGTGCAGCTGGACCGCACGTCGTCGTCGTCGGTGAGCTGGGCGGCGACGTCGAGCGCGCGGAGCCAGAGGGCGTTGACCTCGACCGGCTTGCCGGCGCGCGGGGTGACCGGAACGCCGTCGATGCGGGCATCCATCCACGTCAGCGCCCAGCCGTCGGCGCCCTGGCGCAGGAGGCCGTCCGCCGGGTCGACGCCGATCCCGAAGCGCGTTCCCTCGACATGGTGCTCGACGATCTGCCCGAGCACCGGAGCGAGCTCGGTGCCGAGGTCGTCGTCCCCGGTGACCTCGACGTGGCGCCCCACGGCATGGACGAACCAGAGCGTCCCGTCGACCGTGTTGTACTCGAGCGAGCCGGTGTCGGCCGTGTTGGCGAGCATCCCCTCCGAGACGGTGGCGGCCGACGTCCGCAGCACCTCGCGCCCCTCGTCGTGGCGGTTCGTCGCGAGGTAGAGGCCCTCGTACGAGGTCATCAGGTCGCGCGACCACTCGCCGAACCAGGGGTAGCCGGCGACGGCGGTCGGCCGGCCGCCGGTCGTGATCGCGAACTGGTCGGCGGCCAGGACGAGCTGCGCGTCGAGCTCGTTCTTCACCCCCGCGGCGCGGATCAGGTTCCTCGCCCGCTTGCGCGCGGCGGCGACGATGTCTGCGGCGGCCGGGACGGTGCCGGCGAGCGGCAGGGCGGCGGCCGTCACCTCGTGGCACGCGCCCGGAGCGAGCTCGGCCCGGAACGTCCCGGCCGCCCAGAGATCCTCGCGGTCGGAGAGGCCGCGAGCCGCCTCCTCGCGGGCGCGGACGTCGCGGTACCACTCGCCGCCGGCTTGCCAGCCGGCGCCCGCGACGCGGTAGGCCTGCTCGAACGCGAACCCGTTCTCGCTCGACTCGAGCTCCGGGTCACCGTTCGCGTGCCGTTCTCCGTGGACGTCGCGCCAGGTGCAGAGCGGCGTCAGCTCGAGCACCGCCGGCCGGTCGCACGCGAGGAGGCGGTGCACGACGCCGATCGTCGGCGAGCCGTGCGCGGCTGCGAGCTCGCGCTCGAGCACCACGCCTCCGATCTGCCAGCGCCAGCGCGGAATCCCGTCGGTGAGATCGAACGACGCGAGCAGCTCGTGGCCGCGGGGGTCGACCGTGCCGCCGCCCCACTCGTCGGTCGCGAGCCGGACCCGCGTGTCGCCAAGGACGAGCGTCGGATCGAGCGCGGCCAGGCCGAGCATGCGGTGGGCGGGGCCGTCGACCGCGACGACGAGCAGCCCGTGGTAGCGGCGGGTGCGGAGACCCGCGACCGTGCCCATCGCGTAGCCGCCGGCCCCGTCGGCGACGAGCCACTCGCGCGCCGCCGCCTCCTCGAGGGTCCCGCACACCTGTGGCCCGAGGCGGATCGTCACGCCTCCGCCTTCTCGTGCGTACCGGTCATCAGCTCCCCGAGCGTCGGTATCGGCACGCCGCGGGCGCGCAGGATCAGCTCGGCGACGAGGCCCGTCCAGCCGGTCTGGTGGCTCGCGCCGAGCCCGGCACCGTTGTCGCCGTGGAAGTACTCGTTGAACAGCACGTTGTCCTTCCAGGCCGGGTCGGTCTGGAGCCGCTCGACCCAGCCGAAGCACGGCCGCCGGCCGTCCTCGCCGACGAGGAAGAGCGAGATCAGCCGCTCGCGGAGATCGGCGGCGATCTCGTCGAGCGTGTGCTCCCGGCCCGAGCCGGTCGGGTACTCGATCTTGAGCTCGTCGCCGAAGAAGCGTGCGTAACGCGTCAGCGCCTCGACGACGAGGAAGTTGACGGGCATCCAGATCGGCCCCCGCCAGTTCGAGTTGCCGCCGAACATGCCGGTCGTCGACTCGGCCGGCTCGTAGTCGATCGTCGAGTGCATGCCCTCGACGTCGAGGACGAACGGGTTGCTCGGCGCAGCTGCGCGACACGGCGCGCAGCCCGTACGGCGAGAGGAACTCCTGCTCGTCGAAGAGCCGCGTCAGGAGCCGGAGGACGCGGCTCACGCCGACGACGCCGAGCAGCACCCGCCGGCTCGCCGAGCCCGCCGCCGGCCGGATGGGCCGCCCGCAGCAGCTCGGCCGCGCGCTTGTTCACCGTCTCGGCCCGCTCGACGACCGCCTCGTCGATCGCGGCGACGCCGAGCAGCGGCAGCACGCCGACGATCGAGCGCACCTTGATCGGCACCTCGCGGCCGTCCGGGCAGGCGGAGCCGGTCGTAGAAGAAGCCGTCGGCCTCGTCCCAGAGCCCCTGCGTCTCGAGCGCCTCCGAGATGAGCGCGAAGTGCTCGAGGAACTTGAGGACGAGGTCGGTCGCCGGCCGGCCGCGGTTGTTGAGGATCGACGCGATCGCCGCCATGGTCAGCGCGTAGAAGCCCATCCAGCCGGTGCCGTCGGACTGCTCGAGGAGCCAGCCGTCCGGAAGGTGCGAGCGGTCGATCGGGCCGATGTTGTCGAGCCCGAGGAAGCCGCCCTCGAACACGTTCGAGCCGTCGCGGTCCTGCCGGTTCACCCACCAGGTGAAGTTGACGAGCAGCTTGTCGAAGACGCGGCTCGAGGAAGGCGGTGTCGCGGCCGCCGTCGATCGCGAACACCTCGAGCGCCGCCCACGCCTGCACCGGCGGGTTGACGTCGTCGAACGACCACTCGTAGGCGGCGAGCGCGCCGTTCGGGTGCTGGAACCACTCGCGGCAGAGCAGGATCAGCTGGTACTTCGCGAACGCGGGATCGACCCGGGCGAGCGCGACGCAGTGGAACGCGAGATCCCAGGCGGCGAACCACGGGTACTCCCACTTGTCGGGCATCGACATGATGTCGAAGGCGTCGAACGTGCGCCAGCGCGTGTTGCGGCCGCCGAGCCGCGAGTCCGGCGGCCTCGGCTGGGTCGGGTCGCCGTCGAGCCAGCGCGCGACGTCGTAGGCGTAGAGCTGCTTGCTCCAGAGCATCCCGGCGAGCGCCTGGCGGAGCACGAGCGCCTCGTCGGCGGTCGTCGCGGCGGGCGTCAGCTCGGCGTAGAACTCGTCGGCCTCCTCGAGGCGCTCGGCGGCGACCGCGTCGAAGTCCTGCCAGGGGCTGCCGTGGCGGTCGGCGGGTCGCAGGCGCACCCGCACCGTGGCCGTCTCGCCGGGCTCGACCGTCAGCCGGTACCAGAAGGCGGCCTTCGTGCCCGTCTCGGCCGCCACCGTCTGCGCGCCCGAGACGACGTGGTCGTTGATCCCGTCCTTCGGGCGTGATCGTCGTCGAGGCGGTGCCGAACAGCCGCTCGCTGTTCGTCTCGTTGTCGCAGAAGAGCACCCGCGGCTCGCCCTGCCCGACGAGCTCGAGCTTGCCGAGGAACGGGTGCTCGGTCACGATGCGCGCGGCTCCGTCGAGCCGGAGCTCCGGCTTCGTCTCGCCCGTCGAGCCCCCAGCCCCAGGTGTTGCGGTACCAGGCGGTCGGGAGGACGTGGAGCGTGTCGGCGTCGGGCCCGGCGTTCGTGACGCGGATCGTCAGCAGCAGGTCGTGCGGGTCGGCCTTCGCGTAGTCGGCCTCGACGATCCAGTAGCGGTCGTCGTCGAACGCGCCGGTGTCGAGCAGCTCGTACTCGGGGTCGAGCTTGCCCCGGCGGCCGTTCTCCGCCACGAGGTCGCGCGTACGGGAACTCGCCCTGCGGATAGTGGTAGCGCCAGCGGTTCCAGGCGTGGCTCGGCAGCGCGTCGAGGTACCACCAGTACTCCTTGGCGTCCTCGCCGTGGTTGCCCTCGCTGCCGGTCAGCCCGAAGATCCGCTCCTTGAGGATCGGGTCGCGCCCGTTCCAGAGGGCGAGCCCGAGGCAGAGCCGCTGCTCGACGTCGGAGAAGCCGGCGAGCCCGTCCTCGCCCCAGCGGTAGGCGCGCGAGCGGGCGTGGTCGTGGGGGAGGTAGTCCCACGCCGTGCCGTCGGGGCTGTAGTCCTCGCGGACGGTTCCCCACTGGCGCTCGCTCAGGTACGGCCCCCAGAGGTACCAGTCGCCTGCCTGGCGAAGCCCGTCCTCGAGCCGGCCGAACGTCTCGACGCGGTCGCGCTCCGCGCTCACGAAGACACCCGCGTCAGCGCCGCCGGCCCAGGTGGAACCGAGCTTCCGTGCGCACCCATCTCGACCTCCGATCGTGACCGCTCGACGCCACTCCCCCGCTGGCCGGTTCCCAAGCTAGAGCCGTGCGAGGACGCGGGGGTCGAGCCGTGGTTGCGATTTCGTGACGATCTGGAGAACGTAGCACCGGCGCTCGAATCTGCCCGCTCGGTCGAGACGAGCCGGGGCTATCATCGAGGAGCTTCGCGGATCGAAAGGTGGTCGTGACTCGTGGAAGACTCGCTCGCGCTCGTGCTTACGACACTGCCGCCGGGCGACTCGCTCGAGTCGCCGCACGATGCTCACGAGTACCGGTTTCTCGCTCACGCCTACCTCGCCGCCCACGCCTACGAGAAGGCGCTCGAGTTCGCGGAGGCCGGCCTGGCCGGCACACCGGGCGACTGGGCGCTGATCGCGATCCGCGGCGATGCGCGCTCCGGCCTCTGGGACGACGAGGGCGCAGCCGCCGACTGGCAGCTCGCACTCGAGCTCCGTCGCGACAAGAGCCCGCAGCGCCCCGACCGCTAGGTGTAGGCGGTCGCCCCGTCGGGGCGGTGCGCGACGACGAGGCCGGCGTCCCAGCCCGGGGCGCGCCCTCCGGGCGGGCAGCGGATCGTCTCGGCGTCGAGGCCGCTTCGCACGATCAGCCACGAGATCAGCGAGTTCGAGTTCCACATCTCGCCGGCCGTGAGCTCGTCGCGACCCCAGACAGGCGTCGGCACCTGGGGAACGAGTTCGAGCAGGCGCTCTGCTCGAGCCGGGTCGTCGGTGAGATGCTGCGGGCTCGCGACCGCCTCGGCGAGGTCGGGGATGACGCCGTCTCGCCAGCGGCGCACCTCGTAGCGGAAGACCCGGAAGTGCCCGGCGAGACGACTCCCCACTGCGCCTTCTGCGACGACGCCTCGTGTGGAGCCATGGCCGTCACGTACGGGTGCCTGCTCGATCACGAACCGGCCCGACGGCGCGTCTACCACGAGCGCGGAGTGGTAGAGGTCGCAGGGAGGTCGCCGTCCCAGGCGGGCTGCGACCGCCTCGAAGGCGATCCCGTTCAGCCGGACAGAATGGCCCCCGGCGCCGAGCGGCAACCAGTAGAGGTCGACGGCACTCAACCCGGCCTGGCCTCCCGGCAATGGATTGGACCGCTGAGCGGTGTGCATTCACGCGGCCGTGGTCGCAGCTCCTCGTCGCGCCGGTCGAAGCGATCTTCGCGCCCCCGGGTGAGCTGCCGGGGGCGCACGACGAGCACGGATGCCGCCGCCGCGGCTATCAGCGCCGTCACCGGTACGACTCGCCTGAACTCCATGAACCGAGTATTCCGTGCGGCTGCGGGCGTCGCATCCGGCGGCTGACCCATGCGTGCTGCGGGTTTCCCGTCGAAGGAGGTTGAACGTCGATTACGGTGCCGCTGTGGGCACGGCCGGTGAGCGGAGGATCAGCTAGCGGTGGCGGCGAGCCGGGTGGCCGGGATCGAGGACTATGCGCTGATCGGCGATCTGCAGACGGCGGCGCTGGTCAGCCGTGACGGGCTCGATCGACTGGTGCTGCTTCCCGCGCTTCGACTCGGGCGCCTGCTTCGCCGCGCTGCTCGGCGACGCCCGACACGGCCGCTGGCTGCTCGCCCCGTCGGGCGCGGTTCGCCAGCGTCGACGCGACGGTACCGGCAGCGACACGCTGATCCTCGAGTCGGTCTACGAGACGGACGAGGGCACCGTGCGCGCGATCGACTTCATGCCGCCGCGCGGCGACGCGCCCGACATCGTGCGCATCGTCGAGGGGCTCGCCGGCGAGGTGCCGATGCGCTCGGAGCTCGTGATCCGGTTCGACTACGGCAAGGTCGTGCCGTGGGTGCGGCGCGTCGATCGATGCGCGGCGTCGGCGATCGCCGGGCCCGACGCGCTCTGCCTTGCGCTCTCCGGTCGAGATCCGCGGCGAGGAGCATGACCACGGTCTCGGAGTTCGTCGCTCCGCCGCGGCGAGCGGGTCCCGTTCGTCCTGACCTGGTTTCCCTCGCACGAGGCAGCTGCCGGCCGAGACTCGACCCCGAGCGCGCGCTCGCGCGACACCGAGGAGTACTGGCTGCGACTGGGCCGGCGCGCTGCGACCGCGCGGGCGACTACCACGAGGAGATCCATCAGCTCGCTGCTCGCTGCTGAAGGCGCTGACCTACGCGCCGACCGGCGGCATCGTCGCGGCGCCGACGACCTCGCTGCCGGAGTCGATCGGCGGCGTCCGCAACTGGGACTACCGCTTCTGCTGGCTGCGCGACGCGACGCTGACGCTGCTCGCGATGCTCCACGCGGGCTACCGCGACGAGGCGCATGGCCTGGCGCCAGTGGCTGCTGCGCGCCGTCGCCGGCGACCCGGCCGACGTCCAGATCATGTACGGCCTCGCCGGCGAGCGGCGCCTCGACGAGCGCGAGCTCGACTGGCTGCCCGGCTACGAGGGCTCGACGCCGGTGCGGATCGGCAACGCGGCCTCGGAGCAGCTCCAGCTCGACGTCTACGGCGAGATCATCGATGCGCTCTACCAGACCCGCGTGCACGGCGCGCCGGCGCGACGACAACATGTGGTCGCTGCACCCTGAAGCTGCTCGAGTGGCTGGAGGACGGGTGGCGCCGCCCGGACGCCGGCATCTGGGAGGTGCGCGGGCCCGACCGCCACTTCACGCACTCCAAGGTCATGGCGTGGGTCGCGTTCGATCGGGCGGTCCGCGCCCGCGAGGAGTTCGGGCGCGAGGGCCCGGTCGAGCGCTGGCGCGAGCTCCGCGACGAGATCCACGCCGAGGTGCTCGACCCGCGCCTGGAGCGAGGAGCAAGCGCGCCTTCACGCAGTCGTACGGAGTCGGACGAGCTCGACGCGAGCCTGCTCGCTGATGCCGCTCGTCGGCTTCCTCCCGGCGACCGACGCGCGGTTCGCCGCGACCGTCGAGGCGATCCGACGCGAGCTCGCTGCGTCGACGGGCTCGTGCTGCGCTACCGCTCCGGCGACGACGGCGACGTCGACGGGCTGCCCGCCGGCGAAGGCGTCTTCCTGGCCTGCTCGTTCTGGCTCGCCGACGTGCTCGCGCCGCCAGGGCAGGCTCGACGAGGCGCGCGAGCTGTTCGAGCGGCTGCTCGACCTCCGCAACGACGTCGGCCTCCTCTCCGAGGAGTACGACCCGGTCGCCGGCCGGCTGCTCGGCAACTTCCCGCAGGCGTTCACCCACCTCGCGCTGGTCGGCGCTGCGATCGCGATCGCCGAGGGCCGAAGCATGCGAGCGGGCGACGGCGAGGCCGCTCGTTGAACCTGCCCAGTCGAGCTGCGGCTGTGGCTTCCCGCCGATCTCGTCCGGGCGGTCGAGGGCTCGACGAGGAGGTCACGTGCGCAGCCTGGAAGCGAGCCCGTAGCAGGCCTTCAGTGCGAGCCGAGCCTGCGGCTCGCGGCGGCGTTCCCGGCCGCTTCAGGCGGTTCCCGTGACGCGACTCCTGTGGATGTTCCAGGCCCAGGCAAGCAGCGCGACCCCGACCACCACGAGGACGATCCCGACCACCGTCCACTGCCCGTGCCCGCTCATGCTCGACCCGTGCAACACGTTCGTACCCTGACCGATCCACACCGCGCCGACAAGACACAAGACAACGCCGGCAACTCCTCGAGCCCACATGGTCAACTCCGATCTGGTTGGCAGTTGAAGAGTAGGCGGTTGCCGGCCGGGCGGGTACCGGAGACGGGGACACGGCGCTGCCGATCCGCTCCCGGTGGCCCGCAGCTCGGGCCGCTCTCGGGACCCTCCCGAGGGAAGGTCGTCAGCCGAGCGGCGAGCGCCGGGCGCGGCCCGTCACCCCGGCCGGAAAAGCCCCTCGGCAGGCCTGTTCGCGCGACCGGCCGCTCGGGCCATGTCCGGGGACAGTCACCGTCACGGAAGTGTGACGGCGGCGAGCCGGGAGTGTGGCGGCGTCCGGATCGATGCCGGTTTCCCGGCCGCCGTTCGGGACACGTCCGGGGACAGGCACCGTCACCGGACCGTGCCGTGAGGGTCGTGGCGGGGTCCGGGCAAGCCGCGCGGCCGTCCTCGAGGTCCGCCGGCCGGTCGGCCTCGGTCGTGATCGCGGCAACGGTCAGGCCGCGTCGTCGCCGAAGTCGCCTCCCTCCCGGCGGTCGAAGACGGGAGCACCGACACCGACCGCTGCCGGGTGGGGAACGCTGAGAGGCGACCGGCGTGGGGGCGGCTTGTGCCCGGCCGCGATGACCCAGCCTCCCGTCGCGGCCAGCACGGCGTCGAACGCAGCTGCCGACATGACGACTGGGGTTTCGCACCCGGCCAGCCGGCATTCGCAGAGGAAGGGGATCGCCTCGGAACCGGCGCGTCCACCCGTCCGCCTCCGCAGCTCGACGTTCGCCCGCCGAACCAGGCGCGACTCCCGGCGCACGTTCTGTGTCGATCGCGCGACGGCCCGATCGGGAGCCACGAGCCGAAGGATCATCGTTCGTCTCCAGGCGAGCGGGGCTGCGCGGACCGGGCGGGCGTGAGCGCGAGGTCGGGGCGAGGCTCGAAGATCGCCCGGAGGCCCCCGGCCTCCTGCTCGTCGAAGCGAAGGCTGATCCCGGTCACGCGAAACTTCTCGCTGATCTCGTCGAACGCCGAGCGAACGAGAGCGCGGGTCAGGAGCGGATCGCTGAGGACGACGGTCGCGGCGCCGCCGGTACTCCAGGCCGGCGCCAGGTCGAAGACGATCGCACACGTCTCATGGAAGAGTTCGCGTCGTGATCGAGCACCGGGCCGCAGAGCCGTCGGCGGACGGGCCTCGCGGCGATCGGCGAGAGGGTCAGGGTTCTTCGAGCGCAGCTCCACCGCGTACCTCCGGGCAGGTCGGTGCGAGAGTCGACCCGAATGAGGCCGACCTGGCCACCCGCGAGATTGGGGGAGGGTGCTTCCTTGCGAGCCGGATGATTGTCGTCTCGCCGCGCAACCGCCTGCCCCGCAATCTTCGGGAGCAGCGCCGCGATGCTACCAGGGAGGCTGCGCTCGATTGTTGCGGTTTCGAGCAGCCGCACTCATTTCGCGGCCTCGGGCTCGGGCGGCTGCATGGCCGATCCTGGCAGCGGGAAGGGGCGAGGCTTGGGCTGCGGCCGTGGCCTCGGTTCGGCGCCGGCTCGGCGGCCGGTGTCTTGTCCTCGGGCTCGAAGACTGCTTCTTCGCTCTCGCCTGCGAGCAGGCGGACGAACTGGTCCTTGTCGATCGTCTCGCGCTCGATCAGGATCTGCGAGATCGTGTGCAGGTGCTCCATGTGGTCGCGCAGGACCTTGAGCGCGAGCTCGTAGCCTTCTTCGATGATCCGGCGCACCTCGTCGTCGATCTCGCGGGCGACCTCTTCGGAGTAGTCGGGCTCGTGGCCCATCTCGCGGCCGAGGAACGGCATGTCGGCGTTACGGCCGAGGACGCGCGGGCCGAGCTTGTCGCTCATCCCGTAGCGCATCACCATCCGCTTGGCGATATCGGTGACCTTCTCGAGATCGTTCGAGGCGCCCGTCGTCACCTCGTGGAAGACCAGGTCCTCGGCCGCCCTGCCGCCGAGCGTCATCGCGATCGTCTGGATCAGCGCCGTCTTGCCCATGATGTAGCGATCCTCGGTCGGCAGCGACACCGTCAGCCCGAGCGCCTGCCCGCGCGAGACGATCGTCACCTTGTGCACCGGATCGGTGTGCTCGAGGAAATGCCCGACAAGCGCATGCCCCATCTCGTGATAGGCCGTGATCCGCTGCTCCTTCTCCGACAACAGCCGCGCCTTCTTCTCCGGCCCCGCGATCACCCGCATGATCCCCTCCTCGAGATCATCCTGGCCGATCACCTTCTTCCCGTGCCGCGCCGCCAGCAACGCCGCCTCGTTCACCAGGTTCGCCAGATCCGCGCCCGTGAACCCCGGCGTCCCACCCGCGAGCACATCGAGATCGATCTCCGACGCGAGCGGCTTGCCCTTCGAGTGCACCTCGAGAATCTTCTTCCGCCCGCTCCGGTCGGGCCGATCGACCACGATCTGCCGGTCGAACCGCCCCGGACGAAGCAACGCCGGATCGAGGATGTCCGGCCGGTTGGTCGCCGCGATCAAGATGATGTTGTCCTTCATCTCGAACCCGTCCATCTCGACCAACAACTGGTTCAGCGTCTGCTCGCGCTCGTCGTTCCCGCCGCCGATGCCGGCGCCGCGGTGGCGGCCGACCGCGTCGATCTCGTCCATGAACACGATGCACGGCGAGGCCTGCTTGGCCTGCTCGAACAGATCCCGCACCCGCGAGGCACCCACCCCGACGAACATCTCGACGAAGTCCGAGCCCGAGATCGAGAAGAACGGCACCCCCGCCTCACCCGCAACCGCCCGCGCCAACAACGTCTTCCCCGTCCCCGGCGGCCCATACAACAGCACCCCCTTCGGGATCCTCGCCCCGAGCGCCTGGAACTTCTTCGGATTCTCGAGGAACTCCTTGATCTCCTGCAACTCCTCGACCGCCTCATCCACACCCGCCACGTCCTTGAACCCGATCTTCGGCGAGTCCGGCGCCATCCGCTTCGCCCGCGACTTCCCGAAACTCATCACCTTCGACCCGCCACCCTGCATCTGTCTCATCAGGAAGATCCAGAACCCGATCAAAAGCAGGATCGGCAGGAACGACGCGATCACCGACGTCCACGAGAACCCACCCACACCCTTCGAGTCGAAGTTGACCTTGTGCAACGTCAACAGATCCTGGAACTGCGTCGCCGACTGATCACTCGGGTAATGCACCGTCACCGTCGTCTTGCCATCCGCCTCCGTCGCCGTGATCGCACGCTTGCTCGGATTGAACAACACCAGCTTGAACGCCGGCCTCCCAGCCCTGATCGCGTTCTGCAACTGCGAATACGTCTGAATCGTCGGCGAAGCATGATTCGGCTTCGACATCAACGTGTTACTCGCCAGCCAGATGACGGCGACGATCGCGAGCAGAGGAAGCAGCGCGCTACGGACGAGACGATTCACGGAGCACTCGTCGCGATCTCGCTCACGGGGCCCTGTTGCCGGCTACGGTCGTGTTTCCGCCGCCCGCCGAGAGGCGCGCGGCACCTGCCGACAGCCCCTCGATCGCCCTGTTCAGCCGCCGCCCGATCAGCGACCCACGCCGCGTGGCCGAGAACGATCCGGGCTGATCCGACGAGTCCGACAAACGGTGTTTCATGCTGTGCCTCCAGTCAACGTCAGGACAAAACGCCGACCGCTCTCGGTCAACAAGCACCGCCCGCACGCATTGAGGGAGGACATATCGATGCGAGACGTGGCTGCCAATGTCTCGCGGCTGAATTCTCGGCACCGTCGGGTTTTCGACGCTGCCCGGCAATCGTACCAGCGTCGCTCCGCTCCGCTGTCGAGCTTCCAGACGCTTCGAGCACGGCTCGGGCCTCGCCGCGGGACCGTCGGCGGCCGAAGCCGCCCTTATCCGGGCTCGAGCTCGGTGGGCTCCGACACTGCCACCGGCCACGGCCAGGTACCCGGTCCCTGGGGGACCGGCGGCAGGAGCAGGTGGCTCTCGACGACGGCCGTTGCGATGTCGGCCAGCTTGCGGCCGCTGTGCTGGGATTGCTCGCGCAGCAGCTCGAACGCTCGCTGCCCGTCGATCGCGTGGCGGGCCATCAGGATGCCCTTGGCCTGCTCGATCACGGCCCGGCGCGCGAATGCTCCCTGCAGGCCGTGATACTCGGTGAAGCGCTGCAGGGTGATGTCGATCGCGCTCTGGAGCTCCTCGGGGGTCGTGTCGACGATGTAGGCGAAGACGCCGCGCTTGGCGGCCTCGCGCACGTAGGCGGGGTCTCGAACGGTGAGCAGTGCGATCACGGGGCAGGAGGACTGGTGGACGATCTCGCCGATCAGGCCGAGCGCATGCTCCGAGGAGATGCCGAGCCCGACGAGCGCGACGTCGGGATGCTCCCTTGCCGTCACCGCGCCGACCTCCCTCACCTCGACCTCGCGTGCGATCACGTCGTGGCCGAGCCCGCTCACGACCCGTGCCAGCAGCTCGAGCCGGTCGGGACGCTCGTTCGCAATCAGAACTCGCAACCGCTGAGCGCCGTCCTCGGGCATCAGCCGGACATTGGCCTGACGGGTGCATCTGTCACGGGGCAAATGGTAGGCACGGGATCTGTTCTCCGCCATCTGGCGCGCAAGCCTCCAGGTAGCTCAGCGAGCGACGAAGCTGCCTCAGCCCGGCACGCCGGTGACGGGCGCGAGCGGGCGCCTGACAAACGCTAGCCTGGCCCCGTGTTCCTCAACATCCTGCTCGGGGTCGACGGCTCGGCCGCTTCGCGGCGGGCGCTCGATCACGCCGTCGCGCTCGCCCGTGCCGGAAACGCCACGCTGACCCTGATCACGGTCGCGCCGCCGGTGTCGGGCTATGTCACGCTTGCGGGGATCAGCAGCGAGACGATGCATGCGGAGCTCGACCGCTGGGCCGGCGAGATGCTCGCTCGGGCGGCCGGACTTGTGCCGGAGGACGTCGTCGCCCACACGGTCCAACGCTCGGGCGATGCAGGCCCGGAGATCGTGAAGGAGCTCGACCGCGGCGCCTACGACCTGATCGTGCTCGGCTCGCGAGGCCGCGGCCGCGCACAGGAAGGCCTGCTCGGAAGCGTGACCGGCTTCGTGCACTTCCACTCGCGCGTGCCGCTCCTGTCCGTTCCGGACGACGGCACCGGTGAGCAGTTCGACGACGCGCCGAGCTGAGCGCCGCTAGTCGACGTCCCGGCGGGCGGCGAGGGCGAGGCCCGCGAGGGCGAGCCCGACGGTCCAGGCGACGAGAACGGCGCCGCCGGCCGCGGGCGAGAGCAGGTGGTCGGTCGTGAGCCCGCTCAGCGCGTTCTGCGCCTCGCCGGGCGTCAGTCGGCCGACCGAGGGCACGAACGCGAACAGCAGGTTCTCGACGATGAAGCCCCACGCGAGCAGCCCGATCACCGTGCCGACCTGGTTGCGGACGATCGCGCCCACGCCGACGCCGATCGCCCCCCAGAGCGCGATCCCCGCGAGCGTCCCGAGCAGGAGCAGCGTGATCTGGCCGCCGTCGAGCGCCAGCGGGATGCCGCGGCCGGCGAGGCAGGCATAGCCGATCCCGAATCCGAGCGCTTCACCGCCGAGGCCCAGCACGAGGCCGGCGATCAGGCTCGCGGCGAGCTTCGCTGCGATGACTCGTGAGCGACGGGGAGTGAACAGGAACGTCGGGCGGATCGTCCCGAAACGGAACTCGCTCGTCACGAGCAGAACGCCGGCGAGTGCCGAGAAGACGCCCGCGATGCTCCCGACGCCCAGCAGGCCGCGCTGATCCTCCTCGCTCGTGAGATTGCCGGCCTTGGTCAGCAACCCGGCCAGCAGCGCGAAGAGGGTGATGAGCGCGATCATCCCGAGCACGAGACCGAGCGTCGTGCGGGTCGAGCGCATCTTCAGCAGCTCGGCGTCGATCTGCGCGATCACGGCTCTGCGTCCGCGGTCAGCTCGAGGAAGACCTCCTCGAGCGAGGAGCCCTCGGCGACGAGCTCGTGGACCGGGATTCCGGCGGTGTAGGCGATGTCCCCGACGCGCGGGCTCGTCGTGCCATGAGCGAGCAGCGCGTGATCGTTCGTGGCGGTCGTCTCGATCTGCTCTCTGCGCAGCGCCTCCTGCAGCTCGGAGAGCCTCGGGCTCCGCACGCGGACGGAGCCGCCGATGCGGGCCGTCAGCTGGTCGAGCGACGTCTCCACCACCAACCGCCCCTGATTGATGATCAGGACCCGGTCGACCGTCTGGGCCATCTCGGCGAGCACGTGGCTCGAGACGAGCACCGTTCGCCCCTCGGAGGCGAAGGTGCGGAGAAAATCGCGGAGCCAGCGCACGCCCTCCGGATCGAGCCCGTTGGCGGGCTCGTCGAGGATCAGCAGCTCGGGGTCGCCGAGGAGCGCCGAGGCGAGGCCGAGCCGCTGGCGCATTCCGAGCGAGTAGCCCTTGACGCGCCGCCTCGCAGCAGCGTCGAGCTCGACCATCCCCAGCACCTCGTCGACGCGGGAGTCGGGGAGGCCGGCGGAGCGGGCGAGTGTCCGCAGGTGGTCGCGCCCCGAGCGGCCCGGGTGGAAGTCGGTCGCCTCGAGCACCGCTCCGACGCGGAGCGCCGGACGCTCGAGCTGCGCGTAGGGCCGGTCGAAGATGACGGCCCGCCCGCGGGTCGGTGTCGCGAGCCCGAGCAGCATCCGCAGAGTCGTCGTCTTGCCTGCCCCGTTCGGGCCGAGGAAGCCGGTGATCGTCCCGGCGTTGAGCGCGAACGAGAGATCGTCGACGGCCGTCAGCTTCCCGAACCGCTTCGTCAACGACTCGCCCACGACGACCGGCACCGGCGTGCTCACCGGCCCACCGGACCGAGCTTCGACCTCACTCACGCTCCTCTCCTTCGACTAGCGATGCACGGATCCGGCCGGGCGCAAACGCGGCAACGTCAGTCGAGGGCCGGCAAAGCCACCGCTCCGCGACACCCGTGACACCCGTGACACCCGTGAGATTACGTGTGCCGGTCGCTTCACAGCGAGACGGGTGCAGCCGGGGCAGCGATCGGTAGAAATTACGGGTTCGATTCTCCGGCTCGCGAGTAGCCTTGCGGGCCATGGATGTGCGGTCTCGGCGACCGTCGTGAGCGAGCCGATGCGCGATGTCGCGCCGCTCCCCGACCTCCTGCACGGGAGCTCCCATACGGGCCCGGTCCGGGAGCGCCGTCCGGTCTACGTCGACCTGCTGCCGCCGTGCAACGCCGGCTGCCCGGCCGGCGAGAACATCCAGGCCTGGCTGGCGCACGCCCAGGCGGGCCGGCACGAGCAGGCGTGGCGCGAGCTCGCCGCCGACAACCCGCTGCCGGCGATCCACGGACGGGTCTGCTACCACCCCTGCGAGAGCGTCTGCAACCGGGCGAGCCTCGACAGCGCCGTCTCGATCCATTCGGTCGAGCGGTTCCTCGGCGACCTCGCGCTCGAGCAGGGCTGGCGGTTCGACCTGCCGCACGCTCGGCAGCGGCAAGCGGGTGCTCGTCGATCGGCGCCGGGCCGAGCGGCCTGTCGGCGGCCTACCACCTGCGCCCGGCTCGGCCACGAGGTGGAGATCCGCGACGCCGGCGGCGAGCCGGGCGGGATGATGCGCTACGGCATCCCGGCCTACCGGCTGCCCCGCGACGTGCTCGACGGCGAGCTCGACCGGATCGCGGCGCTCGGCGTGCGGCGTGACCTGCGATCACCGGGTCGAGGATCTCGCCGCCGAGCGCGGGGAGGGCGGCTTCGACGCGGTCTTCGTCGCGGTCGGCGCCCACCTCTCCAAGCGGGTCGACATCCCGGCCCGCGACGCCGGCCGGATCGTCGACGCGGTCTCGTTCCTGCGCAGCGTCGCCTCCGGCGAGCGGCCGGCGATCGGCCGGCGCGTCGCGGTGTACGGCGGCGGCAACACGGCGATGGACGCCGCCCGGGTCGCCCGCCGGCTCGGGCGCGGACGAGGCGCTGATCGTCTACCGGCGCACCCGCGAGCAGATGCCGGCGCATCTCGAGGAGGCCGAGGACGCCGAGCGCGAGGGCGTGCGGATCAACTGGCTGCGGACGATCACCGCCTTCGACGGGCCGGAGCTGCAGGTCGAGGTGATGGAGCTCGACGAGTCCGGCTACCCGCAGCCGACCGGCCGGTTCGAGACGCTCGCCGCCGACACCGTGATCCTGGCGCTCGGCCAGGAGACCGACACCGCGTTCCTGCGCGAGGTGCCGGGAGTCGAGTTCGAGCGCGACGGCACCGTGCGGGTGTCGACGTCGCTGAGACCGGCTGCCCCGGCGTGTTCGCCGGCGGCGACATGGTGCCGAGCGAGCGCACCGTGACCGTCGGCGTCGGCCACGGCAAGAAGGCCGCGCGCCACATCGACGCCTGGCTGCGCGGAGTCGGAGCCGCTGCGAGCGCGCCGAAGCACGACCTGGCGAGCTTCGACAAGCTGCATCTCTGGTACTTCGGCGACGCCGCGCGGCGCGAGCAGCCCGAGCTCGAGCCCGAGGAGCGCGTCGCGGACTTCGGCGAGGTGGTCGGCGGCCTCTCGGCCGAGCGAGGCCGTCGTACGAGGCGGGCCGCTGCCTGTCGTGCGGCAACTGCTTCGAGTGCGACGGCTGCCTCGGCGCCTGCCCGGAGGACGCCGTGATCAAGCTCGGCGTCGGGCACCGCTACCGGTTCGACTACGACCGCTGCACCGGCTGCGGGGCGTGCTTCGAGCAGTGCCCGGTGCACGCGATCGAGATGGTCGCGGAGGCCGAGCTGAGTGCGCGCGACGATCGACGGCAACGAGGCCGCCGCCTCGGTCGCCTACCGGCTGAACGAGGTCTGCTGCATCTACCCGATCACGCCGTCGTCGCCGATGGCCGAGCTCGCCGACGAGTGGTCGAGCCAGGGCCGCGCCGAACGTCTGGGGCAACGTGCCCGCGGTCGTCGAGATGCAGAGCGAGGGCGGTGCGGCCGGCGCGCTGCACGGCGCGCTGCAGAGCGGCGCGCTCGCGACGACGTTCACCGCCTCGCAGGGCCTGCTGCTGATGATCCCGAACATGTACAAGATCGCCGGCGAGCTGACGCCGGCGGTGCTGCACGTCGCCGCGCGCTCGCTCGCGGCGCAGGGCCTGTCGATCTTCGGCGACCACTCGGACGTGATGGCCGTCCGCCAGACGGGCTTCGCGCTGCTCGCCGTCGGCGTCGGTGCAGGAGGCGCACGACCTGGCGCTGGTCGCGCAGGCCGCGACGCTGCGAGACCCGGGTGCCGTTCGTGCACTTCTTCGACGGCTTCCGCACCTCGCACGAGCTGAACACGATCGAGCTGCTCTCCGACGACGACCTGCGCGCGCTCGTGCCCGAGGAGCTCGTCCGCGCCCATCGCGACCGCGCGCTCTCGCCCGAGCGGCCGTTCATCCGCGGCACGGCGCAGAACCCGGACGTCTACTTCCAGGCGCGCGAGACGGTGAACCCGTTCTACGCGCGCGTGCCCGACGTCGTCGAGGACGCGATGGCGCGCCTCGCCGAGCGCACCGGCCGCCGCTACCACCTCGTCGACTACAGCGGCGCATCCCGGAGGCCGAGCGCGTGCTCGTCGTGATGGGCTCGGGCGGCGAGACGGTCCGCGAGACCGTCGCCTGCGCTGAACGCCGCGCGGCGAGCGAGTCGGCGTCGTGCAGGTGCGGCTCTACCGGCCGTTCCCGGCGCAGGCGCTCGTCGACGTCGCTGCCCGGCCACGGTGCGCAGCATCGCCGTGCTCGACCGGACGAAGGAGCCCGGGCTCGATCGGCGAGCCGCTCTTCCTCGACATGGTCGCGGCGCTGACCGAGGCGTTCGCGGACGGCGAGCGGGCGGTGATGCCGCGGGTCGTCGGCGGCCGCTACGGCCTCTCGTCGAAGGAGTTCACGCCCGGGATGGTCGCCGGCGTCTTCGCCGAGCTCGCAGCGCGACCGGCCCCGGCGCCGCTTCACGATCGGCATCAACGACGACGTCTCCGGCACGAGCCTCAGCTACGACGCCGACGCTCGACATCGAGCCGCCCGAGACGGTGCGCGCGATCTTCTTCGGCCTCGGCTCCGACGGCACGGTCGGCGCGAACAAGAACACGATCAAGATCCTCGGCGCCGAGGAAGGGCTGCACGCGCAGGGCTACTTCGTCTACGACTCGAAGAAGTCGGGCTCGCAGACCGTCTCGCACCTGCGCTTCGGGCCGCAGCCGATCCGCGCGCCCTATCTCGTGCAGCAGGCGAGCTTCGTCGGCTGCCACCAGTTCGGGCTGCTCGAGCAGGCCGACGTGCTCGGCCGCGGCGGCGGACGGCGCGACGCTGCTGCTCAACTGCGCGCGCCCGGCCGACGAGGTGTGGGACGCGCTCTCCCGCCCGGTGCAGGAGCAGATCCTCGCCAAGCAGATCGAGCTGTACGCGATCGACGCCGGCCGGATCGCGCGCGAGGTCGGCCTCGCCGGCCGGACGAACATCATCCTGCAGACCTGCTTCTTCGCGATCTCCGGCGTGCTGCCGACGCGAGCAGGCGATCGAGCGGATCAAGGCGGCGATCGCCAAGACCTACGGCCGGCGCGGCGCCGAGGTCGTCGCAGCGCAACCAGGCCGCCGTCGACCGCGCGCTCGAAGGCCTGCACCGGGTCGAGGTTCCGGAGCAGGCGACGGCCAGCGCGCGGAGCTGCCGCCGATCGTCCCGGCCGACGCGCCCGAGTTCGTCCGCACCGTCACCGCGGCGATGATGGCCGGCCGCGGCGACGAGCTGCCGGTCAGCGCGCTGCCGGTCGACGGCACGTACCCGAGCGGCACCGCCGCCTACGAGAAGCGCAACATCTCGGACCTCGTCGCCGTCTGGGACTCCGACCTCTGCATCCAGTGCGGCAACTGCAGCTTCGTCTGCCCGCACAGCGTGATCCGCTCCCGGTACTACGACCAGCTCGCAGCTCGACGGAGCGCCCGGACGGGTTCCCGTCGGCGCCGCTGGACGCGGTCGGGCTGCCCGACACGCGCTACACGCTCCAGGTCTACGTCGAGGACTGCACCGGCTGCTGCGCTGTGCGTCGAGGCGTGCCCGGTCGTCGCGCCGGGCGAGCCCGGCGCGCAAGGCGATCAACCTCGCGGCGCGCGAGCCGCTGGTCGCGGCCGAGCGGGAGCAACATCGCGTTCTTCGAGACGCTTCCTGCGACCGACCGCTCGCGGGTCGACTTCGGCACCGTGCGCGGCACCCAGTTCCTCGAGCCGCTGTTCGAGTTCTCCGGCGCCTGCGCAGGCTGCGGCGAGACGCCGTACGTCAAGCTGCTCTCGCAGCTCTTCGGCGACCGGCTGATGGTCGCCAACGCAACCGGCTGCTCGTCGATCTACGGCGGCAACCTGCCGACCACGCCGTGGACGACCGACGCCGACGGACGCGGGCCCGGCCTGGTCGAACTCGCTCTTCGAGGACAACGCCGAGTTCGGGCTCGGCTTCCGGCTCGCCGCCGACCGGCACACCGAGCTGGCCCGCCGCCGCCTCGGCGAGCTGCGCGACGCAGCTCGGCGCCGACCTCGTCGACGAGATCCTGGCTGCGCCGCAGCTGCGCGAGTCGGAGCTGCGCGCCCAGCGCGAGCGGGTCGGCGGAGCTGAAGCGGCGGCTCGACGGGCTCGACGGACCGGCCGTCGCCGACCTGCGCAGCGTCGTCGACCATCTCGTCCGCCGCAGCGTCTGGATCGTCGGCGGCGACGGCTGGGCCTACGACATCGGCTCCGGCGGGCTCGACCACGTCCTCGCCAGCGGCCGCAACGTCAACGTGCTCGTGCTCGACACCGAGGTCTACTCCAACACCGGCGGCCAGATGTCGAAGTCGACGCCGCTCGGCGCGGTGGCCAAGTTCGCGGCCGCCGGCAAGACCGTGCCCAAGAAGGATCTCGCGCTGCAGGCGATCGCCTACGGCAACGTCTACGTCGCGCGGGTCGCGATGGGCGCCGATCCGCAGCAGACGCTGAGCGCGCTTCCGCGAGGCGGAGGCCTACGACGGCCCGTCGCTGGTGCTCGCCTACAGCCACTGCATCGCGCACGGGATCGAGATGCGAGAACGGGCCTCGACCAGCAGTACCGCGCCGTCGCGAGCGGCTACTGGCCGCTGATCCGCTACGACCCGGTGGTGCGCGCGGACGGCGGCAATCCGTTCCTGCTCGACTCGCCGCGGCCGCGGATCCCGCTCGCCGACTACACCGACCGCGAGCTGCGCTACCGGTCGCTGGCGAACACCGATCCGGCCGAGGCCGAGCGGCTGCACGCGCTGGCCGAGCAGGCGGTCGACGCAGCGCTGGGACGTCTACGAGGAGATGGCGACCCGCGGCGCGCAGCCGACTTTGCCGCCGACGCGCGCAGGGACGCCCTGATGGACCTCTCGACCACCTACTGGGGCTTCCGCTGCGCAACCCGCTCGTCGCGTCGGCTTCGCCGCTGTCCACGGACGGTCGACGGCGTCCGGCGGCTCGCCGACGCCGGTGTCGGCGCGGTCGTCCTCTACTCGCTCTTCGAGGAGCAGCTGCGCCGCGAGGCCGAGCGAGAACGCGCGGCTCGTCGACGCCGGGACGCGAGAGCTTCGCCGAGTCGCTCTCCTACTTCCCGGCCGACGGCCGAGGACGAGGCCGGCCCGCGGCGCTACCTGAGCCTGCTCGAGCGCGCCGCCGCCGCGGTCGACGTGCCGGTGATCGGCAGCCTGAACGGCGTCACGCCCAGCGGCTGGGTCGGACTACGCCCGGGCGATGCAGGACGCCGGCGCGGCCGCGATCGAGCTCAACATCTACTACCTGCCCGGCGACCCGCGCATCTCCGGCCGCGAGGTCGAGCAGCGGCACATCGACGTCCTGCGAGCGCGTCAAGGACGCGGTCAGCGTGCCGGTCGCGGTCAAGCTGAGCCCGTACTTCAGCTCGACCGGCGAGATGGCGCTGCGGCTCGACGAGGCGGGCGCCGACGCGCTCGTGCTCTTCAACCGCTTCCTGCAGCCCGACATCGACCCCGAGACGCTCGCGGTCGTGCCGCAAGGTCGGCCTCTCGAGCCCCGCCGAGGCGCGGCTGCCGCGCACCTGGATCGCGCTCCTGCACGGACGCGTTCGGGCCTCGCTCGCGGCGACCACCGGCGTCGAGACCTCGGCCGACGTCGCCAAGTACCTGCTCGCCGGCGCCGACGTCGTGATGACCGCCTCGGCGCTGCTGCGGCACGGCCCCGGGCATGCGGCCGTGCTGCTCGACGGCCTCTCGGAGTGGATGGCGCAAGGGGTTCGCGACCGTCCGCGATCTGCGCGGGATGCTCGCCGTGCCCCACGGCACCGACGAGGCCCTCTACGAGCGGGCGGGGTACGTCAGCGCGCTGCGCGATGCGAACCGGGGCATCTACGAGCCCTGAGCGCGGCCAATCATTGCGGACAACCCGCAGCTCGTCTCGGGGCTTGCGCCGAGGTTGCCGAGCCCGGATCCGCGGAGACTGGAAAGGTCAAAAGGAGGCCGAAAATGAAGGCACTCGTCTATCACGGACCGGGGCAACGCGCCTGGGAGTCCGTACCCGATCCAACGATCCTCGAGCCGACGGACGCGATCGTCCGCATCGACTCGTCCACGATCTGCGGCACCGACCTGCACATTCTCAAGGGCGACGTGCCGGAGACGACCCCGGGCACGATCCTCGGTCACGAGGCGGTCGGCACGGTCGTCGAGGTGGGCGCGGCGGTCACGACGATCGCCCCCGGCGACCGCGTGCTCGTCTCGTGCATCACCTCGTGCGGTCGCTGCCGGTTCTGCAAGGAAGGGCATTACGGCCTGTGCACGGGCGGCGGCGGCTGGATCTTCGGTCATCTGATCGATGGGCTCCAGGCCGAGCTCGCCCGGGTGCCGTTCGCGGACACCTCGGTCTACAAGGTGCCCGAGGGGTTGAGCGACGAGCAGGTGCTCTTCCTCGCCGACATCCTGCCGACAGCCTACGAGGTCGGCGTGCTCAACGGGCGCGTCGAGCCTGGTGACACGGTCGCGATCGTCGGCGCGGGCCCGATCGGCCTCGCGGCGATCATGACCGCGAAGCTGCACACCCCCGGCCGGATCGTGGCGATCGATCTCGCCGACGCACGCCTCGCCAAGGCGCTCGAGTTCGGCGCCGACGTGGCGATCAACAACGGCGGCGAGGACGCTGTCGCAACGGTGATGGGCCTGACGGGCGGTCTCGGAGCGGACGTCGCGATCGAGTGCGTCGGCACGCCCGAGACGTTCGAGCTCTGCGCCGAGCTGATCCGGCCCGGAGGCAGGCTTGCCAACGTCGGCGTGCACGGGAAGTGTGCGACGCTTCATCTCGAGAAGCTCTGGATCCGCGACGTGATGATCACGACAGGCCTGGTCGATACGGTGACGACCCCGAAGCTGCTGAAGCTGATCGAGGGCGGCCGGCTCGACCCGACCGTGTTCGCGACGCACCGGTTCGAGCTCGCGCAGACCGAGGAGGCCTACGACGTGTTCGGAGCCGCTGCCGAGACCCACGCGCTCAAGGTCGTCCTCACGGCGACACCGGTCGCGTACGAGGTCGACGCCGTAGCGAAGGAGCTCGTTGGCGTCTAGCAGTCTCCTCTCCCCATGAGCAGCGAGCCGGCAATCCGCCGGCTCCTGCTCCTCCGTCACGGCGAGAGCGTGTGGAACGAGCAGGGCCTCTTCACCGGCTGGGTCGACGTCGGGCTGTCGGACCGTGGGAGGCGCGAGGCCGTCCACGCGGGCGAGCTGCTCGCGGCGAGGGATCTGCTGCCGGATGTCGTCCACACCTCGCTGCTTCGCCGCGCGATCCGCACCACCGAGCTCGCGCTCGAGGCGGCAGGGCGCGAGTGGATCCCGGTGGCCCGCTCGTGGCGCCTCAACGAACGGCACTACGGCGCTCTCCAGGGGAAGAGCAAGGAGCAGACGAGGCTCGAGTACGGCGACGAGCAGTACATGCTCTGGCGGCGCTCCTACGACGTCCCGCCGCCGCCCCTCCCGCCGACCTCCGACCTTGCCGCCTCGCGCGACGCGCGGTATGCGAAGGTGGCACCCGACGCCCTGCCGGTCTCCGAGTGCCTCGAGGATGTCCTCGTCCGGATGCTCCCGTACTGGTACGACTCGATCGTCCCCGATCTGCTCGATGCGCGGCTCGTCCTCGTGTCGGCCCACGGCAACTCCCTGCGAGCGCTCGTCAAGCACCTCGACGGGATCCCCGACGAGGAGATCGCCGAGCTCAACCTGCCGACGGGCGTGCCGCTTCTCTACGAGCTGGACGAGGAGCTGCGGCCGCTCGGACAGGTCGATCCACGGTTCGGCTCGAGCGGCACCTACCTCGACCTCGACGCCGCGTCGGCGTCGATCGCCGGCGTGAAGAGCCAGGGCCGAGCGGCCGACCAGACGTAGGGCTGCCGTGCTGTTGCCCGCTGCCGAATCGGGCTAGAGCCGCTGAGCCGACGGGCCGAGCGCCCGCTCCGCCTCGTGATGGCGGTCGGGCATCGCGGGCAGCGACCGCCAACGGCGCCTGGCGCGCGCCCGCCTGGCGCGAGCCCCTCGCAGAGCATCCTCGACGCGCTTGCTCGCCCGATCGCCGTGCTGCGTCTCGACTGTCAAGACCCGATCCCCTGTCAAGACCCGATCCCCCTGTTCGCCCGGCCCACTGGAAGGGTCAAAATACCTCGCGGGCGCGCCTCTGTCAAATCGGTGGCCAAATCGGTGGCGCTGCCCGCGAGACCAGAGGCCCCGCCCCACACGGAGACACAGGTTGCGAGCATCGATCACTGCGCCGGATCTCTGCTAGCTTCCGCTGCTCGAGTGCTGCGGCGGCCCGTCGAGGGAGGGGTATGCAGCGCAACGTGAGATGGAGGTTCTGGCTCGAGGTCTCGCTGGCTTCGGCGAGCGCCCTGCTCGGCCTCCTGACGATCGTGTGGTCCGACTGGATCGAGGGCGTCTTCGGGGTCGATCCGGATCATGGGAACGGCGCCGCCGAATGGATCGCCGTCGTCGTGCTCCTCGCACTGGCTGTCGTCTGCGGGCGGAGCGCCCGGGCCGAGTGGCGTCGCGCCCCCGATGTTCGGCTGGCGGAGAAGTAGGCGGCAGCGCAAGTGAGCGGAGGGGCCGGGTCGTCCGCAAAGCAGCAGTGGCCCTCGCTCGAGGAGCAGCTCGTGGCTGCGCGCGCCGTTCACGGCACGGCACTCGAGCAGCTGATCAAGGACAACCAGGAATTCGGCCTGCTGCGGCCCGAGGAGGCCCACGACGACTTGCCCCTCCCGCCGTGGCTGCGCGTCCACTGGCGCAAGCAGCATCCCGACGCTGACTACTCCGGTCCGAGCGGGGGGTACCCGCTCGTCCTGCACGAGCTGTTCGAGTGGATGCTGCGCCATCAGGATCTGAAGCCCGATCCGGCGGCGCAGGTGGTGCCCGACGACCGCCCCCGGCGGCCGCCGCCCAAGCGGGGGAAACGGGGGGCGAGTGGCGGCTAACGTCCGCCTCTCCGGCGCGCAGACGTCCGGTCGCAGCGAGTCCGACGTCCGTTTCAACTACGGCAACCTGAGCCAGGTCATCGGCGCGTCGAACAACAACGGCGGCTCGACGCAGGCCCAGTTCTACTCGAGCGACGGCGGCGGCACGTGGTCGCAGTCGAGCCTGCCGGCCGTCAGCGGCGATTCGTTCCAGAGCGATCCCGCGGTCGACTGGACCTCCGACGGAAAGGCGTGGGCCTTGACGGTCGGCGTCGGCACGTCCAGCAACGTCGTCCGCGCGTTCAGCTCGACCGACCAGGGGCAGACCTGGACGTTCGACGCGACGATCTCCGGCGCGCAGACGAACGTCGACAAGCCCAACCTGTGGATCGACCACAGCCCATCGTCGCCCCACCGCGACAACATGTACGCGCTCTGGTGGAACAACGGCCCGACCTTCATCGCGCGCCGGGCCGGGCCGAGCGGCGCCTGGCAGGCGCCCCAGCAGGTCAGCGGCTCGGAGACCTCGGGCGGCTCGGACGGCGGCGACATCAAGACGAACACCTTCGGCGACGTCTTCGCCTTCTGGCCGAGCGAGGGAACCCGCGAGCTCTACGTCTCGAAGTCGACCGACGGCGGTGCCAACTGGGGAACCCCGGTCAAGATCGCCGACACGAACGGTGCCTTCCTGATCCACCCGCCGGCCCAGGCCGGCCGCGGCGCCCTCCTCTACATCACCGCGGGCGCCCACCGGACCCCGACCGAGGATCGTGTCTATGCCTGCTGGGCCGATCTCGCCGGCGGAAGCGGCTGCAACGCCCAGTCCAACGAGCCGGGGAGCAACGTCAACTCTTCGTGCAAGCTGCGGATCTTCTTCGCCGTCTCGACCGACGGCGGCGCGCACTGGGGGACGCCGACGAAGATCAACGACCAGGCGTCGAAGAACGATCAGTTCTTCCCACGCCTCGCCCTCGACGAGACGAGCGGCGATCTGATGGTCGTCTACTACGACACGGTCGACGATCCGGGCCGCCTGAAGACCGACGTCTGGATGCAGAGCTCCACCGACGGCGGGCAGAGCTGGTCGGAGCGCGCAGAAGGTGACGACGCAGCAGACCGACGAGGCGACCGCGAACAACGACAACGGCAACCAGTACGGCGACTACATCGGCCTGACCGGGTACGCAGGCCAGTTCTTCGCGTGCTGGACCGACCGGCGCAGCGGCAGCTTCGAGGAGATCTGGGGCGCGCCGCTGCCGCTCGTCCGCCGCGCGGTGACGTTCGAGATCGATCGTGATCATTTCGGTGAGGACGAGGTCGACGCGGCCCGGACCCAGCCCGGCGGAGCGGTCTTCACGACCGCGTTCCGGATCGCCGTCGACGGGTTCACGGCCCGGGAGATCGGTGTCACCGGGGCCGGCTCGACGGGCATCGCGCCGGGGGTGACCTTCGCGCCGGCGACCGGGATCAGCGCCTCCTGCACGAGCGTCGACTCCACCGACCCGGCCTTCGCACCCGACACGTTGCAGCGGATCCGGTTCGTCTACGACGTCGACTTCGGCGCCGGCGACTCGGCCTTCGGCTTCGGCGGCGACACCGAGCCGGTCACGCTCACGGCGAGCTTCCAGGGCCTGCCGGCGGCGGGGCAGATCACGCTGATGAAGGAGCCGGATCCCTACATCCTCCAGGGCCAGCAGACGTGGTGGCTGAGCTCCGACGTCCGGGTGCTGCAGATCGTCGAGGGCGATACGCGCTTCGGCGTGACGATGGGCAACGACCCGCAGACGTTCCTCGCCCAGGTGACGGCGGCGCTCGAGACGGGCCAGGGCGTCGCCGGCGGCGAGTCGTTCGACGCCAACACGACCGAGCAGAACGAGATTCTCACGGTCGCCCCCCAGACCCTGCGGGGGTTCCCGCCTACGCTGAAGAACGTCTACAACTTCGCCCTCGCCCGCGTGCACTATCGCGGCCTTGCCGAGGCGGCGAACAACGTGCGGGTGTTCTTCCGCCTGTTCGCCGCCAACAGCACGGCGACCGACTTCCACACCGACACCACCTACCGTCGCGATCCGGCCGTGTACCCGGTTCCCCCCGCCCAGTGGGGCCAGCACACGACCCCGACGGCCGGCGTCCTCGGCGGCGAGTACGTCACGATCCCCTGCTTCGCCGCGCCGCGGCAGGCCGCCGACCAGGCCGGAGCGCCCAACAGCCTGCCGCCGTTGCAGCAGGACGGCGCGAACGACAAGACGCTGGCGGCCACCGGCGGGCCTCTCCATGACGTCTTCTACGGCGCCTTCCTCGACATCAACCAGCCGCCCGGTGTCTTCCCTGCCGGCGGCACCGTGCCGGCAGGGAACACGGACGGCCCGTGGCCGCCGGGTAGCGGCGTGTCGCTCGAGCCGGTGAGCGCCGCGTTCATCCGCAACGAGCACCAGTGCCTGATGGCGGAGATCGCGTTCGATCCCGTTCCGATCTCGGCCGGCACGCAGCCGTGGAACTCCGACAAGCTGGCGCAGCGCAACCTCTCGTGGAGCACCGTCGCGAACCCCGGCGTCGAGCTCTCGCGACAGGCGCTCCAGACTTTCGAGGTGCGCCCGACGCCGTCGGGCCTCGGTCCCGACGAGCCGCCGGACGAGCTCGTGATCGAGTGGTCCGGCGTGGCCGCCGGCCAGCACGCGGAGCTCTTCCTGCCGGCGGTCGACGCGGACAAGGTGATCGCCCAGGCGTCCTCCCTCTACCCGACCCACCGCCTCAGCCGCGTGGATGCCAACACGATCGGCTGCACGACGGGCGGCGTGACCTACATCCCGCTACCGCCGGGAACCGGCGACGGGGCGAACTTCGCCGGGCTGATCTCGATCGCCCTGCCCGACTGGATCAGGCGCGGCGAGCTCCATCACGTCGTCGTCCGCCAGCTGACGAACGCCGCGGCCGTGATTCACGGCAAGCCGCCGGAGCCCGAGCTTTCCGCAGCCACGCACGGCGAGGTGATCCGCTGGCGGCGCGTTCTCGGCACCTTCCAGATCAACATCCCGGTCAGCACGAAGGCCGAGATGCAGAGACCGAGGAGCTCCGCTACTCGATCTTCCTCTGGATCGCGGAGCGGATCCCGTCGCAGAGCCGCTGGTACAGGGTCTTCCAGCGCTACATCGGCCTGCTCGGTCAGCGCCTGACGGAGCTCGACAGCGATCCGGCCAGGATCAAGCCGTCACAGAACGGGTACGACGGCCTGCCTCCGGGGCGCGTCGGGCCCGGTCACGGCGTCCACCCGCGCCACGAGCACTACGAGCGGCACGGGCACACCGGCAAGGTCGAGGGCGTGGTCTACGACCACTTCGGCGACTTCGAGGGCTTCATCCTCGAGCTCGAGGACGGGGACAAGCGGTTCTTCGCGAGTCGGGAGCGCGAGGTCGAGGAGCTCGTGCGTCGGGCCTGGGCGGAGCGGACCGTGATCACGGTCGTGGCCGAGTCCCACGACGACGACCGGGTGCGAACGGTGATCCTGCGGCGCTGACGCCGCCGGCCTCCATCAGCCGGTCCGGCGGTCGCCGGCCACGGCTTGCCTGGCGATCAGGGGCCGATGAAGCCCTGGGCGACGCGCAGCTCGGCGAGCGAGCCGGAGGCGTCGAAATGGAACTCGAGCAGCCACTTGCCGCGCACGACCGGCGAGGAGCCCGGGGCGGGGGCCGAGACGTAGATCACCCCGTCGGTCAACTGCGAATGCTCGAGGTCGTTCTCGCCCGCCCAGCGCTCGACGTCGGCCGGTGCAGGCTCCGCTCCCAGCTCGCTCTCGACGGCACGCCGAACCTCCTCGGGGTCGCGCGAACGCCGCCAGCGATCGCGTTTGCTCACAGATCGGGGTCCCCCCAGCCCGGTGCGATCGCCACCGGCTTCGCCTGCGGGACGTTGCACTTCGAGAGCAGCGTGCGCGCGACCGTGTTGCTGTTCGGCCCGGTCGGCGAGTATGCCGTGCAGGCGGCGTCGATGCGGCTGAGCTCGCTGCTGAAGCAGGTGTCCTTGCCGCACGCCGTGGCGCCGCTCAGCACGGTCGTCGACGGCGCGCCGGGCGACCAGTCGACGGTGCCCGCGACATAGCTGCCGCTGGTGGCCTTGATGCCGAAGTACGGCGCCGCTGTGGCGGTGCACGACGTGTTGCCCGGGCCGCCGCGGAAGAACCATTCCTTGCCGGCCCCGTCGGTGTAGACGACGAAGGTGTGCCAGATCGGCACGCCGCTGAGCACGCCGCCGATGTGGGTCGCGCGGACGTCGATCTTGCAGGACCCGCCGGGGGTCGCGCCGCCGCCGCCGCCGGCTCCACCACCGCCGCCCGAGCTCGACGAGTCGGAGGACGAGGACTGTGAGGAGCCGGAGTCGGATGACTGGCGGTGCAGTACGGCGCCGTGCTGCTGGGCGACGTGGACGAGCTCGTGGGCGAGGAGCGCGCTCGGGCCCGACTCGCTCCTGCCGGCAAAGGCGATGTGGTTGCCGACCGTGTAGGCGTGGGCGTCGACCGCCCTCGCCGAGTCGGCAGCGCGGCTGTCGTCGTGGATGCGGACCCCGCCCAGATCGATCCCGAGCCGGGGCTCGAAGTAGGACCGGCTCGCGGAGTCGAGCGCGCGTCCCGAGGTCGAGACGACCTCGTGCACGATCGGCGGCACGGCCGACGGTCCCCCGCCGGCCGCCCGGCGCTCGAGGCGGCGCGCCTTGCAGCCGGCACACTCGCCGTCGGCTCCGGCGACGCCTCCACACGAGCAGCGGCGAAGAGTCTGCCCGGCGGGCATGCGCATCAGCTCGCCCGCCACCCGGTCGGCCTCGTGCTCGGCGGGGTCGGTCGTGCTGCCGACGGTGATCGCCGCCCGCGCGAGGACCTGCGGCCGAGCGGGGGCCGGGGCCGGCGCCGAGCTCTTGCCGGAATCGACGGCGAACGTGCTCACAGCGGGTTCCTCTGCTGGGCGACGGCGGGAGCGTCGATCACCGTCGCTGCGCCGTCCGCGAACGTCTCGGCGACGAGCCACATACGTGACTTCGGCACGACCGGCAGCGCCACCACCCGCACGCCGACGTCGAAGCCGGCGAGGCTCGACTGCCTGATGCAGAGGAACGGGCCGATCACCCCGTGCACCCTGATCCCTTCGACCGGGGTCGCCTTCGCCCCTGTCGGCGGCGCCCCGAGGCGCCGGAGCGTCGCGACCGTGTCGAGGATGTGGGTCGAGCGGGCGTTCCCGACGAAGACGCCATGGCGGTCCCGAGGATACTCGGCCGGGACGAGGGAATGGACGACGTTACGGGTCACGAGCACGGTGTCCACACTCTGCTGCACCTTCAGCTTGGCGTCGGACACGCCGATGTGGATGCCCTGCACGGCGTTCTCGACGAGGTTCGAGTCGATCCGCACCGTCTCGACGTTGCTGCCGCCGACCACGATCCCCTGGCCGACCGCGCGCGTCTGCGTGATCACGTCGCCGACCATCTTGCGCATTGCCGCCGAGGCCTCGGCGAGCTGCCTGCCCTGACCGGCGGTGCGTGCGAAGCGGAGCACGGCCTTCTCGGTGCCGCCCGCCCTGGCGATCTTCGCCACGGTCGTCTGGTCGGCGAACTCGCGCGCGATCGTCTCCGCGTCGGATCCCCTGACCGCGAACAGCGGCTTGTCCGATCCGGCCGGCGTGATCCGGGTCACGCCGGCACCGCTCTTCGTGCGCAGCCCAGCGCGGAGCCGGTTGGCGAGCTCCGCTCCGACGAGCGGGTTCCCCGGACCGACCACCGGCCCGGCCTGGGGCGCCGGGGAGAGCTGCACGCGTGTTGTCGCCGATCGTCTGCGTCGTCGTGTCGACGACGAGGATCCCCGTCTGCCACGCACCCACCGAAAGCCGGTTGCGCTCGATCCGGATCCCGTCCGAGGAGCGGCCGTTCGCCGCCGAGCGCACGGTCAGGCACGTTTGCGTGCGGCCCGACTGGTCCGGACAGCTGAGCTCGCAGTCCTGGACGACGACGCCGAGGCAGGAGAGGAACGTCAGCGCGCCGTCGAGGTCCGGGTCGCCGCCGCCGCCGGCCGGGGTGCCGCCCTGAACCGACACGTCGCGCACCTCGATCTCCTCGCAGGTGTCGAACACGAGCGCCGCCTCGCTACCGGCGGCGACGACGATCGACGCCGGTCCTGCGCCGTTGATCACGATCCGCCGCCTCTTGGTGACCGTGACCGGGGCGACCAGGCTGTAGACGCCGGCCGCGAGGCAGAGCTCGCCGCCGCCCGGCGGCAGCGAGTCGACCGCCGCCTGCAGGTCGTCGCCGGGCTTCACGGACACGGTGCAGGCTCCGGTATCGAAGTCGAGATCGACGAGCGAGGTGAACGTCGGCCGGCAGTCGGAGAGAACCGTGCGTGCACCCAGGTCGACGAGCGCGAGCGGCGCGAAGGAGTGAAGGATCCCGTCCGGGCCCGCGTTGATCGGCTCCTCGATCCCGTCGCCGAGCTCCGAGCGCAGCCGCTCGCCCCACCAGTCGCCGACGACGTAGTCGCCCGGGCCCGCGGTGAACGTGATGCCCAGGTCCTGGCCGTCCCACAACGCCTTCACGGCGGCGGCGGCGCCCACGACCTGGCCGTCCCAGCGCCGCGCGCACAGCCCGTCGAGCATCGTCGCGGGCAGGGTCGGCGGCGGCAACGTCACCGCGGTGTGCAGCGTGAGAGTGTCGCCGCCCGCCCCCGGCGTCACGTCGTCGACCAGGTAGAGGGCGCCGTGGTCGACCCGGTCTGCGCGCCGCGCGAGGTAGGAGATCTCGACCAGGTCGCCGACGCCGAAGTGGAGGTTCGACGGTGCGAGCTGGACGGTCTTTCCCGACGGCGGCTTGACGATCTGCACCGCGCACGAGCCGTTCTCGTACGACCAGGCGAAGCGTGCACCGGCCTGGGTTCCGCCGTCGAGGACCTCGACGCGGAAGAGACCGTCGGCGATCTGCGCCAGCGGATCCCCGGGCGGCGCGCACGGGTCGGTCGTGCCGGTCGTGCCGCGGGCGACGCTCAACAGGCCGGTCGACTCTGCCGTTGTCGCGAGCGCGGCCCACGCGGCGGCGCAGGTCGTGGCGGTGGTCGGAGCGACGCGGACGCGGTAGCCGACGCGGGTGCGTCCGGTGGTGTCGATCGTCCCGAGCGCCGGGTCGACGAGCTCCGATGGATCCTCCGCCGGCTGCACGTGCTCCTCGAAGACGTCGAGGTAGACGAGCACGGTCCCGCTCGCCGGTAGCGCGGCGATTGCATCCTGCTGGCTGTAGGTGAACGCGCCCGGCGCGAACGCCTCGAGGCCGTCGACCCAGAAGTGCCCGGGTGCGACGTCGAGGTCGAGCGCGCCGGTCGTGGTGACCGTGACCTGGAACGCCGTGCTGCCCGCGACGACACCGGCCCAGCCGATCGCGTCGCGCACTGCGTCCCGCGTGAGGCGGGCGGCCGCGTCGAGATTCAGGTTCCAGTCGTGGTCGAGCAGTACGCGTCCCTGCTGCATGCGTGCTCCCGTCCAGCGATCGCTCGCGCGAAGCGGAACCTTTGTGTAGTCGCCTGTCATCTATTCCTCCCAGGGAGCGAGGGCGAGCCCGGCACGGAGCCCGAGCGGGACGAACTCGTGGACACGACGGCGCAGCCGCGTGATGCGGGCGCCGCGTCGAAGGTGGTTGTACGCGCCGACCTCGCCGCCGTCGCTCGCGGCAGCGAGCAACGGCTGCACACGGTCGAGGTCGAGCGCGTAGTAGCCGGCGGCTTCGAAGCCGACGGACGCGAACATCGGAGCCGGGAACGGCCCGCAGCGGTACTGCGGCGGTAGCGGTGGCGGCGTCGGGACGTCCGGCCCGAGGTAGCAGTGACGCACGCAGCCCTCCTGCTGCTGCACCGCGTCGACGCCGTCGATGAAGAGGCAGTCGGCGGCATCGATCGACTCCGTGTGCACTGCACCGGCGAACGTGACGCCGCTGCAGGCGAGCGCCGGCGCGAACCGGACCTGCGCTGCGAGTGCGTCGCGCAAGGTGCCGCCCGTGGGGTCGCCGCACGTGCGAAGCCGGCTGCCCAGGCCGTCGACGATCGAGTCCTGCAGGGTCAGCGGCTGGCTCGACAGCTCCGCGCGAATCGCGCCGAGGATCGAGCGCCGCGCGGAGAAGGACGTGCCCCACGCGTCATGTGCCAGCTCGACCGTGCTACCCCCGGCCGGGTCCATCGTCACGAAGGCGAGGGATACGCCGTCGAAGCCCTTGCCGAGAATCAGGTTGCCCGTCAGGTAGAAGCCCTCGAGCTCGAGACAGCAGCCGGCGAGGTCGAGGTCGAGGTCGCCGACGATCGTCGGCGTCATCGTGCGCCCGGCGACGATTCGCCAGCGTGGGAGCGTCGGCGTGAACGACTGTGCGGGCGGCGCTGCGAGGCGGTCGGAGGTCCGCAGGCGGATCTCCACGTCCGGTCGCCCGAACTCCGAGTCGGCGGGGTCGAGGCCCGCCGACTGCGTCTCGGCCTTCGAGATCCCGTCCGCGAGCGTTGTTGCGGTGACGGCGTCGGGCGCCGCGCCCGGATCGACCGTGACGACCACGCGCGCCGAGGGGTTCCCGTCGAGGTCGCTGGCGAGCGGGCCGAGGTCGCCCGTGAGCGGACGGTGCCAGGTGGCGCGAAGCGTGCCGCCGAGGCCGGTCCCGAGCTCGACCCGGCCGCGCGCAACGTCGACGACGGCTTGCGTCGCCGTCGGCGGGGCAGGTGCCGGCGCCCCGGGTGGCAGGCTGCCGAAGCGCAGGCTCGACCACGGGATCTGCGCTCCGTCGAGCGTGAGCTCGAGCAGCACCGGCTGGAGCGCGGCCGGGACCTGCGCGAGCGGATGCGCGGGGTCGATCGTCCAGTTCGTCCCATAGGTGATCTGGCTGGGTGCCGCGAGCGCCTCGAACACCCGGTAGGTCGCGCGGACGGGCGCGTCGAGCTCGTCGCCAGTGCGCGCGCGCAGTGCGCCCGACGCCTGCTCGGAGGCATTTCTGCCGGTCTGCGGCGCGACGTACGGCGGCGCCTCGGCGCCCAGTGGGTGGAGCGCGTAGCGCCGCGGCTCGGCCGCGGGCGCGGCCTCCGCCGCGATGAACGTACCCACCTGCCACGGCCACACGACTGCCGTCGCGGCGAGCGGGTTGTACGGGCCCGACGGCGTCACGCTGTGTCGGACGCGGTCGAACGGCGTGCCGACGCGGAAACGGCTGGCGTCTGCCAGCGACATCGACGCCACGCGAGGCGGCGGTGGGTGGCCGAGGCGCTGCGCCCAGAGGGTCAGCTGCCAGCCCTCGAGCACGCGCGCCGTGAGGCCGGTGGCGATCTCGGCGAAGTCCTCGAGCGCTGCCGGAGTCCCCTTGCGCCGGCGCAGGGCGATGGTGTAGGCGACCTCGAGCCTCCCCGCGTCCGGCGGCAGCCCTACGAGTGCACCGATGTAGGGCACCGCCCAGTCGGCGCAGCTCTCGATGAAGAGGTCGTCCCAGATGGTGTCGATGTCCGCCGCCAGCAGGTCGACCTGCTCGTCGACACCGGCGAGGAGCAGGTCGAGCAGGCGCGGGACGCCGTCGACGTCCCACGGTGCATCGCGCACCGCCCTCGGCAGCCAGTTCGCGACCGGGCTCATCGCGCTCATGCGGGAGCCCCCGTCACCGACGGACTGCTCGACGGGACGAGCAGCTCGTACACCTTGGCCGCCAGGCGGCCGAGCTCGCTATCGGCGCCGGGCAGGTCGAGGCTCGAGACGCCGACGACGCCGACGACCTGGTGGATGACGGCGAAGATGTCGGAGCGGTCGAGCGGCTGGCCGAGGATCCGCTCGTCCGGCCCGAGCTCGCCCTCGGGATCGACGAGCCCGGAGGTCACGGCGGCAACGACGGCGTTCAGGTCGCGCCGCGGGTCGGTGGCGAGGACGACCGTCAGTGTCGGCGCGGTCACGATGCCCGCGCAGACGCAGAGCGGAATTGTCGCGTCGCGGACCGAGTCGAGATAGCTCGAGAGCTGGTCGATCTCCGCCTGGAGCGGAGCTCGGGGACCGCTCGTGCCGCGACGGATGAACGCGAGGTGGAGCCCGCTCCCGCCGCACGCGCAGCCCGGCGGGCCCTGGCCGTTCCAGGACGACGCGTGCGTGACCCCGGGATACGCGAGCGCGAGGTCGATCAGGTCCTCGGCGGACACGGCCCGGCCGAAGGCTCGTGCGCGCGTTGGTGCGAGGCGGCGGATGTCCCGCTCGGCGTCCTGGTCGGCGCCTCCTTCGGTCTGCCCCGCGCCTCTCACCTTCTTGACGCCGCGAATGCTGCCGAGGAGCGTCGTGATCGCGCCGGAGTCGACCTCGCCGGCGCTCCCGCCGCCCGCGCGGTAGGTCGCGGTCACGTTGCCCCGTCCGGTAGTCAGCCGCGCGCCCTGTGCACCGTCGCCGAAGCTGACGATCTCGGCTCCGGTCGGCTGGCGCTCGACGGCGAACACGGCGGCGGGACCGGCGCCGTAGAGCGACGGAACCTCGTCCCACTCGAGGCCGTCGACGCGCAGGAGCATGCTCGGCACCGGCCTCCCGGTGTCGTCGAGGTCGTAGGCGATCGGCGAGTCCGGCGTCACCAGCTCCTGCCCGGCCAGCGACGCGTCGCCGCTCCCGAGCACGACGCTCTTGGTCTTGCCGTGGTGGACGCGGAGCAGGTTCCCGCTCGCCGGCGACGGCCCCTGGACGCCCGCGGGCGCGCCGTTCGGCAGATCGACGATCAGCCCGCTCGGCTGGCCCAGGTCGTCCGTCTCCTGGGGGACGTTCGCATCGCACTCGAACACCTCCCAGTCGGCGTCGGGGTCCGACGAGGACGCGACCGCGACCCGGGCCGGCGCGTCGGTCGGGCGCGGGTAGAGGCGGAGCTGCGGCGGTGATGTCGCCGGCATCGTGTCCGGGAAGACGTAGTGGCGCGCGACCACCCGGCGGTCGAGCACGTACACCGTGATCGGGCCGCTCCGCGAGAGAGTGGGGACCGCGTTTGCGAACTGGAGCTTCGAGACGCGTGTCGGCGTGCCCGGCACGACATCCCAGTGCGTGAACGAGTGTGCGCTCACCTCGACGACGTCGCAGCTGCCCGACGCCCAGTCGACGATCGCGACGAGCTTGTTCTTGGAGAGATCCTCGAGGGGCCGGTCGACGACGATCGTCTTGTTGTCGGCCGAGATCGCCGGGGACGACGCGTCGTTCGGCACGGTCACGGTCGTGGCGGCGCTACCCGTGTCCGGCACACGAAGGACCTCGCTGATCTGGCGCGCCACCGACGCCGTCGCGAGCACGCGGTAGGCGGCATACGGCGCCGTCGCCGACTCGCCGAGCAGCTTGTCGAGGTCGCGGTCGAACTGCACGACGGTCGTGCCGAGCGCGGCCGACGTCGCGCCGACCGTGGTGAGCGCGAGCGGCTGCGCGGTTGCGGGAGCCTCGAAGTCCCAGACGAACGTGACGAGCTCGAACAGGTAGGTCCAGAACTCGAGCCAGTCGACTTGCGGGCTCGGCAGGGATGCCTGCTCCTCGAGCACGAAGAGAACGCGGTCGGCGGGGCGAAAGCCCGGGTCGCCGATGAAGCGGATGCTCCGCGCGTCGGGAATCGCCGGCTGCGGGACCCAGGTCGCGGTGAGACCGGCCCACTCGGCGCGGAGCGGGGTGTCGGCGATCACCTCGAACGTCTGCGAGGCTCCACCCGGCTTCGCCGGCGCCTGGACGCGCGTGCCCGCCGGGACGATCGGGCTCGTCGTGCTCTCGATGTCGGCGACGACCCAGCCCTGCGCGGCGATCGGCGGGCGGGGCGCGAAGCCGACGAGCGCGGCGATCCGGCGCAGGTCGGTCCAGTCCTGGGCGGTGGGGAGATATGCCTCGCCCGCCGTCAGTTCGCTGTAGGCGGCGATCGTCTCGGCGACATACGCCCACAGGTGCACGAGGCGCAGCGCCGCCGGATCGGCCTCGATGTCCCACTCGGTGCCGAGCGTGGTGCCGTCGACCTCCTGCTGCTCGACCGCGGCGACGAGATCCTCGACGAAGCCGTGGAACTCGCCGACGCGGCGGCGCAGGCGCGTCTCGCCGGGCGGGGGTGGGACGAGCGCCAGTGCCGGCGCGCCGCAGCCGCACGAGCACACCGGGCTGCAGCTCATTCGACGCCCTTCACGGTGATGTCGAGCCGCCCGCGCTCGGGCCGTGACGGATCGTCGTCGAGGACGGCGACCTCGTCCGGCGCGACCACGATCACGTCGTGCACGGTCCCCTGCGGCTCCGAGAGCCGCCGGGCGTCGGTCGGCTCGACCGCATCCACGCCCGGCAGGTCCGCGACCGCGGCGAGGACGGACGAGAGGTACACCGACGCGCCGAGCAGCATTCGCGAGTGATGGAAGAGCCCGGGCGAGGCATCCGTGCCGGGGCGGAGCAGCTGGAGGATCGCGACCTCGAGCGCTGCCGGGTCGAAGCCGGGGTCGGGGCAGATCTCGAGCGCGACCACGAGCCCCACGGGCGTGCCCTCGACCGCAGCCGACTCCACACCGAGCATCCGTAGCCCGTCGAGCGTCGCCGCCAGCCGCGTCAGCGCCTCCTGGGCGACGTCGTCTGCTTCGGCGTCGAGATCGACGACGGTGGTGACGAGCGGCCAGGAGCCGGTCCACGAGCGCCGCGCGATCGCGCGCTGCACGGCCGGATCCTTGTCGGCGGCGGTCGCGTAGTCGGCCGGGATCACGGCGCGGAGGAGCTCGGCCGCGAAGGCCTGCGGAGCGTCGCGGCGCGCGTCGGCGAGCGGCACCGGGTCGGCGCCGCCGGTCGCCGCCGTCGGGTTGCGCGCGGCGACCGTGCCGCCGCCGCCGAGGTCGATGTGGTCGAGGGCGTTGGCGGGGATGTTCCCGATCGTCCCGCCGCCGACCTCGTACGACGCCGACACCGTGCTCCCGAGCGGCGGCTCGAGGCCCACCGCGCCCGTCCGGAAGCTGAGGATCGGCGCTTCCTGCTGCTCGCTGTCGACGACGTACGGAAAGTCGGTCACCGAGACCTGCGGGTCGAGCAGGGTGTCGACCCACGTCGCGCCGACGGCGAGCCCGGACGGAAGCGTCACCGTGACGTCGAGGCGGTGCGGCCGGCCCGTCTCGTCGAGCGCGAGACCGAGGCCGCCGCTCGCCGGCGAGCCCGCCGAGTCGAGCGAGTAGCCGCCGGCGTCGCGAAGGCTGAAGCCGCCCGGGTCGACGTAGAGACCCTGGTGCGCCGGCACGAGGTTCGCGCGCGCGATCGTCACCTCGTCGGCGCCGTGCTCGTCGTCGATGCCGACCTCGTAGGACGCTGCGAGCGCGTCGTCCTGCGACCAGGCGATGCGGAAGAGCGGCAGGCCGGCGCCGAGCAGCGGGTCGCTGATCTTGTCGACCGCGGTGAGCTGCACGACCTGCGCGGCCCGGCTCGCGACCGGGTCGCGGAAGGCCGGCGCGGGCGTGATCACCGGCCAGTCCTGCTGCCGGGTCGCCCACTTCGCGTGAGCCGTGCGGTCACCCGGATAGACGACCTCGAAGGCGATCCGGTCGCCCGGCGCGAGCCACGTGTCGCCGAGCGGATCGGCGGGCTTCGGCCGCACGAGCACGCACTCGGTGGCGCCGACGGGCAGACAGCAGGCGCTCTCGCCCCAGTCGTAGATCGGGATCTCGCCGAGCGCGTCCCGGGCCGTCAGTGCCTCGTCGGCGGTGAAGGCGATCGTCGAGCCGTCCGCGTCACGGACGACGTCGCCGGCGGCGACCGCGACGCTGCCCTTCGTCGGCTCGACCGCGACGTGGACGAACGTGCGCGCGGACACCGCCTCGCCGAGCTGGTAGTCGACGAGCCGCGTGTGTCGGCGCACCGAGGTGCGCCGGCGCGCCGTCTCGAGGTACGCCTCGGTCGCGATGCGGTCGAGGCGGTAGTTGAGCAGGTCGCCGACGTGCGCGAACAGCTCGAGCACCGTGACAGTCGGGTCGGCGCTCGAGAGGTCGGCGTCCGGATGCTCGCGCAGCAGATACTCGGCGAGCGCCTGCCGCAGCGAGCGCCAGTCGCGCGCGAGGTAGTCGTGCACGGGCGAGGGGGGCGGGGGAGCGGGCGCCGGCGGCACCGTGAAGCAGGAGCCGAGCGCGTTGCAGTCGGGGCGCAGGCGCACCGGCAGGAACGTGCGCAGCGGGTCGAAGTCGACCGGCGGCGGGTCGACGATCTCGAGCCGGTAGAGTGCCGCGTCCGGCGCGCCGTCGAGCGGGAGCTCGAGGTGCGGTGTCGGCGCGGCCTGGATCGTGACCGGGTCGATGATCGCGACGGGGCTCGTGCCCCGGCTCGCGGTGAGCCTCCACAGGGCGGCGTGGGTGAGCGCGGCCGGCGGGTCCTGGTACAGCCAGACGTCGAGGAAGAGGCTCCCGCCCGACGTCCGTACCTGCGCGGCGCGCAGCCCCTGCACCGTCGCGCCGGTGGCGAACAGCGCCTCCGGCCGGTGCAACGGCGGGCAGGTCGGCTCCAGTGTCGAAGGGTCAGACACCGGTCCGTACCTCGAGCTGTTGCGGCGCGCCGGAAGGCCGAAGCTTGTAGGTGAGCGTGGCGGCAATCTCGGACTCGCCGACGATGTCGACCGCGACGGCGGTCACCTCGATCCGGTCGCCGAGCGCCTGGTCGAGCGAGCCGCGCAGGCGCATCTCGATCAGGCTCGAGACGGCCAGGTCGAGCGGCTCGAAGAGCGCGGTCCCGAGGCCGGCGCCGAAGTCGGGCCGGTGCAGCCGCTCGCCGGCGCCCGTCAGGCAGACGAGGCGCACGAGGTCGGCGACGTGCCGCTCGTCGACTGCGAGCCCGAGCCGGCGGCTCGCGGTCAGGCGGAACGGATGGCGCGCCTCGGTCACTGGCCCTGCACCCTGGTCTGGAAACCGCTGAGCGTCCCCGGCCCCTGCGGCGCGCCGGCGGCGTTCGTGCAGAGTGCGACCGAGGTCGAGAGCAGGGCCGCCGTCCCGCCGATCGTCACGCGGGTCGCCGGCGCCTGCCACAGCACCGACAGGCACGGCGAGGGCGCACCGGAGATGTTGAACGAGCAGCCCGCGATCGTCACCTGATCCGAGACGACGAGCGCAGGGTTGCCGCCGAGCAGCACCTTGCTGTTCGACGGGATCGCGACTCCCTGGCCGCCGTGGGGGCAGATGACCTGCGTCGGCGAGTCGAGCAGGAACGCCATCACATCACCTCGAGCGCGCCGTCGTTGATCGAGACCGAGCTGTTCGTCAGCGCGATCTTCTGCTGGCCGAACGAGATCGAGATGCCGTTCGAGTCGAGCACGATCTCGGCCCCGGAGACCGCGCTCACCTGGATCGACTCGCTACCGCTCGTGTCCTTCAGCTCGATCTTGTGGCCGGCGGGCGTGACCAGCACGATCACGTCGGGCCCGGCGTCGGGCACCCCCTCGCCGTCGGCCCACGAGCCGCCCGACCAGATCGGCACCCGGCTCGTGTCGCCGGCCGGCCACTCGACATAGACGAGGCTGCCCACCGGCGGAACAGCGGCCAGCCCGGCGTTCTGCGCCGAGAACGGGCTGCAGGCGGCCGCCCAGCCCGTGGTCTCCTGGCCGAACACCTCCGGCACCTGCACCTTCAACCGCGCGAGCCCGCGCGGATCCTGGTTGTCGACGACGACAGCCGCGTACTTGCCGGTGAACCGCTCGGTCACAGCAGGCCCCCGAGCCCGGACGTCGAGCCGAACGGCTCGCTCCCGGTGAGGCCGAGCGCGTTGCGGACGAGCGTGACCTGCTGGCGGTGCCGCTCGACTGTGACGATGTGACGGACGCGCTGGACGAGGTAGCTGCCGGAGAGCGACGAGCCGAGCCCCTTGACGAGCACGGGCTTCCGCGCGCGTAGGAGAAGATCGGCGCGGTCGGCATCGACCTCGACCCGCAGCTCGGCGGCGAACGCCGTCCCGCGCGCGATCGCCTGCGCGGTCGAGGTGGGGTCGAGCTCGCCGGCGACGTCGTTCGGCGCGAGCAGGATCGTCGTCTGCGCGGCGAGCGTATGTGCGCCCTGCGCCTGATCGTCGCCGGCCTCGTCGGCGTCCTGCGCGGAGTCGGAGAGCGCGGGAATCCGCGACAGCTTCACCCGCTGCCCCTCGGTCATGCTCACGGTCGCCTCGACGTGCTG
Source organism: uncultured Actinomycetota bacterium (assembly GCA_963743675.1). Classification (GTDB taxonomy): domain Bacteria; phylum Actinomycetota; class Thermoleophilia; order Gaiellales; family Gaiellaceae; genus PALSA-600. Next base: position 105,597 of record CAVURE010000015.1, read on the forward strand.
GGAGTCCGTGCCGAACCCGAGCGACAGCTCTCCCTGCGGGTCGGCGAGCGGATCGATCGGCTCGAAGTGGCCGACGATCCCGGCCTCGGTCGACTCGAGGAACGTCGCGAAGCCCCATTTGGTCGCGAGGGAGCGCAGAAACGCGAGGTCGCTGCCGCGCTGGAGCACGATGTGCACGTCGGGGTCGGGCGAGTCGGGCGTCGTCTGTACCTGTGGCGTGAACCCGTAGGACGAGAGGATCGTCTCCGCGATCGCGCTGTCCTGGCTGCCGGGCCAGGCGACGACCTTCTCCTCCGCGTCGAGCTCCAGCGTGCGGTCGAGCACGTTGACCGAGATCTGCGAGGTGCCCTCCGGGTCGACGATCCACGACGCCACCGCCGGCTTGCCCTCGAACCGGTAGCTCGCGTCGCCCCGCGTGATCTGGATCACGACCGGCGTCGAGGGCTCGAGCAGCGGATCGAGGATGGACGTCCACTCGCCGGAGGCGTCGGGCGCGAGGTTCGCGACGAGCGTGGCCGCGTCCGCAAGGTCCGAGGCCTCCTCGACCTGGATCTCCGCGATCGCGGACAGGTCGTCGGCGCTCAGCGTCTGGCCGTCGATCTCCACCAGGAGCTGGCTGTCAGGCACGAGGCAGTCCGATCGTCTGGCCGGGCTGCTCGAGCTGCGTGGCGTCCGGCCACGGGTTCGCGTCCGCCAGCACCCACCAGCGCGTGGTGTCGCCGGTCGCGGCGCGGCCGAGCAGGTCGAGCCGTTCGCCCGCGACCACCTGGTAGGTGCCCTGCAGCGCCGGCTCGGGCGCGATCCGCGGGGCGCTCATCGTGCGTGTCGAGCCGTCGGGCGCCGGCACCGAGATCGTCGGCAGCCCGGCGTAGCGCGAGGTGGGGTCGACGGGCACTAGAGCAGCTCCGGGATCTGGGCGAGCTGCAGCACGGCCTTGACCTCGCGGGCGCCCTGGTAGTACTTGGCGGCCGCGATCGCCACGGTCTGGTCGGACGACAGGTCGTCGACCCTGAGGACGGTGAAGCTGAGGTCCGCAGTGGCGAGGATCGGGTTGAGGAGCTCGTCGAAGGCCTGTTCATGGATCGTCAGCGACTTCAGCCGCACGGGCGTGATCCGCTCCGGCCCCCAGACGAAGAGGCACAACGGCAGCCGGGCGGGCGGGACGCTGGCACCGCCACCGCCGAGCAGTCCGCCCGTGAGCGCCGAGGCAAGCCCGCCGAGCAGCGAGCTGCCGACCGGCTGCACGAGCATCTCGAGCGCGGCGAGACGCGGCGAGATGCCCATCGTCGTCGTGATCGGCCCGCCGCGCTCGAGGCCGTCGGTCGCGTCGAACTCGAGCTTGACCGTGTAGTCCTCGACGGCCGGGCGCGCCACGTTCAGCGCGGCACCCGTCGGCTGGCTGCCGACCTGTGCCTGGCCGGCGCTGCTGTCGACCTGCAGCACGCGCGTGATCTCGGTCGGGTTGTACTGGAAGGCGACGATCGTCGGGACGAGGCCGAGCAGCGGATCCGAGTACGACATCAGCAGGCCCTTGATCAGCGTCACGGCTTCGTCCCCCGTTCGCTCGCTGCCACGGCGTTCGCGACGGCCTTCCCGACGGCGTCCTCGGGGCCGGCGGGGAAAGCGCTCCCCGCGAGCCGGCGCTCGATCGCGGAGCGGAGCAGCCCGGGCAGCGGGGCTGCAGGCACCTCGACGCGCACGCGGAGCGGCCTGCGCTCGTTCATCGCGCGGGCTCCAGGAAGAGCCCCGCGAACGACTTGCCGAGCTTCTCGTGCTCCCGGCGCAACGCGTGCTCGACGTGTGCGGTCTGCACCGTCGCTCCGTTTGCCGCCGCGAGGTACGCAGCGGCGAGCGCAGCGTTCTGGATGCTGCCGCCCGTGAGCTCCGGCCCGGCGAGCACGTCCCACTCGAGCCCCTCGACCCGGGTGTCGCTCGGGAACGACCGTCGCCAGAGATCGGCGCGCAGCGTGCGGTCCGGATGCTCGAAGCGGATCACGAACCGCAGGCGCCGCGCGAACGCGTCGTCGAGCGCGGAGTGCCGGTTGGTCGCGAGCAGCACGAGCCCCGTGAACGTCTCGATCCGCTGCAGGAGGTAGTTGACCTCGAGGTTGGCGTAGCGGTCGTGCGCGTCCTTCACCTCTGTGCGCTTGCCGAAGAGCGAGTCCGCCTCGTCGAAGAAGAGGACGGCGCTTGCCCGCTCCGCCTCGTCGAAGGCCGAGGCGAGGTTCTTCTCCGTCTCGCCGATGTACTTCGACACGACCGCGGAGAGGTCGACGCGGTAGAGATCCTGTCGCAGCGCGTGCGCCACGGCTTCGGCGGCGGTCGTCTTGCCGGTACCGGGAGGGCCCGCAAAGAGCGCGATCACGCCTCGCCCGCGCGGCATCCGGCGCCGGAAGCCCCACTCGTCGAGCACGACGTGCTGGAGCTCGATGTGCGAGACGAGCTCGCGCAGCTGCGCCATCCGCTCGGCCGGCAGCACGAGGTCGGCGAAGGTGAACACGGGCGGCACGAGCGCGGCGAGGCGCTCGAGCGCGTGCTCGGGCTGGCGGCGAGCCGCCTCCCAGACGTCGCCGGGCTCGAGCGGGAGGCTCCGCCAGCTCGCGTCGGCGCGCGCGCGCTCGATCGTCTGGGCGACGTCGCGATCGGTGAACGCGAACCTCGTGGCCAGGGCATCGACGAGGGTGCCGCCCGGCAGCTCCTCCGCCTCGAGCGCGGCAGCCCAGAGCCTCCGGCGCTCGCCGAACTCCGGTGAGGCGAGCTCGACGAGGTAGCCGCCGGCCACCGACTGCCCCGGCCCTGCGATCACGACGAGCGGGCCGTCTGCCCGGCTCCAGTGCAGCTCGGGAACCGACTCCGCCTCGACGACCGGCAGTGCAGTCCGCGTGCGGGCGACGAGCCGGAGCTCCGGCCCGGGCCTGTCGCCGCCGACCGGGACGAAGCCGGCGCGCCCGGCCGCCGCGGCGGCGGTCGCTCGGCGGCCGACGCCGACCGCGCCGCGGAGCACGACGACACCGCCGGCTCCCGAGCGCAAGCGGCGCGCCAGCGCGTCGGCGGTGCTCTCGAAGCGCGCCGGCAGGGACTGCTCGGGCTCGAGCGGACGCGGCAGTCCGCCGGCGAGCAGGAGCCGGGCGGTGGCCGTGAGGCGGAGCGGCCCGTTCGCTCCGGCGCCGGCCTCCAGCACGCCGGTCGCGACGAGCGTGGAGTCGTCGTCGACCGCCACCGGGCACTCGATGCCGTACGGCTCGAGCAGGAGGTGGACGAGCGACGCCGAGGCGTACCGACGCGCCGCGTCGTCGTGCGCGCAACCGAGCACGATTGCGACCTGCGGATCGGCCTCCGACCACCACGCGGCGGCGACGAGCGCCTCCTCGCCGGTCGAGAGCCCGAGCGCGGCCGAGATCTGCGGGAGTGGGCCTTCGACGGGTGCCGCCAGCAGCCCGGCGGCGCGCTCGACGTCCTCGCCGGGCGGCATCGGCCCGGCGCCGACGCCGCCGAGCAGCCGCCTGATCTCGGCGTCGAGCTCGTCGACCGCGGGGGCGTTCCAGCGACGCCGCAGCTGCACGAGATAGCTCTCGAGCGCGGTCGACAGCACGGCGAGGTGCACGCGGAGGCGGACGTCGGTCATGCGAGCGTCACCGCCGCCACGGGGCCGGCGACCTTGCCTGCGCGGAGGACGATGTCGGCGGGCCCCGACGGCGTCGCGGCCGGGATCACGACGTCCACCTGGGTCGGCGAGACGAACGTGACGTCGTCCACCCGCTTGCCGCGCACGAACACCTCCACATCGGGTGCGGCGTGCGCGGTCTGGAGGCTGACGCCGGTGTTCTTCGCGACCGGGTTGGGTGCGCCGGTCAGCACCGGCACGACGGTCAGCGCGATCGCGTCGTGACCGAAGGGGAGGCCGTTCTCGGTGGCGGAGACGTCGAGCTCGCGCAGGCCCGGGGCGATGTTCGCGTCCGGCAGGCTCAGGGTGACGTGATCCGGGGGCGCGCCGGGGACAACCGTCATCGCCCAGTCGGGCCCCGGCGGGTCGGCGGGGTCGTGCGCGAGGGTGAAGACGGATCCGTTCGTGAGCCCCTCGACCTCGACGTCGAAGTCGTTGCCGAACGACGTTCGCGGCGGCGTCACCGCGGCGAGCCGGGGGCCGAGCGACGGCGCGAGCCCGATCCGCCGGGTCTTCACCGGCGGCCCGGCCACGTACTTCTGCTCGGGCTCGATCAGGACGACGCTGACCCCGTAGCCGACCGAGAGCCGGATCGGCTTCGAGGCGGCGGTCCAGATCTTCGTCACCGCCTCGAGGTCGAGATCCTCCAGCACGATCCGGATCGGCTCGATCAGCGGGTCGACGAAGGTCGCGAGCGCAGGCGTCAGGATCGGCGACGAATCGCCGACGATGGCGTTCTCGTACACCGCCTGCATCACGGCGGCGAGGCCGACGTGCGCGAACTGCTCCTGATCGCCGCCGACGGTCTTCGCCGCTGGAAACGCCGACAGCAGGTACGACAGCCGCAGCGCGAGCGGCGGGTTGCCCCGGGCCGTCCGCCAGCCGGTGGTGGGCGGCTCCATGTTCCGGTACGTCGCGTCGGGGCTGACGCGGTACAGGAACCAGTTCAGCCGGAGCGTGTCCTCGTCGCCGTCGAGCGGCCCCACGGTGATGTCGGGCTTCGGCGCCAGGCTCGAGACGGCGGTTGTCGACAGCGCATAGAGGATCTCGTCCACCCCCTGGATCGCGGTGACTGTCGACATCAGCGGACGATCCCGTGTCGCGACCGCGCTGCCCGCCGGCCGGCGATCGACGCGAGCGGGTCAGCGGGCAGGGGGCGCGCAGGTGGAGTGACGATCTCGATCCGCTCGATCACCACAGGCGGCGGCGCCGGTGCGACCGCGGGTGAAGCCGGCAGGGAAGCAGCGGCGAGGCCGCGGACGTCGGGCCGCGGCGTCTGCACCGGCGGAACGGCGACCACCGGCCCCGCCGGCTCGGCGGCCCGCTCCGGGACGACCCGCTCCGGGACCGCGCGCTCCTCGACGACGGCGGCGGACTCGGCCGCAGGTGGGAGCCTGTCCGCTTCCGGCGCCTGCGGGCCCGGCTGCGGGCGCGGTTCCGGCACCGGGCTCGGGGCGGGAAGGGACGGCGCGGGCGTGTCCCGCGTCGCGGGTTGTGGCGACGGGGCAGGCGCCGAACGATCGGCTCGCGCCGGTGGCTGGAGGTCGGAGCGCTTCGTGCTGCGGCCGGCGGTCGGCGGGAGCGCCGTCGCCTCGACGGGCATGGACTGCTCAGGTGGAGCAAGCACGGGACGTGCGACCGGGTCGAGTGGAGCGGTGAGGGCCGTGAGCTCGGACGTGTTGCGCGGCATCGCCGCCGGTGCGTGCCCCCGGGCGGGCGTGTGCCGGGCGGACGGCACGGGCTCCACGGGCGCGGCCGACGGCGCCGCCGAGGGCGTGGGTGGTAGCGCGACCTCGACGAGCCCGCTCGTCCGGCGGCGGACGGCCGGACGGGCGCCGCGGGCAACCAGGCGCGTCGCGCTCACGAGGCCTCGGTGATCAGCTCGGCGAGCGTCTGCCGCCGCTCGTCGCCGAGTGACTCGATCTCGCCGAGGCTCCAGTGGTATGCACTCGCGAGCGCGTGGATCTGGCCGTCGATCTCGCGCGCGCGCCGGATGAGCCGCTCGAGGACCGCCTGCTCGACGTCGAGGTCGACCGCGATCGGCCGGTCGCAGCCGGAGCAGGCAATCACGATCGGCCCCGCGAGCGAGTCGTCGACGAGCTCGAGATCGCTTGCCTCCGGTGCGCGTGCCGGCGTGCCGACGACGCAGCGCCCACAGAGCTCGGCCGTTGCCTGCGCCGGGTCGGCCGGGAGATCGAGCAGGTCGCCGTAGGTTGGCTCTCGCAGACCGCCGCCGTGGCCGAGCAAGGCCGTGCGCGGGCTCGCGGGCGGCACCTGGTCGGGGTCGACCCGGGCGGCGGAGAGCTCGCCGCAGTCGGGGCACGCGGCAACGAGCTCGACCTCCTCCCCAGTCACCGACCGGTAGAGCGCGAGCAGCCGCCGGTCACCCTCGCCGAGGCTCAGACGGCCGGGCTCGTCGAAGCCGGCCGCGCCGAGCAGGGCGATGACCTGCGCGACCTCACTCGACGGCCCGTCGAGCGAGGCGAGCAATCCGGCAACCCCCATGCGCTACTGCTCCGCCGGCTCGGGCACCGCGGTGTCGCGCTCCCAACCCTCGATCTCCAGCTTCAGCGTCTGGATCGCGACGGCCGCGGTGCCGGCGTCGAGCGCCGGCAGGGCCTGGTACTCCGACGGCCAGCAGCGCGACAGCTTGTACGAGAGCGCAAGCTGCCCCGCCTCGTTGAAGAAGTCGACCACGATGTCCTTGCGGAAGTTCTTCAGCGAGATCGGCGACTCGAGGGAGTGAACGAGGTTCGCCCAGTTCTCGAAGTCGACGTCGTGGGTGACACCCCGTTCGAGTGTCACCGCGTCGAACTTCGACATGCCCGGGCTCTTCCGCTCGTGGGTCGGATCGCCGCCCTCGCGATGCACCACCGGATCGGTGGTGCGCTTGAGCGCGCTCATCTTCGAGATTCCCGCGACGTAGTTGCCGTCCCACTTCACGCGGAACGCGAACGCCTTGTACGGGTCGTGACGCTGAGCGTTGACGGTGAACTCGGCCATCTCATCCCTCCAGCTGTGAGATCTGGGTGATCGTGATCACCACGAATTCCGCGGGCTTCAGGGGTGCAAAGCCGACGACGACGTTGACGCGGCCGAGATCGATCTCCGATTGCGGATTGACGCTCGAGTCGCAGATGACGAAGAAGCTGTCCGACTCGGTACGGGCCTCGCTCTGCTGGAACGCTCCCTGGCGGAAGAGGCCGCGCATGAAGGTGCCGACTGCGAGTCGCAGCTGGCCCCAGAGTGTCGGATCGTTCGGCTCGAAGACGGCGAACTGCGTCCCGAGGTACAGCGAGGAGCCGATGTAGTCGGTGAGCCTCCGGATCGGGATGTACTTGAACTCGGACGAGAGCGAGTCGTCCCCGTTCAGCGTGCGTGCACCCCAGATCACGGTCCCGGCGGCCGGGAACGTGCGGATGACGTTGATGCCGGCCGGGTTGAGCAGGCCGGACAGGTTGTCGTCGACCGGCGGCTGCCCGGTCGGGTTGACGACCCCGGTGATGCCGACGATCCCCGCCTGCAGACCGGCGGGAGCCTTCCATACACCGCGCGCGGCATCCGTGCGCGCCATCACGCCGGCGACGGCGCCGCAGGCCGGCACGTTCAACGTCTTCGTGCCGCCCGGCACCGGCTCGGTGGTCTGGAGGCGCGGGTAGTAGAGGGCACCGTGAGCGCCGTAGGCGGCGAGGCCGAGCGACGGCGGCAGCGCGGCGTAGGCTGCGGCCGGGCTGTCGACGATCAGGAAGGCCCGTTGATCCTGGCAGTACGAGAGCGCCTCCCCGACCTCGACCTCGTCGGTCGCCGTCACTCCCGGGAGGCAAAGGATGTTGAAGCGCGGGAAGATCAGCTGGTTCAGGGCGAAGATCCCCCTCGGGCCGCCCGTCGGGACGATGTCGTCGACGGTGACCGGGCTGCCGTCGCTCCCGCCGCTGAACGCCCCCGCCGCGGTGCTCGCGGCCACGTTCGCCGGGCGGCGCGGGGCAGCTGCCGTGACCTCCGTGCCGCCCCACACGAGGCCGAGACCGAGCAGCTTGGAGATGTCGTTCGACGGGCCCGGCGTGACGGTCACCGACGAGTCCAGGGTCGCGGAGGCCGAGGTGAGCTGCATCTGGCCGGCGGCCGGGTACGCGGCGGTGACCTTGCCCGCGAGGCCTGCGGTCGCGAGGGCGCTCGTCATCTCCGTGAGAACCTGGGCGCGCGTCTCCGCCGTGGGCACGAGCAGCGAGGGGAAGAGCTCCACGGTCACCGACGGCCCGAAGTCGACGGAGACCTGCAGGGTGTTGTTGGTCGGCCCGATGTTCACCGAGGCCGCGATCGCCGCCGCTGCGAGTGACGAGCCGGGCGGCCCCGGGACCAGGGCAACCGACGGGAGGGAGGCGATCACGAGCTGCGAGGTGGCGAGCACGTCCAGCACGTAGCGCGGGTGCGACGGGGACATCGAGAGGTTGAGGTAGCTCTCCTCCGCTCCCTTGACCGGCTGGTTGGTGCGCGGATCGACGGTCCAGTACGTGATCGTCATCCGGAAGAGGTCGTTCGGGTTCGAGACGTTGTCGCGCGCCACCACGACCTCCATGCCGATGCCGCCGGTCCTGTTCGCCCAGGCGCCGCGTCCATTGGCGGTCAGGACGAGCGCGTCGGTCGCGCCGTCGTCCACGAGCGTGAGCGTCGCCGCCAGCGCATCGCTGTGCGCCGCACGGACGATGATCGCCTGCGATCCGCCGTTGGCAAAGAACTGCGAGACGATGTGCCCCATCGGGCGGGCCTCGTCGAGTGTCGGGCCGAACGTGCGCTGGTAGTCGGCGAAGCTGAAGATGCGGGTCGGCTCGTCGACAGGTCCCTGTCCCGCGGCGCCGACGAATGCCGTCACCGACGTGGACACGCCGACGATCGTGTGCACTCCCGACGGCGCCTCCTGGATGTAGACGCCTGGATATGTGGTCTGGACCGGCAAGCGGTCACCTCCTCAGCCGCCGGATTCCGGCCGGGCGGCTTTTCGCTCGCGGCAGTCTCCGACACGACCCGTCACCGCGCCGTCACCGACGCGTCACCGCCCGTCGGGTGACGCACAATCCGCCTCGTGGCCTCGCTGTCTTCCCGCCGGCGCGAATGGGTCCGCCGCTTCGCACGCGAGGCCGAGGTGCTCGCGCGCGTCTTCGGGGAGGAGGCGGTCGCGATCGAGCACGTCGGCTCGACCTCGGTGCCGGGCCTCGCCGCACGTCCGATCGTCGACGTGCTGGTCGGCCTGCGCGGCCCGGCGCCTGCACCGGATCGGCTCCGGGCGCTGCAGGAGCACGGCTACGGACAGGCGCGGCGGCGCGAGGGCCGCCTCTATGTCTGGAGGGGAGCACCGCGCACGGTCACCGTGCACTTCGCGCAGTGGGGAAGCCCGCGCTGGTGGCGGCTCATCGACTTCCGGGAGGCGCTGCGAAGCGACGATGCCCGGCGGCGTCGCTATGCCGGGCTGAAGGCGCGTTTTGCCGCCGACGGCCCCGGCCGCTACGCGGAGGCGAAGCGGCGCTTCATCGAGGCGGAGCTGGAGCTGCTCGCCCTGGATCGGAGAAGACCGTACATCGGGAGTCGAACCCTTCGAGCAACCGAAGTCAAAGCAATAGAGCGACCAAAGGAATACCTTTGAGCGTGGACTATCGTAGGAAGACTGTCAGTCTGTACAAGCTCGGCGCAACCACACGCTGATGTCGGTCGAAGAGGGGAACGTAAGCGAACCGCGTCGCGTTGTCAACCGCCGGACGCCTTTTCGGGCCGTGGTATTCTCAGCCGCGCAGCCGGGCCTGGAAGAGGTCACGAGCTTCGCCGGGATCGCTCAGCCCGAGTACGCCGCAGCAGGCGAGCCGAGCCCGGCTGATCGTCATTGACCGCTGTCGAGGCAATGGAGGGGGCCGTCGTGGCATCAGACATCTTCGCGAAGATCGGCGACATCAAGGGTGAGTCGCTGGACGACAAGCACAAGGACGAGATCGAGGTCCTGAGCTGGTCCTGGGGCGTGACGAACGCGGCCACGAAGGAGGGTGGAGGCGGGAGTTGGGCGGGCAAGGCGAGCTTCCACGATCTCTCCTTCACCCACAACATCGACAAGGCCTCACCCGTCCTGATGCAGGGATGTGCGACCGGCCAGCATCTGAAAGAGGCGACGATCACCCATCGGAAGGCGGGCAAGGGCCAGCAGGAGTTCCTCGTCGTCAAGATGAACGACGTGATCATCACGAGCGTGACGAACGGCGACAGCAATCAGGGCAGTCACGTGGAGACGGTGAGCCTGGCGTTTGCAAAGGTCGATCTCGAATACCGGCCGCAAAAAGCCGACGGATCGCTTGATGCCGGAATTCACTTCAAGTACGACATCAAGGCCGACAAGGAAGCGTAGTCCGAGGGGCGCGACCCGTTTATCGTCGAACGATGGGGCCGTTGCCCAGCGACCGAGTTGCTGCGATGCAGTACCGAGTCGCCCAGTACCGACCGTGCCCTCAGTCTGGACGAGGCCGTCTCGCTCGCTCTCGTGCTCCAGCAGACCGAGCAGTGGGCGGCCGCGGCGGACATCTACCGCAGCATCCTCGAGGTCTCACCGGACCACCCGGATGCGCTGCACTTCTCGGGAGTGCTCGCCCAGCAGCAGGGGCGGAGCGAGCAGGCAGTGGCGCTCGTCGCGAGAAGCCTCGAGCTCGAGCCCGGTCGGGCGGACTGGCACAGCAATCTCGGGATCATCCTGCAGGATCGACTCGAGCTGGACGAAGCGATCGCCGCCTATCGGCGCGCGATCGCGCTCGATCCGGATCACGCCAATGCCCACAACAATCTCGGTGTCGTCCTCAGGGCTACCGGGAAGCCGGTCGAGGCCGAGGCGGCCTATCGAGCCGCCGTTCGCATCGATCCCGAGCACTCCGACGCCTACAACAACCTCGGCGTTCTGCTGAACGCCCAGAAGCGCTCCCACGAGGCGGCCGTCTGCTTCTCGAGGGTGATCACTTTGAGGCCGCGGGATCCCGCGGCCCGCAGGCTGCTGGCGCTGGCCCACGTCACGCTCGGCGACGTCGCGAGCGCGGTCGAGGTCTACGAGGAATGGCTGGCCGAGGAGCCGGACAACCCGATTGCCCGGCACATGCTGGCGGCCTGCTCGGGCTGCGACGTCCCGCCACGGGCGTCGGACGCGTTCATCGAAGCGACGTTCGACAGCTTCGCCGCCAGCTTCGACGCCAAGCTCGCCCGGCTGTCCTACCGGGCGCCGGCGCTCGTTGCGGAGATGCTGGCGCAGTGGGACGTCGAGAGGTCGAGGAGCCTCGACGTGCTCGATGCGGGCTGCGGGACCGGGCTGTGCGGCCCGCTCATCGCCCGGCACGCGCGCCGCCTGGTCGGGGTCGACCTGTCCGAACGCATGCTTGCGAAGGCCCGGTCGAGGAACCTCTACGACGAGCTGGTCCAGGGTGAGCTCACTGCGTATCTGGGAGCCTCCGCCGGGATGTTCGACCTGATCGTGTCGGCAGATACGCTCGTCTATTTCGGAGCACTCGAGGACGTCGTCGCGGCCTCCGAGAGCGCGCTCCGTCCCGGCGGCTGCCTCATCTTCACCGTCGAGGAGCTGATCGGCGGAGGCGATGCGGGGTACGCGATCAGCCCGCAGGGGCGCTACCGGCATGGGCGTGCCTACCTCGAGGGTGTGCTGGCGAACGCGGATCTGCGGCCGACGATCGCCGCCGCGGAGCTCCGTCTCGAGGCGGGGGATCCGGTCCCCGGCTTGGTGGTACGAGGGACGAAGCCGCCGGATTCCGGGAGGCCGTGAACCGGGCCGCCCGTCGGGGATGACATCCGTCCGCCGGTCGTGGGCCTCCGGCGAGATCGCGACGGTTCGCGGGCGTTCCCCGCAGTTCCCGGGTTGCCGCGGAGCGCTCGTTTCGCATACTGTCCCGCCGGCCGGCAACCGCCGGGCGCCGGCAGCCGTCGCGAAGCCCGATCTCACCACTGGACCCCTTTCCCAACGTAGCCGGAGCCGGATCGAACTGACGGTTCAACTCGAACACGCCGGAGCAACCGAGCTCCTACAGCTCTACGGAGCGCGTCAGGTCTCGCCCGTCGAGGTGGTGCGGATGCTTCTCGATCGCATCGAGGCCGTTGACGGTCTCGTGGGGGGATTCACGGCGCTTTGCCACGAGCGGGCGGAGCAGGAGGCCCGCGCGGCGGAGGCGGCCTGGGCCCGGGGGCAGGCTCGGCCGCTCGAGGGGATCCCGTTCGGTGTCAAGGATCTGTTCGACACCGAAGGCCTGCGCACGGCGTACGGATCGCCGATGTTCGCGGCGCATGTCCCCGAACGGGATGCCGAAGCGGTTCACCGGGCGCGCGAGTCCGGCGCGATCCTGATCGGCAAGACCCAGACCCACGAGTTCGCGTGGGGGATCACGTCGGTCAACCCGGCGCTCGGCTCGGCGCACAACCCGTGGGCGCTCGACCGCGTCTCGGGAGGCTCGAGCGGCGGATCGGCCGTTGCGCTCGCGGCGAGCGAGGTGCCGCTGGCTCTCGGCAGCGATACCGGCGGCTCGATTCGCGTGCCGGCCTCCTTCTGCGGGGTGGTCGGGCTCAAGCCGACCTTCGGCAGGATCAGCGCGGCCCGCGCCTGGCCGCTCGCCCGGTCGCTCGACCATCCCGGCCCGATGGCACGAACGCCGGCCGACGCAGCGCTCCTCCTCGAGGCAATCGAGGGTGTCGATGCCGCCGATCCGGCGACGTCGGATGTCCCGCTCGGCGACGTTCGCGGCGAGCTCGGGCGCGGGCTCGAGGGCCTTGTGGTGGGGGTGTGCCCCGACCTGCACCTCGTTACGCTCTCGCGGGAGGTGGCTGCGGTCTTCGACGCGACGCTGCGCACGCTCGAGTCGGGTGGCGCACGTGTCGTCGAGGTGACGCTTCCGGAGGCTGAGCTCATCTATCCCGCGTTCCGGACGATTCAGGGCGCAGAGGCGCTCGACACGCATCGCCGGGCGGGCCTCTATCCGGCCCGGAGCGGCGAGTACGGGGAGGATGTCCGCGGCCGGCTCGACGCTGCCACCGAGGTCACGCTCGAGCAGTACCTCGAGGCCTCCGCCGACAGGCAGCGCGTCCGGGCCGCGTTCGCCCGCCTGTTCTCCTCGTGCCAGGTCCTGCTCACCCCGGTGAGCGCCGGCCCGCCGCTCCCGATCGGCAAGGAGACGGTGATGCACGAAGGCGAGGAGATCACCTTCCGCGAGCTCGTGATGAGCTACACGACGCCCCAGGACCTGACCGGCCTTCCGGCCTGCTCGCTCCGCGCGGGATTCGACGCACTCGGGATTCCGGTCGGCCTGCAATTCACCGCCGCTCCCTGGCACGAGGCGCGCGTTCTGCGTGCCGCCCAGGGGCTCTTCGAGCTCACGCCCGAGGTCCAGGCGCGCCGGCCCACGCTCCCGGTGTGAAAGACGCCCTCGGCCACGGGCTGTGCCTGCCGCGAACCGCTATATGATATAAGCGTGACGCTGTCGGAGGGGCGGCCGTCTATGGGAACATCCGGCAACGAAACCATTCAGCGCGTAAGCGTCGTCGACAATGTCACCGTTCGGCTCCGGGGAGCCCTGCTTGCCGGCGAGATCAAGCCGGGCGAGCGGATCAAGGTGGCCGAGCTCGAGAAGAGCCTCGGCGTCAGCCATATTCCCATCCGCGAGGCGGTCCGCCGGCTCGAGGCCGAGGGGCTGATCGTCGCACTGCCCCAGCGCGCTGCCGTTGCTGCCGGCGTCGACCTCGACGACCTCGCCGGGCTCTACGACCTCCGGCGCATCGTCGAGTGCGAGGTGATCGAGCGATCCGTCGGGTCGATGACGGGCGAGCAGGTCGCGGACGCGCGCCTCGCGCTCGAGAACCTCGAGGCGGTCGCCCAGGATCATGACTCGCCGCGGTTCTGGGAGCTCCACGGCGAGTTTCACTGGGCGCTGCTCGAGCCCGGCGCGAGCGCCTGGATCCAGCGGGTGCTGGATCAGGTGTGGTTCGCCTCCCAGCGCTACGTCCGCCTGTTCGTCTCGGCAACGGTCAAGGACGCGATGGCCGACCATCGCGAACTGGTCGTCTGCTGCGAGCAGCGAGACGGCAAGCGGGCTGCGGACATCCTGCGCCTGCACCTCGACCGGACCGAGCTCGCGGTCCGGCGGGCGTTCGCTCCGGTCGCCCTCGACGGCGAGGGGTAACGCAGGTGCGAGCCGCGATCATCTCCGCCTACCAGGCGCTGCCCGAACTGGGCGAGCGCCCCGAGCCCGAGCCGTCGGCGGGGAAGGCGGTGGTCGAGCTGCTCGCGGCGGCGCTCAACCCGGCCGATCTCGCGATCGCATCCGGCTCGTTCCCGGCCGGAAGCCCGCCTCTCCCGTACGTGCCGGGGATCGAAGGCGTCGGGCGGGTCCTCCACTCCGCTCGCTTCGCGCCGGGGACGCGCGTGTGGGCGTCGGGGCGCGGGCTCGGCGTGGGGGCCGACGGCTCGTTCGCCGAGCGGTTCCTCGCCGCCGACGAGGCGCTCGTCGAGGTTCCGGAGGATGCGGGTGACGTGGTCGCCGCCGCGTTCGGCCAGGTGGGCCTCGCGGGCTGGCTGCCGCTTGCGTGGCTTGCTCCGGTGCGCCCGGCCGAGGTCGTGCTCGTTCTCGGGGCGACGGGCAGTGTCGGTACGGTGGCGGTGCAGGCTGCGAAGCTCCTCGGCGCCGCACGCGTGATCGCGGTCGGGCGCGACCAGGCTCGCCTCGACGCCCTGGCCGAGCTCGGAGCCGACGCCGCCGTGAGTCTCGACGGCGACGACTTCCGGGAGCGCCTCGGAGTCGCGGTCGAAGGTGCGCCGCCGTCGCTCGTGGTCGACTTGCTCTGGGGGCCCCCGCTCGAGGCTGCCGCTGCGGTCGCCGGCACCGGAGCCAGGATCGTCCATCTGGGCCAGTCGGCCGGTCCGGTCGCGGCGCTCGCATCCGGTCTCGTCCGCGGCAAGCAGCTCCAGATCTTCGGCTACTCGAACTTCGCGGTGCCGCTCGATCAGCTTGCCCGCGGCTACGCGGAGGTGGTCGGGCATGCGGTCGCCGGCCGGATCCGCCTGGCGGTCGAGGCACTGCCGCTCGGCCTCGTCGGCGACGCCTGGCAGCGCCAGCGCGCCGGGGGTGCCCCGAAGCTGGTGCTGGCTACCGGTCCCGCAGAGACGCTATAACCTATAACTCCTGCCTGCGACAACGAACCGGGGTCGATGGCCGTACATCGCGTGATCATGCCGAAGCTCGGCGCATACACGGAGGATGTTCTCCTCAGCGAGTGGCTCGTCGGCGAGGGGCAGGAGGTTGCTCCGGGCGGAGCCGTGCTCGAGCTCGAGACCGAGAAGACGACCGCGGAGGTCGAGGCCGAGACCGCCGGCTGGCTCCATCAGATCGTCCCCGGCGGGCAGGCGGTGCCGATCGGGACCACGGTCGGGGTGATCGCCGAGACGCGCGAGGAGTACGAGGCGCTCGCCGACGGCGGTGCGAGCCCCCCCGACCAGGCGCGGGAGCCGGCGGCGGCCGAGAGCGACAACCCCTTTCTCGGCTACATCGGCCACGGAGGCCCGGCGGCCCTCGCCGAGGTCGCCACGGCCGGTGCGGGATCGATCGCATCGCCGGCCGCGCCGGTGCGCGAGCCGTCGGGCGCGGAGCAAGCGGCTGCGCCGCTCGTCTCCCCTCGGGCGAGGGCCCTGCTCCGACGGCTCGGCTTCACGCTCGAGGATGCGCGCGGGATCATCGGCTCGGGGCCCGGCGGCCGGATCGTCGACGGCGACGTCGCCGCCTGGGCCGAGACGCATGGCGCTCCCGCGGCGGCGCCGGCCGAGCTGACGGTTGCTCGCGAGATTCCGCTGCGCGGCCGCCGGCGCACGATCGCGACCCGCATGGTCGCGAGCCTTCAGGAGAGCGCGCAGCTGACCTCGGTGCTCGAGCTCGACGTGAGGCCGCTCGTCGAGCTCCGCGCCCGCCTGAACGACGAAGGCGCGTCGCCCCGCATCGGTGTCACCGCGATCGTCGTCAAGCTCGTCGCCGCCGCTCTGCGCGAGCATCCGCTTCTCAACGCGCGCGTCACCGAGACGGCAGTCGAGCTGCTGGCCGAGATCAACGTCGCCGTCGCCGTCGAGACCGACGCAGGTCTCGTCGCTCCCGTGGTCGCCGGCGCCGACCGCCTCTCGGTCGAGCAGATCAACGGCCGGATCGCAGGGCTCGCCGGCCGGGCGCGCGAGGGCGCGCTCACGCCCGACGACCTCGCGGGCGGGACGTTCACCGTGTCGAACGGCGGCATCCATCCCGTCGACATCACGACCGCGATCCTCAATCCGCCCCAGTGCGGGATCCTCTGGATCGGCCGCATCAAGGACCGCCCGATCGCCGTCGGGGACGGCGCGGTGGCGGTCCGCCCGACGATGCAGGCGTGCCTCACCTTCGACCACCGCGCCGTCGACGGCGGGCCGGCGGCGGCTTTCCTGGGCGCCCTCGAGGCGTTGGTCGCCGAGCTCCCGAGGTTGCCGTCGTGACCGACGACGCCCCCGGCCGGGTCGACGCGGCAACGCTGCTTGCGCTGCACCGGATGATGCTGACGATCAGGCTCTTCGAGCAACGGGTCGCGCGCGAGTTCCGGACCGGCGAGATCCCCGGCTTCGTGCACATGTACGTCGGAGAGGAGGCCGTCGCCGCCGGCGTCTGCGCCAACCTCGACGACAGCGACTACATCACGAGCACGCACCGCGGCCACGGTCACTGCATCGCCAAAGGCTGCGACCTGGACGCGATGATGGCGGAGATCTACGGCCGCGAGGGCGGGCTCTGCAAGGGACGCGGGGGCTCGATGCACATCGCCGACTTCTCGCGCGGCATGCTCGGCGCGAACGCGATCGTCGGCGGCGGCATCGCGCTCGCGACCGGAGCGGGCCTCGCCTCGAGCGTCCGGGGCAGCGGCGAGGTCGCGGTTGCATTCTTCGGCGACGGCGCAGCGAATCAGGGCGTCCTCCACGAGAGCCTCAATCTCGCCTCGATCTGGAGCCTGCCGGTTCTGTACGTCTGCGAGAACAACGGCTTTGCGGAGTCGACGCCGGCCGCCTACGCGACGAGCGTCCCCGACGTCGCGTCTCGAGCAGCGGCCTACGGGATGCCCGGCGTGATCGTCGACGGCGCCGATGTCGTCGAGGTGTTCACCTCGGCACGCGAGGCTGTCCGGAGGGCCCGGGCGGGCGACGGCCCGACGCTGCTCGAGGTCAAGACCCACCGGTTCATGGGGCATTTCGAGGGCGACCCGGACCGCTATCGCGACAACGATGAGCGTGAGCAGTCGCGGCGGCAAGACGCGCTCGCGTCCCTCCACGAGCGCCTCGTTTCGGCCGGAGAGGCGACCGAGGCCGAGCTGGAGGCGCTGAAGGCGGAGATCGAGGCGGCGGTCTCGCAGGCTGTCGAGTTCGCCCGCTCGAGCCCGTTTCCCGACCCGGCCGAGATCGAACGGTACGTCTACCCCGAGCCGGCGGTCCCGGCGGGGATCCCACGGTGATCGTCGCCGCCGAGCGTTCGCTGTCGTTCGTCGATGCGGTCGGCGAGGCGATGCGCCAGGCCATGGAGGCCGATCCGACGGTGATCGTGATGGGGGAGGACGTCGCCGGGGGCGCGGGGCGGGGCGAGGGCAAGGAGAACGCGATGGGCGGCTCCTTCGGCGCGACGAAGAGCCTCTACCCGCTGTTCGGTCCCAACCGCGTTCGCGACACGCCGATCTCGGAGGCCGGCTTCGTCGGTGCCGGCGTGGGCGCGGCCGCCGCCGGCTTGCGGCCCGTCGTCGACGCGATGTGGGCCGACTTCACCGGGCTCGCCTTCGACCAGATCTACAACCAGGCGGGGAAGATGTCGTACATGTTCGGCGGCCAGGTGCGCCTGCCGCTCACGATCAGGATCGCGATGGGGTCGGGGCTCAGCGCCGCCGCGCAGCACTCGGGCACCCTCTACTCGGTCTACACCCACCTGCCGGGGATCAAGGTCGTCGTGCCGTCGACGCCGTACGACGCGAAGGGTCTCCTGCTCGAGTCGATCTTCGACGACAGCCCGGTGATGTTCTTCGAGCATCTGAAGCTCTACGTCGCCAGGGGCGCGGTGCCGGAGGAGCCGTATCGCATCCCGCTCGGGGTGGCCGAGATCAGGCGGCCCGGGAGCGACGTCACGATCGTGGCGATCGCGGCGATGGTCGACCGAGCCCTCGAGGCGGCGGAGATTCTCGCGTCGTCGGGCACGAGCGTGGAGGTGATCGACCCGCGCACGCTCTCGCCGCTCGACGAGCAGACGATCATCGGCTCCGTCGAGAAGACCGGCGCGCTCGTCGTCGTCGACGAGAGCCCACCGCACTGCAGCATTGCGTCGGAGATCGCCGCAGTCGTCTCCGAGCAGGCTTTCGATTTCCTCAACGGACCGGTCAGGCGCGTCACGGCGCCTCACGCGCCGGTGCCGTTCACGCCGACGCTCGAAGGGGCCTATGCGCCTTCGGTCAAGGGGATCCTCGACGCGGTGGCGACGCTCGCCTGACCATGACCGGCGAGACGCAAACGGAATCAATCGGCCCCGGACAGGAGGCGCGCATGGTTGAGCAGAAGGTCGTCGTCGACGGAGCCGAGCTCCACGTCGAGACCGAGGGTGAAGGGCTCCCCGTGGTGCTCGTCCACGGGCTCGGGCTGCAGGGCTCGCTCTGGGACCGCGTCTGCGGGGCCCTCGGGCCGGGCCTCTGCCTCGTCCGGGTCAACCTCCGGGGGAGCCCGCGCAGCCGCGAGCTCGAGCCCGGCGAGCTCTCGCTCGGACGCTGGGGCGCAGACCTGGGCGCCGTGATCGACGCTCTCGAGCTCGACCGTCCGGTGGTGATCGGGCACTCGCTCGGGGGGGCTGTCGCACTGCGGTTCGCGCTCGAGCGGCCCGACGACGTGCGTGCGCTCGTCGTGATCGGGGCGGAGGCGGACCTCTCGAACCTGGCGCCGCGAATGCTCGCCTCGGCCGAGCGCATCGAGGCCGGCGGCCTCGAGGCCTGGGTCGATGAGGCGTGGGCCCGAAACCCGCCGTTCTCGGGCGCCTCGCTCGAGCGCGATCCGTCGATTCTCGGCGAGTACCGGGCGCTGCTGCTCGAGAACGACGAGGCCGACTACGTGCGCCAGTGCCGTGCGATCGCGTCGGCCGAGAGCCTTTCCGACCGGCTCGGCGAGGTGGTCGCACCGACACTCGTGGTGATCGGTGGCAGCGACGACCGCACCCTTCCCGAGCACGGCCGCGAGCTCGCGAGTCGTATCGCGCGGACGCGGCTCGTGGAGCTGCCGGAGATCGGCCACACGATCCCGCTCGAGGCGCCCGGGCTGACCGCGGCGGCAATCGAGAGCTTCATCGCCGAGGTCGAGGGAGCGAGCCCCGCTGCGCTCGACGGGGGAGCCCGCGTGCTCCGCGCCGACACGACGCCGCGCAACTCGCGGGAGGGCCCCTTCGGGCATCTCGACGTCCGCTGGGTGGTCGGCGACCACACCGGCGCCTCGCTCGTCGCGTTCGGCCAGTCGACCTACCCGTACCTGGCGACGCACGAGAACCACTACCACCCGAATGCCGAGGAGGTGGTGATGGTCGTCAAGGGGCTGGGGACGCAGATCGTCGGCGACCGCAGCCTCGAGCTCGGCCCCGGCGACATCTGCTTCATCCCGCGCGGCACCCCGCACCGGATCACGGGGACATCCGACGACGAGGAGCTCGTGATCCTCTGGGCGTTCGGCGGCGCGGCGAGCATCGAACAGGCGGGCTACGTCCCGCTTCCCGACCAGGAGGAGGAGTAAACGTGAGCGACGTCCGTACGGAACCGCTGACTCCGGAGGAGATCGAGAGCTACCACGAGCACGGGTTCCTGTTCCCGATCCGCGTTCTCGACGACGCCCAGGTCGAGGAGCTGCGCGAGGCGCTCGACGAGCATCTCGAGGGTGGGCGCGAGTCCAAGACCTACGAGCTGACCGACCCGATCATCGACAGCGGCGAGAAGCAGGCGACCGTCGGCTCGGGCACCGCGACCTCCGTGATCGAGAAGACGGAGGTCGAGAAGAAGCCCCATTCGGTCCCGTTCCTGTTCAACCTCTGGGAGCGCGACGAGCGCTTCTGGCAGGTCGACTCGAATCCCGTGATCGCCGGAATGGCCCGCCAGCTGCTCGGCTCCAGGGAGGTCGTCCTGATGGAGGACGGCGCCGTGATCAAGAAGCCCGTGGTCGGCGGCAGGCTCGCCTGGCACCAGGACTTCTCCTACTGGCCGCTCGCCTCGCCCGGCGCGGTCACCTGCTGGATCGCGCTCGACGATGTCGGAGCGGGGAACGGCGCAATGCAGGTTGCAGACGGCTCCCACAAGCTCGGCGAGAAGCTCCCGGTCGAGTTCGGGGACGGAACCTCGTTCATGCGCGACGAGCGGCCGGGGATCGAGTCGCTCCGCCCACCCGAGGAGGTCGGGCTCGAGCCGGTCGGCTACGAGCTCAAGGCCGGAGAGTGCGGCTTCCACCACTCGCTGCTCTGGCACGCGTCGGGCCCCAACACGAGCGAGAACCCGCGCCGCGGCTTCATCCCGCGCTACGTCGCCGGCGGGACGATGTGGCTCGGGGCGCTTCGCTTCCCCTACAACTACACCGACGAGGAGCTCGAGTGCGCGCCCGGGGAGCCGATTCACGGGCCCCACTTCCCGAGTATCGCCACCGCGTTCTGATCACTCGCTGCTCCGCCCGGCGGTCGTGTCGCGGCCCGCGCTCCTCGCGGGCCGCCACGCGACCGCGGCCGGCCTTGCGGCCGCCAACCGGCTAACGCCTTGACCCGCTATCCCGCGGTGCGCCGCCAGTAGTCGGTGTAGGTCGTGACCTCCACACCCTGCTCAACCGCGTAGCGGAGGAAGCCCCGCAGCCAGCCCACCCTGCGCTCGTCCGAGGCGACGGCGACCCAGTCGTGGAAGCAGGCGCCGTAGACCAGGTCGGCCGCCACGATCTCGTCGACCGCGCGCTTGAGCGCCTCGCCCAGCGCGGGCCCGGTGTCGTACCCGTGCTGGTCGAACCAGACGACGTCGAGCCAGAACTGGAAGGGCAGCTCGAGGATGTCGGGATAGCCCTCCTCGGCGTATGCGAACGGCTGGACCCAGGGCGTCGGGTTGGCGTTGTCCTCGTTGCGGCCCCACGAGGTGATGTAGCGAAGCCCGGCGCCGCGGACGATCTCGAGCAGGTCGGGCCGGTCGCGGAGCCCGCGGAAGTAGCCGAACGGCGCGCGCAGGCCGACGCAGTCGACGCCGAGATGATCCTGGAGCAGCCGCGAGGTGAACGCCAGCTCCTCGACCAGGGCCTCCGGCGGGGCGGCGCGGATCGTTCCGACGAGGCCGGGGCCCGGCGAGTAGACGATGTCCTTGAACGGGACATGGCTGAAGGTGTGCTGCTGCACGTCGAACAGACCCGAGGCCTGGGCGGCGCGGACGGGCTCGAGCGCGTGCAGGAGCGTCCGGCCACAGACGAAGAGCGTTGCCGGCACGCCGACGTCAGAGTGGATCTCCGTCAGCAGCTCGAGCGCCTCCCGGCATGTCTCGGGGTCGAGCGCCAGCGCGTAGAGGGGGAAGTTCGGGCTCTCGGTGAAGAGGGAGAGCGCCTCGCCGACCGCCGCCGTCTCGGTGTCGTAGCCGACCAGGATCGTTGCCATGCTGCTCCTTTCCGGGGTGCCGCGACCGCTACCTGGCGAGCAGGCCGCCGTCGACGGTGTAGGAGGAACCGGTGACGAACGAGGCGTCGTCCGAGGCGAGGAACGCGACGACGGCGGCGACCTCCTCCGGCCGCCCCATCCGGCCCAGAGGGTGCGCCGCGACCACCTCGTGCTCGGCCGCGAGCGGGTCGTCGTGGCTCTCGATGTAGACCCGGACCTGCTCGGTCTCGATGAAGCCGGGAGCGACGCAGTTGACGCGCACGCCGTCGCGGGCGTAGTCGAGCGCCATCTGCCGGGTCAGGGCGTCGACGGCCCCCTTCGATGCGCAGTAGGCGGCGTCGGTCGCGAACCCGACGGTGGCGGCAACCGAGCCGATGTTCACGACAGAGCCGCCGCCACCGGCGACCATCGGCGGGATCGCGGCGCGCGAGCAGGTGAAGATGCCCCACAGGTTCGTGTCGAGAACCCGGTCGTAGTCTTCGCGCTCGGTCTCCGTCACCGACCTCAGCAGGCCCGACGCCCGCGTTGTTGCAGAGAATGTCGAGGCGGCCGTGCCGTTCGAGCGTCGCCGCGACGAGCCGCTCGCCGTCACCCTTGTCGCGAACGTCGGCGGGGACGAACGCGATCTCGAGCCCGGCCGCCGAGAGCGAGCGGGCGAGCTCCTCGCCCTCGAGCGGCTCCCCGTTGCGAGGCGACGACGGCCGCCCCCTCCGAGGCGAGGCGGACGGCGATCGCGCGCCCGATACCGCGTCCGGCCCCGGTTACGATCGCCACCTTCCCCTCGAGCCTGCCTGCCGGGTGAGCCACTGTGCCGACGCTGGTCAATGTGCCGAGTTGGTCACTTGTAATCTCGGATGATATGATAGCGAGCATCTGACTTGATCAAGGGAGAGAGACGACGGAACCGACGCTCGACAGATGGCGAGGCGTGTACCCGGCGATCTGCACGCCGTTCACCGAGGATGACGTCGTCGATCTCGACGCCCAGCGCCGCGTCGTTCGCTTCGCGCTCGCGTCCGGCTCGCACGGGATCGTCGCCTTCGGGCTCGCCGGCGAGGTGCTTGAAGCTCTCGGCAGACGAGCGCCGGCAGTTGACCGATGTGATCCTCGAGGAGGTCGGCGACTCCGTGCCGGTCTTCGTCGGCGTCGGCGCTCCGAGCAGCCGGGCCTCGATCGAGCTTGCGCGCTACGCGGAGGCGGCTGGAGCGAGTTGCGTGGTCGTGCCGGCGCCGATGAGCGGCGCGCTCGGCGGCGATGCGCTCGTCGACTACGTTGCTCGCATCGCGACGGCGGTCTCGATCCCGGTGATGGTGCAGGATGCCCCGGCGTACCTGGGTGTCGGCCTCGGTGCCGACGTCGTGCAGCGGATCGGCGAGCGCGCCGAGAACGTCCGGCTCGTCAAGCTCGAGGCGGGCCCGGCGGAGATGAGCCACTGGATCGACCGGCTCGGCGGCGAGTTTGCGATCTGGGGTGGAGACGGCGGCATGTACCTGCTCGACTGCATCAGGATCGGCGCGGCCGGGATCATCCCGGGCGTCGATCTGATCGATCTGCTGGTACAGGTCTACGAGGCCGAAGCGCGCGGAGAGAGCGCGCTCGCCGAGGGGCGCCTGCGGGACATCCTGCCGATGCTCGTCTTCGAGATGCAGCATTCGATCGATCATTACAACGCTTGCGCCAAGCGCGTGCTCGTCCAGCGGGGAGTGCTCGAGCACGACGGCCTGCGGTCTCCGGCGGACGCGCTCGGCAATGCGTCGCGGGCGCTGCTCGAACGGCATCTGGCCGCGCTCCAGACGACGACAGGCGGTGTCGGTGTCGGGTGACGGCCCACTCGGCCGCGTCGAGGCGCTGCGTGAGCCCCAGCGCCTGAGCCAGCAGCTCTCGACCCTCCTCGCCGCCGAGATCGTCTCGGGCCGGATCGGCGTCGGCGAGGCCTTCCCCTCCTCCGAGGAGATCGTGAACCGGTTCGGCGTCAGCAGGACCGTGGCCCGCGAGACCGTGCAGGCGCTCGCAATGCTCGGGATGGTGAACATCCAGCACGGGAAGCGGACCGAGGTCTGCCCCGTCGAGGAGTGGGACATCCTCAGCGCCACCGTGCAGGAGGCCCTCCGCCGTGAGGGCAAGGCGGAGTCGGTGCTGCAGGACCTGTACGAGTTCAGGTTCCTGATCGAGCCGCAGGCCGCCGCCTGGATGGCCGCGGACGGCAAGCCCAGGGACCTCCGGGAGCTCGTCGAGCTTGCCGAGCGGATGGAGAGCCTCTGCAGCGAGGAGATCTCGGTCGAGGCGGTGCTCGAGGCCGACCGGAGCTTTCACGACCTGGTCGTCCGCGCGAGCGGCAACCGGGTGCTCGCGGCGGTGAGCCGCGATATCCGGGAGGTGATCGGTGCCCTCTGGGGGGTCACGAACCTGGATGCCGCGGGCGCAGAGCGGGTCGCGGAGCAACATCGGAGGATCGCCGACGCGGTGGCGGCCCGTGATGTCGCCGCGGCGGCCTCGGCGATGCGCGACCACCTCCGCTGGGCGGCGCAGGTCGACCTGAGCGGGCTCGCGGAGCCCGTGGAGCTGCGCTTCCCGACGGCGGCACTCGCGGAGTAGGCAGTGGGGCTCGTCATCGGCATCGACACGGGCGGCACGTTCACCGACATGGTTGTCTTCGACCCGGAGTCGGGTCAGATCGACTCGCTCAAGACCTCCTCGACGCCGAGCACGCCCGGCCGGGCGATCGTGAACGCCCTCGACGAGGGCAGCATCCCGGCCGCCTCGGTCGAGACCTTCACCCACGGCACGACGGTCGGGACGAACGCGCTGATCGAGCGAACGGGCTGCAAGGTCGCGTTCGTCACCACGAGCGGCTTCGAGGACACGCCGTTCATCCAGCGCATCAACCGCAAGGTGCTCTACGACCTCAGCTGGAACAAGCCGGAGCCCCTGGTCGCGAGCCGGAGGCTCTGCCTCGGCATCGGCGAGCGCCTCGACGCCGACGGGACGGAGGTGCGGCCGGTCGACGAGGAGCAGGTGCGGGAGCTCTGCCGCGTGATCCGCGAGTCCGGGGCCGAGGCCGTGGCGCTCTCGCTGCTCTTCTCCTATGTGCGCACCGATCACGAGGATCGGGTCAAGCAGATCCTGGCCGAGGAGCTTCCCGGGGTGCCCGTATCGGTCTCCTCAGAGGTGGCGCCGATCTGGCGCGAGTACGAGCGTGCCTCGACGACGATCGCCGATGCCTACCTGCGGCCGCTGTTCCAGCGCTATGTCTCGAGCCTCGACGGCTCGCTGCGCGAGGCCGGCATGGCGCGCGAGTGGACGATCATGAAGTCGAACGGCGGCGCGATGCTCTCCGGCGCAGCCGCGGACACGCCGATCCAGACGGTGATGTCCGGTCCCGCCGGCGGGATGACGGCGACCGAGCACGTCGCCCGCGCCCTCGGCGAGCCGAACGTGCTCACGCTCGACATGGGTGGGACGAGCGCGGACGTCGGGATCCTCGTCAACGGCAGGCAGCGGCACACGACCGAGTACGAGATCGAGTGGGGGCTCCCCGCCGCGGTGCCGCTGATCGACATCAAGTCGATCGGCGCGGGCGGCGGCTCGATCGCCTGGGTGGATGCCGGTGGCTTCCTCCGGGTCGGGCCGCGCAGCGCGGGAGCCGAGCCGGGCCCGATCTGCTACGGGCGCGGCGGCACCGAGGTGACCGTCACCGACGCGAACCTGCTCCTCGGCCGCCTCGACCCGGAGTACTTCCTGGCCGGGCGGATGCGGCTCGACGCCGAGCCCGTGAGCGGGGCGATCGAGGAGCTCGGCGAGCTGATCGGGCTTCCCCCGCTCGAGCTGGCGGCGTCGATCGTGGAGATCGCGAACGAGAACATGGCGAGCGCGATCAAGATGGTCTCGCTCGAGCGCGGCCACGATCCGCGCCGCTTCGCGCTCCTCGCCTTCGGCGGTGCGGGACCGCTGCACGCGGCGGCGGTCGCGCGAACGCTCGGAATCCCGAAGGTGATCGTGCCGCTCTATCCCGGCGTGTTCTCCGCGCTCGGGCTGCTGCTCGCCGACATCAGGGTCGACAAGGTGTGGACGCAGGCCTTCCGCTCCAACGACGTCGATGCGCCCCTCGTCAACCGCCAGTTCGGCCGCATCACCGACCGCGCCCTGGCCGAGCTGACGCAGGAGGGATTCGCGGGCGAGCCGGAGATCCGGCGCGCGATCAACATGCGCTACTTCGGCCAGAACTACGAGCACGAGGTCGAGATCCCCGGCGGCGAGCTCGACGATGCCGCGCTCGAGCGGGCGTTCCGCCGCTTCGACGAGCTCTACGCCGAGCGCTACGGGTACGCGATCGAGCGCGAGGTGATCGAGCTCGTCAGCTTCAAGGTCACCGTGATCGGCAAGCGCGCGCCGCTCGACCTGTCCGGAAAGGGCGGGACGCCGCGCTCGGCGCGCGGCGAGCGTCCCGTCTATGTCCGCGGCCGGGGCTTCGTCGAGGCGCAGGTCGTCCACCGCTCGGCCCTCGAGGTCGGCGAGCGGCTTGCGGGGCCCGCAGTGGTCGAGGAGGAGGGCTCGACCCTGTTCGTCGAGCCGGGCATGACCGTCGAGCGCAGCGAGCTCGGCGCGCTCGTGATCGAGACGGGAGCCGTCGGCGTGAGCACCTCCACCTTCGATCCGGTCGCCCTGACGGTCGTCGACAACTACCTGACGAGCTGCTGCCGCGACATGGGCGTGACGATGATGACCACCGCCTACTCGCCGATCTTCAACGAGTCGCTCGACTTCTCGTGCGTCATCTTCGATCCGAGCGGCAACATGCTCGCGCAGGCCGAGTTCTGCCCCTCGCAGATCGGCACGATCAAGTTCACCGTCGACTGGACGATCGAGGAGCTTGGCCTCGACGCCTTCGAGGAGGGCGATGTCGTCCTTCACAACGACCCCTACCGCGGCTCGGGCCACGTGCCCGAGCACATGCTGCTCAAGCCGGTCTTCTGGGAGGGCAAGATCGTCGCCTTCGTCGCGAACGTCGCGCATATGTCCGAGGTCGGCGCCAAGACGCCCGGAGGCCTCTCGGGCGACGCGACCGAGATCTACCAGGAGGGGCTGCTGCTGCCGCCGGTCAAGATCAAGAAGCGCGGCGAGGACGTCGACGACGTCTGGAAGATCATCCTCTCCAACCACCGCACGCCGCGGGTGACGCTCGGCGACTTCCGCGCGATGATGGGCTCGCTCGACCTCGCCGAGCGCCGCATCCACACGCTGGTGGCCGACTACGGGCTCGACTTCTTCGTCGCGAGCACCTCCGAGCTGATGGCGATCGCCGAGCGGCGCATGCGCGCCGAGATCGAGGGCATCCCGGACGGCGTCTACACGTTCGCCGACGCGATCGAGGACGACGGCATCACCGACCGCGACTATCCGATGGAGCTGACGCTGACGATCGACGGCGGCGGCGTGATCGCGGACTTCACCGGGTCGGCGCCGCAGGCCGTCGGTCCGGTCGAACGCGATCTATGCCGTCACGGCCTCCGCGATCTACAACGCGTTCCTCCATCTGACCGATCCGACCATCCCGCGCAACGAGGGCTGCTACCGGCCGTTCACGATCATCGCGCCGCCGGGCACGATCGTGAACTGCTCGTTCCCGGCTCCGGTGGCCGGCGGGAACACCGAGACGAGCCCCCGGATCACGGACATGGTCTTCGGCGCGTTGCAGGACGCGATCCCGGAGCGCATCGCCGCCTCGTGTGGCGGGACGTCGTCGCCGTTCCTGTTCGGCGGCACCGACCCGCGCACCGGCGAGCCCTACGCCCATTTCCACTTCGAGGGCGTCGGCTGGGGCGGCCGCAACGGGCGCGACGGGAACAACATGGTCGTGACGATCAACGGCAACTGCCGCAACACCCCCGTCGAGGTGTTCGAGACCCGCTACCCGGCGTTCCGGATCGAGTCCTACCGTCTCGTCGAGGACTCGGGAGGGCCCGGGGAGTTCCGCGGCGGGCTCGGCGGCGAGCGGATCTTCACCGTGACCGTGCCCGAGGTGACCGTCAGCGCCCTGCTCAACCGGATGAAGACGGAGCCGTGGGGCGTGCTCGGGGGCGGCGTCGGTGCGGTCGGCGGGCTCTGGGTACGTCGGCCCGGGGAGCCCGAGTGGCGGACCTTCGTCGAGACGTTCGGGACGATGTCGCCGTCGAAGTTCTCCGGCGTGACCCTCCGTGAGGGCGACCAGGTGAAGATCCTGATGCCGGGTGGGGGCGGGTACGGCCCGCCCGAGCGACGCGACCGCAGGCTCGTGCGCCGCGACGTCGAGGAGGGCTTCGTGAGCGAGGCTGCCGCCCGCGCGGTCTACGGTCTCGAGGATGGGCGCGGCTGAGATGGGCGAATGGATGGCGAACGAGATCTCGTACCTGAAGGCCAACCGCGAGGCCTGTGCGCTTTGCGGGCATCCGATCGCCGTCCGCTACTGGGGCGCCGACGTCGACGGGGCGCCGAAGAAGTTCTGCTCGCCCGAGCACGAGCAGCTCTATCACGACTACTGGCTCCCGCGCTACGGAGCAAAGGAGGTCTCCTGAGATGCCCCGGAAACCCGTGCTCGCCAAGGACGCTCCGCCGCCGTCGGGCGGCTACTCGCAGGGCATCGTCGCCGGCGGCTTCCTCTACCTCTCGGGACAGGGACCGTACGACGCCTCGGGTAGCCGGGTCGGGTCGACGGTCGCCGAGCAGGTGGGGCAGGTGCTCGCGAACCTCGACGCGGTCGCCCGCGCGGCAGGAGGCTCGCTGCAGCAGGCGGTGCGCGTCGGCATGTTCATCAGCGACATGGCGCACTTCGACGAGATGGATGCCGAGTACCGGCGCTTCTTCTCCGAGCCGATGCCGGCGCGCACGACGATCCAGTCCGACCTCGTCGGCTTCGACGTCGAGGGCGACGCGGTCGTCTGGCTCGGCGACTGAGGTGGACGTCTCTTCGCTGGACACGCCCGTCGCGACGGTCGACCTGGATGCGGTCGAGCGCAACATCGGCCGTATGCAGGGCTATTGCGACGAGCACTCGCTGGCCTTCCGCCCGCATATCAAGACGCACAAGCTGCCCGCGATCGCGCACATGCAGCTTCGCGCCGGAGCCGTCGGCATCACCTGCCAGAAGCTCGGCGAGGCCGAGGTGATGGAGGCCGCGGGGATCCGCGACATCCTGCTCACCTTCCCGCTCATCGGCGCGGCGAAGGCCGAGCGGCTCGCGGCGCTGGCGGGCGAGGCGACGATCTCGGTCGTCGGCGACTCGGACCTCGTGGCGCGCGGACTTTCGCCGGCGCTCGCCGCCGCCGGCACGGAGGTGGGCTTCCTCGTCGAGGTGGACACCGGCTTCGCCCGGACCGGCGTCCAGACCGCACGGGCGGCGGCGGAGCTCGCCGAGCTGGCCGACTCGCTCCCGGGACTGCGGTTCGACGGTCTGATGACGTACCCGACCCTTCCGCGGCACGGGCCCGATCCTGAGAGCCGCGATCGACGAGATCGAGGCCCGAGGCCTCGAGGTGCGCACGGTCAGCGCCGGCGGCACGCCGACGTTCTTCGGCAACCACGAGGTGCCGGAGATCACCGAGGTGCGGGCCGGGACGTATGTCTACGGCGACCGCTCGTGCATCGCGAACGGCTCGGTGCAGCTCGAGGACTGCGCCCTTCGCATCCGGGCCACGGTCGTGAGCCGGCCGACGGACGACCGCGGGATCCTCGATTCCGGCTCGAAGACCCTGACCAACGATCCCGCCGAGGAGGCGAGCGGCGGCGGGCACGGCCTGATCGTCGAGTACCCCGGGGCGCGGGTGTATGCGCTCTCCGAGGAGCACGGCCATGTCGACTTCGCGGGCTGCGCGCAGCGGCCCGCGGTCGGAGAGATCGTCACCGTCATCCCGAATCACGCCTGCGGCTGCACCAACCTCCACGACGAGGTCGCGGTGCACCGGAGCGGCCGCATGATCGGCTTCTGGCCCGTCGCCGCCCGCGGCAAGCTTCGCTAGGCACATCCAGCCAACGATCAAGGAGCAGCAATGACCCCGGAAGAGCGTCTCGCCGAGCTCGGGCACGAACTGCCCGCCCCGAACCCCGCCGTCGGCAGCTACGTCGGTGCCGTCACCGTCGGCAACATCGTCTTCGTCTCGGGTCACGGGCCCTACCGGGACGGCGAGTTCGTCTACCAGGGGAAGCTCGGACGCGAGGTCGACGTCGCGACCGGCCAGGCCGCAGCGGCGCTCACGATCCTGAACCTGCTCGCCAGCCTGAAGGCGGAGATCGGCGAGCTCGCCCGCGTCAAGCGTGTCGTCAAGCTGCTCGTCCTCGTCAACTCGGCCCCGGAGTTCGGCGAGCAGCCGGCCGTCGCCAACGGCGCCTCGGACCTGCTCGTCGAGATCTTCGGCCCCGAGCGCGGGCCGCACGCGCGGTCGGCGGTCGGCATGGGTGCGCTTCCGTTCGCCATCCCCGTCGAGATCGAAGGCATCTTCGAGATCGGGTGACCGACGGGCGGATCGCGGGCGAGGTCAGCGACGGGCCCTCAGCTCTGCGGTGCGAGTCACGTCGACCGCCGAGCCGTCACCGGTGAGGGCGACGGCGTAGGAGCTCCTCGGGATCGCCGGCCTGGATGAGGCCGTCGAGCGCGTCGCGGAGGACGAGCTCCGGCTCGCGCTCGCGCGGATCGCCGAAGCCACCGCCGCCGGCGCTCTCGATCCTGACCACGTCGCCGGCCTCGAGCACGACGCCCGGAGAGCTTCGACGGGCTACGCACCCCGAACGCCTCGGTGAAGTCGCGAAACCGGTCGTCGCCGCGGCGGCGCACGAGGAGCGACGCGCAGCGGCCGGGCCGGCCGCCGAAGAGCCCCCAGGCGCCCCGCTCGACCCGATCGAAGAACGCGCTCACCGTCACCTCGGGCGCCAGCACCTCGAGCTCGCGGCGCACCGCGAGGCCGCCTCGCCGGCGGCCCGGACCGCCCGAGCCCGGCACCAGCTCGTAACAGAGCGTCCGGAACGGGAACCGCGTCTCGAAGACCTCGACCGGGGTGTTGCGGCAGTTGCCGTGAATGTGGTTCCTCGCGCTCTCGCCGTCGCCGTCGAGCCGTCCGCCCCAACCGCTCGCCTCGAAGTGGTAGTGGGCGTACGGCTCGTCCGTCCCGGGGTGGACGCCGCCGAAGAGGAAGTTGCACGAAGTGGCCCCCTCGGCCGCCATCACCTTCTCGGGCATCGCCTCGGCGAGCGCGCCGAGCAGCATGCCGACGAGCTTCGGCTGCGTCTCGGTGTTGCCGCCGACCGAGGGGCCCGGGAAGCGGACGTTCACGACCGACCCGAGCGGCGCGATCGTCTTGACGCAGCGGTACGTGCCGGCGTTCCGCGGGATCTCGGTGCCGCTCACCTGCAGGAAGGCGTTGCAGGTCGCCGACAGCGTCACGCCGTAGGTGGCGTTGACCGGCCCGCGCGCCTGCGCGTCCGAGCCGGTGTAGTCGACGATCGCGCGGTCGCCCTGGATGACGAGCCGCACGCGCATCGTCACGTGGTCGCGGACGTGCCCGTCGCCCTCCATCACGTCCTCGAACACGTACTCGCCGTCCGGGATCTCCTCGATCCGGCGGCGCATCAGCCGCTCGCCGTGCTCGAGCAGTGCATCCCACACGGCCAGCGGTGGCGCTCGCGCCGTAGCGGTCGAGCAGCGCCTGCAGGCGGCGGTCGGCGAGCTCGAGCGAGCCGATCATCGCGTGCAGGTCGCCCCAGCTCAGGCGCGGGGTGCGGTGGTTCGAGAGGATGATCTTCCAGATGTCCTCGACCGGCTCGCCGGCCCGCACGAGCTTGACCGGCGGCAGCCGCAGCCCCTCCTGGAACACCTCGGTGGCGGTGCTCGCGAACGAGCCGACGGTGACGGCGCCGATCTCGGCCATATGGCCGATCGTGGCGGCGAACGCGACGAGCTCGCCCCGCGTAGAACACCGGTCGCAGGAGCATGTGCTCGGGCATGTGGCAGCCGCCGCGGAACGGGTCGTTGTGGATCACGACATCGCCCGGCTCGAACGAGCCGGGGCCGGTCTCGTCGAGCACGCAGCGAACGGTCTCGCCGATCGCGCCGAGGTGGGCAGGGTTGAATCGGCCCTGCGCGATCATGCGGCCCTCGCGGTCGAACAGCGCACACGAGAAGTCGCGTGACTCGCTGAAGATCGGCGAGTACGCGGCGCGCATCATGTGCGTTCCCATCTCCTGCGCGATCTGGACGAGCTGGTCGCCGATCACGCTCAGCGTCACCCCGTCGCCGCCGTGCACCGGGCGCGGCGCCGCGTCGGTGACGCTCCCGAGAGCCGGAGGATGCCGTCCGGGAGCACCTTCAGCTCCTGGCCGGGGAGGACGAGCGTCGTCGAGTCGAGCTCCTCGATCACGGCGGGGCCCGCGAAGCACGGCTCCCGCCGGCAGATCGTCGCGCCGGTAGACCGGGGTCGCCGGGGCGCCGGCCTCCGGGAAGCGGACGGCCCGCACCTGCCGCGGCGGCGGCAGGGTCCCTTTCGAGGGGGTCGCCGGCGGAGGGCGTTCACCGGGGCCGCTCGCGGCCACGTTGGCGTGGATCAGCTCGAGCGTCTCGCCCGGGAAGCTGTAGCCGTACACCTGGCGGTGAAGCTCGTGGAACGCGCTGAGCGCGCCGGCGAGCGCCTGCTCGTCGACCGTTCCGGGCGGCAGCGGAACCTCGCGCTCGTAGTTCTGCCCCGCGTAGCGCAGGCTCAGCGATCGCACGACCGCCGGCTCCCCGTCGAAGCCCTCGGCCGCGAGCGCAGCGCGCGCCTCGCGCTCCATCTGCTCGAGGCGTGCGCCCAGCGCCTCGATGTCGACCGAGTCGGAGCGCGCGTAGTGCGTCCAGCGGCGATCGACGCGCCGGTCGGCAAGCAGCGTCCCGAGCGCAGAGGCGAGCCCGGGGTGGGGCGGCACGATCACCCCGGCCATGCCGAGCGAGGCGGCGATCTCGGCGGCATGGAGCGGGCCTGCGCCGCCGAAGGCCACGAGCTCGAAGTCGCGCGGGTCGACGCCGCGCTCGACCGCGACGCGGCGAACCGTCCCGGCCATCCCCTCGTTCGAGACCTCGAAGCACCGCGGCGGCGGCTGCGACGGCGTCGAGCCCGATCGCCTCGCCGAGCTCGGCGAGCACGGCCTGGGCGCGCTCGGCGTCGAGCCTGATGCGGCCGCCCAGGAAGGCGCCCGGATCGATCCGGCCGAGGACGAGATTCGCGTCGGTCACCGTGGGCCGGGCCCCGCCGAGGCCGTAGCAGGCGGGGCCCGGGACGGCGCCCGGCGCTGCGCGGGCCGACGCGGAGCATTCCGCCGTCGTCGACCCAGGCGATCGATCCGCCGCCGGCGCCGATCGTGACGAGGTCGATCGCCGGCGCCGCGATCGGCAGGCCGAACTCGAGCTCGAAGCCGGGCACGTACTGGATCTCGCCGTCGTGGACGAGCCCGATGTCGGCGCTCGTTCCGCCCATGTCGAAGGTGATCACGTTGCGCGACCCGGCCGCCAGCCCGAAATGGCGGCCGGCGACGATCCCGCCGGAGAGCCCGGAGAGCACCGTCTGCACCGCCTGGGTCTCGCTCGCCGCCGCGAGCATCCGGCCGCCGTTCGACTTCATGATCGAGACCGGGCCGCGAGAAGCCGCGGCGGGCGAGACCGGAGGTGAGATCGTCCGCCAGCCTGCGCGCGACCGGGGTCAGGTACGCATCGACGCACCGTCGTCGTGCCGCGCTCGTGCTCCCGCCAGACCGGGGCCGCCCGGTGCGAGACCGAGACCGCGGCGTCCGGGAAGCGCTCGCCGAGGAACTGCGCGAGCCGTTGCTCGTGCGCCGGCTCGGCGAAGGCGAAGAGCAGGCTGACGGCGACCGCCACCGCGCCCTCCGACTGCGCGAGCCGTGGCGCCAGCCACGCGGCGACGCGCTCCAGTTCGCCGTCCGTCAGCGGCGTCACGACCGACCCGTCCGGCGCGAGGCGCTCGCGCACGCCGAAGCAGTCGCGCCGGGCGACGAACGGCGCCGGCTTCGGCCGCCGGAGATCGTAGGGGTCCTCCTTGTCGATCCGCCCGATCGTCAGCACGTCCTCGAAGCCCGCCGTGGTGAGCAGCAGGACGCGCGCGCCGGTCCGCTCCAGCAGGGCATTCGTCCCGACCGTGGTCCCGAGGGTGACCGAGGCGACCGCTCCCGGGTCGATGCCGGCGGCGTCGAATGCCTCGAAGATCGCCTCCGCGGGCGCTCCCGGCGTCGAGGGCCGCTTTGCGACCACGACGCCACCGGTCTCGTCGTCGAGGACGACGAGATCGGTGAAGGTGCCGCCGGTATCGATGCCGGCGTGGAGAGCCAAGCCCCTCAGCCCTTTCCCGTCCCGGCGCCGTAGCGCGGGAGCCAGTACTCGTGGAAGAGCGCCTCGCAGTCGGGGTCGCAGTAATCGTGGCTTTCTCCTTCCATCTCCGCGCTCCAGGCGCGGCCGAAGAGCGGCCTGCCGCACAGCCGGCACGCGACGGCGGGGGTCGGGCCCAGTCGAGTTTCACCGTCCGCCACTCGCCCATCGAGCCCTCCCAGGGATCCGGTTCGCTGTAGATCACGTTGTCGAGCGGCGGGACCGGCGCAGCCGGTGTGTGGCCCGAGCCGCGCCGCTATACGATATAACGACGCGGATTCGGGGAGGCCAATGGGATCGTCGTCGTTCAGCCAGTCGATGTTCACCGATCTTTGCGAGCGGATGCTCCGGCTCTGCAAGCTGCAGGAGGGCGAGAGCCTGATCGTGCTCTCGCAGGGCGACGAGCGGGCCGACTACGTCGACGCGTTCCTCACGGCCGGGCAGCGCCTCGGCGCGAAGGTGATCAACCTGCGGCTGCCCGTACTCCTCGTCGGCGACCTCGGGCGAGGTCGGGGTCTGGACGGTGGGCAAGACGCCGCTCTCGGGCCACCGGCCCGCCGTCGAGATCCTGAGAGGCGCAGACATGGTGGTCGAGACGCTCTTCATGCTCTTCAGCGACGAGCTGACCGAGATCCAGCAGGCCGGCACGCGAATCCTCACGTGCATCGAGCCGGTCGACCTGCTGGCGCGAATGTTCCCGACGGCCGAGCTGAAGCGCCGCACCGATGCAGCGGTCGAGGCGCTGGCCTCGGCCGAGACTCTCCGCTTCACCAATCGGGCAGGCACCGACGTCACCTACCGCATCGGCTATCCCGTCAAGGCGCAGTACGGCTACGTCGATCAGCCCGGACAGTGGGATCACTGGCCCTCGGGCGGGATGGTCCTGACCTGCGGCGCAGACGACGGCATCGACGGCCGGGTCGTCGTCGACCGCGGCGACATCCTGCTCCCGTTCAAGCAGTACGTGGTCGAGCCGATCGAGTTCGTGATCGAGGCGGGCCGCATCACCGAGATCGCAGGCGACGGCTTCCAGGCCGAGCTCGTGCGCCGGTACATGGCCGACTTCGACGATCCCGACGCCTACGGGCTCTCGCATATCGGCTGGGGCCTGGACGAGCGGGCCAAGTGGGCCGCGCTCGCCACCGACAGCCGCGGGCACGGAATGGAGCTGCGTGCCTTCTACGGCAACGTGCTCTTCTCGACCGGCCCGAACGACCTCGTCGGGGGGCCGAACCACACGAGCTGCCACCTCGACATCCCGATGCGGGGATGCAGCCTCTACCTCGACGAGCGGCCGGTGATCGTCGACGGCGACGTCGTTGTCGAGGCGATGCGCCCGTCCGGCGCCCCGGTCGTCGCCTGAGCTAGGGCGCGCCGGGCGACGTGCGGCCGCGGGCTCGGCGCGGGGCGAGCGGGAGCACGAGGCAGCGGGCGAAATGCCCGGGGCCGACCTCCTCGGCGGGCGGGTCGACCTGCGAGCAGCGGTCCTCGGCAAAGCGGCAGCGGGTGCGGAAGCGGCAGCCGGACGGGATGTCGAGCGGAGAGGGGATGTCGCCCGGATCGCCGCCTGCCGGCGCCGCCGTTCCGGGACCGGCTCGGGGTTCGCGGCGAGCAGCGCCGCCGTGTAGGGGTGCTGCGGGTCGTCGAAGACGGCCTCGACCGGCCCGTGCTCGACGATCTGGCCCAGGTACATCACGGCCACCTCGTCGGCGACGTGGCGATCACCGACAGCTGGTGCGCGATGAAGATCATCGCCAGGCCGAGCGCGTCGTGTCAGGTCGACGAGGAGGTTGAGCATCTGCGCCTGGATCGAGACGTCGAGCGCGCGAGACGGCCTCGTCGGCGATCAGCACCTCCGGCTGCGACGGCGAGCGCGCGGGCGATCGCGACCCGTTGGCGCTGCCCGCCGCTCAGCTCGCGCGGACGCCGGCGCGCCAGCGCGGGGCGCAGCCCGACCAGGTCGAGCAGCTCGGCGACGTAGCGCGCGGCGTCGGCGCGCGCCGGCGATGCCGTGGACGAGGGCGGCTCGGCGATCGCGGCGCCGACGGTCAGCCGCGGGTTGAGCGAGCTGAACGGATCCTGGAAGACCATCTGGATCCGCCGCCGCACCGTCTGCAGGCTCTTGCCGGCCGAGCGCGAGGAACGATCGTCGCCGTCGAAGCGAGACCGAGCCCGAGTCTGGCTCCAGCAGCCGCGTCGATGCAGCGCGCGAGCGTCGTCTTCCCGCAGCCCGACTCGCCGACGATGCCGAGCACCTCGCCGCGGCGCGACGCGTGAGCGAGACGTCGTCGACGGCGACGAGCGCCGCCGCGGCTGCCGGCGCGCCACGCTCGCCGGCGCTGCGGCGGAACCGGGAAGCGCTTGACGAGGTCCTCGACGACGAGGATGCCGGCGCGGCGTCCGAGGCCATCGATCGTCACCGTCGCGCCGCGCGCGCTCGAACGGGCAGGCCGTGAGGTGGTGCGGGCCGACCTGCGCCAGGCGTCCATCGTCGACCCGTCGCACTCCGTCCGGCCGAGACGCGCAGCGGGGCTGGAACGGGCAGCCGGCGGGAGGCGGTCGAGCTCCGGCGGCTGGCCGCTCGATCGGGGCGAGCGGATCGCGCTCGTCGCCCGGCGCGGCGATCGGGCGAGCGCCTCGAGCAGCGCCTCGCGTGTACGGGATGATGCGCGGCGCGCGAAGAGATCGCGCGGTCGGCGCCTCCTCGACGATGTGGCCGGCGTACATCACCGCGACCCGAGTCCGCAGTCTGGGAGACGACGCCGAGGTCGTGCGAGACGAGGATCATCGCCATCTCGCGCTCGGCCCGCAGATCGGCGAGCAGGTGCAGGATCTGGTCCTGGATCGTGACGTCGAGGTTCGTCGTCGGCTCGTCGGCGAGGATCAGCAGCGGCGGCAGGCGATCGCGAGCGCGATCATCGCGCGCTGGCGCATGCCGCCGCTGAGCTCGTGCGGGATAGGCGCTGCGAGCGCTCCTGGGCGAGGGGATGCCGACGCGGCCGAGCAGCTCGACCGCGTCGCGCGCGCGCGCCGCGCGGCCGCGTGACGTGTGCGTCACGATCGTCTCGACGATCTGCTCGCCGATCGTGTAGACCGGATTGAGCGCGCTCGCCGGGTCCTGGAAGATCATCCCGATCTCGCCGCCGCGCACGCGCCGAAGGCGCCGCTCGCCGGCGCCGCACGAGCTCCTGGCCCCGCCAGCGGATGCTGCCGTCGACGATGGCTCCCGGACGCGGCACGAGGCCGAGGATCGAGCGGCAGGTCATGCTCTTGCCCGACCCCGACTCGCCGACGATTCCGAGGCACTCCCCGGCGCGAGGTCGAAGCTGACGCCGGCGACCGCGAAGGCGATGCCCGCGCCGGGTCGGGAACGCCGTCCGCAGGCCCGAGACCTCGAGCAGCGTGGCGCCGCTCGACGCCGCCGGCTCCTTTCGCACGGCCTGCGTGTCGGGCGGGCCGGGCGTCCGTCATCGCGGGGAGCTCCAGCCGGCCGCCGAAGCGGTCGGCGAGTGCGTCGCCGACAAGCGAGAACCCGACGCCGAGGACGACGAGCGCGAGCCCGGGCAGCGTCGTGATCCACCACGCGTTCAACTGGTAGGGCTGGCCGCCGGCGATGATCGCGCCGAGCTCGGGCGCTGGGCGGCTGCACGCCGACCCCGAGGAAGGAGAGCGCCGGCGAGCACGAGGATGTTCAGGACGATGTCGGCCATCGAGAAGACGAGGTTCGGGCGGATCAGGTTCGGCAGCGCGTGGCGGAAGAGGATGCGCGCGCGTCGAGTAGCCGAGCCCCTGCGCCGCGGCGATGAAGTTCTGCTCGCGCAGCGATCATCATCTCGGCGCGCGTCAGCCGTGCGTAGAGCGCCCAGGAGACGATCATGATCCCGATGTAGGCGCCCTCGATCCCGGGCCCGACGATCGCGACGATCGCGAGCACGAGGACGATGAACGGCATCGCGATCGTCAGGTCGGCGAGGCGCATCACGAAGCTGTCGCGGCAGCCGCGGTAGTACCCGGCCTAGGCGCCGACGAGCATCCCGACCACCATCGGGATGTAGGTCGTGACGACGCCCGAACACGAGGTCGATCCGTAGGCCGTAAAGAACACGCGAGAACACGTCACTGCCGTACTGGTCGGTCCCCATCAGGTGGTTGCGGGAGGTGCCTCGAAGGTGCTGAGAAGGTCCTGCGCGAGCGGGTCGTGCGGCGCGATCCAGGGTGCGAGGATCGCGGCCAACGTGTAGGTCACGAGGATCCCCACCCCGAGGTAGAGCGCGCCGTTGGCCCAGTAGCGCTCGACACGGATCGAGCGGCGCAGCCGGCTGGAGGCGCGAGCAACGTGGTCGTGGCCGTAGGCGCTCATGCCTCGCTCACCGGGACTTCCGCACGCGAGGGTCGACGATCGCGTAGAGGACGTCCGTGCCGAAGTTGACGGACGATGACGATCGCCCCGAAGATCAGCGTCAGCGCCTGCACGGTGCGGGAAGTCGCGGGTTTGCACCTGTGAGACGATCAGCGAGCCCAGGCCGGGGATGCTGAACACGACCTCGACGATGACCGTGCCGCTGATCAGGAAGCCGAGGTTGACGGCCAGCACCGTCACGGTCGCCATGCTCGCGTTGCGCAACGTGTGACGACCGATCACGCGGAAGCTCGAGAGGCCGCGCGCCCGGGCGGCCTCGATGTAGTCGGTCGAGAGCACGTCGATCATGCTGCCGCGCAGCGTCCGGATCAGCAGCGGGGCGAGGTAGAGGCCGATCGTCAGCGCCGGCAGTGTCAGATCGACGAACTTCTCCCAGGGGCTGCCGCTGTAGCCGGAGACCGGGAAGATCGACCAGTGCAGGCTGAACAGCTGCACGAGGACGAGGCCGAGCCAGAACGCCGGCATCGCGAACGTGATCATGCTCAGCAGGCGGACGCCGTGGTCGGAGAGGCGATTTCGACGCACGGCCGACAGGACGGCGAACGGAAGTGCAAGGATGATCGAGACGATCGTGGCGTAGGTGAGCAGGAACACGCTCGGCAGGATCCGGGGCACGACGAGGGTCGAGACGGGTTCGTGGTCCTGAATCGAATAGCCGAGGTTCCCGCGCAGAGTGTTCCCGAGGTAGGTGAGGTACTGCTGGAAGAGCGGCTGGTCGAGACCGAGTTGGTGGCGCACGGCCGTAACCTGCTCCTCCGGCGCCTTGGGCCCCAGCGCGATTCGCACGGGATCGCCCGGGACGAAGTGAATCAACATGAACGAGACGAACGACAGCCCGAGCAGGACGATCGCGGACTGCGCGCCACGCCGTCCGAGCTGACGAAGCGTCATGCTCGGACGGCGCCGGCGACTACCGTGACGCGCACGATGGACCTCTCGGTGCGGTCTAGCTCAGCCAGGTGTTGGCCAGGTCCCACCAGGCTGATTCGAGTGTCCGGAAGTCGTGAACGTTGCTGCGCACCGCGGTGCGCGACGGGACGAAGTAGAGCGGCGCCCATGGTGCGTCCTGCATCGATTGGCGCTGGATCGCGACCCACAGCGCGCCCCGCTTGGCCTGGTTCGGCGTCCGGTTGGCGAGCTTCACCTCACCCGCCAGCGTCGGGTTCTTGTACTGGGTGAAGAACGACTGTTGCCCCGGCGTCCAGACGAGCCATGCGAGCGCGAGCTCGTCGGGGACGAGCACGTCGCTCGTGATCAGCGGCATCGGAATCGCGGCCTGGTACTTGCCCTCCGAATAGTCGGTGAACAAAGCGCCCTGGTCCTCCTTGACCACCGTGACGTTGACTCCGAGCTGTGACCATTCGTCCTTCGCGATCACCGCCACGCTCTCGTGTGTCGTGTCCCCCGCCGGGACCTTGAGCTCGAGGTTGAAGCCCTTCGGGTACTTCGACGCCGCCATCAGCTGTTTGGCCTTGGCGAGGTCGAAGCTGTACGCCGGGACCTTGGCGCTCCAGTACTGGGTCTTGGCGATGGTCGAGTTCGCGACCTGCGCGATCCCGGCGTACACGGCCGTGTCGATGCGCTTGAGGTCGAGCGCGTAGTTCAGGGCCTGCCGGACCTTGCGGTCGGTCAACGGCGCGTACTTCTGGTTGAAGAAGATCCCGTCGTAGGAAACGATCGGGTCGATGTTCACGTGCACGCCCGAGGTCTTGTCGAGCGTGGCGATCTGCGAGAACGGGATCGCCTCCGCCGCATCCGCCTGCCCGGATCGCACCTGGAGGACGCGGGTCGTGTCGTCGGGAACGTAGTTCAGGTCGACCTCGTCGAGGTAGGGGTGCCCGGTCCGCCAGAAATGGGGGTTGCGCACGAGCACGGTGCTCTGGCCCCGAGTGAAGCTCTTCAACATGAACGGCCCACTCCCGACCGGCTTGGTGGACAGGTTGTTTTCGGCGGCCTTCGGATAGATCGAGGCGGTTGGCACCGCAAGCGCGGGCAGGATCTGTTGATCGGGGTACTTGAGCTTGAGCACGACCGTGCCGGCCGCGGGCGAGGCTGCGGATGCGATGCTCGCCCCGAGGAACGCGAAGCCCGGGTCGGTCTTCGGGTTGGCGAAGCGGGTCAAGGCGTTGACGACGTCGGCCGCGGTCACCGGCGCGCCGTTCGAGAACGAGGCGTGACGGAGCTTGAAGGTGATCGTCTTACCGCCGTTCGTGATCGTCCACGATTGGGCGAGACCGGGCTGTGGAACGAAGGATCCAGGCTGGTATTCGACCAGCTGGTCGTAGATCTGCACGATCGTCCAGAGGGTGCCGTTGTCGCCGTTCGTCTTCAACGGATCGAACGTCACCGGCTCGAAGGCCCGCGCGAATGTCAGCGTGCCGCCGCGCTTCGGCGTGGCCGCCCCGGCTTGGCCACGATGCCCCTGCGCAGCGCCGACGACCATCACCGCCAGCACGGCACTCAGGCTCGCCAGCGCTGCAATGCGAGCAAAACTCGACATGACCCTCCCTTTCCCCAACTCGTATGGTCGGTACGTCAGCAACCGATGATCATAGACTTCGTCTCGAAGCGTCCTGTTACCCCGACTTGGACGGGTGACTATTGCGATTTGTTGTCGACGCCCTCGCGCGCGCCGGCCGTACGCGACCAGTACTGCGCGTAGCTCATGATCTCGACGCCGCGCTCGCTGGGCGTGCTCGATCAGCGCCCGGATCCATCCGGTCCCCTCCTCGTTCGCCTCGACCGCACACCACTCGTGAAACGCGGTGGCGAACACGAGGTCGTGCTCGGCGATCTCGTCGACTGCGCGCTCGAGCGCCCGGCCGAACGCGCGTCCCTCGCCGTAGCCGTTGCAGGTCGAACCAGATCCCGTCGAGCCAGAACTGGAAGGGGATCTCGAGCAGGTCGGGGTATCCCTCCTCCGAGTAGCGGAACGGCTGAACCCAGGGGGTGGGGTTCCCGTTCTCCTCGTTGCGGCCCCACGAGGTGACGAAACGATGCCCGCTGTCGCGCACGATCTCGAGCAGGTCGGGCCGGCCGCGGAGCCCGCGGTAGTAGCCGAACGGCGTTCGCAGGCCGATGCAGTCGCGGCCGAGGTACTTGCGGATCAGCTCGGAGGTGAAGCGGAGCTCCTCGCGGAGTGCGACGTGCGGCGTCTCGGGCAGCACGGCCTCGGCCTCGGTGCCCTCGGCGCGGTAGCGCACGTCGCGGAAGACGACGTGGCTGTAGGTGTGCTGCTGGATGTCGAACAGCTCCGAGCCGGCGAGCGGCTCGATCGCGTCGAGCGCATGCAGCAGCGTGCGCCCGCAGAGGAAGAAGGTGCAAGGGGCCCCGAGCTCCTCGTGCAGCCCGGCGAGCAGTCGGACCCCGCGCCGGGTGACCTCCGGGTCGAGGGCCGCGCGGTACTGCGGGACCTCGGGCCCGATGAACCGCGCGAGGCCTTCACCGACCGCCGCAGCCTCTGTGTCGTAGCCGATGAGCAGTGTTGCCATGACGCCGTCGGTTTCCGGGCCGCGACCGGTTGTGCGCGCCGCTTGTCGTGCGCTCTGATGATCTTATAACGTACGGCCGTGGCGCGTCAACGATGGAGCAGCGGGCGTGGCGGAGCGCAGGAACAGGGTAGGCCCGCGGAGCCGCCGGCGCTCGCCGCCCTGCTCGACCTCAGCGGCAAGACTGCGCTCGTGACCGGCGCCGCGCAGGGGTTCGGGTTCGCCTGCGCCCGGCGCCTTGCCGAGGCGGGGGCCGCCGTCGTGCTGGCCGACCGGCAGGCGGACCGACTCGAGGCGGCGCGCGGTCGCCTCGCCGCCGCCGGGCGCGCCCGGTCGCGGCGGTCGAGGGCGACATCTCGGCGGCGCGCGGACGTCGAGCGGCTGGTCGGCGTCGCCGTCGAGCGGTTCGGCCGGCTCGACGTGCTCGTCAACAACGCCGGCGTCTTCTCGAACTTCCTGCTCGAGAACCTGGCCCCCGAGGAGTTCCAGCGCATCCTCGACGTGAACGTCCGCGGTGCGTTCCTCTGCATCCGGGCGGCGGCGGCGCAGATGCGGGCGCAGGGCGACGGCGGCTCGATCGTCAACATCACCTCGATCGACGCCGTGCATCCGAGCGGCTCGGGCCTCTCCCACTACGGGACCTCCAAGCACGCGATCTGGGGCCTGACGAAGACGATGGCGCTCGAGCTCGGGCCCGACGGGATCCGCGTCAACGCCGTCGCCCCCGGCCCGTCGCTGACCGAGGGCGCGGTCGAGTTCGTCGAGGCGGGCGCCCCGGCGGGCATCGACGTCGAGGCGCAGTGGGGGGCCTATGCGGCCCGGATCCCGCTGCGGCGGCTCGCCCATCCCGACGACGTTGCGCGGGCCACCCTGTTCCTCGCCTCGGGGCTCGGGGCCTACGTCAACGGGGCGCAGATCGTCGTCGACGGAGGCCTGCTCGCGGCATGACCACCGAAGACGAGCCGTTCCCCGAGTTCCTGCGCGCCTTGCCGATGGTCGACAGCCCGCTCGCGTCGCTTCGCGGCTGGATGCTGGGAACCGACCGGGCGCTGGCGATGTTCTACGAGATCCCCGACGGGGTCGAGGTTCCCGAGCACGCGCACGGCGCGCAGTGGGGGGTCGTGCTCGAGGGATCGGTCGAGTTCACGATCGGCGGCGAGACGCGAACCTACCGCCGCGGCGACACCTACTTCGTGCCGGACTCCGTTCCGCACCGGGCCGTCATCCACCCGGGCTTCGTCGGCATCGATGTCTTCGCCGACGCCGACCGCTACCGCCCTCGCGACGGCACGTAACTGCTCGGCCCCGACTTCGCGGCCTTCCTGGCGGCGGGCCCGCGCGCCTGACCGGCGTCAGACGAGCTCGCCGGCGTCGACGTGCAGCGTGCTCCCCGTCATCAGCAGGGCGAGGTCGCTCACGCAGAAGAGGACGACACGCGCGACGTCGTCGGGGACGGCGACGCGGCCGAGCGGCAGCCGGGGCCCGAGGTCGTCGAGCGCGAAGCCCGCCCGCTCGAGCGACGGGCGCTGCAGCTCGAGGCCCGGCGTGAGGGTGACCGTCGGGGCGACCTCGAGCACGCGGATCCGGTGAGGCCCGAGCTCGACGGCGAGGGCCCGGGTGAGGCCGCGAACGCCGAACTTGGAGGCGACGTAATGCGCCGCGCCCGGAGCCTCGGCCCGGTAGGCGGCGGTCGACGAGATGTTGACGATCACGCCGTCCCCGCCGCCGGCGATCATCGTCCGGGCGGCCTCGCGCGCGCCGGTGAACGTCCCCCGCAGGTTCACGTCGAGCACGTCGTCCCAGGCCTCGCCGGTCAGCTCGAGCAGCGCGGAGGTGGGGTAGATGCCGGCGGCGTTGACCCAGGCATCGAGGCCCCCGAGGCTCGCCCGGGCGTGCTCGGCGAGCGCGCGCACGGCGACCTCGTCCCGGACGTCGAGCGTCGCGGCGACCGCCGGAGCTCCCAGCGACGATGCGGCCTCCCGGGCCGATTCGGCGTCCAGGTCGGCGACGACCACCACCGCGCCCGCCTCGGCGAGGCGGGCGCAACAGGCGCGCCCGATCCCGCGTCCGCCGCCGGTGACGACCGCCACCTTCCCCGCCAGGGACGTCAGCTCGGCGAGGGCCAGGCCGGAGGCGTCAGCGACTGCACCCACCGCTGCCAACTTACCGTGCACGGAGCCGTTATAGGCTATAGAGCAACTGGACTCGAACTTGCAATCTCTGCATATAAGTGCTTAGAATCGGCGACTTGCTCCCGCCGCACCGCATTTTGAGGCCCGGATCGGGCCATTCCCGGAAGGTGAAGGAGGTTCACTGTGGACAAGAAGGGTGATCGCAGCCAGGACGATCTGGCCAGCGACGGCGTGGCCGAGTCATCGGCCCACAGCCGGCGCGACTTTCTCAAGAAGGCAGCGGGGGTCGCCCTCTCGTTGCCGGCCGCCGGCGCTGTCGTCGGGTCCGCAACTGCGGCCCCGAGGGTCACCGTCAAGGCAGCGGCCCAACCGTACGCAGGGGTCACGCTCCAGTTCGCGAAGGCACCGTTCGGAAACGACGAAAGCGACGTGATCTCGAAGCTCCTCGCCCCGTTCGAGAAGACGACCGGCATCAAGGTCGTCCACACGGTGATCCCCTGGAACACCGAGGGCGCGACCTATGCGACCAACTACGCCGGCCCGAATCCGTACGACGTCAGCTACCAGACGAGCACCGATCTGACGGGGCTCGGCACGAAGGGCGTGCTCGAGGTCCTGAACACGCCGAAGTGGCTCGACGCACCGGCCTTCGCCTCGACCAAGGCGAAGTTCATCCCGGCCGCGATCCAGAAGAGCACCTACCAGGGCAAGCTCTACGGCCTTCCGTGCATCATCGGCGGCACGGTCGTCTACTACAACAAGGACCTGCTGGCGAAGGCCGGCGTCACGAGCATCCCGACCAACACGACCGCAGATGGCCGC
Organism: uncultured Actinomycetota bacterium; assembly: GCA_963743675.1. Lineage (GTDB taxonomy): Bacteria > Actinomycetota > Thermoleophilia > Gaiellales > Gaiellaceae > PALSA-600. The sequence goes on from CAVURE010000015.1 coordinate 150,189, forward strand.
CGCCGCGGTGAAGGTCATGCAGAACGGCGGCTCGGGCGTGTGGGGGTACCAGACGCCGATGACCGACAAGGACTTCAACTGGTACTTCCAGTACCACAACATCCACAATCGCGGGACCGACATCATCTCCAAGGACGGCAAGTCGGTCACCTTCACCTCCCCGGGCAACATCGCCGCTCTCCAGACGGCGGTCGACCTGCTCCTGAAGTACAAGGCTCAGCCCCCGGTGGGTCAGTACGACCGCGAGGCCGGCGTGTCGCTCTTCGAGGCCGGGCGGATCGCCTTCCTCGACGACGAGCCGCTTCGCCTGCCGGTGTTCAACAAGCAAAAGCTCCCGTTCAAGTGGGACTTCGTCAACCCGATGGGTGCGGGCGGGAAGCGCTCGATCTTCTCGACCACCGGGCACTGGGTGCTGGCCACGAAGAGCGCCAATCAGGCAGCGGCCTGGGAGCTGATCAAGTTCCTGTCGTCGCCGGCGTTCGCGAACGGCTTCGGCGCCCACTACGGCTGGGCGCCGGTTCGCAGCGATGTCGACACGAGCCAGGGCAACGCTCAGGTCAAGCGCGTCAACCAGTACGTCCTGACGAGCTGGGACGGCCTGCCGACCGGGCCGAAGATGGCCCAGCTGACCGACACCTACGGCCAGGCGATCGAGGCCGCAGCGACCGGCAGCAAGACGGTGAAGGCCGCGCTCGCCAAGGCGCAGGTCGACGGAACGAACATCCTCAAGAGCTGAGAGCGGGACTCGGGAAAGGCGAGTGAAGGGGAGGATGTCGGCGGTAACGACAGAGGGAGCCTGGGACGAGCTGTCGCTGAGCCCGCAGGAGTACCGGCGGGCGAGCACCCGCTACCGGCGACGGCGCAGCCTCAAGGGCTATCTGTTCATCCTGCCGTACTTCATCCCCTTCCTCGCCTTCCTGGTCATCCCCGCCTTCTGGTCGCTCTGGCTCAGCTTCAACCAGGGCGGGCTGCTCGACTCGGCCAAGTTCGTCGGCTTCCGGAACTGGCGCGAGATCGCGAGCGACAGCCAGCTCACGCTGTCGATCGAGAACACGGCGAAGTACGTCGTCACCGCGATCTTTCTCGTCTTCACGCTGGCGCTGTTCCTGGCTCTGCTGCTCAACCGCTACCGGCGCGGGCAGCAACTTCTTCAAGCTCGCGCTCTACGTGCCGCTGCTCGCGCCGCTCGTGCTCGTCGGGCTGATCTGGCAGTTCATCGCCAACTACGACTTCGGCCTCTTCAACCTGATCCTGACCACCGTCGGGATCGGCCGCATCAACATCTTCGGCAGCGGGACGCTGTCTCTGCTCCTGATCGTCCTCGCCGAGGTCTGGCGCGGGCTCGGCTTCTGGACGCTGTACTTCCTCGCGAGCCTCCAGAACATCCCGGAGGAGCTGCTCGACGCCGCCAAGGTCGACGGTGCGCGCGGCTTCCAGCGCTTCCGGCGGGTGACGATCCCGCTGCTGCGCCCGATGCTCCTGTTCGCGATCGTGCTCGCGATCATCGCCAACTTCCAGGTGTTCGACACCGTCTACGTGCTGACCCAGGGCGGGCCGGTCGAGTCGACCTCCACGATGGTCTGGTTCATCTGGGAGCGGTTGTTCCAGTTCCAGCAGACGGGTCAGGGCTACGCGGCCGCCGTGATCCTGCTCGGGATCATCCTCTCCCTGACCGCGATCTCGTTCTGGTTTCTCGGCTCGCGCAACCGGCGCCGCCGGAGGGCCGGGGCCTGATGGCCGTCGACAGCGCACAGATCGAGATTCCGGGCGACGCGACGCCGCACGCGGACTACACGCAAGCCGCGCGCCGCCGCCGGAGCCTCGACCTGACGAAGGGGTTGTTCGCCTACGCGGTGCTGGTGCTGTTCGCGATCATCGCGCTCGGCCCCTTCCTGTACCTGCTCTCGCCGTCTCTCCGCCAGAGCTACGACCTGCTCACCTTCCCGCCCCAGTGGCTCCCGAAGTCGCTCTACCTCGGCAACTTCGGCGGCGTCCTGCACCAGACGAACTACCTGCGCTGGGGCCTCAACACCTTCATCTTCGCGACGTCGGTCACCCTGATCACGCTCGTCATCGACACGCTCGCCGGCTACGCGTTCGCGCGGATCGACTTCCCCGGGCGCGGGATCATCTTCGGCGTCGTCCTGGCCTGCCTGATGATCCCGACGGCGGCGATCCTCGCCCCGCTCTACATCATCGTCTCGAACCTCCCGGCGTGGACGCACGCCGGCGTGAACACCTATCCGGGCCTGGTCCTGCCGATGGTCTGCAGCCCGCTCGGCGTCTTCATGATGCGCCAGTTCATGTCGACGCTGCCCGAAGGGCTCGTCGAGGCGGCGCGCCTCGACGGCGCGAGCGAGCTTCAGATCTTCCGCAAGATCGTGCTGCCGCTGATGAAGCCCGCAATCGTCGTGCTCGGGATCTTCACCTTCATGTTCCAGTGGACGAACTTCCTCTGGCCGCTCGCGATCACGAGCACGGACAAGATGAAGACTCTCACGGTCGGGATCGCGTCGCTCCAGGGGCAGTTCGTGACGAACTACGGCTGGCTCTCGGCAGCCGCCGTGATGACGATGGTCCCGATCGTGATCGTCTTCCTGATCTTCCAGCGCTGGTTCGTGCAGGCCTCGATGGCGGGTGCGCTCAAGCAGTGAGCTCCGGCTGCGGGTTCGAACGAGGAGAGCAATGGCAGAGATCCTGATCAAGCATCTGGTCAAGCGCTTCGGCAAGGTCGAGGCCGTGGCCGACGTTTCGCTGCAGATCGCCGACGGCGAGTTCCTCGTCCTCCTCGGTCCGTCGGGCTGCGGCAAGAGCACGATTCTGAGGGTCGTCGCCGGGCTCGAGAACGCCGATGCAGGCGAGATCCTGATCGGCGACAAGCTCGTGAACTTCGTCGATCCCGTCAAGCGCAACGTCGCGATGGTGTTCCAGAACTACGCGCTGTACCCGCATATGACGGTGGCGAAGAACATCGCGTTTCCTCTGCAGATCGCCAAGAAGCCCAAGGACGAGACCAACGCCGCCGTCAACAGGGCGGCCGGCATCCTCGGGCTGGGCGAGCTGCTCGAGCGCCTCCCCGGGGAGCTCTCCGGCGGGCAGCGGCAGCGGGTCGCGCTGGCCCGCGCGATCGTGCGCGAGCCGCAGGCGTTCCTGATGGACGAGCCGCTCTCGAACCTCGACGCCCAGCTCCGCATCCAGACGCGGCTCGAGCTGATCCAGCTTCATGCGCAGCTCGGGATCACGACGATGTACGTGACGCACGATCAGGTCGAGGCGATGACGATGGGCCACCGGATCGCGGTCATGAACCACGGCGTCCTCCAGCAGATCGGCACGCCCCAGGACGTCTACCGGCGCCCGGCCAACGTCTTCGTCGCCACGTTCCTCGGTGCACCGCCGATGAATCTGATCAACGGCGCGCTCGAGTCCGTCGACGGGGGCTGGCGCTTCCGGGGCACGGACATCGACGTGCCGCTGTCGGCCGAGGTGCTCAGCCCGCCCGAGCTCGAGCACGAGATCGAGGCGAGCGGCGAGGTGAAGCTCGGGCTTCGCCCCGAGCACATCAAGATCGGCCAGCCCGGCGAGGAAGGCGGGGTCGGCGGCCGGGTCACATTCCTGGAGCCGGTCGGCTCCGATCTCTACCTGACCGTCTCGGCAGGAGGCACGACCGTCCAGGTCCGCACCGACCCCGACTCGCCGCTGAAGCCCGGCGACAACATCTCGATGCTCTTCGACGCCTGGCGCGTGCACGTCTTCGGGGAGGACGGCCACAACCTTCGCCGCGACGCGGCGCACGTCGACTCTCCCGCCGCGCTTCTCCACAGCGCTTCCTAGGCCCCGATGGGCGCCCGTCCCGCAGTCGTCGAGGCCGTCGCGGCGTCCGAGACGGAGCTGCAGGGCCTGCTGCGCGACCTGGTCGGCTTCCGGACCGAGAGCCAGGCCAGGGAGGCAACCCATTTTCCCGAGGAAGCCCGCCGCTGCATCGGCTACGTCGGCGAGTTCCTCGGCGCGCTCGGCTTCGAGCTCGAGGGATGGGACGTCGGCCCGTCGGCGACATTCCCCGCGCATCCGCTGCTCGTGGCCACGCGGCCGGGGTCGGGGGGCGGCCGCTCGCTCGCCTTCAACGCCCACGTCGATGTCGTTCCCGTCGGCGACCGCAGCTCGTGGTCGCAGGATCCCTTCGGCGGCGAGGTGGTGGAGGGGCGCCTCTTCGGCCGCGGCGCGACCGACATGAAAGGAGGTCTGGCCGCGGCGATGTGGGCGGTGAAGCAGGCGCTCGGGCAGGGGCTCGAGCCGCGCGGGGACATCGTCTTCCACGTCGTCAGCGACGAGGAGGTCGTCGGCAACGGCACGCGCGAGATCGTCGAGCGCGCGCAGCCCTGCGACGTCACGCTCTCGCTCGAGCCGACGGAGCTCCGGCTGTGCGCTGCCGAGGGCGGCCTCGTGCACTTCCGGATCGAGGTCGACGGCGTCGAGGCGCACGCCTCGACCCGCTACCTGTCCGTCCACGCCGGCGGCCGGGGCCGTGGCGGCGTCAATGCGATCGAGAAGACGATCAAGATCATCCAGGCGCTCCAGGAGCTCGAGCGGCGGTGGGCGAACGAGAAGTCGCACCCGATTCTCCCGGCCGGGTACGACACCCTGGCGCCGGCGATCATCGTCGGCGGGCCCGGGGGCGGCTCGGACGGCCGGTTGAACCTGTTCTCGAACGCCGGCACGGCCCCCAACTACTGCTCGGTCGAATACAACATGTGGTTCTACCCGGACGAGTCGTACGACGACGTCCGCGCGGAGGTCGAGGAGGTTGTCGACGCGGTCTGCCGCACCGACTCGTGGCTCGCCGAGCACGCGCCCAGGCTCACCTGGAAGCTCGGTCACATCTACTTCCCGGCGCTCGACGTCCCGCTCGACCACCCGGCAGTCAGCGCCCTCGCCGGCTGCCTCCGCGAGGTCGGCCTCGACCCGGCCCCGCAGGGCTTCGGCGCGGCGACCGATCTCGCCTGGTACGGCGAGCGGCAGCTCCCAGGAATCATCTGCGGCCCGGGCCGGCTCGAGCAATGCCACGTCGCCGACGAGTATCTGGACACCGAGCAGCTGCTGCTCGCCGCGCAGGTGTATGCCCAGATGCTCGTCGAGTGGTGTGGCTAGCTCGTCGTACGCCGACGGCTCGATCTCCGAGCTGGTCGATCTGAGCGGGCGCGTCGCGCTCGTCACCGGTGCGGCGCAGGGGTTCGGCTTCGCCGCGGCCCGTCGTCTCGCCGAGGCCGGCGCGGCCGTTCTCCTCACCGATCGGCGGTCGGAAGCGGTGGCGGCGGCGGCCGAGCGGCTCTCGGGCTTCGGCGAGCGCGTGGCCTGGGCGGCCGGCGATGTCTCCGTTCCCGCCCAGGTGGACGGCCTCGTCGCCGCAGCAGTCGAGCGGCTCGGCCGGCTCGACGTGCTCGTCAACAACGCGGCCGCGTACTCGAACGTCCGGCTCGTGGAGCTGCCGCTCGAGCGCTTCGCGGGCGTGCTCGACGTCAACGTCAACGGTGCCTTCTGGTGCGCACGCCAGTCGGCGCGCCGGATGATCGAGCAGGGCGGCGGCGGCGCCATCGTCAACGTCACCTCGATCGACGCGCTCCACCCGACATCCCGGGGCATGTCGCACTACACGACCTCGAAGCATGCGCTCTGGGGGCTCACGAAGTGCCTCGCGCTCGAGCTCGGCCCGCACGGGATCCGTGCGAACGCGGTCGCTCCCGGCCCGTCGCTCACCGAAGGGGCGATCGAGTACATCAGGGCGGGCGCTCCCGAGGGGATCGACGTCGAGCAGCAGTGGTCGGCTGCGGCCGAGCGGGTGCCGATGCGCCGTTGGGCCGACCCGGACGAGATTGCCCGCGTCGTCGTGTTCCTCGCTTCCGATCTCTCCGCCTACGTCAACGGGGCGCAGATCGTGGTCGACGGCGGCTACCTGCTCGGCTCCTGAGCCGGGCCCACCGGCCGGCACTGATCAGACGACGTTCTGGCCGCCGTCGACGGCGAGGTCCTGGCCGGTGATGTGGCGGGCTCCGTCGCCCGCCAGGAACACGGCGAGCGCAGCCTGGTCCGACGGCTCCGCCAGCCTGCCGAGCGGGATGCCGAGACGCCACTCGGCGGCGTTGCCGCGGACGATCGACTCGACGTCCCCGCGAGCCTGCACGCCGACGAGCATCTCGGTGGCGGTCGAGCCGGGCGAGATCGTGTTGACCGTGATCGAGTGGGCCGCGAGCTCGAGTGCCAGGCAACGCGCCGCCTGGATGACGGCGGCTTTCGACGCCGAGTAGGCGGTGTTGTTCAGCCGGACGACGCTCTTGCCGACGATCGAGGCGAACAGGATGATCCGCCCCGGCACGCCTGCCGAGACGAAGTGGCGCGCGCACGCCTGAGCGAGGAAGATCGACCCGCGTGCATTCACGCCGAGCGTGAGGTCCCACTGCTCCGCCGTCAGCTCGAGAAACGGCGCGGGGGCCAGCGTTCCGGCGGCGCTGACGAGGATGTCCAGCCGGCCGTGCCGCGCGAGCACGCCCGCGACGAGATCGGCAGCGCCGCCGACGTCTGCGATGTCGGCCGGATGCGCGGATGCGGTCACCCCGAGTTGCTCGACGGCGGGCTCGAGCCCCCCGCCGGGCAGGTCGACGCACGCGACCGAGGCTCCCGCGGCGACGAGCGCCTCGGCGCAGGCGAAGCCGATCCCTCTCCGGGCGCCCGTGACGAGGGCGACGCGGCCGTCGAGCCGCCAGGGCTGCGGGCCGCTCAGCGCGAGGCTCCATCCCGTGGCCGGTGCGGCCGCCTCTGGCGACTGCCCCCGACCCTGCGCGCAGGGGACGAGCGGGCGACAGGCCTCATCGAAGCGCGATCACCGCGTCGACCTCGACCGGCATCGCGAACGGGAGATGGGGCACCCCGACCGAGGTGCGCGCCGCCAGCCGCTCCTCTCCGTAGAGGTCGAGGACGAGGTCCGAGAACCCGTTGACCACCTTCGCGTGCTCGGTGAAGCCTTCGACCGCGTTCACGTAGCCGTTGATCTTGAGCCAGCAGGCGACTGCGTCGAGGTCACCGAGCTCTCGCTCGATCGTCCCGAGCACGTTGAGGGCGGTCAGCTGCGCCGCTGCCACCGCCTCCTCCACCGTGACCTCTGCGCCGACCTTGCCGAGCGGGCTGCCCCAGCCGTCGCCGTGGGTGGGCCCGTGCCCGGCGATGTAGGCGGTGTTCTCCCAGCGGACGAGCCGGCGGTAGGTGAGCCGGACGCCCGCAGGTGCGACCTGTGCCGGCGGGATCGCCAAGCCCCGCGCGGCGAGACGCTCCGCGATGCCCACCGAGCTCTCTTCCTGGTCCTTTCCGGTCGCGCGCCCGCTCATCGCTGCGCGGCGAATCCTACGCACCTGCGCTTCCGGGGCGATCGTCTAGCGTACGGCCGTGCCGGCTGGGCCTCGCACGGACCGCCTTCGGTCATCGGCGTTCGCCTTTGCGAGCGATCTCGCCGGCGAGGGGGTGGACACGGTCCTGACGAACCTCCAGGAACGGGCGGGGGTCGACGGGATCATGGCGGCGTTCACCTACCACGCCGCCCGTGACGTCTTCCCGCACAACCCGGCGCAGAAGGTGAGCCGGCTCGACCGGGGCGAGTTCTACTTCACCCCCGAGCCGGCACTGTACGACGGCCTGCGGATCAAGCCGCGCGTCAACGAGCTCGCCCGTGAGGACGTCCTCGGCGAGACCTGCCGGCGGGCGGCCGAGCGCGGCCTTGCCGTCCACGCCTGGACCGTGTTCCTCCACTTCGACCGTCCCGACGAGTACCCGGACTGCAACACCGAGAGCGCGTTCGGCGACCGCTACGGCGCCGACCTCTGCCCGTCGAACCCGGACGTGCGCGCCTACGTGCGGGCCCTCGTCGCCGATGTCTCGCGCCACGACATCGAGTCGATCCTCGCGGAGTCGCTGCATTTCCACGGGCTCGAGCACGGCTACCACCACGAGCGCTACTTCGTCGAGCTCGGGGCGCGCGCCCGCTATCTGCTCGGGCTCTGCTTCTGTGAGCACTGCCTCGCCCGCGCAGGCGCCGCCGGCGTCGATGCGGCCCGCGTCCGGTTGGCGGTCAGGGAGGAGCTGGAGCGGGTCTTCGGCGACCGCAGCCTCGCGGTCGGCCTCGACGTCGACCGGGGCGACCTGGAGGCCGTTGCCGGCGGCGAGCTCGAGCGTTACCTGGGCGTCCGGGCGGAGACGGTCGCCTCGCTCGTCGAGGAGGCGACGGGGGTCGCGGCCGACGCCGGCAAGCGGCTCGTCTTCCTCGAGCTGAGCGGAGCGGTCAAGGGGTACGCGACCGGCCGCCCCGCCGGCGCCGCCGCCGCCGAGATCGCCTGGCGCGTCGGCGTCGACCTCGACCGCTTCGCGGCGATCTGCCCACAGGTCGAGGTGGCCGGCTACACAGCCGACGTCGACCGGGTGCGGCTCGACCTCGAGGCCTACCGAGCGTGGCTCGGCGACATCCCGCTCTCGGTGGCCCTCCGCCCGACCTCACCCGACTGCGACTCGCCGGCGAACCTCGCCGAGAAGATCCGGCTCGCCCGCGAGCTGGGCGTCGAGCGGGTCGACTTCTATCACTACGGGTTCGTCCGGCTCGAGGCTCTGGACTGGATTCGCGCCGCGCTCGAGCCATGACGGGAGGGCGGGAGCGATGCGGCTCGACCCGCCGATCCCCGGCGACGGGGGTCGGCGATCCGCGGCGCGCGCCGTGGGCCTAACGCACCATGCCGCGCGCCGCAACGGGCCAGCGGCCCGCGAGCTGCCCGCCCTCGGCGACCGTCACGAAGCTCGCCAGGTTGACCGCCGGGCAGATGTGATTCGGCACGATCGCGAGCCGGTCGCCGACCTTGACCGAGGCGTCTGCCGGCACGCTGATCACGCCGTGCTCCTCGCTCAGCCGGGTGACGTCCCAGTCGTCGTGCCCCCACACCTGACCGAACGAGAGCGGCGGATCGGGCACGAGCATCCGGTCCGAGGTCAGCACCTTCGAGCCCGCGTCGACGACGATGCGGTCGGGCGCCGGACGGCTGACCACGGTGGTGACCGCGAAGGCGGCGAGATCGGCGGGCCCGCAGGCGCCCTGGGCGAGCTGGCTGCGGTCGTTGAAGACGTAGGTGCCGGGCCTGACCTCGGTCACGCCGGGGCAGTGGATCGCGAAGCGGAACGTGCCGGCCGAGCCGACGGAGACGATCGGCGCGGCAAGGCCGCTGCTCCGGATCTCCTCGGCCGTCTCGACCGCCGCCGTGCACGCCTCGATCGTCAGCCGCTCCTTCTCGGCGGCATCGCGGCCTTGCGTGTAGACGTGGCCCTCGTGGGTGAACACGCCCACGAGCTCGAGCCCCGCGAGAGCCGCGATCTTCCCGGCGAGCTCGACCGCGGCCGGGCCGGGCGCGACGCCCAGCCGGTGCATGCCGGTATCGAGCTCGAGCAGGACCGGGATCGTGAGCCCGCGATCCCGGGCCACGCGCGCCACGCCGAGAGCGACCTCGTTCGAGTCGACGGTGACGGAGATCGAGGCGCGGCCGGCCAGGTCGGCGAGCCGGCGCAGCTTCTGCTCCCCGACGATCGGGTAGCCGACGAGGATGTCGCCGATGCCTCCGTCGGCCATGACCTCGGCCTCCCCGAGCTTCGCGACCTGGACCCCGACCGCGCCCGCCTCGACCTGGAGCCGGGCGATCTCGGGGAGCTTGTGGGTCTTCGTGTGCGGCCGGAGCGCGATGCCCGCGTCGGCCGCGAGGGAGGCCGCGCGCGCGATGTTCGCCTGCACGACGTCGAGGTCGATCACGATCTCCGGCGTGTCGTCGGCAAGGGCGGCGAGGGCATCGACACGCTCGAGCTGGGCCCTCTCGGCAGTCACGGTGTTCATGGCAGGAGGCTCCTCGGAAGTTCGTAGTATTCGGGGGCAGTCTGTCACAGAGATGATCAGAATCCCACGGCCGGGCCTGGGTCGGCCGCCGACGAGGAGGAAGCGACATGGTCGTTGCGGACGATCCGAGGCTTGAAGCGATCCGCCAGCTCGTTCGCGAGCGGGGGATCGAGTTCTTCTTCGCGCAGTTCGTCGACCTGTACGGCCGTCCGAGCGCGAAGCTCGTGCCGGCGGCGAACCTCGACGACCTGGTCAGCGGAGGGCGCCGGGTTCGCCGGCTTCGCCGCGGGCGAGATCGGCCAGGTGCCGAGCGACCCGGACATCGCGGCGATCCCCGATCTCGACAGCTTCACGCCCGTGCCGTGGCAGCCGAACCTCGCCCGCTTCGCCTGCGACGTCACGGTCGAGGGCGAGCCGTGGCCCTACTGCCCGCGCACGATCCTCCGCCGCCAGCTCGCGCGGGCGCAGCGAGCTCGGCTTCGAGTTCAAGATCGGGCTCGAGCTCGAGTACTTCCTCGTTCGCCGCACGCGACGACGGCTCGATCGAGATCGCCGACGCCAGCGACACGCTCGAGAAGCCCTGCTACGACATGGCCGGGCCTGACGCGCCAGTACGACTTCCTGACGCACCGTCTCGAGGTACTGCAACGAGCTCGGCTGGGGGAACTACGCGAACGACCACGAGGACGCGAACGGGCAGTTCGAGCAGAACTTCACCTACGACGACGCGCTCGTCAGCTGCGACCGGGCGATCTTCTTCCGCTACATGGTGCACACGCTCGCCGAGCAGCACGGGATGATCGCCACCTTCATGCCGAAGCCGTTCACGCGGCTGACCGGCAACGGCTGCCACTTCCACATGTCGCTCTGGCGCGACGGCGAGAACGTCGTTCCTCGACGAGCGACGACCCGCGCGGCCTCGGCCTGTCGGAGACGGCCTACGGCTTCATCGGCGGCCTGAAGGCGCACGCGCGCGCCTACAGCGCGCTCACCGCGCCGACCGTCAACTCGTACAAGCGACTCAAGCTCGGGCTCGACGACGAGCGGCGCGACCTGGGCGCCGGTCTGGATCTCCTACGGCTACAACAACCGCACCCAGATGCTGCGCATCCCCGGCCCCGGGCGGATCGAGGACCGCACGATCGACGGCTCGGCGAACCCCTACCTGGCGGCGGCGGCCGTGCTCGCCGCCGGGCTCGACGGGATCGAGAACGGGCTCGACGCCGGCGAGCCGAACTGCGGAGAACCTCTACGCCGCAGAGCTACGAGACGCTGACGCATGCTCGGGCTCGAGCGCCTGCCGGCGAACCTGCTCGAGGCGATCGGCGAGCTCGAGCAGCGACGACGGTGCTGCGCGAGGCGCTCGGCGCGCGGCCGCGGCGAGGACTACGTCGACTACTACGCGCGCGTGAAGCGGGACGAGTGGTTCCGCTACCACGAGCAGGTCACCGACTGGGAGATCAAGGAGTACCTGACCCGGTTCTAGATGTAGAAACCTCCATAGCCGGGCAGCGTGGCGTCTGGCGCAACGACGTATCGTCGTGCTGGGATCGTCCATGGAGCTAGTACTGCAGATGTGCGGGATCGTCGGGCTGTTCTGCAAGTCGCCGAGCTCGAGCCGGAGCTCGGCGGTACCTCGCGGCGATGCTCGTGCAGATGGGCGACCGCGGCCCCGACAGCGCCGGCGTCGCCGTCTACCGCGATCCCGGCGCCGGACGGCTGGACGAAGCTCACGCTCTACTCGCGCCGATCCCGGCCTTCGACTGGGCGCGCGCGTCGGGCGGCGAGGTGCGTCGAGCGTGCGCGCGCGGCACGCGGTCGTGCTCGTCGAGGCCGACGCCGACGAGGCCGAGGTCGCGATCCGCGCGCGTTCCCCGAGCTGCGCGTGATGAGCGCCGGCCGCGTGATCGAGATCTACAAGGAGGTCGGGCCGGCCGCGCGAGTTCGTCGAGGCGCTTCCGGCTCGACGAGCTCCAGGGCACGCATGGGCTCGGCCACACGCGGATGGCGACCGAGAGCCGGGTGACGACCGAGGGCTCGCACCCGTTCTCGACCGGCCACGACCTCTGCCTCGTGCACAACGGCTCGCTCTCGAACCACAACCGGCTGCGCGAGCGAGCTGCGCCGCGAGGGGATCGAGTTCCAGACCGAGAACGACACCGAGGTCGCCGCCGGCCTACCTCACCTGGCGCCTGCGCGAGGGCGACACGCTCGAGGCAGGCGCTCGAGAGCTGCCTCGACGGCGCTCGACGGCTTCTACACCTTCCTCGTCGGCACCGCCGACGGCTTCGCGGTGCTGCGCGACCCGATCGCCTGCAAGCCGGCGGTGCTCGCCGAGACCGACGACTGGGTCGCGATGGCGTCGGAGTACCGCGCGATCGCCGTCCTGCCGGGCGCGGCCGATGCGCGGATCTGGGAGCCCGAGCCGACCGTCGTCTACGCCTGGGAGAAGGCGCTCGTCTGATGACCGCGACGGCGGCCGGAGCGAGCCGTCGTCGATCTCGCGGCGACGCCGCTGCGCGAGCTGAACCAGCGCCTGCACGACCTCGCCGGCGACGACCCGGAGCCGCGGCGCTGGCGCGTCCTCAACCCGAACGGCGCCCACGCGGTCGCCTGCGGGCTCGACGCGCCGCGTCGAGGTCGAGATCATGGGCCACGTCGGCTACTACTGCGCCGGCATGAACAAGCGCGCGACCGTGCGCGTGCACGGGAACGCCGGCACCGGCCTCGCGGAGAACATGATGTCGGGCACCGTCGTCGTCGACGGGAACGCGAGCCAGGCCGCCGGCGCCACCGGCCGCGGCGGCCTGCTCGTCGTGCACGGCGACGCCGGCGCGCGCTGCGGCATCTCGATGAAGGGCATCGACATCGTCGTCTCGCGGCTCGATCGGCCACATGAGCGCGTTCATGGCGCAGCGCGGCTGCCTCGTCGTCTGCGGCGACGCGGGCGAGGCGCTCGGCGACTCGATCTACGAGGCGCACATCTTACGTGCGCGGCAAGGTCGCCTCGCTCGGCGCCGACTGCGTCGAGAAGGAGCTGCGCGAGCGACCACGTCGCGGAGCTCTGCGGCGCTGCTCGAGCGCGCCGGGCTCGACGATCTCGACCCGTCCGGAGTTCCGGCGCTACGGCTCGGCGCGGCGGCTCTACAACTTCAAGATCGACAACGCCGGGGCGTACTGATGGCCGACGACGGCGGCTGGCAGCCCGGGCTGCGCGAGTCGTACCTGTTCGACCGCAACGCGATCGCCGAGATCCAGCGCGCCGCGCGCGAGGGCATCTACGACATCCGCGGCTTCGGCGCGAAGCGGCGGCTGCCGCACTTCGACGACCTGCTGCTGCTCGGCGCGAGCATCTCGCGCTACCCGCTCGAGGGCTACCGCGAGCACTGCGGCACCGACGTCGTGCTCGGCACGCGCTTCGCGCGCAAGCCGCTCGAGCTGAAGATCCCGGTCACGATCGCCGGGATGAGCTTCGGCGCCCTCTCGGCGCCGGCGAAGGAGGCGCTCGGCCGGGCCGCGACCGAGGTCGGGACCTCGACGACGACCGGCGACGGCGGCATGACGCGCGGAGGAGCGGCAGAGCTCGAAGACGCTCGTCTACCAGCTGCTGCCGTCGCGCTACGGCATGAACCCCGACGACCTGCGGCCGGCCGACGCGATCGAGGTCGTCGTCGGCCAGGGCGCGAAGCCGGGCGGCGGCGGCATGCTGCTCGGCCACAAGATCTCCGACCGCGTCGCCGCGATGCGCGACCTGCCGAAGGGGATCGACCAGCGCAGCGCCTCGCGCCACCCCGACTGGACCGGCCCCGACGATCTCGAGATCAAGATCCACGAGCTGCGCGAGATCACCGACTGGGAGAAGCCGATCTTCGTCAAGGTCGGCGCGACCCGCACCTACTACGACGTCCAGCTCGCCGTCAAGGCGGGCGCGGACGTGATCGTCGTCGACGGGATGCAGGGCGGCACCGCCGCGACGCAGGACGTCTTCATCGAGCACGTGGGCATCCCGACGCTGCCGGCGGTCCGGCTCGCGGTCGACGCGCTGCAGGAGCTCGGCATGCACCGGAAGGTGCAGCTGATCGTCTCGGGCGGGATCCGCAGCGGCGCCGACGTCGCCAAGGCGCTCGCGCTCGGCGCCGACGCGGTCTCGATCGGCACGGCGGCGCTGATCGCGATGGGCGACAACAGCCCGGAGCTACGAGGGCGAGTACCGCCGCTCGGCAGCTGCGGCCGGGCTTCTACGACGACTGGCAGGCCGGGCCGCGACCCGGCCGGGATCTCGACGCAGGACGAGGAGCTCGCGGCGCGGCTCGACCCGGTGGTCGGCGGGCGGCGGGTCGCCAACTACCTGCGCGTGCTGACGCTCGAGACGCAGACGCTCGCCCGCGCCTGCGGCAAGTCGCACGTCCACAACCTCGAGCCGGAGGATCTCGTCGCGCTCACGGTCGAGGCGGCGGCGATGGCGCGCGTGCCGCTCGCCGGCACGAGCTGGATCCCCGGGCTCAGCGGCTCGTAGAGCCGAGCGCGCGTGAGATCGCGCCGGCTGCGCTCGAGCAGCGGCCGGCAGCGCTCTGCGCGCGGGCGCCCGGCCGAAGCGCGGCACCGGGCCCTGCAGCGCGACGACGGCCGCGAGCGGCCCGTCGTCTCCGAACACCGGCGCTGCGATCGCGTTCAGCTCGGGCTCGCGCTCCTCGTAGGCCTCGGCCCAGCCGTCGCGGCGGATCCCTGCTCGAGCTCGGCCGCGAGCAGCCCGGGATCGGTGATCGTGCGCTCGGTATAGGCCCGCAGCGGCGCGTGCGGGCTGCGCTCGGTGAAGGCGAGCATCACCTTGCCGGCCGCGGTCGCGTGGGCGACCGAGGGGCGGCCGAGCTGGGTGACGCCCTGGACGTGATGCCGGGCGGCGACGAAGTCGATCGTGACCGCATCGGGATCGCCGGCGACCGAGAGGGTCGCCGTCTCGCCCGTCTCGGCGACGAGCGCCTCCAGGTGCGGCCGGGCGACCGCGCGCAGGTCGATGCGCAGCAGCACCAGGTTCCCGAGCTGGACGAGCCGGATCCCGAGCCGGTAGCAGCCCCGTCGCCGGGCTCGTGCTCGGCGTAGCCGCGACTCGACGAGCGTGCCGAGCTGCCGCGAGACGGTGCTCGGCGTCGGTCCCGAGCCGGCGCGCGATCTCGTTCGTGCCGAGCGGGCCCTCGTCGGCCAGCAGGTCGAGGATCTCGAGCGCGCGCCGCGACGGCGGCGACGCGCTCACGTGAGGGTTGACCGGTCCGCGCCATCGTGTAGTGTTGCACCATACAGGATGCTATTGCGGAGAGCGCAACGGAGTAGGCAGGACATCAGCGCCGAGCGGGCGGCCCGATGACCTTCCTGCTCGCGTGCCCGCACTGCGGGCCGCGCGACGTCGACGAGTTCAGGTTCCAGGGCGAGGTGACCAGGCGGCCGACCGGGCAAGCCGACGCAGCGCGAGCTCTCCGACTACGTGTACTTCCGCGACAACGTCGCCGGCGTGCAGCGCGAGTGGTGGTATCACCGCACCGGCTGCGGGCTGTGGTTCATCGCCGAGCGCGACACGCGACGAACGAGGTCCTGAGCACCGAGATCCCGGCTCCCGCACGAGCCGCCGGCCGCATGAGGCTCGCGCCGCAGGCCCGGCGAGCTGATCGACCGCGCGGCCACGCTCCGCTTCACGCTTCGACGGCCGCCCGGTCGACGGCCTTCGCCGGCGACACGATCGGCTCGGCGCTGTACGCCGGCGGGCCGGCGCGTGTTCTCGCGCAGCTTCAAGTACCACCGCCCGCGCGGGCTGCTCTGCTGCTCGGGGCAGCTGCGCGAACTGCATGATGACCGTGGACGGCGATGCCGAACGTCCGCGTCTGCGTCGAGCCCGCCCGCGAGGGCGCCGACGTCCGCGCGCAGAACGTGCTCGGCTCCTCGACCGCGACCTGCTCACCGTCGTCGATCGAGCTCGGCGGCCCGTTCACGCCGGTCGGCTTCTACTACCGGACGATGATCCGGCCGCGGCGGGCCTGGCCGCTCTACGAGCAGTTCCTCCGCAACGTCGCCGGGCCTCGGCCGCGTCGCCGCGCGGCGGCGATCGCGCCGCGTACGACACCGAGCACCGCCGGGTCGACGTGCTCGTGATCGGCGGCGGCCGCTCCGGCCGGCAGGCGGCGGCCGAGGCGGCGGCCGCGGGCGGCGCGTGCTGCTCGTCGACGAGCGCGGCGGCAGTCGAGGCCGACGGGCTACGAGGTGCTCGCGCCGGCGCGCGCGATCGGCGATCTACGAGGGCGGGCTCGTCCCGGTCGACGCCGGCACCGTTCTCTACCGCGTGCGCGCCGACCGGATCGTCGTCGCGACCGGCGCGGTCGAGCAGCCGCTCGTCTTTCCCGGCAACGACCTGGTCGGCGTGATGCTGCCCGACGGCCGTGCGCCGGCTGGTCGACGACTGGGCGATCAAGCCCGGGACGAGCGGGCCGTCGTCGTCTCCGCCGACGAGCGCGGGCTCGAGATCGGCCAGCTGCTCGAGCGCGCCGGCGTCGAGATCGCGGCGGTCGCCGACCTCCGCACCGCGAACCTTCCGCGCATCGCCGCCGCGCGGGCGCGACGGCCGGCTCGACCGTCGGCTCGGTGCCGGTCGACGGCGCGCCGTCGACTGCGACCTGCTCGTCGCCTCGGGCGGCCGCCAGCCTGCCTACTCGCTGCTCGCGCAGGCGGGCGCCCGGGTCGAGTACGACGCCGCGATCGCGGCATCTTCGTCCCCGACTCGAGCTTCCGGCGGGAATCGAGGCGGTCGGCTCCGTCGCTCGGCGCCGCCGGCCCGGCGGCGGTCCCGCTCGCCGAGCTACGGCGACGGGCAGGGCGACAAGTGCTTCGTCTGCGTCTGCGAGGACGTGACCGAGAAGGACGTGAAGCGCGCGGTCGGCGAGGGCTTCGACTCGATCGAGCTCGCCAAGCGCTACACGACGGTGACGATGGGCCCGTGCCAGGGGAAGCTCTGCCACCTCGTCGTCGATCCGGCTGCTCGCGCGCGAGACCGGCACTGAGCGAGGCGGCGATCGGCACGACCACCGCCCGGCCGCCGTGGGCGCCGGTCGAGCTCGGCCTGCTCGCCGGCCGCCACCACGAGCCGATGAAGCGCTCGCCTCTGCACTTCCGCCACGAGCAGGCGGGTGCCGAGATGATGTGGACCGGCGCCTGGCGCCGCCCGTTCGCCTACGGCGATGCCGCCGCCGAGGTGCGCGCCGTGCACGAGCGGCTCGGCGTGATCGACGTCTCGACGCTCGGCAAGCTCGTCGTCGAGGGCCCGGATGCCGGCGAGCTGCTCGACCGGCTCTACCCGAACCGCTTCTCGGATCTCGCGGCCGGGACGGATCCGCTACGGCGTCCTCACGACCGACGGCGGCCGGATCATGGACGACGGCACCGTCGCGCGGCTCGCGCGACGACCTCTTCTACGTCACGACGACCTCGACCGGGTCGGACGCGGTGTGCGAGTGGTTCGAGTGGTGGAACGCGGTCTGGGGCTACGACGCCGAGATCGTCAACGTCACCGGCGCGCTCGCGGCCGTGAACCTCGCCGGGCCCGCAGGCGCGCGAGGCGCTGGCGTCGCTCACCGACGGCCGACGTCTCGAACGAGGCGCTCGGGTACCTCGACGCGCAGGCGAGCTCGAGGTCGCCGGCGTGCCGTGCCTCGCGCTGCGGATCGGCTTCGTCGGCGAGCTCGGCTACGAGCTCCACTGCCCGGCGAGCGCGGCCGAGCACCTCTGGGACGCGCTCGTCGCCGCCGGCGCCGTGCCGTTCGGGCTCGAGGCCGCAGCGGGTGCTCCGGCTCGAGAAGGCGCACGTGATCGTCGGCCAGGACACCGACTCCGAGTCGAACCTCCTCTCGGCCGGGATGCCGTGGATCCTGAAGCTCGACAAGGGCGACTTCGTCGGCGCGCTTCGCCGCCGAGCTCGTCCAGGAGCGCGGCGTGCGCGAGCGGCTCGTCGGCTTCACGCTGCCCGCCGGCGATCGCTGCCCGCCGAGGGCGCGCAGGTCGTCGCCGGCGGGCGGCCCGCCGGGCGTGTCACGAGCGCCCGCGCGAGCGAGCGGCTCGGCCGCACCGTCGGGCTCGCCTGGGTGGAGCCCGAGCTGCGCCGAGGAAGGAGCGCAGATCTCGATCCGGGTCGACGGCGCGGACGCCACGGCCACGGTGACCCTGGCGCCCTTCTACGACCCGACGGGAGCGAGGCTGCGCGCGTGACGCGGCTCGCCTTCCTCTCGCCTGCCACGCGGCGGCCGGGACGGCCGTCGTCTCGCCGCTCCGCGCGACGCAGCCGGCCCGGCGTCACCGACGTCTCCCACCTCGGCAAGCTCGAGCTGCGCGGCGCGCGTCGACGCGGTCGAGCCGGCCCGGGCGAGGAGCTGCTGCCGCTCGGCCGGGCCGGGCGCTGCTCGTCGTCGACGGCTCCGCCGCGCCGCGGCGCTCGCGCGTCTCACGCGCTCCGGGCATCCGCGCCTACGACCTGACGGCCGCGCTCGCCGCCTTCGAGTTCGACGGGCGAGGACGCTGCTGCGCCGCCTGACCGAGCTCGACCTCGCGCGCGCTGCCCGCCGTCGGCTCGATCGCGCGCGGCACCCGAGCGGTGATCGAGCGCCGCGGCGAGGCGAGCGCTTCCGCGTCTTCGTCGCGCAGGAGCTCGGCCACTACGTCGCCGAGGTCGTCGCTCGACACGCTGCGGGGGCTCGGCCGGTGAGGGACATCTTCCGCGTCCGCGCGGATGTGGCGCCCGCGCGGCCGAGCTCAAGCGCCGCTACGACGTCGTGATCATCGGCGGCGGCTCGCACGGCCTCGCGACCGCGTACTACCTCGCGAAGAACCACGGCGATCCGGAACGTCGCCGTGCTCGAGCAGTCGTACATCGGCTCCGGCGCCGCCGGCCGGAACACGACGATCATCCGCTCGAACTACCGCACCCCCGAGGGCGCCGCGTTCTACAAGCGCAGCGTCGAGCTCTACGAGGGGCTCTCGGCCGAGCTCGACTTCAACCTGATGTTCTCGCAGCACGGCCATCTCACCCTCGCCCACTCGGACCGCGCGCTCGGCGTGATGCGCGAGCGCGCCGAGGTCAACCAGCTGCTCGGGATCGACTCGCGAGGTCGTCTTCCCGGACGAGATCGCGCAGGCTCTGCCCGCAGCTCGACCTCGGCCCGCACCAGACCTGGCCGATCCAGGGCGCGCTCTACCACCCGCCCGGCGGGATCATCCGCCACGACGCCGTCGTCTGGGGCTTCGCCCGCGGCGCCGACCGCGGCGGCGTCGAGATCCACCAGGGACACGCAGGTGACCGGGATCGAGACCGTCCGACGGCCGCGTCACCGGCGGTCGAGACCAACCGCGGCCGCGTCGAGGCCGGACGTCGTGATCAGCGCCGACCGCGGGCTGGTCGACGCTCGTCTGCGGCCTCGCCGGCGATCCGGCTCCCGATCACGACCCACATCCTCCAGGCGTTCGTCACCGAGCCGACCAAGCCGTTCCTCGACGTCGATCATCGTCTCGGCGCAGATGCACGTCTACGTCTCGCAGACCGACCGCGGCGAGTTCCTGATCGGCGCCGAGATCGAGCCGTACACGACCTACAAGTCGATCGGGACGTTCCCGTTCCTCGAGTACTCGGCCCGCCACTCGCTCGAGCTCTTCCCGCAGCTCGAGCGGCTGCGCGTGCTGCGCACCTGGACCGGGCTCTGCGACCTCTCGCCCGACTACAGCCCGATCCTCGGCCAGACCGAGCTCGAGAACTTCCACGTCTCGGCCGGCTGGGGCACCTACGGCTTCAAGGCCGCGCCGATCGTCGGCTGGACGCTCGCCGAGCTGGTCGCGACCGGGCAAGACGCCCGAGCTGATCGCGCCGTTCGCGCTCGAGCGCTTCCACACCGACACGCTCGTCTCGGAGCTGGCCGCGGCCGCCGTCTCCCACTGAGCCGGGCCGGCGCAGAGGAGCGAGGCGCCGAGCCGGTTGAACAGGGTTCTGCCCGCGTCGACGAGCGCCGGCTCGTCATCTCGGCCGGCCGCTCGGCATGATCTCGCTGTGCAAACGGCCGCTCGAGCGCTGGCACGGAACCTGAAGCGGAGGCGTCTCGAGCGGGCCGTCTCCCTGTCGGAGCTGGCCCGGAGCGCCGGGGTGTCGAAGGCGACGCTCTCGGGCCTCGAACGCGGGAACGGAAACCCCTCGGTCGACACGGTCTGGGCACTCGCGCGGGCGCTCAACATCCCGTTCGGGGAGCTCTTCGACGAGAACGACGACGACGCCGTCAAGGTCAGGCGGATCGACGCGGCGCAGGTGGTCACCTCCGAGCGCGGATTCGTCGGGCGGAAGCTCCTGAGCCGTCAGGGGCGGGGGGGACTCGAGGTCTACGTGCTCGACCTCGAGCAGGGCGCAAAGCGCCAGGCGGCGCCCCACTCGCCGGGCGTGATCGAGCACGTGATCGTCGTGACGGGTCGCGCCGAGGTCGGCCCCGACGGCGAGGCGACGGTGATCGAGGAGGGCGACCGGGTGACGTTCCTGGCCGACAGGCCGCACCACTACCACGCCCTCGACGGCCCGGCGCGGCTGCTCTCGTTGACCGATTATCCGTAGCCGTCGGTACCCGTCACGGGTGCCTCCCTCAGGCGGGGCAGACGATCGCCTTGAGGAAGCCTTGCGACGAGCCGTCCAGCAGCCCGTTGAACGCAGTGCCGCTCTCCTCGAGCGGGAACGACGACTGCGAGACGCCGGGAACGATCAGCCCGCTCTCGAGCAGTCCGATCGCGCGCCCGAACTCGGGGTTGGTGTAGGCGAACGAGCCCTGGACCCGCTGCTCTCTGACGACGAGATCGAACGCCGGAATCTCCGCGCTCTGCTCGTGCATGCCGAGCCAGAGTGCGACACCGCCCGGCTGGAGCACCCGGATCGAGTCGCGCCGGGTGTCATCCGAACCAACGGCGTCGATGCTCAGGCCGGCGCCCGATCCCCCGGTCAGCTCGTTCACGAGGTCATAGACCCCGTCCGGGGCGGCGACGGCGTCGGCCACGGTCGCAGCGCTCCTCCTTCGGCCCTCGTCGATCTCGCTCACAACGACGACGCGCGTCCCCGCGGCGCGCAAGACCTGTGCGGCGAGCACGCCGATCGTCCCGGCACCGAGCACGACGGCGACCTCGACGAGGGTGTCCGGGACGAGCCTGAGCGCATGGACGCAGGTCGCGAGCGGCTCGGAGAAGACGGCAACATTCGCCGGGAGGCCGGCCGAGACCGCGTGGAGACAGCGAACCGGGACGGAGACGAGCTCGGCGAAGCCGCCGGGCCGGGTGCCGCCGATGAACTCACGCCGCTGACAGGCGTTCTCCCGCCCCGACCGGCAGACAGGGCAGTCGCGGCAAGGGACCTGCGGGTTGACCGCGACCCGGGCTCCGAGCCAGGGCTCGCCCGCCGGCCCGCCTGCGGCGACGACCTCCCCGCACAGCTCGTGACCCATGATCAGGGGCGGCGCGCGTCGTGGGCTGCGCGCAGCGACGCCCTGCAGGTCCGAGCCGCAGATGCCGGCCGCCTCGACCCGAACGAGGACCTCCTCGCTTCCCGGCTGCGGCGAGGGGACCGCGCGAACCTCGAGCTCGAAAGAGGTCGTATACAGCAGCGCCTGCATGGTCTCCGGCATGCAAATATCCTCTCAGGTGCCGTGTTATCGTAGAGAACGTTCGTTCAGCATACGGATCGGAGCGGCGGGGCCTCTCGGCACCTGCTTCGCCGGCTCGAGCATGAGGATCAAGGAACGAGGACATCCCCACGGGAACCCGGTCGTCGCCGACATGTCGTTGGACGCCGGATGAGCGCCTTGGCCACGGCATCGGCGACGCAGGGCGAGCTGTAAGCGTGAGATTCGACCTGCTGATCAGGGGCGGCCAGGTCGTCGATCCGGGCGGAGGGAACGAGGGAGCGCTCGACGTTGCGGTCACGCGGGGCCGGATCGCCGAGGTCGGCCGCGACATCCCGTCCGAGTCCGCCTTCCTGGTGGTCGACGCGGGCGGTCAGATCGTCACCCCGGGCCTCGTCGACCTGCATACGCACGTCTTCCACAAGGTGACGTACTGGGGGATCGACCCCGACCCGATCGCCGCGCGGACCGGGGTGACGACGTGGAACGATGCCGGCTCGGCCGGGGCGTTGACGCTGCCCGGGTTCCGTGACTTCATCGTCGGCCCGGCGCAGGTCGGGATCACGGCGTTCCTCAACATCTCGAGCATCGGCCTCGTCTGCGACGACTACGAGTGTGCCAACACGCACTACCTGGACGTCGATCTCTTCCGTCGCCTGGTCGAGCAAAACAGCGACCTCGCAATCGGCGTCAAGGTGCGGATCGGGAACCCGGCCTTCGCCGAGGACGTCCTCGAGCCGTTGCGGCGCGCCCGCCGCGCAGCCGACGAATGTGAGCTGCCGTTGATGGTGCACATCTCGTTCGGGCCGCCGGAGATCGGTCAGGTACTGCCGTTCCTGAAGCCGAACGACGTGCTCACACACTGTTGCACCGGCCATCCGATGAAGATCGTCGACGCCGAGGGACGGCTGCTCGAGGAGGCAGAGCGTGCCTGGGACTCGGGCGTCGTGATGGACGTCGGCCACGGCACAGGGTCGTTCTCCTTCGAGACCGCGGAGGCGATCCTGGCGGCGGGCCGGAAGCCCGACGTCATCTCGACCGATCTGCACCAGCTGAGCGTCAACGGCCCGGCGTTCGACCTGCCGACGACGCTGAGCAAGTTCCTCCACCTCGGCATGTCGCTGCGCGAGGTCGTCGAGGCGGCGACCTCCCGCCCCGCTGCGGTGCTCGGCCTCGACCGCGAGGTCGGGACGCTTCGGCCGGGCTCGCGTGCCGACATCGCACTGTTCAGGCTCTATCAGGGCCAGTTCCCGCTTCAGGACATCCACGGCAACGTGCGGCAGGCGAGCCAGTTGCTCCGCAATACGGCGACGTTCGTCGGCGGCCGGCAGCTCGCGCTGCTTCCGCTCGACCCCGCGGCGCCCTGGGCGGAGGAGCCGATCTGGCCGCCGGCCCAGGTCCCGTTCACCGAGAAGCAGCGCCTGCTGCGCGAGCTCGGGCGGACGCCGGATGCGATGGCGGCGGCAGCGGGAGAAGTGCGGTAGGACACGGGTGCTCGAGACATCCTGCCTCCTCTTCGCCGGCGACCTTGCCGGAGAGGGAATCGAGACGGTTCTCGACAACCTCGAGCTGAGGGCCGGGCTCGGTGGTCTGACGCCGGCCTTCGTCTACCACGCAGCCCGCGACGTCTTCCCACGCAACCCCGCGCATCGCGTCGTCCTGCAGGACCGGGGCGCGCATTTCTTCCCTCCCGAGCGACGGCTCTACGACCGAGGGCTCGTGCAGCCGGTGGTCAGTGCACTGGCGCGCGAGCGCGATGTTCTCGGTGAGACCTGCGGGGCGGCGGCAGCCCGCGGAATGCCCGTGCATGCCTGGACCGTCTTCCTCCATACCGACCGCGTCGGTGACTACCCCTCCTGCTCCCCGCAGAATGCGTTCGGCGACCTCAACGAGGGTGAGTTCTGTCCGGCGAATCCTGATGCCCGGGCCTACGTGCGGGCACTCGCCGCCGATGTCTCGCGTTACGAGGTGCAGACGATCCTTGCGGAATCGATTCACTATCACGGGCTCGAGCACGGCTACCACCACGAGCGCTATCTCATCTCGCTCGACCCCGTCACGCGCTTCCTGCTCGGGCTGTGCTTCTGTGAGCACTGCCTCACCGCGGCAGGGGGCCACGGTGTCGACGCGGCCCGGGTGCACGCGGTCGTCCGGGCCGAGCTCGACCGCGCCTTGACCGAGGGCGGTGAGGGAGAGGCCACCCCCGGCTCGCCGACCCGCGCAACCCTCGCCGACATCGCGGATGGCGAGCTGCTCGGCTACCTGGACGCGCGCTCGGACGTCGTCTCCTCCCTCGTCGCCGAGGCGGCGGAGGAGATCGAGGCGCGCGGCAGGCGGCTCGTCTTCCTCGATCCTACGGGTGCATTCAAGGGCTACGCGACCGGACGGCCCGAAGGTGGGCCGGCAGCGGAGATCGGGTGGTTGTACGGCATCGACCCCGGCACGCTCGGCCGGTCGTGCCACGGCGTCGAGGCGATCGGGTACGTTGCCGACCCGGCTCGTCTCGAGCTCGAAATCGAGGCGTACCGATCGATTCTCGGTGAGGAGGCCGAGTTCGCGGTCTGTCTGCGACCGTCGGCACCGGACTGCGCGAGCGCCGCGAACCTGACCGAGAAGCTGTCGGTCGCGCGATCGCTCGGCGTGACGCGGGTCGACTTCTATCACTACGGCTTCCTGCGCCTCAGCGCCCTCGACTGGATTCGCACGGCACTCGATGCTGTGCGAACCTGACGGATACGTGGTCGAGCTCCGCCAACACCCGAGCACGAGCAGGGAGGCGGAATGACAGCCGGGGCCACCGGCCAGGATCGGCAGACAGGCCGGCGGTCGATGCTCGACCAGTACCGGCTCATGCTGCTGATCCGGCGGTTCGAGGAGCGCGCTGCCGAGCTGTTCAAGGAGGGGACGATCTTCGGCACCGCGCACAGCTGCGTCGGCCAGGAGGCGATTGCCGTCGGCGCGGCGGCGGTGATGTCCGAGACCGACTACGTCGTCGGGCACCACCGCTCGCATGGCCATCTGCTTGCGGCCGGCGCCGACGCTCGCCGCATGATGGCGGAGATGTTCGGCAAGCGCACCGGATATTGCAAGGGGCTCGGCGGCTCGATGCACATCGCCGATCTCGCACTCGACATCCTGGGCTGTAACGGCATCGTCGGCGCCGGTGTCCCTCACGCCTGCGGCGCGGCCCTCAGTGCGAAGCTCCGGGGAACGAGCCAGGTCGTGTTGGCCTTCTTCGGCGATGGTGCCGCCGGGCAGGGAGCCACGCACGAGGGCATGAACCTCGCAGCCACGTGGACGTTGCCCGTCGTCTTCATCTGCGAGAACAATCAGTTCGCACTCTCGGCCGACTGGCGTACGCAGCGGGCGGTCGAGGATCTCGCCGACCGCGCACCCGGGATACGGGATGCCGGGTGAGGTGGTCGACGGGAACGATGTGCCGGCGGTCGAGGGCGCGGTCGCCCGTGCGGTCGACAGAGCGCGCGCCGGCGGCGGGCCGACGTTCCTCGAGATGAAGACGTTCCGGCGCATGCAGCATTCGATGCGGTCGAACCTCCCTGATGTTCGCGACCCGGCCGTTGTCGAGGAGTGGGAGCAGAAGGATCCGCTGCCGCGCTTCGAACGCCGGCTTCGCGAGTCCGGTGAGCTCGACGAGTCGCGCGCTGCCGCGATCAGGCGGGAGGTGGACGCGGAGCTGGAGGCGGCGGTCGAGACGGCTCTCGGCGACGAGGACGCGAGCCCCGACGACCTGCTTCCTTCCGTCTGCGCGCCGCACGCCCGGTATCCGGCTCCCCCGGAGCCGGGGACGCGACCGGTTGGCTTCGTCGCGGCGATCCGCGAGGCGCTCGACCTCGAGCTCGCAGCAGACCCAGCGTGATCGTGCTCGGCGAGGACGTCGGCCGCGTCGGCGGCCTCTTCCGCGCGACCGAGGGTCTGTACGAGCGCTACGGCGGCGAGCGAATCCGTGACACCCCGTTGAGCGAAAGCGGCTTCGTCGGCTGCGGGATCGGCGCCGCGCTCACCGGCCTCCGTCCGGTGGTGGAGCTCCAGTTCTCGGACTTCGCCGGTGTCGCCTTCGACCAGATCATGAATCAGGCGGCGAAGCTGCGGTTCATGATGGGTGGCACACCGTCGATGCCGCTCGTCCTGCGGATGCCCTCGGGTGGCGGCGTGCGCCTGGGGGCACAACACTCGCAGAGCCTCGAGGCGCTCTTCGCACATCTTCCGGGGCTGGTGGTCGTCATGCCTTCCAACCCCTTCGACGCCAAAGGGCTTCTTTCGGCGTCGATCAGAGACGACAATCCCGTGATCTTCCTCGAGCAAAAGCTCCTCTTCTTCGGCGAGGAGGCCCCGGTCCCGGAGGAACGGTACGCCGTAGAGCTGGGACGGGCGCGGATCGTGAGGGAAGGGGCCGATGTGACGGTGATTGCGCTTGGCGCGATGGTCGGTCACTCGCTGCGGGCGGCGAGAGAGCTCGAGCGCGAGGGCATCAGCATCGAGGTCGTCGACCCACGGACGCTGGCGCCACTCGACACCGCCGCGATCGCACGCTCGATCGCGAAGACAAATCGCGTCGTCATCGCTCACGAAGCGGTGCAGTTCTGCGGCTTCGGAGCCGAGGTCGCCGCTCAGATCGCCGAGCAGTGCTTCTGGGATCTCGACGCGCCGATCACAAGGGTCGGCGCTCCGTCTCATCCTGTTCCCTACCACAAGGATCTCGAGCTCGCGACCCTTCCGGGCGCGGTCGAGATCGCGGCGGCGGTTCGCTCGCTGCAGGCGACGTAGGTGGTGCGCGGGGGCGGGTAACGCCGCCGACGGCGGGCAGAACGCGCGCCCGGGTGCGATGATCGCTCGGTGGCCTGGCCAACGAGCCGATTGACAGATCTGCTCATCGGGCTCGTTCTCTGCCTTGCCATTGCCGCGGGTGGAGCGAGCGCGTCGGCATCCTTCGGCGTCACGTGGCGGCTCGTCGGATACAGCCGAGAAGCTGCTCCGCCCGGCCCGCCGGGCCTGACGGCGGTGACTGCCGAGGTGGCCGTACCGACCGGGCCGCCGACCGCGAGCCATCACTCGCTTCGCATACGGGTCGCTGCAGAACCGGCAGGCCTGAAGCCGTACGTCTCCTGGCACGTCGATTGTGGCCCCGGCCATCCCTCCTTCTCCGGCGACGGCTTCCACAGGAGCTCGTTCACGAAGACGCTCGAGAACGCACCAAACTGCGGCGCCGACGTAACTGCGACCTTGTACTTCTGGGCAGGTGCGAGCAACGTCAGCGTCTGGATCTACGCGCGCTGACGCTCGTCGCGGCGAGTCGGTCGCCACAGCACCCGGTCGGTAGGCCGCGACCTACCAGCTCGCCACCGGCTCCTGGAGCGCGTCCCGGGGCCAGCAGAACTCGCCGTTTCGCCCGGGGGACGCGGGATCGACCAGCTCGAGGACGAGCTCCGCGCCGTTCGCGAGCGGGTCGCCGCCGGTCCGTTCCACCAGCTCGACCCAGTCGCCGAACACTTCGCCTTCCTCGCCGAGACGGGCGACCTTGGCCCGGATGTCGGCCCACATCTCCGTCTTGACCGAGCCGGGATGGATGACGCTCGCGCTCACGCCGGTCCCGTCGAGCTCGGCTGCGAGATGACGTGTCATCCGGTTGAGCGCGGCCTTCGAGGTCGAGTACGCGCTGTCCAGCGGTCCGGGCGTGAACAGTGACGCGGCCGAGGAGACGTTGACGATCCGGCCGCGGCCGGCGGCGAGCATTCCGGGAACGAACGCGCGACACGTCAGGTACGAGCCAACGGTATTCACCATCAGTGTCTCGATCCACTCGGCCGGGTCGGTCTTCGAGAACGCGCGAGCGGCCCGAAGACGGCCGCCGCGTTGACGAGGATCGACGCCCGGCCGAAGCGGGCTTCGGTCTCGGCGTGCGCGCGGGCGACGTCTTCGAGCGACGTGACATCGGCCCGGACAACCAGCCCCTGCCTGCCGGTCGCGTCGCGGAGCCGGCTCGCCGTCCGCTCGAGCCCGGCCCGGTCCCGGCCGATCAGGGCGACCTCTGCCTTCGCCTTCGCGAGGGTGAGCGCGATCTCGCAGCCGAGGCCCCGGCTTGCGCCCGTGACGACGGCCACGCATCCGGAAAGGTCACCGGCCATGGCGGGTCAGTCCTCGGGTCGGGTCGGCAGATGCACTCGCACGCTGGCACGAGGCCCTCGAACCTACCAGCCCTCGGCCCTGGTGACGGCAGCCGGCGGCGGCAGTGGAAGAGCGCGGCTCGGTCGCGATCCCGATTCCCACCCGGTGGTCGATCGGGTCGGCCCGTCGACTCCGAAGCACCGCGCCGTCCCGCCCCGGCGGCGGCGCGCGACCGGCGGCGGGCGCCGGTCGCGCCTGCCTGAGGGGCTAGGTCGACGGCTGGACGATGATGAGCGAGTTGTCGTCGGGATCGCGGAGCCAGAACATCGGCGGTACCGCGCCGCCCCAGCGGGTGACCTCGTCATCGACGTCGACGCCGGCGGCCTTCAGCGCGGCGTGATCGGCATCGACGTCCGAGGTGTCGAGGCAGATCCCCGTCTGGCCGCCGCCTGCCTCCTGGCCCTGCGGCGGCGGGGCGAGGGCGATCGTCGTTGCCGTTCCCGGCAGCCCGACCTCGACCCAGCGCATCGCCTCGCCCATCGGCACGTCGACCACCTTTTCGAAGCCGAGCGTGTCGACGTAGAAGTCGATCGCGCGGTCGGTGTCGGCGACGGTGACGCAGACGCGGCCGACCTGTGAGAGATTGAGCTTGGACGCCAACTTGGACATCTGGAGCCTCCTGATCGTCGGGATTTGCTTCTTGGACGGCCGCTGGGACGGAAACTCATCGCCGGGGGGGCAACCCGGCGGCCCGGTCGACCCTCCAGCGGGGCGGGCGGCGTTGCGCTCCGGCGCTGACGGAGCGGAGCCTGAGCCGGCTAGTCCTGCGTCGCGATGATGGTCGGCCAGACCCTGGCGAGCGTGCCGCGGAGCGTGCAGCGAGCGATCGGCTGACCCCCTCATCGCTGTCGTTCACGGCGGAGATCCGCGCGACGGGCGATAGCCGCTACAGAAGCGGGCGGCGTCGCGCGAGTAGCCGATCACGAGCGCCCGGCGGCCCGCCACCCGCGGGCGCTACAGCGCATCGTCACATCGGCCGAGGCCACCGGTGGGAGGCCGCGGCCGAACAGCTCGAGCGCGCCCGCCTCGCCGTAGTTGTCGGTCACGATCACGTCGGCGCCCGCCGCGTGCCGCTCGACGAGGCGCGTATACGCGGGCCAGCCGACCTCCGACTGATAGTCGCCGCGCGCCTTGACGACTCCGTGCCGGACGGCCGTGCGCAGTGGCAGCACCGGCAACGCGATCGGCAGGACGAGCAGACCCACGGCGACGAACAATGCGCCGGCGACCAGGAGGCGAACGCGACCGGCTGGAAGAGCAGGTTCGTCCCGAGCATGCCCGGCGCGAACCCGATCATCACCGCTGCGAGCGTCTGCGCGCGGCGCGTCGCTCCGAGCTCGCGGGCGGCGAGAGCACCGACCAGCACTGTTCCGGCGCTCGCGAGAATCGTGAAGGCGCGGAGCCCGACGAGCGACCAACCGAAGAGCTCCCGGGCCAGCGCCGCGAGCAGCGCCGTCACCGGCGGGAACTCGACGTAGCCGCCCTGGAGATGCAGGCCGGCGACGGCGTAGTACAGCTCGTCGCGGTGCCAGCCGTATCGTCCGGAGACGGCAAGCTCGAGAGCGCATTTCAGCGCGACGACGACGAGAACGGGCCGGCGGCGAATGCGATCTCCGCCCTCTCTGCGGGCCTGTGCGCCACGGCCCCGCAAGCCTAGAACTCTAGCCGCTGCCTTTTTTCTTCTTCTTCCGCTTCGAGTGACCGCCCTCTTCGATCGCCTTCTCCAGGGCCCGGTGCTGAGCCTTCTTCGCCTGCTTGCGAAGCTTCTTCCTCAGCGACGGATCATCCACGACTTGCCTGAGTGCTCGAGCGCAGACATCCGATCCTAGGCGGCCGAGCGCTCAGCGAGCAGAGAGAGCGCGAGCCCCTCACGCAGGCCCGTCCCGACCACGTCGAGGGGCACCGCGAGCCGTCGCTGCAGCTCGGCGAGAATCAGGGCGCCGGCGGCGACCGTGGGCGCTCGCGCCGGGTCGATCCCGAACTCGCCGGTCAGCCGGCTGCTCGGCCTCGTCCGGAGGACGCGCAGCGCGTCCGAAAGCTGCTCGGCACCGAGGCTTCCACCGGCGATCCTGCTCACCGCGCGCGCGCTGCCGCCGACCGCGACCGCCCGGACCGGCAGGGGCATGAGCACGCCGTCGAGCACGCGCTCGACCTCCGCGCGCGCCGCCGCGAAGCGTTTCTTACCCGACTGACCGCCTGCGAGCAGCCGTCGGGAGAGCCGCAGCGAGCCGAGCTCGAGCGAGCTCAGCCAGACCAGGCCGTCCGCCGGCATCCCGAAGGCGAGCTCGGTCGAGCCGCCGCCGACATCGCACACGAGCAGACTCCCCTCGCCGGGATCGCCGCCCAGCAGGGCGCCCTCCCAGGCGAACCGGGCCTCTTCCTCGCCGGACAGCACCACGACCGCAAGAGCTGCCTCTTGCTCGATCCGGGAGATCAACCGCGGCGCGTTCGCAGCCTGTCGACCCGGGGAGGTGACGGCGACGACCACCTGCACACAGCCGAGCTTGCGGGCTCTTGTCACGAAGGCCCTCACGGCGACGGCGGCCTCCGTGATCTTCCCGCCGGAGATGCGGCCACGCTCTTCCAGGTCGGCGCCGAGGCTGACGCGAGCCTGACCCTCTTCGATCGTCTCCAGACCTCGCTCACCGGCCGCCGCGACGAGCAGCCGGATCGTGTTCGACCCCACGTCGATCACAGCAACTCTCATCCGCCGCAGCGATTGTCGCCGCAGTCCTGACCACACGGTGGCAACAATCTGGAAACGAAGTTGTGCGCAGGTCGTGGCGGCGTTGCCGGACTATCGGCGGGAATCACCCCTCCGGGGCGTCCGGCGAGCTCGGGGCGTCGAGCCGCGCGTAGAACTCGCGCTCCCTGGCTTCCAGCAGCGGGATCCCCTCCCCGCGGCCGTAGCGCGCAAAGTGCTCCGACTCCACGTGCGCCTCGTAGGCCGCCTCGTCGACATACTCCTCGTACAGCACGAAGACGCGATCGTCGGCGAGGCTCCGGTTCGGCAGGTACTGGAGACAGCCCGGCTCCCGGCGGGACGGCTCGATGAGCCTCTCGATCGCCGCCGCCACCGCCTCCTGGTTCCCGGGCTTCGCCACCCATCTGGCCAGCACGACGTACGTCACCGGTCACCTCGCTCTGCGCCGGCATCCCCCGCCTCGCCGGCGGGCCAGTCGATCGCCGAGAGCCGCGCGAGTGCGAGCACAAGAGCGTGGACGCCCCGCTGTCCCTTCCCCTCGGCCTGCAGTGCGACGTACAACTGCTGCGCGAGCGCCAGGCCCGGAAGGCTGAGATTCAAGCGCCGCGCCTCGCTGAGCGCGATCGACAGGTCCTTCACGAAGTGGTCAACCTTGAAGCCCGGTGCGAAGTCGCCGCTCAGCATGCGAGGCGCATAGTTCGAAAGCGACCAGGAGCCCGCCGCGCCGCCCGAGATCGTGTCGAGCACCTTGCTGACATCGAGGCCGGCGCGCGACGCGTAAACGAGCGCCTCGCAAACGCCGACGAGGCCGCTCGCGATCGCGATCTGGTTCACCATCTTCGTGTGCTGGCCCGCGCCCGGCGGTCCTTCGAGCACCACCTTCTGACCGATGACATCGAGCAAGGGGCGCGCACGGTCGAATGCCGCCTGGGTGCCGCCGACCATGATCACCAGGGTTGCCTGCCTGGCACCGACATCGCCGCCCGAGACCGGCGCGTCGAGCACGTCGACGTCCAACGCCGCGCCGGCCTCGAACATCTCGTTCGCGAGCGACGGATCGCTGGTGGTCATCTCGACGAGGAGCGTCCCCGGGCGAGCGCCGGCCAGCACGCCGCTGTCGCCGAGGACGACCTCTCGGACATCCTCGGGCGTGCCGACGATCGTGAAGACGACGTCCGCATCGGCGGCAACCGCAGCCGGCGAATCGCGCCACTCGGCGCCCAGCCCGAGCAGGCCTTCGGCCCGGTGGCGCGAGCGGTTGAAGATCACGGCTCGATGGCCGGCCTCGATGAGATGGCCGCACATCGCCGAGCCCATCACCCCGGTGCCGATCCAGCCGATGCGTTCCGGAGTGGTCGTCATGCCCGCAGCACCGAAAGATACGCGTTCCGGCATCCCGGCACGGTCTCGCCGTCCAGGAGGCGCCGCTCGGTCGGGTTGTCCGTCACGCCACGCCCGGGCGCGGATCCCCGACACGTCCGCCGTTCTGCGGCCAGATCTCCGGATTGGCGAGGTTCTCGGGGCGCTCGCCCCGCAGCACCTCGAGCGCCTGCTCGATCGCCCCCCGCCACAGGCGATCCTTGCCCGCCACGGTTGCGCCGGCGATGTGAGGCGTCGCTACGACCTCGCTTCGCTGCAACAGTTCGCACGCCGGGTCCGGTGGCTCGGGATCGAATACGTCGAGCCCGGCGCCTCGAATGTGACCCGATCGGACAGCCGCCAGCAGTGCCTGCTCGTCGACCAGCCCGCCGCGCGCGGTGTTCACGAGTATCGCTCCTCGTTTCATCAGGGCCAACCGTCGTGCGTCGATGATCCGGCTTGTCTCCGGCGTCAGGGGCGCATGCAGGGAAACGACATCGGCTCGTACGAGGAGAGCGTCGAGGTCCGGTAGGAGCTCGACACCGAGCGAGGTCGCAACCGCGGGGTCGACGAACGGATCGTGGGCAACCGCCTCCATGCCGAGGGCGGTCGCGAATCGCGCAACGCGGCGGCCGATCTTTCCGAGCCCGACGAGGCCGCAGCACAAGCCGTCGAGCTCCACGCCGGCGTAGGCATTGAAGAAGTCGCCCTGACCCTCTCGGAGTGCCGTCGTCGCGCGCGGGAGCTCCTTGGCCACGGCGAGCATCAGAGCGATTGCGTGCTCTGCGGTCGAGATGGTCGGGCCGTCGGGAACCGAGCAGACCGCGATTCCCCGCGCGGTCGCCTCCTCGACGGCGACGTTGTCCAGCCCGATCCCGGTTCTCGAGATCACTCGCAGCCGGGGAGCGATGTCCATCAGCGGGCCGTCATAGCGCACGCGCGAAGAGGCGATGATCGCCTCCGCCCCGGCGATCGAGCCGCGGGCATGAGCCTCGGACACCCCGCTGCCGACGATGAGCGCAGATCCCTCGAGCAGCTGCGCGTAGATCGGCGGCGGATCCCGTTCGAACCACATCCGGAAGGCCGTCGCTGGGTTGGTCAGCACCGGGGACCTCGACTCGGCGGGACCCATCACGAGCCGGGAACCGTCGTCGCCGGCGCCCACGGGCGGGCGGCGGCGACCGCCTGGCGGCGCCGGTAGCGGTCGTGGGGGCTGGACAGTGGGAGTCTCACCGTAGCGAGCGTACGCTCGTGCTTGACCTATCCTATAGCCGGATGAGCCTACAGACGCCGCCGGCGGCGGGCCCTCCGCCGTCGGCACGAGACTGCCGACCGTGCTCTTATAGGATAGGTGATATGCGTCGCGCCGATCGCTCAGTCGACCACGCAACGGGTCGGCTCGGGCTCGCCCCGGCTCCCCGGTGGACGGCCACCGCCCGCCGTCGTCGAGCGAGGCGAGGCTGATGCGGGACGTCTCCTACTGGCCGCGAACGTTCCTCGACGAGATCGAGCAGGCAGCCGTCGGAGAGTCCCCGGTGCTCTGGGCGCTCGGCGGGCCGAGCTTCCTCTACCGAACGGCCGAGACGACGATCTGGATCGATCCGTACTTCGGCGGCACGCCTGACGACGCGGTCGCCGATGCCTACCGCGCGTGCGCGATCCCCGTCAAACCCGACGAGATCCGGGCCGCCGACATCGTGATCTCGACTCACGACCACGTCGATCACTGTCACGAAGGCACCGTCATGCCGATCCTTGCCAACACGGGCGCCTTCTGCGTCGCGCCGCGCACCTCGGCGAAGCTCATGCGTGCATGGGGGGTCGGCGAGGAGCGCCTCCGGGAGGTCGCGGCGGGGGACGAGCTCGCGTTCCGGGACGTCGCGATCTCCGTTCACGGCGCCCACGATCCCGGCGAGCCCGGCGCGGTGACCTACGTTCTCGAGTCGAACGGGACGACGCTGTTCGTCTCGGGCGACACGGCGCGGTGCGCTGCCCTCGCGGAGCTCGGCTCCAGTCGTGCGCTCGACCTCGCGTTGCTGGCGTTCGGGCGCACCTGGTACATGAACGAGGAGGAGATGCTCGCGGCCGCCCGCGATCTCTCGCCTCGAACCCTCCTGCCGTTCCACTGGGAGTTCTGGCGCAACCATACGGGGGACATCGTGCGGCTCCTCGAGCTCTACCACCGGGAGCAGCCGCCCTTCGACCTGCGAGTTCTCCTGATCGGCGATTCGATCACCGTCTCTCGACCCGGGTCGTGAGCGATGGGTCGTACCTCGACGCGGCCGTTGTGAACATCTGCGTGGTCGGGCACGGAATGATGGGCGCGTGGCACTCGAACGCCCTCGCCACGAGCAAGGGCGTGCGGCACACGCTGGTCGGAAGACGACCCGAGCCCACCGGCGAGTTCGCGCGGGCCAACGGGTTCGCAAACTGGACGACCTCGCTCGAGGAAGCGCTCGACGACGAGGCGATCGACATCGTGATCCTGGCGAATCCGAGCGAGCAGCATGCGGAGACAGCGCTACTCGCGCTCCGGCACGGCAAGCACGTGCTGGTCGAGATCCCCCTGGCGATGACCCTTGCCGACGCCGAGTCGATCGTCGAGGAGGCCTCGACACGGCGGCTGACGCTCGGTGTCGTCCACCCGCTTCGCGCCCGTACCGAGCTTGCCGAGCTCCGCGAGCGAGTCGCCTCCGGGGCGGAGCACGTCCGCCAGGTCGCCGGACGCCTCTTCATGCACCGCCTCGTGAACGTCGGCGCGACCGGCTACCGGCGGAGCTGGACCGACAACCTCTTGTGGCACCACATGGCTCATCTGGTCGACGCGAGCCTGTGGGTCTGCGGTGCACCAATCGTCCGGGTCGAAGGCGTCATGTCTCCGCTCGATCCCGTAACGGGAATCCCGATGGACGTCGCGATGCTGATCGAGACCGGGCTCGTGCAGTCGCTCGTCTGCACGGGGTCGTACTACGGGCGGGAGCGGATCTTCGATCTCCTCGTGGTCACCGACGTCGACTCCTACCGGCTGGACGTCTTGGCCGGGACGATGACGACCCGAGCCGGGGAACGGACGATCGGCTCCGAGGAGCGCAACTGCTGGCGCGTGACGCTCGACTTCGTCGAGGCCGTCACGGAGGGCCGGGAGCCCCTGGTTCCCGGCGTCTCGGTCCTACCGGCGATGCGGGGTCTCGAGGCCGTCCAGCTCGGCTGGGATCGAATCCACGGCCGGCAGGCCCTTCCCGGGCGGCCGCTCGTGTAGCAGTGTCCAGATCGTGTAGCAGTGTCCAGGAGGCCCGGTAGGAGACCCGAGAGGAGAGTGACATTCACATGCTCGCCAAGGCGCTCGACCACATAGCGATTACCGTTTCGGATACCGAGCGATCGCTGCGCTTCTATCGCGACGTGCTCGGGCTCGAGCAGGTGGAACAGCACCAGCTCGAGGGAGAGAAGATCGAGCTGGCGCTCGGGATCCCCGGCGCCCGCGCGCAGTCGACCCGTCTGGCCGCGAAGGGAACGCCGTCGATCCTCATCGACCTGATGGAGTTCCGGGCCCCCAGCAAAGAGCCCTGTGTCCCGCCGACCGGAGCCGTCGGGTCGACGCACTTCTGCCTCGCCGTCGAAGGGCTGTCCGGCGTCTTCGAGCGGCTGCAGGCGGACGGTGTCGAGTTCATGTCCGCTCCGGTCACGTTCGAGCTCACGGAGGGCTCGGTGACCGTCGTCTTCACACGCGATCCCGACGGGAACGTCGTCGAGCTCGTCGACATGCAGCAGGACTGATTCGCCGGGCGACTCCCCGGCGCCTCAGCGCAGGGCCTCGATCGTCGCGAGCGCGCCCGTGCGAAGGGCCTGATCGTCGCCGAGAGTGAGGAGGAGTCGGACGCCCGCATCGCGGCAGGCCCTCGCATGCTCGAGGCTGTAGGCGCCGGTTCCCATCACCTTTCCGTGGCGCGCGCAGGCCTCCCGCACCGACTCGCAACGCCTCGAGGTAGCGCTCCGACTCGTAGTCGAGCGGCACCTCGAGGCTGATCGAGAGGTCGACCGGGCCGATGCACGCCGCATCGATGCCCTCGACGGCGATGATCTCGTCGATGTGCTCGATCCCCGCCCGGGACTCGATGATCGGGATGCAGAGAATCGAATCGTTGGCCGACTCGAAGTACTCGCTTGCCGCCGCGCCGTACATGCCGGCACGCCGTGGTCCGTACCCGCGCCTGCCCGCCGGTGGATAGCGGCACGCTGCGGCGAGCAGCTCCGCCTGCTCGCGGGATTCGATGAAGGGGCAGAGGACGCCGGGTGAGCCGAGATCGAGGTAGAGGCGGATCAGGTCGGGATCGAGTCTCAGAGGTCGCGCCAGGACAACTGCCTCGCCGGCCACTCCGGCCTGGAGCATCGCCTGGACGTTCTCGGGGCTGTGCGGCGAGTGCTCCGCGTCCACGATGAGCAGGTCGAACCCGGCCTCTGCGAGGATCTCGACCACGGCGGGATCGGTGAGCGCGATCTGCGCTGCAAGCGCCGTACCGCCCGAGCGCAGCCGCTCCTTCAAGGCCCGTGCTTTCTCGAGCTCCCGGATCACGCGGGCACGGTCGTCCGCGTTCTCGCATCCCCGAACATATGGGCTATCCTACTAGCGGCCCCGGATCGGTTGTCAACCGGGGCCGAAACGGGACGCCGAGGGGACTGCTGTAGGATAGGGGACGAGTGCACTGGCGTCTCAGACGAATGCTGTTCGTTCGATGACCGCGGCCGGCAGCCCCAATGACGTCGCCGAGCAGCAGGGCTCTCGCGACTCCGAGGCGGCCGCGCCGCAGGGGCTCAAGGCGCTGAAGAGGACGCCGCTCCTCCACCAGATTCAGGAGGAGATCAAGAGCTATGTCATCAGCAACAACCTGCGGCCGGGAGACGCCCTGCCTTCGGAGGGCGACCTGGCCCGTCAGCTCGGCATCGGACGCAACTCGGTTCGCGAGGCGGTGAAGTCGCTCGAGGTGCTGGGCATTCTCGAGGCCCGGGCCGGGTCGGGCCTCTTCGTCAAGACCTTCACGTTCGACGCGATCATCAACAACCTTCCCTACGGCCTGCTCTCCGACTCCAAGACCGTCAGAGATCTGGCCGAGGTCCGTGCGTATCTCGAGTACGGGCTCGTCGAGCACGTCATCGACGGTGTCACCGCCGAGCAGATCGAGCTCCTCGACGGCACCATCGAGAGCATGCGCGCAGCGGCGGAGGCCGGGGAGTATGCGGCCGAAGCCGATCGAGCATTCCACGAGGCGCTGTACCGGAACCTCGACAACCCCGTGCTCCTGAGCTTGCTCGATGTCTTCTGGCTGGCGGTGTCGAGGGCGAGCGAGCGGTCGAGCGTCTTCGATCCGCCCGACCCGAAGGAGACGGTCGAGTCGCACAGGCGCATCCTGGCCGCCCTGTGCGAACGGAGCCCGGAGCAGATGCGCGCCGCGTTCGACTACCACTACAGCCGCTGGCAGTTCCGACTGCCGATGGGCGGCGAAACCTCCGGCTGAGCGCTTGCCGCACCGACGCCCGGCCCGCCCGGTCTCGGCGCCGAACGAGGTCCTATAGGATAGCCCCTAGTGGTACAGGAGCGGTCACAGCGTCGGCCTCGACGCGACCCTGTCTCCCGACGAGCTCGGCCTCCCGAGCCGCGGTCCCCGGCGCGGATCCTCCCGTGACCGTCGACTCCTACGCGCACTGCGGACAGGAGAAGTATCTGCCCGTCGAGGCTCTCGACCGCGTCATGCGCGCCGCCGGCGTCTCGAGCGCCGTTCTCTGCCAGCATCTCGGTCAGTTCGACAACAGCTACATCGCGGGGCTGATCGAGGTCAGCCCCGAACGGTTCGCAGGCGTCGCGCTCGTCGATCACCGCTCGCCGACCTGGGCTCAGGAGCTCGCGAGCGTCATCGCCCTCGGATTTCGCGGCCTGAGGATCACGAGCACCGCGCTGCTCGAGAACGGGCGCGTCGCGGAGGCCGCTTCCTCGCTCGGTCTCGTCCCCGTCATCTATGCCCCGGAGGGCGTGACCCCGCTCGTTCGAAACCTGCTCGAGCTCGCCGGCGCCCAGCCAGGGGTCCCGCTTCGTGATCTCCCATCTCGGCAACCCCGTGGCGGCCGGGGATGGACTCGAGAGCGGCGAGGCGGTGCTGCACCTCGCGGCGGCGCCGAACATCCACGTGCTCCTGTCGGGCCTTGGCATGTTCTGCTCCTATCCCTACCCGCAGGTCGATCGGCTGATCGAGGGCGTGATCGACGCGTTCGGCCCCGATCGCGTCATGTGGGGCTCGAACTACCCCGTCTGCGGCGAGGAGGCGGTCGGACTATCGCCGCGATCTCGACCTCGTGCAGCACGAGGGACGATGGGGGATCGACCGGAGCCGCCGCAATCGCGATCAGCGACACGACCGGAAGGAGGATCTGGTTCGGATGAGCGACGTGATCGTTCACACGGGCTCGGTGGCCGAGTTCCACCCGAACATCATCCGCGTGACGCGGCCCGATCGGGACACGACGCTCACGCCGAAGCACGCCGCGCGACTGCTGCTCGAGCTGGAGGTCATCCGCCGCACCGAGGAGTGGCTCCTCGAGCACGAGGAGCTCGTGCACGGGCCGGTGCACTCGAGCATCGGGCAGGAGGCCGTTGCCGTCGGCACGACGGCGTCGCTGCGGGCCGGAGACATGATCACCTCGACCCACCGCGCGCATCACCATGTCCTGAGCAAGACGATTGCCCACTACGCCGGCGAGACCTACGACCCGCTGGTCGATCCCGTGCCGGACGCGGTGCGGCGGTGCGTGACGCGCACGCTCGCCGAGATCCTCGGCCTCGCGGACGGCTGGGCCGGAGGCCGCGGCGGCTCGATGCATCTCATCGACCTCGAGTCGGGCGTCGCCGGCACGACCGCCATCGTCGGCGGCGGCATCCCGATCGCGGCGGGACTTGCCTACGCGGGTCGCCTCGCAGACCCGGTTCGCGTCGCCGTGGCGTTCCTCGGAGACGGGGCGGCCTCGATCGGCGCGTTCCACGAGGGGCTGAGCATGGCGCGCGTCTGGAACCTCCCGGCGATCTTCATGGTGGAGAACAACCTCTACTCGGTGGCGACGACCGTCGAGGAGACCGTCGGCTTCACGGACATCGTTCTGCGAGCTGCGGGCCAGGACATGCTGGGCATCGTCGTCGACGGCATGGACACGCTGGCCGTCCGCGAGGCGGTCCGGCAGGCACGAGCGCATGCGGGCTCGGGTCGCGGGCCGGTCCTGATCGAGGCCAAGACCTACCGGTATCGGCACCAGAACGGAAGCCTGCCCGGGAGCGCGTTCCGGTATCGGACGAAGGACGAGGAGGCGGCGTGGGGAGCCCGCGACCCGTTGAGTGCACTCGCGGCGCGAGCTCGAAGAGCGCGATCTCCTGACCGCGGCGCAGATCGAGCATGTCCGCGAGCAGGCGGCGAGGCTCGTGGCACGCGGCGGCAGATGCGTCCACCGCACGAGCAGGATGGGCAGATCGCGATCAGGCCGGAGCGCTTGCCTCGACCCGAGGATGCCGAGCGCGGGGTCAGGGGCGATCTGAGCGAGTTCGGCGGCCTCGTTGCGCCCGGCCCCGACTACGGCGGCGGCCCCGTCGAGAGCGATCCGCTTCTCCGCGGCGATCTCGCGCGCGCTCGCGCGCGCGCTCGAGCGCGACCCGCGCGTGTTCATCTTCGGCGAGGAGGTCAGCCACCTCGGCGGCGGCGCGTACGGCTCGACCAAGGACTCCCTGGTCGCGGCCCCTGACCGCGTCTTGAGCACGCCGATCGCCGAGAACGGATTTTGCGGGCTCGCCCTGGGCGCCGCGATCGCCGGCCGCAGGCCGATCGTGGAGGTGATGTTTCCCGACTTCGCTCTGGAGGCGGCCGACCAGCTCTTCAATCACATCGCGAAGGCCCGCCATGTCTACGGAGGCGACCTTCCGGTGCCGATCGTCGTTCGGACACGCACCGCCCAGGGACGGGGATTCGGGCCGCAGCACAGCGCCGACCCCGCGGCGCTCTTCGCGTTGTTCCCCGGCTGGCGGATCGCGGCGCCGTCGACCCCCGCGGAGTACATCGGCCTTCTGAACGCCGCGATCCGTTGCGAGGATCCGGTTCTCGTCATCGAGCATCACGCGCTCTGGCCGACCGTCGGCGACATCCCGACCGAACAGCTCGACTACGTTCTCCCGCCGGGGACAGGGCGCCTGGTGCGCGAGGGAGAGGCGGTCACCGTGCTCGCCTGGTCCCACCCCTTGCACCGGGTCGCGGGGATTGCACAGGAGCTCGCGGCGGAGGGAATCGAGGTCGAGGTGATCGACCCGCGCTGGCTCGATCGCGCAAGTCTCGACCGTGGTCTGATCGAGCGATCGGTCGCCAAGACGCGGCAGC
Organism: uncultured Actinomycetota bacterium; assembly: GCA_963743675.1. Lineage (GTDB taxonomy): Bacteria > Actinomycetota > Thermoleophilia > Gaiellales > Gaiellaceae > PALSA-600. Next base: position 190,413 of record CAVURE010000015.1, read on the forward strand.
CTCGCGATCGTGGAAGATGCGCCGAGGAGCCACTCGATCGGGCTGCACATCGTGGACGAGCTGAGCTCGATCCTGGCGCCGCTGCTCAGGAAGCCGGTCGTGCGGATCACCGGCAAGGATGTCGCGCCGCCGGTCTCCAGGCTCCTCGAGGAGGACGTGCTGCTGGGTGACGAGGCGATCCGGGCCGGGCTTCGAAGCGCCGCCCAGCGCTGACGCACCGATCTGGCCCGGTCGACGCTTGACAAAGCCGCGCCGGGCCGCTTACGCTATCCGCTTGTCGGATAACCGATGCTGTTCCAGCTCGATCCGATGCCGGAGCTGCGAGCTTTCCCGGGCGCAGCCGACCGCCCACTGCCGGAACGGAATGGGCCCGCGCGCGAGGCCCGCCGTCTTCTCGACGCGTACGGCTGACGCGAGGTGATGCGATAGCCCTCAGCCAGCTCGTCAACCGCAGTCTCCAGCGCCACCGGCCGGACACCCGGCTGCGACTCACAGCAAACAACGGCGTTCGCTTTCGCGTCCGACTCACGGGGGCGCAATCCACTCTGACAAGGAGAGAAAATGAGCACAGACGACGTCAGTCGCGCACGACGGGAAGACGAGGGCAGCTGGGATCAAGGCCTGAACCGGAGGACATTGCTGACCGCTGCCGGGCTGGCCGCAGGCGGCCTGGCCCTGGGCGGCCCCGGGAGCGCCGGAGCCGCGATCCGCCGGCTCGCCACGCGGTCCGCGAGCGGGCCGCTCTCGGCCTACACGATGGCCGTTTCGGAGCCGATCGTGGTCGAGGCGATCTCATCGTTCGTCGATCAGATGGTGGTCACCGCCAAGCAGCCGAACGCCGGCGAGAAGGTCATCACGGCCAACTCGAACCTCAAGGTCGTTCAGCAGCACGCCCAGGTTGCGAGCTTCATCGAGAAGAAGGTGAACGCGATCCTCTTCTTCCTGATCACCGCCGGCGGCTGGGAGGGTGACGTGAAGAACGCGACCTCGCAGGGCATCGGCGCGTTCAACCACAGCGCGTCGGCCGTTTCGGGCATGACGCAGAACTGCGGCCTCGACCAGTACGGGGCCGGCTACTCCCTGGGGCAGGTCGCCGCTACCTGGATGCACAAGAACCAGGGCGGGTCAGGCGACTGGGCGCTCCTCGCCATCACCAACGATCCTCAGCTCATCCTTCGCGGGCAGGGCGCGGCGGCGGCGATGAAGAAGTTCGCCCCGAACGCAAAGCTCGTGAGCACGCAGTTTGCCCAGCAGGAGACCCAGGGAGCCTCTGCAGCCTCGAACATCCTGCAGGCGAACCCGAACCTGACGATGATCCTCTCGGCAGGTGACGACCCGGGGTTCGGCGCGTTCACAGCGGCAACCGGATCCGGGAAGACGAGCGCCACCGACTTCTTCATCGGCAGCTGCGACGGCACCAACGAGGCGCTCTCGAAGATCGCGCAGGGCGGGATCTACCAGGCGACCTCGGACTTCCTGTTCCCGTTCAGCGCGACGCAGCTCGAGCGCGACGCCGAGAAGTTCTGGCGGAAGCAGCCGATCTCGCCGACACGCATCACGGCCCCGATCACCGTGACCGCTGCGAACCTCAAGGCGGTGCAGGCGCTGCAGAAGGACCCGCTCGCTCCGAACGTGCAGTACGTCTACAAGAAGTACATGAAGTACAGCAACTATCACCTGAAGACGAACGAGCCGTTCGCGCACGCCTTCAAGTAGAAAGAGCGATTGGGAATGCGCCAGGCGGAGCAGGGCCGACCGGCCCTGCTCCGCCTTCGAAAGGAGAAGGCGCCGTAGCGTGACAGGAGCGATACCACCCGTCCGATGCGTGGGCATCACGAAGTTCTACGCCGGTGTGCAGGCGCTGGATGACGTCTCGGTGGACCTCCACGCCGGCGAGTGCGTCTGCCTGGTCGGAGACAACGGCGCGGGCAAGAGCACGCTCGTCAAGATCCTCTCGGGGATCATGGCTCCCGACGGCGGCGAGATCCAGATCGACCACGAGCCGGTCACGCTCAGCCGGCAGGCTGCGCGTCAGTACGGGATCGAAGCCGTGTACCAGGACCTGGCTCTCTGCGACCCGCTCGGCGCCGTCGCCAACGTCATGCTCGGCCAGGAGCCGATCCGGTTCCGGCTCGGACCGCTTCGGTTCATCGATCGGCGCGCGGCGGCCGAGAGCGCGATCCGGCGAATCCGTGAGATCGGGATCGAGCTCGACGATCCGACCATGCCGGTCCGGCGGCTCTCGGGTGGACAGCGGCAGGCGATCGCGATCGCACGCGCCACCGTTCGCGGGCATCGCATGGTCATCTTCGACGAGCCGACGGCAGCGCTCGGGGTGCGGCAGACCAAGACCACGCTCGAGCTCGTGCGCCGTGTCGCGGACCAGGGTGTGGCCGTGGTCATGATCAGCCACAACCTCGACGACGTCTTCGAGGTCGCCGACCGGATCGTGGCCCTGCGACTCGGCAAGGTCACCCTCGACACGAAGCTGGCCGACACCTCTCGAGAGGAGGTGGTCGCGTGCATGACGGGGATATCGCCGGCGGCCCGACCGTAGCCGATTCGCCGCCGCCCGACTCCGCGGGCCTTGCGACTGCCCGCAAGGCAGTTGCGAGCCGCGCCGGTGCCGTGCTCCGCGGGCAGGGTCGCAATCTCGGCATGTTCCTGGCGCTCGTGATCGCGGTCGGGGCGATCAGCATCACCCATCCCGACTACTTCTCCCTGGCGAATGCGAAGGTCGTGGGGCTCTCGTCCTCGTACACGATGATCGCGGCCCTCGGGACGGCTTTCCTGATGATCGGCGGGAACATCGATCTCTCGATCGGGTCCAACCTCGGCCTCACGGCTGTCGTCTCGGCCCTGCTCGCCCCCCGCATCGGCACGGCGCCCGCGCTGCTCCTGGCGATCCTCCTCGCCGGAGCCGTCGGATTGACCAACGGAATACTCGTGTGGCGGGTCAAGCTGTCGCCGCTGATCATCACCCTGGGGAGCCTGACGTTCCTGGCCGGAGTCAACGACGTTCTCACCGGCGGTGCCCAGATCTACAACGTCCCGTCGAACTTCACCCGGTTGGGGCTCGCAACGCCGCTCGGCCTCCCGAGCGCGTTGTTCATCGCCATCCTGCTCATTCCGATCGCCTACGTGATCCTGAACCGCACGACCTTCGGGCAATACACGTTCGCGATCGGCGCCAACCGTACGGCGAGCTTCGCCACGGGTCTCAACGTTCGCCGGCTCGTCCTCGTGACCTTCGGCGTCAACGGCCTCTTGATCGGCCTGGTCGGCGCACTCGAAGCCAGTCGCTTCGCCTCCGCCGACCCGACGTTCGGGACAGGGTTCGAGCTGGACGTCATCACCGCGGTCATCCTCGGCGGGGTGGCCTTCACCGGCGGGGAAGGGACGATCGCCGGCGTGGTCATTGCCGTCGCCCTGCTGGGAGTCGTGGACAGCAGCTTCGTCTGGCTCGGGATCAGCGCCTTCTACACCAACGTCGTCAAGGGGCTCGTCCTCATCTTCGCCGTCACGCTCGACCAGATCGCGCACGAGCAGCGGGAGCGCTATCAGAAGATGATCGCGATGCGAGAGCGCGCTGCCGCGGCGGAGTAGCGGTCCTGGGATGCGCGGGCCGGCAGACACAGGCGTCCCGAACCCGGGCGACGCGCCCCGCGCCACGGGGACGCGGCGCGTGTGCATCGTCGGTGCGGGCTTCGCGCAGCGCTACGCCCGAGCATTCGCCTGCGATCCCTCGGCCGAGGTTGTCGGCGTCTGCGCGAGGACGATTGCGGGCGCATCGCAGCTCGCGGCGACCGTGGGCGCGCGGCCCTACACCGACCTCGACGAGATGCTCGAGGCTGAAAGCGCAGACATCGTCGTCGTGGCGGCGCCGAACCATCTCCACCATCCAGTGACGATGGCGGCGCTTCGGGCGGGCGCCGAGGTGATCTGCGAGAAGCCGCTCGCGCTCACGACCGCGCAGGCCGAGGAGATGACCTCGCTCGCTGCGGCGCTCGGCCGGCGAACGCGAACCTCGTTCACCTGGCGCTTCCTCCCGGCCTGCATCGCCCTGAAGTCTCTCCTCGCAAGCGGCGCCCTCGGCGATCTGTACCACGTCGAGCTCCGGTATCTCACCCGTGGCTTCGGCGCGGTGCACGGTCCGATGCGCTGGCAGTACGAGCGGGCGGCGGCAGGCAGCGGTGCGCTGGCAAACCTCGGCAGCCACGCGATCGACCTCGTCCACTGGTGGTTCGGAGACATCGGTCGTGTCGCGGCACTCACCCGGACCGTGATTCCATTTCGCACCACGCCTTCAGGCGAGACGGCTGCCGTCTCGGTCGACGACGTGTGCACCGCGACCTACGAGCTCGCCGGCGGAGCCCCGGTTGCCCTGACCGTCGGCTGGGTGGCCCACGTCGCGCGAGTCGCGCTCGAGGTCGAGGTGCACGGCAGCGCCGCGAGCGCGTGGCTTCGCTTCGCGACCGGGGACGGCGCCGGCGCCATGGGTCAGCTCATGTTCTGCGACGAGACGATGCGAAGCCCCGGCGTGCTGGAGGTCGTGGACGAAGGCGGGGAGGACTGGGCCGACCTGGGGCAAGCCTGCGTCTCCCGGCTCGTGGCCGGGTTCCTCGGGCGGGACGGCGGGCAGTTCGCGAGCCCGGAGTTCGTCGACGGTCTCCGCGCCCAGTGCGTGGCGGACGCGACGCTTGCGGCGAGCGAGAGTCGGAGCTGGGTCGACGTCGCGTACGCGGTCGCCTCCCGGCGCCGCCTCAGCGCTGAGCCCGCGCCGGAGAGCGCAGCGTGAAGGTCCTCTTCATGTCCCAGCCCCAGGTCCTCCACCCGATCTACGACGAGTTCTGCTCCGCCGCTCCGGCGCACTACGAGATCGGCCTCTACGATCCGGAGGCTCCGGCGGCACCCCAGTTCGAAGGTGTAGATGCGGTGGTGGAGGTCGGCGGTGCTGTGTCGACCCCCGAGCTTCGCGACCTTGGTGCGGCAGGCGATCTGCTGCTCTGGCAGATTCTCGGCACGGGCCTCGATGACGTCGACGTCGCCGGGTTCCTGCGCCGGGGGATCCGCCTGGCCAACACTCCGGGTCGGTTCAGCGCCGTCGCGCTGGCCGAGCACGCCCTGTTCCTGATGCTTCTGTTCGCCAAGCGGTTTGCGGCGACCCAGGCCTCGATCGAGGCGGAGGTCCTCTGCACGCCGTTCACGAGCGAGCTTGCCGGCCGGACGCTCGGCCTCGTCGGCTTTGGTGCCAGCGCCAGGGAGCTTGCCAGGCGCGCCCGCGCCTTCGAGATGCGGGTCCTGGCCTACGACATCGAGCCGGTCTCGGCCGTCGACCGGCTCACGTTCGGGATCGAGTGCTTCCCGGAGCCCGACGCGCTCGATCGGATCCTTGGCGAGGCCGATTACCTGTCTCTGCACGTCCCGCTCACGCGTGCCACGCGTCATCTCGTCGACGAGCGGGCGCTCGGCCTGATGAAGCCGACTAGCGTGATCGTCAATGTCGCACGCGGTGAGGTGATCGACGAGGTGGCACTCGCAACCGCCCTGGCCGAAGGGCGCCTGTTCGGCGCCGGCCTGGACGTCTTCGCCACCGAGCCGCTGCCGGCCGCCGACCCCCTCCGGCGCCTTCCGAGCGTCGTCGCCACGCCCCACGTTGCGGGCGTCACCGACGGCACTGCCATCCGTCGAACGCGCGCCGCGCTCGAGAACATCGCGCGGGTCGAGCAGGGGCTCGAGCCGGACTTCGTCGTTCGAGCAGCCGAATGAAGCCGGACGTGGTCGCCGGTAGGGGTAGTACGACCGGGCAGAAGCGAGCAAAGGAGTGGACGTGATGCCGTTGACATCCATCGCACGTCGCGACCCGCACGCACCGAGCGGCCCGGCGGGGAGGCGGTAGTGCCCAGATACGACCTGAACGGGAAGGTGTCGATCGTGACGGGCGCCGCCCAGGGCATCGGTCGTGCCGTTGCCGAGCGCTTCGCGCTCGAAGGGATGGCCGTGACGATGAGCGACATCGCCGAGGAGCGGGTTCGGGAAGCCGCTGCGGCAGTCGAGGCGAGCGGCGGCAACGTAATCGCCGTCGCGGCGGATGTCTCCGACGCCGCCAGCGTGCAGAGGCTCGTCGACGAGACGGTCGCGAGGTTCGGACGGCTGGACGTGCTCGTGAACAACGCCGGCCGCGGTGCCGTGGCGCTCCTCCTCGACACCGACGAGGCGACCTGGGACGCGCTGATGGACGTCAACGCGAAGGGGGTTCTGCTCTGCTCGCAGGCGGCGGCGAGGCAGATGATCTCCCAGGGAGACGGCGGGCGCATCATCAACAACGCCTCCGGCGCGGGCAAGATCGCCCCCGGACGCGACCATCCGCTCGGAGCGTACGCCGCGAGCAAGCATGCAGTGGTCGCGCTGACCAAGCAGTTCGGGCTCGAGCTGGCCGAGCACGGCATCCTCGTCAACTGCGTGTGCGCCGGCATCGTCGACACGGCGATGTGGGATCTTCTCGACAAAGGGATCGCGGGGATCGAGGGCCTACCGGTCGGCGCGGCCAAGCAGCGCGCGGTCGACTCGATTCCGCTCGGAAGGATCGAGCGTCCGGAGGACGTCGCGAACGTGATCGCCTTCCTGGCCTCCGACGATGCCGACTACATCACGGCCACCGCGTTGAACGTCTGCGGCGGACTGCTGCCGTATTGACGCCCTCTCGCCGCCGCCCGTGGCCGGCGGTGATCACTCCGATCCGGCCGTCGCGTTACCCGGCGTGTAGGAGTGGGCGCCGGCGCCGGCCAGCTGACCGCGGTCGACGATCAGGTACTCGTCGCGGATCGGGCGCCCCTCGAAGAAGCACTCGAGGATCTCGCGCGTGCCGGCTGCGTACCTTGCCTGTGCCGACAGCGAGGAGCCCGAGATGTGGGGTGTCATTCCATGATGGGGCATCGTCCGCCACGGGTGGTCGGCAGGCGCCGGCTGGGGGAACCAGACGTCGCCCGCGTAGCCCGCGAGCCGGCCGCTCTCGAGGGCGCGGACGACGGCATCGCGATCGCAGATCTTGCCCCGGGCGGTGTTCACGAGGTATGCCCCGCGCTTCATCTTCGCGAGGAGGCGGTCGTCGAAGAGATTCTCGGTCCCCGGGTGCAGCGGTGCGTTGATCGTCACGACGTCGCATACCTCCAGGAGGGACTCGACAGTCGGGTGGAACACGAGCCCGAGCTCGCGCTCGGTGGCCTCGTCGAGGCGGTGCGGGTCGGTGTAGTGCAGGCGGACGTCGAACGGCTTCAGGCGGCGAAGCACGGCCAGTCCGATCCGACCAGAGGCCACGCTGCCAACCGTCATGCCCTCGAGGTCGTATGAGCGCGCGACGCAGTCGGCGATGTTCCAGCCACCTCGCACCACCCATTGGTACGAGGGGATGTAGTTGCGGACAAGCGACAGGATCATCATCACGACGTGCTCGGCCACGCTGATGCTGTTCGAGTAGGTGACCTCGGCCACCGTCACCCCGGAATCGCTCGCCGCCTGCAGGTCGACGTGGTCCGACCCGATCCCGGCCGTGATCGCGAGCTTCAACAAGGGTGCGGCAGCAATCCGATCGGCGGTCAGGTAGGCAGGCCAGAAAGGCTGCGAGATGACGATCTCCGCCTCGGCCAGCTCACGCGCGAAGACCGAGTCGGGGCCGTCCTTGTCCGAGGTCACGACGAGGGTATGGCCGAGCCCCTCGAGGTAGGGGCGCAGGCCGAGCTCGCCCGACACGCTTCCGAGCAGTTGCCCGGGCCCGAAATCGATCGCCTCGGGGGATGGAACGGTCTGGCCGCCTGGGTACTCCTCGATGCGCGGGATGTCGTCTCGCGCATAGCTCGGCGGATACCCGGAGACCGGGTCCGGATAGAGGACGCACACGATCTTTGCCATGGCCTTCTCCTTTGCGATCTCGTGTCGGGTCGAGAGGACGATACGCCACCCGCCGCGACAGTTCAGCGCTCTCAGCGGAGCCCGTCGGGTCTCGCATCTCCGTCGGGGCGCAGCTTCCGCGGCAGGTCCGCGGCGACGATCGCGTACGCTGAGCGTCCGTCCAACTCGGCCCGGGCTGCCCGCGAGTTGACGATTCAGCGACCAAGGAGCGGAGATGGCATACGGGATTGCGGGAGCTCCAGCCGGCGGGCCCGGTCGCCTGCGCGAGATCGTGACCTCGCGACGTTCGGCTTACGGGGCCTGGTGCCTGATCCCGAGCGCGTTCGCAACCGAGCTCGTCAGCGCCGCCGGCTGCGACTGGCTGTGCGTCGACCTGCAGCATGGGCTCTGCGGAGAGGACTCGATGCGGCTGATGGTCCAGGCGGCGGCGATCCGCAATACGCCCGTCATCGTCCGCGTGCCGTGGAACGAGCCGGGCTCGATCATGCGCGCGCTCGACGCGGGCGCCGAGGGTGTCATCGTCCCGATGGTGAACACGGCCGAGGACGCCCGGCAGGCAGCGGCGGCGGCGCACTATCCGCCGCTCGGGATTCGCAGCTGGGGGCCGTTGAGATCGACGATGGCGCAGCCGGGCTTCAACCCGAGCGTTGGCAACGCGCAGGCGGTCTGCCTCGTCATGATCGAGACCGTCGAGGCCGTCGCGAACCTCGAGTCGATCCTTGACGTGCCCGGCGTGCACGGTGCGTTCGTCGGGCCCAACGATCTCGCGATCTCGTACACCGGCTCGGGTGAGGGCGCCGGTCGCTCTCCTCGAGACGTGGAGATGATCGAGTCGATCGCGCGGGCCTGTGCAGCACGCGGCCTGGTCGCCGGCTCGGTCTGCAGCGCGGAGGACGCCGGCCGTTGGCAGGGGATGGGGTACACGCTCCTCGGCCTCCAGTCGGATGCAGCCCTCCTCGCTGATGCCATGGCGAGCGAGCTTGCGGCCGTCCGCGCCGCCGAGGGGCGCTCGTAGGAATGGAGCTCCTTGCTCAGCCGGCCGCGAGCGGTCCGTCGCCGCCGGGTCCGCCCGGCTTCGACTGTGCGTAGACCGCCTCCGAGTTCACGAGACCGCTGGGCCGGCGGTCGGCCAGGACGTCGAGCACCGATCTGACGGCCATCTCCAGCGCCGCCTGCTGCGCCGCCACGCTGATGCCGCCGATGTGGGGGGTGACGACCACCTGTGGCAGGTCGAGCAGCGGCGAGCGCACCGGCGGCTCGCGCGCGAAGACATCGAGAGCTGCCCCTGCGATGCTGCCGGCGAGGAGCGCAGCCAGGAGTGCCTGCTCGTCGACCACTCCGCCACGAGAGACGTTGACGAGGATGGCGCCCGGCCGCATCAGGGCGAGCTCGCGCACCCCGATCAGGTGCCTCGTGCGATTCCCGAGAGGGACGTGCAAGGTGACGACGTCCGAGTCGCGGAGCAGCTCGTCGAGCTCGACGCGGCGAGCGCCGGCAAGCTCGGTCTCCGCGACGTCGTAGCCGAGCACGGTGACGTCGAAGCCGGCAAGGCGCCTCGCGACCGCCGCGCCGATCGAGCCAAGGCCGATGATCCCGACAGTCGAGCCGGTGAGCTCGGTCCCTGTCAGCCCACCCCCGCGCTCCCATCCTCCTGCCCTCAGGAGCCGGTCGTTCTCGACGATACGCCTGATGCTCGCGAGCATCAGGGCAAGGGTGTGGTCGGCGACGGTGCTCGTGTTGATGCCCGGCGTGTTCGTCACGCTCACCCCGGCTTCGGTCGCAGCGTCGAGATCGATGCTGTCGACGCCGACGCCGACGCGCGCGAGGACGCGCAGTAGCGGGAGGCGGGCGAAGACCGTCCGATCGAACGGGTCGGTGCTCACCACTCCTGCTGCGGCGCCGGCCATGAGCGCGACGACATCCTCGGGCGAGCGCTCGGTGAGGCGCGGCTCGAGCCGAACCTCGAGCCCGGCCGCGTGCAGCGCGCCCCCCGTACGCGAGTCGTTCAGGTCGAACGCCGGATAGGTGACGACCACCGTCCGCGCTGCGGCCTCGGTCATCCGAATCCGAGCTCGGTCAGGTAGTCGTAGGTTCGACGAGCGATCGGGAGGGGACGGTCGGGATCGGCCGGGTACATGTCCTGCTCGACGATGGCGTAGCCGTCGTAGCCCTGCTCGACGATCACATCGCGCAGGGCGACGAAATCGACGACTCCCAGCTCGGGCTCCACGAACACCCCTTCGGCCACCGCCGTCGCGAAGGAGAGGCCGAGCTGCTGCACGCGCTCGCGCAGGCTCTCATCGACGCTCTTGAGGTGCAGGTAGGGGATCCGGTCGAAATGGCGGCTGAAGAACGTGACCGCGTCGCCTCCGCAGTAGGCGTGATGACCGACGTCGAGGCAGAGCTCGAGCCCGTCGACATCGTCGAGCAGCCGTTCGATCTGGCTCTCGTACTCGACGTGCGTCTCCGCGTGCGGGTGGAACACCGGCCGCAGGTCGTGTCGCCGCGCGACCTCGTTGACGCGCTCGGTGGCGTCGACCAGCCGGCGCCACTCCTCGTCGCTCAGTTCCGCCGAGAACCGTTCGGCGCCGCTTGCCTCGTCGGTGTAGAGCTCGTCGATGATGACGAGGTAGTCGCCGCCGACCGCACGGACGAAGGCACAGGTGTCCTCGACCTCGCGCTCGACGATCTGCCAGAGGCCGGGCGCCTCGAGATCGAACTTGACGAAGCCTGCTGCGACGCCGAGGCTCCTTGCCGAGAGCTCGGCACGCAGTGCCTCGACGTCCGAGGGCAGGTAGCCGAACGGGCCGAGCTCGGTCCAGCGGTAGCCAACCTCGGCCAGCTCGTCGAGGAAACGGGCCCAGGGCACTTGCTTCGGGTCGTCTGCGAACCACACGCCCCACGAGTCGGGTGCGCTTCCAAGTCTCATCCGCGTCTCATCCGTAGTACCGCTGCGCCGCCCGGCCGAGCTCGTACTCGTCCCGGGCCCGGATCGTCGTCTCGTCGAGCGAGACCTCCGCGGGCGCGACGTCCCACCAGACCTCTGCGGGGAGCCCGCGCAGATACCGGTCGGTGGTGACGACGATCGCGCAAGGGCGGGTCTCGGCCCGCGCTTCGGCGAGAGCCGTCTCGAGCTCCCCGGCCGTGCTCACCCTCCAGACGCGCGCGCCGAGCGACTCTGCGTTCGCCGCGAGGTCGAGCTCGATGAAGTCGCCCTCCAGCCGGTTCGATCGAGGATCCCGCGTCCGGAACTCGTTTCCGAAGTCTTGCCCGGACGATCGCAGCTGCAGGTCTCGGATGCACTGGAACCCGTCGTTCTTCGAGATCAGCACAGTTATCTTGAGCCGTTCCTGGGCTGCGGTCGCGATCTCGGTCGGGTTCATCAGGTACGTGCCGTCGCCGATGAACGTGTAGACCTCTCCCTCGGGCTGCGCCAGCCTCACCCCGAGCGAGGCCGGGATCTCGTAGCCCATGCACGAGTAGCCGAACTCGATGTGCGCGTTCTTGCCGCCGGTGCAGTCCCACATCTGCAGGAGATCGCCGGGAGCGCTCCCCGCCGCGGCGACGATCGTGTCGTTCGGCCTGGCCGCCCGGTTGACGATCCCGAGCATCGCTCCCTGGGTGAGCGGCGCTCCGGCGTCGGTCGTGAACACCTCGCGCTCGAGCCTGTCGTGGAAGTCGCGTGCCGCCGCCGCGCACTCCGCGACGTAGCGCATCGCGTGGCGCGAGCCCGGCCTCGCGGCCTGCCCGCGTCGCCGCCCGCAGCGCCTCCCGGGCATCGCTGAGGATCGGAAGCGCTCCGAGCTTGATCGCGTCGTGCCCGCTGACGTTGATCGACGCGAAGCGGACGTCGGGGTGCGCGAACAACGACCGCGAGCCGGTCGGAAAGTCGGTGAGCCGCGTCCCGACGCAGATCACGAGATCCGCAGTCGCGGGCGAGGGCGCCGGCGGCAGGGTTGCCCGTGACTCCGACGCCGCCGAGCTGCAGCCCGGGATCGCCACGGAAGGCGCCCTTGCCGGCCGACGTCTCGCCGACCGGGATTCCGAAGGCGGAGGCGAACTCGGCGAGTGCGTCCCAGCCCTCCGAGTAGTGGACGCCGCCGCCGGCGACGATGAACGGACGCTCGGCGGCGCCGAGCAGCGCGACCAGCTCGCGGACGCGTGACTCGACCGGCGGCCGTCGCTCGAGCTCCCAGACCCGTGGCTCGAACAGCCGTGCAGGCCACGTGAATGCCTCCGACTGGACGTCCTGAGGCAGCGCGATCGTCACGGCGCCGGTCTCGGCCGCGTCGGTCAGCACCCGCATCGCCTCGGGCAGCGACTCGACCAGCTGATCGGGCCGCGAGATGCGGTCGAAGAACCTGCTCACGGGCCGGAAGCAGTCGTTGACGCTCTCGTCGAAGGCGACCGGGTGCTCGAGCTGTTGCAGCACCGGGCCCTGCCTCCGGCTCGCGTAGTAGTCGGACGGGAGGAGCAGGACGGGGAGGCGGTTGATCGTCGCGAGCGCCGCACCGGTGATCATGTTCGTCGCGCCGGGGCCGATCGACGAGCTGCACGCCAGGGTCGCGCGGCGGTTCATCGCCTTGGCGTAGCCCGCCGCGGTGTGAACCATGCTCTGCTCGTTGAAGGGCTGGTAGTAGGGGAGCTCGGCGCCGTACTCGACGAGCGCCTGACTCAGGCCGGCGACGTTTCCGTGGCCGAAGATGCCGAAGAGCGCCGGGATCAGACGCTGCTCCTCGCCGTCGCGGCTGCTGTACTGGAGCTGAAGGTACCGGACGAGTGCCTGGGCGACCGTCAGGCGAACGTCGCTCGCCGGCCCGGGAGGCCGCTCGGCGCGATCGTCGACGAGCGGTGCGTCAATATTCGTTGAAGACAACCGTTTTCACCTCCGTCATTTCCTGGACCGCGTACCGGGGGCCCTCGCTGCCGATGCCGCTCTGCTTGACGCCGCCGTAGGGCATCAGATCGGCCCGCCAGGGAGGTGCTGCGTTGATGAGGATGAGGCCGCTCTCGATCTCCCGCGCGTAGCGGTGCGCGGTTGCGATGTCTCGCGTGAAGACGCCGGCACTCAGGCCGAAATCGCTCTCGTTGGCGAGCCGCAGCGCGTCGCGCGCATCCTCTGCGGGTATCACCCCCACGGCCGGGCCGAAGAGCTCCTCGCGGAAGATTCGCATCGATGGATCGACGTCGGCGACGACAGTCGCGGAGTGGACGGCGCCTTCCCGCTCGCCGCCCGCGACGACGCGCGCGCCTGCTTCCACCGCCTCGCCGATCCAGGATCCGACGCGCACGGCCTCGGACTCCGTGATCATCGCCGACAGGCGTGTGGCGGGATCGAACGGGTCACCGGTCTGGATCGCCGCGACCTTCGGCGTCAGCGCATCGAGGAAGTCGGCGTAGACCTTTCGGTCGACGATGACGCGCTGGGTCGAGATGCAGACCTGGCCGGCGTTCGCGTAGCCGGCCGTCGCGACCTGCTCCGCCGCCCGATCGATGTCGGCGTCCGCGAGCAGCGCGACGGGGGCGTTGCCGCCGAGCTCGAGCGAGAGCCGCTTCACGCCCGCGATCTGCGTGATGTTCTCGCCGACGGCGGTGGATCCCGTGAAGGTGATCTTCCGCACCCGGCCGTCCGCGCAGAGCTGGCGGCCGACGGCGGATCCATCGCCGGTGATGCACTGGAGGCCGAGCGGCGGCAGGCCCGCCTCGACCAGGATCCGGGTCAGCTCGAGCGCCACCAGCGGCGTGGTGCTGGCCGGCTTGAGGATGACCGCGTTGCCGGTGGCAAGAGCCGGCGCGATCTTGTGCAGGACGAGCAGGATCGGGAAGTTGAACGGCGTGATCGCGACGATGACGCCGCAGGGGACGCGCAAGGTGTAGCCGAACTTCCCGGCGCCGTTCGGCGCGGCGTCGAGGGGAAGCACCTCGCCGCGCAGCTGGGCTCCCTCGAACGCCGAGAGGCGGAGAAGCTCCGGAGCGCGAGAGACCTCACCCATCGCTTCGTAGAGCGGCTTGCCCTCCTCGCGGGACAGCGTGCGGGCGAACTCCTCGAGCCGGCCTTGCATCAGGTCGGCCGCCCGGTTGAGCACCTGGCTTCGCTCCCACGCGGTCAGGGCCGCCATGTCCCGCGCGCCCTGCACCGCCGCGGCCAGAGCGCCGGTCGACCTGCGCGGCGCTCGCGTTCGGCACCGTGTCGATGACCTCGCCCGACCAGGGGCTCGCGATCTCGCGCTCTCCCTCCTCGCCCGCGGCCCACTCGCCCGCCAGGTACATCTTCACGCCCGGGTCTCCTCGACCTCGGCGGCGGCCGAACCGACCGCGGCCGGCTCCGGCGATCCTTGAGCGCCCGCAGCTCCTCACCGAGCCGGGCGGCGGCGGCCATGAGCAAGCCCCCGTCGGAGTTGCAGCCGAGGAAGCGGAAGCCCGCCTCGCGATAGCGCTCGACCTGGCGCACGTTCCCGACGAGAACTCCGGCGACCTTGCCGTTCGCCCGGGCGGCAGCCGCGACCTCCGCAACCACCTCCATCAGCTCGGGCGCGTCGGCAGGGCAATCGAGGCCGAGGGAATGCGCGAGATCGACCGGCCCGACGAAGAGGATGTCGACCCCCTCGACGGCCGCGATCTCGTCGACGGCCTGGAGGGCCTCGCGCGGTCTCGATCTGCACCGCGCAGACCGTCTCGGTGTCGATCTCCGCCAGCGACCTGCTCGCGCTGCCCCAGTGGAAGGACCGGTTGTAGCGCGCGACGCCGCGAAGACCCGCGTAGCGCGAGTACTCGACGCACAGCTTCGCGTCCTCGACCGTTCGCAGCCTCGGGACGAGCACGCCGTCGGCCCCGAGGTCGAGCGCATGCATGAACCGGGGCAGGTCGATCGCCTCGACGCGCACGAGCGTTGCGGTGCCGCCGGCGGAGAGCGCGTGGAGCTGAGCGAGGAGCGCACCCTCGTCGCCGGCGCCGTGCTCGAGGTCGAGCACGAGCCAGTCGAGCCCGGCGATGCCCATGATCTCCGTCGCAAGCGCCGAGCCGAGGTTGACGAACGAGCCGACCACCGTCTCGCCCCCGCGCAGGCGCTCACGAAAGGTCGACCGAAGGGCGCCGCTCACCTCATCTCCTGGCCCGAAGCGGGAGCATCGGTTAACAGTGTACAAACCTCATCTCGCGGCCAAAATCGCGGCTCGTCGCCCGGTTTCGCAGGCTCACCCGGCGAGCGCCGCTAGTGGATCGCCGGGTCGGGCGTCGGCGCGCCCGCGTGCAGGAAGTCGAAGTCGCAGCCGAGCTCGGCCTGCGTCACGTGCTCCGAGAACAGCCTGCCGTAGCCTCTCGCGAACCGCGGCTCCCGGCCTCGGTACTCGGCCCGCCTGCGCTCCAGCTCGGCGTCGTCGACGAGCAGGTCGAGCCGTCTCGCCGCCACGTCGAGCGCGATGCGATCGCCGTCGCAGACGAGCGCGAGCGGCCCTCCCACCGCCGCCTCGGGAGAGACGTGCAACACGCAGGTCCCGTAGCTCGTGCCGCTCATGCGCGCGTCGGAGATCCGCACCATGTCGCGGATGCCCCCTGCGAGCAGCCTCTTCGGCAGCGGCAGCATCCCCCATTCCGGCATGCCCGGGCCGCCGACGGGGCCTGCGTTGCGGAGCACGAGCACGGACTCGGGCGTCACCTCGAGGTCGTCGCGATCGATCCGGGCCTCCAGCTCTTCGTAATCGTCGAAGACGATCGCCGGGCCCTCATGCTCGAGCAGGCTGCTGTCGGCCGCGATCGGCTTGATCACGGCGCCGTTGGGGGCCAGGCTCCCGCGCAGGATCGCGAGCCCTCCCTCCTCGGACAGGGGCCGGTCGAAGGGCCGGATGACCTCGTCGTTCCACACGCCCGCTCCGCTCAGGCTCTCGCCGATCGTGCCGCGATCGACCGTTCGCGCCTCGAGCTCGAGCAGGCTCTGCAACCGCGAGAGCAGGCCGCGCAGGCCGCCCGCGTAGTAGAAGTCCTCCATCAGGAAGCGCCCGGCCGGACGGATGTCGGCCAGGACCGGTGTCTGGCGCGAGAGAGCGTCGAACCGATCGAGATCGAGGCCGACCTCCGCCCGGCGGGCAAGCGCGACGAGGTGGATGACCGCATTCGTCGAGCCTCCCAGCGCGAGCACCGTCCGTACGCTGTTGTCGAACGAGCGCTGGTCGAGAATGTCGCTCGGCTTCAGGTCCTCCCAGACGAGCTCGACCGCGCGCCGCCCGCAGGCGACGGCCATGCGGACGTGGTTGGCGTCGACCGCGGGGATCGACGAGGCGCCGGCGAGGGTCAGTCCGAGCGCCTCGGCGGCGGCGGTCATCGTCGAGGCCGTGCCCATCGTCATGCAGTGCCCCGCCGAGCGGGCAATCCCGTCCTCCAGCTCCTCCCAGGTCGCGTCGTCGATCAGGCCCGCGCGCTTCTCGTCCCAGTGCTTCCACGCGTCGGTGCCGCTTCCGAGGATGCCGCCGCGCCAGTTTCCACGCAGCATCGGGCCCGCCGGCAGGAAGATCACGGGCAGGTCTGCGGAGATCGCTCCCATCAGCAGCGCCGGGGTCGTCTTGTCGCAGCCTCCCATCAGCACCGCTCCGTCGACCGGGTAGCTGCGCATGGCCTCCTCGGTCTCGAGGGCGAGCAGATTGCGGTACATCATCGTCGAGGGCTTCTGGAACTGCTCTGCGAGCGACAGCAACGGGATCTCGAGCGGGAAGCCGCCGGCCATCAGGACGCCGCGCCGCACCTGCTCGGCTCGCTCCCGAAAATGGCTGTGGCAGCAGTTGATGTCGCTCCAGGTGTTGAGGATGCCGATGACCGGACGGCCGCGGAACTCGTCCGTCGAGTAGCCCATCTGCTTCATCCGCGACCGGTGGCCGAAGCCGCGGAGCGTCTCGGGCCCGTACCACCGGTAGCTGCGCAGCTCCTCCGGGGCTCTCCGGGGCTTGCTCATCCGATCCCCGGCCGCCGGCATCCCGCACGGCCGCTCCGCCCGGCGAGCGGAGGGCCACGCCGCCCGAGCGCAGGAAGCGTGACCGTCACCGAAGGTGCGCCCAGCGAGGATCGTCGAGGACCGAGGGGTTGACGATCGCCGCAGGGCGGCGGCCGTCGAGGATCGCCGCGACGTTCTCCGCCGCCAGGATCTCGAGGTCGTGGACCGACTCCTCCGAGTAGAAGGCGACGTGGGGGGTGGGGATCAGCTTCCCCTGCCTGAGCAGCGGGTGGTCGACCGGCAGTCGCTCCGGCTCGAAGACGTCGACCCCGGCGCCCGCGATCCAGCCCTCCTCGAGCGCGCGCAGGAGAGCCTCCTGGTCGATCAGGCCGCCGCGTGCGGTGTTGATCACGAAGGCGGTTGGCTTCATCTGCCGTAGCAGCTCCTCGCCGATCGAGCCCACGGGTCTCGGCCGTCAGCGGGACGTGCACGCTGACGAAGTCGGCCCGCACCGCAAGCTCCTGGAGGCTGACCGGTTCGGCGCCGCCCTGCCGTATCTGCTCGTCGCTGAGAAACGGGTCGTACGCGATCGGCTCGAGCCCGAGCCCGCGTGCTTTCGCGCCGAGGTGCCGGCCGATCTTTCCGTACCCGATGATGCCGAGCACGGATCCCGCGACGCGATGGATGGGCGCTCCGCGGCTGAGCGACCAATCTCCCTCGCGCACGGCTCGTTCGTAGGACGGAAGGCTTCTCGCGTGGGCGAGCAGGAGGGCCAGCACGTGCTCCGCGACCTCGTCCAGGCAGTAGGCGGGCACGTTGGTCACGGGAATCGACCGCCGTGTCGCCTCCTCGACAGCGATGTTGTCGACGCCGATGCCGTAGCGGCCGATCACCTGCAGACGCTCCCCGGCGGCGATCACCCGGTCGGTGACCCTCGCGAAGCAGGTGAGAATCGCGTCTGCCTGAGGCGCGAGGCCGACGAGCTCGTCCTCGTCGCCCGTCTCGGCAACGAGGAGGCGCGCCCCGACCGTGGCCAGCACCTCGGCCTCCGGATCGACCGAGGGCCAGGTGTGGTCGGTCACGAGCACGATCCTCTCGCCCGTGTCGAGGTCGACCCGGCTCACGCGGCGCTCGCGACCTCGTAGAGGGGTGGCAGATTCGCCGCGATCCGGCGCACGTTCTCGGCACAAGCGCTGCCGCGTCGCTTCGAGGTGCCGTCGGTCACACCGGCGATGTGGGGCGTGGCGACCACGTTGTCGAGCAGCAGAAACGGATGATCGGCGGCCGGAGGCTCCGTCGAGAACGCGTCGATCCCGGCGCCGCGGATGCGTCCCTTGCTGAGGCTCTCGACGAGTGCGTCCTCGTCGACTATCGCGCCGCGGGCGACATTGACGAGGACCGCCGAGGGCTTCATCAGCGCGAGCAGCTCGGCGTCGATCAGGTGGTGGGTCTCGGGTGTGAGCGGGACGTGAATCGAGACATAGTCGGACTCGCGCATCAGACGCGGCAGGTCCGACGGCGGGCCGAACCAGTCGAGACCCAGCGTGGCCGCGACGTCGGGCGCAGGCTCGATCACGTCGACGGCGACGATCCGCATTTCGAGCGCTCTGGCCCGCACGCCCAGCTCGCGCGCGCTCGCTCCGAGGCCGACCAGGCCGAGCGTGTGGCCGGCGAGCTCGCCCGCGAGCGGGGCGTACATCGTGCCGGCGCGAAGGTTCCGCGCCGCGGCTCGAGAAGTTCTTCGCGAGGGCGAGCATCAGGAAGAGCGCGTGCTCGGCGAGCGCGACCGCGCTGAAGGGGCCCGGTGTGTTCGCGAGCCTGATTCCCTTGCCGAGGATGTACTCGACATCGGTGTGATCGAGGCCCGTGCCGAGGACCTGCCAGAGCTCCACGCCGGCAGCCGCGCCGGCGTCGATCACCGGACGGCTTGCATGACCGCCCTGGTCGATCACAACCCGGACGCCTTCGAACTGCGGGCCGAGCTGGCGCGTCGCGTCGAGCAGGCCGAGCTCGGCGAAGCCGGCGAGCGCGTCGACGACGTCGGTCAACCACGGCTCCTCGTTGCCCTGCTGGGGGAGAAACAGCGTCTTGATCGGGCCTTGCTGCATCGAAGAGTCCTCCTCCAGGGCTCGGAACGGGAGCATTCCGGGCTGCCCGCATCGCGTGGGCACGACGGGGCGAAAAGATATAAGAGTTCGGCCTGATGGGAGCTTGGACAGTCGAGCCGGCACGGCTGCGCGGGATCTGGGGTTTCCCGCTGACGCCGTTTCGGGGCGGCGAGGTCGACCTGGATCTGCTCGCCGACCTGACCGAACGGCAGATCGACGGCGGGGTCGACGTGATCTGTGTCTGCGGTGCAATCGCCCAGGGCGAGGCGCTGACACTCGCCGAGCGCCTCGAGTGCATTCGCACGGTGGCGGCTCTCGCTGCGGAACGCCTCCCGGTGGTCGCGGCCTTCCCGGGCGACGCGGACGCGCCGTATCTTGCGGAGGCGGCGATCGGCGCCGGCAGCTCGGCTCTCCTCGTCATGCCCGTCGACGGCGCCGTGCTCGAGGTCGAGGACTGCCTCGCTGCCGTCGGCTCGGCCGCGCCGGGGCTTCCACTCGTGCTCTACCATCGCGCGCCGCTTCAGCTCGAGCCCGACGATGTGCGCCGCCTCTGCGCGAACACGCACCTCGCCGGTCTCAAGGACGGTCATCGGGACGTCCGGCTCTTTCGCCGCCTGCACGCCGCCGGCGGTGACCAGCTCATCTGGCTGTCTGCGTGGGAGGATGTGGCAGTCCCGTTCTGGTCGCTCGGGTGCAACGCATTTGCGCCGGCATCGGCCGCCTACGCCCCCGCCTACTCGCGCGCCTGGCTCGACCGGCTCGACGGAGGCGACGTCGCCGGGGCGACCCGCTTGCTCGAGTCCCATGCCTACCCGATGGTCGATCTCCGGCTCTCACGCCCGAACATCGACATCACCGCCGTCAAGGCGGCGATGACAGCGTCCGGTATCCCGGCCGGCGAGAGCCGGCCGCCGGCGGCGAGGCTCACGGCGGCGGAGGTCACTCGAGTCGAGCAACTGGTCATCCGGCTGCAGCACGCGCTCGCCGAGGCCGCCGGCGGCAGCGAGGTGCGTGCGTGAGAGTCGGAATGTGCATGGCGAGCCTGCTCGACCGCGACTGGGAGCCGGCCCTCGAGGCAACGCTCGCGCTCGGCGTGACGAGCGTGGAGGCAATGGGCGGCGGGCATGTGCCGCGGCGCCACTGCGACCCCCGCTTGCTCGCCGACAGCGCGCCGGCGCGCGAGGCGCTGATGCGCCCGCTGCGCGAGCGCGGGATGGAGCTTGCCGCGCTCGGCTGCTACGGCAACTTCCTCGACCCGGACGCGGCCGCCCGCGATGCCGCCCGCGACGACCTCGCGGCGGCGATCCGCGCCGCGGCGGAGCTCGGCATCCGCACGGTCACGAGCAACGCCGGCTGCCCCGGAGGCTCGGCCGCCGACACGACGCCCAACTGGATCGTCAACTCGCTCTTCCCCAAGCGCTGGGAGGAGGCTTACCGCTGGCAGTGGGAGGCTTGCGTGCTGCCCTACTGGGAGACGGTCGGGCGGCTGGCCGCCGAGCACGACGTCTTCGTCTGCCTCGAGCCGATGGCCGGGGACGTCGTCTACAACCTCGCCACCTTCCTGCGGCTTCGCGATCGCGCCGGCGAGCACATCCTCTGCCACGTCGACCCCTCGCATCTCTGGTGGCAGGGGATCGACATCGCAGAGTTCTGCGCAGCGCTGAGCGGCGCGATCGGCTTCGCCCACGCGAAGGACGTCAGCTTCGCTCCGGGCGTGCTGCGCCTGGAAGGCCTCCTTCCGAGCTGCGACTACGACGACTGGGATCGTCGATCGTGGTCGATGCGCGCGCTCGGGCACGGCCACCCCGACACCTTCTGGCGTGAGTACCTGGTCGGCCTGCGGCGGGCGGGTTACGACGGGACGGTCGCGATCGAGTTCCAGGAGCCGTACCTGTCGGTCGAGGACGGGCTGCGGCGCTCGGTCTCGATCCTGGAGGAGGCAATGCCGCAGGATCCGGCGCCGAGCGGCAACTGGTTCGAGATGTACGACGAGTAGGCCCGGCCCGAGCCGCCGGTGCGCTTGCCCTCGCAGGGGGCTACTCGGCGATCCGGAGCACCCGCCGGTCGTGCTCGACGATGTCCTCGGCGCCGGCTATCAGCGCGTCGAGATCGTCCGTCACATGGATGAATCGTCCCGAGAGCCGGTCGATCGTGCCAGAGGCGATCGCGGCCACAAGCCGTCCTGCGACCTCCGGCGTCACGTAGTCCCCGGGCGCCCGCGCCTGGAACTCGGGAAGCCAGCGACGCCCCTCGTCCGAGTTGGCGAGATCGTCCAGGAGGCTCGTCCGGACGAGCCCCGGGCTGATCGCGAACACCGATACGCCGTACGGGCCGGTCGCCGCGGCAAGGCTGGCGGTCAGATTCATCACGGCGGCCTTCGAGCTCGAGTACGCCGACGCGTAGGGGAATGGCCCGCCGGCGGCGAGCGTCACGACGTTCACGATGCGGCCGCGCTTCCGCTCGACCATCGCTGGCAGCACCATGCGTGCGCAGAGGAACGTGCCGCGAAGGTTCACCTCGACATCGGCCCACCAGCTCTCGGGGTCGATCTGCCACGGCGGCCCGACGGCCTGCGCGCGCCCGGCGTTGTTGACCAGGAGGTCGATGGAGCCGAGCTGCCGCAGGACCTCGCCGATCGCGTGCTCGACCGCGCTCCGGCTCGTGACGTCCGTCGGGATCGCGACGGCGGAGACACCCTCCCTTCGCGCGGCTTCGGCGGCGCTCTCGATCTCGCGTTCGGATCGTCCGAGCACCGCGACTGACATTCCCGCCCCGGCGAGCGCCTCGACGATGCCCCGTCCGACCCCGCTGCCGCCGCCGGTCACGACCCCGACCTGATCGGCGAGCCCTCGCGTGCTCACCGGGGGCCCAACGTCTCCGCCGCGCGCGCGTAGGCGGCCAGCGTCGCTGCGACTCCCTCCCGCAACGAGTAACGCCGTTCCCAGCCGAGCTGCGAGCGAAGCGCGCTCTCGTCGAGAGCGAACATGAACACCTCGTCGCCCTGCTCGTGCAGCGCATCCGGCGCCTCGTCGACCGTGACCTTCGCGAGCGGCGCAAGCGCGCGCACGAGCCCGCCGAAGTCGCGCATGCTCGCGACCTCTCCCGAGACGTCGAAGATCGGATCGAGTGGCGGGCTCGCATGCAGCGCCAGCATGAGCAGAGCGGCTGCGTCGGCCACATACAGCCAGTTGAGCGTCCGCTCCGGCCGGCGGATGACCACCGGTAGCCCGAGCGCGGCTTCGCGAAGGACGTCACCGTCCTGGCCGAACGAGGCCTTCAGCCCCCGGGCTCGCCACGGGCCGTACAGCACCGGGAAGCGAAGTCCGACGCTCTCGACCCCGTGCTCGTCGCGATAGGCGACGGCGAGATCCTCGCAGAGCACCTTGAAGCTCCCGTAGAGCGACTCGGGGGCCCGCGGCGAGGCGCTACCGGCGCGAATGTCATAGCTCCGGCCGTAGACCGAGACCGAGCTCGTCCAGACGACGCGCTCGAGCGAGAGCGCACGCGCGACCTCGAGGAGCACCGCGGTTCCGCCGCACATCGCCTGCAGGCCGGACAGAGGGTTCTGCCGGACCTGGTCGGTGAGCGGCGCCGCGAGATGAAGGACCCGATCGACCGACTCGCGCTCGCAGAGGCGCAGCAGCGACCAGCCGTCGGCGATCTCGCCCTGGACGAGCGTGAGCCCCCGGCGCAGCTCCGGGGCAATCACGTGGTCGAGCACGTTCGTTGCGATCGAGGTGTCGTACACGACCACCGTCTCGCCGGCGCTCAGCAGCTCGGCGGTGACGTGGGAGCCGAGGAACCCCGCGCCCCCTGTGACGAGAACCGCCACGGCAGGGCCGCTACCGGCCCGGAGCCGGCCCGGGAAGGGGCAGGGGGACGTGCCGGGCCGGAACGAGGACATGGACGTCGGCCTCGAGCGAGGCCTCGTCGACGAGTGCGCCGGGCCGGACGGTGTTGCCCGCGAACAGGTCCCAGTGCATGGGAACGAGGAGTCGCACGCCGAGCTCCCGGGCCAGCGCGAGCGCCTCGCGCGCGTCCATGTTGCCGACGAGCCCGAGCGACTCGCGGTAGTAGTCGCGGCCGTTGATCGGGAGGAGCGCGACGTCGATCTGCTCCCCGGCAAGTGCAGCGCGCAGCTCGTCGGTGACGATGGTGTCGCCGGAGTGGTAGATCGAGACGTCGGCCGTGCCGACCACGAAGCCGACGAACCTGCTCCCGCCGTCCTCGACGAATCCCTGCGAGTACCCGTCCTTGGGCTCGATGCCGTGCCAGGCCGGCGTGACGTGGAGGCTGACGCTGCCGGAGAGCTGCTTGCGGTCACCCGGCCGTACGCCGACGACGGTCAGCCCGGGAGCGATCTGCGCTGCTTCCTCGACGAGCGGGCTCGGGACGACGAGGCCGGCGCCGGGCGAGTAGCGGTCGAGTGCGCGGACGAAGCCGGCGTCGAAATGATCGAGATGCTCGTGCGTGACGAGCAGCCAGTCGACGCCGGTCGCCAGGCTCTCCTCGTCCGGGGCGGCATGCAGCCGGGCTTCGTGGTCGCTCGTGAACGGGTCGACGAGCACCCGAAGCCCGTCGAGCTCGAGCACGAAGCCGGCCTGACCGAGCCACGTCAACGTGTTGCGCCGCGGCCTTTCCCCGTCACCCCTCACCGCTGCACCACACCCTCGAGCGGCCCGTTCCCGGTCACGACACGGGCGACGTTGGCGGCGGCGAAGCGCGCCCGGCGCCGCGAGGTCTGGCCGCGTGAGCCCGGCGGTGTGCGGCGTCAGCACCGCCCCCGCGAGACCGACGAGCGGGTGTGTCGGGGGCAGCGGCTCCTCTTCGTAGACGTCCAGGCAGGCCCCGCGCAGAGCGCCCGAGCGCAGTGCCTCGACGAGGGCGTCCTGGTCGATCAGCTTGCCGCGGGCCACGTTCACGATCACGGCGCCAGGCTTCATCCTCGCGATTGCCCGGGCGTCGAGCAGATGATGTGTCTCGTCGGTCAGCGGAAGATGGAGCGACACATAGTCGGAGGCGCCGAGCAGGTCGTCCAGGGCCTCGATGCCGCCCACGTACTCGCAGCCGGCCGCAGCCGGGTCGTCGTCGGCCGGGCGGACGGCGTCGAGCGCAAGCACGCGCATGCCGAAGGCGTGCGCTCGTGCGGCCAGCGCCCGGCCGCTCGCGCCGAAGCCGACGAGGCCGAGCGTCTGACCGTCGAGCTCGCCGCTGAACGGCCCGCCGTACCGGGCCGAGGCGAGAACGGCCTGACTCGCGCGCCATTGCTTCTCGAGGTTGAGCATCAGGTGGAGCGCGTGCTCGGCCAGCGGGACGGCCGTGCACGAGCCGGGCGTGTGGGCGAGCGGGATGCCGCTCGCAAGGACGTAGTCGACGTCCAGGTGGTCGAGCCCGTAGCCGAGAACCTGCCAGAGCTGGACGCCTGCGTCCCGCCCGGCGTCGATCAGCTCATGGCCGCCGAAGCCGCCCAGATCGACGACGGCCCGCACGGTCTCGAACTGCCCGGGCAGCGGCTTCGCGGCGTCGTACAGGTGCACCTCGCAGACTGCCGCCGCCTCGTCGACGAAGTCGTCGAGCCAGGGGTGGAGGGTGGCGGCCGTCGTCGCCCGCACGAAGAGCACGTGCGGTAGCGGAGCGCGCCCGGTCTGATCCGCCGCTGCGACCACGGCGTTCAGCCCCCCGGAGCCCGAGGCGGTTTCATCGCCCCGACCGTCCGCTTCGCGTCACTTGCGAGCGCCAGGTCGTCACCGCCGATCAGCAACAGCCGATCGTCGGGCTCGACGAACTCAGGCACCTGCTCGAGGAAGGCGCAGCCCACGCCCAGCGGCAGTCGGGCCGCCCGGCAGGCCTCGCGCACCCGCGCGAGAGCGGCGAGGTAGGGCTCCGAGTGGTACTGCTCCTGGACTCCGAGATCGATCGACAGGTCGAGCGGCCCGACCATCGCACCGGTTATCCCCTCGACGGCTGCGATCTGCGCGATGTTGTGAACCGCCTCCGCCGTCTCGATCATCGCGATGCAGATGACGGCCTCATGCGTGAGCTGTCTGTGGTCGGTGCCCTCGAGGCCGAAGCCCGCGGCCCGGCGCGGGCCCCAGCTTCGCCGCCCGAGGGGCGGGTAGCGACACGCAGCCACCAGCGCGGCCGCGTCTGACGGGGTGTTGATGAATGGACAGAGGATCCCGGCGGCGCCGAGATCGAGCATCCGCCCGATCTCGCCCTCGTCGAGCCGAAGAATGCGAACGATCGGCACCGCCGGCGTATGAGCGGCCGCCTGGAGCATGGCGCGAACCGACACCGGCGTATGGGCGGAGTGCTCGGTGTCGATCACGAGCCAGTCGAAGCCCGCCGTGCCGTAGATCTCCATCACGACCGGATCCATCAGCGCCGACTGGATGCCGAGGACGGTCTCGCCACCGTCGAGCCGCGCGCGCAGATCCCTGGCCTTCTCGAGTTCGACCCTCATCGAGGCGCTCGCTACTCGATCCGGCCGATGACGGTGCCTGCCGCGACGATCGTGTCCACCGGCACCAAACGGAGCAAGGTCCCGTCTGCATCGGCGACGATCTCCTGAACCGCCTTGTCGGTCTCGATCTCGCAGATCACCTGGCCTGCGCTGACGCGGGCGCCGTCGTCGACCAGCCACGCGGAGACCGTTCCCTCACTCATCGTCAGTCCGAGCTTCGGCATCAGCACATCCATGATTCGCTCCTCACGCCGCGAGTCAGGCCTGCGCCCGAGCCGACGGCGAGGCGGCCCCACAGGCCTCCTCGACCGCGGCGACGATGTCGCTCGGGCTCGGGAGGACGTGATTCTCGAGCGGCGGGCTGAACGGAATCGGCACGTGCTTTGCCCCGACCCGCTTGACGGGGCCTGCGAGGTATCCGATCGCCTCGTCGGCGAGCACGGCCGCAACCTCGGCGGCGAAGCCACAGAACGCCCACGACTCCTGCACGATCACGGCGTGCCGGGTCTTCGCCACCGACTCGAGCACCGTGCCCGTGTCGAGCGGCGCCAGCGTGCGCAGATCGATCACCTCGCACTCGATCCCGCGCGACGCCAGGGTCTCGGCCGCCTCGAGCGCATGCCGGACCTGCCGGCCGGTGGCGACGACGGTCGCGTCGCTGCCGGAGCGGACGACGGCGGCGACCCCGAGCGGAACGGAGAACTCCGGATCGTCGGGAACCTCTCCCTTTGTCCCGTACAGCCCCTTGTGCTCGAAGAAGATGACCGGGTTGCCGTCGTGCAGGCTCGAGCGCAGAAGACCGGCGGCGTCTGCAGGGTTCGACGGCACGACGACCTTGAGGCCGGGAATGTGGGCCACCCAGGCCTCGAGACACTGTGAGTGCTGGGCGCCGGCGTTCATGTAGCCGCCCATCGTCGTCCTGACGACCATGGGCACGGAGAGCTGACCGCCCGACATGTAGCGCATCTTCGCCGCCTGGTTGCAGATCTGATCCATGCAGACGCCGAGGAAGTCTCCGAAGGGAACCTCCGGGCTGGCCCGGCAGCCGGTCAGCGCGGCGCCGGTCCCGCAGCCGACAATCGCCGTCTCGGCGATCGGAGCGTCGCGGATCCGCCATTCGCCGAACTCTTCCCAGAGGTCGTTCGTGACGCCCATCTCGCCTCCGTAGGCACCGACGTCCTCGCCGATGATGAAGAAGAGCGGGTCGCGCCGGAGCTCCTCGCGCAGGGTCTCGCGAATCGCGGCCATGAACGTCATCGTCGGCATCTAGCGCGTCGCTCCCACCGGCCCGGGCGCCGACGTCGCGAACACGTCGGTCAAGGCGTCGTCCTCCGACGGGAACGGGGATGCCTCGGCGAAGGCGACCGCGTCCTCGACCCGACGCGCGCACGCGTCCGCGAGCTGCTCGAGCTCGCGCTCGGTGGCAACCGCTGCCTCGATCAGGTGCCGGGCAAAGTGCGGCAGCGGATCGCGCTCGATCCAGCCGGCCCGCTCGTTCTCGTCCCAGTACCTGGGCTGCTCGCCCTCCGAGTGCGCGCTGTGGCGCCAGGTCCGGCACTCGAGGAACGTCGGGCCTTCCCCGGCGCGTGCACGGCGGACGGCGGCCGCCGCCGCGCTCCGGACGGCGAGAACGTCGTTGCCGTCGAGCGTCAGGGCGGCCATGCCGTACGCGGCGCCGCGCGCCGCGAGATCCTCGCTCGCCGAGATCGCCGCAAGGCGTGTCCCGACCCCGTAGAAGTTGTTCTCGCAGACGAACAGCACCGGCAGCTTCCACGCGCTCGCCATGTTGCAGGCCTCGTGGAAGGCGCCCTCGCTCGTCGCCCCGTCGCCGAAGAACGCGGCGACGACCTGATCCGTCCCGCGAAGGCGTGCAGCGGCGTACGCGACGCCGACGGCGATCGGAAGCGCGGCGGCCACGATGCCGTTGGCGCCGAGCATCCCGACGCTCGCGTCCGTCACGTGCAGCGAGCCGCCCTTGCCGCGACAGCAGCCCGAGGCCTTGCCGTACAGCTCTGCCATGCACGCCCCGGCATCCCCGCCCTTGGCGAGGAAGTGGCCGTGGCCGCGGTGCGTGCTCGTTACGTAGTCGTCGACCCGGAGAACGTCGCAGACACCCGTCGCGATCGCCTCCTCGCCGGTGTACAGATGGACGAAGCCGGGGAGCTTCGCCCGGCGGAAGAGATCGCCGACCGTCTCATCGAACCGGCGGAGCAAGACCATCTGCTCGTAGAGGTGCAGGAGCTGCGGGCCGCTCAACGCCTCCGTGTCCTGATCGCCGGCGCCTGAGGCCGGCAGCCGCTCCACCTCGGTCACGGCGACTCCTTCCTTCCGGCGACGCCGCTTCCGGCAGCGCCACCTCCGGCGACGCTGGCGCCGGACGCGACGGTCACCGGGGGCGTCACGCGCCGCACCATACCACCCGGCCGCTCGCGCTCCAGCTGAGCCGTCACGCTAGGAATAGGTATGGCTGCCGCCGGCGTTCATCGCCAGGTTGCCGCCGTCGACCGGGAGCAGGGCGCCGGTGATGAACCGGGCCGCGTCGGAGGCGAGGAAGACGAGCGGGTCGGCGATCTCCTCCGGCTCGCCCATCCGGTTCATCGGGATCCCACCGAGGATCCGGCCCATCGTCTGCTCGTCGAAGGGGTGCGTCGCGATCCGCCTGCGCAGCCCCGGCGTCATCACCTGCGCGGGCTGGACGGCGTTCACCCGGATCCCGTACTTCGCCCATTCCACCGCGAGCTCCATCGTCATCATGTTCACGGCGGCCTTGGCGATGCTGTACGCGAACGAGCGGCGCCCGACCGCGTTGGTGGCCGCGATCGAGCTGATGTTGAGAATGCAGCCGCCGCGGCCGCGCTCGATCATCCTTCGTCCCGCCTCCTGAGCGCAGAGGAAGTAACCGGTCACGTTCGCGTTTGCCGTCGCCTCCCAGTCCTCGAGGCTCAGGCGCTCCGGTTCGGCGAGGCGCAAGACGAAGGCGGTGTTGACGAGGACGTCGACGGGCCCGAGCTCGTCCTCGGCGCGCTGGAACGCGCTCGTGACCCCGGCGGGGTCGTTGCCGTCTCCTTCGATCGTGAGCAGCTGCCCCTCGCGACCGTCCGCCGCGAACGCTGCAGTCAGCGCAGCGAGCGCGTCGGGATCGCGGTCGAACGCCGCGACCGCGGCGCCCGCGCGCGCCATCGCGCGGGCGGTCGCCGAGCCGAGGCCGCCGGCCCCGCCGGTGATCAGCACCACCTTGCCGTCCAGGCGAAACACGTCGGCGGTGGGAGCAGCGGCCATCAGGAAACCTCCTCGGCAGGGAACCAACGGTCGATCGACGCGCGAACGCCGGCGACGATCGTGTCGACCCCCGGGATCGCAGCGTCGACGAGCGTCGGGCTGTGGGCGATGGGCGCGAAGGCCGCGCCGATCCTGGTCACGGGCGCGTCGAGATAGTCGAAGACGGCCTCCTGCACGGCCGCGGCGATCTCGGCGGCGATGCCGCCGAACCGAGGTGCCTCGTCGATGACGAGCGCACGCCCCGTCTTCCTCACGGACGTCTCGATCGTCTCGAGATCGAGCGGCTGCAGCGTCCTCAGGTCGATCACCTCGGCATCGATGCTGTGCTCGGCGAGGATCGCGGCGGCGTCGAGCACTCGCCGAACCGGGTACGAGTACGACACCAGCGTCACATCGCTGCCGGGCCGTCTGATCGCAGCCGAGCCGAAGCGAACGAGGTCGTCCGGGCCGTTCACGGGCGCACGGACCCCTGTCAGCCGCTTGTGCATCAGGAAGATCACCGGATCCTCGCCTCGGAGCGCCGACTTGATCAGCCCCTTCGTGTCTGCCGGCGTCGAGGGCACGGCGACGAGGAGCCCGGGCGTCGAGGAGAACCAGCCCTCGA
Source organism: uncultured Actinomycetota bacterium (assembly GCA_963743675.1). Classification (GTDB taxonomy): domain Bacteria; phylum Actinomycetota; class Thermoleophilia; order Gaiellales; family Gaiellaceae; genus PALSA-600. The sequence continues at coordinate 219,695 of CAVURE010000015.1, forward strand.
AGCTGTTGTTGTGCTGCGCGCCGTAGAGAGCGACACCGCTCGAAGCACGGATGACGAGCGGCATGGGTGCGCCCGACATGTAGCGCATCTTCGCCGCCTGGTTGATCACCTCGTCGGCCGCGCCGAGCGCGAAGTCGATGAAGTTGAGGTCGACGAGCGGACGGGCGCCGTTCATCGCCGCGCCGACGCCGGCGGCCACGATCGCCGCCTCGGAGATCGGGGCGTCGCGGACCCGCTCCTTGCCGAACAGCTCGCCGATCCCCTTGACCTGCGCGAAGTGACCGCCGCGACGGAAGAGATCGGTGCCGATGACGAAGATCCGCTCGTCGCGTTCCATCTCCTCGCGGACGCCTTGCTGGAAGGCCTGCCCGACCGTGACGTCAGCGCCGGCGCTCGTCACAACAGATTCCCCCTGACGCCGACCTGTAGCCCGTAGACACGGTCGGCGGCGCTCGCCGGATCGGGCAGCGGCGAGCCCTCGGCAAAGCGAACGGCCTCGGCCACCGTCTCCGTCGCCTCTGCGACCAGCCGGTCGTAGCTCTCCTGGTCGAGCAGATCCTCGGCAGAGAGCGCGAAGCGAAGGCGCTCGAGCGGGTCCTTGGTGGAGCGCCACTCCTCGGCCTCCTCGGTCGGGCGGTACGCAGGATCCTCTCCCGTCGAGTGCCCGTGATACCGGTAGGTGAGCGCCTCGATGAACGACGGGCCGTCGCCGGCGAGCGCGCGCTCGCGTGCCTCGCGGACGGCCCGGTAGACGGCGCCGACGTCCTGCCCGTCGATCTGCTCGGCGGACAGGCCGAAGGCGCGCGCTCGTTCGGTCGGCGTCCCGGCGCCCGACACGTTGCCGATGAAGGTCTCGACCGCGTACATGTTGTTCTCGCAGACCGCGACCAGCGGGAGCTTCCAGGCCGACGCCATGTTCATGCTCTCCCACGTCCTGCCTGTGTTCGTCGCTCCGTCGCCGAAGAACGCGCACGCCACCTGCTCTCGGCCTGCGAGCTGCGCGGCCAGAGCAGCGCCCATGGCGATGCCGACGTTGGCACCGACGATTGCGTTGCCCGGGAAGTAGCCGTGCTCGTAGTCGGCCAGGTGCATCGTTCCGCCGCGGCCGCCGGACGTCCCGGTGCTGCGGCCCCAGAGCTCGGCCATCACCCGCGAGGGCGAGAGCCCGTTGGCGAGCGCGTGGTGATGGGGGCGGTGCGCGGTCGTGACCACATCCGTGCGGGCGAGGGCGCGGCTCGCCCCGACGGCGACCGCCTCCTGACCGCTCGCAAGGTGAACGCCGCCGGGAATCTTCCCGGCGAGAACGAGTGGATCGAGCGACTCCTCGAACTCGCGGATCAGCACCATCGCCGACATCCACTCCACGAGCTGGTCGCGCGGCAGTCCGTCGAGGCTGATTGGAAGAAGCTGCTGCGAGGTCGAGTCAGTCAACGATCGATCCCTCCTTGACGAGGAGCGTCGGATTCTCGAGTTGAGCGGCGAACGCGACCAGCAGCCCGGCGGCATCCGCTCCGTCGAGGACGCGATGGTCGGCATTGACGGTCGCCGTGAGCCGCTCACGCGCGACGATCTCGTCGCCGACGACGCACGGCACCCGCTTGATCCGGCCGACGGTCACGAGGCTCGTCTGTCCCACGGCGATGATGCCCGTGAACGCGTCGATCGCGAACGTCCCGAGGTTCGACAGCGTCGAGGGCGGAAGGTCGAGATCGTCGGGCGCGAGCCTGCCTGCGCGACCGCGGCTCACCGCAGCCTGGCGAGCAGCGGCGAGGTCGTCGAGTGACCGCCCGAGGACATCGCGGACGACGGGAATCATGACGCCGTGCTCGCTCGCGACGGCGAGCCCGAGGTCGCAGGCGCCGCTCGCGTCCGAGTCGCCGGCGAGCGCGAGCGCATGCGCCCGAAGCAGCAGGTCGGTGACCGTGAGCGGGTGCCCGGCTTCCTTGAGCCGGTCGAGCTCGGCTCGCAGTTGCTCGACCTCGACGTCCCGCACGACCGAGAAATGCGGCGTCGTACGCCACGACTCGCTCACGCGCTCGGCGATCAGCTCGCGAAACCGTCCGCTCCTGGCGGGCGCGGCGGGGGCCGGCTCCGCCGGCGCCGTCGCCGCCGGATCGCCCTCGGCCACCGCGAGCCTGCGCGCGCGCGGGCTTGCACGATGCGGAGGCCGAGCGCCTCCCGGGTCGTGGCGCGGCGGGCTCCGCGGTCGCCATGGTCACGATCGGATCGACGGGCTCGACGGGCTCGACGGGCTCGCCGGCCTCGGCGGCCACGGACGGCGCGCCGCCCTCTGCGGGATACACGGCCGCGACCGCGATGCCCACCGCGACGATCGCTCCCTCGGCGTAGAGGTGCGGTCCCAGGCGCCCCGCCGCCGGTGCAACGAGCTCCATCGTCGACTTGTCCGTCTCGATCTCGAGGACGGGCTCGTCGGCCTCGACCAGGTCGCCTTCCTGCTTGAGCCACGCGACGACGAGCGCATTCTCCATCGCCACGCCGAGAGAAGGGATCGTGATGTCACTTGCCATCGCGCCGAGTGCCTCCACGGCTCACGCTTTATACTGAAATTATCCCCATGGCGGACCGCGGATCTCGTTGTGCCGGCCTCGGGCGCTACGGCGGGGCGGTGGGCTCGTGAAGATCACGAGCGTCGAGACGATCCGTCTCGACCTGCTGCCGAACCTCGCGTACGTTCGCATTCACACCGACGAGGGCCTCGTCGGGCTCGGCGAGACGTTCTTCGGCGCGCGGGCGGTCACCGCCTGGATTCACGAGACCGCTGCCCCGTACCTGCTCGGCAAGGACCCGCTGCAGATCGAGCGCCACTGGCACGGCCTGAACCCGTTCGTCGGCTTCAACAGCTCCGGCGTCGAGAACCGCGGCCGCTCCGCCGTCGACATCGCGCTCTGGGACTTGCTCGGCCAGGTGGCGAAGCAACCGATCTACCAGCTTCTCGGCGGCGCAACGCGCGACTGCATCCAGGTCTACAACACCTGCGCTGGCTACGGGTACGTCCGCGCCCTTCCCGACAAGGCCGGGCTGACGACCGGGAACTGGGGTGTCGAGGGGGCAGACGAGGCCCCGGGGCCCTACGAGGACCTGCAGGCGTTTCTGACCGACGCCGGCGCTCTGGCCCAGAGCCTCCTCGACCAGGGCGTCAAGGCGATGAAGATCTGGCCGTTCGACCTCTGCCTCGGCTCGAGCGGGGGCGAGTACATCACCAAGGCCGAGCTCAAGAAGGGTCTCGAGCCGTTCGAGAAGATTCGCGACGCCGTCGGCGATGCCATGGACATCATGGTCGAGCTCCACAGCCTCTGGAACCTGCCGAGTGCGATCAAGATCGCCACCGCCCTGGAGGAGCTCGAGCCCGCCTGGTTCGAGGATCCGATCAAGATGGACGACTTCGACGCGCTCCGCCGCTTCTCGGAGGCGACGAGCATCCCCACCGCGGCAAGCGAGACCCTCGGCACGAGATGGTCGTTTCGCGACCTGATTCAGCGAGGCAATCCAGGGGTCGTGATCTTCGATCCGGCCTGGGTCGGCGGGATCACGGAGGGCAAGGCGATCTGCTCGCTCGCGGCGGCCCACAAGCTCCCCGTCGCCCCACACGACTGCAGCGGCCCCGTCGAGTTCGCAACCTCCGTCCACCTGACGATCAACGCCCCGAACGCGATCTTTCAGGAGATGGTCAGAGCGTTCTACACCGGCTGGTACGAGGAGCTCGTCACCGAGCTTCCGCGGGTCGAGAACGGGTTCGTCTATCCGCTCACAGGGCCGGGGCTCGGCACCGAGCTTCGTCCCGAGGTGTTCGAGCGACCGGATGCGCGAGTCGTGGTGTCAGACCTCGCAGATCACGGTTCCCGTGCGATGGCGGCCGTAGGCTGAACCCATCGCTGACCCTCGACCCGGAGGAGTAGCCCTTGCTCGTCAACCGTCCCCGCGTCATCGAGCAGCTCGATCGCTGCGGGCTCGATGCGCTCGTGGTCGCGCTGCCGGTCAGCGTTGCGTACGCGACCGATCACGAGAGCTGGTTCGAGACCGCGTTCCGCGGCTACATGCTGTTCCCCGGCGGGGGCACCGAGCGGTTCTTCCGCTCGTTCGCAGTCATCGCCGGCAACGGCGACCGCGCCCTGATCTCCCATGCGGCGACCGCGGTCACCTCGTACCTCGGATGGGACGAGGCGCTCGAGGTCTACGGAGGCGCGGGGTTCGACCCTTCGCTCGCCGAGGACCTGCCGGCGGAGCTGCGGCTGGTTGCCGGGCGGCTCGCCGGGCGCACGCTCGAGCGGACGCCGATGGAGTCCGTCGCGGCCGCGCTCTCGGCAGTGGCGCCCGGCGCCCGGCGCATCGGCGTCGAGCGCGACGGCCTCGACTCCTCCGACATCGCGGCGTTGAGGCAGCTGCTGGCAGCCGGCACCGAGCTGCCCGATGCCTCGGTGCTCGTCCGGTTGATCCGGATGGTCAAGACGGTCGATCAGATCGAGAGGCTGACGGGTGCGGCCGAGACCGGCGAGGTCGGCCTTCGCGCGCTCGTCGCCGCCGCGACCCCGGGCGGCGATGCGCTCGCGCTGGTCGATCTCTTTCGCTCGCTCGTCGCCGAACGGGGCGCCGACCTGGGGCACGTCGCGATCGACCCGCGTGGGCTCGGCATCGCGACCGGCCGCCACACGTTCGACCGGCAGGACGTGACGATGCTCGACGTCGGCTGCCGCTTCCGGGGCTGTGTCTCGGACACCGGCGTGACGCTCGCTCTCGAGGCGCCCTCGGCGCAGGTGGAGGAGGAGTACTCGGCGCTCCTCGCCTCGATCGAGGCGGGCCGTGCACGTCTCCGGCCCGGCGAACGCGTCGTCGATATCCACGGCGCGATGCGAGCCGTCGTCGAAGGCTCGGTCGCCTCGGCCGGCAAGCCGCAGGGTCACGGCCTCGGCCAGGAGCCGAAGGAGCTTCCCTTCATCGCGCCGGTGGGAGGGGAGCGGTTCGCCGACGAGTGCATCGACCTCGAGGCGGACCTGGCCCTCGAGGAGGGAATGGTGATCAACCTCGAGGCCCCGCTCGAGGTCCCCGGGGGCCGCTCGTTCCAGATCGAGCAGTCGTTCGTGATCGTGGCGGACGGCGCCCGGCCTCTCACAAGCCAACCCAGAGAACGGGTCGCGACGCCGCGTGCGCGACCGCGGATCTCGCCTGAGCGGCGGAACACGGGTCTTCCGGATCGCCCGAGGACGACGTGCAAGAGCACCAGCTATCAGCCATCAGCCCGAAGAGCGTCGTCGACGAGGTGACCGACGCCCTGCGCCAGGGGATCGAGTCGCGGGTCTACCCGCCCGGCGCGCATCTGGTCGAGCGGTCGATCGCGGGCGCGCTCGGGGTGAGCAGCATCGCGGTGCGAGAGGCATTCGGACGGCTCGCCAACGAGGGCGTGGTCATCCAGAAGGCCCGGCGCGGCACGTTCGTGGCTTCCCTGTCGGCCGACACGCTCTGGGATCTGGCGCGCGTCCGGATCGCGCTCGAGCAACTCGTCGTCGGCCTGGCCGCGGAGAACTGGGACGCGGAGTCGACCGCGACCGTGCAGGCGATCGTCGACCAGATGTTCGAGGCGGCGCGGGCCGGCGACGCCGAAGGGTTCTTCGCCCTCGACAGCCGCTTCCACGACACGTTCTGGCGGATTGCCGGGAGCCCGATCCTGCTCGAGATCGCGAGCCTCCTGCGAGGTCGGCTGGCGGGGTTCATTCGCCAGGCAACGCTGCGACGGTCACACGAGCAGCTGATCGACGCAGCCGAGACGCATCAGACCTGGCTCGACGCCGTCGCGGGAGGCAACGTCGAGGCCGCACGGGCCGAGGTCGAGCACCAGATCGAGACGACCTGCCGCCAGATCACGGCTTCGCTCGACGAGCACGACGACGAGGCCCAGGCAGGCAAGCCGAGATGACGGGCCTTCCCGGCAGTCCGCGGTGCGTTGCGTCCCCCCTTGCGGGCCGGCCCTCGGCGAGCGGTGCACCGCAGACCGGGGTCAGAGAGATTCCGGCGCGGATACGGCCCTAACAGTGTGCCGCTGCCGACGTCTACATACGCCTATAGGTCTATATTCGCGTCTCAGGCGCTCAAATGCCAAAGTGTTGACAAACAAGATCGCCCCCGGTTTACTCGCCTTGGCGAGCGCCTAACACGCCTAGTCTCTGCTTCAACGGGCAGGGAGAAGGAGGTCACATGCTTGAGAAGAAGCGGGGCGGCGACCGGGACCAGCACGGTCGCGCCAACGATCAGCCGGGGGGCTACGACGAGGAGTGGCCCGAGCCGCTCGCATCGTTGGGGGGTCTTACGAGTCGGTCGGACTTCCTTTTCAACGCAGGGAAGCTGGCTGCGGTGCTCGGAGTCGGGACCGGAGTCGCAGGAGCACTTGCCCGCGCTGCGAAAGCGGGTGATACCGCGGCCGGGCCGAACTCCCGTGCTCAGGGCAACTACGCGTCGCGAGCGCAGAAGATCGGCGTGATCGAGGTCGGGTTCAGCCCGTTCTTCACCCAGATCTTCCAGAACCCGATGGCGGCCTACATCAAGAAGAACAACCTGCCGTGGGGCCTGACGTTCGGCAACGAGAACGGCTCGATCCCGACGGGAACCGAGCTCTTCAACCAGTACGTCGCCGCGAACTACGGCATGTTGGTGCTCAGCACGGGTGATGAGATGTCGGCCTGGCAGTCGACGGTCGACAAGGCGGTCAAGCAGGGCGTCGTCTTCATCAACCACTCGACTCAGGCGGTGTCGGGGGCGACCCAGAACACGCTGTTCTCGCACAAGCAGGGCGGGATCGATGTCGGGAAAGCGGCCGTCGCCTGGGCGCACAAGAACCACATCACCGCTCCGGTGGTGGGGCTGCTCGGCAACCTCTCGGACCCGCAGGGCAACAAGCGGACCCTCTGGGCGTGGAACACGATCAAGGCTGCATTCCCGAACGCAACGCTCGCGGGCTCGGTCCAGGCCTACCAGAACGCGACCGACGGCGCGACCGCGGCGGCCAACCTGCTCGCGGCCCATCCGAACATCAACATGATGATCTCGTTTGCGACGATCGCCGGAGTCGGGGCGGTCACGTCATGCACACACGCCGGGAAGACCGATCGCAACCAGTTCTTCCTCGGGTGCGTGGATGCAGAGGACGCGACGCTGAAGATGATCGCCGACGGCAACTCGATCATGCAGGCGAACTTCGGCTCGTTCTTCGCCTACAGCGGAATCCTCATGATCAAGGACGGAATCGCGGCCCATGCGGGCAAGCCGATCTACCCGACGCGCCTCATCTACGGCCTCACGATCACGACCCCGGCGGAGGCGAAGTCGTTCGACACGATCGCCTACGACCCGCTGAACCCCAAGTACGCCTACATCTACAAGCAGGCATTCCACTATCTGGACACGCCGGTGGCGACGGGACAGGTTCCGCCGGGACAGTAGGGAAATGAGCCGCAAGGCACGTCTCGTGATGCGGGACGGTCGTACGTTCACTATCGCCGAGACGATGAGACGTGACCAGCGATAGCCAGGGGGCACCTGCCCGTTCGGAGACGAACGGGCAGGCCCCCGTGGCCATTCGCTGCGAGGGGATCGTCAAGTGGTTCGGAGGCGTCCAGTCGCTGGCCGGCGTCTCGCTGACGGTGCACGCCGGCGAGATCGTCGCGCTCGTCGGCGACAACGGAGCCGGCAAGAGCACGCTCGTCAAGACGCTGAGCGGCATCCACAAGCCCGACGCCGGGGAGATCTGGCTCGGCGAGGAGAAGCTCGAGCATCTGACGGCCTCCCGGGCGCGGAACCTCGGCGTCGAGACCGTGCACCAGGATCTCGCGCTCTGCGACAACCTCGATGCGGTCGCCAACGTCGTGCTCGGGCAGGAGCCCGTCCGCTTCCGCATCGGCCCGATCGGCGTGGTGAACAAGCGCGCCGCCGTGCGGCTGGCGACGCAGCGCCTCGACGAGGTCGGTATTCAGATCTGGGACCAGACAGTCTCGGTGCGACGGCTGTCGGGGGCCAGCGCCAGGCAATTGCGATCGCGCGGGCGATGATGAAGGCCAACAAGCTGATGATGCTCGACGAGCCGACGGCCGCTCTCGGCGTCCACCAGACTCACACGACGCTCGAGGTCATCCGATCGGTTGCAAAGCGCGGGATCGGGGTGCTCGTGATCAGTCACAGCATGGACGACGTCTTTGCCGTGGCCGACCGGATCATCGTGCTGCGACTCGGTCAGGTGGTGCTCGACTGCGCCGGCCGCCGAGACGACGATCGAGCACGTCGTCGGGCACATCACCGGCGGCTTGATGGGGAGGCGGCGGTGAGCGGCCAGCCCGATGGGGAGTCGCCGGTGAGCGTCCCGCCCGACAACGAGGCGGCAGCCGCGACGCCGCGGAGCGTCGCGCTTCGTCAACCGGCTGGTGCGCGGGCAGGCGCAGGCCGATGGGCGTGCTGATCCTGCTGATCGCGATCATCGTCTACACCGGGCTGCACAACGGCCTCTTCTGGGGCGTGAACGACCTCAAGGTCCAGGCCGAGAACATGTCGTTCATCGCGATCGCTGGCGTCGGAACGGCCCTCCTCATCATCACGGGCAACATCGACCTGTCGATCGGCTCGGTGCTCGGCCTGACCGCCGTCATCGCGGGGATGCTCTCGAGCGTCGTCCCGGTGCCGGTGGCATTCGTGCTGGCGGTTCTGCTCGGTGGGGCGATCGGCGCGATCAACGGGGTGATCGTCTGGAATGTCTCGAGCTCGCCGCTCATCATCACCCTCGGTGGCTTGACGCTCATCCGCGGGCTCGTGGTCGTGATCACCGGCGGGCAGGCCGTGCAGGGGATTCCCCTGAGCTTCAGCAACTTCGGCAACCTGACCCCGCTCGGGATCCCGATGCCGGTGCTGATCATGGTGATCGTCGCGGCACTGCGGATTCCTGTTCCTGACCTTCACGACGACCGGGCGCCACATCTACGCGATCGGCGGCAACAAGGAAGCGGCTCGTGCCGCCGGCATCCGGGTACGAAGGGTGACGATCGGCGTGTTCATCGTCAGCGGGCTCCTGGTCGGCCTCGCCGGCGTCCTCCAGGCGAGCCTCTTCGGCGCCCCTGACGACACGTTCGGCGTCGGGTTCGAGCTCCAGGTGATCACGGCGGTGATCGTCGGCGGAGTGTCGTTTGCCGGCGGCGAGGGCGGCGTCCTCCGTGCGATGCTGGGCTGTGCCCTCCTCCAGGCCGTGAACGGCGCAGTGGTGTTCCTCGGCATCTTTCCGAGCTGGGCGGCGATCATCACCGGCGCGATCCTCATCGTCGCCGTCTCGCTCGACCAGATCGTGCATCGACAGCGCGAGCGCTACCAGAAGGCGATGGCGATGCGCGACATGGCCCGTTTCACCGAGGAGCGCCGCCGCCTGGGTGAGGAGGCCGCTCTTGCCGATCAGTCCGTGGTGACCGTGCCGACCGACTGAGATGCCGAGCCCTTGACCAATCGGACGCGCGCGGACGAGTACATGGCGGCGGCAGGTGTCGATGCGATCGTCACCTGGGCCCCGATCGGCGTCCGCTACCTGACGGGCTACTGGTGCTGGATCGCCCCGCTCCTGAAGGGGTACATGATGGGATCCGAACGCGGCGAGGCTGCAGCGATGCGGAACATCGCGCTGCTTCCGCGCGGCGCGAGCCCGACGCTTCTCGTCGAGTCGTTCTGGGCGCTCGACGCCTTCGGCACCGACGTCACGGACATCCGCCTCGTCGGGGACGTCGACTTCGCGCTCGACGACGATCAGCTCGACGTCCCCGGCGAGCTCGCCCGCGCCGTCGACCTGCTCGCACGGCGGAACCGGACGCAGAGCTCGCTCGAGGTGCTCGCGGCCGTGCTCGAGGAGAGGAGCCTCGACGGATCGCGCATCGCTGTCGAGCTCGCCGGGATGCCCGTTGACGAGGTCGACGAGCTGCGCGCCCTCCTGCCGCGCGCCGAGCTTCTCGACTGCACGAGCCTCCTCCGAGTCCTCCGGGCCGTCAAGACGGACGAGGAGATCGAGCGCCTGCGCCGGGCCGCCGAGATCTCGGAGTCGGCGGCGGTGGCGGCCCTCGAGACGGCCGGGGCGGGCAGGTCGACAACGGAGATCTCGGCGCGGTTCCGCGAGTCGGTAGCCGCAGCCGGTGCCGATTTCGACCACTTTGCCTTCGGTCCCTCGGGCCTCGGGCTGGTGACCGAAGCGGCCGCCGAGCTTCGCTCGGGCGACGCCCTCTATGCCGACTTCGGCGTCGTTCAGGCCGGCTGGTTCGCCGACTCCGGCACGACGCTGTCGATCGGGGCGCCGTCGCCTGCGGCCTCGCGCGAGCACGCGGCGGTGCGCGACTGTGTCGCGGCCGGAGCCGCCACGCTCCGGCCCGGCCGGAAAGGCTCGCAGGTTCAGGCCGCCATGCAGGAGGCCCTCCGCGAGGCCGGGATCACCGCGTCGTTTCCCCACGGTCACGGCGTGGGCCTGGAGGTCCGCGACTACCCGCTGATCATGCCCGATCGCGGCTTGCTGATCAAAGACGAGTGCATCGAGCTCCCCTTCGATCTCGAGCTCGAGCCGGGCATGGTCGTCAATCTCGAGGCGCCCCTGTTCACGCTCGGCCGTCGCTCGGTGCACTGCGAGCAGACCTTCGTGATCACCGCCGAAGGCTGCCGGCAGCTCACCGTTCAGGATCGGGATGCGCCGGTGCGCGCCGCGGGCTCGACCGGTACGCCTTGAGCTCGGCAGCGCGTAGGGGCACGAGGCTGACGTGAGGCTAGGGGTGATCACGACGGGGCTCCTGCTGCACGACTTCGAGCCCGGGCTCGACCTCGCGCACAAGCTCGGATTCCAGGCGATCGAGCTGGGCTGCGGCGGCTTCCACTCGAAGCGCTATGCCGATCCGGCAGCCCTGCTCGCCGATCCGGGCCGGTTCGAGCGGTGGCGTGCGGCCTTCGCGGAGCGGTCACTCGAGATCAGCGCGCTCGCGATCCACGGTGCGCCGCTCTCGCCCGATCCGGCCGAGGCGGCCACCTACGAGCAGGAGTTCATCGACGCCTGCCGGCTCGCCGAACGTCGCGGGCGTCAGCCGGCTGACGCTGCTCGCCGGTCTCCCGGAAGGGGGGCCCGGCGACCGCACCCCTTCGTGGGTGACGTCACCGTTTCCACCCTGGAACCTCGAGGCGTTGCAGTGGCAGTGGCAGGATCGGCTCGTCCCGTACTGGCGCGAGAAGGGCGCGATCGCGGAGGATCACGGCTGCCGCCTGTGCTTCGAGATGAGCCCGAGCGACATGGTGTTCAACCCGCGAGTCTCTGCTGCGGCTCCGGGCCGAGGTCGGGGAGGTCGTCGGCTGCAACCTCGACCCCTCGCATCTGTTCTGGCAGCAGATCGATCCGCTCGAGGTGATCCGGGAGCTCGGCGGCATGATCTGGCACGTCCATGCCAAGGACACCCGCCTCCAGGAGGCGCGGTCACGGCTGAACGGCGTTCTCGATGCCACTCCCCATGCAGAGGTCTCGCGACGCTCCTGGCTGTTCCGCACCGTGGGCTACGGCCACGACGAGCTCTTCTGGCGCGACTTCATCTCCGCGCTCCGCCTGGCGGGATACGACGACGTCGTCTCGATCGAGCACGAGGACGACCTGATCGATCCGGACGAGGGGCTGGCGAAGGCCGCCGCTCTGCTTCGCTCCGTGCTGATCGAGGCCCCGGTCGGAACGCGCTGGTGGGAGACGATGGCCGTTCCGGCGGCCGAGCAACCAGCCGAGCCTGGGCCGGTCGTCGGCAGGGGGAGTGAGGAGGATTGACGGCGTTCGAGAGCGGGCGTGACGGGGCGCTCGTGCGGTCGTAGGATCTGAGGCAACTTGTCCGCCGATCGTCCGAATCACGACCACCTCAGCGACGAGCGCCCGCGGTACCCGCCGGCCGTTGTCGGCATGCTCGGGCCGGCACTCACCACTCTCATCTCGGACGAGGTGGTCGATCGTCTACGCGAAGCGATTCTTCGCGGTCACTTCGCGCCAGGCGACCGTCTACGGGAGGCCCAGCTGGCGGACGCGCTGGGGGTCAGCCGGGGGCCGGTGCGCACCGCGCTCGCGCAGCTCGAGCGCGAGGGTCTTGCGATGCGGCGCCCGAACCGCGGCGCCGTTGTCGCCGAGCTCTCGAGAACCGACCTCGAGGAGGTGTTCAGCCTGCGGCTCGCGATCGAGCCGGTCTGCTGCGCCTGGGCTGCGCGACATGCGAGGGACAGCGACCTCGCGGAGATGCAAGCGGTCATCGACGGCTACGCCGAGCTCGACGCGAGGGTCACCGCGCGCAAGGCCGCCGAGGTCGATCTCGCGTTTCACGACGCCGTCTACCGTGCTTCGGGGCACCGGCGGCTGCTCCGGCTCTGGGCCGATCTCCGTCCTCAGGTGTACGTCTTCATGCTCGCCCGCACCTACGTGCACACGCCAGGGTTCCGGGAGATCATGATTCGCAGCCATGCCGAGATCCTCGCGGTGATCGCCGCCGGGGACGACGAGCAGGCAGCCGAGGTGGCCGTCGAGCACATCCGGACGTCGTACCTTCGGGTCGTGGCGCGCTACGACGACCAGCGGCCGGAGTCGACGACGGCAGGGCTCGTGACGAGCTGAGACGGCCGGCCCGGCTGCTCCGTCACAGCGTGATTCCGAGAGCCTGGCCGTTCACCCCGCTCGCCCCCTCGCCCACGAGGAAGGCGATCGCGGCAGCGACCTCGCCGGCATCGACCAGACGTCCCCCGGTCGAACGGGCGACGCGTGCCTCCCAGGCGGCCTCGATCGTCGTGCCCGCCGCGCGCGCCTCCTCGGCGACCTTGAGCTCGGCCGTGCGGGTTCGCACCGAGCCGGGTAAGACCGCGTTGCAGGTGACTCCGTAAGGGGCGACCTCGACAGCCACCGCGCGCATGAGCCCGAGCAGGCCGTGCTTGGAGGCGGCGTACGCGCTCATGCCCGGCGCAACGCCGCTTGGCAGCGCTGCCAGCGAGCAGACCATCACGATCCGGCCCCACCCTCGCTCGATCAGCTCGGGCAGCACATGCCGGGTGAGCTCGAAGGGGGCATCGAGGTTGACCGACATCGCCTCCCGCCAGCGTTCGAGGCTCTGGTCGGCGACGTCGCGCTCCCCTGCCGAGCCGATCGCCGCGTTGTTGACGAGGATGTCAATGCGTCCGGCCAGCGCCCTCGCCTGGTCGACGATCCGTGAGCAACCCTCCACCGGGACCACGTCGGCGACCAGCGGCAGCGCGCCGCTCTCGGACGCCAGCGACTCGAGCTCGTCCCCGCTTCGCGCGACCGCGACCACCCGGGCGCCCGCTGCCGCGAGGTGGAGGGCGGTGGCACGACCGATACCACGACCGGCGCCGGTGACGAGCGCCACCCGACCCTGCAGCGTCACGCCGGCCGCGCCCCGACCGGCTGCGGGCGCCGGGTCAAAGCGTGAGCCTGAGCATCCCGTTCTCGACGCGCACCGGGTAGGTCGGGAGGCTGCGGTTCGGATAGGCGATCGACTGCCCGGTCTTGACGTGGAACTCGAGTGAGTGCCACGGACACACGATCACCTCGCCGTCCAGCCGCCATTCGGCCTTGAAAGCGCTCTCCGCGTCGGCACGCAACGTGCCCGACAGCATGCCCCGGCAGAGTGGCCCGTTCTGGTGGAAGCAGGCGTTCGGCAGTGCGTAGAAGCTCCCGTCGAGGTTGAAGATCCCGATCTGGCGGCCGGCGACCTCGAGCACGCGATGCTCGCCGGGGGGAATGGCGTCTGCGGCGCAGACGGTGTGCTCGACCTTCATCGCACGGCCAGCTTCGCTCCGAGCAGCCGCGAGCCGTTCTCGCCCATGATCTTCCGCTTGGCCTCGTCCGAGATCGGGATCTGCAGGACCTTGTCGGGGTGGTCGAAGTCGTGATGGGGCCAGTCGGAGGCGAAGATGACGCAGTTCTCGCCGTCGAAGAGCCCGATCAGCGCAGCCATGTCCCGTAGATGCTCCGGCTCCTCGATCGGCTGGGTGGCGAAGAACATCCGCTTGAGGTAGTGGCTCGGGCGCTCGGTCAGCAGCGGCACGTCACGCCGCCGCTCGCTGTACTCCTTGTCCAGGCGCATCGCGAGCCATGGCACCCAGGCGATGCCTCCCTCCGTGAATGCGATCTTCAGCCCGGGAAAGCGAACCGGAACGCCCGTCTCGAGCATGCTCACCGCGTTGGCCGCCATCGACATCGAGTGCACGATCGCATGCACCGCGAAGAGCGTCTCGAAGGCCTGCAGGTTGAACGGGAAGACGGGGTTGAGCGCGGTCACCGAGTGCAGCACGACCGGGAGCCCGCACTCCTGTGCGGCGTCGAACATCGGGTCGTACGAGCGATGCCCGTACAGAGGGTCGACGCAGCACGTCGGCAGGTAGACGCAGCCGACATGCGGGTGGTCGGCGTAGCGCCGGATCTCCTCGGCGGCGGCGTGCGGATCCTGGCTGGGCGCGAGCAGCGCCCCCTTGACGCCTCGATCCTCGCCGAGCCACACATCGACGAGCCAGCGGTTGTAGGCCCGGGCAAGGGCGACGGCGTAGTCGGGCGGCTTGATCAGCGCGTGCAGCAGAAAGCTGTCCGGAAAGAGCACGGCGACGTCGACACCGAGCAGATCGAGATCCTCGCGCAGTTGCACCGGGTTGGTGACGACGGTGCGGCGCTCGATCGTGGGCAGCGCCGCGCCGACCCACGGCGAGAAGCTTGGTGCAAATGCGGGAATGTCGAGGTAGCGGTGAGGGATCTTCGCCAGGCCCTCGAGCGCCTTGCGCCAGGGCAGCTCGCAGTAGGGAGCCAGATCCTCGGGCCGCTCGTTGATGTGCACGTCGAAGTCGACGACGAACAGGTCGTCGAGGGCCGCGGATCGCTTGTGATCGGCAAGGATGTGCGGCGAGTCCACGGACACCTGGTCTCCTCTCCTTCGGGAACGGGCGACGGCGAGCCGAAGAGGACGAACGCTCTCCTGCTCGCGAACCCCGCGACCCGGCTCCTGCCCCGAGGAACTGCGGCCGCGGAGGAACACGGCCGCACATTGTAGATTGTTACCAATGATCGAGCCCGATCGTTCCGCGCGTGCCGAGGTGAGCCCGCTGCGGGTCGGCGTCGTCGGCGCCGGGATCGGTGTGCACTACGCCGAGAGCTTTCAGCGAATCGGCGATGTCGAGGTCGTTGCGCTCTGCGCCTCCTCGACGCGCAATGCCGGCTCCGGCCGCCGAGCGGCTCGGGATCGAGGCCGTCTTCACCGACTTCGACGAGATGCTCGTCGCAGCACGAGCTCGACATCGTCGCCGTCGCGACCCCGAACGATCTCCACCACCCGATGACGCTCGCCGCGCTCGAAGCAGGCGCGCACGTGCTCTGCGACAAGCCGCTGGCGTTGAACGCGACGCAGGCGCTCGAGATGCTGCGAGGCTGCGCAGCGGCGCGGCCTCCGACACATCGTCCCGTTCTGGTGGCGGTTCCTGCCCGCCGTGACGCGCGCCCACGAGCTGCTCGCCGACGGGTCTTTCGGCGAGCCGCACTTCGCCTACGTGCGCTATCTCAACTGCGGCTGGGGCGACCCGCGCGGCCCGATGCGCTGGCAGTTCGATCGCGCGCGAGCCGGCACCGGCGCGCTTGCGAACATCGGCTCGCACGCAATCCACGTCCTGCAGTGGCTGGCCGGCGACATCGTGCGGGTGTGCGCGCACGAGGCCGTGAACGTCGCCGAGCGCGCCTGGCCCGACGGGACGGTCGCCCATCCGGATGCCGAGGACACGGTTGCGTTCGTGGCCGAGCTTCGCAACGGAGCGCCGGTGTCGTTCCTCGCGAGCTCGGTTGCCTACCAGGCGCGCAGCGCCTTCAGCGTCGCGGTGCACTGCAGCGAGGGCTCGGTCGCAGTCGCCGCCGAATCGCACTGGCCGGACTCGACAGATCGGGCGGCTGACCGTCATGCGCCGCGGCGACGAAGGCCCCCGGCAGCTGGCCGTCCCTCCGGCGCACGGGAGCGAGGGATTGCCTGCCGCGGCTCGAGCCGCAGGACGTTGCCTACACGGCGATCGCCGCCGAGCTCGTTGCTGCGATCCGGGAGGGGCGGCCGGCCGAGCCCGGCTTCGAGGAGGGGCTACGCGTCCAGGAGGTGATCGACGCGGCGAGCGCGTCGGCCGGCGGAGCGGGCTGGGTCGAACCGGTGCGCCTGGCGCCGGCCGTCCAGGGCGGCCCCACGCTGCGCAACGGTCACTGAATCGCAGCGGCATTCCAGCCGCGGCCGGTATCACCGTAGGCCTCCGCTCCATCCTCGGTAACGGCAACGGTGTCCTCGAGCTTGACGTAGCCGACGTCAGGGTCGAGGAGCTCGGTCTCGATCGAGAGGACCATGCCGGGCTCGAAGGGGCGATGACGGTGGAGCTGCCGGATAGGGCACGGTTCGAGTGTCGGTCAGGTAGGGCGCTTCATGCGGGATGAGGCCCATTCCGTGAGCGACGAAGCTCATCCTCGTGCCGTCGGGGCATTCGCCCTGAGCGGCGAGGGCCGAGGCGTACACATCCTCCCCGGCGCGGCCGGGCGCCACCTCCGAGCGGGCCGCTTGCTGCACGGCCTCGACCTGGGCAAGCAGGTCCTCCATGCGCGCCGTCGGCGCCCCCATGCACCCCATGCGGGCGAGATCGCCGACGTAGCCGCGCAGGCTGGCGCCCGAATCGAGCGAAAGCGCCCTGCCGGGCAGCCACGGCGTATCCGACGGGGCGCGATGCGAGCTCGGCCCGGCCGCGACGAGGCAGTACTCCGAGACCAGCCCGCGACGCGTTTCCTCGATGCGGAGCCGCTCGGCCAGGGCCCGGGTAGTGTCTCCGGCCGCCGCCGCGCCGATCACCGCGGTCATCGCACCGACGACCTCGTCGGCCACGATCCGTAGCAGGGCCAGCTCGTCGGGCCGCTTGATCGCGCGCAGCTCGGTCAGGAGCGGGAGCGCCTCGACGAAGGTCGCGCCCGGGAGCTCCTGCCCGAGCACCGCCCGGGCGTCGTCGGGGATGAAGGAGCGCTCGATCGCGATCGTGGCGCCCTGAAGACCGAGGCGGCGCAGGAAAGCCGCCGCCGCCCGCGCCGTGTCCGGCGCCGTCCAGGAGCTCGTGTCGAGGCGTCCCAGCCAGAGGGGCTCGAGCTCCAACGACCGCGCCTCCATCGGATTGCCGATGTAGAAGGCGTTCTCGCGGTGTCCCCGCTGATAGCCGACGCAGGGCAGGTACGCGCTGAGCCCGATCGCGTTGAAGTGCTCGAAGAAGAAGAAGCGGTAGCCGCCGAGGAGGTAGCGGACGTTGTGAGCCGAGGTCGCGAGCACGACCTCGACGCCGGCGTCCTCCAGCAGGCGATCGAGCTTCGCCGAGTCGAAGGGAGTGCTCACGGCTCGCACACGGCGTCGTGCCGTCAGGCCGGCTCGTGGAGGCCGGCCTGCACGAGCAGATCGAGCGAGCCACGGTGGGCCTCGGTGACCCACTCGACCATCAGGCTCGGATCCGCCGGAAACTCGAGCTCGACCGAGGCCGTGCCGGAGAATCCCGAGTCGCGCAGCGCCTCCAGGTAGGAGAGAAACGGCGTCGTTCCCATTCCCGCAGGAAGGTCGCCATGATGTGACCCGTCGCAATCGGCGATGTGAACCTGCCCGATCCGGCCCGTCAGCCGCGCGAGCTCCACCGGATCGATCCGCCGCAGCCAGAAGTGCGAGATGTCGACCGCCGCCGTCACGCAGTCGAGCCCGACCTCGTCGAGCAAGCGCTCCATCGCCTCGACGCTGTTCACGAACGCGTAGCGAAACGGCAGCAGCTCGATCGCGACCACGAGCCCGCGCGCCGCAGCGTGCTCGCCGATCTCGCGGACCGCGTCGACCAGGCGCGCCCACTCCCACTCGGGGGGCAGAAGCTCCTGCTGGAACACGTACTCGCCCGGGCAGACCATCACGCTCTCGGCGGCGAGCTCCGTCGCGAGCTCGATCACACGCTTCGCGCGCTCGATGTGGTACCGACGCACGGAGTCATTGAAGTCGGCCAGCCCGAGCGGCGTGCAGAGGAGCGCCCAGACCGGCAGCCCTACCGCTTCCAGCTCGCGCCGGCGGGCCTGACGCTCCGGCCGCGAGAGGTCGCCGGGGTCGTAACCGACGAACAGGTCGACGGCCTCGAAGCCGATCTCCTTCGTCAGCTCGAGGGCTTCCTTTCCCTCCCACGGAGAGCCGAACCAGGCCGAGTCCACCAGTCCGAGACGCCAGCTCACCATCGCTCGCGAGCAACTCCTCCTGCCACTTCTGCCCCCGCCCCTCGAGTCGAGCCGCCCGGCCCGCAACCGGTCATCTCGGTCGTGGCCCGCCGGCAAGCGTTGTCAGGATGCAATCCCGCGCAATCCTAGTCATCCGAGCCGGGCGATTTGGTCATGCCGCCAACCGCTCGGGCCTTCGCGGCCTCTGGCGCACCTCGGCCGCGCGGCCGTACCATCCGTCGCAACGTGATCGAGCCGGTTCACAGACAGGCGCTCTGGGAGACCGTCGTCGTGCGCCTCAGGAACGCGATCCTGAGCGGTGAGCTTCCGGCCGGGTCGAAGCTCGTCGAGGCCGACCTCGCCCAGCGCTTCGCGACGAGTCGTGGCCCGATCCGCGAAGCGGTTCGCGAGCTCGTTCGCGAGGGGCTCGTGGTCGAGTTCGACCGTCGCGGGAACGTCGTCTCGACCCTGGACGCGAGAGATCTGGCCGAGGTCTACGGGGTCCGCGAGGCACTCGAGGTCGCCGCGGCGAGGATCGTCGCCGGGCGGGCCGGCGACGAGGCTCTGAACGGGCTCGCGCACCATCTCGACGCCCTCGACGAGGGAGCAGGGAGGGACTACCTCGTCAACTCGACCCACGATCTTGCCTTTCACCACGATCTGGTCGCGCTCGCCGGCAACGAGCGCATGACGGCGATCAACGACCAGATGCTGAATCAGACAGCCCACCTGCTCCGGACGGCGGCCGGCGGCAACCCGACCCTGCAGTCCTCGCTTCGCTCCTCGGCACACCGCGACATTCTCGACGCCCTGATCGCCCGCGACGCCGAGCGGTCGGTCGCTGCGATCGGCGCCCATTACCGCTATGCCGAGGAGCGTCTCTTCCCAGGTTTGACGCGATAGCGTAAACTGTTAACCATGCCGGTGAGAACCGACCTCGGTCAGCGGGTCGAGCTCGTCTCGGTCGACCCCTCGTTCCACGACATCTCGGTCGGGCTGTACCGCAAGGACGCGGGTGAGGGCCCGGTCGCCGTGGTGCACAGCTACAGCGGCAGGTCCGGCGTCGAGACGCGGATTGCGCTGATCCGCGCGGCGATGCGGGTGCTCGGCGGCCTCGAGGAGGTCGCGGGCGATCCCGACGCCGGGCTCCGGCTGCCCTGCGGCGGCTGGCACAACGCAGCCATGAAGCGCCTCTTCCTCGACTGCTTCCGGGTCGACCCCTCCGCGGAGCTCGAGCCGAGGCCGCTCGCGGCGCCGGACACCCGCAGCGAGCAGCTGATCGCGCTCGTCCCGCAAGGGCAGGGCGTCTATCGCGTCGACTCGACCGGCGCGACCGAGGAGGAACCGAGTCGCGCTCCCGCGATCACGCGGGCGCTCGTCAGGCTCGTCGAGCTCGACGAGGTCGACGGGACGACCGTCGCCTTCGATTGCGGGCGCGACCATCATGAGCTGATGGGCCTGATGCTCGTACGGGCACAGAACCTGAGGGCCTCGCTCCGCGAGGAGGAGCTGACCGCGAGCCGCGGCGTCCTCGCAGCGCCGGGAGCGGAATGAGCGGCGCGACGATGACGAGCCGCGAGCGGGTGCTCGCCGCCCTCCGGCGCGAGCCCGTCGACCGGACGCCGCTCGTGAACCCGACGTCGCTCGCGACCGTCGAGCTGATGGACCTCGTCGACGCACCGTTCCCGAACGCCAATCGCGAGCCCGAGCTGATGGCACGTCTCGCGGCCACCGGGCATACCGAGCTCGGCTTCGACTCGATCATGCCGGTCTTCTCGATCATCCAGGAGTCCTCGGCGATCGGCTGCAAGATCCAGTGGGAGTACAAGGACAACTGGCCGACCGTCAAGATGACGGAGCCGATCTACCGGACCGTCTCCGACATCCACATCGCCGACGACTGGATGGACCATCCGGACACGCAGTGCGTGCTCGAGGCGATCCGGATCCTGCGCAGCGCCTTCCCGGACGTCGCGATCATCGGCAAGACGATGGGCCCGTGGTCGCTCGGCTACCACACCTTCGGCGTCGAGCGGTTCCTGCTCATGTCGCTGGATGACGAGGCCGAGACGAAGGAGGTGCTCGAGCGGCTCAAGCGCTTGACGATCGAGTTCGGGCAGGCCCAGGTCGAGGCCGGCGCCGACGCGGTGACGCTTCCCGACCACGCAACCGGCGACCTCGTCTCCGGCGAGTACTACAAGCGCTACCTGCAGGAGATGCACCAGGAGTTCGCCGAGGAGATCCCGATCCCGATCATCCTCCACATCTGCGGGCGCACGGTCGACCGCATGGGCTACATCGCGGAGACCGGCATGGCGGCGTTCCACTACGACTCGAAGAACGCCCCCGCCGAGTCGATGGAAGCCGTCGCGGGCCGGATCAGCCTCGTCGGCAACGTCAACAACCCGACCACCCTCTACTCGAAGGGCGCGGACGAGGTGAAGGACGAGGTGCGCAAGAACCTCGAGGCGGGCGTGCAGATGGTGGGGCCGGAATGCGCGATCCCGCTGCAGACCCCGATCGAGAGCCTACGAGCGATTCGCGAGGCCGTCATCGAGTACCACGGCCTGAGCTGAGCGAGAAGGAGGAGCGGACCCTGATGGCCGAGCTGAGCGATGTCAGCAACGAGTTCATTCGCGGCGAGATCGAGGAGTTCGTCGAGCGTCCGGACGAGCGCGAGCGGATGGTCAACCTGTTCGCCCGCATCTCGCCGGCGCTGCAGGAGGTCGCCGCCGCGCTGATCGACGGCGACGACGAGACGGTCGACGCGCTCACGAAGACGCAGCTCGCGGAGGGATCACCGCGCTCGAGGTGATGGACGACGGCCTGATCGCGGGCATGGCGATCGTCGGCATCAAGTTCCGCGAGAACTTCATCTTCGTGCCCGAGGTTCTTGCCTGCGCCCGGGCGATGAAGGCGGGGATGGCGCACATCGAGCCGATCCTCTCGGCCTCGGGCGTCGAGCCGATCGGCAAGGTGCTGATGGGCACCGTCAAGGGCGACCTGCACGACATCGGCAAGAACCTCGTGCATCATGATGCTGCGCGGCTCGGGCTTCGAGGTCATCGACCTCGGCGTCGACGTCTCGCCGGACGACTTCATCGAGGCGGTCGAAGACCACAAGCCCTCTGTGGTCGGCATGTCGGCGCTGCTGACGACCACGATGCCGAACATGGGCAAGACGATCGAAGCGTTCGTCGACGCGGGCCTGCGCGACGACTTCAAGATCATGCTCGGCGGCGCCCCGGTGACCCAGCAGTTCGCCGAGGACATGGGTGCCGACGGCTACGGCAAGGACGCGATGGCCGCCGTCACGCTGGCCAAGGACCTGCTCGGGGCGGCGGCGCGTGGCTGACCAGCCGCCGATCGACCCCGCCGAGTGGCAGCAGCGCCTCGACCGGATGAGTGAGCTGCTCGGCTCGATGATCGAGACGGCAACCGAGCAGGCGACCCATCGCTGCCCGTACAAGAACCGGTTCGACCAGTGCACCGCCCAGTTCGGTTGCCGCAATCAGCGCAAGCCGCGGAACGAGGGCGAGCTCAAGGTCTGCGGCGGCGACGACAAGATCGACTACCGGGGCGCCTGGGAAACCGATGGCGCCTGAGATCGCGCGCACGCGCCAGGCGCGAGGGTGCGCACGCGGTCGGGCCGCTCGCACGGAAGAACGAAGGCTCGTGCGCTCGTGAGCGCCGAGGGCGAACGGACGCTGTTCGACCACGCAGACGAGCGATCGCTGCGGGTGCCGACCTCCTGCCGGCGAAGCGGGCGCTGCCGCGAGTGCGTCGTCGAGGTCGGGGCCGGTGCCGAGCATCTCTGCCCGCCCACCGAGGCCGAGCGCTTCCTGCGACCACCGTTTCGCCTCGCCTGCCAGGCCGTCGTGGCCGACGCTGAGGCGGAGGTCGATTTCACGATCGTGCGCCGGCGCCTGCGGATCGTCGTTCCGGATCCCGAGCGGCGGATCGAGCCGATCGACCCCAAAGTGACGGTGCGCGCGGGGGACGTCTGCTGGGGGCCCGACCCGATCGAGCCGCAGCACGGGGGCGTCTACGGCCTCGCGATCGACGTCGGCACGACGACGGTGGCCTTCGAGCTCGTCGATCTGCTCGCAGGCGAGGTTGTCGAGGTCGTCGCGCTCGAGAATCCGCAGCGCTTCGGCGGAAGTGACGTGATGAACCGCATCAGCTACGACGGCGGCCAGCCCGGCGAGCTGCGCCAGGCGTTGCGCAGGGCGATCAACGGCGAGCTGCGCGAGCTGTACGCGCGCACCGGGATCTCCCGGCGCGAGGTCTACGAGGTCGTCGTCGTCGGCAACTCGACGATGCGCGACATCTTCTTCGACCTCGAGGTGACGTCGATCGGCGAGCGGCCGTACAAGTCGTCGGTCGAGCTCGAGCTGCTCGACGGCCGGCGGGACTCGAGCGAGCTGCTCAAGCTCGGCTGGGAGCTCGGGCTGAGGTCCACCCGAGGGCGCGGGTCTGGGGTGCGCCGCTCGTGGCGAGCCACGTCGGGGCCGACGTCGCCGCCGATCTGGTCGCCACCGGGGTCGGCACGAGAGACCGTGTCGAGATGCTGGTCGACGTCGGGACCAACACCGAGGTCGTCCTCTCGGCGAACGGACGCATTCTGGCCGCGAGCTGCCCGGCCGGGCCTGCCTTCGAGGGGTGGGAGGTGACCTGTGGCATGCAGGCCTCCGAGGGCGCGATCGAGGCGGTGAAGATCACCCCGGAGGGCGCATTCGAGCTGACGACGATCGGCGATGCTCCGCCGCGAGGGCTGTGTGGCTCCGGGATGATCGACCTGATCGCCGAGCTGCGACGCACCGGGCGGATGAGCGCGAAAGGCGTGTTCGCCGACCGCTCGTACTCGCTCGAGGTCGCCCGCGACGAGGGGATCGTCTTCACCCGCGCCGATGCCTCCGCGCTCGCCCAGGCCAAGGCCGCCAACACCGTCGGGCAGTGGGTCCTGCTTCGTGCGCTCGGCCTCGACCCCTCGCAGGTCGACTCCCTGTTCCTCGCGGGCGGCTTCGCGACGCACGTCGATGTCGGCAACGCCGCCGCGATCGGCTTTGTCGCCCCGGTGCCTCCCGACCATGTCGTCAAGGTCGGAAACGCATCGCTGCGCGGTGCACGCGAGCTGCTGCTCTCGGCATCCGCACGCATCGCGCTCGACGAGCTCGTACGCCGGATCGAGCACGTCGAGCTCGAGACCACAGCCGACTTCTTCGAGCTCTTCGTGGACGGCTGCCAGTTCAAGCCGCTGCCGCTCAGGATCGGCGCACGAGATGGCCGCCTCGCCGTCTGATCGCCGTCCGGACCGCGCCTGGGCGAAGCCGGCACTCCGGCAGCTCCTCGGCCGGACCGACTGCTTCGTCGTCGCGTGCGAGCTCGTGACGAGCCGCGGCCTGATCACCGAGTCGCGCGCCCAGAGCATCCTGTCGGCCGCGCGCGAGCTCACCCAGCACCCGCGGGTCGACGTGCTCTCGATCACCGACAACCCGGGCGGCCACGCAATGCTCGCTGCGGACACCCTCGGCACCGACCTGATCCAGCGCGGCCAGGAGGTGATCATCCATCTCGCCTGCAAGGACTGGAACCGCAACGCGCTCGAGAGCCGCGGCTGGAAGCTCGGCTCGGAAGGGTTTCACAACGTGCTCGCGCTCTCGGGCGACTACCCGATGTCGGGCTACAAGGGCGTTGCCGCGCCCGTGTTCGACATCGACTCGGTCGGACTGCTGCGCATGTACTCCGACATGAACGCCGGCCGCGACGACAGATCGGCGGGAGCGACGGACTTCTTCCTCGGGTGCGTTGTCACCAACCACAAGCGATACGAGCGCGAGGTCGTGCCGCAATATCTCAAGCTGCGCAAGAAGATCGAGAACGGCGCGCGCTTCGTGATCAACCAGATCGGCTACGACGCGCGCAAGGACGACGAGCTCCTGCGCTGGATGGCCCTCGACGGTCTCGACGTGCCGGTCCTCGCGAACGTCTACGTGCTCACGCCGAAGGCGGCGCGTGTCTTCAACTCCGGGCGGATCCCCGGCGTCGTCGTCACCGACGAGCTGCTCGCCCTGGCCGAGACGCGGGATCGCTCGTTCTTTCTCGACCTGGCTGCCAAGCAGGTTGCGATCGCGCGCGGGCTCGGCTTTCGCGGCATCTACCTCGGAGGGCAGCCGAGCCTCGAGGAGTTCGACACGATCCTCGCGACCGCGGATGCCTACGCCCCCGACGACTGGCGCTCGTTCGCGAAGGAGATCCAGTTCCCTCTCCCCGACGAGTTCTACTGGTTCGAGCGCGATCCGGAGACCGGGCTCTCGGCGCCCGGGCCCGCCTCGCGCTCGAAGGGACATGCGCCGCTGCGCTACCGCGTCAGCCGGCGGCTCCACGCACTGGTCTTCGGGCGGCGCGCGCCGTTGTTCGGTGCCGGCCGTGCCCTGTACACGGCTGTCGACAAGGCGCCTGCTCCCGTCCGCAGGTCTCTCCACCTGGTCGAGCAAGGCATCAAGGTGCCGATGTTCGGGTGTAAGGATTGCGGCGACTGCTCGCTGCCCGAGGTCGCCTATCTCTGCCCCGAATCGCAATGCGTCAAGAATCAGCGCAACGGCCCGTGCGGCGGCACCCGCGAAGGCAAGTGCGAGGTCGGGGAGAAGGACTGCATCTGGGCTCTCGCCTACGACCGTCTCAAGGCGTTCGGGGAGGAGACCGCGATGCTCGAAGGTCCAACCGTCATCAAGGACAACGGCCTGCGAGGCACGAGCGCCTGGGCGAACACCTTCCTCGGCCGCGACCATCAGGCGAAGGAGAGCTGAGCATGAACAGAGGCTTCATCATCATCGGTGAGAACATCCACACGACCCGCATCATCCGCCGGCCCTCGCCGAGGCTCGCCGACGACGCCGCGGGGCATCCGTCGATCGTGTTCGTCGACGAGCACGGCGATCGGCGGTGGCTGCGTATCGCGGAGGAGGAGCTGCAGACGCAGGAGTACGAGGAGGGGCGGGTCAAGCACGTCCGCAGCGCGGTCCGCGTAGCGAAGGACGGCGACGAGGAAGGCATCGCGTACCTGCGCAAGCTCGCGGTCGATCAGATCGAGGCCGGCGCGAGCTACCTCGACGTCAACGTCGACGAGTACTCGCACCGACTTCCCGAGCAGATCGAGACGATGCAGTTCCTTGTCGGCCTGCTCGGGTCCTTCAGCACGGTACCGCTCTCGATCGACTCGTCGAACGAGGAGATCATCGCCGCGGGAATGGCTGCGGCGAGCAGAGACGCCGGGCCGCCGATGCTCAACTCCGCCTCGCTCGAGCGCCTGGACGCCCTGGAGCTCGCCCGGGAGACCGGCGGCGCGGTCATCGTCACGGCGGCCGGCGGCTCGGCGATGCCCTCGAACAGCGAGGAGCGGGTCATCAATGCGAGCCGGATGGTCGACGCCGCGCTCGAGCTCGGCATCCCGCCCGACCTGGTCTACGTCGATCCGCTCATGTTCCCGATCTCGGTGGACGGCGAGTTCGGCCGCCACGTCCTCGACGCGATCGCCGCCATTCGCGCCCGCTACGGCCCCGATATCCACATCACGGGCGGCATGAGCAACGTGAGCTTCGGGCTGCCGAACAGGCGCCTCATCAACGACGCCTTCCTCGCCCTCGCGATGGACGCAGGCGCCGACAGCGGAATCGTCGATCCAACCCAGAACGACATCCTGCGCGTCACGACGATCGACCGGGAGGCACGGCCGTTCCAGCTCGCGCTCGACGTGCTCAGCGGTGCCGACCGGAACTGCCGCGCCTACATCAAGGCCTCGCGCGCCGGCGAGCTCGACGCGCCGGCCGCCGAAGCGACCGCGCGCTGACGATGGCGACCTATCGCATTCTCGCCTGGCGCGGCATTCCCAGCCTGGTCAAGGTCTTCCCGGAAGAGGGGCGGCCGAGATCGGTGGCACTCGACGATTGGTTCACCGCCGAGATCGACCGGGTCGCGATGCGCGAGGGGCTCGTCGGCAGCGACGCCTACCTCGAGCAGTTCGCATGGTCGGAGGACCTGGAGCGGCCCGGCTCCGCCGAGGAGGTCGCCGCCGCGGTCGTCGCCGAGCTGGAGGCGGAGTGGCTGCCCGCCGGCCGGCGCCGGTGAGCGACGGAGCGGTCGACGAGGACGCAGCGCTCGGCTCCGCGCGGCTCCTGCTCTCCTGCGCCGATCGGGCCGGCATCGTCGCAGCCGTATCGAGCTTCCTCTTCCGGCAGGGCGCGAACATCACCGACTCCGTTCAGCATTCGACCGATCCGGTCGGTGGAACCTTCTTCATGCGCACCGAGTTCGCGCTCGAACGCATCGAGGAGCGTCAGGCGGCGCTCGGCCGGGCATTCGCGACCGAGGTCGGGGAGCGCTTCGAGATGGCCTGGCGGCTGTCCCGCGTGGGCGAGCGCAAGCGGGTGGCCATTCTCGTCTCGCGGCACGATCATTGCCTGCTCGACCTTCTCTGGCGGTGGCGCCGGAACGAGCTCGACGCGGACATCGTCCAGGTGGTCTCGAATCACCCCGACCTCGAGGCGACCGTGCGCGAGTTCGGGCTTCCCTACGCCTACATCCCCGTCGAGCGGGATCGAAAGCCCGAGGCCGAGTCGCAGCTCCTCTCGCTTCTCGACGGGCGGCTGGACGTCCTCGTGCTGGCCCGCTACATGCAGATCCTCTCGGGCGACTTCCTCGACCGGATCGGCGTCCCGATCATCAACATCCACCACTCCTTCCTGCCGGCCTTCGTCGGCACGGATCCCTACGGTCGGGCATTCGACCGCGGCGTGAAGATCATCGGCGCGACGGCCCACTACGTCACCGAGGACCTCGACGAAGGGCCGATCATCGAGCAGGACGTCGAACGCGTCTCGCACCGTTACGGTGCGGCGGAGCTCGAGCAGATCGGCCGCGACATCGAGCGGACCGTCCTCGCGCGCGCCGTCAAGTGGCATCTCGAGGACCGGGTGATCGAGCACGACAACAAGACGTTCGTCTTCGTCTGACGGTGGCCTCGCGAGCCGCCCGGCCCGCGGCGCCTCGTCACCGATCCCAGCCCCGGAGCCGCTCGGCGAGCTCGGCGGCCTCGTGGGAGGCGCAGTACATGTCCCGGGGCGCAACGCAGTCGCCGATCGAGAGCACGGGAATGTCTGGGAGCGCCGCGACGAGCTCGTCGCCGAGGCGGTTGTCCGGGCGCCGGCCGCCGACGACGACGGCGGCGATGCCGCTCAGCTCCTCGAACGATCCCCGTCGCTGCAGGACGACGTGGCTTTCTCCGACCTCCTCGATCGTCGTCTCGGGTCGAAGCTCGATCGCCGGCAGCTCGCCGACCGCTCTCAGCAGGAGGTCTCGACCCGGCGACTGCTTGTCATCCGAGAAGCCGCTCTTCGGATCGACGACGAGCACCTCGCCGCCCCGACGTGCGATGTACAGCGCCAGGAAGCAGCTCGCGGAGTCGCCGCCGGCGATCACCGTCCGGCCCGCCCAGGCGTCGTCCGGCTCGTCCATCGCCTCGAACAGATCGACGAGCTTTCTCGGCGCAGCCGAGATCGAGAAGGAGGCCTGACCGCCGCGTGCCCCTGTTGCGACGACGACAACGTCCGGCTGATCGTCTCGCACTCCGTCGAGCGAGGCGGCAACTCCGATCCGGGCGTCGACCTGGAGCCTTCCGAGCTCGCCCGCCAGGTAATCGCGGAGGCGGGCGTAGTCGGGAGCGACACGAGCGGAGTAGCTGACCTGTCCGCCGAGCGAGCTCGACTGCTCGTAGAGCCGGACCTCGTGGCCTTGCCGGGCAAGAAGGCGGGCGGCTTGCATCCCGCCGATCCCGCCGCCCACGACGACGACTCGGCGCGGTGCCGTTACGCGGCGATGTCGCCTGCGGCGCTCGAGGCCCGTCAGCGGGTTCGCGGCGCAGCGGGCAGGTTCGTTTGCCTCGAGCAGGTTCGTGCAGTGGTGGCAGGCGACGCACGGAATGATCTCGTCGGGGCGACCCTCCTCGAGGCGCCTCACGTAGTCGGGGTCGGCGTGGAACGCACGCGAGAGCGTTACGTAGTCGACATCTCCACTCGCGAGGATCGCCGCGGCGAGATACGGGTCGTTGAGACGCTGTCCGACGCTGACGGCGACGTCGGCGCCGACCGCCTGCTTGATTCTCCGCGCGTTGGCGACGAAGCCGCCCGCCGGGGACTCAGGCCCCTGGATGATCATGTGCGCGCTCTCGTAGATGCCGCCCGACACGTCGACGAGGTCGATTCCGGCAGCGGCCAGGAGAGCCGCGAACTGCGCCGTGTCTTCGACGGTCAGCCCCCCGTCGACGTACTCCTCGGCGCTGATCCGGTAGCCGACCGGGACGTTCGGTCCGGCGACCGTCCGTACCGCGTCGAGCACCTCGAGCGCAAACCGCGCGCGACCCTCGAGCTCGCCCCCGTACCCGTCGGTCCTGCGATTGCTGAACGGGGAGAGAAAGGCGCCGAGCAGGTACCCGTGCGCACCGTGGAGATGGATCATGTCGAGCCCCGCTGCGACGGCGCGGCCGGCCGCACGGGCGAACGACTCGACGAGCTCGCCGATCTCGCCCGTCGTGAGCTGACGGGGCGTCGCAACCGGGTCGAGGACTCGGCACTCGACGACGGAGGGAGCGAGCGGCTGTCGCTGCGACATGGTTGACGGGGTCTGCCGGCCGCCGAAGTACAGCTCGATGCCCAGCTTCGCGCCTTCGGCGTGCACCGCGTCCGCGGCCAGCATCAGGCCCGGGATCACGTGATCTCCGTGGCAGCCGACCTGGTACAGGTGCCCCATACCGCGAGGGTCGACGTAGGACGATTCGATCACGATCAGGCTTGCGCCGCCGTGGGCCCGCTCGCGCAGGTAGTCGACGTACGTCCGGGTCATGCTTCCGTCGCGATTGGCCAGGCCTCGCTCCATCGGCCCGGTGATGATGCGGTTGCGCATCTCCATGCCGTTGAGGCGACCCGGCCGAAGCAACGGCTCGAAGGCCGAGCGCGCGTCGATCGCCGTCACCGCCCGGGAGGCCGGGCCCCCGCCGGCCCGACGGGTTCTGGCGACGGAACACGGCGTCGCGACTCGACGTGCGCCGCCTCCGAAACGAGGCAGGGAGCCGGCCGCCGACGGGTCGTCACGAACGGCGAGTCTAGGGGGCCTCCAGGTTCTTGTCCACCGCAGCAGAGGTAATCGTCGAGCCGCCGCGTCGCCGAACGGGTGGGGCTCGCTATGCCGCACAGCGGAGTGGCTCGACCGAGGCGAGAGCCAGGGGCCCGAAGGAGCGGCGTGCTCGTTCGACGAGGTTGTCGGTGAGCCGGGTCGATCGTTCCGGCTTGCCTGCGATCACGATCTCGTCGGCCGGAAACGTCCGGAGCGCGTCTGCGATCGCGAGCAGCGGATCCGCGTCTCCGACCCGGCCCTCGGCCCGAGCTCCGCTTCGCTTCAGCTGGTCGAGGCAGGCCGTGAGCCGTTCCCCGGCCAGCCGTCGCGCCGCGTCTTCGTCGGACAGCCACCGCCGGAGCCATGAGTTCAACGCGGGCGCGACGACGAGAACATCGGCGTTCGCCGTGTCTGTCGGGGTCACGGCGTCGAGCGCGACGATGAGTAGGTTCCTCGGACCGCCTGTGGGCCGAGCCTGTGGAGCTTCGCGTCCCTCACCGGGGACGAATTTGGAGGATCCAGGGTGCAGTCATGGCCTCTCTTTCCTTTCGAGCTAGATGACCTCTCGTACGCCGGAGACACCGCCCGGTAGCCCCGTATTCCCGCGACCGTGGGAGAGGCGCCGAGATCCCGCCCGCTCCTCCGCCCTGGCGTCGAGGGGAATTCCGCCGGGTCGGGAATAACCCGGGTCGAACCGGTGTCCTTGAGGCCGTGAGCGCTTGCTGGGCCTCCGTCCCGTGTCTGCACCGAGCTCGCCCGGTGGCCCGGCACGACGCCGTGGCGCGCTCGCGGTTACCTTTCCCGGTGGGGTGTCGATGAGACGTCGTCCAGATCGGGAGGCCGGCCCTGATGAGGCCGTCGAACTGGCGGCGCTTGCGGATGGGTCGCTGGCGCCCGAGCGTCGCGCCGAGGTCGAGGCACACGTCGCAGCCTCCCCCGAGCTTGCTGAGCGACTCGCCGAGCAGCAGCGGGCGGTGGCTCTCTTCCGTAGCGCTGCGGAGGAGGTCGAGGCGCCGTCGGCCCTGCGGGCGCGCATCGACGCGCAACGACCTCAGCGCCGCACCAGGGCCCCTCGCGGTCTCGCCCTGGTCGGTGCCGTTACGGCGGCGGCTCTCGTCGCCGCCGTCGGACTGGTGGTTCTCGGCTCGGGCACCTCGGCCCAGCGCTTCCATGCCGCCCTGGGCCCGACCGGCCTCGTACCGGGCGCCCGGGGAGCTGCGAAGCTCACCAAGACCACCTCGGGCTGGCGGATCGAGCTCGATGCCACGGGCCTTCCCCGTCTCGACGACGGGCGCTTCTACGAGGCCTGGCTGCGTAACCCCGCCGGCGTGCTCGTGCCGATCGGAACCTTCAACGAGGGCAGGAACGTGACCCTGTGGGCCGGCGTCTCGCCGCAGACGTTCACGACGTTCACCGTTACCCGTGAGCGGGCCGACGGCGATCAGACGTCGTCGGGCGAGAAGGTCCTCGTGGGAACGGTCGACACCGGCGGTTAGCCGGTTCGATCAGCTCGCTTCGCCCGCGATCCGGCGCACGACATCCCTGCGGGCGCGGTAGAGGCGGCTCATCACCGTGCCCTCGCGGATGCGCAGAGCCCGGGCGGCCTCCTTGTACGACAGCCCCGTGATGTCGACGGCCACGAGAACGTCACGGAAATCGCCGGGAAGGGCGGCCACTGCGGCATACAGCTCGGCCGTCTCGAGCGCCGCCTGCGGCTCGCGCGCGCTCGGGTCGGCCACGAGGTCGAGCTGGTCGGGCAGAGGGCCGTGGCGGAGCCGCCGGCTCTCCGTCCGTTTCTGGTTCAGGAACGTGTTCCGCAGCGCGCGAAGGAGGTAGCCGAGGTCGTCCTCGTTGCGGAGCAGGCGGGGGCGGGCGAGCAGGCGGGCATAGGTCTCCTGGACGAGATCCTCGGCATCCTCGCGCGAGCCGCAAAGTGCCCACGCGGCTCGGTAGAGCCGGTCGATGTGGTCTCCGAGCCGGGCGGGATCGAGCGTGCGCTCCATCGGATTCGAGTCTCTGCGTCCTGCGGTTCGCCGGAGCCTAGCTGGGCGCCGGCGAGCTCGACCTCGTTTCGTGAGTTTCCGGCCGCTCGAGCCTCACGGCCGCGTTGCCGGGAGCCTAACGAGGCAACGGGCGATTGCAATCCCGGCCGGGCTGCGGGAATAACCCGGGCGCGGCGGAGTCCTTGTGTGCAAGAGCGAACATCGATTCCAAAGGAGAAGAGACATGCGTTGGCACAAAGTCCTTCCGATCGTCACGGCGCTCAGCCCGACGATCTCACCTCGGCGGTACAAGGCCCTCGGGTTTCTCACCGGGCGCGGCACCGCGAGGGCCGGTGTGGCCGGCATCGTCGGGGCCGGCGGCGTTTTCCTTGCGCTGGCGTCCGGAATCGCGGCCGCAGGTGCCGCTCCGTCGCTTGTCGCCTACAACGTCTATCCGCTCGTGTCCGACGGAGCAGCGGTTTCGGCGCCGCTCGCCGATACGGGGCTCGTGAATGGATGGGGCCTGACCGCCTCGGCGACGTCACCCTGGTGGGTCTCCGACAACACCACGAGCCAGTCCACGCTCTATACCGGCGTCGGCTCCAAGAACCCGACCATCGTCACCGTTCCAGGAGGCCCGACCGGCACGGCCGCGAATCCATCCACGACGGACTTTGTCGTGAGCCAGAACGGTGCCAGCGGTGCCGCACGCTTCCTGTTCGACACCGCCTCGGGACAGATCCTCGGCTGGACGCCGGCGGTCAACAGCACCGCCGCCGTGGTCGCGGTCGACCGCTCGTCGGCTCGCGCGAAGTACACCGGTATCGCCGTTGCGGACGACAGGCTGTACGCGACCGATTTCCACAACGCCCGCGTCGACGTGTTCGACGCGTCGTTCCAGCCGCTCTCGCTCCGGTTTGCCGATCCCGGCATTCCCAGGGGCTGGGCGCCGTTCGGGATCCAGGCTCTGAACGGCAACATCTACGTCACCTACGCCAGGCAAGACGGGAAAGCGGCCACCCCGGTTCCGGGCGGCGGTCTCGGCTATGTCGACGAGTTCAGCCAGGACGGGACGCTCCTCGCACGGGTGGCCTCGAAGGGCTCGGCCCGGGCGCCTCTGAACGCGCCTTGGGGGCTCGCCGTCGCGCCGGCGAACTACGGCGCCTACAGTGGCGACCTCCTCGTCGGCAACTTCGGCAACGGGCGCATCAGCGCCTACACGCAACTCGCGAGCGGCAAGTGGGTCTACAAGGGCCAGCTCCGCGTCGCGGGCGGCGCCCCGATCGTGCTCGACGGCCTCTGGGCGATCGCCTTCGGCAACGGCGCCGCCGCCGGCCCGACGAACAACCTCTACTTCACCTCGGGCCCTCGTGGCCAGGCGCACGGGCTGTTCGGCTTCATCGGCGTCGGCTAACGCACGTCGGGTCGCCGGACGCGGGCCGAGGCCCGCGTCCGGCGACCCGCGTCCTACCGCGTCGGCGCTGCCGCGAGGAGCTGTCAGGGCGGGCCGAGGCGGAAGACGAGACGCTGCGCGTGTTTCCCGCTCGGGCTCGCCTCCAGGTCGCCCGCGGCGCCGGCGTACCTGCCGTAGCCGCCGGTGACGGCGAGCGCGAAGGTCTGGCCGTCGAAGTTGAGCGTTCCGGCGGCGGTCAGGGTGCCGCCCTTCAGCCGGAAGGTCGCGTCGCAGAAGGCGTTCTTGTCGAAGTAGTACTGGCAGGTGTAGACCGCTGAGCCGAGTGGGGTAGCGAGCTTGGCGGTTGCGTAGAGCTGGAAGGTGAACAGTGCCTGGTCGCCGGGGAACGGACCGTCGCCTTGCTCGCTCGCCGCCGCGGTCTTGTCGTGAGTGCCGAACGGGTTGTTGACCGCCCCGCGCGCCTCGTCGTCGTTGTTGTCGACGAACGTCTCGGCGGTCGAGGCGGAGTAGACCGTGATCTGGCGCGGCTTGTCCGGCGGGCCCGCGGCGGACGCGGCTCCCGCCGCGTAGAGCGCTCCGGCCGTGGTGCAGGCTGCGAGCAGAGCTGCCAGCCGGCGTGCGAGGGCCCGTCGCCCATGGGGATCGGCCGCGGTCGGTCCTCTCGGTTGTGAGGTCGGGGTCATGCCCGGGCGGCTCGAAGGGTGAACGTGATCCGCTGTGCTTCGAGCATCGGCACGACGCGAACGACGGGCTGCGGCAGTGTCCTGCGGCCGACGGCGGACACTGTCAGGTGGCCTTTCGTGCCGCGGTAGGTGGAGGTGCCGCCGAGGATCGCGAGCGAGAACGTCGTCGCGTTGAAGTTGGACGTGCCCTTGGCCACCAATGCGCCGCCCTGCAGTTGGAAGGATGCGTCGCAAAGGGCGTTGGCGTTGAAGTTGTACTGGCAGATGAAGATGGCCGAGCCGGCGGCGGACTTGAGGTCCGGGGCCGTGTACAGCTCGAACGCGTATTCGCCCGTGTCGCCGGCGAACGGGCCGAACAGCTTCTCGCTCGGGGGCTGCGGTGCCGACGCGCCGGAGTAGTTGCCGAACGGGTTGTTCCCTTCACCGCGTGCCCGGTCGTCCGAGTTGTTCACGAATGCCCTGTTGCTCGAAACGGCATAGAGCCTCAGCGTTCGATGGTCCAGGGCCGCTCTCGCCGACCGAGCCGTCGCCCCGGCCGACCGCGACCCTACGTGCGTCGCGGCGGCCGACGAGGAGCCGATCACGAGCGCCGCCAGCAGGAGCCCCGCGCCGAGCAAGACCCTGCTCTGGCTGCGGGCCAACACGCCGAACAGGCTCCTTCTCGATTCGAGGGCGGCGATCTGCGGCATCGTCGTCAGCCGAGCACGAAGGCGAGGCGCTCGGCATGGTGTGCGCTCGGGGTCTCCTCGAGGGTGCCCGTCTTGCCGGCAGACGTGCCGTAGCTACCCGTTACCGCGAGGGTGAACTTGGACGCGTTGAAGTTGAACGCGCCCGCGGCGATCAGGGTGCCGCCGTTGTTCAGGTGAAAGGCCGCATCGCAAAAGGCGTTCTTGTCGTAGTTGTATTGACACGTGAAGATCGCCGAGCCGGCTCTCGTCCTCAGGCTCGAGCTCGTGTAC
Organism: uncultured Actinomycetota bacterium; assembly: GCA_963743675.1. GTDB lineage: Bacteria > Actinomycetota > Thermoleophilia > Gaiellales > Gaiellaceae > PALSA-600. The sequence continues at coordinate 254,158 of CAVURE010000015.1, forward strand.
AGGTTGAACGAGAAGATCGCCTCGTCGCCCGGGAACGGGCCGTTGGTGGCCTTGTTCGAGGTCGGGGTCACGTCCTTGTTGTTGCCGAACGGATTGTTCCCCCCGCCGCGCGTGCGATCGTCGGCGTTGTTGATGAACTGCTCCTGCTCGGCGACGGAGTAGAGAACCAGCCGCACCACGAGCGGCGAGGCGCCGGCCCGCGAGATCGTGCCGCCCGTCGCGAGCGACGCCGCCGACAAGACGCAGACCATCAGCCCGAGCCAGCCTCTCGGCGCAGCAACAACACGGCGACGGCAACCCCTGCTCCTCCGACGGCGAAGCATCAGGCCGGGCACTGACGGTCTCGCCTGGTGCAGAGGCCGCCGCCGTCGTTTCCCGGGTGCGGCCGCGTTGCGTGACATCAGGCTACGAGACGCTCCAACACTCGAAAAACTGTATCGCGCCGCTTCAGGGCGACTGGGAGCGAACGTCGAGCCGCCACGGCGGTGGCGGCGCCCGATCAGGGGAGCGCACCGCCCCGAGCGCGAGCTCCGCCGATGCCGAAGATGAGCAGGATCGCGGCCGCGACCTCGAACCAGGGAGTGATCTCCGTCAGTTCGGGGCGGCGGCCGATGCTCGTGCCGAGCCGGCGGTAGATGGTGTCGAGGCTATCGGCGTTGGTCGCGTTGAACGACCGGCCGCCGCTTTCGCGCGCGAGCAGGGCGACCGTCCCCGGATCTGGCACAACCCGGATCGACCTCGTCAGGAGGCCGGCGCCTTCCGTGATGTATCCGTGCCGCGTACCGAGTGCGACGCCGTAGATGCGGACACCTGTCGCCTTGGCGAGCTCGGCGGCCTCGGACGGCGTGACATTGCCGCGGTCCTGGGTGCCGTCGGACTCGAGCACGATCGCCGCCGGCAGATACTTTCCCGGCACGTGGTGCACGCCTGCCGCGCCGAGTGACGAGACGACGAGCTTGACGGCAGCCTCGACGCCGGCGCCGAGCGCCGTGCCCCCTTCGGGGCTGAGGACATCGAGCCCGCTGTAGATCGCGCTGCGATTCGTCGTCGGCGCGTCGAGGGCCTGGATGTTGTCGCTGAACGCAACGAGGCCGACCTTGTCGTTCTTCGGCAGTCCTTCGACGAACGTGTGCATCGCGTTGACGGCGGCGTAGATCCGCTCGGGACGCACGTCGGTGGCTTCCATCGAGCCGGAGACATCGGCGAGCAGGACGATCGTCGCGGCACGATTGGACCCAACGAGCTGAACATGCGGCCGCGCGAACGCTGCCGCACAGGTTGCGAGCGCGAGGGCGAGCGCGAGCAGAGGCGCGCGCCGCAACCAGCGGGCTCTCCGCCTCGAGCTGATCTCGGCGAGCATCTCGAGGTTCGTGAACGAGACGGTGTAACGCGACCGCCGGCGGCGCACGAAGGCCGCGAAGAGGAGGAAGAGCGGCACGACGAGCAGCGCGAACAGGTAGTGCGGCGAAGCGAAGCTGAAATGATGGAGACTCTGGATCTCGCTCACGGCTCGCACATTGCCCCGATCTGCACCCAGGACCGGGGTGCGAGGGGGGCCAGCAAGACGTCCCTCACCTGGAACGAGGCGTTCACCTGGTTGCCCGAGATCACGGTCTCGATCGTCACTGCGCGCGCGTACGAGGGATCGGGCGGCCCCGTCGTGTTGAACGCCACCGCTTTCCAGCTACCGACGAGGGTCTCGGGCCGCGGGCAGCGCACGGTGACGGTCCGCCTGCCCTGGGGCCCGAGCACGACCTTGTTCGCGCGCAGGTCGAGCGATGCGGCCGGGGAGACGCCCGGAGTCACGGCGACCGTCGAGCGCTTGTTCTTCTGGGTCAGCGAGACGCAGCCGACGATGGGCTGGAACGAGCCCGGCCTTCGGTTTCGGGCGACCGCATGAAAGAGGAGAACGGCCCCTCCCTTGGCGCTGGTCGAGGGAAAGGCGCTCGGCGCGCCGAGTTGCCCGTCGAACCAGACGCGAACGTCGTTCGAGCTCGCCCGCGCGTCCGTGCCGCCGACGACGAATCCACGTCGCAGAGGGCACCCGAACAGGTAGGTCGACTCGCCGCTCGCGGCCACCGCGACCCAGGGGCCGACAGCGCCGACACAATTCTTGACGTTCTGGCATTCCTTCGTCGGCGACGGCACGAGGTAGAACGGTCCTCCGGCCCGCATCGCCAGGCTGCTCGCGGCGACCACCGCGGTCGCGAGCAAGACCAGGCCCGGCGCGAGGATCAGGACGCGCCTCATGCCACCTGGCCGTACCAGAGGCCGGACAGAACGACACCGGCGAGAATGAAGCCGAACGCGATCTCTGCCGCGGCCGTGCTCAGCTCGTGCGTCCTGCCGGTCGGCGTCGTGTGCGAGCGGAGGCCCTCGTACACGCCCGCCAGGGCGGAGGGAGCGCGGGCGACGGGCCCTGCGTCGAAGAAGAGGCCGCCCGTCTGCTGCGAAAGCGTGCGCAGGGTGGTCGGTTGCACGGGGACCGGGATCAGGCTCGACGTCCGTCTGCCGCCGGCGTTACTCGCCTGGGTCACGCTCCCCGAGCGCGTTCCGACGGCAATCGTGTCGACGGGGACGTCGTCGGCGACCGCCACCACAGCGGCCTCCGCCGGCGTCGTCCCGGCGGCGGTCTGCGCGCCGTCCGAGAGGAGCAGGACCGCCCCGGGCCGCGACAGGCCGCCGGGCTGGCTCTGGCCGGTGGCGGTGCCGATGACGGCGACGGCGGCACTGACGGCATCACCGATCGCCGTGGCCGACCGCGGCGTAACCGCAGTGGGCAGACCGGCGAGCACGCGCTCACGATCGAACGTCGGCGGGACGAGGAGTCGTACCTTCCCCCCGAACGTGACGACGGCGACCCGGTAGCTCGCGGGTAGTCCGTGCAGGAACCGAACGGCGATGCTGCGGGCGAGGCGGATCCGCGTCGGCTGCACGTCGTCAGCGGCCATCGAGCCCGAGACGTCGAATGTCAGCACGACCGTCGGCGCGACGCTGTCGACACCGTCGAGCACCCGTTGCGGCCGTGCAAAGCCGACGAGCAGGAAGGTGAGCCCGAGCAGGAACAGGACACCCGGAAGGCGCCCGAGCCTTTGCGACGGGCGACGTACGATGTTCGGCAGCATTGCCGGCCTGGCCCAGGCAGCCGATCGCTTCGCGCGCCGGCCCTCGAGAGCTCGATAACCGACGGCCGCCAGCGGGACGACGAGGAGCGAGAAGCAGCAGGTAGGGCATCGCGAAGGTCATCTCGAATCGCTCCTGAGCAGGAACCAAGCGAGTGGCTGAAGCCAGTCGCCGTCGGTCGACAGCGTGACATGAGGGACCCCGACCGACGTGAGGGTCCTCGCGAGCTCTCGCCGCTCCTCGTCGGCGGCTGTTGCAAACCGCTCGCGCACGACAGGGTCCTGCGTGTCGACGAGCAGCTGACGACCGGTCTCGGGATCCTCGAGACGGAGCTCGCCGATGTTCGCCAGGACCTGCTCGCGGGGATCGCGGATCTCGACCGCGAGCGTCCGATGGCGTGAGGCCACCCGCAGCAGGCCCTGCCGCCAGTCGACCGGGCCGCGGAAGTCCGAGATCACGACCACGAGCGACCGCTGCTCGGCGATTCCGTCCACCAGCCTCAGCGCGTCGCCGAGGCTGCCGCTGCCGGCAGGGGAGTCCCGCACGGCATCCAGCGCGACCAGCAAGCCGCGCCGCCCCTGCCGCGGCCGGGCGAAGCGTGGCTCGCCCGCACCGAAGACGACGATTCCCAGTCGGTTCCCGCGGCGGCTTGCCACGTGTCCGACCGCGATCGTCACGCCTTCCGCGACGTCCGTCTTGCGTCGATCGGACGTGCCGAACGCCATCGAGGCCGACGCGTCGAGCACGATCCAGGTGATCAGCACGCGCTCGGCAAGCTCGACGCGAACGTGCGTCTCGCCGGTGCGGGCGGTCACGTTCCAATCGATCCGCCTCACGTCGTCGCCCGGCGTGTAGGGGCGAACCTGATGGAACTCGGTCCCGATGCCGGCGAAGGACGAGGAATAGTCACCGGAGAGCAGACCGCCGATCCGCCGGCCGATCGCCAGATCGAGCGCGCGCAGGCTGGCGTGGGAGAGCGGGCCGGGTCCCGGCTCGGCCGGTGTCCGGACGCGGCGGAGGACATCGACGATGCTCTTGCTCACAACGTCCCTGTCGCCTTCGGGATCATCGTCCTCGGCGTCAGGTCACGGCAGGAGACGGCGCCCGTCCGGCGACGTGTCGTCGGATCCAGTCGTCGGCTCGGACGCGGCGAGGCACAAGCGCTAGTCGGCCGGGAGTAGCCGTAGGTGGCCGTTCTGGAGGACCTCGCATTGCTCGGCGGGTCTTGCCAGCTCCGCCTGAACGATGCTTGCTTTCACGCTCACCGGCTCGGGTTTCTGCGAGCGGCCTCCGAACGACGAGACGTTGAATCGGTCACGCCCGGCCGCTGACGTGCCGATCGTAGCCTCGAGCACGCTCTGTGGAACCGATATATACCCGGGGTTAGTGGGGTTCCAGACCAAAAGAAGCGTGAATATCTGCTGGGCGCCGGTTACCGGGCGAATATTGCATGTGACAGGGGCTTGCCCGGATTGATAGCTGATCGCGATCACCCGTCTCGGAATGCTCGTCTGTTGCAGCAGATCGAGAGCAGTCTGGGCCGCGTTTCGCTCGGCACTCGTGAAGCCTCCCTTATCCACGCTCTGCTTTGACCCGCAGCCGGTGAATACCAGAAAACATGCAGCCAAGACTCCCGTTCGTCCCACAGTTGCACGGGACCGAGACCCCACCCAAAAAACCGTATCACAGCCCGAGCGCAAATCGTCTCTCACACGAGGCGGTCGATGGTGCCGCAGCGCTGCCGGGGCTCAGCGGCTTGATCGCAAGCCTGCCGGGCCCGGGGGACATTCCCTTGGAGCCTTCCTCAGGCCGTGCAGCCGGATTGCCCGGCCGGCCGGCGCCGTTCCCATGTGAGGCATGCGGGCCACGTCGCCCCGCGCAGGTCGACTAGTGCAGGCACGCCGCCACCTGCTTGCGCTCGCTCTGGGTGAGGGCGCCCGTATCCGAGTAGTAGAAGACGTTCTTCGTCACGGCGACGCCGTCCTGCACTGCACGACGAGTGATCGAACGGCCGCCGGCTTCGACCGAGTGCACAGCGAGGCTGACCGCCCTTGCCTCGGTCGTGAGCGCCGCGGCGGGATCCTTGCCGAAGACGAGGAAGACGTATTCGTCGGGCGCGACGCCGCCTCTGGGTGCATTCGGATCGAGGGGAGCGTTCCCGCCGGTGGTGAGCCTGACTCTGAGATTGCCGCCGCTCCCCGGCAGAAACCGGTTTTTCAATGCGGTCGCCTGGAAGCCCGCCTTCTCGAGACAGGAACGGGTCGCCGCGAGAGTATACGAGTGGCTTCCCCCGCCACAGGCGGCTGTGCCGAGCACCACCAGCACGCCGGCAATTACCCCACCAACCGCCTGCAGGCTGCGAGGGATACGGTCACCGGGAATGCGACGGGTCTTCAAGCTAGCCCTGAATGTTCGAGGAGCGATTGCCCCGGCTCGAATAACCCTCGCTATTGCGCGCGCCTCCATCAATGCCACCGCCGTTTCGTCGAGCGGTTTCGGCTGCCGAGCTTTGGCGCAGAACGGCAAAATGTCGCGGCCGATGCGACATACCGAGGGTCAACCGGTCCTGGAATCGATCCTCGGGGCACGGGTATGATGACGAGATGAGGCGTCCGGGCGGCCTTGCCCAGACCGTGGGTCTTGTCTGTCTCACGACCGCCCTCTGGGCAGCTTCCGGGGCGACCGCCGCCGAATCGCGCACATACTCGACGGTATACACCTCGCAGCAGGTGCTCCGTGCGTTCGGCAGCGTCGGAGCCAAGCTCTACGACGCCGGGTACAACAGCTCGCTCGCGAGCCCCGTGCACGTGCTCGCGACGGTCGAGCCTCATCAGGGCTGGGACGCGGCTGTCTACGTCTATCCGACGGCGGGCCAGGCGGCCGCGTCGTATCGCGCCCACGCCGGACAGTGGCGTGGGAGCGGCGTCGCGGCGACGCAATCCAACAACCTCGTCGTCACCGTCGTACGGGACGGCGGGACCGCCACGCGAACGTCGCGGCCGTGGCCCATCCCGCCGCTCGTGCGCAAGGCGCTTGACATCGTCGGCGCGCGGCAGAGTTGACCGCCCCTAGACGACGCCCTTGGCGACTGGGACCCACTTCACCCTGAAGCCGCGCCCGGCGGCGCCGGGAAGGCCCGGTGTGGCACCTGCCGGTGAGGCGGCCGTTCCGCGCTCGGCCGGGTTCCGTGCGAATGGAGTCGAGCGGGGATAGCTGGGAATCCGCACCGGGCCTGGAGCGAGTCGGAGGCGGGTCACCTTCCAGTCCGGGTCGGCGAGCGTTCCGGTCGTCCCGCCCGCGACGGCCGACACCTTCGTCATCGCCACCGAGCTGAAGTTCGCCAGTGACGCCTGGGCGCACACGAGTCGTTGGCAGGTCGACGGCGCCTCGACGAGCCACTCGGCCGAGGACGACGCAGGCGCGGTCAGGCCGCCGGCGTTCTGCTCGCCCGGCGCGACGATGAATTGCCCGGCGGAGACCCACGAGATCCGGCGGGTGTAGCTCCAGCCTCGGGTGACGTTCGTGACCTGCACCTCGACCAGCGGCGGACGAGTCGTGCCGATGATGCTCACCGTCGCAGTGAGCGTGTCGCCGGGTGAGACCTTTTGCGGGATGGTGTGCGAGGGATACGGCGCGAGGTCGAACCACGCGTAGTAGGCCGGGTTGCCGGAGGCGCCGCAATTCGCGTCGGCGCCGACCTGTTCGGCGCTCTGACGGTCGGCGCCGTAGCCGCCGAGACCAACCGCGATCGTCGAGAAGGCGCCCCGATCGCCGTGGGCGCAGGTCACGGCCGGCTCCTTCCACGTCCCCGTGGCGCTCGAGTACGACACCCTGGACCCAGGGCGGCCGGTGACGACGTAGCCGGACCAGTTCGGGCTGATCACCGGCGCGGATACCCCGGGCGGCGCGGGAGTCGTGTGCGCCGTCTCGGCCGTCGACGGCCCCGCCTGCCCTACCCCGAGGACGATCGCCGCGACGCCGGCCAGAATGAGGTTCCTCGCTCGAGTGCCTGCCCGCAACCAGTCGCTGCTGGTCACCATGGACTGACGATACCACCGGGTCGCGGCACTCCATCCCCGGGCCCCCAGGAGGCACGCGGTCTCTACGCCGACCTTGGCAGCCGATGGGGGCGGTTTGAAACAGGGCGGCGGAGTCGCCGGGAGATAGCCCGGCCTCGCTCAGCGGATCCGCGAAGTGGCGACCGCGACGTCCTTATTGAGCCGCCTATACATTTGTCTACGAAGTCTCTATACTCGTTGGCTGCTACCGCTGTTCGTTCGAGAACTGCTCGTTCGAAAACTGCTCGTTCGAAAAATCAGACTAGTCGTTCGAAAATCAGACTAGTTCGCTAGCGTCGGGGGGTATTGAGGCCGTGTTGTCCCGGTCTGCGCCTGTGGCAGGGTGCTTGGTTGCCTTCAAGAGGCGGTCGGCGATTGGCCGTCGTCGCGGGTGAGGCAGCCGTCTATGCAGACGATCTGCCGGAGCCCGGGTGTCCCGTCGACGAGTTTGGCTGGGAGCCATGCCGGCCGGGCGACCGCAAGCGGATTGTCCGCGACCGGTCTACCCCGAGGCAGGCGAAACGTGAAACGGAATGCAGGCGAAGCACAGCGATGAAATCAGTAGACGCATCATTCATCTAGGAGGGGCTTATGCATCGCGGGATCCTTGTACCAGCTGCTCTCGCCCTCACGCTGATCGTCGGCGGGACAAGCGCATCCTCGGCGGCCCGCTCGCGTGCGACCCACGCGACCGCGATTCCGCTGGCGCCTGCATTCACGGCATCGCAATTAAACGCCCATGCGGGCGCGAACTGGCTCTCGGTGCAGGGCGATCTCCAGAACAATCGCTATTCCACCCTCAAGCAAATCAATCAGGGGAATGTCGGCAAGCTCAAGCTGGCCTGGCATATCCACATGGGCGACTGTCCGTCCGGCAACCAGCTGTGCTCGGGCGAGGAGGAGAACGCGACCGTCTACAAGGGCGTGATGTACCTGGAGGATGTCCACAGCGAGGTCTTTGCGCTCAACGCCGCCACCGGTAAAACGATCTGGAAGGTCAAGCCGACGTGGCTCCCCGGGTACAAGCCCGGCCCCGGCGGGCGGACGCCCGGCGTCTCGCTCGGCCAGGGCCTCGTCTACCAGGCCCTCTCCGACGGCGTCCTCGTTGCCTACGACCAGAAGAACGGCAAGCTCGTCTGGTCGACGGTGGTCGGGAGCTACAAGAAGGGTGTCAGCCTCTCGGTGACGCCCGCGTACTACAACGGCATGGTGATCGTCGGCACGAGCGGTGGTGACGGAGGCGGCGTGAGCTCGATCATGTCGGCCTTCAACGCGACGACCGGCCAGATCATCTGGACGTGGAGCGAGGTGCCGACCCGCGGTCAGCCCGGCGGCGACACGTGGCCGCTCTCCGACCGCACCGGTGGGAACTACGGCGGCGGCGCGATCTGGGAGAACCCCGTGATCGACGCGAAGGACGGCCTGGTCCTCATCGGCACCGGCAACCCCAACCCGTGGAACAGTCGCGGCCCGGGCGAGAACCTCTGGACGGACTCGATCGTCGCCCTCAACGTCAACGACGGCGCATTCGCCTGGGGGTACCAGATCTCCCACCATGACGAATGGGACTCCGACCTTCCGGATCACTCGATCCTGGTCAGCGAGAAGGTCAACGGTAAGCCGGTGATAGCGGAAGTGGCAGTGACGAAGGACGGCCAGACATACGTTCTGAACGCCAAGACCGGCAAGCCGCTCGAGCCGATCAAGATCCAGAAGGTGCCGGTGAGCTCGGCCCCGTTGACCTACAACTGGCCGGTGCAGCCGATCCCGCAGACCCCGAACACGCTGACCGGGTGCATCAGCGGGAATCCCACGAGCTACAAGGGCGCAAACCATTGCTACGACGAGCCGCTGAAGGGTGGGGGCGGCAGAATCTGCGCCGACCCGGGTCGCTGGGAAGGCCTGAAGGCTCCCGACGGCAAGCCCTACAAGGTCTCGTGCTACTTCGAGCCGTACACGACGAAGCAGTACGTCGTCACGCCGTTCGAGTCGATGGACTGGCAGTCGAGCTCGTACAGCCCGTTGACGCACGGGTTCATCACCTGCGGCACGACGAATCGGTCCTTCGCGTTCGAGCAGATTCCTCCGGCGTCGCAGGTCGTCGATCCGGCCGGCGGAATCGGCTTCGGCATCGGCGCGGTGATCGACGCGTCGATCGATCCGCTCAACCTGAACGACTTCGGCAACTTCACGTCGCTCGACCTCTCCACCGTGTCGCCTAGCTCGGGGGGCAAGAACGCCTGGCATCAGATCTGGCTGGCCCCGTGCTTCAGCGGCTCGGTCGACACCGCCTCCGGCCTGACGTTCGTCGGCCACCTGGGCGAAGGCACTGCCCAGAACGGCCGTGGCTACCTGGCGGCGGTCAGCACCAGGACAGGGCACCAGTTGTGGCAGTCACCTCTGATGGATGCTCCGGCGGCTGCGCCTCCGATCACCTACTCGGTGAACGGTGTTCAGTACGTCTCGGAGGTCGTCGGAGGCGAGAATCACACCGACCCGACGAGGCCCAACCCGGCAAAGCCGAATCAGCGTGTACGCGGTGACAGCGTCTACACCTTCAGGCTCGGGAAATAGCAAGAACTGGAGCGAGTCACATACCTAGAGGGCTCTGGATGGTGGCGGCCGCACAAGCGGCCGCCACCATCTCTGCGGCCGCAAATCCCATGTCCAGGATCGACGCTCGCTCTCCGGGCGGAGCCGTCGAGGCGGCAGTTCGTGCCTGCGACGGAAGTGGTGCCGGGTTGGGCCCGCGTAATAGTCCCCTCGTCCTTGCCGCATCCGGGCAGACGGGTCGAGGTTCAGGACCAGGTGCCACCCTGAGGGTTCGATCGCGGGACTCGGCGGGTATACTCGGGCGAGTGTCAGAGCGCCGGTTCCAGAGGACTGGACACGCGACGCGAGATGTCCGCCGGTGCTCATGGGCAGCTTATTCGTCTCCAAGGCCGTTCATCTAGGGAAGGAGCTATCGCCGGATGACATCTCGTAAAAGCTTCCGTCTGGTCTTCGGGATTTGCTTCCTCGGCCTGGGTATTGGGCTACTCGCCGTAACGAGCGGGGCGGCATTTGCACAGACGAAAACGACCCATGCGGCCAGGTCTCATGCTGCAGCCAGAGCAACGGTTATCAGCGTGGTTGCCGGCAAGCCTTCCGAGCTTGCCTTCAAACTGTCGAAGTTTTCCTCGCTTCCTGTTGGCTCAATTACGTTCAACGTGACGAACGGAGGCCACACGCCTCACGATTTCAAGCTCTGCACGATTCAGGCTGCCAATACTGCCCATAATTCCTGCGTTGGTCTGAGGACGAAGCTGCTCCAACCCGGCCAATCCGCGACGCTCACGGTCAAGATCACGAAGAAGGGGACCTACGAGTATCTCTGCCCGGTGCCCGGCCATGCGGCTGCCGGCATGAAGGGGCTCATCGGTGTCGGGGTCGCGGTCAAGGCGCCGACGGCCAAGCCGACCCCGGCCGGCGGCAAGAAGCCCGTCTGCCCGAACGGCCAGACGATCGCGCAAGCATCGCCGATCGGCGACAACGACGCGGACAACTCGGCGGGTGGCTCCGATGACCAAGACGGCTGCCTCTAGATCGTCACGCGCACTGCCGCTCGCCGTGCCTCGCCGCTCTGCGGCTCGGCGGTGAGAGCCTTTGCCCGCCAAGCGGTGCTGCCGCTGGCAGCGGTGCCTGTCGCCCTGCTGATCGTCGCCTTCGCGAGCGCCCGCGAACGGCAGGCTTCGACGGCGGACTCTCGCGGGGCCGGGAGCGCGAGCACGGGTAGCGCGTCGGCGACGGGTATCAGCCCGAAGATGGTGGTCAGCCCGAACTGGGCGGGCTATGTGGCGACCGCACCGAAGGAGGACGTCTCGTACGGTCATCCGTACTTCACGGCCGTCTCGGGCACCTGGACCGTTCCGGCCGCCAGGTGCGGGCATCCGAAGGCCAAGTCGTACTCGACGGTCTGGGTGGGGCTGGGTGGCTACGCGAGCCGCAACCAGGAGGAGGTCGGCACCGACTCGAACTGCACCGCCACCGGAAAGCCGTTCTACTATGCGTGGTTCGAGCTCGTTCCGTACCTCTCGTACAAGACCTTCCCGAACATCGAGTCGAAGGTCTACGCCGGCGACACCCTCACGGGCCTCGTGAAGGTGCTCACGCCGACGCTCGTGCTCCTTCAGCTCCGCGATCGCACGCAACACTGGACGTTCAGCAAGAAGATCACGTTCAGCTCCCAGGACACGACGACGGCGGATTGGGTCGCCGAGGCACCTGCAGAGTGCATCAAGCTCACCTGCGCGCAGGCCTCGCTCGCGAACTTCGGCACGGTTCGGATCAGGAACATCTCGGCCGTCGCCCGGGGATCGTCGGGAAACCTGCGGAACCCTCGCTGGAAGGTGATCCCCGTGAAGCTCGTGCCGGGCGAGCTCCTCGTGCCCCGGCTCAGCACGACTGCGACGGCGGTGGGGCCCGGCGGGAAGAAGGGGCGGGCGAAATCACCGGCGGGCGCCACCCCGGGGCCCGTCTCACGGGACGGCTCGAGCTTCAGCCTGAAATGGCACCAGGTCGCGGGCCGCGGTGTCTAGAACCGTCTGGTACGGTGTTTTGGTGAGGGTGGGCCTGTGTCTGGCCACGATGTTCTTGGGAGCGGCATTCGTACCGCTTGCAAGCTCCAGCAGGCAGACGACGAACCCCTCGATCTACGTGACGATCCACGTCACGCTTACGCGCTCGACGGTCGTCGTGACCCCGAAGGACCCGCCGCGCGGCTCGATGGGGCGGTTCGTGATGCGCAACCTCGGATCCAAGCCGGTCACCTTCAGCGTGGGCTCCGACACGCCCGGCCTCGGCCTCAAGTTCGGGTTCACGAGCGTCGTCAAACCGGGAACGGAGACGATCCGGATCGTGTATCTCTCCATCCGGGGCAAGATTCCCTACCACATCGGGACGTCGTTCGCCGGCGCGAAGGCGAAGGCGAAGGGCTTGCTCGAGGTGGGAGCGGGCTGCTCCGCCTGCGCGCCCCCCGGACCTCCACTTCCGCCGTAGGCTCCAGCCGACGCCGGCAGAGCGCCGGCGGCGGGCACCACGCCTACCAGTCGGCCACGGCGCCGTCCGCCTGCCAGAGCGCAGGGAGGTCGACGGGCCGATACGGGTGGCGTGCGCAGGCCTCGAGGTCGAGCTCGATCCCGAGCCCCGGCCCCACCGGCAGCTCGAGCGAGCCGTCGCGGATCGCCAGGGGCTCCGTCAGGAGCTCCTGCGTCCAGTCGGGGTTGTCGAAGACCCATTCGAGGGCGACGAAGTTCGGCGAGGCCATGCCGACGTGCGCCGAGGCGATGGTGTTCACGGGGCTCAATGGGTTGTGCGGAGCGAGCCCCGCGTAGCTGGTCTCGCCAAGCGCGCCGATCAGGCGTGCCTCGAGGATGCCGCCGCAGTGGGAGACATCGGGCTGCAGGAGCGCTGCGGCCCTCAGCTCGACGATCTCGCGGAACCCCCACCTGGTGAAGAGACGCTCGCCCGTCGCGACGGGTATCGAGGTCGCGCGCGCGACGTCGGCCATTGCCGAGGCGTTCTCGGGGAGCACCGGTTCCTCGAGAAACCAGATGTCGAACGGCTCGATCTCTCGAGCCAGCCGGATCGACATCGCCGGTGAGAGGCGACCGTGGACGTCGACGGCAACCGAGACGTCCGGGCCGACGGCCTCGCGAATGGCCCGCACGACCTCGGCGCAGCTACGGATCGTCGCCGACGAGTCGACGGGAAGCGTGGCCTCGAGGGGCACGACCTTCATCGCCCGGAAGCCGGCGGCGACGATCGCGCGGGCCGAGTCGGCGTATTCCCCCGGCGTGGTCCCGCGCGGGCCGTTTGCGTAGAGGGGGATCCGGTCGCGGCAGGCGCCGCCCAGGAGCGCGTAGACGGGCAGCCCGGCGGCCTTGCCGGCGATGTCCCAGAGCGCTTGCTCGATGCCGCTGATCGCGGACATCAGAACCGGCCCTCCGCGCCAGAACGAGTGGCGGTACATGATCTGCCAGAGGTGCTGGATCCGGCCCGGATCCTCGCCCACGACCATCCGGCTGAGCTCGCCGATCGCCGCGGCGATCGTCTCCGACTTCCCCTCGAGTGTCGCCTCGCCGATCCCGCGCACGCCCTCGTCGGTGTCCACCAGCACGAACACCCAGTTGCGCATCCCTCCGTCGACGACGATCGTCTCGATCGAGGTGACGATCACCCCTTGACGCTCCCCGCGGTCAAGCCCGCGATGAAGCGCTTCGTCATCATGAGATAGAGGATGACCACCGGCAGGGCGGCGATCACCACGCTCGCGAAGATCAGACCCCACTCGGTCGAGTAGACACCGAAGAAGTTGAGGATCCCGAGCGGCAGCGTGGCGACCGACGGTGTCGTCGTCAGCACGAGCGCGACGAAGAAGTCGTTCCAGATCCAGACGCCGTTGAGGATGATGACCGTGAAGATGGCTGCGCGCGAGAGGGGGAGCACGACGTGGATGAACGTCCGGAACTGGTTTGCCCCGTCGATCATGGCGGCCTCGGTGATCTCGCGCGGGAGCGCCTGGAAGAAGCCGACGAGGACGAGGACTGCGAGCGGGATCGCGAACGTCGTGTAGACGATCACGAGCGAGGTCAGCGAGTTGAGGATCCCGAGCTCGCGCATGATGATGAAGAGAGGGATCATGATCAGCTGTACCGGCACGATCAGGCCGCCGACGAAGATCAGCCGCCACACCGTGTGGCCGCGAAACGGCAGGCGCGCGATCGCATAGCTTGCGAGGCACGCAACGGCCGTGCTGATCACGACCGAGCAGCCGGTGACGATGATGCTGTTTCTGAGCGTCGTGGAGACCGACGCCTCGCTCCAGGCCTGCCGGTAGTTCGCGACGCCGAAGTGCTCCGGCAGGCCGAATGGGTTCGAGAAGAACTCGGACACCGACTTGAACGACCCGAGCACGAGAAAGAGGCACGGCGCGACGACGAGGACGCAGATGACGATCAGCGCGACGTGCGATGACGCGGAAGCGGCGCGCTCGTGAGCCCGGCGGCCCAGGAGGCGACTACGCGTAGACGCGACGCTCACGGCGGGCGAGGTAGAGGAGCATGAGCGCAGAGATGACCCCCAGGAATGTGAAGAGGAAGATGCCCTCGGCCATCGCGTAACTCATCTGCGTCTGGACGGTGAAGCCGTTGCGACCGAAAGCGTCCCCGTAGATCTTCGTCCCGAGCACGAGCGTTGCACCGTTCGGCGCGCCCAGCGGGCCGCCGATCACATACGGCAGGTCGAACGCGCGGAATGCGAAGATCGCGAGCAGTACGTTGACGACCGTGAAGGCCGGCGCGAGGTAGGGCAGGGTGACGTGCCGGAACACGCTCACGCTGCCGGCGCCGTCGGTCACCGCCGCCTCGCGCATCTCCGGCGGGACGTTCTGGAGCCCGGCCATGAAGATGACGGTTGCGAGGGCATTCCATTGCCACGCGAGTGCCAGGATCATCACCGGGAGCGCGAACCGCGGATCGGCCAGCCACGCGTGCTGCAGCGAGCCGAGCCCGATGTCCTTGAGCATCGGGTTCACCGCGCCGATGTTCGGTGACAGCATGATCTCCCAGATGAAGCCGGTGACCAGCGGCGAGAGCACATAGGGCAGGAAGATGATCGCCCGGTAGACGCCCCGAACGCCCGACTTGCGGTCGAGGAGGACGGCGATGCCGAGCGAGAACGTGTTGGTCAGCACGAACAGAACGAGGAAGATCCAGACGTTGTGCAGCACGGCAGACCTGAATCCGGCGTCGTGCAGGACGAGCCAGAAGTTGTGCAGGCCGGCGAAGCGTCCGAGCGGGCCGATCCCGTCCCAGTTGTAGAGCGCGAGCCAGAACGAGCCGGCCGTGGGCAGGATGAAGAACACGCCGTACAGGGCGACGGCGGGCAGCATGAACCAGATGTGGGGCCTCGGACGGCGGATCGTGGTCACGACTCGCCGTCCGAGGGCCCCGGCCGGTGCGGCGCTGCGGGCGGGCGCCGCCAACTCCTACGCCTTCGGGTTCGGCGTGACGCTGGCCTGTATCTTCTGCGCGAACTGAGCGGCGGTGAGGTTCCCGGTGAAGATGCCGCTGGCGGCGCCAACAGCGTTCAGCGTGTTCGTCAGTTCCGGCAGGTCGATCCAAACGGGGAGCCCGGGCGCGCTCGCCAGCACCATCTCCTTGGCGATCGGGTTGTTGGCCGGCACGACCCCCTTGGTGACCGGCAGGGCGATCGTGTTGGCCACGCGCTGCTGAGCCGTCTTCGACGCCAGCCAGGCGACGAACGTCCCGGCTGCGTCCTGGTTCGACGACTTTGCGTTGACCGCGTACATGAGCTCCATTCCGGTGACGGTGATGTGGGTCTTGCCGTTCGGTGCCGGGAATCCGAACACGGCGACATCGACCTTCGGGTTCACCTGCTTGTACCCGGTGTAGTCGGCTGAGCCGCCGATGATCATCGCCGTCTGCCCCTGGGCGAAGATCGCCTTCCCCTCGGCGTAGTCCACCGCCTGGTAGCCGTTGTTGTAGTACTTCTCGTAGTCGAGCATCAACTGGGCGGCCTTGACGAGGTCGGGGTCGGTCAGCTTTCGCTTGCCCTGCCGGAGCTCGAGGAAGCCCTGCGTCCCGAGGATGGAAGACGCGGCCATCGTGTAGAAGAAGAATGGGATGATGCCGTCCTTGGCGGGCATCGACCACGGCGTGACCCCATTCTGGAGGAGCTTGTCGGAAACGGCGGTCAGCTCGGTCCAGTTGGTCGGCACCTTGAGCCCGTACTTCGTGAAGATCGGGCGCTGGTAGAAGATCCCGACCGTGTAGGCGGCGAGCGGGACGCCCCAGACGTGGCCGTCGAAGACGACCTCCGGTGCGGCCGCTGGCACAAGTGTCGACGCATGGACCTTCGAGTCGAGCGGCACGATCTGCTTGTCCTTGGCCGCGGTCCGGATCGACGTTCCCTCGATCCAGCCGATCACGTCGGGAGCCGCGCCTCCGGCAAGAGCGGTGCTCAGGAGCCCGCCGTACGCCGCGTTCGGTTTGTAGTCGATCTCGACCTGAATCGAGGGGTGGGTGGACTGGAAGTCGCTGATCAGCTTGTCGAGGACGGCCTTCCACTCCGGATGGTTCGCCCACATCGTGATCTTCGTGGTCGATCCGCTTCGCCGGGCAAAGGCCGGAGCCGCCGTCAGCCCTCCGAAGGCCCCGGCGGCAACGACGCCGCCGATGCCGCGGAGCGCTCCGGCACGGTCGAGCTTACGTTCGAGGAGCCTCTCGAGCGAATCGCTCGAACCCTGGGGTGGGGTGGCCCCTCGGAGGTGGTCCTTCTCGTTCATGTTGAGCATCCTCCTTTGCTCGCACACCGTGCTGCGGTTGCGCGAACGTTGCACTTCGCCGGAGCGAGATGCGGCCTCTGCCGCTCGAATCGTGCTGCTCTGACCATCTCTCGAGCCTCCTGCGAGCTTGGTCTGCGCGACTGGACGAGCTAGAGTAGGACTCCTCCCGGTCGATTGTCAACCGTTATCCGGATTGTTGACCATTCCTGTGGCCGCCCCCGCGAACTCTCCGCCGCGACTCAGCCCGGACAACAGCCGGCCGGAGCTTGCGGCCGGCCGTCGCGCCCACCGGACTGAGCACGTCGCCGAAGTGCTTCGGGAGGCGATCGGCGTCGGCCGGGTCGAACCGGGTGACCGTCTGGTCGAGAAGCACATTGCCGCGGAGCTCGGTACGAGTCGGGCCCCGGTGCGGGAGGCGCTTCGCGAGCTCGTGCACGAGGGCCTCGTGACCCACGTGCCCTACCGAGGCGCCTTCGTGCTCGGCGTCTCGGAGGAGGAGGTCCACGGCGTGATGATCCCGATCCGGCTGACGCTTGAACGCTACGCGTTCGCCCGCGCTCTCCCCAAGCTGGGCCGGCGGGAGCTCGAGACGCTCGCACGGATCGTCGACGCCATGGAGCTGGCGGCCGCCGTCGGCGACCTACGGGCCGTGGTCGAGGCCGACGTCCGGTTCCACGATTTCGTCCTCGAGCTCTCGGACCTGCCGCACACGACGCAGATCTGGCGCAGTATCGCACCGCGAATCCGCGTCTACTTCTACCGTTACGACACGAACCGAGATCTCTCCGCGGTCGTCGACGAACATCGGCGCCTCCACGCCGCACTCGGGTCACGCAACCTCGAGCACATCGAGTCGCTGCTCGTGGAGCACATCGCGGTGCCGCGCCTTCCGGCCCCGGCGGCCGCGAGTGAGCAGGTGCGATGGCGGGGGTGAGCTTTGCCGGTGTCGGCAAGGTCTATCCCGACGGCACCCGCGCCGTGCAGAACCTCGACCTCGAGGTGGCCGACGGGGAGTTCGTGGTCCTGGTCGGGCCCGTCCGGATGCGGGAAGACGACCGCGCTGCGCATGGTCGCCGGGCTCGAGGACATCAGCGAGGGGACGATCTGCATCGGCGAGGAGATCATCAACGACGTGCTGCCGCAGAAGCGGAACATCGCGATGGTGTTCCAGAACTACGCGCTGTACCCGCACATGAGCGTTGCCGACAACATCGGTTTCGGGCTCAGGATGCGCAAGACGCCGGGCGACGAGCGGCGGGCGCGGGTCGAGGAGATCGCACGGGTGCTTCGGCTCAGCGATCTTCTCGACCGCAAGCCGCGCGTGCTCTCCGGCGGACAGCGCCAGCGGGTTGCGATGGGGCGCGCGATCGTCCGCAACCCCAAGGTCCTGCTCATGGACGAGCCGCTCTCCAACCTCGACGCGAAGCTACGCGTCCAGATGAGGGCGGAGATCGCAAGGATCCAGCGCGAGATCTCGGCCACGACGATCTACGTCACCCATGACCAGGTCGAGGCGATGACCATGGGCGACCGCGTTGTGGTGATGCGCAAAGGCGAGGTGCAGCAGGTGGCTGTCCCGCAGGCAATCTACGAGCAGCCCGCGAATCTCTTCGTCGCCACGTTCATCGGCAGCCCGCCGATGAACCTCCTCCAGGCGACACTCGTGCGTGAGGGCGACCAGCTTGCCTTCCTGATCGGCGAGCAGCGTCTCATCCTCCCGCGGGAGGTTGCAGCGGCGAACGGCAAGCTCGCGGCGCACGTCGGCTCCAAGATCGGGATCGGCATCCGGCCCGAAAACGTGCAGGACTCGGCGGTCGACGGCGCATCCGCCACCGACTGGCGCCTCCGCGGTCGCGTGGTCGCGACGGAGCTGCTGGGCCCGGACCTCCTCGCCTACCTCGAGGTGGAGGCGGAACCGGTCCTCGCCGACGAGGTGATCGAGGTGGCCGCCGACATCGACGCCGCGTCGGTCGATGAGCTCCTGGCCGACGCCGAGAAGAACCGTACGCCGATCGTGTGTCGATTCGACGCCCGCTCGAGAGTGAAGATCGACGACCTGATCGAGGTCAACCTAGCCACCGAGAGCCTCCACTTCTTCGACTTCTCGAACGGTCTCGCGATCCGGTCCTAGCGCGCCTCCGTCGCGAACCGAATCGGCTCGCTTTGTGACGATTTGCACAAATGGGGTGGGATCAGAGTAGGGTGGGTCACGGTGCAGATGCAGGGACCTACGCCTGATGGCTCGAGATGGAGCATCACGCGTCGGCGCTTTCTCCAGCGATCCGCGGTAGCCGCAGGATCCCTGTGGCTCGGCGGTCTCGCAGCCACCGCCCGCCGCGCGGCCGGTCAGACGTCGGCGACCAGCCTGGCGGGGATGAACGTCGTCATGTTCCTCACCGATCAGGAGCGGGCGATCCAGCATTTTCCGCCGGCGTGGGCCGCGCAGAACCTGCCGGGGCTGATGCAGCTCCAACAGCACGGGCTCACGTTCGAGAACGCGTTCACGAACGCCTGCATGTGCTCGCCGGCGCGCTCGACGCTGATGTCCGGCTACTTCCCGGCTCAGCACGGGGTGAAGTACACGCTCGAGAAGAACATGGAACCGCCGGCCTATCCGCAGGTGGCGCTGCCGCTGCCGAGCACGCTGGCGAACGTCGCGACCGTGATGTCGGCCGCCGGCTACAACGTCGTCTACAAGGGCAAGTGGCATTGCAGCAAGCCCGTCGGCTCGGAGTGGAGCCCCTCGGACGTCTCGCAGTACGGCTTCTCGCGTTGGAACCCGGACGACGCCGGCGCCGACCAGAGCCTCCCGGAGATGGGCGGCGGGATCGCGAACAACGACGGCCGCTACATGACCTCGGTCGGCGACGTCGCGGCGGGTGACGAGGGCGTGCTCGAGTTCATCAAGTCGACGGCGGCGGCGCAGCAGCCGTTCTTCCTGATCGTCTCGCTGGTGAACCCGCACGACGTGCTCGCCTATCCGCGCAACTACACGGCCGCCGGCTACAGCGACGAATGGCTCGAGGGCGGAATCGGCCTCCCGGCGACCGTGGCGGAGGATCTCCGGCACAAGCCGAGGGCGCAGGCGGCCTTCCTGAAGATCTTCAACCTGAGCGGCAAGCTGCGCACGCCCGAGCAGAAGCTCGACTACCTCAACTTCTACGGCAACCTGATGAAGGCCTCGGACAACTACCTCGTCAACGTCCTGGCAGCCCTCAACTCGGTGACCACCACGTCCGGCTCGACGCTCTACGACGACACGCTGATCATCCGCACGGCCGACCACGGCGAGATGGGGCTAGCGCACGGTGGGTTGCGGCAGAAGAACTTCAATTTCTACGAGGAGTCGATCCGCGTGCCCCTCGTCTACTCGAACCCGGGCCTGTTCGCCAAGCCGCGCCGCTCGCCTGCGCTCGTCTCGCACGTGGACTTCCTGCCCACGCTGGCGGGGCTCTTCGCCGCGCCGCAGACCGCACGCTCGGCCTGGGAGGGGAAGGACTACTCGCCGATCGTGCTCGACGACGGGGCCGGGCCGGTGCAGGACCACGTCGTCTTCACCTACGACGACTACCAGGCGGGGCAGTCCAAGGGGCCCTACGTGCCGCCGCCTCAGCACCTCGTGAGCATCCGCGAGTCGCGCTGGAAGCTCGCCGAGTACTACGACCCGGCCGGAACCGAGGCGCCCGAGTGGGAACTGTACGACCTGAAGGCCGATCCCCTGGAGACCACGAACCTCGCGCGCCATGGCTACCCGCGAACGCCGGCCCAGAACGCGCAGTACGTGCGCCTGCGCCGGAAGCTGGCCGGCGTCCAGGCCGACCGGCTGCAGCCGCTCTCCTAGCGCCGGCGTTCCGGGCTGCGTTCTCACCGAGGTACGCCGTCGCAGAACCAGCTCAGGTGATTCCCCTGGCCGTTGAATGCCCGTGACGGAAGAGCGCGCTCTCGTCAACCGATCGCCGCGACCAGTTCCTGGCAGGCCTGCTCGCAGCGGCGGCAGACCTCGGCGCAGAGGCGGCAGTGGTCGTGATGGGCCGCGTGCCGCGCGCACTCATCGCCACAGGCCAGGCAGGCCGCCGCGCAGGCCTCGACCATCGCCCGGAGGACGCGGAGGTCCGGCGCGGTCTGCCGGATCGCGATCCGGGCGGTAGCGGCGCAGGCATCGGCGCAGTCGAGGCAGAGGCGAATGCAGCGCACCATCTCGTGCACGTCGTCCTCGGCGAGATCGGCGTCGGCACAACTCGTGCAGCTGGCGGCACACTCGAGGCACTCCTCGATACAGCGCAGGAGCGCGTCGTGATCCACGCTGGTCGGCTGTGGATGGGTCTTCATGACGTCTTGGACTGTCACGTGCTCGCTCCTCTCGGTGGGGTCATCGACACGACCTGGAAATAGCTCGTGGGGTACGGAAGCCTGGAGCCTCGTTGCGGACGCTCGTAGGCTCACATGTTCGGCTCGCCCCGCTGTTGCCGTTACTGCAGGAGCGGCGACGGCGGGATACGGGTCTGGCCGCGGATTCCGTCGACGACGAACGCCACGTCGTCGACATAGCACCAGCTCCAGTCCTCGCCGTCCTCGAGCGAGCGGATGATCGGGTGCGAGGTGGCGCGCGCGTGCGCCGTCGCGTGCCGGTTGGGTGAGTCGTCGCAGCAGGCGACATGGCCGCAGGTCAGGCAGATCCGGAGGTGGAGCCACTTGCCGCCCGTCCGTAGGCAATCCTCGCAGCCGTCGACCGAGGCCGGCAGCTCGCCGACGGCAATCTCGTCGAGATGGCTACAGACGACCTCGCTCACCGCACTCCTTGCCCGGCGGCGATGCGGGCGAGGTGCGCGTGAACGAACTGGACCGCCATCGCCCCTTCGCCGACGGCGGTGGCGCACCTCTTGGTCGACCCCGAGCGGACATCACCGGCCGCAAAGACGCCGGGGACATCGGTCTCGAGCAGGGTGTCCATGCTCGCCGCCGCGCCGGTGAGAATGAAGCCGTCGTGGTCGCGGCCCACGGTGTCGTCCAGCCACTCCGTGCACGGAAGCGCGCCGAGGAAAAGGAACACGAACGAGAAGGGAAGGCGTTCACCGCTCGCGAGCGTGACGGCCGCGAGGCGCCCGTCCTCGCCGTGGAGCGCGGCGATCTCGCTCCGGTCGCGAACGGCGACGCCGTACCGCTCGAGCTCGTGGATCAGATAGTCCGACATCGTCTCGCGGAGATCGGCGCGGCGATGGAGGAGGGTGACGAGCCCGCCCCCACGGGCGAGCCAGACCGCGGCCTGGCCGGCCGAGTTGCCGCCGCCGACGACCGCGACACGTGACCCGGCGCAAAGCTGCGCCTCGGGCGCGCCGGCGGCGTAGAACACGGTCAGTCCCTCGAACTCGGCCAGGCGGTCGACCGGAAGCCGTCTGTACTGAGCACCGGTCGCGAGCAGCACGGCACGTGCGGCGATCTCCCGGTCGTCCTCGAGCCGGACGAGATGCCGACCGTTCCCCGGCTCGAGGGAGAGGGCGCGATACGGGGTCGCGGTGCGCGCGTTGAACTTGCGCGCCTGGGTGACCGCGCGGCTCGTGAGCTCCGTGCCGCTGATCCCGGCGGGGAAGCCGAGGTAGTTCTCGATCCGGCGAGACGACCCGGCCTGGCCGCCGAGCGCGGTGCTCTCGATGACGAGGGTGTCGAGCCCTTCGGAGGCGCCGTACACGGCGGCCGCGAGACCAGCCGGACCGGCGCCGACGATCAGCAGGTCGACCTCCTCGCGAGGCGCCAGCTCGAGCCCGATCCCGAGAGCACGGAGCACCTCGCCGGCAGTCGGACCGAGCAGTTCACCTCCGCCCGGCAGCCTTACGAGTGGTAACACGCCACCGCCGGGCGGGTCGGCATCCTCCCACGTGTACGGGAGCCGGTTCGCACGCGCGAACTCGAGCAACCGCATCGTCGTCTCCGAAGCGTGCGGGCCGACGATCTCCAGGCCGATCCCCTGCACGGTCTGCAACGCCTCCCGCCGGGAGATGAACGTCGAGAGGAGGAGGTCGCTGAGCGGGCCGTCTTCGTTCAGGAGCGAGCGCAGCGCGCTGCGCCCGACGGCGATGTAGCGAAGCGGCTCGATCACGAGCGCGGTCACGAACACCGTCTGCCCCGACAGCAGGTTCAGCTCGCCGAGGAAGCCTGACGGGCCGTGCCTGACGAGCTCGTTCCCGGCCGCGTCGATGATCGCGACCTCGCCTTCGAGGATTGCCATGAACGGGTAGGTGCGATCGCCGACCCGGTACAGCAGCTCACCGGCGGGCGCCGAGCGCTCCTCGCCGATCTCGGCGAGAGCAGCGAGTTGCGCCTGGGAGAGCAGTGGGCTCGCGGGTGTTGACACGTTTCGTCCCTCCGTGACGGCGGTTAGCGCCGAGGGCGACAGATCGCGCCGTCCGGCTCAGGCCTCCGGAGTCGACGGTCGCGTCTCGCTCCAGTCGAGCAGGAGCTTCCGCTCGGCGAAGTACCAACTACCCTCAATCTTGGCGAACATGTCAAGGTATCGGAGCGAGGCGATCATGATCATGCGGCGTGCCGTCTTCTGTGAAGAGGTGGTGGGCATCGTGTAGCTCTCGCCCGTGGCGCGGTCGCCGTCGATCGTGACCGTGCTTTGCCCGTTGAAATGGGTGCCCCTCGGCGTCGCGCCGATCGGCGCAATGGGCGTAGGCGCGAACAGCTCGCGAATCGCCAGGCGGTCGGCGGCCTCGAGCAGCGTGAGCTCGCTGTTGGCGTCCATCGCTAGTCGTCCATCGGAAGCCGGATCAGGTCGACGCCGGCGAGCGGGCCGCCGACCTGTTGCGCCGCGCCGCCCGCGGCCAGGGCGCCCAGGTCGATGGCGAAGAAGCCCGCGGCCTCGAAGAGCGCGGTCACCTCCGACTTCGCATCCTCGTCGTCGCCGGAGAGAAAGATCACTCGCTCCCCGCCGGCCTCGTGGGGATCCGACCCGAGCACGTCGGCCCTGAGCGTGTTCGCAGCCTTCACGACCCGCGCGCCGGCCACGAGCTCGGCGACGTGCTCGCTCGAAGTCCTCCCGTCGAGGCCGCTGCGGTCGAAGTTGTTCGTCGCGTCGATCACGATCCGACCGTTCCACGTAAGGCCCCTGACGGCGTCGGGAACGCGGTCCCAGGGCACGGCAATGACGACGACGCCCGCCGCCGCTGCCTCGTCCACCGTCGCGGCCGACACTCCGTCGCCGAGCGTCGAGACCACCGAGCTCAGCGATTCGGGGCCGCGGCTGTTGGCGATGATCGACGGAGCGGCCGGCGCGCAGCGCTGTGCGGGCCATCGCCTGCCCGAGCCGGCCGGCGCCGATGATGCCGATGGGGTTGCCGCCCTCTGTGCTCATCAGCTTCCTTCTTCGTATTCGGACGCGAACAGGTAGCTCACCGCCAGGCTCCGATACGGCCGCCAGCGTTCCGCCACTGCGGCGATCTCCTCGTCGCTCGGAACGTGGTCGAGCCCGTAGGCCCGTTGAATTGCGCGCCGAAGCGCGAGGTCGCCCGTGAGGAAGACGTCCGGCCGGTTGAGGGCAACCAGCAGGAAGCCGCGCGCCGTCCAGGGCCCGATGCCCGAGACCTCGGTCAGCGCCGCCTCGACCTCGTCGTCCGTCATCCGGGAGAAGGCCTCGTCGCTCAGGCGACCGTCGACGAACCGCTCCGCGAGCGCCCGCAGCGTCGCGCCCTTGCGATACGAGAGCCCGCTTGCGCGAAGCACCTCCGGATCTGCGGCGAGCAACTCGGCAGGCGACGGCAGATGCCCTCCGAAGCGGTCCTCGAGTCGCGACACGATCGTCCGGGTCGCGGCGACGGAGAGCTGTTGCCCAGCCACCTGGAAGATCAGCGTCCCGAACCCGTCGAGCGGAGGAAGCTCGTCCAGCCAGGCCCGGGGACGGAAACCGGGCCGCGCGTCGATCAGGCGCGCGAGCACCGGATCCGCGTTCCGAAGGAACTCCCGAGCCTTGCGATCCGCGACAGCGGCCCGCTTGCGGGGTTGGGCATCGACGCTCATGAGCCTCCACAAGGGTACGCCCAGAGGTCGACCTGCGATCGGCCGACAGACCCCGCCGCAGCACCGGCGAGGCCCTCGATCACGAGCAGCGCAGCGTTCTGCGGCCTCAGCAGCTGATCGCCGACCGGATCCCGTACGCGGAGGCCCGCCATCAGGGATGTACCTGTGAGCCGTAGCCGAGGTCGAGCCGGATCGACTCCATGACCCAGAACGTCGTGCTCTCGGTGAACACGTCGGCGGCCCCGAGCACACCGGTGTACTTCTCGACCACCGGCGCGGCCGCGGCGGCGACGGTCGCATCGAGCTGGGCTCTCACCGCGGCCCACGTGTTCTCGGCGTAGTGCTGGTAGAAGGGCGTGGGGTCGATCGTGTCGATCGCGGTCCGGACGCTCGCGGAGATGTCGGCCATGTACTCCTGGTGCAACTTGACGTCGTCGCGGGTGCCGAGCCGGCCGAGATGGCCGCCGATGAAGTGCTTCCACGGGTACGCGAGCGCATTGGCCGGCGCTTCGATGTAGCCGGGGATGTCCTCGGTCAGATTGGACATGTAGACCGGCGCCCAGCCCGGATTGACGATGTCGATCAGCATCAGCGTGTCGTGATCGGGCAGGTGGATGATGATGTTGTCGGGCGAATGGTTGGCGCCGTGCCAGTCGAGATCGATGCGCTCGCCGCCGATCTCGAGGGTGCGGTGGTCCTGGAATGTCTCCTCGTTCGGGGGCCTGGCCGGATCGTCGTCGCGCAGCAGCAGCCGGCGCGTCTCCTCGTGGCCGATGCGGGTGACGTCCTTGTCGAAGAGGAACGATGCGCCCCCGTGGTCGGCGTGGTGGTGCGAGTAGATCAGGTGGGTCACCTTGTTGCTGACCCCGTTTGCCGAAGCGATCTCGTCGACGGCGCGCTGGATGTTGTTTCCGATCGTGGGCGGCGCGTCGAGGAGCACGACGCCGTCCGAGGTGGTCAGGAACGCCGACTGGTAGGTGCCGTCGGTGATCCAGTAGAGGTTCCGCTCGACCCGGCCGACGTAGTAGCCCTGCTCGTTGAGCGCAGGGCCCAGCGCCGAGCGCGGGACCGGTGCGTAGTCCGGCAGGGTGGATATGTCAGTTGTGCTCATCGTCTTGGCCCTCCCGTTGGCGACGCGCTGGTCCGAGGTGGTTGTCTTACTCATCCCTGGATCGTGGCCGCAGCGGCGCCTCGATCGAATCCCCGGAATCCGTAGTCTGTGACCCTGGTGGCATGCTGCCGGGATGGTTGTCCAGGCGGGCCGGTTGCTCGGAAGACGACGGGAGCGTGCAGTACTCGAGCGAGTGCTCGACAGCGCGCGCGACGCTCACGGCGGCGTCCTCGTCGTCTACGGGGACCCCGGAGTCGGCAAGACAGCTTTGCTCGAGTATGCGCTCGAGGCGGGAGAGGATTTTCGGGTCAGTCGGGCGGTCGGTATCGAGGGAGAGAAAGAGCTCGACTACGCGGCCCTGCAGCAGCTCTGTTCGCCGACACTCGAGCTCAGCGAGCGTGTCCCCGATCCCCAGCGGGACGCGCTCAGTGTCGCCTTCGGGCTCAGCGCAGGACAGCCTCCGAGCCCGTTCCTTGTCGGGCTTGCAGTGCTCGGCCTCCTCTCCGAAGCCGCCGAGCGGCAGCCGCTCCTGTGTGTGGTCGACGACGCGCAGTGGCTCGACGACGCATCGGCCAGAGCGCTCGCGTTCGTGGCTCGCCGGCTGCTGGCGGAGAGGATCGCACTGGTGTTCGCCACGCGTGAGGTGGGGAGTGGATTTGCCCGCCTCCCGCAGCTCCGGGTGGAACCATTGGGCCGTCGGGATGCCCGGGCTTTGCTCGAGTCAGCCCTGGCGGCGCGGCTGGACGAGTCCGTTCTCGAGCGGATCATTGCCGAGACCGGCGGGAATCCGCTCGCGCTCCTCGAGCTCCCGCGCGGGTTGACCCCCGCCCAGCTCGCCGGTGGCTTCGGGCTGCCTGCGGCGCTGCCTCTGTCCACCGGGATCGAGCAGAGCTTCACGCGGCGGCTGGCGCGGCTCCCGCCCGACGCGAGGCGGTTGCTGGTCCTGGCGGCGGCAGAACCGGTCGGCGACTCTGCGCTTCTGTGGCGTGCCGCGCGCCAGCTTCGGATCCCGGCGACGGCCGTGCGCGCCGTGGAGTCGGAAGGTCTGCTGACGCTGGATGGTGCGGTGGTGTTCCGCCATCCGCTCGTGCGCTCGGCGGTGTACGGGGCGGCCGAGCCGAACGAGCGGCGAGAGGCTCATCGCGCGCTGGCGGGCGCAACCGATCGGCGGCTCGACCCTGATCGCCGCGCGTGGCACCGTGCGCAGGCGGCCTCGATGCCCGACGAGGAGGTTGCCGCGGAGCTCGAGCGTTCCGCTGGCCGGGCCCAGGCGCGCGGCGGACTGGCGGCTGTCGCTGCCTTCCTCGAGCGTGCCGCCGTGCTGACGCCCGACTCCACGCACCGCGCGCAGCGCCGGCTCGCGGCTGCCGCAGCGAAGCGCGATGCCGGCGATCTGGAGGCTGCGCTCGGGCTGCTGGAAGCCCTCGAGGCCGGTGTGCTCGACGAGCTCGGGCGCGCTCGGGTCGATCTCTTGCGAGCCCAGATCGCGTTGGAGCAGCGGCGCGGCGGCGATGCCGGCCGCCTGTTTCTGAGCGCTGCGAGCCGTCTCGAGCCGCTCGATCCCGAGCTGGCCCGGGAGACGTATCTCGAGGCGCTCGGGGGCGCCATGGCCAGCGACGTCGAAGTCGTCGGCGGCGCGCGCGCGGCCGCGGCCGCCGCACGGGCGGCCCCGCCCGGGACCGTTCCGCCCCGGACGGTCGATGTGCTGCTCGACGCGTTCGCGATCCGCTTGACCGACGGATACGCGGCCGCGGCGCCGACACTCGCTCGGGCTCTCGAGCTTCTGCTCGCGATGGACTTCTCCGGCGAGGATGTCGGTCGGCGGCTCTCGCTCTCCAGCGGTAGAAACAGCAACATCGTCGCGCTCGAGCTGTGGGACGACGAGGCCTTGCACCTCCTCGCCGCTCGCCAGGTGCAGGCCGCTCGCGACACGGGAGCACCCGCGTACCTGGAGTTCGCGCTCAGCTTCCTGGCAAGGAGCCACATGCTCGCCGGTGAGTTGTCCGCGGCCGCGCTGATGATCGACGAAGCGCGCTCGATCGCCGAGGCGACCGGCACTCCCGCGCTCGTGAACGCTCCGATGATTCTCGCCGCCTGGCACGGCCACGAGGCGCAAGCGTCTGAGCTGATCGAGGCCACCGCCGCCGAGGCGGCGTCACGGGGATGGACGTCCAACAACTACGCGAGATCGGTGCTGTACAACGGCCTCGGCCGACATGACGCCGCGCGCGATGCCGCCCGGGAGGCGTGGCGGCCCGATCCGATCGGCTACGGATCGTTGCTGGTGCCCGAGCTGGCCGAGGCGGCGTCCAGGACCGCCGACAGAGCGCTGCTCGAGTCCGCCCTGAAGTGGCTCTCGGAGCGGACCCGTGTGATCAGCTCCGGGTGGGCGAGCGGAATCGAAGCGCGTGTGCGCGCGCTCGCGAGCGAGGGCGAGGTCGCCGACAGTCTGTACCGCCAGTCGATCGAGCAACTCTCCGGCACCCGTGTGCGACTCGAGCTCGCCAGGACTCACCTTCTTTACGGTGAGTGGCTGCGGCGCGAACGCCGCCGCCTCGACGCCCGCACGCAGTTGCGCACCGCGCTCGAGTCGTTCACCGGCATGGGCGCCGAGGCCTTCGCGCGCCGCGCCGAACGCGAGCTCGAGGCGACAGGCGAGCGCGCTCGCAAACGGGCCGTGGAGACGCTCGGCGAGCTCACGCCGCAGGAAACGCAGATCTCGCGCCTTGCCGCGCAAGGACACACCAACCGAGAGATAGCCGCTCAGCTGTTCATCAGCCCGAGCACGGTCGAGTACCACCTGCGCAAGGTGTACCGCAAGCTCGACGTCAAGTCCCGCACGCAGCTCGCACGCCGTATCTCCTAGCCGGTCCGGGTGCAGGACGAGGACCGACGCGAATCGGAGGATCAGCCGATCGACCGCGCCGAATTGCCGACGTCGCGGCAGCGGAGGCTCACGGCCTCGTCAGATGAATGAATTTGGAACGGCCGGGAGGCCCGCTGGGCTCGGGTCAGGGCTCGCCCCAGCGCCCGTCGCCCTGGTCGCGCGGGGGGCCCTCGCCGAGCCCCTCGACCTCGAGCAGCGGGAGGCTGTCCGGGGCATAGCCCGCGTTCTCGAGCATGCGCCTCACGTCGACGATCGTCTGAACGTCCACGTCCTTCTCGTGCGGCGCGTGGAAGACCTCGGTCTCCGGGCCGACGCTGACCCGGAGCTTCCCGTTGTGCTCCCTCGTCACGGTCCCGACCGCGCCGAGGAGCGATTCCAGCTCGCGCCACTCCACATTTCCGCTCGGTGGATGCTCGAAGAGCTTCTCGAGGGTCTTGCGATGGTGGTTGTCGAGGCCTGCGGCCATGCTCCTCCAGCCTACAAGAGACGTGTCGGCCTGCCGGCGAAGCCGCTCGAGCAGCACATGATCCGCATCTCGGCCTGATGCTCGCGCCTCCGTTCTTTCGTCGTTCCGCACTCGCTCGGCGCCTGCCCCGATGCTCGGCGTCGCCGGCGCGACGATCCACCTTCGACCGGGCGACGAGGACGGCAGGTACGCAGTTCACGAAGCTCAGGTGGGCCTCCGGCCCGAGCGCGGCTACGCGTCCGGGGCTCGTCGTTTCGTCACGGCGGAGTCGAGCGCGACCCTGGCCCGAGCCGAACGGCCTTTTCCTGTGTTCCTGTGCCTGGGGTCGCTTGCTTGCTCGACTGCCTTCGTAACGCCCGCCGTTCCGCCATCTTCGCGCGCTTCAGCTTCTTGTTCTTCACGGCACCCATCACTACCCTCGCTCCAGCGCGGCCGCGAGGGTCGGGCGGATCACGAATTTGTCTTCGAGGCGGGCGATCTCGAGCGCCTTCAGGATGTTCGCGTGCGGCACGATCAGGGTCAGCGGGCCGGAGCGGTCGGGAGGATCGCCGGCCTGGACGAGAACTCTCAAGCCGGTGGAATCAACGAAGTCGCACCCGGTCAGGTCGACGATCACCGGCGATGGGCCCTGGCCGACCGCGAGCTCGAGCTTCGCCTTGAACCTGGACGCGGTGTCGAGGTCGAGCTCGCCGTCGACCGACAACACGATCGTGCCGTCCCCGAGACGCTCGGCCGTCGTGTCGAATCCGGTTGGTCCTCCGGGGTTGACACCCATCACGCCCCCTCGGTCCGAAGTGACAGGAAGTCAAGGAGTCGGACACCGGCTCTACCGTCCTGGAACCGGTCACGCACCCAGGCTGAGTGAGAGGAAGCGCCTTCACCGTTTTGCCGGACGAGGGCGCCCTTGACCGGAGAATAGCTCCCGGCGAGGGGTTGTGATCGATCGCTCGGCAGGCCGGTAGCCGTGCAGGGTGCGCACCCGGTTCGCGTTCGGCGTGAGCTCGTCGGGGCGGGTCGGAGTACGATGCGGCATAGCGTCGGTCCGTCAGGCCGAGATTGACTCCCACCGAGATCTACCGCACGGCTCGCCTGCGAGGTTTGCACGGCATCGCTCCTCGTTCCTCACGGGCCCGCCTCTTCGAGGAGCGGAGAACCGGGAGCACGCAACATGCCAGACGCAGCGCAACGCCGCGGGAGCGCAAGCACCGCGATCTCGAACGGGCTCAGCAAGCTTCACCGCGACCACTTCGGCCGCGGGCCGACCAGCGTCCGAACCGTCTTCGGCCACGACCACGTCGTCACGTTCCTCGAAGACCTCTACACGCCACTCGAGCGCACCCTCGTCGAGGCGGGCGAGACAGCGGCCGTTCACGAAGCACGCCGCGCCTTCCAGCGCGCGATGAAGGAACGATTCATCGCGGTCGTCGAGGACGCAACAGGCCGCAAGGTCAGAGCGTTCCTCTCCGAGGTCAGCCTCGACCCCGACGTCTCGGCCGAGATCTTCGTCCTCGAGCGCGTCGAGGCAGACCCCGATCCCGCACCCGAAGGCGTCGGCTGAGCGACATTGCCGCGGGCCGACGTGGAGCGCGTCGGATGATCGTCGCTGTTTTGGGCGGTCTCGGCTGGGGAGAAAGAGAAGGCAAGGGGCATCGACCTGACTCGGTCTGGAGGAGGTTGCGACGGCGGCGAGCGAGTCAACGGGACCGAAACGGTTGATGACCGGCATCGCCTTCGGCGAGTCGCCGCGCTGGCACGACGGCCGTCTGTGGTTTGCCGACTGGGGTGCGCAGGAGATCATCGCCGTCGATCTCGACGGCAACAGCGAAGTCATGGTCCGGGTCGAGTTCCCGTCGTTTCCGATGTGCTTCGACTGGCTGCCGGATGGGCGGCTGCTGATCGTCTCGGCGCGCGACGGGCGTCTTCTGCGCCACGAGCCGGACGGTTCGCTGACAGCGCACGCCGACCTGAGCGGCCTGGTCGAGCAGGGCCTTCCCTGGAACGAGATCGTCGTCGACGGCCGCGGCAATGCCTACTTGAACAACGTTGGCTTCGACTTTCCCGGCGGCGAGTTCGCCCCCGGGACGATTGCAGTGCTCACGCCAGACGGTTCGGCTCGGCAGGTCGGCAGACGGCATCGCCTTCCCGAACGGGATGGCCGTGACTGCCGACAACTCGACCCTGATCGTCGCCGAGTCCTACGCCGGCAAGCTGACGGCGTTCGACATCGCGCCGGACGGCAGCCTCGCGAACCGGCGAACCTGGGCCGATACCACCGGCGACCATCCCGACGGGATCTGTCTCGACGCCGACGGCGCCGCCTGGTACGCCGATGTTGGCAACAAGCACTGCGTTCGCGTCCGCGAAGGCGGGGAGTTGCTGCAAACGATCGAGCTCGACCGCGGCTGCTTCGCCTGCGCGCTCGGCGGCGAAGACGGGCGAACGCTTTTCATCGTCGCCCAGGAGTGGGGTGGCCCCGAAGCCATGCAAAGCGGGAAGCGCACCGGACAGGTGGTGACCGCGCAAGCGCCCGCTCCCGGTGCGAGCCGGCCGTAGCGAAGGACGCCGTCCAGAAGTCGTGCGACGTTCTCCGCCCTTGCCGCTCTGGATCAGGTTGAAAGACACGACGCGGCGTCACGTGGCGAGCGCTGTGGCCGGCAGTTCTGTCCGGGAAGGGTCTCCAGCTTGCGAGAATGGTGGACTCGAGCGTCTCGTGAAAGGAGTGCGCGATGACGGATGAGGCCACGGCGTCCCCGGCGCCGATTCCGGAGCACCTGGGCACCGTGACGCCGCGGCTGTTTGTCGCGGACGGTGCCGCCGCAATCGAGTTCTACCGCGTCGCGTTCGGGGCCGAGGAGATCGGCGAGCTCTTTGCCGACCCCGAGGGCAGGGTGATCCACGCTGAGATTCGGATCGGTGGTTCGGTTGTGATGATCTCCGAGGATGCGGGGGACGCGAGCGCGCCCACGCGCTCCCCGGACGCGTTGGGCGGGATCGTGAGCGCGGTCATGGCGACCTACTGGAACGACGTCGACGCCGCCTGGGCGCGCGCGGTCGCTGCGGGAGCCGAGGTCGTCTATCCGCTTGCCGATCAGTTCTACGGAGAGCGCGGCGGCCGGCTCCGCGATCCGTTCGGCCAGCAGTGGATGCTGAGCCAACACACCGAGGACCTGTCGCGCGAGGAGCTGAATCGACGGGCGGCCGAGTTCTTCGCAGTGGACGCGTCGTCGGAGGAGGTCGGGAGAACGTGACGGAGCTGCTCACGGGTCACGCGCTGTAGACGGTCCGCGTAGCTCGGTGAGCGCGGGCAGTTGCTCCAGATGGTTGGTCAAGACTCTGGCCACCGCCGATCCGGCTCCGGCAGCGTCGAGGAACCGTAGAGGCGTCGGTTAGGATCAGACCCGTGTCGGACTGGTTCGTTGCGAGCGTTCGGGAGCTTCGGTGGCAGGAGAACGAGCTCGGCGCGACGTGTGAGTTCGACAAGCATCGCGAGCGGTTCGGAGAGCTCGGGATCAACCTCACCGTGCTGCAGCCGGGCCAGCCGATGACGATGTATCACCGCGAGGGCTACCAGGAGGGATTCCTCGTCCTCCGCGGCGAGTGCCTGCTCCTCGTCGAGGGTCAGGAGATCCCGCTGAAGCAGTGGGACTACTTCCACTGTCCGCGGGATGTGCCACATGCGATTCTCGGCGCCGGGGAAGGGACGACCTCGCTCGTGCTTGCAGTCGGCAGCCGCGTCGGGCCACGACGTGATCCTCTACCCGCGAGCCGAGACGGCCCTGAAGCACGGCGCCGGCGTCGAGCAGGAGACGCCCAACCCGAAGGAGGCCTACGCGCATGTGACGCGCCCGGCCCCCGACATACCTTTCCGCGAGGAGTTTCTCACCGGTTAGTGCCATTCCCGGGTCGGCGTGGGATACGAGGGCGCCGACCGGCCGCCGCAGCAGGACCATGGCCCCGGCGAGCCCGCCAGCCTTTCTCGACCTCCTCCAAGACCCTGTGACGGAAGTGACGAATGTCAGCATGAATCGATGACGGCGTGCTCTACCGCCGGTGCGCTCGCCGCGGCCACCATGGGATCCGAACCAGTCAAAGAGGGGGAATCCATGTCGAAGGTCAGATCGCGTCGCATTGCCACCGTCCTGTTCGCGCCGGTCGCGGCGCTCGCCGCGTGGGGGCTGTTCAGAGCCGCCGGTGTTGCCTTCCAGGTCTCGACCGGCAATGGTCGAGTGGGCGCGGACGATGTCGTCACCGTCGCAACCGTCGCCGCCTTGCTCGGCTGGGCCGTTGTCCTCGTGCTCGAGCGCCACGCGCCGCGCCCGCGCCTGTGGTGGGCGCGCATCGGCTCGACGTGCTTCGCGGTATCGATCATCGGTCCGGCATGGCTCGCCGACGGTGGCAGCAGCGTTGCCCTGATGACGCTCCACCTCGTGACCGCCGTCGTGATCGTCGTCGGCTTCGCCGCCACCTTGCCGTTCCGGCGAGGCCCGGCGACCCATGCGGCAGCCCGAGGGAGCGCTTCGGCTCCGGTTCGCTAAAAGCGGCCAGCTAGCCGAGCCGAGCGACTCGTCTGCTTCGCCAGGCGAGTCGCGCTCGTTGTTCTTACAGCCATCCCTTCTCGATCGCCCGGTCGATTGCGTCTCGGCGGTTGCGGGCGCCCAGCTTCTGGATCGCGGCGCTGAGGTAGTTGCGCACCGTCCCCTCGGACAGGTGGACGGTTGCGGCGATCTCGGCGGCGGTCGAGTAGTCGCTGGCAACGGCGAGCACCTCCCGCTCGCGTGGCGTCAGCGGGCGATTCGCCTTCGCTGAGCGCCTGGGCGGCAAGGTCGGGGTCGATCGCATGGCGCCCCTGGGCGACGTCGCGGATCGCCGCGGCGAGGCGGTCGGCGGGGGCGTCCTTGAGGAGGAAGCCGGCGGCGCCGGCGTCGAGCGCGCGGCGCAGGTAGCCGGGCCGGCCGAAGGTGGTCAGGATGAGGGAGCGAACCGCGGGCAGCCGGCGGGTGAGCTCGGCTGCGGCGCTGATGCCGTCGAGGCCGGGCATCTCGATGTCGAGCAGCGCGACGTCGGCCGCGTTCCTGCGTGCGGCCTCGACCACCAGGTCGCCGCGGTCGACCTCGGCGATGACCTCGATGTCGTCTTCGAGCGAGAGCAGGCTCGCGAGGGCGCCGCGAACCATCGCCTGGTCCTCGGCGATCAGGACGCGGATCACGTGACGGTGAGCGGGACGCTGACGAGGAGCCTGAAGCCGCCGTCGGGGAGCGCGCCGGCCTCGAGCCTGCCGTGCAGCCGCTCGGCGCGCTCGGCCAGCCCCTCGAGGCCGTTGCCGGCGCCCGATTCGTCGCCGGCGCGCCCGTCGTCCTCGATCTCGAGCGCGGCGAACTCGCCGTCGCTGTGGAGGCGGATCGCGCAGTGACGGGCGTGGGAGTGGCGGACGACGTTCGTCACGCCTTCGCGGACCGCCCAGGCGAGCACGGTCTCGGCGTCGGCGGTGAGCGCGACCTCGCTCTCGTCGAGGCGAGTCTCGATTCCGGCGGCGTCGAGTTGCGCGCGCGCCCCTGCGAGCGCCTCCTCGAGGCCGAGCCGCCGGTAGGAATGGACGGCTGCGCGCACCTCGGCGAGCGCATGGCGGGTGACGGCCTGGACCTCGTCGAGCTCGGCGACCGCGCGGCCGGCATCGCGATCGACGAGCCTTGCTGCGAGCTCGCTCTTGAGCGCAATCACCGACAGGGTGTGGCCAAGAAGGTCGTGGAGATCGCGGGCGATCCGCAGCCGCTCCTCGGTGACAGCAAGCCGCGCGAGCTCGTTGCGCGCCGACCGCAGCTGCCGGTTCCTACGCACCTGGCTGCCGAAGCCGATTGTCATCGCCCCGATTGCGACGATCGTGAGCAGGATGGCCGAGTCCGTCGAGGTGCTCGCGTTGGCGGCGGCCAGTCCGGCTCCGACGCCGGCGGCGACAAGCAGCGTGACCGCCGCAGCTTCGTACGGCTGGAAGAGGAGGCCTGCCGCGGCGACGGCGTAGACGAAGAGTGCGACGAACGAGCCGGGCGCCCCCGTCGCGAGGAGGATCGTGGCGAGCGCCACGAGCAGGGCGACTCCGATGCGGTTCGCCTGCCGCCCGAGCCGAACGAGCCGGCGGGCCGGCGGCAGGAGCGAGAGATACAGCAAGACGAAGAGCGCGAGGCCGGCGGCGCGCAGGGCGCGCTGCTCAGCTCCCGTCGATTGGTGTGCGAGGTCGAAGACGGGCCCGGTGAGGAAGAGCAGGCCGAGCACGATGCCGAAGCGCATCCACACACGCGCCGCCGGCCCGGCCCCCACAGAGCGCTCGAGTCCTACGTCGATCTCCATCTCACGCATGTTGCCCATCTCGGCCGAGGACACGCCTCGTGTCCCGACATCATGGCGTCGTGCACCTCATACGAACGATCGTGGCGGCCGCCGCCTACGCCGGGTAGTGCCGGCCGTCACCGATCGGGCATGACAGCCGTCATTTGTTGCCGAGGGGCGTCGGCGCGGCGACTGGCACGCCCCGACTGACAGCCGGCACTCACAGATCCTGCACTCTGGAAGATGACGGTCGTCATACCCAATCGGTGACAGCGGCGCCTGGCGGCCGGGCCGTTCCGACCGACACCATGGCGGCATGCACTCGCCGCTCGGCTACCTCATCGCCACGCTGAGCGTCGCCTGGTGCACGCTGTTCGCGGTGGCGCCGCCGCGGCCGCGACACTCGAGCCCGTCCAACGGGAGCTACTGGTTCGGCTTCCTGCTCAATGAGCTGCCGTTCGTCGCCTTCTACTGGCTGGCGGCCTCGACCGGGCTCGCGCTCAGCGAGGGCGTGGCGGGTTCGTGGCTCGGCAGGGGCGAGCTGGCGCTCGCCGCAGCCACGACCGTCGGGCTTGCCGTCGTGGCGTGGCGAGGGCTTCGGGCCCGGCGTGCAGTCGACGCCGCGCTTGCTGCCGCGCTCGGGCCGGGCTGGCGCGACAGCATCGACTCGGATCTGGCAGGGCGTCTGCGCCGGCGTCCTCCGCTGTCGCGGATCCTCTTCGCGCCGTTCTCCGTGAGGCGCGGGAGCGTGGAGCGAGTCGCGAACGTCAGTTACGGCGACGCCGGCCGGTGGAACCTGCTCGACGTGTACCGCCACCGCTCCCGCCCCTCCGGCTGCCCGACGCTCGTCTACCTGCACGGCGGTGCGTTCCGCAGCGGGCGCAAGAGCAGGGAGGCGCGCGCGCTGCTCTACCGGCTGGCGAGTCAGGGCTGGCTCTGCATC
The DNA here is from genome assembly GCA_963743675.1 of uncultured Actinomycetota bacterium. Classification (GTDB taxonomy): domain Bacteria; phylum Actinomycetota; class Thermoleophilia; order Gaiellales; family Gaiellaceae; genus PALSA-600. The sequence goes on from CAVURE010000015.1 coordinate 290,426, forward strand.
AGTGCGAACTACCGGCTCAGCCCGGCCGCGCAGTTCCCCGATCACCTCGTCGACGTGAAGAAGGCGATCGCGTGGCTGCGCGTGCACGGCCCCGAGTACGGGGCCGATCCGGCCCTGCTGTTCGTGGCCGGCAGCTCCGCCGGCGGCAACCTCGCCGCAGCGGCTGCGCTGACGCCGAACGAGCCGCGCTTCCAGCCCGGCTTCGAGCACGCCGACACGTCCGTCACCGCCGCCGTCTCGCTCTACGGCTACTACGGCAACTACGGCGGCTCGGCGTCGTCGTCGCCGGCCTCGTACCTGCGCGCGGATGCGCCGCCGTTCTTCATCGCGCACGGCGACCGCGACACGCTCGTGCTCGCCGGGGACGCACGAGCCTTCGTCCAGGCCCTGCGCTCGATCTCGTCGAATCCGGTCGTGTACGCGGAGCTTCCCGGCGGCCAGCACACCTTCGACCTGTTCGAGTCGCTCCGCTTCACGAGCGTCGTCGACGGGATCGAGGCATTCGCCGCCCAGGTCCGGTCGCGACAGCATGCCGGCGGCGGCCGGAGCGGGGTGGCTCGAAGGCCGGCCGCGCCCGATCTGCGGCTCGAGCCGGGCGAGCCTCGCTGACGTGTCGGCGCAACACCGGGCGGCGCGAAGCTCGCAGCGGTGGGCGCTACCGCAGTCGGATCGAAACGAGCACTCCTGCGCAGTGCGTCATTACTGCAGGCCACCACGGACGGAGGTGATCCGTCCTGTGTTGAAGCCGAGCCAGTGCATCCTGCCGATGTAGCGCGCGTGCTCGACCTTCAGGCACCGGTCCATGACGACCGTCACGCCGCCGTCCTCGGCGATCTGCGCTGCCTCCTCGTTGATCACGCCGAACTGGCACCAGAGCGCGCCGGCGTGGATCGCGACAGCCTCTCGAGCGATCGCCGGCAACGCATCCGGTGCGCGGAAGACGTTCACGATGTCCACCGGCACCGGCACCTCGAACAGGCTCGGATAGCTCGCCTCTCCGAGGACCTCGGTCTCGCGAGGGTTGACCGGGATCACCCGGTAACCATGGCGCTTGAGGTAGTAGCCGACGAAGTTGCTCGCGCGCAGCTCGTTGCCGGACAGCCCGACGACGGCGATCGTGCTCGCGCCGTGGAGCACGCGCTGGATCGTCAGGGGATCCTGGTATCGGTCGAGCTCGGTCATCTCACGCAGTCATTTCAGCCTGGCCAGGGCCTGCTCCAGGTCCCAGATCAGATCGTCGACGGACTCGGTGCCGACCGACAGCCGGATCGTTCCGGGCCCGACACCCGCCGCCTCCAGTTCGGCGTCGCTCAGCTGGCGATGCGTCGTGCTGGCGGGATGGATGATCAGGCTCTTCGCGTCGCCGACGTTGGCAAGGTGTGACCAGAGCGTCACGCTGCGGATCAGGTCCTGTCCGCCGTCCCGCCCACCGGCACAGTCGAACGAGAACACCGCGCCGGCGCCGCGCGGCAGGTACTTCTCGACCAGCGGCCGGTAGACGCTTCCCGGCAGGCCGGGGTAGTTGACGTTCGAGGCCAGCTCGTGCGAGTCGAGAAATGCCGCGACCCCTCGCGCGTTTTCGACGTGGCGTTCCATCCGCAGCGACAGCGTCTCGAGCCCTTGCAGGAACAGGAAGGCGTTGAGCGGCGCGAGCGTCCCGCCGAGATCGCGCAGCGTCTCGGCCCGCAGCTTCATCAGATAGCCGTAGGTCCCGAACGTCTCGTGGAACTGCAGGCCGTGGTAGGCGGGCGACGGATCCGCGACCACGGGGAACCGTCCGTTCGACCAGTTGAACGTGCCTGCCTCGACGACGACGCCGCCGATGCTCGTGCCGTGCCCGCCGATGAACTTGGTCGCAGAGTGGATCACGATGTCGGCACCCCATTCGATCGGGCGGCACAGATACGGCGTTGCGAACGTGTTGTCCACGATCAGCGGCAACTCGTGATCGTGCGCGACCGACGCCACGGTCTCGATGTCGAGCACGTTGCCGGCCGGGTTGCCGATCGTCTCGCCGAAGAACGCCTTGGTGTTCGCGCGCACGGCCTTTCGCCAGGCGTCCGGATCGTCAGGATCGACCCACGTCAACTCCACGCTCAGCTTTCGCAACAGGTGCTTGAGCTGGTTGACCGTCCCGCCGTACAGCGCCGACGAGGAGACGACATGGTCGCCCGGCTCGAGCAGCGTGAACAGTGCGGCCGCCTGCGCGGCGATCCCGCTCGCGAACGCCACCCCGCCGGCCCCGCCCTCGAGGTTCGCCACCCGCTCCTCGAAGACGGCGACGGTCGGGTTCATGATGCGGGAGTACGTGTTCCCGTACTCCTGCAGGTTGAAATACGCCCCGGCCGATTCGGGGTCCTCGAACACGTAGCTCGTCGTCTGGAAGATCGGGACCGCGCGAGCTCCGGTGTTCGGGTCGGGCCGCTGCCCGGCGTGGAGCTGCCGTGTCTCGAACCCGAACTCCCGGGCCGCCTCGGGTAGGTCGCGCTCGGCAGTCATCGGCGCCCCTCGAGAAAGCGCTGGATGATCGGCGTCTGCCGTGCCTCTTCGAGCAGGAAGCAGTCATGGCCGTACGGCGCGTCGATCACGTGGAGCTCGACCGGCTTGCCGAGCCCGCGAAGCGCTTCTTCGAGCTCCCGCGATCCCGACGGCGGGTACAGCCAGTCCGAGCTGAAGGCGATCAGCAGCGTCCGCGCGGTGACGCCCTCGAGCGCGCGCGAGAGCGAGCCGCCGCCGTACTGCCGTGCGAGGTCGAAGTACGTCAGCGCCCGCGACGTGTAGAGATAGGTGTTGGCGTCGAACCGCCTGACGAACGAGTCGGCCTGGTGCCGCAGGTAGCTCTCGACCTCGAACTCCGGCTCGGTGACCGTGTAGCGGATGTCGTCGGCGAACTGCAGTCGCCGGCCGAACTTGTCGTTGAGCCCAACCGCCGAGAGATAGGTGATGTGCCCGATCATTCGGGCGATCCCCATGCCGGCGTTCGGTGCGTCGTCCGTGCCGTAGTAGCGACCGCCCCGCCACGCCGGGTCGCGCATGATCGCCTCGCGCGCGATCGCGTTCCAGGCCATGCCCTGCGTATGGAGGGCATGAGTGCTGGCGATCGCGACGACGGCGTCGATCTGATCGGGGAACAGGATCGCCCACTCGAACGCCTGCATGCCCCCGAGCGAGCCCCCGGCCACCGCCGCCAGCCGCTCGATGCCAAGCTCGTGCAGGAACGCACGCTCGGTTCTCACCATGTCCGCGACGGTGATCACCGGGAAGTCCGAACCGTACGGCTTTACCTGTCGCCGGGTCGAGCGACGACGGTCCGGTGGTCCCGCGGCAGCCGCCGAGCAGGTTCGTGGAGACGACGAAGTACCGGTCCGTGTCGAACGCCTTGCCGGGACCGATCATCCCGTCCCACCAGCCGAGCCCCTTACCGGCCGTGCCGTCGCGGTCGTCGGCCCCGAACCCGTCGCGGGTGCTTTGCGCGGCCGCCTCGGGCGAGAAGCCGGCCGCGTGGGCATCGCCGCTGAGCGCGTGGCAGACGAGGATGACGTTGTCCCGCTTGGGTGCAAGCGCGCCGTAGGTCTCGTAGGCTACGCGGACCGGATGAAGCTCCCGCCCACAGTCGAGCGGCACCGGGTTCGGAAGGTCGAGAAACTCCGTCTCGACGGTTCCGACCGAGCCGGCCGCAAGCGCCGAGGCTGCCACCGCGGGCGCGGTCATTTCGGTCTCGTTTGGAAGTCATTTAGCGTGTATTGTCCTGATTTCTTTACTTTGGAAAGCGACGGAGAAGGTGAGGTGCGATGACCACCATCGACAACGGAGTCAACGTACAGGCACTGCTAGACGCGCGCGAGGTGCTGGCAGGGGCACCGGAGGCCGCCCAGTTCACGTGGCGGGCATCATCCAGGTGGGAGAACGGTGTCCACAGCACGACGACGATCAAGAACTTCTTCGGTCTCGGGGAAGAGCAGAGCCACAAGTCCGAAGCCGTGTTCGACGCCGATCATCCGGAGGTCTTCGCGGCCCAGGACAACGGGATCACGCCGATCGAGTATCTCCTCGTCGGGCTGACGAGCTGCCTGACGGCGGGCGTGGCCTCGGTGGCGCAGAATCGCGGGATTCAGCTGCGCTCGATCGAGTCGACTGTCGAGGGCAACCACGACATCCGCGGGATCCTCGGCGTCGACAGCGACGTCCGGAACGGCTTCAACGACATCAAGGTGACGTTCAAGATCGACGCGGACGCCTCGCAGCAGGAGATCGAGGCGCTGGTCGCCCAGTCCCAGAAGCGATCCGCGGTCTTCGACGCCCTGACGAATCCGACGGAGGTCACCGTCGAGGTCGCCTGAGGCCACTTCCCATCGAGCACTTCACGACGGTTGTCATAGGCGCCGGCCACGCCGGCCTCGCCGCGAGCCACTTCCTCACCGAGCGGTCGATCGACCACGTCGTGCTCGAGCGCGGCGAGGTGGCGAACTCGTGGCGGTGCGAGCGCTGGGACTCCCTGCGCCTGCTGACTCCCAACCACCAGAGCCGGCTCCCGGGCATCCGCTACGAAGGCGCCGACCCCGACGGCTACATGACCGCTGCCGAGGTCGTCGAGCTCGTCGGTCGCTTCGCCGGGCATGTCCGCGCTCCGGTTCGGACGGGCACGAACGTCACCTCGGTGCGGCGCACCGAGGACGGCTACGGGGTCACGACGAGCCACGGCGAGATCCGCTCGCGCGCGGTGGTCATCGCGACCGGAGCCTGCAACGAGCCGACGGTGCCGGTGTTCGCAGGCGCGGTGCCGACGGACGTCGAGCAGCTGACACCGTTCGCGTACCGAAACCCGGCCCAGCTCCCGGACGGCGGGGTGCTCGTCGTCGGCGCCTCGGCCACCGGCGTGCAGCTCGCGTCCGAGCTGAGGCGAATCGGGACGACCGGTGATCCTCTCGGTCGGGGAGCACGTGCGGCTGCCGCGAACGTATCGTGGGCGCGACGCCCTCTGGTGGATGGAAGCGTCCGGCGTATGGGACCAGCGCTACGACGAGGTGGACGATCTGCCGCGGGCGCGGCGGTTACCCTCGCCACAGCTTGTCGGCACCCCCGAGCGGACAACGCTCGACCTCAACGCGCTGGCCGCGATCGGCGTCGGGCTGGTGGGCCGCTGGGCGAGCGTCCGTGACGGCCGCGCGCTTTTCTCGGGCGGTCTGCGGAACGTGTGCTCGCTGGCGGACCTGAAGCTGGAACGGCTGCTGGACGTCTTCGACGAGTGGGCTCTGACCGACGGCGAGGGCCCCGCGGACGTCGCTCCCGAGCGCTTCGCGCCGACGGAGGTACCACGGTCGGCGAGGCTGGAGCTCGACCTCCGCAGCGGCGAGATCCGAACGATCGTCTGGGCAACCGGGTTCCGGCCCGACTACCGGTGGCTCGACGTGCCGGTCCTCGACGCGAAGGGCCACCTCCGCCACGACGGCGGCGTCGTCGACAGCCCGGGGCTCTACGCCCTCGGCCTGCCGGTGCTGCGGCGGCGCAAATCCACGTTCATCTGCGGTATCGAGGACGATGCACGTGAGGTGATCGATCGCCTCGCCGGGTATCTGGCGGGTGAATCGCGGGCGTCGGTCACGCCGGGCAACGCGCGGTCCTAGGCCGGCGAACGGGGTTATCGTCCCGGGCGCTGTGGCGCCGAGATGATTGCCACCGTCGTAAGCCAGTGCGAGACGGCTGCCGCAACGGCGGCGCTGTTCTTCAGCGCGTGCGTCCCCGGGATGCGCGTGACCGTGCGTTTCGGGCCGGCCGGCGGCGTTCCGAACGCGTCGCTCTCGCCCTGGACGACCAGGGTGGGGACCTGGACGGCCTCGAGCTCCGGGAGCCGGCTCCTCTCGGGGCGGCCGGGCGGGTGCAGCGGGAAGGCGAGGCAGAGGACGCCGACCGAGTCGGTCCCGGCTGCGGTGCGACAGGCGACGCGCGCGCCCGACGAGCGGCCGCCGGTCAGGATCGGCAGGCCGGCGAGCGGGCCCTCGCCTAGCTGGCAGACGACCGACGTCCAGGCCAGGTCGAGCTGGCTCGCGGGAGCCGGGCTCCGGCGCCCCGCCACCCGGTAGGGCTGCTCGACGAGCGCGACGACGAGGCCCGCAGAACGGGCGGCCGCGGAAGCACCGACGAGATCGGGCGACTCGATCCCGCCGCCGGCGCCGTGACCGAGCACGAGCCCGGCCACGGGCGACTCCACCGGAAGCAGGTGCGCGCGGGCAGGCCCGTGAGGAGTGTCGAGCTCGAGCATCCAACGAGCCTAGTCCCAGTTCGAGGCGGCGTCGTCTTCCTGCCGTCTACGGTCGAGGTCGATCTCGTCCAGCCGGGCGGTCCCGCACGGCTCGTGGGCGAGGCGGTCGATCGGCACGGACGGCTCGACGTCCTCGTCAACAACCTCGGCGGTGTGCGGCTCCGCGTCGACGGTTTCCTGCAGACGAGCGATGCCGACTTCGAGTCGTCGCTGCAGCTGAGCTTCTACGCCGCGCTGCGCGCCATCCGCGCCGCGGTGGCTGCGATGGTCGAGCAAGGAGGCGGCTCGATCGTGAACGTGGCGTCGGTCAACGCGTTCTTCCAGCCGGACGGCTTGACGATCGACTACGGCGCGGCGAAGGCGGCTCTGTTGAACGTGGCGAAGTCCCTTCCCAGGAGTTGGGGCCCAAGGGAATTCAAGCGCCGCTGGATCGCCGGTTCGTGATCGCCGGCGAGCACGATCGCGAAGACTCGGCGCCTCGGAGCCCTCGCGTGCAGCTGCTCCGAGCGTTCGCGCCGGTAACCTCAGGCCACCGCCGATGCCGTCGTCGCTCCTACGTCAGAAGCCGTTCTGGACGGTTTCGGCGTGCCTGGCGGCGCTCTTCCTGACGGCCGCCGCGACGGCGCCTCCGCCGGCGCTTCGCCTTCACACGTTCGCGTTCGTCGACCGTTCGCGGACGATACGGCTGCCCGACGGGCGAGACGTGGCGCGCAGGCTCGTCACGATCGTGCGTTGGCCGGTGAGCGGCGGGCCGCACCCGCTGGTCGTGTTCGCGCACGGGTTCGCGGTGACGCCGGCCGACTACGCGCCGCTGCTGCAGGCAATCGCATCGGCCGGGTACGTCGTCGCGGCACCGGTCTTCCCGCTCACGAACGCGCATGCGCCCGGTGGGCCGGACGATGCCGATCTCGTCAACCAGCCGAGGGATGTCAGCTTCGTGATCTCGAGGCTCCTGGCGCTGAACCGTTCGAGCGGACCGCTGCACGGCGCGGTCGAACCGTCGCGCATCGCGGTTGCGGGTCAGTCCGACGGCGGGATCACAGCGCTCGCGGTCGCCTACGACGCGCGGTATCGCGACCGGCGCGTGCGTGCGGCGATCATCATGTCGGGCGCGCGTCCCGCGGGATTTGGCTCTTTCCCGCGCAACGGGCCGCCCCTCCTGGCGATGCAGGGCACCGCCGACGCCCTGAACGCACCGGCGACCACGGCGTCGTACTTCGCCTCGGCCCACCGGCCGAAGTTCCTGATCTGGCTGGTCGGCGCCTCGCACCGGGCGCCGTACACCGACGAGCAGCCTCAGCTCGGCATCGTCGAGCGCTCCACCGTCGCGTTCCTCGGCCACTACCTCGAGGGTCACCCGCTCGCGGCGTTCGCGCATGCGGCGCAACGGCCGGGTCTGACGCGCTTCGTTGCCGATCCCTGACGCTCTCACCATCCCGTCATCTCGATCGATCAACACTGGGCGGCGGTGGATCCCCCGCCGATCGCCTCCGGCCCCCCGCCGCCGCCTACCAGCGAGGCGGCGCGCACCTCGCGGCGCGCCCTCCGCGAGCGGGAGACAAAGCGTCGGCGGCGCCGGCGCAGACGTCTCGCCGTCCTGCTCGTGGTGCTCGTCGTGCTCTCGCCGGCGCTCTACTCGTACACCGCGACGATGCTGATGCCGTCCAGCCTTCCGCTCGGCGTGCGGAGCGTCGAATGGCTTCGCAGCCATCACGGCAACTGGCTCGTCGACGAGGTGGAGTCGGTCTACTACCGGTGGAAGACGCCGGCGAAAGGGGGACCGCAGCTCGAGTCCCTCCCCAAGGTGCCGATCGCCCAGCCTGCGAGCCACGCGGCCGCGCAATCGGGCCGACGCGCCCGCACACCGGGTCACGCGGCGGCGCATCCGCACGTCGCGGCCTGGCCGCCGCGTGTCAAGCCGGTGTTTCCGCACCCGCTTCCGGGCGAGGGCGTGTGGGTGCGTACCGGCCTCCTCGTCGACGGCGGCCCGCCCGTGCTCCTGACGACCTTCCGCACCGAGCGCGACTACCCGCGCATCGTCGCCTACGTGGCCTGGTTCGACCACAAACGCACCGCGCTCGCGCTCTACCCGGGGCGCTACGAGCCGCCGAACGCGGTCGTCCGCGGACCGATGTCCGTTCCGCAGGACGAGCGCTGGCGACTGCTGGCGACGTTCAACGGCGGGTTCACCTACATCGACGGCGGGAATGGGTCAGCCGTCAACGGGCAGACGAACGAGCCGCTCAAGGACGGCCTCGCGACGCTCATCGGCTATCGCGACGGCACGGTGAACATCGTCGACTGGAAGCGCGGCCCGGACGTCGGACGCAACGTCGTCTTCGCCCGCCAAAGCCTGCCGCCAATCGTCTGGAACGGCAAGCTCAACCCGGGCCTGAACGACAGCTCGCAGTGGGGCGCAACTCTCGGAAACGCGGTCCGGGTGTGGCGCACCGGCGTGGGCATCGACCGGCGCGGCAACGTCATCTATGCCGCCGCCGATTACCAGACCGTAAGCACGCTCGCCCAGATCCTGCGGCGAGCGGGCGCGGTGCGCGCGATGCAATTCGACATCAATCCGGAATGGCCGACGCTGATCACGTATGGCCACCTCGGCGGCCTCGACCCGGCCAAGGTCGTGCCGAACGTGATGCAGCCGGCGACGCGCTACCTCGTCCCCGACGACCGCGACTTCTTCGCCGTCTACCGGCGTCTCCCGGGGCCGATCACGGTGCCGATGAAGTGAGGCGCCGTGGTGCCGCCTGCGCCCGCGACGCCGGAGCTCTTGCGTTGTGATCATGGTGATGGTCTCGCGACAAGTTGACCCAGCGATGCTGGGCGGGCACCGTCGCGATCCCGAGCACCACGCCCGAGACGATCGCCGTTGCCAGCAGTTGGGCACGCGCTCTGGCGCCGTTCACCGCGCGTGCCAGTGCGAGTGCTTCTTCTGCGCTGCTCCTCAGCGCCCGCTGCAGGTAGACGAGCGAATGTAAGCCGACGAGCACAAGCCAGACAACCGAAGCGGGCCCGTGTAGCCGCCGGGCGAGTGTCAGAGCATTTCCGTGCAGAACCCCCATCGCCACGCCGCTCGCCAACAGGACGACCGTGGCCGCGACCAGGAAGGGCGCGAGCAGACGCATTGGGAGTCGAGGTGGCCCGCCGACCACGTACGCGCCCGTTCCCGTGTAGTACCTGACAAATCGCCAGCCGGTGCTCGCCAGCTTCAACACGATCGGCGGGATCAGCACGAACCCGACGAACACGTGCAGCGACATCAACCGATGCACGCCGAGCAGGATCGTGGCGCCCTCGACCACGGTCAGGACGAGGAGAACGATTCCGGTGACCGCTGTCAGGCGCTCGTTGCCGACCGGGTCACTTCGCTCCGCGCCCGGGAAGCGCGCGGCCGGTCGGTCGAGCGCGCGGCGAACGAGACGCATGGCCGAAGTGTTCTCCCGCGCGATGACACGCCGATGAGGCCCTCACACCGGTGCTCGGCCGGCCAGGCCGAAGACGAGGGTTGCGACACAGCCGTAGCGGGTCGTGCGACCGGGACGACATCACGTGTGGTTCGCGTCGCCTTCCGATTGCGACAACGCACCGGGATGTTTCCGGGCGATGCGGACCCGCAACGTTCCTGGCCTCGAGCGGAACTCGAGCGGCGATGCGAGCCGAGTTGCCTCGCCGTCGACCCCAGCAGCCACCGGGGCGCCGGCCTCGATCGCAAACGACGGCCCTGTCCATTGGCGCCACGGGCGCGGTCGCTTGAATGCGAGCGAGCGATCGTCGGCCGGGTCAGCGAGTACCAGCATGCCGAGCAGTCCTTCGTCCAGGTGTGGGCGGATGCTCGAGCGGATGTGCTTGTCGAGGCGATAGGGGTTGTTCGAGACCAGTACCGTTGCGCGGCCGTCTCGCTGGGAGCCGTCCGGCTCGGTCCAGCGAAACGCCTCTTCCGTGGCCCGTGGGCCCACGGCGCGAGGGACCGCCTCGAGGAGCGTTCGCAGCTTCGCGTTGCGATAGCCGGGCTGCTGCACCGCCTCGCCGTAGATTCCGAGCGAGACGTTGTTGACGAAGACTCTGCCGTTCACCTCGGCCAGGTCGACGACGCGCTCGGCGCCGTCGACGAACGCGTCGAGGGCGCCGACGACATCGTCTCGGTCGACGCCCAGATCGAGTGCGAAATGGTTGCGCGTTCCTGCGGGCACGCACGCGTAGGGCAAGGAGTGCTCCGAGGCGATGGCGGCCACGATCGCCTGCGACCCGTCGCCGCCGGCCATCGCGAGCGCGTCCGCCCCGCGCGATACAGCGTCGAGCACGGCCTCTGCCATGTCATCGCCGGGCGACAGCTCCACCGCTTCGATGCCTCTGGCCTTCGCCTCGGCGGCGAGCGCGAACCGTGTCGCCTTTCCCCCGCCGGAGCGAGGGTTATAGAAGAGCACGGCTCGCTGCGGCGCCGGCACGCGGGGAAGCGGGGCGGGGGCGCGACGGCCGGTCGACATCAGCCGACAGCCTTCCCACACTTCGCAGCCGCCCGGCCGATGAGCCGGCTTGCCTCGCGGAGCCGGCCGGAGGGGCTGATCGACTCCTCCGCGCCGGAGGTGGGACTGTGCATCGCATCTCCTTTCGTGTGTCGCTGAAACAATGCCGAGCGACCGACTCTGGCGAGCAGGCCACCCGCCCGCATCGGGCCGTCCGCCGATCGAGTGCGGGAAGCGCGCAATCGCCGCTCAGGCGCTTCCGACGACATTCAGTCGACGCTGGTCACTCCGAGAGCACGATCAGCGAGCTCGCGGGCTGCTGCCGATGCGCGCCGTTCACATCTTTCTAACGCGCGGTTGAGGTTTTGCGTGATCAAATGACGGCTTCGCAACTCAGGGGGGTCTGGGTGTGAGTCAGCCGTGGCAGCCGAGCGCGCGTGGGGCGTGTGAGTCTCGGCGTCCGCCGGGGCGGTCGCGATGAGCAGCGGCCGCCATGGCCGTCCGCGGCGTGCCGCCCACCGGGCGCCAAGTCGTCCGCCGGCCGCGAAGAGCGCGGAGACGTTGGCCGTTCTTCAGGCGGAGCTGGTGAGGGAGCGAGAGGGCCGGCAGTTGCTCGAGCTGGAACTCGGCCGGATTGCGGCCCAGGTCGAGGGGCTCCGCCGCGAGATCCGGATGCTCGGTGTGAAGCGGCCGGGCGCGGACGACCCGATTCCGGCGAGGCAGGCCGCCGGCCGGCCGCCTGCCTCACGGTTGATCGAGATCTCTCGAGACTCAGCTGCTTCCGGCCGGTCGTACTGGCTGCGGCGGTGCGAGGGCTTCCGGGTAATAGCGGATTCCCACGCCCTCGGCACCGTCGAGGCGGTGCGCTTCGGGCGCCACCACGACCGGCCCGACGCTCTGATCGTCGTCGCCGACGGCCGCCGTTACCGTCTCCTCAACGTGCCCGTCGAGGACATCGCCGAGATCTCGCACGAGGACGAGCTGATCACGCTCGCGAGTGATCCGCGCGAGCCTCGTCCCGATCACCAGGGCCGTGCGCTTCTCGGCGCGCTCGCGCGGATCGGCCGACAGTGCCGCGCCGACCCAACTGACACCCCACCCTTCCCCGACGCCGTCGAGGCGTCCCGGAGCGGCCCTCGGTAGTGTTCGGGCCCTAAGAACGCGGTGTCGAAAATGACTTCGTCGGCGAAGTAGAGCGGGACGAGAAAGCGAACCAGATGCCGAACGGGAACGACGTCTTCGTCAGCTCGGCGCGGACGGGAAGCGGACGAGGATGCACATGTTGTAGGGAGCACACCTGGATCTGGAGCAGGCGAAGGTGCGTAGTCGACGACGACATCGGTAGCGGGCGGCCTGCGGCAGGCAACCCGGACGCCGTTAGGGCACGCGTTGCCGGACGTGTCGATGAAGTAGACGGTGTTGACGCCGTTGCAGCCGCTGCACTTTGGTGAGGTAGAGGACGTTGTCTGAAGAACGGTGAGACCGCGGAAGTTCGTGTACTTGCCGATCTTGTCCGCGCTGTCGCGAGCTGGGTGATGTTGAAGCAGCCGACCGGCGTCGGGTCGCCCGGGCTCTGCGCGACACGAGCGCCTTCGCTCTGCGCGGCCATGATCTGGGCGCCGGCACCGGTGATGATCCAACGGGACAGCGGGTTGACGTCGTTGCCCGCGTTACCGCCGCGTGTAGAACACGTTCGAGGCCGCGTTGAGGATAGCGGCGGGGCCGTTGCTACCGCAGAAGGTGTTGTCTTGGTGAACTGGAACTGGCTCTGCGCATCGACCTGGGCGACGAGGCCGGTATTCGGAGCCTGGGACCGGATTGGTAGGATCGAAAGAAGAACGGGCGTGTTCGAGTTCGAGACATAGAACGCGTAGATCGGGGCGAGATAGCACATGAACGTGACGTAGCGCCATACGTGGAGAGATTCAGGGCGAGCTCCGACTTGGACGAGAAGCTCGTCACCAACTGCTCCTTGGTCGGCGGCACGCCGTTCTGTGAGCTGTTCGGCACGTCGAGCGAGCTCACCGGCGTCCCGTGCGACGTCAGCTGATCGAGGAACACGCGCGAGGTGATGCCGAAACTGCGAGTCGACCGAGCTCGTTGTTGCAGCCCGTCGGACACGTCCCGCAAGGCGACTGCCGATCACAATCTCATCCACGCGGAGAACGCGTAGGCCTCCGAGCAGAACACCGAGCAGCTCGAGTGGACGGAGATGCCGCGACGGCGATCCTCGCTCGTGAGAAGCGGCAAGGCACGAAACGGAGGAGATCCCGGCTGGGACAGCGCCGTAAGGTGGTCGACAGGTCGGGCACCGCGAGCTTAAGCGCTGCTGCGTACCGGATCCCCATCCCCGCGGCGAGAAGCGCGATGAGTGAATAGCGAGCGCTCGCACGAGATCGCTCCGGACACGGCGGCGACGATCAGCGCAGCAGCGAAGAGAGCTGTCTGGATTCAGAAAGAGACTCTGAGGAGTAGGACGCCGGTAGGCGGCCAGCTGCCGGCAACCGCTCGCCGACGACACCGCCGACGAGGAAGAATGCCAGTGCGGACAGCGATGCGCAGACAGAGATACCACAGGCACCGGCGATGCCGAATCCGAGGAAGACGACGTTGCCGATCATGTTCGCCACGGAGACGAGGGCGGCCCTCGATCGCCCTAAGGCCACCCCGAGCCCGCTGCTCGTGACGGAGCCAGGTCGAGCGAGGACGCGAGCCGACGGGTATCGGTTTCGGCTACCGGCGCTCATGACGATGCCGCGCTCGAGGCGGTCGCCGCGGGCTCCGAGCGGCAGGCCGGCGTGGCGTTGGCAGCTCTCGCAGTCTGGCATACTGGACATGCACTTAAGGCAACGACCTGCGGCTGCTGCCGGGTTGTGTCGCTCTTGGGTTTCCGGGAGCAGGCGAGTGGCCTTAACGGCGCGTCATCAGCAAGGGCATCGCCCCGGCTGTGTCTTGCGAAGTAGGCCGCCGTCTCCGAGCCGCCGACCGGGCGGCCGCCGATGCCGGTTCGAAGCGGCAGGAAGAGAAGGAATGAGTTGAGCGATCTTCACGAACATCCCGAGTTGGAGGAGCTCCTCGCAGAGAGCGAGGAGCGTGGGAGCATCGCCACCTCGGAGCTCGAGGCGTTCGTGATCGCCCTCGACCTCGACGATGACGATGTTTCCGAGCTGCGCGCGCAACTGGGGGAGCGGAATGTCGAGATTCTCGACTCGGCGACAGCCGATCGGTCCGAGGGATCGTCCGCCGGCGGAGAGGTGTCGGATGTCGGTGATGCGCTCGGATTGTTCCTGCGCCGGGCATCGCGCTATCCGCTGTTGACGGCCGCCGAGGAGGCGGCGCTCGCGAAGCGGATCGAGCGAGGCGACGCTGCGGCGAAGGCGCGGATGATCAACTCGAACCTGCGTCTCGTCGTTTCGATCGCGAAGCGCTATCAGCGGCAGGGGATTCCGCTGCTCGATCTGGTTCAGGAAGGGACGATCGGCCTCAATCGGGCGGTTGAGAAGTTCGACTGGCGGCGAGGGTTCAAGTTCTCCACCTATGCGACATGGTGGATCCGCCAGGCGTGTCAGCGCGCGGTCGCGAACCAGTCGAGCACGATCCGAATCCCGGTGCATGTCCATGACCAGCGGCGGGAGCTAGCGCTTACCGGGGAGGCTCTGTACGAAGCCCTGGGGCGAGAGCCGACACCTCTGGAGCTCTCGGACGCCACCGGGATTCCGGTCGATCGCGTCGTGGCGGCGCTCGAGTCGGCGACTGCGTCGGTGTCGCTGAACGCAGGGGTCGGCAACGACGGCGACGGCGAGCTCGGCGACCTCGTCGCGGATCCGGCGGCTGCCGATCCTGTCGAAAACGTCCACGAGGTGCTTCGCCGCGCGCACGTCCGCGCCGCGGTCGACGACCTCCCCGATCCCCAGCGATCGGTCGTGCAGCTCCGCTTCGGGCTCAATGGAGCAGCACCGACGAGCCTCGAGGAGATCTCGCGCCGGCTCTCGATTACCCGCGATCGGGTGCGCGCACTCGAGACCGAGGCCCTCGAGGCGCTCTCGGACACGCTCCGCGGAATCGACCGGGAAGAGCCCCCCGACAGGTCGAGCCGCGCGGCGTAGAGCGCCGTCGTTGCACATAGCGCCGCTCGCGGACGCCTACGGCAGCTCGAGGAAACCGAGCGACGCGGCGCTGGATCGGGCCGGCGCCCGATTCAGCCGGCCCCGGAGCGGGAATGCACACCAAAGCGCGCCGACCCTACGTTCTGCGCCGCGGCAAAGGCGGCGCGACACGGGAGCTATGAAAGGAGAACCAGGATGAGCGGCAAACCACGGGTCATCTACACCGCCGAAGCTAGCGTCACCGGTGGTCGCGAAGGCCACGCCCGGACAAGCGACGGCCGGCTCGACATCGATCTCGACGTGCCAACCGAGATGGGCGGCAGCGGCGGGCCCGGCACGAATCCCGAACAGCTCTTCGCGGCCGGCTACGGCGCCTGCTTCCAATCGGCCCTGCTGCGCATCGCCTCGCAGCGAAAGCTCGACGCCACCGGCTGGCGCATCACGGCACGCGTCGGCATCGGGCCGCTGAAAGGCGGCGGCTTCGGGCTCACCGCAGCACTCGACCTCGACGCGCCCGGGATCAGCCGCGACGAGGCCCGAGACCTGATGACCCGGGCCCACGAGACCTGCCCCTACTCAAGGGCAACCCGAGGCAACATCGAGGTCACGCTCAGCCTCGACAGCGAGACCCTCGAGCGTCAAGCCGCCTGAGCGCGGCCGACGGGGAAGAGGCCTGCCGCCGTTACTCGCCGATCACCTGGATGAAGACCTTGCGGGCGCGAGAGCGGTCGAGCTCGCAGAAGAAGACGCGCTGCCAGGCTCCGAGCATCAACGTCCCTTGGACGATCGGGATCGTCTCCGACGAGGAGAGCAGCCCGGACCGCAGGTGGGAGTGTCCGTTCGGGAACGCGGCCGTGTCCTCCTCGATTCCTTCGGTGCGGATCTCGAGATCGTCGTGGCGGTAGTAGCGTCCCTCGGCGGGTGCGAGCTCGGCGAGCAGGTCGGTGAAATCGGCGATGAAGCCGCTCTCGAGCTCGTTGATCACGATCGCGCAGGTCGTGTGCGGCGAGTAGACGAGCGCCATCCCGTTACCGATCTCTGAGCGCTCGACCGCCTCGCGCACCTCGTCGGTGAGGTCGATCAACTGCATCGTCCGGTCCGTGATCAGGTCGTGGTTTTCGAAATGGTGCTTCACGAGACACCCCTCCCGAGCGAGTCCCGCCCGCGACGAGTTGTTCGCTCGCCCGCCAGGGGCTGCGTCCGCGGCACGGAAGTACGGGTCATCGATCGCGAGGGGGACGGCGCTGGTTGGGACGCGGTCGCGTATGGACTCCCGGCCTCGTACGCTCGCGTCCCTGCTTGCTGTCTGGGGCTGGACACGGTTCCCTCCTCGTTTGGACGAGAGATCCCGAGGGAGTCGTAGCGCCGGCCCTGCTGACCGGTCCCGCATCCCAACGTTCGCTGCACAGCCCCGAGACGGAGCAGGCCGGGTCGGAGCCAGGCCGCAACGATAGCAGGGGCGGTGGCTCGCGAGCCTTCGGGCTCGTCGGGTCAGTACTTGTAGATCCATCGTCATCGCGCCACCCCCTCGAGGCGGCGGCCCGCCGAGAGCACCTCGCGGATGGCGAGCCCGTCGTCGACGACGAGGACGTCTGCGATCCCGCCCTGCTCGAGCCGCCCCTGGCCGACTCCGAGCAGCCTGCCGGGGCGCTCCGTCACCGCGGCCACGGCCTCGACCGCATCGAGCCCGAGCGCGCCGAGCCGGACGAGGCTCTCGGCGAGGCGCGAGGTGCTGCCGGCGAGCACGCCGTCGGCGCGCCGGGAAACGCCGTCTTCGAGCTCGATCTCGACCTCGCCGAGCCGGTAGGCGCCGTCGGGGAGCCCGGCCGCAGCGACCGCGTCGGTGACGAGGCTGCAGCGGCCCGGGGCGGCCGCGAAGGCGAGGCGCAGCAGCTCGTCGGAGACGTGGACGCCGTCGGCGATCAGCTGGATCGCGATGCCCGGGTTCGCGAGCGCGGCACCCGCGAGCCCCGGCGCGCGCGCGCTGATCGGCGCCATCGCGTTGAAGAGATGCGTCACCGCGACGGCGCCGGCGGCGAACGCGCGGCCTGCCGTCGCCGCGTCGGCCTCGGAGTGCCCGAGCCAGACCGCGACGCCGCGGGAGGTGCAGAGCTCGATCAGCTCGAGCGCGCCGGGGAGCTCCGGCGCGAGCGTCACCGTCCTGACCGGCCCGGCGGCGAGCAGCCGCTCGAGCAGCGCCGGGTCCGGGCTGCGCAGGTGCTCGACCGGGTGCGTGCCCGGCCGCTTGGGCGAGAGGAACGGGCCCTCGAGGTGGACGCCGGCGATCCGCGCGCCCCCCGTGCGCTCTTGCGCCGCCGCGATCCGCGCGAGGGCGGCGAGCAGATCGGCCTCCGGGCTCGTGATCAGCGTCGGCTGATAGGCAGCGACGCCGTCGCGCAGCAGCGCCTCGCCGAGCGTCGTCGAGCTCGTCGACGCCGGCGGAGAGGACGTCGACGCCGGCGTAACCGTTCACCTGGGCGTCGACGAGCGCAGGGATCGCGAGGCCCGTGCCCCGGCCCGCCAGCCCGACCGCAGCGATACGGCCGTCCGAGATCGCGACGTCGCCCCGCACGAGGATCCCGTCGACGAACGGCCGCCGCGACGCCGAGCTCGCTGCGTCTCCGGGCCGGGGCCGGGCGCCCGGGCAGCCCCGAGCTCCTCGAGGGCGGGGCGGAGCCTGCCCCTGGTGGCGCTCGAGCACGCGGCTCGCGGCGGACGGGGCCGGTCTCGCCCACGAGCATCGCGGCCGCGCTCTTCGGGCTCCAATCGCACTGCTCGAGCGCGGCGCGGGCCTGTTCGCGGCTGACGCCCGCGATCTCGGCGACGATCCGGGTCGCCCGGTCGCGCAGCTTCGTGTTCGTCGCGCGCAGGTCGACCATCAGCCCGCCGTAGGTCTTCCCGAGCTGGACCATCGCCGCCGTCGAGATGATGTTGAGCACGACCTTCTGCGCGGTCCCCGCGTTGAGACGCGTCGAGCCGGCGACGATCTCCGGCCCGACGAGCACCTCGATCGCGAGCTCGGCGAGCTCCGCGAGCGGCGTCCGCTCGTTGCAGACGACCCCGACGGTCAGCGCGCCCGCCCGCCGAGCGGCCTCGACCGCGCCGAGCACGAACGGCGTCCGGCCGCTTGCGGCGATCCCGACGACTGCATCGTCCTGGCCGACGCCGAGCTCGGTCATCGCGGCCTCGCCGCCGTCGCGCTCGTCCTCGGCGTCTCTCGACGGGAGTCGTCGAGGGCGCCCCGGCCGCCGGCGAGCACGCCGACGACCTGGCCCGGCGGGACGTTGAAGGTCGGCCCGGCCTCGGCGGCGTCGAGCAGGCCGATGCGGCCTGCCGTGCCGGCACCTACGTAGATCAGCCGCCCGCCGCGCCCGAGCGCTCGCGGCCACGGCGCCGACGGCGATCGCGATCTGCTCCTCGGCGGCCTCGACGGCCTCCGGGACACGGCGGACGTCGGCGCACATCAGCGAGACGAGCTGCTCGACCGAGAGCAGGTCGAGGTCGCTCAACTCCGGCCGGGCCTGCTCCGTCGCCAGCCCGTGGAGATCGTCACCGTCCGAGCTCATGCCAGGGCCTCGGCGAGGATCCGGTGGACGTCCTGCCGGAGCTCGGCCTGCCGCTCGAGGCCGGCGCACGGGGTGCACGCCGCCCATCAGCAGCACGACCGCGCAGCCGAGCTCGGGCGCGACCAGGAGCGAGGTGCCGGTGAACCCCGTGTGCCAGTACGTCGACTCCGGCCACGATCCCCACCCGCTCGCGTCCAGCTGCCAGCCGAGCGCACGCGTGTCGGGCGGGCCTCCGGCCTGATAGCTCGTCATCTCGGCGATCGAACCGGCCGACGAGCACCGGATGGTGCTCGGGATCGAGCAGCGCGCTCGCGAACCGGCCGAGGTCGGCGGCGGGCGCGAACAGCCCGGCGTGGCCGGCAACACCGCCGAGCGCCCAGGCGTTGCCGTCGTGCACCTCGCCCCAGACGAGCCCGGGCTCGAGCCGCTGATCGCCGTCGAGCTCGGTCGCGGCGATCAGCCGCCGCTCGCGCCTCGGCGGGCGAAAGCGGGTGCGTTCCAGCCCGAGCGGCGCGGCGACGGTCTCGGCGAACGCCCGGTCGATCGGCGCGGCGGCGCGATCGGCGATCGCCCAGCCGAGCAGCATGTATCCGAGATCGCTGTAGAGGACCGAGCCCGGGACGGCATCCGCGGCCTCGGCGTAGACGGCCTCGCGGATCGCCGGCTCGCCGCCGTCCAGGCGGTAGAGCTCTCGATGAGCGGGCAGCCCCGAGGTGTGGGTGAGCAGCTGCCGGAGCGTGATCTCGGCGTTGGGGAAGCCCGGCAGCCAGAGGGCGGCCGGGTCGTCGAGCGCCCAGGCGCCGCGCTCGGCCAGGCTCAGGCTCAGCGTCACGGTCGCGACGACCTTCGTCAGCGACGCGAGGTCGTAGATCGTGTCGCGCGTCGTCTCGATCCGCTCGTCGACGATGCAGGACCAGCCGCCGTGTGCACGCAGAAGCTCGCCCTCGGCGTCGACGACGAGCAGCGTGGCGCCGGCGGGGTAACCGCCCGCGATCGATTCGCCGAGAAGCCGAGCGAGACGTTCGCACGCGCGCCGGAGCACCCGCGGCGCCCGGTCGGCAACCTCGCTCTGGACGGCGCCGCCCGGCACCCGCCTGCGCGGGCTGCTTCGCGCCCGGTGCGGCGCGGACCAGGTGGATCTCGTCGGCCCGCCACTCGAGCTCGATCCGGCGGCCGCCGTCGGGGACGAATCCGGCCGCGGCGTAGAAGCGGCGCGCGCGCTCGTTCGCCTCGAAGACCCACAGCGTCACGGCCGGGTGCCCCGCCGCCTCGAGCGCCGCGACCGCGTGCTCGAGCAGCCGCCGGCCCGTGCCCCGGCCGCCGGCGCCGGGATGGACGTACAGCGAATGGACGTACCCGTTCCCGGAGCCCTCGGGGTCCTCGCCGAAGCGGATGAAGCCCGACGATCGAGCCGTCGGGCGCCTCGGCCACCACGGTGGTGCCCGATGAGGCCACGTCCTCGCCGAGCCACCCGGCGATCGTCTCGTGCTCGAGCGACTCGAGGATCCTGGCGTCGACGACGCCCGGGTAGGCGTCCCGCCAGGCGGCGATGAACACCTCGGCGAGCCCGGCGGCGTCGAGGGCGGTGCCGGGCCGCAGCACCGGCCCGGCGTCCCCGGCCAGCTGCCGCTCGAGGTGCTGCCGGAAGCGGAAGCGGTCGCCGCGGTAGAGCGACTGCACGTACTCGATCGGGCGGTGCTCGGTGTCGGTCGTGAGCCGGGAGAGCTGGAGCAGCGCCGACCCGGGAGGGCAGTCGAGGAGCTTGTGCCTCGCGCGCTCCGGCGACGACGGCCTCGATCGTCTCCTCCGCCGAGTCGAGCTCGACCCCGTAGTCGGAATGGAGCAGCTGGTAGAAGGAGACGTTGTCGCCGAGCGAGGCGGTGATCCCGTCGAAGCGCTCGGCGTTCAGGAAGAGCACCTCGATCGCGATCGGCTCGCCGTCGGCGAGGCGGAGGCGCTCGATCCGCAGCACCTCCGAGTCGGGCCCGAGGCGGAGCGCGGTCGCGACGTCGATCCCGGCCTCGATGCGGCTGACCGTGATCAGCTTCGAGCCCGGGACGATGCCGCGTGCGCGCATCTCCTCGGTGTGGCTCGTCAGCCCGAGCGGCTCCTCGATCTTCGCGAGCGCGACGAACGTGCCCTTGCCCTGGCGGCGGAAGATCCGCTGCTCGGCCTCGAGGCCCTGCAGCACGTGGCGGACGGTCGCCCGCGAGACGCCGTACTCGGAGCAGAGCTCGCGCTCGGTGGGCAGGGCCGCGCCGGGGACGCGCTCGCGGATCAGCTCGAGCAACGCCTCGCGCAGGCGGCGCGACTTCAGCTGCGCGACCGACGGGTGCGCGCGTTTCAGACCGGTTCGCTGCCTCTTTCTCGACCACCGTGCCGCACCATAACCAACTTGACCATACCAATCGCAATTTGTAATATCGCGCCGCCATAGGTCGTCTGCCAGGAAGGGAAAAGCCATGGTCCGGGTACCAGGATTGAGGACGGCCGCTGTTGCGGTCGTCGGCGCATGCGCGATCGCAGCTCTCGCCGCGGGCGCCTCCGCGCACAGTCTCATCGGCACGCACGGGGCTGCAAGCGGCACCGTCGTCTTCGCGAACACCTCGAGCGTCCAGAAGCTCGACCCGGACGTCGTCACGAACTTCCTCGACTTCCAGGCCCTCCGCCTGATCTACGACACGCTCGTCACCTACAACAACAAGCTCCAGCTCACGCCCGATCTCGCGACGAGCTGGTCGTTCTCGAACGGCGGGAAGACGCATCACCTTCCAGCTGCGCAAGAACGTGAAGTTCACGGACGGCACGACCTTCACCTCGGCGAACGTGGTGGCCTCGCTCAACCGCGTGAAGGATCCGAAGACCGCCGATGCGGCCTCGTCGTTCATCGCGTCGGTGACGAAGGTCGTGCCCGACGGCACCTACGCCGTGAAGCTCGCTGCTCTCGCACCCGGACGCCTCGGTGCTGAACGGCCTCACCTCGCTCAACCTGGCGATGCTCTCGACCAAGGCGATCGCGGCCGGAACGCTCGTCCAAGACGCCGGTCGGGACCGGGCCTTACCAGTTCGTCAGCTGGGTGCCGAACAATTCATTCACGGTCAACGGCGAACCCGGGCTGGTGGGGCGGCAAGGTGACCGTTCCGCAGGTCGAGATCAAGACGATCCCGAACGAGCAGTCGATCGCCTCGGCGCTCCAGGCGGGCACGGTCCAGCTCGGCCTGCTGACGCAGCCGCAGGTCACCGAGCACCTGCCGAGCTCGATCACCGTGCAGAAGGTGCTCGACCTGTCCTACCGGGCGCTCATGCTCCAGGACAAGACCGGGCCGCTCGCGAACCTCTACAACCGGCTCGCGATGGCGTGCGCGCTCAACCGCCAGGCCGTCCTGACGAGCGCCGTCCTCGGCCAGGGGAAGGTCATCGGCCCGGTGCCGCTCGGCCCCTACGCCTCGAACCCGATCTCGGCCGTCTGCCCGACCCAGAACGTCGCCAAGGCCAAGTCGTATCTCCAGAAGGCGGGCAACCCGAGCGGATTCACGTTCACCGCGATGACCTCGACCGACCTCGACGCCACGAGTAGCGCGCAGGCGATCGCGGTGCAGTCGCAGCTGAAGCAGGCCGGCATCACGATGAACATCCAGAACCTGGCCAGCAACGCGTACATCCAGGACTGGCTGAAGGGCAAGTTCCAGGCGGCCTTCGCCGAGAACGGCGCCGACCCGAACCCGTACACCATGTACGGGCGCTACTTCGCGCCGGGCGCCAACCTCGGCGTCCCGTCCGGCTACAGCAGCGCCGCCCTGCAGCGGATCCTCACGAAGAGCGACTCGGCGACCACGCCGGCCGCGGCGGCGGCCCAGTTCAGGGCGCTCTCCACCTACCTGACCGCCAACGCCGTCTGGCTGTGGCTCTTCGACGGCTACGTCTATGCCGCGGTCACCTCGAACGTCCACGGGTTCTCGCTGCCGCCGACCCGCGAGCTGAACTCGATCGCAAAAGCGACGGTTTCCTGACCGCGAGCCCGCGGCCTGCCGGTCGTGCCAAGATGGCCGGCAGGCCGCGGATGTTCGCTGCGAGAAACCGTGCACTGGCGCTGACGGTCGCCCGGCGGACCGTCAGCACCCTGATCACCCTGCTCGGGGTGGCGATCATCGTCTTCGTCATCCTGCGCCTGCTGCCCGGCAACGCGATCACCGCATCGCTCGGGGTGAACGCCGGGCTCCTCTCGCCGGCGCAGCACGAGGCGCTCGTGCACTTCTACGGGCTTGGCAAGCCGCCGGTGCAGCAGTTCTTCTCCTGGCTCGGCGCGAGCTTCAGCGGCAACCTCGGCGTCTCGCTGTCGGCGCAGCAGCCCGTCTCGACGCTGATCGGCCAGGCGGCGCCGGTGACGCTCGAGCTTTCGATCGTCTCGCTCGTGTTCGGCCTGCTGATCGGCGTCGGCTTCGGCATGATCGGCGCGCTCAAGCCCGGCAAGGTCGGTGACGAGGTCGGCCAGGGCATCGCCGTGGTCGGGCTCGGCGTGCCGGTCTTCGTGCTCGGCACCGCGCTCGTCACCTTCATCTCGTCGCACTTCCACTACTTCCCCTCGTCGAAGTCGTACGCGAGCCTCTTCAGCGACCCCTGGCTGAACATCCAGCAGATCTTCTTCCCGGCGCTCGTCCTGAGCATCGGGATCGGCGCCGCGATCATGCGGACGACGCGAGCCGCCGTGCTCGAGGTGAGCAGCCAGAACTTCGTGCGGACGGCGCGCGGGAAGGGGATCAAGGGGCGCGTCGTCACCTGGCGCCACCTCTTCCGCAACGCGCTCGTCCCGATCGTGACGATGTCCGGGATCCAGCTCGGCTACCTGCTCGGCGGCACCGTCATCATCGAGCAGATCTTCATCCTGCCCGGCCTCGGGCGCCTGCTCGTCACCGCGATCAACCAACGTGACTTCCCGGTCGTGCAGAGCATCACGATGCTGTTCGCGACGGCGTTCGTGCTCGTGAACCTCGGCGTCGACATCATCTGCGCGCTGATCGACCCGCGCTCGCGGGAGCGCGGATGACGATCACCGGCCCCGATCCGCTCACCGCGGCCCGCCCGGACCAGCCTGCCGCCGCGACGCGGCGGCTCCGGCTCGCGGGCGGCGGCGGGTTCTGGAGCGCGCTCTGGAGGAGCCGGAGCGGACGCGTCGGCCTGATCCTGGTCGGGATCACGCTGCTCGGCGCGCTCGTCAGCATCCTCGGCCTCGCGCCCTACGACCCGCAGTACCAGGACCCTAGCTGCCAATCTCGCGGCGCCGAGCCTCGACCACTGGCTCGGCACCGACAACTTCGGCCGCGACCTCTTCTCGCTCGTCCTCGAGGGCATCGTCGTCTCGCTCGAGATCGCCGTCCTGGCCACCTTGATCGCCGGCGTGTTCGGCACGATCGGCGGGATCGTCGCCGGCTACCTCGGCGGCACGACCTCGACGCTGATCATGCGCGCGAGCGACATCCTCTTCGCGATCCCGGCGATCCTGCTCGCGCTCGCGATCGTGACCGCGCTCGGGCCGGGAATCCTCGACAGCGCGCTCGCGATCGGCATCGGCTGGATCCCGATCTTCGTCCGCGTCGTGCGAGCGCCGGTGCTGTCGCTTCGCCACGCCGACTTCGTGCGCGCCGGGCAGGTGCTCGGGTTCTCGCGCGGCCGCCTGCTCTTCCGGCACATCCTGCCGAGCGTCTACGGCGTGATCGCCGTGCAGACGAGCCTCGCGCTCGCGTGGGCGATCCTCGCGGAGGCGAGCCTCAGCTTCCTCGGGCTCGGCCCGCCGCCGCCGACGGCGTCGCTCGGGCAGATGGTGTCGGACTCGAGCAGCCTGGCCGGGATCGCCTGGTGGACGCTGGCCGCGCCCTCGCTCGCGATCATCGTCGCGGTCGTCGGCTTCAACTACCTCGGCGACGGGCTCCGCGATGCCGCCGACCCCCGAAGCAGGAGGAGCTGAGCATGCGCGTGATCGGGATGATCTCAGGCACCTCGTTCGACGCGATCGAGGCGGTCGCCGCCGAGCTCGAGCTCGACGGGCAGACGCTCGTCGCCGACCTGCGGGCCCACGTGTCGGCCGAGTACCCGCCGGAGCTTCACGCGGCGATCGCGGCGTCGCTGCCGCCTGCGGCGACGACCATCGAGGCGGTCTGCCGCCTCGACACGGCGATCGGGCAGCGGTTCAGCCGAGGTCGCCGCCGAGCTCGCGGAGACTGCGTTCGGCGGCGCGGTCGACGTGATCTGCTCGCACGGCCAGACGGTCTACCACTGGGTCGAGGGCGCCCACGCGCTCGGGACGCTGCAGCTCGGCCAGCCGGCGTTCATCGCCGAGCGGACCGGCGCGACCGTCGTCGGCGACGTGCGCGCGCGCGACATCGCCGCCGGCGGGCACGGCGCGCCGCT
Organism: uncultured Actinomycetota bacterium; assembly: GCA_963743675.1. Classification (GTDB taxonomy): domain Bacteria; phylum Actinomycetota; class Thermoleophilia; order Gaiellales; family Gaiellaceae; genus PALSA-600. The sequence continues at coordinate 315,238 of CAVURE010000015.1, forward strand.
CGCGAGCCTGCTCGACGTGCTGCTCCTCGGCGCGCAATCCGGACCGCGTGCGCGGCTCGCTCAACCTGGGCGGGATCTCGAACGTCACCGTCGTCGGCCCTGGTCGCGAGCCGCTCGCCTACGACATCGGCCCGGCGAACGCCCTGGTCGACGCCGTCGTCGCGGCCGAGACGGGCGGACGCGAGAGCTACGACGCGGGCGGCGCCCGCGCGGCCCGCGGCACGGTCGACACCGAGCTCCTCGCCGTGTTCCTCGACGAGCCCTACTACGCGCTCGACGCCGCCGAAGTCGACCGGCAAGGAGCTGTTCCACCTCGACTACGTGCGCGAGCGCGTCGGCGGCCGCGAGATCGCGACCGACGACCTGCTCGCGACGCTGACCGCGCTCTCGGCCGAGACGGTCGCCGGCGACCTGAAGCGGCTCGGCGTCGCGGATGTCGTCGCGGCGGGCGGCGGCACTCGCAACCCGACGCTGATGGCCGAGCTCGCCCACCGGCTGCCGGGCGTGCCGATCGAGACCTTCGACGTGTTCGGCATCCCCGAGGCGGGCAAGGAGGCGTTCGTGTTCGCGATCATCGGCTTCCTGACCGTCCACCGGCTGCCGGCCACCGTACCCTCGTGCACCGGCGCCCGCCACGCGTCGATCCTCGGCGCCGTCGTGCCCGGTGCCTCGCCGCTGCGGCTGCAGCGAAGGTGCCCGGTCGCCGACCAGCCTCGCCGTCCGCACGCCGCTGCGCCCGTGACCGACGCGGCGCTCCTTTCGATCCGCGGCCTTCGGGTCGGTCTGAAGCGACGCAAGGCGACCGTCGAGCTGATCCGCGGCGTCAACCTCGACGTCTCGCCCGGCGAGAAGCTCGGCATCGTCGGCGAGAGCGGCTCCGGGAAGACGCTGACGATGCTGTCGGTGCTGCAGGCTCCTTCCCTCGCAGCTCCAGATCCTCGGCGGCGAGGTCGTCTTCGCGGGCGAGGACTCTGCTCCGGGTCAGCGCGGAGCGGCTGCGACAGGTGCGCGGCGGCGAGGTGGCGATGGTCTACCAGGATCCGATGAGCTCGCTCAACCCGCTGCTGCGGGTCGTGTCGCAGATCGAGGAGACCCTGCACGCGCACGGCGTCCAGGGAGCGCGGGCCGCCGAGCGCACGCGCGAGGTGCTCGGCCAGGTCGGGCTGCCCGACCCGGCCCGCGTCGAGAGCTCCTATCCCCACGAGCTCTCCGGCGGGATGCTGCAGCGGGTGATGATCGCGATGGGGCTCTCGACCTCGCCGCGGCTGCTGATCGCCGACGAGCCGACCACGGCGCTCGACGTCACGATCCAGCAGCAGATCCTCGAGCTGGTCGAGAGGCTCCACGCCGAGACGGGGATGGCGGTCGTCTGGGTGACGCACGACCTCGGGGTGGTCGCGCGGCTCGTCGACCGTGTGGCGGTCATGTACTCCGGACGGATCGTCGAGCTCGCCTCGACCCGCGACATCTTCGCGCGGCCGCCGCATCCGTACACGGCCGCGCTGCTCGCGTCGCTGCCCGGTCCCGGCGCCGAGCACCGCAAGCCGCTCCGCCAGATCGGCGGCTCGCCGCCCGATCCCGCGCAGCTCGGCGGCGGCTGCCCGTTCCGGTTCCGCTGCTCCTCGGCCGACGAGCACTGCGCGGCCGAGGAGCCGCCGCTGATCGATCGTGGCCCCGGCCAGAAGGCCGCCTGCTGGAAGGAGCCGGCGACGTGGGTGAGGTGACCCTCAGGGCCGACCGGCTCGTGAAGGAGTACGCCGGCCGGCGCGGCAGACCGCCGGTAAGGGCAGTGCGCGATGTCTCGCTCGAGCTCGAGGCCGGCCGGACGCTCGGCGTCGTCGGCGAGAGCGGCTGCGGCAAGTCGACGCTGGCGCGCCTGCTCGTCGGGCTCGAGCCGCCCACCTCCGGGACGGTCGAGATCGAGGGCGAACCGGTGCGGGCGGGATCGATGAGCGAGCGCCGGGCCCTCGCCCGGCGCATCCAGCTCGTCTTCCAGGATCCGTTCTCCTCGCTCGACCCGCGGCTGACGGTCGAGCGCGCGCTCGGCGAGGTGCTGAAGGTGCACCACCTCGCCGACCGCGACGGGCGCGGCTCGCGGATCAACGGGCTGCTGGAGATGGTCGCGCTCCCGGCGCGCTTCGCCGCTCGCTACCCGCACGAGCTCTCGGGCGGCCAGGCCCAGCGCGTCGCGATCGCCCGCGCGCTCGCCGTCGAGCCGAGGATCCTCGTGCTCGACGAGCCGACCTCGGCGCTCGACGTCTCGGTGCGCGCCGAGGTGATGAACCTGCTGATCCGCCTGCAGGAGGAGTTGCGAGCTCACGTTCGTCTTCATCAGCCACGACCTCGGCATGGTCAGGCACATCAGCGACGAGATCCGGGTCATGTACCTCGGGCGGGTCGTCGAGGCGGGGCCCTACGACCTCGTGCTCGACAGTGCCCGCCACCCGTACACGCGCGCGCTTGCCGCAGCCGTCCCGGTCCCCGACCCCGCGCTCGAGGAGGAGCGCCGCGGCGCCGGGGCGAACGCCGCGCCGGCGGTCCTGGCCGAGCCCGAGGCCGGGCTGCCCCTACAACCCACGCTGCCCGCTCGCCGAGGAGATCTGCTTCTCCGATCGACCCGCCGCTGCTCGAGCTCGCTCCGAGCCATCAGGCCGCCTGCCACGTCGCCGCTCGCGACGCAGGCCTCTGTCGGTCCTCGTCAGGACCTGGACCCGGCCGAGGGTCGTGAGCAGGCGGCCCCGCTCAGTGCGGTGGCTCGCTGCGGGTGATGAGTAGCGAGGGCCTGGCTTCGACGAGGGGTGCCGGATCTTGGCTTAGGCTCAGGTCTCGCGCGTCCTACCAGGTGGGAGGAATCTCCGATTCGGGCATCGATTCTCGGCACTCTCGAAGTCTCGGTCGACGGGCGCAATGTGACGCCGACGGCGGCAAAGCAGCGCGCGCTGCTGATCTGCCTGTTGCTGGATCCGGGTCGGCCCGTGTCCGTCGACCGGCTGGTCGAAGCGGTGTGGGGTAGGCACGCGCCGGCGCCCGCCAGGAATCTCGTCACCGTCTACGTCTCACAGCTCAGGCGGGCGATCGGAGCTGAGGCGATCGCGACCCGCACCGGCGGGGCCGCTGTTCGAGCGAGCGCGCGAGCTTGCCCGCACGGCCGGATTCACGCAGCTCCTCGGCCACGCTCACATCGGCCTGGCAGCCGTTGCCGCCGGGAGCGGCAACCACGCCGAGGCCGCGAGCCAGCTCGGTCGCGCCGAGAGCGTGTTCGACGAGTTCGGCGGCCGGTCGGCCGAGTTCGACCCGGCGCTGGCCGCGAGCACGGAGGCCAGTGCGCGAGCGGCACTCGGTGAGAGAGCCTTCACGGACGCGTACGAGGCGGGGCGACGGCCGACGCGCAGGCAGGCGCACCCGCCGGCGACCAGGCTAAGCCGAAACTAAGCCCGCACGAGCGACAGTCTCGACCGCCGGGTCTGGATCCGGCGATCGGGCGCCGCTCGACGAGCGACGGGCCCGGGAAGGATCGTCTTCGCGCCGGGGCGCAAGGGGAGAGAGCCGGTCGGTGCCACCCGCAGCTTCACGGGCAGCTATCGCTGCTGAGGCCGCACCGCCGTTGGAAAACGCCTGACTCGGCCCGTTCGCTCTCTGCGAACGCAGTTCCACGGCACCTCCTCGCACGCCACACGTATGAAGCGGACGATGCGGGGCGTGTTGGTCGCCCGCCGCCGCGGGCGGTCCGTCGGCCGACGCTGCGATCTCGACTCTGCGCGTCTCGCGTATACCTTCGGGGCGGAGCACGACCCAGAACGGCGGCCTTGTCAACCACAACCCGAGAGAATCGAGCGACTCGATGAGCGAGATGCAAGGCAAGCAGCGAAGTGCGGTTGTGTTCGGAGCGCGCAATCTCGGGCGCGCAGTCATCGAGTTGCTCGTGAGCGACGGCTGGGCGGTCACGGGCGCGGCGCGGTCGCAGAGCACCCTGGAGGGCGTCAGCGCGGCCGGCGCGCTTGCGCTGGAGGCCGACGTGACGGACCCCGCGAGCGTGTACGGCGTGCTGGAGCGGGCGGCCGCCGCTCACGGTGGAGTCGAGCTTCTGGTGAACGCGGCGGCCGCATACGGCGGCGAGCGCAGCGGGCCCTTCGGCGGCGGACCCGATCGCAGAGGCCGACCTCGCCGGCTTCGACTCGTGGGCGGCGGCGCCGGCCCGCTCGGCCTTCTGGTTCCTGTCCGGCGGCGGACGATTCGCGATCGCGCAGGGCCGGGCAGCGACTCTCATCCAGGTCACCGGCGGCTCGGCACGGCGCGCGATGCCGGGCCGCGGACTGTGGGCGGCAGGATCGTTCGGCGTGCGAGCGATCGACAAACGCGGCCGCGCTCGAGCTGCGCACCAACGGCATCCAGGTCGCGTTGCTGATCATCGACGCGGGCATCGAGCCGCTCGAAGGGCCGGCACGCGCCGGCGTTAGCCGGAAACGCTGGCCGACCCGCGCAGGATCGCCGAGCCGTCCTGTTCCTCGCCAACCAGGACGCGCGCGCCGCGACGCACGAGCTCCAGCTCACCCCGCTCGCCGAGAACTGGATGCCCTGACAAGCGGCTGTTCGGCGGATTCTCCGCACGACCCGTGTAGATGGGTGCGATAGCGGCACATCGCCAGACCGAACCCTGGGTCGGTCCGGTGCCACGAGCTCGCGTCGAGCCTGGTGCCCGTCCTCAGCCCTCGAGCTCGCGCGGGACGAGCTCGAGCTCGCGCAGCTCTCCTGCTCGAACGACCCGCAGCGTCAGGCGCCGGCCGATGCGCTCGCCGACGAGCAGCCGCTGCAGCTCGGCGACGTCCGTGACGCGGACGCCGTCGGCGCTGACGATGAGGTCCTCCGGCCGCAGGCCGGCGCGGTCGGCCGGACTGCCGTCGGTCACCTCGAGCACCTCGACGCCGCGCTGCGGCTCCGACCCGCTCTCGCACGGCCGGCGGCAGCGGTCGTGGGCCGCCGGCGATGCCGAGCCACGCGCGCCGCACGCGCCCCTCCGTCATCAGCGCGCCGATGATCGTCCGCGTCGGCGCGTTGATCGGGATCGCGAGCCCGAGGCCGACGCCGGCTACTGCCGTGTTGACGCCGACGACCTCGCCGCGGCCGTTGACCAGCGCGCCGCCCGAGTTGCCGGGATTGAGTGCCGCGTCGGTCTGGATCAGGTTGTCGATCAGGCGGCGGCCGTTTCGTCCGCCGGCGGCGAGCGTGCGGCCGAGCGCCGACACGACGCCCGCCGTGACCGACCCTTCGAAGCCGTGCGGGTTCCCGATCGCGACGACGAGCTGACCGACGCGAAGCGTCTCCGCCTCGCCGAGCACCGCGGGCTCCAGGCTGTCCGCTTCCGCGCGCAGCACCGCGAGGTCGGACAGGGGATCGCGGCCGATGATCCCGAACCGGTACTCGCGTCCGTCGGTGAACGACGCCCGGCCCGCGGTCGAGCGATCGGCGACGACGTGCGCGGAGGTCAGCAGGAAGCCGTCGGCGGTGAGCACGACGGCGCTGCCCGCGCCGGTCGTGGCGCGGCCGCCGCGGCCGCGCTGCATGACGCGCAGGTTCGCGACCGACGGGGCGAGCTTCTCCGCGACGGAGATGACGATCCGCGAGTACGCGTCGAGCGCCTCCGCCTCCTCTTCGAGCGAGATCCATCACACCGCCTCCTCCAGCGCGACGGTGACCTCTCGCTCGTCGAGCGCGCGCACGACGGTGAGATCGAGGCTCGCGCCTGCGCGATCGAGGACGCCGAAGAGGTCGTCGAGCGACTCGAGCGGCTGCCCCGCCGCCGTGACGAGCAGATCGCCGCCCTCGAGGCCGGCGCGGTCGGCGGCACTCCCCTCCTTGACCGCCCGGACGAGCAGGCCCGCGCGCTCGGGCAGGCCGACCGCGCGTCGCATCTGCCGCGCCGCGTGCGCCGGCGCGAGCGCGATCCCCAGCTCGCGGTGCTGCGGGCTCTCGCCGCGCCCGAGCTCCTCGACGCGTGAGCGCAGGGCGCCGTCGGCGGCGAGCGCGAGGATCAGCCCACCCTCGAGCCGCAGCGTGTTCAGGCCGAGCAGCCGTCCCTCGGCGTCGACGACCGGGCCGCCCGACGAGCCGCGCAGAAGCGGCGCGTTGTGCTCGATGCTCGTCGTGATCCGGCGCCCGCGCGGGCCGCGGAACGTGCGCCCGGATCCCGAGACGAGACCGAAGCCGACGCGGAGGCCGCTGCCGCCCGGGTTCGCGAGCGCGAAGACCGGCTGGCCGATCGCGGCCGTTGCCGTCGGCCCACGCGATCGCCGGCGCGCCGGAGGTGTCGACCGAGATCACGGCGACGTCGCCGTCGACGTCGACGCCGGCGACCGTGCCCTCGGCGGTGCGCCCGTCGCCGAAGACGACCGTGCGTGTCTCGCGCCGCACGTTGTGCGCGTTCGTCAGCACCTGCCCCTCCGCCACGACGACGCCGCTGCCGAAGCGCCCGAGGCCGACGACGGCGGGACCGACCTGCTCTGCGATCCGCTGGACGCTCGTCTGGAGTTCGTCGAGTACTCCCATCGTTCTCTCCCTTCGTAGTGACTTGCGACTTGCAAGTTACATGGGACAGCGAGACCTCGCGCAGTACGATCGCGGCGTGAACGAATCCCCGCTCGCACAGGCGCTCGAGCGTGTCGGCGACCGCTGGACGCTTCTCCTCGTCGACGCGCTCCTCGGCGGCCCGCGCCGCTTCAACGAGCTGCTCGAGGACGTCGGCGGTATCGCGCCGAACACCCTCACTCAACGGCTGCGTCACCTCGAACGGGAGGCGCTGCTCGTCGCGACGCCCTACAGCGAGCGGCCGCGCCGCTTCCAGTACCAGCTGACGGAGAACGGCCGCGAGCTCGCCGGCGCACTCCGCCTACTCGCCGACTGGGGCAGCCGCGGCGGCGCCGACGGCGAGCCCCTGACCCATGCCGCGTGCGGGACGCCGCTCGAGGCGCGCTGGTACTGCCCCACCTGCGGCGAGGCAGTCGACGAGGCCGAGGCCGCCGCCGCTGACGAGTTCGTCTAGTCACACCGACGACACTCGCAGCCCGCTCTCACCGGCACGCGGAGCAGCGCAATCCAGGATTGCCCGTAGCGATCTCGGTTACGGGGAAATCAGGTAGTGACGGACTCGTCACTCTGGAACAGCGAGAAGGAGTTTCCCTCGGTGTCCTTGCAATGTGCGAACCAGCCGACGTGCGGGATCGGTGCCTTCTCTTCGGCGCTGCCGCCGCCCTGGCGCACGTTGGCGATCGCAGTGTCGATGTCGTCGGTGTCGAAGTAGACGATCGTTCCGGTGCCGGCCGCGTCCGGCATCGGGTAGACCGCGCCTCCCTGATCTTCGCCGGTGCGCACCATGTAGTACTCCATCCCCGGCATCGCGGAGTCGCCGAACTCCCAACCGAAGACGCCGCTCCAGAAACGCTTCGCGCGCTCGGCATCGGCCGCAGGCAGCTCGAAGTGGACGATCTTGCCAGCCATCTCTTGCTCCTTTCCTAGACGGAGACTTACGTTTCTCCTGACGGTCCAGTCGAAACCTCGTGAGCAATCTGCTCCCGGCGGGCCGGTGCTGTCGGCTCTCGTGAATCCCTGGCAGAGCCCGCGTGCCGCGTGCGATTCCAGCCCCGCCCAGCCGGTCTTACGTCCCGGAGCACCGAGAACCTGCTTTGTTGCGGTGCCTATCTGAGGATCCCTGTGTGTCCGAGCGAGTAGCGGCCGGGCTGGGGCCAGACGCAAAGGCCGTGTGGGCCTTTGCCGACCGGGATCTTGGCGAGCAGGTGCCCGTTCCTTGTCGAGATGGCATAGACGACGGCGTTGTAGCGGCCGGAAAGCCAGAGGACTTTCCCGTTTGCCGAGACGCCTCCCATGTCGGGGCTGCCGCCGCCGGGTATGCGCCAGGTCGCGACGACCTTGCGGCTGCGGAAGCTGATGACGGAGATCGATCCGTCGCTGCGGTTGCTGACATAGAGGAGCCTCGCGTTGCGGCTCGGATAGAGGCCGTGGGCGCCGGCGCCGGTGTGGATGAACCCGATGACCGCGAGCGTTGCGCCGTTGATCTCCCAGACGCCGTTGGCGTGCATGTCGGCGACGTAGAACAGCTTGCCGTCGGGCGCGAGCTTGACGTCCTGGGGCATCGCGGCTGGGCCGTCTGGCAGGGTGAGCGTTCCGAGCACGCGTTCGTGGGCAACGTCGACCTTGACGATCTGCCCCGAGAACTCGCAGCTCGCGAGGAGGTAGCTGCCGGTGGCGGAGAAATCGATGTGGTCGACGCCGACGCACGGCATCGGCAGCGAGTGCTGAAGCTTGAACGTGGTCGGGTTCCGGAAGTCGAGTCGCCGGAGCCGCTCGGCGACGATGATCGCGTGTCGGCCGTTCGGGGTGTAGTACATGTTGTAGGGGTCGTCGACCGGGATCGGTGCTCCAGGCTTCCCGGTTCTCGGGTCGATCGGCGTCAGGCTGTTCCCTTCGTCGTTGGTGACGTAGAGCGTCCGTAGGTTCCACGCCGGCACGACGTGCTGAGGGAGAAGGCCGACCGCGAAGTGCTCGACCACCCGGTAGGTGCGAGGGTCGATCACATCGACGGTGTCGCTCTGGCTATTGGGCACATAGATCAGCGGCCGGGCTGCGCGGGCGGCGGGCGCGAGCATGCCGGCTCGATCGTGCGCGTACACGTCGATGGTTTTCGAGGTCGATCTCGTCGCTGCATGCTCGACCTGTCGTGGCGTCAGCTCGCTCAGCGTTGCCGCTGTTCCGGCACGGGTGCTTCCGCCCGCAAGGAGGATCCTGTTCCCGATCGTGACCGCGGCGAGGTCGGAGCGGGCAACCAGCAGATGACCGGCCGACCGGATCCGCTTCGACCGAGCGTCGATCGAGACGATACGAGTAACCGGTGTGTCGAGGTTCGAGCCGCGGCCTCCGATCACGTACACCGTCGACCCGAGGGCCGCCGCCGCCGCATGGGTCGTGGCGGCCGGAAGCTCTCCGATCCGAGCGACACGCCGGCTGCCCGGCGTGTATTCGAGCACCGCTCGACTCGCGGTGCCGTTCTCGAGGGAGCCGCCGGCGATCACGAGCCGTCCGTCGCTGCCACTTGCCACTGCCGCGTAGCGAACCGGAAACGGGAGATGAGCGACGATCGACGCCCTCGCGCCGGGTCGCCAGGCGACGATCGTGTTCAGCCACGAGGTTCCCGTGTAGCCGCCGACGATGTATGCGGTGCCTCCGATTGAGGCGGCGGACGAGTCCGAGCTTGCGGCGGGTAGCCGTCCGACGACCTCGGCGCTCCCGGTTCTCGGGTCGACGCGTACGACGTCGCTCAGTTGCGCGACGCCGTTGCCGCCCCCGAAGAGGTAGACGAATCGTCCGATTGACGCGGCGGCCGTGTCGTGACGGGCCGTCGGCAGTTGGCCGATCACATGCCCTGTCGCCGGGGTGGCCACGGAGATCTGGGCGGTCGAGAGGTCGCCGGCGGTGAGACCTCCGAGCAGTAGCGCCCGGCCGTCGGCCGCTGCGGGGGCCGCGTCCTGCACCGGTTGCGGGAGCGCTCCCGTCCGCTGGTCGGTGAGCACGACGATCGTCGGTCTCGGCCTGGCGCCCTCGGTGTGCGTTCGGGTCTCGTGATGTGCCTGAACGGCTGCCGTCGGTGGCTTCTTGCCGCCGCTGCTGCCGAACACGGCAATCGCTCCAACGATGAGAACGACGATCGCGCCGAGCCAGGCGACACGGGCGCGCCGGCGCTTCCGTCTACGCCGCTGCCGCCGGTCGACCGGTGTCAGCGGGCCGGTCAGAACGTCCCGACCGCGCGTGACCAATCACAGTCACACACCAGCGAAGGTCGCCTGTCGTCGAGCTGTCGCCCGAATGGCGATCCGTCTCGCGGATCGGAACGAACAACCCCTTGCTTCGACGGCCGCACCGGGCGAGGAGGTTAGGACCTGCTGATGAGATGGTCGTGAGCGGCAGCCGGGAAACGGGGCGGGCTGAGGGGCGATCGTCAGCGAGTGGGTCCCAACTCGTCGCTCCTGGCCGGCGGTTCGCGCTCGACGAGCGCACGTTGCCGGCAGCGCCAGTCGTCTGGCCTGGGTAGCTGGGCCGTGGGGCCCCGGTTGCGCACGGCGAACTCGACGGCGCGGCGGCTCGAGTTGCCGGCGGTGTCGGCCACGGTGACCGTCAACCGGTAGCGGCCGTTGCGGAACCGGTCGGTGTCGAGGCTCGGCACGAGCTGATAGCGGTAGTTGCCGGCGCGGCCCCACGAGTAGTGATCGTGCTCGACGGCGAAGTTCTGACGCGTGCCGGGCGCGTAGACGGCGCAGAACGCCTCCGGCGGCGGCTCGGTCAGCCGGAAATCGGCGGCGACGCCGGCGAGCAGGGTACGGCCCCGGAGCGTGCTGATCTGCCAGGTGACGAGAGCAGGCGCTACCGGCATCCGCCGCCAGACACCCGGCGTCGACATCGCCGGCTCGTCCCATGCCTGCGCGATCACGTCGACCGTGCCGCGAAGATCTCGCCTCGGGATCGGGATGCCGCGGCTCTCGAACCGGACGGCGCCCACCGTCGGGGTTGTGTGGTCGACATAGGGTGAGAGGTGCCCGGGGGCAAGCGGATTGATCACGCAGCCGGCCCGCAGCTCGCTCAGGTGTACGTGCTCCCACGGCTCGAACACCTCGCCGACCACGGTGCGCGAAGCGAGCACACGCTGCCCCAGGTGAACGCGGGGCCGAACGTGGATGTACTGGAACCGGCGGTCGTGCGACGACGCGATCACGATCTCGTCGCCGACGAGCCTGACCACCCGGCCCGAGGCAACGGGATAGACACGGTTTCCAGCCCAGGCGGAGATATCGACGCCGTTGTGGAACGAGAACAGCCCCTCGTGAACACCGTAGAAGACCGTGCGCGGGTCGCCGAAGTAGCCTCGGATCGGATGCTGAGAGTTGAACGGTCGCAACGGCCACGGGTAGGGCGCGAGCCCCCGAGCCGCCGTCGCGCAGTGAGCGTCGAGCTCTTGCCACAGCGTCGGGCCCCGGGGCGGCTGCACTCGGCCTCCGTTGGTCGCCCCGAGCCCAACGGCCGCGAGCGTAGCAACTGCAACCAGGGCAACAACCGCCGCAATGCCGCATAGGCGCACCGCGCCGCACGGTAGTCAGCGGAGATTCACGCTTGATGAAGCTGGCGAGAACGACGAGGAACGCCGACAGAGTGGCCGGGCCGATGGGTCGAGAGGCTCGATTCCCTGCCGGCGAGTGCGGATCTGCGCGTCGGCGAGCGGGAACCGCCGCGAGGCGGCGAACGCGACGACGACCCGTGCCGCGGGCGGCCCGCTGAGGCTCGAATTCGGCCGTGGCAGGTGTATTAGTCTGCGCGGCCAGTGGCCGCCGCACCGTCGACTCCCGTGGGCCCGCCGATCGTCGGAGGGCTCCGATAGGCCTCCGCTCGCGCCTCGAACGCGGCGACCGGCTCGTGGGAATCTTCCTGCAGACCCCGAGCGCAGCGACGGCCGAGCTCGTCGGCAGCCTCGATCTCGATTTCGTCTGCGTCGAGGCTGAGCACTCGCCGATGAGCCGCGAGACGGTGCACATGATGGTCTCCGCTGCGGCTCTCGCGGGCAAGCCGGCACTCGTGCGCGTCCCCGACAACACGACGATGGAGATCGCAGGCGCGCTCGACGCAGGAGCGGCGGGGGTGATCGTCCCACGCGTGGACTCGGCCGAGCAGGCAGCCGCCGCGGTCGCCGCGGCTCGTTTCCCGCCGGCCGGCGCCCGCGGCGTTGGGCCGAGCCGGGCCGCGGGCTACGGGCGCTCGGTCGCCGACCACTTCGCCCGCGCAAACGCTGAAACGGCCGTCGGAGTTCAGATCGAAAGCGAGCGCGCCGTGAGCGATGCCGGCCGAATCGCGCGGGTCGAGGGGCTTGACTTCGTCTTCGTCGGGCCCGGCGACCTGGCTGCGTCCATGGGTGTGCCGTTTGGCGATGAGCGCGTGGCCGAGGCGGCTCTGTCGGTGCTGGCGGCCGCGGACGGGGCAGGCCGCCACGCCGGCATCTGGGCGCCGTCGGCGGCAGTCGCACGACGATGGCTCGACGCCGGCTTCCAGTTCGTGATCGTGAGCTCGGACCTCGGCCTGCTTGCCGAGGGCGTCGAACGCCTCCTCGGCGAGCTCGGGGAACGTGGCGCATGACCGATCTCGTCGCGCTCAAGACCGATCCGTACGTCATCGAGGCGGGCGACGCCGAGCACGCCATTCTGCGCGAGGTGGGCGCCCGGCTCGTCGAGCGCCCGTGCCCCACCGAGGAGGAGCTGATCGAGCACGGGTCCGACGCCGCCGCGATCCTCACGCTCGACGAGCCGCTGACGGCGCGGGTGATCGCGTCGCTGCGCCGCTGCCGCGTGATCAGCCGGTTCGGGATCGGTGTCGACAAGGTTGACCTCGAAGCGGCGACAGCCGCGGGCATCCTGGTCACGAACGTCCCCGACTACTGCGTGGACGAGGCATCCGACCACGCGCTCGCGCTCCTCCTGGCGGTCGAGCGTCGCATCGTGCGGCTCGACTCCGCGGTCAGGGCCGGGATCTGGGACACAGCCGCGACCGCAGGGCGCGTCCGGAGGTTGCGCGGTCGCTGCCTCGGCATCGTCGGGTTCGGGAGGCTCGGCCGCCGCTTCGCGGAGAAGGCCGGCGCGCTCGGGCTCGAGGTGTGCGTCCATGACCCGTTCGTCGACCACGGTGCGATCGAGGCGGTGGGCGCACGGCCCGTCTCGCTCGAGGAGCTGCTCGCCTCGAGCGACATCGTCTCGCTCCACGTGCCGCTGACGCCGGCCACCTACCACCTTCTCGACCGCGGCCGGATCGCCGCGCTGCGTGAGGGCTGCGTGCTGGTCAACACCTCCCGTGGGGGCCTCGTCGACGAGGGCGCGCTGGTCGAGGCGCTGCGCGATGGGCGGCTCGGCGGCGCCGGCCTCGACGTCTTCGAATCGGAGCCGCCGCCGCGCGACCATCCGCTCCTCTCGCTCCCGAACGTGGTCGTGACGAGCCACTCATCGCACTACTCGCTCGAGTCGGGGGCGGAGATGCGCGAACGCGCCTTCCGGAACGCTGCGAATGTCCTGGCCGGGCGCTCCCCGCTCTCTGCTGTCAACGAGGTGAGACCGGCGGCGCAGCGCCCGGAGGGACCGTAGACTGCGCGCCGTGACCGACCGGTACGACCGGGGGCTCGACGCCTACGCAAGCCAGTTGGGCATGGCCCGGAGCGAGGTTCCCGGCTGGTTTGCGGAGCGGTTCGGAGAGCGCTTCGGGGAGGAGGCGGTCAATGCGGCGGGCGGCGCGTGGGTCGACGACTGTCTCAGCCTCCGTGAGCGAAGCCTCATCGTCATCGCCGCACTGATCACGCAGGGCGGAGTGGACGCACGGCTGCGCGGGCACGTGGGCTGGGCGGTCGAGCACGGCGCAACCCGCGAGGAGCTGGAGGCACTTACGACGCTGCTCGCCGTCTACGTCGGCTTCCCGAAGGCCTCAGCCGGGATGGAGGTCGTACGGGAAGAGCTGGCGCGCCTCGAGGCCGGATGAGCGACGGGCCGACGTTGGTGGCGGGTGCCACCGGGGCGCTCGGGCTCCAGATCTGCGCGGCGCTTGCCGCGCGCGGAACCCGGGTCAGAGCCCTCGTCCGCCCGACAGCGGACGCCGCGCGTGTCACGAGCCTGCGCGACCTGGGGGCCGAGATCGTCGAGGGCGACCTCGAGCTCCCGGAAACGCTCGTGCCGGCGCTCGCAGGCACCGCTGCGGTGATCACCACGGCAAGCTCGTTTCCGCGCGACCGGCGGCCGGACGCGATCGACCGGATGGAGCGGGCGGGCAGCATCAACCTCGTCGACGCGGCGGTGGCCGCCGGGGTGGAGAGGCTCGTCTTCACGTCGTTTCGCGAGATCGTCCCGGACTTCCCGTTCCAGCAGGCCAAACGCGCGGTCGAGGCGCACCTGGCCTCGTCGGGGCTGGCGTACGCGGTCCTGCGGCCGGCGAGCTTCATGGACGTGTGGTTCAGCCCGCTGCTCGGGTTCGACGTTGCGGCCGGTGAGGTGACGGTCTACGGCGACGGCAAGCAGCCGCTCTCCTGGATGTGCTCCGCGGATGTCGCCCGCTTTGCGCTCTGGGCGCTCGACGCGGATCAGGCCCGGAACGCCACGCTCGACCTCGGCGGGCCCGAGGCAATGTCCCAGCTCGACGCGATCGCGGTCTACGAGGAGCTCACGGGGAGACCGCTCGCGAGGAGGCGGCTGCCGCTCGAGGAGCTCGAGCGCTTGTATGCCGATGCCGCTTCTCCGCTCGAGCTCTCGCTTGCCGGGGTGATGCTCGGCGTCGCCCGGGGCGGTGTCACCGACATGAGCGAGCTCGCTGCTGCGAGCGGCATCCGGCTGACTTCCGTCCGGGAGTTCGCGCCGAATCAGCTCGCCCGCGCGTCGTGACGCTCGACGGACGCGTCGCGCTCGTGACCGGCGGCGCCCAGGGCATCGGCGAGGCGATCGGCCGGGCGCTCGCCTGCGCACGGTGCCTCGGTCGTGCTCGGCGACATTGCCGGCAAGGCCGCTGACGAGGCCGCCCTGCGGCTGGATGCCGGGCGCGGCCGGGTCGCAGGCACCGGCCTCGACGTCCGGAGCGCCGAGTCGTTCGGGGCGGCGATCGCGTGGACGATCGGCCGGTACGGGCACCTCGACGTCCTCGTCAACAACGCGGCGGTCACGGTGCGGCGGCCATTCTTCGAGATCGACGACGCCGAATGGGACGAGGTGCTCGCGGTGAACCTGCGCGGTGTGTTCCTCGGCTGCCGCCTGGCCGGGCAGCTGATGCGCGAGCGCGGGTCGGGCCGGATCGTGAACGTCTCCTCGCTGGCCGGGCAGGCCGGCGGGCTCGTGAACGGCGCGCACTACGCCGCCTCGAAGGCCGGCATCCTCGCGCTGACGAAGGTCGTCGCGCGGGAGCTCGCCGCCGACGGCGTGACGGTGAACGCAGTCGCGCCTGCGGCGATCGACGGGCCGGCGATGGCCGCCCTCCCGGGCGACCAGGTCGAAGCGCTCACGCGCTCGATACCGGTTGGACGGCTCGGCTACACCCGACGAGGTCGCGGCGCTCGTCGCGTTCCTCGTCTCCGACGATGCCGCGTTCGTGACCGGCGCGACGTTCGACGTCAACGGCGGTCTGTTGATGAGGTGAGGCGAGCGACCGGCGCGCCGCCGTCGAGCGCCAGGTCGACGCGCGAGCCCGGCTCGACGCCCTCACCCGCTCGGGCGATGACGACAGGGCCCGGATCAGTGGCAACCGAGGCGATCCTCCCGCCCTCCCGGTGCGTTGTCACCTGCTCGGCGACCCCGCCGGCGGCAACGATCTCGTGCCAGTCGCGCGCACCACAGCGCGGGCACAACACCCGCACCGGGAAGACGGCGTGGCCGCAGCGATCGCAGACCTGAACGAGAAGCTCGGTCACGGCCCGGCTTCCAGGACGGCCGCCGCAGCGCACGCGCCGTAACGGTAGACCACCATCCCGTAGCCCGTGACGAGTGCCAGGCGGGCCGCCGGGACCTGACGTGCGCCGCCCTCCCCGCGGAGCTGAGTGACCACCTCGACGAGGCCGTGCATCCCGCCGGCCGCGCCCGCCTGCCCGGCGGAGAGCTGGCCCCCGGAGGTGTTCAGGGGCCAGCGCTGCTCGCCGACGCGAACCGCCAGGAAGCGCGCCTCGTCACCGTCCGGGACGAAGCCGAGATCGGAGAGCTGGCCGAGCACAATCGCCGGGTAGTCGTCGTACACCCAGGCCACGTCGATCTCCTCCGGAGCCAGCCCGGCCGCTTGCCACAGCTCGCCGGCGATTTCGCCGAGCCCGGTCCGCAGGCCGTCGCCCTCCTGGCCGTCCGGGTTGTGCAGTGCGCGGAGCCCCCTGATCCGTACTCCGCCCGGGGCGCGACGCGCCGTGGTGACGACGAGCGCGTCGGCTCCGCTCACGACCGGGACACAGTCGTAGCGGCAGAGCGGATCGGCGATCGTGGGGGCGGCGAGGTAGTCCTCGAGTGTCAGCGGCTCGCGGTAGACGGCGAGCGGATTGCCGGCAGCCCATGCTCGCTGGGCCACGACCAGCCTGCCGTAGTCGTGGCGCGTGAGCCCGGTCGCGGCCATCTGCCTCTGCGTCAGCAGTGCGAACACGGTGTTCGGGCCGTCGACGGGAATCGGCGCCAGGTGATCGCGAGTCGCCCGGTTGTAGCCGTCGACGAGCGTCGCGAACTCCTCACGGAGGAGGCGGTCGCCCGCGAGGAGCACGATCGTCGAGGCGTCTCCGGCCTCGATCGCCCGTACCGCTTGCCGCAACATCGTGATCCCGGCAGCTCCTCCGTTGGTGTCCTCCACGAGCCAACGCGCCCGCACGCCGAGGCGCCAGGCGAGGTCGACGGCATGGTCCGGGGCGAGGGTGAACGACGCAACGCCGAGGCCGTCGACCTCCGCCCGATCGATCCCCGCCGAGTCGAGCGCACGGAGGTACGCGTCTGCGAGCAGCGACTCGGTGGTCGTCGTCGTCGCATCCGGGTGGCGCGAATATGGTGACTCCGCCGCACCGGCTATGACCGCCTCGGTCCTCACCGACGCAGGACGTACCCGGCCGCGTCGCGGTCCCAGGCGGCGGGGGTGACCCCACGCTCCCGCAGCACGAACTTGCGCACCTTCCCGTTCTCGGTCAACGGGAGCTGATCCAGGACCTCGACGTAGCGCGGCACCGCGAAGTAGGCGAGCCGCGGCTCACAATGGTGCATCAGGTCCTCGAAATCGAGCGACGCGCCGTCGCGCGGGACGACGAACGCCATCACGTCGTCCTCGCCGAGGTCGGACGGCACAGGTACCACCGCTGCCGTGGCCACATCCGGGTGGCTGACCAGGACCTGCTCGACCTCCCACGCCGAGATGTTCTCGCCGCGGCGGCGGATCGCGTCCTTCATGCGGTCGAGAAAACGGAATGACCCGTCGTGCTCGCGAATCGCACGGTCGCCGGAATGAAACCAGAGGTTCCGCCAGGCCTCGACCGTCTGCTCCGGCATCCGCCAGTAGCCTGTCGCGAAGGCGAACGGCTCGTCCGCACGCAGCACGAGCTCCCCCGGAGTGCCGTCCGGCACCTCCTCGTCGTTCTCGTCGACCACCTTTGCCTCGTACCCCGGCATCACGCGTCCCATCGTCCCGGGGCGCTGCTCTCCGTTCCGGGCGCCGATCACCGCGTTCGTCTCGGTCATCCCGAAGCCGTCGCGGATCGTGACACCGAAACGATCCCGGAAGAGCTCGTGCAGCTCGGCCTGCGTCGCGGGGGCGAGGGCAACCCGAACCCGGTGCGCCCGGTCAGCGGGCGACGGCTCCCGCTTTGCGAGGATCGAGACCATCGCGCCGAGCAGGTAGGTGACGGTGGCATCCGCGGCAGCGACACGCGGCCAGAAGCTCGAGGCGGAGAAGCGCGGCCCGACGACGAGCCTGGAGCCGTGGATCAACGCCTGCACGCAGGTGTTGAGCGCGTTCGTGTGGAAGAGCGGCAGGCAGGTGTAGAGGACGTCGTTCTCGTCGAGCCCGCCGAGCATTGCAGCAGTGCCGCGAGCCCACCAGTAGAACTGCGCCTGCGGGCACATCACGCCCTTCGAGGGCCCCGTCGTCCCGGATGTGTAGAGGATCGCGACGGTGTCGCCGGGGCCGACAGGTTGTGCCGGAATCGGGTCGCCGGGGTCCGGAAACAGAGTGACCGGCGGGCCCCGGCGGTCGGCCGGGCTTGCCTCGTCGAGCAGCCAGATTCGCTCGAGCTCCGGCGGCAGGCCGTCCAGAACCTCGAGGTGCGAGAAGAGGCCGGGCTCGATCGCGAGGACCCGCGGCCCCGAGTTCGTCAGGACGTGGTGGAGCTGGGGGCCGCGCATCGCCGTGTTGACGGGCACGAGGACGGCACCCAGCCACGCGCTCGCGAACCACGAGTCGATCACCTCGAGCCGGTTCTCGGCCATGATCGCGACCCGGTCTCCGGGAAGCACTCCGGCCGCGGCGAAGCTCCCCGCCGTGCGGGCGACAGCCTCGCGCATCTCCGCGAACGTTCTTCGGGTCTCGCCGATCTGCAGGTACGGCCGATCCCCGAGCGCCGCGGCCTGGCGGGCGAGCAGGGCCGGCAGGGTGCGCTCGGCCGCGGAGGCTTCGATCACGGTGGCGAAGCTACCATCCTCGCCTCGAGGCCGGCCCACGCGACGTCCGCCTCGGCCGCGATCCGGCGGACGATCTCGCCCGCGGGCAGGATGTCCCGCACGAGACCGGCCCCCGGGCCCGCGTACAGCGCCATCTCGCCGACCGCCCCCTCATCGCCGGCGTTCGGGGTGTCGACGAACCAGCGGGGGATGTCGAGCTCTCCGTCGGGGAGCGTCCGGTGCGCAACGATCTCGACCGGCCGGTCGGAGGGCCGGGCGCGCGGCTCCGCTTCCTGTTCCCAGGCCTCGGTCGTCGCGTTGCGGAGGACCCGCTCCTGCCGGCCCGGCCAGCCGATCTCGAAGATGTCCGTCACGATCGAGTCGGCGGCAACGGCCTCGACGATGCGGCGCTTGTAGAGCTCGTGCGCACCCGACTCCTCGGAGGCGACAAGACGTGTGCCGACGAGGACGCCCTCGGCCCCGAGCGCGAGCGCTGCGACAAGCCCGCGTCCGTCGGCGATCCCGCCGGCGGCGAGCACGGGCGTCCCGCCCACGGCGTCGACGACCTGCGGCACGAGTGCGAACGTCGGCACGAGCCCGGTGTGGCCGCCCGAGTCCGAGCCCTGCGCAATCACCGCATCGACACCGAGCGCCGCCGCGCGACGTGCTTCGTCGGGGGTCTCGCACCGATGGAAGACCCTGGCCCCGGCCGTGTGCGCCCGCGCGATCAGGCCCGCGGGATCGCCGAAGCCGGTTGCGAGGACGTCGATCCCCTCCTCGAGGATCGCGTCGATCGCCTCGCGGCGCTGGAGCTCGAGGATCACGTTCACGCCGACCGGGCCCGACGTGAGCCGGCGGATCTCTCGGACCCGCTCGATCACTTGCTCGGGCTCGTCGCCGGCCGCGCCGGTCATGCCAAAGCCGCCCGCGTTCGTGACCGCGGCCGCGAGGCGGGGCGTCGCGATCGACCCGGTGCCGGCGCCGACGATCGGAAGCTCGATCCCCAGCATCGTGCACAGCCGCGTGCTCAGCCTGCGGGCGATCACGGCTTCACGATCACCTTGCCTGCCGCCGGATTGATGAGCGTGCGGGGCATGCTTCTCCGTCTCTCGGGTCTCGGGCCGCGATTCTCTCACGAGAGCTCGACGTACGACCGCTCCGCCGGGGCTGGATTGACTGGAATAGGGTCTTGCTGATGGCGCCGCCCGCCGGACGAACGCCGGAGCCGACCACGCTCGTGGCCGGCGCCACCGGCGGCCTCGGCCTTCAGGTGTGCGAGGCGATTGTCAGGCGGCGCGGCAGGCTGCGGGCACTCGTCCGTTCGAGCGCCGACGGGGCGAAGCTCGACCGGTTGCGGGAGCTCGGAGCCGAGCTGGTGTTCGGCGACCTCGAACGGCCGGAGACGCTGGAAGCTGCGGTCGCGGGCGCCTCGTTCGTGATCACGACGGCCAGCGCGTTCCCCGGCGATCCGAGACGCGACGCGATCGAGCGGCTCGATCGCGTCGGCAGCATCAACCTCGTCGAGGCCGCCGCGGCGGCGGGTGTTCGGCGCTTCGTCTACACCTCCGTCCCGCCGGTGCTTCCCGACTACGAGTTCCAGCAGGCCAAACGGGCGGTCGAAGCTTGCCTCGCGGGCTCGGGGATGGAGTACACGCTGCTCCGCCCCGACAGCTTCATGGAGGTCTGGTTCAGCCCTCTGCTCGGCTTCGATCTTCGTCGGCGGAAGCGTGACGGTCTACGGCGAGGGTAGTGCGCCGGCCTCGTGGATCTCGTCCGCCGACGTCGCCGAGTTCGCGGTGTGGGCGCTCGAGGCGGAAGCGGCCCGCGACGCCGTCCTCGATCTCGGCGGCCCCGAGGCGGTCTGCTACGACGAGATCGTGAGCCTGTATGAGAACCTGATCGGGAAGCCGCTGGCGCGGAAGCACGTCTCGATTGCCGAGCTGGAGCAACGGTATGCGGAGGCAGCTTCGCCGGTTGAGCGCTCCTTCGCCGCCGTTCTGCTCTCGGCAGCCCGGGGCGGTGTGATCGAGATGACGGAGCTCGTCGAGGTCTCCGGGATCCGGCTCATGACGGTTCGCGAGTTTGCCGGCCGACAGGTCGCCTCCCTGCCCCTGCATCGTGGTGGCTGACGACGACCTGCCCGGCGAGGCCACCGCGCCAGGAGCTCATCGGGTGGGGTCGTGCGACGGATCCGGCGCCAGGGTCGAAGGCTCGAGCGGCGACGGCCCCGAAGACGTGCCCGCGGTGACGTAACTGGTTAGGTTTACGACGCCGTGGGCACGCCGGATCACCCAGGGGCGGGTGCGACGGGTGGTCTTACCCGCTCGTAGAGGCAATTTCACCGTTCGTAGAGGCAACCGACCGACAGGAGCCGTGATGTTCAAGGATTCGCTGGGCAAGCTGACGCGTCGCGAGGAGCTGTCGGACGCCGAGATCACGGAGTTCATCGAGAACATGCGCGACGACGTCGTGACCGAGGTCCAGATCGCAGGTTTCCTGGTCGCGCTCGTGATGAAGGGCCCGAGCGTCGACGAGGTCGCGGCGATCGTCCGGGCGATGCGGGCGAACTGCGTCCAGATCACTCCTCACGTGGACGGGAACCTGACCGACATGTGCGGGACGGGCGGCGGGCTGACCACCTTCAACGTCAGCTCCGCGAACGCGATCATGACCGCCGCCGCGGGGGTTCCGGTCGCCAAGCACGGGAGTCGCTCGATCTCGGCCTCGTCCGGCAGCGCCGACGCGCTCGAGGCGCTCGGGATCAACGTCGAGCTCACGCCCGAGCAGGGGCAGAAGCTGATCGAGGAGATCGGGATCAGCTTCCTCTACGCACCGAACTTCCATCCGCTGATGCTGAAAGTGTTCTTCCCGGAGCTTGCGCTCGGGATCAAGACGATCTTCTTCACGATCATCGGGCCGCTGATCAATCCGGCGGGCGCTCCGCACCACCTCATGGGCGTGTACCAGCCTCACCTCGTCGGGCTCGTGGCCGACGCCGTGGCGCAGCTCGAGATGAAGCACGTCGTCGTCGCCCACGGCGTCGACGGCCTCGACGAGATCTCGATCATCGGCCCGACGGCGATCGCGGAGGTCAAGGGCACGGAGGTCGAGCGGTACGAGATCACGCCTGAGGACTTCAACCTGAAGCGTGCGACGTTCGAGGACATCAAGGGCGGCGACCCCGGGTTCAACGCCCACGCGATCCGTGAGATCTTCGAGGGTCGCGACCAGGGCCCGCGGCGTGATTTCGTCGTGCTCAACAACGCGTTCGCGCTCTATGTGGCCGGCGCCGCGGCGAGCCCGGAGGAGGGGATCGCAAAGGCCCAGGAGACAATCGACTCGGGGCGTGCGACCGAGAAGCTGCACGAGTTCGCGGCGGCCTCGCACGCGCTCGCGACGGTGTGAGCCTGGCCTCGTCGATCCGGCGCCGCCAGGCCGAAGGCACGCTCCCGGTTCTCGCCGAGATCAAGGTCAGGTCACCGAAGGAGGGTGACCTCCTTCGCGGGCG
The DNA here is from genome assembly GCA_963743675.1 of uncultured Actinomycetota bacterium. Lineage (GTDB taxonomy): Bacteria > Actinomycetota > Thermoleophilia > Gaiellales > Gaiellaceae > PALSA-600. The sequence goes on from CAVURE010000015.1 coordinate 336,922, forward strand.
TGACCCCGTGGCCCTGGCGCAGACGATGTCCGGGCGGGCCCGTCGCCGGGATCTCCGTGGTGACCGAGGCCCGGGAGTTCGGCGGCTCGCTCGCCCTGCTTCGGGCTGTCGCCTCGTCGGTGGATGCGCCGGTGCTCCGGAAGGACTTCGTGCGCGATCGCGCTGCACTCGAGGAGACGATCGCCGCGGGAGCCTCGGCGATCCTGCTCACGGTCTGCATGCTCGAGCCGGCCCTGCTCGCCGAGCTGCACGGAGCGGCGCGTGAGCTGGGGCTCGAGACCCTCGTCGAGGTGCACGACCGGGAGGAGCTGGAGGCGGTCCGGGCCCAGGGCCTGGAGCCGGACGTCCTCGGCATCAACAACCGCGACATCCTCGTCCTCGAGGTCGACGACGGAGACGTCTCGCTCACCGAGGGCCTGGCAGCCCTCGTTCCGGACGGGTGGCTCGTGCTCAGCGAGAGCGCGATCGCCGGGCCCGACGACGCCCGCCGGGCGCGCGAGGCGGGCGCGGACGCCGTGCTCGTCGGAACGTCGATCCTGCAAGCGCCGGATCCCGGTGCCCTGATCGACGAGCTTGCAGCCGTCGGCTGGGTCGTGTCGCCGTGACGCGCGTCAAGCTGTGCGGCTTGACGAGCGAGGTCGATGTGGCGCTGTGCGTCGAGGCCGGTGCGGACGCGGTCGGCTTCGTGATCGAGTACCCGCTGCCAGTGCCGTGGACGCTCGACCGGAGGCGGGCCGCCGAGCTGATGCAGGGCACGCCGCCGTTCGTCACGCGCGTGGCCGTCGTCGGCGGCGACGCCACGACCGTGCTCGCTCTCGCCGCTGCGACCGAGCCCGACGCCGTCCAGCTTCACCTCGATGAGGACGAGGCCACCGTCACCGCGGTCAAGGAGGGCCTCGCCGGCACCGGCACGCGCATCGTCAAGGCGATCCGGATCAGCGCAGGGGTCGTGCCCAGGGTCGAGGACGTCCTGGCCGCGGCCCGCCGGTTCGCGGACGCGGGCGCCGATGCGATCCTGCTCGACTCGAAGACGAGTGGCCGTCCGGCGGGAACGGGCATGCCCGTCGACTGGTCGCTCGCCCGCGAGGTCGCCGCCGGGCTCGAGATCCCGCTCGTGCTCGCCGGCGGTCTCACGCCCGAGAATGTGGCCGGTGCGATCGAGACGGTGCGGCCCCATGCGGTTGACGTGATCTCGGCGGTCGAGGACGAAGCTCACCGAAAGGTTCCGGCACGGGTCAGGGCCTTCGTCGCTGCGTCGCGGCTGAAGCACGGCTGACGGGAGCGAGCGCCGGGCGCCGGGAACCGGTTCGCCGTGATCGTCGGCTCAGCCGCGAATCGCGTGCGCTGTCCGACGGGCCAGGGCCATGATCGTGAGCATCGGGTTGACGCCGGGTGCCGTCGGCAGGGCAGAGGCGTCACCGACCCAGACGCCGGCGACGTCGTGCAGCTCGCCGTGCGGACCTGCGACCGAGGTCCGTGGCTCGGTGCCCAACCGGCACGAGCCCATCTGGTGCGCCGAGTAGGCCGAGCGGCCGTGGGGGGCGGCTTCGAGCCGCCCGAGATACGCGTCGAAGTCCTGGCCTTCGCTCCAGCCGAGGTCATTCCAGTGGAACGTGACGATCTCGTTGGCGCCGCGTGCGCGATGGAGGCGGGCGAGCTCGACGTGCGCACGGGAGGCGACGGCGCGGTCGAGTGGGTCGGCGAGCTCCCAGCGGACGACCGGCTCGCCGTCAGGGCCTAGCGTCACCTCGCCCGAGCCGGTGTCGTGCGAGACCGCATGCCATGTGGCCGCGCGTCGCAGCCTGAGCATCCGCTCCTTGTGAGTGGCGCCGTCGACGAACGGCATCGCCGAGGCCCAGAACGGCAGGCTCAAGCCGACCGACTCGACGAGAAACCCCGAGCCCTCGACCGCCTCGGCGAAGTCGAACGACACCGTTGCCTGGAACTGCCCGGACCATGGGTCGATCTCCTCGTCGTAGATGCCGGTGACGAAGTAGGTCGGGTGAAGACGGAGGTGCTTCCCCACCGCGGGACCTCCGATTCCGCTCCGCAGGAGCAGTGCGGGCGACTCGAGGCCGCCGGCGGCAACCACGACGATCGGCGCCGTCACCGTCAGCTCCACGTCCGAGTCGTCGGCGCCGCGCACCGTCCCGACGACACCGGCGGCGCGGCCGCCGTCCACGAGCACGCGCTCGACCGCGCAGCCGACGACGACGCGGGCGCCCGCGTCGGAGGCGTCCTGGAGGTAGGTGCGGAGCACGGACTGCTTACACCCGTGCTGGCAGCCCGCGTTGCAGTAGCCGCAGTACTGCGGGTCGTCGTCCGGGGACGCGTTCCGCGGCAGCACCTGGTGTGAGAGGCCGCGCGCGGTCAGCGCCTCGACCATCATCTCGTTCACCCGGTTCGGCTTCGTCGCCTCGGTGTTGACGTTGATCCGGCTCGACACCGCGTCGAGGTGGGCGTCGAACTCGGACGTGTCGAGCCCGGCGAGCCCCAGCCGCGCCCACTCCGCCCGGATCCGCTCGGGCGGCCGCAGGCAGACCATCGAGTTGATCACGGTGCCGCCGCCGAGCGTGGCCCCGGCGAGGATTCCGATCGAGCCGGTGTCCGAGAAGAAAAGGCCGCCGCGCAGGAAGAGCTCCTGGGCGCCGGCGAGCTCGAGCTGACGGAAGTCCGCCTCATTGCGATACGCGGCCCGCTCGAGGATCACGACGCTGCGCCCGGAGCGCTGCAGCTCGGCCGCGATCACCGCGCCGCCGGCGCCCGAGCCGACGACGCAGACGTCGGCCGACAGGGCCACGGACCGCCCGGAGAGTGACTCGACCGGGATCGTCTTCGGCGCCCGCGCTGGCGACGGCGGCTCGGTGACCGGGCCCGGGTAGCCGAGCGCGGTCCAGTTCGGGTTGCGGCCGGCGGCGTCCGGGAGGGCGTAGAAAAGCCCCAGCACCGCTCCCTTCAGCTCACGGAGCAGCTGTTGCGTCTCGCCGCCACGGGCGCCGAGCTCGAGCAGCAGCCGTGTCCGGCCCTCGAGGTCGAGCCCGGGGAACCCGGCCGACTCGAGCTCCGAGAACACCGGCTCGTGGCGGGCTGCGACAACGCCGCGAAGCGTCTCCGGCGGGATGACCATCGTCGCGCTGCGGCGCAGGAAGGCGATCGTGTCCGGGTCGCTCGCCTCACGCTCGAGGCTCGGGACGAGCGCATCGGCGAACGCGGTCAGGAGTGACGCGCGCGGGCTCAAGCGGACGCGGATCCTACCCCGATGCCCGCGATCGCTCGTGCCGCCGCGAGCACCTCGTCCTCGCGCCCTCGCCGGCCCACGATCTGTACGCCCACCGGCAGGCCCTCGGGCGAGGTCGAGACCGGTACGACGGCCGCCGGAAGGCCGAGCGCGCTCGCGAGCTTGCAGTGGTGGAAGAGATCGAAGATGTCCGGCTCGCCGTAGCCGAGCTCGAAGGCGGGCGACGCCGCCGGCGGGCAGAGCAGGATCGGGTGCTCGTCGAGCCACGCGAAGGCGCGCGCCTCGAGCCCGGCGACCGCCTCGGCGTCGAACGTCGCGGGCGGCGCGTCGCGCACGAGCTCCCAGATCGAGCGCAGGTGGGGCGAGGCATCGTCGAGCGGTCCGAGCCCCGCGATGATCTCGCGGCTCTCGGCCGCGCTGAGCGACTCGTAGAGCTGCTCCGCCTCGAGCTGGAACGGCGGAGTGGCGTCGACCACCTCGACGCCGAGGCGAGAGGCCGCCTCGTCCACGGCCTCCTCGCAGCAGCGCTCGACCGGCCGGTCGAGCGCGTCGCGGTAGATCGCGACGCGCCGCGGCAGCTCGCCGCCGCCGAGCGGCTCGCCCGCGAGTACCGACAGCACGAGCTCGAGGTCGGCCACCGTGCGGGTGAGCGGCCCGATCGTCGACCAGTACCTGCGGGCGGGCGGCTGCCTGCGGGGCAGGTGGCCTGCCGTCGGCACGCGGCCGAGCCCGGGCCGCATGCCGGCGATCCCGCAGAAGTGGGCGGGCGCCCGGATCGACCCGCCGTAGTCGGAGCCGATCCCGAACCCCGACATGCCCGAGCCGACCGCGGCGCCCTCGCCGCCGCTCGACCCGCACGCCGAGCGCGTCGGGTCGACCGGGTTGCGGGTGGCGCCGTAGACGAGGTTCGACGAGTCGGGGTGGGCGCAGAGCTCCGAGATGTTCGTCTTGCCGAGCAGGATCGCGCCGCCGTCGCGGAGCCGGGCGATGGCCGGCGCGTCGACCACGGGCACCTCCACCGGTCGCAATCGCGAGGCCTCGCAGGCGGGCAGGCCGGCCGTGGCGATCGCCTCCTTGACCGTGAACGGCACGCCGCTCAGCGCCCCCGGCCGCGGCCGGGCGGCCGCCGCGCGCGCCCGGTCCAGATCCAGCACGACGATCGCGTTCAGCTCCGGGTTCCGCGCCTCGATTTGCTCGATGTGCAGGTCGAGCAGCTCGAGCGCGCTGATCTCGCCGGTGTCGATCGCCGTGACCATCTCCGTCACTTGCACGTGAAGCCTCCGTCGACCGGGAGCGCGATCCCCGTCACGTACCGCGCCGCCGGCGAGGCGAGCCACAGCACTGCCTCGCTGACGTCACGCACGTCGAGGGCGTCGAGCCCGGGGAACACCGTCGAGGCGCCGCAGAGCCGGGCCACCTCCTGGAAGTACGCCGCGCCGGTCTCCATCAGGTAGTCGAGCATGGGCGTGTAGACGACAGTCGGGCACACGGTGTTCACCGTGACACCGAACGGCGCGAGCTCGAGCGCGAGCGTCCGCGTCAGGCCGACGACGCCGTGCTTGGACGACTGGTACGAGGCCTGGTTCGGGATACCGACCAGCGCCGAGGTCGACGAGACGGTGATGATCCGGCCGCCGCCGGGACGGCTCTTCATGTGCCGGGCCGCGTGCTTCGCGCAGAAGAAGGGCCCCTTGAGGTTCGTGTCGACGGCGGCGTCCCACTGCTCCTCGGTGAGCTCCGTCACCGGCGCTCCGGTATAGACACCGGCGTTGTTGACGAGGATGTCGAGCCGGCCGTGGCGATCGACCGCCTCGGCCACGAGCGCCGCGACCTGCTCCTCGTCGCGAACGTCGGCCGGTACGGCGTGCGCCTCGGCCCCGGCTTCGCGGATCTCCGCCACCGTCTCGTCGAGCTCGGATGCTGCCGCAGTCTCGTAGCCGAGCGCCTCGACCTGACCCGCGACGTCGCTCACGACCACAGCGGCGCCGAAGCCGGCGAAGCGGCGGGCGATGTCGCGGCCCATGCCCCGGGCGCCGCCCGTGACGAGGACGACGCTGTCGCTGAAGTCGTACGAGACACCGGAGCCGTCGACATGAAGTGCGGCTGTCGCTTGCGTCGCGTGCTCTGCCATGTTACATGTCACCTCCATGCCGGGATCCACGTCAATACTGGCGCGCACCGATCTGCACGACCAGGTCTATGCGAGCCTGAAGGAAGCGCTCGCGACGCGCAAGCTCGCAGCGGGAGAGAAGCTCAGCCTGCAGGAGCTGGCGACCGCCTACGGGGTCTCCCGCAGCCCCGTCCAGCAGGCGCTCACCCGGCTCGTCTCCGAGGGGCTCGTCGAGGTGAAGCCGCATCTCGGCCACTTCGTCAAGCCGCTGACCGTGGCCTCGGTCTGCGAGGCCTACGACGTGCGCGAGGCGCTCGAGCTGTGGGTCGCCGAGCAGACCGTCGGGCGGGTCGCACGCGGGGAGCTCGTCGAGCTGCGCAGCCTGATGGAGCGAACGCTCCCGATGGTGGGCCCCGGCGGCCTGGCGGCCGGGTTCTTCGAGACGAACCAGGCCTTCCACGACTTCCAGATCGGGCTCGCCGGGAACGAGCTGCTGCGCGAGAGCTACCGGCGCCTGAGCGTGAACGCGCTGATGGCGCGCGTGCTCTCGGGCGAGCTCGACCCGGGCACCGACGTCGCCGCCGAGCACGTCGAGCTCGTCGAGGCGTTCGAGGAGGGTAGCCTCGAGCGGGTCGGCGCGGCGATCAGGGTCCACGTCGAGACCGGCAAGCGCCTCGCGCGCGAGGCGATCGAGCAGGCGGGAGGGGTCTTGTGACCGGTTCTCTGATCGACCAACCCGGCGCCCGGTCGAACAAGCCGCTCTCGGCGGACGTCGTCGTCGGGCGGCGGCGCCGGCTTCGTCCGGGCCCTCTTCGCCTCTCGCCGGTGGAGCGTGCGCGCCGCGCCGAGGCGCTCCAGGGCATCGTGCGCGAGCTCGAGCTCGACGTGCTCCTGCTCGCCGGCAACGACTACCGCGGCCACAAGGGCGCGCTGCGCTGGGTCGCCGACTACAACCTCGCCCACCGCTACGGCTACGCGGTCGTGCCGCCGGGCCGCGAGCCCGAGCTGCTGCTGCCGCTGAACCTGGCCGCGGGCCGGGCCGGCGGCTGGAACGTCCTGGTCCGCTACGCCCGGGACCTGAGCACCGGGATCCCCGAGCGGCTGCGCGAGCTCGGGCCGCTGCGCAGGATCGGCGTGGTCGGCCTGGCGCAGGTGATGAAGGTGGAGGACTACCTGGCCCTGCGCGCGGCGTTCCCGCAGGCCGAGCTGGTCGATGCCCAGCAGGCGTTCGAGCGGGTGCGCGCCCGCAAGAGCCCGGAGGAGCAGGAGGGGCTGCGCGAGAGCGCCCGGATCACCGACGCGTGCTTCGAGCGGCTGCTCGAGCTCGTGCGGCCCGGCGTCTCCGAGCGTGAGGTCGGGGCGGCGATGTACGAGCGCTGCCACGCGCTCGGCGGCGAAGACCCGCTCTTCCTCTCGATGTACCCGGAGTCGCCCGGCGACGGCACGGTGGCCGGCAAGTTCGGGCCGCCCGGTGACCGCGTCCTGCGGCCCGGCGACGTGCTGATCTTCTCGTTCGAGCTGATCGGCCCGCGGGGCTACTGGGTCGAGCTCGCGCGCATGATCGTGCTCGGCGAGCCCGACGAGCTGCAGGTGAGGATGAACGCCGCCGTCGCTGCCGGCCTCGAGGCGGGCCGCGCCCTGATGCGGCCGGGGAGGCGGCCAGACCAGGTGCAGCGCGCGATCCTGGACGCCGTCGCGGCTCATAAGACGTGGTCGAGCTACTGGTCGGGGCACGGGCTCGGGCAGGACGTGATCGAGGAGCCGTGGCTCGGGCTCGAGATCGTGCAGGACGGCGATATCGCCTCCACGTGGACGCTCGAGGAAGGCATGGCGCTCTCCAACCACCCGTACGTCGTCGACCTGGAAGAACGGGCCATCGGCTACATGGCCGACTCCTACCTCGTGCGCGAGGAAGGCGGCGAGGTGCTCTCGAGGCACCCGCTGGACCTGTACGTCGTCTGAATGACGGAACCCGCGGACCCCATCCTCGCCTCGGTCCTGCAGCGCCGCGTGCACGCGATCACGCAGGAGATGGCGACGGTGCTGATGCGCTCCTCGCGCTCGCCGATCTTCAACGAGATCGGCGACCTGGTCACGGTCGTCTTCGATCGTCGCGGCCGGACGCTGGCGCAGACCGAGTACGCGTCGATCATCGCCAACGGCGCCGGCCCGCCGCTCCCGTACATCCTCGAGCGCTTCGCGGGCGACCTGCACGACGGTGACGTGATCCTGCACAACGACGTCTACACCGGCGGCAACCAGAACGCCGACGTCGGGGTCTACGTGCCCGTGTTCCACGAGGACGAGCTCGTCGCCTGGCTGGCAAGCAAGGGTCACGTTGCCGACATCGGCGGGATGACCGCGGGCGGCTACGACCCGAACGCGCGCGAGGTCTGGCAGGAGGCGTTCCGCATTCCGCCGCTCAAGATCGTCGACCGGGGCACGCTCCGGCCCGACGTCTGGGAGCTCGTCCGGGCGAACATCCGCCTCGACATCGTCACCGAGGACTTGAAGTCGATGATCGGCGCGTGCACGATCGGCAAGCGCCGCGTGCTCGAGGTGCTCGAGCGCTACGGCGTCGAGACGTTCGAGCAGCATATGGACTTCGTCATCGATGCCTCCGAGCGGCTCGTCCGCGCCGAGATCGAGCGTTGGCCCGACGGCGTCTACCACGGCGAGAGCTGGATGGTCTCGGACGGGCTCGACCCGTCCAAGCGCTACCGGATCGCGGTGAAGGTCACGATCTCGGGCTCGGAGATCACCTTCGACTTCTCCGACACCGACGACCAGGCGCCGGGGTTCACGAACATGCCGCCGGCGTCTGCGACCGGCGCGGTCCGGATCGCGTTCCTGATGCTGATGCACGCCGGCGGGATCGATGTGGCGACGAACGAGGGCCTGTTCGCGCCCGTCACGACCGTCTTCAGGGAGGGGTCGCTCCTCAACCCGCGCTTCCCCGCCTCGTCGATCTTCGGGAACCAGATGTGCGACGAGGTGCTCGAGTCGATCATGCTCGCACTCGCCGAGGCGCTGCCGGATCGCGTGACGGCAGGGTGGAACCAGCTCCTTTGCACGGCGCTCGCCGGCGTCGACCCGCGCACCGACGCGCCGTCGGTCTCGCTCTCCATCTTCATGCGCGGCGGGCCCGGTGCGATGCAGGGGGCGGACGGCTTCGACGCGCTCGGCTTCAGCGGCACGCCGGGCTCGATGCGCTCGCCGGACATGGAGATGTTCGAGCTCTCCTCGCCTCACTTCATGGAGCAGTACGAGTACCTTCCGGACTCCGCCGGGGCCGGGGAGTGGCGGGGCGGGCTCGGCACGGTCTCCCGCTGGCGCTTCTACGGGATCGGCGAGCTCGGCGTCACGATCGGCGACGACGTCGCCGCGGAGGGCGCCGACCCTGCGCCCGGGCTGTTCGGCGGCGAGCCGGCGGGCCTGAACGAGCTGCGGCTGCACTACCCCGACGGAACCGTCAAGGACTGGGGGTCGAAGGAGATCGTCTTCGACATCCCGGTGGGCACGGTGTGCGAGGCCCTGAATGGAGGCGGGGGCGGGTACGGCGACCCACGCCGCCGGGACGCGCAGAAGGTGTTCGAGGACGTGCGCGACGGCCTGCTCTCGCCAGGGAAGGCGCGAGCGAGCTACGGCGTCGTGTTGCTCCCGAACGGGGGCGGCATCGACGAGGCCGAGACCGCGAGGCTGCGGCCGTGAGACCCGCCCTGTCGACGGGGCTTCGCAACGGCGGGAGCGAGACCCTGCTTTGCCGGGTTGCAGCGGGAGTGGGGTAGGTGAGCTTCCGGATCGGGATCGACGTGGGCGGGACGTTCACCGACTTCCTGGCCATCGGTGACGACGGGCTGCGGCTCGTCCACAAGACGAGCTCGACGCCCGGCGACCCCTCGCTCGGCCTCGTAACCGGGCTCGAGGAGATCGCCGCCCGCACGCAGCGCTCGCTCGAGGCGTTCCTCACCGAGGTGGAGTTGATCGTCCACGGCACGACGGTGGCGACGAACGCGCTTCTCACCCGCCGTGGCGCACGCACCGGCCTGCTTTGCACGCAGGGCTTCCGCGACACCCTCGCCCTGCGCAACGGGACGCGGGAGGCGCCGTACGACAACAGGCTGCAGCCGCCGGAGCCGCTCGTGCCGCGCTACCTGCGGCTCGGTGTCGCCGAGCGCACGGACTACAAGGGCGATGAGGTCACGGTGCTCGACGAGGACGGCGTGCGCGACGCCTGCGCCCGCCTGGCCGCCGAGGGGGTGGAGGCGGTCGCGATCTCGTTCCTGCATTCGCCGACCGACCCCACGCACGAGCGGCGCGCGCTCGCGCTCTGCCGGGAGGCCGTGCCCGGCGCCTATGTGACAGCGTCGAGCGACCTGCTCTCGCAGGTGCGGTACTACGACCGCACCTCGACCACCGTGCTCAACGCCTACGTCGGTCCGATCATCACGCGGTACCTCGAAGCCCTCGTGCGGCGCCTGGACGGGCTGCGCTTCGGGGGTGTCCTGCTCGTCATGCAGTCGAACGGCGGCGTTGCGACGCCGGCAGAGGTCTCCGAGCGGGCGGCGCTCTCGCTGCTGTCGGGGCCGGCCTCCGGCCCGACCGCAGGGCTCTGGCACCTTGCGCCGCACGGCGAGCGAGACTGCCTGACGATCGACATGGGGGGCACGAGCTTCGACGCCGCGCTCGTGAAGGATGGGGCGCCGCTCGTGATGACCGACGCTGTCGTCGACCGCTGGCGGCTCGCCCTTCCGACCGTCGACATCCATACGATCGGGGCCGGCGGCGGCTCGCTCGCACGGATCGACGAGGGCGGCATGCTCCGGGTCGGGCCCCAAAGCGCCGGTGCCAATCCCGGCCCCGCCTGCTATGGCCGGGGCGGCTGCGAGCCCACGGTCACCGATGCCGATCTCGTGCTCGGGCTCATCGCTGAAAGCACCTTCCTGGGCGGCGAGCTGCGGCTCGACCGCGGCGCAGCCGAGCGGGCGGTCGAGGAGCGGCTTGCGCGGCCGCTCGGCATCGATGTGCTCGAGGCGGCGGCGGGTGTCTACGACCTCGTCAACGTGACCATGGCCACGGGCGTTCGCGAGGTCAGTGTCCGCCGGGGGCTCGACCCGCGTGACTTCCCGCTCGTCGTCGCCGGCGGTGCAGGCCCGGTGCACGCTGCCGCGATTGCCCGTGAGCTCGCGATCCCGATGCTGCTCGTTCCGCGCGAGTCGTCGATCTTCTGCGCCGCCGGGATGCTGATGTCGGACTTCAAGCACGACTTCGTCCGCGCCTACAAGGCGACGATCGATACGGCCGACATGGCCAGGATCGCGGCTCTGCTCGCCGAGATGGAGGAGCAGGGGCGAAAGATCCTCGCGGGGGAGAAGGTGGAGCCGGACGCGATCGAGGTCCAGGCCGCGCTCGATCTCCGCTACGTCGGACAATGGCATGAGCTGACGCTTCCGGTCACCGAGCTCGACCCGGGCCGGATTGCCTCCTCGTTTCATGCGCAGCACGACCTCCTGTTCGGCTATGCCACGGCCGAGATGCCCGTCGAGGTTCTCGCCTGCCGCGTCACGACGACGGGGATCACGATCAAGCCCGAGCATGCGGCGCTCGTCGAGGCCGGCGTCGGTCCGGACGTGGGGCGGGTAGGCGAGCGGCCCGTGTGGTCGCCGCTCGAGCGACGGCTCGTCGAGACGCCCGTCTTCGACGGACGGGATCTCGCCGCCGGCGCCTCGCTGGCGGGGCCCGCGATCGTCGAGCTCGCGAACACGACGATCGCGGTCCTGGACGGGTTCGAGCTGCTGGTCGACCGTTTTGGCTCCTTCGTCCTCTACGCCGGCGAGCGCGGCCGTGAGCGCAGCGCAGCTCTCGTCACCGGGGCGCGGGGAGGGCCGTGACGCCCACCTGCGGGGTCGTCGGCGCCGGGGCGATCGGGCGCGGCTTCGTGACGTGCCTCACGCTGGCCGGCTTCCCGGTCGCGGTCTACGACATCGATCCCGTCGCCGCGGCGCTCGCAGCCGAGGCGGGTGCCGCGGTCAGTCCGTCCCTCGAGGCGCTCGGCCGCGATGCCGACGTCGTCCTGCTCGCGCTGCCTGACACGCCGCAGATCGCGACAGCGCTCGCCGAGGGTCTCGAGGCCGGGCTCCGGGCGGGCTCGATCCTCGTCGTCACGAGCACCGTCGCACCCTCGACGCCGATCGAGCTCGAGCAGCGCCTGGCCGTCTCCGGCGTCGACGTGCTCGACGCCCCCGTGAGCGGCGGGCCGGTCAAGGCGGCCGCCGGCGAGCTCGCGATCATGGTCGGCGGCAAGCCCGAGGTCTTCGAGCGCTGCCGACCGGTGCTCGAGACCCTCAGCTCGCATCTGGTCCACGTCGGGCCGCCCGGCCACGGCGAGATTGCGAAGCTCGTCAACAACCTGATGGGAGCCGTGATCGCCGTCGGCATCGCCGAGGGCCTGACGCTGGCCGCGAAGTCCGGCGCGGACGTTCACGCCGTGTGCGACGCGGTCGCGGGCGGCAGCGGCTCGAGCTGGATCCTGCGCGAGTGGATCCCTGAGACCGTTTTCGCAGGTGACTACCAGCGACGCTTCTCGCTCGACCTGATGCAGAAGGACATGCGCCTGATCGGCGAGCTCTCGCACGCGCTCGGCGTGCGCACGCCTGCCCTGGACGTAGCCGCGACGACCTTCGAGCGGGCGATCGACAGGGGCTACGGCGGCTTTGACTTCAGCGTCGTCGCCCCGCTCCACGCGCGTGATTCGGGCACGGAGCTGCCGGGTGGGCCGGCGCCCGCTGGAGAGGGTGGCCCGCTGCATGAAGCGTGATAGCTTCGCCGCCATCGTGGAGGCGCCCGCGCTCCAGGATCAGGCCACGGCGTGGTCGTCGAGGCTCGTCCCGGTGGATCTGAACCAGCTCGCGACCGCCGCGAGCGGGCTCGCAGGCGGGGTGCCGTGACGCCGCTCGTCGAGATGGAGGGGATCGGGAAGGCCTTTCCCGGCGTCGTCGCGCTCGACGGCGTCGACTTCGAGCTCCAGCCCGGCGAGATCCACGCGCTCGCGGGGGAGAACGGCTCCGGGAAGTCGACGCTCGTGAAGATCCTCTACGGAGCGCACCAGGCCGACCGGGGAACGATCCGCGTGAACGGCGAGGCGGTCAGCTTCTCGGGGCCGCGGCAGGCGATCGAGCACGGGATCGTCGCGATCAGCCAGGAGCTGACGCTCGCTCCGACACTCACGGTCGGCGAGAACATCGTCATGGGGCGGCTGCCACGCCGGCGCGGGGCGATCGACTGGCCTGCTGCACACCGGCTGGCCCGCGCAGCACTCGACGAGCTCGGTGTGCACGTCGACTCCCGCACGCGTGTCGGCGACCTGCCGCTCGAGCTTCAGCAGGAGGTCGAGGTGGCCCGCGCGGTCTCGGCGAACTCGAAGGTGCTGATCCTCGACGAGGCGACGAGCGCGCTCTCGGAGTCTGCGACCGAGCGCCTGCTCGAACGCCTGCACCAGCTACGCGACCGCGGGGTGGCGATCGTCTTCATCTCGCATCGCCTGCGCGAGCTCTACGCGTGCGCCTCGCGGGTCACCGTGCTGCGCGACGGCCGCTCTGATCGGGACGGTGCCGGTGCCCGAGACGGGCGAGTCGCGCCTCGTGCAGATGATGGTCGGCCGCGAGATCGAGGACCTGTTCAACAAGCGCCGGATCGAGCACGGTGACCCGGTGCTCGAGGTACGGAACCTGACCACGGAGGACGGGTCGGTGCTCGATGCCTCCTTCGAGCTCAGGAGCGGCGAGATCCTCGGCGTCGCCGGCCTCGTCGGCTGCGGCAAGAACGAGCTCGCGCTTGCTCTCGGCGGCGCGGTTCACTCGAGCGGCGAGGTCCGCGTGCGCGGCCGCCGCGTGCAGCTCCGCTCGCCGGGTGCGGCCATGAAGGCCGGGATCAGCCTCGTACCCGACGACCGCAAGCGGAACGCGATCCTCCCGACGCGCTCGGTCCAGCACAATCTCTCCGCCGCCTGGATGGACCGGCTGTCGCGTTTCGGGGTCGTGAACCCGGGCCGGGAGCGTCGCCTGGCGGGCGAGGCGGTCTCCCGCTTCGCCGTCAAGACCGCGTCGCTCTCGACGCGGATCGTCAACCTCTCGGGCGGAAACCAGCAAAAGGTCGTCCTCGCCCGCTGGTTCGCGCTCGCGCCCCATGTCATCGTCCTCAGCGAGCCGACGCGCGGGATCGACGTCGGCGCCAAGAGCGAGGTCTACGCCCTGATCCAGGAGATGGCCGACGGTGGCGCCGGGATCCTGATGATCTCGTCCGAGATGCCGGAGCTGATCGGCCTCGCCGATCGCATCGTCGTGATGTTCCGGCACCGGATCTGCGCCGAGTTCGACGCGGGCAGCGTGCTCGAGGAGCAGATCGCCCATGCCGCGCTCGGCGGCGGCGAGGTGGCAGCATGAGGGGAGGCTCGGGAGAGCTCGGGAGCGAGCGGCGGCGCCGGCCCGGCAGGTGCCGGGAGCGAGGATGAGCGCAGAGCCCGAGGCCGCCAAGGCGGAGCTCCCGCGCGGCGAGGGCCGCGGCGATGGCCACAGTCCCCGGCAGACGCTGCTCTCGCTCGGGCGGCGACTCACGCGCGGCCGCTACACCGGCGTCCTCGCCGGCCTCATCGTCGTCTGCATCTACCTCGCGCTGACCGAGCCGATCTTCCTGAACTGGGACAACTGGGAGAACATCATCCGCACCGAGTCGGTCGTCCTCACCCTCGGGATCGGGATGACGTTCGTGGTGCTCACAGGCGGCATCGACCTCTCGATCGCCTCGGCGGCCGCGGCGTCGGGGATGATCCTGGGGCTTGCGATCGAGCATGGGGCGAACTGGTGGCTCGGCTGCCTCGCGTGCACCGGCTTCGGGCTGTTGCTCGGGCTCGTCAACGGGCTCGGGGTCGGCGTCCTCAAGATCCCGTTCTTCGTCTTCACGCTCGGGACGCTCTCGATCTACCAGAGCATCGCGCTTCTGACCACGAACGGCGCGACGATCTCGCTGTTCCTCTACCCGCGCTTCAACGAGGTGCAGAAGATCGCCAACGGGACGGTCGGCCCGCTGCCGACGATCCTCCTGATCGGGATCGGCATGTATCTGGTCGGCTCGTTCGTGCTCCACTTCACGGCCTTCGGCCGCTCGATCTACGCCGTCGGGTCGAACGTAGAGGCCGCCCGGCTCACGGGCGTGAAGGTCACGCTGGTGCTGGTCAGCGTCTATGCGATCTCCGGCCTCTGCGCGGGCCTCGGCGCCGTCGTTCAGACCGGGCGGCTCACCGGAGCCGGCCCCCAGGTCGACCCGAACCTGCTGCTGACCGTGATCGCGGCAGTGCTGATCGGCGGCACGGCCTTCACCGGCGGCGACGGCGGCCTGCTCGGCACCGCGATCGGCGGTCTCTTCCTGGGCGTGATCCAGAACGGCCTCCAGCTGAGCAACGTCTCGACGTTCTGGCAGGGCACGGTGAGCGGGCTCATCCTCATCAGCGCCGTCGGACTGGGCGTGCTCCGCGACAGCAACGCGCGCATGTGGCTCGCCCGCCGCCGGCGGGCCCGCGCGGGAAGCGAGGAGGCCGCATGAGGGGCGTTCCCGGTCGTGGTTGCATTCCCGGCACTGTCGTGTTACATGTCACAGTCTCTGTCCGCGCCTTCACCCCCCGTTCGTTCCCGCGCAGCCGGTGCTGGCCTCGCCGCCGGGCGACGGGCTCAGCCGCCCCCAAGCCCGCCAACGTCCATCTGGAGGTACGCACGCATGCCGAAGCTCAATCGAATCCCACGCTCGCTCGTGGCGCTGCCTTTCGTCGCCGCCCTCCTCCTGCTCGCCGTCGGGTCGGCGGCGGGGGCGAGGTCGGCCTCCGGGCTCCAACTCGGAGAGTCGAGCCCTGTCCTCTCGAACCCCAACCAGCAGGCCATCGCCCACGGTGAAGACCTCGCAGCGAAGCTCGAGGGCTGGTCGGTCAAGCACCTCGACGCCAACCTGTCGCCGAGCAAGCAGGTGTCCGATATCGACACCTTCATCAACCTGAAGGTGAAGGGGATCATCACCTGGACCCTCGATCCGGGGACGGTCGCGGCGGCCTACAAGCGCGCGGCCACCGACAGCATCCCGATCATCGACTTCGGCTCGACGTCGAACGTCACCTCGACCGTCTACGACGAGCGCGGTTACGGCTGCAGCATGGGGGTCAAGTCGGCCAAGTACATCAGCTCGCGAATCCCCAAGGCGAAGGTGCTCGTCGTGGGCGGGCCGCCGGTGCCGTCGATCACGAACTACACGAATTGCTTCATCAAGGCCGCGAAGAGCCAGGGTCTCGTCGTGCAGCAGGTGCAGAAGAACGTGAACGACACCGCGACCACTGCGCAGCCGATCGTGCAGTCGATGCTGACGAAATACCCCGACACCCAGGCGATCTGGTGCTACAACGACCCGAGCGCGCTCGGGGCGGGTGCCGTGGTCAAGGCCGCCGGAAAGACCGTCTGGAGCGGTAGCACCAAGGGCATCATCATCGAGGGAGCAAACGGCTCCGCCGACGCGGCCGCCGGCATCAAGCAGGGCGTGATCACCGCGACCTGGGACCCGCAGCCGGATGTCATGGGCCTGCTGTCCGTCGAGCTGCTCGCGATGAACCTGAAGAACGGGAAGCCGCTCTCATCGCTGCCGAAGATCATCGTCGTGCCGATGAAGGTGTGGGACTCGTCCAACATCTCGACCTACGTCGATCCGCTCAAGCGGACGGTCACGCTCGGGCCGATCCCGGCCGCCTGGATCGTGAAGAAGTAGCGCCTCGGGCCGTGGCCGGGGCTCGCGCCCCGGCCGCGGCCCGGTGGCCGGAGCCGAGATGGATCACCGCGACTTCGTCGGCTATGGGGAGCATCCGCCGCACGCTGCCTGGCCCGGCGGTGCGAGGGTCGCCGTCAGCTTCGTCCTCAACTACGAGGAAGGCGGCGAGCGCTCGCCGCTCGACGGAGACTTGCTGACCGAGCCGATCGCGCACGAGATCGTCGGCTCGCCGCCGATCGAGGCGCGTGTGCCTCACATCGAGTCCATGTACGAGTTTGGAAGCCGCGCCGGCTTCTGGCGGATCCACCGGCTATTCACCGCGCGAGGGGTGCCGCTGACCGTCTACGCCGTCGGCCAGGCGCTCGCACGGAACCCCGAGGCCGCGCGCGCGATGGCCGCGGCGGGCTGGGAGGTGATCGGCCACGGCTGGCGCTGGATCGACTACCTCGACGTGCCGGAGGAGGTCGAGCGGGAGCACATCCGGCGCACGAACGAGACGATCGAGCAACTCACGGGTCAGCGGCCCGTCGGGTGGTACACGGGGCGGATGAGCGAGCGGACGCGGAGGCTCGCCCTTGCGGAGGGCAACCTGCTCTACGACTCCGATTCGGTTGCGGACGAGCTCCCCTACTGGATCGAGGTCGAGGGCGCTCCGCACCTGATCGTGCCCTACACCCTCGACTGCAACGACTTCAAGTTCCTGCTCCCGGGAGGATTCGCCGACGGCGAGAGCTTCCACCGCTACCTGCTGGACACCTTCGAGCAGCTCTACGAGGAAGGCGCCGAGACCCCGCGGCTGATGAACGTCGGCCTGCATGCGCGGATCGTCGGTCGGCCCGGCCGGGCACGTGCCCTCGAACGCTTCCTCGACCACGTCGCGGGCCGGCCGGACGTCTGGGTCGCCACGCGCGCCGAGATCGCCCGGCACTGGATCGCGACGCATCCCCCGGCAGCATGAGAGCCGCTCAGAACGGAAGCGGCTCCCGGGAGTGGATGACGAAGAGCTTCACGTAGGTCTCCTCGATCTCCCACACGTCGTCGACCCCGGGCGGGAAGTAGCAGAAGTCGCCCGCCTTCAGCCGGTAGGGCTCGCCGTCCGGAGGTCGGCACAGAACGCTTCCTGCGAGGAAGTAGAGCGTCTCGCCGATATGCGTGCCGGTGAGCAGTGAGGGGCCGAGCCGCTCGATCCCGACCGCGACGCGCTTGTCATCCGAGAGGTAGAGGAACTTCCCCGCGTACTCGACGTCCTCGCCGGTCACGGTAACGCCCCATTCCCCGGCCGGGAGCTTCCATGGGTCGAGCTCGAGCGTGGCGGGGTCGCCGGCCGCGAGGATGTATTCGCCGATCAGCTGTTGCGGGCTCACGCGACCTCCACCCGGGAGAGGTACTCCGAGACGACACGGGCGAAGTCCTCGGGGAGCTGGTCGGGTGCAGGAATCATGCCGCCCGGCAGGTCGACGGTCTCCGCCTGGGGCAGGTGCGGCGCGAGCTTCTCGGCCTCCGGCGCGGCGAACGGGTCCTCGGTCGGCTTGATGATCAGCGTCGGGCAGGTGATCAGCGGCAGCTTCGGCTCCATGGCGTAGCGCGCGACCGTTGTGTGACCGCCGCCGGCCCGGTCGCCGGCCTTGAGCGCGTCGATGATGAACCGCTCGAGCAGGTCGATGTCCGGCGGGTAGAACGGTGCCCGCATCGACCAGAGCTCGACGAGATGCGAGCCGTCGAGCTTGCGCTCGACCTCGTCCACGGGGGGCTTGTCGCCGTAGAGGCGCCGGTGCTCGTCGTCGACCATCGCTGGCGCCGAGAGCACGAGCCTCTCGACCCGATCGGGGAAGCTCGCCGCGAGCTCCATCGCGATCACCGCCCCGGTGTGGTGGCCGACGATCGACGCCTGGTCTACGTCGAGGGCGTCGAGCAGGCTCACGGCCACCTCGGCCCACATCTCGATCGTGTCCGGGCCGTCCCCGAGCGGCTTCGAGGAGTCGCCGAAGCCGATCGTGTCCATCGCGATCGCATGGAACCGGTCGCCCAGGATCGGCAGGACGTCGCGATACTCGTCCCACGAGCGCGGCGTCTGGTGGAGCAGCAGCACGGGGCTGCCGGTTCCCGACTGGGCGACGTGAATCGTGCCCGCGGGAACGGTGACGAAGGAGCGGGTTACCTCGGCCATGGGGGACTCCTTTCTGTTCTATCTCTGGGAAGCAAGCGCTCGCGCGAGGTTACGCCTTTCACCGCCCCCGCGTTTCAGGAAAACTGCGCAGGTGACCGTGAGACCCCAGGACCTGGGCGGCCGCCGGGGCTTCGGCAGCGTCCCGATCGAGCTCGATGAGCCCGTCTACCACGAGCCCTGGGAGGGCTCGGTGATCGCGGGGATCCTCGCGACGATCATGGCGGGCCTCTACAACGTCGACCAGTTTCGCGCTGCCATCGACGACCTCGAGCCGCTCAGCTACATCAGCATCGGCTATTACCGGCGCTGGCTGCACACGCTGGAGGTCAACTGCGTGAATGCCGGCGTGTTCTCGCCCGAGGAGCTCGAGGCGCGGATCGCCGAGATCGCCGAGCGGCCCGACGCGCAGCTCCCGTCGGGCCACGACCCGCGCCTTGCGCCGGCGCTCAGGGAGCTGATCGAGCACGGCGCCTCGAACGCGCGACCCGTCCCGCGCCGGCCGCGCTTCGAGCCGGGCGACCGCGTGCGCGGCCGCAGGTTCCCGGAGGCGCGCCACGTCCGCATTCCCGGTTATGCCCAGGGCAAGGTCGGGACCGTTCACGTCGTCCACGAGGCCTTCGTCTTCCCGGACACGAACCTGCGGAACGAGGGCGAGAACCCCGAGCACGTCTACGCCGTCCGCTTCCGCGCCCGCGATCTCTGGCCGGATGCCGACGACCGCGCAACGGTGCTCGTCGACCTCTGGGAGAGCTACCTGGACCCTGCGGAAGAGGAGGATCCGTGACCGAGACCACGAGCTATGCGGCGCTTCGCGCCCGCGCGATCGAGTCGCTCCTGATCGAGAAGGGCTACCTGACCGAGGAGGCGGTGGACTACGTTGTCTCCGCCTACGAGCAGGACATCGGCCCGATGCGGGGCGCACGGCTCGTCGCCAGGGCCTGGGTCGACCCCGCCTTCAAGACGCGGCTGCTCGAGAATGCCTCCGAGGCGGCGAAGGAGCTCGGGATCGCCGGCTTCGTCGGCGAGAACGTGATGGCTGTCGAAAACACCGCCGAGGTGCACAACGTCGTCGCGTGCACGCTTTGCTCCTGCTATCCCTGGGCGGTCCTCGGTCTGCCGCCGACCTGGTACAAGTCGCCCGAGTACCGGTCCCGCATCGTCCGCGAGCCGCGCGCGGTACTCACCGACTTCGGCCTCGAGGTGCCCGAGGGCAGGGAGATCCGCATCTGGGACTCGAGCTCCGACATGCGCTACTTCGTGCTCCCGAAGCGGCCCGAAGGTACCGAAGGGTTGTCGGAGGACGAGCTTGCGGCGCTCGTCACGCGCGACGCGATGATCGGCACCGGGCTCCCGAAGGCCGCCGCGGCATGACCGGGGAGAGCTCGATCGCCGACGCGCTCGCCGCCGACGCCGAGGGCGCAGCGGCGCCGCCGCGGTCGAACGGCGAGCTCGTGTTCGAGGCACCGTGGGAGAGCCGCGCCTTCGGGGTCGCGGTGGCGCTGTCCGAGCGGGATACGTTCGAGTGGGAACGCTTCCGGCAGGAGTTGATCGCCGAGATCGCCGCGTGGGAGCGCGAGCACGGCGAGCGCTCGGACGCGGGCTGGAGCTACTACGAGCGCTGGCTCGCCTCGCTCGAGCACCTCCTGCTCGCCGACCGCCTGCTCGACGAGAACGAGATCGCCATGCGGATGGCGGAGATCGAGGAGCTCGACGAGCACGACCACGACCACGATCACGATCATCACGACCCCCATCACCACCATTGATCACGGTCGACCTCGCCGCGGCCTCGCCGGCGGCGCTCGTCATCGACATGCAGGTCGCGTTCGTCTCGCCGGACGGCGCCTTCGGCAACGACGCCGGCGAGCTGATCGAGCGGCTGAACCCGTTCCTCGACAGCTGCCGGGAGCTCGGAGTCCCGGTGATCTTCAGCAGCTACCTCCTGCGGGCAGACCTGAAGGACGCAGGCCTGCTCCGCGCCAACGACGCGGCGGCGCACTTCGCCGACTCGGCGCCCGGCGCCGGCATCGACCCGCGGATCCGCCGTGCCGCCGGTGACCTCGACGCACGGCACAACCGTCCGAGCGCGCTCTTTCGGAGCGACCTCGAGGCCGTCCTCGCCGGTCTGGGTGCCGACACGCTCCTGCTCACCGGGGTCAGCGTCAACAACGCGATCAGCTCGACCGCCCGCGACGCCTTCGCCCGCGACCTGCCCGCGATCGTCGTGCGGGACCTGGTCGGCGCCACGCCCTGGGAGGCCGAGGAGAAGCACGAGACCTACCTCGAGATCCTGGCCACCTGGACGGCCGAGGTCGCAGGCGCAGCCGACGTCCTCGCGCGCCTTCAGGCGCGGTAGAGCAAGGGGTCGAGCCGCGACAGCGGCTCCGGGGGGCTGTCGCGCACGAGGTAGGTGTCGGCCACGCTCGCGCCCAGGCGCTCGTCGGCGGTCGAGAAGTTCGGGTGCAACGAGATCACCATCCCCGGCACGAGCGGGGTCCTGTCGGCGGCCGTGATCACCGGGGGATCGTGGTCGACGCCGACCCCGTGGCCGTGCCAGATGCCGACGCGCAGGCCGGCCGACTCGCCGACGGCATCGATCGCTCGCGCCGGCTCGCCGGCCGTGCTCCCGGCGACAAGGCCGCGTTCGGCGGCCCGCGCGGCCGCGAGGCAGGTGTCGGCGAGCCGTGCCCGCTCCTCGTCGAGCTCACCCACGGCGACGAGCCGCCCGAGCTCGACCCAGTAGCCGGTGGGCCCCACGATCTCGATGAAGACCGTGACGAGGTCGCCCGTCCTGATCGGCTCGGCCGTCGGCCGCTCGAGGAAGTAGGCGCCGGCGCTGATGAAGATCAGCGCGTCGCGCGTGCCGTGGCTCCGGATCACCCGCTCGATCTCGCCCGTGAGCTCCCAGCCGGTCGCGCCCGGCGCCAGCTGGTCGAGGAACGCCTCGAAGGCGGTGTCGGCAATCGCGGCGGTCGCCCGCAGCTCGCGGACGTCCTCGGGATCCTTGACCGCCTTGACTGCGGCGATCTGTGCGCTGACGTCCACGAGCTCCGCGCCTGGGAGGGCGGCCGCGAGCCGGCCCGCCTCCCAGCTCGTCATCACGTGCCGGAGCCCGGCGACGCCGATCCGGCCGGCGTCCGCTCCGCGTGCCGCGAGCGCCGCCGCAACGCCCGAGGCGGGGTCGTCGTACTCGGAGAGGATGTCGCCCTGCCCCGCCACGTGCACCTCCTCGAGGCCGGTGTTGCGGCGGGCATACCAGGCATCGGCGGCGGTCGTCACGACGATCGCAGTCTCGGCCCCCGGCGTCAGCACCGCGTAGGCGCCGCGGAGGACCGGCACGTACCCGGCGCACCACTCGAGCGCTCCGTACTGGCCGATCAGCCCCTTGCCGGCGACGACGAGCGCGGAGATGCCTTGCCCCTCGAGGGCGGTCCAGACGCGCTCGACCCGCTGGCGCCGGAGCTGCACGGCGGCATCTTGCCAGACATGAATGGCCGATATTCTCCGATTGACAGCAGGGCAACCGGGCGGCAAGATCCCGCGGATGCAGACGCCGGCCGGCTTCTCGCACCACACCCTCCAGCTTCCCGAGGTCCGGCTTCACTACGTCCGCGGCGGCTCCGGAAGCCCGCTGATCCTTCTCCACGGCTGGTCGCAGACGTGGTATGAGTGGCGCCACGTCATGCCGGCGCTCGCCGAGCAGTTCACGGTGATCGTGCCCGACCTGCGGGGGCTCGGCGACTCCTCGAAGCCCGCGGCCGGCTACGACAAGCGCACGGTCGCGGGCGACATCCGCCTGCTCGCAGACGCGCTCGGCGTCGACCGCGTGAGCCTCGTCGGGCACGACCACGGCGCCGCTGTCGCCTACGCCTTCGCCGCAGCCAATCGCGACCTCGTCGACCGTCTCGCCATTCTCGAGATGCTTCTGATGGGCGCCGGCGGCGAGCTCGGGCTCGACCACTCGCAGGGGCAGGGCCTGTGGCACCTCTCGTTCCATGCTCTCGGCGGCGAGGTGGCGGAGGAGCTGATCCGCGGCCGCGAGCGGAAGTACCTCACCTGGTTCTACTGGAACTTCGCCTACGACCGCGCGGCGATCGACGACGAGGCGATCGACGAGTACGTCCGCTGCTACTCGGCGCCGGGAGGGCTCCGCCTCGAGTACTACCGCACGTTCTTCGAGGACGCCGAGCAGACGCGCGAGACGATGAAGGAGAAGCTGACGATCCCGGTGCTCGCACTCGGTGGCGACGCCTGCCTCGGCGAGCTGCCGGTCGGCTGCATGCGACTCCTCGCCGATGACGTGCGGGGTGGATCGATCCCGGAATGCGGGCACTTCATGCCCGAGGAGCGGCCCGACGCGCTGCTCGAGCTCCTGCTGCCGTTCCTCACCGCGTGACCGGCGCCGTGCCTGGAAGCATCGCCTGGATCGGGCTCGGCGAGATGGGCCTGCCGATGAGCGGCAACCTTTGCCGGGCGGGCCATCGGGTCTTCGGGTTCGACATCGACGCGGCGCGGCTGGCGGCGGCGGCCGAGCTGGGTGTCGAGCCGGCGGAGTCGGCGGCCGGGGCCGCGTCCCGCGCGGATGTCGCAGTCACGATGCTGCGGACGGGCCCGCAGACCGAAGCGCTGCTCGTCGGCGAGCTCGCCCACGTCGCCACCGACCGAGGAGCGCTCGACGTGGTCGTGATGAGCACGCTCGAGCCGGACCTGATGCGCAGGCTCTCAAACGAGACCGCAGGCCGCCTGACGCTCGTCGACGCTCCGGTGAGCGGCGGCGTGCGTGGGGCGGAGGCGGGGACGCTCGCGATTCTCGCGGCCGGGCCGCCCGGGGCGCTCGCGCGGGTACGGCCGCTCTTCGAGGTCCTTGGCGAATCGATCTTCGAGCTCGGCTCGGAGGCCGGGGCCGGCCAGGCCGCGAAGCTCGCGAACCAGGTGATGATGGCCGCCGCGCTCGCGGGGACGCTGGAGGCGCTCGAGCTGTCCCGCAGCTACGGCCTCGAGGACGACGCCGTGTGCGCCGCGGTCGCTGCGGGAACCGGTGACAGCTGGGTGCTCGCCCACTGGGCGTGGATGCGCAGCCTCTGGCAGGAGTACGTCCCCGAGAACGCGCTCGACATCCTGATCAAGGATCTGCGCGCCGTCGTCGCCGCCGGGGCGGCCCAGCGGGTCGAGCTCCCCGTCAGCGCGCTCGCGCTCGAGCGGTTGCTCGAGGAGCGCGGCTGACGGGGCACCAGGACGAGCCGGAAGTACCTCGCGGAGCCGCCGGACGCGACCCCGCGCCGGCTCGGTCGGAGTAGGCTCGTGCGCTACTCGATCGGCATCGACGTCGGCGGCACGTTCACCGACCTCGTCCTGCTCGACGACGCCGGCGGCGGCCTCGTTCAGCACAAGACGCCGTCCACCTCGGAGGATCCGTCGCTCGGGGTGGTGACGGGCCTCGACGAGCTCGCGGGGATCGTGGGCCTCGAATGCGGCGCGTTCCTCGCTCAGGTCGGGCTGATCGTCCACGGGACGACGGTGACGACGAACGCCGTGCTCACCGAGGGCGGCGCGCGGACTGCGCTCCTCACGACGGAGGGCTTCAGGGACGTTCTCGAGATGCGCCGCGGAGTCCGCAGCCGCCGGCACCTCTACGACAACAAGTACGTCGCCCCGGCGCCGCTCGTGCCGCGCTACCTCCGGCTGCCCGTTCGTGAACGAGTTGACGTGCGCGGGCAGATCCGGGTTCCGCTCGACGAGGCGTCGGTCAGGGACGCGCTCGCGCTCGCGCGCCGGGAGGGCGTCCAGGCGGTCGCCGTCTGCTTCCTGCACTCCTATACCGAGCCCGCGAACGAGCGGGGGGCGGCCCGGCTCGTCGAGCAACTCGCGCCCGACCTCTTCCTGGCCGTCTCCTCCGAGATCCTGCCGCAGATCAGGCTCAACGATCGGGTCGGAACGACCGTGATGAGCGCCTACGTGGGCCCGGTCCTGCAGGGGTACATCGAGCGGCTGATCGCCGCGCTCGCCGACGCCTCGTTCGCCGGGACGCTGCTCGTGATGCAGTCGAACGGCGGCGTCGCGACACCCGAGATGGTGGCGCGGAACCCCGCCTCGACGGTTCTCTCGGGCCCGGCGGGAGGCCCCGTGGCGGCGCTCGCTTTCACCCGGGCGCGGGGATCGGAGGACTGCATCGTCGTCGACATGGGCGGGACGAGCTTCGACGCGACGGTCGTGAAGGACGGCGAGGTTCAGGTGACCCGCTACGGCGAGATCAACCGTCACCCGATCGCGCTGCCGATGATCGATGTGCACACGATCGGCGCAGGCGGCGGCTCGATCGGCCGGCTCGACGACGGCGGCCTCCTGCACATGGGCCCGCAGAGTGCCGGAGCACGACCGGGGCCGGCCGCCTACGGGCGGGGCGGGGTGGAGCCCACCTGCACGGACGCCGACCTCGTGCTCGGCTACCTCGACCCCGACTACTTCCTCGGCGGTCGCATGCGGCTCTCGCGCGACCGAGCGCGCGAGGCGGTCGAGCGCAGCATCGCGGGCCCGCTCGGGCTCGACGCCGTCGCGGCGGCTGCGGCGATGGCCGAGGTGATCGACCTCAACATGGCCGCAGGAACGAAGAACGTCTCGATCGAGCGCGGCTACGACCCGCGCGAGCTGCCGCTCGTGGTGGCGGGCGGCGCTGGCCCGGTGCACGCCGGGGCGATCGCCGACGAGCTCGAGCTCTCGACGATCGTCGTCCCGCGCCTCTCGTCGGTCCTCTGCGCGCTCGGGATGCTCCTCGCCGACCTCCGCCACGACCTGACCCGCAGCTACTCGCGCCACTGGGAGGACGTCGATGCCGCCGAGGCCCGCGCGGTCTTCGACGAGCTCGCCCGGCAGGGGCTCGAGGCGCTCGCCGCGGAAGGCGTGCCGGAGGAGCGGCGCAGCGTCGTCGCCTCGGCCGACCTCCGCTACGCGGGGCAGCACCACGAGGTATCGATCTCCTTCCCGCCCGACGACCTCGGCCGGCTCGAGCGCATCGAGGAGGCCTTTCACCGGCGCCACGAGGAGCTCTACGGCTTCGCCTCGCCCGGTAAGCAGATGGAGATCGTGAACCTGCACGCGACCGTGCTGGGCCGCCGGCAGCCGTTCGCGCTCGAACCTCCCGCCGGGGGCGGGGGTGAGGCGCCCCGCCGTGGGAGACGCAGGATCTACCTTCGCTCCACCCGGTCGCTCGAGGAGGTGGAGGTGCTCGACGGCGACCTGATGACGGTCGGGCAGTCGGCTGCGGGGCCGGTCGTCGTCGACACGCGCACCACGACCATCGTCGTCCCGGAGACGTTCGCCGTCGGCTTCGACCCCTCGGGGAGCTTCGTGCTGACGCGGAGGGGCGAATGAGCGATCCGATCCTCACCTCGGTGATCGCCAACCGGCTGAAGGCGATCGGGGAGCGCATGGGGCTTGTGGTCGAGCGAAGCGCCCGCTCGCCGCTCCTCGTCGAGGGCCGCGACTTCTCACTCGGGATCTACGACGAGGCGGGTGTCCTCCTCGAGCAGACCGAGTACATCCCCGTGCTCGGCTACGCGACCGCTCCGGGCATGCGCGCGATCGCCCGGGCATTCGTGAACAACGTCCAGGAGGGCGACGTCGTCCTGCACAACGACCCGTACACCGGCGGGAACCAGCTCTCGGACTGGAAGGTGGCCAAGCCGGTGTTCCACGACGGCGAGCACTTCGGCTGGGTCGTGATCGCGGCGCACCAGGCCGACGTCGGCGGCGCGGTGCCTGGCTCGTACAACCCCAACGCGACCGACCTGTGGCAGGAGGGCCTGCGGATCACGCCGCTCAAGCTCTATGAAGGTGGCAAGCGCCGCGACGACGTTTGGGACTTCGTGTTCGGCAACGTGCGGCTCGACGTCGTCGCCGAGGACGTCAGCGCGATGATCGGCTCCTGCACGGTCGGCGAGCGCGAGCTGAAGGCGCTGCTCACGCGTTACGGCATCGAGACCGTTCGCGCCGCCGCGGCCAGCCTGCTCGACGCCGCCGAGCAGGCGGCGAGCGCCGTGATCGAGCGGATGCCCGACGGCGTCTACCGCGCCGAGTGGTACGTCCACGACGACGGCATCGACCACGACCTGACGGCCACGATCCGCGTCGAGATCACGATCGAGGGCTCGCGGATGCGGTTCGACTTCACCGCCACCGATCCTCAGGTCACGGGGTACGTGAACGCTCCGCTTGCCGTGACGATCTCGTCCGTGATGATCGCGTTCTTCATGATCGCCGACGAGGAGCTGCCCCACAACGACGGCATCATGCGCCGGGTCGAGGTGGTCGCCCCGGAAGGGACCCTCGTCAACCCGCGCTATCCGGCCCCGACCGGCTTCGGCAATCACCTCTCCGACCAGATCGCGGCCGTGATCATGCTCGCGCTCGCCCCAGCGGTGCCGCGCCAGGTCACCGCGTGCTGGAACCATCTGCTCGCGACGATCGTCGCCGGGTGGTCGACGCGGGCGAACGCACCGTACGTCGACATCCTCATCAACGCCTGCAAGGGCGGCGGGGGCGGCACATGGGGCGCCGACGGCTACGACCACATCGGGCTGATCACCTCGGGAGGCGCGATCGCCGCGCAGGACCCGGAGATCTTCGAGCTCGTCAACCCTCACTTCCTGCACCGCTTCGAGTACCTCACGGACTCGGCGGGAGCCGGCCGGTGGCGGGGCGGACTGGGGGTCGAGACGTCGTTCACCTTCGAGGACGGCGGCGTGCAGGCGAGCGTGTTCGGCGACGGCGGCACGCCCGAGACCGCCGCGTTCGGGATCCTCGGCGGCGGCCGGGGGTGCCCGAACGAGATCGAGTTCCGCTACCCCGACGGCTCGACGTACCGGCCACACCTCAAGGACCTCGTCTCCGGCATCCCCGCGGGCACCGTCTACCGGCAGGTCGCCGGCGGCGGCGGAGGCTACGGCGACCCGCGGCAGAGGCCGGTCGAGCGGGTGCTCGCCGAGGCGCGGAACGGCGTGATCTCGCTCGAGAGCGCGCGACGCGACTACGGGGTCGCGATCGACCCGGAGACCTGGACGGTCGACGAGACCGCGACCGCAGTCCTGCGCGAGCTCAGGTAGTTCGTGCCCGGCGCGTCTGCCGGAAGCGGTCGATCAGGACGCTGAGCACGAGCACGGCTCCCGTGATCACGTTCTGGTAGTAGATGTTGATGCTCGAGATGATCAGGCCGTTCTGGAGGACGCCCAGGAAGAGGACGCCCAGGAACGTGCCGAACATCGTCCCGACGCCGCCGACGAAGCTCGTACCGCCGAGCAGGACCGCCGCGGCGGCGGTGAACTCGATTCCCGTGTCGGTGTCCGGGGCGGCGGCGGCGAGCCGGCCCGCCTCGAGGAAGCCCGTGAACGCGGCGAGCCCCGCGCAGACCGCGTAGGCGGAGATCCTGATCCAGACGACGTTGATCCCGGCGAGGCGGGAGGCCTCGGCGTTGCCGCCGACGGCGTAGATCATCCGCCCGTAGCCCGTATAGCGGGTGACGAGCGTGGCCAGGAGCAGGATCCCGATCGAGATGAAGATCAGGTAGCCGAACTGGCCGATGCCACCGTTGCCGATCGTCTGGAGCGTCTTGTAGTTGTAGAGCCCGATCGAGGCGCCGTTCGTCATCACCAGCGCGATGCCGCGCGTGGCAAACGAGACCCCGAGCGTGATCATGAAGAAGTTGGCGCCGAGCTTCGCGATCGGGAAGCCGTTGAAGACGATCCCGATCATCACGCCGACGATGATCACGATCACCATCGCCCCGTACGTGCCGACGCCGTGTTCGAGGAGCTTCGCGACGAACACGCCCGATAGCGCGAGGACGCCTCCGATCGAGAGGTCGAAACCGCCGACGAGCAGGACGAACGTGAGCCCGACGCTGAGGATCAGCAGCGTGGCATTCGTCTCGAGGATGTTGAGGAAGTTCTCCCAGGTGTGGAACTGCGGTTGCAGGTACGAGAAGATGGCGATCAGGACCAGCAGCACCGTGAGAACGCCGACGTACTGGAGCGTGGCCTCCCTCAGCCGGATCGTGTGGCCGTGGAGGCGGAGGATGTGCTCCGCCGGGCTGCGGCGGCGGCCCGGCACCGGGTCCGGGGACACGGGGTCGACGACGGGCTCGGTATCAGGCTGCGGCATCGGTCCTGCTGCCGCCGCCTGCGCTCAGGAACGCGATCCGCTCCTCCGTCGCCTCCGCCCGCGAGAGCTCGCCTACGATCGCCTGCTCGTGCATCACGAAGATCCGGTCGGCGAGGCCGAGAATCTCGAGCATCTCGGAGGAGACGAGCACGATCGCGAGCCCCTGGTCGAGCAGCTCGGCCATCAGCGCGAAGACCTCCGCCTTCGCGCCCACGTCGATGCCGCGCGTCGGCTCGTCGAGCAGGAGGATGCGCGGCTCGTGGTTGAGGCAGCGCGCGATCACGACCTTCTGCTGGTTCCCACCCGAGAGGCTCCGGATCGGCGCCTCGATCCCCGCAGTCCGGATGCGGAGCCGCTCGAGGAGATGCTGGCTCGATCTCCGCTCCTGGCGCCGCCGGGCCAGGAGAAGCGACCAGGTGCCCATGGTGAGGTTCTCGCGGACGCAGCCGGTCATGTTCAGGCCCTGCCGGTGCCGTTCCTCCGGCACGAGCGCGATCCCGTTCTCGAGCGCCAGCCGGGGCGAGCCGGGCTTCACCTCGCGACCGGCTACGAGGACGCGCCCCCCTTGGGGCCGCCGTACGCCGAAGATCGTTTCGAGCAGCTCCGTCCGCCCGGCGCCGACGAGGCCGGCGAAGCCGACGATCTCGCCGGCATTGACGGTGAACGACGCCGTCTCCCGGGCCCCGGGGACGAGCAGCTCCTCGACCTGCAGCAGCGGGGCTCCCAGCTCGACCTCGCGCTTGTGGTAGTAGCTCGTCAGCTCGCGGCCGACCATCATCGCCGCGAGACGCTCCTCGGTCAGCTCCTCACGGGCCAGCCCGCCGACGTTCCGGCCGTCCCGGAGCACGACCGCGCGGTCTGCGAGCTCGACCACCTCGGGCAGGCGGTGCGTGATCAGGATGATCGAGGTGCCGCGGGCCGCGAGCCCGCGGAGCACGCCGAAGAGACGTGCGACGTCGGCCTCTCCGAGCCGGCTCGTGGACTCGTCGAGAATCAGGACCCGGGGCTCGGCGGCCAGCGCCTTGCCGACCTCGACGAGCTCCCGGTCGCCGGCGCGAAGCGAGTCGAAGCGCGCGCCCGGATCGACGTGCACGTCGATCAGCTCGAGAATCGGTCGCGCCAGGTCGTTGTAGTGGCGCCGCCGGAACGGCGAGAACGCTTTCGGCAGCCGGGTCAGGAGCAGGTTCTCGGCCACGCTCAGCGACGGGCAGGCGGTCGGCTCCTGCGACACGAGGGCGATGCCGGCGTCGAGTGCCTCGCGCGGTGTCGAGAACGACCTCGTGGTGCCGTCGAGGGCGATCTCGCCGGCGTCGGCGGGGATCGCGCCGGCGAGGATCTTCGCGAGCGTCGACTTGCCGGACCCGTTCTCGCCCGCAAGCGCGACGATCTCGCCCTTCGCGATCGCGAAGTCGACATCGAGCAGCGCCTGCACGAGCCCGTACGTTTTCGATATTCCCCGTGCTGCGAGCAGTGTCGTTCCTTTCGAGCCCATGAGGGCCGGCCGCGGGTGTGGGACGCTCGGCGAGCGTCACACACCCCTCGACCGACGAGACCTCAGTTGCCGAAGCTCGGCGTGGTCTTGACGAATGTCTTTCCGCCCTTCTGCACGAACGCGATCTGCAGCGCGCCCTTCGCGAGTCGGGTCGACCACGGGATGTACGAGCCCACGTTCGCCTTCGTGACGATCTCGAATGTGAACCACACCGTCTTCGGGTACGACTTGTGGTTGAGGTCGTCCGAGGCGACCTGGGCCATCGACTCTCCGAGCTCCACGTTCGGCACGGCGCCGGTTGCGAACATCGTCCCGTTCTTGACGGCCGCGAGCCCGTCCGAGTCGCCGTTCATGCCGGTGACGAGCGGCTGGAAGTCGCCGCTCCGCGCCGCGATCGCCCCGAGCGCACTCGGGTCGTTGTAGGCGAGGATCGCCGTCATCTTCGAGCCGTACTTCGTCTTCCACGCCTGCGCGATCGGGAGGGCGCCGGAGCTGTTGTCCTGCTGGTTCACCTGCTGCTCGAGGATCGTGCAGCCGGCCGCCTTTGCGCCCGCGGCCATGCCGACGTTGCGGGCGTTCAGGATATTGACGACGGGAATCCCCTGGATGATCCCGACGTTGCAGGGCTTCCCTTCCTTCTTCAGCTCGGCCGCGGCCATCTTCGCGATCGTCTCGGTCGCGCCGCCGTCGTTGTACATGAAGTTCGAGTCGATACCCGGGACGCCGGGCGACCAGATCGCGATGATCGGGATGCCTGCCGCCTTTGCCTTCTGGAACGACGGCTGGATGCCCTTCGGATCGAGCGGCCAGATCAGGATCATGCTGACCTTCTTCTGGATCGCCGCGTTCATCGCCACGATCTGGGCCTGCGGGCTGTACTGGCCGCCGATCGTCTCGAAGTTCATGCCGAGCGCCTTCGCTTTCAAGGCGATCCCGTCGTTCAGTGCCTTGATCGCCGGGTTTGCGATGACCGGCGGGATGAACCCGATCGTGAACTGCGCATTCGGCTTCGCCGCTCCGGCCCCGGCGAGAGTCGCGCTCGCCACGAGCGCCGCAATCGCAACGAGGACGGCTGCTCCTTTCTTCATCTGATTCCTCCTAGCTCGAGATGAGAAGCCAGCCACACCCCCGTGCCCCTGTCGGGCCTCCTGCCGCTGGCGGGTGTCGATTGCACGCTTAAGACGTCCGAACAGGTGACAAGTTGCGGGCGAGGTGCGCGACCGTACCACGTGTCTCGAGTCCTGACAACTGCTGCCGTCACGCGGCCGCGACCTTCGTCTTCTTCGAGGACTTCTCGGCCGCTGCCAGCAGCATCGGGCGCGACCTTCTTCGCGAAGAGCTCCTGGGTCTTCATCGCCTGCCAGCGCCGCGTGCCGCCGTAGTGGGCGATCAACAGGAACTCGTCGAAGCGGAACTGGTCCCACAGGTCGACGAGTTGCTTACCGACGCTCTCCGGTGAGCCCGCATAGACGATCTCGTACTCCAGGAGCTGCTCGTAGCTCAGGTTCCGGGTGTTCGGGAAGTCATCACCGGCGTAGAACCCGTAACCGGCGTCGATCAGGCGCTGCTTCTCCTCCTCGCGTCGTGCGCGGCAGCGAGTCCATCGGGCTGACGTTGAAGGAGATGAAGTTGGTGAGCGGCTCGCGTCCCTCCTCGACCGCCTTGTCGCGGTCCTCGTCGAGGTAGATCGCCTTGCTGTAGCCGAAGTTCGACTGCGTCCCGGCGTCGGCGACCGCCTCGTGGTACTGCTGCGATCGGCTCTGCGAAGACGACGTTCGGGGCGGGGCCGCCGAGGCAGATCCCCCAGCCGTTCGCGACCGCGCGCGGTACCCACTTGGCGCTCGTCCCGACCTGCCAGATCGGCGGGTGCGGCTTCTGCACGGGCTTCGGCACGACCTGAAGGTCGTGGCACTGGTAGTACTTGCCCTCGAAGGTGAACCGGTCCTCGGTCCACGCCTTGAGGAGGATCTCGAGGCATTCCGGGTAGCGCTCGACGTTCTCGAACAGGTCGATGTTCGCGGGCTCGTTGAGCCATGCGTGCCCGCGCCCGACGCCGACCTCGAGCCGCCCGCGGAGCAGGATGTCGGCCTGGGCGATCTGCCCCGCGAGCACCATCGGGTTGTGCAGCGGCAGGGTGTGGCAGAGCGTCCGGAAGCGGATGTCGTTCGTCCGCTCGGCGAGAGTGCAGAAGACGCCGAGCGGGAAGGCGTTGAGCGCGAACTGCTCGAACCACGGGTGCTCGAGGCAGGTGAACGTCCCGTACCCGAGCTGGTCGGCCTGCACCCCGACCTCGATCACGTCCCAGATCAGCTCAGCGTGATCGCGGCCGGGCGGGCACTGGAACTCGGTGTACGTTCCGAACCGAAGCGGCATCGATTCCTCCTTTTTGCTGGGCCATGCGAACCCGGCCGATTCTCCCACAGCGCCGGGCAGCCTGCTGACCCACCTCAGAACCCGAGCTCGAGCCGGCCCTTGATCATGTGGATCTCGGTGTCGAAGGTCACGCAGAGCTGGCGCCACCGGGCCTCGTCCTCGGCCGGGAGGCGCCACTTCATCAGCGTGATCGACGCAGGTTCCCTCCGCGCGCCCGACGAGTGGCCCGGGAACGGCGCGGGCGGAGTTGACGCGGAGCATCCGGTCGAGCGCCGGGCCGACCTCGTAGTCGACGAGCAGGTGCTCGGGATCGGCGCTGATTCGAACGAATGTCTCCGAGCCGTCGAAAAGCGAGGTGCCCTGGAAGAGCTGCTCTCCGATCAGCTTCCGGTTCCAGCTTCCGAGCGTCCACTCTCCTTGCCTGAGGCCGTCGGAGAGGTAGGCGAACGCGTCCTCCGCCGGAACCGCCACCTCGATGCTCGCTGCGTGGAAGACGCCGGTCATCTACCGAGCGCGAACTCGCGGATCACCTCGAAGAAACGGTCGGGCTCCTCGTAGTGAGGCGCATGGGCGCTCTCCTCGAAGACGACGTGGCTTCCGTTCGGCGCGCGTGTCGGCTATGAACTCGGCAAGCGTGATCGGGATAGTACGGGTCGTAGCGACCGTAGGCGGCGAGCACCGGCAGCTGCAGGGTCGGCAGCACCGGTATGTGGTCGATCTTCGCCTGCTCGTCGACGATCCGCATCGCGAGCTCGAGCGGTGTTTGCAGCGCGACCTGGTAGTAGAGGTCGGCGTAGGCGGAGTCCGGGTCGCGCAGTGCGCCGCGGCTGAAGGCCTCCTCGGCATCCGGCCAGTCCGGCGGCGAGCCCGTCCAGGTAGCCGCTGAGCTGCTCGTCGCTCATCGTCCAGGGGAACTCGGGTGTCTTCGTGAGCTTCAACGGCCCGTTCATCAGGACGAGCCGGCCGACACGGCCGCCGCCGCGTGCGAGGTACTCGAGCGAGATCGTGCAGCCCATCGACCAGCCGACGAGGGTCACGTCACCGGCCTCGAGCGTCTCGAGGACGAAGCCGAGGTCGTCGGCGAGCACTGCGAAGTCGTAGGGCCCGCCCGGCTTGTCGGATTCACCCATGCCGCGGTTGTCGAAGGCGATCACGCGAAACTCGCGCATCAGGCGGTAGACGGCCGGGTCCCACATCCGGTGTGAGCCCTTCCACCCGTGCACGAGCACGATCGTGTGCTCGCCCTCGCCGCGGTCCGTGAAGCGGAGGCGGACGCCCTCGGGTGTCGTGAGAAAGCTCACGGCCGTGCCTCGCTGACGCTGAAGCCACCGTCGGCTTCCCGCGTCACCGCGAACACACCTGCGAGGTGCGAGGCGACGGCGCGTGTCCCGGAGGCGGCGAGCTCGGCGAGGATCGCGCCACGCGTCTCGAGGGCGAGGGCCCGGTCGTCGTCGGCCGGCCCGTCCCATTCTGGGTGCTCGATGTGCGACGGATGGTGAAGCGTGTCGGCGATGTGGACGAGCGGACGGGCGCCGCCGACCTCGACGCAGCAGTGGCCCGCGCGGTGGCCGGCCGCCTCCCGGAGGGAGATGCCGTCGGCGATCTCACCGGGCTCGTACGGCTCGAGCACCTCGTGGCGCCGCAGCAGCTCGAGGAACGTCCTTCGCTCCTCCACACCCACCGGCAGGCCCTTCGCCCGCCTCGACCGCGGCGATCCCCGCGCGGGGCGCGGCGATGCGGGCGTTCGGGAACGCAAGTCGCGTGCCGTCCGGCCACTCGCCCTGGAGCACGCCCCCGATGTGGTCGTCGTCGAGGTGGGTGAGGATCACCAGGCCGACGTCCTCGGGCGAGG
Organism: uncultured Actinomycetota bacterium; assembly: GCA_963743675.1. Lineage (GTDB taxonomy): Bacteria > Actinomycetota > Thermoleophilia > Gaiellales > Gaiellaceae > PALSA-600. The sequence goes on from CAVURE010000015.1 coordinate 371,103, forward strand.
CGCCCGCTGCGGCGAGCGCTCCCGGGGCGTCGGAATGGATGCCGTCGTACGCCCAGAGGTGAGTGAGCACGCCGGGGCCGGCGTCGACGAGGATCGTCTCCCCGGGCCGGCGGAGGAGGAGCCCGTTCATCGGCGTCCACATCCATTCCGGGAAGCCGGGCCCGACCCAGGCGCCAGGGTGCTCCGCCTGCCCGAACTCGAGCAGGTCGATCTCCCAGCCGCCGGTGGCCTCGAGGCACGGTGCTCATCGGGCGGCCATGTTCCCGAAGAACGCCGCGTACGTACGGACGCCGCGGGCGAAGACGTCGAGACGGATGAACTCGTTGGGGGCGTGCATGTTCTCGTCCGGGAGCGTGAACCCAAGCAGAACCGAGTCGAGGCCGACGAGGCGCTGCAAGAGCTCGACGATCGGCACCGAGTAGCCGGCGCGGAAGAGCACGGCCGGCCGTTCGAACCCTACCTCCGTCGCAGCGAGCGCGGCCTGGACGGCCGGGCTGTCGGCGGCGAGGACGACCGGCCAGCATCCGGGCAGCCGCCAGTCGATCGTCAGGGCGGCGCCCTCGGGCGCGTGCAATCGCAGATGCCGCTCGAGCAGGTCGAGGACGTTCTCGGCATCCTGGTCGGGAACGAGCCGGCAGGAGATCGTCGCGTGCGCCTCGGCCGGGATCACCGTCTTCAGCCCCTCGCCGGTGTGGCCGCCCCAGACGCCGCAGACATCGAGAGTCGGCCGACCCCACATGCGCTCGTAGGTCGTGTAACCCTCCTCGCCGGTGAGCCGGGCAACCCCGAGCTCGGCTGCGAGCCGCCGGTCGTCGTGCGGCAGGTTCGCCCACGCCCGCAGCTCGACCTCGGGGGTCGGGCGGACGTCGTCGTAGAAGCCGTCGACGAGGATCGAGCCGGTCGCCGTGTCCTTCAGCGTCGTCAGCAGCTCTGCCAGCGCGAAGATCGCGTTCGGCACGACGCCGCCGTAGACGCCCGAGTGAAGGTCGCCGCCGGCGGTGCGGATGGTCACCCCGAGCGCCGCCATCCCACGCAGTGCGGTCGGGACGCCCGGCGTGTCCTCGGCGAGGATGCCGCCGTCGGTGATGAGCGCCAGGTCGGCGCTCAGGAGCTCGGAGCCGGCGTTGGCGCCGAGGAAGACGGTGAGGTTGTCGGCGCTCAGCTCCTCCTCGCCCTCGATCAGCACACGGACGTTGCACGGGAGCGAGCCGTCCACCGCGAGCAGCGCCTCGATCGCTGCGATGCACGCGAAGATCTGGCCTTTGTTGTCGGTCACGCCCCGCGCATAGAGGCGCCCGTTGCGGATCTCCGGTTCGAACGGCGGCGAGTCCCAGAGCTCGTCGGGCTCCGAGGGCTGGACGTCGTAGTGGCCGTACACGAGCACTGTCGGGGCGCCCCCGGCATGCAGCCACTCGGCGTACACGATCGGGTTCCCGCCCGTCTCGAGCAGCCGAACGCGCTCGAGCCCGATCCGCTCGAGGTGCGCGAGGAGCCAGTCGGCACACGCCTGCATGTCGGCCGCGTGCTCGCTCGCGGTGCTGACGCTCGGGATCCTGAGCAGCTCGCGCAGCTCACCGAGATGCCGCTCGCGCGAGCGGTCGAGGAAGTCGGCAACGTTCGTGTTCATCAGCGCGATTATGATCGCGCCGCGATGGGGTTCTCGTCCGAGGAGCGCGACAGGCGCTGGGAGCGCGTGCGCGGGCTGATGGCGGAGCGTGGCTGGGAGGCGTTGCTCATCTCCGGCGAGGACGGTCTCTGCGGCGGCAACTTTCGCTGGCTGGCCGATTTCCGGCCGGTGAAGGGTCGCACGCTGCTGCTACTGCCGCTGGAGAGCGAGCCGGTGCTGTGGGTCGAGCACCGGGTGCACGAGCAGGCGGCGAAGAAGCTGTCGTTCGTCGCCGACTCGCGGTTTACGCTCGACTGCGGTGAAGCCGCTGCCGACGAGCTCGCCGCGCGAGGGCTCGGTAACGCCGTGCTCGGCAGCGAAGAGCTCGCACTCGTGCCGGCCTCGTGGCACGTGACCTGGTCGGAGCGGCTCCCGAACCTGGGGCTCCTCGACGCGAGCCTCGAGCTCGCGCAGCTGCGACGGGTGAAGAGTGCCGAGGAGATCGAGGTCTGCCGCCGGTCCTGCGAGATCGCGGACGGGAGCTACGAGCACCTCTTGCCGAAGCTTCGCGAGGGGATGACCGAGTTCGAGATCGACGCCGAGCTCGAGTACTACTGCCGCCTGCACGGCGCCGATCGTCTCTTCAACGTCTATGCGACCTCGTCGCTCGCCGAGCTGCCCTGGGCGGCCTCGGACCGCCCGCTCGAGCGAGGGCGCGCGGCGCTGCTCGAGATCTCGCCCCAGGTGGGCGGTTACTGGACACAGCTCGTCCGCGTTGTCTCGATCGGCGAGCCCTCGCCGATCCTGGCGAAGATGCACGAGGTGACGATGACGGCGATGGACGAGGCTCTCGCGGAGCTGGCCCCCGGGGTTGTGATCGGAGGGCCGCTCGGGAAGATGGAGAAGATGATCGAGGACGCCGGCTTCCAGGTGATGGCGACCGATACCGGCCACGACCTCGGTTGCACCCTGGGCGAGAAGGTCACCTGGCTCACCCGCGAGACCGCCTTCGAGGCGGAACCAGGCCAGGTCTTCGAGATCCATCCGGTCGTCATGCACCCCGCCGGCGGCTGCCTCCTGATCGGCGACACCTACCTGATCACGGAGACCGGGGTGGAGCGGATGAATCGTGCGCCCCGCGACCTCGCGGTGGTGTGAGCGTCCCGGAGGCGGAGCGGGCCTCGTCGCCGCCGACCTCGGCACGCGCGATCGGCTGAGCGGCTCCGGGCATTGCTACGGTTGCCGCATGAAGATCGGCGTGCTCGGGCTGATGGACACGATCCACCTCGATCCGCAGGCGCCGGCAGGCGTCGAGCTGATCTCCTACCCGCCGCGGATCGCGGTGTTCCCGCACACCCCGTACGACCGGCTGCTCGTCGATCTGGCGCATGTCGACGCGGCCGAGCGGGCGGCGGCCGACGGGGTCGACGCGATCCTGATCGACTCGACCTGCGACTGGGGGATCGAGGCCATCCGGGCCGCGGTCGGGCTTCCGGTCGTCGGCGCCGGTGAGGTCGGCATCGCCGAGGCCTCCGCGGGCGGGCGGCGGTTCGGGATCGTGACGGTCTGGCCGCCTGCGCTCGAGTTCCTGTACACCGAGCGTACGAGGACGGTCCCGGGCGGCGAGCAGTGCGTCGGCATCCGGTACGCATCGGGCGACCGCGAGCTCGCCCGGCTGGGTGAGGACGACAGCGTGATCGCCCGGATGGACCGACGCGAGCAGCCCGTGCTCGACCGGCTGGTCGAGGAGTGCCGGCGCGCAGTCGCCGACGACGGCGCCGAGGCGATCCTGCTCGGTTGCACGTGCATGGCGAGGACGGCACCGCTGATCGAAGAGCGTTTTCGCGCCGTGCCGGTGATCGAGAGCGCCCGCTCGGCGTTGCAGGTCACGCTGGGCGCGATGACCGCGCAACGAAAGCGCAGCGCGATCGCCGGGCTCGTCCCCGCGCTCGTCGACTCGTGGGTGGGCGGTGGGCCCTCCGCGCAGCTTCCGGCAGGGGACTGCGACGTTTGCGTGCAGGTCGAGGACACCGCCCCGTTCGCAGCAGCCTGACGCCGGTCCCAAGGGCGAACAACTCGACCGTCTCGGCGAAGCGGATCGCGCGGCTGCCGACACGATAGGATCGGTCGCGGCAGGCACCCGAAGGAGATTGCAGTTGTCCGACCTGGCGGTACAGGCAGCCACGATCGAGCAGGCCCCACCGGCGCTCGCCGACATCCCGGTCATCCCGCTGGGCGATGTCGTCCGCTGGGCGGTCTTTGTCGCGGCGCTGCTCTTCCTGCTCCTGTACCTCGTCGGCCTCGAGGAGGGAGCGACGTCGATCTTCGCGAGCCGGTACCTGCACGAGTTCGTGCACGACGGCCGGCACCTGCTTGCCTTCCCCTGCCACTGATGGGCGCGCTCCTCGGCCGGGGGCTCCTCGCCGGGCTCGCGGCCGGTCTGATCGCGTTCGCGTTCGCGCATACCTTCGGTGAGACGGCGATCGGCCACGCCGTCGCGTTCGAGCAGGCGCGTGACGCGGCGTCCGGCCTTCCGGCCGAGCCCGCCCTGGTCAGCCGGCGGATCCAGAGCTCGGCAGGACTGCTGACCGCGACCTGCGTCTACGGGCTTTCGCTCGGCGGCCTGTTCGCGCTCGCCTTCGGCGTGGCTCAGGGTCGCATCGTCCGTCTGCGACCTCGCGCTACCGCCGCTGCGCTCGCGCTTGCCGGCTACACGATCGTCTTCGCGGTGCCGTTCCTCAAGTATCCGGCGAACCCGCCCGGCGTGGGCGACCCCGACACGATCGGGCGGCGAACGACGCTGTACCTGGTGGCGATCGCCGGCAGCATCCTGGCCGCCGTCGTCGCCTACCGGGCCGGTCGGGCACTGGCCGGCCGCTGGGAGCCGTGGTACGCGGCGCTTGGCGCCGCCGCTGCCTATGTGGGGCTGGTTACGGCCATCGCGCTCGCGCTGCCGGCCGTGCACGAGGTGCCGAAGGGCTTCCCGGCCGACACCCTGTGGCGGTTCAGGCTTGCGTCCCTCGGAACCCAGGCCTGCATCTGGACGACGCTCGGTCTCGGCTTCGGCGCCCTCGCCGACCGACTCCTCCTGCCGAGAGCCCGCCGCGAGTCACGAACCGCTCAGTCGTAGTAGTCGGGCAGCAGCTTGTAGTCGGTCGACCAGTGGTCGGCGTCGTGATTCAGGAGCAGCGTCGCGCTCTCCGCGTCCCGGATCCGCTTCAGCTTCTGGATGCTCGCGAGGATCGTCTCGGGGTCGGGAGTCCCGTCGACCCGCTCCTCCTCGAACTCGACGTGCGTATGCGCGGCGTCGGAGGTGAGGATCACGGTGCCCGTGTTCTCGAGCCCGCGGATCACGAGCGACTGGTGACCGGGCGCATGACCCGGCGTCACCAGGAGCTCGATTCCCGGCAGGAGCTCCTGGTCGCCGTCGATCAGCCGGTAATGAAGCTCCGGGAGATCCCAGTCCTGGGCGAAGCAGCGCCCGGGCGTCGCTTTCGCATACTCGTACTGCTCGCGCTGCACGACGAACTCCGCGCCGGGGAAGAAGCGGTTGCCGCCGGCGTGGTCGAAGTCGAAGTGCGTCATCACGACGATGTCGACGTCCTCGGGTGAGACGCCGATCAGGCCGAGCTGGTGGCGGATGTCGTCCTCGGGTGTCATCTCGACGACCACGTCGGGTTTCGGGATCCGACATTCCGGATCATCGAGGTGATCGGGGGAGAGCCCCGTGTCGACGAGGACGTTCCTGCCATCGTCGGTCTGGATCAGGAAGCCCGCGACCGGCCCCGAGTAGCGCTCGCCGCGCTCCGGCTCCCACGGCATGAACTTCGCGACGTCGACCTCGACGATGCCGAGGGGGATCACGTACAGCCTCATGCAGACCCTCCTTCGAGTTGCGCCGCGCGGCGCCCTTCCGCCCCGACCCTCAGCAGCCGGAACGTACAGCTCGTGAGCACCCGGGTGCCGAGCGAGCCCGACACCCACAGCCTGCCCGCGATGTTGGCGTCGACCGGCCCGATCCGGCCCGACACGAGCTCCTCGAGCGTCGCCAGGTCGCACTCCGCCCGCACCGTCAGCAACCGCTCGCCCGGCGCCGGCCCGGGCGAGATCTCGGTGCGGCCGTGGTCGATCGCGACGTGACAGGCCTCGCCCGCGGGTGTCGCGAGCTCGATGTTGAAGCGATAGAGCCCGAGCACGAAGCGGCCCTCCTCCATCCGCTCGATACCGGCGACGAGCTCGCGGAGGAGCTCGAGCTGTCGCTCCGAACGGCCGTCGGAGCGCTCCTCGGGCGGCCGGGCGTCCGAGGGCGGCGAGAGCGCCACCCACTCCTCGCCCAGCGCGACCGGGCCCGACTCGGGCACCTCCCGCATCCACTCCGGCGTGATCGGGAAGCGCTCCTGCAGCAGCTCGTCCGGATCGCCGAACCGTGCGGCGACCTCCCGCACCTCGGGCAGGTCGAGGACGAGCAGGTGGCCCTCGGTCATGATCGGCTCGCCGTCGAGGAAGATCGACGGCTTGACGATCAGCCCGTCGAGGTGAAGGCGGCTCGTCGTACGGCTGCCGAAGATCGGGGAAGGACCGATGCCGACGTGGACCGTCCCTGCGTGGCGCTCGGCGTCGATCGGGTTCCGCTCGGTGCCGAGCGTCAGGCTCTGGTGCGGGTTCGTGCCCCACGCGAGCTCGGCAACGTCGGTGGCGTAGTCGACGCCCGCGACGATTCCGGCGAGCCTCTCCGCCCCCTCGCCCTGCGCGGCCACGCAGCGTCCGTTCTCGTAGCGGACGGCGAGGTGGCTCGCCACGGGACCGACGCCCACGTGGTGCTCGAACACGGCCACTCCCTCGACCGAGCCCGGATCGGGGTAGGCGAGGACGACGCCCGCGGGGAACGTGTTCGACCCTTCGCCCGGCGTCCGGCCGATCACGCGGCCCGGATCCCATGCCTCGAGCCAGCCGCCCGGGTCGGCCGTGCAGTTGCGAGGGTCGAGGAGCGCGCGGAAATCGGTGCCTCGTCGCGAGACGATGCGGAGCTCGCGCGCGGCCCGCAGCCGCAGCGCGCACTGGCGGCCGATCTCGGCACAGAGCTCGATCGGGTAGTACGAGGCCGGGCCGAGCAGCGTGGCGGGCAGCGGCGGCAGCAGGAAGAACATCGCCATCCCGTGCTCGCGGCGCGCGATCGTGGTGCGGCGGTCGTGGTAGACGAGAGCGAGGCTCAGGCATTTCTGGGCCTGCTTCATCGCGCCGAGCACGACCTCGCTCGGCTCGGCCCACGCGGAGCCCGGCTTCGGCATCTCGACGAACGTCACGTCGGCGCCGGTGGCTCGTGCAGCCGTGACCACCGCGCGCGCGACTTCAGGATCGGTGCCGTCGTCGGCGAGCACGAGCACGCGCTCGCCCTCCTGCACCTTCGCCCAGCTCTCGACGAAGACCCGCGCCCGCTGCACGAGCTCACTCATCCCGGCTCCTCTGCGGCCGGTGGGCCGTGAACGTTCCGCCGAGGTCGGTCGCGGGGAGGGCCACCGCACGAGTCTAGGTTCCTCGTCCCGTAGGCTGCGCTGGTGACGCTCGTCCTCGCCCGTCACGACGTCGAGAAGCTGCTGCGCATGGACGACTGCATCGAGGCGGTGAGGCGTGCCCACGTGGCCTTCTCGGCCGGCCGCGCCGTCATGCCCGTCCGCCTGACGGCCGTGTTTCACGACGCCGGGCTCCTGCGCGCGATGCCGGCGTGGCTCGACGACGGCCCGTCCCTCGGCATGAAGAGCATCACGAACTTCCGTGGCAACCCGGCGCGCGGCCTCCCGTCGATCCTGGCCACGATGCTGCTCTACGATGCCGGGAGCCGGGGAGCTGATCGCGGTGATGGACGGCGTCCAGCTCACGAACGTCAGGACGGCGGCCGCCTCGGCAGTTGCCACGCAGGCGCTCGCGCTCCCCGGGTCGACGCGCCTCGCGCTCCTCGGTGCCGGAGTCCAGGCCGCAGGCCATCTCGAGGCGATGACACGGGTGCTGGAGCTCGAGCACGTCACGGTCGCGGCACGCAGCCGTGCCTCGGCGGAGCGGTTCGCTGCCCAGCAGGGGCCCCGCTACCCCGGACTGACGATCCGCGCGGTCGACACGGCGGCCGAGGCGCTCGGCGGGGCCGAGGTCGTCTGCACCGTGAGCTCGGCGCGCGAGCCCGTCGTGACGCCCGGCTTGCTCGAACCGGGGGCGCACGTGAACGCAGTCGGCTCGCACGCCCCCACGATCCGCGAGATCGACGGCGAGGTGATGCGGGCGGCGCGCGTCGTCGTCGACTCGCGCCAGGCGGCCCTGAGCGAGTGCGGCGACTGCCTGATCCCGATCCAGGAGGGAGTGTTCGGCCCCGAGCACGTCTCGGACGAGCTCGGTGACGTGCTGGCCGGCACCCGGCCCGGGCGACGGTCGGCGGACGAGATCACGATCTACCAGTCCTGCGGGATCGCGGTGCAGGACCTCGCTGCGGCGACGATCGTCTACGATCGGGCCCGGTCCCGAGGGGTCGGGATCGACGTCGAGCTCTGACGACCGCGGAGGATGCGATGCGCGACTTCCACGACCACGAATCGCTGCCGTACGTCAACGCCGGGTGCGAGCAGGGCGTCCTCGTCACCGCCACGGACGACGGCACGTGAACCTCGAAGCGGTGAGGGCGGAGCTCGGTGTCTTCGACCGGTTCGCCTATCTCAACACCGGGACCTTCGGCCCGTTGCCGCGCCGTACCGTCGAGGCGATGGCCGCGGGCGACCGGCTCGACTTCGAACAGGGCCGGACGGGCGCCTGGTATCCGGCCGAGATCCTCGAGCTGCGCGAGCGCCTTCGCGCCGCCCTCGCGGCGTTCGTCTCCGTCCCACCCGCGACGATCGCGCTCACGCGCTCCACGACCGAAGGCTGCGCGGTTGTCTGCGCCGGCCTCGGCCTCGGCCCCGCCGACGAGGTCGTGACCACCGACGTCGAGCACTTCGGCCTGCTCGGCCCGCTCGCGGCGTCCGGCGCGCGCGTCCGCGTAGCGAAGCTCCGCGGGCGCCCTCCCGAGGAGGCGTTCGAGGCGATCCGGGCCGAGGTCGGCGCCGCGACGAGACTGATCGCGATCTCCGACGTCGCCTGGACGACCGGGAATGTGCTGCCCGTGGCCGAGCTCGCCCGGCTCGGCGTGCCCGTGCTCGCCGACGGCGCGCAGTCGGTCGGCGCCGTCCCGGTCGCCGTGGCCGAGACCGGGGCCGCGTTCTACGCGTTCTCCGGCCAGAAATGGCTGCTTGGCCCCGGCGGCACCGGCGGTCTCTACATCGACCCGGCCTGGGTCGAGCGACTCCGGGTCGCGCTGCCCTCCTACTACGCCCAGCAGGGCTACGACGAGCGCGGGGCCTTCACCCCCAGGGACGGCGCCTCCCGCTTCGACTGCGGCTGGCTCAACCGCGGGGTGCTCGCGGGCGCGCTGGCCTCGCTCGCCTTCCTCGAGGCGATCGGCCCCGATCGCTACGCGAGAGCGCGCGAGCAGGCCGAGCACGGCCGCCGCCTGATCGAAGCTCATGTCGACCTCGTCACCGCCGAGGGTCAGGCGACGCTCGTCAGCTGGGAGAGTGCCGACGCGGCCGCGGAGTCGCGCCGGCTCGCCGAGCGCGGCGTGATCGTACGGAACCTCCCCAACCTGCCGTGGGTCAGGGCTTCGATCGGATGCTGGACGAGCGACGACGACCTGCAGGCCCTGGCCGCGGCGGTAGCCGAGGGTCGGTAACGTCCAGCTCGCATGGCGGTGGCGACCGAGAACCCCACCTACCGGCTCTACGAAGGCCGGCGCCCCTACCCGCTCGTGATCGGCGGCGAAGAGGTGTCCACCGGCGAGAGCTTCGCGGCGATCGATCCCAGCACCGGAACCGAGTGGGCCCGTCTTGCCCAGGCGGGCGAAGCGGAGGTCGAGGCCGCCGTGGTTGCGGCGTCGCGGGCCTTCGAGCGTTGGCGCACGACGGGGCCGGCGCTCCGCCAGCAGCTCCTCCTTCGGTGCGCGGACGCGATCGAGGCGACGGCGGAGAGGTGGGAGCGGCTGCTCCCGACCGAGAACGGGCGTCCCCGGCGCGAGGTCGCGATCGCGGACATCACAGCCGCCACCGCGATCTTTCGCTACTTCGCCGGCATTGTCCGCGACGCGGGCGGGATCACGATCCCGACCGAGGACGACACCTCGCACGTCTTCACCGTGCGCGAGCCGCTCGGCGTGATCGCCGCGATCATCCCGTGGAACTCGCCGCTGATCACGAGCGCGCAAAAGATCGCCCCCGCGCTTGCGGCCGGGAACACGCTCGTCCTGAAGCCGTCCGAGTTCGCCTCGGCCAGCGTCGTCGAGCTGGCGACGCTGCTCGGCGACATCCTGCCTCCCGGCACACTCAACGTCGTGACCGGGTTCGGCCCGGACGTAGGCGCGGCCCTCGTCTCCCACCCCGGTATCGCCAAGATCAGCTTCACGGGTGGCGGCGTCGCGGCGAAGCGGATCATGGCCGCCGCGGCGGCCCGGCTGACACCCTCGCTGATGGAGCTCGGTGGCAAGAGCCCGCTGGTGGTTTGCGCCGACGCCGATCTCGAGACCGCCGTCCAGGACGCGTTGCTCGGAATCTTCCTCGCAAACGGCGAGGTGTGCTTCGCTTCCTCACGCTTGCTCGTGCACGAGGACGTCTACGAGGAGTTCCTCGACCGGTTTGCGGCGGCTGCCGCGGCGATCCGCGTCGGGCACGCGCTCGACCCGGAGACGCAGGTCGGCCCGCTCGTGACCTCGGCGCATCGCGACCGGGTCGTGGGCCACATCGAGCAGGCGAAGGCCGAGGGGGTCGAGCTACGGCTCGGCGGCGAGCGGCTCGAGCTGCCCGGGCCGCTCGCCCGCGGTAACTTCGTCGCGCCCACGATCTTCGCCGACCCCGGGAGCCGGGCGTCGGTCACGCGCGAGGAGGTCTTCGGCCCGGTGGCCGTCGTCGAGCGCTGGCGGGACGAGGATGACGCGATCGCGCGTGCGAACGCCTCCGAGTACGGGCTCGGCGCCGGGGTGTGGACGACCGACCTCGCCCGCGCCCACCGCATCGCACGGCGTCTCGACGCGGGTGTCGTCTGGGTCAACAAGTGGTTCGACACGCCGCCGGGCTCGCCGATGGGCGGCGTCAAGGCGAGCGGGTTCGGCCGCGAGCTCTGCGCCGAGACGCTCCACGAGTACAGCGCGCCGAAGACGATCAACATCGGGCTCTCCCGCGAGCGCCCTCAGCTCTGGGGTTGATCCCACGATGTGCGCCCCGCCGACCGGCGGGAGGCCGACCGGATGATCGCCTCCGAGGCGCGCGTTCATCCGCTCGATCCGCTGACGGCCGAGGAGCTGCAGCGAGCTGTCGAGGTGGTTCGGGCGGGGCGCCCGGGCCCGACCCGCTTCGTGACCGTCTCGCTGCTCGAGCCCGAGAAGCGCGCGCTCGCGGGGTGGCCGGATCGGCCGCTCGGGCGCCGGGCCGAGATCGTCGCCGTGCAACCCGAGGAAGAAGGCGCCTTCGAGGCCATCGTCGATGTGGGCACGGGAACCGTCGAGACGGTCAGGGCACTGCCAGGCCTTCAGCCCGCGCTCGTGCCCGAGGAGTACACCGCGCTCGAGCAGCGGATGCTCGAGCACCCGGACTTCGTCGCCGCGCTCGAGCGCCGCGGCATCGTCGACCACTCGCTCGTCTGCGTCGACCCGATCCCGGCGGGAAGCTGGGACGATCATGCCTTCCCGGGGCGCCGCCTCTGCCGCGCCCTCGCCTGGCTGCGGGCCTACCCGCAGGGGAACCCGTACGCACGACCGATCGAGGGCGTCGTCGGGCTCGTCGACCTCAACCGGGGCGAGGTGCTCGAGGTCATCGACCACGGCGTCGTCCCGATCCCGCCCGGAGCGGGCGAATACCGGGCAGAGCGGCTGCCGTCGGTGCGCGTCGGCCTCAGGCCGATCGAGATCTCGCAGCCGGAAGGCTCGAGCTTCGTGGTCGAGGGCAACCTCGTCGAGTGGGACCGCTGGTCGTTTCGCGTGGGCTTCACCGCCCGTGAAGGGCTCGTGCTCCACCAGGTTCGCTACGACGACCACGGCCGGTCTCGCTCCATCCTCCACCGAGCGTCGTTTTCGGAGATGGCCGTCCCCTACGGGTATCCGAGCCCGACGCGCTATCTCCATGCGCCGTTCGACATCGGCGAGAATCTCGTCGGCACGCTGGCGAACTCGCTCGTGCTCGGCTGCGACTGCCTCGGCGAGATCCGCTACTTCGACGCCACCGTCAGCAACGGCAACGGCGATCCGGTGGTGATCCAGAACGCGATCTGCCTGCACGAGGAGGATCACGGGCTCCTCTGGAAGCACTCGGACTTCCGGACGGGCCAGACCGAGGCACGGCGCTCCCGCCGGCTCGTGATCTCCTCGATCTCCACGATCGGCAACTACGACTACGGGTTCTTCTGGCATCTCTACCAGGACGGGACGATCGAGGCCGAGGTCAAGGCGACCGGGATCATCGCGACGGCTGCGGCGCGTCCCGGCGAGACACCACGGCACGGCCAGCTCGTGGCCGAGGGCGTGAACGGGATGATCCATCAGCACTTCTTCAATGTCCGGCTTGATTTCGACCTCGACGGCGAGCGCAACTCGGTCTACGAGGTGCACACCGAGTCGGAGCCCGCAGGGCCTGACAACCCGTTCGGGAACGGCTTCTATCCGGTCAAGACGCTGCTCGCGAACGAGGCGGAGGCGGCCGGGATCGTGGATCCCCTCTCGGGCCGTTACTGGCTGGTCGTCAACCCGGGCTCCCTCAACGGGGTTGCCGAGCCGGTCGGGTACAAGCTCGTGCCGGGCGAGAACGTGATGCCGTTTGCCCAGCCCGGTTCGAGCTTCGCCCGTCGCGCCGGCTTCGCGTACAAGCACCTCTGGGTGACGCCGTACGCGCCCCGCGAGCGCTACGCCGCCGGGGACTTCCCGAACCAGCATCCGGGCGGCGACGGCCTGCCCGGCTGGGTGCAGCAGCGGCGCGCGATCGAGAACGAGGACATCGTTCTCTGGTACACGTTCGGTCTCCACCACCTCCCACGGACGGAGGACTGGCCCGTCATGCCCGTTCACAGCATCGGCTTCATGCTCAAGCCCTTCGGGTTCTTCGACCAGAACCCGTCGCTCGACGTCCCGCCGCCGGAGCATCGCTGCGCTCATGGCTAGCGCCGTCGGTCAGGCGACCCCGCGAAGCGGCCTGTCGCTTCCGGATGACTACGGCCTGATGATCGGCGGTGAGGAGGTCTCATCCGCCGAGCGTTTCCCGGCCGTCGATCCGAGCACCGGGAGTGAGTGGGCCAGGGTCGCGCAGGCCTCCGGGGCGCACGTCGACGAGGCCGTCCGCGCGGCCGCCGCGGCGTTCCGCTCCTGGCGCCGGAGCACTCTGGCCGAGCGGCAGGAGCTCCTGTGGCGGCTCGGCGACCGGATCGCCGAGGGATCCGACTGGCCCGCCCTGCTCGCGATCGAGAACGGTCGCCCGATCCGCGAGGCGGAACTGGCGGACGTTCCGGTCGCGGTCGACATCTTCCGCTACTACGCCGGCCTCGTACGCGGCCACGGCGGGGACAACATCGACGCCGGGGGCGCGGCCCACCTGTACACGGTGCGCGAGCCCCTCGGCCCGATCGCGGCGTTGATCCCCTGGAACTCCCCGCTCATCTCGACCGCGCTCAAGCTCGCCCCGGCGCTCGCCACCGGGAACACGGTCGTCCTCAAGCCGTCGGAGTTCGCTGCCCCGAGCGTCGTCGAGCTCGTCCGCCGGACCGCCGACCTCGTTCCGCCGGGCGTCCTCAACGTCGTCACCGGCTTCGGCCCGAGCGTCGGCGCTGCGCTCGTGGCGCACCCCGAGATCGCGAAGATCACCTTCACCGGCGGGATCGAGACCGCGCGACACATCCTCCGGGCCGCGGCCGAGAACGTGACGCCGGCGATCATGGAGCTGGGCGGCAAGAGCGCCTTCGTGATCTGCGCAGACGCCGACCTCGAGGCTGCGGTGCACGACGTCCTCACCGGGATCTACTTCCAGAACGGCGAGGTCTGCGTCGCGGCATCGCGCCTGTTCCTGCACGAGACGATTCGCGACGAGTTCCTCGACCGCCTGCTCGGGATCGCCCGTGTGATCCGCATCGGCGACGCGCTCGACCCGGCCACGGAGGTGGGGCCGCTCGTCACGGCCGCCCATCGCGACCGGGTCATCGCCCGGATCGAGACGGCTGTCGGCGAGGGCGCCAGGGTGCTCCTCGGGGGCGGGCGCGCGGAGCTCGGCGACGGGCTTGCCAACGGCTTCTACGTACAGCCGACGATCCTCTCGGACGAGGGCGCGCGCACCTCCGCGTCGCGGGACGAGATCTTCGGACCGGTGCTGGTCGTCGAGACGTGGGCGGACGAAGCGGATGTCCTCGAGCGCGCGAACGACACCGACTACGGGCTCGCAGCGGGCGTCTGGACCTCCGACCTCGGCCGTGCCCACCGCATTGCCGCCACGCTCGACGCCGGCACCGTGTGGGTCAACACGTGGTTTGCGGTCCCGTCGGGCCAGCCGCTCGGGGGCATGAAGCGGAGCGGCTTCGGCCGTGAGATGTGCGCCGAGACCCTGCTCGAGTACAGCGCGGCGAAGGCGATCAGCATGAGCCTCGATACGGCGCGGCCCGGGCTCTGGGGCGGCTCAGCCGGCTGACTGCGCCGGGACGGCCGCGAGGTCGTCCCGCACGTCGTGCTCCCAGATGCGCTGCCGGTGGCCCCAGGGCAGCGACTCGTGCAGGTGGGCATATTCGGCGTCGCGGGCGCGCTGCTCCGCGCCGTCCGGCAGGTAGAAGGTGTCGGCGGCGTTCTGCGACGACGCCTGCAGGCCCTCGGCGCGCCTCATCCGGACGCGTTCGTAGCGATCGAGCGCCGCCCGCGGATCGCCTCGCTCGTCCGCCACGCACTCGGCCAGGACGTACGCATCCTCGACCGCCTGGGCGGCACCCTGGGCCTGGAACGGCGCCATCGCATGCGCGGAGTCGCCGAGCAGTGCCACCCGCCCGAACGTCCAGCGGTCGAGTGGAGGGCGGACGAACACCGCCCCACGCAGCATCGTCCGGCACCGGCGCAGCCGCTCGATCAGCTGCGGGCTCCAGCCTTCGAGGTGCGAAACCGCCTCTTCGGCGGGAACCTCGAGCGTCCACGACTCCTGCGACCAGGCCGCGTCCTGAACCGCGCAGGTGACGGCCAGGAGGCGGCGGGCGGAGAGCCAGTACGAGACGCCGTGCCGGGACGGGCCGAGCCAGTACACGTTCGCAAGCCCGGGATCGAGATCCTCGACCTGCTCGCCGGGGACGACACCACGGTAGACGACGGTGCCGGAGAAGACGGGATCGTCGTTGCCGGTGAGCTGGGCTCTGAGCGGCGAGTTGATCCCGTCGGCGGCGATTGCCGCCTCCGCACGGCGGGACGTCCCGTCCTCGAGCACCAGCTCGACGCCGTCGTCGTCCTGGTCGACTCGAGCGACGCGGACGCCCAGCAGCAACGCCCCTGCCGGCGTACGCCGGGCGAGCAGTGCCTGCAGGTCGGGGCGGAAGAAGTCGAGCTGGGGCGCGCCGAAGTGGCTCTCCATCGCCGGGCCGAGGTTCGTGCGCAGGAGCGGTGCGTCGTCGTCCCAGCGCCGAAGCTCGACGGCCGGAGTGAGAACGCCGATCCCGCGCAGCTCCGGCAGCAGCCCGAGCGCGTCCAGCAGCCGCACGGCGTTCGGGCCCAGTTGCAGTGAGGCGCCGACGGCGCTGATCGCCGGGGCCTGCTCGAGCACCTCGACCGCGACGCCCTTGCGGGCGAGCGCAATCGCCGCGGTCAGGCCTCCGATCCCGCCTCCGACGATCGCGATCCTCGGGCCGCGACGGCTCACAGGCGCAGCCTAACCGCGCTAGTCTCCCGCCGACCCAGCTCGAGACGAGGAGCCGCAGATGACAGACACCGGGATGCAGACCGCCGAGTCGGGACCGCCCGTGCCGCTCGTATGCAACGCGCCCATCGAGATCGCGTCCGGCACCTGGGTGATCCCTGACGGCGGCGTGCCGCTCGTCCCGAACATCGGGATCGTCGACGGCACGCGTTCGACGCTCGTCATCGACACCGGGATGGGAACGCGAAGCGGCGAGCTCGTCCTTGGCTACGCCACCGCGGTCGCGAGCGGGAAGCCGCTGATCCTCACGATCACGCACTTTCATCCGGAGCACGGATACGCCGCCGGCGTATTCGCGCCTGTCTCGACGATCGTCTACAACCGCAGCCAGCTCGAGGAGCTGCATGCGAAGGGTGAGCCGTACGCGGAGCTCTTCCGCGGCTTCGGGGAGAGCGTCGCCGTCGAGCTCGAGGGGTTCGAGCCGGTCGAGCCGGACATCGTCTACGACGGCGAGGCCGACCTCGATCTCGGCTCCCGGCTCGTGCAGCTCCGTACCTACGGGCGCACGCACACCCAGGGTGACCAGTACGTGTTCCTGCCGGGTGAGCGCATTCTCTTCACCGGCGATCTCGTCGAAAACAGCCGCTTCGCGATCTTCCCCTACTTCCCACCCGACGATGTCGATGTGAACGGCGACCGCTGGATCGAGATCCTCGAGCAGATGGAACGGCTCGAGCCGGCGATCGTCGTTCCCGGCCACGGGGACGTGAGCGACCAGAGCGTCGTCACCGAGGTACGGGAGTATCTCCTCGAGCTTCGGTCCGAGACGCGCCGGCTCGCGGCCGAGGGCGTCGGGATCGACGACATCGTCGCCCAGCTCGAGACCGAGATGACGCAGCGACGGCCGGACTGGTTGCAGCCCGAGTGGATCGGCCTCGGGGCACGCAGCTTTCTTGCGACCGCCGGCTGAGGAGCTCTCAGAGCCGGCGGGCTCGGGTCGTTGGGCGCGGGCGGCTTCTCCTTCAGGCGACTGTCGCGCTCTCCCAGGCCGCCTCGGCGGCGGCCACCACGGCCTCCTGGTGGGGCTGGAGCTCCTGGTAGCCATACCCGGCGAAGATCGGTAGGAACGGATCCTCGACGCCGGTCGCGACGCCGGAGAGCTCCTCGAGCACCGCCAGCCCGCAAAACGGCGTATAGGCGGGCGCGTAGCCGCCCTCGTGGATCATGACCAGCCGGCCGCCGGCGTGACGGTCCGCGATCCGGAGCACGGCGCGCGTGAGCTCGCGGTAGGCCGAGCTGTGGAGCATCAGTCTCGCGTGGGCGTCCCAGGCCCCCGAGTCGAATCCGCAGGCGACCAGCACGAGCTCGGGCTCGTGCCGTTCGAGCGCCGGCAGGACGACGCGCTCGAACGCGGCCGAGAAGGCACCGGTGCCGGAACCCGGCGGCAACGGCAGGTTGACGTTCGCGCCGAGGCCCTCGCCCGCGCCGAGCTCCTCGACCCGGCCCGACCCGGGCGGGAAGCAGTCGGCCTGGTGCAGCGAGATCGTCAGGACATCCGGATCGTCGTAAAACGCCGCCTGCGTGCCGTTGCCGTGATGTGCGTCCCAATCGACGATCGCAAGTCGCGACAGACCATGGGCCGCGCGGGCATGCAGTGCCGCAAGCGCGGTGTTTCCGAACAGGCAACCACCGATGCCCTTGTCCGCGAGCGCATGGTGACCGGGCGGCCGGACGAGCGCGTAGGCATTGTCGACCGTGCGGTTCGCAACGGCGTCGACCGCGACGAGGCAGGCCCCCGCGGCGAGGGCTGCGATCTCGAAGCTGCTCGGGCCGACGGGCGCATACTCACCCGCGTCGCCGCCGGCGCCGTCGCTGAGTGCCTGGACCCGCTTCAGATAGCCGGCGGTATGGAAGCGCTGCAGCTCTGCCGCCGTGGCGTAGCGCGGGCGAAGCCGGACGAGGTGCTCGCCGAGCCCGCTCACCTCGATCAACCCGTTGATCCGTCGAACTCGCTCCGGGGACTCGGCGTGTGGCCCGGGCTCGACCATTCCGCCCGCCGGGATCACCGCCGCCGCCGAGCCCGGGTAGTGCCAGAGGAAGCGCTCGTGGTAGGCGAGCCCGGTGCGGCGCGTTGTGCCCTGCACCGCGCGAAACTAACATGCAACATGTTGGGCACGTATCCCGCAGCGGGCGACGAGCCGACGGCCGCCGAGTGCCTCGTGCGCCTGACGGCCGGAGAGATATCGGCGGTCGAGCTCGCCGAGGCGACGCTCGCGCGGATCGAGGCCGCCGACCGCGAGCTGAACGCGGTTGCGGCGCTCGATCGAACTGCCGTCCACGCCGCGGCGGCCGCGGCCGATGCTGCGCGCAGAGCCGGCTCGACGGCGCCGCTGCTCGGGCTCCCGGTCACGGTCAAGGACACGCTCGCCGTCGCCGGGCTGCCGTTCTGCTCGGGCTCGCTCGCTCGCGAAGGCAATGTCGCCCGCGAGGACGCGACCGTGGTCGCCCGGCTCCGGGAGGCGGGAGCAATTGTCGTCGCGAAGACGACCGTGCCCGAGTACGCGTGGTCGTACGAGACCGAGAGCGTGCTCCAGGGAAGGACGCTCAACGCCTTCGATCCGGCGCGGACGAGCGGCGGCTCGAGCGGGGGCGAAGGAGCGCTGCTCGGCTCCGGCGCCTCGATCGTCGGCATCGGGACGGACGGCGGCGGCTCGATCAGGGTGCCGAGCCACTACAACGGGATCGTCGGCCTGCGGCCGACTGTCGGGCTCGTGCCCGAGACCGGCTGCTGGCCGACGACGCGAGACACGGGGATGCTCGACATGGTCAGCGTGGGACCGATGGCCCGGTCGGTCGACGACGTCGCGCTGATCCTCGAGACGATCTCGGGGAGCGACGGCCGAGATCCGTTCGTCGCCGCGGAGCGCTACGCGGGAGGGCACGGCTCGATCGAGCCCGCCGAGCTGCACGTCGGCTTCTATGCGCAGGACGGCATCTGGCCCGCGACCTCCGGCACCGAGGACACTGTCCGGCGGGTCGCGGCCGCATTCGAGGAGGGCGGAGCAGAGGTCGAGGAGATCGTCCCCCCGCCGCTCGAGGAGGTGGCAGACCTCTTTTTCAGGCTGATGGCCGCCGACGGCGGTGCCCGCGCACGCGCCGACCTCGCACCGGCGGGCGGACGCCACACCGAGCAGATGCTCTTCGTGCTCGAGCTCACGAAGGACTTCGCCGTCTCGGCCGAGGGCTTCTTCGCACTTCTCGATCGCTGGGCCGCGCTGCGCTCCCGGCTGCGGCTTCTCCTCGGCCGGTTCGACGTCGTGCTGTCCGCCGTCACGCCCGCTCCGGCGCCGCTCCACGGCCGCCGGCCCGGCGACGGTCCGCTCGAGTCGTACGTGCCGTGGTCGAACGTGATGGCCTACTCGCTGGCAGGCGTCCCCGTCGCCGTCGTGCCGGCCGGCGTCGAGAACGGGATGCCGATCGGCGTCCACCTGGCCGCGAATCCCTTCGCCGACCGTGTCGCGCTCGCCGCGGCCGCCGAGGTCGAGCGCTCCCTCGGAGGCTATCCGCACGTGACCGCGCCGTTGCTCACCGGAGTGGTGTGAACCGCCGGGTGGACACGGGAACCCATTTGCAATTCGACCAGGGCTGTGCGACATTCGCCTCTCGCCGAGGACGCCCTCCTCACCGAGTTCCGACGTGCCTTTCAAGCCTTCGCCCCCGGAATTCCCCGCCCTACCTGGTGACCGCTCGTGGTAGAGGACGGTCGTCCCTCAAGAAGGAGGATCGCGTTGCGTAGTTCGTCCAGACTCACTGGTGCCTTCCTGACTGTCTCCGCGTTTGCGCTCGTGCTCGGGTGCTCGTTGTCGGTCGCCGCCTCGACCTCGTCGATCCCCGGCTACAGCGGCGCCGAAGCATCGCTGCCGAACGCATTTGCGAAGCCGACCGTCAAGTCGGGCACGTCGTGCACGATCGGCTTCCAGAACCCGCTCGCTGCGAACGAGAGCCTTCAGTACTTCCAGAAGGGAGCAGTCGCTCAGGCGAAGGCGTTCGGCTGCAAGATCATCACGCTCGACGACGCCCTCAGCCCCGACAAGCAGGTCAGCAACATGCAGCAGCTCCTGGCGCAGGGCGTCCAGGCGATCATCTTCTATCCGCTCGATCCAAAGGCCACCCTGCCCGTGCTCGCCCAGGCGAAGGGGAAGGGCATACCGGTCATCGCGATCGACGCGACGTTCGGCAACCCGAAGCTGCCGGTCGCGCCGGGGATCGTCACCCAGGTCTGGCAGGGGCGCGACATCATGGCCTTCCTCCAGGTCCAGGCGCTCGCCAAGGTCCTGCCGCACGCAAAGGTCGGGTTGATCGGGATCGGTGCACCGGTGCCGGCCCTGAAGTACCTGAACCAGCGCGAGGCGTTCTATGCGAAGAAGGCCGGGATGACCGTGCTCGGGACCCAGGACAACCCGACCGACGACGTGACCGGCGGCGAGAAGGCCGGTAACGCCCTCATCCAGCGCTACTCGAACATGGACGCCGTGATCGGTTACAACGACCCGAGCGCGATCGGCGCGGTGACGGCCGCCCGCGGCGCGGGCCGCAAGCTGACCGTGATCGGGCTGAACGGGACCAGCGACGGCATCGCAGGCGTTCGCAGCGGCCAGCTCGCCGCCACCGTGCAGGGCCAGTCGCCCGGCCTCGGAATCCAGGCCGTCACCGCGGCGTACGACCTGATCACGAAGCAGCATCTTCCGCTGCCGAAGGTGATCGTGCTGCCGCCCCGGATCGTGACGAAGGCGAACGTCGACCAGATCCAGAACTGGAACGCGCAGATCGCGGCCATCACGTCGTAGTCGTCGAATGGGCCCCGGGCCGTCCGGTCCGGGGCCCCTCGCATCTCCCTGTGTCAGCGACCGAGATCCTCCGTGCCGACGGAGTCCACAAGCGATACGGCGGTGTCCACGCCTTGCGGGGCGCGCACCTCCACGTTCGCCCGGGCGAGGTGCACGGCCTGCTGGGCGAGAACGGCTCCGGCAAGTCCACCCTGCTGAAGATCCTCTCGGGCCAGATCCAGGCGGACCAGCGGCACCATCACGCTCGCAGGCAAGCCGATCCACGTACGCAGCCCGACGGAGGCGCTCAGGCAGGGAATCGCGACCGTGACACAGGAGACGACGCTCGCCCCCGATCTCTCGATCGCCGAGAACGTCTTCCTCGGACACCGAATGGTGGCCCGCCGGGGGATGATCGATTGGCGCGGCACGCGGCGGCGGGCCCGCGAGGCACTCGCGCGGCTCGGGCTCGACCTCGACCCGTCGCTGCCGGTACGCCGGCTGCGTCCCGACCAGCAGCAGATGGTGGAGATAGCGCGGGCTCTTTCGATCGACGCGCGGGTGCTGATCCTGGACGAGCCGACGAGCTCGCTCACCGACGACGAGGTGCAGGCGCTGTTCCTGGTCATCCGCCGCCTGAGGGACAGCGGTGCGGCCGTGATCTTCGTCTCGCACCGCCTCAGCGAGGTCTTCGAGCTCGCCGACGCGATCACCGTGCTGCGCGACGGCCACACGGTCGGAGGCGGTGCCATGGCCGGGTTCGACCGGCCGAAGCTGATCGAGCTCATGGTCGGGCATGCACTCGACGACGCCTACCAGCAGGTGGACCGCGACCGGCAAGCTCCGGGGCTCGCGATGGAGGTTCGCGGGCTGTCGCTCCCCGGTGTGTTCGACTCGATCGACCTGGACATCGCTCCGGGCGAGATCGTTGGGCTCGCCGGGCTCGTCGGAGCGGGGCGGAGCGAGCTGCTCGAGGCGATCTTCGGGCTGCGCAAGGCACAGGGAACGATCAAGGTGGGAGGGGAGCCGGCGTCCTACCGCCGCCCGCAGCAGGCGGTACGCAGCGGCGTCGCCTTCGTGCCGTCCGATCGGAAGCGTCAGGGGCTCGTGCTGCAGATGACCGTGCTCGAGAACCTGATGATGGCTTCCACCTCCCGGGTCAACCGCCTGCGCCCACCGCGGGCGGGCGAAGAGCTCGCGAGCGCGCAGCGGACGATCTCCGAGCTGCGGATCCACACCCACTCGCCCCGGGCGCCGGTCTCGACCCTCTCCGGCGGCAACCAGCAAAAGGTGGTGCTGGGGAAATGGTTGACGACGAATCCGCGGGTGATGATGCTCGATGAACCGACCCGCGGTGTCGACGTCGGCGCGAAGGCCGAGATCTACCGGCTGCTCCTCTCGACGGCGGAGCGCGGCATCGGGATCCTCGTCTCGTCCTCCGAGACACCCGAGCTCCTCACGCTCTGCCACCGGATCGTCGTCCTGTTCCGGGGCCGGATCGTCGCGACCCTCACCCGCGACGAGGCGACCGAAGCCCGCATCGCCCACTTCGCTGGAGGCCACCATGACTCGCGCTGATGCCGGCGACGGCGATCGGGGCCGGCGAGTTCGCGCGCTCGAGCGTGCCGAGGGCGTGTGGTCGGCAGGCAACCGCTACGCCGCGGTCCTCGTTCTCCTGGTCGGCCTGTTCGTCTACTTCGCATTCTCCGAGACCAACTTCTTCACGCACGCCAACATCGAGAACCTCCTGACGAGCGTCTCGATCCTGTGGGTCGTGTCGATGGGGATGACCTTCGTCGTCCTCACGGCGGGGATCGATCTCTCGGTCGGCTCGCTGCTCGCGCTCGCCGGGATCATCCTCTCGAAGCTGTTCAACGGCGTCGGCGTCCCGGCCTGGCTCGCGATCGTGCTCACGATCGTGATCGCGGGCGCCATCGGTGCCGGGGTCAACGGCGTGCTGATCGGCCGGGTGGGCCTCTCGTTCTTCGTCGTGACTCTCGGAACGCTCTCGATCTACGAGGGGATCGTGAACATCTGGTCGAACACGGAGACGACGTACATCAGCTCGTCTCTGCTCGGCGGGATCGGCTTCGGGCACGGCCTCGGGATCGCAACGCCCATCTGGATCATGGCCGGGGTCTACCTCCTGGCATTCGTCGTGCTCCGCTGGACCTACTTCGGGCGCGACATCTATGCGGTGGGTGGGAACATCGAGGCCGCGCGGCTCTCGGGCATCAACGTCCCGCTCACGATCATGTGCGCCTACGGGATCGCAGGGCTCTGCGCAGGTCTCGGGGGCGTCGTTCAGGCGGGACGTCTCGGGGCTGCGAGCCCGCTCGTCGGAGCCGACATCCCGCTCAACTCCGCTGCTGCGGTCCTGCTCGGAGGCACGAGCTTCATCGGCGGTGTCGGCGGCGTCGACCGGCACGGCGGTGGGTGTCCTCTTCATCGGCACGCTTCAGAACGGCCTCTCGATCGCCGCGATCTCGAGCTTCTGGCAGGAGATCGTCACCGGCGTGATCCTGATCGCGGCGATCTCCTTCGACCGGCTTCAGCAAAACCGCGGCGGGCGGCTCTTCAGGCCGTCCCAGGCGACAGCGGACGGAGCGCCGGCAGATGCCGAGCCGGTGTCCGAGCCCGAGTGATCGTCAGCTCGCGAAGATGTCGAGCGGCAGCGCGGCCGAGACGAGCACGTTCGGCGCGTCGACCACCTGCGACACCCGGAGGTCAGCGGCGACGCTGCAGAGGATGTAGGCAGCCTCGCGGCTGAGGCCGCGGACGAGCTGGAGGTGGTCGACGAGCTCGAGCAGCGCCCGCCGGGCGGCCAGACCGAGATCCATCGCGACGTTCGTGCCGTCGTCGGCCAGCGGGATCCCGGTCGTTGCGAACGAGGCTCGCTGGGCTGCCGGCGGCGTCTCGAACGTCGGGAATCGCGGCAGCCAGCGTGGGCTCTCGTGCACCGCGAAGCGCACGGTCACGGCGCCGGCGATCTCGATCGCGCTCCCGCAAACCTCGCCGTCACCCTGGGCGAAATGGAGGTCACCCGTCGAGAAGAGCCCGCCGTCGACCTCGACCGGCAGGAAGAGCTTCGAGCCCGCCACGAGCTGGCGGACGTCGAGGTTGCCGCCGGTCTCGCGCGGCGGAATCGTACGGAGCCCTTTCGCCGACTCGCGCGGCCATGCCTCGTCGGGGTCGTCGTCGGCCACCAGCCCGCCGCGCGCACGGGCGTCCTCCTCGCGTGCCCGTACCTGCTCGACCGAGGCCCGCGACGGCGCGAGACCGAGCACGCCGGCGAAGGGAGCGGCCGGGATCGCGACGCCGGGTAGGGCCGGCGCGCGGGCGTATCCGTCTGCAAGCTCCCAGACGACGAGATACGGGCTCGCGAAGACGTCGGCCAGGAACCCGAAGCCGGGCACGAACGCCGTCACCCCCCAGTCCTCGTTCTCGAAGCCGAGGATCTCGATCTCGAGCAGGTCGCCCGGACCGGCGCCTTCGACATACACGGGCCCGGTCAGCGGGTGACTCCTGCCGAACCGGACGCGCGCGAGCTCGGCCGCGGTGCTCGTGCGGCGGAGCTGGCCGTCGAGGCCGTCGCGCGTCTCGAGTGTGACCTCCTCGCCCGGTACAACCCGCACGATCGGCGCGATGTCCGGATGCCAGCGGTTGTGGCCGGTCCCCGGCTGCTCGTGCAGGGCGAGCGTACGGTCGATGCGAACGCGCGTGCTCACAGGGCCCGCGCCACCGCTTCCGCCTCGTGGATCACGGCTTCCGTCGACCTCGGCGCCCGTGCGTCTCCGATCGCCCGCACGTCGGCGAGCGCGGCCCGGAGCGGCGCAAGCAGCTCGTCCCGCGGCCGGCGGCCGAGCGCGAGCACGACTGTGTCGATGCCCTCGACTCGGCGCTCCGGGCCACCCCAGACCTCACGGAGGATGACCGTGCCGCTCTCGATCGAGGTCACGTCGTGCCAGGTCGTGAGCTCGACGCCGAGGCGCCGGAGGCGGGGGAGCACATGAGGGAGCTCGAGCTGCTCGGCAGCTCTCCATCCGATCGAGGCGGCCGGCGTGATGAGCTCGACCTGGATGCCCGCGTCGGCGAGCGCCTCCGCGAGGCCGAGCGGCGCGTAGGTCCCCGCTTCGTCGAAGATGAGGACACGCCGCCCGAGCACGCACACGTCGCTGCGACAGCGCGCGAGCGCGGTGCCTAGGTCGACGACGGTCTCGCTCGAGGCGCCGGGGATCCCGGGCCGGTCGGGGCGCCGCGCGCTCCAGCCGGACGCCTCCCACGAGGCGCCGGTAGAGACGAGGACGACGTCGGGCCGCGTGGCCGCAAGCGATTGGGCATCCGGCGAGCTCCCGAGACGGAGCTCGCCGCCATACCGCTCGACTGCCGCGACGAGATCCTCGACCGCATGTGCCCAGGTCGCCCGTGATGGAAGCCAGGCGAGGTCGCGGAGATGGCCCCCGGGCTCGCTCTCGCGCTCATGGACGACGACCTCATGCCCACGGGCCGCGGCGGTCGCAGCGGCACGAAGACCCGACGGCCCGGCGCCGACGACGACCACCTGCCGGGGCGTCGCCGCCGGTTCGAGCGAGCCGTCTCCCCACTGCGCCTCCCGGCCGGTCGCAGGGTTGAGGGCGCAGGCGACCTCGACACCTCTGAGCGCCCGGCCGACGCAGACGTTCACACCGACGCAACGCGTCGTCTCGGCCGCGCGCCCGGTCCGGGCTTTACGGACGAGGTGTGGATCGGCGAGGTGCGCGCGCGTCATCGCCACGACGTCGGCGGAGCCGTCGGCGACAGCCCGCGCTGCCATCGCAAGATTCACGATCCGGCCCGCCACGAAAACGGCGGCCCGGTCGCCGACGACGCGCTTTGCTCGGAGCCCGAACGGCAACGCGTAGCCCTCGCCGACGCTCATCGACGAGATGGTCAGGTGTCCGGAGTGCGGTGCGCCGATCGAGAGGTCGAAGAAGTCGTAGCTGCCCGCGGCGGCAAGGTGCTCGAGTTGGCGCTCGGTGTCCTCGGGGGTGATACCGGCCTGTCCGATCGCCTCGTCGTAGGTCAGCGCGAGCCCGACCGGGAAGTCGTCGCCGACCTCCGAGCGGATCGCGTGCCCGATCTCGAGCGCGAGCCGGCACCGGTTCTCGACACTGCCGCCGTACTCGTCGTCGCGACGATTGTAGAAGGGGCTGAGAAACTGGCCGACCAACCAGCCGTGAGCGCCGTGGACCTCGACGCCATCCAGGCCTCCGGCACGGACGTTCCGCGCCGAGCGCGCGAAATCCGACGTGATCCGCCCCAGCTCGGACTTCTCCAGGGGAAGCGGCACCTCGCCGCCCGGTGCAGGCACCCGCGAAGGCCCGCGAACGGCTCCCCAGCCCTCGAGCGCCGTTGTGCTGTCGCCCTTGGCGCCTGCGGCGACGAGCTGGGCGAAGAACCGCGCCTCGTACGGCGCGAGGGCCGCAGCCAGGGTCGCGAAACCTTCGACCTGACGCTCGTCGGACGCAAGCATGGAGCGTGGAAACGCCGTGTCGCTGAGCGCCGTTGCGGTGAGCTGCTCGCTGAAGAGCAGGCCGACGCCGCCCCTGGCTCGTTCGCGGTAGAAGGCCACATGGCGGTTCGAGAGCAGGCCTTCGCGACTGTACTGAAGCGTTGTCGCCGAGCACATGACCCGGTTTGCGAGCGTTACCCCTCGCAGCGGCAAAGGCGTCCACAGGGGCCGAAGATCGTCGCCTGGCCTCAACCGGCCGTCCCCGGACCGTTCGCTTGCTCGGAAACGCCGCGTGGGTGCGGCGGCGCGGCGGGGAGTTGCACCGTGACGCTGAGCCCGCCGGCGGCCCTGGGCGAGAGAATGAGCGTTCCGTCGTGTGCCCGGGCGATGCTCTTGACGATTGCGAGGCCGAGACCGACACCCGAGTGGTCGGTGCGGACGCGTCTGCTGCCGCGCTGAAACGGCTCGTCCAGCGTGGAGACCAGCTGTGGCGTGAGCTTCTCGCCGGTGTTCTCGACAGTGAGGACCACGCTCCTCGGCCGGACGCTGGTCGTGACCCACACGGTGCCGTGCTCGGGCAGGTTGTGGACGATCGCGTTGTGCACGAGGTTCGTAGCCATCTGCAGCAGGAGGGCGGGCGACCCGATGGTGGGGGTCGCCTCGCCGGAGGTTTCGAGCGCGAGGCCGCGTTTTTCTGCGAGCGGGAGGAGCGTCTCGGTGGCTTCTTCGGCAACGAGGGAGAGGTCGACGTGGTCTGTGGCGAAGGACCGTCGATCGGCGCGGCTGAGCAGGAGCAATGCCTCGGTGAGGTCGATCGCTCGGGTATTGACGGCGTGGAGACGGTCGACAAGCTCGCCGTTCTCACGGCTCGGATCGTTACGGGCGACCTCGAGCAGCGTCTGGGTGACCGCCAGCGGGGTGCGCAGCTCGTGGGAGGCGTTGGCTGCGAATCGCTCCTGCTCGGCTGCGAATCGCTGCTGTTCGGCGACGTGTGCCTCGAGCCGGGCGAGCATGGTGTCGAAGCTGTCGGCGAGCTCGCGGAACTCGTCCTGGCGGCCTTCCAGCTCGATCCGGTGGGAGAGCGATCCGCTCGCGGCCACGCGGGTGGCTTCGCTGATGCGAGTCAGGGGAGCGAGCATGCGGCCGGCGAGAAGCCATCCTCCGAGCAGACCGAATACGAGCAGGAACGCCATCACGCTGGCGGCGATCGGAGCGAAATCGCGCAGGAGGTCGGCGTGGCTGCGCACCATGAAGATCACCCCAGGGTGCACACCACGCGAAAGGGACACGTAGCCGACGCCGAGCAGCAAGACGCCGGCGAGCATGAGGAAGCCGGCGTAGCTGAGGGTGAGTTTGAGTCGGACGCTCAAACCAGGGGCTCTATGCACGTTCTGCTCCCTCGAGCCCGGTGTCTGCGGTGTCTGGTTGAGTGTCGATGCGGTAGCCGACGCCGGGTACGGTGGCGATGATCCAGGGTTCGCCGAGGCGTTTTCGCAGCGCCGAGACCGTGATGCGAGGGGCGTTGGTGAACGGGTCTGCGTTCTCGTCCCACGCCCGTTTCAGGAGCTCTTCGGCGCTGATGACACCGCCGTCGGCAGCGACGAGAACCTCGAGCACGGCGAACTGCTTCCTGGTCAGGGCGACGTAGCGGCCGTCGCGGTAGACCTCGCGGCGGAACGGATCCAGCCGCAGGCCTGCGATCTCTCGCACGGGCGGCCTGTTGTGGGCCCGCCTGCGGTCGAGCGCTCTGAGACGGAGCACGAGCTCTCGGAGCTCGAACGGCTTGGTGAGGTAGTCGTCGGCGCCGAGCTCGAACCCGGTGGCCTTGTCGTCGAGGCGGTCGGCAGCGGTGAGCATGAGGATCGGCGTGCCGCTGCCCGAGGCGACGATACGTTCGGCGATCTCGTCGCCGGTGGGGCCGGGAATGTCCCGGTCGAGGACGGCGATGTCGTAGGCGTTGAAGCGAAGCAGCTCCAGAGCGGCGTTGCCGTCACCTGCGATATCGGCGGCGATCGCTTCCAGGCGTAGCCCGTCGCGGATGGCCTCGGCCAGAAAGGGCTCGTCCTCGACGATCAACACACGCATGCGCGAGATGCTACGAGCTGGCGCATATCGTCGGCATATCGAAAACCCCATACGTGCCGGCAACAGCGCGCCGCCGAGACTGGAGGCGTGACCTACAGGGCACCGGCACGAGCAGCCACCCGTCGGGTTCGGATTCGCTGGATCCGTGTCGCCGGCCTGCTGGTCGTGATCGCGGCGATCGCCGCCTTGGGCTGCCGGTTGCTCGCTTCCTCGTCCTCGACGCCGGCATCAGCGATCGACCCGCGCGGTGATCACCGTGACGGTTCCGACGCAGCGCTGACCAGCGCGGTGTGGCCGGCAGAAGGCCAGGCCGCGTTCCGCCGGGGAGGGCAGTCACAGATCGAGGCCGGCCCGAACCAGCACGCGGCTGCGATCGCCAGCGTCGCGAAGGTGATGACGGCCTACCTCGTGCTCCGTGACCACCCGCTCCGGGTCGGCCAGGACGGCCCGACGATCACGCTCACCGACGCCGATGTCGCCGACACCGACCGCCGGGCCGGACAGGACGAGTCCGTGGTGCCGATCGCGGCCGGGGAGCAGTTGAGCGAACGGCAGGCGCTGCAGGCACTGCTGCTGCCGTCGGCCAACAACATCGCCGCGGTTCTGGCGCGCTGGGACGCCGGCTCGGAAGACCGGTTCGTGGCCCGGATGAATGCCACCGCACGCTCGCTGCAGATGACCCACACCCGCTACACCGACCCGAGCGGCTACGACGACGCGACCGTGTCGACTGCCGCCGACCAGGTGCGCATCGTCGATCGGGCGATGCGCCTGCCGGTGTTCGCGAGCATCGTCGCCACAGCGAGCGCGACGCTGCCGGTCGCCGGCAGCGTGCACAACACCGACAGATTGCTCGGGCAGGACGGGTTTGTCGGCGTCAAGACCGGGTCGGACGACGCGGCCGGCGGCTGCTTCGCCTTCCGGGCGATCCGCTGGATCGACGGCAAGCGTACGACGATCACCGGGGTCGTGCTGGGCCAACCCGGCGACGACCAGGCAGCGGCGGGCCTCGCGGCCGCCGACGCCATGGTCAACCGCATCGCCCGTCATTCACGGCGTCGGGTACGGGCTCTCTCGCAGCCACGGCAACGAGCCCTGGCACCGGGAACTGCGACCCGAAGTCAGCGATTACGGCTGCAGCTGCCGCCATCGCCACCGGCGGCAACAGCGTCGCCGCCGCTCATGAGCAGGCGGGGAGGATCGCCGGCGGGCACCTCCCTGTCACGGGGCTCAGGCCGGTCTCAGTCGTCGTCCTCGTCGGCGCAGCAGTCGTCGGCGGCGCCTTCGCAGGTGCCGCCGCAGCGGCAGCTGTCGCAGCCTCGGCCACCGCACTTGTCGCAGTCGCCCTTGCAGCAGCACTCGTTCCAGATCGTGTAGGCCATCACGTCGAGCGTCTTTTCCGGTGTCGTCGGATCGTCACTGGTGATGACCAGTTCGCACGCGATCGGGCACTTCTCCGTCGCCTTGTAGCGGATGACGAGGCCGAGGCAGGCGCCCGGCGGCAACGTGGCTGGGAACGGATTGTTGATCAGCTTCCAGTGGGGATTCTTCCGTTTGAAGGCCACGCTGCTGACGTGGAGTGCACATTCACCCATGTTGCAGATGGAGATCGTCCGTTCGGCGCGGCAGCAAGCTTTCACGCCGCCGAAGCAGAGCGATCCGCTGACGACCAATCGCCCGGCCGGTGCGGCTCCGTGCACCTTCACGGTATGCGGACTGTCCGGGTCGTCGCTGGTGATCGTGATCGTCCCGGTGGCGGCACCGAGCGCGGTTGGGGCGAAGCGGATCGGTAGCTCGAGCGAGTCGCCGGAGCCGATCAGGAGCGGCAGGGCCAGTACCTCGGGGACCTGGAAGGCGCCCGACGACGAGGCGATGCCGCTGACCGTGACCGGACAGTGGCCGCTGTTGTTGAGGGTGAGCGGTTCGTCGGCGAAGTGGCCGACGCAGACGTTGCCGAATCCGCCGCGGTCGGCGATGACCAGGCTGAGACGTGGGCGCGGCGCGACGCGCGGACACGCGGACCTCGTGCGGCGAGGCGGGGTCGTTGCTGTCGATACGGATCGTCGCTGCCTTGGCACCGATCGACGTCGGCGCGAAACGGATCGCGACGTCGATCGAATCGCCGACCTCCAGCTTGATCGGATACGAGAGGACGCTCGGCGGCTCGAAGTCCGGGCTGGACGAGCTGATGCTGCTGATCAGCAGCGTGCCGGTGCCGCTGTTGCTGATCGTCAGCACCTCGTCCTTGAACGAACCGACGCAGCATTCACCGAACGCGCCGCGGTCGGCGATCACGGTCGCGACCCTGGGGATCCCGGAGCTCAGCTTGAAGAAGAATGGATCGATCGAGCTCGGAACTGGGGTGACGCCGTCGTTGCCGAGCAGTGTGTGTGTTGCCCAGTTGACGTTTCGCTGGTAGGTGACGCCCGAGGGGAAGTTCGTCGTTACGGGCTCGTTGCCGGCACAGAAGATGCCGTAGAAGTCCTCGCCGACCGACACCAGCTTGATGTAGTCGCCGAGATAGGTCGCCATGACGGAAGCCGGGGTGGGCGTATTGGTCGGTGTGATCGCCAGCACATGGGTGGTGAAGCCGGCGGCGAAGCCGTCGTCGCTGACCTCGAGCACGGTCATCCAGTTGGCGCCGACCACCTGCTGATAGACGAGCCCGGCGTGGCCGCGCGAGTTGACCGCGAGGCTCGGGTTCTTGGCCTTCGGAACGGCGCGGGCGTCGGCGGACCAGGTCTGGCCGCCGTCGTCGGACCGGCGCAGATGCAGCATCGCGTCGGCCGCGCTGGTCCCGGTCATGTACGTGATGTAGACGCGGTCGGCGTTGTCGGGGTCGACCGCGATCGCAAGGTCTGGGCCGTACCGGTCGTGGCCGAAGGACGGGTCCTCGAAGTTCGAGTTGAACCAAGGGTTGGAGACTCCCGTCGCAACGCGCACCCCGACCTGTCCATCACCGGTATCGACGAGCGCCTGGAACGGGGGCGCGGAGGTGCCCCAGTCGAGATCCTTCACGACCACGACGTCGCGGAGGTCGCCCGGCGAGGCTGACGCACCGTTATAGCTGTAAAACCCGGCGTAGATCGTGCCGCTGCTGTGGATCGCGGTA
This sequence comes from uncultured Actinomycetota bacterium, assembly GCA_963743675.1. GTDB lineage: Bacteria > Actinomycetota > Thermoleophilia > Gaiellales > Gaiellaceae > PALSA-600. The sequence continues at coordinate 402,145 of CAVURE010000015.1, forward strand.
CGCGTCGGCGGCATGTCGAAGGAGAAACGCACGTCGAGCGCGGTCGTCGTGCTGGTCGGCGACGGCGCCCTCGCGTCGGGGAACACATCGAGCGTCGAGCGGTTGCCGTTGGCGTTGTAGCCGACGAACAACCGATCGTGGCTCACCCCGCCGGAGACGGTCGTCGCCGCCTCGAGGAACGGCTGGTCGCCGGTTACGGTCGCGATCGTCGTCTGCTGAGTGGTGGCGTCCGGCGCCCGACCGATCAGGATGGTGAAGCCGCCGGGCGAGATCAGACCCGAGTACAGCTCGCCGCCGGCACCGCCGTAGCGGCAGGTGACGTCCCAGGTGGGAAGCTGGTCGCCTGCAGAGGTCGGGAGCACGAATTGCAGCGTCCAGGTATCGCCGCCGTCAGCCGAGCTGAAGATCGGCGCCCAATCACCGCTCATCGTCGGACTGACCGCCGAGGTGCCGGCGGGATTGTCGAAGGTGAAGGCGGTGCCGACGATCTCGCTCGGGTTGGCCGGATTGACCGACAGATTCGGCTCGCAGTCCTGGTTCTGCTCGTCGCTCCAGCTGTTCGGGATCATGTTGACGACCTTCAGCACGGCTCTCACTCCCTCCCCTCGGCGGCGAGGATGCGGGCAAGGTCTTCTTCACGCGCGGGGGGCTGGATGTCCGATGTCTCGGCAATGAAGCCCGCGGCCTGCCGCTCGCCCTTCGGGACGTGCTCCAGCGCGTATTCCGGCGGCCGCTGAAGCAGCAGGATGGCGCGCACGCCCGCGCGTAGCGCCGGTGCCTGCGGCAGGTGCTTCGAGGCCGGGGACGGTCCGATCAGCGTCACCCGTCGGCGCGACGAGGGCCCTTTGAGAACCCGCTCGACGTCGAACCGGGCCAGTGCCCACGGCACCCGCCCGCGCCGCTCTGCCGGGGGAAACACGTGCGTGACCTCTCCGATCGTGCCGAGCGCCACCAGCCATGCGGCCTCCAGACGCGGCCCCAGACGCTCGGCGTAGCCGCGCTCGATCGCGGCCTCCGCCTCGCCGCGCTGTTCCTCGTCGAGGTGCGCCGTCTCCCTGACGACGATCGTCGCGCCAACCGAGACGGGGTTGGCGAAGAGCACGTAGTGCCCCTCGGAAAGCGGGTCGGACAGCTGCACCGTCACCTCACGCCCGGCGAGGCCGCGCAGGCCGTCCGGAGCCTTGAGCACGTGACGGACGAGCGCGGTCACCAGCCGGTCGTCTCTGTGGCCTGCCGTGTCCCCCGCCGGCTCCGGCTCACCGATCTCGGCGGAGAAAACGAAGGCGGATGAGTTGGCGATGTGAGCGAATTCGTCGATCAACGTCATCTCGGATCTCCTGGGCTCGACGGCTCTGCCTGCTCGGTTTCGGTCTCGCTATCCGGTCTTGTTGGCGTTGTTCGCTGATTCTCTGCCCGGGCCGGCAGGGCCGGCCGCAATGGGTCAGGCGGGCACCGGGTGCGCGCGTCGCCATTCGCGCCGGGCGAGCGCGCCGGCGATCGCTCCGATCGCGAGGAGCCCCACCACAGCGATCCACTCCGCGGATCCGTTGCCATGGTCCGGATCGACTCCGAACACTCCCTCGATCCAGTCGTGCCACACGATCGTGAGCAACCCCAGGAACGTCCCGAGCCCGGACAGCAACGCCTCGAGCCAGAACGCCACTCCAAGTCCGGGTCGGCTCAAGCTCCACCCACCTGGCCGGACCGGCATCGCGATACCGATTGAGTCTTGTCCCCGCGCATCAGGCCCTCCTGAGATCCGGCGCAATCATAATCCTTCGCTCGCCGGGACGCGGATGAATCTGCCGTCTCGACCCGAGGGCGGTTGTGGTCAGTCAGTCGCAAGCCTCTCCGCGCCGGTCGCGACCCTGGCGCCTGGCGGGGGACTCCGAGGTGCCTCCGACGAGGTGCTCGTGTTACCGGCGGCAACGCCCGGACCGGGCGGATAGGGTTCAACCGTAAGCCCGTGAATTGCTCTTCGAGGCCTCATACCCTGGGATGAAGTCGAACGCTGCAGCGAGGGGCGACCGCAGGTGCAAGGCGGTCGGGTGGGAGGAGCCGCCCGCGTGAGCGACTACGACGTGATCGTGCTGGGCGGCGGTGCACCGGGCGAGCACTGCGCGGGCGCCGTCGCCGCGCGGGGGCTCCGGGTCGCGGTCGTCGAGCGGGAGCTGGTCGGCGGCGAGTGCTCGTACTGGGCCTGTATCCCATCCAAGGCTCTCTTGCGCCCGGGCGAGGCAGTCCAGGGTGCCCGCGACGTCGGTGCCGGTGCCCAGGTGGACGTGCAGGCGGCGCTGGATTGGCGGGACTACATGGTGTCCGGCTATTCCGATGCGGGACAGGAACGGTGGCTGGCGGACCGCGGCATCGCGCTCATCCGTGGCATCGGCCGGCTCGCAGGTCCCGGCGTGGTCGAGGTGGACGGCACCCGGCATACCGCTCGGCACGTCGTCGTCGCGACGGGCTCGGAACCCGTCCTGCCGCCCGTCCCCGGCCTCGACGGTCTGGACGGGGTATGGGGCACGCGGGAGGCGACGGCCATGAAGGCCGTCCCCCGCCGCCTGATCGTGCTCGGCGGCGGCCCGGCGGGTGTCGAGATCGCACAGGTGGCGAGGCGGCTCGGTGGCGAGCCGGTGCTGGTCGAGGGAGCCGATCGGGTGATTCCCCGAGAGCCCGCTCCGCTGGGCAAGGCGCTCGCCGAGGCACTGCAGAGGGAGGGGATCGAGCTACGCCTCGGAGTTCGAGCGGCCGAGGCCTTGCGAGACGGGGGCGACTATGTCTTGAAGCTCTCGGACGGCACCGAGGTGCGGGGTGAGCGACTGCTCGTGTCCACCGGTCGGCGTCCCCGTGTCGACGGGATCGGGCTCGAGACCGTGGGCGTCGAGGCAGGCCCACACGGGATCCAGGTCGACGAGTACCTGCGCGCCGGCGAGCGGATCTGGGCCATCGGTGACGTCAACGGGATCTGGCCCCTGACCCACGTCGGCGAGTACGAAGGCGACCTCGTGGCGGCGAACATCGCCGGCGAGAGCCGGCCCGCGAACTACGAGGCGGTGCCCCGCGTCACCTATACCGACCCGCAGGCTGCCGCCGTCGGCGCTTCGGAGGCGCCCTACAGTGCCACGACGCTCTTGTCGGAGTTGCCCAAGACCGCGACGTACACCCACGCCTACGCCGAGTCGAACGGCTTCTTGACCCTGCTCAGCGACGGCACCTTATTGACCGGTGCCTATGCCCTCGGGCCCGAGGCCGGGGAGTGGCTGCAGCAGGCGACGCTCGCCATACGTGCCCGCGTTCCGCTGGAGGTGTTGAGCGACACCATCCAGCCGTTCCCGACCTTCTCGGGGATCTTCGACCCCGCCTGCAAGGCGCTCCGCATGGAGATAGCCAAGATGCCTCCGCCCAAGCGACCGACGCAGGCGCAGGTAGCACGGGCATGAGGAGACGAGATCCGCGTCGGTCACGGCATCGGCCGCACGTCCGCCGCAGGCGGGTGCTGACCCGACGAGTTTGAGGTAGCAGATGACCGAGCTTCCACCGCCCCCTGAGGGGATTGTGCTGGCCCATTTCATCGTCTCGGACGATGTCGAGCGCTCCCGGCGCTTCTACACCGAAGTGCTCGGAGGCAGGGTCGCCTTCTCCGGCCCCGGCGGGCTGACCTATGTTGCGCTGGCCAACAGCTGGATCATCATCAATCAGGGCGGAGGCCCGACCGACGACAAGCCGGAAGTCACCCTGGAGACGCCTGGCAATCCCAACCGGGTCAGCAGCTTCCTCAATATTCGGGTCAAGGACATCGAGGCCGTGTACTCCGAATGGAGCGCCCGCGGCGCTCGATTCCTGACGCCGCCGAAGCAGCACCAGTACGAGATCCGTTGCTATATCCGTGATCCCGATGGTCATCTGATCGAAGTGGGGCAGACCACGGATCCAGAAGGTGACTGGACCCCCGCTCGCTGGCCGTCAGATACGTCCGCCCAGGGGTCGGAGTGAACGCCGCGCTTGCCTCGGAGTCGGCCGGGCCTTTCTCGCGCGGCGCCGGCGACCGCCATTTGCGAAGCACCTCGCAACCGGTCCGCGGCTCGCAGCGAGACGCAGCGAGACCGGTGGGGCTCCTGCGGTGCCGAGCCGTCTTGTTCGCTGCCTGACGCTGAGAGGGGTTCGACCATTACCACCGCGATCATCGGCACCGGGGGGATCGGATCGGCGATCGCCCGTCGGCTCGCTTCCGGAGGCGAGGCCCTGCGGCTCTCGAGCGCCGACAAGCAGTCGGCAGACAGGCTCGCCAGGGGAATCGGCGGAAGCTCGGTCGTCGCGGTCGACAACCGAAGCGCGTTGCAGGGAGCCGATGCTGTCGTCCTTGCGCTGCGGTTCTCCGTGCTGAAGGACGTCATCGACGAGATCGTTGGCGCGCTGGGTGACAGGCCCCTCGTCGTTCCGAGCAACCCGGTCGGCCTCGACGCAAAAGGAAATGTCGTCCGGCTCCTGCCGGCAGGGAAGACATCTGGCGAGACGATTGCGAGTTGGTTGCCGTCAGGGATCCGGCTGGCGATGGCGTTCGGCACCATGTCGGCCGATCTTCTCGAGTCCTCGAGCAATCGATCACCCGAGCCGGCGGTTCTGTTCTACGTGACCGGCGACGATCGTGGTAACGAAGAGGTCGAGCGGTTGATCCGAACCGCCGGCTTCGAGCCGATGAAGATCGGCGGGATCGGACAATCGAGCCGACTCGAAGTGGGTGGCGACCTTCACGATCTCGTCGTCGGCGCTGCCGAGGCGCGGTCGCTGATCGTCGGGGCCTGATCGCAGTGCCGCCCGTGTGGGGGTTCTGAACGTCGGTCGTGCCGCGTAACGGGATGCGTGAACGAGGCCGTCCAGCCGCCTCGGGGCGACGCCGGCGGTCGTGTCCGGCTGTAGCGGCGATCGTTACCCGGGCGTCTGGGCCGGGCGACCGCCGACGAGATACCGGCACGTATGAACAGGTTCTCATGTAATATCAACCCATGGGACACGGAGTCGACGGCCGGCACAAGGAGCCCGCCGCACTGGACGCGGAGACAGCCCGCGAGGTCGCGCAAACGATGCAGGCGCTCGCCACACCGAGCCGCGTCCGCATCCTCGCCCACCTCCGCCATGGCGCCAGCTCGGTCACCGACCTCGCCCAGGCGGTCGAGATGGAGCAATCCGCCGTCTCCCACCAACTCCGTGTCTTGCGCCACCTCGGGCTCGTCGTCGGTGAGCGAATCGGCCGACGCGTCGTCTACGCACTCCACGACAGCCACGTCGCCGTGCTGCTCGAAGAAGCCGTCTATCACATCGAGCACGTCCACCTCGGGGCAGTCGATCGAAAGAGGCGCGCCTCATGAGCCATCAGGCGGCCGATCGCGCCGGTGCGCACCCGGCCGACCACGATCACGACCACTCCCACGGCCATGAGCACTACGGCGACGATCACGAGGAGTCACGCGGTGATCACGGCCACTCGCACGTGCTCGTGGACAGGTCGATCCTGCGCTCGCACGCCGGTGTCAAAGCGGTGGCGATCAGCCTGCTCGTTCTCGGCCTTGCAGCAGGCGCGCAGCTCGCGATCTTCGCCCTGTCGGGCTCGGTCGCGCTCCTCGCGGACCTGATCCACAACTTCGGCGACGCGTTCACGGCGATCCCGCTCGGGATCGCGTTCTACCTCCGCAGCGTGCGCGGCGAGCGTCTTGCCGGAATGGCGGTCGTGCTCGCGATCTTCGTCTCGGCGTGCGTCGCGCTCTACGTGACGATCATGCGCTTCGTCCATCCGCAACACCTGACCCATCTCTGGGTGCTGGCCGCCGCGGGACTGATCGGGTTCGCCGGGAACGAGCTCGCGGCGAGTGTCCGCCTGAAAGCGGGCAAGCGGCTCGCGAGCGCGGCGATGACCGCCGACGGCAGACATGCCCGCATCGACGGCTTCGTCTCGCTCGGCGTCGTTGCAAGCGCCGCACTGGTCGCCCTCGGCGCCCAGGCCGCCGATCCGATCATCGGCCTGGCGATCACACTGATCATCCTCCGCATCACCTGGCAATCGTGGCGAACCGTTCGTCACGCCGAGATCGATCTCGACCATATCGGCTAGTCGCAGATCACGATCCCGGCAGGTGTGTGGTGGGCGGCGTCGTCGGCGCTGGTTCAGCGGTTGTGGTTGACGACCTCGACGTTGTGCCCGTCGGGGTCGAGGACGAATGCGCTGTGGTAGCCCGGGTGGTAGACGGCACGCTCGCCGGGACCGCCGTTGTCCTGGTAGCCCGCGTCGACCGCGGCGGCGTGGAAGGCCCGCACGGTCGCGTCGTCCTGCGCCGGGAACGCGAGGTGGACGTGCTCTGTGAGCGGGCGCTCGTCGTCGATCAGCGAGAAGCTGAAGTCCTCGCCGACCATCTGCACGTGGTCCGGCTTGTCCACCCCGAGCCGCAGCCCGGCGTGCGGGGCGATCGTCGTGTAGAAGCGCTTGGACGCGGCGGGATCGCGGACGCGGATCCAGAGGTGGTCGACGCGGCCGTCGGGTAAGGGGTCCTCGCGCTTCGTGTGTACAGCCTCCGCGCTGTTGCCGTCCGGGTCGAGCAGGAAGCCGCCGTAGTAGTCCGGGCCGTAGATCGTGCGCGGGCCCGGCGCGCCGTCGTCGCGGTAGCCGGCGTCGATCCCTGCCTGCCAGAAGGCGTCCACGGCCTCTCGGGACGGCGCTCGGAAGCCGACGTGGAGGCCGCGGGTCACGGGGTGCCAGCCGTCCGTCGCCCCGATGTCCCAGTCGTCCCACTCGACGAGCTCGGCGTCCGCGTGACTCGGCTCGGCGCCCAGCACGGAGAGGACGGTGCGGTAGAAGCGCTCGGACGCCGCGAGGTCGAAGACGGCGATTGCGACATGATCGAACACCCGCCGAGGCTACCGTTGCGCGCCCCCTGGGGCTGAAGCAGATCGTGTAGCGGGCGGCGCAGCCGTCGTCCTGTAGGACGACCTCAGGCTGCGCCCCCGAGCTCGCAGACCGCGTAGGCATAGGGGTGACGAAACGCGTCGAGCGCATCGGCCCCGTCGACCGCGATCCGTAGGCTCTGGCCGCTGCGGTCGTCGTCGACGAGGACGTACGTCTTGTCGTCTTCGGGGCTCCACAGCAGCGTGACGTCGATCCCGTCTCCGCCTCGGTGGTCGAGCTCGCGGAGCGTCTCGTTTTCGGCTGTCGGTGCCATCGGTCCCTCGCTTCGTGTCGGTGTCCCTTCGCGTCCAGGCTGCCGGCTGTCCTTCCGGCCGCCCATGGGGTGGCCCGACCTTCGACGGTGCGGTGATCCGAACTCGTGAGCGCCCTGAGGACCGGTCCCTCCCGTAGTTGCGCCTCCAACGGCGGTAGGTCGAGGCCCGGGTTCGGTTAGCCGCACCCGCGAAAGCCTGAGCGCCGTACTGCCCAGCGCCCGCACCCCGGTAATGCTGTCCAGGTTCCTGTCGAATGGGGGGGTTGCCTTGCCGGAGCGTCGTCTGGCGGTCGCCGGAACGGGTGAAGAGGCGGATCGATGAGCGTCAAGCGACGGAGCCGCCCGATCATCGCCTGGCTGGCCGAACGTCATTCGCTCGGCGTCGAGCTGGTCGCCGTCGGCGTGCTCTACGGTCTGTACGAGACGAGCCGTGGCCTGGTCGCCGGAGCCTCGGCGACGGCCGTCGCGCACGCCCGCGCGATCGCCTCGCTCGAGCGATCGCTGCACCTCTTCGGGGAAGCTGCCGTGCAGCACGCGGCGCGGGAGGTACCGGGACTGATCGGTACGCTCGATGTCCTCTACCTGACGCTTCACCTTGCGGCGACGGGCCTGTGCCTCCTCTGGCTCCACCGTCGCCGCCCGGCGGCCTTCCCGGCCGTCCGCACGGCGCTCCTGGCCGCCAGCTCGCTTGCGCTGATCGGATTCCTCGCCTTCCCAACGGCGCCCCCGCGGCTGGCAGCGCTCGGCATCGGCGACTCGGTGTCGCAGAGCACGCTCGATCTGAACCGAGGGCTCGTCAGCGCGCTCTACAACCCGTACGCGGCCGTCCCGAGCATGCACATCTGCTACGCGACCATCGTCGGTGCGAGCCTGGTGCTGCACGGCGGGCGCCGGAGCCTGCGCGTTCTCGGCCTCGTCTATCCGGTGCTGCAGCTGTTCGTGGTGATCGCGACAGGCAACCACTTCTTCTTCGACGCCATGACCGGTGCCGCGGTCGCGGCGATCTCGATTCCTGCGGGTGCCGCGGTCTCGAGGTCGGCGCGTGAGCCGCAGGACGAGGCGCGAGGCCTGCGTCCGGTGCACGAGTTCGGTTAGCCGCACCCGCGATGCAGGTATCGCCTCCGGGTTGATCGACACGACCGAGGATGGAACTGGTATTTGCCCCGCCGGCTCGACCGGCTGCCGAGGCCGAACCCGGAGCCCGGCAGGGTCGCTCGGAGCGGGACGTGAGCGGGCGCCCGGCGCGCCGCGGCGTGGGAGTACAAGTGACGCGCCGCGGGTACCCGTTCTCATGAGCATGGAGCAGCAGGCGCTTCTCGAGCGGGTGCAGCCGGCCTGGCGTGTCCTGGTGGTCGACGATCACGCGAGCTTCCGCCGTTGTGCGAGCGAGTTGCTGGTCGCCGAGGGGTTCGACGTCGTGGGCGAGGCGGAGGACGGAGCCTCCGCCCTCGCCCTCGCCGCCCGGTTGGTGCCAGAGCTCGTGCTCCTCGATATCCAGCTTCCCGACCTCGACGGCCTGGCCGTCGCCGAGCGGCTGCTCGCAAGCCACCCCGAGCTGAAGATCGTGCTCGTGTCGAGTCGGGACCGCTCGACCTACGGCTCTCGGATCGAGGCGAGCGGAGCACGCGGCTTCATCGCGAAGGGAGAGCTCTCTGGTGCAGCACTGGAGAGGTTGCTGGAGTGACGGCCGAGTCTCTCCGGCCGGGCGACGACGCTGCCGACGAGGCTGCCGTCTTGGCGTGCGGTGACGAGCATGGGCACCGGAAGGCGCGACTCGCCGAGCAGAGAAACCGCGCACTACTGGACGCGATCCCCGACACGATCGTTCGCTACGGAAGCGACGGCACCTACCTCGACGCTCGGCCCGACCCGACCACGGCCCAACTGTTCGCCCCGGACGAGTTCGTCGGCCGGAACGTCCGCGACGTACTCCCGGACGAGCTCGCGCGCACCGTCCTCGCCCGCATCGAGCGCGCGCTCGAGAGCGGCAGCATGCAGGTGATCGAGTATGAGCTCGCGATCCGCGGCGTGGCGCACTGGCGAGAGGCACGGTTCGTTCCGAGCGGCGAGGGCGAGGTGGTGGCGATCATCCGCGACTTCACGGAGCAACGGCGTACCGAGGCGGAGCAGCAGCGATTGGCGGCCGAGCAGGCGGCGCTTCGTCGAGCGGCGACCCTGGTCGCCAGAAATGCCCCTCCCGAGGAGGTCTTTCAGACCGTGACGGAGGAGGTCTGTCGGTTGCTCGGCCTCAGGACAGCCGTGCTCCACCGCTTCGAAGACGCGCGAACATCGACGATCGTCGGCAAGTTCGGCGAGCCCACGGGCCCCTTCGAGGTCGGCAACGTGAACAAGCTCGAGGTTGGCTCCGCGCTTCAGGTTCTGCAAACCGGAGCACCCGCGCGATCGAACTACGACGAGCTCGTCGGTTCCGGCGCAGCGCAACTGCGCGACCTTGGGTTCTGCGGCAGCGTCGGCGTGCCGATCACGGTCGCCGGCGCTACCTGGGGCGCTCTCGTCGTCGCCCTCCGGCGCGAGGAAACGCTGCCGCTCGAGACCGAGCGCCGCCTGCAAGCCTTCGCAGAGCTCGTCGGCCTCGCAGTCGCGAGCGCACACGCGCGAGACGAGCTGGCCGCATCGCGCCTTCGCATCGTCGAGGCCAGCGACAGCGAGCGCCGCCGGATCGAGCGCAACCTTCACGACGGCGCCCAGCAGCGACTCGTCGCGCTCTCGTTGAGGCTACGGCTCGCGCGGGCAAAGCTCCGCGCGTCGCCGAAGGAAGCCGAGCGCTTGCTCGAGGAGTTCTCGAAGGAGCTCGACCAGGCGGTCACCGAGGTGCGCGAGCTCGCGCAGGGGATCCACCCTGTGGTGCTGACGGAGCGCGGGCTCGAGGCCGCGCTCGAAGTGTTGGCGGCGCGGGCGCCGCTCGCCGTCGCCCTCGACGTCTGCGTGCCCGAGCGTCTTCCCGAGCACGTGGAGACGGCGACCTACTACTCCGTCTCCGAGTCGCTCGCCAACGTCCTCAAGCACGCCCACGCGGACTCGGCAACCGTGCGCGTGGAGTGGGTCGAAGGACGAGTCGACGTCGAGATCGGAGACAACGGGGTCGGCGGCGCGGATGCCGATCGCGGCACCGGCCTGCGCGGCCTGCGCGATCGTGTCGAGGCGCTCGACGGCGAGCTGTGGGTCGAGAGCGCGCCGGGCCGGGGCACGCTTGTGCGGGCGAAGCTTCCGGTCCGGCAGAGAGGCGCGGCAACGACCGGGCGGAACGCGTGACCCTCACCTTCTTCTTCAGCGACCTCGAGGACTCGAGCGGCCTGGCCGATCGCCTCGGCGCCGGTTACACCGCGGTTCTCTCGGAGGCCCGTGAACTGCAGCGCAGCGCCGTCCGGCAGACAGGCGGCCGAGAGGTCGATTTCCGAGGAGACGAGCTCTTCAGCGTCTTCGACGAGCCCGCGCACGCGGCGTCTGCCGCTCTCGAGATTCAGCGCGCCTTCATGGCGCACTGCTGGCCGGTAACCGAGCGCGTCCGGGTGCGAATTGGTCTCCACTGCGGCGAGGCAGAACGTGCCGGTGCCGGCTTCGTCGGCCTCGACGTCCACCGTGCATCCCGCATCTGCCAGGCCGCCCACGGCGGCCAGATCCTGGCCTCGAAGGAGGCGGCCGGCGGCGTGTGCGTGACGGTGCGCGAGCTGGGAGAGTTCGAGTTTCGCGGGTTGCGCCAGCCGGAGCGGATCTACCAGCTCGTCGCCGACGACCTGCCCGGCGAGTTCCCGCCGCTCCGGAACGTCCGCGTCCACGATCGCCGACTCTCCGCCGTGATCGCCGACGACTCGACGCTGCTGCGAGAAGGGCTCGCACTACTGCTCGAGGAGGCGGAGATCGAGGTCGTCGGACAGGCGAGAAACGCAGACGAGCTCATGCTCAAGGTACGCAGCTACCACCCCGACGTCGCGATCGTCGACATCCGCATGCCCCCGACCCAAACCGACGAGGGGATCCGCGCAGCCCGGGAGATCCGCGCCAAGCACCCCGACACCGGCGTGCTCGTCCTTTCCCAGCACGTCGCACACACCTACGCCGTCGAGCTCCTTGCCGACAACGCCCAGGGGATCGGCTACCTGCTCAAGGACCGAGTCACCGACGCGGAGGAGTTCACAGCCGCTGTTCACCGAGTCGCCGAGGGAGGCTCGGCGCTCGACCCGCTCGTCGTTGCCGAGCTCGTCGGCCGCAACCGCGGCGACGACCCCATCGAGCGGCTCTCCCCTCGCGAACGCGAGGTGCTCGAGCTGATGGCAGAAGGGCGCTCGAACCAGGCGATCGGACAACGGCTCTTCATCTCGCCGCGCGCCGTCGAGAAGCACGTCACGAGCATCTTCGTCAAGCTGGGACTGCCCGCCGCGGGCGAAGACCACAGGCGCGTGCTCGCGGTCCTGCAGTTCCTCGGTTCCTAGCCGCCCGTCCTCTGGCGATCGATCTGCAGGCGTAGGGTTTCCCGCACCCAAGGTCGGGTGCCTGCCTCATTGGCGCGGCGGCTCGCCGGAGCCAACCTCTCTCGAACGACGCATGACGCTCAACGCATGAGCTCAACCAGGCCGTCGCCGTCGCAGTTGGCCGTTGAGGTTCTCGAGCAAAAGGGGGTCACACAAATGAATCTGTTCCGCACCGGAGCCGCCGCGGCTGTCGGCGTCGCCGCGCTCGCCATCGCTTCGCCGTTCGTAAGTAGTGCAGGGGCGGTGCCCGCGCAGCGCTGTCCCTCCGGCGCTCTCGTCCTGCCTGCGAACGCCGCCGCTCGTGCAGCGGAAGCGGCGCTCGTCACCGCGGCGTCCGACTACCCGACGCTGAATACGGCAGGAGCGAAGGTGGTCTCGGCCAAGCGCGCGGGCGCCGCCGGCCCGCGCGGCGCCCAGGTCGGACGGCAGTGCGGCGCGAAGGCCGAGGCGCGCACCGTCGTCGTGGAGTTGCGCTTCCCGCGCATGGCACCGAGCGCGAGCCTCTCCGAGGGCGTCGTCGACGTCGCACGATTCGCAGGCGGTTATCGCGTCTGGGCGGTCGCGCGCTGAGCGCTGCCCTGTCAGCGACCAGGCCGATGAGCAAGCGGGACCCGGCCGCGGCGCACGCGCTCAGCCCGCTCGACGTGCGGCTTGCGCCGACGCTAGTCAGTGCTACTATGTACCAGTAAGCGGTAACACTGAGTACCTGGAGAGGGGGTGTTCGATGGGCAAGCAGATGACGGAGATGCTCAAAGGCACGCTGGAGGGCATCGTCCTCGCGATCCTTTCCGGCCGGGCTGCGTACGGCTACGAGATCACGGCGTGGCTGCGGGAGCAGGGCTTCTCCGACATCGCCGAGGGCACCGTCTACGCGCTGCTCATCAGGGTCGAGCAGCGAGGCCTCGTCGACGTGGAGAAGGTCCCCTCCGAGAAGGGGCCGCCGCGCAAAGTCTATTCCCTCAACGCCCAGGGACGGAAGTACCTCGAAGAGTTCTGGGGGACCTGGAGCTTCCTCGCAGAACGGCTCGAACAGCTCCACGAAGGAGGCAGATAGACATGGCAAGGTGGATCGAACTGGTCACCGGGTCGCTCGACCAGAAGAAGCAGTACAAGGAGTACAGGGCACGCATCGAGGCCCTCCCCGAGCCGTACGGCACGGTCGCGAAGGCTCTCCAGCGGTACTTCATGGTCTACGGGGGCATCACCGACGGCGAGACCAGCGTCAAGATGTTCGGCGACTTCGCCGACCTCTGGGAGCGTGCCGCAGCCGACGGTACGCCTGTGCGCGCGATCGTCGGCGACGACCCGGTCGAGTTCGCCGAGACGTTCGCCCAGGCGTACACCGGCAAGCAATGGATCGACAAGGAACGCGCTCGCCTGATTCGGGCGATCGAGGAGGCGGAGCGAGAGGGGCAAGAATGACCGCCGACGCAGCAATCCAGGTCCGGGGTCTGGAGAAGTCGTACAAGGAACTGCCCGTGTTGCGCGGCGTGGGCTTCGACGTGGCGCGGGGCAGCATCTTCGCCCTGCTCGGCTCCAACGGGGCGGGCAAGACCACGGTCGTAAAGATCCTGTCCACGCTGCTCGAGGCCGACGCGGGGACTGCCAGCGTCAACGGCCACGACGTCGCCGCGGAACCGGCGAGCGTGCGGGAGTCGATCAGCCTCACGGGGCAGTTCGCGGCCGTCGACGAGATCCTCAGCGGGCGGGAGAACCTCGTGCTGGTCGCGAGGCTGCGGCACCTCGAGGATCCGGGCACGATCGCGGATGCGCTGCTCGAGCGTTTCTCGCTGGCCGATGCGGGCGCGCGGAAGGTGTCGACCTATTCGGGTGGCATGCGTCGCCGCCTCGACATCGCGATGAGCCTGATCGGGAATCCGCCGGTCATCTTCCTCGACGAGCCGACGACCGGGCTCGACCCCCAGGGGCGGATCGAGGTGTGGCAGGCCGTCAAGGATCTCGCCGGGCACGGCACGACGGTACTGCTGACGACGCAGTATCTGGACGAGGCCGAACAACTCGCCGACCGGATCGCGATCCTCCACGAGGGTCGGATCATCGTGAACGGCAGCCTCGGCGAGCTCAAGCAACTGCTCCCGCCCGCCAAGGTCGAATACATCGAAAAGCAGCCGACCCTCGAGGACGTCTTCCTTGCCGTCGTCGCCGACGACGGCCGGGACGGCGAGCTCGCGATGACCGCAGCGTCGGCACGGACAGAGTAAGGAGCAACGATGACCAACCATTTCTTCGCTGACACCGCCGTCCTGACGGGACGATCCCTGCGTCACATCACGCGCAGCCCGGACACCATCATCACGACCACGATCATGCCGATCGCCTTCCTGCTGCTGTTCGTCTACGTGTTCGGCGGCGCGATCAACTCAGGGTCGGATTCGTATGTGAACTACCTGCTGCCCGGCATCCTGCTGATCACGGTCGCTTCGGGCATCGCCTACACGGCGTACCGGCTGTTCACGGATCTGCAGAGCGGCATCTTCGAGCGATTCCAGTCGATGCCGATCGCGCGCTCGTCCGTCCTGTGGGCGCACGTCCTCACCTCGGTGGTCGCCAACCTGATCTCGCTCGTGGCCGTCGTGCTCGTGGCCCTCCTGATGGGCTTCCGCTCGGGGGCGGGAGTGCTGGCGTGGCTCGCGGTCGCCGGCATCCTGATCCTGTTCACCCTGATGTTGACGTGGATCGCCGTCATCCCCGGCCTCACCGCCAAGTCCACGGACGGGGTGAGCGCGTTCTCCTACCCGCTCATCCTCCTGCCGTTCATCAGCTCGGCATTCGTTCCCACCCACACCATGCCCGGCCCGGTGCGCGCCTTCGCCGAGCACCAGCCGGTGACGTCCATCGTCAACGCCATCCGCGACCTGTTCACGCAGCAGCCCGTCGGCACCGACATCTGGATCGCCATCGCCTGGTGTGTCGGCATCCTCGTCGTCGCATACAGCTTCGCCATGGCCACCTACCGCCGCAGGATCTCCTAGCGTCGCGCCGGCCGAGGGCACTGCGGTCGAGTGGGAAGGCCTCGAAACGTCGACCCCAGGACGTGTAAGAAGGAAGCGGGAGGCGGTTGTCCCCTGCTCGCGTTTGTGTTCGTCGTACGTGGGAGAAACAGTTACGAAGGAGGGTCAAGATGAAGTATCTGCTCCAGAACTACCCGGGCAGCTCCGTGGAGTCGTTCGAGCAACTCTCGGCCGACGAGCAGCAAGCGATCGTTGACGAGTACCTCGAGCTCCGGAAGTTGCCGGGGATCCTCACCGGCGAGCAACTGCAGCCGGTCGAGACTGCGACCACCGTCCGCGTCGAGAATGGAAGGACGCTGCTCACGGACGGTCCGTTCGTCGACGCGAAGGAGCACGTCGGCGGCTTCATCGTGGTCGAGGTGGACGATCTCGATGCGGCGCTCGAACTCGCGGCGCGAGTCCCCGCCGCGCGGATGGGCGGCGCGGTCGAGGTGCGGCCGCTGGTGGAGCGGTAGGCGCTGCTCGAGCAGGTCTTCCGCGACGAGTGGGGCCGTGTCCTCGCCAGCTTGATCGGCTTCCTCGGCGACTTCGATCTGGCCGAGGAGGCCGCTCAGGAGGCGTTCGCGGTCGCCGCCGAGCGCTGGCCCCGCGAAGGCACGCCGCCCAATCCGGGCGCGTGGTTGACGATCACCGCCCGCAACCGGGCGATCGACCGCCTTCGCCGCGACCGCAGGCTCGCCGAGAAGACGCGCCTGCTCGATGTGCCCGAGGCCGTGGAGGACGTGATGGATGAGACGAGTTTCCGTGACGAGCGGCTGGAGCTGATCTTCACGTGCTGCCATCCGGCGCTCGGTCTCGAGGCGCAGGTCGCGCTCACCCTGCGCGCGCTCGGCGGGCTACGCACCGACGAGATCGCCCGCGCGTTCCTTGTCCCCGAGGAAACGATGAAGCGGCGGCTCTCGCGGGCGAAGCAGAAGATCAAGGATGCCGGCATCCCATTCCGTGTTCCCGACGACGAGCTGCTGCCGGAGCGGCTGGCGGCGGTGCTCGCGGTCGTCTACCTGATCTTCAACGAGGGCTACAGCGGCCGCGTCGACCTCGCGGCGGAGGCGCTCCGACTCGGCTCGGCGCTCGTCGAGCTGATGCCGGACGAGCCGGAGGTGCACGGCCTGCGCGCGCTGATGCTGCTCAACGACGCTCGTCGCGAGGCCCGCTTCGAAGGCGGCGAGCTCGTCCTGCTCGCGGACCAGGACCGCTCGCGCTGGAACGCCGCCCAGATCGCCGGCGGGCGCGAGGCGCTCGTGCGGGCCCTTTCGCTGCAGGGTGGGCACGGCGCGTACGTCATCCAGGCGGCGATCGCGTCGCTGCACATGGACGAACCGCTCGACTGGCAGCAGATCGCCGCGCTCTACGGCGAGCTCGTGGGGCTGACCGGCTCAGCGGTCGTGGAGCTCAACCGCGCGATCGCGGTGGCCGAGGCGGAGGGAAGGGAAGCGGGGCTTGCCCTCGTCGACCGGCTCGACCTCGACGGCTACCAGTACTTCCACTCGACCCGCGCCGACCTGCTCCGCCGCCTCGGTCGAGCAGACGAGGCACGAACCGAGTACCAACGCGCCCTCGAGCTCGCGCACACCGAGCCCGAGCGCCGCTTCCTGCGCCGGCGCGTCGCAGAAGTCAGCGCATAGCCGTCCCCACTGCGCCCTTCCTCCCGGAGCGCGTCCCCTGGTGTGTCTCCCGTTCGTCGAGATGACGAAAGCACGAGCGAAGGGAGAAGATCATGGAGACACCAAGAACGATTGCCGTCGCGGGCGCGACCGGGCGGGCCGGTCGTCACGTCGTCGATGTCCTGAGGGGCGAAGGTCACAACGTGGTCGCGATGTCGCGCTCGAACGGCGTGGACATCGTCACCGGCGAGGGCCTTGCAGAGGCGCTGGTGGGCGTGGAGTCGATCATCGACGTTGCGACCGGTGCCTCTCCGGAGCAGGCTGCGGCGACGGAGTTCTTCACCGTGGCAACCCGAAACCTGCAGGAGGCGGGCGCACGGGCAGGGGTGGAGCGGATCGTGGTCGTCTCGATCATCGGGATCGATCGCTTCACCGGCGGATATGGCGCCGCAAAGCTCGTCCACGAGCAGGCAATGCTGTCGGGCCCGATTCCGGCGCAGAT
The DNA here is from genome assembly GCA_963743675.1 of uncultured Actinomycetota bacterium. Taxonomy (GTDB): domain Bacteria; phylum Actinomycetota; class Thermoleophilia; order Gaiellales; family Gaiellaceae; genus PALSA-600. Next base: position 418,981 of record CAVURE010000015.1, read on the forward strand.
ACTGCGGGCTGCGCAGTTCCACGAGTTGGTCCCGCAGCTCACCGACTGGGGACGAAATGGAGAGGTGAGCTACGTCCCGCGGATGCGCACGCAGCTCGTCTCGGCGCAAGCCGTGGCCCAGGAGCTCGCCGACCTCGCAATCCACCAGGGCCTCGAGCCGTCGAACGATCCGATCCCCGAGATCGCCGGGCCGAGGGTCGAGGAGCTCGTCGAGATGGCGACCTTGCTCGCCGCCCGGCGGGGAGACCCGGTCAGGATCGAAGGCGTGACCGATCCGGACGACCCCGACGGGGACCTCTACGAGGCGGGTGCCCTCCTTCCGGGCGCCCCACGCCAAGCTGGCCGGCCCGACCTTTCAGGAGTGGCTCGACGCAACGTCGTGAAGCGGGGGAGCCGCCCGCGCCCAGCTCCCGCGGGTGCGGCTCCCGTATTCATCCGACCGCTCTTACCCATGGGGACGAGACGAGCGACGTCGCACGGTGCTTCCCCGCCGGTGCCGTCCTCCCAGCCGTCGAAGGCACTCGACAACAGGCCGACCGCCACGAGTGACGCGGGCTAGCGGTCGCCGACCCCATTGACTCGGCTGCCCCGATCAGAACGCGTCCCACGCAGCGGGCGTTCGAGCCGGCGAAGGCGAAGCCTGACCGGCGCCGCCGCGAGTGGCGGCGTGCCGAGCTCTGACCACGTTGTCCCCTCGAGCGCCATCGGTTCGTCGCCTTCTCGAAACCAACGTGCAAGGAGGAACCATGAAAGCGAGAATCGCTCCCGAGCCGGAGCGCAGACGCTGGCTTGTTCTCGCGGTGACGGTGGCCGCGCAGTTCATGGTCATCGTCGATGTCGCGGTCGTGAACGTCGCGCTGCCGGCGATCAAGAACGACCTTCACTTCTCCCAGGACAGCCTGCAGTGGGTGATCACCGCCTACTCGATCCTGTTCGGCGGAATGCTGCTGCTGGGCGGCCGCCTTGCCGACCTGCTCGGCCGCAGGCGGCTGTTCACGGCAGGCGTGGCTGTTTTCACGGTCGGCTCGTTGCTCTCCGGGCTCGCCTGGTCGGAAGGCGCGCTGATCGTCACCCGGGGGCTGCAGGGCCTTGGCGGCGCTCTGCTCGCGCCGGCTGCGCTTTCGATCGTCGTCACCACCTTCCGCGAGGGGCATGAGCGGAACATCGCCCTCGGCGTCTGGGGCGCAGCCTCCGGCGTCGGCGGCGCCGTCGGTGTGCTGCTCGGCGGCGTGCTCACCTCGTACCTGGGCTGGTCGTGGATCTTCTTCGTCAACCTGCCGGTCGGCGCAGCGATTCTCGCCGTCACTCCCTGGCTGGTACGCGAGAGCCGCGCCGCGGTCGCGCAGCGGTACTTCGACGTGGCCGGCGCCACCTCGATCACCGCCGGCCTGATGCTTCTCGTCTACGCGATCACCCGGACGAGCACGAACGGCTGGAGCGACGGCATGACGCTCGGGCTGCTCGCAACCGCCGCGCGCGTTGATCGCGGCGTTCGTCGGGATCGAGGCGCGCTCGCCGGCGCCGCTCTTGCCGCTGCGGATCTTCCGCCTGCGGACGCTCTCGGCGGCCAACGTGGCGATGCTGATGGTCGGTGCGACCGCGTTCTCCCAGTTCTTCCTGATCACGCTGTATCTGCAGGAGGTCCTCCGCTACTCGGCGATCGAGACGGGTGTCGCCTTCATCGCCATCACCGTCACGATCATCGGCTTCTCGAACATCGGTCAGGGGCTGACCACCCGGCTGGGGGCACGCCCGGTGCTGAGCGCCGGCTTGCTGCTCACCGCCGCCGGCGGCGCGCTCTACGCTCAGATGCCCGCCGACGGGCACTACTTCTGGGACGTCTTCCCCGGCCTGATCCTGAGTGGCATCGGTCTCGCGCTCTCGTTCGTGCCGGTCACGATCGCCAGCCTCACAGGAGTCCAGCCGGCCGACGCCGGCGTCGCCTCCGGGCTCGTCAACACCAGCCGGCAGATCGGGGGCGCGGTCGGACTGGCCGCCGTGACCACGATTGCCGCCACCGCGACAAGCCACTATGCCTCGAGCCACGCGGTGCTCGCCTTCAGCGGCCCCGCTCTCACGCACGGGTTCCACGTTGCCTTCTATGTGTTGATCGGGGTGGCGCTTGCCGGGGCGGCGGTCGCCGCTGCGTTCGTCGAGTCGAAGCCCAAGGCGGCTCCGAGAGCGACGCCGGTCGAGGCTCGAGGTCGAGATCGCGCTCGAGGAGGCAGCGTGACCGAGCGGTCGCACGCCCAGGACCGCGGCCCGCGCGCCGGCGAAGTCGACGACCCGTACCGATCGATCGAAGGAGGAGATGTGAAGACCACGGCCGACATCCAGATCTCGAGGCTCCGCGCCGGCCTGAACGGCAAGGTGATCGGGGCGGACGATCCCGGCTACGACGACCTGCGCCGCGTCGTTTTCACCGGCTTCGACCGTCGCCCCGCGGCGATCGTCCGCGCCGCCGACGCAACCGACGTCGCTCGTCGTCGTCAACCTGGCGCAGGAGACCGGCGCCGAGCTCGCGGTGCGAAGCGGCGGCCACAGCCGCGCGGGCCACGGCACATCCGAGGGCGGGATCGTCCTCGACCTGTCCGCGATGAACGCGGTCGAAATCGACGCCGACGGGCGGGCCGCGTGGGCGCAGACCGGAGTCACGGCCGGCGACTACACCCGGGCGACCGGCGAACGAGGCCTCGCGACCGGGCTCGGCGACACGGCTAGCGTCGGTCTCGGCGGGATCACCCTCGCCGGCGGCATCGGCTTCCTCGTCCGCAGGAACGGGCTCGCGATCGACGACCTGCTCGCGGCTGAGGTGGTGACCGCCGACGGCGAGCTGCTCGAGGTGGACGAGAAGGCTCACGCCGATCTCTTCTGGGCCCTCCGGGGCGGCGGTGGCAACTTCGGTGTCGCCACGAGACTGCGGCTTCGGCTCCACGAGATCGACGAGGTCGTCGGCGGCATGTTGATGCTGCCGGCGAGCACCGACGTGATCGACGGGTTGGTCGCCGCGGCAGACGCGGCTCCGGAGGAGCTCTCCGTGATCGCGAACATCCTGAAGGCGCCGCCGCTGCCATTCATCCCCGCGGAGCACCACGGCAAGCCGGTGGTGATCGCCCTGATGGTCTACGCGGGCGGTGCCGAGGCGGGTGAGCTGGCGATTGCGCCGATTCGCCGCCTCGCGACCCCGCTCGCCGACATGGTGCGGCCGATCCGCTACCCGGAGATGTTCGCAGGGCCCGAAGGCCCACCCCCGGCGCTCGACGCAGGGACGAACATCCTCGTCGATGAGCTACCCGCGCGAGCGGGGGAGACGATCCTCGAGCACCTCGAGACCGCTACGGCCGCGATTCGCCGCCGTCCAGCTGCGCGTACTCGGCGGCGCAATGGCGCGCGTCCCCGACGAGGCGACCGCGTTCGGCCACCGCAGCGCGAAGCTGATGGTGAACATCGCCGCGCATGCACGAGCGCCCCGAGGAGCGACCCGAGCATGAGAGCTGGGCCACCGGCCTGGCGAGTGCGCTCTCGGATGGATCCCCGGCCGCGGCCTACGTCGGGTTCGTCGGCGACGAAGGGGACGAAGGGCTCCGCCGCGCCTATCCGCCTGCGACCCTGGAGCGCCTCGCCCAGGTGAAGCGTCGGTACGACCCCGACAACCTCTTCCGCCTCAACCTGAACGTGCCCCTTCGGGTCAGGTGAGGCGCCGATGACCACCAGGGAGGCGACGGAGCTCCGGCTCGCTTCCCGGGGACTGCTGTCCCCTTCGGCCCTTCCTGTTCGTGGTCTTGACGACACGACGAGCAAGGAGGTTGATGATGAAAGTGTTTGTGGCAGGAGCGACGGGCGCAATCGGCAAGCAGCTGGTGCCGCGTCTGGTTGCCGCGGGTCACGAGGTCCACGGCATGACCCGGAGCGAATCGAAGCAGGCGATGCTCTCCGAGCTCGGCGCTCGGCCGGTGGTCGCGGACGCGCTCGATCCGGATCAGGTTGCGGAGGCCGTGGGCCGGGCGAAGCCGGACGTGATCGTCCATCAGCTGACCGCGATCCCGGCGACGCTGGACTTGCGTCACTTCGATCGCGATTTCGCCCTGACCAACCGTCTGCGGACCGAGGGGACGGACCACCTGCTCTCGGCGGGGCAGGCGGTGGGGGTGCGACGGTTCGTCGCGCAGAGCATCGGCGCGTGGGCATATGCGCGCACCGGTGGGCCGATCAAGAGCGAGGAGGACCCGTTCGACCCCGCGCCCGCACGCGAGATGCGCAAGACCCTGGACGCGATCCGTTACCTCGAGCAGGCGGTCCTCGGTGCGCATTGGACCGACGGGATCGTGCTGCGCTACGGCGCGTTCTACGGGCCGGGCACATCGCTGGCGCCCGACGCGGAGCAGGTCGAGCTGGTCCGCAAGGGCAAGTTCCCGCTCGTCGGCGACGCCGGCGGCGTGTGGTCGTTCATCCACGTCGCCGACGCCGCCGAGGCGACGGTGGCGGCGGTCGAGCACGGCAGCCGCGGCGTCTACAACGTCGTCGACGACGACCCGGCCCCCGTCGCCGAGTGGCTGCCGGCACTGGCGCAGGAGCTCGGGGCCAGGAGGCCGAGGCGCGTGCCGCAACTCGTCGGGCGGCTGTTCGCCGGTGAGGTCGGCGTCGTGATGATGACCGACACTCGCGGCGCGTCGAACGCCAAGGCCAAGCGCGAGCTCGAGTGGCGCCCGGCGCACTCGAGCTGGCGTGAGGGGTTCGCCGCAGCATGACCGATCGCGCCTCGACGCGAACGACCTCGAGTGCTGGTGTGGGGCGGTGCGGCAGATTCAGCCGCGCGTCCCGCCGGTTGTCGGAGCCGCGCCGGGGTTCGCGGAGGCGGCAAGCAGCGGCACGAGCACCCTGGCGTTCGGGCTGCCCCAGCCGGTCGTGGGGTCCCAGCCTGGGCTTGCTCGGTAGCCGGCGATTGTCCCGTGCGGGAACTTGGCTGTGTTGGCGCTACCGGCGGTGATGTCGTGGAACGCCTGGTGGTAATGGGGGCCGCGGGCGATCTGGTAGATCGCCGGGTTGACAAGGCCGAGGTGGCGCTTCGCGTACTGGTCGGCGAGGGCGATGATCCCCGCCCAGATCGGCGCGCTGGCACTCGTGCCGCCGTGCTCACTGATCGTGTAGCCCCCGCCTGGATTGCTGGTAACGACCGGCAACCCGCTGTCAGGGCTGGGGTTGGCGTCGGCGGCGACGTCGGGGACGCCGCGCATCGAGCCGATGCCGTGGACACCGTCCTGGTAGGAGGGTCGGTGGAAGAGATGGCTGAACCCTCCGCCCGAAGCCTGGAAGCCCGTGCCGGGGCTGCCGTCGGGGAGCCCCCACGTGCTCTCGCCGATCCAGGTGCCGGTCGTGCGGCTCGCCTCGAGGGTCGTGCCGCCGGCGCTCAAGACGAGCGGGTCGGAGGCAACCAGAGTGACCTCCCTCCGCGGGATGAAGCTGCCTTTGATGCCGCCGGAGAGGGCGTCGATCAGCGCGCACGGCTCACCGGCTGCGCCCGAGTCGCCCGTAGCCGCGACGACGGTCACGTGATGTTCGGCATCAGCCTGAAGCGACGCGTTCAGCCGGCTTAGCTGCGCGTGGCTGACGCAGTGCTCTCCGCCGATCTGACCGGCCGGGCTGAGCGAGATCACGGCGCCCTCGGTGGCACCCTTCCGCAAGGCCGCGACCGAAGCCGCCACTGCCTGATCGGCGCTGTCCAGCGAGCTGCCTTTGACCAGGAGGATCGTGAGCGCGGCGCGAGGAGCGATCGCATGCACCGTCTCGGCGTCCAGGACCTCCTCCCCGTAGGCCAGCGACGGATCCTCAGGCCCGGAGAAAGTGCTGACGAAACGAAGCCGCGGAGCCGGCAGGCCGAACAGATGGTCGAAGACGACGAGGTCCTGACGCAGGTCGGTCACTTCCGGTGGCGAGAGCCGCGTTTCGGCCAACTCGGGCAACACCACCGTCTCGCCACGGCCGTCGATCCCACGCTGGAGGAGCGGCCGCACGCCGTAGGCGCGCTCGAGTTGCTGGGGCGTATAGCACGAGGCCGCCGAAATGCAGTCGGCGAAACCGCGTGTCGCCCGGCTCGGTCGGCTGACGGTCGAGGAGGCCGGTGGAGCGAGCGTCGTGGCCGCCGCGGCGAACAGACCCGCGAGAGCGCCGGGCAGGGCTCTCGAGTTCCGGCTCACTCTGTGTGGAGTGCGGTCGCGGTGCGGATCTTCGCGGCCCAGATCGCAGGGGGGAGGGCGCCGAGCATGGCGATCACCACGCCGGCGAGGGCGAGCACGACCAGTTCCGGGGTGCCGTATACGTCGAGGAAGCTGGCCGGCAGGCGTAGGCCCACGCTCCCGGCCATCGCCGGCAGGATCTCGCGGTGGAGCGCGAGCCCGAGCGGGACGGCGATCAGGCCCGCAACGAACCCGATGCCTGCGACCCACGAGATGGCCATCGCGACCGTCTGGCGCGGGGTCATTCCGACCGCCTTGAAGACGCCGAGGTCGTGGACGCGCTCGCGTGCGTTGAGGACGACGGTGTTGAGGACGCCGAGCGCGGCGACCGCGGCCAGGAGCAGCGCGAGCGTCGTGATGAGGCCGATCATCGCCTCGACGACGGCGGGGCGGCGGGCGTTGAGGGAGACGGGATAGTCGAAGCCGAGCCTGCGGCTGACCGCGCTCGCATAGCTTGCCGGCGAGGTCCCGGGTCGCAGGCCCACGTCGTACTGGTCAGGGGTGAGAGCCGAGTCGATCGCGTGGAGGGTCGCCCAGTCGGTGACGAGGTTCAGGCCGTGGTTGTGCGTGTCGAAGATCTCGCCGACGATCGTGACCCGCAGTCGTCTGTGTCCCTCGCCGATCGTGATTGCGTCGCCGACCGAAGTGCCCGTCTGCGTGAGGAAGCCGGTGGGAGCGAGCACCTGGTTGGGGCCGGTGTACCAGTGGCCGCTGACGAGGTCGTAGCCGGTCCAGGCCGCCGGGCCGTGGAACGCTGTCGTCGTGATCTGCTGCGAGAGCCCGGCGACGTTCACCGGGTCGTCGGCCTGGGCGACGACGCGCAGCGTGCCCGGTTGCGCGTGGACGGCTGCGAGGATCGCGTGCTCGGCGGTCGCGAGCGGGACCTGCGCGCCTTCCGGTTTCGCGCCCGGCGGCCCGATCTTCACGCGCTTGTTGCCGAACGCGACGCCGTTCCCGGGCATGGCGATCTGCACCGGCTCGGCGTGCCGGTGCGAGATCCCGTCGAGTAGGCGCTCGAGCGACGAGGTCAGCCCGGCCGCGAACGTGACGGCGGCGGCGCCGAGCAGGACCGCGGCGAGCGTCAAGAGCGTGCGCGAGGGGCGCGTGAACGGGGCTGCGAGCCCGATCGTGACGGGACGGGGCAGCGGCGTGCGCCCGAGGAGTCGATGCGCACCGTACCCGCGTCCGGTCTGCGGTGCGCGTCCGATCGCGATTGCCTGGACGGAACTGAGCCGTCCGGCGCGCTGCGCGGGCAGGAGCGCGGCGACCGCAGCGAGGGCGCAGATCCCGACCGGAACGGCGACGTCGAGCCAGATCGGCACGCCGAGCCGGCCGACGCCGTAGACGTCGGCGTTCTGACGAAGGAGCGGCGTCGCGAGGAGGTTGCCGGCCACGACTCCGAGCAGGCAGCCGACGAGGGCCGGCAGCGCGATCTGGGCCCCGTAGGCCACGGCGACCTGGGCGGGCGTGAACCCGACACTCTTGAGGATCCCGATCCGCCGGTATCCCGAGACGACGGCCCCGCCGACGACGCTCGCGACGATCAGCACCGACATCACGATCCCGAGGATCCCGAAGGCAAGCAGGAACGGGACAAAGGGGGCGATGTTGCCGTCCGCGTCGATCTTCGCGGTGTAGTACGACGTCGTTCCGGTGAGCGCGCCGCGCGGCAGATGCGCTGAAAGCCTGGCCACGTCGTTGCGCAACGGGCCCCCGATTCCGGCGTCGGCGAAGCGGTAGAGCATCTGGGTCGCGCTGGTGCCGCCGGCGGCGCGCAGGGCAGGGATCTCCGCCGGGACGACCCACCCCGAGGCCGAGCCGGTGATCGAGTTGGCGAGGCCGACGACGGTCAAGGTCTGGCGGTCAGGCCCGCTGCCGACGCTCATGCTCGAGCCGACCGAGAAGCCGAGGCCACCGAAATCGCCTCCGCCGGTCTCGAGCACGACTTCACCCGGCTTCGTCGCCCAGCGTCCGTTCTCGAGCACGAGGTCGTCGACGGGCCCGCCCGGCGCGGCCCGTCCGACAAGGGTTTGCGGCGGAAACGGCATCCCGCCGCTGCTTCCCGTCACGATCGCCGCCTGGAACGGGCCTGCGGCCGCAGTCACGCCGGCAAGGTGCGCGGTCTGGTCGAGGCCCGCCGTGCTCACCTTCGACGGGTCGATGGTGGCGACGATATCGGCGCCGTGCTGGCTCGAAAACGCGCGGTCGAAGGGGCCGTTCGAGTTGACGACGAGCGCCAGCGCGACAACGGTCGAGGCGGTCGAGACGAACACGACGAGCGCGACGACCGCCGTCTGCAATCGGCGCCGGGTGATGCCGGCGCGGGCGGCGCGGATGGGCGCGCCGCCCGTCATAGCGCGGCAGCCTGGAGAACGCTTGTGCCGGCGACGCGGCCGTCGACGAGCTCGATCGTGCGGCCGGCGTGGCGGGCGGCGAGATCGGGGTTGTGCGTGACGAGCACGAGCGTCAAGCCCGATTGGTGGAGGTGTCGGAGAAGTGCTCCGATCTCCTCGCCGGTGGCGCTGTCGAGCGCGCCGGTCGGTTCGTCGGCCAGGAGCAGCGCGGGTCGGTTTACGAGCGCGCGGGCGATCGCGACCCGCTGGCGCTCGCCGCCTGAAAGCCGGGCGGGGTAGACGTCCCGGTGCCGCTCGATCCCGAGCATCTCGAGTAGTTCGTTGGCTCGCGCGCGGCCCTCGCTTGCTCGCATCCCGCTGAGCTGGGTGGGGAGCAAGATGTTGTCGAGGACCGTGAGATCGTCGAGCAGGTTGAAGAACTGGAAGATCATCCCGATCCGCTTGCGGCGAAAGAGAGCGGCGCCCGTCTCGCCGAGCTGGTCGATCCGCGCGCCGGCGACCGTGACGGCGCCGCCCGTCGGGCGGTCGAGCCCGGCGATCAGGTTCAGCAGCGTCGACTTGCCGCTGCCCGACGGCCCCATGATCGCGACGGCCTCGCCGGCTCCGACCTCGAGGCTGACCCGGTCGAGGGCGGGCCGGCCGTCGTCGTAGCGCTTGCTGACCTCCTCGAACCGTATGAGTGTGTCCACTGTGGGCTCCTTCGCGTGTTCCGCCGCGGCCTTCCGCAGCACGGAAGCAACGGTAGGACGGGGAAGCCACGCTGTCATCGCCGCCGGGAGCCAACTTTTGGGTCACCCCGCGGGCCTACGACGACCCGCGCTCCGCGCCGCCGTCAGCCCTGGGTATGACGTCCGCGGGACGACGACAGATGGGCCCCGCGGGCGTACCTTTCTCCTCGTGACGCCAGCGCTCTCCACCCGCATCGGCGGGGCGCTCCGGGGCTGGGGGCCCGCACTTCGGCGCGGGTTCGTCGAGGTGCTCGTCGCCCGCGATCCGCCGCTTCGCCTCCGCTCACGGCGGTCGAAGGTCATGGCGGCGGTTGCGACCTGGGCCGGCGCCGGGGTGCTGCTCATTTCGCTCGTCGGCCTGCTCCGAAGCTCCCACCACGGCGCCGTCCTCGTCACGCCCTCAGGGACCAGCTTCGGCCCTGTCGAGCCGAAGACGTTCGAGGTCGGCGCGGTGCTCGGAGTGCTTCTCCTCTGCGTCCGCTACCCGTTGCTCTCCTGGAGGATCGGCTACGCGACGCTGCTGTTTGTCCCGCTCGTCCTCGACGCGAAGGCGATCCGGCTCCCGCTGTCGATCGCACTTCTCGTCTGCTTCTGGGTCGCCGGCCTCCGCCACGGGCGCGCTGCCTCCTGGGCGATGTGTCTGCTGATGCTGTTTCCCGTCTGGGCGCTGATGCGGGGGGAGGAGCGCCCCGTGCTCGCGACGCTGGCCCTCTTCGTGATCCAGGTTGCCCTGGATGCGACGATCGTCTCCCGCCGCACGGGGCACGCGCTCTCGGAGCAGATCGCGCAGGTCGAGCTCGAGGAGGCGAAGCGGGCGGTGCTCGAGGAGCGCACGCGCATCGCCCGCGAGATGCACGACGTCGTCGCCCACCACATGTCGCTGATCGCCGTTCAGGCCGAGACGGCCCCTTACCGGTTGGCCGATTTGAGCGACGGGGCGAAGGAGGAGTTCGCCGCGATGAGCGCGACCTCACGGGAGGCACTGAACGACGTGCGCCGGCTGCTCGGCGTCCTGCGCAGCGACAGGCCCGCCGAGCGCGACCCGCAACCGCAGCTCCGCGACGTCGCGGCGCTCGTCGACGCGACCCGACGCGCGGGAGTCAGCATCGAGCTCTCGATGCCGGCGAACGGCAACACGGCGGTTTCGCACGCAGTCGGGCTCTGCGCCTACCGGATCGTCCAGGAGGCGCTCTCGAACGCGGGCCGGCACGCGCCTGGCGCGCCGGTCCGTGTCATCGTGGAGCGCGAGCCCGAGTCGCTTCGGCTCAACGTCGTCAACGGGCCGCCGCTGTCCGCCGAGGTCCCGGCCAAGGGCGCCAGGCCGGGGCACGGCATCGCAGGTATGCGCGAGCGCGTTGCGATCCTTGGCGGCTCGATCTCGGCAGAGCCGAACGCGGTCGGCGGCTTCGCCGTCTCCGCGGTGCTCCCGCTGACGGAGAGGGCCCCGTGATCGCGTGCCTGATCGCGGACGACCAGGCGATGGTGCGTGAGGGCTTCGGCGCGCTTCTCGCCGCCCAGCCCGATCTGGTGGTGGTCGGCCAGGCTGCGGACGGCGCCGACGCGGTTCGCCTTGCAGGCGAGCTCGACCCGGATGTGATCCTGATGGACGTCCGCATGCCGCTGATGGACGGCCTCGAGGCGACCCGCCGCATCCTCGAGGCCACCGCGGACGGCCCCCCGCGCGTGCTCATGCTCACGACGTTCGACCTCGACGAGTACGTCTACGACGCGCTTCGCGCGGGCGCGAGCGGATTCCTGCTGAAGGATGCGCCGGCAGAAGAGCTCGTCCATGCCGTCCGCGTCGTTGCTGCTGGCGACGCGCTCGTCTCGCCGTCAGTGATGCGCCGGCTGATCGCCGACTTCGCCGCGCAGCCGCAGCGCGCCAGGGCCGAGCCGGCCTCGCTCGAGGTCCTCACTCCGCGTGAGCGCGAGGTCCTTCGCCTCATCGCGCGCGGCCTCTCGAACAACGAGATCAGCGCCACGCTCGTCGTCGCCCCGCAAACAACGAAGACGCACGTCGGCCGCATCCTGCGCAAACTCAACCTGCGAGACCGCGCCCAGGCTGTCGTTGCCGCCTACGAGTCGGGGCTGATCGTTCCGGGGGAGTGAGACGAGGTGATCCAACGCATCAGCCGCCGGGCGTACCGGACGAGGCGCCCTCGAGACGCCTTCGACGGATCCGGTCTCCGACGGTTTCCATCCGCCTTCGCTCTATTCGGCGGTCCGGTCGATGCGGCGCTGGTGCTCGGCGATCTTGTAGTCGTTGATGCTCGCGTCGCGGCGGCTCATGAATCCGTGTCGATCGAACTCCCAGTGTTCGTTCCCGTGGCTTCGCCACCATTGGCCGTCCGGATCGCGTGACTCGTACTCGAAGCGCACGGAGATGCGGTTTCCGCTGAAGCACCAGAGTTCCTTGTGAAGTTTGTAGTCGAGTTCGCGGGCCCACTTTCTTCGGAGGAACGCGACAATCGCCTCGCGGCCCTGAAAGAACTCATCCCGGTTGCGCCATCGGGAGTCAGCGGTGTATGCCTGCGCGACGCGTTCGGGATCGCGCGTGTTCCACGCGTCTTCCGCGGCCTGCACCTTCTGGCGCGCGCTCTCCTCGTTGAACGGTGGAACAGGAGGCCGTGGTTCCGGGTCGCTCATCCGGCTCGCTCGGCTGTCTGGTCGCGGACGAGCTCGAGCGTCGCGCAGTGCAGCCCGGCGATGGCGAACTTGTGGCTTTCGGAGAAGTCGACCTGGATCGTCTCGACGCCGTGCTTCTCGAGTGCCTTGACGACGGTGGGGGAGCCTGCGTTCATGATCACCTTGCCCGGCGAGAGCGTAACGCCGTTGAGGGCGAGGTCCCAGTACTCGTCGACCGGCACCTCGATGATCGTGTAGTCGCGGCGGACGAGTTCGCGGACGAAGCCGTAGTTGACGAGGTGCGGGGCGAGCAGGACTGTTCGGTGGTCGACCGTGAGCATGACCATGTCCATGTGGGAGGTGCCGATGTTGCCGTTCCCGGTGGTGTCGTACCAGCCGGGGCTGTGGCAGACGATCAGCTCGATCCCGAGGTTCGAGAGCACGAACTCGAGCTGCCGGAGCCCCTCCTCGTTCGCGACGACGGATTCGTTGAAGACGAACGTCCTCGCGTCGAGCCAGCGGCCGGCTCCCGGTTCGCAGACCCCCTTGCCGTGGATCGTGAGGTACACGGGCACCTGCAGGGCCGCGAGGACCTTCTCCCAGATCACTTCGCGGCCCTTCTGCCAGGAGCCGAGCCCATAGCGGTGGACGATCGCGCCGCCGTGGGCGACGAGGCCGCCGCCGGCGAGGGTGACGAGGTTCTTGATGTAGCCGTAAGCGCCGATCGCTGGGACCGGGGGCTCGATGTAGTTGACCCGGATCCCGTTGTCTTCGAGTGCCTGGTAGTACTCGTCGAACTGCGACTGGAGCCGTCCGAGGTCGGCGTTGCCGGCGGCGCTGGAATAGTAGTACTGCCACTCGCGCGCGTACTCGGGCCGGGTCTCGTTCTCGGTGGGCCGGGAGACGAGTACCTCGCGGAGCGTCCCGATCCCTTCGGCTCCCCAACGGCGGCCCCAGACCTGTTCGACTTCGTCGTAGAAGTCTGTCTCGTGGAGCATGTAGTTGCGTAGCGGCTTGCCGGCCTCGAACCACGGAAGAGACTCGAGGAGCGCCAGTTCGTCGTGGCCGTCGGCGGGCCGCGGCGAGGAGTAGTCGAGCTCGACTGTCGTGCCGTCCGCGGTGCGGACCCGAAACGGGACCGCCTCGCGAACGGGCATCCCTGTGGTCGGTTCCGTGTTCGTCGCCATCATCCCTCCCTCTGTCGTTTGCCCCATCGGCGGTTCGCGCCTGATGCAACGGCCCTACGATAGTGGTCTAACGACCGATAAGGTGAAAATAGAGATGGATCGTCTACACGCGATCGGGGTTCCGGAGCTGCGCGAGGTTCTGAGCGCCGTCCGGTCCGCAAGCGCCCCGGTGACCGCCGACGAGATCGCGGCGACGCTCGGGATCCATCGGAACGTCGCGCGGTCGCGTCTCGAACGTCTGGTCGAGGCCTCGCTCCTCAACGCGTCCTTCGAGCGGCGGACAGGGCGAAGCGGCCCCGGAGCCGGCCGCCCCGCGCGGACCTACGCCCCGGCACCCGAGCTTGCTGCGATCGAGTTTCCTGGTAGGAGGTACGGGGACCTCATCGGTCTCTTGATCGCGTCGCTGCCGGAGCGAGGACGCTCGCGCCGCCTTCAAGACGTAGGGATCTCGTTCGGCGAAGAGCTCGGAGCTTCTGCAGGACTGGCCGGGACGTTGAATCTCGCGGACGCGGTTTCCGCTGCGTGCGGGGCCCTCGGCGCGTCGGGATTCCATGCGACCCTCGAGCGGGCGGAGGACGACGAGGCGTGGGTTCGTACCGCGACCTGTCCGATGAGACCCCTCGTCGTCGCGAATCCAGAGGCGGTCGCGGTCGACCACGGGATGTGGGCAGGCCTGATCGGAGCAACCCTCGAGGACGTCACACCGCTCGAGATCGAATGCGAAAGCCACGACTGCCTGAACGAGCAGGACGCGTGTCGATCTGCGTCCGGGTTCGCGCGCGCTGAGAGCAGGCTCCTGGCGCAGTCACGCGGTCCCGTTTGACATCTGCTCTAAATACCTGATAGAAGTTTTTAGACAGGTCGCAGGAACGAGTGCGGCTACCAACCACGGTCGCTCCACCGATACAGGAGGATTCCTTTGAAGAAGCTCGTGCTCGCCACGGCCATGTTCGCCGCGCTCGCTGTTAACGCGGCCGCGTTTTCTGCAGGCCAACCCTCGGTCAGATTCGTGACGCCCGCGCCCGCCTCGACGACCGGATCCACGGTCACGTTCAAGGTCGCGCTGAACAACTTCACCCTCGACCCCGCCGACGTCGGGAAGCTCAACAAGTCGAAGAAGGGCCATCTGCACTTCCAGATGGACGGTGGCAAGTACGACTACCCGCGCTACTCGGGCCCGAACGGCGACCTGGCAAAGACGCTCGGCATCGCCGGCAAGTACTCCCCGTCGATCGCTCCCGTGATCACCTACAAGCACCTCCCGGCGGGGACGCACCATCTGACCGTGTTCCTCGCCAACAACGACCATTCCCCCGAGGGCGCGAAGGCCGCGATCACCTTCACGGTCCGCTGAGCATGCCCACCAGAGTCGCGCTTCTTCTCGCCGCGATCGCGGCCCTAACCTTCGCAACCGGTGTGTCCAGCGCGTCTGGGCACACCGGTGCGAAACGGGGCCCGGTCACGATCCAGTTCGGCGAGTTCTTCTACCGCCCCTCGACCGTCACGGTCCACGTCGGCCAGGAAGTACGGTTCGTGAACGTCGGCAAGATCGCACACACCGTCGCGGACACCGACAGGGGCTGGAAGCACATCCGCTCGAAGCTGATCGAGCCGAGACCGCTCGCACACGGACAGGTGCAAACGGTTCGATTCTCGAAGCCGGGACTCGTCTACTACCTCTGCACGTTCCACCCGACGCTCATGCGCGGGAAGATCATCGTCGTTCCCTGACTTGCCCGATGATCGCCGCATCGCCGGTCTCGCGCCCCATCGCCGGTAGCTCTGTCTGATCGAACCGGTTGGTCAGTGGTGCATGCAGGAGGTGGAGGAGATCGTCGTGGTGGGCCGGTGCCAGGGAGGCATGGGTGGCTGCAGCCGGCCCGTTGACCCTGACATCGACAGTTGGCCGTCCCGCTATCGCCGCCATGGATCAAGTCTGGCGCAACGGCGGGAATACGCGGGTGCGGTGCAGGGTCATCGGGTGAACGGGAATCCTCCCGCCCTCGAATGAAGGAGTTGGTGGATCGTGGTGCACACCTCCGAGTTCCTCGCCGGGGAAGGGCTGCAGGGCTCCGGAGACGAGCAGCCGATGGAACAGGCGATCAAGGACGTGGTCGCGCAGTTCAACCGCAGCATCGACGTCCCCAGTGTCCTCGTCTCGGGCGTGACCACCTCGAGCGCCCCGTTCCAGTTCGACAAGTCGTTCAACGACACGACGCCGACAATCCATGTCGGGTTCACCAGCGACCTCGAGAAGGACCTCAACGGTGAACAGGCCGGCGGGGTAACGACCCTCGCAGGACCCGTCAACGATGCGAACGGATGCCCGCTCGAGCGGGACATCGAGTTCCCCACGGCTGACGATCCCAATCCGGCCTACTGGGACTTCAACACGCCCTTCACCGCTGATCGCGATTCCAGCTGCGGGCCCGCGGCTGATCCCACGAACTACGAGTATTACGACGCCGGGGCCTCGATCCCGGTCAAGGCGGAGTGGGCGATCCCGAACCACCTCGGCAGCGACCTCCACCCGATCGTCCACGTTGTCGCCGGGCACTTCGGCTCGGACGGGAGCCCGGATCTGGCGTCGATCAGGGTCAACTGGATCCCGCTCCGCGGGACGATCACGGTGAGCTAGCCCTACGCGGGCCTCGCTCACGCTGACCCTCGCGCTGACCGACCTGGTGGCGCCCCGCCACCAGGTCGGCGGCCGGCTGCGCTCGACGACGAGCTCGGAGCGGTGGTGGTGGTCGGCGATCGAGCAAGCGACCACGCGGCGCGGGTTCGCCCGCTATCGGGCACACTCCTCGCGTTGTACTCCTCCGGCTGGGCGCCGAGGCAGCCCGTGGCGCGTCACCGACGCAGTAACGTGCGCGGAGCATGATGCGAGTGGCCGGGATCACCACACTCGGCGGGCCCGTCGAGATCTTCGAGGTGGACGAGCTGGCGACGCCTGCCGCGGGCGAGGTCCTGATCGACGTCGCCGCCGCCGGTATCGGCAACTGGGACGAGCTTGTCAGGATCGGCGGTTGGCAGATCGGCGGCCCGGCTCCGATGGCGCTCGGGACGGAGGCGGCCGGGACGGTCGCAGCGGTCGGCTCCGGCGTGGCCGAGCTGCGCGAGGGCGACGAGGTGATGACACATCCGCTGCCGCTCCGGCGTCACGGGACGTGGGCGGGGAGGGTGCTCGCGCCGGCGGCAGCCGTCGCGGCCCGGCCGCCCGAGGCGTCATGGGAAGCCGCCGGAGCGTTTTCCATTCCGGCGCTCACTGCGGCTCAGGCACTCGACGAGGCTCTCGGGATCGAGAGCGGCGGCTGGGTCGTAGTCAACGGAGCCGGTGGAGTCACGGGTGGGGTGCTCGTTCAACTCGCCGCGGCTCGAGGCGCCCGCGTGATCGCGACCGCGAGCGCAAAGAAGGCCGAGCGCATGCGCGACTACGGCGCGTCGGAGGTGCTCGACTATCACGGCGACTGGCCTGCGCTCGTCCGCGAGATCACCGGCGGCGGCGCGCCGAAGGCCGTCAACGCTGCGCGCGGGCAGGCCGCCACCACGTTGCGGGCGGTTGCTGACGGCGGCCGCCTCGCGACGATCACGGGCGACCCGCCGCGGGAGGAACGGGGCGTCGTCGTATCCGACGTCTACGTCCGGCCCGATGGTCGGCAGCTTTCGGCGCTGGCGAAACTGCTGGCTCACGGCACCCTGAGCGTGCCGATCGCGTCCGTGCGTCCGCTCGAACAGGCGGCAGAGGCGCTGCGTGAGGCAGTCGCGGGAGCGGACGGCGCGGTCGTACTCTCGCTCCGAACCTAGGCCGGCCCCTGATAGTCACGCGCGTGCCGCGCGGCTTCGGGGCGCGAGTAGCTGCCCGTTCGATCGGTCAAGCGGGCGACCTGACGAAGAAACGGCCCGGCCGTTTGGCCGGGCCGTTCGAGTCACAGCCGCTCGCGTCAGTTCGTCGTTGCGTCCACCGCGGCGAGGATCACATTGGTGACGTCGGCGGGATTGCTGATGAGAGACAGGTGCCCGGCCTCGACCTTCGAGACGTGAGCGCCGGCTCGGCTCGCCATCTGCTCCTGCAGCGCTGGCGGGATCACGTGGTCCAGCGTTCCGATGAGCGACCAGGACGGGATCGTTTTCCACGCCGGAGGCCCGGAGGGCTCGTCGAATTCGGCGGCAGCAGCCGGCCGCTGGACGGCGGCAAGCACGGCCGCGGTCTCCGGCTCGATTCCGTTGGCGAATGCTTCGCTGAACCCCCGATAGGGTGGGTTCGGCTCCCAGCGGAGGTACAGGTCCACGTCTCCGTTGGAAGGCACGGCATTGAGGGCCGTCTGGTCGATGGCGGAGCCCGAGGCTGCTGCGATGCCGCCCAGGGTCTCGCCCTGGTCAGGCATGAAGCTGTCGATGTAGACGAGCGCCTTGACGTCGGCGTTGCCCGTCGCGGCGTTGGTGATGACGAACCCGCCGTAGGAGTGGGCAACGAGGACGATCGGCCCCGAGATCGTCTCGAGGTAGCTGTTGAGGTACGCGGCGTCCTTGGCCGGTCCGCGCAGCGGGTTCGGCGGAGCGATTACAGCGAGGCCGCTGTCGTGCAGACGCTCGATCACGCTCGTCCAGGATGATCCGTCGGCCCAGTCGCCGTGGACGAGGACAATCGTCGGTTTCATCAGATCTCCTTTGCGTTGGAAGGCGTTCAGCCGGTCACGGACTCGCTGAGCCAGTCTTCGAACCGGGTCGGGGCGATGCGTGCGTTGCTTGTCGGTGTGAGCGAGTGCTCGCCGAGCTCTGCGCCGTAGTAGCGCGCGTGGACGTCGGCGGTCACCGGACGCGGGTCGTGCTTCGCGCTGAGAAAGCGCCGGGCGAGCTCGTCGAGCGGGAACTGCTCGGGACCCCCGAGCTCGACGGTGCCGTTCACCGGTGGGCTCCCGGCGATGTCGGCCAGTGCGGCTGCGACGTCGTCGGCCGACTCCGGCTGGACGAGCGCGGGCGCGAGCCGGATCTTGTCGCCCTCGGCGCTCAAATCGGCGATGCGACCGATGAACTCGAAGAACTGCGACGCACGGAGGATCGTGTACGGCACGCGCCCAGCCTTGACCGCGTCCTCCTGCGCGACCTTCGCACGGAGGTAGCCGCTCTCGGGCAGTCGGTCGGCGCCGACGATCGACAGCACGACGTGATGGCTCACGCCCGTGGCGACTTCCGCGGCGAGGAGGTTCCGAGTCGAGGTCTGGAAGAACTCCATGACCGCCGCGTCGTCCAATGCGGGCGAGTTCGAGACGTCGACGACCACCTGGGCAGCAGCGAGCGCTTCGTCGAGCCCCTCGCCGGTAATCGAGTTGACGCCCGTATCCGGCGACGCAGCGAGCGGCTCATGGCCGTCCCCGCGCAACTTCTCGACGAGGCTCGAGCCGATGAGGCCGGTCCCGCCGATGACGACGATCTTCATGTCGTCTCCTTTCGATCTGGTTCTGCTGCCTTGTCCGAGGATCGCCACGGTCGAACCCTGAGATCGGCGCGCAAGCGTTTCTCAGCCCCTCACCGGTGCTGTACCCACCGCGGGTGTTCTCAAGCCTGAAGTCGCATGTCGTGTCGCTACAAGACATCGGCCCCGACCCGGCTCGACGAATCGTCGTGTTAGACAGCAACGTTGCTCAGGCGAACAAGAGCATCGTGCCCGACCCCCGGGCCCCCTGGAAGCGAGAGGCGCTAGCCCTAACGCTCCTGGCCCCCGAAGAGCGACGTGAAGAGGAGGAACACGTTCAGGATGTCGAGGAAGATGGAGGCGGCAAGCAGGGGCGCCGTTCTGATGTCCTTCGTGCGGCGGAGACGCTGGAAGTCGAACGCCGTGATTCCGGCGAAGATCACCAGTCCGGCGATCGCATAGATGAGATCGCCGTGGGGAATCCGCGTGAAGATCGTCACGATCCCAAACACGATCAGAGCTACACCGATCCGCAGGTGCTCTGGCAAGCCGGTGGGGCGACCGCGCTCTTCATTGCAGGGTTCGGCGTGGCCGGCTATGCAACTCGTCGCGATCTGGCTCAAGCGGAGTACGCCGGAAACGGAGCAATCTCGCGTGCTGATCTTGCGGGTCGGGAATCCACAGTCGTGGCCAAAAAGGAGGCGCCATGTCAGGCCCATTCATCTTCATCGCGACGAACCGGCTCAAGCCGGGGAAGCTCGCCGCGAGAGGGAAACGAGTTCCAGGTCTCGTCGATTTCGTCGAGGCGAACGAACCGCGGCTGATCGCGTTCAACGAGTACGTCAACGCTGACGGCACTGAGGTCGCGGTTGTCCAGATCCACCCCGATGCTGACTCGATGGCGTTTCATATGGAGGTCGTTGCCGAACGCGCTGCCGCCGCATATGCGGAGACGGTCGACGCAACGACCAGCATTCAGGTGTTCGGTATGCCGAGTAAGACTGTCCTCGAGATGCTGGAACGCCAGGCCGGAGTCGGCATGCCGCTAACGGTCAAGTCATCCCACCTTGGCGGCTTCACGCGCTGAACCGTCGGAAAGCCCTTTTTCGGGGCCGGTGAGGCTGCTCGAGTGTCAGCGCGTACGTCCGTGTGTTCATGGTGGAGCACGTCAAGAAGAAGCTTCGCAAGAAAGCGAAAGAAGTCGAAGCGCCGGAAGGTCGCGTAGCGTGCCGTCCCACGGCTCGCGTCGGACGATCTTGCAGCGGAAGCTCCCCTCGAGGAAGTCGAGCGGGCCGACCGCAGCCTCGAGTGTTTCGGCGTGTTCGCGAAGGCGTTCCAGGAGGGCCAGGCGATCGATCGGCTCGATCTAGTCGAGCAGCGCCTGACGCCGAACGGCGCGACTCGGCTCCCGCCGTAGGTCGTCGCCTACCACGACGCCTGCTCGATACCCAAACGTCAGCAACACTTCCGTGATGGTCACCGGTCTGGTTGTGGGCGGCGACGTCGAGAAGGCCCTCGACAGCGTCGGCGTCCCGAGTTACGTCCTCGACAAGACGGGGGTCGTCCGGTGGATCAACGCAGCAGCCGAGCGGCGTCTCGGCGATGTTCGCGGTCGTCACTTCACCTCGGTCGTCGCGCCCGAGGACAGCAGGCGGGCCCGCGAGTTGTTCTCCCAGAAGGTGCTCGGCACCTCCCCGGCTACGGACGCACCGGGAGTCCTGGTTTCGACTGCCGGGACGCGGGTGCCCGTCGAGATCAGCGCGGTGCCGCTGATGAACGGTGAACGTGTGGTCGGCGTCTTCGGGCTGCTGGAGGAACGCCCCGACGACAGGCCCACAGCGCCACATCCGCATCTTACTCCCCGTCAAGCCGAGGTGCTTCGTCTTCTCGAGCAGGGCCGCTCGACGAAGCAGATCGCCGCCGAGCTCCACCTGAGCACCGAGACCGTCAGAAACCACATCCGCCATCTCTTCCGAGCCCTCAACGTCAACTCGCGGCTCGAAGCCGTTGCCGCCGCCCGGCCCGAACCGCCCCACTGATCGACGCAAGCCGAGGCGCTCCGAGCCTCGCCCGGTGGGCGAGTGGCACGCTCCTGCGGCGTTTACCGCCACCACGAATGACCCGATCGCGTCAAGCCTGGCTCCGCCGCCCACACCTACCGTGTGCGATGCGAGTCCGGTGCCTGAGCCGACGACCCACCCGGCCGGCAAACGGCGCACCCCTGCGGTAGGCGGGGCCTGCCCGGGCTCGAAGTCACTGCGCGAGAGGCTCAGGGTCGAGTCTCTCGCGCAGTTAGATCCAACGACTGTGACGGGTGGCGCGTTGGCATCAATGACGAGCGGTGCGTAGGTGCGCCTGGAGTGCCTCCGTCCCTGGCCATGCCGCCGGCGGAATGAAAGGCTTGCTCAGGTCACCTCATCGCACCTATTTCGGCGCGACGACGCCGCGTAGGCCCGATCCGGGGTCGGGCGTCTGCACATCGCCTCGTTCGACCAGGGGTGGCCACGGGCGTGATCACCGCGCGCGCGTGTTTGCGCTGGTCTGACACATTTCGGAGGCCACCTGTTCACGCCGTTTCCCGCAAAGATCAGAGATCCCGTGGCGGCCTCGGTTCTTACGCCAAGCCACCCTAGGCACTCGCCAACGCACGCTGGGCATGTGAGGGCGGGTGACTGATAGCCAGGCCGTGGTGAGCGGTTCGCTGGTCGCGCGCGGCGGGGCGATGTCTCCGCGGGCCTTGATCCTTCCTCTCGCGCTGGCGCAGTTCATCTGCAGCTTCGCGGGGTCGAATATGAACGTGATGATCACGGACATCAGCGATGATCTCGGCACGACCGTCAAGGGCGTGCAGACCGCGATCACGCTGTTCTTGCTGATCATGGCGATCCTGATGATCCCTTGCAGCAAGCTGACCGACCGCTGGGGTCGTAAGCGGTGCTTTGTTCTCGGGCTGACCTTGTACGGGATCGGCGCGCTCTTGAGTGCCGTGTCTCCGAATCTTGGCGTGCTGATTCTGGGCAACTCGGTGTTCGAGGGCGTCGGCACCGCCTTCTTGATCCCGCCCGTCTACATCCTCGCGACGCTGTGGTTCAGCGATCTGACTTCGCGCGCGTGGGCCTTCGGTGTGATCAGTGGGTTGGGCGGGGTCGGGGCGGCGGCGGGGCCCTTGATCGGGGGTCTGATCACGACGGGGATCAGTTGGCGGGCTGCGTTCCTGTTCCAGGCTCTCGTCGTTGCGACGATCATCCTTCTGAGCCGGCGGCTCGTCGATCCGCTCCCGCCCGACCCGAGCCGACCGTTCGACGCGGTCGGTGCGATCCTCTCGGCGGCGGGCATGTTCCTCCTCGTCTTCGGGATCCTGCAGGCCGGCACGCACAACGTGCTCTTCGCCGTATTCCTGGTGCTCGGCATCGCGCTCCTGGTCGGCTTCTACCTCTACATCCGTGCCCGGGAACGGGCCGGACGGGAGCCGCTGCTGTCGACCGGCCTTTTCCGGAATCGCACCTCCAACCTCGCCCTCGTCACCCAGAACATTCAGTGGCTTCTGCTGATGGGCGTGTCGTTCGTCGTCTCGGTCTTCCTGCAGGAGGTCCGCGGCTACAGCGCGATCGGGACCGGTGTGGTCTTCACCGCCGCAACCGTCGGCGTGCTCGTCTCCTCATTCGCCGCAGCCCGACTCGCGAAGAGGTTCTCGCAGCGGACGCTGATCGTGACCGGCTTCGTCGTCACGTTGGCCGGGATCGGGCTCCTGCTCGGCTTCGTCCACGCTTCGTCGAGGGTCGTCGCCTTCGTCCCGGGGCTCCTGCTCATCGGCCTCGGCCTCGGCGCGATGCTGACCCCGTCAGTGAACGTCGTTCAGTCGAGCTTCCCGGAGGAGCTCCAGGGCGAGATCTCGGGCCTCTCGCGCAGCGTGTCCAACCTCGGCTCGACCTTCGGCACGGCTATCGCCGGCACGATCCTCGTGTCCGTCGTCAGCCTCGGAACCAGGTCATACGCAGTCGCCATGATCGTCCTCGCGATCTTCGGACTCATCGGCCTCGGAGCGGCGGCGCTGCTTCCGGCAAGCCTGAAGCCGCAGGCGAAGTGACGTTTCCGTCCTGCACTGACGTCTTCGCCGAGATCCGAGTCGCGATGATCGCCCTGTTCGGGATCGCTTGGATGCCCGACACGTTCCAGCTCCCGCGGCAGATCGCCTGGATCACGACCCCGCTCGCCGGCATCGTCATCGTCTACTTCTTCTTCGGTGACCTCAACCCCCGCACCATCCGTGCCCACGACCGTATGCCCCCTCACGCGACAAAGCGTCAGACGAGACACCTGACTCGAAGTATTCGCGTACAGACTCGGCGTGTCGTTCGTCGCAGTTCGGCGCAACCGTGCCTCTACGTGATCGGGTCGGCGAACACCGCGAGCGCGCACCGTGATTCCTAGGCGCCTCTCGCGGTCACTTGGCGCGATCCGTTACGCGGCTCAGCGTTGGGATCGGAGCCCGGCGCTGCACCTCGACAGGTCCCCGCTTCGACGGGAGAGCCCCGGATACCCTAAGATCGCGCTGACGTCCAGCACGGCTACCGGGGAGGTCAGAATCGTGCAAGCGCAACGCCACGGCAGGCCGACGGTACCGGGTCGTTGCCCTCGCTGGCGACACCTCGGGGCCGCCGTCGCTGCGTCGCTGTTTGCGGTTTTGGCGCTCGGGGTTTTCACCGGCACGGGCGCGGCCCGCGTTGGGCGGGTCACCGCCGGCATTACAACGTCGACCGAGACCACGACCAGTGCGACTCCCACGACGACAGACACGACGACCGCTCCGACGGACACCAGCACGACCGAGAGCACGACGACCGAGCCGGCTCCCGGCACAACGACCACCGTCCAACTGACGACCACCACAACCGGTGCAGGTGTGAGCCCAGGCGGCGCGGCAGTCGTCGGGGCCGCAGCGGCGGCTTCCAAGGAGGAGTCGAGCACCCAGTGGGGCTGGATCGCTTTCGGCATCCTCGCTGGGGTGGTGATCGTATTCGGGATCGTCTGGCTCGTGCGGCGCTCGCGGCACGCTTGATTGATCGGCCGCGCAGCGGCCGTATCCGGCCGCTTGCAGTGACACGGTCGGCTTGAACTGGCCCGAAACACACAGGCGGAGGTCGATAGCTCAGATCGAGCAGGAAGTCATCAAGGTTCACGCCCTCGTCACGCCCTAACCGCGAGCGTTCCGGCCAGAGCCGGTTCGGAGCGACCGTAGCCTTGTGCGCTGCGTCACAAGCGGCGACAGCTCGCGCCGACCCCTGGGGTAGGACCCGCGACCGGGCGACCTCGCGGACAGCTCCCGGCTCTTGGTGGAGAAAAGTCGCCAAAATCGGTCAGGTTGATGTAGCCAGGAACCCGCAGCGGCGGTCGCCCGTGCAAGCTGGCCCCCAAGCTTGCCGACCGGGTGGTCGAGGCCATAAGCACGACGGCAACCTGGCGGGGGGCGGCCCGGTCGGTCGGTATCGAAGGTGACACGCGCAGGCGAGCCGCGCCAGAGGTCATGGGAGGAGGTAGCCACACAGTTGGCGGCTGAGAGCGCCGAGTGGCGACTGCCCGAACTCGATCCGCTGGACGACTTGCTCGCCGGACTCTGAGCGGCTCGCCGATCCGACTGCCTTCGGAGGAGGGGACGAGCCGCGCCCGGAGAACCTAGGGCGGGAGACTCGTACTGATGAAGTCACGATCGCCAAAGCTGGTGGCGACCGCCGCAGTGGTGGCGTTCGCCGTGGCCGCCGGAATCGCTGGAGCCAGCATCTTCGGAAAACCAGGCGTGCACAACGGCGTCATCACGGCGTGCATCGAGCCGGTCACGAAGGGCAACGCAGCCACATCAGGTGACCTGAACATGCTGAACTGCGCGAAGGGCGCGAAGAACCTCTCCTGGAACATCAAGGGGCCTGCGGGACCCGAGGGCGCGAAGGGACCCGAAGGCCCGAAGGGATCGGAAGGCCCGGCGGGCCCTCACGGAAGCCAAGGGCATGCGGGTGCGAAGGGCGAGACGGGTGCCAAGGGACCCGCCGGTGCCCCAGGTGCGACGGGCGCCACGGGTGCTGCCGGGCCGGTAGGGGCGCAAGGTCCTGCAGGGCCAGCCGGGCCGCAGGGACCGGCGGGAGCAAGCGGGACGCTGACGACGACGGTCGCAACCTCGCAAGACGCCGTTGGTGGGGGAGCGAACTCGGTCACCTCCGCGCTAGCCGAATGCCCCGCAGGAACCGTGCTGACCGGCGGCGGCGGGACTGTCTCGAACAGCGTCACTGCCGCACAAGCAAGCGTCCAACTGGTCGGATCGCAGCCGGAAGCCAACGGCTGGCGGGCGACCGGAGTGATCAACACGGCGCTGGGCCTCGGGAACACCATGACGGTGACCGCCTACGCCATCTGCGCAGCCAGCGGCGTCTAGGCCCGAGACCCGACGCCTCCTGGTCCGTCACGATCCGCTGATCCTGGCCGATGCCCAGGGAATGCAATGAGGGGCTCAACGTGGTCGAGCAGGACATGTTCCGCGAGCTGTTCCCACCGCTGAACGACGTCGTCACGCTCTGGAGATCGCAGATCGATGCTGCGCGAAAGGTTATGACGGCGGAAGCGCGTCGCTCGGCGGCCGCGAACCCCGCGAGCGCATGGCGGAGCCGCGAGGAAAGCGCTCGTGTCCGCAGTGTCCGCAACGGGGTGTGTTCGCGTGCGCTTGTCGCGAACGACGCAAGGCGGAAAGCCTCACTTTGCGGGCATAAGCGCACAGGCGGGAACGGGCGCGCACCCCCGGCCGTGTCGACAAGCTGGGGTTCAATGGTTCGAGCCAGTACCGCCCACTCAGAAAAGGCCTGCAAAAGCAGGCCTTCCGTTTTCAGAGAGAGTGACAGACGCTGAGCTTTGGGAACAGTTTGGGAACAGCTGGCCGGAACGAGGCCGAGAGGGCCTCGCGGAGCGCCTCTACAGGCCACGGACGATGTGATGAAAACCGAAGGGGCGGCCCGAAGGCCGCCCCGTAGAACAGCTGGTCGATGCCCTTTACTTGACGGGCATCCCGATGCAGGAGTGGGCTGCGTCGGAGCCGCCGCCCTGCGAGGAGACGTAGTCGCCGTGGTTCTTGTAGTTGGTCGTGGTGACCGCGAACGAGATCCCAACCTGGTTGCCGTGCGAGTCGGCGTAGGTGCTGCCGCCGCTCAGCGGGCCGTTGTAGCTCCAGGTGTAGCCGGGGTCGGGGAGGTAGCTGGTCGGATACACGCCGCTGATGTTGACGTTCTGACCGCTGAGCGTTCCGGTGATGGCCTCGTTCGGGACGACCGATGTGCTGACGCCGGTGCCGGTGAACGAGCCGTTGCCACACGGGTTGCTGTCGGTGAGGGTGTAGTTGTGGGCGTAGGTGACGCCGTTGAAGACGCTGGTCACCGTGAGGCCCGTGGCCTGCTGATAGCGAGCAACGTCAGCAGAGGCGAACGAGGCGACTGCCATGGAGGCGACCGCCACGACGGCAGCCGCAAGGATGATCTTCTTCAAGGGTATTCCCTCCAAATCTGTCGGTTTGACCGAGGCCCCGCGAGGATGAGTCCGACGTTCACGCCGGTGTCCTTGAGCTTCTCTGCCTACCAAGGTACGGGCGGCCGAGGTTTCCGGATAGGACACAAATGGGTCAGTCGTCGGTCGCGGGAGACCGGCTCCCTGACTCCGGAACACAGTCCGGTGGGTAACACGGCGACGGGGCGCCCCTCGAGCCCGTGTCCTTGCCGCATGAGGTTGAGCAGCGCCAGCAAACCCAAATGCGCGCGCGCTCTGGCTACTTGACCGCGCGCGCTCTGGCTACTTGACAGAGTCTGTTAGCTAACTAGGATTGTGAGTTGCGCGTGCTCGTGGCGGGTTGAGTGGTGCGGGTGCGGGTCTGTGGCAGTGGACGTCTGCGGCATTGGCCCGGGTGGGGATCCATCTGGGTGGGCGGAGCTAGTTGGGACGGGCAGCCACGAACTTGGAGGGAGTAGAGCGATGAGACGACCTTCTTTGAGCGGTGCATGGACCTTTGCGACCACGCCGAGCGGCACGCGGGCCCGGTAATGGACAGGCACGAGCTTTTCCTGCGCACGGCGGCTTTGGCGGGTGTTCCTGGTTTGCCGTCTTCCACGGCCCCCGCGAACGTGAATCCTTTCTCGCTTCTCGGCGGCGGAGGGTTGAATCTGGCCACTTTGTACGGCGTGTCGCCGAGCCGCTCGTCGAGCGCGAATGCGGCGGCGATCATGAGGGCGTTCGCGGACTCGGGCGGGTTCACTCCGGTGTACCTGCCGGCGGGCCGCTATCCCTGCGACCCGCTGCTGTTGCCGAACACGCCTCTGGCCTGGAACGGGGACGGCAAAGACCTCAGCGTGCTCGTGTTCCCCCCGTCGGTCCCTTACGGCCTCAGCTATGACAACTCGACCGCCGGTCGCATTCCGGCGAGCAGTCCCTGGTTCCCATCGACCAAGAACGGCGCGAACTCGAACCACGCCTGGACGCTGCGCGGACTTGGCTTCGAGGGCGGCGACTGGACCGGCTCCACGGCCAACGCGGGCCTTTACTTTCCCGAACTGGAACCCGTCTGGTGGGCACGATGCCATGGCCCTGCGCATGTTCTACGTTGGCGTCTACCTGTTCAACGGGCCGGGCATTGTCTACGAGATCAGCGGTCTTGTCGGAGACTCCGAGTTCGTGGATATCGACGTGGCCTCGTGCAGCGGTGTCGGGCTCGTCCCCGGCAGCGATCAGCGCTGGATCAACATGCTTGCTCACGACTGTGGTAGCTGGGGGGTCAGGCCGGCCGATCACCGCAACACCCAGCTTCTCGGTGGCAAGGCCTACGGCAACGGCCAGCTCGACGACGGAGGCGGCTACTTCATCAACGGGAACGAAACCCTGTTGAGCAACCTCTATACCCAGGACAACAACGGGACCGGCTTCCGCTTCGACGGCGCGACGCTCGTACAGGGAGGCCAGCTGTTCGCCGATCGGAACTGTGTCAGCGGCATCGATAAATCCGGGATGATCATCAACAACTGCAACGGCATCCTCATCGACGGTTACGGCGCGACCGACACGCAGCGCACGACCCAGCAGCACGCCCTGAAGGTCACCGGCGACAACAGCCAGGGCGTCGTGCGGCTCAACCAGGTCCAGACCAACAGCCCACTCGGCGCCGCCGTCGAGAGCAACTCCGGCGGCGTCACCGTCTACAGCCCCACCTAAAGGAGCCATTTTTGCCCATCGACCCCTTGGATCGACGAAAACAGGGCGACACGTCCGCGGCCGAGCCCCTCGAACGCCGCCGCGTCGCCGACGCCGCCCGCGTCCTGATCGCAGCCCGCGAGGCTCGTGTCCCGAGCGACTCGAGCCGCTGGGCGCGAACCAAGCGCCAATTCGACCGGCTCGACATCGCGCCTCACTCGTCCGCGACGATCCGCCTCGTCGACTCGAACCGCCGCGTCCCGCAGCTCGAACCGCCGGTATGACCGAGCTCGAGACGCCCGTCCCGCTGCTCCAACACCACGGCGAGTTCGCCGAGCTGCTCACGCTCTACCGTACCGCTGCGCCGCGGCGAGTGCTCGAGATCGGCACCTACCACGGCGGCAGCCTCTACCACTGGCTCCGCAACGCCACACCCGGCACGACCGTCGTCTCGATCGACCGCTACGACCTCGTCGACGACACGCACCTGTACGGCAAGTGGGCCGGCGACGGCGTCGAGATCGTCGTCATCCGCGGCGACAGCAACGACTCGGCCACCGCCGGAAAGGCCGCCGCCCACGGGCCCTACGAGTGGATCTACATCGATGCCGACCACCAGCTACGCAACGTGCAGCGCGACTGGCATCTCTACCGGCCGCTCGCCACGCCCGGCGGCGTCGTAGTCTTCCACGACATCACGCCCTCGAGCGACCCGAGCC
Source organism: uncultured Actinomycetota bacterium (assembly GCA_963743675.1). Lineage (GTDB taxonomy): Bacteria > Actinomycetota > Thermoleophilia > Gaiellales > Gaiellaceae > PALSA-600. The sequence continues at coordinate 447,453 of CAVURE010000015.1, forward strand.
TGCAGGCCGACGCGCGCTGGGCAGAGCTGCGCGCCGAGGAGCGCACGTTCGAGATCCAGGCCGCGAACGGGTGGGGGATCGGGGTCGTGTTCGTTCCCGAGGAGAGCGCAGCCTGAAGAGCGCCGCCAAACGACGAGCGTTTGTGTGGGCCGGGCGCCGTGACCCCCGCAGTGGCTTTTCCCCTCATCGCCTGTGGCGAGCTACGAACAGTGCAAGGCAAGCCTGCGTAACGGGCAACGCCGCCCGGTCGTGATCGTGTGAAGGACCCTGGGAGACTTGGAGGCAGACGCCCTCGATGCCTTCCCCTGAGCGGTCTTCGCCCCTGGGGCGATTCTCGTCGTCCCCTTGACGGGGGATTGCGGCGCCGACGGGGCGGTGTCTAGCATTGGGGCGTTGTGCGTCGCTTAGCGGGGGTAGTGGCGCTTGCATGCGTCGCGTTCCTGGGGCTTGGTTCCGCGTATGTGCTCGCGGGCCCGAAGGGCAACGGCACGCCGGCAACGGGCGGAATCGAGATCTGTCATGCGACGGCCTCGGAGAAGAACCCGTTCGTGGACGAGTCACCCGATGCGAGCAGCATCGTCGGGAACAACGGTCACGGCGGCCATCCCGACGACATCATTCCGCCGTTCTATTACATCGAGAATGGCACGCAGTACTTCTATCCCGGCATGAACATGACGACCTTGTACGGGGCCGGCTACACGGGTGCCGAGGTGCTCGCTAACGGTTGTGACATCCCGACCGGTCGCGGGATCACCACGACCAGCACGGAGACGACCACGGTGGTCACGACCACGACCCAGACGGTGTCTGTGCCCGGCACGACGGTGACGCTCCCTGGGACGACCACGATCAAGGAGATCACCGTCACGGTGTCGGTCCCGGGCACGACGGTGACGACACCCGGGGCGACCACGGTTGTAACGGTCCCGGCCGGGCAGACGACCACTGTGGCGATCCAGGGAACGACCGTTACCGTGCCGGCAGCGACCCAGACACTTCCCGGCGAGACGGTCCAACGGCCGGACGTGACGGTGACCCAACCTGGGACAACGCAAACGATCACCGCCGGCCCCTCGACGACCGTGGTCACAGTCACTGCGCCCAAGAAGAGCGTCGAAGGCGGTGTGCTCGCCGCGAAGGAGGTGATCGTCACCGTCACCACGCCGAGCCACACCGTTTATCTGAAGCCGCACCTCGTCCATGCGATCACGAAGGCGGTCGCAGGTGCGAAGGTAGTAATGATCAAGGTGATCCGCGCCTCCTGCCTTGCCGGCGTCAACGGCAAGGGCTGAGACCCCGGCAGCCGTACGAACTCGGCTGCGAGATCGCGACTGTGGCCGGCCAACGACGATGACCGGGCGATGCCCGCGATTCAACGGCGGCACCGGCGAGCCGTTCAACAGGAAGACGAGCGGCTCCTGACGCGCATCCACGAGTTCCACGCCGCCAACTACTACGCCTACGGGTCCCGTCGGATGTGGAAAGCGCTCGTGCGGGAGGGATCTGAGAATGGCATCAAATCCCAATTCCGCGCGCGACTCGTTCGCCTCCTGGCCCTCCGGGAAAGAGCAAGCACCAAGTTCCATGTACTTCACCCCAGTGTTCCATCTATGTGGTCCTAAATGGGGAGCGCTTTCTCGATTACCTCGTCGGTGGCGGCCGCGATCTTCTGATGCCCGGCCGCGTTGGGGTGGTCGCCGTCCGTCGAGAGGTAGTGCGTCTCGTCGTAGGAATAGGTCGGTCCCTTGAACGCGGCGCGCAGGTCGACATAAGCTGAGCCGCTCATGGCCGCGGTCGACTTGATGGCGGCATCGACGCGGTCGGTCACCTCCGCTGCCGCGGCAACATAGGCGTCACCTTTTGTCGCGGCGTACTTGCCGCCGAGCCAGACGCTCCAGTAGTCGAGCAGCACAACCAGAACCTTGTGCCCGGACGCCAGCTTGCGCGTGCGCGCAACGATCGCGTCGAGGTTCTTCTGCATCGCGGGGATTCGCGGCTCGTAACACGAGACCGTTGTCCCGCACGACTTCGTGTAAGCGACGTCGTTCGCGCCGATCTCGATCTCCACGACGTCGGCCTTGCGAACATGTCGCATCACGTCGGGGTTCGACGTCAACTGCTCGAGCAAGTCGTGGGTCGTGTACCCGGCGACCGAGTCGTTCGTCGCAGTCACCTTCTCGCCGTTTGTCGCCGCGAGCCGCTCAGCGGTGAGCGGCGGATACGGCGTGCAGTAACAACGCATACGAAGTCGAGCTCGCCAACGGCGGCCGCGAGACAACGGAACGACCGGCTGCCGTCAAGGCCGCCGCCGATCTCGGTCGAGTTCGGCGATCTCGCGATTGAGCCGACGCCAGCTCAAGCCGAGCTTGCGGACGAGCCGCGCCTGTAGTTGTCGATCTTCCGCCGACCCGCCGGCAGTCCTCGAGCGCCTACGACCGCTCCCCGCGAAGAGCTGCAGCCCACTCGAGCAACTCGCGCCGCCGGTTGAGACGGAGCACTCTTCGACCGTCCGGCCGACCTCGTCAGCAGGGACCGCGGTCACCGACTGCTGATGAACGTCCACTCCCGGGGTTCGGGAAGACACCCCGACGTATAGACCTCTTGCATGCGACTAGAGGCCCCGAACGATCGGGCCACGCTCGTCGCGCTCGACGTATGTTCGTTGGCGAGGGTAGGGTTCGCGAGCGTCAAGGTGTTACGGCGGGCCAGTGCTGGACTCGCATCGAAGGAGGTGGCAGCATGAGTCTGACCGCCAGACGACTCCGGCTGATCTTGATCGCGGGCGTGCTCACCGCGGCTGCGGGCATTGGCGGCGCCGTGCTTCGAGCGCCGACCGCGGCCGCGGCATCCGGGCCATGCGGCCTACGCCTCCCGGTTCCGCAGAGGGGCGAGCTTCCCTTCAGGGTCCCGGCCGGAGGTCGAGCCGTCCGTCGATTGCTGGCCGGAAGCATGACGCTGTGCACGCTGCTCCGTGGGGACGGTAGCCGGTTTGCCCGCCTGCACATCGATGCTGACCATCATGTGCTCGGGGTGGCCTTCTATCGGCCCTCCGGGGCGCTTTTGAGCGCCGTCGACAGCTCCTACGCCGCGACGTCGCAGAGCCCGGCGAACGTGAAGTGCGGCAGTTCCGCGCAGGCAACGATCGGCAACGGCTACTGGAAGAAGGCGAGGAAGTGGTGGATCGGGGCGACAGCAGGGGGAATCAGCCGCGACTCAGTCGTAACGGCGGTCAGGAACGCGCAGAGCGAATGGACGAACGACATCAACTGGTGCGGCATCAAGGACCAGGCAAACCCGCCTGCGTCCTACCAGGGAAAGACGTCGGACGACTCGGTTACGGACGATGGCAAGAGCGTGGTCGACTGGGGCAGCCTCGAGAACGACCAGGACTGCAATATGGCGATCGCGTGCACGTTCACGTCGTACGACGAGAAGGGCATTCCGATCGAGTCGGACATAAGATTCAACACCGCGTACAAGTGGTCGACGACTGGCGCGGCGGGCGCGTTGGACATCCAGTCGGTCGCGGCGCACGAGATCGGTCACGTCCTTCAGTTCGACCATGTCACGAACGCGTCGAAGGACGACGAAACGAACCTGATGTGGCCGTATTTCACGAACGGTAACACCACTGGTCGCAAGCTCGGCCGCGGCGACGCGCTCGAGGACAACAGCCACTACTAGTGCCGTGCTAGTGCTGTACTACATGTGGGGCGTTTAGCCCGTCCCGCCCACGATGGGCGAGCAGGTGTCGTGGTAGAGGGCTGCCGGCCGCGTTAGCGCCACGCGTACACGGCCGGTGTTCGGTGACGGTGTCAAATCAGTCGCCGAGGACGACGGTGTTTTCGGTCACGGCGATATTCATTTCTTTCGCTAGAACGGCGTCGGGATGTTGCCGAGCGACGACGGCGGCTCAGAGTACCCGTTCGCGCGAGGCGGCTTAGGCATCTTCACATCCGGAGCCGCGAGCGGTGCATAGGGGATCTGGCCGAGCAGGTGGGAGATGATGTTGAGCCGTCCGCGCTTCTTGTCGTCGTTGTCGACGACGTGCCACGGCGCCCACTCGGTGCTGGTGGCGGCGAACATCGCGTCCCTGGCCCGCAGGTAGTCGTAGCGGTGGCGATACGACTTCAAGTCCGTGGGCGAGAGCTTCCAGTACTTGCGCGGGTCGTCGATCCGGCTCTCGAGCCGCCGGGTCTGCTCATCGAGGCTGACGTTGAGGAAGTACTTGATCAGGATGATCCCATCGTCGACCATCGCCTTCTCGACCTCCGGCACCATCTTCAGAAAGCGCTCGGACTGCTCCGGGGTGCAGTAGCCCAGGACCGGCTCGACGCCGGCGCGGTTGTACCAACTGCGGTCGAAGATCACGACTTCGCCTGCCGACGGGAAGTGGGCCACGTAGCGCTGGACGTACATCTGGGACTGGACCCGCGCGTCCGGGGCGGCCAGAGCAACGTGCTTGAAGACGCGAGGGCTCGTCCGCTCCCTAATCCGCTTGATCGTGCCGCCCTTGCCGGCCGAGTCGACGCCCTCGAACACGATGCAGACCCTGGCACCCGTCGCCTTGATCCACTCCTGCATAGCCACCAGCTCGCCTTGAAGGACCCGCATCTCCCGTTCGTACTCCTTGGTCTTCATCTTGCCCGCGGGACGCGCCACGGCATCACCGGGCGCGGCACGGGCTTTGCCATGATGCTTCCCGCGCTTCGTCTCACTCATCTGACTCACCTCGGATCAATCGGGATCAACAACGAAAATCGTCCTCGGGACGAACCGTACCGGCACATCGACCAGGAGCCATTCTCCGCATCTGCGCCCTCCTCGCGACCAACGACCACATCAATTCTCTTCCTCTACGACGCGGGCATCGGCCCCCAACCCGGAAGGGGCCATCACCGCTGGGTACAAGACACGGAGAACCATCTCGTTTTGACACGGAGATCCGATCAACCGGCGAGCCGGACAGACATGCTCGAACAGATCATCGCCAATCAACTGCGCCGGAAGCTGGCAAAAACGCAAGACGCGATAAGGGGGTTGCGCGCTCCGCCTCTTTTCATCGACCCGATTCGGCGCAGTCCCTAACCCGAGTGCTGCCCGGCTTCGGCGAGGCGAACAAAGATGAGCGTCCTGACCAGCGGCTTCGCCAGGGGGCTATCGATAGCGAAGTGCAGTGAGCTCGTCGTCATCGTGTAGCGGCCAAGCTCATCGGCAAGCTGCCCGAGGACCGAGCCGCTGAACGGCAAGTAGCTCAAACGGTCCTTGAACGCTGCTATGCCGGCAGCGATCCTGCCCTCCACCCGAAAAGCCGGAACGCGGTATGAGATCACCCGCTCGGCCTCCGGAACGATCCCTTGATTGGAAACCGCGGTTCCAAGCTGCCGGCTCGGCCCGAGCCGCGTTGCGACGATCGGCAGGTCGAACCGGCCCATTTGGGTCAGGCGTCACGCGATCGGCGTCGCTACCAAGTGATGTGGGGACGTCGAGCGACGAGCCCACGGCGCGACCGAGACGTGAGAGGTTGCGCACCCCACGAGACATACGGAAACCGGTCGCGCGCGGTGAGATGCGCGGGCCGGAGCGTCCGCCCCGTAAGTGAACGAACGAAGGGAAAGAACCGTGAAGGCACGCCCCATCCTTGCCACGACCGTCGCCGTCGCTGCCGGCGTGGCCGCGGCAAGGTTCGCAACGGCCGGGCGTCGCGTGTCGACTCGAGGTTTGCGCAGCGCATTCCGATCAAGGTGGAGAGTGACGGATGCGTCACGGACGTGGGTCGCGCCTCGAGGTTGGCGGCCCGGGTCGCAACTTGACCGGGTGCCAGCACCCGGATGGAAGGACGGACCGTTGAACCCCATCGACCCAGAGCACACCGGATTGGCAGACAGCCCGTCATGGGTTTCGGACGGCGAGCAAGTGACTCCCGCTCCGCTTCCGGAACCATGGGAGGGCACCGACGAGACCGACCGCGACTCGGAGCTCTCGGCGACGATGATGTCTCGCGCGCCCGACCCAACGGGCGGCAGCGACTACGAGCGGAGAAGGAAGAGCCGTCCGACCGTGAGCGTGGTCATCCCCACGCTCAACGAGGAGCCGAACCTCTCGTTCGTGCTGCCGATGATCAGTCCGTGGATCGACGAGGTGATCATCGTCGACGGGCGATCCACGGATCGAACCCTGGAGGTTGCCCGGGAGCTGCTGCCGGAGGTGCAGATCGTGCACCAGCCGGGCAAGGGGAAGGGAGATGCGCTCCGGGCCGGGTTCGCAGCCGCGCGCGGAGATTTGATCATCATGCTCGACGCCGACGGCTCGACCGACCCGCGCGAGATCCCGGCCTTCGTCGGCGCGCTCGCCTCGGGAGCAGACTTCGCGAAGGGCACCCGCTTCGCACAGGGCGCGGGCACCGCGGACATGTCGCTCCTGCGACGAGTCGGCAACCTCGGGTTCGTCTGGCTCGCGCGGCTCCTCTTCGGAGGACGATTCTCGGACATGTGCTACGGCTACATCGCGTTCTGGAGGCGCGTCTTGCCGCTGCTCGAGCTCGACTCGGATGGATTCGAGATCGAGACGCAGATGAATCTGCAAGCCCTCCGTGCACGCCTCCGGGTCGTCGAGGTCCCGAGCTACGAGCGCAGCCGCATTCACGGGACGAGCAACCTGCGAACGTTCCCCGACGGCTGGCGCGTCCTGAAGACCCTCTACCGCGAATGGCGGCGACCACGAAAGCCGCGCTCGACGACGATCCATAGCCCCGATCCGCAAACGCAGGTCCTGGGTGTGTTCAAGGACCGCTGACCGCTGACGGTATGGCCGTAGGCGAGCGCGGAGCAGCTGCGGCGGGTCCGGGTGATAGCTGACCACCGCGTCATCCTCGCGAGGTCCTGTGAAGACACTCGTCGAGGAGGAGCACGGTGGTCGAGCACACGATGGACGTATCTGTCTGGTTGCGCAAGCAGCTCGAGGAGACGAGCCCGGATCTGTTGCGGGTGATGGTGAAGGACTTCGCGGAGGCGTTGATGAGCGCTGACGCTGACGCGGTCTGCGGCGCCGGCTACGGCGAGCGGAGCCCGGAGCGGGTCAACCGCCGTAACGGCTACCGGGAGCGTGACTGGGACACGCGGGTCGGGTCGATCGAGCTCGCGGTGCCGAAGCTCAGGGAGGGCAGCTACTTCCCGGACTGGCTGCTGCAGCCGCGCCGGCGGGCGAGCAGGCGTTCGTGTCGGTGATCGCCGATGCCTACCTCGCCGGCGTCTCGACCCGGCGCGTGGAGAAGCTGGTGCAGCAGCTCGGCGTCGAGCGGATGTCGAAGAGCCAGGTCTCGAGGCTCGCGAAGAGCCTCGACCAGATCGTCGAGGACTTCCGCACCCGCCCGCTCGACGGAGCGCCCTACGCCTACGTCACCTTGGACGCGCTGGTGGTCAAGTGCCGCGAGGGCGGCCGCACCGTCAACGTCTGCGTCGTCCACGCCGTCGGCGTCAACAAGGACGGCTTCCGTGAGTCGCTCGGCCTCGACGTCGTCACCGCCGAGGACGGCGCTGCCTGGCTCGCCTACGTCCGCGGCCTGGTCGCTCGCGGCCTCGCCGGCGTCAAGCTGGTCAGCTCGGACGCGCACCCGGGCCTCGTCGACGCGATCGCGGCAACGCTGACCGGGGCGGCCTGGCAGCGCTGCCGCACCCACTTCATGCGCAACCTGCTCACCCGGGTGCCCAAGAGCGCCCAGGGCTTCGTCGCGACGATGGTCCGCACGATCTTCGCCCAGCCCGACGCCACGACCGTGCACGAGCAGCACGCCCGGATCGTCGCTCAACTCGAGACCCCGCTTCCCCGAAGCCGCCGCGCTCTTGGACGAAGCCGGACCCGACCTGCTCGCCTTCACCGCCTTCCCGAAAGAGCACTGGCGGCAGCTCTGGAGCAACAACTCGCTCGAGCGGCTGAACAAGGAGATCCGCCGCCGCACCGACGTCGTCGGCATCTTCCCCGACCGCGCCTCGATCGTCCGCCTGAGTGCCCGGAGCGCCTGACTCGTAAGATGGGGCGGGTTGTCGTCGAGAGTGGCCTGGCGGTAGAGGCGCAGGCGGCGTATGAATGGTGCCAACGAGACCGGGTCAACTCCACCTGGCTACCGGGTCTGACCGGGTGGAGAGCAGGTGGGGAAGGGCTTCGAGCCCTTCCCATGTACCTTCAGACTCTTGCTGGCGATCAGACCGAGCCTCACATTCTGCGCAGCGCTTGGCGCGCTGCCTACCGGCCTTACACCCCGGTCAAGTGTTGGATCGCAGAGCGGTAGCATCCGAGCGACGAGAGGAGAGTCATGTCGAAGCTGATCGCGGTGGTTCTGGCGGGCGCGCTTGCTGCCGTCATCTTCTTCTGGCGGAAGAGGGAAGGGTCTTGGAGCTCGACGTGGAGCTCGGCGAAGGACTCGAGTTCGTCATGGGGTGGGACGGCCGCCGATGGGTCCGGCAAGGCTGCCGACCTGGTGGCGGCGGCGGCTGAACATGCCACCACCGCAGCGACCGACCTCGCTGATGAGGTCAAAGGAAGTGCGTCACAAGCGGCTCACAACGCCGGTAAGGCTGCCGAAACGGGGGAGGAGACGGCCGGCGACGCCACCGCCGCAGCGACCACCCTCGCCGACGACGTCAAGGAAGGCAACGCGAGCTAACCCCAACGGCTAGAGCCTGCTCACGGGCGCGAGTGCTCGCGGGCAGTCTTGAGATTGGCCATGAAGTCAAGACGGCGGCCGCGGCACGCGCTGGGCGCTGCCGACGGGCGCCTCCCTCGATAGCGTGGACCAAAGGCAGGGGCCGGTCACGTTCGCATCGACGATGCCGACGAGGTTGTCGGTCGGCACAGGTCATCAGCGTCGGCAGGAGTAGGCCGGTGCGAATCGCCGTGCGGTTCGGTCGTCGTCGACGGGAGCGAACACCCGGGCGGGCTCAGGTGACTATGAAGACGGCCTTTCATGCCAGCCGCGGCGTGGCCGGGAACCGTGCGGGTATAGGGGTGACCCGGCTCGGGTTCTCGTGTGCCTACGAACTGGAAGCAGCCGGCGCCTCAGCGTCGAGCATGTCCGCGAGGTCGGCGCTCACGTCGTTGACGACCACGCGGCGGGCCTCGACCAGCTTCAGCAACTCCTGAACCTTCGCGACGCCGTCGTCATCGACCAGCGCCACGAGCGCACCCTCACCCTCGGACAAGTCCTCGCCGAGTCCCTTGAGCTGCTCGTCCGGGAAACCCGAATCGCGAAGCTTCGCGACCAGCGAGCCAAGTCCGGCGCCAACCGCGCCGCCGCCGATAACGCCGATCGGGCCGGCGATGATGCCGACCACAGCGCCGGCGAGGCCGCCGATCTTTGCGCCCTGCCCCGCATTCATGTCTTTCGTCTCAACGAACTTGATCTTCCCATCCGCGGCTTTGTGTACGACCGCGCCCTGTTTAAGACCGTCGCCGAGCGCTCCGGCGATGGTCGCCAACCCCTTGCCGGCAGCCTCGGCATCGGTGAAGGTCGCTGCGATGACCTGGGGCATAGCCCCTCCTTTTCTGACATCGGGTTCCGTGCTTCCTGGTCACGAACCCTAGTTACGCAGAGCCCGTGCCGGGGCTCCTGGCGCGCCGGCGACGCGGCGCACTGCTGTTGACTCGCCGGTTCTTCGGTTGCTCAGCCGGCAAAGCGACCGCGAAGCTCGCGAGGCGCTCTTCGCCGCGAACCGAGATCCCAGACACTCGGGTACCGGCTCGATCATGGCTCCTCCTACGGTGTCGGGAGACGGGAACCGTACGCCTCCCGCCAGTGCTCGTCGAGACAGTTCACGACCTGCCAGAGCGTCAGCTCGGTCTCGGTGTCGGCCGAGTGCGCGCCGATGGCGCCGCCGGAGGTCGAGGTCGACACCGCGCTCGTGACGGTTGTTCATGGCGTTCCTCCTTGGTCGGCAAGAGGGAGGGCCGAAGCCCCCGTTAGCCGAAGTACCTGCCCTTGCTCTCCGGCGAAGCCGTGAAGACCGGTTTGCGATCCGGCCAGAGCTGAGCCTTGGCGTTCTGATCGGCGACCCAGTAGCCGTCGGTCGGGCTTGGCCCGAGCACGTAGTGAGCCTCGCCGAGCGCTCTGGCGCTGGCGAAGGCCTTCTTGCGGGCCTGCTGGAAAGTCATGGAAATCCTCCTTGGTTGGGAAGACGCCGCGTTAGGGGCGCCTGGCAGCTCGATCGGCTACCCAGTCCTCGATCTGCGTGGAGTCCAGATCGGACCGCAGGCGAGCAAGACGACCAGCTCGGGCGCACGTCCCTCGCTCATGAGCACCTGGAAGCGCCGCCTGCTCGTGCCCGTGATCTCGACCGCTTCCTTGAAGCCGACCAGCTGCTCAGGGTCAACGAGCGTGTCCATCGTTCTCGCTCGTGTCACGGGCGAGGCTGGCCTGCCTCGGTCGTCGGTACGTGATCCACTTCTGCGGCGAGCGGTCGAGGGAGACGGCGACGAAGTACGGCACCCAGCCCTCGCGGACGGGCGTCGGGTCGATCGACTTCTCGACCGGTACCTGCAGGCGCCCGCTCGCGTCGATGTGCTCGACGCCCTCGGCCTTGAGCCGAGCACGCTCGATAGCGGTCGGGACCGGCTCGCCGAAACGAGCAGAGCGTATTGGATCAAGTGCAATGTCGTTCATGGTTCCTCCTTGGTTGGGTCGACGGAAGGCCTACTGGCCCGCCCTTGCGTCATCCGCGTCTCGATCGCCTCGGCGACCTCTGACCGGAGGTCGAACAGAGCGACCGCCTCCGGGGTCATGTCCTGGGGGTGCGGCGCACTGTCGGGCAGGACGCGTTTGCGTAGCTCCGGCTCGATCTCGACCAGCGTCTCTCAACCTCCTGGCCAGAGACCGTGTCAACCGGCCCTCCCACGATCGAGGCGTTGTCAAGGCTGCCGTGCCCGTGATAGTCCTCGTCGAGCTGGGCCCGGAGCGCCATCGCGAGCATCCCGACGTCATCTCCGTAGACGGTGATCCCGGCCTCGCTGCACCAGTCAGCGCCGTGAGGATCAGTCGAGTGCGAAGCGTGTCAGTTCCGAGCACGTTCTTGATGTAGCCGTGGCTGTAGCCGGTGCGCAGTATGGAGTTCTTCTCAGAAGCGATCAGTCGAACGCCAAGATTCCTTCAAGACGAAGGTATCCACGAGCTGATGCGCTGTCTGTGACCCAAGGGGGTCAACTGCGAGCAGCAATGCCCGTCCTCACGCCCGAGTCGCGGATGCGCGCCGGGACCTAGAGCGGGACCGCCCGTCGAGCGGCCGAGGCCCAGGCTTTCCGAGGTCTGGGGCCTGATTGCCTGGGAACGTGCCGATCGCTTCGCACGGCTCGGACGGCTCGACCCCATCGGGAACGAACTCCTCCGCTACCACTTCATGAACGTCGTGTATCCCGCCGGCCGTCTGATGCTGAGGACGCTCGTGCTCGGCTTGCCCACCTTCGTTGCCGTCGTGGCGGTGCGAAGGCCCGGCCGCGACGGGGCTGACCTCATCGGTATTCGCCAAACACTCTCAGGCGAAGCCCATGTTGCGTCTTGCTCTCCCTCGGAGCAAGCGGTGGCGCCTCCTGCTCGACGTTAGTCAAGGTGCACTGAGCAGCCCGAGAGGGGCGCGAATGATCCGATCGACGACGGCGCCGCGAAACTCGGGCGCGAGGCTGGCGTCGCCGCGACCACCGGTGATGCGAACGATCGTGAACGGGGCAGGCGTGATGTCTCCGCTTCGATCGAAGTGAAAGCCGCCGAAGAGGCCTCGATTCAGCCTGGTCAGGCGGAGCTGCTGAAGGACCGATCCTCGCGTCCCGTCGGAGCGGGCGATTGCGTCGACCACTATCTCCGCCGCCTGGAGCAGTTCGGGAAGGTAGGTGCCGGAGGGAATGGTGCTCCCGTGCTGGGTCGCCTGGAAGGCGGCCAGGAGTTGCCGCCCTGCGGCTGTGAGGCTTGCCGTCGGGATGCCCGAGAGGCTCACGTACATTCCTTCGGCGGCGGGACCGATCCTCCGCTCCGTGTCCGAGATCGGGAGGAATCCGTCGCCCGTGATAATCGTCAGGCGCGAGCCGAAAGCCCGGCGGAGGCTGCGCACGAGGTCTGCTGCACGCGCGTCGAAGCCGGCGATGAGGATGCCGTTCGCTCTCGCGCGTGCCACTGCTGCGACCACATCCAAGGCGCTCCGCCTTCCGGGGGCCCAGGTGCCCGACCCGGCCAGATCGATTCCCAGATGCAGCGCCGCGGCGCGAAAGCCGCGAGTGAGTGCATCCCCGTACTCCTCGCCATCCGAGAGGACGAAGAGGCGCCTGAGCCCCAGCTGGCGCGCCAGCTCGGCGTCCGCTGCTCCCTGAAGGTCGTCGGGGGAGGCGAGCCGTAGATAGCTACGGGTCCCGGTCGGGTAGAGGACCTCGGGTTCACGCGCCGGTCCTTCCGGGTCGAACCGCGTGAGACTCGGCATCGTGTTGGACGGGCTGACGAACGCGATCGGCCCACCCACGGCGCGGTTCGTGATCGGGATCTCCACACGTGCGCAGTAGGAGTCGTACGGGCCGATGACTGCCACGAGCTTCGCAGCCACGCTGAGGTCGCGTGCATTCGACGCGCACTTCAGGAAGTCGGAGCCTTGTGAGCGCGCCGTCGAGTCGTCACACGACTGGAATCCGACGACGTAGGGGCCTGCCCGGAATCCGTGCGAACGGAGCACGAATTGCACCGCCGCAGCGAAGGTCCGCGCTATCGACGGACCTTGTAGTGGGAGGTCGGAGGCGATCAGCACGTCGGGCTTTCGGCCGCCGGAGGCGATCGGCGCGCAGCCGGCGACGCCAGGCGAGTGCGTACTCGTCCCGCCAGCGAGGCTGACCCAGACCGAGCCGGAACCGACGGCAATCCCCTGCGGCGTCCCCGCGAGCTGCTCCGTCCGTGTGACCTCATTCGTCCGCGGGTTGATGCGCGCCACGGTGCCCGTCGCGACGTTGGCCGCCCACACGTCCCCGGCTCCGAAGGCGATCTGGGTCACACCGAAGCCGACGGGGATCGTCCGCTCGACGGGGCGAGGACCGGGGTCGATTCGCCAGATCACGCCGCTGGTGGGATCTGTCGCCCAGATGGAGCCTGCGCCGACGGCGATGCCAACGAGATCCGGGGTCTGAATCCGGATCACTTGTGTGACGCGGTTCGTCCGTGGGTCGACACGTTCCACTGCCGGCCCGCCCGGGGAGTTCGTCAGGAACCACACGCCGGCATCGCCTGTCGCGATCGTCGCCGCCCCTGCTGCGGGAACATGCGCGACGACGGAGCCCGACGCTGGATCGATCCGTGCGATCGAGCCGTCGGGATCGATGGCCCAGACAGCATCTTCGCCGACAGCGACGCCGGGAAGGCCCGGCGCACGCCCGAGGTACACGGAGGATGATCCGGGAAGGCGGGCTCTGCTCGTCACCTCGGTCGAGTCTTCATCGATGCGCGAGAGGACAGCCGTCTGCGCCCCAGTCTCGATGACTGCTCGCTGGGCTGCTGAGCTCCCGACCCAGACGGCCCCCGCGCCGGCGGTCAGGTCCGTCGGCAGGCTGCCGGTGGCGAACGTCTGGACGACACGCCGTGTCAACGGGTCGATGTGCGTGATCGTCCGGTCATCGGCGTTCAGCGTCCAGACGCCGCCAGCCCCGAACGCCAGTGCGTCTGGGGTGGTGCCGACGGCCGTGTACGTAATGGGCCGATCGCCGGAGATCGCGATGGCGGCGACGTCGTTTTGGCTCGCCGCACCCGCATTACGATCACCGAGGAGGAGGACGGCGCTGCTTGCAGCTGCGGCGGCGGCGAGAAGGGCGGTGGTCCCGAGAATTGCGACGCGACGCGAGCGAACCGCGCGCCTCTGCGGCGGCGACCCACGAGTTCCGGCGACGACTGTGCTCCCGGTATCCGGGCCGGATCTCGGGCCGAGCCGCGGCTCCGCCGTGCTGTCGTCTGTGGGAGCGACGAGTAGGTCGCGGAACATCGACTCCGTTTCCGGGGATGGGTAAGCGCCGAGCTCGTCGGCGAGGAGTCGCCGGCACCGTTCATACGCCTGCAGTGCTTCCGCACGGTTGCCACCGGCGGCATGGGCTTCCATCAGGCGGCGGTAGCCCATCTCGCGGAACGGCGCGAGGGCAATCGCCTGGTCTGCCCACGTCGCTGCCTCGACTGCATCGCCCGACCGGAGGGAAGCGTCGGCCAGGACATTCACGGCACGGCAGCGAAGGTCGGCGAACTCGCGCCGCTTCTCCTCCACCCACGGCCCGTCTTCCCCCGGCAAGAAGGGTTGCTCCAGGATCGAAGCGGCGAGCGAGGCTTCGAGCTTCGCCTGCTCCCATTCGTTCCTCGCAAGCGATGCCTCGGCATCGTGGGCGGCACTCGCGGCAACGAGCAGGTCGACCCAGCAGTCGGGCGGGAGTTGCAGCCGGTAGCAGCCGAAGGCGGATGTGAGGACGCTTGGACCACCCAGCGTGGCCTCGGCGAGCAGCCGGCGGAGCTTGCTCAGGACCACGGTGAGCCCCTTTTCCCACGCGGCCGGCTTCGTGTTCCCCCAGACGGCTTCCGCGAGCTCGTCCCGCGGAACCGGCCGTCCCCGCTCCGCGACGAGGTAGGCGAAGAGCAGTCGGCCCTGCCGCCCCGGGAACCGCTCCTCTCCGAGCCGGTGGCCGCCGGCCTGGATCTCCACGCGGCCTGCGAGGAATACCTTCGGCTGGAGCCCGGCGGCCATGGTGGCACAGATTCTGCCTCCTCGCGAGGGCGCTCGCCAGCAGCGGCTTAGCTGAAATCTTGCCGCGCCTTAGCCACGCCTCCGTACCGTCGCGGGCGAGGAATCGTGGACAGCGTGCTCTCCTGCGAGTGTGGATTCGTCGCCTGTGGTACCGGCGAGGAAGAGCTGATCGTGACGGTACAGCGTCACGCGTCGGAGGCGCACGGCATGGTGCTGTCGCTCGACCAGGCCCGGCAGCTCGTGACCCGCGCGAGGCGGGTCGAGACTCCGCCTGCGACTCCTCCCCGGAACACACGAATCGATGAGGAGGAGACATGAGCAAGCTACTAGTGGTGCAGTCTCGCCACGTCGTCCTGCCCGCAGTTGTGGCGCTGATCGCGGTCGTACTCGCGGTCGCGGGGGCGGGCTCGACGCGTGCAGCTACGGCCACACTGCCGGCCGGGAACACGGTGGAGCAGTGGAACAAGATCGCCGAGGACACGGTCGTCGGCTCGGGTGCATTCCAGTCCGAAGGCCTGCTCTACATGGCCTACGAGTCGACCGCCGTCTACGACGCGGTCGTCCCGCTCGAGGGCGGCTATCAGCCGCTCGAGCCGGCATTTCGGGTCTGGAAGCGGGCGTCGCCCGACGCCGCGGTCGTCGAGGCCGCCTACCGGGTACTGAGGCACTACTTTCCAGGGTCGTACGCCAGTCTCGATGCATCGTACGCGGAGGCGCTGGCGGCGATTCCAAACGGACCGGCGAAGGCGTCGGGACAACAGATCGGTCTTGTCGCAGCCAACCAGGTGATCCGGGCCCGGAGCGTCGACGGCCTGACGATGCCGATCGCGATCACCTCGAGCTTCCCAACCCGTCCACCCGGACCGGGCGTGTGGCGGCTAACGCCGCCGTATCAGTCGCCGCAGACGCCGTGGGTCGGCAATGTTCATCCGTTCATCCTCCAGAGCCCATCCCAGTTCCTGCCGCCCCCACCCCCGGCGCTCTCCAGCCCGCAGTGGGTCGCCGCCTACGACGAGGTCGAGGCATACGGTGGCGCGAACAGCACCCTTCGGACGCCCGATCAGACGAATATCGCGCAGTTCTGGTCGGCAAACGTGATCCGACAATACAACGAGGTCGCGCGGGACCTCGCAGACAGGCAAGGGCTCAGCCTCGTGAAGACCGCGCGTCTTGCCGCAATGGTCAACGTCATCGGCGCCGACGCCGGGATCGCCTTCATGAACGCCAAGTACCACTACCTGTTCTGGCGGCCCGTGACCGCGATCGACCCCACGTCGGTGAGCCCGGATGGCTACGGGCCGGTCCCAGGGCCTGACGACGGCAATCCGGCGACCGTCGAACAACCGGGCTGGCGGCCCCTGCTTGTGACGCCGAACCATCCCGAGTACCCGTCCGCGCATGGGACGCTAGCGGCCGCGGAATCCGCAGTGCTGACCGCCTTCCTCGGCACCACGCAGATCAATATCGACGTCCACGGCTTCGACCCCAACGGCCCCACCGGCAACCTCAACGTCGTGCACCACTTCGCAACCGGCGACGATATGGTGACGGAGGCCGGAAACGCGCGCGTCTGGGCGGGTCTGCACTACCGCTTCTCCGTCGTGGCCGGCAACACGCTGGGCTCCAAGGTCGCCGACTACGACCTCCAGCACGCGTTCCAACCTGTCAGCCAGTAGTTCGCCTTACGGCCGAACTCTCGCAGTCGGGGCACGCCGGGAGCGCGCCCCGACTGCTCCCCGCGTGGCGGTGTCCGCAGGGCGCGATCGCTCCGTGCCGGCCGCTGCCCCTCGTCGTCGTAACCCGCCCGACGACGCGCCCCCGCGGCGCCTCCCGGGTCCGAGCACAACACCGAGGCACCACGCCGCCATCGCCGCGATCCTCTCGGCCATCGGCCGGGCAAGACACTGAACGAGGCCGCCGCAGATGCCGGATCGACCTCAGCACCCTCGGGCGCCGAAGCTAGCGACGGCGGGAATGGAACCCCGTTCTGACAGCTGCCTGCTTCGCCCAGTGAGAGAGCAGGCCCTCACCCGCGTGAAGATCGCGGTCCCGGACGATTGGAGCGTGCCCACCCTCCCGGTGGCCGACGTGCTCGCCGACGGCAGTTAGCGGCGGCCCGGCGTGGCGCTAGGTCACGATTCAACCTGGCGAGAAGCCGCCCGGTGCGGCGGCTCCTTGCCGGTCTCGAGCATGTAGGCCAGATCGTCCTCCCGCCAGGCGGCTTCCCTGGCGCTGGCTTCGGCGCGCGCCATCCCCAACCTGCGGAACTGCTCGACCTTGCGCCAATGCTCGTCGGCTCGCTTGCGGTGGACAGCGGCAGCCACTGGGTCGATGGTCATGTCGTCTCTTCCGCGCTGCCTTCGGGCTTCGGAGTGGGCCTCGGCACCCCGCCGGTTCCGCGCTCCGCGCGACGAACCGCCTTTCCCGGCACGAGCGGCTCGGACCGGGCTAGGCCGCCTTCTTGAAGGCGAACAGCTCGTTTCCCTTACTCAGCTCTGCCTCGATCTGAGCGGCGACGAGGTCGTGACGGAGCTCGCGGATCAGGTGCTGAAGCTCAACGATCAGGTCGTTCTTCGGCTCACACATCTCGCACATTTGCTCCGTCTTGAGCGCGACGTCGCCAGCGGCTGCAGCCGTGGCGAGGGTGGTGCGTGAGTTCATCGTTCCTTCCCTTCGTTCGTTGATTCGGATGGAGTGGACGCTCCGTGCGAGTAAAAGGGTGTCGAAATCGTGTCTTTATTTCGTAGTACTCACAGTAGGAGCGGGCGGCCGGGCCGTACAGGACACGTTTGGGTCATTCCTAGTGACGGAATGACGCGAATGGAGGGCTCGTTCCAGCCCTCGCTCCGGGTGCTGTCGTCTTGTCTGGCGCGGGTGGTCACCACGGTCGTACTGATGAACCCGACGCCTGAGGACGCACCGTTCCCGCCCTCATCACGAGACATGCGATCCGTGGGCATCCCGACCGTACCCGCGTAGCGTCGTCCGTTTGCTGAACAGACGACAGCCTCATCGAGGCTCAGGGGGCGGGGACCACCACCTTCTTGACCTCCGTCATGTAGAGGGCGGCGGCCGCAGACGCTTGTTCGGGCGTGCTGCCGTGTTGGCGCGCGTCCATGTAGGCGGCGTACCAGTCCCACCAGTTGTGCGGTGGGGCGGCTGCTTCGTAGGCGCCGTGATGTTCCTCCGTTTCGTGCAAGAGGTCTGCCAAGGATTCGATGTCCATCTCGGTCCTCCGTTCGTTGGTGAGTTGCTCCGTTCTCGGGCCGATGCCATGTGCCCTTGGCACGCCTCGCCCATCACGTCGTCCCTAACCGGGCAAGTCTTCAGGCCGCTTCTTGGCGAGCTCCCCGTGGAGCACTCCGGTGGCCTGGCCAACCTCGATCATGTAGCCGTCGGGGTCTCGCATGTAGCAGCGGATCTCAGCACCGCGATCAATCGGCGGTGTCACGAACTCGGCGCCCTTCGAGCTCCAGTCGTCATAACACGCCTGGATGTCGGCGACGCGCAGGTTCATGAAGCTCGAGACCGTGTTCCCGGGCTCATAGTTCACGACCGAGATGTCGGGCTTGTCGGGGGTGGGAGGACCACCCGGGTTCATCAGTATCCACGAGTTGGCGAGCTTGACGATGCACGGGTTCTCCTCCAGCACCACCTGGCCGCCGAGGACCTCGGAGTAGAACGCCCGAGACCGAGCAATGTTTCGTACGGTGATGAACTGGGTGACGACAATGCCTTCCGTCGGGGCGGGCAGGTTCTCGTAGTCGATGAATGGCACATGCTCGTGTGCTTCGGGGGCGCTCATGTCTCCCTTCTGGTCGCGTTGGAGAAGGCGGCGGTCGGTCTTCGTGTGGTGTCGCAATGGAGCGAGATCTCTGCACTCGCCGTGCGCCGAACCTCGTGGCCAACCTCATCATCTGTTCGGGCCCGGCCGGTCGGCTTCGCAGGCAACGGGAATCCGTTTGATGACGAGTGAAAGGTAGGGCCCATCGCCGTCTATCCGAACGTGAACACGTATGCCTCGGCGCCTGGCTCGAGGAACGTGATCTGGAGGGTTCGCTCGTGGACGCCGTCGCGCTGCCGCAGGAGTTGGTACATGCGGCCCTCCCTGAGCAGGCCATTCCCCTCCTCATCGACGTCGACGCCGTGTGAGGGGCCGGGAGCTTCGCCGTCAAGGAGTACGCGGAACGGAATCGGTTCGTGCGCTCCAGGTGAGAGCACGATATGAGCGTCGCGCGCATGGAAACGGAAGGTGATGCTCCCCGAGGGGTCGTCGAGAACGACGCCGTCTCGCCTTACCGTCCACTCCCCGGCGAGAGCCCAGTGGTCGAGCTCGAGCCGTTCCGGCAGCCTGAAGGCGCGGCGCTGGTCGAACGCGTGGTGGGGCGAAGAAGAGTTGTTGCCACGCCCATAGCCGAGGTAGGTCTCGAGCGAGCGCAGGTTGCGCCAATCCGCCTCGGCCTCCACTCCGACGCCTTCCACCGGGACGGGCTCTCGATCGATGCCGAGGAGCGTTTGGATCCTTTTTCCGACTCGGCGTAGCCTCCCTCGCCGAAGTGGTGGCCGCGGATGATGCCGTCGCTGTCGACGAAGTAGAGCGCCGGCCAGTAATTGTTGTGGAACGCGTTCCAGATCTCGTAGTCGTTGTCGACGGCAACCGGGTAGTCGATCGCTCGTGCCCTGATCGCCGTGCGGATGCGGTCGATTTCATGCTCGAACGCGAACTCAGGAGTATGGACTCCGATCACGATCAACCCGTTGTTTCGGTAGGCCTGCGACCAGGCACGGACGTATGGCTCCTGCCGGAGCCAATTGATGCAGGTCAGCGTCCAGAAGTTGACGAGAACGGTGTGGCCGCGAAGCTCGGCGGGGCCGAGTGGCTCTGAGTTGAGCCACTCGGCCGCCCCGTCGAGTGCGGGCATGTGCGGATGCCCGAACATGCTTGTCTACCGCAGCGACCGGAACGCCGCGCGGACCTCTTCGGAGAACAGTTGCGGCTCCTGCCAGGCTGCGAAGTGCCCGCCCCGATCGACCTCGTTGTAGTAGATCAGGTCGGGATACGCGCGCTCGGCCCAGCTCCGAGGAGCCTGATAGAGCTCCTTCGGAAACACGGTCACCGCGGCCGGAACGGACACGCCCTTGGCGTCGAAGAAGCCGAAGGCGTTCTCGTGGTACAGACGCGCCGAGGAGACCCCGGTGTTCGTCAGCCACGCGAGCATGATGTTGTCGAGCACCTCATCTCGGGTCAAGTTGCCGACGGGCTGTCCGTCGACGAAGGCGCTCGTGATGTCGAGGTAGCTCTGGGCGTCGTGGTCGAGAATCCAGGCGGCGAGCCCGGCAGGCGAGTCGGCGATCCCGTACAGCGTCTGCGGATGCAGGAGCATCTCGACGGCGTAGCCGATCCCCTTCGTGTACATGTAGCCGACCTGCTCGTAGCAGCGCTGCTCCTCGGCCGAGAGACCGGCCGGGGGTGGCGCGGCGACGAGGGGAGCGAAGCTCGACGCGATCTCGGGCGGGAGAACGCCCGGCATGTTCGAGTGGATCGCAATCAGCTCCGGAGGCGCCTGCACGCCCATCAGATCGACGATGACCGCGCCCCAGTCTCCGCCCTGTCCAACGAAACGGGTGTAGCCGAGACGCTTCATGAGCTCCACACAGGCATTGGCGACATGGTCGGGCCCCCAGCCGCTCACGGACGGCTTGCCCGAGAACCCGTAGCCTGGAATCGACGGGATCACCACGTCGAACGCGTCCTCGGCGCCTCCGCCGTGCGCCGTCGGGTCGGTGAGCGGGCCGATGACACTGAGCATCTCCACCACCGAGCCGGGCCAGCCGTGGACGAGGATCATCGGCAACGCGTTCTCATGACGGGACTTGACGTGGATGAAGTGAATGTCGAGGTCGTCGATCTCGGTGACGAACTGCGGCAGCGCGTTCAGCCGCGTCTCGACCCGCCGAAGGTCGTACTCGCTACCCCAGTAGCGCACGACCGCTTCCATCGTCGCCAACTCGACGCCCTGCGCGGGGGCGGTGTTCCCAAGCGGATGCGCGATGCGAGCTTCGGCCGGCTCCTTCTCAGGGAAGCGGGTTGCCGTGATACGGGCACGCAGCGCCTCGAGCTCGGCGTCTGTGGACGTGTATGTGAACGGCCGGACTGCCGTCCCCGTTGCTCGTTCCGTCGCGGTAGCCATCTTGCTCCTCCTTTGGTTGCTGACCTCAGGAAGGCTGTCGTCGATCGTCGCCCTTGGCGCCCGTAGACACACGGGGTTTGCTCCCTTGGATTGTTTGGAAACCTCGTTGAGTTGCGTGCGGAGGGCATGGGCAGACCCGAGTGCGGCTTGCCGTGTGCCTGGTAGGCCGCGCGAGGTTCAGCCCTTGCAGGCGTCCTCGACGGTGTACCGAGTGTAAAAATCCACCAAAGACATCATGCGGCTCCGCGAGGCGTATCTCGCCTGGGGGGAGACATGACTCGAGCCGACCGGGCGAGCATGGACACATCCGAGACAGCGATGCTTAGTGGTCGAACGATCGCCACCATCGGCGTCGGCCCGGTCGCACCCGGCTCCGGCCCGAGGACTGGATCGGAAACGAGTTACGGTGTGCGCCGGATTTGGCAGACCTACGTCTCCGCCGGCGGCGTGGTGCGCGCCGAGTTGGCAGCGAACGCGGCGCCGGCGGTAGTCGCGCCGGGCCAGACGCATCGAGCAACTGCTGAAAATGGGACAGTGCCGCCGCCGACCGACCTCGGTGTCGGGCCGACCTTCATCTTGTGCCTGACTGAAGAGAGCGTCGTGCTCGCGCCCTCGGCGATCGGTTGCGGCTGATGGAGAGCGGTCGGCATGACGCGGGCCCGCCCGGTGGTTTGCGCGGGCGGACGAGTGAGTGCGCGTTCCTGAGTGACCTGGTCTCGGCGGTCCGCCGCGGCGAGAGCCGATCGGTGGTGCTACAGGGCGAGGCTGGGATTGGAAAGACCGCGCTGTTGGAGTATCTCGTGGCGCTGGCTGCAGATCTGACGGTCGTGCGGGCGTTGGGGGTGGAGTCGGATGTGGAGCTCGCGTTCGCCGGCTTGCACCAGTTATGCGCACCGTTGCTCCATCGCATCGGGGAGTTGCCGGCCCCGCAGCGTCGCGCGCTGGAGATCGTGTTCGGGCTGAGGGACGGGGCCGCCCCGGACCGATTTCTCGTCGGGCTGGCGGTTCTGAGTTTGTTCGCGGCAGAGGCGGAGCAGCGTCCGCTGCTGTGTGTCGTCGATGATGCACAGTGGTTGGATCGGGGTTCGGCGTTGACGCTGGCCTTTGTCGCCC
Organism: uncultured Actinomycetota bacterium; assembly: GCA_963743675.1. Taxonomy (GTDB): domain Bacteria; phylum Actinomycetota; class Thermoleophilia; order Gaiellales; family Gaiellaceae; genus PALSA-600. The sequence continues at coordinate 469,492 of CAVURE010000015.1, forward strand.
GTCGTCTGCTCGCTGAGCGGATCGGAATCGTTTTCGCCGCGCGTGAGCCGAGCTTGGAGCTCCAGCACCTGGACGGGCTGGATGTGCGCGGCTTGCGCAACGGTGATGCCCGCGCACTGCTGCGCTCGACGCTGCGGTTCAAGCTGGACGAGAGGGTCCTTGACCGGATCATCGCGGAGGTGCGTGGGAATCCGTTGGCGTTGCTCGAGTTGCCACGCGGATTGACGGCGACGCAGCTGGCTGGAGGCTTCGGGCTGCCAGAGGCGCAGGCAACGTCGGGACCGATCCGGGAGAGCTTCGTACGGCGTGTCAGCGCGGTCTCCGATGATGCGCGGCGTTTGTTGTTACTTGCGGCGGCCGAGCCCGTCGGTGATCCACTGCTCCTGCTGCGCGCGTCTGAGCAACTCGGGATCGCGGTCTCGGTGGTTGATGCGGAAACTGACGGCCTCCTGGCCTTGAGTGAGCGCGTTACCTTCCGTCATCCGCTGGTGCGCTCCGCCGTATACGGAACAGCGACCAGAGAGCAAAGGCGGGAGGTCCATCTTGCCCTGGCGGCGGCGACCGACCGTAGCGTTGACCCCGACCGTCGCGCGTGGCACCTGGCCACAGCCGCAGCGGGGCCCGACGAGCCGATAGCCGCCGCGCTCGAGCAGTCCGCCAGCCGCGCGCAGGGGCGCGGCGGACTGGCCGCGGCAGCGGCGTTCCTGCATCGCTCCGTCGTCCTGTCGGGTGATCCCGAGGAGCGGGTGCGGCGAGCGCTTGCCGCTGCCCAAGCGAGCCTGCATGCGGGCGTCTATGACGGCGCGCTGGAGCTACTGGCGCTCGCCGAGGCCTCGACGCCGGACGAGCTGCAGATGGCGCAGGTGGAGTTACTCAGGGGCCAGATCGCGTTCGCATCGAGTCTCGGGAACGCTGCGCCGCCACTGCTCTTGACAGCTGCCCAGCGCCTTGAGCAGCTCGACCTCGAGCTCGCTCGCGAGACCTACCTCGACGCTTGGGGCGCTGCGTTGTTCGCCGGTCGCTCAGCCACAGCCGGCAGCCTGCTCGAGGTCTCCCGTGCCGCCACATCGGCTCCGCAGCCGACCCGCCCGCTCCGTCCGTCCGATCTGCTGCTCGATGGCCTCGCCACCTTCGTCACGGAGGGACTTGCGGCGGCCGCGCCACTGCTGAGGCGGGCAACGGCCGCGTTTGCAGACGAGGCATCGGACGAGGCGTCGCCGAGCCAGGAGAACTTCCGCTGGGGATGGATGACGACGATCCCGCCCAACATCCTCTGGGATGAGGACGGCTGGCATGCCATCAGCGCGCGGCATGTCAAGGAGGCCCGCGACGCCGGCGCGCTGGCCCGACTGCCGATCGATTTGGCCGACTGGGCGATCTTCTGCGCCTGGTGCGGCGACTTCGGCGATGCTGCCCTCGCGATCGCCGAGACCGAAGCGATCACAACGGCAACTGGGACCCACATTGCACCGTATGCCCAGCTGTTGCTCGCGGCGCTCCGAGGCCAAAGGGACGCGTCGCGATTGATCGAGTCCACGATCCGGGACGCCGGAACAAGCGGTCAGGGGCTCAGCGTCCAGTGGGCCGAATGGGCGAGCGCAATTCTTTTCAATGGGCTTGGCCGCTACGACCGGGCACTCGGCTCGGCCCAACGAGCGGCCGAGGAGACACCGCAGCTCCACGTCACACCCTGGGCGCTAACTGAGCTGATCGAAGCAGCGGTTCGCATGGGGAGGCCTGAGGTCGCAGCCGGTGCGCTCGAGCGCGTGATGGCGGCCACTGCGCCTTCGAACACTGACTGGGGCCAGGGAATGCAGGCGCGCTGCCGGGCGCTCTTGAGCGAGGGTGAGAGTGCCGAGCGCCTGTATCGCGAGGCGATCGAGAGACTTGCCAGGACCCGGAGGCGTCCCGAACTCGCGCGCGCTCGCCTGCTCTATGGAGAGTGGTTGCGCCGCGAGAACCGCCGGGTCGACGCACGTGCCCAACTTCGTGCCGCCTACGAGCAGTTCGCGTCGATCGGGATGGACGCATTCGGCGAGCGGGCCAGGGGTGAGCTGCTTGCGACGGGGGAGAAAGTGCGCAAGCGGACCGTCGCGACGCGCGACGTTCTCACGGCGCAGGAGCGGCAGATCGCGCGTCTGGCCCGCGAGGGCCTATCGAATCCGGACATCGGTACTCAGCTCTTCCTCAGCCCCCGGACGGTGGAGTGGCATCTGCGCAACGCGTTCATGAAGCTCGGGATCCACTCGCGCCGGGAGCTGACTGACGCGCTGTCGAGCTCCGGGGATCAGAGCTGATCACGGCGTGGACTCAACTCTCATGAAGCCCCTGGACATGACGCGTCCTTTCGGGCACGGCGCGCTCGATGACGCTCATTTCGTCGTCCCCAGGGCGGGCTCGGGCGCGAGGTCCGAGGAGCGCTCGTAGAGTCTTCTGAGGGGGCGTGGTGCCCACCAGTTCCACTTGCCGAGCAGCGCCATTAGCGAGGGCACGAGCAGGGTGCGGATCACGAATGCGTCGATGAGGACTGCGAGCGCGATGCCGAGGCCGAGTTCCTTGATGAAGACGAGCTGTGAGGTCACGAACGCGCCGATCGCGACGGAGAAGAGGAGTGCGGCTGCGGTCACGATTCGTCCGGTGCGCTCGAGTCCGATCGCGATGGCTCGGTTGTCGGGCATACCGCTGTCGTGCGCTTCTTTGATTCGCGAGATCAGGAAGACGCCGTAGTCGGTTGCGAGCCCGAAGGCGATCGCGAAGAGCAGGATCGGCTGGGTCGCGTCGAGGGCGCCGGTGCTCCGGTAGGAGAGCAGGCCTTGCAGGTGGCCGTGCTGGAAGATCAGGACGAGGATTCCGAATACGGCGCTGAGGCTGAGCGCGTTCATGAGGACTGCCTTCACTCCGAGCACGAGCGAGCCGGTCATCAGGAAGAGGACGGCCAGGGTTGAGGCGATGACGAGCGCGAGCACGAGGGGGAGGTGCGTGCGGAGGCTGTGTTCGAGGTCGACGTAGCCGGCGGTGTTGCCAGCGACGCCGAGGTAGAACGGCGTTTGGAGAGAGCGGAGGTCATGGACGAGCTGTCGGCTGGCTGCGCTGTAGGTCGGCGTCGACGGCGCCACGTCGATGAGCGAGAGCCGGCGTCCGGCCCGCTGAGCAGGCGCGACCGCGGACACGTCGGGCAGTGCGCGGATCCGCGCGGCGAGGGCGGTCGCCTGGCGCGAGCGGGCCGGGGCTCCGATCACGACTTCGAGGGGCGAGGTGCGGCCGGGCGGGAAGTCGCCGCGCAGTGCCGCGTCGACCCGATAGGCACTCGCGCCGGTTGGAAGCTCACTCGCGTTGGCGGGCAGGAACTTGATCGACGCGAACGGGAGCCCGAGCGCAATCAGCCCGACCGCGGTGAGCAGTGCGATCGTGCCTGGGCGCGCGATCACGAACCGTGACAGCCGATACCAGAAGCCCGACTCTTCGGCTCGCGCGTCCCGGTCGGCTGCGCGCTGGAGCCACCTGGGCGCGAGGGCGTTGACGCGTGGCCCGAGCAGCGCGAGCAGCGCCGGCAACACCACCAGCGCAAGCGTCGCGGCGGCGAGCGCGACGAGCGCGCCGGCGAGGCCCATCGAGAAGAGGAAGTTCTGCGGGAAGACGGTCAGCGAGGCGAGCGCGGCCGCGACCGTCACCGAGCTGAACGCGATCGTCCGGCCCGACGTGGCGACCGTCCGGCGAAGGGCGTCGACACCGAAGCCTGTCCGAGCGGCCTCCTCGCGGTAGCGGGAGACCATGAACAGGCTGTAGTCGATCGCGAGGCCAAGACCGAGTCCGGTGACGATGCTCTGTGCGAACACCGACAGATCGGTGAAGTTCGAGACGACGCGTAGCGCGAAGAAGGTGAGGAGGATCGCGAGGCCGCCGAGGAAGGGAGGCAGCAGCGAGGCGACCAGCGAGCGGAAGAACAGCAGCGAGAGCAGGAAGATGATCGGGAACGCGAACAGTTCGGCCCGTGCGAGGTCGTTGCCGACCTGCGTGTTGACCTGCGCGTCGGCGATCGCGCCGCCGCCGAGCTCGACGTCACGCTGGCGGGCGAACTCGCTCTCGAGGCGCGTCGCGTCGTCCTGGATTCTCAGGTCCGACTTCGGCTGGAAGTAGGCGACGACATAGGTCGCGTGTCCGTCGCGGGCGACCATCTCTGAGTCGTGGCCGTCGTAGTAGCTCGAAACGGTCGCGACGTCGCGACTCGAGCGAAGCTCCGCTTCGACCTCCCGTACGCGGCGCTCGGCGGTCGCGCTGTGAACCTCGCCGACTGTCACGAGGGCGACGACGCCGGGGTCGATCTGCCGTCCGCTTGCGGCCTGGTAGCGATTCGTCGCCTGGACCGACTGGGTCGAAGGGTCGGTGTCCCCATACGGGCTCAGCCGCTTCGCGACGCCGAGGCCGAAGACGCCGGCTACGGCGATCCCGAGCAGGGCGACGATCAGCACCCGGCGCCGGTTCCGATACACGAATGACGCGAACACGTCGAACATCTCTTCCTCCCTTAACTTGGAAGATCCAAGTAATAGCAGGCTTGGACTATCCAAGTCAAGTCCGGTACACTGAGAGGCATGGCTGCTCCGGTCGGATACCAGACCTTCTGTCCCGTGGGGGCAGCGCTCAACGTCATCGGCGAGCGCTGGGCGCTCCTGATCGTCCGCGACCTGTTCCTCGGCCCGCGCCGCTACTCCGAGCTGCTCAAAGGCCTCGGCGGCATCCCAACCGACATCCTCGCGGCGCGGCTACGGACCCTCCAGGAGCAGGGCGTCGTGAGACAGGTCGGGGAAGGGCGCGCCCAGCGGTACGAACTAACCGAATCCGGTCAAGCGCTCGGCCCGGTTCTCCGCGAGCTCGGCCAGTGGGGAGCCGACCGGCTCAGGCTTCCCGCCGACCCGGCCGAGATCCCGACGCGAGTCCCGCTCACCTCGCTTCTCCTCGGCGGCGCGCCGTATCCGCGCCAGGCAAACGGCGAGTACGAGGTTCGCGTAGGAGAGGAAACCGTCCGGGTCGAGGTCGACGCCGGGCAGATCCACGCCGCCCCAGACAGCGAGCCGGACACCACCATCGAGCTGAACCGCCCCGGAATGAGGGCACTGATCCTCGGCGCTCGCGCCACCGAAATCGAACAAGCCGGCAACCTCTCGATCCAAGGAAACCGGAGACGCGCCCACGCTTTGCTCAACACTCTCACCGGACCGCCACGACTGGCCGCGATCCGCCAACAACTCGGTGTCGCCGCCGGCGACGCGTAAAGAGAAGCTCGAATCGCGCAAACGCCGTCAGCCGAGGCAGGCTTCGCCAGCGTCGCGTCGTCCACACGACCAACGTCGTGGCCCGTGCGCAGGCGCTCAAGCCGCCAGATTCGAGTCCGCGTGTTCCGGGATTTGACCGCGCATTTCGGCCCCGCGTTCTATTCGCATGTCGGCGTGCCGGAAGGCTCGGGGGCGCGTACGGTGATCGCCGGCCGACTTCGCCCTGAATCGCGGTCCTCGACCTTGTTCCTTAGGCGCCCCCGCAACTAGTTTGGGGACGGCGCGGCTATGTCGCGTGAGCATCAAGACCGACCAAGGGGGTAGCGGTGAGGATCGGAGTTATCGGTGCAGGGAACATCGGTGGAGCGTTGACGCGACGGCTCGCGTCGCTCGGTTACGAGGTCGCTGTCGCCAACTCGCGCGGCCCGGAGACGCTGGCCGACCTGGCGCGCGAGACCGGGGCGAGCGCCGTTTCGGTCGCTGAGGCCGCCGACGGAGCAGACCTCGTGATCGTCACGGTGCCCGAGCGAGCGATACCGCTATTGCCCGCAGGGATCCTTGGCGAGGCGGTCTCTGGAGCGCCGATCGTCGATACCGGCAACTACTACCCGGCGCGTGACGCTCGGATCGATGCGATCGAGAGTGGAATGACGGAGAGTCGCTGGGTGAGTGAGCAGCTCGGTCGCCCGGTGGTGAAGGCGTTCAACACGATCTATGCGCTGCATCTGCTCGAACGGGGAGAACCCGCGGGCACGTCCGGGCGGATCGCGTTGCCGGTCGCCGGTGACGACCCCACGGCCAAGCGGGTCGTGATGGAGCTGATCGATGAGCTCGGCTTCGATCCGGTCGATGCCGGGTCAATCGACGAGTCCTGGCGCCAGCAGCCCGGCACACCTGTTTACGGAGCCGATCTCGACGCCGCAGGCGTCACACGCGCCCTCGCTGAGGCCAGCCCCGAACGACAGGAACAGTTCAAGGCCTGAACCAGAGACGTCGGGCAGGCTGAGAGCGAACCGGGCTCGTCGTTCTGAAAGGGCTGAGCTGATGACGCCGTTATCGTCATCGCATGAGCGGCGTCGTTGTCGCGCGGATTGGTCACCCGCTCGAGCCGACGTGCGGCTCGAGGAGTGAGAGGTCGGCTGCGCTGAGGCGGTCGGAAGCACCCCTTGCCTGATGCCAGTACGGATAAAGGAGCGGGGGAGGGCTGATTGCGTCGAGCCGGGCGCGCTCCTCGGCACCGAGCTGCAGGTCGGCGGCGGCGAGGTTGTCGGCCAGTTGGTCGTCTGTGCGCGCGCCGACGATCACCGACGTCACGGCCGGCCGCCCGAGGAGCCATGCGATCGCGACTTGAGCTGCGGAGACACCGTGAGCCTCGCCGATCTTCAGGAGCGCGTCGACGGTGTCGTAGAGTGCTTCGGGGTCGCGGACGGGTGGCTCGTCCCAGTCGCCGACCTGGCGTGATCCTTCCGGGCCCTGCCGGTCGCGGCGGAACTTGCCCGAGAGCAGCCCGCCGGCGAGGGGGCTCCAGACGAGGATGCCGAGGCCCTGGTCGATCGCGGCGGGCACGAGCTCGTACTCGGCCTCGCGCGCCTGCAGGGAGTAGTAGATCTGCTCGCTCGCGAAGCGCTGGTAGCCGTGGCGGTCGCTCAGGCCGAGGGCCTTCACGAGCTGCCAGCCGGTGTAGTTCGAGCAGCCGACATAGCGGACCTTGCCGGCACGGACGAGCCCGTCGAGTGCCTCGAGCGTCTCCTCGAGCGGTGTCTGCCCGTCCCACTCGTGCACCTGGTAGAGGTCGATATGGTCGGTGCGGAGCCGCCGTAGGCTGGCCTCGCACGCCTCGATCAGGTGGTGGCGGGAGAGCCCGGCGTCGTTGGGGCCATCGCCCATACGCATGCGTGCCTTGGTGGCGATGAGTACCTTGTCGCGACGACCCTCGAGCGCCTCGCCCACGATCTCCTCGGACAGGCCGAACGAGTAGATGTCGGCCGTGTCGATGAGATTGACGCCTGCGGCGAGGCAGCGGTCGATCTGCCGGCGGGCGCCGGCAACATCGGTGTCGCCGATAGCCGCGAACGGCCCCACGCCCCCGAACGTCATCGTCCCCATCGTCAGTGCGGAGACACGCAGGCCCGAGCGTCCAAGTTGCCGATATTCCATGACTCTGTCCTTTCTCCTGAACCGAGACTCGCCCGATCCCCGCTAGACCTACCCGAGGGTCGTCCGCGAGACGGCGGTGCACAGATCCTTCGCTGTCTGCGTCGACGATCAGTAGGACACTACGCGCCCTCGCTCGCGTCGGGCAAGCGGGCCGCCCGGCAGGATGATGCCCTCGGCGGCGAGCGCGTACATGAAGGCTGCGTGCTCTTTTACCGGTGAAGCTCAGCAACTGACCAGATTGTTCCTGGATGACCGCAAGACAAGGAACCCGGGTCGCATGACGTCACACCCGCGGTCGTGGCCTCAGGCATGGTGGCAGCGCGTACGAACCCAGTGGGTCGGTGTCGGAGCTCGAAATTAGCGGAGGGTGGATCGGATCGTCAGTCGCCGATCCACCCCCCGCTCTTGTTCCTGGTTAGCTGACTCCCGGGCACTGGAGCTTGCCCTTGGCGGTGTTGCCACTGCCCGTCACCGTGCCGTTCTGCTGGCATTGGAGACTCCCTTGAACGCTGTTGTTGCTGATCGTGTTGCCGTTCGCGGGGTTGTTGTGGAACAGGAAGTTGCCGCGGATGGTGTTCGCGCCGCAGCCGCCGATGTTCCAGGGAACGCCGGGAGCTGTGTTGTGGATTTCGGCGTTTCCGGTGATCGTCGTGTTGCAGATGACGTCGGCGTTCGCGCTCAGCGGGTCGGTGGCCGCGGCGGAGCTCTCCGCCTGCAGGTTGCCGTTGATGGTGACGCTCTGGAGCCTGATGCCCGCGGTCTGCTGCAACGTGAGGTTGCCTTTCACGGTCACGTCGACGAGGTCGCACCAGGCTCCCTGGGGGACAGTGAGATTGCCCTTGATCGTCGTGGCGTTGAATTCCTCGTTCGAGCACGTCAGGTTATTGCCGGCGCTCCTGAGCGTCGTCGACAGCGGCAACCTTGCCGGCGCGTCGGCATCGCCGACCCAGATTTTCCGCCCATTCGGATCGAGCACCCACTGCTGTGCCGCGTCCGACCAGTAGGAGAGCTGTCGCGGCGACAAATGGAGCGTCACCGTCTGCGAGTCGCCCGGGGCGAGGGATACGCGGTCGAACTGTGCGAGCGACCTGACGGCGAACTGGATTCCGGTAGGAGCGTCGGCGGGCGGTCCCACGTAGACCTGTGCGGCGTCCGCCCCGGCGACGCTCCCGGTGTTCTTGACGGTGAAGGACACATCGACGCCGCCGTCGGCCGCGGGTGTCGCGTCCAGGCCGGAGAATCCGAACGTCGAGTACGACAGCCCGAAACCGAACGGGAACTGGGGCGTGATCCCCTCCTTGTCGAAGAAGCGGTAACCGGTGAAAATGCCCTCGCTCTCCGTCGTCTGGGTCGCGGCAGGACAGCCGGCGCCCGTACAGCCGCCGTTGCCGTTCAGCCGTTCCGGATGCCTGCCCGTGGTGTCTCCGGGATAGAGCGGAGTCGTCTCGTTGTAGCCCCAGATGGTGTCGGTCGCATTCGCCGGCCAGGTGAGTGCCGTGTGGCCGCTCGGGTCGGCAAGGCCGAGCAGCACGCGGGCCATGGCGGTACCGCCTTCCTGCCCCGCAAACCATGATTCGAGCACGCCCTTGACGTTCGGAAGCCACGGGACGAGTACCGGATTGGCCGTGTTGAGGACGACGACCGTGTTCGGGTTTGCGGCCGCAACCGCATCGATCAGGTTGGTGCTTGCGTCGGAGAGTTGGATCGGCGCCGAGATGGTCGTCCCTGCGAGATCGGGGTTCGGCGTGCTCGACGTTGCGCCCGTGCCGTCGTTGACGAACACGAGTGCGAGCTTCTTTCCGGCAGCAGCGGCTGCTGCGTCCGAGATATCACCGTTGGTGCGATTGTAGGCGAGACGGAAGCTCGCCGGGGCACACGCCGCCGGAACGGCGGCTACGGCCGGGTTACCTCCGGCAGCGGCCGCGGGCGGCGTCGAGAGGCAGTTCGTGGCGTTGTTGACTGTGATGCTGATCGCGTGGAAGCCGGCCGTCAGTTGCGACTGGGCGGTGCCGCAGTTGGTCGTGCCCGGCTCGAGCGCCGCTGTCCCCGTCGCGCAGGTGCGGCTGATCATTCCCTGGTCGAGCGAGCCTGCGGTCGTCGGGTTGCTCGGGACGGTGGCGCCGTAAACGTTCGCTGTCGTCGCATTCAGGTTCAACTGGGTGCCGTCGAGCGAGAAGGAGACCGCATCCGGCGGCGTATCCGTCTGTGACGCATTTCCGGCCGTGAACGCGCTGCACGTCGTAAGCTTTGGATCCGAGGGCGGGGTGTTGAACTCGCCTGTCTGCGGACAGTTGAGAGTCGTCGGAAGGGTCGGGCTCTGCTGGAGAGCGAAGGTGTACGTATCCGCGGTGGGAACGTAAAGGAAACCGCTCCAGGTATAGGTATGGCCGGCGGCGAGCTGGTTGCCGTTGACTGCCTCATGGTCGATCGCCGTCGTGTCCTTCGTCGCTACTCCGCCGTCGACTGACAGGCTCAGTCCGCCGAGGCCGGCCGAGCTGGCGGTCGTCGACAGGGCCGAAGTCGGAACGGTTATCCCGTCGGGATCGTTCGCCGCGACGAACGTGAACGCGTCGGGATTGCCGCTGAAGCCCTTCAGTTGCTGGAGCGGGTTGATGGCATCGCGACCGATGAAGCCGGTCGAGGCTTCGCTCGTCGGGTCAGCGATGGTGTGGTTTGCGCTCGAGCCGGTGACGAAAATGCCACCTGCTAGATCCGCGTCGGTGATCGGCAGCACATCCCCGTCGTTCTTGAGAAGAGTGGCGCCTTCTTCGGCCATGCGCTCGACGATTGCGGCGTCCCCGGTTGTCGTCCCGAGCTGGCCGGTTGAGCCCGTCGGAAGCAGCGCCGTGCCGCTCCGATCGGAGCCGACTCCACCCGGGTTCGTGCAGGACGGCGAGACCGGGGTGTCGTTGCAGCCGAGCATGCCGAAGCGCTGCTCCGCGTAGAGGATGCGGGCGAGCGACTGGTTGAACACCGAGATCGGCAGGTTGCCGTCGACCACGGAATCAACCGCGGTGCACCCATAGGTATTGGGGCAGCCGGAACCGCCGAAGCCCTGGAAGTTGTTCGGGATCCCTCCGACGTGGACCGCTCCGGCCGTGCTGCACGGCTCGGCGTTGCCGGCCGTATCGGCGCATGTGCTCCCGGTCGGGTCGGTCTGCTGCCCGGCGCTAAGGGTTGGATTGGCGCTGAAGAAGCCGTTCGAAGTCGGCATCTCCTGATCCTCTCCCTGCATGAGCCCCGAGGTGCTGTGCGTTGCCGGGTAGTCCGACCCCACGAGAGCCTTCGAGCCCCAAAGACCGCGCAGAACGTAGTTCAGGCTCAGCGGCTGTTCGCACGAGAAATGGGACTCGTTGAGCGGCCAGGTCTGCGGATTCTGCCCGGCCACCGCGAACGGGCTCGGCGGGGTCACCGCCGAGAACGTCGAGGGCAGGGACGACGACGTGTCGCGCCAGAGCTGGTACGAGCACATCGTCGCTGCGGCTCCGGCGTCCACGAAGCCGCCCTCGTAGGGCGTCAGATAGAGCTCGTGGAGGCCCTGGTCCTGGATATCCGTGTTGACGTTCTGGTTCTGCCCGTTGTAGACGACGAAGTGCTTCATCTCCGACATCGCGCCGGCGCTCTGCATGCCGTTGATCTGCGATCCGACCAGCTGGTTGCTGAGGAATGGGTCTTCGCCGGTCGTCGTCAGGTTGCGTCCCCAGTTCGGGAGGCGGTCGAGATCGGTCTGGGGCCCGAACATGCCCGTGACCATGAAGGCGCGGCTCTCGCTGCCCTCCGTCTGACCCCATGCATTTCCGAGCGCGCGGTCGAATGTCGCGCCGAGGGACATGAGTGTGGTCGGGCCGGTCGAGCCGCGGGCGTTGTTGCCCGACGTGTTCAACACCCCCTGAGCATCCGTCCAGCAGATCTGCTGGATGCTCGGGGTCGTGCCGGTCGGTGCACTCACCGGGCCGACGTTGTGACACGACGGGCTCGGCCCGTCATGCAGGAGCGCGTCGGCGTTTGCGAGCTGATCGCGAGTCGGTGGATTGCTCGGCTCGAGCTGGGCGATGAGGCTCAACACTGCCGGGGTGTAAGGCGCCGCGGCGTCGACCGGCGGTGAGCTGGTCCCGGCCGGTAGAGGCGCCGAAAGGTCGTACGGCACATTGCTGGGCACTCCCGTTGAGGCAGCGGACACTCCGAGCCCCAGCGCGAGCGCGGCAAACGCAATGAGTGTCGAGAGAAACGTCGCCTTGGCCAGGCGGCCCTTGCGCTGGCTGGTGATCCCACACACGTCGATCTCCTCCCCCGAACGAATCGACGGCTGCCGGTGAAAGCAGCCCGGACAACACATAAAACGGTGAGCCGCAGCTAGATCACCGTCCGGGAAACGTTTCTGCCTAAGTTTTGTCTAGACAGTCGTCAAAACAATCCAGAACCTATGTACTCGGAGAATCAATGTCAAGGGTTGATGGATGAGTGGGTACCCCTGTGTTGATATGGCCAAACGAGATTGTCATGGCCCGCACAGACGGGAATCACCGACTTCCGGCAATTATGACGATCAGCGACCAAATAGCGTAGGAAAGTGAGCCTTCGCTTTGGTGGCGACGTCTTACCGCACGCCCCAACGGGTGAGCAGCGTTATGAGACCGGGCTCCGAGAAGTGAGGACGCTCGTTGGAGACGACCGTGTACCAGAAGAGCTGCTGCGCAACAGCGGTAGCAGCCGGAACCGATGCCGAGCGACCGTAGCTATAGAAGAAAAAGATCAAAGGCGCGCAGGCGAGCACCCGCGCGGACTCAAGCGCGGAAGCAGACTTCTCTGCGCCGCCGTCGTGACAGATTCCTAGCACTTTGTCCCTGGTCTTGGGCGTGTAGGTGACGTCCTGGACCTGGAATCCCTGGATGTCCGGGTGCGCTCTGTACAGGGTGAGGACGGCCCGGTGGACTTGCTCGAAGGAGACCGTGTGCACCTGATCCCCGAGTATGGTTGGTGGCGTCGACGGGCTCGAGTGCGACCCACAGCCGCCTAGACCGGCTAGGCAGACCGCTATCGAGAATATTCGCACGATCCCTCGGAACGACATCATCTCGATCATTCCCCTGTTCGAGCCGCAGCCTGCCCAAGAACTGGATGAAACAATAGTCCGAGTGCCCGGACAACCACAGCCCACGAAGAGTCGATCGCGTATGCGGACCATGAGAGACCTGAACACGCTCCGGGTGATCGACGCGTTGCAACAGCACCGCGCCGCCAGCCGGAGCGAGCTCGTCATCGCGGCGAGAATCATGACTCGTCGTATCGGGTGCTCCGGCTCGGTTAGGTCTCCTCGACGGTGAGGGATGAGGAGAGTTCGCGGTAGGCGTCGACCTGTGCGAGCAGGTCGTTCGCTTTCTGTTCGACGGTTGCAACCGCGTCAGCGCCGGCCACCCAGCGCAGCGGCGGTTGCTCCTGGTCGACGACTGCGAGCAGGGCCTTCGCGAGCTTGGCGGGATCGTTGGTCTGCTTGCCGCTCATCGCTTCCCAGGCCGGCCGGGTCCGGGCGGTGCGTTCGGCATAGTCCTCGATCGACAGGTCGGCGTAGGCGGTGGACTCCTTCGTGAGCAGGTCGGTGCGGAAGAAACCCGGCTCGACGATCGTCGTACGGATCCCGAACGGCTCGACCTCGAACCGCAACGACTCCATCCACCCCTCCAGGCCGAACTTCGAAGCTGCGTAGGCGGAGCAGAACTCTTGTCCCGCGATGCCCGCGGTCGATGAGATCGTGACGATGTGACCCGAGCGTTGGGCTCGCATCGCTGGAAGTACGGCCCGGGTCACGTTCACCGGGCCGAGAAGGTTCGTCGTCAACTGCGCCTCGAACTGCGCCGGCGACAACTCTTCGAAGAATCCTGCGAAGAAGTTGCCTGCGTTGTTGACAAGCACGTCAATGCGGCCGAAGCGGTTTAGTGCGGCCTGCACCGCGGTTTCTGCCGACCTGCGGCTCGTGATGTCGAGCTCGACGACGAGCAGGTCGTCGGACTCCCCACCGCGTCGGCTACGGCATCGGTGTTGCGGCCGGTCGCGACCACCAGGTGTTCGGCGCCGAGGGCGGCCCGAGCGATGTCGACGCCCATGCCCCGCCCCGCGCCGGTGATGAGCCAAACCCTCTTGTGAGCCATGTGTGTCAGTCCTCTCGCGTCGGTTGGATTGGGGCGAGCTCGCCATAGAAGTAGGACGCGGTGACGCCCCCGTTCATGAGGAAGTCGCTGCCGGTGATGAACGCGCCGTCAAGTCCCATGAGGAACGCGCCGAGGGTTCCGACTCGTCCGGGGTGCCGCCGCGCCCGACGGGGCTGAGCTCGATCATGCGCCGGTATCCCTCCCCGCGAGGGCCGGTCAGTCATGTCGAGCTCCTCAAGTGTGGGGTATTCATGGCGGCGACCGCTAACGGTCGATCAGCCGCTGATTGGCTTCCGAGTACCTGGCGCCTCGAGCCTCGATTTGCGCGGACTCGATCTCGCCCAGGTCGTCTGGCGTGAGCTCGATGTCGGTCGAGGCGATGTTCTCGTCGAGGCGGTGAAGTTTGGTGGTGCCGGGGATCGGCACGATCCACGGCCGCTGCGCGAGTAGCCAGGCGAGCGCGACTTGGGCCGGGGTCGCGCTCTTTCGTGTCGCGATCCGGGTCAGGAGGTCCACGAAGGCACGGTTTGCGTTGCGTGCCTGCGTGTCGGTGAAGCGCGGCACGGTGTTGCGGAAGTCGCCGGTCTCGAATGTGGTCGTCTCGTCGATCTTGCCGGTCAGGAAGCCCTTTCCGAGGGGGCTGAACGGAACGAAGCCGATCTCGAGTTCCTCGAGCGTCGGCAGGATCGCATCCTCCGGTTCCCGCCACCAGAGCGAGTACTCGCTCTGAAGTGCGGTGACAGGCTGGACGGCGTGGGCGCGGCGGATTGTCTGCACGCCCGCTTCCGAGAGACCGAAGTGACCGACCTTTCCCTGCTCGATCAGCTCCTTGACGGCGCCCGCGACGTCCTCGATCGGGACGTTTGGGTCGACGCGGTGCTGGTAGAGGAGGTCGATCCGGTCGGTGCGAAGACGCCTCAGCGAATCCTCGACGCTTCGCTTGATCGTCTCGGGTCGGCTGTCGACGCCGGTTGGCTGGCCGGTGGAGAGTTCGAAGCCGAACTTGGTTGCGATCACGACTTGGTCGCGGACCGGTTCGAGTGCTTCGCCGACGAGTTCCTCGTTCGTGAATGGCCCGTAGACCTGGGCGGTATCGAAAAACGTGACCCCGCGTTCGACAGCTGTGCGGATCAGCGAGATCATGTCCTCGCGCGGCGGGAACGGCGGGAACGCCTGGCTCATGCCCATGCAGCCAAGCCCGACCACCGATACCTCCAGTTTCTGTCCCAGCGTGCGCTTGTTCATCTTGTCCTCCTAGCGGGTACGAGCTTCAGCGTCGCGGCGCGCGGCTTGGGCGCAACGATGCTCGGCACGATCGACGGATAGCGGCGGTCGTACTTGGCGTGGTATTCGGCGTCGACCTCGCCGTTCGCCGCGTCCGTTTCGACGAGCGACACGTCCATCTCTACCCCGCCGGCACGGATGCGCGCCTCGTGGCGGCTCAGGGCGCCGCGGAACCAGGACGCGTCTCGCCCATTCACGGAACGGACGTACAGGTCGCCGCCGACGCGGACGACCCACATCGTCACCGGATTCCGCAACGTGCCGTCGCGACGGGCCGACGCGAGCGTCAGCTCCTCCGCGGCGCCGATCCGGTCGAGCTCGTCGGTCGTCCAAGGGGCCATCAGTCGTTCTCGACTTTCTTCGGGTAGGTCGTCGTGCTGAGCGTCTCGGGGTCGGGGCCTGCGCGGCCGCCGGTGTCGAGCGTGTCGATCGCGGCGACCTCCTCGGCGGTCAGCGTGAAGTCGAAGACGTCGAGGTTCTCGCTGATCCGGTGCGGCTTCACCGACTTGGGGATCGCGATCACTCCGTGTTCGATGTGCCAGCGCAGCACGACTTGTGCGGGCGTCTTTCCGTGCTTCTCGGCGATGGAGGTGACCGTTGGGTGCTCGAGCGCGTTCAGAACGGCGTTCGGGTCGGCCGGCCGGTAGCGCTGGATTCCCCCGAGTGGCGACCACGCCTCGGTTGCGATCCCGTGCTTCGCATGGAACTCCCGCAACGGCCGCTGGGTGAAGAACGGGTGCAGCTCGACCTGGTTTACCGCGGGCACGACCCTTGTCCGGCTCATCAGGTTCTCGAGATGCTGCTCGCTGAAGTTCGACACACCGATCGCGTGGGTGCGGCCATCGGCGAGCATCGTTTCGATTGCCGTGTACGCCCCGACCGTGGCGTCGAAGTCGGTTGGGACCGGTTGGTGGAGCAGGAACAGGTCGACGTAGTCGATGCCGAGGCGCCGCAGGCAGCCCTCGAAGCCGACCAGGGCTTCGTCGTGGCCGTAATCGCTGATCCACAGCTTCGTCGTGACGAAGATCTCTGCTCGATCGATCCCGGAGGCCCGGATCGCTACGCCGACTTCGCGCTCGTTGTCATAGGAGGCGGCGGTGTCGATCGAGCGGTAGCCGTCCGCAAGCGCGGTCTCGACCACCTGGGTTGTCGCCTCGGGCGGGCTCTGGAAGACACCGAACCCGAGGATCGGCATCTCGACTCCATTGTTCAGCGTCAGCGTGGGCGGTGTGGTCGTGGTCGTCATCAGGCTGCTCCTAGGGTTTGATCTGGAACTTGAGAACCTCGCGCTCGTTCATCAACCTGTACCCGTCCGGTCCGTGCTTTCATGCCGACACTGAAGCACCCCGCGACAGCTGGTGACCGACCCTGTTGTTCCAGGTACTGGCAGACCCCGTCAGCCCGCGCGGGGCGGCGCTACGGTGCGCGGGATGGACGCGAGGAACGAGCTCCGCGAGTTCTTGACGAGCCGGCGCGGAAGGATCACGCCTGAGGAGGCAGGGCTTCGCACCTACGGAACCGGTCCGCGTCGCGTTCCCGGTTTGCGCCGCGAAGAGGTAGCACTGCTCGCCGGTGTCAGCGCCGACTACTACACCCGTCTCGAGCGCGGCAACGCAGCCGGCGTCTCGGACACGGTCTTGGAAGCGCTCGCTCGCGCGTTGCAACTCGACGGCACCGAACGCGAGCACCTGTTCGACCTTGCGCGAGCAACGCAAGCTTCCGCCGTGAAGCGCCGTCGCCGCGGGCGTCGCGAGGTCAGGCCGGGCGTGCAGCGGATGATCGACGCGATGGCCGCCGTGCCCGCATTCGTCCGTAACGGCCGCCTCGACATCCTCGGCGCGAACCGCCTCGGCCGCGCCCTCTACTCGGAGCACTTCGATAGCCACGCGCAGCCGCCGAACACAGCCCGCTACGTCTTCCTCGACAGCCGTTCCCCAAGCTTCTACCGGGACTGGGATACCGTCGCCGCCGACGTCGTCGCGATCCTGCGCGCCGAAGCAGGCCGCGACCCCTACGACCGCGAACTTTCAGACCTCGTCGGCGAACTCTCGACCCGCAACGAGCTCTTCCGAACACTCTGGGCCGCACACAACGTTCGCACCCACGACACCGGCACCAAGCGCGTCACGCATCCACTCGTCGGAGAGCTCGACCTCAGCTACGAGGCCATGGAACTCGTCGCCGACCCCGGCCTCACGATGTTCGCCTACACCGCCGAGCCCAGCTCAAGATCCGAGCAGGCCCTGAACCTGCTCGCGAGCTGGAGCGCCGTACCCGATGAGGAGACAGCGAATGCAGATCACAAGGAACAGCCTCGACACGGGCACCGGGCCTAACGACTGGTTCAGGTCTTCAGGTGGTAACGGCGTGCACGGGCGGTCATTCGCGAGCAGGTTTGTCCTGGAAATCAGTTGTTCAGAGCGTGCGGGCAGTGCCCGCGCGTGATCGTCCGTGCTCGCTGTCGTGTACCCGTCTCGTACCCGCGCGCCGTTGCCTGTTCTCGGAACAGACAGGAACGTCGGGTCGTCCTTTGCGATGCTTGAGTTGCCTTCAGGCGTCCTTGACCTGTCCCAGAACCTGTCCCCAAGTCGGCGGCTAGGGAAAGAGTTCAAAGGCCGCTGTGTGGGCTGGTCGCACGACGCTGAAGTGTCGGTGGTCGAGCGTCGCGAGGGTACTGACCTTCATGCGTTCAGCGATGGCGATGAGGCTGGCGTCGGTGCCGCCGAGCCCGAGGTCAGCGTAGGTCTCGATCAGCTCCGCGATCCGGCGTGTGTCTGCGGGTGTGATGGTCTCGATCTGGATCTCGCCGTCGGCCACGGCGCGGAAGAATCTCGCTTCTGCAGCCGCGCCGAGCTGTCGGCCGATCAGGTAGGCGGTCTCGGCGATCACGAACGCCGTGGTTACGAGCGGACCTGCGTTCTGGATCGTCTCGACACAGGCTTGGTGATCGGGGTCGGCGTTGTCGGCAGCCGCGAGCAGCACGTTCGTGTCGACGATGAGCAAGCGTCAGTTGCGGCCGAAGCCGTCTGCGAGGAGGTCGTCGGCGTCGCGGGCGTGACGCCCGGAAGTCGAGGCTCCCAACCCGATGAACGAGAGCTTCCGCTCCTCGCTTGCGGTCTCGGGAGGGAGTGTTTCGGCCAGCTCGGCAATCACGATGTCGATGCTGACGCCACGCCGCTCGGCCGCGGCCCGCAGCCGCGCGAGCGTGCCCTCGGAAAGGTCGACCGTGAGCGTCATGCAGCCAGTATAGGAACGGTGAGTTGCGGAGGACGCTGCCTGGTCGTGCTTGCTGAATCCCAGCTGCTTGTACGGCGGCGAGCCGGCGAGTTGTGCATCGCTCGGAGGACGGGCACGCGGACGTCTGCGTAGTCGTAGACGCGCACGCTCCTCTTGTCGTCGTGGGCGCGCAGGAGCCGGCCGCGGCCGACCGGCGCGACGCCCCGGGTCAGGAGCCCCTCGGCAAGCAAGTTGCAGTGCTCCTTCCACTGGCTCAGCACGAGGCAGCGCCTACCCCGGGCAAGCGCGTCGAGGATGTCGTCGCAGACGAGTGTGTTGCGCTCCTCGTTCTCGACGAGTAGACGGAACAGCTCGTGGATCGGTGCCTCGGCATCGACGACCGCGAACGCGGTCTCGCGCACTTCGAGGGAGCGGGCGATTGCGCCGCCTGTGAGGTCGCCGGTCGCGATCTGGTGTCGGACCGGGCCGCATTGCATGGTGAGGATGCCAGCTGGTTCTTCTACTGGCTGCGGCCCTCCTCGAAGTGCCCTGAGCGCCCCCGCAAAGCCTTGAACCTGTCCCCAAAACCTGTCCCCAAGAAGACCGTCTCAGACGACTTCGCCTGCGCTGCGGTTGACGACACGTTCGGCGGACTCAACTTCGCGCTTCAGCTTGCGCCAGCCTCAAACAGCGCGCAGATGTTGCCCTGCGGTACGAAGTACGGACGGTTGGTGCGTTTGATCGTTTCGGCAGCCTCGTGGTCGGCCGCGTGGACGAGATCGCGAACCTCGCGGCAGATGGCTTGCTGCCAATCGGGCAGGGCATCGATGTAGGCGTCAACACGCGGGTCGGCAGCGTAGGTCACGCTGGATCCACCGTAACTTGATGACGTCGTTCAGACCACCGAGCGCGCACGTACGTCAGCAGAGCATGTGGCGGCAACCAGCACACCGCCACATGCTCTGCGCGAACGGACTCCGGGGGTCAGTGTTCGACCGCTGGAATGGCGATGGGCGGAACGGTCTCCGGCCGCTCGCCGATTCGTGCGACGTCGAGGGCGATCAGGCCGAGGTTCGCACCGGCAGCTGCTCCGACGATCGTGGTGATGACCGCCATGAGCCCGGCTGTTGCGTTGAACCCGAGCAGCGCGCCGACGAGGGCGCCCGTCAGCGCGACCCAGATGCCGATCGTCGTGGCCCTGGCCGGCCGGTCGCGGTTGACCCAGGCCCAGTAGGTGCCGAGGCCGATCGGCGTGCCGATGGAGAGAACAGCCATGAGTTCGCTGTCGAGGGGCACTGTCGGCAAAGCCACCAGCACGATGATCAGGCCGGTGAACCATCCGCCGAGGCCGAGCACCAGCAGGTAGACGGAGCGCAGCATCGCGCTCGCCTTGCGCCCGAAGCCGCCGCGCTTGTGCGCCCGGCGCCACATCAGTAGCAGTGACAGGATCATGAGGAGTCCGAAGCCCATCATCGCGCCGAGGAGGTCCTTGGCGTAGGCGCCTTGGCTGGAGCTTGGGCTGAAGTCGACCTTGTTGTGGGTGTAGAGGGACGTGTCGACCTTGCCGGTGTCGAGGTAGGTGTTGATCAGACGGGTGCCGGCTGCCGGTTCGTAGGGCCAGAAGTCGTCGGCGTGGCCGAGGTTCGAGAGCACGACCTGACGGCCGTTCGCGAGGTGAGGCAGGAGCTCGCGGGTCGCATTCTCGGGCGGCGTTGCGAAGTCGAGGTTGCCGCCGATCAGCAGCGTCGGAACGTTCGAGTTTTGCACGTGGGTGTACTCGTTCTCGTCCGGGTTCGCCGGCCAGGCGTCGAGGAGGCGGCCGCCGGCCCAGATCAGGTCGTTGCCGGCAGCACTGATCAGCGATCCACGGTTTGCTCCCGACGCGTAGAAGTGCTTCGCGTAGGTGGCGTCGCTGCGGCCGATCGCCGCCATCTCGCCCCAGACGAACGAGCTCGGAAAGGTGAGCTGTGCCATAAAGGACAGGAACCACGCGCCGCTTGCGTCGCCCTTGTCGGCGGAGAGGAGTGAGTTGATCGTCAGTGGCGCGGCGATCGAGTTGCCGCCGGCGGAGGTCTCGTTCATCAGGCCGAAGAACGCGGCGGCTTTGAAGTCGCCCTTCTTGATCGGCAGGAACAGCCAGTGACTGGGAACGTGAGCGAACGAGGACTTCACCGACGCGGCGAGATCCGGCGTCCGGCTACGACAGCTCGTCGCCTGGGCACAGAGCGCGGCATAGCGGCCGATCTGCTCGTCGGTCGTCTTCGGGTTCCAGATGAAGTTGCCGGGCGGATTGACGCCGATCATCACCGAGCGATGGATGCTCTTCGGGTAGCGCCAGGCATAGATCATCGCGGTGCGGGTGCCCGCGCTTTCGCTCACCAGGTCGATCTGGTGGTAGCCGAGGGCGCGGCGGGCCGCCTCGAGGTCGTCGACTTCTTCGGGGATCGAATAGCCGGCGAGATCGACACCATCGCTGCGGAGCCGGTCGGCGCACGACCGGAACGCCGCGGCGACGGCGCGGAACGACTGCTCGCTGAGGAGGTCACCCGAGTGCCCCATTGCCGAGCTCACCTCCGGGCAGTCGAGCCGGGTCGATCCGTCGACGCCGCGGTAGCCGACGAGCACGACGTCGTGCTTGGCGGTGAAACGGCTCGCGTCCGGGAAGACCATGTTGGTGATGCCGGGGCCGCCTTGCAGGCGGAAGATCGGGACACCCGGATGGGCCGAATGGGCACGAATCACTGTGACCGGAAGTGCGATCAGGCGCGACTTCGGATCATGGCGGTTCTCGGGCACGACGAGCGTCCCGCAATCCGCGGCGGAGGTGCCGTTCTCAGTCGTGTAGCTGCAGCTCTTGAGCGTCAGCTGGCCTGCATGCGCGCCCGGCAGGCACCGAGACGGACGTCGAGCTGCCGGCGAAGTGGAGGTAGCCGAGCCCGAGCGTGAGGACGGCGATCAGGGCCAGGCCGGTGATCCGGCCGCGACTGAAGCGTCTGGTCGAGGGATGCATGGTTTGTTCTTTCCTGTTGGTCGTGCGGGGGGCGGATTTCTTCAAGGGGTTCATGGGGGCCTCTCTTCGGGAGTTGGGGTACGAGTTCAGGGCTCGGACACGGCGAGTGACGACCGCGTCATGGGATCTGCACCTCGCTCACGCTCGTGGCGGTCGTGCGATCGGCGACGAAGGAGGGCAGCAGCGCGAGCGCGTCTTGCTCGTTCGCTGCCTCGACCGTCCACCAGATCGCGTGCCCGCCCGAGCGGCAGGAGGCGATCGTCGGGCGGTGGCGAAGCCGGCTTCGGTGCCCTTTGAAGGACGCGAAGACGACGCCGCACTCGTCCGGCTCGTGATGGTGATGGAGCAGGTACTGGTTCATACGGACGAGCCTGCCGTCACCGGGCCGCGCGTTCATCGGGGCAGCACCCTGATCCCGCACCCTTAACTTTGAGGTTCCGAGACCTTGATCTATCCTGCTGAGGGAGAGAAATGGGCGCACAAACCGGCCACCTCGTCGGCCGTGCGGAGGAGCTCGGCTCGCTGGATCGAGTCAGGGCCGAGCTCGATCGGGGGCGCTCGGTCGCTGTTCTGCTCGTCGGCGAGGCGGGCATCGGCAAGACACGGCTCCTCACCGAGTTCGGCGCACGGGCGGACGCCGAGGGAGATCTCGTCCTCTCGGGCGCGGCATCCGAGCTGGAGCGCGATCTCCCGTTCTCGCTCTTCGTCGACGCGCTCGACGAGTACGTGCGAGGAGTCGACCCGGAGCTCATCGCGCCGCTCGAGGACGACGTCAGGACGGAGCTCGCTCACGTCTTCCCGGCGTTGACGACGCTCGGCGGCGACCGCCCGTCGGCGCTCCAGCACGAGCGGTATCGCAGCCACCGTGCCGTGCGTGCCTTGCTCGAGCAGCTCGCGTCCACGCAGCCGCTCGTGCTCATGCTCGACGACCTGCACTGGGCCGATCCGGCGTCGGTCGAGCTGCTCGGAGCGCTCCTGCGCCGGCCGCCCTCGGCGCCGGTCATGCTGGCGCTCGCGAGTCGCCCGCTCCAGGTGTCCGAGCGACTGTCCGCGGCGCTCGAGCGAGCCACGCGCGCCGACCAGATCACGCGCATCGAGCTCGGGGCGCTCAGTGTCGAGGAGGCCCGCGAGCTACTCGGCGACGCGGGCGAGCGCGTCGATGCGGACGTCCTCTATGCCGAGAGCGGTGGCAACCCCTTCTATCTCGAGCAGCTTGCCCGCGCTGGTGGGGCAACGGCAGTGCACGACGAGGTGTCGCTGGCCGGGATCGGGGTTCCGGCGAGCGTCGCCGCGGCTCTTGCGGAAGAGCTCGCCCTGCTGTCCGACACGCAGCGTCTCGTGCTCGAAGGGGCGGCGGTGGCCGGTGACCCGTTCGAGCCGGAGCTCGCGGCGGCGGCGGCCGCGCTGACCGAGCCGACCGTCATGGAGGCGCTCGACGAGCTGCTCAGGGTCGATCTCCTCCGCACGACCGACGTCCCGCGACGGTTCCGCTTCCGCCATCCGCTCGTACGTCGCGCCGTCTACGAGGCGGCGGCTCCCGGCTGGCGGCTCGGCGCGCACGAGCGGAGCGCCGACGCGCTCGCGGCGCGGGGCGCTCCCGCCACCGCGCGCGCCCACCACGTCGAGCGCTCGGCGCGCGAGGGCGACGCCGACGCCGTCGCCGTCCTTCGCGAGGCCGGCGAGGAAGCGGCGCGGCTGGCGCCGGCGAATGCGGCGCACTGGTTCGGAGGGGCTCTTCGCCTGGAACCCGCCAACGCGCCGGCAGAGGAGCGGATCGAGCTTCTCTTCGCCCGCGCGCGTGCGTTGACGGCGGTGGGGCGCCTCGACGACAGCCGCAGTACGTTGCTCGAGGCCCTCGATCTCGTGCCCGACGGCGCCGACGTGCTGCGAGCCACGCTCGCCCGCGCGTGCGCAGGAGTGGAGACGAATCTCGGGCTGCAGGAACAAGCCTGTGAGCGTCTCGTGCAGGCGCTCGAGGAGCTCCCGGATCAGGGCTCCCGCGAGGCCGTGGCGATCATGATCGAGCTCACCGCCAACGCGTTCTGGCGCACGAGTTTCGGGGAGATGCACGAGGCAGCCGAGCGCGCGGTCGAGGCGGCGAGGCGACTCGGCGACGTCCCCATGATCGCGACGCCTCTTGCCGAGCTTGCGATGGCGGATTCGCTCGTAGGGGCCCCCGACCGTGCAGAGGCGAATCATGCGGAGGCGGCGAGGCTTGTCGATTCCCTGTCGGACGAGGAGCTCGGCGGTCATCTCGAGGCCGCGGCCTGGCTGGCCGGCGTCGAGCTCTACCTGGACCGGTATGCCGCCGGCGAGGCCCACGCCAGCCGCGCCCTGGCCTTGGTCCGCGCCACCGGCCAGGGGGAGTTCTATCTCCTCCTGATTGCGACGCTCGGCGGCCTGTTGCGCCAGCGGGGGAAGTTGGCCGAGTCGGCGGAGCTACTCGACGCCGGAATCGAGGCGGCTCGGTTGCTGGGCAACTCGCACGCGCTGTGCTGGACCCTGGTCGGCCGCTCGGCCGCCGCGCTGCGGAGCGGGGACATGGACCTCGCACTCGCCACTGCACAGGAAAGCGTCGACCTCAGCCAGGGCGAAAGCAGCTTCCACTCGTCAGAGGGAGCTGCGGATCTCGCCGCAGCCCTGCTCGAGACAGGCGAGCCTGAGCGCGCGGTCGAGTTGCTCCTCGAGTCGTCCGGCGGTGAAGAGCTGACTCTCATCGCCGGGAGCCCGAGAGCGCGGTACCTCGAGGTGCTGACGCGCTCGTGGCTCGCGCTGGGTCGCCACGCAGAGGCGGAACGAGCAGCCGCCGTCGCGGAGGCCTGGGCCTCGGCCGTGCAGCTGCCGATGGCCGTCGCCTGGGCCGAGAGAGCATCGGCGGCCGTTGAGCTGGACGGCGGCGACCCCGCGCGTGCAGCAGCGCACGCACTCGCGTCCGCGGCCGTCGCAGACGAAGCCGGAGCGCCGGTGGAGGCCGCTCTCTCGCGCCTGCTCGCCGGACGCGCGCTCGTGCGAGCGGGCGACCGTGACAGCGCCACAGCCGAGCTTCGGCGTGCGGCCGACGACTTCAGGGAGGCCGGCGCCCTCCGCTACTGCGGCGAGGCGGAGCGGGAGCTTCGCAAGCTCGGCCATCGAATCCAGCAGCGCACGCGGCCGGGCGGGCCCGCCGGAACGACGCTCGAGTCGTTGACCGGACGCGAGCTCCAGCTCGCCATGCTCGTGTTCGACCGCAAGACCAATCCGGAGATCGCGGAGGAGCTGTTCCTCAGCCAGAAGACCGTCGAGACGCACCTGCGGAACATCTTCCGCAAGGTGGGCGTGACTTCGCGGGTCGAACTCGCCCGCGCCGTCGAGCGGGCGCAGCGCGCAACTGGGACATCATCGTAGTCGTAGCCCAGCGGCGCCCACGAGCCGCCTGGAACACGGCTCGTGCGGCTTCGGCCTGGTCCGTCTTGCAGTCGAGAGTTACGCTGACCTCGCACGCCTGGCTCGTCCTCGCCTCGGGTGGCGTGAATGCCAACCAAGACGACATCACCGCTTTCAAGATCGACCTTCACGCTGACCAGCGCGGTGTACTCAACCTCGGTTTCCATCGCTGGAGTGTCCCCAAAACCTGTCCCCGAATCCAGCGATTCTCTCAAGCGAAGATTCAACTCCCGAGATCTCCTGGATTCAAGCCAGTTCTCCGCCGCCACGCCGCCGACCCAATCATCGACCCCTTCCTTGAAAGGGAGGTGCTCGGTTGTATCTGTTGTGGCAACAAAAATGCCGCGTTTGCGGGGATTTTTAAGCCCTCTAACGGACTCGAACCGTTGACCCCCTCCTTACCATGGAGGTCTTGGCGCGGTAACGGCGTACACGCGCGGTCATTCTGGAGCACGTTTGTCCTGCAAGTCGGTTTTCTTGATGTGCCAGCCGTGCCCGCGCGTGCCCGCGCGTGCTCTGGCTGGTGTACCCGTCTCGTACCCCCGATCTGTTGTCTGTTCTCAAAATAGACAAAATACTCAGGCGGTCGAGAACCGCTTCGTGCGAACGAGCTCAGAGCGTCTCCAGCACTCGCCTAGCAGCGGCGCTGGCGGTACCAGTCTTTGCGATGTGCCTCGATTCCGGCGGGGACTGCCGCGGCTGGAGCCGGGTAGCCCCGTCGCTCGAAGCATCCTCGACCATTGCGTGCGGTTGTCGCACCGCCACGGCACTCGCGTGGAGCTCCGTGACGGTCGGGCGGTCGTGATGATCAGCTGAGAATCGTCGGCAGGGAGCCGACTGCCGCGGTCGGGCGTTCCGATTGGTGCGTGCCGTTGAGACGGCGCGCTCCAACCCGGTCACTTGGTTGTCGAAGGTGACTCAGAGGCTGAACCGGCCGCGCACGACCTGGCACGGATCCGACCCGATCCCGCCCGTGCACCGCGTCGTCTCGGACGTAGCATTGTTCCCAGTGAGGAGGCGCTATGGATTACGACGTGGTGATTGCGGGCGCGGGCCCGGTCGGGCTCCTGCTTGCGTGCGAGCTAAGGCTTGCCGGTATCTCGGTATTGGTGCTTGAAAAGCTTTCAGATCCGAATCTTCCCGTGAAAGACGGTCCCGTTGGAGGCCGAGCCCTCAACATCCCATCGATAGAGGTCTTTTACAGACGGGGCCTGCTTCCTGCCCTGAAGAGTGAAGCGCTCAAGTGGATCGACGGGTCGATTGGCCGAGAAGGACTAGAGGCCGCTGGAAGCGGTGTTTCTCCGTCGTCGGACTCCGACGCCATGTCGAACGGCGGTAAAATCTCGCTCAGACCTGGCGGCATTTTCGCCACTACGTCGGCCGCAAATGACGTTGACTATGGTGACCCCAAATTCGCCAGCCGCGGTCCCGCCGCGGCCTACGGAGTCATCACCATGCAAAGTCTCGAAACTTTGCTCAGCAACCGCGCTGCAAACTTGCAGGCCGAGATTCAGCGCGGAGTGGGTCTGACCGCTTTCTCAGCAGACGAGAGCGGCGTCACGATCTACGCAGGCGGAACTATAATTCGTTCGGGCTGGCTCGTTGGCTGCGACGGCGGGCGAAGCACGGTCAGAAAACTTGCCGGTTTTGAGTTTCCGGGAACCGATCCTGAAATTCGCGGCTACTCCGCAACGGTCGAGATCGCTGATCCCGAGAAGCTATCCTTCGGCTGGGTGCGCACTGCCGCGGGAGCCTACGTGAATGGTCCCATGCCAGGCAGAATTCTGACGGTGGAATTCGACGGATCATCGAAGGATCGGGACGCTCCGATTACTCTCGAAGAGCTGCAAGTAAGTCTGCGGAAGGTGTCCGGGACTGACGCGACACTCACTGCTGTTCACGCAGCCACACGTTGGACCGACAATGCCCGTCAGGCCAACACCTATCGGCTGGGGCGAGTTCTGTTAGCGGGAGACGCTGCTCATGTCTTTGCACCCATTGGCGGCGAGGGGCTCAACATCGGCATTGGAGATGCCGTGAACCTGGGCTGGAAGCTCGCCGCAGCCGTGAATCGATCGGCCTCCGAAACGCTTCTCGACACCTACACGACGGAGCGTCACCCCATCGGCGCTTGGGCCCTGAAGTGGGCCACCGCGCAGGTTGCCTTGATGGGCGGTCCTAAGCATCGCCGCCGTGCTCGTGTCGCTATCATGGCTGACCTCACTGGGGGAGGTGGTACAGCGATATCCCTCGCAAAGAAAGTCTCCGGTGTTTGGCAAAGATACGACCTGCACGGGGATCATCCTTTAGTAGGACGGAGCGCGCCGGATCTCGAATTCGAGGACGGCAAAAGGCTCGGCGAGTACTGCCATGACGGACGCGCCCTCCTGTTCGACTTTGCCGATGATGCTCGGATCGCAACATTTGGCGAACCCTGGCGCGGTCGCCTCGACATCATAACCACGAGGCTGAACGCGAATTCGGAGCTGACTGCTCTCTTTGTGCGGCCCGATGGTTGCGTTGCCTGGGCAACCAATGGACAGCCCGACCTGGATCGGGCCGCCTCTGTCCTGTCAATGTGGCTTGGAAATAGCGAGGAACGGGCCTGACGTGTAGTCAGCTTCGAAGCGGAGCCGGCGAAACCTTGGAGCTGTTACGCACCGACTCCGCGTCCACGGGCGACGCTGGGGCGCACGCTAACTGCTCATTCAGTCCCTCTTGCTATCAGGCCACCTACATGATAGGGTCGGACCTTAAAACCTGCTGCGGCTAAAACTAACTTCCGGTTACACGTCGGAAACTTCCGCTACCTCGAAAAGGAGATACGAAGTTATGCCGCCTCATGATGAATCTAATTTTGAGTTGCCGCGTAGATTCGTGTTCAACCCGCATCCACAAGCTGACTGGATCGATATGCCGTTCGTCCTGCAAGAGATCGAAGGCGAACTCCGGACTGCAGTCCTAGCCATTGGCCTTGAAACGATGGCGAACGTGCACCAAAGCATTGCCGAGGGCGCGAGACTGGTTGCAAAGACCATTCAGGGAGCGCAGTAACAAGGTGAACAGGGTCCTTCCCGGCACAGTGGCTGCCTCGTCTGTCGACCCGCCGGTGAAGTCCAGCGAGACCGCGAAGATAGCCCTGATCGGCTATCAGGATCAGGGCAATCTCGGGATGGGGTATTTGTCTGCCGTGCTTCAGCGACGGGGACACTCGGTCCTGATGATCGATGTTCGCGATCCGCCGGAGGAGATTGCGGAACGACTCGTAGCGCAGCAGCCTCTCGTGGTCGGCTTTTCGCTGATCTTTCAGGTTTTCTTACCGCAATTCCGCAAGCTCGCCCTGCGCTTGCGGGCCGCTGGCATCAACTCGCACTTTACGATCGGCGGGCACTTCCCCAGCCTGTGTCCCGATGAGGTGCTCAAGCATTTTCCTGATGTAGACAGTGTCGTGCGATTTGAGGGCGAGGACACCCTCGTCGACCTCGTCGATCGGCTTCTCAGCAACAGAGATTGGCGCGAGACCCCCGGCTTGGCTTTCCTCGAGAACGGCCGAATGGCAGAGAGCGAGCCGCGGGCTCTCGTGCAGGATCTTGATTCGCTCCCCTACCCATACCGGCCATTTGAACCTGAGCAGATAGGCGGTTTTCCCACGTTGCCGCTGCTGGCGAGTCGCGGCTGCGCACGCCGGTGCTCCTTTTGCTCGATTCACACCTTCTATCGGACCGCGCCGGGCAAAGTCGTTCGCGTCCGACAGCCCGCGAAGGTTGTCGAAGAGATGCTGTACCTGCTTCAGCATCACGGCGTTCGCGTCATTCTTTTCCAGGATGACGATTTTCCACTCTGGGGCCGCGCTGGACGGCGCTGGGCGGACGAGTTGGTGGAGCGCATGTACGACGAGGGATTGGTCGATCGTATGATCTGGAAGATCAGCTGCCGTGCTGAATATGTGGAGTACGAGTTGTTTGAAAAGCTGCGGGATGCCGGTCTCTTTCTCGTCTATATGGGTCTCGAGTCCGGCACTGAACAGGGACTCCAGGTACTGAACAAGCAGATGTCTGTGGAGCAGAACTTGGCAGCGGTTCGGATCCTGAAAGAGCTCGAATTGAACGTCTCTTATGGGTTCATGCTCTTTGATCCGTCGAGCACCTTCGAATCCGTCCGGGAGAACCTGACCTTCTTGAAGAATGTCACTGGCGACGGCCGCGCAGCGGCGGTGTTCTCGCGAATGCTGCCCTACGGAGGAACCCCGATCCGTGACGCTCTTAAGAAAGAGGGGCGCTTGCGCGGGGACCTGACGCGGCCCGACTACGTTTTCCTCGACCTTCGGCTGAACGAGTTCTACGACCTACTCATGCCCACGGTACGCCCGTGGATCTACAGGCAAGGCCTTACCTACCAGTTGGACTACGCGTGGGATGAGTTCACTACTGTTACGCGGCTTGCGCCAGGCATCCAAGGCGCGGAGGAGTATCGGAAGGCACTTCAATCTTTGACCAAGGACGCGAACGCGAGCTTGTTCCAACATGTCGAGAGATGCCTTGACGGCTTTGAACGGGGGGATCGTTCGGAGCTGACCGTCGGGCCGGCGCGAGCTCATTGTGAAGCCGGCGTGAAACAGCTTCTCGCGCTTCGGAATCGCTTCATCGCACGGAATGTGCAGGTCTTGGTTGATGAGGTCAGCGCTGACTGCGAGAGCGGTCCGGTGCTGATACCGCAGACTCACTGAAGCCACCACCGACCCTCTCTAAGGGGAGGGTCTACGGTGGGTCGCAAAGGCCTGTTCAAGCCAAACAAGCTCGCAGCAGAGGCACATGACCCGTGCGTGCCCGCTCTCGGAGCGGGGACGGGAGCGGGCGCCCGACGCGCCGCCGGCGTGGGAGTACGAGTGATGCTTCGGGGGGTATCGGCTCTCATGAGCGTGGAGCAGCAGGAGTTGCTCGAGCGGGTGCGGCCGGCTTGGCGGTTGAGCAGCGCGCCGTCCCGGGGAAGCAGCTCGGCGGCTGCTGGCTTCGCGCTCACGCCCCAGGCGACTCCGTACCCTCCTCGACCCCTCGCAGCGGCTCCTGCGCGAAAGCCAGAGCCACGTATTTCACCGCGACGCCGACCGCTCTTATCGCGACGACGGTCTGTTCCTCGTAGCGAGTCGGCCGATCCCGACTTGATCGCCTGCGTCGGCAGACCGCTCGATAACCAAACGAGAAGGAGAGCACATGCTTGTCGATCCATTCACCGTCCGGGGCGCTGCGGCCACTCTTGTCGCCGTCTTCTGCGTTGCCGTCTTCGGCCTGACCTCCACATGGAGTGCTTCCGCCGCCCCGAAGAGGCCGATGCCACCGGCCACCTGGACGAACACGCGGGCGAACTGGCAGGTCAGTTGTGCCAACTACTACACGCTCTATAGCTCTGACACCAAGGCGGGGAACGACAAGGCTGCCGATCAGGATCTGCAGATGGCCCAGACGGCGGGTTGCGACTGGGCGAGCTGACACGAGCGGGACAGCCGTGGGGGCCCTCACAGGTGCCGGGTTCTCCATCGTTCGCAGCGCTCGGAACGTCTCGGGCATGGAGGCATGGGGGATGAGGGCGTAGCCGCCGGCGACGTCACGCTCGACCTGCCCGCGTTCAGCCTCGCGTGGAGAACCCGGCGGAGCCGCTGCTGCCCGGTCTGGAGTACCCCCAACGCGATTCGAACCCGTGTCGCCGGCACGACAGGGCGGCCGGTGGACTCCGTCGTTTCCAAACCCGTTTCCAATCCGAGCAAGCTGGAACGGATGCAATCATCCTGAAAAGAAGAAAACCTCGCCTGAGCGGGGCTTTCAGGAGCGAGAGCGAGGGGACTCGAACCCGCGACCTCCGGCGTGACAGGCCCGTCTCGACGTCTTCGCTGACGCGGCGCTCATCGAGAGCGTGGGGCACTTGCGTCAGGCAGGCGGCGTGTGTACCAACTGGCGGCATGCGTGTGGGTGTTGCGGATCATTTCGGCTGGGCGATTGCGGTAACGGCGTCAGCGGATCACGAGGTAGTGGACCGCCGGCGGATCGAACTGATCGAACCCGGCGTGTCGGCGGCACCGATTCACTACGAGAGCCGGCGTCTCGATCTCGCCGGTACGGCTGCGCTGGTTGGGATGGTGCGCGCGTCCGTCGCTCGGGCGACGTCAGCTGCGCTCGAGGAGATCGCAACCGCGTTGCCCGCGCCGGTCCTGTCGGTCTCGCTTCGCACCTGGCCGTTCGACTTTCCCGACGACGTCGCGGTCCAGCGTCGCGCGCCCTATGAGGCCCGAGCCGATGCCATCATGTATCGCCAGGCGCTCGCCGAGCTCGCACACGCCCGTGGCTGGGAGGTCCACCTGTATGACGCGAAAGCGGTGGTAGATCAAGCGGTCAGGATGCTGGGTGAGCGGGCCGACGAGATTCTGCAGCGACCTCGGGCAACGTTGGGGCCACCGTGGACAAAGGACCATCGGATCGCGTTCGCCGCGACGATTGCGGCCAACTGATTGGTTGCCAAACGGCGTGTCCCCGAGACCGTCGGGTCCAGGAACTCGTTCGCGTCGACCCGGGGCGGCTGCGCCGGCCGTCCGGCAGTTACCGACAACCGGAAATGCGCGATCCCTATCCCTGCTGCGTTCGTTCGGCGCGCGACGGGGTCAAGCGCGGCGAAGAACGGCGCCCCCGACAAATCACAGGAAGCGGACGCGGCCTTCTGGGCCTTCCTGTTGCCCCGTCTTGACAGCTGCAAGTACGGCGAGCAGCGTGCGCATGGTTCCTGGTTGTCTCAGCGGGCGATGAAGGTGCGGCAGGCTTCATTCCACGAACTCGGCGCCGCGAGGCCGGCCCCGGCGGCGATCCGAACGCCCGGGCGCTGACGAGCCCGGCGCGCACAAGACGCTAGAGAGCGGCGACGCAGCCGACAAGTGGCCGAGGCGGACACGGTTCGTCCGCTTGACTTGGAGTTCGCTGAGTGGGAACCTCTCGGGGCGTCCCGTGATCGAGGAGGTCTGATGCGCATCCAAGTGAGAGTTCTAGCCGTGGTGCCCCTGCTCGTTGCGCTGGTGGTCTGCGTCGGGGCGAGCGCCGGGCCGACTGGTTCCGCCCAGGTATCCCATGTGATCGCGGCTCCGGGCTCGGCAGGTCGCCCGACCTGCGATCCCGACAATGGCGGCCTGAATCTGCCTGCTGGCTTCTGCGCCCTGGTGGTATACGACGCCAAGACGGCGACGGGCGGTCCTGCCAGGTTGCGGGACATTGCGGTTGCGCCCAACGGCGATATCTTCGTCGCTGACCAATCTGCTGGAGGGGGCGTCCTGGCGTTGCGGGACACGAACGGGGACGGGAAGGCCGACGAGGTGACGCGCTTCGGCACGAGCCCCGGAAACGGGATCTACTTCAGGAGTCCGTATCTCTATTTCGCACCGAACGATCGCGTAGAGCGGTACTTGATGTCGCCGGACAGCCTGACTCCGGTGGCCGGACCGGACGTCATCGTCTCGGGACTGCCGGCGACGGGGGACCACGTGACGAAGACCATCGTGGTTACCGAGAGCGGCTCGCTGTTCGTGGGCGTCGGATCGTCCACGGACAGCTGTCAGGCGATGCCGGGCGTGCCGGGCTCGCTGGGAATCGATCCCTGCCCCGACTTGCCGACCCGGGCGGGGATCTGGCGGTACGACGCCAACCAGCCTGGTCAGGTTCACTCGGCGGCGAACCGTTTCGCGACGGAGCTCCGGAACGTGGTCGCGATGGCCCTGAATCCGTACGACGGAGGGCTGTACGGGGTGCAGATGGGACGGGGCGGCCTGAATCAGAATTTCCCGGACCTGTTCACACCCCAGGATGACGCGGTGCTGCCAGCCGAGGAGTTCTTCCGCTTTCAGGAAGGTGGGCACTACGGGTGGCCGTACTGCTACTACGATGGAAGGCAGGGGAAGAAGGTGCTGGCGCCGGAGTATGGCGGGGATGGAAAGACCGTCGGTCGCTGTGCGGACGCCGAAGATCCGCTTCTGGCCTTTCCCGCCCACTACGCGCCCGAAGGGCTGCTTTTCTACGACGGTGATCAGTTCCCGGCGAAATACCGGGGCGCGGCGTTCATCGCGTTCCATGGAGGACCCAATCTTCCGGAGAGCTACAACGTGACGGTCGTGCCTTTCAGCAATGGTCAGCCGCACGGGCCGGAGGTCTTTGCGGACGGCTTCATCGGTGCGGGCGCCGTCAACCTGCCGGCAGATGCCGCCCATCGCGCGCTAGGCCTTGCGGAGGGTCCGGATGGCTCGCTCTACATCACCGACGACGTCGGGGGGCGGATCTGGAGAGTGCTGTACGTGGGTGCGGCTGCGGCGCATGCTGCGGGATCGGGCAACGTTCCCTGCTCGGGCGTAGGCGGTGGCGCGGCTGGGCTTGTGGCGGCGGTTAATGCCGCGAACGCGAGCGGCGGCGGCGCGATCAACCTCGCGTCGGGTTGCACCTACTCGCTCACGTCGGCGGACAACGCCGTTCCCGGCCTCGGCGCGAACGGGCTTCCGGTGATCACGACGCCGATCACGATCAACGGCGGTAGCGGCGGTGCCACGATCGCGGGCAACAACAGCAACTTCCGCATCATCGCGATCTCGGGCGCGGCGCGCGGGAGCCTGACGCTGAACGGGATCACCGTCACCGGCGGCAACGTCTCCGGCGACGGTCCCGCCGGATTCGGCGGCGGCATCTTCAACTTCGCCGGCACCTTGCTACTCAACCGCAGTGTCGTCACAGGCAACGCTGCCTCGAACGCCGGCGGCGGGATCGCGAGCGGCACGATGGGCCCCGGTCCCGGGGCCACGCTCACCCTGAACAACAGCGAGGTGAACTCGAACACCGTTCCAGTGGACGGCATGGGCGGCGGCGGCATCCTCAGCATCTCCGGGACGCTCAACATCAACAACAGCACCATCGACCACAATACGGCCTCCGGCGGAGGCGGTATCGCCAGCGGTAACGGCAACGGCGGCGGCCCCGGCAGCGCCGTCACGATCAACAACAGCGTGATCAGCGACAACAGCGCGACCGGCGGCGCGGAAACAGGCGGCGCGGGGATCTCGAACGGCGGCACGCTCCAGATGAACAACACGAAACTGACCGGCAACGACGCCGACGGCGGCGTCGGTGGCGGGCTGCTCAACCACGCGACCGCGACGCTGAACAACGTCCAGGTGACCGGCAACAGCGCCGCCATCGGCGCGGGCATCGCGAACGCGAACCTGCAGGGCGTCCCCGGCCCCGGGGCGACGCCTCCGGTTCCGGCCCTCTCGCTGAACAACGTCACCGTGACCGGGAACACGGCCTCCGTTGCCGGCGGCGGGATCGCGCAGTTCTCGCCCTTCGGGGCCCCGTTCGGCTCGATCACGGCGCACAACACGCAGGTGAGCGGCAACAGCCCCAATAACTGCAGTCCCGCCGGCTCGGTCGCCGGCTGCAACGACTCCGTGTTCGTCTTCACCGCCGCCTTGGACGGACCAAGTCAGAACCCGCCCGTCGCCTCGCCTGGAACGGGAACCAGCACGGTGACGTGGGACACACTCACGAACGAGATGACCGTCAATGTCAGCTTCAGCGGCCTTACGACGGGGACGACCGCATCACATATTCATTGCTGCGTGGCTCCTCCAGGCAACGCCGGAGTCGCAACGACCACGCCGACATTCCCCGGCTTTCCACTCGGAGTGACGGCCGGCACTTATACCCGCACGTTCGACATGACCGACCCGGCCAGCTACAACCCGGCATTCGTGACCGCTAACGGGGGTACGACAGCAAGTGCCGAGGCGGCCCTCCTCGCCGGCCTCCAAGCCGGCCAGGCCTACCTCAACATCCACACAACCATGTTCCCGGGCGGCGAGATCCGCGGCTTCCTACTGCAGCCCTGAGCCGCCCGGCCTGGCTCGACCGCCGATCCGAGACGACGACAACCACGACCTCCCGGTGCCCGCCACACGGCCGGCACCGGGATCCAAGCCAGCACTTGCCGCCTCTTGAGCTATCCGGTTGGGCCTAGAAGCTCGCAGAAACAGCCTCAGGCTCGGCCGGAAGCGCCGAAGGACTGACCTAGGCGCTTTCGCGGCGGCTCGCCCGGATGCGGTCACCGCTGGCACGGCACCGAGCGACCCCGCCCGCCGCCTTGGGTGCTCGCCTTCTCGAGTTACCCGCCTGACGGCCTGAGCCGTGCTCGCCCACTCCAGTTCCCCGACGGCGGCGTGGGCGTGCCCGCCACCGCTGCCGCGCCCGTTTAGGTTCAAGAACGGCCGCGTCAGGCTACGCCCGGTCAGCCGCTCCCGCCGACGCTCTCGTGGCCATGGCCGGAAAGGCCCCTCCAGACTCCGTCGTACGATCGGCCAAGTTGAGTGCGTGAGCAGACGCGGTGCGGCGGGTTCGCGCGGTGGGAGCCGACCTTCGTCACGTCCGCGAGATCGAACGTGACGGGCAGAGCGGCGAAATGGCGTTCATCGCGGTTCTCGACTTTTCCTGTTTCTGGTTCAGATCTTCGCCATCATCCTCGGCCTGGCGGTCGCCGCCGCCTACCTCGTCGGATGTACGACGTTCGGCTGGAATGCGCGGAGCGCGGGTTCAGCGGCTGGCTCCAGGCAGACTGAGCCGCCCCGGGTTTCACGGGGACCGTTTGGGTTGGTTTCCTCTTTTCAATCCGTAGGGGGTTCCGGGACCGTAGCGTCGTGATTCGACCTCCTCGTACTCGGCTGGTGGGACGTCGCTGAGCGCGCTGTGGAGGCGCTGGGTGTTGAACCAGGCGACGTATTCGACGATCGCGAGCTCGAGCTGGGAGCGGCTGCGCCAGACGCGATCGCGGATCAGTTCGGCCTCACCGGAAGCTTCGACGACGACCTCGTCCTCTTGAACGGCGCCGGCAACTTTCGCGCAGCATCCGGCGGGCATCAAGGACTCCCCGCTCTTCAGCCGACGGCATCCGCCTGCAGCCGCGGCTTGCACGAGTGTTCGACGAGACGGTCACGTGGCGCGACGGAGGCGGCGGAGCGCGAGCTTATGCGGCGCCTGCGCAATCGCAGCGCGGGGGACACGTACTGCGTTTACGGGGTTTCAAAGTTGGCTAACGCAAACGCTCAGTTGTAAAGACTCTGTGAATCTGTCGCAGGCTCTCCCCTACGGGGAGGGGCCGGAACGCCCTCTTGACGTCGCTTGAGCGACTCCGGCACAGTCATCCGCCACACCGCCCCGCCGAGGTTGACGGCGATCCCGATCACCTCGCGGTAGGCACGAGCGAAGGAGACGAAGTGAGACGACGGAAGCGCAGTCTTGCGAGCTTGCAGGCGAGCCTTCGGCACGAGTTCGTCAACCGGCCCGGCCGACGGCCAGGCGTGATCTGCGAGGAGGTCGAGGCCAACAGCATGCGACTTCGGCGTGAGGCTCGCGAGGCCGAACGGCTCTGGCGGCGCTCGCGGCGCCGACCGACCGGCGATCTTCAGGAGGGACTGAGATGAGTGCAGTGAAGGATGCGAGAGTTGTCGCGCTTGACGAGCGTGAAGAGCGATGGGCTTTGACGGTTGTTGCGCTTGACGAGCGTGAGGAGCGATGGGTTGATGAGGTTTTGGAGGCGGCCGGGGAGCGGCTGCGGCTCGGCTGGATACAGGGTGCATTCGAGACGACGCTCACTGTTAATGGGCAGAAGACGCCCGCGTTCTGCCTGGTCGGTGCGCTCAGGTCGGCCGCCCGTGCGCTCCGAGCCGATGGCTACACGCTGCAACGGGCATACCGCTCGGTCTGGGAGTCACTCGATCCCGAGGCGAAGGTCCGCCTCGACCGTCCCGCCGCCCCGGGCATGCACAACACTCACTGCCTGCTCTCGGCTTGGAACGAGGAGCGTGGGCGAACTAAGGACGAGGTGATCGCGCTCGTGGAGAAGACGCTCGAGCGGCGGCAGGTAGCCCCCCGGCGTGGTCCGGCCGGAGTCACGCGGATTGTCGCGACCAGAGACAACGGTGCTGCCCATGAATGACGCCAGTCTTCGCACGCTCGTCCGTGACAATCTCGCCGCCCGAGGGGCGACAGCCGTGGAGGAGATCTGCGTCAGAGGGAGGCAGCATCGTCTCGATATGGGTGGGATTCTGGCTGGGGTCTTTCACGGCATTGAGCTCAAGTCCGACCGTGACACTCTGAACCGTCTGCGCGACCAGGCACGAGCCGCGCGACCCCGCTTCAGGCGCCTGGTGCTCGTCGTCGGAGAACGCCATTACGCATCCGCAGCAAGAGCACTTCCCCCCTGGTGGGGTCTGTGGCTCGCCCATGAGACCGATGCGGGGCTCGCGCTAGTCACAGATACCCCTCCGGCCCGAGACGCGATGGAGAATCCCCGCTTCAACCGGTTGGCGCAGGCAAAGCTGCTCTGGAAAGGCGAGCTCGAGTGGTTCCTGATGCGCGAGGGAGTCGAACTAACCGGCACCGACGCGTCACGCGGCGCACTCGCGGAGATCGCAGCCAGTGAACTCACCGTCGCCCGAGTCGAGGCCGAGATCGTGCGCGCGCTACTCGCACGCCGGACGACGGCGGCACGCGAGCGGCAAGATCGAGACGGCATGGTCTAACCTCTGTGGACGTTGCCGAGTTGCCGGGCAGACGCGGCGGATTCGAGGACGAAGACCTCGCGGAGATGGCGGCTCCATGTGCACCTGGCGAACGAACGCTCTTGACCTCGCGGCTGTTGTTTCTCGAAGCGTTCGGCCGCCCAGCGGATGTGCCCGAGGTGGACGTCGATGACGTGCTCGACGCTAAGAAGCATGAGCCGAGTCCTTGACGAGCACCAGAGGATGTCGCGCGCCGATCAATCCCGCTTTGCGGGCGTCGCAAGGCACCGCTTCTCGCGATCGCGCACAGCACAGACGAGTGGCGCAGCCTCTACGGGCGCCGTTCCGCCCGTCGAGGAGCGGGTATGGCCCTTCACCGGTACGGCCTCGTTCTCCGCACTCCCGAGACTCCGCAAGGCGCAGCCGCAGGACGACCTCGTCACGCTCGCGCAGCTTGCGCAGGTGCTGCACCGAACTCGCGAACGCCGTGAACTCCGCGCGTCGAGGCGAGTCGTCACAGGTGGGCACGTCTTTGCGCAGCGCTGCGCTGCTGCCCGGACGCGTGGCCGGTTACGGATAGCCCGCGCCACGCGCGGCGAGCGGACCGTCCTCGGACTGGCGGACGAGACTCGAAGCGAGTGCAGCTCGGCGGCTTCGCATCCGAGGGGACGCGGCCGACAATTTGGAGCGCGAGCTCGAGCGGCTGCGGCGGGACGGCGAGTCTCAAGATCGCTCACGGTCGCCGAACTGGTGGACGCGTACCTGGCCCAACACGACGTCGAACCCGTGACGATCGAGAAGCTGCGCTGGCTACTCGGGAAAGCGGTTGCCGTCTCGCACGCGATCGGGCTGCTCGACGAGCTGAGCGCAGGGCAGCGTCCACGGTGGACGCTGGTGGATGCTGCTTGGACACCAACGTCCGTTGCCGACGTCAGCAGCGAGAACGGACACAGCGGCTAAGCAGGTAGAAACTCGAAGCCCTCTGACGGACTCGAACCGTCGACCCCCGCGTTACCATTTTTTGCAGCGGTACCAGCGTGTACGCGCGGTCAAGCGCGGGCACGTTTGTCCTGTAAATCCGCTGTTCTCGGCGTGCCGGCCGTACCCGCACGTGACCGTTTATGCCCTTGCTGATGTACCCGTCTCGTACCCGCGCGCCGTTGCTGGTTTGCGCAACAGACAACGACTGCGTTGAGAGGTAGCAACTGCAGCCGGGAAGCGTGCGATGGGCGTGTGGGTCGGGAAGGTGTGCAAAAGGCGATGAAACGCACCGTCGAGATCGACCGCGGTCAGTGCGGGATGTTCTCGTGGCGGCAGAGGGTCAAGTCGGCCGACCTGGTTCGATTGTCCCAATGCCGTTCGTCGAACCGGCCAAGGCTTTCTACATGTGTGGCGGATCTTCGCTTCTCGACGGCGTCTTTCGCACTACGGATTGACGATCTCGGCGGCTGCAGTGAGCGGGTCGATGTTTGCTGCGTTCGCGATGCCGGCGCGGTATTCGTCGGTGTTGGTGAGTGGTGGGGTCAGGTTCCTCTCGTAGCGGACTCGCTCGGCGGCGACCATCCGGAAGCCGATCTCGTGCTCGAGCCGCTCGGCGAGAGTCCAGAGGCGGCCGGCCGCTGTTGCGTCGTTGTTCCGCGCGGCGACGCAGGCGAGACCCGCGAGGCAGTACGCCCCCAACCGCACGTCGCTCTCGTGCTGGCCGAGTGCGAGTGCCTCACGGTAGTAGCGCTCGGCGGTGGGCGTATCGCCCGCGTCGAGATAGAGGTCGCCGAGGCTGTGCACCGAGGCCGCACCACTGCCTAGCCCGTTTGCGCGCCGAATCTCGATGGAACGGGCGAACAGCTCGGCGGACCGCTCGAAATCGCCGAGGTCACGGAGAGCCTCAGCGATGGAGTGCAAGGTGCGGGCGATCCCCAGCGTGTCGTCGAGGCGCTCGTAGATCGGAAGCGCCTGCTCCGCCCAGGCGAGGGCGCTCCCCGGCGCGCCGGAGATCAACTCGGCGGCGCTGAGGCGAAGCAGCACGAGGGTCTCGCCGCGTTCATCGCCGGCGTCTCGGTAGAGCGTGAGCGCCTCTATCAGTGCCGCCCGCGCCTGCTCACGGCGGTCGAGAAACATCAGCGCGTGGCCGAACCCGGCGAGGGCCTTGGCGCGGTCTCGCGGCGACAGCGCGGTTGGATCGGCCAGCGCCCGCTCGTACCACCGCATGAGTTCACGGATGCGTCCGGCCCCTAACCAGGGCCTGAAGGCGGCATCGGCGAGTGGGAGAGCGGCGGCGATGTCGTGGTCAAGCGCCCAGGCGAGCGCGAGTCCGACATTGGCGGCGTCCAGGCGCAGCCGAATCAGGTCATCGGTGTCCTCCCGGGGGTGCTCATCGTCAGCGACGTCGAGCCTGAAGTACCAGCGTGCGTGGCGGGCGTGGATCTCGTCCCGCTCGTCGCTTGAATCGAACTGCTCGAGCGCGTATTCGCGCGTGGTGCCGAGCAGGGAGAGCCGGCCGTTCTCGCCCTGGCGCACGAGGCTCTTGTCGATCAGTGACCGCATCGCGTCGAGATCGGCGTCGCAGATCTGTTCGGCTGCCTCGAGCTCGAAGCTGCCGACGAACACCGCGAGCCGTGTGAACAGCCGCTGCTCGGGCCGGGTGAGCAGGTCGTAGCTCCACGCGATCGTGGCCCGCATCGTGCTCTGCCGCTCGGGGAGGTCGCGCCGGCCACCGGTCAGGAGCGGGAGCCGCTGGTCCAGCCGGTTGAGGAGCTGTTGCTCGGAGAGGAGCTTGACCCATCTCGCGGCAAGCTCCAGCGCGAGCGGAAGTCGATCGAGTCGCTCGCAGATCGCGCCGAGCTCGGCACCCGGCTCGTAGCCCGGCTCCACCTGCCGCGCCCGCGCGGTGAACAGCTCGACGGCGGCATGGGGCGATAGCGGCGCCACCGGGTACTCCTGTTCGGCGGCCACCCCGAGCCGCTCCCTGCTCGTCACGATCACCCCGCAACCCGGCGCCCCGGCGAGCAGTTCGGCGACCGCGCGAGCTGCCTCGATCACATGCTCGAAGTTGTCAAGAACTAGCAACAGGGCTCGCCCCCGCAGATACATCGGCAGATCTGCGACGTCGCCGAGCACCGCCGCGATCGCCGCTGGTACCAACCGCGCCTCGGTGACCATGGCGAGCGGAACCCACCACACGCCGTCCGGATAGCGGTCGGCGAGATTCGCCGCGAACGCCATCCCGAGCCGGGTCTTCCCCGTTCCACCGGTTCCGGTCAGGGTGATCAGCCGGCGCGAATCAGCGAGCGTCATCAGCTCGGCAAGTTCGCGCTCGCGACCGATGAGGGGTGTTGCCTGCACGGGTAGATGGATATGGCCCGGCGCTCGCCCGTCCGTCGTGGCGCCGGCGCCGGCGGGCGGGGTCGGCTGGCCTGGGTCGGTTTCGAGCAGCGCCCGGTCCTGAGCAAGGATCGCTTCGTGCAGTTCCCGAAGCTCGACCGAAGGCTCAATCCCCAGCTCATCGACCAGCGCCGACCGGCCGGTACGGTATGCGGCCAGCGCTTCCGCCTGCCGTCCGGTCCGGTACAGAGCCAGCATCAGCTGGCCCCGCAGACGCTCGCGGTACGGGTAGTCGCGCACGAGACGCTCGAGCTCGCCCAGCACCTGCGCCTCCCGGCCCAGCAGCATTTCGATCGCGATCCGCTCCTCCAGCACGGCGGCGCGCAGCTCGCCGAGCCGCGCGATCTCTCCCTGCGCGAACGCGTCGTATTGAAAGTCGGCCAAGACGTCGCCGCGCCACAGCTCGACTGCGCCGCTGAGCGCGGCGAGTGCCTGATCTGGTCGTCCGGCCGCCAGCAGCGATCGGCCCTCGC
This sequence comes from uncultured Actinomycetota bacterium, assembly GCA_963743675.1. Taxonomy (GTDB): domain Bacteria; phylum Actinomycetota; class Thermoleophilia; order Gaiellales; family Gaiellaceae; genus PALSA-600. Next base: position 510,420 of record CAVURE010000015.1, read on the forward strand.
CGATTAGCCGCTCGCATCGCTGCACATCGAGCTCCTCGGGCCCGACTCTCAAGACGTAGCCACCGGCAGTAGTGACCAGCCGGTCCCCGTCTAGGTCTGAGTGGCCGGCTGCAAGGGCCCGGCGCAGCCGCGATACGTGCACATGAAGCCCCTTCGCGCCGCTCGCCGGCGGCGCACCTGCCCACAGCTCCTCAACCAGCTGATCGCTCGACACGACCTCGTTCGCCCGCAGCAGCAGCAAAGCAAGCACGGTTCGGGGCATCCGGCCGCCCAGGGCGAGCTCGAGGCCATCGTCACCGACTGCCTGCAGAGGACCCAGGATCCCGAAACGCATACGCCCTCACGACCGTACCGATCCCGGTCGCTCGCCCGCCGACCGAACACCGCCGACGGCACCCCACCCGCGGTTGCAATGCCCTGGCCAGGGCGTTTATCGGACTGCAAGCAGGCTGCAACCCGCGCGGACGAGAGTGCGCGCACCAACAACCCAGACGAGGTCAGCCATGCACCCCGAACTCACCCGCATAGCCGTCGAGGACCGCCAGGCGCGCCTGCGCGCCGACTACGCCGCGAGCCGTCGCAACGCCGCCGCCTGGCGAGCGTTCATGCTGCGCCTGCGTCGCGTCCTCGGCTGGGCGCTCGTCGACGCGGGCATCCGCATCGCGGCGGGACGGATCGAGTCGCCGGGGGGCGTTACGCCCCCCGGATCGATGCCAACGAGAAGGCATAGGCGCTGCGCGCCTCTCCGAGATCGCTGAGGGTGCGCGCCGGCTCGGCGAGTTTGACTCGTCAGCAGCGAGGGCCGGATCGGCCCGCTGGCACCGTTTTCTATCGCACCTGCTGGACCGCGACGCTCGGCAGCGTGCGTCTCGCGGATCCGAGGCATCGAGTGTGGTCGCCCACCACATGGAACATCAACATCGGCTAGGAGCGGAAGCCGTACCCCAGCGCGATCGCGAGTTGTGCCGGGGCAAGCGAAGGAAACTCGCCCGCCTTGCGCCGACGTTTCGCGGGTGCGCCCAACGAGCGCAGATGTCGTGCTCGCGACGGCCATCTATTCGGGCAGTGATGATTAGCTGTTCGCAGTCGCAGGAGGGATGCCAGGCTGAGAACCAGCCAAGCCCCTTCTAACGCTAGCTCTCACCGGACTTGACTTCTTTCGTGAAGTTCGATGGCGCAACTGGGCGTCTGTGGACCGTCGCGGCCAACGCCGGACGACCTCTCTTCTAGAGGGGGGGTCAGATGAGGGTAGAACCGTTCAACGAAGCCAAGCTGGGTGGCGCCGCTCGAACCCGCGCGTACACCAGGTCATGCCCGCAAGTGCCCGCGCATGACAGCCGTTTACTCTACTGACCACAGAAGTGCCGAATTTGCAGGACTTTTATCGAAGCCCTCTAACGGACTCGAACCGTTGACCCCCTCCTTACCATGTCGGCCGAGTTCGGCAAGAAGTGCCATCGGGTGCCAAGAACGGGTTGAACGCTCGGCTCGGCGCCGGTCGACAACAGGGAACACCAGCGGGGAGGTTGACCAGAGGTTGACCAGGTCGTCGCCTGTTCGGACGACAGGCAACCCGCCGGTGGGCCCCGTGGAGGTTCGTGTTTTCGTGAGGGGAGAGCGTATGTCGCCGGGGCCGCGCCGGCGCACGGCCTCACCGACCTCGGGCTCGAGTGCGTGGGGCTATTACCCCTTACCGTGCACGATCGGCGAGCAGGTGCCGTGGTAGAGGGCGGTGCCGGGGGGGCAGCCGTAGACGTGGATGAGGATGACGATGACCTTCGTCTTGGTGACGTGGACGACGGGGTTCGTCACGGCGAGGCGGTGGGCACCGAGGGCGCGGACGACGTGGCTGGGCAAGCGCACCGTTCGGGCGGGAGCAGTGAGGGTGTGGAGGACCCGCTGGCGGACGAGGGCGCCGTTCTCGAAGACCGTGTTCGGAGCGGTTACGGTGACGACGGTCGTCGAGGGGCCCGCGGTCACCGTCTCGGTCGTTCCGGGCAGGATCGTCGTCTCGGGCGGCCGGATGACCTCCCGCCCGGGACGGTCTCGGTCAACGGTGGCACCGTGACCGTCTGCGCGGGCAGCGTCACCGTCGTCGTCGATCCCGACGGCACGGTGATCACGGTCGTGCTGCCCGGTAGCGTCACCGTCGTCGCGGGCGCCGTCACCGTGACCGTGCTCACGCTCGTCGTCGTCACGGGTGGCAGCGTGACCGTCGCGCCCGGCACCGTGACCGTCGTCGGCACCGTCGTCGTGATCGTGGTCACCGTCAGGGTCGTTCCGGTCGTCACGGTCGTCTCGGTCGACGTCACGGTCGTCTCGATCGCCCCGGTCGGGATCTCGCAGCCGTTTGCGAGCACCTCGGCGCCGGTGACCCGGCCACCGTAGATCGTGTCCAGGTTCATCCCCGGGTAGCTCTCGCTCACCCCGTTGTCGATCACCACGAACGGCGGAATGATGTCGTCGGGATGCCCCCCGTGCCCCTGGCCGCCGAGGATGCTGTCGGGAGCGACCGTGATCTCGTTGAACGGGTTCGATTCCGACGACGTCGCATGGCAGATCGTGATCTTGTCCTTCTCCACACCGCTGCCCGCGGCCGGTCTCACCGTCATGACGTACGCGCACACCAAGCCGAGCAAACCAACGCTCACGAGCATCGCGAACGCAATAGCCGCCCCACCAACTCGTAATGCTAGGGCGCGAACAACAACGCCCGCAATCCCCGTATCGGGGGACGCCTAGTGACCTGAGTCGCTAGTCCGCAGGGACCTGGTTGGCTGTGCCGAATGTCGTCCTCATCGACGACGAGGATGGGAGGCGGTCATGGCGCAGCGTGCGGAGGTCGTTCTCAGGGGTGAGGAGCGGGAGGTGCTCGAGCGGTGGGCTCGGCGTCCGAAGAGCTCGCAGGCGTTGGCGTTTCGTTGCCGGATTGTGTTGGCGGCGGCGGAGGGCAGGTCGAGCACTGAGATCGCGGCTGAGTTGGGCTGCAACGATTCGACGGTTGGTAAATGGCGGGGCCGGTTCGCGCGGCGGCGCCTTGACGGGTTGCACGACGAGCCGCGGCCGGGCAAGCCGCGCTTGATCAGCGACGAGGACGTCGAGCGGGTGATCGTGAAGACGCTCGAGGAGCAGCCGACCAACGCGACGCATTGGTCGACGCGGTCGATGGCGTCCGCGACCGGGATGAGCCAGAGCGCGGTCAGCCGGATCTGGCGGGCCTTCGCGCTCAAGCCGCATCAGGTTGAGACGTTCAAGCTCTCCTCCGATCCGCAGTTCATCGACAAGGTGCGCGACATCGTCGGGCTGTACTTGAATCCTCCCGAGGCCGCGGTCGTTTTGTGTGTTGATGAGAAGTCGCAGATCCAGGCGCTCGACCGTTCGGCGCCGGTGCTGCCGCTGATGCCGGGGGTACCCGCACGGCAAACCCACGACTACATCCGTAACGGCACCACCAACCTCTACGCCGCGCTCGATGTCGCTTCCGGCCGGGTGATCTCGGAGATGACGCCGCGGCATCGCGCCGAGGAGTTCCGGCGCTTCCTCAACCTGATCGACAAATCGGTGCCGGCACACCTTGACGTGCACGTCGTGCTCGACAACTCCTCGACCCACAAGACCCCATCGATCCAGCGCTGGCTCCTCCGCCATCCGCGTTTCACGCTCCACTTCACCCCGACCTACAGCTCCTGGCTGAACCTCGTCGAACGCTGGTTCGCGGAACTAACGACGAAATGGATCAAGCGAAGCGCGCACCGCTCAGTCCGCGACCTCGTCGCCTCGATCCGAACCTGGATCACCAACTGGAACGACGACCCCAAGCCCTTCGTCTGGCACAAGACCGCAGACCAGATCCTCGAAAGCCTCGCCGCCTACTGCCAGCGAATCAACGACTCAGGTCTAGTAGCGCACGAGGGCGTGGGTATCTGACCTTGACCCGCCCGACCGCGGGGTCGTGACAGGCCGAGGGAAAGCTCGCTGCGGCCTCTAGAACGAACCCCCCGGGGCGCCCACCCCTGCGGGCTGGGTCGCGCGATCGGTTACGGTCGTCGAGCAGAGACGCAAGCGGGGCTCTGGCAGAGCGGCCAACTCGGTCGTCGTTGGTTGAACTTCACCGTCTTGTAGTCGATCTTGCCGAGGAGACCGTTGCAGCAACGGGTTCGTGTGCCGTTCGCGTGTGTCTCTCGTGAACCGTTCGCCAACGCGGGTGAACGAGTACGTCGCGGCTCTTCTTCGGGCGACATTTCAGTAGCCCATCACTTTTCGCGAGGGGTCAACCGGGCGAGCGTGCTTCTTGACCTGGCTGTTGTGTCGAGACACGGTATCGAGTGCCAGACGTAGGCGATCGCGAAGAGGATGCCCCGATGATCACGCGCTCCCAGCAGGCTTGCGAACCCGCTCACAGCGCGGTCGCTTTACGCCGTGAAGGGCCTGAGCGGGCGTGAACCCAGCTGCTCGATCAGGCCGCTGCCGGAGAACGGCTCCGACTGAAGGTACTGTTTGGCGTCAAGAACCGCCTCCCGGTACCAGTTCGCGCCGGAATGGCTGACCGCGTAGGTCGCGTCCCCGGTGGAGTAGCCCTCGAACTTCAGCTGCTCGATCAGGCTCTTGTATGACAACGGCTCTGACTGGAGATAGTCGTGAGCGGTTCGCACCGCATTCGACCGGCTAACAGGCGAAGCGCTGGCGGTGCCGGCGGCCGCACCGAGCGAGAGCAGGGCAGCGCACAGTAGTACGAACTTCTTCATCGGGTTTGGTCCTTTCGCTGTTGGAAACCGACCCGAGGGCGGTACGAAACGACCGCAACCCACGTAGCAGGGTTCCCGACGAGAGTGGCGACCCGACTCGCTCCGGGGTTGGTTCGTCGTCACCCGAAGGTCTAGTCAGCTTCTCACCCACGCGCCGAGCGAGACGGGCTTCCTCCGGACTCGGTCATCACTCGCTCGGCAGCGTTAAGGCTCAGTCGACGTCTCCTCGAGGTCGAGCTCGGCGTACGACAGATGTCCTCGGTCGTGGTACGCCTCGTAGTACGCCCTCCTCAGGTTCAGCTCGTCGGGGATATCTTCGTGCTTGCCGTGCGGGTGCTCCGGCGTCGGTCCGTAGTCGGCGAGCTCGTAGACGAGTGAGAAGAGTTTGTTCGTCGCGTGGCCCTCAGGGCTCGAGTCGTGTGCGGCGCAGTCCTCGCAGCGAAGTCCGCCGCCGGGATCGAACATCGGGTTGTAGGGGATCTTGCGGGCCATCTCCTTTCCAGAGGTAGCAGACGCTTCGAGCTCGCCACGTCAGCGTGAGACCGCCTCCTGCTCGGTCGTCTAGCCCCTCGGCGTAGCCGAGCTGGACCTGCGGGGTGGCGATGCGAGGTCCTGTTCGGCTACCTTGACAGCGCGTCAAGAGAGCGGGCTTGTCCCGCCGCCAACCGGCCTCAGCGGCACGGTGGCGCAGGTGACGCGGTCTGGTTCAGACAAACCGCTGAGTAGGAGGAAGGTCAGATGAGCAAGAGTGATGACGAGCCTGTGCGCTTCGTTGCGTTCGGTGGTCACTCGGTGTGGGGGACGAGTCGGGAGGTTCTTCCCGACGGCACGTATCTGTGCCAGGACGCCTCGGGCGGCTGGTATCTCGACCCGGTCACCGGTGAGACCGACGTGGCGTGGATGGGTGGCGGCACCGAGTGGTATCGCGACGAGTACCGTCGCCGGTACGTCGAGGCGAGGCTCGCGGACGGGCTCCCGTGGTCGGAGTGGGACGGCCGTGGGCAGAACGAGTGGGTTGCCAACGCGGTGGAGCGCGGGTGGGCACGGCCGGAGGGCGCTCCCACCCCGCGCGACGAGAACGAGCGGGCACAGACGGAGCGCGCCTCAGGTCCGGAGGAGTCATGAGCGAGGCGAACTCGGTGCCGGCGCTGTTGCGCCAGGGCGATGTGCTGTTGGTCCAGGTCGCGGAAATCCCCGACCTGGGCGAGGTCGACTCCGAACTGACGGCCTCGCGGCATGTGTTGGCAGAAGGCGAGGCGACCGGGCACGCCCATGTCGCGATCGGGGAGAGGCTGCGGCTTACCGAGTGGCGGCGGAGTCGGCGTTGGGCCGCGCCAGAGCGGCGCACGTTCCTGATCGTCGAAGACGAAGCGGCAACCCTCATCCACGAGGAGCACCTACCGCTCGTCGTGCCGCACGGTTTGTACGAGGTTCGTCGGCAACGCGAGTACCGGGCGACCGGCTGGGCGGAGGTGGTGGACTGATGGCCGTCGAGACGACCAGCTTGGCTGAGCGGCTCGACCGGGTCGACTTGGCAGCAGGGCGCGTACGTCGTCCCGCTGCAGAGCAGGCTCTCTGGCGGCACTTGTGCGCGATCGGAGCCGACACCGAGGACGTGAACTGGGTAGCCGACATCGAGCAGGGCTTCGAGGAGGTGCGGCGCAGGGTCAGCGCCGGCCACCGCATCTGGGAGCCGTCCAGTTCCGGGTCGTGGGACCGCTACTCGCTCTGGCGCCCCGACGCGAAGTACTCGTACCCCAACCGCGACCTGCACTCGCGCGATGATCCGATCGGTGCAGCGATCATCCGGGTCGCCCGCGCCTCGCTCGGCAGGCGTTGGAACGTGTACCACACCACGCGCTCCCACCTTCGGTGGCGCTCCAGCTACGCCGATCTTCCTAACCCGGCCAGCGTGTACCGGCTCGCGCTCGCCGCAGCCGATGAGGATGCCAGCCTCCGCGCCGGCCATCCAACCCGTGAACAGTTCGGCGTCACAGACAGGCCCGACCCCTGGAGAGACTCAGGGCACTGGCAGTGGAAGAGAGCCGTGAAGACCTTCGAAGCGGCCAAGTGCCGCCTGCCGACACTCGAGCCCCTCGTTCGGGCCTGGGAAGCGGGGCTCATGTTCTTCTGGGTCCTCGAGCACCGTCACTGGACGAAACGCGCCTGCATCGCCGTCCCGCGGCCGTCGCTCCATCTCGAGGACGGGAGACTGCACCGCCCCGACGGTCCAGCGGTGGAGTGGAAGTCCGGCACCTCCTACTGGTTCTGGGAAGGCCTCCACGTCCCCAAGCGGATCGCCGCCCGCTCGAGCGAACGAGCCAGGCTTCAGGTCCTCGTCCGGACGAGAAACCTCGAGCTGCGCCGACTCCTCCTCGACCGCATCGGTTACGAACGGTTCCTCGATATCGCCGGGACCGAGCTCGTCGCCCAAGACGACTTCGGCAAGCTCTGGCGCACCGAGCTCGATATCGACGGAGAACCACTCCACGTAGTCGAGGTCGTCAACAGCACCCCAGATCCGGATGGCAGCTACCGCCGCTACTTCCTCCGCGTCCCACCAGCCAGCCGAACAGCCCGCGAGGCAGTCGCCTGGACGTTCGGTTTCGATGACCCGAGCGAGTACCTGCTCGCGGCCGAGAGCTGACGACGGTGATGACCACCATCTCCGACGTGATCTTCGCGATCGTGCTCGGCGTCTTCCTCGCCGCGGTCGCGGGCTACGCGATCCTGCTCCTAGTCGGCGCCTGGAAGACGCTGCGCGGCCATGAGTCGCGGCCGCCTGAGGGGCCACCCCTCTGGCCGTGGTACGCGCCCGTGGCGAGCATGAGGACGCAGCGACGCTGGAGACAACCATGAGTCACGGACAGTCCGACGACTTCGTTTTCCTCACTGCCAACGGCCGCTGACCCCCTCCTTACCATGGAGGTTCTGGGGCGGTACCGGCGTGCACGCGCGGTCATTCGGGAGCACGTTTGTCCTGCAAATCAACGTGAGCACTGTGTCGGCAGTGCCCGCGCGTGCTCGTTCGTGCTCTCGCTGATGTACCCGTCTCGTACTCGCGGGATGTTGTCTGTTTTTGAAACCGACAACACGAGCCGGACAACGAGAGCCGTGGCGGAAGTTGATGCATGGAATCGTCGGGACGGGACAGCGGCGAACGTCTTGGCTTGACAGGTGGCGGGGGTAAGAACGTGTCGCCGTCGAAGCCCAGTGACCGAAAGGTCGGCAGGCTTCGACGTCTTTGGCCCGCGCTAGAGGTCGATGCCGAGCTTACGTAGTTCAACGATCGCGGCTCGACGCCAGCGGATCGTGTCGGGAGAGAACGGCAGCGTGAACGGCATGCCGTTCTGCTTGCGAAGCGGCTTGCCGTCGCGGAGGACGTGGTAGTGGCCGGGCGTCGACTCGACCGTAAGGCCGATGGCCTCGAGGCGGCGGATGAACTCGCGCACGTCCTTTCTCATGTGGCCGCGTCTGTCTCTCGACCGCCGTTCACCACGGGAATGAGACGGAAGACCGGGTGTCTCGGAAGCTCTGCCGCCACGTCGTCGTCGGTTGAGTCCGGGGAGGCGTCAAAGTAGGGACGAGTGACCCGGATCTCGCGCATGTACGTACGAAGCACGGGGACGGCGGCTGGACGGTCGGCTGCTTCGACGCGGAAGCGTTCGGATTGTCGGCCGCGACTGAGCGTCACCTCGCCCGCGGCACGGACATTTCGGACCCAGTTGGTCGGCCCATAGCCTGCGACCAGCCAACGCTGCTCATCGCGCTCGATGATGTCGACCGGCGTCGAGTAGAGCCGCCCGGTCTTGCGCCCGGGCACCGTGAGGATGTGTCGATACGACGCCCCCAACCCGAGCCGGGTCAGGGCCCGGAAGAGCGAGTTGATCAACCGCGTTCCAGGACTCAACCGGTAGGGCTTCGCCATCCCGGCAGGGTCGCCGATGCGTCGCGCCGCCGCAAGACCGTGTTCGGTGCCATCTCGTCCGTGCGAGAGGAGCGGTCTCCGTTCAGTTCTCGGCGCGCGTTTGTGGTCGAACTCCCCGCAGGCCCACTACCGTCGACACAGGTGAGCAGATACGGCCGGGCCGTGTTCGCAGTCTCGTAGTTGGCAGCCACGCGCCAGGGCGTGGTTTAGCGCAACATCGAGCGGTCATGTCTAGTACGGCCTGCGCGAGGGCAGCTCCAGAAGACGAGCCTGCGTGGCTCCCGTCAGCCGGACGGGGCAGCGCCGAAGGCGCGCTTGTAGATCGACTGCCAGTTCGTCGCGATCCCGCGCTGAGCAGTCCTAATTGAGATTGCACCGGAACACACGAGGTCATGGAGCTTGTTCTCCAACTCGTCCTTGACGTGGTCGCTCGCTTCTCCCGATCCCGGCTCGGGAAAGAGGTTCGCGATGTCGTTTGAGCCGCCCAGTTCAAGCGGGACGATGTGATCGATCTCCAAGGTGTAGCCGTAGTAGCTCGGAGCCATCCCGTACTCCTGCCCCACTTGGAACTTCTCCGACTGGGGCACGTCGCGGATCGTGCTTGTGTGGAAGCCGGGCGAGCAGATCACCGCTCTGGTGAGGCGGCTGTAGTACGCGCCCGGCGAGCAGCGCGGGTCAGGGGTCGGGCCGCGCAAACAGCCGCTTGTTCTCGTCCGACCGGCGAGGACCACCGTCTGCCCGACCTCGACCGCTGAGGACTCGTCTGAGGGCGGAGTTGGGGTGCCTCCACCTGACGACACCCCGTGGTAGTGGGTCAGGAATCCTGAGGGAGGGCAGTCGAATCCGTAGCGGTGGTATTCAGGGTTGCCGACCTTGCAGAACTCTGCCACCCGGAGGCACTTCGTTCCCGAACTGAGGTTCGCGGTGACGTAGCTGCCAGAGCAGGCAGTCGCCTGGAGGCTGTGAGATTTCTCGATCGTCGCTGCCGCATGGCCGGAGGTCGACGCGACGAGGACGAGGACGAGGGCATTGAGAACGGCAAGATGGTTCCTGAGCATCAGCATTCCTGATTCAGATTGCGACTGGACAAGAGCGCTGTCGTCGTTATTGGGCGTGCGGTGCGGCGCGCTCGGGGATGTTCCTGGCCACGATCGGCCACGTCACCGCCGCCGGTATCACGACGATCGCAGTGAACGGCCTGCCTGTGCGCGACTGGGGCCCAGCGGTCACAGCTGCAGTGGATCTCGCCGCCCGGGCGAGCACCGAGACAGCGACGGTCGGCATTGAGGCCGAGCTTGCCGATCAAACTAGTTGAGATTGGCGACGTAGACGACGCGGCCATAGACCTCGACGGTGACGTAGTGAAGGTCGGGTGAGGAACTGGGCGGTTTCGTGACCGCGAACTAGGAGGCACTCCTGGCCCGGAATACCCGTTTGGTACCCGCCGGTGTGCTCAAGTTGACCTGCAAGCAAACACAAGGGTGGGAAATGCAGGTCTTTCCTAGAAGCCCTCTAACGGACTCGAACCGTTGACCCCCTCCTTACCATGGAGGTGCTCTACCAACTGAGCTAAGAGGGCGAAGCGGATACGTTACCGGCTCCCACGGCCGCCGAAACTCACGGGCGCCGCGGTCATCGGAGGCTTGCCTCCTCGGCGAATCGGCACAGAGCGTTCACCATCCGCATCTGGACGATCGTTCGGCAGCGGATCTCCAGCAGGTTGGGGCTCGCGACCAGCACGGCGAGCGATTGCGCGCGCGAGACGGCGACGTTGAGGCGGTTGCGCGAGAAGAGGAACTCGAGGTTGCGCGGCAGGTCGTCGCCGCTCGAGGTGGCCATCGAGAAGAAGACGACGGGCGCCTCCTGCCCCTGGAACTTGTCGACCGTTCCGATCCGCGCGTCGCGGCCGAGGTGCTTCGCCAGGCACCGGACCTGTGCGTTGTAGGGCGTGACGACTAGGACATCGTCCCAGCCGAGGCGGTGCTCGCGCCCGTCGCGATCGGTGAAGCGCCCGCCGATCAGGCGCTCGAGCTCGGCGGCGATCACGCCGGCCTCCTCGGGTGAGGAGCCGCGATTACCCTCGTGCTCGACCGGGAGCCAGCGCAGACCGGTGCCGGCGAGGCCGGGCGAGTCGATCCGCTGGCGCTCGCAGTCGGGCACCGAGCGGAGTCGTCCGTCGTAGGAGGTCTGCGAGATGAAGCGGCAGACGTCGGGGTGCATCCGCCACGTTCTCGAGAGGAAGAGCCCGCGGTCGGGCGGCACGGTGTCGGTACCGGCCAGGAGGTGCTCGAGGACCGAGGCCTGAGCGCCCTCGGGATGGATTCCCTGCGAGACCTGCGCGAGCTGCTGGGGGTCGCCGAGCAGGACGACGTTTCGCGCCGAGCACCCGACCGCGAGCGCATCTGCGAGCGACACCTGCCCGGCCTCGTCGACGAAGAGCGTGTCGACCACGCCTTCCATGTCCTGCCGGGAGAAGAGCCAGGCGGTGCCGGCGAGCAGCAGGACGCCGTCCTCCGGGTCGGAGAAGTCGTCCTGGTCGCTCGAGGTGGTGACCGAGGCACTCTCGTAGGAGTCGCCCTTCTTGAGCCCGCGGAACGAAAGCCCCTCCTCGCGTGCCGCTCGCTCGACCTCGGAGATCAGGTTGTGGATCGCCTTATGGCTCTGAGCGGTGAGGCCGACTCGCCGGCCGAGCTGCATCAACCGGACGATCAGCCGGGCCCCGGTGTAGGTCTTGCCTGTCCCCGGCGGGCCCTGGATCACGAGGTGGCGGCCGTCGAGGCCGGCGACGAGCTCCTCTGGCCGCCCCGAGGTCGTCCTGGGGGAGCGCGGCCGGGAACGGGTTGCGGTCGAGCATCGACCTCGATGCCGGGTAGCCGGCGTCGCCGCGGAGCACCGAACGGGCCAGACGCCGCAGCGCGCCTCGCTGCTCCCGTGTCGCGTAGGGCCCGCCGGGGATCAGTGCCGTCGGGAGCGGCACATCCTCGAGCGTGGGGCCGCGGCGGAGGCGGAGCGTTCCCGCCTCCTCGTCGAGCTCCTCGATCGTTCCGGCCGGCGAGCCGGTGGCGGGGTCGTACACGCCGCTGCCTTCGCCGAGGTGGTGCTGCTGCTCGGGGAACGCGAACGGAAAGACGAGCGACAGGCCCGATCCGAAGGCCGGGCCGGCCGGCTCGAGGCCGCCGATCGCGTCGGAGTCGCGCTCCTGGAGCTCCTCGGACGTCCGCCCGATCCGGTCGAAGAACGTCCACCAGACGGGCTTCTCCTCACGACGGTGGTAGAGGAGGAGCTGCGCGAGCAGCCACCGCGGCCGGTCGGCCTCCGCCACGTCGTGCGGGTCGTCCGGGAGCCCCGCAAGGAGCGCGGCGCGAAGCTCCTCGGTCTCCGCGGCATCGTCGGGTGGCCCGCGCGGCTCCTTCGGCTCGGGCGGCGGCGCAGGGACCGGGCGAAGGTCGAGGAGCCAGTCGCGGAGCCCGAGGGTAGACAGGCAGTCCTCCTCGTTGTAATCGGCGATCTGGTCGAGGACGGCAGGGTCGTGCCGCTCGAGCCAGTCCTCGTAGAGGACGATCGAGTCGTCGCCCGCGCGCAGGTCGGCGGTGCGCTCGAAGTAGAACGTCTCGACCTGCTTCAGCCCGTAGCGCTCGTGCGAGAGGCGGAGCCCCTGCGCCACGACCTTGTAGAGGTCGACGAAGACCTCGCCGCGGAGCAGCTCGTCCAGTTCCTCCTCGCGCGTGCCGTACTCGCAGGTGAGCCGCCGGAGGGCTGTGACCTCGTAGGCGGCGTAGTGGTAGACGTGCATCGCCGGATGTGCGGCATGCCGTTCGCGGATCAGGTCGATCACGGCCTCGACCGCCCTCCGCTCCTGCACGCGGTCGTGCGCCCAGAACGGCCGGAACTCGCCCGCCGCGTCGACGAAGCCCCACAGGTACTCGAGCCCGCGGGCCGGCTTCCAGAACGGGTCGCCCTCGATGTCGAAGAAGAGGTCGCCGCCGCTCGGGGGCGGCAGCAGCTCGAACCCGCGCGCCGGCTCGGGCGGGAGCACCTTCCAGGCCGCCGCGTTCGTACGGGCGGCGAACTGCATTGCCGCCTGGTCGCGCAGCGACTCGAACGTGCGCGGCGGCATCGATGCCGGCCGCGCCTCGTCGGCGGCGTGCGCCAGCTGGGCGACGGTCGTGATCCCCTCCGCCTCGAGCCGCCGAACCTGGTCTCGACGCATCCGCGCGACGAGGCTCAGATGGTCGTCGGCCCGCCACCGCCCCTCGCACCGCTTCTGGAAGTCGCAGCGCGAGCAGAACGAGACCGGCAGCGGGTAGACGTCGATCCCCGCCTCGACCGCGCCCACGAACCGTTCCCGCACGCGGCGGTAGTAGGCGAGGAAGTCGGCCACCCTCAGGCTCTCCCGCTCGCGCGTCCCGAGCACGACGTGCATCCGCTCCGGCAAGGCCCCCTGAATCCGGCCGACCTGCTCGGAGTAGAAGCAGAGCTGCAGGACATAGGTCGGCTTGGAGCGCCGCGCGAGCTTCGTGTCGACGACCTCGTACTGCCCGTCGGCCCGGCGCTCGACGAAGTCCGCGAACCCGCGCCAGCCGCAATCGACGAAGCACGCCTGGTAGATCACGTCGGCGCCGTCGCGCATCGCCTCTGCGGTCGCGCGCGCGGAGCCATCGAGATCGCTCAGGTCCGTCGGGATCGTGACGACCTCGCGTCCCGCCGCCCGGAGCTCCGCGAGGTAGGCCGCCTCGTGCTCCTCGCCCTTTCGCTTGACGAGGTCGGCCTGCGGGTTCTCGTCCGACGGCCGCTCGATCTCGTGCCGGGCGACGCCCAGCTCGAGCTGCGTCAGGTGCTCGCACTCGAGAAACGAGTTCAGGTCGGACGGGGAGAAAAGGATGTGGCCGTTCTGCTGCTGCATGACTGGAGTATCAGCGGCTCCCCGGCGCTCGAGGGAGACGGTTTGCCCGGCGGCGCTAGCTCGGCTCACCCTCCGCCGGCTCACGCTCGACCGCGGCGAGAAGCCTGCGGAGGAGCCTATCGAGGGTGCGGCGATCGCCTGCCGGGAGCGCGTCCAGCAACCTCGTCTCGTTGGCCGCGTGCGTCTCGATCGCAGCATCGATCGTCGCGCGGCCGCGATCCGTGAGCGCCACCAGGGTGCCGCGGCGGTCGGAGGGGTCGGGGCGGCGTTCGATGAGGCCCGCCTCGGTGAGGCGGTCGAGGCGCTTCGTCACCCCGCCGGAGGTAAGCATCGTTGCGGCCATCAGCTGCGTCGGGTTGAGCTCGAACGGGGTGCCCGCCCGGCGAAGGGCGGCCAGGAGGTCGAACCAGCCCGGCTGCAGGCCGTGCGGGGCGAGGCCGGCCGCGAGCTCTGCCTCGGCGAGGCTCGTTGCACGGAACAGGCGTCCCAGAATGCCGAGGGCGGTGACGTCCACGTCGGGTCGTTCGCGTTGCCACTGGGCGAGGATGTGGTCGATGTGATCCGGTGGTTGCGAGGGCACTGCGAACAGTATACTTTCAAGGAAGAAACTGACAAGAAAGATACTGAGAGGAGAGCAATATGATGCGCGCGATTCGCCTTCATCCGCCCGGCGGGATCGATTCCCTTTCGCTCGACGAGATCGACGCTCCGGTGCCCGGGGCGGGCGAGGCGCTCGTTCGCGTCCATGCCGCGGGGATCACGCGCGACGAGCTCGACTGGCCCACCGACCGCCTGCCGGCGATCCCGTCGTACGAGCTCTCGGGCGTGGTCGAGGGGCTCGGCGCGGGCGTCGCGGGGCTCGAGGTGGGGGACGAGGTCTACGCGCTGACGCCGTTCGACCGCGACGGCGTGGCCGCCGAGCATGCGGTGCTCCCGGCCGCCGTGCTCGCTCCGCGGCCCCGGTCGCTCGACCACCTCGGCGGTGCGTCGCTGCCGATGCCGGGTCTCACCGCGTGGCAGGCGCTCTTCGAGCACGGAAGGCTCGAGGCGGGTGAGCGGGTGCTGATCCACGGTGCCGCCGGCGGAGTCGGGCACATCGCGACGCAACTGGCGCATCGGCACGGCGCCTACGTCATCGGCACGGCGACGGGTACCGGCGTCGCCGAGGCGCGCGAGCTCGGCGCCGACGAGGTGATCGACCGCGCCGCGGCCTCCTTCGAGGACGCGGTCGCTCCCGTCGATCTCGTCTTCGACACCGTCGGCGGCGAAGCGCTTCTCCGCTCCCGGGCCGTCCTTCGTCCCGGCGGACGCCTCGTCTCGGTGGCCGAGGAGCCGCCTGCCGGCCAGGGCACGTACTTCGTCGTCGCGCCGAACCGCGACCAGCTCATCGAGCTCGCTCGCCTCGCAGACGAGGGCGCCCTGCGCCCGGCGGTCGACTCGGTCTTCGAGCTTGCCGACGCACGCACCGCGTTCGAGCGGCTCGCGACGCCCGGAAAGCGCGGGAAGGTCGTCCTGCGCGTGGCTTGACATGTGACCATACGGTCACCTATCATTCGCGCCGTGGATGACGACCGTGTGTTCAAGGCGCTCGCCGACCCGACGCGCCGGCACCTGCTCGACCGGCTCTTCGAGCAGGACGGGCGGGCGCTCGGCGACCTCGAGGAGGGGCTCGAGATGACCCGGTTCGGCGTCATGAAGCACCTGCGGGTGCTCGAGGAGGCCGGGCTCGTCGTCACGCGCCGGGCAGGACGCGAGAAGCACCACTTCCTGAACCGGGTGCCGATCCGGCAGATCCACGACCGCTGGATCGACAAGTACACGGAGGGCCGGGTCACGGCGCTCCTCGACTTCAAGACCGAACTGGAGGACACCGCATGAGCGCGACGACAATGAACGAGGTGCAGACGACGCAGGTCTACCAGCTCTTCATCAAGGCGAGCCCCGAGCGGATCTGGGACGCGCTCACGAAGCCTGAGCTGGTCAGCCAGTACTTCCACGGCGCCCGGCTCGACGCCGAGATCGTCGCCGGTGGTCGCTGGATTGCCCGCTCGCCGGACCGCTCGAAGCTCTGGAACGACTCGGCCGTCCTCGAGGCAGACCCGCCCCGCCGGCTCGTCTACGGCTGGCGCTCTCTCTACGACGACGAGATGGCGCTCGAGGAAGAAAGCCGGGTGACGTGGGAGATCGAGCCGCAGGACGGCGGCTACTGCAAGCTCACGGTCATCCACGACGAGCTCGAGGGCGCGCCCAAGACGGCCGCGAGCGTTGCCGGGCCGGGCTGGATGTTCGTGCTCAGCGGCCTGAAGACGCTCGTCGAGACGGGCAGGCCCATCACCGACCGAGGGAGGACACAATGAGCGATAGCGACGGAAAGATCACCTGGTTCGAGATCGGCGCCGAGAATGCCGACCGCGCCCGGGGCTTCTACGGCGGTCTCTTCGGCTGGCAGTTCCAGGCGTTCGACCCCGAGCACACCGATTACCAGGTCACGGACGGCGGCGCCGTCTACAGCTCCGACAAGAGGGGCCTCACGGTCTACTTCGGCACCTCCGACATCGACACCTCGGTCGCACGCGTCCGCGAGCTCGGCGGGTCGGCGGACGACCCGCAGCCGATCCCGAACGTCGGCCGGTACGCGCAGTGCACCGACACCGAGGGCAGCGCCTTCGGACTGTTCGAGGCCGTTCAGCAGTCCTGATCGGGCGAGGATCGGGGCCGCCGCCGACGCGAGGCGGCGGCCAGGGCCGTTCACGTTTGTCCGCTCGGAAGGAGCGGTATATGGTCGGCTTGTGACTACCCGGTCGTCCGGCTGGAGGCTTCTTGGCGTTGCCGTGGGGGTGCTCGGTGCGGGAGCCCTGATCGGGCTCTACATCGCCGGCTACCTCGTCGGAAACACGCCCTCATACACCCCGCCGGTGCAGGCCGGCGCCAGGCCAACGGTCGATCTCACGATCCAGACCGTCGCCGCAGTCGGGCCGGAGCTGGCGCCAAACCATCCCGACTGGGTCTCGTACCTCGTCCGCGAGAACGGGACCTGGAGGCGCACGACCGTCTGGCACCTGCCTGCGCGCGCGACCGTGCACGTGACCATCTACAACTTCGACGGCGCGAGCGGCCTGCGCAACCCGTTCTTCGGACGGCCGCACGGAATCGTCGGCCCGGAGCTCGTCGACGGGAAGCCGATCGAGGCGATGAACCCTGACGACGCCTCACACACCTTCGCCGTCCCGGCGCTCGGGATCGTGATCCCGGTCGCTCCGGTCGGCGACAACGCCAAGAACCAGTGCGACTACGCACCCTGTGCGCTGACGATGGCGCACCGGACGATCACCTTCACCTTCGAGACCGGCGCCCCCGGCCACTATCGCTGGCAGTGCTTCGTTCCCTGCGCAGCCGGCTTCGTCTACGGCTTCGGCGGCCCGATGCAGACGATCGGCTACATGGACGGGTTCCTGAATGTCACCTGAGGCAGAGGCGGCCGCGGCTCCGGCTCCGACTGCCGAGCCGGGCGACGGCTTCGGCCGCCGGTTCCTGATCCTCTGGATCGTCGCGAGCGTCATCCTGACGCCGATCGTCGCGATCTTCCTCGGGCCGGCGATCCCGCCGGGGAACGCGAGCGACCAGTCCTCCGGGCAGGTGCTGGACAACACCGTGCTCGTCTCGGTGCTGACGCCGGTCGCCCTCTTCGTGCTGCTCTTCGTCGGCTTCGCGCTCGTGCATTTCCGGGCGCGGGGCGCCGAGACCGACGGGCCGCCTGACCGCGGCAACAACCGCATCCAGGTCGTCTGGGCGGTCGTGACGACGACGGTCGTGCTCTCGCTCGCCACCTTCGGCTCCTACGAGCTCGTCAAGGACGGCGCCGGCGGCGGACAGGGGCCCTCGGCGGCGTTTGTGCCGGCCAACCAGGCAACGGCGATGAACGTCCAGGTAATCGGCCAGCAGTGGGACTTCACCTACCGCTATCCCAGCTTCGGCGGCGTCGAGACGGCTCGGCTCGTGCTCCCAGCCGACACGCTGATCCGCCTGCACGTCACCTCGCTCGACGTCGTCCATTCCTTCTGGGCCTACGAGCTCGGCGTCAAGGCCGACGCGAACCCCGGCGTCGACAATGTCGTCTACCTGCAGCTCAAGGGGCCGCGCTCGTTCCACATCCGCTGCGCCGAGCTCTGCGGGCTCTGGCACGGCTACATGTACGACACCGGCGAGGTCGTCACGCCCGCCGCGTTCAGGACGTGGATCGCGGAGCAGCGAGCCGTTTACGCGCCGGTCGCCAGGTACCTGCCGCACTACTCGCTCACCTACCTGCCCGAGCCGACCCATCGCGCCGGATGAGCAGGGCGCGCCGCCTGATCGGGTTCCACCTCGGCACGGCCGTCGTGCTCGGGGTCGTCGGCTGGTACGCCGGCTGGTACCTCGGCCACCAGATCACGGGGCCGAGCATCGACTACTACGGCGACATCGACCAGAACGACATCGCGATCTTCCTCGGCTACGCGATCGGCACGATCGGCTTCCTCGCCGGCCTCGGCTTCCTCAACTACCCGCTCGCGCGCATGGCCGGCCGGCCCGCCTCGCTGCCCGCCGGCAAGGAGCAGCGGCGCTACCTCGGCCTCGCGACCGATCACAAGGTGGTCGGTCTCCAGTACCTGTGGGGCATCGGGCTCTTCTTCTTCATCGGCGGGCTGAACGCGATGCTGATCCGGTTCGAGCTCCTGAGCCCGCACTACCAGCGGTTCCCGGCCGGCCAGTACCTGACGGTGGTCGGGCTGCACGGCACGATGATGATGGGGATCATGTCGAGCGCCATCCTCGGGCCGTTCGCGAACTACTTCCTGCCGATCATGATCGGCGCCCGGCGGATGGCGTTCCCCCGGGTCGAGGCGCTCTCGTTCTGGCTGCTGATGGCGGCCGGCGGGATCCTGACGACGACGATCTTCTTCGGCGGGTTCCCGACCGGGTGGACCGGCTACGCGCCGCTGATCGACCAGGCGAACGGCGGCATGGACTCCTACATCTGCTTCTTCGCGCTCGTCGGCATCTCGATGTGCCTGCTCGGCCTGAACCTGATCGCCACCGTCGTGACGATGCGCGCACCGGGCATGACCTGGTTCCGGCTGCCGATCTTCATCTGGGGCGTCGTCTCGACCGCCGCGCTGATGGTGCTCGCCTCGCCGGTGCTCGTCGCCGTGCTCGGGATGGGGATCCTCGACCGCACTGCGCAGACGACGTTCTTCATCCCCAGCGGCGGCGGCAGCGCGTACCTGTACGAGAACCTCTTCTGGGTCTTCGGGCACCCCGAGGTGTACATCCTCGCCCTGCCCGGGTTCGGGATCGTGCTCGAGCTGCTGCCGGTCTTCGCGCGCAAGCCGCTCTGGGGTTACCGGCTCGCCGTGTCGGGGATGCTCGGGGTCGCGCTCCTGTCGTGGCTCGTCTGGCAGCACCACCTGTTCGTGAGCGGGATCAACAGCGACTCGCGGCCGTTCTACATGTTCTCGACCGAGCTGATCTCCGTGCCGACCGGGTTCACGTTCCTGTGCGGGCTGATGACGCTGTGGCGCGGGCGGATCCGGTTCACCGTGCCGATGCTCTTCTGCCTCGCGTGGTTCTTCAACTTCCTGATCGGCGGCCTCTCGGGGGTGTTCCTCTCGGACGCGCCGAGCGACGTGACGACCCACGGCAGCTTCTTCTCGATGGCGCACTTCCACTACACGATCATGGGCGGGCTCGTCTTCACGTTCTTCGCGGCGATCTACTTCTGGGTGCCGAAGATGACCGGCTGGGCATTCAACGAGCGCCTGGCGAAGATCCACTTCTGGTCGATGTTCGTCGCCTTCAACTCGACCTTCGCGCCGCTCTTTGCGATCGGGTTCCTCGGCCAGTCGCGGCGGGCGGTGACCTATCCGTTCACGCTTCAGTTCCTGAACGACTGGGCGTCGGTCTCGGCGTTCATCCTCGGCATCTCGATGCTGATCTTCCTGTTCAACCTCGTCTACTCGCTCGCGTTCGCCCACGTGCCGGCCGGGTCGAACCCGTGGGAGTCGCGCTCGATCGAGTGGCAGCTCCCGTCACCGGTTCCGCCGCACGACTTCGACGAGATCCCGGTCTTCACGAGTGACCCCTACGGCTACGGCACGAACGAGCCGGTCTTCGTCCCGGCCGGGGTTGCGCCGGCGACCGGAGGGGCGGCGTGAGCAGCATCGAGACGGCCCTCGAGACCGGCCGTCACGGTCCCGTCACGGTGCCTGTCCCCGGTCACGTCCGAAACGCCCGCGCTTGTTTGCCGGGGTTTTTGGGCCTGAGGGCGTTCGCCCGTGACAGTTCCGTCACGGTGCCTGTCCCCGGTCGTGGCCCGGGTAGGCAGTGGGAGCTCGGGACGTGAGCGGGCGCGGCTACGAGGACGAGGGGCCCGAGCTGATGACGCGGACGGCGACGATCGCCGGCCAGTTGCTCGCGAGTGCGACCGCGTTCTTCTTCCTCGCGTTCGTGTTCGGCTACTTCTATCTCCGCTCGCTGAACAACGCGCACCTCTGGCACCCGCAGGGCGTCGAGGCGCCCGTAGCAACCGGGACGGCGATCATGGTGCTCGTCGTCCTGAGCGCGATCGCCGTGCGGCTCGCCGTCGGGGGCGCGCGGCGGCCGTGCACTCAAGCTCGGCGCCGGGCTCGCGCTGGGCATCGCTGCCCTCGTCCTGCAGGTCGTCCAGTGGGCGAGGCTCGGCTTCGGCCCGACGAACGGCGGCTACGCGAGCGTGTTCGTGGGCTGGACGGGCTTCTACTTCGCCTTCGCGCTGATCGCGCTCGTCTTCGTCGAGGTGCAGCTCGCCAACTCGCTGCGGCAGGGCGGCGCGCCCGACGGCCTCGGCTCGACGTCGTTCTACTGGTCCTTCCTCGCGGGGATCGGTGTCCTTACCTGGGTCGTCCTCTACCTCGTCTGAGATGGCGTTTCTCGCCGACAGCTTCCTCACCGGCTCGCTGCTCACGCTCGTGCTGCCGATCGCCCTGCTCATCGGCGTGATCGTCTGGTGGGCGGTGGTCGTGCGCCGGAGCCCGAAGTAGCCGCGCTAAGGTGACCGGCGGACCGTCCCGCCGCCCGATGTCAGCAACTCCGCCAGCAGAAGCCGTCCAGCCGAGCAAGCGGCCATCGTCCGCGCCGCGGCTGCGGTGGGCGATCCTTGGTGCCGCGCTCCTCGCCGGGCTCGCGATCGGCGCCCTTGTCGCGCTCTCGCGGTCGCACGGCTCCGGCGTCTCGAGCGCAGAGACGGCCGCCGTCGAGACGTGGCCGGCGGGCGTGCGGCGGGCACCGGCTTTCAAGCTCACCGACCAGTACGGCAAGCCCGTCACCCTCACCGCGCTGCGCGGGCGCCCGGTGATCGTGACCTTCATCGACCCGCTCTGCCGGAACTTCTGCCCGCGCGAGGCGAGCGTGCTCACCGAGGCCACTGCCCACCTCGGCGTCAACGCTCCGACCATCGTCTCCGTCAGCGTCAACCCCTGGGCCGACTCGAGCGCCAACTTCAAGCTCGACGCCGTACGCTGGCGCCTCGGCTCGAACTGGCGCTGGGCGACCGGAAGCTACGCGCAGCTCGCAAACGTCTGGAAGCCCTACGGCGTCGGGGTCGAGGTGAACAGGAAGACGATCGCGGGCGTCACCGTGCGCGAGATCACGCACACCGGCGCCGCCTACCTCGTCGACGGCAAGGGGTACGAGCGCGCGCTCTTCCTCTACCCGTTCGACACCGACCAGGTCGTCACCGCCGCGCGGAGCATGCTCGCCGCCGATTCGTGACGCTGCGTCGCGGTAGGCCCGCCGCCATGGACTGGCCGCGGACGCTGGGCTAACTTGGCCCCGGGATGGAGGACGGCGCCTGGCTGACGAAGAGCGAGGTCAATGCGCTCTACTACAACACCGTCGCCGGTGAGATCTCCTTCGTCACCGAGGCCTCGATCGGCTACCAGCCGCGCGCGGTCGCGAGGCTGATCGCGAACCACGCGCGAGGTCACGAGCGCCGCCAGATCAGGGTGCTCGAGATCGGCGCCAACGACTGCGGCTTTGCCCGCGAGCTGATCGCGCGAGCTGCGGCGGGCGCGCAACCGGGGCGAGGCCGAGCTCGATCGGCTCGACTATCTCGCCGTCGAGTATGCGCGACCCTCGCTCGAGGCGGTGGCCGCGTGGGAGGCGGAGCACGGGACGTTCGACCGGGTGATCCGGGGGCCCGACGGGGGCTCCGCCCGGCACGAGCCGCCCGAGCGCCCGACGATGGTCGCGCTCGCCGTCGTCGAGGACGAGCTGGCGGTGAACCTCGGGCTGGTCCACGCCGAGGCCAACCAGTTCGTCCGCTCCAACAGCCGGCCCTTCGACTTCGTCGTCCTCAACGAGCTGCTCGACGACATGCCCTGCCGTGCCTACTTCGCCGACGCCGAGGGAACGACGTTCGAGGTCGTCCCGGAGTGCCGTCTCGCCGGCGAGCACTGGACGGTGCGCGTCACCGCCCGGAGCCCGGGCGACGCCGATCTCGGCGGCATGCCGCCCGGCACGATCACCGGCCGCTCCCCCGAGGCGGTCGAGCTCGTCACCGGGATCGCCGGCATGCTCGCTCCCGGCGGCATGCTCGTCGTCCACGACTACGGCTTCGCCGAGCGGTTCACGAGCCTCGAGTCCTATGAGGGAGCCCCGGGCCCGCTGCCCTCGTTCGCGACGATGGACTTCCGGGGCCCGAGCGGGCACGGCTTCCCGCGCAGCTTCTTCCGAGTCTTCGGCAACGAGGCCCGGAAGGTCGTGCAGGTCACGAACGACGTCAACTTCGCGGAGCTCGCCGCCGCGCTGGAAGGCTCGGGGACGGTGCTCACGATCCCGCACGGAAGCGCGATCCACAACCGCGGCGAGACGTTCGAGGAGCGCCACGGCGTCTTCCTCGCCGAGTTCAACGAGCTCGACCCGGGCGAGGACCTGCCGGCGCTGCTCGCGCGCTTGCAGGCCGACCAGGCGCGCATCCGCGACGACTACGTGCGCGAGTACACCGGCGGCCGCGGCAACGTCTTTCTCGACCTCGTCTACGTCAAGAGCTGAGCAGAACCGACAGGCACGTCACGCAGCCCTCGCGCTTCTGGAACTCGCCGATCTCCACGACGACCGGCTCGAGGCCGAGCGAGGCGAAGAGCTCGGCGCTGCGGGGGCAGTCGCCCGCGACGAGCACGCGGCCCTCGCCGAGCAGGACCACCTGGGCGCCGGAGCTCTCGGGCACGGGCCGGAACGAGGGAAAGAGCCGCGCGTCGGGGACGAGCGGCGGGTAGCCGACGATCGTGCCGTCCGGGAGCGCGGTCACCGACGACTTCAGGTGCAGGAAGCCCGAGACGGGAACCTCGACCACCTCCGCGCCGAGCAGCCCGCGCAGCTGGCGGGCGCCGTCGCGGTTCGTCCGGCCACCCGTGCCGACGTACAGCGCGTCGCCGGCGGCGAGCACGTCACCGCCGTCGAGCGTCCCCGGCGGGTCGATCCGCACGACCGGGTAGCCGAGAGCGCGGACGGCGGTCTCGACGCCGGCGGTCTCGGCTCGGCGCGGCTCCGCGCCGGGGCGCGCGATCACCGCGATGCCGCGATGGAACACCAGCGTGTCCTCGACGAAGACGCCGTCGGGGCACTCGTCCGCGGGCTCGACCTCGACCGGCTCGAGGCCCGCCGCCCCGAGCGCGGCCACGTAGCTCTGCCACTGCCGGAGCGCCAGCGCGGCGTCGACCGGGCGGCGCTCGATGTGGGTGACGATCCCGTCCGCGAGCAGCGGGCTCGGCCGCCGCACGAGCGCCCGGCCCGGTGGTACATCTAGATGCAAGCAGTTCCTTTCAAATCCTCGAACACGATTCCCCGCCAGAGTCGTGTAAGGTGTGCCTTACAAGTGGCGGCTATCCGAGCCGCGATCTCGACGAAAGGCTCGTGGTTGCGCCGAATCCTGGCATTCGCGGCACCGGTGGTGGCAGTTGTGGCAGTGGTTGCAGTATTCGCCGCGGTCAACTCCGGAGGCTCGGCTAACTCGCAGCTGACGGTGTACAGCGGCCAGCATCCGCAGACGGTCGCGGCGCTCGCCGCCGCCTTCCAGAAGCAGACGGGCATTCCCGTCGCGATCCGCTCCGACGACGAAGGGGTGCTCGCCTCCCAGATCATCGAGGAAGGGTCGCATTCCCCGGCCGACGTGTTCGTGACCGAGAACTCGCCGCCGCTCGAGGAGCTCGGCGATCGCGGGCTGCTCGCGAAGGTCGACGCCTCGACGCTCGCGAGGACCGCCGCCAAGTACAGCTCGCCGCGCAAGGACTGGGAGGGCGTCTCGGCCCGCGTCAGCACGATGGTCTACAACACGAGTCGGCTGAAGCCGTCGCAGCTTCCGCGCTCCGTGCTCGAGCTCGCCGACCCGAAGTGGAAGGGAAAGCTCGCACTGGCCCCGACCGAGACCGACTTCCAGCCGATCGTGACCGCGGTCGCCGCCAGGTACGGCAAGGCGGCGGCGGTGAAATGGCTCGAAGGGATCCGCCGCAACGCGAGCGGCCACATCTATCCGGACAACGAGGCGCTCGTCGCCCAGGTCAACAACGGCCAGGCGGCTCTCGGCGTGATCAACCACTACTACTGGTACCGGCTCAAGGACGAGCTCGGCGCCGGGAAGATCCACTCGGCCGAGCACTTCTTCGCCCCGGGCGATCCCGGCTATGTGATCGACGTGGCGGGCGCCGGTGTGCTCGCGTCGAGCAAGCACCAGGGTGAGGCTCAGAGGTTCATGGCCTTCCTGGTGAGCCGGAAGGCACAGGAGATCATCGGCCACGACCAGAGCTACGAGTACCCGCTCGGATCCGGCGTCGTCTCCGCCAAGCCGCTCGTCCCCTTCGTGACGCTCCGGCCCGATCCGATCACGGTCGGGCAACTCGGCAACGGCGCGCTCGCGATCAGCCTCTTGCGCGAGGCGAGCCTGCTCTAGCAGAG
This sequence comes from uncultured Actinomycetota bacterium, assembly GCA_963743675.1. GTDB lineage: Bacteria > Actinomycetota > Thermoleophilia > Gaiellales > Gaiellaceae > PALSA-600. The sequence continues at coordinate 534,961 of CAVURE010000015.1, forward strand.
GGTCGGGCGAGGGGCCCGATCTCCACATGGCGAGCACTCTGAACACTGCGGGGCCGACGGGGCTGCGTCGCGATGCCGACGCCCGGCCGGCGCCGCCGAGCCTGCTCGGGACTGGGCTTCACGATCGTCGTGATCGTCCTGCTGCCGCTCGTCTTCCTCATCCTCGAGGCGGGTGACGCCGGCTGGTCGACGCTCCGCCCGCTGATCTTCCGGCACCTCACCCTGACGCTGATCTGGAACACGGTCCGGCTCGCGCTGGCCGTCACCGCCATCTGCGCTGTCCTCGGCGTCGCGCTCGCCTGGGTGGTCGAGCGGACCGATGTCCCGTGGCGGCGGCTCTGGGTGATCGTGCTCGTCCTCCCGCTCGCGGTGCCCGACTTCGTGCTCGCCTACAGCTGGGTCTCGATCGACCCGTCGATCCAGGGCTACTGGGGCTCGGTGCTCGTGATGTCGCTCGGGAGCTACCCGCTCGTGTTCCTGCCGGTCGCGGCGGCCTTGCGGACGGCCGACCCGAGCCTCGAGGACGTCGCTCGGGGGCTCGGGCTCGGGCGCACCCGGACGTTCTTCAGCGTCACCCTTCACCAGATCCGGCCAGCGCTGCTCGGCGGGTCGCTGCTCGTCGCCCTGATCCTGCTCGCCGAGTTCGGCACCTTCGAGATCCTGCGCTTCCAGACCTTCACGACCCAGATCTACACCGAGTTCCAGCGCGGCTACTCGACCACGGTCGGCTGCGGCCTCTCGCTCGTGCTCGTGCTGCTCGGGCTCCTCGTGCTCATCGGCGAGGCGGCAGGCCGCGGCGGCGCCGGCACCGCGCGGCGCAGCCAGATCAGCCGGCCCGCGGTGCGCGTCCGGCTCGGCGCACGACGGGTCCCGGTGCTGCTCGCGCTGGCCGCGCTGCTCGCGGCCGCGATCGGCTTGCCGATCTACGCGCTCGGCTACTGGTTCGTCCAGGGCTCGTCGTCGACGCTGCCGCCGGTCTCGATCCTCCGGGCCGCGATCAACACCGCCCTCTACAGCGGGGTCGCCGCGGCAATCGCGACCGTCGCGGCGCTGCCGATCGCGATCCTCGCCGAGCGCTATCGCAGCCGGACGACGATCGCGATGGAGCGCTCGACCTACATCGTCCAGGCGCTGCCCGGCATCGTCATCGCGCTGTCGCTCGTCTACTTCACGGTCAAGTACGCGGCGAGCCTGTACCAGTCGAGCTTCGAGCTCGTCGCCGCCTACGCGATCATGTTCTTCCCGCTCGCGCTGGTCTCGGTGCGCAGCGGGGTGGCCCAGGCGCCGCCCGGGCTCGAGGAGGTCGGCCGGTCGCTCGGCCACAGCCGCCTCTCGGTGCTGTGGCGCATCACGCTCCCCGTTCTCGCGCCGGGCCTGATCGCGGGCTTCTCGCTCGTCTTCATCAGCGCGTCGACCGAGCTCACGGCGACGCTCATCCTCCATCCGACGGGCGTCAACACCCTCGCCACCGGCTTCTGGTCGTACGCGAGCGACTTCTCGTACGGGGCCGCCGCACCGTACGCATTCGCGCTGCTGCTCGTGGCCATGATCCCGGGCGTGATGTTCGGCCGCTGGTTCGAGCGCATCGCCGGGCCGGGAGCGACGTGAGCGCCGGAACCTCCGTCTCGGTGTCGGTCTCCGGCCTGCGCAAGTCGTTCGGCGAGCGGGTGGTGCTCGACGGGGTCGATCTCCACGTCGAGGCGGGCTCGCTGACGGCGATCCTCGGTGCCTCGGGAAGCGGCAAGACGACGCTGATGCGGCTCCTCGCCGGCTTCGAGCGTGCCGACGGGGGAACGATCGCGCTGGGCGGGCGCACCGTCGACGGGCCGAAGGAGCTCGTCCCGCCCGAGAAGCGGCGGATCGGCTACGTGCCACAGGAAGGCGCGCTCTTCCCCCACCTGACGGTGGCGGGCAACGTCGCCTTCGGGCTGCGCGCGGCGAAGGGGCGCGACCGGGCCGCGATCGACTCCCGGGTCGGCGAGCTGCTCGAGCTGATCGGCCTCGCCGGCTTCGAGCGGCGGCTGCCGCACCACCTCTCGGGCGGCGAGCGGCAGCGGGTCGCGCTCGCCCGTGCGCTCGCCGCACACCCTGCCCTCGTGCTGCTCGACGAGCCGTTCTCGTCGCTCGACGTCGAGCTGCGCACGAGCATGCGCCGCGACGTCGTCGCCGCGCTCGACGCGGCCGGCGCGACCGCGATCCTCGTCACGCACGATCAGGACGAGGCGCTGTCGATTGCCGACCGGGTCGCGGTGCTGCAGCGCGGCGTGATCGTCCAGGTCGACGAGCCGCTCCTGCTCTACACGAGGCCGGTCAACGGCGAGGTTGCGCGCTTCGTCGGCCACGGGAACCTGCTGCTCGGGCGGCTCGAGGACGGGCTCGTCCAGTCCGTCCTCGGCGAGATCTCCGTCGAGCTCGGCGCCCCCGCGGCGGAGCCGTGTGCGGTCGGCGTGCTCGTGCGCCCCGAGCAGATCGAGCTCACCGCCGGTGAGGGCGGCGCCCCGAGCGGGGTCGTCACGAGCCGGGAGTTCCACGGCCACGACGTGCTCGTGAGCGTCAGGCTCGACGAGCCCGCCTGGGGGCCGCCGCCCGGCACCCGCCCCGGCTTCGAGATCCTCGTCCGGCTCCCCGGCCCGGCGGCACCCGAGCCCGGGAGCCGGGTGGCTCTGCGCGTCCGCGGGACGGCGCCGGCCTGGCTCTCCCGGTCCTCCCCGACTGACGACCGGCCGACCACCGGTCCGGCTCACAGCTCAGTCGCCCGGCCCGAACCCGTGGTGATGGAGCCAGGGTCCGGCCAGAGGGTAGGTGGCGATTGCGATCCCGATTCCGGCCGCGATCGCGGTGAGGACGGCGACCCAGCGGAGCCCTCGCCCACCGGGCAGGCGGCTCTCGACGTCGTCAAGGAGCCCGCGCCCCGACCGGAGTGCGTAGGCGAGCACATGGATCGCCATTGCCCCGAACCAGACGATGAAGCTCGCCTTGTGGAGGCCGACGACGGCGCCCCGGTGCGGGACCGCAAGGAGCGCGATACCGGTGCCGAACAGCGTCAGCGTCGAGAGGACGAGCACCGGGGCGACGACGACGCGCATCAGCGGCGCCGGGGGCCCGAGCCGCACGTACTCGGGGCCCCCGGAGTAGTACCGCGCGAAGCGGTAGCCGGTGGCGGCCAGCTTCAGGGTCACGGGGCCGAGCAGCAGCATGCCGACGAAGATGTGAACCGAGAGCAGCGACTGGATGGCCGGGATCGTGGCGCCCTCGACGGCGAGGCCGATCAGCAGGACTATCCCGGCGATCGAGGTGAGGCGGTGGTTGCCGACGGCGCCGCCGAGGAAGCGCGACTGCCGCCCGGCAGGTGCCGTGCTCTCATGAGTGCGATGAAGGTCGCTTCTGGTGGTGACCATGGCCCCCAGTTGAGCAGCGGGCAATGAGAAGGCCATGAGCCGATCGATGAGAGCGCTCTGAGCAGGTCTTCATGCAGCATTCATCTGGGAGAGCGACGATTCGCCGATGCGCATCCTTGTCGTCGAGGACGAACCGAAGCTTGGCCGGCTGCTCGTGCGCGGGCTCGGCGAGGAAGGCCATCCCGCCGACCTCGCGCCCACCGGCGAGGAGGCGCTGTGGATGGCTCGGGCGGCGCCGTACGACGTGATCGTCCTCGACGTGATGCTTCCCGGCATCGACGGCTTCTCCACCTGCAGCGAGCTTCGCTCGCGCGGCGTCTGGACGCCGGTGCTGATGCTCACCGCCCGGGACGCGATCGAGGATCGGATCGAGGGGCTCGACACCGGCGCCGACGACTACCTCGTCAAGCCGTTCGCGTTCACCGAGCTCCTCGCCCGGCTCCGGGCGCTGGCCCGGCGCGCGCCCGCGGAGCGGCCGACCGAGCTGCGGGTCGGCGGTCTGCGCCTCGACCCGGCCACCCACCGGGCCTGGCGCGACGACGCCGAGCTCGAGCTGACCGCGAAGGAGTTCGTGCTGCTCGAGGTGTTCATGCGACGGCCGGGCGAGGTGCTCTCGCGCGTCCAGCTCCTCGATGCCGCCTGGGACATCGCTTTCGAGAGCCACTCGAACGTCGTCGATGTCTACGTGCGCTACCTTCGCGAGAAGATCGACCGCCCGTTCGGGTGCCACTCGATCGAGACCGTTCGAGGAGTGGGGTACCGGCTGAGCAAAGCATGAACCGCATTCCGATCCGGATCCGCCTGACACTGCCCTTCGCCCTCGGGATGGCGATCGTGCTCGCAGCGCTCGGCGGCTTCGTCTACCTGCGCGTCGGCTCGACCCTTTTGCGCACGACCGATCAGAACCTGCTCGCCCAGGCGACCGAGGCGACCCTCAGGCTCGACCGGGGCCGCCCGGCGCTCGACCGCGACGCCGGAAGCGGCGTGAGCATCGCGCAGGTGCTCGGCGAGGACGGGTCTCCCGTGTCGTCGGATCCGGCCACGGTTCCGCTGCTGCTCGCCCCCGCACAGGTGCGTTCGGTTGCGGCCGGCGGGTCGTTCCGATCGACCGTCTCGATCCCCGGCCGCCCGGGGCGCTGGCGGGTGCTCGCGATTCCGCTCTCCTCCGGCAACCAGGACGGGGTGCTCGTGCTCGCGAGCTCGCTCGGTGTGCGCGACGAGTCGCTCGAAGGGCTGCGCAAGGAGCTGCTCATCGCCTCGCCGCTCGCGCTCCTCGTCGCGACCCTGGCCGGGTATCTCCTGGCGGGTGCGGCACTGCGCCCGGTCGAGGCCATGCGACGGAAGGCGAGCGCGATCTCGGCGGCGACTCCGGGCAGCAGGCTGCCGGTCCCGCCCGCGCGCGACGAGGTCTCGCGGCTCGCGGAGACGTTGAACCAGATGCTCGACCGGCTCGAGACTGCCTTCGAGCACGAGCGCCGCTTCGTCGCCGATGCGAGCCACGAGCTGCGAACGCCGCTCGCGCTTCTCCGGACGGAGCTCGAGCTCGCCCTCCGCCACCCGCGGACCCGGGCCGAGCTCGAGGACGCTCTTCGCTCCGCCGCGGAGGAGACCGACCGCCTGACCGCACTCGCCGCCGACCTCCTTCTGATCGCGCGCGCCGACCAGGGCGTGCTGGCAGTCCATCCCGAGCTGGTCTCGGTGCGCGAGCTCTACACGGATGTCTCCGTGCGCTTCTCGGCCCGCGCCGAGGAGCTCGGCCGCGCGATCGAGGTGGAGCTCGCCGGCGACATCGTCTTCGACGCCGACCCGAAACGAGTCGAGCAGGCCATCGGCAACCTCGTCGACAACGCACTCGTGCACGGCGCCGGCACGGTGACGCTCTCTGCCGCGCGGCGGGACGACCGGGTGGAGCTTCACGTCACCGACGAGGGAAACGGGTTCCCCGATGGTTTCGCGGCGCGCGCCTTCGATCGCTTCAGCCGGGCCGATGAGGCGCGGCCGCGCAGCGGCAGCGGCCTCGGGCTCGCGATCGTGCAGACGATCGCCCAGGCTCATGGTGGCGGCGCGGGTGTGGGGGCCGTCCCGGGCGGAGCCGACGTATGGATCTCCCTGCCGGCGACCCGGACCGCCTCGGCCGAGCGTCGTGCGCCGCTCGCGGGGGCGCTCCGGCGCTCCTGACCGCTACTTCGGGAGCTTCAGCAGCGCCGACTGGAGCGACTGCTCGAACGCCTGGCTCGTGAGCGTCGCGCCGGAGACCATCTGGATGCTCGCGCTCTGCGCCTTCAGGAACTCCTGGCGGAGATAGGGCAGCGACTGCGACATGATGTACTGCGAGCGGCTCGTGTGATAGCTGTAGCTCCCGCCGAGATCGGTGTAGCTGATCGTCTTCTTGCCGCCGGACGTCGTGACTCGAGCGGTGACCACGGTCTGCACGCTGCCCCACTGGCCGGCGGTGGCCGTGACGCCGACGAGCTTGCGGGTGACGGTCTTCTTGGCGGTGCTCTTGGTGGCGCTGCTCATCGCCGCGACCGCCTGGCCGGCGGGCACAGCGATCGTGAGCGCGCCCAGGGCGGCAGCCAGCTTCGTTCTCATCGCACCGAAAGTGTCGTCGCGGTTGATGAGAGGTGGATGTGACCGAGCTAAGAAAACGCTGAGAACCGGCGGCTAGGCGAGGCGCCGCGTGACCGCCGCTCGGAGGGTTTGTCGTCAGGCGTCCACGAGCGGAAGGCGCACGCGGAAGGTCGTTCCGGCGCCGGGCTCCGACTCGACCTCGACGGTGCCGCCGTGCGCGGCGACGACCGCCGCGACGATCGCGAGGCCGAGGCCCGCACCGCCGCTTGCCCGCGCGCGCGAGGGGTCGGCGCGGTAGAAGCGCTCGAAGACATGCGCGCGCGTCTCCCCGTCCATCCCGGCGCCGGAGTCGGCGATCGCGAGGACGGCTGTGGCGTCCTCGTGGCCGAGGGTCACGCTCAGAGCGGCGTCGGGCGGGGTGTGCGAGCGGACGTTGGCGAGCAGGTTGTCGACGACCTGCCTGAGCCGGTCGTGATCGCCCGGGACGATGCTGGGTGCGAGCGCCGCCTGGATCGGGCGCTCGGGCTCGAGTGTCCTCGCCGTCTCGATCGCCTCGCCGACGACCTCCTCGAGCGCGACCGGCTGCAGCTCGAGCGGCCGCCCCTCGTCGAGGTGGGCGAGGACGAGCAGGTCCTCGACGAGCAGGCTCATGCGCTCCGACTCGCGGCTGATGCCCTTCATCGAGCGCTCGAGGTCGTCCGGCCTGCTGGAGGCGCCGCGCGTGAAGAGCTCCGCGTAGGCGCGGACCGCGGCGAGGGGCGTGCGCAGCTCGTGCGAGGCGTCGGCGACGAAGCGGCGCAGCTTGCTCTCCGACGCCTCGAGCGCCCGCAGCGAGGTGTCGCGTGCGGTGACGGCCCCTTCGATGTGGGCCAGCATCAGGTTGAGCGCGTGGCCCAGCCGCCCGACCTCGGTGCGCTCGTTGTCCGGCTCGACGCGCCTCGCGAGATCCCCGGCCGCGATCGCGGCCGCCGTCTTGCCCATCGTGTCGAGCGGCCTCAGGGCGATGCGGACGACCCAGAGCCCGACCGCGGTCATCGCCGCGAGCGCGATCGCCGTGACGAGGAGCTCGATCAGGATCAGGCGATGGAGGGTGCTGTCGACGCCGTTCAGCGGCGCCGCGATCAGGAGCACCCGGTTCGGGTCGTGCGCCTCGATCGACGCGCGGACGCGGTAGCGCTCGCCGCCGCTCGTCGCCGGCACGGTCAGAAAACGGACGGTGTCGCCGTCGGCGGTGTTCGGCTGCGCCGGCATGTCGATCGTGGCGGGCAGCCTCGGGCCGGGCGGCGCCTTCGTCTCGCCGAACTCGGGGATGCAGCCCTGCGGCGGGACGACGGTTCCGTTCAGCCGCCGCACCTGGATGCAGTAGCCCGGGATCTGGTTGAAGAGTTCCTGGATCGAGCCGGGGCCGGGGCCGGGGCTCCGCTGGGGACCGGGGCCGCGCTGCCCGAGGAGAGCTGTCTCGACGCCGATGTGGGTCGAGTTCAGCGTGCTGTCGACGCGATCGAAGAGGAACGAGCGAAGTGCCGTATAGGTGGCGAGATCGGCTGCGATCAGCCCCGCGGCGCCGAGCACGATCACGCCGAGGAGCAGCCGCGCGCGCAGCGAGAGCCGCCCGAGCACGGGGCTACCGCGGCTCGGCTTCGAGCATGTACCCGGCCTGCCGAACCGTCTTGATCATCGGCGGCCCGAAGGCGTCGAGCTTGCGGCGGAGGTAGCTCACGTAGGTCTCGACGACGTTCGTGTTGCCGCCGAAGTCGTAGCGCCAGACGTGCTGCAGGATCTGTCCCTTCGAGAGCACCCGGCGCGGGTTGAGCAGGAAGAAGCGAAGCAGGTTGAACTCGGTCGCCGTCAGCTCGATCCGGCGGTCGGAGCGGAAGACCTCGTGACGTCCCTCGTCGAGGACGAGGTCGCCGTAGCGGAGGACGTCGCCGGGGAGCTCGCTGCCGGTGCGCCTGAGGATCGCCTGGACGCGGGCGACGATCTCAGCGAGGCTGAACGGCTTGGTCACGTAGTCGTCGCCGCCGGCGCGGAGCGCCTCGACCTTGCTCTCGACCCCGCCCTTGGCGGTGAGGAAGAGGATCGCCGTCTTGAAGCCGCGCTCCCGGAGGCGCTTGCCGACCTCGAGCCCGTCGATGTCGGGGAGCATCCAGTCGAGCACGATCAGGTCCGGCTCGAAGGTCATCGTCGTCGAGAGCGCGTCGCGCCCGTTTGCAGCCTCCTCGACGAGGAAGCCCTCGTAGCGGAGGGCGGTGGCGACGGCGTCGACGATGGCAGGCTCGTCGTCGACGACGAGGATCTTGGCGCCGGTGGCTTCCAGGTCGCTGTTCATGAAGGCAATTGTGGCCGGGGAACCTGTGTGTCGGCTGAGAAAGCCCGCGCCGAGGCTGAGAATCGCCTGTGAGGCGGTCCCAGCTCCGGCGCGGCTCTGCGTTGCACGGCGTGCCTAGACCCCAACTCCCGGTGCGGAGGCGGAGGCTTGGCTCCAGGTGACCGCGAAGGCCCGGCCGCCGGACGAGAGCGAGCTCGGCGTCGCCTGGATGGCGCTCGTCTGGTCGGCCGCGTAGGCGCCGAAGCCGCGCGGGCCGCCGGGCCCGAAGTTGGCTCCGGACTGGAGCTCGATCTTCGTAGCCGTCCAGGCGGAGTCCGAGATCGTGCCGGTGCGGCCGGCGGTCGAGGTCGCGGCGGCCTCCGTGAAGTGCACCGTCCCGAAGTCGGTCAGCGGCAGGATCGTCGTGCCGCCCGGGGTGAGCACCGAGGGGGCCTCGGCGATCCACTCGGCCGATGAGGTGTCGGGGGAGCTCATCCGGAGCGTCCTTGCGAAGCTCTTGCCGGTCGTCGCGTTCTTCAGTTGCACGGTGACGGAGGTGCCGTTCACCTTCACCGACGCCGAGATGCGGTCGCCCGCGTCGACCTTCAGGCTCACGCGCACCGAGCCGGCCGGTACGAGCTCGTACCACGCCGAGTAGCGGACGGCGCCGTTGGCGAGGCAGTCGGCCTCGGTTCCGGTCTGCTCGAGCGCGTTCGAGGTCTCGGAGTTGCCGCCGAGGCCCACCCAGAACGCCGAGGCGCCCGTGGCGGCGGTGGTCGAGGTGCAGCTCGCGGTCGGCTGCACCCAGCTTCCGCTCACCGAGGCGAATCTCGTGCCGCCGACCGCATAGCCGGACCAGTTGGAGCTGACCGCCGTTGCCGCGGCGGCGACGGCGGACTGGGCGGCGAGGGCGAGCGCCGCGAGGACGATTGCGATCGCGGCGCGGCTCATCGCGCCACCGCCTCTGACCAGGCGCCCGCGGGGCCGGGAAGGGCACGCTCGGCGGCCGAGCGCGCGTGGAGGACGCCCGTCGCGAGGGCGACGAGCGAGCCTTCGACGAAGAGCGAGGCGAGCCCCAGCGGCTCCGTCCAGTTGCCGATGTCGTCGGCGCCGCCGGGGATCCCGACGGTGCGCGAGATCACGAACCCGACGAGCGCGCCGAGCGGCAGGATCGCGGCGGCGATCCAGGCCCTGTGGTCGCTCGCCCGGAGCAGCGCGGCAGCCGTCAGCAGGCAGCCTGTGATCAGGCCGAGGTAGAGCCAGCCCTTGTAGGCCTGCTCCTGGAACGTCCCGGGAGTGTCGAGCAGGTGGATCAGCGCGACGGCCGCCAGACCGACGACGGCGAGCGCGCGGGCGATCCCGTCGCGAACCGCGGCCGCGAGCACGGCGCCGGCATCGCTTCCGAGTGAGGTGTGAGGTGGCATCAGGTCTCCTTCGCTGTGGTTGCTCCGGCCAGCATCCGCGCGCGCTCTTGGAGCTCCCTGTGAGCGGCCTGTGCCTTCCCGTAGACCACCCGTCCCTCCAGACATGGCTCCGCGAGACATGTCCAGGGGACTGTCCCCGGTCGTGTCCTGAGTGGCCATGTCCAGGGGACTGTCCCCGGTCGTGTCCTGAGTGGCCATGTCCAGGGGACTGTCCCCGGTCGTGTCCCGAGCAGACATGTCCAGGGGACTGTCCCCTCGACATCGCTGCTGCGGGCGTGTCCGGAAAGGCGGCCGCCTGCCGGGTCAGGCCCGGCAGGCGGCGGTGGGGATGCGATCGCCGGCTACGCGGTCGAGCTCGAGGAGCTCGACCCGGAGCCGGAGCCCGGCATGTTCGGGCACTGGTGAGCGCTCGGGCTGCTGCCCGGGGTCGTGGTCGGCGACGTGGTCGTCGTCGTGCCCTGGTTGCTCGCGTGCCTGACCGTGCTCCTTGCGTGGTGGGCGCCCGCGTGCGTTGCCGCGAGTGCCGCGCCGCTCCCTGCGAGGAGCACGAGCGCGGCGCTCGCGGCGGCGAGAGGTGCTCGCTTGCCTTTCATGTGCTTGCCTCCTTTCTCGTCTCTCCGAGTGAAGCGACGGCGCATCGGAAACCCCTGGGAAGGCGCTGAGAGTCCTGGAAGTAGGATGGATTGCGATCGTGAACCCGCCCGGCCTCTCCTCGCCGTGGCTGCTCGAGCCGCTCGTCGTCGCGCTCGCCGCGGTCGCCGTCCGTCTGCTTCCTGCAGGGATTCCTGCGCCTGCGCCGCCGCGGCAGGCGCGACCATGCCTCCTGGGCCCGGGCCGTGCTCTTTGCCACCGGGCTGTCGCTGCTCGTCCTGCCGCTGATCTCGCCGCTCGACGAGCTCGGCGACCGCTACCTGCTCTCCGCCCACATGCTCCAGCACGTGCTGATCGCCGACGCGGCGCCTGCCCTCATCCTCGTCGCCCTCCGCGGGCCGCTCCTCTACTTCGCCGTCCCCGAGCCGCTCCTACGGACGTTCGGGCGGACCCGCTGGATCCGGAACGGCGCCGCGTGGCTCCTGCGGCCCACGGTCGCGCTCGCCGTCTGGGCGCTCGCCTTCGGGATCTGGCACATCCCCGCGGCCTACGACGCAGCGGCGCGCCACCGGCCCCTCCACGACCTCGAGCACGCGAGCTTCGTCTTCGCCGGCTTCCTCGTCTGGGCGGTGCTCATCGACCCGGCCCGCCACGGCCGCGTCTCGCGGGGACGGCGGCTCGCGATGGTGGTGGCGCTGTTCGCGCTGGGGACGATCGTCGCCGACGTGCTCATCTTCAGCCTCCGGCCGCTGTACCCGGCCTACGCGGAGCAGGCCCATCGCGTCTTCGGCCTCTCGCCGCTGCGCGACCAGCAGCTCGCCGGGCTCGTGATGAACGTCGACCAGATCCTGACGCTCGGGACCTGCGCCGCCCTCCTGCTCCTGCCGGAGCTCCGCAGGCGCCGCCGGGCGAGGCTGCTCGTGGGCGCCGGCCAGCCGGCGTGACGTGAGCGGCCCGTACCGCTTCAGCTTCGAGCCGCTGTTCCTCGTCCTCACGCTCGCCGCGGCCGTGCTCTACATCCGGGACGTGCGCCGGACACCGGCAGGCGAGCGCCCCGGGGCAGGGCGGGCCGCCACCTTCGGGCTCGGCCTCGCGCTCGTCGCCGTCCCGGTCGACTCACCGCTCGAGACGCTCTCGGCTCACTACCTGCTGCTGGCGCACCTCCTCCAGAACGCGCTGATCGCAGACTGGGGCCCGCCGCTCGCGATCATCGGCCTGACCCCGGCGATGAGAGCGCGGGTCGCCGCCGCCGGCGGGCGGCCGCTCGAGGAGGTGACGCGCCCCGCGGTCGCGCTGACGCTCTGGCTCGTCGTCTGGTACGGCGTCCATGTCGCGTTCTTCTACGACTGGGCGCTACGCGACGGCTGGCCGCTCAACGTCGAGCACGCTCTGCTCGTCGCCGCTGGCCTCGTCTTCTGGTGGGCGATCCTGGGCGAGCCGCGCCGGCTCGGGGCGCTCGGAACGCTCGGCTACCTCGGGATCGCCTTCATCACTGCGCCCTGGCTCTCGCTGGCCTACATCTTCGCCTCCTCGCCGTTCTACTCGTTCTACGCCGAGGCGCCGCGGCTCTGGGGGCTCTCCCCGATCCGCGACCAGAACCTGGCCGGGATCCTGATGAACGCGGAGCAGACGAGCATCATCTTCATCGCCTTCGCCTGGGCGCTTCTGCGCGTCCTCGCCGAGGAAGAGGAGAACCAGCGCCGCATGGACGCGGCGTACCTCGACGCCCGCCGCCACTAGGATCCCGGCGGTGGGAACGACGCGAGACCGGATCCGGATGCTGGCGTTCTTCACGCCGTGGGTGTCGATCCCGCTCGCCTTCCTCGGCATCGCGCTGCTCGTGACCTACCCGCTCCTGCTGATCACGTCGTTTGCCTGGATCTGCCTGCCGGTCGCGATCGTGATCGCGGTTGCGCTCGCCCTCTACCTGCGGCCGCGCTACCGGCTCGCGATCCTCGACAGCTCGCCGCTCGGCGTCTTCTACTGGCTCCAGCGCCGGACCTAGCTCAATCGAGCAGCCGCGAGATCGCGGAGTCCCAGGTGATCGCGGCCGCGGCGGGTAGCCCGGCCTCGCCGTAGCGACGAGCGGTCTCCTCGCCGGCGACCGCCTCGCCGCAGGCCGCCGCCATCGCCGCAGCCGTCGGCTCGGCCACCCAGCCCGTCTGGCCCGCGACGACGAAGTCGAGCGGGCCGCCCGAGTCGGTCGCCGTCACCACCGGCTTGCGGGAACGGAACGCCTCGAGCGGCACCATCCCGAAGTCCTCGTCGACCGGCGCGTAGAAGACGGCGCGGCAGGTCGCGTACAGCTCCGTCAGGGTCGCCTCGTCGACCCGGCCGGCGAAGCGGGCGCGCTCGCCCAAGCCGAGCTTCGAGCTCAGCTCCTCGAGCCGGCCGCGGTCCGGGCCTTCGCCGGCGATCACGACCGCGAGGCGCGGCTCGAGCGCTGCCGCCTCGAGCAGCAGGTCGACGCGCTTCCACGCGTCGAGCCGGCCGACCGAGAGCACGAACGGGTCGTAGCGGTCGCAGCGGTAGGCGAGCTCCTGCGGCGGATGGGGAAGCACCTCGGCCTCGAGCCCGGTCGAGCGGCGAAGCCGGCCGGCAACATTGGCCGACGTGGCGAACAGGCGCGTCGCCGAGCCGAGCGCGTAGCGATCGACGGCCTCGATCCCCTCACGCAGGCTCCGGTCGAAGCCGGAGTCGCCGAGCTGGCCGTACTCGGTCCCGTGCAGCTCGTAGGCCTGGCGGAACTGGTGCACCAGCCAGACGACCTTGTTCGGGTGCTCGATCAGGTAGGAAGGGAACTTCGTCGCGATCACGAGATCGGCCGGCGTGGCGCCGTTCGGATCGAGGTCGACGAAACGCCACATCATCCCGCTCGGCAGCAGGCGCTGGTTCGGCCAGGTCTGGAAGGGGACGGTGACGAGGTCGGCGTCGTGGCCTCGCACCCGGAGCTCGGCAACGAGGAGGTCCGTGAAGATCTCGGCCCCGCCGCGCACGAACGGCTGCTGCGGGCGGCAGACGGCGATCCTCACACGCCGAGACTATCCCGAGACGGTTGCCGCCCCGGTCGCCTCGCGAGGGGCGGGAAGCGCTGCCCGCACGGCCGGCGCGACCTCGGTTCCGAAGAGCTCGATCGCCCGCAGGAGGTCGCGGTGCGGCATCGTCCCGACGCTGAGCTGCAGCAGGAACCGGTCGTGGCCGAAGATCTCGTGCTGGAAGAGGATCTTCTCGGTCACCTCGGCCGGGCTGCCGACGAAGAGCGCGCCTCGCAGCGTGCGCCCGGCGTCGAAGTCCTGGCGCGTCACGGGAGGCCAGCCGCGCTCGCGGCCGATCTTCGTCATCTGGAGCAGGAACGGCGGCCAGGCGGCATCGGCCGCCGCCTGTGAGGTCTCGGCGATGAATCCGTGCGAGTTGATGCTGAGCGGAAGGGCGGCCGGATCGCGGCCGGCACGGCGTGCCGCCTCGCGGTGAATCTCGGCGAACGGCGCGAACCGCTCGGGAAGCCCGCCGATGATCGCGAGCGCCATCGGCAGGCCGAGCACCCCGGCCCGGGCCGCCGACTCGGGCGAGCCGCCGACGGCGACCCACAGCGGGAGGGGGCTCTGAAGCGGCCGGGGGTAGACGCCCAGGTCGTCGATCGCCGCGCGATGGCTGCCCCCCGACCAGGTCACCCGCTCGGAGTCGCGCAGCGCGAGCAGCAGCATGAGCTTCTCCTCGAACAGCTCGTCGTAGTCGTCGAGGTCGTAGCCGAAGAGCGGGAACGACTCGATGAACGACCCGCGGCCGGCCATGATCTCGGCCCGCCCGCCCGAGAGCAGGTCGAGCGTCGCGAAGTCCTGGAAGACGCGCACCGGGTCGTCGGAGCTGATCACGCTCACCGCGCTCGTAAGCCGGATCCGGCTCGTGCGCTCTGCTCCGGCGGCGAGCACCACCGCAGGTGAGGAGACCGCGAAGTCGGGCCGGTGATGCTCGCCGACGCCGAACACGTCGAGTCCGACCTGGTCGGCGAGCTCCATCTCCTCGACGAGGTTGCGCAGCCGCTCGGCCGCGCTGATCGTCCGGCCCGTCTCCGGGTCGGGCGTCAGCTCCGCGAAGGTGTAGATCCCGAGCTCCATTGACCCAGTCTACCTCAGTTAGTTGCGAGCGCAAGTATCAAGCCTGTCGATCGCGTCCCGCTCAAGGATCCCCGCTCGGGCCGCCGAGCCGTCAGTGAGCGCCGACGATCGCCGTGCGCGACCCGCGGAATGCCGCCACCGTTCGCTCGACGTCGTCCTCGCTCGTCTGCCAGTTGGAGACCGAGATACGGATCGCACGCCGGTCGGCCCACACCGTGCCGCCCATCCATGCCTCGCCGGTCTGCTGCACCGCGGCGACGACACGGTCGGTCTCCTCGTCGTCCTCGAAGCGGACGAGCACCTGGTTCAGCACGACCTCGTTCAGGATCTCGCAGCCCGGGACGGCCGCGAGCCCCTCGGCGATCTGGCGCGCGCGCAGGCAGGTTCGCTCGACGAGCCCGGCCACGCCCGAGCGGCCGAGCGTCCGCAGCGCTGCGTAGATCGTGAAGCCGCGCGCGCGCCTGGAGTGCTCGGGGTTCCAGTCGACGGGGTCGCGCGCCTCCGCCGGGTCGGAGTGGGTGAGGTAGACCGAGCGGATGCCGAGGGCCGCGCGGTGCGCGTCGGGATGGGCGCAGAAGGCGACGCCGCTGTCGTAGGGCACGTTGAGCCACTTGTGGGCGTCGGTCGCCCACGAGTCGGCGCGCTCGACCCCCGCCGCGAGGTGCCGGAGCGACGGCGAGGCAGCGGCCCACAGGCCGAACGCGCCGTCGACGTGCAGCCAGGCCCCGGTGCCGGCGACCGCATCGGCGATCGCGTTCAGGTCGTCGCACGACCCGGTGTTGACCTCGCCGAGCTGGGCGCAGACGATGGTCGGGCGCTGCTCCCGCGCGAGCTCGCCGCGGAGCTCCTCGACGAGCATCCGCCCCTGCCCGTCCGAGCCGACGGGCTGGACGGCGCCGGTGCCGAGGCCGAGGAACCTGATCGCACGGTCGATCGTGCCGTGCCGTTTCGCGCCGGTGATGACACGGATCGCGGGTGCGCCGGCGAGGCCGTCGCGCTCGACGTCGTGCCCGGCCTGCGCCAGCACGTGGTTGCGGGCGGCCGCGAGGCAGGTCGTGTGCGCGACCTGGCACCCGGTCACGACGGCGAACGAGGCGTGCTCGGGAATGCCGAGCAGCTCCTTCAGCCAGCGGCCGGCCACCTCCTCGACGACGGCTGCCCCGGGCGTCGGCAGCGCGAGACCGGCGTTCTGATCCCAGGCCGAGGTGAGCCAGTCCGCCGCAATCGTGACCGGGAGGGCCCCGCCGATCACGAAGCCGAAGTAGCGGCCGCTCCCCATCTGCGTCAATCCCGGATCGACGTCGCGAGCGAGGTCCTCGATCACCTCGAGCGCGTCGACGGGGCCGTCCTGGAGCGGCAGGTCGAGCGTCTGCCGAAGCTCCTCGATCGAGGCCGTCGCCCCAACCGGCCGGTCGGCGACCGACTCGACGTAGTCGATCCCGAGCGCCGCCGCGCGTTCGAGGAGCCGACGCTCATCCATGAGGCCCGAGTTTAGTTAGCCGGAAAAGCGACCGACGTCAGGGCGTTACCGGGACCTGGCGGTAGAGCACCGTCGTGTAGCTGTCCGAGAGCGTCGGGAACCAGGGTGGCGAGAGGAAGAGCAGGTTCTGGTCGTAGTAGTAGAGACGAGTGTCGAACATCGTGAAGTCGCCGCCCAGCTTGGTCGCCGACGAGCCGGTGAAGGTCATCGTGCCGTGGCTCCCGTCGCTGCTGTACGACCCCCAGGATCCCGTCTCGGCCAGCACAGCGGCCGACCAGGTCAGGTTGGGGGGCGCATACTGGGTGACGACGAGGTCGCTTTCGGCGACGAGCCCGAGCACATCCTGCCCGGGCGTCACGTAGCTGATGTTCCCGGCGACGTCGATGTCGTTGTTCGACGCGACCGTGACCCGGCCGTGCACCTGGCCGGAGACGATGATCGTCTGGGGCGAGTAGATCGCCCCGTTCGACGGGACCGGATAAGTCGTTGCAGCGCCGCAGGTCGGCACAACAGCCGCCACGTCCTTGCCGCCGGTCTGCTGGCAGCTCTGGGCGGTGAACGTGCCGTTCGAGTTGAAGACGAGCTGCCACGCGGCAACACTGCTGTTGGCGAAATACTGTGGCCCGTTCGAGGTGGCCGGAGGGCTCGCTCCGTTGTTTGCTGCATTCGAGATGTCGGTGAGCGAGGAGAGGAAGCTGCTGAAGCTGTACGGGGCATCGGGGAGGATGCCTTTGACCGCCGTCGAGCCGCTGTAGACCTTGGCGTTGTTGTGGGGGGTTGCGCCTCCGCTGTAACCGCCATAGGCATAGATGTTCGCGTAGTAGTCGCCGCTGTGACTGACGCTGCCGGTCGCGTAGATCTGCCCAAAGGTCGACGTCGAGGAGCCGAAGGAGACGTTCCCGTCGACGAAGCGGTAGAAGTCTGCAAGCGATGCCGGGCGAATCACCGTCTGCACCGAGCGCCAGTCGGCCATCTTCGTATCTCCCGACGGTCTCCCGGTCGAGAGGATCGTGATGCCGCCGGCCGAGGCCAGGCTCGGGGGGATGATCTCGAGGTTGTACTGGTAGCTGTTGGGCAGCGCCTGCCAGGTGTCGTGGCCGCCCGGATAGCTCCAGTTCAGGTCGTAGGGCCAGGCCGCGCCGGCCGAGATGAGCGTCCCGTTGGTCGCCTTGCGTACCGATTCGGCCCCGGCGACATAGTGGGTGTAGTAGAGCTGATCCTCGACCAGCTTCGAGGTGTAGTTGTCGATGCCGGCCTCGGCAGCCTGGTAGGAGGTCTGCAATGTCACCGAGCGACCGGTGTTCTGCTCCTCCCCGACCACGACGCCGATCATCGTGGTGGCCAGCACGGCCATCAGCGCCACTATGAACATCATGGCGACCAGCGTTTGTCCGTCGTCGGCGGCTGCTCGCATCCTCATGCTGCTCATCATCAGTCAGCCTGCGTTCCGCGGATCGTCGCGCTCGTCTGATACGTCTCCGATGCCGCTCCCGTCCCCGGCCGCTTCGTCGTGAGGGTGATAAGCACGCGGCTGACGCTCGAGGTGTCCGGCGAGGCTGTCCCGTCCGCCTGCTGATAGGTGAAGAGTGTCGTGTTGGTGATCGAACTGGCGACGGTCACCCACGGTCCGAGAGCGTCCGGGCTTGGCCACGTCCAGGGCGGACCATTGGTGTTGGTGCTTGTCTCGACCGCCTTCTGCAGGTAGCCGCCGCTGAGCTGGTAGCCGACCTTGATCAGGTGGAAGGGCGTCGACCCGTCGGGCGTGTAGAACGTCAGCGTGCTGCCGCCCATCGTGATGATGGGAGACACTGTCGCCTGAGCCGTGTAGGCCTGCCGAACCTGGTTGACGAGGTTGTCGGCGGCGGACCTCGCCTGCGCCTGCAGCGTGCTGTCGGCGACGACGGCGTTGCCTCCCCAGGACATGGTGACGAGCAGGTACATGATGGCGGGAAGCGCGACCGCAAGGATCGTCATCGCGACCAGCAGCTCGATTATCGTAAACCCGTCATCTGCCGCGGACCGGACGCCGAGGGTCCGGGCGCAGCGGGGGCGGGTCGGGAAGCGACGGACAGGCTCGCTCACGGGCACACCCCCGAGAGCGAGACGGGAACACTCGTCGTTCCCGGGGCTGCCTGGATCGTCTGGGGGGACACCGTAACTGTCGTCGAGCCTGACTTGACCACCTTGATCGTGTAGCTCCCGCCGGCGGGCAACACGAACTTGGCCGTGCCATCGGAGGCAGAAGTCTGGCTCACGTTGACACTTTGCGGCCCGCCCGTGACCGTGACGGTCGCGCCGGCGATGAGCCCGCACGTGGTGGTCTTCTTGTAGACCGTGACCACGAGGTAGGGGAGGGAGAAGGCGTAGCTCGAGGTGAGGTTCGTGGGATAGGCAGTCGGGACGGTCTGCGGCGACGAGCTGAAGATCACGCCGCCGATCGTCACGTTCGCCGTGTACTGGACGTTGGGAACGACACCCGTGAACTGCGCTGTGCCGCTGGAAAGCGTCCCCGAGAGAGTCGGACGCGATGAGGTGAGCGTCAAGGTCCCTGCGCCCGTATAGGTACTTCCGGCTACGGCGACACTGACGTTCACCGTGGCAGCCTGGTACACACGCAGCACCGGGCTGAAGGTCTGGCCCGCCGTCAGCTGCACGTGCGCCGGCGAGTTCGGCGAGACGTCATCGGCGAGCGCCGTGTACCCCGACGGAGGGGTCACGCTCAGGATGTAGTACTGCTGGCCTCCCGAGGTCGGGTTCGGCGTGAGTGCCGGGAACAGCACCTTCCCGCTGCCGTCGGTCGTGGCCGAAGAGGCTGCGCTCGGGCCGCCGGAGAGTGCGACGGGGACGCCGGACAGCGGCGAGTTGTTGCCCATGTCGATGACCTGCGGGTTGGCGATCGCGTTGGTCGCACCGCCGTAGGAGTTCGCGTTCGCGGGGCCGACGTACGTGGTCTGCTGGCTCAGGACATCCGAGTCGCTGTTGCGCGTGATGGTGACGCTGACACGCTTGTAGTCGGCATACGTCCTGTACGCGGTCGGAACAGGGTCATTCATCCAGACGACCTGAATCGTCTGGGTCCCCTGCCCCCCAGGGATCGAGATCGTGCTGCTCACGGGCAACGGTCCGCCCGGGTTTCCGTTGACCGTTCCGACGGAGGTGTAATCCATCTGCCGGATCGCCTCGATCTCGCCTGCGGCTACCTGCTCTGCGACCGTCCGCTGGCGCGAGAAGCTCACGGCGACCATGCCGGACGTCAGCAGGCCGGCGATCGCGGCCATCACTGCGGCCAATATCGCAAGCGCAAAAACCGTCTCGAGGAGCGCGAAGCCGTCCGCCTCCCCGAGTGAGGCCAAGCCGGTCCGAAGGGAAACGTCCTCTTGAGTGGCTCCGAGATCCGGACCACGCTCCCGCGCTTCGTTTCCTCTGCCCGACACCTAATTGGTATCGAGAATCCCCGGCAGACCTGAATCCCCCGCAATGGGGTACCGTCGGCAAACACCGTTGGCGCCAGGGGTGGGATGGGACCACCTCGAGTTCAAGACTGCAGGCGTTCTTCTGGCGCTGATCGAGCTACTTCGCGAATGGGGGCGGGAGGATTCGAACCTCCGTAGGCTGAGCCGACGGGTTTACAGCCCGTTCCCTTTGGCCGCTCGGGCACACCCCCACGGAGTGCGCCGCATTGTAGCCTCCTAGGCATGAAGCGCTACGACGCCATCGTCGTCGGCGGCGGGCCGGCCGGCTCGACGACCGCCTACCGGCTCGCCGAGCAGGGTGCCTCGGTGCTGCTTGCCGACCGGGCGAGGTTTCCGCGCGACAAGCCGTGCGGCGGCGGGTTGACCCTGCGCGCGGTTCGCCAGTGCCCGGTCGATCCGACGCCCGTCGTCGAGGAGTGGATCGACAAGGTCGAGCTCCGCTTCCGCTACCGCCGGGCGGTCGTCCATCGCACCTCGGAGCCCGTGGTCTGGATGACCCAGCGCCGCCGGCTCGACGCCTTCCTGCTCGACTCGGCGCGGGAGCGCGGCGTCGAGGTGCGGGAGGGGGCGAAGGTCGAGGTCGAGCCCGGGAACACCGTGGTGATCTCGGGCGAGCGGCTGACGGCCGACGCCTTGATCGGCGCCGACGGGGCCAACGGGGTGACCGCCAAGGCGGTCGGGCTCGGGAACGGCATCGTCTACGGGGTCGCGTTCGAGGGGAACGTCAAGTACCCGATACTCCCGCAGGCGCGGTACGCGGGCCGCCTCGTCCTCGAGCTCGCCGACATCCCGGGCGGGTACGCGTGGGTGTTTCCGAAAGGCGACCACGCGAACGTCGGCGTGGGAGGGTGGGAGAGCGAGGGACCCAAGCTGCGCGAGCATCTCCGCCGGGCGTGCGAGGCACACGGGCTCGAGCCCGGCGACCTGAAGGAGCTGCGCGGCCACCGGCTGCCGCTTCGTCGTCCGGGCACCCGGATCGGGGGCGAGCGGGCACTGCTCGTCGGCGACGCCGCCGGGCTGATCGACCCGGTGTCGGGGGACGGGATGTACGAGTGCTTCGTCTCGGGGCGCCTGGCCGCCTCGGCGGTGATGGAGCTGCTCGCGGGGCGGGCCTCGACCCTCGAGCCCTACGAGCAGGCGGTCGGCGAAGAGCTCGCTCCGCTCCACCGCGCCTCCTGGAAGCTCAAGCAGGCACTCGACCGCTGGCCTCGCACCTCCTGGCAGGTTGCGCGCTCGAAGCTCCTCTGGGTCTCGATCAGGGGGATGCTCGACGGCGAGCTTCCCGATCCGGGCAAGCAGCGCGGGCTCGCGCGGGTGCCGCTTCGCGCCCTCGCGATCCTCGGGCGCGGCGCCTGAGCCGCCCCGCAGTCCGTCGGCGTCAGGACGACTGGAACGCCGAGGAGTCCTGGGCGAGCACGACGTTGTTGTTCCCGGGATCGCGAACCACCACCGTGACCCGCTTGAGCGTCAGGCCCGCCGCGGGCGTCGCGATCGAGAGCGTGGCATCGTTGTTGACGTAGTTCACGTAGGTGTCGATCGTATAGCTGCGGCTGTCCGGGCCGGTCACCGTTTGCTCGGGGATGCAGGCTGCGGGGAACGAGGCGTCGGGACAGGAGGTGTCGCCATTCTGCCCCGCGAGTGCCTGGCCGGTCGAGGGCGGGATGTTCGGATCGGCGCTGTGTCCGAGCACATACGGATCGGTGCTCGACGTCGGGATGAGGCTGCCGTCGATCCGGATGCCCACGAACGTCACGGTGCGGTAGATCTCCATCTGCTTCTCGGCGAGCGTCACGGCGGTTCCGCGTTGCGCCGAGCGATGGAGCGAGAGCGCCGCCGCGGCGAAGACCGAGACCAGCGCCAGCACCGCGATCGAGAGGATCAGCATCGCGGCCAGCAGCTCGACGACCGAGAACCCGCTCTCGTCGGCGACTGCGCCGGGAGCAAGCTCGAGCCTTCCGAGCCGCACGGCTACCCGAGCTGTTGCCATGAGCCCGGATTCGTGACCAGGGTGACCTGGTCCGGCCCTGTGGTCGTGGTCGTGGACGTCGTCGCCGCACCGGGAGCTCCCGCCGGCGGGTTGAAGGTGCTCTGCAGGCTCATCGACCCCGACATCTGTGCCGTGTCGGCGACCACCGGCCCGTTCATCTGCGCGCCGTTGCCGCCGTTGAAGGCACCGTTCGTGTATGCGATCCCCTCGTAGGTGCCCGAGCCCGACATATTCCAGCCCGTTGCTGCATTGCCGGCATTGACGGCGACGATCTCGAGCAGGTTCTGGGTGGCGTCGAAGTTGCCTACACACGGGCTGCCCGAGGTGGGCTTCGCGCAGAGGTTCGCTCCGTTCTCGAAGCTGACCGTTCCGTTGACATAGATCGTCCCGATCCCCTGGTAGAGGACGTAGTCATTGCTCTGAAGATCGAGGTTGCCGTCGATGAAGACGGTTCCCGAGATCGTGAGGATTCCCGGGTTGCCGGGGGCCATGCTCCCCGATGCCGGGTAGGCGAATGCGAGGCGTCCGATCAGGTTCCCGCCCGCGTCGTAGTAGCGGCAGTCGAAGCTGTTCTGCTTCTGGCCGCTACCGGATCTGTTGACGAGCTCGAAGGGATCGACCTTGCCGCCCGACAACCCCTGGGTCGCAGGCAGGCTCGTGTTCCTCGTCGTGTCGTTGTCGAAGAGCGTGTGCACGAACGTCGACTGGCTCCACTGCGGGGTGCCCGAGACGCTGGCGCTCGGGTAGGTCGAGACGTTCGCGCCCGAGGTGTTGCACGGATGGTTCGGTCCGGGCGCCGCGTTCGTGTACCAGTTCGGGTCGATCGTCGGCTTCGCGACCGTGGCCTGGGTCTGGCTGTAGGCGAGTGCGTAGACGCCGGATCCATACCCCGGCTGGTTGATATTCGAGAGCGGGCTCCCGGTGTGGCTGCAGCCCCCGGGAATGATCTGCGAGTGGTTCTGGTCGTAGCAATTGCCGACCGCGGTAATGGACTTGACGGGCTTCGCGGCGGTACCGACGAAGACGGACTCGTTCTTCGAGGCAAGCTTGCCGCCGACGTAGACGGTGATGGTGCCGCCGCTGCTCGTCGCCGGCTCCTGGATCGCCGAGCTCCCCGAGAAACAGAGCGAGCCCGCGGTGTAGATGCTCACGGAGGTGACTCCGCCGCCCGAGAACTGGTTCGGGTTCGCCGACGCGTTGTTGGTGCAATCCGATGTCGCTGCCCCGAGGTAGAGCCCGTAGCCGTACGCGGCCGACGCGGGGATCGTCGTTGTGGTCGTCTGGCTGGTGACGATGATCGTCTGGGCGAGCGTGTCCCGCAGGATGTGCGTCGTGCCCCCGAGTGCCCCGGTCGAGGTGACGGTCCACGTGAACTTGGTCGAGTCGGCCTGGTTGTCCTGCGTACGCGCAGCCGTGTACGACCAGGTGCCGCCGTCGAGAGTGCCGTTGTTGGCGAGCGACGTGGTGCGTGTCGGGCGCCGCCTTGATCGAGCCGGCCGCGGCGGCGAGCCCCGCCTCGCCGATGTCGAGGGCCGAGGTCGAGCGGTTGTCGCGGCCGAATGCCTGCTCGTTCGAGGTGACGAGCTGGACGGCGGCGGCGCTCGCGACCATGAGAACGAACATGACGATCAACGCCCAGAGAAGCACCATGCCGTCGCTCGCGGCGATGCGCTCCCGCAGCGGCCGGATCGCGCGGTTGTGCCGCCGATAGGTGATTCGCATGATCTCTGGTAGATCGGAAGGGGAGAGCCGATCCGCGAGAGCGCGTTTGGGGGATACACCGGAGGCGACGCTCAAGGCCGGTTGCCTGCACGCCGATGCACGCCGCATCACTGCGCCCACAAGCCCACCGGCCAGGAAACCGCCCGTGCACGCGGGGCGGCTCGCCGCGGTCCTGCGCGCCGAGGACGGCTTCACGCTGGTCGAGTGCCTCGCCGTCATCCTGCTGATGGGCATCCTCCTCGGGCCCCTCATCGGGGCGTTCATCAGCACCATGAGCGCGCAGGCCCGCCAGGGCAATGCCGCCGTCGCCCAGGAGAACGCCAGGCTCGCCCTCGAGCGCATGCGCAAGGACATCCACTGCGCCCACTCGGTCGGGGCGCCGGTGACGAACGCCTCCGGCGGCATGACGCTCGTCCTCTCCGAGACGAACGTCACCGGGACCGCCGAGTGCCCCGGGCTGATCGTGCTGAACTCCTCCTCGGTGCAGTGGTGCACCATCCCGGTCTCGGCGAACCGGTACGAGCTCTTCCGCGAGGACGATCCGAGCACGAGCTGCGACGGCAGCCAGTCGACCTTCGAGGTGGACTACCTGACGCAGGCAGCGATCTGGACGACCCCGTCCTGCACGGGAGGCGCTTACCCCACCGTCTCCGTCACGCTTCCGATCGACCTGGCCGCAGGGAGCACCGCGGAGGGCGCCTACACGCTCGCCGACCAGATCGCGCTGCGGAACGCAACCCCGTGCACCTGATCGCTTTGCCTGTTCCCTCCTCGGGCATAAAGCCGTAGCCCGGACCTGCCGACAGGACCAGGGATGGAGTTCGTCCCTGTCCTCGAAGCAGCCGTTCGATCTGGTGCCTCCGACATCCATTTGAAGGTCGGGCGCCCGCCGATGGTGCGCATCGACGGCGACGTGATGCCGCTCGAAGGCCCGGTGCTCTCGCAGGCAGATCTCGACTCCGCGCTCGCGACCGTCACGGCGGCCACGCCTCAGCGCGCAGATCAGTTCCGCGACTGCGGTGATCTCGACGTCGCCTACACCTTCGAAGGCCTACCGCGCTTCCGTGTCAACATCTTCCGCCAGCGGGGAGCGACCTCGATGGCGCTGCGGGTGATCCCGAACGTCGTGCCGCGCTTCAACGAGCTCGGGCTGCCGCCGGCGGTGCAAACGCTCGCCGACGAGCACCGCGGGCTCGTGCTCGTGACGGGCGCAACCGGATCCGGTAAGACGACGACCCTGGCAGCGATGCTCGATCACATCAACCGCACGCGCCGGTCACACATCGTCACGATCGAAGACCCGATCGAGATCCTCCACGAGGACCGCGAGTCGATCGTGAACCAGCGAGAGGTCGGCCTCGACACCGGTAGCTTCGGCGAGGCGCTTCGCCGAGCTCTCCGCCAGGATCCGGACACGATCATGATCGGCGAGCTCCGTGACGCCGAGACGGCGCAGACCGCGCTGCAGGCCGCCGAGTCGGGGCACCTCGTGTTCTCGACCCTGCACACGATCGACGCGGCGGAGACGGTCGGCCGAATGATCGAGTTCTTCCCGGAGTCCAAGCAGCAGGCGATCCGCTCGATCATGGCAGGCGTCCTCCGCGGCGTGATCTCGCAGCGGCTGCTGCCCCGCATCGGCGGCGGGCGTGTTGCGGTGATCGAGGCGATGATCGTGAACGCACGGATCGGCGATCTCGTGCGTGAGGGCCGGGCGGAGGAGATAACCGACGCGATCGCCGAGGGCGAGTACTTCGGCATGCAGACGTTCGAGCAGGCGCTGATCGAGCGTGTGGTCAACGGTGAGCTCGACAACGACGTGGCCGCCGACGCCGCCTCGAACAGGCACGACTTCCTCGTGACCCTGTCACGTGAGCTGAAACGCCTTGCGGCCGGAGGCGAGCCAGCCCCCGAGCTGTTCGAGGAGGAGCCCGAGCCCGAGTCGATCGAGACCTCGACGGGCCTGAGACTCGCCAGAGTTGTCGACGGATGACTTCGCTTCCGACTCGCCGTGGAGCCGGCAACCGCCGTGCTCAAGCGAAAACTCGCTCCTGCCGATAAGCAAGACCGTGAACGCCGCCTTCGCCGCTGTCGTCTTTGCCCCCGCGCTCGCGATCGGGAGCTTCCTGAACGTGGTCGCCTCGCGGCTGCCGAGGGGCCAGTCGCTATCGCACCCGCGCTCGCGCTGCCCCCGTTGCGAGGAGCCGATCCAGCCTCGCGACAACATCCCGCTCGTCTCGTACGTCCTGCTCGGGGGCCGCTGCCGCTCCTGCCACGCCTCGATCGGCTGGCGCTACCCGGCCGTCGAGGCCTCGACGGCCCTGCTCGTCGTCGCCTGCGTCGCCGTCTTCGGAGTCTCGATCCATGCGCTCTCCGCCGCGATCTTCTGCACCGCCCTCGTGGCGATCTCGGCGACCGACATCGAGCGGATGATCGTTCCGAACCGGATCGTGCTGCCCGCGGCCGTCGTCGTGCTGGCGCTTCAGCTCGCCTGGGATCCGAGCATCCAGTGGCCGGTCGCAGGGCTCGGCGCCGCCCTCTTCCTGTTCGTCGCCGCGCTCGTCTATCCCAGGGGGATGGGCATGGGCGACGTGAAGCTGGCGCTGCTGATCGGCGTCGCCGTCGGCTGGTCGGTGCCCGTCGCGCTGTTTGCCGGCATGCTCGCCGCCCTGATCCCATCGGTGTTCCTGCTCGCGCGGCACGGCGCTGCGGCTCGCAAGCGGGCCATCCCCTTTGCGCCGTTCCTCGCCTTCGGTGGTGTCCTCGCCCTCTTCTGCGGCAACACGTTGCTGCACTGGTATCTCGGGTTCACGCACTAGGAGGGCCCCACGGGGCTGTTCTCAAGGCAACCGCGTTCGCTGCCGATACCTCAATCGAGGGACATGGAGAACACGCGCCCCCCGGCCGTGCGCGACGCGGTTCCCGACCAGGAGCAGCTTCGTCTGCGCGGCACGCCTTCACCGCCGTCGGGTGTCAACGCGGCGCTCTCGGGTCGGACCAACCCGGACGCGCTCGCCGAGCTCGTCGCCGACGTCCTCGAGGCCACCGGGCTCGTCCCGGCCGACCGGCTCACGGCGGCCCGGTCGCGGGCAGGCCATGGCTCGCTTGCGCAGGCTCTCGTCGACGAGGGCCTCGCCTCGCCCGAGGGCGTCGCCCGTGCGATCGCCGAGCGCTATCACCTCCCGTTCATCGACATCATGGCGGAGCAGATCTCGCCCGACGCGGTCGAGCAGATTCCGGCCGCCGTGCTCGAACGGACCTGTGCGCTGCCGTACCAGTTCGCGGGCGGGCTCCTCAAGGTCGCGATCGCCGACCCGGGGAACATTGCCGCGATCGACGAGCTGCGCCTCGCCACGCGCCACGCCGTCGAGCTCGCGGTCGCGCCGCGCGACGACATCCTCATCGAGGTCAAGCGGCTCTCGCGCGCGGCCGAAGCGCTCGGAGCACGAACTCGCGCCGACATCGACGAGCTCGAGTTCATCGACGACGAGGAGGACGACGACCTCGAGATCGACGACGGCGTCTCGGACGCCCCGCTCGTGCGACTCGTCAACTCGCTCATCTTCCAGGCAGCCGAGGACGGCGCAAGCGACGTGCACGTCGAGCCGCAGGAGGACTGCCTGCTCGTCCGGTTCAGGATCGACGGCGTTCTCCAGGAGGCGCAGCGGGTCCCGAAGCGGCTTGCGAACGGCGTCACGACGCGCCTGAAGGTTCTGGCCAAGCTCGACATTGCCGAGCGCCGCAAGCCTCAGGATGGGCGCATCTCGCTCAACGCGGCCGCTGCCGGACGGACGCTCGACATCCGCGTTGCGACCCTGCCGACGGTCGAGGGGGAGTCGGTCGTGATGCGGCTGCTCGACAAGTCGAAGCGGGCGCCGACGCTCGAGGAGCTCGGTCTCTCGGAGGAGATGCGCACCAAGCTGGGGGAGATCGTCAGGCGCCCGACCGGAGCGCTGCTCGTCACGGGCCCGACCGGTTCGGGCAAGTCGACGACGCTCTACGCGGCGCTGACCGAGATCAACCGTCCGGAGATCAACATCATCACGGTCGAGGACCCGGTGGAGTACCGGCTCGCCGGCGTCAACCAGGTTCAGATCAACCAGCGCGCCGGGCTGACGTTCGCCTCGGCGCTGCGCTCGATCCTCCGCTCCGATCCGGACGTGGTGATGGTCGGCGAGATTCGCGACGGCGAGACCGCCAAGATCTCGATCGAGGCGGCCCTCACCGGCCACCTGGTGCTCTCGACGCTGCATACGAACGACGCGCCGGGCGCGATCACGCGGCTGAACGAGATGGGCGTCGAGCCCTTCCTCGTCGGCTCTGCGGTCTGCGCCGTGCTCGCACAGCGCCTCGCGCGAAAGCTCTGCTCGCACTGCTGCGAGATGTACTCGCCGTCGGCCGACGAGCTCCTGAAGGCGCGCGTGTCCCCGGACATCGCCGCCCGCAGCGACGGCGCCGTCTTCTACCGGAGGGTCGGCTGCCCGCGCTGCAACCAGACGGGCTACCGCGGCCGGATCGGCATCTTCCAGTTCATGGTGATGACCGAGGAGATCGAGGGTCTCGCCGTTCAGAAGGCGAGCCGGGACGAGGTCGAGCGGGCAGCGCTCGCGGGTGGCATGCGCACTCTCTGGGACGACGGGCTCGCCAAGGTGTCGCTCGGCCTCACATCGATCGAAGAGCTCACCCGCGTCGTCGCGGGGTAGACGGTCCGAAGACGCCCCGGTCGCGGTCAGCGAACCCGGCAGCCGAGGTACTGCAGCGCGAGCATGGCCTCCTGTACGAAGCGGAGCGCCTCGGGAGCCGTCTTGAACCGGTAGGGGCCGCGGCGAACAGGCTGGGCGGCGCCGGCCGGCAGCACCTCGGCCTCGACAACCGTGACGCCCTCGGAGTCGAAGCAGTGGAGGATGGCGACGCGGCGTCCGTCGTGCGACGCCTCGCGGACGAGCTCGGTCGTCAACTGCGCGCGTCGGCGACAGCCTGGGCGACTGCCCCGCTGTCGGCGTAACCGTCGAGCTCGACGACGATCCTGCCGGGCCGCGTCACCACGAGCACCGCGGGCTCGACGATGTTGGCCATCCAGGCGGCGGTCGCTCCGGCGACGGCGTCGTTGCGGACGTTCAGGGTCACGACCTTCGTGTGCTGCTGACGGGCGCCGGCGCGCGCCTGGGCAAGCACGTACGCGTCGACGGGGTCGCCGGGGGCGTAGAGGACCGCGACGACGACCTTGCTGTGTGCGAGCCCCGCCCGCACCGGCACCGGCAGGCCGGGCAGAAGCGTCGGGCCCGCGGGCGCGTGTGGGGCGGTGACGTGATGGTGAGCCGGCGTCCGCACGTGCGGCGCGGCCGTCGTCACCGGCTTCGAGCCAGAGCCGCTCTGCGAGAGCACGAACACCCCGGCCCCCCCGACGACCAGCACGACCGCGGCCAGCACCAGGATCTTCATCTGCTGTGAAAGCTCGAAGGTCATCATCTCTTTTCTCCTATCGGCATGAACGCGTGTCGCCTTGATGGCGGAATCGCGAGAGTCGCGGTTGCCCTCGCCCCGCGAGGTGTGCTCGTGCCCGGTCGGCGTTAGCTGAGGGTGAAGCCGGCCCCGCAGGGGGCCTGGATCATCGTGGCCGCGCCGCCGGTGCCGCCGGTGAAGCTGTAGGGCACGCCGCCGGCCTCGGTGTCCTGGATGCAGTACTCCTGGTTCGTGCTCGTGCTGACGCCGGCCCTGACGTTCGCCGAGATGCCGGGTGTCTCGAGCTGGAGGTTGGCGCTGCTCAGGCCCGTATAGGTGTTCACGTTCACGTTGTTCAACCCATCCAGGTACCACGCGACGGCGCCGGGGATCGCCGAGCGGACGTTCGCCTGGCCGGCCGCGGCCCTCGCCTTGCCGGCGAAGCCGAGGTAGGCCGGGACCGCGATGCCAACGAGGATGCCGAGGATGATGATCACGACCAGGAGCTCGATCAGCGTGAAGCCCTCCTCGCCTGTGATCAGGGTCTTGATCCTGTCGATCACGTTGCTAAAACTCCTTGGTCGTGACGCTGGGGGCCGCATGCCCCGAACTCGCTATCGGGAGGTATCGGGAGGCGAGGGCCTGCCGCCTACCCCCGTAGGGGTGATCCTTGTGTCCGGCGAGGTACGATCACTCCCTCGTGGCGGGTGAGCCGCCGAGTAGAGCTGCTCACTCGACGCCGACATCTGGATGGAAAGGCGAGGCGCGCGGTTGCCCGCGCCACTCGGAGGTCGTGCGGTGGGAATTAGGTGGGCTAGCTGACCGTGTAGCCGGCAGGGCACGGGCCTACCGCCATGACCGCGGTGCCTCCGGTTCCACCGATGTAGTTGTAGGTCGAGCCGCCCGGCTCGGCGTCCTGGATGCAGTAGATCTGGTTGGTGGCGCCGACGCCGGCTTTGACGTTCGGGGAGATGCCGGGAGCCTCGACCTTGAGGTTCGCCGAGCTGAGGGTGTCGTAGGTGTTCACGGTGTGGCCCACGATGTTGCCGTCCTGATAGAAGGCCTCGGCCGCGGGGACCGCTGAGCGGACGTTCGCCTGGGCGGCCGCGCCCTTCGCCTTGCCGGCGAAGCTCAGGTACACCGGAATGGCGATGGCAACGAGGATGCCGAGGATGATGATGACGACGAGGAGCTCGATCAGCGTGAAGCCCTCCTCGCTTGCCATCCGGATCTTGATCTTGTCGATCACGGTGCTGAAACTCCTTGGTCGTGACGCTGGGGGCCGCATGACCCGAACTGGTTATCGGGAGGAGGGCCGCCGCCGTCTACCCCCGTAGGGGTGATCCTTGTGTCCGGCGAGGCACAATCACTCCCTCGTGGCGGGTGAGCCGCGAGTAGGGTGATCTCTCGCCGGCATCCGGATGGAAAGGCGAGGGACGCGGTTGCCCGCGCCCCTCGGAGGTTTTGCGTGTGGTCGCTGGGGCTAGCTGACCGTGTAGGCGGCCGGGCACCCGACTGTGGCGGTGCCGGCCGTGATCACCGCTGTGCCTCCGGTTCCACCGATGTAGTAGTAGATCGAGGCGGCACCCGGCTCGGCGTCCTGGATGCAGTAGATCTGGTTGGTGGCGCCGACGCCGGCCTTGACGTTCGGCGAGATGCCTGGGGCCTCGACCACGAGGTTGGCCCTGCTCAGGCCCGTATAGGTGTTCACGTTCGTGTTGTTCGTCCCGTCCTGGTACCACGCCTCGGCGGCGGGGATGGCGGAGCGGACGTTCGACTGGCCGGCCGCCGACTTCGCCTTGCCGGCGAAGCTCAGGTAGGCCGGGACGGCGATGGCCACCAGGATGCCGAGGATGATGATGACGACGAGGAGCTCGATCAGCGTGAAGCCTTCCTCGCCTGCCATGCGGGTCTTGATCTTGTCAATCACGTTGGTCTCTCCTTTGTCGTGACACTGGGGGATCGCAATGACCCGGACCGGGTATCGGAAGGCGAGCGTCCGCCGCATACCCCCGTAGGGGTGATCCTCATGTCCGGCGAGGGCACAATCACCGCCTCGTGGCGGGTGAGCCACACGCGGAGTTGAAGCTCCGCCGCCCTGCATGTGGACGGAAACGCCGAGGGGCGCGGTTGCCCGCGCCCCTCGGCGGCGTGCTTTTCGTCGGTAGGGCCTAGGTGAGGGTGAAGCCGGCCCCGCACGCGGCCTGGGTGATGGTGGCCGCGCCGCCGGTGCCGCCGATGTAGCTATAGGGCACGCCGCCCGGCTCGGTGTCCTGGATGCAGTACTGCTGGGGCGAGGCCGTGGCAACGCCCGCCGTGACGTTCGGCGAGATGCCCGGGGCCTCGAGCTTGAGCTTGACGCTGCTCAGGCCGGTATAGGTGTTCGGAGTTGTGTTGTTGGGAGCAGAGTCCTGGTAGTAGGCCTCGGCCGCCGGGATGGCTGAGCGCACGTTCGCCTGGCCGGCCGCGCCCTTCGCCTTGCCGGCGAAGCTGAGGTAGGCCGGGACGGCGATGGCCACCAGGATGCCGAGGATGATAATGACGACGAGGAGCTCGATCAGCGTGAAGCCCTCCTCGCTTGCCATGCGGGTCTTGATCTTGTCGATCACGTTGGTCTCTCCTTGCGTCGATGAGTGGGGGTCTCGTGACCCGCTGCACGTATCGGCCGGCAAGGGGGCAGACCTGTAGCCCGATAGGGTGATTGTCTGTCCGGGCTGAGGGAGCTGACATCACTCAGCGTGGGGGAGGGTCAAGTTCCGCGCCGTCGATGCCGATAGCAGCGACCGTGGACGTCATGACGCACTCCATCGATGCCTGGCTCGAGTACGCGGTCGACCGGCGCGCCTCCGACCTGCACGTTGCGGTGGGCGCCCAGCCGGCCGTCCGCGTGCGGGGAGCAATCGAGCTCGTACCCGACACGCCGAGGCTCGATGCGGAGGCGATCCGCGTCCTTCTCTATGGGCTGCTCACGACCGAGCAGCAGAAGCGGTTCGAGCTCGACCGCCAGATCGACCTGACCTACGCGGTTCCGGGCGTTGCCCGCTTCCGCCTCAACGTCTTCATGGAGCGCGACAACCTCGCGGCGGCATTCCGCGTCGTCCCGCACGAGCTCAAGACCCTCGAGGAGCTCGGCCTGCCCGAGTCCCTCGCCGACCTGACGCGGCTTCCGCGCGGCATCGTCCTCGTCACGGGCCCGACCGGCTCCGGTAAGTCGACGACGCTCGCGGCGATGATCGACGAGATCAACCGGACGCGCGCGGATCACATCATCACGATCGAGGATCCGATCGAGTTCCTGCACCGCCACAAGCGGTGCATCGTGAACCAGCGCGAGATCGGTAGCGACGCGAGCGGTTTCGCGATCGCCCTGCGCGCCGCGCTGCGCCAGGATCCCGACGTCATCCTCGTGGGCGAGATGCGCGACCTCGAGACGATCCAGACCGCACTGACCGCGGCCGAGACCGGCCACCTCGTCTTCGGGACGCTGCACACCCAGAGCGCGTCGAGCACGATCGACCGCATCATCGACGTCTTCCCCGCCGAGCAGCAGAGTCAGATCCGGGCGCAGATCGCCGGGTCGCTCCAGGGTGTCGTCACCCAGTCGCTCCTGCCGACGGCCGACGGCCAGGGCCGCGTCGCCGCGCTCGAGATCCTCGTCCCGGACGACGCGATCCGCAACCTGATCCGTCAGGGAAAGGTCGAGCAGATCTACTCTTACATGCAGACCGGCTCGAGGAGCGGAATGCAGACGCTCGAGCAGTCGCTTGCCGACCTGGTCATCCGCCGGGTCGTGGCAGCCGACGAGGCAATCGCGCGCTCGAGCCGGCGCGAAGAGCTGACGGGCCTGCTTCAGCGGGCGGGCGTTGCGCTCGTGGGCAGCTTCGACGATTCCGGCGGCGGCAGCGTCCGCAACGCCGGCCTGAGAGTCGCAGGGAGCTGACGATGTCCGACACGCCGATCTGGAAGAAGGAGCTCCGTCTCCGCAAGGGCCGCGACGAGGCCGCTGCGAAGACATCCGCCGCCGCGGGCGAGCAGAAGGCCTCGATCTGGAAGCGCGAGCCGCGCCTCCGGCAGCCCGACGCCGCGAAGAGCCCCACGCCGGCGAGCGAGCCGACGGCGGCCGCCGATCCGGTCGACACGACCAATCTTGAGATGACCCCAAGCGAGATGACCCCAGCCGAGATGACCCCAACCGAGACGAGCCCAAATGAGATGTCGGCAGCCGAGATGACCCCGAGCGAGCTGATTCCCGCGGAGATGCCGCCGCTCCAGCTGTCGCCGGAGCCCGGAGAGAACGGCGAGGCTCCTGAGGCCTTCGAGCACGCGCCCGAGTCGGCCGATCCGTCGTCCGAGCTGCCCGAGACGCTCGCGCCCGAGCCGGACGCAGAGCGCAGCGACGTCGATGACGTCGCGATGGCGGCGGCGGGCTCCGAGCCACACGATCCCGTCGGCGAGCCCTGGACGGTCGAGGCAGGGCTGGCTCCGGAAGGAACCGTCGCGGGCGACGAGCTCCTTCCCGCGAGTTCCTTTGCGCCGTCCTGGTCTGCCACCTCCCGGATAGACGAGGTCGAGTTGCCCGCACCGGAGCGCCGACGAGGTGCTCCCGGCGGAGCCGGTTTCCGAGCATCCGGGCTACAGGTATGTCGACGAGTACGATCAGGTCGGCGAGCTGGAGCCTGCCCCGGTCCCGTTCGAGCCCGTCGACGCTGCCGACCCCGAGCCGGCAGCCGCGCACGGTGACGAGGAGCCCGAGCCGGTCTCGACTCCGACCGAGGACGTGCTCGAGCAGACCGACGTGCCGGCTTCCGAGCCGATGTGGTCGATCGCGGGCTCCCAGGTGGACGAGACTCGCGGCCCTGAGCCGGCGAGCGATGCCGGGGCCGCCCTCGTTGCCACCCTCGCCCCGGTCGGGGCGACCCTCGCGGCGACGGAGCTCCTGCCGGCGCCCGACGAGACCGCCCCCGAGGCGCCGAGGCAGGGCCGGTTCAAGCGCGACGTCGGCTTCCCCCCCCGGCACAAGCGTAAGCCCAAGGATCCCACCCGTCTCACGGCGACAAGCGACGCTCATGCGGTCAAGAACCTGCTCGGGCTCAGGATCGGCTCCTCGCAGCTCGCGGCCGCACGCGTTCGCAACAACGGCGAGGCCGAGCTCTTGCAGATCGCACGCACCCCGCTCGCGAGAGGGATCGTCTCCGGCGGCGAGGTACGGGACGTCGAAGGCCTGACGCGCGCTCTGAAGGCGTTCTTCGCCGAGCACAAGCTGCCGCGCCGCGGCGTCCGCCTCGGAATCGCAAGCAACCGGATCGGCGTGCGCCTCCTCGAGGTGCCCAAGGTCGACGACGCCAAGCTGTTCGAGAACTCCGTTCGCTTCCACGCCCAGGAGACGCTCCCGATCGCGGTCAGCGACGCCATCCTCGACCACGTCGTGCTCGGCGACGGCGACGGCCAGGGGCTCGACGCAACCTCACGCGTGCTGCTCGTCTTCGCCCACCGCGAGCTCGTCGACCGTCACGTCGAGGCCTGCCGGCGCGCCGGCGTGAAGCTCGACGGCATCGATCTCGAGGCCTTCGCGCTCCTCCGCGCGCTCGCCGTGCCGCGCTCTCCGGAGACGGAGCCGGAGCAGGCGATCGTCGCGGTCGCGGTCGGCCAGGAGCGCACCATCTTCGCCGTCTCCGACGGGCGCGTGTGCGACTTCACCCGCGTCCTCGAGTGGGGCGGTGGCTCGCTCGACATTGCAATCGCGAGGGCGCTCGATCTCACCCCGTCACAGGCCGAGCCGCTCAAGCTGGCCCTCTCCCTCGACGGCGACGCCGCCCCCTCCCAGCTCACGCCCGAGAAGGCCGATGAGGCGCGGGCGGCGATTCGCAACGAGCTCCAGGCGCTTTCCCGCGAGCTCGTGTCCTCGCTGCAGTTCTACCAGGCCCGTTCCGGCTCGCTCGACATCGGCGAGATCCTGTTGACGGGCGGAGGCGCGCAGCTTCCCGGGTTCGCGGCCGAGCTCGAGCAGTTGATCGGCGTGCCCGTCCGGATGGCCGACCCGTTCGCACGCGTGACCATGGGGCGCAAGTTTGCACGACCCGCCGACGCGGGATCCCTGGCAGTCGCTATCGGGCTCGCGATCGAGGACTGATGCGCGCCGTCAACCTTCTTCCGTCGAACGAATCAGCCACCCGCCGGCGCATGCCGAACCCGTGGGTCTGGGTTGCCGCGCTCGCTCCGATCCTGGCCTTCGGGCTCATCTACTACGGCTACTCGAGTGCGCACTCCTCGGTCCAGAAAAAGCAGTCCGAGCTGACTGCGGCGAACGCTCACCTGGCGGCGATGGGCGCGGCAGCTGCGCGGGGCCAGGCCGAGTCGGGCCTCCTGGGCCAGCTCTCGCAGCGGCAGGCGGCACTCCTGGACGCGCTCGGCAAGGAGATGCCGTGGGATGTCACGCTCAACGACCTCGCACGCGTCATGCCGAAGGACGTCTGGCTGACGAGCCTCAGCGTGCAGTCGCCGACGCCGGCGGATGTGGCCGCGGTGGCGCCGATCGTCGCGACGACGACCACCGCTTCGACGACGACGAGCACGACGGAGACCACGACCACCGCCGCAACCCCGGTGGCGCCCACCCCGGCGCCGGTCGCTTTCACGATCTCCGGCTATGCCGGCTCGCAGGGGTCGGTCGCCGAGCTTCTCGCCCGGCTGCAGCTCATGCCGATGCTGAACAACGTCACGCTCGGCAGCACCACGTCGGCCCCGGCCCCCAACGGAAAGGGATTCGTGCAGTTCCAGGTCACCGCAAGCGTCCAGGCCATCCCGACGGGGGTAGGGCTGTGAAGAAGAAGCTTCAGCCGCATCTGATCGCGATCGGCGCACTCGTGGCGTCGGGGCTGCTCGTCTGCATCGCCGGGTACTTCCTGGTCATCGCGCCTCAGAACACGAAGAGCTCGAGCCTGACGGAGGAGATCGCGAATGCGAAGACTCAGTCGATCGTGGCCGCGGGCGCGCAGGCGAGGCCGGTGGCGTTCCACGCCTCCGATCTCTTCCGCCTCGCCAAGGCGATGCCGAACGCCAACGACATGTCGGGGATCATCCTCGACCTCGCCGACGTGGCGAGGAAGAGCTCGGTTCAGCTCACGGCCGTGCGCCCCGCAGCGAACGTTCCGCTCGGGCTCGGCTACTCGGCCATCCCGATCTCGATCACGGTGTCGGGCAGCTACAACTCGATCTCGAAGTTCATGGGCCTGCTGCGGCGCGCGGTGCGGCTCTCGGCTACGAACCGCATGTATGTGAACGGCCGGCTCTTCGACGCCGACCAGCTGCAGCTCGCGCCCTTCTCCTCGACGACCGGCGCGGCGCCTTCGGTGAGCGGATCGGCAACCTCCGCGACGCCGGTGAAGAACCCGGCCGCGAGCACTCTGCTCACAGCGACGGTCGCTCTCGACGCCTTCGTCTACGCCGGCCTCGCACCCGTGACTCCGGTCGTCGGCCTGCCCGCGTCCGGCTCGCCGACTACGACGGGAAGCGGCACCTGATGCCCTCGTCACGTCGCCCCACTGCGGCGCAGATCCGTGACCGCCGCGCCCGCATCGCGCTGATCGCCGGCGGCGCCCTCCTGCTCGTGGTCGGGTTCATCCAGGGGCCCTCGCTGTTCAAGTCGTTGAGCGGCTCGAAGAGCAGCTCGACGGTTGTCGCGGCGCCCACAACGACCCCGGGCGCAGTCGCGGTCGCGACGATCAGCCCGTCATCGGCAATGGCCGGCGGCCAGCTCTTCAAGCTCAGGCTCCTCAAGCCGCATATCTCGCCCTTCGAGTCGCAGATGCCGACAACGCCGGCGGCTTCGGGCACGACGACCACGGCTGCCCCGCCCGCCCCGGCCAAGGCCGCGGCTCCGGCGACCACGTCGACGCCGGCCGCCACTCAGCCGGCCACGACCGCCGCCACGACGACGACGCCCGTGCCGACCACGCCCGTGCCGACGACGCCGGTCTCGACGACGCCGGTCTCGACGACGCCCGTGTCGACGACGCCCGTGTCGACGACGCCCGTGTCGACGTCCCCCATCACCTTCACCGCGCCCACGGGTGTCATCGCGGCGGTCGTCAAGGTGAACGGCAAGCGCCAGCTGATCGGCATCGACGGCATGTTCCCGGCGAAGGCGCCGCTCTTCAAGCTCGTGTCCTTCAAGGGCAAGCAGGCCCGGATCAAGGTCGTCGGCGGCTCGTTCAGCAGCGGCCGGGCCTACCTGCTGATCCCGCCGGGCCGGAAGATGACCTTCCTGAACGAATCGGACGGCTCGCGCTTCGTGGTGCTCTTCGTGAAGACGACTCACGCGCCGCAGGAGAACCTGTCCTC
Organism: uncultured Actinomycetota bacterium; assembly: GCA_963743675.1. Taxonomy (GTDB): domain Bacteria; phylum Actinomycetota; class Thermoleophilia; order Gaiellales; family Gaiellaceae; genus PALSA-600. The sequence goes on from CAVURE010000015.1 coordinate 571,809, forward strand.
GCCGACGACCGACACGACAGCCGGGGCCACGACGCCCGGCGCCACCACCACCTCGGCGCCCCCGGCCACCGCGGCGGCGAGCGCAGACGCGCCGGCGGCCGTCCCGGCGACCACTCCCTCGGGCTAGACGTGGCGTCGTTTGCCTACACCGCGATCAACGCCAAGGGCCTCGAGTTCGACGGCACGGTCGCGGCCTCCGACCTGAACGCGGCGCTCGAGCAACTGCGCGCGAAGGGGCTCCTGGCCCAGAAGATCGACCGTGTCGACGACAGCGGCTCCTCGGCGTCCTCGGGCGTGTTCAAGGCGGTGAAACCGAAGTCGCTGCAGATCTTCTCCCGCCAGTTCGCGACCATGATCGACGCCGGGATGAACGTCGTCTCGTCGCTCGTGATCCTCGAGCAGCAGACCGACGACAACGTTCTCGCCCAGGTGATCGCCCAGCTCCGCGAGGACGTCGAGGCCGGCTTGCTCCTGTCCGAGGCGATGGCGCGGCACCCCAAGGTCTTCAGCAACCTCTACGTGGCGATGGTCGAGGCCGGCGAGGCGGCGGGCATCCTCGACATCGTGCTCGACCGCGTCGCGATCCAGGTCGAGAAGGAGGAACAGATCAAGCGCCGGGTCAAGGGTGCGATGGTCTACCCGACGATCGTGATGGTGTTCGCGTTCCTGATCCTGACCGCGCTCCTGATCTTCGTCGTCCCGATCTTCGTCAAGATCTTCGCGCAGCTCCACGGCAGCCTGCCGATGTTGACGCAGCTCGTGCTGCATGTGTCGAACCTGCTCCGTCACGACTGGTTCATCATCTTCCCGATCATCTTCCTGATCGTGTTCGGCTTCATGAAGGGCAAGAAGACCGAGCGCGGTCGCGAGATCTGGGACTCGGTGCGGCTTCGCCTGCCGATGAAGATCGGCGACACCGTCCGCAAGATCACGATGGCGCGCTTCTCGCGCACGCTCTCGACCCTCGTCGCTGCGGGCGTCGACATCATCCGGGCGCTCGAGATCACCGGCCAGGCCTGCGGAAACCATGTCGTCGAGAAGGCGCTCAGCGATGTACGCCAGCGCGTGCGCGAAGGCTCCTCGATCGCGCAGCCGCTGCTCGACAATCCGGTGTTCCCCCCGATGGTGAGCCAGATGGTGCGGATCGGCGAGGAGACCGGTGAGCTCGACAAGATGCTCGGCAAGATCGCCGACTTCTACGAGGACGAGGTCGACGCGTCGATCGGCGCACTCACCTCGATCGTCGAGCCGCTGATGATGATCGGCGTGGGCGCGCTGGTCGGGACGATCCTGATCGCGATGTACCTGCCGATGTTCAAGATGCTGAAGCTCGTCAGTAACAGCGGCTGAGCGACGCAGGTCGATCAGAACCTGTGCGAACAGGTGTCGAGCGTCATGAACTGTGCGAAAAATCCCCTCTCCCGAGGGACAGGGGACATGGCTGGTGCGGTCGAGTTACAACTATGAGAGCTCTCCTCCTCACGGCCGTTTCCATTGCCACGATCGCATTCGGTGGAGCGGGCAACGCGAGTGCCGCCAGAACATGCAATGACAGCCAGTATCTGTTCGGGTTGGCGACCGCCTTGCACACCGTGCACCAAGCGAACGGGTCCTACACAGCCGAGCTGTATCTTCTGACCGCGCAGGCATACCTCTTGCGCGGATCGCAACAGCTCCGTGCGACAAGCCTTCCGTGCAATGTGCAGCTACTCGAGAACCGCACCCACGGGCTCGTCTCGCTGGCTGATCAGTATCGATTCGCAGGGGCGCTGGCAAGGGGCGACACTCGCTCCGCGAACTACTGGACTCGCCTCGGGACCGACGCGTCCGATCTCGCAGGCGTGGCATTCGCGCGCTATCGAGCAAGGCTCTCGTCGGAGGGACTCGGGTATTTCTAGGCGAGGGCCGGCGATTCCCGGACCGCACCCGGACCACGCGGGCAGCTCATCTGGGCCTGGCGACGCGACACAGCATGGTTGAGCGAAATCGGCTCGGCCACCAGGGTCTGACGTTTTACATTCGCATTACGTCGGACCGGCGGATGTCTGACAGCGCTGGCCGATCATTGACATGTGCGCACCCTCGCTCTCCCCGTGATTCTCGTTCTCGCCGCCTGCTCGCTCGCTGCGCCGGTGCAGGCTGCCGGGCCGCTCGCAGGTCTGCCGCCCGGCTGGTCACACGTCTCGATCAATGTCGTGACCCGGCACGTGCCGCACACGATCACCTATGACCGCGGACGCGTCATCGCGGTGAGCCCGACCTCGCTCACGCTCCTCGAGGGGGGCGGGGTCGCCCAGACGATCGCGGTCTCGCCGGCCGCGAAGGTCGTCATCGCCGGACAGCCGGGCTCGCTCCTGGCGATCCGCCGGCTCGAGATCGCAACGACGATGTCGGTGGACGGCGCCCCCGCCACGACGGTCCGGGTGCAGATCCCGCCGCGCGTCGCGGCGGCGATCGCGAGAGCGCCCCGCAGGCAGGGCGGGGCGGGGCAGTGAGGGCCGTGGCCAGGCTGATCGGCGGGCTCGCGGCGCTCGGGCTCGGGGTCGCCGGCGGCTATCTCGCCTCGAGGGCCTGGACCAGGGCGGCATAGACTCGGCTCGATGTCGGGCCACGTTCTTCTGGTCGAGGACGAGCCGTCGGTCGGTGAGCTCGTCCGCGGCTACCTCGCGCGCGACGGCTGGACCGTGATCTGGGTGCGCTCGGGCGAGGAGGCGCTCGTCGAGCTCGAACGCCACCCGACGCGGATCGTCATCCTCGACGTCGGCCTGCCGGGGATGGACGGCTTCGCCGTGTGCCGCGAGATGCGGGCGCGGTCGCGCGTGCCGATCCTGATGCTCACCGCCCGCGACGAGGAGGCCGACCGCGTCGTCGGGCTCGAGGTCGGCGCCGACGACTACGTCACCAAGCCGTTCTCCCCCCGCGAGGTCGTCGCCAGGATGAAGGCGATCCTGAGGCGCTCGGAGCCGCAGTCGGATTACGACCTGCTCGAGCTCGGCGACATCTCGCTCAACCGCGGGACCCACGACGTGAAGATCGCGGGCGAGCCGGTCGAGCTGACCGCGAAGGAGTTCGACCTGCTGGCCTACTTCCTCGCCAACCCCGGCGCGGTGCTCTCGCGCGACGTCCTGCTCGACCGGGTGTGGGGGGTGTCCTATCCCGGTGGAACTCGGACGGTCGACGTCCACGTGGCGCAGCTTCGCCGCAAGCTAGGCCGTCCCGAGCTGATCCGTACGCTGCGGGGCAGCGGCTACAAGGCGGTCGTCGCGTGAGGACGCTGCGCGGGCGGCTCTTCGCGGCCACCCTGGCGGCGCTCGGGCTGACCCTTGCGCTGACGATCGGGATCGGCGCCTTCCTCACGAGGCAGCAGGTCGCCTCGGCGCAGGCGAGTGCACTCGCCCGGCAGGCCGACAGCGCCGCGAACGCGCGCCGCCAGTCGGTGAGCTACGTCAACAACACCCAGATCTCGGGCGGGGTCACGACGATCGTCGACAACCGGCCGACGTTCACCGGCGTCGTCCCGGACGTCAACCATCCCAGCAACGGCACCACGACCTACGACGGCACGCGGGACATCTACTCGTACCGCCTGATCCCGGCGCGCGGGCTGCTGCTGCTGCGGGCCGAGAGCGCAAGGTCGGCCGCCTGGCATCCGTTTCTCGGCGATCTTCTCCTGGCAGCGCTCGCGGGCGCCGCCCTCGCGGCGGCACTGTCGTTCGTCGTCGCGCGGTCGATCGTCAGGCCCGTGCGTCGCGTCGCCGACGCGAGCCACGCGCTTGCCGCCGGCAAGACGCCGACGCCGCTGCCCGAGGAGGGGCCGAGCGAGCTTGCCTCGCTCGCGCAGGCGTTCAACGAGATGGCCCAGCAGCTCGCCGCTTCTCGCGACAGCGAGCGCAGCTTCCTGCTCTCGGTCAGCCACGAGCTGAAGACGCCGCTGACCGCGATTCGCGGCTACGCCGAGGGTCTGTCCGAGGGCGCGTTCTCGGCTGACGAGGCGTCGCGGACGATCCTCGTCGAGGCGCGCCGCCTGGAGCGCCTGGTGCGCGACCTGCTCGACCTCGCGCGGATGAACCGGCACGAGTTCGCCGTCGACCGGGAGCCGGTCGATCTCGCCGAGCTCGCCCGCGCCGCGGTCGCAAGGCACGAGTCGTCGGCGACCGACTTCGGCGTCGCGCTCGGCGTCGAGGGCGAGGAGTCCTGGGTCGAGGCCGACCACGACCGGCTGCTCCAGGTCGCGTCGAACCTGATCGAGAACGCGCTGCGCGAGACACCGCCCGGCGGCTCGGTGGCGGTGCGCGCCGAGGGGCGTCGCCTCGTCGTCTCGGACACCGGTCCCGGGCTCGAGCTCGCCGATCTCCCGCACGCCTTCGACCGCTTCTTCCTGTACGACAAGTACGGCCGCGAGCGCCCCGTCGGCAGCGGCCTCGGCCTCGCGATCGTGAAGCAGCTCGTCGAGGCGATGGGCGGCTCCGTCGAGGTCGAGTCGACCCCGGGCCACGGCGCGACCTTCGCCGTCACCCTGCCGGCCGCCGTCGAGGCCGCCCGGTCGGCGACGGCGGTCCCGGCCACCTGAAGAGGCTTGTAATGCAGCACCGGGGCCCGCCGTTGTCGGCCGGGATCATCCTGTAGCGCTCGAGCGCCTGGAGCACGCCACGCGCCCGGCGCGGAAAGCCGCGGGTGTCGAAGCCCGGCTTCAGATATATCCGCGGCGGATCGCGATCGCGACCGCATGCGTCCGGTTGGCGGCGCCGAGACGTCCGGTCGCCTTGCGGATGTGAGTGCGGACCGTCTCTGAGCCGATTCCGAGCCGTTCGGCGATCTCGTCCAACTGGAGCCCTTGCGCGAGGAGTATCAGTACCTCACGCTCGCGGCCTGTCAGGTGGACGTCGCCGACGTCCGCCGCGCTCACCCCGTGATCCTACTCGCGTTCATCCGAGCTGCCCCGCCGGCCAGAGCGGTCAGGAGAGGCTGCAGTTCCGGTCGGGGAACGATGCGCGCTCGATCGCGTTCGCGGCCGCATCCGCAGTCGCGTTGTACGGCCCGGGTGCCGGGCCCTGCCACATCACGTCCGGGGTGACGCCCGGGCCCATGATCGTCGCGCGGTACTCCGTTCCCTTCCCGGACGGATGCGAGCCGTGCGGATAGAAGCCGTAACAGAAGGTCCCGTCCGGCCTGTGCGTCAGGAAGCTGTTCTCTCGCTTCCAGCCCTGCCCGTAGGCCGAGTCGAACGTGTCGACGTAGAGATTGCGGCCGAAGCTGTCGAGCGGGACGCCGGCCGGGGTCGAGTGGAAGCCGTAGACACCCGCACCGTCGTAGACGAACGACCCGAACAGGTGATCGAAGCGCCGGTACGACCAGTCGGTCTTCACGGTCAGGACCGGCAGCTCGCCGGTCCAGTGCGAGAGATGAAGCTCGAAGGCCGCCTGGGACGAGCTGGGGGCGACGCCGTAGTCGGGAAGGCCGCGCTGCCAGGCCTGCAATGCCCAGTTCGAGCCGTCCGGAGCGGTGCAAACAGCCACGGCCCACGCCAGCTCGGGGCCCGCGTAGTGCCCGCAGTCGTCACCGAATGTCTGCCAGTAAGCCCGCTTGTACTTCCCGTAACCGCCCGCATAGTCCAGCTTGAACGCGACCTGCGTCTCCGCCGAGCCCGGCTTGATCGCGTTGACGGCGCCCCAGGCGAGCAGGTGCTTCACCTCGCCGCCGGAGGTATAGGTGACGAGCGCCTCGCCCTTGTCGTTCACCGCGAGCCGGACCGCCGAGGCGTCCCGGTCCACGAGCTGAGAGGCAGCCGCAGGTGCCACACCCACCGGCACCAGTAACGCCGCGAGCAACAAGAAACGCCGCATACGTCACCTCCCCCTCGAGAGCAACCGAGCCTACTCCTCGCGGGCCTGAATTGCACGCGGCGAAGACGCGTCAGGTCGCGGACTTCGCTGGCGGGAGCCACCCGCCGGGGCTGACCGTCGCGTTGTCACACGCCGTCTGCGGCTCCCCCTCGCAGCAGCCGAGCTTGAACCGGCACCGCGGGCACTGCCAGGTGCCGTGCCGCCACTCCATCTCGGTGCTGCAGCGCCAGCAGCGTTCGGTCTCGCTCACGCGGTCAGGGTACGGGGCCGACCGGCTACGACGGCTCAGGCCGCGTTGCGCAGGGGCGGTGCGGGGAGCACGACTCGCGTTTCACCGAGCGACCCGGCCTCGATCTCGAACTCGGAGTCGACGAGCCGGTCGACCGGTGCGCCGAGCGCCGCGAGAAACTCGTCGGGCGGGTCGAGGAAGCTGATCGCCTCGGTCCGGTAGTGCATCGGCACGACGAGGCGGGCCGCGAGGGCGCGGGCGACGGCGGCCGCGGCCTCTCCACCAACCGTCGGGCCCCCGCCTGCGGGGACGAAGAGCACGTCGACCTCGCCGATCGCCGCGATCTGCTCCGGGCGGAGCCCCGGCTGGCCGAGGTCGCCGAGGTGGCAGACGCGCAGGCCGTCGAGCGTGAAGCGGAAGATCGTGTTCGGCCCGCGCTGTGTGCCGGCGGCGGCATCGTGCTCGGAGGCCGCGGCGACGACCTCGCCCACCGGCGAGTCGAGCGTCCCGGCGGTCGAGCGGATCACGAGCGGCGAGCCGCCGACCGTCTCGACGGCGTTGTGGTCGGCGTGCTCGTGGGTGACGAGCAGCAGGTCGGCTTCGAGCCCCTCGATCGGCGGATAGTCGAAGACGAGGCCCCGTGTCGCGGCGAGCTCACCCATCGGCCCGAACGGGTCGACGGCGACTCGCTGCTCACCCTCGAGCGCGAAGGCGGACTGGCCGTACCAGCGGATCTTCATGGTGGCTCCTCGGTTGCTAAAGTTGACGTTTACGTCAAGAAGCAATATCAGACGCGAGTGCCGCGAGGCCGCGGCCGGGAGAGCCCGGACGGGGTTGGAGAACAGGACGGGGGTTGGAGACGACTGTGAAGCTCGAGTACAAGTGGATTGCGCTGTCGAACACGACGCTGGGGATGCTCGTGGCGATGATCAACTCATCGATCCTGCTGATCGCGCTGCCGGACATCTTCCGCGGGATCCGAGTCGACCCGCTCCAGCCGGGAAACACGAGCTACCTCCTCTGGCTGATCCTCGGCTTTCTCGTCGTCATGGCCGTGCTGCTCGTCAGCCTCGGCCGGCTCGGCGACATCTACGGGCGCGTGCGGATGTTCAACCTCGGCTTCGCGGTCTTCACCGTCTTCTCGATCCTGCTGTCGGTCACGTGGATGCACGGGAGCGCGGGGGCGATCTGGCTGATCCTGATGCGCGTCGGTCAGGGTGTCGGCGGCGCGCTCGTCTTCGCGAACTCGAGCGCGATCCTGACCGACGCGTTTCCGCCGGACGAGCGCGGGCTGGCGCTCGGGATCAACAGCATCGCGATGGTCGTCGGCTCGTTCCTCGGCCTGGTGATCGGGGGCCTGCTCGCGCCGCTCGACTGGCGACTCGTCTTTCTCGTCTCCGTTCCCGTCGGCCTCGTTGCGACCGCCTGGTCGTACCACAGCCTGCGTGAGATCGGCGTTCGCAAGCAGGCGCGGATCGACTGGTGGGGCAACGTCACCTTCGCGCTCGGCCTGATCGCGGTGATGGTCGGGATCACCTACGGCATCCAGCCCTACGGCGGCCACACGATGGGCTGGACCTCGCCGTTCGTGCTCGCCATGCTCGGCGGCGGCCTGGCCCTGCTGGCGGTGTTCTGCCTGATCGAGACCCACGTCGAGGAGCCGATGTTCCACCTCGAGCTGTTCCGCATCCGGGCCTTCAGCGCCGGCAACCTGGCCGCGCTCCTCGCCGCCATGGGCCGCGGCGGGCTCCAGTTCATCCTGATCATCTGGCTCCAGGGGATCTGGCTGCCCGAGCACGGCTACTCGTTCTCGCAGACTCCGCTCTGGGCCGGCATCTACATGCTGCCGCTGATCGCCGGGCTGCTCGTCGCCGGGCCTGCCTCGGGCTACCTCTCCGACCGGTTCGGCGCCCGGCCGTTCGCGACGGGCGGCATGCTGGTCGCCGCGCTCAGCTTCGGGCTCCTGATCGTGCTCCCGGTCACCTTCTCCTACGTCTGGTTCGCGTTGATCCTCCTGATGAACGGGATCGGCATGGGCCTCTTCACCGCCCCGAACAGCGCAGGCGTGATGAACAGCCTGCCGCCGTCGCAGCGCGGTGCCGGTGCCGGGATGCTCGCGACCTTCACGAGCTCCGCTGCCGTGCTCTCGATCGGCGTCTTCTTCTCACTGATGATCGTCGGTCTCTCGTCGGGGCTGCCGGCGACGCTGCACGACGGGCTCGTCGCCCACGGAGTCCCTCAGGCCGACGCGGTCCGGATCGCGCACCTGCCGCCGGTCGCGACCCTGTTCGCGTCGTTCCTCGGCTACAACCCGGTCAAGAACCTGCTCGGCCCGCACGTCCTCGCCTCGCTGCCGCCGTCGGACTCCCAGGCGCTCACGGGTCACAGCTTCTTCCCGCACCTGATCTCGGGCCCGTTCCACACGGCGCTCGAGTACGCCTTCTCGTTCGCGATCGTCGCCTGCCTGATCGCGGCGGTGGCATCTGCCCTGCGCGGCGGCAAGTACCACTACGAGGAGAAGGCCGCGCCCGCACCGGCTGCCGTCCCCGAGGCGGTTGCCTCGTGACGGCCGCAGCCTCGGACCGCGAGTACCGGATCGGCGAGGCCGCCGAGCTGGCGGGCGTCACCACCCGGACGATTCGCTACTACGAGGAGCTGGGGCTGCTCGGGGACGCCGACCGGAGCAAGGGTGCCCACCGGCTCTACAGCGAGACCGACGTCGGCCGCCTGGTCGAGCTCGTCCGCCTTCGCGACCTGCTCGGGCTCTCGCTCGACGAGCTGACCGCACTCGCCGAGACAGGTCACGCGCGTGCCGCCCTCCGCGATCAGTGGGCCGAGTCGACGAGCGACGAGCAGCGCGCCGCGATCGTCGAGGCAGCGATTCCCCTGGTCGAGCGCCAGCTCGAGCTCGTCGAGGCCCGCCGGACGAAGCTCGACGAGTTCGCAGTCGAGCTCGCCGGGAAGCTCGAGATGCTCCACGAGCGCCGGCGCGAGCTCGGCGGCCGGTAGGCCGCTCGGCTGCTCTCCGCGGCAGGCCGACTCGATACGATGATTCGACCTCGGCGGCGTAGCTCAGCTGGTCAGAGCGCCGGACTCATAACCCGGAGGTCGGTGGTTCGAGCCCACCCGCCGCTATCGAGTGACAGCGTCGCGTAAACGGACGCTGCACGCCCTGCCTCCATCGCGGCAGAGCGCCTCTGCAGCCCCCAACCGGCGAGCTACGCTCAGTTCATGAAGACGAGGACCGGAACCTTCCTCCGGGCTCCGTATGACTGGCGTCGCCCGACCAAGTCCCGCTTCAAGCGCAGGCTGTGGAACCGAGGCGAGCGACGGCTGTTCGTCCCCAAGGCCTACGGCTGGGGGTGGAGCATCAACTTCGCCCGGCTGTTCCGGCGCCGCTGACCGCGCCGATGCCGGCTGGAGGCCGGCTGCCGGGGGGCAAACGACGCATATCGGGTGCCGGTCCCGCTACACTTCCGTCGCTCGAGGGCGGTGCGTCAGCATGCCCGGTGACCAAGACTACGAAGCGAGACCATGGCCAAGACAGGAGTGAGAGTTGCGATCACGCTCGCCTGCACCGAGTGCAAGCGCCGCAACTACCAGACGACGAAGTCCAAGCGGAACACGCCCGACCGGGTGGAGTTCAAGAAGTTCTGCCGCTGGTGCGGGTCGCACACGCCGCACCGGGAGTCGCGCTAGCCCATGGCGAGCGAAGCTGATCTCGGGCGCGGCGGAGCACCGCGGCCGCAACCCCGCTCAGCCGGCGAGACCCAGACCTCCGGTGGCAACCCGATCACGCGGTTCTGGCGCTTCGTCAAGGAGGCCGCCGCCGAGCTGAAGAAGGTCGAGTGGCCGGGCCAGAACCAGGTCATCCAGGGCACCGTCGTCGTGCTTGTCGCCTGCATCATCGTCGGCTTCTACCTCTACGTGAACGACCAGATCTGGCAGCAGGTCGTCAAGAAGCTGCTCTGACCATGTTTCGCTGGTACGTCGTCAACACATACTCGGGCCACGAGAACAAGGTCAAGGCCAACCTCGAGCACCGCATCGAGTCGATGGGCCAGCGGCCGAAGTTCCGGCGCGTCGTCGTCCCGACCGAGCAGGTGATCGAGACGAAGGACGGCCAGAAGGTGCAGATCGAGAAGCGCGTGCTCCCGGGCTACGTGCTCGTGAACATGGACCTGAGCGACGAGGCCTGGACGGTCGTGAAGAACACGCCGGGCGTGACGGGCTTCGTCGGCGCCGGCTCCAAGCCGGTGCCGCTCGGCCAGGGCGAGGTCGACCGGATTCTCAAGACCGGCGTCGCGACCGCCGATCGCCCGCGCGCCCAGGTCGAGTTCTCGCTCGGCGAGTCGGTCAAGGTCACGAGCGGGCCGCTCTCCGACTTCGACGGCGAGATCGTCGACGTCAACCCGGACCAGCAGAAGCTGAAGGTGCTGGTGGACATCTTCGAGCGCCAGGTGCCGGTGGAGCTCGGGTTCGACCAGGTCAAGAAGCTCGACTGACAGGAAGCTCGACGAAGGAAGCAGATGGCGAAGAAGATTCTCACGATGATCAAGCTGCAGATCCCCGGCGGGCAGGCCAACCCGGCGCCGCCGGTCGGCCCTGCCCTCGGTCAGCACGGCGTCAACATCATGGAGTTCTGCAAGGCGTTCAATGCGCAGACCGCGCAGGAGAACGGCCGCATCACGCCGGTCGAGATCACGGTCTACGAGGACCGCAGCTTCACGTTCATCACCAAGACGCCGCCGGCAGCCGTCCTGATCAAGGAGGCGCTGCGGCTCGAGAAGGGCTCGTCGGAGCCGAACCGCATCAAGGTCGGCAGGCTCACCCGCGCCCAGGTCCGCAGCATCGCCGAGACGAAGCTCGTCGACCTGAACGCCCGCGACGTCGAGCAGGCGATGAAGGTGATCGCGGGGACAGCGCGTTCGATGGGCGTCGAGGTGGAGGCCTGAATGGCACAGCACGGAAAGCGATATGACGGCGCGCGGAGCTCGATCGACCGCGAGAAGGTCTACTCGCCGGTCGAGGCCGTCCGCCTGCTCAAGTCGAGCGACGGCACCAAGTTCGACGAGACGGTCGAGGTGCACATGAACCTCGGGCCTGAACGTCCGCCATGCCGAGGAGCAGCTCCGCGGCACGATGATGCTCCCGCACGGCACCGGCCGCGAGGCGCGCGTCGCCGTCTTCGCCGAGGGCGAGAAGGCCCGCGAGGCGGAGGAGGCAGGCGCGGACGTCGTCGGCTCCGCCGATCTCGCCAAGCGCGTCGAGGAAGGCTTCACCGACTTCGACGTCGCGATCGCCACGCCCGACCAGATGGGCAACGTCGGCAAGCTCGGCCGGGTGCTCGGCCCCCGCGGCCTGATGCCGAACCCGAAGACGGGCACCGTGACGATGGACGTCGGCAAAGCAGTCAGGGAGGCGAAGGCGGGCAAGCTCGAGTACCGCACGGACCGCGGCGCGAACGTCCACATCCCGATCGGCAAGCGCAGCTTCGACGAGCGCGCAGCTGGTCGAGAACTACGTGGCGCTGCTCGACGAGATCATCCGCGCGAAGCCCGCGGTCGCGAAGGGCCGCTACATCAAGAAGATCACGCTTGCGAGCACGATGGGGCCCGGGCATCCACGTCGACCCGTCGAAGACGCGCGACATCGTCGAGGAGCTGGAGACGGTCGAAGCCTAGATTCTCGCTTTCATCCAAAGCCTGCGCCTGAGACAGATGGCGGCGCGAAGGGCCTGTCCGCCGAGTACTCCCGGCAGGCCCGATTCGCGCAGAAGCCCATCCGAGGCGGGTCGGATCTCGCTGAGACGAGGGCACACAGCCCTCCCAGCTTCATCGGCTCGCCGCCAGGCGGGCCGATTTCGTGAGTGGGAGGTGGTATGGACAGAGAAGAGAAACAGCGGCTCGTCGACGAGCTGACAGCGAAGCTCAAGGAGACGGACACGTTGATCGTGACCGACTACCGCGGGCTGACGATGCCCCAGATCGACGCGCTGCGCGGGAAGCTGATCGAGAACGGTGCGAAGCTCACCGTCGTCAAGAACACGCTCACGCGCCGCGCAGCCGAGGCCGCCGGTGCCGACGCGCTGCTCGCACTGCTCGAGGGGCCCTCGGCGATCGCGTTCATCGAGAGCGACGGCGACATGGTGGCCGTCGCGAAGGCTCTCGCCGACTCGGCCAGGGAGACGAAGGTGCTCGCGATCCGCGGCGGGCTCATGCAGGGCAAGACGATCTCGGCCGACGACGTCGACGAGCTCGCCAAGCTGCCGCCCTTCGACGTGCTCCGCGGCCAGGTGCTCGGAGCGATCGTCGGTCCGCTGCAGAGCCTGCTCGGGCTCGTCAGCGCGCCGCTGCAGAACCTCGTCGGCCTGATCGACGCCCGCATCGAGCAGCTCGGCGGGCCGGAGACGGCCGGCAGCGTCCGAGCCCGCTGCGGAGGCCGAGCCTGCTGCGGAGGCCGAGCCTGCTGCGGAGGCCGAGGCTGCGAGCAGAGGCCGAGCCGGGAGGCCGCGGCAGAAGAAGTAGTCGCCGCAGAGGAGCCAGAGGCGGCAGCCGAGGCTCCTGCGGCAGAGACGGCAAGCGAGGAGCCCGCGGCGGAAGCCGGGGCTCCGGCAACGGAATCCGATCCGGAAAGCGAGGAGGCAAACGATGGCGGCAGTTGACACCGTCTTCGAGCAGCTCGGCGCGATGAGCGTGCTCGAGCTGGTCGAGTTGAAGAAGAAGATCGAGGACGAGTGGGGCATCACGGCGGCAGCCGCCGTCGCGGTCGCCGCTCCGGGCGCCGGCGGCGGCGCACCGGCGGAGGTGGAGGAGCAGACCGCCTTCGACGTCATGCTCACGAGCGCGGGCGCCGCCAAGATCGGCGTCATCAAGGTCGTGCGCGCAGTCACCGGCCTCGGCCTCAAGGAGGCCAAGGACCTCGTCGACGGCGCCCCGGCGGCCGTCAAGGAGGGCGTGAACAAGGAAGAGGCCGACGCGGTCAAGGCCCAGCTCGAAGAGGCCGGCGCCTCGGTCGAGCTCAAGTAAGCCGTCCCCTCCGAGGGGTGAGTGTGCGCGGCGAGGGCCGGCCAAGCCGGCCCTCGCACGTTTTTGCTTGTCCGTTACGGCCGGGCCGCCGCTCCGAGACCGAGCGGCGTGACGGTGCCGGCTCGACTAGGCCGTGGACGGCGCCGGCTTGGCGCTCTGGATCGCGGCCTTCGCGAGGGCGTGCTCGTCGTACAGCGACCTCGGTTCCCGCCAGGAAATCCTGGAGCGTTCGGCGGCGATCGTCGACGAGGGCGGGAAGAAACCCGAGGAACGCGATCGCGATCGCGATCCAGAGGCCGACGAGACGCACGAACGACCGAAGCACGCCGGGCGGCCGTCCATGCGGGCCGTGGAGTCGAACGCCCACGAGGTGCATGCCCGGGGTTCGGCCCGCGGTGGCCCAGAAGCCGACGAAGTAGGCGATCTGCACCGCGGTCCAGCCGACTGCGGCGATCGTGTCGACGACCCACTGGGGTGGATCCCGCCGGCGAGCGAGGCAAGGAGGGCGACCATGGCGGCGCCGGTCAGGTACAGGATGTGGGCGAGCAGGATGTCGAGGGCGAGCCCGGCGCCGCGCGTCGCGAACCCGCCGTACGGGGCCGAAGGGCGTCCCTCGGCAACCTCGGCCCTCGGCGGCCGGCGAAAGAGGCGGCGGGGGCCCCGCTCGAGCCTGGTGTCGAGGCCGGTCGTCGTCGCGCGGAGCGACTCGATCATCTCGTCGCCGATCGTCTCGGTCTGTGCGGTGATCGCGGTCCGCACCGCCGGGCTCGACATCACCTGAGCCATCAGGTGCTCGAACTCCGGGCTGCGCACCATGCGGTCGGCGAGCTGGGCCGGCAGCTTGCTCTCGAGTGCCTCCCCGAGGAGCTTCTCGGTGCGCGGGCTCGCGAGCACGCGCTCGACCATCCGCTCCGCGGTGGCGTCGTCGAGCGCGGCGCTCACGGCCGTGTCGAAGTCCGCGCTCGCGAGCACCTCGCGCACGACGCGCTCGATCACGTGATGCTCGACGAGCGACCGTGCCACGGCCTCGGGCAGCGGGCCCGCAAGGGCGCGGTCGACCGCAGCCTCGGCCACCGGCTCGAGCATGTCGCCCGCGACCCCGCGTGTCGGGCGCAGCACGAGCCGGCCCGCACCCAGCCCGAGCCGGCCGACGCCGGAGGAGACGCGCGTCAGGCCGTTGCGGTTCTTGTCTCGCTGCCGACCTTCGCTCACCGGGGGAACCGTACCGGGGCGGAGGCTCGCTAGCTGAGCCGGCCTTCCGCGACCGCCCGGCACGACTCGCAGAGCGGCCAGCCCTGATCCCAGGGAACGTCCGTCTGGTCGATGCCGCAGAGCGCGGTGTCGGGATCGTCGTCGTTGACGAGGTGCTCGACCTCGTCGAAGGCGCGGCCGCCGTTTCCGAACAGCGGGTCGCCCTCGACGCGCGGGCGCGGCTTCGTGGGCGGTGCCGGCGAACGGCGGTGTGAGCTCATGGCGACGGGAACGTTAGCCGTCAGCGGGCTGGCGGTCAGCCCCGGGCAGGTGGTATCCTGGCGTGGTCGGCGATTTCCGGCTCTCGCTGCGTGCCTTCGCCCCTTGCAGCTAGAGAGGCGGCTCCGCTATACTGGGACGTTCGCCGCACGCCCGCGGTTCCGTCCTGCCCGTCCTCGTTTTTCCGTTCGTTCCTCATTCAGAGTACGTCCTAAGGGAGGCTGTCTCACTTGGCCCAAACGGTCACTGCGCCTCGCGCGCGCAAGTCGTTTTCCCGTCTGAAGCACGTCCTTGACCTCCCCAACCTGATCGACATCCAGCGTGAGTCCTTCGACTGGTTCATGCGCGAAGGACTCCGCGAGACGATCGACGACATCTCGCCGATCGAGGATTACACCGGCTCGCTCGCCGTCGACTTCGGCGACTACGAGTTCGGTGTGCCGCAGTTCTCGATCCAGGAGTGCCGCGAGAAGGACCTGACCTATCAGGCCCCGCTCTCGATGACGGTCCGGTTCGTCAACAAGGAGACCGGCGAGATCCGCGAGCAGCGGGTCTTCATGGGTGACTTCCCGATGATGACGGAGTGGGGGACGTTCATCATCAACGGCACCGAGCGCGTCATCGTGACGCAGCTCGTCCGGAGCCCCGGCGCCTACCTGATGGAGCCGAAGGATCCGACCAAGCAGGTCTTCACCGCCAACCTGATGCCGAGCCGCGGCTCGTGGCTCGAGCTCGAGATCGACAAGAAGGGCGTCGTGTACGCCCGCATCGACCGGAAGCGCAAGCTGCCGATCACGACGCTGCTGCGTGCGCTGCCGGCCGAGGACCCGACCACCGGGTTCGCGGCTCGACACGACCACGCAACGAGGCGATCCTCAAGCTGTTCGACGGGTCGCACTTCATCCAGGCCACGCTCGAGAAGGACACGACGACGCGCGAGGAAGAGGCGCTGATCGAGGTCTTCAAGAAGCAGCGCCCCGGTGAGCCGCCGACGCTCGACAACGCCCGCAACCTGCTCCGGTCGCTCTTCTTCGACCCGAAGCGCTACGACCTGACCAAGGTCGGCCGCTACAAGCTGAACCAGCGGCTCGGCGTCGACGTGCCCGACGACTGCCGCGTCCTGACGACGCAGGACATCCTCGCGCTCGTCCAGAAGCTCGTCTCCCTGCCGCACATGATCGGCGTGCCGGAGGACTCGAAGGACTTCGCCGCCGACACGATCGGTCTCGACCGCCGCCCGATCGCGGCCGAGCTCGACGAGTACGAGCACTTCGGCAACCGCCGCCTGCGCACCACCGGCGAGCTGATCCAGGAGGCGTTCCGGGTCGGCCTCTACCGGATGGAGCGCGTCGTCCGCGAGCGGATGACCACCGAGGACGTCGACACGATCACGCCGCAGACGATCATCAACATCCGTCCCGTCGTGGCTGCGCTGAAGGAGTTCTTCGGCTCCTCGCAGCTCTCGCAGTTCATGCAGCAGACGAACTCGCTCGACGGGCTCACCCATCGCCGGCGGCTCTCGGCCCTCGGTGCCGGCGGCCTGACCCGCGAGCGCGCGCCGATCGAGGTGCGCGACGTCCACCCGACCCACTACGGGCGCATGTGCCCGATCGAGACGCCGGAAGGCCCGAACATCGGCCTGATCGGCTCGCTCGCGTCGATGGCGACCGTGTCCGAGTTCGGCTTCATCCAGACGCCGTACCGCAAGGTCGCGGGCGGCAAGGTCAGCGACGAGATCGTCTATCTCGACGCCGCCGAGGAGGCGCAGTACACGATCGCGCAGGCCTCGGAGCCCGTCGACGAGAAGACGGGCAGGTTCGTGCACGAGCACGTGCTCTGCCGCTCGCGCGAGGGCGAGGCCGTGATGGCCGACCCGAAGGAGATCCAGTTCATGGACGTCTCGCCGGCGCAGATCGTCTCGGTCGCGACCGCGATGATCCCGTTCCTCGAGCACAACGACGCCAACCGCGCGCTGATGGGCGCGAACATGCAGCGGCAGGCAGTGCCGCTGATGATCCCGCAGGCGCCGCTCGTCGGCACCGGCCTCGAGTACCGCGCCGCGGTCGACTCGGGCGACGTGATCGTCGCCAGGGGCCCCGGCGAGGTGGTCGAGCTCGACGCGACCAAGATCGTCGTCGAGGGCCGGGGCTCGCGCGACGAGTACGACCTGATCAAGTTCATGCGCTCGAACCAGGGCACGCTCATCCACCACAAGCCGATCGTCAAGCTCGGCGACAAGGTGGTCGCAGGGCTCCGTCCTGGCCGACGGCTCCTCGACCGACCACGGCGAGCTCGCGCTCGGCGCGAACCTGCTCGTCGCGTTCATGCCGTTCGAGGGCTACAACTTCGAGGACGCGATCGTGCTCTCGCGAGCGGCTCGTGAAGAACGACGTCCTGACGTCGATCCACATCCACGAGTACGAGATCGACGCCCGCTCGACGAAGCTCGGCGACGAGGAGATCACCCGCGACATCCCGAACCGCTCGGAGGAGTCGCTCCGCAACCTCGACGACCGCGGCATCGTCCGCATCGGCGCCGAGGTCGGCTCGGGCGACCTGCTCGTCGGCAAGGTCACGCCCAAGGGCGAGACCGAGCTGACGGCGGAGGAGAAGCTGATCCGCGCGATCTTCAAGGAGAAGGCGCGCGAGGTCCGCGACACCTCGCTCAAGGTGCCCCACGGCGAGGGCGGCGTCGTCATCGACGTCAAGACGTTCTCCCGCGACACGGGCGACGACCTCTCGCCGGGCGTCAACGAGCTCGTCCGCGTGTACGTCGCCAAGAAGCGCAAGATCAGCGAGGGCGACAAGCTCGCCGGCCGCCACGGCAACAAGGGCGTCATCTCGAAGATCGTCCCCGAGGAGGACATGCCGTTCCTCGAGGACGGCCGCTCGGTCGACATCCTGCTGAACCCGCTCGGCGTGCCGAGCCGGATGAACATCGGCCAGATCCTCGAGACGCACCTCGGCTGGGCCGCCGCGCACGGCGTCTTCGTCGGCGACGGCGTCGAGGTGATGAACGGCAACGCGAGTCGCGTGATCAACGCGCCGATGCCGACGCCGGTCGCGACGCCCGTGTTCGACGGCGCCACCGTCGAGGACGTCGACGAGGCGCTCGCGACGTGGGCCGAGACGAACGCCGGCGGGGCGATCAAGCTCGACGTCGACAAGAAGGCCGCTCCGGGCCGTCGCGTCTCCGGCAAGGTGCAGCTCTTCAACGGCCGCAGCGGCGAGCCCTTCGAGCAGAAGGTCACCGTCGGCTACATGTACATCCTCAAGCTGCTCCACCTGGTCGACGACAAGATCCACGCTCGCTCGACCGGCCCGTACTCGCTCGTCACCCAGCAGCCTCTGGGCGGGAAGGCGCAGTTCGGAGGCCAGCGCTTCGGCGAGATGGAGGTGTGGGCGCTCGAGGCCTACGGCGCCGCGTACACGCTCCAGGAGATGCTCACGATCAAGTCCGACGACACCGTCGGGCGGGTCAAGGCCTACGAGGCGATCGTCAAGGGCGAGAACATCGCCGAGCCGTCGATCCCCGAGTCGTTCAAGGTGCTGCTCAAGGAGATGCAGTCCCTGGCACTCGACGTCCAGGTGATCTCCGAGGACGGCGGCGAGGTCGAGGTTCGCGAGGAGGACGACGAGCTGCTCCGCGCAGCGGAGGAGCTCGGCATCGACCTCTCGCCGGGCTCGCTGCGTGTCGCCGCCGGGTCGGCGGAGATCGAGGTGGCCGATGAGGCCGTCGAGGCCGCCGAAGCGCGAGGAGGATGCCGACGAGGTGATCGCGGCCGAATCGACCGCTCGACGACGCTCGACGATCTCGATCTCGCCGCGCCGGCGCTCGACGACGAGGACGCCCCCGTGGGCGCTCTCGACGAGATCGACGTGGATCTGGACGACTAGGGGAAAGGGCAACATGATCGACATCAACGATTTCGACGCGATCCGCATCGGGCTCGCGTCGAGCAAGCAGATCCGCGACTGGTCGTCGGGCGAGGTCACCAAGCCGGAGACGATCAACTACCGCACGCTCAAGCCCGAGCGCGACGGCCTCTTCTGCGAGCGCATCTTCGGTCCGACCAAGGACTGGGAGTGCTACTGCGGGAAGTACAAGCGCGTCCGCTACAAGGGCATCATCTGCGAGCGCTGCGGCGTCGAGGTGACCCGGCAGAAGGTGCGCCGCGAGCGGATGGGTCACATCGACCTGGCCGCTCCGGTCTCGCACATCTGGTTCTTCAAGGGCGTGCCGAGCCGCATCGGCTACCTGCTCGACATCGCGCCGCGCGAGCTCGAGAAGGTGCTGTACTTCGCGGCCTCGATCATCACGCGCGGTCGACACCGAGGCCCGCGCGAAGGACCTGAACGACCTCGAGGACAAGGTCAAGGCGGAGGTCGAGCGCATCTACATCGACCGCGACGAGGGCCTCGCCGCGCTCGAGCAGCGGCTCGCCCGCCGGCGCGCCTACTTCGGCCAGGGCAAGGACAAGGGCTTCGACGAGGACGACGACTTCTGGGCGCGCGGGCTTTCGGCCTGGGCCGAGGAGCAGATGCTGCCGACGCTCGAGGAGGCGCGCACGCTCGTGAGCGGCCTCTTCGTCGAGCTCGTCCAGCAGATCACGACCGAGGACGCGAAGAAGATCCGCGAGCTCGTCCGCAACGCCGCGATCCGCGACGACCGCAAGCTCACCCCGCGTGAGCTCGAGCAGGTCGCCTCGGCCGCGGAGCAGATCCGCGCCGCCCTCGCCGGGCTGCGCGACGAGCAGGACAGCGCCACCGGATCGAAGAAGGGCGCGGTCTCGAAGCACATCAACCGCCTGATCGAGGCGCTGCTCACGGGGCGAGACGCTGACCGGCGAGGACGCCGAGCTCGTCACTTCCGTCGATGCGAAGAACCTCGACAAGGCCCGCGAGCTCGGCAACGGCCTGCTCAGGGAGGTGCTCGTCGCGCTCAGGACGACGAGACGGACGTCCGCGAGCTGACGAACGACCTCTGCCTGCGCACCGACGGGAAGATCCAGAAGGAGGATCTCGACTCGCTGATCCAGTGGGCGCTGAAGGTGCGCGAGATGTACCTCGACATCGAGTCGCGCCGCGAGGACACGCGCGAGGCGGCGGTCGACTCGGTCAACCGGCTCGAGCAGACCTGGCAGCTCTTCCGCGAGGCCGAGCCGAAGCTGGTCGTCAACGACGAGCAGCTCTTCCGCGAGCTCAAGGACCGGTTCGGCTCCCCGTACGGCTTCGGCGTCTACTTCCGGGGCGGCATGGGGGCGGAGTCGATCCGCGACCTGCTCCGCGATCTCGACCTGGGCGAGGAGTCGCTGCAGCTGCGGGAGACCATCCGCACCTCGAAGGGGCAGAAGCAGCAGCGGGCGATCAAGCGGCTCAAGGTCTGCCAGGCGTTCGTCAAGAGCGAGAACAAGCCCGAGTGGATGATCCTCGAGGCGGTCCCGGTGATCCCGCCGGAGCTCCGCCCGATGGTCCAGCTCGACGGCGGCCGCTTCGCGACGAGCGACCTGAACGACCTCTACCGGCGCGTGATCAACCGCAACAACCGCCTCAAGAGGCTGCTCGATCTCGGCGCGCCCGAGATCATCGTCAACAACGAGAAGCGCATGCTGCAGGAGGCCGTCGACGCACTGTTCGACAACGGCCGCCGCGGCCGCGCGGTCACCGGCCCGGGCAACCGGCCGCTGAAGTCGCTGTCCGACATGCTCAAGGGCAAGCAGGGCCGGTTCCGCCAGAACCTGCTCGGCAAGCGCGTCGACTACTCGGGCCGCTCGGTGATCGTGGCCGGGCCGAACCTGAAGCTGCACCAGTGCGGCCTGCCGAAGCTGATGGCGCTCGAGCTGTTCAAGCCGTTCATCATGAGCCGGCTCGTCGAGCGCAAGTCGGTGCAGAACATCAAGGCGGCGAAGAAGTACGTCGACTCGATGACGCCCGAGGTCTGGGACGTCCTCGAGGAGGTCATCGCCGAGCACCCCGTGCTCCTCAACCGCGCACCGACCCTGCACCGCCTGGGCATCCAGGCGTTCGAGCCGGTGCTCGTCGAGGGCAAGGCGATCCAGGTGCACCCGCTCGTCTGCCATGCGTTCAACGCCGACTTCGACGGCGACCAGATGGCCGTCCATCTGCCGCTGTCGGCAGAGGCGCAGGCGGAGGCGCGGATCCTGATGCTGTCGTCGAACAACATCCTCTCGCCGGCGTCGGGCCGTCCGCTCGCCACGCCGACGCAGGACATGGTTCTCGGCATCTACTCGCTGACCTACGCGCCGGCCGAGCTCGCGCAGCTCGACCCCGCGACGGCGAAGCTGCAGCGGTTCAACTCGGCCGACGATGTCGAGCTGGCAGTCGAGGGCCGCGGCGTCACGCTCAAGGATGCGATCGAGTTCCGCTTCCGCGGCGAGCTGTACGTGACGACGCCCGGCCGCGTTCTCTTCAACTCGGCGGTGTACCGCCAGCTCGTCGAGCTGATCGGCGACAACGGCGAGCTCGTCGAGGGCTTCGAGTTCGTGAACCAGACGCTGACGAAGCCGGACACCGACCGCTACGTGCTCGGGCTCTCGGATCGCTACGGCGCGCACACGCTGGCGCCGGTGCTGGACACGATCAAGGCGCTCGGGTTCCACTACTCGACGCAGGCCGGCGTGACGATCTCGAAGAACGACATCGTCATCCCGCCCGACAAGGAGAAGATCCTCGCCGAGTACGAGGACCGCGTCGAGAGCGTTCACGCCCAGTACGACCGCGGCCTGATCACCGAGGACGAGCGCCACGAGACGATCGTCAACATCTGGAACGAGGCAACGGACCGTGTCGCCGACGCGATGCAGGCCAACCTCGACGAGCTGAACCCGGTGTTCATGATGGCCAACTCGGGTGCCCGCGGATCGTTCAAGCAGATCCGCCAGCTCGCCGGTATGCGCGGCCTGATGGCGAACCCGAAGGGCGAGATCATCGAGCGCCCGATCAAGGCCAACTTCATGGAGGGCCTGTCGGTGCTCGAGTACTTCATCTCGACGCACGGTGCCCGCAAGGGCCTCGCCGACACGGCGCTCCGCACGGCCGACTCGGGCTACCTGACCCGGCGCCTGGTCGACGTCTCGCAGGACGTGATCGTCCGCGAGGCCGACTGCGGTACCGACGAATGGGTCGAGCTGCCGATCCGTACGAGCGAGGGGCTGAACAAGTCGCTGCTCGGCCGGCTCGTGGCCGAGGGCGTCCACAAGCCGCTCGCCTCGGGCAAGCCCGGCAAGACCGCTCTCGCCGAGACGGGGCAGATCGTGACGGCCCACCTGCTCGAGGAGCTCGAGGCCGAGCTCGGGAGCGACATCACGGTTCCCGTTCGCTCGGTGGTCAAGTGCCGGGCGGAGGCGGGCGTGTGCCAGGCCTGCTACGGCGTGTTCCTCGCCACCGGCGAGATGTGCGAGGTCGGCGATGCGATCGGCATCGTCGCCGCGCAGTCGATCGGCGAGCCCGGCACGCAGCTGACGATGCGGACCTTCCACACCGGCGGTGTGGCGGGGGCCGACATCACGCACGGCCTGCCGCGCGTGGTCGAGATCTTCGAGGCCCGCAACCCGAAGGGCGCCGCGACGCTGGTGGAGGTCGGCGGGCGCGTCGAGGTCGAGCAGACCGAGCGCGGGCCCAAGGTGTCCGTCCATCCGACCGAGCTCGGCCCCGAGGGCGAGCTCGCCGACCCGACCGAGTACCAGCTGCCGCGGCGTACGCGGCTGCTCGTGGCGAACGGGCAGGTGATCGAGTCGGGCGACGCTCTCAACGAGGGGTCGCGCAACCCGGCCGAGCTGCTCGCGCTCAAGGGCTCGACGCCGACCGAGCTGTACCTCGTGGCCGAGGTGCAGAAGGTCTACAAGTCACAGGGCGTCGAGATCCACGACAAGCACATCGAGCTGATCGTGCGCCAGATGCTGAAGAAGGTGCGCGTCGAGAGTGCAGGCGACACCGACCTGCTTCCGGGCCAGCTCGTCGACCGGGTCGTCCTCGAGCGCGAGAACTCGAAGGCGAAGGCCGAGAAGAAGGAGCTGGCGACGTTCGAGCCGCTGATCCTCGGGATCACCAAGGCGTCGCTCGCGACCGAGTCGTTCCTCAGCGCAGCGTCGTTCCAGGAGACGACGAAGGTGCTGACCGACGCCTCGATCGAGGGCAAGATCGACCGCCTGCTCGGTCTCAAGGAGAACGTGATCATCGGCAAGCTGATCCCGGCCGCCACCGGCCTGCGCCGGTACCGGGCGATCGAGATCGGCCCCACCGATCCGGTCACGCCCGAGGCCTACCAGCAGGATGTCCTCCTGCAGGCGCTCGAGGAGATCGACGCCGACGGCGGGTCGCTGGCGTTCGAGGCCGATCTCGACCTCGGCTCCGGGAACGGCGGCGAGCCGTCCGAGCTCCCGGAGCTCGACAAGCCGCTCGACGACTAGCGAGCCGCGAAGAACGCGATCAGGAAGGCGGGGCCGGCAAAAACCGGCCCCGCCGCCCGGTCGGCTTCGACCTCATAGCGAGCGCTACTCGCGGCGAGCCGGATCGGCGACGACCAGATCGGCGTACTCCGGATGGCGGCGGACGTACGCGTCGACGAACGGGCAGAGCGGAGCCACGCTGAGCCCGCGCCTGCGCGCGTCGTCGAGCGCCCCGGCCACGAGCGCCGATCCAAGCCCACGGCGCTGTACCGTCGGATCGACCTCGGTGTGCAGGAACGCGACCACGTTTCCGCCGCGGTCCCGGTAGACGAGCTCTCCCGCGTGCTCGCCCGCGAGCGTCAGCTCGTACCGGCGCTGCTCGGGGCGGTGCACGATCGCGAGCTCCTCGGTCAGGCCGGAAAGGCTACCCCCGCCGGGCCCGGCCCCCGCCCAACGTCTGCCGAGGGACGAGAAAAACCGGTGCCAGGCACCGTCACAGAACCGTGTCGACTTCGTGCCGACAGTGGAACGTCTTCTCCCGCCTGCGGTCATCCGAGGCTTCCGCTCAGTACGCCTCGAGTCGATCCTCGATCGCCTCGAACGTGGGGCGCGAGCGGTCGAAAATACCTGGAGTCGCAGGGATTCCCGTCCGTGGCCCGGGCCACCCAAGCGGTGCCGAGCGCGAGGGGCGCCTGCGCCGGCGCGTGGATGGCCATGGCCGTTGGAGCCATGTCTGACCCAACCGTCGCGGTGGGGCGCTGCGGTGCCAGGCACCGGGTTTTCGCGGCCCGGGGCCCAGGTTCGCTGGATGGTCGCGGCGGGCGGGCCGCCGGTGGTGGGGCACCGGTTTCGGCGGGCCGGGGCTCAGGTTCGCTGCATCGCCGCGGCGAGCTGGCCGCCGGTGGTGGGGCACCGGTTTTCGCGGGCCGGGGCTCAGGCTCGCTGCATCGTCGCGGCGAGCGAGCCGCCGGCGGTGCGGAGCTCGAGCGTCGTGCCCTGGACGGTGTAGGTCGCCGCGCTCGCCAGGGCGGCCAGGAAGGCCGCCTCCTGCGCCATCACGCCTGCGGGCCTCGCGCAGTATTTTCTCGTCGAGGCGACCGGGCCTACCGAGATCTTCGGCGGGGCTGCCCGGAACGCCGCGCGGTAGTCGTTGCAGCCCGCGGAGCCGGTCAGGTCGTTGCTCCTCCCGAAGCTCGCGGTCAGCCTGGTGCCGGCCGCCACGCTGACGACCGCCTGCTTGCCGTTGTTGTAGGACGTGACGGTCCACCTCGTCCCCGCGAGAGACTGCGATTCGACGGCGAACGTCGCAACCGTGCGCCGGCCGCGGTCGAACAGCGTCAGCGATCCGCCGCTGATCGCGTACGTGCTCGCCGAGCCGAGTGCAGCCAGGAACGCCGCCTCGTGCCTCATCACCGGCTCGCTGCAGGCCATCATCGTCACGGCGAACCGGTCCGGGATCTGGATCGCGCTGCCGTCGGTCGTGTAGGTCCCGCTGTAGGTGTTGCACCCCGAGAAGCCGGAGACCCTGCCGCTGCCCGAGAAGCTGGCGGTGATCCCGAGCGCCTTCCGGTCGGCTCCGCCGAGCGCCGTCAGGCGCCAGATCCGGCCCGTCAGCATCCGGCGGCACTCACGCCGGGCCCGACGGCAGCACGACGCTGCCGTCCTCGTTCAGTCCGAAGCCCGGATTGTGGGCGATCTCCCAGGCGTGACCGTCGAGATCGCGAAACACGCCGGCGAAACCCCCGTAGAACGTCTCAGCCGGCTCACGCGCGATCTCGGCGCCGTTCCTGCGCGCCAGGTCGATCACGTCGTGCACCTCCGCACGCGACCCCACGTTGTGCGCCAGGGCGATGCCACTCCAGCGCGCGCCCTCGTCGGGAAGGCCCATATCCGCCGAAAGCTCGTCCCGACCCCAGAGGACGAGCACGACGCCGTTTCCCGCGAAGAACGCAGTCTGCTGCGCCTCGAACGAGACCACCCATCCGAGCGCCTCGTAGAACGCCTTCGCCGCCCCGTAGTCGGAGACGCCGAGGGTGACGAGGCTGACGCTCTGCTTCACTCCCCGGCGCCCGATCCTTCAGGAGTCCGCGATCGGCCGCCCGACTGTGAGCGCCTCCCGCAGCTCGGGCTCGAGCTCGCGATAGCTCGCGTCGGGGCGCACATCGAGTGCGTCGAGGGTCTTCGAGAAGAAGCAGCGTGCCGCCGCCGCGAGCACGACATCCATGATCTCGGTCTCCGAGAGCCCGAGCTCACGCAGCCGCTGCAGGTCCGCGTCGCCGATCGCGCCGGCGTCGTCCACCACCTGCTCGGCCAGATCCATCACGGCCACGTCGACCTCGTCGAGCCCGGCCGCTCGGTGGTCGTGCGCGATCTCGACCACGGGCTCTGCGAACCGCTCCCGCAGGACGACGCCGTGCGCCAGGCAGCAGTAGCTCGAGCGCAGCCGCCGAGCGGCGGCGAGCGTGGCCAGCTCGTAGCGGCGCGGATCCATGCCCGCCTTGATCGATCCGTTCAGCTCGACCCAGGCCGCATAGACCTCCGGCCGGCCGGCGA
The DNA here is from genome assembly GCA_963743675.1 of uncultured Actinomycetota bacterium. Taxonomy (GTDB): domain Bacteria; phylum Actinomycetota; class Thermoleophilia; order Gaiellales; family Gaiellaceae; genus PALSA-600. The sequence goes on from CAVURE010000015.1 coordinate 597,340, forward strand.
AGGCGCGCTCGTAGTTCGTCGGCATGCCTGGATTGTGCGGCGCGACGGCGCGGTTGTCCATTGGAACCCGAGCAGCGATAGTTACCCGTCGTGCTCCCCCAGACGCGTTATGCGAAGTCGGGTGACGTCCACATCGCCTACCAGGTGGTCGGCGAAGGGCCCGTCGACCTCGTTTACGTGCCGGGCTGGATCTCCCATGTCGAGCTCGCCTGGGAGCTCCCCGACCTCGCGGACGGCTTCGAGCGCCTCGCCTCGTTCTCGCGCCTGATCCTGTTCGACAAGCGCGGCACCGGCATGTCGGATCCGGTCGCCGCGGGGGATCTGCCGACGCTCGAGCAGCGGATGGACGACGTCCGGGCGGTGATGGACGCGGTCGGCTCGTCCCGCGCCGTCGTCTTCGGCGCCTCCGAAGGCGGCAACATGAGCATGCTGTTCGCCGCCGCCTACCCGAAGCGCACGATCGCGCTCTGCACCTTCGGGTCGACCGCCAAGCGGCTCCACACCGCCGACTATCCATGGGCTCCGACGTGGGAGGAGCGCCAGGAGTCCCTGGCGTGGGTCGAGGGCCAGTGGGCGAGCGGGCTCGCGTGGGACGATGTCGCGCCGAGCCTCGACCCTGCCGGGCTGGCGGAGCTCTCGCGCTACTACCGGCGCTGTGCGAGCCCCGGCGCGGCGGTCGCGCTGATGAGGATGAACACCTTCGTCGACGTCCGTGACGTGCTCCCGGCGATTCGCGTCCCGACGACCGTCATGCACCGTCTCGACGACCGCGACGCCCACGTCGAGGAGGGCCGTTATATCGCCGGGCGCATCCCCGGCGCGCGGTTCGTCGAGTTCCCCGGCGCCGATCACTCGTGGTGGACACTCGACCGCGATCTGATCCTCGACGAGATCGAGGAGCTCGCGACAGGCGTCAGGCCGGAGCCGGAGCCCAACCGTGTGCTCGCCACCGTGCTGTTCACCGACCTCGTCCGCTCGACCGAGCGGCTCCACGCTCTCGGCGACCGCGAGTGGGCGGAGCTGCTCCGCCGCCACCACACGGCGGTCCGGCGCGAGCTCGAGCGGTTCCGCGGTCGCGAGGTCGACAACGCCGGCGACGGCTTCTTCGCCACGTTCGACGGGCCTGCACGCGCGATCCGCTGCGCGCTCGCCGTCAGGGACGGCGCCCGCGACCTGGGGCTCGAGCTCCGCGCCGGCCTGCACACGGGCGAGTGCGAGCTGCTCGGCGACAAGGTTGCCGGGATCGCCGTGCACACGGGTGCGCGCGTCGCCGCCCTCGCCGGACCGGGGGAGGTGCTCGTCTCCGCGACCGTGCACGATCTCGTGTCCGGCTCGGGCCTCGCATTCGACGACGTCGGCGAGCGAGAGCTCAAGGGCATCGGCACGCGGCGTCTCTACGCCGTCAGCCCGATCGCCCCCTGACCGGGTCAGGCGACGCGGCCGAAGCGCACGGCGGCACGCGCCTGCCGACGTGTTGCCTCGACCTCGCGGTCGTGAGGCGCGGCGGTGGTGACGAGGTCGCCGAGGAGCTGCTCGGTCGCCTTCGCGATCGCGTCGACCGCACGGCTACAGGCCTCCGTGTTGGCGAGCGAGGGCTTCTGCATCCCGCTGACCTTGCGGACGTACTGGAGGGCGGCAGCGCGGATCTCGTCGGTCGTCGTCGGCGGCTCGAAGTTGTAGAGCGTTCGGATGTTGCGGCACATGCCGGCGAGTCTACCGCCGGGTCAGCTCGCGACGACGCGGGCCTTGCCGGCGTTCTTCGCGCGGTAGAGCGCGTGGTCGGCCCGCTTGAACAGGTCGGCGGCGGTGTCGTCGGGGCGGAGCTCCGCGACGCCGGCCGAGATCTTCAGCGTCCCGATCTTGGCGATCTTCTGGCTGCGGATCGCGATCGCGATCCGGTCGGCGAGGAGCTCGGCGTCGTCGCGGCTCGACTCCGGCAGGATCACGGCGAACTCGTCGCCGCCGACGCGGCAGGGGATGTCGGTCGGCGCGGACGACGCTGCGGACTCGGTCGGCGACCTCGACGAGCACCGCGTCGCCCTCGAGATGGCCGATCCGGTCGTTGATGCGCTTGAAGTCGTCGAGGTCGAAGACGATCACCGAGACGTATCGCTCGTAGCGCTGGGCGCGCGCGATCTCGCGGCCGAGGAACTCGTAGAAGAGGCGGCGGTTGTGGAGGCCCGTCAGCGAGTCGAGCTCGGCCAGGTCTCGCGCCTCGACGTAGCGCTTCGCGTTCCAGATCGCCGGCCCGGCCCGGCGGGCGAGGCTCTCGAGCGCGTCCTCCGTCGCCTCGGAGAAGCGGGCCGAGGGTTCGAGCGGCTGATCGCCGCCAGCGAGCCGATCGTCTCGCCCTCGGCCTTCAGCGCGACCGTGAGCGCCGCGCGCGGGAAGCTTCGACGCCGCCTCGACGTCGTCGAGGCGGTAGCGGTAGACGACCTCGAGCGCGCGCAGGTCCGGGTGGTTCGGGCATCTGCAGGAGCGTGCGCTCGATCTCGTCCTCGGTCAGCCCCGGCCCGCGTCGTCGGTGCGCCGCTCGCCTTCGGCCGATCGCGATCGAGCGCGGCGTCGACCCCCGGCAGCGCGACGACGGCGTCGAGCGTCCGGTCGAGAACGTCGGCCGGCTCGAGCGAGGCGGCGAGCTCGGGGACGTACGCCGTCACCGGCCGTGCAGGTCGCTGCGACGCGGAGCTCGACCGACCTGCGCTGCTCCGCACCACGGCGACGACCGCGCACGACCGCGAACACGCAGGCAAGGCCGCACAGCGATGCCGAGCGCAATACCCGATCCGTCCAAGCCTTCCCCTACGTCCGCAGTACCCGCAGTAACCCGACGCACTCTCGTCGGAGAGGCGGATTCTTGCAAGTCCTAGCGGACGACTCCGGAGTGGGCGGCGGAGACAGCCGCTCTGCTACCATCCCTCGCTGGTTCGGCATGGGCTCTGGGCCCGCGCCGCTTGTTTGTGCGTCAACGACCTTTTCGAGCTTCCGAGGGAATCGAGCGATGCCGACTGTCAATCAACTGATTCGCAAGGGCCGCACGTCCAAGCGCGAGAAGACGAAGACGCCTGCGCTCCAGGGCGCTCCGCAGCGGCGCGGCGTCTGCACGCGCGTCTCGACGATGACGCCCAAGAAGCCGAACTCGGCGCTGCGCAAGATCGCGCGCGTGCGGCTCACGAACGGCATCGAGGTCGGCACCTACATCCCGGGCGAGGGGCACAACCTCCAGGAGCACTCGGTCGTGCTCGTCCGCGGCGGCCGCGTCAAGGACCTGCCGGGCTACCGCTACAAGGTGATCCGCGCGGCGCTCGACGCCTCCGGCGTCGCCGACCGCAAGCAGGGCCGCTCCAAGTACGGCGCGAAGAAGACGTCGTAGGGCTCGATGCCGCGCCGCGCAGAGATCCAGCCGCGCCCGCTGTCGCTCGACCCGATGTACGACAGCGTCCTCGTCACGCAGCTGATCAACCGCGTGATGCTGCACGGCAAGAAGTCGACCGCCGAGTCGATCGTCTACGGCGCGCTCGACAAGGTCGGCGCGAAGACCGGGCCGGCCGCCGGCCGAGGTGCTCGAGCAGGCCGTCAAGACGGTCACGCCGGTGCTCGAGGTTCGCAGCCGCCGCGTCGGCGGCGCGAACTACCAGGTGCCGGTCGAGGTGCCGCAGCGGCGCGGGCCGCACGCTCGCGCTACGCTGGCTCGTGACGTACTCGCGCGACCGCCGCGAGAAGCACATGGAGGACAAGCTCGCGGGCGAGATCCTGGACGCGCTCGAGCAGCAGGGGAGCGCGTTCAAGCGCAAGGACGACATGTATCGGATGGCGCAGGCCAACAAGGCCTTCGCCCACTATCGCTGGTAGGAGAAGGTTCAAGGGAGCAAGATTTGTCAGTGACTGAGTCACGAATCGCGCTGGATCGCGTCCGGAACATCGGGATCATGGCCCACATCGATGCGGGCAAGACGACGACGACCGAGCGCATCCTCTACTACACCGGCCGCACCCACAAGATGGGCGAGGTGCACGAGGGCGCGGCGACGATGGACTGGATGGCGCAGGAGCAGGAGCGCGGCATCACGATCACGTCGGCTGCGACGACGGCGTTCTGGCGCGACTATCCGGATCAACATTATTGATACGCCCGGGCACGTGGACTTTACCGTCGAGGTGGAGCGCAGCCTGCGCGTCCTCGACGGCGCGGTCGCCGTGTTCGACTCGGTCGCGGGCGTCCAGCCGCAGTCCGAGACGGTCTGGCGCCAGGCCGACAAGTACAAGGTCCCGCGGATCGCGTTCATCAACAAGATGGACCGCACCGGCGCGAACTTCTTCGCCGCCGTGCAGTCGATGCGCGACCGCCTCGGCGCGAACCCGGTGCCGATGCAGATCCCGATCGGCGCGGAGGAGAACTTCCAGGGCGTCGATCGACCTCGTCGAGATGCAGGCGATCGTCTACAAGGACGACCTCGGCCAGCAGTTCGAGGTGGGCGAGATCCCGGCCGAGCTCGCCGAGCAGGCGCACGAGTACCACCACCAGCTGATCGACGCGATCTCGCACTTCGACGACGAGGTGCTCGAGGCCTACATCGAGGACGAGGGCTCGGTCACCGCCGAGCAGATCAAGCGCGCGCTGCGCGCCGGCACGCTCAGCGACGAGATCACGCCCGTCCTGCTCGGCTAGCGCCTTCAAGAACAAGGGCGTCCAGCCGCTGCTCGACGCGGTGATCGACTACCTGCCGAGCCCGCTCGACGTGCCGCCGATCCAGGGCATCGACCCGAAGACCGAGGCCGAGGTCGAGCGCGCCGCGACGACTGGACGCGCCGTTCTCGGCGCTCGCGTTCAAGGTCATGTCCGACCCGTACGTCGGCAAGCTCACCTACTTCCGCGTCTACAGCGGCAAGCTCAAGGCCGGCGACCGCGTCCTCAACACGACGCACCGGCAAGACCGAGCGGATCGGCCGCATCCTCCAGATGCACGCGAACCACCGCGAGGAGCGCGAGGAGATCGGCGCGGGCGAGATCGCGGCGGGCGTCGGCCTCAAGCAGACGACGACCGGCGACACGCTCGTCGGCCGAGAAGCGCGCCGATCGTGCTCGAGTCGATGACCTTCCCCGAGCCGGTGATCTCGGTCGCGGTCGAGCCGAAGTCGAAGGCCGACCAGGACAAGCTCGGCGTCGGGCCTCGCGCGGCTCGCCGAGGAGGACCCGACCTTCCGCGTCCACACCGACGACGAGACCGGCCAGACGCTGATCGCCGGCATGGGCGAGCTCCACCTCGAGATCATCGTCGACCGCCTCAAGCGCGAGTTCAACGTCGACGCGAACGTCGGGCGGCCGCAGGTCGCCTACCGCGAGACGATCTCGCAGCCGGCCGAGAAGATCCAGGGCCGGTTCGTCCGCCAGACCGGCGGCTCGGGCCAGTACGGCGACGCCGTGATCAACCTGCTACCCGCAGGAGCCGGGCGCCGGCTACGAGTTCGTCGACAAGATCGTCGGCGGCAAGATCCCGAAGGAGTACATCCCGGCCGTCAACGCGGGCATCCAGGAGGCGATGGGCTCCGGCGTCCTCGCCGGCTATCCGGTCGTCGACGTCAAGGTCGAGCTCGTCGACGGCTAGCTACCACGACGTCGACTCGAGCGAGCGCGCCTTCAAGATCGCCGGCTCGATGGCGTTCAAGGAGGCGATGAAGCGGGCGAAGCCGAAGCTGCTCGAGCCCGTGATGGCGGTCGAGGTCACGACGCCCGAGGACTACCTCGGCGACGTGATCGGCAACCTCAACTCGCGGCGCGGCCGGATCGAGTCGATGAGCCCCGTCGGCAACGCGCAGGTGGTCAAGGCGATCGTCCCGCTGTCGGAGATGTTCGGCTACGCCACCGACCTGCGCTCGATGTCGCAGGGCCGGGCAGACTTCCACATGGAATTCGAGCGGTACGAGGACGTACCGCAGTCGATCGCCGAGCGAGATCGTCGAGCAGGGCGGCGGCGGCTCCTAACGGAGTTTTCCTACACAGGTCTAACGGAGGAAAAGAGCAAATGGCCAAGCAGAAGTTCGAGCGCTCGAAGCCGCACGTCAACGTCGGCACGATCGGGCATATCGACCACGGCAAGACGACGCTGACCGCGGCGATCACGAAGGTGCTCGCCGAGGCCGGCAGCGGCAACACGCAGGTGCGCGACTTCGCGTCGATCGACAACGCTCCCGAGGAGCGCGCGCGTGGCATCACGATCAACACCGCGCACGTCGAGTACGAGACGGCGAACCGCCACTACGCGCACGTCGACTGCCCGGGCCACGCCGACTACATCAAGAACATGATCACGGGCGCCGCGCAGATGGACGGCGCGATCCTCGTCGTCAGCGCCGCCGACGGCCCGATGCCGCAGACCCGCGAGCACATCCTCCTGGCCCGCCAGGTCGAGGTGCCGGCCATCGTGGTCGCGCTCAACAAGGCCGACATGGTCGACGACCCCGAGCTGCTCGAGCTCGTCGAGATGGAGGTCCGCGAGCTGCTCTCCAAGTACGAGTTCCCGGGCGACGACATCCCGGTGATCCAGGTCTCGGCGCTGAAGGCGCTCGAGGGCGACCCCGAGTGGACGCCGAAGATCCTGGAGCTGATGGAGGCCGTCGACACCTACATCCCGGAGCCGACGCGCGACGTCGACAAGCCGTTCCTGATGCCGATCGAGGACGTGTTCACGATCACGGGCCGCGGCACCGTCGTCACCGGCCGCATCGAGCAGGGCAAGTGCGAGGTCGGCAACGAGGTCGAGATCGTCGGCATCCACCCGGAGGTGGCGAAGACCGTCGTCACCGGGCTCGAGATGTTCCAGAAGACGCTCGACTACGCCCAGGCGGGCGACAACGCCGGCGCGCTCCTGCGCGGCGTCAAGCGCGAGGAGGTCGAGCGCGGCCAGGTGCTCGCGAAGCCCGGCTCGATCACGCCGCACACCCAGTTCAACGCCGAGGTGTACGTCCTCTCCAAGGACGAGGGCGGCCGCCACACGCCGTTCTTCAACAACTACCGGCCGCAGTTCTACTTCCGGACGACGGACGTGACCGGCTCGATCGGGCTGCCCGAGGGCCAGGAGATGGTGATGCCGGGCGACAACACGAACATGAAGATCGAGCTGATCCAGCCGATCGCCATGGATCAGGGCCTCCGCTTCGCGATCCGCGAGGGCGGCCGCACGGTGGGCGCCGGCGTCGTCACGGAAATCATCAAGTAGCGACCATCGAGCAGCTGAGGAAACCATGGCACAAGGGAAGATCCGCATCCGGCTCAAGGGCTACGACCACCAGCAACTGGACCGGTCGGCCCAGCAGATCGTCGACACCGCTCAGCGGAGCGGTGCGACGATCACCGGCCCGGTGCCCCTGCCGACCGAGAAGAACGTCTACTGCGTGATCCGCAGCCCGTTCAAGGACAAGGACTCGCGGGAGCACTTCGAGGTTCGCACGCACAAGCGCCTGATCGACATCCTCAGCCCGACGCCGAAGACGATCGACCAGCTGATGCGGCTCGATCTGCCCGCCGGCATCGACATCGAGATCAAGCTCTGATGGCCAAGGGCATCCTCGGCAAGAAGCTCGGCATGACCCAGATCTTCGATCAGGAGACCGGGGTGGTCACCCCGTGTCACGGTGATCGCCGCCGGCCCGTGCCCCGTCGTGCAGGTGAAGACGGTGGACACCGACGGCTACGACGGCGTCCAGCTCGCGTTCGACCCGGTCCCCGAGCGGAAGCTGACGAGGCCCGAGCTCGGCCACCTCGAAGCGCTTCGGCGTCGGCGCGCACCGGACGATCGTCGAGTTCCGCGGCGGCATCGACGGCGCCGTCGAGGGCGAGACGGTCACGGTCGAGGTCTTCGAGGCCGGCGACGAGGTCAAGGTCGCCGGGATCGGCATCGGCAAGGGCTTCCAGGGCACGATCAAGCGGCACAACTTCTCGAGCGGCCCGCGGTCGCACGGCTCGCACAACGTTCGCGCTCCGGGCTCGGTCGGCGCCTCGGCCACGCCCTCGCGCGTCTTCAAGGGCGTCAAGCATGGCCGGCCGGATGGGCGGCAAGCGCGTCACCCAGCTCGGCCTGACCGTGCACAGCGATCGATCCGGAGCAGAACCTGCTGCTCGTCAAGGGCGCGATCCCGGGGCCGAAGAACGGTCTCGTCGAGGTGCGCGGCTGATGGCGGCGCCGAAGGCAGCCGTGCTCGACGCCAACGGCGGCACGGGCAAGGACGTCACGCTCGAGGAGGCCGTGTTCGGCGCCGAGGTCAAGCCGCACCTCGTCCACGAGGCGGTCCGGGCCGAGCAGAACGCCCACCGCGCCGGCACGTTCGCGACGAAGAGCCGCGGCCTGGTCTCGGGCGGCCGCTCGAAGCCGTGGCGCCAGAAGGGCACGGGCCGCGCCCGCGCGGGAACGACGCGCGCAGCGCAGTTCACGGGCGGCGGCCACGTGTTCGCGAAGGTGCCGCGCGTCGTTCGACGTCAAGGTCAACCGCAAGGCGGCCAAGGCCGCGCTCCGCTCGGCGCTCGCCGGGCACACCTCCGAGGGCACGCTCGCGCTCCTCGACGCCGCCATCGTTCGAGCAGCCGTCGACGAAGGTCGGCGAAGAGCCTGCTCGAGGCCTCCGGGCTCGCTCACGCCGACGCTCATCGTCCTCACCGACGACGAGCTCGCGGCCGCGAAGTCGTTCCGCAACCTCCAGCGCGTCGTCGTCGTCGCTCCGTCCGAGGTCGAGGTCGGCGCCGTCGTCTGGGCGCGCTCGCTGATCGTCAGCGAGACCGCGCTCCCGCTCTCGAGACGAGGGCCCAGTAGTGCACGCCCACCAGATCGTCCTCGCGCCGGTCGATCACCGAGAAGAGCTACCACGGCTCGGTGTACGGCAAGTACACCTTCCGCGTGCACAAGGACGCTCACAAGACGCAGATCCGCCAGGCGGTCGAGGAGCTGTTCGAGGTGCACGTCGTCAGCGTCAACGTCTCAAGCGTCCAGGCGAAGCCCAAGCGCCGCGGCATGATCAAGGGCACGCAGCCGGGCTGGAAGAAGGCCGTCGTCCAGCTCAAGCCCGGCGAGACGATCGAGGTCTTCCAGGGAGCACAGTTGTAATGCCGGTCCGCCGTTTCAAGCCCACGAGCCCCGGCCGCCGCTTCATGACGGTGTCCGACTTCGCCGAGGTGACGAAGTCGAAGCCCGAGAAGGACCTGACCGAGAAGCTCACCAAGAAGGGCGGCCGCAACAACAACGGCCGGATCACGACGCGCCATCAGGGCGGCGGCCACAAGCGCCGGTTCCGCGTCATCGACTTCAAGCGTACGCAAGGACGGGATCCCCGCGAAGGTGGCCGCGATCGAGTACGACCCGAATCGCTCGGCCCGGATCGCGCTGCTCCACTACGCCGACGGCTTCAAGGCCTACATCCTCGCCCCCGCCGGCCTCCGCGTCGGCTCCGAGGTGCAGTCCGGCCCCGGCTCCGACATCAAGCCGGGCAACGCGCTGCCGCTCGAGAACATCCCGACCGGCACGCTCGTCCACAACGTCGAGCTGAAGCCGGGCAAGGGCGGCCAGATGGCCCGCTCGGCCGGATCGGGCATCCAGCTCGTCGCGAAGGACTCCGGCTACGCCACGCTGCGCCTCCCCTCCGGCGAGATGCGCCGCGTCCTCCTCACCTGCCGGGCGACGGTGGGTCAGGTCGGCAACGTCGATCACGGCAACATCACCGGCGGCAAGGCCGGCCGCTCGCGCTGGATGGGCAAGCGGCCGACCGTGCGCGGCTCGGCGATGAACCCTGTCGACCACCCGCACGGCGGCGGCGAGGGCAAGTCGAAGGGCGGCCGCCACCCGGTCACTCCGTGGGGCGTGCCGACGCTCGGCAAGCGCACCCGCGGCAAGAACAAGGAATCGGACAAGCTCATCGTCCGCGGCCGGCGCCGCGGGAAGGAGAAGCGCTAACCCATGTCCCGCAGCTCGAAGAAGGGGCCGTTCGTGGAGGAGCGCCTGCTGGCGCGGATCGTCGCCATGAACGACGCCGGCAAGAAGCAGATGATCCGCACCTGGTCGCGCTCGTCGACCGTCTTCCCCGACATGGTCGGGCACACGATCGCGGTGCACGACGGGCGCAAGCACATCCCGGTCTTCATCTCCGAGCAGATGGTCGGTCACAAGCTCGGCGAGTTCGCGCCGACGCGCCATTTCCGTGGCCATGCAGGCGACTCGAAGACGCAGGTGAAGCGGTGACCGCGGCCCGCGACTACGTCGGCGCGACCGCGAAGTTCGTCCACGTCACGCCCCGCAAGGCGCGGCTCGTGGCCGACCACATTCGCGGCCGGAGCGTGCCCGAGGCGAGGACGATCCTCGCGTTCACGCAGCGTGCTGCCGCGCGCGACATCGAGAAGGTGCTGAAGAGCGCCGTCGCGAACGCGGAGTCGAACCCGAACCTCAACTGGAACGGCGACGACCTCGTGATCTCGGCCGTCTACATCGACGAGGGCCCGACGCTGAAGCGCTGGCAGCAGCGCGCGCGTGGCCGCGTCAGCCAGATCCTGAAGCGCACCTGCCACATCACGATCAAGCTCGAGCAGGCCCCTGAGCCCGTCGGGTCCGCCCCGACCGAGGGCTCTGCGCGTGCGCCGAGGCGCCGCCGCCGCGCCGAGGGCGGGGCAGCAGCAGCGTCGAAGACGCCGAGGAAGAAGAAGGAGGTGACCGCTTAATGGGTCAGAAAGTCCATCCCGGCGGTCTGCGCGTCGGCGTCATCCACGACTGGAAATCGAACTGGATGGTCCCCGACAAGGAGTTCGCGGGCGCCCTCCTCGAGGACATCAAGATCCGCGAGCACATCGTCAAGAAGCTCTCGCATGCGGGGCTGTCCGACATCCTGATCCGCAAGGACAAGCAGCGGATCACGATCGACATCTACACGGCTCGCCCGGGCATCGTGATCGGGAAGTCGGGCGTCGAGGTCGACGCGCTGCGCAAAGAGGTGCACGCGCTCACCCGCAAGAACGTCCACATCAACATCAACGAGATCAAGCGACCCGAGCTCGACGCAAAGCTCGTCGCCCAGTCGATCGCCGAGCAGCTCCAGAACCGTGTCTCGTTCCGACGCGCGATGAAGCGGTCGCTCGCCTCGGCGATCCGCTCGGGCGCCGCCGGCGTGAAGGTCCAGTGCTCGGGCCGCCTCGGCGGCTCGGAGATGAGCCGCTCGGAGCAGTACTCGGAGGGCCGCGTGCCGCTGCACACGATCCGCGCCGACATCGACTACGGCTTCACCGAGGCCCGGACCCCGACCGGACGCATCGGCGTCAAGGTCTGGATCAACAAGGGCGAGATCATGCCCGCCGGCTACGGCGGCGTGCCCGGCGGCGGCAAGGAGACCCGCCTCGGCGATCAGGACACCGCGCGCCGCCGTGGCGGCGTCAGCGAGGGTCTCGGCGCCTCGCGTGAGGCCGGTCGCGGCAGGAACCAGGACCGCGAAGGGCTCGGCCCGGTACGGCGCAGCCGGCCCGGCCAGCGCAGCGGCGGGTCGCGCCCCGGTGGCGGCGGCGGTGGCGGCGGCGCTCGTCGCGGCGCCCCGCGCGAGGAGGACACGACGCCTCCCGTCGAGGAGACGTCGGCCGGGACGACCCCGGTCGTCGAGGACGTGGTGGTCGTCGAGGAGACGCCGGAGGCTGTCGTCGTCGAGGAGAAGGCCGTCGCGGAGACGGCCGTCGAGGAGACGCCCGCGGCCGGGGCCGGGGCCGGGGAGAGCGAGGGCGAGGCCTGATGCTGCTCCCGAGGCGCACCAAGTACCGGAAGATGCATCGCGGCCGCCGCCGCGGCGAGGCCAAGGGCCAGTTCACCGTGCAGTTCGGCGACTACGGCATCAAGGCGCTCGAGAACGGCTGGATCACCAACCGGCAGATCGAGGCCGCCCGGATCGCGATGACCCGCAAGATCAAGCGCGGCGGCAAGGTCTGGATCAACGTCTTCCCCGACAAGACCTACACCAAGAAGCCGCTCGAGACGCGCATGGGGAAGGGCAAGGGCTCACCCGAGGGGTGGGTTGCCGTGATCAAGCCCGGGCGCGTCATGTTCGAGCTGGCCGGCGTGCCGGAGCCGCTCGCCAAGGAGGCGCTTCGCCTGGCGGGCCAGAAGCTTCCGATCCGGACGAAGTTCGTTCGCCGCGAGGGCGGTGATCTCTTTGCGGGCTAGGGACCTGCGGGGGCTCAGCGCCGATGAGCTCGCCTCGAGACTCGTCGAGACGCGCAAGGAGCTCTTCACGATCCGCTTCCAGTCGGCGACCGGCGCGCTCGAGGACATCACGAAGCTGCGACGGACCCGGCGCGAGATCGCCCGGATCCTCACCGTCCAGCAAGAGCAGGCTGCGAAGCCTCGCAGCTAAGGAGACGACAGGCGTAGAGATGGCAGACGACGAGATCAAGGACGAGACGACAGACGAGGCCGACGTGGCCTCCGAGGCGACCGAGCCCGAGGCTGCGGAGCCCGAGGCTGCGGAGCCCGAGGCTGCGGAGCCCGAGGCGGCGGAGCCCGTGGCGGCCGAGCCCGAGGCCGCGGCAGAGCCCGAGGCCGCGGCAGCAGAGCCCGAGGCGCCGCAGAGCCTGCAGCGCGGCCGAGCCCGAGGCAGCGGCCGAGCCCGAGGCAGCGCGGAGCCTGTGGCGGCAGAGCCGGAGGCAGCGGCCGAGCCGGCCGAGCCCGACAGCGAGCCGGAGCCGGCCGAGCCGACGAGGCACCGGCGGAGCCTGTGGCGGCGGAGCCCGAGGCAGCGGCGGAGCCGGCCGCCGAGGCGGCGCCTCCGGCCGTGTCCGGGCCGAAGAAGAAGCGCAAGCGCCTGCCGCGTGCGCTCCGTCACAAGCACGCGAAGCCTGCCCGCACCCCCGCCAAGGAGCGCAAGCCGATCGTCCGCACCGAGAAGCCCGAGTCCGAGCCGGGCCGCCGCCAGGAGCGCCGCGGCGTCGTCGTCTCCGACAAGGGCGACAAGTCGATCGTGGTCAAGGTCGAGATGGTCCGCGCGCACCCGAGGTACAAGAAGGTCGTGCGCCGCAGCAACAAGCTCCACGCCCACGACGAGCAGAACTCGGCCGCGATCGGGGACATCGTGCGCATCATCGAGACCCGCCCGCTCTCCAAGACCAAGCGCTGGCGCCTGGCCGAGATCGTCGAGAAAGCGAAGTAGCGGTGATCCAGCAAGAGACACGCCTGAAGGTCGCCGACAACACGGGCGCACGGGAGATCCTCTGCATCCGCGTCGCCGGCGGCTCGAAGCGTCGGTATGCCCGCGTCGGCGACATCATCACGGCTACCGTGAAGACAGCCTCCCCGCAGGGCGCGATCAAGAAGGGGGAGGTCGTGAAGGCGGTCGTCGTCCGCACCAAGAAGCCGTTCGGACGCGACGACGGAACGTTGATCGCGTTCGACGAGAACGCCGCCGTCATCATCGATGCACAGCGGAACCCGCGCGGTACCCGGATCTTCGGCCCGGTCGCGCGCGAGCTCCGCGAGAAGAACTTCATGAAGATCGTTTCGCTCGCTCCGGAGGTGTTGTAGGTGAAGGTCAAGAAAGGCGATCTCGTTCAGATGATCTCCGGCAAGGACCGGGGGAAGCAGGGCCGTGTCCTCGACGCCCAGCCGAGTGCCGAGCGCGTCATCGTCGAGAACCTCAACATCGTCAGGCGGCACACCAAGCCGCGCCCGATCCGCAACGCCAACAGCAACATGGGCGGCTCGCAGATGACCGCCGGCGGGATCGTCGACAAGCCGGCGGCGGTGCCGATCTCGAACGTGATGGTCGTGTGCCCGACCTGCAAGCGCCCGACGCGCATCGGCTACAGGACGAAGGAGATCAAGGACGGCCAGACGATCAAGGTGCGCGTCTGCCGGCGCGCCGACTGTGAGCAGGAGCTCGACTGATGGCCGTCTCCGAGACCTACGTCCCCCGCCTCAAGCAGCGCTACAACGAGGAGCTTCGCATCGCCCTCAAGGACGACCTCGCCCTCTCGTCGATCATGCAGGTCCCGACGGTGGCGAAGATCACCCTCAACATGGGCGTCGGCGAGGCGAAGACGGACGCCAAGGTGCTCGACGCGGCGATGGACGAGCTCAGCATCATCGCCGGCCAGCGGGCGCAGCTGCGGCGCGCGCGCAAGTCGGTGGCGCAGTTCAAGATTCGCGAGGGGATGCCGATCGGCGCCCGAGTGACGCTCCGCGGCGACCGGATGTGGGAGTTCCTCGACCGGCTCGTGTCGATCGCGCTGCCCCGGATCCGCGACTTCCGCGGCCTGCCGCCGACGTCGTTCGACGGCCGCGGCAACTACTCGCTCGGTTTGCGCGAGCAGATCATCTTCCCCGAGATCGACTACGACAGCATCAAGGAGATCCGCGGCCTCGATGTCGCGATCACGACCACTGCCGCGAACGACGTGCAGGCCGAGGCGCTCCTCCGGGGGCTCGGGCTGCCGATCGCCACCGAGGCTCCGCGGGACTAACCGAAGGGACTGGGAAAGAGCCATATGGCCAAGAAATCGATGATCGCGAAGGCGGCGCGCCCCGCCAAGTACAAGGTGCGCAACTACAGCCGCTGCAACAAGTGCGGGCGGCCTCGCGCCGTGTTCAAGAAGTTCGGGCTCTGCCGGATCTGCCTGCGGGAGCTCGCCCACCAGGGCGTGATCCCGGGCATGACGAAGAGCTCCTGGTAGGAGGAACCGATGCTGACCGACCCCGTCGCCGACATGCTGACCCGCATCCGCAACGCCAACAAGGCGCTGCACGAGACCACCGAGATGCCGAGCTCCAAGCTCAAGGAGCAGATCGCGCGCATCCTCACCGAGGAGGGCTACGTGCGCGACTACCGCGTCGAGGAGCGCGAGGGGCTTCCGTACAAGGTGCTCGTCGTCGAGCTCAAGTACGGCCGCGGGCGCGAGCGCGTGCTGACGGGCCTCAAGCGCATCTCCAAGCCGGGCCGGCGGATCTACGCCGGCAAGGATCGCCTTCCGCGCGTCCTCGGCGGCATGGGAACTGCAATCCTGTCCACCTCCCGCGGCGTGATCACGAGCCGCACCGCCGAGCGCGAAGGCATCGGCGGCGAAGTGATCTGCTTCGTCTGGTAGTTGCACCCATGAGCCGAATCGGAAGACAGCCAATCGAAGTGCCCGCCGGGGTGACCGTCACGGTCGACCCGGGCCGGGTCATCGTGCACGGCCCCAAGGGCGAGCTGCACCAGCAGGTGCCGGCCCGGATCGCGATCGAGCAGACCGAGGCCACGATCAACGTCACGCGGCCGACCGACCGTGGCCCCGACCGTGCGCTCCACGGCCTCACGCGCACGCTGGTCGCGAACATGGTCGAGGGCGTCACGAAGGGCTTCGAGAAGCGGCTCGAGATCCAGGGCGTCGGCTATCGCGCCGCGCTGTCGGGTTCGACCCTCGAGCTCCAGGTCGGCTACTCGCATCCGGTCAGCATCAAGCCGCGCACCGGCATCGAGTTCGAGGTGCCGGCCCCCACGCAGATCATCGTGCGCGGGATCGACAAGCAGGTCGTCGGTCAGACTGCCGCCGAGATCCGCAAGGTACGCCCGCCCGAGCCGTACAAGGGCAAGGGCATTCGCTACGAGGGTGAGCATGTGCGCCGGAAGGTGGGCAAGAGAGCATGAGCTCGCCCACCGTCCGCGAGGCGCGCCTGCGCCGCCATCGCCGCGTCCGCGGCAAGATCTCGGGCACGGCCGGGCGGCCGCGCCTCACCGTCCATCGCTCGAACCGCGGCATCTTCGCGCAGCTGATCGACGACGAGACCGGCAAGACGATCGTGTCGGCAAGCTGGCTCGGGCTCGGGCACAAGGGCGACAAGACGAGCCAGGCGGGCGAGGTCGGCAAGGCACTCGCCGCGGCGGCGAAGAAGGCGGGCGTCGAGACCGTCGTGTTCGACCGCGCCGGCTACCTGTACCACGGACGCGTGAAGGCTCTCGCCGAGGGTGCGCGCGAGGGAGGTCTGAGCTTCTGATGGCAGTTGACATCGCCGAATCGAGAGAGCTGAAGGAGCGGGTCGTCGAGATCAACCGCGTCGCCAAGGTGGTCAAGGGCGGCCGGCGGTTCTCGTTCACCGCGCTCGTCGTGATCGGCGACGAGGTCGACCGTGTCGGCGTCGGCTACGGGAAGGCTCGCGAGGTGCCGCTCGCGATCTCGAAGGCGGTCGACGACGCGAAGAAGAACCTCTTCACCGTCCCGAAGCACGGCCAGACGATCACTCACGAGGTACTCGGCCGGTTCGGCGCCGCCCGCGTGCTGCTGCGGCCCGCCTCTCCCGGCACGGGCGTCATCGCCGGGGGCGGGGTGCGCGCCGTGCTCGAGCTCGGCGGCATCCGCGACGTGCTCGCGAAGTCGCTCGGGACGACGAACCCGATCAACATGCTCAAGGCAGCAGAGTCCGCGCTCCGCGACCTGCGGCGCCCCGAGGAGGTCGCGCTCGCGCGTGGCAAGTCTGTGCGCGACGTCCTGCCCCTGCCCAAGGCGGTCAAGGAAGAGGCCGTCGTCGAGGCGCCCGCGGCAGTCGCGGTTGCCGAGCCTCCGGCCGAGGAGGTCTCGGCGGAGCCCGCCGCGACGGAAGCGAGCGAGGATGCCACGGCTTAAGCTCACCCAGACCGGAAGCTCGATCGGCCAGTCGCCGCGCCACCGCGGCACGCTGCGCGCGCTCGGGCTCGGGCGCATCGGCAAGTCCCGCGAGCACGACATGACGCCGGCTCTTGCAGGCATGCTTCGGAAGGTACGCCACCTCGTCCGGATCGAGGAGATCTAGATGCCCGAAGAGCTGAACCCCGCCAAGCTGAGCCTCTCCAACCTCCAGCCCGCCCAGCCGCGCAAGGATCGCAAGCGCGTCGGCCGCGGCCTCGGCTCCGGCAAGGGCCGGTACTCCGGCCGCGGGATCAAGGGCCAGAAGTCGCGGGCCGGCTCGCACCGCATGCGCGCGGGCTTCGAGGGCGGTCAGATGCCACTCGCGATGCGGCTTCCCAAGCTGCGCGGCAACACCTCGCGCGATGCGATGCCGATCGGGCCGTTCCGCACCTACACCCAGCCGGTGAACATCCGCGACCTCGATCGCTTCGAGGCCGGGGAGGACGTAACCCCCGAGTCGCTCAAGGCCAAGGGCCTGATCCGTTCGATCCGCAAGGACGTGAAGCTGCTCGGCGTCGGCGAGCTCACCAAGAAGCTCACGATCACCGTGCATGGCGCCTCCGCGACCGCCCGCGAGAAGGTCGAGGCCGCCGGCGGGACGCTCACTCTGCTCAAGGAGCCGAAGGTCAAGAAGGCGAAGAAGCACCGCTCGACCGCGGTCGCGGACGAGCCGGAGGCGGCCGCCGAGGCTGCCGGGGCTGCGGCGGAGCCGGCCGGCGAGGCCGAGGCGTCTGCCGAGCCGGAGAGCGAGGAGTAGCTCTTGCTTTCGTGGCTCGCCAACGCCTGGCGGGTTCCGGAGCTTCGGCGCCGGGTGCTGTTCACCGCGTTCGTGCTCGCGGTCTACCGGTTCGGCTCGTGGATCCCGGCCCCGGGCGTCAACGCCTCGGCGCTCTCCGGGCTGCTGAACGGCGGCGTGTTCGGGCTGCTGAGCCTGTTCAGCGGCGGCGCGCTCGCACGCTTCTCGATCTTCGCGCTCGGGATCATGCCCTACGTCACGGCGTCGATCGTCATCCAGCTCCTCACGGTCGCGGTGCCCCAGCTCGAGCAGCTGAAGCACGAGGGCGAGGCGGGCCAGGCGAAGATCACCCAGTACACGCGCTACGGCACCGTCGTGCTCGCCGCCGCGCAGGCCGCCGGCTACGCGTACCTCTTCCATCGCAGCGGCGGGCTGAAGCTCGACACCGGGCGCCTGGTGCTGATCGTGATCACGCTCACGGCGGGCTGCACGATGCTGATGTGGATGGGCGAGCAGATCACGAAGCGCGGCATCGGCAACGGGATCTCGATCCTGATCTTCGCCTCGATCCTCACCTCCGCCCCGGCCGGCATCAACGCCTGGATCAACGGCACGCCGGTCGAGAAGCTGTTCTTCCCGATCGTCGCGCTCGGCGTCGTCGTCTCGGTCGTGTTCGTCCAGGAAGGCCAGCGGCGGATCCCGATCCAGTACGCGAAGCGGATGGTGGGCCGGCGCCAGATGGGCGGCCAGTCGACCTACATGCCGCTGCGCGTGAACATGGCCGGAGTCATCCCGGTGATCTTCGCCGCCGCGCTGCTCGCACTGCCGCAGACGCTCGGCTCGTTCCTGCCGAACACGCAGACCTTCATCAACACTCACTTCTCGCCCCGCTCCTGGACGTATCTCGGCGTCGAGGCGCTCCTGATCGTCGTCTTCACGTTCTTCTACACCGCGGTCCAGTTCAACCCGGTCGACCAGGCGAACGAGCTGCGGAAGTATGGGGGCTACATCCCCGGCATCCGGCCGGGGCCGCCGACGGCGGTCTACCTCGACCGGGTGCTGACGCGGCTCACGCTGCCGGGCTCGCTCTACCTTGCGACGGTGGCCGTCCTCCCGTCGGTCTTCATCAACTACTTCAACTTCTCGCAGGCGACCTCGCGTGCGCTCGGCGGCACCTCGGTACTGATCGTCGTCGGCGTCGCCCTCGACACGATGCGCCAGATGGAGTCGCAGATGATGATGCGCTCCTACGAGGGGTTCTTGCGCTAGTGAACTTGCTCGTGTTGGGCCCGCAGGGCGCGGGGAAGGGAACGCAGGCAAAGCAGATCGCGATCGACTATGCGATCCCGCATGTCTCGACCGGCGACATGTTCCGGGCGGCGATCGCGGCGGGAAGCGAGCTCGGGCGCCAGGTGGAGCCCATGCTCGCGAACGGCAAGCTCGTGCCCGACGAGATCACGATCGAGCTCATTCGCGAGCGGCTCGGCGCCGCCGACGCGCGTGCAGGGTTCGTGCTCGACGGCTTCCCGCGCAACGCGGTGCAGGCGGAGGAGCTCGATGCGATGCTCGCCGAGATCGGTCGCGGCCTCGACGCGATCCTCTTCTTCGACCTGCCCGATGAGGTCGCGACCGGACGGATGCTCGCGCGTGCCGCCGTCGAGAGCCGGCCGGACGACGCCCCCGAGGTGATCGCGAGGCGTCTCGCCACCTACCATTCCGAGACAGAGCCGATCGTCGAGCACTACCGGGCCTCCGGCCGCCTGATCCCGCTGCACGCAGAGCGAACGATCAACGAGGTCTACGCCGAGATCCAGGACGCCCTCGCCGAGTTGGAGGACAACGCTGCATGATCATCAGGAAGTCAGCTCGAGAGATCGACGGGATGGCAGCCGCAGGCGCGATCGTCGCCGGAGCGCTCGCCGTGATGGAGGAGCGTCTCGAGCCGGGCATCTCGATGCTCGAGCTCGACCGCATCGCCGACGAGTACATCGCAGGCCACGGAGGCGTGCCGACGTCCAAGGGCTACAAGGGCTTTCCGGCCGCGACCTGCATCTCGCCGAACGAGATGATCGTCCACGGCATCCCGAACGGCTACCGGGCGCGCGAGGGCGACATCGTCTCCTGCGACATCGGGGTGACGAGGAAGGGCCTGATCGCGGACTCGGCGGCGACCTTCGGCGTGGGGGAGATCTCGGCCGAGGCGCAGCGCCTGCTCGATGTCTGCCGCCTGGCGCTCGACGCCGGGATCGAGGCGGCCCAGGTCGGTGCGATGGTCGGCGACATCTCGGCCGCCGTCCAGGCCGTCGTCGAGGACGCGGGCTTCTCGGTCGTCCGCAGCCTCGTCGGCCACGGCGTCGGCAAGGCCTACCACGAGGATCCCCAGGTGCCGAACTTCGTCACTCCCTACCGCGGGCCGCAGCTGGTCGAGGGGATGACGATCGCGATCGAGCCGATGATCACGGCCGGCGGCCCCGACGTCCATCTGCACGACGACGGCTGGTCGATCTCGACCGACGACGGCTCGCTGACCGCCCATTTCGAGCACACCGTGGCGATCACGGCCGACGGCCCCAGAGTGCTGACGAGGCCCGCATCGGTCCTGGTACCATGACCGTTCCGCGGCCGCAAGCCGTGATTCTGTCTGTGTTTTCAGCAGTACCCTGGTGAGAGTCATTCGAGTCGCCACGAGCGAGAAGCAGAGGTCGATTGGCAAGTAAGGAAGAGAAGATCGAGGTCGAAGGTGAGGTCACCGAGGCCCTGCCGAGCACGATGTTTCGCGTCAAGCTCGACGGGGGCCATGATGTCCTCACGACGATCTCGGGAAAGATGCGCAAGCACTACATCCGCATCCTTCCCGGCGACAAGGTCAAGGTGGAGCTTTCTCCCTATGACCTGACCCGCGGTCGCATCACTTACCGCCACCGTTCATAACATGAAAGTGCGCCCCTCAGTCAAGCCGATGTGCGAGCGGTGCCGCGTGATCAAGCGGCACGGTCGGACGATGGTCATCTGCACCAACAACCCCCGCCACAAGCAAAGGCAGGGGTAGCGGCGTGGCCAAGAATTGCCGGCGTCAACCTTCCGAACCAGAAACGGCTCGAGATCGGGCTCACCTACATCTTCGGCATCGGCCAGCCGAGCGCGCGCGACATCTGCGCCGCGCTCGGGCTCTCGCAGGACACGAAGGTCCGCGACCTGACCGAGGACGAGGTCGCGAAGCTGCGCGACTACATCGACGAGCACTACCAGGTCGAGGGCGATCTCCGCCGCGAGCGGACACAGGCGATCAAGCGCCTGTCCGAGATCGGCGCGTACCGTGGGATCCGCCATCGCCGCGGCCTTCCGGTCAACGGGCAGCGCACGAAGACGAATGCGCGCACCCGCAAGGGACCGAAGAAGACCGTCGGCCGCGGGAAGAAGGCGAAGTAATGGCGCCCCCGAGGAAGGCAGCGACCCGCGGGCGGGCCCGCCGGCGTGTGCGGAAGAACATCGCCATCGGGCAGGCGCACATCAAGACGTCGTTCAACAACACGATCGTCGCGCTCACCGATCCGCAGGGCAACGTGATCGTCTGGGAGTCCGCCGGCTCGGCCGGGTTCAAGGGCTCGCGCAAGTCGACGCCGTTCGCGGCGCAGGTGACCGCCGATGCCGCGGCGCGCAAGGGCATGGAGCACGGCCTGCAGAAGGTCGAGGTCTTCGTGAAGGGGCCCGGCTCGGGCCGCGATACCGCGATCCGCTCGCTCCAGGCCGCAGGCCTCGAGATCCTCGGCGTCAAGGATGTCTCGCCGCAGGCCCACAACGGCGTGCGGCCCAAGAAGCGCAGGCGCGTCTAGCCATGGCCCGCGATCGTTCGCCGAAGTGCAAGCAGTGCCGCCGTGAGGGGATGAAGCTCTTCCTCAAGGGCGAGCGCTGCCTGACCGAGAAGTGCGCCGTCGAGCGCCGCAGCTACCCGCCCGGGGAGCACGGCCGCGGCCGCATCAAGCAGTCCGAGTACCTGCTCCAGTTGCGCGAGAAGCAGAAGGCCCGCCGGTACTACGGCCTGCTCGAGACCCAGTTCCGCACCTACTACGAGAAGGCGAGCCGCCAGGGCGGCGTGACAGGCGAGAACCTCTTGCGGATGCTCGAGACCCGCCTCGACAACGTCGTGTACCGGCTCGGTTTTGCCGCCTCGCGCGCGCAGGCGCGGCAGCTCGTCCGCCACGGCCACTTCGCCGTGAACGGGCGGCGCGTGAACATCCCGAGCTACGGTGTACGCCCGGACGACGTGGTCACACTCAAGTCCGGATCCTCCGCCGCGCCGATCATCCGCGACGCGACCGACCTCACCGCCGCAGTCGCGCCGTGGTTGCAGGCAGACCACGAGGGGCTGACCGGCAAGGTGCTGAAGTGGCCGGAGCGCGAGGAGATCGATACGCCGGTTCAGGAACAGCTGATCGTCGAGCTCTACAGCAAGTAGCGGGCAGTCCCGCTCACTGCTCTAGACAACAAGGAAAGGACTCATTTTGGCTAGTCGCTCCACTGTGATGGACTTCCAGGTCCCGAAGATCACCCACGAGGAGGTCAAGGAGCACCGCGGGGTCTTCGTGATCGAGCCGCTCGACCGCGGCTTCGGATACACCTTCGGAAACTCGCTGCGCCGCGTGCTGCTCTCGTCGCTCGAGGGCGCCGCCGTCACCTCGGTCAAGCTCGAGGGCGTCGCGCACGAGTTCACGACCCTCCCCGGCGTCCGCGAGGACGTCACCGACATCCTGCTCAACCTCAAGCAGCTCGTCTGCGTCCTCCACGGCGACTCGCCCGAGGTGGAGGTGCGCCTGACCGCGAAGGGCGAGGGCACGATCACCGCCGCCGACATCGAGTGCCCCGCCGACCTCGAGATCCTCAACCCGGACCTCGAGATCGCGAACATCTCGTCGCGGGGCCGGCTCGAGGTCACGCTCACGATCGGCCGCGGCCGCGGCTACGTCCCCGCCGAGGGGAACCGCGGGCACGCCCACACGATCGGCGTCATCCCCGTCGACTCGATGTTCTCGCCGATCCGCCGCGTCGCCTACGACGTCGAGGCAGCCCGCGTCGGTCAGAGGACCGACTACGACAAGCTGATCATCGACGTGACGACGAACGGCTCGATCGACCCGAAGGACGCGATCGGTCAGGCGGCCGAGATCCTCATCCGCCAGCTTGCGATCTTCACCGACCTCGACAAGATCGAGGGCTTCGGGGTCGACCAGCCCGTGCTCGACAGTGGCGCGATGGTCGACGTCTCGCTCGCCCACGGGATGGAGAACTTCCCGATCGAGGAGCTCGAGCTCGGGGTTCGCTCGTACAACTGCCTCAAGCGCGTCGGCATCGAGACGATCGGCGACCTGGTCACGAAGACCGAAAACGAGCTCGCCTCGATCCCGAACTTCGGCAAGAAGTCGATCGAGGAGGTCAAGGAGACCCTGGGCCAGCACGGCCTGCGCCTCCGCGGCGACAACGGGAGCCCGGAGGCCTAGCCGCGCCATGCGCCACCAGCGCACCGGCAAGAAGCTCGGCCGCGACTCGGCTCACCGCCGGGCGCTGTACGCGAACCTCGCATCCGAGCTGATCGAGCACGAGCGGATCAAGACGACGCTCACCAAGGCGAAGGCGGTGAAGCCGATCGCCGAGCAGATGATCACGCTCGGCCGCCGCGGTGACATGCATGCCCGCCGGCAGGCGGTCGCGTTTCTGAGGTCGAAAGACATCGTCCACAAGCTCTTCGACGAGATCGGCCCCAGGTTCGCGGAGCGCCCCGGCGGGTACTCGCGCATCGTCAGGCTCGGGCCGCGTCAGGGCGACGCGGCCGAGATGGTCTACCTCGAGCTCGTCGATACGCCGCTCGTCTTCAAGAAGAAGCTCGCCGACGTCGAGGGCGACATTCCGGGCCTGCCGTCCGAGGCAGACGAGGCCGAGTCAGCCGACGCGGAGCTCGAGGCGCAGGCCGCCGCGGCGGAGCCTGCCGCGACGGAGGCTGCCGAGGCCGAGGCGGAGGCCGAGGCAGACGACGCGGAGCCCGCAGCGGAGGCGGCGGTCACGGACGAGGAGCCAGCAGCCGACGAGCCTGCAGCCGGCGAGCCTGGCGCCGGCGAGCCCGCGGCCGAGGACTCTGCGACGACCGAGCCGGAAGCCGCGGCCGAGGGCGACACGCCCGAAGCGGGCGCGGACAAGTCCTAGCTGCTCAGAGGGTGGCACCGATTGCGGTGCTGACGGCCACGATCACGACGCCGGCGACGGTCACCGCGCCGAGCGAGGTGGCGAAGCTCGTGCTGAAGTACTTCGACCTGAGCGCCGCGAGCATGATCAGCTCGAGGCCGACCACCACGAGCGCTGTCAGGAGGGCGACGTGGTAGTTCGGGATCAGGAACGGCAGGGTGTGGAGGATGCCGCCGATGAACGTGCCGATGCCGGTGATCCCGCCGCGCAGCAAGGGGTTGCCGCGCCCGGTCAGCTCGCCCGTGTCCGAGAGGCCCTCCGAGAACGCCATCGAGATCCCGGCGCCGATCGAGGTGGCAAGACCGCCGACGAAGGCGTAGAAGGGCTTGTGGCTCGCGACGGCGACGGCGAAGATCGGCGCCAGGGTCGAGAGCGAGCCGTCGATGAGCCCGACCATCGCCGGCTGCACCCGTTGCAGCAGGAAATCCTGATGGGCGCTCGTGATCGGGGCCTCGGACATTGAGTATAACGTATCAAACAGAGTGCAAGTGGCTAGAACATAAGGCAAGCCTGACAAGTGATGTCGGGGGCACCTGACGTGCTCCTCAAGCTGACGCTCGCCTACGACGGCACCCGGTTTCGCGGCTGGGCGCGGCAGCCCGGCGAGCGAACGGTCGAGGGGATCCTCGAGGGGGCGCTCGAGCAGGTCTACGCCACCGTGGGCCGGCTCGCGGTCGCCGGGCGGACGGACACCGGCGTCCACGCGCTCGCAAACGTCGTCTCCGTCGAGGTCACCGGCGGGCCGCCGCCCGGACGCGCGGGCGAGGCGCTGAACGCGATCCTGCCGCCGGACGCGGCGCTCGCCCGCGTCGAGGAGGCCCCCGCCGGCTTCCATGCCCGGCACTCCGCCCGTTCGCGCTCGTACCGTTATCGCATCTGGCGGCTGCGCTCGCGCTCGCCGTTCGAGGTGAACCGCTCGCTCTGGCACCCGCGCCCGCTCGACCTGCAGCGACTGCAGGCGTCGGCGGCGATGACGGTCGGAGAGCACGACTTCCGCGCCTTCACGCCGACGGAGACCCAGCACCAGGTCTTCCGGCGGGTCGTCGAGGATGCACGCTGGCACGATCGCGGCGACACGGTCGAGCTCGAGATCACGGCCGACTCGTTCCTGCGCCACATGGTGCGCACGCTCGTCGGCACGATGCTCGAGCGGGACCCCGACGAGGTCCTCGATCTCCTCCAGGGCGCTCCGCGCTCCGCCGCCGGGTCGACCGCCGCCGCGGCCGGCCTCTATCTCGTCGGCGTCGGCTACGACCACGACGACCCCACCACGCGCACCGCTCCGGGCTCCTGACCACCCTCCGGTGCAAGCTGCGAGCGTTGTCGGCTTGCACCGGCCACCACCCGCCGGTTTGGGCGCGGCCCCGGGGAGGGCGGTGGCTACCATCGGGCGCGTGCGCTTCCCGGTCGTCCTCTTCGATCTCGATGGCACCGTCGTCGACTCCGGCGGGATCATCCTCGCCTCGATGCGGCACGCGACGCGAACCGTGCTCGGGCGCGAGATCGCCGACGAGACGCTGATGGCGACGGTCGGCGGGCCCGGGCTCGAGGCGCAGATGCGCGAGTTCGGCGGCGAGGCGCACGTCGAGGAGCTCGTCCGCGTCTATCGCGCCCACAACGAGCCGCTGCACGGCGCGCTCAAGACCTTCCTCGGGATCGACGACGTCCTCATCGCCCTCAAGGAGCAGGGGCGGAAGCTCGGGCTCGTCTCCGCCAAGCGTCGCTCGACGGTCGAGCTCGCCTTCGCCGCGACCGAGATCGGGCACCTGTTCGACGTGGTGGTCGGCGGCGATGAGGCCGAGCGCCAGAAGCCGGCGCCCGACACGCTGCTGCTCGCCCTGGAGCGCCTCGGCGCCCGCCCCGAGAGCGCCGTCTACGTCGGCGACTCCCCCTTCGACATGGGCGCGGCGAGGGCGGGCGGTCTCTATGCCGTCGGCGTCACCTGGGGCGGCGTGCACGACCGCGGCCTGCTCGCCGGGGCCGACGTGATCGTCGACACGCCGGAGGAGCTCCTTGCCGCCCTCTGACGCGTCCGACTCGAAACGGGCAGCCGACCTGCGCGAACGGCTTGCACGCTGGTCTTATGAGTACCACGTGCTCGACACGCCGAGCGTCGAGGACGCAACCTACGATCGGGACTACGACGAGCTCGTCGAGCTCGAGCGCAGGCACCCGGAGCTCGTCACCCCCGACTCGCTGACCCAGCGGGTGGGGGCGCCGCCGTCGGATCGCTTCGTCAAGGTCCGCCACCTCGAGCCGATGGGCTCGCTCGACAAGGTCACGACCGGCGAGGCGCTCCAGAAATGGGCCGACGACGTCCGCAAGCGCCTCGAAGCCGCGCTCGACGAGGACGAGGCCGTCGCCTACGTGATCGAGCCGAAGATCGACGGGCTCGCGATCAACCTCACCTATGAGCACGGCCTCCTCGTTCGCGGGGCCACCCGGGGAGACGGGATCGAGGGCGAGGACGTGACCGTGAACCTGCGCACGATCGACACCGTCCCGCTGCGCATGCTCGGCGACGACGCGCCGGAGCTGCTCGAGGTGCGCGGCGAGGTGTACCTGCCCCTCTCGGGCTTCCGCGAGCTGAACGAGCGGCTCGTCGGGACGGGGCAGAAGCTCGCCCCCAACCCGCGCAACGCCGCCGCCGGCTCGCTCCGCCAGAAGGACTCCGCGATCACCGCCTCGCGGCCTCTCTCCACCTGGGCCTACGGCATCGGCCGGCGCGAGGGGCTCGAGCTCGCGACGCACTGGGAAACGCTCGCCTGGCTCCGCGAGCACGGGTTTCCCACGAACCCCTTCGCGGAGCGCCTCGACTCGATCGACGAGGTCGCGAAGGCGTGCGACCTCTGGGAGCGCAAGCGCAGCGAGCTCGACTACGAGATCGACGGGATCGTGATCAAGGTCGACTCGTATGCCCAGCAGGCGGTGCTCGGCTCCCTCCACTCACGTCCGCGCTGGGCGCGCGCCTTCAAGTGGGCGCCGATGACCGCGGAGACGAAGCTGCTCCAGATAGCGATCCGCGTCGGGCGCACGGGCGCGCTCAACCCGTGGGCGATCCTCGAGCCGGTCCAGGTCGGCGGCGTCACCGTCTCGCGCGCAACCCTCCACAACGAGGAGGACATCAACCGCAAGCAGATCCGCGAGGGCGACCGCGTGATCGTCCAGCGGGCGGGCGACGTGATCCCGCAGGTCGTCGGCCCTGCCGGCTCGCACGCCAGGGGCACACACGAGTTCCGGATGCCCACCCACTGCCCGCTCTGCGGGTTCGAGGTAGTGAAGCCGGAGGGCGAGGCCATGCACCGCTGCCCGAACCGCGCGTGCCCGTCGCGCGGGCTCGAGACGCTGATCAACTGGGTCGGAGCGGCGGCGGACATCGACGGCGTCGGCGAGCAGTTCGTCCGGCGGCTCTGGGCCGAGGGGCTCCTGCGCTCGATGCCCGATCTGTACAAGCTGACCGCGGAGCAGTTGATCGAGCTCGACGGCTACGCGGAGATCTCGGCCCGCGCCGCGATCGAGGCGATCGAGGACTCGCGCCGCACGATGCCGTTCCGGAGGGTCCTCTTCGGGCTCAACATCCCCGACGTGGGGTGGGTGACGGCCCAGAACCTCGCGCGCCACTTCGGCGATGTCGATCGCCTCCAGGCGGCGGCGCCCGAGGATCTCGTCGAGTGCGAGGGGATCGGGCCGGAGCGAGCCGAAGCGATCGCCGACTGGTTCGCCGACGACGACAACCGCCGGCTCGTGGGCGAGCTCAGGCAGCTCGGGCTCACCTTCGAGGCCGACGAGGACGACCGGCCGAAGGAGGGGCCGCTGACCGGCCACCAGTATGTGATCACCGGCACGCTCGAAAGCTTCAGCCGCGAGGAGGCACGGGCGGCACTCGAGGGGCGCGGGGCGAAGGTGTCGGACAGCGTCTCGAAGAAGACCACCGGCGTGATCGTCGGCGAGAGCCCCGGGTCGAAGGCCGCGAAGGCCGAGAGCCTCGGTGTGCCGGTGCTCGCCGAGAGCGATCTCGTGCAGCTCCTCGAGAGCTAGCGCAGGAGCTGGGCGAGCAGCGCCTCGGCGACGCCGTCCTCGGCCGAGTGCGCCGCCCAGTAATCGACGGGCTCGCCGTTCTCGATCGTCACGAACGCATAACGGGTGCCCACGTACCCCGAGAGCGCCGAGGCGATGTCGGTCGTCCCGGTCTTGGCGCGGATGAGCGAGTGGCCCGGAGTGTCGAGCAGCCTGTGCTCGAGCGTTCCCTTCCGGCCGGGAACGGCGAGCGACGCCGTGACGACCCGGCGCATCACGGGGTCGTTCCACATCCGCACGAGCAGCGTCGTGAGCTCGCGGGCGGTCACGCGATCGTCGCGGGAGAGCCCCGAGCCGTCGGCGATGCGGACACCCGCGACGGGCACGCCGGCCGATGCGAGGTCGCGCCGCGTCACGGTCGCGCCGGCCGAGGTGCTACCGATCCCGAGCACGTGGTAGCCGATCGCCTTGAGCACCATCTCGGCGGTGAAGTTGTCGCTCCAGTGGTCCATGTACTCGAGGATTGCCGGCAGGCGGTCGGAGTAGATCGTCGCGAGCGGCAGCGCGCCCGGCTGCGCCTTACGCTCGGTCGCGCCGCGGGCCTCGATGCCTCTGGCGTGGAGCAGGCGATCGAGCTCTGCGGCGGCCGCGAGAGGCGGGTCGGCGACGAGGCGGTTGTTGCGCGCGGCCCGGTCGACGACGAGCGCCGAGAGCGGGGGCGACTCGATACCGGCGAACGACGACAGCCAGCCCTCGGCGACCCGCTTGGAGTCGAATGCCGAGGCATCGCCGACGATGCCGCCGGTCACGCGGCGGATCCCTTCGCGCCAGAGGATGCCGACCAGCCGGTGCAGGTCGGCCGAGGTGAGGGTCGGGTCGCCGAAGCCCTTGAGGACGAGCTGCCCCTCCCAGGTGCTCCCGACGCGCCGGCCCTCGCCGAGCACCTCGGTCGGGAAGCGGTAGTCGGGCCCGAGCTCGACGAGCGCCGCGTAGGTGACGGCGAGCTTCTCGTTCGACGCCGGCTCGAGTGAGATGTCGGCGTTGCGGGCGAAGACGACCCGGCCGCTCGGGAGCGAGACGACCATCGCGGTCGAGGTCCCCGGGACGATGCCGTTGATCTCGAGCGTCCGGGCAAGCCGGCTGTGGAGGCTGCCGGCTCCGGCGCCCGCGACCCCGGCCGAGAGCCCGAGGATCAACGCGGCGAGTGTGAGCGCGCGCATCACAAACCGAGATTCTGCAGCAGGCGCCGGTCACCTGCCGGGCAAGCCGCGCCGCTACGCGAGGCCCGAGCGCACCGCGAGAACGGCCGCCTGGATCCGGTTCTCGATCTGCAGCTTCATCAGGATGTTGGAGATGTGGTTCTTCACCGTCTTCGGGCTGATGTGCAGCTTCGCTGCGATCTGGGCGTTGTCGTAGCCGTTCGCGATCAGGCGCAGCACCTGCACCTCGCGGTGGGTGAGCCCCGAGAGGATGGGCTCCTCCGGCGGCGAGGTGCCTTCCCGCAACCGCTGGAGCACCTTCGCAGCGATCGCCGGCGAGATCAGCGACTCGCCGTTGGCCGCCGCGTGGATGCCTGTCAGCAGGTCACGGATCGAGGAGTCCTTGAGGAGGTAGCCGCAGGCGCCGGACATGATCGCGTCGATCACGTCGGCGTCCTCGTGCGAGGCGGTGAGCACGAGCACGCGCGTCGAGGGCGCGATCGCCGTCATCCGCCCGATCGCCTCGACGCCGCTCATGCCCGGCATGTTGAGATCCATCACGACCACGTCCGGGGCGGCCTCGTCGATCAGCGCCAGCGCGCCCTCGCCGTCCCGCGCCTCGCCGACGACGTCGACCTTTTCCTCCTCGAGGAGCGTTCTCAGCCCCGCGCGGAAGAGATCGTTGTCGTCGACGAGCAGCACCCTGGTCGTCGACAGGGTGGGAGGCTCGGATGGCTCGACCGACTCGATCAGCTCCGAGCCCGGCGGATCGGAGAGGAGGCGGAGTCTAGTTGAGGGCAATTGTCACGGTGCGCCGGCCCCAGGCGGCGGCCTG
Organism: uncultured Actinomycetota bacterium; assembly: GCA_963743675.1. Taxonomy (GTDB): domain Bacteria; phylum Actinomycetota; class Thermoleophilia; order Gaiellales; family Gaiellaceae; genus PALSA-600. The sequence goes on from CAVURE010000015.1 coordinate 627,006, forward strand.
TGCGAAGGTGGGGAACCAGAGGTCGATCCTCGCGCCGATGATCGCGGTGCCGGTGTCGGCCGCGACGGCCTCGCCGTACCCGGGGATCATCATGTGCGTGCCGAGCGGGATCACCGCCGGATCGACGGCCACGATGCCCCAGCCGACCGGGAGCCCGCTCGCGGTGTAACCCGGGAGGCTGTATGCGGTGGCGGAGACGGAGAGGGTCCTGCCGCTGAAGACGACAGCGGCCGGCGCGGGTGCCGCCTCGGTGGCCGACTCCGCGGTCAGGGGGGTACGCGTCGGCGCAGAGGCCGCGAGCGTCTCCGTCTTCGCGACCGCGGCCCGGGCCTGCGCCTCGAGGCTCGCGATCCGCTGCGCATCGAGCGACCGCTGGTCGGCGAGGCCGGCGATGTAGTCGACCCGGGCCGAACGGACGGAGGTGAGCTCGGAGACCGTCTCCGCGGCGGCGCGGGTCGTGGCAACGAGCGTCCGCTGGCGGCTCCTGAGCTCGTGGCGAAGCTGCGTCAGCTGACGTTGCGCCGAGCGCACCTGGAGCAGAACGTCGACGTTCGAGGCCGCGACCCGGTTGAAGTCGTCGAGCTCGGTCAGTGCATCGCCGAGGGAGCTCGCGCCCATCACGACGTCGAGCGAGCTCGCAGCCCCGTGGTCGTAGATGAACCTGAGCCGCTGGGCAAGCCGATCCTGGGAGACGCGCGTATCGAGCCTGGCCTGCCCGAGCTGATGCGCGATCGAGGCCCGCTGGCGCCGGATCGCCGTTGCCTCGGTCTCGAGCGCCGAGAGCCGGCTCTGCGCGCCGGCCAGCCTCGCGTCGAGCGAGTAGAGGTCGAGAACGGCGGCACGCGACTTCGCGGCGAGCTGGGCGTCGTCGGCGCGGATGCTCCCGACCGACGTTCGCGGCGCGCTGCCCGAGGCACTGTTTGCGAGCACGCAGAAGCACGCTGCAGCAGCCAACACGAGCCCCCATGTCCCCTTTACCGCCCAGAGCAAGGGGCTGACCGTACCACAGTTCGGGACCAATTTCTTCACGAAGTCACTCAGCTACGAGGAGGTTTCGGTAGCTTCGGAACGGTTGTCGGTTGCCCGTAGCCGTACAGGTTGCTAACGTCCTGCGGGCGTGATCTGCCGGCCCCACCCGGAGCGCCGGTTCTCGTATGCCTCGGTGCTGTCGGGGCGAGGGCTGGCGCCATACGTGTTGCTCGTGATCGTTGCGGGACTCCTGGCTGCCTCCGAGGCCGCTGCGCAGCCGTCGCCCACGATCGCCGCGAAGCAGGCGGAGGCCGAGCAGGTCATCGGGCAGATCAACGACGCTGAACGCGAGCCTCGACCGCTCCGACGAGCTCGTGAACCTCGCGAACCTGAGGTTGCAGCAAGTTCACCGCGACATCTCGATGAACCGCCGGGAGCTCGCCATCGCGAGGCACAACCTCGCGGCGAGCCAGCGGACGGTCGCGAAGCGGCTCGTCAACCTCTACATGACGGGCTCGACCTCGACGCTCGACGTGATCCTCGGCGCCCAAAGCCTCAACGACATCATCGACCGCATCGACACGGCAAACCGCGTCTCGACGGTCGACACGCAGGTCGCAGACCAGGTCGTCCAGTTCAAGAGCTCCGTCCTGAACCACCGCGCGCGGCTCTCCGTCGAGCAGGCGCGGGTGCAGCAGCTCGTCGCGCAGCGCGCGGCCCAGCGCCACGCCATCGAGGTCAGGCTCGGCGAGCGCCGGCAGCTCCTCGATTCGGTCAACGGCGAGGTCCAGCGGCTGATCGCCGAGCAGCAGGCGGCTCAGGAAAGAGCCGCCCAGGCCGTCCAGGTGCAGGCCGCGGCCGCCAGCGCACAGACGCAGGCCACGCAGACGTTCGCGGCGACACCGGTCGGCGTGAGCGCGGCGACGCCGGAAGGTGCGACCGTCGTCCCGCCCTCGAGCCATTCCGGCGTCGTCGGCGTCGCCCTCTCTTACATCGGAACGCCGTACGTGTGGGCGGGAGCCTCGCCGGGCGGGTTCGACTGCTCGGGGCTCGTCATGTACTCCTACGCCCAGGTCGGCGTCTCCCTGCCGCACTCCTCGTACGCGATGTGGGGAGACGGGACGGCGGTTCCGCGCGACCAGCTCGAGCCGGGAGACCTCGTCTTCTTCAACGGGCTCGGCCATGTCGGCATCTACATCGGCGGCGGCGAGTACGTTCACGCTCCGCATACGGGCACGACCGTGCAGGTCTCGAGCCTCGACTCGGACCCGTCGTACGACGGTGCGCGTCGCATCGTCGGCTAGGAACGACTCGCCGAATGAGCATCGAGTCATCCGGGGTCATCCAGTAGGAGCTGCCGGCGCCGCGCAGGAGCCCGCCGGGCCGGCGCGAATCCGTTCGGTTCCCGCCTACACTTTCACTTGACCATGCGCACAACCTGGAACGGATCGATCAGCTTCGGCCTCGTCAACATCCCCGTCGGGCTTGCTCCGGCGACGGCGGCTTCGGCGCGCCAGTCCGACGTGCAGTTCAAGATGCTCCACCGGGAGTGCCTGACGCCGATCAAGCAGAAGCGGTGGTGCCCCGTGCACGAGGTCGACCTCTCGCCTGACGAGATCGTCCGCGGCTGGGAGGTGGCGAAGGGGCAGTTCGTCGCGATCGAGGACGCCGAGCTCGAGACGATCGAGAGCTACGACACCTCGAGGTCGATCGAGATCAAGCAGTTCGTCGCGGCCGGCGATGTCGATCCGGTCTTCTTCGACCGCACCTACTACCTCGTCCCCGCCGCGACCGAGGCCCAGCGCCGGCCCTACGCGCTCCTCATCGAGGCGATGCGCGATGCCGGCGTCGTCGGCCTCGGGTCGTTCGTCCTCGCCGGGAAGGAGAAGCTCTGCCTGATTCGGCCGAAGGGGCATGCACTCGCACTCGAGACGCTCTTCCTGGCCGAGGACGTCAAGGGGCAGGAGGAGATCGACGAGCCCGTCGAGGCGACCGCCGTGCGCGACGAGGAGCTCGCGCTCGCGAAGCAGATCATCGCGGGGCTGGAGGGGTCGTTCGATCCTGCCGAGCTGCGCAGCGAGTACCGCGCGAAGCTCAGAGAGCTCCTTTCCGCCAAGCTCGACGGCCGCGAGCTCGAGGCGCCGGAGGAGGAGGCCGCATCGGCTCCCGTCATCGACCTGATGGACGCGCTCCGCGCCTCGGTCGCGGCGTCTCAGGGCGACAAGCCGGCGACGAAGCCGGCCGCTCGGCGCAAGCGGACCGCGGCCGGCTCCTAGGCGTCGTCGTTCGACTCGCGCGGGCTTGCCGCGCGGCTAGTGCTGAGCCGGGAGCGCCTTGATCGAGACCAGGTGGGCCTGGAAGAGCGTCTTGTCGATCTTGCCCTGGTAGATCGGGACGTGCTCCTCGATGCAGATCCTGATCACCTCGTCGCGGTCGATGCCGACCTCCTCCGACAGCTCCTCAGGCGTCAGATGATTGGCCATGTCGCTCCTCTCGTCGTTGCAATAAAAAACCCGCCGCGCTCGATGCGCCGGCGGGCAGGACTTCCCCCCAGAGAACTTGCGGCAGGCATGACTACGCGCCTTGCCTTGTCGTCAGCCTGCTCATCCCGCTAACCATAGTGGACGCGACGGCTGTGGGGCAAGAGGCGCCGGGCTGGAGGCCGCGGTGAAGCCGCTACCATTGGCGCGCTCGGGGTGTGGCGCAGCCTGGTAGCGCGCTCCGTTCGGGTCGGAGAGGCCCCCAGTTCGAATCTGGGCACCCCGATCGGGCTCGGGGGAGAACCGCGGTTCTCCCCCGACGGCTCCTCCCGCGATCGCCGGCTCCGCGCGGCTGCGCCGCGGCCGCTTCTATCCTCGTGGGATGCTCCAGGCGGTTGTCTTCGACGTCGACTTCACCCTCGCGCGGCCCGGGCCGGATCTGGGGCCGGCGGGGTACCAGGAGCTCGGGCGCCGCTACGGGCTCGAGCTCGACCCGTTGCGCTACGACGACGCGCGCGCGGCGGCGTTCGCCGCGGTGAAGCGCCACCCCGAGCTCGACCACGACGAGGAGATCTGGGTGCTCTTCACCGAGCGGATCATCCTCGGCATGGGCGGGCGTGGCGACACCTACCGGGCCGCGGTCGAGATGGAGCGCCGTTGGCTGCACTCGGCGCACTTCGAGCTGTACGACGACGCGGCGCCCACGCTTGTCGAGCTGAGCGGTCGCGGGCTCAAGATCGGCCTGCTCTCGAACTCGTCGCGGAACCTCGTCGATTTCGTCGCCCATCACGGCCTCGTCGCGGACGCCGTGCTCACGTCGCATGCGCACGGGAAGACGAAGCCGCACGAGTCGATCTTCCGGGCGGTGCTCGCGCTGCTCGACGTGGCGCCCGAGCAGGCGGCGATGGTCGGCGACACGCTCCACGAGGACATCGAGGGGGCGCTGGCCGTCGGCATGCGGGCGGTGCTGATCGACCGCGAGGGCCGTCATCCGGAGGTCGCGGAGCGCCTCGACGGGCTCGACGGGCTGCCCCGGGCGCTCGGGCTGGAATAGGCTTGCGGTCGTGAGACGGACGAATGTCTTCGCGCCCGAGTTCGACCACAGCTCGGAGCGCGACGGGTATCGGTGGCGGGCGGCGCGGGTCGGTCGGGCCATCGGCGGGAAGCAGATCGGCGCCTCGCTCTACGAGCTTCCCGACGGCGAGCGCAGCTATCCCTTCCACTTCCATCATGCGATCGAGGAGTGGCTCGTCGTTGTCGCGGGGACGCCGAGGCTGCGGGACGCAGACGGCGAGCGGGAGCTGCGAGCCGGCGACGTCGTCTGCTTTCCGACGGGGCCGGAGGGCGTCCACCAGGTCAGCGGGCCGGGGACCGTGCTGATCGTGTCGGCGAGTGCGTCGCTCGAGGTCTCGGAGTACCCGGACAGCGGCAAGGTCGGGGTGTCGCACCCGCGCAAGCTGTTCCGCATCGCCGACGCGGTCGAGTACTGGGACGGCGAGTGACGGAGGTCGTCAACCTGTTCGACTGCCGCGCGCAAGGCGGACGAGGGCGACCCGCCGGGCTACGAGGTTCCCTACGCCCGTCTCGGCCCGCTGGTCGGTGCCTCCAGGCTAGGGATGAGCGTCTACGAGCTCGCCGAGAGCCAGAGCATCTGCCCGTACCACTACGAGTATCCCGAGGAGGAGTGGCTGATCGTCCTCGAGGGGCGCCCGACGCTGCGCCACCCCGACGGCGAGACCGTCCTCGCTCCCGGCGACACCGTCTGTTTCCCCTCGGGGCCCGACGGGCGCTCACAAGGTCACCAACCGGAGCTCCGACCGCGTCCTCGTCGCAATGCTCTCGACGAAGGCCAGGACCGCCGTCGCGGTCTATCCGGACAGCGACAAGGTGGGCGTCTGGTCGGGCGACGGCGACGTCGCGATGCTCGTCCCCCGCTCGGCCGCCGTCGACTACTTCCACGGCGAGCTCTGACCGGCCCGAGCCCCGGCGCCGCGACCGTCCAAACAGGCCATGTCCAGGGGACTGTCCCCGGTCGTGTCCGGAGTGGCCATGTCCAGGGGACTGTCCCCGGTCGTGTCCCGAGCGGCCATGTCCCGGGGACTGTCCCTGGAACATGGCTGAAAAAGCCGATGCGAAAGTCGCCTGGCCTGGGTAGCTTCGCGGTCGATGCCGCGGCAGCCGCGATCGATGCTTCCCCCGGCAGGTGTCTTCCATGTGACCGCCCGAGGTGTCGCTCGCTGCGCGATCTTCGCCGATGATTTCGACAGGGCGGCGTTTGTCGCGCTGCTCCGCCGCATCGCCGGCGAGCTGGGCTGGCGGTGCCACGCCTATTGCCTGATGGGAAACCACTACCACCTGATCATCGAGACCGAGCGGGGGCTCCTCTCGGCGGGCGAGCACCGGCTGAACGGGATCCACGCGCAGCGGTTCAACGAGCGGCACGAGCGGGTCGGGCATCTGTTTCAGGATCGGTTCTACGCGCGGGTGATCCGCGACGACGAGCACCTCGCGGACGCGTGCCACTACGTCTGGAACAACCCGGTGCGCGCCGGGCTCTGCGCCGAGGCGCACGAGTGGGGCTGGAGCGGGCGGGTGCTACCCGCGCGCGTGAACCGGCGAGAGGGCCGGGGCCCACGAGCAGATCGGCGAGACCTCGCCGGAGCGGCCGTTCAGGGCGCGGTAGCCGAGGGCGTGCTCGGCCTGCATGAGCTTGTGGATCTGGGTGGTGCCCTCGTAGATGATCGGCGCGCGGGCGTTGCGGAAGTAGCGCTCGATGCCGACCTCGGCGCTGTAGCCGTAGGAGCCGAACACCTGGATCGCCAGGTGCGACGCCTCGAACGCCGACTCGGTTGCGTGCCACTTCGCGAGCGAGGTCTCGCGGGTCGAGCGCTTGCCCTCGTTCTTCATCCACGCCGCCTGCATCACGAGCAGCTTCGACGTCTCGTACCCGAGCACCATCTTCGCGATCATGTCCTGGACGAACTGGTAGCGGCCGATCTCGCTGCCGAAGGTCTCCCGCTCGCGCGCGTAGGCGACCGACCGCTCGAGGCACGCCCGCACGACGCCGCAGGCGCCGGCGGCGACGGTGAAGCGGCCGTGGTCGAGCGAGTGCATCGCGACCTCGAACCCCTGCCCCTCCTCGCCGATCCGGTTCGCCTCGGGCACCTCGACGTTCTCGAAGAAGAGCTCGCCGGTCGACCCGGCCCAGATGCCGAGCTTGTGCTCGGTGTCGCGCGAGGTGAACCCGGGCATGCCCTGCTCGAGCACGAACGCCGTGATCCCCTTGTGGCCCGCCGCCGGATCCGTCTTCGCAAACACGAGCGCGTGGTCGGCGACGGTCGCGTACGAGATCCAGTTCTTCTGCCCGTTCAGCACGTACACGTCCCCCTCGCGGCGGGCGGTCGACCGCATCGCGGCGACGTCGGAGCCGGCGCCCGGCTCGGTCAGCCCGAAGCAGGCGAGCTTCTCGCCCTTCGCCTGCGCGACCAGCCACCGCTGCTTCTGCTCCTCCGACCCGTAGCGCAGGAGCGAGAGCGAGTTCAGCCCGACGTGTACCGAGATCAGCGTCCTGAAGGCCGCCTCGCCACGCTCGATCTCCTCGCAGGCGAGCGCCTCGGCGACGAAGTCGAGCCCGGCGCCGCCGTACTCCTCGGGGATGACGATCCCGAGGATCCCAAGCTCCGCCATCCCCTGGATCAGCTCGAGATCGAGCTTGTGATCGATGTCGTTCTGCACCGCAACCGGCAGGACCCGCTCATCGACGAAGGCGCGTACTGTGTCCTGGATCAGGCGCTGCTCGCCTGTAAGGTCAAAATCCATTACGACAATCTAGATGGGCTCTCTCCCGCACGCGTCAGTTGGCATCGGCCTGATCCTGGCCCTGGTGACCGCTGCGGCATTCAACTGGTCGTGGGTCGCCCAGCACACGATCACATCGAGGCTGCCGCCGCTCTCGATCCGGCATCCCTGGCGGTCGCTTCGACTCCTCTTCGCCAGCCCGCGCTGGCTGTTCGCATTCCTGGTCGGGATCGGCGGCTGGGCCCTCTACATCGTCGCCCTCCGGCTTGCGCCGCTCTCGCTCGTCCAGGCCGTCTCGGCCGGGGGGCTCGCGTTGCTTGCCGTCCTCGCGCAGCGGGCGGAAGGCACGCCGCTGCCCCGCCGCGAGTGGTTCGGGGTCGGGCTCGCAATCGTCGGGCTCATCTTCCTGTCGGTGTCGCTCGCCGGCGGCTCGAGCTCCAGCACGACCGGCTCGTGGGTCGCGGTCGCCGCGTGGTTCGTGCTCTCGCTGATCGCCGCCGGCGTCGCGATCGGGCCTGCGGCGTCCCGTCTCGCCCCCGGCGCCGGCTTCGGGATCGGTGCCGGGCTGATGTACGCAGCCGCCGACGTCGGGACGAAGGAGGCCGTGCACGGGGGAGCGCTGCTCGTCTTCGCGCTGCCGGTCTGGGGCTGCCACGTCCTGGCCTTCACGTTGATCCAGCTCTCGTTCCAGCGCGGGCGCGCGCTCGCGACGGCCGGACTGTCGTCGTTCTGCACGAACGCCCTCCCGATCGCCGCGGGGCTCCTGATCTTCAACGAGACGGCGCCGCCCGGCGTGCTCGGCGCTCTCCGCTTCGTGGCGTTCGGCTGCGTCGTCCTCGGCGCGGCCTTCGTCGCCCGCCGCGAGCCCGTGCCGCATGAGCGGTCGGAGCAGGCGACCGCCGAGCTCCCGATCGGTGGGCCTGCGACCGAATAGTCGCAAGAAATTCACAGAGTTGGAGACGTGGCACCGATAGGATTCGCCCGTCTTGAGCGCACGCGCTCCCGTCAGCCATGCCCGCGTCCGCCGGCGCCCCGCGCCGGCCGTTCGCGATCGCCATCTCGGAGTGGTCGCGGGGGTGGCCGGAATCGTGGCCCTGGGGCTTGCGATCGGGCTCGTGTACTCGGGCTCGACCGGGACGATCGCCGAGGGAACGAGCATCGCCGGCGTCGACGTCGGCGGCCTCAGCCCGCACGCAGCCGAGACGCTCCTCGCGCAGCGGAGCGCCCGGCTCGTCAAGGTGCCCGTGGCCTTCAAGGCCGCCGGCCGGACGTTCATGATCAGCCCGGGCGAGCTCAGCATCGCGCCCCGCTGGTCGCAGGCCGTCGCCTCGGCCGAGGAGAAGGGAGCGGGGGTCGACGTGATCCGCGGCTTCCGCCGACTCGCGCTGCGGGTCTCGCCGGTCGACGTGAAGCCCGAGGTGAGCTCGTACAACGCAGCCGTGAACTACGAGCTCGGCCTGATCGCAGCGAAGGTCGACCACGCGGCCAGGCCGGCGCGGCTCGTCCGCCGGGGCCTCCAGCTTCGGATCGTCCCCGGCCGGACCGGCCGGCAGCTCGACCGCACGGCGGCGAAGGCGCTCATCGTCACTGCGCTCGCGGGGCTCGCCCGCGGCGGCCCGGTCGAGCTGCCGATGAAGGTGCAGGAGCCCGCCGTCACGGTCCCGGATCTGGCCGCGGCCCGGACCTCGGCCGCGCAGGCCCTTGCCGCGCCCGTGACGGTCTCGGTGGGGCAGCACCGCTTCCGGGTCACGCCGAAGGAGCTCGCGCCGATGCTCCGGCTCCCGACCGCGAAGAACGGGTCGCTCGTGATCGGCGGCAAGGCGGCCGACGCCTTCTTCGCGCACCTCGGCCACGTCGTCGGCAGGCCGGCGCACGGCGCCGGCTTCTCGGCCTCGGGCGACCGGGTCACGCTGATCCCGCAGCAGGCCGGGATCGGGCTCGACGTGCCGCGCTCGGCAGCAGCGCTGCTCGCCGCGGCGGAGTCACCCAAGAGCCGGGTCGCGCACCTCGCCGTCACGTCGGTCACCGTCGGCCGCAGCACGACCGCCGCCAGGGCGATGGGGATCACGGGCGTCGTCGCGAGCTACGAGACGTTCTACGGCGGCATCGCGAACCGGATCCACAACGTCGAGCTCGTCGCGCACCTGATCGACGGCAAGCTGATCGCCCCGGGCGCCACGTTCTCCTTCAACCGGGCGACCGGCGAGCGCACGGCAGCGAAGGGCTTCCTCGAGGCCCCCGTGATCATCAACGGCGAGCTCGAGACCGGTCTCGGCGGCGGCGTCTGCCAGGTCTCGACGACGGTCTTCAACGCCGCCTACGAGGCAGGCCTGCCGATCACGGCCCGGACGAATCACGCGCTCTACATCTCCCACTACCCACTCGGGCGGGACGCGACCGTCGACTACCCGGACGTCGACCTGAAGTTCGTGAACGACACGAACCACTGGCTGCTCCTGCGGACGTTCGTCGGGCCCTCGTCGCTCGTCGTGACGCTCTACGGTGCACCGCAGCATCGCCGCATCGTGAGCAACGCCGCTCCGTTGCGCCAGGTCGCGCCGGCTCCGGTACAGCGCACGCTCGACCCGTCGCTCGCACCCGGCTCGAGCGTCGTCGAGGACGCGGGGGAGCCTGCGCTCTCGACCTCGGTGGAGCGGCTCGTCTACTCCGCCGGCGGGAAGCTCCTCTCGGATGCGACCTGGTACTCGAACTACCGCTCGTCACCCGAGATCATCCTCGTCGGGCCGAAGCCCAAGCCGAAGGTCAAGCCGAAGGCTCCTCCGCCGGCCGCGACGACGACGACCCCGGCGGCGACTCCGGGCGCGCGCGCCCTGCGATAGCCTCCCGGAGCCACGCGGGGGTGCGCGTGGGACGGAGCGTCGCCGAGTCGACCGTTCCGTGCGCCGTCCAGCCGTCTGCGATCACGACGCCGTCGCGCTCGATCGCGTACTCGAACCGGAATCGGGCTCCGCGCACGTCGAGGCAGCGGGCGTGGACGAGCAGGCGGTCGTCGAACACGGCCGGCGCCAGGAAGCGGATGTGCGATTCGAGCACGAACGACTCGATGCCCTCGTCGCGCAGGCGCTGGTACCCGCCGGCGAACTGCTCCAGGAACTCGACGCGCGCCACCTCGAACCACACGAGGTAGTTCGAGTTGTGGGCCACGCCCTGGGCATCCGTCTCGGCGAAGCGCACCCGGACCCGGGCGGCGAAATCGAAGCCGTCCATCGCCGAGCACTCTGTCAGAGGACGAGCTCGAGCTGCGCGTGGTCCGTCAGCCCCGACACGCCGACCCCGACGAGCCGGAGCGGGCCCGGCCGGTCGCGCAGCGCGCGGTCGAGCAGTGCGCAGGCGATCTCGCCGATGCGCTCGCCGTCGTCGGTGCCGGCGCCCAGCGAGGTCGAGCGGGTGCGGATCGCGAAGTCCGGGTAGCGGAGCTTCGTCGTCACGGTGCGTCCTGTCTGCTCGCGCGCGCGAAGATAGGCGGCCAGACGGACGGCCATGCGCTGGAGCTCGTCGTGCAGCCGCTCGACGTCTCCGACATCGCGCTCGAACGTCTCCTCGACCGAGATCGAGATCCGCTCGGTCGAGACCTCGAGTGGTCTCGGGTCGATCCCGCGGGCCCGTTCGCGCACGAGCAGGCCGACCTTGCCGGGCAGCACCCTCCGTAGGTCGTCGTCGCCGAGGGCCGCGACGCCGCCGATCGTCTCGACCCCCGCGGCGGTGAGCCGCGCCGCCGCCCTCGGCCCGATTCCCGGCAGGACGCGGATCGGGAAGGGAGCGAGGAACGCCGCCTCGCGCCCCGGCCGGACGACCGTGAGCCCGCCGGGCTTGCGCCGGTCGGAGGCGACCTTCGCGACGACCTTCGACGTCGCGACCCCGAGCGAGCAGGAGAGCCGCGTCCGCGCCCGCACGACCGCCCGCACCGCCTCGGCGAGCGCCCGCGCATCGTCGAACGCCGGCGCGACCTCGCCGAGGTCGAGGTAGCCCTCGTCGATTCCCGCCTGCTCGACCGTCGGCACGATCTCGCGGACGATCGACCACACCTCGCGGGAGTACTCGCGGTAGAGCGAGCCCCGCGGGCGGACGAAGACGGCCCCGGGGCAGCGCCGCAGCGCCTCGGCGCACGACATCGCCGACACGATCCCGAACTCCCGCGCCACGTAGTTCGCGGTCGCGACCACGCCGCGTCCGTGCGGATCGCCGCCGACGACGAGCGGCTGACGGCGCAGCTCGGGGCTCTCGAGCTCCTCGACGGCCGCGAAGAACGCATCCAGATCGAGGTGCGCGACGATCACGCCACGAGCGTAGAGGTCGTCCTAGACGAGATCGTCCGCGATCCGGTCGGCGAGCGCGGCCGCCTCGGCGGGCTCGAGCCCCGCGCCGTCGCTCCCTCGCACGAGCCCGGTGACAGCCGCCGGGCGCCGGGCCGCGACGCTGCGGAGGTAGCGGTCGAGCGCCCGCGCGTACAGGCCCGGTGCCGATCCGCCGCGCGCGAGGCGGCCGACGAGTGCCGCTGCGCCGGAGCGCTCGGCCGTCGTGAGATCGATCTTCACGCCGTCCTTCCCCAGCTCGAGGCTGCCGATGCGGTTGTGGAAGACGCCGATCACGGCGGCGCCCGCGCCGAGGAAGACCAGCGCAAGTGCGAGCACCTCGGAGCGGCGGGAGGGCGAGGCGCCGCGCGTCGTCTTGACCACGGTCGTGATCTTGTGGGTCGGCCGAGAGGAGGCATTTGCATCGACGGTCGTCACCGCCCGCGCGGTCACGCCCCCTCCGCCGGCCGGCGGCAGCCAGACGCGCCACACCGCCACCCAGATCAGCACCAGGGCAAGCGGGATCAGCACGAGCGGCACGAGGTTCGAGCCGGCCCAGGCTCGCGCCCTGGCGAAAAAGGACATGGGCGGACTCTACGCGAATGCTGACAGTTGTCAACAAGGCGGAGGAACGGGGCATCCGTTAGCCTTCGCGGTGGAAAATCGGGCGACGAAAGGGTCGAGATGGTCAAGAACACCGTGATCTCGCAGCTCCAGTCGGTCAGCGAGGGCGCGCTCGGGAAGTTCACGCAGAACGGGGCGACCCGCTCTGCGGCTCAGGCGGCGATGCAGCTGAAGGACCGGGGCGACCGGATCTTGCGCGGGCTCGAGTCGATCGAGGAGCGCCTGACGGCGATCGAGAAGCGGCTCGCCTCGATCGAGGCCTTCGAGAAGAAACCGGCCGCGACGCGCCGGCGCGCCACGGCGAGCAAGTCCCGCTCGACCGCCAAGTCGCGCAAGACCGGCAGCGCCTAGCCCACAGCGGTCAAGCGCGGGGCGCGCAGCCGCAGCGCGGCGGGCAGGACCTCGAACCGCGCCGGCGTCGAGCCGGCGACCTCGCCGTCGAGCTCGACCGGCAGCGGCACTGCCGACTCGACGCTGACCGCGGCGCTGCGCAGCACATCGACCCGCGGGTGCTTGACATGGCCGCCGCTGTAGAGCTTCGGCGAGGTGGTCAGGAAGTCGAGCTTCGTGACGTCGCCGATCAGCACGATGTCGAACAGGCCGTCGTCGGGGTCGGCGTCGGGAGCGAGCTTCATCCCGCCGCCGTGCCAGCGGCCGTTCGCGACGATCACATCGTGCATCCGGCCACGCCGCTCGCCGCCGTCGAAGCCGACCGTCACCTCGGTGTTGTGCCAGGCGAGGAACTCGCGGGTGAGCGCGTAGTAGAACGTCGCGCGGCCGCCGAGCCGCTTCGACATCGAGTTCGCCCTCCGCGCGACGGCTCCGCTCATGCCCACCGAGCCGACGTTCGCGAAGACCCGGCTCGCCTCGCCGCCGGCGACATCCGCGAACACGGCCCGCCCGAGGTCGATCTCGCGGGCCGCCCCGGTCAGAGCGACCGCGACCGCGGCATCGAAGTCCGTGGGGATTCCGTGCGTCCGCCCGAAGTCCTGGCCGGTGCCGTTCGGGAGCACCGCGATCTCGGCGCCCGTCCCCACGATCCCGTTGACGACCTCGTTGAGCGTGCCGTCGCCGCCGACGACGACGATCAGCCGTCCGTCGCCGGCGAGGCTGCGGGCCAGCTCGGTGAGGTGCCCCGGCCGCTCGGACAGGTGCTCCTCGCCCTCCAGCCCGAGCTCACGGGCGCGCCCGCGCAGCTTGGGCCAGCGTCTGGCAGTCGAGCCGTTCGCGCTCGCCGGGTTGACGAGAAAGACGGCGCTGCCGGCCAGCTCTAGTCCGCTACGGCGACGTCGAGTGCGAGCTTGGTCATCCGGTCGACGGCCGCGCGCATCTCGTCGTCGGAGATCCGCTTGAACTCCCCCTCGACGACGATGTCGCTGACCGTGACGAGGCAGGCCGACTCGACCCCGCGCAGCGCGGCGACGGTGAAGAGCGCAGAGGCCTCCATCTCGACGGCCAGGACGCCGCGAGAGGCCCAGCGGTCGTACTGGCCCTCGTTCGGGTTGTAGAAGAGATCGCTCGAGACGATCGGGCCGACGTGCAGCGGCTGCTCCGAGTGCTTGGCGAGGTGCACCGCCTCGTGAACGAGCGACCAGGATGCGGTCGGGCAATGCGGCTCGTTCCCGACGAGGTGCATGGCGGTCGAGTCGGCCGGAACAGCGGTCAGCGCGACGATCAGGTCGCCGAGCGCGTGGCCCGCCTGCAGCCCGCCGCACGTGCCGACCCGGATCAGCTTCTTGCATCCCAGCTGGACGAGCTCCTCGAAGACGATCGCGGCGCCGGGGCAGCCCATCCCCGTGCCCTGCACCGACACCGGCTTGCCCTTCCAGGTGCCGGTGTAGCCGAGAAGGCCGCGCTCGGCGTTCCGCTGCACCGGATCGTCGAAGTAGGTCTCGGCGATGTACTTGGCCCGCAGCGGGTCTCCGGGGAGGAGAACCGCCTCGGCGTAATCGCCCGGCTCTGCGCGCACGTGGATGGGCATGGCGCGCAACTCTACCGTGATGCGAGGATTGCGTAATGCAGCCGCTCGTCGAACCGCGCCTCGACCAGGTGCTCGAGTTCTGTGCCCGCGATCCGATCGAGCGCGTGTTCCTCGAGGACGTCGCGCGCCGCGGCTACGGCCGCTTTCTCGCGGTCGAGGACGGCGGCGGTGCGCTCGGGGCGTTGTGCCATCTCGGCGCGAACCTCGTCCCCTCGGGCCGCGGCTGCGGCGCCTTCGCGCAGGCTGCGGCCGGCATCGCCTCGAAGATGGTGATCGGTGACGAACGGGCCGTCGGCGAGCTCTGGGGCGAGGCCGCGCAGCTGTTTGCCGAGCCGCGCGCCGATCGCCCCGGGCAGCCGGTATATGCGATCGCGGAGCCGCCGGGGGAGGGGAACAGCGGGCTGCGCCAGGCGACGCTCGCCGACCTCGAGCAGCTGATCCCCGTGTGCGCAGCGGCTCACAAGCAGGAGCTGGACATCGATCCACTCGCGCGCGACGACGATGCCTTCCGCTGGCGGACTCGCGCGCAGATCGTCGAGGGGCGCTCATGGGTCTGGTTCGACCCCGGCGGCGCCGTGCTGTTCAAGGCCGAGGCGTCAGCCTGGACGCCTACCGCGGTGCAGGTTCAGCAGGTGTGGGTCGACCCGCAGCAGCGCGGGAAGGGCTACGGCGCTCGCGGCATGCGCGACCTCTGCCGCCTGCTCCTCGACTCTGCACGGTTCGTGACCCTCTTCGTCCGCACCGAGAATGCGCCCGCGATCGCTCTCTACGAGTCGATCGGGATGCGCCTCGTCGGCCGCTACCGCTCGCTGCTCTTCTGATGCGCCGGGCGATTCTGGCCCGCCACGGCGAGAGCGCCTACAGCGTCCGCGGGCTGCTGAACGGTGACACGTCGGTCGCGGTCGGGCTGACGCCGGCGGGAGTCGAGCAGGCACGGGCGCTCGGGGACGAGCTCCGCGACGTCGCGATCGACGCGGTGGTGACGAGCGAGCTCGAGCGCGCCGTCGCCACCGCCGACGAGGCCCTACGCGGGCGCCCGCTGCCTCGAACCGTCATCGCCGGGCTCAACGACCCGCTCTACGGCATCTTCGAAGGGAGGTCGCTCGCGGAGTACCGCGCCTGGGCTGCGGACGCTCCCTCGTCGATCGCCCCGCCGGGCGGGGGCGAGAGCCGCTTCGCGATCGTCGAGCGCTACGCGCGCGCCTACCGCGAGCTGCTCGCGATGTCGGCGGCGACGATCCTCGTCGTCTGCCATTCGCTGCCCGTCTCCTACGCGCTGCTCGCGAGAGACGGCGGCGAGCCGACGGGCGCGCGTGCCGCTGGCGGCCTACGCGACGCCCTACCCGTTCAGCGCCGGGGAGCTCGAGGGCGTGGTCGAGAGTCTCGAGTGCTGGCTGGCGTCCCCCTCGTGGTGAGGGCAAACTTCCGACATGGGGACGCTGGGGCGGATCGAGGCTCATATCCGAGACCGCGGGCTGATCGAGCCGGGTGGCGAGGTGCTGTGCCTCGTCTCGGGCGGCGCCGACTCGAGCTGCCTGCTGCTTGCCCTCCGCGAGCTCGGCTACCGGGCCTCCGCGCTTCACGTCGACCACGGCCGCCGCGGCGCGGAGTCGGACGCCGACGCCCGCTTCTGCGCCGAGGTGCTCGGGGCTCGGGTCGTGCGTGCCGACGGCGCCGGGCTGACGGAGGCGGCGCTGCGCGACGTCCGCTACGCCCAGGAGCCCGGCCGCCTGCGCGCCACCGGGCATACGGCGAGCGACCAGGTCGAGACCATCCTCTACCGGCTCGTCTCGAGCGGGACCTCGAAAGGGATCAAGCCCCGCCGCGAGGATGGTGTCGTGCGGCCGCTGCTCTCGGTCTGGCGTGAGGAGACCGAGGCGTTCTGCCGCGCCCGCGGCCTCGCGTTCCGCTTCGACTCGTCGAACGCGGCGACGCGGCGCGGCCTCATCCGCAACGAGATCCTGCCGCTGCTCGAGCAGCTTCATCCCGCCGCCCGCGAGAATCTCCTGCGCTCGCTCGACCCGCGGCGCACGATGCCGCCCGCGCTTGCCGAGCTGCTCGATACGCCCGCCGCCTCGCGGCGCATCGACCTCGGCGGTGGTGTCCAGGCCGTCCGCGAGCACGACCGGCTCTGGCTCGAGCGCGGGCCCGTCGAGCTGCGCGGCGAGGTCGAGTGGGGTGGGTGGCGCATCCGGTCCGAGCTCCCAGGCCTTATGGTTCGCGGGTGGCGGCACGGCGATCGCCTCGTCGGCCGCTCGAAGAAGATCCAGGACGTGTTCGTCGACGCCAAGATCCCCCGCTCCGACCGTGAAGGCTGGCCGCTCGTGGTCCGCGGCGCCGAGGTGCTCGCGGTACCGGGCGTCGTCGATGCCGACGGGGTCACCGCCACACTTCTCGAGGCGATGCGCACATGAGCCAGAGCGAGCTCGAGCGCGCGGTCGGCGAGGTTCTGATCGACGCCGAGCGGCTACAGGCGCGGATCCAGGAGCTCGGCGACGAGATCACCGCCGACTACGCGGGACGCGAGCTCCTGCTCGTCGGCGTGTTGAAGGGGGCCGTGTTCTTCATGGCCGACCTGATGCGCTCGATCGGCGTCCCGTGCGAGATCGACTTCATGGCGATCTCGAGCTACGGGGCCTCCACCGACTCCTCGGGGATCGTCCGCATCCTCAAGGATCTCGACATCAATATCGAGGGGCGGCACGTGCTCGTGATCGAGGACATCATCGACTCCGGTCTGACGCTGTCCTACCTCGTGCGCAACCTCGAGTCGCGCGAGCCGGCGAGCCTGAACGTCTGCGCGCTCCTGACGAAGCCGGAGCGGCGCGAGATCGAGGTCGACGTTCGCTACGTCGGGTTCGAGATCCCGAACCGGTTCGTGATCGGCTACGGCCTCGATTTCGCCGAGCGCTATCGTAATCTGCCGTACGTAGGTGTCCTGCACGACCACCTGATGCCCGAAGGCGTGTAGCAGGTCCGAGCGCTTGCAGACGAAAAGGATGTCCAGGTTGAAAAGGCATTCCGGTACCCTGATGACGAGAGTCTTATGAGCCGTCTCTTCCGCAGCGCACTCATTCCTCTGCTCGCGATCGTCGCCATTGTCTGGCTGGCGAGTAACACGTTGATGTCGAAGCCGAATCATGCTTCGCCGACGATTCAGACGTATTCGCAGTTGCAGAACGCGATCAGGGCTGGGAGGCCGGCGTTCAAGCTGGTGTTGTTCAATCCGAGCAAGCGTGCGATCACGGCGACGGAGGCGGATGGCAAGACGACGGTGACGGTGCATTACCCGAGTGATCAGTCGGCGACGCAGTTCCAGGATCTGTTGACGTTGCACAAGGTCAACTTCGACTCGAAGGGTGTGGGGGGGTTCTCGTGGACGTCGGTGATCGCGTCGTTTCTGCCGATCCTGCTTTTGATCGGGTTCTGGATCTTCCTGATGAACCAGATGCAGGGTGGCGGGTCGAAGGTGATGAGTTTCGGGAAGTCGCGGGCGAAGCGGATGGCGCCGGACTCGCCGAAGATCGGGTTCAAGGACGTGGCGGGTGTCGATGAGGCGGTCGAGGAGTTGCAGGAGATCAAGGAGTTCCTCGAGAATCCGAAGAAGTTCCAGGCGCTCGGGGCGAGGATCCCGAAGGGGGTGCTGTTGTATGGGCCGCCGGGGACGGGGAAGACGTTGTTGGCGCGGGCGGTTGCGGGTGAGGCGGGGGTGCCGTTCTTCTCGATCTCGGGCTCGGACTTCGTCGAGATGTTCGTCGGGGTGGGTGCCTCGCGGGTGCGTGATCTGTTCGAGCAGGCCAAGCAGGCCTCGCCGTGCATCGTGTTCATGGACGAGATCGACGCGGTCGGCCGCCACCGCGGCGCCGGCCTCGGCGGCGGCCACGACGAGCGCGAGCAGACGCTGAACCAGTTGTTGGTCGAGATGGACGGGTTCGAGATGAAGGACAACATCATCTTGATCGCGGCGACCAACCGGCCGGACATCCTCGATCCGGCGTTGCTTCGTCCGGGGCGGTTCGACCGGCAGATCGTGGTCGATCGGCCCGACCGGAGCGGGCGGAAGAAGATTCTCGAGGTGCACTCGAAGGGCAAGCCGCTCGCGTCGGAGATCGATCTCGATGTGCTCGCGGGTGGGACGCCGGGGTTCACGGGCGCGGATCTGGCGAACCTGGTGAACGAGGCGGCGTTGCTGGCGGCGCGGCACGGGAAGAAGGTGATCGGCCAGGATGATCTCGAGGAGGGGATCATGCGGGTGATCGCGGGGCCGGAGAAGAAGGCGCGGCTGTTGTCGGAGAAGGAGCAGCGGATCACGGCCTATCACGAGATGGGGCATGCGCTTGTCGGGCATTTCCTCGAGCACACCGATCCGGTGCACAAGGTGACGATCGTCTCGCGCGGGCAGGCGCTCGGGCTGACGGTGTCGCTGCCGACCGAGGATCGCTACATCATGGGCAAGACGGCGCTGATCCAGACGATCGCGATGACGCTCGGCGGCAGGGCGGCCGAGGACCTGGTCTTCCACGAGGTGACGACGGGCGCCTCGAACGATCTCGAGAAGGTCACCGATATCGCCAAGCGGATGGTGATGCGCTACGGGATGAGCGACAAGCTCGGCCCGCGCGTCCTCGGCCGTAACGCCGACATGCCGTTCCTCGGCCGCGAGATGGGCCACGAGCCCGACTACTCCGAAGAGGTCGCCCGCGAGATCGACGACGAGGTGCGCCGGATCATCGAAGAAGGCTACGAGCTCGCGCTCAAGGTCCTGCGCGACCACATGGAGCACCTGCACACGATCTCGCAGATCCTGATCGAGCGCGAGACGATCGACAAGGACCAGTTCGTCCGCCTGCTCGCAGGCGAGAGCGAAGAAGCAGTCTTCGAGCCCGAGGACAAGACACCGGCCGCCGAGCCGGCGCCGAAACCGAGGACACGGTCGCAGCCCAAGCCGCGGCCCTTCCCGCTGCCAGGATCGGCCATGCAGCCGCCCGAGCCCGAAGGCGTCTAGCACCCGTCCAGCAGAATGGGGGCCGTGAGCACGCGGCCGCCGATCGAGGTGCGCTTCACAGGCCCGGCGGTGATGGGCGTGGTCAACGTGACCCCGGACTCGTTCTCCGACGGCGGCGCGCATCTCCGTCCCGACGCGGCCGCGACGGTGGCGCTCGGGATGCTCGGCGAGGGCGCATCGATCATCGACGTCGGCGCCGAGTCGACGCGGCCCGGCGCCGAGGCGGTTGCCCTCGACGAGGAGCTGCGGCGGGTGGTGCCGGTGCTCGAGGCGCTTGCCGGCGCGCCGGTCTCGATCGACACGGCCAAGGCCGGCGTCGCGCGGGCCGCGCTTGCGCTCGGAGCCGAGCTGGTCAACGACGTGACGGCGCTCCGCGGCGATCCGGACCTCGCCGGCGCCGTCGCCGATGCAGGCTGCTATCTCTGCCTGATGCACATGCTCGGCGAACCGCGGACGATGCAGGACGGCCCGCGTTACGACGACGTCGTCTCCGAGGTGAAGGCATTCCTCGAGGAGCGGCTGGCATTCGCGACCTCGGCCGGGATCCCCGAGGAGAACGTCTGCCTCGACCCGGGGATCGGGTTCGGAAAGACCGTCGAGCACAACTTCGAGCTCATCCGGCGCCTCCCCGAGCTGGTCGCGATCGGGCGGCCGCTCGTGATCGGCTTCTCGCGCAAGAGCGCGCTCGGGAAGATCCTCGGCGATCCCACCGCGACGGTGGGCACCGACGCGGCCTCGGTCGGGGTCGCCGTCGCGGCCTACGAGCGCGGTGCGACGATCATCCGCGCGCACGATGTGCGCCGCCATGTCGAGGCGCTGGCGGCGGCGCAGGCGGTGTACGGGCACCGATGAAGGTCGAGCTGCACGGTCTCGAGCTCTTCGGCCACCACGGCGTCCACGAGGAGGAGCGGCAACGGGGCCAGCTGTTCCTCTACGACGTCGAGCTCGAGGTGGGGAGCCGGGGCGCCGACGACCGGATCGAGAACGCCGTCGACTACAGCAAGGTCGCGGCGGCGGTGCGGGAGGTGGCGGCCGGCCGGTATCACCTCCTCGAGGCGCTGGCCTCGGCGGTGGCCGACGTGCTCGTCGACCGGTTCGCGCCCGAGCAGGTGAGGGTGCGTGTTCGCAAGCCGGAGGTCAGGCCGGGCGGCATCGACGTCGAGTACGCGGCGGTGACGGTGGAGCGATGACGACGGCCTTTGTCGGGCTCGGGGCGAACCTGGGCGAACGCGAGGAGTCGATCCGTACGGCCGCCGAGCTGATCGGCGCGACGCGGCTGTCGACGATCCGCGAGACGGAGCCGTGGGGCGTCACCGAACAGCCGCCGTTCCTGAACGCCGTCGCCGAGCTCGAGTGGGCCGACGGCGCGCGGGACCTGCTCGAGCTCATGCTCGGTATCGAGCGCGAGCTCGGGCGAATCCGCGACGGCCGGCGCTGGGGGCCCCGGGAGATCGACCTCGACCTGCTCGTGTTCGGCGCGGAGACGATCGACGAGCCGGGGCTGACGGTGCCGCATCCCGAGCTCCGCAGCCGCCTGTTCGTTCTCGAGCCGCTGGCCGAGCTCGAGCCCGATCTGGTGATTCCCGGGCTCGGGGCCGTATCGGCCCTGCTGGCGGAGATACAATCCTCCCGTGAGCCACCTGGATGAGCTGGACGACTACGAGGCAGAGCTCGAGCTCCGGCTGAAGAAGGAATACAGCGCGGTCTACTCGCTGTTCCGCTACTGCGTGCTGACGCAGGACGGCACCTATCTCTGCAACAAGCTCGACATGCAGTACGTGCCGCAGCCGTCCTATCCCTTCTGCCAGCTCAAGCTCGAGGACGTCTGGGTCTGGGACAAGAGCCGGCCGACGCGGATGATCCCGCGGGTCGAGATCCTGACGACGGGCGACGTGACCGTCGAGGAGCTCCGGGGCGCCGGCGAGGAGCCTCCGTTCACAGCGGAGGAGCTCGCCAAGCGGATGAGCGAGCCGCGCCCTCAGGACGACGAGCAGTAGCGCCGGCTCACCCGCTCCGCGATGCTGCTCGCGATCGACGCAGGCAATACGCAGACCGTCTTCGGGCTGTTCGACGGAGAGTCGCTCGTCGATCAGTTCCGGGTCGGCACGAATCCCGCGCACACCGGAGACGAGCTCGCCGTCCTGCTCCGCTCGCTCGTCGACCTCGAGGCGGTCGACGGGATCGTCCTCTGCTCGTCGGTCCCGCAGCTCGTGCACGAGTACGAGGCGTTCGCCGAGCGCTGGGCGGGGGTCGAGCTGCTCGTGCTCGGTCCGGGTGTCTCGACGGGCATGCCGATCCGGTACGACGACCCGCGCGAGGTGGGCCCGGACCGGATCGCGAACGCGGTCGCGGCGAGGCAGCGCCACGGGGCGCCGGCCGTCGTCGTCGACTTCGGCACCTCGACCAACTTCGACGTCGTCTCGGCCGCCGGAGAGTTCGCAGGCGGCGTGCTCGCCCCGGGCGTGGAGATCTCGATGGATGCGCTGTTCTCGCGGGCCGCACGGCTGCCCCGGGTGCCCTTTGTCGCCCCGGAGCGCGTGATCTCGCAAACGACCGTTGCGGCGCTCCAGTCGGGGCTCGTCTACGGCTTCGCCGGCCAGGTCGACGCGATCGTCGACCGCATTCGCGACGAGCTGGGAGCGCCCGGCGCCCCGGTCGTCGCCACCGGCGGGTTGTCCGAGCTGATCGCCCCGCACTCGCGGACGATCACCGCGGTCGACGCGGAGCTGACGCTGCACGGGCTGCGGATCGTGTGGCAGCGAAACGGCTAGCAGTCAGCCGCCGCCGTACGCCGAGATCGGAAGCGAGTCCAGCAGCACCTCGTCGACGGGAGTCATCTGCGCCTCGATCCGCTCGAGCACCCGGGCGGCGCCGGGCGCCGCGGCGAGGAGCCGCAGCTCGACGTCGTCGACCGTTCCGAGCATCACGAGCTCCTGCTTGAACGACCGGGCGAAACGGCCGCGGCCGAGGTACCAGCCGTAGAACTTCTTCAGGAAGCCGGTGGCGCGCTCGGCGCCGAGCTCGCGGACCGTCTCCCTGATGAACAGCAGCAGCTCCGCCACGACCTCCTCCCGCGTCGGTTCGATGTCGTCGCCCATGATCTGCGCGAGCGCCCACGGGTTGCCCTGTGCCGCGCGGCCGACCATGACAGCCTCGGCGCCGGTCGTCGCGAGCACAGCCTGCGCCCGTGCGCGCGAGGTCACGTCGCCCGACGCGATCACCGGAACGTCGACGAGCTCGACGAGCTCGGCGGTGAGCGAGTGGTCGGCGTGGCCGGTGTACATCTGCTTCGCGGAGCGGGGGTGCAGGGTGAGCGAGGCTGCGCCGGCCTCGACGAGCCTGGGGCCGACGACGAGGCAGTCGCGCGAGCCGTTGGCGGTGCCCCGGCGCATCTTCACCGAGACGGGCAGCGCGGTCGCGCCGGCGACCGCCTCGACGATCCGTGCCGCGTGATCGGGGTCGTCGAGGAGCGAAGCGCCCGCGCCGGTCTTCGTCACCTTACGGACCGGGCAGCCGAAGTTGATGTCGACGATGTCGGCGCCCGCCGCCTCGACCATCTGCGCCGCCTCGGCCATCGCGGCCGGGTCGGAGCCGAAGATCTGGATCGCCAGCGGGTGCTCGTCGGAGGCGACGCGGAGGTAGCCGAGCGTACGCTCGTTGCGGTGCTGGATGCCGGCGACGGAGACCATCTCCGAGCAGACGAGCCCCGCCCCGTAGCGGCGGCCCTGACGCCGGAACGCCTGCACGCTGACGCCCGCCATCGGCGCGAGAACGAGGCGGCCCGGGATCTCACCCCCCCGAGGCGCCAGTGTTCGTGCAGATCGACTCGCATCGTCCGTCGATGGTAGCGGTGGGCTTGCGAGCGCAACGAACGACGGCTACTATGGGCGCCCGCTTCACGCGCCTCAGACGACGCGCGTTCGAAGCTTTCAGGAGGTTGCTTTGAAGGAAGTCATACTCACCCAGCAGGGCTACGAAAAGCTCCGGCAGGAGATCGAATATCTCCAGACCGACAAGCGCCGCGAGGTCGCGGAGCGCATCCGTGTGGCCCGCGAGTTCGGCGATATCACCGAGAACGCCGAGTACGACGACGCCAAGAACGAGCAGGCGATGGTCGAGCATCGGATCGCCCAGCTCGAGGAACGGCTGCTGTCGGCCCGCATCATCACCAAGAAGGAGATCTCGAAGGACAGCGTCTCTGTCGGCTCGACCGTCCGCCTTCGCGACATCGCGGCGAACAAGACGGTCGAGTACCACATCGTCGGCTCCGCCGAGGCGAACCCGGCCGAGAACAAGCTCTCCAACGAGTCGCCGGTGGGCAAGGCGATCATGGGCTGCAAGAAGGGCGACACCGTCGAGGTGGCCGCCCCCCGAGGTGCGCTCAAGTTCAAGATCCTGGAGATCAAGGCGGCCTAGGCCGCCTTGATCGATTGAGCGCCCGCATGGACGTCCCGTGCTTCCGCGCGCCGGTGTCTGCGGAACGGTGAGTGCGCGAGCGCGGGCGAAGCCCACGCTCGCCGACCAGGCGCACATCACCCCCCCGGCCGTCCCTGACGGTGCCCCGACACCGGTGCCTGGCACCGAACGAGCCCGAGAACTCGCTGCAAAGCGGGTGCTTCCGGCCTCTTCCGTCACACTTCCGTTTCGGTGACTGTCCCCTGGACGTGGCTCCGGGAGGCTCGGACGTTAGGGTCGTGCCGTGGAGATCGTCCGGATGGGGAACGACCAGGTCGAGGCGGCGAGCGAGATGCTGGCGCGGGCGTTTCAGCACGATCCGGCCTGGAAGTGGGTGCTGCCGAACGAGGGTCGGCGGGCGGCGCTCCTGCCGTGGCTCTTCCGGGTGAACTTCGAGGTGACCGAGGCGCAGGTGTGGGTCACCGCCGGGAAGGTCGAAGGCTGCGCCCGCTGGCTGCCGCCCGGCCGGCCGCAGATCCACGTCGGGCCGATGCTCCGGGCGCTCGTCGCGACGCCACTGCGCGTCCGCGAGGCGACCTCGCGCTTCCTTGCCTACGGCCGCGCGGTCGAGGCGATGCGGGCCGCCGCCGTGCCCGAGCCGCACTGGTACCTGGCCGGGATCGGCGTCGACCCGGCGAGCCGGCGGACCGGGATCGGGAGCGCGCTGATGCAGCCCGGCCTCGAGGCCTCGACCCGCGAGCGCGTCTCGTGCGCGCTCCTGACGAACAGCGAGGCGAACCTCGGCTTCTACCGGGGCCATGGCTTCGAGGTCGTGACCGAGGGCCAGACCCCCGACGGCGGTCCCCGCGCCTGGATGATGCGGCGGAAGCCCGACTAGGCTGCCCCGATGACCTCGCTGCCGAAGCGCTTTCCCGACCGGGACGAGATCGCCGCCGTCCGCGCCGAGGCCGAGAGCCTCGAGGCCGGCGCCGAGGCTGCCGCCGAGCGGCGTCTCGCGGGCCGCGTCCTCGCCCGCCGTGACATGGGCAAGCTCACCTTTCTCGATCTCGTCGACCGCTCGGGGCGGATCCAGCTCCTCTGCCCGGTCGAGCGGACGGGCGAGGTCGACGTCCACCTCGGCGACATCGTCGGCGTCACGGGTAGGCCGGCCAAGTCCAGGCGCGGCGAGCCGTCCCTGGCCGCCGACAGCCTCGAGGTGCTCGCGAAGATCAGGGCGCCGCTCCCCGACACCTTCCACGGCCTGACCGATGTCGAGCAGCGCTACCGGCGCCGGTACCTCGACCTGCTGATGAACGAGGAGACTCGCGCGGACTTCATGCTTCGGGCGCGCATGGTCGCCTCGATCCGGCGCACGCTCGACGAGGACGGCTTCGTGGAGGTCGAGACCCCGATCCTGCAGCCGAGGTACGGCGGCGCCTTCGCCCGGCCGTTCTCGACCCACCACAACGAGCTCGACCAGACGCTCTACCTGCGGATCGCGACCGAGCTCTACCTCAAGCGGCTGATCGTCGGCGGGCTCGAGCGCGTCTACGAGATCGGCAAGGACTTCCGCAACGAGGGCGTCTCGTACAAGCACAACCCCGAGTTCACGATGCTCGAGTGGTACGAGGCCTTTGCCGACTACCGCGACACGATGGACCGGATGGAACACCTCGTCGCGCGCGTCGCCGACGAGACCCTCGGCACGACGAAGGTCACGTTCCGGGGGCACGAGATCGACCTGGCCGGCTGGCGCCGGCTCAAGCTCACGGACGCGCTCGCCGAGCACGACCTCTGGACGCGGGACGAGGCGGAGCTTCGTGCGCGGCTGCAGGACCGCGGCGTCGACACGACCCACGACCGCACCTGGGCGCAGCTCATCGACCACGCCCTCTCGCATTTCGTCGAGCCGGGCCTGATCGACCCGACGATCCTGTACGACTACCCCGTCGAGCTCTCCCCCTTCGCCAGGCCCTCGGACGAGGAGGGGATCGTGGAGCGGTTCGAGTACTACGCCGGCGGGATGGAGCTCGGCAACGCGTTCACCGAGATCAACGATTCCGAGGAGCAGGCGGCCCGGTTCGCGATGCAGGCCGCCGAGGGCGCGGGCGGGAACGTGGAGGCCGAGCCGGGCGATCCCGACTACGTCGAGGCGCTCTCGTACGGGATGCCGCCGACCGGCGGGCTGGGGATGGGGCTCGACCGGCTGGCGATGATCCTGCTCGGCAAGGACTCGATCCGGGACGTCGTCCTGTTCCCGGCCCTGCGTGAGCTGCCCTGACGCCACCCCCTCCGCTGACGGTAGGCTCAGTAAAAGTCGGTGGGCGGCCGATCATGGTTGTGTGAGAGATGGTGGGATGCACACGCAAGGAGATCGTGGGGTAGGCGCTCGACCGGACAGCCACACCCACGGCTACCATGGTCTGCCTCTAATCAGAGCAATCGGCGGCGCCGCCTGAGGCGGCAGAGAGGTCGAGGTGTTCGAAAGATTCACAGAGCGAGCTCGCCAGGTCGTTGTTCTCGCCCAGGACGAAGCCAGGGCGTTGAAGCACAACTACATCGGGACGGAGCACATCCTGCTCGGGCTGCTGCGCGAGGAGGAGGGCCTCGCCGCGCGCGTACTCGAGTCGCTCGACATCACGGTGGAAGAGGTGCGCGCCCAGGTGGCCCGCATCGTCGGCCAGGGCGACGAGGTCACGAGCGGACAGATCCCGTTCACCCCGCGCGCCAAGAAGGTGCTCGAGCTCGCGCTTCGCGAAGCACTGTCCCTCGGCCACAACTACATCGGCACGGAGCACATCCTGCTCGGGCTCGTGCGCGAGAACGAGGGCGTCGCGGCCCGGATCCTGCTCGACTTCGATGCCGACGCCGAGAAGATCCGCAACGAGATCATCCGGATGCTGTCCGGCCCGGGCCGCCGTGGGCAGGCTCAGGGTGGCCCCGCGGGCGAGAAGTCGAAGAGCTCGAAGCTCCTCGACCAGTTCGGCCGCAACCTGACGAAGCTGGCTGCGGAGGGGAAGCTCGACCCGGTGGTCGGAAGGCAGACCGAGATCGAGCGCGTGATGCAGATCCTCTCGCGCCGCACGAAGAACAACCCGGTTCTGATCGGCGAGCCCGGCGTCGGCAAGACCGCCGTCGTCGAAGGCCTGGCCGCGCGCATCAGCTCGAACCAGGTTCCGGACATCCTCAAGAACAAGCAGATCTACACGCTCGACCTGGCGGCGCTGGTGGCGGGCTCGAAGTACCGCGGCGAGTTCGAGGAGCGTCTGAAGAAGGTGATGAAGGAGATCACCCAGCGCGGTGACATCATCCTGTTCATCGACGAGCTGCACAATCTCGTCGGCGCGGGCGCAGCCGAGGGCGCCATCGATGCGGCCTCGATCCTCAAGCCGGCGCTGGCCCGCGGCGAGCTGCAGACGATCGGTGCGACGACGCTCGATGAGTACCGCAAGTACCTCGAGCGCGATGCGGCACTCGAGCGGCGCTTCCAGCAGATCCGCGTCGAGGAGCCCTCGACCGAGGACACCGTCCAGATCCTGCGCGGTCTGCGCGACCGCTACGAGGCGCACCATCGCTGCAAGATCAGCGACGACGCGCTCATCGCGGCGGCGACGCTCGCCGACCGCTACATCCAGGACCGGCAGCTTCCCGACAAGGCGATCGACCTGATCGACGAGGCCGCGTCCCGGATGCGGATCAAGACGATGACCGCGCCGCCGCGCTACCGCGAGCTCGAGGACGAGATCGAGCGCGTCCGCAAGGACAAGGAGGACGCGATCGAGAACCAGGAGTTCGAGAAGGCGGCCTCGCTGCGCGACAAGGAGCGCAAGCTCACGCAGAAGAAGCGCGAGCTCGAGGAGGAGTGGCGCAACCAGGAGCCGGCCGAGCAGCCGCAGATCGGCGAGGACGAGATCGCCGACATCGTCTCGATGTGGACCGGCATCCCGGTGTTCAAGCTCACCGAGGCGGAGTCGCAGAAGCTCATCCGCATGGAGGAGGAGCTCCACAAGCGGGTCATCGGCCAGGACGCCGCCATCGTCGCCGTCTCCAAGGCGATCCGCCGCGCGCGCGCCGGGATCAAGGATCCGAAGCGCCCGACGGGCTCGTTCATCTTCCTCGGCCCCTCGGGGGTCGGCAAGACCGAACTGGCCCGCACGCTCGCCGAGTTCCTCTTCGGCGACGAGGAGGCGATGATCCAGATCGACATGTCCGAGTACATGGAGAAGCACGCGGTCTCGCGGCTCGTCGGCTCGCCGCCCGGATACATCGGCTACGACGAGGGCGGCCAGCTCACCGAGTCGGTGCGCCGCAAGCCGTACTCGGTCGTCCTGTTCGACGAGATCGAGAAGGCCCACCCGGACGTCTTCAACATCCTGCTCCAGATCCTCGAGGACGGGAAGCTGACCGACTCCCAGGGCCGCAAGGTCGACTTCCGGAACGTGATCGTGATCATGACCTCGAACATCGGCTCGACGTCGATCTCGAAGAACCAGGCGCTCGGGTTCAACCTCTCGGACGAGCAGGGACTGTCCTACGAGGACATGAAGGGGCGCGTCATGGGCGACCTGAAGAAGGCGTTCCGGCCCGAGCTCCTGAACCGGATCGACGAGATCATCGTCTTCCCGAAGCTGTCGAAGGAGGAGATCCTTCAGATCGTCGACCTGATGCTCAACCGCCTGCGCGTGCAGATGGCCGAGCACGAGGTGACGATCGAGCTCTCGCCCGAGGCCAAGGAGATGCTCGTCGAGAAGGGCTACGACCCGGCGATGGGCGCCCGGCCGCTGCGCCGCGCGATCCAGCGCCTGATCGAGGACCCGCTCGCCGACTTCGTCCTCGGCCGCAGCCTCGCGCCCGGCTCGACGATCGTCGTCAAGCGCCGCAACGAGGAAGAGGTCGACATCGAGGTCATCCCGCCCGTCGACACGCCCGAGCCTGCGGCGGTCGGCGCCGGGCCGGCAGAGTCCGCCGCCGACGACTCGTCGTCGGACGACTCCTCGGACTAGAAGTCCTTCAGCTACGGCCGCCGGGGGACCGGCGGCCGGCAGCTGCCTACCAGGCCGGGTCGGCGACGAACGCGAGGCCGGTCAGCGGGCGCGTCAACTGCTTGATCGCGCCCGTCTTCACGGTGATCACGGTGATCTGGTTGCCGCGCACACAGACGATCTGCGCCCCGCCCGGCGACCACGCCGGCGAGACGGTCTCGGCCCCTCTGGTCAGCCTGGTCGAGCCGCTGCCGTTGGCGTTCATCAGGAAGATCTGAATCTGGCCGCCCGAGCGCGGGTCGGGAAGCGTGAAGGCCACCTTGCCTCCGGTCGGCGACCACGCCGGGTCGAGGCCGCCGATCCTGAGCCGTTTCAGGCCGGTGCCGTCCGGCCTCGTCGTGTAGATACCGGTGCCGATCCCGGAGCCCGCCCTCGTACGCCGGAAGACGATCAGCTTGCCGTTCGGCGACCAGTCGGGGCTGAGAGCGCCGACGTTGTCCGGGTTCCGCGTGATGTCGACGAGGCCGGTGCCGCCGGCGCCGACCGAGTAGAGGTCGAATGTGCGCCGGTCCGGTGAGTTACCGCGGAAGACGATGCGCTTGCCGTCGGGCGACCAGTCGGGGCTCGCGTCGCCCCGGTTGCCCTTCGTGATCTGCTTCTGCCCGGTCCCGTTCGCGTTCATGACCCAGATCGTGTACGAGAGCCCGTTGCGCGATTCGCGGACGAAGGCGATCCGCTTGTGATCCGGCGACCACGCCGGCTGTGAGTCGCTGAAGGCCCCGGTCGGGAGCGGGATCGACGGGAACCCCACCTTGACGATGCGGCGGATCCTCACGTTGTAGAGCGGCTTGCCGGTGCACGTCACGTGAGCCGGGCATTCGTTCCCCCGGTCGTAGAGGATCGGCGGCGTGGCGGCCGCGGCTGCGCCGGCCGGCAGGGCGACCCCGAGGAGGACGAGCACGGTCAGCCGCCGCATGTCACACATGATGGCGCCGCCGGCCGGCGCCTCGCGCCGTCCCGGAGACGCCCCGGCGAGGTCTTACACAAGCTTTACCGCGGCCGGCTCAGGTGGCGGTCGCGGTCTCGGCCCACGTCCGGCCCTCGCGGCAGAGCCAGTTGATGGCGCGGTGGCGTTCGTAGGCGATCGAGGCGAGCTCGACCCGCTGCGCGGGTGTGAGCTCCCGGTAGCCGGTGCCGAAGACGGGGAAGTCGCCTCGCAGCGGCGAGGGCAGCAGGCCGCGCTCGTAGCCCCGCATCGCCGCCACCGCGATCAGCTGCTCGAAGGAGCTCCAGTCCTGCGGCAGCTCGACCTCCTCGTCGGCGCGGAGGGCATCGGTACGGGCGCGCCAGTGCCAGAGCCGGGTGGTCTCGCGGGCATGCTCGACCTCGGCCCTGGCCCGCAGCGTGCCGTGGGCCGTGGGCGTCGCGAGCAGCCATTCCGGGTCGAACGGGCGGTCGAACGGCTCGAGCTCCACGAGGCCGAGCGCCCAGAGGAGCATGCCGAGGCCTTCGCCCTGCCAGACGGCCTCGATCACGGCCGGATCGTGCTCCTCGGCGGGCAGCATCGCAAGGGCGGTCCGCAGCGGGTCGGAGAGGGCGCGGATCTGCTCGAGCACGTCCTGGCGGCTCTGGAGCTTCGTGCGGGCCATCACCCTGAGGCTAGACGACGGCGCGGGCGGCGCTCGTCACGAGCAGGGCGACCCCGGCCTCGTCAGCCGATCGTCGTGATGTAGGCGCCGACCAGGCTCGCGGTCTGCTGGTCGACGCCGCCTTCCCGGCGGTCGGCATGGCCGTCCTGGAAGTGGGCGAACGCCTCCGTCGAGGCGATCGGGTTGACCTCGTCGTCGGTGTGGTTGTGGAACGACACGTGCACGAACGAGTCGTCGGCCAGCCGAAGCACGATGTAGCTCACGTTGCCCGGGCTGGTTGCTGCCAGCTCGTCGAAGACGCCTTCGATCCGCCGCTGGTTCTCGTCCGCAGCCTCGGCGGACCTCGTCGCGTAGCGCGTGACCAGTCTCTTCTCCATGAACTCGCCCCTCTCGACTCGATCCGCTCGTGCGAGCGCGGGACCGCGAACCTGCGACCGCAATCCCGGCAACGCAACTGAGCCCCCTTGTGCTCGTTGTCGTTGAACTGTAGATGCGCGACGGGCCGCGATCCCCGCCGTGCTGCGCGCTCGAGCCGCGAGTAGGGGGCCGGGTCAGGGCTCTGTTCGCGGACGAACGCCGAGCGACGACACGACCAGGCGGTGAGGCGGTTCGTCCTCGTCCTGAAACGCATCGACGGCGCTGGCGCCCAGCGTGCGAATGGCCTCCTGCGACTCCTGTGGCAGGTCGCGCGAGTGCAGGCAGCCGCCGGCCACCTCCACCTTCACCTGCCGCTGGCCCGCACCAAGCCGCCCGACGCGCCAAGACCAGACGATGTCCACGCTCGCACCGTCGGGTGAGTCCCGGAACACGTCAGCCGGCTTATCAGCGAACCGGAACCACCTGGCCATTCACCCAACCCGTCATGCTCTAACGATAGGGCGAATCGGGGCAAAATGATCATCGGCAGCACCTCCCCGGCATACTCGCCGGCGGTGAGCCGGCGATCCGACGGCGCCATCCTGACGAGACAACCGGAGGCCGAGATGCAGATCACGAGAAACAGCAACGAGACCGGTCGTGGGCCGGGTGAGTGGTTCACGGGCGAGGTGTACATCGACACGGTCGCCGCGCCGTCGAGCGGCTCGCGAATCGCCGCGGCCAGCGTCCACTTCACGCCGGGCGCCCGCACCACCTGGCACACCCACCCGAACGGCCAGACGATCTGGGTGACCGAGGGCATCGGCCTCTGTCAGAGTCGCGGCGGCTCGATCGAGGTCGTCCGGCCCGGCGACCGAGTCTTCTTCGAGCCGGGCGAAGACCACTGGCACGGTGCCGCCCCCACGCGGTTCATGACTCATCTCGCCATGCAGCAGGCCGACAACGAAGGCAATGTCGTCACGTGGGGCGATCACGTCACCGACGAGGAGTACGCAGAGGCGCCCGGCATCGACGGCTCGTAGCCCGTTCGAGCCTCATGTGCGCGCGAGCACGAGCACCGCGTTGTGACCCCCGAATCCGAAGGAGTTCGACACGGCCACGTCGACCGCTGCCGTGCGTGGAGGCCCAACATGGTCGAGAGCGGGCTCGGCGTCGGGATTGTCGAGGTTCCAGCTCGGCGGCAATCGATCGCGGACGAGTGGCATCAGCGCGGCGACCGCCTCGAGGCCCCCGGCGGCGCCGAGCGTGTGACCGTGGAGAGACTTGGTCGACGAGACGGCGGCGCGGCCCAGGCCCGCGGCGATGATCGCGCGTGCTTCGGCGAGGTCGCCGAGCGGGGTCGACGTCGCGTGCGCGTTGACATAGCCGACGCTTGCGGGGTCGACGCGCGCCTCGGCCATCGCCAACCTGATCGCGACGGCCGGGCCTTCCCCGGTCGGGTCGGGCTGGGTGAGGTGTCCCGCGTCGCAGTTGCTCGCATAACCGACGACCTCGGCGAGGATCCGTGCACCTCGCTCGAGCGCACGGGTTCGCTCCTCGAGGAACAGGATCCCGGCGCCCTCGCCGATGACGAAGCCGTCCCGGGCGAGATCGAACGGCCGTGATGCCTCCTCGGGAGGTCGTGCGCTCGTCGACAGTGCACCGAGCTGCATGTAGGCGGCAACGATGAAGGGCGACACCGGCGCCTCCGCGCCGCCGGCCAGCATGGCATCGGCACGGCCTGACCGGATCAGTGAAGCCGCAAGCCCGATTGCGTCCGTGCCGGCCGCGCAGGCCGTGGCGACGGTGGACGACGGTCCACGCAGGCCATGGATGCGCGCGACCGCCGCCACCGGCGAGTTGGTGAGCCCCAACGGGATCGTGAACGGGCTCACTCGGTCGGCGCCGCGCCGGAAGAACTCGGCGTACGAGCGATGGAGCGTGTCGGCTCCGCCGTGGACGTTCGCGACCACGGCGCCGATACGCCCCGGATCGATCGAAGGCGACCCTGCGTCCTCGAGCGCCTGAGACGCGGCGAGGACCGCAAGGAGGCCGGCCCGGTCCATCCGCTTCGCCTCGCGCCGCGGGATACCGTCGTCATCGAGATCCCCGATCGCGCAGGCCGTTATCTCGCCGACGCCGTCGAGCTCGAGCCGACCGGCTCCGCTCGTGCCGCGGTCGAGGCCGTCCCAGAAGGCCTCGCGCCCGCTCCCGACGGACGAGACGATGCCGGCGCCGCTGATCACGACACGGCGGCCGAAGTCCGATTCCACCTCTCTCATACCTCCAGTTGAGCATACGAGTGCTTGGCTAGAGGATCTTGTGCGCGAGCGCCTCGAGCTTCGCCGCGCTCACGAGCGGCGAGAGGATCTTCGTCGTCTCCCCGTTCGAGTAGACCTGCAGGTCACCGCCGGAGGCAGTCGTCCATGCCGCCTGTCCGAGGCCCGTGACCTTGACGATCTTCTGCAGGGCCGCGACAGCCTTCTCGCTCGTCGCGAAGGTCGAGGCCGTGTCCGCCTGGAACTCGATCCTGGCCGAGTTGATGCCGCTGCCCTGGTAGGTGCAGGTCTTGCCGTAGGCGGTGACGGTCGACGTCGGGGCCTTGAGCGACTGGCCGAGCGTGGAGCTCACGAGCGAGACGGCGGGGCACTTGGCCGAGGCCGGCGAGGCGGCTGTGGCCGCGGCGGCGAGCGACAGCGCGGTCGAGGTGGCGGCCAGCCATACGAGACCCTTCATCTGCTATCGATCCTCCCGGTCGGGCGCTCCCTGAGTAACGCAGGGCTGAGCATCGCAGAGCTGAGCATCGCAGAGCTGAGCATCGCAGAACTGAGGCTCGCACCTCACGCGCGTTCGGGAAGCTGTCTTGACCGGACGGTAGCGCACGATCCCGGCACGAATCCGGCACAGCCGCCGTCGGGGGGCGGGCGTACAGTAAGCGGCCCATGGCGAAGGCAGCGGCGATCCAGCACTCGTGCACCGAGTGCGGCACGGTCTCGGGGCGGTGGCTCGGCCGCTGCCCGGGCTGCGGCGCGTTCGGGACGATGCTCCAGGAGGCGGTGCCGGCGCGTGGCGCCGCGGCCTGCCGCCGCCGCGCCTCCGCGCCCGCTCCTGCGGCTCGTCGAGATCGATGCCGAGGAGAGCGAGCGGATCCCGACGGGCTTCGACGAGCTCGACCTGGTGCTCGGCGGCGGCCTCGTGCCGGCTTCGCTCGTCCTCGTCGGCGGCGAGCCCGGGGTGGGCAAGTCGACGCTTCTCCTCTCGGCGCTCGGCGCGATCTCCCGCGATCGCCGCGCCCTGCTCGTGACCGGGGAGGAGTCGGTGGCCCAGGTGAAGCTGCGCGCCTCGCGCCTCGGCGGCTGCGAGGCGGTCGAGATCCTGGCCGAGACCGAGCTCGACGTCGTCTGCGCGACCCTCGAGCGCGAGCGGCCGGGCGTCTGCGTCATCGACTCGGTGCAGACGCTGTACTCGTCCGAGATCGGGTCGGCTCCGGGGTCGGTCTCACAGGTGCGCGAGGCCGCGTCGCGGATCCTGCGCGTGGCGAAGGAGGCCGGGGTGGCGACGTTCCTCGTCGGGCACGTGACCAAGGACGGATCGGTCGCCGGGCCGCGGGTGCTCGAGCATCTCGTCGACTGCGTGCTTCAGTTCGAGGGCGACCGCTACAACGCTCACCGGGTCCTGCGCGCGACGAAGAACCGCTTCGGCTCGACGAACGAGCTCGCGGTGTTCGAGATGACCGGTGCCGGGCTCGTCGGCGTGCCCGAGCCCTCCGCGCTCTTCGGCCGCACCGAGCCGGGCGAGATCGGCGCCGCGGTCACGTGCGTGCTCGAGGGGACCCGGCCGCTCCTGATCGAGATCCAGTCGCTCGTCGCTCCGACCGACCTCGCGATGCCGCGGCGCGTCGGCACCGGCGTCGACCCCAAGCGCCTCGCGATGATCGTTGCCGTCCTCGCGCGCCACGCCGGGCTGCCGCTCGGCAGCGCCGACGTGTTCGTCAACGTCGCCGGCGGCCTCCGGATCGACGAGCCGGGCGCCGACCTCGGGATCGCGCTCGCCATCGCCTCGGCCGCGCGCGGCGTCGCGGTGCGGGAAGGGCTGGCGGCGTTCGGCGAGATCGGGCTAACCGGCCGGCTGCGCGCGGCCACCCAGGCTGCGAGACGTCTGGAGGAGTGCCGCAAGCTCGGCATTGCCCTGGTGCTCGCCCCGGCCGGGAGCGGGGGCGCAGGGCTCGAGGCCGACTCGCTCAGGCAGGCGCTCGCCGTCGCGCTCGTCCAGAAGTCGGTCTGAGCAGGGATTTTCCAAAAACCCTGCAAAAACGATGCTTTTAGGCGGATTTTTGGTAGACTTCTCTGTCTTCGCCGGCAGTCTCATGAGTGCCGGCGTTTTCACGACACGGGAGAGGGAGTCAGCTTGTACAAGGTCGGCGACAAGGTGGTGTACCCACACCACGGGGCGGGCACCATCGTGAAACGTGAACGTCGGGAGATCCTCGGAGAGACCCGCGAATACCTCACGATCAAGATCCTGCACAACGATATGACGGTCAACGTACCGGCGGACAACGCCGAGCGGGTCGGGTTGCGGAAGGTGATCGACGAGGAGGCCGTGAAGAAGGTCGTCAAGTATCTGACGAGCGGCGGCACGGAGATGCCGAAGAACTGGAACCGGCGCTTCAAGCACAATCGCGACAAGATGAAGACAGGCGACATCTTCGAGCTTGCCGAGGTTGTGCGGAACCTCTCGCTGCGCGACGGCGAGAAGGGTCTCTCGACCGGAGAGAAGCAGATGTACGTGAAGGCGAAGAAGATCCTCGCCTCCGAGCTCATGTACGCGAAGAACCTGTCGGAGGATGACGCGTTCGACTGGCTCGAAGGCGTGCTGACCGATCCGGACACGGGGTCCGCGGCCAAGCGTGCGCCGGCCCGGCGGGCGGCTCCGAAGCCGAAGACGCCAGCCGCCGCATAGATGTCGGTCTGGGCCGTGCTCGTCGCCGCAGGGCGGGGAGAGCGGCTCGGGGACGAGCGTCCGAAGGCGTTTGCGCGCCTCGGCGATCTTCCCCTGCTTGCGGAGTCCCTGCGACGGCTCGATCAGAGCGACTGGATCGATGGAATCGTGATCGTGGCTCCTCCCGAGTGGGAGGAGCCTTCGATCCTGCTAGCCGAGGAGATCGGCGCCTCGAAGGTCGCCGCCTGTGTCGCCGGCGGGACGAGCCGCTCCGCGTCGGTGCGGATCGGCCTCGCCGAGGTGCCGGATGAAGCGGCCGTCGTGCTCGTCCACGACGCGGCACGGCCCCTCCTGCCGGCGGAGGTCGTGCCCCGGCTGCTCGAGGCGCTCGGCGAGGGCTTCGATGGAGCGGTTCCCGGGCTGCCGGTCGCCGACACCGTGAAGCGGGTCCGGGGCGGCCTCGTCGTCGAGACGCCGGCCCGCGAGGAGCTCGTCGCGGTGCAGACGCCGCAGGCGTTCGTGGCGGCGGTGCTGCGCTCGGCGGCGGCGGGCGAGGGATCCGACTGCGCCTCGCTCGTCGAGGCCGCCGGCGGCCGGGTGAAGGTCGTGCCCGGCGACGAGCGGCTGCTGAAGGTGACGACCGCGGCCGATCTGCGGCGGGTCGAGGCCTTGCTGGCAGCCGAGGAGTAGCCTCCCGGGATGGTGGGCGTCTAGTGGCAGACCTGCGTATCGGGATGGGGTACGACGCCCACGCGCTCGCCGACGGCGTGCCGCTCGTCCTCGGCGGAGTCGAGCTGGAGCATCCGCGCGGGCTCGCCGGCCACTCCGACGGGGACGTGATCGCCCACGCGCTGATCGACGCCGTGCTCGGGGCGGCGGGTCTCGGCGACATCGGCGGCCTGTTTCCGTCGGGAGACGAGCAGCTCCGGGGCATCTCGTCGCTCACGATGCTCGGCGAGGCCTACGCCCAGGTGAAGGCTTCCGGCTGGCGCCTCGTCAACGCCGACTGCGTGCTCGTCGGCGAGGAGCCGCGGATCGCCCGGCATCGCGACGAGATGCGCCGGCGTCTCGCCGCCGCGATCGGAGAAGGCGAGGTCAACGTCAGGGCGACGACAACCGACCGGCTCGGGTTCCCGGGGCGCGGGGAGGGACTTGCGGCGCACGCCGTGGCGCTGCTCGAGCGCCCTTGAACGTCGTCCGCTACGCCGACCGGCCCGATCTCGTCGAGCGGCGCGCGCTCGCGCCGCAGGTGTTCCCGGAGTTCATCCTCCACAACCCGATGGGCCGCTACTGGGACCGGCTGTACACCGACTTCCCGGCTTTCCAGCAGGCGCTGCTCGACGGCGACGAGGTCGTCGCCGAGGCCCACGCCCTCGCGATCCCGTGGGACGGCACGGTCGCGGGGCTCCCGGCAGGCTGGGAGGCGGCGTTCGAGCTCGGGATGACGACCGAGCTCCCTCCGACCGCGCTCTGCATGGTCGTGATCAGCGTCGACCCCGGCCGGCAGGGCGAGGGCCTCGGGCGGCGCATGCTCGACCTTTCCCGCCAGGCCGCCCGCGCCGAGGGGCTCGGCTCCGTCCTCGCACCCGTGCGGCCGACGCTGAAGGATCGCTATCCGCTGATCCCGATCGAGGAGTACATCGAGTGGCGCCGGCCCGACGGGTCGCACTTCGACCCGTGGATCCGCCTCCACGAGCGCGCGGGCGGCGAGATCGCCGCGGCGGCGCCGGAGTCGCTCGTGCTGGAGGCCCCGGTCTCCGAGTGGGAGGCCTGGACGGGGCTCGAGCTTCCGGGCACGGGCGAGTACGTCGCGCCCGGGATGCTCGCGCCGCTCCACGTCGCCGGCGGCGTCGGGCGGCATGCGGAGCCGAACGTCTGGCTGCTCCACCGGCTCTGAGCCGCCCGCGTTCAGGCAGGGAGCGACGCCGGACCGTTGCCGCCGAGCGTGACCAGGCCGTCGCGGGCGAGCGACGCGAGCGCCTCGTCGTCGTCGCTGCCGGCGCCCGCGGCCACCGCTCGCAGCGCGACCGCGCGACGCTGGCGAAACGAGCCCTCGAAGCGCGACTGCCGCCGCAGCGGCTCGTAGCGGCGGCCGCGCGACGGGCAGGTGCCCGCGAGGGGGCACACACCGCAGCGCGGGATGCGGGCGAGGCAGATCGTCGCGCCCAGGTCGAACAGCGCCTGCGCACAGCTTGCGTCGAACGCCTCTCCGGTGCGCTCCTGCACTCTGCGGACATTCGTGTCGACGGGCAGGACGTCGCGGCCGAAGGCGAAGTTCCCGACCGCGGCCGCCGTGTACGGGCCCGACGCCGGGAAGATCCGTGAGGTCGTCCGGCCATCCCTTGCCGGCCACCGCCTGGGCGGCCCGGAACAGGCTCACCGCGCGGCGGTTGTAGCCGAGCCCCTGCCACTCGACGATGACCTCGGCCGGCGAGGCCGCCGCGAGCGCCTCGACGGTCGGCCAGCGCTCGAGCCAGCGCTGCCAGCGCGGGATGACGCGGTCGACCTGCGTCTGCTGCAGCATCACCTCGGAGACGAGGATCGCGTAAGGATCGCGGGTGGCCCGCCACGGGAGATCGCGTCGGTTCCGCCCGTACCAGGCCAGGAGCAGCTGCTGCACGGTCCCAGCCTAGAGACGCGCGCGGAGGCTCAGCTCACGGCGACGTGTGCGTAGGCGGTCGAGCTGCTGAACTGGTCGAACTGCCACTGTGTGACCTTCGGGCCCGTGATGTGCGCCGCGTTGAGCTGGAGGAAGGGAACCCAGGGCACGACGTTCGTCATCAAGCTCTCGTCGAGCTTCTCGTAGCAGCTGCGCCGCGGCTGCCCCGCGAGCGCAGCGCAGCGGTCGAGCGCGCTGTCGACGTTCGGGATGTCCGCGGTATCTCCGGTGAGGCCGAGCGCCTTCGCCTGGGAGGGCTCGAGGCCGACGAGCGAGTAGTTGACGTTGCCGGTCGGGATGATCGTCCGCCCGTTGAAGAGCGGCGAGAAGAACGTCAACGGGTCGGCGTAGTCCTTGCCCCACCCGGTGAAGATGGCGATCGGGATGTTCTTCGCGGTGGTCTGGACGGTGGGATACGCCCCGGCGACCGTGACGGCGTGGAAGGTGATCCCGATCTCCTTCGCGTCGGCCTCGACGACCGGGAGCATCTTCTGGTAGGTCGACTGGCTGTCGTCGAGGAGCAGTACGCCGCGACAGGCCGGCGCTCCGCACATGCCGTCGTGGTTCGTGTCGTACTTCGAGCCCCGCATCGCGGCCTTAGCCTTCGCGAGGCTCCCGTGGGAGCCCGGCGTCTTGTACGGGTCGTAGTCGGCAAGCTCCATGCCGAAGATCGAGTCGGGCACGATGTGATTGGCGATCCGGCCCAGGCTCGGGCCGCCCCAGGCCTGGCGCAGGGCGGCCTTGTCGATGATCCAGTTCAGCGCCCGGCGGACGTGGATGTCGTCGAACGGAGGCTGGGTCAGGTTCATCGTCAGGTACTGGGTCAGGTCGGCAGAGTCGAGATGCAGGTTCGGCCGCTTGGCAGGGTTGGTCGCATACTCCTGCAGCGCCTGCGCCGGCAGGCTCGCGCCGTTCTCGTCCTCCAGGTCGCCTGCGGCGACGCGGTCGATGACGTCCGCAGGGTTCGGATCGACCGTGAACTGGAACTCGTCCGGGAAGCTCTGGCGGGCGGCCGGGGAGTCCGTCTTCGGGTCGTAGGCCGGGTTGCGGACGAGCGTCAGCTTCGACAGGGCGTCGTAGCCGCTCATTGGCTTGAGGGCAGTGCACGAGGAGTCGTCGACCCTGTCTGCGCCCTCGATCATGTACGGCCCGGTCGAGACGACATCGCGGCCGTACCTGCCCGGATGGCCCTCGAAGCAGCGCGCGAGCTCGACGGGGATCGGGCCGGTTGCCGGCATGGCCATCCGGTAGGGGAAGTCTCCGGTCGGTTTCGTGAGGTGGAACACGATCGTGCTCGGCGAGGGCGTTGCGATGCCGGCGATCGTCTTCGCCTTGCCGGCGGCGAAGCGGTCGAAGCCGACGATCGGCGAGTAGTAGAAGCCGTACTCGGCGCCGTCCTTCGGGTTCGCGATCCGCTCCATCGCGTAGAGGACGTCCTTGGAGGTGACGGCGCGGTTCACCGGCGGGCCGAACCTGATTCCCTGCTTGAGGTGGAAGGTGTAGGTGAGGCCGCCGCCGGTCGGGCGGGGGACGGCCGTCGCGATGTCCGGGACGAGCTCGTTCCCCGCCGGGCCGGCGACGTGGTCGTAGCCGACGAGCGTCCGGATCATCAGGTTCGACTCGATCGCCCACGAGTACGTGTAGTACTCACCGGTCGGGTCGAACCCGTCCGTGAAGCCGAACGACTGCTCGAAGGCGACCCGGTAGACGCCGCCCGGCTTCGGGCTGCTCGCCCCCGCGGGCGCAGCCGACCCGGTCGCGATCGCGGCCGCGACGAGAGCGACGACCGCAGGGAGTGCAAGTCGCCGAACCTCTCGTGCGAGTGTCCCGGCCGCGCGCAGGCCCGGGATCATCTCACGTCCCGCTCGCAAAGTCACGTCCCGCAGGGACATGTCCAGGGGACTGTCCCCGGGTCACCTCTCGAGCAGACGTGTCTCGATGGGGCATGTCCAGGGGACTGTCCCCGGGTCACGTCTCGAGCAGACGTGTCTCGAGGGGGCATGTCCAGGGGACTGTCCCCGGGTCACCTCTCGAGCAGACGCGTCTTGATGGGACATGTCCAGCGGACTGTTCGCTCGACATGTCCGAAAAGGCCGCGTCCCGAAGTGGGTGTCGGCGACGATCGAGACCGAGCCACTTCTGCTGCGCAATGACGCAGGCTCAGAAAGGCCGGCGCCTAGACTCAACGCATGAAGGTCCGTTTCGCCCCCAGCCCGACCGGCTCGCTCCACATCGGCAACGCGCTCGGCGCGGTCGCCAACCGGAGCTTCGGCGGCACGATGCTGCTGCGGATCGACGACACCGATCCGGTGCGCAACGTGCCGGGCGGCGAGGAGGCGATCCTCGCGGATCTTCGCTGGCTCGGGATCGACTGGGACGAGGGGCCGGTGCGCCAGAGCGACCGGCAGGAGCGCTACCGCGACGTCGCCGTAAAGCTCCCGCGGCGCTTCCAGGGTGTGACGCTCCTCCGCGACGACGGCACCGCGACCTACCAGCTCGCAAGCGTCGTCGACGACATCGACTTCGGGATCACGCACGTCATCCGGGGCTCCGACCACCGGCCGAACGAGGAGCTCCACCGCGGGCTCACGCGCGAGCTCGGCGCCGAGCCGCCCGAGTACATTCATCTCGGGCTCGTTCTCGGCCCCGACGGCAAGAAGCTCTCCAAGCGCGCCGCGGGCGCCTCGATCGCCTCTCTGCGCGAGGAGGGGATCCCGCCCGAGGCGGTGCGCGCCTACCTCGAGGAGCTCGGCATCCCCAGGCACGACGTGCAGCTCGACCTCGCGCGCATCCACTCGCTCGCGGTCGACGCCCTCGCCGAGCTGCCGGACGACGAGCTCGCCGCGCGCCTCGGTGTTCCCGCTGCGGTCGTCCCCGCGCTGCGCGGCGCCCACGACCTGAACGAGGCGGGCGCGCTCGCGCAAACGATCCTCGAGCCGCCGTCGGCGTCGCTGCCGGACGAGCGGGAGACGCTCGAGCGCTTCCGCGAGCTCCGCGCCGGGGCGCCCGACGGGCTCGACCACGACGGGGCGAAGGCGATCGTCCGCGAGCTGAAGGCGGTCGGTGGTCACCTGCGGGCAGTGCGGCAGGCGCTGACCGGCCGCGAGAGCGGGCCGGAGCTCTGGTCGGTGATCGCGGCCCTGCCGCGGGACGAGACCTTGCGGAGGATCGATGCGGCTGTATGACACCTACTCCCGCTCGCTCCTCGACCTGCCCGCGCCGCCGGGCCCGGTGCGGATGTACTTCTGCGGGCCGACCGTGTATGGGCG
The DNA here is from genome assembly GCA_963743675.1 of uncultured Actinomycetota bacterium. Taxonomy (GTDB): domain Bacteria; phylum Actinomycetota; class Thermoleophilia; order Gaiellales; family Gaiellaceae; genus PALSA-600. The sequence continues at coordinate 668,428 of CAVURE010000015.1, forward strand.
CGCCCACATCGGCAACGCACGGCCGTTCGTGATCGGCATGTGGCTGCGCTCGTGGCTGCGCACGACCGGCTACGACGCCACGCTCGTCCACAACATCACCGACGTCAACGACAAGATCTACGATGCTGCGCCGAACGCGAGTGCGGAACTGGCCGAGCGCGCGACCGCCTGGTACCTCGAGGACACCGGCGACCTCGGGCTCGGGCTGCCCGACTACCTGCCGAAGGTCACCGAGCACATCCCGGGGATCGTCCGCTTCATCGAGGAGCTCGTCGAGGCAGGCTTCGCCTACGCGGTCGACGGCGACGTCTACTTCCGGGTCGCCCGCTTCGCCGACTACGGGCGGCTGTCGGGGCAGCGGCCCGACCAGGTCGAGGAGCAGGAGCCGAACCCGCGCAAGGAGGACCCGCGCGACTTCGCGCTCTGGAAGGCGAGCAAGCTCGGCGAGGACACGCAGTGGCCCTCCCCCTGGGGCCGGGGCCGGCCGGGCTGGCATATCGAGTGCTCGGCGATGGCGGAGGAGCTGCTCGGCCCGACCTTCGAGATCCACGGCGGGGGCCTCGACCTCGTCTTCCCGCATCACGAGAACGAGGTCGCCCAGTCGCGCGCGCTCGGTCACGGGTTCGCGCACATCTGGGCCCACAACGGGCTTCTCCAGCTCGGCGGCGACAAGATGTCGAAGTCGCTCGGCAACATCGCCTCGATCCGGGAGGTGCTCGACCGGTGGGGCCGCGAGACGGTGCTCGTCTTCTTCCTGGGTGGCCACTGGCGCAAGCCGATCGAGTTCTCGGACGAGACGATGGCGCAGGCCGCCGCCCAGGCCGAAGGGTTCCGGAACGTCTTCCGCAGCCCGGACGAGCGCGGTGGCGACTGGGGCGCCTTCAGCGCGGCTCTCGACGACGACTTCAACACGCCCGAGGCGCTGGCGCTGCTGCACGGCTGGCGCGACCACGAACTGCTCCGACGCGGGCTCGAGGTCTTCGGGCTTGCCTCGCTCGGAGCCCGCGACGATGCCCCGCCGGAGGTCAGCGAGCTCGCCGAGCGCCGGGTCGCGGCACGCGCCGAACGGGACTTCGAGCTTGCCGACCGGCTTCGCGCGGAGATCGAGGCGGCCGGCTGGCAGATGCGCGACGAGGCCGGCGGCTACACGCTCGCGCGGCGGCGGTGAGCACCGACCTCGTCTACGGGCGGCGGGCGGTGCGCGAGGCGCTGCGCGGCCGCCGCGAGGTCGTCGAGCTGCTCGCGACCGAGCGGGCGGTCTCGTCGGAGCCCTGGCTTGCAGAGGCGCGCCCGAAGGTCAGGCCCGATCGCGACCTGAGCGAGCTCGCCGGCACGCGCGACCACCAGGGGGCGGTCGCCCGCGTCGAGACCTATCGCTACGCCGACGCCTACGAGCTCGCGGGGGCCGATAGCCCACTGCTCGTCGTGCTCGACCGGGTCACCGACCCGAGGAACCTCGGCGCGGTCTGCCGCAGCGCGGAGGGTGCCGGAGCGACCGGAGTCGTCGTCCCTGCACACGGCGCGGCAGTGGTGACCCCGGCCGTCGCGCGCGCCTCGGCGGGGGCGATCGAGCACCTGCCGATCGCAGTGGTCACCAATCTCGCCCGCTACCTCGACGAGGTGAAGGGGCCCGCGCTGTGGGTGTACGGGGCCGCGGGGGACGCCGAGACGACGATGTGGGACACCGACCTGACGGGCGGCGTCGCGCTCGTGCTCGGGGCGGAGGGCAGAGGGCTGCGGCCGCTCGTCCGCCGGAGCTGCGACGCGCTCGTCTCGATCCCGCTCGGCGGGCAGGTCGAGTCGCTCAACGTCAGCGTGGCGGCGGCGGTGCTGCTGTACGAGGGGCGGCGGCAGCGCCTCGCCGTGCAGTAATGGCCGATCCGACCCTGTATCTCTTCGACGGCTACAACCTGCTCCATGCGGGGCCCTCCGGGGACCGGCGCGAGCTCGTCGACACGCTGGCGAGCTTCGTCGCGACACGCGGTGTCCGCGGCGTCGTCGTGTTCGACGGCGCCGGAGAGGACGCCGAGATCGGGTCGCTGTCGGTCAGGTTCGCCCCGGACGCCGACACGATGCTCGAGCGCCTCGCCGCCGAGAACCGCTCGCGCGAGCGCGTGCTGCTCGTCTCCTCCGACGCGACCGTTCTCGGCACCGCGGGGCGCCAGGTCGCGAACCTCTCGTCGCAGACGTTCTTCCGCGACCTCCGTCCGCCCGAGCTGCCCGGCCGGCCGCCGGGCGGGCTCGCCGACAAGCTCGACGACGAGACCCGCGCGAAGCTCGAGCGCCTGCGCCGCGGCGACAATTGACGTTGCACGCGGGTCCATTGCAACACGGGCTTGTCTTTTCGGACGGTCCCTGCTAGATTCACCTCGACTTAAGGGTGAGGGTTCTTTGGAGAGAGGCGAGCCGCCGGCTCGTCGAATGGCTCAATACGGGGGTTTCAACGTGTCCGCAAGACCGGCCACTGCAGTCAAGACAGCCGCAAAGGCTCAACGGGAGCTTGAGGATCTACAGCTCGTTCTCAAGGCGCGCAACGGCAGCTCCATGGCGCTCGACGGGCTCATCCGGCGCTACACGCCGTTCGTGCGACTCAAGGCCAGCGCCTACTTTCTCGTCGGCGGCGGCAACGACGACCTGATCCAGGAGGGGCTGATCGGCCTCTACAAGGCGGTGCGCGACTTTCGGCCGGACAAGGAAACGTCGTTCCGGTCGTTCGCCGAGCTCTGCGTGACGCGGCAGATCATCACCGCGATCAAGACGGCCACCCGGTTCAAGCACTCCCCGCTCAACACGTACGTCTCCTTCAGCCATACCCCCGCCGGGCAGGACCCCGACGGCGACTGTACGCTCGGCGATGCGCTCCCGGGCTCGGCCGTGAACGATCCGGCGATCTGCGTGATCTCGACGGAGGAGCTCCAGAGCCTCGTCGGCTGCCTCGGCTCGACCCTCTCGCCGCTCGAGTCCGACGCGCTGCGTCTCTACCTCGAGGGCAGCTCGTACGAGGCGATGGCCGAGGAGCTCGAGTGCGACACGAAGACGATCGACAACGCGCTCCAGCGCGTCAAGCGCAAGATCCTGAACCACCAGCGCGAGCGCCAGGTCCTCGCCTAGGCCCGAGCTGCGCGCGGCGCGAGTTTGGCCGTCGGCCGTGTCCGGTCGATCTCGTAATCGGCCTGCCGTATTCAAAATAGACAACAGTGCGACGGCTAGGATTCAGGCGCGCCGGAGTAGCTCAGTTGGCAGAGCACCGGTTTTGTAAACCGGGTGTCGCGGGTTCGAGTCCCGCCTCCGGCTTCACTCGTTCGGGATCCGCTCGCCCGCGCGAATCGCGACCGGGAGCCGGTTCGCCGGCGGCGAGAGCGGGCAGACCCAGCGCGGGTCGTAGCTGCACGAGGGGTTGTAGGCGAGGTTGAAGTCGAGCACGAGCCTGCCGTGCTCCAGCCCTAGGTCGGCGCCCTTGACCGTGTCGAGCAGGTAGCGGCCGCCGCCGTAGGTCTCCCGGCCGGACGTCTCGTCGCGGAAAGGGACGAAGAGGCCGCCGCCGTAGGCCGTGAGCCAGTACAGCTCGAGCACCTGCTCCTCGCCCCCGAGCTCGAACCGCGCAGCGCCGAACCGCGCGAAGGCGATCTCCTCGCTGCCGCTGCTCCCGATCTGCGTCGGCGTGGCGGCACGCGGCTCGACCGTCGCGAGGACCCGCAGCGCCGGGTCGTGGTCGAAGTACGGCACGCCGGGGAACGACGGGCGCTCCTCCGCGGGCAGCGGCGAGGAGGGGTGCGTTCGGAACAGCTCGTCGCGGGCCTCGCACCAACGCCGCCAGGCCGGCTCCGGGTCGGCCGCCTCTCGCACCCCGGCATAGAGCGCGAAGATCCGCCGCTTCCAGTCGAGCAGCTCGAGCACCTCCCGCGCCTCGATCGCGATCGTCGTCACGACCAGAGGCCGAGGACGTCGAAGCCGAGGGTGACGAGATCGCCGACACCGCCGAGACCGGAGAAGACGTCCTCGGCGCCGAACCCGCCGCCGCCGGCCCCGACGTACCCGGACATCCGCTCCTCGTCGTCGCTCGTGAGCTGCTTCGCCGCCTTCGCCGACAGGCGGACGATCGCCCGCTGGAACCCGTCGCCCGCACCGCCGCCCACGGCGAGGATGAATCGGTCGCCCTCGTCGAGCTGCTGCCCGCCGATCGAGACGCCGGCCTGCGCATAGACGTACATCGCGCCGGGCCACGGACGCTTGCTGCTGACCACGTGCAGCGATCCTGCGAGGTCGTCAGGCAGGTAGTCGACCGAGCCGGCCTCGAGCGCCGCGGCGATCTCCGTCTGGATCGCAAGAGTCCTGGACGGGTCCGGGTCGCTCTGCCAGAGCTCGGCGAGCTGCCCGGCCGAGACGCCGTCGTCCTGCCTCGCCCTGCGCTCGATCGGGTCGGTCAGGCACCAGGGGTCGAAGCCCGGGTCGCCGGGCAGGAAGAGGGTGAGCGCAGCCGAGCCCGCCGGGCCGGGCAGCGGGGCAAGGGCTTTGGGGAGCGCGAGCAGCTCGGGCTTCGCCATGAGCTGGCCCGCCTGGTAGGCGCGGTCGAGGCCGCCGAGGAGCGTCTGGGCGAGCGTTCCCTGGAGCTCGGGTGCCGGCGAGTGGCCCGCCGCGAGCCCCACCGCCGCGTCGAGCGCCGACTGGACGGCGGCGAGGGCCGGGCTCAGCCGGTCGTAGATCGGGTCCCCTTTGCGCGCTGCGAGGTCGACGCCGGCCCGCGCCTGCACCGTCTCGAGCGTCTTGCGCATCGCCTCGAGCTCCGCGCGGCCCTGCGCGCCGCGCGGGCGCGGGTAGGGCGCGGGGATGACGACGTCGTGCTTCCAGTCGCCGCTCGCTCCGGCGCGCCGGGCACGGTCGAGCCAGCCGCCGACGAGCTCGTAGAGGACGCGCGCCTCGTCGTAGGCCTCCTGCTCGCAAAAACCCGACGCCGAGCCCGAGGAGACCAGGTTGTCGGCGTGCGTCTGCAGCACGAAGGCGCACCAGGCCGCGAGCCTTGCGTCGCCCTCCGGCGGCAGCCCGTCGAGCATGTCGTAGGCGGCGCTGTTCGCGCTCGAGTACGACGCGAGATCGCCGGTCGAGACCTCGCCGCGGACGTGCGCCTCGAGCTTGTCCCGGAGGCTCACTCGCCGATCGCCTTGAGCACGACCCGCTTGGGCCGCCGGCCGTCGAACTCGGCGTAGAAGACCTGCTCCCACCGGCCGAGATCGAGGCTGCCGTCGGTGATCGGCAGCACGACCTGGTGCGACATCAGCTGGCGCTTCAGGTGGGCATCGGCGTTGTCCTCGCCCTGGTTGTGGCGGTAGCCCGAGACCGGCTCGTGCGGAGCCAGCCGTTCGAGGAAGTCGTCGATGTCGGCGATCAGCCCCGACTCGTCGTCGTTGACGTAGACCGCCGCTGTGATGTGCATCGGGTTCACGAGCACGAGGCCGTGCTGGATCCCGGATTCGCGCACGAACGCCTCGACGCGGTCGGTGATGTTCACGTAGTCGCGGCGGTGCGGCGTCTCGAACGTCAGGTACTCGGTCGCGTGCTTCACGAGAGAGCCTCGGCGAGATCTGCCCAGAGCGCGTCGACGTCCTCCAGCCCGACCGACAGTCGCAGCAGACCCACGGGAATCCGGTCGCCCTCCCAGCGGTGGCGGCTCTCCATCGTCGAGCTGACGCCCCCGAGACTCGTCGCGTTCGCGATCACGCGGGTACGCGTCTCGACGCGGCGCGCGTCGGCCACGTCGAACGAGATCAGCCCGGAGTAACCGGGATAGCGGACGAGCTCGACGGCCGGGTGAGCCTCGAGCCGGCGCGCGATCTCGGTCGCGGTCTCGGTGATGCGGCGCATGCGGCGCGAAAGGGAGTCGAGCCCGGTGAGCAGCGCGCCCGCCGAGTGCGGCGAGGCGTTCGTGCCGGTCAGGGAGCGCACCGCGCGGAGCGCCTCGAGCCGCTCGGGGTTGCGGGTGACGACCGCGCCGAGGAGGGCGTTGTGGCTGCCGGTGAGGAACTTCGTCCCGGAGTGGAGGACGATGTCCGCTCCCTCGTCGAGCGCGTGCAGGAAGACCGGCGTCGAGACGGTGGCGTCGCAGACGACGAGGCCGTCGTGCGCCCGCACCGCGGGCCAGTCGGGGACGGTGAGCATCGGGTTCGCAGGCGCCTCGATCCAGACGATGTCGGCGCCGGGCGGCGGGGGCCCCGTCTGGTCGTACTCGACGAAGCGGACGCCCCACGGCTCGAGCGAACGCAGGAGGAGCGAGGTTCCGAAGTACGCTCCTTCCGCGAGCGCCACGTTGGTCCCGGGACGCGCGAACGCGAGCAAGACTGCCGTCTCGGCCGACATTCCGGAGGCGAACAGGAGCGCCTCGCCGCCTTCGAGCTCGCCGAGGCGGGCCTCGCCGGCGGCTCCGGTCGGGTGGGCGTAGCGGACGTAGAAGAACTCGCGGGGCTCGCCGTGCTCGTCATAGGGCCAGATCGTCGAGCGGTCGACGGCCTCCATCGCGACGACTCTAGCCGCCGGAAAGGAGGGTGCGCCGACGCCGGCTCGCTCCCATCGACGCTAGAGCGGCGCGACGGCCCGGCCGCGCAGGACGCTCGGTGCGGAGCGCGCGTAGTCGAGCCCCGACACCCACGTGAGCACTACCGAGATCAGCAGGAGCCACCAGGAGATGCTGTCGCTCCAGGCGCCTGCCGCCGCGAGCCCGCCCGCCGCCGCCGCGATCGCCTGCGACCACGTCTTGAGCTTGCCGAGGTCGCGCGCCGCGATCACGACGCCGCGCTCGATCGCCGCGAGGCGCAGGCCGCTGACGAGCAGCTCGCGGGCGACGATCGCCGCGACCATCCACGCCGGGAAGACGCCCTGCTCGAGGAGAACGATGAGCGTCGACAGGACGAGCACCTTGTCGGCGACGGGGTCGAGCAGCGTCCCCAACGACGTCGTCCGTCCGGAGCGCCGGGCGATCCTGCCGTCGAACCAGTCGGTGGCCATCGCGACGCAGAAGACGATCGTCGCCCAGTAGTCGTGCCGCGGGAAGTCGACGGTGAACAGGATCACCACGAGCGGAGCGCAGGCGATGCGCGCAAGCGTCAACTGGTCGGCGAACGGCATTCAGGAGGAGAATACGCCCGCAAGGCCCCGCGCTCCTGCGCGCGACTAGATTGGCGCTCGTGGATCTCTACGAGCACCAGGGCAAGGATCTCCTCGCCCGGTTCGGGATCCCGGTCTCGGCAGGCCGGTTGGCGATGACGCCCGGCGAGGCGCGGCGGGCCGCGGCGGAGCTCGGCGGGCCGGTGGTCGTGAAGGCGCAGGTGCTGACCGGAGGCCGGGGAAAAGCAGGCGGCGTGAAGCTTGCGGACAACCCGGACGACGCAGCGGCGCGGGCCGGCGAGATCCTCGGGCTCGACATCCGCGGCCATGTCGTTCGCCGCGTCTGGGTCGAGACGGCCTCGGAGATCGCACGCGAGTACTACCTGTCGGTCACCCTCGACCGTGGCGCCGGGCAGGCGCTCCTCATCTTCACCACCGAGGGCGGCGTCGAGATCGAGCAGGTCGCGGCCGAGAGCCCCGAGGCGCTCGCCCGCGTGCACGTCGATCCGCTCGAGGGGTTCGAGCCGCACCATGCGCGGGAACTGCTCGCACGGCTCGAGGACGACGGCGAGCGGGCGCAGATCGAGGGTATCGCCGAGGCGCTGTACCGGTGCTTCGTCGAGTCGGACGCGACGCTCTGCGAGATCAACCCGCTGATCGTCACCCCGGCGGGCGAGGTGCGGGCGCTCGACGCCAAGGTGACGATCGACGACTCCGCGCTTCCACGCCATCCCGATCTCGCCGAGCTCCGTGACACCGCCGCCGCCGATCCGCTCGAGGCGTTCGCGCGGGAGCGCGGCGTGATCTACGTCAAGCTCGACGGGTCGGTCGGGATCCTCGGCAACGGCGCGGGGCTTTCGATGGCGACCGTCGACGTGGTCGTGGTCGCCGGCGGGCAGCCCGCCAACTTCTGCGACCTCGGCGGCGGCGGCTCGGCGGCCGGCGTGGTCTCGGCGCTCGAGGTGATCGCGCGCGATGCGCAGGTGCGCTCGATCCTGTTCAACATCTTCGGCGGCATCACCCGCTGTGACGAGGTTGCCCGCGGGATCCTGACCGCACTCGACGAGATCGACCTCGACGTTCCGTTCGTCGTTCGCCTCGACGGCACCAACGCCGAGGAAGGCCGCCGCATCCTCGCCGAGTCCGGCCGCTCCGGCCTGCACCTCGAGCCGACGATGCTCGACGCCGCCCGTCGCGCCGTGGAGCTGGCGGCGTGACGAGGGCGTCTCAGGCGGTGACTGTCCCCGGACATGTCCATTCCGTCTCGCGCGATTTGCGGGGATTTCTGGCCGCAGTCGGCGTCGAGGCCCTCGCCTGTTGCACTCCTGTGACGGTGACTGTCCCCGGACGTGGCTCGCCGGGGCGATGGCTGGACGGGACATGAGCGACCCCTGGAGCGAGCGGGCGGAGCTGTACCGGACGAGCGCGGCGCACGCCGGGGGCGCCGACCTCGATCTCGTGGTGGAATGGGCCGCGGGCTGCGCCACGGCGATCGACGTCGCCACCGGGGGCGGGCACGTGGCACGGCGGCTGCGCGAGGCGGGGCTCGAGGTCGTGAGCTGCGACCCCGCACCGGGGATGCAGCCCGACGTGATCTGCTTCGCCGAGGACCTCCCCTTCGCCGACCGCAGCTTCGAGCTCGCGGTCACGCGTGTCGCCGCACATCACTTCGCCGATCCGGCGGCGGCGACCCGGGAGCTCGCCCGCGTCGCCGCGAAGCGCGTCGTGGTCGTCGACACGTTGTACGGCGGCGAGGAGCTCGAGCGGGCCGAGAAGCTGCGAGATCCTTCGCACGTCCGCAACTACAGCGAGGCGGAGTGGCGCGCGTTCTTCGAGGGCGCCGGCCTCGTCGTCGAGGAGGTGCGGGTCGTCGACATCCCGATCGAGCTCGAGCCGTGGCTCGACCGCACCGGCTGCACAGGCCCCGCTGCCGACACGGCCCGGGAGCTGCTCGCCGGCCGCACGGAAGCCGGGTTCTTCAAGCTCGACCGGATCGCGCTGCGGGGAAGCCATTCCTGATGGCGATCCTGGTCGACCGCGACACGCGGCTCGTCGTCCAGGGCCTGACGGGCACCGAGGGCCGCTTCCACGGGCTTCGCAACCGTGCTTACGGGACGAACGTGGTCGCCGGCGTCACCCCGGGCAAGGCCGGGGAGGACGTGGAGGGAATACCGATCTTCGGCACCGTCGCGGATGCCGTGACCGAGACCGGCGCCGACACCTCACTCGTCTTCGTCCCCGCGCGGTTTGCCGCCGACGCCGTCTACGAGGCCGTCGACGCGGGGATCGCAACGGTCGTGTGCATCACCGAGCACATCCCCGTTCACGACACGCTGAAGCTTCGGGCGTACATCCGTGCGCGCGAGGCCCGCATGATCGGCCCCAACTGCCCGGGCGCGCTCTCGCCCGGGAAGGCGAACGCGGGGATCATCCCCGCCGAGGTCTTCGCAGCCGGGACGGTCGGCCTCGTCTCGCGCTCCGGCACGCTGACCTACCAGATCGGCCACGAGCTGGCCCAGCTCGGGGTCGGCAACTCGACCATCGTCGGCATCGGCGGCGACCCCGTCATCGGCTCGACGTTCGTCGACATCCTCGACCTCTTCGAGGCCGACCCGGAGACCGAGCTCGTGGTGCTCGTGGGCGAGATCGGCGGCGACGAGGAGGAGAAGGCGGCCCGCCACGTCGCCGAGCGGATGACGAAGCCCGTGCTCGCCTACATCGCGGGCTTCTCGGCCCCGCCGGGGAAAACGATGGGGCATGCCGGCGCCATCATCTCCGGCTCGTCGGGCACGGCGCAGGCGAAGAAGGAAGCGCTCGAGGCGGCCGGGATCGCGGTCGGGACGACGCCCACGGCCGTTGCCGAGCTCGTTGCAGCCCGGCTCCGCTGACGGTTCCGGCCCCCGGCCGACAGCGCCGAGCCGCTAGATTCGAGGGATGGAGTCGATCTCGTTCGCCCGCGGCGTTCCCGCCCCCGAATGCCTCGACCAGGAGGAGCTCGCCGACTGCGCGCGCGAGGTGCTCGCCCGCGACGGCAAGACGATCCTCTCGTACGGGGGCGGCGCCGGCTATCCGCCGCTGCGCCAGACGATCGGCGAATGGTTCGGCGTCCCGGCCGAGCAGGTCCTGCTGACGAACGGCGGCCTCCAGGGCTTCGTTCTGCTCGTCCAGCAGCTCGCACTCGGCGGGACTGTCTTCGTCGAGTCGCCGACCTACGACCGCCCGCTCAAGATCCTGAACGAGAGTCGCTGCACGATCGTGCCGATGGCGCTCGACGAGGACGGCCTCATCCCCGCCGAGCTCGAGAAGGCTCTCGCGGCCAACGACACGCCGGCCTTCGTCTACCTGATCCCGACCTTCCAGAACCCGAGCGGCCGGACGATTCCCGAGGATCGGCGCCGCCAGATCGTCGACATCGCCCGCGCCGCCGGCGTGATCATCCTCGAGGACGACCCCTACGGGCGGATCCGCTTCGAGGGCTCGGCGCCCCCGTCGCTGTACGAGCTCGCGCCCGAGTCGGTGATCTACACCTCCTCGTTCTCGAAGACGGTCTCGCCGGGGCTGCGGGTCGGTTGGTTCATCCTGCCGGAGAACCTCGCGAGCGCGCTGACCGAGCGGGCCAACTCCACCTACATCACACCCGTCCAGATCAGCGAGGCCGTCGTCTACGAGCTGATCCGGCGCGGTAACTTCGAGCCGAACCTCGTGCGTGTGAACGGCCTGCTGCGCGTGCGGCGCGACGCGATGCTGGCAGCGCTCGACGAGCACCTGACCGGCGCCACGTGGTCGCATCCGAACGGGGGCTACTTCGTGTGGCTCGAGCTGCCCGAGGGGACGAGCGCCAAGGAGGTGCTCGACCGTGCGGAGGGAGTGACCGCGGTTCTCGGCACCGACTTCGGCGGCGGCGAGAACACGCTCCGGCTCGCCTACAGCTACGTGTCGCCCGACGAGATCGGCGAGGGCGTCCGCCGGCTCGCCGCAGCGCTGTAGCCGGACTGCGCGCGCCTCGAGCGATCCAGGCCGGGCGCGGGACGGCGCCGGCTAGACAATGATGCCCGCGGCCGCTCCGACCGGTTGCGGCCGCGGCACGAGGCGAGGCTGGGGAGGCGGCGACAGCACGCGCTCGGCGGCCCTGAAGGTCGGACACGGCCGCTCGAGCGCAAGCGCGCAGAGCCCGTGCCGACGGAAGTAGCAGTCCTGACATGTGGGCTTGCTCATTCACGCTCCCCTTGGCGGGCCTCCGACGAGAAGCGATCCTACGTACCGCCGCGCGACGATCAAGGATTGCCTGGAGAGAAAACGCGCAGTTTCCGCCCCTTTCCAGCGGGCGAAATTCCCAGGTTTCTAGCGACCGGGCGGCAACGTTGCCAGCGCGTGCAACGCCTGTTGAAAACTGTGCACAGGGATGATGCGCAGGCCGTGTGCGTACTTGCGGGCGACGGCCGCATTCCCCGACGGAACCAGGAAGACATCCACACCCGCCTCGCGCGCGCCGATCGTTTTCTGCTTGATCCCGCCGATCGGGCCCACCTGGCCGTTGAGGAAGATCTCGCCCGTCGCCGCGACCTTGAGGCCGTGGGCAACGTTTCTTCCGAGCTGCTGGAGGACGTCGAGCGCGAAGGCGAGGCCGGCTGAGGGACCGCCGACGCCGTGGGCGTCGATCGAGACCCGGATCGGGAGGTGGATCTTCTCGCTTGGATCGAGTATCACGCCGACGATGCCGCGCTTCCCGCCGCTCGTCGCCGCCACGGTGGTGAGCGGCACGATGTTGCGGTGGCCGCCGCGGAGAACGGTGAAGCGGAACCGGGTGCCGACCGTGCGGCCGGCCATCGCATGGAAGACGTCCACCGGGGCGCGAACCGGCCGGCCGTTGATCGCGACGATCACATCCGTGGGCGCCAGCTTGCCGGCGGCCGGGAAGCCGGGCTCGACGGCGGCCACGATCGCGCCGTTCGACACGGTCGTCACCTTCTTGCCGAGGGCGCGCAACGCAACGGCCGCGGCGACCTGCTGGGAGGTCTTCATCTCGTCGATGTTCACCTGCTGCTCCTGCGCGCTCGAGACGCCGGGGGGGACGACCTCGTTGGCGGGGAACAGATCGGAGCCTGAGTGCAGGCCGCCGAGCAACTGCTCGAGCAGCGTTGCCTTGCGGACGATCACGTCGACGAAGTAGATGGCGCCCGAGCCCGCGGCGGCATGACCCCCGGCGACCCGGACGAGCGGTGCCACCGGGTGCGCCTTGTCCGGCAGGAAGATGTAGTCGCGCGAGGAGATGAGCTCGAGCGCGAGGACGCACGCGACGAGAACGGCGCCCAGCGTCAACACCCTGACCGGGGTGATCAGCCTGAGGATCCGTGGGCGTGAGCGAGGTTGGGGGCGAGCCGCCGCTTCCACACGTTCACTGTAGACGGTCGCGAGCAGCCTTTATCAGGTTCTTAGGGTCAGCCCGCGGTCGTCAGGACGCCGACGACCTCGCGCACCGCCGCCGCAGAGGCCTGCAGCTCCGCGTGCTCGTCGCCCGTGAGCTCCAGCTCGACGATCGACTCGATGCCCCCGGCGCCGAGCCTGACCGGGACGCCGACGTAGAGGCCGTCGATGCCATACTCGCCCTCGAGGTAGGCGGCGCACGGCAGCACGCGCTTCTCGTCGAGCACGATCGCGTCGACGATCTGTGCCGCGGCCGCGCCCGGCGCGTACCAGGCCGAGGTGCCGAGCAGGTTGACGACCTCGCCGCCGCCCTTGGCGGTGCGCTCGATCATCGACCTGATCCGGTCGGCCGGCACGAGCTCGGCAAGCGGCACGCCGCCGACGCGCGTGGCGCTGACGAGCGGGACCATCTGGTCGCCGTGGCCGCCGAGCACGAGGGTCCGCACATCCTTGAGCGACGATCCCGTCTCCCACGCGACGAACGTCGAGAAGCGCGCCGTGTCGAGGATGCCCGCCATACCGAGGACGCGCGCGCGCGGCAGCCCGGAGACGGCCCTGGCAACGTGGCACATCGCGTCCAGCGGGTTCGAGACGACGACCAGCACCGCCTCCGGCGAGTGGGCGACGGCCTGCTCGGTGACGGCGGCGACGATCTTCTCGTTCGTGGTCACGAGGTCGTCGCGGCTCATGCCGGGCCCGCGCGGCACGCCGGCGGTGATCACGACGACCGCGGAACCGGCGGACTCCTCGTAGCTGTTCGTTCCGGTGATGCTCGGCTCGTAGCCGAGGACGGCGCCCATCTGCGCGATGTCGAGCGCCTTGCCCTGTGGCAGCCCTTCCTTGATGTCGACGAGGACGACGTCGGCGTAATCGCGGGTGGCGAGCACCTGTGCGCAGGTGGCTCCGACGTTCCCCGCACCGACGATCGTGATCTTCGCGCGGCCCCTGCTCATACGACGATGCCGCTCTCGAGCTTCTCGACGAGCGCATCGGCGACCTCGCTCGTGCCCACCGCGGTGGGATCGTCGCGCGAGGGCTTCATGTCATAGGTGAGGCTCTTTCCCTCGCGGATCAGCTCGGCGATCGCAGCCTCGAGCCGGTCGGCCGCGTTCATCTCGTCGAGATGCCGCAGCATCAGCATCCCGGAGAGCATCTGCGCGATCGGGTTGACCTTGTTCTGCCCGGCGTACTTCGGCGCCGAGCCGTGCGTCGGCTCGAAGACGGCAACGTCCTTGCCGAAGTTTGCCCCCGGCGCGACCCCGAGCCCGCCGATGAGGCCGGCGGCGAGGTCGGAGATGATGTCGCCGTAGAGGTTCGGCAGGACCATCATGTCGTACTCCTCGGGCCACTGGACGAGCTGCATGCACATGTTGTCCGCGATGCGGTCCTCGAACTCGATGTCCGTGTTCTCGGCGGCGACGGCGCGGGCGACGCGCAGCCAGAGGCCGTCGGTGAACTTCATGATGTTCGCCTTGTGGACGGCCGTGATCTTGCGGCGGCCCATGCGGCGGGCGTAGTCGAAGGCGAACTCGAACACGCGGCGTGTGCCGGTGATCGAGACCGGCTTGATCGAGATCCCCGAGTCGGGCTGAGGCAGTTGCTCGCCGTGGTCGTACAGCCAGGCGATCAGCTCCTCGCAGTCGTCGGTGCCCTGCTCGAACTCGATGCCGGCGTAGATATCCTCGGTCGTCTCGCGGACGATGACGAGGTCGACATCGTCGTACCGGGTCCGGACGCCGGGGTAGGTCTTGCAGGGGCGCACCTGCGCGTACATGTCGAGTGACACGCGGAGGCCGACGTTGACCGAGCGGAAGCCCTCGCCGATCGGGGTGGTGATCGGGCCTTTGAGCGCGACCCGGTTTCGCCGGATCGACTCGAGCGTCGAGTCGGGCAGCGGGTTGCCGCCGTGCTCGGCCATCACGTCTGCTCCGGCCGGCTCGACATCCCAGTCGAACTCGACTCCGGTCGCCTCGAGCACGCGCCGCGTGGCCTCGGTCAGCTCCGGGCCGATGCCGTCTCCCGGGATCAGGGTCACACGATGAGCCATGGGCCCGGATTCTACGTCTCGGGCGCGCTCTGGCCCCGGCAGGTGGTGCGGCGTTGGCCGAAGGTGCGGTCTCAGCTAGCGTTTTTCGCCGATGAGCGAGTTTCATCCTGGGCTGGAGGGCGTGATCGCGTTCGAGACGGAGATCGCCGAGCCCGACCGCGAGGGGTCGGCTTTGCGCTATCGCGGCGTCGATATCGAGGAGCTCGTCGGCCGGTATCCGTTCGAGCAGGTCTGGGGCCTCCTCGTCGACGGCAGCCTCGAGCCGGGCATGCCCTCGGCCGAGCGGATCGCGCTTCAGGATCCGAGCGGTTCGGTGATGGCCGACCTGCAGGCGGGTCTCGCGACGATCGGCCCGAAGTGGGGGCTTCGTCAGCTCGTCGACATCTCGCCCGAGGAGGCACGCGACGATCTGGCCCGGCTCTCGGCGGCGGCGCTCTCGATCGTCGCGCAGGCGGCGCGCGGCGCCCGGGCGCCGGTGCCCGAGCTCGAGGTCGAGCTGGGAGAGAACGCCGCCGCGCAGTTCCTCATCCGCTGGCGCGGCGAGGCCGACCCGCGGCACGTGCAGGCGATCGACACCTACTGGGTCTCGGCCGCCGAGCACGGGATGAACGCCTCGACGTTCACGGCGCGGATCACCGCGTCGACCGGCGCCGACTGCGCGGCCTCGCTGTCGTCGGCCGTGGGCACCCTCTCCGGGCCCCTGCACGGAGGGGCGCCGACGCGCGTGCTGCTGATGCTCGACGAGGTCGAGGCGAGCGGCGACCCGGACGCATACGTGCGCGGGCTGCTCGACCGCGGCGACCGGATCATGGGCTTCGGCCATCGCGTCTACCGCGCCGAGGATCCGCGGGCCCGCGTGCTGCGGCGCGCGGCCCACGAGCTCGGCTCGAAGCGGGTCGAGGTCGCCGAGGAGCTCGAGCGCGCGGCTCTCGCGGCGTTGCGCGAGAAGTCCCCCGACCGCGTGCTCGAGACCAACGTCGAGTTCTGGGCCGCGGTCGTCCTCGAGATCGCCGAGATCCCACCGCCGATGTACCCGGCGATGTTTGGCTGCGCCCGGGTCGCCGGGTGGTCGGCCCACATCGTCGAGCAGCGCCGCACCGGACGCCTGATCAGGCCTTCGGCGCGCTACGTCGGGCCGCCGGCCCGCTCCCTGGCGGAGGCTTGACTCTCGCCGAGGCAGCTGTCGAGGCCGCGGGACTCGCGGATCGCGGCGAGGAGCGCGAGCTGGCGGAGCTGCGGGCGAAATGGGACGAGGAGGTCGAGGCTGCGGCCCGCTCGCAGGACTTCCGCGAGCGCGCGGTAGCCTACCGCGCGATCGGCCAGTTCCGCTACCGGCAGAAGATCGAGCTGCTCCGCCGCGGGCTCGAGGACGCGAGCCCCGCGGCCCGGGGCTCGGCGCTGCTCTCGCTCGAGTCCCTCTCACGTGATCACCCGAGCGTGGTCAACGGCGTGCGGCCGCTGCTCCACGAGATGGTGACGCACGACGACAACGACGCGGTCAGGAGGCTCGCCGTGATGTCCCTCCGCAACGGCTCGGCGGGGCGCGACACGATCGCCATCCTCTCGTCCGTCGCGGACGACGACGAGGCGGGCCGCGACCTGCGCGAGGCTGCGGCGAAGGTCGCCCAGGCTCTCCGGCGCAAGGCCGGGCCGTCGAAGTAGCCCCTCAGGCTCGTTCCTCCACCGGCTCGTTCCTCCATCATGGGCCGTCCTCGCGCTTCGCGGCGTCCTTTCGTTTCGCATGCGGATGCGCCTGGAAGTAGGCCTCCCGCCGGCGGCGGTCGGAGACGTGGGTGTAGAGCTCGGTCGTGCTCAGGTCGGCGTGGCCCAGCATCTCCTGCACGCTGCGCAGGTCGGCGCCGCCCTCGAGCAGGTGGGTGGCGAACGAGTGGCGGAGCAGGTGGGGGTGGACGCGGCCCGGCTCGAGCCCGGCCTTCTCGGCCAGGCCGCGCAGGATCAGGAAGGCGCCCGCCCGGGTCAGCCCGCCGCCCTTCGCGTTCAGGAAGAGCTCGGGGCGGTGCCGGCGGTCGAGGTGGGGGCGGCCCCGCGAGAGGTAGCGCCGTAGCGCCTCGACCGCCTGGCGGCCGACCGGGACGACCCGCTCCTTGCCGCCCTTGCCGAGAACGCGCACGACGCGCTCGTCGAGGTCGACGCCGCCCTTCTCGAGACCGGTCGCCTCGGAGACGCGAAGCCCGGCGCCGTAGAGGAGCTCGACGAGCGCCCGGTTGCGCAGGGCGCGGGGTGTCGTCCCGGCGGCGGCGTCGATGAGCCGCTCGGCCTCGCCGGCCGAAAGCGTCCGCGGCAGCTTGCGCGTCCGGCGGGGAAGCTCGATCTCGGCCGCCGGGTTGTCGTCGCGCGCGCCGATCAGCTGCTGATGGCGGAAGAACGTCCTTGCCGCCGCGGTGCGACGCGCGAGCGTCGCCGGCGAAAGCCCCTCGGCCCGCAGTTCCGCCGTATAGCGCTCGAGATCCGCGACGCTCGCGCGGGAGACATTCCATCCCAGGAAGGCGCGGAGCCGCGCGAGGTCACGGCGGTAGGCATCGACGGTGCGGGGCGCCCGGCGGGCGGCGAGGAGCGCGAGGAACGCCTCGACCTCGGGATCGCGCTCGGGCCCGCGCTCCCGGTCGCGAGCCGGGTGACCTGCGGTACGTGCCGGTTCGGGCGCAGCGGGGTCCACGGACGGTCCAGGTTCGACGCCACGGGGCATGGTTCCTATCTCCCGCATCTTTCGATGGGGCTTTTCAGGCCTCCGAGGCACACCGGCTTCTCGACGCCGCTCGTTTCGTTACGCCTGCGTGAACGTGTTTGCAGTCGTTGTTTTGCCCGGGCCGGTCAGGGGTACCGTGTGGGAGAGCGATCGGCAGGCGGTTCGGTCATGGCGACTGTTACTCCGCATCCGCTTCATTCGAGCAAGTTGCGTCACCCGTTGCACGCGCTCGCCGAGGAGACCCACGTTCTCCTCGAGGTCGAGCGTGTCGGGGACGAGCCGGTGACGCCCTTGCTCGCGATCGCGATCGTCGCCTGTGTGATCGCGCCGATCCTCGTGTTGATGATGGTGCTCGCGTTCTCGGCGGCTTCGCTCTTCGGCTGAGCGGTCGGGTGTCGCCCGCGTCTAGGTCGGGTAGAGCGACAGCGCGGCGGCGGCGATGACGGCGAGCACGGCGACGGCGACGTGGAGGGCGCGCGGCATGGCTGGTCTCGATTCGCCGGCTCCTCCTGTTCCCCTGCACGACCCGGGGCCCTGGAGACGAGAACTCTGCCTATGAGCGCGGGTGCGAGCGGTCGTAGACGCGGCGGAGGCGCCGGGCGCTGACATGGCTGTAGATCTGCGTCGTCGAGAGCGACGAGTGGCCCATGAGCTCCTGGATCGCGCGCAGGTCGGCCCCTCCCTCGAGGAGGTGAGTCGCAAAGGCGTGGCGGAGGCGGTGGGGATGAGGCATCAGGCGCCGGAGCGTCGAGGTGTCGAGGCGGCGCCCTCTCGCCGACAGGAAGAGCGCGTCGACGGCGCCGCGCGCGAGCACCGGGCGGGCCTCGCGGAGGTACCGGGCGACCCAGTGCGCCGCCTCCTCGCCGAGGGGGATCACCCGGTCCTTCCCTCCCTTGCCGTGGCTGACGTGCACGTGCTCCTGCTCGAAGTCGACGTCGCCGAGATCGAGGCCGACCGCCTCCGAGCTGCGCAGCCCGGCCGAGTAGACGAGCTCGAGCAGCGCCCGGTTGCGAATCCCGAGCGGGCCGCCGCCGGCGAGCGCACCGTCGAGGAGCGCGTCGATCTCGTCGGCCTTCGGCGCGTCAGGGAGCCTGCGGCTGCGCCCCGGGGCGAGCGGCACGTCGGGCACGGCGCCCGGGCCGAGCGAGAAGCGGATCAGCGCCCGGACGGCCGACAGCCGCCTGGACACCGTCGACGAGGCGAGCTTCCCGCCGGGGCGGGCCCGGCCGAGATCGGTCGTATAGTCGGAGAGCGCGCGGACGTCGATGCGCTCGAGCTCGCCGTTCCCGTACCAGGCTGCGAAGTCGCGCAGGTCCGCGGCGTAGGCGCGGCGCGTGGAGGCTGAGAGGCCCGCGGAGGCGAGGAACCGTTCGGTCGCCGGCTCGAGCCGCATCCGCCCGCATTCGCGCTCCCGCTACGATCGCCTGCCGTGGACGGGCGTTTCGACACAATCGCGGAGCTTGTCGTGCACGGCGCGAACGTCCAGTCCGGCCAGGTGGTGGCGGTCGGAGCGCTGATCGGCCAGGAGGAGCTCGCCCGCGCGGTTGCGGCGGCCGCCTACAAGCGCGGCGCGATGTTCGTCGACGTCCTCTACTTCGACCCGTTCGTGAAGCGCGCGCGCATCGAGCACGCCGCGGCCGGGACGCTCGAGTACGTCCCCGACTGGCTGGTTGCCCGGTTGAACGCGCTCGCCGAGCGGGGCGACGCGCGGATCAGCTTCGGCGGGGTCGTCGCTCCGGATGCGCTCGAGGGGCTCGACGGAACACGCCTGGGCCAGGACCAGCTTCCCTGGCTCAAGGAGTCGATGCGCGTGCTCAACGACCGCGCGACCAACTGGTCGGTGGTTCCCTGCCCGACCCGCGGCTGGGCCGAGCTGGTCTATCCCGAGCTCGGCGCCGACGAGGCCTACGAGCGCCTCTGGAGCGAGCTCTGGCACGTGCTCCGGCTCGACGAGCCCGATCCGCTTGCCGCCTGGGAGGAGCGCATCGTCGGGCTGAAGACGCGCTCGGAGGCGCTGAACGCCCGCCGCTTCGACGCGCTCGAGCTGCAGGGGCCCGGGACGCAGCTGACGGTCGGCCTGCTCCCGAGCTCCCACTGGCAGGCGGGGGACTTCGAGACCCGGAACGGGATCCGTCACCTCCCGAACCTGCCGACCGAGGAGGTCTTCACTGCCCCCGATCCGGTTCGAGCCGACGGGCAGGTGACCTCGACGAAGCCACTCGTGCTGAAGGACGGGACGATCGTCCGCGGCCTCCGGGTTCGATTCGAAGGGGGCGTGGCGGTGGAGATCGAGGCCGACGAGGGTGCGGAGGCATTCCGGGCGAAGACCGCCGTCGACGCGGGCGCGACGCGTCTCGGCGAGCTCGCGCTCGTCGACCGGCACGGCCGGATCGGCCCGCTCGGCACGGTGTTCTTCGACACCCTGCTCGACGAGAACGCGGCGAGCCACATCGCCCTCGGCGGCGCCTACGCGTTCTCGGCCGCCGAGGAGGATCGCGACCGGCTCAACGAGAGCGCGATCCACGTCGACTTCATGATCGGCTCGAACGAGCTCGAGGTGACCGGCGTCACCACCGGCGGAGCCCGTGTTCCGGTTCTGCGGGGCGGCGACTGGCAGCTCTGACGACCGGCGCTTCGCCCCGGCGGCCGTCGCCGGCGGGCTGAACGAATGACGCGCGGCAGCGGGGCATTCCGCTAGCGTCGTGGCCGTGGAAACGGCGCACGACGTCCTCGTCATCGGCGCCGGTTGCGCCGGTATGCGCGCTGCGATCGAGGCGTTCGACGCCGGTGCCGACGTCGGCGTGATCTCGAAGCTGCATCCGACCCGGAGCCATTCCGGCGCGGCGGAGGGCGGCATCAACGCGGCGCTCGGCAACGAAAAAGAAGATTCGCCCGAGACGCACGCCTTCGACACGGTCAAGGGCTCGGACTTCCTCGCCGATCAGGACGCGGTCGAGATCTTCACCCGCGAGGCCCCGGGCGACATCTATCAGCTCGAGCACTGGGGCGCGATGTTCACCCGCGGATCCGACGGAAAGCTCGCTCAGCGGCCGTTCGGCGCCGCCGGCTCGCCGCGCACCGTCTTCGCCGCCGACATCACGGGGCACGTCCTGATCCAGGTGCTCTACGAGCAGCTCGTCAAGCGCGGGATCACGGTCTACGAGGAGTACTTTGCCTGGAAGCTCGTCGAGGACGGAGGCCGCTGCCGGGGCGTCATTGCCTGGGATCTCCTGAACGGCGGCCTCAAGACCGTGGCCGGCACGTGCACCGTGCTCGCCACCGGCGGGATCGGCCGGATCTACCGGATCACCACGAACGCGTACGCGTGCACCGGCGACGGGGCCGCGATGGCGCTCAGGCTGGGGCTGCCGCTGAAGGACATGGAGTTCATGCAGTTCCACCCGACGACGCTGTACCCGACCGGGATCCTGATGACGGAGGGCTGCCGCGGCGAGGGCGCGTTCCTGATCAACAAGGACGGCGAGCGGTTCATGCAGCGCTACGCGCCGAACGCGCTCGAGCTCGCCTCGCGCGATGTCGTCTCGCGGTCGGAGCAGACGGAGATCGACGCCGGCCGCGGGGTGAACGGCAGCGTCATGCTCGACATGCGCCACCTCGGCGCGGCCAAGATCATCGATCGCCTCCCGGGCTCCCGCGACCTTGCGATCACCTATGCCGGCGTCGATCCGATCTACGAGCCGGTCCCGGTCCGGCCCGGCGCCCACTACCACATGGGCGGCGTCGCCACCTCGAGCGACGGTCTGACCGAGCTCCCCGGGCTGTATGCCGCAGGGGAGACCGCCTGCGTCTCGGTTCACGGAGCGAACCGGCTCGGCGGCAACTCGCTGATGGAGACGATCACGTTCGGTCGCCGCTCCGGCCGCGCGGCCGCCGAGGCCTCGTTCCTCGGCCGGGAGACCGCCGCCGTCCCACCCACCGCGCTCGCCGACGCTCAGGCCGAGCTCGACACGCTGCTCGCGCG
This sequence comes from uncultured Actinomycetota bacterium, assembly GCA_963743675.1. Lineage (GTDB taxonomy): Bacteria > Actinomycetota > Thermoleophilia > Gaiellales > Gaiellaceae > PALSA-600. The sequence goes on from CAVURE010000015.1 coordinate 689,683, forward strand.
GAAGGAGGGCGAGCGGCCGTGGAAGATCCGCGACGAGCTCGGATCTTCGATGCTCGAGAACTTCGGCGTCTTCCGCCGCGAGGAGCAGATGCAGGAGCAGATCGGGATCATCGACGGGCTCCTGGAGCGCTACGACAACGTGGTCGTCGAGGACAAGGGCCAGGTGTTCAACAGCGACCTGACCCAGGCGCTCGAGCTCCGCGGCTGCCTCGAGCTCGCTGCGTGCATGCTCCGCGGGGGCATCGAGCGGAAGGAGAGCCGCGGCGCGCATGCCCGGCCGGACGATTTCCCCGACCGCGACGACGAGAACTTCCTCAAGCACTCCCAGATCCGCTGGGTCGACGGCCATCCTGTCCACGGCTGGAGCCCGGTGAAGATGACGAAGTGGCAACCTGTCGAGAGGAGCTATTGATGCAAGTCGGGCTGAAGATCTGGCGCTCCGATTCGACAAGCGGCGACCGAGAGCTCCGCGAGTACGAGGTCGACGCGCCCGAGGAGTCGACCCTGCTCGACGTCCTCGACCTGGTCAAGGACCGCGTCGACGGCACGCTCGCCTACCGCCGAAGCTGCCGGATGATGATCTGCGGCTCCTGTGCGATGCGCATCGACGGAGTCACGGTCCTTGCCTGCAAGACGCCGATGCGGCGGTTTGCCGAGGCCGGGACGGCGCCGGTGATCTCCCCGATGGGGAACATGCCGATCGTCAAGGACCTGGTGGTCGACATGGCGCCGTTCTGGGAGAAGTTCCGCTCCGTCGACCCGTACCTGCAGCCCGGGTACACAGTGCCGCCGGCCGGCCGGGAACACGTCATCTCGCGGGAGCGGATGGCGGCGATCCACAAGGAGTCGCTCTGCATCAACTGCGGGGCGTGCGTCTCGGAGTGCAACGCCATGGAGTCGAGCCCGGAGTTCCTCGGCCCGCAGGCGCTCGCGAAGGCGATGCGCTTCGTCGGCGATCCGCGCGACGGGGCCAAGAACAGCCGGCTCGAGGCGCTGAACCACGAGCACGGGATCTGGGAGTGCACGCGGTGCTACTTCTGCAACGAGCGCTGCCCGAAGGGCGTCGACCCGCGCGATGCGATCGCGAAGCTCGGCGCCGAGTCGATCAAGGAGGGGATCGACCGCGACATGGGCGCCAAGCACGCGAAGTGGTTCGTCCACTCGGCGAAGACCACAGGGTGGCTGCGCGAAACCGAGCTCGTCCCCAAGACCCAGGGGATCGTCGAGGCGATCAAGCAGACGCGCTTTGCGCTCGGCCTCGCGCGGGTCGGCAAGGTACCGACGCCGTTCCCGCCGCACGTCGCCAAGGACGTGCGCGAGTCGCGGCGCCTCCACGACCTGCTCTACGAGCAGGATGAGCGCGGCTACGCCGGGATCGTGCAGGGCGAGGCGGCGCTGGCGAAGCTCGCGCACGGCACGCACTCCGCCGACCACGACCCCTACGGCCCCGGCTCGTTCCCGAAGCCGTACCTGCCGAGCGAGGAGGCGTCCGCCCGGTGAGCACCTCAGGCGTCGCCGAAGGGAAGCCCATGAAGCAGGTCGCCTACTACAAGGGCTGTCTTGCCTCGCTGTCGGCGAAGGAGCTCGACACCTCGACACAGGCGCTCGCGCCGAAGGTCGGGCTCGAGCTGATCGAGCTCGAGTCGGTCACCTGTTGCGGCGCGGGCGACATCCAGGAGGCCGAGCCCGACTACTCGCTCCACCTGAACGCCAGGATCCTCTCCTACGGGGCCGCCACCGGAGCCGGCACGCTGCTCACGGTTTGCAACGTGTGCACGCTCAACCTGCGGCAGGCGAACTTCCAGCTGACCGCCGATCCCGTGCTCCGCGAGCGTGTCAACAGCAACCTGCTCGCGGTCGGCGTCCCGGCGTACGAGCGCGACATCGACGTTCGCCATCTGCTCTGGGAGCTGGCCGGCGAGGAGGGGTACCCGCAGCTCGAGCAGGCTGCGCACAAGGGGCTCAAGGGTCTCAAGGTGGCGCCCTTCTACGGCTGCCAGATCCTCCGGCCCTCGCGGGTGATGGGGTTCGAGGACCCCGACAGCCCCTCGTCGCTCGAGCGGATCATCGAGGCGTGCGGCGGGGTGGCGGTCGACTACCCGGCGAAGCTCAAGTGCTGCGGCTTCCCGATCATCCAGGCGCGCGAGGAGACCGCGCTCGCCGAGCTGATCCAGCCGATCGAGCAGGCGATCGAGGCCGGCGCCGACGCGATGGTGACCCCGTGCCCGCTCTGCCACCTCTCGCTCGACGCCTGGCAGTCGAAGCTCGAGGCCTCGACCGGGCGCAAGTTCGGCATCCCGATCCTCCACCTCTCGCAGCTGATCGGCGTCGCCGCCGGGCTGGGCGAGTCGGCGCTCAAGTTCCGCCGGCACGTCGTTCCCGTCGGGCCGGTCGTGGAAAAGCTCGAGCAGTAGGTACGGGCAGGTGGAGGGGCACAGCGTCATCTCGCCCGACGTCGTCGCCCGCTACGCCGCCGACGCCGCCCGTGAGGTCGACGGCGTCACGGGAGTTGTCGAGGGCGTGCGCAAGGGGATCCGGATCGACGGCGATGAGATCGAGCTCCACCTCGCACTTCGTTACGGCGTCTCGATTCCCGAGGTTGGGGAGGCCGTCCAGCACGGCGTCTCGGACTACCTCCACCGCATGACCGACGTCCGCCCGGCGGCGGTGAACGTCGTCGTCGAGGAGGTCGGGTGAGCGTGTCGAGGCTCACGGGCCTGACGAAGCTGACGCTCGAGACGGCTCCGTCGGTCTGTCACGAGTGCATCTGGTGGCAGTCGAAAGGCACGCGCCAGGTCGACAAGAGCCGCTGGATGGACCGGGTCGAGGACGAGTTCGGGGCGTTCGGCACCGTCTACTACGGCGACGACGGGCGGACGCTGGGGGTGATCCAGTACGGGCCGGCGCCGCTCTTCCCGCACGCCTACGAGCTGCCGGCCGGGCCGCCCTCCGACGACTCGATGCTCGTCACCTGCGCCTACCTGGTCGACGCATCGACGCCCTGGGTGCTGCAGTCGCTCTTCCTCGCAGCGATCGGCGAGGCGCGCGACCGCGGCGCGTCGTCGATCGAGGCCTTCGCCTATCGCTATCCCGAGAGCGGATCGCCGCGCGGACGCTTCACGCTGCACCGCACGGTGTTTCCCGCCGACTTCCTCGGCGACTTCGGTTTCCAGGTCGTGCGCGCCTCGGGACGGGTCGGGCTCGCCCGACTCGAGCTCGGCGGGCTCCAGCCCGTCGAGGAGGGGCGCCGGGCGCGGGTGCTGCGGGTGGTGAAGGAGGCGTTCCTGCCCGATCCGCTTCCGGCGCCGCGGCCGTGAGCGTGCACTAGCCGCCCCCGCCGGAGCCGCCCCCGCCGGAGGAGCTGCCGGCGGAGGGCGACCCGGCGTCGGAGGCGCCTGTGTCCGAGGAGGAGCCATCCGACGGGGAGCCGCCGTCCGAGGGAGAGCCGCCGTCCGACGGAGAGCCGCCGCCGTGGCGGGAGTCGCCCGACGAGTCGGCCGAGGAGGCGCCGCCCTCGCTCGTGGTCGTGCTCGTGGTTGTCGTCTGCGCCGTCACCTCAACGCTGTCATCCGACGACGGCCCGCCGTCGGAGCCGCCTGCTCCATCCTCTCCGCTCACGACCGGAGGTGAGGTGACCGTCGTCTGGATCGGGACCGTCGCCGCGGCCTCCCCGGCCGGGCCGCCGCCGTCGGTCCCGCCTCCGGAGCTGCTGTCGCGCGTGGCATCGTGGCCGCCGCCGTCTCCGCCGGACGTCTTGCCCGAGGCGCCGCTGTCTCCGCCGGAGGTCTTGCCCGAGGCGCCGCTGTCTCCGCCGGAGGTCTTGCCCGAGGTGCCGCTGTCTCCGCCGGAGGTCTTGCCCGAGGTGCCGCTGTCTCCGCCGGAGGTCTTGCCCGAGGTGCCGCTGTCTCCGCCGGACGTCTTGCCCGAGGTGCCGCTGTCTCCGTCGGACGTCTTGCCCGAGGTGCCGCTGTCTCCGTCGGACGTCTTGCCCGAGGTGCCGTCGTCGACGGCATGTCCGTCATCGTGGCCGGTGCCGGTGGCGCCGCCCGACGTCCCACCGCCGGCGGGCGCCCCGTCGCGTGTTCCGGCTCCGTCGTGCCCGTCTCCGTCTCCGCTTCCCACCCGAGGTGCGGCCGCCGCGGGGCCGGGGCCGGACGAGCTGCCCGGGGAATCGCTCTTTCCATCGCCTCGTGACGCACGCTCGCCACCGGAGCCCGTGGCCGGCGGCCCTGGCCTGTCGGCAGCGCCGTCGCCGTCGCCGAGGGCTCCGGCCGCAGGGGGGCCGGCGCGGTCGGGAGCCCTCGCCGGCCTCGCGGGCACGTAGGCCGTCAGCCTGGGCGTAGCGGCAGCCGCAGCAGGCGAGCCGGCGGCCGCAGCGCGGAGCGGCGTGGTCGTCGTCCCGGTCGCGTGCGCCGGGACGGGCACGCGGGCCCTCACCGGCGCGGGTGCGGCGGGAGCAGCCGCCAGTGCCGCCGGCGGACGTGGATGGGTCCGTCGCGGAAGCGGGCGGGCCGACTCGTGCACGAGCGTGACCGTGCCGAGGCCCGCCGCCAGCCCGAGCGCGGCGATCTTCGCAGCGGCCGAGGCGGAGAGGAGCTTCGCCGAGACGCCGGCTCCGACGGCACCGACGCCGGACGAGGTGAGACCACTCGAGAATCCCGGGATGGCACGGGCGAGGGCCTCACGGATCGCAATCGGCAACGCGGCTACGCCGCTCGCCGCATGGATCCCGCGCAGCCGTTCCTGCAGCCGCTTCCTGCTCTTGAACAGCAGCGACTCGACCGCCGGGCCCGAGATGCCGAGAGCGGCCGACACCTCGCGGTAGGAGAGGCCGTAGAAGTCGCGCAGGATCAGGGCTTGCCGCTGAGCGGACGGCAGTCCGGCGATCGCCTCGGAGAGAGCGGCGATCTCGGCCCGGCGATCGACGATGTCGACGACATCCGTGGTGTCGCGCAGGTCCGTGTCGCGCAGGCCCACCACCTCGGGGACCTTCCGGCGCAGGCGGCCAAGGCACTCGTTGCGCGCGATCGCGGCGATCCACGCGCCGGGCTCGTCCGGCTCGGTCCCGCCGAGCATGCTCCGGTAGGCAGAGAGGAACGACTGCTGAAGCGCGTCCTCGGCCTCCTGGCGGTCTCGCAGCAGGAGGTTGCAGAGCGCGAGCACCATCCGGCCGTGCTCCTCGAACAGACGGCCGACCTGGGCGCCGACCACCTTGCGCGCGTGACGCGTCACGGGCGCCGGTGACGATGCCGTCCCGGCGCCCGTGCTCGTGGAACGACGCTGGAGGCGACTAGCCGTCGCCACCGCCGTCCCGGCCGCTGCCGCCCCCGTCCCGGCCGCCGCCGTCCCGACCGCTGCCGCCGCCATCGTGGCCGCGACCGCCGTCGCCGTCATTGCGCGGCTGGGCGTTGGTGGTCGTGGTCGTGGCGCCCCCCGGCGTGGCCGGAATCGTCGTGGTGGTCGTCGTCGTGACCCCGCCACGGTTGTCGTCTCTTCCCTCGTTGTCGTTGTCGTTCGCGGCAGCGGCATCGCGGAACTCGATCCTGAGGCCGACCACGGCGTTCGCGACGAACGCCGCAGGGAGGATCGTTCCGGCCGGCAGCGGGATGACGAGCGGCTGGCCGTTGACCGTCAGGGTGAGAGACCCGGCCGTCGTCGGGGTCGCGGGCGTGACGGTCGCGATCGTCACCTGGAGGGAGACCTCTGCCGCGTCGCGCAGCGGCTCGCGATCGATCGAGTCCTCGTCGAGTGCTCCGCCGGCCGTGATCGTGACCTCGATCTCGGCCGCGTCGCCCGGAGCGAGCGGCGAGGACGATCTCGCCGACGAGAGCGATCGCGACGCCGTCTGGACGACGACGACGCTATGTCCGACGGCGAAGAACGACGAGCCGCCGGCGGTGCGCACCAGCACGCCGCTGAACCGGGCGTGCCGGGCGTGGCCGACCACGGTGAGGTGAGCTGCCGCCGACGTGCCGTCGGAAAGCTTGAACGCCGCGGCGTCGATCACCGTCCCCACGGCCGGAAGCATCGGCGTCCGTAGGGTCGTCGCACGCCCGTTGGCGCCCGCCAGCACGAGCTCGCCGCGGGCGGGCATCCTCGAGATCACGACGCCCTTGACGGATGCGGGGGCCCCCGAGGCGGCCGGCGCCATGACGGCGATTCCCGCTACGGCCAGGGCGAGCAAGGCTTTTCTCATCGAAGTGGCTCCTTTGATCGGGGTGGCTCCCGCAGTGACGGAAGCTCCAACAAAGGAGCAAGACGCGGACAGAGGAGAAAACTTGCTCATCGGATCGCGCAGCGGTCGCCGACCGCGGCACGAGGCTTACGAGCGCGGCCGGGCGATCGGATTTGCGGCTGGGCGCGTCAGACTGCTGCGGGGGCGCCGTCGAGGACGAGCTCGACGATCTGGATCGCGTTGAGCGCCGCGCCCTTGCGGAGATTGTCGCTCGCGAGGAAGAGGGCGAGGCCCTGCTCGACGGTCGGATCGCGGCGGATCCTGCCCACGAGGACCTCGTCGATGCCGGCGGCCTTGCCGGGCGAGGGGATCTCGTCGAGCCGGACGGACGGGGCGTCGCGCAGGATCGCCGTTGCCTGCTCGGCGGTCAGACCCTCCTCGGTCTCGATCCAGACGGCCTCCGCGTGGCCGACCATCACCGGGACCCTGACGCAGGTCGCCTGGAGCGGGAGGTCGGGAAGCTCCATGATCTTGCGGGTCTCGGCACGGAGCTTGGACTCCTCGTCGAACTCCTCGCCGTCGAACTCCCAGTCCATGCGAAGGTCGTGCTCGGCCGGCGCCTCGTTTGCGAGGCGCTCCATGGCCTGGGCGCCGGCGCCGGAGACCGACTGGTAGGTCGCGACGCGGACGCGCGTCAGGCCGGCCGCCTCGTGCAGCGGCTTGAGCACGCACGTGAGCGGGATCGTGCAGCAGTTCGGGTTGGCGATGATGTTGCCGTTGCCGACCGCGCGGGCGCCGTTCACCTCCGGGACGACGAGCGGGATCCCGTCCAGGAGGCGGAAGGCGGAGGACTTGTCGATCGCGAGCGCGCCGCCCTCGATCGCGTGCGGGACGAGCTCGCGCGAGGCGCCCGTGCCGACCGAGAACAGGAAGACGTCGACGTCGCCGCGTGCCAGCACTGCCGGGGTGGCCTCCTCGACGATGCGCCCCGCAAGCTCGCGCCCTGCGGAGCGCGCCGAGGCGAACACACGCACGTTCTCGAAGCCGTGCTCGGCCAGCAGGCCGAGCGTGACCGTGCCCACGGCGCCCGTGCCGCCGACGACGCCGATCCGGGTCTCACGTGCCATTGTCGTAGCGTAGCGGCCGGCTCTGCGGGGAGCCCGGAGCGGCACGCGCGAGAACCCAGATGCCGACGGCGCCCGCCACGAGCGCGCCGGCCGCTCCCAGGACCAGGCCCGACCTCGGCCCGACGGTCGCCGCGAGCCCGCCGACGGCGAGGGCGCCGAAAGGGGTCGTCCCCATGTACACGAGCTGGTAGAGCGAGAGGACCCGGCCGCGCATCTCGGGCGCAGCGGCGAGCTGGAGCGACGCCTGCGCCGAGGCGGAGAACATGACGCTCGCAGCCCCGACCGCGATCAGGGCGATCAGGAACACGGCGAGGTCGTCGACGAGCGCTGCGATGCCGAGAGCCGCGCCGAAGGCGAGCGAGGCCCAGGCGACGACCCTCGCGTCGACCTTCGTTCGCGTCCCCGAGACGAGCGCGCCCCCGAGCGCGCCGACGGCGAGGAAGTTCACCATCAGCGCATACGTCGTCGCCGTTCCGCCGAAGGTGAAGCGGGCGATCGCGGGCAGCACGACGGTGAAGTTGAAGGCGAGGAGGCCGACGACAGCCATCATCCCGAGCGGCAGGCGAAGCTCGGGCGTGCGGGCGACGACGACGAGCCCTTCGCGCAGCTGGCCTCTGCCGCGGGGGGCGATGGGCGCCGGCGAGAGCTCCTCGGGCCTCATCAGCAGGAGCATGACGACCATGACGACGAACGTCAGCGCGTTCAGGAGGAAGCACGGTGCAAGGCCGAGGGTGGCGATGACGATCGCGGCGATCGCGGGCCCGAGCAGGCGGCCCGCCTGGATGACCGTCGCATTGAGCGAGACGGCGTTGACGATCCGGTCGCGACCCACCATCTCGGTGACGAAGCTCTGGCGGGCGGGGTTGTCGAAGGTGTTCACGACGCCGCGGAGGAGCACGACGGCGTAGACCATCCAGATCTCGGCGGTGCCGCTCCGCAGGAGCACCCAGAGGACGACCGGCGGGACGATCTGCGCGACCTGGGTCCAGATCAGGAGCCGGCGCTTCGAGACGCGGTCGGCGACGAGGCCGCCCCAGACGCCGAGGACGAGGTACGGCGCGGTCTGCAGCGCCGTCGTCACCCCGAGTGCGAACGCCGAGCCGGTCAGGCGCAGGACGAGCCAGGCGATCGCGACCTGCTGCATCCAGTTGCCGGCGACCGAGACGACCTGGCCCGTGAAGTAGAGGCGGTAGTTACGGACCGAGAGCGACCCGAGCGCCAGGCGGACGCGGGCCTTCACGCGCGCTCGTCGATCAGCTGCAGCAACAGGCGCGCGGCCCGTTCGAGTGTGTCGAGCTCCTCGGCGCTCGCGTTCGCCAGGAGCCTGGCGATGTACGCGTTCTTCCTCGCGTGACGGAGCTCCCTGAGCGCGGAGCCGCCGGCGGACAGCGAGATCAGGTACGAGCGGCCGTCGGCCGGGTCCGGCGCGCAATCGACGAGCCCGGCGGCCTTCAGCTTGTCGACGATCCGGGTAACGGTCGGGCGGCTGATCCGCTCGAGGTCGGCGAGCGCGCTCGGTGAGATCGGGCCTTCACGGGCGATCGTCGCGAGCACCGCTGCGCGCGACGGCGACAGCTCCCGCCCTGCCTGCTGCCGCAGCCGGCGGCTGCTTCGCGCCAGAGCTAGGCGGAGGATCTCCGCCGTCTGCTCCCGGGCGGCAGGCAAGGCACTCATAGTTACCTATGCTAACCATCCTGTCTCGGCTCGCGAGCGGCAGAGCCGCCGGGCGCGACGGTCAGATCTCGCGGCGGCCGGACAGAGCGCGGCCGAGCGTGACCTCGTCGGCGTACTCGAGGTCGCCGCCGACCGGGAGGCCGCTCGCGAGGCGCGTCACGCGCACCTTCTCGCGCAGCCGGTCGGCGAGGTACGCGGCGGTCGCCTCGCCGGTCATCGTCGGGTTCGTGGCGAGCACGACCTCGGTGACGCCGTTCGCATCGACCCGGTGGATCAGCTCGTCGATCCGCAGGTCCGAGGGGTCGACGCCGTCGATCGGGCTGAGGGCGCCGCCGAGCACGTGGTAGAGGCCGTGGTAGGCATGGGTGCGCTCGAGCGAGACGACGTCGACCGGCTGCTCGACGACGCAGATCGTCGCGTGGTCGCGCCGCGAGTCGCGGCAGATCGCACAGGTCTCCTCCTCGGTCAGGTTTCCGCACTCGCGGCAGAAGCGGACGCGCTCCTTGACCTCGGTGAGCGCCGCCGCGAGCGCGAGCGCCTCCTCGGCGGGCCGCTGCAGGATGTGGAACGCAAGCCGCTGCGCCGTCCGCTGCCCGATCCCGGGCAGCCGCGTGAGCTGCGCGACGAGGTTCTCGACCGAAGGGCTGAACACCGCGCCATTGTGCCCGCGCCCCCCGGTCAGACCGGCTCGTCCCGTCGTGCCCTGTCCCGCTGCGACATGCCTCGCCGGCCAGGGCCAGCCGAGACACACCAGGGGACAGTCCCGTGGACATGGCTGTTTGGGACGTGACCGGGGACAGTCCCCTGGACATGGCTGTTTGGGACGTGACCGGGGACAGTCCCCTGGACATGGCTGTTTGGGACGTGACCGGGGACAGTCCCCTGGACATGGCCCGATCGGGCATGGCTGGAAACGCCGCGGCCGGAGCAGCCCTAACGGGCGTGGCTGGAACCACCGCGGCGGGGGAGTCGACTCGCGGCGTGGACTGGGGGACGACGTCGGCGATCCGCGGTCGAGGCGGAGCGCGAACGGTCAGACGTCGAGCTGGGCGTCGAACGTCGACTTCACGAGCTCGACGATCTCCTCCTCGGTCGCCGGACGCTCGGGCTCGGGCTTCGCCGGGTCGACCTTCTCTCCGGTCGCGAACGCAACCTCGAGGCGGCGGCCGGTGATCTCGTACAGCGCGTCCTTCAAGAACTCGACGTTCCTCGGTTCCTCGGCCTTCTGGCGGTGGAACCTGGCCGCAGGCGGGAACTCGAGCGTCAGCGTTTCGCCGTCGAGCGCGGCCGGATGCGCCTCGGCGAGCATCGCAGAGGCCGGGATCGAGCGCTGGTCGACGGCCGGCAGGATCGACCGGCGCCACGCCTCCTGGAGCTCCTGAAGCTGAAGCTCGCGCGGAGCCGAGGGCTGGGACGGCGCTGGGGCCGGCGCTGCAACGTCGTCCGCTCCCGGGTCGGGGGCGTTCGGGGACGCCGGCTCGGCCACGCCGGCCGCCGTTGTGGCGGGCGCGGCCGGAGTCTTCGTTGCGGCCGGCGCGGCCGACGCAACGGGCCCGTGACCTCCGACGCCATGCTCGAGCTGCTCGACCCGGTAGGCGAGCGATTCGCGGGAGAGGTCGGAGCTCGCCCTCGTCACCTTCACGAGCGCGAGCTCGAGCGGGAGCCGGGGATCGCCGCCCTGGCGCATATCGTCGACCGCAACGTGCAGCAGGTCGATCAGTCGCAGGACCGTCGCCGCCGAGAGCTGGTTTGCCTGCTCGCGCAGCCGCTCTCGCGCCTCCTCGGTCACCGGCAGCGTGTCGGGCACCTCGCCCGTCGCCTGCACGAGCATCAGGTGGCGCAGGTGCTCGAGAAGGTCGCTGACGAGCCGGCCGAGGTCCTGGCCCTCCTCCGACAGCTGCTCGAGGAAGAGCAGCGCGCCCGCCGTGTCGCGGTCGACCACCTGGTCGCAGATGCGGAAGAGCACCTCGTCCTCGACCGCCCCGAGCAGGGCGAGCACATCCTGCACGGTGATCGTGCCGCCGGTCGCCGAGGCGAGCTGGTCGAGCGTCGACTCGGCGTCGCGGAACGCGCCGCGCCCGCCCCGGGCGATCAGCGCCAGCGCCGCGTCGGGCACCGAGATCTCCTCGGCGTCGGCGATCAGCCGCAGCTTCCGCACGAGCTCCGGCAGCCGTGGCCGTTGGAACACGAACGTCTGGCAGCGCGAGCGCACGGTCGGCAGCACCTTCTGGAGCTCGGTCGTGCAGAAGATGAACAGCAGGTGCGGCGGGGGCTCCTCGATCAGCTTCAGGAGCGCGTTCCACGCCGCTTCCGTCAGCTGGTGCGCCTCGTCGAGGATGTAGACCTTCGAGCGCCCCTCGACCGGCTGCAGCACGACCCGGTCGCGGATCTCGCGGATGTCGTCGATGCCGCGCTGCGAGGCGGCGTCCATCTCGACCACGTCGAGCGACGTGCCGTTCGTGATCGCGACGCACGCATGGCAGGTGTTGTCGGGGTGCGGCGTCGGGCCGAGCTTGCAGTTCACGGACTTCGCGAGGATGCGCGCAAGGGACGTCTTCCCGGTGCCGCGCGGCCCTGCGAAGAGGTAGGCCTGGCGGATCTTCCCGCTCTCGAGCGCATTCGAGAGCGTCCGCACCACCGCCTCCTGCCCGACCACCTCGTCGAACGTCTGGGGACGGTACTTGCGGTACAGCGCGGTCACGAGCCGATTCAATCAGAACCCGATCACCCGTCCGGAAATAATCATGCTGGGTCTATGGAAAAGCCCAATAGTCTTATTTGAGTTCTATCGTTCGTTGACGTACGCTTGCGGTGCCCATCGACCGAGCGGGAGAAGACCATTTCATGAGTCCGACATCGAAGGAATCCAGCAGCCTCGAGAAGAAGGATCGCTGGTCCGCGGGCGTCACCCCCTACGCGGAAATGGGGTACTACGACGCCGACTACGTCCCGAAGGACACCGACGTTCTCTGCGCGTTCCGGATCGTGCCGCAGCCGGGCGTCGACCACATCGAGGCCGCCGCTGCCGTAGCGGGCGAGTCGTCGACCGCGACGTGGACGGTCGTCTGGACCGACCGGCTGACCGATCACAAGCACTACCAGGCCAAGGCCTACCAGGTCGATCCGGTCCCCGGCACCGATCAGTTCATCGCGAGGATCGCCTACGACATCGATCTCTTCGAGGAGGGATCGATCGCGAACCTGACCTCCTCCATCATCGGCAATGTCTTCGGCTTCAAGGCGCTCAAGTCGCTCCGCCTCGAGGACATGCGCATTCCCACGCACTACATCAAGACCTTCCAGGGCCCCGCCCACGGGATCGTGATGGAGCGGGAGATGCTCGACAAGTACGGTCGCCCGCTCATCGGCGCCACCGTCAAGCCGAAGCTCGGCCTCTCGGCCAAGAACTACGGCCGTGTGGTCTACGAGGCGCTCCGCGGCGGGCTCGACTTCACCAAGGACGACGAGAACATCAACTCGCAGCCGTTCATGCGCTGGCACGACCGCTTCTCGTACGTGATGGAGGCCGTCTCGAAGGCCGAAGCCGCGACCGGGGAGATCAAGGGCAGCTACATGAACGTGACCGCCGGGACGATGGAGGAGATGTACGAGCGCGCGGAGTACGCGAAGGAGCTCGGCTCGATCATCATCATGATCGACCTCACCATCGGCTACACGGCGATCCAGTCGATGGCCAAGTGGTCGCGCGCCAACGGGATGATCCTGCATCTCCACCGGGCGGGGCACGGCACCTACACCCGCCAGAAGACCCACGGCGTCTCCTTCCGCGTGATCGCGAAGTGGTGCCGCCTGATGGGCGTCGATCACATCCACGCGGGCACCGTCGTCGGCAAGCTCGAGGGAGACCCCTCGACGACGAAGGGCTTCTACGACACGCTCCGCCTGAACCACATTCCCGAGGATCCGCGCTACGGGATCTTCTTCGACCAGGACTGGGCCTCGATGCCGGCCGTCATGCCCGTCGCCTCCGGCGGCATCCACGCCGGCCAGATGCACCAGCTCCTCCACTACCTCGGTGAGGACGTCGTCCTGCAGTTCGGCGGCGGCACGATCGGCCATCCGATGGGGATCGCCGCCGGCGCGACCGCGAACCGCGTTGCCGTCGAGGCGATGGTCCAGGCCCGCAACGAGGGCAAGGATTACTTCCAGGAGGGCCCGGACATCCTCGAGAAGGCCGCCAAGGGCTGCCCCGAGCTCGATGCCGCACTCCAGGTCTGGAAGGACATCACGTTCGACTTCGAGTCGACCGACATGCCCGATGTCAGCCTCGTCCCGTCCATCGGCTACTAGGAAACAAGGGAGAGAACCGAGATGAGAGCAACTCTGTCATGAAAGTAACCCAGGGCACCTTCTCGTTCCTGCCGGAGTTCACCGACGAGCAGATCGACGCTCAGATCAAGTACTCGCTTGCCCACGGCTGGGCGATGTCGGTCGAGTACACCGACGACATCCACCCGCGCAACGCCTACTGGGAGCTGTGGGGGCTGCCGCTCTTCGACCAGAAGCCGGAGGACTCGGAGAACGTGCTGCGCGAGGTGCGCGCCGCGCGCGAGGCCTTCCCCGAGCACTACATCAAGCTGATCGCCTACGACCCGACCTACACGAGGCAGACGACCGCGCTCTCGTTCATCGTCAACCGGCCCTCGGTCGAGAAGCGCTTCCTCCTCGATCGCATCCAGGGCCCGGGCCGGGTCAACCGCTACCGGCTCGTCCCGGACGAGAAGACCCCCGCCAACGGCACGACGAACGGGGCGGCCGGGTCGTGAGCTTCGAGTTCGGCATGAAGAAGCCACAGGGCTTCATCACCTCGGCAGCCGAGCCGGAGGAGTACGACCTCGACGAGGAGGAGGCCGAGGTCGTCGTCGAGATCCCCGACCACGCCGATCTGTCCGCCGCTCTCTCGGCGACGAACGTCATGGAGGTGCTCGACCAGCTCGATCGCGAGCTGATCGCGCTCATGCCGGTCAAGACGCGAATCCGGGAGATCGCGGCGCTGCTCCTGATCGACCGGCTCCGCGCCGAGGTCGGCCTGGCCTCCGACCGTCCCTCCCTGCACATGTCGTTCACGGGCAACCCGGGGACGGGCAAGACGACGGTCGCGATGAAGATGGCGCAGGTGCTCCACCGGCTCGGCTACATCGAGGAGCCCCGGGTTGTCGCCTGTACGAGGGACGACCTCGTCGGCCAGTACGTCGGCCATACGGCGCCGAAGACGAAAGAGGTGCTGCGCCGCGCCTACGGCGGCGTCCTCTTCATCGACGAGGCCTACTACCTCTACAAGCCCGAGAACGAGCGCGACTACGGCGGCGAGGCGATCGAGATCCTGCTCCAGGTGATGGAGGCCGAGCGGGACAAGCTCGTCGTGATCTTCGCCGGCTACAAGGACCGGATGGACGACTTCTTCCACTCGAACCCAGGCCTCTCCTCGCGCGTCGCCCACCACATCGACTTTCCCGACTACGACGTCGACGAGCTGATGGCGATCGCGCACCTCATGCTCGTGCAGCAGAACTACGTGTTCGGCTCCGGGGCCGAGATGGCGTTCCGCGCCTATCTGGAGCGGCGGGTCCAGCGGCCGCGCTTCGCGCACGGCCGGAGCGTCCGCAACTCGATCGACCGGGCGAGGCTGCGGCAGGCGAACCGGCTGTTTGCCGAGGGCGCGCAAGAGCTCTCGCGCGACGAGCTGATGACGATCAGCCCCGACGACATCCTGCAGAGCAGCGTGTTCGCCGAGGATCGCGAGCCCGAGGACGACGATCTGCCCGTCCTCGGGGCCATGTAGGCACAACTCCGAAGGGAGCACAGGTGGGACGCTCGATCATCCTCGGCGTCGTCGGCGACTCGGCGGCCGGCAAGACGACCCTCACCCGGGGCCTCGTGCGCGTGCTCGGCGAGGACAACGTGACGCATGTCTGCGTCGACGACTACCACCGCTACGACCGCCGGCAGCGTGCCGAGCGGAACATCACGCCGCTCGATCCCGAGTGCAACTACATGGACATCATGGCCCAGCACCTCGCGCACATGCGCAGCGCCGAGTCCTTCCTGAAACCGGTGTACCAGCACCAGGACGGGACGTTCGGGCCGCTCGTGCGCGTCGACCCGATGCAGTTCTCGATCGTCGAGGGGCTGCTCGGCTACTACACGGAGCCGTTGCGAAGCCTCTTCGACGTGCGCATCTACCTCGCGCCCCCCGAGGCTCTCCGGCGCAGGTGGAAGGTCCAGCGCGACTGCTCGCGGCGCGGGTACACGACCGATCAGGTGCTGTCGGAGCTCGACCGCCGCGAGCCCGACTCGGTGGCCCACATCCGGCCGCAGGAGCGCTACGCCGACATCGTCGTCTCGTTCCTGCCGAGCACCGACGGCAATCAGGAGCACCTCGACGCCGAGATCGTGCTGCGGCCGACGCTCAACCACCCCGACTTCCGCTCGGTGCTCGACGGCGAGGCCGACGCGAACGGCGGGATCCGGATCACGGAGGCGGACGGCGCGATGCGGCTGCACATCCCCGGCCGCCTCGAGCGGGCCCGGGCCGAGGCGATCGAGGAGATGATCTGGAAGGGCCTCCACTTCGCAAGCCATCTCCGCTCCGAGCGGCTCGGCGAGTTCACGATCGGCACCGACCTCCATCGCTCGGAGTCGCTGGCCCTGATCCAGCTCCTCGTCCTCCATCACCTGTTCACGGCGACCGCCAGCGCGGCGCTCGGGGGAGCCCCGATCCGGGCGGGCGAGCCGGCTACGGCGTAACATTCCCGGCGTGAACCTTGGCTTTCCGGTCTTCGAGCACGCCCATCACCACGGGCATCCGTTCTTCTGGTTCGTGGCGCTCCTGGTCTTTCTCGCGCTGATCGCCGTCGCGATCTGCACGCTCGTTCGCCTCACGCGCGGGAGCGGCTCGTCCGCAGGAGCACCGGCAGCGGCCGCGGCCGAGGACGGGGCGATCGAGTCGGTGCGCATGCGCTATGCGCGCGGCGAGATCCAGCGCGACGAGTTCATCCGGGTCAGCACCGACCTCGGCGCGCCGCCGCCGGCCCCGGCGGCCTGATGGCGGTCAAGCTCTATCGCTGCTCGAACGTCTGGGCGAAGTTCTCCGGGCATCCCTGCTGGCGGGTCCAGAAGGCGCTCGACGAGGCCGGGATCGAGTACGAGATCGTCAAGGGCCCCCAACGGAAGGCCCGGCGCACGGAGCTCGAGCAGCTGAGCGGCCAGCGGGCCTACCCCGTGATCGTGTTCGAGGACGGAAACGTCTATCGCGAGGAGTCGAGCGCGATGGCGGCACGGATCGAGGCGGGCAAGCTGAGCGAGGCCGACCAGCCCGCCGGGCCGGCGGTGCCGGAGCCCTAGCCGCCGTCGGCGTCGACGCCGTCGACCGCCTCGTAGAAGACGTCCGCGAGCAGCAGCCGCTCGTGGATCACGTTCACGGCACGCTCGCTCTCGCTCGCGGGGACGACGCACGAGACGCGGATCGACGAGGTCGAGATGATCTCGATGTTGATGCCGGCGTCGGCCAGGGCCTCGAAGATCGCGGCGGCGACGCCGGGATTGCTCCTCATCCCGGCCCCGATGACCGAGACCTTGGCGATGTCGCGCTCCGAGGTGAAGCCCTCGGCCTCGATCTCGCGCGAGAGCCGGTCGAGGATCGGCTCGGCACGCTCGAGCTCGTTCTCGGGGAGCGTGAAGGAGATGTCGGCCAGCCCGTCCACCGAGGTGTTCTGGACGATCTCGCCGATGTTGATCCCGGCCTCCGCGAGCGGGCGGAACGTCCGTCCCGCGACGCCCGGGCGGTCGGGCACGCGGCGGATCGTCACCTTCGCCTCGCTGGTGTCGTGCGCAATGCCGGAGATGATCGCCTGTTCCATGTCCTCCTCCCTGAGGATCCACGTCCCCTCCGACTCGTTGAACGACGAGCGGACATGGATCTTCACGTCGTGGTTACGAGCGTACTCGACCGAACGCAGCGCGAGGACGCGGGCGCCGGCCGCGGCCAGGTCGAGCATCTCCTCGAACGAGACCTGTGCGAGCTTGCGGGCCCCGGGGACGATGCGCGGGTCGGCGCTGTAGATGCCGTCGACGTCGGTGTAGATCTCGCAGACGTCGGCGTGGAGAGCCGCAGCCAGGGCGACGGCCGTCGTGTCGGACCCGCCGCGCCCGAGCGTGGTCACGTCACGCGCCGTCGAGACGCCCTGGAACCCCGCGACGATCGCGATCTTGCCCTCGGCGAGCGCCTCGTGAACGCGGCCGCGGCGCATCTCGACGATCCGGGCCCTGCCGTGGCTCGTGTCGGTGACGATCCCGGCCTGCGACCCGGTGAACGAGGCCGCCTCGTGCCCGAGGTCGTTGATCGCCATCGAGACGAGCGCCATCGACATCCGCTCGCCCGCCGTGAGCAGCATGTCCAGCTCGCGCGGGTGCGGGTCGGCCGAGACGAGCGCGGCGAGCTCGATCAGCTCGTCGGTCGTCTGGCCCATCGCCGAGACGACCGCGCACACGCTGTTGCCGGCCTCGGCCGTCCGGACGATCCGCCGGGCGACGCGCTTGATCTCCTCCGGGCCGGCGACGGACGTCCCGCCGTACTTCTGGACGATGATGGCCACGGCTCGGAAACCTACCGGCGCACCCGCGGGAGGCACCGCTCAGTAGCGGTCGATCTCGACGAGCCGCTCGTCGCTGATCCCGAAGTGGTGGGCGATCTCGTGCAGGACGGTCCGGCGAATCTGGGCCTCGAGGACGGCCGCGTCGGAGCCGTAGTGGCGCTCGAGCGGGCCGCGGTAGATGGTGATCAGGTCGGGCAGGACGCCGGCGTAGCCCGACGTCCGGCGGGTGTGCGGGATGCCGTGGTAGAGGCCGAGCAGGTTCGCCCCCGGCGGCGGCTCGTCCTCGACGACGACCGCGACGTTGTCGAGCAGCGCAGCGATGTCTGGCGGTAGCGCGTCGAGGGCGTCCTCGACCCACTTCTCGAACCGGCTCGCTGGTCGTCGACGGCCCCCATCTAGGACGGTTCGGCAGGCTCGACCTCGAGCATGAGCCCGTCGACGCGCGTCACCCGGACGGTGTCGCCTGCCCGCGCAGCCTCCTTCGCACGCGCCTCCCAGATCTCGCCGTTGATCTTGACCTGGCCTTGCGGTGCGAGCGCGGTCGTCGCCTCGCCGAGCTTCCCGACGAGCATCTGCACGCCGACCTGCGCCTTGCGCCTCCGGCTCCAGCGGATGCCGACCACCGCGAAGCAGACCTCCCACACTGCCGCCGCCACGATCGCCAGCACGTTCCACGGCGAGGGCAGGAAGAGCAGCGCGAGGATGAGGGTGATGATCAGGATCACGGCGAGCCGGGGGGTGCCCCCCGCCGACCAGTATTGCCGCGGCACCCCTCCCGCCGCCGTCTTTCGGCGGCTCGCTCGTTCACCCCATCGTCACCTCATCGCAACACCATTCGCCCCGGATCGGGAGCAGCAATTCCCCGCGTGGCTCGCGGGCTCGAGCTGGTTGTCGCCGGGGGAACCGATCGCGAGGGCTCCGCGCCGAAAGGCGTCGAGGCTCTCGCCGCTTCCTACGAGTCCGGCTTCCTGCGCAGCCCCGAGGCGACCGTCGGCGTCGAGGAGGAACTGATCCTCGTCGACCCCGTGTCGCTCGAGCCCGTCGACGAGATCGAATGGGTGCTCGAGACGCTCGCCGACGAGCGCTTCCATCCGGAGTTCAGGGCGGCGCAGGTGGAGCTCGTGACGCCGGTCTGCTTCTCGGTCTCGGAGCTCCGTGGGGAGCTCGAGCGCGCCCGCGCCCGCCTGGTCGAGGCCGCCGGGGGCCGGGTCCGCCTGCTGGCCGCGGGCACTCATCCTGCCTCGACACGGCCGATCGGGGTGACCGACCGCCCCCGCTACCGGCAGATCGAGGCGGACTGCCGGTGGATCGCCCGCCGCGGCATTCCGAGCGGGCTCCACGTCCACGTCGGAGTCTGCGGGCCGGCCGAGGCGCTCGCCGTCTACAACGCCGCGCGCAGCCATCTGCCCGAGCTCGCGGCGCTCGCAGCCAACTCGCCGTTCTTCGAGGGCACCGACAGCGGTCTGGCCTCGAGCCGGCTGAAGCTCGCCGACGACCAGCCGCGCGCGGGCATCCCGCCGGCCTTCCGGTCGTGGCGGGCGCTTGCCGAGTTCGTGGCCTGGGGGTCGAACGGCGGCCGCTTCCCCGATCCGACCTACCTCTGGTGGGATCTCCGCGCGCGGCCCGATCTCGGCACGCTCGAGTTCCGGGTCGCCGACACGCAGACAACGGTCGAGCACGCGGTGGCCGTCGCCGCGATCTGCCAGACGCTCGTCGCGGCGTTGGTGGCGCGGTTCCGCGCCGGCGCGCGCCTCCCGGCGCACCCGACGCACGTGATCAACGAGAACCGGTGGCACGCGCTCCGTGACGGGTTGGACTGCACGCTCGTCGACCCGGACACCGGCGAGGCCGAGCCCGCCCGCAACCGGATCGGGCACTTGCTGCTCGCCCTCGAGCCGTTCGCCGCCGAGCTCGGCTGCAGCGAGGAGCTCGCGCTCGCCTGGGGGATGCTGCAGCGGAACGGGGCCGTCTCCCAGCGGGAGATCGCCGCCCGTCACGGTCTCGAGGGGCTGCTCCGCGGGCTCGTCGAGAGCACCGAGCTGCCGGCCGGCCACGCCGCCGCCGGGCTTCGCCTCGCCCCGTAGCCCGGCGGTTGCCGGGCCGCCGGCGGCTCCCCGTTGTCTACAATGGCTCGGCCGCTGCGGCTAGACGGCTCGTTCTCGAGCCTACGCCGCTCCGCATCGGCACCGGCCGCCCCAGCGCGGCCCCTCGACGAGTCCAACCAAACGACATCGACTCGCGCCTTGTCCCCGCTCAGGAGGTCCGATCCTGCGGTACCGCACGTTCATCTCGCTCGTGGTCTCGGCAGCGTTCGCCGCCACCTCCGCCTTCACGTCCGTCAGGGCCCACACCGCACGCGCCTTCGCGCTCCCGGGCTGGTGGGTATCCGAGGCGATGTGCATCCACCGGCACGAATCGGCCGACTGGCACAGGACGACCGACTGGCTCGGCCGGCCGTCGGTCGATCACGGTGGCATGCAGATCGCGCTCGGCACCTGGGCCACCCTCGCCCCGAAGAGCTACCCGCGCGAGCCGGCGGCCGCCTCGCCCCACGAGCAGCTCGTCGTCGCCTACCGGATCTGGACGGCCAACGGGCGCCGCTTCGGCGGGAGCCAGTGGCCCTACTCCTCGGAAGCGTGCGGCGTGGAGTGACCTGAGCGCGTCGAGCACGGCCCGGCCCGTGGGCTACGCGCTTCCTCTTGACGGCGCCGCGGCGATCGACGACGTTGAGCCGATGATGCGAATGCCGCCGATCGGAGGCCGGGCCGGGGCTGCGGCCCTCGTGACGGCGGGCTTCCTGGCCGCCTGCCTGGCGCCCGTGTCGCTCGGCGCCCCGGCGACGGTTCCGAACCCTTGCCAGGCCGTCCCGGGCGGTGTGATCGCCGCCGCCTTCGGGCTGGCGCAGCCGCCTCCCTCGACGCTCTCGACCGTGACCAACGCCTCCACCTGCTCCTACAAGCACGGTGTCCTCACCGTCTCCGTCGGCTACACCGCGATCACGAACCCGGCGGCGCCGCTGAAGGTGGGCAAGGTGTCCGGGCTGCCGAACGGCCTCTACGAGACCTACAGCGGCTCCACGCAATCGGAGGTCACCTTCTTCAGGGGGGCGGCGTCGAACGGCCTCTACGCCGTCGTGAGGAACTTCGCCCGCATGCCCAGGGCGAAGCTCGAGAAGATCGCCAGGGCGCTCTACGCCGGCCTCGGCTCGGCGGACGGCGGCCCGTCCGGCGGCACGATCGTCCCCTGAGCGCGCGCCGGCGCACGCTAACCGCGCTGTTCAGGGCCTCGACGACCCTGCTGCACGAGTGCCCGGAGGCGGCGCGGAAGCGTGCCGAACGTCCTGGGGGTTCAGGACCTATGTCTGATTTACCGATGAGTCTTGTCAACCGAGAATTCGTCGGAGATCGGATCAATTTCGAGAGCGGGGGCAGACGTGAACGAAACGAAGTCGCTGCGGGGAGACTCGAGCTTCCCGAAGCCGGGCACCGGCGGACCGGCCACGGCACGGCGTCGCGCTCGCGGTGAGCGCGGCCAGGCCGCGGTCGAGTTCGCACTCGTGCTGCCGGTGCTGCTCCTGCTCCTCGTCGGGATCATCAAGGGCGGGACGCTCTACAACAACTACATCCAGCTCACCGACTCGGTGCGCACCGGCGCACGCGAGCTTGCGATCGAGCGAGGCCAGGCGAGCCCCTGCGGCGATGCAGCGAGCGAGGTGGTCAGCTCCGCCGGAGGCCTGGACGGCAGCCGGATCGCCATGACGATGTCCGAGAGCCCCGAGGGCCCAGGCGACCCGGCCGGTGCGACATACACCACGACCGGCCCGCCGTCGGGGCCCGGCGCGTGCCCCTTCACGCTCACCTCGGGAAGCGCAGCGACGCTGAGCGCGAGCTACTCCTGCGACCTCAACATCCTCGGCGTCGACTTCATTCCGGGCTGCACGCTCTCGGCGCGGGCGACCGAGCGCGTTGAATGAGGCGCCCGGCTGCGCAGAGCCGGCGCCGGGGTCTTCCGGGACGCCGCGAGGAGGGCCAGGCGCTGGTCATCGTCGCGATCTGCCTGATCGCCCTGCTCGGAGTCGCCGGGCTCGTGATCGACGTCGGCCGGCTGTACACCGCCAAGCGACAGCTTCAGACCGCCGCCGACGCCGCCGCGCTCGCCGGGGCGGCCGACCTGCCGAACGGCACGACCGCGATCACCACCGCTTGCACCTTCAGCGCAACCGACCACGGTGTCGGGTCATGCAACGGCGGCGGGGTCACGGCCGACGGAGACAACGCGGTGGGGAGCCTGACGAGCGTCCAGACCACGACCCAGCTCGAGTGCCTGTCGCCCGAGAGCGCCGGCATCTCGTGCGTCAACGCGCCGGGATGCGCGAGCACCGCGGGTTACCCGCCGCGAGGAAGCGGCGGGAACCTCGGCTGCAATGCGATCAAGGTGAGCGAGAAGGCCCAGCTGCCGATGACGTTCCTCGGCGTGCTCGGGATCTCGAGCGCGACGGTGACCGCCTCATCGACCGCGAGCATGGCCGGGGGCATCCCCCAGCCGCTCGACATCGAGATGGCGATCGACTCGACGCGATCGATGGCCGACAGCGACTCCTGCGGCACGGGCGTGCCCGGGATCCCGGCGGGCGACACGACCGCCGAGGACTGCGCGAAGGCCGGCGTCCGGGCGTTCCTCTCGGCCCTGTACCCGTGCGACCAGAGCCTTGCCCTGTGCGGCTCGGCCGTCAACGGCAACAACTCGGCTCCGCTCGACGAGGTGGGGCTGATGACGTTTCCCGCCCTGAGCGGCCTGTCGACCGGCGCCGGGAACGGCGTGCCGGCCGATACCGACTGCGTCTCGAACGTCACGGGCAGCAACGTCACCTACTCGCTCAACTCCAACTTCTTCAACAGCTCCGGCACGCCCTACTCGAACTACCAGGTGGTGCCGTTCGCGAGCGACTATCGCACCTCGGACACGGCCGCGTCGCTCAACACCTCCTCGAGCCTGGTGAAGGGCGTCGACTGGAGCGACTGCCCCGGCGGGGTGTACCCGGTGAACGGAGGCCAGGGCGGCTCGATCGGCGGCGGCAGCAGCACGAACGATCGCAGCACGGCTGTCACGACCAACGGCTCGGTGGCGATCAGCGGCGGCCCGGCCGCGGCCAACGACCGCAGCTCGGTCTCGAACGGAGGCGCGGCGACGATCGGGGGCGGTCCGGCGATCGCCGGCAACCGGAGCGCCGTCACGAACGGCGGCGCGGCGACGATCGCGGGTGGGCCGGGGACGGCCGGCAATCGAAGCTCATGCGCGCTCTCGACGCCGTGCACGGTGACGAGCCAGAGCTCGATCTCGGTGCCGGTGCCTGCGAACCAGGCCGCGAACAGCCTGGTGCTGGTCTCGGTGACGAGCCTCGGCCTGCGCTCCGGCGACCTCATCTGCCCGCCCGGCCCCACGTGGACGCAGCTGCCTGCTCAGGGAGCCTCCGGCACGAACAACTCGAACCGGATCACCACGGCGACCTTCGAGAGCTTCCGGACGGCGCGCGACAGCGGCACCTACCAGTTCGGCTTCGTGCGGGCCGGCGGCACGTGCGCGACCCCGGGAGGCAGCCCGCGCACCGCGGCGGCGGCGTCCGGCCTGGCCGTTGTCTACACCGGCGTCGACCCCGCGAGCCCGATCGATGCCTCGGCCGAGAGCGACAGCAACAACAACACCTCGGCTACGGCGACGGCGAGCGCCGTGACGACGAACTACGCCGGCGACAGGGTGGTGCGCGTCTACGGGTCGGGATCGACCGGGTTCAACGGCGGCAGCCCGGGCGTCCCCGCCGGCCAGACCGTCTCCGGCGGGGGAGCGCTGCTCGGGGTGGCGGACGGCTCGCAGACCTCGGCGACGACCGCGACGACCGCGACGAGCAGCTTCTGGGTCGCCGACACGATCGCGCTGAAGCCGCTGCAGGGGTCGACGTCGATCTCCGTTCCCGTGCCGGCGAACGAGGCGGCGGGCGACCTGATGCTCGTGTCGGTGAACGCGCGCGGTCTCGGGAGCAACGGGACGGTCTGCGCGCCCGACGCCGCGTGGCAGCAGGTGCCGGCGCAGAGCTCCTATCCGGTGGCGGGAGGCGCGACCTCGGTGACGGTGGCGACCTTCGAAAGCGTGCGCGGCGCCGACTCGCAGCCGTACGTCTTCACCTTCAGCGGCGACGGCTCGTGCTCGGCCGCCTCGCTCGTATCGGTCTCCGCCTCGGCGATGGCGGTCCGCTACACGGGCGTCGATCCGGTCTCGCCCATCGACGTCTCGGCGGCCGGCCGGAACAACGGCACGACCGCGACCGCGGGCGCGGTCACGACGACCTTCGCAGGCGACCGGATCGTTCGGGTCTACGGGACTGGTGGCAGCGCATTCAGCGGCGGAGCCCCCGGCGTCCCGGCCGGCCAGTCCGTCAACAACGGCACGGTCGCGCTGCTCGGCATCGCCGACGGCGCGACGTCCGGAGCCGCGACCGCGACCGTGGCGGCGGCCGACAACTGGGTCGCGAACACGATCGCCTTGAAGCCGCAGCAGGGCGCGACCTCGATCTCGGTGCCCGTGCCGGTCAACGAGACACCGGGGGACGTCGTCGTCGTGTCGGTGGCCGCGCGCGGCCTGGCCGCCAACGCCACGGTCTGCCCGCCGGATGCTTCCTGGCAGCAGCAGCCGGTCGAGGAGTCGCAGCCGAACGCGGGCGGTACGAGCTCGATGACGCTCGCAACGTTCGAGAGCGCGCGGGGGGCAGACCCGCATCCGGGGTCGTACGTCTTCGCGTTCAGCAGCGACGGCTCATGCACCGCGGCGTCGCTTGTCCCGGTCTCCGCCTCGGCGATGGCGGTCCGCTACGCAGGTGTCGACACCGGCGCGCCGGTCGACGATGCGCCGAACGCGAGTCGCGGTACCGGGACGACGCTGACCTCGCCGGGCGTGACGACGGGATCCTCGGGCGACCGTGTCCTGCGCGTGTACGCGACCGGGGAGAACGCCTTCACGACCGGCGTTCCCGCGGGCCAGGCGGTGAGCAACGGCGCGGTCGCGCTCCTCGGGATGAGCGACGGCTCGGCAACCGGTACAGCTCAGGCGAAAATCGCGAGCCCCGGCGACAACTGGCTGGCGGGCTCGATCGCCCTGCAGCCCCAGCAGGGTGCGTCGTCGATTCCCGTGCCCAGGCCGAACAACCGGGCGGACGGAGACTTCCTGCTCGTCGCCGTGACCGTCAAGGGATTGCCGGCCGGCGGCAGCATCTGCGCTCCCGGCGACAGCCAGCACCCCTGGCACCTGATCCGGCAGGACGGCGGCGCCAACTCGATCACCCAGGCGACGTTCTACAGCTTCAGGGGAGCCCCGGCAGCCGATCCGGGGCCCTACACGTTCGACTTCACATCCGGGGCGAACTGCTCGGGCGGATCGGCACTGGTCCAGGGGAGTGCTCTCGCGATTCGCTACACGGGAGTCGACCTGGTCGTGCCCGTCGACGCAGGCAGCGGGGCGCAGGGCAGCAACACGCACCCGACCCCGCCTTCGGTCGGCACCAACTACGTGAACGACGTCGTCGTCCGGTTCTACGGGACGGCTGCGGGCTCGATCAGCGGCGACACGCAGACGGCGAGCGGCTCGGCGACGAGCACCGGCTACAACGACGATCCCTGGCCGAATCCGAGCTCGACCGGCAGCGGCGCGACGATCACCACGGCGGCCGCCGACTGGGCGGCCGACACGATCGCGCTCAAGGCCCAGTCGCCGGGCTGCTCCTCGAACTGCTTCTACGGTGTCGAGGACCCGGGAGGCGTCGGGACCTACTACGCAGACATCATCGGGCAGGCGCAGAACGCGCTCGTCGCCCACAACCGGGAGGCGCATCCCGTGATCATCCTGCTCAGCGACGGCGACGCGACGGCGACCGCGTCCGCTCTCGGCTCGAGCTCGAAGGCCACGAACGAGTGCAAGCAGGCGGTCATCAACGCGGAGACCGCCGAGCACGCCGGCACCTGGGTGTTCTCGATCGCCTACAACTCGCAGACGAGCGGCTGCGCCAGCGACAGCGGCCCGGGCCGGACGAGCATCTCCCCGGTCTGCGCGATGCACCTGATCGCCGACAACCCGGAGACCGACCCGGCGCTCGTCAGCCTCGGCATCGGCGATCAGGACTGGAGCGCGCTCGAGAGTGCCGTCTGTCGTTCCTCGGCGACCGACGCGGAGCACCGCTTCTACAACGAGCCGAGCGGCTCGTCGCTCGAGTCGATCTTCCAGAGCATCGGCGTGAGCCTCGCCTCGCAGCGGCTCGTCTCGAACGACGCGACCTGATCCGGGCCGGGGGCTAGTCGGGCCGCGTGCGGCGCAGCAGGACGAGCGACCGCGAGGGCGCCTCGACCGTCGCCCGGCCGGGGAAGCGCTGCCCCCCGGCATCCGGGTCGGCGGTCGTCAGCTCCAGCTCCCATTCGAGGCCGAAGCGCCTGGGCGGCAACCGGAAGTCGACGGCCTCCGGGCCGGCGTTGAGCAGGACGACGAACGAGTCGTCGACGACCGCCTCGCCGCGCTCGGTCTCGAGGCCGAGCTCGTGTCCGTTCAGGAAGACGCCGAGCTGGTGGGCCTCGGGGTTCTGCCAGTCGCGCTGCGCCATCGGGCGGCCGTCCGGGCGGAACCACCACGCGTCGGGAAGCGCGGTCTCGGCGGGGCCGCCGTGGAGGAACTGGGTGCGCCGGAACACCGGATGGCTGCGGCGGACGGCCAGCACCCGCCGGGTGAAGGCCGCCAGCGCCTCGATCCCGTCGTGCTCCGCCCAGTCGAACCACGAGATCTCGTTGTCCTGGCACCAGGCGTTGTTGTTGCCGTTCTGCGTCCGGCCGCGCTCGTCGCCGCCGAGCATCATCGGCACCCCCTGCGAGAGGAGGAGCGTCGTCAGGTAGTTGCGTTGCTGCCGGGCTCGGAGCGCGAGGATCTCGGGGTCGTCGGTCGGGCCCTCGACACCGCAGTTCCAGGAGCGGTTGTCGTCGTTGCCGTCGCGGTTGTCCTCGACGTTCGCCTCGTTGTGCTTGCCGTTGTAGGAGACGAGGTCGGCGAGCGTGAAGCCGTCGTGGGCGGTGACGAAGTTGATCGATGCCGACGGGTGCCGGCCGTCATCCTCGTAGAGGTCGCTCGAGCCGGTGAAGCGCGAGGCGAACGCGGCCGCGTTCGTCTGCCCGCGCCAGAAGTCGCGCATCGTGTCGCGGTACTGGTCGTTCCACTCGGTCCAGAGAACCGGGAAGTTGCCGACCTGGTAGCCGCCCGGCCCGAGATCCCACGGCTCGGCGATCATCTTCACGCCGGAGAGGACCGGATCCTGGTGGATGATGTCGAAGAACGCCGACAGCCGGTCGACGTCGTAGAGCTCGCGCGCGAGCGCCGAGGCGAGGTCGAAGCGGAAGCCGTCGACGTGGCAGTCGATGACGAAGTACCGCAGCGAGTCCATGATCAGGCGCAGGACGCTCGGGTGGACCGGGTTGAGCGAGTTGCCCGTGCCGGTGAAGTCGGTGTAGTGGCGCGGGTTCTGCGGGTCGAGCCGGTAGTACGAGGCGTTGTCGATCCCGCGGTAGGAGAGCATCGGCCCGCGGTGGTCGCCCTCTGCGGTGTGGTTGTAGACGACGTCGAGGATCACCTCGATCCCCGCGCGATGCAGCGCCTTGACCATCCCCTTGAACTCCGTCACCTGCTCGCCTCGGCGACCGGTCGCCGCGTACTGCGAGTGCGGGGCGAGATAGCCGATCGAGGAGTAGCCCCAGTAGTTCGTCAGCCCCCGCTCGTGCAGGAACTGCTCGTCGATGATGTGATGGATCGGGCAGCAGCTCGACCGCGGTCACTCCGAGGTCGCGGAGGTAGGCGATCGCCTCGTCCGAGGCGAGGCCGGCATAGGTGCCGCGCAGGTCCTCGCGGACGCCCGGGTGCCGCATCGTGAAGCCCTTGACGTGCACCTCGTAGATGACCGTCTCGTGCCACGGCGTCTCGAGCAGCCGGTCGCCCTCCCAGTCGAAGGCCGGGTCGATCACGACGCACTTCGGCATCGCGACCGCGTCGTCCTCGCCGTCGGGGACGAGATCCGCCTCCTCGCCGTCGGGCGGGTAAGGCGAGACCCGCGCCGCGTCCCAGTCGACGCGGCCCTCGATCGCCCTGGCGTAGGGGTCGATCACGAGCTTCGCCGGGTTGAACCGGTGGCCCTGCTCGGGGGCGTAGGGGCCGTGCACGCGGTAGCCGTAGCGCTGCCCGGGGCCGACCCCGGCCAGGTATCCGTGCCAGTTGAACGCGGTACGCTGAGGGAGCTCGTGGCACGTCTCGCGACCCTCCTCGTCGTAGAGGCAGAGCTCGACCCGCTCGGCGTGCTCGGAGAACAGCGAGAAGTTCGTTCCCTCTCCGTCCCACGTCGCGCCGAGTGGGGACGGGCGGCCGGGCCACAAGGCTACTGGCCCTCCGGGACGAGCCAGACGACGCTGAGCGGCGGCAGCGCGAGCTCCGCCGACCACGGCTGGCCGCCCCACGGAAGCTCCGCGGCGGTGACGAGCCCGTTGGTCACTCCGGAGCCGCCGTAGGCCTCGGCGTCGGTGTTCAGGATCTCGCGCCAGCCGCCGCCTGCGGGCAGGCCGACCCGGTAGCCGGTCCGGGCGACGTCCGAGAAGTTGCAGACGCACGACCGCCGTGCGGCTCCCGTCGGCCGAGAGGCGCGCGAAGGCGAGCACGTTGGAGGCGCGGTCCGAGGCCTCGAGCCAGCGGAAGCCGGAGGCGTCGAAGTCGCGCTCCCAGAGCGCCGGCTCGGCCCGGTAGAGACGGTTGAGGTCGGCGACGAGCCGCTGCACCCCCGCATGCCCCGGCAGCTCGAGCAGGTGCCAGTCGAGGCTCCGCTCGGCGCTCCACTCCCGCTCCTGGGCGAGCTCGCCGCCCATGAAGAGGAGCTTCTTGCCCGGGTGCGCCCACATGTAGCCGTAGAGGGCCCGCAGGTTTGCGAGCTGCTGCCGGCGGTCGCCCGGCATTCTCGTCGAGCAGCGAGCCCTTGCCGTGGACCACCTCGTCGTGGGACAGCGGCAGCGACGAAGTTCTCGGTGAATGCGTAGAGCAGGCCGAACGTGAGCTCGGTCGTGGTGGTAGCGCGCGATGGATCGGGTCGTGCTCGAGGTAGTCGAGCGTGTCGTGCATCCAGCCCATGTTCCACTTGAAGCCGAAGCCGAGCCCGCCGGCGGAGGTGGGACGGGACACGCCCGGCCAGGCGGTCGACTCCTCGGCCGACGATCAGACACGCCGGGGACACGCCCGTGTGTCACCTCGTTGAGCTCGCGCAGGAACGCGATCGCCTCGAGATCCTCGTTGCCGCCGTAGCGGTTCGGGATCCACTCGCCGGGCGCGCGCGAGTAGTCGAGGTAGAGCATCGAGGCGACCGCGTCGACGCGCAGCCCGTCGGCGTGGAAGGAGCGCAGCCAGTAGAGGGCGTTCGCGACGAGGAAGTTGCGCACCTCGAGGCGGCCGAAGTTGAAGACGAGCGTTCCCCAGTCGGGATGCGCGCCGCGACGGGGGTCGGCGTGCTCGTAGAGGGCCGTCCCGTCGAAGCGGGCGAGCGCCCAGTCGTCACGCGGGAAGTGCGCCGGCACCCAGTCGAGGATCACGCCGATCCCGGCCTGGTGCAGCCTGTCGACGAACTCCCTGAAGTCGTCCGGCGAGCCGAAGCGCGAGGTGGGGGCGTAGTAGCCGGTCACCTGGTAGCCCCACGAGCCCGAGAACGGGTGCTCCATCACCGGCAGCAGCTCGACATGGGTGAAGCCGAGGCCGGTCACGTACTCGGCGAGCTCGTCGGCGAGCTCGAGGTAGGTGAGCGGCCGGTTGCCCTCGAGCGTGTTGAGCCGCCACGAGCCCAGGTGCACCTCGTAGATCGAGATCGGCGCGGCGAACGGATCGACGGTGCCGCGCCGCGCGAGCCAGCCGGCGTCGTCCCACTCGTGCTGCGCCCGGAAGACGACGGACGCGTTCGCGGGAGGTACCTCGGCGGCGGCTGCGACCGGATCGGCCTTCAGCCGGGGCGGCTCGGCGCCGTGCCGGATCTCGTACTTGTAACGGCTGCCCGAGCCGAGGCCCGGGATGAAGAGCTCCCAGACGCCGCTCGCGCCGAGCGAGCGAAGCTGGTGGACGCGGCCGTCCCAGCCGTTGAAGTCGCCGACCAGGCGACCGAGCTCGCGGCCGGTGCCCAGACGGCGAACGAGGTGCCGTGCGAAGCCCTCGAGCTCGCGCTCGTGGGCGCCGAGGCGCGTCGTAGAGCTCCTCGTGCCGGCCCTCGCCGATCAGGTAGAGGTCGAGCTCGCCGAGCGACGGCGGCAGCGCATACGGGTCGTCGTAGACGAACGTCGTCCCGTCGGGCCAGGTCGCCTCGAGCCGATAGGCAAGCGGCGGCTTCCGGCGGGGGAGGAACGCCTCGAAGACGCCGGCCGGGTCGATCGCGCCCATCTCGACGGCGGCTCCACGGCTCGGTATCACGCGCATCGAGATCGCTCCGGGCCGGAACCCGCGCACGACGACGCCGCCGCGCTCGGGGTGCGCGCCGAGGACCAGTGCGGATCGTGGTGGCCGGCGGAGACGAGGCGCGCGATCGCGCTCTGGTCGCGGCTCACCATTCGACGCTCAGGACGTGGGCCTGCTGCTCGCCCGGGACGAGCCTGACGTAGTTGCCGCCCGTCCGCCACGTCCAGGAGCCGCCGGCGAGCAGATCGGAGACGGTGAACGAGCCCGGGAGCCCGAGGTCGGCCGGAACGGAGACGAGCCCTTCCTGCACGGCCTCGGGGTCGAGATTGACGCACACGATCACGATGTTTCCCGGCTCGCGCTTGGCGTAGGCGATCAGCTGCTCGTTCGCGGTGTCGAGGAACGTGACGTTGTCGACGCGCTGCAGCGCGCGGAAGCGCACGCCGGATCGCGTTCAGCCTGGCGACGAGCGGCAGGAGCGGCCCGTCGAGCGACCGCACCTTGAGCTCGTACTTCTCCGAGTCGAGGTACTCCTCGCTCCCCGGCTCGCGCGGGGCCCGCTCGAAGCTCTCGAACCCCGAGTAGATGCCGTAGCTGGGTGAGAGCGTGGCGGCGAGGACGAGCCGCGCCTCGAACGCCGGCGGGCCGCCCGTCTGCAGGTAGTCGGTCAGGATGTCGGGCGTGTTGGCGAAGAAGTTCGGACGGAAGAACAGCGGGAGATCGGTGCGCGTGAGCTCCAGCATGTACCCGGTCAGCTCGGCCCTCGTGTTCCGCCACGTGAAGTAGGTGTAGGACTGGCTGAACCCGGCCTTGGCGAGCGTCGCCATCAGCGCCGGACGGGTGAAGGCCTCGGCGAGGAAGACCAGGTCGGGATGGGCGGCCTGGGCCTCGCGGATGAGCCACGACCAGAATGCGACCGGTTTTGTGTGCGGGTTGTCGACGCGGAAGAATCCGGATCCCGCGCCCGGCCCAGGTGAGCACGACGTCGAGGAGGGCCTGCCAGAGCGCGCGCCAGTCCTCGGACTGGAAGTTGAGGTTGTAGATGTCCTGATAGCGCTTCGGGGGGTTCTCCGCGTACTTGAGCGTCCCGTCGGGGCGCCGCTGGAACCACTCGGGGTGCTCGGTGAGCCACGGGTGGTCGGGTGAGCACTGGAGGGCGAGGTCGAGCGCGATCTCGAGCCCGTGCTCCGCGGCGGCCGCAGCGAGCCGCTCGAGGTCCTCGACGGTGCCGAGCTCGGGCGCGACGGCCGTGTGGCCGCCCTCGCTGCTGCCGATCGCCCACGGGCTGCCGGGGTCGCCCGGGCCTGCGGTGAGCGCATTGTTCTTGCCCTTGCGATGGGTGCGCCCGATCGGGTGGATCGGCGGAAAGTAGAGCACGTCGAATCCCAGCGCGGCGAGGTCGGGGAGGACGCGCTCGACGCCCGCGAGCCCGCCGAACGAGCGCGGGAAGAGCTCGTACCAGGCACCGACGCTCGCCCGTTCGCGATCGACGATCAGCTCGAGCGGGGCCGGCAGCGAGGACGTACTCTCGCGGGGCAGGTCGTGGGCGCGGCTCGAGTCGAGCCCTTCCGCGAGCGTCAAGCGCTCGACTCCGAGGAGCGCTGCGCCCTCGGCGAGCTCGCCGGCGAGGTCGGCCTGGCCGGCGTCGACCTTGCGCTCGACCTCGTGCCGCCAGGAGGCCAGCCGGTCGACCCACGCGACGACCGAGTACTGCCAGCGTCCGAGCCGGTCGACCGTGAACGCCCCGCGCCACCGATCGTTGCCGAGCAGCTCCATCGGGGTCTCCGCCCAGCGCCGCGCGCCCGGCGCGCGATGCCGCACGACGGCCCGGATGACATCGTGGCCCTCCGCGAAGATCGTCGCGTAGACCTCGACCTCCTGGCCAACCGTCCGCTTCGCCGGAAAGCGCCCGCAGTCGAGGGCCGGCCGCACATTCTGGATCTCGATCCGGGCGGGCCGGGACCGGGGCGGAGGCGTCACGGTGGCGCCGCCGAACAGGTCGAGCGTGGATTCATCGCCTCATCTTCCCCGCTCGAGCGGCGTGCTGCTTCACCTGACCTCCCTCCCCGGCGGCACGCTCGGGCCGCCGGCCCTCGAGTTCGTCGACTGGCTCGCTGCCGCAGGCCAATCCTGGTGGCAGATGTTGCCCGTCGGGCCACCCGGCCGAAACCAGTCGCCGTACATGCCGCAGTCGGTCTTCGCCGGCTGGGCGGGGCTGCTTGCGGAGCCCGAGGCGGCGGTGAGCACCGCGGAGACCGCGGCGTTCCGGGCGCGGCACGCGTACTGGATCGCAGGCTGGGAGCGCTTCGCCGGCGCCGCCGCGGTCGCCGACCAGGTGCGGTTCGAGCGCGAGTGGGATGCGCTTCGCCGTTACGCGTCCGGCCGCGGGGTGCGGCTGATCGGCGACGTGCCGATCTACGTCGCCCCGGATCGTTCCGACCAGCGCTCCCACCCCGAGCTGTTCCTTCCGGGCGTGGTCGCAGGCGCGCCGCCGGATGCGCTGAACGCGTCCGGGCAGCTCTGGCGAAACCCGCTCTACGACTGGCCGGCGCTGCAGCGGCGGGGCTACCGCTGGTGGGTGGAGCGTCTCGGCCGCTCGTTCGAGCTGTTCGATCTCGTGCGGATCGACCACTTTCGCGGCTTCGCCTCCTTCTGGGAGGTGCCGGCCGGCGAGCGCACGGCGAAGGGGGGAAGGTGGCACCGCGGCCCGGGCGCCGCCGTCTTCCGGGCCGCCGAGCGCGAGCTCGGGACGCTGCCGGTGATCGCCGAGGACCTCGGGTTGATCACGCCCGCCGTCCGGCGGCTACGCGACGAGCTCGGCTTCCCGGGCATGCTCGTCCTCCAGTTCGCCCTCGACCCGGGGCGGCGCAACCCGCACCGGCCGGAGAACCACGGTGAGCCGTTCGTCGTCTACACCGGGACGCACGACATGGACACGGCGCTCGGCTGGTGGCGGTCGCTCTCCGAGCGCGAGCGCGTCGAGACCGGCTACGACCAGGCCGAGCCGAGCTGGAGCATGATCCGCGCAGCGCTTGCCTCGAGGGCGTGGCTCTCGATCCTGCCCGTGCAGGACCTCCTCGGCCTCGGCAGCGAGGCGCGCATGAACCGCCCCGGGACGATCAGGGGCAACTGGACCTGGCGCCTCGATCGCGGCGCGCTCACCGCGGCGCTGGCGGCGAGGCTGCGCGCCGAGACGCACGCGGCCGGCCGGATCTGACGGCGCTACGGTGCCTGAATGCAAAGCGCTGCGGCGACGGTCGCCGACTACATCGAAGAGGCGCCGGCGGAGCGCCGGGAGGCGCTCCGGCTGCTGCGGCGGCTCTGCCGGGAGGAGCTCGAGGGGTTCGAGGAGGGGATGAGGTACGGGATGCCGTCGTACGCGCGCGACGGCGTGGTCGAGATCGGGTTTGCGAGCCAGAGGGCGCACATCGCGCTCTATGTCCTCCGCCGGGCCGCGCTGCAGGCGAGCCTCGACCGGCTCGCCGGGCTCTCGGTCGGCAAGGGCTGCGTCCGCTTCCGCAAGCCCGGGCAGATCGACCCGGAGACGGTCCGTGCCCTGCTGGCGGCGACGGTGACGGACCGTGGTGCGGTCTGCTGACGGGCCCCTGGCGAGAGGCGCCGCTAGGCGGCCGCGAGCACGCTGCGGTAGAGGTCGACGACCTGCTCCGCGATCGCCGACCATCCGAACTGCTCGACTGCCCGGACGCGGCCCGCCTTGCCGAGGCGCGCGGCCTCGGCCGGGTCGGCGAGCAGGCGGTTGATCCGCTCGGCGAGGCCGGCGGCGAAGGCGGCCGGGTCGACGGGCTCGCCCGAGCCGTCGTCACGAGGCTCGAGCGGGACGAGCAGGCCGGTGACGCCGTCCTCGACGACCTCGGGGATCCCGCCCGTGCGCGTCGCGACCACGGCCGTCTCGCAGGCCATCGCCTCGAGGTTGACGATGCCGAGCGGCTCGTAGACCGAAGGGCAGACGAAGACCGTCGCGTGGCTCAGGAGCTGGATCAGCTCGGGGCGGGGGAGCATCTCCTCGATCCAGAGGACGCGGTGGCCCGCGCCGAGCAGAGCCTCGACCCTGGCCAGGATCTCTGCGCCGAGCTCGGGCGTGTCGGGCACGCCGGCGCAGAGGACGAGCTGGGTGGCCGGGTCGAGCTCCGTCGCCGCCTCGAGCAGGTGCGAGAGCCCCTTCTGCCGGGTGACGCGACCGACGAAGACCACCGACGGCAGCTCGGGATCGATGCCGAGCCTCGCGAGCGCCCCGGTCTGCGGGTCGGGACGGAACTCGTCCGTATCGATCCCGTTGTGGATCACGGTGACGCGGCCCGGGTCGATCGCCGGGTAACAGGCCGTCGAGGTCACGGCGCATCGCCGCGGAGACGGCGATGATCGCGTCGGCGCCCTCGAGCCCGGTCCGCTCGCAGAAGCACGAGAGGGCGTAGCCGCCGCCGAGCTGCTCCGCCTTCCAGGGGCGCAGCGGCTCGAGGCTGTGCACCGTCGCGACGTGCGGGATCCCGTGCACGAGCCGCGAGGTGCCCGCCGAGGTTCGCGTACCAGGTGTGGCTGTGCACGAGGCTCGCGCCCCCGACCCGGGCGGCCATCGCAAGGTCGATCGACATCGCCCGCAGCGCCGCGAGGAACGGCTCGGGGCCCGCGAGCGCGTCCCACGGCTCGTAGGCGACGACCTGCGGCGCGCCCGGGGCCGCCGGGGCCGTCGGCCCCCCAGCAGTGGACGGTCACCTCGACGAGCCGGGCGAGCTCCCGCGCGAGGTACTCGACGTGGACGCCTGCGCCGCCGTAGACATCGGGCGGATACTCGCGGGTGAGGAGCGCGACGGCGCGCTCAGGCCGCGACGCGCTCGCCCTTGCCGACGACGACGATCCCGCCGGGCGAGACGACGAAGCGCTCCCGGTCGTGCTCGAGGTCGACGCCGAGCCGCGCGCCGGGCTCGATCGACGACGTTCTTGTCGACGATCGCGTTGCGGACGATCGCGCCGTCGCCGACGTCGACCCCGTCCATGAGCACCGAGCCCTCGACCTTCGCGCCCGAGTCGGACGTGCACCTCGGGCGAGAGCACCGACCGCGCGCACGAGCCGCCCGAGACGATGACGCCCGCGCAGACCATCGAGTCGACCGCCATGCCCGTGTGGCCGGGATCCTCGAACACGAACTTCGCCGGCGGCAGCCGGTCGGGCTGCGTGAGGATCGGCCAGTCGTGGTTGTAGAGGTTGAAGATCGGGTCGGCCGAGATCAGGTCCATGTGCGCCTCGTAGTAGGCGTCGAGCGTCCCGACGTCGCGCCAGTAGCCGCGCTCGCGCTCCGAGACGCCCGGGACGTCGGTGTTCGCGAAGTCGAAGACCTGCGCCTGCGCCGCGCTCGA
Source organism: uncultured Actinomycetota bacterium (assembly GCA_963743675.1). Lineage (GTDB taxonomy): Bacteria > Actinomycetota > Thermoleophilia > Gaiellales > Gaiellaceae > PALSA-600. Next base: position 725,136 of record CAVURE010000015.1, read on the forward strand.
CGAGCATCGGGATGATGTCGCGCGCCGATGTCGTGGGTCGAGCGACTCGTCGCCTCGCAGTCCGTCGGTGACGGCGTCGATCAGCGCCTTCGCGTCGAAGACGTAGTTGCCCATCGAGGCGAACACCTCGTCGGGCGCGTCGGGGAGCCCGACCGGGTGCTCCGGCTTCTCGCGGAACGCGCGCGATCGGCGGCCCGTCGCTCGGCGACGTCGATCACGCCGAACTCGCGCGCCTGCTCGATCGGGACACGGAGCCCGGCGACCGTGACCCCGGCGCCGCCCTCGAGGTGCTGCTCGATCATCTGCCGCGGGTCGATCCGGTAGACGTGGTCGGCGCCGAAGACGCAGATGACGTCGGGCCGCTCGTCGTAGATCAGGTTCAGGTTCTGGTAGATCGCGTCGGCCGAGCCGGAGAACCAGTGCGGGCCCGCGGCGCATCTGCGCGGGCACCGGCGCGACGTAGTTGCCGAACAGCGTCGAGAGCTGCCAGGTCGTCGCGATGTGGCGGTCGAGGCTGTGGCTCTTGTACTGCGTCAGGACGGCGATCCGGAGGATAGCCGCCGTTGACGAGGTTCGAGAGCGCGAAGTCGATCAGCCGGTAGTTGCCGCCGAACGGCACGGCGGGCTTCGCCCGGTCGGCCGTCAGCGGCCAGAGCCGCTTGCCCTCGCCGCCGGCCAGCACCATCGCGAAGGGCCTCGCCGCGCGGTCACGGGGCAAGCCTACTCGGCCGCAATCCGGCCTACCGGTGTTCCGCCGCTGTAGATCCGCTCGACGTAGTCGTTCGACCATCCGGGTCGCGCGTGAACTCCGGCGCGCAGCGTGACGAGCGCCTCCTTGATCCGGTCGCACCAGCCCTGCGGGACGCCGTCGGCGTCGCGGTCGTAGAAGAGCGGGATCACCTCGTGCTCGAGCAGGTCGTAGAAGAGCTCGGCGTCGCGGGCGTCGGCGACGTCCGGGTCCTCGTCGCCGTCGCCGGGGATCGCCCAGCCGTTCGTGCCGTCGTAGCCCTCGGCCCACCAGCCGTCGAGCACGCTCAGCTGGAGCACGCCGTTGAAGGTCGCCTTCATGCCGCTCGTCCCGCTCGCCTCCATCGGCTTGCGCGGCAGGTTCACCCAGACGTCGCAGCCGGAGACGAGGTGGCGCGGCGATGCCGATGTCGTAGTCCTCGACGATCACGACGCGGCCGGCGATCTCCGGGTCGGCGTGCTCGAAGCGGTAGAGGCGCTGCAGGCTGTCCTTTCCGGGCTCGTCGTTCGGGTGCGCCTTGCCGGCGATCACGAGCTGGGCCGGCATGGTCGCCGCCGAAGAGCTGCCGGGCCCGCTCCGGGTCGTGGTTCAGCAGGTGGAAGCCGCTTGTAGGTCGCGAGCCGCCGCGCGAAGCCGATCGTGAGCGCGTCGGGATCGAGGCTCGTCTCGATCCGGCGGACGTAGTCGAGCTGCTCGCCGCGGAGCAGGCTGTCCTGCTCGGCCTTCGTCGCGGAGGTAGTCGACGAGCCGCGCCGCGCGCCTCGCAGCGCGCCGCCCAGAGCTCGGCGTTCGGGATCTCGCAGACGCCCTCCCAGGCCGCGGCCGACGCGGGCGTCGTCGAGCCAGTCGTCGCCGAGGTGCGCGTCGAACAGGATCCGGATCGGCTCGCGCGACGAACGTCGGCAGGTGCGCGCCGTTCGTGACGTGGGTGATCGGCGTCTCGACCGAGCCCGGGGAAGAGCGGCTGCCACATCGCGCCGCGCGACCTCGCCGTGCAGCCGGCTGACGCCGTTCCGGCGCCGGCTCATCCGGATCGCGAGCGGCGTCATCCCCGGCCGCTCGGCCCCTCGCCGGGGACGCCGCGGCAGAGCTCGAGGAACGCCGTCCTCGTCGAGCCCGAGCCGTTCGCGGAGGTCGGCGTACGCGGGCAGGAACTCCTCGGGCGCGTAGGTCTCGTTTCCGGCGGCGACCGGCGTGTGCGTCGTGAAGACGATCCGCTGCGCGCACCGCTCGCGAGCGCCTCCTCGGTCGAGGCGCCCGCGCTCGACCTCGCGCGCGGCGAACTCGAGCGCCGCGAGCGCCGGATGGCCCTCGTTCAGGTGGACGACGGCCGGCTCGATCCCGAGCGCCTGCGAGCACGCGGGCGCCGCCGATGCCGAGCAGGCCGTACTGGGCGAGGCGGACGGCGCGGTTTCCCTCGTAGAGCCGCGCCGACGTCCAGCGCTGCACGGCGTCGTTCTCGCGGCAGCTCGGCGTCGAGCAGGAGCAGCGGCACGCGGCCGACGTCGACCCGCCAGACCTGGAAGGCGAGCGGCGCGCCGAAGAGCGTGACCTCGAGCAGGAGCGGGGTGCCGTCCGGGGCCGTCACGCGCGCCATCGGCAGGCCCTTCGGGTCGTACTCGAGCCAGTACTCCTGCTGGCGTCCGCTTGATGTCGAGCCGCTGGCGGAAGTAGCCGCGCCGGTACAGGAGCCCGATCCCGATCATCTCGAGCGCCTGGTCGCTCGCCTCCTTGAGGATGTCGCCGGCGAGCACGCCGAGCCCGCCCGAGTAGATCGGCATCGACTGGTGGAAGCCGAACTCCGCGCACATGAAGACGACCGGCCCGTCGACGCCCGGCCGGCGGCAATGCGGCCGCGCGAGCTCGGCGTCGAGCCTCGCCGCAAGGGTCTCGATGCGGGCGAGCAGCTCGGGGTTCCGCTCCGGCGGCCTCCTGCGTCGCGGGCCAGAGATCGTTCAGGAACCGGACCGGGTTCTCGCCCGAGAGCGCCCAGCGGTGCGGGTTGATGTCGCGGAAGACGGCCGGCGCCGTCGCGCGTCCAGCTCCAGCGGTAGTTGTAGGCGACCTTCGCGAGCGGCTTCAGCCCGTCGACGAGCCGGTCGGCGAGCACGGCGGAGCGGGACTCGAGGTCGGCGGCGCCGGGCAGGAAGATGCGGGCAGGCAAGGTCCTTCGTCTATCACGAAGGCCCGTCTTCGCGCGCCATGGTCACTTCGGGCAGGTCGACTCGGGCGCGGTGTCCAGGGGACAGTCCCCTGGACATGGCTGTTTGGGACGTGACCGGGGACAGTCCCCTGGACATGGCTGTTTGGGACATGAGCGGGGACAGTCCCCTGGACACGGCCGTTTGGGACGCGGCCGGCGGAGGCAGGGCGCCTCCGCCGGCCGGTGTCTCGTTCTCAGCCGGCGGCGCGGGCGAAGGCGGCGGTGAGGGCCCGCGCGGTGAGCACCGAGGCGAGGTGCTTGCGGTACTCGGCGGACGCGTACCCGTCGCCGAAGGCCTCGCCGAGCGCGCCCGGCACCAACGCTGCGGCCGCTGCGACCTCGTCCGCGGAGCCGGTTGATCCCGCCAGCGACTGCGCCGCCGACTCGGCGTCGGCCGGCATGCCGGTCACGCCGCCGACGACGATCCGCGCGGCGGTGCAGCTTCCGCCCTCGACGGTGACGATCGCCGCCACAGCCGCGACCGCGTACCCCGACGCCGGATGCTTGTGCTTGCTGTAGACCGCCCCGGTTCCGCCGCCCGTCGCCGGCACGTGGACCGAGGTGATCAGCTCGCCCGGCTCGAGAGCCGTGCTGAAGATGCCGGTGAAGAAGCGGTCCGCCGGAATCTCCCGCGTGCCGTCCGGGCCGGTTGCCTCGATCGTCGCGCCGAGTGCGGTGACCACCGTCGGGTAGTCGGCTCCCGGATCGGCGTGGGCGAGGCTGCCGCCGATCGTGCCGCGGTTCCGCACCTGCCGGTCGCCGATCAGCGAAGCCGCCTCGCCGAGCACTGCGCAGCGGCTGCGGACGGTCTCGGACGAGGCCACCTCGGCGTGCGTCGTGAGCGCGCCGATCCGGAGGCCGTCCCCGTCGGGCTCGATCCCGCCGAGCCCAGGGATCCGGCCGATGTCGACGAGCGCCGCCGGCATGCTGAGCCGCAGCTTCATCGCCGGCAGCAGGCTGTGGCCGCCGGCCAGCAGCCGCGAGTCGTCGAGCTCTCCGAGCAGCGCGACCGCCTCCTCCACGGAGGCGGGCCGGTGGTAGCTGAACGTCGCAGGACGTGTTGGATACATGTCGCCTCCTCCTCAGGCCTTCGCCTGCTCGATCGCCCGCCACACGCGCTCGGGCGTCATCGGCATGTCGAGATGTGCGATTCCGAGCGGCGCGAGCGCGTCAACGACCGCATTCACGACGGCCGGCGTCGCCGCGATCGTGCCGGTCTCGCCGGCGCCCTTGACGCCGAGCGGATTGACGTCGGTGAGCGTCTCCGTCCGGTCGAGCTCGAACGGCGGGAAGAGCTCGGCCTTCGGCAGCGCGTACTCGGTCATGCTCGCGGTGAGCAGTTGGCCGTCGTCGTCGTAGGCCGCGCCCTCCCACAGCGCCTGCGCGACGCCCTGGGCGATGCCGCCGTGAACCTGCCCGTCGACGATCATCGGGTTGATCACCCGCCCGACGTCGTCCACTGCGACGTAGCGCGTGAGCGCGACCTCGCCTGTCTCCGGGTCGATCTCGACGACGGCGATGTGCGTCCCGAACGGGAACGTGCAGTTCGGCGGGTCGTAGTACGAGGTGTCGTCGAGGAACGGCTCCTCGCCCGGCGGCAGGTCGTAGCCGACGGCGGCCGCGGCTGCGACCTCCTGGATCGTCTTCCCGGTGTCGGGCGAGCCGGCCACGAACACGCGACCGTTCTCGTAGACGATGTCCTCGACGTCGGCCTCGAGCATGTGCGCGGCGATCCGCCGCGCCTTTTGCTTGATCCGCTGGAGCGCGTTGTAGATCGCCACCGTGCCGACCGCGGCGCTGCGGCTGCCGTAGGTCCCGTAGCCGAACGGCGTGCCCTGCGTGTCGCCGCTCTCGACCGTCACGTCCTCGAGCGGCACGCCGAGCTCGTCGCCGACCACCTGAGCCATCGTCGTCTCGTGGCCCTGCCCGACGGCCTTGCTCCCCGTCGTCACCACCACCTTCCCGGTGAGATGCACGCGGACGTTCGCGCTCTCCCAGAGGCCGGCGCCCCAGCCCTGGCCGGTCGTCCCGACCCACGCCGACGGTGCGACGCCGCAGATCTCGACGTAGGTCGAGAGCCCGATGCCGAGGTAGCGCCCCTCGCGGCGTGCCGCCGCCTGCTCGGCGCGGAAGCCCTCGTAGCCGACCAGCTCGAGCGCGCGGTCGAGCGCGAGCTCGTAGTCGCCGCTGTCGTAGGAGAGGCCGGCGAGTATGCCGGGGTCGTACGGGAAGTCCTCGGGCGGGATGAAGTTGCGGCGCCGGACCTCGACCGGATCGAGCTCGAGCTCGCGCGCGACGAGATCGACCGCCCGCTCGATCACATAGGTCGCCTCGGGCCGCCCGGCGCCGCGGTAGGCGTCGACCATGCCCGTATTCGTGTAGACGCCGAGCACCTGGCAGTGAGATCGCCGGGATCCTGTAGACGCCTGCGAGCATCCGTCCGTAGAGCGTCGTCGGGATGCCGGGCGCGATCGTCGAGATGATGCCGCCGAGGTTCGCGTACGTCTTCACTTTGAGCGCGGTCGAACGTGCCGTCGCGCTTGGCGCCGATCTCGAGGTAGGTGATGTGGTCGCGGCCGTGCGTGGTCGCGCGAAGTTCTCCCGGCGCGACTCGATCCACTTCACCGGCCGGCCGATGCTTCTCGGCGACGGCGGCTACGAGCACGTACTCGGGGTAGAGGAAGATCTTGGCCCCGAAGGCGCCGCCGACCGTCGGCGAGATGCAGCGCATCTTCGTCTCCGGGATCCCGAACACGAACGCGGTCATGAGCAGGCGCATGACGTGGGGGCACTGCGAGCTCATCCAGACGGTGTAGGAGCCCGTGCCGGGGTCGTAGTCGGCGGCCGCGCCGCGCGCCTCCATCGGCGAGGGGATCAGCCGCTGGTTGACGAGCCGCTGACGGACGACGACGTCGGCGTCCACGAGGCCTCTGTCGGCGGCCTCGGCGTCGCCGCACTCCCAGTCCATGACAACGTTTCCCGGCGCGGACTCGTGGATCTGCGGTGCGCCGGGCTCGGTTGCCTTCTCGCCGTCGACGACCGGCGGCGAGCGGCTCCCAGTCGACCTCGATCAGCGCGAGCGCGTCCTCGGCCTGGGTGCGGCTCTCGGCGACGACTGCGGCGACGCCTGCGCCGGTGAATGTCACCCTGTCGATCTCGAGCGCGCGGGGCGTGACGATGTGGTTCTCGGTGCCCGCGGCCTGCCACGCGCAGGGAAGCGGGTTGAGGTGCGCGAAGTCCTCGCCGGTGAAGACGGCGACGACGCCGGGGCTCGCCGCCGCGCGGGAGGTGTCGATGCTCTTGATGCGCGCGTGCGCGTAGGGCGATCGGACGATCGCGACATGCGCAGCCCCGGCGAGCTTGAGGTCGTCGAGATACCTCGCGGCGCCCGTGATCAGCCTCGGATCCTCGACCCGCTTGACGGGCGATCCGACGAGCCGCTCGTGGACCTGCGTCGCCATCTCCGTCACCTCCCCGCCACGGCTGCGGCGCGAACCGCGCGGACGATGTTCTCGTAGCCGGTGCAGCGGCAGATGTTGCCGTCCAGGCCGTGCCGGATCTCGTCGTCGCTGAGGCCGCCGTCCTCGATCAGCTCGGTCGCCGACATGATCATCCCCGGGGTGCAGAAACCGCACTGCAGCCCGTGGTTCTCCCAGAACGACTCCTGGAGCGGGCTGTACCCGTCGGGCCCGCGAGCCCCTCGATCGTCGTGACCGACCGCCGTCGGCCTGGACGGCGAGCACGGTGCAGGATTTGACGGCGTGCCCGTCGAGCGTGACCGTGCACGCGCCGCACTGCGACGTCTCGCAGCCGATCTTCGTCCCGGTAAGGCCGAGGCCCTCGCGGATGAAGTCAGCCAGGAGCGTTCGCGACTCGACCTCCGCGTCGTGCCGGGCCCCGTTCACGGTGATGTCGATCGATGGCAAGAGCACCTCCTCTGGTCGACGGATCGGGTCGGGCCGAAGGAACGGACTCGATTCGGTCGGAAGAGCGCTCGTGCAGCATCAGCCCAACACCCCGATGCGAGCTTACGCCTCGGCCTGGCGGATTTCCAGCCTGCGGCGGACTATTTCGCCGGGACGCGTACGGAGGCGAATGGGCGCGTCACCGTTCGTCCCAGCCGGGCGGAAGGCGCGCGCCCTCGTAGATCCCGAGCCGGCTGAGGAGATCGCTCTGTCTGCTCGGGCGCTGCCTGCTCGGGCGGCTTCCGCGTGACCTTCGGCCGCGCGTACCAGGGCGTGGGCGGCTCGGCCTTCGTCTCGCCGTCGCTCTCGGGTGTCTCGGACGGCGTCACGTTCGCGGGCAGCGAGGGCGATCCGATTCCGAGGCTGGACATACCAGGGCTCGCGAGCGTCGGCGGCTCGGGGCCGGCGAATCGCTCACGACCGGCACGAGAGCCGGCGGCGCGGCCGGCTCGCGCTCGGGAACGGACGAGCTGCGTGGGCTCCGGGTCGGCGGCCTCGGGAATCTCGCCGGCCCCGGGAATCTCGGCAGCCTCGGGAACCGCGGTCAGCAAGATCGGCGTCGGCATCGGCTGCGGCTCCGCGACGGGCCGGTAGGAGGTGGCTCGGCCGTTTCGGGTTCCGATGCCTCCGGCTCGTGCTGCGCCACCTCCGCGGCCGCCGCGACCTCGACCGCCCATGGCTCAACCGGCCACGGCTCAACCGGTCGCTGCCCGACAGGCTGGGGCTCGGCGGCCGCCGTCTCTTCCGCGACCGGCGCCACCGCCGCGGTTCGCCAGGCAAACCGGTGGCGGCGCGAGACGGGTCGGACGGCAGGCTCCCCGGTCGACGCCGCGCTCGAGAGGCTCTTCCGGCGCCGCTGTCTCGAGGCCGGCCTCGACCGGCTCGAGCGCGACCGGCTCGAGCGCTACTGTTCGAGCGCTGCCGGTTCGAGGGCGTCCGGATGCGGTTCCGGCTCGAGCGCTACCTGTTCGAGCGCTGCCGGCTCGAGGGCGTCCGGATGCGGTTCCGGCTCGAGCGCGACCTGCTCGAGCGCTGCCGGCTCGAGGGCGTCCGGATGCGGTTCCGGCTCGAGCGCGACCTGCTCGAGCGCTACCGGCTCGAGAGCGTCCGGACGCGGTTTCGCAGCGGTGAGATCGACGGTGGGTCCGGCGCCGGGACGGCAGGCGTCTCGGCCTGGAGCGGGCGGCGAAAGCGGCGTACATACCAGGCATCCTCGGCACCCGGGGCACACTCGATCCAGCCGTCCGCCTCGAGCTTCGCGCGCACCTCTTCGAAGCGTGCGCGGGCGTCCTCGCTGGGGGGTGGCGTCGCATCGCCGTTCAGCCACGGGAAACTGGCTGAACGACCGTCTCGCCCGAACGGCGAATCGTCGGACGCCAGGGCCACGAACTTGCCGGAGACGTGACCGCGCCGCCATCCGATCGAGCACTCATCCCACTCGTGGCGAACCGACACCGCTACTTCGCTCCAGTCGAACGCAATCGCAGAAAGATGCTCTTCACGATCCCCACCTGTCAAGTATCGCTCATGCGAGTGACGGTAGACGGCCCCGCGGAAAGATAGGTGGGTACGCTCGCGCGCATGCGCACCGTCACGGCCACGCGTTACGTCACGCCCCTGCGCGAGGGAGGGTCGTTGCCGGGACTCGTCGAGGCCGACGACGACGGCCTCTACGTGCTGAAGTTCCGCGGCGCGGGGCAGGGGCCGAGGGCGCTCGTCGCCGAGGTCGTCGTCGGAGAGCTCGCTCGCCGGCTGGGGTTTCCGGTGCCGGAGCTCGTCACGATCGAGCTCGATCCGGCGATCGGCCGCGCCGAGCCCGACCCGGAGATCCAGGATCTGCTGCTCGCAAGCGAGGGGGTGAACCTGGGTGTCGATTTCCTGCCGGCCGCGCTGCCGTTCTCGCCTGCTGCCGGCCTCGAGCCGGACGGCGACTTCGCCGCCGAGGTGGTGTGGCTCGACGCGCTCGTGACGAACATCGATCGAACGCCCCAGAACCCGAACCTGCTCGAGTGGCACCGGCGCATCTGGCTGATCGATCACGGCGCGGCGCTCTACTGGCACCACACGCGCCGCCGGCCGAGCCGGGCGCCGACCGGTTCGCCGCCGTGCGCGGGCACGTGCTCCTGCCGTACGCGACATCGATCCGCGACGCCGACGAACGGCTCGCCCGGAAGGTGTCGCCCGAGCTGCTCGCGACCGTCGCCGCCGAGGTGCCGGCTGACTGGCTCGACGGAGCCGACCCCGAGCTCTATGCCGATTACCTGCGCTCCCGTCTCGCCGAGCCGCGCGGGTTCGTGGAGGAGGCCGAGGATGCCCGCCGGTAGCCAGGGCGAGGGAAGCCCGTTCTCGTACGCGGTCTACCGGGTCGTGCCACGCGTCGAGCGCGGCGAGCAGATCAATGCGGGCGTGATCGTCTTCAGCCGGCCGCTCGGCTACCTCGAGGCGCGCACGGCGCTCGATTCCGACCGCGCCCTCGCGCTCTGGCCCGGCCTCGACGTCGACGCCGTCCGCTCGCATCTCGCCGCGATCGAGCGGATAGCCGCGGGCGACCGCGAGGCCGGGCCGATCGCCGCGCTCGAGTTCACCGAGCGCTTCCACTGGCTGGTGGCACCGTCGAGCACGATCATCCAGCCGTCGGAGGTCCACACCGGGATCTGCGCCGACCCGGCCGCCAAGCTTGCGAGGCTGTTCGACGAGCTCGTGGCGGCCACCGGCTAGCGGGCCCGACGGCGTGGGAGTGCGCGTCACCCCTTCAAGGTGATGCGCGCCGGCCTGGAGCGGCCCATGATCGCGACTCAGGCCGTCATCGGGTCGGCCGGACGGAGGACGACGAATGAGCAACACGCCAATCGAGCCGGTCTCCGGAGGCACGGAAACGCACCACTCGCGTGTGCGCCGGACGGCGGCCTCGGTTCAGACGCGCGGCGAAGCGGTGGCCGAGCGGGGCCGGCTCTGGATCGAGAACCAGGAACCGTCCACGCGCAAGGGCGCGACGATCGGCTGGGTCCGCCGCTATCAGGCCGCCGACGGGCAGCTCTATGCGGTGCTCCTGAGCGCGTACTTCTTCCTGACGATGCTGCCCGTGTTCCTCGTCACCGCGAGCTACGTCTACAAGGACCCGACCGCGCTCTCCGATCGGATCGAGCGCCGCCTCAGGCTGCACGGGACGACCGCGACCCTGTTCTCGTCGGTGATGCTCGGCACGGGCGAGCACAAGATCTCCGCTGTGCTGATCGCGATCATCGATCTCTTCTTCTTCGGGCTCGGGTTCGCGCGCGTGCTCCAGCTCGCCCACGCCCGCTCATGGGCGATCGACCTCGGCAAGTCCGTGATCGCCGATCAAGCGCGGTATGCCGAGGTGCTCGCGGCCATGGTCCTGGGCGCGATCCTCTTCGTGTTCCAGGCCAAGGAGCTCAGAGGAGATCCTGCCTGGATCGGCTGGATCCTCGACATCGGCTGGCTCGCCCTGCTGCTCGCCTTCTTCGTCTGGACGCCGCGCCTGCTGCTCCATCACCGCGTGAGCGCCCGCGATCTGGTCCCGGGCGCGGTCTTCACCGTGCTCGGGCTCGTGCTCCTGCGGCTGATCTCCGGGCTTCTGCTCACCCACTGGCTGAACTGGTACTCGACGACCTACGGGGCGTTCGGGATCGTGATCGCGATCTTCTTCTGGGTCATCCTGATCGGGACGATCCTGATCCTCTCGGCAGCGCTCTCGCCGGCCCTCGCCCATCGCCGCGGCCTGCGCGCAGCCGGTGCCTAGAAGCGGCATGAGTCGCATCGTCCTGCTCGAGCGGCAGATGGCGCGGTTCCTCCGCAAGCCCGTCAGCGTGCGGAGCGCGGCGGGCGTCATCGTCAGCACGACGCTCGTTGATCGTCGTCGCGAGTGGCCTGCTCATGCGGGTGCTCGACCATCGCGAGTACCCGAACATCTTCATCGGGATGTGGTGGGCGATCCAGACGGTGACCACCGTCGGCTACGGCGACGTCACGCCCAAGGCGGTCGCCGGGCGGATCGTCGCGGCGATCGTCATGCTCGAGGGCATCGCCTTCGTCGCGATCGTGACGGCCGCGGTCACCTCGACGTTCGTCGCCCGCGCCACGCATCTCCAGGGCGTCGCCGAGGCCGGCGCAGGAGGCGGAACGGGACGCGGGCATCGAGTCGAGCCTCGAAGGGTTGAACGAGCGCCTCGACCGGGTCGAGGCGATGTTGCGCAGCCTCGCCGAACGCTGATCCTCGGGACGGCTGCCGTTCCCACCGATCAGCGTCCTCCACGACGATGCCGAGCGCGAGTACGCCTACACGCGCAGCGCGGAGCAGCCCTTGCCAGAGCGGGCGCGTCCGGGTGGACCGTCGTCAGCGTCAAGAACGACTGGGCGACCGTGTTCTAGCCGCGGGCCTGGCGAGCGGGCCGGCGGAGCTCGAGCATGGAGCCGTCCGCTCTCACGCCGGCTCGGCGAGCGGGAAGAGCTCGGTGCGATTCCGTCCGAGGCGCTTGGCGTTGTAGAGGCCCTCGTCGGCGGCCGCAAAGAGCGACGTCATGGTCATCCCTTCCGCGTACTCGGCCACCCCGACACTCGCAGTAACCGAGATCTCGACCCCGTCGGACTCGATCGGGTGCTCGGACAGGACCCGGCGGAGCTTGTCGCCGGTCGTGATCGCCTCGCTCGCGACCGTCTCCGGAAGGACGACCAGGAACTCCTCGCCGCCGTAGCGGCCGGCGACGTCGGAACCGCGGCAGGCCGCTGTGATGCGTCGCGCCGCCTCGCGCAGGACCTCGTCTCCCGCGGCATGACCGTGCGTGTCGTTGATCTGCTTGAAGTGGTCGAGGTCGGCGACCAGAAACGAGAGCGCACGACCGTGGCGCTGGGCGAGCCTGACCGCAGACTCGGCCTGCACGTCGATCTCGCGCCGGTTGAGCAGCCCGGTCAGAGCGTCGCGTGTTGCCTGCTCGACGAATCCGTCGCGAACCGCCTTCGTGCGCAGCGCGGCGCGGACGCGAGCAGTGAGCTCAGCCTCGCGCGAACGGCTTGACGATGTAGTCGACGGCGCCGGCGTCGAGCCCGGTCACCCGGGCCGTAGCCTGGGCGTGGGCGGTGAGGAAGATCACCGGCGGCGGCACCGCGCTCGCCGCCTGCACTGCCCGGCACACGTCGTATCCGTCAAGGCCGGGCATCGTCACGTCGACAAGGAGCAGGTCGGGTAGCACGGCCATCGCCAGCTCGAGCGCCTCATCGCCGTCGCTCGCGGTGATCACCTCGTAGCCGGAGCCGCGTAGCCAGGCACCCACCATCGCCCGTGTCACGCCGTCATCGTCGGCGAGGAGCACGCGAGGGAGTCGGTCCAGGCTCGGCATTGCCTCCCTATCGTCCGCAGCCGCCTGCGCCTTGACCTTTGTCCTCGAAATCGCCGGCTCCGCTCATGGGTGGCGCTGCGCCTGTCGAACAGGCGGGGGACCGAGAAGAAATTCCGTCCTCCCCGGCAGAAGGATGTCTGCATGCGCATTCCCGAGTTCGCAAGCCCGACAGGCAAGATCGCCTACGGAGCTTCAGCGATCCTGCTGCTGCTGATCGGCGCGGTCGGGGTCACAGCCTGGCGCTATCACGCTGCGCTCGCGCAGGCCGACCACGCGCTCGCGGCGCGTTCGGAGCAATTCCGGCTCCGAGCAGGCGGCAACCGCCTTCTGGCGAGAGCGGGAAGCCGTCAACGAGTCCGTCGCCGATCGCGATCCCAGCGTGCTCGCCGAGGTGACGGCCGCACACGCCCGGTTCGCCGCGGCGATGAGCGGGCTCGGCGCCGACAACGCGCTCGAGCACAGCCTCGTCGTGCGCACGAGGGCAGCGAACGAGACCTTGATGGACGCCATCGCCCGGTATCGGGTCGCGCCGAGCCCGCGCGCCGGACTCCGGCTCATCGCGAGGCTCAACGCGCTCGAGCCGCGGGTCACGGGCCCGTTGAGTCGCATCCAGAGCATCTACGCCGCCGAGGACGCAGCCGACCGCGGTGTTGTTCGCAGCGCGACGAGTCAGGCGCTGATCGCAGCCGTGCTCGCCGGGCTGCTCGCGATCGTCGCCGGAATTCGGCTTCGCCGCCTACGCGCTCCGGCTGATCACGAGGATCACCAGGAGCGAGGGCGAGCTGCAGACGACCGTCGGCGAGCTGGCCGAGCGCGAGCGGAGCCTGCAGGAGACCGTCGCGAGCCTGAGCGACCGCGACCAGCTGCTCGAGCAGGTCCGGACGACCGCAGCGGTCATGGCCGAGGTGGCGCAGGAGTTGCGGGCGGCGGCGCGGGAGGCGGAGGCGACCTCGGCGGAGCAGTCGTCGGCGGTCGCGGAGACGTCGGCGACGATCGAGGAGTTGGCGGTTACGGCGACGTCGATCGCCGACAACGCTCGTGCTGTTGCCTCGGCGGCCGAGCAGACGGGGGACACGATGCGGGATATGCAGGACAAGGTCGAGACGATTGCCGAGCGGACGTTGTCGCTCGGCGAGCGGAGCCAGAAGATCGGCGAGATCCTCGGTTTGATCAACGAGATCGCCGAGCAGACGAACCTGCTTGCTCTGAACGCTGCGATCGAGGCGGCGCGGGCCGGGGACGCGGGCCGCGGTTTCGCGGTCGTTGCGGCGGAGGTGCGCAAGCTGGCCGAGCGCTCGCTCCACTCGACCGAGTTGATTCGCGAGATCATCGCGTCGGTCCAGGACGAGACGAACGCGACGATCATGGCGACGGAGCAGGGCACCAGGCAGGCGCGTGAGGTGGGCGAGCTGATGGCCTCGACGACCTCGATGCTCGAGGAGTCGATCCTCGCCACTCAGCAGCAGAAATCGGCTGCAGACCAGGTCGCGACCGCGATCGTGCAGATCCGCGCCGCGGCGGGCCAGCTTGCCGCCGAACAGACGCAGCGCGCCGCCACCTCCGAACGCGTCGAACAACTCGTCAACGACCTCGAGCGCTCCGTCGCCGGCGCCGGAGCAGGCAGCAACGGCGTGAGCGCGGCGCGGTCATGAGCGGCACCGACCACACCTCGGGGCTCGTCCGCAGGGTCGCGTTCGTCAGCGGCGCGGTCGTCGTGCTGCTCGCCGCCACCTTCGGCATCACGATCTGGGAGAACAGCACCGCCCACGCGAGAGCCCACCACGAGCGCGCCGCCCGCATCGAGAAGCTGCAGGCCTCGCTGGCCGGGACCGCCTTCTGGCGCGAGCGCGAATCGATGAACGAGTATCTGCTCGGCCGCAACCCCGAGCTCGTCGGCGAGCTGCGCAAAGACGCCGCCTCGTTCACCGGTGCGACGAACGGGCTCGGCACCGACAATACGCAGGAGGCATCGCTCGTCGCGCAGACGCGAGCTGCGAACGACAGCTTCCTCGCCGCGTTCGACCGCGTCCGCGCCGACCCCGGCGGGAACGCTGCCGCCGGCCTCTCGGAGCTGAATACGGGCGAAGCGGCGGTCCTCGCGCCCCTCGGCGCGCTCCAGTCGATCTACACACATGAGGTCGCGAGCGACATGCGCGCCGCAGGCAGCGCGTACAGCCGCTCACTGCTCGCCGGAATCATCGGGGCGATCCTCGCCGTCGGCGCCGGGATTCGCCTTCGCCGTCTACGCGCTCCGGCTGATCGTCCCGGATCGGCGAGCGCGAGGCCCGGCTGACCCGGCTGATGGCGCAGACACGCTCCTCGATCGGGGTTCTCGCGGAGGTCTCGCAGGAGTTGCGGGCGGCGGCGCGGGAGGCGGAGGCGACCTCGGCGGAGCAGTCGTCGGCGGTCGCGGAGACGTCGGCGACGATCGAGGAGTTGGCGGTTACGGCGACCTCGATCGCCGACAACGCTCGTGCTGTTGCCTCGGCGGCCGAGCAGACGGGGGACACGATGCGGGATATGCAGGACAAGGTCGAGACGATCGCCGAGCGGACGCTCTCGCTCGGCGAGCGGAGCCAGAAGATCGGCGAGATCCTCGGCTTGATCAACGAGATCGCCGAGCAGACGAACCTGCTTGCTCTGAACGCTGCGATCGAGGCCGCGCGGGCCGGGGAGGCGGGCCGCGGTTTCGCGGTCGTCGCGGCCGAGGTGCGCAAGCTGGCCGAGCGCTCGCTCCACTCGACCGAGTCGATTCGCGAGATCATCGCGTCGGTCCAGGACGAGACGAACGCGACGATCATGGCGACCGAGCAGGGCACCAGGCAGGCGCGTGAGGTGGGCGAGCTGATGGCCTCGACGACCTCGATGCTCGAGGAGTCGATCCTCGCCACCCAGCAGCAGAAATCGGCTGCCGACCAGGTCGCGACCGCGATCGTGCAGATCCGCGCCGCGGCGGGCCAGCTCGCCGCCGAGCAGACGCAGCGCGCCGCCACCTCCGAACGCGTCGAACAACTCGTCAACGACCTCGAGCTCACGCTCGACGATGTGTCCGCACACGACGCCGCGGCCGGCCGTGTTCCGGCCGTTCAACGATGACGACCGCGACAGGGGACGTCTTCGTGAAGGTGCGTGTCGGCAGCGAGATGTACGCGCTGCCGATTGCGAGCGTGCTCGAGGTGGCCGAGCTCGGCGACCTCACCGCGCTCCCGGGGGCCGCGGCCGGCGTTCTCGGGCTGCGCAACTTCCACGGCCAGGTTCTGCCGGTGTTCGACCTCGCGCACGTGCTCGGAAGCTCCGCAGGACGGCGCGCCGTCGCTGACTCGTCGTCGCCGACCGCAGCAGTTGCCTCGCCGGGCTCGCGGTCGACGAGGTCACGGACGTCGGGTCGCTCCCTCCGGATCGCGCCGAGACGGAGTCCGAGTACCTGACCGATGCGGTGCTCGAGGACGGCGCGCTCGTCGGCGTCGTCGACCTCGACTCGGTGTTCGCGGCGCTGCGGAGGAGCGCGAGGTGAGCGCGCCGCAGACAGAGTTCATCGAGATCTTCCGCGACGAGGCCCGCGGGCGGCTCGATCGCATCGTCGAGACGCTCCTCGCCTCGAGGCCGACAGCCCGCCTGCGGATGCGGTGGATCTCGCTCTTCCGCGAGGTGCACACGATCAAGGGCGCGGCCGGGATGGTCGGGCTCGACGAGATCGCAGACGCTCGCCCATGCGATGGAGGACGTGCTCGAGCGCACGCGCGCCGAGGGGAGCGTTCCCCGTCCGACCTCGCCGATGTGCTGCTGCGCGCGGCCGACGCGCTGCGCCGGCAGATCGACGGCGTCGGAGAGCCCGTCGCGACGCTCATCGCCGAGACTCGCCGCGAGCCGGGCAGACGTCGAGCCTGGCAGCGTCGACCACGCCGGCCGTGCCGATCGCCGCGGCCGAGCACGCCGGGACGCCGTTCGATTCGCGTCGCGCCGGAGAAGATCGATGCGCTCCTCGACCTGGTCGGCGAGACGGTGCTCCACCGCAGGCGCCTCGAGCATGCGATCGGTGACCGACGCGTTGCGCGGGCAGCAGTCCGTCTCCGACGAGCTCGATGCCGGCGGCTACCTGCTCGACGGCCTCAAGAACGCGGCGATCGGAATGCGAACCCTCCCTCTCTCCTCGGTCGCCGGGTCGCTCCCACGCGCGGTCCGCGACCTCGGCGTCGAGACGGGCAAGGAGGTCGCGCTCTCGATCGACGGCGCCGACACCGAGCTCGACCGCACGATCCTCGAGAGCCTCTCCGATCTGCTCGTGCATCTCATTCGCAACGCGGTGGCCCACGGGATCGAGCCGGCAGACGAGCGCAGGCGGCGTGGCAAGCCGGCGTGCGGGCAGCTGAGGCTCAGTGCCGAGCAGCGAGGCGGGATCGTCGAGATCGTGCTCTCGGACGACGGGCGCGGGGTCTCCGAGGCAACACTCGAGGAGGCGCGTCGCGCCGGCTCGCTGGCCGCCGTCCTGGCCGCCCCCGGCTACTCGACGGCAGGCGGAGTCTCCGACATCGCCGGCCGCGGAGTCGGGCTCGACGCGGTGAAGTCGCAGGTCGAGTCATTCGGCGGCAGCCTCGAGCTGCAGAGCGAGCCCGGAGTCGGGACGGACGTCATCCTTCGCCTGCCGCTCGCCCTCGCGCTGCTCGAGGTGCTGCTCGTCGAGCGTGCCGGAAACGTCTACGGCCTGCCGCTCGCGAGCGTCGAGGAGGCGATCTCGCTCGATCGGATCCTCTCGCTCGGCGGCAGGCAGTCGGTCGAGCTGCGGGGCGACCCGGTGCCGGTTGCCGATCTCGCCGGGCTCGTCGGCGGCACGCCCGGTCCCGCGACGCCCCATCCGCCGGCGGTCGTCGTGCGCGCCTCCGGCCGGCGGGTGGCCGCAATCTGCGATTCGATGCTCGGAAACGACGAGGTGGTCGTCAAAACGCTCGGCCCGCTGCTCGGCACCCTCACCATGTATCTCGGCGCGGCCATTCTCGGCGACGGGCGCATCGCGCTCCTCATCGACCCGGTGAAGCTCGTTCAGGGCGCCGCCCAGCGCGAGGGCACGGTCGGGCAGCCGAGCGAGCCGGCGGAGGTCGCGAAGCGCATCCCGTCCGTGCTCGTCGTCGAGGACTCCCTCGCCGTGCGCGAGCTTCAGCGCAGCATCCTGGAAGCTGCGGGTTACCGGGTCGAGACGGCCGGTGACGGCCGGGAGGCGCTCGATCGGCTGGAAGGCGACGACACCATCGACCTCGTCCTGACCGACCTCGACATGCCGAATCTCGACGGCATCGCTCTCACGGAGGCGATTCGCGCTCACCCGACCCATTCGGCGCTGCCGGTGGTGGTCGTGACCTCGCGCGACGGGGACGACGACCGGCGGCGCGGCCTGGAGGCGGGCGCAGACAGCCTACATGGTCAAGCGCGGCTTCGACCAGCAGCTTCTGATCGAGACGGTCGAGCGCCTCATCGGCAGATGACCCGCCGGGCGGACTCGGTCCCACGCGTCCTCGTCTGCGAAGACTCGGCAACGTTTGCGGCCGGGTTGACCCGGCTGCTCGAGCGGCGACCACGAGTTCGAGGTGGTTGCGGTCTGCGAGCACCGCGGAGGAGGCGATCGCTCGCCTCCCGACCCTGAAGCCCGACCTCGTCACGATGGATCTCGAGCTGCCGGGCATGTCCGGCGTCGAGGGAATCGAGCAGATCATGAGCGCCTTCCCGGTTCCGATCCTGGTTCTCTCGGGTCATGTCAAGCACAGGTCGGATCGGGCGCTGCTGGCTCTCGCGGCCGGAGCCCTCGATGCCATACCGAAGAGCGGGCTCGATCCCACCGACCTCGACGGCGACGCTGCACGGACATTCCGCCAGCGGGCGAAGGTCCTCAGCGGCGTCAAGGTGATCCGTCATCCGAGAGCCCGGCTGCGGCAGCGCCGGCCGGTCGCCGGGGGAAGCCGCACGGCCTCGGTGATCGGCATCTGCGCGTCGACCGGGGGCCCGCAGGCACTCGCCGCCGTGCTCGCCGACATCCCCGCGAGCTTCGCCATCCCGATCCTCGTCGTGCAGCACATGTCCGCAGGGTTCATCGAGGGCTTCGCACGCTGGCTCGACACCGAGGTGTTGCTGCCGGTGCGGCTCGCGGAGCCGGGCGCAAGTCTCGCGAGCGGCATCTGGGTGGCTCCGGACGGCTCCCACCTCGTGATCGACCCGACCGGGCACCTTGCCCTCGACACGACCTCGCCGGGGTTGCATCGGCCCTCCGGCGACGTGCTGCTGAAGAGCTTGGCCACGCGGTACAAACGGAACGCCGTTGCGGTCGTGCTCACAGGCATGGGGCGAGACGGCGCCGAGGGCCTTGGCGCCGTCGCGCTGGCCGGAGGGCTCACGATCGCGCAGGACGAGGAGACCTCGGTCGTCTTCGGGATGCCCCGGGCGGCTGCCGAGTGTGGAGCGGAGGTGATCGTTCCGCTGACGGAGATCTCGGCTCACCTTCGCTCGCTCCGTCCGGTCGCAGAGGCCGTGTGATGCACGCGCTCGAGACGATCGCGGCACTCGTTCACCGTGAGAGCGGCATCGTGATCGGCGCAGGGCAGCTCGATGCGCTCGCCGCGACGCTCGCCCGGATCGACCCGCGACACGACCCGGATGAGTTCCTGCGCGGGCTGTCGGACCCGGCAGCCGGGCCGCGGCGTCTCGCCCGGCTCATCGACGAGATCACCGTCAAGGAGACGTTCTTCCTCCGCCACTCCGAGCAGCTCGAGCAGATCGAGTGGGCCGCCCTGCTGCGTCAGTCGCGGGCGAACGGATCGGAGAAGGTACGTGTCTGGAGCGCGGGCTGCGCGACCGGGGAAGAGGCCTACTCGCTCGCGCTGCTCGCCTGCGAGGCGTTCGGCACGCTCGAGCCGCCGGTCGAGATCCTCGCCACCGACATCTCGGGCGCCGCCCTCGAGTCCGCCGAGCTGGGCGAGTATCGCCCGCGGTCGACGCGTGAGCTCGATCCTGTGCGACGGAAGCTCTACTTCGACGAGGAGGGCGAATGCTTGACCGCCGGGGACCGGCTGCGGGCGCTCGTGACGTTCGTCCGCCACAACCTCGTCACCGAGCGCAGGCCGCCACACGGCTGGACGGTGTTCGACCTGATCCTCTGCCGAAACGTGCTGATCTACTTCGACAACGCCACGGTCGCCGCCGTCCTCTCGTCGCTCGAAGCAGCGCTGGCGCCTTCAGGCACGCTGATCCTCGGTGCCGCCGACACCCTTTGCCGCGGCGCCGCCCGGCTTCAGGCCCTCGCCGAGGTGGCGCCGCGCCTGCCCGACGCGCCGGCGATTCGTGTGTTCCGCCGGCCCCTCGGCCGCCACGCCCCACCCGGCGGCCGGCCGGAGCCGGCACCGCCGCGGAGCGACGGTGCTCGTACCGACGATCTGCCCGGCCCGACCGCGGACTTCCTTCGTGGCCTCGCGGAGCTCGAGGCTTCGAACCCGGACGCTGCCGCAGCCGCCCTCAGACGGGCGTTGTACGCCGATCCGACCTTCGGGATCGCCGCCTTCCAGCTCGGTCGCTGCTACGAGGCGCTCGCCGATCCGCACGCCGCGCGGCGCGCCTACGAGCAGGCATTGCGAACGCTGGGGCCGGACGGGAACGATCGCGATGACTTGCTGCTCGAGCAGGTATCCCTCGACGACGTGCGAGCGGCGATTGCCGTCCGGATCGACGCTCTCCGCGACGAACCGGCTCCGGGGGATCCTCGCCACCCGGGCCCCGTGCCGGCACCGATCCGGCTGCGCGAATCGATCTGATCACGGTCGCGGAGAGCGGCGGCGCTCGCCGGTCCCGCATCGAGGCTGAGCAAGCCGGGCGGGCGGCGGCAGCGTCCTGTGAGGTTCGGCCGTCGTCGCGAGCGTAGCGCGCGCGTTGGTTAGCCTGGACGATCGTGAGCGACGGAGGCGACGACCCGCGGGTCGAATCAGGCCCACCCGAAAGGAAGGCCCAGCGGGTCTACACGCTCACCGATCGCCTTCAGGTGCAACTGCGCGTGCTCGACGACTCCACGGCTTCCGTCCATCAGTCGGCGAACTGGGCGGTACCCGGAGCCGGCCAGACCGCGGAGATCGAGACCCTGGCCTTCATCGTCCTCATGGAAGCCTCCAGGTCAGCGCAGGAGGACCTGCAGGAGATCATGGCGAGTGTCAAGGCGATCACCGAAGCCAGGTCGGCGGTTCTGGCTTCCCTGGGCGTCGATCTACCGAAGGGCTCGGTCGACGTTGACAGCATTCTCCAGGTGATGTTGACGGTCTACGGCAAGGAGCTCGACCGGGAGATCGAGACGCTGCAACGAGACCTCGACGCCGGCGCGGAGTCGAGTGAGCTCGACAGCTTGCGCCTGCAGATGGCGATGGACCGGAACTCGAAGATGATGTCGACGCTCTCGAACCTCCTGCAGAAGCTCGCCGACACCAATAGCTCCATCGTTCAGAACCTCAAATAGAGGTTGCACCTCGTAGCTCACGCCGGCTTGCTCGTTGTTCTAGACCGGCGGCTCACCGCCGCCGGGCGAGCGCTCTGGGCCGACTCGCGTATTTTCGGGTGCTCGTTGCGCTCTTCTCAGCATGTCAGTGACCACAGCGGGACCCGACACCCTGGTCTCGGAGATCGAGCGTTACCTGGCCACGGTCGAGTACTTCCGAGGCGAGGGCTGCGAGCCCCGGTGGCTTAGCGAGGCCACGACTCACGCGCGAATAGATCCGGTCGACGATACGCGGCTGGCGACGAGCGGAGATCCCGGACGATGAGCGCCGATCCGCTCGAGCCGTCGGCGATGACCGGGTCACGAGCCGGCGGAGGTAGCGAATGGGCAGCCCATTCACGGCGGCAACGCCGGCTGACGTGAAGTAGTGACGGGCTCGAGGGAGGAGTCACGAGCCCCCGAGCCCGTCGTCCTGACCGCTCGGGGCAAGCAACGCACAGTAACCCCAACCCCCTGTGCGCGAATCACCCCGACACCTGATGATCCTCCGTGTGCCCGTTCCGGTCACCGGCCGATCGGGGTGTCAGGCACCAGTCGAGCGGCTAGGCGCGTCCGGGGGCCGGGACGGTCAAGAACCGGCCCCCGACGCGCTTGTCTTCCCCCGGTGGCCTCGGAGGCGGAAGGAATGCTCCGAGGCCGTCACTCTGGAAAGGCGACTGAAACCAACCCTTCCGCCGTCAGGCTAACCCGGTGGTGTGTCACAAGGTGGTGTCCAGGCGATCGCGATGCGGTGACCGGATCTCAAGTGCTGTTCACAACCGCCGGCTGAGCTGAACTGACTCCGAGTTCTCCCGACACCTTCTGGTCGGGGGTGTTCGGGTTCTTCTTTTTGAATGACCGACGCCACCCGCGTGTGCGGGTGGCGTCCGGTTTGCACTCAAGCTCATCTCTGCGTCGCCAAACGATGAGAAGGAGCAGTCGCATGTCGAAGGATGACGTGCTGTTCGGCTGCGGGCTGCGGTTGCCGAGCGGTTCCTATCCATTCCCGGGGCCGACTGATCAGCCGCCGTCGTCGAACGTAACCAGGTACCTCAGTCCAGTCGTCCCAGGGTCTTCTCGGTTCGTCCTGGGGCCGGACGGCCTGCGGAGTCTCACGCTGGCGGCGGGTCGTCACGTTCCGGAACGCGTTACGAAGTCCCGGGGCGACCGCTCGTGCGCGACGCTGCTCGCCGACGACGCCGGCATCCGCCCGTGGCGGCCGCCCCAGTACCTCCGCGATGAGATCGACCGGCGGGTAGCTGCCCTCACGGGGAGCGAAGCGCGAGGTGTTTCCAAAAGTGTTTCCAGAGGCGAGCGTGTCGAACAAAGTGCAATTGACGGGACACGAAAACCCGCCGTTTCCAGCGGGTTCTCGGATGGGCGCACGTGGGATCGAACCACGGACCTCCCGCGTGTGAAGCGGGCGCTCTCCCGCTGAGCTATGCGCCCGGGAGGCGTTCAGGTTAGCCAAACGGCGGCGGCTCCAGAGACGCCGCGCGGCTCCGGAGCGACCGCGGCCGAACGGCGTGGTTCACAAACTCCGGCGCGAACCTCGGAGTCGGCTCTTGGAAACGCCGGTCGCAGATCTAGACTCGGCGAGTGGGGGACACGCACTCGCACTCCGAGCGGCTCGGCCCGCCCCGCCCGGAGACGAGGGCACCCCGGGTCGCGATGGCTTCACCCTTCCCTCCCGGGCTCCGTCAGACCGGGGTTGTCGCCGGAGAGCTCCGCCCGATGTGGCAGCGGTTCTTCCTGAGCCGCAAACGATGGGTCAGGACGTAGAGAGTGCGACTCTCGGCGTGTCCAGCGGCGTCGAGCGAGTGCCTTCCAGGGCCTCAGTGGTTGTGCGCCATCCCCACGATCTGTTCCCTCGAGTACTTCCCGACCTCGTCCGGATGATCCTCGGCGATGTGCGCCTCGACGTTCTGGACGAGCTCGTCATCGGTCTCGCCTGAGACGTCCTTGCCACACGGGCAGTGGACAACCTTCATCGGTGCCTCCTCGCTTCATGGGGCGGAACTGCCAAACCTGGAACCTCCCAAACCTGACTGTACCGCCGCCTCTTTGCCGCCAAACGCAGCCGGGCGAGAGAGTAAAGCCGCGGCACCTGCGAGGGATCCTTAGGGCTGCTTCCTCCCGGACCTGACCCGGTTCGGAATCTCGCAGCGCCGCGGTGGCCGCAGTCTATCGGCGGGGCTCAGACGAGCTGTAGGCGAGGTCTTCGCCCGAGCGGCCGTCCGGGGCGTTCTAGCCGCCGTTGAGGCCGAGGCTCGCCGGCGTGCCCGGTACCGCAGTGAACTTCATCTTCGACGGGCCGCAGGTGTCGCCGTTGTTGGTCTGCGAGATCGTGATCGTCCCGCTCACCGACTGCGAGCCGGCGAAGGTCCCCTGGATGACGGCCGTGGTCACGATCCCCTGCGGATCGGCGAGCGTCGGCTTGGTGGTCATCGAGAAGGTGCCGGTCGCGCTCACCGTGATCGGCTTGACGAGCGCCGTGTTCGTGGGATCGGCGTAAGGATCGGTGCCAACCGGGTAGGAGCCGTGGCCGAAGCAGCCGAGCGTCCCGAAGGTGAACTTCTTCACGACGCGCCCGCCGCCCGCCGAGTTGAACGTCACGAGATCGGCGAAGCCGTTGATCGGGCGTAGCGACGTCTTCCCGGCGAACGGCCCGTTCGCCGGAAGCGCTGCTGCGGCAACGGCCACCAGAACGAGTGTCGTCGAGACTGCCAGCGTGATCGCGAGCTTGCGCATGTTCACCTCGTGTCGTCGCCACGGCCGGCAGTTCGCGGCCTCGGGAACAAGATAAACAACCGGAGTCGAAAGGGTCAACGGGAGATGGCGTGTTTTACGAACCCCGAACAGCCGCGCGCGCTACCGGGCGGCGAGGATCGCTCGCCCGACCACCGCCGCCTCGGCGCCTGCTGCGGCCAGCTCGGCCACGTCGCTGGGGGTGCGGACGCCCCCCGCGGCGAGCACGCGGAGCCCCGACCGTGCAACCGCGGCCACGAGCTCGAGATCCGGGCCGCCGAGCGTTCCATCGCGGTCGATCGCGGTGCAGAGGACGCGCTCGACCCCGGCCTCGCGGCAGAGCTCGACCGCGCGCTCGCACGTGAGGCCGGATACCGCCGTCCAGCCCGCCGTTCGCACCAGCCCGTCCTGCACGTCGAGGGCGACGATCAGGCGGTCGCCGAGCGCCGCGGCCCACGCGGTGGGGTCGGGAAAGGCCGCGGTGCCGATGACGACCCGGTCGGCGCCCGCTGCGAGCAGAGCCTCGGCGTCCGCGAGCGAGCGGATGCCGCCCGAGGCCTGAAGGCGCACCGGTGCGATCGCCGCGGCGACCGTCCTGACGAGCTCCGGCCGCGAGCGGCCCGCTCGAGCACCGTCGAGGTCGACGAGGTGCACGCGCGGAGCCCCTGCGGCTGCAAAGCTCGAGGCGAGGGCGACCGGATCGCCGGCCGACTCGACGATGTTGTCGTAGTCCCCCCGGTGAAGGCGCACCGCGCCCTCGCCGAGCACGTCGACGGCCGGTATCACTTCGATCGACAGCTCGAGCCACTCGGATAGCACAGCGTCATGTTAACGTGCTAACATCAAAACGCAAGCGATGGCCGACAGCACCCGACACTCATGGCGGACGCGAGAGCTCAGAGAGCTGTCCGACGCGATCCTGGCGCTCGAGTCGCGGGACGAGGTGGAGCGGTTCCTGCGGGACCTCTGCACGATCGCGGAGCTCGAGGCGATGGGGCACCGCTGGGCGGTGGCGCGTCTCGTCGACCGGGGCCTGCCGTACCTGGAGGTGGCGCAGAAGACACACGCCTCGACGACGACCGTGACCAGGGTCGCGCACTGGCTTCGCCACGGCGAGGGCGGCTACCGCTTGGCGCTCGACCGGCAGAAGGGGGAGCCGTCGACCGCCTGACGATCGCCGTCCCCGTCAAGGGGCGGCTGCGCGATCCGTCCGTCTCCCTGCTCGAGGACGCCGGTCTCGGGCCCGAGCAGCCGGGCGAGCGGGCGCTCGCCTTTCCCTGCCGCAACGCGCCCGTCGACGTGCTGCTCGTCCGGGCGGCCGACATCCCGGAGTACGTCCAGGACGGCGTCGTCGACTGCGGCATCACCGGGCAGGACCTGGTGCGCGAGCGGGGCGCGCGGGTCGAGGAGCTGCTCGAGCTCGGGTTCGGCTCGTGCCGCCTGGAGGCCGCAGTGCCCGAGGAGTCCCGCTACCAGCAGGTCGAGGATCTCGCGGGAGCGACGATCGCCACCGTCTACCCGCGACTCGCGCGCGACCTGTTGCCGGTCGAGGTGGAGCTCGTCGACGTCACCGGCTCGGTCGAGATCGCGCCGCGACTCGGTCTCGCCGACGGCATCGTCGACCTGGTCTCGTCCGGCAACACGCTGCGCACGAACGGGCTGCGCTCGCTCGGGTCGCTCTTCTCGTCGCAGGCGGTGCTGATCGGCAAGCCCGGCGGCGACGCGGCGCAGCTCGCCTCGATGCTGCGCGCGGTGGTCGAGGCGCGGGCCCACCGCTACCTGATGCTGAACACGCCCGAGTCGGCGCTCGACGCGGTCTGCGAGATCATCGGCTCGCGCTCGCCGAGCGTGCTGCCGCTCGCCGAGCCGGGCATGGTCGCGGTGCACGCGCTCGTTCCCGCGGCCGACGTGTGGCGCTTGCTGCCCGAGCTCGAGTCCGCCGGCGCGTCGTCGATCCTCGTCGTCCCGGTCGAGCGGATGGCCCGATGAGCGGTGTGGAAAAGGTGCCAGGGGTAGTGACAAGAGTGTCACAGGCCGCGTCGAAGCGTCCAGAAAACCCCCGCTCAGGGGCATTTGCCGCGCTGCTTCGAGTCGTGCCAGGCACCGCCTTTCGAAGCTCAGGGACGTGCTCGTGAGCATCGTCAAGGAGATCAAGTGCGAGGGCGACGCCGCAGTGCGAAGGTGGGCGGTCGAGCTCGACGGCGTCGTGCCGGCACGCGCCGTGCCCGAGCCCGACCTGCTTCCGCGCGAAGCGTTACTCGACCTCGCCGGGCGCGTGCGCCGGTGGCACGAGGCGCAGCGACCGGCCGACGTCTCGCTGGAGATCGAGCCCGGCGTGGTGCTCGAGCGACGCTGGCTGCCGCTCGCGACGATCGGGATCTACGTGCCGCGCAACCTCGTCTCGACGCTCGTCATGTGCGCCGTCCCGGCGCAGGCGGCGGGGGTCGAGCGGATCGTCGTCTGCACGCCGCCCGCCGGTGCCGGCCTCGTCGCGGCCGCCGCCGAGCTGCTCGGGCTCGGCGAGGTCTGGGCGCTCGGTGGGCCGCAGGCGATCGGCTGGCTCGCCTACGTCCGGAAGGTGGACAAGATCGTCGGGCCCGGGAACGCCCACGTGAACGAGGCGAAGCTCGAGGTTCAGCGCGACGTCGCGATCGACCTGCCCGGCGGACCGTCCGAGGTCGTGGTCGTCGCTGCGGGCGAGTTCGACCAGCGGATCGTCGAGCTCGAGCTCGCGGCCCAGGCCGAGCACGGCCCCGACACCGTTTGCCGCGTCGTCGAGACGCTCGAGGAGGCCGAGGCGATGGCGCCCGAGCACCTCGTCCTCCTCGGTGAGGCAGAGAAGCTCGCAGGCAGCGTGCGGAATGCCGGCGCGGTCTTCGTCGGCCCGTTCTCGCCCGTCGCGGCGGGCGATTACGCGACCGGGGGGAACCACGTGCTGCCGACGAGCGGCTGGGCCCGGTCGGTGGGCGGGCTCGGGATCGAGACGTTCCTGAAGCCCGTCACAACCCAGCGGATCACGGCCGAGGGGCTCGCCCGCCTCCGCCCGACCGTCGAGGCGCTCGCGGCCGCCGAGGGGATGACCGCGCATGCGGAGGCGGTAAGGCGATGAGGCCGCTCTCGGCCGAGTTTCGCGCGTACACCTGGGCGCCGCCGAGCAACGAGGTCGCGCACCTCGCCGGCATCGACCGCTCGCAGGTGATCCGCTTCGACCAGAACACGCCGCCGCTGCCGCTCCCGAGCACGCGGCCGGGGACGATCGCCGGCGCGCTCGCCTCGATCAGCAGCTACCCGCCGGGCGGCTACCACGAGCTGAAGGGCGCGATCGCGGCCTACAACGGCGTCGATCCCGACAACGTCGTGCTCGGCGTCGGCGCCGACGACCTGATCCTGCTTTGCGCCCGCTCCTTCGCCGGCCCCGGCGACGCGATCGCGATCCCGGACGCGCCGACCTACCCGCTGTACCGCATCGCCGCCCAACTCGCGGGCGCCGAGGTCGGAGACGACGACCCCGTTCTCACCTTCACCTGCCGCCCGAACAGCCCGGACGGGGCGCTTCGCCCGCTGCCCGACGCCCGCCCGCTCGTTTGCGACGAGGCGTACTTCGAGTACTGCGGCGAGACCGCGGTGCCGCTGCTCGACGACGACGTGATCGTGCTGCGCACGTTCTCCAAGGCCTTCGGGCTCGCGGGCGCGCGGATCGGGTACGCGCTCGCCGCGCGCGAGCGGGCCGCCGAGCTAAACGCCCGCCAGGCGCCGGCGCCGGTCTCGACGCTCGCCGCCACGCTCGCCGTTGCCGCGCTCACCTCACCGCCGGACGTTCGGCCGCTCATCGAGGAGCGCGAGCGGCTGGCTGCGGCGCTGCGCGCGATCGAGCTGCCGCCGCTCGCCTCGAACGCCAACTTCCTCTTCGTCCCGGCGGAGGACGGCCGTGCGCTCGCCGACTCGTTGCTCCGTCAGGGGCTCGTCGTCCGCGCCTACGACGACGGGATCCGGATCACGATCCGTGATCGCGTCGACGACGACTACCTCGTCGAGACGATCGCGCGCCTGCGCGACCGGCCGGCGCCCGTCGCGGCCGCCGGGGGGCGCAGCGCCCGCAACGTGCGCGCGACCGCGGAGACGCGGATCGCCGTCAGGGTCGGGCTCGACGGCGCGAGCCGCGTGAATGTCCAGACCGGCGGCGGTATCTACGACCACTTCCTCGAGCAGCTCGCCTTCCACGCCGGGCTCGACCTCGTCGTCGAGGGCGCGGGCGACCTCGAGACCGGCGACCACCACACCGTCGAGGACACTGCGCTTGCGTTCGGCGAGGCGCTCGACCGGGCGCTCGGCGACCGGCGCGGGATCGCCCGCTACGGCGACGCGACGGTGCCGATGGACGACGCGCTCGCCCGGGCTGCCGTCGATCTGGGCGGCCGCCCGTTTGCCGAGCTGTCGATCGATCCCGAACCGGGGATGGCCGGCCACTTCTTCGGCAGCCTCGCCCAGGCGGGGCGGATGGCGATCCACGTCGAGGCCTCCGGCCGGGACGCCCATCACACGGCCGAGGCAGCCTACAAGGCCGTCGGCCGGGCCCTCAGGACGGCGCTCCGCGTCGAGTCGAGCGGGATCCCGTCCACGAAGGGGACGCTGTGAAGGTTGCGGTCTGCGACTACCGCGCCGGGAACATCCGCTCGGTCGAGATCGCGATGCGCCGCCTCGGCGCCGAGCTTGTCGAGGACGTCGCCGGCGCCGACCTTGCGGTACTGCCCGGCGTCGGCTCAGCCCGCTCGGCGATGGACGAGCTGAAGCGGCAGGGGCTCGACACGGTGCTGCGCGCGCGGGTCGCCGACGGGCGGGCCGTGCTCGGCATCTGCCTCGGCCTGCAGCTCGCGCTCGGCCACTCCGAGGAGGACGGCGGCGTCGACGGGCTCGGCATCCTGCCGGGCCGCTCGGTGCGGCTGCAGACGGGCCGCGTGCCGCGGATGGGCTGGGCCGAGGTCGACGGCGCCGCCTACTACTTCGCCCATTCCTATGCCGCCGAGACGCCCTGCGCGACCGCATGGTCGGAGGGGATCGTCGCCGAGGCGCGCTCCGGGTCGTTCCTCGGCGTCCAGTTCCATCCCGAGAAGAGCGGCGCCGCCGGCGCGCGCTACCTCGACCGGATGCTCGCGGAGGTGAGGGAGCGATCCCTCTCCCGCGCCTGATCCCGTGTCTCGACGTCGCTGCGGGCCGCGTCGTCAAGGGCGTCAAGTTCCAGGAGCTGCGCGACGTCGGCGATCCGGTGGAGCTCGGCTGCCGCCTACTCCGACCGCGGGGCGGACGAGCTCGTCTTCCTCGACGTCAAGGCGACGATCGAGGAGCGCGACACCCTCGTCGGCGTCGTCCGGCGGGTGTCGGAGCAGCTCGCGATCCCGTTCACGGTCGGCGGTGGCATCCGTACCGTCTCGGATGCCGACGCGCTACTCAGCGCCGGCGCCGACAAGATCTCGGTCAACTCCGCAGCGCTAGCCGGGCCGTCGCTGATCACGAGCCTGGCCGAGAAGCTCGGCTCGCAGGCGGTGGTCGTCGCGATCGACACCGAGGGCGGGCGCGTGCGCACCCGGGCCGGGACGACCGAGACCGCCCGCGGCACGGTCGAGTGGGCGAAGGAGGCCGAGGGACGGGGCGCGGGCGAGATCCTGCTCACCTCGATCGACTCCGACGGGACACAGGAGGGATACGACCTCGAGATCACCCGCGCCGTCGCCGAGGCGGTGTCGGTGCCGGTGATCGCGTCGGGCGGCGCCGGGAACGCGCGCCACGTCGCCGACGCGCTCGAGGTGGCCCAGGCGGCGCTGCTCGCATCGATCCTGCACGAGGATCCCGAGCGGCTCACGTCGTTGCGAGCCGAGCTGCGCGAGCTGGGGGTGGCACTCCGCGATGCCGCCTGACGGAGAGCTCCGGCCGGCGATCGTCCAGGACGCCGTCTCGGGCAGGGTGCTGATGCTCGCCTGGATGGACTCCGAGGCCGAGCGGCGCACGCGCGAGTCGGGGGAGGCGTGGTTCTGGAGCCGCTCGCGGCAGGAGTACTGGCACAAGGGCGAGACCTCCGGCAACACGCTGGCGGTCGAGGAGCTCCGCGACGACTGCGACGGCGACGCCCTGCTGCTGCGGGTGCGCCCGGCCGGCCCCGTCTGTCATACCGGCTCGCTGTCGTGCTTCGCGCCGGCCCTCTGGCGCACGATCGCCGAGCGGGCGCAGGACCGCCCGGAGGGCTCCTACACGACGAAGCTGCTCGACGAGGGCCTGCCGGCAGTCGCCCGCAAGGTCGGGGAGGAAGCAGTCGAGGTGATGGTCGCCGCGTTCTCGGAAAGCGACGAGCGCGTCGTCTCCGAGGCGGCCGATCTCGTCTACCACCTCTATGTCCTGCTCGCCGCCCGCGGCGTGGACATCGCCTCGGTCGAGGACGAGCTGGCCCGCCGCGCCGCCCCGCGCTAGCTCGGCTTCCCGCGCGGTTAGGAAAAGGGCTTCGTGACCATGTCGACGATGACGAGCAGCAGCATCGCGACATCGGCACGGGCGATCAGCAGGAGCTTCGAGATCACCGCCTGCGACTCCGGCGCGTCCGGGCCCTGCTCCTGAATCAGCACCGAGAGCTTCTTCGACATCGGCGAGAGCACGCCGACCCCGATCAGGAAGGTCGCCAGGAAGCCGAGCAGGCCGAAGGCGATCCAGAAGTGGTCGAAGCCGTAGTGCGTGTTCAGCACCATCGCGATGCCCATCGCGAGCACGACGATCGCCGAGGGGGCGAAGATCCGCTCGCCGGCGAACGCCGCCATCCGCGCGATCGCCGCCAGCTGCTCGCCGTCCCGGGCCCGCTCGGCCATGATCCCGAACACCGTCAGCATCGCCCCGCCGCCGATCCAGATCACGACGAAGAGGACGTGCACCGTCAGGAACGTGGCGAACCAGCTCGACGACGCGGCGAAGACGATTGCGAGCGCGAGGCACGCGCCGCCGACCAGCGCGCTCGGCAGGAGCGAGCCCTGGTCACGGGGTGTCGTGCTGTTGGTCTCGTCGACGGAGCTCATCCGGCGAACCACCCTAGCGGCTTCAGGTAACGCCGACCTCGGTTGCTGCCGAGAGATCCTGGACGACCTCGATGATGTCCCGGTTTGCGTTCCAGACCCGGAGCTGGGTCTCGGATCCATTGCCGCGAGCGAGGATCTCGGTGATGCCTGCGAGCTCGCGTTCGCAGCCGAGCTCGCGGGCATGCGGCTCGAGGTCGCGCAGCGTTCGGCGTACGAGCTGGGCGATCGGTACGCGGTTGCGGCGGCCGGTGGCGAGGTCCATCACCGGTGCGGTCAGGCCGTGCCGTGCAGCGAGCCATTTGTTCTCCGTTGTCAGGACGCGATGGAAGCTCGGCACCGTTCCGCCGGCCTCGACGTGCTCGCAGAGCATCTTGACCAGCGCCTGGTAGTACGCCGTGATCGCGACCACGTCCTCGACCCGGGTCACGGCGTCACAGATCCGGAGCTCGACCGTGCCGAGCTTGGCGTGCGGGCGGATGTCCCACCAGATGTGGGTGTAGTCGGCGATGCAGCCCGTGCGCTCGAGCTGGCCGACGACCTCGGCGAAGGCCTCGTAGTTCTCGAAGCGGGGCGGGACGCCGGACCGCGGGAACGCCGAGAAGACCATCTGCCGCGACGAGGCGAGCCCGGTCGGCTCGCCGCGCCAGAAGGGGGAGCTCGCAGACAGCGCGAGGAACTCGGGCAGATGCACGATCAGCCCGTTCGAGACCTGGACCGCCTTCTCGGGATCGTCGACGGCGACGTGCATGTGCATGCCGAAGATCAGCTCGCGGCGGGCGATGTACTGCATCTGGTCGACGAGCGTCCGGTAGCGGTCCTTCGCGGTGATGCGCTGCCGCTCGAACAGGCTGAACGGATGCGTTCCGGCCGAGGCGAACCTGCACCCCGCCTCGAGGGCGACCTCGGCGACGTAGCTCCGGAGCCGACGGAGCTGCTCGTCGATCTCGGCGGCGCTCGTGCAGACGGGCGTGGTGATCTCGATCACCGACTGCATCAGCTCGGGATAGATCCGCGAGTGGAACTCGCCCTCTGCGACCACGGCCAGCACCGAGTCGATGTGCTGGACGAGATCCCACGTCTCGGGGTCGAGCAGCATGTACTCCTCCTCGACCCCGAGTGTGTAGGCGGCGCTCGACCCGTAGCGGTGGTCGAGGACGCTCGAGGTCTCGGACGAGCCCTCGAGCTGCCCGGTCACGGCCTGCCCCTGGTCAAGAGCTGCCGCCGATGACCGCCTCGGCCTCGATCTCGACGTGCCAGCGTGGGTCGAGCAGCCCGGTCACGACCCCGGTCGTCGCCGGCCTCGCGACCGCGAACGCCTCGCGGTGGGCCCGGCCGACCGCCTCGATGTGCCCGGCGTCGGTGACGTAGATACGGGTACGTACGACGTCGTCGAGCGTGGCCCCGGCCTCGGCAAGCGCGCGAGCCACGATCTCGAGGCAGATCCGTGCCTGCTGGTAGGCGTCGTCGGGCGGATCGGCGTCGCCCGGCATGATCGGCGCCGTCCCAGCCACCCACACCGACCGGCCGACGCGGACCGCGCGCGAGTAGCCGACGCGTTCCTCGAAGGCGGCGCCCGACGAGATGAGCTGGCGATCCACGACCGGTAGTGTCGATGCGTGGACGCCCTTCGGCAAGTCGACGGGTGGCCTTGCGCGAAGGTCGCAGTCGCAGTGGTGCCCGCCGGCGGCACCGAGCTCGCCTACGGTGACCTCGAGCTGCCGTTCCGGTGGGCGTCGGTGACGAAGCTCGCGACGGCGGTCGCGGTGCTCGTCGCGGCCGAGGAGGGGATCGTCTCGCTCGAGGATCCCGCGGGCCCGCCCGGCTCGACCCTTCGCCATCTCCTCGCTCATGCTTCGGGCCTGCCGTTCGACGGCGACGTGCCGCTCTCCCGGCCCGGGACGAGGCGGGTCTACTCGAATCGCGGAATCGAGATCGCGGCGGAGTTGGTGGCCGCGGCCGCCGGGATGAGCTTCGCCGAGTACTTCGAGGCGGTCTGGCGCTTTCCCCTTGCCGGCTCGCCCGCGCAGGGCGTCGAGGCCTCGCTCCCGCGCCTCGTCGAGCTGGCACGTGAGCTGCTCGCGCCGCGTCTCATTGCCGCCGAGACGCTCGCAGAGGCGGCAACCGTGCAGTTCGCCGGCCTCGGCGGCGTCCTACCCGGCTTCGGCCGCTACGAGCCGAACGACTGGGGTCTCGGGCTCGAGCTCCGAAACGGCAAGCGCCCGCACTGGACCGGCGAGCGCAACTCGCCGGCGACGTTCGGTCATTTCGGCCGCGCCGGCGGCTTCCTCTGGGTCGACCCACAGGCAGGCGTCGCTCTCGCCTGTCTCACCGACCTCGATTTCGGCGACTGGGCGAAGGACGCCTGGCCGAAACTGGCCGACGCGGTTCTGGCGGAAACGCGCTAGCTCTCGTCGCTGAGCCCGAGTGCCCGCTCGAGCGCGCTCTTCGGCAGCGCGCCGACCGCCTGGGCCTGCGGCTCGCCGTTCTCGAACAGCACCATCATCGGGATCGACGAGACCCCGTAGCGCTGCGCGAGGCCCTGCTCGAGGTCCACGTTCACCTTCACGATCTTCAGATCGCGCTCGTCGGCAATGCGGTCGAGGACCGGCGCGACTGCGTGGCACGGGCCGCACCACTCCGCCCAGAAATCGACGATCACCTTGCCATCGGAGCCGAGGACCTCGTCCTGAAAGCTCGTCTCGGTTGCTTCAACAGCCAATTCCGTGTCCTTTCTCGGTGGTTGCAAGAAGATTAACGCCCGCGCAGCGGCGTTTCTTCCCCGCCGTAGAATCGAAGCGTGTTCGACAACCTGCCCGACAAGCCGGACGCCAACAACCTCGAGCTCGAGGTGCTCGAGCTCTGGGAGCGCGAGCAGACGTTCGCGGCGCTTCGCGCCAAGAACCGCGGCGGCCCCAAGTGGTCGTTCATCGACGGCCCGGTCACCGCGAACAAGAAGCTCGCCGTCCACACGGCCTGGGGGAGGACGCTCAAGGACGTCTTCCAGCGCTACAAGGCGCTCCAGGGCTTCGACCAGCGCTACCAGAACGGCTTCGACTGCCAGGGGCTCTGGATCGAGGTCGGCGTCGAGCATACCCTCGGCTTCAACTCCAAGCGGGAGATCGAGGCGTATGGCCTCGAGAAGTTCGCCGCCCGCTGCCGCGAGGTCGTCGTCAACTCGGCCGAGGCGCTCACCCGCGGCTCTGTCCGCCTCGGCCAGTGGATGGACTGGGGCAACGACTACTACACCTTCAGCGACACGAACATCGAGTACATCTGGCGGTTCCTGAAGATCGTCAACGAGCGCGGCTGGCTCTACCTCGGCCACCGCGCGACCGCCTGGTGCCCGCGCTGCGGTACCTCGCTCTCCCAGCACGAGCTCACGCAGGCCGGCGTCTACCAGGAGAAGAGCGATCCCTCGCTGTTCGTTCGCTTCCCGCTCCTCGACCGGTCCGGCGAGTCGATCGTGATCTGGACGACGACGCCCTGGACGCTGCCGGCGAACGTCGCCGCCGCGGTCAACCCGGCGGGCGAGTACGGCCTGCGCGAGAACGGCGAGTGGGTGCTCGTGGCCCGCTTCCCGGACGAGACGTTCGTTCGCCGGGCCCCCGGCGCCGAGCTCGTCGGGCTCCGCTACACCGGGCCGTTCGACACCCTCGCGCCCGGAGGCGGGATCGAGCACCGGATCGTCCCCTGGGACGAGGTGTCGCTCGAGCAGGGCACCGGCATCGTCCACATCGCGACCGGCTGCGGGCCGGAGGACTTCGAGCTCGGCAAGTCGCTCGGCCTTCCCACGCTGAGCCCGGTCGACGAGGCGGGCCGGTTCTACGACGACTACGGCTGGCTCCACGGCCTCTCGACGGTCGAGGTGTCCGACCAGATCGTCGGCGACCTCGGCGAGCGCGGCTTCCTCGTCAGTGCGGGGACCGTGGTGCACGACTACGCCCACTGCTGGCGGTGCGACACGCCGATCATCTACCGCCTCTCGGACGACTGGTTCATCTCGGTCGAAGGCGTCCGCCCACGCCTGCTCGAGGAGAACGCGAGGGTCGAGTGGGTGCCCGAGTACATGGGCAAGCGCATGGACGACTGGCTGCGGAACATGGGGGACTGGAACATCTCGCGGCGGCGCTACTACGGCCTGCCGCTGCCGTTCTACCGCTGCGACTGCGGCCACCTGACCGTGATCGGATCGAAGGCCGAGCTTGCCGCACGCGCAATCGAGGGACTCGAGCAGCTGGAAGAGCTCCGGCGGCCCTGGATCGACCGCGTGCCGATCCGCTGCGAGGCCTGCGACGAGCCCGTGACGCGGGTGATCGAGGTCGGCGACGTGTGGCTCGACGCCGGGATCGTGCCGTTCTCGACGCTCGGCTGGCAGAACCCCGAGTGGATCGACGCGGGCTACGCCACCGGCGCCGCGAGAGGACTGACGACGGCCGACCTCCCCGACCACGCCTACTGGGAGAAGTGGTTCCCGGCCGACTGGGTGACCGAGATGCGCGAGCAGATCCGGCTCTGGTTCTACTCGCAGTTCTTCATGTCGGTCGTGCTCGTCGGGCGCTCGCCGTACAACCGCGTGCTCGGCTACGAGAAGATGCTCGACGAGACCGGCCGCGAGATGCACGGGTCCTGGGGGAACATGATCGACGCCGAGGACGCGTTCACCCGCATGGGCGCTGACGTGATGCGCTGGCAGTACTGCGCGCAGCCTCCCGACCGAAACCTGCTCTTCGGCTTCGGTCCCGCACACGAGATCAGGCGCAAGCTGCTCACGTTCTGGAACTCGGTCAAGTTCCTCGTCGACTACGCCAACATCGAGGGCTTCGAGCCGAACGTCGCCGACCTCGACGATGCTCTGGAGGGAGCGCCGCTCGAGCCGCTCGACCGCTGGCTCGTCGCCCGCACGCACCAGCTCGTCCGCGAGGCCGAGGCCGCCTACGAGGCGACGCTCACCGTCGAGGTGATCCGCGCCTTCGAGGCGTTCGTCGACGACCTCTCGAACTGGTACATCCGCCGCTCCCGCCGGCGCTTCTACGGCGACGATCCGGCCGCTTTTCGGACGCTCTGGTACGCGATCGTCCAGTCGCTGCGTGTCGTCGCGCCGGTGATGCCGTTTCTCACCGATCACCTGTGGCGCAACCTCGTCCCCGGCCGTGAGCCATCGGTGCACCTGGCCGGGTGGCCGGAGGTCGCCGATCCCGACCTCGCGCTGCCGGCGGAGATCGCCGAGGTGAGGGCGGTCGTGGAGCTCGGCCGCCAGGCCCGGTCGACCTCGGGCCTCAAGCTGCGCCAGCCGTTGCGGCGGATGATCGTCGCGGGCGCGCCGCTCGCGAGGGCGCACGCGGAGGAGATCGCCGACGAGCTTCGTCTCAAGGCGGTCGTGTTCGGCGAGGTCGAGGCCTCCGAGCTGCGCGTAAAGCCGAACCTGCCGGTGCTCGGGCCCAAGCTCGGCAAGGACCTGCCCCGGGTGCGGGCGCTGCTCGCCGAGGGCAGCTTCAGCGAGCTCGAGGGCGGCCGCTTCGAGGTCGACGGCCACGTCCTCGAGCACGACGACGTCCTCGTCGAGCGGATCGGGCGCGAGGGCTGGATCGTCGCGACCGACGGTGTCGTCACGGTCGGGCTGGACACGGCCCTCGACGGCGACCTCCGCCTCGAGGCCAGCGTCAACGACCTGATCCGCTCGGTCCAGGTGATGCGCAAGGACGCCGGGCTCGAGATCACCGACCGGATCCGGCTCTTCATCCCAGACGGTGATCTGCTCGCATTCGCCGACCGGATCGCCGGGGAGACGCTCGCCGTCTCGGTCGAGCCAGGCCCGGAGCTCCGGCTCGAGAAGGCCTGAGGCTCGATCGCCACGACGCGCCTGATCGCGATCGGTGTCGTCGCCGGGTTCCTGAGCGCGCTCCTCGGCGTGGGCGGCGGGATCGTGATCGTGCCGTTCCTCGTCCTCGGTCTCGGGTTCGACGTCAAGCCGGCGACCGCCGTCTCGCTGGTCGCGATCGGGATCACGGCGCTCGCGGGTGTCGCAACCTACTCGGCTCTCGGGGACGTCCGGCCGGGCTATGCGGCGCTCGTGGGCATCCCGGCGGCGCTGGGAGCGATCGGCGGGACGGCGCTCCAGCGGAGGCTCCAGGACAGGCTCGTGTCGTACCTCTTTGCCGTCCTGCTCGTCGGGGTCGCCGCCTGGCTCGTGGTCTCGTGACCGACGCGATCGCCATCGTGATCGGCTGTTTCGCCGGCGTCCTCGCCGGGATGTTCGGGGTCGGCGGCGGGCTCCTGTTCGTTCCGGTGCTCCTCGGGCTCGGGCTCGAGCAGCATCAGGCGACCGGGACCTCGCTGCTCGCGATCGTGCCCGCGGTCGCCGCCGGGGACCTGGGCGAACTCCAGGCACGGAGACGTCCGCTGGCGGGCGGCGGCGATCATCGGCGTGGCCGGGAGCGTGGCGGCGCAGGTGGGCGTCCTCGTCGCCGAGTCGCTGCCGGCGAGCGTTCTCCGGAGGCTGTTCGCCTGCGTGCTCGTCGCGGTTGCGGTACAGATCGTGCTGCGCGCCCGCTCGCAGCCCTGAGCGGTCGGCTCCTCCGCCCTGCCCGGCCGGCGCTGTATCGGGGTTTACGGCGGTTATAGACGATGTCTTTATAAACGCTGAAGGCTCGCGTCGCGGCCGGGCCTTTATATGCCCGCTGGTGCTTTATAACTTGATCGGCTATAAACACCGGATCGACCCGCTCCGCAACCCCTATGCCCCGGGCGCCGGAACGCCGCCGCCCGCACTCACCGGGCGCGATCCCGAGCTCGAGCAGTTCGCGCTGCTCCTCGGCCGCCTCTCGGCCGGTCGTCCGGAGCAGAGCCTGATGATCACCGGTCTTCGCGGCGTCGGCAAGACGGTGCTTCTCGACGCGTTCGAGAGCATCGCGATCGACAGCGGGTGGTTCGCGAGCTTCACCGAGGTCACGACCGAGACGCGGCTTGCCAGAGTGATCGCGACGATGGCCCGCGAGGCGCTGTTCGACCTCTCCCGCGTCGAGCGGGCGCGCGAGCGGGCCCGGCGCGCGTTCTCGGTGCTGAAGGCGTTCTCGATCACGATCGGGGAGCTCGAGCTCAAGCTCGACTACGAGCCCGAGGAAGGGACCGCCGACAGCGGCGACCTCGGCCGCGATCTCGGCGACCTCCTGATCGAGGTCGGACGGGTCGCGCACGATGCCGACCGGGGCGTTGTATTCCTGCTGGACGAGGTGCAGCTGCTCGACCGGCGCGACTTCGAGGCGCTCATCGCCGGCATGCAGCGCGCCGCGCGGCAGCGGCTTCCGATGACGATCGTCGGCGCCGGCCTGCCGTCGCTGCCACGGCTGGCGGGCGAGGCGAAGTCGTACGCGGAGCGGCTGTTCGTATTCCCGGTTCTCGGTGCGCTCGCGGAGGACGCGGCGCGGCTCGCCCTGGTCGAGCCCGCCGAGGCCGAGGGCGTGCTCTACGAGGAGGCCGCCCTGGCGAGGATCCTCGAGCTGAGCGGGTGCTACCCCTACTTCCTGCAGCAGTACGGCAAGCACGCCTGGCTGACGGCCAAGGACGATGTGATCGGCGTGGCAGCGGTGGAGCGGGCGCACGAGCTCGTGCTCGGCGTGCTCGACGGCGACTTCTTCCACGTTCGCTTCGAGCGCGCGACCACGAACGAGCGGCGGTACCTCGCGGCGATGGCGGATCTGGGCGACGGGCCTTACCCCTCGGGGGCCGTGACCCGCCGGCTCGGCTATACGAGCACCACCGAGACCGCCGCGGTCCGCGACAGCCTCCTGCGCAAGGGCCTGATCTACAGCCCCCGCCACGGGCTCGTCGACTTCACGGTGCCGCTCTTCGCCGGCTTCATGCGCCGCCGCCACCCGCCGGGCGACCTCGACGCCTGAGCGCGCCGCGACCGCGAGCGGCTACTGCTGCGAGTCGGCGAGCGCGAGCTCGCGTCGCAGCTCGACGGGCAGCCTGAACTCGATGTCCTCCTCGAGGAAGCGGTGCTCCTCGATGTCGGTGACACCGCGCGCGGCGAACCAGTCGCACACGCGCTGGACGAGCTTCTCGGGGGCCGAGGCGCCCGAGGTGATGCCGACGACCGTCATGCCCTGCTCGATCCAGGCCTCGTCGATCTCGGTCTCGTCGTCGATCAGATACGAGGGCACGCCGCCGGCGCGGGAGGTCTCGACCAGGCGGTTCGAGTTCGACGAGTTGCGCGACCCGATGACGAGCAGCAGGTCGATCCGGTCGAGCAGCTCCTTCACCGCCCACTGCCGGTTGGACGTCGCGTAACAGATGTCCTCGCGCTGGGGCGCGCGGATCGTCGGGAACCGCTCGCGGAGCGCGGTGATCACCTCGCCGGTCTCGTCGACCGAGAGCGTCGTCTGGGTGACGTAGGCGAGCTTTGCGTCCGCCGGGAGCTCGAGCGCGGCCACCTGCTCGCTTCGACTCGACGAGGATGATCGAGTCGGGGATCTCGCCCATCGTCCCGACCACCTCCTCGTGGCCGGCGTGGCCGATCAGGACGACCGTATAACCCTCGGCCGCGTAGCGCCGGGCCTGCACGTGCACCTTCGTCACGAGCGGGCAGGTCGCGTCGATCGTCCGCAGGCTCCGTGCCTGCGCGTTCGCATGCACCGAGGGCGCGACGCCGTGGGCCGACAGCACCATCGTCTTGCCCTCCGGCACCTCGGCCTCGTCATCGACGAAGATCGCGCCGCGCGCCTCGAGCTCGCGCACGACATGCAGGTTGTGGACGATCTGCTTGCGGACGTAGACGGGGGCGCCGTACAGCTCGAGCGCTCGCTCCACCGTCTCGACCGCCCGCTCCACACCCGCGCAGTAGCCTCGCGGCGACGCGAGGAGAACCTTCTCGACCATCTCTCGGGAGTCTAGATGCTCGCTTCCACGCTCTCGCGGGCCGGCGGGGGAATCAGCGAAAGAGCCGGGCAAGCCGAGAAAGCCCGTCGCTCGGGGGGTCGGCGCGACGGGCTTTCCCGATTGAACGCTCGCCGCCGGGGTGACAAGTCACGACCGGCGGTTCGCATCGCCCAGTGCACAACAAACGGTAACCATCCGTCCACCCGAGCGATATAGGCCACTTGACCCATCTTTGTAAATCATAAAACGCGTTTGCCGAGGTCCCCACCGGCTGAGAGCGCTCTCTCAGCACGCGGATCTGGACGAGTCCGGTTCGCGGAGGCTGCGATTGCGTATCCGAGCCCCGGCCGCCGCGGGCGGCAGGCTCGACCGGAAAGGGCGCCTCGCTCACGGCGCCAGGCTGGTTCGGCGCTTGCGCTCCGCGGAACGCCCTACACTGATAGCTCTGCGGGACGTAGCTCAGCCTGGTTAGAGCGTCTGCTTTGGGAGCAGAAGGCCGGCGGTTCGAATCCGCCCGTCCCGATCCGAACAGCCGTGGAAACCGCGGCTTTCGCGCTGATCGCGCGGCGGGGCGGGCGAGAGCTTCTTGGCGGCTTCTGTCCAGATCCTGACCGAAGACGCTCGTCTGTGCCAGGGTGCGCGAATGGCCTCCGAGCTAACGTCTCGGGTTCGATCGGCCCGTAGTGCGCCCAGCCCCAAGTGGCGCGCGTGGCGACGAAGTCGTCGTCGAGACATGGGCGCAGTCCGCGCGTTGACCGGCGGCAGAGCGTTTGTCAGCCGAATCGACGGGAGCGACACGGACCGTGCAGCAACTCGCTACCTACGCGATCCGAGGATCGAGGCGGACCTCTCGACGGGCCTGGGGGCGCTCCGGGGCACGGGCACCGGACGGCTGCTCGATGATGGTCGGTTCGGCTGCGGCAACGATGGCTTGCAGAGCCACCAGGTGCCCGCGTAACGCCGTGCGCCCTGGTTCGGTGAGCGTGACCTGCCGCCGCGAACGTGAATCCGCCCGCACACGGGAAACCTCCACGTACCCGGCCTCGGCGAGCGCTGACAGGTGCTTGCTCAGAACCGAATCGGAGATTTCCAGGCTGTCGCGTATGTCGGAGAACGGCAACCACCGCACCGGCGAGAGCATCGCGCATATTTGTAGGCGCAAGGGCGCGTGGATCAGCTCGTCGAACACCGCTTCGCTCACCGTTGCCATGCCCGAGACGCACGACGCCGATAGGAAGCCTTCGCGGCGAAAAGGCAGGCCGCAACGATCACAGTCACGGCTCCACCAAGTCCCCAACTCACGAGAGCCGTATTGCCGTGGCTGGCGAGCAGATGGGGGCCGACCACGCCGCCGACAAGCACCGCGACAGAGATGAGCGCCACTTCGGTGAGACCCCACTTAGGCTTCGGCCACGAACGCAACGGACGCCACTGGTTACGAGCGGCCATCCTCAATAGTTCAGCAAGGAACCATACGACCGCGATGATGGAGACCACGTTTCCCGGCCCCTTGTAGGCGGGCGCGACCGTCTGCGCTCCGCAGACGACACTCGACGCGAGGATGAACCCCGCTGGGAGCATTGCACGACGGACCGATGCGTCGTGTTTCTGGCGGGCGTCCCGTAGCTGCTCTCGGGCCGCGCTGGGAGGGACCGAACCCGACGACTGATTTTCCATACCGGAAAGTTAGCACAACTTGCCGATACGGAAAGTCACGCAGCTCGAAAGGCCGCGGCCCGCTCGCTCCAAATCCCGCACATGCGGAGCGATGACTGTCGCCTGCGCCAGCGTTGCGATGTGACGCCTGAAGCTACCCGACTGCCTGGATGACCTTGATCAACTCGTCGAGGGGGTAGCCGTGACGCCGTGCGAGGTGGACGAGGTCTCGCGCTCCATCGATGACTGCGCTCTGTTCGGGTGTCCCGATCACGGTGATGCCGCGGCCGCGGCGGAACTCGAGCAGGCCCTCGTCGCGGAGGGCGCGGAGAGCGCGGAGCACGGTGTTGGTGTTCACGCCGAGCACTGCTGCGAGGTCTTTGGCGGGTGGGAGCCGTTCGCCGGGCTTGGCCTCGCCGTCTGCGATCGCGCGACGGATCTCAGCAGCGGTCTGCTCGAAGAGTGGCGTTCGGCTGAGGTGGTCAAGCTGGCGTGTGATAATCTGTGCTATCTATAGTAGCACTATCATAGTGGCACCCGGGAGGGTGGCGAGCCATGCTACTCGAGAAGGACGAACCCAAGACCGCGATAGCCTCCGACCCGCAGGCACTGATCGAGGAGGCTCGGCAACTGCAGCGGCAACGCACGAGACGCCGAATGATCGCTCTCCAGGTCGCGGCCTGGCTGATCGTCCTCGGCGTCGGCGTCAGCCAGTTCGCGCGAGGCCACAGCAGTGCCGGTCCGGCGCCAACACGGCCCGTCGCCGGCTCGGCCCAGGTGCCGACCGTGACCTACACGAAGGCCATCCTGCAGAAGTTCGTCCCCGGCTCCCCGTCGAGACCCAAACGATCGAAACCTGGTCGGCGTCGAACAGCCCCCTGGTTAGCCGGACGGTCGTGACGATCGCCAGAGGCCCACGGTTCGAGATCGGATTGGGCCCCGCACACGACAAGCTGCTCGGTCTCATGCAAGCCAACTACCTCTACGACCCCTCCACCCGGGCGATCTGGCGCGTCTCGTCCTTCCCCGTCCCGCCACCGCTTGAACAGCAGTTCAAGCAACTTCTCGCCGACTCAGGCAACGGCCTCGCTCGCACGCGCATGTACCTCGGTCGCAGCGTCTACGTCCTCAAGCTGCGGACGACGGGCGAGGAAACGTACTACGTCGATAAGCGCACCTTCGAGCCGCTCATGAGCGACGTGAACGAGGGCTACCGCATTCGAACCGTCTACCGGACAGTCGTTTACAAGACCTTGCCCGCCACGAAGGCGAATCTCGCGCTCACGAGCCTGCCGACCGCACACCCTCGCGCCAAGACCGTCGTCCACCCAACGCAGCACATGCGGGAGCTCTCCACAGAAGTGTCCTGACTGAACGGCTAGCCCACGGGGGTCGACGCTGGGCGATCCGAGCTGCGACCCCCTCTTCCAAGCGGTTCGAGGGAGTTCCCAACTCCCGAATTCACGCGCGTTAGGCGCGAAGCACGCCGCATGTGCGAGCGTCTCCAGTGCCTGAGTCACCTATCGCACCAGAGGGAAAGGTGGGACACGCGGACTCATCGCACCTTGGCCGGACTTGGCCTCGAGCGCGGCTTCGGTCCCGTCCTCTGTCCCGAATCGCCCGATCCGCCCTCGCCTTCCCGAGCAGCTGGCTCAACTACGCGCCGTCTCGACCAGCCTCACTCCCCAATACCGGGTTTGGGAGCAGAAGGCCGCGGTTCGAATCCGCCCGTCCCGATCGGCGATTTTCACGGATTCTGTCGTGGATCGGTCGCGTTCCTCGGCGCGGCCACGATCCTCGCGCTCGTCATGCTCGCCGGCGGCGTTCGGGTGCATGGCTCCAGGGCTGTCCGGTTGATCGAGACCGTGCTGATCGGCGGCCCGGTCCTTTCGCTTGCTCTCTCGGCCGTGCGCGGCTCCGCTCGGGGTTAGCGTCTTCACACCCAGGCCCTTCGGCGGCGAGCGTGGGCGATGCGTGAGACGCGCCTGTTTCGTTCGTCAGACGTCTGGGTGGACCTGAACCGACCCCACCTCGTCGGGAAAAACGCGATCGATGATCATGCCGAACACGAGCGTGACGAGCGTTCCGGCGGCAAACCCGGCGAGAAATACGAACGGCCCCATCGCTCCTCCTTTTGCGTTGGACACACGCGCGGGGTTAGACGGTAGCGGCCGGAAGCGTTCGCCTTTGTTAGGCGTGACCCCGCCCCGGTCGGCTCACCTCGACGCTGGTCAGCCCGTAAGAGCGAGCCGGTGGGACGCGCTCAACCCTCGGAGCTCTTTTCCTGGCTCGCGACGACGCGAACCGGGCAGGTCGCTTCCGACGCTGCCGACGAGGGCGGAAGCGGCGGAGCGGGAAACCGTAACGCCGGCAGCGCGGGGCAGGTTCCCTCGTAGGAGGTCGCGCCTTCTCGCGCAGGCGCCGACGGAGGTAGGACATGCCCTCGGCAAGATCCCGCACCGGCGTTGGCCTTCTTCTCATCGTCTTTCTGCTGCTCGGGCTGAGCCCCTCCGTGGGTGCCGGCCAGACCCAGGAACGGGCGCTGCACGGAGCCAGGCCGTCGGCCGGTATTTCGGCTGCGGGCCCCTCCGTTCCGGGATTCCTGCGTGTCACGGGCTCGTCGCGGACGTCGATCGCGCTGCGGTGGACGAGCTCGCGCGACTCCGTGAGAGTCTCCGGCTACCGGGTGTTCGTGAACGGCGTGCTGTCGGGGACGACGTCGGAGACGACCGCGAACGTACAGGGTCTTGGCTGCGGCCTCGCCTACACGCTCGGGGTCAGCGCCTTCGACGTCTCTGCGAGGCAGTCCGGGGTGGCGATGCTGACCGCGGCCACCTCGACCTGCCCGCTGCCGCCGGCCACCACGACCACCCCGAACACCACAACCACGACACCTGCCACCACGACGACTGCGACCACGACGACGCCGGCCGACACGCAGCCGCCCACGAGCCCGGGTGCCCTCAGCGTGACGGCCGCGAGCGCGACGCAGGTCTCGATTTCGTGGACGGCCTCGAGCGACAACGTCGCCGTGAGCTCCTACGGGGTCTATCTCGACGGCGGCTCCCGGGTCTCGACCGTCGGCACCGTGTACACCTTCACCGGCCTTGCCTGCGGCAGCTCCCACCAGCTTGCGGTTGACGCTGCCGACGCGGCCGGCAACCGGTCCGGCAAGTCGTCCGTCACGGCAGCGACGAGTGCGTGCGCCGACATCCTCCCGCCGACGACCCCGGCGAACGTGCTCGCGACGAGCATCACGGCGACGGGCGTGGCGGTCGGCTGG
Source organism: uncultured Actinomycetota bacterium (assembly GCA_963743675.1). GTDB lineage: Bacteria > Actinomycetota > Thermoleophilia > Gaiellales > Gaiellaceae > PALSA-600. The sequence continues at coordinate 769,519 of CAVURE010000015.1, forward strand.
AACGCGTCGCTCGATAACGTCGGTGTCGCCGGCTACGACGTCTACCTCGGCGGCATCCGTGTCTCGTCCAGCCTCTCGCCGAGCTATGCCTTCACCGGCCTGACGTGCGCCACGCTCTACACGATCGGCGTCGATGCCTACGACGCCGCCGGCAACGTCTCGCCACGCGCAACGATCAGCATCACCACCTCGGCGTGCCCGGCACCGCCGCCGACGACGTTCAACGTGCCCGGCACGGTCAACGACACGTGTGCAACCGACGACACAGCGTCGCTGCTCGCGTGGTTCGCCCAGGTCCCCGACGGGTCGACGCTCCAGTTCGGGGCTGGCAAGTGCTACCGCATCGAGGGGACGCTCGAGCTCACCGGCCGCAACGGGCTCACGTTCAACGGCGGCGGGTCGACGTTCAGGAGCCTGGACGCGATGACGACGGGGAGCTCGACCGACGATCAGCGCGCCATGTGGCGCATCGACAACTCGACCGGGATCACGATGACGAACATGACGCTATGGGGCGCTTACACCCACGGCGGCACCCTCGACAACTCCTTGCAGCACGCCCACGCGATCGACCTGCGTGGCACACAGGCGAACATCGGCGGCTCGATGACGATCGAGGACTTCGCCGGCGATGGGATCTACTTCGGCCTCTACGGCGCATCCGGTCAGAGCTCGGGGTCCGCGCATGACCTGACGATCACGAGCATGGGCCGCCAGGCGATCTCGTTCGTCGCCGCGAACGGCGTCACCGTCGGTCCGAACGTGATCGCGGGGATCGTCGGCTACGACATCTACGACATCGAGCCCAACGTCGGGATCGGGCCCGGCGTCCAGAACGTGACGATCAACGGTACGACGATCAACGGCTCCTACGCGCAGAACGTGCTCGCGATCATCGAGCAGCGCCCCGAGTCGGGAATCAGGTTCACGAACAACACCGCCGACGGGGTCGGGATGAAGATCACCGCCGGCGACCCGAACGGCGTCGGGTTCCGGCCGACCGGGATCACGATCACCGGGAACACGTCGAACACGGCGCAGGCTCCGACCGCATTCATCCTCGACAACGCCGACAACGTTCTGGTGACGGGAAACACGATCCCGATGACGTCGGGGATGTTCGCCGCCTCCGACAACGGGTGCAACGTCTCGATCAGCGGCAACACCTACACCGGCGGCTCGACGCAGGCATACATCACGAACACGAACTCGTCGTGCTCGTGACTGCCGCTGGCCCTCGTCAGTCCGGTACGGGCTCGAGCTAGGCTCGCGTCACCGGGACGGCGAGCTGCATGAGGCCTGGGCGGTCTCAGCGCAATGCCCAGCTGCCGCTGTCGAGGATGGGGACCTCGCGGCCGTCTGCCGAAACGCCGTTTACCTCGAGCTCGGAACTGCCGATCATGAAGTCAGTGTGAACGGTCGAGTGATTGATCCCCTCGGAGTGGCGTTCCGCCGGCGTCAGCGACCGGGCGCGGGTGACGGTCTGCACGCTCCCCTCGCCGAACGCGATGTGCGAGGCGGCGTTCTCGTCGAAGAGGGTGTTGTAGAACACGAGCCCGGTCTGACCCACCCGCGAGGAGCTATCGACCAGAGCCACCTCGCCGAGGCGGCTCGCGCCGTCATCGGCGGCGATGTGAGCGCGCAGGACGTCCTCGCCCTCCTCGGCCCGGAGCTCCGTGACCCGGCCTCCCTGAAAGCGGACACTCAGGCCGCGAACGAGCGTGCCGGCGAGCTCGAGCGGGTAGGTCGCGCTGACGACGCCCTCGGCCCGCCGCGCATCGGGGGTGGTGAACACCTCCTCGGTCGGCATGTTCGGGATGTGCTCGATGCCCCGCGTGAGGTCGCGGGCAGCCATCCAGATCGAGTCGGGATGGAGGCCGACGGTGAGGTCGGTGCGGGGGCCGCGGTAGCGGAGCGCATCGAAGCGGCGCTCGTTCAGGGCATCGGCGCGCCGGCCGAGCCTCGCGATGTGGTCGCGCCAGGCGGCGACCGGATCGGGCTCGTCGAGGCGGACCGCGGTCGCGACTGCCGCCCAGAGACGGTCGACATCGGGCTCGCCGAGCACGGTGCGCGCCCAGCCCGCGGTCGGGAAGGCAACGAACGACCAGTTGCACTGCCCGTCGACGAGCCGCAGGTTTGCCTCCGTGACCTCGGGCATGCGGGTGCGGGCGACGCGGGCGCCGTCGAGGCCTGCGAACGCTCCGGGATCCGGGTTGCCGCTGATCGTCAGCAGGGCGCCGCCGTCGGCGGCGAGATCGGTCAGGCGCTGAACGAGCCACGGCGGCGACCAGCCGAGGCTCTCCTCGGGCCCGTGCTCGGCCTGCGCCGCCCGGACCCGCTGGTCCAGGTAGTGGACATCGACGTAACGAGCGCCGGCGGCGTACGCCTCCGCAGCCACGACCCGGGCGAACGGGGCGTGCTCGGGAAGGCAGTTGACGCAGAGGCTCTGGCCCGGCTGCAGGTTGACGCCGATGCGCACCGCGAGGCGGGCGTAGCCGGTCATCAGCTCGTCGCGCGACATCAGCGAAACAGGGTACGCACGGTGTCTCTACACTTCCCGGAGATGGGTCGTCTCGGGCTTGCAATAGTCGGGGTGGCAATTCTGCTCACGCTTGCAGGGTGCGGCGGCCAGACGACGTATTCGAGCGACCGGACGAAGAGCTGCCTCACAGAGCGTGGCGTGCGCGTCGGCGGCAAGCTCGACTTCGTCGCGGGCACCGCCACGGGCGGGGCGTTCCTCGCGCACCTCGGCGACAACTTCGTCACGATCGCCTTCGGCAACACGCTCAAGAACGGCACCGACATCGAGAGCGCCTATGACCGCTTTGCGCTGCCGAACGTCCGCGCCGGAATCAGCGATGTCCTCCGCCGCTACAACAACGCCGTCACCCTCTGGCACCTCCATCCGTCGGACAGCGACCTTGCGCTGATCGTCGGCTGCCTCCGCTGACGCGCCTCACGGCTACCCTTCGCGGCACCCGCGGGTGTAGCTCAATGGTAGAGCCCCAGCCTTCCAAGCTGGTTATGCGGGTTCGATCCCCGCCACCCGCTTTCTTGCTCTTCTGCCGGGACTTCTGCCGCTCGCGCTCTCTATGCTCGCGAGGATGGTCACCGTCACGCGGATCTCGATTGCGCCGGTCAAGTCGCTGGCACTCGTCTTCCCGCGCGAGGTGCACCTTGGCCGGCACGGTGTCGCCGGCGACCGCCGGTTCTGGCTGACCGACGAGGACGGACGACTCTTCAACAACAAGCGGCTCGGGCCGTTGGCCCTCGTCCGTCCGGCCTGGGACGAGGAGCGCAGGCAGCTCGAGCTCGCATTCCCGGACGGGACGGTCGTCTCGGGGAAGGTCGAGCTCGGGGCCGAGGTCGAGCCGATGCTTTACGGCGACCCCTTTCCGTCCAGCCGGGTGCTCGGGCCGTGGGAGGCCGCGCTCTCCGAGTTCGCCGGCGAGCCGCTTCGCCTGCTCTGGGCACCCGACGGGGCCACCGACCGCGGTCTTGGCGGCGGGACGGCGTCGCTCGTGTCGCGAGCCTCCCTCGAGCGTCTCGGCGAGGTCAGCGGCGCGGGCGGGCCACTCGACGGCCGCCGGTTCCGGATGCTCCTCGAGGTCGATGGTCTCGGCGCACACGACGAGGACCGCTGGATCGGCCGGCGAGTGCAGGTCGGCGAGGCGGAGATCCTCTTTCGAGGCGACGTCGGCCGCTGCGTTGTGACCTCGCACGATCCCGATACGGGCGTGACCGACGTTGACACGCTCGGCGCGCTCGCGTCCTATCGCCGAGACGGGTACGCCGAGCCGCTCCCGCTCGGGATCTACGGGGAGGTCGTGAGGGCGGGGCGAGCTCGACTCGGCGACAGCGTCACCGCCGAGAGCTGACGGCCCCGGGTGGAGTCGAACCACCGCTCGCAGCTTCGAAGGCTGCCGCTCTGTCCGCTGAGCTACGGGGCCAAGCAGAGGGTGGCGGACGGGATTCGAACCCGCGACCACCGGGACCACAACCCGGGGCTCTACCAACTGAGCTACCGCCACCGCGCGCCGACATCGTATCGGTGTGCGCACGAGGGGCCGACGGGGCATCGGCCCGGACGGGCCTGGGCTGCGGGGAGCGTGACGACGCCCGATCCCCTCGCTCCTTTCCCGCCGCGTCCGAGAGCGCCACCCGGAACGGCGAGAGAACCACGACGTAGGTCGCGTGCACACGGGGCCGGAGCGTGGTATGAAGAGATCGATGCTTCGGAAACGCGATCTCGCAGACTGCGACCAGGCTGACGCCCGCATCGCTCTGCGCCGGCGATGAGGCTCCCGGCTATCCCTCAACTCCTGAACGAGGGCGGCCGTCCCGATTCGATGGTTGTCGCGCGTATGCTCGGGCCGCGCTGGAACGTGACGACGACGATGCGCCGAAGAGCGATCTCGCTCTGATTCGCTAGGGGCCGAGCGGTTGGAGCTGGTCCCGCCGGGCCGGCTGGCATAGGATTGCGCGGGGCCGCCGCGAAGTTCGTGGGCCGGCAGGCGAGTTGTTCGTGCTCCAACGACGACGAAGGGGTGCTGATGATTCGCTACGAAGGGCCTGCAAAGATCATCCGCGGCAGCGGCTTCGCTGAAGGCACCTGCATCATCGAGGGAGAGCCTGAGCCCCAGCCGGCCTGGTTCGGTCGCATGACGACTCCGGGAGCGAACGGCAGTATCGAAGAAGGCCCGGCGAGGCTGCGGCTATCAAACGGGCGCGAATACGCGATCCAGGTCACGGGATCGACCTCGGGCCCGGGGCCGCTCGAGTTCTTCGGGGCAGGGCCCATTCCCGAACCGAGCTGACCCGCCGCAGAGGCGGGTCAGCCTATTCGCCGGCCGGAGGTCTCGTATCGGCGAGGAGGTCGAGGAGCTCTCCGATCTCGTGGTCGGTTTGCGCAGGATGGCGCATGGCGACCTCGCGGTTGACGACGTAGTGGTTGCGTCGCCCGATCCGCTCACTCTGGATGTGACCCGAGGCGACCAGGTCGGCGACAATCCGTTGTACCGCTCGCTCCGTGATTCCGACCGCCAGCGCGACGTCTCGGAGCCTGACCTCGGGATCCCGCACGATGCAGATGAGGACCTGCGCGTGATTCGAGAGGAATCGCCAGCTCCCGTCCGCGTGCCCGTCTGTGCTCCCGTTGTGTTCGCTTGGCATAGGCGACCTCATCGTCTCGCTTGACATATACGACATATTTTGCGTATATTGTGCATCGCGTTATTGGTGTCGTGTTAGAAGTACCGCGAATAGATTAGCAACCGCGAACACGCCATGTGCCCTGGCCACGAACACCGAGACAACGAGGGGAACACAATGATCCGCGACGTCCACGTCGTACGCCCGAGCGCCGGCCAAGCGGTCGTCGAGCTCACCGGCGAACACGACCTCGAAAGCAAAGAGCCGCTCGGGAAGCTGTTCAGCTCGCTGGTCGAAGAGAACGACCTGGTCGTCGTCGATCTCAGCGAAGCCGAGTTCATCGATTCCTCAGTGCTCCACGGCCTCGTGACCGCGAACCAACTGGCCCAGGCGCGAGGCTCCCGTTTCCGGCTCCAGCTCGGCACAGCCGCAATCGTCGAGAAGGCACTCGAACTGAGCGGATTACTCGATCACGTCGCCTGCGTACCAGACCGACAGCACGCCCTCCGCCCATGAGCACCGTGCTTGTTGCTCTCTCGATTCCGGTCGTGAAACGTTCATGTTGACGGCCTATCTGTTCGACCGGAAGCATGGAGCGAAGGTCGAGTCCTGGACTGAATCGCTTCGGGGATTGAGCGAGGACGAGGTGCTCTGGGTCGACCTGAGCGACCCTTCGGAGGACGAGAAGCGTGAGGCAACCGAGCTCCTCGGGCTTCGTGCTCGTCTCGACCTGGACGCGTCCGAGCGGAAGGCGTGCCTCGTCCAGGAGGACGGGTATCTCGCCGTGACTGCGGTCGCGGTGTCAGACGCAGAGCAGGATGTCGAGAACGAACGCGTCGTCCTCGACTGCTTCGTCGGAAGCAACTGGCTGCTGACCGCCCACAGAGCGGAGATCGCCGTCATCGACGAGTTCCGGGAGACCGCTTCCGGCGAAGGCGAGCTCGGAACACTCGACGCCCCCTCCTTTCTCTCGAATCTGTTGGAGTGGGTCGTAACGAGCTACCTACGGGCGTTCGACGAGATCGAGGCCGAGCTCGAGCAGTTCGACGTTGACGCGCTGACCGCCCCGAGCCGCGACCCGGACGCGCAAATCAAGCTGCTGATCGAGGCGCGTCAACGCGTCGGGAGCCTTCGCCGCTCGCTCGCTCCGCACCGCGAGGTGTTTGCCGCTCTCAGCCACTCCGAGTTCGATCCGCTCTCTTCCGAGACCTCGAGCCGTCGATTCGTGGAGCTGACCAACCGGCTCGACTCCGCCCTCGCCTCGGCACGCGACGTCAAGGACGCGATCGCGAGCTCATTCGACGTCCTGATCGTCCGCACCGAGCACCGCACCAACGAGATCATCAAGGTGCTCACGCTCGTATCGATTCTTCTCCTCCCCGGGGCCCTGCTCGCGGGCGTAGCCGGGATGAACGTCAACTTCAAGCCCGAGGTCTTCGTCGACTCGGCCCTCTTCTGGCTCGTCACCGCAACTCTCATCGCGATTGCGGGGACATCGCTCCTGCTGGCACGCGTTCGTCACTGGATCTGAGGGTCGCGGTCGGTCGGCATGGTTGCCCGGTCGGCCCGGTTTCGGGTACTGCTCGTTCGGTGAGTCTGAGCTCCAGGTCGACACGTCTTGTCGACATCCGCCGAGCGATGACGTTTCGTCCTGATTCGGCGCTTACGGGCGCATGCGCCCGGGAGGATTCGAACCTCCGACCATCGGCTTAGAAGGCCGCCGCTCTTCCACTGAGCTACGGGCGCTCGCCCGTCAAGGGTAGCCGGGCCGTACGCGGCTGGATGGGACGGCGCTCTAGGTGATCTTGAACAGGTGCGCGATCGAGGCGAAGAGCGTCGCGCTGCTGAGCGCCCGGGCATCGATCTGGAACGCCAGCGTGTAGAGGCGCTTCCCGTGCGGGATCAGGTACAGCTCGAGGCCGTTCGTGTAGCTGCCCGCGGGGATCGTGCCGATGATGTACTCGGCCTTGCCGGCGGGGAGGGTGACGATCCTCGGCACCCGGATCTTCGAACCGGAGTTGCCGGCAAGCGCATTTGCGAAGGCGGCGCCGATCGCGGGCAGGTCCTTGTCGGTGTAGGCCTTCTTTACCTTCGTGATCCCGAGCGAGACCTCGGTCAGGATCGGTGTATCAGGGCTCTGCGGCCAGTCGAACGCCTGGAAGACGTACCCCGCGAGGCCGGCCCGCCCCGCAGACGAGGAGAGGATCGAGGCGTACGCGTCGGCGAGGTCGACGGTCGACTTCTTCTTCTTGAGGGTCGCAACGAGCGTCTTGATCTGCGCGGCGGTGCGGGGCACGGGCTCCCACTTCCGCGGGATCGTGATCCGGTAGCCGCCCGTCTTGTCCACGTAGGTCGTGCTTGGCAGGTTCGCGGCACCGGCGCCCGCTGCGAGCGCTGCGACGGCAACACCGATCAGCAACCCTCCTGCCAGAGCGCGTCTCATCCCGCCCTTCGTAGCACACGTGTCTCGATCCCTGGCGGGCCCGTGTGGTCCACTAACCTTTGCGGTCCCGGTCGAGAGGAGAAGCGAATGGCAACGGATGCTGAGGCGGCAGGTGACGGCGCCGAGGAGCCCGAGGCGGGAGCCGACGGCGTGGTCGAGGAAGGAGCCCAGGAGGGAGCGGGGCTCGGCGGCGCGGAGGCCGTCGAGGACTTCCCGCACTTCGTCGAGATCTTCAACGACTACGACCCCTCGCAGCGGTTCACCGCGATCTTCCCGGTCGGCGAGAAGGAGGGCGCCACCGGCAGCTCGGTCGCCTACTACATCATCGAGCCGGGACGCCATACGGGGTTGCACTCCGACAATGTCGAGGAGGTCGCGTTCATCGCCGAGGGGGAGGGCGAGGTCTTCTCGATCGGCGTCACCGAGCGGCTCGAGGCCGGGAAGTTCGTCGTGTTCCCGGCGGGCTCGGAGCACGACGTGTACGCGGTCGGCGCGGTGGCGCTGAGGCTGCTGTCGTTCTTCCCGACGAGCGAGATCCTGACCACCTTCCAGCAGGTCGTCTACCCGGTTGCCGGAAACGTCGTCAGCTCCAGGCCGCCGCAGCCGCTCATCACCGAGCTCGACCCGAACAACCTGCCGGAGGACTTCCCGTTCGACCTCGCCGAGCTCGGGATGGCCGAGGAGCAGGCGCCTGGCGAGCTCAGCATGACGCAGCGTCTGATCGGCATGACCGACCCGAACACGCCTCCCGAGAACCTCGACGTCCGCGTCTACACCCCCGGCGAGGACGCGGCGGTGGAGCCCGCGGCCGACCAGGACGAGAAGCGCGCCGAGGAGTAGCCGCCCGGCAGGGCTGTACGATCGCAGCGCCAGCACGCGGGCGTGGCGGAACTGGCAGACGCGCCGGGTTTAGGTCCCGGTGGGCTCAGGCCCTTGGAGGTTCGACTCCTCTCGCCCGCATCGGTCCCCCTTGCGGCCGCCCTGCCCGCGCAGTCTCAGGGCAGGAACTCGACGTAGTCCTGCACAGGGCTTCGCTGCTTCTCGGGTGGAGAGGTCGCCGGGCGGCCGAGGTGGATCAGCGCGACGAACTCCTCGTCCTCGCCGAGGCCGACCGCCTCGCGTCCAGCCGGAGTCTCGAACAGCGCGGGTGTTCGCCAGTACGAGGCGAGGCCCCGCGCGTGTGCCGCGAGCAGGACGATGTAGGTCGCGCAGGCGGTGGCGAGGACGTCCTCACGATTCTGATAGGCATCGCCGGTCAGCTTCGCGCTCGCGACGACGAGGGTCGGTGCGCGGCCGAGCTTCGAGGCCTCGTTCGGCGCGCCGGCCGCGACGAGCCGCTCGAACGTCTCCGGGCCGATCACGCGGAAGCGCCAGGGCTCGGTCAGGTGGTGGTTCGGGGCCCAGCGCGCCAGCTCGAGCAGCTCCTCGATCGTCTCCCGGGCCACCGGCTCGGGCTCGAAGGCCTTGTGAGTGCGGCGCGACCGGATGGCGGCATCGACCTGCATCGCGCGGAACCTAGCGGCTCGACGAGGTGCGCGAGACTGACGTGCTCTGATTCAATGGCTCGCCTATGGAGGCCCAGCTCGAGCAGCTCGAAGGCGACCGCGCCCGCCTGACGGTCGAAGTCCCTGCGGACGAGGTCCAGCACGCAGTCGAGCACGCCACTCACGATCTCGTCGACCGGGTCAAGGTTCCCGGATTCCGCGCCGGGCGCGTTCCGCAGGAGGTCCTGCTCTCGCGGATCGGCAAGCAGAGGCTGTACTCCGAGGCGGTCGAGTCTCACATCTCGAGCTGGTTCTGGAACGCCGCCCGCTCGACCCGCGTCCGGCCGACCGAGCAGCCCGATTACACCTACGACCTGCCGACCGACGACGACGAGACCTGGCAGTTCACGGCCGAGTTCCCCGTCCAGCCGGCGGTCGTGCCGGCCGACTGGACGAAGCTCGAGGTGCCGAAGCTCGACGTCGAGATCAGCGACGAGACCGTCGATCAGCAGCTCGCAGCCCTGCAGGAGATCAATGCCTCGCTGGCCGAAATCGACGGCAGGCCGGCACGCTTCGGCGACGTCGTCGTCGTCGACATCGCCTCGGACGACGGCCCGGGCCAGCGCGACTACGTGGTCGAGCTCGGCTCGGAGCGGCTTGTCACCGAGATCGAGAAGGGGATACGCGATCTCGTCCCCGGCGATACCGAGCAGGTCGGCTGGGAGGGGTCGGACGGGACGCCGCGCCTCGCCACCGTCACGCTCAAGGATCTGTACGAGAAGGTGGTGCCGCCGCTCGACGACGACTTCGCCCACGCGGCGTCGGAGTTCGACACCGTCGAGGAGCTGCGGGCCGACATCGTCGAGCGCATCCGCGGGCTGCTCGAGCAGGAGGTCGAGAGCCGCTTCCGCTCAGATGCCGTTGACGAGCTGATCAAGGCCACCGAGGTGAAGCCGGGGCGGCTGCTCGTCGAGATGAGGACGCGCGACCTGATCAACGCCTTCATCCGCCAACTCGACGCGAACGGCATCGATCCCTCCGCGTACCTGCAGGCGGCGGGAATCAGCGGAGCCGACCTGGAACAGAGGCTCCGCGGCGAGGCGGCCTACTCGCTCGCGCGCGAGCTCGTGCTCGAGGGAGTCGCCGACCAGCTCGCGATCCAGGTCTCGGACGACGAGATTCGCGCCGATCTGAAAGAGGAGGGCGAGAGCGAGGAGGACATCGAGGAGTTCATGACCGCAGGCGGCGCCGACCGCGTCCGCCCGGATCTGCGCCTGAGGCGGGCAGTCGACCGGGTTGCGGCCGAGGTGACGCCGATCTCGCAGGAGCTGGCGACCGCGCGCGAGAGCATCTGGACGCCCGGCAAGGAAGAAGGCGCAAGCGAAGAGAAGAAATTGTGGACCCCCGGCAGCTAGAGATCGAGTAGAAGGAGAGAGAGCGATGAGCCCGTTGATACCGATGGTCGTCGAACAGACCTCGCGCGGCGAGCGCGCCTTCGACATCTACTCGCGCTTGCTCGCCGAGCGCATTGTTTTCCTCGGGACGCCCGTGGACGACCAGATCGCGAACCTCGTGATCGCCCAGCTCCTGCATCTGGAGTCGGACGACCCCGACAAGGACATCTTCCTGTACATCAACTCGCCGGGCGGCTCGGTGTATGCCGGCCTCGCGATCTACGACACGATGCAGTTCATCAAGCCGGACGTGCAGACGATCTGCGTCGGCATCGCGATGAGCATGGGATCCCTCCTCCTCGCCGGCGGTGCGAAAGGAAAGCGCATGGCGCTGCCGAACTCGCGAATCCTGATCCATCAGGTGTCCGGAGGGTTCCAGGGGCAAGGCACCGACATCGAGATCCAGGCGAAGGAGGTCATCGGCCTCAAGCGTCGTCTGGAGGAGATCTACTCCGAGCACACAGGCAAGACCATCGAGCACGTGTCCCGCGATATGGAACGAGATTTCTTCATGAGCCCGCAGGAAGCGACCGAGTACGGCATCATCGACAGCGTGATCACGCACCGTGACGTGGCCTCCCGTTCGGAGGCAGCGGCATAACGGCCTGAGGGCCGCGGCTGAAGGAGCGAGATGGCACGTCCTACCGACGGAAACGAGCAGCTCCTCTGCAGCTTCTGCGGCAAGTCGCAGCGTCAGGTCAAGAAGCTGATCGCGGGGCCCGGCGTCTACATCTGCGACGAGTGCATCGATCTCTGCAACGAGATCATCGACGAGGAGCTGACCACCCCATCCGCGCTCGATCTCGACAACCTGCCGCGGCCGAAGGAGATCTACACCCTGCTCAACGACTACGTCGTCTCCCAGGAGGAGGCGAAGCGAACGCTGTCGGTCGCGGTCTACAACCACTACAAGCGCGTCCAGATGGGCACCGACGAGGGCGATGTCGAGCTGCAGAAGTCGAACATCCTCCTGCTTGGACCGACCGGGTGCGGGAAGACCCATCTCGCCCAGACCCTCGCGCGGATCCTGAACGTCCCGTTCGCGATCGCCGACGCAACCGCCCTCACCGAGGCCGGCTACGTCGGCGAGGACGTCGAGAACATCCTGCTCAAGCTGATCCAGGCGGCCGACTTCGACATCAAGAAGGCCGAGACCGGGATCATCTACATCGACGAGGTCGACAAGATCGCGCGCAAGGCGGACAACCCCTCGATCACGCGCGACGTCTCGGGCGAGGGCGTCCAGCAGGCGCTGCTGAAGATCCTCGAGGGCACCGTGGCGTCGGTTCCGCCGCAAGGCGGCCGCAAGCACCCGCATCAGGAGTTCCTGTCGATCGACACGACGAACGTGCTCTTCATCTGCGGCGGGGCGTTCGCAGGTCTCGACAAGATCATCGCCAAGCGGGTCGGCAAGAACGCGATCGGCTTCGGCCGCGAGATCTCGTCGAAGCGCGACTCCGACAGCGCCGAGCTGCTCACACAGGTGATGCCCGAGGATCTCCTGAACTTCGGGCTGATCCCCGAGTTCATCGGCCGCCTGCCCGTGCTCTCGGCGGTCCATCAGCTGAAGCGCGACGATCTCGTCCAGATCCTTACCGAGCCGAAGAACGCGCTCGTCCGGCAGTACCAGCGCTTCTTCAACTACGACCACATCGACCTCCACTTCACCGAGGACGCGCTGTGGTCGATCGCCGACAAGGCGCTCACCCGTGAGACCGGCGCCCGTGGCCTCCGGTCGATCATCGAGAACGCTCTCCTCGACGTGATGTTCGAGCTTCCGTCGCGCAAGGACGTGACCAAGTGCGTCATCACCAAGGAGACGATCGACAAGGGCCTCAAGCCGACGCTCGTCACGTCGGCGGGCGCGGCGCTCGACGACGCCGAGCTCGCCGAAGAGTCGGCGTAGCCTCTCCATCCTCGAGCGGGATCCCGGGCCGGCGGCCGACGATGGCCGCATCGGGCCGAGTCCAAACCCCGACGCTCAGCTCGAAACCGTTCACCCGTGGCCGTTTGCCGGGCGTCCAGGCACGGTCGACGAGCCGCCGGATCAGCTCCGCCATCGAGAGCCCGGTCCGGTTCGCCTCGCCGTTCAGAACGTCGTACTGCCGTTCTGTGAGCGAGATCTGAAGGCGGCGGGTCATGTGATGTAGATGTACATCTCCATCGCCCTCTCGTTTGTGCCAATACTGTGCCGGTTTCGGTGACACGGGTGTGTGATCTCGCGCACCGTCAACCCGGCTTCGAATCGCCGCGCCGGGCTGGCGCAGCGCAAGCCGCGGCCGTACACTGGTTCCATAGTTCCTGCCTGACCTGATCCGCGCTCCGTTCTCCCGGGTTCCACCCGGGGCGGCGCGCCGTGATCACTAGGCTGGCGATCCGATGATGGACACGCGGTACGACCCCCACGGCGTCGAGGCGCGCTGGCAGCAGACGTGGGAGGCCGAGGGCCTCTACAGGGCCGGGGCCGGCGCTCGCCTCGACGACACCTACGTCATCTGCGTCCCGCCGCCGAACGTCACCGGCGAGCTGCACATGGGCCACGCACTGAACGGCTCGATGCAGGACTGCCTGATCCGCTGGCACCGGATGCGCGGATACGACACGCTCTGGCAGCCCGGGTACGACCACGCGGGCATCTCGACCCAGAACGTGGTCGAGAAGCAGTTGATCGCCGAGGGAACCTCGCGGCAGGAGATCGGCCGCGACGCGTTCCTCGAGCGCACCTGGGCCTGGCTCGAGAGCACGGGCAAGACGATCATGGGCCAGTTCCGGCAGCTCGGCTGCTCGCTCGACTACTCGCGCGAGCGCTTCACGATGGACGACGGCGTACGTCGAGGCCGTCATGACCTACTTCGTTCGCCTCTGGGATGCCGGCTGGATCTACCGCGCGAACCGGATCGTCAACTGGTGCCCGTACCACCAGACCGCGCTCTCCGACCTCGAGGTCGAGCACGTCGAGATGGACGACGCGCTGACCTACGCCCGCTACCCGTTCGCCGACGGTTCGGGATCGATCACGATCGCCACCGTGCGGCCGGCGACGATCCTGGCCGACGTCGCGGTCGCGGTGAACCCGGACGATCCCCGCTACAGGGACGCGATCGGCAAGGAGGTGATCGTCCCTGTCGTCGGCCGCCGTGTCCCGGTCATCGCCGACGCGCGCGTCGAGCCCGAGTTCGGGTCGGGCGCGCTCAAGATCACGCCCGGCCACGATCCCGACGGACTTCGACATCGGCCGCGACCACGGCCTCGAGACGCTCACCGTCATCGGCCCCGACGGGCTGATGATCGCCGAGGGCTTCGAGGGCCTGACCCAGAAGGAGGCCGACGAGCGTGTCGTCGAGTGGCTCAAGGAGCACGACCAGCTCGAGAAGCGCGAGAGCTACCGCCACTCGGTCGGCACCTGCGAGCGCTGCCACTCGCGCATCGAGCCGCTCGTCTCGCCGCAGTGGTGGTGCCGGATGGACGAGCTCGCGCGGCCGGCGATCGACGCGCTCGAGGCGCGCCGCGTGCGCTTCCACCCCGAGAGCCAGCACCGCTTCGCGATCGAGTCGCTCGAGAACGCGCCGGACTGGTGCGTCTCCCGCCAGCTCTGGTGGGGCCACCAGATCCCGATCTGGACGTGCCCCGACGGGCACCTGACCTGCGCGTGGCCGCCGCCCGACGGCGTGCGCCGAGTGCGGCTCCGGCGAGCTCGTGCGCGAGACCGACGTCCTCGACACCTGGTTCTCCTCGGCGCTGTGGCCGCTCGCGACGCTCGGCTGGCCCGAGGAGACGCCGCGAGCTCGCCCGCTACTACCCCGGCGAACGTCAACGTCACCGCCCGCGAGATCATCCGGCTCTGGGAGAACCGGATGATCTTCTCCGGGCTGTTCCTGCGCGGCGAGGTCCCGTTCACCGACGTCATCATCAACTCGACCGTGCTCGCGGTCGACGGCCGGCGGATGTCGAAGAGCCTCGGCACCGGCATCGACCCGCTCGAGGCAGTCGCCGAGCACGGCGCCGACGCGACCCGCTACGGCCTGCTGAAGATCTCCTCGACCCAGGATGTCTCGCTTCAGCTGGGGGGCGATCGAGGAGGGCGCGAAGCTCGCCAACAAGCTCTGGAACGTGTCGCAGGCTGATCCTGCAGAAGGCCGACGGCGCGGCGCCGGCGCTCGACCCGCAGACGCTCGAGGAGACGGTGGATCGCCGGCCGGATCGAGGAGACGCGCGCCGAGCTCGAGGCGCTGCTGCCCGAGTTCGACTTCTCGCATGCGGTCGCCGCGCTGTATCACCTCACCTTCGACGACTTCTGCGACTGGTACGCCGAGGCGATCAAGCCGCGGCTCTACGCCGACGACGTCGCCGCGATCGGCACGGCCCTCGCCGCGCTCGAGCGCCTGCTCGCGCTGCTCCATCCGGTTATGCCGCACGTCACCGAGGAGATCTGGGCGCAGTTCCACTCGACCCGGCTGATCCTCGGCCCGTGGCCCGAGCCCGGCCTCGCCGATCCCGATGCAGCGGCCGCGATGGCGCGCGTCCAGAACGCCGCCGCCACCTTCCGGCGGAGCGGGGCGCTGGTCGCTCTCGCGGGCGAGGAGAAGCGGATCTTCGACGCGGTCGTCAAGCCGGAGCGGCACGCGGCGGACTCCGACGGCGCCGTCGAGGCCGAGCGCGAGCGGCTTCGCAAGGAGATCGCGCGCGGCGAGTCGATGCTCGCCAACGACCGTTTCGTCCACAACGCCCCGGCCGACGTCGTCGCCGCCGAGCGCGAGAAGCTCGAGCGCTACCGGCGCGAGCTGGAAGCCCTCGGCGGTTAGCAGCTCTCTTCGCGTGGACAACGTCGTCTGGCTGGAGGGCCTCTCGCCGTGGCCGGAGGAGTTCGGGCTCGGGCGCATGCGGAGGCTGCTCGCCGACCTCGGCGACCCGCAGCGCGCGCTTCCCGGCGATCCACGTCGTCGGCACGAACGGCAAGACCTCGACCACACTGATGACGGCCGCGCTCCTGCGGGCCGAGGGGCTACACGTCGGCGCGTACATCTCGCCCCACGTGCGCTCCTGGTCGGAGCGGATCCAGGTCGACGGGCGAAGCAGCCGACCTCGAGCAGGCGCTCGGCCGGGTGCGGCCGCATGCGGCGGGCGCGACGCAGTTCGAGGTGCTGACCGCCGCGGCGCTCGCCGAGTTCGCCGCCCGCGGGGTCGACGTCGCGGTCGTCGAGGCGGGGCTCGGCGGCCGCTATGACGCGACCAACGTGCTCGCGGCAGCCGTCGTCGTGCTCACGAACGTCGCGCTCGAGCACACGGACGTGCTCGGGGAGACCCGCGAGGCGATCGCGGCCGAGAAGCTCGCGGTGATCACGCCCGGCGCGGTCGGTCGTGCTCGGCGAGGCCGAGTGGGAGGGCGAGGCGCGTGCCGCCGGCGCGGGCCGGGTCGGGGTCACGAGCCGGTCGAACGTCGCGCTCGCCGTGGCTGCAGCGGAGGCGTTCCTCGGCAGGCCGGTCGACCCCGCCGCGGCCGAGGAACGTCCAGGTCCCGGGTCGCCTCGAGCGCCGGGCCGACCACCCACTCGAGATCTGGGACGGCGCCCACAATCTCGCCGGCCTCGGCTATCTGCTGCCGCGGCTCCCCACGCGGAGCTACGCGATCGTCGTCTCGATCCTCGCCGACAAACAGGCCGAAGCGATGCTGCGGGCCCTGGCGCAGCTCGGCGATACGCTGATCGCGACGCAGTCCCCGAACCCGCGTGCGATCCCCGCCGCCGAGCTCGCGCGGCTCGCAGCGCCGCACTTCGAGCGCGTCGAGGCCGTCGCCGACCCCGCAGCCGCAGTTGCCCGCGCCCGGAGCCTCGCCGGGCCGGACGGCGCCGTGCTTGTGACAGGATCGCTGTACTTGCTCGCGGCGCTATCGCTCGATGGCTAGAACCCGTACAGTTTCCGGGATCCGTGGACGCCCAAGCGTCTTCATCTTCGCCATCGTCCTGCTCGCTCTCTACGTTGGGATTGCGTTCGCCGCTGGTTGGCTGATAGGAAGGTTCTTGCTTTGACCGCGAGCATTTTCACGGGAGTCCACAATTTCTTCCACTCGCGCACCTGGGATGCCGTGCAGCTTGCCGGCGGCATCGTCATCGTGCTCTTCTGGCTCGCGACGATCGCCTGGGTTCGCAAGGACGCGCGGCGCCGGATCGCCGACGGCTGGCTCGTCGCGCTCGCGACGCTGATCGGCGCGATCCCGCCGTTCCTCGGCCCGCTGATCTACATGCTCTTCCGGCCGCCCGAGTACCTCGAGGACGTGCGCGAGCGTGACCTGGAGATCAAGGCGATCGAGAGCCGGCTCGGCGGCCCGGAGATGCGCTGCAAGGTCTGCGGCTGCGAGGTCGAGCCCGACTTCCTCGTCTGCCCGGTCTGCACCACCAAGCTGCGGGCTGCCTGTACCGAGTGCAGCAGGCCGCTCGAGCCGGCGTGGCAGATCTGCCCGTACTGCGCGACGCCGGTCCCGGTCGAGGCGTCGCTTGCGCTCACGCAGCGGCCGCGCCGAAGACCGAGCAGCCGCAGCTCCAGTTCCGGGTAAGCTCGCGGCCGCATGGCCGTCGAACGCACACTGATCCTCGCCAAGCCCGACGCGGTCGAGCGCAGCCTGGCGGGCGAGATCGTCGCACGCTTCGAGCGCCGCGGGATGCGGCTGCGCGCCGCCCGGCTGATCGTCGCCTCGCGCGAGCTCGGCGAGGCGCACTACGCCGAGCACCGCGAGAAGCCGTTCTTCGGCGAGCTCGTCGACTTCATCACCTCCGGGCCCACCCTCGCCTTCGTCCTCGAGGGTGAGGGGGCGATCGCGACCGCCCGCAAGACGATCGGCGCGACCAACCCTGCCGACGCCGATCCGGGCTCGCTGCGAGGCGAGTTCGCGCTCGCGATGCCGAACAACCTCGTCCACGGCTCCGACTCGCCCGAGTCGGCCGAGCGCGAGATCGGCCTCTGGTTCGCCGATGGGCTGGTCTGAGGACGCCGCGCGCAACCGCGAGCTCTGGACGAGGGTCAACTCCGAGTACACGGCCGAGCAGGCGGCCCGCGAAGTGGGCCCAGGACGAGGTGACCTGGGGGATCTGGGGCGTCCCGGACGCCGAGCTCGGCGCTCTCGGGGACGTTGACGGGCTCGACGTCGTCGAGCTCGGCTGCGGAACGGCGTACCTGTCGGCCGTCCTCGCGAAACAGGGTGCGCGGCCGGTCGGGGTCGACATCACGCCGGCCCAGCTCGAGACGGCGCGGGGTTGCATGGCGGCGACCGGGATCGAGTTCCCGCTCGTCGAGGCCGATGCGGGCGCGACCGGGCTCCGACGCCGAGAGCTTCGACCTCGTCGTCTCCGAGTACGGCGCCTCGATCTGGATCGACCCGGACGGTTCCTTGCCGAGTCGGCGAGGCTCCTGCGACCCGGCGGCCGACTCGTGTTCCTGTGCGGCTCGACGCTGCAATGGCTCTGCACGACCGCCGACGAGACGGTCGGGGAGGGGCTCGTTCGGCCGCAGTTCGGCATGCGGCGCCTGGAGCTCGACACCGAAGGGGTCGAGTTCCACGTGCCGCACGGCGAGCGGATCCGACCTCTCGCGCCGCCACGGCTTCCTGATCGAGCGCCTGATCGAGGTGCAGGCGCCCGGCCGACGCCGAGACGCATCCCTACTACAGCTACGTCACCGCCGACTGGGCGCGGCAGTGGCCGTCGGAAGAGATCTGGGTCGCGCACAGGCAGTGACGCCGCGGCCGATCCTGCTCGCCTCGACCTCGCCGCAGCGCTCGGCGATCCTGAACCAGCTTGCGATCCCGTTCGAGGTCGTCGCACCGGCGTTCGAGGAGCAGGCCGGCGGCGACCCGCGTCGAGCACGCCGCCGGCAAGGCACGCTCGGTCGACGGATCCGGCCGGATCGTGCTCGGCGTCGACACGGTGGTGCTCTGCCGCGGCGAAGCAGCTCGGCAAGCCGCGGGACGGGGCCGAGGCGCGCAGGATGCTCGAGCGCCTCTCGGGCTCCGACCACGACGTCGTCTCCGGGCTCTGCCTGCGTGCGGACGGGTGGGAGGAGCTCGGACGCGAGACGACACGCGTCCGCTTCCGCGCGCTTGCCCCCGGCGACCTCGACCGCTACCTCGCAAGCGGAGAGTGGCATGGTCGCGCGGGCGCCTATGCGATCCAGGGACTCGGCGCCTCGCTCGTCGAGCGGATCGAGGGCGACTACCTGAACGTCGTCGGGCTCCCGGGCGCACTCCTCGTGCGGCCTGCTCGCCGCCCGCTTCCCGGGCGAGTACGGCTTCGGCTGAGCCGACCGGCTAGAGCGCGAGCAGCGCCACCCCGGCGAACACGACGATCGATCCGGCGAGCCGCATCGGGGAGACCTGTTCGGCGAGAAGCGGCCGGCGAGCAGGGTCGACGAACACGATCGACGTCGAGCGCACGGCGAGCACTGGCGCGGCGGCGCCGCGGCGGAGCGCGAGCAGGCCGAGCAGGAACGAGCCGAGGTTCGCGACCGCCGCGAGGAGCGGTGCCGGGCCCGAGCTCGTCGCCGGACGGCGCGAAGCCCGACGAGCGGCGGGTAGACGAGGCACGGCCCGGCGAGCACGAGCACGAAGTACGTCAGCGCGCCCGCGTGCTGGATCCCGACCCGGTCGACGAGCGTGTAGGCGGCGATCGAGGCGGAGATCGTCGCGATCGCGAGAATCGCGCGTCGCGTCGGCGCGTGCCCTCGGGGCCGCGGACGAGCACGACGCCGCCGCCACGAGCAGCACGCCGCCGGCCTCCGCCCACGAGACGGCGTGGCCGAGCACGGCGACCGTGGCGCCGAGCGCGAGCACCGGCGCCAGCCCGCGGGTGACCGGGTAGACGAACGAGATGTCGGTCGATGCGGTAGGCGTAGGCGAGCGCGAACACGTAGACGGTCTCGAGCAGCGTCGAGGCGAGCGCGTAGGGCCAGACCGACGGCTCGGCGCTCCACCAGACGGCCGCGAGCGGAGCCGCGATCGCGACCGAGAGCACGAAGGTCGCGGCCGCCGCGGCCTGGATGTCCTTTGCCCGCGCGAGCAGGAGATTCCAGGCCGCGTGAAGCGCAGCCGAACCGAGCGCCAGGGCCAGCGCGGGTAGAGTGAGTCGCGGGTCGACATGGGCATCTTCAACTACCTCACCGGCTTCGGCGGGCGTGACATGGCAGTCGACCTCGGCACGGCGAACACGCTCGTCTACGTCCGCGGGCGCGGCATCGTGCTCAGCGAGCCGTCCGTGGTCGCGATCGACCAGACGACGGGCGACGTGCACGCGGTCGGCCTCGAGGCCAAGCGGATGCTCGGCCGCACGCCCGGGACGATCAGCGCGATCCGGCCGCTCAAGGACGGCGTGATCGCCGACTTCGACGTCACCGAGCAGATGCTCCGGCACTTCATCCAGAAGGTGCACCAGCACCGCTTCGCGCATCCGCGCGTGGTCGTCTGCGTGCCCTCCGGCGTGACCGGGGTCGAGAAGCGCGCGGTCGAGGAGGCGACCCTGTCGGCCGGTGCGCGCCAGGCCTACCTGATCGAGGAGCCGATGGCGGCGGCGATCGGCGCCGGGCTGCCGGTCGCGGAGCCGACCGGGAACATGATCGTCGACATCGGCGGCGGCACGACCGAGGTCGCGGTCATCTCGCTCGGCGGGATCGTCGTCTCGCAGTCGCTGCGCGTCGGCGGCGACGAGATGGACGAGGCGATCATCAACCACATCAAGCGCGAGTACAAGCTCCTGATCGGCCAGCAGACGGCCGAGGAGATCAAGCTCGAGGTCGGCTCGGCCCACCCGCTCAAGGAGGAGGTGCAGGCGGAGGTTCGCGGGCGCGACATGCTCACCGGCCTGCCGAAGACGGTGATCCTCTCGAGCGAGGAGGTGCGCCACGCGCTCGAGGAGCCGATCGCGCAGATCATCGACGCGATCAAGTCGACGCTCGACAAGACCCCGCCGGAGCTCGCGGCGGACATCATGGACCGCGGGATCGTCCTCGCCGGCGGCGGGTGCGCTCCTGCAGGGGCTCGACCAGCGGCTCCGGCAGGAGACCCACATGCCGACCCATCTCGCCGAGTCGCCGCTCACGTGCGTCGCGGTCGGCTCGGGCCGCAGCCTCGAGGAGTTCGAGGCGATGCGCAACAGCGCCCAGGCGCGCGCCCGCTCGCGCACGCGCAACGGCCGCGGCCGCTACTGAGCGAAGCCGCAAGGACCCTCGGCCTTCTCCCGGGGGGCGCCGCAGCCGGCGGGCGGAGCGAGGCGTCGGTTTCCGACCGCCGGCGTTCAGGGTCGGCGCGATTGGCCGGGCGCGCTTTCCGGCGGCGCCGTGGGTGACCCGGGTCGAGGGCCAGGGTCGGTAGACTGCTTGCGCTCGTGCCTCGCAACCGGAATGTCCGCGTTGCGGTCCTGGGCTCTTCGGTCCAGCGCGCCGCTGCCTCCGGCCCCTCCTCCTCGACCCGGTCGAGCCCCACGAGGCGCCGGTTCGTCGTGGTGGGGCTGGTCGCTCCTCTCGCTCGCGTTGCTGACCGTCTCGTTCCGCTCGACGGCGCTCGACCCCGTCGAGGGCTTCGCCGCCTCGGTCCTGCGGCCGTTCGAGATCGCGGCCAACCGTGTCGCGCATCCGTTCCGGGATGCCGCGAACTGGACGCACGGGGTCTTCAACGCGAAGGCCGAGAACCGCAAGCTCGTCAAGGAGAACGAGATCCTGCGGCGGGAGAACGCCGCGCTGAGCGGCGCAAGCCAGGAGAACGTGCTCCTGCACAAGGAGCTGCACTACGCCCTCGGGCCGAGGTTCCCGAAGGACTATGACGAGGTCGGGGCGCGGGTGCTCACGAGCCCGTCCACGCTCGACCAGAGCGTTACCGTCTCCGCCGGCAGCAACCAGGGGATCGCGCTCGAGGACGTGGTCGTCACCAACCAGGGCCTCGTCGGGACGGTCTCGAAGGTGTTCCCGACCGAGTCACGCGTCACCCTGATCACCGATCCGACGAGCGCCGTGCGCGCGGTCGACGAGAAGAACCTCGCCGCGGTCGGCATCCTCGACCACGGGACCGGCGGCACCTCGCTCGTTCTCGACCGCGTCGGAAAGGACAAGAACGTCCAGGAGAACGACCTCGTGATCACCGCGGGGTCGGAGGCCGGGAGCCGGCTCGTCTCCCTGTTCCCGCGCAACATCCCGATCGGTTACGTCTCGAGCGTCGGCCAGATCCGACACCGCACATCTACAAGGACATCCAGGTGCAGCCGCTCGTCGATCTGTCCTCGCTCGAGTCGGTGCTGGTGCTGATCCCGAAGAAGCAGGCCGGCCCGTTGACCCTGGGCCTGGACACGCTCAAGGCGATCGCGCTGCTGTTCCTGGCCGTGCTGATCCAGGTGTCGGTCTTCGGCGGCTACGCGCCGCTCGGGGGGACCGCGAACCTCGTGCTCGTGCTGCTGATCTCGATCGCCCTCCTCCGCGGCTCGGTCTTCGGTGCGCTCGCCGGGTTCGGAGCCGGGCTTCTCATCGACACCGCCAACCTCGAGACGCTCGGCTTCACCTCGCTGCTCTTGACCCTCGCCGGCTTCTGGACCGGGCGCTACGGCGAGACGACCGCCCGCGACCGCTTCCACGCGCCGTTCCTGGCCGTGGCGGTGATCAGCGTGCTCTACAGCCTCGGCACCCTCGCGCTCAATGCGGTGCTCGGCGAGCCCGCCCCGGCGGGGGCCTACCTCTCCGGCCTGCCGGCGACCGTCCTCCTGAACCTGATCCTGACCTGGCCGGTCTACAGCTTCGCCCGCAGGTTCTTCCCGCCGGTCGACGTCCTCGACCGCGTCCACGAGGTGCGCCTCCTTGGCTGACGGCACCCGGCCGGGCCGGTTCCTGCCCGCCGACCCGCGGGTCGAGGAGCCGTACCGGCTGACGCCGAAGCTCGCCCTCCGCGTCGCCATCCTCGGCTTCGTCGCGCTCGCCGTCTTCGCCGTCCTCTTCCTGCGGCTCTGGGCGCTCCAGGTGCTGTCCGGGAGCAAGTACCGCGCCGAGGCGTCCAACAACCGGGTGCGCACGATCCAGATCGACGCGCCGCGCGGGATGATCGTCCCCCGCAACTGGCGCCCCGGCCAGCCTGCCCTCGTCGAGAACGTGCTCGGAACGAGCCTCGAGATCTGGCCCGCCGACCTGCCGAAGGCCCGGAGCGGTGAGGACCGGGAGCTCGCCGCGCTGTCGATGGTGTCGGCGATCCCGGTCAAGCAGATCCTCGCCAAGATCAAGCCGTCGCGAGAACGACCCGCTCACCCCGGTCGTGCTCCGACGCGGGATCCATTCCGACCAGATCGACTACCTCGAGGAGCACCAGCTCGAGTTCCCGGGCGTGCAGCTCGCCGACAGCTACCTGCGCAGCTACCCGTACAAGTCGCTCGCGGCGCAGCTGCTCGGCTACGTCGGCCCGATCAGCGCCGCCGAGCTCAAGGCGGCCAAGCGCGAGGGCTACCAGCCGCAGGACGTGATGGGCCAGGCGGGGATCGAGCAGAGCTACGACCGCTACCTCAAGGGGAAGGACGGAACCGATCAGCTCACCGTCGACTCGCTCGGGCAGCCGACGAGCCCGATCCAGGCGACGGTGCTCCCGCAGCCCGGCAACACGCTCCGGCTGACGATCGACCTGCCGTTGCAGCGGGCGGCCGAGGCGGCGCTGCGGGCCGGCATCGCGACCGCCCGCAGCTCGGGCGAGACGTACGCCGACGGAGGCGCGATCGTCGCGCTCGACCCGCACACCGGCGGCGTGCTCGCGCTCGCGTCGAACCCGACCTACCAGCCCTCCGTCTACGTCAGCCGCGACCCGGCGAAGCTCGCGCCGCTCCAGAACGAGAAGGTCGCGCAGTCGAAGAACTTCCCGGGCCTCGATCGCGCGATCGACGGCTTCTATCCGCCCGGCTCGGTCTGGAAGCCCGTGACCGCGCTCGCGGCGATGGAGGAGGGCATCCTCTCGCCGACCGAGTCGCTGCAGTGCACGCCGAGCTTCACGTTCTTCCAGCAGGTCTTCAACAACTGGGACCCGTACGTCAACCAGCCGATGGAGCTGACCCAGGCCCTCGCCGAGTCGTGCGACACCTACTTCTACCGCGTCGGTGCCATCTTCTACGACCTGCCTGCGAGCCGCGGGACGACGCTGCAGAACTGGGCGTCGCGCTTCGGCTTCGGCGCCCCCACGGGCATCGACATCGGGCCCGAGAATTCCGGGCTCGTGCCCACGCCCGACTGGCGCTGCAAGGCCTTCGGCGGCCCGCCCTGCCGGGGCTACGTCGACCGGGTCTGGAAGCCCGGCTACGAGGTCCAGCTCGCGATCGGCCAGGGCGACCTCGAGGTGACGCCGATCCAGATGGCCCGGTTCTACGCGATGATCGCGAACGGCGGGCAGATGGTCACGCCGCACATCGCCCAGGACGTCGAGCAGCCGTCGGGCGACTCGGGAGCGAACCAGGTGCTGCGGGAGCTCGCGACCCAGCAGACGACCTCGAGCGGCGTCGACCCGACGTATCTGCAGGCGGTGCAGGAGGGCCTCTATGCCGGCACGCATTCGATCTACGGCACCTCCTACGGGGTCTTCGGCCAGTTCCCGGTCCCGATCGCCGGCAAGACCGGCACGGCCGAGAAGGACGTCACGGTGCCCGGCTACCCGAACCCGGTGAAGCTGAACCAGTCCTGGTGGTGCGGGTACGGGCCGTTCGACAACCCGTCGATCGTCGTCTGCGCCGTGATCGAGAACGGCGGCCACGGCGGCACCGCGGCGGCGCCTGCCGCGCTGCGCGTGTTCGAGCAGTGGTTCCACAAGAAGGGCATCACGACCGCCCACCTCAGCGACTGATGACAGTGGCCCGACAGTGACGATCGAAGCCGTCGATCCCCGCGCACGCGGCCTTCGCCCTGGCTCGCGCGAGGGCGTGGCAGGGCCGCTCTCGATCATCGCGAGGCTGGACTGGGTGCTCCTCGGCGCGACGATCGGCGCCGTCGCCTTCGGTGTCTACGCGATCGGCGGGATCACCCGCCACGACCCCGGCGGGAGTGCGACGAACCGCCAGCTGCTCTACGCCGCCGCCGGCGGGATCGTCCTCGTCGCCGCGACGCTGATCGACCCGGCCGTCTACCGTCGCTTCTGGCGTGTCCTCTACGTCGGTCTCTGCGGCGTGATGGGCTTCGTGCTCGTCTTCGGGGCCGCGACCCGCGGCTCGAAGCGGTGGATCAACATCGGCTTCTTCACCTTCCAGCCGTCCGAGTTCGGCAAGGTGCTGCTCGCGCTCGTGCTGGCGGCATTCCTCGCCGACAACGGCAAGCAGATCGACCGCTTCTCGGTCCCGCTCAAGGCGATCGCGCTCGCCGCGGTTCCGGTGCTGCTCGTGTTCGCGCAGCCGGACGCGGGCACGGCGCTCGTCTACATCGCAGTGCTCACCGCCGTGCTCTTCGTCGCGGGCGTGCGCTGGCTGCATCTGGCGCTGATCTGGGCCGTCGGGCTCGCCGCCGTCCTGGCCGTGCTGTGGTGGCTGCCCTCGGCGGGCGTGAACGTCCTCAAGCCCTACCAGACCGCCCGTCTGACGAACACGAACTCGTACAACCTGACCGAGTCGAAGATCGCCGTGGGCTCGGGAGGCGTTCGCGGCCGCGGCGTCGCCGGCGCGACCCAGACGGCGCTCGACTACCTGCCGGCGCACGCGACCGACTTCGCGTTCGCCTCGCTCGCCGAGCAGCGTGGCTTCTTCGGCGCGACGACGCTCCTGCTTCTCTACCTGCTCGTCGTCTGGCGAGGGCTCAAGATCGTCACCACCGCCTCCGACCTCTTCGGCGCGATCGTCGCCGCCGGGATCGTGTTCGCCTTCCTGTTCCAGGTCTTCGTCAACATCGGCATGACGATGGGGATCGCGCCGATCACCGGCATCCCGCTGCCGTTCGTCTCCGTCGGCGGCTCGTCGATGATCTCGAACCTGGCCGGCGTCGGCGTCCTGCTTGCGATCCACGCCCGCGGCGGCAGGCGGCGTGCATGAACCGGGCCGTGCGCGATCGCAGCGCTACGCGCGGTCCAGGAGGCCAAGCGTGGCGCCGCGGAACAGCGCACGATCGCGATCGGCGGCGCCCGCGAGCTCGTCCCCCTGCTCGCGAAGGAGCTGCGCGCGGGCGGCGAGCCGGGCGCGGTCACCGAGGGCTTCACCGAAGGGGCCGCTGGGCTCGTCTGGATCGGCAGTCCCGACGATCGGGTCCTGCGCGCCGCGTCGCTCGCCCGCGTACCGATCATCGGCGTGACCGAGGGGGAGCGGCTGCCCTACGTGCTCGACACGAACCTCGTCCGCATCGTCCCCGGGCGGGGGCTTCCGGTCGAGGAGATCGCCGCCGCGCTCGGACGTGTGCTGGGCGCCCACGGCCCGGGCCTCGCCGCCCGGCTTCCCGTGCTCCGGCGGCCGGTCGTCGACCAGCTGATCGGCTCCGCAGCACGGCGGAACGCGATCCTCGGAGTGAAGGCATGGCTGCCCGGCGTCGATCTGCCGATGCTCACCCTGAACCAGCTCCGCCTCGTCTTCGGGATCGCGATCGCCGGCGGTAGGACGCTCGACGCCGGCCTGTGGCCTGAGCTGCTCGGCGTCGGCGGCGTCGCCTACGGCTGGCGGCGCGTCGCCCGTTCCCTCGCAGGGCTGCCCGTGCCGACCCCGGTCGTTCGGGGCGCCGTCGTCTTCGCCGGCACGATCGCCGTCGGCGCCGCGGCGCGACGGCGTCTCTCCTGAGCGGGGGCGTCCGTCCGACCCCGGTCCTACGCTCCCTCCAACCGGAAGGAGGGACCGCGATGAGCTTGACGTCTGACCGCGAGGTGCACGAGCTGCTGCTGATCGAGGAGGCGGACGCCTGGTTCGAGTACGCCGACGCGACGAAGGACCAGTCGAGCTCGCGGTACGCCGAGATCGAGCCGTGGGCCTGGGCGCGGCTCCAGCAGCGGCTCCGGGCGGTCCGCGTCCGGCGCGCGCGGCTCGCCTCGGCGAGCGAAGCGGCCTGAGCGCCGGGGGCCGGTACCGGCCCACTGCTACCCTTTCGTTCAAGGCCATGCCCATGATTTCCATGAATATGGTTTCCAACGCAGCCCGCAGCGCGCGCCCGCTCCACGCGAGGCAGCGCGCGTTTACGATCAAGGAGATTCTCTTTGCCTCTACCCTGGTTCCGACGCCAGAAAGGGAAGGCGGAAGAGGCGCCCCTCGAGGACGCTGTTCCGACTGCCGAACCTGACCTGCAAGAAACGCCCGCGCCGACGATTGTCGCGGACGAACAATCCAGCCAGCCACGCAAGCGCCGCCGCGGAAGCCGCGGGGGGCGAGGTCGGAAGAAGAAGCCCACAGCTGGTGTAAACGGCAGCGAGGCGGACACCGAGCCCGGCGCACAGCCTGAAGCACGTCCTGCCGTGCGTTCCGCGGCCAGACGTCCGGCCGCCGAGGCCGAGAAGACCGACGGCGAGCCGAAGCAGGGCGAGCGCCGGGGGCGCTCACCGCGCCCACCGCGCCGGACCGCCCCGAGGCGGGCCCCGCTGCCCAAGGCCAAGCGCGAGCTGCTGGTCTCCGTCGACCCGGGCGAGAAGCGAGTCGCCGTGATCGAGGACGGAGTCGTCGCCGAGGTGTATCTCGAACGGCCCGAACACCGTTCGATCGCCGGCAACATCTACCTCGGAACGGTCGACAACGTCCTGCCCGGGATGGAGGCGGCGTTCGTCGAGATCGGGCTCGAGAAGAACGGCTTCCTCTACGTCGACGAGATCGTCGGGCCCGAGCTCGAGGGCCGCCGGGGCGCGCGCAAGATCCAGGATCTGATCCAGCGCGGCCAGACCGTTCTCGTCCAGGCCGTCAAGGACCCGATGAAGACGAAGGGGGCGCGGCTGACGACGGAGATCTCGCTGCCCGGCCGCTTCGTCGTCTACGTGCCGCACGGCGACGGGCTCGGCGTCTCACGCCGGCTCGACGACGACGAGCGCAACCGGCTGAAGGCAATCGTCAAGGAGATCGCGCCGAAGACGGGAGGCGTGATCGTCCGCACCGCGGCCGAGGGCGCATCGGCGGAGGACGTCGCCCGCGACCTCGAGTTCCTGCGCCGGCTCTGGAGCACGATCGAGGCGAGCGCGAACAAGGCGAAGTCGCCGGCCTTGATCTACCAGGAGGCCGAGCTGCCGCTGCGCGTCACCCGGGATCTCTTCACCGGCGACTTCGAACGGCTGCTCGTCGACCACGACCGCACCTACAAGCGGATCGTCGGCTACCTCAAGAAGACCTCGCCGCACATGGTCGAGCGCGTGACGCGCTACAAGGACCGCGAGCCGCTGCTCGAGGCGCTGGGCGTCGAGCAGGAGATCCAGTCGACGCTCAACCGCCGCGTCGACCTGCCTTCGGGCGGCTACCTGATCTTCGACTACGCCGAGGCGTTCACGGTCATCGATGTCAACACCGGCCGCTTCGTCGGCTCTCGCTCGAAGCGTAACGGGCCCGGACGGCTCGAGGACACGATCACGAAGAACAATCTCGAGGCCGTGAAGGAGGTCGTTCGCCAGCTCCGGCTGCGCGACGTCGGCGGGATCATCGTCATCGACTTCATCGATATGGCGAACCCGAAGAACCGCCAGCAGGTCGAGGACGCCCTGCGGCTCGAGCTGGAGCGCGACCGCACGAAGACCTACGTCGTCGAGATCTCGCCGCTCGGCCTGGTCGAGATGACGCGCCAGAACGTGACCGACGGGCCTCGCGAGGTCATGACCCGGAAGTGCCCGACCTGCGGCGGCGACGGCATCGTCGTCTCCGAGGAGACGGCTGCCGTCGAGGTCGAGCGCCGCCTGCGGGCGCTCGTCACGCCGGGCTCGCGCGCGAAGGCCTTCAAGGTCGAGCTGAACGCGAAGATCGCAGCGCTTCTCGTCGGGCCCGACGGCTCGCGGCTCCAGGAGCTCGAGGAGGTCACCAAGCGGCGGTTCTTCTTCGTCGGGGTCGAGGACGTCCATCTCGACCACCTGCGGGTAATCGCGCAGGGAGCGGTCGAGAAGCTCGCCCCGTCGGCTCCGGTCGAGCCCGGGCAGGAGCTCGAGCTGAAGCTGGGCGAGGTCGGCCTGCACGATGCGCATGCCGGGGCCGGGAAGATCAAGGGCTTCGAGATCGTCGTCGCCGACGCCGCGAAGCTCGTCGGCAAGCGGGTGCGGGTCCGGATCGCCGCCGTGATGGACGACGTCGCCTACGGCGTTCTCGTGGCCGACGGGGAGGCGGCGCCGGCGCCGATCTCCGCCGAGGCCGAGGCCGAGAAGCCGACGCGGGCCCGGCGTCCCAGCAAGGCCGCTGCGACCGAGTCCGGCGCGGAGGCAGAGCTCGGGGACAGCGAGCTCGACGATCTGGAGCTCGACGACGTGGAGCTCGACGACGTGGAGCTCGAGGATGTGGAGCTCGACGATGTCGAGCCGGAGGACGGCGACGCGGAGGAGGCCGCCGACGACTCGGAGCCCGCTCCCGCCAAGCGCACCCGCAAGCCTGCAGCGCAGAGATCCTCGTCGAGCAGGTCGCGCTCGAAGTCGGCGGTAGCTGCCGCCGCTGCGAACGATGCCGATGACGCCGACGAGCCGGCTGGACCCGCACGGCGCCCGGCACGGAAACCTGCCGCAGCCGAGCCGGCGGCGAGCCCGACGAGGAAGCCGACGAGGTCGACGGCGAGGCGACGGTGCCCGGGCCCGACGGCGAGACGGCCGCGGCACCGAAGAAGCGCACGCGCCGCGGCACCCGCGGCGGCCGGAATCGCAAGCGCACGCCCGGCGCGGCCAACGGCACCGGCCCTGCCGCAGCCGAGGAGGGCGCCGACGAGACGCAGCCCGGCGCCGAAGAGCAGCCCGCGGATCCCGACGGCGAGCAGCCGCTGGCGCCCGTGATCCATCTTCCCGAACGCGATCTCGGCCGCAACGGAGACGATCCCGCGGCCGAGGAGGGATCCGGCGGCGAGGAGCAGGGTCAGCGTCGCCCGACGCGACGCGGCTCGCGCGGCGGCCGCAACAACCGTCGCCGCAAGCCGGTGGACGCCGCGGCCGAGGTGGAGAGCGGCTTGCCGGAGGAGGACACGCCCGAGCAGGCGGAGAGCGGGCTCGAGCCGGTCGCGGAAACGCCGGAGCGCGAGGAGAGCGCGGCCGAGCAGGAGGAGAGCACGCCCGAGCCGGTGGCGGCAGCCGCGGAGCCCGACGCCCCGGCAAGCGGTGAGAGCAACGATGATTGGGACTACACGCCGATGAGCGAGTGGGGGAGGGACTGAGGGCCGCACAGGGGGCCGCACTGAGGGCGGCACAGGGGGCCGCACAGGGGCCGGTACCGCTACACTTCGCACGTCGCGGGCGCAGCACGCCCGCGTTTCTACGCCCATGGACTACGCGATCATCAAGCTCGGAAACAAGCAGCACCGCGTCCGCGACGGCGAGACGCTCGTTGTCGACCGCCTGCCGACTGACGAGGGCGCGAGCTTCGAGCCGGTCGTCCTGCTCGGTGAGGCAAAGGTGACCGCAACGATCGTCGAGCACGGGCGCGGGCCGAAGATCCTGATCGGGAAGTACCGGCGGCGCACCGGCTACAAGCGCCACAACGGCTTCCGCGCCGCGACGTCGCTGGTCGAGATCACGATCGGCGCCGGCGGCGCGAAGAAGGCCGCAGCCGCCAAGCAGGCGAAGCCCTCGACGCCCAGGGCCGAGCCCGAGCCGCAGCAGGCGGAGGCGCTCGAGGTCGAGGGCGCGGAGGCAGTCGATACGGCTGCAGTCGATACGGCCGCCGTCGAGGAAGTCGATACGGAGCACTCGACCGAGGGCCTGCCCGACGGCTACGAGGGCCTGACGGTCGCCCAGATCGGCGCGGCGGCGAAGGACTGGAGCGCGGAGGAGCTCGCTTCGGCGCTCGTCCTACGAGCAGGCACACGCGGCGCGCAAGGGTGCAATCTCCGCGCTCGAGTCGGCGATTGCGAAGGAGGACGAAGATGGCGCATAAGAAGGGTCTCGGCTCGTCGAAGAACGGGCGCGACTCGAACCCGCAGTATCTCGGCGTGAAGATCTTCTCCGGCCAGGACGTTCGCGCCGGCCAGATCATCGTCCGCCAGCGAGGCACGAAGTTCCGGCCCGGCCCGGGAACGAAGATCGGCAAGGACGACACGATCTTCGCCGTCCGCGACGGCAAGGCCGAGTTCCGGCGAAGCGGCGAGCGCCGCTCGATCGCCGTCGTCGAGCAGTAGCTCGCGCGGCGGGCCGCCGTGTTCAACGATCGCGCCGAGGTTCACGTCAAGGCCGGACGCGGCGGCGACGGCGGGCTGTCGTTTCGCCGCGAGAAGTACGTTCCCAAGGGCGGCCCCGACGGTGGGGACGGCGGCAACGGCGGCGCGGTCGTCGTGGTCGCCGATCCGGATCTCCGCGACCTCACGGCGCTCCAGCGGCGCAAGCGGATCGCGGCCGGCAAGGGGGGGCCGGGGCGCGGCACGCGCAAGCACGGCGCAGCAGGCGCCGACGCCGAGGTGCACGTGCCGATCGGGACGCAGGTCTACTCGGAGGACGACCTCGTCGCCGATCTCGCGTTCCCCGGGGCGCGCGTCGTCCTCGCCCGCGGCGGTCGCGGCGGCCGGGGGAACGCCCGCTTCGTCAGCTCGACACGGCAGGTGCCGCGCTTCGCCGAGGTCGGGCTACCCGGCGACGAGCGCGATGTCGAGCTGCGGCTCAAGCTGCTCGCCGACGCAGCGCTCGTCGGGTTGCCGAACGCCGGCAAGTCGTCGCTTCTCACCTGGATCTCGAACGCGCGCCCCAAGGTCGCCGAGTACCCGTTCACGACGCTCGAGCCGGTGCTCGGGACGGTCGAGTCTCCCGACGGGCGGCAGCTCGTCGTTGCCGACGTGCCCGGGCTGATCGAAGGGGCCAGCGAGGGGATCGGGCTCGGGCACGAGTTCCTTGCCCACCTCGAGCGCTCACGAAGCCTCCTGCATGTCATCGACGCGTCGAAGCCCGCCGACGAGCAGTGGCTCGCGATCGACGGGGAGCTTGCCGCGTACGGCGCGGGCCTCGACGAGCTGCCGCAGATCGTCGTGCTCAACAAGATCGATCTCGAGCCCGACCCCGTCTTCGCGATCTCGGACGAGCGGATCGTCGCGGTATTCCGCATCTCCTGCGCCACGGGCGCAGGGATCGACGAGCTGAGGAAGGCGCTCTTCACGCTCGTCCCGGAGCCGGTGGTCGCCGAGCACCCCGTGGACGAGGTCCCGGAGTTCCTCGTGTACCGACCCGAGCCGAAGACGCGGCCGTGGAGCCTGCTGCGAACGGAGGACGGCTTCCGCGTGATCGGCACGCCGCCGAGCGACGAGGAGCTCGAGCGCACGCTCCGCGAGGCCGGGGCGCGCCGCGGCGCTGCCGTCGAGGTGGGGGAGGAGTCGTTCCAGTTCGTCCCCTGATCGGGGTCTTCGGCGGCGCGTTCGATCCCCCGCATCTCGGCCACGTCGCGCTGCTCCGAACCGCGCGCAAGGAGCTCGGTCTCGGTGAGGCGGTGGTCGTCGTCGCCGCGGATCCCGGCCACAAGACGGTCGAGACCCCCTCGGCCGAGCGACTCGCGCTTGCCCGCGCGGCGTTCCCCGGCGAGGAGGTCGAGCTCGACGATCACCCGCGTACGGTGGATCTGCTGCGCGACCACCCGGAGTGGGAGGGCGGGTTCTTCCTGCTCGGCGCGGACGAGTTCGCCGACTTCCTCGACTGGAAGGAGCCGGAGGAGGTGCTGCGCCTGATCCAGCTCGGCGTCGCGACGCGGCCCGGCTTCCCGCGCGAGCGCCTCGAGCCCGTGCTCGCGGAGGTCGAGAGGCCGGACCGAGTCGTGTTCTTCCAGCTCGAGCCGGTGCCGATCGCCTCGCGCGAGCTGCGCGCCCGCCTCGACCGGGGTGAGGACGTTCGCGAGCTCCTGCCGGCCCCCGTGTGGGAGCTGATCGAGCGGGGCGGTCTCTACGGCCGTGCCAGCTACACTGGGCCCGCTTGACGTCTATCGAACAGGCTCGGCGCATCGCGGCGCTGGCTCAGGAAAAGCTCGCGAGGGACGTCGTCATCCTCGACATGCAGCCGGTGTGCACCTACACCGACTACTTCGTCGTCTGCACGGGAAACAACTCGCGGCAGACGAAGGGCATCTGGGACGAGATCCACGCCCGCCTGAAGCAGGACGACGGCCTGCTTCCGACCTCGGTCGCCGGCGAGCGCGAGGCGAACTGGATCGTTGCGGATTTCCTCGACGTCGTGCTGCACGTGTTCACGCCCGAGACGCGCAGCTTCTACCGCCTCGAGGACCTGTGGGGCGACGTGCCCCAGGAGGCGGTCGAGGCGGCGAGCGCGTAGCGCCGTTCTCGCCTCAGGGAGTGCGGGCCGCCCGAACGACGAGCTCGCCGGCCGCGCAGATCACCTGCGCCGAGCAACGAGAGTTCGCCGCTAGACTGACCGGGCTGTCGTCGGGCCCATAGCTCAGTTGGGAGAGCGTTTGGCTGGCAGCCAAAAGGTCGCCGGTTCGAGCCCGGCTGGGTCCATCGGAAGGTTCGAGAAGCAGAGGTTCGAGAAGCCGCAGGTCTGGAGCTCGCTGCGAGCTGGGCCCCGGCGCAACGCGCCGGCTCGGCGTCGCATCGGCTCTCGGCGGCAGGTGATCTCCCGCGGCGAGAATGCCGTGACGATGGTCCTGCAGCAGCACTACCTCGGCTGCCTCGCCCATGCCTCCTACCTCGTCGCCGACGAGGAGGCGGGTGTTGCAGCCGTCGTCGATCCCCAGCGCGACGTCGATGCCTACATCGCCGATGCGCACCGGCTCGGCTGCACGATCGAGCACGTCGTGCTCACGCATCTCCACGCCGACTTCCTGGCCGGTCACCTCGAGTTGCGGGACCGCGAGGGCTCGCGGATCTACCTGGGTGAGCGCGCCGAGGCGGAGTACGAGTTCACGCCGCTTGCCGACGGCGCCCGCGTGGCGTTCGGGCAGGTGCGGCTCGAGGCGCTGGAGACGCCCGGCCACTCGCCCGAGTCGATCTCGATCCTCGTCTTCGACCTTGCCGTCGACGCCGAGCGTCCGCAGGCGCTGCTGAGCGGCGACACGCTCTTCATCGGCGATGTCGGCCGGCCGGACCTGCGCGCCTCGCTCGGCTGGAGCGCCGAGGAGCTCGGCTCCATGCTCTACGACTCGATCCAGACGAAGATCCTGCCGCTTCCCGACGAGACGCTCGTCTATCCCGCCCACGGTGCAGGCTCGCTCTGCGGCAAGCATCTGAGCACCGAGACCGTCTCGACCATGGGCATCCAGCGGCGCTACAACTACGCGCTCCAGCCGATGACGCGGGATGAGTTCGTGAAGGTGGTCACAGCCGACCAGCCGGACTCACCCGCGTACTTCACCTACGACGCGGTCCTGAACACCAAGGAGCGGCCGACGCTCGATCAGGCGCTCGCCGATGGGCTGACACCGCTCTCGCTCGACGTGGCCCTCGATCTCGCCGAGCGCGGAGCCCAGGTGCTCGACGCGCGGACGAGCCTCGACTTCGCCGGCGCCCACCTGCGCGAGGCGATCAACATCGGCCTCGATGGGAGTTACGCAACGTGGGCCGGAACGCTGCTCGATCACGAGAGGCCGATCCTGATCGTCGTCGAGCCGGGATGGGAGCAAGAGGCGGCGATACGGCTCGGCCGGATCGGATTCGACGACGTCGCGGGCTACCTCGAGGGCGGGATGCTTGCGCTCGACGCGCGGCCCGACCTGATCGCGCGCATCGAGCGGATCACCGCCGCAACGCTCCAGGAGCAGCTCGGAGAGCCCGACCCGCCGCTCGTCCTCGATGTGCGCGCGGCCGCCGAGCGCGAGGAGACCTCGATCGAGGGCAGCATCAACATCCCGCTCGGCCGGCTCCCGGAGCGCCTCGGCGAGCTGCCGAGGGAGCGTCCGATCGTCGTCCACTGCTCGAGCGGATACCGGTCGTCGACCGCTGCGAGCATTCTCGTTCGCAACGGCTTCGAGCGGGTGTTCGACCTCGTAGGCGGGCTCAGCCGCCCGATCGCTCTGCCGTCAGCTCGATCAGCTTGAGCAGCGTGTTCCAGTTCCGCGTCGTGCCGGACACGCCGAGTCGGCGCTCGAAGTAGCCGAGCGTCAGCTTCGACCTTCCCGACCCGTTCGGGTAATGGAGGTAGATCTCGCGCCCGGAGACGCTGTACTCGTCCCCAGGCGAGCGGCGCGGGTCGAGGGTCGCGACAGCCTCGCGTGCCGGCTGCCGGTCGAGAAACGTCACGTGCAGCCGCGACGCTTCCGGCTCGTTGGCGAGGAAGGGGTTCGCGTCTGCGATGCCTTCGAGCTCTGCCGGGGTGCGCAGAAGCACCTTGACCGGCAGCCGGAACCTCTCGGCGATCAGCGCCTCCAGCTCGGCTGCGACCCGGCCGGCGTTCGACTTGCTCCGCAGCACCACATTCCCGCTCTGGATGTACGTCGCGACGTCCTCGTAGCCGAGCTCCTCCAGCGCGGCTCGCAGCTCGCTCATCGGCAGCTTGCGGTTCCCGCCCACGTTCACGCCGCGCAACAAGGCCGTGTAGGTGCGCAGCGCCACGGCGCTATTCTCGCGTGTCGCCACCGCCTGCCCGCGGAGGGAGGGTGACGCCTACGCGCGGCTCAGACCGCGGACGGCGCCCCAGAGCCCGAGGACGCGCCGGCGGCTCTCGGGTGCGAGCTGCCTGGCACGCAGCTCGAGCAGCGGCACCAGGTGGGCCGTGACGCGAAACGGATCGGCGAGCGCCGAGCCGCCGCCGAGCGGAAGCGCAGCGACGATCGTGCCGTCCACCTCCGCGAGCACGTGCCTCCCCGACGGCGCAGGCCTGCCGTCCAGCGCCGCGAGCCGCTCGAGGGCGTCGTCGTCGTGCACGGAGCAAAGCCTCAGGACGACGGCCTCCGACGGGGCGGCGAGGACAGCCTGCCCGCCACGTCGAAGGTACGCCCGCTCCACCTGCCGTTCGAGGTCGCCCTGCCGGTCGTCGATCATCATCTGCAGGAAGTCGGGATGCATTGTCTTCTCCTCCTCTGGTTCTTCTCTCCCATAACCCGTGTTACGATGTTACTGGTTACGTAACCTGTAAATCAAGTTTAACGGTTAGGAATTGCGATGACTGCAACCGAACTCATTCGAGATTTCGTGAACACCAGGGACCTGCTCGACAAGACCGAAGGGCTCGCCTCGCCCCAGGCGCTCGTCGCCTGGCTCGGCGCGAACGGGCTCGCGGGCGAGCGAGTGCGCGCATCCAACTCGGATTTGCGCCGGGCGATCGAGCTCCGCGAGGCCCTACGGCAGGCGTTGCTGGCGAACACCGGCGTCGAGGCCGATACCGCCGCCGCCTTCGGCGTGCTCGACAAGGTCGCCCAGCAGGCCCGGATCCGGCTGCACTTCTCCACGGTCGCCGGCGAGCTCTCGCCGGGCGCACAGGGCGTCACGGGCGCGCTCGGGCAGATCGCGATCGCGGTGCACGACGCGATGGCCGACGGCTCGTGGCCGCGGCTCAAGGCGTGCCGGGCGACCGACTGCGAGTGGGCGTTCATCGATCACGCGAAGAACCATTCGCGCTCGTGGTGCTCGATGAGCTCCTGCGGCAACCGCGAGAAGGCGCGCGCGTTCCGCGAGCGCCGGCGGGGCGCTCACGGCTAGAGCTCGAGCTCGAGGTAGCGCGTGCCGGGGATCGGATTCGGCCGGTAGGCCTCGATCTCCCTGAACCCGAGCTTCCCGTAGAGCTCGTGCGCGGCGGTCATCTCCGGCGTCGTGTCGAGCCGCAGGCACGGGTAGCCGAGCTCGCGCGCGGTTGCGACTGCTGCCTCGGCGAGCAGCCGGCCGAGGCCGAGTCCCCGGTACCGCGGCCGGACGTAGAGGCGCTTGAGCTCCCCTGCGCCGTCGGCGAGGCGGCGAAGCGCGACGCAACCTGCCGGCGCCTCATCGACGCGGGCGAGCAGAAGACTCCCGGCTGGGGCCGCGTACTCACCCGGCAGCCGTTCGACCTCGCCTGCGAAGTCCTGGAAGCCCAGGTCGAAGCTGAGCGAGTCGGCGTACTCGTGCAGCAGCGGCCGGACGTCGCCGGCCGCCGGGTCGCGCTCGATCCGCACGGTCACAGCCGGATGCTTGCAGTCGAGGCCTGGCCGAAAGAGCCACTAGTTGCGCGGCACCGGGCCGGGCAGGATCGAACGGACGTTGCACGCTCGACACAAAGCTGTGACAGACACGACACAGGTGCGTCTGTATGTTGACTGAACAGCCAACAGGAGGTAGTCGATGTTCGACATCTTGACGAGCGAGTTGCTCGATCTCACAGCCAGCATCCAGGGCCGCCCGACGGGTAGGTTCGCGTTCCTGCTCACGTGCTGCAGCAGCTGTTGCTCCTGCGGGGAGCACGGGGAGATGGACGACTGAGCTCGGTGGCGCCAACCCGGCCGCGGCTCGCGCCGTGGTATCGCCTCGTCGAGGACGGCGACCGGCTCCTGCTCGAGCATGGACGCACGGTCGTCGTCCTCGCGGGTGGCGCCGTGCGGACGTTGCTCCCTGCGCTCCTGCCGCTGCTCGACGGCTCACGGACGGTCGACGAGATCGCTGCGGTGCTCGGCAAGGCTGCCGAGCCGGCGGTGCGGCAGGCACTCGACCTGCTCGCGGCGAACGACCTGCTCGTCGACGGGCTCGCGCCCTCCGCGGCCGGTTCGGCTGCGCAGGCGGTCGCGGCGGCCTACCGGGTCGAGCCGGCGATCGTTGCCGAACGGCTCCGTTCCGCCTCGGTCGGCATCGTCGGCCGAGCCACGACGGCGGATCGCCTGGCACGGCTCCTGCGGGCTGACGGTGTCGGCGAGGTTCGCCGGCTCGGTTGGGAGGACGGTGAAGTCGACCTCGTGGTGGTCTCACCGCAGCAAAACGAGATGGCGATGCTGTCCGAGTGGAACCGGCATGCGCTCGAGCGCGGCCTTCGGTGGCTCGCACTCCGCCCGTTCGACGGCCTCATCGTCGGCGTCGGGCCGCTCGTCATCCCGGGCGAGACCTGCTGCCACGAATGTGTTCTTTTGCGGCTGGCATCCCAGGTCGACTACGGCGCCGACCTGGCTCGGATCGAGGCAGCCCCCGTTGCCGCAGCTGGAAGCTCCGGCCTCGAGTCCATCGCCGCGGGTCTCGCCGCGCATCTTGCCCTGTCCTGGCTCGGTGGCTTCGACACGCGCCTTCCGGGCGTCCTGCACGTGCTCGAGACGCGTCCCGGGCTCGAGCTCCGCGAGCACAGGGTCTTGCGTGTTCCACGCTGCCCCGCCTGCTCGCCTGCCGCCCGGCTCGCGCCGACGCTGCCGTGGCACGAGGCTCGAGCGGCATGATCGACGCCCTGCCGCCCCGGCTTCGCGCCGCCGTCTCCCCCTACACGGGGATCGTGGGCTCGCTGGAGGAGTGCCTCGCCTCGACGGCGGATCCCCGGCTCTTTCAGGCGGCATGCGAAGTCGGCCGAGGCGCCGGCCTGCTCGGCGATCCGCTCCACCATCTGGCCGGGATCGGAGGCTCCGGCCGAAGCCGCACCGAGGCGGCGTCGGCGGCGGTTGGAGAGGCACTCGAGCGCTACTCGGCCACGTATGTCCCGGCCGAGAGCCTCGTCACGGCGTCGGCCGGCGAGCTCGGCGACTCGGCTGTCGCGCCGGAGCGATTCGCGCTCTTCTCCGACCTCCAGCACGCCCGGCCCGGCTTCGCGTTTCGCCGGTTCACGGCCGAGACGTCCGTCGCCTGGGTCGAGGGGCGCCAGCTCCCCGGCGGCGCCCCCGTCTATCTGCCCGCCGAGCTCGTCTATCTCGGGCGGGCAGCCGCCGGCGGGGCCAGGCCGATCGCCTACTCGACGAGCAGCGGCCTCGCCTGCGACGAGACCGCCGACGCCGCAGTGGCCCGCGGGCTGTTCGAGGTGCTCGAGCGCGACGCGTTCATGATCGTGTGGGCGAACCGGCTGTCGCTGCCGCTGCTCGAGCTCTCGACCTCCGACGCGATCGACGAGTCCTTTGCGCGCACGGGTCTCGGCTACCACGCGGTCGATCTCTCGCCGTTCCACGGGGTGCCGACGGTTCTGGGCGTGGTCAGAGCGCCCGTCGGTTTCCCCGGGGCGCTCGGTGTCGGGGCGGCCGCGGCGGCGACTGTCGAGCAGGCCTGGTGGAAGGCGCTCGCCGAGGCCTTCGCGGCCCGGGCCGCCGGAGCCAAGCTTGCGCTGCTCGATCCGAGCCGTGATCTGGGCGTGCGCGGCGAACGGGTGAGGTCGTTCGAGG
The DNA here is from genome assembly GCA_963743675.1 of uncultured Actinomycetota bacterium. Taxonomy (GTDB): domain Bacteria; phylum Actinomycetota; class Thermoleophilia; order Gaiellales; family Gaiellaceae; genus PALSA-600. Next base: position 808,325 of record CAVURE010000015.1, read on the forward strand.
ACCACGTCGTCTTCTACGCCGACCACGCCCGGGCCGGCGCTGCGGCGTTCCTCGACGCGAGCAACGGGCGAACGCCGGCGGCGTCGGTCGCGCCGCTCGCAGGGACCGGGACCTCGGAACGGATCGAGGCCCTCTGCGGTCGCATCGAGGCTGCCGGCTCGAGCGCGTACGCGGTCGACGTCACGTCTCCGGACGTCGATGAGCTCGGCCTCCGGGTGATGCGCGTGATCGCGCCGGAGCTCTGCGCGCTCGACGTCTCTCACGAGGCGCGTTTTCTCGGCGGCAGCCGGCTGTACGCGGCAGCCGCGCAACTCGGCCTCCGCGAGGGTGTGCTCGACGAGCTCGATCTCAACCCCGACCCGCATCCGTTTCCGTGACGCGCGTGCTTCCCACCGCGCATTTCTCGTCGCTCGTCCACGGCCCGACCGGCGTGGCGCGCGACGACCCGGCCGAGACCTTCCACGAGGCGTCGCGGCTGTATCCCAATATCGCTCCCGAACGGATCGAGGTCTTGCTCGAGCTCTCCAGGAGCGGGGAGCTCAACCGCACCGTCGCGCGCTCGAGCCGGTCGCACGACCACAGGCCGGCGATCGGGCTTCCAGAGCCTGCCGCGCTCGACAGCCCGCTCGGCGACGTGATCCTCCGCCGCAGGTCTTCCAGCCCGGATCTTCCGTGCCCACTCGGATTCAGCGACCTCGCCACCTTGCTCGCAGCCTCCTATGCCGACGCAGGTGCGGGCAGGCGGCCCGTCCCCTCGGCGGGTGCGCTCTACCCGCTCGAGCTCTACGTGCTCGCGGCCGCGGTCCGAGGGCTCGAGACGGGCACCTATCACTTCCAGCCTTTCCGTTTCCGGCTCGCCCGGCTGTCGCCGCTGGCGCCTGACGCCCTGCGCGCCGCGGTCGTCGACCCGCACGCCCTCGAGCAGGCAGCGGCCGTCGTCGTCGTGACTGCCGTCTTCGCCAGATCGCAGTTCAAGTACGGGCAGCGCGGCTATCGCTTCGCTTTGCTCGAGGCCGGCCACCTCGTCCAGAACGCGGTCCTCGCTGCAACCGCGCTCGGGGTAACGGCGCTGCCGCTCGGAGGCTTCTACGACCGGCGGCTCGACGAGCTGGTCGGAGCCGACGGCCTCGACGAGGCGAGTGTGCACGCACTCGTCGTGGGCGGCCGGGCGTGAGCTGGGCACCCCGCCTTCTGCTCCGGCTCGGGCTCGCCACCGTGCTCGCGCTTGTCCTTCTCGTCGCGTTATCGCCCTCGTGCCCGAGACTGCGCTTCCCGTTTCTCGCAGCCTCGACGATCGGCGGGGCCGCAGGGGTGCTGCTCTACGTCCTCGTGACAAGACGCCGGCCTGTCCTTCCGAGCGCGGCCGCGCGGCTCCCGCTCGTCGTCGTGAGCTGCGCGCTTCTCGGCCTCGCGGCAGCGAACGAGGAGGTTGTGTGGCGTCGGGTCGTCCTCGGCGAGCTCATGCGCGGCGGGTCGGTCGCGGCCGTGCTCGGCAGCTCGCTGGGATTCGCCGTCTCCCATCGTGCCCGGCCCGGCCTGCACCTCGGCACCGGCGCCGTGTTCGGCTGTGTCTACGTTGCCACCGGAGCGCTTGCTGCGTGTATCGCCGCCCACTGGACGTACAACCTGCTCCTGCTCTGGCGGACCGACCGCAGCCGTCACGACCGCGGGGCGCCGCCGTGATCTTCGCCGAGCTCGAACGAGTGACCAAGTGCTTCGGTTCGACCCGGGCTCTCGACGCGACATCGTTCGCGGTACGCGCAGGCGAAGTGGTGGCGCTGCTCGGGCCGAACGGTGCTGGAAAGTCGACGGCCATCGCGATGCTCACCGGTCTCCGCCGGCCCGACGGCGGGGCGGTGCGGCTCTTCGGGGCCGACCCGCGGCTGCCTGCCGCCCGCCGTTCGCTCGGCGTGACACCGCAGGAGACCGCGTTTCCGGCGACGCTTCGCGTGCGCGAGCTGTTCGAGCTGATCCGGGCCCACTACGCCCGGCCGCTCGACGCGCGCCTGATCTACGACCGCTTTCAGCTCACGAGTCTCGTCAGCCGCCAGCTCGGGGGCCTCTCCGGCGGCCAGCGCCGGCGTGTCGCCGTCGCGCTTGCCTTCGCTGGCGACCCGCGGCTCGTCGTCCTCGACGAGCCGACGACCGGGCTCGACGTCGAGGCCAGGAGCGCGGTCTGGGAGGCCGTGCGCGCCCACGGACACGCGCGGCGGCGGGGTCCTGCTCACGACGCATCATCTCGACGAGGCCGACGCTCTGGCAGACCGTCTGGTGCTGATCGAGGCCGGCACGGTGGTCGCCGACGGTCCCGTCGAGCAGGTGAAGGCCGCGGCGGGAATGACAGTCGTGCGCTTCCGGGCCGCGCCCGGCGTCGAGATCGAGGGTGCGCACCCCGACGGCGCCTACCTGCGCATCCTCACGCGCGAGGGCGGCGCGACGGTCGACCGCCTCGTGCGTGCCGGCGTCCCGCTCGCCGATCTCGAGGTGCGCTCGCTCACGCTCGAGGAGGCGCTCGCAGCCCGAGGGGAAGGGCGGTGAGGCTCGCGCTCCGCCATGCCCGCGCGATGACCGTCGAGCTGCTGCGCTATCCGGCCTACCTGGTGCCGACGCTCATCCTTCCGGCTGTCTTCTTCCTGTTCTTCGTCTCGCCCGGGCCGAGGCAGGACGCAACGGTGCGGATGGCGACGTTCGCCGGCTTCGCAGTGATCGGCGTCGCCTTCTTCCAGTTCGGAGTGGGCATCGCGATCGACCGCGCCTCGCCGTGGGAGGCCTACCTACGGACGCTTCCGGTCGGCCCGCCCGTCAGGCTTCTCGCGCGGCTCGCTTCGGCGGCGGTGTTCGCCTGCGCCGCCGCGGCGCTCCTGGTCGTCACTGCCGTCGTCACGACCGCAGCCTCGCTTCCCGTCGTCGGCTGGGCCGAGCTCGGCGGGGCGCTGCTGGCCGGCATCATCCCGTTCGCGTTCCTCGGGATCGCCCTCGGCTACTGGGCGCCGGCCAAGGGCGCGCTGCCGATCGCGAATCTCCTCTACCTCGTTCTCTCGTACCTCGGCGGGCTCTGGATCCTGCCCTCGCGGTTGCCGGAGGCCGCGCGCGAGGGCTCCCGGTTCCTGCCCACGCGCGCCCTGTCCGACGAGCTCGTCGCGACGGCGCGCGGTCGGCCTGTCGACTGGGGCGCCTGCGTTGCGCTCGCGGGCTTCGCGATCGTCTTCGCCTGGCTCGCCGTCATCGGCTATCGACGTGACGAGGGGCGGCGCTTCTCCTGAGACTGCGGGGAACCCGCACGTCGTTCGTCGAGTGTCGTACACTTTCGACGTCTTGGCCCTCTGGGAGATCATCTTCATGCTCGTCATCCTCAAGATCCCGGTCGCGTACGTCGGCTGGGTGGTCTGGTGGGCGATCAAGGCCGAGCCGGAGCTCGGCACCGAGGGCGGCACCGAGGGCGTCAACTGGCATCCGTGGCGGCGCCCGTCGCCCAGCGGCTCGCCGGTCAGGCCGCATCGAGGCGGGTCCGAGCGCTCGCGTGAGCGCGTGGGCGCCCGCTCGTCCCGTCGCGAGGCGCGCACAGGGGGCGTCGGCGCGCCATGAGAGACGCGCCATGAGAGACGCGCCTTGAGAGAAGAGTCCGGCAGGGCGAACGACTCGCCGACGAAGGACATCGTCTCGATGGTGCTGATCGTCGTCGCGCTGATCGCCGGGGTCATCGAGATCTTCTTCCGGCCGTTCGCGATCGCGCCGGCGGCGTTCTTCTTCGCACTGATCGGGATCTCGATCAGCATGCGGCACCGCCGTCTCGGCCTGTATGTCATCTTCGCGATCACGCTCTTCTTCGTGATCGGGGCCTCCGTCGCCGTCTGGGATTCGAATCCCCTCTACTGAGCCCGGCGTGACGACCACCGGCGACGGCCCGCAGGAACACTCGCCGGTGGTACAAAAGAAGAGATCGCAATGCGTGACGTCGACGGCGTGAATGCCGGCTACGCGCGACTGCTCCTAGACGAGTATCTCGATAACCCCGAGGCTGTTCCGCCGGAGTGGCGCGCCCTGTTCGAGAACGGCGAATCCGCCGTCGTTCGCGAGCTCCCTGGGCTCGCGCGGCTGCTCGAGCGCCTGCCAGGCGACGGCGGCAATGCTCACGACGACGCCGGAGAGTCGCACTCGCCCCGGTGGTGACGCTGCCCCGCCCGCAGGTGGCGACGATCGAGGCGCCCACGCTCCAGCCCGCGCCCAGGCTCGACCCGGCCGCCCGCGCTCGATCCCGAGCTGCTCGGCGGCGTCGCCGCGGCGATGGCGCTCGTCAAGGCGCACCGGATGCACGGCCACCTCGCCGCCCGACTCGACCCGCTCGGCTCGGAGCCGATCGGCGATCCTGCCCTCGATCCGCTCCGCCTCGAGCCGAAGCTGACGCCCGAGCTTCAGGCGCGCATCCCGGCCTCGTACCTGCGCATACACGTCGAGGGCGAGACCCTCGCCGAGGCCCTGCCTCGGCTCAAGGAGACCTACTGCGGCCCGCTCGGCTACGAGATGGAGCACATCGGCGACCACGAGCAGCGCGTCTGGCTGCGCAAGGCGATCGAGTCGGGGCGCTTCCGGACCGAGCTCTCGCCCGAGGAGCAGCGCCGCCTCTATCGTCCGGCTCTGCGAGGTCGAGGGCATGGAGCGTTACCTGCGCCGCTCGTTCCTCGGTCAGAAGCAGTTCTCGCTCGAAGGGCTCGACGTGCTGATTCCGATGCTCGACGAGTCGCTCGAGCTCGCCGCTGCGGCCGGGGCGCACGAGGTCGTGATCGGCATGGCCCATCGTGGCCGCCTCAACGTCCTTGCGCACACGATCGGCATGCCCTACGAGCAGATCCTGCGCGAGTTCGAGGGCGAGCGGGCGATCGAGGTCGTCGCCACCGACGCCGAGGGCGGGACGGGCGACGTCAAGTACCACCTCGGCGCCGAGGGCATGCGCGACACGCACAGCGGGAAGATCGCGGTCGCGCTCGCGGCCAACCCGAGCCATCTCGAGGCCGTCGACCCGGTCGTCGAGGGCATGACGCGCGCCGCGCAGACCGACCGCACGTCGCGCGACGGCCTCTACGACCCGTCGGCGGCGATGCCCGTGCTCCTCCACGGCGATGCCGCGTTCGCCGGCCAGGGGATCGTCGCCGAGACCCTCAACCTGTACGCGCTCGAGGGTTACTCGACCGGCGGCACCCTGCACCTGATCACGAACAACCAGGTCGGGTTCACCACCGACCCGGCGCAGGGCCGCTCGACCCGCTACTCCTCCGACCTGGCGAAGGGTTTCGACACCCCGATCATCCACGTGAACGGCGACGATCCCGAGGCGGCCATCTCCGCCGTCCGCCTCGCGCTCGCCTACCGCGCACGGTTCGGTCACGACGTCGTCATCGACCTCGTCGGCTACCGGCGCTTCGGCCACAACGAGCAGGACGAGCCGGCGTACACCCAGCCGCTCATGGCGGTCCAGATCGAGACCCATCCGACGGTCCGCGAGCTCTACGGAGCGCGACTCGTCGAGCAGGGGGTCGTCACCGCGGCCGAGGCCGAGGAGCTCGCTGCCGAGGTCGGTACGCGGCTCCACGAGGCACACGACCGGCTCAGAGCCTCATTCGGGCAGGAGATCCCCGCCAAGGCCCGCGACGAGGCCGTGCCGATCGAGGGCGCGACCACGGTTGACACCCGCGTGCGGGAGAAGCGGCTGCGGCGGCTCACGAGCCGGCTCGCCAACGTCCGCGAGGGGTTCACGGTCAACCCGAAGCTCGCGCGCCAGCTCGAGCGGCGCGAGGCCGCGCTCGACGAGGGTGGGATCGACTGGGGCCACGCCGAGGCGCTCGCGTTCGGCTCCCTGCTCCGCGAGGGAATCCCCGTCCGGCTCACGGGCCAGGACACCGAGCGCGGCACCTTCTCCCACCGCCACCTCGTCCTCCACGACTCTACGACCGGCGAGATCGAGATCCCGATGCAGCGGCTCCCAGGCAGCAAGGCCTCGTTCGAGGTCTACAACTCGCCGCTCTCCGAGTACGCCTGTGTCGGGTTCGAGTACGGCTACTCGACGGCGGCGCCCGAGGCCCTCGTCCTGTGGGAGGCGCAGTTCGGCGACTTCGCGAACGGGGCCCAGACGATCATCGACCAGTTCATCTCGAGCGGGCTTGCCAAGTGGCACCAGACCTCCCGGCTGACCCTGCTCCTCCCGCACGGGTACGAGGGAAACGGGCCCGAGCACTCGAGCGCCCGTCTCGAGCGCTTCCTGCAGCTCACGGCGCAGGAGAACATCCGGATCGTGAACCCGACCACCTCGGCCCAGTACTTCCATCTCCTACGGCGCCAGGCGCACGACCCGACGGCGAGGCCGCTCATCGTGATGACCCCGAAGGGCCTCCTGCGCTTGAAGGACGCCTCCTCGACGCTGGCCGATCTGGCCGAGGGCGCGTTCCACCCGATCCTCGACGCCGGCGTCCCCGAGAAGTCTCACATCCGGCGTCTCGTGATCTGCAGCGGCAAGGTCTACTACGACATCGTCGGGCACGAGCTCGCCGGCGAGGCCAACGAGGTTGCGGTCGCCCGGCTCGAGCAGCTCTACCCGTTCCCGGTCGCACCGGCTCGAACGCTGATCGCCTCCTACCCCCAGCTCGACGAGATCGTCTGGGCGCAGGAGGAGCCGCAGAACATGGGCGCTTGGCGGACGATCCGCCACCGGCTCGAGGAGGCTGCGGCCGGCGTTCCGGTGCGCTTTGTCGGCAGGCCCTGGCGCGCGAGCACCGCCGAGGGCTATCCGACCGCGCACAGGCTCGAGCAGGAGCGCATCGCCCTCGCCGCGCTGACCTTCTAGTGCGGCCGGCGGCGGCGGTACTCGCGCCGCACGAGCCACGGCCCATGCCGGCGCGCCAGTGCCAGGAGCTGGCGGCGGCCCGAAGGTGGCAGGCGCCACCAGAAGCTCCAGAGGAACGCTGCTGTTCGCACCGCCTGCCAGTGGCGCCGCTCGACGTCCCGCTCACGACTGCTTCGCACCACGGGATTGTCGCCGCAGAACGCTTGCTTGTAAACCGTCTCCCTCCAAGGCGTTAGACTTCACCCCTGCATGGCGTACGACCAGGAGGAAGCAATGGCTGTCGAAACCTCGTCACTGTTCGCGAGTGTGATCCAGGAGCACCTCGAGCTGCGACGACGCAATGCGGCGCTCGAGCACGAGATGCCGCTCGAGCGCTACATGCCCGATGATCCGTTCGAGAATCATCCGCTGTTCAAGACCGAGGAGCAGGCGCGGATCGAGGACACGCTGGACGGCACGCAGTCGATCGTCGACGAGCCGACCTCCCTTGAATGGCCGACGGCCGAGACGACCTTTCCTGAGGCACCCATCCCCGTCGAGGCGCCGAGCACCGAGGCCGAGCCGGCCGAGGAGCCTGTCGAGGCCGCCGACGAAGGCCTCTGGTCGCGCTCGCGCGACTTCGACTGGGGCGACTGACCGCGACGCATCGGTGCGGCCGCCGGTCGCGCCCTGCCAACGGGATACCCTGGGCCCGTGGCCGAGCTGAAGACAGCCGACCTGTATTCGCCGACCGGTGACCAGCCCGGCGCGATCGAGACGCTTGCCGAGGGCCTCGTCGCCGGGGAGCGTTACCAGACACTGCTCGGCGCGACAGGCACCGGCAAGACGGCCACGATGGCCTGGATCATCGAGAAGGTCGGCCGGCCCGCGCTCGTGATCGCCCACAACAAGACACTCGCTGCGCAGCTCTGCAACGAGTTTCGCGAGTTCTTTCCCGCGAACGCCGTCGAGTACTTCGTTTCGTACTACGACTACTACCAGCCCGAGGCCTACGTCCCCCAGGCCGACCTGTACATCGAGAAGGACAGCTCTCGGAACGACGACATCGACCGGCTCCGGCACGCGGCCACCTCGAACCTGCTCTCACGGCGCGACGTCGTGATCGTCGCCTCGGTCTCGTGCATCTACGGCCTCGGCTCACCGGACGAATACGAGCAGAAGGTCGTCTTCCTGAACGTGGGCGAGGAGAGCGACCGGGATGAGGTGCTGCGCAAGCTCGTCGACATCCAGTACGTCCGCAACGACACGGTCCTCGGCCGCGGCCGCTTCCGGGTGAAGGGCGACGTGCTCGAGATCCAGCCGGCGTACTCGGAGACGGCGTACCGCATCTCGTTCTTCGGCGATGAGGTCGAGGCGATCACCCATTTCGACCCGCTCACCGGCGAGGTGCTCTCGCGGCTCGACTCGCTGACCGTCTTTCCGGCGACCCAGTACGTGACCTCGAAGCCGACGGTCGAGCGGGCAGTGGTCGAGATCAAGGCCGAACTGGCCGAGCAGGTGAAGAGGTTCGAGGCGGAGGGCCGGATGCTCGAGGCGCATCGGATCCGCCAGCGAACCGAGTACGACCTCGAGATGATGCAGGAGCTCGGGTTCTGCAACGGGATCGAGAACTACTCGCGCATCCTCGACGGCCGCCCGCCCGGCTCCGCGCCGCACACGCTGCTCGACTACTTTCCCTCGGACTTCGTCGTCTTCGTCGACGAGTCGCACCAGACGGTGCCCCAGATCGGGGGAATGTACGAGGGCGACCGCTCGCGCAAGCAGACGCTCGTCGACTTCGGCTTCCGGCTCCCGTCGGCTCTCGACAACCGGCCGCTTCGCTTCGACGAGTTCCTCGCCAAGGTGCCGCAGCTCGTGCTCGTGTCGGCGACGCCGGGAGCCTGGGAGCTTCGCCACTCGACCCGCGTCGCCGAGCAGCTGATCCGTCCGACGGGGATCGTCGACCCCGAGGTCGAGCTCCGGCCGACGCGGAACCAGATCGACGACCTGCTGAACGAGATCCGGCATCGCGAGGAGCGGAACGAGCGGACGCTCGTCACGACCCTGACGAAGAAGATGGCCGAGGACCTGACCGACTACCTGCTCGAAGCCGGCGTGCGCGCCCGGTACCTGCACTCGGAGATCGACACGCTCGAGCGGATCCAGATCATCCGCGACCTTCGCCTCGGCGAGTACGACGTCCTCGTCGGCGTGAACCTCCTGCGCGAGGGCCTCGACCTGCCCGAGGTGTCGCTGGTCGCGATCCTCGACGCCGACAAGGAGGGGTTCCTCCGCGGGCAGACGGCGTTGATCCAGACGATCGGCCGCGCCGCCCGCAACATCAACGGGAAGGTCCTGATGTACGCGGACAAGCACACCGAGGCGATCAAGTTTGCGCTCGAGGAGACCGGGAGGCGCCGGACAAAGCAGCTCGAGTACAACGAGCAGCACGGGATCGTCCCAACGTCGATCTCGAAGGGGGTCTCGGACATCGCCGAGTTCCTCTCACTCGATGCGCCCCACGTGCCGGCCCGCTCACGCCGCGGCCGCAAGGTCGAGGGGATGGATCGCGACGAGCTCGAAAAGCTCGTGGTGACGCTCGAGGAGGAGATGTACACGGCGGCCGAGGAGCTCCGCTTCGAGTACGCGGCCAAGCTCCGCGACGAGATCAAGGACCTGCGCCGCGAGCTCCTAGCGCTCGACCAGGTCGCAACCTAGGCGCTCAACCCCGGCGGAAGCTTCGCGTTCCCGTCGCCGCCCAGGTCTCGTCGCGCCAGACATGGACCTCGACCGAGATCGTCTCACGGTCGGCGCGGTGGACGAGCACGCCGCGCGCCTCGAAGGGCCGATTCGGCCGCGGACGCCCGAGCCCGGGCGCGGTGGCGATCACGCAGGCACGCGACCCGTCGCCGACGACCTCGAACTCGCGCCGCTCGGTGACGGCCGCCTGGTGGATATGGCCGCTCAGGATCAGCTCGGCCCCTGCTCCGGCGAGTCGCGCGAGCAGGCGAGTCCGCCCTCGCACAGGGAGCTTCGTGTTCCGCCAGGGCGCGCCGGCGAGCTGATGGTGCAGGGTCACGACGCGTAGCGCCCCCTCGGGTGCGGCACCGAGCCGGGTCTCGGCCCGCGCAAGGTCATCGGCGCGGATCCGCCCGCGCTGGTAGCCCCACGGCTTGACCGAGGAGAGCCCCACGATCTCGAGCCCCGGCGCGGAGAAGACGGGCGAGGTCGTCTCCCAACAGCGCTCGAACTCTCGAAACGGACGCGTCAGACGCGCAGGTGGGAGCGTCGGGATGTCGTGGTTCCCCGGGATGACCAGCAGAGGGCGTCCGAGCGCCCGCAGGTACGCCGCCGCCGCCTCGTGCTCGGCGGGCAGTCCGCGGTGCGTGAGGTCGCCGCTCGCGACGACGATGTCGGGCGAGACACGCTCCACGAGCTCGGTGAGAGCCTGCTCGAGAGCCGGATCGTCGAGGCCGTTCCGCGCGCCGAAATGAAGGTCGGACACGTGGAGGATGCACGATGACACCGTCGAAGCAGGCTACAGTGAGTGGTATGAAGAACGAGTCCGGCAACGAGATCTTCGATGACCTGTACCTCGGGGTCCGAGCCGGCGGTGCGCTGCGCAAGAAGCGGCGAGGCGAGCTTCTGACTGCCGAGGAGGCGGAGGCCCTCGGCCGCTGGCAGAGCCTCTCGGCCTGGCGTAAGGGCTTCGCGGTCGGCGGCTTCACAGCCGGGACCTTCGGCCTCGGGTTCACCCTCGGCGGCCTGGTGTTCGGCCGCTGGCGCAAGGCCTAGCCGAGCCGAATCCCGCTCCGCCGGCCCTGCCCGCCGGCGCCCGGTCTCCGCCAGACCGCGACGGTGAACTCCCGGCGGCTCGCGGTACCGCTGCTCGCCGGGTACTTCTCGTCGATCGCTCGCCGGATGAGCTCGGCCACCGAGAGGCTCGTCCGCTCCGAGGCGTGGTTCAGGTAGTCGTACTGCTCGTCGGTGAGGGTGATGTGGAGTCGGCGGCTCATCGTTCACAGAGGTACAGATGCGCAAGTCCATGTGTACCTCTGGGTAACCCCCGTGTCTGTCACAACATTGCGCCGATTCTTCCCCATGTTTGTAACGACGTGCTTCAGGGGCATCGAGGCGTCTCCCGAGACGAACGTCCGTTCGCTCGGTAGAATGGTCTTCTCATGGCGGCCGACGAGCTCGTAGTCCACGGCGCCAGGGAGCACAACCTCAAGGACATCACCGTCCGGCTCCCTCGGAACGCGCTGATCTGCATCACCGGGCTGTCCGGCTCGGGGAAGTCGAGCCTCGCCTTCGACACGATCTATGCGGAGGGGCAGCGGCGCTACGTCGAGTCGTTGTCGGCCTATGCCCGCCAGTTCCTCCAGATGATGGAGAAGCCGGACGTCGACTCGATCGACGGCCTCAGCCCGGCGATCTCGATCGACCAGAAGACAACTTCGCGCAACCCCCGCTCGACGGTCGGCACGGTCACCGAGATCTACGACTACCTGCGGCTGCTCTACGCGCGGATCGGTCGGCCGCATTGCCCGATCTGCGGCCGCCCGATCGCCGGGCAGGCGGTCGACTCGATCGTCGAGCAGATCCTCGCGCTGCCCGAGGGCGCACGGTTCACGGTCAACGCGCCGGTCGTCCGCGACCGCAAAGGCGAGTACCGGGACCTGTTCGAGCAACTTCGCAACGAGGGCTTCACGCGGGTCAAGGTCGACGGTGAGCAGCACCTGCTCGAGGAACCGCCGGTGCTCGACAAGAAGTTCAAGCACACGATCGAGGTCGTGGTCGACCGGCTCGTGATGAAGGACGACTTGCGGCTCCGGCTCACCCAGTCGGTCGAGACGGCGGTCGCGCTCGCCGAGGGCCTCGTCACGGTCGACCTGGTCGACGGCAGCGAGAGCCGCACCTACTCGGAGCGGTTCGCCTGCCCCGAGCACGGCGTCTCGCTGCCGGAGCTCCAGCCGCGGATCTTCTCCTTCAACTCTCCGCACGGGGCGTGCCCGCGCTGCACCGGGCTCGGCGCCCAGCAGGAGATCGATCCCGACCTGCTCGTCCCGGATCCGGGCCTCTCGATCGACGAGGGGGCGCTCGTCCCCTGGGCGGTGGGGAGCGCGAACTTCTACGAGTCGGTGATCCAGGCCGTGGCCGACCGCTACGAGATCCCGACCGACCGGCCCTGGCGCGACCTGAGCGAGGAGCAGCAGGGCTACTTCCTGAACGGCACGAACGGGGAGCGCGTCTACGTCACCTATCGCAACCGGATGGGACGCAGGCGCGCCTACACGATCGCGTTCGAAGGGATCGTCAGCTCGCTGCAGCGGCGGTATCGCGACACCGACAGCTCGACGCAGCGGGAGCGGATCGAGGAGTACATGTCGTTCCGGCCGTGCCCGGTGTGCAAGGGCGCACGGCTGAAGCCCGAGGTGCTCGCGGTCACGGTTGGGGAACGGAACATCCACGAGTTCACGCAGCTCTCGGTCGCCGCGGCGCTCCGGTTCCTCGACGGGCTCGAGCTCACCGTCACCGAGGAGCTGATCGGTGCGCGGATCGTCAAGGAGATCCGTGAGCGGCTGACGTTCCTCGACAACGTCGGCGTCGGGTATCTCGACCTGGACCGCGCCTCGGCGACGCTGTCGGGCGGCGAGGCGCAGCGGCTGCGGCTCGCGACGCAGATCGGCTCGCAACTCGTCGGCGTGCTCTACATCCTCGACGAGCCCTCGATCGGGCTCCACCAGCGCGACAACGACCGGCTCATCGGCACGCTCGAGCGGCTCCGCGACCTCGGTAACACCGTCATCGTGGTCGAGCACGACGAGCAGATGATGCGGAGCGCCGACTGGCTCGTCGACATGGGCCCCGGTGCGGGTGAGCACGGCGGGCACGTCGTCGCCGAGGGCCCGGCTGCGAAGGTCGAACGGAACCGCAAGTCGGTCACCGGGCAGTTCCTCTCCGGTACCCGCGAGATCGCCGTGCCAGAGCGGCGGACCGCCGACAACGGCGTCTTCACGGTGCGCGGGGCTGCTCAGCACAACCTGAAGGGGATCGATGTCGAGTTCCCGATCGGGCGGTTCGTCTCGGTCACCGGCGTCTCCGGGTCGGGGAAGTCGACGCTCGTCAACGAGATCGTCTTCAAGTCGCTCGCCAATCGCCTGCAGAAGGTGCGGGTGAAGCCGGGCGAGCACGACGCGGTCGAGGGGATCGAGGCCTTCGACAAGGTGATCGAGATCGACCAGCGGCCGATCGGCCGCACGCCGCGCTCGAACCCCGCCACCTACACCGACCTGTTCACGCACATCCGCGAGCTGTACTCGCTGACACCCGACGCGAAGGTGCGCGGCTACAAGCCCGGCCGCTTCTCGTTCAACGTCAAGGGCGGCCGCTGCGAGAACTGCAAGGGCGACGGCCAGATCAAGATCGAGATGCACTTCCTGCCCGACGTCTACGTCCCGTGCGAGACGTGCAAGGGGAGGCGCTACAACCGCGAGACGCTCGAGGTGCGGTTCAAGGGCAAGACGATCGCCGACGTGCTCGAGCTGTCGGTCGAAGAGGCGCTCCGCTTCTTCGCCAAGATCCCGAAGATCCGGCGCCGGCTCCAGACCCTGCACGACGTGGGGCTGGACTACATCACGCTCGGCCAGCCGTCGACCACGCTCTCGGGCGGTGAGGCGCAGCGCGTCAAGCTCGCGGCCGAGCTCGGCAAGGTGGCGACCGGCCGAACCCTCTACATCCTGGACGAACCGACGACCGGGCTCCATTTCGCCGACATCGAAAAGCTGCTCGAGGTGCTGCAGCGGCTCGTCGACAACGGCAATACGGTGCTCGTGATCGAGCACAACCTGGACGTGATCAAGCAGTCCGACTGGATCGTCGATCTCGGCCCCGAGGGCGGCGAGGCCGGCGGCGAGGTTGTCGCCACCGGCACGCCCGAGGACGTGGCCGATGCCGAAGGGTCGTACACGGGCCGCTTCCTGCGCCCCCTGCTCGAACGGCGCGCCGTCGCGGCCGCGTAGCCTTCGGACATGTCGCGGGAGAGGAAGCGCGCCTTCTACATCGGCCTCGCCGCCATCATCGCCGTTCTGTTCGCCGCAGGCGTCGTCTCGGGCTACATGGGGCGGCACACGCCGATCTGCAAGGATGGCAAGCCGCCGCGCCAGCAGCAGGACACCGGCCTCGGCCAGATCGAGTACCTCTGCCACAACGGGGACATCGTCACCAAGTAACCGCCGAGATCGAAGCACCGGCTCTCTCCGCTCGGGAGCGGCACGGGCTCGTCAGAGCGTGGGCCGGCAGAGCACGGGCCGGCAGAGCGCGGGCCGGCAGAGCGCAGGCCGGCAGAGCGCAGGTCGGCAGAGCGTAGGCTGGCACCGTGCGGGAGTGGTGGCTTCGGACGGTTCTCGTCCTCTCCTCGCCGCGGGCAGTCTTCGTCGCGCTCCGCCAGGACGGCAACGAGCAGGCCGCCGAGCGCTCCGAGCCCGTCCTCCTGATCGTGCTGCTGGCCGGAATGGCGTTCGTGCTCTCGACACACGCGGCCGCGACCTTGATGGATCCGCCGTCGAGCTACGACGAGCTTCTCGTTCCGGTCTGGGCCTTCCTCGCCGGGAGCCTGTACGGCGTCGTCGCCTACTGGATCCTCGGCGGCGTTCTCCAGTTGACGGCTGTTGCGCTTGGGACGCAGGGGTCGTACCGGCGAAGCCGCCACGTCCTGGCCTTCGCGGCTGTCCCGGTGGCGCTGTCGCTGATCCTCTGGCCGGTCAAGCTCGCGGTGTACGGAGACGCACTCTTCCACGCCGGCGGGTCTGACGCCCGCGGCTCGGGCGTCGTGTTCCAGGCGCTGTGGCTCGGATGCCTCGCGTGGTCCGTCTGCCTGCTCGTGATCGGCGTCCGCTCGGTGCACGGCTGGGGCTGGGGGCGCGCCGCGGCGACGGCGGCGCCGGCGGTCGTGCTCGGCGGCGTTCTGCTCCTTCTCTAGCGGCGGGCCGCGAGCGCGGCCTCGAACTGCCCGAGCTCGGCGTCTGGGATCGAGTAGGTGTGCTGCTCCTCGGGGAACGAGCCCTCGCGCACGTCGCCGACGTAGGCCTCGAGTGCCCCGCCGATCTCCTCGGCGAGTGCCGCGTACCGCTTCACGAACCGCGGCACCTGCCCCGCGTAGAGGCCGAGCAGATCGTGCCAGACGAGAACCTGGCCGTCGCAGCCGGCACCCGCGCCGATACCGATCGTCGGCACGTCGAGGGCGGCGGTGATCCGGGTCGCGACCGCGGCGGGCACCGCCTCCAGGACGATCGCGAAGCAGCCCGCGTCCTGAAGCGCGAGCGCCTCGTCGTACAGCTTCAACGCGGCCTCGGCGGTGCGGCCCTGGGCGCGGAAGCCGCCGAGCTTCGTCGCCGACTGCGGGGTGAGGCCGATGTGGGCCATCACGCCGATGTTCGACTCCGCGATTGCGCGTACCCGCGACACCATCCGTCCGCCGCCCTCGAGCTTGACGCAGTCCGCGCCGCCCTCCTTCAGCATCCTGATCGCGCTCGCGACCGCCTGCTCGTCGGAGACCTCGTACGAGCCGAACGGGAGATCGCCGATCACGAGCGGCCGCCGAGCGGTGCGGGTGACGGCGCGCGTGAGGAAGATCATCTCGTCGAGGGTGACCGAGACGGTGGACTCATGGCCGAGCATCACCATCGCAGCCGAGTCGCCCACCAGCACGAGCTCGATGCCGGCCTCGTCGGCGAGCAGCGCGGCGGGCGCGTCGTACGCTGTAACCATCGTGATCCGGTCGCTGCGCCGCTTCATCTCGTCGAGCTCGGGAAGCGCCAGCTTGCCGGGTGCCGGCGCCGAGGGGCCGGGGAGGCGGGGGCGGGTGCTCATCTCGGATCTCCTTCCAGGAGGACGTTGTCGATCAGGCGAATCGAGCCGATGCGTGCGGCGACGGCGAGCGTCGGGCCGTCCAGGTCGGCGACGGCGACGTAGTCGGGCTCGAGGCCCGCGCCGGCGAGGACCGTCCGGGCACGCGCGGGGTCGCCGGTCGCGAGGGCGCGCGGGATGGCAAGCGCGCGGCGGCGCTCGTCGCCCGAGAGCCTGGCGTTGCGGGAGGAGAGTGCGAGACCGTCCTGGTCGCGGACGGTCTCGACGACGCGCACGTCGAGCTCGAGGTTCAGATCGCGAACGAGCTGCTTGACGACCGCGACCTGCTGGGCGTCCTTGCGCCCGAAGTAGGCGGCGGTCGGGCGAACGATCGTGAACAGCTTCAGGCAGGCGGTAGCGACGCCGCGGAAGTGGCCGGGGCGCGCGTCGCCCTCGAGCCCCGCCGCCGCGCCCTTCGGCTCGATCCAGGTCGCGAAGCCCGGCGGGTAGAACTCGCTCTCGTCCGGGGCGAAGACGAGGTCGACACCGCCCTCCTCGGCGCGGGTGAGATCCTCGGAGAGATCGGCCGGGTACGCCGCGAGGTCGCTCTGGTCCTCGAACTGGGCCGGGTTGACGAAGATGCTCGCGACGACGAGATCGCAGTCGGCCGCGGCAGCCTCGAACAACGCGCGGTGCCCGGCGTGGAGCCCGCCCATCGTCGGGACGAGCCCGATCGTCGAGCCGGTCCGGAGGGGCTCGATCGCATGCCGCAGCGCGGCGATCGTGGTCAGCGTTCTCATCCTGGGCTCCAGTTCCGCTTGCGGATACCGGGCACGAGAAGCATAGCCGAGGCGGCGTCCGTCCGACCGGGAGCGCACCATCCCGGAGTCGGATGTCACCGAACGCGGGTTGATACCCTTGAGCACGAGATGCCGATCTACGAATACGTCTGCATGAGCTGCGAGTCGCACTTCGAGGAGCTCGTCCGCACGGACGAGGCGCCTCCCTGCCCCGATTGCGGGTCGGAGAATGCGAAGCGGCAGTTCTCGACGTTCGCGGCGCACGGTCTCAGCAAGGCTCAGGGCCAGAGCAGCCAGCCCAGCGTCGGCGGCGCCTCGCGTGGCGGCTGTTGTGGCGGGGGCTGTGGCTGCGGCGGCCACTGAGAGCTCGACGAGCAATACGGCCGCGCTCGACGCGTTCCGCGAAGCTGTTGCGGGCTGCACGCGCTGTCCGCTGTCGGCGACGCGCACCCAGGTGGTGTTCGGGTCCGGCTCGCCGACCGCCGACCTGATGTTCGTCGGCGAGGCGCCGGGGTTCCACGAGGACAAGCAGGGAGTTCCGTTCGTCGGCGCCGCCGGGCAGCTCCTGGGCAAGCTCCTCGCCGGGATCGGCCTCAGCCGCGACGACGTGTTCGTGGTCAACGTCCTGAAGTGCCGCCCACCGGGCAATCGCGACCCCCAGCCCGAGGAGATCGCCGCCTGCGAGAGCCACCTCTTCCGGCAGATCGAGCTGATCCAGCCGCGGGTCGTGGCGACGCTCGGCAACTTCGCGACGAAGCTTCTCTCGGGCAAGCCCGACGGGATCACCCGCGTGCACGGTCGCGAGCAGGAGGTCGTGCTCGGGGGCTCGCGCGTCCTGCTCTTCCCGATCTTCCATCCGGCCGCGGCGCTCTACACCCCCAGGATGCTCGACGTGCTGCAGGCCGACTTCGAGCGGCTTCCCGAGCTGCTCGGTCGCGAGGCGGCCGCGCCGGCGGCCGCGGTCGCCGGCCCGCCCGCTCCCGCTCACGAACCGGCCGCCGTCCAGCTCGGCCTCTTCTAGCCTGCCGGCGCCACAGCGCACCACCGGCCGCCGCTCCGCCCTTCCGGTGCGAGCTGCGAGCTCGCCGCTCCTGGGCCGCGAACCTCGTTCGGTGCGGCCCGGGTATTCGGCCTATCGTGAGGAGGGTGGAGACGGTGCGTAGCGGGTCGGACGCCGAGACCGAGGCGGTCGGGGCGCGAGTCGCCGGGGGTCTCGTGCCGGGTGACGTCGTCGCGGTCGCCGGCGAGCTCGGAGCGGGCAAGACGACCTTCGTCCGCGGCGCGTGTCGGAAGCTCGGAGTCGCGTCGGCCGTGACGAGCCCGACGTACACGATCGGGCACCGCTACGAGGGGCGCGTCCCGGTCGCGCATCTCGACCTCTACCGGCTCGCCGGGCTGTCGGCGGAGCGGTGGGGCGACCTCGAGCCCTACTTCGATGGCACGATTGTATTCGTCGAGTGGCCGGAGAACGCGGGGGCCTGGCTGCCGCAGGCACGAGCCACGGTGACACTGGCCCATGTCGACCCGACCCAGCGGAGCATCACGATCGAGAGCGATGACGATCCTCGCCTTTGACACAGCGACCACGACCACCACCTGCGCGCTCCTGCAGGAGGGTGAGGTCGTCGGCGAGCGTTTGACGGACGCGCGGTCGGTCCTCGTCGCGGCCGAGGAGCTGACGGACGCGGCCGGCATCGTTCCGCGCGACCTCGACGTGCTCGTCGTCGGCACCGGCCCGGGAAGCTTCACGTCGATCCGGATCGGCATCGCAACGGCGCGCGGGCTCGGGCTCGCCCTCGGCGTGCCCGCGGCCGGCGTCTCGACCCTCCACGCGTACTCGGGCGGCACGGCCGTGATCGATGCCCGCCGCGGCGAGGTCTTCGTCGACGGACCCGCCGTCGCCCGGCCCGAGGAGCTCGACGTCGCCGGGCTACGGCTCGTCGGCGACGGGGCGCTCCGCTACCGCGACCTGTTCGAGGCGGCCGGCGCCGAGATCCCGCCCGACGACGATCCCTCCCATCTCCCCGCTGCGGCCCTGCTCGTCGCGCATGCGGGCCCGCTCGGGCCGGCCGACGCGATCGAGCCGCTCTATGTCCGTTTCCCCGACGCCGCCCCGAGCCGATGACCGCCCTCGCGATCGACATCCGCCCGCTCGGCCTCTCCGACCTGAACGCGATCGACGCGATCGAGCAGCGTGCCTACCGCACGCCCTGGTCGCGCTCGATGTTCGCCTCCGAGCTCGGGAAGGCCTCCTCGATCTGCGTCGGCGCCTTCGACGGCGACAGCTTGATCGGCTACGTGGTGAACTCCCGCTACGTCGACGCCTGGCACGTGATGAACGTCGCGGTCGACCCCGATTTCCAGCGCCACGGGATCGCGACGCGCCTCCTCGAGCACCTGTTCGACCTCACCCGCGACGACCAGCGACGCGGCTACACGCTCGAGGTGCGTGTCTCGAACAAGGAGGCGATTGCCCTGTACGAGCGCCACGGCTTCGTGCGGCAGGGTATCCGGCGGGGCTATTACACCGACAATCGCGAGGACGCGCTGATCATGTGGCGCGACCCCGATCCGGAGGACTGAGCCGGCCGTGCCGCTCTGGCGGTGATCCTCGGGATCGAGACCTCGTGCGACGAGACCGCTGCGGCGGTGGTCACCGCCGACGGCGAGATCCGTTCCAACGTCGTCAGCTCGCAGGCCGAGCTGCACGCGAGGTACGGCGGCGTCGTGCCCGAGATCGCTTCCCGGCGCCATCTCGAGCTCGTGTCGCCGGTCATCGCAGAAGCGCTCGAGCAGGCCGGCTGCTCGCTCGACGAGGTCGCGAAGGTGGCGGTCACGGCCGGCCCCGGCCTGATCGGGGCGCTGCTCGTCGGGCTCGCTGCGGGGAAGGGAATCGCGTGGGGGAGAGGCCTGCCGCTCGTGCCCGTCAACCACCTGCACGGACACGTCGCCTCCCTCTACCTGCAGCCGCTCGACCTCGACCCGCCGTTCACCTGCCTGCTCGCGAGCGGCGGCCACACACTCCTCCTCGACGTCCGCGGACGCGGCTGGGGCGAGGTTGCCGTCATCGGCACGACGCTCGACGACGCGGCCGGCGAGGCCTTCGACAAGGGCGCCCGGCTGCTCGGCCTCCCGTACCCCGGCGGGGCCGAGATCGACCGGCTCGCACGCGACGGCGACCCGAAGGCCTTCACGTTCCCCGTGGCGAAGGTCGCCGGCCTCGACTTCTCGTTCTCCGGCCTCAAGACCGCCCTCCTCTACGCCGTTCGCGGCCTCGACGCCGCCGAGCTCGACGCGCGACGTGCCGATCTGGCCGCGAGCTACCAGCGGGCGATCGTCCGCGCGCTCGTCGAGCGGATCGAGGCGACCGGCGGCGAGCGCGTCGCGATCGTCGGGGGCGTTGCCGCGAACTCCGAGCTGCGCTCCTCGCTACCGGACGCCGTGGCGGCCCCGCTCGCGCTCTGCACCGACAACGCCGCGATGATCGCCTCCGCCGGCCGCTACGCCGAGGCCGTCCCACCGCCCGGGTACCTTGCGCTCGATGCGTTCGCGTCGGCGCTCTGAGCTTCTGCTGCTTGTCGTGCTGGCGGCGATCGGCGCCGCCGCCTGGCTGACGGTGCGCCACCCGGAGCCGGGCGCCCCGGCGGCGGCGCCCGCGACGGAGCGTCACGCCTCGTGGAGCGGGCTCGTCGGCTCCGCGCGGCCTGCGGTCCCGCCGGGCAACCGGATGATCGTCGTCCTGCGCACCCCCTCGGTCGCCCAGCGCGTCGCCGTGACGAAGCTCGCGACCGAGGCGGCCGAGCGCCGCTGGGCGGCGGAGGCCTTCGCCGCGCAGCAGCAGGTCCTGATCCAGCTCGCCAGGCACGGGCTGGCCACGCGACCCGACTACAGCTATGCGCGCGTCATCGACGGCTTCTCGGCCGTGCTCGACCCGGGCGCGATCCCGCTGCTCGAGCACAACTCCCAGGTCGCCGGCGTGTATCCCGTGCGGATTGCCTACCCGGCGGCGATCCCGCCGGCCGCCGCCGGCGCCGGTACGACGGCGGCCGTGCCCGGCGTCTCCCTGCCGGGATTCGACGGCTCGGGCATCACCGTCGCGCTGCTCGACACCGGCGTCGACCTGAAGCATCCGTACCTCGGCGGCCGCGTCGAGCAGGGTACGGACATCGTGGGTGGCACCGGCAACGCCGCGGCCCAGCGCGATCCGCAGGACCGCCGCCAGATCGAGGTCCACGGAACCGAGCTCGCAGGCGTCCTCGCCGGCGCGGGCGGGCCGCAGGGTGTTCACGGCGTCGCGCCAGGTGCCGACATCCTCCCGATCCGGGTCGCCGGCTGGCAACCGACCGCAAGCGGCTCCGACGGCGTGTACGCCCGCTCCGACCAGGTGATCGCGGGTCTCGAGCGCGCCGTCGACCCCAACGGCGACGGCGACGCGCACGACGCAGCGCGGATCGCCCTCCTCGGCGTCGTCGAGCCGTTCGCATCATTCCCCGACAGCCCGGAGGCCCAGGCGGTCGACGGAGCACTCGCTCTCGACATGCTCGTCGTGGCGCCGGCCGGAAACGACGGCCCGGCGGGCCCGCTCTTCGGCTCGATCGCAGGCCCGGGAGGGTCACCGGCCGCGTTGACGGTCGGCGCGATCGATCCGCGAACCGAGACCCCGGCGGTCCGGCTCGTTCTCCGCCAGGGCCTGGCCGTGATGTCGGACGAGGCGCTCCCGCTCGTCGGGGACACCCTGCCCGGGCGCCCGCTCGATCTCGCGGTCGCGATCCGTGGCGCCCGGGGAGCGCTCAGGGGGAAGGCGGCGCTCCTTCCCGCCGGCCCCGACCCGCCCGCGACCGTGCGCGTCGCGGCCCGGAACGGCGCCGCCGCCGTCCTGCTCTACGGCCGCCCGCTTCCCGCCGGCTCGTTCCGCGACTCCGGCATCCCGGTCGTCGGGGTGCCGGCCAACACAGCGAGGGAGGCGCTCGCGAGGATCCGGCAGCGGTTTACGGTCGTCGCCACGATCGGCCGTGCCCGGCTGAGCCGGAACGCGGCGGCCGGCCGGGTGGCGCCGTTCTCCTCGCACGGGCTCACGTTCGGCGGGCTGCTCGCCCCCCAGCTTCTTGCGCCCGGCATCGCGGTCGAGACGTCGGATCCCGGGAATGCCGGGGACGGCGAGCCGGCCTTCACGGAGGTGACCGGCACCAGCGTCTCCGCGGCCACGGTCGCCGGCGCCGCCGCGCTGCTCGCCGAGGCCCGCCCCGGACTGACGGCGCGGGATCTCGCGAGCCTGCTCGCCGGCTCCGCCCGCCCGTCCGGTGGGCCCGTCGATCCGGGCGCCGCGGCGGTCGGCGAGCTCGCCGCCTCGGTGACCACGCTCGCTTTCGGCCCCTGGTCCGGACCGCACTGGCACGAGACCGCGCGAGTGGTCGTCAGCAACGTCTCGAGCCGACCGCTCACGGTGACGCTTGCACCGAGCTCACGGCTCGTCACGGTCGAGCCTGCTCGGCTCGTGCTCTCTCCCGGCCGGCAGTTCACGGTCAAGGTGATCGCGCGCGCGACGTCGCGGCCGTCACTCTCGCTCGTGGCCGGGAGCCTCGCCCTCAGGCCGTCCGGGGGCCAGGCGCTCCTGATCCCCTGGGTGATCGTGTTCAGGCCCTACACGGGCTCGCTCGTCGGGCCGGCGCGGGTCTCACCGCGGGCCTTCTCGCCCTCGGACTCGGCACCGGCGAGGCTCCAGGTCGTCGCCGGCCGGATCAGCGGCACGACGCGGATCGAGATCGAGCCGGTCGCCCGCCTCGACGTGCTGCTCTACAGCTCCACCGGCACGTTCCTCGGCGTGCTCGCGCGCGCCCGCGACCTGCTGCCGGGCACCTACAGCTTCAGCCTCGCCGGCCGGGGCCCTACCGGCGACGTCCTGCCTCCCGGGACCTACGAGATCAGGCTCAACGCCTGGCCGGAGCTCGGCGACAAGGTCAGCCGGGCCCGCGCGACCTTCCGGATAGAGTAGGCCGCCGGCACCCGCCGTGCGCCCCAGAGCCATGAGCCAGCCAACGGAGAGCCCCTTCCGGATCGCCCAGCAGCAGCTCCGGAACGTGGCCGACGCCTTCGGGATCTCGGACGACCTGGTCGGGATCCTCAGGGAGTGCAAGAAGGCGGTCGAGGTGTCGATCCCGACCACCATGGACGACGGCTCGGTGCGGATCTTCACCGGCTGGCGGGTGACGCACAACGTCGCGCGGGGGCCGTCGAAGGGCGGCATCCGGTACCACCCCGGCGTCAACCTCGACGAGGTCAAGGCGCTCGCGATGTGGATGACGTGGAAGTGCGCCCTCATGAACCTCCCGTTCGGCGGCGCGAAGGGAGGGGTCATCTGCGATCCGCGGGCGCTCTCGCCCGGCGAGCTCGAGCGGATGACCCGGCGGTATACCTCGGAGATCGTCAACGAGATCGGCCCGGAGAAGGACATCCCGGCGCCGGACGTCGGGACGAGCCCGGCGGTGATGGCCTGGATCTTCGACACGTTCTCGATGAATCAGGGGTACTCGGTGCTCTCCGTCGTCACCGGGAAGCCGCTCGCCGTCGGAGGGTCGCTCGGCCGCGAGGAAGCGACCGGCCGCGGCGTCTTCTTCTCGCTCGAGGAGACCCTGGCCCGCTGCCGCAGGTCGATCGAGGGGCTGAGGATCGCGATCCAGGGGTTCGGGAACGTCGGCTCGCTGTTCGCGCGGTTCGCGGCGGACGCGGGGGCGACCGTGATCGCGGCGTCCGACTCGAGCGGCGGCGTGCTCGCCGAGACCGGCCTCGACGTCGCGGCGCTGCTCGCCCACAAGCACGCAGGGGGAGGATCAACGAGTTCGGCGGCGGCGAGGCGATCTCGAACGAGGACCTGCTCGAGCTTCCGTGCGACGTGCTCGCGCCGTGTGCGCTCGAGCTCGTCCTGAACGAGGCCAACGCCGGCCGGGTGAAGGCGCAGATCGTGCTCGAGGGCGCCAACGGCCCGACCACGCCCGAGGCCGACAGGATCCTCGAGGACGCGGGCGTGCTCGTGATCCCGGATGTGCTCGCGAACGCGGGCGGCGTCGTCGTCTCGTACTTCGAGTGGGTGCAAGGGCTGCAGGAGCTCTTCTGGACCGAGGACGAGGTCAACGCGCGCCTGCGCGGGATCATGTCGCACGCCTACAACGAGACCTGGGACCTGCACGAGGCGCAGGGGATCTCGATGCGGCTCGCCGCCTACGGCCTCGCGGTGCAGCGCGTCGCCGAGGCGACCACGATCCGGGGGCTCCATCCCTAGGACGGTCACGCTCGTCGTCGCCCGCGACTGCCACCTGTGCGAGCGGGCTCGTGACGAGCTCGGCGCGCTCGCAGCCGAGCTCGGCTTCGCGGTCGAGGAGATCGACATCACGAGCGTGCCCGGGCTCGAGCGGCGCTACCGCGAGTGGATCCCGGTGATCGAGGTCGACGGCGAGCGGGTGTCCGTCTACCGGGTCGAGCCGGCCGCACTGCGTCACAAACTCGGCGTTGCCTGAACGGTTTGTGACGAACCGATCCCTTTGTCCATGCGTTCGGGCACAATCCTTCGTTCATGTTGCAAAGTCCGGACGGGATCCGCCCGCTCGAGAACCGCGTCGGCGTCGGCGTCGCCGCGCGCCTGTCCCGCTACCTGCAGGTGCTCACGCAGGCGAAGAAGATGGGCAAGGAGCGGATCTCGTCCCAGGAGATCGCGGACTACACGAACATCAACGCGACGCAGATCCGCCGCGACCTCTCGAACTTCGGCAAGTTCGGCAAGCGCGGAGTCGGCTACTCGATCGACGGTCTGCTCGCCGAGATCAGGAAGATCCTTCGCACCCAGGGCCAGCACAACATCGCCCTCGTCGGGGCGGGGCGGCTCGGGCAGGCGATCGCCGGCTCGTCGATCTTCGTCGAGCACGGGATCACGATCGCCGCAGTCTTCGACATCGACAACAAGGTCGTCGGGCGCTCGATCGGCTCGGTCGAGGTCAGCCCGTATGCGCGCCTCAAGGATCTCGTCCACGACAAGAACATCGTCGTCGGCGTGCTCGCAGTTCCGGCCTCGGCCGCCCAGCAGGTCGCCGACGATCTCGTCGACGCGGGCGTTCGGATCATCTTCAACTACAGCGAGGCCTTGCTCGACATGCCGCCCGACGTCACGGTTCACACGTCGAACCCGGCGGTCGAGCTGCTCCACGCCCTGTACTTCCACCTGGCCTGAGCGCCTTGCGGATCCTGCTCTGGCACGGTTACCTGCTCGACGGGACAGGGTCGAACGTCTACACACGCGAGCTCGCGAGGGAATGGAGCCGCGCCGGGCACGACGTCACGGTCGTCTCGCAGGAGCCGGCCCCCGAGAGCTACCTGATCGGGAACGCCGTCGCGGTCCGCCCCGAGCTCCCCGACCGCCTCCTGCCGGTGTTCGTGCTCGACCGCTACGAGGGGCTCGAGGCCCGGCTCCTGCAGGACTTCACCCCGGCGGAGCGCTTGCGCTACGTCGAGGCGAACGTCGCGACGCTGCGCGACCTGCTGCCGGCCGACCTCGTGTTCGTCAACCACGTCCTGATGGGCGGAGCCGTCGGCGCCGCGCTCGGCGAGCGCTTCCGCGTCAAGGCGCACGGCTCGGAGCTCGAGTACTCGATGCGGGGCCGGCCCGAGCTCGAGGAGTGGGGCCGCGAGTCGCTCGCCGCCGCCGAGGGGGTCTACGTCGGGTCGCGCCACATCCGCCAGGTGCTTGAGGTCGTCGTCGGGCACGTCGACCCGGTGGTCGAGGTGCCGCCGGGCGTCGACGTCGACGAGTTCGTGCCGCAGGACCGCGACGAGGCGCTCGCCGAGCTGCTGGCGGAGGCGCGCGCCGACGCGCCGAACCCGGGCAACGCCCGGGAACGGCTTCCCGACGAGGGAAACGCCGCGCGGCTCGAGGCGTTCTTCGCGGGCGGGGCGCCGACGATCGTCTACTTCGGGAAGCTGATCGAGAACAAAGGCGTCCAGCTCCTACTCGACGCGCTCGGCTCGCTCGCTGCCAGGGCCGTGATCGCCGGCTTCGGCGACTACCGCGCCGAGCTCGAGCGGCAGGCCGCCGCCCTCGCACCCGGCCGGGTCCTGTTCACCGGCCCGCTCGAGCACCGGCATCTCGTGCACTTGCTTCCCCTGGCCGAGGCCGCGGTCGTACCCTCGATCTTCCCCGAGGCGTTCGGGATGGTTGCCGCCGAGGCCGCGGCCTGCGGTTGCCCGCCGCTCGTCGCCCGCCACACCGGCCTCGCCGAGATCGCCGCCGGGCTCGAGCAGGGATACCCGGAGCATCTCGGCCATCTCGCTGCGTTCGAGACGGGCAACGCGGCCGATCTCCGATCGAGGCTGCTCGAGCTCCTGTCGCTCGACGACGCCGACCGTGAGGCGCTGCGGGCCGCGGCCCGCCGTACCGTCGTCGAGCGCTGGTCGTGGGCCGGAGTAGCCGCGCGCTTGCTCGCGCCGGTCGCGTAGCCTTCGCGACCCATGGGCGAGGAGCAACGGCTTTCACCCGAGGAGCAGCTTGCCACGGCGCGGGCCGCCTTCGAGGAGGGCACGGATTTCACCGTCGCCGTCGAGGAGGAGTTCGCGCTCCTCGACCGCGAGACCCTCGGCCTTGCGAACCGGTTCGAGGAGGTGAGAGCGGCCGCGGCGGGAACCGAGCTCGAGCCGCACCTGGTCGGCGAGCTGATCGCCTCCGAGGCGGAGGTACGCACCGGCAAGTGCGTCGACTTCGCCGAGGCCGCCGCGAGGATCGCGGAGCGGCGCGGCCAGCTGCAGGCGCTCACCCGCGAGCTCGGGCTGCAGCTCGGCGCCACCGGGACCCATCCCTGGAGCCGCTGGCAGGATCAGCGCATCATCGACACGCCGCACTACCGGCGGAACGACCAGCTCCTGCAATACGTCGTGTGGCGCAACAACACCTTCGGCCTGCACGTTCACGTCGGGATCCGCGGCGGCGATCGCGCGATCGCGGTGTGCAACGCGATGCGGCGTTTCCTGCCCGAGTTGCTCGCGCTCTCCGCAAGCTCGCCGTTCGTCGAGGAGGTGGACACCGGCCTCCACTCGGCCAGGACGCAGATCTTCACGCGTACCTTCCCCCGCTGCGGCATCCCGGACCCCTACGACGGCTGGCAGGGCTTCGAGGACTACGTCGCGTTCCTCTACCGGACGCGGTCGATCGACGAGCACACCCAGCTCTGGTGGAGCGTGCGCCCGCACCTCGCCTACCCGACGGTCGAGATCCGCATCTGCGACGCCCAACCCGATCTCGGCGAGGCCCAGTCGCTCGCCGCACTCACCTATGCGCTCGCCGCGCGCTGCGCGCGCGCCCACGACGAGGGCGAGCCGCTCCCCGACCTTCCGAATCGCCTGCTCGAGGAGAACATGTGGCGCGCGATCCGCTACGGGCTCCCCGGCGAGCTGATCGACTTCGAGCGCGGCGAGCCGGTGCCCGCCCGGGCGCGGCTCGAGGCGCTGATCGACTGGGTTGCCCCGGTCGCCGAGGAGACGGGCGCACTACCCTTTCTCGCCGTGCCGTCGGCGAATGCCGCGGAGCGCCAGCAGGCACGCTGGCAAGATGGAGCAACTCTCGAGCAGATCTACGCCGAACAGGTGAGGACAGGTGAGCGAATTGGCTGACGAGCACGATCACGAAGACGAGAACGAGAACGAGGACGAGAACGAGCCGGACGATGCGGAGGGCGGGGAGGCCGAGCAGCAGGAGGCGCTCGACGAGATGCTCGAGACGATCCGGCAAGCCAGGGTCGCCCCGCTGATCCTGTCGACCGTGTCGACCTTCGCCTCGGTCGCCTACGGCAAGCTCGAGATGAAGGAGCTGTCCGAGGCGAAGATCGCGATCGACGTGATCGACGTTCTTCTGCCGCTGCTGCAGGAGGAGGTCGACGCCTCCATCCGCCGCGACTTCGAGCAGGCGCTGATCGACCTGAAGCTCGGTTACGCCAACGCCGTCGCCTCTGCCGAGTAGAATCCCGCGCGCGCCGAACCGAGTCGGCGATTTTCGTCCTAGCCTGCAGAATTCCGCCTAGCCGGAAGAGAAACACAGCCCTAGCGGGAACGAAGCATCAGTCTGGCCGACCTCTGGAGGGGAGCAACAAATGGATTGGTTCAAGCATCATGCTGTGCTCGTCGGGCTCGTAGGCGCCGCGGTCGCAGTGGGATACGGGATCTGGCTGACCACGTGGCTTCTCAAGCAGCCCCCGGGCAACGAGCGCATGCGCGAGATCGCCCGCGCCGTCCAGGAGGGCGCCGCGGCGTACCTCAAGCGCCAGTACACGACGATCGCGGTCGTCGCGATCGCCCCGTTCCTGCTGCTCGGCTTCTACGACAAGCTCGGCTGGGGAACGGCGTTCGGGTTCCTGATCGGGGCCCTGCTGTCAGCGGCTGCCGGCTTCATCGGCATGAACGTCGCCGTGCGCTCGAACCTGCGCACGGCCGAGGCGGCCCGCGACGGGGTCAAGCCTGCGCTGAACGTGGCCTTCCGGGCCGGCTCGGTCACGGGCCTGCTCGTCGTCGGGCTCGGGCTCGGCGGCGTCGCCGGGTACTACGGCTTCCTCACGAGCGTGCTGAACCACACGCCGACCTCGGCGGTTCACGACCTCGTCGGGCTCGCGTTCGGCGGCTCGCTGATCTCCGTCTTCGCGCGTCTCGGCGGCGGCATCTTCACCAAGGCCGCCGACGTCGGCGCCGACCTCGTCGGCAAGATCGAGGCCGGGATCCCCGAGGACGATCCGCGGAACGCCGCCGTGATCGCCGACAACGTCGGCGACAACGTCGGCGACTGCGCGGGCATGGCCGCCGACCTGTTCGAGACCTACGCGGTCACCGCCGTCGCCGTGATGCTGCTCGGCACCGAGTCCGGGCGCATCGCCGGCCAGCTCTACCTCTACCCGCTCGCGATCGGCGGGGTGTCGGCCATCGCCTCCGTGCTCGGCACGTTCTTCGCCCGGCTCGGCAAGGGCGAGAACGCGATCATCGGCGCGCTCTACAAGTCGGTCCTCGCCGCGACGATCTTCTCCGCGCTCGGCTTCATCCCGATCACGAAGGCTTTCGACGTCGGCCCCTACAGCTTCAAGGATCTGTACATCTCCACCCTGATCGGCCTCGTCGTGACGTTCCTGCTCGTCGCGATCACCGAGTACTACACGGGCACCCGCTGGGGCCCGGTGAAGCGGATTGCGAAGGCCTCCCAGACCGGCCATGCCACGAACATCATCGAGGGGCTCGCGGTCGGCATGCAGGCGACCGCCCTGCCGGTCCTCGTGATCGCTGCCGGGATCCTGGTCGCCAACCACTTCGCCGGCCTGTACGGCATCGGCGTGGCAGTCATGGCGCAGCTCTCGATGACCGGCCTGATCGTCGCGCTCGACGCGTTCGGCCCCGTCACCGACAACGCGGGTGGAATCGCCGAGATGGCCGACCTCCCGGAGTCGGTGCGCGGGATCACCGACCAGCTCGACGCGGTCGGCAACACCACGAAGGCCGTCACCAAGGGCTATGCGATCGGCTCCGCCGCCCTCGCGGCCCTCGTGCTCTTCGACTCGTACACGACGGGGCTCAGGGAGGGCGGCCTCACGGTCGTCTTCCCGCTCTCGGACCCGTGGGTGATCGCCGGGCTGTTCATCGGCGGCCTGATGCCGTTCCTGTTCGCCTCGCTCGCGATGGAGGCGGTCGGACGCGTCGGCGGCGAGGTGGTCGAGGAGGTGCGGCGGCAGTTCCGCGAGCACCCGGGGATCATGGCCGGCACCGAGCGGCCCGAGTACGGCCGCGCGATCGACATCGTCACGGGCTCCGCGATCAAGTCGATGCTGACGCCCGCGCTGATCCCGATCGCCTTCCCGATCATCGTCGGGCTGATCAGCGCGAAGATGCTCGGCGGCCTGCTCGTCGGCACGATCGTCACCGGGCTCTTCCTCGCGATCTCGATGACCGCGGGCGGCGGCGCCTGGGACAACGCCAAGAAGATGATCGAGGACGGCCTGTACGGCGGCAAGGGCTCGGAGGCCCACGCGGCTGCGGTGACGGGCGACACGGTCGGCGACCCGTACAAGGACACGGCCGGCCCCGCGATCAACCCGATGATCAAGATCACGAATCTCGTCGCGATCCTGATCATCCCGCTTGTCATCTCGGTCCACTCGTAGGCGGCAAGTGGCCTTTGGGCTCGACGGAGGTGCCGGCTCTGCCGGCGCCTCCGCCACGCTTCGAGCCGACCACCGGGAGCGTGTGAACCACCCGGCGCTCCTCCCCCTCGTGAGAGAAAGGGGGCTTACGGGAAACCGTAAGGTTGTCACCCGTGCCTAGGCGGCGACAGTCTCACTCGCTGGAGCGGGTGCTCGGGACGCCGGCGCTGTTTGCGACGGCGTACGGAAACGTCGGGTCGTCGATCTACTACGCGCTCGGCGTCACGGCCGCGATCGCGCTCGGGCTGACGCCGCTCGTCTTCGTCATCTCCGGGCTGATCTTCGCCGCCACCGCCGCCACCTACGCCGAGGGCACGGTGCTCTTCCCGGAGGCCGGCGGCTCGTCGAGCTTCGCGCGGCATGCCTTCAACGAGGTCGTCTCGTTCGGGGCCGCCTGGGCGCAGATGCTCAACTACATCATCACCGTCGCCATCTCGGCGTTCTTCGTCCCGCACTACCTGTCGATCTTCTGGGCCCCGCTGAAGACGAACCCGTGGGACATCGTCGGCGGGATCATCGTCGTCGTCGTCCTCGTCGGGATCAACATCGTCGGCGTCAAGGAGGCCGCGGCGCTCAACGTCGGGCTCGCGGTGATCGACTTCGCGACGCAGCTGCTGCTCGTGTCCCTCGGCTTCGCGCTGATCTTCAGCCCGCACATCCTCAAGGCGAACATCCACCTGGGCATCGCCCCGACCTGGCCGAACTTCGCGCTCGCGATCCCCGTGGCGATGATCGCGTACACCGGGATCGAGACGGTCTCGAACCTGGCCGAGGAGGCCCGCGAGCCGCGCCGGACGATCCCGAGCTCGATCAGGCTCGTGGCGATCGCCGTCTTCGCGATCTACTTCACCCTCCCGCTCGTTGCCCTCTCGGCGCTCCCGGTCCACCTCGACAAGGCAGGCCAGTACGTCACCCGGCTCGGGCAGGACCCGCCGATCGGGTTCAAGAACGACCCGGTGCTCGGCATCGTGGAGAATCTCGGGCTGCACGGGGCGATGCTCGACGGGGCGAAGATCTACGTCGGCGTCCTCGCCGCCACGATCCTGTTCATCGCGACGAACGCCGGCGTGATCGGCGCGTCGCGCATCACCTACTCGATGTCGAGTCACCGGCAGCTGCCGGAGATGTTCCGGCGGCTCCACCCGAAGTTCAAGACGCCGTGGCTGTCACTGCTCGTGTTCGCCGGCTGCTTCTCGATTCTCTTCATGCTCCCGGGGAACGTCGACTTCATCGGTCGCATGTACGCGTTCGGGGCGATGCTCTCGTTCACGATCGCCCATGCGGCCGTGATCCAGCTTCGCCGCAAGCCGCCCCCGGTCGAGGATCCCTACCACGTCGGGCCGAACGTGAAGATCGGCCGGGTCAGCTGGCCGCTCTTCGCCATCTTCGGCGGCATCGGCACCGGGCTCGCGTGGCTCGTGGTGGTCGTCGAGGATCCCGCGACCCGCTACGCCGGGCTCTCCTGGCTCGCGGCCGGGTTCATCTTCTACACCTTCTACCGGCGCCGGCTCGGGATCCCGCTCACGAAGACGGTGCTCGCGCCGCTCCAGTTCGGCCCGGCGCAGGCGCTCGAGTACCGCACGATCCTCGTCCCGATCGTCACCGGGGCCGAGTCGCACGAGGCGATCGACCTCGCCGCCCGGCTGGCGGCCGAGCGTGGTGCCACGATCGTCGCGCTGCGGGTGATCGTCGTCCCCATGGACATCGAGCTCGACGCGCCGCTGCCGCTCGAGGAAGCCGTCGCAGACCGCCTGCTCGACGACGCCCGCGCCGCGGCGGACTCCTACGGCGTGCATCTGATCGACCGCATCGTCCGTGCGCGGCAGTCCGGTCGCGCGATCGTCGACGAGGCGACGCGGCGGCAGGCCGAGATCGTCGTGCTCGGGGCGCCCCGGAGCACGCACAAGGCGATCTTCGGCAAGACGGTCGACTACGTGCTCAAGAACGCCCCCTGCCGCGTCATGGTCGCCGCGGGCAAGAAGGCCGCCTGACCGAACCGTGTTTGTCACACTTCCGTTGCTCTAACCTGACCCCGCTCGGCCCAGCCCGCTTGCAGGCCTTTTGACATCCCCTTCACGCTCTCGTCACACCGCCGCAGCGGTACCTGGCACCGCGCAGGTCCGCGCCGGACGGGTGCGGCCGGGACTTGTCTCTTGAGGGTTCACGGCGGCGTCGCGGTCGTGCTCTCGCTCGTGATGCTCGGCCTCGGCCTGGCGGTGCTCGTACGCACGCTCGCCGAGGGCGGTGGGCAGGTCGGCATCCTCTTCGGGCTGCTCTTCGCCGCAGCGGGCGTCGGGCGCCTCTACCTCGCAAGGCGGCGTCCGTAGGTGGCCCGGAAGCTGCCCGGTCTCCGGCGCGAGCTCGACGCGCGCTCACTCTTCTCGGTCGCCTACGGGGAGATCGCCGCATCGATCTACTTCGCGCTCGGGGTCATCGCGCTCCACGCCGTCGGCTTCACGCCGCTCGTGCTCCTCGGCGTCGGCGTGCTGTTCCTGATCGTCGCGCTCTCGTACGCCGAGGCAACCTCGTCGCTGCCCGAGACCGGCGGCGCTGCGACGTTCGTGCGCCGCGCCGGCAACGACCTCGCCGGGTTCATGACCGGCTGGGTGCTCTTCCTCGACTACCTGATCGTGATCTCGCTCTCGGCCCTCTTCGTGCCGCACTACCTGGCGGGCGCGCTCCAGGTGAGCGCGCTCGACCGTAATCCGTGGGACGTGATCGTCGGTGTGTGCGTGATCATCGGCGTCGGCCTGATCAGGCTCGTCCGGCGACCGTCCTTCTATGCGATCGGGTTCGTCGTGCCGGCGCTCGACGTGCTCGCTCAGCTCGTTCTGATCGTCTTCGGCTTCGTGTTCCTGTTCTCCCCGGGCGCCGTCATGCGTGGAACCTCGCTCGGGACCGCGCCGACCTGGCACTCGCTCGCCTTCTCGATCCCGCTCGCAATGCTCGCGTTCACCGGCCTCGAGACGGTGGCGAACCTGGCCGAGGAGGCTCGCCGGCCCGGCGTCGACCTGCCGAGGTCGCTGTTCCTCGCCATCGGCACGGTCGTCACGACGTACGTCGCGATCGCGGTGGTTGCGCTGTCGGCCTACCCGGGGCCGGTGACCGAGCTCGGCACGCGCTGGCTGCGCTCCCCGCTCGTCGGGGTCGCCCAGGCGCTACGCCCGCAGACCGGGCCGGACGTCGGCGACGCGATCCGGTTCTTCGTCGGCATGAGCGGCGCGTTGATCCTGCTCGCGTCTGTGACCACGTCGATCTCGGGCTTCTGCCGGCTCGCGTACTCGCTCGGCGAGCACGGACAGCTTCCGCGCTCGTTCGGCCGGCTCAACCGGCGGACGCTCGTCTCGCCGCAGGCGGTCGTCAGCGTCACGCTCGTCTCGAGTGCGATCGTGATCGCCTCGGCGTTCGTCCGTCACGACGTCTCGCTGCTCGCCGGCGTGTTCTCCTTCGGCGTCCTCCTCGCCTTTACCGCCACGCAGCTCGCCGTGATCAAGCTGCGGATCGACGAGCCCGACCTGCCGCGGCCCTACCGGACGCCGCTCACCGTCACGATCCGCAAGGCGGAGATACCACTGCCCGCGCTCGTCGGCGCCGTGCTGACCTTCGGCGTCTGGATTCTCGCCATCGCCACCCACGCCGGTGCCCGTTATGCGGGAGCGGCCTGGCTCGCGGTCGGCCTCGTCGTCTATGCCGCCGTCCGCCGCTCGCGCGGCGAGGGCCTGACCGAACGAGTCGCCGCCCCCGACACCGTGCACTTCTCCGACGTCCCGCACTTCCGCCGGATCCTGGTGCCGATGAAGCTCGGCGTGATCGGCGAGGAGATGGCCGCCACCGCCGTCAAGCTCGCCGCCGAGCACCACGCGGCCGTCGAGGCGCTCCACGTGGTGCTCGTCCCGCTCGACTGCAAGATCGACAAGCCGATGCCCGAGGCCGACCGCCGCGCCGAGGCCTCGCTCGACGAGGCGCGGGCGCTCGGCGAGGAGCTCGGCGTCGAGGTCCAGGCGGTGTCGGTTCGGGCACGGGCGATCGGCCGCGCAATCGTCGACCGGGCGAGCGATGTCGGGGCGGATCTGATCGTGCTCGGGTCGTCGCCGCGGTGGCGCCGCCAGTCGCGCTTCTTCTCGCCGACCGTCGACTTCGTGCTGCGCCAGGCGCCGTGTGAGGTACTGATCGTCGCGTTCCCGCAGCGCGTGCTCGACGAGGAGCTGGAGGTCTGACCCGTCCACTCGGCTACTCTGGCCCGCGTGAAGGTACTTGTGATCGGATGTGGCCGCGTCGGCAGTGCCGTCGCGCTCGACCTGCGCGCAGCCGGCTGGGAGGTCAGCGTGATCGACGAGCGGGAGGACGCCATGGTTCGGCTCGGCGACAACTGGACGGGCGAGTTCCACGTCGGCCACGGCATGGACATCCAGCTGCTCCAGCGGGCGGGGATCGAGGACGCCGATGCCGCCGTCGTCACCACCGACGGCGACAACTCGAACATCGTGATCGGCCAGATGGCCCAGAAGAAGTTCGACGTCCGCTCCGTGATCGTCCGCATCCTCGACCCGGCTCGCGCCGAGTTCTTCAAGAGCCGCGGCCTGAACGTCGTCTGCCCGACGCAGAGCGCGATCGAGACCCTCACCAACGCGGTACGGGCCTTCGAAGGCGCCCTGACCGGATAACTGCGTGTATCTCCTGATCGCAGGCGGCGGCAAGGTGGGCTCGAACCTGGCTCGGGCGCTGATCCGCGACGGCCACGAGGTGACGTTGATCGAGCAGCGGCCGGTCCGCTTCGATCAGCTCGAGACCGAGTTCGAGCACCAGGTCCACCGCGGCGACGCCACCGAGCTGTTCGTGCTCGAGCGGGCCGGGATCAGGCGGCCTCCGGACGTGGTGGTCGCGGTCACGGGCGACGACGAGGACAACATCGTGATCTGCCAGCTCGCGCGGGACTGCTACGGCGTCGAGACGACGATCGCCCGGGTCAACGATCCCCGCAACCAGCCGTACTTCGACCTGCTCGGAATCACGCCGACGGTCTCCGCGACGGCGTCGATCATGGGCCTGATCGAGCACGAGGTGCCGGAGCACGGGCTCATCCACCTGCTCGAGCTGCGCAAGGAGAACAGGGAGATCGTCGAGATCACGATCGGCGAGAACGCGATGTGCGCCGGCAAGTCGATTCGCGAGATCTCGCTGCCGGAGGGGTCACGGGTCATCTCCGTCTTCCGCCACGGCAAGGCCGAGGAGCCGGACGGCGCGATGCTGCTCGAGCCCGGAGACTCGGTGCTCGCGATCCTCGAGCCCGGCAAGGAAGACGAACTGCGCAGGATGCTCGTTCGCCAGCCGTGAGGCGCGCCGGCCTGCGCGCCGCTGCTGCGGCCGCGCTGCTGCTCTGCGCTGCGCTGGTCGCCGGCGGCGCGCGAGGTGCTGTCGCCGGAACCGACTGGACGCGGTTCGGGTTCGACGCAGCCCGCCACAACTCGGCGCCCGCGAGCGGGATCACCGCCGGCAATCTCGGCCGGCTCCGGCGGCAGCAGGTTGCGATTCCGGGCACGGTCGACTCCTCGCCGATCTACCTCCACGGCGTGACCGTCAAGGGGAAAGCCCACGACGTCTTCTTCGTCACGACGACCTACGGGATCACGCTCGCGATCGACGCGGGCAGCGGCAAGATCCTCTGGCGGTTCACGCCGCCGACCTATGGGAGCTACGCCGGCTCGGCGCAGATCACGACGATGACGCCCGTGGCCGATCCGAGCCGCACCGCGATCTACGCGGGCGCGCCCGACGGAGTCGTCCGGAAGCTGTCGGTCGCAACCGGCGCCGTGCTCTGGTCGACCTCGATCACCCGCGACCCGACCCACGAGAAGCTCGCCTCGGCGCTCAACTTCGCGAACGGCCTCGTGATCGCCGCCACCGACGGCTACATCGGCGACGCGCCGCCGTATCAGGGGCACGTCGTCACCCTCGGCGCAGCCCGCGGCCGGATCGTCGGCGTGTGGAACTCCCTTTGCTCGAATCGGCACGAGATCATCCAGCCCTCGACGTGCGGCGCGAGCGACTCGGCGATCTGGGGCCGTTCGGCGCCGGTCGTCGATCCCGCCACGGGCGACCTGCTCGTCGCGACCGGCAACGGCCCGTTCGACGGGAAGACGAACTGGGGCGACAGCGTGCTCGTCCTCTCGCCCGACGGCAAGCGGCTCCTGAAGCACTGGACCCCCGCCAACGCCGAGCAGCTGAACGACACCGACCAGGACCTCGGCTCGACGGCGCCCGCGCTGCTCGCGAACGGCTACTTCGTGCAGGGCGGCAAGGACGGCAGCCTGCGCCTGCTCCGGCTCTCGGCGCTGGCCGGCGCCGACGCCACCACCGGCGGCGAGCTCCAGACGGTGCCGGTGCCGGGCCCGACCGACCTGTTCTCCGAGCCGGCGACCTGGCAGGGGTCGTGGGTGTTTCTCGCCACGTCGGCCGGAACGGCGGCCTGGAGGCTGGCGAAGGGGCGGCTGCACCAGGTCTGGTCGAACGGTGTCGCGGGCACGAGCCCCGTCGTGGCCGGGGGCCTGCTCTACGTGCAGACGGCAGGCGACATCCACGTCTATGCGCCGGCAACGGGCAAGAGCGTCGGCGACCTGCCGATCGGCGATGCGCACTGGCAGAGCCCGATCGTCGTCGACGGCCGCGTCGCGGCCGGCGAGGGGAACTCGAACGGCCACGAGACGAGCGGCATCCTGGACATCTACCGCCTCGGCTGACGTCTACGATGCGGCCGTGTCGCTGGAGCAGCCCGAGCGCTACCAACTCGACGTCCTCGCCTCGTCGCTGCGCGCGGACACCGCCGACCTGAAGGCCTTCGTCGAGATTCTCGCCAGGAAGCTGACGGACGCGTTCCCGAGTCGCGTCACGGTGCAGCGCAAGGGCCTGCGCGGCACGAGCCGGCCGGTCCGGTCGCTGACGGTGAGCTTCAGCGAGAGCCAGTTCGAGCTCGACAACGACCAGGGGCAGCTCTCGACCAGGCGGCGGCGCATGGTGCGCGGCGTGGCGCTGAGCACCGACGAGCTGCGGCTCGATGCGTGGATCGACCAGCTCTCGGAGGCGCTCGTCGACGAGGCCGCGAACAGCGAGCGCGACCGGCTCGCGCTGCAGCAGATGCTCGAGGGCTGACGCCTCGCGCTAACCGGGCCGGCGGCGCCGGACCTGCGGTCCCTGCTGCCCGAGCGCGGCGTAGGCGATCGCCTGCATCGACTCGTTGAGGTTGCGTAGCTCGTGTGCGATGACGGTCAGCTCCTCACGCGACTCCTGGCGCCGGTTCAGCCGCTCGAGCTCGGCCGCGATCCGATCGAGCCGCTCGAGCAGCGCCTCCAGCTGTCGGTCGGTGAGCTCGTGACCGTCCATCTCAGGACGGCAATTCTGCCAGAGTGCGGATCGTCCGCGTATCGGGCCCGAGCGCCGCGAGGAGCCGTTCGAGCGCGCCGGGGCCTGCCTCGAGCGCGTCGATTCTCCTGGCGGCACCGAGGTGTGCGACCGCGATTCGCGCAAGCTCCTCGGGCGCATCGGTGAAGACGCCGATTCTCACCCCCTCGGACTGCAGCCGGCGCAGCGCCGAGGTGGCCGGGGCACTCGGCCGCAGGTAGACGGGGGCGTGGTCCTCCGCGAACCGCTCGAGCAGTACCCGCCAGTTCGGCAGCTCGGCGTCGAGCCGCTCGGGATCGACGTGGGCGCGCCGGGAGACGTCCTCGAGCCAGGCGTCGTAGAGCGGACGCGTGTCGCCGAGAACGCCGTCGAGCTCGATCGCGACCGCCGCCACCGTCAGATGCTAGACGGAGCCGTTCAACGAGCGAACGAGCGGCCGCGGGCCGAACCAGTCGACGACGCTCACACCGCAGTAGGGAACGTCGAGGCGGAACATCGCGTCGGGCGGCATTCCGAGCGCGTCGGCGAGTATCGCCCTCAGCGTGACGCTGTGTGAGACGACGGCCACGGTCTCGCCCGCGTGCGCGCCGGCGATCGCGGCGGCCGCGGCAACCGCGCGACGCCGCAGCGCTGCCACCGACTCGCCGCCCGGGAAGACCACCCTCGACGGCGCCTCGGTCCAGCGGAGAAGCTCCGGGTGGCGAGACTCGACGTCGGCAATCGCGAGGCCTTCGAGCTCCCCGAAGTCGAGCTCACGCAGATCGGGGACGATCAGCGGCTCGAGACCCAGTCGTCCGGCGAGCGGCCGGGCAGTGGCGATCGCGCGCACGAGTGGGCTCGTGTAGACGGCCGCCAGAGGAACGCCCGCGAGCGTTGCGGCGAGAGCCGAGGCCTGCTCCAGCCCCTCCTTCCCGAGCTCGACGTCGAGGCTGCCGTAGACCCGGAGCTCCGCGTCGCGGGGGCGGGCATGGCGGACGAGCACGAGCCTCGCGGCATCGTTCATCGGCTGCCTGTGAGCGCGGCGGCGGCCGTGAGCAGCAGCGTCTCGGTCACCTCGGTCGCCGCGCCGAGCAGATCGCCGGTCACGCCGCCGAGCCAGCGGCGGTAGAAGCCGATCGCGGCGGCGGCGGCGATCGCCGCGATCGCGAAGAGCTCGAGCCCGTGCACGGGGCCGGCCGCGACCGCGATCGCCGCGGCGACAACGACCGCGGCGAGTGTGCCGCGCCGCGAGATGCGGACGGCAAAGGACGCTCCGGAACCGCCGTCGGCCACAGGCGGGAGCACCGCGGCAACCACGACCGGCACGGCCCGCGAGAGGCCTCCTGCTGCGGTTGCGGGCCCGACGGCGTTGCCGTGCGCGACAAGCGAGGCGAGCACGGCCGTCTTCACGATCAGGTCGAGGACGAGCGCGGTGGCGCCGTAGGCTCCGATCGCATGGTCTCGCATTGCCGCGAGCGCGCGGTCACCACGCTTCGTCAACGCGTCGGCAGTGTCTGCGAGTGCGTCGAGATGGAGTGCGCCGGTGAGAGCGGCGCCCGCCGCGATCCCGATTCCCGCGGCGGCGAGCAGCGGCAGGACGTGCGACAGCGCCACCGCGATTCCGGCGACCAGGGCGCCGACCCCGGCTCCGACGAGCGGGAAGGCCGGAGCGCCGCGGGCCACGTCGTCGGCGTCGAGAGCGACGAGCCGGCCGACGGGGAGCCGGGTCAGGAAGGCGACGGCGCCCGCCAGCGCCCTAACGGCCGGCATCGGTGACGCCGGCGGACTCGAAGCTCGCCATGTCGTTCAGCAACGCGATCGCGCTCCGGACGACAGGGAGAGCGAGCGCGGCGCCGCTGCCTTCGCCGAGGCGCAGGCCGAGATCGAACAGCGGCTCGATCCCGAGCTCGGCGAGGACGAGCCGGTGCCCGGGCTCCGGGGAGCGATGTGCCGCGATCATCGCCGCGGTCGCGTCCGGCGCAAGGCGCGCGGCGATCAGCGCCGCTGCGCCGGTGATGAAGCCGTCGAGGACCACCGCCACCCGCTCGGCGGCACAGCCGAGCACGACACCGGTGAGCAGCGCGATCTCGAACCCGCCGAGCGCCGCGAGGGCCGCGAGCGGGCCGCTCGCGGCCTGCGGGTTGGCGGCGAGCGCGCGGCGCACCACCGCGGCCTTGTGCTCGACTCCGGCCGGGTCGAGCCCGGTTCCCGGTCCCGCGACCGCCGCCGGGTCGACGCCGAGCACCGCGGCCGACAGGGCTGCCGCCGAGGTGGAGTTGCCGATCCCCATCTCGCCGATCCCGACCAGGCCGATTCCACCGTCGGCGAGCTCGCGGCTGAGTCGCGCACCCGCGAGCAGGGCCTCGACCGCGGTTGCCTCGGTCATCGCCGGTCCCGTGGCCATGTTCGCCGTTCCCGCCCCGAAGCGGAGCGGGCGAACGCCCGGCACGGCGACGGGCACGGCGACGCCGGCGTCGACGACGACGAGCCGCGCCCCGGCCTCGCGCGCGAGCACGTTGATCGCGGCGCCGCCGGCGGCGAAGTTCGCCACCATCTGCGCGGTCACCTCGCTCGGGTAGGCGCTCACGCCCTCGGCTGCGACGCCGTGGTCGGCGGCGGCGACGACGATCGCCGCCGCCGGTGTCGGCGGGACCGGCTGCCCGGTGAGGGCCGCGAGCTGGGCGGCGAGCTGCTCGAGCCGTCCGAGGCTCCCGCGCGGCTTGGTCTTGCAGGTCGAGCTTGCGCTGACATTCCTTCCGGGCGCTCTCGTCCGGCGGGGCGATCCGCGCCAGCAGCGCAGCGAGCTCGCCGCGTTCAGGCACGGCGGAGCTCCTCGAGCCGCAGGGCGCGGCCCGCGACGACCAGGAACGCCTCGGCCGCGGCCGCGCGCCCAGATCGCGTTGACCCGGCCGAGAACGTCGCGGTAGGCGCGGCCGAGCGGGGTCGCGGGCACGAAGCCCGAGCCCGACCTCGTTCGAGACGGCGATCGTCGAGCCCGGCGCGAGTGGCGGCGCCCGAGGCGGCAGCCTCCGCCTCCGCCTCGATCTCGGCGGGCGCCCGCTCGAGCACGTTCGCGACCCAGAGCGAGAGGCAGTCGACGACGAGGCAGGCGTCCTCGCGGCACCCGCGCGAGGGCCTCGGCGAGCGCGACCGGCTCCTCGACCGTCGTCCAGCCCGGCGGCCGCTCGGAGCGATGACGGGCGATCCGGTCGGCCATCTCCTCGTCGCCGGCCTCGCCGGTCGCGACGAAGACGACGGGGCGCGCCCGCGGCGCGCGCCAGCTCGACCGCGAGCGACGACTTGCCGCTCCGGGCGCCGCCGAGCAGGAGGGTGAGCGTCATCGCCCGAGCTCCGAGAGCGTTGCGAGGAGCCGCCTGTTGTCGGCGCGGCGCCGCACGGCCACGCGGAGGTGGTCGTCGTCGAGGCCGGGGAACGACCCGGCGGGGCGGACCGAGATCCCTCGGGCGCGGAGCCCGGCCAGGACGTGGGGCCGTCGGCGACCTTCATCAGGAGGAAGTTCGCAGCTCCGGGCCAGACCTGCTCGACGAACGGCAGCTTCGCGAGGCCCGCCTCGAGAAGCCCGCGCTCACGAGCCACCTCCCGCGCGATCAGGGCCGGGGTGTCGGGGTCGCCGCAGCACGCGACGATCGCCGCGCAGGCGGGCGCGCTCACGCTCCAGGGCTGGCGGTGGGCCTCGAGGCGGGCGACGAGCGCCGCAGGCCCGATCAGGTAGCCGACGCGGATCCCGGCCAGCGACCAGAGCTTGGTCAGGCTCCGGATGACCACGATCCCGGGCTCCCCGGCAAGGCTCTGCTCCTCGCCGGGAACGAACTCGATGAACGATTCGTCGACGACGACGAGCCGGCCGGCATGCCGGAGGCGGCAGAGCAGCTCGGCCGTCTCGAGGCGTCCACTCGGATTCTCCGGATTGCCGACGACGACGAGGTCGGCGTCGTCGGGGACGGCGTCCGGGTCGAGCTGCCAGCTCCGGGGGTCGCGGAAGACGCGCACGACGGCGGAGCCGGCGGCTCGCAGCGCAGCTTCCGCCTCGCTGAAGCCCGGATGCACGGTCGCCGCGCGCGGCGGCCTGAGAGCCGTGGCGAGCAGCCAGAACGCCTCGCAGGCGCCGTTCAGGGGCAGGATCTCCTCGGCCCGCCGGCCGTGGCGGGCGGCGGCGGCCTCGCACGCAGCGCGCTGTCGGGGTAGGCCGCAGAGGCGACGGCGTGCTGCAGCGCGCGGCGGAGGTGAGCCGGGCGGCGACCCGGCCAGACGTTCACGGCGAAGTCGAGCGAGCCCGGCGCGACGAGCCGGTCGCCGTGGACGCGGACGTTCAAGGCCGGCGCCTCGCGGCGAGGAGCGCGCAGACGGCGACGGCGGCCCACTGGACGGCGAGCGACAGCCTGACCGCCCGGACGATGTCGTCCGACTGTGGGCGGACGCCCGTCGCCGAGAGGTGCTCTGTGCTCGATCCGGTCGTCGTAGCGGTTCGTGCCTCCGAGCCCGACCCCGAGCGCGCCGGCGAAGGCAGCTTCGGCCCGGCCCGCATTGGGGCTCGGATGTGCGTGGCCGTCGCGCCGGAGGACGCGCCAGGCTTCACCAGGTGAGCCGTCGACGACGGGGGCGGCCAGGACCGTGAGGAGAGCGGCGAGCCTCGCCGGAAGCCAGTTGGCGGCGTCGTCGAGCCGGGCCGAGGCCCAGCCGAACTCGGCATGGCGGGCACTCCGGTGACCGACCATCGCGTCGAGCGTGTTGACCGCCCGGTGCGCCGCGGTCGCGGGAGCTCCGCCGAGCGCGAACCAGAGCAGCGACGCGACGATCGCATCCGCCGTGTTCTCGGCCACCGACTCGACCGTCGCGCGGGCGAGCTCGCCGGCGTCGAGGTCGCTCGGGTCGCGGCCGACGAGCGCCGGTGCGCGAAGCCGGGCGCCCTCGATGTCGCCCTGCTCGAGCAGGGCTCCGAGACGGAGGGCCTCGCGGCGCAGCGATCGTCCGCCGAGGGCCGTCCACACGGTCGCCGCGCCGAGGGCCATGCGCAGCGCCGGCCTGCTCCCGAGCAGGCTCAGGGCCGCCGAGACGCCGGCGGCCGATCCGGCGGTGAGCGCCGCGCAGAAGACCGTCCCGGCCGGCCTGCTCGGTCGCCAGAGGAGACGTTCGAGGCCGCCGGCGAGCCACCCGAAGACGGCGACCGGATGACAGCGGGCAGGGTCGCCGAGGAGCGCGTCGAGGGCGGCTC
Organism: uncultured Actinomycetota bacterium; assembly: GCA_963743675.1. GTDB lineage: Bacteria > Actinomycetota > Thermoleophilia > Gaiellales > Gaiellaceae > PALSA-600. The sequence goes on from CAVURE010000015.1 coordinate 850,601, forward strand.
CGCCGACGAGCACGATCGGCGGCTCCCACCGTCCGGAACGGTTCAGAAGTCGAGCCCCCGGCGGGCGCCGATCCCGCGGTCGTAGGCGTGCTTCACCTTCACCATCTCGGTCACGGTGTCGGCGATCTCGACGAGCGCCGCCGGGGCGTCTCGTCCGGTCGCGACGATGTTGACGTGCTCGGGCCGCGCTCGGATCGCCGCGATCGCCTCGCCCTCGTCGATCCAGCCCCAGTTGAGCGGATAGGTGACCTCGTCGAGGACGACCAGGTCGTAGCGCCCGCTCGAGATCGCCTCCGCCGCAAGCTGCCAGGCGGCGGCCGCCCGGCCGCGCGACTCGTCGAGATCGGGAGAGTCCCAGGTGAAGCCGTCGCCGCCCTTCAGCCAGTCGACCTCCAGCTGCCGGCCGACCGCCTCCTCGCCGACCTTCCACTTGCCGGACTTGATGAACTGGATCACGCAGACACGCCAGCCGCGCGCGACGGCTCTCATCACGACGCCGAACGCAGCGGTCGACTTGCCCTTGCCGTCGCCGGTGTTGACGATGACCAGCGAGCGCTGCCGGCGTCCCGGCGGCCGCGGCGGCCGCTCGCGCGGCGGAGCGCCGGGGTCGCGCGGGCTCACGCGACACCCGCGAGCGCGACGAGCAGGTCGGTGTCGAGATGTTCTTCGACCATGTCGGCGAGCCCGTCGAACACGTCGTCGAGGGTTTGCCGGAGGCGCAGCTCCGAGGAGCGCTCCGCTCGCGGCCGCGCTCTCGAACAGGCCGTGGACGGAGATCCCGAGCACGCTCCCGCTGACGAACCCGAGGTCGTCCACGAGCGCAGGCGACGCCGTGCTCGAGCCGACCGAGCGCCCGTGCCGGATCTCCCAGCCGGCGAACTCGAGACCCGAGAGCTGCGCCCACGGCTCCCGGAGTGCCGTGAAGCGGGCGGTGATCCGGCGCGTGACCTTCGTGGCGGCGAACTCGGTGCGAACCGGGAGCAGGCCGAGCCCTCGCGCGGCGCCGTCGACGCCGGCAGGGTCTGTCAGCTCGCTCGCCGAGCATCTGGAGCCCGCCGCAGATGCCGATGATCCGGGTACCTGCGGCGGCGAGCCGCTCGATCGCCTCTGCGATGCCGGTTTGCCGTAGCCAGGCGAGGTCGGCGGCGACGTGCTTGGAACCGGGAAGCACGACGAGGTCGACTCCCGCGAGCCCGTGCGGGGAGTCGACGAACCGGATCTCGGCCACCTGCTCGGCGGCCCGCAGCTCGTCGAGGTTCGAGGCGGTCGGATAGCGGACGACTCCCACCCGCGGCCCGGCTGAGCCGGCTCGCGACCGCTGGGCTGCACCGTCCTCGTCGGGGAGCCCGTGCACGAGCCAGGGCAGCACACCCGCGACCGGGATGCCCGTCAGCCGCTCCAGCTCGGCCGGTGCGGGCGGGAGCAGCGACGGATCGCCGCGGAACTTGTTCAGCACGAAGGCCCGGATCGTCTGCCGGTCGCGGGCGTCGAGCAGCGACCACGTCCCGTAGAGGTGGGCAAACGCGCCGCCGCGGTCGATGTCGGCGACGAGCAGCACGGGCGCCCGCGCCGCGTGCGCGACCCGCATGTTCGCGAGGTCGGTGCTGCGCAGGTTGATCTCGGCCGGGCTTCCCGCGCCCTCGATCACGACCAGGTCGTACTCGGCGAGGAGAGAGCGCAGGGCGGTCTCGATCGGCGGCCAGAGCGCCGGGCCGCGCTCCCGCCACGAGCGGGCGCTCAGCTCCAGGTCGGGCTTCCCGTCGACGACGACCTGGCTGCGGCGCTCGCCCTCGGGCTTCACCAGCACCGGGTTCATCCGGACGTCGGGCTCGACGCCGGCCGCGAGCGCCTGGAGGTACTGGGCCACTCCGATCTCGCCGCCCGTGACGACGCGGGCATTGTTCGACATGTTCTGTCCCTTGAACGGCGCGACCCGGATCCCGCGCCGGGCGAGCAGGCGGATGAGCGCGGTCGTGACGAGGCTCTTTCCGGCCCAGCTCGAGACTCCTTGCACCATCAGCGCGGGCACCGGTTATCCCGGCCGCCGGCGCACCGGGATGACGGCGATCGGATCGTTGCCGTCGCCGATCACCTCGACGCGCGCGTTGTAGTGCTCGGCGATCAGCGCCTGGGTGGCGATCTCGCGCGGCAGCCCGGTCGCCACGAGCCGGCCGCCCGAGATGAGCGCAAGCCGGTCGGCGTACTGCGCCGCGAGCGTCAGCTCGTGCATCGCCGAGACGACCGTCAGGCGTCCGTGGAGTCGCAGCTCCGCGACGAGCTCGAGCACCTGCTGCTGCCGGCCGAGATCGAGCGCAGCGGTCGGCTCGTCGAGGAGCAGCACCTGCGCCTCCTGCGCGAGGGCGCGTGCGAGCACGGTGCGCTGCTGCTCCCCGCCGCTCAGCGTCCTCAGCGGCCGCGCGGCGAACTCGAGCAGCTCGAGCCGGCGAAGAGCGCGGTCGGCCGCCTCGTGGTCGCTGCGACGCTCGGTCGAGAAGGTCGGGATGTGAGGAGTCCGGCCGAGCAGGACGTAGTCGCGTACGCGCATCTCCGGCGGCAGGAGCGGCGACTGCGGGACGAAGGCGATCCTGCGGGCGAGCTCCTTGCGCGCCGAGTGCGCGCGCATCCACGCCGTCGAGCCGGACCGTGCCCTCGAACGGCACGAGCTGCGCGATCGCGCGCAGGAGGGTGCTCTTGCCGGCGCCGTTCGGCCCGATCAGCGTCAGCCACTCGCCCTGCTCGACCGAGGCGCTGACACCCTCGACGATCGAGACGCCGCCGAGCGACACCGACACGGAGCCGAGGGCGATCGCGGTCACGAGAAGCTCCGGCTCGTCCTGAGCACGATCGCGAAGAACGGGGCTCCGCAGAACGCGGTCACGACGCCGATCGGCAGCTCTGCCGGCGACACCACCGTGCGCGCGACCACGTCCGCGAGCACCAGGAAGCCGCCGCCGAACAGCACCGAGAGCGGCACGATCAGCCGGTAGCTCGTCCCGACCGTGAGCCGGATCGCATGGGGGACGATGATCCCGACGAAGGCGATCAGGCCGCTGACGGCGACCGCGGCTGCAGTGCCCACGGTGGCGAAGATGACGATCGCGAGGCGGGCGCGGCGAACGTCGATCCCGAGGGCCGAGGCCTCCTCGTCGCCGACGCTCAGCACGTCGAGCACGCGCCGGTACAGGCAGATGACGATCACGCTGACCGCGATGTACGGCGCGACGAGTGCGACGTCGTGCCAGCCGGCGACGTCGAGGCGCCCGAGGATCCAGCTGTACACCTCCTGGAGCGACTGGGAGTGCTGCTGCTGCACGAACGTCTGGATCGCGGTGAGGAAGCTCATCACCGTCACACCCGCGAGGATCAGCGTGGTCGCCGTTCGACCCGCGCCGGCCGAGCGGCCCAGGGCGTAGGTGGCCGCCACCGCGAGCGCGCCGCCGACGAACGCGACGAGCGGGATCAGGTCGTACGAGGAGACCGCGCCCTGTCCGTAGACGATCGCGATCGTCGCCCCGAGCCCGGCGCCGGCGGCGATCCCGAGCAGGTACGGGTCGGCGAGCGGGTTCCGGAACACGCCCTGGTAGGAGGCGCCCGCGAGCGCGAGCATCCCGCCGACGAGCACCCCGAGGACGACCCGGGGCGCGCGGAGCTGCCAGAGGATCGCGTCGTCGGCCGGCGAGAGGCTCGAGTGGACGTGCACGAAGGGAAGGTGGGCCACCGCGGAGACGGCGGTGGCGTAGACCCCGACATGCACGGGCCCGACCGCGAGCCCGATCAGCATGCTTCCGAGCAGGAAGGCGGCGCCGCAGGCGTAGGGGAGAAGGGCTCGCAGCGCTGGAGGGGGCGCGCACCGCTGCGCCCCTTCCAGCCGCTCTCGACGTATCCCGTGATCACTTCGCTGCCGCTTCCACCGCCCGGGCCCTGGCCGCGACCGCGTTCAGGAAGTCGACGATCCGCGGGCCCCAGCGCGAGGCGATGTCGTCGCTCACCGGGACGACACCCCCGTTGCGGACGGCGGCGAATCGTGCTCCAGCCCGGCCGGGCTGCCACCTTGGCGGCTGTCTGGCCGCAGCACTTCGTATCGGCGAGCACGATCAGGTCGGGGCTCGCCGCGACGATGTACTCGGCCGAGAGCTTCGGATAGCCCGAGCCGGCTCTTGCCGGCCGCGTCGGCGATGTCCTTGAGGCCGAGGAGCTTCAGCACCTGGCCGCCGAAGGTCTTCGAGGTCGCCGAGTAGTAGTCGGGGCTGAGCTCCTCGTAGAAGCTGAGCGGCGAGCCCTTCGGCATCGACGCGACCGCGTGTGCGATCCCGCGCTTCATCCGCGCGACGACGGCGGCGGCGCCGGCGAGCGTGGCCGGTCGCCTTCCCGAGCTGCCTGATCTGGGCGTAGGCCCCGGCCAGTCCCGTCGCCGGGGGATCGAGGAGCACCGGAATCGACAGCTTCCCGAGGGCGTCGACGAGCCCGTTCGAGTCCGCCGAGATCACGACGAGGTCCGGCCTGTAGGCGGCGATCGCCTCGGCGTTCGGCGTGTAGCCCGACAGCTTCGTCATCGGTGCGTCGGCCGGGTAGTTCGACTGGTTGTCGACCGCCACCACTTGCTTGCCGGCGCCGATCGCGAACAGATCCTCGGTCGCGGTCGGGGAGAGGGAGACGATCCGCGTCGGGATCGCCGAGTGGCGGGCGGCGGCCGGGTGCCGCAAGGGCGAGCGCTGCCAGGGCGAGAGCCGCGGCGTACCTGAATCTGAACATGAAAACCTCCGCGTGAAGCGAAGGGAGGTGGCTCGGCGGCGGCGCCGCGCGAACCGCCCTTCCTCCGAGGGCTGAGTTCGTCGGCGGAGAGCAGGCGACCTGGCTCGTCCCTGGCCGTGGAGCGCAAGGGCATCGCAGTTGCGGGACAGCGCCGGGTTCGCACCGGCTTCGCTGCGCCTCTACCGGCCGGGGATATGTGCCCGGCGAGGCGAGGATAGCGAACGCGACGGAACGCGGTCCTTTCCGATTCCACGGCGTCATACTCAGAGGATGCGAGCGGCGCTGCTCACGATCGGGAACGAGGTCGTCTCGGGCGACGTGGTCAACACGAACGCGGCCTGGCTCTCGCAACGGCTCGAGTCGCTCGGCGTACGCGTCGTGATCGCGGCGAGCGTGCCTGACGAGATCGAGGCGGTGGCCGATTTCGTCAACCGCGAGCGGGAGCGTGTCGACTACCTGATCGTGACCGGGGTCTCGGCGGCACGCCGGACGACCTCACGCGCGAGGCGCTCTCGGCGGCGTTCGGAGTCACCCAGGTCGAGGTACCCGAGCTCGCCGCCGAGCTCCGCCGGCGCTTCTCCCGCCACCCGGACTACGCGGCGCGCTGGGCGCAGCTTCCGGCGGGAAGCCGTCCGCTCCGGAACCCCGCGGGCGGGGCGCCCGGGTTCGTGATCGCGAACGTCTGGGCACTGCCCGGCCTGCCGGCCGAGATGGAGGCGATGTTCGACGCCTACGCCGGGGACTTCCGGGGCGAGCAGCCGATCGCCTCGTGGCGGCGTGCGTTCCGGACACGAGAGAGCGACGTCGTGCACCTGCTGACGAGCGCGACCGTTCGCTGGCCGAACGTCTCGATCGGCTCGTACCCGCGCTTCCTGCCCGACGGCCCCGAGGTGGAGGTCGTGCTCAAGTCGGCCGACGCGAGGGCGCTCGCCCAGGCGGTCGCCTGGATCGAGCCCGAGCTCGCCGCGGTCGCCTCGGTCTAGACGCGCTTCGTGTCGCGCCGGTAGGCCCAGCGCGCCGTGAGGGTCGCGCCGACAGTCCAGATGACGATGACGACCCAGCCGGTCGTCGTCCAACCCTTGCCGCCGAGCGCGACATGGGCCGCCTGGACGAGCCAGTACGACGGAAGCGCCTCGCCGATCTTCGTCATCACCGAGCCGGAGATCGGGAACCACGTGCCGCCGAGCAGCGCGAACATCGCGGTCACGCCGCCCATCGCGGGGCCGATCGAGTCGGGTGTGAGCAGGTGGCCCAGCACGATTCCGAGTGCCGCGAACGGCAGCAGGCCGACGATGATGAGGCCCGTCATCCGTGCCCACTCGTTGCCGGTGAGGCTGACCCCGAGCGAGATGCCGGCGAGATAGAGGGCAACGAGCGTCACTCCGGCCATCAGGTAGCCGGTGAGGACCTTCGCGCGGAAATAGGTCCGCGTCGAGAGCGGCGTGATCCGGAGCTGGCGGTTCCAGCCGACCGCGCGCTCGCCGGCTATGCGCGCGCCCGACGAGAGCATGGCGTTCATGGCCCCGAAGGCGGCCAGCCCGACCATGAAGTAGAGCGGCGCGGAGAGACCGGTCTTGCTCAGGTTGCCGTCGTTCCTGTTCGGGCCGGCGATCAGGTAGTACAGGATCAGCGGGAACCCGAGCGAGAAGAAGAACAGCCGGCGGTTGCGGAACGTGCGCAGGATCTCGAAGTGCAGGTAGGCCCGGTTCACGAGGCGCCGTTCGCGTCGCCGGTGAGCTGGAGGAACGCCGCCTCGAGGCCGGCGCTGCTGATCTCGATGTCCTTGGCGGCGGGATAGGCCTCGAGGAGCGCACGGATCGCCTCGTCGGAGTCGCTGCAGGCGAGCACGACCGCCCCACCGCGTCGCTCGGCGGCCGTGACGCCGGGGAGCCGGTCGAGGGCCTCGAGCGGCACGTCGGGGAGCGTGGCGCGGATCGTGCGCGTGCCGACCATCGCCTTGATCTCGTTCGGCGGCCCGTCGGCGACGATCACCCCGTGCGCCATGAGCACGACGCGGTCGGCGTACGCGTCGGCCTCTTCGAGGTAGTGCGTGGCGAAGACCACCGTCTTGCCGCCGGCGGCGAACTCGCGCATCGTCGCCCAGAACGCGTGGCGACCCTCGACGTCCATGGCCGCGGTCGGCTCGTCGAGGACGAGGAGATCGGGGTTCGAGACGAGTGCCACCGCGAAGCGGACTCGCTGGGTCTGTCCGCCGGAGAGCTTCTGGGTGCGGCTGGTCGGCGAACGAGGTGATGCCGGTCAGGTCGAGCACCTCGTCGATTGGAAGCGGCGACGGATAGAGGGATGCCATCATCATCACGAGCTCGCGCGCCTTCAGGTCGCGGAGCAGAGCGCCGGTCTGCAGCATCGCCCCGACCGCGCCCCGGTCGACCGCCGCCCGCGGCTCCGACCCGAACACCGACACCGAGCCGGCGTCGGGGTCGAGTAGTCCGAGCAGCATGTCGATCGTCGTCGACTTGCCCGCCCCGTTCGGGCCGAGCAGCGCCACGGTCTCGCCGGGATCCACCGTGACGTCGATCCCGCGCACCGCGCGCACCTCGCCGTAGGACTTCGTGAGCCCCGCGAGCTCGATTCCGGGCGATCCCTGCACAGGGCCAACTCTGCCAGGTCGCCTGCCGGTCGCGAGTACGGTTATCCGCCCGGTGCTCCACATCCCGGCCGGTCGCTAGCCTGGGACGGATGCCGCCGCTGACCACGTCCGAGTCGTACCTCGCCGACCTGAACGACGCGCAGCGGGAGGCGGTGACGACCACCGAGGGCCCGCTGCTCGTGGTCGCGGGCGCGGGCTCGGGCAAGACGCGCGTCCTCACCCACCGGGTCGCCTACCTGCTCGGCGAGGTCGGCGTGCAGCCGAACGAGATCCTCGCGATCACGTTCACGAACAAGGCCGCGGCCGAGATGCGCTCGCGGATCGAGGCGGCTGTCGGGCCGCGTGCGCGCGCGATCTGGATTCTCACCTTCCATGCCGCCTGCGGCCGGATCCTCCGCCGCGAGGCCGAGCGGCTCGGCTACAAGCCGAACTTCACGATCTACGACCAGTCCGATCAGGTCCGCCTCGTGCGCACGTGCCTCGAGGAGCTCGAGCGCGATCCCAAGCGCTTCACACCGCGCGGCATCCACACGCAGATCTCGAACGCGAAGAACCAGCTCATCGGCCCCGACGAGTACGCCGCCCGCGTCAGCAGCTTCTACGACCAGACCGTCGCCGACGTGTACGGCCTCTACCAGCGCAAGCTGTTCAACCTCAACGCCGTCGACTTCGACGACATGCTCATGCTGACCGTGGAGGTGCTCCAGCGCTTCCCGGAGGCCCGCGAGCGCTGGGCCAAGGCGTTCCGCTACGTCCTCGTCGACGAGTACCAGGACACGAACCACGCGCAGTACGTGCTGTTGCAGCTGCTCTCCGGTATTCATCAAAACCTGATGGTGGTAGGTGATCCGGACCAGAGCATCTATGGCTTCAGAGGCGCCGACATCCGCAACATCCTCGAGTTCGAGCGCGACTTCAGGGGAACCCGGGTCATCCCGCTCGAGCAGAACTACCGCTCGACGAACGCGATCCTCAACGCCTCGAACGCGGTGATCGAGCAGAACCGCGAGCGCAAGGAGAAGCATCTCTGGTCGGAGCTCGGCGAGGGCGAGCCGGTTCGCGTCGTCGAGACCGAGGACGAGCACGCCGAGGCCCGTTTTGTGGCCGCGGAGGTCGCCGGGCTCGTCGAGTACGGGACGAGCCTCGGCGAGATCGCGGTCGTCTACCGTACGAACGCGCAGAGCCGCGTGCTCGAGGACGTCTTCGTCCGGCAGGGGGTCGCCTATCAGGTGATCGGCGGGCCGCGGTTCTACGAGCGGGCGGAGATCAAGGACGCGATCGCCTACCTGCAGTCGATCGACAACCCCTTCGACGGCGTTTCCCTGTCGCGGATCGCAAACCGGCCGAGGCGCGGGGTGGGGGACACGTCGCTCACGCGCCTGCAGGCGCTCGCCGACGGCGAGGAGATCTCGCTCTGGGAGGCGGTCGGACGGGCCGAGGACGCGGGGCTCGCGACGGCGTCGCTCAGGTCGGTGCAGGCCTGGCGCTCGATGCTGCAGTCGCTGATGGCCCAGGCGCAGGAGCTGTCGATCGCCGGGCTGCTCGAGCTGGTCGTCGAGCGCACCGACTACCCGGGGTTCCTGCTCTCGACTCTGCCGAAGTGGGAGGCCGAGGGGAAGATCGAGAACCTGGAGGAGCTCGTCGGCGTCGGCGCGCGAGTACGAGGAGTCGGCGACCGAGCCGTCGCTGTCGGCGTTCCTGCAGGAGATCTCGCTCTACTCCGATCAGGACGCGCTGCGGAACGAGGAGAACGGCGGCCAGGTGACGCTGATGACGCTCCACAACGCCAAGGGGCTCGAGTTCCGCGCCGTGTTCATGCTCGGGATGGAGGAGGGGATCTTCCCGCACTCGCGCTCGATCGAGGAGAACTCGCTCGAGGAGGAGCGGAGGCTCTGTTACGTCGGCATGACCCGCGCCAAGGAGCGCCTGACGATGCTGCATGCCGCGCGCCGCTCGCTGTACGGCCGCAGCGACGCGAACCTGCCGTCGCGCTTCCTCGACGAGCTGCCCGGGGAAGGCGTCGAGCGCGAGCGGCTCCGCCCGACGTCATGGTCCGGCTACGGCGTTCCGGTCCCGCGGCGCGAGGCGACTCCGCGACCCGCGGTGCAGCCGGTGTCGACCGGCGACTCGGTGCGACACGCGACCCTCGGTGCAGGGATCGTCACGAAGATCGAGGCCGACGGCGTCGTGACGGTGCACTTCGAGGACGGCTCGGAGAAGCGTCTGATGCTCGAGTACGCCGGGCTCGAGAAGGCCTGAAGGCCTGGTCGAGGGTACGGCGGCGTCGCTGCCGCCGCGGTCAGTCCGCGGCCTCCATCCGCTCTCGGATCTCGGTCAGCGCGACAAGCCCGGCGTGCAGGCCCGCAAGCTCGCGGGCGGAGATGAGCTCGGCGAGCTCGTCATCGACGGCCTCCACCGCCTCGCGCACGGCCGATCCGGCTGCGCGCCCGCGATCGGTCAGCTCGACCGTCAACCGGCGCCGGTCATCCGGATTCACGCGACGTTCGAGGTACCCGCGAATGACGAGCGTGTCGATGAGCTGGCTCGCCGCCTGCTTGGTCACCCCGAGCTGCCGGACGAGGCCTCCGGCGGTACCGCCGCGGTTCGTCATGCCGCCAAGGACGTATGGCCCGTTGCGGGGCATGTCGTCGAAGCCGTCCTCTACCATCCGGGCCCGCACGGCGTGACCGTACGCGCCACGTGCAGCGCGAAGCAGTGCAGGGATGACGATCTCGTCGGCCTGTCCGGGCACGCTCACGGGGCGAGCGTAGCTCGCGGTACGCCATTAGTCAAGTAGCTTGTCAGTCAAGCAACATGTCTATCGAGCGGGCGCGAGCTGTTGGCCCGGGCCGTACTCCGACTCGAGCACCTCGAACCGCCAGACCTCGCTCTCGGCGTTCAGGGGCCCGCGCTCGGCGTGCTGCGCATGGGCGGCCGAGAACTGCTGCGACTTCATCCACGACCTGAAGTCGTCCTCGGATGCCCAACGCGTGTAGACGAGGTAGCGGCCGTCCTCCGCGGGCCGCAGCAGCTCGAACGCCTCGAACCCGGGCGCCTGCGACACCGTGCCGGCGCGCGCCGCGAACCGCTCCTCGAAGTCGGCCCGCCCCTCCTCGGCCACGGTCACTGCGTTGATCACGACGATCGACATCTCACACCTCCGCTCGATCTGGCCGCCGCACCATAACCGCCGCCGCGCTCGAGGCCGGTCGATCAGTCGTGGCGGCGCGGATGCAAGAGCGGCGAGGCAAGGCGAAGCCCGGCAAGCGCGCCCACGCAGACCCCGAGCCACAGCGAAGCCCCGATCGACGTGAGGGCCAGGGCGAGGCTCACCGACGCCCCGAACGCCAGCGGCAGCCGCCAGAGGCCGAGATTGATGCTTGTTGTCTCCATTTGCGAAGGAAACCAGCTGTTCGTGAAAGCGTCCTGAGTCCGACCTGAGGGAATCCTAAGAGTCGAGGCCGTCCAGAACGGTGCACTGCCTCCGCTAGAGTGAGTCCGCAAGGGCGGTTAGCTCAGTTGGGAGAGCACCAGCTCGACAAGCTGGGGGTCACTGGTTCGAGCCCAGTACCGCCCATCAAAATACCTGCAAAACAGCATGTTCTGTTTTCTATATAGAAGACGGTCGGGTGGCCGTGCTAACAGCAAGGTTTCATCAGGCGAGCAACACGGCTCCGTTTCGGGCGCTTCGACGGTCGCGGTGCTAACGCAGGCCGAAGGTTCCGTGATGGACGAGAGGCCAGTGGCCGACGCGGTTCGCAGATCGTGCGTAGGCGTCTTACAAGCGACGTCGGTCTCAGGGGATCGCCCCCCGCCTCGTGGGAGCATCCATCCAACGCCGGGTCGAGGGCGATCTTGCGGTGCTCGAGGATGTACTCAGCGCTCGGCTGCGAGCTTTTGTGCCGCCTCGAACACAGGTCGGCCACGGGCGGAAGCTGGCTGATGACCTCGGCGACGAGGCGAGTAGCGGAGCGTCCCATCGCCGTCGATCAGGAACGCTCCGCGTGTGTTGAGAGGACGGAACGTCTCGAGCCCCTCTTCCATCAGTACCCCGAGGGCTCTCGCTGCCTGCCACTCCCAATCTGAGAGGAACTCGTAACGCTGGCCGAGCTGCTCACGCCATGCGGCGAGCACCTGCGGGGAGTCGTGGCTGACCGCGACGAGGCGCACGCCGAGTGCCTCGAACTCCTCGAGCCGCGCGCCGAAGCCGCAGACCTGCGCTTCGCAGCCGGTTTCCGCCGCCATACTCCCGGTGAACGCAAACGGGAAGAAATGCACGACGAGCGGCCCCTCGACAATGAGCTCGTCCGATGTCACGACCTCGCCCACCGCCCGTACAAGCCGAAACGGCTCGACCTTGCTACCGATCTCCGCCAACGTCCCCTCTCCTCTCCTCAAGCAATGGCCAGGCGCGACCCGTCCACGGTGGGGCGGTCGCGATCGTCAGATTGTGCCCACTGGGCCGACTCCAGAGCGGCCTCGATCGCCGCGACGAGGGCGCGGGCCGAGGCCGCGGTCAGCTCGACTGCGCCCCGCACCGAACGGCCGTATCCGGGTTCGGCGAAGTCAAAGTTGAGTGTGTGCTCGGACAGAAGCGTGGACCGAATCGTCGAAGTAGACCGTCCGGTCGATGACAGGAACCCAGCTGCACGCCCGCCCCTCGGCACTGCCCTCGCGCGCTGTCTGGACCGTCGCGAAACTGCACATGTCTATCCGCCCAGGGTTGGTGTAGAACGTCGTGATTCGCTCACAGCCGTCATTCGCGGCCGCGACCCGGTAGGGCCCCGGCCGACCGAGAACGAATGCGTGGCCTCGTGCGTTGTCAGCCCGCCCTCGAAGGCATCGAGGACGGGCTGACCCGACGGAACCGGGGCCACGGCAACCTCAGTCAGACACCGGGATGAGCTGGACTTCCAGACCCCGGGTTCAGTAGCTGCTCTTGACGATCTTCTCCTTGGTGGCAGGCAGGTCAATGATGGGCCTGCGGCGGGGAGAGGTAGGGGAAATGGTCGAGGACCGGCTCGGGCCGGAGTCCGGAGGAGAAGTCCTCGTTCACCATCATCTTGATGATGTTGGACGCGATATCCTCGGTCAAGCCTTTGCCGTTCTGGGCGTCATGCCAGGGGTCCCAGTTGGCGACGTGGCCGGGTGTGAACCGGAGGACATCGGGGAGCAGCTTGTCTGCCGCCCACGCACCGTATTCCGGCGCGGTGGGGAAGTGGTGGTGGGAGTTGCTGTATGTCCCGCCGGCCTTGACGACCGCTGCGATGTTGTCCCTCACTTGTCCCCAGACTCCGGAAGCGGGCCGGGTTGCGGGGTGGGCCGGCGGTCTGCCCGCGAGGTCGTCCTTCGGGGCAGTGGCGTTGTAGTCGACGTGTGCCGAACCGTTGGCGAAGTCGAAGAAGGTGGTCATGTTCGGCTGTGCGGCACGCTGGACCTGGACCCAGGTGTTGTGGCCCTTGTCGAAGTACGCGGTGTTGGCCCAGTAGTAGGCCAAGTGAGAGCCCGTGACCTCAACGGGAAGCTCGAGTACGTAGGCCCTGACGGTGGTGTTCCCGAAACTGTCACTGTCCGGACGTAGGGCGTTGTAGTCGGGGAACGTGCCGGTCGCCAGCGCCTTGGTCGTCGCGACGGGGTTGGGAATGAAGTTGACGAACGGGTCGAGGCGCTGTCCGGCGAAGAGCTTGATGCCACGGCTGCATTCGACGACCTCTCCGACGGGGGCGTGAGGGGGCGTGATGATCCTGCCGCGGGCTGTTCGGTCAGCGGCGTCGGCGCCGGTCAGCTCCACGACTTGCACGTGCTGGGTGCCGTCGGAGGCGATCGGGAAGGTCGCGCGATAGGTGATGTCTTCGACGTAGTCTCGGTTGGTGTCGATCTTGAGCTCGTAGTAACCCGCGGGGTCCCATGCCTTGCCATTCGTCGGCGAAGTGTTCATCCCGAGGACCGTGCGCGGGCCGGAGCCGTCGCCGGCCCCGTCGAAGCAGTACGCGTCGGTGATATCGAGCGTTTCGTTCTTTGGATAGTCGAAATGGTGGGACATTGCGCTCCTTAGGCAGTCAGGGAATACGGGTTACGGGAGAACGGCTCCAAAGCGAGCGTGTAGAACCGGTTGCGGTAAGGAGCCTCGCTCGTTGCGCCGAACTCACCGTAGAACCACAGGAACGGGAGCTTTCGGGCATCCCATCTCACGCGGTCGGCCCTCCCGCTCGCATGGATGACCTCGTACCAGCCCTCGGTGAACCCACTCAGGATCGCGATACGAGTCGGAGCGCCCGGTTCGGGAACGATCGACGCGTCGACCGTCGTGCCGTCACTTGCCGTCACGCGTGGCCATGCAGACTCGACCGACGCGAGATGCGGACGACGGTAGTAGTCCTGGACGGTTACGGCCTTGATGCCCGCCGGCAGCACCAGGCGCGTACCCGGAGTCAGCAGCGGGGCGTTGTAGCGCCGCTCGACTCCGCGCACCAGGTCGTCGCTGGCATTCAGAACGCCGCCCGGCCGCGTAGCTGTAGCGACCGCAGCAGGGGCAGCGAGAGCGGAAGAGGCTGACTCGAGGCTGTACAGGACAGAAAGCGCGGGGACGGCGGCCAGACGGCCAAGCATTCCGCGCCGCGTCAGGATGACGCCGTCTATCCGCTCCGGTTCAGCGTGGTGTGGTTGTTCTCTCACGATGTTCACTCACCTTCCTCTTGTGTCGTCGCGAAAGCGTGACCTCCCTGCCCGCCCGTCGCGCCCGTCGGAACCCGGGTCGGACCCCCGGGGGATGCTGCTGCCGGGTCCCGTGGTTCACCGGGGACAGGGGCGAGCGTCAGCGAGGACGGTCACGTGGGCCGGAAGCTCGTGTTGCTCGTCGGGTTATCCGGCCGCCTCCACGGCGTAACTCCGGTTTCAGTCCTCGCCGGGCTCGAGCGAACGGATGATCGGGTGCGACGCGACGTGGACGGCGATCTCGTCGAGATGCCCGCAGGCGACGCTGCTCATCGCGGTGGTTCGACGATGGGGGTGCGGGCGAGGTGGGCGTGGACGAACTGGACGGCCATCGCTCCTTCGCCGACGGCGGTGGCGCAGCGCTTGGTCGAGCCGGAGCGGACGTCGCCGGCCGCAAACACGCCGGGGATGTCGGTCTCGAGCAGGTTGTCCGTGTTCGCTGCCGCGCCGGTGAGGATGAAGCCGTTTTGGTCGCGGCCGACCGTGTCGTCGAGCCACTCGGTGCAGGGCAGCGCGCCGAGGAAGAGGAACATGAACGAGTAAGGCAAGGAGCTCGCCGCTCGTCAGCGTGACGGCCGCGAGGTGCCCGTCCTCGCCGTGGAGCGCGGCGATCTCGCTTCGGTCGCGAACGGCGACGCCGTAGCGCTCGAGCTCGTGGATGAGGTAGTCGGACATCGTCTCGCGGAGGTCGGCGCGGCGGTGGAGGAGGGTGACGAGCGCGCCGCCGCGGGCGAGCCAGACGGCGGCCTGGCCGGCGGAGTTGCCGCCGCCGACGACCGCGACGCGCGAGCCGGCGCAGAGCTGGGCCTCGGGAGCCCCGGCGGCGTAGAAGACGGTCAGTCCCTCGAACTCGGCGAGGCGGTCGACCGGAAGCCGCCGGTACTGGGCGCCCGTCGCGAGCAGGACGGCGCGCGCGGCGATCTCCCTGTCGTCCTCGAGGCGGACGAGATGCCGGCCGTTCCCCGGTTCGAGGGAGAGGGCGCGGTACGGCGTCGCGGTGCGCGCGTTGAACTTGCGCGCCTGGGTGACTGCGCGGCTGGTGAGCTCGGTGCCGCTGATCCCGGCGGGGAAGCCGAGGTAGTTCTCGATCCGACGGGACGAGCCGGCCTGGCCGCCGAGCGCGGTGCTCTCGACGACCAGCGTGTCGAGCCCTTCGGAGGCGCCGTAGACCGCGGCCGCGAGCCCCGCCGGGCCGCCGCCGACGATGAGCAGGTCGACCTCCTCGCGAGGCGCGAGCTCGAGCCCGATCCCGAGCGCGCGCAGCACCTGGCCGGCGGTGGGACCGTGCAGCTCTCCTCCGCCGGGCAGCCGCACGAGCGGCAACGCGCCGCCGTCGGGCGGGGCTGCGCTCCTGCCAGGTGTACGGGAGCCGGTTCGCGCGCGCGAACTCGATCATCCGCATCGTCGGCTCCGAGGCGTGCGGGCCGACGATCTCGAGGCCGATCCCCTGCACGCTCTGCAACGCCTCCCGCCGGGCGATGAACGTGGAGAGGAGCAGATCGCTGAGCGGGCCGTCCTCGTTCAGGAGCGAGCGCAGCGCGCCGCGCTCGACCGCGATGTAGCGCAGCGGCTCGGTCACGAGCGCGTTGAGGAAGACCGTCTGCCCCGAGAGGAGGTTCAGCTCTCCGAGGAAGCCCGAGGTGCCGTGCCTGATCAACTCGTTCCCTGCGGCGTCGATGATCGCGACCTCGCCCTCGAGGATCGCGATGAACGGGTATGTCCGATCGCCGACCCGGTAGAGCAGCTCACCGACAGGAGCCGAGCGCTCCTCGCCGATCTCAGCGAGAGCAGCGAGTTGCGAGGGGGAGAGCAGTGGGCTCGGGGGTATCGACACGCGCATTCCTCCGTGAGGACGGTTAGCGCCGAGGCTGACAAACCGCGTCGTCTGGGGTCATGTCCCCGGAGTCGACGGTTGCGTCTCGCTCCAGTCGAGGAGCAGCTTCCACTCGGCGAAACACCAACTACCCTCAATCTTTGCGAACGTGTCGAGGTGTCGAAGCGAGACGATCATGATCTTGCCGCTTCGGCTTTCGGAGAAGACGTGGTGGGCGACAACAAACCGGCGTTCGCTGGTCGATCCAGGTGCGCCGACCATCGCTCCTCGATGTCTCCGAGCCGCCAGATCGCGAGCGCGATCACCCACGTAGAGACGAACATCGCAACGATCACAAACCCGAGCAGGTTGATGTCGATGTGCTCGAACCAGGCCCAGAAGGCGCCGGAGAGGCCGAGTTGTGTGGCGACGAGGCCGCCGAGCTCGATCGTGCCGATCACGAGCGCCACGACGACCGACAGGGCGGTGATCGTGAGGTTGTAGAAGACCTTGCGGACCGGCTTGGAGAAGGCCCAGCCGTAGGCGAAGTTCATGAACGACCCGTCGATCGTGTCCAGGAGCGACATCCCGGCTGCGAAGAGGATCGGGAGGCAGAGGATCGCGTACCAGGGAAGGCTGGTGCCGGCTGCGCCGCCCGCGAGCACGAGCAGCGCGACCTCGGTCGCGGTGTCGAAGCCAAGGCCGAAGAGGATGCCGATCGGGTACATCTGCTCGGGCTTGGTGACCGTCTTGGTCAGGCGGCCGAGGAAACGGTTCATCAGTCCGCGGCTCTCGAGTTGCTTCTCGAGTTCCTGCTCGTCGTAGCTCCCGGTCTTCAGCTCGCGGAAGACCTTGATGATCCCGACGAGGATGACGACGTTGATCGCGGCGATCGCGTAGAGGAAGGTGCCCGAGACGAGCGTGCCGATCGAGCCCGTGACCCGATGCAGGCTGGAGCTGTCGTTGCCGACCGGGCCGGCCAGCGACCTGATCCCGACCGAGAGCAGGAACGCGAGCCCGAACACGATCGTCGAGTGGCCGAGCGAGAACCAGAACCCCACGCTCAGCGGGCGCTTGCCTTCGGACATCAGCTTGCGCGTGGTGTTGTCGATCGCCGCGATGTGATCGGCATCGAACGCATGACGCATCCCGAGCGTGTACGCAGTCACACCGATCCCGAGCGTGAATGCTCCTGCGCTCCCGAGCTGGTCGTGCCCCGGACCGACGAGCAGGTAGAGGGTCCCGAAGCCGACCAGGTGCAGGCCGGCGACGACGGTTGCCATCATCAGCACTGTTCGCCGCTGCCCCGAATCGAGCGACGCCCAGAAGCCGCGCAGACCCCGTCTGCGCCTGATCACAACCGCTGTCGCTGCCATCTCGCCCGTCCTTCCTCAGTCGGTCGCGCCTAGGCGGACAGGGCCTGACCGCCTGCGATCTCCTCGCCCTGCGGCTGAGCGTTCGGAGGGCCGAGGAACGGGAACTCCGTCATGTAGTCGTCGTGCGGCTCGACGCCGTCCGAGGTCACCTGCCCGTAGGTCAGGAACGCCATCCGCATGTCGTAGACGTCATCGGTGAGGACGCGGCCGTTGGGGAAGTGCGCCGGCCGGGTGCGGTTGTAGCGCATGACGTCGGGAAGCACCGTGAGGGCCGTCTCCCTGGCGACAGCCGGCGGATAGCCGCGGCTCTCGAGGAGCGTCGACCAGGGCTCGAGGAAGCCCGCCACGT
Source organism: uncultured Actinomycetota bacterium (assembly GCA_963743675.1). Taxonomy (GTDB): domain Bacteria; phylum Actinomycetota; class Thermoleophilia; order Gaiellales; family Gaiellaceae; genus PALSA-600. The sequence continues at coordinate 868,216 of CAVURE010000015.1, forward strand.
CATCGGCCGGGTGCGCCGGCGTTGAACTTGTTCTTGAGCTCGTCGACGAAGAACGGGTTGAACGACGGGTTCCCGTACCGGTCGACCTGGACGAGCGTGCCGTCGCGGCGCACGCTCGACGTTGCCCAGAGTGCAATCTCCGGGCCTGACCCGAGCAGCTCATTGGGCACCTCCAGCGCCATCGAGAGGACGTTCTTGCCGGCGAAGGTGTCGTCGCCGGTGAACTGGAAGCCATGGAAGGCGCCTTCGCCGTCGGCGAAGAACGGATCGCTGCGGACGCCGATGAAGAACCGGCACTCACCGGCCTGGACTGGCTTCGCGTCCGGGTCGAAGCCGACCGGCATGCCCTCGATGAGCACCTCGCCGACCGGCTCGGGGTCCCGAGCCTGGCTCCCCGTCGCGTAGTAGACGGTCCCGGTCTGGGCGCCGTCGCTCGACTCGGAGAAGACGAACGAGAACGCCACGTCGGCCTGCGTGTCTCCGTCGTTGTCGATGTTGATGCGGTAGACCGCGTCGGGGTTGAAATCCGCGCCCGTCATGAACGGATTCACGTCGAAGATCAGCACCGTCTTGCCGGCGCTCTCCGGCGACGCGAAGACGAACAGATCGGTCAAGTCCAGGCGCGCGTCGTCACCTGGGAACTTGAGCATGGCTGCACTGAAATGATTCGACATCGTGTTCCTCTCCTTCGACTCTAGGAATGTGTGTGAGAGCGCGTCGAAGGCTGGCGTCTCGAGGCGGAGACCGCGCCTGTGTGAGCCCTGGTCCGGCCACTGGTCGCCGACGGCCGGGGTTGTCGCCCGGGCTGCAACGGGCGCGACCGGCGCCCCACGAGGCGAGCATGCCCGTGACACGGTTGCCCGGTACAAGAAGGAGGTCGGCATGGAGTTCCTGGTCGAGTTCGAGGTCGAGGTTCCGGACGGGACGCCCGAGAGCGAGGTCGAGGAGCGCATGCGCGCCGAGTCGATCGCCGCGGCGAGGCTTGCGGACGAAGGCCACCTCCTCCGCGTCTGGAGGCGGGCCGTCGCCGCGGGCGACGCGAGGGTGATCGGCCTCTACGAGGCGGGCAGCGAGGCCGAGCTCGAGGAGCGGCTGCGTGCTTTGCCTCTGGCCGACTGGATGCAGGTGACGATCACCCCGCTCGCGCCCCATCCGAACGATCCGAAGCCGGTCGCATCATGAGCCGGCTTCCCGAACCTCGGTTGACCCTTGTCTTCCGGCTGGAAGCCATGCTCGGCGAGCCGCTCGACCTGGGCGACGTGAGCCAGGGGCACCGGCGCATCGTCCCTCTGACCGGCGGCACCTTCACCGGGCCGGAGCTGAACGGGAAGCTCCTGCCGGGCGCGAGCGCCGACTGGCAGATCGTCCTCCCGGCCGGCACCGCGCTCGGTGACATCCGCTACACGCTCGAGACCGATGGCGGCGAGCTCCTCTACGTCCAGTCACGGGGCGTGCGCCACGGCAGCGGGGAGGTTCTCGCACGTCTCGCCCGTGGCGAGGACGTCGACCCGAGCGAGTACATCTTCCGCACCTCCACCCAGATCGAGACTGCGTCGCCGGAGCTCGACTGGCTGAACAGGGGTGTCTTCATCGGCGTCGCCGGGCGCCTGCCGGGCGGCGTGATCTACGAGACCTACCTGGTCGCGTGACGGGTTACAGCCAGATGCGGGTGGTGAATCCGCGCGGCGAGTGGAAGAGCTCGATCCGCCAGGCAAGCTGCCGGGCGATCCAGAGGCCCGCACCGACTCCTTCGCGCGGTGCGAGATAGCCGGCAGCGGGGTCGTCGAAGCCGTCGCCCCGATCGACGACCTCGCAGACGAATCGTCCTTCGAGGCGGCCGACGCGGACTTCCTGGATGCCGTCCGCCGTGTTGCATCGCGTTGTTCGCAACCTCGGTGACGGCGAGCAGCAGGTCGAGTGCTTGCGCCTCGCCTATCTCGTCGGCCGCGAGCTCGTGGGCGAGCTGCTCTCGGAGCTCCTCTACGCTGCGGCCGGACGGAATCGGCCGCAGACCTGTGAGCGCGGCGGGCGCCGGCGCGAGGCGGCGCAGGAGCTGGTCGGGATCCTCGTAGTGGTCGCTGCGGATCCAGCTGTCGTCGGCGACGACCTCGGGATGCGTCTGCCACACGCCCTCGATCACCGGATCCGGCGTGCCGTTCGCGTCGTAGGAGCAGAGCACCCAGGCCGGCAGGTGCCCGAAGGAGCGGTTGAACACCGCCTCATATCCGGTCCAGATGTCCCACTCGTCGGGATCGGGGCCGAACTGGACATCCGCGACTGCGCGCAGGGTCGGGGTCTGCCGGAGCTGCTCGACGTAGACCTTGTGGTAGGCGGCGAGGGTTCGGGCCGGCTGGGTGTAGGCGCCGCTGACGTCGACGAAGGTCACGAGCGCGGCGTCGGCGCCGAGCGCCTCGCGCATCATCGCGAGCCCGGGCCTCGTGTGCGCCACGACCGCTCCTTCGCCCGCCTCGATGCCGGCTTTCAGGAATGGCACCGCCCGTGCGAGGTACTCGTCCTCTGACTCGTAGACGAGAGCGTTGTGCCGGAGTGCTGTGGTCAGAGCTCATCGGTCATGGATCCAGACTTCGTTCTGCGTGTCCGCCTTACCTGTTAATAAGCCGGCAGGCCGCGGTTTCAACTCGCACCTTCTTCGCCGCGGGCGGATTCGGAGAGTGCCGCGCGCAGCTTGCCGAGCGCACCGGCTTCGATCTGCCGGACGCGCTCGGCCGTCAGCCCAAACCCGGCGCCGATCTCGCTGAGCGTCTGGGCGTCCTGGCCGAGCCCGTAGTGGGCCCGGAGTACCGCGCGCTCCCGTTCGTCGAGCTGTTCGGTCAGATCGCGCACGTCACGGAGCTCAAAAGCGTCGAGCACCTGCTGGTAGGCCTGCTCAGCCGTGTGGATCGACGATCGTGTCACCGAGGGTCGCCGCGGCTTCGTCGCCGTCGGTCAGCCCTTCCTGCGTGCTGCGCGGCGTGCGCTCGGTCGCCTGGAGGCGCTCCAGCTGCGCCGTAGTCAGGCCGGTCGCACGGCTGAGCTCGTCGGTGCTGGGTTCCGCAGCGTGCAGTCGGAGGTGCTCGCTGCGGGCCCTTCTGACCTGCGCGAGCTCGCGGACGGCGCGATCCGAGAGTGCCACCGGCCGTGTCAGCTCGGCGACGAGCTCCTGCATCGCCTTGCGGACCCAGAACGACGCGTAGGCCCAGAACGGTGTGTTCAGCGTGCCGTCGTAGCGACGCGCAGCAACGAGCAGGCCGGCAACGCCTTCCTGGAGGAGCTCCAGGCGTTCGACCCTGCTGGTTCTTGAAGCCGCGGGCGAGCTCGCCGATCGCCGGCAGAAACGCCTCGACCAGCCTCCGGGATGCATCGGGGTCGCCGCGCCCGGCTGCGATCACCAGATCCCGTTCCTGCGAAGCGCTGAGTCGTTGCCTGGCCACAGGTCCCCGATCGGAGAAGTTCTCGATTCTCCCACTCCGGGCTTGAGTTGGCGCGGCGGCGGCTTATTTGAGGAAGCAGTGAGCACGATGCGGATCCGTAGCGAGACCGGAAGCGCCCCGGAAGGCTGCGGGAGCCCGGGCAGAAGATCCAGCCGGAGTCGCTCGAGACTGGTCGGCGTCCTTCCGCTCTCGGGACCGGTGCTTCGTGGCCGTGCCGTCGAGTGTGCGCGGCTCGATGAGCTGCTGAGCGCGGTGCGCCGGAGAGAGAGCGGCGTCCTCGTTCTCCGCGGGGAGGCCGGCATGGGAAAGACGGCTCTTCTCGACTACGCCGCGGGCCAGGGCGAAGGCTGCACGGTCGTTCGCGCAGTTGGCGTCGAGTCGGAGATGGAGCTTCCGTTTGCCGCGCTCCACCAGCTCTTGCTGCCGCTGCTCGACGGCCTCGAGCGGCTACCGCCGCCGCAGCGAGACGCGCTGCGCACGGCCTTCGGACTGAGCTCGGAGTCGCGCCCCGATCCGTTCCTTGTCGGCCTGGCGGTACTGACACTTCTCTCGAACGCGGCAGAACGCGAGCCGCTCATCTGTCTTGTCGACGACGCCCAATGGCTCGACCGGTCGTCCTCGCACGTGCTGTCATTCGTGGCACGGCGTCTCCAGGCGGAGTCGGTGCTCGTGCTGTTCGCAGAGCGCGACCAGGACCGGCTGAGCGATCTCACGCGGCTGCCTGAACTTGCGCTGCAGCCACTCTCGGACGTCGATGCACGCGAGCTGCTGGCCTCGTCTGGGCTGGGCCTGCTCGACGAACGCGTCGGGCGGCGGATCATCGCCGAGGCGCGTGGAAACCCGCTCGCGTTGCTCGAGCTGCCCCATGGGCTTTCGTCGGCGAGCCTCGCCGGCGGCTTTGCCGTCGCTCCTTCGTTGCCGCTGATGCGCCGCGTGGAGGGGAGCTTTCGCCGCCAGGTCGACCGGCTGCCCGCGGAGACCCAACTTCTGCTGCTCCTCGGTGCGGCCGAACCCGTTGGCGATCCCGTGCTTCTTTGGCGAGCCGCAGCCGAGCTCGGTATTCCGATCGAAGCGGCGGCGCCGGCGGAGGAGGCCGACCTGATCGCCGTTGACACGCGTGTCACGTTCCGTCATCCGCTCCTTCGTTCGGCGATCTACCACGCCGCTTCTCCGAGCGAGCGGCGCAATGTCCATCGCGCGCTGGCGGAGGCAACGGATCCCGAGCTCGATCCCGATCGCCGCGCATGGCACCGGGCGCATGCTGCGTTCGGCACCGGACGAGGAGGTTGCCGCTCGAGCTCGAGCTGTCGGCCGGCCGGGCTCAGGCGCGCGCCGGGCTCGGCGCCGCGGCCGCGTTCCTGCAACGCGCGGTCGCGCTGACGCCGGAGCCCGGCCGGCGAGCGGAGCGCGCGCTGGCCGCGGCGCAGGCCAAGCAGCGGGCGGGGGCGCCCGACGCGGCGCTCTCGGTGCTGACGGAGGCCGAGGCGGGGCCGCTCGACGAGCTTCAGCGGGCGCAGCGTCGATGTCGTGCGTGCGAAGACCGCGTTTTCGTTGGGGCACAGCCGCGACGCTCCACCGCTGCTGCTCTCGGCCGCTTCCCAGCTCGCCCCGCTCGCGCCGCAGCTTGCGCGCGACACCTACCTCGACGCGCTCACGGGGGCAATGTTCGTGGGGCGTCTGTCGGGCGACGTCGGCGTCGCGGAGGTGGCCAGGGCGGTTCGGGAAGGTGCCCCTGCCTCAACCGGGCGCGCGGCCGATCTTCTCCTCGACGGTCTCGCGCTCGTGATCACGGATGGCCAGGCCGCAGGCGCTACGCTATTGAAGCGAGCAGTGAGCGCTTTTCGTGTCGAGGATGCCGAAGGTAGTCCACCTTCCGCCATGGCTCTGGCTCGCCACCCACGCGGCTCATGACCTGTGGGACGAGGAGAGTTGGGAGTCGTTGTGCGGCCGGCAGTTCCGGCTTGCCCGCCAGGCCGGAGCGCTGACTGTTCGCCTTGTCGCGCTGAGCGCGCGCGTCGGGTTCTATCTCATGCCGGCGAGCTGGACGAGGCCGCATTGCTGGTCGAGGAGGTAGATACGGTTTCGGAGGCGACGACCGCCCGGTTTCCTCGCTACGGCGCGCTCGCGCTTGCGGCTTGGCGTGGACGGCAGGCAGACGTGGCGGTGCTCTTCGATGCAAGCCTCGAAGAGGCCACAGCTCGCGGCGAGGGGATGGGCTGGACGCTCATCCACAATGCCGCGGCCGTGCTCTACAACGGCCTCGGCCACTATGAGGAGGCGCTGAAAGCGGCGGAGCTGGCCGCCGGGCATCCGGCGGAGCTCGGCTTCGCCACGCTCGTCCTCCCCGAGCTCGTCGAGGCGGCGGCTCGCTGCGGAGAGGGCGACCGGGCCCGGGCGGCCCTACAGCGGCTCACCGAGGGTGCCGAGGCTTCCGGCACCGAGTGGGCATTGGGGCTGAATGCGCGCTGCCGGGCGCTGCTCAGCGAGGGCGACGGGGGCGAAGGCGCTCTACCGCGAGGCGGTCGAACGTCTCGGACGGACGCGGATGCGAATGGAGCTTGCCCGCGCGCATCTGGTCTACGGCGAATGGCTACGGCGTGAGAACCGGCGGATGGACGCCCGTGTGGAGCTCCGCACCGCCTACAAGCTGTTCATCGGCTTCGGCGCCGAGGCCTTCGCAGAGCGCGCCCGCCGCGAGCTCCACGCGACCGGCGAGAAGGTGCGGAAACGGAGCGACGAGACCCGTGGTCAGCTCACCGCGCAGGAGGAGCAGATTGCCCGGCTCGCTGCGGACGGGCAGACGAATCAGGAGATCGGCGCGCAGCTCTTCCTCAGCCCGCGCACGGTCGAGTGGCACCTGCACAAGGTGTTCACGAAGCTCGGCGTCGGCTCGCGCATGCAGCTGCGCGGCAAGCTGCCCGACGCCGCACACCGCGACGCCTAGGCCCCGAACCAGGCAAGCGACCAGTGGTTCCCTGGGCGCGACCGGGGCTGCCCGACGCGAGGCTGCGGCATGACCGCATCGACTCACGACAAGAGAGGAATGACCATGCCTCGCATCGCTGTTGGAACCGAGAACGACGCTCCGATCGAGATCCACTACGAGGACCACGGCAGCGGCCAGCCGGTCGTGCTGATCCACGGGTACCCGCTCAACGGGAACTCGTGGGAGCGCCAGGAGCGCGAGCTGCTTGCGAGCGGCTATCGCGTCGATCAGCTACGACCGGCGCGGGTTCGGTCGCTCGAGCCAGCCGACCGTCGGCTACGACTACGACACTTTCGCCGCCGACCTGAACGTCGCTGCTCGAGCACCTCGACCTCAGCGACGTCGTGCTCGTCGGCTTCTCGATGGGCACCGGCGAGGTCACCCGTTACCTGGGAACGTACGGCTCGAAGCGCGTGCGCAAGGCGGCGTTGCTCGGAGCGATCCCGCCGTTCGTGCTCAAGACCGACGACAACCCCGAAGGCGTCGACGGGCAGGTCTTCGAGGGCATCAAGGCGGCGATCGTCAAGGATCGCTACGCCTACTTCAAGGACTTCCTCAACAACTTCTACAACGTCGACGTCCTCGGCGGCAGCCGGATCAGCGACCGCGCCTGGCAGGCGAGCTTCAACGTCGCCGCCGGCGCGTCCCCGTTCGCGACGCTACGCGTGCGTCGACACCTGGCTGACCGACTTCCGCGCTGACCTGCCGAAGATCGACGTCCCCGTGCTCGTCGTCCACGGCACCGACGGACCGCATCCTCCCGTTCGACGCGACCGCGGCGCGGCTGCCGCGCGCTGATCGCCGACTGCACGCTCGTCCCGGTCGAGGGCGGCCCGCACAACATCGGCTGGACGCACCCCGACGAGGTCAACAGCGCGCTGCTCGAGTTCATCGGGAGGTAACTGGAGCGGGGAGCCCGAGACGCCCGCCGTGGACTTCACGAACCTGCCGATCGTGGTCGCCGTCGGGCTACTCGCCCCGCTCTCGCTCGGTTTCTTCCCGCGGGTCAGGCTGCCCGCGGTCGTGCTCGAGATCGTGCTCGGAATCGTCGTTGGACGGTCCGTGCTCGGCTGGGTCGAGCCCGATCTGCCCGTCTCGATCCTTGCTCTCGTCGGGCTCGCGTTCCAGCAATACGTAGTCTCGTAACGAAGTGCAGCACATAACA
>CAVURE010000016.1:0-492776 GCA_963743675.1 uncultured Actinomycetota bacterium
GTCGATGTCGTGCTCGCGAGCGCGGCCGAAGCCGAGGGGTTGACCGGCGAGAGCAACCCGGTGGCGGCGGCGAAGCAACTGGCGGAGGGCGCGCGGCTCGCGTGCGTCACGATGGGCGCCGACGGGGCGGTGGCCGCGGCAGACGGTGAGGTGTTTCACGCGCGGCCGGCCAAGCGTCACGGTGGAGAGGCGCGAGGGGCTGGAGATGCGTTCGCTGCCGGCCTCCTTCTCTCCCTCGCCGCCGGCGGTCCGCCCGAGCGGGCGCTCGCGGCCGGTTGTGAGCTGGGCGCACGGGCGGCCGCTGCCCCCCGCTCCGAGGGCCGCGCAGGGCGCCGTGATCGCGAGAGGTCCGTCGCGAGAGTGCCGGCGAGCTCGGGAGGCGGGATTGCACGATGACGGGTTCGCGGGCCCGGGAGGCCCAGAGAGCGCCGGCGTGATTCCTTTAGACGGTGGGGGGTCGCCACGGCTCGTGCTCGTGCGCGAGCCAGACCAGCTCGGGGTCGAGCGCGCGCACCCGCAGCTGGCCTACGGTGTGCGGCTCGTCGAGTTCGCCGAACCAGACCGCCACGTCGCCGCCGACGACGACCGGACGCCCGCCGGTCTCGACGACGACCACCTGCGTGCCGCGTGTGTGGCCCGGCGCCGGGACAAGCGGAGCCCGGGGAGCAGCTCGAGCTCGCCGTCGACCGGCACGTACCGCACGCCGGGCGCGTCGACCCACTCGCGGATGGTGTAGTCGTCCTCGCTGCGCGCGTCGTCGAGCTCGCGACGCTGGACGTAGATCGGCCTGCCGGCGAAGAGGTGGTTGCCGCCGCAGTGGTCGAAGTGCAGGTGCGTGTTGACGACGATGTCGATGCCGGCGAGATCGAAGTCCTGCTCGCTCAGTGGCCGGAGGCGGGGATCGAGGTCGGCCACCGCCGGGTGCAGCTCCGTCAAGCCGGTGTCGACCAGCACCCGCGCATCGGGATGGTCGATGACGTGCACGTAGACCGGCATCCGCTCGCCCTCGGCGAGCAGGTCGGCAACGCGGACCGGCGTGACGGTGATTGAGGCGCGGGCGTTCATTGGGTACCGACGCCACGATAGTGGCCCACAGGGCGCCGACTCCCGAGGTCGTGATCGAGCCGCTCCGCTGGGTCGGCGCACTCGGCGGACAGGCCAGCTGCAGAGCGACCTCGTGATGGTGCCAAACTGTCCGGGGCATCATCTGGGCGAGGCGGCTTGAGCGCATCAACTCCGTCCACGACAAGCCTGACCCAGCCGGGTTCGAGCACTATGAAAGGAGACCGAACGACGATGTCGTCGATCGCGGGAGAGCTCATCACCGAGAGACTCGAGTACGACGGTGGTCGGCAGGTCACGGTGTACGTCCCGCCGGCTCCGGCCGAGGCAGTCGTGTTCGCCGGGGACGGTCATCTGGTCTCGCAATGGAGCGGATCCCTCGAGGCAGCTGACGTACCGTCAACGATGATCGTCGGTGTCCATCGGCTGTCCGATGAGACGCTGCGGCTCCATGAGTACTCACCGGGCTTTGAGCCGGAGCGGTTCGCGGCACACGAGAAGTTCTTCGTCGAGGACGTGCGTGGATGGGTGCGAGCGCGTTTCGGAGTCGGGATGCCCGCCGAACGCACGGCGGTGTTCGGTGTCTCGGCGGGTGGGGAGCTGGCCCTCGCCCTCGGGCTTCGGCATCCAGACGTCTACAGCGCGATCTTCTGCGCCTCGCCTGGCGGCGGTTACAAGCCGCCCGGCGTGATGCCGAGCTCGCTTCCGCGCGCGTACCTCGTCGCGGGCACCCTGGAGCCGTTCTTCCGCGACAACGCCACCCGATGGGCGACCGCGCTTCGCGATGCCGGCGCCGAAGTTGTGATGACCGAGCGCGTCGGATCGCACGGCGATACGTTCTGGCAAGAAGAGCTGCCGCTGATGGTGGCGTGGGCGTTTGGACGATGACCACAACCTCATGTGTGGGACACGCGGGCGCGGGCCAGGGTATCGACCCCACACGATGGTCAGGGTGAAACGGATACCTGCTTGAAGCCGCTCGGTATCGCCGTCGTGAGGAGAGCGAGGTTGGCCGATGTGCGGGGGAGCCAGTGGTTATCGACGCGCTGAATGACTTTCCCCCTCTGGTGGTTCTGGTGCCTCGGATGAGGTAGTCCTGATCGGTCGAGAACCAGACATCCGATCTCGCGGTCTCGTTCCCGGAGTAGGGGAAGTACGTCGAGCGAAGATGGTAGGTCTGCGACCGTCCACGTCTCTCAACTCCGAGGAGCCTGAACCGCACGCCCTGTTGATGCGGCCGCCAGTGGATCGATGATTTGAGGACGAGCGAACTTCGCCGGTTCCTGACGCTTGGTGCGAGACCAGGTTCGGGTGGCGTAGTTGATGTCCGTTTCGGTCACGTCTGCAAGAGCCGGATCGCGAGGATCGAGCGCGACGGATTCGAGTGTCACGAGTTTGCCGTTCGCCGACACCCAACGACCTCCACCGTTTTTCAGGTCGAGCCAACCGTGGCCTGGGGCGTGGCCGCCGTGTGCGTAAGAGTTCGCGAGAACGAAGTTGTCCGAATGCGTGGCGATAGCGGCCTCGATCTGCGCCACAGTCGGCCCAGAGGCGGCGGCAGAACCGATCACGCCGACAGCGGCTGACGCTGCGGCTGCGAGAACCACGCTGCGAAGCATCGCTTTGCACGATAACGGCAGCCAAATGATCGACTTGTAAAAGTTCCGCCCTCTGGCGTCGAGGGACGAACGCCGGCCCGAGCGACCGATGAGCAGCATCGGTCGCGGAATGAGTCGCGACCGCGGGCGGGGGGTTGGCGCGGGTTAAGTCGTCAACTGGCGTTGCCGGAAAGGATCGGGGCAGCGCGCCTGAAACCCCAGATGGTGCAGTAGACGCCGAGGAAGAGCTCCCACAGGGCCTCCGGGATCGTGGCCAGGCCCTGCAGCGAGCGCAGCGTGCTGCTCGGATGGTCACCGGCGAACAGCATGGCCGTCCCGGAGATGATGATCAGCGGCCCGCCGACGAGCCCGAGCCACGTCGCCGGACGCGGCACCAGCTCCGAGCGGTACATCATGTAGCCGAGGATCAGCCCGTTCCCCCGGCCGACGACCCAGCCCGGCCCGAGCAGGAACGTCCAATCCTTGATCGCCGCGAGCGTGTAGGCGACCGTGCCTCGGCCGCGCCTGCGCCCTGTTGTTGCAACGTGGCGATCGCCGAGCATCGCGACGATGCCGACGAGGATGAACGTGCATTCGATGATCCGCGCCGTCACGTAGCCGATCGACAGCTCTTCGAACTGCCGCCTCATGATCGGGAAGATCACGACTGCGGTTCCGATGTTCGCGATGATGAGCAGCAGCTCCAACAGCGCGCCGAGGTAGATCTTGTTGACGTTCCCCGAGCCCGCGACGAAGGCCACCGGATGACGGAGCGCAGGCTCGTACAGCAGCAGCGCCGGGATCGACGTGACGAACGTGATGAGGTAGAGCACGCCGAAGACTCGCGCTCTTTCTGATCCAGAGCTCACCCTGCCCGCCTTTCCCCGCCGGTGACCGCAGGCCGATTCCTACGCCCCCGAGCCGGATAGGAGGCGACCCTACGACAGCGCAAGTGCGTCTTGCAAGTTGACGACGCAACGCACAGGGACGCCGGCTTGATCTTGTGGACACCCGCCCACGCCTCGGCGTGGTCTGCGGGATCGAGCGCCCCGAGGCGTGTGAGCGGGTGTCCAATAAGAAACCCGGGGCTCAAGCTGTGGGCACGCTCTGAACATCGCGTAGATGTAGTCGGCCGTCTCTCGGTACGCGTCTTGCAGCAGCAGGCCGATCTCGGCGTCGACCCCCAACGTTCGGATGCCTGCCCGTGCCGAAGGTCTCGTAGGAGGTCTTGTCTCGCGCTCCAGGTGCCGCCTCCCGCGGGGGTCTTGTATTGACCTGACATGGACGGGGTGCCCGATGCCGTACCCGTGTAGGAGATCACGCCGACCGGACCAACGGCTCCGAACGAGATCGCGCCTCCGCTCACCTTGCCGGTGACGTTGGTCTTCTTGCTCTGCCCCTTGTATGTGATCGTGATCGAGCCCTGGAGCTTCGACGAGCCCCGTAGCTTCGACGCCGTCTGTGTCCAGTTCAGCTTGAACGTTCCGGAGAACGTGCCGCCGTACGTGCCGGACCAGGGTCCGGAGAGGCCCGGTGTCGATGTTCTCGCGGCCTCGGTCGCGCCAGTGGCCAGGGAGGCGGAGAGCACCGCGGCCAGACTGGCGACGGTCAAGATCTGGAATGCCTTTCGACGGATTGAGATGAAGTCCATGCCCGGCTCGTTCCTAGATGAGTAGTTCCACGGCCGAAGCTGTGGCTCGGCGGTAGGGAGCGGCAGCAGTCAGGTCGAAGTCGGCGGTGCCTATTCGCGCCGTCGACCCAAGGGGGCCACGATGCTCGCCGACCTCGACCTGTTGCTGATTGCTGTGTTCTGTACTGCTGACGATCTCCTGCCTGAGCCGGCGAAGAACGCCAGGCGGATCCTGACCGACGCGGAGGTCGTCACGCTCGCGGTCGCGCAAGCGATCATGGGGATCACCTCCGACGCGCGCTTCATCAAGGTGGCGCGCAAGCAGCTCGCGCATCTGTTCCCGATGCTGCCCGAACCGGACCGGCTATCTGAAGCGGCGCGAGCGGCTCAGCGACACGATCGAGGCGCTGACCGTGGTGTTCGCGAGCGACAGCCCCGGCTTCCACGACGACCTGGTGCTGGTCGACTCGACCCCGGTCGAGTGCGCCCGCAGCATCGAGACGACGCGGCGCAGCCAGCTCGCCGACGCGGCCGACTACGGCTACTGCGCCAGCCACAGCCGCTACTTCTGGGGCTTCCGCCTGCACGGCCTGTTCGCGCTCGACGGCACCCCACGCGCGCTGATGCTGACCTCGCCCAAGACACCCGAACGCGACGTCTGCCTCACCCTGCTGCAACGCTGCCAACGCGACGGGCACCTGTTCGTGATCGGCGACAAAGGCTACGCCGGACGCGAGTTCGAACAGCTCGCCGCCGAACTCGACGCCACGATCGTGCGCCCCCGCCGCAAAGACGAGCCCGGCCGCGGCCCTCACCTCGCGCCGATCCGCCAACGGATCGAGTCGATCTTCCAGACCTGCAAAGACCTCCTCACCCTCGAACGCCACGGCGCCCGCACCCTCCACGGCCTCGGAACCCGCATCAGAACACGCTTCCTCGCCCTCGCCGCCGCGATCAGCCTCAACCACCGCCTCGGCCGACCACCACGCGCCCTCGCCGACTACACGGCCTGAACCCGTGGAACTACTCATCTAGTGGCGATCGGAGAATTCGTAAGAGCGAATCGAGTACCTGGTGCGACTACTTCTTGGCAAAGGTTTGTGGCCCGCACATCCGTGGTTGTTGTTGTTGTCTTTGTCCTCGCCGCTCGCATTCCCGGAGAAGGCGAAACGCACGGTTCCGCTGAACCCGGTCACATTGGCGAGCGATGCGCACGAAGCCGACGCCGCGCTCGTGGCACCGTCGGTTCGGGCGCCGGATGCCACCGCTGCCAGATGCCGTGGCGAGCGCGGCGACGACAAGAACCGGCTTACAAAACATCTCCGTTCCCCTCTCCCACGTCGAGCATCCATGGCCTGCCGACGCCGCCCCTGCGCAGCTACATGCGCATCATCCGACATTCGGAACGCCCACGCAAGAGCGACACCTGCGCGGAGCTACCACCCACCCCGCGACAAGCCGAGCGCCACCTGGGCCCTGCCGCGGCCCCGCCCACCCGACGGTCGCCCCGCTCGTACGGCTGCGGCAGCGAGGGGTCAGCGATGCGACGCCCGACGAGCCCGTTTCTTGCTCGTATCGCGGGTCAGTGTTCCGGGCGTTCTACGGGTCGCTTCTGCGTGGATCGCGCGGTCGCGACCGGTGTTCTTGGCCTGGTAGAGCGCCTGGTCGACGGCTGCGAAAAGCGCGCTCGGGTCGAGGTCGGCGCGCAACCCGACGATGCCTGCGCTGACGGTCAGATGGTTCTGTTGCGAGTCGACGGCGATGCGCGAAGCGCGAACCGCGTTGAGGAGCTCGTTGGCGAGGCGCTCCGGCGCGTTCGAGCGCGCGAGCACCGCGAACTCGTCGCCGCCGAGTCTCGCGAGCACATCGCTCTCGCGGAGGCGGTGCTCCAGCACTCGTGCGACCTGAACGAGCGCCTCGTCGCCCGCCTGGTGCCCGAGCGTGTCGTTGATGTCTTTGAAGTGGTCGACGTCGATCAAAATCATGCTCACCCCCTCGAAGCGGCGGGCGAGGCGCCGCTGACAGAGTTCAAGCTCGCGCTCCAGCGAGCGCCGATTCAGAAGTCCGGTGAGCGAATCATGCTCGGCTTGGCTGCGAAGCTCCTCTTCAGCCAGCTTCCGCTCTTGGATGTCTTTGACCTGGGCGACGAAGTGCAGCGGCCGGCCGTGCTCGTCGCGAATCAGCGCCACCGAGAGCGCTCCCCAGAAGACGCTGCCGTCACGGCGCAGGTAGCGCTTGTCGCAACGATAGGAGTCGATCTCGCCGCGCACGAGCTGGCTGTACCCGTCGGCGTCGGCTTCGCTGTCGCCGGGGTGGGTGACGTCGCGGACGCTGCGATCACGGAGTTCTGCCTCGCTGTAGCCGAGCGAGTTGCAGAGCGCACTGTTGGTGCGCAAGAACCTGCCACCAGGAGTGACGAGTGCCATCCCGATCGGGGCTCCCTCGAAGGCGACGCCGAACAGCTCACGCTCCTGCAGCAACGCTCGCTCCGCCTGCTGGTGGCCGGTCACATCCAGACAGGAGCCGACCCAGCCAACCAGCTCACCTTGGGCGTTGAGGAGCGCCGAGGCGTACCCCTCGATCCAGACAACCGAGCCATCCGGACGCCTGAAACGGTACGAAACCACCGAATCACGCTGCTCTCCCGCAGCCTCTTGCCACTCCCGCGCGACCCGCTCACGATCGTCCGGGTGCAGCGCCGCCACCCAGCCATCGCCCAACGCCTCCTCGAACGTGAGACCGGTCAACTCGCTCCAGCGCCCATTCACGAACCGACACTCGCCGTTGGCGTCGGACATGAACACTCCCGTCGGCGTGTGGCTCAGCAAGCCCTTCAACAACCCCTCCGCCGAACCCACGGGCGCAATCGTGCCATTCAGACAGGGCAGGAGATCGCGCAGCAGCGATTGCACATCTCACCATCGGGGCAAACGAACCCAGACCAATAATCCCCCACAACTCACTGCGTCGATCGACTTCGCCGGTGAGTTGATCGCGGGTCCGTTGCCTCGGCGTGCGCTCGCGCTCGTGGCCGAATGGGCAGTCCTCCACCAAGACGAGCTCACCGCCAACTGGGACCGGGCCCGGCACGATCACCTGCCCAACGGCCTCGACATGGCACGCGAGCCCCTCTACAGCGAAGCCCGGTGCCACCTCGTCGACCACGCCCGGGCGTAAGGGCGGTCGCGCAGCGAAGCGACTTCACGCCGGCTCGACCCCGGGGAACGTCCAGGTCCCTCTAGCACCTCCGGCCAGGCCGGTAAAGCCGGACGGTGTAGTTCCAGCCGTCCATGATCGGGATCAGGTTGGGCCGGTCGTCGTCGCCGCCGAAATGGACCGTGATCGAGCCGTCGTCGTTCCGGGTCGCGGTGATGTTGTTGACGCCGTATGCGTCGCGGTCGTTCGGTTCGAAGTAGCCGTCCGGGTTGTAGACCGAGATCGACCAGAAGCCGTCGACCGGCACCTCGCGCACGGTCAGCTTGTACTCGCCGATCGGAAGGTTCGGGTCGACGCTGACATAGGACGCCTCCTGGTCGGGCAGGCCGCCCCAGCCAGCCGCCGTCCCCAGCACGTGCCGCACCGGGTCGACGTAGCCCTTCGCGCCGAACGCATGGTCGAACACGGTCAAGCCCTTCGCGAGGCCGAGCAACAACCTCCGCGTCTCGTCGAGGCTGGCCGTGTCGTAGCCGGTGTTGTCCAGCGGCCTCGCTGACTCCGCGACGACCACGAGCTGGTCTTGGAGCTTGTTGACCGCCGCCAAGTCGTTGCTATCTCTTGGATCGACGAGTATCCGCACCGCGACACAGACCCAGGGGGTGTCGAACTGCTCGATGGTCAGGCTGTGCGGTCCGGCGTCGTGGAAGATGCCGTTTATGTAGTGATCTTGGTTGACGACCATCACCGACAGGTAGCGGTCGCCGCTGTCGGGGATCGTCACCATCGCACCCTGGGAGATGTCGACGAGCGCGAAGCTGTAGAGCGTGTCGCGGTTCATCCGGATCACCGGCTGATGCTCGACCGGGGTCGGCGTTCGGTTGTGCCCCAACCGATTCACGCCCCCGGCTTCCGCCTGCGTCGACAAGAGCATCCGCTCGGTCTCGGCGCGGACGAAGTTCTCGACGTTCACCGATACGGACATCCACTCCTCCCCTGGTTCGCGTACCTAAAAGACTCGACGCTACCACCCCGATATGGAACCCAATCCCTCAGGGAACATTTCAAGACGCTGGCGCAGGCGTGTGACCCGTCGCCCGGGTTGTACTCGCTAGCCGAGCGCGCGGACGCGTTGAACGGACAGGAGTTGTCCGCGTTGGCCGTAGGAATCGATCGATCCCGCGCAGCCGTTCGCACCGCAGTCGTAAATGAAGCCGTTGTCGGCTGAGAGCGCGACGTTGTGCTTGATGCCGTTGCTTTCAATCAGTACGACACTTTGAACATCGTTAGCGGCGACACCCCAGACATACTCGCCGTCGTAGGGATTCTCAGACCCAGTCAACGTCAAGCGGGTGCTTCGCGAAGTTCGGCAGACCGTCTGTATTGCGGCGCAACCCGAGGCCCCACCAGCACCCTGTGAGATCCTCAAAAGACAGAACCAGACTTGCTGCTTCGTGGCGCCGCGTCCGAGTCGTCCGTTCGCTTCATACACAAACAGGTTTGTCGAACGTCCCTGTCGGTCGGTGTATATCGCGACCCGTCGAGACAGCAGCACTTCCCCAACAAGGTCTCCAGGCCTATACGGAAGGGCATCGGAGGCCACGGCGGACGGGCGAGCGCCCGAAGCGGTAACTCGATCGCGCGTTCAGAAGACCCGCCATACGAGACAACGGCAAAAGTCGAGCCGACTGCAAGGGAGGCGCCGAGCACAAGAAGCGCTCTTCTGGCCGAGGTCACTTCGAGACGAGCCTAGCACCGACTCTCGCTCGTTCACCCGACCGAGCCTAAGAATCGAGCGCACGCATCAGGGAACATTCCGGAACTCGCTCGGGCAGCCGAACGCGGTTGCACCACCTTCGGGCCGAAGGCACGATGGTCACGTGAAGCGTCGTAGGATGGTGCTCGCACTCGGAGCCGCAGCCTTCGTAGTGTTCCTGGTCGCGCGATCGTCGTTTACCGATACGGCCGCTCCCGGTCAAGTCCAGTCCCAGAGCCAGCGTCCCGCCGCAACGATCAACTGGCTCTTCCGTCACGAGCCCCGCGGCCAATCCCTCTCCGCAGCGCACATTCCGCTCCGCTCAACGGTTGGCTAGCACTGGCAGCCTGTGAGGTTCGCGCGAGTCCTGGCCCCGAGCGCGCGGGAGCCGACGAGGCTCGTTGTCTCCCTCATCGGCAAACACGGAGGAAACATTTGCCTGACCCTCTTCGACCAACAGACACGCTGGTCTCCGGGGGCTGCGCGTTCGGGAACCTGTCCCGACCGTTCAGTGCCATGGCCTCGACGACCGGGCAAAACAAAGAGGAGATAGCCGGGCTCGCGAGCGACGAGGTCGCCAGGATCTCGTTGCTCCTTCCTGACGGACGCAGCCTGCCTGGTTCCGCTCAGAGACAACGCATTCCGGTTATCGCCGTGAACCGGCCTCGACGCTCCTTCCAGAGCTCGTCGCGTACGGAGCAAGGCCGGGTGGGTGATAAGAGCCAGGCCACTGCGGCCGATACCGCATCTCCCTGGCTGATTCACGTCGGAGTCGCCGGCGTCATTGCGACAAACTGGCGCAGCCGAATAGCTAGCGCACCCCACCCGTAGCTCGGCCCCGTCGGCAGCGACGCGCACGGCAACCTAGTGTTCTGAGTCGTTAGTTCGTCCTGAGTTAGGTTTAGACTTGGTGGATGCCAAGTCCGATAGCTGTTGAGGTTGTTCTCAGTGAGGCGGAGCGGGAGCAGTTGGAGTCGTGGGCGCGGCGGGGGAAGAGCGCTCAGGCGTTGGCGCAGCGCTCGCGGATCGTGTTGGCGGCGGCTGAGGGGTTGAAGAACACGGAGATCGCGCAGCGTTTGGGGCTGGATCACGCGACGGTGCGCAAGTGGCGCTCGCGGTTCGCGGTCGACCGGTTGGACGGGCTTGTGGATGAGCCGCGTCCGGGGCGGCCGCGGACGGTCAGCGACGCGCAGGTCGAGGAGGTGATCGTCGCGCACGTTGGAGACGACGCCGAAGAACGCGACGCACTGGTCGACGCGCTCGATGGCGGCGCGAGGTCGGCCTCTCGCAGACGGCGATCTCGCGGATCTGGCGGGCGTTCGGGTTGCAGCCGCACCGCCAGGAGACGTGGAAGCTGTCGAGAGACCCACTGTTCATCGACAAGGTCCGTGACGTCGTCGGGCTGTACCTCGACCCACCCGAGCGCGCCGTCGTTTTGTGCGTCGATGAGAAGAGCCAGATCCAGGCGCTGGATCGCAGCGCGCCGATCCTGCCGATGCTGCCCGGCACGCCCGCAGCGCGCGACGCACGACTACAAGCGCTCGGGCACCTCGAGCCTGTACGCCGCGCTCGACCTCACGACCGGCAAGGTGATCGGCGTCGCTGCACCACCGCCACCGCGCGATCGAGTTCAAGAAGTTCCTGCACGACGATCGACCGCGACGGTTCCCGCCGACCTCGACGGTGCACCTCGATCCTCGACAACTCCTCGACGCACAAGACCCCTGCGATCCAGACGCTGGCTCGCCGCGGCACCCCGCTTCGTGCTGCACTTCACCCCGACCTCGAGCTCTGGCTGAACCTCGTCGAGCGCTGGTTCGCCGAGCTGACCAACAAGAAACTACGCCGCGGCACGCACCGCTCCGTCCCGAACTCAACGCCGACATCCGCGCCTGGATCACAACCTGGAACGACGAACCCACGACCCTACGTCTGGACAAAGACCGCCGACCAGATCCTCGAATCGATCACCCGCTACTGCAGACGAATCAATGACTCAGGACACTAGACAGCGATCACGACCACCACGAGCACGCAGTCATCCCGCCGCGCCGGGCCTCGCGTATCTCCCCGCCGATGTTCTTCTTCGACGGCTTCGACAGCACGAACCCAACGACCGCGACCACTACAAGACCGAGGACGATAGCGAAGAACACGGCCGAGCTGTCCGCGATCAATGTGCCGACGGCGGTAGCCAGCCCCGCGAGCGGGGCGAGCCAGAGGACATGCTTCCGCAGGTTCACCGCGCAGACGATCTCTGGGCCGAGCGGTTACAGGCAGCCGCCTCTAGGTCCGATCATCCGGGCCGAGGAGACGGCGCCGAGCATCGTCGAGCGATGAAGATCCAGCGCTCAGCGGGGGCGTCGCCGGTCCCGGTCGAGGTGGCGGACGCGGCTCCTCATGCTCGCGATATCCGTCCTTCCTGAGGTCATCGTGCTGAGGCGGCGGGGCTACCCGCCCGCGGGCAACGTGGTGGTTCGCTGCCGGAAGGCCCATCTGTTCACAACGATCTGGGTTCCCGGCGTGTCCGTGAAGGCGCTCCGGCTTGGCCCTTGGAGGCTTCAGCGCTGCCCAGTCGGCAGTCACTGGTCGATCGTGACGCCGGTAAGACGGTCCGAACTGACCGAGGAACAGGACGTACGGCGGCTGACAGCAGAGACGTTCGCGTTCCCTGACCGCGTCTTCCGGCGCCGTGGCCGCGACCCAGGTCTCCGGCGGCACGCGATCAGGTGGTCTTCCGAGAGAGACTGCCCTGGCGCAGGCGACTTACCGCCCGGCGGAGACGGAGATCAGGCGGATGCCGCGGGCGAGCGTTAGGTCGAGCGCGAGCGTTTGCTTGATCGTGGACACGTCATGGAAGCCGAATCGCGTAGGTGTGGTGGCCCACCGTCCAGATCAGCACGACGTGACTCGCGAAGGCGCTACCTTCGTTGGTATCCGGGGGGACAAAGACCACCCGCATCCTCCAGTGGCCGATGCGGCGAAAGGTGATGGTGCGGACCGTCTGGCCCGGTTGCCAAACAGGCCCGTTCACGACCTTCGCGGCCGCGCGTACGACCTCGGGAGACGCCGTGAGAACGAGATGCTCATCCGTCGTGGTGCTCGAACCGACTACCCAGCCGCGCCAGTGAAAGACCGTGTCCGGACACGGATTTGCTGGGCCGATGATCCGAAGCTCGCAGCCAGGCCGACCGCCGAAGGCCACGAGGCCCACCGGAACGCGTGTCGGACACGGAACCGGATACCCACGGCCTTCGCCGTCGACACACACATCGCCATCAGCTCTGGTGAAGCAGCGACGAACCGATCGTGCGGCGCGGCCAACTGATCCCCGACCGCGCTGCCCGGCAAAAGGAAACCGAACACAAGCGCCAACGGAAGAGGCACGACCCGCACACCCGCAGGTTACGTCCGCCGCGGACTCCGTACAGGCGTCTGTGAGACACGCTCGCGCAGCTCAAGTGCCTGCCGCCCGGTGCAACAATCCGAGCGCCCTCCGACCGATCCGGCCGTGGGTCGGCTGGTCGCTTGGTGCTTGGCCCTGTCAGGGCAGTGCTCGCTGGGTGGCCCCACCACGCGGGGTGTGCGCATGTGCGTCATCATGAGTCGCGATGAGCAAGCCGCGCATCTCCTCGGGTCGTCGGCCCAGCAGGCCGAGCTGCTCGAGGCGATCGTGCGCGGTCTCGAGGACGTCGCCGATGTCGAGTCGTGGGATGAGCAACTTCAACCCCGGGCGGTCGACCTCGACCAGCTCGTCGAGCTCTCCGGGAAGTCGATTCGCTGCGTTCGTGTTCGCCCAGGAGGACATGGAACACGACCGATTCGACCCAGCCCGGCCGAGGCATCGCCGCGTGACAACGTGGCGTCGAGGCCGGGCTGTTCGGTGGCGCGCTCGGAATCGAGGACGTTCATCCTTCATGCGAACGATTCGAAGCTGCCGAGCGACCTGCTCGGGCTGACCGCTGTCCGCTACGACCGGCTACCCACCCGGCCGAGGTTCCCGCGATCGACCAGAAGCTCCGCAAGGCGATCGAGAGCGAGGTCGCCGCGGCCAAGATCGAGGGGCTGTGGTGGTCGCTCTCGCTGACGGCGCCGACCGCAGGGGAACCGACGGTGGTCGGCTTCGCGAAACTCGTACGGGACGCGACGGTGGTCTGAGCATGAGCGGCCGGGGCTGGCAGGAGGACGGCACGCTCTCGGCCCGATACTGGAGCGAGCTAGTCAGGGAGCGCAGGATCCGGCCGGCGCCCTCTGCTACTGGAAAGGCGAGCGCCCTCGGCACGCGAACGCGCCGCAGAGATCGATGGACTGCCGAGCTGCGGCTGGAGACCGCCGACCGCGCCGCCGGGTACTGGACGACACGGTCGGATCGCGACCCGGGCTGAACGCTCGAACCGCCGCCCTCTACTTGAGCCGACCCCTCAGACCTCCACTTGCTCGACACGGGAGCGGGGAGCAGTGGGCGGAGCTCATCGCGAGCGACTCCAGGAGGGCAAGGCGGCCGCGATCGCTTCTGAGCACCCCGAGTCGGCTCCATCGCTCTTTACTCGCAGCGGCAGGAGGCGCCCACGTGAAGACGAAAGACGCGTGCCGGGCGGCGACGGTCGATGTCGGCCGCGCGCCGTGCTCACCTCCTACGCGAGCAGCAGCTTGTCCGGCCACGCAATTCGCAGGGATATCTCTTCACGGCTCCGGGCCGGCGCCGTTCGATCCGAACAACTACATGTACCGAGTGTTCAAACCCGGCCGCTCGCCCGGCAGGCGTGCCCGAGCTCACCTTCCACGACCTGCGAGATACCGGCGCTTCGCTGATGATCGCGGCCGGCTGCCACGTCAAGATCATCGCCGAGCAGATGGGCCACTCCGACGGCGGCGCCCTCGTCTCCAGCGCTATGGGCACCTCTAAAAGGCGCCCGCGAACGCGGCGATCGCGCTGGAATCAACGTTACGGGCAAGCCTTAGGACCCTGCTGTGGTGTCAGCGCGGGGCTGGACAGGAGAGCTGATGACGCGTACCCAAAATCCCTGTAAATCGCCTATGGAGCGTATCGGGATCGAACCGATGACCTCCAGCTTGCAAAGCTGGCGCTCTCCCAGCTGAGCTAACGCCCCGTACCACCGGCACTCTAGCCAGAACCCGCTCCGCAGCGGGTTTCTGGCGGTCCGGCTCGACCGCTGCAACGGCGGCGAGATCCACCCTAGTAAGAGGCTCCGGTCTTACCTGTCGCCGCGGAAGCCGGCGAGCAGCTCGTTCTGGGGCGAACCGTATTCGCTGTCCGGCTGCAGCACAGCCCAACCTGACCGCCAAGCCAGCCAGGCTGTTGCCACGATCCACGGCAGGGCAAGCACCAGCGCCACCGGCGAGAGCCAGAGAATGAACGCCACGCAGACCAGGGTCATCGCAGTCGCCGCAACACGCATAGCGAAACCCTACAGGCGCTGCGCACCTGGCCGCCGCACTGGCGGACGGGTCGCCAGCACTCGGCACTCGCGCGCCGCCGATGACACGGAGAAGAAGGTGGGGGCGGCGCTGAAGGACCAGCCCAGGACATGCCGGCGCGCGGCTGGGCGGTCATGGACGATGGCCGGCCGTGGTGACGGCGTCCGACGATCGACGAGGCGGTCAGGGCGCGGGGCTGTTCGCGGCGACCGCACCATCGCGGGCCTCCCTGCGTCCGCTCGGAGACACCGTCGCAACGAGTCTGGCTCTCGACGACGCTGTTAGTGTCGGCTCGGATGGCGGCGTTGCGCTCGCGGACGTGGTCACTCGTGCGCGACCGCCGCTTTCTCGGTGTCGTGCTCGCGGGAGCCGTCTTCCTGATCGCCTGGTGGTGCCTCGACTTCTGGTTCTACGCCCACGGCCGGATCATCGACACGCCCACCTACCAGGACTACGGCCTGAAGATGCGGCTCGATCTCGTGCCGTACCGCGACTTCGCCGTCGAGTATCCGCCGGGCGCGCTGCCGGCGTTTCTCGTGCCGGCGTACTTCGGCCAGCCCACCGTGCTGGCGAGCTACGGCACGGCGTTCTCGCGGCTGATGGCGCTCTGCGGGCTCGGCCTCCTCGGCTTCGTCCTGCTCTCGAGGCCGCCGCGGCGGGCGATCGTCTTCGTCGCGTTCTGCCCGTTGCTCGTCGGCTATCTGATTGCGACCCGGTTCGATCTCTGGCCGGCGCTGCTGGTCGCCGGAGCCGTCGCGGCGTTCGTGCACGACCGGCACCGGCTCGGGTGGCTCGCTCTCGGCTTCGCGTTCGCCGCCAAGCTCTACGCGATCGTCCTCTTGCCGCTGGCCATCGTCTGGACGCTGCGGCGGCGAGGGGGGAGCGAGCTCGCGAAGGGGCTTGCGATCTGGGCGCTCGCCGTCGCAGCGGCGTTCCTTCCGTTCGCGCTGATTGCGCCGCACGGCCTCTGGGAGAGCCTCTGGGGGCAGCTTTCCCGCCCGCTCCAGATCGAGAGCACGGCGGCCTCGATCCTGACGACCTTCGGGCGCCCGACGGTCGTCGTCTCGCACGGGTCGGCCTCGGTTGCCGGCTACGGCTGGCTCGCGGCGGCGACGACGGGGCTCGAGGTCGTGTGCCTCGTCGTTCTCTGGGTCGCCTTCGCACGCGGGCCGGCGACCGAGGATCGGTTCGTCCGCCATGCCGCGGCCTGCGTCGCAGCGTTCATCGCTTTCGGGCAAGGTCCTGTCGCCGCAGTTCCTCATCTGGCTCGTCCCGCTCGTCCCGCTCGTTCGGGGCCGCCGAGGCCTCGTCGCCACCGCGCTGCTCGCCATCGCGCTCGTCGAGGCGCAGTTCTGGGTGACCGCGACGCGCTACGCACGCTATCTCGCCCGGCTCGACTACGCCCCGATCGTGCTCAGCCGCAACGTCCTGATCGTGGCGATTCTGCTCGTGGTGGCGCTACCCGCCGCTCGCCACGGTCCCGCTTGATCGCGGTTTCCGGGTGCGACCGGCATCCGAGGCGTCCCCGGACGCTGCCCGGGGACGCCCGCGCGTCAGACGGCCGCTAGGCCGCGCGCGAAAGGCGCTCTTCGTGCCGCGCCCGCTGGATGATCAGGTCGCGATCGCCGAAGCGAATCGAGGCGCGCACGCTGCGCTGCTCATCCCAGAGCCGCGCGATCTCCGCGTCTAGCTCCTTGTGCTCGGCCGCGAGCTCCGGATTGTGGCCCTCCGAAAGCTTGTGCAGCACGTCCGACCGCCGGTCGGAGAGCGAGTCGATGTCCTTCTTGATGTCCTGCAGGTTTCGCATATCTCTTAGAACGCTCCTTGCCGTCCGGGGATTCCCACTTGTGAGTCCTCCCGTGACCAACGGCATCCGATTGAGAGTGGATCCGTCACCAATCGTACCACACTTGATAAGACAAGACTTAGGTTTTATTCTGCTGCTGGTTACAATCTTGTTCGGGAACGATGAAGAAGTACCAGTTCAGAGAGGTAAGACGATGACGGCGATGGTTCGTTTGAACGCCGGACGCTCGGCCCGATTCTGCGCGATTGCCGTGCTACAGAACGAGCGCTCACGGTTGACGAACGGGCTCTGCGAGGCCATGTTTCCGCCCCCGCTTCAGTCCTGCTTCCCAGGTTCGAGCTTCGGGAAACCGAGAGTGGTCGTCTCAGCCCTCGAGACCCTCGCGCGCCCGCTCGGCGATCGAGGCCATCTCGAGGCGTGCGCCGGTCACGTCGTACAGGAGCGCCTCGGCCGTCGGCCCCTGGCCGAGCGACCACAGCTCGCGGAGGAGATCACCGGCCTCGCGGCGGGCGAACCAGTCGTTGCCGAACTCCGAGCGCAGGAACTCGCGGAGCTGCGCCTCGAACGCCCACGAGCGGAGGTACCCGGTGACGTAGAAGGAGCCGTCGATGTCGTCCAGGTAGCTCTCGGGATTCGCGGGCAGCTTGAGCGCGTCGGTCAGTAGCTCGGCGTACCGCGGCTGCATCGACAGCGGATCTGCCGCCTGGAAGTACTCGATCTCGTACAGGAGCTTGGCGCTGTAGCGGCGGAGGAAGTAGAGCAGCGAGACGGCTCCGTCGTTTGCGATCTCGGCCACCCGCGGCACGTCGAGCCGGCGGTTGAGCCAGGCGGGCTCGTCGACGAGCCGCTCGAAGAGCGCCGCCCAGCCCTCCGTCACCGCCATGTCGCCGAGGCGCTTCTCCTCCATCGGCAGCTCGCCGGAGGTGTTCGCGAAGTGCTCGGTGTGGCCCGCCTCGTGGAAGAGCGCCCGCCAGTCGTCGTGGCCGCCGATCGGCTGGATGACGAGCATCACCTTCCCGGGGATCTCGATCGGCGAGCAGAACGCACGCGGGCTCTTCCCCGGGCGCGACTCGAGGTCGAGGTGGACGTTGTCCTGCGAGCGCAGGTCGATCCCGAGCTCGGAGAGCGTCGCCTCGAGCGCCGGCACCATCCGGTCGGGCGGGTAGCTCACGTCGAGCTCCGGAGCCCTGAAGAGGCGCGCGACGTCGGACGGGCGCGCGTCTGCGAGCCCGACTCCCAGCCGCTCGCGGAACAGCCGGTCGCCGGAGCGCTCCCACATCCGCTCGGTCTCGTCGAGCAGTGCGGAGCACTGCGCCGCGAGCTCGTCGAGCTCGAACCCGAACCTCTTGTAGAGCTCGTAGTAGTTCGGCGAGCCGAGGCTCTTCACGGCCTCGCGGTCGATCCGCGCGGCGTCGAGGTACAACGGGTTCAGGTGCTCGTCGAGGAGATCGAGCCTCGCCCGTTCGAGCCGTTCGCGCCGCGCCCGGTCCGGCTCGTTCGACATGACGACCCGGAGCATCCGGTAGGGGATCTCCTCGCCGGCGTCGGTCGCCTCGAGCTCGGACTCGGCCGCCGCGATCTTCTCGGCGTGCTCGCGGGTCAGGGCGCCGAGGAAGCCCTCGCAGGCGAAGCGCCAGAGCTCGGTCGGTGCGCCCTCGAGCCGCAGGGCGGTGTCGAGCCGCGTCAGCTCCTCGTGGCGCTCGTAGATCTGCTCGAGCTCGAGAGTCTCCTTGTGACCGGCGAGATGGAGGTAGTACTCCTCGTCGAGCTCTGCGATGAAGCGATCGGCCGCGTCGCGGAACGCGTCCAGCTCGCTGGTGGTCAGGTCGGCGGCCATTGCGGTCTAGCATAGGCGCCCGTGCACGAGATCAGCCTCACGAGCGAGCGGCACACTCAGCTCATCGACATCACCGACCGGGTTCGGGACGCCGTCGGCGGCGCCGAGGGCTCGGCGGTTCTCGTGTATGTCCCGCACACCACCGCTGCCGTCACGATCAACGAGAAGATCGACCCCGCGCTCGTCGCCGACCTCGAGCGGGCGTTCGAGAAGGTCGTCGGCGACGACTGGGGGTGGGTGCACGACGACGCCGACGGGCCGAACGGGCCGTCGCACGGCCGCGCCTCGGTCGCCGGAGCGCAGGTCCTGATCCCGCTGCGGGACGGCGAGCCTGCGCTCGGCCGCTACCAGGCCGTGTTCCTCTGCGAGTTCGACGGGCCGAAGGCGCGCTCGGTCTACGTCACGGTCCTGAGATAGATCCGGCGCCGCTCCTCCGCGTGCGGCCGGCGACCACGCGACTCGAGCTGCGGCTGCCGACCGAACGGAGCTCGTCGAGTCGGCGCACGTCGTTGAGGGCTGGCGTGCATCCGCCCGAGGAGATGTGCTTCGGGCGGTATGGACGGATGAGGCCGCGCCGCGTCGCCGCGTTTGCCAGCTCAGGCTGGAGCTGAGCAGCGCTCGCTTGGTCGGCTCGCTGCGAATCCCGGCCGAGATCGAGGCCCGCGATCGGGCCCGATCGCCCTTCGGGCTCGCCTGACGCCTGCGCAGCCACCTTCCAGGCCCGATCATCAGCGCCCCGCAAACACGCCGCGCGGCAATCTCGCAACTCTCGCAACCCCCGCCCAGGGTGGGGACGCACCCTCCGCCCTCGAGATCAATTCTACGCGGCTGGGTGACACGCTCGTGTGCCGGTTCTGTGCCGGTTGCTCCGCAGGGACCTCGGGCGGCCGCTCCGCTGCCGGCTGTGCGCACCCGTCTAGGCTCACGTGATGGCTGCGCCGGTGCAACGCGACGAGGAGCTCGAGCTCCGGGTCGACTCGCTCGCATTCGGCGGCAACGGGGTCGCGCGGCTCGACGGGTTCGTCGTCTTCGTGCGCGCCGGCCTTCCGGGCGACAGGGTCCGGGCGCGCGTGACCAAGGTGCAGCGGCGTCACGCCGAGGCGATCACGACCGAGGTGCTCGAGGCCGGGCCGCAGCGCGTCGAGGCTCCGTGCGCCCACTACCCGGCCTGCGGCGGCTGCCGCTTCCAGGACCTCGCCTACGACGCCCAGCTCGCGGCCAAGCAGGCCTGGGTCGAGGACTCGCTGCGACGCATCGCCGGCATCGCCGAGCCGGTGCTCGAGCCGATCGTCGCCGCCGAGGAGCTGTTCGGCTACCGCAACAAGATGGAGTACTCGTTCGCGCCCGGGCCCGACGGGCCCGAGCTCGGCCTTCACCGGGCCGGGCGCTGGGACGAGGTGCTCGGGATCGAGCACTGCTACCTCACGACCGACCTCGGCAACCGCATCCGGAACACGATCGCGCGAGTGGGCGCGCGAGGAGCGGCTCCCCGCCTACGACCAGTCGACCGCCGAGGGCTACCTGCGGCACCTGGTCGTGCGCGAAGGCCGCAACACCGGCCAGGCGCTCGTCCAGCTCGTGACGCACGAGCGGGAGCGCTTCGACCGCGAGCGCCTGATCGAGGTTCTGACCGCCTTCCCCGAGGTGCGATCGATCCAGTGGACCGTGAACGACACGCCCGCCGAGGTGACGAACCTGCCGACGCAGCTCCTCTGGGGAGACGAGGCGATCGAGGAGCGGCTCGGAGGCCTGCGCTTCCGCGTCCGGCCGAACGCCTTCCTGCAGACGAACACGCGGATGGCCGAGCGGCTCTACGAGCTCGCCCGCGCCGAGGCCGGTCTCACGGGCGGCGAGACCGTGTACGACCTCTATTGCGGCATCGGCACGATCGGCCTCTCGCTCGCCCGCGACGCGCTGACCGTCTGGGGGATCGAGATCTCGGAGGAGTCAGTCGCCTGCGCGATCGAGAACGCCGAGCTGAACGCCGATCGGCAACGTCGCGTTCTTCGCGGGGAACGTCGGCCAGGTGCTGCGCGATCTGCGGGAGCGGGCCGGCGACCCGGACGTCGTCGTCGTCGACCCGCCGCGGGCAGGCCTCGCCGGCAAGGCGCTCAAACGGCTCGGCGAGCTCGCCGCGCCGCGCATCGTCTACGTCTCCTGCAACCCGACCACGCTCGCCGGCGACTCGAAGCGGCTCAGTCGAGGAGTACGGCTACCGCCTCGTCCGCACCCGCCCCGTCGACATGTTCCCGCACACGCCTCACGTCGAGTCGGTCTCGCTGCTCGAGCGCCCGTAAGCAGCTACCCGGGCTCCAGCCGCGGGCGAGGCCGGGCGAGGCGCCGCCAGATCAGGTCGGCGTTCGGGAGCAGGAAGCCGAGCGAGATCGCCGGCAGCGCCGGCAGCCCGCCGGTGCTCCAGAACGTCGTCAGCGTGATCGTGAGCCCGAGCGCGGCGGTCATCGCGAGCCAGGTCCACGACCGGTCGCAGGCCGAAGCGCACGCTTGCGCCGAGGAACACGGCGAAGAAGAGAACGTCGGGCAGGCCCAGGCGCGCGGCGTCGCCGCCGGGCACGACGAACGCGATCGACAGCTTCGTGAAGACGGCCGGGTGGTGCTCGGTGATCGCGTGGGTCGGTCCTCGCCAGACCGAGTACGCATCGACCCACGGGATGATGAGCGCGACCGTGACCACCCACGAGAGCACCTCGAACGCCGAGAGGAAGAGCAGCCCGACACCGGTGACCGCCGCGAACTTGGCGAAGTTCGCGAACACCGGCGCCCCCAGAGCGGAGAGGAGCAGGGTCGCCGCCGATCAGCACCGCCACGCCGACGGCGAGCCGGCGCGGGCTCTGCCACGCGGGCAGGCTGAGCCACGCCAGGCTGAAGATCGCCGGCATCACGACGAGCGCGATCAGGGCGACGCTCCACCAGGTCGAGAGCACCGAGAGGTGCGGCGCGATCTCGAACCAGGCGACGACCGCGCCGACGAGCGATCAGTAGGGCGGCAGCTCGGCCCACCAGGGGCCGACGGGCTTGAATGCGTTCCAAAAGCGTGTCTTCGCAGGCTGGTCGTCGAGTGAGAGGTCGATATCGGGGACGACGAGCGCCTCGATCGTCGGGGTGAACTGCTGAAGCTCGCCCAGCGTAGCTGCGAGCGGCTGCGAGAGCGGAAACTCGATCTCGTTCACGAACTCGAGGGCGTCGTCGCCCATCACGACGACGAGCCGCGGCTGGACGATCCGCAGCTCGCGGGCGAGCCAGCCCGATGCACGCCTGCTCGTCGGCGCCGGCGAACTTGACGCAGTTCGTCCCGAACACCTCGGCGGGGTCGACGTGGAGCCGCTCGAGCGACCGCTTGATCGCGTGCCCGGCACGGCCGTGGAACGCGACGCCCTCCTGGAGCTCGGGCGCCTGCGGCCCGTACTTGACCAGGAAGATCGTCCCGAGCGGATGGCCGGTCGGCTGCGCGACCGGCGCCCCCGCCGCCGCTTCTGCGACCTCGTGCTCGAGGCGAAGGATCTCCCTGATCGCCTTGTCGAGGTACCGCTTGTAGATGTCGTCTGTGGTCACGGCGGCGGACACGGAGCAACCGGTCCTTTCTCGCCTAGCGGACCTTTTCCTTGACCTGCGCCATCCACTTGAGGCTCTGCAGGTAGGCCAGCGACTTCGGCCGCCGCAGGATCTCGGCGCTGCGGAGCGAGATCATGAACTCCTCGGGATCGCGGAACGACCCGCATCCGCAGCGCGCCCGTGCCGACGCCCTGCAGCACGTGCGCGTCCGAGCCGGCGCCCATCGTCAGGTCGTACTTGCGCGCGAAACGGAGCGCCTCGTCGTTCTGCGCCTCGAACAGGAGCCGCGCGTTGTAGACCTCGAGCACGTCGATGTCGGCGAGGTGGCGGTGCAGCGTCGCCGGGTCGGGGATCGTGTGCATCCGGTCGAAGGGGTGGGGGAGATAGACGAGGCCGTTCTGCTCGCGGATCGCCGCGATCGTGTCGGCGAACGGCATGCCCGCGCGGGATCTCGCGCTCGAGGAAGAGGCCGATCACCTCGCCCTGCTCGTCGGTCTTGATCTCCTCGCCGGGGATCACGATCAGGTCGCGTCCGCGCGCCTCGTCGAGCGTCTCGAGCGCGCCGCCGAAGACGTTGTGGTCGGTCACCGCGATCGCGCCGAGACCCTCGGCCTCGGCGTGGTCGACGAGCTCGGCCGGGTCGACGGCGCAGTCGAACGACCACGAGGTGTGCATGTGGAGGTCGGCGACGATCCACGGCCGGTCGCCGAGCGGATCGGCCAGGCCGCGCCGTGGGCCGGTTGCGGCGGCGCCGCGTCAGCCGGCCGTAGAGCTCGTCGAGCTGCGCCGCGACGGCGTCGAACGACTCGCCGGCGGCGAGCGAGCGCGACGCCTCCTGCTCGCGTGCGCGCAGGTCGCCGTCCTCGGCGAGCCGGGCCGCGGCCGCCGCCGCGAGCTCCGGCTGCTCGTCGACGCCGGTCGGCGCGGCGATCGCGCAGCCCGCGGCCTGCGCCTCGAGGAGCACGCGTGGCAGCCCCTCGAGACCGGGGACGAAGATCGCGGTTCCGGCCAGCACGGCCGCGCGCGCGGCACCGTCGCGTGCCGTCCGCACCGTGACCCGGCCCGCGAGGTCGCGCGGGATCGCGGGACGCGCGACGAGCGGCGTCGTCCGCAGCAGCACCGCCTCCCAGTCGGGCAGCTCGCGAAGCGCGCGCAGGACGCCGCGCGCCCCGGAGCGCTCGTTCGGGCGCAGCTCGACCGTGATCCGGTTGCGCTTCGGCCCGGGCTCGAACAGGTCGAGCGAGACGCCCGGCGAGATCGAGCTCGTAGTCGCCGGGGAACCGCTCCTCGGCCGCCTCGCGGATCGGCTCCGAGAGGGCGAGCAGTGCGTCGATCCGCGCGAGCAGCTTCTCGCGCTGCGACCGGGCCGGCGGATAGCCGAGGCGGTCGGTCGAGCAGAACGTCGCAACCGTCAGCGCGTCCGTCTCGCGCAGCGCCAGGTAGGAGATGCGAGGGCAGCCCGGGCTCGAACCCGTGGACGAGGTCGAAGCGGCCCCGTGTCAAGCGCGAGCCGGAGGTTCGCGCGCACGCCGACCGGCACGCCCATCTGGGAGCGCCGCGAGATCGGCACGGCCGGGCCGACGGCGACGACGTCCTGGGCCGGGGCATGCCCGTGCACGACCCGGCGCCCCGCCAGCAGGTCGGTCGCTCTCGTCGACGGCGCAAGTACGGTGACGTCGTGCCCGAGCTCGCGCAGCCCGACCGCGATGCCGGCGACGTGCTCGTTGACGTCGTGCGGCTGCGACCACGCAAACGGTGTCACGAGGCAGACGCGCACAGTCCCTGGAGACTACCCAGGCACCTGGAGCGGACCTCCGGGCTGAGCTCCCGTCTGCTTTCCCCCGAGCGGCTGCTCGTGCTCGGCGGCCTGCTCGTGATCGCGATCGTGTTCCTGCACGTCGATCCGAAGAACCCGCCGGGCTTCTACCGCGATGAGGCGGCGATCGCCTACAACGCCTACACGCTCTCGAGGACGGCAAGGACGAGTACGGCGCACGCTTCCCGCTCTTCATCAAGTCGTTCGGCGACTACAAGAGCCCGCTCTACGTCTACGTGCTCGCCGCGGTCTTCCGGGTCACGGGCCCGAGCACCGCGGTCGCGAGGACGTTCAGCGCGGTCCTCGGGCTCGCGGCCGTGCTCGTCGTCTACCTGCTCGCCTATCGCGATCTCGCGCCGCCGGCCGATCGCGCTCGCGGTCACCGCGCTCGCGGGCCTGAGCCCGTGGTTATTCGAGATCAGCCGGCTCGTCTTCGAGGTCGCGCTCGAGCCGTTGCTCATCGCCCTCTTCCTCTGGGCGCTGTACCGGGCCTCGAGTGGCGCGTGGCGGACGCGCAGCTCGATCGCCCTGGGCGTGCTCCTCGCCGCACAGGTCTACACCTACCAGGCGGGCCGCATCTTCGCGCCGCTGTTCGCTCTCGGGCTGCTCTTCTTCCACCGCGGCCGCCGCCGGGAGATCGCGACGATCTGGGGCGTCTTCGTCGCGTTGCTGATCCCGATCGGGGTCTACTGGTTCGTGCACCCGGGCGCGCTTCAGGCGCGCTACAACGTCGTCACCTGGATCCACGGCGGCATGACCCCGTGGGAGTTCGCGTGGCAGCTCGTCCGCCACTACGCCGACAACATGAACCCGTGGGACTGGCTCGTCCGCGGCGACTACGTCGAGCGGCACCACGTCCCCGGCGACGGCAGCCTCTTCTGGGTCGAGATCGGCCTCGCGGTCGCGGGCGCCGTGATCGTGCTGCTGCGCCGGCGCTCCGATCCGTGGTGGCGGTTCGTGCTCTTCGGCGTCGTCGTCAGCCCGCTTGCGGCGTCGCTGACGATCGGCGCGATCATGACGCTGCGGATGATCACCCTGCCGGTGCTGCTGCCGGTCCTCGCGATCCCCGCTCTCGAGGCCGTCGCGGCGCTGCGCCCCCGGGCGCTGCGCGCGGTGACGATCTCGGCCCTCCTCGTCGTCTTCGCGTTCGAGGCGATCCACTGGCAGGTGGTGTTCCACCGCAACGGGCCGGGACGGCTCGATCCCTTCGAGCAGCAGATCCACTCGGTGATCGAGGCGGCGTTCCGCCACGGTGGCACGGTCTACGCGTATCGCGATTTCCACGCCGCCTACGTCGACAGCCTCTTCTACGGCGCGGTCGCCGGACGCAGCCCATCGTCGATCGTGATCCTCGAGCCGGGCGCGCCCGCGCCGCCGGGCGCGCTCGTCGTCGGCTACACCGACGAGTGCCCGAAGTGCAAGATCGTGTCGACGAACGCCGGGTTCCAGGCGTTCATCACCCCGTCCTAGCCCTCCAGCCGTCGTGCAGCGCCAGCGCGAGCGCCGCGAGCGCCGCCGCCAGCACCAGCGCGGCCGCCCCGAGGCGCCCGGCGCCGAGCCAGCTGACGACGTTCTTCTGCGCCCACATCGCGATCTGCGAGGAGGCGCCGTGCGCGGGAAGATCGGCGAGCTCCCGCCAGACGCTCCAGCGGTAGACCTGCGCCGCGTTGACGGCAGCAGGCCAGGTGAGCAGGACCGACGTCGACGCGACCACGGAGGCCGCCGCGAGCACGCTCGCCACCAGGCGCCAGCGTGCGAAGGCGGGGGCGAGGCCGAGCACGAGAAACGGCAGCGCCGGAATGAAGAAGCGCGGGCCCGGGCGAGTCGCCCCCGTACGGATCGAAGTAGCCGAGCTCGAGGACGAGGAAGGCGATCGTGACCGCCGCGGCGGCGCACGACTCGGCGCGGTAGCCCTGCCGCCAGAGGAGAACGAGGCCGACGGCGGCGAGAACGAGCACCGGAGCGACCACGATCAGGCCTCGGTTCCCGATCAGGACGAGGCGCGCGGCATGCCACGAGGGGGCGTGCACGCCGAAGAAGCCGCCCGCCTGCCGGGCGGCGAACTGGCTCGACACGTACCGGTACGAGAGGTGGAACGGCGAGCCGAAGGCGGCACGGTCGTAGAGCCCGAGCAGCGCGAGGCCCGGCACCACGCCGAGCGCGTAACGGCCGAAAGCGCGGGCGCCGCGGAAAGCCGCGTACCCGCCGACCACCACACCGACGAGCGCCGCCTGGTACTCGACCACGACCGCGAGCCCGGCGACGACGCCCGCCCATCCGGAGCGTTGCCGCCAGGCGAGCAGGAACGCCGCGAAACCGAGGGTCGCCGCCGGCACCTCGTCGAAGTTGTCGACCGCGAGCGAGGCGGCGAGCGTGCCGGCGGCGAACGTCACGAGCGTCGCCCCGCCCCAGCCTGGCGCGAGGCCCTCGGCGGCACGTCCGACGAGGAACGCGCTGAGCAGGAGCGCAATCCCACCGGTCGCGAGGCGGACCGCCCACAGCCGCAGGTCGCCCGAGTGGTGCCAGCCCGCCGGGGCCGGGAGCCGCACCGCGGCCGCAGCCGGGACGGCGAGGAACGACAGCCCGGGCGCCTTGTCCGAGTAGAGGTGGCCGCCGAACGCCGCCCGGTCGCCGCTGGGATCGAGGCAGCCGTCGGCCGACAGCTTGCCGTGGATGACCGCCCGAGTCAGGCACATCCGCGAGATGTCCTGCGCGCCGGAGGGATGGACGACGGTCAGCGTCGCGACCGCGGCGAGGACGAGCAGCAGCAGCTCGTGCCGCGGCCGCCGCCAGGGAAACGGGGCCGGCGCCGGGAGCCGTCTCGGGACGTGCACGCGGCGACCCTAGACGACGTCCCGGCGTGCGGCCGGTTCCGGGGTCTAACCCTCCGTCTTGGCGGCGACCTTCGCCGGGGCCTTGCGCCGGTTGCGCTCGATGAACTGCTCGGAGAGCTCCTGCGCCTCGTCGTCGACGATCTGGGTCGGGGGCGACTTCATCAGGTAGGCGCTCGGCCCCTCGAGTGCCCCGGCGATCCCGTTCACGAGCGCGAGCTTGGCAAGCCGCACCGCGTCGATCACGATGCCGGCCGAGTTCGGTGAGTCCCACACCTCGAGCTTCAACTCGACGTTGAGCGGGACGTCGCCGAACGATGAGCCCTCCATGCGGATGTAGGCCCACTTGCGGTCGGTCAGCCACGGCACGTAGTCGGACGGGCCGACGTGGACGTTGCCCGGGCCGAGGTCGTAGTCGAGCATCGAGGTGACCGCGTTCGTCTTCGAGATCTTCTTCGACTCGAGCCGCTCGCGCTCGAGCATGTTCAGGAAGTCGGAGTTGCCGCCGACGTTGAGCTGCATCGTCTTGTCGAGGTGCACGCCGCGCTCCCGGAAGAGCGAGGTGAGGACGCGATGCGTGATCGTGGCGCCGACCTGCGACTTGATGTCGTCGCCGATGATCGGGACGCCGGCCTGCTCGAACCGCCGTTGCCAGTACGCCTCGCGAGCGATGAAGACGGGCATGCAGTTGACCATCGCGCAGCCGGCCTCGAGGATCTGCTCCGCGTACCACTTGGTCGCCATCTCCGAGCCGACCGGCAGGTAGTTGACGACGACGTCGACATTGCGCTCCTTGAGGATGCCGACGACGTCGTCGGTCTCGCCCGGGGCCTTCTCGACGACCTCCGACAGGTACTTGCCGATGCCGTCGTGCGTCATGCCCCGCGAGACCTTGACGCCGGTCTTCGGAACGTCGGCGAACTTGATCGTGTCGTTCGGGTGCGCCCACATCGCCTCGGCGAGGTCGACGCCGACCTTGCCCTTGACCACGTCGAAGGCGGCGACGAACTCGATGTCGCTGATGTGGTAGCCGCCGAGATTGACGTGCATCAGGCCGGGCACGAACTGATCGTCGGGCGCGTTGCGGTAGTACTCGACGCCCTGGAGCAGCGAGTTCGCGCAGTTCCCGACGCCGATGAGCGCGACGCGAACCTTGTCCTCGCGCCCCTTGCCGTTGGCGGAGCCGTTCTTGGCGTTGGTTGACATTGGTTCCTTTCGCTGCCGGCCGAGCCCCTCGGACAGGGTCTCGACGATGAGGTCATGTATGGACTTCCTGCGCTCCCCGGCGCGGCGGACGAGCCGGTCCTTCAGCTCGCGCGGCATGCGGAGGAGCACGTCGCCGGCCGGACGCGGAGCACCACCCCGGCGGCCGCTCGGCTCGAACGGAACCCCGAACCGGGAGGCGAGGATCGCGACGGCGACATCGTTCAGGCTCGCCTGCCGCCGCTCCACCTCGGCCGTGAGCCGGCGCTTGAGGTCGGGGGGCATGCGCACGAGCACGTCGCTGCGAAGCTCAGCCATCCCGAGAAGTGATAGCACAGAAGTGCTATCGCGGAGCGCGTCTAGGGTTGGGAGTCTCTGGCGAGTAGCTGCTTGCGGACCGAGAGGATTCGTTGCAGCACCGTGAGCCAGGCAGTCGCGGCCAGGACGGCGATCGCCCAGGGCAGGACGCCCCACGGAGCGAGAACGAGGCCGGTCGTGATCACGACGACACGCTCTGCCCTCGAGCCGATGCCGACGTCCCCCTTGAGCCCGAGCGCCTCTGCGCGAGCACGTGCGTACGAGACGAGGAACGAGCCTGCGACCGCGGAGACGGCGACGACGACGAAGACGTCCTGGTTGTGCCGGGCGAACAGGTAGGCGATGGCGGCGAGCATGAACCCCTCGCTCGCGCGGTCGGTCGTCGAGTCGATGAAGGCGCCGAACGGCGTCGTCTTGCCGCCCGCCCGCGCGAGAGCGCCGTCGAGGATGTCGAGCACCGAGCCCGCGACGAAGAGGAACGCCCCGAGCCAGTAGAAGAGGATCTCGTTGCGATTCTCGAAGACGACGACGATCGAGGCGGCCGCGCAGAGCGCGACCCCGCAGGCCGTGAGCGCGTTCGGCGTGATCCGCGTGCGGGCCAGGCCACCGATCGACCTCGTCGCCAGCGATCGCGCGCCCGCCGTGTAGCCGTGCTTGATCGCCGCGGCTTTGCTCACTGATCCGGACCGTAGCAGCGGGTCAGGTCGTGCGAGCCGCGACACCGATCAGGCGGGTGAAGAGCCCCTGGATCGTGCTCCACTTGTAGACGATCGTCATCGCGATCAGCGCCACGACGACGCCGGCGAGGCAATCGAGCCAGAAGTGGTTCCCGGTCGCCATGACCGCGAACCACACCCACGCCGGCCAGACGATCCAGAACGCCTTCGACCACCAGTGGTGCGTGAGCCGGCAGAGCACGATGCCGACGATCAGCGAGTCGCAGGCGTGAAGGCTCGGCATCGCGGCATACGGGTTGGCCGCGAGCTGGACGATCCCGTCGCTGTGGCTGTCCACGAAGCCGACCCCGAGGAGCCGCGGCGGCGCCATCGGCATGAAGACGTAGCCGATCAGGCCGAGCAGGTTCGCGAGCAGGATCGAGTTGCGGAACTTGATGAACCCCTCGTGCCGGCGGATGTACACCCAGAGGAGCGCCAGGCCGACCACGGTGAACTCGGAGTTCCAGTAGGTCCACGAGACGAGCGCGGCGAGCCAGTGGCGCTGGTCGACGAATTGCTGGATCGTCAGCTCGTAGAGCCGGTTCGTGAAGCGCTCCTCGAGGTTGACCACGCGAATTCCGTTCGCGAAGGCCTCAGAGGGGTGGCGGTCGCTCGCTGCACGCGCAAGCTGGTAGACCAGGGCAAAGCCGAACCAGATAGCCATCTGGCGCCCGAGGTCTCCCCACCCACGCGGCAAATAGCGCCGCCCTGCTGCCACCACCGACGACACGAGGGTCCATTCTACAAATGTGCATCGGATTGACAAAGCGGCCGGGCCGGCGACGGCCCCACGGGTCGGCCTGGGCACCGGGGGCAGCCGAGTAGGATCGCCGGTCGTGCCGGCCATGTCCGAGGCTGCTCGTCGCCGGTGGACGGGCGCCGCCGTCCTCGCGGGCTACTCGCTGATCTCCTTCCTCTACCTCGGCATCCTGCCGCTCATCCGCGGCGGGCCGCAGTATGTCGGGTTCGGGTACGACCCCCAGATCTTCATCTGGTCGTTCGCCTGGTGGCCGCACGCCATTCTCCACGGGCTGAACCCGTTCGTCACGCACGTGGTCTGGTCGCCGGCCGGTGTGAACCTCACGTGGGCGACGACCGTTCCCGGGCTCTCGCTGCTCTTCGCGCCCTTGACCCTCCTCTTCGGGCCGATCTTCGCCTTCGACGTCGCCGCCGTCCTCATGCCCGCGCTCGCAGCCTGGGCCGGGTATCTGCTCTGCCGCTATCTCACACATGCGCTGTGGCCGTCGCTCGTGGGCGGCTACCTGTTCGGCTTCTCGAGCTACCTGATCGCGCAGACCGGCGGCGGTCATCTCAACCTCGGCTCCGTGTTCCTGTTTCCGCTGGTCGCGCTCGTCGTGCTCCGGTTCCTCGACGGGGAGCTCGGGCGCCGCGGCCTCGTCGTCCGTCTCGGGCCGCTGATCGCGCTGCAGATCCTCTTCTCGACCGAGGTTGCGTTCACGCTCTCACTCGCGCTCGCCGGGGCTCTCGTCCTCTGCTTCGCGGTCGTTCCCGTCCGGCGGCGCGCGGTCGTCGCGTCGGTCCTGCCGCTGGCCGTCGCCTACCTCCTGGCGATGGCGCTGACCTCGCCGCTTCTCTACTACGCGCTTTCCGACTTCCAGCGGGGCGCGTTCTACGCGCCCGGCAGCCTGACCGCGGATCTCCTCAACTTCGTGATCCCGACGAAGATCACCGCGATCGGGGGCGGCCTCTTCTCGTCGATCTCGCACCGGTTCACCGGCAACCTGAGCGAGCAGGGCGCATACATCGGGCTGCCGGCGCTGCTGATCGTCTGCCTGTTCGCGCGCGATCGCTGGCGAAGCCCGGTCGGGCGCTTCCTCATCGGCTGCCTCGCGCTCGCGGTCATCGTCGCCCTCGGCGCAAACGCGACGGTGGAGGGGCGCAAGACGATCCCCCTGCCCTGGTCGCTGATCCAGAACGAGCCCGTGTTCGACAACGTCCTGACCGCCCGGTTCGCCGTCTACGCCTGGCTTGTCGTCGCGGTGATGGTCGCTCTCTGGACCGCGCGCCGCCGGGCGGGGACGCTGCGCTGGCTGCTGCCGCTGCTCGCGGTGCTCGCGATCGTCCCGGATCCACACGCCGGCGGTTTCGCGACGTCCTACCGCGTGCCGGCGTTCTTCACCGAGCAGCGTCTACCGGTCGTGCCTCGACCCGGGATCGACCATCGTGCCGTTCCCGATCCGCGGCGGGAACTCGCTTTTGTGGCAAGTCGCGAGCGGGTTCCGCTTCAAGATGGCAGGGGGCGACATCGGTCCGGTGATCCCCGAGTCGTTCTTCCAGCCTCCCGATGTGATTCCGATCATGGGCGGCGGCCCCCTCGGCGTCGACCAGGCGGGGAACGTGCGCACGTTTCTCGCGGGCAAGAACGCGGCGAGCATCGTCGTCGACGGGGAGGAGGCCAACAGCTGGGCCGGCGCCCTCGACCAGATCGCCGCGCCTCACGTCGTCGGCGGCGTCTACCTCTACAACCTCTCGAGCTACCCGCCGTCCTGCGCGGGGCCCTGAGCGGTGGAATCAGCCGCCGATGTAGCTCATCTCGACGCGCGGTGTGTCGTCGAGGTCCGTCGGCTTCCGCGCGGAGCTCCGAGTAGCGGTCGCCGCGGACGTGCCAGATCTCGCCCAGCCGGGCTGGCGATGTCCTCGTCGCTTGCGCCGCTCCGGATGAGCGCACGGAGGTCGTGCCCGCGCACCGCGAAGAGGCAGGTGTAGAGCTTGCCCTCGGCCGAGATGCGCGAGCGCGTGCAGTCGCCGCAGAACGGCTGGGTGACCGAGGCGATGACGCCGACCTCGCCCTTTCCGTCCTGGTAGCGCCAGCGCTTCGCGACCTCGCCCCGGTACCGGGCCTCGGCCGGCTCGATCGGGAACGCCGCGTCGACGGCGGCGACGATGCTCGCCGCCGGGACGACGTCGTCCATCCGCCAGCCGTTCGTCGCGCCGACGTCCATGTACTCGATGAAGCGGAGCGTGTCGCCCGACTCGCGGAAGTAGCGTGCCATCGGCACGATCTGGTCCTCGTTGACGCCGCGCTTGACGACGCAGTTGACCTTGACCGGCAGGCCGACCGTCCGGGCGGCGTCGATCCCGTCGAGCACACGCTCGACCGGGAAGTCGACGTCGTTCATCGTCCGGAACGTCGCGTCGTCCATGCGCGTCGAGGCTGACCGTGATCCGGTCGAGCCCCGCGTCCTTCAGCGCCTGCGGCCTTGCGCGGCAGCAGCGACGCGTTCGTCGTGAGGGTGATCTCGGCGTCGAGCTCGCGCGAGCATCTCGATCAGCCGCTCGATGTCCCGGCGGAGCAGCGGCTCGCCGCCGGTCAGGCGGAGCTTGCGCACGCCGAGCGCGACTGCGGCCGCCGCGACGCGCGTGATCTCGTCGAAGTCGAGCAGCTCCTTGCGGTCGAGGAACCGGTAGTCGTGGCCGAAGACCTCCTTCGGCATGCAGTAGGTGCAACGGAAGTTGCAGCGATCTGTGACCGAGATCCGGAGGTCCCGAAGTGGACGGCCGAAGGCGTCGAGGACCTGCGACATCTGTGAACAGATTAGCGTGCGGGTCGGGCTGATGTCACCCCTTATTCATACGTTGACTACTCCCGCGACACTGGCTACTTGCGGGCTCTGATCGCCCTCGTCGTGGTCACCGCCGTCTGGGGGCGTGACGTTCGTCCAGGTCAAGGATGCGGTCGCCGTCTACCCGGTGCTGCCGTTTCTCGCGCTCCGGTTCGGGATCGCCACGCTCGCGCTCGCCCCGTGCGCCGCGGCGCGGCTGCGGCCGCTCGGCCGCGCGCGGCGCGCGGGCCGCCGCGCTCGCCGGCGGGCTGCTCGCCGGCGGGTACACGCTGCAGACGCTCGGCCTCGAGCGGACGAGCGTCTCGAGCGCGGGCTTCATCACCGGGATGTACGTGGTGCTGACACCCGCTGCTCGCGCTACGCGTGCTTCCGCCTGCGGATCGGACCGGGCCGCCTGGGCCGGCGTCGTGCTCGCGACGTTCGGGCCTCGCGGTGCTCGCCGGGATCCACGCGCGGGTCGGCTCGGGGTGACCTGCTCGTGCTCGGAGGCGCCGCCGTCTACTCGCTCCAGATCGTGCTGATGGAGCGGTACGCGCCGCTCTACGACGTCGCTCGGCGTTCACGCTGTTCGAGCTGCTCGTCGCCTTCGCGCTGCTCGGCGTCGTCGCCGTGCCGACCTTCGAGGTGCCGCACGGGCTGGACGGTCTGGGGTGCCCTGCTCGTCACCGGCGTGTTCGCGAGCGCGCTCGCCTTCCTCGTGCAGACCTGGGCGCAGCGCTCGACGAGCGCGACGCGGACGGCGCTCGTGTTCACGCTCGAGCCGGTCTGGGCGGCGATCTTCGGCTTCTGGCTCGCCGGCGACCGGCTCGGCGCCGGCTCGCTGGGTCGGCTGCGTGGCG
Source organism: uncultured Actinomycetota bacterium (assembly GCA_963743675.1). Taxonomy (GTDB): domain Bacteria; phylum Actinomycetota; class Thermoleophilia; order Gaiellales; family Gaiellaceae; genus PALSA-600. The sequence goes on from CAVURE010000016.1 coordinate 33,160, forward strand.
ATCATGGCGGGGATCCTCGTCGCCGAGCCGGCTGCGGCGCGGTGCTCAGGCGTCTCGTGCGGTCGCGCCACGGGCCGCGTGACGGCCGTCCTGCTCGCGCTCGCCTCGGCCGCGCTCGTTCGGCGCGATGACCGTCGCGATCCGCGCCGGGCTCGGCCGCGGGAGCGAGCGCCGGCGCAGGCCACGCTCGCGACGCTCGTGGTCGCGCTCGGCGTCACGTTCGCCGGGTCGCTCGTCCGCCACGACTACGCGAACGCGTGGAAGTTCTTCCTCGCCGGGCTGCTCGCGCCCGGGCTCTCGCAGATCCTGTTCACCCAGTCGATCCGCGAGGTGGGCGCCTCGCGGACGTCGGTCACGGTCGGGGCGGCGCCGCTTTTCGCGCTCGCGATCGCGTTCGTCTTCCTCGACGAGCCGGTCGCGCACGCCGCTCGTGATCGGTGCGCTTGCGATCGTCGCAGGCGGCGTCGTGCTGGTCGGCGAGCGCGGCCGGCCAGACCACCTCCGGCGCGCGGGGGCTCGCTCTTCGCGCTCGGCGCGGCGGTCCTCTTCGCCGTGCGTGACAACATCGTCCGCGCCCTGCACACGCAGGGGAGCCCCGAGACGGTCGCCGCCGCGGCGATGCTGGCGGGGGTGGCGGTGTCGCTCGCTCGCGACGCGCACGGTGCCCTCGCGGCACGATCTTCGCCTCCTCGCGCCGGCCGGCGTGCTGTTCGGCTGCTCGTATCTCTGCCTCTTCGAGGCCTACTTCCACGGCCGCGTCTCGATCGTCTCGCCGCTGATCGCGACCGAGTCGCTGTGGGGCGTCGGGATCGCCGCGCTCGTCTTCCCGCACACCGAGGCGGTCGGCCGGCGGCTCGTGGCTCGGCGCCGCCGCGATCGTCTGCGGCGGCATCCTGATCGGGCTCGCGGCCACCCAGTAAGGATCTGCTATAAACACGCTTAGATTTTCTCAGTTGACGACAAAGCGTTGCGAAGCAGGCCGTGGAGGCCGTAAAGGAGAGGGAGAACTATGGCGAAGACGATCGGTATCGATCTTGGCACGACCAACTCGTGCATGGCGGTGCTCGAGGGCGGCGAGCCGACCGTGATCGCGAATGCCGAGGGCGGCCGGACGACGCCGTCCGTCGTCGGGTTCGCGAAGGACGGTCAGCGGCTCGTCGGCTCGCCGGCGCGCCGGCAGCAGGTCACGAACCCGCAGAACACCATCTTTTCGATCAAGCGCTTCATGGGCCGCACATTCGACGAGGTCTCGGAGGAGATGACGATCGTCCCCTACAAGGTCGTCAAGGGGCCGAACAACGACGTGCGGGTCGAGGCCGGGGGCGAGGAGTACGCGCCGCAGGCGATCAGCGCGATGATCCTGCAGAAGCTCAAGACCGACGCCGAGGCGTATCTCGGCGAGGGGGTCACCGACGCGGTGATCACCGTTCCCGCGTACTTCAACAACGCCCAGCGCGAGGCGACCAAGGACGCCGGCACGATCGCCGGCCTCAACGTCGTCCGCATCATCAACGAGCCGACCGCCGCCGCGCTCGCCTACGGGCTCGACAAGGAAGGCGCCGAGCAGACGATCCTCGTCTTCGACCTCGGCGGCGGCACGTTCGACGTGTCGGTGCTCGAGCTCGGCGACGGCGTCTTCGAGGTCAAGTCGACGAACGGCGACAACCATCTCGGCGGCGACAACTTCGACAAGGCGATCGTCGACTGGATGGTCTCGGAGTTCAAGCGCGACCAGGGGATCGACCTCGCTGCCGACCCGATGGCGCTCCAGCGCCTGTACGAGGCGGCCGAGAAGGCGAAGATCGAGCTCTCCGCCACGATGACGCACCAGATCAACCTGCCGTTCATCACCGCGACCGCCGACGGGCCGAAGCACCTCGACCTCCCGCTGACGCGCGCGAAGCTCGAGGAGCTGACCCACGATCTGCTCGAGCGCACGGTGGCCCCGACCCGCAAGGCCCTGGACGACGCCGGGCTGGATGCGTCCAAGATCGACCACGTGATCCTCGTCGGCGGCATGACCCGCATGCCCGCCGTGCAGGCGAAGGTCAAGGAGCTGATCGGCAAGGAGCCGCACAAGGGCGTCAACCCCGACGAGGTCGTTGCGGTCGGCGCCGCGATCCAGGGCGGCGTGCTGAAGGGCGAGGTGAAGGACATCCTGCTCCTCGACGTGACGCCGCTCTCGCTCGGCATCGAGACCAAGGGCGGCGTGATGACGCGCCTGATCGAGCGCAACACGACGATCCCGACGCGCAAGGCGGAGACGTTCACGACCGCCGAGGACAACCAGCCGTCGGTCGAGGTGCACGTCCTGCAGGGCGAGTCGGAGATGGCCGGGTACAACAAGACGCTCGGCAAGTTCCAGCTCGTCGGCATCCCGCCGGCGCCGCGCAACGTGCCGCAGATCGAGGTCGCGTTCGACATCGACGCGAACGGGATCATCAACGTCTCGGCGAAGGATCTCGGCACCGGCAACGTCCAGCAGATCAAGATCGAGGGCGGCTCGGGCCTGAAGGAGGACGAGGTCCAGGAGATGATCAGGACCGCCGAGGCGCACGCCGAGGAGGCGCACAAGCTGCGCGAGCTCGCCGATACGCGCAACAACGCCGAGGCGCTCGCCTACCAGACCGAGAAGTCGCTCAAGGAGCATCGCGAGAAGCTCGACGCGTCGGTCGCCTCGACCGTCGAGGGGCGGATCATGGAGCTCCGCGGCGTGCTCGAGTCGGGCGACGTGAACGAGATCCGGGCCAAGACCGACGCCCTGCAGGAGGCCTGGACGGAGGCGGCCTCGGCGATCTACGCCCAGGCATCGGCATCGACCGCGCCGTCGGCCGACGGCGGCTCGGCCGGCTCGGACGACGAGGTGATCGAGGACGCCGACTACGAGGTCGTCGACGAGGGCGAGGAGGCCAAGACCTCTTGAGCGACGAGCGCGCACTGGGCCGAGCCGAAGGCGCAGGGTCGCACGACAGCGAACCGCCGGCGGAGGACGCCGGGAGCCCGAGAGGTTCCCCCGGCGCCGCTCCGTGGCGGACGAGCTCGCCGAGGTGACGCTGCAGCGCGACGAGTACCTCGACGCGCTGCAGCGGCTGAAGGCGGAGTTCGACAACTACCGCAAGCGTGTCGCGCGCGACGAGCAGCGGCTCGTCGCGCGCGCCTCGGAGCGCCTCGTCACGCAGCTTCTACCGGTGCTCGACGACCTCGAGCGGGCGGTCGAGGCCGCGGTCGAGCACGGCGAGCTGAAGCTCGAGGACGGGGTCAGGCTCGTTCATCGCTCGCTTGCGAACATGCTCACCCGCGAGGGGCTCGTCGAGGTCGAGACCGACGGGCGGTTCGATCCGCACTCGCAGGAGGCGCTGCTCTCGCAGCCCTCCGATCAGCCCGAGGGAACGGTGATCCAGGTGCTGCAGAAGGGATACAGGCTCGGCGACCACGTCCTGCGCCCCGCGCGGGTCGTCGTGAGCTCCGGCGTCCCGGCCGCGCCCGAGCGGCCGGCGGACGGCGAGGCGTACGGCTAGGGCCCCGGTGGCGCAGTCCCACTACGAGACCCTCGGGGTCGCCAAGAACGCGTCGGCGGACGAGCTGAAGAAGGCCTACCGGAAGCTTGCCCGCCAGTATCACCCGGACAAGAATCCGGGCGATGACGAGGCCGAGCGGCAATTCAAGGAAGTGCAGGCCGCCTACGACGTCCTGTCGGATCCGGAGAAGCGCAAGCAGTACGACACCTTCGGCTCGGCCAACGGCCGTCCCGGCCCGACGAATGTCGACTTCACCGACTTCGACCTCGGCGACATCTTCGGCGGCCTGTTCGGCGGCGGTCGCGGCCGCGGGCGCGGCCAGGCGCCGCGCGGCCAGCGGGGCTCGGACGTCGAGGTCGAGGTTCGGATCTCGTTCGAGGACTCGCTGAAGGGGCTGCAGACGACGGTTCCGGTGACGCTCGAGCTCGCCTGTCACACCTGCCACGGAACCGGGGCCTCGCCGGGCACGGCGCCGAAGCGCTGCCCCCAGTGCGACGGAACCGGCGTGGTCGCGACGTCGCAGGGCCTGTTCGCGCTGCAGCAGCCCTGCCCGACCTGCCGCGGCAACGGCACGATCGTCGATACGCCCTGCGAGACCTGCCACGGAACCGGTCGGGAGCGCCGGACGAAGCGCTACACGGTGCGGATCCCGCCGGGGGTCAAGGACGGCACGAAGATCAGGCTCAAGGGCAAGGGCGAGGCGGGCTGGGGAGGGGCGCCGGCAGGCGACCTCTTCGTCGTCACGCGGGTCGAGCCGTCGAAGCTCTACGAGCGGCGCGGCGACGACCTCGTCCTCGACGTGCCCGTCACGTTCGGTGAGGCGGCGCTCGGGGCGACGGTGGAGATCCCGACTCCCGAGGGGCGCGTGTCGCTGAAGGTTCCCGCGGGATCGCAGGACGGGAAGCTGCTCCGCGTGAAGGGGCACGGCTCGCCGCGACTGAATGACGGCGGACGCGGCGACCTGCTGGCGCGCCTGCGCGTCAGCATCCCGTCGAAGCTGTCGAAGGCAGAGCGCGACGCGCTCGAGAGCTTCGAGAAGGCATCGCACGCCAACCCGCGCGACAGGCTGTTCGGATGAGCAACGATCGCGACAGGCTCCTCGCCGAGGGGCCGCGCGTGGCGCCGGAGCCCCGCGTCGTGGATGACGCGGGTGGCGTGCGGGCCGGCAGGGCCACGGCTGCGCCGGCGGAAACGCCCGCCGCGTCGACGCCCGCGTCCTCCGGCCGGCGCCGGGTCGCGTTCCCGCGTCGGTCTTGGGCGGAGATTGCTCCCGCTGCTCGTTGCCGCGACCTTCGCAGCGCGCGCGTTCGGTTCGGGCCGAACCGGGGCGTTGGTGCTCACGCTCGTCGCGGTCGTCGTGGTCACGCTCATCCTCGTCCGCAGAGCGAGGCGGTTGTGAGCGAGCAGAGAGACTCGGGCGACCTCGCCCGCCCCCGGTACATGATCTCGGTCGCCGCCGAGCTCGTCGGGATGCATCCCCAGACGCTTCGCATCTACGAGCAGAAGGGGCTCGTGCGGCCGAAGCGCACCGCCGGCAACACCCGGCTCTACTCCGACGAGGATGTGTCGCGCCTGCGGCTGATCCAGCGCCTGACGACCGAGATCGGTCTCAACCTGGCCGGCGTCGAGCGGGTGCTGTACCTCGAGGACGAGCTGCAGCGCATGCGTCGCCGCCTCGACCGGATGGAGCGCGAGATGCGCGAGACGATCGAGGAGGTCCACCGCCGCTACCGCCGCGACCTCGTCGTCTACCGCCCCCCGCAACCGCCGGCGAGAAGGACGTAGAGCCATGCCCGGACAGGACCTGGCCGGGGCGCCCAGGCCCGGGGACAGGCACCGTGACAGAAGTGTGCCGCGATGCGTGCAAAGCCTGTCGCTGAGCCGAGTTTCGCAGGGTTCGCAGGTGACAGGCACCGTGACGGAAGCGCAACGAACGATCGACGGGGGTTGTTGAGCAATGGATTTCAATCGGTTGACGATCAAGGGACAGGAGGCGGTGGCAGCCGCTCAGGAGAACGCGCGCAGGCGCGGGAATCCGGAGATCTATCCGGAGCAGCTGCTGCTCGCGCTGCTCGACCAGGAGCTCTTCGCCGATTGGGCGGGGCTGCGGGCCGAGGCGGAGGAGAAGCTTGCCGCCCGGCCGGCGGCGACGGGCGCGGCGAACGTCCAGCCGCGGGTGTCGAACTCGCTCGAGCAGGTCTTCGACGCTGCCGAGCGGGAGCAGGCGCGGCTCGAGGACGACTTCGTCTCGACCGAGCACCTGTTCCTCGCGCTCGAGCCGGTCCCGCGTGAGGAGATCCTCGCCTGGATCAAGAAGGTGCGGGGCGGGCAGCGCGTGACCTCGCAGGATCCGGAAGGGAGCTATCAGGCGCTCGAGAAGTTCGGACGCGACCTGACCGAGGCTGCGGAGGCCGGCAAGCTCGACCCGGTCATCGGCCGGGACGAGGAGATCCGTCGCGTGATCCAGATCCTCTCGCGCCGGACCAAGAACAACCCGGTCCTGATCGGGGAGCCCGGGGTGGGAAAGACGGCGATTGCCGAAGGGCTCGCGCAGCGCGTCGTCGCCGGCGACGTCCCCGAGGGGCTCAAGGACCGCCGCGTGTGGTCGCTCGACATCGGCTCGCTGCTTGCGGGGTCGAAGTATCGGGGCGAGTTCGAGGAGCGTCTGAAGGCCGTGCTGACGGAGATCAAGTCCAGCGAGGGGCGGGTCGTGCTCTTCATCGACGAGCTGCACACCATCGTCGGCGCAGGCGCAGCCGAGGGCGCGGTCGATGCAGCGAACCTGCTGAAGCCGATGCTGGCACGCGGCGAGCTCCGCTGCATCGGCGCGACGACCCTCGACGAGTACCGGAAGCACATCGAGAAGGACGCCGCCCTGGAGCGCCGCTTCGCCCCGGTATACGTCGATGAGCCGTCCGTCGAGGACACGATCGCCATCCTGCGTGGGCTCAAAGAGCGCTACGAGGCGCATCACGGTGTCCGCATCCGCGATGCGGCCCTCGTCGCCGCTGCCGTCCTGTCACACCGCTACATCGCCGACCGCTTCCTGCCCGACAAGGCGATCGATCTCGTCGACGAGGCCGCCTCGCGCCTGCGGATGGAGATCGACTCCTCGCCGCTCGAGCTCGACGAGGCGAATCGCCGCGTCATGCAGCTCGAGATCGAGCTGGCGGCGATGGTGAAAGAGTCGGCCCAGATTCGGGAGCCGCTCGAGCGTGCGCTCGCCGAGGCGAAGGAGTCCCGAGACGCGCTCGCGGCCCGCTGGGCCAAGGAGAAGGAGGCGCTCGAGCGGATCAAGGACGCCACCCGGCGTCTCGACGAGCTCCGCATGGAGGCCGAGCGCGCCGAGCGCGACGGGAACCTCCAGCGCGTGGCCGAGATCCGGTACGGCGAGGTCCCCGAGCTCGAGCGCGAGCTCGCCGAGCGCAAGGGGCCCGAGCAGCCGATGGTGAAGGAGGAGGTCGACGAGGACGACATCGCCGCCGTCGTCGCCCGCTGGACCGGGATCCCGGTCGATCGTCTCCTCGAGGGCGAGACCCAGAAGCTGATCCACATGGAGGAGCGGCTGCACCAGCGCGTCATCGGCCAGGAGGAGGCGGTCTCGGCCGTCGCCAACGCTCTCCGCCGCGCCCGCACCGGCCTGCAGGACCCGAACCGGCCGATCGGTTCCTTCGTCTTCCTCGGGCCGACCGGCGTCGGCAAGACCGAGCTCGCGCGGGCGCTGGCCGAGTTCATGTTCGACGACGAGCAGGCGCTCGTCCGGCTCGACATGAGCGAGTACCAGGAGCGCCACACCGTCTCGAGGCTCGTCGGCGCTCCGCCCGGCTACATCGGCTACGACGAGGGCGGACAGCTCACCGAAGCGGTGCGCCGGCGACCCTACTCGGTCGTCCTCCTCGACGAGATCGAGAAGGCGCATGCGGAGGTATTCGACGTCCTGCTGCAGGTCCTCGATGACGGCCGGCTGACCGACGGGCAGGGCCGGACGGTCGACTTCCGCAACACAGTGCTGATCATGACCTCGAACATCCGCACAGCCGAGGCGATGACGCGAGCACTTCCGGCCCGAGTTCCTGAACCGGATCGACGAGATCGTCGCGTTCGAGCCCCTCTCGCGCGACCAGCTCGGCGAGATCGTCGAGCTTCAGCTCGGCCGACTACGCTCGCGGCTCGTCGAGCGCGGGCTCGAGCTCGAGCTCACCGACCCGGCGAAGGCGGTGATCGGCGAGGCCGGCTGGGACCCGGCGTACGGTGCGCGGCCCCTCAAGCGCGCGATCCAGCGGCTGCTCGAGAATCCGCTGGCGGTGCGTCTGCTCGAGGGCGACTTCGCAGCCGGGGATGCGATCCTGGTCGACGAGCAGAACGGCGATCTTGTCTTCGCGAAGGCCGCGGCGATGACCGCCGGGCCGGTCTAACCCGGGCCCTCCAGCCCGAGATCTTCCAGGAGTTCGGCCTGGCCCGCGACCGGCGGCGCGCCGTGGGGGGTCAGCTCGGCGCTGGGCTCGTTCCGTCCCTGGATCGCCGTACCGGCCCGAGCTCGCCCGGCTCCGGAGGCTCACCGAGCACAGCGTCACCGTCCCGTCGAGGACAAACCCGAGCATGCTCGCTCTGGCGCCGGCCCGCGGCTGTTGAGAGGCAGCCGCCAGAGGCGCGCCCGAGAATCGGCGAGCCCGGCGGCGGTCGTGACGTCGCCGGGGAGGCGCGGAGCGCTCCCGGCGACGGCGGCGCGTTCCTCCCAATGCTGGTCGCCGGCCTCGAGGACCGTGTGCGGGACGCCGGGATCCAGGCCCATCGTCCGCGGTGCGCCGTCACTTGTTGCCCGCCCCGGGAGTCGCCGTCGACGAGATCGTGAAGTCGTCGGCGTTGACATTCGTGTCGTGACCGTCCGGGGACCGCGCGATGCTCGATCCCGGCGCTGCGGTGGCGGGAGGTGCCGGGGCCGGGGCGCCCTCGACGAGCGCATTGGCGGCGGTGCCCCAGCCGGCGCCGTCGAGCAGGGCACCGGCCCCGTCCCGAACTCCGACCGCGCCTCCCGCCGCGGCGAGCCCCGTTGCGAAGACTTGATCAGCCGGCTTCGCCCCGGCATAGGCGCTGCCGCCGAGGAGATAGAACGCACCCGGCCCGAGCGTCGTTCCGGTCGGGATGGTGGCGAGCGTCGTGTCCGAGGTGCCGGCGGCCGAGCGATAGACGACCTTCCAGCCGCCGATGTCCGCCGGCGCGGGCCCGACGTTGACGAGCTCCACGAACTCGTCGGCAGCCGAGACCGACGTTCCGGTCTGGACCTCGTTCACGCGAACCGACGCAGCCGCGGCCGTCGCCGTTGTCGTCGTCGCCGCCGTCGTCGTCTTCGCGGTGCAGGTCAGCGTTGCGACGCCGGCAGCGTCGTAGCCGACCGAGACCGTTCCGCCCGTCCCGCAGGGAAGACCGCCCAGCGCATCGAGCGACGCGAGCGCCGGGCCCGGCTCGCCTCGAGGGCCGGGGTCACCCTTCGCACCGGTGGCTCCGACAGGCCCGGTGGTCCGGTGGCGCCGGTGGCGCCCTTCGCTCCCGTTGGGCCTGTCGCTCCGGTCGTGCCCTTGGCTCCGGCGGGCCCCACCGCACCGGGCGCACCTGCAGGTCCGGTCGCGCCGCGCGCCCCCGGTGCCCCGTCCGTGCCCGACGGCCCGCGCTGGCCGGTGGCTCCGGCCGGGCCCGCCGGGCCGGTCACGCCGGTAGCTCCGGCTGGGCCTACCGGCCCGGGCGGCCCCACGGCGCCGGCCGGGCCCGGCGGCCCGGTAGCCCCTCTCGGCCCAACCGCTCCGGTCGGCCCAGTTGCTCCGCCCGGTCCAGTTGCTCCGGTCGGGCCGGTAGCGCCCGCCGGCCCGGCCCGGCCGGCGCTTCCGCGACCACCCGGCCTTCCCGCCTGTCCCGGAGGCCCGGTCAACCCGATCGGGCCGCGCCTCCCCTGCAGCCCGGCATGCACGCCCACCGCTGTGACATGCCCCGAGGCACTACCCGTCGCCGGACCGGCGCCCCGGGTTGCAAAGGCGACCCCGGCGGCCGTGGCGAGCACCGCCGCGGCTATTGCGATCGGACGCATCAGGCCCGACCTCATTGCTGGTTCCTCTTCATCGCAGGCTCCTCTCCTCTCCTGGTTGTCTGAATGGAATACAGCAGGAACGAGCCTCGCGCTAGTGTCCGAACCGGACATCGGGACAACCGGCACACACTCGTGACATTCGCCGCTCGTCTACCGTCACGAGCGGTGCTCGTCGTCGCAGCCACCATGTTCGAGCTCGCATTCGTCGAGGGCGCCGAGACGATGTGCTGCGGCATCGGGCCGGTCGAGGCCGCAGCCGCCACCGCCAGAGCACTCGCGCTCGAGCCGCACGAGGTGCTTCTTCACATCGGGATCGCGGGTGCGCGGAGCCTCGCGCCGGGGTCGCTCGTGCTCGGGGCGGAGTCGGTCTACTGCGACCTGGCCGACCCGGCGAGCAGGCTCGCGAAGATCGAGCGCGTGAGCCCCGATCCGCGGCTCCTCGCCGCCGCCCGGGCCGCGCTCCCGGATGCCTCTGTCCTCCCGATCGCCACGAGCGCCCGCGTCGGGCGAGGCGAGGCGTGTGCCGAGGTCGAGGCGATGGAAGGCTTCGGCGTCCTGCGCGCCGCCGCCGCGGCAGGCGTGCCGGCGATCGAGCTACGCGCCGTCTCGAATATGTACGGCGCTCCTCGCGCCGACTGGCGCATCGACGACGCCCTCGCGGCGCTCGCCGGCGCTGTCCCAACGATGATCGAGGCGCTCCGTGCGTGACCTTCCGCCGCCGCTCCCGCCCGGAGAGCGGACGATCGGCCAGTTGATCGCCGAGGCGATCCGCTTCTACGGCAGCCACTTCTGGAAGGCGATTCCGCTCGGCATCCCTCTCGCGGTCGTCGACCAGGCCTCTGCCGGGCAGACGCTCATCGTCCAGATGCTGATCTACTGGGCGGCGACGCCGCTCATCGTTCTCGCGTATGTCCGGGCCTGCTCGCTCGTCGGCGGCGTTCCGATGAACCGGACCGCATTCCTGGTCGCGCTCGTGATCTATTCGGTGTTCCCGCCGCTGCGCGCGCTCTATCTGCTTCCGGGCCTCGCCTGGTTCGCGTTCATCGGCCTCGCGGTGCCGGCAGCGCTCAACGAGGGACGTGGCTTCCGCGGATCGCTCGCCCGCGGCCGCGTGCTCGGAAGCGCCGACTACGTCCATGCGCTCGGCTCGCTCGCCTCGCTCGTCCTCGTGGTCGGCGTGGCCGACAACACCTTGATCGCGCTCCTCCACACGCAGAGCGGCACGAGCGCCCGCATCGCGCTCCTCCTCTCCGACGTCGTCCTGAGCCCTCTCCTGTACCTGGGTGGGGCCCTCCTCTACGTCGACCAGGCGGCGCGGGTAGGCTCGCCGCGACCCAACCGAAGGAGACGCCGCGATGCCGATCTACATCCTCCTCTCGACGTTGACGCAGCAGGGCGTCCAGACCCTGAAGGCCAATCCTGAGCGGCTCCTGCAGGTCAACCGGGACATCGAGGAGCTCGGCATCCGGGTGCTCCACCAGTGGGCGACGCTCGGCGAGTTCGACTTCGTCAATGTCGTCGAGGCTCCCGACATCGAGACGATCGCGAAGGCATCCCTCTCGATCGCGGCGCGCGGCTCGGTTCGCATCGAGACGCTGCCCGCACTCGACGTCGACGACTTCTTGAAGAATTTCTAAGGGCTGAAAAAAACCCCCCAAAAGGCCAGTTGTCGAGCGCGGGCGGCACCGATACAACTCCGCGGCCATGCGCGACGCTCGTATCGACGAATATGCACGTCTGTTGGTAGAACGGTCAGTCGACGTCCAGCCGGGCTGGCAGGTGCTCGTCCGCTCGACACCGCTCGCCCGTCCGCTCGTGGACGCGGTGCAGGCGCAGATCGCGCGGCGCGGTGCGTATCCGATCCTCCAGCTCGCATGGGACATGACCGGCGGGCCGTTCGCACGCGAGGCTCCGCTCGACGTACTCGGGACTGCTGCGCCGCTCCAGCGACGCATCTGGCAGGAATGCGACGCCTTCATCTCGATCTCGGCGCCGGAGAACCTCCGCGATGGGGCGGACCTGCCGGAGGAGCGGCGGCAGCTCCTGCAACGCCGGGCCGAGCCCCTCCGCAGCCGCCAGATGGCGATGGAGGTGCCCTGGGTGATCTGCGAGTACCCGACGCAGGCCTCGGCCCAGGAGGCCGGGCTGACGCTCGAGCAGTACGAGGAGTTCGTCTACGGAGCGGTGCTGCTCGACTGGGACGCCGAGTTCGAGCGGATGTCGAAGATCGCCGCCATCTTCGACGCCGCCGACGAGGTGCGGATCGTCGGTGAGTCAACCGACCTCACGCTCTCGCTCGCCGGCCGTACGGGGGCGGTCGAGGATGGTCACATCAACATGCCTGGCGGCGAGATCTTCTACTCGCCGGTCGAGGACTCGGTCGAGGGCGAGATCACCTTCGGCGAGTTTCCGGCTGTCTATTACGGCCACGAGGTGTCCGGCGTGCACTTCGTCTTCGAGCAGGGGCGGATCATCCAGGCATCGGCGGTGAGCGGTGAGGACTTCCTGCTCCAGACGCTCGACACCGACGAGGGCGCGCGGAGCCTCGGCGAGGTCGGAATCGGCTGCAACCCCGGGATCCAGCGCTTCACGAAGAACGTCGGCTTCGACGAGAAGATCGACGGCACCGTCCACCTGGCGATCGGGAACTCGTACTCCTCGACGGGCGGAACGAACCTGAGCTCGATCCACTGGGACATCGTCAAGGACCTGCGGAACGGCGGACGGCTGTACGCCGACGGCGACCTCGTCCAGGAAGCCGGTCACTGGATCGAGCGCTAGGCGGAGGCGGCGGCCGCGATCTCGCCGGCGAGCCGTGCATTTCCCTCGATCAGGTCGCGGTTGGCGCGAAGCGTTCGTCCTCCGCTCACCGCGTGGAGCCGTGCGAGCACGAACGGCGTGACCGCTCCGCCGCGAACGCCGGCCGCCGACGCGTCTGCCAGGGCCTGCGCGATCAGCGGCTCGACGTCGTCGAGGCTCTCGTCGGGGGGGCGACCCATCAGGAGGCCGCCGCCGCCGAGCCCCCAGTGCGCGAGGGCGATCTGCGCCGCCTCCGTGGCCTCCTCGACCCGTGTCGAGACCGGCGGGCCGCCGTGCGCGGCATAGAAGAGCGGCAGGTCGTCGGTGCGCCAGCCGAGCACCGGCACGCCGAGCGTCTCGAGCAGCTCGCCCGTTGCGGGGACGTCGAGCAGCGACTTCACCCCGGACGAGACGATGAAGGCGGGAGTGCGGGCGAGCGTGTCGAGATCGGCCGAGACATCGGGCGGGTCGGGCCAGCCGCGATGGACGCCCCCGAGCCCGCCCGTCGCCATGAAGCGGATGCCCGAGGTGCCGCAGGCGACAAGCGTCCCTCCGACCGTCGTCGCGGCGATCGCGCGCTGCACGACGGCCGCCGCGAGGTCGCGCGGCCCGGCCTTTCGCGCCGAGGCGTCGAAACGCGCAAGCTCGCCCTCGGAGAGCCCGACGACTATCTCGCCGTCGAGCACCCCGACGGTCGCGGGCACCGATCCTCCGGCGCGCACGGCCCGCTCCGACACGAGGCCGACCTCGACGCCCTCGCCCGGCGGGAAGCCGTGCGCGACGAGTGTCGTCTCGAGCGCCACCACCCCGCGGCCCGCGGCCAGTGCCTCCTGAACCTCGGCGGCGACCCGGATCAGGGCATCCCTCCGAGCTTCGCGCAGCAGCGGGCAGCTGCCTCGAGCCCGAGCTCGACCCCGCCGACCAGGAAGCCGGCGGCGAACGCATCGCCGGCTCCGGTCGGGTCGACGACCTCGGTGGGGTGGGCCTCGTGATCCACGCCGGCCACGTTAACCCCACGCGGGCCTCGCTTGACCACCCAGGCGGCGTCGAGCCGGCCGAACGTGGCCTGCTCGCGCTCCGTCGCAAAGACGACGCTCGGGCCGGCAACCGCGTACCCGCTCGCGGAACGGCTCGTCGATCAGGCTCCAGGCCGAGAGGTCGAGCGAGACTTCGGCGCCGGCAGTCCGGGCCAGCTCCGCCGCCCGGAGCGCGGCGTCCGCGACGGGCCCGCCGAGGAGCGCGTACCCGGAGAGATGGAGCCGGTCGCAGCGAAACCAGGAGGGGTCGAGCTCGGCCGGCTCGAGCTCGGCGGCCGAGCCCCGGTCGGACGCCATCGATCGCTCACCTCCCGACGCGATCGAGACGACGACGCCGTTGCGACCCGCCGCCGGGCCGGCGAGCTCGACTCCGTGCGCTGCGAGCTCCCGCGCCGCGAGGATTCCGGCGGCATCCGCTCCACGCTTCCCGACGAATCGCGCCTCGGCGCCGAGTGCGGCTGCCCAGGCGGCGACGTTCGCTGCCTGGCCTCCGGCGCCAACCAGGGTGGCGGCCGGCCGGTCGTCTCCAGGGACGAGCGGGCCGGAGAGGCTGACGACGACGTCGAGGATGAGATCGCCGAGCGTGACGAGGCGCATACGTAGGATGGTTTCATGGACGAACCCAGGGGGCGCCGGTCCTTCGGCCGGCGCGCACGGTTGCGCTCATATGCGATCGGGGGCATCGTCGGCGCCGCGGGAGCGATCGCCACGGTCCGGCGCCTGCGGCGCTCGTCGGCGGGCCTGCGGGCCGGCGGGCTCGCGGCCTTCGAGGACGCACCGTGCTTCCTGGAAGCCCGCGCTCTCGAGGCACTCGACCAGGGGCCCCGCGAGCTGGATTAGCGGGGTGGTACCCTTCCGCGTCCATGCCGATCTACGAGTACAAGTGCCCGAACGGGCACCTGCTCGAGGTACTCCATGGCATGAACGAGCCGGGCCCTCAGAAATGCGAGGTGTGCGGTGAGTCGCCCCTCCAGCGCGTGCTGCATCCGGTGGCCGTGCACTACAAGGGCTCGGGCTTCTACTCGACCGACTACGGCCGCGGTGGACGGAAGGGCTCGAAGGACTCCGGCTCTTCCGAGTCGTCCTCGTCGGGCGAGTCGGGAGGCGGCGGCGACTCGGGTAGCGGCGGCGGCTCGGGTGGCGGGCGGCGACTCGGGCAGCGGCGGCAAGACAGGGGCGGCGGCGACTCGGGGAGCGGCGGCAAGTCAGGCAGCGGCGGCGACTCGAGCGGGTCGTCGAGCTCGGGCAGCGACTGAGCTACCGCGTCGGCCGGGTTACTGCAGCGGATGGCCGGTGCGGCACCCGGGCCCGTAGGTCGTCGTCGGCGGCTGCGGAGCAGAGAGGCCGGCCCACATCGCGAGCGCGCTCCGGTTGTCCTCGGAGGGGATGATCACCGAGGAGCCGCCGACCGTCGTCGGATCGCCGCCGAGCCGGCAGTAGAGGGTGTGCGAGGGCGACGAGCGGAACTTCACCCAGCCGAGCTCCATGAGCTGCCAGGTCGAGAGATCCGTGGTGAGCGGCTTCATCAGGGAGCTCCCGTCGAAGGGCAGCCCGAGCAGGGTCGAGACCGAGGTGAGCTTCGCGGTCGCGGCCTGCGCAACCGCTTGCTGACGGGCTCCCCGCGTCAGGTCGTTCTCGCCCGGGTTCAGCTGGTTCTCGCGGATCCGTGAGTAGATCAGGGCCTGCTCGCCGTTCATGTGCTGGGTTCCGCGATGGAACCGCCAGCCCTGCCACCGATCGCAGCGGGCCTGGGTCTTGAACGGGCAGTCGAAGCGGTTCGAGAGGATCGGCTCGGGCACGTTGATCGTGATCCCGCCCTCGGCGTCGATCAGGTCCTTGAAGTTGTTGAAGTCGACGATCACGACATGGTCGATCCCGACACCCGTGAACTGGTTGACGGTGCGGATCGCGAGCGGGAGGCCGCCGGCCTGGTAGGCGGCGTTGATCTTGGTGTTGCCGACGCCCGGAACGCTCACGAGCAGGTCGCGCGGGATCGAGAGGTAGGAGAGCCGATGATGGGAGGGGTCGGTCCGGACGAGCATGATCGAGTCGGCGTGGCGGTCGCCACTCCGACCGGCCGCGGTCGAGCTGTCGGTTCCGAGCAGCAGGATTGTCGTCCCGTGGCTGAGGAGGAAGCCGTTGCTCTTCGCGAGCGCCGAGCTGGCGTGCTCGCGGTTGAACCGCTTGTTGGCGTCCGACACGCCGCTCTGGAAGGCGAGGAACCCGGTCACGCCCCAGACGATCACGCCGACGAGGAGCACGAGCGCCGCGATCAGCACCGCGTGCTTCCAGCGCACGCGTCCGAGCCTCGGGCGGCGGCGGCGCTTCGGGGCGGCACGCTCCGGGCTCTTCCCGGCCGGGCGGCTCGGCTGTGGCCGTGCCTTTCCGGGTACCGCCGGCACCTTGCCCTTGACGCGTCCACCACGGTAGACGCGGTAGGGCTTCTCGTCCGGCGCCATCCGGCAAAGTAGGGTACCCGCCGAGGTGGCCGACAGGCGGGTCATAGGGATCGACCTGGGCGGGACCAAGATCCTCGCCGGGGTGCTCGATCAGTCCGGCCGCCTCGGGAGACTGACCGAGCGCTCGACGCCGATGGCATCGCAAGAGGCGCTGCTCGACGGCGCTCGTCGAGATGGTGGTCGAGCTTCGCGGGCCCGAGATCGAGGCGGTCGGGGTCGGTGTGCCGGCGCGGCTCGACCCTCGCACAGGAGTCGCATTCGGGTCGGTCAACACGCCTTTGCAGGACGTTCGCCTCCGCGAGGTGCTCGAGGCGCGCCTGGGCCTCCGGGTCGGGGCGATCAACGACGGCAGCGCGGCCACCCTCGCCGAGTTCGTCCACGGCGCCGGGCGCGGCACGCGCGATCTCGTCCTGCTGACGCTCGGCACAGGTGTCGGCGGGGGTTTCGTCCTCGACGGGCAGCTCTATCGCGGCTGGTCGGAGGTCGGGCACATGGTGATCGTCGAGAACGGGGAGCCGTGCCAGGGAGCCTGCACGGGCCACGGCCACGTGGAGTCGTACTGCTCGGGGAACGCGGCCGACCGCCTCGCGCGCTCGGTGCTCGGGCCGTCGGCTACGGCCCACGAGCTGGTGGAGCTGCGTCACCCCGCGCTGGCACGGATCGGGCAGCACCTCGGCGCGGCAGTCGCCTCGCTCGTGAACCTGTTCGATCCGGACATGGTGTTGGTCGGCGGGGGGTTCGGCGTGGCGGCGGGCGAGCTGCTGCTCGAGCCGGCCCGCGAGGTCATGCGTCGCGAGGCGCTCGCACCCGGGGGCGAGCAGGTTCGGCTTGCGGTGGCCGAGCTCGGGCCTGCTGCCGGAGTGATCGGAGCGGCACTCGCCGCCTTCGAGGCGCTGGAGTAGGGGAGACGGCATGCCGCTGGCGGTCTGCGCGACGCCGATCGGGAACCTTGGCGACGTGACGCTGCGCGTGCTCGACGAGCTTCGTGCGGCCGACCTCGTGCTCTGCGAGGACACCAGGCACACCCGCGGCCTGCTAGCACGCCACGGAATTGCCGCTCGCCTGCTCTCGCTCCATGCCCACAACGAGGCCGGCCGTCTGGGCGAGGTGATCGGGCGCCTCGAGGCCGGCGAGCGGGTCGCCCTCGTCTCGGACGCAGGCCTACCCGGCATCTCGGATCCGGGATCGCTTGTCATTCGCGCTGCGCTTGCGGCGGGCGCCGCCGTCACGGTCCTGCCGGGCCCCTCGGCGGTCGAGACGGCGCTTGTCGCGAGCGGCCTCATCGCGGAGCGGTACGCCTTCGTCGGCTTTCTGCCCCGGAAGGCCGGTGAGCTCTCGGCACTCTGGGACGAGCTCGACGGGTGGCCGTGGGCCGTCGTCGCCTTCGAGTCGCCGAGGCGGCTGCCCGCAACGCTGCGGTCGCTGGCTGCGTCCAGGCCGGAGCGCGACGTGGCGGTGTGCCGAGAGCTGACGAAGAGGTTCGAGCAGGTCGAGCGCGGGTCGGCCGCAGAGCTCGCAGAGCGCTTCGCAGAGGCGCCGAAGGGCGAGGTCACGCTCGTCATCGGAGCGCCGCCCGAAGTAGGGGGCCGGCCCGAGGCAGCGGCGGAGGCGGCCCGCGCCGTGGCGGAGCTCGTGGCGGCAGGAACGCCGCGGGGGGCGGCCGCCGAGGTCGTCTCCCGACTCACCGGCGTTGCCCGCAACGAGCTCTATCGCTCGTCTTTGTGACGATACTGTAACCAGTTTTGACAACCCACGGCCGGCCGTCTATGGTTGGGCGAACACGCGTTTGCTTCTCTGACAACCGGACAAAGGTGGTTCTGCGATGCGTCGATTGCTGCTCGTGCTCGTTGTTTCGCTGGTGTGGGTCGCACCGGCAGGCGCCTGGACCTGGCCGGTCGACGGGCCCGTTCTGCTCGAGTTCTCGTTCGATCCGACCCATCCATACGCAGCGGGACAACATCGCGGCATCGACGTCGGAGGAGAGGCCGGCGAGGTGGTGGCGGCTCCTGCCGGCGGCGTCGTGACGTTCGCCGGGACGGTTCCGGGCAGCGGCAAGTCGGTGACCATCCTCACCTCCGACGCGTGGTCGGTGACGCTCACTCAGCTCGGCACGATTGCGGTGACGAAGGGCGCGACGGTCGCCGAGGGCGACGGCGTCGGGACAATCGGTCCCAGCGGCGATGCCGAGGTCAGCGGTTCCTACGTGCAGCTCGGGGTTCGACACGCCGATCAGGATCAGGGCTACGTCGACCCCGAGTCTCTGCTCCCGGCCCGCAGCCAGGGCACCGACCCTTCGGCGAGCTCGGGCGACACCGCTCCGCCGCCGGCGATCGTGGCGACGCCGATCGTCACGACGCCGATCGTCACGACCCCGATCGTCACGACCCCGATCGTCACTACACCGGTGGGCGCGGCTCCCGGCGATCCGAGCGCCACCGCCGTCGCGGCCGACGCCGATTCCGCCCGCGACGCCGTAACCGTGCCGAGCGCGGGCACGGCAGCGACCGTCGCCGCGCCCGTGACCGCTCCGGCCGCGGCTCCCGTGACCGCTCCTGCCGCCGCTCCTGTCGCCGCCACTCCTCGTTCGCCGTCGGCGCCGTCGGCGGCGTCGGCGTCGGACGTGGCGTCCGTCCGTGCGCCACTCGCCTCCCGGGTCGACCCGCCGGCCGCCCCCACCGCAGCAGGACCGGTAGCCGCGACGGTCGCGCGGACGCCGATCGCTCCTCCGGCCCCGCCGGTGCGGCAGCCGGTGCGCGATCGCGTTCCGCCGAGCCCGGTCTCGACCACCGCCGCGACCACCCCGGGACAACGAACGGACCCGAGCTCGCGTGCTGCAGCGGTCTCGATACGGCGGCCGAAGCTGCCCGCGCGGATCGTCCCTCCGTCTGCTCCGCCTGCCCCACCGGTCGTGGCCACGGCCACCGCGCCACGGGTGGCCGCGGCGCCCGTGCGGGCCGCGCAGGCCGGAGGCCGCGATGCCCCTGCAGGCCGACGCACCCGGTCCGGCCGCCGTTCACGCACGTCGGCTCATCGCCGTCGATGGGGCGCTCGCCGGGCTGCCCGGCCGCACCGTGGCTCACCCCGCTTTGACCCGGCGGCACGCACCGCTTTCTCATCCAGTGGCGCGCCGTCCGGTCGACGCCGCCGCATCCGCGCCGGCCTCGACGACGAGCTCCCAGCGCCGGGCCCGGCTCGGGCTGCTTCGCTCGCTTGCCGTGGTGCTTCCGGCCCTCGTGCTGACGCTGCTCGTGGCCGGCCGCCGGCGACGGGTGGCTCCGCCGCCCCCTCGTATGATGGAGCTCGATGGCAGCGGAGCCTCGGAAGATCCTGGTAGCACCGGCGTGGCCGTACGCGGCGGGGCATCGCCACCTCGGTCACGTGGCGGGCTTCGGAGTCCCGTCCGACGTCTTCGCCCGCTACCACCGGCTCAAGGGCAACGACGTCCTCATGGTGAGCGGGACGGACGAGCACGGCACGCCGGTCATGGTGGCCGCCGACAAGGAAGCGAAGTCCGTTGGTGAGATCGCCGACTACTACAACCAGTCGTTCCGCGAGGACTTCCGTCGGCTCGGCCTCTCATACGACCTCTTCTCGCGGACGACGACGCTCAATCACGAGCGCGTCACCCAGGACCTGTTCCGAACCCTGTACGAGCACGGTGCGATCGTCGAGCGCGAGATGCTCGTCTCGTTCTCCCCGGCTACGGGCCACACGCTGCCTGACCGTTACATCGAGGGCACCTGCCCGATCTGCGGCTATCCCGAGGCGCGCGGCGACCAGTGCGACAACTGCGGCAATCAGCTCGATCCGACCGACCTCATCGATCCGCGGTCGCGCATCGACGGGTCGACGCCGGAGTTCCGGGAGACGAAGCACCTGTTCCTCGACCTACCGCGGTTCGCCGACCGCCTGCGCGAGTGGATCGGTTCCCACGACGACTGGCGTCCGAACGTCAAGAACTTCTCGCTTGCCCTCCTCGACGAGCTCCGGCCACGCCCGATCACGCGCGACCTCGACTGGGGCGTGCCGATCCCGGTTCCGGGGTACGCGGAGAATCCGAACAAGCGGATCTACGTGTGGTTCGACGCCGTGATCGGCTATCTCTCGGCCTCGATCGAGTGGGCGGCTGCGAGCGGCGACCCGGACCGGTGGCGCGAGTGGTGGCAGAACCCCGACTCGGAGCACTACTACTTCCAGGGCAAGGACAACATCGTCTTCCATACGGTGATCTGGCCGGCAATGCTTCTCGGCTACGGTGAAGGCGGCGAGTATGGAGCCGGCCGCGGGCCGCTCGTCCTGCCCGAGAACGTGGTCGCGACCGAGTACCTGACCTACTACGGCAAGCAGTTCTCGACGAGCCGCGGTCACGCGATCAACCTCCGTGACTTCCTCGATCGCTTCGATCCGGACGCCCTGCGCTACTACCTCGTCGCGGCGAGCCCCGAGACGCAGGACACAGACTTCACCTGGGCCGAGTTCGTGCGCCGCAACAACGACGAGCTGCTCGCAAACTGGGGGAATCTCGTCAACCGGACGCTCGCGAACGCGCAGAGGAACTTCGGCGCTGTGCCCGAGCCGGGCCCGTTGACCGAGCAGGACGAGGCCCTCCTGGCCACAATCGCTGCCGGGTTCGACGGGGTCGGCTCGCTGATCGAGCGCGGCCGGTTCCGGGCGGCGCTCGCCGAGGCGATGCGGCTCTCCTCCGAGGTCAATCAGTACGTCAGCGACACCGCGCCCTGGACGCTCGTCAAGACCGACCGCGATCGCGCGGCGACGGTGCTCTTCGTCGCTCTGCGCGCGGTCGACAGCCTGAAGGTCGTCTTCACGCCGTTTCTGCCGCACACCTCCCAGACGCTCCACGAGCTCCTCGGCTACGAGGGATGGCTCGCCGGGCCGCTCGAGTTCCGCGAGGTGAGCGAGGAGAACGGGCAGGCCCATCAGGTGCTCACCGGCGACTACGCGAGCTGGACGGGCTCCTGGAAGCCGAGCGAGCTCCCTGCCGGACAGCCGCTTGCGGAGCCGAAGCCGCTTTTCGCGAAGCTCGACGTGGCGATCGGCGAGGACGACCTCGAGGTCGCATGATCGATACGCACGCGCACCTCGAGCCCTCCGAGGCTGACGAGGTGCTCGGGCGGGCACGCGAGGCGGGGGTCGACCGCGTGCTCGTCGTCGCAACGAGGGTCGACGGTGCACGAGACGTGCTCGAGCTCGCCGCCGGGCACGAGGGCGTGTACGCCGTGCTCGGCATCCATCCGCACAACGCCGGCGACGACGACGCGACCGGTCTCGCCGAGCTTCGCGGGCTCCTCGCTGCCGAGCGCGCGGTCGCCGTCGGCGAGACGGGGCTCGACTACTTCCGCGACTACGCTCCGCGAGCCGCGCAACGGCGTCTGTTCGACGGCCACCTGACGCTGGCCGCGGAGCTCGGCAAGCCGGTCGTGATCCACACGAGGGCGGCTGACGATGACACGCTCGCGGCGCTCGCCGGCTTCGGCGGCACCGTCGTCCTCCACTGCTTCTCGTCCCCGGCTCTGCTCGAGCCGGCGCTCGAGCGTGGGTGGTACATGTCGTTCGCCGGCAACGTCACCTACCCGAAGGCACCGGAGCTGCGCGAGGCGGCGAGACGGGTGCCCGGAGATCGTCTCCTCGCCGAGACCGACAGCCCGTATCTCGCGCCGCAGCCGGTTCGCGGCCGCACAAACGAGCCCGCGAATGTCATGTACACACTTGCGGCGCTCGCGGAGGCGCGGGGCGAGGACGTCGACGAGCTCGAGCGGCGTATCGACGCGAACGCGACCGCTGTCTTCGGCCTGTGAGCGTCGCTCCGAAGAAGCGGCTCGGTCAGCACTTCCTCGTCGACGAAAACATCCTCGGCGTGATCGGGCGTCTGGCCGATCTTCGGCCGGACGACGTCCTGCTCGAGATCGGGCCCGGTCTCGGCACCCTCACGCGCTATCTCGCCGATCGGGTGGAATATGTGCACGCAGTCGAGATCGACCGCTCGCTCGAGCCGCAGCTCCGCGACCTCCCGCGCACGTCGGTCCACTGGGGCGACGCCCTCGCGCTCGACCTCGCCGGGCTCGAGCCGACCCCGCACAAGCTCGTCGCGAACCTGCCTTACAACATCGCGACGCCGCTCGTCGTCGAGAGCCTCGACCGCCTACCCGGGATCGGCGCGTGGTGCGTCATGATCCAGCGCGAGGTGGCCGACCGTTTCTTCGCCTCGCCGGCCACGAAAGCGTATGGAGCGGTCTCGGTTCTCGTCCAGCTCGCCACCGAGCGCACCGGCTTCCACGCCGTCTCACGCGAGGTCTTCCGCCCACGACCGAACGTCGAGTCGGCGCTCGTGGCCTTCCGGCGGACGGCGCCCGGGATCGATCCCGCGGTCAAGCGCCTTGTCGAGGCATCGTTCGCGCACAGGCGAAAGACGCTCGCGAACTCGGTGGGCCTGGCCGGCATCGCCTCGCGGGATCGGGCGGCTGCCGCCCTCGAGGCGATCGGCCGCTCCGCAGGCGCGCGTGCCGAGGAGCTCGACCCGGCCGAGTTCGTTGCTCTCGCAGCCGCGCTCGGATGATCAGCGCGCCCGCTCCGGCCAAGATCAACCTCGCACTCGTCGTTGGCGGCCCGAGGCCCGACGGCCTGCACGAGGTCGCGACCATCCTCCAGCGCATCGATCTCTGCGACACGGTCTCGCTCGAGCCCGCGGCCGCGCTGAGCGTCGACGGATTCGCCGACGACACGATCGTCCGGCGTGCGCTCGGCGCGGTCGCTGCGGCTGCCGGGGTGACACCCGCCTGGCACGCACGAATCGAGAAGCGGATACCTGTCGCCGCCGGGCTCGGCGGCGGGAGCTCCGACGCGGCAACTGCCATGAAGCTCGCCTGCGCGCTCCTCGACCACCCGCCACCGCCGAAGCGCCTCTCGCTCCTTGCGCGAGAGCTCGGCGTCGACGTTCCGTTCTTCCTCGAGCCCGGGCCGAAGCTCGGCACCGGCGACGGCACGATCCTCGCCCCGCTCGACCTACCGCAGGACTACTTCGTGCTGCTCGTCCTCCCGCACGGTGACGTCAAGTTGTCGACCGCGGAGGTCTATGCGCGCTTCGACTCGGCGGACGGGTTCGAGGACCGGGGGCGGTCCTGCTCGCGATCGCCCGCGCAGGCCGGTCGGCCGATCTCGCCGCGCTCCCGCCCAACGACCTGGCCCGCTCGCCCGTCGCGGCGCGTCTCCACGAGCTCGGCGCGTTCCGCGCCGACGTCAGCGGCGCCGGCCCGGTCGTGTACGGCCTCTTCTCCGACCGGGCCGCTGCCCAGCACGCCGCCACCGCGGCCGAAGTCCTCGGCACGAGCTGGCTGGCCTCACCAGCGTGGTAGCGTTTTTATCGAGATGACTTCGGGAGCGACAGTTCTCGACAAGCCGGATTCGAAGCCCGGTAGATACCTCCGCGAGCACAAGCTGCGCCTGACGCTCTGGATCGGGGCAATCGAGGGCGCGCTGACCCTGCTCGGCGTCATCCCGCATCTCGCGGTCTACGTGCTCGCGATCGTCGCGATCGTGTGGTGGGCGGCGATGGGGCGGAAGTACAGATCGTCGAGCGCGCGCCATCTCACCTGGATCTTCGCCGCCTCGCAGGCGATCGCCGTTCTGATCCCGGGGGCGCTGCACATCGTCAAGGGGCTCGCGATCGCGGCGCTCATCGTCGCCGCCCTCGTCGGCCTCGTCGTCCTATTCGCCGAGCGGAACAAGCTCTAACCGGTGGGGCGGGAGCGGCTCCGCCCTTATACTCGGGCCGCAGTGGGGCGTAGCCAAGCGGTAAGGCAGCGGGTTTTGGTCCCGCGATCCCAGGTTCGAATCCTGGCGCCCCAGCCATCGATCCCGTTGACGTGACCGACTACTCGATCGCAGCCGTGGTCATGGCCGCCGGCCTCGGAACCCGCATGCGCTCGGCGGTGCCCAAGCATCTGCACCCCGTTCTCGGCCGCCGGATGGTCGACTGGGTCCTCGACGCCGCCGTCGGGCTCGGTGCCGAGCCAGTCGTAGTCGTGGCCGCGCCGCAGACGAGCGGCGATTTCGGAGAGCTCGAGGTTGCGGTCCAGGAGGTGCCGCGCGGCACCGGCGACGCCGTCCGGGCGGCCCGGGCTGCGCTCGAGGGACGCGCGGAGCACGTGCTCGTCCTTTCGGGAGACGCCGTGCTGCTGACGGCCGAGATGCTGCGAGGCCTGGTCGATGCTCACCTGGCGACCGGTGCGGCGGCGACCGTCCTCGGGATCGAGTACGACGATGCCCGGCACTACGGCCGCCTCCTGCGCGACGGCGCGGGGCGGCTCGAGCGGATTGTGGAGGCGCGCGATGCGACCGAGGCCGAGCTCGCGATCAAGGAGGCGAACTCCTCGATCTACGTCTTCCGGGCCGAGAAGCTCTGGCCGATTCTGGAGCGGATCGAAGATCACAACGCCCAGGGCGAGGTCTACCTCACCGACGCGATCGGTCTTCTTGTCGCGGACGGCGAAGAGGTGGCCGTCGACATCGCCTCGGAGACATTCGAGGCCGGGGTCAACACACGCGCCGAGCTTGCCGATGCAGCCTGTGTGCTTCGCGACCGGATCAATCTAGCCCACATGCTCGCAGGCGTGACCATCTCGGATCCCGCAACCACGTGGATCGAGCCGGGCGTCGAGATCGAGCACGACGTCACCGTTCACCCGTTCGTCCAGCTTCGTGGCCGCACGCGGGTCGCGACCCTCGCGGAGATCCACTCCCACACGGTTGCCGTCGACGCCGAGATCGGAACCGGCGCGACCGTGGGTCCATTTTGTTACCTTCGACCCGGAACGGTCCTCGAGGCGGATTCGAAGGCGGGTACCTTCGTGGAGATCAAGAACTCACGCATCGGGCCGGGTGCGAAGGTGCCGCACCAGTCGTATATCGGCGATGCCGAGGTCGGCGAAGGCACGAATATCGGCGCCGGAACGATCACCGCGAACTTCGCCCACCAGCCGGGAGTGCCCAAGAAGCGTACGGTGATCGGGAAGAACGTCAGGACCGGGATCCAGAATGGCTTCGTCGCACCTGTCGAGGTGGGAGACGGAGCATGGACTGCTGCTGGATCGACGATCACCAACGACGTTCCCGCCGATGCGCTCGCCGTCGCGCGGGCGCGTCAGGAGAACAAGGAGGGATATGCAGCTCGGCACCGGGACGACTGAGCTCGTGCTCCCCGGCCTTCAGGATGCGGATCTCACTCCCGTGACCGATCCGCAGCCGGGGCACTGGATCGAGCGCGGGCCGCAGAAGCGGTTGATGGTGTTCGCCGGCCGCTCGCATCCCGAGCTCGCCGAGGCGATCGCCGAGCAGCTCGGCGTCGAGCTCGGCGCCGTCACCACGTCGGAATTCCGCAACGGCGAGACCTACGTCCGCTACGACGAGTCGATCCGCGGCTCGGACATCTTCCTCGTGCAGACCGGGTGCCATCCGATCGACCGGAACCTGATGGAGCTCCTGCAGATGATCCAGGCGGCGAGGCTCGGCTCGGCGAAGCGCATCACGGCCGTCATCCCGCTCTTCCCGTATGCGCGCCAGGACCGCAAGGCGAAGCCGCGCGAGCCGATCACGGCGCGGCTCGTTGCCGACCTCCTTCAGGTCGCGGGTGCCGACCGGATCCTGACGATGGATCTCCACGCCGGACAGATCCAGGGCTTCTTCACGATCCCCGTCGATCACATGACGGCGCTACCTCTGTTCGCACGCCACTTCCGTGACCTCGGCATCGCCGGCGAGGGCGTCGTATCCGTCTCCCCGGACACCGGCCGCGCCAAGCAGGCAGAGCGTTTCGCGGACATGATCGAGTCCGAGTTCGCGATCATGCACAAGACCCGCCCGGCGCACGACGTCGCGCGGGTGACGGAGATCGCCGGGCGCGTGAAGGGCAAGCGCGCGATCATCGGGGACGACGTGATCATGACCGGCGAGACGATGCTCGCGAACGTCCGAGCCCTCGAGGAACACGGAGCAACGGAGGTCTGGCTGTTCGCGACGCACGGCGCCTTCTGCGACGACATCCTCGAGAAATTCGCCGACGACGACGGGATCAAGGGCATCGTCGTCACCGACACCGTCCCGATCGATCCACTCTCGCGCCCCGACAAGCTGACCGTGCTCCCGGTCTCGAACCTGCTCGCCGAGACAATCATGAATGTCTTCGCCGACGACTCGGTCTCGGCCATCTTCGGCGGCGAAAACCAGCTCTTCTAGCAGGAACGGCTCCGCGAAACGGACGGGCCGTTCTTGCCGTCGCTTCCCGGTACCGCTGTTCGTTCTCCCGCCGGAGCGTAGAGCACAACGGTCTTCGGCGGCCGGGATCTCCCTTCGCGGGCCTCCTCAGGAAAGGCGCCGTGGCGTCGGGTCTGCGCCCTCCGCGCCGATCGACGGCCGGCCGCCCGCGATGCTAAGCCGCGGCCACGCTTTGCGAGCCCCTCACCGGCGTAGAGCCGGGCGGAATCTTCTCGTGGTCGTATCACGGCCCGTTCGGGTGCGCTCTATAGGTCACGAGCGATCCGAAGGGGGCGGACGTGAAGACCAAGAACCTCGAGATGATCGGTGCCGGTGTCGCGTCTCCGAGCGAGGCCGCAAGCGCATCTTTTCGGCGTGGCTCGACCAGACGTGCTGCACCGGGGGAATACAGCGAAACATGGTCGTGTCGTCCCGACCCTGACCCGGCGCCGCTGGGGCTATCTCGTCTGGGCCGTCGCTCTGGGGTTCGTCTTCGTTCCTGAGATCCTCGCGGCGCTCCCGTTCACGGAGTCGCAATTGCCGTTCCCGACGATTTCGAAGATGACCGGGCACCTCGAGTACGTGAACGCGGCGTGGGAGCTCGTGCCCACGATGGCGATCGTGTTCGTCTTGTACTCGCTCCTGCGGATCCCGGTGAGGGAGAACTCCGGCGGGCAGACGGCCGAGACGATCGCCGAGAGGAGAAACCGTGGGGACAACAGGCCACATAGAACGCCCGCCGGACGGCTGACGTTTCGCGAGGCCGCCGAGCCCACCGAGAGCTACGACAACAGAGTCCTCGGGTACGTGAGGTTCGGGCTCCGATCCGTGGCGATCGCGATCGTCATCACCGCCCTCACGCTGCTCGCCTATCACCACTGGCCAACTCACTACAACACGGTCGACGGCAAGCCGCACAAGCTCCCGAACTACCCGGTCGCCTACGTCCTCTACGGCTCGATCGCATTCTTCTGGCTCGTGCTGCCGAGCCTTCGGCGGCTCATCACGGGCACCGACGCCGATCACCCATCTCTGTTCCGCACAATCTTCAACCTTGAAGACTGGATCGGGAAGCGACGCGCAAATCCTGCTCGAAACAGACTCGGCAAGGCCCTCGCATGGCTCGTCACATTCATCCTGATCTGGGGAATGGTGTTCCTGATGCTGCACCTCACCCTGTATCCGTTCCCGAATATCACCCATATCCTCAATCCCCAGACCAAGACCGGCTGAGACGGTCACCCGAGCGCGACACCGGCCGTCGGCGGTCGATCCAGCCGGGACGTGCGAGTCGGCTTGCCGCGCCGCAATTGATCTCGTCAGGGGGAGCACTCGTCCGGGTCGATTCGGGGCGGCAGACCGATCGATCGGAACGCCTTGACCGCGATCGCCGGCGCGGCCGCGTTGTAATGCGTAACGACCGACATGCAGTTCTGCTCCAGGCCGATGAGGTTCGTCTGGTTCGCGACGCTCGGGTTGGTTTCGACGACTCGATCCTGTCTCTTGATCTCGACTTGGGTCGCCTTGGCGCTGGTCCAGAGCGATACGAAATAGGCCTGACTCTCAACCTCGTTGTCGGGATTGAAGGCCGGAGCTGCTTGGTGGGGGTCGCGGTTGTGGCCGCCGCGGTGGTCGTCGCGCTTCCGGTGCTCGTCGTCGAGACGCGGGCTCGCGGTCGTGGTCGTCGAGGTGGGGCTCGCGGCCGCGAAGACGCCGATTCCGGCGGTCCGCATCGCGATGAAGATCGCGGCGACGGTGGTTGCGATCAGGCCGATCGCCACAAGAAGCGCCTTGCGATTCGGCATCGCCTCGCATTCTGCCGTACTGCATCGCCGTGAACCGCTTGCTCTGACCCACTTGCGGGTTCGGAGCCGACCTGCTCGCAGTGGTAGCCGAAACGCGCCTGGCGGTCCTGGTCTCCCAAACCCGGCCGGCGACACCGGCCGACCCTGAGGCAGTGACGGCGCTGGGGGATCGAAGGAAAGACGGGGCTCGAGGGATCGAACGAAAAGAGCCCTCGAGCCCCGTCGTGGGGTGGTGGCTGAGCAGGCGTGACGTCCTGCTCAACCCGCTCACGATGCTCCGGCTGCGCGCGCTTGTCCCGGGCCGATCGGGGTGTCAGGCGCCGGTCGAGCGGCTAGGCCGAAGGAATGCGGGGAGGGACCCCAGGAGTCCCCCCTCAACCGTGCGCCCTCCCCGCATTGAGACCTCTACCCGAATTGCCGGACGCCGATACTGCTCTCTCCGGGTGGCGCACCTGAGACGCGGCGACGTCCCCGTCGACACACATGGGATCGCCCGGCCGGTAGCTCCTCAACCGGCCGGCCCGTGCCGGCCGACAGCCGACGGCCCACACCTCTACGGTTGCGGCATGCAGAGCCGAACGATGTCGTGCTGCTCCACGACCGTCTCGACGACACCGGTGCCCTGTGGGCCGGATCCTCGATGAGCTCGCCGAGCCGGGATATGCCTTCGAGAGCCTGCCGCCCGGTACGCGACCGGCTCCCTTAGCCCCCGGCGAACCGGGGCTTCTGCCCGGCTCCGGCCTCGGCCGGCAGGAGTCGCCCGTCGGTGCTAAGCGAGTACCCGCCGAGACCGAAGCGGCTCGAGAGAAGCTCCGGCAGCGCCTCGCGCTCGACCGGCGTGAGTGTTTCCCCGGCAGGCGTCTGTTCCTTCAACGCGAGCCCGTCCCAGTCCCGCAGCATCGTCCGGTGCCCGTCGTCCCCGTGCGCGGTGACGATCACGCCGGTCACGAACGGCGATCGCGGATGCGTCGCAGTGAACCAGTTGCTCGTCTCGATGTCGACGAACGGGACGGAAACGGGGACGAAGCTGTAGAGATCGATCCACCCGCTCCCGTTAGCCGTCTGCAGGACGTTCTCGCTGCCCTCCTCGACGATGCGGTAACGCCAGCCAGACCGCCCGTGCTCGCCGCCGGGCCCGAACGGGACCGGCTCGAGCGGGCTGCCGAGGCCAAAGCCGACGTCGGCGAGGCAGTCCGAGCCGTCTGCGCGGACTCGAAGCACGAGATGCGTTCGCGGCCGCATCACCCCGCGGGGCGCGCCGAGGCGGACGCGGGCAAGGAAGGGGTCGACCTCCGCCCCGAGCGCCTCGAGCGCGGCTTTCAGGAGCAGGTTCTGCTCGAAGCAGTACCCGCCGCGGCGCTCGGAGACGAGCTTGCGTTCGAGATCCTCCGCCACGAGTGACACGGGGATCCCGCAATAGGGATCCAGGTTCTCGAACGGGATCGAGGTGAGATGAGCACGATGCACCTCCTCGACGCTCGGGCGGCCGCGCAGGCCGATCCGCGCGAGGTACGCATCGAGGTCGACCATCGCGGGAACCCTAATCCCGCCGTCTGGGCCCGGCCACCCCTCGCCCCCGGCCAAGCGGTCCTGCGGAACGGGCCGGTCGGGGCTGACGGCACGGTCGCGACGGCAGTCCCGGCCGCCGAGCGGGCCTTCGTCACCCGCCCTCGTACATGATCCTCATTCCAGGATGGCGCGCACTCCTCGCTCCCCGCCGTCGCGGCTCTCGGCGGATCAGGCCGGATCGAGCTCGCCGCTCGCGACCACACGCGTCTCATAGAGGCGCACGCGACCCCCGATCGTGCCCATGCACGCATGGCAGGTCGCCTCGTCGATCCGCCAGGCGCACTCGCCGAAATGCTTGCGGCACTCGCTCTCGGCTCGTGCGGCCAGCTCCTTCGGGGAAAATCCGCGAAGCGTGATCTCGAACGGCTCTGGCACGAACGCGCTCATGTAAGGCACACCATACATCGCCTGAACGGCGTTGTGGCGCCCGGCGAGGTGTCGTTTTCGGGTACCCACCTCCCGCCCCTGATGCCGTCGAGGCTACCCGCGAAATCGTTGCCTGTCTGTGCCGGTTTTGCGACGGCGGTTACCGGGATGGGCCGTGATCGCAGGCCGGGATCCTGCCGCTCCGGGTTGCATCAGGTGGTGCCGGTCTGCTTCCAGCGGGCGGCCGACCCGACGGTGCAGAAAATTCGCATTGTTCTGCGGAACGCCCGTGCGTATAGTCGAGCGCGATACGCGGATCGTCACCGAACGGAGGTTTGGAAATGCTTCGAATCAAGGTTGGTCGGCGAATCGGGGTCGGGCTCGCGGGCCTGGCCTTGGTTGCTGCGCTCGCCGCGCCGGCGGCACTCGCCCACCGGACGTTGACGCCCGCTCCGATGGTCGGCACCAAGCCGGCGACGAAGGCCCAGCTGGCGGCAGGTAAATCGAACTTCTCGGCCACGTGCGGTGCGTGCCACACGCTCAAGGCGGCAGGCTCGCTCGGGAACATCGGCCCGGTCCTCGACAAGACATCCTTGCCGGAGGCGACCCTGATCAAGGCGATCACCAAGGGCGGGTCGAGCGTGATGACGAAGGCTGCCATCGCGAAGTACACGACGCAGATGGTTCCGTTCGGGGGCTCGCTCTCGGCGCTGGTGATCAACGAGATCGCCGCGTTCGTCTACGCCTCCACGCACAAGTAGCCGGGCGGGCGGACAAGCGTCCGAGGCCGGTGGCCTCGGGCGATCTTCCGGTCGGATGAACGAACCGGGGCGGGCGGCTCAAGCCGCCCGCTCTGCGTTCTGTCAGGATTCGCCGATGGCCGAGGAACCTCCGGAGCTCGTCCTCGCCGGCGGCCTCGTCGACCTCGGCGTCGGCGGGTTCCGGCGTGCCGACGTCGCGATCAACGGCGGCCGGATCACGGCCATCGGCGACGGGCTCGCCGGCCGCGAGATCGTCGACTGCCGTCGTTTCGCCGTTGCCCCCGGCGCCGTCAATGCCCACGTCCACTCGAACGAGAACTGGTTCCGCGGCCTGTGGGACAACCTGCCGCTCGAGCCGTGGATGCTCTTCTCGTATCCCGTGCTCGCGGCGCCGGCCCAGTCCCCGCGCGAGGTCTACGTGCGGACCCTTCTCGGCGGGATCGAGATGCTTCGCTCCGGAGCGACGTGCGCGGTCGACTTCCTGTACGAGCTGCAGGGCTTCAGCGAGGACTCGCTTGCGGCGGTCGTCGCCGCCTACCGCGACCTTGGGCTGCGGGCGCTGATCGGCCTCGCGATGGCCGACCGGGCCTACCACGAGACCGTCGTCCTCGACGAGGGGCTCGTCGGGCGCGAGCTGATCGATCGCCTCGAGCGCGACCGCCCACCGGCCTGGCCCGATTGGGAGGCGTTCACGCGGCGCGCGGTCGAACGCTTTCACCGGCCCGACGAGGGGATCTCGGTCTGCCCGGCGCCCTCCGGGCCGCAACGGTGCACCGACGAGATGCTCGCAGGCTCCGCCGCGCTGGCCGACGAGCTCGACCTGGCGGTCCACATCCATGTCCTCGAGACGCGCATGCAGGCCGTGTCGGCGCAGAAGCTCTACGGCAAAACGCTCCCCGAGCACCTCGCCGCGATCGGATTCCTCTCGCCGCGCGTCTCGTTCGAGCACGGGATCTGGCTCACGCCGGGTGACGTCGAGCTCGTCGCGGGACACGGCGTCACGATCGTCCACAACCCCGTGTCGAACATGAAGCTCGGCTCGGGAATCTGTCCGGTCCCGGAGCTACTCCGTGCGGGCGTCAACGTCGCTCTCGGCACCGACGGCATGTGCTCGAACGACGGGAACGACATGTACGCGACGGTCAAGACGGCCGCCCTTCTCCACAAGCTCTGGGAGGTCGATTACGAGCAGTGGCTCGGTGCCGACGCGGCCTGGGCGATGGCGACGGCGAACGGCTCCGCCGCGGCGGGCGACCCCGATGGCCTCGGCCGGATCGAGGTCGACCGACGTGCCGACCTCGTCCTCCTCGACCTGGAGACGCTGCCCTTCACGCCGCTCAACGATGCCCTGCGCCAGCTCGTCTTCGGCTCGACGACGCTCGCGGTCGACTCAGCCCTCGTCGGCGGCCGCTGGTCTCTCCGCGGCGGCCGCCTGACCGGCATCGACGAGGATGCGATCCTGGCCGAGGCCCGCGAGCTCGGCGCCGGCATCGTCGCCCGCCACGACGATGCCTTCGAGCTCGGTCGCGAGCTCCTCGCGGGCGTTCGCGCCGGCTGGCTCGAGGCGATGAGAACCGACGTCGGCGTCGAGCGGAAGCTCGCGCCCGGCTGACGCTCCCGAGGTGCCGGCGGCCTGTCCGGAAGCGACACCGACCCCGAGCTCCGCCTGTCAGCTTTCGGGTACCCACCTCCCGCCCCTGATGCCGTCGAGGCTAGCGGGGAATGTGTCAGGTGTCTGTGCCGATTTCTCGGTGGCGTGCGCTCGCGAGCGTGCGCAGCCGGGTAGCGGGGCGGGGCTTTCAGGCGACGAGTGAGCTCCGATGACGTCCCGTCAGCCGACACCGCCGTCGGTGCGGCTGCGGCGTCGGCCTGACCCGGTCAAGTACAATCGCCCGCTGTGGCTGGAGAGCGCGTAAAGCTTGCTGTCTTGCAGCGGAATCTGCTCGGGTCTGCGGAGTCGCGGCGCCTGCGCAGGCAGGGGTTGATCCCCGGCGTCATCTACGGGCGGGCCGAGCCGGTTGCGATCGCGATCGCCGAGCGCGAGCTGCGGACGGCGCTGACCACCGCCGCCGGATCCCACGCGGTGCTCGACGTCGCGATCGACGGCGGCTCCGAGCACTCGGCGATCCTCAAGGAGTTCCAGCGCGACAAGATCCGCGGGACGATCACCCACGTCGACCTGCAGGAGGTGCGGCTCGACCAGCCGATCCAGACGGCCGTCGAGATCACGCTTGTCGGCGACCCGGTCGGGGTGCGGGAGGGCGGCATCCTGAACCAGGTCACGAACGAGGTGAACATCGAGGCGCTGCCGCTCGAGGTGCCGCAGGGGCTCGAGGTCGACGTGTCCGCGCTCGGCATCGGCGACACGCTCAGGCTTGCCGAGGTCGAGATCCCCGAGGGCGTCAGGCTGCTCGACGATCCGGACGAGACCGTCATCGCGTCCGTCCAGCTCGCCCGCGAGGAGGTCGTCGAGGAGCCCGAGGAAGGCGCCGCGGAGGGCGAGGAGGGCGCTGGGCCCGAAGGCTCGGCAGAATCGTCCGGCACTGCCGACGAAAGCGGCGGCGGCGGGTCCGACTCCGAGGAGTAGCGTCCCGTGCGCCTGCCCTGGAGACGGGGCGAACGCGCCTCGTCACTCGATCTGCTCGTCGTCGGGCTCGGGAACCCCGGGCGCGAATACGCCGGGAACCGGCACAACGTCGGCTTCATGGTGGTGGACGAGCTCGCGCGCAGGCACGACGGCGCGTGGCGGGGGAAGTTCAACGGCCGCATCGCCGAGGTTCGCATCGACGGGCACCGGGTTGCGCTGCTCGAGCCCGAGACGTACATGAACGACTCGGGGCGTGCCGTGAAGGCGGCGGCGAGCTTCTTCAAGCTCGAGCCGGACGCGGTCATCGTCGTCCACGACGACAGCGACCTCGAGCACGGCCGGCTCCAGGCTCGCCTCGGTGGCGGGCTCGCCGGGCACAACGGCCTCCGCTCCGTGACGCAGCACCTCGGGACGCCCGACTTCATGCGGCTCCGCATCGGCGTCGGGCGGCCGGGTCGAGGAGACCGGCGGCCGCTCGCCGACTACGTCCTCTCCGACTTCGATCCCGCCGACGACGCCGAGGCACTCGTGACTCGCGGCGCCGATGCGGTGGAGACGCTCGACGCCGAGGGGCTCGAGGCCGCCCAGCGCCGGTTCAACTAGGAGCGGACCACCCGGAACGGGGATCCTTATCCCTCAAAAGGGGCATGCGCGACCCGTGGGAACGATGGTTCATTGGTGGTGCCAGTCGAATTTCCCGGCACGCAGTTGCGCTGCCGGTCGAAGCCGACGGCTCCCCCGCCATGATCCCGACCCTCCGCCTCTGCCTGATCGTCGTCGTGCTGGTCTACTCGGCAGTGTTCGGCCCGGGCACGGCGCTCGGCGCCGCGAGGGGCTCGCACATGCTGCCCCGGATGGGCCACTGGCTTCGGCTCCAACCGCCTCGTCATCGTCACCCCACACCCCCGGATCGGGTCGGTCGGCGCGCCGTCGCGTTCGCCCGCGGCCTGCTCGGTGTTCCCTACCGGTGGGGCGGCGACTCGCCGCGCACCGGGTTCGACTGCTCCGGCCTCGTGCGCTTCGTCTACGCGCACGTCGGGTTGGCGCTGCCGCACAGCTCCTACGCCGACTACGACCTCGGCATCCGCGTCTCGCGCGGCGCGCTTCGGCCGGGCGACCTGGTCTTCTTCGACGCCGTCGGCCACGTCGGGATGTACGTCGGCGGCGGCCGCTTCATCCACGCGCCGCACTCGGGGACGAGCGTTCAGGTCACGAGCCTGAGCGACCCGTGGTACCGCGCGACCTACGTCGGCGCGCGCCGCGTGATCGCCGAACGCGCACCCCGAAGCTCCCCGGCCGACGGCTGGCGGTCGATCCGCGGGCGCCTTCGCCTGTTCTGACCGCCGGGCTACGATGACCTCCCCGGAACGCCCGTTCCGGGCGTCCGTCATGGACCGCCCGCTTCTCCATCCGATTCTCGAGCGCCTGCGCGCAGACGAGCGGCTGCCCGCGTTCGCCACGGCCATGCCTGCCCGCGCGCGGGTCGCCGAACCGGCACTCCCGCTCCTCCTCGCCGCGCTGCACGAGGAGCTCGGACGCGGGCTCTGCGTGCTGCTCCCGGACGACGCGGACGCCCGCGACACGGCAGAGGCCGCC
Source organism: uncultured Actinomycetota bacterium (assembly GCA_963743675.1). GTDB lineage: Bacteria > Actinomycetota > Thermoleophilia > Gaiellales > Gaiellaceae > PALSA-600. The sequence goes on from CAVURE010000016.1 coordinate 68,002, forward strand.
GGCTGGTTCATCGGCGACGACCGTGTCGCGCTGCTGCCGTCGCGAGGTGTCCGCCTTGGCTCTGGGCTCGAACCGCCGCCGCATCTCGTCGGCGAGCGGGCGAGGGCGCTCGACGTGCTGGCCCGCGGAGGGCTGGTCTGCGCGTCGGCCCTCGCCGTCGCGGAGGGAATTCCGCGGCCCGGGCAGCGGCCCGCGCCGCTCCGGGTCGCGCGGGGCGATGAGCCCGGGATCGAGGCGCTCGCCGAGACCCTTGCGCTCGCGGGCTACGAGCGGGTCGATCGCGTCGAGGAGCGCGGCCAGATCGCCGTGCGCGGAGGCCTCGTCGACGTCTTCCCGAGCACCGGCCGCGAGCCGTTCCGGATCGAGTTGTTCGGCGACGAGATCGAGAGCATCCGCGCCTTCTCGCCCTTCACCCAGCGCGCACTCCGGGAGGCCGACGAGGTGACCGTGTATCCGGCGGCCGAGCGGCTTGTCACCGAGGCCGAAATCAGGCTGCGCGACGACGAGGACGAGATCAGGTTCGCGGTTCCCACCGACCTCGTGCCGCCGCTTCCCGGACCCCCCGATCTCGTCTGGCAGCCCGACGAGGTGCGCAGCGTCTGGGCGGAGGAGGGCGTGCCCGAGCTGCCGCTGGCGGGGGCCGCCGAGCTCGACCCGTTCCCGCAGGGCCAACCGTTCTCGTTCGACGCGCAGCGCCCGGCGCTTGTCGCACGCGGCCTCTCGGAGGCCGAGAACGAGCTGCAGGGGCTGCTCCGCCAGGGCCTCGACGTGATCGTGACGTTCCCGCACCGGGGCGAGGCCGAGCGGAGGCGTGCCCTGCTGCGGCGCGTCGAGGCGCACATGCTCGTCTCGGGAGAGGAGCCGGCAGGGCTCGAGTTCGCCGTCTCGCCGGCCAGGCGCGGCTTCGTCTGGCGCGACCTCGGCGTCGCCCTTCTGCCCGACACCCAGGTCTTCCGGCGTCGGCCGCCCCGGGCGACCGCTCCGGCGGGCCGCGCGCTCGCAAGCTTCTCCGACCTGCGCACGGGTGATTACGTCGTCCACGAGGACCACGGCATCTCGCAGCTGCTCGGCTTCGAGACCAAGGAGGTTGCCGGCGTCACCCGCGACTACCTGCTCCTCGGCTTCCGCGGAGAGGACCGGGTCTACGTCCCGCACGAGCAGATCGGCAAGGTCTCCCGCTACATCGGCGCCGACTCGCGCGCACCGACTCTCTCCAAGCTCGGCGGCAAGGCATGGGACAACCTGAAGAGCCGCGCGCGCCAGCATCTCCGCGAGATGGCCGGAGAGCTGCTGCAGCTCTACGCCGAGCGGCAAACCCGTCTCGGTGTCGCCTACGACGTCGACCAGGAATGGGTCGAGCAGCTCGAGAACGGGTTCCCCTACCGCGAGACGGAGGACCAGGCTCGAGCGATCGAGGCGGTCAAGGAGGATCTCGAGGCGCCGCGGCCGATGGATCGTCTCGTCTGCGGCGACGTCGGCTTCGGCAAGACCGAGGTCGCCCTCCGTGCCGCCTTCACGGTGGCCGTCGCCGGCAAGCAGGTGCTGATGCTCGTGCCGACGACGATCCTCGCCCAGCAGCACTGGAGCACCTTCCGCGAGCGCTACCGCGACTTCCCGGTCCGGGTCGAGATGGTGTCCCGCTTCCGCCGGCCGGCCGACGTGAAGCGTGTGCTGACCGACTTCGGTGAGGGAAAGGTCGACGTCCTGATCGGCACGCACCGGATCCTCTCGCGTGACGCGATCCCGAAGGATCTCGGCCTCGTCGTGGTCGACGAGGAGCAGCGCTTCGGCGTCGCCCAGAAGGAGCTCCTGCGCCAGCTCCGGCTGGAGGTCGATGTCCTCGCGCTCAGCGCCACGCCGATTCCGAGGACGCTCCACATGTCGTTGGCGGGCCTCCGCGACATCTCGGTGATCGAGACGCCGCCCGAGGGCCGCCGCCCGATCCGGACCTATGTCGGCGAGTACGACGAGGAGCTGATCGTGCAGGCGCTCGAGCGAGAGCTCGGCCGGGACGGCCAGGCGTTCTACCTCCACAACCGCGTCGAGACGATCGAGGAGGCCGCCGAGAAGCTGCGGCAGCTCTGCCCGAAGGCACGGGTGCTCGTCGCACACGGACAGATGCCGGAGCGCGAGCTCGAGGACAAGATGCTCTCGTTCCTGTCGGGCGAAGCCGACGTGCTCGTGTCGACGACGATCATCGAGTCCGGCCTCGACATCCCGGAGGCGAACACGCTGATCGTCGAGCGGGCCGACACGCTCGGCCTCGCGCAGCTCTACCAGATTCGCGGCCGGGTGGGTCGCCGCGATGTCCCCGCCCACGCCTACCTCTTCTATCCCGAGGCGGCCGAGCTGACCCCCGAGGCCCGGGCCCGGCTTGCGACGCTCGCCGACCACACCGAGCTCGGCGCGGGCTTCGCGATCGCGATGCGCGACCTCGAGATCCGGGGCGCCGGCGACCTGCTCGGTGCCGAGCAGTCCGGGCACGTCGCGGCGCTCGGCTTCGAGCTCTACGTCGAGATGCTGCACGAGGTCGTGGCCGAGCTGTCCGGCGAGCGACGCCTCGCCGCGCGGCCGGTCCGGATCGACGCCCGCGTCGACGCGTATGTCCCCGCGAGCTACATCGCCTCCGAGGCACTCAAGATCGACCTGCACCGCAGGCTCGCGCTGTCGGAGCACGAGGACGAGCTGCGGGAGCTCGAGGTGGCGACCGAGGACCGCTACGGGCCGTTGCCCGAGCCCGTCGCCCACCTCTTCGCGATCCAGCGCGCGAAGCTGAAGGTCGCTCAGCTCGGGGCCGACTATCTGGTGTTCCGTGGCGGCAAGGTCACCGTCGGCCCTGTCGTGATCGGCTCGAGCGAGCTGCGTGCGCTACGTGCCCTCGTCGATACCGCGGTCTACTCGACCTCACAACGTGAAGTGACCCTAAGAGACGACGACCTCGGTGGCGTCGCGAGACTTGTCGATGCTATGTTGGAAGCGCGTAAGGCGGCATGAACTCTGGCGCGATCCACGAACGATTTCCTCCTGTGAAGCTTCTCCGTAACCTCCTCCCGCTTCTGCTCGTCGCTGTTCTCTTCGCAGGCTGTGGCGGAGGTGGCGGCGCGGCCAAGCCCACGTCCGATGACGTAGCGGTCGTCGGCACAGAACATGTCACGCTCGCCCAGTACGCGCTCGCCCTCGCCGAGCAGAAGGAGAGCCTTGCGACCGAAGGCCAGAAGGTGCCTGCGGCGGGATCGACGCAGTACGGGCAGATGAAGACGAACATCGTCGACGTGCTCATCCAGCAGGCCGAGATCCGTCTCGAGGCGCAGAAGCTCGGAATCTCCGTCACCCCGGCCGAGGTCTCCACGGAGCTCGCGAAGCTCAAGAAGGCGAACTTCGGTGGAAGCGAGAAGGCCTACCAGAGCTCGCTCAAGAAGCAGGGGTTCACGGACGCTCAGGTGCGTGCCTACCTGCAGGAGCAGCTGCTCGAGCAGAAGGTCTACAAGAACGTCACGAAGGGCGCGACGGTGAGCAACGCCGAGATCGCCACGTACTACGCGGCCAACAGCTCGCAGTTCCAGAAGGCAGCTTCGAGGGCCGTCCAGGAGATCCTGGTGGGCAAGAACAAGCAGGCCCTCGCCAACCAGATCTACTCGCAGCTCAAGTCGGGGGCGAGCTTCGCGGCGCTCGCCAAGAAGTACTCCCAGGACCCGGGCTCGAAGGACAAGGGCGGCAAGTTCACCGCCACCAAGGGCTCCGACGTGCCCGAGTTCGACGCGGCGGTGTTCGCGCCGGGGTCGAAGACGGGCGTGCTGCTGAAGCCGGTGAAGACCGCGCAGTACGGCTGGTTCGTGATCCTGCCGACCGCGAACGTCACGCCGGGGACGACGACACCGGAGTCGAAGGCCGCTCCCGCGATCCGCAAGCAGCTCGCGTCGAGCAAGCAGCAGCAGACGGCGAGCGACTGGATGACGACCGTTGCGAAGACCTATTGCTCGGGCGGGAAGATCGTCTATCAGAGCGGTTACACACCGTCGCCCGACCCCTGCACGACGATCAACTCGTCGAACCCGACGACGACCTAGCGGTTCGGGGTTGGCGCTCCCCGACGCGCTCGTCGAGCTGCAGGCGCTGACCGAGCGCCTGCGCCGAGAGTGCCCGTGGGATCGCGAGCAGACGTCGCGGACGATCGTGCCGCACACGGTCGAGGAGGCCTACGAGGTCGCGGACGCCGCGCTCGCGGGTGACGATGCAAAGCTGCTCGACGAGCTCGGCGACCTGCTCTTCCAGTCGTACTTCCTCGCGCTGCTCCTGTCCGAGCGCGGCGCCGGCGATCTCGAGGCGGTCGCGCGAAACGTCACCGCGAAGCTGATCGCGCGCCACCCGCACGTCTTCGGAGACGTCGAGGCCACCACGGCAGAGCGCGTGCGCGAGAACTGGGAGCGCCTCAAGGTCGACCAGGAGGCCCGCGAAGGGGTCTTCCACGACATCCCCGACACCCTGCCCGCGCTGCTGCTCGCCCGGAAGGTGCAGCGGCGCGCGGCGACAGCCGGGTTCGACTATCCCGACGTCGCGGGCGCGCTGGCCGACCTCGAGGAGGAGTTGGGTGAGCTTCGCGCCGAGCTTCCGGCGGAGCCGGTCGGCGAGCGCGAGCCCGACCCGCACGTCGCAGCCGAGCTCGGCGACGTACTGTTCGCCTGCGTGAACGTCGCTCGGCGGCTCAACGTCGACCCGGAGCTCGAGCTCCGCGCCGCGGCAGGCCGGTTCCGTGGCCGGGTCGAGGAGGCCGAGCGCATCGCCGCCGCAGCCGGCGAGGATTGGGCCACTCTCGGCCTCGCCGAGCAGGACAGGTACTTCGACCTCGCGAAGGAATCGGCATGAGCCCGTGCTTCGCGCGAAGGGCGGTGACTGTCCCCGGACACGGCCGGACCGTCCCCCTCGATTTGCAGGTAGTTCGCTCTGCGAGCTCCGATCGGGCTGCAGGCTGTGACAGTTCGGTTACGGTGACTGTCCCCGGACAAGCCGTTTCTGGACGTGGCCGCGGGAGGCGTGGCCGGTGAGCAGGGTGGTGGAGGTGCGCGGTCGGCAGGTGCTCGACTCGCGCGGGAACCCGACGGTGGAGGTGGACGTCCGCCTCGAGTCGGGCGCGACCGGGTCGGCGATCGTTCCCTCCGGTGCCTCGACGGGGGTGCACGAGGCGGTCGAGCTGCGCGACGGCGGCGCCGCGTGGGGCGGCAAGGGCGTGACCGCGGCGGTCGCGAACGTGAACGGCGCGCTGCGGGAGGCGGTCGTCGGGCTCGACGCCGGCGACCAGGCGGCTCTAGACGCCGTCCTGATCGACGCCGACGGGACGCCGAACAAGGGCCGGCTGGGCGCGAACGCGATTCTCGGCGTGTCCCTCGCAGCCGCGAAGGCCGCGGCGGCCGAGGCGGGCGTGCCGCTCTACCGCCACCTGGGCGGCGAGACGGCGCGGACCCTGCCCGTGCCGATGCTCAACGTGATCAACGGCGGCGTCCATGCTGCGAACTCGATCGATCTGCAGGAGTTCATGGTCGTCCCGGCCGGCGCCCCGTCGTTCTCCGAGGCGATCAGGGTCGGTGCCGAGGTCTACCACGCGCTCCGCGGCGTGCTCCACGACCGCGGCCTCGCGACCGCGGTCGGCGACGAGGGAGGTTTCGCACCCGACCTACCCTCGAGCGAGGCCGCGATCGAGGCGATCCTCGAGGCGGCCGAGCGCGCGGGCCACCGCGACGCGGTCGCGATCGCGCTCGACCCGGCAACGAGCGAGGTCTACCGGGACGGCGCCTACCGCTTCGAGGGACGCGAGCTCGGCTCGGGCGAGATCACCGGCTTCTGGGACGACCTTGCCGCGCGCTACCCGATCGTCTCGATCGAGGACGGCGCCGCCGAGGACGACTGGGAAGCCTGGCAGCTGCTCACGCGCGACCTCGGCGACCGGGTGCAGCTCGTCGGCGACGACGTCTTCGTCACGAACCCGGAGCGGCTCCGGCGCGGCATCGCCGAGAACGTCGGCAACTCGATCCTCGTCAAGGTGAACCAGATCGGCACGCTCACCGAGACGCTCGAGGCGATTCGGCTCGCGCACGAGGCCGGCTACACCGCCGTGATCTCCCACCGTTCGGGCGAGACCGAGGATACGACGATCGCCGACATCGCGGTCGCGACGAACGCGGGCCAGATCAAGACGGGCGCCCCGGCGCGCTCGGACCGCGTCGCCAAGTACAACCGGCTGCTGCGGATCGAAGAGGAGCTCGGCGGACGCGCCGAGTATCCCGGTTGGAGCGCGTTCCCGCGCTACCGGCGCTGACCGCCCCGCACCTCGACGTTAATCTGGGCTGATGGTGGTCAGGTTCAGGCGCACGAAGATCGTCGCCACGATCGGCCCCGGCTCGGGCACGCACGCCATGCTGCGGGCATTGGCCGACGCGGGAATGGATGCCGTCCGGCTGAACTTCTCCCACGGCACCCACGAGGAGCACGCGGCCCGGGCGGCGGTCGTCCGCGAGGTCCAGGCCGAGCTCGGGCGCCCCCTGGCCCTGATCGCCGACCTCCAGGGCCCGAAATCCCGGATCGGCGACCTCGAAGAGCCCCGCCTGCTCGAGAGCGGGTCGACCGTCTACATCGCCGGTGCCGGCGCCTCCCGTGACGGTGACCTCGTCGTCGCCCCGGCTGCGATCACCGACGTTCTCGTGCGCGGCCATACCGTCCTGATCGACGACGGCCTGATCAAGCTCGAGGTCGAGGAGGTCGACCACGGCCGCGTCCGCTGCCTGGTCGCGATCGGCGGGGAGGTCAAGCCGAACAAGGGCGTGAACCTGCCGCGCGGCGTCACCATCCCCGTCCCCTCGCTGTCCGAGAAAGACATCCTCGACCTCGAGTTCGCGCTCGGCCTCGGCGTCGACTACGTCGCGCTCTCGTTCGTGCGCTCGGCGGGCGATGTCCGCGAGCTGAAGCAGCTCATCGGCGAGCACGGCTCGGACGCTCGCGTGATCGCCAAGATCGAGAAGGCCGAGGCCGTCGAGGCGCTCGAGGAGATCGTCGCCGAAGCCGACGCCCTGATGGTCGCCCGCGGCGACCTCGGGGTCGAGATCGGCAACGAGATGGTGCCGATGCTCCAGAAGCTGATCATCGCCCGCTGCCTCGAGGCCGGGAAGCCGGTGATCACCGCGACGCAGATGCTCGAGTCGATGGTCGAGCACGCCGAGCCGACACGGGCCGAGGCGAGCGATGTCGCAAACGCGATACTCGACGGCACCTCGGCGGTGATGATGTCGGCCGAGACCGCGATCGGCGCGCATCCCGTCGAGGCGGTGAGGACGATGGACAGCATCGCCCGGGCCGTCGAGCCGACGATGAACTACCGTCACCAGGCGCCCGAGGCCTCGCTGACCGAGGATGTCCGCCGCGCGATGTCGAACGCGGCCACCGACCTCGCCGAGTCGCTCGGTGTCAGCGCGATTCTCGTCGCGACCGCGACCGGCCGGACGGCCTCCGAGGTGGCCCGGCTCCGGCCGCGCCGTCCCATGGTCGGCCTGTCGCACCTGCAGACGGCCGTGCAGCAGATGGCGCTCGAGTGGGGCGTGCTGCCGCTTCTGATGCCCTCGACGGCGGACGTCGAGGATCTCTGGGCGCGCACCATCGGCACTGCCCGGGACGCCGGCATCATCGACCACGGCGACCTCGTCGTCCTGATCGCCGGCACCGCGGTGAACCTCACCGGCTCGACGAACGTGATCAAGGTGGACGTCGCCTAGGGGCAGCCGGGCCCCCGGGCGGGCAGGACGGCCGCCGCGGAGGGCGAAGTCGTCCCCGTGCTTCGGCCGACGCGTCTACTCGCACTGGCGGGATTGCTCCTCGTCGGCGTCCTCTACTGGAAGCCGATCCACAGCTACGAGACGACGCACGCCACGCTCCAGCGACGCGAGGCCGAGGTGAGCCGCCTCGAGGTGCAGCAGCGCCAGCTGAAGGCGCGGCTCGCAACGGTCGGCACCGGGCCCGAGCTCCTGCGCGAGGCGCGGCGTCTCGGCTTCGTGAAGCCGGGCGAGCAGCTCTTCATCGTGCGCGGCATCGCCGCGTGGCGCTCGGGCCTCGCCGGCCACTAACCTCGGCAGGATGGATGATCTCGCTGTACTCGAGCGGCAGCTCGGCCGGCCGCCGCGGGCTTTCCGGCGCGTCGCCGTGCGCTGCCCGTACGGTGCGCCGGCCGTCGTCGAGCAGGCGCCGTTCGACCGCGATGGCAAGCCGTTCCCGACCCAGTTCTGGCTGAGCTGCCGCCATCTCGTCGCCCAGATCGCCCGGCTCGAGGCGGCCGGGGGCGTCGAGCGCTGGACGCGCGCCGCCGAGCACGATCCCGCGCTCGCGGCAAGCCGCGCGTGGGCCGATGCCGAGCAGCGCGCGCTTCGCCCCGAGCTTCCCGGCGGCGTCGGCGGCTCGATCCGCGGCGGCAGCCTCAAGTGCCTTCATGCCCACTCGGCCTTCGCGCTCGCGCGGCCGGGCTACGAGCTCGGAGACCGGATCCTCGAGGAGGCAGAGCCGCTCTGGCCCCGGGAGGGCTGTTGCGCGGCTCTATGATCGGCGCAGCCGTGGAGCTCGAGCTCGCCCGTCATCAGTGGGCCGAAGGACGCCGTGCTCTCGAGCGCGAGCGTCCGGACCGCACCCTTTACAACCGGCTCGGGAAAGGGGTCGACGTCGTGACGGCCGAGCTCATGCGGAGGATCGGGCAGACATTCACGCTCGGCGAGCTCGCGGGCGAATACCGGTCGTCCGACCGCTGGTCGATCGAGATCATCGACGACGCCTTCCCCGACGGAGCGCCCGCAGAGACCTCGGTGATGACCGATGCGGCGTTCGATCGCTACTCGCACCGTGCCTCCGACTACTCCCCGTGAGCGCCGTCAGGCCACGGAGGCCACCACGCCGCCGGCGCAGCCTCGGCCGCCGGCTCGCGATCCTGCTGGCGGTGGCCGTCGTGTTCGCCGCCGGAATCGGCCTCGGCGAGGCCCTGCACGACAACGCCCACCCCGGTGGCACCCAGACGCTGATCCGCACCCTGGATCCCCGCCCGCTCGTTCCGGTCGCCGAGAACACGGTGACCGTGACGGTGACGAAGCCGTAGGTCGATGTCCAGGATCACGCACCCTTGGCTAGGTTTGGGTGCATGAACGCGCAACGGACGCCGTCGAGCGGCGGCGGTGAGATCGAGCCCGAGTGGCTCACTCTCGGTCAGGCGGCAAGGTTCCTGGGCGTCGCCCAGTCGACGATCCGCAAGTGGTCCGACCAGGGCCGGGTGCCTGCGTTCTATACGCCGGGCGGGCACCGGCGCTTCCGCCGCGCCGACCTGGACGCGTTCGTCGACGGGTCCCGCCCGGGCGGGCGGGCGCGAGGCGGCCCGCAGGTCCTCGTCGTCGACGACGACGCGCGCTTGCGCGAGTACCTGCGCGTCAAGCTGGAGCAGGGTGGCTACTCGGTGCGCGAGGCGGGGAGCGGGGAGGAGGCACTCGAGTCGATCGGCCACGAGCGGCCCGATCTCGTCCTCCTCGACGTGGTCATGCCGGGCCTCGACGGCTGGCAGCTGCTGCGACGGCTGCAGGAGCGGCACGGCTCGATCCCGGTGATCATGTTCAGCGGCCAGGCGGACGAGCTCTCTGCGGCGGAGGCTGCCGAGCGGGGCGCCCGCGGCTTCATCGGCAAGCCGTTCGATCCCGAGGAGTTGCTCGCGCGCGCAAAGCAGCTCCTCCCCGTCTGACCGCCCGCCACGGCCTTCCTCGGCGGCCGTCCGGGATTTGACCCATACTTCGCAGGGGTGGAGGGCTCCGACATCTATCTCGACCAGCCGTCGGGCGGCTCGCCGCCTCCGGCGGCCTACCGGCCGTCGCGCGCCGACGGCATCTGGGCGGCGGGCGACCGCATCGCCGGGATCTCCGGGCTCATCCTCGCGCTCTCGGCCTTCATGGACTGGTACGCGGGCTCGGGCCTCGGCGTCAAGCTGGCGGTGATCGGTTGGCATACCGGGACGACCGGGAAGGTCGTGTTCTTCATCGGCCTGGCGGTCGTTGCGATCGAGGCGTTTCGCGCCTTCGGGTTCGATCTCCCTGCCTCGATGCCCGAGGGCCTCGTGATCATCGCCCTGGGCGGGCTGGCCACCGTTCTCGTCCTCATCCGGGTGATCAACATCCCGGACGCCGTCCTGCCCGCCGACAGCCGGGGGATCGGCCTCTGGATCAGCCTGCTCGCCTCGCTCGGCATCGTCGCCGGCGGCCTCCTCCGCGCGACCGAAGACCTCTAGCGCAAGCAGACCGGGCCGTCTCGCGCCCGCGGGATGCGCTCAGTGGCGGAGAACCGGGTGCTTCACCACGGCGCTACTGAAAGATGCCAAAGTTCGTCTGGATCTCGTGAAACGCCGTCAGGCTCATCAGCACCGTGAGCAATGCGAGGACGGCGAGCATGACCCAGAAGCGGGCATTCGAGTTGCGCGCGTACTGACGATGCTCGACGCGGGCCCGCCGGCGGGCCCGCTCCCGGCGGTAGGCCTGCTCGATCGCCGCCGGGTCGAGGGAGGGTGTCTGCTCGCGCTGCATCTCAAGTCGGCTTGCCGGCTCGGACATGGTGGAAGTTTAGTCTACGCAGGTGATTTTGCGCCATCCGGCCGGCCGGCCTCTCGTGATCGGCCATCGCGGGGCGGCCGCCGTCGCCCCCGAGAATACGCGGGCGGCGCTCGAGGCTGCGGTCGCAGCGGGCGCCGACCTGGTCGAGCTCGACGTCGATACGGGACCGGGCGCGAGCTCCCTCGTCGTCGGTCATCCGGGCGGCCCGGAGGCCGAGCGGCCGTTCGAGCTCGACGAGGCGCTCGCGTACCTTGCCGGGACGGCGATCGGGGTCCAGCTCGACCTGAAGCGCGTTGGGGTCGAGGCCGAGATCGGGGCCGCGGTCGACCGCCACGGCCTGGCGGGCCGGGTCGTCGTCTCCTCGACGTCGGTGCGTTCGCTGCGCCGGCTCGCCGTCGAGGCGCCCGCGCTCGCGCGTGCGATCGGCTACCCGCAGGACCGGCACGGAATCTCGACGGTCCGGTGGCCGCAGCCGCTCGTCAATGCCGGCGTGGCGGCCGTCCGGCCGTTGCTGCCGGCGCGCGCCTCTCGGCTTCTCGCCGCCACCCGGGCCGATGCGATCGCGCTGCACCACGCTCTCGTCACCGCGGCCGTCCTGCGTTCCGCGAAGGCCCACGGGGCTGCGGTGCTCGCCTGGACCGTCAACGACCCAGGCCGGATCGTGCAGCTCGCACTGCTCGGAGTCGATGCGGTCGTCTCCGACGACCCGCAGATGGCACTCAGCGTCCTGGCTACACTGAAACAGCCGTGAACAGGGGTCCGAAAGTTGCGCTTGCAGCGTTGCTCGGCGTCGTCGGCGTTGGGGTCAGCTCGACCTCGGCGCTCGCGAACGCGCGGACGCACGCCGTGCCGTCGGGCGTCCGCATCGCGGGAGTGCGCGTGGGCGGGCTCGCGCCCGCCGCCGCTGCCTCGGCGGTGAAGGCCGCGTTCGCGAGGCCGCTCACGCTGCACATCGACGGCACCGCCGTCGCGCTGCACCCCACGAGGCTTGCCACCGCATACATCAAGCCGGCCGTCGGCCACGCGCTGTCGGCGTCGCCGGGCACGAACGTCCATCTGGTCGTGTCGGTGCACGGCGCCTCCGTGCGCGCCGCCGCCGCCGCCCTCGCCCGCCGCTTCGACCATGCACCGCGGGACGCCTCGCTGAGGTTCGCCGGCGGCAAGCCGCGCATCGTCCAGCAGCGCGACGGCACGCGACTCGACCAGGCGACGATCCGGCGGCGCGTGAGCCATGCGCTGAACGCCAACGTCCGCCTGCCGCTGTCGATCGGCGCGCGGAAGGTGGCGCCCGCCGTCACCGCCACGAGCATCGGCCCGGTGATCCTCATCAACCGCTCGACGAACCGGTTGACGCTCTTCCACAGCGACAACGCAGTCTGGCGCGTCTTCCCGGTCGCGACGGGGCAGGCCATCTACCCGACGCCGCAGGGACGCTTCCACATCGTCGTCAAGTGGGTGGATCCGTGGTGGTACCCGCCGACCCAGGATGCCTGGGCGCAGGGCCTGAGCCCGGTTCCGCCGGGGCCCGGCAACCCACTCGGAACACGCTGGATGGGCCTCTCGGTTCCCGGCGTGGGCATTCACGGAACCGATGAGCCGGGCTCGATCGGGTGGAACGCCTCCCACGGTTGCATCCGGATGCAGGTCGTCGACTCCGAGTGGCTCTTCGGCCACGTCCGGATCGGCACGACGGTGTTCATCGTCTGATGCAGCGCCTCGGCCAAGCCGGAGCCGTCGTAGTCGTGATCCTGCTGCTCGGCTTGCTCGTCTGGAAGACGACCCACAACTCCGCCGGCAAGATCGCGCGTGAGGTCGACAGCCAGCACGTCGTGCCCGCCTATCCGTTCCAGCGGCCGCGCGTCGGCGCCTCGGGCGACGTGAGCCTCGCCTCGCTGCGCGGCAAGGTCGTGGTGCTGAACTTCTGGCAGTCCTACTGCCCGCCCTGCACGCACGAGGCTCCGGTTGTCTCCGCCGCGGCCAAGCGCTGGGCGGGAAAGAACGTCGTCTTCGTCGGCGTCGACGAGCAGGACCTCTCGGGCCCCGCGACCAAGTTCATGAGGCGATTCGACATCACCTATCCGGTGATCTCCGACGACGGCCCGCTGATCGGCCACTACGGCGTGACCGGGTATCCCGAGACCTTCTTCATCGACCGGCACGGCCGCGTGATCCCGCTCCCGCCGAACCAGACGGGCCAGGTGGGCCACATCATCGGCGCGGCGACGCCGGCGCTGCTCGACCTGGGGATCAAGAACGCGCTGAGCAGATGAGGCAGCTCGCGTGAAGCCCTTCGCCGCCGTCCTCGCCATCCTCGCGCTCGTACTCGGCCTCGCCTTCATCTTCACGGCGGGCGGCACCCCGAAGCCGACGCAGGCGGCGCTCGAGTCGGCGCTCGTCTGCACCACCTGCCACGAGCCGCTCGACGAGTCGAGCTCGCCGCTGGCGCTGCAGATGAAGAAGCAGATCCGCGAGCAGATCGCGGCGGGGCGGACGACCAAGCAGATCGAGGACTACTTCGTCGCCGAGCTCGGTCCGCAGGTCCTCGCGATCCCGAAGTCGAGCGGGTTCGACCTGCTCGCCTGGCTGCTGCCGTTCGCGGCGATCGTCCTCGGGGCCGCCGCGGTGGGCATCGGCGCCAGGTCGTGGCTGAGAAACCGCGACGACGCCGACTCCTCGCCGGGTGTCGACGACGGGCCGAAGCTCGCGCCGAAGATGGAGCTCCGGGTCGACCAGGAGCTCGCCAGCTTCGACACCTGACCCGATGGTCGAGAAGCTGCCGGTCGCGTTTCTCGCGGGGCTCCTCTCGGTGATCACGCCCTGCGTGCTCCCGCTGGTGCCCGGGTACCTGTCGGCCGTCTCCGCGGTGGAGGTCGACAAGCTCGGCGATCGCGGCTCGAGCCGGCGGATCGTCATCGCGAGCATCCCGTTCATCGCGGGGTTCACGGTGGTGTTCGTGATCCTCGGCGCGGGCGCGGCCGCGGTGTCGAGCACCGTCGACAAGAACACGCAGGAGACGATCGCCGGCTTCATCCTGGTCGTGCTCGGCCTCGCGTTCGTCGGCCTGCTGCCGTGGCCCGAGCGTGCCTTCGCGCCGGGGCTCGTCGTGCGGGCCCGCCGCGGCGGCTCCGGCCTGCTGCTCGGCGGCGCGTTCGCCGTTGCCTCCGCCCCGTGCATCGGCACGGTGCTCGCATCGATCCTGGTGCTCGCCAGCTCGAGCGGCGGCGTCACGCGCGGCGTGGTGCTGCTGTTCGCCTACTCGCTCGGGCTCGGCGCGGCGTTCCTCATCGCGGGCATCGCCTTCGCCCACGCGATGCGCACCTTCCGCTGGGTGCGCTCGCATTACTACGCGCTGCGCATCGCCTCAGGGGTGACGCTGATCGCCCTCGGCCTGCTCCTCTTCTTCAACCGTGACTGGTGGTTGCGCATCGCGCTCGACCAGGTGTTCGCGAAGATCGGTCTCAACACCTCGTAGCGCTGCCAGGAGCCGCTCGACATCGAGACCCCGGTGGGCGGGCGCGTACGGGCCGAGGCGGCGCAGGGCCTTCCCGCGCTGGCTCTCGGAGCCGACGGCCCGCCCACGGCCTGCCTGGTAGGCGAACACCACTGCGTGCACGAGGCCCTGGAAGAAGTCGCGCTCGTCCGGTCCGGCGACCCGCCACGCCGCCTCGAATGCCTCGTGCGCCTCGAAGTAGGCGCCGCGGCGAGCGAGCCCGAGACCGTGCTCGTAGTCGCGCGCGATGTAGAGTCCGGCGCAGGCATGGCGAGGATCTTGCTCGTCGGGGTCGATCTCTTTCTCCGCGGGAAGTTCGAGGCGCTGCTCCCGGAGCACCGCTTCCTCACGACCGAGGGTATCGACCCTCCCGACCTGGTGATCGCCGACGTCGGCCGCATCGACCCCGACGACGTCGCCGAGAGCTTTCCGGAGGTCCCGCTGCTCGGCTTCACGAACCACACGGACACGATCGGCCTGCAGCGCGCGCACGCCGCGGGCTTCGATCGCGTGATCGTCAAATCGGCCCTGTTCGAGCGGCCGGAAGAACCGATCGCAGCCCTCTTGACCGCGGTAGAGTGACCCGCCGATGACGTACATCATCTCCGAGCCCTGCATCGACATCAAAGACCGCTCGTGCGTCGATGTCTGCCCCGTCGACTGCATCCACGAGGCGGGCCGCATGCTCGTGATCGACCCCGAGGAGTGCATCGACTGCGGGGCATGCGAGCCCGAATGCCCGGTGGAGGCGATCTTCCCCGAGGACGCGCTGCCGGAGAAATGGGAGGCCTTCGTGCCGATCAACTACGCCTTCTCGCAGGGCCTGGCGGCGGTCGACCCGCTCGTCGACGCCTACGCGACGGAACACAACGTCCAGAACTGATCTCAGCGGGGTCCCGGCGGCCGGCCGGGCACGCGGCCCGGGTCCTCTCTAGGATCGTCCCGTGCGGCGGTACGTGAACGCCCTTGTCGCGGCCGGGTACGCAGCTCTCTCGTTCGCCTACTTCGGGTGGCAGCTTCTTCCGCATCCTGGTGACGTGGTCCCGCAGGGACGGGACGGCGACATGGTCATCTGGTCGTTCGCGTGGTGGGCGCATGCCGTCGGCACGTGGACGAACCCGTTCGTCTCGCACGCGCTCTACGCGCCGGTGGGGGTGAACCTCATCTGGTCGCCCACTGCCCCGGGGCTCTCGCTGCTGTTCGCCCCGCTGACCTCGCTCGTCGGGCCGGTCGCCTCGTACAACGTCGCCTGCGTGCTCGCCCCGGCCGTGTCCGCGTGGACGGCCTACCTCCTGTGCCGGTACCTGACCGGGTCGTTGTGGGCGGCGGTCATCGGCGGCTACCTGTTCGGCTTCTCCGATGCCGTTCTGCGCCAGGTCGGGCCCGGAAACCTGAACCTGAGCGCCGTCTTCGTCTTCCCACTGATCGCCCTCGTCCTCGTGCGCCACCTGCGCGGGGAGCTCGGCGGCCGGGGGGTCGCGTGGCGCCTCGGGCTGCTGCTCGCGGTCCAGCTCACGATCTCGACGGAGCTCCTCGTGATGGCGACGATCGGCCTGACGGGCGGCCTGCTGCTCGCCTACGCATTCGAGCGCGCCTACCGGCCACGGCTGCGCTCGGCGCTCGGGCCGATCGCGGCGGGCTACGTCCTCGGCGCGCTCTTCGCCGCTCCGTTCGTCTACTACCTGCTCGTCGACTTCGAGAGCGGCTCGGTATTCACTCACATCAGGATCTGGGGGACCGACGCGCTGGCCGCGCTCGTCCCGAACTTCGCGATCGGAATCGGCGGGCACGATCTTCCCGGGCTCGCCGCGCACGTCTCGAGCCGCAGCGCCTACCTCGGCGTGCCGACGGTGGTCATCATCGCCCTCTACGCCTACCGCCGCTGGCGAACCCCCGGCGGTCGCCTTCTCCTCGCTCTGTTCGCGGCCGCCTTCGTCATCACCCTGGGCGCCACGCTGCAGGTGTACGGACACACGCTGATCACGCTGCCGTGGTGGCTCGGCGCGACGCACGTGCCGGGGCTCGGGGACGCCCTCCCGTTTCGCTTCGGCCTGCTCGAGGCGCTCGCCGCGAGCGTCATCGTCGCGATCTGGACCGCCTCGACGAAAGGGCGGATCTTCAGGCGGCCCTACATCCTGCCGCTCCTGGCAGCCGTCGCGCTCGTCCCGGCGATCTGGCACCCGTCGGCCTACGAGCCGAGGCAGCCCGACCGGATCGCGTTCTTCACCACCGGCATCTACCGGACGTGCATCGCCCCTGGCGAGACGATCGCCGTCCTCCCCGGCGGCGGCGACACGCTGCTCTGGCAGGCCGAGACCGGGTTCCGCTTCAAGCTCGCAGCAAACGGGCTGCAGCCGTTCTCCCAGTACCACCGCCCCCTCAACCGGTTCGACGACGACCCGATCGTGTGGGATCTGACGTTCGTGACCTGGGCGCATCCGACGATGGGGAGGTTGCTGGCGTTCGCGGCGACGCACGGCGTCGACCGGATCGTGTCGGTGGCCCGCGGCGGCTACCCGAGCCCTGCGCAGATGCGCGCCTTCGGGCCGGTGCAGGCGGTCGCCGACGCCTACGTCTCGCCGGCCTGCGGGAAGCCTTCACTGAGGACGCGCAACCTCGGCACCTACGTTGCGCGCTGGGAGGTCGATCCGAAGCCCTACGGCGCACGCCCCCAGGTCGGCTTCTGCGCGGGCCAGAGCCTCCAGCTGCTCCCGACCGGCCTGCTGCCGGTGCGCTCATCGAGAACCCGGATCGCCGACTACGTCGCCGGCAAAGGGATCACGTGCCTCGCGCCTCCCTCCGGCTACACGCGCCACGGCTTCGCGAGCGTGACGCTCGGCGTGCCCGGCGGCATCTACCCGTACTACTCGCGGTGACCGTGGAGCCGACCGAGCTCAGCGCCTGCCGCTGGTATACGCGCAGGGGCGCGGGTCGTCCGCGAGCGGCGAGGGCCCGACCTTGGTGACGACGAGCTCGAGCCCGTCGTGCTCGAGCTCGGCGCCCACCTCGGGCAGCTCGCCGCTCCGCTCGCGCAGCTCGTAGCCCGCGGGTGACCAGGCGAAGAGGAGGTACCGGTGCGGGGCGCCGCCGTTGTCTTCCACGCCTGCCACCCTAGCGCCGCGCTGTATGGGCGGGCAGCGTGACGCGGATGTCGGTCCCGCCGTTCACGGTGCGTACCTCGAGGGTGCCGTGAAGCTGGCGGGCGCGCTCCTCGATCACCTCGAGCGAGCGCATTCGCCGCTCGGGCGCTGCATCGTCGGCGACCGAGGCGACGAGACCGCCGTCGCCGGTCGAGGAGACGGTGATCGCGACCCTGGTCGGCGGCCCGCGGCGGATCGCCTGGTCGACGAGCTCGCGGATGATCGTGTAGAGGGCAACGCTCGCCGTCGTCCCGATCTCGTCTGCGTCCGCGGCGTCGACGTCGAACGCGATCCCGTGCGTGCCTTCAGCCCGGTCGGCCAGCGCACGCACCGCCGGTCCGAACCCGTGATCGCGCAGCACGACCGGCTCGAGCGCGAACGAGAGGTCGCGCAGCTCGCGGATCGTGCTCCGCTGCCGAGCCAGGGCGGCGTCGATGATCTCGCGCGCCTGGTCGACCGCCCCGGCTCCGAGGGAGTGCAGCGCGCCGTCGAGCATCAGGGCGATGCCTGCGAGCTGCTGGACCGGGCCGTCGTGCAGGAACAATGCGAGGCGCCGGCGCTCGTCCTGCTCCGCGGAGACCAGCCGCTCGAGCGCCTCGGTCTCGCTCTCGTGATTCTCCAACGCCGCGGCCGGGCCTTCAGTCGATCATTGCCTCACGCAAGGCGATGGCGACCGCCTGGGTCCGGGTGTCCGCCTCCAGCTTCGTGAGGATGTGGCGGACATGGCTCTTGACCGTCTCCTGCGAGATGAAGAGGCGCTCGGCGACGTCGCCGTTCGAGAGCCCGTCGGCCAGCAACTGGAGGATCTCGCGCTCGCGCGGCGTCAGCATCTCGCTCTGGTCCCGGCCGGCGAGGAACTGGGGCATGAGCGCCGGATCCACGTATCCCTCGCCGGCCGCGACCTTTTCGATGGCGCGCACAAGCGTGCCGTGCGGAGCTTCCTTGAGCACATAGCCCTTGGCGCCCGACTCGAAACCGCGTCCGAGGAGCGAGCGCTCCGAGTAGGCGGTAAAGATCAGCACCTTGCTGTCCGGGAGCTGCTCCAGGATCAGCCTGGTCGCCTCGAGGCCGTCCATCCCCGGCATGCGGACGTCCATGATCACCACGTCGGGCTTGCGGCGAAGCGCGAGCTCGACGGCGCTCGCGCCGTCGGAGGCCTCGCCGACGACGCGGATGTGCGGCGCTCTCGAGAGCGAGAGCCTCAGGCCCTCGCGCACCACCTCATGGTCGTCGACGATCAGCGTGGTGATCTCGGGTGGCACCTGGCTGTGGAGTGTAGTTCGCCCGCCTGATGCGAGATCACGCGGCGGTCGATCGTCAAAGATCGAGCGCGAGCTGGACCGGGCCCGTCCGCCGCTCCGGCCGCACGGCGCCGTCGGCGACCCCGCGGCGGCGCCCGAACCCCTCGGCGCGGGCGAGCTCGCGGACGGCGTCCCTGGCGGCGCTCGCAGCGGAGCCGCGGAGGTACGCCCCGCCCGCGTAGAGGCGCTCGTACTCGGGCAGGAGCTCCGGCCATGACCGCTCGAGGCACTCGAGGAAGTGCTCGCGCGTACCGGGCCTGAGGTTGAGCACGTTCGCCCAGATTCCACAGGCCCCGGCCGCGCGTGCGGCGCGGACGACCTCGGCGAGCTGCTCGGGACGGTCCGAGATGCCCGGGAGGATCGGCGCCATCCCGACCGATGCGCGGATCCCCGCGCCGGCGAGGCGCTCGAGGGCCCGCAGCCGCTGCCGGGGCGGAGCCGTTCCCGGCTCGGTCTGCCGCCAGACCTCCTCGTCGAGCGTCGGCACGGAGAAGGTGACCGAGACCTCGGCCCGGCGGGCCGCGTCGGCCAGCACGTCGATGTCGCGCACGATCAGCGGCCCGCGCGTGATCAGCCCGAACGGGTTGGACGCGCCCGCGAGCGCCTCGAGGCAGCCGCGGGTGAGGCGGAAGCGACCCTCGGCAGGCTGATAGGGATCGGTGGCGGCGCCGATCACGACGCTCTCGTGACGCCACGCAGGACGCCCGAGCTCCCGCCGCAGCACCTCGACCACGTTCGACTTCACCCGGATCGAGGTGCCGTAGCGCTCGTCGGCAGGCCGGTCGGCGCGCAGCTCGAACCCGCGCACGTAGCAGAAGGTGCAGCGATGGACACAACCCATGTAGGGATTGAGCGACCAGGCGAACGGCATGCCCTTCACCCGGTTCAGCGCCGTCCTGCACGGCTCGATGCGGTAGGCGGTCCGCACCCGCGGCAGTATAGAACATACGTTCGCGTCCGGAGTGGAATCCGCCCGCTTGGATAGCATCGGCCGAGCGTGGACGACGAGATCGCGGCAGGGACGCGCCCTCCGCGCACATGACGATTCCCTTCGAGATACTGGCCCTGATCGGCCTGATCCTTCTCAACGGGGCCTTCGTGGCCGCGGAGTACGGGCTCGTCACCTCGCGCCGCACCCGTATCCGCGAGCTCGAGCGCGAAGGGAACCGCCGAGCGCGTGCGGTTCTGCGCATCACCGGCGACCCGCCACGCTTCATCGCGGCGATGCAGCTCGGCGTCACGATCACCTCGCTCGCAATCGGCGCACTGGGCGAGCCGCTCTTCGCGCACCTCTTCGAGCCGTGGCTCGCGACGGTGGTCTCCGTGATCTTCTCGCTGCTGATCATCACCTACCTCCACGTCGTCATCGGCGAGCTCGTGCCGAAGGGGATCGCGCTCGGCCACCCCGAGCGCACGGCGCTCACCCTCTCGACGCCGGTGCGGGTCTTCTTCACCGTCTTCTCGCCGTTCATCTGGCTGCTGCAGCGGTCGACCGAGTTCGTGCTCGCCCTGCTCGGGCAGAAGCCTCCCGGCGCCGAGCACGACGCGCACTCCGAGGCCGAGCTGCGCATGCTCCTCTCGAGCTCGGCCGAGCAGGGCGAGATCGCCGTCGGCGAGCAGGAGATGCTCTACAAGGTCTTCGACTTCGCCGACAAGGAGGTGGTCGACGTGATGGTGCCGCGGCCGGAGGTGGTGGCGCTCTCCGTCGACCTGCCGCCCGCCGAGGCGCTCGAGGCAGTGCTCGACTCGCCGTACACGCGCTACCCGGTCTACCGCGAGTCGATCGACGACATCGTCGGCATCCTCCACGTCCGCGACCTCGTTGCGGCGATGCACGATCCCGAGGTGGAGCCCGTCAATCTCGAGGCGCTGCTCCGCCCGGCGACGATGGTGCCCGAGACAAAGGATCTGGCCGCGCTGCTCACCGAGTTCCGCCGCTCGAACCAGCACATGGCGATCGTGCTCGACGAGTACGGGGAGGTCGAGGGGATCGTGACGCTCGAGGACCTGCTCGAGGAGATCGTCGGCGAGATCGAGGACGAGTTCGACCTTCCCGATGAGACGGTCGAGCGCGTCGACGACGACACGATCCGGATCGACGGCACGTTCTCGATCGACGACTTCAACGAGCAGTTCGGCGTCGAGCTGCCGATCGAGGACTACCACACCGTCGCCGGGTTCGTGTTCGGCCAGCTCGGCCGCGCCGCCGAGCCGGGCGACGAGGTGACCCACGACGGGATCGTCTTCCACGTCGACTCGGTCGAGGGGCAGCGGATCGACCGGCTGACGGTCACCTTCGGCTGGGGCCGCCGGCCGCAGGAGGACGACGGCGGCGCCGAGGCCGACGACTCAGAGAATTCGAGGCCCGGCTTCTGCGAGTGCGGTTAGCGCGCCCTCTGTTGTATATCGGCCCAGAACTGAAGGTATTTTCGTCGGACTCTTGACAAAGTAGGGTGAAAAGCGGGAAGGTTGACCCCGATGGGAACGGCGGGATCGCTCGAGGCGCTGCGGGAGCTGAACAGGCTGCGCGTCATCGATGCGCTGCGGCAACGAGGGACGGCCAGCCGCAGCGAGATCGCCAGGGAGACCGGCCTCTCGCGAACCACGGTCACGACGCTCGTCAACGATCTCCAGGCCAAGGGCCTCGTCGTCGAGCAGCCGCTCGTCGAAGCCCAGGGAAGGGGTCGCCCGCCGACGCTTCTGCGGCTCGACCCGTCCGCCGGGGCGGTCGTCGGGATCCACTTCGACCACCGCCATCTGCGGGTCGCCGTGGCCGATCTCTCTTCGACCGTTCTCGCCGAGCAGTGGGAGGGCCTGGATGTCGACCATGCGGCGACGACCGCGCTCGATGCGGCGACAGAGCTCGTCGACGTGGTGCTCGCCGAGGCGGGGATCGGGCGGTCCCGGGTGGTCGGGATCGGAGCCGCGCTCTCGGGGCCGGTCACGCGTGACGGAACCGTCGGCTCGACCGTCATCTTGCCCGGCTGGGCCGGGCTGAACGCGGCGGACGAGCTGAGCGAGCGGCTCGGCATGCCGGTGGCGGTGGACAACGATGCGAACCTCGGCGCGCTTGCCGAGATCTCGTTCGGTGCCGGAAGAGGCCTAAAAGACGTCATATATGTCATGGTCTCCTCGGGCATCGGCGCGGGCATCGTCCTCGGCGGACAATTGCACCGGGGTGGCACAGGGCTTGCAGGGGAGCTCGGCCACGTGCTCGTCCGCAGCGACGGCGTCGTCTGCCGCTGCGGAAACCGCGGCTGTCTCGAGACCGTCGCCTCGGCAGACGCCGTGCTCGACCTGTTGCGCCCGACCCACGGGCCAGACCTCGGCGTCCGCGATCTCGTCGAGCTGATCGGCGGCGGCGACCTCGGGGCACGGCGGGTCGTCGCCGACGCAGGTCGTGAGATCGGCCGCGTCGTGGCCGGCCTCTGCAACATCCTCAGCCCGGCAGCGGTGATCGTCGGCGGCGACCTCAGCGTCGCCGGCGACGAGCTCGTCAACGGGATTCGCGAGTCGCTCGAGCGTCACGCGCTGCCCAGCGTGGTGGCGGCGCTCGAGGTGAAGGCAGGTGTTCTGGGCGATCGTGCCGAGGTCCTCGGCGCACTCGCTCTTGTGATCGGTGACACCGACCGGCTCAGGTCGGCGGGACTCGTGGCGGTTCGCGGCGACAGCCCGATCTCGGCGATCCGAAGCCCGAGTGCTGCGCCAAGTACAGTTTCCACGAACCCCGGGCGCCCGAATGGACTGCGCCAAGTAGCGCAGCCCAGTCGATGAGGAGCCAGCGATCACCCCAAAGACAACGTGACACCAAACCAAGGAGAAGCAAGTGAGGATATTCAGTCTTAGGACGGCGGCGCTGCTGCTCGTCTCTGTAGCGGCTGTGGCCGTCGTGGGGGGCGCAGGGGCCGGCCTCCGCACGCATGCCGCCAGCGTGCAGGTCTGCGTGCTGTTGCCGGACACCCAGTCGTCGGTTCGCTGGGTGCAGTTCGACGCGCCCGCTTTCACCGCGGCCTTCAAGAAGGCCGGCGTGACGGCCTCGATCAACAACGCGCTCAACGACCCGACGAAGCAGAAGGCACAGGCCCAGGCGTGCCTGGCGGCCGGCGCGAAGGTGGTCATCGAGACCGCCCTCGACAACGGCTCCGCAGCCGCGATCGAGAAGCTGTTCACGAGCTCCGGCGGGCACGCGATCGACTACGACCGCCAGGTGCTCGGCGGCACGGCCTCGGTCTACGTCACGTTCGACGGCAAGTCGGTCGGACAGGCGCAGGCCACGGGCGTCCTCGCCGCGATGAAGGCGAACGGGACATACCACGGTGGAACGGTCGCCGAGCTCTGGGGCGGCCCGACCGACCAGAACGCGTTCTGGTTCAAGAGCGGCAACGACGCCGTCCTCAACCCGCTGTTTGCGAAGGGTCCGATCGTGAAGGGCCCGCAGCAGTTCGTGCCCCAATGGGATGCGAACAACGCGGCGACCATCTTCCAGCAGATGCTCGTCAAGACGAACAACAAGATCGACGGCGTGATCGCTGCGAACGACAACATCGCCGGTGCGGTCGATCGCCGACCTGAAGGCCAAGGGCCTGAAGCCGATCCCGCTGAGCGGCCAGGACGCCACCTCTCAGGGTATCCAGTACATCCTCGCCGGCTGGCAGACCGGAACGGTCTACAAGTACGTGCCGACCGAGGCGAATGCCGCAGCCGCGGCCGCCGTCGCGCTGATCAAGGGCACGAAGCCGAAGGCGCAACACGTTCCGCCTGAACGGCAAGAAGAAGGAGCCGACGATGACGCTTCCCGTCACGTGGATCACGAAGAAGAACTACACGCAGCTCTTCACGCAGGGCTTCCTGAAGAAGAGCGAGGTCTGCGTCGGCGACTACAAGCAGTACTGCTAGAAGCAAGCTCATCGTCGGTGGAGGCGTCCTCGCGACGCCTCCACCGGCAAGCCTCTTTCTCAAGCTCTACTATCGCCCCGAGATGACCGACGACAGCGCGCCAATTCTCGAGCTCCGGAACATCACGAAGACCTTCGGGTCGGTGCAGGCGCTGACCGACGTCGACTTCGAGGTGCGGCGCGGCGAGGTGATGGCGCTCGTCGGCGACAACGGCGCCGGCAAGTCCACGCTCGTCAAGTGCGTGGCCGGCACGCATGCCGCCGACAGCGGCGAGACCTTCTTCGAGGGCGAAGAGGTCCACATCCACGGGCCGAAGGACGCTGCGCGGCTCGGGATCGAGGTCGTCTACCAGGACCTCGCTCTCTGCGACAACCTCGACGTCGTCCAGAACATGTATCTCGGCCGCGAGCTCAACCGGTGGCAGATCCTCGACGAGGCCGACGATGGAGGAGCGCACGGCCGAGACGCTGAAGTCGCTCGCCGTCACGACGATCTCATCGATCCGGCAGCCCGTCGCGACGCTCTCCGGCGGCCAGCGGCAGTCCGTCGCGGTCGCGAAGGCCGTCCAGTGGAACTCCAAGCTCGTGATTCTCGACGAGCCGACCGCGGCACTCGGCGTCGCGCAGACCGAGCAGGTGCTCGCCCTCGTGCGCCGCCTCGGCGAGCAGGGGCTCGCGGTGGTCATCATCTCGCACAACCTCCACGACATCTTCGAGACAGCGAACCGGATCACCGTGCTCCGGCTCGGGCGGAACGTCGGCGTGTTCGAGCGCGAGAAGACCACCCAGCAGGAGGTTGTCTCGGCGATCACCGCCGGAGTTCCGACGAAGGTCGCCGGCATCCCGGCGACGGCCGGAGCCTCGGCTTGAGCACTGCCGAAACGGTCGAGCCCCAGGCGGCGGCACCGGCAGAGGAAGGGCCGCGGACCGGCCTCCTCGCCCGCATGACCACCAACCTGCGGTCGGGGAACCTCGGCATCGTCCCGATCGTCGTCGGCGAGATCGTCATCGTCGTCTTCTTCGCGTTCAAGGCGACGAACTTCTTCACCGCCGTCAACTTCGGGAACATCATCATCCAGATGGCCGGAACGACGATGCTCGCCTACGGCGTCGTCTTCGTGCTGCTCCTCGGCGAGATCGACCTCTCGATCGGCTACGTCGCGGGTATCGGCGCGCTCACCGTGGCGGAGCTGCAGCTTCCGGGCAGCGGGCACCAGCTCAACGGCCTGATCGCGATCGTCATCGCGGTCCTCGTCTGCGCCGTGATCGGCGGGGCGCAGGGCTCGATCGTCGCGTTCGTCGGCGTGCCCTCCTTCGTCGTCACGCTGGCCGGCTACCTGATCTGGCAGGGCGTGATCCTGGGCAGGCTCGAGGTTCCGGGCTCGATCATCATCCAGGACCGCTGGATCAACTACACGGCGAACTACTACTTCTCGCCGTTCGCCGGGTGGCTGATCGCGGCGATCATTACCGGGCTGTACGCCCTCAGCGTGCTCCTGCCGCTGTGGTCCGCTCAGGGGAGAAAGATCGCAGCCAAGGTGTGGCGCCGGACGCTCGTGAAGCTGCTCGGAGTCGCGATCGCCACGTTCGGCACCGTCGCGATCGCCAATCACGGCATCGTCCAGACCAGGCGCCTCGGCCTCCCGCTCGCCGGCGTCCTGATGGTGATCGGTCTGATCGTGCTCACGTTCCTCGCAAAGCGGACGACCTTCGGGCGGCACGTCTACGCGGTCGGTGGGAACGCCGAGGCGGCACGGCGCGCCGGCATCAACGTGACGCGCATCCGCGTGATCGTCTTCATGATCTCGAGCGCGACCGCCGCGATCGGCGGCATCATGCTTGCCGCGTTCGTGAACTCCGTCGCTCTGACTTTCCCGCCGGGCACGCTGCTCCTGAACTCGATCGCGGCGGCGGTGATCGGCGGCGTCAGCCTCTTCGGCGGCCGGGGCGAGGTCCGGGGCGCACTCCTCGGCGCGCTCGTGATCGCGACGGTCTCGAACGGCCTCAACACGGCCGGCTATTCGAACGGCACGATCTACATCGTGACGGGGCTCATCCTCCTGTTCGCCGTCACGCTCGATACAGTCGCCCGGCGCCTGCAGGTCCGTTCCGGGCGCTAAGCGCCCGAGCAGAGCGCCTCGCTTCAGCCCGCGATCGGCGGCGCGACCGTCGACGGATTCGGTCGGCGCGCGACGTTCTGTCAGGTGCGAGACGCTCCCGTTCTCGGCCAGCGATCGTCAGCTTGCTGACCTTGTCCGCGTTCGCCGAGCCCGAAGTGCGCGCGCGGATCCGCCGACGACAGGTAGCTGCTGCCGGCATGGAGCTCCTGCACGATCGAGCGGCCGTTCGGAAGCGTGGCGGTGAGCACCGCGCCGGCCTGGAAGCCCCGCAGCGAGACCTCGAGCCAATGGCCGACCGGGCCCGTGTCCTGGAGCAGGACGAGCGGCCCGCCGATCGTGTTGATCGCGACCCCCATGCGGCCGTCGTTGTCGAAGTCGGCGGCCGCGAGGCCGCGGCCGATGATCTTCGGCAGCCCCTTCTGGTCGATGATCCCGCTCGCGTTCGTGAACCTGCCGCCGCCGAGGTCTTGCAGCAGCTGGATCGGCTCGGTGTCCTTCTTCAGGTTCGTCACGGGGATCGCACCGTTCGCGATGATCAGGTCCTGGTTGCCGGTGTTGGCGAAGTCGACCCACGAGTCGCCCCACCCGACGGTCGACTTGCGGTCGAGCGCCTTCGCGAACTTCGCGCTCACGGGCACGTAGGCCGTCTCACCGTTCTTCAGGACCTTGCTCTGGAACGCCGCGTGCGGCTCCCCGCGCGAGTTCGTGACGAACAGGTCGGGGCGCCCGTCGCCGTTGTAGTCGGTCTCGGCGACGCCCATCCCGGCGTAGTGGTTGTCGACGCCGTAGGCCTTCGCCTCGTCGACGAGGTGGAAGCCCAGCGGGCCGCCGGGCTCGTTGATGTAGAGGTCGTTCGGGTCCTCGTCGTTCGCGACGTAGAGATCGGGGCGCCCGTCGCCGTTCACGTCGGTGAAGATCGCACCGAGCCCGTGCCGGAAGTGCGATGCCTCGAGCCCCGCGGCGACGCCGACCTCCTTGAATCGCACGCGACCGTTGGGCCCGTTGCCCTCGTTGAGGAAGAGCAGGTCGCGCACGCCCTCGTAGTTGGTTGGGAAGCCGGCGAACGAGTCGGTGATCGGGGCAGCCATGTTCGTGTAGCCGGCGACGAAGAGGTCCGGCCGGCCGTCCCCGTTCACGTCCGCGACGGCCGCCCCGGCGTACCAGCCGTAGGGGGCAGCGAGTGCGCGCTCCGTGAAGGTGCCGTTGCCCCGGTTCCAGAGAACGTCGACGCCGGTCGCCGTGGTGACGACCAGGTCGGTGTGGCCGTCGCCGTTCAGGTCGGCCGCTACACAGCCGGTGCCCTTCACCCGGATGCCGGCGTGTGACGAGGAGCTCACGTTCACGAACTTCCCGTGCACGTTCTCGAAGAGGGCGCTCTGCGGCAGGCCGCCGTGGCTCGCCCACTCGGGCATGTCGACGTCGGCGTACGAGTTGACGGCGAAGAGGTCGAGCCAGCCGTCGTTGTTGTAGTCGAGCCAGCAGACGCCGCCTCCCATCATCGCCTGCGAGTCGTCGTAGGCCATCGAGTAGCGGAAGGCGCCCTGGTGGAAGTCGAGCCCGAGCTTCGGCGCGACGTCGACGAGGCTGAGCTTCGAGAAGGCGCCGACGCCCTTCGCGAGGTTCGCATCCCCGACCTTCGCTCCGGGCGCAGTCGCAGTCGCGGCCGGCGCCGCGCCCGCCGTCGCCGACGATGAGGAAGCGGCCGCCCGTCAGCGCCAGGTCGAAGTCGTGCTCGAACGACGTCGTCGTGCCGCTCTGCGGAGTCGACGAGCCGGCCTGGTAGGTCAGCGGCGTCACCTGCCCGCTGAGCGTGGCGACCACCGTCGGCGGCGCCTGGCCGACCGCCTGCTGCAGCTGCAGGCCGACCGACGCGACGCGGTAGCTCTTGACGACGAGCGGCCGGCCCGCGGCCTTCGCGATCTGCGTCTTCAACCCGGCGAGGTAGGCGCCGCCGGCGGCGCCGGCCGCCTGCGCCGGATCGCGCCGGCCGAGCGCGGTCTCGAGGAGCCCGAGGTCGGCCACCGCGTCGCCCGCGATCTGCTTTCCCATCTGCGGGGTGATCGAGACGACACCGATCGTGTGCTTGATGTCGAGCGACACGCCGCTGCCGAGGGTGCTGCCGGAGAGCGTGGCCACCGACCGGGCCGGGCTGCCGGCGGCGACGATGAGCGCCGCGAAGGCCGCCGCGCCCGTGGCGGCGAGGATGCCGAGCGCCGAGCGCCGGTGGCGGAGGGGGGCCGCCCGCCGGCCGCCGCCGAGCTCCCGCCGCGCCAGTGCCTCCTTCGCGAGGAGGATGATCGGCCGCGCGGCGCAGACGATCGTCAGCGTCCCGAGCAGCGCCACCTTGGCCCAGAACTCCGTCTGCATCGGCGCGATGAGCAGCGCGCCGAGGAGGCCGATCGCGATCGCGTAGATCTGCCGGCTGCGCCGCGACTCCGGCGCCGTCTTCGGATCCGTGATCATGAACGAGAGGAAGATGAACACCTCGGGCGAGGTGACCAGCACCTTCCAGAAGTAGCCGTCCGCAACCGGGCCGAGGTGCCAGTTCGCCGAGAACGCGTGGCCGCTCAGAGCCAGGATGCCGAGCGAGCCCGCGAATGTGAGCCAGAAGAGGACCGAGACCTGGAGCATGCCCACCTGCGACAGCACGACGAGGGCGCCCGCGACGATCACGAGCAGGACGATCACGAGCGCCGGGGACAGCGGGCCCCACCAGAACGCGAGCGGCTCCGCCCGGCTGCTGCCGAGGATCACGAACGCGAGAACGAGAGCGACGTTCGACGGGTTGAAGATATGCCTGCCCCGGAACTTGACGAAGTACTTCGAGGCCATCGCAACTGCCGCGACCGCCGCGTAGATCCAGACACCGTTGAAGCTCCACCACTCGCCGTACCCCGTGCCGGGGATGCGCATGATGAACGCGATCCCGTTGCCCGTGAGCATCGCGCTCGCCGGCCAGATGATGGCGCGCTTCTGCCGGAACGTCACCACGAGCTCGATCAGCGCGCAGGTGAGGATCGCGCTCGCGATCTGCGGGAACGAGAGTCGGAAATGGAACTCGACGAAGCCCAGCACGTACAGGAAGACGAACGTCGTCGAAAGCCGAAGCCGCGGGTCCTTCCACGACGGCAGCACCACCGGATACGAGGTGCCGCCGACCCGCAGCGATCGCTGTCGCCGCCGGCCGGCCGGGCGCGGCTGCGGAGCCTCGCTCAACGCACGATCCCCGGGCACAGGTGGCCGATCGAAGAGAGCATCCCTTCGCTAGGACTCGAACGAGCGCGCCTGGTTTGGCAAACCTCGTGCACGCCTTGCAGCGAGCTCGTGTCGCCGATCACGAGAGTCCCCGAGCCCACGCGCGATCCCGGCCTGACGCTCGTCGCCACAGGTGAATCCTAAACGGCCCGACGGCCGCTCGCTGCGTTCGCCAGAATGAGCCGATGCAGCTCCGGAACGCGCTCCAGATCGTCGACCACGTCGTCTCGCGGGCATCGGCCCCCGTATCGGTCTTCGTCGCCGACGACCACGGCGAGATCGTCGCGGCGGCGACGATGGACGGCGCCGCCCCCGACACCCGGCTGAACGCGCAGCGCAAGGCGTACACCGCGGCCCGCAGCGATGCCCGCTCGACCGCCGAGCTCGCCGAGAAGGTGCGGGACGACCCGGTCGAGCGGGCGAGCTTCGATCCGTTCTTCACCTTCTTCCTCGGCGGTATCGCCGCCTTCGACGGCGAGCGCAGGGTCGGCGCCGTGGGCGTCAGCGGGCTGCCGGGAATCGACGACGCAGCGCTCGCGGCGGACGCGATCGACTCCGCCGGGCTCTCGCGGCGCCCCTGAACCGGTCGCTCCCGCGGTTGGCGGGATCGACCTCGGCGTAAGGCACGTAGTATCGCCGCATGCAAAGCGAGCGGGACGTCGAGCCCCCCGAGATCGGCGTCGGCATGCTCGGTTACGCCTTCATGGGCAAGGCCCACTCGAGCGCCTTCCTGAACGTCCGGCACCTATCCTGGCCACCCCCGCTCCAGCCGCGGCTCGTCGCCATCGCCGGACGCGACGAGGCGTCGGTGGCGGACGCGGCGGCCCGATACGGCTACGAGCGCTGGACGACCGACTGGCGCGACCTCGTCGCCGATCCGTCGATCGGCCTCTTCGACAACGGCGGCCCGAACTCCGCGCACGCCGAGCCGACGATCGCCGCCGCCGAGGCCGGCAAGCACGTCCTCTGCGAGAAGCCGCTCGGGCGGACCGCCGACGAGGCCTTCACGATCTGGTCGCGTGTCGCCGCTACGGGCGTCAAGCACCTCTGCGGCTTCAATTACCGGTTCCTGCCCGCTGTGAGGCTCGCGCGCGAGCTGATCGAGGCCGGCGAGCTCGGAGAGATCCGCCATTTCCGTGCGCGCTACCTCCAGGACTGGGCCGAAGACCCGAGCCTCGACACCTGGCGCTTCAGCCGCGAAGACTCCGGCTCGGGCGCGATCGGAGACCTCGCGACGCACGTGATCGACCTGAGCAGGTTCCTGGTCGGCGAGATTGCCGCGCTCTCCGCGGTCGTGAAGACGTTCATTCCGGGCCGGGAGGTCGACGACGCGATCGCCTCCGTCGTCGAGTTCGAGAGCGGAGCCGTGGGCACGATCGAGGCGACGCGGCTCGCACTGGGTCGCCGCAATGCCCTGCAGTGGGAGATCAACGGCTCGCAAGGCTCGCTCTGGTTCGACCTGGAGCGCCTGAACGAGCTGCGGGTCTTCCGTGCCGACGGCGACAGGGCGCGAGGCGCGAAGACCGTGCTCGTCACGGAGGCCGACCACCCGTTCATGCGCTACTGGTGGCCCCCGGGGCACATCGTCGGCTGGGGCGACACGTTCACGCACGAGGTCGTGCACCTGCTCGAGGCGATCGCGGAGGATCGCGACGTCGCCCCCTACGGCGCCACCTTCGAGGACGGCTACCGCGCGAGCGAGGTCTCAGACGCGATCGTGCGGTCCTCCGCCGAGAGCTGTCGCGTCTCGCTCGCGTATCGCTCACTTGGCTCGCACTCGTCGCTCTCGCCGCAGTGAGAGCCGACACCGCGAGGATGCCGGGCGCCCGCGCGATGTGGCGACGGTCCTGCGTCGCGGGCCGGACGATCTGTAGCCTCACGACGTGATGAAGACGAGCCTCGGGATCTGGGCCTTCGGGCCGATGGCGACACGCTTCGTGCCGGGCGGCTACCAGCCGGAATGGATCGGTGAGCCGATGGACGCCAAGGTCCACCGCGCGGTGGAGGGGCTCGGCGACCTGATCGACGGCTACGAGTTCCACTACCCCAACGAGCTCTCGCGGGAGAACCTCGACGCCGTGCGCGGGGCGCTCGCCGGCCACGACATCTACTGCCTGGCGAGCGGGCTGCACCTCGACCATCTGTTCGGCAAGGGCGGGTTGAGCTCGCCGAACGACGGCGTGCGCGACGAGGCGGTCCGTCGCACGCTGGACGCGGTCGACTTTGCCGGCGAGCTCGGCGCTCACTTCATCATCTGGCCGGGAATCGAGGGGTACAACTACCCGTTCCAGACGCCGTACCAGCAGTCGTGGGCGCGCTTCCTGGACGGGATCGGCCAGGCGGCGCAGCGGGCGAAGGAGCGCGGCGTGACGATCCTCCTCGAGCACAAGAACTCCGAGCCGGCGATGAAGATCCTGATGCGGAACGTCGGCATGACGCTGCACGTGATCCACACGCTGCGGCGCCAGGGGCTCGACAACGTGAAGGTCAACATGGATTGGCAGCACCTGATCATGAACGGCGAGAACCTGGCCGAGTACGCGGCGCTGCTCGCCGCCGAAGGGCTGCTCGGGCACCAGCACGCGAACTCGGGCTGGGGGACGTTCGACGACGACAACATGGTCGGCGCGACAGCGTTCATGGAGACGCTCGAGCTCGCGCTCGAGCTGCGTCGGGCCGGGTACGGGGAGCACGGCGAGCGTCTCGGCTTCGACCTCTACCCCTACACCGAGGATGCGGTGGCGGCGGTGCGACGCTCGGTGCTGCAGTGGCGGTTCATCGACTCGGTCGCCGGCCGGATCGACGAGGCGGCGCTGCGGGAGGCGCAGGCGGCCAAGGATGCCGTGCGCGCGTACGAGCTCGTGTACGCCGCTCTCGGCGCGTGAGGCTCCACCACGTCTCGATCGCCGTCCCTCGTGACGGGGCCGGGCAGGCACGGTCCTTCTACGGAGGCCTGCTCGGGCTGGAGGAGCGCGACGTGCTGCCCAAGCTCGACCCGGCGGGGTTCATCTGGTACCGAACGGGCGAGGGCTCGGAGCTCCACCTGATGCTCGTGGACGAGCCGCCGCCGGCTCGACCGCATCTCTGCCTCGCGGTCGAGCACGGGCTCGAGGCGTTACGCGCACGCCTCGAGAGCGCGGGAGTCGAGACGGTGGACGGCACGGAGCTCGTCGGGCGGCCGCGCTTCACCTGCCGCGACCCGTTCGGCAACCTGATCGAGCTGGCCCGGATCGACACATGACCGACGTCCTGGTCGGCGTCGACGTCGGCACGACCGGCGTCAAGGCCGTCGCGATCTCGGCCGGGGGCGAGCTGCTCGCGACCGCCGAGGAGCCGTATCCGCTCTCGACACCGCAGCCCGGGTGGGCCGAGCAGGATCCGGATGACTGGTGGCGGGCCGCGCAGGCCGCGCTGGCGCGCCTGCCTGAAGGCCCGGTCGGATTCAGCGGCCAGATGCACGGCCTCGTTGCACTCGGCGAGGGCGATCGTGTGCTGCGGCCGGCGATCCTCTGGAACGACCAGCGCACCGCCGCGGAGTGCGCCGAGATCGAGGACCGAATCGGCCTCGAGCGGCTGATCGCGCTCACCGGCAATCGTGCGCTCACCGGCTTCACGGCGCCGAAGCTCCTCTGGCTCGCCCGGCACGAGCCGGAGACGTACGGGCGGATCCGGCACATCCTGCTTCCGAAGGACTATGTGCGGCTTCGGCTGACCGGCGAGCGGGCGATCGACGCCGCCGACGCGTCGGGAACCCTGCTCTTCGACGTCGCGCGCCGGCGCTGGTCGGAGGAGGTATGCGCGGCGCTCGAGGTGCCGGGCGAGTGGTTGCCGTCCGCCTACGAGTCGACCGAGATCGGCGGTGCCGGAGATCAGGCGGCGGGAGCGCTCGGCGTCGGCATCGTCGAGCCCGGCTCGGTGTCGGTAGTTCTCGGCACCTCGGGTGTGGTCTTCGCAGCGCTGCCGGGCTACGCCCCCGACCCCGAGGCACGCGTTCATGTCTTCTGCCACGCCGTCCCCGGGACGTGGCATGCGATGGGGGTCATGCTTTCGGCCGCCGGGTCGTTCTCGTGGCTTCGGCGCGTGCTCGGCGGCGGCTATGCGGAGCTCGACGAGGAGGCTGCCGGCTGGGACGCCGGCACCGAAGGGCTGCTGTTCGCGCCGTACCTCCAGGGGGAGCGCACCCCGCACGCCGACCCGAGTGTGCGCGGCGCGTTCACCGGCCTCTCCCTCCGCCATGACAGGGGAGCGCTCGCGCGCGCCGCGCTCGAAGGCGTCGCCTACGGGCTGAGGGACTCGCTGGAGCTGCTACGACAGCTCGGAGTCGAGCCCGCCGTCGGGCGCGTGTCGGGCGGGGGCGCGCGCAGTGCGCTGTGGCTGCGGATCGTCGCGTCCGTCCTCGACCTGCCGCTCGAGCGCACCGAGTGCGATGCCGGCGCGGCGTTCGGCGCCGCGCTGCTGGCCGGCATACGAGCGGGCGTCTTCCCCGACGCGGCCGGCGCCGTCGCCCGCTGCGTCCGCGTCCAGGAGCGAGTCGAGCCGGAACCGTCCTGGGTGGGCGCCTACGAGGAGGGGTACCGGCGCTTCCAGGCCCTCTACCCGAGCCTTCGCACGCTGGAGTAGCGTCGAGGAGCCGACGTCTTGCAGCGGCTAACGTCTCGGCGTCCTGCGGGCGGCGCGCCGCGCGGCCCGTGGCCGGAGTGCGAAACGAGGAGTGAGGATGAAGGAGACGGGGCAACCACGTACCGGCATACCGGCGGCCGAGCTGGAAGCGCGGCGCGATCGCCTGCGCGAGCACGTGCGCCGCGAAGGGCTCAGCGGCTACGTCCTCTTCGGCCAGGACTACATCCAGTACTTCACGAGCTTCTGCTTCCTCTCGAACGAACGGCCGGTCGTGTTCGCGGAGAGCGTGACCGGGGAGTCGGTCGTCTTCGTGCCCGAATTCGAGGTCGAGCGGACGCGCGCCGAGACGGCGTTCGAGCGGGTCGAGTCCTACCCCGAGTATCCGGGGATCGAGCACCCGCTGCGGATCCTCGCCCGGGTGCTCGCCGATCTCGGCATCCGGGATGCGATCGGCGCCGACGAGGACGGCTATCCCGGGATCCTCGGTTATCAGGGACCTGCGCTCAGCGAGGTTGCGGCGAGCAGCGTCGTGCCGCTCGCGGCCGTCATCGAGAGCATGATGGCCCGGAAGAGCGAGAGCGAGATCGGCCTGATCCGGGAAAGCGCCCGTTGGTGCGAGCACGCCCACCGGCTCCTGCAGGAGTACACGCGGGTCGGTGTCACCGAGGCCGAGGCGAGCCTTCGGGCCGGACACGAGGCGACGCTCGCGCTGCTGCAGACCCTCGGCGATGCCTACGGTGGCCAGCAGGGCTCGGCCGACGGCGTCTCGGCCGGGTATCGAGGCCAGATCGGGTTGCGCAGCTCCTGGGCGCATGCGGTTGCCCACAACATCGAGTTCAAGGCCGGCGACGTGCTCGTCACCGAGACGAGCGCGCCGATCTGGGGGTACAACGCGGAGCTCGAGCGGGCCATGATCATCGGGCCGCCCACCGACGAGATGCGCGGTCTCTTCGCTCACGCGGTCGCCGCCCAGCAGGTCGCCTTCGACGCGCTCCGCCCCGGGGTCACGTGCGCCGCGGTCGATGGGGCCGTCGGGCGCTACTTCGAGGACAACGGGCTGCTGCCGTTCTGGCGTCAGCACACCGGCCACGCGATCGGCCTGCGCAACCACGAGGCGCCGTTTCTCGACCTCGGCGACCACACGCCCATCGAGCCGGGAATGGTCTTCACGATCGAGCCGGGTCTCTACTCGGCCGCGGTCGGCGGCTTCCGTCACTCCGACACGGTTGCCGTGACCGCCGACGGCATCGAGGTCCTCACCGACTATCCGAGGGACATCGAGAGCCTCACGATTCCGGTCTGACCGGGTCGATCCGCTTCCCGGCGCCGCACGCTCTCGACGACGGCTCTACCACGGGTGCTCCGCGATCTCCTCGCCGGGGGTGCCGATGTAGGCGATGACCGCTCCCTCGCTGACGGTCTCGCCCTCGTGATGGAGGATCTGCAGCAGCGTCCCGGCGGCCGTGGCCTCGATCTCGAGGGTCGCCTTGTCGGTCTCGACCGCGAGCAGCGTTTCGCCGACGGCAACCTCGTCGCCCACGGCCTTGTGCCAGGCGAGGATCTGGAGCTCGTCCGAGGTCTGCCCGAGCGGCGGCATCCGGACCGGGTGGGCCATCAGCGGCAGACCTCGCGCACGGCCGCGACGATCCCGTCGATCCCCGGTACGAGCGCCTGCTCCAGCACGGGTGCATAAGGGAACGGCGCGTCCGCCGACGCGATGCGCCTGACCGGAGCCCTCAGGTCGCCCAGGCACTCCTCGGCTGCCCGGGCGGCGATCTCGGCGCCCCAGCCGCCTGTGAGCGTGTCCTCGTGGACGATGATCAGCCGTCCCGTCCGGCCGAGTGACTCCCACAGGGTCTCGGTGTCGAGCGGCAGGAGCGTCAGCGGGTCGATCACGTCGCACTCGATCCCGTCCTCTGCCGCGAGCCGCTCGGCCGCTGCGAGTGCACGGTACAGGGAGATGTGCGTCGCGACGACCGTGACGTCCCCACCCGGACGCTTGACGGCCGCCCGGCCGATCGGCACCAGGTACTCATCCTCGGGCACCTCGGCCGTCAGGTCGAGCCCGCCGGCCTGCTCACGCCCTTTGCTGCCGTAGAGGAGCTTGTGCTCGAAGAAGAGCACCGGGTTGTCGTCCCGCACAGCGCTCTTCAGCAGGCCCTTGGCGTTGTAGGCGTCCGAGACGCAGACGACCTTGAGGCCCGGCACGTGGATGAAGTAGCTCTCCGGGCTCTGCCCGTGCTGGGCGCCGCGCACGGTCGTCCCGACCGGGGCACGCATGACCATCGGCACCGACACCCGCCCGCCTGACATCAGACGCATCTTCGCCGCCTGGTTGACGAGCTCGTCCATGCATTCGAAGAGGAAATCGGAGTACTGCATGTCGGCGATCGGGCGCATGCCGGCGAGGGCCGCGCCGACCGCTGCGCCCGCGATGACCTTCTCGGAGATCGGCGTATCGACGATCCGCTCACGGCCCAGCAGCTCGGGAAGACCGAGGTAGACGCCGAAGGCGCCGCCGAACCCGCCCTCGATGCCGATGTCCTCGCCGATCAGGAACACCGAGTCGTCGCGGCGCATCTCCTCGACGATCGCCTCGCGCAACGCCTCGCCGACGGTCAGCCGCCGCCCGCCGTTCTCAGGCGTAGACATCGCCGAGCACCTCCGCCGGATCAGGGTCGGGCGAGCTGCGGGCAAACTCCACCGCGTCGTCGAGCTCCGCCTCGACGCTCCCGTCGATCTCGTCGGCAGTCCGATCCGGCATCAGCGCCCGCAGACGAACGAGCGGATCCCGGTCCCGCCAGGCCGCCTCCTCCTCACGCGAGCGGTAGCCGCGGGCATCGCTGCGGCTGTGGCCGACGAAGCGGTAGGTCTTGCACTCGAGCAGCGTCGGCCCGTCACCGGCTCGTGCGCGGGCGACGGCCGTTCGTGCGGCCTCCTGGACGGCCAGGACGTCCATGCCGTCGACCACCCGCCCGGGAACTCCGTAGCCCGCGGCACGGTCGGCCACATCCTCGACGAGCGAGACGGAGCCGAACGGCGTCGAGGCCCCGTAGAGGTTGTTCTCGCACACGAACACGATCGGCAGCTTCCGGACTGCGGCGAAGTTGAGGCCCTCATGGAAGGCGCCCTCGCTGGAGGCGCCTTCCCCGAAGAAGCAGGCGGCCACCCGATCCTCGCCCCGGAGCTGGAATGCCAGGCCGAGACCTGTGACGACGGTGTTGCCGCCGCCGACGATCGCGATTGCGGGGACCATCCCGACGTCGAGGTCGCCGAGGTGCATCGAGCCGCCGCGGCCGCGACAGCAGCCGGTCTCCTTGCCGTACAGCTCGGCCAGCGCGGCCCGCGGAGCGACACCCTTGGCCAGCGCGTGACCGTGCGGGCGATGGGTCGAGGTGATCCAGTCATCGGTCCGGAGCTCGCTGCAGACGCCGGCTGCGACCGCCTCCTGGCCCTGGTACTGGTGGAGGGTGCCCGGGATCTCCCCGTCGAGGAAGAGATGGTAGACCCGTTCCTCGAAGCGCCGGATCAGGCGCATCGTGCGATAGAGCTCGAGGAGCGGGACGAGCTCAGGCGCCACGACCGCTCCCCCCGTACAGCTGGATCAGCTCGCGCACGACCGGCACGATACGGGCCTGGGCCTGCACGAGCACGTCTTGCGGGCGGTGCGAGCCGATCGCGTCGTGCACGGTCGCGGCACTCGTGGGCACCGGAAGCGCAGGGAGCCCTTCGCCGAGGCCGGCGAGGAAGGCCCGCTTGAGGGCGGTGCCGACATTGAACTTGGCGATTCCCCGCGCGATCGCGGGCGCCACCGCGTCGGCCGGGAAACCGGTACCGCCGTGTGCGACCAGCGGCACACCGACCCGGCGGTGGATCGCCTCCAACCTGTCGAGGTCGATCGGCGCGCCGCGCCCTTCGAGCAGGTGGACGTTCCCGAACGAGACTGCCAGACAGTCGACGCCGGTGGCGGCGGCGAAGGCCGCCGCCTCTTCGGGGTCGGTCAGGCTCGCCGCCGTCGCGTCGGGGTTGCCGCCGCCGGCATCCGGCAGGCTGCCGAGCTCCCCTTCGACTGCCACGCCCCGGTCGTGGGCAAGACGCACCAGTTCGGCGACATCGCGCACGGCGCCGGCCCGATCGCGCCCCGCGGAGGTCAGCATCACCGCGGTGAACCCGGACTCGACGCCGCGTAGGGCCTGGGCGAGGGTATGCGCTTCGTTGAGCAGCAGCCCCACCGGCACGCGCGCCTGCTCGGCGACGGCCCGGCCGAGGGCGCCGAGCTTCTCGATGCCGCCGCGATCGAGCCAACCCGGGTCGACGAGGAGGCACCCGAAGCCGAGCACGACCGGCGCCCGCTCCGCCTCCGCTGCCTCGACCACCGCCTCGAGCGAGTAGCCGTCCCACGCCTCGAAGTACCCGACTGCATACGCTCCGGCGCGTGCCGCTGCCAGCAGCTCCGTGAGC
Source organism: uncultured Actinomycetota bacterium (assembly GCA_963743675.1). Classification (GTDB taxonomy): domain Bacteria; phylum Actinomycetota; class Thermoleophilia; order Gaiellales; family Gaiellaceae; genus PALSA-600. The sequence continues at coordinate 105,891 of CAVURE010000016.1, forward strand.
GGGACGAGCGGCATGCCCGTCAGGCCCGTGTTGCTCGGAGTGGGTGTGACGCGACGAACTCGTCGGCCCGGGGCCTCGAGAACACTCCCGCGGAACAGCCCAGGGCCGTGCAGGCCGAGCCGCCGACGACGCTCGCGAAGCCGATCGACCGCTCCAGATCCCAGCCTTCGAGGATGCCGAGGATGAGACCTGCCGCGAACGCATCTCCGGCGCCCGACGGCTCGACGACCTCGACAGGCGGCGCGGGCATGTCGAAGCCCGTCTCGCCCGAGCGCACGTGGACTCCCCGGTCGCCGCGCTTGACCACGACGGTCCGGGCGCCGCAGTCGAGGAAGGCGCTCGCCTGGTCGTGAGGCTCGCTCTCGCCGGTCAGCGCCCGCGCCTCGTCCTCGTTCGGCAGGAAGTAGTCGGCGAGCGGCAGCAGCTCCCGCACCGATTCGAGGGAGAGGCCCGGGTGGACTGACGGGACGGCGACGTCGAGCACGACGCGTGCGCCGTGCGTGCGGGCTTCACGGAGCCCCAGCGCCAGGTCGGCCTCGACGAGGCCTGGAACCACCAGGTAGCCGCCGACGTAGACCACCGCCGAGCTGTTGAGGCGCGCCCGGGGGATGTCTGCGACAGTGAATGCGGCGTTCGCACCGAAGGTATGGATATAGCGCCGGTCCTCGCCGCGCACCGGCACGATCACGGTCTTCGAGGTACCCAGGCCCTCGGTGACGGTGACGGCGCTCACGTCGATTCCGCGGCCACGGAGGTCGTGCAGCAGGCTCTGTCCGAACAGGTCATCGCCGACCCGGCCGCAGACGGCCGCCGGAACGCCGAGCCTCGTGAGCCCGACGGCCGTGTTGGCGGCGCAGCCGCCGGGCGCGATCAGGAAGTCGTCGGTGGCAACAAGCTCGCCGGGCTCCGGGAAGCGCTCGAGCGCCGGCACGAAGATGTCGGCGACCAGGATGCCCACACAGAGGACGGGTCTCTCCACCCGCCGGTCACCCGGGAGCGACGACGGTCGCGCGCTGCACCCTCGCATCCGTGAAGACGTCGAGCTCGTCGCGGCTGGTCGTCGAGAACTCGGTCACGATCGCGCCTGCGCCGCCGGCCTGGAACCAGTGCAGTGTGTCCGGCGGGATCGTGTGCTGATCGCCCGGCTCGAGCAGGATCTCGTGCCAGACCGTGAACGCGGCGCGGTCGTCCTTCCCGATCCGGGCCGAGGGGGACGCGCTCGGTTCGCCCTCGGTGTAGAGGTAGACGACTCCGGCGCGGCAGCGGAACGTCTCCTCCTTGCCGGCGGTGCCGTCGAACGGCGGGTGGCGGTGCTCGGGGCAGGTCTGGTGCGGGAAGAGCACGAGCTCCTTCGCGCAGACGCGCTCGGTGTTCAGATACACCACGACCTCGAGCCCGAGCTCTTCGAGCCGCGAGAGCCCGAAGTCGGCGATCTCGATCGTGTTCCGTTCCTGCGAGGTCAGCGCAATTCCGGCCCCGTCGAGCATCTCGGCGGCCCGGTGCCGGGCGGCGTCGACCTGCGCCCGGGTCAGCACCGTGACCGACCGGCGGGCTGCGAGTGGCGTGCGGGGAAGTCGGGGTGATGGGGCACGCAAGCGATGGTAATGCCTCCTCCTCCGGAACATCCGGCAAGAGCGATGATCCGGCGCGTATCCTCGGCCCGGTGCTCGAGCCCGAGGGTCGAGCGGCCCGCGACTTCGACCACTGGAGGCAAGATGAGTCTGAACGGGAAGACGGCAGTGATCACCGGCGCGAGCCGCGGCATCGGCGCGGCGGTGGCGCGGATGCTGCACGCGCGCTGCGCCTCGAAGTTCGGTCAGGTCGGGTTCACCCGCGCGCTCGACGGAGAGCTTCGCGAGCACGGGATCCGCTGCACGAACGTCTGCCCGGGCGGGGTGGCGACGGACTTCGCGCTCGAGGACGGACGCGGCCGGACGAGCGATGTCCTGCCGGGGATGATGACCGCGGACGACGTCGCCGAGGTCGTCGTGTTCGTGCTGGAGCGGCCGCGCCATCTCCGCATCCTCGAGACCGCCCTCCGGCCGATGACGGAGGCGAGCTGGGGATGAGCGGCCTGAGCGTCGGCTCGACGGAGCGCACATGAACGCCGTCAAATGGGGAATCGTCTCGACCGCGAACATCAACCGGAACGTGATCCCCGGCGCGCACGCCTCGTCGAAGGTCGACCTGGTCGGGGTGGCGAGCCGCGACCGGGCGCGGGCCGAGGAGTACGCGCGCCGCTGGGAGATCCCGCGGGCATACGGCTCCTACGAGGAGCTGCTCGCCGATCCGGAGATCGAGGCGGTCTACATCTCGCTGCCGAACACGATGCACTGCGAGTGGTCGGTGAAGGCGGTCGAGGCGGGGAAGCACGTGCTGTGCGAGAAGCCGCTCTCGCGACACCCGGAGGATGTGGTGGCTGCGTTCGACGCGGCGGATCGGGCCGGGCGGCTCCTGTCGGAAGCATTCATGTACCGCCACAACCCACAGACGGCGCGTCTCGTCTCGCTCGTCGCCGAGGGTGCGATCGGCGAGCTGCGCCTCGTGCGCTCGACGTTCAGCTACTCGCTCTACGACGTCGACAACATCCGTCTGCGCACGGAGGTCGAGGGCGGCGCGTTGATGGACATCGGGTGCTACTGCGTCAGCGCGTCGCGGCTCCTGGCCGGCGAGCCCGAGTCGGTGTTCGGGGCGGCGTGGCTGGGGGAGACCGGTACCGACTGGGTGTTCGCGGCGGCGATGCGCTTTCCGGGCGACGTGCTGGCGCAGTTCGACTGCGGCACGGCCCTGCCGGAGCGCGACGAGCTCGAGGCGATCGGCAGCGAGGGGTCGCTCTTCGTCGACGACCCGTGGCACTGCCGGAAGCCGGTGATCGAGATCCGGCGTGAGGGGGCGGTCGAGCGTGTCGAGCTGAAGCCCGTCGACTCCTACCGCCTCGAGCTCGAGAACCTCAGCGACGCGATCCGCGGCGAGGGTGAGCTGCTGCTCGGCCGCGCGGACGCGGTGGCGCAGTCCCGCGTGCTCGAGGCGCTGCACCGGTCGGCCGAGACGCGGCTTCCCGCCTAGCCGGGAGCTCGGCCGACCGGGGCCGCGAGGCCGGCGAGGTCGGCCATCGCAGCCCATTCCGGCTCGTAGATGTGGGCCGACTTGGCGTGCACGACGAGCGGCCCGACCGGGACGTGGAGCTCGGCTGCGACGTGCTCGGCGAGGTGCGTGAGCTCGATCAGGTTGCCATACGCCTTCTTGCCGAAGTCGAGGCTGTGCGCGTAGACGACGAGCTCGAGCCCGCCGTCGCGCCGCCAGAAGTCGAGCAGGCTGACGCACGGGATGTAGCTCGTGTCGGTCAGCGGCTGGAAGGTGGTGATCGCAGCCGACCGGCATTCCGGGTCGTCGCGCAGGCGCTCGACGACCCAGGCGATCTGGTCGCGGCCGCTCCCGGCGTAGTCGAAGAGGCGGGTGGCGTAGCTCGCGGCGTCGCCGAGCTCCGCAACGATGTCGGTGCTGAAGAAGTTCCGGTGCATCCAGTCGAGCCACCCGGGGTCGCCGAGCTCGGCGATCATCGCGTCCGTCGACTCCGGCCGCGCCACCCGCAGCGAGAGCAAGGCGAGCTCCCGCGTCACCTGGCCGTCGTAGGTCGCGTTCGCCCCCTGCCCGAGAATCGCCCGCGAGACCCGCAGCCAGCCCTCCCCGAGCGAGGGCGCCTCGACGACCACGATCCCCATCGCGAGCACGCTAGCAACGGCCCCGTCCAGCCGGCCCCGTCCAGCCCGGCCGCGTCCAGGCGGACAGTTCCCTGGACATGTCCCCTGTGGCCACGTCCGGGGACCGTCCCAAGCCGTCGTCCGGCCCGGGCGGTGGCCTGATGACGCGCGTCAGTTCAGGTCGAGGCGCTCGCCGGTTCCCGCAGCGAAGAGGTGGACGCGGTCGGGGCGGATCCGGAGCTTGATCCGGCTGCCCTTCGCGGGGACGGCTGCCGGGTCGACACGGGCGATCAGATCGGGCTTCTCCACGAGCTCCGCGTCGTGCAGGCTCGCGTAGACGTACGCGTCGGCCCCGAGCTCCTCGACCGCCTGCACCGTGACCTCGATCCCGTTCTCGGCGCTGCCGACGACGTCGACCGCCTCCGGACGGAAGCCCAGCACCACGCGGCCGTTCGCCCTGGCGGCTGCGGCAGGGGGGAGCGGGACGTCGCAGCCGTCGAACCGCGCGTGCCCGTCGCTCACCGCCACCTCCTGGAGGTTCATCGCCGGCGACCCGATGAACCCGGCAACGAACATGTTCGTCGGGCTCGTGAAGAGCCGGCGGGGCGTGTCCACCTGTTGCAGGGTGCCGCGGTCGAGCACAGCCACCCGGTCGCCCATCGTCATCGCCTCGACCTGGTCGTGGGTGACGTAGACGGTCGTGACCCCGAGCCGCCGCTGGAGCGAGGCGATCTGGGTACGCGTCTGCACCCGCAGCTTCGCGTCGAGGTTCGAGAGCGGCTCGTCGAGCAGGAACACCTGCGGCCGCCGCACGATCGCCCGGCCCATCGCCACCCGCTGGCGCTGGCCGCCCGAGAGCGCCTTCGGCTTGCGCCCGAGGTACTCCTCGAGGTCGAGCATCTTCGCCGCCTCCGCGACCCGGCTCCTGATCTCGGCGCGCGGCATGTGCGCCAGCTTCAGCGCGAAGCCGATGTTGTCGGCGACGGACATGTGCGGATAGAGCGCATAGTTCTGGAAGACCATCGCCACGTCGCGCGACTTGGGCGGCAGCCCGGTGACGTCGCGATCGCCGATGTACACGCTGCCGGCGTCGACCTCCTCGAGGCCTGCGAGCATCCGCAGGCTCGTCGACTTGCCGCACCCGGACGGGCCGACGAGGACGAGAAACTCGCCGTCGGCAATGTCGAGCGAGAGGCCGTCGACCGCCGGCCGTTCCGCCCTCGGGAAGATCCGTGTCGCTTCGTCGTACCTGACGGTTGCCATCATCGGCCTCCTCTGTCGACGCGCCGTCGCGCGTGACGGTCAATCCGGCGCCGCCGGAAAGCTGCGTGAGCGGAATTATCACTGGCTCTTGACAAAGTCGCTTCCGCCGTTCATGCTCCCAACCGTGAGAGCGCTCTCACACTATCAGGCTCAAGCGCCGGAGAGGGCGCGGATTCCCGGAAGCGGGAAGAGAGAAGGGAGACTTCGGTGAGAACCAGCACTTCGTGGCGGCCCTGGAGAGTGGCCGCGGCGCTTCTCGTCATCGCGGGGCTGACCGGCACATCGCTGCTCGCCGGCTCCGCGTCGGCGACGAGTCGCGACAACGTGACGCTTCGCGTCGATCTGTTCGGCGACTTCGGCTACCACGACCTCTACAAGAAGTTCGAGGCGGCCCACCCCGGCGTGACGATCAAGGAAGACATCGAGAGCTACGCCGACCATCATGCGAACCTCGCGAAGCACCTGGCCACCGGTTCGGGCGCAGATGACGTGGTCGCGATCGAGGTCGGGTACATCGCACAGTTCAAGTCCGAGCCGCAGTACTTCGTCGACCTCAACCAGTACGGTGCGGCCGCGCTCAGGAAGCAATGGCTGCCCTGGAAGTGGCAGCAGTCGATCGCGCCGAACGGGGCCCAGATCGGGCTCGGGACGGACGTCGGCAGCATGGGCATCTGCTACCGCCGCGACCTGATGCAGGCGGCCGGGCTCCCGACGAGCCGCGCGGCGGTCTCGAAGCTCTGGCCCACGTGGCAGGCGTTCATCGCCACGGGCGCCCGCTTCGAGAAGAATGCGCCGAAGGGCACGTACTTCTTCGACTCGGGAAGCAACGTGTTCAACGCGATGGTGGGTCAGCTCAACCCGGCCTACTACGACGCCAAGGGCGACGTCATCGTCGGCTCCAACCCGTCGGTCAAGCGGGCATGGGATCTGACGATGCAGGGCGTCGCCAAGGGCGAGAGCGCGGGACTCGCCGCGTTCAGCACGTCCTGGAACACCGGCTTCAAGGAGAGCGCCTTCGCCACGGTCACCTGCCCCGCGTGGATGATGGGGTACATCCAGGGCCAGGCGCCGAACTCCGCCGGCGACTGGGACATCGCAGCGGTCCCGGGCGGCGGCGGTAGCTGGGGCGGCTCGTTCCTCGCCGTTCCCAAGCAGTCGAAGAACCCGGAGCTCGCGGCCGAGCTGGTCAAGTTCCTGACCTCCCCGGCCTCCGAGGCCTACGTGTTCAAGCAGACCGGCAACCTGCCGAGCGAGCCGGCGCTCTACTCGACGCCGGCGATCGCGAGCTTCAAGAACCCGTTCTTCAGCGGCGCGCCGGTGGGCAAGATCTTCACCGGCTCGGTGCTGAACCTGAAGCCGCAGATCACTGGCCCCCACCAGGGTGACATCCAGACCGCCGTCACCAACGCGATCGAGCGCGTCGAGCAGAAGAAGCAGTCGGCGAGCGCTTCATGGCAGCAGTTCCTCAAGGACGTCGCGAACGTCGCGACCTGATCTCCTCCAGAGAGCGGCTGCGCGAGACCGGTCGGGTTCCGACCCGGCCGGTCTCGCTCTCCGTTCCCGGAGTGACGGCGCGATAGCGTAATGGCGAAGGCAATGAACATTGCGCGGCCGGTCATCGGGCGCGGCGGGGTCACGAAGCGTGAGCGGTTGATCAAGCTCGACGCGAAGGCCTCGCCGTACCTCTACATCACGCCGTTCTTCCTGCTCTTCGCGGTGTTCGGCGCCTTCCCGCTGGTCTACACGGCGTGGGTGTCGCTGACGAACCGCAATCTGCTCAGCGGCTCGACGCAGTTCGTCGGGCTTGCCAACTACGAGGCGCTGTTCCACGACTCGTACTTCTGGAACGCGGTCGAGAACACGCTCGCGATCTGGGTGCTCTCGACGGGTCCCCAGCTCCTGCTGGCGATGGTGTTCGCGCACCTGCTGAACCAGCGCCTCCGCGGCCGCAGCTTCTTCCGCATGAGCCTGCTGCTGCCGCAGGTCACCTCGCTCGTCGCGGTCGCGTTGATCTTCACGCAGCTCTTCGACTACCGCTACGGGCTCATCAACTACCTCCTGAGCGAGGTCGGGCTCGGGAAGATCGACTGGGAGGCCGGGACGTTCTCGTCGTGGATCGCGCTCTCGACGATGGTGACCTGGCGGTGGGTCGGCTACAACGCGCTGATCTATCTGGCCGCGATGCAGTCGGTTCCCGACGAGCTCTACGAGGCCTCCTCGGTCGACGGCGCGAGCACGTGGCGCCAGCTCTTCCACATCACGATCCCCTCGCTGCGCCCGACGATCATCTTCACGGTCGTCATCTCGACGATCGGCGGCCTCCAGCTCTTCACCGAGCCGTACCTGTTCCAGCCGCTGAAGCAGGCCGGGACGGGCGGCTCGGACCGGCAGTACCAGACCGTTGCCATGTACCTGTACGAGAAGGCGTTCGGCGGCAGCGAGTTCAAGTTCGGCTACGCCTCGGCGATCGCGTGGAGCCTGTTCCTGCTGATCGCCGCGATCTCGCTCGTCAACTTCCTCATCACCCGCCGGATCAGGTCGTCCGAGTAGGTCATGGCCGTCATCGCCGCCAGGACGCGCACGCGCCAACAGACGGCTCCCCGCCGCCTGCGGCGCGCGCACCCGCTGACCTACGTCTTCCTGGTGATCGTCGCGCTCCTGTCGCTCTTCCCCCTCTACTGGTCGCTCGTCGTCGCGTCACACGACAACGCGGCGGTGAGCGCCTACCCGCCGGTGCTGACGCCGGGGACGCAGCTCTTCCACAACATCTCCCGGCTCTTCAACTCGGGCGAGGTCAACGTCGACTTCTGGGGCGCGATGGTCAACTCGTTCATCGTCGCGTCGGCCGTCACGGTCTCGGTCGTGCTCTTCAGCGCACTCGCCGGCTTTGCCTTCGCGAAGCTCGAGTTCCGCGGCGCGAAGATGTTGATGGTCGTGATCGTGATCACGATGATGGTGCCGGTTCAGCTCGGCGTGATCCCGCTGTACATCGAGATGATCCGCTTCCACTGGGTGAACGATCTCAAGGCGGTGATCGCGCCCAACCTCGTCACCGCGTTCGGCGTGTTCCTGATGCGCCAGTACATCCTCCAGGCGGTGCCGAACGAGATGATCGACGCGGCGCGGGTCGACGGCTGCCACACGCTGCGGATCTTCTGGCACATCATCCTGCCGGCGGTCAGGCCCGTGGCAGCTGTGCTGGCCCTGCTGACCTTCACGATGACCTGGAACGACTTCTTCTGGCCGCTGATCGTCCTGAGCTCCCAGAACCCGACGGTTCAGGTCGCGGTCTCGACGCTCGCGAGCGGCTATGTCGAGGACTACTCGCTCGTCCTCACGGGAACGTTCGTGTCGATCCTGCCGTTGTTCATCCTGTTCCTCGTGCTCGGCAGGCAAATCATCGGCGGCATCATGCAGGGGGCGGTCAAGGGATGACGACGTCCGCGACCGGGCCCCTCGCGGCGGGGTCGGAGGCTCTGCTGCGGTTCCCGGACGGCTTCATCTGGGGCGTCGCCACCTCCGCCTACCAGATCGAAGGTGCTGCGCACGAGGACGGCCGCGGCGTCTCGATCTGGGACACCTATGCCCGCGAGCCGGGGCGCGTGGCCAACGGCGAGACCGGCGACGTGGCCGCCGACCACTACCACCGCTACCGGGAGGACATCGAGCTCATGGCCGACATCGGCGTGTCCGCCTACCGGTTCTCGATCGCGTGGCCGAGGGTGCAGCCCGGCGGAAGTGGCCCGGCGAACGAGCGCGGCCTCGACTTCTACCGGCGGCTCGTCGACGCGCTGCTCGAAGCGGGCATCGAGCCCTACCCGACGCTCTTCCACTGGGACCTGCCGCAGGAGCTCCAGGACGCCGGCGGCTGGCCCGCCCGCGAGACCGCTAACCGGTTCGCCGAGTACGCGGGGCTCGTCTTCGACGCGCTCGGCGACCGCGTGCAGCACTGGCTGACGCTGAACGAGCCGTGGTGCGCTGCCTTCCTCGGGTACGGGGCCGGGCGGCACGCACCCGGCGTGCACGACGGGAGGCAGGCGGTGGTCGCCGCCCATCATCTGCTGCTCGCGCACGGGCTCGCGGTCGAGCAGATGCGCGCCAGGGCCGCAGCAGGGGTCGAGTTCTCGATCGTGCTGAACCTCGAGCCGCACCGGCCGGCCTCCGGGAGCGCCGCCGATGTCGCGGCCGCGCGGCTCGTCGACGGGATGCACAACCGGATCTTCCTCGACCCGATCCTCCGCGGCGCCTATCCCCTCGACGTGCTCGAGCACCTCGAGCCGCTCGTCGGGCTCGGGCACATCGAGGACGGGGACCTCGACACGATCTCGACGCCGCTCGACCTGCTCGGCATCAACTACTACCGCCCCTCGTTGATCGCGGCCCGGAGCGAGCCGGCACCCGGCGGGTTCATCGTCTGGCCGGGCGACGAGTGGGTCGAGCCGCTGCCGCAGCAGGGGGAGCACACGACGATGGGCTGGGTGGTCGACCCGAGCGGCCTCGAGGAGCTGCTGCGCCAACTCCACACGGACTACGGCGGGCTGCCCCTGCTCGTGACGGAGAACGGCGCCTCCTACGAGGACCGCCTCGAGGGCGACGGGAGCGTCGCCGACGGCGACCGGGTCTCGTTCCTCGACGGCCATCTTCGCGCCGTCCACCGTGCGCTCGACGCGGGCGTCGACCTCCGCGGCTATTTCGTCTGGTCGCTCCTCGACAACTTCGAGTGGGCCGAGGGGTACGCGAAGCGCTTCGGTATCGTCCACGTCGACTACGAGACCCTGCGCCGAACCCCCAAGGAGAGCGCACGTTGGTACTCGCGCGTGATCGCGGCCGGAGGACTCGCCGGCGAGGGAGGTAGCTGATGTCGACTCGGCAGGAGCGGGGAGGTCCCGGATCGCGGCCCACCCTCGAGGAGGTGGGCGACCTGGCGGGCGTCTCCCGGGCGACCGTGTCGCGGGTGATCAACCACTCGCCCAAGGTGAGCGACGAGGTGCGCACGGCGGTCGAGCGGGCGATCTCGAAGCTCGGATACGTCCCGAACCAGGCCGCGCGGGCGCTCGTCACGCGCCGCGCCGACGCGGTCGCGCTCGTGGTCTGCGAGCCCGAGGCGCGCTTCTTCTCCGACCCGTTCTTCGCAGCAGTCGTGCGCGGGATCGGCAGCGCGGCGGCAGAGGTCGACAAGAACCTCGTGCTCATGGTGATGCAGGGAGAGGATGAGCGCGACCGGGCACGGCGCTACCTCCGGCCCGAGCACGTCGACGGCGTCGTTCTGATGTCGCTCCACGGCGACGATCCGCTTCCCCGGCAGTTACAGCGGGCCGGCGTCCCGACCGTCCTCATCGGGCGCCCGATCGGCGGCTCGACGCTCTCGTACGTGGATGCCGACAACCGTGGCGGTGCCCGCCAGGGCGTCGAGCATCTGCTCGCGCTCGGGCGCCGCACGATCGCGACCATCTCCGGGCCGTCGAACATGTGCGCGGGGATCGATCGCTTCGACGGCTATCGCGACGCGCTCGAGGCCGCCGGCGTCGGCTTCCGCAAGACGCTCGTCGCCCCCGGCGACTTCTTCGAGGAGAGCGGCTATCAGGCGATGACCCGGCTGCTCGTCAGGCGGCCGGACATCGACGCGGTCTTCGCCGCCTCGGATCTGATGGCCCTCGGCGCGCTCCGCGCCCTGCGCGAGGCGGGCCGCCGCGTGCCCGACGACGTCGCCGTCATCGGCTTCGACGACGCGCCCATCGCGTCGCACACCCTGCCGACGCTGACGACCATCCGCCAGCCGCTCGACGAGATGACCGAGACCGCGGCTGAGCTCCTGCTGCGCCGGATCGACCGCGACAGTGCGAAGCCCGAGCAGGTCATCTGTGCGACCACGCTCGTCCGCCGCGCCTCCGCCTGACCGACTCCGCTCAACCGGCCATGGCCTGAGCAGCCATGTGCAGGGGACTGTCCCCGCTCATGTCCCATACAGCCGTGTCCAGGGGACTGTCCCCGGTCATGACCAAAGCGGGCTCGGCCGGATCGGACATCGCTCGCGCGGACGCGTCCGCGGCGGGCGCTTCCGGCACAGCTCCCCGGCCAGGTCAGGGCCGGCAGGGTTGCCCGTTTACGACAGCGGGAGCTCTTCGGCGGCGTCGAGGGTGATCCGCCAGGCGCGGAGCTCCTCGAGCTCGAGGCCGTAGATCAGGAACGGCTTCCCGGCCCAGAGACCCGAGAGCTCGCGGTCGGTTCGCGAGGGGCGTGGCTCGGACTCGGGATGGGAATGGAAGACGGCGAGCTCGAGGCCCTCGTCCTCGAGGAACCACACCTCGGGGTCGATCTCGAGCTCGTAGCGGTACGGTGAGGCCAGGCGGTTGCGCCCCCTGAGGTAGCGCTCGGCGACGCCGTCGCGGAACACGAGCACGCCGCAGCATTCGTTCGGCGCCTCCTCGGCGGCGTGGGCGTGGAGCTCGGCTCGGATCGCAGGCGGGACTACCACCAGAGCGTGCTCTCCATCGAGTGCTCCACGTCGTCAGTCTCCCAGAAGTCGCTCGAGAGATACTTCCAGCCGCCGTCGGCGAGCACCGCGACGACGACCGAGCCGGCCGGGAGCTCCTCGGCGATCCTCCGGGCAACGTGGACGACCGCCCCCGCGGAGACACCGGCGAAGATCCCCTCGCGGTCGAGCAGCGCCCTGACCGCCGCCACCGACTCGGCGTTCGACACGAGCAGCTTGCGGTCGAGCTTCGAGACGTCGAGGATCGGCGGCACGTAGCCGTCGTCGAGCGACCGCAGGCCCATCACCGGGTCGCCGGGTAGAGGCTCGGCGGCGGCGACGACAACCCCGGGAAAGGCCTCGCGCAGCCGGGCTCCGGTGCCCATCAACGTTCCCCCGGTTCCGAGGCCGGCCACGAGCGCGTCGACGCGCGGCAGGTCGCGCACGATCTCGGCGCCGGTCCCCTCGTAATGGGCGCGCGGGTTCCACTCGTTCGCGTACTGGAAGAGCATCGTGAACCGCGGGTCGGCTGCGGCCATCTCCTGCGCCAGCCGTACAGCCCCGTTGGAGCCCTCGCCGGCCGGCGAGTCGACGATGGTCGCCCCGAACAGCTCGAGCACGAGCCGCCGTTCCGGCGTCGCGTTCGCCGGCATCACGCAGGTCAACTGGTGCCCGCGCAGCTTCGCGACGAGCGCGAGCGAGATGCCGGTGTTCCCGCTCGTCGGCTCGAGAAGCTGCGCTCCCGGCTCGAGGCGAGCCGCGTCGACCATCGCGAGTGCGACCCGATCCTTGATCGAGCCGGTCGGGTTCTGCGCCTCGAGCTTCGCGTAGATGGTGACGCCCTCCGGCGACAGGTGCTCGAGTGCGACGAGCGGCGTGTTGCCGATCAGGTCGAGCAGCGATCCGGCGATCATCCGCCTGCCATCGCAGGCAGGAGGACGATCGTCGCGTCTTCGCGCACGGGAGTGTCGAGGCCCCCTCTCGTCCGGACGTCCTCGCCGTCCACGTAGACGTTCACGTACGGCTTGATCTCCTCGCCGTCGTAGATCTTCTCGCCGAGCGCCGGCACCCGGGCCGTCAGGTCGTCGAGCAACTCGCGCACGGTCGCACCCGACGCCTGCACCTCGCGCGCGCCACCGGCCTCGCCGCGGAGCACTGGCGGAACCCTGACGATCCCCATTACCTGGTCCGCAGTACGACGGTCATCGAGTGCAGAACTCGACGTAGTCGATGTACTCGGTGATCGAGGGATTCTCGCCGCACACCGGACAGTCGGGGTTGCGCTTGATGTGGACCTCGGTGAAATCGGTGGCGAGCGCGTCGAAGAGCAGCAGCCGGCCGATCAGCGGCTCGCCGATCTCGGCTGCCAGCTTGATCGCCTCGTTGGTCTGCAGCGTGCCGACCACCCCCGGGAGCACGCCGAGCACTCCGCCCTCGGCACACGACGGCGCGAGCTCCGGCGGCGGCGGCGAGGGGTAGAGGCAGCGGTAGCAGGGCCCGTCGTAGGGCTTGAAGACCGTGACCTGTCCCTCGAAGCGGTAGATCGACCCGTGGACCACGGGGATTTGGCGCCACACCGACGCGTCGTTGACGAGGTAGCGGGTCGGGAAATTGTCGGCTCCGTCGACGATGATGTCCCAGCCGTCATCGAGGATCCGGTCGATGTTCTCCGAGGTGAGCCGCTCCCGGTAGGTCGTCACCTCGACGTCGGGGTTCAGCGCCTCGATCGCGCGCTTCGCGCTGTCGACCTTCGGCGTGCCTAGGGTGTTCAGCGAGTGGGCGATCTGACGCTGCAGGTTCGACTCGTCGACGATGTCGGCGTCGATGATCCCGAGGTGTCCGACACCGGCGGCGGCCAGGTAGAGCGACGCGGGCGAGCCGAGGCCGCCGGCGCCGATCAGCAGGATCCGCGAGTCGAGCAGCTTCAACTGTCCTTCCTCGCCGATCTCGGGGATCAGGAGGTGGCGTGAGTAGCGCGCCCGCCGCTCCGGCGACAGCTTCTTCGGCATGACGACCTCGAAGCCGTTGCGCTTCCAGTCGGTGAAGCCGCCGGCCAGCGAGACCGGCCGCTCGTAGCCCAGCGCAGCGAGGCTCTCAGCCGCGAAGGCCGAGCGGGCGCCCGAGGCGCAGTAGATGACGACCGGCTTCGTGCGGTCGGCAACGACGCCTTCGATCCGAGACTCGAGGTTGCCGCGGGGCACGTGGACGGCGCCGGGGATGTGTCCCTCGTCCCATTCATCCTGCTCGCGCACGTCGATCCACGCCGCGCCCGCGAGCTCGCCGGCCTCGAGCGCGTCGACCTCGACGACGCGATCCTTTACCTGCTTGAGAAGTTCCCTGTAGGTCGCCATTCCTTCAAAAACGATAGTAGCCGTCCTGGGCATTCCCGCTACCCTTTAATCAGCAAGTGGCGTCGAGAACCCTCCTGTACGTCTACGTCGCGATCGCGGCGGTCGCCTCGGCCGGAATCGTCGTCGGGCTCACGCTGGACACGCGGACGACGCCCCACCAACCAAGCGGCATTGCCGGCAAGCCGCCCGTGCCGACCGGCCTGCCCGGCGCGGCCGGGAGACAGATCGAGGTCGCGTTCCGCGACTGGCCGCACGGGAGCATCGACGCGCTGCAGCGCCTCGGGCTCGTGTACTCCGACAACGCAGTCGTCCAGTTCTACCGCGGGATCGGGCTCCTCTGGGCCGGCTACCCGTCCGACGCGGAGACGGCGCTCGAGCTCGCGAAGAAGCTGGGGCGCAACACGCCGATCCAGGGTCGCGCCGACAACATCCTGCACCCCGGCTTCTACCAGCCTGCCTCGGGCGCCAGCTACCCGGTGTTCACGCCGATCTCCAACAACGCGCTGCTCCGCCGGGGCTCGCTGCTCCAGGCGCAGGGGCATCAGATCTCGGCCGAGCGGATCTTCACGCGGGCGGTGAAGCAGAACCCCGGCAGCGTCGAGGCGCTCGTCGCGCAGGGCGTCGGTCTCTTCGACGAGGACGACCTGACGCCGTCGTTCTCGCATCTCGGGCCGCTGACCGCGCGCTTCCCGAAGAGCCAGCTCGTGCACTACTACCTCGGCCTGCTGCTTGCCTGGACGGTGCAGCGGCAGCCCGCGGTCGACCAGTTCGAGAAGGCCTTCCAGCTCGGCCCGAACACCGAGCTCGGGAAGTCCGCGGAGAAATTCCTGAGCGGCCTCTCGGGCGCGTCGTCGAGCTCCCCGGCCGGAAGCTGACCCTCCGAGCCGGCTCCGTCCGGCGCTGCTGTTAACAGTTCCGCGTCGCGGTGAAGGGCAGCACGACACCGGAGCGGGGCGGCGTCACGAGAGGCGGCATGGCGAGAGTTGCAACGGTATGAGCAGCACGGGTATGAGCAACAGGGTGTGCGCAGAGGGTGCGAGCAGCAGGGTGTGAGCCAAAGGTCCGTCGAGACAAGGTGAAACGAACTCATTGAAGGCGACTGCCGAAGACGAGCGAGCAACCGGGTTCCCCGAGGACGAGCTCGAGGCCGCGGATTCCCACCCCGCGGAGTTGACGGCCGACGTCCTGCCGGAGTTCGACGAGGTCGAGGCCGAGGAGGGCGTCGAGATCGAGATCACGACCGACTCGCTCCAGCTCTTCCTCAAGGACATCGGCCGGGTCGACCTGCTCACCGCGGCGCAGGAGGTCGAGCTTGCGAAGCGGATCGAGCGCGGCGACCATCGCGCGAAGCAAGAGATGGTCGAGGCGAACCTCCGGCTCGTCGTCTCGATTGCCAAGCGCTACCGCAATCAGGGCCTGCCGTTTCTCGACCTGATCCAGGAAGGGACGATCGGGCTCGTCCGTGCGGCCGAGAAGTTCGACCATCGCAAGGGCTTCAAGTTTTCGACCTACGCGACCTGGTGGATCCGCCAGGCGGTCGCGCGCGCGCTTGCGGACAAGGGGCGCACGATCCGGATGCCCGTGCACGTGGTCGAGAAGCTGAACCGGATCCTGCGCGCCGAGCGGAAGCTCCGCACCGAGCACGGGCGCGACCCGACGTCGGCCGAGATCGCTCGCGAGCTCGAGATGTCGATCGAGGAGGTGGAGTCGATCCGCCGCACCTCGCAGACTCCGGTGTCGCTCGAGAAGCCGGTCGGTGACGACGACGAGTCCGAGTTCGGGCACTTCATCGAGGACGAGTCGGAGCCGCTTCCTGACGAGGTCGCCAACCTGTCTCTGCGCAACGAAGCGCTGGCGCGCGCGCTCTCGATGCTCGGCGATCGCGAGCGGAAGGTGCTGGAGCTCCGCTTCGGGCTCAACGGCGAGGCGCCGCGCACCCTCGACGAGGTCGGGCGAGCCTTCAACGTCACACGCGAGCGGATCCGCCAGATCGAGAACCACTCGCTCAAGAAGCTCCGCGTCTACGCCGAGGCAGAGAAGCTGCGCGACGTCGCCTAGGGCGAGCCGACGGCGACGAACCAGTCGCCGTCGTGGAGAACGCTGCCGCCGCCGAGCTCGGCGGCGAGCGTGTCGCCGCTGAAGTACCGCTTGTAGACGTGGTGGCGCGAGCCGTCCTCGAGCACGCGTTGCTGCCACAGCTCGGCCGGCTGGTCGGGCCGTCGAGCTGCGTCGACGACGATGAGCTCCCGCCCGACCCGGCGCGCCTCGGCCAGGAACGCCTCGCCCTCGTCGGGCAGGAGGTGCCCGTAGAAGTGACTCGCGAGCACGCGCCCGAACTCCCGGTCGCCGAAGGGGAGGGGCACTGCGTCGGCGCAGACGACCCTCGCCTGCGGGAGCCGCTCCGCGGCGATCGCCGTCATCCGCGGGCTCTGGTCGAGGGCGGTGATCGGGCCCCGGAGGTGGCGGGTCAGGAAGCCGGTGCCGCAGGCGACGTCGAGCGTCGCGACGGGAACGAGCCCTGCGAGCATCGAGATCAGCGCTGTCACCTCCGCGTCCCAGCCGGGGCGGTCGCGCTCGGCGAACAGCCCCGTCCCGAGCCACCAATCGTCGTACTCGGCTGCGCGCCGGTCGTAGTACGAGCGCATCGCGGCGTCGACGATCCGGCGGCTCATGCCGGCGAGAGGAAGCGGGCCACATCGTCGGCGTCGAGCTGGAGTGCGGACTCGACCTTGCGCGTCAGCGGGCGGAAGGGCTCGAGGGCGATCTTGCCGCCCTGGAGGCTCCAGATGCCGGCGGCCTTGCCGTCGACGAGCGCGAACGAGCGGAAGATCCCGTTGCTGGTGACGATCCCGGCGTGCCCGCCGAGAATGTCGGCGCGGGAGGCCCAACCGTGGAGCAACGGATCGAACGGGCCGAGGAGGCGCGGGGCCGGCGGCGCGACCTTCGCGCGCCGCGCCTTTGGCTCGAGGAGCCCGTCGGGCCGCGTCCGGAGCTTCGCGCCGATGGCCTGCAGCGCGGCCCGCGCGTCGCGCAGCGGCAGGCCCGCCCATTTCGCGAGGTCGCGCTCGCCGGCCGGAGCGTGGCCGTCGAGGTAGCGCAGCGCGAGCTCGGCGAGCGCCGCCGGACGGTCGACGGCGGCTGGGTCGCCGATCCAGTCGCGGACGAGGACGTAGGCGTGCTCCCGTCCGACCATCGGCCCTCTCACGGTGATCCCGCGCAGGCAGGCGAGCATCAGCAGGTGAACGAGAGCCTGCCCGGCTGTCGGTACCCCCGCGCCGGCGATGTGATCGCGGAGCTGCGGGCGGGTGAGCGGGCCTTCATCGGCGAGGCGGCGTGTGATCACGCTGAGCGCGCGTTCCGCAGCATCCGGCGTCACACCCTCCTGCGAGAGTCGGCGGGCGTTCGCCACGCGAAGCTGAGGTGTCGTGGCGGCGTGGAGCCAGGGGTAGTCGATGCTGCGGACGAGGTGGAGCGTGCCCCGGTTCAGCCAGCTGATGACGAGAGTGCGCCGCTCGGTCAGGGCCCGGTCGACGTCGGCCGACGTCAACCCCGTGGACCGGGCGCGGATCGCCAGGCGAGCCCCGCGGGGGTCTTGCCCCTGGATCGCGAGGACGCGCTCGGCGACGGCCTCCGGGCTCGCGGCGGGCGGCCCGGCGAGGAGCTGGGAGACGAGACGCTCTGCGGTTGGCATCGGGTGAGTATCGCGCGGGGCCCGAGCGCTGCGGAACTACACTTGGCCGCTCGATGTCAGCAACCTGGTTCGACGAGCTCGCCGAGCTCCTGCGCATCCCCTCTGTGAGCGCCGACACGGCGCATCGCGACGACGTCGTGCGCGCGGCCGAGTGGGTCTCCGACTTCATCCGCGCCTCGGGTGGGAGCGCCGATGTCGTCGACTGGGAAGGCCAGCCGCTGGCGGTCGGCGAGCTGCGCGCCTCGACCGGCCCGCAGGCGCCGACTGTCCTCTGCTACGGCCACTTCGACGTCCAGCCGGCGGCTCCGCTCGACCTGTGGGAGAGCGATCCGTTCGAGCCCGAGATCCGTGGCGAGTACCTCTACGGCCGGGGGACCGTCGACGACAAGGGCCAGCTCTACATGCTGCTGTCCGCGGCGCGCGAGCTGGCGCGCGCCGGGGAGCTGCCGGTCAACGTCCGGTTCTGCTGCGACGGCGAGGAGGAGACCGGCGGGCACTCGATCGTCGACTACCTCGCCGAGGACTCGCGCGGTGCCGACGCGGCGGTCATCTTCGACAGCGACATGATCCGGCGGGGACTGCCGGCGTTCAACCTGGCGACGCGCGGGCTCGTGTACTACCACCTCACGGTACGAACAGGCGAGCGTGACCTCCACTCGGGGATGTACGGCGGCGCGGCGCTCAACGCCGCGCATGCCCTCGCACTGACGATCTCGGGCCTGATCGCCCGCGACGGCCGGCTCGTCGAGTCGCTCCGGGCGGGCGCCGCGCCGCCCACCGACGAGGAGCTCGCCGGCTGGCGGCGCCTCCCCACCGGCGACGACGAGCTCACGAGCCAGGGCGCGCGGCCCGCCGACCCGCGCGCCGCCGAGGAGTTCTATCTCCGTACCTTTGCCGAGCCCGCGCTCGACGTGAACGGCTTCGAGAGCGGCTCACCGCATCTGCAGAAGACCGTGCTCCCGGTCGAGGCCGTCGCGAACCTCTCGATCCGCCTCGCCCCGGGGCAGCAGGTCGAGGAGATCGCCGGCGAGCTCGAGCGGCTGCTCCGTGAGACGGTGCCGGCCGGGGCGACGATCGAGATCGAGCGCTGGTCGTCGTCACCGCCGGGTCTCGTGTCGCCTGACGCGAAGGCCGTCCAGCTCGGCCTCGCTGCCTTCGAGCGGTCGCTCGGCGTCCGGCCGGCACTCATCCGCTCGGGCGGCACCCTGCCGATCGTGCCGGCGCTCGCCGACCGGCAGATCCCGACCATCATCACCGGCTTCGGTCTCCCCGACTCGAACATCCACTCGCCGAACGAACGGCTCCTCGCCGAGTACGTGGCGCTCGGCATCGCGACGGCCCGCGAGCTGTTCGTCGAGCTGGCCGGGCTGTAAGCGAGGGCGCGTCGCCGCGCCCCCGCCTCGCTCGATTCCGTCAAGCCTCCGGCGTTGGAGCAGGCTCGTGGTCGCCGACGTGGGCCGCGGGCGTCCCCTCGACCTGGGCCAGCGAGTCGGCGCGCGGTGCGCGTACCCGCACAGTGATCGTGTCGCCCGCCTTCAGCTGCGACGGGTCGATCACGGTCGGGACGCCGCCCTGCCAGAGCAGGAAGATCGTCCCGCCGTCGTAGGTGAACGTCTGGTCGAGCGACTGACCGAGCATCGCCTGCAGCGCCTTCCAGTTGCCGCTGCCGACGTGGAGGGCGATCTTCCCGCCGGCCTGCGGTCCCGCAACGCTGCCGCTGAAGAGCCAGAGCGGCAGCCCGCCGCGCGGGGCGGGGTGATCGGTGACCGTTCCCGCCGGCCGGCTCTCGATCTGCTGAAGCGACGATCCGGCGGCCTCGCGGATGCGAAGCGTGATCCAGGCGCCCGCCTGGAGCTCGGCGGTCGAGCCGACGTGCGGCACCCCGTGCGAGTAGACGAGGATCTCGGTGCTCGAGCCGAGCGCGAACACCTGATCCTGGCTCGCGTTGATCAGGGCTCGGAGTGCGGGCTGGTTCCCGGTCTCGACCTGAACCGAGACCGTCGAGGCGTTTGCCCCGGGTGCCACGAGCACCTCGCCCGAGAAGCTGAAGACCCGGCCGTGGCCGTGGCCGCCGCCCCGGCTCGCCGACGCGCCGCCGGCGAGAACGCTGCAGGCGGCGGCTGCGATGAGCATTGCTGTGAGACGGTTGAACATCGCGACCCCTTTTCAAGACGTGTCGCGTCCTTTATGCACGCCGCGCCTCAGGGGTTGATGAACGGAACGTCAGGCGAACGCAAAATCGGGCCTGCGGGCCGGGCGTGATCTCGGGCTCGAGCAAGCGGGCTGCGGGAGAGCAGTTGCCCCGTGACGCATTTCGCACCCCGGCCGCCGAGCTCGGCTGCTCTCGCCGTCGCTCAGTTCGGCACGCTTCCGTCACAGAGTTGGCACTCCCGCGTGACAGCTTCCGCGCCGCCCGCCGGTAGAATTTGCTCTCGAGGGCGGCGGGTCGGCCCCCCACCCAGGGTGGGGGAGACAGACGGTTCTGTGAGCTGAGTCGTGGACCGCGGCGTCCCGTGGGGCCAAGGAGGCCGCGAGCGACTCAAGCCCCAACGCAGGCCAGCCCCGACGCGGGCCAGTCCCAACGCGGGCAGTCCCCGAGGCGGCTCAGTCCCCGAGGCGGCTCAGTCCCCGAGGCGGCTCAGTCCCAGGGCGGAGGGTTGTGCACCCAGCGGCCCGCGACCATCGTGGCGACGACCTCGGCGTCGAGGTCGTCCCACGGGTCGCGGTCGAGCACGACCAGGTCGGCGGCCTGGCCGGGGATGAGCCGGCCTCGCCGTCGCTCGTCGCCGCAGAGCCACGCCGGGGCGAGGACGGTCGCCTCGAACGCCTGCTGCACGGTCAGCGCCTGCTCCGGGTGCCAGGCCCCGCGTCCGTCGATCGTGCGCCGGACACCCGCCCGGATTCCGGCGAGCGGGTCGAGCTCCTCGATCGGCGCGTCCGAGCCGTTCGCGACGACCGCGCCCGAGTCGAGCAGCGAGCGGTAGGCGTAGGCGCCGTCGGTCTTCCCCGCCCAGAAGCGGTCGGCGAGATCCCTGTCGGAGGTTGCGTGCGAGAACTGGACCGAGCAGGCGACGCCGAGGGCGGCGAACCGCTGCAGATCGTCCGGGGCGAGCAGCTGCGCATGCTCGACGCGGTGCCGCAATCCGAGCGGCTCCCACACCGCGCGGGTCGCCTCGAACGCGTCGAGCGCCTCGCGATTCGCCCCGTCGCCGATTGCGTGCACGGCGACGGGGAACCCCGCTGCCGCCCCGGCGCGGATGATCTCGGCGAGCTCGCCGCCACTCGTGATCCGCACGCCGGACCCGTCGAGCATCAGCGCGGTTCCCGATCCGAGCGTGCCGTCCATGAACGCCTTCAGGTACCCGAGCCGCAGGAGCGGGCTGCCGAGCCCCGAGCAGATCCCGACAGTCTGCAACGCCTCCACCTGATCGGCGGGCACCGACTGCCAGACGCGCAGGGTCAGCGACCCGGCCCGCTCGAGCCGCTGCCAGAGGCGAAGGGCGCCGAGCCAGCCGTCCTTGTCGTGTACCGAGGTGACGCCCCGCGCTGCCGCCAGCCTGAGCCCGGCGCGCATCGCCTGGACATAGACGTCGTCGGGCACGACCAGATACCGCTCCTTGAACCGCCAGGCAGCCTCCTCGCGCAGCACGCCGGTGGGCTCGCCGCGGCCGTCTCGCTCGACGACGCCGCCCTCGACCTCGAGGTCGCCGTGGGCGAGCGCAAGCGCGGCCGAGTTGAGCCAGAGCGAGTGGTAGTCCTTTGCGATCATCGCCGCAGGCGTCTCGCCGGTCACCTGGTCGAGCAGGGCTGCAGTCGGATCGGCGCCGCCCGACCAGTCGCCGCTCCGCCAGCCGTAGCCGCGGATCAGGCCGCTCGCCTGCCGCGGCGCCTCGCGAATCCGCGCGAGAGTTCCTTCGATCGAGGTACACCCATCGAGGGCCACCTCGGTCTGCGCGAGCGCCCAGGTGGGGAAGTGGACGTGTGAATCGGTGAATCCCGGAAGCACCACCCGACCGCCGAGGTCAACGACCTCGGGTGAGGCGAGCGCCGTCTCGTGGACGCCGACGCCGCCGGCAATGCTCTCGCCCGCGACCGCAAGCGCGCGCTGCGTCGGGATCTGAGCGTCCAGCGTGCGAACGAGCCCGTTCTCGAGGATCACGCCGTGAATCTAGAGGCCTTCGGGTGCAGTCGTCAGCGCAGGCCGATGGCGAACTGCACGGCCATCAGTCCGATCACGGCGAACACGACCGCGCTGGCTGCGATGAGCATCACGATCATGCGCCAAATTATCGGCAGGCCCCTGACTAGACTAAAACTGTGCCGCACGATTTGCTGACGGCCGAGCAGCGCGAGATCCGTGAGCTCGTGCGCACCCTCGCCCGGGAGCGGATAGCCCCGCGCGCGGCCGAGATCGACAAGACGGCCGAGTTCCCGTGGGATGTCGTCGAGCTCTACCGCGAGAACGGCATCTTCTCGTCGCTGGCCGACGAGGAGTACGGCGGCATCGGTGCGAGCGCCCTGGTGACGCTCGTCTCGATCGAGGAGATCTCGAAGGTCTGCGCGACGAGCGGGCTGATCCTCGCGGTGCAGGAGCTCGGCGCGGCTGCCTTCAAGCTCGCAGGCAGCGAGGAGCAAAAACGCCGCTTCCTGCCACGCCTCGCCTCCGGCGAGACGATCTCCGCCTATGCGCTCACCGAGCCCGGAGCCGGCTCCGACGCCGCCGCGATGCGAACGGAGGCGCGCCGCGACGGCCCCGGCTACGTCCTCGACGGCACCAAGCGGTTCATCACCAACGCAGGGGTCGCGGGCCTCTACATCGTCTTCGCGAAGACCGATCCCGCCGCCGGCCACGCCGGGATCTCGGCGTTCGCGGTCGAGACCGGCACGCCCGGGCTCTCGATCGGCCGGATCGAGCCGAAGATGGGGATCAAGGGCTCGACGACCGGTGAGGTGCTCCTCGACGCCTGCCGAGTGCCGGCGGCGAACCTGATCGGCGAGGAGGGCGCGGGCTTCCGGCTCGCAATGCGGATCCTCGACCGCTCGCGGCCCGGGATCGCCGCCCAGGCACTCGGGCTGGCACAGGGAGCGACGGACTACGCGCTCGAGTACGCCCGCACGCGCGAGACGATGGGTGAGCCGATCGCCCGCCACCAGCTCGTCGCCGGGATGCTCGCGGAGATGGAGACGAGATGCGAGGCGGCGCGAGGGCTCCTCTACCGCTGCGGCCGCATGATCGACGACGGCGTCGAGAGCGGGGAGCTGACGAAGCTCTCGGCGATGACCAAGCTCTTTTGCAGCGACACCGCGATGGCGGTCACGACCGACGCCGTTCAGGTGCTCGGCGGCTATGGGTACATGCAGGAGTACCCGGTCGAGCGGATGATGCGAGATGCCAAGATCACCCAGATCTACGAAGGCACGAACCAGATCCAGCGGCTCGTGATCGCCCGCGAGATGCTGCGCGAGCAGCGTGCCTTCCTCCCCGCCGGCACGTGAGCGTCGAACCCGTAGCCGGCCCGTGACGACGAGAGTCTCCCTGTCGAGCCGCGACCGCGTCCTGTTCCCCGAGGACGGGATTACCAAGGGGCAGCTCTTCGACTACTACGGAGCCGTGGCGCCTGCCATCGTCCCACACCTCCGCGACAGACCGTTCACGATGAAGAGATGGAGAGAGGGCCTTCCGGGCGGCAGCTTCTTCCAGAAGCAGGCGCCGAAGGGCATCCCCTCGTGGATCCCGACGCGGGAGTTCCGCACCTGGCCGCGAGGCGGCAAGGGCGAGTCCCGGCTCGTCGATTTTCCGCTCGTCAACTCCCGCGACGCGCTGCTCTGGATGGTGCAGATGCACTGCATCGACATGAACGCCTGGTACAGCCGGATCGACAAGCCCGAGCGCCCCGACTTCGTG
The DNA here is from genome assembly GCA_963743675.1 of uncultured Actinomycetota bacterium. GTDB lineage: Bacteria > Actinomycetota > Thermoleophilia > Gaiellales > Gaiellaceae > PALSA-600. The sequence continues at coordinate 129,274 of CAVURE010000016.1, forward strand.
CTCTTCGATCTCGACCCGCCCGACGGCCCGGAGGGGTTCCCGATGGCCATCCGGGTGGCGCATCTGATCCGTGAGGCGCTCGGCCGGTCTCGATCTCAGCTCATACGTGAAGACGAGCGGCGCCGACGGCATTCACGTTCTCGTCCCGATCACCCGCCGCTCGACGTTCGCCGAGACGTACGAGTTCGCGGAGCGCTCTGGCCCGTCGGATCGAGGCGGAGCACCACGGCGAGGCGACAACCGAATGGCTGAAGAAGAAGCGCACCGGCGTGCTGATCGACCATCGCCAGAACGGCCACGGCAAGACCATTGCCTCTGTCTACTCGGTCAGGCCGAAGCCTGGAGCGCCGGTGTCGACGCCGCTCGCGTGGGACGAGTTGACCGAGGAGATCCGGCCGAGGGACTTCTCGATGGCGGTCGCGCTCGAGCGGGTCGACCGGCTCGGCGACCTGTTCGAGCCAGTGCTGCACGGGGCGCAAGGGCTCGGGCCGGCGCTGGGGACGCTCAGGAAGTCGGCCGCCGAGGTCGACCCGGCAGGCGAGCGATAGGGCGCCTGCCGACGGCCGAGGCCGTCGCGGGAGCGGTTCCCCGGCGCGGGCTCGCGGCCGCGCCGCTGGGGCGGTCGCATAGGATCCCGGCGTCATGTGCGAGCTGCAGCACACCGTGCCGCTCGAGCCGCTCGAGTCCGACGAGTACGTGCTCGACACGCCGTTCGTCCGCGGCTTTATCGCCGAGGTTCGGGCCCGGATCGCCGATCGCCCGGATCCGGCGGCGGCATGCGAGGCGATCGAGCCGCTCTTCACCGAGCTGATCGCGAACCGGGAGTGGCTCCCAGACTCCTACCAGCACGATGCTCCCGAGAGCGGGATGGGAGGGGGCATCGGGCAGTGGCTGCTCTTCCGCGCGGCCGATCGCTCGCTCTGCCTGTTCAGCCTCGTCGTGCCCCCGGGATCCGCGACGCCGGTGCACGACCACCTCGCCTGGGGCCTCGTCGGCCTGTACCGCGGGCTGCAGGACGAGGAGTTCTACCGTCCGGCCGCGGGCTCACTCGAGCTTCTGCGCCGCCGGCCGCTCGAGCCCGGCGACTTCTACCGGTTGATCCCGCCGCGCGATGACATCCATCGCGTCCGGACCACCTCGGAGATCACCTCGGTCTCGATCCATCTCCTCGCGAGCGACACGGGCTGCACCCTGCGGCACACCTACGACGAGCTGACCGGCGAGGCGGCGCCCTTCCGTTCCGGCTACGTCAACGCGGACTGCGAGGAGCCGGCTACGAGGGTCGGGCGGTGATTTGAGCCGGGGGGCCTGAGCAAACCGGCTCGAACTCGCTCGTGGCTAGGCTCCCCGCTGTGGGCACGACCGCCGCCTGGTCTGCTTCGGGGGAGGGCGAGCAGCTCTGGTTCCTGGGCACGCTCGCCGTGATCAGGCTGCCGGGCGAAGCCAGCGAGGGCCGATTCGCGTTGATCGAGTTCCTGTTTCCGCATCACGCATCCCCGCCGCTCCACACCCATCCGCAGGACGAGAGCTACATCGTCCTCGAGGGAAGGCTGACCGTCCAGGCGGCCGGGGAGCGGTTCGAGCTGCTGCCGGGTGGGACGGCCGTTGTCCCGGCGGGGGTCGCGCACACCTTCCGGGTCGAGAGCGGCGAGGCTCGTGTGCTCGTGCTCAGCACGCCGGCGGGGCTCGAGCGAATGGTGCGGGAGGGAGCGGTGCCGGCGACGGGGCCCACGCTGCCGCCGAGCGAGACGCCACGGCCGTCGACCGAGCAGCTCGAAGCTCTTTTCCGGGCTCACGGACAGGTGAACGTCGGCCCACCGCTCGGGTCGGACGACTGAGGCTTGCCGGCTCGCTCGGCGCCCCGTCGGGAGATAGGGTCTAGAGTTCGGCCGACATTCGAGGCAAGGGGACGCCGATGGCGACAGCCGAATCAGCCCGTCCGTTGGGGCAGCAGCGCGGTGTCTGGTTCGTGATCCTGATCGGGATCGTGACGCTCGGCTTCTACTGGTGGTACTGGATCTACAAGAGCTTCGAGGAGCTGAAGGGTTTTCGCGGTCGCGGAATCGGCGGCGTGCTCGGCCTCGTGATCTGGATCGTCGTCCACCCGATCGACGCGTTCGTTCTTCCTTCCGAGATCGGGGACCTTTACGCCGAGGACGGACGGCCGAAGCCGGTCACGGGCTGGACCGGGCTGTGGCTGTTCCCGTTCGGCTTCCTGATCGTGCCCGCGATCGTCTGGGCTGTGAAGGTGCAGCGGTCGCTGAACCGGTTCTGGCAGAGCAAGGAGTAGGGCCGGATACGCGAACCCGTCCACAACGTCGAACCCGTCGTAGACAGTTCTCGGCAGCAAGGCATTCCGGCAAGAGGACGATGGGTCGCGCCGGCGTGCGTGAACGACGCCCGCGAGCTGCCGGGATCAGGGCGCTAGCGCGATTGGCGCGGCCGGGCACGGACGAAGCTGGCCACTGCCAGCACGGCAGAGGCGATTGCGGAGGTCCTGTGCCCAAGCGCGGCATCGATCACCGCGCCGACGGCGAACACGGCTGCCAGAACGAACAACGCTTGCGAGGACGAGGCCCAGCGCGAGAAACGACCCATCACCGAGCAACCGTACAGGCGCCGGCCGGCGGTTTCCAGCGAGAGCCGCCGCTTGCCCCTGGCAGCAAGGCGAGGGACGGGCAGGCACGCGCCGAGGCCGGGGCAACCTCCCGGGTCATGCCGGCCGTCGGATGCAGCCGTACACGTCCTTCACATCGTGAACGCCGGGTTTTGCCGTCCACAGCACGTCGATCCTGCCGATCCGGACCACCGGCGCGACCACGGCGCCTCGTCCGATACTCGAGTTTTCACGGCGCGTCCAGGCCGCTGCCTGCTCCGCACCGCCCGTATCCCTCGAGAAGGTCAATGCCAGCGCCACCCTCGACAGGTTGAGGACGTTCCACACCTCGATGAACTCGAAGCGGCGAGGCGCCGTGCGAACGTCGGCGCCCGACTCGGGCGTCACCATATAGCCGTTCCTCCGCAGGCACGTCTTCAGGGGGCCGAAGGGCGTCGCACGTCGCGCCGAGGTCGTCGTCCGCTGACCGGACGACCCGCAGCCTGCCGCAGTCAGGGCCAGGAGACAGACCAGCCCGACCATTGCCGACCTCGGGCTCATCGACGAAAGCGGCGGACACTCGCCGCCGCGCTAGACGGCGAGAAGCTCAACGGTGTCGTCGAAGCTGCGAAGCAGGGCGGGGAAGTCGAACTCGGGTAGCTGGGAGAGCGATTCGACCGGGAAGTGGTCTTCGTAGAGGGGGTAGAAGCCGGCCGGGGGTGAGGGCAGGAGGTGGACGCAGGTGAGGCCCGCGGCGCGATAGGCCTCGATCCGGTCGCGCACCCGGTCGACGCTGCCGGCCATCACCATGGCGGCGGCCATCTCGTCGGGTACCCGCTCGACTGCGCCCCGCAGGTCTCCGGCGCGGACGCGCTCGCCGATCGCCTCGGCGTCGGCGCCGAAGCCGGCCGCGCGGGCGCTCTCGAGGTAGGCGGGCGTCGAGCCGAGTGCGGTCGCGTACATCATCACCTGTCCTTTGGCCAGCTCGATCCCACTGTCGTCGCGCGTCACGACTGCCGGGAAGCCGACGCTCGCATCGAAGCCCTCGAGCGAGCGGCCCGCGCGCTCGGCCCCTCGGCGGAGCGCGGGCATCGTGACGTCGCGGACGTACTCGAGCGACTGGTACCAACCGACCATGCCGTCGGCGATCTCACCGGCCAGCTCGATCATCCGCGGCCCGTTCGCGGCGATGTAGATCTTCGGCGGCGGCTGCGGCAGCTCCATGTCGAGATGGAAGTTGCGGACCGAGAACACCTCGCCCTGGTGGCTGACGAGCTCTCCTGAAAACGCCGCCCGCAGGATCGAGACGAAGTCGCGCATCGCCTCGACCGGCTTGCGATAGGTCTGACCGTGCCAGCTCTGCACGTAGCCGCGCGCCTGCACGCCGAGCCCGAGCAGCAGCCGCCCGCCCGAGAGCTGGTGCAGCGTCGCCGCCTGCAGAGCCATCGTCACCGCCGAGCGCGACCAGACGCCGACGACGCCGGTTCCGATCCCGACCCGCGTGGTCCTCAGTGAGGCCGCGGTCGCCGGCCCGAAGGCGTCCGCGAAGGTGATCTCCGGGAACCAGCAGCTGCGGAAGCCCGCCCCCTCGGCACGCACCGAGTAGTCGATCGCGAGCGCTGCCGGCAGGGCTGTCAGGAAGAGGCCAAGATCGTTGTCGTCCACGGAACAGCGAGGTTAGCCAGAGCAGGCGCGCAAGTCCAAAGGCCGAGCGGGGTGGCGACTCGTCCTGGGGAAGCGCGATTACGCTCGCCGCGATCAGGCCTTGGAGCCGGCGGCCTTCATCGCCGCCTTGTGGGCGCGCTTGCCCGCCTGGTACTCGGCGAGCGCCTGCGGCGAGTCCACGGCGCCGAGGCAGGCGTGCTCCGGCACGAGCGGCTTCGCTGCTGCAACCCCGAAACGGAGGGCGAGGACCGAGCCGAGGGCGGTCACCTTCATCGGGCCGAAGCCGGGGAGGGCGCCGAGGCGCTTCTTCAGGTCGGTCGTGTCCTTCGCCTCGCTCCAGATCCGCGAGGCGTCGCCGCCGTAGTCCTCGGCAACGACGGCGGCGAGCTCACGAACCCGTCCGGCCATCGAGCCCGGGAACCGGTGGATCGCCGGCTTCTCGCGGAAGGCCTCCTCGAGGTCGAGCTCTGCGAGCCTGCGGGGGTCGAGCGTCCCGACCCGCTGCTTGAGCGCGAGCGGCCCGGCGAACGCCTTCTGCACCGGCACCTGCTGGTCGATCGCGAAGCCCATCAGCAGCGCGAACGGGTCGCGCGCGATCAGCTCGCAGGCCGCCGGATCGTCGGTGAAGAAGAGCGCGTCCGGCACGACGATACTGTACTAAACGAACACTTGTTCGTAGGCCTCCGGGGCGATAACCTGGGCGAATGGACGCGCTCGCAGCCTTCTCGCCCGCCACGAGGGCCTGGTTCGCGGCCGCCTTCGCCGAGCCCACGCCGGCACAGCGGCTCGGGTGGCCGGCGATCGCAACCGGCGACGACGTCCTGATCCAGGCGCCGACAGGATCGGGAAAGACGCTGACGGCCTTCCTGTACGCGATCGACCGGCTGAGCGCGAACCCGGGCGCCGGTCTCCGCGTGCTGTACGTCTCGCCGCTGAAGGCGCTGAACTACGACATCGAACGGAACCTGCGCGGCCCCCTCGCCGGCCTCGAGTCGAGCCTCCGGGTCGGAGTTCGGACCGGCGATACCCCGCCGAAGCTGCGTCGCGAGCTCGTCAAGGAGCCGCCCGACATCCTGATCACGACCCCGGAGTCGCTGTTCCTGATGCTGACCTCGGCCGCGCGGGACAGCCTTCGCAGCGTCGAGACGCTCATTCTCGACGAGGTGCATGCCGTCGCGGGCACCAAGCGCGGCGTCCACCTGGCGCTCTCGGTCGAGCGGCTGCAGCGGCTCGTCGACCGGCGGATCCAGCGCATCGGGCTCTCGGCGACCCAGCGCCCGCTGGAGGAGATCGGCCGCTTCGTCTCCGGCGGCCGGCCGATCGAGCTCGTGGACGCCGGCACGCGCAAGGAGCTCGACCTTCAGGTCATCGTTCCGGTCGAGGATCTCCGCGAGCTCGGGTCGACGGCCGCGCTCTCCCATCCGCTGCTCTCCGAGGGGCAGGTCGGCGACGGCAGCTCCGAGCACGCCGTCCCGTCGATCTGGCCGTCGATGTACCCCGAGCTGCTGCAGCTCGTCGAGGCTCACCGGTCGACGATCGTCTTCGTCAACAACCGCCGCCTGGCCGAGCGGCTTGCGCTGCGCCTCAACGAGCTCGCCGAGCGCGAGATCGCACGTGCTCATCACGGCAGCCTCGCGCGCGAGCAGCGTGTCCTCATCGAGGAGGACCTGAAGGCCGGCCGGATCCCCTGTCTCGTCGCTACCTCGTCGCTGGAGCTCGGGATCGACATGGGCGCCGTCGACCTGGTGATCCAGGTCGAGTCGCCGAAGTCCGTCGCGCGAGGGCTCCAGCGGATCGGGCGCGCAGGCCACGAGCTGAACGCGGTCTCGAAGGGCCGCATCTTCCCGAAGTTCCGCGCCGACCTGCTCGAGTCGGCGGTCGTCGCGCGCGCGATGCGGGCCGGCGACATCGAGGAGACGAAGATCCCGCGCAACCCGCTCGATGTGCTCGCCCAGCAGATCGTCGCCATCGCCGCCGACGAGGAGATCGCCGTCTCCGATCTCCACGACCTCGTGCGCGGCGCGTATCCATTCTCGGACCTCTCGCGGACGCAGCTCGAGAACGTGCTCGACATGCTCGCCGGCCGCTACCCGTCCGACGAGTTCGCGGAGCTGCGCCCGAGAATCGTCTGGGACCGTACCGGCGGCACCATCCGCTCCCGCGAAGGCGCCCGCCGGCTCGCGGTCACCAACGCCGGCACGATCCCCGATCGCGGTCTCTTCGGCGTGTTCCTCGTCGACGGAGGCGGACGCGTCGGCGAGCTGGACGAGGAGATGGTCTACGAGGCGCGCGCCGGGCAGACGTTCCTGCTCGGCGCCTCGACCTGGCGCATCGAGGAGATCACCCGCGATCGCGTCCTCGTCTCGCCGGCCCCCGGGCTGCCCGGAGCAGTGCCTTTCTGGAAGGGCGAGGGAGTGGGGCGCCCCTACGAGCTCGGCGAGAAGATCGGCGCCGCCTCGCGCGAGCTCTCGGCGCTCGGCGACGACGCGGCGCTGGAACGGCTTCGCGGCGACTTCCTGCTCGACGAGCGCGCTGCGCGCAACCTGCTCGCCTTCCTGCGCGACCAGGCCGATGCGACCGGTGCGGTGCCCTCCGACCGCACGGTCGTCGTGGAGCGTTTCCGCGACGAGATCGGCGACTGGCGGGTGTGCATCCTCACCCCGTTCGGCGGCCGGGTCCACGCACCGTGGGCAATGGCGATCACCGCGCGGCTGCGCGAGTCGCTCGGGATCGACGCCCAGTCGATCTGGTCGGATGACGGGATCGCGATCCACTTCCCCGACGCCGACGTTCCGCCGTCCGCTGAGGAGCTCCGGCTCGACCCGGGCGAGGTCGAGGACCTCGTCGTCGCGGAGCTGGGCGAGACCGCTCTCTTCGGTGCGCGCTTCCGCGAGAACGCGGCCCGCGCGCTCCTGATCCCGCGCCGTCGGCCCGGCCAGCGCACGCCCCTCTGGCAGCAGCGGCTGAAGGCGCAGTCGCTCCTGCAGGTCGCCCGCCGTTACGGATCCTTCCCGGTCGTCCTCGAGACCTACCGCGAATGTCTTCAGGACGTCTTCGACCTGCCGGCCCTGCGAGCGCTGCTCGCCGGGATCCAGGCGCGCCGCCTCGATCTGGTCGAGGTCGAGACCGGAAGCGCTTCACCGATGAGCTCCTCACTGCTCTTCGACTACGTGGCGACGTACATGTACGAGGACGACACACCGCCGGCGGAGCGGCGGGCCCAGGCACTCTCGCTCGACCGCGATCTGCTCCGCGAGCTCCTCGGCAGTGAGGAGCTGCGCGACCTGCTGGACGCCGACGCGGTCGCCGACGTCGAACGGCAGCTTCGGGGCGAGCCGAGAAGCCCGGACGAGCTACACGACCAGCTCCGCCTCCGGGGAGACCGCCGCTCCGGGGAGTACGACCCGGTGCTCGCCGAGCCGCTCCTCGCGGAACGGCGCGCACTTCTCGTGCGGCTCGCGGGCGAGGAGCGCCTGATCGCCGTCGAGGATGCCGGCCGCTATCGCGACGCGCTCGGAGTGATGCCCCCCGGCGGCCTCGCGAACGTCTACCTCGAGGGTGGCGCCGAGTCGCTGCGGCAGCTCGTCCTCCGGTACGGCAAGGGCCGGGGCCCGTTCACGACCGCCGAGGCCTGCGCCCACTTCGGCCGGGATGTGGCTGCCGTTCTCGGCGGGCTCGAACGGGACGAGCTGCTCGTGCGGGGCGAGCTTCGTCCCGGCGGCAGCGAGCGGGAGTGGTGCGATCCGGACGTTCTCCGGCGCCTGCGCCGGGCGTCGCTGGCCGCGCTTCGCCGCGAGGTCGAGCCGGTCGAGCCGGCCGCACTCGCCCGCTTCTTGCCGTCCTGGCACGGGATCGACCGGCGGGCCACGCTCCGCGAGGCGCTCGTCCCGCTGCAGGCGCTCGCGCTGCCCGTGGCCCTCTGGGAGAGCGAGCTCTTGCCGAAACGCGTGCCCCAGTACCGTCCCGAGCAGCTCGATGCACTTTGCGCGAGCGGCGAGGTGGTCTGGGTCGGCGCCGGTCTCGACCGGGTTGCGCTCTACTTTCGCGAGGACGCCGCGGCGCTCGGTCAGGTCGGCGGCACCCGGCCGCCCGAGGGAGAGGTGCACGACCGACTGCGAGCCGCCTTCGGCACGGGCGCGCTCTTCTGGGACGACGCGATCGAGGAGACCGGGCTCGCCGGGGACGAGGCGCTCCCCGCCCTCTGGGACCTCGTCTGGGCCGGCGAGATCACCAACGACGCGTGGGCGCCGCTGCGCGCGGGGCGCCGCCACGGCGTGCCGAAGCCCGAACGCCGCCCGCGTCGCTTCTCTCGCTCGCGCGCGACGGGTGCCACAGCAACGCAGGGCCGCTGGTCGCTCACGGGCAGGCTCTTCGCCGGTACCCCGGAGCGCCGCGCGCTCGCCGAGCTGCTGCTCGAGCGGCACGGCATCGTCACTCGAGACGGAGTCCGCTCCGAGGGCATCCCGGGTGGGTACGGCGCCGTTTACACCGAGCTGCGTGCGCTCGAGACGCTCGGTCTTTGTCGCCGCGGCTACTTCGTCGAGGGGCTCGGAGGCGCCCAGTTCGCGCTCGGCGGGGCGGTCGAGCGGATCCGCGAGCTGCGTGACGCCGGCGAGGAGCCGGTTCCGTCCGTCATCGCCGCGTCCGACCCTGCCCAGCCGTACGGGGCAGCGCTGCCCTGGCCCAAGCGCGCCGGGGCCCGTGCCGCCCGTGTTGCCGGAGCCCACGTCGTCCTGATCGGCGGCGAGCCCGTCCTCTACGTCGAGCGCGGCGGCCGCTCCCTCGTGCCTCTGCGCGACCCCGACGAGGCGTGGCTCAGGCCCGCCCTCGACGCCCTCGTCGCCTACGTCCAGGGCGGCGGTGCAAAACGGCTCGCAGTCGAGCGGTTCGACGGCGGGCCGGTGACCGAGAGCGACGTGATGCCGCTCCTCGTCGACGCCGGCTTCCTGGCCGGGCCGCGGCGGGCGGTGCTGCGTCCTTGAGCCCCCGGACCGTGAGCCCGAAGACCGTGAGCCCGAGACCGTGAGCCCGAGACCGTGAGCCCGAGACCGTGACCTCGAATCGAAGGAGGTGAGCTCGAGACCTTGACGCTGCACGCCGTCCAGGAAGCAAGCTACCGTCGGGCCGACGGCGCGCTGCGCGGGTCATGGCCCGTCGAGCGGGCAATGGCTGCCGCCGAGCTCGAGGCGTTTCTCGCCGAGAAGACCTACTGCGTCCTCGCGACCACCACCGGGCGGGGCCGCCCGCAGGCGCGGCCGGTGGCTTTCACCGTGCTCGGCGACGCGATCTGGTTCGCCACGGTCGCAGGCGGCCGCCTGCGGAACATCGAGCGCATGCCCTGGGTCTCGGTCGTGGTCGACGAGGGCGAGGGCGACGAGCACCGGGCCGTCGCTGCGGACGGCCCGATCACGATCTTCGACGAGCCGCCGGAGACGCTGCTCGACCTGTGGGAGCGGCGTTTCGGGGCGCGACCAGACTGGGCCGTCGCCTGGTTCGAGCTCCGACCGGAACGGCTCTTCTCGTATACGCGTGCCTGAAGGCGACACGCTTCACCGGGCCGCGGCGCGCCTCCAGCCGCTCGTCGGTCAGCAGCTCGAGGTCGAGGCGCCGCACCCCCGGGCGCAGGCAGAGCAGGTCGCCGGCCGGCTCGACGGCAGGCGACTCGAGTCCGTCGAGGCGATCGGGAAGAACCTCGTCCTGCGCTTCGAGGGCGGTGTCGTGCTTCGCTCGCACCTGCGGATGAGCGGCCGCTGGACGGTACGCCCGCGCGGCCTGGAGGAGCGCGGCCGGCCCTGGCTCGTCCTGCGGGGCGAGCGGCTCGAAGGCGTCCTCTGGGGCGGGCCCGTGATCGAGCTCCACACCCGCGCTCTCGCCGGCCTCGGGCCGGACATCCTCGCCTCGCCGCCCGAGCTCGACAAGATGCTCGACCGTCTCCGGCGGGCCGACCCCACGCGCACCCTTGGCGAGACGCTGATCGACCAGTCGCTCCTCGCCGGTATCGGGAACCTCTGGATGGCAGAGACGCTCTGGCGGGAGCGCCTGTCGCCGTGGCTGCGCCTGGCCGGTGTGCCGGAGGCCGATCGCCGGCGCGTCCTCGAGACCGCGGCGGCGCGAATGCGCTCGGCTGTCGAGGCCGGCCGGGAGCCGCGCCGGCAGGTCCACGGCCGCGCCGGGCTACCGTGCCCGCGCTGCGGGGCTCTCATCCGCGCGTGGGGGCAGGGCGACGCGAACCGGACCGCGTACTGGTGCCCTGTCTGCCAGCCCGGCGAGGAGCCCGTTCGGCGCCGGAGGTAGGAGACGCATCGCCGGTGCGTAACTAGCAGCTGTGGCCCTCCGGGCACCGCACCTCTACCAGTCCCTGCGCTCCTTCTGCCTGGCCGCATTCGCCGCCGAGCGCGGCGCGGAGCTGCCGTTCGCGTTCGAGGAGCACCCGACCCGCGGTGGGCCCTCCCTGTACGAGTACCGGCCGCTCGTCCGGGGCTTCGTCGAGGAGCAAGCCCCGACGCTGCGTCGGCTCCCGGACACGCGCAACGCAATCGACGACCTCCGGCGCGAACCGGCGGCGGCGATCTTCGCGCACGCCCACTCGACGCTCGGGTCGACCGATGACGATGCGCTCTTCCGCACGATCCTCCTGCCGACGCTGGCGGCCGTCGCCGAGCGCGCGGGCGGCTTCGACTGGAAGGACGACGCCTTCGAGAGCGCGTACGCCTCGATCGAGGAGTCGCTCTTCGGCACCGCGCGCTCCTACGCCGCGATCGCGCCGCTGATCGGGCTGTCCGCGGGCCAGGCCGTCGACCTCGGCGGTGACATCCGGGTCCGCGCCGTCGTTCCCGGCGAGCTCTCGGGCCTCTGGCCCGAGGCGCTCGGTCTGATGCCGCCCGAGTTCGGGCGCGACGTCGACCGGCTCTGCGTGCTCGAGCTCGCACGTGAGCTCGACGCGACCGAGGGCGAGCCGCCCGACGCGGCCGCGGAGCTCGCCGATGCCGTCAGCGCCCTGCGACTCGCGACCGCCGGAGCGATCGCCGCAGGCCCGGTCGTCTTCGAGCGGCTCGACTTCCGGCCGCTGCGGATCTCGCCGCTCCTTCCGATCGCGGCCACGCGTCCGCTCGGCGAGGCGATCAGGCTCGACACGGTCCGCGCGCGCGTCGCCGCCGACCTGCGCGAGCGGCTGCCACTCGCCGACGAGGATCGCGAGCTCGGCGAGGCGCTCGACCGCTGGGAGCTCTCGCTGTTCGCCGACGAGCCGTTCCGCTCGGGCCAGGTCAAGGAGGCGCTCACGGCGCTGCTCGGAAACGGCGACGGGGCCTGGGCGGCCTCGATGCGCGCCGCCGTCCTCCTGCAGGAGAAAACGAAGGATCGTGTCGAGCTGGTGTCGGTGCTGCGCGGGGATCGCGCGGGCTCGGCTGCTCGGGACGCCCTCCGGCGGGCGCTCGTCGAGACGCTCCTGCACGGCCATCGAGGCCAGCTCGTCGAGACGCTCGACGAGACGCTGCTCGGGCTCCGGCCCCGGCCGGCCACGGTTCTGGCCGCCTAGCTCTGCCGTCACAGGTTCGGCCGTCACAGTTTCGGCCGTCACAATTTCGCCCCAGAGCCGGCACAGACACGGCACAGGTTCGTCGCTACCGTCGGAGCATGGACGAAGCGGATCAGGTGCTCGAGCGGCTGGCGCGGATCAGGGCGCTGAACGAGGGCGGGGCGCCGCCCGGAGTGGTGCTCGGCGAGCTGCGCGAGCTCGTGGCAGAGGCGGAGGAGTGGGCGCGGGTCGAGGGCGACGCCCGCGCCCGCAGGGCGGCGACGGAGCTCGGCTCCCACCTGGCGAAGGTCGAGGAGGTGGTGCCGTTCGCGCTCGGCTCGCAAGCGCGCTGAAGGAACGCGGCCGCCGGTCGCGAAAAGAGCGCGTAGATGGCAGTCGCACGCCTGCTCTCGCGCCCCTCTCTGCGCCACGCGGCGAAGGCGAAAGCCCCTGCGCACACGCAGGTGATCGCGCTCGCGAACCAGAAGGGCGGCGTCGCCAAGACGACCACGACGCTCAACCTCGGCGTCGCGTTCGCCGAGAAGGGCCTGCGCGTTCTCTGCATCGACCTCGATCCCCAGGGAAACCTGACCATGTCGCAGGGCATGAACCCCGACACGATCGAGCGCTCGATGTTCGACGTGCTCGTTCACCGGCTCCCGATTACCGAGGTGATCGAGGCGCGCGAGATCGACGTGGCCGTCGCCTCGATCGACCTCGCCGGCGCGGACATGGCGCTCTCGACCCAGATCGGGCGCGAGCGGGCGCTGCAGCGGGCGGTCGAGCCGATCAAGGAGAGTTACGACTACATCCTCATCGACACCCCGCCGTCGCTCGGTCTGCTGACGGTCAACGCGTTCGTCGCCGCCACCGGCGTGATCGTGCCCGTCCAGACGGAGTACCTTTCGTTGCGCGGGCTCGTCCAGCTCGAGAACACGCTGCAGATGGTGCGCGACAACCTCAACCCGACGGTCTCGATCATCGGCATCCTGCCGACGATGTACGACCGGCGCATCACGCACTCGCGCGAGGCGGACGAGATCCTGCGCGAGAACTTCGGCGACCTCGTCTACAACACGAGAATCCGCAAGACGATCCGCTACGCGGAGGCGCCCGTCCAGGGCTCGTCGATCATGGCCTACGAGCCCGACGGCGAAGCGGCGGCGCTGTACCGTGACCTGGCGAAGGAGGTGCTCAATGGCGAGAAAGCGCGTTAGCATGCGCGAGGGCCCGCTGGCCGAGCTCTTTCGCGCCACCGAGGCCGCACAGGACAAGCCGAAGGGCGGCGCCGGGGGCACGGAGGCCGAGCCCGAGGCGGCCGCGACCGAGATCCTCGCAATCGTTCCCGAGCCCACGCCCGAAGCGGCGCCCACGATCATCGTCCCGCCGGCACCGGGACAGGCACAGGCACAGGCACCGGCACCCGAGGCCGCGCCCGCTCACGAGCACGAGGAGGTGCCGCCGGCCCGCTGGCTCGAGCCGCTTCCCGAGAACCCGGCGCGCCTCGAACGCCCACGCGACAGCGACTCGTACGCGGCGATCATCCGCGTCGTCGGCGTCGGCGGTGCGGGGCTGAATGCCCTCGACCGGATGATCGACGCCGGCATCAACCAGGTCGACTTCATCGCGGTCAACACCGACATCCAGCAGCTGCAGATGAGCGACGTGGCGACGAAGGTCCACATCGGCAGCGAGCTCACCGAGGGGCTCGGCTCCGGCGCCGACCCCGAGATCGGGCGGCGCGCCGCCGAGGACAGCTACGACCAGCTCAAGCGCTGCCTCCGCGGCTCGGACATGGTGTTCGTGACTGCGGGAGAGGGCGGCGGTACCGGCTCGGGGGCCGCACCGGTCGTGGCGCGCATCGCGCGCTCGCTCGGCGCGCTGACCGTCGGCATCGTGACGACGCCGTTCAAGTTCGAAGGCAGCCGCCGCGCGAAGCAGGCGGACGCCGGCGTCGAGGCGCTGCGAGGCGCCTGCGACACCGTGATCGTGATCCCGAACGACCGCTTGCTCGAGGTGCTCGACCGCTCGACGTCGATGCTCGACGCATTCCGGATCGCCGACGACGTGCTCAGGCAGGGCGTCCAGGGGATCTGCGACCTGATAACCAACCCCGGCCTCATCAACCTCGACTTCGCCGACGTCCGCACGATCATGAAGGACGCCGGGTCGGCCCTGATGGGAATCGGGTTCGCCGAGACCGGCGAGTCGCGGGCGCGCGAGGCGGCCGAGCGGGCGCTCAAGAGCCCGCTGATCGAGACCGAGCTCACCGGCGCACGCGGCATCCTGCTCTCGATTGCCGGCGGCGACGACCTGTCGCTCTACGAGGTGAACGAGGCGGCCGAGGTGGTTCGGGCCGCGGCCACCGACGACACGAACATCATCTTCGGGGCAACGATCGACAGCCGGCTGACCGGGCAGGTCTGGATCACGGTGATCGCGACGGGTCTCGGCGGCGCCAGGCGGCCGCGCCCACTCGCTACGGTCGGCGGGAATGCCGATCCGTTCGAGGCGCCCGCGTTCCTCACCTCCTGAGCCTGCCGCTTCCGGCACGACCACGACGTACGTCTACGCGTGGCGGAACAACGAGCGCCGGGCTGCGCTCTACGGCCGTCGCTGTCGGGTCGTCGCGTCGGGGGCGATGGCGACGGTGCTCGTCGAGTTCGAGGACGGGGAGCGGGTCACAACCTCGCGACGGGCGCTCCGCCGAGCCGGGTCCGGGGAACAGAGAGCCCCGGGACGAACAAAGCCTCGGGACGAGCAGAGCCCGGGACGAGCAGAGCCGGTACGAACAGGCCCCCGGGACGAGCAGAGCCTCGCGACGCCCAGGACCCCCCCGCAGTGATGAGCCTCCAGCCGTCCGTGGCGAGATGGTTGCTGCCGTCTAGGCTCCGCCCATGAAGGGCGCGGTCGCCGCCGGCCATCCGCTCACTGCCGCCGCCGGCGCACGGATCCTGGAGGAGGGCGGTAACGCGGTCGACGCGTGCGTGGCAGCGGTATTCGCGGGCGCGGTCAACGAGAGCTTCCTTACGAGCCCCGCAGCCGGCGGCTTCATGCTCGTCCACCGTGCCAGCGACCGCAGCGCCCGCCTGGCCGACTTCTTCGTCGCCGCGCCGGGGCTCGGGCTCGCGAGGCGGCGCGGGGGGGAGATGACCGCGATCGACGTCGGATTCGGCGACGGCACGACGACCCAGCCGTTCCTGATCGGCCCGGCCACGGTCGCCGTGCCCGGGGCCGTCGCCGGGATGGAGGCCGTGCACCGGGCATACGGCCGGCTTCCGTGGCGAGAGCTCCTCACGCCTGCGATCGAGCTCGCCCGCGAGGGCACCGAGCTGACGAGGTCGCAGGCCCACATGCACGCGATCCTCGACCCGATCATTCGCTACAGCAGCGAGGCGCGGCGCCTCTACAGCAGCCCGAGCGGATCGCGCCTCGTTGCCGGCGACGTGCTCCGGCTTCCCGACCTGGCCGACACCTTCGAGGCGATCGGCCGCCGCGGGGCCGCTGCGATCTATCGCGGCGCGCGCGCGCGGGCGATCGTCTCGACCGTCCGCGAGGGCGGCGGCGAGCTGACCCTCGAGGATCTGGCCGCCTACCGGGTCGTCTGGCGCCGACCGGTGAGTGTCGCCTACCGGCGCCACGTCGTCCTCTCGAACCCGCCGCCGTCGTCGGGCGGCGTCCTGATCGCCTACGGGCTCGCGCTTCTCGCTCGCCTTCCGGACGGCCCGGCGGGCAGCGCCGAGTCGGTCGCCGCGCTCGCCGAGGTGATGCGCGAGCAGGGTCGCGCCCGCGCCGACGGCTTCTCGCGTGACCTCCACCGAGGCGGGCTCGCCCGCCGCCTGCTCGCTCCGGCGTCGCTCCGGGCCGCCCGCGGGCGCATCGAGGCGCACCTCGACGGGGTGCCCGAGGCGGCGCCGGCCGGGGGGACGACGCACGTCTCGGCGGTCGACGCCGACGGAAACGCGGCCGCGGTCTCCACCTCGACCGGGTCCGGATCGGGTGTCGTCATCCCGGGAACGGGGATCTACCTGAACAACATGCTCGGCGAGTACGACCTGGTCGGCGGCCGGCCGCCACGTCCCGGGCAGAGGCTGACGAGCATGATGGCACCGACGATCGCGCTCCATCCCGACGGCAGCCCGCGGCTCGTCGTCGGGAGCGCCGGCTCGGCCCGCCTGCGCGGCGCGATCATGCAGATCGTCGTCAACGTGCTCGGTCACGGGCTCGGGGTCGAGGACGCAATCAACGCGCCCCGGATTCACGTCGACGAGCCGCATGTCCATTGCGAGGGCGGGCACGACCACGCCGAGCTCGACCGGCTGGCCGCCCTCGGCTACGACGTCGTCCGCTGGCGCCGGCGGAACCTCTTCTTCGGCGGCGCAGCCGCCGTCGAGGTGCGGCCGAACGGAGAACGGGCCGCGGCCGGCGACCCTCGCCGCGGCGGTGCGGGGGTGCTGGTCGGTTGAGCGTCTCGTCGCGGCTGGCGGTCAACGTTCGGCGTGCGGTGCCGGGCGACGCGGCGCGGGTCGTCGCCCTCGCGAGCGCGGTCGCGGGCGAGGAGGAGGGGTGGCTGCTCGCCGATTCCCGCTGGCGCAGCACGTCCGACGAGCGCCGCTACATCCGCGCGCTCCAGCGCCATCCGGACGCTGCGGTCCTCGTTGCCGAGATCGAGTCGGGTGACCTCGTCGGGCGGCTCTCGCTGATGCGCGATCCGCACCCTGCGAGCGCGCACGTGGCCGACATCGGGCTCATGGTCGCTGCGCCGTTCCGCCGTCGCGGCGTCGGCACCGCGCTCATGGCTGCCGCCGAGGAGTGGTCGCGGGCGGCGGGCGTGACCAAGCTCGAGCTCCACGTCTTCCCGCACAACCATGCTGCGATCGCGTTGTACGAGAAGCTCGGCTACGAGCGCGAGGGCCTCCGCAAGGGCCAGTACGCCGTCGCAGGCGGCGAGCTCCGGGACGTGATCCTGATGGCGAAGCGAATGTAGGGTCCAGCCATGGTGACGCGCAGAGCCCTCGTCAGACCCGAGATCGAGGGCCTGACCCCCTACCAGCCGGGCAAGCCAATCGAGGACGTCCAGCGCGAGCTCGGGCTCGACCGGGTCGTGAAGCTCGCCTCGAACGAGGGGCCGTTCCCGCCCTTTCCGGCCGCACTCGCGGCGATGGAGAACGCCGAGCGTTCGCTGAACCGCTATCCGGACGGGGGCGCCTACCGCCTGCACGAGGCTCTCGCCGCCAGGCACGGGGTCCTGTTCGAGGAGGTGTGCGCCGGAGCGGGCGCCGACGGCTGCCTCGACCTGCTGAGCCAGGCGGTGCTCGGCCCCGGGGACGAGATCGTCTGCGGCTGGCCGTCGTTCCCGAGCTACCTGATCTACGCGGCCAAGCAGGGCGCCGCGGCCACGCGGGTCCCGCTGCGCGACAACCGGTACGACCTCGAGGCGCTCGCCGGCGCGATCGGGCCGCGCACGAAGATCGCGTACGTGTGCCACCCGAACAACCCGACGGGGACGATGAACGCCCGCGACGAGCTCGACGCCTTCCTCGACCGCGTGCCCGACGACGTGCTCGTCGTGATCGACCAGGCCTACTTCGAGTACATCGAGCGCAGCGACTACCCCGACGCGGTCGAGGCCTACTTCCGCAAGGGCAGGCGGGTGGCCGTCCTGCGCACGTTCTCGAAGATCTACGGCCTCGCCGGCCTACGCATCGGGTACGCCGTCGCTCCGGCGGACGTCTGCGCGGCGATGGCGAAGGTGCGCCGGCCGTTCGACCTGTCGACCACGGCCCAGGTGGCGGCGCTCGCAAGCCTCGACGACCTGGTCGAGCTCGAGCGCCGGCGACTCCTCAACACCCAGGGGCTCGCCGACCTCGTCTCGCTCCTCCAGCACCACGGGCTCGACCCGGCCGCGGGCGCCGTCGGGAATTTCGTCTATCTCGAGCTGGGCGAGAATGCTGCGCGCCTCTTCCAGCGTCTGCTCGAGTCCGGGGTGATCGTCCGTCCTCTCGCCGGGTTCGGCGCCCCGCACGCAATCCGTATCTCGGTCGGCACGACCGACGAGCACGAGTTCCTCGACGCGGCCCTCGGTCGCGTGCTCCACGACTAGGCGGGCGCATCGAGCGCCTCGCTACGACCCGGATCACTCCTGATCGAGCGGTGCCGCGTCGAGCTCGGCGACATGGGCGCGGATCCAGGCCTCGAGCTTCTCATCGCCCGAGGGATTCTCGACCCGGAGCACCAACCTGATCGCCTCCTCGGCGGTCGGCGCCTCGGCTCGCTGAGCGAGGCAGCTTGCGACCCAGCCGGCGCCGGTCCGGCGCAGCGCGAGCACGAGCCCGTCCGGGGTGAAGGTCTGCCACATGGCCGTTTCCTAGCCGCGCCGCGCGGCTCCGTCAACCGGCGAGTGCCGGCGCGGCGGGAACGCGGGACCTGCGATGCTCTGGGACGATGGCGGGAACGATCGTAGCCGGCTACGACGGCAAGGACGGCTCGGTACGGGTCCTCGACGCGGCGATCGCCGCCGCTCGCGAGTCCGGCGCGCAGCTCGTGGTCGTCGTCGACGAGTACCTGCCGGTCGATCCCGGCATGCCGAGCATGGTCTACGACGTCTCCGGGGCCGCGATGCCGCTGCCCGATCCCAACCCGCCGCTGCCGCCGCTGCTCGAGCCGATCATGGAGCAGGCGAGGCAGCAGCTCGAGACCGCGGGCGTCACGGCCGAGTACGTCTGGGGAGCGGGGGACCCGGCCAGGGCGATCGTCGACGCCGCACGCGACCGGGGAGCCTCGCAGATCGTCATCGGCGCCGATCACCACGGGTTGTTCGGCCGGTTGTTCGGCGACAACGTCGAGGCCGAGGTGAAGCGCGAGGCCAAGTGCGAGGTCGTGGTCGTCGACTGAGCTCGACTGACCGGCTCCGCGGGAGCCATCTAGGGTTGGCGCCGTGGCTGGGATGAGTGCCGACAGTCGCTTTGCTCCGCTAGGGAACAGCCGCTTCCGCTTCCTCTTCGCGGCCACGTTCGCCTCCGGCCTGGGGAACTGGCTTGCGATCATCGCGCTCGAGATCGACATGTACGACCGCACCCACTCGGGCTGGTGGGTGGGTGCGCTCCTCGTCGCCAGCATCCTGCCCGCGGTCTTCCTCGGGCTCCTGCTCGGGCCGCTGATCGACCGGCTCTCGCGAAAGCGCCTGATGATCGCGTCCGATCTCGGGCGGCTCGCCGTCTTCGCCGCGCTGCCCTTTGCGGACACCTCGGCGGCGCTCGTCGGGCTTGCCATCGTCGCCGGTGTCGGGAACGCCTTCTTCCGTCCGGCAGTGCTTGCCGGGCTCCCGAACCTCGTTCCCGAATCGGAGCTCAGCGCCGCGAACGCACTGCTCCAGCTCATCGAGTGGCTGACGACGGCTCTCGGCCCGATCGTCGGCGGTCTGCTCGTTGCCGCCTCGGGGCCGCACCTCGCCTACCTCGTGAACGCGGTGACGTTCGCGATGTCGGCGCTGTTCGTGTCCTTCATCCCGGGGCGTCTCCTGCAGAGCGAGCGCCCGATCGGCCGCGGCCAGTGGACCGACCTGGCCGAGGGCTTCTCGGTCGTGCGACACTCGCGCGCGCTCCTGTGCGTGCTCGTCGTCTGGTCGATCGTGATGGGAGCGAGCGGGATCGTGAACACCGCCGAGGTGTTCCTCGCCAAGCAGTCGTTCTCCGCCGGCGCCTTCGGCTTCGGCCTCCTGTGGGCCGGCTCGGGCATCGGCCTCGTCATCGGCGGGCTGACCGCCGCGCCCCTGATCGAACGCGACGTCGCGACTGTCTACGTCCGCTTCATCGCGATCGTCGCCGTCGGCACGGCCTGTGCGGCGGTCGCGCCGAATGTGTGGGTCGGAATCGCGGCGATGGCGCTTGCCGGGTTCGGGAACGGCGGCGCGGTCGTCGCCAACATCACCCTCGTCCAGCGGGCCGCCCCCGACCGCGTCCGCGGCCGGGCTTTCACCGTCCTCATGAGCGCGAACTACGCGGTGCTCGGCCTCGCATTCGTCGCCGCTGGGCCGCTGACGAACGCCTACGGAGCGCGCTGGGCCTACGCCGTGGCCGCCGTGACCCTTGCCGTCGCGGCCGTCGCCGCCGTCCACTTCACGCGCGGCATCGAGCCCGAGCTCGCCCCGGCTCCGCACGGCGCATGACTCAGCCTGCGGCCACGCCCGGCGAGCTCGCCGCCGCCGTCCGCTCGGGCGAGACGCGGGCGCTCGCCCGGGCGATCTCGCTCGTCGAGGACGGCGACCCCGCCGCTCGTGGGCTCGTTGCGCTGCTCTTCCCTGCTACGGGCCACGCCCACACGGTCGGTATCACCGGGCCGCCCGGCGTCGGCAAGTCGAGCCTCATCTCGGCCCTCGTGACGCACATCCGTGCTCGCGGGCTCACGGTGGGCGTGGTCTCGGTCGATCCCACGAGCACGTTCACGTCGGGTGCGCTGCTCGGCGACCGGATCAGGCTCGCCGAGCACTTCCTCGACCCCGACGTCTTCATCCGCTCGATGGGCACACGCGGCCACGCGGGCGGCCTCTCGGAGACGACCGTGCAGGCCGTGCACGTCCTCGACGCGGCCGGCAAGGACGTGGTGTTCGTCGAGACGGTCGGCACCGGCCAGAACGAGATCGGCGTGCTCTCGGTCGTCGACACCGTCGTGCTCACGCTGATGCCGGGTGCCGGGGATGCGGTCCAGGCGCTGAAGGCGGGGATCATGGAGATCCCGGACGTGATCGCAGTCAACAAGCTCGACCATCCGCTCGCGGGCGCCCTCGTGGCAGATGTCCGGCAGATGCTCGCACTCGGCGGCGGCGAGGTGCCGCCGATCGTCAAGACCGAGGCCCTGCGCCGTGTGGGGATCGCGGAGCTGTGGGCGGCAGTGGAGGCCCACCGGGCGGGTCTCGAGGCCGCCGGGCGCCTCGAGGAGCGGCGTGCGGGCAATCTGGCGTCGGAGGTGTTCGCGGTGGCCTCGGCACGAGCACGCCGCCACCTCGAGAATGCGGTGGCCGGCGACCCGGACCTGCTGCGCCTGCTCGACGATGTGCGCCAGCGTAAGCTCGACCCGCTGACGGCGGTGCACGAGATCCTGCGAAAGGTGTTCCGAATTGACGACCAAGACGGCTCCGACGATCACTGACATCGAGGCCGCTCGCGAGCGGACCCGCGATCACGTGCGCCTCACGCCGGTCTTCGCCTCGGCCTCGCTCGAGCGGGAGACCGGACGGCCCTGCCTGCTCAAGGCCGAGAGCCTGCAGCGGACCGGATCGTTCAAGATCCGCGGCGCCGTCAACCGGCTCGCGACGCTCTCGCCCGCGGAGCGGGCTGCCGGCGTGATCGCTGCGAGCGCCGGCAATCACGGCCAGGCGGTCGCCCGGGCCGCGCGCGAGCTCGGGATCCGCGCGACCATCTTCATGCCGCAGGACGCTCCGATGGCGAAGGTCGAGCCCACGCTCAGCTACGGCGCCGACGCCGTTCTGGCCGGCGTCGGCTTCGAGGAGGCACTCGCCGAGGCGCTCCTTCGGGTCGCCGCGACGGGCGCCACGTTCGTGCACGCCTTCGAGGACGAGCAGGTGATCGCCGGCCAGGGCACGATCGGGCTCGAGCTCGCCGAGCAGGCGGCCGGCGTCGAGACCGTGCTCATCCCGGTCGGCGGCGGCGGGCTCGCCGCCGGGATCGCGATCGCCCTGCGTGCGCTCCGGCCCGAGCTGCGGCTGGTCGGCGTGCAGGTCGACCGGGACCGGCACACGATTGCCGACGGGATCGCGGTGAAGCAGCCGGGCGAGCTCACGATGGACATCCTCGGCAGGCTGCTCGACGAGCTCGTCGTCGTCGACGACGACGAGATCAGCGATGCGATCACGCTGCTGCTCGAGCGCTCGAAGCTGCTCGTCGAGGGCGCGGGCGCGGTCGGTGTCGCCGCGCTCCTGTCGGGCAAGGCCGGCGGCACCGGGGCGGCGTGCGCGGTGGTGTCGGGGGGCAACATCGACCCGACGACGCTGATGTCGGTGCTTCGCCACGGAATGACGGTCGAGGGCCGCTACCTGGCGATGCGCACGCGGCTGCGGGATCGACCGGGCGAGCTGATCAGGGTGTGCGAGCTCGTCGCCGGCGAGCGCGCGAACATCGTCCAGATCGAGCACCGCCGCGAAGGCGTCCAGCTCGCCGTCGGCGAGGTCGGTCTCGACCTGACCGTGGTCATGCGGAACGAGGAGCACTGCCGGCGGCTGATCGCGGCGCTCGAGGATAATGGCTTCCCGGTGGAGCGGCTGAGCTGATGGAGGTGGGCGCATGACTGCGAAGGAGTTCTTCGAGTCGATTGCCGAGCGGGCCGATCCGGAGCGCCTCGACGGTGTCGACTCGACCTACCTGTTCGACGTGACGGGATCGGGCCGCTGGCTCGTCGAGGTGCGCGACCGGAAGGTCACCGTCACCGAGAATCCCGACGGCGGCGCCGACGTGGCGTTCACGCTGTCGAGCGAGACCTTCGAGCGGCTGCTCGCCAAGAAGCAGAGCCCGATGCTCGCCTACATGACCGGCAAGCTGAAGATCAGCGGCGACATCGGCGTCGCGATGGAGCTCCAGAAGCTGATCCCGTCCTAGAACGGCCCTCGCGACTCGTAGCCCCCCGGCCGGACGCCGACCGAGACGAAGGACATGCCCTCGGGGCCGGCGACCGCGCAGCGGGTCGTCCCCGGGTCGAAGCGGATGAAGACCCCTGCCCTGACCGGCACCTCGCGACCGTCGACGCGCCAGTGGCCCGAGCCGCGGACGACGACCGAGACCTCCTCCTGGCCGCTCGCGCTCTCGTCGTGCTCGTGACCCTCGGCGCCCGGCGGGAGCTCGAACCAGTTGATGCCGAAGGCCTCGACGCCGAGAGCGCGCCGCACGAACCGCACCGCGCCGCCGGGCCCGCGGGCTCGAGATCCGAGATGTCGACGACCGACCAACCCATTTCGAGCTCAATCTAGCCGTATGCTCAGCGCATGATCCAGGGTGTCTTCGCCGCTGCGCTGACGCCGCTTCGCGACGGCGGGACGGCCCTCGACGAGGACGTGTTCGAGCCGTACGTCGCGTTCCTCGCCGAGCGGCGGCGTGGACGGGATCCTCGCGCTCGGCACGACGGGAGAGGGGATCCTGCTCAGCGAGGCCGAACGCCGGCGGGCGCTCGAGCTCCTGCTGGCTGCCGCCGCGGGCGGGCTCGCGGTCGCAGCGCACTGCGGCGCGCAGACCACGGCCGAGACGGCCAGGCTGTCGGCCCACGCCGCCGAGGCAGGCGTCGATGCGGTCGCCGTCATCGCGCCGCCGTACTTCCCTCTCGACGAGCCCGCGCTCGAGGAGCACTTCGCCGCCGCGGCGGCGGCCTGCGCCCCGCTCCCGTTCTACGTCTACGAGTTCGCCGCCCGCAGCGGCTACGCCGTGCCCGTCGCGGTCATCGAACGGCTGCGCCAGCGGGCACCGAACCTGCGCGGGCTCAAGGTCTCCGACAAGCCCTGGGAGAAGGTCGAGCCGTACCTGCTCGACGGGCTCGACATCTTCATCGGCGCCGAGTCGCTCGTCGCGCGCGGCCTTGCGGCCGGCGCCGCGGGTGCTGTCTCGGGGCTCGCGGGCATCTTCCCGGAGGTGGTCGCCGGGCTCGTGCGCGAGCCGACGCCGGAGCGCTCGGCGGAGGCCGAGCGCCTGCGCGCCGAGCTCGACCGGTTTCCGTTCCAGGCGGCCGCGAAGGCTGTCGCGGCCCGGCGCGGCGTGCCGATCCGCCCCGACGTGCGCCCGCCGCTGCGGACGCTCACGCCGGCCGAGCTCGAGGAGCTCGCGCTGCCGTGATCCTGGTAGCCGGCGCAGGAGCGATGGGTGCCGGAATCGCCTACCGGCTCGCGCTTCGCGGCGCGACGGAGGTCGTGCTCTGCGATCGCGGGAGGTCGGCAGCGGCTCGACCTCGCGGGCGATGGGAGGGGTGCGGCAGCAGTTCTCGACCGCCGCCGAGGTACGGCTCGCGCAGGAGAGCATCGCCTTCTTCGCCGAGCTCGGGCCGCCGTTCTTCCACCAGGTCGGCTACCTGTTCCTCGCCGTCACCGAGCAGGGTCTCGCCGAGCTCGAGAGCCCGGCGCGAGCTCCAGGCCTCGCTCGGCGTCCCGGTCGAGCGGGTCGACGCCGTCGTTCGTGCGGCGGCCTCGAGACGGGCGACGTCCTGGGCGCCGTCTTCTGCGCCGAGGACGGCGTTGCCGACCCCCCCGCGGTGACGCAGCGAGCTCGTCCGCCGCGCCCGCGAGCTCGGGGTCGAGGTGCGCGAGCACACGCTCGCCGAGGGCCTGCTCGACGCGGCCGACACGCTCGTGATCGCGTGCGGGCCGTGGTCGGCGGCGCTCGCCGAGGCGGGTCGGGGTCGACCTGCCGATCCGGCCGCTCTGCCGCCAGCTGCTCGCGACCGAGGCCGTTGCCGTCGCCGCCGCCGATGCTGCCGATGGTGGTCGAGGCGGAGACCGGCTTCCACTTCCGCCGCCGAGGCGACCGGCTGGTGGTCGCGATGCCGGACCCGGAGCCCGCGCTGGGGCTTCGAGGCGGTCGTCGACGAGTCGGTGTTCGCCGACCGGCTCGAGCGGCTCTGCCGCCGCTTTCCGCCGGCCGCCGGCTGCCGCATCGCCGACGGCTGGGCGGGGCTCTACGACATGACTCCCGATGCTCATCCGATCCTCGGCCGCGTCGCCGACGGCGTCTACGCGGCCTGCGGCTTCTCGGGCCACGGGTTCATGCAGTCGCCCGCGGTTGCGGCGGCGATCGCGGAGGAGATCCTCGACGGGCGAGTCGGGGCTCGATCTCGCGCCCTACCGGCTCGAGCGCTTCGAGGCGGGCAGCCGGCTTCCCCGAGACGCTCGTCCTCTAGATTACCGGGGCATGTGCTTCGACTTCGACTCCCTGCCGCCGGTCCCCGTCATCTCCGGAGCGGCCGTGTCGCACGACGACCTGATCCTCGAGGCGGCCGACGGGAACAGGTTCGCCGCCTTCGCCGCATCGCCCGACGAGCCGGCGAGCGCCGGGATCGTCGTCCTTCCCGACGTCCGCGGGCTCTACCGGTTCTACGAGGAGCTCGCCCTGCGCTTTGCCGAGCGCGGCCTCGCCGCGGTCGCGATCGACTACTTCGGCCGGACGGCCGGTGTGAGCAAGCGCGACGACGAGTTCGCCTACATGGAGCACGTGGCGCAGACGACGCCGGAGAGCATCCAGTCAGACATCGCTGCCGCGGTCGCCTTCCTGCGCGTCAGGGCGTCGCGTCGGTGTTCACGGTCGGCTTTTGCTTCGGGGGGCGGAACTCGTGGCTCGCCGCGGCCGGCGGCCACGGCCTCGCGGGCGCCGCCGGCTTCTACGGAATGCCCGCGCGAGCGAAACGGCGTGCCGGGCCCGACCGCAGCGCGCGGCCGAGATCGAGGCGCCGATTCTCGCACTGCAGGCGGGCGACGACCAGAACATCACCGCCGAGCACAACGCCGAGTTCGACGCTGCGCTGACGGCGGCCGGCGTCGAGCACGAGGTCGTCACGTATCCCGGGGCGCCGCACAGCTTCTTCGATCGCAAGTTCGCCGAGTACGCGGACGCCTCGGAGGACGCCTGGAACCGCGTCCTCGGCTTCGTCGCGCGCTACCGCTGAGACTCTAGGTCTGGAACGGGTTCAGGACGAGCAGAGCGCTTGCGTCCTGAAGCTGCTGCAGCGAGTACTTGTAGACCGCGGGAAGCGTCAGCTTGTCGATCGTCGGAGCCTCCTGCGTGTCCGGCGAGGTGGGCAGGGGCGGCTTCACGAGCGGCAGCGTCTTCGCGAGCGGCTGCGAGAGCTCCTTCGCGAGGTTGTCCTTCTGGAGGTAGAGCAGCGTCGTCTGCGTCGAGCCGGGCGGCGGCGGCATGAAGGCCACCACCGAGTGGATCGCCGGCACGAACTTGAAGGTGTAGAGCGCGACCTCGAGCGCCTCGCGGCGCACGAGCCGGCCGCGCGTCTCGGTCGCCGTCCCGAGGCGATCGAGCAGCTCGTGCCGAGCCCGCAGAACTGGTCGGTCCAGGTGCTCGCCCGAGGGGATGATCTGGATGCCCTTCGTCGTCTGTCGGGGTCTTCGCGGACGGCGATGTTCGAGATCGTGACCTTGTGTGTCCCGCTCGTCACCTGGGGCGGACCGGCGACGACGGCGACGAGCTGGGCGCCCTTCTTGTTCAGGTGGTACTCGCGGGCGACGTGGTCGGCGATCTCGCTCGCCATCTTCGCCGTCGTGCCCTTGGCGGGCTGCCAGGTCGACCAGGACCTCGACGGAGCTGCTCGAGCTCGAGCCGACCAGCAGGACGACGAGCCCGGCGACCGCACCGATGAGGATGACCCCGAGCGCCGCGTAGATGATGCCGAAGCGGACCGTGTAGCGGCCCGTCGGCTTGACGATCCCGGCGGGCACCGGCGACGACGGCGCGCTGCGGGAGGTCGGTGCCGGTGCGGGCTCGGGCGCCGCGGGTGTGTCCTCGGGGGAAGGGGTCGGCTCGTCCGTCATGACATGGGCGGGGACGCGGCAGCCTTGTCGTCGCCGTCCTTGTCCCTGTCGCCCCTGCCCTCACGGTTATCTCTCGTCCAGTTCATGAACTTCGGCCAGACCGCCTCGTCCGTCCAGTCGATCTGAGGCCGCTTGAAGTCCTGAGCGTTGAGGAGGCGGACGAGGTCGTCGCCGTAGATCTCCTTCTCCTCGAGGATCGTGTCGGCGACCTTCTCGACCTTCTCCTTGTTCTCGAGGATCAGGTTGTAGGCGGTGACGAACGCCTCGCCGATGAACTGGGCGGCATAGGCGCGCTTGCGCGGGTCGGCGAGCGACTCGCCAGCCGTCCGAGGTCTGTTCATCAGGCGGCCGCCGATGTCCTCGAGCCGCTTGAGCACGCGCTCGCGGGTCTGCTCCTCGTTCTCGTCGGCGAACGTCTTGCCGTTCAGGTCGAGCGGGAGCGGGGACATGCCCGCGGCGCCGACCATCCCGCGGCAGTCCAGGTGGTCGACATGCAGGTCGCCGCCGACGCCGACCGAGTTCTCGCCGTAGAACACGAGCTCGGCGGCCATCGCGCCGACGGCGTGGATCAGCTCGCCGAACATGCGGCTCTGGAAGGCGCCGAAGCGCTCTTCCTTCTCGAACGACTGGTGGTGGCCGAGGCTCGGCCGCGCATCTTGATCGAGAGGCGGCTCGACTCGACCTCGGGCACGTAGACGTGCGCTGCCGCGGCGTGGCCGGCCTCGTGGATCGCGACGGCGCGCGCATCGGTCTCGTTGTACTGCACGTTGACCGCTGTGCCCGACTCGATCACGGTCATCGCGTCGACGAGGTGGCGCCAGTTGAAGACCGGCATGTCCCTCGTGGTGCGCGTTCGTGAGCGCCATCGAGCAGATCTGGTCGATCATCGCCGGCGAGTAGCCGCTCGTGATGCGGGCGATCTCGTCGCGCCGCTCCTGCGGTGTCGAGGTCGGGGTCGTGCGCGACCTTCGCGAGGTAGAGGTCGAAGATGTCCTTGCGGTCTTCCTTGGTCGGCGTCCGGAAGGTGATGTGGCGGCCCATGCGGCCCGGCCGCGTCAGCGCCGGGTCGAGGTTCTGCACGGGGACGTTGGTCGCGCCGATGAAGTAGATCTGCGCCCCGGTCGGCTTGGCACGCGGGAATCGCAGCCCGAGCGTTCCGTTCTTCGAGGCGGCCCGGAAAGCCTCGATCCCCATGTAGATGACGAGGATCTCGAAGAGGACGATCATCATGCGCCAGACGATCCAGCTCGGCGCGGCGACCGCGTTGAACCCCGAGACCGACGCGATGCCGTTGACGAGCGCGACCGCTCCGGCGAGCACGATCAGCAGCGCGAACACGCGTCCCATCGTCTTCCCGAGACGCCGGGGCACGAAGTAGATCGCGTCGAGGAATGCGTTCGTCTTGTTCGTGATCACGCGGCGGAAGAACGGCGGGTTGTCGATGCCGTCCATCACCACGAGCAACTGGTTGAGCGCCAGTCCGCCGCCCATGCCGCCCATGCCGGGGAACATGCCCTGGTTGACGATGTTGCCGATCTTCTGGACGAACGGCGGATACGGCGAGCGCGACTCGGGGGCGCGCTGGGCGAAGACGTACTCGCGCCAGGCCGCCGACTCGACGATGATGTCGCCGCTCGGGTTGAGCGCGCCCATCGGGCCGTAGAACGGCCGGCTGTAGTCGTCGAGTGGGTTCCCGTAGGTCCCTGCGCGCCCTGTCGCGCCGCCGAGCGACTGGCGGCGCATCCCGACGGCGTCGATCTCGTCGATGAAGACGATGCACTGGCCGCCCCACTTTCTCGCGAGCTTCTTGGCCTTGCGGGCCAGGAAGCGAACGATGACCGCGTCGATGCCGATGAAGGTCTGGGCGAAGCCCGAGCCCGGGATCGACACGAACGGCGAGTTGAACCCCGTGGCGATCGCCTTCGCCATCATCGTCTTGCCGGTGCCGGGGGCGCCGAGGAAGAGCAGCCCGCGCTCGCGCTTGCCGCCGGAGCCCTCGAAGACCTCACCCGACTGCCAGAGCGTGACGACCCGCCGGATCTCCTCCTTGGCCTCGGCCTGGCCGCGGACGTGGTCGAGCTTGACGCCCCACTCGGCGTCGCCGGGCTCGTAGCCGCGGATCTGGGAGATGCCCATCAGGAGGAGCGGGCCCATGAAGATCAGGAAGTTCGCGATGAACAGGAAGAAGATCTGGAAGGCGTAGACGAGCGCGGTCGGGTTGTGGACGATCTTGCTGAACCGCGTATAGAGCGCCGTCGAGGTCCCGAGCCAGGTGATGTTGGAGCCGGCCGGGGAGGTGAAGACCTGGATCATGTAGACGGCCGTTATCGCGACGCCGACGATGATGCAGAGCTTCAGGAAGAAGCGCCACGTCCAGGCGCGGCGGCGGTTCGTGATGTCCTCCTCGCGCAGGCGGGCGTCGTCGGTGCCGAAGAGGCTCGGCCACGGGATGACGCGGCGCACGAGGACATCGGTCAGCCCACGGAACGCGACGACGGCCAGAAACGTGACGAAGAGCGACTTGCCGACGCTCCAGCCGTCGTGGTGGTGGAAGTAGTAGAAGGCGAACGGCGCCGTCATCAGCGCGACGAACGTCGCGGCGCGCGTCAGCCGCCGCAGCTCCCGCGAGAGGACGGCATGCGACTCGGTCAGAACCTGGTTCGCTGGAACAGGGGCGGGGACCGACGCCATTCCTCCCTACAGTAGCGGCGAACGCGGCGAGCCCGCTAGTGCCCGGCCGGGTGACCTTAGGAACTTCTTAGAGCTTGGTTTGGGTTCAGGTCACAGGGAATGGCGTATTTTCGAGTCCTGGACGGGCGGAGGCGCTAAAGTCAATTGCAGGGGAGGGGCCGCTGCGGGGGTGAAATGAGGGGTTCAAACCACGGCTGCTGTCCCGGCGAAACGTGCGTGGGGCGTGACGAATCGGAGGCAGACGATGACCGCGTGGCCCGTGGTCGCACTGCTCGCGGCCGCGGTGGCGCTGGCCCTGGCGGCGGTCGCCGGCGGCGCGATGCCGGCGAGCATCGACGTGAGCGCGAACTGGGCCGGCTACGTCGCGATCGGCCCCGGCTCGACGTCGGCCACGGCAAGCTCCGCGATGACGTACACGGACGTTACGGGCCAATGGGCGCAGCCGAAGGTCAGCTGCCCGGCCGGTGCGCGATCCTCGGTCTCGATCTGGGTCGGGCTCGGCGGCTACAGCCTGTCTTCGACCGAGCTCGAGCAGGTGGGCACGGAGGCCGACTGCGACGCGAGCGGGAAGGCGACCTACTCCGTCTGGTACGAGCTCGTCCCGGCCGGCCCTGTCACCGTCGACGCGCTGACGATTCGACCCGGCGACGCGGTCGCCGCCAGCATCGTCGTCGACGCAACGGGCCTGCTCGTCCAGGTGATCGACCGCACGCGGCAGCGGCGCTTCACCAGGCACCTGACCGTCGCCTCGCCCGATCTGACCTCGGCGGAGTGGATCACCGAGGCGCCGTCCGAGTGCAGTGCGGACGGCTCCTGCAGTCAGACCGCGCTTGCCGCGTTCGCTCCGTTCCAGTTCTCCCGCTCGTTCGCGAAGGGGAACGGCGTGCCGGGGACGATCTCGAGCCCGAGCTGGCTCGTCACCGGATTGCGGCTCGTTCCGCGCTCCTACCGCGCGTTCGGCGGGCCGGACGGGCAGGCCTCGCTTGCCGGCGGCGCCGGGGCCGAGCCTTCGGCGCTGACAGCCGGCGGGAGCGGCTTCGCGGTCACGTGGCAGGCGACGCCGCAGGGCATGAGCGCCGGCTGATCGCTAACCGAAGGTGGCGAGTGCGGCTGCGCCCGCCTGCTTGAGCCCCTGCCCCAGCACCTCCGACCGCGGCGGCTGCTCGCACGCGACCACCGCGGGCTTCTTCACGGTGCCGGAGACTGTCTTCTTCGGGGCGCCCTTCGAATCGCGACCGGCGCCCGCCTGGCAGGTGTGCGTCGCATTCGACCTCGTCGTGGCCAGCGTCGGGAGCGTCGCGCCGTGGAGTCGTCCGGTAACGCCGTAGCCGCTGACGGCTGCGGCGGGCGAGGCCACGGCCAGCGTCAGCACGGTTGTGGCGAGAAGCGTTGGGCGCCTCAGCGTCATCGCTCGTTCAGTGTACGCCGATCCGGATTCAGCGAGTCGAAGCGCACGGGCACGGCGCTCGGCCTCGCCGGGCTCGCACGAACGGGCGCCTCGTTGCCGGCCTCACCTCCTCGATCGCTGCGAATCCGGTCAGCGGCGCGCGGAGCCGCGAGGCTCGCCGACACCGGCCGCCGCCGTGGAGTGGGCGACGGCGACGCAGGCGGGATCGCTCCGCGGTAGGTTCTCGTCATCGTGGGGCAGGACACGAGACCGGCGACCGGAGGGTCGCACCATGGCGCCGCGGTCGGCTCGTTCATCGCGGTCTACGCCCTGGTCGATGCCTACGTGCTCGGCGTCACCGTGGTCGTGCTGTCGGCGCTGTTCAACTCGCTGGTCGTCTGGATCGCGGCGGCGGTCGTGATCTCGACGATCAATATCTGGGCGTGCTCCTGGGTGGACAACCAGTGGGATTACTGGATCGCCGGGCCCGGCAAGCGGCTGGAGAAGAAGCTCGAGAAGATGCGGTCGGGGAAGACGTTGAAGAAGCCGGTCGGGTGGGTGCAGCGGGGCTCGGACTTCTGGTTCACGCTCGCGGCCGTCGTGATCAACGCGATCACGGTCGTCGCGCTCGCCCGGCTGATCGGGGGGAGGCCGATCGGGCATCGGCGGGTCGTGCTGGCGGCGGTCGGATACTCGATCTTCTTCGCCTCGCTCTTCAGCCTGATCGGCCTCGGCGTCCACGACATCGCCTGAGCCCGCACTGGATTCCCGGGGAACCCTCGACGGTTTCCCCGACGACCGAGCAGGGGCGACAGGACTTGAACCTGCAACCCCCGGTTTTGGAGACCGGTGCTCTACCAATTGAGCTACGCCCCTCGGTTGCGAGAACGGATTCTATCGGTGCGACTCGGGCATGATCTGGGGGTGGGCCGGATGTCGATGCCGCTCCTGTTCGGCGTTCTGACCGCCGCTTTCGCCGTCATCGCGGTCTCGAGCGCGACCCATGGACAGTGGGTGATCGCGGTCGCAGCGGTCGGGATCGGGGTCTGGATGGGGTCGTTTGCATACCAAGCACTGAGGAGAATGCGCCGATAGCTCGTATCCTCTCCCCGATGGCAGGGGAATCCGACAGCCGGAGTCTTTGGCTCGAGTACCGCCGCACGCACGACAAGGCGCTGCGCGACCGGCTCATCGTCAACTACGCGCCGCTCGTCAAGTACGTGGCGGGGCGGCTCGGCTCGGGACTGCCCGCCCACGTCGAGGAGGCCGACCTCGTCTCGTACGGCCTGCTCGGGCTGATGAGCGCGATCGACCGGTACGACCCGGAGCGCGACATCAAGTTCGAGACCTACGCGATCGCTCGCATCCGCGGCTCGATCATCGACGAACTGCGGACGCTCGACTGGGTGCCGCGCTCGGTGCGTTCGCGGGCGCGCGAGATCGAGCGGGCGATCCGGGGGCTCGAGGCCTCGCTCGGCCGTGCGCCGACCGACGAGGAGATCGCCGGCAGGGTCGGCATCACGACCGATGAGCTCGAGGAGTCGCTCGTCGACATCTCGCGCACCTCGATCGCGGCACTCGACGAGCTCTGGTCGACCTCGGGCGAGGGCGACCAGGTGTCGCTCCTCGACACGATCGAGGATCCGGAGAGCATCCGGCCGGCGGACGCGCTCGACGAGACCGAGATGCGCGAGGCGCTCGCCGAGGCGATCTCCCGGCTGCCGGAGCGCGAGAAGCTCGTGGTCACCCTCTACTACTACGAGGAGCTGACCTTGCGCGAGATCGGGGAGGTGCTCGGCGTCACCGAGTCGCGCGTCTCCCAGCTCCACACCAAGGCGATCCTCCGCCTCCGCTCGCGCCTGCACGGGGCGACACTGCCTGCCTAGCCCATGGGTTTAGGATTGGCGTCGATTCCGTGACCGCCGTCCGAGAGGAGTGAGGAATGTCTCAGGAGCCCGGGAAGATCCGCAACGTCGCCGTCGTCGGCCACCGCGGGACGGGCAAGACCTCACTGGTGGAGTCGATGCTGTTCCAGGCGGGCGCCGTCAACCGTCTCGGCACCGTCGAGGGGGGCACGACGGTCGCCGACTGGGACGAGGACGAGCAGAAGCGCCAGATGTCGCTCGCCGCCTCGCTCGCCCACCTCGAGTGGCAGGGGCGCAAGATCAACCTGATCGACACGCCGGGCGATTCCGGCTTCCAGGCAGACACGATTGCGAGTCTCCATGTCGTGGAAGGCGCCCTCGTCGTCGTCTCCGGCGTGATGGGCGTCGAGGTGAACACCGCCCGGTCGTGGGCCCGCTCCGACGCGCTCGGGCTCTCGCGGGTCGTCTTCGTCAACATGCTCGACCGCGAGCGCGCCGACTTCTACCGGACGCTCGCCGCGGTCCAGGAACAGCTCTCCGATCGCTGTGTGGCGATCGAGCTGCCGATCGGGACCGAGCATGAGCTGTCGGGGATCGTCGACCTGCTCCACAACTGTGCGTACCTGGATCCGGGCGGAGCCCGCGAGGGCGACCCGGTCCCGGTTCCGGACTCGATGGCCGGGGTGGTGGCCGAGTACCGCGAGAAGCTGCTCGACGCGGTCGTCGAGACCGACGATGCGCTGATGGAGCGCTACCTCGGCGGCGAGGAGCTCGACCCGGTGGCGGTCGCCGCGGCGCTCAAGAGCGCCGTGACCGACGACCAGCTGTACCCCGTCGCCTGCGGCGTCGCGACGAAGAACCTCGGAACGCATGCGCTGCTCGATCTCCTGGTCGAAGGTGTGCCGTCGCCGGTCCGCAAGGGCACGACGGGCATCGACGCCGGCGGCGGGACGGCCGCGTTCGTCTTCAAGACGGTCGCCGATCCGTTCGCCGGCAGGATCAACGCCTTCCGCGTCTACGGCGGCAGCATCGCCGCCGACGCGACGCTCGTGAACCTGCGCGACAAGGCCAAGGAGCGCCTCGGCGGACTGATGGTGCTGCAGGGGAAGGAGCACGAGAAGGCGGACGAGTTCGTCGAGGGCGACATCGGCGCCGTCGCCAAGCTCAAGGACGTCCAGACGGGTGACCTGCTCGCCGACCATGAGCGTGACATCGAAGGCCCCCGGCTCGATTTTCCCGAGCCGGTGATGAGCTTCGCCGTCACCCCCAAGACGAAGGGGGACGAGGACAAGGTCGCTCAGGCGCTTCGCCGGCTGCACGAGGAGGACCCGACGCTCCAGCTTCGCCGCGACCCGCAGACGGGCGAGCAGCTTCTCTCCGGGATGAGCCAGGTGCACGTCGAGGTTGCCGTGGCCCGGTTGAAGGGCCGCTTCGGCGTCGAGGTCGAGCTGCACCAGCCCCGCGTCCCCTACGTCGAGACGATCAGGTCGGAGGCGCGGGCGCAGGGCCGGTACAAGAAGCAGACGGGCGGCCGGGGCCAGTTCGGCGACTGCCATATCGTGATCGAGCCGCTCGAGGGCCACGTCGGCTACGAGTTCGTCGACCAGATCGTCGGCGGCGTGATCCCGCAGGGCTTCCGGCCTGCGGTCGACAAGGGCATCCAGGAGACGATGGCGGCGGGCGAGCTCGCGGGCGCGCCGATCCAGGGCGTCAGGGTACGGCTCGTCGACGGCTCCTACCACTCGGTCGACTCGTCGGAGATGGCGTTCAAGGTGGCGGGGTCGATGGCCTTCAAGTCCGCCTATGAGAAGGCGCAGCCGACGCTGCTCGAGCCGATCATGGCACTCGAGGTCACGGTTCCAGACGATGCGGTCGGTGCGGTCAACGGCGACCTCAACTCTCGCCGCGGCCGGTTGCACGGCATGGAGCCCGTCGGCGGCATGACGATGATCAAGGCCGAGGTGCCGATGGCCGAGGTGCTGACCTACTCGCAGTCGCTCACCTCGATGACGGGCGGCCGGGGCGACTACCACATGGAGTTCCTTCGTTACGAGGAGGTCCCGACCCAGATTGCGCAGAAGCTGATCGAGACGGCCAAGAAGGAGAAGGAGGCGGTGCCTGCCTAGGCGCCGTCCTTGCAGGGGTTTTCTCGCTTCGAGGGGTGAGGAACAGCTACCCTCGCACGGTGAGGGTGACCAAGGTCAGCGCGGCAAGGCAGTGCGCGGTCTGCGAGCGCACTCTGCTGATGGGGGAGCGTACGGTTCGCTTCTCGCCGAACGGCGGCGGGAGCTACCTGGAGGTCTGCCCGCTCTGCCATGAGACGGCTGCGGAGTACGGCTGGATCAAGGAAGGGTCGCCGACGACGCCGACGATTCCGCAAGAGCGGCGGCGGGCAAGCCGCTTCTCGCTCTCCTCGCTGCTCGGCTCGCGGCCTCCGGCACAGGAGCCCGTCGTCAGCGAGCCGATCCTGCGCCGGCTCTCCGAGTCCGAGCTCGCCATCGTCGAGGCGGCGGATCACTTCAACGCCTCCCAGTTCCGCCGCACGGTCGGAGGCATCGCCAAGAGCCTCGGAACGCCGCACGTGTCGATCGTGCCGCTGTCGGGGGTGAACCAGGACATCGTGATCACGGTCGCCTGGGACATCTCCTGGTACCAGTACCGCGTCACGCCCGACACCTCCCAGCCCGTACGGCTCGCCGAGCGCGGTCACGAGCCCGACGAGCTCGAGGCGTCCTTCACGGAGTGGAACGCGAACATGGTCGAGGACGGGCGCGTCGTCCCCGACATCGCCCGGGTCTGAGCCGCCGCAGCTCCCGAAGGGTCTTGCCCGAACTCGCCGTAGACTGAGGCCCATGATCTACTGCGTCGTGCCGCGGGAGCTCGAGTCGGAGCTCTACGACCGCCTCGTCGAGTACTACGCCGACAACCCGGCGGTGACCGTGATCGTCGACCGGCGACAGGGGCCCGACCGGCGAAGCCCCGGCCGGGCCGAGAAGGCGGTTCTCGAACAGCGCCAGCTACGCGACCGCCGCCGTCCGCGCGTGACCGGCACGTTCGCCTCCACGGACGTTCCGGATCCCTGAGCCGGCCGGTTCGCCTCTAAGATCGGCGGCATGGCCGCGGCGCAGCAGCTCGACAACTTCATCGGGGGCGAGTGGGTGCCCGCCGAGGGCGGCGAGACCTTCGAGTCGTTCGTGCCGGCTACGGGCGAGACGCTTGCCGTCTTCCCGCGCTCCGGCGCGGCCGACGTCGACCGTGCGGTCTCGGCGGCGAAGGCGGCGTTCGAGGACTGGCGCCTCGTGCCCGCTCCCCGGCGTGGGGCGATCATCTTCCGGCTCGCCGAGCTGCTGCGCGACCACAAGGAGGAGCTGACCGACCTGATGACCCGCGAGATGGGAAAGGTCAGAGCCGAGGCCGGGGGAGACGTTCAGGAAGCGATCGACATGAGCTACTACATGGCCGGCGAGGGGCGGCGGCTCTTCGGTCAGACGACCCCGAGCGAGCTCCCGGACAAGTTCATGATGAGCGTCCGCATGCCGGTCGGCGTCGTCGGTGCGATCACGCCGTGGAACTTCCCGATCGCGATCCCGTCGTGGAAGCTGTGCCCGGCACTCGTGTGCGGCAACACGGTGGTGCTCAAGCCGGCCGAGGACACACCGTTGCTGGCGGCGCGCTTCGTCGAGCTGCTCGCCGAGGCGGGGGTGCCGGCGGGAGTCGTCAACGTCGTCCACGGGTTCGGCGAGGAGGCAGGCGACGCACTCGTCCGCCATCCCGACGTTCCGGTGATCACGTTCACAGGGTCGCGGGAGACGGGCGTCGCGGTGACGAAGGCCGCGGCCGACCGGCTCAAGCACGTTCACCTCGAGCTCGGCGGCAAGAACGCGATCATCGTCATGGAGGACGCCGATGTCGAGCTCGCCGTCGAGGGGATCGTCTGGTCGGCCTTCGGGACGACCGGTCAGCGCTGCACGGCCGCCTCGCGCGTGATCGTCCACCGCGCCGTCTACGACGAGCTGCAGAGCAGGCTCGTCGCCGCGGCCGAGAAGCTGCGGCTCGGCCCGGGCTGGGAGGACTCCACCGATGTCGGGCCGCTGATCAACCGCGCCGCGCTCGAGAAGGTTGCGGGCTACACCGAGATCGGCAAGGAGGAGGGCGCGAAGCTCCTGACGGGCGGGGAGGCGGTCTCGGGCGAAGGGTTCTTCTACCGGCCGACCGTGTTCGGCGACGTCGAGGCCGGGATGCGCATCGCCCAGGAGGAGATCTTCGGCCCGACGACTGCGCTGATCCCGGTCGGCGGCTTCGAGGAGGCGGTCGAGGCGGCGAACTCGGTCCGCTACGGCCTCTCGTCGGCGATCTTCACCCGTGATGTCAACCGCGCCTTCCGTGCGATGCGCGACCTGCAGGCCGGGATCACGTACATCAACGCGGGCACGACCGGCGCCGAGGTCCACCTGCCGTTCGGCGGAACCAAGGACACCGGCAACGGCCACCGCGAGGCCGGGCAGGCGGCGCTCGACGTGTTCACCGAGTGGAAGTCGATCTACGTCGACTACTCCGGCCGGCTCCAGCGGGCGCAGATCGACAACGTCGGTTGAGGTCGGGCAAATGACTCGGCTCGCTCACGCGTGAACCGGAAGCTGGTCGTCTTCGTGCCGCCCGCGGCGCTGGACGCCGTCCGCGACGCGGTGTTCGAGGCGGGCGCCGGGCGGATCGGCGACTACGAGCGCTGCTCCTGGTATGCGGAGGGCGTCGGGACGTTCCGTCCCCTGCCGGGGGCCGAGCCGACGGTCGGCGAGGTCGGGACGGAGGAGCGCGCGCCCGAGCTCAGGCTCGAAACGGTGTTCCCGGAGGAGCGCCACGACGCGGTGATCGCCGCGCTCCGCGCTGCCCATCCGTACGAGGAGCCTGCCTTCGACGTCTACGGGCTGCTGTGAGGGCCGTTCTCTACACCGACGGCGGTGCCCGCGGCAACCCGGGCCCGGCCGCCTACGGGTTCGTGCTCGAGGAGGCGGACGGCGAGCTCCTCGCCGCCGAGGGTGTCGCGATCGGGACGGCGACGAACAATGTTGCGGAGTACCGCGGCCTCGTCGCCGGCCTCACCCGGGCGGTCGAGCTCGACGTGAGCGATCTCGAGGTCAGGTCGGACTCCGAGCTGATGGTCAAGCAGATGCGCGGCGAGTACCGCGTCAAGAACGAGGCCCTGCGCGCGCTCGTCGGTCGAGGCGGCCGGCCTCGCCCGCATGCTCGCCCGGGTGACCTACACGCACGTCACCCGCGACCAGAACGAGCTCGCCGACCGCCTCGTTAACGACGCCCTCGACAGCCGCCTAGCCGTCCCGGCGCCGACGGTTACTTCAGCGGGTTCGTCCCAGCCATCCAGATGATCACGCGCTCAAAGCGGCCGTCGGAGTCGACGTCGAAGAAGTTGCAGTTGTGCATGTCGTTCTTCGAGCCGTCGACGAGCTCCCCGATGTAGCTCTGCTCCGTCGCGATCTTCCGGAGCTCCGGCTCGACGACGATGTTCTTGATCTCGTGGAAGATCGATACCGAGCCGTCCATGAAGTCCGTGAACATGCGCCGGATCTCGTCGCTGCCGGTGAAGGTGACGTTGTCGGTCTGGACGGTGAGCGTCGCAGCGGGCGCGAAATGCTCGAGCACGGCGTCCACGTCCTTGTCGTCGACCGCCTTGAAGTAGGTCGACGGAAGCTTCGCGAGTTGATCTCGCGTCAGTTCGGTCAGACTTGTCATTGCTCCTCCTCGAGATCGGAACGGTGCTCGGTCTGCCGGTCGTCGCCGGCGCAGCCTGCCGGCTCTGCGACCGGGAAGAGGTGATTATGCTCGCTTGACCGCGCCGCAACCAGGTGGAAGGCCTGCGGTAGCCACACGAGGCATCGTCCTCACGACGGGTCCGGCCGGCCGTGTGGGGTTTCTCCGCCGCGAACGAGCGGTGGCCGTCGCGGCTCGCCGAGGGTGTCCCAAGCGATCCCTCCGAGCCGGAGAACGGCTAAGCTTGACCACTACGCGGATGTAGCTCAGTTGGCTAGAGCGTCTGCTTGCCATGCAGAAGGTCGTGGGTTCGAGTCCCATCATCCGCTTCTCCTCAACGCCCTGAGAAGGCCCCGCTCAGGAACCGGCCCTTCTCATCCTTGGCCACATGGGCGCGGCTAACCCGAGCGGTCCGCACACGTCGATGACGGCGGTCACCCAGGGCATTGGGCGACGAGGCCAGAAGGGAGGGCGCCCGTCGGAGGAGCGCCCTTCCTTCCGGCCTGACATCCCCTCTCGGGAGGCTCAGTGATGGTCGTGGCCGTGGTCGTGCTTGGGGCCGACGACCGGGGAAGGCGGGTTCGGGTGCGGCAGGAGGAGGTGCGGCGGAACACCATGCGGCGTGACAGGGTGCGGCGGGACCGGGTGCGGCGGCGCGGGGTGCGGCGGCCCCGGGGGCATGCAGTTACCGCTCGTCGCGATCGCCGTGTTCGTCGCCGTGCCGGCGCCGAGCTCGCCCGAGCCGAAACCGCCACTGCTCGTGAACGACGCTGAGATGTTCGCGAGCAGTCTCCCGCCCCGGGCTCCCTCGTGGCCGCTCACGAAGCCCTGGAGATTCCCGGCGACGTTGACGGCAGTCAGGTGGCCGTCAGCGTGGTCCCCGGCGGTGGAGCTCTCGATCTGGACGTTCGCCCGCAACCAGCCGAGGTTCGTCGTCGTGTCGTAAACGCTCCTGACGTCGAGGCGGATGGTGCCCGTCAGATTCGGGTCGGTGCCCGACGCGTTGCCGCTGTAGGTGGCGGTTGTGAACTGGTAGACGTTTCCGTTGGCTGCCGTACAGGTCTCGACGTTCGGTGTCCCGACCGGCGCGGCGGTGAAGGTCGCCGAAACGGAGCTCACGCTGGCGGGGCCGGGGTCTGCAAGCGCGACACCAACCGCGCCGAGCGCGACGGCCGCCACGGCCAGCGACCATATCCGCGGGCGCGAAAAACGACTCATCCGCACCCGCTCGAAGATCGTCCTCATCGGTCCCTCCTCATCGCGTGGTCGCCTGGTCTCAGGCATCACGATGAGATCTAGACCCCGGCGGTCATCCGTCCGTTTTCGGGTTGTGTTCCCGACGTAAAAATCACACGGCTGCGCTCACGACGCCGCTGGAACCTCGCCCGACGTCGGCGGCCTTCAGCTACTCGGGATTGCTCTGAGGCCGCAGGCCCGCGAGGCAGTAGAAGACCGCGTAGGCAACGGTCAGGAAGCTCGTGAGCACCACGAGCGACGCGAAGAGACGTGGATGATGGAGCGGGTTCTCGAGCTGCGTGTCGATCACGTGGGCGACCCTGAACGGATGCAGCAAGGCGTCCCAGCTGTTGAAGCCGATGAAGCGACCGATGTAGACACCGAGGCTTCCGAGCGCGAGCACGGCCACGACGCCGAGCCAGCTCGCAAGAGGTCCTCCCGCGCGTCGCAAGAGCGACTGCATCAGGTACAGCGAGAAGAACCCGAGCGACAGGGCAGTCCAGGCGAACGCCGAGAGCATCAGGCCGTCGTACCAGAGCGGCGTCGTCGGGGACTCGTGAAGGTGAATGAAGTCGGTAAGCATGTACGGCGCATTCGGAAAGAACAGAAGCCAGAGCACCCCGAGGGCCGTTGCAATCAGACCAAACCCGCGACGCGCGCACTCGTAGGCCGCAACCGCGAAGACGACCGGAATCCACGCCAGGAAGAGATTCCAGTCGAGAAAGCGATAGAACGCATCGTGTCTGTACCGACTTCGGAACTCCACGAGGGAGACGCAGAGCGCAGATGCAGCCGCCAGCGCCAATACCACGCCGAGCAGGCTGAACGTTCGACGTTCGCGCATGTCAGCCTCGATCCCCGGGAGATCGGGCCGCCCGCTCTGACGCAGCGAATCTGTCACCAGCGACACCTTATTTTCTCGACCAGGGCCGAGCCCGCTCGTGTCGCAGTTCGGCCGCGAGGTCGCCCGGTGACGCTCTCCGACATCTCCTACGCGTGAGCAGGGGCGATGAAGGCACGCCGCGGACGCCTCGGGCACTTTCGCGCGCTGATCATCGACTCCGAGCGTGCGGCTACGGCGTGATCTCGGCCGCTTGGATGTGGCGGTCGGGACCGTCCGGAGCTACGCGCGTGACGCGGGCCCTGAATATCTTGCCCGTGATGTTCTGCCGGACGTCGATGACGTCGCCCGGTTCGGGGAGGTCCCCGGCGTAGGTGCAGAACCCGTCGAGCTCGTGGCCTTCGGCTCGCACAGTCCACACGGGCGGAGGGCCTTCCATCGCCCTGATGCTACGCGGTACGGGGGGCTTCGGGGAGAGGTCAGGTTGGCTCCACATCGCGGCGGTGGCGTTCGTCGTCCTGCTCGTCGCGCCAATGCGGTTGTTGCGGCGTCGTCGCGCAGCGGCCGACCGCTCAGCGCGATCGCGCGTGGGCACGAAGATGGTCTAACCTGAGCCGTTCGACCGGAAGCAACCAGAAAGGGGTTGAGGGCGTTGCTCGCGCTCGCCGACAGCGCGGCTGAGGCCGTGAGAACATCGTCTCCGCCTCGGAGGAGGACGCGGACACCGGTGGGCTGCCCGTGACGGCTCCGCGTGACGGGACGATGCAGAGTTCCCGGGTCAGCGTCGTCCCGCTCTCCGCCGAAGGGGATGAAACGATCGAGAAAGAGGGAGCCCGGATCTTCGTCGAGACGGCAGCAGCGCCGCTTCTCGGTGCCAGGGTTGTGGACACGAGCGCCGATCAGAAGCGGGGCGCGCTCACGATCGAGGACCAAGCCTAGGAGACCGGCCGCCGACGACGACGGTCGGTCCCCGCCGGGCGGCTTGTCGTTGCTGCTGGTTCACACGGGTTGGCGTCGGAGTCCGACGACTGGGGGTTGGCGTGATGACTGAGGCTGGGCGTCTTCGTTGAGGCTCGGACGGTCCTTGTCGGCCCGGCAGCTCGCGGTCGATCTCGGCACCGCGAACACGGTCGTCTTCCAACGTGGCGAGGGAATCGTCTTGTTCGAACCGTCGGTGGTGGCGATCGACGAACGCACCGGCGAGGTCCAAGCTGTCGGTGCTCAAGCGCGCCAGATGATCGGGCGCACGCCCGCGCACATCAAGGCGACACGGCCGCTCAGACACGGGGTGATTGCCGATTTCGAGACGACCGAGCAGATGCTGCGCCACTTCGTCCGTCGCGTCCTCGGCGGGCCGCACATGCGCACTCACGTGATGGTTTGCGTTCCGAGCGGGATCACGCCGGTCGAGCGGAGCGCCGTCGAGCAGGCAACGCTCGCCGCCGGCGCGGCGCACGCGTCGTTGATCGACGAGCCGCTCGCGGCCGCGATCGGCGCCGGCCTGCCGGTCGGCGAGTCGGTCGGGTCGCTGATCGTCGACATCGGCGGCGGCACCACCGAGATCGCGGTCACGGCACTCGGCGGTCTCGTCGTTGCCCACTCGATCCGTGTCGGCGGCTACGAGTTGGACGATGCGATCGTCCGCGCCGTTCAGCAGGACGAGCAGCTTCTGATCGGCCAGGAGCAGGCCGAGCAGCTGAAGATCGAAATCGGCACCGCGATCGCCGGCCTCGCGACCGTTGTCTCGAGCGAGGTTGCCGGACGCGATCTCGGCACCGGGCTGCTGCGACGCGCCAGCTTCGACGCCGAGCGGGTCCGGAGCGCACTCGAGCGGCCGCTGGCGCAGATCGTCGACGCAATCACCGACCTGCTCGAACGAACACCGCCGGAGCTCTCCGCGGACATCGCAGATCGGGGCATCATGCTCGTCGGCGGCGGAGCGCTCCTGCGCGGCCTCGACACGCTCATCCGGCGCGAAACCGGACTTCGCGTCACGATCGAAGACGAACCGCTGACCACCGTCGCACGCGGCGCCGGCAAGGCACTCGAGGAGAGCGAGCGCCGGCCGCCGAAGCGCGCAAGACAGCGAAAGGGAACGCCGAGGTTCAACTAGCCGATCATGACGCCTGGGCGAGCGTGTCAGGTAAGGAACTGCGTGCTGAACAGGGATCGCTCTAACAAAGTTCTTAGGTAGGCGCCGGGTCTGGCTGCCAATCTGCATTGGCTGCCAACCTGCCTTGTTTGCCAGGCTGGGAGCGCTCGGCGCGGCAGGCCAACGTAGGGGGGTGTTTCATGATTCTGGCCAGGAAGGCCGCGCAAGGCGTGGCTATGCTCGGCGTCATACTCGGTGTAGGCGTGGCCTTCGGCTATGCCGGAACGAAAGCGTGGCTCGCAGCTGCCGGCGGGTAGGGCCAGAGAGCACCGAATAGCTTCCAGCTCGTGCCGCCGCTTGTTTTCCGCACTCCCCAACCGAGCCTCGCGGCCTTCGGTCGCTACCCCGGCGGCGATCTTCCAGCTGACGCGGCAACGCCCGGTTGGGCCACGGGGTTCGCTACCGACGAGCGCGCCTCGTCGGTAGCGAACCCCGGCCGGGTAGGCCTCTGCTCCGGCTCGCAGAGGCTTTCGCGACTTACGGCAAAGGCTTGATCTTGCTCAGGAGCGGCAGGTTGCCGAAGCTCCCCCGGGTGCGTAGTAGGACGAGCCGATCGCAGTTGCAAATGACTGCTGCGAGGCAGCGGAGGATTCGATCTCCCAGCTACGGTAGGCCCCCTTTTCAAAGGTGCGCCACTCGAACCAGAGGAGTGCCTTGATCTGCGGGAAGTTCTGCGGCAGCTGAACCGACAGCGCGTCGGTGATCCAGGCTGCCTTGTTACCTCCCTCTTCGGCTGAGGCGGTCTCGCCGATCATGATCGGCTTGCTCGGCGCGAGCTGGAGAAGCGCGTTGTAGCTCGGGCCGAAGACGGTGGTGAAGCTCTGCCAGTCTCCCGGATTCGGGATGCCCCAGTTGTAACCGTTGAGGCCGGTCCAGTCGACGTAGGCGTCGCCCGGGTAAACCTGGTTATACGGCGTGCCGCCGCCTTCGGGGTTGATGATGTTTGGACACCAGACCCAGGTGACGTTGGTGGCGCCGACGCTGGTGAAGATGTCGTGCATGTGGCGCCAGGCGGCGACGAAATCCGCAGCTGTGTTGCCGTTCTGGCCGGGCGAATAGCCGTACCAGGTGCCGTTCATCTCCTCGTCGAGAAGCAGGAAGAAGGGATGTCCGAACGACTTCGCAGCTTGGGCCCACGCGGTGATCTGGCTGTCGTAGGTGCCGTTCGCGATCGAGGCGTCGGTGACATCCGACGTGGTCATGTCGATTGCCGGAATGTCGCCTCTGCTCTCGACCAGGTTCATTGCACCGGCAT
Source organism: uncultured Actinomycetota bacterium (assembly GCA_963743675.1). Lineage (GTDB taxonomy): Bacteria > Actinomycetota > Thermoleophilia > Gaiellales > Gaiellaceae > PALSA-600. The sequence goes on from CAVURE010000016.1 coordinate 172,771, forward strand.
CGAAAGGAGAGTCCCAGGGGGCGGGCTGCCCGTAATGCTCGATCGAGGGATTCTTGCCGGCGTTCTGTGCGAACTTGGTCAGGCCGCACTGCGTTCCGGCGTCACACCAGGGTGGATTGCTCCAGACACCGCCGTAGAGGTAGGAGTAGGTGTCGGAGGCGCCGACATAGGCTCCCCAATAGATCGAACCGGATGCCGGCGGCGGGTTGGAAGGCGGCGGGTTGGAAGGTGTCGTGGTCGGCGGTCGTGGTGGTGGTCGTGGTCGTGGTCGTGCCGCCCGAACACGCCGAGGTGGTCACGCTGACGGTGTTCACCGGTGAGTGATTGCCGGCCTGGTCGTAGGCATCGACGCCGAACTGGTAGGTGGTCGAGCAGGTCAGGCCCGAGAAGGAAGCGCTGCTCGCCGTCGTCGTCCGATTGCGGACGCCGTTCAGGAACAGGTCGTACCCGACGACTCCGACGTTGTCGGTCGCGCCCAGCCAGCCGACGCCGAAGCCGGTCTGCGTCACTCCCGACACCAGGATGGTCGGCGGCGCCGACGGCGCGGTCGTGTCGGCGCCGCCTGGACAGGCCGAGGTGGTCACGCTGACGGTGTTCACCGGCGAGTGATTGCCGGCCTGGTCGTAGGCATCGACGCCGAACTGGTAGGTGGTCGAGCAGGTCAGGCCCGAGAAGGAAGCGCTGCTCGCCGTCGTCGTCCGATCGCGGACGCCGTTCAGGAACAGGTCGTAGCCGACCACACCGACGTTGTCGCTCGCGCCCAGCCAGCCGACGCCGAAGCCGGTCTGCGTCACGCCCGAGACAAACACGCTCGTCGGCGCCGACGGCGCGGTCGTGTCACCGCCACCGGGACACGCCGAGGTGGTCACGCTGACGGTGTTCACCGGCGAGTGATTGCCGGCCTGGTCGTAGGCATCGACCCCGAACTGGTAGGTGGTCGAGCAGGTCAGGCCCGAGAAGGAAGCGCTGCTCGCCGTCGTCGTCCGATCCCGGACGCCGTTCAGGAACAGGTCGTACCCGACGACTCCGACGTTGTCGCTCGCGCCCAGCCAGCCGACGCCGAAGCCGGTCTGGCTCACCCCCGACACCAGGATGGTCGTCGGGGCCGACGGCGGGGTCGAGTCGGTCGCCGCGGGGAGCGCAGGCGCTGCCTGACTGGCGACACAGACGAGGACAAAGGCCAGGCCAAGCAACCGAACGACAAAGCGACCGAACCGGCTCGCTTCTCTCTGCTGATCACCGTTCACCATGATCCTCCCTCCGGTCCTGCCGCCAGGCCCGCACGACGGGGCTCGCAAGCGGCAGCAATTTGGTCCCTGCCCTCCGTCAATGAGTTCTCAACCGGAGCACGCTGACGAGGCGCAATCTCACGCCAAGAACTCGGCGGGCAACCTAACACAGAAACCGGACGGCGCAAAATTCGGGTTCTGCGGCGCTGACACCGGCTGACCGTGCAGCCCTGGCGGCGGCTAGCGTTCGCGGCGATGAACGGAACCGAGGTCATCGCCTGGACGGTCGTCGTCATCGGCCTGCTGCCGATTGCCGGCAAGGTGCTCTTCGCGATCTGGCGCGTTGCGCGCCGGATCGCGTGACGAACGCCCGCCGGCCGGCCGCGAGAGGCTTGCCCGAGTTGCCGACGACTCGTGAGCTTGCCCCTCTCGCTCGATCCGGGGAGGTCGCGGCCAGTTTGCGCTGTCGATTGCGAGAGGGCCACGCAGGTACCTGTCGGCAACGCGGAGCACGAACTTGACGCGCACCACGCGGAGCTCGGCGCTACCGAGCAGGATCTCCGCACGCGTCCGGCTTCGCGCGGCCGAGGGTGATCGGCGTCTAGCTGCGATGACGGCGAGGATGTTGGGCGTGATCGTGCCGGCGGCAATGCTCGTCGCCGGAGCCCCGGCGGCGCCGTTGCTCCCGAGCTCGATGAGCGTCGCGCTCTCGACGAGCCGGCCCGGGGCGCGCCCGGTCGCAGTCATGCTGACGCTCAGGTACGAGATGCAGTGCGGATATCCGGGCCCCGGCCCCGTCGTCGTCCGGCTCCCGGCGAGGGAGCACATCCCCGCTGCGCTGCCTGCGGGTGCGGTGCTCGTCAACGGCCGCGCGGCGACGGCTGCTGTGGCCGCCGGGAGCTCGCTGCGGGTCGCGCTGCCGCCGCGGCCGCAGGTGATGTGCGACGTGATCGGCCCCGGCCGGCTGACGATCGCGTTCGGTCGCCGAGCCGGGCTCGGCAACCCTGGTGTGCCGGGCGGCTACACGGTCACGGCCCGCCGTCAGTCCTCGGCATTCGCTGCGCACTTCGCGATCCGCGCCGGCTGAACGAAGCCGCGGCAGGCACGGCAGCAGCGGGCCGGCGCGGTCAGGAGGCGGGCGTCGGCACCAGGAGCAGCGAGCGGGGATTGAGCACCCTCGCGCGGGCGAGGCCGGCGGCGCCGCTTCGGTCGCGGCCGAGGCCGTCGTCGATCCGGGCCTCCACAAACCAGAGGCGCCAGTCGTCGGGGTCGCGGGCGATCGACCGGCCGATCGCCCGCCGCGCGGCGGCAAGGTTGCCGCGGCTCTCCTCGACGAGCGCGAGCTGGAGGTAGGGCGACGCCGCCCAGGGCTCGATCTTGCTCGCCGCGAGTGCACCTGCACGAGCGGCGCCGAGGTTGCCGGCGCGAGCGTCGGCCTGACTCCGGCCGAGCTCGATGTCGGCCAGGAGGACGATCAGCTCGGCCGCGAGAACGGCGCACGCCGCGATCCCGAGACCGGCGGCGACGCCGCGCCGGCGCCCTGCCGTCCCGCGCGCCCGCCGCGTCGACCGGGCGCCGGGCGGGGCGGTCGCTCCCCCGGTGAGCAGGGCGAGCACGGCGATGCCCGTGGCGGTGACGATCGTGAGCTCCCACATCCAGTCGACCGCCGCACCGAGCAGGTAGACGGTGAAGGCTCCGAGCAACGCGGCGATCGCCGAGCGCTCGCGGCCGCCCGCGCGGAGCAGCCTGCGCGTCGCCGTCACGAGCGCAGTGCCGAGCATCCCGACGAGAAGCAGAAGCCCCACGATCCCGAGCTCGGCAAGCGTCTGGATGAACAGGGAGTGCGCGTCCTTGACGAAGTAGCGGAACGAGCCGTGTCGAGCCCACCAGGCCTCGAACGAGCCGCTGCCGCCGCCGTGGAGCGGCGAGCTGCGGAACTCGTCGAGCGCGGCGCTCCAGAACTGCCAGCGGCCGCTGCCGCTGCCGCTCAGCAGGTGCTGGCCGACCGTACCGCTCGAGGTGCCCGGGGCGATCGCCGGGAGCCTCGTGAAGTCCCGGAACGAGCGGGCCGCGAAGGCTGCGCCGGCAAGGGCAAGGAGCACGAGCGCCGCCAGGAGCACCCGGCGTGCCGCCCGGCCCGGGGGAGGCAGGCGCTCGGCGCGAACGGCCAGCGTCTCGAAGAGGAGCCCCGTCGCGACGCAGATCGTGAGGATGGCTAGGGCGCCCTGGCGGCCCTCGGTGCGGGCCGCCGCCGATGTCAGCGGCCCGTCGACGACCGCGTGGCGTGTCGCGAGAGCGCCGGCCGCGGCGGCGGCGCCGATCGCGCCGGCCGCCGCCGCTCCGAGCGCGGCGAGCCTCCGCCTGTGCGCTGCGACGACCACGATCGTTCCGGCGCCGGTCGCGACCACCGCGCCGCGCGACGAGGTGAGATACAGCACGGCACCGAGCGCCGGGAGCACGCCGACGGAGACCATCCGCCGGGTGCGGCCGCCCGCGAGCGCCGAGTAGACGAGCAGCGGGAAGCCGAGCCCGACCAGGATCCCGAGACCGTTCCAGTAGCCGACAGGGAAGCTGAGCCGCGTGCTCGCCGACGGCAGGAACGACGGCACGCCGCGGCCGGGAAACGACCCGGGGAAGAGCCGGCTCGTCAGGGCGACGGCGGCCGTGGCGACGATCGCGATCGTCAGGCCGTCGAGCCAGCGCTCGAGCCGGTCGGGCCTGGCGGCGAGGACCACGAGGACGTAGATGCCGAGGTAGAGCGCCGTGCGATCGAACTCGACGACCGCATCCTCGGTACTGGCGTTCCACGTCGCCGAGACGAGCGCCCAGACCGCGAGCGCGGCCAGCAGGAGCCCCGGGATGACGGCCGAGCGTTGCGAGCGTTCCAGCGGCCACGCGCCGACGACGACTCCGACGAGGATCGTCCACCAGACGACGACGGCGATCGTGCTGCGGCTTGCGAGGGAGTAGCCGCCGTCGTCATAGGCGATGCAGAAGGCGACCACGGCGACCACCGCGGTGGTCGAGAGTGCGGCAAGGCGGACAGATCGCCGGTCGGCCGGTGCGCTCTCGACTCGTGGTCGTGCCGAAACCATCTAGATCGGCGGGCCGGGCTGCAGCCCTCCTCCGGGCGGCGCGTGCTCCGGGCGCCTTCGCCTGATTCCCACGAGCACGAGAGCGATCGTCGCCACGAGGAGCGCGGCCCCGACCGCAGCGGCGCGAGCGGGATCACCGTGCCGGACCGCGTCGACGACCGCACCGAGGGCCGAGCCCGGGACGGCCGGGCTGGTCGGCGCGCCGGCAGGAAGGACGGCACGCACGCCGACGCCTGCGCCTCCGCCCGCGGTCGGCGGCCCCTCGACGTACTGGCTGACGGCCGCGCTCGTGGACGGTGAGCCCGAGGAGGCAGACAGCGGGGCGCCGAACGGCTGGTAGGGCTGATCCGGCGGGCTCACCAGCGAGAACGCGAGCGAGGTCGCATTCGCCGAGGGGAACACCGCCCGCAACGGGCCGCGACCGTTCGAGGTGATCTCGGCCGAGAAGATGCCCGCCCGGTCGGCGTCGAGCGCGGCGACGTTGCGCCAGCCAGAGCCGCTCTGCTGCTCGATCTCGACCCGGCCGCCGTGGCTCGTCGGGGTGCGTCCCCAGACCGAGATCGTCGTGCCGTCGGGATAGGCGACGAACGGGAACCGGAAGGCGGTGAGCGCGGGTTTCGGACGGTCGCGTGCAAACGACGAGCCCTCGAAGTAGAGGCCCGACTGGTACGCGCTCGTCGCGAGCGGCTGGTCACGCAGGGTGAACCAGGTGACGAGGCTCACGCCCGAGAGCCACATCCGGTGCAGCGCGTCCGCGACCCACCTGCCTTCGAGCGCGACCGGGACGCCGCCCGGATCCGGCGGGTTGCTGTCCCAGGCGAACTCGGTCACCCAGAAGCGCACGGGCTGTTTGGCGGCGACGTGCCCGAGGCGGGTCGCAGCGTCGAGCACGGCCTTCATCTCGGGCAGTTCGGCGACGGAGATGTCGTTGACTCCTGCGGTCAGATGCGACGGCCCGCCGGCGGTGTACGGGTCGACCGACCAGATGTCGAAGTGGGTGGTCGCCGAGCACGTCGAAACCGGGCTCGGGCCCGGCGAGACGCAGAGCAGGTCCCGCATGAACGTGAGCGGAGCGACTGCCGTCGAGATCCCGAACGGCGAGAGGCCGCCGGCGATGACGGCGTTCCCGGGCACGCGGTGGACGCGCGCGGCGAACGCGTTGACGAGCGTCCGGTACCAGTCCTCGGCGCCGGGCTTGAGCCCGGGGCTCGAGACCTTGTTCGGCTCGTTCCACGCCTGCCAGTAGCGAACCCGCGGCAGGCCGCGCACCCGGCCCGAGTACCGCTGCACCGCCGCCTGCGCGAATGCGGCGTACCGAGCAGGATCGGGTCGGGAGAAGCCGGCGATCTTGCGCATCGCCCAGGCCGGGGCGGCCGCGATGTACACGATCGGCTGCAGGCCGTGTGACCGGATCAGGCGAAGCTGCGCATCGAGCGGGCCCCATGCATACGCCGGATCGGACGGATCGGCCGGCTCGAACCGCGACGGTGGCTTCGCCGGCGCAACCTCGTTCCAGAAGAGCGGCACCTTGATCGCCGTCACGCCCGCGGCTGCCGCGCGCGCGAGGCCCGCGTCGGCATTCGGGCCCGTGAACACGGCCGGGTCGACGATCGCCGTCTGGAGCGGTTGCACGCCGGCGGCGGCTGCCGGGGCGAGGCCGACGGCCAGAGCCAGAAGCCCGAGAGCCGGCAAGGCCGCCAGCATCCAGAGGCGGGCCCGGTGCGGGCGCTCGTGATCGGGGTCTGGGTTCACAGTCGCAGCCGAATAGCGCGCCGCCGGCTAGTTCGGCCGCCGAGCGGAGGCAATGATATCCGTGTGCCCCGGATCGAAAACGCCGCGGCCGTAGGATTCTTATGCTCGCCTAAGCCGAGCCTCACTAGTGTTGCCTCGCGACCAATCAGATTCGCCGGCTTCGCGTTAGGAGAGGGCGTTGTTGGGTACGTCGTAGGCGACGAACCCGAGTCCGAGGGGGAGTGCCGGGGGTGGCAACAGCGAAGGAGCGGGGCGCGGTGAGGAACACCGTCGCCGAGTCGGAGGCCGGATCGTTTCTGCCGGAGGCCGTCAGTGCGGACCTCGTTCCGCGTCGGGTCTCGCAGCAGACACCGGGAGAGGCCCGGCCCGGTTGGTCCTCCCGTGATCCGCTTCGGCGCCGCATGCTCGCGCTCGCAGACGTCTGCACCGTCATCGGTGTCAGCGCAACGCTCGCCGTCTTCGGTCCCGGCGCGGCGGCGGCGGTCGGGGCGCTCGTCTTCCTGCCGGGCTGGATCCTGGCGGCGAAGCTCCACGGGCTCTACGACCGCGATCATCGGACGCTGCGTCATCTGACCGTCGACGAGCTTCCTTTCCTGATCGTCTGGGCGATCACGTCCGTCGCCGGGCTGGCGCTCTTCCTGCAGATCACCTCGATCGCCTCCCTCGGCGCGGCGACATCGATTCGCGCTCTCGCGGTCGCCCTGGCCGGCGCGCTCGTCTTTCGTAGCCTCGCCCGCTTTCTCTGGCGCCGGGTCACGCTCCCGGAGCGGGTGCTCATCGTCGGCGGCGAGGATCTCACCCGTTCGATCCGGCGCAAGCTCGAGCTCTTCTCCGACATCCACGCGACGGTCGTCGCCGGGTACACGACGATGACGCGCGACCTGCTCGGAAACGGCCGCGGCCCGCGGCTCGCCGTCGACCGCATCATCCTCGCCGCGAAGTCGATCGACGAGCAGCTCATCGCCGACCTCGTCGCCGCCTGCCGGCGTGATCACGTGAAGCTCAGCATCGTCCCGCCGGCCCGCGGGATCTTCGGCACCGCGGTGCAGCTTCACCACGTCGCGGACCTACCGGTCGTCGAGTACAACACGTGGGACGTCTCGCGCTCGACGCTGATGCTGAAGCGCATGCTCGACGTGGCGATCGCCGGGGTGATGCTGCTCCTCAGCGCGCCGCTCGTGCTCGGGGTCGTCCTCGCCAACCGGCTGAGCCGCTCCGGCTCGGTGTTCTACGTCCAGACCCGGGCCGGGCTCGGCGGGCGCGAGTTCCGGATGTTCAAGTTCCGCACGATGCGGACTGACGCCGAGGACCTGCTGCCGACGCTCGTTCGCTTCGACGAGCTCGACGAGCCCGTCTTCAAGCTGCACCACGATCCGCGCGTAACGCGGCTCGGGCGCTTCCTGCGCCGGACGAGCCTCGACGAGCTGCCGCAGCTCGTCAACGTGCTCAAGGGGGAGATGAGCCTGGTCGGGCCGCGGCCCGAGCAGGTCGAGCTCGTGCGGCGGTACCGGCCGGAGCACCGGTTCCGGCTCGCGGTGAAGCCGGGCCTCACGGGCCCGATGCAGGTGTTCGGACGGGGCCGCCTGAGCTTCGAGGAGCGGCTTGCGGTCGAGCGCGACTACATCGAGAACCTCTCGCTCAGCCGCGACCTCCGGATCCTGGCGCTCACGATCCCGTCGGTGTTCGACGGCCGTGGCGCCTACTAGATGCGAACCGGTAGCAAGGTCGAGGGCAGCCGTCTCCGTGGGTGCCCGCCGGCGCGGCCGGCAACAGGCGCTGTGTTAAGTTCCCCGTGCGGCCAACGCCCGCATCGGCCGCACATCGTTTTGGGGGTGAAACGGTGAGTGAAAGCCGGTACATCGCCGCTCGTCTGACCGTGCGTGAGCGGATCGCCTACGACGCCCGGATCATCGGCGTCCTCTCGCGCTCCGAGTTCAAGCTCAAGTACGCCGGCTCGCTGCTCGGCTACGTCTGGTCGCTGGCGAAGCCGCTCGCCTACTTCACCGTGCTCTGGGTCGTTTTCGGCAGCCTCTTCAAGTCCGGCATCGAGCGGTACCCGCTCTACCTGCTGATCGGGATCGTTCTCAACACGTTCCTGATCGACGCCGTCAGCGCGACGCTGCCCTCGATCGTCGCCAAGGGGCAGACGATTCGCCGGATCGCGTTCCCGCCCCTCGTGATCCCGATCGCGACCTCGCTTGCCGCCGCGATGACGTTCCTCGTCAACTGCGTCGTGGTGGCGGTGTTCCTGGCCGTCGGCGGCCTGCGTCCCGAGCCCGACTGGCTCCTGCTCGTCCCGCTTCTGCTCGAGCTGTATCTGTTCGTGGCCGCGATTGCGCTGATCGCTGCAACGCTCTTCGTCCGGTTCCGGGACGTCGTGCAGCTCTGGGAGGTCACCTCGGCGATCCTCTTCTTCATCGCGCCGATCATGTACCCGATCACGATCCTCCCGGTCTGGGCGCAGCGGCTCGTCGAGCTGAACCCCTTCGTCCAGGTGCTGCAGGAGGTGCGCTCGATCCTGCTCGGCCCGGACGCCGTCGTCGACGGCGTGTCGGCGCCCCTCGTCAACCCGCTGGTGCCGATCACGATCGCCGCCGCATTCGTCGTCGTGTCGCTGCTGCTCTACCGGCGCGAGTCGCCGCGTTTTGCGGAGCGGGCATGAACGGCCCGGCGATCGAGGTCGAGCAGGTCTCGAAGGCCTTCTGGATCCCGCACGAGCAGCGGGCCCGGCTCAAGGAGTACTTCGCGCACCCTCTGAAGCGCGTGCACGTACGAGCGTAACGACGCCCTGCAGGACGTGACGTTCTCGGTCGCCGAGGGCGAGTTCTTCGGCGTCGTCGGTCCCAACGGGAGCGGCAAGAGCACGCTGCTCAAGCTGCTCGCGGGCATCTACCGCTCGGACGAGGGCACGGTTCGCGTTCGCGGCCGGCTCTCGCCGTTCATCGAGCTCGGGGTCGGCTTCAATCCGGAGTTCAGCGCCCGCACGAACATCGAGATCAACGGGATGCTGATCGGGATGAGCCGCCGCGAGGTCGCGCAGCGGTTCGACGCGATCCTCGAGTTCGCCGGCCTCGAGCGCTTCGTCGACCAGCAGCTCAAGAACTACTCGTCGGGGATGCTTCTCCGTCTCGCCTACTCGGTCGCGATCCAGGTGCCGTTCGACATCCTGCTCCTCGACGAGGCGCTGGCGGTCGGCGACGCGGACTTCCAGGAGAAGTGCTTCCAGACGTTCGAGGAGATGCGGGCCATGGGCAAGACGGTGGTGTTGGTCAGCCACGACCTCGGCGCCGTCACCAGGTGGTGCGATCGCGCACTACTGCTCGAGCACGGCCGGATGATCGCCATCGGCGAGCCCGACGAGGTCATCGACGTCTATCGCCCCTACGAGGTCGGGGCGGTCTAGGACGGTCGTGCGCGTCTCGGCGATCGTCGTGGGCTTCGGCAAGCCGGCGCTGCTCGCCGGCTGCCTGTCGCGACTCGAGGCGGCGCTCGCCGCCGTCGACGGGGAGAGCGAGCTGATCGTCGTCCTCAACGACGACTCCGCCTCGCTCGCCGCCCTCCCCGGCGCGCGGTCGTGCTGCACGGCAGCCCCGCGCTCGGCTACGCGGGCGCCGTGGCGGCCGGGCTGCGCCTCGCCCGCGGCGAGTGGATCGCGCTCGTGAACGACGACTGCCTGGTCGATGTCGACGCCCTCGCGGAGATGCTGGCTGTCGCAGCCCGCGAAGACGACGTCGGCTCGGTCGCAGCCCGGATCCTGTTCGCGGAGCGGCCCGGCATCGTCAACTCCGCCGGCCTCGAGATCGACGACCTCGGGGATCGCCCGCGAGCGGGCCCTCGGCGACCTGGCCGTTCCGGCCGCCGCCGAGCCGATCGAGGTGTTCGGCGCGAGCGCCACCCTGGGCCTCTACCGGCGGACGATGCTCGAGTCGCTCGGCGGGCTCGACGTCTCCTTCTTTGCCTACCTCGAGGATGCCGACCTCGCCTGGCGCGCCCGCATGGCCGGGTGGCGCTGCCTGCTCGCCCCGCGGGCCCTCGCGGCCCACCATCACTCCTCGACGCTCGGGCACGGGTCGGGCTCGAAGCACTTCCTCGTGGCGAGGAACAGGGTCCGCATGCTGGCCAAGAACGCGACGGCGCCGCAGCTTCGGCGCGGATTGATCAGGATCGTCGGCTACGACCTGCTCTATGTCGGCTACGCCGCCGTCACCGCCCGGACGCTCTCTCCGCTCACCGGGAGGATCCGCGGCCTCGTCGAGGTGAGGGCCTACCGCGCCGCCGGCCGGGCCGGCCGGGCCGAGATCGCGCTGCCCCGCTCGCCGGGGCTCCGCGCCGCGCTCGGTCGGAACCGCATCTACCGCGGGAACGCCGGCACCACGGCTCCGGCGAGAGCGCCACTCGACCTGGTTCCCGAAGAGGCCGGAGGCCGGCGATGAGCTTCGAGCCGTTGCGGCACCCGGTCGTGTTCGACAGGCCGCGCCGGCTGACCGACGTCGACAGCTGGCACGAGCACACGCCCTTCGCGTTCTTCGCGGTGGCGGCGCTGCGACCGAGGGTCCTCGTCGAGCTCGGCACCTGGAAGGGAGACTCCTACTGCGCCTTCTGCCAGGCGGTGGAGGCGCTCGACCTGCCGACTCGGTGCCACGCGGTCGACACCTGGGAGGGCGACGAGCACACGGGCCCCTACGGGCCGGAGGTGCTCGAGGAGCTGCGCGCCCATCACGACCCGCTCTACGGCTCGTTCTCGTCCCTGCACCGACGGACGTTCGACGAGGCCGCGCCGGCGTTTGCCGACGGCTCGATCGATCTGCTGCACATCGACGGTGCGCACGGGTACGACGCCGTCCGGCACGACGTCGAGACCTGGCTCCCGAAGCTCGGCGACCGGGGCGTCCTCGTGCTCCACGACACGAGCGTCCGTGCCGAGGGCTTCGGCGTCTGGCGGCTCTGGGAGGAGCTTTCGCCGCTGGGCCGCGGTTTCGCGTTCGGCCACGGCCACGGCCTCGGCGTGATCGCCGTCGGCGACAGGGTCGACGACCGCTTCGCCGCCTTTCTGTCGGCAGCGCGGGAGAGCCCGCTGGCGTCGCAGTTCTTCGCGGCCCTCGGCGGGGGCATCGCGGCGGCGGCCCGCGAGCACAGACGGGCAGACGCAGCCGTGCGTGCCGCAGCCGGGGCGCGCGCGAGCGCCGAGCAGGAGGCCGCGCGGCGGCTCGATGACGCCCGGCGCTCGCAGGCCGAGCTGGCCCGGGTCGAGGAGGGGCTCCTGCGGGCGGGCGAGGAGCTCGCGCGCGCAGGGTCGGAGCGCGCCCGCCTCGCGGCCGAGGCGCGCGAACGCGAGCTCGATCTCGCCGGCGTCGTCGACTCGATGTCCTGGCGCGTCACGGCGCCTCTGCGCAAGGCGAAGCACGACGCCCAGCACCTCCGCCGCCTGGCCTGGAAGGCGCGCAGGGCCCGAACGACGGGCCTTCCTCGCGATCATGCAGCGCCCCGGCCGGCAGCGAGCGCCGGCGTTGCCGGGCTCCGGCGCCGCCCGCTCGTGTCGGTGGTCACTCCTGTCTACGACACCGATCCGGAGTGGCTCGGGCGCGCGGTCGACTCCGTGCGCGGGCAGAGCTACCCCGAGTGGCAGCTCTGCCTCGCCGACGACGGATCGACGAGCGAGGCGACCCTCGAGTACCTGCGCTCGCTCGCCGGCGACCCGAGGATCGCGGTCGTGCTCGGAGGCCGCAACGAGGGCATCGCCGCGGCGACCAACCGCGCCCTCGAGTCGGCCGAGGGCGAGTTCGTCGCCTTCCTCGATCATGACGACGAGCTCGAGCCGGACGCGCTCCTCGAGTGCGTCCGGCTGCTCGACGCCAGGCCCGACACGGACGTGATCTACACCGACGAGGACAAGGTCGACCGACGCGGGAAGCGCAGCGAGCCGTTCTTCAAGCCCGCCTGGTCGCCCGAGTTCTTCCGCGGCGTGATGTACGTCGGGCACCTCCTGCTCGTCCGGCGGTCGCTCGTCGACCGTGTCGGTGGGCTCGACTCGACGTTCGACGGCGTCCAGGACTACGAGCTGATGCTTCGCGTCTCGGAGCTGACCGATCGGATCGAGCATCTGCCGAAGATCCTCTACCACTGGCGCAAGCTGCCTCAGAGCGTGGCGAGCTCGGCCGACGCCAAGGCCGGCATCGCCGACCTGCAGGCCGCCGCGGTCGCGCGCCACCTCGAGCGCTGCGGCATCCCGGCGCTCGCCCGTCCGAACCCCGACTTTCCGCACCGGGCGATCCTTCGCCCGGGCCCGCGCTCCCTCTGGCCGCGCGTGACCGTGATCGTCCCGACGAAGGATGCCCCGCAGCAGCTCGCGCGCTGTCTCCGCTCGATCTTCGCCCGCTCGACCTATCCCGACTTCGGCGTCATTCTGGTCGACAACGGGACGACCGACCCGGAGGCGCGGCGCCTCTTCGAGGCCTACCCGGTCGAGGTGCTTCCGTTCGCCGGGCCGTTCAACTTCTCCCGTGCCAACAACCTCGGCATCGCGCACGCCGACGGCGAGCTCGTCGTCTTCCTCAACAACGACACCGAGGTGCGGACGCCCGAGTGGCTCGAGGCGCTCGTGAGCCTCGCCGAGCTCGACGGCGTCGGCGCCGTCGGGCCGCTCCTCGTCTACCCGAACGGGACGGTGCAGCACGCCGGTGTCGTGCTCGGTCTCCGCGGCACCGCCGACCACATCATGCGCGGGTTCCCGAGCGACGTCGACGGGTATGCGGGGTCGCTCTCGTGCACGCGGGAGGTGTCGGCCGTCACCGCGGCCTGCATGATGCTCCGGCGCGGTCTCCTCGAGGAGCTCGGCGGCTTCGACGAGCACTACGGCACGCACTACCAGGACGTCGACCTGTGCCTGCGGTTGCGTCGCGCGGGGCGGCGCAACCTCTTCACCCCGAGGGCGGTCGTGCGCCACGACGAGGGGGTCACGCGCGGCTCACGCTACGACCAGCTCGACCGCGCGCTCTTCCTCGACGCGTGGGGGGAGACGATCGAGCGCGGCGACCCGTACTACAACCCGGCGCTCTCGCTCTCGGGAGCCGACTACCGCGCCCGCCGCACGTGAACGTCGCCTTCGTCAACTACCACGACTTCTCGAGCAACAGCGCGATCCACATCTCCCGGCTCGCCGACGAGCTCGTGCGGGCGGGCGACGGGTGCATCGTCGTCGTGCCCGGCAACACGGCCACGATCGATCTCGTCGGCGGCCACAGCTTCCAGGCGCTCGACTTCCACGCTGCGAAGGAGGGCGGGCTCCGCTTTGCCGACGGCGGGCCGCCGGCGCTCGTGCACGCCTGGACGCCGAGGGAGGCCGTCCGGGAGCTGACCGAGGAGCTGGCCGCCCGCTACCGCTGCCCGTACTTCGTCCACCTCGAGGACAACGAGGACGTGGTCACGGCCAACAGCATCGGCGTGACGGTGGCGCAGCTCCGGGGCGCCTCGAACGGCGAGTTCGACGGCTCGATCTCGCCGACCCTGTCGCACCCGCGGCGCATGAGGCGCTTCCTCGCAGGCGCCGCCGGGCTGACCGTCATCGTCGACCGGCTGCTCGAGTTCCGTCCCGACGGGGTGCCGGCCGAGGTGATCTGGCCGGCCTTCGAGCCGAGCCTGTTCACGCCCGATCCCGCCGATCCGGAGCTGCGCGCGAGCCTCGGTATCGAGGACGGCGAAGCGGTTCTCGTCTACCCGGGGAACGCGCACACCTCGAACGCGGCCGAGATGCGCAGCCTCTATCTCGCGGTCGCGGCGGTGAACCGGGCCGGCCGCCCGCTCAGGCTCGTCCGGCTGGGCCGCGACTTCGTCAGGTTCGTCGAGCCCGAGCTCGGGCCGGTGAACGAGCACGTGATCCGGGTTCCACTGCAGCCTCGCCGGGAAGTGGGCCGCCACATGCGCCTGGCCGACGTCCTCGTGCAGCCCGGGCGCGCCGACGAGTTCAACGACTACCGGTTCCCGTCGAAGCTGACGGAGTTCCTCGCCACCGGCAGGCCGGTCGTCCTGCCGCCGGCCAACATCGGCCGGTTCCTCGAGGACGGCACGGAGTGCGTCCTGCTGCGGCGCGGCGACGCGCTCGAGATCGCCGAGGTCGTCGAGCGGCTGCTCGCCGACGACGGGCTGCGCGCCCGGCTCGGGGAGGGTGCGCGGGCCTTCGCCGAGCGGAGCTTCAGCTGGGAAACGAGCGCCGAGAAGCTGCGGCGGTTCTACGAGCGCGCCCTCGGCGCGGCGCGAAGCCCGCGGCCGACGCGGCTCGACGACCTGGGCCCGGTTCTCGACCGCTACAGCGGCCGGGTGCCGCCGCGGCTGAGCTATGCGACGGCGCGTGACTACTGCGACTCGGCCGACCGGCTGCCGATCCTCACGACCGCGAACGGCGACATGAAGGACGTGCAGCGACCGTGGGTGCTGAAGGCGATCGTGGGCAGCCTGGCGCCCGGAGCCCGGCTGCTCGAGATCGGGGCGGGAGAGCCCCTCGTCGCGGATCTGCTCGTCCGGATCGGCTACGACGTGACGGTGATCGATCCGTACGACGGCCGCGACCGGGGGCCGAGCGACGTCGCCGAGCTCAGCGCCGCCTATCCCGGCGTCGGGTTCGTTCAGGGGCTGTTCCCGGACGACCTCCCGGCAGGCGAGCGATTCGACTGCATCTACTCGATCTCGGTGCTCGAGCACCTGCCGCTCGGCACGATCGGCGGCACCTGCGACGCGATGCGCAGGCTCGTCCGGAAGGGCGGGTACACGATCCACGCAATCGACCACGTCCAGCTCGGGGCGGGCGATGCCGACCACCGCGACCGGCTGGCGCGCATCACGGCGTCGCTGGGCCTGTCCGGCGGCGAGCTCGATGCCCTGCTCGCGCGGATGAGCGACGATCCCGACACCTACTTCCTCTCGGTCGAGAGCCACAACCGCTGGCGCGGGACCGTGCCGTACGACGAGTTCCCGATGCGCCGCTGCGTCTCGATCCAGATCTGCCTGCCGCTCGCCGAGGCTCGATGAAGGCCGAGGCGCCGGCAACCGGCGACGGCGCGGAGCGAGACGGCCTCGATGTCGGCATCGTCAGCTACCGCAGCCGGAGGCTGCTCGAGACCTGCCTGCGGTCGCTGCGCGAGCACGCCCCGGCAAGGCCGATGCGGATCGTCGTCGTCGACAACGACTCGCGCGACGGCACGGTCGAGATGGTGCGCGCATTCCCCGGGGTGGAGCTCGTCGAGGCGCCGCGGAACCTCGGCTTCGCCGCGGCGACGAACATTGCGATCGAGCGCGGTCGCGGACGGTACTTCCTCGCGCTCAACCCCGACACGCGCTTGCATGCAGGCACGCTCGACGCGCTGCTCGGGCTGATGGACGCCGAGCCGGCGATCGGGATCTGCGGCTGCCGGCTCGAGCTCGAGGACGGCACGCTCGACCACGCCGCGAAGCGCTCGTTCCCGACGCCGGTGGGCGCTCTGGCCCACTTCACCCGAGTCGGCCGGCGAGAGGGATCGCCGGCCGCGCTTGCCCAGTACCGCGCACCGGGGGTCGTTCGCGGCCCGGTCGACGCGGTCAGCGGCGCGTTCATGCTGATCCGCCGCCGGGCCCTCGAGGAGATCGGCCTCCTCGACGAGGGTTACTGGCTGTACATGGAGGATCTCGACCTTTGCTACCGCGCGGCCGAGGCCGGCTGGGTGACCTGGTACGAGCCGTCGGTCGCCGCGACCCACGTCAAGGGCGGCACGAGCGGCCGTCACCGGCGGCTCAGGGTCAACCACGCCTTCCACTACGGGATGTACCGCTTCTATCGCAGCCACTATGCGCCGGCGCACGCCCAGGCCTTCAACCTCGCAGTCTACGGCGGGATCGGCGCCAAGTTCGCGAGCTCGGCGGCCTGGAGCGCGGTCAACCGCAGGCTGCTCCGCAGGCCGTAGCCCGACGCCGCCCGGTGTCGTAGAATCCGCCGATCTTGCGCTGGCAGGCGCAGAGAGTTCGAGCGGAAGGAGACCTGTGAAACGAGTGCTAATGGCGGGCGCGGCGGTTGCGGCGCTCGCGGTCGCCGGCCAGGCGACAGCGGCGAACTACCAGATGATGCTCGGCGAGTCGCAGCCGTGCGGATTCGCGAAGTGCCCGGGCGTCACCGGCGTGCCGAAGGGGACGACGCTCGACGAGTTCTTGCCGGGGAAGGTCACGGTCAACGCCGGCGACACCGTCACGTTCTCGAGCTCCAGCTTCCATACGGTCAGCTACGCACCCAGGCCGCCCGCGCTGATCATGATCGATCCCGCGAAGGGCAAGTACGCGAGCCTCGACGATGCGGCCGGGAGCCCGTTCTACTTCGCGGGGCTCGCGAAGTTCATCTACAACCCGGCGGCGTTCGGTCCGTTCGGGCCGAAGACGATCTCGGGCTCGACCCCGACGTCGAGCGGGGCGCTCTCGCCCGCCGGTCCGAAGGCGAAGCCCGCGACCTACACCTACACCTTCCCGTCCGCGGGGACGTACCACCTGTTCTGCAGCATCCACCCGGGCATGAAGGCAACCGTGGTGGTCAGGCCGGCCGGCGCTCCGGTGCCGAAGTCGCCGGCGCAGGTTCTCGCCCAGGGGCTGCAGGAGCAGACCGCAGCCTGGGGGGTCGCGAAGGCGGTGGTGGCCGCGCAGAAGCCGCCGCCCAACACGGTCTTCATGGGCGTCGGTAATGCAGCGACCCTCCTCGGCTACCTCCCGCAGACGCTGACGGTCAAGGAAGGGACGACCGTCACGTTCGTGAACAAGGCGCCGCGGGAGGTGCACAACGTCGTCTGGGGCGCGAAGAAGGACGTCCTCCGGCTGGAGAAGAAAACCGACCTGTTCCCCACCGGGCCGGGGAGCCCGAACCAGGTCGCGCCGTTCCTCATCTACGGCTCCGAGCCGAAGGGGCACTACACCTACGACGGCGCGACGCACGGGAACGGCTTCTTCTCGACGCCGCTCACCGCCGGTTCGTCGGCAGTCCCCATCCCGCGCGCGTGGAAGGTGACGTTCTCGAAGGCCGGCACCTACAAGTACTTCTGCTGGATCCACGGGCCGGACATGTCCGGCTCCATCGTCGTCACGAAGTGATCCCGGGAGCACGGTGAGCCGAGTTCGTCCTCGAGGGTGGCGGGCCGCAGGGCTCGCCACCCTCGTCGTCCTCGCAGTCGCCGGCAGCGCGCTCGAGCTGACGGCAGGCCCCTCGAGCGCGCGCTCGTCGGGCAGCGTGGTCGAGTACTGGATCGCGGCCGTGCCGGTCAACTGGCATGTCATCCCGAACGAGCGCGACGGGATCATGGGCACCACGTTCGACCCGGCGAAGACGACGTTCCAGACGGTCGTCTACCGCCGGTACACGCCAGGCTGGGCCAGGCAGTTGCCGAACGAGCCCGGCGACGAGGGCATCCAGGGGCCGCTGATCCACGCCCGGGTGGGCGACACGATCCTCGTGCACTTCGAGAACCTCGACGTCGCCTTCAACCGGCCGCACTCGATGCACTTCCACGGCGTCCATTACAGCCCGGGCTCCGACGGCGCCTACATCCCGGGCTTCTCGGGCCCCGGCGCCGACGTCCAGCCGGGCAAGACGTTCACCTACAAGCTCGTCGCCGGCCCGGACTCGGTCGGGGTCTGGCCCTACCACGACCACTCCCCGTCGATGGACGAGTCGCTCGCCGGCGGGCTCTACGGGGCGCTGTCGATCACCGCGCCGGGAGAGCCGCGCCCCGACCACGAGTTCGTCGTCTTCTTCGACCAGACCCTCGACTTCATGACGATCGACGGTCGCGCGTTCGTCGGCAACACGCCGGTGTTCCATGCGAAGGTGGGCGACCTCGTGCAGTGGGATGTGCTCGCGCTCGGCGAGGACTTCCACACCTTCCACGTCCACGGCCACCGCTGGCAGGCGCCGGACGGCTCCTACACCGACACGAAGACGATCGGGCCGGCCGAGAGCTTCAAGATCCAGTGGCGCGAGGACGCGCCCGGGACCTGGCTCTACCACTGCCACGTCGAGGCGCACATGAACAACGGCATGATCGGGCTCTACCGGGTGTCCCGATGAGGCTGCGGACGTCGCTGGCGGCCGTCGGCGGCTCGCTCGCGCTGGCCGCTGGGATCCCGGCTGCGCTCGGCGACGACGGGCAGGTGCGCGAGGTGTCGATTCCCGGCAAGGTGTTCGCGCCGGCGCAGCTTCAGGTGCTGGTCGGCGACACCGTCGTCTGGCGGAACGGCGATGTGACCGATCACACGGTGACCAGCGATGACGGGGCGTTCGACTCCGGCTATCTCGGGCCCGGCCTGACCTTCTCGCTGGCCTTCCCGAAGCTCGGGCGCTACTCCTACCACTGCACGATCCACAAGTTCATGCACGGCGAGATCGTGGTCGTGCCGGTCGCGCTGCAGGCACCCGCACACCCGGTCGTGCTCGGGCGGAAAGGTCGTTCTCCAGGGCCTCGCGCCCACGGGAACCCGCAGCGTGACCGTTGCGCAGCTCGGCGGCGGTGCGCCCGCAGCTCGGCGGGCCGTCCCGGCCGGTGACGGCAGCTTCAGCGTCACCCTCCACGCGGCGAGGCCGCTCTTTGTCGCCGCGCGGGTCGGCAAGCTCGCGAGCGTCCCGGTCCGGGTCTTCGTAGCGCCCAGGGTGAAGGCGCGGCTTCGGGCGGGTGCCGTCGGCGTCAGTGCGCGTCCGGCCCGTCCCGGCGCCCGGGTGGTGCTTCAGCAGTATCTCCGGGAGCGGTTCGCCTGGCTGACGGTGAGCCGGGCACGCCTCGACTCGAGGTCGCACGCATCCCTGCCGCTGCCCGCCGGGCACGTCGGCCGCTTCCGCATCGTCGTCCGCGGCGGGCACGGCTGGGCCGACGGCGCCTCCGGAAACATCGTCCGCCACCGCTGATCAGGCGGGGCCGGGCCCGCCGGCCTCTGCCACGAGGCCGCGGAGCGTGTTTCCGGCCCGCGTCCGGCGCAGGACGCTTACTGTCTCGGCATGGGGGCCGAGGCAGTGGCTGGGGCGAAGGGGCGCCGGCGGCGGTACGTCGGCGCGGGCATCGGCATTGCGGTCGTCGTCCTGACGTTCGTCTTCGTGCTGCCGCGGATCGCGGACTACCGGTCGGTCTGGGACGTGGTCAGGGATCTCTCCTGGCCGGAGGTCGGTCTGCTCGTCCTCGCGACGACCCTCAATCTCGCCACCTACGCGCCGCCCTGGCAGGCGGCCCTGCCGGGCGTCGGGTATCGCCAGGCGTCGGTGCTGACGCTCGCCTCGACCGCGTCGACGTACGTGGCGCCCGGAGGTGCCGCGGTGGGGATGGCTGCCTCCTACGCGATGCTGCGCGGCTGGGGGTTCCGCCGACCACCCATCGCGCTCGCGGTCACCATCACCGGCGTCTGGAACCAGTTCGCGATGCTCGGCTTTCCCGTGCTCGCGCTGGCGCTCCTGACCCTGTCGAACGAGCGGAGCGCGCTCCTGCAGACCGTCGCGCTCATCGGGCTCGGGGTGTTCGTCGTCGCCGTCGGCGCCTTTGCGGCCGGTCTCGCGAAGGCCTCCTGGACGCTCCAGGTCGGCAACCGGACCGCCCGGGTTGCGAGCTTCGCCCTCCGACTCGTTCGCCGCCGGCCGGTCAAGTGGACCGGAGCGTCGTTCGTCCGGTTCCGGAACAACGCGATCCGCCTGCTGCGCCGGCGCTGGCTCGCGCTCACCCTGGCGACGCTGGCCGGCCAGCTGACCGTGTTCGCGGTGCTGCTCGTCTCGCTCCGGGTCACCGGTGTGTCGGCCGGCGAGGTGAGCGTGGTCGAGGCCTTCGCGGCCTGGTCGATCGTCCGCCTCCTCGGCTCGCTCCCGGTCACGCCCGGCGGAATCGGCATCGTCGAGGTCGGCCTGACGACGGCGCTCGTCGGCTTCGGCGGCGGGAACGCCGAGGTGGTGGCCGCGGTCCTCGTCTATCGCGTGCTGACGATCGTCCCGACCCTGCTCCTCGGCCTCGTCGCCGGCGCCACCTGGCGCCGCTACCAGCCGCGCGTCACCAGCTGACGGGTGCCGTGGGGACCCAGTCCCGGTCCTCTATGCTTGCGCCGATGGCGAGGCAGCGCTCAACCGAGTGGCTCGGCGTATGGCTCGTCCTCGCCGCGGTCGTGTTCGCGATCTTCCTCGTCTGGGTCGTCGTGGCCGAGTCGACGCTCGCCTTCATCCTGCTGTTCGTCGGGGCGGGCGTGCTGATCGTCCTGGCCGCCGCAAAGGTGATGCAGCAGCGGCGCGTGACGGGCGAGGCCCTGCCGGCCGCGCCGGCGCCGGACGACGGCTTCTACCGGTTGCTCGTCGTCGTCGACGACGGGGCGACGACCGCCGCATTCCGCGACGGGCTCGTGAAGTCGGCGGCCGGGCGTCCGGCCAAGGTGTTCGTCGTCGCCCCGGCGCTCTCCTCGACGCTCGACCGCTGGACGGGCGACCAGCAGGCTTACGACGACGCGAGCTCGCAGCTCGAGGCGACCCTCCAGGCTCTCGGCGCCCTGGGTGTCGATGCGTCCGGAAAGATCGGCTCGCACGATCCGCTCCAGGCGACGGTCGACGGCCTGCGCGAGTTTCCGGCCGATGCGATCGTCATCGCCACCCACCAGGGCGAGCAGGCGAACCGGCTCGAGGACGGCTTCGTCGAGTCGGTGCGCGGCATCACGACGGCCACCGTCACGCACGTCGTCGTCGACGCCGAGGGCTGAACGGGGCCGCCCGCCGGCGGCCTCGACGCTGACCGGCCGTGGCGTAGGCGACAGCCGCCTCGCGTCGAGGAGACGCCGGCCGGGCGCGTGGTCATGCGCACCCGCCGCTGGGAGGACGATCGCCAGAGCCTCGGCGGCCCGGGCCGAGCACGTAGGCTGCCGGGGCCGTGTTTCGCTACCGCCTCGTCTTCCCGACCCGTCCTGACGCACCACTCGAGCAGGCCGAGACGGCGATCGTCGAGAGCGAGAAGCCCTATGCGGTCGGCGACCGGATCGAGCACGAGGGCAAGGTCTGGCAGGTCACCCAGGCTCCGATGGAGGCTCAGCATCTCGGCGACTTCGCCGACCTGGGCGTCTGGCCGGCGGACGCAGAGGCGTAGAGCCTCAGGCGGCGCGATCGAGCGCGCGCCGGCTCGACCGCAGCGGCGGCCGCGGCAGCTGGCCCTCGAGCCATAGAGCGGCGATGCCCGCCCTGGGCAGGCCACGGCGCCGCTCGTACATGAAGTACCGGGGCTCCCAGCGCGGGAAGAACTTCGCGTTGAACCGATAGAGCCGCTCGATCTGGAACCAGGTGTCTCCGAGCGCGATCAGCCGGCCGGCGGCCCGCTCGAGGATTGTCGCCGGGATCGCGGAGAAGCCGCGCGAAGGCGGCGAAGTTGAGCGAGACCTCGGCGACCCCGCGGGCACGAAGCTCCTCGATCGCCCTGGCGATCATGAACTCGGTCAGCCCGTTCGGCGTGTCGGGCCGCCGCCGCATGAAGGAGAGCGAGACGGCCGTGCGGCCGTAGGTGGGGACGAACTGCAGGAAGCCGTCGATCGTGCCGTCCGCGTTCGCGGCACAGAGGACGAGCGTCTCGGCGCAATGCGGGTTGCGCAGCGAGTCCATCGCCATGCTGAAGCCGCGCTCGGCCGCCCCCCGCCGCCAGTCCGCGGCCACCTGCTCGAGCTCGGCCAGCGTGCGCTCGTCGAGCGTCCCGAGCTCGGCCAGTCGTACCTGTAACCGGCCTTCTCCATGCGGGCGACGGACTGCCGCACCTTGCGGATCCCGCGGCCCTCGAGCGAGAAGCCGTCGGTGTCGACGATCGCCTCGTCGCCGATGTAGAGCGCCCGCAGCCCGGCCTGCTCGAGCAGGTCACGCCCGGCCGGGCTGACGCCGACCGCGCCGATCTGCAGCGACCGCGCTGCCGCGAACGCTACGACGGTGCGCATCAGGTCGGCAACGGCGGCGGGCTCGCCGACGGGGTCGCCCGAGATCATCAGCACTCCGTTCTCGACGCGGTAGCCGACGACGGCCAGGCGTGAGGGGTCGAAGAGGTAGTGCTTGTCGGCTCTCAGCTTGAAGAACGACAGCGTGTCGTTCCCATGCTGCTTCACGATCTGCGCCGCGGCGTGCCGGAGCTCCGCGTCCGGAAGGTCGCGCGGCGCGGCGAGGGGGCGGAAGACGAGATAGGCGATTGCCAATACCGCGAGGATCGACATCAGCTCGACCGCCAGCCCGGTCTTTGCAAGCTCGTCGCGGAAGCCGAACGGCCCGGCCTGCCAGACGAGCAGATCGCCGGTCTCGCGCAGGATCGCGCCTGTGTCGGCGCTCGAGGGCGCGGCGAAACTGACGGCGGCGAGCGACGACACGAACGTCGCGGCGAGGACGAGCGGCACGAGCCCGAGGGCCGCCCGCACCGACACCGGGTCGTGGCGTGCGGTGAAGGACGACCGGCTCGCCCAGAGGAGGAGGGCGCAGAAGAGGGGTGAGCCCCCGCCTCCTCGAGATCGAGGCCCTTCACGAGGTCGAAGACGGTGAGGGCGAGCATCAGTGCGATCGCGAGGTGCAGCGCGCCGGCGCGCCGCCGGTACAGGTAGTAGGCCGTCAGCACCAGAGCCACCGATGCCGGCACCGCCAGCGCGTGGGCGTTCCTCATCACGTCGACCGGCTCGACGTGCACGAGCATCCGGCCGCGCCAGTGGACATTCGGGGTCACGGCCGACATCAGGTCGACGACGCCGACCGCAGCCGTCGCAATCGCCGCGATTGCGGGCACGTCGTCGAGCGGTCGGGAGGGTCGAAGCGGCGGGATCCGGCGATGCAGGCCGAGGCGCCACGAGAACGTGTCTCGCCGACGGCTCGTCAGATCGGGCCAGTCCTTTGCGACCAGCCAGGCGCCGAGCAGCGCCGCCACCAACGCCGTCACAGGGCCGATCGCGCCGAGCACGGCCGCGACGGGAGCTGCGACCATCACGAGCACGCCGAGGTGCCATTCGTGGACCCGGCGTCCGAAGACGAAGACGCGCGGACCCAGACGATGTCGTTCGAATCTGAGCATAGGCAGCTTCCGGCGCCAGGCCGGAACCGACTCGATCATGCCTGGATCGCACGCTGTCGCGCATCCGTAGTCCACCGCGACATGCTCCGGCGCCACCGGGCACCGCGGCGGCCCCGCCTGTGCCGCGTAGGCTACGACCGAGAGCATGGCGCCCGTACCCGACGTGCCGCGCCGCCTCGTTCCGCGCTGGTTCGCCGCCACGCTCGGAGCGACGGCGATCCTTCTCGTCCCGTGGACGCTGTGGCTGACGTTCACCCTTCCGGAGCGTCATGTCACCCTTCACTACGACATCGCATGGGTCGGGTTCGACATCGCACTCGCCGTTGCGTTCGGCGCGACCGCGATCGCCGGGCTGCGCGCGTCGTCGTGGCTCCAGCCCCTCGCCGCGGTGACGGGGACGATGCTGGTCTGCGACGCATGGTTCGACACGGTGACGGCCGCCGCCGGCGACGAGCAGCTCGCCGCGGTCCTCGAGGCGGTCGTGGCCGAGCTCCCGATCGCGGCGCTCTGCTTCTGGATCGTGCTCGACACGAAGCGCTTCCAGGAGGCCGTCACTCGCTGGTACCTCGAGGCCGGCCGTCGCCGCGCAGCCGGCGATGCGACCTCGATCGAGTAGGACGAACGCGGGAAACTACCGCCTTCCGGCCGCGCAAGCCCCGATGCGACCGCGTCCGAGCCGCGATACGAGTGGCACGGAGGACATCCACGAGGCGGGGAGTCGACGTGACCGGGACGACGAGATTGCTCCTGAGGTATCCGAACGGCCGAACCCACGAGGAGGTCGTCCCGACCCCCGCGGGCCTCGCTCTGGGTCTCGGCTTCGACCTCCACGGGCGTCACTGGCTCGTGGTCGAGCGGATGACCGCCTCGAGCCGCTACGGCGACTCACGGCCGGGACTCGTCTGTGAGCCCTCGCCACCGCCCGTGGCGGCGCCACTCCGGCAACGGGGCTGAACGCCGCCGCAATCTCACCGGACGGTCACAACTCTGTTTCCCCGCGCGCCTTGCAGGCTCGTACCGTGGCGGTGGTTTGAATGTTCGCCCGCCACGCGGCCCCAGCTTCCGTAACGCGTCTGCTTGCTCGCACGTCGGGCGCGGTTTGACCGGTCGCCGGTGTGGGCAAGGCTGGGCAGGACAGGCGAATAGACTCGCGGCGTGGGGGTGGAACGATGAGCGGGCACCGGCGGATCGAGGCCTGCGCTGCGGGCGGCATCCAGTTCCAGCGCTGCGACACGGTTGCAACCGGTCCGAAACCCTTCGTCGTTGCGCCGAGATATAGGGTCGCGCTTGAACGCTCGACTGGGCATCAAGCCGAGAGAGAATATCGTCGGGTTTCGGATCGCGATCGAGCGGAATCGAGAGGAAAGGAGAGAGCACGATGAGGCTGACAGAGGTCTTCGAACAGGTTCGCCCACGTCTGCGGCGGCGGCGGGGTGCATCGGCACTCGGGGCGGTCGTCGCGTCTGCTGCGCTGGTCGGGGCGTTGGTCGGGGCCGGCAGCGTCGGAGCATCGACCCGCGCGACGGCCGGGAATCCCCACCGGACCACGGGCTGCCAGCTCGGCAACGGTGTCAAGCACGTCATCGAGCTCACCTTCGACAACGTGCACTTCTTCCGGGACAACCCGAACGTGCCGTCCGACCTCGAGATGATGCCGAACCTGCTCAACTTCTTCGAGCAGAACGGCACGATGCTCTCGAACAGCCACACGCCGCTGATCGCGCACACGGGCGACGACATCCTGACCACGCTGCACCGGGCTGTACGGCGACCGGCACGGCATGCCGATCTGCGAACAGCTACCAGACCTACAACACGCGACGGCACGACCGATCCGGCCGGCTCGTTCGCCTACTGGACCGACCCGGTCTTCGACACGGCCGAGCACGCCGAACCCGGGCCACGACACGAACCCGTCGATGGTCTACTCGGCACAGCCGCCGGCCACATCGACACCGGCGCCGCCAGCCGAACACGATCACGCCCGCGCCCTGGGTGCCGTTCACCCGCGCCGGCTGCGACGTCGGCGCCGTCGGCGACCGCGAACATCGAGCTCGAGAACACCGCGGTCGACATCCCGAAGGTGTTCGGCGCCGGCTCGCCCGAGGTGCAGCAGCTCAACGCCGACACCGACACGTTCAAGGACGCCGAGATGGCCGACTACGTCGGCGTCGCGGTCCACTGCGCGGCGCGGCAGCGCGTTCTGCACGACCGCGAGGCGGTGCAAGTACCGGCAGACCACGCCGTCGCCGACCGCCGTCGCCGACCTGCTGCCCGACGAGCCCGGCGGCTACAACGGCTTCCAGGCGCTCGTTCGGCCACCGCTACGTCGCGCCGCAGCTCGGCGCCGGAACGCCCAACGTCAGCCACAACGGCTTCCAGGTCACGAACGCCGCCGGCAACCTCGTCGACCTGAACGGCAACCAGATCAACGGCGCGTTCCTCACGAACCACCCCGGCTTCCCGGGCTTCAGCACGATCAACGCGTCCCAGACGCCTCGCCTACGTCGCCGACATGCAGGAGGCCGGCGTGCCGGTCACCTACGGCTACATCTCCGACATCCACGGCAACGAGCACATCCCGGGCGTATCGCGCGTGCAACACGGCGCCGGCCGCGCTCGGCAGCGGATCGGCCGTGCTACATCGCCCAGGCGCAGTACTACAACCAGGCCTTCGGCACGTTCTTCCAGCGCCTCGCCGCCGACGGCATCACGCCCGCGAACACGCTGTTCGTCCTCAGCTCGGACGAGGGCGACCACGAGGCGGGCGCCAACGTCGGCCGCGCGATCCAGCCGACGCCGGCGAACTGCGACGGCGCGACCGTGAGCGGCACGACCGTCACGCCCGACGTCGCCTGCACCTACCCGGCCGGGTAGCTTCGGCGAGCTCGCCGGCAACATCACCGGGCCTGCTCGCGACCGAGAAGAACGACACGACCCCGTTCACGCCTCGAGGCCGACACCGCGCCCGAGTTCTATCTGACCGGCAACCCGTCGCCGTCGTCGCCGCGCGTCCGCACCTTCGACCGCGACGTCGGCTCGCTCACCGCGACGAACCCGTACACGGGCACGAACCAGACCGATCGCGAACTACCTCGCCGATCCGACCGAGGAGGCGATCCTGCACATGGTCAACGCGGACCCGGCCCGCACTCCGACCCTGGCGATGTTCGCCAGGCCGGACTACTTCCTGTCCAGCCGGGCCGGCCACGTGCTCGCCCGTGCGTCACCCAGAACACCGGCTTCGCCTGGGACCACGGCGACTACGCGGCCGAGATCGACACCAACTACGTGGGGCTGCGTCGGGCCCGGCGTCGCCAAGTCTCGGGGCTCGACGGTCCGGCTCCGGCCGACGGCCCGAACTCGGCCGGCCCGAACAGCGGGCAGGACGACGGTCCCCGGCAGCGGACACGACCGGCACCTGGGTCGACGAGACCGACATCCGGCCGACCCTGATCTACCTGGCCGGGCTGAAGGACGACTACGCATCCCGACGGCCGCGTGATCAGCGAGGTCCTGGCCAAGACGACTCGGGCTCTCGGCTCGCCGATTCGTCGAACAGCTCGGCCAGTGCTACAAGCAGCTCAACTCGAGCGTCGGCGAGTTCGGCACCGACACGCTGATCGCCTCGACCCGGGCGCTCGAGAGCAGCAGCCCGGGGGACCAGGTCTACACCAGCACCGAGCAGACCCTGTCGCAGTTGGAGCAGAAGCGGGACGCTCTGGCCGAACAGATCAAGCAATCATTCGACGGCGCCGAATTCGGCGGCCCCGCGGTCCGCAATCCCAAGGGCCTACTGGATGACTGTACCGCTCTCATAGGCGAGGCCCAGGCGCTCGACAGCTGACCGGCATAGCTCGGGGAGGGCGGCTCGCCGCCCTCCCCGACATGCCACACGGGTGGGCGAAGTTGGAAAGCGGGGTACGCTGGGCAGATCGTGCGCCGTTCGTGGCTCCTCACCAGTGCAGTGCTGGCTCTCGCATTCGCGTCGCCTGCGGGAGCGTGGGCCTCGAAGCCTCCCGTGGCGGCTCAGGTCCGGCCGCAGCCGTTTGCCTCCTGCGCAGCGCTCGTGAGCTATGCGACGAGCCACTACGCGACGACGCGCGGGCTACCCGAGCCCGCGATCGCGACGGTGGGTGCGACGACCTCGGCCGGGGCGACCGCCACCGGCGTCACCGGCCGGGCGGCCACGCCGTCGGCTGCCTCGGCAGCCGGCACGGGAGCCTCCGTGAGCCCGGCACCGTCGTTCTCGACGACCAACAACCAGGAGGCCGGGGTCGACGAGCCCGACATCGCGAAGACGAACGGCTCGACGATCTTCACGGTGGCGCAGGACAAGCTGGAGGCGGTCTCGGTCAGCGGCTCTGCGCCGCGCCTCGCCGGGTCGCTCGACCTCGGCTCGGGCGGAGCGAATGCGCAGCTCCTGCTCTACGGCAACCGCCTGCTCGTCATCTCGACGCCGTCGCTGATCGTGCCCGAGGGACTGCCGGCGATCGCGACATCGCTCCGCTCCTCGCCCTACTGGGCGTACGGCTCGCAGACCGTGATCACCGAGGTCGACGTCCACGACCCGTCGGCGATGGCGGTCACGCAGACGATGACCGTCGCCGGGCGGTTCGTCGATGCCCGTCAGGCCGGCTCCAGCGCCCGGATCGTCATCTCCTCGGCACCGCAGGCGATCGCTCGGCCGCAGCTCGCGACCGCGACCGGCGGCTGGATCCCGACGTGGAGGTTCGCGGACGCCCGGACGGGCCGGCACTTCACCCGTCAGATCGCATCCTGCGCCGACATCCGCCGGCCGGTGCAGTTCTCGGGACTCGGGATGCTGAACATCGTCACCGTCGATTTCGCCAAGGGCCTCCAGGCGGCCCAGTCGACCTCGCTCATGGCCGACGCGCAGATCGTCTACGGCTCCGAGTCGAGCCTCTACGTGGCCACCCAGAAGTGGGTCGATCCCGGCCTGGCGGTCGGGCAGCTGCCGGGCTCGCAGGTGACGGTGATCGACAAGTTCGACGTCACCGACCCGGACGTCACCACGTTCGTGGCGAGCGGCGAGGTGCCGGGCTACCTGCTGAACCAGTTCTCGCTCTCGGAGGACGGCGGCTTCCTGCGCGTCGCGAGCACGAGCCGGCCGATCTGGTGGGGGCCTGCTCCGCCGCAGACGCTCAGCCAGAGCTACGTCACCGAGCTCGCCGCCCAGGGCGGGGTGCTCGCGCCGGTCGGGCAGGTGTCGGGGCTCGGGCAGGGAGAGCAGATCTACTCGGTCCGCTTCGTCGGCAACACCGGTTACGTCGTCACCTACCGCCAGGTCGACCCGCTGTACACGATCGATCTGAGCACGCCGACGGCGCCGAAGGTGGTCGGGCAGCTCGAGCTCCAGGGCTACTCGGCCTACCTGCACCCGCTGACCGACGGGCTCCTGCTCGGTGTCGGCGAGGACGTCTCGACCGACACGAACGAGCCGACCGGCGCGCAGCTCGAGCTGTTCGACGTCTCCGACCCTGCGGCGCCGAAGCTGCTCGCGAAGACGACGCTCGGCTCCGGTTCCTCGTCGCAGGCGACCTACGACCATCATGCATTCCTCTACTGGCCGGCAACCGACCTCGTCGTGCTGCCCGTCCAGAGCTACCCGGTCTCCTCGATCCTCGTCCCGGCGGGCCAGCCTGCTGTGCCGGTTCAGCAGCCCTTCACGGGTGCGCTCGCGTTCCGGGTGACGAGGTCGGGGATCGCGCAGCTCGCCCAGATCGTCCAGGACTCGGTGAACGGGTCGGTACCGGCGATCGAGCGGTCGATCGTGGTCGGAGGAAGCCTCTACACGGTCTCCAGCGAGGGCGTCATGGCCTCGAGCCTCGGCACGATGGCGCGCGAGGCGTTCGTATCCTTCGCGTCGTGACGGGCCGCCGAGCCGCCGCGCCGCTGCGTGACGGCGGCCAACCCTTCGACCCCGGTTGGAGGGGGCCGGCCGGTCGGCGGAGAACGTAGGCGCATGGCGGAGCTACGCGTGCCGGAGCTGGTCGAGAATCCTTTCCGGGAGCACTACCGCGAGCTGATACGCGTGTCGGTGGAGCGCTCGGCCGCCGCGCAGGGCAAGCGGCTCCCGGCCGCGGACGGCGAGCCGGCGAGGGCGCGTTTCGGGCCGGCCTTCCGCTCCTCGATCCGCCTGCTGTGGCTGGTCGCCCTCGTCCTGCTCGTGGTCGACCTGGCCGTGCTCGGGATCGACTCGTGGACGACGACCATCGCCGATGTCGGGCTCATCGTGCTGACCCTCGCCTGGTTCTGGGTCTGTGTCGAGGATCTCGTGCTTTCCCGCGAGCCGGCGGCAGACCAGCTCGAGCTGGTCGAGGAGCGCTGAAGGGCGGGGCCTCGGCCCCGCCCTTCTGCACACGCTGCCCAGTTAGTGCCCCAGGTGCCCGACGCATGTTCCGCCGTCGCGGGAGCTTGTCGAGTGGTCCGGGCACGTCGTGTTCGACCACGTGGCGCCGTCGACCCTGGCACCGTCGAGCCGCGCGTTGGACAGGTCGGCGTTCGTCAGGTTGGCTCCGGAGAGCGCGGCGCCGCGGAGATTCGCCTCGTTGAGCGACGCGCCGGTGAGGTTCGCGCCGGCGAGGTCGGCTCCCTCGCCGTCGACGCCGTGGAGGTCGGCGCCCGCGAGGTTGGCGCCGGCCAGGAAGGCGCCCTGGAGGTTTGCGTTGTGGAGGTCCGCGTTCGAGAGGTCGCCGTTCGCGTAGTCCGCGCCCTGGTGATCGCCGCGCAGGTCGGCGCCCGCCAGGTCGATCTGGCCGGTGGCCGGATCGAGGGGGAGCGCCGGCTGGTCGCAGCTCGAGAAGTCGAACATCCCGGCCAGGTCGAACGGGATGCCCTCCGAGGCGTCGGTGCTCTTCAGCGCCTGGTCGAACGAGCCCGGGATCGCCGGGAGGTTCCAGTTGTACTCGATGAAGTTGATGATCGAGGCCTGGTCGCTGAGATCGTGGTCGACCGCGTCCGGAGCCGAGCACGGCGAGATGGCGATCATCGGCAGGCGCGGGCCGAGGCCGCAGCGGCCCTGCTCGCCCGCGAGGGGCGGGGAGGACTGCGGGCTCGCGCCGCACTGCCCGGAGGTCGGGTTGCCGGCGTTGATCTTCCCGAGTGCCGTGTTCGTCAGATTGTCGGCGCCCGAGAGCGAGGGGTTCGTGATACCGCTGTAGGCGTGGTCGTACCAGCCGTCCGAGTCGTCGTAGTTGACGAAGACGACCGTGCTCGACCAGTCGGGTGACTTCATGAGCGCATTGACCTCGTCGGCGACGAACACCTGCTCGTCCCTCGGGTTCGAGTACTGCGCGTGGCCGTCCTCGTAGCCCGGCGCCTTGAGGAAGGTGACGGCCGGGAGCGCCGACGCGGGCAGCTGTCCCTTGTCGATCGCCGCCACGAGCTGGTCGAAGTCGCTCGAGTCGTAGTTGTGGTTCGGCGTGTCGAACTGCGGGCTCGTGCCGTAGGCGCCGTTGAAGGTCTGCGTGTCGTCACCGACAGTCGAGAGGCTGTCGGGGCCGTTCAGCTTGTCGTTGCCGCTGCCGTCGGTGGCGATCGTCAGGTGGTGCGGGTTCGCGGTCGAGGCGTAGTACTCGAACGGCTCGTGATGGGCGATGTAGTCGTCCTTGAAGCCCCACGGCGCGGTCGAGGCGGTCGTGCCGCTGGCGCCGAGCGCGACACCGATCGGATGAAACGCGTTGCAGAGCGCCTGGTTGGCCGTCGTGCCGAGCCCGGCGGGCAGGCCGCTCGAGGTCGAGGCCGGCGGCAGCACCTTGCCGGTGAAGCTGCCCGAGAACTCGTCGGGGATGAACGTCGCCGTCGACTGGCCGGCGTGCCCGGTCGCCGCCGCTGCGGCCACGAACGTCGTCGTCGGCCGGAAGCCGCCCTGGAACCAGCCCCACGTGAGGCCGGCCTTGTTCAGTTCGTCGCCGATGTTCGTGCCGGTCAGCGCGACCGCGTCGCGCGTCGAGCAGTCGTCCCAGTAGGGCTGGGCGTCGCTCGTGAGTGAGAACCCGCCCTTGCCGTCGGCCGTGAGGTCGGCGTTCGGAGCGCTCGCGCTCGCGACGGACGGGTTGTTTGCCTGGTGAGCGGGGCCGTCGACGCCGCCGGTGTTCCCCGAGGCGAGGTTGACGGCTCCCGGCGCCGAGGGCCCGAACGTCGTCCCGAACGAGTTGTCGCTCATCGAGAAGTGCTGGGCGTAGTTCCAGAGCGCGGTCGTCGAGTTGCCGTCGTAGTAGTCCATGACCTGCGCCGGGTTGCAGGAGGCGGCGCCGTTCGGGGTATGACCCGTGTTCGCCGCGCCGACCGACTGGACGAACTGGTCCATCTTCCCGCCGTCGAACGCCTGCTGCTCGTCGCTGTAGTTGTGATCCTGGTCACAGGTCTCGAGCCCGCCAGGGCCTCCCGGAAGGCCGTCTGCGCTGCTGTCGAGACGAAGCGGCGGGCTCAGGTTCGGATTCGCCGCCGCGGTGGTCAGGTCGGCCGAGTGCCTGAGCGACGCAGGCAGCGACGGGTCGGTCGCCGGCGTGAGCCCGTCGACCGCCGGCGTTCCGGGCCTGGCTGCGAAGGGCTGGCCGTCGCCGCCCGAGCTCACGGGATACGTGCCGAAGTAGTGGTCGAAGGAGACGTTCTCCTGGAAGATGACGACCACGTGCTCGATCGGAGTGGCGGTCTTGCCGGAGCCGCCCCGCCCGGGCGGCCCACCCGGGTGAGGCCCAGGAGCCGCGCCGGCGATCGCGGCGATGAAGACGGCCGCCGCGCCGATTCCGGCAACGGTGAGAAGCCCAAGCAGTGCGCGCGTACGCGACATCGATCCCCCTCCTTGACGTGATGAGCTGAGGCCGGGGCGCCGCACCCGCTGGGCGCCACGGCGCCCCGACTCTCGCATCCGCCCGAGCGATCGTGGGTTTCGGTGTTGTGACCTCGATGTGAAGAAGTGGTGACGCGACCGGCGGCCCGGAGCCGTCACCGTGGCGTGAGACACTCGCGCCGGTGATCGGCGCGCTCGTCCTCCTGCTGCCTGTCGCGACCGCCGGTTTCGTTGCCGCGAGCGCGCGGTTCGGGCACCTCGTCTCGACCCTGCTGCTCGCGTACCTGGCACTGGTCGGTGCGACCGCCGGCGTGGTGCTCGCGCTCTCGCCGTTCCGGCTCGTTACGCGCAGCGGGCTCGCCGCGGCCGAGCTCGCGCTTCTTGTCGCCGCGGTCGGCCTCTGGTGGTGGCGCGGCCGTCCCGGCTTGCCCCTCGAGACGGCGCGGGCCGCCGTGCGCCAGGTTCTGGCGCGACCGGAGACGGCCCTCTTCCTCGCGGTCGTCCTCGGCCTGCTCGGCTACGAGCTCCTGCTCGGCGTGACCGTCCCGCCGAACAACTGGGACTCGCTCACCTATCACCTTGCGCGGGCCGCCGCCTGGCTGCAGCACGGCGGTTACTACTGGATCCCGAACGCGCCGACGGATCGGATCAACGAGTTCCAGCCACTCGCCGAGCAGGAGACGCTCTTCCTGTTCGCCGCCAGCGGCAGCAGCGTCCTGTTCGCTCTGCCGCAGTACGTGGCGGAGCTCGCGATCCTCGTGGCCGTGTACGGCTCCGCGCGACGGCTCGGGTTCGCCGTGCGCTCGTCTGCGTGCGCCGCCTTTCTGCTCGCGACCTTCTCGCTCGTCGCCCTCGAGGCCTCGACCGCGCAGAACGACCTCGTGGCCGCCTCGTTCCCGGCCGTCGCCGCCTGCCTGCTCCTCGGCGACGGAACGCTCCAGGCCGTCCTGGCCGGGGTGGCGGTCGGGCTCGGGCTCGGAGCCAAGCTGACGACGGCGCTCGTGCTCCCGGTTCTTCTGTGCCTCGCACTGCTGCGCGGCCGACGCGGGCTCCTCTGGGCGGTGGGCGGTGCGCTCGCCGGCTTCGCCCTCGTCGGGATGTGGGGATACGTGCTCAACGGCGTTCACACCGGGCACCTTCTGGGTCACGGCGGCGGACGCGTCGAGAACACGACGTCGCCCGCCTGGCCCGGCAGCGGGATCACAGCGCTCTTCACCGTCTACTCGGCGCTGGACCTGTCCGTCCTGTCGAACCGCCTGATCGGCGCGCTCGCGCTGATCGGGGTGCTGTGTGGGCTCGCCGTGGCCGCAATCGCGCTCCGGCGGCAGCCGCGCCGAGCGCCGGGCGACGCCGTCGCGGTAGCGCTGCCGTTCCTCGCCGCAGCGCTCGTCCTGCTCGGCGGCTGGGCTCTCGCCTCACTCGCCTTCCGCTGGGGGCACCCGATCCGGGGCCCGGGCGGAGTCATCGGCGGGTTGACCCGAAAGGCAAACGAGGACTTCTCGGCCTTCGGGCCGATCGGGGCCGTCGTGCTGCTCTGCCTGCCGCTCCTCGCGCTCGCGCAGTTCGTCCGGCGCCGGGCCGATTCGCGGCTGATCGCTCTCGCCTGCGCCGTGCCCGTGTTCATCGTCCTGCTCGTGCTCCAGGCGAGGTGGAACGAGTTCATCACTCGGTTCCTGATCGTGCCCGTCGTCCTCTCGGCGCCGCTCCTTGCCTGGCTCTTCCGCGGCCGCGCAGCGGTCGTCGCCTACCTCGTCGTGGCCTCGACGGTGGCGGTGCTGACGGTTACGCACGTTCAGGCGCGTCCGTTCGACCTGCACCCGTGGCGGTTCACGCAGGTGCGGGCGCTCGAGGTAGCGCAGGACACGTCGGTGGCAAGAGCCCTCGCCACCTTCGATCGCGCTGTCCCCGCGCGGGCGTGCGTCGGCGCGGTGCTCGGGGTCGACGAGCCTTCGTACCTGCTGTTCGGGCGGCGCTTCCAGCACCGTGTTCGCTACCTGCGCGTCATCGATCCCGTCCACCAGGCCCTCGTCGACGGCCTGTTCTACGTCGTGATCAGCACCGGGCCGAACCGGTGGGTTGCGGGCGCCTTCCGCGACGCGGGCTGGAAGATCCGTTCCCTCGGCGGCTACTGGCTCCTCGCCTCGGAGCCGGACGCGACGACGGGGACGTGTTGAGGTGACGGGCTTGCTGGTCGTGCTTCTCGCCGTCGGCGCATCGCTCGCCGGGGCGGCGGCGTTACGGCTTTCGAGCCTGGTGTCGACGCTGCTCGCGGCATACCTCGCGCTCGTGGTGAACGCCGTTGGCATCACCGTCGCTCTGTCGCCGCTTCACGCCGTGCGAGCCGTGCCGCTCGCGCTCTCGGAGGGCGCAGTCCTCGTCGCCGCGTCGGGAGCATGGTGGTGGCGGGGCCGGCCGGTGCCGCGGCTGTCGCCGGCCGCACGGGCCGTGCGGGAGGTGCTCGCCAGCCCGCTTGCGCTGCTCTTCCTCGTCGTGATGGCAGCGACGCTCGGCTACGAGCTTCTGCTGGCGCTGACCGTGCCGCCGAACAACTGGGACTCGCTCACCTACCACCTGGCGCGCACGGCGGCCTGGGCGCAGCACGGCGGCTACTTCTGGATCCCGAACGCCCCGACGGACCGGATGAACGTCTTCCAGCCGCTCGCGGAGCAGCAGATCCTGTTCCTGTTCGCGGCGTTCAGGACGAGCAGGCTGTTCGCGGTTCCCCAGTACCTCGCGGAGCTCGCGATCGTCCTCGCCGTGTACGGGTCGGCCCGGCGGCTCGGCTTCGAGGTGCGCGTTGCCGCCTGCTGCGCTGCGCTCCTGACGACGTTCTCGCTCGTCGCGCTCGAGTCGACGACCGCGCAGAACGACCTGGTGGCGGCGTCGTTCCCGGTCGTCGCCGCCTGCCTGATCCTCGGCGGCTCGACCGCGGAGGTCGGGCTCGCCGGCGCCGCCCTCGGGATCGGGCTCGGAGCCAAGCTCAGCACCGCGTTCGTCTGGCCGGTGCTCGCGCTCCTCGTCTGGACGCTCGGCCGCCGGGCCGTTCTGTGGGGTGCCGCGGGCGCCTGTGCCGGGTTCGTGCTCGTCGGCTGGTGGGGCTACTGGCTCAATCTCGTCCACACGGGCCACATCCTCGGCCCCGGTTTCGGGAAGGACGTCGGCGCCTCGCCGCCGATCTCGTCGAGCCCCCGGACGGTCGTCCACGTGCTCCGCCGGCTCCTCGACGCCTCCGTCCTCTCCGATCGCCTGATCGGGCGGCTGGCGCTTGCCGGGCTGGCGGCGGGAGTGCTCGTCGGGGCGATCGGGTACCGGCGCCGGGGCGCGCGCAAGGGGCTGCTCCTGGCCTGCGCTGTCGCGATCCCGCTGGCGGCGCCGCTCGTCGTGCTCGCGCTCGGGTCGGAGCCCGACCTCAACCGGCGCGCGAACGAGGACTACTCGGCGTTCGGCCCCGTCGGCGCGCTGATGCTGCTCGGGACGCCGCTGCTCACGATCGGGCTGTATGCGGCCAGGCGCGTCGACGTGCGCTTTCTCGCGCTCGCGTTGGCGCTCCCCGTCTTCCTCGTCCTGCTCGGGCTTCAGCTCGCCTACAACCCGTATCTGACGCGATTCCTGATCGTGCCCGCGGTGCTCACCGCGCCGCTCTTCGGCCTCGTGCTCCGCAGTCACGTCGCGACTGCGGCGCTGCTCGCGGTCTCGACGCTCGCCGTCTTCCTGACCCTCGAGTACGACCGCACAAAGCCCTACCGGTCACAGGCCGGCCATCCCTGGCACCTGACGCAGGCCGAGGCGCTCCAGTACGTGTTCGAACCGGCCGTGCAGCCGGCCTACACGGCCTACGAGAGGCGCGTTCCGGCTCGCGCGTGCGTCGGTGCAGTGCTGTCGACCGACGAGCCGTCGTATCTTCTCTGGGGCCGCAACAGGACGCGGAGGGTCTTCTTCCTGACCTCGACCGGCTCGCTCGAGCAGGCCCTGGCGGCCGGCGTCTTCTACGTCGTGATCGACGCCCGCGCGAATACCCCCGTCGCCGATCAGTTCCGGAGCGCAGGGTGGTCGGTCGGCCCGCTCGGCGACTACTGGCTGCTTGCGAAGGCACCGCACGCAGGAAACGGCGCGTGCTCGTAGCTCAATGCCGGTTCGGCTGGGTCTCGCCGATCTGGAGCAGCTGGTCGGATCGGGCGTGGTCGACCTGGAGCGTCGTGTGCTCGACGCCGAACTGCTCGTCGAGCACGTGCTCCAGCTCGCGGCGGATGCCGTGGCAGTCGGCGTCGGGCTCGACCAGGACGTGCGCCGAGAGAGCGGGAAAGCTTGCTCCGATCTCCCACACGTGCAGGTCGTGCACCTCGGTCACGTTCGGGTGCCCCGCCATCGCCCGACCGATCTCCTCGACGTCCACGCCCTCGGGCGCCATCTCGAGCAGGACGCGTCCCGATGCGCGCAACAGCCCGACCGCCGCCCGCACCATCAGGGCGGCGACGAGGAGCGCGGCAATCGGGTCGGCGCGGTCGTAGCCGGCCGTCAGGATCACGATGCCGGCGACCGCCGTCGCGGCGAACGCGTAGAGGTCGGTGAGCAGGTGCTGGTAGGAGCCCTCGATGTTCATCGAGGAGCGGTTCGCCTTCGCGAGCTCGCGGGTCGCGATCAGGTTCACCGCGACGCCGCCGAGTGCGACCGCCAGCATCGTCCAGCCGCCCGGGCTCGACGGATGCACGAGACGGTTGACGGCCCCGAACGCGATCAGCCCGGCCAGCACGAGGAGCGTGGCGCCGTTTGCCTGGGCCGAGAGGACGTCCATGCGGCGGAGCCCGAATGTCACGTTCCCCCGGGCCGGGCGGCGGACCAGGCGCAGCACGAACAGCGAGAGGAGCAGCGCCCCCGCGTCGACCAGCATGTGCGCTGCATCCGAGAGAAGGGCGAGCGAGTCGGCGAGGATGCCGGCGACGACCTCGACGACCATGAACGCCACGATCAGCGTCAGGCCGGTGCCGAGGCGGCGCGCGTCGGCGCCGTCCCCGACGGTGTGGATATGACCCCCGTGGCCGGGCGATCCGTGAGCTTGCGACCCGTGGCTGTGCGATCCGCTCACGCCGCGTTTTCCGTTCAGCTTTCGGCGGGCTCCGGCGGGGCCTGGAAGCCGGGGCTCGTCGAGACCTCGCCGCACGTCGGGCAGAAGACGCCGCCTCCGAGCGTCACCGCGCCCGCGGCGCCGCAGGCCGGGCAGGTCGTGGTCGGCGCGCTCGCGATCCAGGCGGACATGTCGGGCACATTCTCCTCGCCGCCCTGCTCTTGCCGGTGGTCGTGCGCGTGATCGTGATCGTCTCCGGCCACGGACGCGACCCTACCAGCGGGTCCATACGATGCCGCCTGTGATCCTCGACGGGCACAACGATCTCGTGCTGCGGGCCTATCTCGGCGAGGAGCCGGAGCACATCGATCTCGCGACGGCGGTCGACGCCGGGTTCGCAGGAGGCTTCTTCGCCCTGTATGCCCCGGGACCGCCGCTCGACATCCCGCACACGGCGCCGTACGCGTTGCCCCTCGACGCTCCGATCGGCCGCGAGGAGGCACGCGCCCGCGTCGTGGAGATGGCGGCCGTGCTGGAGGGTCTCGACGTGACGATCGTGCGGAGGGTCGACGAGATCGTCCCGGGGCGGGTCAACGCGATCATGCACCTCGAGGGCGCCGACCCGCTCGCCCCGGACCTGTCGGATCTCGAGGAGTGGTACGACCGCGGTCTCCGCTCGGTCGGGCTCACCTGGTCGCGGCCGAACGCGTTCGCCGAGGGTGTCCCGTTCCGGTTCCCCTCGTCGCCCGACACCGGCCGGGGGCTCACGCTCGGCGGGCTTCGACCTGGTGCACGCCTGCAACTTCCTCGGGATCATGGTCGATGTCTCGCACCTGAACGAGGCCGGGTTCTGGGACGTTCACCGGGTCAGCCAGGCGCCGCTGGTGGCGACGCACTCGAACGCCCACGCGCTCTCGCCGTTCTCGCGCAACCTCACCGACCGGCAGCTCGATGCGATCGGCGACTCGAACGGCGTCGTCGGCGTGTGCTTCGGAGCGATGTTCCTGTCGGCCGACGGGTCGTGGAGCACCGGGCTCCCGCTCGAGGCGATCGTCGCGCACATCGACTACATCGCCTCGCGCCTCGGCGTCGACCATGTGGCCTTCGGCTCGGACTTCGAGGGAGCGGCGATGCCCGACTCGCTGGGGGGCGTCGCGGGCCTACCGCGCCTCGTCGAGGCGATCCGGGCGGCCGGGTACGACGACGGCGCGATCGCGAAGATCACGCACGGCAACTGGCTCCGCGTTCTCGGCGAGACCTGGCCGCGCTGGAGCCGCTACTTCAGGCAGGCGGGCATGGATGCACGGCCGACGCTGCTCGACGCAGCGGCGCGGTTCGCTGCGCCCGGGCTCGCGGTCGACATCGGCGCCGGCACGGGCCGCGACACGCTCGAGCTGCTCCGCCGCGGTTGGCGCGTCGTTGCGATCGACGGGGAGAGTGAGGCGACCGACCGGATCGCCGCGCTCGCCGGCGGCAATGCCGGGCGCCTGGAGGCGATGACCGGCCGCTACGAGTCGACGCTGTGGCCGGAGTGCGACCTCCTGAACGCGAGCTACTCGCTGCCGTTCTGCCGGGCCGAGGAGTTCTCGGCCGTCTGGGCGCGGATCGTCGGCTCGATCGTGCCCGGCGGGCGGTTCGCGGGGCAGTTCTTCGGGCCGCGCGACGACTGGGCTCGCACCGGCCTGCTCGTCAAGAGCCGCGAAGAGGTGGAGCGGCTGCTCGAGCCGTTCGAGGTCGAGAGCCTCCAGGAGCTCGACGGCGAGGGGCCGACGACGGTCGGCAAGAGCAAGCACTGGCACGTCTTCCACGTGGTCGCCCGCAAGCGTTAGGTACGGTCGAGCTGTGCGTGAGCGCGTGGTCGTTCCCGGTCTTACCGTGTCGGTCGTCGGCGTGGGCTGCAACAACTTCGGCTGGCGGCTCGACGCCGCGGCGGCGCGGGCGGTGGTCGACGAGGCGATCGACGCCGGCATCACCCTCTTCGACACCGCCGAGAGCTACGGCGACGGCAAGAGCGAGGAGTTCCTCGGGCGTGCGATCGCCGGCCGTCGCGAGCGGGTGGTCGTCGCGACCAAGTTCGGGTGGGGGACCGGCCGGACGGACACGTCGCTGGCGCGCGGTCACCCCGACTACGTGCGCGCCGCAATCGAGGGCTCGCTCGAGCGGCTCGGGACCGATTACGTCGACCTCTACCAGTATCACCGGCCCGACGGCGTCACGCCGGTCGAGGAGACGCTCGGCGCCTTGAGCGAGCTTGCCGACGAGGGGAAGGTGCGGTTCATCGGCTCGTCGAACTTCTCGGCCGCGCAGGTCGAGTCGGCCGACGCGGTGGCGGCCGAGCGCAGCCTGGCACGGTTCGTGACGGCGCAGAACCGCTACTCGTGGCTCGAGCGGGAGCCCGAGGACGAGCTGATCCCTGCGTGCGAGCGGGTCGGCGTCGCGCTGATCCCCTACTTCCCGCTCGCGAGCGGCCTGCTGACCGGCAAGTACCGCCGCGGCGCACCGGAGCCCACCGGCACGCGCCTCTCCGGGCGGCTCGAGGTGTCCGCCGAGCAGTGGTCGCGGATCGAGGCGCTCGAGGCGTTCGGGGCCGAGCGCGGGCTGGCGCTCCTCGACGTCGCGATCGGCGGCCTCGCCGCTCAGCCGGCCGTTTGTTCCGTGATCGCGGGCGCGATGACGCCCGGCCAGGTGCGCGCGAATGCCGCGGCGGGCGAGTGGGTGCCGGCTGCCGGCGAGCTCGAGCAGCTTCGCTCGCTCTGATGGCCGAGGGCCAGTGGCGGGCGATGGCGCCGCGGTGGGAGCGGGGACGGGCACTGCTCTGGGAGTCGACGCGGCCGGTGAGCGAGTGGCTCGTCGACCGGCTCGACCCCCAGCGCGGCCAGGTCGTCCTCGATCTTGCGGCGGGGACGGGCGAGACGGGCTTTCTCGCGGCGGGCCGGCTCGGCGCGGAGGGGCGCCTGATCTCGGGCGACCGCGAGCCGGGCATGGTCGAGGCCGCCGCGCGTCTGGCGGCGGAGCTCGGCGTCGGGAACGCGGAGTTCCGCGTTCTCGATAGCGAGCGGCTCGATCTGGCCGACTCGAGCGTGGACGGCGTGCTCTGTCGGTTCGGCTACATCCTCAGGGGCGTCCCGCCGCCCGCCCTGCGCGAGATCCGGCGCGTGCTGCGTCCCGGCGGCCGCCTCGCGTTCTCCGTCTGGGCCGAGCGGGCGCGGAACCCGTGGATGACCGTCCCGACCGACGTGATGGTGGAACAAGGCCATCTCCGCCCGCCGAGCGAGGGCGAGGCCAGGCTCTCCGCCAGGCGGAACTCCGGCTCGATCCGAGCGCTGCTCGCCGAGGCCGGGCTCGCGCTCCTCGAGATCGACGAGCTGCCGGTTCGCTACGGCTTCGCCGACGCCGACGAGCTCTGGTTCTTCGTCAGCGAGCTCCGCGGACCGGTCGCTCTCGCCCTCGCCGGCCTCGACGAGGCCGAGCGCTCCGCGGTTCGCGAGGAGATCGAAGCGCGCGCGACGCGGGCCGGATCCGGCTTCGAGCTCGCCGGCGTCAGCCTGAACGCCCTCGCGTCGTAGCTACCATCCGCGGCGTCCGGCGCCTTGGCCGAGTGGTTAGGCAGCGGCCTGCAAAGCCGTTTACAGCAGTTCGAATCTGCTAGGCGCCTTCCGGGCCCCCGTCGATCTCGCGGCCGCCGAAGAGCGAGCTCTCGAGAAGGTAGAAGAGGGAGATCAGGCCGAAGAGGATCACCGACGCCGTCGGGCTCACGAGCGCGACGAGGGTTGCCGTCCCGTAGATCGGCGCGCCGGGGAGGTAGGAGCGCGAGATGCCGGAGATGACTCGCGGGTCGGCGTTGTCCGCGATCAGGCGGCCGCGGCGCACGGCGTAGAACCAGAAGAGCACGAAGCAAAGGGCGGTGATCGTGAGCGTCACGCCGTAGGTGAGGGCGGCAGCGCGTAGCCCGCTGTCGCGGATGTGCTCGGCGACGAGGTTCGTCGGGAAGGGGACGAACGCGATGCACATGAGGAGCAGAAGGTTGATCGCCATGAACGTCCGATCGGTCGTCCCGATCTGCCGCATGCAGTCGTGGTGATTGACCCACATGATCC
Organism: uncultured Actinomycetota bacterium; assembly: GCA_963743675.1. GTDB lineage: Bacteria > Actinomycetota > Thermoleophilia > Gaiellales > Gaiellaceae > PALSA-600. The sequence continues at coordinate 213,851 of CAVURE010000016.1, forward strand.
CGATCGTCACGAACGAGACGGCGTAGGCCGCATACTCGGGCCACGCGTGCAGTACGGCGCGGCCGAGCCCGTCTCCCGGCGCGCGCACCGAGACGTCGATGATCAGCAGCGTCGCGGCGATCGCGAAGACGCCGTCGGCGAACGTCTCGAGCCGCTCGGTCTCCACGCGCCGAGCGTAGGCGCGGGGCCGGACGATCTAGAGTTCGCAGTGTGACTGCGGCTCCTGGCATCGCGACGGTGTGGATCGACAACGCGCCGGTGAACACGATCACCGAGGAGGTCGCTGCGACGTTGACGCGCGACCTCGAGGCGCTTGCTCCGGGGACGCGGGTCGCGGTCCTGCGCGGGCGAGGCGAGAAGGCCTTCTCGGCGGGCGCCGATGTCAGGGCGATGCGCGGCGACGGCTCGCCGCCGCTCGGCATCCAGACGCTCTGCGACCTGATCGAGTCGCTCGCCGTGCCGGTCGTCGCCGCGATCCACGGCCACTGCCTCGGCGGGGGGCTCGAGGTCGCTCTCGCCTGCGACCTTCGGGTCGCCGCGGGCAGCGCAAGCCTCGCCTTTCCCGAGGTCGGCCTCGGCCTGATCCCCGGCGGCGGCGGCACCCAGCGTGCGCCGAGGCTGATCGGCCCCGGCCGCGCCGCCTGGCTGATGATGTCCGGCGAGCGGATCTCGGCGGCACAGGCCGAGGCCTGGGGTCTCGTCGAGTTCCTGGTCGACGACCTCGACGCGGGCATCGAGCGCGTCGCCGGGGCGATCGCCGCCCAGAGCCCGAGCGCGGTTCGCGAGCTGAAGCAGCTCCTCCGCGCCACCCGCGACCGGCGCGACGACCACCTCGAGCTCGAGGCCTTTGCCCGCTGCCTCGTCTCCGGAGACGGCCGCGAAGGCATCGCGGCGTTTCTCGAGAAGCGCGCACCGAGCTGGCGGCCCGGCTAGGCCCGAAAAGCACGGAGCGCGGCAGCGCGGCGAGGGCCGAAAGGCGGGTGCCTGGCACCGCGCGGTCCCCGCGGACATGGCGTAGGCAGTCGCGGCTTGAACGGACCTGTCATTCGACCGCCCGCAGGAACGATGCCTCGCGATCGCCGGCGTTCGAGGGGATCGGCCGACCGTCGGTTTCCGCGCAACGAGAGCGACTGGGCCGCACCGGCTCTGCCACCCAGGGCGATCGAGGCGTGGCGGCCAGGGTAGTCGTCCCCGACCCCGTCGAGCCGGCTATGGTTCACTTTCGACCCGATCGCGACACAGATTCGTGACGGTGCCTGGCACCACGGTCTTCTGGGATCGCGGACGCCTCAGCCGTCGACGAGGAGGCCCTGGAGCGGGCCGAGCAGGCGGGCCGAGCGCCGCGAGACGCCGGGAAGCTCGACGATGCGGTGCGTCAGCGGATCGCCGGCGCGATAGCGGCCGAGCTGCTCGGCGGCCGTCGGCTTCCAGTGCTCGTCGATCACCGCGCCCGGTTCGAGGCCCGAGAGCCGATCGACGGGGAGCTCGAGATGCTCGGCCCACAGGCGAAGGCGCGTCCGGGCCGCCGTCTCCGGGTCGTGGGTGACGGCGTTCATCTCCGTGTCGTTGAAGAGCGAGTGCTCGTTGAGGTTCGCCGAGCCGATCGTGAGCCAGCGGTCATCGACGATCCCCACCTTCGCGTGGACGTAGATCGGGTAGCTCGCCTCGGCCGACCGCGCGAACAGCGTGCACGCGACGAGCCTGCCCTGCGCCCGCGTCCGCCTCGACCAGCTCGCCGAGTACGCCGCGGGTGTCGTCGCGGCCGCTGTTCGGCCGCGCAGGCAGCACGAGCAGCATCCGGAACTCGTCGGCCGGCGGGCGCGACAGCTTGTCGACGAGCACCGCCGCAACCTCCGGCGACCAGAGGAACTGGTTCTCGAGGTAGATGTATCGCTGCGCGGAGCGGAGCCCGCGCAGATACGACTCGAGCACGCGGAAGTCTCCGTACGGGCATGACGCGTAGATGCGCTCCGGGACGGTGCGGACGATCTGCAGCTCGACGGTGCCGTCTCCGGGCAGGCTCTCGACCGGCGCCGGGCAGCTCGCGACCGGTGACCTCGTGCCACCGCATCGCGAAGTGGCGGGCGACGTCGCCGACCACTGCGCCGGACATCGCGACGGCCGCGTCGTGCCAGCCGACGTCGCCACGCGCAGGATGCGCGGAGGTGTCGAAGCGGTCGCCGGACTCGTACGTCAGGTCGATGCCGCCGACGAAGGCGATCGTGTCGTCGACGACGATCGTCTTCTCGTGGTGGCAGTGCATCGGCCGCTCGCGCGCGTCGAGCGCGCACTCGATCCTCGTCCCGACCGTGAGGCGGTCGCGCATCTTCCGCACCTCTGCCCGGGAGGGCCGGAACACCGGCAGCGGGGCGCCCGCCCAGGCGAGCACGCGGACCTCGACCCGCTCGGCGGCCTCGGCGAGCAGATCGCGCAGGAGAACTGCCTCCCGGCCGTGCTCGAGCGCGAACTCGGGCGAGAAGTACCAGCCGGTCACGTGCACGTGCGAGCGCGCCTCGCGGATCGCGTGCGCCATCCGCGGCAGCGCCTCGGCGCCGTCGACGAGAACCTCGAGCGAGCAACCCGGCCGGGGCCCGGGGCCCCCCGAGGCCCATCCGCCCGCGGGCGCGTCGAGCGCCCGCAGCCAGCCGATTCGCCCGAGACGCCGCCGGTGATGCGCCTGCACGCTCCGGCTGACGACGTCGCCGATCCGGCGATCCGCCCGGTCGAGTGACGGCCCAGCCGACTCGACGAGCCCCGATCCCTGCCTGCCCGCCATCGCCTCGGGCATTACCGGATCAGGCCGCTGCCAAACAGCCGGAGCGCATTGTGCTCACCGCGCCGGTGCCTGCTCGCGCTTCCGCCGCGAGGCGGCGGTCTGCCGCTTCGAGGCCGACAGCTCGACCTTCCGCAGCCGGATCGACTTCGGGGTCACCTCGACCGCCTCGTCGCCGCGGATGAACTCGAGCGCCTGCTCGAGCGAAAGCGGCCGGGGCGGGATCAGGCGGACGAGCACGTCCGCCGACGCGGCGCGCATGTTCGTCAGCTTCTTCGGCTTCGCCGCGTTCACGTCGAGGTCGTTGTCGCGCGCGTTCTCGCCGACGATCATCCCCTCGTAGAGGTCGTCGCCCGGCGCGACGAACAGCGAGCCGCGCTCCTGCAGCGCCGAGATCGCGAACCCCGTTGCCGTGCCCCGCCGGTCGGAGACGAGGCTCCCGGTCGGACGCGTCCGCAGATCGCCGTGCCACGGCTCCCACGCCTCGAACACGTGATGGAGGATCCCGGCGCCGCGCGTCTCGGTGAGGAACTCGGTGCGGAAGCCGATCAGCCCGCGCGCGGGCACGAGGTACTCCATCCGCGCCCAGCCGGTGCCGTGGTTCACCATCTGCTGCAGGCGGCCCTTGCGCAGCGCGAGCAGCTGGGTCACGACGCCGATGTACTCGTCGGGGATGTCGATCGCGACCCGCTCGACGGGCTCGTGGCGCTTGCCGTCGACCTCCTTCGTCATCACCTCCGGCTTGCCGACGGTCAGCTCGAATCCCTCCCGCCGCATCAGTTCGACGAGGACCGCGAGCTGCAGCTCGCCGCGGCCCTGAACCTCCCAGGAGTCCGGGCGGGCGGTCGGGAAGACGCGGAGCGAGACGTTTCCGACCAGCTCGGCCTCGAGCCGCTCGCTCACCTGGCTCGCGGTCAGCCGATCGCCCTCGGTGCCCGCGAGCGGGCTCGTGTTGATCCCGATCGTCACCGACAGCGACGGCTCGTCGACGGTCGTGACCGGCAGCGGGCGGGGGTCGGCCGGGTCGGCGATCGTCTCGCCGATCGTCACCTCCGGCAGGCCTGCGAGCGCGACGATCTCGCCCGGCCCGGCCTCGTCCGCAGGAACGCGATCGAGCGCCTCGGTGATGTAGAGCTCCGTCACGCGCGCCGACTCGATCGTCCCGTCGGCCCGGCACCAGGCGATCTGCGCGCCCTTCCGAAGCGTTCCGTGCCGGATCCGCAGCAGGGCGAGGCGGCCGACATACGGGCTCGAGTCGAGGTTCGTGACGAGCGCCTGGAGCGGGTGCCCGGGATCGTAGGTCGGCGCCGGGACCGTCGCGAGCAGCGTGTCGAAGAGCGGCCCGAGATCGGGCGCGAGCTTGTCCGGGTCGGTGCCGGCCTGCCCCGCGCGTGCGTTCGCATAGATGATCGGGAACTCGATCTGCGACTCGTCGGCGTCGAGGTCGAGGAAGAGGGCGTAGACCTCGTCGACGACCTCGGCGATGCGCGCGTCCGGACGGTCGACCTTGTTGACGACGAGCACCACCGGCAGCCCGAGCTCGAGCGCCTTGCGCAGGACGAACCTCGTCTGCGGCAGCGGCCCCTCGCTCGCGTCGACGAGCAGGAGCACGCCGTCGACCATCGTCAGCCCCCGCTCGACCTCGCCGCCGAAGTCGGCATGGCCCGGCGTGTCGACGATGTTGATCTTCGTCCCGCCGAGCTGGATCGCCGTGTTCTTGGCGAGGATCGTGATCCCCTTCTCGCGTTCGAGGTCGGTGGAGTCCATGACGCGGTCGGCAACGTCCTGGTTCTCCCGGAACGAGCCGGACTGCCACAGCATCGCGTCGACGAGCGTCGTCTTCCCGTGGTCGACGTGGGCGACGATGGCGACGTTCCGCAGATCGTCGCGGGATCTGAGCTCGGCTGTGGGCACGGCCCGCCAGGGTAGCTCCGCGGCGGCCTGCGAGGCCCGATCAGCGCGTCAGTTCTGGTTCGGATCGTAGGGCATCGTCGCGATCAGCGAGAACATGCCGCCCTTGCGCTGGAGCACCGTCCGCCAGAGCTCATCGGGATCGGGGGCGAACACGTCGCCCGGAAACGCGGGCGCGACGATCCATGCCGGCTCGACGAGCTCCGCCTCGAGCTGGCCGGGCCCCCAGCCCGAGTAGCCGGCGAAGACCCGTGCACGCGATGCGCCGAGCTCGTCGGGGTCGACACCCGGGGGCATGTAGGCGACGCCGCCGACGATCGGCTCGGCATCCTCGCGCGGCTCCTCGAGATCGACCAGCACGACGACAGCCTCCGGCTGCACGGGCCCACCGATGTAGACGACCTCGTCCGCATACGGAAGGTCGCCGAGATCCGGGATCGCCTCCGCGATCCGCAGCTCCGACGGGCGCGAGAGCACGAGCCCGACAGCGCCCTCCTCGTCGTGGTGGGTCATGAGCACGACCGTCCGCCGGAAGTTCGGGTCGACGAGCGACGGCGAGGAGATCAGGAGCTGCCCGGCGAGGGAGTCCACGCCCGGAAATCGTAGTCAGCTCGCGCTGATGGCCGCGATCCCCGCGAGCGCCGCCACGACCCCTGCGAGCTGGGTCCGGGTCAGCCGCTCGTGCAGGATCACGTAGGCGAGCGCGACGGTGACGACCGGGATAGAGGGAGCCGACCACCGATACCAGGGAGAGCAGGCCCTGGCGCGTTGCGAACGCGAAGAGCACGTTCGCCGCGACGTCGCCGAGGCCGATCGCGATCACCGGTAGCAGCCAGCGGCGGTCGATCCGCAACGACTCCCGCCGGCCGAGCGCGAACAGCAGGAGCAGGCCGAGCGAGCCGACGCGGGCGCCCGCGAGCGTCGAGAGCGGTGTGCCCTCGCGGCTCCCGAGCCCGAGGAAGTAGGTGAAGAGGCCGAGCGCGAGCGCGGCGAGCGCCGCGAGGGCGACCGCGCGCGCCCGGTTCGGGGTCGCGGCCCGCCGTTCCTCGGCCGACGCCAGCACCGCCCCGCCGAGCGCGAGGACCGAGCCGGCAACGGCGATCCCACCCGGCCGCTCGCCGGTCGCGATCGAGATCGCGAACGGAACGACCGCCCCGCAGGCGACGATCGGGGAGACGATGCTCATCGTCCCGAGCGAGAGCGCCTTGTAGAAGGCCGCGAGGCCGGTGCCGCCGCCGAGGCCTGCGAGCAGGCCGAGCTCGAACGACCGGCCGTCGAGGCGCCCGCCTGCGATCGCAAAGGCCGCGAGCAGCGCCGCGAACCCGGCCGCCTGCGAGATGACCGTCACCGGGACGGTCCGAGCCGCGGCGGGCGACGAAGCCGCCCGCGAAGTCCGCTGTTCCCCAGGTCACGGACGACGCCAGCGCAAGCAGGACACCGGCCGCGTTCACGGAGCAAGCTTGGCACGGGCGTTACCATTTGCGGCGATGGAGCCTCTCCGGATCGGTGTTCTCGCCGTGCAGGGAAACTTCCGCGAGCACGTGGCGAATGCTGCGCCGCCTCGGCGCCGAGGTCGTCGAGGTGCGCAAGCCCGAGCAGCTGGACGGTCTCGACGGCCTGGTGATCCCGGGCGGCGAGTCGACGGCGTTCACACGGCTCATGCGCCTCTACGGGCTCGACGAGGCGATCCGGCAGTTCCAGGGGGCCGTGTTCGGCACCTGCGCCGGGATGATCGTCCTCGACCGCAGCCACCTCGGCCTCGTCGACGTCGAGGTCCGCCGGAACGCGTTCGGCCGCCAGGTCGCGTCGTTCGAGACCGACCTCGAGCTCGCCGGCGAGGCGACCGGCTGCACGCCGTCTTCATCCGGGCGCCGTGGATCGACGAGATCGGGCCCGGCGTCGAGGTGCTGGCCGAGTACGACGGCCACCCGGTGCTCGCGCGCGAGGGGCGGTTCCTCGTCGCCGCGTTCCACCCGGAGCTGACCGACGACACGCGGCTCCACGAGCTGTTCCTCGATCTCGCACGGGAGGGAGAACTTGTCAGGTCATAGCAAGTGGTCGTCGATCAAGCACAAGAAGGGCGCCGCCGACGCCAAGCGCGGCAAGCTCTTCTCGAAGCTCGCGCGGTCGATCATCGTCGCCGCGAAGGAAGGCGGGGGAGACCCGGCCAACAACCTCGCGCTGCAGAACGCGATCGAGAAGGCGAAGTCGTACTCGATGCCGAAGGACAACATCGAGCGCGCGATCGCGAAGGGCGCCGGCGAAGGGCTCGACGGGGCGGCCTTCGAGGCGATCGTCTACGAGGGCTACGGCCCCGAGGGCGTCGCCGTCATCGCCGAGGCGCTCACCGACAACAAGAACCGCACCGCCTCCGACGTGCGCCACACCTTCGCCAAGTTCGGCGGCAACCTCGGCACGAGCGGCGCCGTCGCCTGGCAGTTCGAGCGTCGCGGGGTCGTGCTCGTTCAGGCCGCGGGGGTCGACGAGGACGAGCTGTTCCTCGCGGCGGCCGACGGCGGCGCCGAGGACGTCGAGCTGGACGGCGACGTCTTCCAGGTGACGAGCGCCCCCGAGGCGCTCGCGGCCGTGCGCGAGGCGATCGAGGACGCCGGCTTCACGATCGAGTCGGCCGAGCTCTCGATGCTGCCGAAGACGACCGTCGCCGTCGACGACGAGGGGAAGGCGAGGCAGCTGATGCGCCTCATCGACGCGCTCGAGGACAACGACGACGTCCAGGAGGTCTACGCCAACTTCGACATCCCCGAGCAGGTGCTCGAAGCGGCTGCGATCTAGCGGATGAGCGGCGCCGGCGGCGAGGCGCCGCGCGTCGGGTACGGCGATGCGCTCCGGTCGCCGGAGTTCAGGGCTCTCTTCACCTCACAGGCGGTCTCGATCGCCGGCACGAGCATCGCAGCGGTCGCGCTGACGATCCTCGTCTACGACCGGACCGGCTCGGCGTTCCTCTCCTCGCTGACATTCGCGCTCGGTTTCATCCCGTACGTCTTCGGCGGCGGGCTGCTCTCGAGCGCTGTCGACCGGGTCAGGCCGCGCCGGCTCGTCAACGGCTGCGATGCAGGCTCGGCCGGGATCGCCGCGCTCATGGCCCTGCCGGGACTGCCGATCGGGGCGCTGCTCGTCCTGCTCTTCGGGCTCGGGACGCTGTCGGCCGTCGCGAGCGGCGCCCGCAGCGCGCTCGTCCGCTCGACGGTCGCCGACGAGGCCTACGTACCGGGGCGCTCGTTGATGAAGCTCGCCGGCCAGATCGCGCAGATCGCCGGCAACGCGCTCGGCGGCGGGCTCGTCGTCGCGATCGGCACGAGCGGCGCCATTCTCGTCAACGCCGGCTCGTTCGCGCTCTCGTTCGTTCTCGTTCGCTTCCGGGTCGGAGACCACGACAACCCGGCGCTTCGTGGAACCGCAGGGCTGCTCCGCGACTCGCTTCGCGGTGCGCGCGAGGTCCTCGGGCGGCGCCCGCTGGCCCGATTCATGCTCCTGGGCTGGCTCGTGCCGATGTTCTCGGTTGCGCCCGAGGCGCTGGCGGCGCCGTACATCTCGGCCCACGGCGGATCGCCGCAGCTCGTCGGCTGGTGGCTCGCGGCGCTGCCGGTCGGGACGATCGCCGGCGACGTGGCCGGCGTCCGCTTCCTGAGCGCAACACTCCAGCGTCGGCTCGTCGGGCCGATCGCGGCGGCCGGGTTCGTGCCGTATCTCTTCTTCGGCGTCGACCCGCCGGTGGCGGCGGCGCTCGGTCTGCTCGTCGCCTCGGGCGCCTGCGGCATGTACTCGCTCGGCCTCGACGGGCTCATCCGCAACGCGGCCCCCGACCGGCTCTTCGCCCGCACGATGACGCTGAACCAGGCCGGGCTTGATGACGCTACAGGGCATCGGCTTCGCGCTCGCGGGGGCGATCGCGGAGCAGATCGGGCCGGCGTCCGCCGTCGCGGTCGCCGGTATCTGCGGGCTCGCGGCGGTCGGCGGTCTCTGGGGTCTTTCGAGCCGCGCTGCAGGAACGTCCGCCGGAACGCCTAACGTTTCCGCGTGAAGGTCCTCGGCATCGACCCAGGGACGGCTGCTTGCGGGTACGGAATCGTCCACGAAAGCGACGGGCGCCTCAGGGCCACCTGTCACGGGTGGTGGCGAACGTCCCCGCGGGAGCGCGTGGAGCTTCGGCTGCTCACACTCTTCGAGGGGGTTTCGGAGCTGATCAGCCTGCACGCCCCGGATGCCGTCGCCCTGGAGGAGTCGTACGTCGGCGCCGACGCCCGCATCGCGCTCTCCGTCGGGCAAGCGCGCGGCGCGGTGCTCGTCGCCGCGTCGTCGGCCGGCATCGAGTGCGTCGAGTACGCGCCTAGCCGCATCAAGCAGTCCGTTTGCGGCTACGGCCGGGCCGACAAGGGGCAGGTGCAGCGGATGGTGAAGGCGATCCTCGCCCTCGAGGATGTGCCGCGGCCGGACCATGCCGCCGACGCGCTCGCCGTCGCGATCTGCCACGCGTTCGCCCCGCCGTTCCTGCGCGTAGCCGGGTGACCGGGACGCGAACCGTCCGGGTACGCTCGTACGGTTACCGAATGCTCGAGTGGGAGGGAGACACGTGATCGCGCGCCTGCGAGGCACCGTTGCCGCCCGCACCGGCGCCGGGATCCTGATCGACGTCGGCGGTGTCGGCTACCTCGTCGCGGCGACGCCGCGCGTGACGCACGCGTCGGCGAGGAGGCGACGGTCGAGACGTACCTGCATGTCCGCGAGGACGCGATGCAGCTGTACGGCTTCGCGAGCGCCGACGAGCGCGAGCTCTTCGAGCTCCTGCTCGGCGTCTCCGGCATCGGGCCGAAGGTGGCGCTCGCGATCGTCTCCGGGTCGCCTCCGGCCGAGCTCCGCCGTGCCATCGCCCGCGACGACCTGGCCCGCTTCGAGGCGATCCCCGGCATCGGGCGGAAGACGGCGCAGCGGGTCGTGATGGAGCTCAAGGACAAGCTCGGCGAGCCTGCCGGCGCCGCGCCGGGCGGCGGCGGCTTGCTGGCCCGCGACGCGCTCGTCGAGCTCGGCTGGTCACTCGGCGACGCCGACCGCGCGCTCGCCGAGGTCGACGAGACCCTCTCGACCGAGGAGCAGGTGCGCGCGGCGCTGCGGAAGGCGGCGTGAGCGAGCGCGTGCTCGCCCCCGTCGTGCAGGACAACGGCGAGGAGGAGCTCGAGCGCTCGCTCCGTCCTGGCTCGCTCGCCGAGTTCATCGGCCAGGAGCGGGTCAAGGAGCAGCTCGGGAATCGCGCTCGAGGCGGCGATCGGGCGCGGCGAGGCGCTCGACCACGTGCTGCTCGCCGGGCCGCCCGGCCTCGGCAAGACCTCTCTCGCGCAGATCATCCGCCGCGAGCTCGACGTCTCGATCAGGCAGGTCGCCGGCCCGGCGCTCGAGCGGAAGGGGGACATCGCCGCGATCCTGACCGCCCTCGAGCCCCGCGACGTGCTCTTCGTCGACGAGATCCACCGCCTGAACCGCGCCGTCGAGGAGATCCTCTATCCGGCGCTCGAGGACTTCCGGCTCGACATCATCGTCGGCCAGGGGCCGGCCGCAAGGACGCTGACGCTCGATCTCCCGCCGTTCACGCTCGTGGGCGCGACGACGCGGACGGGGCTGCTGACGACGCCGCTGCGCGACCGGTTCGGTCTCACCTTCCGGCTCGACCACTACTCGACCAGCGAGCTCGGGGAGATCGTGCGCCGCAGCGCGCGCATCCTCGCCGTCGAGGTCGAGCCCGACGCCGCCGACGAGATCGCACGCCGAGCGCGCGGCACGCCACGGATCGCCAATCGAATCCTGCGCCGTGTTCGCGACGTGGCCGAGGTGCGGCACGCGGGGGAGATCACGACCGCCATCGCCGACGAGGCGCTCGAGCTGCTCGAGATCGACGCCTCCGGGCTCGAGCGGTTCGACCGCGAGCTGCTCGGTGCGATCGCGTTCAAGTTCGGCGGCGGCCCGGTCGGCCTGTCGACGCTCGCAGTCGCTCTCGGCGAGGAGACGGAGACGATCGAGGACGTCTACGAGCCCTATCTGCTTCAGCTCGGCCTGATCCAGCGCACGCCGCGCGGCCGCGTGCTCACCGCGCTCGGGCGCGCCTACGCGGGCGGCTCGGCCGAGGGAGCGACGCTCTTCTGAATGTCATGAAGGGGGCCTCCTCGGTGGCACGCTCCTTGTGTCACCGAAGAGCTACCGCGAAGGAGGCCCTTTCGTATGTTGCATGCTGGTCTGGATCTGAGTCGGAGGCGTTTGGACTACTGCTTGCTTGATGAGGATGGGGTACGTGTCGAGGTCGGGAAGACGCCGCCTGACGGGGATGGCTTGGCCGGGTTCGTCCGGCGGGTCGAGGAGCGTCACGGTCAGCCGGTTCGGGCGGCGATCGAGTCGATGAACGGCGCGCGGTTTGTGCATGACAGTCTCGAGCGGCTGGGTTGGGATGTCGAGGTCGCCGATGCTGCGAAGGTGAAGGGGCTGGCCCCGTTGGCATGCAAGACTGACCGGATCGACGCGTGGGTGTTGGCCGAGCTTTCGCGCCGCGAGTTGGTGCCGGCGATCTGGTTGCCGAGTTTCGAGATGCGCCAGGAGCGTGAGCGGGCCCGCTGGCGGTTGTTCCTTGTGCGCAAGCGGAGCTCGTTGAAGCACCGGGTGCACGCGCAGCTGCTCGCGTTCGGGCATCCCTGCCCGGTGTCCGACCTGTTCGGCGAGCGCGGCCGGGAGCTGCTCGAGCGGCTTGAGTTCCCTGAGCCGTGGCGGTCGGATGTGCTCGCGGCGGTCGGGATGATCGACGAGCTCGACCGTGAGATCGGCTCGATCGAACGTGAGTTGAAAGCGCTCGGGGCAGATCACCGCTACGTCCCGCTGCTGACGACAGTGCCGGGGATCGCGTGGGTGCTCGGCTACACGATCGCGGCGGAGATCGGCGATATCAACCGGTTCGCGTCCGCGAAGAAGCTGACCGGCTACACGGGTCTGTGCCCGCGCGTCTACCAGTCAGGCGGTACCGATCGTCGCGGTCACCTGACTCACGCCGGCCCGAAGTACCTCCGCTGGGCGCTGATGGAAGCAGCGCTGCACGCCTGCCGCAACCCGGCCTACCACGACCGCTACGAGCGCAACAAGCAGCGCCTCGGCAAGCAGCGCGGCGCGAAGGTCGCACAAGTCGACATCGCCCGCCAGCTCTCCGAAGCGATCTGGCACATGCTCACACGTAACCAACCCTTTGCTCCGGCAAGCGCCACACCGGCTCTGGCCGCATAGACGGCCCTTTCTGAGATGCGCCACCGGAGCGAAGCCCCCATAGAACCTGATCCTCCCCGGAGGAGGCGATAGAGAGTTGAGCCCACTGCTCCCCAAACCACCACGCGGGCCATGAACCCTCAGCCCGACCGTCTGGATGACAACCCAACCCCCTTCATAGAGAGCCGATGAGCGGGCAACGCGTGGCCACCGGGGCTTCCGATCTGTTCGTGCTGAAGCGCGTCACCGCCGGACGGTTCGTCCACCTCGGCGGCGAGGGCCGTGGCGAGGGCTGGGCGGGGATCGTCGAGGTGGCGCTCGAAAGCGAGGCCGATCTCGACCGCGCGCTCACCGACGGCCTGATCGTTCGCGTGGATCGCCCGGGAAGTGGACGCATCTTCGGGCCCTACTACGCGCGCGCCGCCGCGATCGTCCCGCTCCCACCCGACGTGATCGTCGTCTTCGGCGCTCCGGACGGGGAGATCGAGGGGAGCGACGAGGTGCTCGACGCCGCGGCGCGGGCAGCCTCGGGCGCGATCGGCCCGGTCGGGTCGCCCAAGCAGCTCGCCGACAGCCTCGAGCTGCTCGAGGCGGTCCGCGGTGCGGCGGCCGTCGAGCCCGAGCCGGTCGAGGAGGCGATGCGGACGCTGACCAAGCAGGCGGCCGAGAGCCTTTCGTGCGAGCTCGGGGTCATGTACCTGGTCAACGGGGACCGGCTCGTCGTCGTCGAGCGGGGTTGGCCGCTGCGGGCGCCGGCTCCGGAGGTGAGCGCGGCGCTGGCCCGGGTCGCCGAGGGCCTTGACTTCCCGTTCTGCGTCCAGGACGCCCGGCGCTCGCCGCCGCCCGGGCCGCTGGCCGACGACCCCGGCATCCGTTCCTACTACCTGCTCGAGCTGACCGGCGCCGCGAGAGGCGTGCTCTTCGTCGCCCACACCGACGCCGCGCCGCGCGGGTTCACCCTCCTGTGCAGGCGACTCGGCGTGCGCGTCGCCGAGGCCGCCTCGTCGGTCCTCGGCGCCGGGATCACGCGGGAGTGGATCTCGGGTGAGGCTGCTCGGCTCGAGGACGGGTTCGCCGCGCTCGAATCGTGAGCGCCTTCGCGATCGCCGGCGCGATGAGCAGCGCCATCACGTCGAACCAGACGTAGCCCGACGCGACGCCCGACGGGGGGTTGCCGTCCGGGATGCCGAGCCCCGGGAGCGTGCGCGCCCACCGCCAGGTGCCGATGGCCGTTCCGTACAGCTCGAGGCCCGCGACGACGAGGAACACGCTCGCGTAGACGGTGCGGCTGCGGGAGCGCCACAGGAAGACGAGGAGCAGCGGCACGCCGAGCGCGCCGGCGACGTCCCGCCGGGGGAGCACGAACAGGCCGAGGACGCCCCAGGTCACCGCGATCGTGGCCGCGGCGACGACGAGCGGGCGGGCGCGCCTGCCCGCCGCGGCGGCGATCGCGAGTCCGGTCAGGTACACGAGTCCATGCGCCGGCGGGACGAAGAGCGGCAGGTTGTGGAGCCGGTAGCGGTAGACGCCCCAGATGATCGAGCCGGTCAACTCGCCGACGGTGGCAAAGCAGACGACACCGACGACCTGAGCCTTGTGGATCGTCGAGAGCGGCGCCGCAGCCGCGATCAGGACGCCCCAGGTGAGAGCTCCGAGCGCGAGCTGCTCGGGATAGCTGGCGAAGTGGTCGGCCGCGAGCAGCGCCGCGAGGTAGGCGATCAGGAGCGCGGGCCGTCTCACGGCCTCCGAGGGTATCGGGTCGCGGAGCCGGACGTCCCGCACGCCTCGGGGAGTGCGCACGGTCGTGGCGGTCGGGTCGGGGCGGGACGGCTTGTAGGCGCGCGGGGGCGGGGCGCGCGTGGGGTCAGGGCGCGGCGCCGGGTGCTGGCGCGCGGGGGCTCAGGGCGCGCGCCGGGTCCTGGCGCGCGGGGTAAGGGCGCGTGGGGTCAGGGCGCGCGCCGGGTTCTCGGGGGTCCTGGCGCGCGTCGTCTGGGCGCACCGCCGGCGCCGCGGTGTGGACAAGATTTCACAGAACCGGCACAGACACCGGCACCCGGCCGCCGGTAGAATTGATCTCGAGGGTGGCGGGATTGGCTACCCCACCCGGGCGGGGGTGCGATCACAGGGGTGCGATCACGGGGTGCGATCACAGGTGCGATTGCGGAAGTGCCGATCGCAGGAGTGCGATCGCGGAAGCAGGGGCGGGGGTAGGACACCGGAAACCCCGGCGGCCCCGCGGGAGCCGGGCCGAGGTCGGCGCGGCGGCAAGGTGCCGGCGCCTCAGCCCCGGAACTGGAGCTCGTGCCAGGAAGGCACGGGGGCGAGCTCGAGGAGGGGACGGCGGCCGCCGGGATGCTGGTAGGCGAACTCCGCCTCCATCTCGTCCCACACCACCTCCAGAGCTCCGCGCTTCACCTGGTGGTCGAGCCAGGCGCCCCGGAACACGAGCTTGCGAAGCCAATAGACGAGCGACTCGCCGCCGACGAGCGATACCCGCTCCCAGTTGCGCTGCAGATAGCGGCCGAGCCGGGACTCGGGCTCGTCGATCAGGCCCTGGGCAGCGAGCGCCACCAGGTCGTTCGTCTCGTCCTCGTCCAGCTCGTTCGCCTCGACGAGGCCGAGCTTCGCCGCGGCCGCGACCACACGCTGCTCGAAGTCGCAGGTGTTGAACGTGAAGCGATAGCCGAGGAACTCGACGATGAAGTCATCCCCGGATGAGTAGTTCGTGTCAGCCATGCGGCTCTTTCCCAGAATAGCCCCAACCGCCCCGTGCTCCATCCCCCTCCGGCTACGGTTCCCGGCATGCTGGCCGAGACCCCGCGCTGGGAGCGGCTCCTCACCCTCGTTCCCGTGTTCGTCGTCGGGGCGGGGCTCGTCATCGCGGTCCTCATCCTCCTCATCCGGGCGTTCATGGACTCGATCAGCGAGGTCCGGCACAAGCGGGTGCTGTGGGTCGGCGCCGCCGCGCTCGTCGCGTTCGTCGTCGTCCTGACCTATCTCGGGGTGAACCTGCCGAAGGAATAGGGCACCGTCCGGCCTCCTCCGTACCCTCGACGGTCCGATGGACAAGGGGATGTGGACGATCGCGGCGTGCCCGGTCCGCGAGCTGCGAGCTCTCGAGCGGGAGCTCGGTATCTCCGGCACCTTGGGGTCCGTGCTCGTGCGGCGCGGCTACTCCGATCCCGCCGCGGCGCGGGCGTTCCTCGACGGGGCCCTGCCCGGGCACGATCCGCTCACGCTCGGCGACATGCCCGAGGCCGTCTCGGCGATCCGGGCAGCGGTCGCTTCCGGGAAGCGGATCTGCGTCCACGGCGACTACGACGCCGACGGCCTCTGCGCGACCGCTCTCGCCGTCTTCCTGCTGCGCGAGCTCGGTGCCGACCCCGTCTGGCATCTGCCCTCGCGCTTCGAGGAGGGCTACGGGCTCGCCGCCCGGACGATCGCGAAGCTCGCCGCCGACGGCGTCGACCTCGTGCTCACCGTCGACTGCGGGATCACCGCCGTGGCCGAGGTGGCGGAGGCGACGAGGCTCGGGCTGGAGGTCGTCGTCACCGACCACCACCGCCCCGTGGAGACGTTCCCGCAGTGTCCCGTCGTTGCCCCCCTCAAGGGCGACTATCCGTTCCCCGGCCTTTGCGGCACCGGCGTGGTCTGGAAGCTCGCCCAGGCGCTCCTCGGCGCCGATCATCCGTTCTGCGACCGCCATCTCGATGTCGTCGCGCTCGCAACCGTCGCCGACGTCGTTCCGCTCCTCGACGAGAACCGCGGGCTCGCGCTCGCCGGGCTGCGTCGCCTCGCCCAGACGCAGAAGCCCGGGCTGCAGGCCCTGATGCGGGTCGCCGGCGTCGATCCGGCCGCGTGCAACGAGGGTGCGATCGGATTTCGGCTTGCGCCCCGGATCAATGCCGCCGGCAGGCTCGGCCGGCCCGAGGCCGCGCTCGCCCTGCTGCTCACCGACGAGCCGGACGAGGCGAAGCGCCTCGCCGAGCAGCTCGAGGATCTGAACCGGGAGCGGCAGGCGGTCGAGGAGCGGATCCTGCGCGCCGCAGCCGCCGAGATCGAGTCCTGGCCCGAGTCGCGGCGCCGCCACCGCGGCTACGTCGTCGCGGGCGAGGATTGGCACGAAGGCGTGATCGGGATCGTGGCCTCCAGGCTGGTCGAGCGTTACGGGCGGCCGGTCGTGCTGATCGCCGGCTCGTCCTCGGGCGGCGACTGGAAGGGCTCGGGCCGGGCAGGCGCCGCCTTCGATCTCCACGGCGCGCTCACCGCGTGCGCCCGGTTTCTCGAGCGCTTCGGCGGCCACCGCGCGGCGGCCGGACTGTCGATCCATCCCGAGGAGATCGACGGGTTCGCCGAGGCATTCGCCTTGCACGCCGACGCGGTGCTCGAAGACGACGATCTGCGGCAGCGGATCTCGATCGATGCGATCGTTCGCGGTCCCGAGCTCGGCCTGCCGCTCGCCCACGAGCTCGCGCGGCTCGCACCGTTCGGCCTCGGCAACCCGGGAATCACGCTCCTCGCAGACGGCTGCGAGCTTGCGGCACTCGACACGGTCGGGGAGGGGAAGCACCTGCGGTTCCGCGTTCGCCAGCGCGGCCGCGACGCCGGGTCTGCGATCGCGTTCGGGTTCGGCTCCCAGATCGACCGCTATCGGCGGATCGGGCACTACGACGTTGCGTTCAGGCTCGAGGAGAACCGCTGGAACGGGACCGTGTCGCCCCAGCTCGTCGTTCGACGCATCTTCGACAGCGACGAGCGCTACGAGGCGCTACGCGCGCGGTTCGGCGAGCACTGGCGGGGCGGCGAGGCCGGGTGGACGCCGGACGTCCGCGCCGTGTTCGCCGAGCTGGGCCTGAGCGGCCCGGGCACAGGCCCTGCGGCCGCGCGGAGCCTGCTCGAGTCCGAGGCGTTCAGGCGGCTGCTCGACGACCAGACGCCCGCCTTCGCCGAGGCAGCCTAGCTTCGATTGAGTGTGAGCAGGAGGCGCGCGGCGAGGCGAAGTCGGCGCGCGCTGCGGCGGCGGCGGAACACGGAGAGCCTGCTTTCCCGCTCGGGCCACGATTTCCTGTCTGTCATCGAATCGAGGCGCCGGGCGAGATCGGGCGGAAGCCCGGGTAAAATATGCCTATGGCGGTAGCGGAACGACACCAGGACCTTGTCGACGAGCTGCTGGCCGAGCTTGAGACCTACAAGCCTGATTTCGACCGCGACCTGATCACGCGGGCTTTCCAGTTCGCCGCGGCCGCCCATGACGGGCAGCTACGGCGCTCGGGCCAGGAGTTCATCAACCACCCGTGGGGGGTGGCGAAGATCCTCGCGGAGCTGCGCATGGACGAGGCGACGATCGCCGCCGCGCTGCTCCACGACACGGTCGAGGACACGGGCATCGAGATCGATGACCTGCGGGCCGAGTTCGGCGAGCTGATCGCAGACCTCGTCGAGGGAGTCACCAAGCTGACCCGGGTCCAGTTCCAGAGCCGCGAGCAGGCCGAGGCCGAGAACTACCGCAAGCTGATCGTCGCGATGGCGAAGGACGTGCGCGTGATCCTGATCAAGCTCGCGGACCGCCTCCACAACCTGCGAACGATCGAGTACATGGGCAAGCAGACACAGGTGCGGAAGGCGCGCGAGACGCTCGAGGTCTACGCGCCGCTCGCCCACCGGCTCGGCATCCACGCCCTCAAGTGGGAGCTCGAGGATCTCGCGTTCGGAACGCTCCATCCGCGCAAGTACGAGGAGATCAAGCAGATGGTCGCCGAGCGCCGGGCCGACCGCGAGGAGCACGTTCGCGAGGCGGCACTGGTGCTCCAGCAGGAGCTGGACAAAGTCGACATCCCGGCCGACATCTCGGGCCGCGCCAAGCACTTCTACTCGATCTACGACAAGATGGCCCGCAAGGGCCGCGAGTTCAACGAGATCTACGACCTCACCGCGATGCGCGTGATCGTCGAGCGCAGCGGCGACGAGGGGACACGGGACTGCTACGGCGCGCTCGGGCTGATCCATTCGCTCTGGAAGCCGATGCCGGGTCGGTTCAAGGACTTCATCGCGATGCCCAAGTTCAACGGCTACCGCGCGCTGCACACCACGGTGATCGGCCCCCAGGGCCGGCCGCTCGAGATCCAGGTGCGAACCGACGAGATGCACGCGACCGCCGAGTACGGCGTCGCCGCGCACTGGATCTACAAGGGCGGCCGCCGGGACAAGCACGACGACGAGTGGTCGCGCTGGGTGAACCAGCTGATGGACGTCGGCACGAACGAGGCCGATCCGCGCGAGTTCATGAAGACGTTCCGCACCGACCTCTTCGACGAGGAGGTGCACGTCTTCACGCCAAAAGGCCAGGTCAAGACGCTGCCGTCCGGGTCGACCCCGATCGACTTCGCCTACGCCGTGCACACCGACGTGGGCCACCACACCGTCGGGGCGAAGGTGAACGGACGGATCGTCCCGCTCCACTACCGGCTCAAGAACGGCGACTTCGTCGAGATCCTGACCTCCAAGCAGGACCGGGGCCCGTCGCGTGACTGGCTGTCGCTCGCGAAGAGCTCGCGGGCCCGCAACAAGATCCGGCAATGGTTCCTGCGGGAGACGCGCGAGGACCAGGAGGCCAAGGGCCGCGAGTCGCTCGAGCACGCGCTCAAGCAGCAGAACCTGCCGTACGCGAAGCTGCGCCACTCGGCGGTGCTCGCACAGGTGATCCGCGACCTGGGCTTCAAGAAGGCCGAGGACTTCTACCTGGCTCTCGGCTCCGGCCGGCTGCAGTCGGGGGCGATCGTCAACAAGGTCATCCAGCGACTCAAGACCGACGAGGTCGAGGAGACCCCGATCATCACCAAGACGCCCAAGGCGCGCAGCGCAGTCTCCGGGTCGGACCTCGGGGTCGTGGTCGAGGGTGTCGAGGACGTTCTCGTCAGGCTCGCGAAGTGCTGCACGCCCGTGCCGGGCGACCCGATCGTCGGCTACATCTCGCTCGGCAAGGGCATCACGATCCACCGCGAGGACTGCCCGAACGTTCGCGCGCTCAAGCGGACCGAGGAGCGCTTCACGCCTGTGAGCTGGAGCGGCGACGGAACGAAGTCGTTCCGGGTGCAGATCTCGGTCACCTCGTGGGACCGTGCGCGCCTGCTCGAGGACGTGGCGCGCACCTTCGCCGAGCACGGGGCGAACATCGTCTCGTACGGCGGCGTCGTCGAGGATCAGCTGGCGAAGAACTGGTACACGGTCGAGATGG
Organism: uncultured Actinomycetota bacterium; assembly: GCA_963743675.1. Lineage (GTDB taxonomy): Bacteria > Actinomycetota > Thermoleophilia > Gaiellales > Gaiellaceae > PALSA-600. The sequence goes on from CAVURE010000016.1 coordinate 233,020, forward strand.
GGGACGTGCACTCGCTCAGGTCGCTGCTGGTCGCCCTCCGCTCGGTCGACGCGGTGTTCGACGCCTACCGCGTCACGCCCACCTAGGCTGCGTCCCAGGGAACGCCGTCGGTGTCCCAGCCGACGAGGCAGTACGGCGAGATCACGAAGGCGATGCGCTCGAGCACCGCGTCGTCGTCGATTTCGTCCACCGCAAGCTCCGCAACCGGCGTGCCCTGGAAGACGACGGGCACCCGGGCACGCGACGCGGGCGCGGGCGTGCCGGACTGCGGGCCGAGGACGAGCTCGCCGCTCTCGACGAAGAAGATCCCGGCCCAGCCGCAGCCTCCGGGATCGACCAGGGCGCCGACGACGGCACGGAGTATGTCGTCGGCGTCACCGCCGCCGTCGACGATCCGGTCGATCGCTGCGAGCGCGGCGACCCCGCTCACGGCGCCAGGTCCTCGAACGCGACCACGTGGGCGCGGAAGCTGTCGGGGATCGCGAGGGTCCGGCGGTCGTCATGGTCGATCAGGACGAGCACCTGGCTCGCGGTCACCATCAGCGCCTGGTCGCTGCCCGCTCCGATCCGGTAGGCGGCATAGTCGTAGGTGACGCTCGTGCGCCCGATCCGCGCGACTCGCACGAATACCTCGAGCAGGTCGTCGAAACGGGCGGGTGCGTGGTACTCGACGCTCGAGGCGCGCAGGACGAACTCGGAGCGGGAGGCGCCGATCTCCCCGAGTCGCCGGTGATACTCGGTGCGCGCGAGGTCGAAGTAGGGGAGGTACCGGCCGTAGTAGACGACGCCCTGCGCGTCGGTGTCCGAGAACGCTACGCGCGTGTAGGCGGCGAACCGGAAGGGCGGCCGCTCCCCGGTCAGATGCCCCGGCTCGAACATCCGGCGATCCTAGCCGCGCGCCCGAGGCGCCCTTGGTGCCAGGCACCGTCACGAATCTGTGCCGGGTTCGTGCCGAAAGTGAAAAATCTCGCCCCGTGGGCCGGCTGTGGTTGTCAGTCCTGGCTACGTTGTCGGCATGCCTCGAGCGCCGCGATCGATAGAGCCCGGCGGTATCTACCATGTCACGTCGCGGGGCAACGACGGCCGCCGGATCTTCCTCGAAAACAGCGATCGCGAGGGGTTCCTCTTCCGGCTCGAGCAGAGCGTCCTGAAGTATCGATGGGTCGTCTACGCGTACTGCCTCATGGACAATCACATCCATCTGCTCCTCCGGGTGCCCGAGGACGGCCTTTCCAACGGAATGCGGGATCTTCTCGGCGGTTACGCGCGCTCGTGGAATCGCAAGCATGGCCATCGAGGACACCTCTTCGGCGAACGGTTCTACGACGACGTGATGATCGACGACTCGCAGTTGCTGACCACCGCGAGCTACATCGATCTCAACCCGGTCAGGGCCAAGCTGTGCTCCCGGCCCGAGCAGTGGCCGTGGAGCAGTTACCGCGCGCACGTCGGGCTCGACCACCCGCCGCGCCTGCTCGCGAACGCGGAGTTCCTGAAGCTCGTGGGGCCCACGCCGGACATGGCCAGAGAGGCCTATAGGCGGTTTGTGGCCGAGAGGCGCCCGCCGGTGCCAGGCACCGCCTTGGACGCCACTGCCCTAGCTGCGAATCAGCGCTAGCACCTCGTCCCGCTTGGACACCATCAGCTCCTCCGAGAGCGCCTCGAGGTTGAGGCGCAGGAGGGGCTCGGTGTTCGACGGGCGGACGTTCATGTGCCAGTCGTCGGCGTCGATCGAGAGGCCGTCGAGGTGCGAGACCCGCCCCTCGGCGGCGTAGCGCTCCTTCAGCTCCTGCAGCTTGACCGCCACGTCTGCCACCGGCGTGTTGATCTCCCCGGTGAGGAAGTACCGCGACCGCAGCGAGGCCAGCATGCCGTTGAGGGGCACCTCGCTCCGGGACACGAGCTCGAGCATCAGCAGGAACGGGATCACACCCGAGTCGGCCTGGCAGAAGTCGCGGAAGTAGTAGTGGGCCGACACCTCGCCGGCGAAGACCGCGCCCTCCTCGCGCATCCGCTTCTTGATGAACGAGTGCCCGACCCGGTTGATGAGCGGCACGCCGCCGGCCGCCTCGATCGCCTCCGGCACGGCCCAGGAGGCCCGGACGTCGTAGATCACCTTCCCGCCGGCCTCCCGCTCGAGCATCCGCCGGGAGAACAGCGCCGTGACGAAGTCCCCCGGGACGAACTCGCCCTGGTCGTCGACGAAGAAGCACCTGTCGGCGTCACCGTCGTAGGCCACCCCGAACGCCGCGCCCTCGTCGAGCGTGCGCTTCACGATGAACTCCCGGTTCTCCGGCAGCAGAGGGTTCGGCTCGTGGTTCGGGAACGACCCGTCCGGCTCGAAGTAGCAGCGAACGACCTCGACCGCGGGCAGGCGCTCGAGAACGCGCGGCAGCATCTCGCCGGCCATACCGTTCGCCGCGTCGACGACGACGCGCAGCGGCCGCATCCCGTCCAGGTCGACGAAGCCGAGCACTCGCTCGACGAAGGCAGCCCAGACGTTCACCTGCTCGACCGCCCCCCGTTTCGCCGCTCGCCACTCCCCGCGCACGGCGCGGTCGCGAACGTCGAACAGCCCCGACTCGCTTCCCACCGGCAGAGCCCCGCGGCGGACGATCTTCAGGCCCGTGTACCTGCCGGGGTTGTGCGAGGCGGTGACCATGATCCCACCGTCGAGCCCGAGCTCGCCGGTGGCGAAGTACACGACCTCGGTGCCGACCATGCCGAGGTCGGCGACCGACACGCCCGCGTCGGCGACCCCCTCGATCACCGCGGCGGCCATGCTCGGCGCCGACAGCCGCATGTCGCGTCCGACCGCGATCCGGCGCGGCTCGAACTGCTCGGCGAACGCCCGCCCGATCGCGTAGGCGCCCTCCTCGTCGAGCTCCGAGGGGTACACGGCGCGCACGTCATACGCCTTGAACGAGGCCGGATCGAGCACCCGCCCGATGCTACGGATTCGGCCGCTCTACCGCGAGAAGACCCGCTGCGCCTTCTCGGCCCACGCGGAGATCCCGCCCGGCTCGAGGAAATTGCAGCCGCCGGCCAGGATCTCCTCCGGCATCGTGTCGTAGAAGCGTCCGGCGACGAGCCGAAGCTCGCGGTCGCCCTCCTCCGTCTCGGCCACCGGGTCCGCGAGCTCGAAGCCGACGCCGAGGTGCTGCTCGGCCGCGTGGAAGTCGCGGACGATCTCGATGAGCCCGACCCAGGCCGACCGGATCATGTCGAGCGGCTCGCAGAAGTCCGCGACGGTCTTCGCGAGCTCCGACGTCACGCGGTCCGCCGGTGTCTCGAGCAGCGTCTGGCGGATGCCCACGCCGCGGAGTCTAGGCGCCGAGGATCACCCGGATCGCCTCGGTCGACGCCGCGTCGGGCGACTCCGAGATCACCGTCGCCGGCCGCTCGAAACGTGACAGGGCCTCGGCCAGCGGCTCCGCCCTCAGCGTCCCGTCGCCGTAGGGGAGGTGCTTCGTCTCGTTGCGGTTCGCGAACGCGATGTCGGAGAAGTGGATGTGGAACGGCGCCCCGAGCTCGATCACCGCGTCGGCCATTGCGAGCGCCTCGACGAACGGCTCGACCGAGGTGAACGCGCCGTCCGAGGTCGCATGCATGTGCGCGAAATCGAGGACCGGCCGCACCCAGCCGAGCCGCCGGGCGATCTCGACGACGTCGTCCTCAGACCCGAGGTCGCGAATCCGGCCCATCACCTCGATTCCGAACGGCACGCCGCGCCCCTTGGCCTCCAGCCGCTCGCGTAGCTCGGCGAGCTGCTCGCACACCGAGTCGATCGCCTCCTCCCGTGTGCGGCCGAGGAGGAAGCCGGGGTGGAACACGACCACCTCGACGCCCGCCGCCTTCGCGATCCCGGCCGAGTGGTCGAGCATCCCGACCGCCATGTTCAGCTTCTTTCCGCGCTCTGCGTGCCCCATGAAGCCGGCGAGCGGCGCATGGACCGACAGGGCGACGTCCGCCTGCCGCGCGACCTCGCCGAATCGCTCGGCGAACTCGTAGCTCATCCAGAAGCCGCCCTCGAAGTCGATCTCGCAGGCGGAGAGGCCGCGCTCGAGCAGCGCCCCGACGGCGGCCTCCGGGCTCTCGCGCGACGGCACCCGGGCCGGCCCGAAATGGAGCCTCCTTGCCACCCCGTGAATGTAGCCGGGTCCGTCCGGTCGGCTCTCTACGCTCAGCTCATGTCTGGACGCCCTTCACGTATCGATCTGCTCGAGCTCGACATCGATCTCAGGCTCACCGACCTCTGGCGCGAGGCCGCCGGGATCGAGGAGTGGTCGCTCGACGTCGTCGCCGCCTTCATGCGGGCCGCCTACGGCAAGGGGTACTGCGACGCGCTCACCGAGGAGCTCCCCGGTGCCCTGTGCGCCGACCACGGCTACCGCGTGCCCGAGCGGAAGCCCACCCCCGCCGACGCCTGACCGCAAGGTCGTCCGAGCGCGGGTCGTGCGAGCACGGATTGCTCGACCGGGCCGGTAACAGCCAGGGTCGATCGTTAGCGCTTTGCAATGATGTTCGTTCCGAACCCGAACGCGCGCGTCGCTGGCTAAACTGACCTGCGGATGGCCCGCTCACGCAGCAATCCGGCGCGGCTCGTCGTCGCCCTTGCGATCGCGATGCTCCTGGCGGTCTTCCTCGTCTACACCGCCGTCAGTGGCACGACGCCGGCTCTGCAGCCGAGCAACCTGGCCGGCCACGCCGGCAAGGTCTCGCTGACCGGGAAGGTGATCGGGCCGGTCAAGGGCGACGCCCACCTGAACGGCGGCCTGCGCTTCAAGCTGCACAACATCAACGGTGCGAGCCCGACCGTGCCGATCGTGTACCACGGCTCGGTCCCAGACCTGTTCGAGGCCGGACGCGACGTGAATGTCACCGGCACGATGAACGGCACGGCGTTCGTGGCGACCGGGCTGACGACGAAGTGCCCGAGCAAGTACACGTCGAGCTCGCCGACCTAGATGGCAGATCTGGGCCGCGCAGCGCTGGTGGTCAGCTTCGGGCTGGCGCTGTACGCGCTGTTCGGCGGCACGGCGGCCGCGCTCACGCGCCAGCGGCGCCTCGCCGACTCGGCGCGCTACGCGCTGATCGCGTGCTTCGGCTCCACCGTGATCGCAGCGGGCGTGCTCGTACGCGCGCTCGTCGCGCACGACTTCACCTTCAGCTACGTCGAGCAGCACACGAGCCGCGACCTCAGCACGGTCTACTCGCTGACCGCGTTCTGGGGCGGGGAGGAGGGATCGCTGCTCCTGTGGCTGCTCGTTCTCACCGGCTACGCGGCGCTCGCCGTGACGCTGAACCGCAAGCTGCTCAAGGACATCGTGATCTGGGTGGTGCCCGTGATCGGCGGCATCGCGACCTTCTTCAGCTTCATGCTCGTCGCGGTCGCGAGCCCGTTCGCCACCGAGCCGCGCGTCGTCGACGGCGCCGGCCTCGTGCCGAGCCTCCAGAACCCATACATGGTTGCGCACCCGCCGATGCTCTATCTCGGCTACGTCGGGCTCTCGATCCCGTTTGCCTTCGCGGCCGGCGCGATGCTCTCCGGTCAGACGGATGAGCGCTGGATCGTCGCGACGCGCCGCTGGACGCTCGCGGCCTGGATGTTCCTCGGTTTCGGCCAGATCCTCGGTGCCCACTGGGCCTATGTCGAGGTCGGGTGGGGCGGTTACTACGCCTGGGATCCGGTCGAGAACGCAGCGCTGATGCCGTGGCTCGCGGCGACGGCATTCCTGCACTCGGTGATGGTCCAGGAACGCAAGGGAATGCTCCGCATCTGGAACATGTTCCTCGTCTGTCTCGCGTTCGAGCTGTCGGTGTTCGGTACGTTCCTCACCCGATCGGGCGTGATCGAGTCGATCCACTCGTTCGCGAAGAGCTCGATCGGCGGCTGGTTCCTCGGCTTCGTCATCTTCTCGACGCTCTTCTCGATCACCCTGATCCTCTGGCGGCTCCCGCTGCTCAAGGCGCGCACGAAGCTCGAGTCGCCGCTCTCCCGTGAGGCGACGTTCCTCTACAACAACCTGCTGCTCGTCGCGCTCTGCCTGACCATCTTCTGGGGCGAGATCTTCCCGATCCTCACGCAGCTCTGGAACGGCACGCAGCAGACGATCGGACGGCCGTACTTCGACTTCTTCCTGCGTATCTTCGGCTTGCCGCTTCTGCTCTTGATGGGAATCGGGCCGCTGATCGCCTGGCGGCGAACCTCCGGGCGGGCGCTCGTGAAGACGCTCCGCTGGCCGATCGGGGTCGCGCTCGTGGTCGGCGCCGTGCTGATCGCTGTCGGAGCCGGCTCGTCGCTGCCGGGCCTGATCGGGTACACGTTCTGCTCGTTCGTGATCACCACGATCGTCGTCGAGCTCGTCCGCGGCACCCGCGCGACCGGCTCGCTCTTCCTGCTCGTCTCACGGAACCGGCGGCGGTACGGCGGCTACGTCGTGCACGCATCGATCGTCCTGCTCGCGATCGGCATCATCGGGTCGAGCGCCTACGGGACGACGAAGGAGCTCCCGCTCGCGGTGGGCCAGACGATCCACGTTCCCGGCTACGCGCTGACCTACCAGTCGCTGAAGAACACGCCGAAGGTCACCGAGACCGGTAGGTCGACCGAGACGACCGGGTACCTGAAGGTGCGCGGACGCTGGAACGGCGTACTGCCCACCTCCTACGTCAACTCCTCGGCCCTCGGCGTCTCGCACGAGGTTGGGATCCACACGAACTGGCTGCGCGGCGAGGACCTCTACGTGATCCTCGACCAGGTGGTCGGGCACAAGGTCTACTTCAAGGTGCTCGTCAAGCCGCTCGTCAACCTGATCTGGATTGCCGGCTTCGTCTTCCTCGGTGGATCGCTGATCGCCATGTGGCCCGACGCCCGCGAGCAGCGCCGCCTGGTGGCGCGGCTCTCGCTCGCCCGCGCGTGACCGCCCTGATCCTGGGCGCGCTCATCGCGGTCGCCGCGGTGGTGATCGTGGCGCTCCCCTTCCTGCGTGAGACCGACGAGCCCGAGCTGATCGACGACGGATCGGAGACGGCCGATCTGCTCGCGCTGATGGAGGTGCGTGACCGGGCGCTCGGAGCGCTCAAGGAGCTCGAGTTCGACCACCGGACGGGCAAGGTCGACGATGTCGACTACCGCACCCTCGTGGGGCCGCTCCGCCGCCAGGCCGCCGAGGCGCTGCAGGCCCTCGACGCCCGCACCAAGCGGGGGTCAGCCGCCGATGACCTGAACGATCAGGAAGCCGTTGAGGACGACGATCACGGCCGCTATCGCGACCGCGACCGACGTCGTCGTGCGGCGGTTGACCAGCGCGCCCATCACGTCTCGGCGAGAGGTGAACCAGACCAGCGGGACGAGCGCGAACGGGATTCCGAACGAGAGAAAGACCTGTGAGAGGACGAGCGTCCGCGACGGATCGAAGCCGAGCGCGACCACGACGAACGCGGGAATCATCGTCACCGTCCGCCTGATCCACACCGGGATCTGGCGCTGGATGAACCCCTGCATGACCACCTGGCCGGCGAGCGTCCCCACCGCGGAGGACGAGAGCCCTGATCCGAGCAAGGCCACGGCAAAGAGCGCGCTCGCCGTCGCGCCGAGGATCGGCTCGAGCGTCTGGTGCGCCGTCACGAGCGAGGCCACGTCGTGCAGCCCGCTCCGGTAGAAGGTGCTCGCCGCCATGATCAGCATCGCCATGTTGATCAGCCCGGCCAGCGACATCGCGACGAGCACGTCGATCCTCGTGTAGCGCATCAGGACGCGGGCACTCTCGTGCGAGTCGGGCACGATCCGATCCTGGGTCAGGGCCGAGTGCAGGTAGATCACGTGCGGCATCACCGTCGCCCCGAGGATGCCGACCGAGAGCAGCACCGCCTCGGTGCTCGCGAAGTGCGGGAAGAGGGCGCCCCGCCCGGCGGCCGCGAGATCGGGGTGGGAGTAGAACATCTCGGCCAGATAGCAGAGCCCGATCACCCCGATCAGCGCCGCGATCATCGCCTCGAACGGCCTGAAGCCGTAGCTCTGGAGCTGGAGCAGCGCGAACGAGACGATCGCGGTCAGCACCGTCGAGACGAGGAGGCTCGTGCCGAGCAGCAGGTTGAAGCCGATCGCCGCGCCGAGGAACTCGGCCAGGTCGGTCGCCATGGCGATCACCTCGGCCTCGAGCCAGAGCAGGACCGACGTGCGATGCGAGAACTGCTCGCGGCAGACCTCGGCCAGGTTCTTGCCGGTCGCGATCCCGAGCTTCGCCGAGAGCGTCTGGATCACCATCGCCATGAGGTTCGCGGCAACGACGACCCAGAGCAGCGTGTAGCCGAACTTCGAGCCGGCGGCGATGTCGGTCGCGAAGTTGCCCGGGTCGATGTACGCGATGCACGCGATGAAGGCCGGGCCGAGGAACGGGAGGATGCGGAACCGGGTCCGGTGGAGCGCCTCGTCGACCGTCCGCAGCCCGACCGGGAGCTGCTCCGAGACAACCCCCTCTGCCGGCATGGCGCAAGTTTAGCCGTGACTAAACTTATTAGGCAAGGCTAAATCCAATTCGTCAAGAGACAGGACCTTCTAGGTGGTTACGAGATGGAGGTCGGGCAGGTTCCGCCAGCGCTCGTCGAGGTCGAAGCCGTAGCCGGCGAAGAACTCGTCGGGAACGGTGAAGCCGACGTAGCGGATCGGCAGATCGTCGAGGAGCCGCCGGTAGGGCCGGTCGAACAGCACGGCGGCGACGAGCGACTCCGGGTTGCGGAGAGCGAACGTGCGGCAGAGGTAGTGCAGCGTGAGCCCGGTATCGACGACCTCGTCGACGATGACGACCTCCCGGCCCGCGATCTCGAGGTCGAGGTCCTTGAGCAGGCGGATCCGCTCGTGCCCGCCGAGCTCGGTCGAGCCGTAGCCGGCGAGCTCGACGAAGTCGAGCGCGTGAGCGATCGGGGTCGCCTGCGACAGGTCGGTGACGAACGGCACGCAGGCCTTCAGCGCCCCGACGAGCAGCGGCTCGCGGTCGGCGTAGTCCCGCGCGATCTCGGCCCCCAGCTCGCGCACCCGCGCGGCGATCTCGCCGGCTTCGAGATAGACCTCGCCGATGCGGCCGTCTAGCTCAGGCTTCACGACGCCTTGCGCAGGCCGTAGCGCGAGGCGATCTTCGCGAAGTCGCGCTCGTAGAACAGCTTGATCCGCACGTCCGGGTAGAGGGCGCGGAGCTTGCGCAGCTTGCGGTTCTTCCGGGTGACGAGCGACTGCTTCATCACGGTCACCTCGAGGTAAAGATCCTGCTCAGGCAGGTAGAAGTCGGGCGTGAAGGCCTCGACGACGCGCCCGTCCTCGGCGCGCTCGAGAACGAAGGTGTGGGGCTCGTAGAGCCACGGGACCCCGTAGTAGTCGAGGATCTTCGCGTACTCGAGCTCCGCCTCGTTGACGAAGCGTGGGGTCCCCTCACCCTGATATGCCTGGAAATAGGGCGTTTCCAGCAACACCTGGCTTCACGGTACCAGCGATGTCGGACGCCGGGTCGTAACGATTTCCGCTCTAGACTTCACCCGTGGACCGCAGCTTCACGATCGCGCACCTCTCCGACATCCATTGCGGCGACCCGCACTTCATGCCCGATCTGATGGAGCGCGCGATCCTCGACATCAACGCGCTCGAGCCCGACATCGTCGTCTGCTCGGGCGACCTGACGACCTACGGCTTCAAGGAGGAGTACGTCCAGGCGAAGCGCTACCTCGCCCGGCTCGCCTGCGAGTCGCTGGTCGTGATCCCGGGGAACCACGACTCGCGGAACGTCGGCTATGTCCACTTCGAGGAGCTCTTCGGCGAGCGCAACTCCGTGCTCCGCCACGACGGGGTCACCGTGGTCGCCGTCGACTCGACCGAGCCCGACCTCGACCACGGCCAGATCGGCCGCGGCCGCTACCCGTGGATCGAGAAGGAGTTCGCGAGCCCCGCCCGCCTGCGGGTGTTCGTGCTGCACCATCACCTGCTTCCCGTCCCCGGGACCGGCCGCGAGCGGAACATCGTCTACGACGCCGGCGACGCGATCGAGTGCCTGCAGCGCTCGGGTGTGAACCTCGTCCTCTCCGGGCACAAGCATGTTCCGTATGCCTGGCGCCTCGAGAACCTGTTCGTCGTGAACACCGGAACGGTCTCGACGCTCCGGCTGCGAGGCAACACCCGCCCCTGTTACAACGTGGTCGAGGTGAGCGGCTCCCACGTCGCGGTCTGGCGGCGGTACCCGTTCCACGGGCAGGAGCGGATCATCCAGTTCGATCTGGAGACGCTCGAGTACGAGAAGTACACGAGCCGGATCGACAACGAGGTGACGGCTCAGCGGCGATGAGGGCGGTTGCGCTGATCGACGGCGAGCATGCCCCGGACGTCGTCCGCCGGGCGCTACTCGAGCTCCCCTACGAATGGGTCGGGGCGATCATGGTCGGCGGCACCGAGAAGCTGAGGCCGGACGGCGGTTACGGCGTCCCGCTCGTGGATGCGTTCGGGGAGGCCGAGGCCGTCGTCGATTTGTCGGACGAGCCGGTGCTCGGCCCGGACGAACGGTTTGCCTGGGCCTCGCGGGCACTCGCGGCGGGCCTCGCCTATATCGGCGCCGACTTCCGCTTCGACCCGCCCGTCTACGAGGAGATCGCCGTGCCGGCGATCGCGGTGATCGGAACCGGCAAGCGGGTCGGCAAGACGGCCGTCTCCACCCACCTGGCAAGGCTGCTCGCCCGCGAGCGGGACGTGATCGTCGTGACCATGGGGAGGGGCGGCCCGTCGGTGCCGGAGACGATCGAGGAGCCGCCCGGGCTCGAGGCCCTGCTCGCCCTGTCCCGCTCGGGACGCCACGCCGCCTCCGACCATCTCGAGATCGCGGTCGTTGCCGGCGTGACGACCATCGGCTGCAGCCGGGCGGGGGGTGGGCTGGCCGGCCGGCCGTTCGTCTCGAACGTCTCCGCCGGTGCGCGCCTCGCCGTCGAGCGCCGCCCCGACATCGTCGTGTTCGACGGCAGCGGCACGGCGATCCCGCCGGTCGCCGCGGGCCGGCGTGTGCTCGTCGTCGGGCCGGGACACGATCTCGCGGCGCCGTTCAACGCCTATCGCCGACTCGTCTCGGACCTCGTGATCGCGGTCGGCGGCGAGGTGGAAGGCGCGATCCCGGCTGCGCTACGGCTGCGCCCGCTCGGTCCGCTCGAGGGCCGCGTCGCAGTCTTCGCCGCGGGGCCGGCCGAGACGGCGCATCTGCAGGCCGACGTCGTGCATGTCTCCGCGAGCCTCGGCGACCGGGAAGCGCTCGTACGTGAGCTCGCGACGCTCGACGCCGACACCTACCTGACCGAGGTGAAGGGGGCCGCGATCGACCTCGTCGCCGAGGATGCGATCGCACGTGGACGCCGCGTCGTCCTCGCAGGGAACGACGTCATCGGGCCCGGGCTGGACGAGGCCCTGCTCGCGCTCGCGCCCGAGGCGGTGGCCGTCTGATGCACCCTCACTACAGCGACCCGCTGCCGCTCGGCGACCCGAACGGGCTGCCGTACTCGAAGGGGATCATGGCACGGGCGCTCGTCGCAGCCGGGGTGGGGATCGAGCCCGCATACGTCCTGGCGACGAGGCTCGAGCTCGACCTGATCGCGACCGGCGGGCGGGCCGTCGAGCTCGACCGGTTCGAGGAGACGGCCTGCGAGCTGCTCGGCGAGGCCGAAGGGGCGAAGGTCGTCGTCCGCCTGCGCCGGCTCGCGGCGCTGCAGTCGCTCGACGTTCCGATCGTGCTGCTCGTCGGCGGCGCGACCGGAACCGGGAAGTCGACGGTCGCCACCGAGGCCGCGCACCGTCTCGGGATCACCCGCGTGACCTCGACCGATTTCATCCGCCAGACGATCCGGGCCTACTTCCCGCCGTCCGAGATGCCCGCCGTGCACGCGTCGAGCTTCGAGGCGGGCGACCCGGTGGACGGGGTCGAGGCCGGCTTCCTCGAGCAGACGCGGCGCGTGCTCGTCGGGGTCGAGGCCTCGATCGAGCGCGCGCTGAACGAGGGCTGGTCGATGGCCATCGAGGGCGTCCATCTGGTGCCCGGCATGGTCCCGGCCGAGATCGAGGGTGCACTCCTCGTCCACGCCGTGCTTCACGTCGAGAGCGTCGAGGAGCACCGAAGCCACTTCGTCATCCGGGACGCCTCGACCGGCGGCGTCCGGGCCCTCGACAAGTACCTCGACGGCCTCCGCGAGATCCGTGAGCTTCAGGACCTGATCGTCGAGCGCGCCGTGAGGCACGGGGTGCCGGTGATCGAGAACGCGAGCGCCGAACAGACCACCGCCGCCCTGCTCGACCTCGTCCTCAGCCGCTCCGCGTGCCTCGAAGCGCTGCTGTAGCGGGAGCCGACGCCGAGATCCTGGCGGTCGCCGGCTCCTAGAAGCCGAGGATGAACTTGGCGTCCTCGGACATCAGGTCCGGGCTCCACGGCGGCTCGAAGGTGAGCTCCGACTGGACCTCCTCGACGCCGGGCAGCTCCTTGACCACACGGTCGATGTCCTCCTGGATCATCGCGCCGGCCGGGCAGCCCATCGAGGTGAGCGAGTAGGTGACCTTCACCTTGGCTCCCTCGACGTCGACGTCGTAGAGGAGCCCGAGGTCGACGATGTCCATTCCGAGCTCCGGATCCTCGACCTGGTGCAGTGCCTCGAATACCTCTTCGCGTGTCGGCATGCCCCGAGGGTAGCCGAGATGGCTCACCCGGGGATGCGAAGGACGATCTTGCCGAGCTGCTCGCCGCGCTCGAGGCGCTCCTGGGCGGCGGCCGCCTCGGCGAGCGGGAAGACGCTGTCGACGACCGGCCGCGCCCGGCCCGAGGCGATCAGGTCGTAGGCCCCCTGGAAGTCTGCGGGTGTTCCCATCGTCGAGCCGATCACCGTCAGCTCCCGCCACCAGATCCGGTTGAGGCTCGCCGGCGGGTTCGCCCCGCTGGTCGCTCCGCAGACGACGATGCGGGCCTCCCGGGCGCTCGCGGCCAGCGAGCGCTTCCACGTCGCCTCGCCGACGTGCTCGACGACGATGTCGGCCCCGCCTCCCGTGAGCTCGCGAACACGAGCCGGGATGTCCTCGGTCTCGTGGTTGAGGGCCTCGTCCGCGCCGAGCTCTCGCGCCCGCGCGAGCTTGGCGTCGCTCGACGAGGTCACGATCGTCCGGCCGCCGAGCGCCTTGGCGATCGCGAGCGCGGCGGTCGAGACGCCGCTGCCGACACCCCAGATCAGCACCCACTCGCCCGGCTGCAGCCGGGCCTTGGTCACGAGCATCCGGTAGGCGGTCTCGAACACGAGCGGGAAGGCGGCGGCTTCCTCGAACGAGAGGCCGTCCGGGATCGGATGGACAGCGCTCCGCGGCACCGCGACCAGCTCGGCGTAGGTGCCGTCGACGTGCTCGCCGAGCACGTAGATCACGCCGTCGTGCGTGAGGCCGGGGTTGATGACGACGCGCTCGTCCGTGCCGGCGATCACGCCCGCGCCGTCGGCGCCCGAGGATGTGCGGCTTCGGCTTCGGCGGCGACGGCAGCCCTTTCCGAAGCCAGACGTCGATGTGGTTGAGCGAGGCGGCGCGCAGCTCGACGAGCACCTCGTCCGGGCCCGGGACTGGATCGGGCGCATCCTCGTAGCGCAGGACCTCCGGGCCACCCTCCTCGTGGATCCTGATCGCTTTCACGTCGCTTTCACCGCTGCGATCGTACGCGCTTCTCGCGCAGTCATTCCCGGGTTCCGCTGCAACAATGGTGGCGATGACCACAGCCGACGTGCAGCGGCTGGGTGCTCAGCTCGGTCTCGACGCGGTCGGTGTCGCGCCGGCGGAGCCGTATGTGAGCACCGAGCGTCACATCCGCGAGCGGAAGCGCGGGGTCTTTTCGGCCGGCTCGGCTTCACGACGACGCATCCGGAGGTCTCGTGCCATCCCGAGACGCTGCTCGAGGGCGCGCGCAGCGTCGTCTCGGCGGCGCTCTGCTACTACCTGCCCGAGCCGGAGCGGCCCGCGGGCCACGGGCGGCTTCCGCGGTATGCCTGGCACGACGGCTATGCCGAGCTGCGGGAGAAGCTCGAGGCGCTCGGCCGCGAGCTCGGCGCGCCCTACCGGGTGCTCGTCGACGCGAACCAGCACGTCGACCGCGAGGCCGCCGCGCGCTCGGGGGTCGGCTTCTACGGCAAGAACACGATGCTGATCACGCGCCGGCACGGCTCCTGGGTGGTCCTCGGCACGCTCGTCACCGCCGCCGAGCTCGAGCCGACGCCGCGGGTTGCCGAAGGGTGCGGCTCCTGCACGCGCTGCATCGACGCGTGCCCGACCGGAGCGCTCGACGAGCCGGGCGTCCTCGACGCAACGAGGTGCCTCTCCTACTGGACGCAGGTGCCGGAGCCGATCCCGGAGGCCTACCGCGCGCCGCTCGGCGCGCAGGTGTACGGCTGCGACATCTGCCAGGACGTCTGCCCCTGGAACCGCGGCGTCGAGCGGCGGCGCGCCGGGCTGCCGGCGGACGCCGCCGCGCACATCGACCTGGTCGCGTGGCTCGACGGCGACTCGCGCCTCGACGACGAGGTGCTCGCGGCGCCTCTATGTGCCCCGCAACGATCCGCGCTGGCTGCGGCGAAACGCCCTCGTCGCCCTCGGCAACGTCGCGCTCGAGAGACGGGCACGGCGCCCCCCGAGGCCGTCGCCGCACTGAGGGCGCACGCCGGCGGCGCCGATCCGCTCCTTGCCGACCACGCGCGCTGGGCGCTGGCGCGGCTCGAGGAGGGCGAATGCAGCTGAGAGGCCTCGAACGCTGGATCTCGCTCGTCAGGCTGATCGCCTTCCCGTTCGCCCTGGCAGCGGTCGTAGCGGCCGACTATCCGCCCGGCTGGGAACGGTGGGCGTGGCTCACGACCGTCGCGTTCGCCGTCGGCTCGGTGCTCTTCTTCGCGCTTGCGCGTAGCGAGCTCGGGTCGCGGCACCAGTTCGCCCAGAGCCTTGCGGCCCAGGTCTTCGACACGCTCATCGTCACCGCGTATGTGCTCGTGTTCGCGTTCGAGTTCGGCCTGCCGGTGCAGCAGATCCTCTACATCGACCTGGCGGCGGCCTGCGTCCGGTTCGGCATCGTCGGCGGGCTCGTGGTCGCCGCGGTGTCGGCGCCGATCCTGGCGCTCTTCGCCAACCTTCGCGCCAATCAGCTCGACAGCCCCTACAGCTGGAAGCTCGTCGCGTTCCAGACGTCGTTCGAGGTGATGATGGCCCTGATCGTCGGCTGGCTCGTCCGCCGGCTCGCGGCCGAGGGGGCGCAGGCCGAGGCGCGGGCCGAGGAGGCGGAGAGGCTGCACGAGGCCGAGCGCCTGACGGTCGCCGAGCTCGTGCGCCTCTCGACGCTCCGCGCCGACTTCGTCTCGCTCGTGTCGCACGAGGTGCGGACTCCGATGGCTGCGGTCATCGGGTCGACGCGGACGCTGCAGCAGCGGTGGCGCGAGCTCTCGACCGAGCAGCGCGACGCGTTCCTGGCGCTGATCGCCGACGAGACCGACCGCCTCGCCGCCCTCGTCGGCGAGGTGCTCGACTCGTCGCGAATCGACGCAGGCACGTTCAGCTACCGGTTCGAGGAGCTCGACCTCGCCGGGCTCGTCAACGAGACGGTCGCGACCGCGGGGCTCGCCGGCGGCCCGGGGCGCATCAGCGCAAGCGTTCCGCCGGATCTGCCCGCCGTTCGCGGCGATCCCGCGCGCCTGCGCCAGGTGCTGACGAACCTGATCGACAATGCGGTCAAGTACTCGCCGGACGGGGCGCCGGTCGAGGTACGCGCGAGCGCCGTCGACCGGCACGCGACGATCGAGGTGGTCGACTCGGGGAGCGGCATCCCGGCGCGGGACCGCGAGCTCATCTTCGAGAAGTTCGGTCGCGTCCACGGCACCTCGTCGAAGCCCGGCACGGGCCTCGGCCTGTACATCGCCCGGGCGATCGCCGAGGCGCACGGAGGAACGCTCGAGGTCAGCTCGGCCCCGGGGCACGGCTCGACCTTCGCCCTCAACCTGCCGCTGCGAGGCGTGAGCTCGGTCTAGCTCTGCGACTGGGTCAGGCTTCTGCGGGCGGCGGAAGCGGTCGCCCGCCCGGCGCGGAACCGCTGCTCGAGCTCGCGGGCGCGGGTGGCAACGAGCGCGCGCAGCTCGGGCGGCCCGAGCACCACGGCCTCGCCCCGGAACGACAGCACCTCCCCGACCAGCCAGCCCGCGCTGCCGACCGGCCGCTCCGAGAGCGCGGCGCCGTCGACGAGCGGCAGAGCGCCCTTCTCGACCTCCCAGCGCCCGACCTCGGGCGAGTACCAGATCCGGGCGGGTGTCGCCTGCCTGAGCCGCGACGGCTCGAAGCCCTCGCGCCGCATGAAACGGGTCGTGAGCAGCTTCGCCGTGCGGGTCCGGTCGAGCCGGTAGCTCCGCGGGGCGTCCCGGTCGACGTCCCACGTATGTACGTACCAGTGCGGCAGGCGCCGCTCGATGCCGTACGGCTCGATCGTTCTCGTCTCGACCTCGGTCGACTCGGGCTTCAGGTACTCGAGCTCGACGAGCCGTCTGCGATCGATGGCGCGGGTCAGCGTCGCGACCAGGTCCTCCTCGGCTCCGGCCTGCGGTGTCGGCGTCTGGGCGAGGTCGAACTGGCCGAACGCCTCCTCGAGCTTCGCGCGCACGCGGTCGAGCGGGGAGCTCGAGCCGGCCGCGATCATCGGGCCGACGAACTCGAGTGCGAGCCTGATCGCACGGGCTTCGAGCGGCGTCAAGCGGGGTGCCCGGCGGAAGGTGTCCCCGAAGAGCTCCTTGTCGACGTGGACCTCGTCGCCGTGCAGCTCCGCATAGACGGCGTAGCAGCCGCCGCCGAAGTTGACCAGGTTGAGCAGCGAGAGGTGCTCCTCGAGCGCCTCGGCGGGAATCGAGAAGCGCTCGACGAGCTCGGCTGCGGGAATCACCGCGTCGCGCTCCTCGCCGCAGGTCGCGAGGAGGTAGGCGAGCAGCGACTGGAGGACGCCGAACCGCTCGGGCGCGACCGGCCCGGCCTGTCGGTCGGAGACCCGTTCCTGCCACTCGGTGTGCAGCTCCGCGGCGGGTACCGACGGCGGGCCCTCGTGGGCGCGCCGGGCCGCGCGGAGCCCCTCGGTGACGAGCCGTCGCAGCGGGGACGGCTCGAGCGGCACCGCACGGCCTTCCTGGCGCAGGATCCAGCGCGCGAGCTGCGGCAGGGATGCGTACTCGGTGATGAAGATCCCGTCCTCGACGCGGTTCCGCGGCCCGTCGTACTCGCGCTGCACCCACCACGCCGTGTCGGGTGAGACCTCGATGTGCGCCTCGCCGGCGATGTCGCCGAACTGCCACTCGGCCCGGCCCCGGAACTGCTCGATGTCGAAGCTCTCGGGCACCCTGAAGTCGCGCTCCCTGCGGGTGGCGAAGCGGATCTCGGAGCGGATCCGCGACACGCGGAAGCTCTTCTCGATCTTGTCCTCGAGGTCGAGCCCGATCACATACCAGGTGCCGTTCTCGGGTAGGAGCGCGTAGGGGTTGATCGTCCGCTCGCGCTCGTCGTTGCGCGCGATCGACCAGTAGTGGAAGCGCACCGTCCGCTGCTTCGAGATCGCCGCCTCGAGCTTGCCGAGCCGGCCCTGAAGCTCAGGCGTGTAGTCGGGATCGCGAACCTCGACCCGCGCCGCGGCCGCGGTGGGGGCACTCTCGAGGATCCCGGCCGAGCGGCCGAGCGCGAGGTTCTGCAGGGCGAGCCGGAGCGGCTCGGCGTAGGCAAAGCGGCCTTCGAGCAGGTACAGGCACGTCTGGAGCGCCGCGAGCTCGTCGTCGTCGAGATCGAGCGGCGGCAGGAAGTAGCGCTCGGAACGGAGGGTGTACAGCTCCTCGCCGGTGAACTCGTCGCGCTGCGAGTCGAGCGGCACGCCGAGCCCGACGAGCTCGGCGCGGTCGGAGTAGAAGCGCCGGGCGAATGCCTCGTCGCTCATCTCCTGGTAGCCCTCGACGTTCGACTTGATGTCGCGGGCCGTCAGCGGACGCAGCTCCGCCATCAGGAATGCCACCAGCGAGAGCTGGCGGATCAGCTTGTCGGTGTCGTGACTCAAGGTTTCGAGCTTACAGCCCGAAACCTTACGAGCAGGACTGTCTGCGGCCGTCGCGTCGCAGCCGTCTCCCGTCCTGGTCTCGCGGGGAGCGTCAGGCTGCGACCTTCGCGCGGTCGAGATGCTGATGGGAGGGGCAGTAGTCCCGCTCGGGCAGCGGCGTCCGCTGGCAGGGCTTCCCCTTGCGGGTCGTCGCGTGGCAGTGGGCGATGCCTCCCTCGAAGGCCCCCGACTCGATCTGCTCCTCGATGAAGCCGACCGCCGCGCCGACTCCCTGGTTCACCGTCCACGCGACCTGCGCCTGCACGGTGATCGGGAAGTAGCGGCGGATGTCTGCGAAGAGCGTCCGGTCCGGCTTCGCGAAGTAGTGCGGGTCGGCGGCGAGGCGCTCCATCGTCCCTTCGCACGCGGCGAGCACCTGCCGCCGGTACTCGAGGTGGGTGCTCTGGTCGACGTACGGGTCGATCAGGTCCTTGATCGACCGGTAGATCGCTCGCGAGTATTGATACATACACTGCTGAATTCGAAGGACGCGTTCGTCCATATTTGGCTCTGACTCCTCTGTCACTCGGGGGGAACGACCTGAGAAAGAGGCAAAAACGCGACCCAGACGCGCGTGCCTTGGGACTACTTTACCTGGTTCCCGAAAATGTTACAAATGTTTTCTTTTTAAGCAACAAATGAAGTCTCTAAGTGTCTCTCAGGGGGCGACTCGCAGGACGTAGGCGCCCCCGAAACCATGTGCGCGCACCGTCTCGAGCGCGATTCGAGCGTCCCCGGCCGCGCCGTAGACGCCGCTGAAGACGACGTAGTAGCCGGGATGGAGGCTCGCGAAGGATGACGAGTCGAGCACGCCGACCTGGGGGAGGCCGCGACGCGCGGCGCCGGCCGCGAGGGCCCGAGGCTTCGCCCGGCCGTGCGTCGAGGGGGAGGAGACGAGCACCACCGTCCACCCGTCGAGGTCCGCCGGCCAGCGCGTGCGGCCGTTCGATCCGGTCGGGCTGACCGCCCGGGAGACCTGCGGCACCGGGGCGACGTACGTCGAGGGAGCCGCCACGGCGCGCTTGTGACCGACCTCGATCGCGGCGGCCGCTCCCGCGGCGGCGACGAGGAGCGACGCGAGGGCGAGCCAGACCCAGTCGCCCGGGTACCAGCCGACGGCCCGCACCCACCGTCGCCGGAGCACCGCGACCGTCCCGACGACCACCGGGAGCCGCAGCCCGCACTCGACGCAATAGGCCTGCGCGGGCTCACGCCATGCTCGGCAGCGGGGGCAGGCCTCGTCCGCGGCGACTGCGAGCTGCCGCCGCTTGGCCATCTCAGCCGGCGTTGCCCGGCCGCTCGACCATCGTGTCGTCCAGCCCTTCGCCGGAGCCGTCGAGTACCCGCCCGCAGTTCGGGCAGAAGTGCGAGCCGCGGAGCACCGGCGCGCCGCAGGTACAGCGGGCCCCGTCGCTGCCGTGGAGCAACTCGTCGATCTCCGCGAGGCGAGCGTCGATGCCGATCACCTCCGCGCAGCGCTCCTGCAGCAGGTCGTCGCGCCACGCTCCGCGGCGGTACATCTCGACCGTCAGGCCTCCGAGGTCGCGCAGCCGCTCGTCCCGGGCACCGAGGAGCGCGCGCCGCTCGCGGCGCAGCACGCCTGGATGCGGCCGCCGCGTCGGGATCGACGGGGCCGGATCGTCGCTCTCGCTGCGACGGAAGAGCGCCATCCCGCCGAGTGTAGACGGTGCACGGGTCGGCCTACCCGAGCGCAAGATGAACCGCGACGAAGATCGCGTAGAGCCCGATCAGGAGCACCCCCGCCGTCCGGCCGAGCCCACGCGGCGCGGCGAGGGCAGCGAGCGCCACGAGCGTCATCCCGCCGAGCCAGAGCAGGTCGAAGTAGATGCTCCCCGTGGCCGACGCGATCCCGATGAACAGGGCGGGGACGAGCACGCCGCCCGTGAGGTTGATCGTGTTGCTCGCGAGCGCCTCGGTGACGAGTGCATCGCCGCGGCCGCTCAGGCCGAGCCGGACGGCCGTGAACGCGTTCGGAAGGCTCGTCAGGACCGCCAGCACGAGGATGCCCGTGAGCGTCTGCGAGATGTTCCACCGGTCGGCGAGCGAGAGCGCCGCCTTCACCATCCCGGTGCTGCCGAGAACGATCAGCGCCACCGCGGGCACGATCAGCGCGATCGGCCTCAGCAGCGACCCGTCGTCGGCGTCGTGATGCTCACCGTGCGCGGCCGGCCCCCGATCGCGGCGTAGGTTGACGACGACATACGGGCCGACGACGATGACGAAGAGCACGAGCGCCACGGGCGCGGAGAGGATCCCGGCGATGAGCCCCGCGGTGACGATGAGCGCGAGTACGCTCACCGTCCCCTCGACCATCAGGGCCTTGCGGCCGATCGTCACCGTGCCCGCCAGAACCGCGCTCAGCCCGATCATCGCTGCGATGTTGAAGACATTCGACCCGATCACGATCCCGAGGCTCGCGTCCTGGCGGCCCGCCAGCAGCGCGACGATCGCCGACGTGATCTCCGGGGTGTCGGCGGCGACGGCGGTCAGGAGGCCGACGGCCGACTCGGGCAGCCCGACCCGCGGGCCGATGTGGTCGAGCTTGTCGGCGAAGACGCCTGCGGCGGCGAAGGTGACCACGGCCGAGACGCAGAAGAGGGGGAGCGCGAGAGCCGGCGACACGGACGGATATGCACTATCAGATCGACCGCCCGGCCCAGAGCTCGCCGCGGCCGGCAATCGGTTCCGAAATCCTTACGTTTCCGTGAATAGCGGCATACTTGGCGAAGGAAGACTCCGATGCTGATGCGCAGGTTTGCCCTCATCCTCGCGGCCGCCGCTCTGGCGGTGCCCGCCGTCGCCGCCGCGACCGATCGTGCGGCGGGCGACGGCTCGCTCGCCGTGTCGGGAGCGAGCGGCACGATCGTCGTGCAGGGGCGTGGCGTCATCTACGGCCACTTCGACTCCGGCACGCTGCTCGTGCTCGACTACCGGCCCGACGACGGCGTCTCGGTCCCCTCGTACTCGGGTGGGAAGCAGAAGGTCACGCGCGGCACCGGCTCGGTGAGCGGCACCGACGTCCGCTTCCTGTTCCCGTCGGGGCGGTACACGATCGAGCTGATCGCGGCGAACATCAACGCCTCGGCAATCGGGAAGGGGACGATCGCCGCCACCGGCCTCGGGACGCCCGACGACGGCTCGGTCGCGGTCAACGGCGGCAAGCCGATTCCGCTCACCAGGGGATCGACCAGCGAGAGCTTCGGAAAGGGGCCGTGAGCTGATGGCCGCCTCCATCTCGACCATCCTCGTCGTCGAGGACGAGAGCTCGATCGCCTCGTTCGTCTCGCTCTACCTCCGGAACGCGGGCTATGCGGTGCGCACCGCGGCGACGGGCGCCGACGCGATCAGCGAGGCGGCGGCGCACACACCGGCGCTGATCGTCCTCGACCTGATGCTGCCGGACATCGACGGGATCGAGGTGTGCAGGCGGCTGCGCCAGGCCTCCGACGTGCCGATCCTGATGCTGACCGCGCGCGACGAGGACGTCGACAAGATCATCGGTCTCGAGGTCGGCGCCGACGATTACCTGACGAAGCCGTTCAACCCGCGCGAGCTCGTCGCGCGCATCAAGTCGATCCTGCGCCGCTCCTCGCCGGAGCGGCGCGAGCTCGAGACCGAGGTGATCACGCACGGCGATCTCCGTGTCGATGCCGGGCGGCGCGAGGCGACGGTGAGCGGCGAGGAGGTCCAGCTCGCGCCCAAGGAGTTCGACCTGCTCTGGGAGCTCCTCGACCACCGCGGGCTCGTGCTCACGCGCGACCAGCTGCTCGAGCGCGTCTGGGGCTACACCTTCGCCGGGGACACGCGAACCGTCGACGTGCACGTCCGCCAGCTCCGGCGCAAGCTCGGCGATTCCTCGCCGATCGTCACGGTGTGGGGAGTCGGGTACAAGGTCTCGACCGCCCGTGAGATCCAGAGGGACGCCGGGCCGGTCTAGTACGTTCTGGCTCAGCCGTGTTCTCGTCTCTCCGCGTCCGGCTGCCGCTTCTCTTCCTCGCCGGGATCGTGCTGGCGAGCCTCGTGACGACGCTGATCGCGATCCAGCTCTTCCGCGACTTCGCCCGCAACCAGACGCTCCACGACCTCCGCCGCGAGGCGGGCGGGATCGCCCAGCTCTACTCGAGCGCCGTCGCAGCCGACTTCGCCGCGCCGCGGGGGCAGTCGCGCCGCGCGCCGAACTTCGCCCGGGCCGAGCTCGAGCACGCCACCGGCGACCGGATCTACTTCGACGGGCCGGTCAGCCCGTTTCCCGGCGAGGACTCCGGGCTCCCGCGGCTCAACCTGCCGAACATCGACTGGACGTCGGGAAAGACGCTCACGTTCGTGTTCACGCCGCCTCACCTGGCCGGCGCCTACTACGCGGTCGCGAACCCGGTCATCGTCGGCAACAGGACGATCGGGGCGATCGTGATCGCGAAGCAGAAGACCGAGATCAACCAGTTCGTGAACTCGCTCGTCCGCCGGCTCGCGGTGGCGCTCGCGTTCGGGCTGCTCGTTGCCGGCGCGTTCGCGCTGTACGTCTCGCGGCGGCTCGTCCGGCCGCTGCTGGCCCTCTCGGACGCGGCCGACGAGGTCGCGAGCGGCAACTACGACGTCGAGGTGCCGCGCCGCGCGCCCGGCGAGATCGGCCATCTCGCCGACCGGTTCGAGGAGATGACCGAGAAGCTGATGGAGTCGGAGGCGCGGGAGCGGAACTTCCTGATGTCGGTCTCGCACGAGCTGCGCACGCCGCTGACGGCGATCCGCGGCCACGTCGCCGCGCTCTCCGAAGGGCTGCTCGAGGATCCGGAGCTGCGGGCGCGGTCGCTCGCGATCGTCGAGGCCGAGGCGCGCCGGCTCGAGCGGCTCGTCGGCGACATCCTCGACCTCGCGCAGCTCGACGCGCACCGCTTCACGCTGCTCGCGAGGAGGTCGGGATGGAGCAGGTCGTCGAGCGCGCATACGAGACGTTCGTCGAGCAGGCCCGCGCCCGCTCGATCGAGTTCTCGGTTCAGGTCGACGCGAAACCGGTGATCGTCTCCGACGGCGACCGCGTGCTGCAGATCGTCGACAACCTGCTCTCGAACGCCTTCCGGGCGACCCCGGACGGCGGCCGGATCGGGATCGAGCTCGCCCAGACGAACGGGACGATGCGCGTCGCGGTCGAGGACACGGGCCCGGGGATCGCGGCCGACCAGGTCGAGCGGATGTTCCGGCCGTTCGTCTCGGGCGACGGCGGCGGCACGGGCCTCGGCCTGGCGATCGCCCGGGAGCTCTCGCACGCGCTCGGCGGCTCGATCGAGCTCGACTCGGCGCCCGGGCGCGGCTCGCGCTTCGAGCTGCTGCTGCCCTCGGCAGCGGCGGTCGTCGCCTAGCCGGTGTCGGCCGGGCGGAGCGGCACGACGTCGGCCTGCGGGTCGATCGCGCGCTCGATCCGGTCGAGCCGCTCGTTGAGCGCCTTCCACTGCGCGGTGATCAGGTCGACGAGGAGTGCGAGGTCGTCGACCCGCGCGTGGCGCTCGATCAGCAGGTCGGTCTCGAGCCGCTCGAGCCGGCGGATCATCTGGTTCGAGAGGCCCTTGACCTCGGCGAGGCGGCGCGAGATCGGCGCGGCCTCCTCGCGCAGCCCGTCGCGGAGCGCGCTGCCGACGGCGTCGGGCAGGACGACCTGGAGCTCGTCGGCCGTCTGGGCGAGCGCCTCGACCTGCAGCCGGGCACGGTCGAGCGCGGCGGCGATGTCGGGCGGGAGCGAGTAGCGATCGTCCATCGACACCGACGGTAACGTCGCCGTCGGATGAATGCAAGTGAGCTCGACTACGTTCTTCCCAAAGAGCTGATCGCGCAGCGCCCGCTCGAGCGGCGGGACGACTCGCGTCTGCTCGTGTATTCGCGTGCGAGCGGCGAGATCCGCCATCGGGTGTTCCGCGATCTCGCCGAGGAGCTTCCGCCCGGAACGCTCGCGGTCGTGAACGACACGCGGGTCGTTCCGGCGCGGATCCGGATCGAGCGCCCGCGCGGCGAGGTGCTGCTGCTCGAGCGGCTCGAGAGCGGGGAGTGGGAGGGGCTCGCCCGGCCGACGCGCCGGCTGCGCGCCGGCCGGCGCTACGGGCCGGTCGAGCTGCTCGAGCATCTCGGCGAGGGGCGCTGGCGGCTGCGGCTCATCGGCGAGCCCGGCGGCGAGGCGCCGCTGCCGCCCTACATCACCGAGCCGCTCGCCGACCCCGAGCGCTACCAGACGGTCTACGCGGCGCTCGCGGGCTCGGCGGCGGCGCCGACGGCCGGGCTGCACTTCACGCCCGAGCTGCTCGCGCGGCTCGAGGTCGAGCGGGTGACGCTCCACGTCGGGCTCGACACCTTCCGGCCGCTCACGGTCGACCGGGTCGAGGAGCACCCGCTCCACGGCGAGCGCTACGAGGTGCGACCGGCGGCCTGGGAGCGGATCCGAGGCCGCCGGGCCGCGTGCTCGCCGTCGGCACGACCACGGTGCGCGTCCTCGAGACGCTCGCCCGCGGCGCGCCCCTCGCCGGCCGCACCGAGCCTCTTCGTCACTCCCGGCTTCGAGTTCCGTCGCGTCGACTGCCTGCTCACGAACTTCCACCTTCCCCGCTCGACGCTCCTCGCGCTCGTCATGGCCTTCGCCGGCATCGAGGAGACCCGGCGGCTCTACCGCCTCGCCGTCGAGGAGCGCTACCGCTTCTACTCCTTCGGCGACGCGATGCTGATCCTCTAAGCAGCCATGTCCCTTCCAGCCATGTCCAGGGGACTGTCCCCGTCCGAGCCCTTTTCGGCCATGTCCAGGGGACTGTCCCCTATCATGCCTCGCGGGGACATGTTCCGAGAGGACGGCGAATGAGCGCCTTCCGGCTCGTGGCGACCGACGGGGAGGCGCGGGCCGGGGTGCTCTCGACCGCGCACGGCGAGGTCGAGACGCCGGCCTTCATGCCGGTCGGGACGAAGGCGACCGTGAAGACGCTGACGCCCGCGGAGGTGCGCGGCGCTCGGGGCGCAGATCCTGCTCGGCAACACCTACCACCTGCACTTCCGGCCCGGGCGACGAGCTGATCGCCGAGCTCGGCGGGCTGCACCGGTTCATGGGCTGGGACGGGCCGATCCTGACCGACTCCGGCGGCTTCCAGGTCTTCTCGCTCCGCGACACCCTCGCCGGCGTCGACGACGACGGCGTCACGTTCCGGAACGTCTACGACGGCAGCCGCCGCCCGGTTCACGCCCGAGCTCGCCGCCGAGATCCAGCGGAACCTCGGCAGCGACATCGCGATGTGCCTCGACCAGGTGCCGCCGCCCGGCGTCGCCGCGCGCCGAGCTCGAAGAGGCGGTCCGCCGGACGACCGAGTGGGCGCGGCGCCAGCGCCACGCGGAGCGCGCCGAGGGCCAGCTCCGCTTCGCGATCGTCCAGGGCGGGACCGACCGCGAGCTGCGGCGGCGCTCGGCCGAGGAGCTCGTCGAGCTCGACTTCGACGGCAACGCGATCGGCGGGCTCGCGATCGGCGAGGACCGCGCGCTCGATGTTCGAGACGACCGACTGGCTCGCGCCGCAGCTCCCGGCGGACAAGCCCCGCTACTTCATGGGCATCGGCGACCCCGAAGGGATCCTCGAGGTGATCGAGGCCGGCGTCGACATGTTCGACTGCGTCCTCCCGACCCGCACCGCCCGCACCGGCAGCGCGCTCACCTGGGAGGGCCGCCTCAACCTGCGGAACGCCCGCTACGCCCGCGACCCGGCCCCGCTCGACGACGAGCTGCGACTGCCCGGCCTGCCGGACGTTCTCCCGCGCCTACCTCCGCCACCTCGTGAACCAGGACGAGCTGCTCGGCCACCGCCTGCTCTCGCTCCACAATCTACGCTTCGTGCTCGAGCTGACCCGCCGCGCCCGCGAGGCGATCGAGCGGGGCGCCTTCGACTCCTACAAGCGCGACGCGCTCGACGCGGCTCGGACACCGACATGGGACCGGTAATCGTCATCGTCGTACTCGCTCGGCCTCGGCTGGCTCGCTGCTCGCCGTGCCCTGGCGCCGCCGCCAGCGCTCGCACGCGGCGATGCAGGACGACGTCGTCGGTCGGCGACGAGATCATCACCGCCGGCGGGATGCACGCGGTCGTCCGCGAGGCCGGCGAGACGCGAGCTCCGGATCGAGATCGCCCCCGGCGTCGTCGTCACGCTCGACCGCCGCGCGGTCGCCGCCGTCGCCGTGAGCGAGCCGACGAAGACGCCAGAACCAAGCGGTCAGAACCGACCACGGCGTCGCGAGCTAACCTGTTTCTGCTTGGCCTCGCGCCGCTCGCATCTGACGCTCGTCCTCCTCGTGGTTGCCGCACTCGCCGGCGTCGCGTTGCTCGGCGTTCCCGGATCTCCCGGGCACCGCTCGCTGAGGCAGGGCCTCGACCTCCAGGGCGGGATCGAGGTCGTCCTCCAGGCGAAGCCGCTGCAGGGTCAGACCGTGACCTCGGCGATGATGGACAACGCGGTCAGCATCATGCGCACCCGCGTCGACAAGCTCGGCGTGTCGGAGCCGCTGATCACGAAGCAGGGCACGAACCAGATCGTGATCGAGCTCCCCGCCGTGCACGACCCGACCGAGGCGGCGCAGATCATCGGCCAGACGGCGGAGCTCGAGCTCTACGACCTGACCCCGTCGCTGCTACGGCCCGTCGATCGACGCGAGCCAGAACGCCGGTCGCCGCACGACGAGCCTCTTCGACCTGCTCGGCGCTCGTGCAGACCGGCCAGAAGGGGCACGGCCCGTCGACGCCTACTACCTCTTCAACTCGCGCACGAAGAAGCTGATCGCCGGCCCCGAGACGAGCCTCGAGGCGCTGAAGCTCGATCCCGCCGTGCTCGCGCTGACGCCGGTGAAGCCGAAGACGGTGACGGTCAAGACGCAAGGCCTACGCAAGGGCAAGCACGGCCAAGACGACGACGAAGGTGATCCCGCCCGGCAAGACGACCCCGGGCTTCCCGACCGGCTACCAGGTGATGACGTCGCCGGACCGGACGGTCGTGATCAGCTGCGACTCGACCGTCTGCCGTCGCCTGCCCCGGGCTCGCGACCGCCCCGGCGCCCGGCGTCACCTACTACTACCTCTTCAAGCACGGCATCTATCCCGGGCGACTCGTCGAGCCCCTACCCGCAGATGACCGGCAAGGACTCTACGCTCTCCGGCACCCAGGCCGACATCGACCCGACGACCGGCCTGCCGATCGTCACGATCCAGTTCAAGGGCAAGGGCAACGGCCTCTTCCACGACGATCACGCGCGCCGAGGCGCAGCGCGGGCCAGCGGCTCGGCGTCCAGCAGAGCTTCGCGATCGTCCTCGACGACCAGCTCTACTCGTTCCCGACGATCGACTACACGCAGTACGGCGACGGGATCGACCCGACCGGCGGCGGCGCCGCAGATCACCGGCATCGCAGTCCGCAGACCGAGGCGAACCACCTCGCGCTCGTGCTCCAGACCGGCGCGCTGCCCGTGAAGTTCGAGACCGTCGCGCGCTCCGACGTCTCGGCCACGCTCGGCAAGGACTCGCTCCGCCAGGCCCGGAACGCCGCGATCGTCGGCCTGCTCGTCGTCGCGATCTTCCTGCTGATCCTCTACCGCTTCCTCGGCGTCGTCGCGGTCATCGGCCTCGCGATCTACTCGGCCCTGATGTACGGCGCGATCCTGCTCCTCGGCGTCGTGCTGAC
The DNA here is from genome assembly GCA_963743675.1 of uncultured Actinomycetota bacterium. Taxonomy (GTDB): domain Bacteria; phylum Actinomycetota; class Thermoleophilia; order Gaiellales; family Gaiellaceae; genus PALSA-600. The sequence goes on from CAVURE010000016.1 coordinate 260,855, forward strand.
GCTGCCGGGCTTCGCCGGCCTGATCCTGACGATCGGAGTCGCCGCCGACGCGAACGTCGTCATCTTCGAGCGAATCAAGGAGGAGGCGCGAGCCGGGCGCTCGGTGCGCGCCGCGATCTCCGCCGGTTACGCGAAGGGCTTCCGCACGATCATCGACGCGAACGTCGTCACCGCGATCACCGCGCTGATCCTGTTCGCGGTCGCGACCGCCGAGGTGAAGGGCTTCGCGCTGATGCTGCTGATCGGCACCGTCGTCTCGCTCTTCACCGCCGTCGCCGCGACCCGCGCGATGCTCGGCCTGCTCGCCGGGTTCAAGTGGGCGCAGTCGCCGAGCTTCATGGGCGCGACCGCCGGGGAGATCCCGCGCTGGCAGCGGATCGACGTCGTCTCCCGGCGCCGCCTCTACTTCATCATCTCGCTCGTCGCCGTCGGCGCTGAGCGTCCTCGCGATCGTCGTCCAGGGGCTGAACCTCGGGATCGACTTCAAGGGCGGCGTCCAGATCACCTTCACGACGCCGAAGCCGACCTCGATCTCGCTCGTGCGCCAGCAGGCCGACGCGATCGGCGGTCCGGCGACGCGGTCGTGCAGGGCGAGGGACAGCAGACCGGCTCCGACTCGTACGAGAACTTCCAGATCCGGCTGAAGAAGCTCGCGAGCGCCGAGCAGGACAAGCTCACGAACAGCCTCACGAGAGCGGTCGCACGCCGGGAAGCTCAGCGTGAAGAACGTCTCGGCGAGCTTCGCAGCCAGATCCTCGACGGCGCGATCCTCGCGATCATCGTCTCGTTCGCGCTGATCGCGATCTACGTGACGCTCCGCTACCGCTGGCGATTCGCGGTCCCGATCCTGCGAACGCTGCTGAACGACATCCCGATCATGCTCGGCGATCTACGCGATCTCGGGCCGGGAGGTGAGCTCGGCGACCGTCGCCGCGATCCTGACGATCCTCGGCTACTCGGTCTACGACACGATCATCGTCTTCGACCGCGTCCGGGAGAACCTGCGGCTGATGCCGCGCGACAGCATCGGCACGGTCGTCAACGTCTCGGTCTCCGAGGTGTTGAAGCGGTCGATCGTGACCTCGACGATCACGCTGCTCCCGATCGTCGCGCTCTTCATCTTCGGCGGCGCGACGCTGCAGGACTTCGCCTTCGCGATCATGGTCGGGATCGCCGTCGGCGCCGTCTCGACGATCTTCATCGCGACCCCGATCCTCTCGAGCCTGCTCGAGGGCGACCAGGAGTACGCCGGCCGCCGCGGCGAGGCCTACGACGCGAAGGTCGCGCGCGCAAGTCATCCATCGAGGCCGAGGTCGCCGCCGCCGAGGCGCCGCCGCGAGGAGACGCCGTTCGAGCAGCTCGAGGAGGCCGTCGGCGTCGGCGAGGACGCCGAGTCCGAGGACGCGAAGCGCGAGCGCCGCCGCCAGCGGCGCCAGTCGAGGCCGCATGGACGACCCCGGTAACGACGTCTTCGACGAGCGCGACCCTCTCGACCGGCTGCTCTCGCATGCTCGGGCCGAAGCTCGACGAGCTGCGCGCGCTGCTCGACGAAGCCGAGCTCGCGCTGGCGCGGCGACGCGCTCCGCGTCGGCGAGGGCACGCGCCAGCGGATGAACTCGCTCTTCTACGAGCTCGGCCTGATCACCCGCGAGGACTGGGACGAGCTCGACCTGCGCGTCGCCCAGCTCGAGCACCGGGTGCGGCTGATCGAGGAGCCGCCTCGACGCCGCCGAAGCCGAGGCGACGCCGCGGTGACGGCCGGGCCCGCTGCTACCCTGAGTGGCACGGAGGGCAATCCGGCCTTCCAGTGAGATCGCGTTTCCTCTGTCGGAACCGGGATCTCGACCGACAGAAGGAGTAACGAAACGTGAGTCATCACTCTCCCGCCACGATGGTGGCGGACGCCGATGCGGCAACTGAATTCCGGACGCTCGGCGTCTCCGACGCCGTCTGCGCAGTCCTCGAAGAGCAGGGAATCCTGAACCCGTTCCCGGTTCAGAGCGCCGTGATCCCCGAGGCGCTCCGCGGCGGCGACGTGCTCGCCAAGAGCCCGACCGGCTCCGGCAAGACGCTCGCCTTCGCGATCCCGATCGTCGAGCGGATCGACCAGCTCGAGCGACGGCATCGCCGCGCTCGTGCTCGTGCCCACCCGCGAGCTCTGCTCGCAGGTCACCGAGACGATGGAGCTCGTCGGCGCGCGCCGAGGGAATCCGCGCGGTCGCCGTCTACGGCGGCGTGCCGCTCCGCAAGCAGGCCGACGACGCCCGCGACGCGCACGTGCTCGTCGCGACGCCGGGCCGGCTCCAGGATCTCGTCGATCGCAAGCTGATCTCGATCGCCACGGTCTCGGTGCTCATCCTCGACGAGGCCGACCGGATGCTCGACATGGGCTTCAAGCCCCAGGTCGACCGGATCGTCGCGGCTGCTGCCGAGCGAGCGCCAGACGATGTTCTTCTCGGCGACGCTCGACGGCGAGGTCGGCGAGCTCGCCCGGCGCTACACGCATTTCGCCGCGCGCTTCGACACCGAGCTGCCCGAGGAGCGCCGCTCCGGCGACGTCGACCACCAGTTCATCGCCGTGACCCCCGAGAACAAGGTGCAGACGCTCGATCGACCTGCTCCCCGGCGACGAGGGGCTCGCGCTCGTGTTCGTGCGGACGAAGGCCGGCGCCGACCGGCTCGTCGAGAAGCTCCGCCGCCACGACATCGACGCGGTCGCGATCCACGGCGACAAGGCGCAGGTGCAGCGCGAGCGCGCGCTCGCCCGCTTCGACTCGGGCAAGGTGCGGACGCTCGTCGCCACCGACGTCGCCGCCCGCGGGCTCGACGTCGAGGACATCACGCACGTGATCAACTTCGACCCGCCCGAGGAGCCGTCGGCCTACACCCACCGCGTCGGCCGCACCGGCCGTGCCGGCCGCGGCGGCACCGGGATCACGCTCGTCCTTCCCGAGCAGCAGGCCGACGTCAGCCGCGTCGCGCGGCTCCAGGGCCAGACCGAGCGGTTCGAGGAGTCCGGGATGAAGATGGCGCGGCCGCGCCTCGTCTACACCTCGCGCCGCGGCCGGGGCTCGAAGTGGTAGACGAGCGGCTCACGGCGACGCAGGCCGAGGCGCTCCGGGAGGAGCTCGCCGAGCTCGAGGGCCCGCGCCGCACCGAGGTCGTCGCCGCGATCAAGAAGGCGCGCGAGTTCGGCGACCTCTCCGAGAACTTCGAGTACCACGCGGCGAAGAACGAGCAGGGCCTGCTCGAGGCGCGCATCCGCGCGCTCCGCCACCGGCTCGACAACGCCGAGATCGTCGAGCAGGCGAGCGGCGAGGAGGTCGGCATCGGCTCGGTCGTCGAGGTCGTCGACGAGGGCGGCGAGGCGATGACGGTCGAGATCAGCGCCGTCGGCGGCTCGGGCACCGTCTCCCCGACCTCGCCGCTCGGCTCGGCGCTGCTCGGCCGCAAGGTCGGCGAGACGCGTCGACGTGTCGGCGCCGCGCGGCGCCTGGCGCGCGACCGTTCGCGCGATCCGGTAGGCGACTACGATCGCCGCCATGACGGCGATCGACGGCGCAGACCGAGCTCGAGCGGCTGGTCGCGCGCTCGCGGCTGATCGGCGCCGATCGCGTCGCTCGTCCTCCACGGCGGCGGCAACACCTCGACGAAGCTCGTCGAGACGCGACCACCTCGGCCGCGAGCGGCGGGTGCTCCGGATCAAGGGCAGCGGCTCGGATCTCGCGACGCGCCGGGCCCGGCGACTTCCCCGGGCTCTGGCTCGACGACCTGCTGCCGCTCCGCGAGCGCGAGGCGATGAGCGACGAGGAGATGGTCGCCTACCTCGCCCGCTGCCTCGTCGAGCCGGACGGCGCCGCGGCCCTCGATCGAGACGCTGCTGCACGCGTTCCTGCCGGCGGCCCACGTCGACCACGTCCACGCCGACGCGATCTGCTCGCTCGCGAACGCGCCCGATCCCGCGGCGGCCGTGCGGGACGCGCTCGGCGAGGACGTCGCCGTCGTCGCCTACCTGCGGCCCGGGTTCGAGCTCTCGCAGCCGGGTCGCCGAGCTCGCCGGCGCGCGGGCGGTCGTGCTCGCCCACCACGGGCTCGTCACCTGGGGCGAGACGCACGAGGCGTCGTACGGGCTGACGCTCGAGCTCGTCGGGCTGGCGCGCGACTACCTCGGAGCCGGCGACGCGGCTCCGAGCTCCGCGAGCCCGACGGCGCGTCGCCGAGAGCGTTCCTCGTTCGGCTTCGCGGCCGGCTCTCGCGCGAGCGCCGCGCAGATGCTCGGTACCGTCGCTCTCGCAGCAGCCGCTCGCCGACCGAGCCGACGTCGAGCGGGTCGCGGCGATGCGCAGCACGCCCGATCACATGCTCCGGATCGGCGCGCGCACGTGCGTGCTCGGGCTCGACGACGATCGTCGACGCCGCCGTCGAGCGCTCGACGAGGCGCCGCCGCGGACGTTCCTCGTTCCGGGCTTCGGCGCGGCCGCGGCCGGGCCCCGACATCCGCGCCGTGCGCGCGATGCGGCTCGAGCTCGCCGCGCACAGCCATGCCTCGGTCGCCGCGACCCTCGACCGCTTCGGCGGGGCGAGCTGGCTCACGAGGCCGAGGTGCACGACTTCGAGCACTGGCCGCTCGAGCTCTACAAGCTGACGCTCGCCCCGCCGCCGCCCGAGCTCGCCGGGCACATCGCGATCGTGACCGGCGCCGCCTCGGGCATCGGCCGCGAGGTCGCGCACGATCTCGCCGCCCGCGGCGCTCATCTCGTCCTCGCCGACATCGACGGCGACGGGCTCGAGGAGACGTGCGACGGGCTCGACGCGGCCGTCCGTGTCGCGGGCGACCTGACCGACGGCGCCGTCGTCGACCGGCTCGTCCACACCGCGGTCGCGAGCTTCGGCGGCCTCGACGCGGTCGTCTTCAACGCCGGCGTCGGCTCGACCGGCGCGCTCGCCGAGCTCGCCGGAGGCCGAATGGCGGCGCAGCCTCGAGGTCGAACCTGACCGCGCAGTTCCTGCTCACGCAGCGCGTCGCTCGGGCTGCTGCGCGAGCAGGGGATCGGCGGCAGCCTCGTCTACGTCGCCTCGAAGAACGCCTTCGCGCCCGGCGCGGGCTTCGGCCCGTACTCGGTCGCCAAGGCCGGGCTCGTCCAGCTCATGCGGATCGCCGCGCTCGAAGGCGGCCGCGCACGGGATCCGCGCGAACGCCGTCAACCCCGACGCGATCTTCGCCGGCTCGAAGCTCTGGTCGGACGAGCTCCGCCGCGAGCGCGCCGAGGCCCACGGCGTCGACCGCCGACGAGCTCGAGGCCTTCTACGCCTCGCGGAGCCTGCTCGGCCGCGCCGGTGACCGGCGCCGACGTCGCCGAGGCGGTCGCGTTCCTCGTCTCCGACCGCTCGCGCGCGACGACCGGCTGCGTGATCCCGGTCGACGGCGGCGTCCCGGCCGCGTTCCCGCGCTGAGCGCGCCGGACGTGAGCTCGCCGCAAAGCGTGCAACACTTCGCCGATGGCCTCGAGCTCGAAGGCCGCGAGCATCGGCCGGCTGGCCGAGATCGCCCAGGTCGCGGTCAAGCACGGCTTCGGCTACCTGCTCGACGGCCGGAGGGCGCCGGACGACGAGCGCGACGATCCGCGGCCGGCACCTCCGCGAGATGCTCGACGAGCTCGGGCCGACGTTCGTCAAGCTCGGGCAGCTCCTCTCGACGCGCCCGGACATCGTCCCGCCGGACATCATCGCCGAGCTGCGCGGCCTCCAGGACGACGTGCAAGCCGTTCCCGTTCGCCGAGGTCGAACGGGTCGATCGCGCGAGGACTTCAACCAGCCGATCGCCGGCTCTTCCTCGAGTTCGAGGAGGCAGCCGGTCGCCGCGGCGTCGATCGGGCAGGTGCACCGCGCCGTGCTTCCGAACGGCCGACGGCGTCGCGGTCAAGGTGCAGCGCCCGAACGCGCCGCGCCAGATCGAGAGCGACATCCAGCTGCTCGAGCAGGCGGCGCGGCTCGTCAGGGAGCGCGTCCGGGCGCTTCGACTTCATCGACACGCGCGAGATCGTCGACGAGTTCGCCCGCTCGATCCGGCAGGAGCTCGACTACCGCCAGGAGGGCCGCAACGCGCAGGTCTTCCACCGCAACTTCGCCGCCCACCCGCACGTCGCCGTGCCGCGCGACGTACTGGAGCTACACGAGCCGCCGCGTGCTGACGCTCGAGTACCTGGAAGGCGTCCAGCTCGCCGACCTCGAGCTCGACGCCTGGACGATCGAGCAGCGGCGCGCGCCTCGCCTACGTGATCGCCGATACCTGGCTGACGATGATCTTCCGCCACGGCTTCTTCCACGGCGACCCGCACCCGGCGAACATCCTCGTGCTCTCGCCCGAGCGGATCGGGCTCGTCGACTTCGGGCTCGCGGGCAAGCTGACCGACCGCGACCTCTCGAAGCTGACGCGCCTCTTCATCGACGCGGCGAACGAGAACATCGAGGTGCTCCCGAGGCGGCTCGCCGACCTCGGCGTCCGCTACCCGAAGGAGAAGGAGGAGCAGTTCGTCTCCGAGCTGCACCACGATCTACTCGCGCTACTACGGCTCGAGCCTGAACGAGATCGACCCGCTCCAGGTGATCCGGGAGGCGTTCGGCGCTGATCTACTCGATGAACCTGCGGCTGCCGTCGCGGTTCGTGATGCTCGACAAGGCGATCGCGACGATCGGCTCGGTCGGCGTCGAGCTCTACCCGGAGTTCAACGTCTTCGAGGTCGCGCGGCCGTACGCGCGCGGCGCTGATGCTCGAGCGCTTCACCCCGCGCCGGGTGGTCGGGCGCGCGCGACGCGAGAGCACCGCAGCTCGCGCAGATGGCCGCGGCGCTGCCCTACCAGGTCTACGAGACGCTCGAGCAGGTGCGGGCGGGCGAGATCGAGATCGGCTTCGTCCACAAGGGGCTCGACGACCTGATGCACAAGCTCGACGTCGTCTCGAACCGGCTCGTGATCGCGCTGATCGTCGACGGGCGGGCTGATCGGGTCGAGCCTGATCGGCATCTTCGCGAAGACGGGGCCGCACGTGCTCGGGCTGAACGTCGATCTCGTCGTTCGGGTTCTTCGCCTCCGGGGTGCTCGGGATCTGGCTGCTGTGGGGCGTGATCCGCTCCGGCCGAATCTGAGCAGTCCCCTTGACCCGGTGGGGCGTCGCCGTCCTCGCGGTTCGAGGCGGTCGGCGCAGCGCCTCGGGCCTACAGCAGCGCGGGAAGGCATCCGCCGGCGCCACGGCCGCAAGGGACGGGTGAGGATGAATCGTCACACACTCGGCCCAAAGGACATCTAGGCGCGCGACGGCCGCGGGTACCGTCGGAGGCATGTCGACGACGGTGCTCCTGGCGGCGTCCGAGCCGGGGACGGGCGCTGCTCGAGCAGCAGCTGCGCGACCACGGGTTCGAGATCGCCGGCCCGGGCGCGCCCGCCGACGTCGTGATCGCCGGCGGCGGCGCGGAGCTCGAGCGGCTGGCGCGCCGAGGCGCCGGTGATCGTGCTCGGCGGCGCCGACGACGAGCCCGGCGACCGGCGTGCTCGCGTTCCGGCGCGGCTGCGACGACTACGTGCCGGCGTCCGTTCCACCACGAGGAGCTCGTCGAGCGGATCCGGGCCGTCGTGCGCCGGCGCGCCGCCGGGAGGCGCTACGATCGAGCGTCGGCGAGCTGACGATCGACGAGGCGGCGCGCGTGGCAGCCGTCCGGGGCGTCGCGGTGAAGCTCTCGCACAAGGAGTTCGAGCTGCTCGCCATCGCTCGCCTCCGACCCGACCCGGGTGTTCACGCGCGCCGAGCTCCTCCGCGACGTCTGGGACTGGCCGCCGTCGATGCGTACCCGGACGCTCGACGCGCACGCCTCGCGCCTGCGCCGCAAGCTGCGGGCGGCGGATCCGCCCACGCCGTACATCGACAACGAGTGGGGGGTGGGCTACCGGCTGATCGGCCCCTACCCCGACGACTAGTCTCGTGGGGTGACGCGCGCCGAGCAGTTCCGCCTCTTGCACCTCGCGCCGCCGATGCTCGTGCTCCCGAACGCGTGGGACGTGGCGAGCGCGCAGGCGTTCGCCGCGCTTCCCGGCTGCCGGGCGATTGCGACCTCGAGCGGCGGGGTCGCACGATCGCTCGGCTGGGAGGACGGCGAGCAGATGCCCGCGGCCGAGATGCTCCGGGTGGTCGAGCGGATCGTCGCCGCGGTCGACGTCCCGGTGACGGCCGACCTCGAGGCCGGCTACGGCGACCCACCCGGGACGGCGGCCTCGGCCCTCGCCGCGGGGGCGGCCGGGATGAACCTCGAGGATTCGCACGGCGGCGAGCTGGTCACGCTCGACGAGCAGGTCGAGCTGATCCGCGCCATCCGCGCTGCCGCGCCCGCGCTCGTCCTCAATGCCCGCGTCGACGTCTTCATCACACGCAAGGGCGGCGTCGACGAGGCGGTGGCGCGGGGCAACGCCTACCTGGCCGCAGGCGCCGACTGCGTGTATCCGATTCTCGCCCCCTTCGCTGCCGTCGGCGCGCTCACGGCCGGGATCGACGGGCCCGTGAACATGCTTGCGCGCACGGATGATCCGAGGCTCGAGGAGCTCGACGAGCTCGGTGTCGCGCGGGTCACGTTCGGCTCGGGCCTCGCCTCCGCCGCGCTCGCCGAGGCCTCCCGGATCGCCGCCGCGGCGCTGAGGGCGACTCGCAGCTGACCGGCGGGCCGTCCGCCGCGACGAGGCCGATTCTCAAATGACGGTGGTACCATGAGCTGCGGGATGGCAGCAGGTGCACGTCGCGTTTCGGCGCTCGTCGCGGTACTCGTAACAGCTGCGGTACTGGTTTCCGCCGGGAGCGCCTCGTCGCCGTCGAGCCAGGCGACGCTGCCGACGCTGTACTTCATGTACGCGATGAACTGCACGTTCACGATCCAGAACGACGCCGGCCAGACAGTGAGCGCGATCCCGCCCGGCAACTACCAGGTCGACATCCGTACCCCGCTCGCCTTCGGGACCGTCCCGCTCGCAGGTGTCACCGATATGACGGCCTGCCGGGGAGCCCCGCAGTTCCAGCTCTCGGGCCCGGGGGTCAACATCTTCACGACGATGACAGCGGGCTGCGAGGCCGACAAGACCTTCCCGGCGACGTTCCAGCCGGGGCAGAGCTACACCGCCCAGGATCTCAACCAGCCCTCCGTCACCCACACCGTGTTCACGATCCAGACGTCCGGCTCGCCGACCGCGCCGCCCTCGATCATCGGCAGCGGCCAGGGCCAGGCCTCGCAGGATCTCGTCGGCTCGGGAATCGGAACGGTCAAGGGCACGCTGGCGGCGACCCTGAGCGCGAACGGGGCGCTGAGTCTCACCAGCAAGGGCAAGCCGGTATCGACGCTCTCGCCGGGGCGCTACACGATCATGCTGCTCGACAGGGACCCGAAGGGCAGCTTCACGATCCTCGGGCCCAAGGCAAAGTCGCCGACGAACCTGACCGGCGTCAAGTTCGTCGGCAGGCACTCCCAGACGATCACACTCGGGAGCGGGCGCTGGACGTACTACGCCGGCCTCGCGAGTCTCCACTACTTTCTCGTCAGCGGCTCCTAGTCTCGGCCGGCCCGGGGGCCGGGCGGCCGCTCAGCAGCTTCGCTCGGGGCCGCAGCCGGGCCGGTCGCCTGCGAGCGGGAAGCCCTGCGGGCTCCGGCCTCGATAGGCGTCGCGGAACGCTTCGAAGGCGTTCTCCTCGAAGCTCGTGCAGACGGCAATGCGCCCGATCCCGAAGTAGCCGTGCTTGTAGGCGAGCCCCGGCTCGCCCTGCCAGCGCGGGTCGGCGTTCCAGGCGGTGAGCGCGATCTTGCTCCCGAGCCCGGCGATCGGCGTGCCGAACATGCCCGTCGGCGACTCGTGGTAGAAGGCTGCGAGCTGGTCGACGGTCGCCTTCGGCACCTTCGGGCCCCACCAGATGATCACGCCCCCGTGCTCGGCGTTGTGGACGACCATCCGCGGGTTCACCGGCTTGCGGTAGAAGCCCCACGTCGCCCACAGGCGGAAGTGGCTGCCGCCGGAGGGCGGGAACGTCGACCAGCGAACGGGCGAGGACAGGGTCGGCACGTCGGCGTGATAGTCCGCTCTCGTCGCCTCGTCCTTCGGCGGGAAGGGGACAACGGCCCGATACGTGCAGCCGGCTGCGCGCATCGTCGCGGGCACGCTCCGGCCGGACGAGACACCGACGAGCACGAGCGCCACGAGGACGGTGACGGCGGCCAGCCCGGCCAGGCCCCAGCCCCATTTCGTGGCCACGACTCAAGGATACGGCGCGGTGCTAGAGCGCCAGCGTCGCGCCCTCGAGCTCGAGCAGCAGCCGCTTGGCCGGGAGGCCGCCGCCGTAGCCCGTCAGCGAGCCGTTCGCGCCGACGATCCGGTGGCACGGGAGCACGATCGGAATCGGGTTGCGGTTCATCACCGTGCCGACCGCGCGGGCCGCCTTCGGCCGGCCGACGAGGGCGGCGAGGTGGCCGTAGGTGTCGACGTGGCCGTAGGGGACGCGGGCGAGCTCGTGCAGCACCGCCTCGTGGAACGGGGCGACCCGGAGGTCGAGCGGAAGGTCGAAGTCGCGGCGACGGCCCTCGAAGTACTCGTCGAGCTCGCGCCTGACGTCGTCGAGCGGCGAGCGCAGACGCGGACGCCGAAGAGGCGGGCGACCACCTCGTCCTGGCCCTCGACCGTGTACGAGATCCGGCAGAGCCCGCGTGGGGTGGAGGCGAGAAACAGGTCGCCGACCGGCGAGGGGACGACGTCGTAGCGGACGTCGACGAGCCCTGCTGCCAGGGCGGCGGTGCGGAAGCGCAGGTCGAGCTCACGTGTGACGCTCAAGGTTCCTCCTCAGTCTGCGGACGCCGGACGACGCCGCGGCGCGGGCTGCCTCCTCGGAGGAGCCGAGGGCCGCGCCGATCTCGGCGTACGGAAGGTCGTAGCCGTAGCGCAGGACGACCGCCGCGCGCTCCGTCGGCGGCAGCTCGCCGGTGTAGGGCTCGAGCTCCTCGAACGCCGGGCCGTGCGGAGTGGGTGCCGCGGGCTCCGGAACCTCGTCGAGCGCGGCGTTCTGCCTGCCGTTCCGTCCGAGGTCGTCCATGGCTACGCGGGTCGCGATCGTGAAGACCCAGGCTCGCAGATGGCGGCCGTGCTCGAGCCGGTCGTAGGCCCGCAACGCCCGCAGGAAGGTCTCCTGCCAGGCGTCCTCGGCCCGCTGGCCGAGCAGCCGGCGCAGGTAGCCGAGGACCTCGTCGCAGTGATCGCCGTAGAAGCGCTCGAAGGGCGGAATCGCCATCGCGTGCATCATGAGCTGTAACCGCCGGTCTGCGCCGGATGTGAGATCGGTCGGATAGCGTCAGGTCGTGGGCAGGGAGCTGACCGCGTGGGACTCGCTCGCGACCGAGGTCGTCGTCGACAACCGCTGGTACCGGCTCCGCCGCGACACGGTTCGGCTGCCGTCCGGGCGGATCGTCGACGACTACTTCGTCTCCGAGCGCGACGACGTCGTCCTCGTGTTCGCGGTCACGGCCGACGACCGCGTCGTCTTCGTGCACCAGTGGAAGCAGGGCCGCCGGGCCTTCTACACGGAGCTTCCCGGCGGGATGTGCGATCCCGGCGAGGAGCCGGCGGCGTCGGCCGCGCGGGAGCTGCGTGAGGAGACCGGCTACGAGTGCCCCGAGCTGCGCGAGATCGGCCGTTTCGAGCCCGACCCCACGAAGACGACGAACGCCATCGTCGCGTTCCTCGGGCTCGGGGCCGTCGTCGAGTCCGAGCCCGTCTGGGGCGAGCAAGAGGAGCTCGAGGTCCGGCTGATCCCGCTCGGACGAGCTCGCCGGTGCGATCCGCCGGCGCGAGATCACGCCGGCCGGGACGGTGGCCACGATCTACCGGGCGCTCGACGAGCTCGGACGATCTCCCGCCCCGTGAAGGTCGCCGTCGTCGGCCACGTCGAGTGGGTCGAGTTCGTCGAGGTCGACCACGTGCCCGGCCCGGGGCAGATCGCCCACGGCAGCGACTCGTGGGCCGAGCCCGCGGGCGGAGGGGCCGTCTCGGCCGTGCAGCTCCTGAGGCTCGCCGGCTCGTGCGACTTCTTCACCGCGCTCGGCCGAGGACGAGAACGGCCGCCGCTCGTTCGAGCGGCTCGAGGCGCTCGGGCTCTCGTTGCACGTCCAGTGGTCAGGTGCGACCCGCCGCGCGATCACGCTCGTCGACGGGGCGCGGGAGCGAACGATCACGACGATCGGCGCGAAGCTTCGGCCGGCGGGGCCGCTCGAGCTCGAAGGCTACGACGCGATCTTCTTCGGCGCCGGTGACGCCGCCGCCCTCCGCTCCGCCCGCAGCGCTCGCTTCCTGGCAGGGACGCCCCGCGAGCTGGCGACGCTGCAGGAGGGCGGCGTGCCGCTCGACCTGCTCGTCGGGAGCGGCTCCGATCCCGGCGAGCGCTACGACGACAGCCTCGAGGTCGGCGTCTACTGCGCGACCGACGGCGGCCGCGGCGGTGTCGCAGGCGACGTCCGCTACGCGGCCGCGCCGCTGCCGGGCCCTCTCGTCGACACCTACGGCGCCGGCGACTCGTTCGCCGCCGCGCTCTGCTTCGCGCTCGCGCGCGGTGACTCACTACCCGAGGCGCTCGGCCTCGCCGCCCGCGCGGGTGCCGCGGTCGTCACGGGAAAGGGGCCGTACACGGCGCAGATCACCGCTTAGGGGTAGACAGGTGGGGGATTGTGGGTTAGAGTGGGGCCAAGTGGCATGCTGCTCGGCGAATACGACCACACCCTCGACGAGAAGAACCGGCTCACCCTGCCGGCGAAGCTCCGGGAGGAGCTCGGGGACGAGGTCGTGATCACCCGTGGTCTCGACGGATGCCTGTCCGTCTATTCGAAGGCGTCGTTCGAGATCCTTGCCGGTCGTGTCGGCACGCTCGACCCGTTCCGGCCAGAGACGAGGACGATGCAGCGCTACTTCTTCACCGGTGCGCCGCCCGTCGAGCTCGACCGGCAGGGCCGCATGGTGGTTCCGGCCAGGCTGCTCGAGCAGGCCGGGATCGGACGTGAGGTCACGGTCGCCGGCGTGTACGACCACCTCGAGATCTGGGACCGCGCCGCGTGGCGCGAGCAGCTCTTGCAAGCCGAAGGGAGCGCTGAAGATGTTGCCGAGCGTCTTGCCAACAGAGACTGACCACGTCCCGGTCCTCGCGGACGAGGTGCTGACCGCGCTTGCTCCGCAGCCCGGCGACACGATCGTCGACTGCACGTTCGGCGCAGGCGGCCACTCTGAGCTGCTCGTCGGGCGCCTGCGCGGCGAAGGCAAGCTGATCGCGATCGATCGCGACCCGAGTGTCGCGCCGTACTTCGAGCGGCTGCGGCGCTCGACGCCGGCGAAGGTCAGGCTGCTCCACGGCGGGTTCGCGCAGGTGCTCGTGCAGCTCGCCGGCAACGGGGTTCGCGCGGACGCGATCCTGCTCGACCTCGGCGTCTCGTCGATGCAGCTCGACCGGCCCGAGCGTGGCTTCTCGTACGCCGCCGACGCGCCGCTCGACATGCGCATGGATCCCTCCGCCGAGCTCACCGCCAGCGACGTCGTCAACGAGACCGGCGAGTGGGAGCTCGCAGACATCTTCCGCCGCTACGGCGAGGAGCGCTACGCGCGGCAGATTGCCCGCGCGATCGTGCGGCGCCGCGGCCAGCAGCCGTTCGAGCGCACCGGCGACCTCGTCGAGGTGATCAAGCAGGCGATCCCCGCGCCGGCCCGGTTCGGCGAGGGGCATCCCGCGAAGCGCGTCTTCCAGGCGCTCCGGATCGAGGTCAACGACGAGCTCGGCGAGCTCGAGCGAGCGCTTCCGGCCGCGCTCGAGATGCTGCGGCCCCACGGCCGGCTCGCGGTCATCTCGTTCCATTCGCTCGAGGACCGGCTCGTCAAGCGGTTCGTGCGCGACGGCGAGCACGGCTGCACGTGCCCGCCCGACTTCCCCGTGTGCGCGTGCGGCGCGACACCGACGTTGCGCGCGATTCCCCGGCGGGCGATCCGGCCGAGTGCGGCCGAGGTCGCCCGCAACCCGCGGTCTGCCTCGGCACGCATGCGCGTGGCGGTGAAGGTTGGCTAGCGCCGTCCGCTCGGCGACCGTCGAGGCGCCTGCCCGCACCCGCCGCACCGCGACGAGGTCGCGGCCGAGGCCGGCGCCCAGGGACGCTCCGAGGCCTGCCGAGCGCCGGCCCGGCTCACGGTCGAAGAGGCGTGCGAACTCCCGCACCGCGATCGCGTGGATCGTCGTCTTCGGCCTTCTGCTCGCCGGGGTCGTGTTCGTGAATCTCGCCGTCCTGAGGCTGAACCTCCGTCTCGACGGCGCCACCCAGCAGCGCTCGAAGCTCCGTGCGGACAACGCCTCGCTCCAGTCGCAGCTCTCGGCCGCCGTCGCCTCGCCGCGGATCCAGAACCTCGCGCACAACCGCGACGGCCTCGTCCAGGCCGACCCGTCGAGCATCGACTACATCAATCTCGGAAAGTAGGCGGCGGTGGCATCTCCGATCCGCGACAGGCAGGCAAACCGGCGGATCCGGCTCCTGCTCGCCGTGTTCGTGGTCGTCTTCGCGGCGATGTTCGCCCGCGCCTTCTGGCTGCAGGGCGTCCAGGCCGCACACCTCTCCACGCTCGCCCGTGACCAGCACGAGCAGACCCAGACGATCCCGGCGGGCCGCGGGACGATCTTCGACCGGACCGGCGTCCAGCTCGCGATCGGCGAGCAGAAGACGACGATCTACGCCGACCCGAAGCAGGTGCGGAACGCGCGCGGGATCGTGCTCGCGGCGCATGCGCTGCTCGGCGTCAACGCGAATGTCCTGTATCCGCAGCTGCGGAACAAGAAGAGCCAGTTCGTCTACGTGAAGCGGTTCGTCGAGCCGGCTCAGGCGGAGCTCTTCCTCAAGAAGGGCTTTGCGGGGATCGACTCCTACCCCGAGGAGTTGCGCACCTATCCGCAGGACGGGGTCGGCGCGCAGGTGCTCGGCTTCGCGGGCGTCGACGACGTCGGCCTCGGCGGGCTCGAGCTCCAGTACAACCACAAGCTCGCGGGGCGGCCAGGTAAGCAGACGATCGTCCGCGACCCGACGGGGCGCGCGATCGACACGATCAGCTCGCGGCCCGTCCAGGAGGGGGCGGACGTCTTCACGACGCTCGACCACACGATCCAGGCGCAGGCCGAGAAGGTGCTCCGCGACACCGTGGCGCAGTGGGGGGCGAAGGACGCGACGGCGATCGTTCTCGACCCGTCGACCGGCGGGGTGCTCGCGATGGCGCAGACGCCGGGGTACGACGCGAACAACACCTCGAACGTTGCCCGCTACGCGCCGGGGCTCCTGCGGAACCGCGCCGTCACCGACACCTACGAGCCCGGCTCGACGTTCAAGCTGGTCACGATCACGGGCGCACTCTCCGACAAGATCGTCACGCCGAACACCCGCTTCAACCTGCCCTACCTCTACCGGTACGGAGCCTGCTACCAGTGCTCGGTGCACGATGCCGAGTTCCGCGGCACGGTGAACTACTCCGTCGCGCAGGTGCTCGCCTACTCGTCGAATGTCGGGGCGGTCACGATCGCCGAGAAGCTCGGATCGGCGCGGCTTGCCTACTGGGTGCAGCGGTTCGGATTCGGCTCCCCGACCGGCATCGATTTTCCCGGCGAGAGCCCGGGGTTCGTCCTTCCGCTCTCTCAGTGGAGCGAGCCGACGATCGGCAACGTCCCGATCGGGCAGGGCATCTCGGTGACGCCGATTCAGATGGCATCGGTCTATGCGGCCGTGGCGAACGACGGGGTCTGGATCCAGCCACACCTCGTGGAGCGGGTCGGCGGGCGCGCCCCGCAGGCATGGAAGCATCGCCGGCTGATGTCGGCCTCGGTCGACCGCGAGGTCAAGGCGATGCTGAGCGGCGTCATCAACGACCCGGGCGCGACCGGGAGCGCGGCGCAGATCCCCGGCTACACGGTGGCCGGAAAGACAGGAACGGCGCAGGTCGCCACGCCGCACGGTTACTCGTCCACCGACTACACGGCGTCGTTCGTCGGCATGGTGCCGGCGTCGCACCCCCGGCTGATCGTGCTCGTCAAGGTCGACGATCCGCGCGGCTCGATCTTCGGCGGCGTCGTCGCTGCGCCCGCGTTCGCCTCGATCGCGAAGTTCGACCTGCAGTACCTCGAGGTTCCGCCGGACGCTCCGCGGACGCTCACCGGCCACTAGCCTCGGCTTCATGGAGATCTCGGTCCTCGGCGCCGGGCACTGGGATGCGGTGGCGCGGATCTACGCCGAGGGGATCGCGACCGGGAACGCCACCTTCGAGACCGAGGTCCCGTCCTGGGAGGCGTGGGACGCCGGGCATCTCGCGGGTCTGCGGCTCGTCGCCCTGGAGAATGGCGAGGTCGTCGGCTGGGCTGCTCTCTCGTCCGTCTCCGACCGCTGCGTGTACGCCGGCGTCGCGGAGGGATCGGTGTACATCGCCGAGTCGGCCCGCGGGAAGGGCGTCGGCCGCGCCCTGCTCGACGAGCTGATCCGGCGCTCCGAGGAGGCCGGCATCTGGACGATCCAGACCGGGATCTTCCCCGAGAACACGGCGAGCCTCGCCCTGCACGAGCGCGTCGGCTTCCGCGTGGTCGGCATCCGCGAGCGCATCGGCAACCACGGCGGCACCTGGCGCGACGTCGTCTTCCTCGAGCGCCGCAGCCGCAACTTCCCCTGAGCCGTGGATCCTGCGTCACGCTTCCGTCACGGTGACTGTCCCCTGCCCTTTCTGGACCCCTCGGGCCCGTCTCCATGGCGCGATGCCAGGTTCGAGGGGCTGAATCTCGGTCACCGGCGCCCCGGGCACGCTTCCGTCACGGTGACTGTCCCCGGACATGCCCGGCGCGGCGTGTGCCGGCGGGGCGTGTGCCGGGAGGGCGTGTGCCGCGCGCGAGGGCGTGTGCCGGCAGGGCGTGTGCCGGCAGGGCATGTGTCGAGGGGACACGGACGGGCGGCGGTAGACTCGGCAGGCGATGAACCTTGAGCGCTTCATCGCGGCGCTCGGGCCGGGCGAGGTGGTCAACGGGGCGCCTGGTGGCGGGGCCCCGGTCGAGATTCGCGACCTCGCCCACGACACTCGCGCGGTCACGCCCGGGACGCTGTTTTTCTGCGTACGGGGGCAGCATGCGGACGGGCACGCGTTCGCGCCCACGGCCGCCTCGCTGGGTGCGGCGGCGCTCGTGGTCGACCACCCCGTCCCGGTCGACCTGCCGCAGCTCGTGGTCGAGGACACGAGAGCCGCGATGCCGGTCGCGGCGGTGCTCTTCTTCGACGACCCCTCCGCCGCCCTCCCGGTTGCAGCCGTGACCGGAACCAACGGGAAGACCACGAGCGCCTTCCTGCTGCGCGCGATCTTCGAGGCGGCGGGGCGCCAGACGGGGCTGCTGACGAACATCGAGCGGCGGGTGGGCGCCGAACAGCGGCCGACGGGGCTCAACACGCCCGAGGCGATCGACCTCCAGCGGCTCCTGCGTGAGATGGCCGACGGCGGCGACGAGGTGTGCGTGCTCGAGGCGACGTCGCAGGCCGGTGCCCAGGGCCGGCTCGAAGGGACCCGGTTCGCCGTGCTGATCTTCACCAACCTCACGCAGGATCACCTCGACTTCCACGGCACGATCGAGGCCTACTACGAGGCCAAGGCGGCTCTCTTCGCGCAGGCCGAGCGCGCCGTCGTCAACGTCGGCGAGGAGTGGGGGCGGCGCCTGGCGGAAACGCTCCCCGACGCGGTCACCTTCGACGCCGGCTCGGATGCGCTCGACGGAATCGAGCTCCGGCTCCGCGGCGCCTTCAACCGCGAGAACGCGATCGGCGCCGCCCTTGCCGCCGAGGCGCTCGGCGTCGGCCGTGAGGCGATCAAGCGCGGGATCGAGTCGCTCGAGGGCGTTCCCGGACGCTTCGAGGCGATCGATGCCGGCCAGCCGTTCACCGTGATCGTCGACTACGCCCACACGCCCGACTCGCTCGAGAACGTCCTCAAGACGGCACGCGGCCTGGGTGAGGGCAGGCTCACGGTCGTCTTCGGGGCCGGCGGCGACCGCGACCGCGGCAAGCGCCCGCTGATGGGGCGGATCGTCTCCGAGCTCGCCGACCGCTCGATCCTCACCTCGGACAACCCGCGCTCGGAGGCGCCCGAGGCAATTGCCGCCGAGGTCGCCGAAGGTGCGATCGGCGAGGTCGAGATCGAGCTCGACCGCCGCAGCGCGATCGCGCTGCGCCCTCGAGGAAGCCGGGCCGGGCGACGTCGTCGTGATCGCGGGGCGCGGGCGCCGAGCCCGAGCAGGAGCTCGCCTCCGGCAAGGTGCCCTTCGACGATCGCGAGGTCGTGCGCGACGCGCTTGCGCGGGTAACGGCGCGCCCGTGATCCCGCTCGAGCTCGGCCTCGTCGAGCCGCTCGGCCGCCTCACCGCCCGTCCCTGGGCCGACGAGGTCACGGGCATGCAGATCGACTCGCGCCGGATCGAGGAGGGCGACCTGTTCGTCGCCGTCGACGGCGGCGTCGACTTCGTCGCCGCACGCGCTCGCGCGCGGCGCCGCAGCCGCGCTCGTCCCGGACGACGCCCACGCGGCGCTCGCGGCGATCGCCGGCGCCGTCCGCGACCGCTCGACGGCGCGCGTCGTCGGCATCACCGGTGCGACCGGCAAGACGACGACCAAGGACATCCTCGCCGCGCTCGTGCCGGCGCCACCGGCGCACGATCGCCTCCGAGGGGAACTACAACAACGAGCTCGGCGTCCCGCTCACGCTCGCGCCGGATCGAGCCCGACACCGAGGTCTGCATCGTCGAGATGGGGATGCGCGGCCTCGGCCAGATCGCCTGGCTCGCGTCCTTCGCCCGGCCGGACATCGGGCTGATCACGAACATCGCCCCCGTCCACCTCGAGCTCGTCGGCACGGTCGAGAACGTCGCCCGCGCGAAGGCCGAGCTGATCGAGGCGCTGCCGCCGGGCGGCACCGCCGTCGTCCCCGAGGAGCCGCTGCTCGAGCCGTACCTGACGCGAACCGACATCGAGATCCGCCGCTTCGGCCGTCCCGAGGAGCCGGGCCGCTTCCGCGTCGGCGGTCGCGACGATCACCCTCGAGACGAGCTTCGGCGGCGCTCACCAGCTCCAGAACACGCTCGCCGCGCTCACCGTCTGCGACGTGCTCGGAATCCCGCTCGCGGACGGCGGTGCTCGACGTCCGGTTCAGCCCGCTCCGCGAGGAGGTGATCGAGCTTCCCGGCGGCGTGACCCTGATCAACGACTGCTACAACGCGAACCCGGCCTCGATGCGGGCCGCGCTCGAGCACCTGGCCGAGCTCGCGGGCGGACGCCGCAAGCTCGCCGTGCTCGGCGAGATGGCCGAGCTCGGCGAGCGGTCGGCCTGCGCTACCACCGCGAGGTCGGCGAGGCGGCGGTGCGGTCCGGCGTCGACGGGAATCGTCGCCGTCGGCCCGCTCGCGGCCGAGTACCTCGTGCCGGCCGTCGGCATCGAGGTCACGATGGCCGAGACCGCCGAGGAGGCCGTCCCGGCCCTGCGGGCGCTGATCCGACCGGGCGACGTCGTCCTGGTCAAGGGCTCGAGAGCGGTGGGACTCGAGGCCGTTGCGGCGAAACTACGCACCTGAATGGCACACGTCCTCGTCGCGGCGCTCGTCGCGCTCATCATCTCGATCCTCGCCGGGCCCGTTCTTCATCGACTTCCTGCGCCGCCACTCGCTCGGCCAGAACATCCGCGAGGAGGGGCCCGAGCACCACTCGGTGAAGCAGGGAACGCCGACGATGGGCGGCATCCTGATCGTGCTCGCCGCGACGATCGCGTTCCTCGCGACCACCGTCGGGACGGTGCCCGCGCTCGACGATCTTCGGGACGATGCTCGCCTGCGGCGCGATCGGCTTCCTCGACGACCTGATCAAGGTGCGCCACCGCCGCTCGCTCGGGCTCTCGGGCCGGATCAAGATGCTGCTCCTGCTCGCGATCTCGGCCGTCGTCTGCGTCGCGGCGCACCACCAGGGGCTGCGCCACGCGGTCTTCGTCCCGATCGTGCAGAGGTCGATCCCGCTCGGCTGGGGCTGGTACGTGCTCGTCTTCATCATCATCGCCGGCTCGGCGAACGCCGTGAACCTCACCGACGGCCTCGACGGGCTCGCGGCCGGCACCTCGATCATCGCGCTCTTCACCCTCACCGCGATGGCCGTCACGATCTACATCCGCAACGTCGCCCCGAACGGCAACCGGATCGCGAACCGGCTCGACGCCGCCTACATCGGCGCCGCGATGATCGGCGCCGCGGTCGGCTTCCTCTGGTTCAACGCGTTCCCGGCCGAGGTCTTCATGGGCGACACCGGCGCGATGGCGCTCGGCGGCGCGATCGGCGCGATGGCGATCTTCCTGCAGGTCGCCGCTGCTGCTCTGCTCGTCGGCGGGGATCTTCGTGATCGAGGCGCTCTCGGTCGTGATCCAGGTGATCTCGTTCCGCTGCTGGGGGAGACGGGTCTTCCTGATGGCGCCGATCCACCACCACTTCGAGATGAAGTCGTGGTCCGAGACGAAGATCATGGTGCGCTTCTGGATCGTCGCCGGGATCCTCTGCGCGGGCGGCTTCGCGCTCTTCTACAAGTACTACCCGAACATCCGGCCCGGACGATGAGAGTCGCTCGTCTACGGGCTCGCGCGCTCCGGGCAGTGCGGCGGCCGGCGCGGCTCGAGGCGCGCGGCGACGAGGTCGTCCGCGTCGACCGCTCGCTCGGGAACGAGGACGACCTCGGCGCTGCTCGACGGCGTCGAGCTGCTCGTGAAGTCGCCCGGCGTGCCCGGCGAGCGGCCGCTCGTCGAGGAGGCGCGCGCGCCGCGGGATCCCGGTCTGGTCGGAGCTCGAGCTCGGCTGGAGCCTGCTCGCTCCGGCGGGCACCCGCTTCGTCGCGCGTCACCGGGACGAACGGCAAGACGACGACGAGCGAGCTCCTCGGCGCGATCTTCCGGGCGGCCGGGCGCGACGTGGCGGTCGCCGGGAACGTCGGCACGCCGCTCAGCTCGATCGCGGCCGCGGACTGGGTCGTCTGCGAGGTGTCGTCGTTCCAGCTCGAGGACGTCCACGCGTTCGCCTGCGAGGTCGCCGTGCTGCTGAACCTCGAGCCGGACCACCTCGACCGGCACGGGACCTTCGAGGCCTACCGGGCGGCGAAGCTGCGGATCTTCGAGCGGGCCGCGGTCGGCGGTCGTGCCCGCGGGGCCTCGGCCTCGCCGGGATCGAGTTCTCGGCCGACGACCCGCTGCCGGCCGAGCCGCTGATCCGCGGCGCCCACAACCGCGAGAACGCCGCCGCCGCGACCGCCGCCGCCCGCGCCGCCGGCATCGACGACGAGGCGATCGCCGAGGCGCTGCGGACGTTCCCGGGTGTTCCGCCACCGCCTCGAGCCGGTCGGCGAGGTCGGCAGGCGTGCGCTACGTGAACGACTCGAAGGCGACGAACGTCGCCGCGGCGCTGCGCGGCGCTCGCCGCCTACGCAGACGAGCCGGTGCACCTGATCCTCGGCGGCTCGCCGAAGGGCGAGAGCTTCGCGCCGCTCGCCGCGGCGATCGGCCCGAACGTCCGCTCGATCCACCTCGTCGGCGAGGCGGCCGGCGAGCTCGCCGCGCGCGCTCGGCAGCGCAGGCCGCTCGACGACGACGGCACGCTCGCGCGCGCGGTCGCGCACGCCGCCGCGCTGGCGCGCGCCGGGCGACGTCGTCCTGCTCAGCCCGGCCTGCGCGAGCTACGACCAGTACGAGAACTTCGAGCGCCGCGGCGAGGAGTTCCGGCGCCTCGTCCGAGCTGCGGGCCTCCCGAAGGGCTAGGGCCGAGCCGGCGCAACGGGCAGCGCCCGGGCGACCTGCGAGATGCTTTCCGCCGCCAAGCCAGGAATCGGTCGTTCGCGGGCGAAATCGATCCGAATGAGGCGGGGAGAGCTCGAGTCGAGGATCCTGATCCTCGTCACGCTGGCGCTGGTCGCGTTCGGGATCGTCTGCGTCTACTCGGCGACCTCGGCGCCGGCCGCGGTCGGCGGCGGCAACCCGAACTACTACGTCGAGCGCCAGGGGATGTACGCCGTGCTCGGGATCGTGCTGATGGTGGTCGGCGATGCGCTGGAACTACCGCCGGCTGCGCGCGCTCGCGCCGGTGCTCGTGCTCGTCTCGCTCGGCCTCCTGCTCGCCGTGCTCGCGATCGGGCCCGCCGTGAACGGCGCGCGGCGCTGGATCTCGCTCGGGCCGGCCGTCTTCCAGCCGTCGGAGCTCGCGAAGCTCGCGCTCGCGGTCTGGGCGGCGGCCTACCTCTCGCGCCGCCCGCCGCCGCGCACGCTCCAGCAGCTCGCGCGCCCGGTCGGGCTGCTCGGCGGGCGTCTACGCGGTGCTGCTCCTCGCCGAGCCCGACCTCGGCACGGCGATCGCGCTGCTGCTGATGCTCGGCGCGATGCTGCTCGTCGCGGGCACGCCCGCGCGCGTGCTCGCGCTCGCGCTCGCGGCATCGCCGCGCGCGCTCGGCACGCTCGCGATCTGGGTCGAGCCCTACCAGCGCGCGCGCGCTGCTTCTCGTTCCTCCACCCGTGGCACGACGCGCAGGGCGCCGGCTTCCAGATCGTCCAGGCGATGATCGGCATGGGCTCGGGCGGCATCTTCGGCGTCGGCCTCGGGAACGGGATCGCGAAGCTCTTCTACCTCCCCGAGGCGCCGACCGACATGATGCTCGCGAACATCGGCGAGGAGCTCGGCCTCGATCGGCGTGACCGCGCGTGATCCTCGCCTACGCGTCTTCGCCTACGCCGGCCTCAAGATCGCGCTCGGCTGCCGCGACCCCTTCGGCAAGCGGCTCGCCGTCGGGCTGACGATGCTCGTCTGCGGGCAGGCGATGGTGAACATCGCGGCCGTGATGGGGGTCGCGCCGCTGACCGGAATCCCGCTGCCGTTCCTCTCGTACGGCGGCTCGAGCCTCGTGGTCCTGCTCGCCTCGGTGGGAATCCTCCTTAACATCGCGGCACGTGGCAACGCAGAGACAGCTTCGGTGCGTGATCGCAGCCGGCGGGACGGCCGGGCACGTGCTGCCGGCGCTCGCAGTGGCGGAGGCGCTGACGGCACGCGGCGTGTTCGTGACGTTCGCCGGGTCGCCGGATCGCGTCGAGGCGCAGCTCGTTCCTGACGCCGGCTACGAGCTCGACACCTTCCGGATCAGCGGCTTCCCGCGCCAGCCGTCGCCGGCGCTCCTCTCGGCGCTCTACCGCGCGGGCGTCGCGCCGCACGCCTGCCGCGCGATCCTGCGCCGGCGCCGCTGCGACGTCGTCTTCGGCGCCGGCGGCTACGTCGCCGGGCCGATGGTGCTCGCCGCGGCGTCGATGCGCATCCCGGCCGCGCTCTCCGAGGCCGACGCCCACCTCGGGCTCGCGAACCGGCTCGCGCTCCCGTTCGCGCAAGCGCGTGTTCCTCGCCTACCCGCTCGCGGGGCTCGACGAGCCGCGCTTCCGCGTCGTCGGCCGGCCGATCCCGGCGCGAGCCCGCACGATCCCGCAGGGCCGAGGCGCGGGAGATCTTCGAGCTGCCGCCGCACGGCCCGGTGCTGCTCGTCGCCGGCGCGCTCGCGGGCGCGCGCTCGATCAACGAGATGGTGATCGAGGCGTTCGGCGAGGTCGGGCCGCGCGGTGCTGCACATCTCCGGTGAGCGCGACTACTGGTCGCTGAAGAGCCGGCTGCGCCGCGACGACTACCGGCTGATCCCCTCGACCGACCGCATCGGCGCCGCCTACTCGGCCGCCGACCTCGTGCTCGCGCGCGCCGGCAGCTCGGTCTGGGAGATCGCGGCGGCGGGGAAGCCGGCGATCCTCGTCCCGTATCCCTTCGCGACCGCCGACCACCAGGCGAAGAACGCGGAGCTACTTCGTCCACGCGGGCGGCGCGATGATGATCCGCGACCTCGACCTCGCCGACGTCCCCGACCGCGTCCGCTCGCTGCTCGACGACCCGCCGCGGCTCGAGCGGATGGGGGAGGCGATGCTCCGCGCCGCGCAAGCCGGACGCCGCCGAGGAGATCGCCGAGGGGCTGATCGCGCTTGCCCGCCGCTTGACGGGCCGGCGCCTCTGGTTCGTCGGCATCGGCGGCGCCGGGCTCTCGGCCTACGCGCAGCTCGCGCGCGCCTGGGGGGCCGAGGTCGGCGGCTGGGACCGCGTGGCGACGCCCTACCTCGCGCCGCTCGCCGGGGTCGAGGTCGAGATCTCGCCCGAGCCGCTCGGTGCCCGCCGGCTGGGAGGCGGTCGTCTCGTCGGCCTACCCCGGCGTGCCCGGCCGTCGGCGCGCGGAGTTCCTGGCCGAGCTCGTCGAGCTGCGGCGGTCGATCGTCGTCGGCGGCGCCCACGGCAAGGGGACGACCGCGGCGATGATCGCCTTCGCGTTGCGCGAGACCGGCGGCGACCCGGCCTGGCTGATCGGCGCGCCGGTGCCCCAGCTCGGCGAGCAATGCCGGGGCGGGGGAGGGCTGGCTCGTCGTCGAGGGCGACGAGTCCGACCGGACCGTCTTCGCGCTCCCGGCCGAGATCGCCGTCGTCACGAACGTCGAGCTCGACCACCACAGCGAGTTCCGCTCGCTCGCCGAGCTCGAGGCAGGAGTTCGACCGCTGGGTCGCGGCGGCGCCGCATGCCGTGCGCGACGCGCCGCCGTTCGAGGGGCCGCTGCTCTTGCCCGGGCGAGCACAACCGACGCAACGCCGGCGCGGCGCTGGCGGCGCTCGAGCTGGCCGGCGTGGCGCGGGCCGCGGCCGCGGAGGCGCTCGGGCGCTTCGCGGGCACGGGCCGGCGATTCGAGGTCTCCGAGGCGCGCGGCGTGACGATCGTCGACGACTACGCCCATCATCCGGCGGAGATCGCGGCGACGATCGCGGCGGCGCGAGAGGCGTTCCCCGGCCGCCGGCTGCGGGCGCTCTTCCAGCCGCACCTCGTCTCGCGAACGCGGCACCTCGCCGGCGAGCTCGGCGGCGGCGCTCGCGGCGGCCGACGACATCGTCGTCACCGACGTCTACCTCGCCCGCGAGGAGCCCGACCCGGAGGTGACCGGCAAGCTCGTCGTCGACGCGCTCTCGGATCTCGGGCGGCTCGTCGCCTGGATCCCTGCGGTCGACGAGGCCGCCGCGGTATCTGGCCGACGCGCGCCCGGCCGGGCGACGTGCTGCTCGTGCTCGGCGCCGGCGAGCATCGACGCGGCGCCGGCGCTGATCCGGGCCCGGCTCGAGGGCCGCCGGTGATCGCCGCTCGAGGAGGGCGTCGCGCTCTCGCGCCTGACGACGATCGGCACCGGCGGCCCGGCCCGGTACCTCGCGCGGCCCGAGACGCTCGAGCAGCTTGCCGAGCTGCTTCGCCTGGGCGGCCGACGAGCGGCCTCGACGGTCGAGACGATCGGCCTCGGCTCGAACCTGCTCGCGGCCGACGACGGGGTCGACGGCGCTCGTGCTCAAGCTGGCCGGTGAGCTCGCGGCGGTCCGGGTCGAGGGCGAGACGCTCGTCGCCGGCGGTGGCGCGGCGAACGCGGTCTGCCTGCACCGCGCGCGCGAGGCGGGGCTCGGCGGCTTCGAGTTCGCCTCGGCGATCCCGGGCACGGCGGGCGGCGGGGTGCGGATGAACGCGGGCGCCTACGGCAGCGACTGGCGGACGGTGCGTCGTCGATGCGGTGGTCGTCGGGCCGGCCGGGGCGCGGACGCTCACTGCCGACGAGCTCGAGCTCGGCTACCGGCACTCGGGTCTCGAGCCCGGCGAGGTCGTGGCGCTCGGTGCGCTTCCGGTCTGACGCCCAGGGCGCCAGTCGCGATCAAGGCCGAGGTCGCCGAGCTGCTCGCCCGGCGGAAGGCGACGCAGCCGACGAACAAGCGCACCTTCGGCAGCGTGTTCAAGAACCCGGCCGACGGGCCCGGGCGCCGGAGCGCTGATCGAGAGCTGCGGGCTCAAGGGCCACCGGATCGGCGGTGCGGTGATCTCCGAGCGCCACGCGAACTTCATCGAGAACGCGGGCGGGGCGACGAGCGCCGATGCGGTCGCGCTGATGGTCGAGGCGCGGCGCCGGGTTTACGAGCGCTTCGGCGTCGCGCTCGAGCACGAGGTTCGCTTCCTCGGCCCGATCGAGCTGCCGGCGCTGTAGGGAAGCGGGCTGCGGCGGCGAAGACGGCCGTGTGGCTGCAAGCAACCGACGTGGCACTCGGCGGGCGCCGGCGCCCGCGCGCGCCCGGCTTCCGCATCTGCGCTGGGTAGCCGTCGGGGCGGGCGTCGCGGTACTCGCGGCGCGGCGCGTACGCGGTCGCGCGCGAGACGTCGATCTTCGCGGTGCGCACGATCGATGTCAGGGGCGGCTCACCGCGAGTCAAGGCGGAGGTGCGCCGGGCACTCGCCTTCGAGCTCGGGCGCAGCCTCATCTCGATCGGCTCGGGCCAGATCGACCACGCCGTCGCCTCGATCCCCGACGTGGTCTCGGTGCGGTTCGACCGCTCGTTCCCGAACACGCTGCACGTGACGGTCCGCCCCGAGCGCGCAGTGCTGCTCGCGCGACAGGGCAGCTCGAGCTGGGTCGTCTCGTCGCGCGGCCGGGTGATGCGGAAGGTCACGAATCCGCACCGGAGCTCGCTGCCGCGCCTCTGGCTGCCGAGGAGCGTCCAGGTCGCGGTCGGGGAGACGCTGCCGCGCTACGACGGGAAGCTCGCCGCGGCCGCGATCGCGCCGATCGCGCCGGGGGTCTTCCACGGCGGCGTCCGCATGGTCGCCTCGAGCGCGAGCGGGGTCACCCTGGTGCTCGCGTCTGGCCCCCAGATCAGGCTCGGCGACATCGGCGACCTCCGTCTGAAGCTGACGATCGCGCGCAGGATCCTCCAGATCGCGGCCTCGAGCACGCACCTCGACACCGCCCGCCTACGTCGACGTCAGCGTGCCCGAGCGTCCCGTGCTCGGAACCGACAACTCTCAAGTCGCAGGTACAGGTTGAGGGTTATGAAGGTCGAGAGTTGAGGATTTCGCATTGACAACAGCCGCCGAGCGCCGTACCCTCCGTCACGGAGGGGTGCAATCCAGCAGCAATGCTGCACTGAAGCTTGAGGTCGAGCCAACTTGAGATCGGATGAGCCTGAGATGAGAGATCGGTCCGGAAACTACCTCGCGGTGATCAAGGTCGTCGGCGTCGGCGGCGGCGGGACGAACGCGGTCAACCGCATGGTCGACGCCGGCCTGACGGGTGTCGAGTTCGTCGCGGTCAACACCGACGCTCAGGCGCTGCTGATGTGCGACGCCGACGTGAAGATCCACATCGGCGCCAAGGCGACGCGCGGTCTCGGCGCCGGCGCCGATCCGACGGTCGGCCACGCGGCAGCGATGGAGAGCCGCGACGAGCTGAAGGAGGCGCTGAAGGGCGCCGACATGATCTTCGTCACCGCCGGCGAGGGCGGCGGCACCGGCACCGGCGGTGCGCCCGTCGTCGCCGAGCTCGCGCGCGAGCTCGAGGCCCTTACGGTCGGCGTCGTCACGCGGCCGTTCAGCTTCGAGGGCCGCCGCCGCGGGCAGCAGGCCGAGCAGGGGATCAGCGAGCTCTCCGAGAAGGTGGACACGCTGATCGTGATCGAGAACGACCGGCTGCTGCAGGTGGTCGAGAAGCGCACGCCGCTCTCGGAGGCGTTCAAGATGGCCGACGACATCCTGCGCCAGGGCGTGCAGGGCATCACCGATCTGATCACCGTCCCCGGCATCGTCAACCTCGACTTCGCCGACGTGCGCACGATCATGCGCGACGCCGGCTCGGCGCTGATGGGCATCGGCGTCGCCTCGGGCGAGAACCGCGCGGCCGAGGCGGCCCGGGCGGCAGTCAGCTCGCCGCTCCTCGAGTCGTCGATCGAGGGTGCAACCGGCATCCTGCTCAACATCACCGGCCCGCCGGACCTCGGCCTCTTCGAGGTGAACGAGGCAGCCGAGGTCGTCACGACCGCGACCGACGCGAACGCGAACGTCATCTTCGGAGCGGTCATCGACGAGGCCAAGGGCGACGAGGTCCGCGTGACGGTCATCGCAACCGGCTTCGGCGCCCAGCGCCGCCGCCGCCCGCGCGCACCGGGCGAGCTGCAGTCGATCGTCCCCGGCAGGACTCAGGCCGCCGACCACGAGCCGTCCGGCGACCTGCTCGACGTCCCGTCGTTCCTGCGCGACCAGTAGCGGCGTTCTCGCGGCCGCCGCCGCCCGACCGTCGGCGGGGTGCGGCTATCCGTATGGCCTCGGAGGCCGGCCTCTGCGACG
The DNA here is from genome assembly GCA_963743675.1 of uncultured Actinomycetota bacterium. Classification (GTDB taxonomy): domain Bacteria; phylum Actinomycetota; class Thermoleophilia; order Gaiellales; family Gaiellaceae; genus PALSA-600. The sequence continues at coordinate 289,174 of CAVURE010000016.1, forward strand.
ATTCGGGCAACGAGATGGCGCGAACAGTTCTGATCGTGGACGATCACCCGAGCTTCAGGGCGACGGCGCGCGCCCTGCTCGAGTGTGACGGCTTCGACATCATCGGCGAGGCCCGGGACGGGGCCGAGGCGCTCGCGCTGGCGGGGGAGCTCGGGCCCGACCTCGTGCTGCTCGACGTCCAGCTTCCGGACACCACCGGCTTCGAGATCGCCGCCGAGCTTTGCGGCTCGAACGGCGCGGCGCCCACGGTCGTGCTCGTTTCGAGCCGTGACGCCGGCGACTACGGAGACCTGATCGCGAGCTGCGGCGCGAGGGGCTTCATCGCGAAGGGCGAGCTCTCCGGAGCGGCGGTGCGGGCGCTCGTCAGTTGACCAGGCGATCGCTCGAGCTCGGCGTCGCCGCGGCTGTAGCGCTCGCCGAGGCAGCCGCGACGATCCTGCTCATCCTGGCGAGCGACCACGAGTCGCACAAGGCGCTCGCGGGGTCGCTGACGGTCATGGTCGGCCTCTCGTTCGTCTTCGCCGGCCTGCTCGCCCTGCACCTGCGCCCGGACAACAGGAACGGGCTCTACCTGGCCGCCGTCGGCTACCTGTGGTTCTTCCGCGCGCTCATCGAGTCGAACAACCGGGTCGTCTTCACGCTCGGCGTCGTGCTCGAGGCGGTCGCGTTCATCCCCTTCGCCGCCCTGATCTCCGCGTTCCCGTCCGGGCGGCTCGACGAGCGAGGCCGGCGGATCGTCCGTCTGACCGTCCTCCTCGTGTTCGTCGCCTCGCCGCTCGCGCTGCTCTTCTCGCGGAGCGTTGCCGGCTGCAGCGGCTGCCCCTCGAGCGCGTTCCTCGTCTACGGCTCGCCCGGCCTGGCCGGTGCCGTCGGGCTCGTTGCCACCCTCCTGACGATCGGCCTGATCGGCTATGCGTGTCTCGTGCTCGGAGGTCGCTACCGCGCCGCGACGAGACCGGCACGACGCATCTTGCTCCCGGTGTACGCCGCGGGCGGTGCGACGCTCCTGACGCTGCTGCTCGCGAACGTGCTCGAGCAGCTGAACTCGAGCGCGGTCGACATCGTCGGCCCGGTCTTCCTCGTGTTCCTGGCGTCGGTGCCGTTCGCGTTCCTGTTCGGGATCCTCCGCAGCCGGCTGGCCCGCGGATCCGTCGCCGGGCTGATGGTGTCGCTCGAGCACGGCGATCCCCTCCGCGCCGCGATCGCCGAGGCGCTCGGCGATCCCTCGCTCGGGCTTGCGTTCTGGCTCCAGGAGCGCGGCCGCTGGGTCGATCGCGAGGGTCGCCCGCTCGACCTGGCACAGGTACCCAGCGACGCGATCACCGTCGTCGAGCGCGACGGACGGCGAATCGCCGCGCTGCTCCACGACGAGTCCCTGCGCAACGAGCCCGAGCTCGTCGAGAGCGTGTCGGCCGCGGTGGCCTTTGCCCTCGACAACGAACGGCTCCAGGCCGAGCTGAGAATGCAGAACGAGCGGCTGCTCACGATCGTCAGCACCGCGCCGAGCCTGTTGACCACGGTCGGGCTCGACGGGCGGATCCTGAACCTCAACCGCGCGACGGTCGCGGCGAGCGGCTACGACGAGATCGAGCAGGTTCGCGGGCAGTTCTTCTGGGACGTCTTCATCGACTCCGGGGAGCGCGCCGCGATGATCGCGCGGTTCCGCGCGGCGGCACCGGGGCACCCGGCCGCGGAGTACGAGAACACGTTCACGAACGCGCGAGGCGACCGCCTGTCGGTGATCTGGCGTAGCGCGCCTGTCAACGACGAGAACGGGGCGGTCGAGAGCATCATCGCGGCCGGGCTCGACGTGACCGACCATCGCCGGCAGGAGGAGGAGATCCGCGCCTCGCGAGGACGCATCGTGGCCGCCGGCGACCAGGAGCGCAGGCGACTCGAGCGGAACCTCCATGACGGCGCCCAGCAGCGGCTGGTCTCGCTCTCCCTCGCGCTGCGGCTCGCCCAGGTGAAGCTCGACGCCGACCCGGGCGCGGTAGCGGAGATCCTCGCCGGCGCGAGCGACGAGCTGGCACTGGCGCTCGAGGAGCTACGCGAGCTCGCGCGCGGGATCCATCCGGCGGTGCTCACCGACCGTGGCCTCGACGCTGCTCTCGAGGGGCTCGCCGCGCGCACGCCGCTCGTGGTCGAGGTCGAGCGCGTCGGCCGCCGCCTGCCCGAGCCGATCGAGGCGGCCGCGTACTACGTCGTCTCCGAGAGCGTCGCGAACGTCGTCAAGCACGCCGGCGCGACCTGCGTCAAGGTCGGCGTGGAAGCACAGAACGGCCACGTCGTGATCCAGGTGGCCGACGACGGCGTCGGCGGCGCCGACCCCGAGGGCGGGTCCGGCCTGCGAGGCCTTGCCGACCGGGTGTCCGCGCTCGACGGCCGGCTCTCGGTCGAGACCGAGCCGGGCGCCGGAACCCGAGTCGTCGCCGAGATCCCCCTGACGGCCGGCCGGGCTCCCGGGTAGCGTCGCGACGTGCGGGTGGTCATCGCCGACGACTCGGTGCTCCTGCGGGAGGGGATCGCGCGCCTGCTCGAGGAGGCGGGGTTCGAGGTCGTCGGGCAGGCCGAGAACTCCGATCAGCTGCTGCTGAAGGTGCGCTCCTACAGCCCGGACGTCGCGATCGTCGACATCCGCATGCCGCCGACGCACACCGACGAGGGGCTGCGTGCCGCGCGCGAGATCCGCGAGCGCCATCCGGGCACCGGGGTGCTCGTCCTCTCCCAGTACGTCGAGGCCGAGTACGCGCTCGACCTTCTGTCAGAGAGCGCCGAGGGGATGGGCTACCTGCTCAAGGATCGGGTCGCGGACATCGGCGAGTTCGCCGCGGCCGTGCGCAGGGTCGGCGAAGGCGGGACCGCGCTCGACCCGACCGTGGTCTCGCAGCTCGTGGGCCGCCGCCGCGGCGACGACCCGCTCGACGAGCTCACCCCGCGCGAGCGTGAGGTGCTCGAGCTGATGGCCGAGGGCCGCTCGAACCAGGCGATCTGCGACCGGCTCTTCATCACGCAGCGCGCGGTCGAGAAGCACGTCACGAGCATCTTCGCCAAGCTCCGCCTGCCCGCCGACGCCGCCGACCACCGGCGCGTGCTGGCGGTGCTCACCTACCTGCGGCATTAGCCGGCCGAGGCGGCTACCCCCTCCCGAAAGAGGGCGGTTACCCGCACCTCGAGACGCCTGCTCGCCGAACGGCGCAGCGATGAGCCCGGTGCGAGGCTCCGGTCGGATAGGGCGACCCATCGTGGAGGAGAGAAAAAAGGCCATGTCACCGTTGAAGAAGTCGAACAACATCGCGGCCCGGATGGGTCGCTGGAGCGCGAATCACTGGAAGACCGCGGTCTTCGGCTGGATCGCGTTCGTCGTCATCGCCGTCGCTGTCGGAGGCGCGGTCGGAACCAAGAAGATCGACCAGCAGAACGCAAACGTCGGCCAGTCGCACCGTGCCGATGAGATCCTGAAGAAGGCGGGGTTCCAGACCGATCCGCAAACCGAGATCGTGCTCGTGCAGAGCAAGCAGTTCACGATCCACGACCCCGCCTTCCGTTCGACCGTACGCGATGCGGTCGCCGCGGTCGGGCCGTTCGGGGCGATCACGAAGAACCTGCGCTCGCCGCTTGCGCCGGGCCACGCCGACCAGGTCTCGGCCGACGGCCATACCGCCATGGTCGAGTTCGACATGCGCGGGACACAGTCGGTGGCCGAGAAGCGGATCGACCGCATCACCACCGCCACCGGCAAGATCGCGGGCCGCCATCCCGGCTTCTTCGTCGGCGAGGCGGGCTCGATCAGCTCGGGCAAGGCGTTGAACGACGCGTTCAACTCGCAGATCGCGCAGGCCGGCGAGCGCTCGGTGCCGCTGACCCTGATCGTGCTGCTGTTCGTGTTCGGGGCGCTGGTGGCCGCCGGGCTGCCGCTCCTGCTCGCGCTCACCGCGGTCGCGGCGACGATCGGTCTCACTGCGCTGCCGAGCCACATCGTCCCGATGGACCCGAACGTCCCGGCCGTCGTGCTGCTCGTCGGGCTCGCCGTCGGAGTCGACTACTCGCTCTTCTACCTCAAGCGCGAGCGCGAGGAGCGGGCCGCCGGCAAGAGCTCACGTGCGGCGCTCGAGGCTGCCGCGGCCACCTCGGGCCGGTCGGTGCTGATCTCCGGCCTGACCGTGATGGTGGCCATGGCCGGGATGCTGTTCTCCGGCGACAAGACCTACCTCTCGTTCGGGATCTCGACCATGGTCGTGGTCGCCGTCGCGATGCTCGGCTCGCTGACCGTCCTGCCGGCGCTCCTCTCCAGGCTCGGCGACAAGGTCGACAGGGGCCGCATCCCGTTCATCGGCCGGCTGCGCCGCGAGCGTGGCGAGAACCGTGTCTGGGCGAAGGTCCTCGGCCCGGCGCTGAACCACCCCGTCGTGACGGTGGTCGCGTCCGCGTCGGTGCTGATCGCCCTCGCCCTGCCGGTGCTCCACATCCACACCGCGAACACCGGGCTCGATGCTCTTCCGAAGACGATCGCAACCGTCCCGACGCTCGACCGGATCCAGACCTCGTTCCCGGGCGGCGCCACCCCGGCGCTCGTTGCGATCAAGGCGCGCACCGACGCGCCGGCCACCCGCAGGGCGATCGCCGAGCTCCGCACGCAGGCGCTCGCGAGCGGCCAGATGACCGGGCCGATCGAGGTCGACGTCAACCCGGCGCACACCGTCGCCCGCGTCGCGATCCCGTTGCAGGGCAACGGCACCGACTCGACGTCGCTCCGGGCCCTGGACACGCTCCGCAACCAGGTTCTGCCCGAGACGATCGGGCAGCTGCCGGGCGCGACGTACGCCGTCAGCGGCGGCACGGCGGCCTCGGCCGACGAGAACGCGCTGCTCAAGCACTCGGCCCCGCTCGTCTTCGGCTTCGTGCTCACCTTCGCGTTCATCCTGCTGCTCGTCTCGTTCCGCTCGCTCGTGATCGCGGCCAAGGCGATCGTGCTCAACCTGCTGTCGGTCGCCGCCGCCTACGGGCTGCTCGTGGTCGTGTTCCAGTGGGGCTGGGGCGAGACGCTGCTCAACTTCCGCTCGAACGGCGGCATCGCGCAGTGGCTGCCGATCTTCATGTTCGTGATCCTGTTCGGCCTCTCGATGGACTACCACGTGTTCATCCTGAGCCGGATCCGCGAGGCCTACGACCGGGGCATGACGACCGGCGAGGCGGTCGCCCACGGGATCAAGACGACGGCGGGCGTCGTGACGAGCGCCGCCGTCGTGATGGTCGGCGTGTTCCTGATCTTCGCCACGCTGCCGATCGTCGACATGAAGGAGATGGGGGTGGGCCTCGCGGCCGCCGTCCTGATCGACGCCACGATCGTCCGCGGGTTCCTGCTTCCCGCGACGATGAAGCTGCTCGGCGACTGGAACTGGTACCTGCCGGCCTGGCTCGACTGGCTCCCGAGGCTCGACCACGGCACGGACGGCCCGCTCCCGGCGGCGGCGCCGGCGCTCGAGATGTCGGCCTGAGCCCGTTGCCCCGGCGGCTCCACCGCCGGCCCGGGCCGCAAGCGGGCCACCGCCCAGGCCGGCCGCTACCGGGCTCCTTGCTCCCAATGCGCTGAGAACGTCCGAGCCGCCGCCAGGCGGCTCGGACGTTCTAGCCCCGAGCGTGACCGGAACTGGCTTCGGAGCCGAGCTCCCGGCCCCGGCGATCCGGCCCCGGCCATGGCGGTGAGCGACGGGCGCTTGCTCGGGGCCCGAGTCAGGCCCCGGAGGCTCGCGGGCCCTCGTTAGCATCGCGGGCGATGCAGACGCTTCGCCGCACGCCCCTCTACGCCGAGCACGTCGCCGCCGGCGGGCGCCTCGTCCCGTTCGCGGGCTGGGAGCTGCCGGTGCAGTACGAGGGCGTGATCGCCGAGCACCGGGCGGTGCGGACGGATGCCGGCGTGTTCGACGTCTCGCACATGGGCGAGATCGAGGTCGAAGGGCCGAGCGCGGCCGGCCTGCTGCAGGGGCTGCTCTCGAACGACATCTCGCGGCTCGAGGTCGGCGAGGCCCAGTACACGCTGCTGACGAACGAGGACGGTGGGATCATCGACGACCTGATCGTCTACCGGACGGACGCCTGCCGGTTCCTGCTCATCGTCAACGCCGCGAACACCGCCGCCGACCTCGCGTGGATCACGGAGCGCGAGGTGCGCGGATCGGATGTGCGCGATGCCTCGGAGTCGTTCGCCCTGCTCGCCGTCCAGGGGCCGCGGGCGCTGGAACGGCTCGAGCTTGGCCGCCGACCCGCCTTCACGTGGGAGATGGGGTCGGTCGCCGGCATCGAGGTGATGGTCAACCGCACCGGCTACACCGGCGAGGAGGGCGTCGAGCTCGGCTGTCCACCCGAGGACGCGCCCGCTCTCTGGGACGCGATCCTCGCCCGCGGGGTGACTCCGTGCGGTCTCGGCGCGCGCGACACGCTGCGGCTCGAGGTCTGCTACCCGCTCCACGGCAACGACATCGGCCCGCAGTGGGATGCGATCTCGAGCGGGCTCGGCTGGGTGTGCGCACTCGGCACCGATTTCACCGGCGCCGCGCCGCTGCGGGAGGTCAAGGCCGCCGGGCCCGAGCGCAAGCTGGTCGCGTTCACGATGACCGAGCCCGCGATTCCCAGGCAAGGGATGCCGATCGAGGGTGGAGGAGAGGTCACGTCCGGGACGCACTCACCGATGCTCGAGGTCGGCATCGGCCTCGGGTACGTTCCTGCGTCGATGAGCGCTCCGGGGACCGAGCTCACGGTCGACGTGCGCGGCCGATCCAGACGGGCAGAAGTGGCGTCGAAACCGATCTACAGGAGAGAGGAGTGATTCATGGCGGCCGAGACCTACCCCGACGGTCTGCTGTACAACCGCGAGCACGACTGGGCCCGCATCGAGGGCGACGAGGCGGTGCTCGGCGTCACGTGGTTTGCGGTCGACTCGCTCGGCGAGCTCGTCCATTACGAGCCGCCGGCCGTCGGTGCGGCCGTCGCCAGCGGCAGCTCCTACGGCGAGGTCGAGTCGGTGAAGGCCGTGTCGGACCTGATCTCGCCGCTGTCGGGCGAGGTGCTCGACGTCAACGCGAGCGTCGTCGACGCTCCCGAGACGGTGAACCGGGATCCCTACGGCGACGGGTGGCTCGTCCGGATCCGGCTGGCCGACCCCGGCGAGGCCGACTCGCTGCTCGACGCCGCCGCATATCGACAGGTCGTCGGCGACCAGTGAGCTTCCTCTCGCTGACGACCGAGGACCGCGACGCGATGCTCGCGGCGATCGGTGTCGAGACCGTCGAGGAGCTCTTCCGCGACATTCCCGAGTCGATGCGTCTCGGCCGCACGCTCGACGTGCCGCCGGCGCTCTCGGAGGCGGAGCTCTCGCGGCATCTCGAGGAGCTCGCCGCACGCAACGTCATCGACGAGGTGTCCTTTCTCGGCGCGGGCATCTACGACCACTACGTCCCGGCGGTCGTCGACGCCGTGCTCCAGCGCGGAGAGTTCCTCACCGCATACACCCCGTACCAGCCGGAGCTCTCGCAAGGGGTGCTGCAGGCGATCTTCGAGTACCAGACCGCGATCTGCGAGCTGACCGGCATGGACGTCTCGAACGCCTCCGGCTACGACGGCACGACGGTGGCCGCGGACGCCTGCTTCCTGGCGAAGGCGGCTACCGGCCGGGAGCGGATCGTCATCACCGAGGCGACGAATCCCCAGGTGCGTCAGGTCGTCAAGACCTTCGCCCGCGGCTTCGGGCTCGAGGTCGTCGAGGTGGCGCACGAGGGCGGCGTGACCGATCCCGAGCGGGTGCGCGAGCTCGCCGCCGGCGCGGCCGCGGTGATCTTCCAGCAGCCGAACTTCTTCGGCTGCCTCGAGGCTGCGCCCGCAATCGCCGCCGCTGCGAACGAGCACGGCGCGCTCGCGATCGCCCACGTCGACCTGATCAGCCTGGGCGTCCTCGAGGCGCCGGGGAACTACGGCTGCGCGCTCGCGATCGGCGAGGGCCAGTCGGCCGGCAACTACATGAGCTACGGCGGCCCGCACTACGGCTTCCTCGCCGCCCGCGAACCGTATGTCCGGCGGCTTCCGGGACGGATCGTCGGCGAGACGGTAGACGCCGCGGGAGACCGCGGCTATGTCCTCACCCTGCAGACGCGCGAGCAGCACATCCGGCGCGAGAAGGCGACCTCGAACATCACCACCAACCAGACCCTCCTCGCCCTGGCGGGCCTGGTGCACCTGTCGCTGCTCGGGCCTCAGGGGCTGCGCGAGACGGCGGAGACCTGCATGGCCCTCGCCGCCTACGCGAAGGAGCAGCTCGAGGCGCGCGGGGTGAAGCAGCTGTTTCCTGGACAGGCAACGTTCAAGGAGTTTGCCGTCGACACCGGACGGAGCGCGAGCGACGCGGTAGCAGCCGCGCGGGCCCGCGGCGTCAATCCCGGCTACCGGCTCGGCCGCGACTACCCCGGCCTCGAGCAGGCGCTGCTCGTCGCGGTGACGGAGAAGCGCACGATCGAGGAGATCGACCGGCTGGTCGGCGCCCTCGCATGAGCCTCGGAACGCGCGGCGGGAGAGACGCGGTGAAGCTGATCTACGAGAAGTCGCGTCCCGGCAGGCGCGGCCTTGCCGTGCCGAGGCCCGACCTACCGGTGCCCGAGCTCCCGGCCGGGCTCGCCCGCAAGGTGCCGCCGCGCCTTCCCGAGCTGTCCGAGCCCGAGGTCCTCCGGCACTTCACCGGCCTCTCGACCCGCAACTTCGGCATCGACACCGGCTTCTACCCGCTCGGCTCGTGCACGATGAAGTACAACCCGCGGGTCAACGAGCGCCTCGTCGGCCTTCGCGGCTTCCGTGATCTCCACCCGCTCGCCGACGACGACTCGGCCCAGGGCGCGCTCGAGCTGCAGTGGCGCCTGCAGGAGATCCTGCGCGAGGTCACCGGCCTCGACGCCGTCAGCCTTCAGCCGGCCGCCGGCGCCCAGGGTGAGCTCACCGGCCTCCTGCTGATGCGCGCGTACTTCGAGAGCCGCGGCGAGGGCGACGCGCGCAAGCACATCGTCATCCCGGACACGGCGCACGGCACGAACCCGGCGAGCGTGACGATGGCGGGCTATCAGGTCGTGCCGGTCAGAACCGATGCGCGCGGCAACATCGATCTCCACGACCTCCGCGGCAAGGTCGACGGGCAGACGGCAGGGCTGATGCTCACGAACCCCTCGACGCTCGGCCTCTTCGACGAGAGCATCGAGCAGATACGGGACGTCTTCCACGGCGCCGGCGCCCTCATGTACTACGACGGCGCGAACCTGAACGCCGTCTGTGGTATCTCGAGGCCGGGCGACATGGGCTTCGACATCGTCCACATCAACCTGCACAAGACGTTCTCGCAGCCGCACGGCGGCGGCGGCCCCGGCGGCGGCCCGATCGTCGTCCGCGACACCCTCGGCGAGTTCCTGCCGATCCCGGTCGTCGCCCGCGACGGCGACCGCTTCTGCCTCGACTACGACCGTCCGCGCTCGATCGGCAAGGTTCGCGGGTTCGCGGGCCCGTTCGGCGTCTTCGTCCGCTCCTACGCGTTCATGCGCGCCTGGGGCCCTGGGCTGCGCGAGATGAGCGAGGTGGCGGTATTGAACGCGAACTATCTCCTCGCCCGGCTGAAGGACGGCTACGAGCTGCCGTACGAACGGCTCTGCATGCACGAGTTCGTCGTCAGCGCGCAGGGCCTGAAGCGCGAGCACGGGATCTCCGCGCTCGACGTCGCGAAGCGGCTGATGGACTTCGGCTTCCATCCGCCGACCGTGTACTTCCCGCTCGTGGTGCCCGAGGCGCTGATGATCGAGCCGACCGAGACCGAGGCGAAGGAGACGCTCGATGCCTTCGCCGACGCGATGCTCGCGATCGCCCAGGAGGCGGTCGACGACCCCGAGGCGATCAGGTCGGCTCCGCACGGGCGTGCGGTCCAGCGGCTCGACGAGGCCCGCGCGGTCAGGCAGCTCGTCGTGCGCCACCGGTTCGACGGGGCAGTAGCGCGAGCTAACCGATTTACGCCGGGAGCGTCCATAATCCCGAGATGGGCGTGATCGAGGACGCAGCGGGCGTGCGTGGGGAGCGCAGGTACGAGGCACGTCCTCATTCAGCGGAGCAGTCGGCGTTCCGAAGCGGTCGGGCTGCGTCCGGCCGGCGTGAGACAATCGGCGCGTCGATGCCGGGGCCATTGCGGGTACCTCTACCGACTCGAGACCAGCCGGATGCCTGCCGGCCGGTACGTCGAGTTGTCCTGGAACGGTTGGTTGGTCGAACGGACCGCAATCGTGTAACAATCCCGGTTGCGCAACAGGCGCAGGCTCGGTCGGTGACCGAGAGGTGTCGAATCAAGGGAGGACGATGCGTCAGATGAGATTCGGTCGTCGCGCCGGCATCGGGTTCGCGGTCGTGGCCTGCGCGGTCGCGCTCGGGACGCCCGTTGCGCTTGCTCATCACACGGCCACGCCGTCGACGACTGGAACCGGCAACATCGCGAACGGCTACCAGGTGTTCGACAATTACTTCTGCGTTGCCTGTCACACCATGAAGGCAGCAGGGCCGGCCGCCTACGGGCAGCTGGGGATGAACTTCAACAAGATCCACGCCCCGTATCCGGTCGCGGTCGCGACGGTGACCAACGGCCTTCCGGCGGCGCTTCCCCTGTATCCCACGCAGATGGTCGGCTTCGGGAAGGTGTTGACCGCGACGCAGATCCAGGACGTCTCGACGTTCCTGGCGAAATACTCGGGCGGGTACAAGACGTGCTCCGAGTGCGCCGGCGTCACGCCTACCGGGTTCCCCTCGCCCTGACCGGCGAGTAGCCCACACGCCTCGATGAAAAGCCCTGCACATCGCGGGGCTTTTCATTTCCCTCAGCACTCGTCAGGCACCTGCGTCAGTTGCCCGACAGCACCCCTTCGATCCATGGGAGAATGAAAGTAGTGCGCCGCTTCGTATCCCCTCTCCTCGTGGTGGCGCTGCTGGGGACTGCCTTCGCGGCGACGGCAGGCGCCCACGGGACGCTGAGCGGCCCGGTCACCTTGAAGGTGCGGCTGATCCAGGAGGCGACGATCCGGCACCAGCATCCGCCGGCGGGCGACCCGGGCGACACGTTCTCGACCACCCTCAAGCTCTACGCGATCGGTAGCGTCCTCGGCTTCCCCGACGGGACGCCGCTCGGGCGGATGAGCTTCACGTGGGGCCCGCTCCACGGCGAGTGCAGCAGCTCGGCCGCCGGCTGCGCGGGGACGACGAACATCTTCACGGTGACGTCGCTCCCGGGCGGGACGATCACGGCCGGCAGCAACAACGTCTCCCTCTCGAAGGGCATCATCGTCCCGATCCAGGGCGGCACCGGCGCCTTCAAGGGCGTCAAGGGCACGATCAACATCGCCCCGTCGGGCGTTGCCGTCGACGTGTTCAACCTGCAGCTTCCGCGCTGACCCCGAGCCGCCCGTAACCCTTACCGTTCTCCGAGCTCGGGCTCGTAGCCGGGACCAAACTGCCTGCCCCTTTCGTTTACATCTGTGTACAGGGAGAATCCCCGACAGAGGCGAAAGGAGTTCGATTGGCAAGAGTTGTAAAGAGCGAGGCCGAATGGCGCGCCGAGCTCGACCCGGAGGCCTACCGTGTGCTGCGCGAAAAGGGCACCGAGGCGCCGTTCACGGGCGAGTACGACCACGTCTTCGAGCCGGGAACGTACCGCTGCGCCGGCTGCGGCGCAGAGCTCTTCACCTCCGAGGCGAAGTACGACTCGGGCTGCGGCTGGCCGGCGTTCTCTGCCCCGGCGAGCGGCGATGCGATCGACGAGGAGACCGATACCGCCTACGGGATGGTGCGTACCGAGGTGATGTGCGCCGAGTGCGGCGGCCACCTGGGGCACGTGTTCCCCGACGGGCCGCACCCGACCGGTGTGCGCTACTGCATCAACTCGGCCGCATTGAGGCTGGAGGAGGAGTAATGGCGCAGAAGGCAACGTTCGGGGCAGGATGCTTCTGGGGTGTCGAGGCGGCGTTTCGCCGGCTCGACGGCGTGAGCGCGACCGAGGTCGGCTACGCCGGTGGGCGGACCGACAACCCGAGCTACCACGATGTCTGCGGTCACGGGACCGGTCATGCCGAGGTCGTTCAGGTCACCTACGACGCGGAGCAGGTCCCGTACGAGCAGCTTCTGGCTGTCTTCTGGGCCGAGCACGACCCGACGCAGCGCAACGGTCAGGGGCCGGACATCGGCGACCAGTACCGCTCGGTGATCTTCGTTCACGACGCCGCGCAGCGCGCGGCCGCCGAGGCCTCGCGCGACCGCGTGCAACGTCGCAGCGCGCGGCCGGTCGTGACCCGGATCGATGACGCGCCGACCTTCTGGCCGGCCGAGGACTACCACCAGCAGTACCTGGAGAAGCGCGGGCTCGCGACCTGCCACGTCGCGCTCGCCGGCTGACCCCGGGAACCGCCTGCGGCGGCCCGCTCGACACGCTGAGCGGGCCGCCGAAGGCGTCTAAGCCCTACGAGTGGCAGTTCTTCGCGGCCCAGGCCGAGATGTTCGTCTCGGCCGTCTGGAGCTGCTGCTGGTCGAGCGTGCCCTGAAGAGCGGCGAGCTTGGCGAGCGTGGCCGCGTCGGGCGTCGTGCCCGGCTTGTAGCCCTTCAGCGCGTCGGCGATCTTCGCGAACGCGTTCGCGATCGTCTCGAAGTCGGGTCGGATGTCGGACGGGGTCTGGGCTGCGAACTGCTGGAGCAGCTGCGCCTCCTTCTGGACATCGCCGTTTGCGCCCGAGAAGGCCTGCGAGAACGACGCGCCGAGATCCTGGATCGACTTGCAGTTGCCCGCGGACGCGAGCGCGCCGAGCGAGGCGGCGGCCGAGCTCGTCGACGCGGCGGAGGTCGTCGTCGCCGTCGTCGCTGCGGCTGCCGTCGTCGCTGCGGGCGCAGTGCTGGTCGCGGCGGTCTCCGTCGTGGTCGTCGTGCTCGTCGATGTGGTGCTCTTGCTGCCGCAGCCTGCCGCGGCGAGAACCGCGAGGGCAATGAGCAGTGCGGTGAAAATCTGGGCTGGCCTCCGGCGCATGTGCGAGCTCCTGACTGGGTTGTCTGCCGCATCGAGCCTAACGCCTTTCCCGGACGAATGTGGACCGCCCTCGGCGCCGCGAGCCGGCGTGCCTGGCATGTCGACGAAGCGGTAGGAAGGCTTCGTAGCTCGCCGGGGCGCGCTCGCCGGCGTCTCGACGCCTGCGGTCGCCTCGGCCTAGCGTCTACGCGTGCGAGAGCCGCTCGCGGTAGAACAGTGATTCACCAGGCCGCCGGGCCATTCAGCAACCGCACGGCGTGCCTCTCGTTTCCGCGCCATTGCTGCGCCGACGCGCCGCGCGCGCGAGGCTCCAGATGACCCCGAGCACCAACAGCCGGCGTCCCAGATGCACCACCATTGACCTTCCGATCATCGTCGGACTTCGTTGCCGCAACCGATATGTCCCGGCGGGCCTTACCGGCCCGTGACCCGCAACGATAACGCTGCTCGCTCGAGCCATCCAGTCGTAGTAACTACGAGAGCGCCCAGCGCTCTCACCTCTCTTCTCTTCCCTCCGCGCGGCCGCGCGCCCGTTGCCGGCTCAACCGCCGCGAGAAGCTGCGACAGGTTCGACCTTGAGGATCCCGACCTCGAGCCTGTCGCCGTCCCGCGGGTCGGGCGGGATCACGGCGAGAACCCGCAGGCTCGCTATGCCCTGCGGGATGATGTCGCCCGGCCGCCAGTCGCCCTTGGCGAACGAGTAGACGCCGAGCGCTTCTCTGTCACTGACGAGCGCGAAGTGGAACACGGGCTGATCGTCGCAGCGGAGCGCCGAGCCTGTCAATGGGGGGAACTGCCGCGAGATCGTGCCTTTTCGCAAACGAGGTATCCACGCGGGCGGCCCTGGGCTCTCTAAGGAGCAGGTGGTTTGGCAATTGGGACAAGAGTGACCCGCGGTCGGCGGCGCTCATGAGGAGGGTTGTCATGTCCGAGCAGGCTCTGCGCCGGTGTCGGCGGTACGAGGGCAAACTCCGGGAGAGCCCGCGCCCTGTGTGCACGGTCGAGGAAACGGCTTCATGAGGAACAGGCGGATCGCGATTGCGTTCGCCGCGTACCTCGCGGTTGTCGGCCTGGCGGCGGTCGTGATCGGGGTCCACGACGCGGCGCTCGCGGGCGCGCAACTCGGCGTCACCGCGGGCGCCGTGGTGCTGATCGCCGGGGGCGCTGTCGACCTCGTCGCGGCGTGGGCGCTCGTCCGGCTCGGCGACGCGCGGTGCCCGCAGCGGGTGTTCGTCGCCTTCCTGGCGACGACGCTGATCGGTGCGTACGCGTTCCTCGCCGCGATCAAGTCCGGCGGCGACCAGCGTCCGGTCGTTGCCCTCGTCGCGGGCCTCTTGGCCGTCGCGGCGCTCGTCGGCGCCCGGCTCGCGTGGCGCGACGGCGCCGGCACCGGCATCCAGGTCGCCGCCGCGGTCGTCCTCGGGCTGCTCGGCACGTTGATCGGCGTTGCCGAGTTCTGGTACCAGAACCAGTACGTCCCGTCCCACCTCGAGAGCGCCGTCTCGCTCCACGTCCAGCTCAAGCTCGCGGCAGTGCAGAGGAACTACGACGTGATCCACGTGACGATCGACTCCGAGGACATCGGCGGCCGGAACGTCAGGGTGATCGGCTCGACCTACACGCTGACGGGATCGCGCGTCATCCGCTGCGAGCGCAAGGCGACGCCGGCAGCGGTGCAGGAGGTCTTCGGCGGCGGCACCCTCCCTGATCCGCAAAGGAGCCGGTTCATGGCGAACGTCTGGGAGGAGCAGCCCGCGAGCGTTCTCGCCGCCGGACGCTTCGTCGGCGACGGGACGCGACTCGACGCGAACGTCCCGGCGAGCCGCGACCTGATCCTCTTCGTCCCGCGCGGCCGCTACCAGCTCCTGCGCCTCCGCGCTCAGCTGTTCGCGGTCTCAGCCTCGATCCCGCTCGTGGCGCTGCCGCGGGACAAGCGCCACCCGCTGATCTACGGCAACAACGCGTTCGTCGTCTGGAAGGTCGCCGACTCGAGCTGGTTCCACGACCTCGTCTACGGCCGCGAGCACGAGGTGATCACCCGCTATACGCTCGTCAGCCGGCCGACCGCGACCTCGGCCTCACCGGACATCGTCGTCGTCGCCCGGTTCCCGAACCCGACGTGGAGCGGCGGCGTCCCGAGCGAGTCGGCGCTCGAGAGCATGTTCGCCCCCGACAACCAGACGGCCGCGCCCACCCAGCCGTTCGCGGACACGGAGCTCGCACTCGAACCCATCGCCACGCCGGGCCCGGGCGACTACGTGCCGCCCCGCTGCGCCTGAGCCTTGTCCACGCAGCATGTCCAAGCTACGCGCGCGGGTCGACGAGAGCGGTCTCCGGTCTCGTAGCGGCGAGCTGCCCGCAAGCGGCTGCGATATCCCGGCCACGTGCGAGTCGGATCGTCGACGGCACTCGCTTGCGGTCGAGGACTGACTTGAACGCGCCGATCGACTCGCGCGACGACCCCTTGTAGATCGACCCGGTCGGGTTGTACGGGATGAGGTTCACCTTGAAGGCGTCACTGCCGAGGACGCGGGCCAGCTCCTCGGCGTGCTCCCGGCTGTCGTTCACGCCGGCGAGCATCACGTACTCGACGAACACCCTGCGGTGGCGCAGCTCGACGTAGCGGCGGCACTCGGCGAGGACGTCGGGAAGCGGGTAGCGCTCGTTCACCGGCATCAGGCTGGTGCGAAGTCCGGCACTCGCCGCGTGGAGCGAGAGCGCGAGCCGGATCGGCTGCTCGACCTCGTCGACGAAGCGTGTGAGACCGGGCAGCCAGCCGACCGTCGAGATCGTCGTCCGCCGGTGGGTGACGCCGAGGTCGGGTAGCCGGCGCGCAGCTTCGAGCACCGGGTCGAGGTTCAGCATCGGCTCGCCCATCCCCATGAAGACGGCGTGGTCGATCGGCTCGAGCCGGCGGAAGTGGAGCGCCTGGTCGAGGATCTCGCCGGCGGTCAGGTTCCGTCCGAACCTCATCTGTCCCGTCGCGCAGAAGGAGCAGGTGAGCGGGCAGCCCGACTGGGACGACACGCACACCGAGCGGCGGCCGTCCCGGTACCGCATCAGCACCGCCTCGACCGGATGCCCGTCGCCCGTCTCGAACAGCACCTTCAGCGTGCCGTCGCGGGCAAGCCACTCGCTGACGACGCGCAGCGACGAGAAGGGGACGCGCTCGGCGAGCGCCGCGCGCAGGCCTGCCGGCAGGTTCGTCATCTCGTCGTACGATGCAGCCCCCCGCGCCGCCCACTCCCACACCTGCCGGGCGCGGTAGGCGGGCTCGCCCGAGAGCGTCTCGTCGAGAAGCTTGAGGTTCACCCGCCCAAGGTAGCTACGCGTGCCGCTCGCGGAGCCACGCGAGGACGTCCCCGGCGTTCCGGTCGGGCGGGAAGACCGGGTAGAACACCTTCTCGATCGTGCCGCCGCTCGCGACGATCGCCATCCGCTTGTAGA
Source organism: uncultured Actinomycetota bacterium (assembly GCA_963743675.1). Lineage (GTDB taxonomy): Bacteria > Actinomycetota > Thermoleophilia > Gaiellales > Gaiellaceae > PALSA-600. The sequence goes on from CAVURE010000016.1 coordinate 305,693, forward strand.
GCTCGAGGCCGGCGACCTCGAAGGTCGGGAGCCCGAGCGCCCCCTTCAGGCGGAGCTCGGGGTCGGCGATGACGGGAAACGGCATCGCATTCCGGTCTGCGAACTCGAGCTGCTCCTCGATCGTCTGGGCCGAGAGGCCCGCGAGCTGGACACCCAGGGCCTCCGTCTCGGCGGCGCGGTCGCGGAACCCGCACGACTGCGGCGTGCAGCCCCGGGCACCGGGAATCTCGTTCCACCCGGGCAGCAGCGGCTCGCCGGGACGCCCCGTTCGCGGATAGAGGTAGACGACGCCGGCGCCGAGGCAGAGGTCGCGGAGGTTCACCGGCCCCTGCGACGACTCGAGCACGAGGGCCGGGATCTCCATGCCGACGAGGTGATCGGCGGCGCCGTCGTCCTCGGGCGCGGGCAGGCCGTCGGGAAGAACGTACGGATCGACACCCACGGCTCAAGGTTAGAGACTCTCCGCGGTAGCCTTCGACTCGTGATCGACCTGCGCTCCGACACGCAGACAAGCCGTCGGCGGCGATGCGCGCCGCGATGGCCGCAGCCGAGGTCGGCGACGAGCAGCGGCGCGAGGATCCGACCGTGCTGAGGCTCGAGGAGCGGGCCGCGGAGTTCCTCGGGCAGGAGGAGGCCGTCTACCTCCCGACCGCGACGATGGCGAATCAGATCGCGCTCGCGATCCTCGGCGAGCGCGGAACCGAGCTCGTGGTCGAGTCGACGCGCGCACATCATGATCTCCGAGCTCGGCGGCGCCGCCTTCCACTCGGGGCTCCAGACGCGCGGGATCGACGGCTACCGGGGCCGGCTCACGACCCGAGCAGGTCGCGGCGCTCATCCGGCCGGCCGGCGCGGTGCACACCCCGCGCGTCTCGCTGCTCGCCGTCGAGAACACGCACAACAGCTCGGGCGGCGCCGTCTGGCCGCTTGCCGAGCTCGAGGCGGTCGTCGAGACCGCGCGCGAGCTCGGTCTCGCCGTCCACCTCGACGGCGCCAGGGTCGCGAACGCCGCGGTTGCGCTCGGGATCGCCGCTTCCCGCATCGGCGGCCTGTTCGACACGGTGACGCTGTGCCTGTCGAAGGGGCTCGGCTGCCCGCTCGGGGCGGTGATTGCCGGGACGGAGGAGCTCATGTCCCGCGCGCGGATCGAGAAGCACCGCTTCGGCGGCGCGATGCGGCAGGCCGGCATCGTTGCGGCGGCCGGTGTCTACGCGCTCGAGCACAACGTCGACCGTCTCGCCGACGATCACGCCCGGGCGCGGCGCCTCGCGGAAGGCTGGGCGGCGCGCGGCGTCCCGGTCGACCCGGACGCGGTCGAGACGAACTTCGTCCAGGTCGATGTCGGCTCGCTCGGTCTCAGCTCGACGGAGGCGATGGCGCGGCTCCGCGACGCCGGCGTCGGGCTCAGCGGCACGGTGCGCCCGGGCGTTCTCCGCGCCGTGACGCACCTCGACATCGACGACGCCGGGATCGATCGCGCAATCGAGCTCGTGCCCGAGGCCCTGGGGCTTCTTGCCCGCGCCTAGCGAGCTCTCGGCCCGCCTCGAGCGGAGCCTGCGGAGCGGCCAGTCCGAGCAGCGGCTGCCGTCGATCGCGGGCGCCGTCGTGCGGGCCGGCGAGGTGATCTGGTCGGGCGCGGTCGGGCTCGCCGACTACGAGGCGGCCGTCGAGGCGACCCCGGAGACGCAGTACCGGATCGGCTCGATCACGAAGACGTTCACGGCGGCGGCGGTGATGCAGCTGCGCGACGCCGGGAAGCTCGACCTCGACGACCGCCTCGAGCAGCACCTGCCGGGCATCGCCAACGGCTCGCCGACGCTGCGACGGATGCTCGCGCACCTCTCAGGGCTGCAGCGCGAGGCCGGGGAGATGTTCGTCACGGGCGAGAGCCCGACGATCGGCGAGATCATCGACGCGATGGCCGGGTACGAGCTCGTCCTGCCGGCGGCGCGCGCGCATCACTACTCGAACCTCGCCTACGGGCTCCTCGGCGAGGTCATCGCACGCGAGAGCGGCATGCCGTACGCCGACTACGTCGACGAGCGGCTGCTGCGCCCGCTCGGGCTCGCGCGCACGACCTGGTACGAGCAGGAGCCGCACGCCCTCGGCTACCTGGTCGACGAGTTCGCGGGCACCGCTGTGCGCGAGCCGCACTCCGACATGGTCGGCGTGGCCGCGATGGGGCAGCTCTGGTCGACGGTCGGCGACCTCTGCCGGTGGGGGACGTTCCTCGCCGGGGGGCGCGACGGCGTCCTCGATCCGGCGAGCGCCGATGAGATGTGGGCGCCGCAGGTGATGATGAACCCGGACGACTGGACGGTCGGCTGGGGGCTCGGGATCGAGCTCGTGAGCCACGAGGGACGCGTGTTCGGCGGCCACGGCGGCTCCATGCCGGGCTTCCTCGCCGGGCTGTACCTCAACCGCGAGACGAGGATCGGCGCGGCGGTGCTCACGAACGCCGGCACGCGGGCGGCGACGCGCGAGCTCGCGCTCGAGCTGGCCGACGGCCACGCTCGAGCTCTGGCCGCCCGAGATCGAGCCGTGGCGCCCCGAGGCCGAGCCGCCGCCCGAGGTGGCGGCGATCCTCGGCCGCTGGTGGTCCGAGGGAAACGAGTTCGTCTTCTCGTGGCGGGACGGCAAGCTGACCGCGAACGCGGTCGGAGCTCCGCCTCGCATCAAGCCGTCGGTCTTCGAGCCGCTCCCGGAAGGCGGGTACCGCGTCGTCTCGGGCCGCGAGCGCGGCGAGCGGCTACGGGTCGAGGGCGACCGGTTGATCTGGGCCGGGTACGTCTTCAGCCGCGCTCAGGAGCCGGCCACCGACGCGTAGATCCGGCTAGCGATCGCCGGAGATCCAGAACGCGACGACGCACGCCACGTAGCAGGTGACGAGGACCGCGCCCTCCCAGCGCTTGGCGCGCCCGTCGAGGACGACGAGCCCGACCGCGAGCGCTGCCCCGCCCATCGCCGCGATCTCGACGGGCCGGAACGCCAGTGGCAGGCCGCGGCCGACGAGCCCGGAGAGGAGCGCGATCGCCGGCGCGACGAACACCGCGACCTGGGTCGAGGAGGAGACGGCGATCTCGGCGGCGAGGCCCGAGTGGCCGCGGCGGGCGGTGACGACCGCGCCGCCGTGCTCGGCGGCATTCCCGACGAGCGCCACGATCACGGCGGCGACGAAGAACTGCGAGAGGCCGAGCTGGTCCCCGAACGCGGTCGAGCGACCCGACGAGCGCCTCGGAGACGAAGGCGGTGGCGATCGGTGGCGACCGTGAGCGCGGTGATCGCGGCCCGCCGGCTCCACGCGTCCGGCGACGGCGGCCCCGAGTGCGAGCTGCGGTGCTGGCGCAGGTTGTGGGCGGTCGAGACCACGTAGAGCAGGAGCAGCGTGGCGGCGACGGGCAGCGTGATCAGGTAGAGGCTGTGGCGGTCGGCGTCTCCGTGCCAGCCCGGCGATGGACGGGATCAGGAAGAGACAGACCGCCAGGCCGAGAACGACGATCTGCCTGCCGGAGCGAGCGGCGGTCGACGGCGCCCCCGCCGCCGTAGACGATCGCGATCCCGAGCACGATCAGCGCCGTCGAGACGACCGAGCCGGCGATCGTGCCGCGGACGACGTTCGGCAGCCCGTCGCCGATCGCGAACACGCCGATGATCAGCTCGGGCGCGTTGCCGAAGCTCGCGTTCAGGAAGCCGCCGATCCCCTCGCCCGTGTGCTCGGCGAGGTTCTCGGTCGCCTCGCCGATCAGGAACGCGAGCGGCGTCAGCGCGGCCGAGGCGAGGACGAACAGCACGGTGCCGCTCGGCGTGGAGCACGTACTCGGCGAGCGAGGACGACCGGCGTGAGCGCGAGGGACGCCCAGTAGAGTCGTCGCGCCACGCGGGCTAGGTTAGTGCGTCTGCGGCCGCGGCAGGCCCGATAGCGGCGCTGCGGTGGAAAGTCAAGTCTTGAAGATAGGCCCGCTCGGGCCGACAATGAACGACATGACGCAACGGCAAATCGAGCAAATCGCTGCCCCTGCATCCGCAGGAGGAGATGCAGTGCCGCCGCTGCGAGGTCCACTGCGACAAGGTCGTCTATCCCGGAGCGTGCCTCGGGACGAGCTGCCCGTTCGTCTACTCCTACGAGGCCTGGGGACACACCTACGTCGGCTGCATGCAGAAGATCTTCGAGGTCGAGATCGACCTCGACATGCTGCGCGCGGCCGAGCGGCGGCAGGCCGGGTTCGGCGCGATCCGGGCGGTGCGCCAGCCGCTGCCGATGTGCAAGTCGGAGGTCGAGAGCACCTACGCCTCGCGCTCCGACGACACGGGCTGCGTCAACCCCGAGTTCGGCGAGCTGCCGGTCGGCGAGCCGACGTTCCGCGTCTTCGCCCAGATCAAGGACGACGAGCTCGAGGCGACGCTCAGGAGCGGCTGAGCAGCTCGTTCTCGCGGTGCCGGCGAACGGCGCGGGCCGCGAGCCAGATGAGGCCGGCCAGGAGGAGCAGGGGCGTGCCGAGCGCGAGCAGCGTAGACCGCGCCGATCCCGAGCCCAGCGGAACGCGACGGCGAGCCCGTGCAGCGGGCCGTGGGTCGTGGTGCACGGCCGCCGGGGCCGGCCGGGTCGTGCAGCTGCACGGCGACTGTGGCGTAGCTCGCGGTGCGGATCGTCGCCGCGCGGCCGCGCCCGAGCTTCCCGATCTGATCGGTGAGCGCGGCGATGTGGGCCTGGGTCTCGGTCGTCTGCGGCTGCTCCTGCCAGGCGGCGAGCCTGGCCCGGAGCCGCGCGAGCTTGCGGGCGCTCGCGTCGACCTGGGCCTGGATGTCCTGGATCGAGACGTTCTCGCCGATGATCGTCCCGAGCGCCGAGAGGCGCGCGACGGCCCGCTGGACGTTCTGCTTCGGGATCCGCAGGACGATGCCGGCGTAGCCCGCCCGGCCGGCGGCGTTGACGTTCAGCGACGAGGGGTAGCCGCCGAGCGCGCGGGCGATCGCGACCGCCTGCTTGGTGCCGTCGGAGACGGCCTCCGTGCTCGGCACGCGGAGCTCGAGCGACGAGGTGATGCGCTCGGTGCGGCTCGGGCTGACCGCCGGGATGGTCGCCGACGCCGCCGCGGATCCCGCGCGCGCTCGCCGCCTTCTGCCGGTCCGTCGCGCCCGCGGCGAGCACCGGCGCAGCGGCGGCGGGCAGGTGCGACGCGGTGCGCTCGACCGGCGGCAGGCCTTCGACGGCATTCGGCTGCCGCGAGCCGCCCGACAGCACGATCGCAGCCCCGACCGCGACCGCGGCCACCGGCACGGCGACCAGCGAGCACCCGCCGCCACGAGCTGCCGCCGCCGGGCAGGCGCCGGCGGCTCGGCCCGCTCGGCGATCCGGCGGACGAGCCGCGAAGCTCGGCCGGGGCGACCGGCCGCGAGCCGCGAAGCTGGGTGATGAGGTCAGGCTGCGACACGGATGGCCTCCTCGAGCTTGCCGAGCGCGCGGTTGAGGCGGGTCGTGCAGTTGGTGGGTGAGATTCCGAGCATGCCGGCGGCGGTGCTCGCGTCGAAGTCGAGCACGACGCGGAGCGCGATCACCTCGCGCTCGCCGGCGGTGAGACGGGCGAGCGCCGCCTCGAGCTCCGGCGAGAGCCCCTCGACGCAGCCGCTCCTCGAACCGCTCCGGCACGGCCGCGAGCTGCTCGCGGCGGCGGCGGCGCTTCTCGGAGCGGAAGTGGTCGAGCGCCGTCGTGCGGGCCACCTGGCAGAGCCACGTGCGCGCGAGTCCCGCGCGCCGGGTCGAAGCGGTGCCAGAGCCGAAGCGCCCGCTCGAACGTCTCCCCGGCGAGATCCTCGGCGACGAACCGGTCGCCCGTGAACCAGACGAGGTAGGCGTACACGTCGTCGAGGTGGCTCTCCGCGGCCTGCTGGAAGCTGGTCACGCCTCTTCTACGCCGCCCACGATCGCTGTGTCACAGGATCGGTGTCTCACACGGTCGGTGTGTCAGGCGCCTCATCCGCGTTGTCAGGACGTCCAGCGAGCGTGGACGCCGCGCACCTTGGCGAGCTCGTTCGGCGTCGGGCCCGTCGCCGGCGCCGGCGACCTCGAGGTAGGCGCAGAGCTCCTGGAACGCCGGGTGCGCGAGGAACGCGCCGATCCCTTCGCCCATCTCCCCCTCGAGGATGTTGGCGTGCCGGTCGCGGTTCGACCCGAGCGGCGTCGCGCTGTCGTTGACGTGCAGGGCGCGGAGCCGGTCGAGCCCGATCGTCGAGTCGATCTCGGCGACCAGCGCGTCGACTGCGGCCGGGTCGGTCGACGTCGTAGCCCGACGCGTAGAGGTGGCACGAGTCGAGGCACATCCCGAGCCGCGGATGGCGGTCGAGCGCGTCGACCAGAGTCGCGAGCTCCTCGATCGAGCGGCCGATCGTCGCCGCCGGTGCCGGCCGAGTTCTCGATCGCGAGCCAGGTGTCGCCGTCGCACAGCTCGAGGATCTGCCCGAGCGCGGCGACGACCCGCTCGAGCCCCGCCTCGAGCCCGGCCCCGAGGTGCGAGCCGACGTGGAAGATGACCGCGTCGGCCTCGATCGCTGTCGCCGTCTCGACCGTCGCCCGCATCGCGGCGATCGACTTCCCGTAGATCGCGTCGTCCGGAGCGGCCAGGTTCACCAGGTAGAGCGCGTGGCAGACGACGCCGCCGAGGCCCACCTCTGCGCGCCGCGTCTTGAAGCGCTCGATCGCCTCGGGCGTGTGCGCCGTCGGCCTCCACATGCGCGGGCTCTGCGTGAAGATCTGGACGCAGTCGCCGCCGATCGCCTCGATCCGGTCGATCGCGGTGTAGATGCCGCCCGCCGAGGACATGTGGCCGCCGAACTGCACGCGTCAAGCTTGCCGACACGCCGCCGGCACCGGCGCCAGTGAGTACAGGACGACGCCGCCGATCCGCCTGCCTTTCAGCACGGGATCGAGCACGGCTGTCCATTGCGCGCGCCGGCGGAATGACGATGATCGCCCCGGCGTCATGGGCGAGTGCCGTCGCGACGACGTCGCGTGCCCCGCGCGGCGGGACGTTGTTGTCGATCAGCTGGCGCATCACCGCGCGGTCGCGCAGGCCGCGCGGGACGGCGTCGTTGAGAGCGCCGTCGGCGAGCGCGAAGCGGAAGCCGCTCTCGGCCTGCCAGAGAAGCGCCTGGTTCCGGAACGGCGGCGGCAGCACGAGCACGTTCTCGCCGGGCGAAAGGCAGCTCCGGTCGAGCTTCGCGGCGAAGAACGCGGGCCGTGACGGGTGCTCGTGCCAGATCCCGTCCGAGAGGTTCGGAGCGAGTGCGACGACGGCGAGCAGCGTGAGGACGATCCGGAGCGGACGCGAGGTGGCCGGTGACGCCGCCCAGAGCGCCATGATCAGGCAGGCGGCGAGCGAGACATAGAGCGCAAACCGGGCCGGGATCACGTTGTCGAAGAGCGGAGCGTCGCGGACCCACCGCCACGGGAGCGGAGCGAGCGAGTGGCCGCGCACCCGCAGCTCCGAGCCGAGCGTCGCCAGCACGGCGAGGAGCGAGCGCGAGCACGAGGAAGCGGCTCCCGGCCCGCCGCCATCGTGTGAGCGCGAAGAGGCCGATGATCGCGAGCGCCGGGAGCCCGAGGTACTGCCCGTTCTCGGCCGAGATCGACGGGAGTGAAGGGTCGAAGTGCTGCGCGAGCCCTCCTCCGATCGCCGCCATCCCGGTCGGGAACGCGAAGGTCACGAGATCGACGGGGTTGCGTGTCGTCGGCGTGATCACGCCCTGGTAGTCGCTCGCGGCGTAGTAGATGAACGGGCTGACGATGACCGCGCAGGCGCCGTAGGAGCCGGCGAGCGGCGCCACCGCCTCCGCGATGCGGCGCCGCCTCGACGGCACGACGAGCAGGCCGAGCACGAGGCCGGCGGCGAGGCAGAGCGTCAGCGTGAAGAAGATCTCGGTGCCGAAGGCGAACTGGAGCGGCGAGCAACGGTCCGAGGCGGACGATGAGGCCGCGCGCGCTCCGATCTCCGCCCTCGAGGAAGCGCAGCACCACGAGGGTGGCGAGGGGCACGAGGAACACGGAGGTCACATGCAGGTGCGCAAGCTCGTGGCCGAGCATGTAGCTCGAGAAGCCGAACAGGTAACCGCCCGCGAGCGACGGCCAGAACGAGCGGGTCAGGTGGCGGCAGAGGAGGAAGGCCGTCTACGCGGCGAGCGCGGGCAGCAGGACCGCCGCGACGTTGTAGGCGGCACCGGGCCCGGCGGCCAGCGTGACCGGCGCCAGCAGCAGCGCGAGCCCGGGGACCGACGTCGTCCAGACGAGGTTGCTTCCGTGCGGTGCCCAGAGCACATGGGTGACGAATGGGTTCAGCCCGTGGATCACCGCGTGCGGCCACCAGCCGAGCGACCAGACGAAGAGCTGCGGGTCGCTGCCGCCGCCGATCAGGTCGCGCCGGAAGTGCCGCAGCACGGGGAGCGCGAAGTACGCGAACGAGGCAGCGAGGTAGACGCCGCCGGCCGCAAGGCGCCTGCCCGCTACGGAGAGGCGCGCTTGCCCGTCACCGTTGCTGATCCTAGAGGCGCTACCTCACGCCTACGATCCCGGGATGAGCGTGCGCGTCCGCATGGCGCCGAGCCCGACCGGCTTCCTGCACGTCGGCGGCGTTCGAACCTTCCTGTTCAACTGGCTGTTCGCGCGCGCAGCAGGGCGGCGAGTGCCGGCTACGGATCGAGAACACCGACACGAGCCGGGAGGTCGCCGAGGCGACCGATCAGATCCAGGAGTCGCTGCGCTGGCTCGGGATCGACTGGGACGGGCCGGTCACCTTCCAGCTCGACCGGATGGACGAGGTGCGCACGTACGCCGAGCGGCTCGTCGAGGAGGGGAAGGCCTACGTCGACGAGGGCGCGATCCGCTTCCGGATGCCCGACGAGGGCGTCGTCGGCTGGGAGGACGCGGTCCGCGGGCGGATCGAGTTCGAGAACGAGAACCTCGCCGACCTGGTGATCGTCCGCTCCGACGGTCGGCCGACCTACAACTTCGCCTCGCCGGTCGAGGACATGCTCGACGGGATCACGCACGTGATCCGCGGCCAGCGACCACGTCTCGAACACGCCGACGCAGATCAACATCCTCACGGCGCTCGGCGCCGAGCTACCGGTCTACGCCCACGTCCCCGACGTCTCGGCAACGACGGCAAGAAGCTCTCGAAGCGCCACGGCGCGGTCTCGATCGACAGCCTTCCGCGACGGACGGCTACATCCCGGCGGCGCTGATGAACTTCCTGGCGCTGCTCGGATGGAGCTACGACGACAAGACGACCGTGATGAGCCCGCAGGAGCTCATCGAGCGCTTCTCGCTCGAGCGCGTCGGCCCGAGCCCGGCGACCTTCGACTACGAGAAGCTCGACTGGCTGAACGGCGTGCACCTGCGCGAGCTCTCGCGAGGCTGCATATGCCGAGCGCGCTCCTGACCTGGCTGCGCGAGCAGGGGATCGACTGGCCCGAGGATCGAGTGCGGGCGGCGGTGCCGCTCGTGCAGGCGAAGATCGAGAAGCTCTCGCAGTATCCCGGACTACGTGCGCTTCCTGTTCGAGCCGGTGAGCCCGGACGGGGCCGACCCCGCCGTGTGCGCGCGCCGCGGCGGAGGCGCTCGGAGTCGGTCGAGCCGTGGGACGCGGCCGGCGATCGAGGAGGCGCTGCGGGCGTTCGCCGAGGCGGAGGGCCTGAAGCCGCGCGAGGCGTTCGCGCCGGTCAGGCTCGCGATCACGGGCTCGAAGGTCTCGCCGGGACTGTTCGAGAGCCTCGAGCTGCTCGGTCGCGACGAGTCGCTGGCGCGGCTCGCGGCTGCGGCTCAGGCTCGGTAGAGCAGCAGCGAGAGGCAGACGGCGAGCATGCCGGCGACCCAGAGCGGCCACGGTCCGGCGGTCGCGCCGATCGCGAAGGCGGCGGCGCCGGCGACCGTGAGGCCCGACGCGACGAGCGGGGCGTGGAGCCTCGGGATCTGCTCTCCCGGTCGAGCAGCATGGTTCTGCGGGCCGGTCAGCCGCAGCCGGGCGAGGCGGACGCGGAAGAGGGCGCCGCGCCACTCATGCAGCAGCGATGTCGACGCCGCGGCTCCCGGTGAGCGTCGACGGCCTCGACGACATCGCCGGTGGCGTCGCGGGCGCCGAGCGAGCGCGGCGGCGAGCTCGCCGTGTGCCGGCTCGGCGGCGACGGGCGGCGAGAGGCCGAGCACGGACTGGCCTGCCGAGTGGAGACGGTACTGCAGCCGGCGCAGCGCCTCCGAGCGCCTCCTCGTGATCGAGCAGGTCAGGGGTGCCGGCGATCGCCTCCAGACGGGCAAGCGTCTGCGAAAGCCCTGTCCAGAGCTCTCCGACCTGGGTCGCGTAGCGCTCCCCGGCCTGAGTTTCGGGCGCCACGCGCTGCAGTCTAGCGCGCCTGCGGATCGAGTACGATCGCCGCGCCGTGGATGTTCGTGGAGCCTCGATCCTGCTCGTGGAAGATGACGCCGTCGCTGCGCATGGTCTGCCGGGTGAACCTGGAGCTCGACGGCTTCCGGGTGCGCGAGACCGCGGGGATCGTCGACGCGCGCGCGGCGGTCGCGGCTGAGCGGCCGTCGCTCGTGTTCCTCGACCTCCATCTCGGCGCGGGCGCATCGGACGGGCTGCTCGACGAGCTGATCGGGCTCGGGATCCCGGTCGTGCTCGTGAGCGGAACGGTCGACGTGACCGCCTACGAGGGCCGTGCGACCGCGGTGATGCCGAAGCCCTTCGACCCCTCCGACCTGGTCGCCACCGCTCTCCGTCACGCAAACGGCGTCGGCTAGCGTAGCCGCATGGCCGTCGCCGTCGTCCGCAGCCCCGCCGAGTTCGAGAACCGTCTCGGCGAGTACATGTTCGAGCGCTCCGAGGAGGCGCGCGCGGTGCGGGTCGGGGAGAAGGAGACCTCGGAGCAGGCCGCGATCGTCGCGCGCTACGCCGACCTGTTCAGCCGCGAGCAGCTCGATGCGCTCCGGGCGGCCGAGGCAGGCGCTGCCGGCGACGACCGCGAGGAGTTGTACCGGCTGAGGAAGACCTGCGAGGGTGGCCTGATCGCGAGTGCGCTCGTCGAGCGCTACGACGAGTTCGAGAACAGGATGCTGGCCGCGCGGGTGACGTTCCGGGGCGAGGAGATGCCGCTTCGCACGGCGCAGGCGCAGCTCGCAGTGCTGCCCGAGTACTCCGACCGCGAGGAGCTCGGCCTGGTCCAGGCGGAGGCGAGCGCCGCGTTCAATCCGGACCGGCTCGAGCTGATGACCGCCGGCGAGGAGCTCGAGGCCGACCTCTCCGGCATCGTGACTCCGGTCGAGCGGAACGAGGAGGAGAAGGGGATCTCGCTGCACGAGCTCTCCGGCGTCCTGTCGGATGCGAGCGAGGCGATGACGGCGGCGTACGTCCCGCTCCGCGACCGCTGGTTCGAGCGGCTGCTCGGCCTCGCGCGCGACCCGGTCCCGTCGAGCTATCACATGTCGTACATGCGCCGGCTCTCGCCGCTCGAGTCGACGTACACGAAGGAGCGCGCGACCGAGGTCTGCCTCGCAACTCTGCTCGAGATGGGCTTCGACCTCGCCGCGAACACGAACATCAAGCTCGACCTCGACGACCGCCCGCAGAAGTCGCCGCGCGCCTGCGTGATGGCGAGCGATCCGCCGAAGGTCGTCCATCTGATCACTCGCGCCCAGGGCGGCCTGCACGACTACCAGGCGTTCCTGCACGAGGCCGGCCACGCGTTGCACTTCGCGGGCGTCGACCCATCCCTGCCGCTCGCGTTCCGCCGGCTGGCCCGGGACAACGCGCTGACCGAGATCTACTCCTACATCGTCGAGGCGATCTCCCGCGAGCCCGAGTGGCATGCGCGTTACTTCGGCCTCTCGGACACCGAGGCGGCCCGGAACGCGGAGGCGACCGTCTTCCTGGAGGCGGTGCTGTTCCGCCGCTACGAGGCGAAGCTCCGCTACGAGCTCGCGTTCTGGTCGCGTTTCCACGAGGTGGGAGGGACCCCCGAGGGATACGAGGCGTGGCTCACGGCGGCCACCGGCATCCGCTATCGCGCGAGCGCGTACCTCTCGGATATGGACGCCGGCTTCTACTCCGCCGACTACCTGCGCGCCTGGATCCGCTCCGCCCAGCTCCGCCGCCACCTGATCGACACCATCGGCCAGGACTGGTGGCGCAACCCTGCCACCGGCGAGCTCCTGCGCGAGCTCTTCCTGGAGGGCACGAAGCCCTCCTCCGAGGACATCGCCGCCCGCATCGGCTTCGATCCCCTCGACACCGCGCCGCTCCTCCACGAGATCGGCGCCTGAGCCGGTAAACTGGCGCCTCCTAGCGGGGCCCATTCGTCTAGTGGCCTAGGACACCGCCCTCTCACGGCGGCGGCACGGGTTCGAATCCCGTATGGGCCTTGAAAATACCTGCAAAACGGCTATGGGTGTTGTCTTGTTTGGCAGTACCCGAGGGCGGTGTCCGGATTTTGGCGATCGAGCAAGGACGGCCCTTCTTCTTTTCCGCCGCAAGCCATCGACTTCTTCCGAACTCAGTCCTCCGTGACCGTGAGCGCGGTCAGCTCGATCGCGTCGGCCAGGTCGATCCGGCCGAACTCGACAGCCGTGACTCGGCGACACGAGGCTGGCGGCCGAAACAGCTGACAGCAGGACCGCACTCAGTCTGGAGCGGACAACGCAGGCGCGGCTAGACCAGATAGACACCAGCAACCGCCGAGCGGGCGGCTCGTGATCGAGCCGCCCGCTCGGCGGCGCTACGGGTTGAGGACCAGGTTGACGGTCAGTTGGTGCGGCCCTTCAGGTGGGCCGAGATCGAGAATCGCATCACCTCTCGCGACTCTGTACGCGCCGGTTCCTCCGACAACGGCGAACGTACTCGTCGTGCCCTGCACGAGGGTAAGTTCACCTGCGGCCATGAGTTGACCCGCGTGCACTGGCTCTCCACTGGGGAAAGTATTCGTGACGGAGCAGTCGAACTTCATAGTCGCCGGGTCGATGAGGACACAACGCCCGTCGTCGGTACCAATTTGGTCGTTCGGTGCGCTCGCCAAGGACAGCCGATCGGAGAACACATAAAGGTCTCCTGGACTCAATCCCGCCGGCCCGGTGTCCACGAGGTTGTTTATCGCGGTCGCGCGGCTGATGAGGTTGAGGACGAGCGGATTGCTGTCGTTCGCTGGCCCTCGTGACGACGCCAGCGACACACTGCCGGCAGCAAGCGCTACCACGCCCGCCGCAGCGGTAATCCAGCCTATACGTCTCATTGTTCGCTCCACTCTCTCCGCGCCGCTCCGAACGGCCCGACAGCGGCGGCTAGCACGATCGCTGCGATTCCTGCCGTGAGGCTTCTGACGTGTACGTCTGTTCTGTTCATCGATTCCCTTTCCGACGATCTGCTCGCGCGAGTGCGCGGGTCAGCGAGGGGAAGAGTCGGGGCTTGCGCTGACGCCGCGCTGACGGACCACTGACGACTCGGTCCCGGAGATCACGCTGCGATGTCTGGACCAGGATTTGGCCTTTGCGCTTCGATGGACCAAAAATGCCTGCAAATGAGCGGGTGTCTTTCCGCCCTCTCACGGCGGCGGCACGGGTTCGAATCCCGTATGGGCCTTCAAAATACCTGCAAAACAGGTACATATGTTGTCTGATCTGGCGGTACCCAAGGGCGGTGTCCGGGGTCTAGCGAATCAAGTAGGACGGCGTTTCTCTTGTTCTCATCAGCTCTTCCGCCTCCTCATTTGTCCAGGATTGAGCCTGCCTGACCCCGGGTGCTACCCCACATGGCGGTCGGTTCTCCGGAACCGCGACCAGTGATCACTGCGCCTAGGGCGTGGCGGGACTCGTTCCAAGTCGGCACCCTCGTTGCGGCTTCGCGGGGCTCACGTTCAGGCGGTGTCGCGTGCCTGCTCGAGGCCGTCGAGGATGAGGTCGAGCCCGAACTCGAACTCGTTGCCGTAGTCGTAGCCGGGCTGGAGGACGTGTTCGATGGTCAGCTCGGCGAGGTGGGGGAACTCGTCGATGGGGAACTGGCTCAGGAAGATCTCGGCCATCTCGGCTGTCTCCTCCGGGGTGTCGAAGGGCAGGCTCGCCTCCTGCAGCGCGAAGCCGTAGATGTAGCTGTCGACGGCGGAGAAGGCGTGCGCTGCCAGCTCGATCGGCAAGCCGGCTCCGCGAAGGTTTCCGATGACGGCGTTGTGGTGTCGCAGCGTTGCCGGTCCGGGCGAGGCTCGCGATTGCATCAGCGCGACCGCCCAGCGGTGACGCGTCAGAGCCTGCCGGGCCGAGATCGCCCGCTCGCGCATCGCCGTCCTCCAGTCGGCTTCCACCGCGGGCAGCTCGATCTCGCTGAAGACGAGGTCGACCATGCCGTCGAGAAGATCGTCCTTGTTGGCGACGTGGTTGTACAGCGACATCGCCTCGACGCCGAGGCTCTCGCCGAGCTTGCGCATGCTGAGCGAGCCGATCCCGTTCTCGTCTGCGAAGGCGAGGCCGGCGCGCAGCACCCGCTCACGGCTGAGCGGGGTCCGCGGCTCTGCCTGGTGCTTGGTTGGCGGCGCGATCGTTTTCCTTCCGTCGGGCACTTGACAAGCTTACGTCGTAAGTATAGCGTACTTACATCGTAAGCTACCGACTCAGACGAAGGAGCCTCGCCATGACGATCCGCACGCTGCATCTGCCCCTACCGCGCTACGCCACTGACTCGCTGCCATCGGCCGTCGCGGCGAAGGATTCGAACCGGTCGCTTCGCAAGGCGAGCATCACCGCAGGCGTCGGACTTCTGCTCATGTCGGCGCTCGCGGGCTTCGGCTACCAAGTCGCCGTCAAGGGGCTCGTAACGGAGGGGAACGCAGCCAAGACGGCCACGGAGATCACGTCCCATAAGGCCCTGTTCGGGCTCGGCATCCTCAGCCTGTTCCTCGTTGTCGCACTCGACGTCATCGTCGCGCTGGTGCTCTACCGTGTCTTCAGCCCGGTCAGCGAACGCATCTCGAAGCTCGCAGCCTGGCTCAGGATCGCGTACGCCGGAATCTTCGCGGTCGCGATCATCCAACTCGTCAGCGCGCTCCACCTGCTCAACAGCGCCCAGCACAGCACCGGCCCCGGCACAGCGCACGTGCACGCCCAAGCCCTCCAGCGAATCAACAACTTCACCGACATCTGGGACGTCGGCCTCATCCTCTTCGGTGTGTATCTGCTCCTCATTGCCTACCTGACCTACAGGTCGGCTTACGTCCCTCGTTTCCTTGGTTTCCTGCTCGCAGTCGCCGGCCTCGGCTACCTGATCGACAGCCTCGCGAAAGCCGCGGGCTCATCGCTCGACGTTTCGACGTTCACGTTCATCGGTGAGTTCCTGCTCGCGCTCTGGCTCGTCACCCGCGGACGCCGAATCACGCTGAGCGCGACGCGACCCCACGGTCGGAATCACGAGCACGCACGCGCCAAAGGAACTCGATTCTTCGTCGTACCGGGGCACGAGGACGCCGCAGTCGAGATCGTCGCCGACCTGTTGCCCAACTACTTGATCGTCCAGAAGACAGGATCCGCGGCCGACCATGCGGACCGAGCCGATCCACGGGCATAACCATGCATTTCGTCCAGTTCGAGAATCGGCTCCGTTCGGAAGAACTCAAGCGGCCCGGTTCCCGATGGGAGCGTCGTGGCTGGCGCTGAACGATCGGCGCGTCGAGGGTGTTGCAGCCTCCGACATCACCTTTCCGAAAGCATCAAGCGCTCGATAGTTTGCCGCGCCGCGTCTGCGCCCGACCTGCGTCGTCGTTCTCGCGCGATTTCGGTTGAAACCTCACCCGCGGACTCGGCCCTGAGGTGCCGACCTCGACCCTGTCACCCTCCCGCGGGTCTGCCCGGATGACTGGTCCGTCCGGCTGGGGCGAGCTAGAACGTTTGAGCCCGCGTGGTCGCGGTCAGCCGATATCGATGTGGTCGACGGCCGTCTTGATCTTGGCCGGGCTTGGGCCGTAGATCAAGAGTAGCTTTGGATGGTTGGGCGTGACCGTCACGGTCAGCGATGCCTCCGACTTGGCGGCGTCGCACTGCTGCTGGCTCAGGCCTTGGCCGGGTGTCGGGTCGGCGACGATGTCGAGCTTGTGCCCGCCGGGTGCGAGCGGGAAGTCCGCTGCGTTGTAGTTGCTGAGCGCCGCCGGGGTCGTGGGATTGTTGGAGTCCTGCGCCGGCTTGCCGGTGGTCAGCGTGTTGTCGGGGCATTTGCCGTCGATCCTCAGGTCGATGCCGCCGTACTTCGAGGTGTTCTCGATCAGGCCGTCGACGTTGACGGCGAGCAGTCCTTTACCGCCGTATGGCCATTTCAGGAGCGCGGTCTTGTAGCCGGGGGGCTTCGATGGCTCGACCTCCGCGACGGTCGCGAACGTCGGCTGATGGGTGGTCGGGTCGGTGCCCATCACGACCGTTTCCTGCTGGCCCTGCACCCAGCCGCTGCTCGCGATGTTCTCTCCCGAGCGGGTGCCGTCGAACGGCTTTCCCCAGGTCTTGGAACCGGCGGGGTAGATGTAGAGGTTCGAGTAGCCGCCGTCCGCGCGCGGCGCCACGTACGGGGAGATCTGGCCGTAGCCCAGATTCGAGATTAACGGCTTGTCGGACTTGCCCGGCTGCTGGGTGTCGTAGAAGTCGAGCGCAGGCCCCGGCTTGTTCCCGCCTAGCAGGTAGAAGTTGGCGACTCGGATCTTCCCGGTCGGCGGTCCGGCCGGCTCGAAGTTGACCGTTCGCGCCCCTGCCGCGGCGCTGACGACGAGCACCATCGCCACGCCGAGAACAGTGGCGCGGCTCAACCGCCGTGCCCGATCTCTGCCCGTTCTCATCACACCGTCAAGGGTTGAAGTCTGCCTTGTCAGACAAGCGCGGCTGACCCTGGCACGCTCATCGCAAGCCCTCGGCGACGTCGACCTGTGTGTCGCCGGTTCTGAGCAGGCCGGGATCGTGTCACTGGGTCTTGACGAACCAGTTGAAGTACGGGGTGGTGAACGAGGTGCCCTTCCTGCAGAACCCGCTGACCTGCGTCGTCGCCCCGACACCGGGAAAAGAAGAACTGACAAACTTCGAATTGCCGACGCAGTTGAAGCCGCTCGGGCCTCCGCTGAGGCTGGCGTTCGCGGTCTTCGCGTGCACGGACTGCGCCGCCAGCGTCGACGCCCATTTGAGACCGGACGCACACGCGACGCCGTTCTGGACGGAGACGGTGTAGACGTGCCCACCTGCCTTGATGGTGCCGCACCCCTTACTCGGGCCCGAGCCCGCCGCCAGCGCCGCCCCCGTGACCAAGAGCCCAGCGAAGACAAGTCCGAGCAGCGCAAACAAAGCAGCTCCTTCCCGCCTGGCTCGCCTCTCCCTGCGGATCACCAGCCGACTGTAACCGCGATTCCTTGCGACTTCAAGGGCCGGAGTTCGGCCACGGGCGAGCAAGGGCTCGCCTACGTTCGCGGCCTGGTCGCTCGCGGCATCGCCGGGGTCAAGCTGGTCAGCTCGGACGCGCACCCGGGGCTCGTCGACGCGATCGCCGCGACGCTGACCGGGGCAGCCTGGCAGCGCTGCCGCACCCACTTCATGCGCAACCGCTCACCCGGGTACCCAAGAGCGCCCAGGGCTTCGTCGCGACAATGGCGCGGACGATCTTCGCCCAGCCCGACGCCGCGACCGTGCACGAGCACCACGCCCGGATCGTCGCTCAACTCGAACCCGGCTTCCCCGAAGAAGCCGCGCTCTTGGACGAAGCCGGACCCGACCTGCTCGCCTTCACCGCCTTCCCGAAGGAGCACTGGCGGCAGCCCGGGAGCAACAACTCGCTCGAGCGGCTGAACAAGGAGATCGGCCGCCGCACCGACGTGGTCGGGATCTTCCTACGTGTTTTTCTTCACTCGGATGCGGCCTTGTTGGCCGTGTCATTGGGAGCTGTGGGTGACTCGGAATCTTCCTGTCGGGCGTTGGTGCTCTGACTCTGTTGGGGCCGGTCCCCACGGCTCCCTGCTTTGGGGCGATCTGTGACCTGATAGCGGCGTGACGACCGAACGGTAGGACTGTCCAGCGCGCCCCGGTTGACTCATGACTCGACTGAGGAGGAGAATTTGATGATCATCATCGGGATCGACGCGCACTCGCGCTCACACACAGCCGCGGCAATCGATGAGCAGGGTCGGTTGCTCGAGCACGTCGAGGTCGCGGCCGGCCCAGCCGGTCTCGCGCATCTTGCGGCGTGGCTGCAGCGGTTCGAGAACCAGCGGCTGGTCGCTGTCGAGAACGCACGCGGCTACGGCCTCGCTCTGATCCGGCAGCTGCTCCTGGAAGGCGAGGAGCTCGTCGATGTACCCGCCTCGCTCACCAGTGACAGTCGCCCCAGCAGCGGGCCGCGAGGCAAGACTGATCACGGGGACGCGCTCGTGGTCGCCCGGATCGCGCTTCGCGAACAGGAGCGTCTGCCGCGTCTGAACGCGAGCGTCCTCGACGACGAGCTGAAGCTCCTCGCAGATGCGCGTGAGCAGCTGATCGTTGAGGCCGGCCGCTGGCGCAATCGCGCACACGCCCTCCTCCGTGTTGCCGCTCCCGGCTATCAGACCGAGACGGGCGCTCTCGCCTCGGCCGGCGCTGTGCGCCGCGCTCAAACGATCGCCCGTCGCGCGATCAAACACGACCCGACCCGAGGCCGGCTCGCGGTCGACGCCCTCACCCGCTTGACGACGCTGGAACGGGACGCCCGGAAGCTCGAGCGCGAGATCAGACAACTCCTCGAGACGCGGGGCTGCGTCAATCTGCTCGCGATCCGCGGTGTCGGTCCGATCGTCGCAGCCAAGATCCTCGGCGAAACGCGCGGCATCAGCCGCTTCCGCAGCCAAGCTGCCTTCGCAGCCCACACCGGAACAGCGCCCGTCCCAGCCTCGAGCGGACGCGTACAACGACACCGCCTCAATCGCGGCGGCAACCGACAGCTCAACCGGGCCCTCTACACGATCGCAATGGTGCAGGCACGCTGGGACCCCGCCGCACGCGAGTACCTCGACCGCAAGATCGGCGAAGGCAAGAGCGCCGCCGAAGCGCGCCGCTGCCTCAAACGCCACCTCGCAAACGTCGTCTACCGCGCCCTGAACGCCGACGCAAACACACACGCCTTGACATAGCGGCGCCCCGACCGCGCTTCGATCGTCCGGCTCGTCGGCGCCGTCCTCGCCGAACAGAATGACGAATGGGCCGTCGCCCGCCGCTACATGAGCGCCGAGTCGATCACCAAAGCACTCACCGACCCCACCCCAGAACCCGAGGAGGTGACAGCGATCGCCCAAGCCGCGTAAGCGTCAGGCGAGGATGACGCAGTCAGCCTCGTACACCACTTGACGGGACGTGGCCTTCGCGATCGGAGGGTTGGCATCGGCTAGGAGTCGAACTTATCGGGCGCAGCCAACAATCTGGTGCGCCCCAAACGCCCACGATCGAACCGGGGTCGGATGACCAGGCACGAGAGGGCCAGATTCTGGGATGGACAAATCGGTCGGTGGCTCCGCATCAGATCGTTCCGCACGGAGTCGTCGCGCTGCGGCGAGCCGTGCTCTCCGCACCTACGTAAAACCCACGGCGGTTACTCCGATCAGGAGCCGCTCGTCGAGCGTCATCTGTGTGGAGGTTATTCGGCAGTCGCCGACTCGAGTGGGGACGAGCACGAAGTCCATCTCGACGGACACCCATTCTCCGTCGATCCCGGGAGGCCGGCTTGGATCGTCCGCGACGTGTTGGACGAACCGCTTGATGAGGGATGGTTTCACGGCGAACACAGCGTCGGAGTCAAGGTACGGCGAAGAACCGTCGAAAACATGCGTAGCGAGACGCTCGAATCCCGTTGCGCTCACCGCGACATGGATGTGAGCAGGTCTCCAGGGATGCCTGCCGGTTGCGGCGAGCATGTGCCCAACAGGACCGTCGTCGGGAATCGGATACGGCGTTGGTCGAATACCGAGGAACGCAAAGCTGCCATCGTCACGAGTGACGAACCGGCCTCGGAGATGCGCTTCCGGTGACTCAGGGTCTTGAACCGCGTAAAGACGATTCGGGCCGTTCTGCCAGACGTCGATCTCCGCTCCAGCCAGCGGTTGGCCTCCGACGGCGAGTACTCGGCCCGAGATCCAAAGCGGGTCGCCGCCCGGCTCCTCCGCGATGCTCTCGCCGTACCCGCGAAGTGGCGAGTCTGCCGCCCAGAAGGGACCCACTACGGTCGACTCGGTGGCCTCGGCAGGTCGTTCCACCGCAAGCGCGTCGACCAGCATCGAGACTCCCAGCGCGTCCGACCACAGAATGAACTCCTGACGGTGCGCGTCCGTGATTCGGCCGGTCTCGGTCAGGATCTCGATGGCTCGTTCCCACTCGGTGCGACTCAAACGCGTTTCGGTGACGAACGCATGCAGATGCGCGGTCAGGCTCTGAAGGAGCTCTCGCGTCCTTCGGTTCGGGCACTCATCGAAACTCGCGATTGCGGCGGCCGTGATCTGTCCCGCGGACGCGCCCATTATCAAGAGCGCGATGCGAGATACGCCGCGATCCCCTCGCGCCGCTCGTCAGCGTTGTAGTACGCGACTTCGACCAGCTCCAGCGGGTAGCCGTCCGGGTCCTCGAAGTACACCCAGCGCCAGCCCGCCAGCACACCCTCATCGACGACATTGACGTCGCTGTAGAACCGGATGCCCCGTGTCTCGAGCTCGGCCTTCTTCGCCTCGATGTCGTCGACGACGAATGCCACATGAGAAGCGCCGAGGCTCTGCGACATCAACGGTCCCTCCGTCTGGCTCGGAGGGCTCTTGTACTCGAGCAACTCGAGCGTCGTGTCACCGAGCCGAAGGCTGACCTGCCGCAGCGCCGCGCCGGGAACGCCAACGGCGGGTCCCAGGTCCGGCCCATCGAACCAGGGGCTCGGCTCGTTCGAGAACTCCAGCCCGAGCACGTCGTGGTAAAAGCGGATCGAGGCGTCGAGATCCTTCACCGTGATGCCGACGTGATGCAGCCCTTTCATGACTCCTCCTTCCCTTGGTCGTTGCCCGTCGTGGAACTTCCTTTCTCGCGAAGGATGCTCAAAACGTGGGCCATGTCCGCCTGAGCGAGGCCCTGCTCGATTGCTTCGTCCCGGACGCTCGCGGAGGTTCCGGGCCATCGGGAGGCCCATCCGCCCGATCCCCGCGACCCCGCTTGGGATCAGACAAGAACCTGCCCGCCGTCCACCATGTACATCTGCCCAGTCATGTAGTCGGACTCGGGAGACGCCAAGTAGACGAGAAACGGTGCTAGCTCTTCGGGTGCGGCAGGGCGCCCGGCGAGCGTATTCGTCGCAAAGTCGCGCATCGGATCCGAGTTTGCAGGCTGGTCGTGGATCGCCCGTATGTCTTCGTTGAGTCCTATCCACATCGGAGTGTCGACCACGCCCGGCGCGAACGCGTTGACCGTGATGCCGTGTTCGATCAGACCACGCGCGGTTGCCTGGGTGACCGCGAGCGTGCCGAATTTGGCCACGCAGTAGGGAACGAAATCCCAGAAGCCCTGGCGGCTCGCGATCGAGCCGGTGTTGATGATCTTTCCACCCCCTCCCTGCGAGATCATCTGCTTCGCGGCTTCCTGGGTGCAGACGATCACGCCCCAGGTGTTGACGCGAACGATTTGCTCGAAGTTCTCCTCGTCGACCTCCATGAAGCCGCGCGGCCGGTTCATCCCGGCGTTGTTGAAGATCACGTTCAGCTCGCCGAACGTGTCGACCGTGAAACGGATCATCGTCTGAACCTGCGAGCGATCGGCGACGTCGACTCCGACTGACGTAGCGATGCCGCCGTCGTCGACGATCGCGTCCGCGACGGTCCGAGCACCGTGGGGATCGAGATCGGCCACGACGATGCGGCCACCCTCGGCTGCGATCGCATGGCAGGCCGCGGCGCCGATCCCGCCGGCACCGCCGGTTACGATCACGACGCGGTCCTGGACTCGGCCCACCTAGACGGGGGTCTCGTCGCGGTCGAGCAGGTCAGCGCCGCGGACGTATGTCTTGCCGCAGACCAGCAGGTCCTCGGCCGGGAACTTCGTGATCACGCGGCTGCCCGTCGGGGTGACGACGACCTCTTCTTCGATTCGCGCCGCCGACTCACCATCGCTTGCGGGGCAGTAAGTCTCCAGCGCGAAGACCATTCCCTCGTCGATCGTGATCGGGTGATCGAGTGAATGCACGCGTGAGATCATCGGCGCCTCGTAGAGCCCGACGCCGAGTCCGTGACCGAACTGCAATCCGAAGCAGGATTGTTCGTCGGGGAATCCGAGCTCCTGAGCAGTCGGCCAGACGCTCGCAATCTGGTCGGTCGTCGCGCCCGGGCGCACCAGTTCGATCGCGTCGTCAAGCCACTCGCGGCACTGCTTGTAGGCGTCGAGCTGAGATCTCGTCACGGAACCAATGTTGAACGTCCGGTAGTAACACGTCCGATAACCCATGAACGAGTGGATGATGTCGAAGAACGCCTGATCCCCCGGCCGCAGAAGACGATCCGAGAACACGTGCGGATGCGGGTTGCATCGGTCGCCGGAGACCGCGTTGATCGCCTCGACCTGCTCTGAGCCGAGGTCGAAGAGCATTTTCATCGCGGCTGCGACGATCTCGTGCTCGCGGACTCCGGGCCGGAGCATGCGATAGATGTTGTCGTAGACGGCATCGACGATCGCCGCAGCGTGCTCGAGAAGCGCGATCTCGTCGACTGTCTTATGCGCTCGGGCTTGCATCATCACCGGCTGTGCGTTCGCCGTTTCGATGCCTTGACGCTGAAGCGAGTAGAGCGTCTCCATGTCGGTGAGGTCGAGTCCGAGCGGCTCGTCGGCGATCTCGCGTTCGAGCAGTTCGTTGTGGATGCGGGCGGCCAACGCGTCAGGCATCCCGGTATCGCGCGGCATCGCGCCGCGCATGGAGGTCACGCCGGCCTGGTAACTCGACTCGGGGAACCACGGTGCGTAGAGCTGGTGGTGCTTCGCGGCGGAGCCGAAGTCCCAGAGGACGGGGTCACCCTCGCGCGGGAGTAGGAGACATCTGGCGCTCTTGTCGCGAGCCCACTCACCGATGTGCGTGCTCGAGACGTATCGAATGTTGTTCTGGTCGAACAGTAGGACTGCTCCGAGGTTCGACTCCTGAAGCGCCGCCCGAGCCTTGGCCAACCGCTCGCTACGGAGCCGCGCGAAGTCGATCCGCTGCTCCCAATCGACGGCCATGGTGGCCCCGCGCGAAGCGATGTTCATGGGTTGGCTCCTCCCTTGTCGTTCGGCTCCAGAACATTGCGGAGCGTCCGGCTATCGACGCCTTGTTCATCGTGGACAAACAAAGGGTTCAGCAGCCAGCATCGCGCCATGGGCGGATCATACAAGGGAATTGAGGGCAGTCCAAAGAAGCGGGCTCATGAGTGACAGGAACCACTTAACGAGTGATCGCTACTTGTGAACAGCGCGAAAGGTGTTTAGTATCCCCGACCACGTGGGATCCGAGATCGCGACCCCGGTACGGAAGAGCGTGGAAGACGCTGTCCCCCATGGGAAGCGGAACTTTCTCAACCGCGGTCTGGTCACCGTCCTCGCGGCCACCGGGCTTCTGTTCGTCGCCTGTCTGATCTTCGCTCCGTCGAGCCTCCACCGGGGGACTCTGCTGACGATGCTGCCGTTCGCTGCCGCTCTGGCGGTGGCGGCGCTGGGGCAGACGCTTGTGGTGATGCAGGGGGGGATCGATCTTTCGGTTGCCGGCGGATTTTCGCTGTACGTCGTGATCCTGACCAAGTACCCGGCGGGCGACAACGGGCGGTTGTGGACGGCCCTGGCGCTTGCGTTCGCCGCCTCGATCGTCGTCGGCTGCGTCAACGGGACACTGATCGGCCGGATGGGGCTCAATCCGATCGTCGCGACGCTCGGGACGAACGCCATTCTCTACGGCGTGGTCTTCTGGTACTCGAACGACATTCCGACGACCACTACCACGCGGCTCGCCAGTTTTGGAGGAGCTGTCTGGCTTGGGATCCCGGCACCGGTGTACCTGGCGGTCGTCACGACAGCGTTCGTGACGTTGATCGTGAAGCTCACGCCGACCGGCCGACGTTTCGAAGGCGTCGGGTCCAACAAGACGAGTGCGCTCACGGCGGGGATCCGGGTGAAGCGCCACAGGGCCGGTGCCTACGTCTGGGCACAGGTCCTGTACTGCCTCGGGGCGGTGCTTCACTCATCGATCGTCAATCAGCCGACTGCGCATGAAGGCGACAACTACCTGCTTCCGACGGTCGCAGTTGTCGTTCTCGGCGGCACCTCGCTGCTAGGCGGCCGCGGGAACCTCGCCGCCACTGCGATCGCAGCGGTTTTTCTCTCCCAACTCGACCAGTTCGTGCTCTCGCTCGGCGTGAGCTACGCGACGCAGTCGCTGGTTCAGGCGGGTGCGCTCGCGGTCGGAATCGCGCTCTACACCATCGACTGGAAGGAGCTCGCACGCCGGCTGTCTGCGCGACGCTCTGCCAAGCAGCTTGCACCTACCTAAGACCACCCGATCATCCCGATTCCAACCCATGCCTATCCAGAAGGTCAAACCGGGCAGGAGCTCACCGAGAAATGGAGGACGACTGACATGACCCGAAAGAAAAAGGGCGCGCTTGCAGCCTTCGCGCTGCTCTTCACCGCCATCACGCTGACGGTGGTGACCTCGTCGTCGGCGAAGCCGACCGCAGTGCCGTCCTGGTGCGGCCCGAAGAAGATCTCGCTCGGCCTAACCGACGGCTTCGGTGGCAACAGTTGGCGGCTTGTCACAACGGCTTCCGCTAAGGCAGAGGCGGCAAAGTGTCCAAGCGTGACGTCGTTCAGCTATGCCGACGGGCAGGGCAACACGCAGAAGGCCATCTCCGATATTCAGGGTATGGTCGCCAAGGGCGTCAACGCCATCGTCGTCTTCCCGGATGCCGGCAAGGCGATCCTGCCCGCACTGACGAGCGCGTACAAAGCCGGTGTCGTGACCGTTCCTTATCGCGTGACCCCGGGCGGCAAGGCCGGCGTCAACTACGACGTCTTCATCGACACCAACTTCGTCCAGGCGGGACAGGAGTGGGGAACGTGGATCAAGCAGGTTCTGCCGAAGGGGGGCAACGTACTGATGCTCAGCGGCCCCGCCGGCAACAGCCAAGGCCTCGAAGAGAACCAGGGTCTCCACCAAGTCCTCGATCCCACTCACAAGTACAAGTTCATCGGGGCGCAGCCGTTCGAGGTGACGAACTGGGATCCGGCTCTGACGCAAAAGGTTCTCTCGGCTGACATCGCCAAGTATCCGAAGATCGACGTCATCGTCTCGGACTTCGGGCCGTCTCTCGTCGGGGCTCTGCCCGAGTTCAAGAAGAGCGGGCGCGCGATCCCGGCACTGGCGACGTCTGACGGCAACGTGCTCGGGTGCTTCTGGAAGGCGAACCATGCAGCGAATCCGACGTTCAAGCTGATGACCGTCTCGACGCAGAACGATCATTCACGGCTCGCGATCGACTGGGCCGTCGCGCTTGCCACTGGAGGCACGAAGCCTGCGACGACTACGTTCCCGAACACGGTGTTCGAGAACTCGGTGACCGGCAAGCCACATCCGGTGGAATGCGACCCGCAGTACCCGGGTGACATCTATCTGTCTGCCCAGCTTCCGGCCGCAGCTCAGGCTCAGCTGGTGAAGAAGTAGGAAGCTCGAATGTTGCGCGCGGCGGGTGCTCGTCGCTCGCCGCGCGCAGCACCCCCGACCGAACACAGCACGTGATGGACAACTCAACTGCAGTCGGAACGCCTCCCGCGGAGGCGCAAGCCGTCGAGGTGCCGACGCTCGCCATGGGCGGCATCAGCAAGCACTTCGATGGCGTCGCCGCGCTCAACGATGTCGCGTTCGATGTCATGCCCGGCGAAGTGCACGCACTCCTGGGCGAGAACGGCGCCGGCAAGTCGACGCTGATGAACATCGCATCCGGCGCAACGGCGCCGGATGCCGGCTCGATCGTCTTCGAAGGTGAGCCCGTGGTCGGGTTGACGCCGGCGACGGCGCAGGAGCTCGGGATCGCGATGGTGCATCAGCACCCGGCGCTGCTGCCCGACATGACGGTCGCCGAAAACATTCAGGTCGCCGTCGGATCAGACCATCTCCGGAGCCGAAACGAGGATGTTTCGAAAGCAATGCGCGCACTGCTCGATGACGTGCATTTCACCGGGGATCTCGAGGATCGCGTGTCGTCGCTCACCGTCGCCCGGCGGCACCTCCTCGAGTTGGCGAAGGCTCTCGCCGTTTCGCCGCGGCTCCTGATCCTCGACGAGCCAACGGCACCGCTTACGCAGGACTCCGTCGAGCTGCTCTTCGACGCTGTGCGCAAGCTCGCCGGCGGCGGCACGGCAGTCGTATACATCACCCATCGCCTCGGCGAGGTGCGCGAGATCGCCGAGCGGGTCACAGTCCTGCGGGACGGCGCCCTGCGCGGCACGTCAGCCGTCAGCAGTATCTCCGACTCCGATCTGCTTGCGATGATCGTCGGGCGCGCCCTCGAGGCTTCTTTCCCGCCCAAGAGCCCCGGCTCCGATGCCGAGCCGCTCCTTCAGGTCGAGGGGCTCAGCGGCCAGGGGTTCGAGAACATTTCGCTGGAAGTGCGCCCGGGCGAGATCGTCGGTATCGCCGGGATCGTCGGGAACGGCCAGGCAGCATTCCTGCGCGCTCTCGCGGGCCGTGACAATCACTCTGCCGGGACCGTGACTGTCGGCGGCCGGGTGCTGGCACGTCAACGGCTGCTCGAGAGCGCCGCCTACATGCCCGCGGACCGCCTGTCCGAAGGCTTGATGATCGACCTGAACGTTCGCGAGAATTCGGCGGTGACGGCGCTTGACCGTCTGCGGGTCGGTCCGTTCGTCAGCCACCGCCGCGAGGTCGAGATCGTGGAACGCGAGCTTTCCGAGCTCGCCGTCAAGGCTCCGTCCCTCGAAGCGCCAGTCTCCGCCCTTTCCGGCGGCAATCAGCAGAAAGTCGTGATGGCGCGAGCGATGCTCTCCGAGCCGGCGCTCTTCGTCGCCGACGAGCCTACGCAGGGGGTCGATGTCGGTGCCCGCGCCGAGATCTACCGCATCCTCCGCGAGGTCGCCGCCAGAAACGTTCCGGTCGTCGTCGGCTCGAGCGACACGAAGGAGCTGGAAGGCCTATGCGACAGGGTGATCGTGATGTCGCGCGGGCACGCGGTCGCGACGCTCAAACGCGACGAGGTCACCGAGGAGAACATCGTCCAGGCCGAGATCAGCGCGACGACACATACATCGCAGCGGATGACCGACAGGATCAGGCGCAGGGTAAGAGTGCTGCGTTTCGTCGAGGGCGACTACGCACCGGTGATCGTTCTCGGGATCGTCATGCTCGCGCTCGGCCTCTACGTTCTCCAGCGGAACAGCCGCTACGTCTCGAATTTCAACATCACGTCGGTCGAGATGGCATGCGCCGCGCTCGGCTTCATCTCGCTCGGCCAAACGTTCGCGCTGCTCCTCGGGGGGATCGACCTCTCCGTCGGTCCGCTCGCCGGTTTCCTCGTCGTGCTCGGATCGTTCTTCGTGCTCGACGGGAAATCTCCGGCGATCTGGGTGCTCGGCTTCGTGGTGATGTTCCTCGCTGCCGTCGGGATCGGGCTCCTGAACGGATCGTTGATCAGGTTCGCGAAGTTCACACCGGTCGCTGCGACCCTCGTCACCTACATCGGCCTCGGCGGCCTCGCGTTCACGCTCCGACCTTCTCCCGACGGCTACATCGCCGCGTCGGTGACCAATGCCGTCTCGAGGAAGATCGGCCCGGTCCCGATTGCGTTCATCGTGTTCGTGCTGAGCGCCTTCGCGCTCGAGTTCATGCTTCGAAAGTCGAAGTTCGGGCTGCAGCTCCGCGCGGTCGGATCGAGCGAAGAGTCGGCCCGTCGCGTCGGCGTCCCCGTCAACCGCGTCGCACTTCTCGGCTACCTCGGCGCCTCGCTCATGACGCTCCTCGGGGCAGTCGTCCTACTCGCGCAGCTCGGTGTCGGTGACCCGGGGCAGGGCACGAGCTACACCCTCACCTCGATCACCGCCGTTGTCCTCGGCGGCACGAGCCTGCTCGGAGGGCGCGGCACGTTCATCGGTACGCTCATGGGCGCCGGCCTCAGCGTTCAGGTTCTGAACGCGACGGTGTTCCTCAACCTCGACCAGAAGTGGCAGTACATCTTCCAGGGCTTCCTGATCGTCGCGGCAGCCCTGATCTACAGCCAAGTTCGACGTGGGGCGAGACGGATCCCCGGGCGCGCCTAGATCTCCTCCAGTTGACCACAGACCATCACGACAAGCGGAAAGCCGGATCGGGCGGACCAGATAACACGTCCGAGCTCGGTCCGCGCCTCCGCGCCATCCGCCTCCGACAAGCGGTGGGTCTACGCGAACTGGCTCGCCGGGTCAATCTGTCCCCCAGCTCGATTTCGCAGATCGAGACCGGGAAGATCCGCCCCTCGGTCAGCACCCTGTACGCGCTCGCCTCCGAGTTCGGCGTCACCGTCGACGAGCTCCTCTTCGACGAACCGCGCATGCTGACGGGCTCTGCCGGAAGGCTCACGCCGGATGCGCCGTCTCTCAATGAGCCGAAGCTGACCGTGCAGCGGGCGGACGAGCGCCCGGCGATCAGCCTGAGCTCCGGGGTGAAGTGGGAGCGTCTGATGCTCTGGGCCGACGAGGATGTCGAGTTCCTCGAGGCGACCTACGAGCCCGGCGGCGCCTCGAGTCCCGATGATTCGTTCGTCCGCCACAGCGGACACGAGTTCGGCTTTGTCCTCAGCGGCACGCTGCGGGTCATCGTCGGCTTCGATGAATTCGTCCTCGAGCCGGGCGACTCGATCACTTTCCCGTCCACGACACCGCATCGCCTCAGGAACGATGGGCCGGAGGATGTTCGTGCCGTCTGGGTTGTGCGTGGCCGACGCGGCGCCGACGGGGGGCGCGAAGTGACCGACGTCGTCGCGGAATCGGAGGTTGGAGCCGGCAACGGCAGGACGTCAGATGGGTCGAGATCGTGAATGGCGACGGCGTGCCGCCCGGGAAGGCGCTCGTCGTCGGGGTCACGGGAATCAGCGGCGGGAACCTAGCCCGGCGGCTCCTCGCGGACGGCTGGGACGTCTCCGGCCTGTGCCGTAACCCCGAAGGCCTCGATCCACGAATCTCGCCGCTGACAGCCGACCTCGAGGATCCCGAGGCAGTCTCCCGCGCCGTGAGCGGCTCGGCGCCGACGCACGTCTTCTTCACGACGTGGCAGCGCCGCGCGACCGAGGCCGAGAACTGCGCCGTCAACGGCCGCATGCTCGAGAACCTGCTCATCGCGACCGGCGCCGAGAAGTCCGTTCGCCACGTCGCACTCGTCACCGGGCTCAAGCACTACCTAGGGCCATTCGAGGCGTACGCCAAAGCGCAGCCGGACACCCCGTTCTCAGAGGAGCAGGCTCGACTGCCGTATGAGAACTTCTACTACGTCCAGGAGGACATCCTCTTTGCTGCCGCCGACCGCGACCGGTTCACGTGGTCCGTGCACCGCCCGCACACGCTGATCGGCTGGGCGCTCGGGAACGCGATGAACATGGGCGTCACGTTGGCGGTCTACGCAGCGATTTGCCGTGAGACGGGACGGAGCTTCCATTTCCCTGGATCGAAGGAACAATGGGAGGCAGTCACGGACGTAACCGACGCTGGGTTGCTGGCCGACCACCTCGTCTGGGCGGCAACCACACCGGCTGCCGCCAACCACCCCTTGAACATCGTCAACGGGGACGTCTTCCGGTGGCGGCGGCTCTGGCCCCGCCTTGGAGCGGCGCTCGGTGTCGAGCCAGTCGGCTTCGACGGAAACGCTGCGCCGCTCGAGGAGCAGATGGCGGAGGCGGCACAGATCTGGCCCGAGATCGTCCGCCGCCATGGTCTCCGCGACCTTCCGGTCGAAACGCTCGCGTCGTGGTGGCACACGGATGCCGATCTAGGGCGCACCGTGGAGACGTTTACGGACATGGGGGAGAGCCGTCGGCTCGGCTTCATGGGCGTCCGAGACACCCAGACGTCGTTCACCGATCTCTTCGACCGACTTCGCCGCGAGCGGATCGTGCCGTGAAGGCGCTTCGCTTCCACGCGTCACGTGATCTCCGGATCGAGGACGTCGCCGAACCGGGGGAGCCCCGGCCGGACGAGGTGGTGCTGAAGATCGCCACATGCGGAATCTGCGGCACCGACCTGCACGAGTACACC
Organism: uncultured Actinomycetota bacterium; assembly: GCA_963743675.1. Classification (GTDB taxonomy): domain Bacteria; phylum Actinomycetota; class Thermoleophilia; order Gaiellales; family Gaiellaceae; genus PALSA-600. The sequence continues at coordinate 335,976 of CAVURE010000016.1, forward strand.
GCCGGTCCGATCGTCACCCCGATCGAACCACACCCGCTGACCGGTGCGAAGAACCCGCAGATTCTCGGCCACGAATTCTCCGGCGAGGTCGTCGCGGTCGGCGCCGGCGTCAAGAGTGTGGCCGTCGGCAACCGCGCCGCGGTGATGCCACTCGCCTACTGCGGTCACTGCGCCTATTGCCGGCGCGGACTGCAGCATCTCTGCTCGACGATGGGGTGCGTCGGGCTGTCGCATGCCTGGGGCGGGATGGCCGAGTACGCAGCGGTGGCCGAGTACCAGGTCGTGCGGCTGCCCGAAGAGGTGAGCTACCGCCAGGGCGCGCTCATCGAGCCCACAGCGGTTGCGGCGTACGGCGTGGAACGCGCCGGCGTGGCACCCGGTGACCGTGTGCTTGTCACGGGCGCCGGGCCAATCGGTGCGCTCGCCGTCCTCTGCGCCCGCTCGGCCGGGGCATCCACGGTCTATCTGTCGGAACCGAATCCGGCGCGGCGGGCGCGCGCTAAAGCTCTCGGAGTTGCGGTCGTGCTTGACCCGACCGCGATTGACGTGCCTGCCTATCTCCAAGATGAGACCGGCGGCCTCGGGGTCGACACCGCGATCGAGTGCTCGGGGCATTCGGAGGGATTCGACGCCGCGATCCGCTCGCTGCGACGACGAGGCACGCTGGCGCAGACGGGGCTCTTCGTCGGCCAGGCATCGGTCGAGCCAATGCTCTGGGCGCTCAACGACCTGACCATCGTCGGAACCTGGTGCTACTGGGTCTACGACTTCGACCGGATCGCCGCTCAGATCGCTGCCGGCGACCTACCCGTGGAGCGTGTCGTGACGAGCAGCACAACACTTGACGAGGCGCCGGAGGCCTTCGAACGACTGGCCTCGGGAGCCGCCGACGAAATCAAGGTACTCATCGACCAATGAGGAGGGAGCTCGGATGAGAGCGTTGGTATTCGAAGAGCCGCATCAGGCAGCGATCCGCGAGATGGACGTTCCCTCAATCTCGGCGGACGAGGTTCTCGTCCGGTCGCGCAACGTCGGCATCTGCCACTCCGATTTCGAGCTGTACGAAGGTCGCTACATCATCCCAGTCGCCTACCCGATCATCCCGGGCCACGAGTGGTCTGGCGAGATCGCGGATGTCGGAGCCGACGTCACGAGCCTCCGAGAGGGCGATCGGGTGGTCGGCGAGTGCGTCGTCAACAACGGCGACGACCATTTCGGATTTTCGATCAGTGGAGCGGATGCCGAGTACTTCGTCGCGAAGGCGTCGTGGCTCCACCGCATCCCGGACGAGCTCTCCTTCGCGCAGGGCGCCTTCGTCGAGCCATTTTCAGTTGCCTATGGCGCGGCGGTTGCGGCCGGCGGGATCGACGCGAGCGACGAAGTGGCCGTTATCGGCGGCGGCCCGATCGGTCTCCTCTGTGTCATTGCGGCCGCGACGATGGGAGCCACTGTCACTCTGATCGAGCCGCAGGAGCATCGGCGCACTCTCGGACTCGACGTGGGTGCCACCCGAGCGCTCGATCCGCGAGCGATACCGCTCGTCGATCAGGTGCCCGAGGTGACACGTGGACGCGGGTTCGACGTGGTGATCGAGGCGGCGGGCGCACCGGCTGCGATGGCCGCGGCGTTTCCGATCGCGGCCCACAGCGCCCGGATCGTGCTCGTCGGGATCGATGTCGGTGGCAGCGCGCCGGTCGAGATCGGCCTCGTACAGTCCAAGGCGCTCCAGGTTCGCGGGATCATCGGGTCTGCGGGGCTCTGGCCGCGGACGATTCGCTTCATGGCTACGAGCGGCGTCGATCCGACGCCGCTCCTGAGCGCGACGTTCGCACTCGACGACGGGGCGGCAGCGCTGGACGCCGCCCGCGACACGAGCCGCAACGTAAAGGTTCAGATCGAATGCTGACCGCGTGAAAGCCGCCGTCTTCCACGGTCCTCGAGACGTCCGAATCGAGAGCGTCGCCGATCCAGGCGCACCCGGCCCGGACGACGTCCTGCTCGAGGTAGTCCGCGCCGCGATCTGCGGAACCGATTCGTCCGAATGGGATCACGGCCCGGTGCTGTGTCGTCCAGGAGTCGTCTTGGGCCACGAGTTCGTGGGACGCGTCATCGATGCAGGATCTGCCGTCACGACGATCCGGGTCGGTGATCGGGTCGTCTCAGGCGCGGGAATCTCGTGTGGTCGCTGCCGCTGGTGTGTCGAGGGCCGAACGAATCTCTGTGCCGAGTACCGCACTCTCGGGCTTCAGATCGATGGGGGACTCGCTGAGTATGTGACCTCGCCGGCATCGATCTGTCGGATCGTCCCGGAGGGTTGCGATGACGACGCGGCCGCAATGACCCAACCCCTTGCGGTTGCGCTTCACGCTCTCTCAAGGGTGAGCCAGAGCGCCGAAGAGAATGTCGCGGTCATCGGTGTCGGCGGGATCGGATCGTTCATCGTCGCCGGTGCCTCTCACCGAGCAGCGCGAGGACGTGTCGTTGCCCTCGATATTGACGACGGCCGACTGTCGACTGCGGCGTCGCTCGGCGCAGGGGAGGTCGTGAATGCGTCCGGTCGAGATCTCGCGGATCTGCTACTCGATATCACGGACGGCGTCGGCTTCGACGTCGTGATCGAGGCGAGCGGAGCGCCGCATGCTCCGGCGGCCGCGATCGCGGGCGCGCGACGGGGCGGCAGGGTGCTTCTCGTCGGACTGCACGGGGCCGCGCGTGAGATCGAGTTGACACCGATGATCAAGCGTGAGGTCGACGTCTACACGACCGTAGCCCACATCTGCGACGCCGACATCCCCGCAGCTCTCGACCTGCTCGCAACGACCGACATAGCGGAGCTCACCCTTGGCCCCCGAATCGCACTCGATACGTTGGTCGAAGATGGTCTCCGGCCTCTTGCGGAGCGGCGTGCCAGCGGCAAGATCCTCGTAACCCCGGCCTAAGTCGTCCGAGCGCTGACTCAGGCGGGATGATCGTCGGCGTAGCGGACGTAGCCCGCTTCGTCGAGGTTCGCGGCGCCGGCGTATCCCCAGACCATGAACACCGGCTCTTCCCCAGTGTTCTCGAAACCGTGGTAATCGTTCTTCGGAACGAAGACGACTTCTCCGGGACCGAGTTCGACGTCCGCGTCGCCAACACGTGCGATCCCGTGACCGGAAACCAGGTACTCGAATTCCTCCGCGTTTGGGTGACGATGAATGTCGTGCTTCGCGCCGGGGGGGAACACTGTAATCCCGAACACCGAGTGCTCGGCGCCGACGGTTTCTCGAGTGAGGAGCCAGCGAACGTCCATGTCGACCCAGCCGTCCTCCGACCTAAGGGCCGTGTCACGCGGGCTGGCGTCGAAGCTTGTCTTCATCGGGTGGTCGCTGACACGGCGGATCGTCTCGGACATCCTGAACACCTCCAGTGGGGGCAAGAGCGTTCATGCTAACCGAACAACCCCCCCGTTCAATCCACCATCCCTCCAAGAAAACCCTCTGCTCGAGGCAAATCCAGAGGTCCGCGCCCTTAACATCTGTTCTGTGACACTTGACAGGCGTCGAGCGAGCACGTTAGAACCATCTCGCCGGTGACACAGGCTGAGGGAACGCGAAGAGCTCCACGCCCCAGTCGTTCGCTGCTTCAATGAACGCGATCTGCCGCGTTGGCACCCAGCGGGCGAACAAGATCGGCCAGGTGACCAGCCTGAACGACCTGGTGAGGCTCGGGCCTCGGCTCGTGGCGGTCGACGACTGGGAGCTCAAACAATTCCTGAAGCTCGGCCGACCTCCTCGGTCGATCGCGAACTACGTCGCCCGCTTCATCTCTGCACAGCGCCAACTCGACGCCCTCGGCAGAAAGGCGGTCACGGCCGCCAGGCACAGGGATGCGAGCTCCGCGATTCGCTTGTCACAGCAATCTGCCGTGTTGAGTCAAGTTCAGGAAACCGAAGGACGAAAGATCGAGACGAGAGCCTGCTTACCGTCAGGAGGAGCTCGATGACCTGGACAGTTCTGAGCACGAGCTGCGCGCCCGGATTGGATCGCGGCTGACCATTCAACACCTGCGCCGAAGGGCTGAGAAGTCGCGACGGCAGCCGTCGATGTACGCGCAACCGCCGCGCGGCCACGCTGTTCAGCGAGTGAGCACTTGTTCCGCAGGTTCCCGCGCCGGTTCCTGGGTCGGCAGCTTCCGCACGGAGTCGCGGGACCTGAGTGGCATGGGAATCCGCCGGATCACCGGCTCGCCGTTCGTACCCGACTGGAGATCCTCGTCAAGAAGCACATTGATCGCCACGCGTCCGAGCTCATAGTGCGGGAGGGCGACCGTTGTCAACTTGGGCCGCACCCAGGAGGCCATCAGGTCGTCGTCGAAGGAGACGACAGACACGTCGTTCGGGACGCAAAGGCCGGCGTCGGCGAGTGCCTGGTAAGCGCCCAGGGCGAGTCGGTCGTTGAAGCAGATGAGGGCCGACGGAGTCGTCTTCCGGAGCAGCCGGTGCGTGGCCTCGTATCCGATCTCGGGCTGCCAGTCGGGACAGGAGATCGCGGCTGCGACGGCGGCACCGACCTCGCGGAGCGACTCAGTGATTCCCTGCAGTCTTTGGATTGCGGCGAGGCTGTCCTTCGGGACGCGGTTTGGAGGTGCCGCGCCGATCAGTCCAATCGCATCCCTGTGACCGGCTTCGAGGAGAACGCGTGCAACGGTCCGGCCTGCTTCGACCTCATCTGGTACCACCGCCGGAATTGTCGAGCGGTTGGCGGGGATGGCGTTCAGCAGGACAGCGGGCCCGTCGGCAAGTGCTCCCGGAACGGCGAGTTTGCGTGTGTACATCGACGCGAGCACGATGCCGTCCACGCCTCGGTCGTGCATTGATTCGATCAGTTGCTGCTCGAGGTCGCGGTCGCCTTCGGTCTCGCCGATGAACAGGAGCAACCCCTTCTCACGCGCGGCGTCGAGGGCGCCCCAGATCAGATGCCCGGCGAAGGCGGTCGTCGCCACCGTGTCCGAGACGAAGCCGATCGTGTTGCTGGTGCCGGTGCGGAGGCTTCGCGAGATGATGTTCGGCCGGTAGCCGGTCTCGCGCACGGCCTTGCGAACTCGGGCTTCGACGGCGGCAGAGATCCGCATTTCCTCCCGGCGACCCGACAGGACGAAAGACGCCGCAGTCTGGGAGACGCCCGCGCTCCTGGCGACGTCCGCAAGCGTGATTCGTCCCGTTCCCACCCGTCTAACCACCTTCCCAGAGTCGACGTCTCTTGACAAATGTACGGCGTAGTTTCATTATCACACACGCGCTATTTCGATTTAGCAGCGCACCAGTCACCCCACAAGGGATAGAGGAGGAGAACGATGCTTGAGAGCCTTCGATCCGTTCGGCGGAAAGGACGGGCCTCTGGAGGTCGTCCGCTGTTCGCGTTGCCGGCCGGGCTGGGTGTGCTCGCTGTCTGCCTGGCGGCGAGTGGTGCCGCTGCGGCAAAGGGAGCTGCGGCGCCGACATTCGCGCAAGCGTGTGGGACGGGCCCGGTGACCATGCAGGGCTACTTCGAGTCTGGCTTCCCGGACATCACCGACCTGACGGCGGCCTTCACGAAGCAATATCCGAATGTGACCTGGAACAACCGTGAGGACCCCTTCGCGACGATCACCCAGGATGCGCCGCTCACGCTTGGCGGGCCGAATCCCCCGGACCTGATGCGCCTTCCGACGATCGGTGGGCTTGTGAAGGACGGGTTGCTGAAGAACCTCGACCCCTACTTCAAGGAATACAACTGGAGCACCTTCCCGGCGTCGCAGCTCGCGCAGCTTCGCACCTCGCCGGCCGGTGTCGGCGTCGGAAGTGGCCCGCTCTATGCGATGGGCGTCAACTACAGCCTGACGGGCGTCTTTTACAACAAGGCCCTGGCGAAGAAGATCGGCATGACGAGTCCTCCGAAGACGCTGGCGGAACTGGATTCGGTGCTCGCGAAGGCCAAGGCGGCGGGGGTCACGCCGATCGAGCAGTTCAATGGCGGCGCGACGGGCGGTCTGCTGTTCCCGCTGCAGCAGTTGATGGCGGACTACGGCTCCGCAGCGCAGATCAACAACTGGGTGTTCGACAAGCCGAACGCGACCATCAGCACGGCCGCGAACGCCAAGGCGACCGAGCACCTGCAGATGTGGATCAAGAACGGCTACTTCAACTCGGACGCCAATTCGGTGCTCTACCCGCAGATGATGAGCAACTTCGAAGCGGGCAAGGCGCTGCTGATCTTCGACGGCGACTGGGAGTCGGGAAACTTCGACACCCACATGCCCGGGAAGATCGGGTTCTTCCTCATGCCCCCGCTGAATGCAGGCGGGAAGCAGGCCGCGATGTCGGCACCGTTGACCTACGGGATCGCGGCGAACGCCGCTCACGCCGACTGCGCTGCCTTCTTCCTGAACTGGGTCGCAACGAATCCCGTTGCTCGCAAGATCAACGTCGCGGCGGGCGGCTCGAATCCGGGTGGGCCTGCGAGCCTCCCGATTCCGGTTGTGAAGCCGGGCTCGACCACGGCGCAGACGCTGGCGGCCGGCGCGATCGCCGCGAAGTTCAACGGCGACATGGGCTTCATCGCAAATGCGAACGGCTCGATCTACGCTGAGGCGTGGACGCCTGAGGTGCAGAAGTTGTTCGGCGGGCGGGAAACGCCGCAGGGGGTGCTCAAGTCCGTTCAGGCCGCCTACGTCAAAGACGGCAGCTAAAACGAAGTGGCAATGTCGGACGCAACGGTGACGCCTCCGCGCGAGAGCGCGGCTGGTCGAGCATCGACGTCGCGGGCCCTCCTGGTGGGGGTCCGCGACGCGCGTCTACACGGCTGGCTCTTTCTCCTGCCGGCGCTCACGGCATACGGCATCTTCGTCCTCTGGCCGCTGATCAACAGCGTTCGCTACTCGTTCTACAACTGGGACGGGGTGGGACCTGCGAAGTGGGTCGGACTCGGGAACTACCGATCTGTCTTCAGCGACCCGACACTCCTTGCGGTGCTCGGACACGCCTTCGAGCTGATCATCTACTTCTCTGCGATCCCAGTCGTTCTCGGGCTGGTCATCGCGACCGTCATGAGGCGGAGCGTCCCGGGTCGGCTCGGTACGTTCGCGCGCACCGTGCTCTTCTTGCCGCAGGTCGTCCCGCTGGTAGCGGCGGGCATCGCCTGGAACTGGATGCTCTCGAGCGACGGAGCAGTGAATCAGGGGCTTTCAGCGGTCGGCCTTGGAAGCGTCGGACGAGCGTGGCTCGGTGACTTCAGCTACGCGCTTCCGGCCGTCGGTGTCATCGGGATCTGGGTTCTGCTCGGGTTCTGCACGGTGTTGCTGTTGGTCGGCATGAGCAAGATCGACCCGGCGCTGTACGAAGCGTCACAGCTGGACGGTGCGGGGCCATTCCGGGAGTTCGTCACCATCACGCTTCCAAGCCTCTGGCAGGAAATCGGTGTTTGCGTGACCGTGACCGTCGTTGCGGCGCTGTCGGCGTTCGACGTCGTCTACATCTCGACGAGCGGCGGCCCGGGGAACGAGACGATGGTTCCGGGACTCAAGATCTATCAGCTCGCCTTCTATAACCGAGAGGTCGGACTCGCCTCGGCGCTCGCGGTCGTGTTGATGGTGCTCGTGCTCCTCTGTGTGCTTCCGATCCAGTGGTTCGTCAACAGAGGCAACAGATCGTGATGGCTTCGCGGACGACGAGGCTGAGCGGTACGGCGCTGCTGCTTCTCCTAATCGGATGGACCTTGCTTCCGTTTGCGAGCCTGTTCACCGCCGCGCTCCACGAGTCGGGTACCTACCCGAGCGGGCTCGACTGGCCGTCCAACCCGCACTGGGGCAACTTCGTCGAGGCGTTCAAGGCGGCCAACATGGCCACGATCTTCAAGTCGAGCGTGCTGATCGTTCTCGGCGCCGTCCCGCTCACCGTCCTGATGGCGACGATGGCCGGCTTCGCGCTCGGTCAGCTCCGTGTGGTGGGCGGGAGGCTGATCTTTCTCCTGTTTCTGCTTGGCCTGACGCTTCCGTTCGAAGGGATCATCGTTCCGCTCTACTACGAGATCCTCCACATGGGATTCCTCGACACGCGCTGGGCGATCATCCTGCCGCTCACCGGGTTGTTCATGCCGTTCGGGGTGTTCTGGATGCGGGCGCACTTCGTGAACCTCCCCGACGAGTTGACCGAGGCGGCACGAATCGACGGCGCCTCAACCTGGCAGCTGTTCTGGGGTGTCCATGTCCCGCTAGCCCGACCGGCCATCGTCTCGCTCGCGATCCTGACCACCGTCTGGACCTGGAACCAGTTCCTGTTGGCAATCGTCCTCGTCAACGATCCGCTCAAGCGAACGATGGCCGGGGCCCTCGGCGCGTTCCAGGGCGACTGGGGCACGGACGTGCCGCTCCTGTCGGCTGGATCACTGCTGATTCTCGCGCCGATGATCATCATCTACGTCATCTTCCAGCGCCAGTTCCTCACGGCGCTGCTTCAGGGCTCCCTGAAGGGCTAGGTCGCGATGGCCGCCGCAACGATCCGGCCGACGCTGGGCGCCCGGGACCCAGCGACATGACCCTACGCCTTCCCGACAAGTGGGTCTGGGATTTCTGGGCGATCCAGCACGGAACGGACCACCACCTCTTCTACCTCCAGGCCCCACGGGAGCTCGAGGCGCCGGAGTCCCGGCACCATCACGCATCGATCGGACATGCGGTCTCCGACGACCTCCGCAAGTGGAAGGTGCTGCCCGATGCGCTTCACCCAGGTCCCGACGGAAGCTGGGACGACCTTGCGACCTGGACCGGGAGCGCGATCGAGCACAACGGGCGTTGGTACATGCTCTACACGGGCATCAGCCGCCACGATGAAGGATTGATCCAACGGATCGGCCTCGCCGTCTCCGACGATCTGATCAACTGGGACAAGCATCCTGCCAATCCGGTCCTCGAAGCCGACTCGCGCTGGTACGACCTGCTCGATCTGTCGCGCTGGCGTGACCAGTCATGGCGCGACCCATGGCTGATCAAGCATCCGGATGGGTCGTTCCACTGTCTCATCACCGCCAGGTCTCCGCGGGGTGCAAGCGACGGCGCCGGGGTGATCGGACATGCGCGCTCACTCGATCTGATGGAGTGGGAGGTGCTTCCGCCCGTGACGGAACCGGGCGAGTTCGCGCAGCTCGAGGCCCCCCAACTCCTCTTAGCCGACGGCCAGTACGCCCTGCTTGTTTCGGCGCAGGCCGACGACCACTCGAGCGGGCGACTCGAGCGGCTTGGCGCCCGCGGAGAGACCGGAACCTTCATCTTCCTGTCCGACGAGATGTTCGGTCCCTATACGCCGCCGGCTGTGCCGATCGTTCCCCCGGACGGGCCGTTGGGACCGCTGTACGCGGGCAAGATTCTGGAGCGAAAGCCGGGAAGGTACGAGTTCATGGCCTTTCGCGGGGATGGAGATCGCGACTTCGTCGGCGACTTGATCGACCCGCTTCCGATCGTCTTCGACGACGGAGGTCAGGTTTCGGTGCGATTCCCACGCGTGCGGGCCGGTGCGAAACCATGACGCTCGCGCCCGAGATAAGGTCGCTCCTCGAATGGGGGGGCACGCTGGGCGAGGGTGCCGGGAGGCTGCCGATGCCCGAGCGCCGCCTGGCGATCCGTGACGAGCTCGACGCCGAACTGCGTCGAAGAGGAGTGACGGTCGAGACGGTCGCCGAGACAACAGACGAGCGAATCCCGGTCGACTCAGGCGAGATCCGGGTGCGGCTCTTCCATCCATCCGGACCTGGGCCACACCCGCTATTCGTTCATTTCCACGGTGGCGGCTTCGTGCTCGGCACGGTCGACTCACTCGTCAACGACGCAAAGTGTGCGCACATCTGCCGCGCCGCGGCGTGCGCGGTCGCGACGGTCGAGTATCGCCTGGCTCCGGAGCATCCGTTTCCGACGCCCGCCGAGGACTGTTACTCGGCGCTTTGCTGGCTTGCTGCGAACGCCGATCGTCTCAACCTGGACGCCAACCGGATCGCCGTCGGCGGCGAGTCCGCCGGCGGAAACCTCGCCGCCGCCGTCGCGCTGATGGTGCGCGACCGCGGCGGTCCGACTCTCGCACTCCAGCTGCTCGAAGTCCCCGTCACCGACATCAGCGAGCACGCCAACAGCTACCCATCGGTAGCGATGTTCGGCGAGGGCTTCGGACTCGACCGCGCGGAGATGGACGAATACGGGATCGCGTATCTCGGCGACCCGGCGAACGGCTCCAACCCCTACGCCTCGCCGTTGCGGGCGGACGACCTCAGCGGTGTCGTAGCTGCTCACGTGATCACCGCGGAGTTCGACATGCTCCGCGACAGCGGCGAGGCTTACGCCCGTCGGCTCGTGGAAGCGGGGGTCAGGACGACCCTGCACAGAAGGCTCGGCCACAACCACGGTTCGAGCGTGTTATGGCAGGCATGGGAACCGGCGGCCGACTGGATGAAGGAGGTTGTCGACGCCCTGCACCATGCCCTCGAGCGTAAGGGGACAACTCCGTGATCGCGGTGACGGGCGAGGCCCTGATCGACCTCCAATTCGACGGAGACGTCCTTCGTCGGTTCCCAGGCGGCGGCCCGTTCAATACGGCTGTCGCGCTCGCCCACCTGGGCGTCCCCACCTCCTTTCTCGGCGCCCTCTCCCGCGACCGCTTCGGACGGCTTCTCGAGCAGACCCTCCAATCCGCCGGCGTCTACACCGGCGACGTCGTTCGCTCCGACGCGCTGACGCCGATCGCGCTCGTCGACTCGACCGGCGCTGAGGCTGCGTACTCCTTCTACCTGTCCGCCACGGCCCATGAGGCGCTCGCCGCACTTGCGCGCAGAAGGCTTCGGCCCGGAGTCAAGGCGCTGCACGTCGGGACGCTTGCCCTGGCCACCGACCCTCCGGGCTCGACGATCGTCGAACTGGCGGAGCGCGCGTCGGAGGGCTGCGTGCTCGTCGTCGACCCGAACATCAGACCCGCGGTGATCGCCGACCGTCGTGCCTATCTGGCCCGACTCGAACGGCTCACACGGGTCGCAGGCTTGATGAAGCTCAGCACTTCCGATATGGCATGGCTCTACCCCGAGCGAAGCGTTCGCGATGGAGCCAGGTGCCTGCTCGAGCAAGGGGCGACCTGTGTCGTCGTCACGCGCGGCGCGCACGGAGCGCAGGCATGGATCGACGCGGGAACGGCTGAGGTCTCGGCCGTTACGATCCAGGTTGCCGACACGGTCGGGGCAGGCGATGCCTTTTGTGCCGGGCTCCTCGCCTGGCTCTGGAAAGCCGAGCGGCTGTCGGTTCAGGCGCTTCGGAACCTTGCCCTGCCCGAGCTTGGCGCGGCTCTCGCCTATGCATCCGCAGTAGCCGCGGCGCAGTGCACACGAGCGTCGGCGTGGGGGCCGACAGCAGCCGATGTCGAGCATCTCGTCGCCGCGCGCGGAATGTCCGATGTCAAGCTGAGCGAGGGGAACAGTGGCCTCACTCGAGTTCGATGAGGTCAGCAAGAAGTTCGGCTCGGATGTCTGGGCCGTGCGCGACCTCACGCTGGCGGTGAACGACGGCGAGTTCGTTGTCCTGGTCGGGCCGTCGGGTTGCGGTAAGACAACCGCGCTCCGCATGCTCGCCGGTCTGGAGAAGATCAGCTCGGGCGAGATTCGCATCGGCGGTGTGCGCGTCAACGACGTGCAACCCCGAGACCGTGACATCGCCATGGTGTTCCAGAACTACGCGCTCTATCCGCACCTGAGCGTGTACGACAACATCGGCTATGGCCTCCGCGTCCGACGTCTACCCAAGGCCGAGCGCAGCGCACGCGTCGAACAGGCAGCGGCCATGCTCGGGCTCACCGGTGAGCTGAAGCGCAAACCAAGCCAACTCTCCGGAGGACAGCGGCAACGAGTCGCGATGGGACGAGCAATCGTTCGTCGGCCCGAAGCGTTCCTGATGGACGAACCCCTCTCGAATCTCGATGCCCGACTGCGTGTGCAGATGCGCACAGAGATCGCTCGCATTCAACGTGAGCTCGGCGTCACGACGATCTACGTCACGCACGACCAGGTCGAGGCGATGACCATGGCCGATCGCGTCGCCGTGCTTCGCAAAGGGGAGCTCCAGCAGTTCGACACTCCGCAACAGATCTACGCCAACCCCGTCAACCTCTTCGTCGGCGTGTTCATCGGCAGCCCTGCGTTGAACGTCGTCGAAGGCCGCCTCACCCCTGTCGAGACTGGGATCGAGTGCCAGATCGGAAGCTACCGGTTCCCGATCCCCGCTCGGATCCTGGCCGAAGAGCCCTCTCTCGCCCGTTCGATTGGTAAGCCCGTTGCCGTGGGTATTCGGCCCGAAGCGATCTCGGTCACTCCGAACGGCACCGGCGCGCTCGCCGGAACCGTAGTTGTGTCCGAAGAGCTTGGTTCCGAGGTGATCTCGCACATCGAGGTAGAGGCGACCTCGGTCGAAGACGAGGCGATCATCGACGGGCTACCCGAAGGGGCTCCGTCTCCGGGAGCGGCGTCCGTTGGCGACGAGAAGCACAACATAGCCGTACTGATCGCGCGTCTCGCGGCTCACGCGAACTACAAGCGCGGTACCCCGGTCTCAATCGGGTTCGAGACCGACGCCCTCCACTTCTTCGACCTCGACGGTGGAGCAACCCTGAGAGCACGGCAGGCATGACCACTCTCGCGTCGACCAATTTGGGGTCGATGGTTCGAACCCCATGCGTCGATCCGGGACGGCGCCGGAATGGTTGTCGCGAAGCTCGGGCCGAGCTACAAGGCCAAGAGTTGCGTCACCGTGCCGAAGCAGGCGCTGGAGATGATCGAGATGAAGCCCAGTTCCTACCGAGTCTGGGTGGACACAAAGGGCCATATGGGCGAGCTCAGGGGTGCGCTGTCTGCCGGCATGGTGCAGAGCTCGCAGATGGAGCAGGGCACATGGATGGACGAGGTGCACGGGGTTTGTTCAGACTTTTTGGCGGCGCGAACCGGGGACGTAGGGTTGCCTCAAACGACAGGGAGGCTCAAATGGCATTCGCACGGGTGGTTTCTTTCGAAGGGGTCAGCAAGGATCGGATGGAGGAGATGCAACGAGAGATGAGCGACGGGCAACCGCCGGAGGGATTCCCGGCGGCCGAGGTCGTGGCGCTCCATGACGCCGACGCAGAGATCTCGCTGGTGATCTTCATCTTCGAGACGGAAGACGACTACACGCGCGCCGACGAGATCCTGAACGCGATGCCGTCTGGAGACACGCCTGGACGCCGGACGTCGGTGGCGCGATACGACGTCGCGATGCGGATGAAGTCGTAACCGCGTCAACGGGGCGTCCAGGAAGTGGAGATTCGCGGCGGCGAAAGGGGGCGCCTCCCGGCCCCGATCGTGTGACCGATCGCTGATGCCTGAACTTTGAACGAGCGATCCTCGGGGTCGGCTTGGAGCGCGGGCCTGTTATTGCTTCTCCGGTAGAGAGCGCGCAAACGCCGTGCCGCGCCCGACCCAGTCGGCAAGCTGTTGTGCCGACCGGAGGTGCTCGGTGTCGACCCGTAGCCAGCCGGCCATCGGCCGACCGCGCATCTCCGCATGGCGGGCGTGAGAATCGGCGACGAGTGCGTCCGACTCCGCAGGGTCGACACGGACCATCAGCCCGCCTTGTCCACTGGCCGCGACCGCCATGTTGCCTCGGATGAGGAACGCGAGGCCCCCGAACATCTTCTTCTCGGTGAGTCCCGGCTCGCCGGCGACCAGAGCGCGAATGCGGGAGGCGAGTTCTTCGTCGTAGGCCATGGCGGATGATCGCGGACCGACGCTGGGTTCACCGTGTCTGGGCGCCAGCGCGAGTTCGACCTGTGACGCCCCTACGGGAGTGGGCGGCGGTCGCGAGCACCGTCCTCGGGCAGACGCTCCCTGATGGGGTCGTGACCGGCTCGAACAGCGGTTGCAGCGGCCTCGTCAACGGCGCGACGTGCATCCTCGCGGTCGAGATCGTGGCGGGCACGAGCGGAGGCAGCGACGGCAGCAAGCGCACGCTCCTGCAGCGGGAACAGCGGACGACCTTCGGCGTGCTGCGAGTCTTCGGTGCTTTGCTCGTTCTTCACACAGAGACGGTAGTGCCGAGCAGGGAGGCGACAGGCGGCCGCTGCTCGGCGGCGGGCAGCGGCCTGCCGGTCAGGTAGCCCTGCACGGCGTCGCAGCCGAGCAGGCGCAGGTAGTCGAGCTGGGTCTGCGTTTCGATTCCTTCGGCGATCACGGTCAGCCCGAGGGTGTGCGCGAGGCCGATGATGCCCTGCACGATCGGCGCCTGGTCGCTTGCCGCCCGGATCGGGCTGATGAAGCAACGGTCGATCTTGACCGCGGCGAGCGGGAACCGTTGCAGAGAGGAAAGCGCCGAGTAGCCGGTGCCGAAGTCGTCGAGCACGAGCTTGCCGCCCTGAGCGGTCAGCTCGGTCAGGTTACGGCTGACCGCCGGGTTGTGATCGTCGATGAAAACGCGTTCGGTCAGCTCGAAGGTGACGTCGGCGGGCTGCAGGCCGTGCGCGGCGGTCGTCGTGGCGACGAGCGCCGGGAAGCCGGGCTCGCCCAAGTCGCGCGGTGAGATGTTGACGAACATGCCGAGCGGCAGCGCGTCGGGGTCGTGGGCGCGGAGCCGGGCGAGATGGGCTGCGGCCTGGCCGAGCACCCACTCGTCGATCTGAACGATCAGCCCGCTTTCCTCGGCGAGGCTGATGAACTCGTCCGGTTGTACCGCGTCGAGCGAGTTCGGCCAGCGAAGCAGCGCTTCGAGCGCGAGCGTGTCGCCGCCGTCGGCGGTCACGATCGGCTGGTAGCAGACCTCCAGCGCGCCCTCGTCGAGCGCCCGGGAGAGCGCGCCGCCGAGCTCGATATGGCGAAGCATGTCGTCACGGAGCACCGTGTCGAAAATGTCGAAGCGTCCCTTGCCGTTCGCCTTCGCCCGGTAGAGCGCGTTGTCGGCCTCGCGGAGGAGATCGGTCGCTGACGCTGCGGCACGGCCTCGGTCGTGAGAGATACCGACGCTCGCGTCGACCCGGCGCGGGCTGCCCGAGACCAGGAACGGCTGCATGAACAGCGCCAGCACCCGTTCGGCGATCGCGACCAGCTCGGGCTGGTCGAGCCGTCCGTCGAGCACGAGCGCGAACTCGTCGCCGCCGAGCCGCGCGACCGTGTCGCCGGGCCGGGCGACCGCCGCGAGCCTGCCCGCGATCTCGACCAAAAGCTCGTCGCCTGCGGCGTGTCCGAGCGAGTCGTTGACCAGCTTGAAGTCGTCGATGTCGAGCATCAGCACCGCGACCGTCTCCTGGTTGCGTTCGCTGCGCCGGGCGGCGTTTTCGAGCCGGTCGTGCAGCAGCGTGCGGTTGGCAAGCCCGGTCAGGCCGTCGTGGAGCGCCTGATGGCGCAGCTCGGCCTGCGCGTCGAGCAGTTCATGCTGGCCGAGAAGCTGGCGCAGCGCGACGAGTGTCGCGAGGACCAGCGTGACCATGATCAGCAGCCGTAGCGGGTAGAAGCCGCCGTCGCGGTCGGCGTAGAGCAGCACACCGAACCCGGCCGCGACCGCGGCGTAGGGGAGCCAGCCGACCTGCCGCGGTGATCGGGTGATCGGTTCGGGCTGCGCGACCGGCGCCTGCGCTGCGCCTGCGAGCGCGAACAGCGCCAGCGCGAGCACCCAGACGAGGTCGACCGAGTCGCCGCTGTGGTAGTCGCCGCGCAGGCTCAGGTACCCGGAGACGAGGTCTGCGAGAACGAGCAGTGACAGTCCTGCTGCGAGCAGGCGCAGCGAGCGCCAGGCCGAGGGGGCCGCGGTGCGCAGCAGGGCAGAGGCGAGCGCGACCAGCAGAATCAGGTCGCCGACCGGGTAGGCGACCGAGAACACGGTTTGCGTCAGGCTGTTGCCGTCGGCGGTCGCCTGCGGGCCGAGCACCATGTAGATGACCGCGCCCGAGCCGCCGACGGTCACGATCGCCAGGTCGAGCGCGAGCCGCATCCGTTCGCTTCGGCCGCGCCGCCCCGACGGAAAGGAAAGGATCCCGGCCAGCATCAACGGGTAGAACAGCAGGTAGAAGCCGTCGGCAGGCGAGGGGTAAGGGGTCGCCCCGGCGACGTCGTAGACGGTGTAGATCAGATCGGCGGCCGTCCAGGAGAGCAAGCTGAACGCGATCAGCAACCAGGCCCGTCGCAGCCTCGGCCAGCCGGTGCAGCGCCGTGCCGCCCGCCAGCAGCACCAGGTTGCCGCCAGGTCGATCGGGAAGAAGAGCAGCTCGCCGGTGATCTCGCGGCCCTCTGCAGGCGCCAAGAGCTGCCAGCAGCAGTAGACGAGCAGGAATCCAGCCAACAGGGCGGCTGGCCCGGACGGCCGCTGCCGCGTATGTCTCAGCGCATGCCGGAGCAATCCCGCAGCGCCCGCTGCCAGCCGACCGCTTCGGTTTGCCATCCTCAGAGGTATCGCCAGGATCAGGGAGCGAACGCAGCGTGTAAACCCGCAACCTGAGCTGAAACGAGTGCCTCTCGTTCCCGGTCCGGATTCGCATCCGCCCTGCTCCCGATTAGCAGCGCGGCAGTCGACGCGCTTGCACCGTAGCTGCGGACTGCCTGCCAACTTCGCGGCGATGGGCGCAGGACGCTCGGCTGCCCGAGAGTTCCCAAATGACCCCTGAAGTCTTGTATGCTCCGACGCCAAGAGGCTCTATGAGTCGTGCCTCCATCCATCGTTGCAAGCATGGTGCTCTGCGCCCATTGCCGTGTGCGGGAAGGAGGTGAGCGTCCAACCAAGCGAGGATAGAAAGACTTCAAGTCTGCCCGCGGGCAGCCTGCGGCATTGACGGAACCCCAACCGAAGGAGGGTACGTGGCTATGCAAAAGGTTCTGTGTGCCGTCGGTTTCGTAGCCCTGATGGGATTCGGAGTCGCACTATCGCCCAGTCCGGCTCGTGCGGCGACCGAATGCAATGGGACGGTGACTGGCATGAGTTCGGGTGGCCTCGTCGTCCACCCAGGTGACGCGTGCGACGTGGAGAACGCCACCGTCAGCGGTGGCATCCGTATGGACGGTGGTTCTCTGACGGTTTGCAACTCGACGGTCAGCGGTGGTCTCCAAGTCGCGGTCACCGGCGCGAATAGCGCTTCCGCATGGGTCAATGTCGGCAATATCGACTCCGTCAATTGTGTAGGGAACAAGCTGACTGGCGGCGTTCACGTAAGCGGCGTCCAGGGCTCGATACCGGGCGATGAGCAAGGTTCGTCCGTGGAGTTCGAACACAACACGATCAACGGCGGATTCACCGTCGCGAACAATGGGCTTGTGGAAATCGAATCAAACACCGTGTCCGGCGGCGCTACCTGCATCGGCCCCACCAGCAATTTCGAGAACTTCCTGGGTCCGAACGTCTACAGCGGCGGCAACCACGGATGCCCGGGCTGACCGCAACCGCACCCAGTTAAACGAACACCTTGCATCGAGGGGCCCGCCGTTCTGGCGGGCCCCTTCTTGGGTCCCTATTGCGGCTCGGCCGAGCTCCGTCCCGGCGGGTGAAGTTTGCGTTGCCACCGAGGGTGAGAACGAGCCCGCCTGAAAACCCACAACCAAGGTGAAGGACGCTGGCGATCACAGGGACCTCGGGCAACGCCTCACACCCACGACGTCGAGAGTGATGCCGTTGGTGGCAGTCCGTCCCCCGCGAGGCAGTAACACCGTAGAGCACTTCCCTTGGAACGGAGGGTGCTCTGGGCAGCGGATGGCTTCTCGCCGGCGTTTCGGCTCGCTTGCGTTCGAGGTAGTCGCGAGCGCCAGGGCGGTAGCGGGCCGTGGTGATCGCCAATCCGACTTATCCCGGCCGCGGCCTAATCGGTGAGGAGTTCGGAGTCGTGTTCCTCAAAGATCGAGGCGTAGTCGGTTCGGTTTCCCGAATGCAGCGACTCGATGAGCCGATGGATTCTGGGCGTCATCACAAGGAGGTAGCGAGCGGGCTCGGCGCCGGGATTCCAGTACGAGTGCGGCGTCCCGCGCGGAACGAGCAACGATTCGCCGGCCACGACCTCGCGATCCTCATCGCCGACCCGGAAACCCAGGCGTCCCTCCAGCACGATCCATGCCTCATCGTCCGAGCGATGCAGATGCATCGGCGCGATCGGTCGACCCGGATATTCACCCGAATCCGTCCAATCGGCGATCACGAACGAGTCGCTGATGATCACTGCTTGAAACCTATCGGGCCGACTGAGGCGCGCTCGTCGATTCTTTGCGTGGAAGAAGCAGAGACATGCGAGGGAGATACGGGTTGGTCACGGTCTGTCCGGTCGTCGGAGCACTGGCCGGTGGGCGCCGTGTGCGAGGGCGGCGCGGCCGACCGCATACTTGGCCTGGACGCGGTCTTAACACGAGGCTCGGTAGCCTGCGAACCGGGACGTTGTTCTGAGCGGCAGCGGCCCGCCACGACGTCGGGTCACGGCGACCTCGTTGGTATCGTCGTCCCGACCGAGCGAGGGAGACTCGCGATGCCGAGCGCTCGAGCGTAGGAGGGTTCTCGGCGGTTGCGGGCTCGCAACCTTTGACCAAAGGGGGACAGGATGAGGAAGAGGCGCGTACTGGTTCTCGGCGCGCTCGCGCTCGCGCTTGCGCTTGCCGCGATCGCGACAGGCGAGCCTCCGGCGCCGTCGGTCTTCACCGACGTCACCGACCCGGCTACGCGGGTGACGACCACGTTCACGGATGCGAACGGCGATCTGGTGACGCAGACGACGATCGACGGCCACTTCACGAGCGTGACCAACGGCGTCACCGGCCCGTTCCACACGACGATCTTCCGGATCGCACACGCCGCGAGCGGCAAGAGCGACACGACCGGTGTCGACTTCTGCACCGCCTGTGTCGACGCGTTGGGGAGCTCCGGCACGATCGCGAACCACCTGATCGGCGTCACGGGCAGCCCGACCCACACCGACCTCGGCAACGCGACGGGCACGCTCGCCAGCGACCGCGGCACGTTCACGCTGGCCTCCGTGATGGGCGTGACCACCGACACCGGCGTGCTCGCGAACTCGCCGTGCATCTCGGGCGTTCATGCGGGGCCGCTCACTGTCCTCTCGGGCGACTCCGAGTGCCTCGCGCCCGGGGCCGTCCAGTCTGGCCCGGTCAGGGTGGAGAGTGGCGGCCACTTCTACTCGAACGGCGCCCTGATCATGGGGCCCGTTAGGGCGGACGCGCCGGGCGCGATCTCGATCTGCGGGACGCACGTCGCCGGGGCGCTTACGGTCTCGGGTGCGACGGCGCCGGTCTTGATCGGCGAGCCCGCAACCGGCGACTGCCCGGGCAACCAGATCAGCGGGCCGGTCAAGATCACGGGTGACACTCAGGGCACCGACTTCTCGGGCAACACGGTCGACGGCCCGGCGACCCTGATGAACGACAGCGGGGGCTTCGTGTTCGGCGACCTCGCGCCGAACACGATCCAAGGCCTGGTGACGACTACCGGCAACGTCTAGCCGAGCGGACGGGGATCGCCGCCTCTGCGGCGGCGATCCCCTGCCTTCCCGCCAGTCGCACGCCCGGCCTGCAGGCGGTACAGCTCGGCGCATGAGCCCCACGCCCGTGTGCCTGTTCCTGGACGTATCTGGCGACGGGACGCGGACGAACGGAGCTCTCATTGAGTCACAAACGCTCGGAGCGGGTGGCTGCCGACGAGGCCGACCGGACGGTCCGGGACGGGCAATCACCCTATGCGCCGTACTCGCCCCGGAGTTCCCGCACGTCCGCGAGTATCCGCGCGTCGCGGTGAAGTAGAGGGCGAGCTTTCGGCGTCCTGTCCGGGGGCTGACAGCCACTCCGGAAAGGGCGGATAATCGTTGTCATGCCGCATGCCGAGTTCCGGGTTCTCGGCCCGCTCGAGGTCGTCCGCGAGGGACATTCGCTCGATCTGGGAGGTGAGCGTCGGCGGGCCCTCCTCGCGCTGTTGTTGCTCCGCCCGAACCAGGTCGTCCCGAGCGAATGGATCGTCGACGAGTTGTTTCGCGATGCCGCGGCGGACCCGGCGAATGCGCTTCAGGTGGCGGTCTCGCGGCTACGGCGCAGTCTGGGTGACGGAGTCCTCGAGACTCGCCCTCGCGGTTATCTCATGCACGTCGATCCGGAGCGGCTGGACAGCTTGCGCTTCGAGCGGCTCGCCGAGGAGGGTCGCGCTCTGGCTGCTTCGGCTGAAAGCGAGCGCGCGTGCGCTACGTTCGCCGAGGCGCTCGGGTTGTGGCGTGGACCGCCACTGCAGGAGCTGGGGCTATTCGACTTCGCACAGGCCGAGATCCGGCGCCTCGAGGAGCTGCGGCTGGCAGTCCGCATGGATCGATTCGACGCCCAGCTCGCGCTGGGGCGTTCGGGCGAGCTCGTGCCGGAGCTCGAGGCACTCGCCCGCGAGAACCCTCTTCAGGAGCGTCTGCAAGGCCAGTTGATGCTCGGCGCTGTACCGCGCCGGCAGGCAGGCGGGCGCGCTCGAGGTCTACAGCGAGCTGCGAACGAGGTTGCGGGAGGAGCTGGGGCTCGAGCCGAGCAGGGCGCTGCAGCGTTTGCAGCGGGCAATCCTCAACCACGAGGCGGAGCTCCAGGAGGTGCGCGAGGCGGTCGTCGCGCCCGTCAGCGTCGTCTGCCCCTTCAAGGGCCTTGCCCCGTACGAGCGCGACGACGCGGAGTTCTTCTTCGGTCGCGAGCGGCTGGTTGCCGCCGTGGTCGGTCGTTTGGCCGCAACGCCGTTCGTCGGTGTGGTGGGGGCGTCCGGAGGCGGCAAGTCCTCGATCGTGCAGGCGGGGGTCGTTCCCGCCCTGGAGAACGGGGCTCTCCCCGGAAGCGCGGCGTGGCCCGGGCAGCGTGCGAGGCTCGGAGACGAGATCGATCCCGCTGCACGGCTGATCGTCGTCGATCCTCTCGAGGAGGCGTTCGCCGCCGCTGAAGCCGAGCGGGTTCGGTTCTTCGACGCGCTCGTGGACGCGACGGAGCGGTCTCGGGTGATCGTGTGCCTGCGGGCCGACTTCTACGGTCGGTGTGCGGAGCATCAGGGCCTCGCCGACCTGCTCAGTCGAAGTCAGGTACTCGTCGGCCCGATGGCGCCGGACGAGCTGCGACGTGCGATCGAGGCTCCGGCAGCAAAGGCCGGACCTCGTCGTGGAAGGAGGGCTGGTCGATGCACTCGTTGCCGACGTCCAGGGTGAGCCCGGCGCGCTGCCTCTCCTCTCGGCGACCCTGCTCGAGCTGTGGCAGCTGCGCGGCGGCGACGTCCTCAGGCTCGAGACCTACCGTGCCGCCGGCGGAGTCGACGGTGCCGTCGCCAGGCTCGCCGAGCAGACCTATGGTCACCTGACCGTGCCCGAGCGCGAGCTCGCCCGCGAGACGTTCCTGCGCCTGTCCGACGAGGGGCCGGACTCGCCGGTGCGCCGGCGTGTGCCGCTTGCACAACTCCCCGACGCCGACGTGGTGGAGAGGCTTGCCGGCGCGCGGCTCGTCACCGTGAGCGACGGCTTCGCAGAGATCGCCCACGAGGCCCTCCTCAGACATTGGCCGCGCCTGCGGGACTGGCTCGAGGCGGACGCGAGTGGGCGACGTCTCCAGCGCGAGCTCGCCGGCCAGACGGAGAGGTGGGAGGCTGGCGGGCGCGGGAGCGCAGATCTCTATCGCGGGGCGCGGCTCGCTGCCGCGCTGGAATGGTGGGCGACCGAGACCTCGCGTCCGACCCCGGACGAGGCTTCCTTCCTGGCCGCGTCACGGCGTTCCGCGCAGCGCACGCTTCGCCGGCTCCGTGCGGTCGCTGTCGGCCTGGCGGCACTGCTCGTGCTGGTCGTCGCCGGCGCCGTCATCGCCCTCCAACAACGGCAGGCGGCGCGCCGGGAGGCGGGCGTGGCTCTCGCCGCGCGCCTCGGCGCGCAGGCCGTCGCCGAGCCGCGCCTCGACCGCGCACTTCTGCTCGCGCGAGAGGCTGTTCGGCTCGACGACACCGCCGACACGCGGCAGGCGCTCCTCACGACGCTCCTGCGTAGCCCGGCGGTCACCGCCTCGTTCGCGCTACCGGCCGGGACGCGGCCCTATCGTGTGAGCATCTCCCCAGACGGTCGGAGCCTCGTTGTCGGTGACAGCGACGGCGCTCTCCGCCTGTACGACACGAACACCGATGCCGAGGTCGGCGCGCCGCAGCGGAAGGTGTTCGGCTTCCTGCCGACCGCTTACACACCGGACGGATCGAAGCTCGTCGCCGTCGGCAGCCCGCCGAACGCGCTGGCGGTGCTCGACTCGAGGACGCTCAGGCCGCTTCGGCGGCTGCGACTCGACGCGCAGTTCAGTCCCGACAAGGCGGGTGCCGTCGCGCCTCTCGCCGTCACCGCGAACACCGCGCTCTTCGCGTACGACCTCGTCACCGACCCGCAGGGCGACGAGGGCCCCGCCTTCCTCGACCGGCTCGACCTCGTCACCGGCGACCGGCGAACGGTTCGGCTCGGCTCGGCCGACGTCGTCGGCGCGGGACTCGTGCACGGCCGGCTCGTGACGGTGACGAGCCGGCTGATCGAGACCTGGGACACGAGGACACTGAGGCGCATCGGTGCGGTGCACGTCCCGATCCGACTCGGGGGCTACGCGGCCGTTGATCCCACCGGTAGGTACGTGCTCGGAATCGCCCATTTCGCCAACGCGATCGTTTTCGTCGACCTCCGCACCGGGCGAGTCATTCCTGCGACCGGTGCGGGCTCCTCCGGGGGTGCACTGGCCGTCGCCTTCTCGCCCGACGGACGGACAGCGGCGACGGCCGGCTCCGACGGGACGATCACCCTGTGGAACCCGAGCACAGGGGGCCAGATCGCCACGTTCGCAGGCCATTCGGCGGCCGCGAACGGTGTGGCCTTCTCGCCTGACGGGAAGACGCTGTACGGCTCGAGCCTGGACGGCACCGTGCTGGCATGGACTCTTGATCCGGCCCGGCGGTTCGGCGCCGGGTTAGCCCTGCCGGCGCAGCCCGCCCCGCTACCGAACGTCCCGCAGGCACCCCCGCTCGCGGTCACCCCGACCGACGCCGTCGTCCGCAGCGGCGACGACCTCGAATCCTGTGCGCTGCCGAATCTTCGAATCTGTACAGGTCTTCCAGCATCGTCTGGTGCCCTGGTGACGACCGTCGCCACCGGGGACGGGTTACTCGCGGCCGGCCGCGTAAACGGCAAGGTCGAGCTCTGGTCGGGCGCACGGTCACCACGAGACTTGACCGGACTTACGACCAGCGTGCAGTCGCTCTCGTTCCTCCGTTCGGGGACGTTGCTGGCCGGGGTCGGTCTGCGAACCCTGGCCGTCTGGAGCACCGCGACCGGCGCAATCGTGTCGCGGCGGGGGCTCGCGGGGACCGCAACGGCCGTCGCGTTCGCGCCCGACGGGAAAGAAGTGGCGATAGGGCTCACCGACGGACACGTCCTCGTGCAGAGCATCGACGGCACCGCAGAACGCACGCTCGACGCCCACGGCTCCCCGAACGTCTCTCTCGCCTTCTTGCCGGACGGGACGCTCCTCAGCGGGTCCTTCGACGGAACGCTCGAGCGCTGGAACGCCGGCACCGGCCAGAGGCTCTCGCAGACCCTGGCTTCCGGCGGGCCCGTCGCCGCGATCGTCGTCGAGCCGCGGGATTCGCTGGTGCTCACCTCGAGCCTGACCAGCGGGACGCTTCACGAGTGGTCGCTGCCCGGGTTGCAGCCGCTCGCCAACCTGCCGGGCGATCCGTTCGCGCCCACCGACGTCGGCCTCACGAGTGACGGCCGGGTCGCGCTCGCCGTGTTCAACGACGGCCACGGCATCGCCTGGCCCCTCGACCCCTCCCAGTGGGCGTCGAGGGCCTGCCGGGACGCCGGGCGGCAGCTGACCGCGGCCGAGTGGCGGCAGTTTCTGCCCGACCGCCGTCCGGCCGACGTCTGTCCGTAGCCGTCAGCTTGCCGTCAGGTCGCAGACAGCGACGCGCGCCAGGCTGCGGGTCGAGTGATCTCTCGATCGAAAGGAGCTCGACCAATGAGAAAGCACCGCATCGCCGCACTCGCAATCCTCGGCCTCGGAGCAGCGGCATCCGCGCACGCCGGCCTCGCAAGAGGCGGCGACACGACGACGATCCTGAAGGCCACCCTGAGCGGCCGATATCTCCACACCACGTCCGCCGGCGCCGGCACGGCGACCATCACGATCATGCCGTCGCAGGTGTGCTGGAAGTTCAGCTTCCACGGCATTACGAAGCCGGGGGTGTCGGGCATCCATATCGCGCCGCCGGCCCCGCATGGTGAGCACACGCGATCCGTCCTCCCCTTCACTGCCACGACGAGCGAGACGCGCCAGTGCGAACTGCCGACGAAGTGGGGCGGAGCGAACGGCCCGAAGTGGATCGCCAAGATCCTTGCCAACCCCGGGCGCTTCTTCGTCATCGTCGGAGACGACAAGGGATACCCGGCAGGCGCCATCGGCGGCGTCCTCAGTGCCGGCTGACCGCCGGCCAGAGGAGAGCAACCGCCGGCCGCTCCCCCCGGCGAGCTCGCTCAGCAGCAGCCGCGGCTGTCTACGTGTGGGTCT
The DNA here is from genome assembly GCA_963743675.1 of uncultured Actinomycetota bacterium. Classification (GTDB taxonomy): domain Bacteria; phylum Actinomycetota; class Thermoleophilia; order Gaiellales; family Gaiellaceae; genus PALSA-600. The sequence continues at coordinate 360,533 of CAVURE010000016.1, forward strand.
CGCGCCACCGCCATCGCCGCGAGGGCGAGTTCGTTCGGGTGCGCCAGCGTCTCTACATGCGCCTGAACCGAGCCCGCGCGGACGTAACCTGCGGGTGTGCGGGTCGTGCTTCTTCCGTTGGCCCTCCTGTTCGGTTTCCTTTTGCCGGGCAGTGCGGTCGGGGAGCAGTTCGCCGCGCCGCACGATCGGTTCGTCGCTGCTTCACCAGAGCTGATGGCGATGTGCGTGACGACGGCGAAGGCCGTGGGGTATCCCGTTCCGTGTCCAACACGCGTTCCGGTGGGCCTCGTCGCCTTCGGCGGTCGGCCTGGCTGCGAGCTCCGGATCATCGGCCCAGCAAGACCGTGTCCGGACACGGTGTTTCACTGGCGGGGCTGGGTAGTCGGTTCGAGCACCACGACGGATGAGCATCTCGTTCTCACGGCGTCTCCCGAGGTCGTGCGCACGGCTGCGAAGGTCGTGAATGGGCCTGTTTGGCAACAGGACCAGACCGTGCGCAGCATCGCCTTTCGCCGCGTCGGCCACTGGAGGATGCGTGTGGTCTTTGTTCCCCCGGACACCAACGAAGGTAGCGCGTTCGCGAGTCACGTCGTGCTGATCTGGACGGTGGGTCACCACACCTACGCGTTCGGCTTCCACGATGTGTCCACGATCAAGCAAACGCTCGCGCTCGACCTGACCCTCGCCCGCGGGATCCGCCTGATCTCCGCCTAACCGCCGGGCCGCAAGACGTGGCGTGGGCCGGTTGTTCGGTAGCGACGCCGGACGCGTTCTCTTATTCACAAAAACACCCTGACGAGCCGAGGGCGAACTGCTCAAATGGCAGGATGCGCAAGCAGTACCACTTCTGGCCGTCGGGCGACGGTCTCGATGCATGGGATGTAGATCGTCTCATCGCGCTGAGCCGAGGGCTGCCCGTGAAGCAGGTGGCGCTCGACTCGATCTGGGAGCTAGACACCCCGTATTGGTCCCAGCCGCTCACCGCGCGTGCGGTCGCTGAGCATCTCGTACTCGTTAACTCGGTGGATCTCGGTTATCCGATCATTCTTGGCGAGGACGGTCGAGTAATGGATGGGATGCATCGAATCGTGCGTGCGCTCGTCGATGGGAATCAGACCATCTCCGCCGTTCAGTTCCGGGTACATCCGGAACCCGACTATCGGAACTGTGAGCCAAGCCAGCTTCCGTATCCCGACGACGAGTGAGTGACGAGATCGCTGGTTGCGGCGGTTCCTCACGTCTGACGGAGTAGGCGCGGGCCGTCGGCGCGCCGACGAGGGGCCGCACTACGAGCCGTCGGACGCTCGCGCAGGGAGTGGACTTCACCCCGGGCGGCCGCGCCCATCACCGAGGATCCCCACGTGACCATAGTGCCTTCGTACCGAAGGTGGTGCAAGCACGTCGACCGCCCGAGGGGTCTGGATCGTTTCCTGATGTGGGCGCTCGATTCTTAGGCTCGGTCGGGTCGGACGAGAGAGAGTCGGTGCTACGCTCGTAGCGAGTGACCTCGGCTAGAAGAGCGCTTCTTGTGCTCGGCGGCTCGCTTGCGGTCGGCTTGACTTTTGCCGTCGTCTCGTATGGCGGGTCGACTGGGCGCGCGATCGAGTTACCGGTTCGGGCGCTCGCCCGTCCCGCCGTGGCCTCCGACGCCCTTCCGCATAAGCCTGGAGACCTCGTTGGGCAAGTGCTGCGGTCTCGACGGGTCGCGACATACACCGACCGACAGGGACGCTCCACAAACCTGTTTGTGTACGAGGCGAAGGGCCGACTTGGACACGGCGCCACCAAGCGGCAAGTTTGGTTCTGTCTTTTCAGGATCTCGCAGGGCGCTGGTGGGGACTGGGGTTGTGGCTCGATACGAAACGTCGCGTCGACCTTTGCCAAGCACCCGCTTGACGCTGACTGGGGCGAGAATCCCTACGACGGCGAGTACGTCTGGGGTCTCGCCGCTAACAATGTTCAAAGCGTCGTGCTGATTGAAAGCAACGGCATCAAGCACAACGTCGTGCTCTCACCCGACAACGGCTTTATTTTCAACTGCGGTGCGAACGGCTGCGCCGGATCGATCGATTCCTATGGCCAACGCGGTCAACTCCTGTCCGCTCAACGCTTGCGTGCCCTCGGCTAGCGAGGACAGCCCGGGCGACGAGTCCGACGCCTGCCCGACGGTTCTTACGCCCGAAAACTCCCTGTTCGCTTGGGTCTTGACCAGGATTTGCCCTGGCACTGATCCCGGGTGCTGCCACATCTTGGTCGGCGCTCGGGAACCGCCCGGCCATCGATCACAGTGCCGGGGCGCGGCGGGCGCCTGAACGCCTCTGGGGCGTCGCTCGATTCTCCGGTGGAGCGCTGGGTTTCGGCGAGCACGCCTTCGCAGTCGAGAATCAGCGCTCTCGTCGAGCTCATTCGCGGCTCGTCGAGAAGCGGTAGATCGTCGTCGATGTGAAGGCGGTGCCCGGCCGGAGAACGGTCGTCGGGAAGCGTTCGTGGTGAACCGAATCCGGGAAATGCTGGGTCTCGAGGGCGACACCGCCTCGAGGCGCATAAGGTCGTCCACCCGTTCCGACGAGGCTGCCGTCGAGCTGGTTGCCCGAATAGAGCTGCAGGCCCGGCTCGGTTGTCGAGATCTCGAGCCGCCGGCCACTTGCCGGGTCCTCGAGTCGCGCCGCGAGCACGAGAGATTGTCTCGGTGGACGCTCGAGGACGAAGTTGTGGTCGTATCCGTTCGCTCTGCGGATCTGCTCGTGGTCGCCGTCGATCCTCGCCCCGAGCGGCGTGGCGATCGTGAAGTCAAGCGGCGTATCGAGGACGGATGCGATCTCGCCGTTAGGGATGAGCGCCCGATCGACGGGGGTATAGCGCGTGGCGTCGAGCGTGAGGACGTGGTCGTCGATCGGGCCGGTGCCCTCGCCTGCGAGGTTCCAGAGACTGTGGCCCGTGAGGTTCACGACGGTTAGCTTGTCGCTGGTCGCGTGGAGGTCGAGTCGGAGCGAGTCGGAGCTCAGGGTGTATGCGGCCTCCACCTGCATCGTTCCGGGGTAGCCCATCTCGAGGTCTCGGCTCAAATGGCGGAAGACGACCCGAGCGGCCTCGCTGCCGGCGGTGGCCGCAACGGTTTTCCAGACCTGCTTGTCGAAGCCACGCGGTCCCCCGTGCAGGGAGCTCGCGCCGTCGTTGCAGACCAGTTCGTAGCTCTCTTCGTCGAGCTCGAATCGTCCGCCGGCGACGCGGTTCGCGTAGCGGCCGATCACGGCGCCGAAGTAATGGCTCGGGTTGCCGATATAGCCGGAGAGCGCGGAGAAGCCGAGGGCGACGTTGGCGTGCAGCCCGTCTCTGTCGGGCATCCACACCTGCTGGACGGCGGCGCCGTAACTGATCACCGTGACCTCGAGCCGGCCGTTGCTCGTGAGCGTGAGCGACTCGACGGCTTCGCCGTCCGGCGTTGCGCCGAACGGATGCCTCGAGATCGAGTGCTGTTGCTGCTCGCTCAGTAGAAGTTGACGGCCCAGCGGTGTCGGCGGAGCCTGGTCAGTTGGTGTTCCTCGAGCGGGCCGGCCGAGGCGGCGTGCACGTTTCGCTCGACGTTGCGTGTCGAGCGCATGCCCGGGATGACGACGCTCGCCGCCGGGTGGCTGAGGCAGAAGCGGAGCGCGATCTCCGCCAGCCGGTCGACCTCGAGGTCGAGGTCACGGGCGATTGCCTGCACGCGCTCCCACACCTCGCGCCTGCGCTCGCCGGCGAAGTACAGGTTGCGGAAGTCGCCCTCGGGGAACGTCGTCTCCGGCCGGACGGAGCCGGTCAGCGCGCCCTCGTCGAACGGCACTCGCACGATCACGCCGACGCGCGCCGACTCGACGGCGGGGAAGAGCGCGTCCTCCGGACTCTGGTCGAAGACGTTGTAGATCACCTGAACGGTGTCGACCAGCCCCGATTCGACGAGCGGGATCGCGCTCTCCGGCTGGTGGTCGTTGATCGATACGCCGAAGAACCGGATCTTCCCGTCGCGCTTGAGCTGCTCGATCCCGTCGAGCCAGTCGCCCTGGTCGAGCCACTCGTCCGACCAGACGTGGAACTGCTGGACGTCGATCGTCTCGAGACCCAGGTTCTGCAGGCTGCGCTCGGTGCAGGCGACGATCCAGTCGGCCGGGAAGGCCTCGCCGGCGTGCACGCCGGGCCGGGCCGGCCATTGCCTGTTCTTCGGCGGGACCTTGCTGGCGACGTAGACCGTCTCGGCCGATTCGCGCACCGCGGCGCCGACGAGCTGCTCGCTGTGGCCGTCACCGTACCCGTGGGCGGTGTCGAGGAAGTTGACGCCGTGCGCGATGGCAAGCCGGAGAGCGCGTAGGGATTCGTCGTCGTCGGCGCCGATCCACATCGTCCCACCGATCCCCCAGGCTCCGAAGCCGAGCCCGGAGACCTCGAGGCCCGTTCTTCCCAGCGTCCGGTAGACCATCCCGCTCATTCTCGCTCAGAGGATCGTCCGCCAGCTGAACGTCGGCTCGTAGCCGAGGAGGCGGCGTGCCTTGTCGATCGCGAGCAGGGTGTCGTTGCCCGAGACGCCCTCCCGGATCGGGACGCTCGGAAAGACCTCGGCCATCAGCTCGCTGCTCGACTGCTTCATCACGGTGTCGGCCGCGGCGATCACGAACGCGTCGGCGCCGCGGACGTCGGCGACGAGCGCCCTGCGCACGCTCTCTGCGACATGGCTCTCGTCGACGTAGCTCCACAGGTTCCACTTCCGAAGGTGCGGGTCCTCCCAGAACGAGGGGAACCGCTCGTAGTCGGCATCGGACCATGACGTTCGAGAAGCGGAGACCGATGAAGGGGATGCCGCTCCAGCGGCTGAACTGACGTGCCATCTCCTCGCCGAGCACCTTCGACAGCGCGTACGACGACTCCGGGCGCAGCGGGTGCTCCTCGTCGACGGGGACGTAGTCCGGCGGCGCGTCGAACGGGAGGCCGAGCGTCGTCTCGCTCGAGGCCCAGACCACGCGTCGTAGCCCGAGGCGCGCAGCTGCCGCGAACACGGTGTGTGTGGAGACTGCGTTCGTGCGGAAGACGACGTCGGGCGTCGCGTGCACCGGGGACGGGATGGCGGCGAGATGGACGACCGCCTCGATTCCCGGTAGCCGCTCGCCGCCACTCAAGGCCTCGAGCGTCTGCCCGAAATCGGTGAGATCGGCGACGAGGAGCGGAGCCGGCGAATCGGGCGAGGACGACTCGGGAGACGGGACGCGGTCGACGTTCAGGACGTCGTGCCCATGCTCCAGCAGGTCGTGGACGATTGCGCGTCCCGCCTTGCCGCTGCCCCCGGTGACCGCGATCTTCATCTCGCGGCGCGGGGGCGGCGGGTCCGGGTCGGCCTGGCCGCGGACCGGCGGCGAGGAGCCGGTCCGGTCGACTCCCTGACGACGAGCTCGGCGGCGATCAGGTGCTGTCGCGGCGGCGCGTTCTGCACCGTCAGCTGCTCGATCAGCATCTCCGCCGCCATCCGGCCGGCCTCGAAGGCCGGCCACTCGATCCCGGTGAGCGAGGGCGTCAGCATCTCGGCGAACTGGGCGGCGATCACCGACACGATCGAGAAGTCGTCGGGGACGTGGAGGTCGGCCGCCCGCAGCGCGCTGAGCAGCCCGGTGAACTGCCAGCCGGTCGTGATCGCGGCCGTGCATTCCGGCTCGGAGCGCAGCAGCCGCGCCGCGACCGCAAACGCCTCGCGCGGCGCGTGCGAGCAGGGGATGCTGGATCGCCGCGGATGCCGAGCTCGGGGGCGCGCTGCTCGAAGACGTCGCGCGCGATCAGCGCCGACGTGTAGCCCGCCTCGAGCAGGTCGGGCGGGAAGTTGAAGAGCGCGACGCAGGTGTGGCCGAGCCGGGCGAGGTGCGCGAGGCTCGTCTCGACGGCGTCGCCGAAGTCCATGTCGACGTAGCTGATCCCGGTCGTGTCGTGCGTGCGCCCGATCAGCGTGAACGGGTAGCCGTCGGCCTGGAGGCGCTCGACCCGCGGGTCGTGCGAGCAGCGTCTCCATCAGGATCACGCCGTCGGCGCGTCCTCTCGCGACGAGCTGCGCGATCGTCTCCGGGTCGGTGGCGGCCGTGGAGAGGAGCAGCGCGTAGTCGCTCGCGCTCGTCGCCTGCGTGGCGCCGGCGACGAACGTCTGCTGCACCGGCAGAAGCTGCCACTGCGGCGAAGGAAGGAACAGGGCGATCGTGTGCGAGGCGCCGCTCGCAAGCGCGCGGGCGGGCCCGTGCGGGCGGTAGTCGAGCTCCTCGATCGCCGCCAGGACGCGCTCGCGCATCTTCTGCGACACGGGCCGCTTGCCGCTCAGGACGTAGGAGACCGTGCTCAGGGCGACGCCGGCGCGCTCGGCGATCTGCGCCATCGTGGCCGGCTTCGAATGCGTCGTGTGCTCCGCTCGTGTCAGCTCGACCACAATCTTGACTCTCGCGCTCGCTGCCTGTTAGATTCGCGAAGCGCTTCGAAAGTCGAAGTCTAACCGCTCCGCATCGGCGAAGGGGCACGCTTGTCCTCATCCGGCCACTCTAGTCAGACCGGCGGTTCCTGCGGCGGTGTAGCGCGGGATCGGGTGCGGCACCCGCGACGACGAGGTTCGTGCCGGATTGATTCGAAGCGCTTCGGATACCCGACGTCGACCGTGTCCTCGCGACGAGCTCGGATCGCGAACGCGGCGCGTGCACGTCCTACTCCGCACGTGCGACACTCGGACGCCGACGGATCGAGCTCGACTCGATCGGGGCGACGACTGCCGGAAGTGAACAGGCCCGTTCGAGGCTAGGGAACGGAAATTGGCGACGTTCATAGGGACCGAGGACGGGCTTCACCGTGCTCCAGGGCGGCGAGGTCCTCCAGGTCGACGCGTGGGGGGAGAGCGGCGCTCGCGTGCGCTCGACCCTCGGGGCGTCCGTCACGGAGACGCCCGGCAGCGCCCTGGGCGAGGCCGGAGCGACCGATGCCGAGGTCGAGATCCTCGACGACCGAGCGCGGCTGCGCAACGGCGACCTCGTCGTCGAGGTGTACGACAACCCTGAGGAGCGGTTCGTCCGCTTCCCGCCCCTGGTGCGTTTCCTCCGGGCGGACGGCACGGAGCTGCTCGGCGAGAGCGTTCCCCATTTCACGTCGCCCCCCAGCGGCGCTACCGCCGGGGCGGCGGCGACCTCTTCGGCTGCGAAGTCACGTTCGACGCCCACCCGGCGGAGCGCTTCTACGGGCTCGGCCAGCACCAGCACGGCCTGCTGGACCAGAAGGGGGCGGTCATCGACCTCGTTCAGCGCAATACCGAGGTCTCGGTGCCGTTCGCGCTGTCCAGCCGCGGCTACGGGTTCCTGTGGAACATGCCGGGGGTCGGCCGCGTCGAGCTGGGCGCCAACCGCACGAGGTGGGCCGCGGACGCAGCCCGGCAGATCGACTACTGGGTGACGACCGGGCCCACGCCCGGCCGACATCGTCAGCCGCTACGCGCAGCGCCACGGGGCTGCCGCCGATGCTGCCGGAGTGGGCCTCCGGCTTCTGGCAGTCCAAGCTGCGCTACCGGGACCAGGACGAGCTCCTCGAGGTCGCCCGCGAGTACAAGCGCCGCGGCCTGCCGCTCTCGGTGATCGTCTGCGACTACTTCCACTGGACGCGCCAGGGCGAGTGGAGGTTCGACCCGGCGGAATGGCCGGATCCCCAGGCGATGGTGGACGAGCTGCGAGAGCTCGGAGTCGAGCTCATGGTCTCGGTCTGGCCGACGGTCAACCCCAACAGCGACAACTACGCGGAGATGGACCGGCGCGGCCTCCTCGTGCGCAACATGGCGGGCCTGCCGCTTCACCTCGCGTTCTGGGACAAGGGCACCGACGGCCAGGCCTTCATGCGCTACTACGACGCGACCAACCCGGAAGCTCGCGCGCTACATCTGGGAGAAGGTCACCGACGGCTATCGCCGCTACGGCATCCGGGCGTTCTGGCTCGACGCCTGCGAGCCGGAGATCCTCGCCGACAACCCCGAGGGCGCCCGGTACTTCATGGGCCAAGGCTCGGAGGTGCAGGGCATCTACCCCCGGGAGCACGCCCGCGGGCTTCTACGAGGGGCTGCGGGCGAGCGGCGAGGACGACGTGCTGCTGCTTTGCCGCTCCGCCTGGGCGGGCAGCCAGCGCTACGGGGCCGCCGTCTGGTCGGGCGACGTCGAGTCCACGTTCGAGGCGCTGGCCGCACAGATCCCGGCCGGCCTGAACATGGGCATCTCGGGGATCCCGTGGTGGACGACCGACATCGGCGGGTTCAGGAACGGCGACCCGACCACGGAGTACTTCCGGGAGCTCGTCGTGCGCTGGTTCCAGTTCGGCGCTTTCTGCCCGCTCTTCAGGCTGCACGGCGTCCGCGAGCCGGGCCCGCTCGTCGGCTCGAGCCAGACCGGGGCTCCCAACGAAGTGTGGTCCTTCGGCGAGGAGGCATACGGCTTGATCCGCGAACAGCTGGACCTTGCGCGAGCGGATTCGCCCGTACGTCATGGAGCAGATGGCCACGGCCAGCGCCACCGGGCTCCCGCCGATGCGCGCGCTCTTCCTCGAGTTCCCGGAGGAGGCACCGGCGTGGGAGGTGAGCGACCAGTTCATGCTCGGCCCGGACGTGCTCGTCGCACCGGTGACGGCGCAGGGAGCGCGGGAACGCGACGTGTACCTCCCCGAGGGGGCGTCGTGGCTGGACGCCTGGACGGGGGAGCCTGTCGAGGAGAGCGGTTGGGTGACAGCCGATGCGCCGCTCGAGCGGATACCGGTCTACCTGCGCGAGGGGGGCGGCCTGAGAGACCTCTCGCCCGAGCGAGCACGACTAGCAGGTCGGAGCGACGCTGAGGAGCGAGGGCTCGGCCTGACATGAAGACCGAGGAGCGCGGAGCGCCGACACCGGCGACAGGCCGCGGTCGACCCGTCGGCCCGCAGGCACCGGCTCGCCGCGCGCGGCTGTCTGCCTGGCGGAAGCAGCAGCTCGCGGGCTGGCTCTTCCTGACCCCCGCGATCGCGTACCTGCTCTTCGCGTTCGCCCTGCCGATCGTCTACAACGTGATGCTGAGCTTCGAGCAGACGTCGCCCGCGACGATCGCGAACTTCACCGCGCCGTTCGCCGGGCTCGACAACTACCGCTTCATCCTTCAATGACCCCACGAGCCGGGCGGCGATCGTCCGCACGCTCGAGTTCACCGTCCTGTCTCTCCTCGGCCAGTTCGTCATCGGCTTTGCCCTCGCCCTGCTGTTCAGCCTCCGGTTCCCGGGGAGAACGATCGCGCGCTCGCTGATCATCGTCCCCTGGCTGCTGCCGCTGATCGTCACCGGGGTCATCTTCAGGTTCCTGTTCCAGGCCGAAGGCGGAGCCGTCAACCAGGTGCTGATGGACGTCGGCCTCGTCCACCACCCGGTCCAGTGGCTGAACGACCCGCAGCTGGCGTTCTGGACGATCCTCGATCGCCAACATCTGGCTCGGGGTGCCCTTCTTCACCCTCCTGCTCTACAGCGCGCTCCAGGACGTGCCGGTGGAGGTCAAGGAAGCGGCGATCATCGACGGCGCCGGCCCCTGGCAGACGGCTTCGCCTCGTGATCGTGCCGATCATCCTGCCGGTGATCGAGGTCACGTTGCTCCTCGGGTTCGTGTTCACCGTGAAGGTGTTCGACCTCGTGATCGGTCTGACCGGAGGGGGCCCGGCCAACGCCACCCAGCTGATCACGACGTGGTCCTACAACCTGTCGTTCCAGGTGTTCTCGTTCGGCGAGGGCGCGGCGCTCAACAACGTGCTGCTCGTGCTGGCGCTGATCTGCGCCCCGCTGTACCTGTGGCTCAGCCGCGACTCGCTGAGGCGCAGCTCGGGAGCAGACAGATGAGCCGCCGGCAGAAGTCGAGGGCCGCTGCGCTGGCTCTGCACGCTCGCGGCGGTCGCTCGCCCTCGTCGATCATCCTGTTCCCGGTCTACGCGATCATCGTCGGCTCGTTCGAGTCGACCAACACCCTGTTCAGCGGCACGTTCTACTGGCTGCCGCACGCGGCGACGCTGGACAACTACCGGACCGTGCTTCAGGGCGCGTCGGCCAGCACCCAGGAGACGGTGTCCGGGTCGCAAACGGGCGCCGTGCTGACGAGCCTCCTCGTCGGCCTGGGGACGGCACTGCTGGCTCTGGTCGTGGCCGTGCCCGCGGCCTACGCGCTTTCGAAGTACCGGCTGCGGGTGACGCTCATCCTCGTGAGCTCGCTGCTCGTCGCTCAGATCGTCCCCTCGATCGTCCTGGCGACGTCCCTGTTCATCGTCTTCCACTGGATCAACCTGCTGAACTCGTACCCGGGGCTGATCCTCGCCGACGGCACGTACGCGATCCCCTTCGCCATCCTCGTGTTGCGGGCGTTCTTCTTCAGCCTGCCCAACGAGCTGATGGATGCGGCCAGGGTCGACGGCGCGTCCGAGTGGCAGACGTTCCGCCTGATCGTGGTTCCGCTCGCCCGCTCGGCCGTCATCACCGTCGCGGTCTTCGCGTTCCTGGCCGGCTGGGGGGACTTCATCTTCGCCCTGACCATCCTCAACGGCGCCGGCATCGAGCCGATCACGCTGGGGATCTACAACTATCTCGGCAACTACTCGACCGACTGGGGCGCAGTGATGGCCTCGGCAGTCATCGCCCTGGTGCCGGCCGGGGTGCTGCTGGTGGTGGCGCAGCGTTACATCGCGAGCGGCCTCACGGCGGGCTCGGTGAAGGGCTAGCGATGAGCCGGCCGTGCGCTGCAAGAGCTGCGAGGGCGGTGCGAGCCCGCCAGCGCAACCGAGAGAGGGGTGGTGGATGAATAGAGACGTGGCGACGTCCGTCACGCCCCGAAAGCATTTGTCTGCGACTTTATTCTCGCCATCAACCCAACAAAGGACAGAACGCCATGAAGCTATTGACTAGAAAGTGGCAGTGGGGATTCGCGGCAGCCCTCGTGGCTGCGATGTGTGCCGTGGTCGGGTTCTCGGCGGTCAGTTCCGCCGCGACCAACATCACGCTCACGGAGGAGGACTACTTCAACACCCCGGGCCAGATTGCGGCCTTGGCCGCCTACACGAAGCAGTTCGAAGCCGCGCACCCCGGTGTGACGGTGAAGCGGCAGTACGTGCCCTTTGCGAATCTGGACACGAAACTGCTGACGCAGGCAGCGGGCCACGACCTGCCCAACCTGCTGGCCGTCGACAACCCGTTCGTGTCGACGATGATCTCGACGGGCCAGGTCGTGCCGCTGAGCGGCTTGAAGGGCTTCAGCACCAAGGGGTACTACCCGGCGGTGATCAACGAAGGCCTGTCGAACCACAAGTACTACAGCTTGCCGGTGGCAGGCGCGAACTCGATCGCGCTGATCTACAACATCGCGATGCTGAAGGCGGCAAACGTCAGCCCGCCGAAGACGTGGGCGCAGCTGCGTCACCGCCGCCAAGGCGCTGACGACGTCGGCGCACTACGGGATCGCGCTGACCTGTGAGGCCGGCAGAGGACACGACCTGGCAGTGGGAGCCGTTCTTCTGGAGCAACGGGGGCAACGCCACGTTCGCGAACATCGCGGGTGCGCCCGGGGTCCAGGCGCTGAGCCTGTGGAAGCAGCTGATCACGGACGGTTCGGCGTCCAAGGACTGCCTCCAGCTGGAGCCAGACTCCCGCCGCGTCGACGCCAGTTCATCGACGGCAAGGCCGCGATGATGGTCAACGGTCCGTGGAACTTCCCGACGATGAACCAGGCCAAGTTGTTCTACGGCAAGCAGTTCGGGGTCGTGCCCGTCCCGACCCGTGTGGCCGGCCAGCACGCGATCGTGCCGCTCGGCGGCGAGGACTGGATGGTCAGCAAGAGCGGTGGCACCGCCGCGCAGCAGGCGGCGTTCGAGTACATCCAGGGCATGCAGACGCCCGGCGATGGAGTTGCAGCTCGCGAAGCTGTTCGGCTATCTGCCGGCCAAGCCCGCCGTGGCGAAGACGCCTACCTGAAGCAGGCGGGCCCCGAGTGGGCGGTCTACATCCACCAGACCCTGTTCGCGCATCCGCGCACGCTCGGTCTGGGCGTGAAGTACCCGAAGATCTCCCAGGCGGTGTGGACCGCGATCCAGGCTGCCCTGTCCGGCTCGCAGTCTGTGCAGGACGCGTTGAACACGGCACAGGGCCAGATCTCGACCATCTTGAAGGGCTAGGAGCTGCCGAGTTGGCAACGATGGCCTGTTCCGCTTCGGAGGAATAGCGAACAGCGTCACCGGCCGACGCCCGGTACCGCTCGTCCACTGCCCTGGGCGGCGGTACCGGGCGGCTGACGCTCCGCGAAGCGCTTGCACATACGAACCTCTCGGGAGATCCAATGAACGAACAAGGACGAGATGCTCGAGTCCGCGGCGAGCATCGCGACGAGCGTCGCGCCGACGGCTTCCGCCCGCGTGCGACTGCGCCCGATCGACGGCCGCGGCGTCGTGATCCGGGACGGCCTGCTCGCCGACCGCCAGCGGGTGAACCGGGAGGTCACGCTTCTTCGCGGCGCCGAGGAGCTCGAGCGCGCCGGAACGCTCGACAACCTCCGGATCGCGGCGGGACGGGCCTCGGGCGAGCGGCGCGGCATGGTCTTCAGCGACTCCGACGTCTACAAGTGGCTCGAGGCGATCGCCTGGGAGCTCGGGCGCGAGCCGTCGGCCGAGCTCGAGCGCCTCGCGCGCGAGACGACCGAGCTCGTCGCCGCCGCGCAGGAGCCGGACGGCTATCTCAACAGCTGGTGCCAGGTCGTCGACCCTGCATGGCGGTGGACCGACCTCGAGATGGGCCACGAGCTCTACTGCGCCGGCCACCTCTTCCAGGCGGGTGTCGCGTTCGGCGCGAACGACGGGAGACACGACCCTCCTCACGGTCGCCCGTCGCTTCGCCGACCTGATCGACCAGGTGTTCAGCACAGGCACCGAGACCGGTACCGACGGACATCCCGAGGTCGAGCTCGCGCTCGTCGAGCTGTACCGGCAGACGGGCGAGGCGCTACCTGCAGCTGGCGGACACGCTCACCGCGCGGCGCGGGCTACGGCATGTTCGCCGACGGCCGCTTCGACCTCGACTACTACCAGGACGCCGAGCCGGTTCGCGACGCCAGCTCGATCGTCGGCCACGCCGTGCGCGCCCTCTACCTCGCCGCCGGGGTCACCGACATCTACGCCGAGACCGGCGACGAGGCGCTGCTCGCCTCGATGCTCCGCCAGTGGGACGACCTGACCGCGGCGAAGACCTACCTGACCGGCGGCGTCGGCTCTCGCCACTACGGCGAGGCGATCGGCGATCCCTACGAGCTGCCTCCCGACCGCGCCTATTGCGAGACGTGCGCGGCGATCGCCAGCATCATGTGGAACTGGCGCATGCTGCTCGTCACCGGCGAGAGCCGCTTCGCCGACCTTCTCGAGCGAACGCTCTACAACGGCTTCCTCTCCGGGCTCTCGCTCGACGGCGAGTCGTTCTTCTACTCGAACCCGCTGCAGTCGCGGAACGGCGAGCGACGCCACCGCTGGAACCCGGTCGCGTGCTGCCCGCCCAACATCATGCGGCTGCTCGCGTCGCTGCACCACTACCTCGCCACCGTGACGGACGCGGGCGTCCAGCTGCATCAGTACGCGTCGTCGACGATCCGCACCGTCGTGCCCGGCGCCGGCCCGGTCGAGCTCACCGTCGAGACCGAGCTATCCGTGGTCGGGCTCGGTCGCGGTCGAGGTCGTCTCGAGCACCGATGCCGAGTGGACGCTGTCGCTCCGGATCCCGGCGTGGGCGCGAGCCGCGACCGTCGACGGCGAGCCGGTCGCGGCCGGCGAGTACGCCGACGCTGACCCGGCGCTGGCGCGCCGGCGACCGCGTCGTCCTGGAGCTCGACGTCTCGCCGAGGCTGACCGCGCCCGAATCCGCGCATCGACGCCGTTCGCGGGTGTCGTCGCGCTCGAGCGCGGCCCGATCGTCTACTGCGTCGAGCAGCACGATCTTCCGGCCGGCGTCGGATCTGGCCGACGTCGCTCTCGACGCTGCGGCCGAGCCCGTCGACGGCGGCCCGGTCGCGCAGCTCGGCGGCCTGCCCGGCGTCTCGCTCGCGGGCGTCGTCCGCGACCTCGGACGGCTGGCGCCGAGACCGAGTATCGCGACTCCGACGAGCTGCCCGCGACGTCGGCAGCTCCGGCGCGAGCTGCTCGCCGTTCCCTACTTCGCGTGGGCGAACCGGGACGCGGGCGGGATGCGGGTCTGGATCCCCGCGGCGGGCTAGGAGCGAGGAGGCGGCCATGGCGACCCTGTCGCTCGAGCAGCTGACGAAGGTGTTCGACGAACGGCGTCGAAGCCGTGCGCCAGCTCGACCTCTTCGTCGACGAGGGAGAGTTCGTCGTCCTCGTCGGCCCGTCGGGCTGCGGCAAGACGACGGCGCTCCGGATGGTGGCCGGGCTCGAGGAGGTGACCTCGGGGACGATCCGCCTCGACGGCAAGGTCGTCAACGACCTCTCGCCCAAGGAGCGGGACGTGGCGATGGTCTTCCAGAACTACGCCCTCTATCCGCACATGAACGTGCTCGAGAACATCGCGTTCTCCCTCAGGGTGCGAGGCGTGGCGAAGCAGGAGCGCGAGCAGAAGGCGCGCAAGGCGGCCGAGGTGCTCGGGCTCTCGGAGGTGGCGCTCCGGAAGCCTCGCCAGCTCTCGGGCGGTCAGCGCCAGCGCGTCGCCATGGGGCGGGCGCTCGTGCGCGAGCCGGCCGTGTTCCTCATGGACGAGCCGCTCTCGAACCTCGACGCCAACCTGCGCGTCCAGATGCGCAGCGAGGTGCTGCGGATCCAGCGACGGCTCGGCGTGGCGACGCTCTACGTCACCCACGACCAGACGGAGGCGATGACGATGGGAGACCGGGTCGCGGTCCTCCGCGGCGGCACCCTCCAGCAGGTCGCCGCCCCGCACGACCTGTACGAGCAGCCGGCGAACCTCTTCGTCGCCTCGTTCATCGGCTCGCCGGCGATGAACCTCTACGAGGCGACGGTCTCGGGGCCGGCGGATCGGCTCGTCCTCTCGCTCGGGTCGCAGCGGCTCGCACTTCCCGGCCGACCTCGGACGGCGCCGCTCGGCACTCGCCGGCGCCGACGGCCGCAGGCTCGTGGTCGGTATCCGCCCCGAGTGCCTGACGGTGGCTCCGCCGGACGACGGCAGAAGCCGCTCGCGAGCGGACGCTCGCCGTGCGGGCGGAGCTCGTCGAGTCGCTCGGCAACGAGTCGCTCGTCCACTTCTCGACCGACGCGAGGACGGTCCGCAACCATGGCGGCGTCTTCACCGCAGACGCAACCGCTTCCGGAGACATCGCCGGAGCGTCGGCGACCGAGGGCGTCGCGCGCGTCGATCCGCGTGTCCGGATCGCCGACGGCGATCAGCTCACGCTCGCCGTCGACGTCGATCGCCTGCACTTCTTCGACGCCGACACCGGCGACGTCGATCGGAGCAGCCGAGGGCGCGCCCGCCGTGCCCGTGCAGGCAGGCCAGAGCTGAGAGGTGGTTAGCCTGCCGACGTGAGGCGCGTGGTGGTGATCGGGGGGACGGGGCACATCGGCACGTACCTGGTGCCCCGGCTCGTTCGCGCCGGGTATGAGGTGATCGCGGTCAGCCGCGGAGAACGGAAGCCGTACCACGAGGCCGTGGAGTGGCGATCCGTCCAGCAGGTGAACGCCGACCGGGCCGCTGAGGAAGCCGCCGGCACCTTCGGGGGCCGGATCGCCGATCTCCGACCGGACGTCGTCGTCGACCTGATCTGCTTCACGCCCGCATCCGCCCGGCACCTCGTCGAGGCGCTCCGGCCGACGCGACCGCTGCTGCTCCACTGCGGCACCATCTGGGTACACGGACGGACGGCTCGCGTGCCCGTGACGGAGGACGAGCCGCGCACCGGCTACGGTGACTACGGCGTCAACAAGGTGGCGATCGAGGCGCTTCTGCATCGTGAGACGCTTGCCGGCGGCGTACCCAGCGTGGTCCTGCATCCCGGTCACATCTGCGGGCCCGGCTGGCCCGTGATCACACCGGCGGGCAACCTCGACGCCGGCGTATGGCGGCGACTGGCGGTCGGTGAGGCCGTTGCCCTGCCGGCTCTCGGTCTGGGCGTGCTGAACCACGTGCATGCCGACGACGTGGCCCAGGCATTCGAGAGGGCGCTCACCCGGCCGGCGGCCATCGGAGCAAGCTTCCATGTGGTGGCCGGGCAGGCAATGACCTGCCGCGGGCTCGCCGCGGGGGTCGCCGCGTGGTTCGGTCGCGAGGCTGTGCTCGACCTGGTCGACTGGAACGAGTTCGAGCGACGGGTGGGTTCAGAGCACGCCGCGGCGACGCTGGATCACATCGACCGCAGCATCACAGCCGGCATCGAGCGCTCCCGTTCGATCCTGGGGTACGCCCCGCGGTACTCCTCGCTGGAGGCCTTGCGGGAGTCGCTGCGCTGGCTGGTGGAGCACGGTCAAGCGGACGTGGACGGGAAGGCGTTCTGAACGGGCCCTCAGCCGGGCGCCCGAAGCGATGACCACGGCGCTTCGCCGGAGACGTCGACGAGCCCGTAGCCGATGTCGCTGTCGATGGCCGGACCGAGCACGACCTGCAGGTGCGCCGTCTCGTCCCCGTCGTTGAACGTGGCGTGCACCACGTCGGCGCCGATGAAGACCGAGTCGCCCGGCCCGAGCGTCGCCGCCTCCTGGTCGAGCCACTGCTCGACCTCGCCGGACTTGACGACGATCATCTCCTCCTGGCCCGGATGCCGGTGGAAGTCGTGCGAGTGTCCGGGCTCGAGCGACACGTCGAGCACGACGAGATGCTTCGCGCCGGTGCCTGCCGGCGTGCACCGCCAGCCGATCACGCCCCAGCCGAAATCCTCGTTGCGGATCTCGGACTGCCTGACGAACGCGCTCATACCTTCCCCTTTCCGGTCGCAATCGCTTTGAAGCGGCGCGTCGTTCTCGGTGATCGCCGCCTCGGTCGGCAGCCGCTCCATCGCGCGACGCGCCGAAGAACCCGACCACGCCATCGGTCTGCTCGAGGACGTACGCGGCGTCGTCCGGCTGGGAGATCGGCCCGCCGTGGCAGAGGACGAGGATCTCCGGGTTGACCGCGCGTCGCGGCATCGTGCATCGCCTGGATCAGCGGGACGCACTCTTCGAGGGTCTTCGTCGTCTCGGCCCCGATCGCCCCGCCGGTCGTCAGCCCCATGTGCGGTACGAGCACGTCCGCGCCGGCCTCCGCCATGGCCGCTGCGTCATCGACGGAGAAGACGTAGGGCGCCGTCAACAGGTCGCGTTCGCGGGCGGCCCTGATCATCTCGACCTCGAGCCCGTAACCCATCCCCGTCTCCTCGAGGTTCTGGCGGAACGTGCCGTCGAACAGCCCGACGGTCGGGAAGTTCTGCACGCCGCTGAAGCCGATCCGCTCGATCTCCTCGAGGAAGACCGGCATCTGGCGGAATGGATCGGTCCCGCACACCCCGGCGAGCACCGGCGTGTCCCGCACGATCGGCAACACCTCGCGCGACATCTCGACCACGATCGCGTTCGCATCGCCGTAGGGCAGAAGCCCCGCGAGCGAGCCTCGACCGGCCATCCGGTAGCGCCCCGAGTTGTAGATGATGATCAGGTCGGCGCCGCCTGCTTCGGCGCATTTCGCCGAAAGGCCGGTCCCCGCCCCGGCGCCGATGATCGGCTTCCCGGCGCTCACCTGGGCGCGCAGGCGCGCGAGGGCCTCGGCGCGTCTCATCGGCCCGCTTCGATCAGCTCGTGGAGTCGGTCGGCCATCGCGTCGGAGAACCTGTCGTCGTTGACGTCGAGGTCGAGCTCGTGCACCTCGATACGGGGATCGAGGCTATCGCGCAGCCCGCCGAACAGCGCCGCGTCGGCTTCGGCGTCCCGGAACGGCTGCCCGTCGACGTCGATCATCGATACCCCGCGCAGTGGGACGAAGACGGCCACCGGCCCCGTCGCGGCGGTCAGCTTCTTTCCGATCGTGCGCCCGAGCTCGGCGCACTCCTCGGCGGTTGTGCGCATCAGCGTCACGGTCGGGTTGTGGACATAGAGGTTCCGATGCTCGAACTGCGGCGGTACCGTCTCGCGGGGGCCGAAGTTGACCATGTCGAGCGCGCCGAGGGACACGACCTGCGCTATGCCGTGGCGGCCGGCCGCCTCGAGCCTGTCGGGCCCGGCGGAGAGCACGCCCCCGACGAGCTCGTCGGCAAGCTCGGTGGTCGTCACGTCGAGCACACCGGCAAAGAACCCTCCCGCGACGAGCGCTTCCATCGCCCGGCCGCCGGTTCCAGTGGCGTGGAAGACGAGCACCTCGTATCCGAGCGCCTCGAGCCGCTCCCGCGCGCGCGTAACGCATGGAGTCGTGACGCCGAACATCGTGGCGGCGACGAGCGTCCCGTGCTCGATCCTGGGCGGCGTCGCGCGGGCCATGCCCGCGATTGCCGCAGCGGCGTTGGTCATGATCTGGGCCGAGATCGAATTGACGCCCGAGATGTCGACAACCGAGTGCATCATCGTGACGTCGACCGCCCCGACGTAGGGGCGCGTGTCACCGGAGGCGAGCGTCGAAACCATCAGCTTCGGGACACCGACGGGCAGCGCGCGCATCGCCGTCGTCGCGATCGCAGACCCGCCCGAGCCGCCGAGGCCGACGATGGCATCGAGACGACCCTCCCTGTAGAGGCTCGCGACGAGGACGCCTGCGCCGCGCGCCATCGCGTCGACGGCGGCGCCGCGGTCGCCGGCGTCTGCGAGCTGAGCGACCTTGGCGCCGCCCGCGGCCGCCACCTCGGACCGGGGGACGTCGGGCTCGACACCGACAGGCTCGTTGATTCCGGCGTCGATCAGTAGCGTCTCGACGCCGTGCTCTTGCACCCGGTCGCGCAGGAACGCGTACTCGCGTCCCTTGGTGTCGAACGTGCCGAGCAGCGCGACGATCGGCATCGTCACGAATCGGCGAGCTCGACCGTGGTCGAGAAACGCTCGGTCATCGGCCTGGCGCCGCCATCGTGCGAACGCGCACGGGCAAGGTGTCGAAACTCGGCGTCGAGTCCCCGCGGCGGAACGTGGCGTCCGGTAGAGACAACGCCTGCGGTGCGGCAGCCCACGGCGCCTACGGTAGCGATGAACGAGCCCTCGAGTGTTGTCGAAACCCGTGCCGTGAAGCCGGTCCCACGACCTGTCTCGCTCGCGGGGGTGCAAGGGTAGGTGCTCCATGACACGCGGACGGGATGGGTCGAGCCTGGGATACTCGCTCGCAATGAGCGTGACCACAACGGGTGCGGCGCTGCGGCACGACACCTCCGGCGGCGTGTTCCCCGACGCCGACACGTTCTGCGCCCGGGCACGGGGTCACCCGCAGTTCGTCCCCGAGGAACCGGTCGTTGTCGCCCGGGCGCCAGGACGCCTCGACGTCTTCGGCGGTATCGCCGACTATGCCGGGGGCCTCGTCCTTGGCTTCCCGATCGGGAAGGCCGTGCTGGCGGCGGCACAGGTCGTCGCCGACGCCCGGGTGATTGCGGTCAGCGGCAGCCGGCGCTTCGACCTCTCGGTGGCCGATCTCATGGAGGCGCCGCTCGACGAGTTGGCCGACCGCTTCGTCGGAGCGGATTCGTGGGCCGCATACGTGCTGGGACCAGTCGCGCTACTGGCAAGAGATGAGCGGCTCTCGATCACGGGGCTGCGGCTCCTCGTGTCCTCGTCGGTGCCGGAGGGCAAGGGTCTCGGTTCCTCGGCCGCTGTCGAGATCGCCGTCGCCCAGGCGACGGCCGGGGCGCTCGGCCATCGGCTCGAGCCGCGCCGCCTGGCGCTGCTCGGACACCGCGCGGAGCAGCTCGTCGCGCGCGCCCCGTGCGGATCGATGGACCAGATGACGGCAACCTACGGCGAGGAGGCGCACGTCATGGCCTTGATCTGCCGGCCGGCCGAGGTCGTCGGCTCCTTCGCGCTGCCCGCTGGGCTCACCGTCTGGGGTATCGACTCGGGCGCGCGGCACGCGGTCCGCGACGCACCCTACGGTCGGACCCGTTGCGCCATGTTCATGGGGAAGGCCCTGCTGGAGGTCGATGCCGACTACCTGACCGCGCTTCGGCCCGAGGACGTGGTGGCGGCGCGGCTTCCCGAGCGCATGACGGGCGCCGAGTTCCTGCGTCTCCGAGACGGGGTCGAGGACGAGATGAGCACGATCGAGCCCGATGTCGAGTACCCGGTCCGGGCTGCCACGCTCCACCCGGTCGAGGAGCAGGGTCGCGTCGAGAGGTTCCTGGAGGTGCTCGGGGAGCCCGTCACGAAACGTCGCGCGCGCGTTCTCGGTGACCTGATGGCGGCGTCCCATGCCGGCTACTCGCGCTGCGGGCTCGGGGCGCCGGCGACCGACCGCATCGTCGCTGCCGTGCGGAGCGCCGGTTGGGAGCGGGGTCTCGTGGGCGCGCGGGCGAGCGGTGGCGGCTGCGGAGGGACCGTCGTCGTCCTCGGGCGCGAGGAGGCGGAGCCGGTCGTCCGCCGGCTCTCGAAGAGGCTGGGCGTGGCGATGGTCGTCGGAACGTCGGGAGGAGCGTCGTCCTTCGGAACGCGCGTCGTCTAGCGCGCAACGTGAACCTCGCAGTCGCGTTCCCGAAGCGCCGCGACCACTGCCGGGTCGGCCGACGGGCCGGTGATCACCAGGTCGATGTCGGCGACGTCGCATAGCCGTGCGACCTCGACGCGGCCGAGCTTGCTCCCGTCCGCGAGCACGACCCTCCGCGTCGCTACAGCCAGCATCCGCTGCTTCAGCGCGGCCTCGGGCAGGTTGATGTTCGTGATGCCTCCGATCGGATCGATGCCGTTGCAGCCGAGCAGGACCGTCTTGACCGAGATCTGGTCGAGAATGAGCGTCGCGAGGGGATCGACGAGAGAGTGCTGCAGGGGTCGCAGCGTTCCGCCCAGCACCACCACCGTGATCTGCGGAATCGCCGGCTCGAGCTCGAGCGCGGTCTTGAGCCCGTTCGTGAAGACGACCACGTCGCTGAGCTCGTCCCGCGCCGCGATCGCGCGCGCCGCCGCTGCGGCCGTCGTCCCGACGTCGAGGAGCACCGTCTCGCCGTCCTCGAGCAACGCGGCCGCGGCCTGGGCGATCGCCACCTTCTCCGCCGCGAAGCTCGAGATGCTGTCCTCGAACGGCTGCTCCTGGCGCGGGATCGAGCGGGGGATCGCGCCGCCGCGGACCCGGTGCACCTTACCCCTGGCGGCGAGCGAGTCGAGGTCCCCGCGAACCGTTACCGGCGAGACCCCGAAACGGCTGCTCAGCTCGCCGACGCGCACGAACTCCCGCTCCTTGATGTCCGCGAGCATGCGCTCGCGCCGCAGCGAGGCGGGGACGTGCAGCTCTCTCGCCTCAGGGGTCACGAGAGCATCGCCGCATCGGCATGCGTAACCGCGAAGAGCGAATCGAGCTCGATCGGCTCGGCGGGAACCTCGAGCACAGCGAGCCGCCGCGCCGAGTCCTCAGGTGCGACGTCGTTGAGGAAGAGTCCGAGCCCCGTTTCCACGCCGGCCCGGATCTTCGTCAATCCGGGCGCGCGATGCACCGGGTACAGCTCGAATGCGAGATGCCAGTCGGGCGCGTCGCGGGGCGCCTCCTGCGCGACCATCATGTACGGCAGCGGGAAGTCGAAGAGCGCGTCGTACCGGCGCGTGACGTCGCGCAGGGCGAGGGCGAGATCGCGCTGCTCCTCGGGGACGAGGTCTGCCAGGCGCCCTAGCCCGTGCCGGCGAGCCCGGACCGCCACCTCGAAGGGCCACCTCGCGGCAAACGGGACGGCGACGACGAAGCTCTCGTTCGCGCAGACGACGCGACCAGAACGGTCGTCGACTTGCGTCGCCTCGCACGAGAGACAGTGTCCCTCGCGCCGTCGATGGCGGCGGTGGGCCTCGGTCTTCGCCACCGTCACCGGCGGGACGTGATCAAGCGCGTAGATCTGCCCGTGCGGATGGGCGATCGTGGCTCCGACCTCGGCGCCGCGATTCTCGAAGACGCAGACGTAGTCGTGCGCGGGATCGCTCCAGAGCGCGCGTCCGCGGTCGACCCAGATCGCGACGACACGGGCGAGCTCGTTCGGCGAGAGCTCGCCGAACGAGGCCTCATGCCGGTCGGTGTAGAGAACGACCTCGCAGCGCCCCCCGGCCGGTCCGGTGGGGCCGTCCAGGGGAGGCGCCGGCGGCGGGTCACGCCGGAACGAGGGGAACCGGTTGTCGAAGACGGCCGCTTCGTACGAGAATGGGACCTCGACTCCGCCGGGACAGAAAGGGCACCGCTCCGGGGCCGCGCTCTTCGCCTGCGAGTCGAGCGGCCGGGTGTTCCGCGCCGGCGCGATCCCGACCCACGCCTCCGTGAACACGTCGAGGCGCTTGTGGATCTCGGCGGCGTCGCCCGCCGCGCCCGGGCCCTCCTCTGCGAGCGTCCCGCACAGCTTCCCGTAGACGAGCAGCCGTCTGCCGTCGGAATGGACGAGCACGTGTCTGGGCAGTGACCTCATTGCTTCGGAATCGATCGTAGTATCGTGGTCTTCGACGATAATGGAAAGATCCGACAAGCGCACATCCGGCTACGGACGCGGCCAACACGAGAAGGCTCGGGAAGACCGGATACTCCGTCTCCGAGATCGGCTTCGGAGCCTGGGGCATCGGCGCCGACTGGGGCGCGGTCGACGATGACGAGTCGCTGGCGGCGCTCCACGCCGCCGTCGACGCGGGCGTGACCTTCGTCGACACCGCCGACGTGTACGGCGACGGCCGCTCCGAGCGCCTCGTCGGGCGGCTTCTGCGCGAGCGGCCCGAGCAGCTCGTCGTGGCGACGAAGTTCGGGCGCCGGGTGCCGCTCGACCTCTCCCTCTACACGTACGACAACTTCCGGAGCTGGATCGAGCGGTCGCGTGAGAACCTCGGCGTCGAGACGGTCGATCTCGTGCAGCTCCACTGCCTCCCGTGGGAGACGTACTACACGCCGTCGGTGTTCGATGCCTGCGACCGTCTGGTCGACGAGGGCTTCGTCGGCGCGTACGGGGTCAGCGTCGAGAAGGTGGAGGAGGCCCTAAAGGCGATCGAATACCCGGGCGTGGCCACGGTCCAAATCATCTTCAACATGTTCCGGCAGCGACCTGCCGAGCTCTTTCTTCGGCAGGCGGCGGAGCGTGACGTGGGCGTGATCGCGCGCGTCCCGCTCGCATCCGGCCTGCTGACGGGGAAGTTCGGGCACGGCTCGAGCTTCTCCAGGCGACGACCACCGGGCCTACAATCGTCACGGCGAGAGCTTCGACGTCGGCGAGACCTTCTCGGGGGTCGACTTCGAGATCGGGCTCGAGGCTGTGGAGGAGCTTCGCCCGCTCGTGCCGGAGGCGGCGACGCTCGCGCAGCTCGCCTTGCGCTGGATCCTCGACTTCGACGCCGTCTCGACGGCGATCCCGGGAGCGAAGACGCCGGAGCAGGCGCGCGCGAATGCCGCCGCGGCCGAGCTGCCGCCGCTGCCGCCCGCGACGCGCGACGCGATCGCGGAGGTCTACCGGCGGCGCATCGCACCGCAGGTGCACCAACGCTGGTAGCCGGCTAGTTCGCGGCGTCGGCCGTCTCGCAGAGGTAGCCGGTTCCGGCGCACCCGGTGCTCGCGACGTACGCCTCCGTCACCTCCGCCGTAAAGGCCTCGGCCTCGCGGGCGTCGGCGAGCGCGACAACCGACCCGCCGAAGCCGCCGCCGGTCATGCGCGCCGCGAGCGCGCCATGATCGTAGGCCAGTTCGACGAGGAGGTCGATCTCGGGGGTGGAGACCTGGAAATCGTCGCGAAGGCTCGCGTGGCCGTCGCGGAACAGTGAGCCGAGCGCGCGTCGGTCAAGCCCACCCGGCGACTCGAGCAGTCGCACGCATGCCCGCACGCGCTCGTTCTCGGAGACGACGTGACGCAGCCGGCAAAGCGCGATCTCGTCGACGCCGGCGGCCCGCGCCGCGGCCTCCGCCTCCTCCACCGTGACCTCCGACGGACGTGCCCCTCCGAGGGCCGGGAGTGCGCGCTCCAGCTCGGCGCGGCGGGTCGCGTAGCCGGAATGCTCGAGCTGGTGGCGGACCCCGGAGTCGAGGACGACGATGGCGATGTCCTCAGGGATGGGGACGACCCGATGCTCCTCGGTGGCGCAGTCGAGCAGGAGCGCGCTGCCGCGCTGAGCGAGCAGGCACACCGCCGGGTCCATGAGGCCGACGGGCACGCCGACGGCCCGGAACTCTGCGTCGCGTGCCACGTGAGCAAGCTGGAGGCGCGAGAGCTCGAAGCCCGCCGCCCGGCAGAGCGCGAGCCCGATCGCGACGGTCAGTGCCGCCGAGGACGACAGCCCGGCGCCGATCGGCAGCGTCGAGGACACCCGTGCGTCGAGCCCGGCCGCCGGTCGCCCGCGCTCGGTCAGCAGCGCAGCGACCGCGGCCGCGTAGCGGCCCCAGCCCGTGAGCCCGGGCGGCGGCGTCCCGTCGGGCGCAAGCTCGACCACCGTCTCCGGGAACGCGGCCGACCGGAGCCGGATGGCGTGGGCATCCGGTTGCCAGCTCACCGTGACGCCGCGATCGACTGCCACCGGGAGGACAAGCCCGCCGGAGTAATCCGTGTGTTCCCCGACCAGGTTGACGCGGCCGGGTGCCAGGATCGCCGGAGCTTCGCCCATGACGCTTGTGAAATCTATCGAGACCTGTTATATACGATCGTCGAACTGCTGATCTGGAAAGTGCCGACCGAGGCCGTCTCTCCGGGGACAGCACGCTGGTTCGATCGGGACCGAGTGACGAGAAGGAGGAGAGATGGCAGCAGACGGGCACGACGACGTCAGCAAGGAACAGCGCGAGTTCTCGCGGGGGCGCTTCCTCCGCCGCGCAGGCCTGGCGGCTGCGGCTATCCCGCTGTACGCCGGGGTGGCCGAGATCCTGAGCGAGCAGGGAGCGAGCGCGGCGACCTACAAGCGCAACAGCGACAACGCGTTCTTCGCCAGCCACCCCAAGTACAAGTTCGTGATGGTCAATCACGTGACAACGAACTCGTTCTTCACCGCGACGATCTACGGAATTCAGGATGCATGCGCCTTGACGGGCTGCTCGTATCAGTGGACCGGCTCGGCGACCTCGATTGTCAATCAGATGGTCGCGTCCTTCAACACCGCGATTGCCGGAAAGGCGAACGGCATCGGATGCTGTCTCATCGACAACACCGCGTTCAACAAGCCCGTCGACACGGCGCTCGACCACGGCATCCCCGTGATCGCCTACAACGCCGATGTCTCGGCGGGCGTCCCGAACAACCGGCAGGCCTACGTCGGCCAGAACAACCTGACGGCAGGAGCCGCGGTCGCGAACCAGATCCTCAGGACCGGCGTCAAGAAGGGCGATCTCGTCGCCGGGATCATCGCTACGCCGGGAACCGGGAACATTCAGCCGCGGATCGACGGGGCGAAGCCGGTCCTGACGAAGGCCGGCGTCAACTTCGTGGAGGTCGGCACGTCGGCAACCGAGGGGTCGCCGGAGTACAACAAGATCTCCGCCTGGTATGCGGGCCACAAGGACGTGAAGTTCATGTTCGCCGTGGACAGCGGGGACAGCGACGCCCTCGCGCAGCTCGTCCAGAAGAACAACCTGAAAGGAAAGGTCGGCGCCGCGGGCTGGGACGTCGGGACTCCGGTCGTGCAGGGCATCGATGCCGGCAACCTGACCTTCACCATCGACCAGCAGGCCTACCTGCAAGGCTTCGACACGATCATGCAGCTCTACCTGTTCAACGTCTCGGGCGGCCTGATGAAGCCGACCAACACCGACACGGGGCTCGGCATCGTCGTCAAGGGGACCGTCGCGCCCTACCTGGCCCAGAACAGGTTCGAGGGGACGAACTCGAAGCAGCAGACGTTGACGCCGCCGTCCTCGATCCCGCACTAGTCGTCGCGAGCGTGCAATCGGGCGCTCCAACCACGACCGCTGCCCCGGCGGCCAACCCGCCGGGGCAGCAGCAACCACGGTCGCTCGGCCGGAGGATCCTGCACGCATTCCTCTATCAGCGCGAGCTGACGCCGATCGTGATCACGATCGGCCTGTTCTGCTACTTCACGATCAGGGCCGGGTCGACCTTCACCGACTCGCTCAGCCTCAGCTCGGCGGCGGGATACGCGGGACCGGTCGCGGCCATCGCGGTCGGAGAGGTGCTGCTGCTCATGCTCGCCGAGATCGACCTGTCGGCGGGCCAGGTCTTCCTCTTCGCGCCGTGGGTCATGTACTGGATGCACAACCTCGGCGTCCCGATCCCGCTCGCGATCCTGATCGCGCTGATCGTGGCCGGCGGGGTCGGCGCTTGCAACGGGCTGATCACCGTGTGGCTGAACGTGCCCTCGTTCGTCACCACGCTGGCGATGAACTTCATCCTCTTCGGGCTCGTGCTCATCTACTCGGACCAGACCCAGGCGACGCCGATTCCGTTGTCGTCGTCCACCTCGGGGCACGTCAGCTTCGCGAGCCAGCTGATGGGGGTCTGGCTGTGGTCGGAGATCCTCTGGGTGGTCGCGATCACGATCGTCGTTCACGTGATGCTCACGCGCACACGCTTCGGCGTCCGGATCATCGCCACCGGTGGCAACCTGCTCGGCGCCGCGGAGGCCGGGGTGCCGGTCCGGCACGTGAAGGTGTTGTGCTTCATCATCTGCTCGTTCATCGCCGGCCTGGTCGGGATCGTCGACGCGGTCAAGTACGGCAGCCTCGACCCCGGCAACTTCGGGGTCGACTACATCCTCTACGCCGTCGGCGCGTGCGTGATCGGGGGCACCGCGCTCACGGGCGGGCGCGGCACCGTCATCGGGGCCTTCATAGGCGCGATCCTGATCGGCATACTCGAGGACGGGCTCACGCTGATCGGGGTCAGCACGAACGACTTCTACGTGTGGGTCGGCGTGGTGATCATCTTCGCGATGGCGCTGAACGTCCAGTTCGACCGGCTGATCGCCCGGTCGAGGGGAGCATGAGCGAGCGGCCCACCGATCCCAAGTCCTCGGCGCCTCCGTCGGGAGAGCTCGCGCTCGAGGTGCGGGCCCTCACCAAGCGCTTCGGTGCCCTCGTCGTCCTCCGCGGCATCGACCTCGAGCTCCGTCAGGGCGAGGTGCTCGGGCTCGTCGGCGACAACGGAGCCGGCAAGAGCACGCTCGTCAAGATCCTGAGCGGCCTCTACACACAGGATGGGGGCGAGCTGCGGGTCGGCGGCGAGCGCGTCCACTTCGGCTCGGTCGAGGCGGCCCGCTCACACGGGATCGAGACCGTCTACCAGGACCTCGCGTTGATCCCGCAGCTCCCGGTCTACCTCAACCTCTTCCTGAACCACGAGCTGACGACCCTGGGCCGGCTCCGTTTCCTGGACAAACGCGCGATGAAAAGGCTCGCGCGCCAGTACCTCGACGAGATCCATGTGCACGTCCCGAGCATCGATGCCGAGGCCGACCAGCTTTCCGGTGGCCAGAGACAGGCGATCGCCGTCGCCCGGGCCGTGCGTGCGGCTCCGAAGATCCTGCTGCTCGACGAGCCGCTCGCAGCCATGGGCGCCCGGGAGTCGAGGCTTATCATCGATCTCGTCAAGGACCTGGCCTCGAGCGGGCGGGTCTCGATCATCGTCATCGACCACAACTACGCCCACCTCTTCGAGCTCTGTGATCGCATCAACGTGATGCAGGGCGGTCGGATCACGATCGACCAGCCGGTGCAGGAGACGTCGCTCGAGGAGCTCACCGAGCTGATGATCTCGAGCTTCCGCAGCCAGATCGAGGGAGTGTCGACCGATGTTGCCTGACACGCTCGGACACCTCGAGGTCTGGTTCGTGACCGGCAGTCAGGAGCTGTACGGGCCGGAAACGCTCCGGCAGGTCGAGGCGCATGCACGAGAGGTTGCCGCCGGCCTGGACGCCCAGCCGGGAGTTCCGGTGCGCGTGGTGCACAAAGAGGTCGCCACGGGCCCGGACCTGATCCGGCGTGCCGCGCTCGACGCGAACGCGGCGAGCAGATGCATCGGCGTGATCGCGTGGATGCATACCTTCTCACCGGCGAAGATGTGGATCGCCGGGCTGAGCGCGCTGCAGAAGCCGCTGCTCCATCTCCACACGCAGTTCAACCGCGACCTGCCGTGGGCGGAGATCGACATGGACTTCATGAACCTGAACCAGTCGGCGCACGGGGACCGTGAGTTCGCGTTCCTCGAGACGCGGATGCGCCTGCACCGCAAGACCGTCGTCGGTCACTGGCGCGACCCGGAGGTTGCCGCACGCGTGGGCGTGTGGGCGCGTGCGGCCGCCGGCTGGCACGAGGCTCAGTCACTCCGGGTCGTCCGCTTCGGCGACAACATGCGCGAGGTTGCGGTCACCGAGGGCGACAAGGTCGAGGCGCAGATTCGGCTTGGTGTGGCCGTCGACGGCTACGGCGTGGACGTTCTCGCAGATGCGGTCGCGGCCGTTTCCGACGCCGAGGCCGACGGGCTCGTCGCGGAGTACGAGGAGGCGTACGAGCTCGCTCCGGCTCTGCGCGCCGGTGGCGCGCGCCGGGAGTCGCTGCGGGATGCGGCGCGCATCGAGGCCGGACTGCGCGGGTTTCTCGAGGCGGGCGGGTTCCGGGCTTTCACCGACACCTTCGAGAACCTCGGGCGCCTCACGCAGTTGCCCGGCATCGCGGCGCAGCGTCTGATGGCGGACGGCTACGGGTTCGCCGCCGAAGGCGACTGGAAGACGGCCGCACTCGTCCGCATCGCGAAGGTGATGAGCGCGGGGCTGGACGGCGGCACGTCGTTCATGGAGGACTACACCTACGACCTGGCGCCGTCCGGCCCGAGGATCCTCGGCGCGCACATGCTCGAGGTCTGCTCGTCGATCGCCGCGGAACGGCCCTCGTGCGAGATCCACCCGCTCTCGATCGGCGGCAAGGCCGACCCGGTGCGGCTCGTCTTCACGGCGGCGCCCGGCCCGGCGGTCATCGCCGGGATGCTCGACCTCGGCGACCGGTTTCGGCTCGTGCTGAACGAGGTCGAGCTCGTGGCGCCGGACGAGGAGCTCCCACGCCTGCCGGTGGCGCGGGCACTGTGGAAGCCGAAGCCCGACTTCGCCACCGCCACCGAGGCGTGGCTTCGCGCCGGCGGTCCGCATCACAGCGTCCTCTGCCGGGCGATCGGTACCGAGGCGTTCGGCGACCTCGCCGAGATCGCCGGGATCGAGCTGCTCGTGATCGACGACACGACCCGGATCCGCGATGTCGCGAACGAGCTCCGCTGGAACCAGGCGTACTACCGGCTCGCCGGAGGGCTCTAGTGCAGCACGCAGAGCTGCGCGAGAGCGTCCTCGAGGCGAACATGGCGCTCGGCCGCGCAGGGCTCGTCGTCCTCACCTTCGGGAATGCAAGCGCCGTCGACCGCGACGCGAGCGTGTTCGCGATCAAGCCGAGCGGCGTCTCCTACGACCGGCTCACGCGCGGCCGAGATCGCCGTCGTCGACATCGAGAGCGGCGCGGTCGTGGACGGCGGGATGCGGCCCTCGTCGGACACGCCGACCCATCTCGTCCTCTACCGCGCCTGGCACGACGTCGGGGGCATCGTCCACACCCACTCGTCGTTCGCCACCGCGTGGGCGCAGGCCTGCGAGGAGATCCCTTGCTACGGGACGACGCACGCGGACCATTTCTACGGGACCGTCCCGGTCACGCGCCAACTCACCGCCGAGGAGGTCGAGGGCGAGTACGAGCGGGCGACGGGGGATGTGATCGTGGAGACCTTCGCTCGCTGCGGGCACGAGCCGCTCGATATGCCCGCCGTGCTCGTGGCCTCTCACGGTCCGTTCACGTGGGGCGCCTCGGTGGAGCACGCGGTCGACAACGCGATCGCGCTCGAGGAGGTTGCGGCCGGGGCGCTGCGCACCAGGCAGTTGCGAGCCGACATCCCTCCGATCGGCGACCAACTGCGCCGGCGGCATTTCCGTCGCAAGCACGGGCCTGAGGCCTACTACGGGCAGACCAGTTGAGGGGGCTCGCGCCCTGAGCGGCCGGTACGCCATCGGGATCGATTTCGGGACCGAGTCCGCCCGCGCGGTCCTCGTCGATGTCGCCGACGGCCGTGAGGCGGCGACCGCCGTCAGCGAGTATGAGCACGGCGTCATCACCGAGTGCCTGCCCGCGCCGCATGGTCATGTCGAGCTCGAGCCGGAGTGGGCCTTGCAGGACCCCGCCGACTACGTGCGAGCGCTGAAGCAAACCGTGCCGAAGGTCCTCGACGGGATCCGGCCGGAGGAGGTCGTCGGGGTGGGCATCGACTTCACCTCGTGCACGATGCTCCCGACCACGGCCGGCGGGACGCCGCTGTGCGAGCTGCCGGATCTCCGCCTCCGTCCGCACGCTTGGGTGAAGCTCTGGAAGCACCATGCCGCACAGCCGGAGGCGGACGAGGTCAACGCCGTTGCGATGAGCCGGGGCGAGCCGTGGCTATCGCGGTACGGCGGCAAGATCTCGTCCGAGTGGTTCATCCCGAAGTCGCTGCAGATCCTTCGCGAGGATCCCGAGGTGTACGCGCGGGCCGGGCGGCTGATCGAGGCTGCCGACTGGATCGTGTGGCAGCTCACGGGAGTCGAGACGCGTAACAACACCACCGCCGGCTACAAGGCGATCTGGTCGAAAGCGGACGGCTTCCCGTCGGAGGACTACTTCGCGGCGCTCGACCCGCGCTTCGCCAACGTGGTGGACGAGAAGATGTCGCGCCGCATCGATCCCATCGGCGGGCGCGCAGGCGGCCTGTGCGAGCGTGCGGCAGGATGGACGGGGCTGCTGCCCGGCACGCCGGTGGCGGTCGCGAACGTCGACGCTCACGTGTCCGCCCCCGCCGTCGGCTGCATCGCACCAGGCGAGTTCGTCGTGATCATGGGGACGAGCAACTGCCACATCCTCCTCGGCGACCGTCTCGTCCCGGTCGACGGGATGTGCGGCGTCGTCGAGGACGGCGTCCTGCCGGGCCTCTTCGGTTACGAGGCGGGCCAGTCGGCCGTCGGCGACATCTTCGCCTGGTTCGTGGAGAACTCCGTGCCGCCGCAGGTGCACGAGCTCGCGAAGGCGCGCGGTCTGGACGTGCATCGCCTTCTCGAAGAGCAGGCGGCGGCGCTCGAGGTCGGGGAGAGCGGCCTGCTCGCGCTGGACTGGTGGAACGGCAATCGCTCCGTGCTCGTGGACGCCGATCTCACCGGGCTTGTCGTCGGGCTCTCGCTGTCGACGCGTCCGCACGAGGTCTACCGCGCGCTGCTCGAGGCGACCGCCTTCGGCACGAGGGTGATCGTCGACGCCTTCGAGAGCGCGGGCGTGCCGGTGGACCGGATCGTGGCCTGTGGGGGCCTGCCTCATCGCAATCGGCTGCTGATGCAGATATACGCCGACGTGCTGGGACAGCCGATCGGAGTGGCCGCATCGCAGAACGCGCCCGCACTCGGGGCGGCCATGTTCGGCGCCGTTGCCGGCGGCGCATACCGCTCGATCGGGGAGGCGTCGGAGCGGATGGCGGTGCCGGCCACCGAGACGTTCGTCCCGGACGAGCGGAGCCAGCACGGCTATGAGACGCTCTACGCGGAGTATCTGCGGCTCCACGATCTCTTCGGCCGCGGTCGTGACGACGTGATGAAGACGCTGAGGCGCGTTCGCGACTCGACGAAGGACGGTGCCGCGACGGCCGTGGAGCCGTGAGCCGTGAGCCGATAGCTCGCTCTGCCGGGATCCGGAACGATCCGTCAGGGATCTCCCCGGAACACACGCTCCGGACCGGGGCTCTCGATCAGGAGTTGACCGTGCCGCTCGCGTGGGCCGAAAATGCCTGCAAACGAAGGGGCGTTCTCCGCCCTCTCACGGCGGCGGCCCGGGTTCGAATCCCGCAAGGCCTTCAAAACAGCTGCAAAATGCCTTAACGCGTTGTCTTGTCTGGCTGTACCGGAGGTGGTGAAGAGGCAGAGATCGTCAAGACGCGGAGCGAGCGCCGAAGGCGATCGCGGTCGCGGAGCGCTTCGTCGGCACAACTCGCGCCGAGCAGGCGTCTGGCTCCTAGTCACAAGACAGACGGCCGCCTCGAGCGTGTCCTCCGCCGCTTCCTACGAGGCTCGGCCCCTGCCACCAGTCGTCAGCGCCCACAGGCCGGCGACTGCGGCGACGACGAGCCCGATTGCAAGGACGAATCTGCGGGCGCGGTGCCTTGGCTTCCGGTCCTCGAGCTCGGCCACGGAGTTGGAGGCGTGGTCGAGCGTCCTGATGAGCAGGTCAGCGAACTTCTCGTCCGTGACCGCGCTCGCAATGCCGATTTTCCGCGCCCGCGCCACAGCTTGGCCGAGGCTGACCGAGGCAGCCTGGGCCTCCTTGCGTACCCCCGGCCGGCGGGCGGCCGCAGCGGCGCGCGACGCCTCGCGGCTCAGCCCCGCGGCTGTGATGAGCGCGCGACGGTAACGGGTCGTGTAGACGGCGACGGCGAGCGCGCGACGCGGATTCCGCGCCGCCTTCACGGCCACGAACCTCGCGGCCTGACCTTTGTGCCGCGCTTTAGACACGGCGCGGGAGGTCCCTGATCCCATGAAACATTTCTCTCCTCTCATAACGGGCTCAGCCTCCGAACCACCGGGCTGATGGCTACGTCTACCCAGAGGCGCTTCCGTTCAAGCGGCGAGCCCAACCCGGCTTCCCGAGGCCGAGCGCGACAAGAAGGACGCCACGGCCTACGCCCACGAGTTCTGGCGCTCGAGGTGCGCGATTACCGTCCGGCTATCGGGGCGGGGTGGGTCATGCCGTCGACTGCCTGGCAAGAAACGCGACGGCGATGACAGTCAAACGGGCCAGGGCGTCCGCCAGGTTCCGTCTTCGATGAGCCTCGTTGCTGCGGCTGGGCCCCAGCTTCCTTGTCGGTAGGGCTTGACTCGCGGCCTGGCGTCGAGGAGCGGCTGGACGATCCGCCATGCTTCTTCGACCGTCGCTTGCTGGGTGAAGAGTGTGCGATCACCCGCGAGTGCGGCCTCGAAGAGGGTCTCGTAAGGGGTTGGGCCCTCGCCGCCCTGCTGGGCGAATTCCATGTCGAGCGTGATCGGCTCGGGGCCTGACGCGTCAGCGCGATGCGCCTCGATGATCATCCGGACGCCGGTTCTCGGGTCGATTCTGATCACGAGCTCGTTTGCGCTCGGCTGTCTGCGTTTGCCGAGGAAGACGAGCGGTGAGGCATCGCGGAAGATCAGGCGAACCTCGGTCTGGGTGGTCGGGAGGCACTTTCCGGCTCGGATGTAGAACGGCACGCCGTGCCAGCGCTCGTTGTCGATTCCGAGCCTGAGGGCCGCGTACGTTTCGGTCGTGGAGCGCGACGCGACGCCGGGCGTTGCCCGGTAGCCGCTGTACTGACCGCGGATGTAACGGGCGGCGTCGGCGTCGGCGACGGAGCGCAGGAGCTCATGCCTCGCATCGTCGAGCGCCTCACCTGTCGGCGGTGCCTCCATCGTCGCCGCCGCCAGCAGTTGGAGCAGGTGGTTGACGACGACATCTCGGAGCGCGCCGACGTTGTCGTAGAAGCGCCCGCGATCGGCGACGCCGAAGCGTTCGGCCATCGTGATCTGCACGCTCGAGACGTGGCTGCCGTTCCAGATCGGCTCGAGCATCGTGTTTGCGTAACGGAGATAGAGGAACTCCTCGAGGCCGAGCTTGCCGAGGAAGTGGTCGACGCGGAAGATCCGGTCCTCGCGGATCGAGCGACGGAGGTCGGCTGCGAGCGCTTTGGCGGATGCAAGATCGTGCCCGAAGGGCTTCTCGATCACGACGCGCGCGTTGCTCGTGAGCCCGGCCGCAGCGAGGCGTTCGACGACCGGGGCGAAGAGGGTCGGCGGGATCTCGAGATAGAAGACCGGAGCGGTCGCTTTCCCGATCGCGACGGCGACCCGCGCGTAGGTGGCGGCGTCTTCGAGGTCGCCCTGCAGGTAGGAAACCCGCGCTGCCAGGCGATCGAACACCTTCCGATCGACCTTTTCGCCGCTCGCCCTGATCGCGTCGCGCATGTGCCGGCGCAACCGCGCGATCGTCCAGTCGTCGCTGGCAACCCCGACGATCCCACAGCGCATGAGCCCGCGCCGTTCGAGTCGGTAGAGCGAGCGGAAGGTCATCTCCTTCGCGAGATCCCCGGTGATTCCGAAGACAACGAGCAGGTCCCCCTCCGGTTGCTTGGCCATGTTCGGCACTCTGCCACGGTCGCGCCGGTCGGAACGGAAGTCGTCGGCCCTGCGAACCGAAGCTCTAGTTCTCGCCGATCGGTTCCACCGTTACGGTTGAGGTGAAGAGGGCGTCGTTGTCGACCGAGGTCACCCGTGCGCGAAGCGACCTTGGAGCGTCCGGGGAGTGAGCTTGATCTGCCTCGACGATGATCTCGTTGCCGTATTCGAGAGGAAGATCGGTTCGATACCGCTTCCACGAGATGCTCGGACTGAGAGCGTTGCTCGGATCGATCACATTGATCTTGTATTCCGGCACGAGCCGATCCTAGTACGAACCTGAGGCCGGGTTGGACACGTTGTCGCGCGCTTCGGCGGCGGCAGGCGGTACGGAGCGCGCCGAGCGGAGGGGAGAGGGCGGGAGACGCGTAGCCGAGGTCTAGTTCGTGGCAGCTTCCAGCTCCGCCTGCGTCTCACGTACCCAGGCCGCCATCTCCGCGGTAGGCACGAGTCGGGGACTGTCGCTTTCGAGCTCGCGCTCCGCGGCCACGAGCCCCGCCATAGCTTCTCCCGCGAGCTCCCTGAGATGATCCCGTTCGCGCTCGGGCACCTCGCCGCCGCCCGTTACCGTCAGAGCCGCCACCAGCCCGGCGAAAGACTTCGACGCATAGTCGGGCAGCGCAGAAGGATCGAACGCCTCGCCTTGCCGGATCAGCGCCGGGTCGACCCTCATCTCCGGGGCGATACTACTGGAGCCAAGCCGAGCCAACCGTGCTCTCTGAATGACGGGCGTCTTCGCATCGCGCACCGCCGCTCACCACTTCCTCGAGCTCGCCCTGCGGCCCCGGAGTCTCACCGGCCAATGCGGTCGGGTGGCTACGGGGCGGTGCCGGCCGTGACCCAGCCCCGGAAGAGCTCGATCTGTTCGGCCGGCCAAGAGCCGTCGCAGGGCATATCACCGTCGGTCAGCCGAGCGAGGATCGCGTCCTTGTTCTGCACGACATCTTCGTATGACCAGAGGTCGAAGTGACCGAGCATCGAGTCGCGGTCACGCTCCCGGAAGAGCGGCTTGATGTCGGCTGCGTAGCTGGGCATCGCCGACCATTCTAGACGCCGGCTTCGCCACCAATGGGACGGGCCAGATAGCACCGGCAACCGTGACAGCGTGTATCGCGAGCTCCAGGTGGTCTCAGCGCGCTTGAGTCATTCGCGGGCGGGGTCGCGTCGCATGACTCTGCCGGACTCTCGGTTGGAGCTGCTCGCCAGCGGTTATCTCTTGCGTTGTGCGGGCGGGTTCGCGGACGGCCCGGGGCGTTTGTTGCGGGTCGTGATCGCACGGGAGAAGCTTCGTTGGGCGTTTTCGTCGAGGTAGATGATGATGGGGCCGTGGACGAGGAGCCCTTCGGGGGCGCGTTCCTTGATCAGGGTGGGTAGGAGGTCGTTTGCGAGCCATTCGCGTCCGACTGCTACGGCGCAGTGGGCGTTGATCCGGTAGAGGTTGTCGTCGAGTGTTTCGGTTTCAACGAGCTCGGGGCGCTGCACGAAGCGGGTCATACCGAAGGGGACGATCTCGGCGATGCGCTTGATGAGCTCTTCGCCGGGCTCGAGCTGGGTGGTGAAGAACTCGATTTCGATGTCGCGGTAGCCGCGGGGGATCACCCGGAGCGCGTTGACTTGGGAGTTGGGGACGTGAATCGTCTCGCCGGTGACGCTGCGGATGGTGAGGGCGCGCAGCGAGACGGCTTCGACGACGCCCTGGACATGGAGGGTGTCGATCGCGATCGTGTCGCCGATCCGGAACCATCCTTCGAAGAACATCAGCAAGCCGGCGATCACGTCGGTCAGGAATCGTTGTGCAGCGAAGGCGATGACGATTGCGAGGAAGGAGGCGCCGACGATGGTCTGCAGCCGTTGTGCGCCCGCGATCGTTGCGAGCGAGAGCACGAAGGCGAACGCGAAGGCGAGGTAGCCGATACTGGTTTGGATCAGCGCGATCGCGGTTTCGCGCTGACGGATGCCGCTGATCACGCCCGTGTCCGAGACGGCGCCGGCGGCAGAGCGGCGGCGCTCGCTGCGGTTGACGATGTAGGTCGCGATCTGCCTGGCGATCCGGCTGACGAGCCACGCGAGCAGGAAGAGCACAACGATCACGATCAGGACCGCGATTGGCCGCCCGAGGCCGGCGTGATGGTCGAGTTGGTCGACGAGCGTTTTCATCGCTCACGAGGACGTTCATCGTTCACTCTCTCAATCATCCCTTCTCGGTCGCAGGCGGGCGGGAACATCGGCCGAGTCCAAGTAGCCGAAGCGAGCGATCATGTGCGTGATTCCGTCGTCGGAGTAGCCGAGGTGGTCGACGAGCAGCCGCCGGGTGCCGACGATGATCGTGCAGGGTCAGCGGGGTGGGGAGGACGCACGCCGGCAGCTGTGTTCGAGCGTATCCTGGGTGACCGATGCTGCGTTCTCGGCGCCCCGATGCGGATGCCTCTCGGCGGGCTGAGGAGGGTATTCGAGCGATCGAGGCGGGCGGGATTCCACCGACAGCGAGGGATCGCCTGACGGCGCTTGCCCAGAGCGGGAACAGCTTCTTCACCTCGGACTTGACGGCGGCCGAGTTTCTGCTCGTGCGCCGGGCGGGCTTCCGGCCTGTGACGCAGGTGATGGGCAGTTGCTTCTACTCGGTCGGTTTCCAGTACATGCCGATGGGCTCCAACTGGGGCTACGGCTACTCCGCCGGGGGGACGTACGAGCTCGACGTGCAGAGCGAGGCCTGGAACGAGGCGCGCAGGCTCGCGCTGAGTCGGCTTGCCCAGGAGGCGCAGCTCGCGGGAGCGGACGCGGTGCTCGGCGTCGAGATCAGGCGAGGGCAGTACGACTGGGCGAAGGGGCTGATCGAGTTCGTGGCGGTCGGCACCGCTGTCGTCTCGGAGCGCTACGAGCTCGGCGAGGGCGTGTTTCTTTCGTCGCTGTCGGGGCAGCAGTTCGCGAGCCTGGTCACGAGCGGCTGGATGCCGGTCGGGATCACGGCCGGGTCGACCGTCAGCTACGTCGTTGGGGGCTCCCAGACGATGCAGGCGCTGTCGGGCTACGGCTCGCGCCGGCAAAACCAGGAGCTGACCGAGCTCACCGAGGGCCTGTATGCGGCCAGGCAGCTCGCGATGCGCCACGTGGAGCGGCAGGCGCGCGAGCTCGAAGCAGCCGGGATCGTCGGGGTGCAGATCGAGCAGAGCCAGCATCCGCGCGAGTTCGAGCAACAGGGCTACAAGCGCCTCGACCTGATCGTGACGATGCATGTGATCGGGACCGCGATCGCCCAGATCGCGAAGCCCGCCGAGCCGCCTCGAACCTACATCGCCCTACAGCTGAACGAGGAGAGCAGATGACAGATGCCGAGCAGCAGAACGACCCGGACCCCGAGCAACAGGAGCCTTACGACCCGACCTCGACAGCGGGGGTCCCCGCGCACGCCCTGGAGCGCTTGGAGCGTATGAAGGGGAGCGGATTCTTCACGAGCGATCTCTCGGTCAACGAGTTCCTGCTCGTCAAGGAGGCGGGGTTCGAACCGCTCGGTCTGGTGATCGGCAGCTCGATCTACCACGTCGGCCTCCAGTACGGGAACTGGAACAAGAACCAGGAGCTCGACGTGCTGAGCCAGGCGATGTACCACGCCCGTGAGCTCGCGATGACCCGGATGGAGGAGGAGGCCGATCAACTGGGAGCCGACGGCGTCGTCGGCGTGCGTCTCGACGTCAGCCGGCACGAGTGGGGCGGCGACCTGGCCGAGTTCATCGCCGTCGGCACCGCCGTGCGCCACCGCGACGGCGTGCTCCACCGCGCCAACAACGGCAGGCCGTTCACGAGCGACCTCACTGGCCAGGACTTCTACACACTTCTCTCCGCCGGCTACAGGCCCTTGGGGCTCGTGATGGGTACCTGCGTCTACCACGTCGCTCACCAGGGCCTCGGCGGATGGTTCAAGCGCATCGGCCGAAACGCCGAGATGCCCAACTTCACCCAGGCGCTCTACGACGCGCGCGAGCTCGCGATGGAGCGGATGCAATACGAGGCCGTCACGCTCCAGTCCGAAGGCATCGTCGGCGTCCAGCTCACCGAAGGAAGCCACGGTTGGGACAGCCACGTGATCGAGTACTTCGCGATCGGCACCGCCGTCATGCCGACGAGCGATGACCATACGATTCCGGTCCCGAGCTTCGTGCTCAGCCTCAACGACCCGGTCTCCAAGGGGCCCGGCGGCTTCTGAGGGCATCCCGCGCCGCCGCCTGTCGCAACACGCGAAATCACCAGTGCGGCGGTGCCAGCGTCTGCGGCCGCCGACACGCCATCGGCGGCCGACCGCGAGCCTCCGCCCGTCGGCGCTCAGCGCTTGGCCGGTGAGAAGGTTTGAGCTCCTGTGCTTGCTTCGTGCCGCGCAAGGCTGTAGGTTCGTGTCCTCGGCGGGTCGAGTCGTGCATACCGCCTCCTAGGCAGGCGCACCTGTTGTGGCCTCTGCGACGCCAAGCCCTCCTTCCCCGTGAACTCAGCACCAGGTGAGGAGCGTGAGCGATGACGGGTTTTGACGGGTGCTGATGAAGCGGCTCATCCTGACGGCAACGCTGGCTGTTGGCGGGCTGACGCTGCCCGTCGTGGCTGAGGGAGCGACTCCCCAGCCGATCTACTTCTGGGGCAGTGTCGTTGCGGTGATCAAGGCTCCGGGCCAGCCCCCGGCGGTACCCGAACTCATTCGTCCCCCGTTGATCTTGTTGGCGGAGGACGGCTCGTCGGTGATCGAGCATCTGCGGTGGACCGGCTGGGGCTCGAGCGTTGCGCACGCGACGGGGATCAGCAGTGCGAGCAACGGCATCCCGAACATGGCCCAGGGGAAGCGGATAAACAAGCCGGCCAAGATCACCCTGTCGAGCCCCGGGCTGTTCCAGGGCCGTGAGGTGTACCGCTGCTTCACGCTGACGGTCGCCGCCGCCGCAGCTGGTGAGCCCTTATGCCTCACGGATCACGGTGGCTACTGGGGGCTCGCTGCCGCTGCGACGAGCACACCGGGGAGCAACGCGACGGCAACAACGACCCCGGCGACAGCCACCACGACCGGTGCCTCGTTCTACTCGCCGAGCCGCAATCTCTCGTGCGAGATCGACGACGGAGGCAGCGGTGCTCCCGCCCAGGTCTACTGCCAGAGCTGGAATCCGCCGAGCAGCGTCCATCTGGGGCTCGACGGAAAGCTCGTCATCTGCAGTGGCACCGGTGCGGCGAGGCGCTGCCTCGGCAACCCGGGTGAGAACACGCCCACGCTCGCCTACGGCAAACAAGTGAGCGTGGGACGGTTCCGGTGCGGTTCAGACCAGACGGGCGTCACTTGCACGCTGCTCCGGTCCGGAAAGGGCTTCCTGATCAGCAGCGCCGGGGTCAGACCCGTCGGAGGAGCAACCTCGACCTCACCTTGACCGTCATCCCGTGCGACTCCCGTGGGGCCGCACGAAGGGTCTGAATCCACGGTCGAGGACGAGCACGGGGAGCAGCGACGCCGTCCGCCGCGCGGCCTCAGCCTGCGAGGCCTGCCCCCGCTTCCTCGAGCCCTGCCTTGAGCTCCTTGGCGCTTGCCTTGTCGATCTGGGCGGTCGACTTACGGATCGCGTTCGCGAGCGTCTTGTCGACGGTTTCGGCGTGGTTGTGGTCGTAGACGGCGATGATGCCTGCCGAGCCCGGGGGAAGCGCGTCGTCCATCTTCTCGCCGATCCCCGCCTCTACACGCTTGCGGGCGAACGTGCCCGCCAGCCCGCCGATGGCCGCGCCGACGGCAGTCGCTGCAAGCAGGGGCGGCGCGAAGAGGCCCACGACGAGACCGACTCCCCCGCCGGCTTTCAGCCCCTTTCGGCCGAGGTGGTCACCGGTCTCATTGACGTGAACCTCGCCGTCCGCGTCCTTGGTGACGAGAACGACTCCTTCGGTCGAGATCGTCGTCTCCTTCGCGAGCTCGACGAAGGCTTCGAAGTCCTGCTGGGCAAGGTCGGGGATCAGGTAGACCGCGATCAGTACGTCCAGCGTGTCGTCGCTCATGCTCTCTCCCTTTCTGGGGCGTGGCGGGGACCGATCCCGCCACGCCGGTCGAGGTTCCTACGCGCTCGCGGCGTGGGCGGCGAGTGCTTGCTGCGCGTGCTCGTGGAGTGCCTGAGCGTCCTCTTCGCTCAGGTGCGGGGCGATGTCGAAGGTGACCTGCTTGATCTCGCCCGTGAACCGGAACGGGGCCTTGTTGGCGTAGCTGAGGTCGACGACGAGGCCGTTGTCGCAGCCGATGTCCATCCCTGCGTAGCCGGAGAAGCGCCCGGGCACCGTGTGGTCCATGCGCCCCGTTGCGACCGGTTCGCCGTTCACGAGCAGGGTGACCGTGCCGCCGGTCGCCGGCTTCGGCTCGTCTGCTGCGAACACCATCTCCACGCTGACCTCTCCCGCCGGGAGTGGAGTGCCCGCCACCTGCGTGTAGTCGAGCACCCCGAGCATCGAGTAGTGGTGCGTCAGCTTCCCGTCATTGACATAGAGCGTGAAACCGCCGAGGTGGTCGAACGCAGCCACGATCACGCCCTCTGCGCCGCCGTCGGGCACGACGAGGTCGGCGCTGATCGTGTACGAGTGGTTGTAGATGCGCGGGATCATCCCGGCCGCCACATTCTCGATCCGGCCGCGATAGGTGAACCTCGCCGCCTCGGGGATGGGCGGCACGATGCCGTAGAAGGACGAGAGCCCGCCGAGAATCGGCAGCACCTGGTAGCGCTCGGCCTCCTCCCAGAAGAGTGTCCGCAGCTCCTCGACCTTCTCCGGCTTCTCCTGGGCGAGGTCCCTTGCCTGCGCGAAGTCGTCCGGCAGGTAGTAGAGCTCGGCGGGATCAGCGTCCGGATCCCAGCCGGGGCCGAAGTGCCGCAGCGCCTCGGGGTCGAGCAGCCACGGGATGCGCGGCAGCCGCATCGCGAGCCACCAGCCGTCCTTGTACATCGCACGGTTTCCGACCGCTTCGAAGTACTGCTGCGTGTGGTGCTCGGGCGCATTCGCGTCGGAGAGCGAGTCGGCGAAAGTCGTTCCGTGAAGCGGCTCTTGCTCGATCCCGTCCACGTGCGTCGGTGCCGGGATTCCGGCGATCTCGAGCACGGTCGGGGCGATGTCGATCACGTGCGTGAAGTGGCTGCGCAGGCCACCGGGATCGACGATCGCCTTGGGGTACCGGACAATGAGCGGGTTGCGCGTGCCGCCGAGGTGCGACGCGACCTGCTTGCCCCAGTCGAAGGGACAGTTGCTCGCCCGTGCCCAGGCCGCCGAATAGTGCGGCGCCATGAGCTCGCCGCCCCAGGCCTCGAGCCCCCCGTGCTTGAACACGAGCCCCAGCTGCTGCTCGGTGGTGAGCGGGATCCCGTTCAGCGTGGTCAACTCGTTGAAGGTGCCCGACAGCGTGCCCTCCAGGCTGGCACCGTTGTCGCCCCAGATCCAGATCACGAGCGTGTTGTCGAGCTCGCCCAGCTCCTCGATCGCTGCGAGCAGACGGCCGACGTTCCAGTCCGCGTTCTCGGAGTAGCCGGCGTAGGTCTCCATCTGACGCGCGTAGAGACGCCTCTCGGTCTCGCTCAAGGAGTCCCACTTCGGGAATGCGTCGTTCTGAGACAGCTCGGTGTCTGCGGGCACCACGCCGAGCTCCTTCTGTCGCGCCAGCGTCTCCTCTCTCAACGCGTCCCAACCTCGGTCGAACTTCCCCTTGTACCGGTCCGACCACTCGGCAGGAACGTGATGCGGCGCATGACTACAGCCGGTCGAGAAGTACATGAACCAGGGCGCGTCGGGACGTTCTGCGCGCACGCGGTGCAGCCAATCGACCGCCTTCACCGGCATGTCGTCGGGGAAGTAGTAGGGCTTGCCATCTTCGCCCTCGGGGACACCCTGGATCTTCTGGTTCTCGGCGATCAGCGGGTCGTACTGCCCCGCCTCGCCCCCGAGGAAGCCCCAGTAGTAGTCGAACCCGAGCCCGGAGGGCCACCGGTTGAACGGACCGCTCGAGCCCTGCTGGCTGTCCGGCGTCAGGTGCCACTTGCCGATGCAAGAGGTCATGTACCCGTTCTCCTGCAGAATCCGAGGCAGCGTCGCGCAGTCGCGCGGGATGGTCGCGTTGTAGCCGGGGAAAGGGCCCGAGAACTCCGCGACCAGCCCGAACCCGACCCGGTGTTGGTTGCGACCCGTCAACATCGCAGCCCGCGTCGGGGAGCAGACCGCGGTCACGTGGAAGCGGTTGAAGCGAAGACCTTCTCCTGCGATGCGGGTGTAGTTCGGCGTATCGATCGGGCCGCCGAACGTGCTCGGGTTGCCGAAGCCGGCGTCGTCGATCAGCACGAGCAGGATGTTTGGCGCCCCCTCGGGCGGCGACACACTCGCCGCTTGATTCCAGTCGGGCATCGAGCCCTCGAGCGTCTTCTTCAAGCCTCCGCCGAACGGCGGGCGCCGAATCGGCAGGGTGCTGCGGTCGACCCTCACGTCACTCATCCCTCGATACCTCCTACGGTCTCGACTCCGGCGGTCGTCGCTTGCTTAGCGTCGCCGGAGAGCCAGCCAGCCAAGCCGAGATCCTACGCCTTGTTACGAGGATCGCCTAGTCGGATTTAATGCTGACGTGACGCCCGCCGGTTACGACCACAGCGATCGTCTAGGCGCGAAATCGCGCGGCCGGTGCTCGCTTCCCCGATTGCCGGCTGCGCGGCGTCAGCTCACGCCGGACGACCGCAGCCAGACGTTCGATATCGCCTTCGTCGTTGTAGAAGTACGGGGATACGCGGATGCCGCCGACGCCGGTCGTGAAGCGGAGCGAGGCGAGGATGCCCTCCGCCGAGAGCTGTGCAACGAGCCGACGCTCGGACTCGTATCTCTGCGCCCGAACGGAACGTGACGATGCTCGACGCGGGGCCGACTCTCGGGGTGACGACCTCGGCTCCGGCCTCCTCGAGCGCGAGAGTGGTGAGCTCGACGAGCTCCGCGGAACGCCGGGCGATCGCGGCGGCTCCGATCCGGTGGAGCGTCTCGATCGCTGCGGCGAGCCCGGCGGCCGCCATCGTCGTCCCGAGACCCGCAAGCTCCAGCTTCTCGGCGTTGTGCGGGAAGCTCGAGCGGATCGTCCGGGCGTCGGGCCGGGTCTTCGAGGTATTCGCGCCAGCCGCCGGTCGGCGGACGTGCGGTCATGAACGAGCGCGACGCCGGCTCGAGGCAGTCGAGCAATGCGGGCGACGTATAGAGGAACCCCATCCCGAACGGGGCGCACAGCCATTTGTGCCCGCCGACCGCGACC
The DNA here is from genome assembly GCA_963743675.1 of uncultured Actinomycetota bacterium. Lineage (GTDB taxonomy): Bacteria > Actinomycetota > Thermoleophilia > Gaiellales > Gaiellaceae > PALSA-600. The sequence goes on from CAVURE010000016.1 coordinate 404,087, forward strand.
GCGTCGACCGGGGTGGCGGCGACATCGAGCCGAAGCGGCCCGACGTGCTGGATCGCGTCGACGATCAGGAGCAGGCCGCGTGACCGGCACATGCGCGAGAGGTCGTCGAGATCGACCCGGAAACCGTTGACCTCCTGGACGGAGCTGACGACGACAGCCCGTGTGTGCGAGTCGACTGCCGCTTCCAGATCGCTCACCTCGACGCGGCCCTCGCGGTGGGGGACGAGCCTGAGAGAGATGCCGCGCTGTTCGAGGAGGCGCCACGGCAGCACGGTTCCCACGAACTCCAGGTCCGAGGCGAGAACGTGCGTGCCCCGAGGAAGCTGGAGCGCCGAGGCCACCGCCTCGATCGCGGCACCGGTGCTCGGAACGAGCGCGATCTCGTCCCGGCCGGCTCCGATGAGAGCTGCGGCCGCCACGCGGGCACGGTCGAACTGCTCGAGCATCCGGACCGTCAGGTCTGTCGTCGAGCTGCCCGGTGGATCCCGGAGCATCGCCGTATGCGCACCCAGCGCCGCCTCTGCCGCGGGGCTCGGAAGGCCCATGCAGGCGGTATCGAAGTACGCGCGACCGATCGCAGCGGGATAGCCCTGACGGATCGCGGCCCAGTCGGGTGAGTCGCCCGAGGGGCCCGCCATCAGGCGATCTCGATCCGTGTGGTGCCGAAGAGTCCCTGGGGGCGCGCGTTCATCAGCCCGACCAGCAGAGCGCCGAGCAGGATCAGGCGGGAGACGCTCGGGTTCTCGACCAGGACGTTCTCCCAGGTGAATGCAGCGAGATACAGCGTCGGCACGAGCAAGAGCGTCCGCCAGACCCCCCTGACCTGCGTTAGGGCCACGACAAGGACGAGCAAGCAGGCGTAGGCGATATGTCCCACGAGGTTCGGGTTCGTCAGGAGGATCACCCAGTGGTCGACGACCCGCGCCAGCAGCCCGCCTCCCGGTGGAATCCCCTGTACTGCGCCTGGATCCAACCTAGTGACGATCTGGTGGACGGCAACGCCGAAGACGGCAGTTCCGGCGACGATGAAGGCCAACCGGCGCCACGGCCGGACGAAGGTGAGGAGCGCCGCGACGATCGACCCGTAGAAGACCCAGCGGGCGGGACCCGGCGTGCGGAGGATCTCGAGCACCACGTTCACGGTGATCGCGCCGGTGACCACCCCGGTCATGCTGCCGGCCCCGCCGAGGATCACCATGGCGTAGATCGTGATCAGCAGGGGAATCTCGAAGTTTCCCGGAAAGACGCCGACCTGGACGGCGGCGAAGATCGTCCCCGTCAGGCCGGCCACGGCGGCGCCGATCATGAACGCGAGCAGCTTGAGCCGTTTGACCGGCATTCCCATGAGCTCCGCTGCCATCGGATCCTCGCGGAGAGAGCGCCACGCGCGTCCGGTGCGCGAGTGGTGGAGCGCATAGAGCGTTCCGGCAACGAGGACGAAGATGGCGAGCGAGAGGTAGTAATAGCCGCGGATCGACGCCACGGTGATCCCGAGCGAGTGGATGTTGTCGAGCCCGTTGATCCCGTTCGGGCCGCCGGTGAAGTTGACGGGGCTCTTGAAGCCGAACGGGGTGATCCGATCGGCGTTCGAGACGAGGGTGACGAACGCCTGCCCGAAGAAGAGCGTGAGAATCGCCAGGTAGTCGCCGAGGAGCCGGCGCGACGGGAGCCCGATCAGGACACCGAGACTGGCCGAAGCGGCGACGATCAGCGGCAGCGTCGCGAGTGCAGGCCAGTGGAGATGGAACTGGTTCGAGGAGAGGAGCGCGTACGAGTAGGCGCCGAAGCCGAAGAACGCGACGAACCCGAGATCGAGCAACCCGGCCCAACCGACCACCACGTTCAGGCCCAGTGCGAGCAGGGCGAAGAGCAGCGTGTTGACACCGACCCGGACGATGTAGTCCGAGCTCGCGACGACCGGCAGCACCGCGCACGCCGCCACGAACACGAGAAACCGCTGGGCCGTCGTGGTCCCGTTCCACAGCTCGAGCCCGCGAGCCCGTTTCGCCGGGACGGGCGGTTCGCTTTCCGATCCAGGTGGCCTGTTCGTCATCACGCGCGGCTGATGTCGGCCTTCCCCAGCAGGCCCGTCGGCTTCAGGAGCATCGCGGCGACCAGGATGAAGAAGACCCACATATCCGTGAAGGTTGAGCCCTGTGGCAGGTAGCCGTCGGCATACGACTCCGCGAGACCGAGGAACAGGCCCCCGAGCATCGCTCCCGGAATGCTGCCGATGCCGCCCACGACCGCAGCCGTGAAGCCCTTGAGACCGGCCTCGAAGCCCATGTACGAGAAGACGTTCTGAAAGATCACGCCGGTCATCACCCCCGCGACGCCCGCGATCGCGGAGCCGACGAAGAAGATCGTCGAGATCACGCGGTCCGCGTCGATCCCCATCATCTCGGCTGCCTCGCGATCGAACGCGACCGCCCGGCTCGCCGCGCCCATTTGCGTGTGGCGGATGAACGCCGTCAGCCCGACCATCGTGATGATCGCAGCGACGATCACGAGGATCCGCATCAGCGAGATGGTTACCCCGTGGAAGTGGACTCCCGACGTGAACAGCTTGCCGTCGTCGAGCGCGTAGGTGTTGTAGCTGCGGTACTGGGCCCCGAAACAGAGGAGCGCCGAGTTCTCGAGCAGGAAGGAGACTCCAAGTGCGGTGATCAGCGGCGCGATCCGTGGGGCGTTGCGAAGCGGCTTGTAGGCGAACCGATCGATCGCAACTCCGAGCAGGCCGCAGCCGAGCATCGCGGCGACCAGCATCAACACGAGCAGGAGCGCGATCGGTACCGACGGCGAGTACGGCGCCCCGAGAGCCGGTGTAGATGAAGTAGCCGATGAAGGCGCCGATCATGTACACGTCGCCGTGCGCGAAGTTCAGAAGCCTCAGGATCCCGTAGACCATCGTGTAGCCGAGCGCGATCAGCGCGTAGACGCACCCGAGCGTCACCCCGTCGACGGTGAGTTGAAGGAATTGCGACCAGTTCATTGCGCGAAGCGGCGCGCCCGTCGTGGTGGCGGACGCGCCGCTCGAGGCTCCTACGTGCGGTTACTTCTGGATGACGACGGGCTTGCCGTCCTTGCCGATCTGGAAGATCACGAACTGGGCGCCGGCATCCTCGCCCTTCGAGGTGAACTTGATCGGATGACCGAGCAGGGAGGTCTTGAGCGAGACCTGGTGCAGGTCCGCGTTGACCTCTGCCCGCGTCGCCGTGCCGTCTGCGCAGGCCTTCGCGACGGCTGCGAGCATCATCTGCGCGGCCACGTAGGAGGGCGGTCCGTAGGTCGTCAACGGCGCGTTCGAGCCCTCCTTCTTGAAGTACGCGGCGATCGTCGCCTTGTCGGCCGGCAGGTCACGGATGTCCGGGGCGAAGGTCGAGAAGCGCGCGCCGACGATGTGGAACTTGCTCGAGTAGCCGGAGTCGCCGGCGAACATCGGGATGTTCTTGCCCTGATCGACCATCTGCTGGCCGAAGAGCTGCATGTTCGCCGGATTCGTGAACGGGGTGTAGACGATCTGCGTGCCGCTCGGGAGCGTGGTGATCGTCGCCGAGTAGTCCGTCGCCGTCGGCGAGACGGAGCTGCGGAAGACGGAGACCCCGGCCTTCTTGAGCAGGCTCTCCACGGTGTCGGCGAGCGGCTTGCTGTAAGCGCTCTGGTCGTCGAAGATCGCGACGTTCTTCACCTTCAACACCTTCGTCATGTAGGTCGCCGTTGTCTGGGCCTGCACGGAGTCCGGCGGCGCGATGCGGAAGAAGTGGCCGAACGTCCCGTTTGTCAGCGTCGCGTTGGTCGCCGTGGCGGCGATGTACGGCATGCCGGCCCGCTTGAACAGCGGGGCCGCAGCTTCCACCTCGGGGCTCGAGCCCGGCCCGAGAACACCGAGCATGGCCGCGTTCGACCCGAACTGCTGCGCGATCGTCGAGGCCTGTGACGGGATCGAACTGATCGTCGCCTTCGACGACGTGAATCTGAAGCTTGTGGGTCGCGTTCCATTGCGCGACATAGAAGAGGGGCCAGTCCCTGAGCTCTTCGCCGATCGAGGCGACCGGGCCGGTCGTCGGGCCCATATAGCCGATGGTCGCCGAGGTCGAGCAGGACACCGAGCCTCCGGCAGCGTTTGTCGCGACCGTGTTTCCGGCGGTTGCGGTGGCCGCGCCGAGGGCTCCGCAGGCAAGGATCAGTCCGAAGATCACACGTCTCACTCTCACCATGACAGTCACTCCCTCTCCACGTTTGTGAATACAGCCCCCGTGGCCGCGAGCATAACGGGTCAGTGCTTCGCTCATCGAGCGAGGTCTTGCGAGGCCCCCGCTATGCTGCCTGCGCCTTGACCGAGCTCTCGAGCGAGCTTCGGCTCGAACCGCTACCGGGACCAGGTCGGACGGATGCGCCATGAGGTCGAGACCCCCGCCCTGCTGCTCGACCTGGATCTCGCCCGGCGCAACATCGCCCTGATGGCAGCCCGGATCGCCGAGCTCGGCACGAGCCTGCGGCCGCACGTCAAGGCGCACAAGTCGCCCGAGCTCGCGCGGCTGCAGATCGCGGCCGGCGCCGTCGGCGTCGCCTGCGCGACCGTCTGGGAGGCGGTCGTGATGGCGAGGACGGCCGGTATCGCGGACATCCTCGTCGCAAACGAGGTGGTCGGAGACGCGAAGCTGCGCGCGCTCGCCGCGGTGGCTCGCGACCACAGGATCACCGTCGCGGTGGACGATCCGGCGAACGCCCGCGCGCTCTCGCGCGCCGTCGTCGCGGCAGGCTCTTCCCTCGAGCTGCTGATCGAGGTGGACGTCGGGATGGGCCGGGCGGGAGTGCGGACGGCCGGCCAGGCGCTCGCGCTCGCGCTGGCAGTTGACGAGCTTCCGGGCCTGGTGATGCGCGGTGTGCAGGGCTACGAGGGCCACTGCATGGCCGAGGACGACCGGGCGTCGCGTGAAGCGGCCACGCGACAGGCCAACGAGGCCCTGCTCGAGATCGTCGATGCTCTCGCAGAGGCCGGTCACGAGTGCTCGGTGGTGTCGGGCGGCGGAACCGGCACCTACACCGTGACGGGCGCGAATCCGCGGATCGACGAGGTACAGGCGGGCACGTATGTCCTGATGGACTGCTTCCACGAGCGGCTCGTGCCGGGAGAGTTCGAGCTCGCGCTCACCGTGTGCGGAAGCGTCGTCAGCCGGCAAGGCTCGACAGTCGTGCTCGATTGCGGGCGGAAGTCCGTGTCGACCGACTTCGGCTGGCCCCACCTCGTCGGCCGTCCCGAAGCCTGCGTTCGCCTGTTCGCCGAGGAGCACTGTCTCGTCGACTTCGACGGCCCGCCGTCGCTCGAGCTCGGCGACACCGCGGAGGTCGCGCTCAGCTACGCCCCCACCGGCGTCAACCTCCACGATGTCTTCCACGTCGTCGAGGGCGGCGTGGTCACCGACATCTGGCCGGTCAGCCCGCGCGGCTCGGGCCCGCCCGCATTCGCGTGAGAGCTCCCTATGAGAACGCTTGCTCGACTTCCCTCGCGACGGCCGCCCACGCGGGCGACGAGGGCTCGATCAGGTCCATGTGCGTCGCTCCTTCGATCTCGATCAGGCGAACGTCGTCGCCGGCCGCCTCTGCGTCACGAGCGTGGGTGCGGTTCTGATCGACGAGGTCGATGAGGTGGTCGTCGAGGCCCTGAACGAGCGTCTGGGGCGCGCCGAGCGGGAGGAGTGCGCGCGGTGAGGCCGAGGCGTAGCGCTCGGGAACCTCGTCGGGCGCGCCGCCTAGCAGCTCGGCCACGCTGTTGTCGCCACCGAACATCCGGCGTCCCGCGCCCTCGACCAGGTCGGAGATCCCGGCGAGCGACACGACCCCGATCGGGCGTATCGGCGTCCGGTCCCTGGCGGCCGCCCAGAGGGCGAGGTGGCCCCCCGAGGAGTGGCCGACGAAAACGACGCGGGAGGGGTCGAGGGGCACCTGCTCGCCGAGGCCTCGTAACGCGCCGATCGCGCTCGACACGTCCTCGAAGGTCGTCGGCCACCCGCCGCCGGCCCCGAGGCGGCGGAACTCGATGTTCCAGGTCGCGAGCCCTCGCCGGGCGAAGTCGACTGCCATCGCCGCCATCAAGTCCTTGCGCCAGATCGCCTTCCAGGCGCCGCCGTGGATCAGCACGACCACCGGGTGCGGTCCCGGGCCTTCAGGGATGCGAAGCTCGGCGACCTGGTCGCGCGCGTCCCCGTATCGGTAGATCGCGACGGGCCATTCGGAGCAGGCCAGGAGGTACTTGATCGCCCAGCGGTATCCGTCGAGCGTGCGGCCGGCGATATCCTCGATCGGGCCGCGATCGAAGCGGGCAGCCGGCGTCCCCGGGAGCGAAAGGCCGACAAACGCCGTGAGGATCTCCGGTGGAAGCGCCTCCAGGAGATCCGCCGTGCCGGGGTTGACGACGGCGGCATCGATGCGCTCGCACGCCCTCCGGAGCTCGTCGGCAGCGTCTCCTCCGGCGGCGGAGGCGACGCGGATCGAGACGCCGAGTGAGCTCTCCCAACGTCGTGCAAAGAGCGCCAGCGTGCTTGGCTCGATCGAGATCCCGGGGCCGTCGAAGATCAGCACCCGGTCCGGACGCGCCCGCGCATCGATGCGCCTGACGAGCGTCGTCAACGATCGAGCTCAGACAATCTGGGTCTCGAGGACGAGCTCGCTTCGCTCGAAGCGAGCCAGGGAAAAGTGCTCGAGCAGCGGATCGCGGTGGCCGAGGATTGCACCCGACACCAATCGTCCCACAGCCGGCGCGAGCATGAACCCGTGCCCGCTGAAGCCGGCGGCAATCCAGAAGCCGTCGTGCGGCGAGACCGAATCGAGGATCGGCTGATGATCCGGCGTGACGTCGTAGACCCCGTCGGCGATGATCGGGAAGGAGACGTACTCGAGGATGGGGAGCAGCGAGCGGATTCCCGCGGTCACCGTTCGAAGCCACCTGACGCGCCCGGTCTCCGGATCGCCGTCGGCGCCGAGATCGCTCGTCAGCACCCGCCCTCCGGCGAGCTGCTTGGCGGCGAAACGTCGCTCAGGAGCCACGACGAGCGGCTCGAGCAGGCGTTCGCCGATCGGCTCGCTGAGGAAGAGGTGGCGGCATCTCGGGAACGATCGGCACCGCGACGCCGGCCCGGTCGAGAAGCGGCGCGGTGTCGATACCGGCCGCGACCACGACGTGCTGGCTGTCGAACCGGCGGCCGTCGGCGAGGGTCGTACGCCAGCCGCCCGCGACCGGCGCGAACAGGTCGGCTCGTGCCGATCGCGATCTCGCCGCCGAGCCGCTGCACTGCCGCCGCGAACGCCTCGACCACCGCCTGCGGCTTGTCGAAGTACCCATCCTCGCCGCAGAACGACGCCCCGGCCATGCCGTCGACGCGAAGACCGGGAACGACTTCGGCGGCATCGGCCGGCGACAGGATCCGGGATGGGATTCCGAGCTCGTTCTGCAAGCTGACGTTCGCCGCGAGCCCCTGGAGCGCACCCTCTGTATCGGCCACGAACAGATAGCCGCACCGCTCGAGAACGGGCCGCGCCCGGGCCTCGAGCCGGTCGGAGAAGTCTCTGTAGAAGGCGGCCGACTCGCGGGCGAGCTGACAGCTCACGCGGGTCGACCACTGCTGCCGTACACCGCCCGGCTGGACGCCGGACGCGCCGGCGGCGACCCCGGTGGACTCGACGACGGTTACGGAGGCGCCGGCGCCGAGCAGATGCCAGGCGATCGAGAGGCCGGTGACTCCTGCGCCGACTACGATCACGTCCGGCTGTCCCGCGATCTTCGACACCTCGCCGAATATAACCCGCCGTCCGAGCCCGATTCTCGCCGAGACCAAATGGTATTCCGCAAGACGCACAGGACCGGAGGGTTCGAAGAGGTCGGAGGCTATTCGCGTGCGGTGCGAAGCGGCAACTACATCGCCGTCAGCGGGACCGCCGCGACCGACGGCGCAGGCGGCGTCGTGGCACCCGGCGACGTCGGCGGGCAGACCGCGGAGGGATTCAGGCGCGCACTCGCTGCTGTCACCGCCCTCGGAGGCTCGCTCGAGGACGTGATCCGAACGCGGATCTACCTGGTATCGGGGAGCGACTGGCGGCCGGCGGTCGAGGCCCATCGCGAGCTCTTCTCGGTCGTCAATCCCGCGAACACGACGCTCTTCGTCACCGGCTTTCCGCCCGAGGGAGTGCTCGTCGAGGTCGAGATCGACGCGATCGTGCCCGACTGACCTCAAGCCACCCGTCACAAGATCTTGCCGCCGGCAAGCCTCAGCGAGCCCTTACGTCGACCCGACCGCGGCGGCAATCAGCTCGAGCGCCTTCTCGATGTCCGGTTGCGTCACGCCGAGGAAGGTGACCGCCCTCAGGCGGCGGTCATCCACCTGAGGAAGCTCGAGACCCTGGGACGCGAGCGCGGCGCTCACCCGTCTCGCATCTCCAACCCCGAAGATGACGATGTTCGTCTCGACGTCGTTCGCGTCGATCTCGATGCCCGGGATCTCCGCGAGACCGTCGGCGAGGAGCTTTGCGTTGGCGTGGTCTTCGGCGAGGCGGTCGACGTTGTGGTCGAGGGCGTAGAGGCAAGCGGCCGCCAGGTATCCCGACTGACGCATCGCGCCGCCCCACATCTGCTTGTAGCGCCATGCCTCCTCGATCAGTTCCCGTGAACCGGCCAGCACCGCGCCGAAGGGACAGCCGAGCCCTTTGGCGAAGTCGAGCCAGGCGGTATCGAAGCCCGCCGCGAACCGCGCCGCCGGCACCGAGGCGGCAACGACGGCGTTCATCAGCCGGGCCCCGTCGAGGTGAACGCGGAGGCCATGGGCACGCGCGGTGGCGACGACCGCGTCGATCCTCTCCGCCGGCCAGATGCGCCCCCCGCCGAGATTCGTCGTCTGCTCGACGATCAGCAGCCGCGAGCGCGGCAGGTAGCGGCTCGCCGGCCGGATCGCTGCCTCGACGGCGTCCGGCCCGTAGATCCCCGTCGGCGTCTGGAGGAGACGAAGCGACGCGCCGGACAGCGCCGCCGGGCTGCCGCACTCCGATTCGGCCGCGTGCGCGAAGGCGTGCAGGATGATCTCATCGCCGCCCGGGCGCACATGTAGCCGCACCGCGATCGCGTTGCACATCGTCCCGGAGGGCAGGAAGACAGCCGCCTCGTGACCAAGCAACGCGGCGACCCGTTCCTCGAGGGCGATCACCGTCGGATCGGTCCCGCGCTGCTCGTCGCCGACCTCCGCTTCGATCATCGCGCGCAACATCGCGGGCGTCGGCACGGTCTGCGTATCGCTGAACAGGTTTACCGCCATCCGCGCCTTCGCCGAGGTCGATGTCGTGGTGTCGCGGAAGTTCTCGTCATCTCGGTAGCTCGACCGGCACGCTAGTCGTCGCGGCGCGAAAACGGACATCCAACTAGCGGAATGCCGCGGGCCGGCCCCTGGCTCGAGCAACGAGACACCGGAGGCGAGAGAGGGCCGGGCGGGCCCTCTCTCGCTCGCTGGTAGGCGACGGCGGTCTTACGAGCCGTGACCGGCCGTGGTCGGCTGCAGGATCTTCTGCAGCACGTAGCCGGCGACCTGGTTGCCGAGTTGCTGGCCTGCCACCTCGTCGGTGCGGAAGTGCTGGCCGGCGTAGATGCGGCTGAGCGAGGCCTCGTTCGCCGCGGCGCTGAAGCTCGAGAAGGAGCGTGAAACGCCGGGGAGGGCGGTTGATTGGGCCGAGAAGGCGAACTTGTCGTCGCCGAAGAACGTTGCGAGGACGTTCGCCGCGGCTGCGCTGATCACGGCGTGGGCGCCGGGGTAGGAGGGATCCTGCGCGGTCGTTGCGAGCGGCGTCCAGTTCGGATCGCCAATCGTGGCCGCGTTGCCGTCGCTGTCGCCGGCGTGGATCGCCGTGACCGGGCGCCAGAAGCCATAGGTGTACTTGGCGTCGTAGAACGCGATCGTCGAGTCGGCGAAGCTGATGTTGAGCAGTGCGAAGAGCCGCGCGTTCTGGAGCAGCGTGTCGTGGTGGGCGAGCGCCGCGGTCTCGGCGATGTTGTTCCAGGCGATCCAGATCGGCGGATTCCAGAACTGCGCGATCTGCGTCTCGTCGGCTGTGCGGGTGGTGCTGCCGATTGCTCCCAGGCTCTGGATCTCCTGGTAGGCAGCCGTGTAGGCCTTGCTCGTCAGGGCAGGCGGCGGTGCCGGCCGGAACTGACTCGCGCTGCGCAACGCGAAGGGCCGCACAGTCGGCCACTGGGTGAAGAGCGGTTGCGCGAACGCGGGCGGGGTCAGTTGATAGTTGCCGGGCTGCGTGCCGGGAACGAACACGGGTTGGGGGTTGCTCGCGCCGTCGTCGGCGCGGAGGGCGAGGAGCGCCTGCGCCGTCGCCTCGCCGATCCGGACCCCTTCGTACTTGTGGTACCCGTTCGGCACCTGGGCGAGCAATGAGGCGAACTGCGCGGCAACCGTCTCCTGCTGGCCGGGGTAGAGGTTCGACAGCACGGTGTAACCCGCGGCGGTTGCGGCCGCGACGGGGTCTGCGCGTCGCGGCGAAGCGATCGAGATGATGTATGGGGCCGACTTCCGCTCGATCGAGTCGACGGCGTCGTAGATCGCGGCGTGCAGGATCGCGAGGTTCCGGGTGGCGTGGATCGTCGCCGGCTGAGCGCCCGGCGTGTTCAGGATCCCGAGCAGGACACGGTTCCACTGGATCACCGGATCGAGCGACGTCGCATCGGATGGAGCCGCGACCACGGGAGCGGCGGGCGTGTCGGCGCGCGCCGCCGACCCGGTGAAGGCGAGCGTGACCATGGCGAGGATTGCGAAGGAGGCGAGGCCGATCCGCCGGCCTCCGGCTGATGCTTGGGACATTGTCTTTCGTCTCCCTTCGTGTTCAGTGATTGAGCCCTCAGCGCGACCCGAGTCGACGAAGCCTCGACTGGCGGCCGCCTCGTGCGCGCTGGGACGGATGGTGGGTGTCAGCTTCGGAGGCAGGTCCTCAGCCGGGCACGGGTCCAGATCGGCCGAGACCCTTCGTTGGGCTCGACCGGCTTGCGATCGAGTGGACGAGCTGCGGCGCCACGATCACGACGAAGAAGCCGAGGAACGCGGTCGAGAGGGCGTCGAACACGAGCGTCAGGACGATCGCAAGCCTGTAGCCGGACTCCATGAAGCCGAAGAGGGGCGTGTACTCGCTGACGAGCAGGCTGACGAGCGTTCCGAGCGCGATCCCGATTCCGCCCAGCGCGGCCAGCGTGAGGATGAGATCCCCGGCCCGCCGTCCCAACCGTCTGACGGGCGCGAACAGGGTGATGCCCACGACGCCCGCGCCGATGAAGCTGAGCAGGAAGAGCGTCCCGATCGTGGGCACGACGTAGAAGTAGGCGTAGTAATACTGCTGGGCGTGGATCGCCCCGACGACGAGGATCGAGGCGGCGCCGAGGTAGCGGGCAACCTCGGCCGCGACCGCGCGGCGCCTGTGCCGCTTGGGAAGCGCCCTCGTTGGCGCGAGCCTGAGCGGCGGCAACTGGGTAGCGTGACGGGTCGCGCTAGACACGGTGGATCTCCTTTCCGGCGGCCGAGAGGACCCACCACGGGCCTCCGAACTGGTTGACGCCCTGACCGGTCGTCTGGCCGGGCTTGCGGTCGCTCACGAAGTAGTAGAGGGGGTGGCCGCCGTACGTGACCTCGAGCTTGCCGTCGCTGCGCTTCGTCGTGCGGAGGAGCGAGGCGCGCAGCCCGGGCCCGGCGATCGGCTTTCCGTGCGTGGTGAGCGGCGGCCAGAGAGCGGCACATGCGCCGTAGCAGACGCTGGTCGTGCCCTTGTCGGGGACGAAGTCGTAGAGCGTGATCCCCTTGCTGTCGACGAGGATCCGTCCCAGCGGCGAGTTGGCGATCTTGACCATGGTTCCACCAGTGCCGCCGTTGCCGCCGGCGAGAGCCAGAGCAGCCGCGCTTGACGCGACGAGAGTGGACGCGCCGAGCGCGGCGAGCAGCTTGAATGGATACGTCATTTCGAACCTCCTGGGTGTCGGTCGGCACGCGCACGGGTGCGCGAGCCGGATGTCGATGTGGGCGACGGCTGCGGGCGACGGCACGCTGTGCCGAGCAAGCGCAGTCAGCGGCTTGCCGGCCGTCTCACGAGACGCCCGCCGCGAGGCGGAACAGTTCTCGATGCTGAAACGATGCGAGGCCATAGCCCTTGCCCTTCCGGTCGAAGTAACTCGGAAGAGGCGAGCCTTGGCCTCGTGAGACACCGTCTCGGGTGCCTCAGCCGCCAACCTACCAGGGACGGCCGGGTCTGCGGTCGTCTCGAGTGCGTTCTTAGGACGTTTTTAGAGAGGAGGCGCTTGCGGGCCGGTCGGCTCGAGCAGGGTCCGCTGCTCGACGATCCGCGAGGCCACGTCTGCGAGGCGCAGGTTGCGTGCTCGCGCAGTCTGCTGGAGCCGCCGGAACGCGTCGTTCTCGGAGAGACCGAGGGCCGACATCAACAGGCCTTTCGCCCGCTCGACGACCTTGCGGTCTTCGAGCGCCTGCTGGGCCCGGTCCACCTCGGCTTCGAGCTCCCGAAGCTCGGCATGCCGGGCCGCCGTCAGCTCGATCGCCGCCTGCAGCTCCCGGGTGTCGATCGGCTTGGTGAGGTAGGCGCCGACCCCGCTTCCGATCGCGCGCTCGATCAACGCGGGGTCTTCGACGCCGGTGACGACGACGACCGGCCGGCGCAGGCCCTCGTCTGCAAGCTGCGTCGCAGCCTGCAGGCCGTCGAGCGACGGCATCTCGACATCGAACAGGTAGAGGTCGGGAAGACTTTCTCGCGCGAGCTCGACCGCCTGTGCTCCGTCCGCGGCAGGCCCGACCGGCTCGTGCCCGAGCATGCGTAAGCGCTCGCACAGGCCGAGCGCGATCAGCGGGTCGTCCTCGGCGACGAGCACCCGCATCAGGCTACGGTCGGAAAGACGACCTCGGCCCGGGTGCCGCCGCTGCTCAGGGCGCGCAGCTCGAACTGTCCATGGAGACCTTGCTCGACCATCCTCCGCACGAGCTCGAGCCCGAAGCCGTCCGCGCCATCGATCCCGCCGCCGTGGTCGTCGACGGAAAGACGGGTCTGCAGACCGCTCTCGAGCCGTAGGGCAATCGGTGGTGCTCCGTGCTGGAACGCGTTCGTGACGAGCTCGTTGGCGACGATGCCGAGCTTCTGAGCGGTCGCGGCGTCGAAATCGGCCGGCTCGGCCTCCACCGTCACCGGTACCGGCACGCTCGCGGTGATGCTGCGAAGGAGCGCACCACCGTCGACCCGATCGTCGGTCTCGGTCAGCAAGCGATGCACCGTCGCGATCGAGCGGATCCGTGCCGCTGTGTCGTCGAAGGCAGCCCCGTCGCTGCCGTCGGGGCGGCCGAGGAGGAGCAGATCGGCGGCTGTCTGAAGGTCGTTCTTGATCCGGTGGTTGGCCTCGCGCGCGAGTGTCCGCTCGAGCTCGGCGCGCGCGGCCGCACGTTCGTGTGCCGTAGCCTCGCGCCGGATCGTGCGTGCGAGACCGAGCGCGACGGCAACCGTGGCCGCAACCAGAGCAAGCCGCATGGCCGTCCCGCTGGCCGAGAGTGGTATCGAAGCGGCCACGAATCCGCAGGTGACGCCGGTGACGGCCAGCCAGAAGCCGCGGCGCCAGCCGATCTGCACGACCGCGATGAACGGCGCCGTCAGAAACAGGAGCAGCGCGAAGTTCGAGCCTCCGTCGACGACGAGCAGCGCCACGAAGGCGATCAGGCCGCCGCACCAGAGATCGAGCAAGAGGAGGCCGCGGCGGGTCGCCAGCCAGTCCCGCCAGGGGATGAGCATCGCGACGGTGTTGCCGGCTGCGGCTGCGAGCGTGGCGCCGACGAGCAGCCGACGATGCGACATCCCGACATCGAGCGCGAGCCCGCCGAGCACGACGAGGATCGACACCCACCCGAGCCAGTAACCCAACCGGATGACGGCAAGCCTGAAGCCGAGCTCGCTGCTCGCGTCATCCCCGCTGCCCACTAGAGCGACCGCGGCGCTCGGGCTTTGATCGTCGGCACGCGGCCGCGTCGGCACGCCTGCTCGCTCTGGAAGCCAGGTAGCGGCCGCGTTTGCGCTGCGAAGGGTCGAGATGAACGCCCCGATGAGCGACGAACGGCGGATTGCTTCGGAGCTCCCTGACGACATGCCCGCTTTTCGTTCTACGTTGGCTCGAGACAAATGGTTTCGGCGGGACCCGGACCCGGCCGCCAGGCGAATCCACCACGGCGCGCTGCAAGAACAACAGCGATCCTGACTCCCTGCGGGAGCCTAGCAAGGGTCTGAGGGCCCTTAGGACATCGGGCCCGGCGAGTGTGGTCTGACGGCGCTCGTGCCGGCGTCGTACCGAGGCCATGGCCGCCTCGTCCCCGCGGCCCCTCAGCTCTGCGGTTCGGAAGCAGCGGCGCCGGCGCCGCTGCTCAGAAAAGACGGCTGAGCCCGGCGAGGCACCGACGACGGTGTCAGTCCGACTGATCGCGGACGCGCGCGTAGCGCTCGTAGATCACGCGCGAGCCGAACGTCCTGGTCTCGACCAGGTCGAGCGGAACGTCGTTCGGTGACCGGCGGTAGGAACGGCGTGCCGCCACCGACGACGACCGGATTGCGGAACATGCGCAGCTCGTCGACGAGGCCGAGCTCGATCGCTGCCGCAGCCAGACCGGCGCCGCCGATCGAGACGTCCTTGTCGGTCGCGACGAGCGCCGCAGCGGCCTCCTCGGCCACCGACCTCTCCGCGAGCCGGGCATTGCCTGAACGCTGCCGAGCGTTCGACTGAAGACGACTTTCGGGAGCGCGCTCCAGACGTCGGCGAACGCGGCCCAGAGCTCGTTGTCACGCATCGACGGATCCGTCTCCCACGGCAGCATGGTCTCGTAGAGCCCGCGGCCGCACAGATAGCCGCCGAGCTCGCGTATCTGCGAGATGTGGAAACGAAACTGCTCCTCTGCAGGGACCGTCCACCCAAACGCGCCCTCACGGTCGGCGATAAAGCCGTCCACCGAGACACTCATCGAGTAGATCAGCATCTGGACTGGATCACCATCGCTGCAAGCTCATCGCACCGGGAGCGAAAGACGATAGTCGCGACGACGCTCGGTGTCTCGCCCTTCCCGGCGGGGCAACCCTCGCGCTCGCGGTGCAGTGATCCTGAACTGCGCGAGTGTTCAACGACGTCGCCCGAGGGGCGGATTTTCCGACCTACCGGATGAATTCCTCGATCGCCGCGCGCCATTCCGCTGGGTTGTCGAGATGCAGGTCGTGGCCTGCCTCAGGGACTTCGGCGAGCCAGGCATGCGGCTGCTCGGCGAGCATCAGTTCTGTCGGCTCCGCTTTGTGATCGGCTGTGACAACCACAAGCGTCGGGCACTCGATCCTGCGCCACTCCTGCCAATAGGAGCCGGTGGCGTCCTCGAGGGTCGCGACCATCACGTCCACGTCGAAGCTCGGGTGGAACCCGTCACCGCGTTGCTCCAAGCCGTCTGCCCACGCCCGAGACCAGTTTGGGTTTCGACCGAAGAACACCGTCGCCGCCTCGCGCGACGGGAACGGCGTTGGCCAGCTTTCGAGCCACTGCTTCACTTGCGCGACAGTCTCGTTCGCTTCTGAGGCGGGTTGTTCGCCTCCCACCGGCCCGGGACTGGCTTCTGCCACCACCAGCTTCGCGACGCGATCTGGCCGACAAGCCGCGACGAGAAATGCTGTGTGACCACCGAGCGACTGACCGACCAGCGTGACGCTCTCGAACCCGAAGTGCTCGATCCACGCCGCCACATCGGCGCTATGAGCTTCTCGTGATACGTCATCGGGACGACGGTCGCTTCTTCCGTGGCCGCGCAAGTCGGGCGCAAGAACGTGATGATCGTCCGTGAGCCAGGAGGCGGTGTCTGCCCATTCGGTCGCGTGACCCGCAAGGCCATGCAGCAACATCACAGGTGTGCCTGTACCCCCGAAGTCGGCACAAGCGAGCCGCGTCCCTGCTCGCTCGAGCTCGTGCCAGCGCTGGACGATGTCTCCTTCGCGGGCCATCGCCGGATCGTAAGCGGAGCAGCTACGGGCATCCTGGCGGGCGAGCGTGCGGAGCCGCCGGCGTGCGCAGACGGCCGTTACGCCGAGTGTTGCTGCATCGCTTTCGCGCCTGTTGTCGAATGCGATGTCGAATGCGGTGAGGGTTGGCTCGGCGAGCTTCGCAGCCTTGAGGATGTCGCGACGGACGAGTTCAGTGCGGCGATCGAAGTTGCTTGTTGCACGTGGTGAAAGGTCGACTGCAGTCCGACTCGCTAGGCGATGGTCTTCTCCGGTGGTGGTAGCTCCGTCAGATAGAGGAGCTCGAGGAGTGAGCCGATCTCGGCGATGTGGAAGTAGCAGAACTCGCCGAGCTCGCCCAGGTCCGCACTCTGGACGATCTCCCGGCCCTGGCCTACCAGTTCCGCCTTGGCCTCCTGCATCGCCTCTCGGCTTGGATACGCGATACAGGTGTGATGAAACCCCTCGCCGTCCTTCTGGAGGTGATCCACGTAGATGCTCTCTCCCTTGTGGGGTGCGAGCAACTCGAAGTTACTGCCTCCCACGGACGCGAACGCGACGCGGAAGGAGAAGGGGACATCTCGCCCCCGTACCGTGGTGGCCCCCGGCTCGATCGTCCAGACGCTCCACGGCCCGATCCCAGATTCTGCCAGCGCCGCCGCCGTCTTCTCGACGTCGTGCACGACGTAGCAGGTGTGATGGAGCGTGGCTGACTCTGTGATTCTCACTCGTGCCTCCGGGGTTGAGAGTCGAAGCCTGCCGCCGGTCGCTCGACGAGATCAAGGAGTCTAGCCTCCGGCTGGGGCGATCCGGGAGACTGGCATCCTTCCGGGCCGAACCCTCGGCTACAGGGCCTGCCGCCAGGTGAGTTGTCCCGTGCATCGCACCAACGCTCGTCCGGTTCCCATCGGATCTCGGGATCGAGTGCCTGGACAGCCGCGCCTGGTTCTCCCTGATCTGTCGAACCGATCTGTCGCACCGGGCTCCGGCCGCGCAGGTCGCCGAAGAAAAGGGAGTAAGATGCGCGTAGTGGCCCTGCGTGCCACCACTCCGGCCGAGGCCCAAACTCCATCGACGCGCCGTATGGCACGCGAGATGAGGGACCAAGGCAAACAGGGTTCGACTCGCAGGGCCGACACTTTTCGTATCGAAGGGCGCACGGTGCGCGTGCTCGAGCGTCTGCGGTGAACGGAGATCGAGTCTCTCTACCTCAGGCAAAGCAAGCGGAGGATCGTTCGGTGGCACACAAGACAGAAAATGAAACGGGTAGCACGATCTCTCACGTCGTAGGCGAGGGAGGCTCCCCGTGAGCGCCCGACTGCTCGGTGGTAGTTGGCTGATGGGCGCAGGCGTCGGGTTGCTCGCCGTCGCGCTGGGCCGCGGAAACTACGGCAGCTTGGCTCTTCCATTCATGGTCGGTGCCAGCGGGTACCTGCTTCTCAGGGGGCAGAGGTCGCGCCACTTCCCCGGCACCGAGTTGGAGCGCGGCCTCGACCGCCTGTTCGCGCTCTTGCTTCCGGTACGCAAGGTCACGACAACCGAGACCGCCCACGCCGCCTTGGCCCGAGCGAAGCAGCTCGCCCGACTGAGGCAGGGCGTGCGACGTTGGGGCAAGGAGCTTCAGGTGATCACCACCGACGGCTATGACACGGCGTCGCGTATCTCCGCGCTTCACGAGTTGGCGGGTGAGCAGGACGACCGAGAGCTCGTCGCGGAGGTCGTGAGAGTCCTGAGTGCCGAGCGGGCACGTGCAGGCGCCGACCTCGCTCTCGCTGTCGACCCGGTCTCGATGCTCGCCTACGGGCTCGGGGCCCGGCCTGCCGCGGCTGACCTCACGAGCCTCGACGATCTGCTCCTCGACCTCGGGCTCGCGGGAGACGGCGACGAGCTGCGAACGCATTTTGACGATGTCGTAGTCGCAGAGAGGAGCACCACCGATCTTCACCTGACGAACGATGCCCAGCGCGGCATGTTCCGCGATCTCGCGGGCGCCTCGTTCGTCCTTGGCGCCGCAGCGCGAATACTCGAGCTCGCATCGCTCACAGCCGCACCCGAGACATCGATCCGGGCCGCGACGGTCACCTAGCCCGAGCTCGACGCAAGCCACGCCGGCTGGGCGCTCTCCGGTGCGTTCGGGCAGTTGCCTACTGGCAGGGGGACTCTGACGCAGCGGTCAGCGCGAACCCGTAGATGGTTCCGTCGGCCGAATAGAACGCGGTCGTCGTCTGCCCGATTCTCACCGTGAGCGCGTCGTAGCCGATGCAGTTCGACGTGGCGGGACTGCCGTAGAGGTTGTAGATATTCGAGACCGGGTCGCCCATCATCACGCCCTTGAGCCCCCACCCGGCGGGCGAGCCGAGCGTGAACACCGCGACGCTGACCCCTCCCTTGGTGGTGCTGGCAGCAGCCACAGCCTTGGCTGCTGCTGCCTCCGCAGCCCGGGCGTTTGCCGTGGCGGCGTCTGCCGCCGCCGCTGCCTTCGCCGCGGCCGCCTTCGACGCCGCGGTGTGCTTCGCCGCAGCGACCTTTGCCGCCAGGGCGGCCGCAGCCGCCGCTTTCGTCTCCGCGGTCTGAGCTGCATCTGCTGCCTTCTCCGCCTTGATCGCCGCCTTCCCGGCGGGGCTGCCGCCGGATTCGGGGCTCGGAACGTTGAACTTCACGGCGGCGCCGAGCGGCTCGGCGCCCGGGTACACGTAGAGCCAGACAAGGCTCTTGCCGCAGTTCTGGCAAACGCTGAAGTTGCTCCCCCAGCGCGCCCTCACCTGATCCTGGCTCATCCCGATGCCGATGCCGCCGATCGTCTGGCCGGGCACCACCACGCCGCGCGTCGGGAAGTTCGTGCTCCGCGTCGCCGTGGCGGCGTGCGCCGAGGTCGCCGAGCCGTGGGACATGGCTGCCACAAGGACCGAGAAGACGAACGCCAGCATCATTCACATCGTATCGTCCATGAGGGCGCGCTAGTCGGCCTCTCAAAAGGCGGGCTTGAAATCCTCGAGGTTGACGATCCTTTGCGGTTCTATCGCAAAGCGCGCTCGACGGCGAGGATCGTGAGGTCGTCGTTGGTAGTCGTTGCTCGGTCGACGATCCGGTCGACCAGTGTTGTCGTGTTGGACGTGCCGGCGAGGAGCGCTTGTAGCCGGTCGTAACCGGCGTCGATCGATTCGCCGCGCCGCTCGATCAGGCCGTCCGAGAACATGAGCAGCAGGTCGCCCGGTTCTAACCGCTCGCGCGCTTCGAGCACCGGCGCCACGGCGAGAAGGCCGAGACCGATCGGACCGTTGCGGCCTTCGCTGAGCTGCCGGACCTCCCCTCGGGCGGTGCGGAGGAGCGGTGGCGGATGCCCCGCGGTGGTCAGTGTGATGGTGCCGTCGGGGGCGAGAATCGCCAGCGCGACGGTGCAGATGCTCTCAGGGTCGCCGGTTGTGGCCGCGTATGTGTCGAGGAGCGCGAGGGCACCCGTCGGAGTCCCGTCGTGGAAGAGGTACGCGCGGAGCGCGTTGCGCATCTGCGACATGCGTCCGGCCGCCATCAGTCCGTGACCCGAGATGTCGCCGACGACACAGGCGACGCGGCCGCCCGAGAGGGGCATGACGTCGTACCAGTCGCCTCCGACCCCGACCGAGGCCGGCTGGTAGCGCGCCTCGATGTTCCAGCCGGGCGTCTCCGGCAGGATCGTGGGCAGCAGGCTTTCCTGAAGCGCCTCGGCGACGGCGGCGCCCGACCGCGCCTGGCGAAGTAGCGAACCGATGATTTCGCGGCGCACGTAGGGGGCGCTCAACAGTTCGCCTTGATCCCACGGATGGCTGCGTCCGCGTACTGTCTCCCTCCAGAGCGCGAACGAGCCGCGCGGGCTTAGACGGCTGACGCCGTCGACGCCGACCCGGACGGGCTTCTCGCGCGGGTCGCCGCCCCAGTGCACGTGCTCCACCAGTTCGGGCCGGAAGAAGAGGACGTATCCCTGGCCGTCGAGGAACAGTGCGAGCACCCCGCTTGCGGTGTCGGCGACTCCCTCGAGCTCGGGGTCGAGCCTGGTGAGGGAATCGGTCGCGAACATGGCGTCGTCGGGCGTGTGCGCCTGGGTGAGGCTGACGATTCGGGCTACGGCGTCGGGGTCGGGCACCGCGCCCTCCGTGAAGCCTGCGCCGTCGACCGAGACGGCAATGCCGGTGGCGTCGGTGAGCTGGAGCATCGACGGCGCCTCGGCACGGAGGGCGTCGAGAACCGAGCTGTGGGTGCCGATCGCGATCCTGATTCGATGGATCAGCGACTCGGCCTCGGCGGCCCGCGCGATCGCTCGGTCGCGACGGCGGGACACAAGCAGCATCGAGACCGTCTGGGCGAGGAACTCGCACGTCGCCCGGACCGCGGCGGGCGGGACGAGTGGGCCCGAGTAGTGGTGGCAGGCGATCAACCCGATCAGCTCGTCGCCGTCGAGGACCGACACGGACATCGACGCGGTGACGCCCATGTTCGCGAGATACTGCAGGTGGATCGGCGAGACGCTCCGAAGCACCGAGTAGGAGAGGTCGAGGGGCTCGCCGGTCGACGGGTTGTCGGCTGGGACGAGCGCTGCCGGAGATGCGGTGCGATCGCCGATGAACCGAAGCCAGTTGCGGGCGTAGAGCGCCCGGGCCTGCGCCGGGATGTCGCTCGCCGGATAATGCAGGCCGAGGAACGGCTCGAGGTCGGGACGGCGGTCTTCGGCGACGATCTCGCCATTCCAGTCGCGGTCGAAGCGGTAGTACATGACGCGGTCGAAGCCGGTCAGCCGCCGGAGCTCCTTCACGGCGACGAGCTTCACGCCGTCGACGCCCTCGCTGCGGTTGAGACGGGCGACCGATCGCCGTACGGCGTGGTAGGTGTTCGCGAGCGTGATTCCCTCTGACGCCGGCTCGATCTCGAGGATCCTCAGGCCGCCGCTCTCGTGGACCAGGCCGTCGACGAGCGCGCCCCCCTCGTCTCGAGCGTGAGCGGCGCTCCGTGCCCGGCGTCGGCGGCCGCCTCGATGACCTGGCCCACCGATTCGTCGCAGAGAACGCCGTCGAGGGGTTGACCCAGCAGGCCGTCGACCTCGAGGCCGAGGATCTCCGGGACGTTCTCCGACAGCTGGACGATCCGGTTGCCGGGCGACGCGAGCGCGAGCAGGGCTCCGTGCGGTTGGATCGAGCCGGGGGTGTGGATTGGTTCCCGGTCGCAGTTCTCGAGGTCGATCGGGGTGCCGACCGGGACGAGAACGGTCTTATCCACCTGCCGGCCCAATGCGTTCCTGCTCGAGCGCCGCGAACAGCGCTACGGCATGGCGCGCGATCGCGGGGCGGCGCTCCTCGCCACTCTCGTCGAGCGCCGCACGGATCCGCTCCCACCGCTCGCGCGCGGCTTCGCCCGAGGCGCCTTCGATGTAGCGACGGGCGTCCCCCGTCACCGCGCGCGGTAGACGCCGCACGAGCAGGCGGGCACCAAGCGCGGAGCCGGCGAGCACGTAGGCAGCTGCGAACGCGCCCTCGGCGCTCTCCAGAGCCGGCACCGCACAACGGTCGTCTCCGGCCGGCTCGGCGAGCGCTGCGAGATCCCGTTCGAGGTCGGGTAGCCGCGGTTCCCCCACGAGCCCGGCCTCGAGAAGCCCCAGCCGCACGGCCCGCGCGAGCTGCGGCTCGACCGCACGATGGAAACTGGCGAGGGCGCGAAGCGCGGCAACGTACGCTCGCACCGTGAGCTCGACGTCGAGAAGGCCGAGCGCGTGTTCCGCCCGACCGTGTGCGGCGGCAACAGACGAACGAAGAACGGACGCACCTGAGGCGGCCAGCGAAAAACCCCGTTTCGGCGAGGGATGATCCCTCGAAGCCCGTCGGGCAACACCCGACCAACCAACCGATTGTAGAGCAGGGCGCAACCGTCGGGCCACGGCGCGACCGAGCGCCCACCATGTGCGAGTGGTTCCGCCGCTGACCGGCGGAGATCGCCCGAGTCAGCTCGACAGGTCTCTTTCGAGCCAAAGCACGGGTGACATCGGAGCGAGCCGCCGAGCGGATGGAGATCTCGAGTCGGAGCCGTCAGACGGCGTGTCTGGCGCGGGCGAGCCGCATCAGTGTCGCGTGCGTCCCTTCCGAGCCCGGGCGCCGTCGTCGTGGGGCCGGAGCTGGAGATAGCGGCCGTCGGGCTGCATCTGCCAGGCGTTGCGGGTGTCGGCAAGGCAGATCTGGAGGATCTCCCAGAGCCGGGCGCGCAGGCGGCGCTCGGAGATCGGCACCGCGGCCTCGACGCGCTTCGAGAGGTTCCGGGTCATCCAGTCGGCCGAGCCGATCAGGAACTCCCCGTCGAGCGGATCGTCGGAGCCCGCGGCGAAGTGGTAGATCCGGGAGTGCTCGAGGAACCGGCCGACGATGGAGCGGATGCGGATGTTCTCGGTGAGGCCCGGGACGCCGGGGGCGAGGCAGCAGAGGCCGCGGACGACGAGCTCGACCGGCACGCCCGCCTGCGAGGCCTGCGAGAGCGAGCGCGCAGATCTCGGGATCCTCGAGCTGGTTCAGCTTGGCGACGATCCGTGCCGGCAGCCCGGCCTCGTGGTTTGCGATCTCGCGCTCGATCAGGCGGACGAACTCGGCGCGCATCGTCATCGGCGCGACGACCAGCGTCTCGAAGGTCGGCGTGCGGGAACGGCCGGTCAGGAAATGGAACAGCGTGACGACGTCGCGCGTGACCGCCGGATCTGGCGGTGAGCAGCCCGACGTCCTCGTACAGCCTGGCGGTGCGGGCGTGGTAGTTGCCGGTGCCGATGTGAGCGTAGGCGCGGATGCCGCTCTCCTCCTGGCGGATCACGAGCGCGGCCTTGCTGTGGGTCTTGAGCCCGCTCACGCCGAACACGACGTGCGCGCCGACCTTCTCGAGCTCGCGCGACCAGTGGAGGTTGCGCTCCTCGTCGAAGCGGGCGTTCAGCTCGATCACGCAGGCGACCTGCTTCCCGGCCTCGGCGGCGCGGATCAGCGACTGCACGAACGGGGTGTCGTCGCCGACCCGGTACACGGTCATCTTGATCGAGACGGTCTGCGGGTCATCGGCCGCCTCGCGGATGAACCGCTCGACGCTCGCGTAGAAGCTCTCGTACGGGTGGTGCAGGAGGATGTCGCCGGCCCGGATCGCGGAGAAGATGTCTCCGTCGACCGTCTCGAGCGCGGTCGGCGGCAGCGGCGTCCACGGTGGGTCGCGCAGCGGCTCGATCTCGAGCGCGGCGATCTCGAACAGCGTCGTGTAGTCGAGGAGCGCCGTCATCTCGTACACGTCGTCGGCGCCGAGCGCGAACCGCTCCTTCAGCTCCGACAGCATCGCCTCGTCGGCGTCCGGCTGGACCTCGAGCCGCACGACCGGCTCGAAGCGGCGCTGCTTCAGCTCGCGCTCGACGAGCGCGCGCTTGCTCTCGCCGTCGACATCGCCGTCGTCGAGCTCGACCTCGGCGTCCCGGCAGACCCGGAACAGGCTCGCGCTCTCGATCACCATCCCCGGGAAGAGCTTGTCGGCGTTCGCCGCGATCACCTCGTCGAGGCCGACGAAGACGCGTGCGGGAGACTCGACGCCCGCGCGGACGCGCACCCACTGCCGGAGCTCGCGCGGCACCTTCACGCGTACGAGCACCGACTCGGCGTTCACGGGATCGAGCAGCCGGAACGCCCAGGAGGTCGAGAGGTTCGAGACGTACGGGAACGGGTGCGCGGCATCGAGACCGAGCGGCGTGAGCACCGGCGAGATCTCGGTGTCGAAGTACGCGGAGACCTCGGCGTCGCTGCTCGCTCGCTCAGCTCGTCCCAGCCGAGGAGATGAACGCCGTGCCCGGCGAGCTCGGGCCGCAGCACCTCGCGTGTAGCAGCGCGCTTCCCGCTCGAGCATCGAGACGATCATCGCCCGCTTCGGCAGGAGCTGCTCGCGCCGCTCCTGCGCGACGAGGCTGCTGTCGTCCGGCATCGGGCGGATCAGCGCAATCCGCTTCATGAAGAACTCGTCGAGGTTCGACGAGAAGATCGCGAGGAACTTCACGCGCTCGAGCAGCGGTGTGCGCTCGTCGAGCGCCTCGTGGAGCACGCGCGAGTTGAACTCGAGCCAGCCGACGTCGCGGTCGACCCAGGCCTCGCTCAGCTCGATCGCCTTCGCGGCGGCCACGTCGTCGTGCGGTGTCCCGGCCTCGGCCGATGGGGTTGCGGTCATGGGCCCTAAGCGTAGTCCGGCCTCAGGGGGCTCCTGCCGTTAGGTCGCGCGTCCGGGAAATCGGCCTCCGTCCCGACCGCCGGTTGCCGGTGTTCTTCGTTGGTGTTCCCGAATGACCTCCGTTCGCCGGCTCCTCAGAGCCGTTCGCCGTCCCAGTAATCGAGGTCCGGGCTGCGCCGCATCACGTGGTCGAGCGCTTCGTCGTGGCGGCCCCAGACGCCAATCTTGTCGCTGTCCGGGTATTCGATGATGCCGAACTCGTGCTTGTTGGAGAAAAGGGCGACGCGGGCGGCGTCGTCGCTTGCGTTGTGGACCTGGTGCGCGCCCTCCGGCCCCACCAGGAAACAGACGACATCACCCGGCTCCAGCGTCCGTTGGCCGTCGGGCGTCCGAACCGTTGGCGTTCCGGCCACGACGACCAGCCACTCCTCATCGCCCCAGTGGAAGTGGTACGGGCAGATCGCCTGTCCCGGCGGCAGGTCATACACGGTCATCGCGAGGCGGGAGGCTCCGAACCTTGGCGCGAGTTGCGCGGATTGCGCGCGGTATCCGGCCGGATCACTCTCGTCGCCGATTGTCTTGCCCTGGAAGAGGTTGAACGTATCCATGGCGGAAGTATTGGCGAACTCCTGCCGAGGCGGCGGGCGAACTCCTGCCGAGGCGGCCGGTGAACGTCCGGCCAGGCCGCGCTCCGCCGCGGGTCCACGCAGGAAAGCTGAGCGGGTGTAGCGTCCGTTCGCGTGACGCGGTTTGTGGTGGACTGCGAGACGCTGCTTCGGATCGCCGCCGGCGAGATCGAGGTAGCCCCGGAACACAAGCGTCTGGCACCGGCCCTTGTTCGTTCGCAAGCGCTGTCAGCGGTATACGCGGCGGCCCGCCGAGGCGATAGACAGCGGCAGTGAGTCTCGGGCGCCGGCTCCGACCCGGTCTTGCCGCCGGCGGGTTGAACGCGCTTCTCAGGCCGCGTGGCTCGGGGTGCCGAGCGCGGCGAGGTTCGACTGGATCATGTCGAGCGTCTTTTGCAGGGCCGCGCGCTCCGCCTTGCCGAGGCCCGCGAGCACGTGGTGCTGGAGCTCGATCACTGCCGCCAGCAAGCGGCTGTGGAGCTCGGCCCCTGCGTCGGTGAGCTCGAGCCGGCGCACCCGCCGATCGGTCGGATCGAGCTGCCGTCGGACGAGCCCGGCCGACTCGAGCCGGTCGATGTGGTGCGTGATCGTCGCGCCCTCGAGATGCACGTGCAAGGCGAGCGCGGCCTGGCTCATGCAGCCGATCTCGCTCAACGCGCTGAGCACCATCCAGGTTCCGAGCGAGCCGCCGGCGGACGTGAGCGCACCCTCGAACGCTTCGCGCATCGCCTTCGCGGTGAACACGAGTTGACGTCCGAGCGGCTCAACCAGGGGCGCTGCGGGGCTCACGATGTCGTTAGATAGTAAACGATTTGACATCTCATGACCAGCCGGTATCCTCGCCCCTGATGCTCGCCCGGCTGACCCACTTCATCACGCGGCACCGCTGGCCGGTGATCGGGGTCTGGATCGTCCTGACCCTCTTTGGCGCCTATGCGGCTGGGCAGGTCTCGAAGCGGTGGTACCAGAGCTTCTCGATCCCCGGTAAGTCCGCGTACGAGGCGAACCAGCGCACGCTGAAGAGTTTCGGCACCGGCGTGCGGCCGCCGAACGTCGTCGTGTTCCACACGAGCGGCGACGCGACGAAGAGCGTCGCGATCAAGCGCGCAATGCAGCGTGCCGCCGCGACGATGCCGGGCGCACGAACGAGCTCGTACTTCTCGACCGGCGATCCGATGTACGTCTCGGCCGACCGGCACACGATCTTCGAGGAGGTCTACCCGCCCGGGATCGCGAAGTTCGACACCACGAGCGGCGCCGACCGGATGCGGGCCGCCGCCGCAACCGGGCTCCCGGCCGGGACGACGGTCGAAGTGACGGGGCACGACCCGCTCGAGGAAGCGAGCACGCACGGAAACAGCGGCGGCCCGGGCGTGCTGGTCGAGGCGATGGTCGGCGCGCTCGGGGCGCTCGTGATCCTCCTCTTCGTGTTCGGCACGCTGCCGGCGGTGCTGATGCCACTCGTGGTCGCGATGGCGTCGATCCTGAATACGTTCACGCTGGTCTGGATCCTGACGTACATCACGAACGTCTCGATCATCGTCCAGTTCCTGATCGCGCTCGTCGGGCTGGGCGTCGCGATCGACTACGCGCTGCTGATGATCTTCCGCTTCCGCGACGAGCTCCGCGAGGGCGCAGACGTCGAGCCTGCGCTCGTGGAGACGATGACGCATGCCGGCCGCTCGGTGATCGTGTCCGGGTCGACGGTGGCCGTTGGCCTGCTCTCCCTGGTCGTGATTCCCTTGCCGTTCATCCGCTCGATGGGCATCGGTGGGATGCTGATCCCGCTCGTCTCGGTGATCACCGCGATCACGTTGCTGCCGGCGCTGCTCGCGACGTTCGGCACGCGGATCAACAGCTTGCGGGTGATGCCGAAGCGCTTCGTCGACCGCGGCCACCCCGAGGACGGCGCCTGGGGCCGGTGGGCCCGGTTCGTGCTGCGCCATCCCTGGCCGGTTGCGCTCAGCGGCCTGGCAGTCGTGGGCGTGCTCGTCGCCTACGGCTTGCAGATCAACCCGAACGAGGCGCAGCTCAAGAACTTCCCGGGCACGGGGACCGCGATCGCGGGCAGACAGATGCTCGCCGCCGCCGACATCAGCCCGGGCGCGATGAAGCCGTTCATCGTTCTCGTCGAGCACGGCGGCAACGCCAACGCCATCGCGGCCAAGGTGCGCACGGTTCCCGGGATCGTCGGCGCAACCGCGCCGGCCTCGTGGCGGAGCGGCGGCGACTCGCTCGTCGAGGCGATCCCGGCCGTCGACGGCGCGGCTCCCGGAATCCAGGCGATCATCAACAACACCAACGCCGAGCTCGCGGGCACCGACGGCACACTCGGAGGCGTTCCGGCGGTCGACCGAGACTTCGTTCACGCCATCTACGGCAACTTCCCGTACCTGCTCGCGTTCGTGCTCATCCTGACGCTCGTCCTGCTCACACGCGCGTTCCGCTCGATCGTGCTCGCGGTCAAGGCCGTCGTCCTCAACCTCCTCTCGCTCGCCGCTGCGTTCGGGCTCATCGTCATCATCTTTCAGAACGGCCACGGCTCCTCGCTCTGGAACATCAGCGCCACCCAGGCGATCACTGCCTGGATCCCGTTGATGATCTTCGCGTTCCTCTACGGCCTCTCGATGGACTACGAGGTCTTCATGCTCACGCGGATGCGGGAGGCCTACGACGAGACGGGCTCGACCGATCAGGCGATCGAGCTCGGGCTGTCGCGAACCGGCAAGCTCGTCACGAGCGCCGCGCTCATCCTCATGTTCGCGTTCCTCGTCCTCTCGTCGAGCCCGGGCTACGAGATCAAGGTGTTCGCCATCGGCCTCGCAGCCGGGATCATCTTCGACGCCACGGTGATCCGCACGCTGCTCGTGCCCTCGCTGATGAAACTGCTCGGAGACTGGAACTGGTACCTGCCGACGAGCGCCGCGCGTGTACTCCGTGTTCGCCGGGAACAGATCCCGCAGGCCGCGGCCGAGTCCGCGTAGCGCCGGCTCGTGGACGGCGCGGTCAGCGCCTACCTCGACAAACTCCCCTGAAGACTCGCACGCGCGGCAACCCATCATTGTCGGTCGCCACGCGAACCGGAATCCCTCCGCGTGGGGGCCGCCGCGGGCCTCGAGGACGCGCTAGAGGTTGTCGAAGACCTGCTCCGCCTCGGTCACGCGCGTTCCTCGACAGTCGAGGCCAGGCGCGTCGTTCGGAACCACTGCGCCATCTCGGGCGCCCAGACGATCGTCACGACGATCAGCAGGCCGCCGGTGATCAGGCTCGAGACATAGTCGGGAGAGCCGAGGATGGCGAGGATCTCCTCGAGCACGCTCAGGGACAGCACGCCGGCCGCGATGCCGACCGCGCTGCCCTTGCCACCCGACAGGCTGACCCCGCCGATGAGGGCCGCGGTCGCGGAGAACGTCAGCACGTCGAACCCGATGTTCGTCGGGCTCGCGGTGGCGAGGCTGTAGCTGAGCAGCGCGCCGGGCAGGGCCGCCCCGAGCGCCGCGATGACGAACACGCCGACGAGTAGCCGATCGACCGGGACGCCGGCCACGCGTGCCGCCCGCCTGTCGCCGCCGATCGCACGGATGTCCCTGCCGACCCGCAGATACCGGAGCACGATCGCGGCGACGACGAAGATGCCGAGCGAGATGAGGCTCCTGATCGAGAAGATCTGCAGGATCGGCTTGTCGAGCCTGAGGCCGACGGTGTAGTTGTTGTAGATCACGCTCTTCGAATGACCGAGGATGTACGTGATCCCGAGGACGACCAGATAGCCCCCGAGGGTAACCGGCATGGAGTTCAGTCGAAATCTCGAGATCAGGCTGCCCTGGACGAGGCCGACGATGATCGCCGCGCCGAGTGCGGCGATGATGCCGACCAGCGGCGAGCCGCCGCCTGTCAGCACCGCGACCATGCCGCCGAAGAGGTACACGGAAGAGACGGAGAGATCGAACTCGCCCGCGATCATCGTGATTCCGAGCGCGAGCGCCACGAGCCCGTAGGAGGCGAAGTTCTGGAAGATGTCGTAGACGTTCGCGGTGCGAACCGTGTACTGCGTGAGCGCGGGCACGAGCGCCAGCGCCACGATCATCAGCGCCAGGATCACGTACGGCGCAAGCGCGCGCGCCTGCGGCCGACTGCGCATCGTCTCCGCCGCCCTCATCGCCGGCGCTCCTTGAGGTTCGTGAGGACGACGACCACGACGACGATGATGCCGCGGATGAGGATCTGCACGCCGGTCGAGTAGCCGCGCAGGAGCAGCATGTCCGAGATCGTCGCGATGAAGATCGCGCCGGCCGCCGTCCTTGCGATCGACCCGCGCCCACCCGTCACGGCGTTGCCCCCGACGAGAGCCGCCGCGATCGCGTCGTAGGTGTAGCTCCCGACGAGGAGCAGCGACGCGTTGGCGCTCGACGCGCCGATCAGGATCCCCGAGCCCGCCGTGTAGAGCGACGCGATTCCGAACGCACCGACCGTCAGCAGGGTGATCGGCAGGGCGGCCGCCCGCGCCGCGACGCGGTTCTCGCCGAGGAAGTAGATCTGGCGCCCGAACCGCGTTCGTCGCATCACCACCGCCAGCACGATCGTGACGACGAGGAAAATGTAGACAGGTGCGGGCAGCCCGAAAATCGGGTTCGCAAGACGCTCCCAGCTCGTCGCGCCGTCGGGCGGGACGATGCTCTGACCGTGCGAGAGCCACACCGCCATGCCCTCCATCAGGCCCGCGGCGCCGATCGTGATGATGATCGGGTTCGCTCCCCAGGCGCCGACCGCGAACCCCTGAACGGCGCCGATCGCGAGGCCGAGCAGCAACGTGAGGGCGATCGCGGCACCGAGATCGATCCGCAGCGCGTAGAGAAAGACCATTGCCGAGATCGCGGCGGTCTGGCCGAGGGCGAGTGAGAACAGGTTGCCGCTCAGGACGATGACCGTCAGCCCGACCGCGATGATCCCGACGAACGCCGCCGCGGTCAGGATCGCCTTGAAGTTGCTCCACGTCAGAAAGCCGGTCGTCGTCGTGGCGCCGTAGACCGTCAGCACCGCGAGGCCGGCGATCCAGATCCCGAGGGCGATATCGGCCAGCCCGATCGCGCGGCGCTCGAAGCCGAAGCGGCTCATGGCGGCGGTCATCGGGCCGCTCATTGCGACCTCGCGTCCTGTGCGCTCTGGCTCGTGGTCATGTCAGCGAGGATCGCCGAGGCCGATGCCTGCGCCCGCGGGACGACCGAGACGATGCGACCTGCGAAGATCGTGACGACGACGTCAGCAAGATCGAGGACCTCGTCGAGCTCCGTCGACGAGAAGATCACAGCCGTGCCGTTGCGGGCCGTCTCGCGGATGAGGTTGTGGATCTCCGCCCGGCCCCCGACGTCGACGCCGCGGGTCGGCTCGTCGAGGGCGAGCAGCGCCGTGCCCTCGAGCTGCATCGCCCTGCTCAGCAGCACCTTCTGCTGGTTTCCGCCGCTGAGGCTCCGGGTGGGGAGGCCGAGCCGATCGAGGGGAACGGACGCCATCGTCGCGAGCTCCCGGGCGCTCCTCTGGAGGCGGCGCCGGAGGAGGACTCCGAGCCGGCTCAACCGCCGGAGCCGCGTGATCGTCAGGTTGCGCTCGACCGTCTGCCCGAGGAACAGGCCTTCGCGCTGACGGTCGTTCGGGATGTAGAGAACGCCCGCGGCGGCTGCGCGCCGCGGCGTCGTCAGAAGCGCCTTCCGGCCGCCGACCTCGATCGTGCCGGAGGCATTCGGGACGAGCCCGCCGAGCGCACGGAGGACGGTGCTCGTGCCCGACCCCACTTGACCGGCGAGCCCCGTGATGATGCCGCTCTCGAGCGTGAGCGACAGCGCCTCGACGCTCCCGGGGACGTGGAGCCGGTCGATCTTGACCGCCTCCTCGCCGGATCCGGGCAGCACGTGCTCGTGCTCGATCTGCGTCTTCGCGCCCTCCATCTCGCCGAGCATGTGCTCGATCAGGGAGCGCCGGTCGATCTCGTGGATCTCGTGCGTGCCGACGCGCATCCCGTCTCGGAGCACGGTGACGCGGTCGCACAGCTCGAAGACCTCGTCGAGCCGGTGCGACACGAAGATGACGCTGCGCTGCTGGGCGACGAGCTCGCGCGTCGCCCTGAACACGCGCTCGATCTCCGGCTTGCTCAGGGTCGCCGTCGGCTCGTCCAGGATGAGGAGGCGAGCGTCGCGCACGAGGAGGCGGGCGATCTCGACGAGCTGCCGTTCGCCGATCGAGAGCGTCTCGACCGCGGTCCCGAGCTGCACGTGGCCGAGCCCGAGCTGGTCGAGGACGCCCCGAGCCTGGTCGGAGAGCCGCCGCCGCCGGTAGAGCAGCGGGACGTGCAGCCCTCCGAGGAAGATGTTGTCCTCGACGCTGAGCTCCGGAACGAGGCTCAGCTCCTGGTTCACGAGCGCGATTCCGTACCCCTGCGCCTCGTGCGGGTTACGGAGCGAGAGCTCCCGACCGTCGAGCAGGATTGTCCCTTCGTCGGGCCTGACGAGTCCGACGAGGGTCTTGACGAGGGTGCTCTTGCCGGCGCCGTTGTGCCCGCAGATCGCGTGCACCTCGCCGACCCGGACGTCGAGCGAAAGGCCTCGAACCGCCTTGACCGGGCCGTACGACTTGGAGAGGTCGACGACCTCGAGGAGCACCTGCGGCCCTGCCTGATCGTCAGACGGAGAACGGGATCCGGGCGACTTCGCCGCCGGATCCCGTTCTCCGCTCATCGAATCGGAGCTGGTACCGCTAGAAGGTGCAGATCTTCGATAGCTGCGCCACGTTCGCCTGCGTGATGCGCTGCTCCTGGACGTACTGCACCTTCGGGCTCGGCGTCTTGCCGCTCAGGATTTGAGCCCCCATCTTGACCGCGAGCGCCGCCTCGACCTGTGGCGCCTGCGTCCCCGTGCCGTACTCCTGGCCGGACTTGATCGCGTTCATGCCGACCGCGAGGCAGTTGCTGCCCGAGATGATCAGGCCCTTCTTGGCGACGCCGATCGGCACGCCGGCCTGCTTGGCCCCCTGGATGATCCCCACAGCCATGTTGTCGGCCATACCGTAGGCGCCCTGGATGCCGCCCTGCGACGCGTACTTCGAGAGCAGCTGCTGCGTGTCCTTGGCGGAGGTCGCCTGATCCCAGTTCGCGTCCTCGATCGCGACGACCTTGTACTGCGGGAACTTCTTCATGTAGGCCGTGAACGCCGCCATGCGGTCGGTCACGTTGTTCTGGCTGGCGGTGCCGGTGAGTGCGATCACGTTGCCCTTCGTGAAGCCGGCCTTCTTCATGCCCTCGACGAGGTTCATCGCCGCGAACTTGCCGAGCGCCGGGTCGTCGGTGCGCGCTTCCGCCGTGACCAGCTTCGCGCCGGCCGCCGACTGGCGTCCGATCGCGCCGAGAACCGGGATGCCCGCCGCCTTGGCCCGGATGTAGGACGGCACGATCGCCGATGCGCTCGCCGGCACCGAGATGATCAGATCCGGCTTGTCCGCGATGAGGCGGTTCATGTTCTGCGCGTCGACGGCGGGGTCGAACACGGAGGTGAGGACCGTGACGCTCGCCCCCAGCTTCTCGAGGCCGCTCTTGACCGAGTTGGCCCAGGCCGCGCAGAACGGATTCTGGTTGGTGCAGATGATGACCCCGACCTTCTTGCCGGAAAGTGGGCCCGCGTTGCTGGAGCCCGTTGCGCCGGTGGCGGAGACGGCTGCGGCTACGACGAGCACCGCGAGCGAAACCCAACGCGTTGTCTTGCGCGTCATGCTGTTACGTCCTTTCGGTGTCGAAACGATTGATGAACGCTCCCGAAGTGGTTGGTGCGTTGTCGCCTGGTACGAGGTTGGACAGGGTGGGGGCGAGGCTAGTTAGGCACCGACGACAATGCATACGTAGTCATACGACTCGGCGAAAATACAACCTGTGCGAAAGCGTGTCAATCTGGGTCGCTCCGGCACGCTGTTGTTCAGGCCGTCGCCGCGGCTGCGAGCGTGTCCCGGTGGACAACGCCGACCGGGAAGATTCGCCTGCGCGGCGGAAGCCCGGCGGGCGAGTCGATCCTCTCGAGCAGGAGCTTCGAAGCGGCGCGGCCCATCTCGGCGAGCGGCTGGCGGACGGTCGTCAGGTTGAAGCCCTCCCAGCCTGCCATGTCTATGTCGTCGAAGCCGACGATGGAGAGCTCGGCCGGGACGCGGACACCGACGCGACGCGCAGCGTCGAGAGCTCCGAACGCGATCACGTCGTTCGCGGCGAAGACGGCCGTCGGGCGTGGCTCTGCCGCAAGGAGGTCGAGGCACCACTGGTAACCGCTGTGGTGGCTGAACTGCCCGACGCGGCGAAGTGCCTCGTCGAGCTGGACCCCGCTCGCCAGGAGCTGCTCCCGGAAGCCGCGCTCGCGGTCGCGGCTGGTCGTCGTGTTCTCGGGGCCGGTGATCAGGGCGATTCGCCGGTGACCGAGCGCGACCATCTCCTCGGCGACGAGTCGTCCTCCTCTGTAGTTGTCGGAGATCACGGTGTCCACGGGCGCGGACTCGATGTAGCGGTTCACGAGCACGACAGGGAGCTCACGCGCGCCGTGACCCGGCAGCGGAGTATCGAGCGTTGCCGAGACGTACAGGAGCCCGTCGACCGCAGCCCCGTTGACGAGCTCGCCGACGTGCTGCTCGACGCTCGCGTCCGTCTGCTCGTTGAAGAGGATCGTCCGGTAGCCGGCGAGCGCCAGCTCGTTGTGCAGGATGTCGAGGAGCTCGGGGTAGAACGGGTTCGTGATGTCGCTCACCACGACCCCGACCGTGCCGGTGCGGCGGGTGATCAGGCTCCGGGCAGCGAGGTTCGGCGTGTAGTTCAGCTGGCGCGCGGCCTCGAGGACGCGCGCCGCCGTGTCGGCGGCGACTCGCGGATCACCGCGGAGCGCCCTCGACACCGTCGACTGGCTGACCCTGAGCTTGCGCGCGATGTCCTTGCTCGTCACGGCCATGATTGCGAGCATCGTAGACGGCACCCGGTGCGATTTGACAAGATCAGTGCCCGAGGTTTATGCATACGTAGTCAATACGAGAGAGAGCCAAGGTTGTGGAGACCCTCAAGAAGCCCTCGCGCAGTCACGGGCACGCAGAGAATGACGAAGCAGTCGCGGCGGTCGTAGACGAGATCGTCTCCGCCGTCGCCGCGGAAGGAGACGCCGCCGTGCGGCGCTACTCGGCGCGACTCGACGGGTGGGAGCCGGAGGCCTTCCGGCTCACCACCGACGAGATCGCGGCGAGCCTCGACCGGGTCCCGGCCCAGGTGCTCGACGACATCGCATTCGGCCAGGAGCAGGTGCGGTCGTTCGCGCGCGCCCAGCGCGCGACGATGATGGATCTCGAGGTCGAGACGCTCCCGGGCGTGCGGCTCGGCCACCGGCACATCCCGGTGAAAAACGTCGGCGCGTACGTGCCGGGCGGCCGCTACCCGATGGTCGCCTCCGCCCACATGAGCATCGTCACGGCGAAGGTCGCCGGCGTCGAACGGGTCGCGGCCTGCACGCCGCCGCTCGTTGGCCGCGTTCCCGACGCCACCGTCGCCGCCATGCAGCTCGCGGGCGCCGACGAGATCTACGTCCTCGGCGGCGTCCAGGCGCTCGCCGCCCTGGCGCTCGGGACCGCGACGATCGACCCCGTCGACTTCCTCGTCGGCCCGGGCAACGCGTACGTCGTCGAGGCAAAGCGGCGGCTGTTCGGGAAGGTGGGCATCGACCTCGTCGCCGGCCCGACGGAGATCCTGGTCGTCGCCGACGAGACGGCCGATCCGGTGATAGTCGCCGCGGACCTCCTCGGGCAGGCCGAGCACAGCCCCGCCTCGCCGGCGGTGCTCGTGACGACGTCGCGGGCGCTTGCCGAGGAGACGCTGCGCCAGATCTCCGAGCAGCTCGAGGGCCTGCCGACCGCGGGGATCGCGGCGCAGGCGTGGGAGGACCACGGCGAGGTGGTCGTCGTCGGCTCGGAGGGCGAGGCGCTCGCTGCCGCCGACGAGTATGGCTTCGAGCACGTCGAGATCCACACCGCCGACCCGCGCTGGTACCTCGAGCGGATGTCGAACTACGGCGCGCTCTTCCTCGGCGAGGCGACCACCGTCGCCTACGGCGACAAGACGATCGGGACGAACCACATCCTCCCGACCGGCGGCGCGGCGCGCTACACGGGCGGGCTCTGGGTCGGGAAGTTCCTCAAGACCGTCACCTTCCAGGAGTGCGACGACGCGGCAAGCGCCGTGATCGGCGAGATCTGCGCGCGTCAGTGCCGGATCGAGAACTTCGAGGGCCATGCCCGCAGCTGCGACGTCCGGGTGGAGAAGTACCGCGATGCGACTCTCCTGGCGAGCGAGACTACGTGACCTATCGCCTCGGAGTCGATGTCGGCGGGACGTTCACGGACGTCGTTCTCTACGACACCACGGACCAGCGGATCTGGCTCGCCAAGACGCCGAGCACGCCCCAGGACCAGTCGGTCGGGGTGATCGAAGGCATCCGGCTCGCAGCGACACGGGCGGACGTGGCCCTTCCCGAGTTCAGCGCCATCCTCCACGGCACGACCGTTGCCACGAACGCCGTGCTCGAGCGTCGCGGAGCCCTCGTCGGCCTGATCGTCACGCGTGGGTTCCGGCACATCCTCCACCTCGCCGAGGCGTGGACGCCGGGGCCGCTGTTCGGGTTCATGATCTACGAGAAGCCCGAGCCGCTCACCGATACCCGCTACGTTCGCGAGGTGCCCGAGCGGACCGGCGCCGACGGCTCGATCGTCGAGCCGATCGACGAGGCCGCGGTTCGCGAGGCCGTCGAGGAACTCGCCGCGGACGGCGTCGAGGCCCTGACCGTCTGCCTGTTGAACGCGCACGCGAACGGGCGCCACGAGCGGGTGATCGCCGAGATCGCCGCCTCCGTCGCCCCGGACCTGCCGGTGTCGATCTCGTCCCAGATCCTCCCCGAGTTCCGTGAGTACGAGCGCACCGTGACGACGCTGATGAACGCCTACGTCGCTCCTGCGCTCGAGAAGTACCTGACGAACGTCCGGGATGGGCTCGCCGCCGCGCAGGTCCGGGCACCGCTCCAGATCGTGCGGTCGGACGGCGGGCTGATGAGCCTCGAGTCGGCCTGCAAGAACGCGGTCCAGACCGTCCTTTCGGGCCCCGCCGGCGGGGTGAGCGGCGCCTCCTTCGTCGCGACCCACGCGGGGTTCGACCGCATCCTGACCTTCGACATGGGCGGCACCTCGACGGACGTCGCGGTCTGCGTGTCGGGCCGGCCCGAGATCACCAGGGAGACAACGGTCGGCGACTTCCCGGTGCGCGCCCCGTCCGTCGACGTCGCCAGCATCGGTGCGGGCGGAGGCTCGATCGCCCACGTCGCCGAGGCGACCGGGGCGCTGAGGGTCGGCCCGGAGAGCGCCGGCGCCTTCCCGGGGCCGGCCTGCTACGGCCGCGGCGGCACGTCTGCCACGGTCACCGACGCGAACGTCGTCCTCGGCCACCTGCCGCCGCGACTCCTCGGCGGCGAGTTCGAGCTCGACACCGACGCCGCCTACGACGCCGTCGCACGGGTCGCCGAGGTGCGTGGCGTCGGCGTCGAGGAGACCGCCCGCGCGATCGTGAGCATGGTCGACGAGGCGATGCTCGGCGCGCTTCGCGTCGTCACCGTGCAGCGCGGCCGCGTGCCCAGCGACTTCGCGCTGGTGGCCTTCGGCGGTGCGGGCGGCCTGCACGCAAACGCCCTGGCGGCCGTCCTCGGCTGCTACCCGGTGATCGTTCCGGAGGAGTCCGGAGTGCTCTCGGCGCTCGGCTTCATCTCCTCCGAGATCAAGAACGAGTTCAGCCAGACGTTCGTCAAGAGCATTGCGGCGACGACGCCCGACGCGGTCAGAAAGCCGTTCGACGTGCTCACCGCCCGGGCACGCGACTGGCTCGATTCGGAGGGCGTCGACGTCGCCGACCAGGACGTCCGCTTCAGCCTCGACATGCGCTACAGCCGGCAGGGCTACGAGATCCCGATCGAGCTGGACGGCGTCGAGCTCGCCGCGCTGGAGCTGGCCGGGCTCGAGCGCAGGTTCGGAGCGGAGCACACGCGGCTCTACGGCTTCGTCCTCGAGGGCGGCGCGGAGATCGTGAACCTGAGGGTCGTCGCAACCGGCCGTGTCCCGGTGCCGGAGCTCCAGGCGCGCGCGGAGGGCGGCGCCGACGCCTCGGACGCGCTGACCGGCACCCAGCAGGTCTGGACGCCGGAGGGAGCGCGGGACGTTCCGACCTACGCGCGGGCCGCGCTCGAGCCGGGCATGACGATCGAGGGTTACGCGATCGTCGAGCAGTACGACGCGACCACGGTCGTGCTCCCGGGCCATCGGGCCGTGGTCGACCGCTGGCTGAACCTGCTGATCCGGCCCGAGCAGGCGGGCACGTGAAGACGACGATCGACATCGCCACCCTCGACCTGATCGAGAACGCGCTCCTGAATGCACGGTTCGAGATGGACGAGGTCGTCCGCCGTGCAGCCATGTCGCCGATGATCAGGGTGCAGCACGACGAGTTCCCGATGATCTGCAACGGCCGCGGCCAGATGATCGTCGGCCAGTTCGGCTCCTACATCCCCGAGGTGATCGACCGCTTCGGCGGCGAGATCGGCGCTGGAGACGTGATCCTGTTGAACGATCCGTATCTCTGCAAAGGATCGATCTCGCACTGCAACGACTGGCTCGTGATCCTGCCGATCTTCTTCGCGGGCAAGCGTGTCGCGTTCGCCTCGCTGTTCGGCCACATGATGGATGTGGGCGGAAAGGTCCCCGGCAGCCAGGTCTCCGACGCGCTCTCGATCTGGGAGGAGGGGATCCGGATCCCGCCGATCAAGATCCTCGACCGCGGCGTCCTCAACGAGACGGCGCTCGAGGTGATCCTCAACAACACCCGAACGCCCGATACGAACCGGAGCGACCTGATGGCGATCATCGGCGGCTGCCGGGCCGCCGAGCGCCGGATCGTCGAGATCTGCGAGCGCTTTGGCCCGGACACGTTCGCCGGCGCCTGCGACGCGCTGCTCGAGCGGACGCGCGGGGCGATGGCGCACATCATCCGCCGGTACATTCCCGAGGAGCCCGTCACCTTCACCGACTGGGTCGACGACGACGGCCTCGGGAACGGGCCCTTCAAGATGGTGCTGACGATCTGGCGGGAAGGCGACGTCTGCCATGCGGACTGGACGGGGACCGACGACCAGGCGCCCGGCTCGATCAACTTCCACATCCACGAGGGCCTCTGCAAGCTCTTCCTCGGGATCTACATGATCATGGCGTTCGATCCCGAGATCCTCTTCAACGACGGGATCTACGACGTCTTCGAGGTGACGCTTCCGGAGGGCTCGCTGTTGAACCCGAAGTTCCCGGCGCCGCTGTCGAACCGGCTCAACGTCCACACCCGGCTCTTCGACTGCATCAGCGGGGCTCTCGGCCAGAACGCACCCGACCTCTCGATGGCGGCCGGGTACGGGACGAGCCCGTTCTTCGTCTTCTCGGGCTACGCCGACAACGGCGAGTACTTCCAGTTCGTCGAGCTTCTCTTCGGCGGCCTACCGGCGCGGTACTCGGCCGACGGGCTCGACGGGCACTCGTGGTGGCCGCTGTTCCGCACGACCCCGGCGGAGTACGCCGAGAGCTACTACCCGGTGCGGATCTCGAGCTACGTCCCCGCGCGCGACACCGGGGGCGCCGGGCTCCATCGCGGCGGAACCGCGATCGAGAAGACCTACCGGTTCCTCGGCCCGGGCGCGTTCACCGTCAACGACGACCGTGCCACGATCCCGCCGTGGGGGATCAACGGCGGACGCCACGGCGGCTGCAGCACGAAGACGCTGATCCGTGCCTCGGGCGAGGTGGTCGAGCTCCCATCCAAGATCGACCAGGTCCCCGTGGCCGCCGGCGACACGCTCGTTTTCCGGACCGCGGGCGCGGGCGGGTGGGGCGACCCGCTCGACCGCGACCCCGAGCTCGTCTTGCGGGACGTGCTCCGAGATCTCGTCTCGTGCGAGGCGGCACGTCTCGAGTACGGCGTCGTCACCGAAGCCGACGCCGTCGATCGGGCCGCCACCGAGGCAGAGCGCTCGCGACTTCGCGAGCAGCGCGGCCCGATCGAGCCCTTCGACTTCGGCCACGCTCCGACGGGAGGACACGCATCATGACGAGCCTACGATCCAGACTGGGAGAGCCGGGGGCGATCGTCGCGCTCGGGGCGCATGACGGCCTGACGGCGCGAATCGCCGAGCGAGCGGGTGTCGAGGCGCTGTACCACGGCGGATACGCGCTCGCCGCGCATCACTTCGGGCTGCCGGACGTGGGCCTGGTCGGCCGCGCGGAGGTGGTCGAGAGCGTCCGTCGCATGCGCGGCGCGACGGGCCTACCGATCATCGTCGACGCGGACACCGGGTACGGATCGGAGGCCGGCGTCTGGCTGACCACCCGTGAGCTCGAGGCCGTCGGGGCAAACGCGGTGCAGATCGAGGACCAGGTCTCCCCCAAGCGCTGCGGGCACATGGAGGGCAAGCAGGTGATCCCGGCCGAGGAGATGGTGATCAAGGTCCGGGCCGCCGTCGCGGCGCGACGGTCCGACGAGACGCTGATCATCGCCCGCTCCGACGCGCTGCAGGTGACCGGGCTCGAGGACACGATCGCGCGCTGCAACGCCTACGGCGAGGCAGGCGCGGACCTTGTCTTCGTCGACGCTCCGCGATCCGTGGCGGAGTACGCGGCGCTCGCCGAGCGCTGCTCGACCCCGTCCGTCGCGAACATGTCGGAGACCGGGAGGTCGCCCGCAGTCCCGACCGCCGAGCTCGAATCGATGGGCTACAAGCTCGTCATCTTCCCGAGCACGCAGACCTGGGTCTTCGCGAAGGCCTACGAGGAGCTCTGCCGCGCCGTGATTCAGGACCGGACGACGACCTCGCTCGCGGATCGATTCACGAGCTTCGACGAGGTCAACACCCTGCTCGGCCTCGCCGAGTGGCAATCACGATGACTCGACCGAACGCGCGAGACGTCCATGACGAGCGCCGTTTCGGCGGTCGGCAGGGCATGGGGGAGTCACTCCTCGAGATCGACGCCAAGTACGGCGACGTGATCTCGACCGATGAGGCGATCGCGGCCGTCGAGACGGCGCGGCGCCCCCGGTCCACGAGTCGGTCGTGACCGGCGGCAACGCCACGATCGTCACGTTCAACAGCGCCCGCGTCGTCTTCGGAGCGGGGTCCTCTGCGGAGACCGGAGAGCACGCCCGGCGACTCGGCATCACGCGGGCGCTTGTCGTCTGCGACCGGTTCGTGACCGAATCCGGGCTCGGCGAACGGCTCGAGGCGTCGCTCCGAGCTGCCGGGGTCGAGCCGGTCGTCTATGACCACATCGCCGGCGAGCCGAGCGAGAGCTCGATCGGCGAGGCGGTCGAGGCGGCACGGGACGGCTTCGACGGCTTCGTCGGGATCGGCGGCGGCTCGGCCCTCGACACGGCGAAGCTCTGCGCGCTCTTTGCCACCCACGACGGAGAGCTGCTCGACTTCGTC
Organism: uncultured Actinomycetota bacterium; assembly: GCA_963743675.1. Taxonomy (GTDB): domain Bacteria; phylum Actinomycetota; class Thermoleophilia; order Gaiellales; family Gaiellaceae; genus PALSA-600. Next base: position 444,498 of record CAVURE010000016.1, read on the forward strand.
AACGCCCCGATCGGCCTCGGCAAGCAGATCCCAGGGCCCGTGCTCCCGCTCGTCGCCTTGCCGACGACCGCCGGCACCGGCTCCGAGGTCACGACGGTCGCAGTCGTCGACTTCCCGCGGCTCGGAACGAAGACCGGAGTCTCGCACCAGTACCTCCGGCCGTCCGTCGCGATCGTCGATCCCGACCTGACCCTGACGTGCCCACCCGGCGTCACGGCGTCGGTCGGCGTCGATGCGCTGCTGCACGCTCTCGAGGCGTACACCGTCACCCCCTATGACGCCCGTCCGGCTCTCCCGCTTGCCGAGCGGCCGCCCTACCAGGGGTCGAATCCGTTCTCGGATCCATTCTGCGAGCGCGCGATCGAGCTCGTGGGCCGCTCACTTCGCGCTGCGGTCGCGGACGGTGGCGACATCGAGTCCCGGACGCAGATGGCGCTCGCGTCGACCATCGCCGGGATCGCCTTCTCGGCTGCCGGCGTGCATGTTCCCCACGCGCTCGCCTATCCGATCGCGTCCCTGAAGCACGAATGGGAGCCTCCGGGCTACGGCGGCGCGGCGCTGATTCCGCACGGTTTCGCCGTGGCGGTGACAGCGCCGGCGGCCTTCCGCCTCATCGAGGATGCCGTCCCGGAGCGGTGCGCGACCGCGGCCCGGCTGCTCGACGGCGGCGACGACCTGGCGGTGTCGCTCGAGCGCCTGCTCGCGGACGTCGGCGCGCCGACGCGCCTGCGCGAGCTCGGGTATGACGAGGACGATCGCGCGGCCGTCGTCCAGGGAGCGCTCGACCAGCGGCGACTTCTCGTCGGGTCGCCGAAGGAGATCGGCGGGCCGGAGCTCGAGGCGTTGTTCGGGGCGGCGTTGTGAGCGGCCTCTGGCCGGGGCGCGTCGCGATCGTCGGCGCCGGAACGATGGGGGTCGGGATCGCGCAGGTGTTCGCCTCGAGCGGCATCCCGACGATCGTCGTCGACAGCACACCGGGCCGGAGCGAGGCGGCGCGGGAGCATGCCGTAGAGCTCCTCGCCCGGCTCGAGGAGGCAGGCCTCGTTGCGGAAGGCGCGGTCGCGACGGCGCGGGCGAGCCTTTCCGCCGCGGCCTCGCTCGAGGAGGCAGTTGCCGGCGCCGACCTGATCGTCGAGGCGGTTGTCGAGCGCCCGGATGTGAAGGCCGCCGTCTATGCGGCGATCGAGTTTGCCGCCGGCGACGGCGCCGTGATCGCCACGAACACCTCTTCGATCCCGATCTCGCAGCTCGCCGAGGGATTGCGGCGGCCGGCCCGCTTCCTGGGGATGCACTGGTTCGTGCCGCCGCTCCTCGTCCCGTGTGTCGAGGTGATCGCCGCTCCCGAGACCGACGAGCAGGTCGTGCAGGACGTGGTCGGAGCTCTGACGCGCCTCGGGAAGGCCGGCGTCGTCGTCGGCGACGGGCCGGGGTTCGTGGCCAATCGGATCCAGTTCGCGATGTTCAGGGAAGCGGCAAGGATCGTGGAGGATGGGCTCGCCACCCCGGAGCAGATCGACGAGGTCGTGCGCTCGTCGTTCGGCTTCCGCCTCCCGTTCTTCGGCCCGTTCACCATCGCCGATCTCGCCGGGCTGGACGTCTACGCCGACATCTACGAGACGCTCGAGCGCGGTCTCGGCCCGGGCTTCTCCGCCCCGGAGCTCCTGCGCGAGCACGTCGGCCGAGGCGACTTCGGGGTCAAGACGGGGCGTGGGTTCCTGGACTTGTCGCAGGAGGAGGCCGACGAGCTGTTGGCGCGGCGCGATCGCGCGTACGCCGGTCTGGCGCGGCTCCGGCGCGAGGTGGGAGCATGAATGCCGTTCTCCCGACCCAGCGGCTCGACGGGCGGCACGCGATCGTGACCGGCGCAGGACGCGGCATCGGCCGCGCCGTCGCGCTCGCGCTCGCCGAGGCGGGAGCGGACCTGACGCTCTTCTCGCGCTCCGGCGCGGAGTTGGCGGCGGTGGCCGACGAGGTGGGGGAGCGCGGCAGGCGGGCAGAGACCTGCGTCGGAGACGTGCGGTCACCGGTCGACGTCGAGCGGCTCGTCGAGGCAGCCGCCGCCAACGACGGCCTCTCGATCTGCGTCACCGCCGCGGGCCTGAACCGCCCGGGCCCGACGCTCGAGCAGTCGATCGACGACTTCGACCTCGTCGTCGAGACGAACCTCCGCGGCACGTATCTCACCTGCCGGGCGTTCGCGGCCGCGATCGGGCTGAGCGGGCGCGGCGGGCGGATCGTGGCGATCTCGTCGCAGATGGGTGAGGTCGGCTACCCCGGGCGAGCGGCGTACTGCGCAAGCAAGCACGCCGTGAACGGGCTCGTTCGTGCGCTCGCGGTCGAGTGGGCGCCCGCGGGCATCTCCGTCAACGCGGTCGCGCCGACGTTCATCGAGACGCCGCTGACACGCCCGATGTTCGAGGATGAGGCGTTTCGCGCCGATGTCCTGCGCCGGATGCCGATGGGACGCATCGGCGCGCCGTCGGACGTCGTCGGCGCGGTCGTCTTCCTCGCCTCGCAGCAGGCAGCGATGGTGACCGGGCACGTGCTCGCAGTCGACGGGGGGTGGACGGCCTGGTAGCCGGTGCCGCTGCACGTGCAGCTTCGTCAAGCTCGCCGTCACGCAGAGCAGGCCGCCGCCACCGGCTCCGAGTTTCGAGCCGATGGCGGCGACGCGCAGGCGCCTAGACGACCGAGCCGATGATCGCGGCGAGGAAAGCCCGACGAGTCCGCTCCGACTGTAAATGAAACGCCTTATCGGGCAGGATCAACGTCAGCCTCGGCTTATGCGCGGCGCACGAAGTAGACGATCAGGACGATGAGCAAGATGATTACGAGCAGTCCGATCAGCCCATAGCCGGTTCCGGCCATTGCCAGCAACTTTTTCCTCCTCAGTTGAAGTGTGAGTGTGATTCCCGACCCCACGCGACGCCGAAAAGCAGCGCGCGAAATCGCGAGCCTCCTCGGCGTAAGCCCAAACTGGTGGACTCGAACGAAGAGGCGGCGAGCTAGAAGCGCGCCAATGCGTGTTCAGGCCGGCTGGTTCGGGTCTTCCTCGCCGGCGAGCTTGAGCGAGCCGCCCTTCACGTCGGCGAAATGCCGTTCCTGGATCGGCAGAGCCCAAGCGACCAGGGTGGCGAGCTCCGAGTCGCCGGCTGTTTCGCTCAGCGTCTTCAGGATCGACCAGTGCCCGACCTCGCCTGCCTCGGCCATGGTCAGGAACTCGAACCCGTCCAGCGCCTCGGAGTCGCTGTCGAGGTACGTCTTCATCATCTCGGAGGCCTTGCCCTTGGTCGCGGCGGCCTCTTCCAGGATCGCGGTCTTCTTCCCGTTCAGGTCGCCGGCGAGCGCTACGCACCGTCTCTCGGTCTCGGCGGCCTCGTCGTGCATCTGCTGAAGCCGGGTCGCGAGGGCATCATCTTCGCCCTGCGTCAGCCCACGGACTTTTTCGGTCGCGACCTGGGCTGCCATCGCGAGCCCCGTCACCTCTCCCAGCTTCGATTCGAGCTTCGTCAGCTCGGCCATCTCGTTTCTCCTCTCGCTGTTTGTCGCCTTCTCGTGCCCCGCGGCGCGCATCGACAAACAACGTGAGGGTCGTGACCCGCTACCGCCTCGGGATTGTCCCGTGACGCGACGGCGACAAGGTCGAGCCGTGGAGCCCGTTCTTGCGGGCCATTTGACGGACCGATCCGAGGGCGGGAACCGCGCACCGGTCGCCGTCCCGATCGGCCGGCAGTACCCCACGCCTGCCTCGTCCCGTTTGCGGTGAGCGGGTCGGGGTAACAACCGCGCTGCCGGCAGGCAGGTCCGTCAGGTCGATATCAAACATGGGCCGGCGAGGGGAGCGTGGAATGTATTCGGGTACTGCGTGTCCGCTGGTGGGCGAGGATCGAGCGAGCTCGTTGCTCGGCCGCGAGCTGGCGCGTGGAGTGCGCCGGTGACCGTGCCCGGCCGGGAGGCTGTTGCCAACGGCGGGCCCGGGGAGGACGCGGCTGTTCTGGGGCGGCGCCACCCGGTCGGCGCTGTCGGCCCGAGCTATGGCGAAACGGCTCGGCGGGTCTTTCTGATCACGCTCGTGGTGGGAAGCGTCGTTGTCGGGGCGCTCGTGTTGTGGAAGCTCAGGTTGCTCTTGGCTCTCCTCTTCATCGCAATCACCATCGCCTCGGCGATGCGGCCCGGCGTCGAGGCGCTCGCCCGCCGGCGCGTTCCGCGCTCGGTCGGGGTTGCGCTTCACTATCTCGCGTTTCTCGGCCTGCTGGCGCTCTTTCTCTCCTTCGTCGTGCCAGACCTGATGACGCAGGTGCAGACGGCGATCGATCACGCCCAGACGCACCGGGGGCAGCCCGCCTCGGGGCTCAAGGAGAAGCTTCTCAACAGTCTTGATCAGCATTTGCGGCACCTTCCGAAGGCAAGTCGGCTGATTCACCCGGCGCTCTCGCTCGGCGAGCAGGCCGTTGCGATCCTGGTCGGAATCCTGTTCGTCTTCGCCGCCGCGGCGTACTGGCTGTTCGAGCGAGATCGCGCGATCGATCTGGTCACGAGCTTCCTCCCGAGGCCACGGCGCAAGACCGTTCGCGACACCTGGGAGCTGATCGACCTCAAGCTCGGCGCCTTCATGCGCGGCCAGCTCCTGATGATCGCCTGCGTCTCGACGGTCGTGTCCGCGGCCTTCTGGCTCGTGGGCGAGCCCTACTGGCTGCTACTGGGCGTTGCAGTCGGGATCGTCGAGATCATTCCTGTTGTCGGGCCGATGCTCGGATTGCTGCTCGCAGTCGGCGCCGGGCTGACCGTGAACTGGCAGACCGCCGCCGGCGCGGCCGGAGTCCTGGTTGCGATCCGGGTCTTCCAGGACTATGTGGTCAATCCGCGCGTCATGGGCAACGTGGTCGGGCTCTCACCCCTCGTCGTGATGGTGAGCGCGATCGCGGTGGCGACGCTGTTCGGCCCGTTCTACGTGCTGCTCTCGGTGCCGATCGCGTCCCTGGTCGTGACGATCATCGACGTTGCTGCCCGAGGGGTCGACCCAGCAGAAGCAGAGGTGCCGACCGTCATCTTCTCCGCCAACGATCCCGAGACATGACGCCGCCCGCGACACGCCTGCCGCCTAGATGAACACCTGAGCTCTCCGCGGGGCTCGGCCGAGAGTATTCGTCGGCGCGACGGGTCCTGGGCAGGCCGCAGAAACCTGCATCTTCGTGCTATAACACGCAAGGTGCTGACGGCTGAGCGCAGGCAGGCGATCCTCGCGCGGCTCGAGCGCGACGGCAGGGTCGTCGCCTCGGAGCTCGTGACCAGCCTGGGCGTGTCCGAGGACACCGTCCGCCGCGACCTGCGGGACCTCGCCGAGCAAGGCCTGCTGCATCGCGTTCACGGTGGCGCGCTGGCCTCCGCGCCGGCGACCGGTTCGTTCACGCAGCGGCTCGAGGTCTCACACGAGGAGAAGGCTGCGCTCGCCGAGGCGGCGTTGCCGCTGCTCGTCGGCGCACGCGTGATCGTCCTCGACGGGGGCACGACGACGCTCGAGTTGGCGCGCCGACTCCCGCTGCTCTACGACGGTATCGTCGTCACCAACTCGCCGCCGGTCGCCTCGGCGCTCGCGAACCACCCGAAGGCCGGCGTCATGCTCGTCGGCGGCCGGCTGCTGAAGGACTCGCAGGTGGCGGTCGGGGCGGCCGCGGTCGAGGCGTTCCATGGGGTGCGGGCGGACATCTGCGTGCTCGGCATCTGCTCGCTGCATCCCGACGTCGGCGTCACGACGCCCGACGACGAGGAGGTGTACGTGAAGCGCGCAATGGTGGCCTCGGCCGGTGAGGTGATCGCGCTCGCGACGGCGGACAAGCTCCGCACGGCGAGCCCATGGGTCGTCGCGCAACTCGCGGACATCGACCACCTGGTCACCGACGGAGGCGACGAGCTGACCCGGCCGTATACGAGCGCCGGCATCGACGTGGTGGCCGTATGACGCCGCGCCTGGCGACGTTCACGGTCTTCGCGATCAACGGTGCGATGGTGGGAACCTGGGTCGCGCACATCCCGTGGCTGCAGGACCACCTCGGGATCTCGAAGGCGACGCTCGGGTTGTGCCTGCTGTGCATGGCCGCGGGCGCGCTCGTCTCGATGCCGCTGACCGGCCACATCCTCGACGGCCGCTCGAGCGCCTCGGTGACGCGCGCCACGACGCTGATCTTCTGCCTGATGCTGCCGCTGCCGCTGCTGGCGACGAGCCCGGTCATGCTCGCCGCGATCCTGTTCGTCTTCGGGGCGAGCGGCGGGGCGATGGACGTCTCGATGAACGCGCACGGCGTCGCCGTCGAACGCGAGCTGGGCAGGCCAATCATGTCGTCGCTGCACGGAGGCTGGAGCGTGGGCGGTTTCCTCTCCGCAGGTCTCGTCGCGATCGCAGCGGCGGCGGGAGTCGACCCGCGGCTGGAGAGCCTGCTCGTCGGGGTTGCGCTCTGGGTGGCCGCGCTGTGGATCACTGGGCGGCTGGGCAGCGTATCGGCCCATTCCGAGGCGCGGAGCGGGTTCGCGCTTCCCTCGCGCGCGGTGTTCCTGATCGGCGGGCTGTGCTTCCTGGCGATGATGACGGAGGGTGCGATCGGCGACTGGAGCGGGATCTACCTTCGTCACGACGCCGGCGCGAGCGCTGCGGCGGCGGCGACGGCGTTCACGGGCTTCTCTCTCGGGATGGCCGTCGCGCGCCTCGGCGGCGATCTGCTCAACGAGCGGCTCGGCGCCGCGACGCTGATGCGTGGGGGCATGGCGCTGGTGGCGGTCGCGCTCGGCGGCGTGCTCCTGATCGGCGAGACGGTGCCTGCTGTGGTCGGCTTCGCCGTCTGCGGTCTCGGCATCGCGAACGCCGTGCCGCTGCTCTTCAGCGCGGCGGGGCGTTTCGATCCGCCCGGTCCTTCACTGGCCGCCACCTTCACGATCGGCTACACGGGCTTCATCGTTGGCCCGCCGCTGATCGGTCTTCTCGCCGATCGGTTCGGGCTGCCGAAGACGCTCGCGCTGCTCGTGATCGCGGCGCTCGCCGTCGCCGCGTTGGGCGGCCGCGCCACGGCGACGAAGCCGACGATGGGCTCTCCCGACGGCGATCTGCCGACTGCCGCCCCGGAACTGGAGGCCGCAATCCACTAGAGCGCGAGCTTCGCCCCGAGCGCCAGGAACCCGGCGGCGAATGTGCGCCGCAAGGCGAAATCCAAGTGTGGGTGCTGCCCGTATCCGGTGTCGTTCTTGCGACATGTATCAACGAGTCCGACGACGTCGGGCATTGGCTTCGTCCTAGATCTCTCGCGTCGAATGCCTCGATCTGGCGGCGGGAGACCGCCCCGGCATCACTCGGCGGCTCTTGGTCAGCTCGGCCACGGGAGATCGATACCGACCATCGCGATCTGCTGACCGGCGACGACCCGCGCCGCCCACGCCTGACAGATCACGTAACCGTCGACCGCTGCCTCGGCGTGCCAGGGCGGCTCGTCGATCCGGTCGAAGTCGTGAACGAAGCCGACCGTTTCACCTGCGGTGACCGCCGTTCCACACGGCACGGCCGGCTCATACCAGCCCTGCCAGGGCGCGTAGACAGCGCAGGGGGGACGGGAGATGTCGGCGAGGTGCTGCGTGCCGGCCCGGTGATGCCCGATCGGCTCGATCTCACGGTGGAGGAAGCCGTGCCTGACTGCGGCGGCGAGGATGCCGTGCCGGCAGTAGCCCACGCCGTCGAGGTCTACCGCTGCGCCCCAACCCAGCTCGGTTCCGACAGTGATCTTGCCCAGGTTCTCTGCCTCGCTCGTGAGTAGGCCGGGATACTCATTCTGGTAGAGCATCACGAACGGCGTCCCGAACCAGCGGGCAGTCTCGACCGCCTTTGCCATCTGCTCGCTGTTCGGCGAGTAATGCAGTGAGCTCACGTGAGCGAAACGCATCACCTGGCCCCCTGAATGGATGTCGAGAACGACGTTGACGTGGGGCCAGATCTGTTCGCGCACCAGGTTCGCGATCCGGTAGGTGATGCTCGCGAGCCCGGGCGTCGCACCTGCCCCAGCGACGAAGGCGCGGTTCAGGTTGACTCCCAGTCCGTCGCGGCTCCCATCTCGGAACGCGGCGGGGTTGAGCACCGGCACGAGGACGATCCGTCCACGGACCTGCTCGAGCTCGATCTCGCCGAGTAGGTGCTTGATTGCGACAGGGCCCTCGTACTCGTTCCCGTGGGTCGAGCCGAACGCAACGAGCCCCTCGCCGTCGCGCGCCTCCGGGCCGACGAACACGGTCAGCGGGACGAACCACTCGGCCCACAGCGTGTCGTGGGCGAGTCGGACCCAGTAGTCGCGACGTCCCGGGCTGAGGAGGTCGAGCGCCGCCGGAGCGGCGTGCACGCGTGTGGTCAACGAGGCTGCTCGGCCGTGTTCTGGGTGGTACCGGCCAGCTCGCGTGCCCCGAGGTAGCCTGGGTTGAGGATGCTCTTCGGGGGCTCGCCGGCGAAGAAGTCGACGACCTGCTGGGCGGCGTGCAGTGGAAGCTCGGCGAGCGCTTGGGTCGAATACCAGGCCGCGTGCGGTGTGAGCATCAGGTTCGGTGCGCGAAGGAGCGGGCTGTCGTCGGGGAGCGGCTCCCGCTCGAAGACGTCGAGGGCGGCGCCGCCGATCGTGCTCGCAACGAGGGCGGTCGCGAGCGCTGTCTCGTCGATCAGGCCGCCGCGGCTCGTGTTGACGAGGAAGCTGTCTCCGTCCATGCGCTCGAGCGCATCGGCGTCGATCAGGTGGTAGGTCTCGTCGGTCAGAGGTACGTGCAGGGAGACGAGGTGGGCGTCCGCGAGCGCAGCCTCGAACGAGCTCGCGCGGAATCCCTGGCGCGCGATCTTCTCGCCGTCGACGTAAGGGTCGCAGACGACCACCCGGAACCCGATTGCGTGGGCGATCTCGGCAACCCGGGCTCCGATGCGGCCGAACCCCACCACGGCGAAGCTGGTCGCCGAAGGTCGCAGCACGGTTGGAGTGTTGGCTGCCACTGCCCACTCCGACCTGCGGAGCGATTGCTCGAGCCCGGGTAGACCCCGGCTCGAGCCGAGTGCGAGTGCGATGGTGTGCGCCGCGACCTCTTCGATGCAGTAGTCCGGCGTGTTCGCGACGGCGATTCCCACCTGGGAGGCGGCATCGACATCGATCATGTCCCAGCCGATGCCGAGGCGGCTGATGAAGCGGCAGCACGCGAGCTTCTCGATCACCGCGCGGGTGATAGGTGCCCATTGCACGATCAACGCGTCTGCCTGCTCGGCGGCATCGATCACGTCCTGCTCGCTCTGGCAGTTCGCGCGGATGACGTCAAAGCCGGCCCGAGTCAGAAGCTCCTCTTCGACCTGGTCCGAGGGGAGGTTCGAGTCGGTGATGACGACAAGCGGACGGGTCATTCTTGCTCACCGACGAGCGTCTGGCGCACGCGTTTCGTTGCCAACGTGATGTGGATCTCCATCGCCCGGCGTGCTCGTCGAGGCACGCCCGATGCGATCGCGTCGAGCAGGTCGCCGTGGCTTGCCGCGTGGAGCTCGAGCTCGTCGAGCGACAGTGCCAGGGTCGCAGCACGGAGGAAGCTGTTGATGCGCCCGCGCAACTTTGCCGCCAGCTCGAGCAGCGTCCGGTGTTCGGCCAGTTCCCAGAGCGTTTCGTGAAAGATTCGATCCTGGTGACGAACGTGGTCGATCTTCCCGGCCGCAGCTGCTTTCTGCATCTCCGCGACCACCGCGCGCATCCGGCGCTCTGCAGACTCACTCCAGCGCTCCTGGACGCGAACGGCGACGAACTGCTCGAGCAATACGCGCAGGCTCGAGATCTCCTCCAGGTCACCGAGGGTCAGGCTGGCGACCCAGGAGCCACGCCGGGCGTTCCGCTCGACGAGGCCCTCGTCGACGAGCCGCGCCAGCGCCTCTCGGACCGGGATGTGGCTGACATTGAGCTCCTGTGCGAGACGCCGCTCGATGAGCCGCGACCCGGGCGCAAGCTCACCGGTGACGATCGCCTCACGGACGGACTCGAAGACCTTCTGCGAGAGGTTCTTCTCTTCCGGCAGTGGCTTGAGCACAGGCATTGCGGTGGGGGCGTGTCGGAGACTCGGCGGGGGCGGATCGGAGACTCGGCGGACGTGGGCGACAGTTGATCCTGCGCTAGGCGCTCTATGCTATAGCAAATGCTTGACTTGGCTAAATGCCGTGTGTTAGCTTCGCTGCGGTCGACAAGCGGTTACAAATTCCACCGTGAAGGAGGCTCCGAAGCATGGGATCATCGGGAGATGTCGAGCGCGAGCTCGACGAAGGGACACTCACTCGATCGGAGCTGGTGAAGCGAGCGGCAGCGGTCGGGGTCGCTTTGACCGGGGTCGGCGCCCTTGCCGACGCTGCCAGCGGAGCACCGGCCGCGCAGCGAGGCTCCGAGATCAAGCTCAACGTCTGGAAGGCACCGCACAGCGCGAAGGATGCGGATTTCATGAACGCGCAATTCGCGGCGTACAAGAAAACGCACCCCAACATCACCGTCGACTACCGAGTTACGCCGTGGGCGAGCTACGACGAGACATACACGGCAGCCTTTGCGAGCGGCAATCCGCCGGATCTTCACTACGACGTCGACCTTTACTTCTCGAAGTACGCTCAGGCCGGCGATCTGGTGGCGCTCGACCAGAAGTTCGGTGCCTCGCTCGATGCGCAGAGGAAGTATTACGACCCCGTCGATTTCAAGCTGACCTCTCTGAACGGCCACGTCTACGGTCTGCCGTTCATCGGTGGCGGCACGTCGTTTGTCTGGAACAAGAAGCTTTTCAAGGCAGCAGGCCTCGATCCGAACAAGCCGCCTGCGACCTGGACCGACGTCATCGCCTATGCGAAGAAGCTCACCGACTCCTCAGCGGGTGTCTACGGCTACGGGCTCATGGACAACACGACCGGAGAGCTGATCAACTTTTACCCGTCGCTCATGATCAACTACGGCGGGAAGTTCCTGGACAGCACGGGCAAGTGGATCCTCGACACGCCGCAGGCCCAGGCGGGCATCAACGTCCTCACAACGATGTACAAGGCGGGCTATATGCCGAAGTTCGGCACCTACGTCGGCCACGACATCACCACCGCCTTCTTCGAAGGGAAGATCGCGATGATGCTCAGCCTGCCCGACTTCATCTCGCAATTGCTTCCGAACTATCCGGGGTTCGAGGTCGGCGTCTCCGGGTCTCCGCGCGGGCCCGTGAACAACCAGAACGTCGGCGGGATCGGATTCTGGAGCATCGCGACCGCATCCAAGTACCCGATGGAGACCTGGGAGCTCGCCCTGTACCTCACCTCGCCCAAGATCGAGGCGGCCTACTGTCGGCTCGTCTCGCTGTACCCCGCACGGAACGATGTCCACCCGTTCCCGGCGAACACGATCCTCGGTAAGTTCGAGCCGTTCCAGAGAAACTACCTCGCTGAGCCGATCACATCGGTCTCGTGGAACACGGTGCTCGATCCCCAGGTGGAGCGGATCGTTTCCGGCCAAACCTCCGCAGCATCCGGCCTCCAGGCCGCCGCACAGCAGATCAACCTGGAGCTTCACAAGTAACTCGATCGGAACCTTGGCGCGCTGCGTGACACTCCGGGCGGTCGGGAAAGCCTCCGGAGAGTCACGCAGCTTGTCGAGCGGCGCCGCGGCACGGCCTCGGATCTGTCGGGCTGGCGGGCGGGCGGCCCATGCGTCGGGCGCTTGCCGAAGCGGGGAGCCGGGTTTGGCCCGGGAACGAGCTGACAACGCGATCGGGGGTCGGCATGTCGATTGGCGAGAGGGAAGAGGCCGGCCGGTGTTGACGGTGGCTCTGGCCTCGAGCTCGGCCGGTAGGCCGCGGGCAGCGTGGCGCGAGCCATGAGCGACGCGGCCGCGACGCTCGAGCCCACACCGCGCGAACATTCACGGGCCACGGTCTCGAAGGTCGGTCGCAAACTCGGACCGTACGGACTGATCCTGCCGAAGATCGTGTTCTTCGGTGTCTTCCTCGCCTTCCCGATCGGCTGGGCGATCGTGCTCTCGTTTCAGTCAGGCTCGATTCTCGGATCGATGCAGTACGTCGGGCTGTCGAACTATCGGCGGCTGCTGTCGGACTCGCTCTTCCGAATCAGCCTCGAGAACACGCTCGAGTACGCGTTCATCGTGATACCGGTGGTGATCGGTGGAGGACTGGTCCTGGCCGCGCTCCTCAATCAGCCGATCCGCTTCCGCTCCTTCTTCCGCGTCTCGCTGATCCTTGCGACGGTCACGCCGACCGTGGCCGCGATCATCATCTGGATCTACCTGCTCGAGGGGCAGGGCGGGATTTTCAACGCGATTCTCGGCTTCTTCGGCGTCGCGCCCGTGCTCTGGCTCGGGCGCCCGCACCTGGTCATTCCGATGATCGCCCTGATCGAGTGCTGGCGGGGGATCGGCTTCTACACGATCGTTTTCCTCGCGGGCATGCAGAGCATTCCGCGCGAGATCTACCAGGCAGCGGCGATCGACGGGATCACCGGGCCCCGTGCCTTCTTCCGTATCACGGTCCCTCTCCTGCGCCCCGTGATCCTCTTTTCGACCGTGGTGGCCACCATCTTCAACCTGCAGATCTTCGACAGCCCCTACGTGCTCACCCAGGGCGGCCCCGGCTTCTCCTCGACGACGCTCGTCATGTACATCTACGACGCGGCGTTCGCATACGACGACATGGGGTACGCGGCGGCTCTCTCGCTGATGCTGATGCTGTTGATCCTCATCCTCGCCGTGATCCAGTTGACGGTGTTCAGGAAAGACGTGGAGTTCTGAGGCGGCTGTGACCTCCGCCAAGACAGGCATTCGCGCGCACGGAAGGTCGTCCAGGGTCGCCACGTACGTGGTTCTCTCGATCGCCGCTTTCCTGTCGATCGCGCCCTTCTTCTTCCTGCTCGTGACGGCACTCACGCACACCTATGTCGAAAAGGTGGCGATCGGCAAGCTCGCGCATCCGACCCTCGTGAACTTCAGGGACATCTTCTCGCAGACACCTTTCGGCCGGTGGCTCCTGAACAGCTTCATAGTTGCGACCGCGACCACGGTGCTCGTGCTCTTCGTCGACTCGCTGGCCGGGTACGCGTTCGCGAAGAAGAAGTTCGCGGGACGCGATGTCATCTTCTTCACGCTTCTGGCCACGGCAATGATCCCGATCCCGGTGACGATCCTGCCCCTGTTTCTGCTCGCGACGCGTCTGGGTCTGATCGACTCCTACTACGCGCTCGTACTGCCGGTCGTGGCCGTTCCGATCGGGGTATTCATGATGAGACAGTTCATCAAGACGATCCCGAGCGAGCTCGAGGAGGCCGCGCGCATCGACGGTCTCGGTGATCTCGCGATCTACTGGAAGATCATCCTTCCGCTCAGCGTCCCGGCGCTCGCCCTGCTCGGCTTCTTCATCTTCTTCCTCCAGTGGACAAGTCTCCTGTGGCCGCTTCTCGTCGCCACGAGCGACCATTCGCGCACGCTTCCGCCCGGACTTGCCACATTGGTCGGTCAGTACATCACGAACTACGGGATGATCTCGGCCGGCGCCGTTCTCTCGATCATTCCGATGGTGCTGGTCTTCATAGTCCTGGCCCGTCAGCTCTCGCGCGGTCTCGTCTCCCGGACTGTCAAGGGGTAGATCGTGGAACGCGTCCTCCTGACCAACGTCACCAAGCGCTTCGGCGAGGTCCTCGCCGTCGACGACGTGACCCTCGCCTGCGAGGAAGGGGCGTTTCTCGTGCTCCTCGGGCCGTCCGGAAGTGGCAAGACGACGCTCCTCCGCCTGATTGCCGGGCTCGAGGAGGCGAGCGCGGGCGAGATCGTCATCGCCGGACGGAAGGTGACCGACGTTCCGCCCAAGGATCGCGATATCGCGATGGTGTTCCAGCACTACGCGCTCTATCCGCACATGACGGTGCGCAAGAACCTCGAGCTGGCCCTGCGCAGGCGGAAGGTGCCCCGTGACGTCATCCGCGCGCGAACGGCTGAGGTCGTCGCGCTGCTGCAGATCGACGGGTTGCTCGAGCGGTTGCCGCGGCAGCTCTCGGGAGGCCAGCAGCAAAGGGTCGCGGTCGGCAGAGCGATCATGCGTGAGCCGAAGGTGTTCCTGATGGACGAGCCTCTGAGCAACCTCGACGCTCGTCTGCGAATGGAAACGCGGCGGGAGCTGATCACGCTTCAGCGTCGTCTGTCCGGAACGTTCATCTACGTCACGCACGACCAGAACGAGGCGATGACGATGGGCACGAAGGTCGCGATCATGCGGGACGGCGTCGTTCAGCAGCACGACACTCCGATCGAGGTGTTCCGGAACCCTGCGAACGTGTTCGTCGCCGGGTTCATGGGCGAGATGAAGATGAACTTCCTCACCGCCGACCTCGTCGCGACCGACGGGCATCTCCACGCGCGGGGCGACGACTTCGAGTTTCCGCTCCAGGGGCCGGCGCTCGAACGCCGCGAAGCTCGCGAAGGACGGCAAGGTGATCCTCGGTGTTCGTCCGGAGCACATCTTGGTTGCGGCCGACGGAGGCGAGGGCCTCATCCGTGGCCGCGTGGTCACGTTCGAGATCATGGGCAGCCGAGCGCTGCTCACCATCGCGCGGGAGCACGGCGCCTTGATGGGCGCCGAGGTTGCCTCCTTGCGCCGCTACGAGGTGGGTGAGGAGGTAGAGCTGAAGATGAACTGGGGCGAAGTGCACGTCTTCGACGCCGGATCCGAGCAGGCGCTTGGGAGGCGGGATGGCTGACCGCGAGGTGCTGGCCGGCGCCTACACGGCCGATATCACCCCGCCCGAGGGGGTACACGCGGGCTGCTGGGGGCTTCACACCGCGCTTGCGGAAGGCTCCCATGACAAACTCGAGGTGACGGCACTCGTCGTCCAGAGCGGGAACGACGTCGTCGCTCTCGTCGGCATCGATGCCGTCATGGTCGACGAGGCGGCCACCGAGGAGGCGCGTCGACGTATCACCGAGCTGACCGGGATACCGGCCGAGGCCGTTCTCGTGAACGCCTCTCACGACCATGCGGGCCCGGTCCGGCTCGAGAACGTCGCCGCGTCACGGGTCGACTCCGACGCACTCGAGCAGTACGCGCTCACCCTGCCAGGCCGGATCGCGGGGGCGGTCTACGCGGCCCATCGTCGACTGGAGCCGGCCCGCGTCGGCTTCGGCAGCGGTCGGGCCCCTGCGGCAAGCGTCAATCGCGTCGACAGGATGCTCCCGGTCGACGACTCCGTCTGGGTGATGCGTCTCGACCGAGCCGACGGTCGCCCGCTTGCGCTCGCGCTCAGCTTCGCTTGCCATCCGGTCACGATCGGTGGCCAGACACGACTATGGGACACCGACTATCCGGGGCCTCTTCGCAGGCGCATTCGTGACGAGCTCGGCGTCGCCGACTGCATCTTTCTGCAAGGGGCGGCAGGAGACGTCGCGCCGTTCGACTTCTGGTTCGGCAACGAGTCACCGAGGCTGCACTCGTTCGACTGCCGTGACGATCTTGCCCAGGCGATTGCGGCCGCTGCTGTGGCGGCGGCGCGGGCAATCGTGATCGAGCCCGAGCTTCCCGTCTCGTTCGGCTCGACCGTGCTCGAGCTCCCGCGACGCGAGTTCCCCTGGACCGCGGCTGAGATCGCCGCGCTGGCCGCCGTCCAGCCCTTCAACCAGCAGGAGACCTACCCCGAGGTGTGGGAGGCCACGGTGCACACCGCCACCTCGGCGCAGCGTTTCCCCGACTACTACCAGCACTACGCCCTCGAGCTCTATCAGCGCCTGATCGACGAGCGCGCCGTGCCGGTACGAGCGGAGATCCAGGCGATCGCGCTTCGGTGAGCACGCTCTGATTGCCAACCCGTTCGAGCCCTTCAACGCGCTCGCGCAGAGGATCGTCGCCGGGAGCCCGTTCGCCGATACGCGGGTGCTCGGCTATACAAACGGCTACGCGGGCTACCTGCCGCCGCCCGAGGACTACGCGAAGATCAACGACTACGGGCTGAAGGAGATCCTCGACCAGGACCGCTCTCGGTGGGCCTACGGCATTACGACGGCATTCGTCGGTGACGGCGCGAGCGAAGAGGTGATCGCCGCCAGCCTGCGTCGACTCGAGCAGCTGCGGTAGTGCGCATCGGGGTTCTCAGCGATCTCCACTGCGAGCTCGAGCCGGCAGGCTCACGCTGGATCAACGAGTACGCAAGCCGATCGACTCGATGCGATGACCGACGCGGCGCTCGAGTGGTTCGAGGAACAGGAGGTCGACCTCGTCCTCGTCCTCGGTGACATCGTTCAATTCCCTGAGATGCGCGACCTCGAGCACGTCTTCGCCCGCCTCGCCGCGGCTCGCTGCGCGCCCCTTGTCGCGGTGAACGGCAATCACGATCTCCGGCTCGGAGAGACATTCGCTGCCTGCGCTCGCAGTCACGGGATCTCGCTTCTCTACGAGGCGCCGCTCGAGCTCGGCGGCGTCGGGATCCGTGGCATCGAGCTCGACCGCGGGCCGAGACCGCCGCAGTACGAAGGACGTACCGGCGATTGGGAAGGCGAGGCCGGCGTTGTCGTCGTCGGGTCGCACTTTCCGCTGCTCTCGGAGGCTGCCCACGTCGCCTCGGCCGGCCTCCCATATGCCGGTGATCTCGTGAACCGCGCCGAGCTCGAATCGTTCCTGCTCGCCGGCGGGCGGCCGACGCTCATCCTCAGCGGCCACATCCATGCTCGCTGCAGCTCACACGCCTCGACGCTGCTCCAGCTCACGGTCGGCGCATTGATCGAGCCACCGTACGACGCGACAATCGTCGACATCGACCCTTCGGGACCGCGCGTTCGCCGCCGCGCCCGCCGGCTTGGTGAGACCGCTCCGATCGACCCGGTCTTCGCCCCCGCCGACGAATCCTGGGAGTGGGCCGGACGCTGGCAGACGGCGCACGCGAGCTAGCGCAGGAGCCAGCCGCCGTCGACGGGCAAGACGGCGCCGGTCACATACGAGGCCTCGCCGCTTACGAGGAACAGCACTGCCGATGCGATCTCCTCCGGAGTTCCCGGTCGCTTGATGACCGGATTGGACAGCGATCTGGCGCGATTTTCTGGATCGGCCAGGTACGCCTCGTTCATCGGGGTCGCTATCAGTCCTGGACAGACCGCATTGCAACGGATGTTGTGCTCGGCAAAGTCGATCGCGATTTCGCGCGTCAACTGGATCACGCCCCCCTTTGCAGAGCAGTACGCCGCATGCTGACCGAACCCAACGAGCCCTCCGACCGACGCGGTGTTCACGATCGCCCCGGCGCCGTTGCGCAGCATCGAGGGGATCACGTACTTGCTGCAGAGAAAAACGCCGGTGAGTGTCACATCGATACACCGTTGCCAATCTTCCTCAGAGGTGTCGACGACCGAACCGTAATGATCGTAATCGAGGTAGGCGGCGTTATTGAAGAGAATGTCGATCTCGCCGTAGCGTTCGACTGTCGTCGCGACCAGGTGCCGAACCTCGGTGCCGGCCGCGACATCCGCTCGGACGAACGAGACTTGACACCCCTCGTCCCGAAGCATCGCCGCCTCTGCCTCGCCGCGGGACACGTCGATGTCTGCCATCACAACAGAGGCGCCTTCACGAGCCATTCGCGCTACCGCTGCGAGTCCAATTCCCGAGGCGCCGCCGGTGACGACCGCAACCTTATCGATGAGCGCTCGCATCGTACCCTCTCCGCTGGGCCGTCAGAATGCGAAAACAGGAGAGCCCGACCACCCTAACAAATACGCGGTTGGTAGGCAGTGAAACGATGCGAACACACCGAGCTTCTGCGCGTTCCGAGACCGGTAGGTGCGTAGCGACACGCGCCGTCGTTTATGCTGCTTCGAACGCTGATTCGCTGCGAGGAGTTGCATTTGACGATGTCGAGACCGGTTGCGCCGGGGATCTACCCGCTGACCGAGCCGCTTGATGGACGGCGCCTGACGCTGGTTCTGGTTGTCGGAGAACGCGGAGCGGTACTCGTGGATACGGGCACTGCAGAGACGCCGGGGCGGCTCGTCGTCCCGGCGCTCGCTGCGCTTGGTCTGAGCCCGGGCGACGTCCGCTTCATCGTGATCACGCACTCCGACGTTGACCACAGTGGAGGACTGGGGGCGATGCTCGTTGCCGCGCCGGCGGCCACGGCGGTCGCTCATCGGCTCGACGTCGCCTGGATCGAGGACGTCGAGCTGCTGATCGACGAACGCTACCGGGGCATGAGGCACGAGCACGAGATCGACCAGGGAGAGGAGTTCGTCCGCTGGGTGCGCGAGAGCGACAGCCAGGGCGTGGTGCACCTTGGGGTCGATGGTGGCGAGACGTTGCGACTCGGGGACGGGCGCGAGCTCGAGCTCGTCCACGTTCCGGGTCATTCGCGAGGGCATCTGGCGGTGATCGACTGTGCCACTCGAACCGGATTGATCGGAGACGCCGTGTTCGGGTCCGTGACGCCGGCGCTCGACGGCTCCGGGGCGTTCGCGCCCGGATATTACGACGTCGCCGGCTATCGCCAGGCCATTGCGCAACTCCAGGGACTTCAGCTCGAACGGCTCGTCGGGGCGCACTACCCTGTCCTGGAGGGAGACGCGGTTGACGCATTTCTCGCCGAGAGCGCCGAGTTCTGCGACCGTCTGGAGGCGGCCGTGCTCGAGGCCCTCGACGCAGCGCCGGCGACGCTGACCACGCGGCAGGTTATCGCGGCGGCCGCGCCGTCCGTCCGCGCGTGGCCCGAAGACGCTGATCTCAGCCTTTGCGCGGCCGTCCTCGGTCATCTGGACGACCTGCACCAGCGCGGCCTCGCCGAGAACGTCCCTGGTAGCCCAGCGGGGTGGCGCCGGCCGCCGTGAGCCCGGCATCGCCAGCCCAAACTCGGCGTGTGCTCGTCACGGGCTCGACCTCGGGCATCGGGCGCGCAACGGCGCAGGCATTCGCGGCACGCGGGGACGCTGTCTGGCTCACCTATGCAAACGACGAGCATGGCGCCCGTGCGGCCCTCGAGGACTGCCGCACGGGCGCGCCCGAGGTGCGGCTCTCGCGCCTCGATCTCCGTTCGCCCGACAGCGTCGCCGCCCTCTGGAATGAGATCACGGAGGCTTGGGGGTCGCTTCACGCGGTCGTCAACAACGCCGCGGTCTGCCCGTACCGGGCCTATGACGCGATCGAGATCGATGAGTGGGACAGCGTGCTCGAGACGAACGCTCGCGGGACATTCATCATGATCCGTGCCGCGCTCCCGCTGCTTCGCGCCGCCGAGGGCGACCGCTCGATCGTCAATGTCTCGTCGATCGCAGCGCAGATGGGCGCGGTCACGACCGGGATGCACTACGCCGCGAGCAAGGCGGCGATCCTTGCGATCACGCGCTCGTTCGCGCGCATCCTCGCGCCGGAGCGGATTCGCGTCAACGCAGTGACGCCGGGCCCGATCGAGAGCGCCACAACAGCACGCCTGTCTCCCGAGGCGTGGTCGGGGCTCGATCGAGCGGTCCCGCTCGGCGGATTCGGTCAGCCCGTGGACGTTGCGCCAACCATCGTTCTGCTCGCCTCGGCCGAGTCGAGCTACACCACCGGGGCGACCTACGACGTCAACGGCGGCTTCCGCATCGACTGACTCGTTCTAGCGATCCGCCGGCCAGGACAACGAGAAACCGGCCCCGGGCGCCTCGGGAGCACTCATGTAGCCGTTGCTCATGGTGAGCTCGACGCCTGTCAGGAGGTGGGCTGGATCGAAGGGGTTTCCATTGGGCAGGGTCGTATCGAAGCTCTCGACGATCGAGGACTGGGCCCGGGCCGCCGCGAGATGGACACTGATCTCGGGGTAGACGTGAAAGGAGACGGGGATCTCGGCCTCAGCCGCTCTGACCATCAGGCGGAGGGCGGGCGTGATGCCGCCGACAGCCGGAATGTCGAGGCGGAGGTAATCGATCACGCCTGCGTCGAGAAGGGCCGCGGTCGAGGATCCGCTGGATTCGTCCCCGGCCGCGAGCCGATAAGGGGTGCGCTCACGAAGGCGACGGTACGCTGCCAGCCGCTCGGGCTGAAACGGATCCTCGAGCCAGGCGAGCGGAAGGTCCCAGGCGCCGATCTCGTCCAACGCTTCACCGACAGTTGTCCAGCCGTATCCCGCATCGACAACGAGCCCGGTCGTGTCACCCAGCCGGGAGCCAACCTCGTGGAGCAGCGCAGCCATCAGCTCCCGGTCGGCGATGCGCGCGATCTTGATCAGGCGATGACCTGCCCCGGCGTAGCGGGCGAGCGTATCGGCGAGGGCGGCTGCCGTATCGCCGCGCACCATGTACCCGGCGACGAGCAGTGCCGGCACCTCACGCTCGAAGCCGCCGAGCAGGCGCCATAACGGCATCGAGGCGCGCTGGCCCTTGATATCCCAGAGTGCGATGTCAACCAGGCCCAGGGCGCGCATGACAACCCCCGAACGTCCCGACAGGATCGTCGCCCGGTGGCCCTGTTCCCAACGAGCTTCCACGGTGTCGGAGTCAGTTCCGACCAGGATCGGCGCGAGCAGCCGAGTGACCGCTTCGGCGATCGGTGCGCCGCGGGTCAGGCAGTAAGCACTTCCGACGAAGCCTGCGCGCGTCGTTACCCGCAGGAGCGCGTACTCACGCTCGTACAGCTCGCTCGAGCCGAGCTGGACCGGCGCGGGGAGAGGCAGCGTCATCGCGACCGCTTCGACGGCAGCGATCGGGTCGACGATCACGACCCGGTCGGGGTCTGCGCGGGCGGCACGCCGAAGTCGGCGAGGAATCCTCCGTCGACGTAGAGCACCTGGCCGTTGATGAAGCGGGCCCCATCTGACGACAGGAACACGACGGCGTCGGCTACCTCCTCGAGCGTGCCGAGCCTCTTGGCCGGAGTTCGCGCGAGCACGTCCGCTTCGTTGATCCTGCCGGCGTTGACGGCGGCGATGTACACGCCGGTTGCGATGTATCCGGGGCCCACGGCGTTGACCCGAATCCCGTGGGCAGCCCATTCGACCGCTGCGGCCCGCGTGAGCCCGTTGATTGCCGCCTTGGTCGTCGAGTAGGCGGTCCGCGCCGGCGATCCGCGCTCGGCCGCCGCCGAGCTGATGTTGAGGATCACGCCCTGGCCGGCGGTGAGCATGTGGCGACCCGCCGCCTGCAGGCAGTTGAAAACTCCGTGGATGTTCACGTCGACCACGGCACTCCAGTCGGCCCAGCTCAGCTCGGCAAGGGGTGCCTGACGGGTTATCCCGGCGTTGTTGACGAGCAGATCGATCCGGCCGTGCTCGGCGACGACCCTGGCCATCAATTCCTCGACCTGGTCGCGGTCGGTGACATCGAGCCGGCGAAGTTCGACCGCTGCTGGTAGGTCGCCTTCGTCCGGCGCGATGTCGGCTGCGATGACGCTCCAGCCTTCACGGGCGAGGCGGCCGGCGATCGCAGCGCCGATGCCGCGGGCTCCTCCCGTGACTATCGCGATCCTCGCGCCGTCAGTCACGTGAGTAAGGCACGCGGCCGGAAGCAGAACGCATCGCTAGATGCTATAGCATCGCGTTCGTGGCGCCGTTTGATCCGACGCAAGTCTCGTCGACCCCATTTGGCGCTCCGCTCGTTCCGGCGCTGCCTCTGAGGCTGCGACGAACAGAGATCTTCACGGTCCTCTACCGCTGCCCCGAGGCGGCGCTCGACCGGTTCATTCCCGAGCCGCTCGAGGTCGCGGACGAGCTCTGTCTCCTACACGTCTACTGGATGCACGACGCAGAATGGTTCGGAGTCTACGGCGAGTCGGCGTTTCAGATTCCGGTGCGGCTGCCGAGTGGAGAGCGGTCGGTCTACTCGCCGTTCCTGGTGCTCGGCTCTGACGGCGCGGTGGCAGCAGGGCGCGAGCTCTATGGACAACCGAAGAAGAATGGCGAGATCGAGCTCAGCGCCCGTGGCGACCTGCTTGTCGGTCGCGTATCTCGAAACGGGATCGACATCGCGACTGCCACGATGTGCTTCAAACAGAATCATGCCGAGCCGGACGCTCTTGAACGCCTCGTGCCGGGGTCTGCTCGCAACGTGAACCTTCGCGTGTTCCCGGCGTCGGATGGGACATTCATCCGCGAGCTGCTGACGCGGGAATTCGAAGACGTCGACGTACACGAGGCGTGGTCCGGTCCAGCCACGATCGAGATCCGCCCAAACGCCCAGGTTCCCGTCCACCTTCTGCCCGTCGGCGAGGTCGTGCTGGGCCTGCACCGGCTCGTCGACCTGACGCTTCCGCCGGCCAAGGTTGTACATCGCTACACCTAGCACCCTGACGCGTACGCTGCTTCGGTGGGTCGCCGCGTCAGGGCCTGTCGAGCGGATCTCCGGCCGTGTGGTGTCGTCGAGTTCGGGACGGTGCTCGCGGATGCGCGACTGACGCGGGGCTGGTCGAGCGAGAGCGCTGCTCGATCCGGGTGTGTCGACGCCGATGCGAGCGGCTTCCAGGGCAGCCGCGAGGAGGCGTAGGGGCGTGGGATGGACGACCTGACCTCGCAGCGCTGGTTTCGGCGCCGTCGCGTCGGGTTCGGGTGGAGGCCGATCAGCTGGCAGGGTTGGTCGATCACGTTGTTCGCGGTCACTGCTGCGGTGGCGGTCGTTGTCGTGTTTCGCGGATCAGCGGTGCGGATCCCGGTCCTTGTCCTGATCGTCGCTTGCTACGCCGTGGTCGCGCTTCTGACCGGCGGCCGGCGCTCGGATGACGCGCCACCCGCCGGCGATGCTGTGGAGTCACCCGCAGCGCCTCCCGGTTCGACGGGACTGAGCGGCGAGCAGCGCGAGGCTTTGCGCGTCCTGACCGGAGGGGGCGGCGAGCGGCAAGGCTCGGCGGGACCGGCGCTGGTGGTCGAGCGGTTGAGTAAGCGGTTCGGTGACCGGCTCGCGGTTGACGACATTTCGTTCTCGGTTGCGGCTGGCGAGGTTTTCGGCTTCCTCGGTCCCAACGGTGCCGGCAAGACAACGACGGTGCGCATGCTCGCGACCCTGGTCTCGCCGACGTCAGGCTCCGCCGTGATCGCCGGCGTGCCGCTCGAACCGGGGAGGGGGGTCGAGATTCGTCAGCGCATCGCCGTGATGCCGGAGAATCCCGGCCTCTACCTGCGCCTGACGGTGGCCGAGAATCTCGAGTACTTCGCCGGCCTGTACGGTCTGCGCGACCCGCGGCCCCGGATCCGGCAGAGTCTCGAGGCGGTCAACCTCGGCGGCCGTGCCGACGATCTTTGTGGCAGCCTTTCGAAGGGTCTGCGCCAGCGGGTCGGGTTGGCTCGCGTTCTCCTCAGTGACCCGGCGATCCTTTTCCTGGACGAGCCGACCTCTGGGCTCGACCCCGTGGCAAGCCGGGAGGTGCACGATCTGATCGACGGGTTGCGCAGCCGCGGCGTCACCGTCTTTCTCACGACCCATCGGCTTGAAGAGGCAGAGCGGCTGTGCGACCGGGTGGCGATCCTCAACACGCGGTTGCGCACGATCGGACGCCCCGATGAGCTTCGCGACCGGCTCTTCACCAAGACGCTCCTCATCCGCACGGCGGATCCGCTGCCGGACCCGGCGCGGGTCTTTGTCGTCCCGGGGGTCGAGCACTGGCAGCCCGACGGTGAGGCGGGCTACTTGCTGACCGTCAGCGACGCTCGGACCGCGGCGCCGCAGGTGACCCGCGCGCTCGTCGCCGCCGGTGCCGATGTGCTTTCGCTCGGCGAGGGTCGGCACTCGCTCGAGGACGTCTACCTCGAGCTCATCGACGACGACGTCGAGGCGACCACATGAGCCTCCAGCGCATCCGTGTCGTCGTTCGCAAGGAGGTGCGGGAGTTCCGCCGCAACCGCTTCGTGATCGGAACGATGGCCGTGCTGCCGCTCTTCTTCCTGATCACCCCGATGATCACCATCTTCAAGGTCCCGGAGTCCGCTTCCGGGACGCAGGTCAAGGGGGCAGTGGGCGCCATCTCGCTGCTGATGCTGATCGTCCCGATCGCGCTCCCGCCCGTGATCGCCGCCTACTCGGTCGTCGGCGAGCGCGACCAGGGAACCCTTGAACCAGTCCTCACCGCTCCCGTGCGCGCCTCCGAGTTGCTCCTCGGAAAGGCCGTAGCCGTCTTCATCCCTTCCGTCGGGCTCGCCTACGCGATCTACCTCATCGTCCTGCTCAGTGTCCGCTTCGCGGCCGCCCACGTCGTTAGCAGCGTCCTCTGGCACCCGCCCGAGCTTCTCGCCCAGCTGCTTTTCATACCGCTGCTCGCTCTCTGGTCGATCTGGGTCGGCATCGGCATCTCCACACGATCGAGCGATGTCCGCGTCGCTCAACAACTCGCGACCCTCGCGGGACTTCCCCTGCTCGGCTTCACGGCGCTCGTCTCCTTCCAGATCATCACCCCGTCGGTCCCGCTCGCCGTCGGCTGCGCGCTCGGGCTGCTCGCGATCGACCTGCTCGCCTGGCGGATCGTCTCCCGGCTGTTCGACCCCGAACGTCTGGTCACCGGCCGCAGCGCCCCGCCCACCGCAGCCGCATGAGCCGACCCGACCGATCCGATGCCGGTGAACGAAGCTCGGAACCGGCAGCATCGACGAGCTTTCGCTGTAGCTTGCCGTGTCGAGATCCGCCTTCGAGTCGAGGACAAGGGAGACAGGCATGAGCGAGGATGAGAAGACCTACGAAGGGCAGTGCTATTGCGGTGGGGTCAAGATCGTGGTCACCGGTGACCCGGAGGGTGCCGGCTATTGCCACTGCGCGTCCTGCAGGAGCTGGTCAGCCGGTCCGGTCAACGCATTCACGCTCTGGAAGCCCGAGGCGGTCGAAGTGACCGAGGGAAGGGATCAGATCGGCGAGTTCCACAACAACGAGCGGAGCTATCGCCAGTGGTGCACGGCCTGCGGCGGCCATTTGCTGACTCGGCACCCGCAGTGGGATCTGGTCGATGTCTACGCCGCGACGATTCCCTCGTTTCCCTTCACACCCGGGGTGCACGTGAACTACGAGTCGACGGTGCTGCCGATGAAGGATGGCCTGCCCAAGCTCAAGGACTTCCCGGTGGAGCTGGGCGGCTCCGGCGAAACGCTGGCCGAGTAGCGAAACCCCGTGTCTCAGGCGACCCGCGAGACGCTGGAGTGCTGCGCTTGTGTCCGAGACGCTCAACGTGCGGGATGGGCCCGAGGCGAGGCTATGCGGGAGCGCCGGGTTGCCGCGACCGGCTCCAGTTCGACCAGAGCCAGGCAGCGAAGCCGAGCGCGACGATCGCGAGAAGCAGCAGGATCCACTCGACCGGGGTGGCCGCGCTTGCGCTCAGGACGACCGATCGGGTGTGGATCGCCCCGGGTGGCGCGAAGAGGTGAGGTGCTGTTCTGCTCGACTTGACGAGCGAGAGCTTCGGCTGCCCGGTCAGGAGCAGCAGCGCCGAACCGATCAGTGCGATCGCTGCGATGGCGGTGAACGCCACGAGAACGCGCGGCTTGTGGCTGGTCCCTCTGCTCGGAGGTAGCGGGATGATCCCCCGTTCGGCTGCCCAGGAGGCAGCGAAGGAACGCGGATCAAAGGCGCTCGTTCCGAGGAGCTCCTCGGTCGAGACGCCTTCGTCCTCGGCTTCCTTGAGGTCGGAGGCCAGGTCCGCCGCCATCTCCTCGGCGAGCGGGTCGGGGACACCGAGGCGCTTCCACTCCCGGCGGCACTGGTCGACGAAATCACTCATGACACCCCTTCCACCTTGACGGGAGCGAGCACCGCATCGACGGCATCGCGGGCAGCTCGCCATTCGGACACCCCGAGCGCGAGTGCAAGCCTCCCGGCGCTCGAGGGGCGGTAGTACTTCCGCGGCGGGCCGCCGTTGCTTGCGGCCCGGTAGGTCTCGACCAGGCCGTCTCGCTCCAGACGTCCCAGCAACGGATAGATGGAGCCCTCGCCGACGATCGCAAGGCCGCGGTCGCGAAGCCGCTTGGTCATCTCGTAGCCGTATGCCGGTCCTTCGTCCATCACCGACAGCAGGCAAAGATCGAGCACGCCGCGGAGCAGCTCCGTCCGTCGCTGAGCGCCAAGTACCATGCGCCGCATGGTACCGGCAGGAGCCTTGTCTCGCAAGGCTTTGCACGGGGTAGCTCTCGTGCCACCTCGCCGAGAGGACAAGATCGGCTCACGAAAGAGGCGGAGCTCGTCATCCCGTCCCGGAGTTGACGTGGTGCACCTTCACCTGCCGATCGATCGCGACAAGCTTTCGTGGATCGCCGCCTGCTGCTCGGCGTGCTCCCGAGGAGGCGCGCGCCACCGTGCGGGAGCAGGCGGGGTACGATGAGCTGCAGCGTCGGCCGTGCAGGCCGGGCGCGACTCCTGCCGAGCCTTGCCGCGCTGCCATTCCGCCAGGTTGCTCGGAACCGCTCACGATCTTTCCGGGGCGGGCGTCCTCAGAGCTGAGATTGGGAGCAGGTCATGTCAGATGCCTCAGAAAGACACGCCGGTTCCAGCACTGCGATCCCGAACGGGCTCGGCAAGCGTCA
Source organism: uncultured Actinomycetota bacterium (assembly GCA_963743675.1). Taxonomy (GTDB): domain Bacteria; phylum Actinomycetota; class Thermoleophilia; order Gaiellales; family Gaiellaceae; genus PALSA-600. Next base: position 470,989 of record CAVURE010000016.1, read on the forward strand.
TCGCTACAGCACTGCCCGGGACCACGGCCCCGAGTCTCGGCCGAACTCGTGCTCGAACGGGTTGCGGCAGCGTCATGAATGAGACGGGACGCGGCAGCGTCATGAATGACGCAGGCGAGACACAGGCCCGAGTCAGTCGAGGCGAAGTGGTCGCGGGGCGACCGCCGAGCGGACGCCGACCAGGCCGTGTCGCGCTCGTAATCACTCTCGTCGGCCTGCTCATCACCGCCGCCGTGTGCTGGACCGCCTGGAGGAGCGATCGCAACAACGAGCATCGCCTCCTGCAGGTCCAGACCAGGCAGGCCGGTACCGCGGTCGGCCTGGCGATACTCGGCATCGAGAGCCCGCTCCAGACCGCGCTGCAGACGGCTTCGGTCACCCACGGAAGCGCGGTGCAGTTCAGGCGGTTCATGTCCGCGTATATCGGCCCGCGTCGCGAGTTCGTTTCCGCGTCGCTCTGGAAGGAGAGCGGCGGTTCCCTGCAACCCATCGCGTCGATCGGGACCTCCTCCGCGCTCACGCCCTTCTCGCCTGCGGCCCGACGCTTTCTCCGGCACGCGTCCCGCAGCAACACGGTCGTCGTGACCGGCATTCCGCAGGGAGGCCTGCAGAGAATCGGGTACGCGCTCGCGACTCATTCCGGTCCGGGGTTTGCGGTGTACGCCGAGCGTGCCATTCCCGCCAACCGGCGTGTGCCGGTGGAAAGCGACTCGGCGTTCGCGGACATCGACTTCGCCACCTACCTGGGCTCGCAGGAACGGGGCGCCGACCTGGCAACGACCGACGTTCCGCCGAGCGCGCTCCCTCTCAGGGGCTACACCGTCCGCGACTCGATTCCCTTCGGAGACACGACGCTGACGCTCGTGGCGCGCGCCAAAGGCCCGCTCGGGGGATCCCTCGGAACAGCTCTTCCGTGGATCTTCCTCGTCGGCGGCATCCTGTTGACGCTCATCTCGGCATTCGTCGCAGAACAGCTCGTGACCCGCCGAAGGGAAGCCGAGCACGACGCACGAACGATCACCGGGCTCTACGAGCAGATGGACGCGCTCTACGGCGAGCAGCGAACGATCGCCGAGACACTCCAGCATGCACTTCTTCCGCAAAGCAATCCGGCAATCCCCAACCTGGAGATCGCAACGCGCTACGTCGCCGGGGTGGGCGGGGTCGACATCGGCGGGGACTGGTACAGCATCGTGCTACTCGACGACCGTCACTTCGCGTTCGTCGTCGGCGACGTCTCGGGGAGGGGGATCGACGCCGCCACGATCATGGCTCGGCTGCGATTCACGATTCGGGCCTACCTTCTCGAGGGCCACCCGCCGAACGTCGTCCTCCAGATGTGCGCCCGCCAGCTCGACGTCGAGACCGACGGGCACTTCGCGACGGTTCTCGTCGGAATCGGCGACGTGGATTCACGAGAGATCACGCTCGCCAATGCCGGCCATCTGAAGCCGCTGCTCGTGTCGAGCACGACTTCGGAGTTCGTGGACTGCGATGCCGGCCTACCCATGGGCGTGTCCGAAGAGGCCTACGGAGCGAGCACGATCCTGATGCCTCCCGGCTCGATGCTCCTGGCCTTCACCGATGGCCTCGTCGAACGCCGTGGCGAAGGGATCGACCTCGGCTTGCAGCGGCTGGCCGAGGCCGCATGCAAGCCCCGGCCGACCCTCGACGAGCTGCTCACAAGCATCCTCTCCGATCTCGTCCAGCACGACGCGACAGACGACGTTGCAATCCTCGCCTTCAGGTGGACCGTTCCGCAGGAGGCCCGAGTGGTTGGTGAACCGGCGCCGGCCGCACTGAGGAGCGGGGAAGTCGCCACTACCTGAGCACATTCCGTCCAGGCTCGGACATCGCCGCCTGTGCCCGGCGGGGCGGCCGGCAGCCGTAGACTGCGCGGACGGCCGAGAGGGAATCCAGCGGGTGGCAGACTGACCAGCTGCAGACTGACCAGCTGATGTGGTGCGGGGACCTCTGCCCGGCGCGTTCGGTCAGGGGACTCGGTTGAGCAAGGTCTTCGTCTTCTCGTTGACGGCGGCGCTCAATCCGACGCTGCTCGCCGCGACGACGGTGATGCTGGTTCTGCCGAGACCGAAGCGGCTCCTGCTCGGCTACCTGTGTGGCGCCTACACGACGAGCATCACGGTCGGTCTCGCGATCGAGTATTGGCTGAACGGGTCGGGCGCTGTCAGCACCACCAAGCACACGGTCAGCCCGGTCATCGACATCACGCTTGGCGTGCTCGCACTCCTGGTTGCGTTCGTGATCGGAACCGGTCGGCTTGCCGCCAGGCGCGAGCGCAAGGGGGACGCCAAGCCGAAGAAGACGCCGCGCTGGCAGCGGACGCTCGGCAAGGGCTCGGCTCGCGATACGTTCGTCGTCGGCCTCCTGCTCAGCTTCCCCGGCGCGTCGTACCTGGCGGCGCTCGACCAGATCCACAAGCAGAACCTCAGCTCCGCGGCGGTCGTGCTGACCGTGATCGCGGTCACAGTGATCATGCTCGTGCTGCTCGAGCTGCCGCTGATCGGCTATGCGATCGCGCCGGAATGGACGCCGGCCGCGGTCGAGCGGTTCAAGGCCTGGCTCGGACGCAACGGCGGCCGTGCCGCCGTCGTCGGCGCCACCGTCATCGGCGCCGCCCTCATCATCCGCGGCACGATCAACCTCACGGGTTGACCTTCGGCGACCCGAAACCCTGGGCCCACGGCGGCATGGAAGCCCGAGGACGCGCTGTATGCTGGTGATGATGTGGGAACCGGCGGGAATCGGTGCTCAGCATGAGGCGCGCCGGGGCAGTGAGCGCCGAAGGCCGATCGGGTTGGCGCTCCTCGGTCTGGCGGCTGTCGTTGCCCTTGGTCTTGCGTTCGTAGCCTCGAGCCGTGCGCAGGCGGCGGCCGGCGGCGGCCAGCACGAATGCCCGCCGGTACAGGGCACGCACTGGGCTTTCCCGAGCGCGACGATGAAGGCGGGCAGCAACCTCTACGAGTCATTCGCGACCAAGATCAGCTGTTCCGAGGTGGCCGTGTGGACACGGCGGCTCGCCGCGACGACCTTGGCTGACCGGACGATCGGTAATTCGAGCCCGCTCCGCGGTCCAAGTGGGTTTACCTGCTACGGGTACCCGGATCTGGGCGGTCACGCATACGTCGGCTCATGCGTGAAGGGCAGCGTCTTCTTCGGTTGGAACTTCAACGAGATGACGATCCCTGCGTACACCGAGCCTGGCCTGCCGAAGACGCTCGGCGGGTCAACCGACGCCCAGGGCTCGCTCAGAGCGCTCGGCCGCGGCAAGTACCGGCTTACCGTGCAGAACATAAGCGCGAAGGGGACTATCGATAGCTTCACCTACGCGCCGCCAGGACTGACGATCAGCGCTGTGAGCAGCACTCGAGGCGGCGTCTGCCGGGTGACATCGAACGGTGGCATCTCGTGCACCGGACGGCTACGGCAGCCGGATTGCTTGTGCGACGGCAGTGGCGGGGCCTTGACGGTGGACTTCACGGCACGCAAGAAGCCGGGTGACACCGGTCAGCCGGCCTTCGACGGCCGGACGCTGCACGTCACCTCGCTGACACCGGTGCCTCACCTGGTCCCGTCGACGAAGCAAGGGGAAGCGAACAACAAGAGTTGAGCGTCTCCGCGTCTTCTCCGTGAGCTGACGGCCGGGTGGGAACGACGGGAACGTTGGCGGCCATGCCTAGGAACCCGACGGGACGGGTACCAGGCATCCATGAAGACGATGCTGAGAACAATGAAGTCACGGCTGGGACGCCGGCTGTTGTGGTTCGGCGTGATGATGGGTTGGCGGATCGCGAAGAGCCCTGAGGGGCGAAAAGCGTTGGGCTGGGTGTTCGCCCAGGTGCTGCGCCGGCGCAAGAAGCCAGGTCGGCAGACAGGCGTTGTGACCAGGGCCCGTCGCGTCGGGGAGCGGGTACGGGCTTGAGACGGCGCCTGGCACGCCGGGGCGTTGGTCGCGTCCCCCTGGTCACGTCCGCGAGCGGAGCGTTGGCGATGCCTGCGCCGGCCGAACCTCACCCGTAGCGACCAGCCAACACGAGCTGCTCGATCCCGCGAGCGCAAGCGACGCACAGACGACTGCCCGCAACATCCCGGGGGAAAGCAGGCTCCGAGGCCTTCATGGAAGGCGAGTAGAGCCGGGTGTCACCGCCTCGGCGCGGGGAGGCGGACGCTCCTGCCGCCGCCTCCCCACGCGGGGGTCTAGGTGAGGACGATGCCGGTGGGTGCCGCGCCGGCCGGGCCGGGTGTGGTGGAGAGGGGCGTGAGGGCAGCGCCGCTGACCGAGAAGCCGCTTACGGCGTCGGTTACCGAGTCGACGACCCAGAGGGTGGTACCGTCGGCTGAGAGTCGGGCATCCTCGGCGCCGGCTCCGATCCCGCCTGTGCTCTGCGCGAAGGTGATCGAGCCGTTGGCGTCGATCGTGTAGGAGGAGACCGTCGCGGAGCCCGTGTTGACGACGAACAGGTAGGCGCCGTTGTGGCTGATCTCGACCCAGCAGGACGCGATCCCGTCGTTCGGCACCGGCGAGGGCCCGATCGGGGTGAGCGCGCCGTCGGCGGCGTCGGTGAAGCTGGAGACGAGGCCGGGGGCGCCGCCGCCGGTCGCGTTGTGGGCGTCGGAGACGAACAGCTGCTCGGGGTTGGTCGGGCTGAACTCGCTCCCGAGCTGGCCGTAGCCCTGGGCGGGAGTGAATGCCTGGGCACCGAACGGCGAGCCGGGCGCGGCGGTCAGTAGCCCCTTGCCGTCGACGGTGAAGCTGTCGATCTGCGAGCTCGCGATGCGGGTGCCGACGAGCTTGCTGCCGTCTGCATTGAAGAGGACGTCGCCCGGCTTCGAGTCGTCGGGCAGCGCGACCGTCGAGCCCGGGAGCGCGTTGAGGTGGCCGCCCGAGTTGAGCGTGAAGCCCGTGTAGTCAGCGCCGCCGGGGCCCTGGTTGGCGACGTAGACGAGCTTGTCGGAGACAGCGATGCTGACCGGGTTTGCGCCGTTCGACGAGGCCGGCGAGCCCTGCGCAATCTGGAGCGAGCCGTCGGGCTTGATCCGGAGCACCGAGATCTGGTTGCTGCCGGCGTCGACGGCGAGCAGGTAGCGGCCGTCCGCGCTCAGCTGCAGCGATCCCTGCGAGGCGTCGGGATGCCCCGTGCCGGTGCCGCCGACGGCGAACGGGGAGCCCGGGATCGGTGTCAGCGACCCGTCGGCGTGACGGTCGAACCCGGCCACCGTGTTCACGCCGACGGTGTTGTCATTCACATACAGCCGGCCGACGACCCCCGACGACGCCGATGCGCCGCCGGCCACCGCGACCACACCTACCGTCGCGAGCCCGACCAGCAGAGCGAGACGAAACCTCCTCATCCCCGAACCTCCTTGTTGGTTACCGGGGCCGTTCCCCGGACGGCGCCCACGCTGTCAGCAGGCTCTAACGGGACCCTTGCGCGCCGATGAACGATCCCTTAACCCGCCGGGGACGCTCGCACCGCTCGCTCCAGGGCTCAACTGCGCGCTCTGCGGGTACAGGGCTGCCTAACGCGCAAGGAGCATGAGATGGCGGTCCCGACGACCCGCAAGACAGCGATTCGCCGCCGCAGCGGCCACGACGCTGTCACGAATCCGCACCGCGTCCGCCGACAATGAGGCGAACGCCCCAGGCGACCGCCTTCGGCGCGGCGTAGATTCGGAGCGTCGAGTCGAGGAGGCACCGATGGGTGTTCGAAGTAGGTTCTTCGCGTTCACGTACGACCGCTTCAGCAAAGGCAGCGAGGAGGCCGGCCTCGCCGAGATGAGGAGGAACCTGGTTGCCGGCGCGAGCGGCGACGTGCTCGAGATCGGCGGTGGCACGGGCGCGAACCTCTGCTACTACGGCGCGGGTGTGGAGACGCTCACGGTCACCGAGCCGGAGCAACCGATGCTGAAGCGGCTCGAGCGGAATGCCCGCAAGCAGAGCTCGCACGCGACTGTCCTGCGGGCTCCGGCCGAGGATCTTCCGTTCGCGGACGCGAGCTTCGACACCGTCGTTTCGACGCTCGTGCTCTGCGGCGTCGACGACCAGCCGCGGGTCGTGCGTGAGCTTCGCCGTGTGCTCCGGCCCGGCGGCCGGCTCATCTTCATCGAGCACGTTCGCTCCGACGATCCGGGCGTGGCGAAGATGCAGGACCGGATGAACTCGGTCAACCGGTTCTTCGTGTGCTGCGACTGCAACCGTCCGACGCTCGACACGATCCGCTCGGCCGGCTTCGAGGTGACCGAGCTCGAGCAGACGGAGCTGCCGAAGGCGCCGCCGTTCGTGCGTCCGCTGATCGTCGGCACCGCGACGGCGCCGGTCGCCTCGGCTACGGCGTCGTCGCCCAGTCGCTGAAAGCGTCGCAGACGGGGCACTCGAGCTCGCTGTGCCGCGATAAGGCGCAGGAGGCCCTGCTGCGCCGCGGCGTCCTCCCGTTCGTCAGTGACGGGCGGCAGGCGCCATGGGCGAGCCGTGGATCCGGCCGGCGAGCACGCGCCTGATCCGGGTAGCCAGGCGGGCTGCCAGTTCGAGCGTCTGCGTGCGCAGCCCGGTGCCGTCGGTGGCGGTCACGAACACCGCTCCGAGCAGGTCGCCCGATCGGAACACGACGTCGCCGACGTGGTAGAGGGGCTGGCCTGCGTGCCGGTAGGTGAGCTCGAACGCGAAGGTGCCGTCGCCGACGCGCGCGCGGAACGGGGACACGGCGACCGTGACCCCGTCTGCCCGCGGCCCCCTCAACTTCCGCGTCACGCCGCGCCAGAAAGCGAGCCCCCGGGTCGCCGTCGATCGATCGCGGTAGAGCTCGGCAATCGTCTGCACGCCGAGCAGCTCGTGCCGCGTCTGCGGGACGGTCGCGTTCGGCAGGAAGTAGTCGAGCGTGTAGCCGGTGATCCGGCCGCGCTCCGCCATCTCGGCCGAGCTGAAGCCGTGGCCCGCGTTGCGGGCCGCGTAGGCGTTCGAGACGACGCCCGAATCGCCGGCGAGCACGAGCGCGGGGGCGCCTGGGCCAAGCGCGCTCCGCGGGAGCGGCATCAGGGCGAGACGCGCCGGCCCGGCGGCCGAGGCCGCCGGGCACAGCGCCACGGCGCTGATGGCGAGCGCGGCAACGTACCTCATCGGCGCACGGTACCTGCGGCTCGAGCTCGGCCTCGCTGCAGCGGGCCGCCGCTCGCCGGGCCGTACGTGAAGCGGGTGTCGATTGCCGCGCGCCGAGCCGGCTGCGCCTCTAGGTCACCTTCAAGACGCCCTTCATCCCGTTGGCCGCGTGACCGGGAACGGTGCAAAGGTACTCGTAGCTTCCTTTCTTGAGCGTGACCGTCAAGGTGGCGGAGGCCTTCGGCGCGATCATCGGTGTCCCTTTCCCGGTACAGGAGTTGGCGCTGCCGCCCTTGGGGCTCGAGCAGAGCTTGAACGAGTGCGGGAACCCGCTGACGTTCTTCACCTTGAACGTGATCGCACCGTGCGGCACAGTCGACTTCGAGAGCGTGAAACTGAAGCCGGACTTGCCCGCGGCCACGTTCACGACGGTCGCGGCAGAGTGGGCACCAGCAGGTAGGGCCGAACAGAGAACGACAGCTGAAACGGCGCTGAGCGCCGAGAACATCCGAAGCCGTGACATCTGCACCTCCAGTCGCTATGGCGAGTTCTGTACGAACTGCCTGCCTGAGGTACGTCGCGTTTTGTGCCGTCGGATTCTTGCGCCCGACCTGGGCTCGCGCTCGAGGACGACGCGCTGCTCGCCTCGGTGGACGGTTTCGTGGGACGGGGTCCCAAGAAAGGGCGTAAGAGAAGTCGAACGAGAGGCTCGATTGCACCCGGCTTCGGACACTGGCGGCTGTCGCGCGTCACCTAGACTCGCGACGATGAGGAATGAGCCGGAGCCGGGCGAAGAAGCCGAACCTGGATACGAGTATGAGGCACGCTTCTTCGAGAACGAGAATCCGGCGAGCGTGTTCGTACGAACGGATCGGCCGCTCGATGGTCCCGATGACGCCGAGGCCGGTGGGACGCAGGAGATCGAATATGAGGGCTGGAGATTCCGCATCCTGCGTGTCGTCGAGGAGGCGCAACCGCCGACCGCATCCGAGCTGCGGAAGATCGGGGTGCTCGAGGTCGAGCCGTTGGCTCGTCCGCGGCGGCGCTCGTAGTCGAGCCCGGGGTCCCACCCGCGCGACGGGTTCGCTCCGCGGTTCGGGCCTGGTGAGCGGCGCTCTCGAGCGGTCGCGGCCTGCTGGAATCTGATCAGATCCGGGTGCCCGACGAACGCGTCAGGCGGGGAGCGGGAAGCGGTAGACGCGGGCGTTGTGCGGTGCGAACGGGCTCGGGTCGGTGAACACGCCGTCTGCGACAGCGACGCGACGCGAGGCGTTGCCTGGGTGCGGGAGCACGACCCCCTCGCTGATGCCTGCCGGCAGCCCCGAGAACCGCACGCTGCCGGTCGTCGTCGGGCTCTTCCGGACCGCGATCAGATAGAGGAGCCGACCGGCTGCACGCGGGCTGAGCGCGATGTCGCCGGCACTTGCCTTGATCGTGAGCCCGGCAACCGGTGCGGTAAGCGCCGCAGCGTGTTCGACATCGGTCAGCTCGACGAGGAGCGGACGTTGAACATTCTTCCAGTAGGTCCAATTCCAGCCGCTCCTCTTGTCAGCGGGGTTCATTACCTGCTTGAACTGTCCGCCGAAGAAGAAGAGGCCGCGCGCGCCCGCCACGATCGCGTCGTAGGCCATGAAGCGCGCCTGCTGCAGGGTTGGAAAGACGACCGGGTGCGGCGGGAAGACGCCGCTCCACGCAATTTGCAGCGTCGTCCAGATCGCTTTCCTTTGTGTGGCCCGTGCGATCAAGGTCGTCATATCGCCGACCACGCTGATGTCGGTGTTGACCGGCGGGCCGCCGGCATGAGCTCCGGGCGGAACCGAAACAGGATAGATGTCGATGCCGTGGATATCGCAGGCGGCCGCATACGGTCGGACGGCGGCGGCAGTCAACGGCGTATCAGGACTTCCCCGCGTCGGCCCGGGTCCCCGCGGCGCCTCGATGATCACAACCGGATGGTCGGGATCGAGCGTGCGCAGACGCTCGTAGACTGCGACGCATCCCGCCGCCGGATCGTGAGCGTGCGCCGGCTCGTCGGCCCCTTTCCAGGCGCCAAGCCCGGGATGACCCTTGAACGTAGCGACGATCCGTTCGAGCAGCGATACCTGGGTGAGGTCATTGTCGACTCCCGCCAGTCCGATCCAGAGCTGAAGCCCATGATTCGGCGCCGCATCGAGCTCCTGGGCCACCGTCAACAACTGCTCGTCCACGCCCGCCGCCGTCCACACGGTGTAGTTGCGAACAAAGCTCACCCCGGCCGCGGCGATCTCGGCCCAAGCATTCAGCCCACTGTTCAGCGCCGTGCCGTCCATCGGCGGCGGATCCGAGAGGCCGATCGGAAACACCGGCCTGCCTCCGATGATCATGTTGCCCGTCGAAGGATCGATCGAACTGCTCGTCATTGACCGATTCGAGCTCTCGGGCGGTGCCGGGGGTAGCGTCTCAGCGGCCCTGTCGACCGCCGGCGAAGCTCTGCACGCGGGAGCCTCGACGACGAGTCTCGAAGGTCCACGACCGGCCCGGCTCGAAAGCCTCTCGAGCTGCGAGCGTGCCACAGCTGCATGCGAGGGTGACGGCGCCGGGAAGCAGCGTGGCGGCGAGGGCTGTGGCTGCGAACCAGCATGTGATCTCGAGCGACCGGAGTGTGTGGCCGACGTTGCAGCCTGAGCCTACGGTAGACGGTTGCGAGGCCCAGCGCACAACGAACGGTGAAGGCTCTGCCGCTCCTCAGATGCATTGTGCGCGGTCCGCGGTTCGGGCTCCCGCACACGCTGCCGGACGATTAGCGGGCACGGCGTGAGGACATGCTGGGCGGATTCTGAAGCGATCTCTTCCCCTGGAATAGCGACGCCGGCGCAACGTTGCAAATGGCGATGGCGCGCGCGTTGGGGATCAATCACGTCGCGCTCGACGTGGGCAGTCTCGACGAGGCGCTCGACTTCTGGCGAGCGCTCTTCCCGGATCTGCAGTTGCGCAGCCGGTCGCGCGGCATGGCCTTCATCGACCTCGGCGACCAGTTCATCGCTCTCTTCGAGTACGAGGTCGAGCCGAGGAGCGAGGATCGACACTTCGGTCTCGTCGTCGACGACGTGGCCGCAGTGATCTCGGCCGCCCGCGAGCGCGGGGCCGGCATCCGCGGGAACAACGTCGGCGATCCGTGGGGTAACCGCTTCGACGTGGTCGCATACAGCGACGTGCAGTTCATGAAGGCCGACCCGGTGCTCCGCGCCCAGAACGCAACGCATCTGACCAAGAGCGACTCCGCCCTGGCGGAGCTGCGCGAGAAGGGAATCGAGCCCTAGCACTGCCTCGACATCGACGGCGGCCGCTCCCTCTCCCTGCCCGACGCGGAGGCGATCAGGAGCGTGCAGTCGCGGGTGATCGCGTGGACGCTCCCGAGGGAGAACTCGGGCTGACAGGCGATCGCCTTCATTTCCTCCACCTGCGTCGCATAGTCCAGTGCGAGCATCCTGTCGCGCGCGGAGTCGTACCGACCGCTCGAGTTGATCGCCGCCGCGATGCCTGTCTCCTCCAGCGTCACCGAGGCATTCGTCATCACGGTGGCACCTTCCGGGATGCGGGCGAGCACGGCATCGCGCGCGAAGTCGAGGTCGTCGACGACCTCGACGCTGAATCCGTGCTCTTCGAGGGCGACGACGGTGGCGGCGAGAGTCTCGTCGCTGGGGAGCGCCGTAAAACGGTTGTCTGTGCTGGTCGAGATCATCGTCCGCCTCCATTGTCTGGTCGGGGTGCTCGCATGAGAGGTCATCGTCGCCGCCGCCGTGGGCCGATCGAATCCCGGAAATCCGTAGTCCGTGGTTGCGGTCGTCAATCGTTCGCGGTCGTCCACAGGCTCGACAGCTGACCCGCTTGATACGTCGCCAGCCCGCAGTTAGGCTGGGGGGCACCAAAGCTTTATCGGTGGGCGCCGGAGGGTCCGAGGAGGCGTGCATGGCGAGGGGTCGCGAGACGGAGCGGGGCGCCGACGTGCCGGTGGTGTTCGGGATCACGGGCGATCTGGCGAAGCTGATGACGTTCCGCTCGCTCTACCCGCTGGAGCGGCGTGGCCTGCTTGATTGGCCGGTCGTGGGTGTTGCCGTCGACGATTGGTCGAAGGAGCAGCTCGTCGAGCGGGCGCGGGAGTCGATCGTCGGTACCGGTGAGGTGCTCGACGAGGCTCTCTGCGGGCGTTTCGGCGATCGGCTGTCGTACGTGCTCGGGACGGGCCGCCTCGAGCTCGACCCGGAGTTCGCCGCCGAGGGAGGCGAGGGCCCGTGAGCAAGGTGGCCAGTGACCAGAGTCCGGCGCCGCAGAGCGCGGCCGCGCCGTCGCCGTTTCCGCCGATCGCCGATTACGCGTTCCTCTCGAACTGTCACACAGGTGCGCTCGTCGCAGCGGACGGCGCGATCGACTGGCTGTGCGTGCCGGCGTTCGATTCGCCCAGCATCTTCGGCAGCCTGCTCGATCGGGAGGCTGGCTTCTTCCGGCTCGGGCCGTTCGGGATCAATCACCCGGCCTCGCGCGAGTACGAAACGGGGACGAACGTTCTCGTGACGACTTGGCAGACACCGGGCGGCTGGCTGGTCGTCCGCGACGCGCTGACGATGGGCCCACGCGACCACGAGGACGAGGTCACGCCGCACACCCGGCCGCCCGCCGACGTCGACGGTGATCACATGCTCGTCCGCACGGTCGAGTGCATCGAGGGCTCGGTCGAGCTCGAGCTCGTCTGCGAACCGATCTTCGACTACGGCCGCACGCTGGCCGACTGGACACTGGTCGACGGAGGCCGGAACGCGGCCGACGGGGCCGGTGCCGGGCTCACCGTTCGCTTGGCGTCGGATATCCCGCTCGGAATCGAGGTCAACCGGGTGCGCGGGCGGCATGTCCTGTCGGCCGGCGATCGCGCCTATTGCGTCCTGTCGTGGGCAGAGGGTCTCGCGACCCCGGCAAGCGTCGCCGAGGCGGATGCGCGCCTCGCCGCCACGACGCGCTTCTGGCGCGACTGGCTCGGGCGCGCACGGATCCCCGACCACGGGTTTCGCGAGCCGATCCAGCGCTCGGCGCTTGCGATCAAGGGTCTGACCTACATGCCGACCGGCGCCACGGTCGCCGCGCTCACGACATCGCTGCCGGAGACTCCGGGCGGTGAGCGCAACTGGGACTACCGGTACACGTGGATGCGCGACACGACGTTCACGTTGCAGGCGCTGCACTGGCTGAACCTCGACTCGGAGGCCGACGAGTTCATGGAGTTCGTCGCGGATGTCGAGCCGACGAAGGACGGCTCGCTGCAGATCATGTACGGGATCGATGGGAGGCGCGACCTCACCGAGTCGACGCTCGATCACCTCTCGGGCTACGCGGGCGCACGGCCGGTACGGATCGGGAACGGGGCGTTCGACCAGCGTCAGAACGACGTGTTCGGCGCGGTGCTGGACTCGATCCTGCTCCACACCCGGCACAGCGAGCGGCTGCCCCGCCGCCTCTGGCCGATCGTCGAGTCTCAGGCGGAGTGCGCGACGAAGGTCTGGCGCGACCCCGACCAGGGCATCTGGGAAGCCCGCGGAGCACCGCAGCACTACGTCTCCTCGAAGCTGATGGGCTGGGTCGCCCTCGACCGGGCAGCGCAGCTCGCCGCGATCCGCGGAGACCCGGACAGTGCCGCCAGGTGGCAGGCCACGGCGGAGGAGATCCGCGCCGACATCCTCGAGCACGGCGTCTCGAAGCGGGGCGTCCTGCGAAAGCACTACGACACCGACTCCCTCGATGCCTCGGTGCTCCTCGCCGCGATCTTCGGCTTCCTGCCCGGCGACGACGAGCGCCTTCGCGCCACCGTCGCCGCGATCGGCGAGGAACTGACCGAGAACGGCTACGTGCTCCGCTACCGCACCGACGAGACCGACGACGGCCTCTCGGGCAAGGAGGGCACGTTCCTGATCTGCTCGTTCTGGCTCGTCTCGGCGCTCGCGATCGTCGGCGAGCTGCAGCAGGCGCGCGACCTGATGGAGCGGTTGTTGCGGGTCGCCTCACCGCTCGGGCTCTACGCCGAGGAGTTCGACGCCGACACCGGCCGCCATCTGGGCAACTTCCCCCAGGCGTTCTCGCACCTTGCGCTGATGGAGGCCGCTGCGCGGATCATGGTCCCCGAGCTGATGGCCCAGTATTGAGGAAACGGAAGCACATGAGTAGCGTCGAGACGGCAGGCCGAGCCGGATGATCGGCAAGTCGCGGGCGCCGATCTCTCGCGGCGAGATGCCGCACGAGACGCTGCTCGCGCTCTTCCCGAGCATTGGCGCCGTCAACCCCGCCCCGACCGCGCCGGCGAACTCGCTCCGGGTAGGAGACCACCTACTCGAGCGGATGGCGTGATCCACGCTTACACGCCGATCGCGCCCTCGGGCGAGCAGGTCGAGCTTTCCTCAGGAGAGCAAACGGTGGTGGTGGTCGAGGTCGGAGGCGGTCTGCGCTCCTACTCGATCGGCGACCGTGAAGTGCTGGACGGCTACGGAGTCGACGAGCGGGCAACCTCAGGGCGCGGCCAGCTGCTGATTCCCTGGCCGAACCGCCTCGCAGGCGGGAGATACGAATACGACGGGGTATCGGGAGCAGCTCGCTCTCACCGAGCCCGAGCACTCCAACGCGATCCACGGGCTCGTGCGCTGGGCGTCGTGGAGGATCGGCGAGCGCAAGCCCGACCGCGTCGTGATGGAGCACACCATCCATCCCCAGCCCGGCTACCCGTTCACCCTTCGGCTGCAGTATCGAGTACTCGCTCTCCGAGGAAGGGCTTTCAGTCCGAACGACGGCCGAGAATCTCGGCGTCAGCCGCTGTCCGTACGGCTGCGGGCAGCATCCCTATCTGACACTCGGAACCAGGGTCGACGGCCTGACGCTGACCGCGCCAGGCCGGCGGGTCGCGGTGTCGGATGAGCGAGGTCTGCCGATCGGCACCGAGCCGGTAGCTGGGACCGACTTCGACTTCCGCGCCGGCCGGACGATCGGCACGACGATGCTCGACAACGACTACTCAGACCTCGAACGGGACGCCGACGGCCTTGTCCGTGTCGAGCTTCGAGGATCCGGGCGGCGCGGCGGTCACGCTCTGGGCCGACGAGAGCTACCAGTATCTCATGCTGTTCACGGGAGACACCCAGCCCGACGTGAACCGGCGTAGTATCGCCGTCGAGCCAATGACCTGTCCCGCGAACGCATTCCGCACCGGCGAGTCGCTGATCACCCTCGACCCCGGGGAGTCGACGACGAGCGCCTGGGGAATCGCTCCCTGGTCAACGGGGCGGCCGACTCCGCGTCATCAGGACGAGCAGGTGGCCTGAGGTCGAAGACCCACTCACGCAGGCCGTCACTGCGGCCCGTCGGGTGGGCACAAACGGGCTCGGAGGCCGATCACTCGATAACCGCTCTTCGCCAACAGCACCCTCTTGCAAGGGATCGTCCCCGCCTGCATCGGAACAGCCGGCGGCTCGCCGATCAGCCGCGTGTGGTGCCCGTCGAGCTTGTGCCTGGTGCTCGCGCCGTCCGGTTGCGGCCGGCTTGCTTGGCGCGGTAGAGAGCCCGGTCAGCGGCTTCGAGTACGTCGGCGACTCTCGCGTCTGCACCCAGCATCGCGATCCCGGCGCTTGCGGTCAGCCCGACGAGAGGCGTGCCGTGGTCGAACCGGCTACGGATCGCCTCGACGAGGTCCTCGGCCACGCGATCGCCGCTCGCGCGGTCGCCGTCGGTCTGGACGATCGCCGCGAACTCGTCCCCACCGAGCCTTGCCAGCACGTCCGTCTTTCTTATCCGCTTCTGGAGCGCCCGTGCTGCTGCGATCAGCACGCTGTCGCCGGCGGCGTGACCGAGGCTGTCATTGACGTTCTTGAAGTGGTCGAGGTCGAGCAGGATCAGGTCGGCGGCCGCGCCTTGCTCGCCGATCTGCACGATGCGCCGGTCGAGCTCATCGAGCAGCCGCCTCCGGTTGAGTAGTCCGGTGAGCGAGTCATGGTCGGCTTGCCGGCGGAGTTGGCGCTCGGCCCGTTTACGCTGGTGGACGTCTTCGATGTGGACGACGAAGTGCAGCGGCTCGCCCTGCCCGTCCCGGATCAAGGACACGGAGATCGCAGCCCACTGAGGAGTGTGATCGGGCCGCAGGTAGCGCTTCTCGAGCCGGTAGGACGCGATCTCGCCGGCAAGCAACTGCTCGACGAGCTCGATATCGGCGTCGAGATCATCGGGGTGAGTCACGTCCTGGAAGCGGAGCGACAGCAGCTCGGCCTGGTCGCGGCCGACGATCTTGCAGAGCGTCGAGTTGACCCGCAAGAAACCGCCGGAGGGAGCAACGAGCGCCATTCCGATCGGGGCATCGTCGAAGGCGGCCCGGAACGTCTCTCGTTCGCTCGTCAGCTCCTGAACCGCCGTCCGGTACTCGGTCACCTCGAGCAGCGAACCGACCCACCCGAGCAGGTTGTCGCCGCCATATACAGCCGACGCGTATCCCTTTACCCAGGCGACCGACCCGTCCGGACGGAGGAAGCGATACTCGATCGCCGAGTCGCGCCCCTCCGCCGAGGCCGCCGCCCACTCGCCGGCGACCCGTTCCCGGTCCTCGGGGTGGAGCGCGACCGACCAGCCGTCTCCAAGCGCCTCGCTGAAACCAACCCCAGTCAGCTCACACCAACGCTCGTTCACATAGACGCAGGCACCCGCGTGATCGGAAACGAACACGCCGACAGGCGTATGCGACGTCAGCGCGTTCAGCAGATCCGGCGCCGACCCGGGACCGAGCACTTCCCGGCCCCTGTCCGGTACGTCCAAGTTCACCGTCGAGCTCATGCGGCTCCTGTCGGCAACAACGATTCGGGCGGCAAGGACGGTCAGGGTAGCTGGTTCCGTCGGGTCGTTCGTCGGTCGTGCGGTCGAGCAAATGCGCTTCGACCGTGATCCACAGGTGGCCACACGATGGGCCACAGGTGCCCATCTATAGGAATGGTCGATCTAGGTATTGGCATTTAATACCTGCAAGGCGGCAAGTTCTGTTGCCTCCAGAGGCGCGCTCCGCTGGCTCTTTCGAGATTCGCACCGCTGCCGAAAACGACAAGCTCGGGGTCACTGGATCGACCTCGAGTCCACCGATTCTTTACCTGGGCCAAACCGGTCGCGTCTGCCCGCCAGATCGGCGTGTTCTCGCTCGGAGGCACCAAGCAGGCCGATCCGTGGAGCACCTCGAGAAACAGGTCGCGGGAGGTCAGGCTGCCGCGGCCTGGCGATGCTCTGCGTCGTGTGTCGCCTGCCAGAGCGGATCGTTCCCGAGGCGGGTACGGATGGCGCCGCCGTTCGCGACCAGTTTCAGCATCTGCTCTTCGGCCGCCGCGAAGTCCGGGACGTAGTCGGGGCTGGGGGCGAGCAGAGCTGCGATCTCCGCGGTTGTGAGCCCATCCGGGAAGCGTCCGAGTAGGGGTGCTGCCGTCTCCGGCGGCGGGGTTCGGGTGAGGGTGGGGTCGAGGTTCGCGATGCACAGGTCGTAGGCGAGCTCGGGTTGCCAGCCGCCGGCGACGAGTCTCTGACCGTCGCGTTCGAAGATGACGGAGGGGGCGGTGTAGCGAACGAGGCCGAGGTCGGTGGTGGCTGCTTTGCCTTGCGCTTCGATCGCGGTTCCTGCCGCGCTGCGCGCCTCGGCCTTGTCTCGTTCGTAGGCGGCCACGATCTCGTCGGCGTCGAGGTGCTCGACGATCGCATCGGCGTCGATCCCCGGGAGCTCGGTCAGCGCCGCGCGGATCTGGTTGTCGTCGTCGAGGAGGAGCTCGGTTGTGAAGTTCGCCAGTTGCAGTGCCCGCATGACGCGAAACTCGCTCCCGGGAAAGAGAAGACGAGCGGCGACGACCGCCCGGCAGCCGCGCCCGGTCGCGGCCGCACGCGCCTTCGGTTGCAGGGTGAACGGCATCCGGTAGCGGTCGCGGAAGACCGTCAGCCGCGTCACCCCGGCAGGGTCGAACTGCTGGCGCATCGCCTGGGTCACCTCATCGCGGAGGCCGATCACGACGAGCCGCCATTCGATCTGGTCGTCATAGCGCCACTCGAGCACCCGAAACGCCGGGTTCGCCGAGTATCCCCACGGACAGCCTGCGTCGTTGAAAACCGTCGCCTTGATCATGGTTCACCCCCGAAACAGCTTGCGGACACAATGAAACGCAGGGGTATCGTAGCTGCCCCGCTGAGCGACTGCCCCGGCAGCCTTACCAGGGGCCAGGGAGGGTGTCAGCGTCGCTTTGATCCCGACTCGAGCTCACTCGGGCTCCTCCCGGACGACGTCGGTCGGCACCTTGTCGTCGCGCAGGCCGAGGTACCGTGGCTGGCGCAGTCGACCGTCGCCTGTCCATTCGGCGAAGCCAACCTGGGCGACGAGCTCGGGGCGGGTCCAGTGGGTGCCGCGGGGAGTGGGGCGCACCTCGAGGAACGGCGATGTAGGCGTCTCGAGCGCGCGGAGCCGGGCGCCGAGGTCGTGCAGTGTCGCGACGCTGTAACCGGTTCCTACCCTGCCCGCGTAGAGGAGCCTGCCGTCGTCGTAGTAGCCGACGAGGAGGGCCCCGAAGTCCGTGCGGCTCCCGGCTGGCTCGGTGTAGCCGCCGATCACGAGCTCCTGGCCCCTGGCGCACTTGAGCTTGAGCCAGTCCTTCGAGCGGCCGCGGACGTAGGGAGCGTCGGCCCGCTTGGCGATCAGGCCCTCCCAGCCGGAGCGGCAGGCTGCACTGAAGCGCCTCTCGGAATCCCCTTGCCACGCCTCGCTCAGCTGCAACGCCGGCTGCGGGCGGATCGCCTCGACCAGGCGAGCGCGGCGCTCGAGAAGCGGGCGCGCGCCGAGATCCAGGCCGTCGAGCTCGAGTAGGTCGAAGACGCAGTAGACGACCGGGTAGCTCGACATCAGTTCCGTGGACGGCCCCGTCACCCCGAGCCGCTGCTGCAATCGGCCGAACGAGGTCTGATCGCCGTCGTAGGCGACCACCTCACCGTCGAGCAGAAGGCTCCGAGGTCGCTGGGCCACAACCGCCGCGACAACCTCGGGGTAGGTGCGCGTCAGATCCTTGCCGGTGCGCGACTCGAGTGACACCTCGCCGCCGTCCTTGCGGGCGACGCAGCGTTCACCGTCGAACTTGCGCTCGAGCAGGAAGTCGTCAGCAAAGGCACGGCGACCGGTCAAGGTCGCCAACATCAACGCGACCGGCATGCGGGACATCATCGCTGATCATCGCGCGCGGACGCAGGTCCGGCGCGTCGAGGATGTCACGACGCCGAAGCCCGCGGCCGCGCGCAAGCTCGACGCGTGCGGGTCATCGAGCGCAACGGCCCTCCGTGCAGCCCTGCTCGGCAGCGCCAGCCATTACGTCCTGCACCACAGCCCGGTCGCGGTGCTCATCGTCCACGTCGAGCGGTCGCTCGAGGTGAGAGGCCGCGAGAGCCTCGCCGTCGCCTGGGGACGCCACGCGAGCCCATGCTCGCCGAGCACGGTGTTGACGCAACGGGATTGCATCTTGGCGTTGGACGCGCGAAGGAGGTAGACTCGCTCACGAGCGACGAGGAGCGCGTGTTTGGAGAGCGATGTATCGTTGCTGCGGCAGGTGACGAAGGCGGTTTCCGCTGCTGGGATGTCGTTCCGGAACGGCGCGGACATCGACCTGCGTCTGGAGTGCGCTTGGCCTGAGCGTTATCGTCCTGAGCGTCATCGTCCGGCGCCCGTGCTCGACGGCGGCGCCGACCAGCGGCCCAGGTTGGGCGCGATCCGTCGATGAGCACGTTCGCCCACGCTGCCGATTCGAGCCGAGAGGCCGCCGCGACCCTCCGGCCCAGCCGCCGGGCGACTTCGGTGGCCGGGACCCGTCTCGAGACGCGCCGCGCATCCGATCACGAGCTCGACCTGGTGAGGGCCGGCCGGACGTCCGACTACGGGCAAGAAACTCGCAACCCGACGGACCGGGAAGAGGATGTCATGAGCGCCGACCCCGGAGCTGGGAGCGCCAGTCCTCCCACTCCAGCGCCACCCACGCCGGCGACGCCCACTCCCGCTGCGCCTGCCTCGAACTGCGGTGTCAAGTCTGGGCCCGCCTACTCACCTACCGGCACGGTCCCCGTGACGACCACGCACGGGAAGAAGAAGGCGACGTTCACGCTCGCGGCGTCCTTCTCGACCGATGCGGCCAAGGCGACCAAGCCTTCCTGCTGCGAGGTGCGGCAATACGTCAAGTGGGACAAGGCCTTCCAGGATTGGCGGAAAGGACCGATCCACAGCGGATTCCCTTCGACGGCCACCTACGACACGTGGTACGAGGACAGGGATACGAGCGACACGCGTTATGGGCATCGTGCGGGGAGCTACTCGTCTCCGGTCTCGGGATGCGGCGACGAGTACAAAACCGGCACAGCGCAGGACATGGCAAACGGGGATACCTACTGCGGCCGCGACTCTCCGAACGGCCCGGACGATCTGACCGGTACCTGGAACTTTCAGCTCAAGGTCGTCGATACCTGTGACGGGGACAAGGAGAAGGCCAGTAGCTCGGTCATCACGGTCAACTGGTGATCGGCGGCGTGCACGAACCGGGTGAGAATCGCAGACTCCAGGCGGAGGTCGAGCTCCACTCCGGTAGTCCACCTGCCGGGCGCGTCCTTCTCGTCAACCAAGCGGCGGAGCCGGTTCGCCTTTTCCGCCCCGGGAACACCTGGGGCGACGAATCCCTCTCGTTCGAGCTGTCGCGGGACGGGACGACCGCCGCCCGCCTGGTGCGGCGACCGCAGGTTTACAGCCGTAACGTGCCGGCGTCGATCCTGGTGGCGGCCGGCAGCAAGCAGGCACGCCCGTTCGACCTCGGCGACGGCAGCTGGGAGCTGTGCGATTCCGACGAGCTCGACTGGGCGGGCACGTCGCTGATCGCCGTGTACCGGGTTCCCGACTCGCCCGAGGCTCGTACCACCGGCGCTTGGACCGGCCTCGTCCGCAGTACTCCAGTCACGCTGGAGGCCGGGCGATGACGGCATGAAGAACGCGGGCACGCGGGCGCCGGACCGCGAGCGGCTCCCGGGTCAGAAGACGAACGGCACGAGCATCTTGGTCGAGCGCTTGTACTCCGGGTAGGCGTCCGGGAACTGCTCGCTCATGAAGCGCTCCTCGACCGTCGCGCTGTAGAGGAAGTAGACGCCGGCGAGGACCACGACGGTCAGCCACAGCCAGCCGAGCGCGACCGCGGTGCCGATGCCCGCGACCAGGATTCCCGAGTAGATCGGGTGGCGAACGAGGTGGTAGGGACCGCTCGTCACCAGCTCCGGCTCGTCTTTCTGTGTCATCGGGGTGCCCCAGTTGCGCCCGATGTGGATGCGGGCCCAGACCGCGAAGCCCAATCCCAGGGCGAAAAGGACGAGCCCGATGGCGGCGCGCCAGGGATCGGTGTCGATGCCGTGACCCCGAAACGCTCCCAGGCGAATCAAGAGGATCACGGCGACAACGATCACCACCCTGATACGCAGCTCGCGCGACCACGGCACGCGGCCCCTCTTCATGGAAAAGGCTGCCACCAGCCAGTACAGCCAGAACGCCGCCCAGCCGACTGCGAAGACGAGCTCGACCGCTCTCATCGGGACCCGTACTCCCACCTCGGCAGTGAGACGCTCGGGATCGGTCTGTGAACCCGGCGCCGTTCGCCGACGGTCTTGCGAGAGGCTCTTCGGCCGCGGGCTCCGGGGAAGGCGCCGCGCAAGCCGGGGCCTGTTCCGCCTCTCACCCGGCCGCAGAGAAGGCCCCGAACGTCCCGCTGAGCTCCAGCTCCACGCCCTCGTGGAGCCTCCTCTTGGGTACCTTGATGTTTCGTGCGTGTCTCCCGGCGCCGATGCTCCGATCGTGGCTGCCGTCGCGGGCGCGGGTGCCCTCGGCCCGTGGGCGGTGAGCGATGAGCCAGCTCCTCTGGGTCCTCTGGGCGCTGTTGTTGGCTGGTTACGTCGTGATCGCGACAAAGACCTGGCGACGCGCGGCCTGGGTGTACGCCGACAAGGCGCGGTTCGACTCGCACGAGCGCTTTACGACCTTCGAGATCATCTGGGGCCTGCTTGTCGGCGCTGTCTTTGCGAGCATCTGGCCGATCACGCTCGCGGTCTACGCGGTCAAGACGCAGGGACTGCCGCTCCTCGGGAACCGCTTTCTTCTCCCGCCCACCCAAATCAGGCTCGAGCGGCAAGCCCAGCAAGCCGAGCAACAGGAACAACGGATCGCAGAGCTCGAGCGGCAAACACGGATTCGCTGACGACCCGCAGCTCGACAACCGAGGAGATCCCGAGGAGAGCCGCGACTCGAAGGAACGAAGCGGGGCCGACGGCCGTGAGCCACCGGCGACGCGGTCTTTTGCCTTCCTCTCGGCAATACTCTTCGACCGGTTCGAGCCGGGTAGCGAGGTTGCAACCGCGGGGGGCAGGGCTCCGCCGCTCTCTGCCGCGAGCTACTGCTGCGTTGGCGTGATGGGGACGCCGTTCACGCAGGAGGCCGGATTTGCCGCGCACCACATCGCGGGGTTGACGCTCGTGCCCGCCCCGGCCCCGGAGCTGGAGCCCGGGCTCGTGCTGGTGCCCGGGCTCGCGCTGGCGCCCATGCTCGAGCTCGACGCGTTTCCCGCGTTCGCCGGCGTGGCCGGGGGCACGGACC
>CAVURE010000017.1:0-2500 GCA_963743675.1 uncultured Actinomycetota bacterium
CGTCCTACTCTCCCGGGAGATTGCTCTCCGAGTACCATCGGCGCTAGCGGGCTTAACTTCTCTGTTCGGAATGGGAAGAGGTGTTTCCCCGCCGCTATGACCGCCCAACTTGTGAGGTCGCGGAGCAGCCGCTGCCGAGGCACCGCGCTCACCCTCAAAACTCCATAGCAGCCTTTTGCGAGTTCTAAAATCAAGACCTCGAGCAATTAGTACGGGTCCGCTGAACACATTGCTGTGCTTGCACGTCCCGCCTATCAACGTGGTGGTCTCCCACGGCTCTTACTCTCTCTAGGAGATGGGAGGCCTCATCTCGAGGTGGGCTTCCCGCTTAGATGCTTTCAGCGGTTATCCCATCCAGACGTGGCTAATCAGCAGCGCCGTTGGCACGACGACTGATACACCAGAGGTCTGTTCGTCTCGGTCCTCTCGTACTAGAGACGACTCCTCTCAAGCCTCCAACGCCCATGGTGGATAGGGACCGAACTGTCTCACGACGTTCTGAACCCAGCTCGCGTACCGCTTTAATGGGCGAACAGCCCAACCCTTGGGACCTACTCCAGCCCCAGGATGCGACGAGCCGACATCGAGGTGCCAAACACTTCCGTCGATGTGGACTCTTGGGAAGAATAAGCCTGTTATCCCCGGAGTACCTTTTATCCGTTGAGCGACGGCACGTCCACTAGTTACCGCCGGATCACTAAGGCCGACTTTCGTCCCTGCTCGACATGTCTGTCTCGCAGTCAAGCTCCCTTATGCCTTTACGCTCTACGCACGATTTCCAACCGTGCTGAGGGAACCTTTGCGCGCCTCCGTTACATTTTGGGAGGCGACCGCCCCAGTCAAACTACCCACCAGATACTGTTCCCGCCCCGGATCACGGCAGCGGGTTAGAAGCCCAGAACACGAAGGGTGGTATCCCAAGGTTGGCTCCACGAGAGCTGACGCCCCCGCTTCACAGCCTCCCACCTATCCTGGACAGCGAATCCCAAACTCCAACATCTAGCTGTAGTAAAGGTTCACGGGGTCTTTCCGTCCAACCACGGGTACTCGGCATCTTCACCGAGACTACAATTTCACCGGATCCCTCGAAGAGACAGCGCCCAAGTCGTTACGCCATTCGTGCAGGTCGGAACTTACCCGACAAGGAATTTCGCTCGTTTCTTACCCGCAGAATATCGATGCGATATTCCGAGCGGAATCGCACTTCCTTTAGATGCGACTCCCTGCATGTCGCCATGCAGACGGGACCATCTCATCACCCTATGTCTAGGGCATCTGGCGTATGGTCTCTGAGGATTCTGATCGAGCTCGTGTCTGGGTTTACGCCGGTTCATCGTCTGCATGATCTCGACGATCTCCACAAGACCCGTCATGAGTCTTGTGCCGACCGTCGGCCATGAGCTCGACGCAAGAAGCGAACTTCTCGAAGTCGCGCTGCTTGGCTGTCCGAAGCGGATACTCCCGGAAGAACGGGATGATCCGCTCGAGCAGATCCTGCCGCCGATGAACCGAGTAGCGGTACAGGTTCTCCCGGTGGTTGTCATGCCGCCGGTTGATGTACACCTGTCCCACTCCAAAGAACTCGCGTAACTCCTCGAGACAGCGCAGAGCTGCTCGCGCCCTGCGTCACGACGAAGTCATGCGAGACCTGGTATCCGGTCGTGTAGCCTCTTCGCCCCGCGCGGTGTGGTTGCCGCACGAGGCCGATCGAGAAGCATCCTTCTCCGTCTACAAAACCGATCACCCAGCCACGGAACTCGATCAGCCTTTCCTGCTGGTTTTCCGCACCCGTCACGTTGTCACTGTAGACATCACATCGGACGTCCCAGTAGTGCGGGATACTCGGGTTTTCCAGCATATGGCCAGATGCGCACCGCACCGTTACCGATGCGGGGGGCAACGATTCGCCTGAGACACTGCACATGTCTTTTTCAGGCATGTCACCTTAGGACGGTTATAGTTACCGCCGCCGTTTACCGGGGCTTGGATTCAAAGCTTCGCCCGAAGGCTAACCTCTCCTCGTGACCTTCCGGCACCGGGCAGGCGTCAGCCCCTATACGTCGTCTTTCGACTTCGCAGAGACCTGTGTTTTTGGTAAACAGTCGCTTGGGCCGTTTCACTGCGGCCACCTCGGGCTTTAATCCGCGAGGGATTATCACCCTAACGTGGCGCCCCTTCTCCCGAAGTTACGGGGCCATTTTGCCGAGTTCCTTTTCGAGGGTTCTTCCGATCGCCTTGGTATTCTCTACCTGCCCACCTGTGTCGGTTTTGGTACGGGCACGTCCAACCTCCCTAGACGCTTTTCTAGGAGGCATGGCTTCAAGGACTTCGGCCTTAGCGGCCTCGGCGTCCTGTCTCAGGCTTAATGGGAGACGGATTTCCCTATCTCCCGCCCTACGCAGTTACCCCAGGTCGACCATCGCCTGGGTTCCCCTAGCCTACCCCGTCCCGCCATCGGTGATAGCGGTTGGGACGTGGTACAGGAATATCAACCTGTTGT
>CAVURE010000017.1:7500-477165 GCA_963743675.1 uncultured Actinomycetota bacterium
CGGTCTCCGCCCAGGTCACCGACCTGAGCCCCTACCGCCAGCAGCCTCTGAAGCAGAACACCTACGTCTACGCGAGCGACGGCCACACCGTCCTCGACGATCCTCCGCGGGTCGCAGGCGCGGATCGTCGTCCCCTCCGCGGAGATCTCGCCTCGGATCAAGCAGGCGATCGTCGCGATCGAGGACAAGCGGTTCTACGAGCACCACGGGATCGACGTGCGCGGGATCATGCGCGCGGTCTGGGCCGATGTCACCCACGAGGGCGTCGTCCAGGGCGGCTCGACGATCACCCAGCAGTTCGTCAAGAACGCGATCAACGGCAACGCCCCGACCCTGACGCGCAAGCTGAAGGAGGCGGCACTCGCCTGGAAGCTCGAGCAGGTCTGGACGAAGGACGAGATCCTGACCGCCTACCTCAACACGATCTACTTCGGCAACCACGCCTACGGTGTCGACGAGGCCTCGCGCGTCTACTTCGGGCACAGCGCCAAGCAGGTCAACCCGGCCGAGGCGGCGCTGCTTGCCGGGATCCCCGAGAACCCGAGCCTCTACGACCCGGTCGCCCACCCGCAGGCGGCGCGCGAACGCCGGAACCTCGTGCTGCAGCAGATGTACCAGCAGCACTACCTCGACCGCGACCAGCTTCGCCAGTGGCTCGGGGCGCCGATGCCCAACCCGAGCTCGGTGCGGCTGCCCTCGACCCAGAGCGACGCCGCCCCGTACTTCGCGAACTACGTGACCGACCAGCTCGTCTCCCATTACGGCCCCAGGCAGGTATACGGCGGTGGGCTGAAGGTGACGACGACGATCGACCTCGGCCTGCAGAAGCTCGCACGGCAGGCGATCGACAAGGCGCTGCCGGCCTCGATCGGGCCGTCCGCGGCGCTGGTCGCGATCGACGTCCACACCGGGAACGTGGTCGCGATGGTCGGCGGGCGCAACTACCACAAGAGCGAGTTCAACCTCGCCACGCAGGGTGAGCGGCAGCCGGGATCGGCGTTCAAGCCGTTCGTGCTCGCGGCCGCGCTGAAGGACGGGATCTCGCCCGGCGTCGACGCTCGTCTCGCACCCGGTCGTGATCGATGCGGGCGGTCGGGCCTGGAGCGTGACGAACTTCGAGCACACGAGCCTCGGCCCGATCGACCTGTCGAAGGCGATCGCGTACTCCGACAACACCGTCTTCGCGCAGCTCACGAACCTCGTCGGCCCCGAGAACGTCGCCCGCGCCGCCGCGCGAGATGGGGATCACGACGAAGCTCAACCCGTACTTCTCGATCGGCCTCGGCGCCGAGCCGGCGACGCCGCTCGAGATGGCCCGCGCCTACGCGACGCTCGCCGACGGCGGCTACCGGCTCGACGGGTCGATCTTCGGCAACGAGCCGCTCGCGGTCCAGAGCGTCACCTTCCCGACGAAGGGGAAGCCGACGACTGTCATCAACCACACCTCGCCGCAGGCGATCCGCTGGCTCGCGAATGGGAACGCCGGGATCGAGGACCAGATGCTCCGGGGCGTCGTCCAGTACGGGACCGGGACGGCCGCCCAACTGCCCGGCGAGGAGGTCGCCGGCAAGACGGGCACGACGGAGAACTACGGCGATGCCTGGTTCGTCGGCTTCACGCCGGACATCGTGACCGCCGTCTGGGTCGGCTACCCGAACAAGCTCATCCCGATGCTGACGGAGTTCCACGGGCATACGGTCGAGGGTGGCACGTTCCCGGCGCTGATCTGGAAGGCGTTCATGGAGAAGGCGCTCCCGTATTTGCAGAGCACGCTTCCGTACCGCAACTACGTCCGGTCGTCGCTTCCGAGCTCGGCAGTCCCCTACGGCTCGCCGTCACGGGTCATCTTCCGCGACGGCCGGCTCGAGCTCGACAACGGCAACTGCCGCGGCGCGGCCACCATGGACTTCTTCTCGGGCATGGCTCCGACAGCGGTCGCGACGTGCAAGCCCAACGAGGTCGAGGTTCCGGACGTCCGCGGTGAGACGCTCGCTGCCGCGAGGACGCGCCTGATCGGGCAGCCGCTCGAGACGACGGTCGTCGTACAAGCCGGCCACGCCCGGCAAACGGGCGGGGCTGGTCGTCTGGCAGAGCCCCGCGAGCGGGACGCTCTCGGCCTACGACAAGGTCGATCTCGTCGTGTCGCGGGCCGTCTACGGTGTCGTCCCGCGGCTCGTCGGGATGCCGGTGCCGGCCGCCCGGGCCGAGCTCGCCCGGCTGAAGCTGCGCACCCGCGTCAGCGGCGGAGCAAGTGGCCGCGTCGTCTCGCAGGAGCCGCCGTCGGGGGTCGCCGCAGCCCCGGGCATGCGTGTCGTGCTCACCGTGAAGCGCTGAACGGCTTGCTCAGGAAGCGAGAGCCCGCGAGCCCGTAGCGCCACTGCAGGTCGGCCGCCTTGGTGATCCCGATGCGCGGCCCGACTGCGATCTGCCGGCGTCTCACCGGCAGGGCGGAGCGAGAAGGGCGGGCGGTCGAGCGGTAGCCCTTCGTGGGCGTGGGTCACGGCGAGTGCCTCGCAGAGGCGGCCCGGGCCGGAGCAGAGCAGCCGGATGTCGTCGACCCGGCGCCGCTCGCGCATCGTCTCGATCCCCTCCGTCGGCTCGAGCGCCCTGAGCAGGACGGCGCTCGCGAGCCCTTCCGGGCCGCAGACGAAGTTGAGGCACCAGTGAATCCCGTACGACCGGTAGACGTAGGCGTGCCCGGGCGGGCCGAACATCACCGCATTCCTTGCCGTACGTCCCCGGAAGCTGTGCGAGGCCGGGTCGTCCTGCGAGTACGCCTCGACCTCGACGATCGTCCCGCCGACGCCGTCGACGAGGAGCTCGCTGCCGATCAGGGCGCGGGCGACAGCGTGGACGTCGCGGTCGAAGAACGTCCCGTCGCGGAGCGCGGCGGGGGCCTCGGTCAGAACAGGCTCTCCGGCTCGGCCGGCGCGGGTCGTCGACGCCAGCAGCCTGCGCGCCCGCCGACCGAGATCGACGACGTCGAACCGGCCCTGCTCGGCGGCGTCGGCAACGCGCTGGGCGAGGTCGAGCGCGCCGTCGACGATCTTCGTCGCCTCCAGGCCCGGGTTCGAGCCCATCGCGGCGACGATCGCGCGCTCGGTCCGGGAGGCGACGATCGGGTCGGCGATCCCCTCGACCCACACGCGCGTGCGTGCGCCGTGACCGCGCTCGCCCTCGGCAAGCGGCTCGAGCGCGAAGATCTTGTCGGCCCGAACGTACTTCCCGAAGCCGAGGAAGATCATCCTGGGAGCGCCGTCCGCCACGCGGTGATTATCGCTCTTCGGCGAGACGCCTGTGCGGGACGAAACCCCGGTGCCTGGCACCGGCCGCGGCCCGAGACACCGCTTCCGGGCGCGGCTACGACCGACACGGCCGAAAAGGCGACTCGCGGCGCATGAGACGCAGTCGACCCCTCGCGGTCGACAACTCGAGCGAGGCGCCCGCCGGTCGTGAAATTCCCCACGACGACAGCGATCAAGCCATGACGAGCCCAGCCGCCGACGGCGTTCGAGGCGTTGGCTCAAGCGCATCCGGGCGACCGCCGACGGATACGCGACCCGGCTGGAATCGTCGCGGTCGGCACGAAGTCGGCACGAAGGTGGCACAGATTCGTTACGGTGCCTGGCACCGGCTTTCGTCCCGGCATCGACGCGCGGGGACACGGCGCCCCGGGCCAGAGGTCAGGCGGCTTCGAGAGCCGACCGGAGCGCACCCGCGACGCGCTCCTGATCCTCGCGCGGGAGCCGCGAGTGGAACGGGACCGCCAGCGTGCGAGCGCTCGCGTCCTCGCTGACCGGGCAGAGCCCCTCGGAGAAGCCGTAGCGCTCGCGCATGTACGACTGAAGGTGAATCGAAGGCAGGTACGGCGCGCAGGCAATCCCGTCTCCGGCAAGCCTCGCCATCACCGCGTCCCTGTCGACCCCGGCCGGGAGCTTCACCACGTAGACGAACCATGAGCGAACGTGGTCGGCGTCGTCCGCGAGTGGAAGCTCGACATCGACCCCGGCGAGGAGCTCTCCGTATCGCTCGGCGACCGTGCGCCGCGCCTCGAGGATGCGATCGAGCCGTTCGAGCTGCCCGATGCCGAGTGCCGCGGAGATGTCGTCGAGCCGGTAGTTGAAGCCGAGCCGTCCATGCTGGAGCCAGCTCGACGTCTCCAGTCGACCCTGATTGCGCAGCGAGACGAGCAGCTCGTGCTCCTCGGCCGAGCCGGTCGTGACCGCCCCACCCTCGCCCGTCGTGATCTGCTTGTTCGGGTAGAACGCCCACGTGGCCAGGTGGCCGTGCGAGCCGATCGGCCGGCCCTTGTAGACCGCGCCGAGCGCCTCGCACGCGTCCTCGACGAGCACGAGCCCGTGCCGGTCGCAGATCGACCGCAGCTCGTCGAGCTCGCACGGGTAGCCGAAGATGTCGACCGCCACGACAGCCTTCGTGCGCGGCGTCACCGCGGCCTCGACGGCCTCGGGGTCGAGGTTGAGCGTCGCGGAGTCGATGTCGGCGAACACCGGCTCGGCCCCCTGGTAGATCGCGCAGTTCGCCGATGCGACGAAGGAGTACGGCGACGTGATCACCTCGTCACCCGGACCGACGCCGGCCAGATGCATGCAGAGGTGCAGCCCGGCCGTCCCGGACGAGACGGCTGCGCAGTGCGGCGCGCCGACAGCGTCGGCGAGGAGCGCCTCGAACCGAGGCCCGACCGGACCGAGCGACAGCTGTCCCGAGCGCAGCACCTCCAGCACGAGCTCCTCGTCGCGCTCGTCGATCCACGGGCTCGAGAGCGCTATGCGGCGCGCTGTCTCGATACTCACGCGCGGGTCATGCTCGGCACGAGCTCACGCCACTGCGCCCACCGGTCGCTCACCCCGCGCACCGTATCGAGGTAGGCCTTCTGCAGCTCGCGCGTGACGTCCCCGACGCCGATCTCGTGATCGTCGACCGAGCGCAGCGGCGTCACCTCGGCGGCCGTGCCGCACATGAACACCTCGTCGGCCAGGTACAGGTCCGAGCGAATCAGGATCTTCTCGACGACCTCGTAGCCGAGGTCGTGCGCGATCTGGATGATCGAGTCGCGCGTGATCCCGTGCAGGATCCCGGACGACAGATCGGGGGTGAACACCTTCCCGCCGGAGACGACGAAGATCGTCTCTCCGGGGCCGTCCGCGACATTCCCGTCAGGGGTCAGCAGGATCGCCTCGTCGTACCCGGCGCGCCGTGCCTCGTTCACCGCGAGCATCGAGTTGAGGTAGACGCCGGAGGCCTTCGAGGCGTGCGGCACGACGTTGGCGGGGATCCGCTGCCAGGACGAGATCTTCGCCCGGATGCCCTCGGTCAACGCCTCCTCGCCGAGATACGTCCCCCACGGCCAGGACATGATCACCGTCTCGATCGGGTTGTCGCGAGCCGAGACGCCGAGCTGCCCGTAGCCGTAGAAGGCGATCGGGCGGATGTACGACTCGGCGAGCCCGTTCGCACCGAGCAGGTCGTTACAGGCGGCGCGCAGCTCGTCGACCGTGTACGGGAGCTGCATGTCGATCAGCCGCGCCGAGTTCACGAGGCGCTGCATGTGATCGGTGAGGCGGAAGACTGCCGGCCCCTTGGGCGTGTCGTAACACCGGATTCCCTCGAACACGCCGGTGCCGTAATGAAGGCCATGCACGCCCACATGGATGCGCGCGTCGTCCCAGTCGACGAGGTCGCCGTTCATCCAGATCTTCTCGGTTGGCTGCATGACGATCTCCTTTAGCGGTCGGTTTTCGAACTGTAGCGAGGGCCTACGAGGTCCGCCGCCCTGGCCCCCGCGAGCCGCTGGAGCTCCTCCGGGGCGAGCCCCGCCATGTGCACCGGCGACCCGGCCCCGATCCACACGCGATCGTGCCGGAGGATCGTCTGCTCGAGCACGACCTCGTCGATCGACCGCAGCGGGAACGGCGCGACCGCGCCCGGCTCGTAGCCCGTCGCGGCCAGCACCTCGTCCACGCGCGCCACGCGGGCCTCGGCTGCGCCGACCGCAGCCGCCACGCTCGGCTCGTCCGCGCGCCGGTCGCCTGGAACGAGCGCGAGCACGCGGCGAGCCGTCGCAGACGAAGACGATCGACTTGACGATCTGGTCGAGCCGACAGCCGATGGCGCGCGCGGCCGCGTCCGCCGTGGGCGTGCCCTGCTCGAACTCCTCGATCGTGACATCGACCGCAGCGGCGCGGAGCTCACGCGCGACCCGCTCGACGGGGTCGGGCCACATCGGCTGTGCCACGCCGGCGTTCCTAGGCGGCGACGTGCTGCTCGTAGGCCTCGAACGCACGCCCGACGGCGACGCCGCGCTCGATGTCCGCGCCGAGCTCGGTCAGCGCCAGCTCGACGGCAGCGATCGCGGCGGCGATGTCGAAGACGTCGAACCAGCCGATGTGGCCGATCCGGAAGATGCTCGGCTTGAGCGCCCCCTGGCCCGGCGCGAGCGTCACGCCGTGCCGCTCACGCAGATGCCGGAGCAGCGCGGGCGACTCGATGCCGTCGGGGACACGCACGGCGGTGACGACGGCCGAGGAGTCGTCGTCGGGCGAGAACAGCTCGAGCCCCATCGCCTTCATGCCGGCCCGCGTCGCCCGGCCGAGGCGCACGTGGCGCTCGAAGGCAGCGTCGAGGCCGTCGTCGAGGATCATCCCGAGCGCGACGTCGAGGCCGCGGATCAGCGAGACCGCCGGCGTGAAGGCCGAGTCGAAGGCCTCTTGCGCCTTCCGCGTCGCCCGCCAGTCGAAGTAGAACGTCCGCGGCTGCGGGAGCCGCTCCCAGAGCTGCCCGGCGACGGAGGTCATGGCGAGGCCGGGCGGGCACATCAGGGCCTTCTGCGAGCCCGAGACGGCCGACGTCGATCCCCCAGGCATCGGTCTCGAGCGGCACCGCGCCGAGGGAGGAGACGGCATCGACGACGAGCGTCGCGGCGCCGACCGCACCCTTGATCGCCTGAACGTCGGCGACCACGCCGGTCGAGGTCTCGGACTGGGTGCAGAAGACGATCTCCGCCCCGCTTTCGGCGACCGCCGAGCCGATCTCGCGCGGATCGGGAACCTCGCCCCACTCGTAGTCGATCCGCTGCACGTCGAGGCCGTACTGGGAGCAGATCTTCGTCCAGCGCTCGCCGAAGGCCCCCGCCACGACCACGGCCACGCGATCGCCCGCCGAGGTCAGGTTTGCGACCGCCGACTCCATCGCGCCGGTTCCCGAGGCGCCGAACAGGAGGACGGGATCCTCGGTGCAGTAGACCTGTGCGAGCCGCTCGAGCGTTCTCTCGTAGACGGCGCGGAAGTCGAGCCCGCGGTGATGCACCATCGGCTCGGCCGTCGCGGCCAGGACCTCCGGCGGAACCGGCGTCGGTCCCGGGGGTGAACAGGTAGCGCTTCTGCACGCCTCCCAGGCTAGCCGAGGGCTCAGCCCCTGAGCTTCGCACGCACGCGTTCGCTGACCACGCGCGGGTCGGCCTTGCCGCCGGTCTCCTTCATCACCCGGCCGACGAAGAAGCCGAGCAGGCCCTCCTTGCCGCCGCGGTACTGCCCGGCCTGCGCGGGGCTCGCGGCGATCACGGCGTCGATCACCGGGTCGAGCTCCGAGACGTCGCTGACTGCCTTCTGCGCCAGGTACGGATCGGCCGAGAAGCCGGCGTCGCCTGCGTGTGCGAGCGCCTCGTCGAACGCCGCGCGCGGGTATCTCGGCGCGGGCGGAGACGAGCTTCGCGAGCTCTACCGCGCTCACGTCGCCCGGCTCGACGCCGGCCGCGACGAAGGCGTTGGCGAGCACGTTGGCCGTCTCCTTGGCATCGGCTCCGGCCGCGACGACCTCCGACCAGAGCCGGTCGAGACCGCCAGTGACGAGCACGTCGGCGTCGTAGAACGAGAGCGTCTCGGCGATACGCGTGATCCTGGCGCTCGGCAGCTCGCCGACCTGGGCCCGGAGCTCCTCGACCAGCTCCGCCGGCGGCTCGATCGGCACCAGGTCGGGCTCCGGGAAGTAGCGATAGTCCTGCGCCTCCTCCTTGCTCCGGAGCGGCGGCGAGTCCTCGTTGCCCGGATCGAAGTGGAGCGTCTCCTGATCGACGGTCCCCCCCGACTCGTAGATCCTGATCTGGCGCGCGATCTCCCGATCGATCCCCTTCGCGGCGAAGTTGAACGAGTTCATGTTCTTCAGCTCGCAACGGGTGCGGAGCTCGTCCGAGCCTGCCGGGCGAACCGAGACGTTCACGTCGAAGCGCATCGAGCCCTTCTCGAGCTCGGCGTCCGAGAGGCCGAGCTCGACGACCGTCTGCCGCAGGAGCTGGAGGAAGCGCTTGGCGTCGTCGGCCGAGTGGAGCGCGGGCTCGGTGACGATCTCGAGCAGCGGCGTGCCGCCGCGGTTGAAGTCGACGAGCGTCGCCGTCGCGCCGTGGATCCGGCCCGAGGCGGCGACATGCACGTTCTTCGCGGCGTCCTCCTCGAGGTGCGCACGGACGATGCCGACCTCGATCGAGCCGTGCGGAGTCGGCACCGACAGCTGGCCCCCCGAGCAGAGCGGCTCGTCGTACTGGGAGATCTGGTAGGCCTTCGGCAGGTCGGGATAGAAGTAGTTCTTCCGGTGAAACACCGCTCTGTCGGCGATCGTGCAGCCGAGCGCGAGGCCGAGCTTGATCGTCTCCTCGATCGCCGCCCGGTTCGGGACCGGCAAGGCTCCCGGGAAGGCGAGGCAGACCGGACAGGTCTGCGTGTTCGGCTCGCCGCCGAACCCGTTGGTGCAGCGGCAGAACATCTTCGTCCGCGTCTTCAGCTGCACGTGGATCTCGAGCCCGATCACCGGCTCCCAGGCCGCCGGCGCGCCGGCGGCGGTCAAGCCGGCACCTCCGCTCCCGAACCGGCCCCGTCGAGCCCGCGCCGGGGCCTCACCTCAGCCGCTCCGGAACGACATCGAAGCCGATCTCGGCCTCGAGGGCGACCGAGACGCGGTAGAGCAGGTTCTCCGAGAACTGCGGCCCGATCAGCTGCAGCCCGACCGGCAGCCCCTCGGCAAGGCCGCACGGCAGCGAGAGGCTCGGCAGGCCGGCCATGTTCGACGGGATCGTGAGCACATCGGTGAGGTACATCGCGAGCGGGTCCTGGGACTTCGCGCCGATCGGAAACGCGGTCGTCGCGCACGTGGGCGAGATCAGGACGTCGTAGCGCTCGAACAGCGCGTCGTGCTCGCGCTTGATCACCGTGCGCACCTTCTGCGCCGTGCCGTAGAAGGCGTCGTAGTAGCCGGACGAGAGCGCGTAGGTTCCGAGCATGATCCGCCGCTTCGGCTCGTCGCCGAAGCCGTCGTGCCGGGTGCGCATCACCATCTCGCGGAAGTCGTCGCCGTCGGTGCGCGGCCCGTAGCGCACGCCGTCGTAGCGGCCGAGGTTTGCCGAGGCCTCGGCCGGGGCGATCAGGTAGTAGCACGGAAGGCCGTAGTCGACCGAGAGCGGCAGCTCGCACTGCTCGATCTCGGCACCGAGGCCGGCCGCGTGGGCGATCGCGGCGTCGACCGCCGCCTTCACGCCGGGCTCGATGCCTTCGGCCTCGTTGAGCTGGCGCGGCAGCCCGATCCGCACGCCCGCGAGGCTCGCCGGGCTCCGGCAGCTCGACGGCGGGCACATCCACGGTGGTCGAGTCGTTCTCGTCGCGGCCGCTGATGATCCGGTAGAGGAGGGCGTTGTCGCGGACGTTGCGGGTCACCGGGCCGACCTGGTCGAGGCTCGAGGCGAACGCGACGACGCCGTAGCGCGAGACGGTGCCGTAGGTGGGGCGGAGCCCGACGTTGCCGCAGAAGGCCGCGGGGAGCTTGACCGAGCCGCCGGTGTCCGAGCCGAGCGCCCACGGCGCGAGCCCGGCCGCGACGGCGGCGGCCGAGCCGCCGCCCGAGCCGCCCGGCACCCGCGGTCGGGTCCCACGGGTTGCGGGTCGGGCCGTAGGCCGAGTTCTCGGTCGACGAGCCCATCGCGAACTCGTCGGTGTTCGTCTTGCCGAGGACGGGCATGCCTGCCGCCTTGCAGCGGGCTGCGACGGTCGCGTCGAAGACCGGGACGTAGTTGTCGAGGATCTTCGAGCCCGCGGTCGTGCGGATGCCCTTCGTCGAGATGACGTCCTTGAGCCCGATCGGGACGCCGTCGCCGTGCGGGCTCGTCGACGAGCGTCAGGTAGGCGTTCAGCTCGCCGTTGTGGGCGTCGATTGCCGCGCGATAGGCGTCCCAGAGCTCGCCGGCGAGGCCTCGCCGCGGTCGAGCAGGCCGCGCGCCTCCTCCGCCGAGAGCCGGAGGGTGTCGATCGCCCCGCTCACGGCGCTCGCACCGCGGACGCCGGCTCCACGTGCCCCCCAAGGGGGCCCACGCCCCCCTGCAGACAGCGTTGCAGAGAAGGTGTGCCGCGTTCGTGCCGGATTCGTGGCGTGAGTGTGGCGCCTGCACCCCGGCTCCTGTCACGCGGGCGGCGTTCGGAAGTAGTCGCCGTCGCGGTCCGGTGCGTTCGCGAACACCTCGTCGAGGGGCAGGCACGGCCGCGGCTCGTCCTCGGCCCAGGCGTTTGCGATCGCGAGCGGATGGGACGTCGGCGGGACGTCGGACAGATCGAGCTCCGAGACCTTGGACACCGCATCGAGGATCGCCGACAGCTGCTCCTGGAAGCGCGTGACCTCCTCCTCGGAGAGCTCGAGCCGGGCGAGCCCGGCGACGTGGAGCACCTCTTCGCGTGTGATCGCCATTCGTCTTTGATCCTTCCATAACGAAGGGCTCCTCTCGGAGCCCTTCGAACGTTCGGGTTCCGA
The DNA here is from genome assembly GCA_963743675.1 of uncultured Actinomycetota bacterium. Taxonomy (GTDB): domain Bacteria; phylum Actinomycetota; class Thermoleophilia; order Gaiellales; family Gaiellaceae; genus PALSA-600. The sequence continues at coordinate 18,301 of CAVURE010000017.1, forward strand.
AAGAAAGCTAGGCCGCCTGGACGTTCGCTGCCTGCAGGCCCTTGTCGCCCTGCACGACCTCGAACGACACGCGCTGACCTTCGGTCAGTGACTTGTAGCCATCCATCGTGATCGCGGAGAAGTGAACGAAGACGTCGTCGCCGCCTTCACGCTCGATGAATCCATAGCCTTTTTCGTTCGAAAACCATTTGACGGTTCCTTCAGCCAACTGTCGTACTCCTTGTTCCTTGCTTCCAGGACGGCTCCGTCCACCGACCCCACCGACCGACGAAGCGGCCCAAACATACTCGACTGGACGAACTGCATGCAAACGGCGAATTTCCTGCCCGGCGACGCCCGGTCCGCCGGCGCAGGTTGAATACGCCGTCGATGCGCTGGCCCAGGAAGAACGACCCGGCCTCGATCGCGGCCCGCCAGGCGATCCTCGGCGTGGACGGGCTCGTCACCTCGGTCGATCTCGAGCCCTTCGCGGGCGCCGCCGAGGCGCTCACAGGAGTCGCCGTCATCCCGGTCTCCGCGTGCCCGATCACGATCGAGCTCGGCGACTACGAGCTCGATGACGACGGCACGCCCGTCGAGCTTGTCGCGTGTGGAGGAGACGGTTTACGTCCCGCTCGCACACACCGAGGGCAGCCTGACGCTGTCGATGACCCGCGGCTCGACGGCGGCGGGAACCGTGCGGACCCATGTCCTCGCCGACCGGATCACGCGCGCGTCGTGCTTCGTCTGCGCCGACGCCGCGGCGGCGATCGCCCTCGGCCGCTGGATCGAGAGCGAGCTCGCCGCGATGCGGGACTGGCTGGCAGGCTCCGACGACCCGATGCTCTCTCGCCATGCCCGCCTGCGCGAGGTGGGAACCCACGTCGTCGGGCCCATGTGCCACGTCCTCTGGGCCTGGACGACCGGGGACGCCGTCGGGCCCAACATGATGACGCGGAACGCGTACGCGCTGAACATGGGCTATGTCATGCAGCGCGCGCCGGTGAAGCCGGAGCGGGCCTACCTCGAGGCCAACATGGGCGGCGACAAGAAGCCGTCCCACCAGTATTTCCACTCCGGTCACGGCAAGACCGTGATCGCCGAGGCGATCGTCCCGGACGACCGGATCGAGCGCGTCCTGCACACGACCGCTGCCGACCTCGAGGCGCTCTCGTGGGCGGGCACCCACGGCGCGGTCGCCTCGGGGATGCAGTCGGTGGCCTTCACCCCCGCGACGGCGATCGCCGCCGTGTTCGCGGCCACCGGCCAGGATCTCGGGATGGTCGGCACCTCCTCGATGGCGCACGGCACCGCCCGGCGCGTCGAGGGGGGCTGCACGCCTCGATCCGCTTCCCCGGGCTCGAGGTCGGGACGGTCGGCGGCGGCACCACGCTCCCCTCCGCCCGCGACTGGCTCGGCGCGATCGGCTGCGCCGGCGCCGGCAGGGTCTACCGGTTCGCCCAGATCGTCGCGGCGGCCGCGCTCTGCCTCGAGATCAGCGCCTCCGCGTCGATGGCGACGGCCGGCAGCGAGAACTTCTTCAGCGCCCACCACGAGCGCGGCGGCCTGCGCTGATCGCCCTCGTGTTCAGCTACGACGCGGAGGACGCGGCCGAGTTCGAGCGCGTCTACGGGCCGGAGGGCGAGTGGGCGGCGTTCTTCCGCAGCGGGAGCGGCTACATCGGCACCGAGCTCCTCCGCGACGTCGAGATCCCCGGCCGCTACCTCGTCGTCGACCGCTGGGAGAGCCGGAGGCCTACAACGCGTTCATCGAGGCGAACAGGGCCGAGTACATGCGGCTCGTCGACGAGAGCGCATTCCGCTACGAGCACGAGCTCCGGCTGGGAACGTTCGAGAGCGTCTGGTAGACGCGAAGCGGACTACCGGCGGCCGCCGTCCTGGGAGACCGCGAACGGCCGCCCGGGCCGAGCTCGCTACGCCCGCCCTACCAGCCGCGCGTCTCGAGCAGGTCCTTGGGGTCGAGCGTGGCGGTCGAGATGCCGACCATCGCTTCGCCCAGCCCTTCGGAGACCCGCGCGAGCACCTCGGCGTCCATGTAGTGCGTCGTCGCCTCGACGATCGCGCGGGCGCGCTTCTCGGGGTCGCCCGACTTGAAGATGCCCGAGCCGACGAAGACGCCGTCGGCGCCGAGCTGCATGCACAGGGCCGCGTCGGCGGGAGTCGCGATGCCGCCCGCGGTGAACGTCACGACCGGCAGCTTGCCGTTGTCGGCGACCCACTGGACGAGCTCGACCGGCGCGCGCAGCTCCTTCGCCTCCGCGTACAGCTCCTCGCTGCGCAGCGACTGAGCCGGCGGATCGCGCCGAAGACCGACCGCATGTGCGTGACCGCATTGACGATGTCGCCGGTGCCGGCCTCGCCCTTGGTGCGGATCATCGCCGCGCCCTCGGCGATCGCGCCGCAGCGCCTCGCCGAGGTTGGTGGCGCCGCAGACGAACGGAACGGTGAACGCCCACTTGTCGACGTGATGCTCGACGTCGGCGGGCGTCAGCACCTCCGACTCGTCGATGTAGTCGATCTCGAGCGCCTGCAGGATCTGCGCCTCGGCGAAGTGGCCGATGCGGCACTTCGCCATCACCGGGATCGTCACCGCCTCCTGGATCTCGTGGATCATCCCGGGGTCGGACATGCGCGCGACACCGCCCTGCGCGCGGATGTCGGCCGGGACGCGCTCGAGCGCCATCACCGCGACCGCGCCCGCCTCCTCGGCGATCTTCGCCTGGTCGGCGGTGACGACGTCCATGATCACGCCGCCCTTGAGCATCTCCGCGAGGCCGCTCTTGACGCGCATCGTCCCGGTCTCGTTCTCGGTCACGATCGCCATCCTAGCCGGGCATCGCTCGAGCGCCCGGGTCTACACGTCGGCGGCACCGGCTCCGCGCTCCTCGCCGGGTCTGAATCGGCGTCGCTCCCGGTCGCTTCGGCCTCCACCTGCCCGGCCTCATCCCCCGCGAGCTCGCCGTCCTCGGGCTCGTCGTCCTCGATCGGCAGCACGTTCGGCTCGCGCGCGGTCAGGTACTTGCGCTCGCCGTCGTCGAAGTCGACCACGATCGACGGGATCGAGTCGCCCTCCATCAACAGCACGTAGTAGTCGACGACCGTCGCCTCCTCGTGACCCTCGCCGCTCTCGTCCCGCGAGACGAGCACCCGCTCGCCGACCAGGTAGCGCCTCTCTGCCATGCACCGATCCTGATGGTTCCGGGCGCTCGCCGACCGGCTCACCGGGGCGAGCGATACGCTTCGTTCGTGCCCGACAAGGAGCATCCGGCCGCGAAGGCAGGACGCTACGTCCGCGCCGCCGGGATCGTCGTCGGCAAGGAGATCGACCGGCGCGCCGAGCGCCGCCGCGGCGAAGCCGGCTCCGCCGCCGCCGCCACCGCCGCCTGCGGCCCCTGCCACGCACAACCTGGGCGGCGAGGACGCTCTTCATCGTCTTCTTCGTCGCGATCATCGGGCTCGGCCTGCTGCTGCTGCACGCCGACGACGCGTTGCCGTCGGGGGCGAAGACGATCGGGCATCTCGTCCTCGCCGGGCTCATGTTCCTCGAGGCGGCGCTGCTCATCAGCAACTGGCGCCAGTCCAACGAGCGAATCGGCCAGCGTCTGCTGAACCGCGCCTGGGGCCCGCGCGGCCCGATGAACCGCCGCGAGAAGATGTTCGCGAGGATCGTGCGCGACGCACTCACGCTCCTCGGCATCGGCTTCCTCGCCGCCGGCGTCTTCGAGTTGCTCGTCGCTACGGTCGGTTACTCCCGCTAGCCTCACGCGCCGCGGATCTTCCGCAGGTCGTCCCGTCCTTTACCGACTCTTCCCAAGTCGCACACGCGCGGTTAAGGACGGGGAGCAACGATGGAGACAACACTAAACCGGAGGGACTCGATGCATTCAAGCCATAAGCGGCTCCTCGCGCTCGGCATCACCGCCGCACTTCTCGCGATCTTCGCGGCAATTCCGGCTGCTGGCCGGCGCGACCACGAAGGGCACGACGGTCACGGTCACGGCCGGCAAGCCGACCGAGTTCGGGTTCGCGCTTTCGACCAAGAGCGTCAAGAGCGGCACGGTGACGTTCAAGATCACCAACAAGGGCAACCTGCCCCACGACTTCAAGGTCTGCTCGAGCAACAAGGGCGGAACCGCGACCGCATGCGCCGGCAAGTCCACGGCGCTGATCAATCCCCTCGCCAGCGGGTCGCTCACGGTGACCTTCTCGAAGCCGGGCACGTACGAGTACCTCTGCACCGTCTCCGGCCATGCCGCTGCCGGCATGAAGGGCGTGCTCACGGTCAAGTAGCTCCCACCGGGCTCGCTTGTCCTACGGGACGGGGCTGCCCTCGGGGCGCCCCGTCCCGTTTCCGTTCAGGCGGCCAGGTCGCCGTCCGGGGCTTCGGCGCCGCGCACATGCTCGACCCGTCGGCCGCCGAGACGGATAAGCTGGTGTCTAACTGTCATCGGCATATGTTTATGATTTTTGACACAAACATCTGCGAGACGTCCGGGCGAAAGGGGGTCAAATGAGCACACCGCTGATCGGCGCGATCGTGGTCGTGGTGGTAATCCTCGCCACCGTCCTCGGCTCGTATTTCGGGGGCTGAGCCGGCGCCCGGGCGGCATGGGCTCCGGGCGGCGTCGGCCCCGCGCGGCGTCGCAGTGCCGGCCGGTACGACCCGGCAGGTTGGGGGCAGGCGACCTCGGCAGCAACATGCCCTGGAGGCGCCGCGGCCGGGACGCCCTCAGGCGAGCTCGGCCCGGACGTCCACGGTCGCGCCGGCGCGCTTGAGCAGCGCCGAGAACGGGCAGCCTTCGTCGGCGAGCCTCACCGCGTCGGCGAGCGTCTCGACATCGACCCCGGCGACCGCGGCAGTCGCAGTGATCTCCGAGCCGACGATCTGGTGTCCCTGCCCCTCGACCTCGTCCATGATGATGCGGCAGGTGACCTCGAGCCGCTCCGGCGGATGGCCGAGGCCGGTCAGCTCGCCGGCGAGCGACATGGTGAAGCAGCCGCCGTGCGCCGCCGCCAGCAGCTCCTCGGGGCTCGTCTTTCCCTCGGGCGGGCCGATGCGAGTCGCCTGCGAGTACGGGAGATCCGAGAAGCTTCCCGACGAGCCGGCCGAGATCAGGCCGCCGCCGCGGGCGAGATTGCCCTCCCAGCGAACCTCGGCGGTGCGTTCGATTCTCGGCATGTCAGCTCTCCGGGTAGACGGCGGGGGTACCGTCGGGGTAATAGGCCTCGGCGGGCGAGCCCGACGGCCTGAACACGCCGAGCAGGCGCAGCTCCTGGTCGCCGGTGTTCTCGAGACAGTGTACGAGCCGGGCGGGCAGATGGACGCACACGCCGGGCGCAAGCGGTGCGTCCTCGCCGTCGATGTGGAGGGCACCCTCCCCGTCGAGCACGTAGAGCACCTCGTCGTAGCGGTGGAAGTGGTCGGGCGCGCGGCCGGGTGGGACGAAGCCGACGAACTGGGTCACGGAGGGGCAGCCGCTCTCGGCCGACACGCCGATGACGAACTGCCGCGCTGCCGTCGCGCTGCGACGCTCCTCGCCCGCCAGGTCGACGGCGTGCCCGGCGGCCGGCGCGCGGCTCGGGATCACGCACGAGCACCGAGAGCAGCTCGACCGCCGGCTCGGCCTCGATCGCCCAGCGGGTCCCGCGGCGCACATGGACGCCGACGCCGGGACGAAGCGGAACCCGGGCCTCGCCGACGATCGCCGTCCCGCTCCCGGCGAGCACGTAGAGCACCTCGTCGGCGGCCTCGTCGACCCGGGCGCGCGAGGGCCCTACACCGAAGCGCAACACGCGCTGCGCAAACTTCTCGCAGCCGCGAGCGTCATCGAAGAGTGGAAGAAGTTCGACCGTGTCGCCCGCCGTCTCGACGGCGACGGCACTCCCCCGGGTCAACCAATAACGCACCTGAACGAATCTACAGAACAGGCCGCACCGGAACGCCGGTGCAAAACCGCGGCGAACGGCGTCGTGTTCGCCCCGGCAAGAGCGTAGGATCACACGCCTGTTTGCGAGGTGGCCCTGTAATGGCACCGAGTGAAGGTCAGATCGAGAAGGGAATCTGTTCCGAACCTGCGGACTCGCCAAGGGTTCACCAGCCTGAAAACAGCGAAGGAGGCTTCATGGTCAAGAAGGCAATCACGATCGCGATCGGGGGCGCTTGCGCCTCGGTTGCGCTCGTGCTCGCCGGAACGGCGACCTCGGCGGCGAAGACCGCAGCGGCCGCCCCCTCGGGCGTCTCGTGCTCGAACCCGATCCAGATCGGCATGGAAGGGCCGTTCACCGGCCCCGCCGCATCGATCGGCGACGATCAGCTCCACTGGGCCGAGTTCTTCGCCACCCAGTGGAACAAGACGCACCGGGTGAAGATCAACATCGTCCAGGGCGACACGCAGCTGAACCCGGCGATCGCCTCGACGGTGTCGCAGTCGTTCGCGTCGAACTCGAGCATCGTCGGCGTGATCGGCCCCGCGGGCAGCCAGGAGGTCACTGCGGCCTCTCCGATCCTGAAGAAGGCGGGCCTCGCCTTCGTCTCCGGCTCCGCGACGAACCCGGCCCTGACGAACGGCTCGCTCAAGGGTTACTTCTTCCGGGTCGTCCCGAACGACTCCGTGCAGGGCCCGACGGATGCCGACTACATGATGAAGCACCTCGGCGTCACCAAGGGCTCGTCGGTCATGATCGTCGACGATCAGGAGTCCTACTCGACCGGTCTCGCGGCGATCGTCAAGTCGGACCTCACGAAGGCCGGCGTCAAGGTCGACTCCGAGTCGATCAGCCAGAAGGACACCGACTTCTCGGCGCTCGTCGGCAAGGTCGGCGAGCTCGACGAAGGTCGTGTTCACGCCCTTCCAGCTCGCCTCGCAGACGCAGCTCCTCGCCCAGCAGCTCAAGTCGCAGGGCAAGAAGGCAGTCGTGTTCGCAACGGACGGCAGCTTCGACACGTCCAAGTACAACGCACCGGGAACTACGTCTCGTTCTTCGCTGCGGACGTGACGACGCTCCCGGCCGACAAGGCCGTCGTCGCCGCGTACCACAAGCAGTTCCCGGGCGGCACCAGCCCGTTCGGCGCTCCGAACTACGTTGCGGCGCAGCTCTACGCGCAGGCCGCAACGAAGGCATGTGCAGCAGGCAAGGGCACGATCTCGCGGGCGTCGCTCCGCTCGGCCCTCGCCAAGCAGACGATCGGAAAGTCGATCCTCGGCACGCCGATGGCCTTCACGGCCAACGGCGACGTCAAGGGTGCCGCGTTCCACATCTTCAAGATCGTGAACGGCGGCAAGTACCAGACGGTCTCCTAGCTCGTATCGTGGGGGGCACGGCGCCTGCCGTGCCCCCCACGCTTTACCTCGTCTGATGAACTGGAACCTCTTCGTCACCGAGCTAGTCGCCGGGATCGTCCACGGGAGCGTGTACGCCCTGATCGCCCTCGGCTACTCGATGGTGTACGGGATCCTCAAGCTGCTGAACTTCGCCCACGGAGACGTGTACATGGTCGGGGCGTTCATCGGCTACGGCGTGCTCACCGCCTTCGGCGGCCCGACCGCGGTCGCGCTGCCGATCGGCCTCATGCTCGCCGCGATGTTCCTCGCGGCGATGCTGGGCGGCGGGCTGCTCGGCGTCGCGATCGAGCGCTTCGCCTACCGGCGCCTGCGCGACGCGCCTCGAATCGCACCGCTGATCACCGCCCTCGGGGTCTCGTTCTTCCTCGAGAACGCGGCCGTGCTCCTCCTCGGAGCCGACTTCCGGAGCTACGACAGCTTCAGCTGGAACAACGGCGAGCTCTGGACGCACGGGATCATGCTTCCCGCCGGTGTGCACCTGGCGGTCGCGCAGATCATCGTCGTCGTCGGCACGATCGTGCTTGATGATCGGGCTCACGCTCTTCGTCTCGCGGACGCAGCTCGGCCGGGCGATGCGCGCCACGTCCTACGACCGCCAGGCCGCCGAGATGATGGGCATCGACGTCAACCGCGTGATCGCCGCAACCTTCCTCATCGGCTCTGCGCTCGCAGGCGCGGCGGGCATCTTCAACTGCCTCGTCTACCAGCAGGTCTGGCCGTACATGGGCTTCGAGGCCGGCCTGAAGGCGTTCACGGCCGCCGTGATCGGCGGGATCGGCAACCTCCCGGGCGCGGTCGTCGGCGGTCTCGCGATCGGGCTCGCCGAGTCGTTCACGATCGGCTACGTCTCCTCGACCTTCTCGGACGCGATCGTGTTCGTCCTGCTGATCGGGATCATGATCCTCCGGCCGAGCGGCCTGCTCGGCCGAGCCACGGTGCAGAAGGTCTGATGTCGCCGGAAGCACCCGAGATGCCCGAGACTCCGACTCCGACGCAGCCGAGAATCGGCGCGGACGAATGGGTGGCGTCGCACGAGAGCCGCCGCGACCGGGGTCAGGGCGCGATCGGGACGGCGCGCGCCCGCGCCGAGAACGTGCCCCGCCCGGCGCTCTTCCTCGCGTTCGTCGTCGCTGCCGCGATGCTGCCGCTGATCACGAGCAACGGCTACGTGCTGCGGGTCGGCTTCGACACGTTGATCTACATGCTGCTCGCGCTCGGGCTGAACACGGTCGTGGGGTTCGCCGGCCTGCTCGACCTCGGCTACGTCGCGTTCTTCGGCTTCGGCGCCTACATCTACGCGATGCTCGCCTCGCAACCAGTTCCGGACCAGCACTGGCCGACGCCGGCGGTCGCTGGTCGTGGTCGTGGCCGCGACCGTGCTGCTCGGCTTCGTGGTCGGGCTGCCGTCGCGGCGGCTGATCGGCGACTACCTCGCGATCGTGACGCTCTTCTTCGGGCAGCTCTTCGTGACGATCGCGAACAACGGCAACCGGATCTCGATCCTCGGCTTCACCCGCGGCTACAACATCACGAACGGGCCGAACGGGATCGCCAACCTCGATGCGTTCCACCTGTTCGGGCACTACCTCGAGTCGCTCAGGAGCTACTACTACGTCGCGCTCGCTGTTCTTCCTGGCAGTGCTGGCCGCCATCTACCTCGTCAGCAACTCGCGGACGGGGCGCGCCTGGCGCTCGCTGCGCGAGGACTCGCTCGCGGCCGAGATGATGGGCATGCCCGTCAACCGGCTGAAGCTGTACGCGTTCGCGTTCGGCGCCGGCATCGCCGGTCTCACGGGCTCGCTGTTCGCCTCGCTCAACACCGCCGTCTTCTCGAGCGACTTCGACACGCCGCTCCTGATCACGATCTACGCGATCGTGATCCTCGGCGGCGCCGGCAGCCTCGGCGGGATGGTCCTCGGCGCGATCGTCGTGAACGTCTCGCTCGAGATCCTGCGAACGCCGAACCACGCCACCTGGATGTTCTTCCTGCTGATCGCGGCGACCCTGCTCGCGAAGCTGCGGCCGTGGCGCGTGCTCGCCGGGGTGGTCGTGGGGACGATCGCGTTCGGGTTCGCCGTCTACGCGGTCGTCGGGGCGATCTGGCCGTCGAGCACTCAGGGGCACGGTGCGGTCACGGGCGTCCTCGGCGACGCGCTCGAGCGGTGGGTGCCGATCCCCGTCGACCCGATGAAGGCCGGCAACTGGGGGTTCGTCGTGCTCGTCGTGCTCGTGCTCGTGCTGACCACGCTGAAGCCGTTCTGGCGGAACATCGTGCTCGTGCCGACGCTCTACCTCTCGGTGTTCGTCTGGGACGCCCGGCTGGCGTTCGAGCCGAGCATCACGCGGCTGATCATGATCGGCGTCATCCTGATCGTCCTGATGAACGCCCGCCCGCAGGGGCTCGTCGGCGGCGCCCGGGTCGAGGCGACCGCATGACCGCCGCCGCCGAAGCCCGGCGCGAGCGGCTGCTCGACCTGCGGGGCGTCTCGAAGGCCTTCGGCGGGCTCGCGTGCATCGTGGAGCTCGACCTGCACGTCGACGAGGGCGAGATCGTCAGCGTGATCGGCCCGAACGGCGCCGGCAAGACGACGCTCTTCAACCTGATCACGGGCGTCTACTCGCCCGACTGCGGGTGAGATCGACTTCGCGGGAAAGAGCCTCCTCGGGCTCGAGTCGCACCAGATCGTCGGCCGCGGCGTCGCCCGCACGTTCCAGTCGCTGCGGCTCTTCCTGAACATGACCGTCAAGGAGAACGTGATGGCGGCCGCGTATACCCACACCCACGCCGGCATCTTCCGCTCGATCCTCCGCACGCCGGGGATGCGACGGGAGGAGCGCGAGATCTCGCGGCTCGCGGAGGAGCGGCTCTCGTTCTTCGGCGACCGGCTGATGGGCTACCGCTGGGACCAGCCCGCCTACAGCCTCTCGTACGCCAACCGCCGCCGGCTCGAGATCGCTCGGGCGACCGCGACGAAGCCGCGGCTGCTGCTCCTCGACGAGCCCGCGGCCGGGATGAACCCGGTCGAGACGCACGAGATCACCGAGCTGATCGCCCGGCTGCGCGATCAGGGCGGCTACACGATCCTCGTCATCGAGCACGACATGCATGTCGTCGAGGGGATCTCCGACCGCGTGATCGCGCTCGACCACGGCGTCAAGATCGCGGAGGGCACCTTCGAGCAGGTCGCCACGAACGACCGCGTCGTCGAGGCCTACCTGGGCCTGAAGGCGACGACGACCAAGTGAGCGACAACGGCGCCCCGCTCCTCCGCCTGTCGGCGGTGGACACCTTCTACGGGCCGATCCACATCCTGCAGGGGATCGAGCTCCAGGTCGCGCCGGGCGAGCTCGTCTGCCTGCTCGGCGGCAATGCCTCGGGCAAGTCGACCACGCTGAAGACGATCCTCGGCATCGTGCGCCCGCGCAACGGCACGGTCGAGTTCGCCGACGAGAACGTCACGGAGCGCTCGACCAACTACCGGATCCGCAAGGGGATGGCGATCGTCCCCGAGAACCGCCGCCTCTTCGCGCCGATGACGGTCTTCGAGAACCTGAAGATGGGGGCCTACCTTCGCTCCGGCGGCGAGCCCGAGGACTTCGAGCGCGTCTACCAGCTCTTCCCGCGCGTCTACGAGCGCCGCGAGCAGCTCGCCGGAACGCTCTCGGGCGGCGAGCAGCAGATGGTGGCGATGGGCCGCGCGCTGATGTCGCGGCCTAAGCTGCTCCTCATGGATGAGCCGTCGATGGGCCTCGCCCCGATCCTCGTCGAGCGGAGCTTCGAGATCATCAAGCAGGTGAACGACGACGGCGTGGCCGTGCTCGTCGTCGAGCAGAACGCGAACGTCTCGCTCTCGATCGCCGACCGCGGCTACGTGCTCTCGACCGGCCGGGTCGTGCTCGAGGGCAACGCGGCCGACCTGATCGTGCACGACGATCTCAGGAAGGCCTACCTCGGCCGGTGAAGGCGCCGTCGTCCGTCTCCGAGTGCCGGTCGCGCTTCCCGATCTTCGAGCGTCTCGTCTACCTCAACTCGTGCTCGCAGGGCGCGCTCTCCGACGCGGTGCGCGGCGCCTACGACGCCTACCTGACCGACTGGGACGAGAAGGGCGCTCCCTGGGCGTACTGGGTCGAGCGGGCCGAGACGGCGCGGGCAGCCTTTGCGGCGCTCGTCGGCGGCCTGCCGGACGACGTCGCCGTCACCACATCGCTGTCGGCGGGCGTCAGCGCGCTCGCGAGCACGTTCGACTGGAACGAGCGGCCGCGCGTGGTCGTCACCGACTTCGAGTTCCCGACGGTCGGCCAGATCTGGCATGCGCAGGAGCTGCGCGGCGCCGAGGTCGTGCACGTCCGCCCGGACGGCGTCGAGATCCCGCTCGAGCGCTTCGAGGAGGCGATCGACGAGCGGACGGCGCTCGTCTCGGTGACCGCCGTCTGCTACCGCAACGGCGCCCGGCTGCCGGTCGAGGAGGTCGTCGAGATCGCTCACGCCCGCGGCGCGCTCGTGCTGCTCGACGCCTACCAGGCGATCGGCACCTACCCGATCGACGTCGCCGCGCTCGGCGTCGACTTCCTCGGCGCCGGGGTGCTCAAGTATCTGCTCGCCTCGGCGGGGCTCGGCTTCCTCTGGTGCCGGCCCGGGCTTGCCGCCTCGCGTCTCCCCACCCAGACCGGCTGGTTCGCCGACCGCGACATCTTCGCGATGGACGTCCACGACTACTCGCCCTCGCCCACAGCCCGGCGCTTCGAGTCCGGTACGCCGCCGATTCCGGCGATCTACGCCGGGATCGCCGGCATCGAGCTGATCGGCGAGATCGGGATCGCCGCCACCCGCGAGCACGTCACGGCGCTGAACGAGCGGCTGATCGGGGGCGTCGACGATCTCGGTGGGATCGTGGTCACGCCGCGGGCGCCGGAGCGCCGCGGCGCGCTCGTCTGCATCCGCTCGACCGACGCGCCCGGGCTCGTGTCGGCGCTCGCCGAGGATGGGATCGTCACCTCGGAGCGGGACGGGAACCTGCGCGTCTCGCCCCATTCCTACAACGTCGACCAGGACATCGACACGCTGCTCGAGGCCCTCGGCCGCCACCGGGAGCTGCTCGCGCGAGCCTGAGCAGAGCTCGCGCGCCGGGGTTCGGTCAGAGCTCGGCGCCCTGCCAGCGCAGGTCGCGCGCCCCGACCTCGATCGCGGGTGCGACGCGTTCCGGATCAGGTTCGCTCGAGTCGTGCGTCGGCGTCCAGACGCCCCACGAGCGCCGGTAGTAGAGCAGCGGCGGATCGAGCTCCGGCTGGACGGCGCCGTCCTGGACATGGGCGACGAGGAGCGCGTGATCGCCGATCTCGACGTCGTGAACGATCGCGCACTCGACCCATCCGAGCGCGTCCCGGTGGAGCAGGGGCAACCCGGTTGCGGTCGGCTGCCACTGGACCGCGGCGAACTTGTCGGCGGCCTTGGACGCGAAGAGGAGGCACAGATGGCTCCGGCCCTCGCTCATGAAGTTGAGCACGAGGCGGCGGCGCGCTCGCAGCGCCGCGAGCGTCCGCGAGCCGAGATCGACGCACACGAGCACCGTGGGCGGGTCGGCCGAGACGCTCGCGACGGCGGTCGTCGTCAGCCCGCGCGGAGCGCCGTCCGCGTCGAGAGTCGTCACGATCGCGACGCCGGACGGAAACGACGCCATGATCTCGAAGAACGTGTCCCGCGGCAGGGCGGGGTCGAGGCGCTGCTCGGGCGTCATCATCCGCCGAGTGACGATACTCCTTCGCCCGGCTCGTCCCGGCGCTCGGCCCGACGGTTGGGCGATTGACAGCCGCCGGGGAGCGACGACATCATCGCTCCTCTTCTCGAACCAGAAACGAGGTCGCAGCAAATGAGGTTCAGCCTGTACTCGGAGCTGCAGCTCCACCCGGGCAAGACGGCGGAGCGGCTCTACGGCGAGGTTCTCGAGCAAATGGTGAACGCCGACCGCCTCGGCTACGACGTCTACGCCGTGATCGAGCACTTCTTCTTCCCGAAGTTCTCGGTCTCCACGAACCCGACTGCACTGTTCGCGGCGGCGGCGCAGAAGACGTCGAGCATCCGGTTCCGCACGATGCTGCACGCACTCCCGTACCACAACCCGCTCGTGCTCGCGAGCGCCATCAACGCGACGTACATCCTCACCGGCGGCCGCTACGAGTGGGGCGTGGGCCGCGGCCACGGGTGGCTCCCGCCGCCGGCGGGCGAGTCGCTCGACGAGCACGCGCGCCCCAGGTACGAGGAGGCTGTCGACCTGCTCCTGAAGGCGCTGCACGAGGAGCGCTTCTCCTTCGCCGGCAAGTACTTCCAGATCGAGGACTCGCACGTCGTCCCGTTCGTCGAGACGAAGCACCGCGTCTATCTGGGCGGCACCTCCGACCGGACGTACACGCTCGCCGCCGAGCACGGCTGGGGCGTCGCCGTCCCGCCGCTGCTCCCGTACGTGGCGCTCGAGAAGCAGATGGACCTCTACCGCGAGTCGTGCGCGCAGCACGGGACCGAGCCGGACATCGTCTGGATCCATGCGTGCCATCTCGACGAGGATCGCGAGACCGCGCTACGGGAGGCGCGCGAGTGGATCACCGGGTTCATCGCCGGCAACGCCTCGCCGCTGACTGAGTGGCCGAAGCCTCCGGCCGACGCCCTCAACGCGGCCGGCTACGGCTTCTACGCCGCCGGGATCATGGAGGGCCTGGCGGAGATCCCGTACGAGCAGCTGATCGATGACGACTACGTCTGGGTCGGGACGCCCGCGGACATCATCGAGCGCATCGAGGCGACGAGGAAGGTGTGCGAGGGCGTGCAGGAGATCGGCATCACCGTCAACGCGGGCGGTGCGCCGCACTGGATGGCGGTCAAGAACCAGGAGCTCTTCGCCGATGCGGTCATGCCGCACTTCGGACGCGGCGCCGAGGTCTCGGGCCTCGCGCCGTGACCACGGCGCCTCGGGACTATTCCGCCCGACCCCGACGCAGACGCAAAGAGGTTTGCGCTAGAACCTCCTCTGCATGCTCCCCCGGGAAGTCGGATATGCGCGGCCGACGTCGGTCGCAGAGGCAATCGGCCTGCTCGAGGACAACCTCGGAGCCCGCGCTCTCGCCGGCGGGCAGACCCTCGTCAGCGTGATGAAGGCGCGTGCCGCCTCCCCCGACGCGGTCATCGACCTCAACGGCCTCGACGAGCTGAAGGGCATCGAGTTGCGCCCCGACGGCGGGCTCGAGATCGGTCCGATGACCACGTACACCGAGATCATCGAGAGCGCGGAGGCCCGCGCCCGGCCGATCCTCGGTGAGGTCTGCGCGCAGATCGCCGACGTCCAGGTGCGCAACCGCGGCACGATCGGCGGCAACATCTGCGCGAACGACCCGACGAACCACCTGCCCCCCTTGCTGGTCGCGCTGGGCGCCGAGATGACGATCGCCGGCTCCGGCGGCGAGCGCACCGTCAGCGCGGAGGACTTCTTCCTCGGCGTCTACATGACGGCGGTCGAGCCGGGCGAGCTGCTGACGAAGATCACCGTTCCGCCGGGCCGCCGCGACGGGTTCGCCTCGGTCACGATCGGCCGCGACGGCACCTGCATCGTCAGCGCCGCGGTCGGGCTCGACGGCGAGCCGCGGATCGCGATCGGCTGCGTCGACTCCGTGCCCCACCGGGCGACGAGTGTCGAGGCGAAGCTCGACGGCGACCCGCGCGAGGCCGTCTCGGGCCTCGGAGCAACGCTGGACCCGCCCGGCGACGTTCACGCACCGGCCGAGTACCGGCGGCACCTCGCCGAGGTGGTCGTCGCGCGTGCGATCGCCCAGGCCAGGGAGCGTGCCTGATGACGGCGATCGAGACGAGCCGCCGGATCACGGTCGAGGTGAACGGCACCTCCTACGAGCGCGAGGTCGAGGCGCGGCGCCTCCTGATCCATTTCATCCGCGACGATGTCGAGCTGACCGGCAGCCACATCGGCTGCGACACCGGAAACTGCGGCGCCTGCAGCGTCCTGCTCGACGGCGTGCTCGTGAAGAGCTGCATGCTGCTCGCGATCCAGGCCGACGGCGCGAGCGTCCAGACGGTCGAGGGCCTCGCGCCCGACGGCGAGCTGACGCCGCTCCAGCAGGCCTTCCGCGAGCACCACGCGCTCCAGTGCGGCTACTGCACGCCGGGCATGCTGATCGCGGCCACGAGCCTGCTCGCCAAGAACCCACGCCCGACCGACGACGAGATCCGCAAGGGCCTGCAGGGGAACATCTGCCGCTGCACTGGCTACTGGAACATCATCAAGGCGGTCAAGGCCGCCTCGGGCCAGGAGGTCGGGGAATGAGCGGAGGCTTGACGGAGCACACGGGGGAGCGGGAGAGGATGCCGCATGCTGCAACCGAGGCTGCCCGATGAGCGAGACCGTCGTCGCTCCCGAGCGTGTCGAGGTCGAGGCGCCCACCGAGCAGCCGCGCTGGGCGGGCCAGAGCATCCCGCGCAAGGAGGACGGCCGGCTCGTCCAGGGACAGGGCGTCTTCGTCGACGACATCAAGCGCCACAACATGGGCTTCGCGCACTTCGTCCGCTCGCCGTATGCGCATGCGCTGATCAAGTCGGTGGACGTCTCGGCCGCACTGGCCCTCCCGGGCGTCTACGGGACGCTCACCGGCGACGAGGTGGCGACGCTCACCGATCCGTTCTTCCAGCTCTCCTCCCCGCCCGGCAACGAGATCAAGGACTACGCGCTCGCCGTCGGCCGCGCCCGCTTCGTCGGTGACCCGATCGCGATCGTCGTCGCCGAGACGCGCGAGCTCGCCCGCGACGCCTCCGAGCTCGTCGAGGTCGAGTACGAGCCGCTGCCCGTGATCACCGACGCGCGCCACGCCCGCGACGAGGGCGCCCCCGTGCTCCACCCGGACGCGGGCTCCAACCTCGTCTGGGAGGGCGTCTACGAGTGGGGCAGCTGGGACGACGCGGTCGGCGAGGCAGACCGGATCGTCAAGATCTCCGAGCTCCACTTCGACCGCTTCAACTCCACCCCGCTCGAATGCGACGGAGCGCTCGTCGAGTACAACCGGGGCACCGGGCAGTGGACGCTCTTCACGAACAACCAGTTCCCGGGCTTCGCGGCGATCATGATGGCGCCGGCGATCCGCTGCGGGATCGACAAGCTCCGGTTCGTCACCCAGGACATCGGCGGCGGCTTCGGCAACAAGATCACGTCGCACCCGCAGCTCCTCGCGATGTGCCTGCTCGCCCGGAAGCTGAACCGCGCGATCCAGTGGACGGAGTGGCGCACCGAGTTCCACCTGTCGATGTCGCACGGGGCCGAGCGCTGGTTCCAGGACACCGAGGTCGCCGTCAAGTCGGACGGAACGCTGCTCGGGTTCCGGACGAAGGCACTCGACGACGCCGGCGCGTTCACCCGGTACGAGCCGCTCGGTGGGGTGATCTGGGCGCAGGTCGCACCCGGCATGTACCGCTGGCGAAACCTCCGTCTCGACTTCACGCAGGTCGTGACGAACAAGGCGCCGTGCTCGCCGAACCGCGGCTACTCGCGCATGCAGCACCTCTGGTTCACCGAGCGCGTGATCGACATCGTCGCCCACGAGCTCGAGCTCGACCCGGTCGAGGTTCGCAAGCGCAACTACATCCGCGCCGACGAGATGCCGTACACGACGCCGAACGGCTGCGTCTACGACTCCGGCGACTACGCCGCCATGCTCGACCAGGCGCTCGACCTGATCGGGTACGGCCAGATCGAGGCGCGCCGGGCCGACGCCGAGGCCCGCGGCAAGCTGCTCGGCCTCGGGATCGGCTCGACGCTCGACTCCGGCACGAACAACTTCGGCCAGTCGCGGCTCCTCAACCCCGAGCTGCAGTTCTCGGGGAACAACGAGGTCGCGACCGTGAAGCTCGACATCTTCGGCGAGATCGTCGTCACCCTCGGCACGACGCCGCAGGGCCAGGGCCACGAGACGACGGCGTCGATGATCGTCGCCGACATCCTCGGCGTCGACCCGGGCTCGGTCAACGTGCGTGCGGGTCATGACTCCTACTGGAACTCGCACGCGGGCTTCTCCGGCACCTACGCGAGCCAGTTCGCGGTCACGGGGCTGAGCGCGGTCAAGGGCGCCGCCGACGCGCTCGCAGTGGACATCTGCAAGCTGGCCGCCGGCGTGCTCGGGGCCGCCCCGGAGGACGTCGTGCTCGAGGGTGGGTTCGCGAAGCTGCGCGACAACCCGGAGGCGGCGCTGCCGTTCTTCGCGGTCGGCGCCATCGTCAACGCGAACAACGCGATCCTCTCCCCGGAGGGGCGCGAGATCACGCTGAACCAGCGCTACGTCTACGTGCCGCCGTTCGAGCTTCCCGATCTCGAGCGCAAGTACGGCAACCTGACCCTGACCTACGCCACCCAGGTGCACACGGCCGTCGTCGAGGTCGACCCGGAGACCGGCGCGTACGAGGTCGTCGACTACGCCGCGGTCGACGACTGCGGCATCCGGATCCACCCGCAGATCGTCGAGGGCCAGGTGATGGGCGCGCTCGCGCACGGGATCGGCGCCGCGACGCACGAGACCTTCACCTACGACGAGGAGGGCAACCTGCTCACCCCCAACTTCTACGACTACCACGTGCCGCACGCAATGGACGTGCCCCCTCTGAAGACGGGCGCGATCGAGTCGCCGTCGCCGTTCACGCCGCTCGGCACGAAGGGCATGGGCGAGGGCGGCGGCGCGGCCATCCATGCCATCTGCGCCGCGCTCCAGGACGCGCTCAAACCCGCCGGCGGGCCGATCGTGGTGGACTCCTGCAACCCGCCGCACCGGGTCTTCGAGCTGCTCCGCGAGCCCGAGGCGAGCCGGCGCGTGGTCGAGGTGGTCCCGGCGTGAAGGTCGAAGGGGAGAGGACGTTCGAGGCCCGGCGAGAGGTCGTGTGGGGCGTCCTCAACGACCCTGCGCAGATGGCGAACCTGATGCCGGGCGTCCAGTCGTTCGAGATCACCGACGATCGGCACTGGCACGCGAACGTCAAGATTCCGCTCGGGCTCGGCGGCCTCGCGATGAAGATCGAGTTCGAGAAGACCGAGGAGCGGGAGCTCGAGTTCTCGAGCCTGCATGCGAAGGGCAACGGCGTCGGCGCGTTGCTGAACATGCAGACGTCGTTCACGCTCGCGCCGCTCGACGAGGGGACGAAGATGACCTGGGAGGCCGACGTCTCGATCGCCGGACCGGTCGGAGCGATGGGGCAGCGGGTGCTGCAGCCGATCGTCAAGCAGCAGGTGAACCAGGTGCTCTCGGCACTCGACCGGCAGGTCTCCGAGGCGAGCAAGGCCGACGGCGCGAAGCCGGGATAGAGCCCGGCGATGGCAACGCAGCTTCGGATCGGCGTCATGCAGCTCACGATGGAGCCGCTCGACGAGATGCTCGAGACGGCCCGCGAGCTCGACCGCGGCGGGTTCGACACGATCTGGCTCGCCGAGGCCTACCCGTGGTGGCGCAAGCACGGGATGGAGGCTCGTTCCTCGACGGTCGTCTCGGCGCTGATGGCGCGGGACACCGAGCGCCTGACGATCGGCTGGGGGATCATCTCGCCCTACACGCGGCATCCGGTGCAGGTCGCGATGGACGCGCGCGTCGTGCAGGAGGCGGCGGGCCCGGGCCGCTTCATCGTCGGCTTCGGCACCTCGAAGATCTTCCTCAACAACACGAGGCAGGGCGGGCCGCCGAAGGAGACGAAGCCGCTCGGGCACATGCGCGACTCGGTCGCGATCGTGCGCGGAGCGCTCGCCGGAGGCCGGTTCGAGTACCAGGGCAAGGTGTTCGGCGCCGATCTTCCCGCCGTCCAGGCGGAGGCGCACGCGCCCGACTGGGACGTGCCGGTCTACGTCGCGGCGACGGCGCCGCAGATGCAGCAGCTCGGCGGCGAGATCGGCGACGGCCTGCTCACGCCCTCGATCACGACGCCGGCGTTCGTCCGCTACACGTGCGGGAACGTGGCGGCCGGTGCCACCAGGGCCGGGCGCGACCCCGGGGAGGTCGACGTCGGCTGCACGATCGTCGCCTCGATCGACGCGACCGACCGTGACCGCGGCCGCGACGGCGCGCGCGAGATCGCCGGCATGTACCTCGCAAACAAGTTCCAGAACATCAAGGGCTCGGCCGACACGCTGCTCGACCTGGCGGAGATCCGCATGGAGGAGCTGGCCCCGGTCGCGGAGGCAATGGAGCGTGGCGGCCGCCTCGCCGCGAAGGAGCAGGTGACCGACTCGCTGCTCGACCGCTGCAAGCCGATCGCCGGCACACCCGCCGACTGCATCGCCGCGATCGAGGAGTACCGCGCGGCCGGCTGCTCGCACGTGATGCTCGAGCTGTGGGGCGCGAACCGCCACGAGCAGATCCGGCTCTTCGCCGAGCAGGTTCTGCCCCACGTACGCGGATGAGACGGCTCGAGTCAGGCCCGGGCCACCGTCTCGGCGCAGACCGGCTGTGGACAGGCCGTCACGGTCCCGTCACGGTGACTGTCCCCGGACATGGCCCGACGGTCCCCCCTTGTTTGCAGGTACTTTCGCCGGCCGTGCCCCTCTCGACCGGCCGCTCCGTCGCCTCCGCCGAGGTGCCTGTCCCCGGGCATGGCCGGTGCGGACATGGCGGCGCGGGCGCATGAGCGAGGTCGCGGTCAACGAGGAGCGCCTCGTCGAGTGGGCCTCGCGGGCGATCGGGACGCCGAGCTTCACCGGCAGCGAGCAGGCGATGGCCGAGCTGATGGCCGAGACGCTCTCCGGCATGGGCCTGCAGGTGCAGTGGCAGCAGGTCGAGGACGGCCGGGCGAACGTGCTCGGCACCTGGCCGGGCGCGGGCGGCGGGTCGAGCCTGATGTTCAACGGGCACATGGACACGTCGTACTCGGGCCGCGAGCCGTGGCTCGCGGGCGTTCGCGGGTTCCAGCCGAGCTCGTTCGTCAAGGACGGGCGCCTCTTCGGGCTCGGCATCTCGAACATGAAGGGCGCTCTCGCCTGCTACGTCGAGGCGGTACGAGCGCTGCAGGACGCCGGTGTCCGCCTGCGCGGCGACGTGCTGGTGGCCGCCGTCTGCGGCGAGATCGAGAAGTCCCAGTGGGGCGAGGCGCAGGGCGCCGAGTACCGCGGCTACGCGGCAGGCACGCGCTATCTCGTCTCGCACGGCGGCGTCGCCGACATGTGCATCCTCGGCGAGCCGACCGAGTCGAAGGTCGTCCTCGGCCACTTCGGGTCGCTCTGGGTGCGGATCTCGACGAGCGGCCACTTCATCCACACCGCCTTCAGCGAGGGCAAGCGCGACCGGAACTCGATCCTGCGCATGCGCGAGGTGCTCGACGCGGTGCTCGAGTGGATTCCCGGCTGGGAGTCCGATCCGGAGAACGCCTATCGCGGCGCGGCGGCGATCGTCAACGTCGGCGCGATCGCGGGCGGCTTCGGCTGGCGGGTCTCGCGGACCCCCCACCGCACCGATCTCTTCCTCGACGTGCGCGTCCCGCCGACGAAGTCGATGTCGACGGCGCGCACCCAGGTGCTCGACATGGTGCGCGGGCTCGCCGAGCGCTTCCCCGACTACGGTGTCGAGGGCGAGGTCTACGTGACCGCGCCGGGCGCCGAGATCGCGGAGGACCATCCGCTGATCGGCGCCCTCGATGCAGCACACGCCGAGGTGTTCGGAGCGCCCCCCGAACGGGACGTCACGCGCTGGTTCTCGGATGCCTCGGCGCTCACGCGCGCCGGAGTGCCAACGGTCAACTACGGCACCTCGACGGGGCTCCTCGACACGACCGACGGCGAGAACCTCGACATCGACGGCCTCGTGAGGACGGCCAGGGTCTACGCTCTGGCGGCGATGAGGGTGTGCGGCGTCCAATGAGGCTCGTCACGTACGACAACGGCAAGGTCGGCCGGGTCGAGGGCGAGGAGATCGTGCGCCTCGACGTGCCCGACATGCGGACGTACTTCGAGCGCGGCGGAGCCGACGACGCCGGAGAGCGGGCTCCGCTCGCAGGCGCCCGGCTGCAGGCGCCGATCGTGCCGAAGAAGTTCTTCCACACCGCCGGCAACTTCCGCGAGCACGAGGACGAGTCGAAGAACGTCGCCTGGTCGCACGAGATCGCACCGTGGATCGTCTTCTTCCAGAACGTGGACGCGATCGTCGGTCCCGACGAGCCCGTCGTCTATCCGGAGCACCTCACCGAGGAGCTCGACTACGAGCTCGAGCTCGCCGTGGTGCTGCGCAAGCCGGGCAAGTGGTTCTCGCCCGAGGAGGCGGCCGACTACATCGGCGGCTACGTCATCTTCAACGACATCACGGCGCGAGACATCCAGCGGCGCGAGATGCGCTCCGGCGTGTTCTCGTTCTGCAAGGCGATCGACACGTTCTGCCCGCTCGGGCCGTGGATCGTGACCCCGGACGAGATCCCCGACCCGCACGCTCTGGCGATGACCCTGCGCGTCAACGGCGTCGATCGGCAGGTCTCCCACTCGAGCCGGATGTCGGTGAAGATCCCGGAGATCCTCAGCCACTACTCGGCGCTCGGCTACAGCGCGGGCGACGTGCTGTCCACAGGGACGGTGTCGGGCGTCGCCGGGTTCAGCCCCGACGCGGCCTCGCTCTACCTCAAGCCCGGAGACGTCATGGAGGCCGAGATCGAGGGCATCGGCGTGCTGCGCAACCCGGTCGTCTCGTGGCAGGAGGCGCACGGTGAGCCGGCTCCCCCGCGCGTCCGCTGGTGAGCTGGCAGCGCGACGACTCCAAGCTCGACCGGGTGCGGGCGCTGATGGCCGAGAGCGGGCTCGACGCACTGGTCGTGCGCGCTCCCGACAACGTCCTGTACCTGACGAACTTCTGGGGGATGAAGGGCTACGACGCGTGCGTCTTCCCGCGGGAGGGCGAGCCGGTGCTGCTCTGCCTCGAGGCGTCGGCGGAGGACGCGGCGCGCGCGGCGTGGACGGAGACCGTGCGCTACGTGCGCGGCTACGACGAGACGGACCCACGCCCGCCGACGGCGCGGACGCTCGCGCTGGCGCTCGAGGAGACGAGGGGCTACGAGCGCGTCGGCATCGAGCGCTCGCTCGGGACGCAGGCGGCCGACCGGATGGTCGGCGAGCCGACGACCTTCACGGCCGCCTGGTTCGAGGCGTGGCCCTCAGCCGCCGACGCGACGCCGCTGCTCGCCGAGGCACGGGCGATCAAGACGTCCCAGGAGATCGAGCGGATGCGGCTTGCGAACGAGATCTGCGCGGCGGCGATGGACAGCGTCCAGGGCGAGCTGCGGCCGGGGATGAAGGAGAGCGAGGCGGCCGCGGTCTGGCAGGCGTTCGTCCACGGCGAGGGAACGGGCTGGCGCGGCCAGGTCGAGCTTGCGCTCGGCTTCTCGCTCGTCTGGTCGGGCGCTGGGATCAAGACGTTCACCGCCACCGGCGACCGGCCCGTCTCCGAGGACGAGCCGACGCTCTTCGAGATCTGGGTCTGCGCCGACGGCTACTGGTGCGATCACACGAAGCTGCTCTGCCCGGGCGAGCTGCGCGAGGACTACCGCGAGCTCGAGGCGGCGCTGCTCGGCGTGTACGGGCGCGCGATCGACCACTGCCGTCCCGGCGCGAGCCTCGCGGAGCTCGACCGGCTCGTCCGCTCCGGGCTTGCCGAGGCCGGCTACCCCGGCCAGCCGTCGCACCCGATCTGCCACGGCGTCGGCGCCCGCGCCCACGAGCCGCCGTACGCACACCAGGCCGGTGGCGGCGAGATCGCCGAGGGCATGGTCCTCGCGATCGAGCCGGGCTGCTACTGGGAAGGCGGCGGGGGGCTGCGCGTCGAGGACAACTTCCTGATCACCCAGGCGGGCGCCGAGAAGCTCTCGCCGTTCCCGGACGGCGTCGTGCGAGCGTGAGCTCGACCCGTCGGAAGGAGCCACCTGTGGACGACCTGTCACTGTTTCGTTCGCCTAACCTGGCACCGGACACTGTCCGAACGGCCGTACCCGATTTGCAGGGATTTCGCTGTGCCGTCACGCCCACGTCACCCGCTTGCGACACTTCCGTGACGGTGCCTGGCACCAGACGTGGCCGCCGGGGACAATGGGGGCTCGAGCGGGGATGAGCGACCTGATCTGGACCGGGAAGCTGAACGATCCGTACCGGCTCGGGGGACGGGTCGGGCTGTACGACACGACGCTCCGGGACGGGGAGCAGACGGTCGGGGTCGTGCTCGACCCGGAGCAGAAGCTCGAGATCGCCCGCCTGCTCGACGAGCTCGGGATCGACCGGATCGAGGCGGGCTTCCCGCGCGTCTCGGCTGACGACTGGAGCGCGGTCGAGCGGATCGCCGCGGCCGGGCTCCGCGCGGAGGTCTGGGGGTTCTCGCGCGCGGTGCCTGCGGATCTCGAGGCGCTCGTCGAGCTCGGCGTCCGCTTCTCGGTCATCGAGTCGCCCATCTCCGACCTCAAGCTCGACGCAATCGGCGTCCCGCGGGAGAAGATGCTCGACCGGATCACGAGCGCGATGCGCTTCGCCGCCGAGCACGGGATCCACGCCGCGTTCTTCGGGGTCGACTCGACCCGCGCCGAGCCGGACTTCTACCGGCAGGTGTACACGAGCGCGATCGAGGCCGGCGCGAAGGAGGTCGTCGTCGTCGACACGCTCGGCATCGCCTCGCCCGAGGCGGTCGGCGAGCTCGTTGCCGCCACGGTCGAGCTGGCAGGGCCCGGCATCCCGGTGCACTTCCACGGCCACAACGACTTCGGCGTCGCGACCGCCAGCGCCGTCGCTGCGGTCCGGGCCGGCGCGGCCTACGTCCAGGGCACGATCAACGGCATGGGCGAGCGCGCCGGCAACGCCAACCTCGGCGAGGTGGCGCTCGCACTGCGCGCCCTCTACGGGGTCGAGTCGAACCTGAGGCTCGACCGGATCCGGGCCGTCTCCGAACGGGTCCGCGAGCTCTCGGGCTACGCGCTCGAGCCCTGGAAGCCCGTCACCGGCGACACGCTCTACCGGCGCGAGAGCGGCGCCGTCGCGAGCCAGTTCCACGATCCACCCTCGATCGAGCCGTACTCCTCCGAGCTCGTCGGCGCCGAGCGCGGGATCGTGCTCGGCAAGAAGAGCGGCATCGACTCGATCCGGATCAAGGCCGAGGAGCTCGGGCTCGACGTTCCCGAGGCGCGCCAGGCCGAGCTGCTCGCCGCGGTCAAGGCCGCGGGCACGGCCAAGCGGGGTCTTGTCACCGACGAGGAGTTCGCGGACGCTCGTCCGCCAGGGCGGAGCGTGATCGAGCGCGTCTGCGTCGCGGGCGCCGGCGTGATCGGCAGCCTGTTCGCCGGCCACCTGGCCCAGGTTGCCGACGTCTCGGTACTGACCCGCCGCGAGGAGCACGCGCGCGCGCTGAACGAGGAGGGGCTGCGCGTCTCGGGGCGCTCCGACCTCCAGGCGAGCGTCACCGCCTCGACCGACGTGGCAGCGCTGCCCGAGCCGGAGCTCGTGCTCGTCTGCTGCAAGGGAACCGATGTCCAGGCGGTCGCGGAGCAGCTCTCCGGGCGGTTTGCCGGTGCGATGGTGATGACGGTGCAGAACGGCCTCGGCGCCTACGAGATCGTCGGCTCGCAGGGCGACTGGCCGATCCTCGCCTCCGTCACGTTCATGAGCGGCACGCGCCACTCGGACACACACGTCGAGTACATCCTCGACACCGCGACCTGGATCGGCCCGATCCGCGGCACGACCCATTCCGACGCGCAGGCCGTCGCCGACCTGATCCGGGCCGCCGGGCTGAAGGCCGAGGCGTTCGACGATCTCCGCCCCGCGCTCTGGTCGAAGCTGATCTTCAACGCCACCGTGAACACCGTCGCGGCCCTCACCGGCCTGCCTCACGAGGCGAGCTTCGCCCGGCTCGACGAGCCCTCCGACCTCGGCCACCTCGTGCTCGCGCTGATGGACGAGGGCAAGGCGGTCGCGGCCGCGGCCGGCGTCGAGCTCGGGGAGGATCCGTGGGAGATGAACGTCCACGCGACGAGACGCGGCTCGCGCCACTACCCCTCGATGCTCGAGGACGTCGAGGCGCACCGGCCGACCGAGATCGAGCTGATCACCGGCGCGCTCGTGCGCGAGGGCGAGCGCCTCGGCGTGCCGGTGCCGCTCCACACGGCGCTCTACCGGCTCGTGAAGGCCAGGGAGACGTCGTGGGAATGAGGGTCTGCGTCGTCGGCTGCGGGGCCGTCGGCTCGCTGTTCGCCGCCAACCTCGGCACGCTCGACGACGTCGAGGTCTGGGCCTACGACCTCGCCCGCGACCACGTCGAGGCGATCAACCGCGACGGTCTCCGCCTGACCGGCGCCGGCGAGCTCACCGGCAGCGTCCGGGCGACGACCGACGCGGCCGAGCTACCGCCCTGCGACTTCGGCATCGTCGCGACCAAGGCGATGCACACCGAATCGGCGATCGCAGCCACGGCCCACGCGTTCGCGACGGGCTCGGTCGCGACCGTCCAGAACGGGATCGGCAACGAGGAGGTGCTCGCGCGCCACTGCGAGCGCGTGATCCGCGGCACGACGTTCCCGGCCGGCAAGGTGACGGCGCCCGGCGTCGTCCAGTGGGACGTCAAGGGCGACACGACGCTCGGGCCCTTCGAGCCCCGGCCGGCCGGCCCCGCCGAGATCGAGCGGCTGGCGGAGGCGTGCACCCGCGCCGGAATGCCGACGCACGCCGTCGCCGACGCCCGCGGCCCCCAGTGGCGCAAGGTGATCTTCAACGCCGCTACCAACCCGCTCGGCGCGCTCACCGGCCTCACCCACGGCCGCGTCTGCGAGCAGCCGCCGCTCCGGCGCCTCGCCTCGCAGCTCGTCGACGAGGGCAAGGCCGTGGCGACGGCGCAGGGAATCGAGCTCGACTCCGACCCGGAGGAGCTGATCGACTACGCGGCGCGACCCGAGGTCGCCTACGGCCACAAGGCGTCGATGCTGCAGGACGTCGAGGCCCGCCGGCAGACCGAGGTGGACTTCCTGAACGGCGGCATCGTCGAGTTCGGACGCCGCTACGGTGTGGCGACGCCGGGACATGAGACGATCTGGGCACTCGTGAAAGGAGTGGAGGCATCGTGGAAGCAGTGACGGACGAGCAGGCGAGCGCGGTTCCGGCGGCGGACGTCGAGCGCCGCTACCGGCTGATCCGGGAGGCGATGGAACGAGACGGGCTCGATGCCGTCGTCGTCTCGGGCTCCGAGTACACCGGCTTCGAGGGCGCGGTCACCTACCTCTCGGGTTTCGTGATCGTCCACCGCTACGGCTATGTGCTGCTTCCGCGCGAGGGCGACCCGACGATCGTCTTCCCCCGCGAGGCGCGCTACGTCGGCGAGCACGGGACGACCTGGATCGAGGAGCAGGTGTTCGTCGACTGCCCGGGCGAGTGGCTCGCCGACCGGCTCCGCGGCCGGCGGGTGGGCGTCTACGGCCTCGAGTACGCAATGACCGTCCGCGACTATCGCGCGCTCGAGCCGGCCGCAGAGCTCGTCTCGTGGGACGTCGCGTTCGACCACGCGAGGGCGGTGAAGAGCGAGCACGAGCTGGCCTCGGTGCGGGAGAGCGTCCGCATCAACACCGAGGGCTTCTGGGTGTTCCTGGGCGAGTTCGCCCCCGGCCGCTCCGAGCAGGAGATCCTGGCGCCGACCGAGGAGTTCTTCCTCGCGCAGGGCTGCGGCCGCCAGACGATGGACATGGTGCTGGTCGGCGAGAACGGCTCCGCCCTGCCGGAGTTCAAGATCGCAGGCCCGCGCCGCGTGAAGCCGACCGACATGATGCTCCCGTCGCTCGAGGTCGCCGGCGCCGGCGGGCACTGGGTCGAGGTGTCGCGAGCGATCTGCCCGGGCGAGCCAAGCGACGAGTCGAAGCGGATGCTGGAGGCCTACGACGAGTACTACGAGGCGGCTCGCGGCGCGCTTCGCGACGGCGCAACGGCACACGACGTCCACCGGGCGGTCGCGAGAGGCTTTCTCGACCGCGGCTACCATCTCGGCCACGTCACCGGCCACTCGATCGGCATGACGATGATCGAGTTCCCGAAGATCGGCGAGGGCGACGAGACCGTGCTGCGCGAGAACATGGTCTTCTCGATGCACCCGCACGCGATCTCGACCGACGGCCGGGCCTGCCTCTACATGCAGGACACCTGGCTCGTGACCGCCGGCGGCGGCGTGCCGCTCGCGGGCCTGCCGATGCGGATCTACGACGGCTCCGAGAGGCAGGCTTGAGCGAGCCGAAGCTCTCCGAGCCGGTCCTGGCGGGCGAGGGCGGATCGGACTACGAGCGCTACCTGCGCACCGACGAGCTGCTCGCGCTCCAGAAGACGCCCGAGGAGTGGGCCCATCGCGACGAGCTGCTGTTCCAGACGGTGCATCAGGCCTCGGAGCTCTGGCTCAAGCTCGCCGGCGCCGAGGAGGTCGAGGCGACCCGGCTCATCGGCGCCGGAGATCAGGGCGGTGCGATCAGGCTCCTGCGGCGCGGGATCGACTGTCTGAAGATCGTCACCGGCGCGCTCGACATGCTCGAGCACCTCTCGCCCTGGGACTACCAGGAGGTGCGGAAGGTCCTCGGCCACGGCAGCGGCTTCGACTCGCCGGGCTTCCGCGTCATCCAGAAGGCCACCCCCGCGCTCGGCGCCGCGTTCCACGCCGCCCGCGAGGCGGCCGGCCTCACCCTGCTCGAGGTCTACACGCTCGGCCGGGACCACGAGGATCTCTACCAGCTAGCCGAGCTGCTGATCGAGTGGGACGAGCGCATCGTCGTCTGGCGAGTGCGCCACTTCGTGGTCGTCGAGCGGATCATCGGCGGCTCGGTCGTCGGAACGCAGGGCACCCCGGTCGAGGTGCTCGGCAAGCTGATCCACAAGCGCTTCTTCCCCGATCTCTGGGAGCTGCGCAACGAGCTGACCGCGCTCTCGCAGTCCGGGCAGTGACGCCCAGGCGCCTGTCGCTCGGCTGCGGGAACTTCGGCGGCGTCGGCTCGG
This sequence comes from uncultured Actinomycetota bacterium, assembly GCA_963743675.1. Lineage (GTDB taxonomy): Bacteria > Actinomycetota > Thermoleophilia > Gaiellales > Gaiellaceae > PALSA-600. Next base: position 46,630 of record CAVURE010000017.1, read on the forward strand.
CCCCCGCGTTCTTCGGCCGGGGGACGAACGAGGAGGACGCGGTCGCGATCATGGATGCCGCCTGGAGCGCCGGGATCCACTGGTTCGACACGGCCGACGCCTACGGGGGCGGCCGCAGCGAGTCGTTCATCGGGCGGTGGCGAGCCGCGCGGCAGCCGGCCGGCCTGATCGTGACGACCAAGGTCTTCAACCCGGTCGCCGGCGACCCGGCCGACTGCGGCCTCTCCCGCGAACGGATTCGCCGCAACGTCGAAGGCAGCCTCGAGCGCCTCGGTGTCGACCGGATCGACCTCTACCTCGCCCACGACCGCGACCCCGGCACGCCGCTCGCCGAGACGGTCGGCGCTTTCGAGGAGCTCACCGGCGAAGGGACGATCGGCGCGTGGGGCCTCTCCAACCACGACGCCGCCGCGATCCAGGAAGCGCTTGCCTACGGCCGGCCGGCGCTGGTCCAGAACGCCTACTCGCTCCTCGACCGCGAGGACGAGGAGCTGGTGCTGCCGCTCTGCGCGAAGCACGGGATCGAGTACGTCCCGTTCGGGCCGCTGGCCGGCGGCTGGCTGACCGGGAAGTACGTCCGCGGCGCCGCATTCCCCGACGGCTCGCGGATGACGATGCGCCCGGAGCCCTACGAGCACCTCGTCACGGCGCGTGTGTTCGACGGCCTCGACCTCCTGGCGGCCGAGGCGCGCGAGCGCGGCGTCGACATGGCCACGCTCGCGTTCGCCTGGGTGCTCTCGCACCCGGCCGTCGCCGGTGCGGTCTGCGGGCCCTCCCGCCCCGCCCACCTGGAACCGGCAGTCGCGGCACTCGAGCTTCCGCTCACAGCCGCCGAGCGCGAGCGCGTAGGCTCGTTCTTCGCATGAGCGTCAGGGTGATCGGAGAGCACGACGTCTTCCGGCTGCTGCCGGTCGCCGACTGCATCGCGCCGATGGAGGAGGTCCTCGCGTCCCTTGCCCACGGCGAGCTCTACAACCCGCTCCGCCTCGTCATCCGGCCGCCCGACGAGCCGACCCTGATGGGGCTCATGCCGGCTCACCGCGCCGGCCCTGCGTCCGTCTACGCGCTGAAGGCGGTCTGCATCGCCCCGGGGAACAGAGCGCGCGGGCTCGACAGCCACCAGGGGTTCGTGGCGCTCTTCGACGGCGAGACCGGCAAGACCCGCGCGCTCGTGAACGCGGGCGCGATCACCGCGATCCGCACCGCAGCCGTCTCCGCGGTCGCCACGCGCCTTCTCGCCCGGGCGGGCTCGTCGACGCTCGCGATCCTCGGCGCCGGCACGCAGGGCCGGTCGCACCTCGAGGCGATGCTCGCCGTCCTTCCGTTCGAGCGGGTCCGCGGCTGGAGCCCGACCCCGGGGAACGCTGCGAAGCTCGCTGGCGTCGAGGAGGTTGCGTCGCCCGAGCAGGCCGTCCGGGGCGCCGACGTCGTCGTGACGGCGACCGCGGCCCGCGAGCCAATCGTCCGGCGCGAATGGCTCGCGGAGGGCGCGCATGTCAACGCCGTCGGCTCGAGCATCCCGACGGCGCGCGAGCTCGACACGCGGACGATGGCCGAGGCGGCGCTCTTCGTCGACCGTCGCGAGTCGACGCTGAACGAGGCCGGCGACTACCTGTTGGCGATGCGCGAGGGAGCGATCGGCCCCGAGCACATCCGCGGCGAGATCGGCGAGGTCCTGATCGGCGCCGTCGAGGGACGCCGCGACGACGCGGAGCTGACGGTCTTCAAGTCGCTCGGCCTCGCGGTCGAGGATCTCGCGGCGGTCGAGGCCGTCCTCCGCCGGGCCGAGGCGGAGGGCGCAGGCGTCGAGGTCGACCTCTGATCGCGCTCGCAGAGATCCTGCGCGCCCGCGAGACGATCGCCGGGATCGCGGTGAGGACGCCGCTCCTCCGCCTCGACGCCGACAGCGACGCCGCCGTCTACCTCAAGCTCGAGACCCTGCAGCCGGTCAACTCGTTCAAGATCCGCGGCGCCGGGAACGCGATCCTGCAGGCGACCGACGACGAGCTCGCAGGCGGTGTCGTCACCTGCAGCGCCGGCAACATGGCTCAGGGCGTCGCCTACGCGGCGCGGCTGCGAGGCGTGCCGGCGACGATCGTCGTTCCCGAGGGTGCGCCCGCGACCAAGATCGCCGCGATCGAGCGCTTCGGCGGGACTGTCGTCCCCCTGCCCTACGACGACTGGTGGCGGGTGATGGTCGAGGCCCGCTACGAGGGCTCGGACGGCCTCTTCATCCATCCGGTCGACAACCCGCGGGTGATGGCGGGGAACGGCACGATCGGCCTCGAGATCCTCGAGGACCTGCCCGACGTCGATGCGGTCGTCGTCCCCTTCGGCGGCGGTGGGCTCGTCACCGGCATCGCCAGCGCCCTCAAGGCCGGCCGGCCCGAGATCCGCGTCTATGCCGTCGAGCCCGAGACCGGCGCCGCCGCCGCCGACAGGCTCGCAGGCGGGCCCGGCGAGGTCGAGTACGTCCGCTCGTGGGTCGACGGCGCCGGCAGCCGCTCGCTGTTCGCGGGCGTCTGGGAGCACGCCTCCACCCTCCTCGACGGCGCGTTCGCGGTACCGCTCGACGACGCCGCGGCGGCGATCCGGCTGATCGCCGAGCGCATGCGGGTGATCGCCGAGGGCGCCGGGGCGCTCGCGACCGCGGCCACGCTGGCCGGCAGGGCCGGTAGCGGCAAGATCGTGTGCATCGTTTCCGGCGGCAACATCGACCCGCGCGTGCTCGCGCGGATACTCGTCGGCGAGTCACCTCAGCCGTGAGCCCGCCGGGCAGCCATACTGACGCCGTGCTGCGCACCGCCTTCGACGTCGAGGCCGCCCGGGCCCGCTTCTCCTCGCTCCGTTCCGGCTTCGCCTTCTTCGATGCCCCCGGCGGGACGCAGGTCCCCGACGAGGTGGGAGAGGCGATCGCAGGCGCGCTCCGGGACGCCGCGGGCAACCTCGGCGCGCCGTATGCAACAGGCCGTGCCGTCGAGGCGATCCTCGAGAGCGCGAAGAACGATGCCGCGCGCTTTCTCGGCTGCACGCCCGCCGAGATCGCCTTCGGCATGAACATGACAACGCTGAACTTCGCGCTCACCCGCGCCGCGGGCCGGGACTTCGCCCCCGGTGACGAGATCGTCACGACCGCGCTCGACCACGACGGCGGCGTGGCCCCCTGGGTCGAGCTCGCCGCCGATCGAGGGCTCACCGTGCACGTGGTCGGCGCGACCGACGCGCTCACCGTCGACTACGACGACCTGGAATCGAAGCTCTCGGAGCGAACCCGTGTGGTGGCGTTCGCGCTCGCCTCGAACGCCACGGGCTCCGTCGCAGACGCGCGGCGCATCTGCCGGCTCGCGCGCGAGGCGGGCGCGCTCTCCTGGATCGACGCCGTCCACTACGCGGCCCATGAGCCGATCGACGTGGCCGAGATCGGCTGCGACGTGCTCCTCTGCTCGCCGTACAAGTTCTGCGGGCCCCACCTCGGGATGGCCTACCTCCGGGCGGAGGCTGCCGAGTCGTGGCGTCCCTACAAGGCACGCCCGTCGTCGTCGAATCCGCTCGGCCGCCGCTTCGAGACGGGCACCCTCCCCTACGAGCTGCTCGCGGGCTTCGTCGCGGCGATCGCCTATCTCGACTCGCTCGGGGGGCTGGCGGTGCTCCGGGACTACGAGCGTGGCCTCGGCAGCCGCTTCCTGGCCGCCCTGCCGGACCGCGTGCAGCTCTACGGCCCGCCCGGGCTCGAGGACAGGGTCCCCACGTTCCTCGTCAACGTCGAGGGCGTCGAGGCCGAGGTCGCCGCGCACCGTCTCGCGGAGCGCGGGATCGGGGTCTGGTACGCAGACAACTGGTACTGCGTCGCCCTCGCCGACCGGCTCCCGGCGAGCTCGCTCAGGATCGGCCTCATCCACTACAACACCGCCGCGGAGGTCGACCGCCTCGGCGAGGAGCTCGCTTCGCTCGCCCGGTGAGCCGCTTCGACGCTGTCATCGTCGGCAGCGGGATCAACTCGCTCGCATGCGGCGCCCTGCTCTCCCGCGCCGGCTGGAGCGTGTGCGTGCTCGAGCGAAACGACTGGCTCGGCGGCGCGATCAAGACCGCCGAGATCACCGAGCCCGGGTTCCACCACGACGTCTTCTCCGCCTGGCACCCGCTCTGGGTCGGCGGAGCCGCTCACGCGCTCCTCGGCGACGAGCTTGCCGCGCGCGGGCTCGAGTACCTGAACACCGAGCTGCCGACCGGCAGCGTCTTCCCCGACGGGGAGGCGGCCTTCCTGCTCCGGACGGCCGGGGCGAACGCGGCCGAGCTCGACCGCCATGCCGCGGGCGACGGCGCCGCCTGGGAGCAGGTGCTTGCACGGTTCTTCCCCAACGCCGACCTCTCGTTCGGCCTGCTCGGGAGCGAGCTCTGGTCGCCGGCCGGAGCCGCGTTCGGAGGCCGGGCAATGCGACGTCTCGGGCCTCGAGGCCTCGTCGAGTTCGCCGGCAACGTGCTCGTCTCGAGCCGCGACTGGCTCCGGGACACCTTTACCTCCGAGCGGGCGCACGGCCTGCTGGCGCCGTGGGTGCTCCACACCGGCCTCGGGCCCGACGCAGCCGCCTCCGGCTTCATGACCCAGGTGATCGCCGTCGCGATCCAGGAGGGCGGAATGCCTGTTCCGAGGGGCGGCGGTGCGAGGCTGGCCGACGCGCTCGTGGCCCTGATCGAGGACAACGGCGGCGTCTGCCGCACGGGCTGCGAGGCCGGCTCGATCCTCGTGCGCGACCGACGGGCCGGCGGCGTGCGCACGGTCGACGGCGAGATCCTCGAGGCCGCCCGGGCGGTGATCGCGAACGTGACCCCGACTCAGCTCTACGGACCGCTGCTCGGCAACCCGGCCGGCGCGGTCGCCGAGGCCGGGCGGCGTTTCCGCTACGGGCGCTCCGAGATGCAGATCCACTTCGCCCTTTCCGAGCCGCCTCGCTGGGTCGGCGACGACCGGCTCGCCGGCACGGCGATCGTCCACGTCACGCCCGGCCTGGACGGCGTCTCGCGGGCGGTCAACGAGGCCGAGCGAGGGCTGCTTCCGGCCGAGGCGACCGTCGTCTGCGGGCAGCCTCTGACGATCGACCCGAGCCGCGCGCCCGAGGGAAAGGGAATGCTCTGGATCCAGCTCCAGGAGCTGCCGTGGCGCGTCAAGGGCGACGCGGCCGGCGAGCTCGACCCCGGCGACGGCACCTGGACCGACGCGCTGCGCGAGCGCTACGCCGACCGGATCCAGGCGCGGCTCGCCGCCCACATCCCGAATCTCGAGTCGTCGATCCTCCGCCGGACAACGCTCTCCCCGGCCGACCTCGAGGCCGCGAACCCGAACCTCCGCCACGGCGATCCGTACGCCGGCTCCCTCGCACTCGACCAGAACTTCCTCTGGCGGCCGTTCGCCGGCAATCCGGGTCACCGCACACCCGTCGACCGTCTCTGGCACATCGGCGCGAGCACGTGGCCGGGGCCCGGCCTCGGCGCCGGGTCGGGGACGATCGTCGCGCTCGAGCTCCTGAAGCCGCCGGCAGGCGAGCGCATCCGCCGGCGCCTGCGCTCTCTCGCTTGAGTCGCTGACGCCGCATGGAAAGATCGACCCGCTTCGTTCCCGACTCGCTCCGGGACGCTCCCGCACCCGGGCTCGCATGACGCGGCCGCGCAGTGGCCGCCGCCGCGTGGGACAATGTGCAGGAGCTCGCCCCGGCTGTTCAAACCACACAACACAAGGAGGACGGATGAGGCTCGCAAGAGTCCTTTCGATCACACTCGCTGCCGGCGCGCTGCTTGCGCTGGGTCTCACGGGCATGACCAGCGCTGCTGAGACCACGAAGGCGGCGGGAACGCCGATCGTGATCGGGGCGGCAATCGACTTGACGAAGGGCATGGCACCGTTCGATGCGCCGGCGTTGACGGCGGCCCAGATCGAGATCAAGAAGATCAACGCAGCAGGCGGCGTCGACGGGCACCCCCTCCAGCTCAAGTTCATCAACGACCAGCTCGATCCGCAGCAGACCAAGCAGGCGGCGACGAAGCTCATCAGCCAGGGCGTGAACATCGGCTGGGTGACCTGCGACGTCGACTATGCGACACCCGCGATCCAGGCCTTCCTGCAGGCGAAGCTGCTGACCGTCGCTCCTTGCATCGGCACCGACCAGATGGGGCCCTCGCGGTTCGGCTCGGCGGGCAACCTCGCGTTCTCGTTCGGCAATGCCGCCCAGGACGAGGGCTCGGCGATGGCGGAGTGGGCGTACGCCCACGGCTGGAAGACGGCGGACGTCGTGACCGACAAGCTGCTCGTCTACTTCCAGAACGTCTGCACCGCGTTCACGAACCGCTTCAAGCAGCTCGGCGGCTCGATCGTCGACTCGGAGTCGTTCACGCAGGGCGACAAGACGATCAACAACGTCGCGACCCGCATCAACGGGAAGCCGGCGAACATGATCGCCTTCTGCTCGTCGTTCGGCACCGACGCCCCGGCGTTCGTCGACAGCCTGCGCACGCTCGGCAACAAGACGCCGATCATGAACGGTTGGGCCAGTGACGGCGCCTACTGGTGGTCGAAGAACCCGAAGATCACCAACTTCTACTTCGTCACGTATGCGGGCGCGGTCGCCCGTGACCCGGACCCGGCGGTTCGCGCGTTCGAGGCGAAGATGGCGGCACTCGGGAAGCAGTACGCGCCCCAGACCGGCGGCTTCATCACCGGCGCGGACGCGATCGACGCGATCGCCTACGCGATCAAGAAGTCGGGCGGCTCGACCGACGGCACGAAGCTTGCCGGCGTCCTCTCGCATCTGACGAAGTTCAAGACGCTGGGCGGCCCGATCACGCTCACGCCGACGCTCCACAGCGTCACCGGACGGCCGTACCGGATCGTCGAGGTGAACAACAACGTCGCCAAGGTGATCGGCGAGCACACCACGAAGGTCATCGCCAACATCCACTGACGGAGTTGGCAGGTGAGGATAGGGGTCAGGCCTTGCACCGAGGTGCAGGGCCTGACCCGACACTTCGCGCCCTGGGCGTCTCCCGTTCGTTCGAGGGGATCCACGCGCTCGAGGGCGTCGATCTCGAGCTCGCTCCCGACGTGGTGCTCGGGCTGATCGGCCCGAACGGCGCCGGCAAGACGACCCTCGTCAATCTCCTGACCGGGTTCGACCTGCCCTCGTCGGGGCGGATCGAGCTCGGGTCGACGGAGATAACCCGCTGGCCGCCGCACCGTCGCGGCCGGGCCGGCCTGGCCCGAACCTTCCAGCACGGCCGCCTCTTCCGCGGGCTCACGGTCCGCGAGAACGTCGAGGTCGCCGCACTCGGGGCCGGGGTGTCGCCGGCCGAGGCTCGGCGGCGGGCGACGAGCCTCCTCGAGCTGCTCGGGCTGGCCGCACGCGCCGACGATTCCGCGGCCGTGCTCCCCCACGGCGACGAGCGGCGGCTCGGGGTCGCCCGGGCGCTCGCGCTCAAGCCGCGCTTCGTGTTGATGGACGAGCCGGCGGCCGGGCTGCACGAGGCGGAGATCCCGGCGTTTGCGGCCGTGGTCCGCTCCGTCCGGGACGACTTCGGCGCCGGCGTGCTGCTGATCGATCACAACGTCGCCCTGATCATGGAGGTCTGCGACCGGGTGCACGTGCTCGATCGAGGCCGCACGTTGGCGGAGGGGACACCCGAGGAGATCCGCCGGAACTTCGACGTCGCTACCGCCTACCTGGGCGCGGGGACCTCGAGCGTCGAGGCCGTCGATGCCTGAGGCCGCTCTCGAGCTGCGAGGCGTCGACGTCAGGTACGGCGCCGTCGAGGCGGTACGCGGGCTCGACCTGCGTCTCGACCAGGGGGAGATCGTCGGCCTGATCGGGCCGAACGGCGCCGGCAAGTCGACGACGCTGCACGCGATCATGGGCGACGTGCCGCTGGCGGGCGGCGAGATCCTGCTCAACGGCGGCGCGCTGCGCGGCCGCCCCGAGGACATCGCCCGCTCGGGCGTCGCGCTCGTGCCCGAGGGCCGCCACATCTTCGCCTCGCTGACGGTCGGCGAGAATCTCAGGCTCGGGCTGGCCGCGCGCCGCTCGCGCGAGGGCGTGAACGACGATCTCGACTGGGTGCGCGGGCTGTTCCCGGTCGTCGCGGACTTCTCGGAGCGCCACGCCGGCTCGCTCTCGGGCGGACAGCAGCAGCAGCTCGCGATCGCGCGCGCCCTCGTCGCGCGCCCCGACGTCCTGCTCCTCGACGAGCCCTCGCTCGGGCTGGCGCCGAAGATCGTCGAGACCCTGTTCGAGACGCTCGGGCTCGATCCGCGACCGCGGCGTGACGATCCTGCTCGTCGAGCAGCGCGGCGTGATGACGATCGAGTTCGCCGATCGCACACACGTCATCTCGAACGCCGAGCTGCGCCTGACGCTGACGCGGGAGGACGCGGCCGACCCCGGCGAGCTGACCCGGCGCCTCAGCCACGCCTACCTGTCATGAGCTCGTTCCTGCAGTCGCTGATCGACGGCATCGCCCTGGGCGCCGTGTACGGCGTCGTCGCGGTCGGGATCGGGCTCGTCTTCGGCGTGATGCGGCTCGTGAACCTCGCCTACGGCGAGCTGATCACGGCCGGCGCGTACACGCTCGCCTTCCTGAGCGGCCAGACCGCCTTCGTCGCGATCGTCGCCTGCTTCGCAGTCGTGATCGCGCTCGCGCTCGTGCTGGAGCGGGTGGCGTTCCGGCCGCTGCGCGGCGCCTCGCCGGCGACGATGCTCGTGGCCAGCTTCGCGATCAGCTTCCTGCTGCAGAACGTCTATCTGCTCGCCTTCGGCTCCCGTGGCAGCACGATCGGAACCCTCGGCGGCCTGAACAACGCGATCGCGATCGGGACGCTGCGCATCCGCTGGATCGCGATCGTCGCCGTGATCGTCGGCGCCGTGCTTCTCGTCGGTCTGACGATCTTCCTCAACCGGACGACGGTCGGCCTGCAGATCCGCGCCGCCGCCGCCGACTTCCGCACCGCCCGCCTGCTCGGCGTGCGGGCCAACCGGGTGATCGCGTTCTCGTTCGCGATCTCGGGCGCGCTCGCGGCCGCGGTCTCGGTCCTCCTCACCGTGCAGTCGCCGCTCGTGACGCCGGACTTCGGGGTGCAGGTGACGATCTTCGCGCTGATCGGCGTCGTCGTCGGCGGGCTCGACAAGCTCTCGACCGCCACGGCGGGCGGGTTCACGATCGGCTTTGCCACTGCGTTCTTCGGCGACGAGCTGCCCTCGTCGAGCGGCGTCTACCTGCCCTCGGTCGTCTACGGCCTCGTGATCGTCGTGCTGCTCGTCCGGCCGGGCGGGCTGTTCGCGAGCCGGCGCGCCCTGAGCGCGGAGCGCGTATGAGAGGCCGGCTCGACTCCCTGGTCGTCGTCGCGGCGCCGGCGGCCCTGGTGCTCGTCGTCGCCGTGCTCGGATCGCATGTCGGCCCCGTCCGCCAGCTCGAGTTCAACGACGCGCTCGTCAATACGGCGATCGTCGTCGCGCTCTATGTCTTCATCGGCAACTCGGGCGTCCTCTCGTTCGGCCACATGAGCTTCGTCGCGATCGGGGCCTACCTGTCCGGGATCCTGACGCTCGGGGCCGAGCAGAAGAACTTCGTGCTGCCGCAGATGTTCCCGGTGCTTCGCCACACGCACGTCTCGACGGTGCCCTCGCTTGCGCTCGCGGCCGCAGCGGGTGCGGTCTTCGCGCTGCTCACCGGCGTCGCGCTCATGCGGCTTTCCGGCCTGCCCGCGGGCATCGCAACATTTGCCGTGCTCGGGATCACCGCCAACGTGATCAGCTACTGGGAGCGGATCGGGCCCGGCGTGACCGCGCTCGCGCTCGTGCCCGAGAGCGGCACCTGGACGCTGGCATTCGGGGCGATGATCGCGATCGTCGTCGCCTTCGCCTACCAGCGGAGCCGGTTCGGGCGGCGGCTGAGGGCGACGCGCGAGGATCCGCAGGCGGCGGAGGCGTCGGGGATCCACGTCCACCGCGAGCGGCTCGTCGCGTTCGTGATCAGCGGCGCGCTGGCCGGCTTTGCCGGCGGCCTGCTCGTCCACGAGCTGGGCTCGATCACGGTCGACCAGGTCTACCTCGACCTGACGTTCACGACACTCGCGATGCTCGTCATCGGCGGCATGCAGAGCATCTGGGGCGCCGTGTTCGGCGCCTTGCTCATCAGCGGCCTCAACTCGTTCCTCAACGAGGCGGAGCAGGGCATCCATGTCGGCGTCTACTTCCACCTGCCGACCGGCTCACGGCTGGTCGCGCTCGGCATCGTGATGGCGCTCGTGCTGATCTTCCGCCCGTCGGGGCTCACCGGAGGGCGGGAGGTCACGATCGGCGGCCTCCGGCGCGCGGGCAGGTTGTGGCGGCCCGAGAGCAGCTCCGGCGACGCCTGAGCGAGCTCAGGCCGCGGCGAGCGCGCAGAGACGGTCGACGCCGGTCCAGACGTCGGCAAAGCTCGTCGTGAGCGGTGAGCAGCCGAGCCTGATCGCATCGGGCATGCGAAAGTCCGTGATCACCCCCTCCGCGGCGAGCGCGTCGCTCAGCGCCCGTGCGTCGGTGCGGCAGACGGAGACATGCGCCCCGCGCCGGCTCGGGTCGCGCGGGCTCCCGAGCGTGAATCCGAGCGGCGCGAGCCGCGCGTCGTGGAGCTCGATCGCATACCCGGTGAGCGCGCGCGCCTTCGCGCAGAGCGCCGGGAGCCCCGCCTCCACTGCGAGCCGCGCGCCTTCCTCGACCGCGCTCAGGCCGAGGACGTTCGGCGTCCCAGAGAGCCAGGACGCCATGCCGCCCGCAGGGTGGTAGCCGGGCTCCATCAGGAACTGGTCGCGTCGCCCGAACCAGCCCCAGATCGGCTGGCGGAGCCGCGCCTGGAGGGCGCGCCGGACGTAGATGAACGCCGGCGAGCCGGGGCCCCCGTTCAGGTACTTGTAGGTACAGCCGACGGCGAGGTCGGCAGCCGCTGCGTCGAGCCCGACCGGCAGTGTGCCGGCGCTGTGGCACAGGTCCCACACGACGAGGGCGCCGGCGTCGTGCACGAGCGCGGTCAGCTCGTCGAGCGGAGCGACCGCGGCGGAGCGGTAGTTGACGTGCGAGAGGACGACGAGCGCCGTGCGCGGGCCGAGCGCCGCGGCGAGATCGCTCGGGGAGGGGCCGAGAACGGGATCGGCCTCGAGCCAGTGGAGCTCGAGGCCGCGGGCGGCCGCGAGGCCCTCGAGGACATAGCGGTCGGTCGGGAACTCGTCGGGGGTGACCACGATCTCGGTGCGGGCGGGGTCGAGGTCGAGCGCGGCCGAGGCGAGCTTGTAGAGGCAGACGGTCGTCGAGTCGGCGACGATCAGCTGGCCCGGGGCCGCCCCGACGAGCTCACCGATGAGATCGCCGACCCGGCAGGGCAGCTCGAGCCAGCTCTCCCACCAGCCCCGGATCAGACGCTCGCCCCACTCCTGTGCGACGACGCCCGCGATCCGCTCGAGCGTGGCCCGTGGCAGCCGGCCGAGCGAGTTCCCGTCGAGGTACACGAGCCCGGGGTCGGGGATCGCAAACCGGTCACGAAACAGCGCGAGCGGGTCGCGGCGGTCCCGCGCGACCGCGTCGTCACGATCGAGCGACGAGTGGCCTCCCGCCATCCACGGCGATCATGCCACGAAGCCGGGCACGGTCGCGCCGACGGTTCGCACAAACCGATCGGCGCGCCCGGCGTCTGATCGAAGCGGCCCGGGCCTCCAGTGGGGGCGGTCCGGGTCGCTCCTTCCCGGCTCGGCGGTCCCGTGCCGCCGGCGTATGAGAGCCGGAAGCCGACTTCCGGCCACCTCACCCGCGCCGCTCGAGAGGTCCGACCGCAGCCCACTGAGCCCGCCGACCGGCAAACGACGAGGGCTCCGCCGTGCCGCGAGTGGGCGCTCTTCATCGCGGTGACCGGGGAAGCGCCAGAAACCCGGCCACAACGATCGCGGGACGACGGAGCCCGTCAGCGCTTGGATAGCGCAGATCGCCCTCGCCCAAACACCGGTCGCGGCATCCGTGTGCGGCATCCCGGGCGGAGATCGCAGGCCGGCGCTGCGGCCGCGCCGGGCGGCATTCGCGGGGCTCGCGGCTGACCCTTGCCTCGCGGAGGCGGCGCCGGGCGGGACGCCCGCCTGTTCCGTTTGCGTGGCCTCGAGGGGCGCCCTAGACTCGCGTGCCACACCGGTTTCTCACTACTCGGAGGTCATTCGAATGCGGTTTCTGGGCGCAACAACGACGATCGTCATCCTCGCGGTCGTCCTCGGCGGAGGCTCGGCTCTCGGGTCAGCGAGGGCTACGATGCCGGCCGGAGGCCCTGTCTACATCCACGCCACCGGCGGCAACGGGCCGGCCGGCTCGATCGTCATCACCGGCGCCATCGGCGACTACGGCAAGACGCTCTCGATCGACAGGAACGGGAAGACCGACAGCAACGGCAACTACGTCAGGATCACCCTTCAGCATGGAACCTTCGAGGTCGACTCGACCACGCTGAACGCGAAGACGAACCACGCCCGGCCGAGCGTCGACAGGGCGACATGCTCGTTCCGGTTCACGGGCACCGGCCCCGTCACCCTCTTCAACGGAACCGGCCTGTACAAGGGGATCAAGGGGAAGGTGATGATCACGATCAGCTTCGGCGGGATCGGCCCCTTCTACAAGAGCGGCCCCCACAAGGGCCAGTGCAACATGAGCGACAGCGCGCCCCTGCTCGCGCAGTACGGCTCGATCTCGGGCCCGGGGACGGTCGCCTTCGGCTAGGACGCGACACTCCTCACGTCCGCGGGCTTCGCAACCGTGGCCCTGCGTCCGCGACTGCGCGGGCCCCATTCGACATGAACGGTGACGCACGCGAGAACGGCGAGGGAGACGACGACGTGCCAGAGTCGGACGTCGGTGCCGTTCCCCGGAACCACCCAGAGCGCCAGCGGCACGAACCACGCCGGCGAGAGGCTCCGCGAAGAGATCGCGAGCGGCACGAGCAGGAGCACGTAGTAGTTGTTCCAGACGATCGGTGAGATCAGAAGCGCCGTTGCGAGCGCGAGGGGAAACGATCTCCGCGCGTACGCGAGTGCCAGCACGATCAGACCGGCGCTGGAGGCCGCGATCTCGGCGCCCCGGAACGAGAGCAGATGCGCCTGGGTGAGCAGGCCGACGAGATTGAGGCTCTGGGGCCCGGAGATCCGGGAGAGACCGTCCAAGAGGCTCAGGTAGTGGGCCAGGCTCGTGAACGGTAGGACGAGGAGCAGTCCGCCGCCAACCCCGAGCGCGGCTCCGAGGATGGCGGAGCGATAGCTTCGAATCGCCACGAGCCAGACGAGCAGCGGCCAGAGAAAGAGCTTGAGTGCGATTGCGAGCCCGATGGCGATCCCCGGAAGGTAACGCCGCGCCCGATAGCGCCACGCAAGGGCGACGAGCAGCGTGAGCGGGGCAATGAGGTTGCCCGTCTGCATCGCTGCGAGCGTCGCCGGCCAGAGGCCGACGACGCCGTACACCCGCCAGTCCCGGACTCCGAGCACCCAGGCGGCGAGCGCGATCACCGCCACCAACACCGCCGCGAGGACGTCTGCCGCGAGCGAGGCGGGCAGGGCGGTGAGCGGGGCGAAGAGGAGCGCTCCCGGCACCGGGAACACACGATTCCCTCCGAGCGAGAGGTCGGCATGCTGCGGCGGAAAGGGATTGACGCCGTGAAGGATGAGCCTGGCCTCCGGATACAGCTCGTAACGAAAGTCAGGGCCGAGGTCGCCTGTCCGGTGTGCGACGACTGCCTCCGTGATCAAGGCGGCGACGGGCAGAACGGCGAGCATGAGGTACGGGGCGATTCGCCTGAGCGCCGGCCACATGAGCTGCAGAGGACCGGCCTACGCGCCGGGTGTGCCGCCCGGTACGGGCATGGTCGCGATGGCGCACCCGCAGCTCACGGCCGTGATCGTACGGCACGGCCTGACGAGACCACGGCTGAGATCGCGCGCGGACGCTTACCCGGTTGAGGTGCTACCGAGCGGTTGCGGAGGTCTCGATCTCGGCGGCCCAGATCGGAAAGCGGCCGGGAGGATCGAGGTGGGTCACGCGAGCGAGATGGATTCGCCTGCTCCTGCAGCGGACGTCGATCATGTCGTCGGCCGCCGGCAGAGGCCCCGTGAACGTGCCCGTCGTGTCGACGCCCTTGCCGTCCAGAAGCAGCAGGTGCACGTCGAAGCTGCGGGACGCCTCAGCCGAGTCGGCTCTCGCCGTTTCGGTTTGAATTGAAGGCTGCTGGGTTTGAATTGAAGGCTGCTGGGTCTCGTTCATCTCGTTCCTCCTCAACACTGCGGGACGACGGGCGTCCCGGTGCTTGAGGAACGCGATGCGGTGCAGCTCGTGTGGGGCGCGCGATTGTCGCCCCCGATCTGTCTTGCCTTGCGGCTGCTCTTGCTCCTGCACCTGCGCTCGCACTCGCGGCTCTTGCGGTGCGAGCTCATCACCCTAGCAGGGTGTTCTCCGCCTCTGTCAGCGAATCGGCCGCCCGTACGACCGGATCATCCACCGTCTTGCGCCCGGCACACGGAAGAGCTCGGTCCGGCACGTCAAACAGGTGGCAGTCTCCTCCTTGACGCCGAGCGTCGGCTCCTCCAACCATGCGCTTCCGAAGCGCTCGTCGGGTGTGACGAGCTCGCCGCAGGTAGGGCACCTGCCGGCTTCATCCGCCGGATCATCCATTTCCACCATTATTATTCCCGGAAGACCGCAGGGAAAACGGACGCACGCGCCGTTTCGGGCCGGCCCGAGCCACCGCGCTCGCCGCGCTCACGGCTCGGGCTTGTTTCAATCGACCGCGGCGCATATCGTTGCCGTCCGTGCCCTCGGAGCTGGTGAGCAGAACGAAGCCGGCTTACCTCGGATTCGTCTTCGGGGTGGTCGGCCCAGAGGAGCGTCAACGCCTGTTGTCGACGGTCGCACGCGCCGAGGAGCATCTCTTCACGCTGCGGGATTCGCTGACGGCACGGGACGGGCAAAGCTGGGAGTGTCCCGGCATCAAGGTCGTCACCTACAACGCGCCGCCCGAGGCCTTTCCTTTCCGGCGCCGTCGAGAGCGCAGATCTCAGCTTCTGCGTGGAGTTGACGCCCTGCTACCGCGAGCTCGACAAACCGTGGCGTCCTGGCAGGGGCCGCGCCCGGTCGACGCGTGGAACGTGGGCGGCGAGATCAACCGCCTCGACATCAACGCGACGGACTACGACCACAACGCGGTGGACGGCTCCGTCCTGGCGAAGCTCCCGGGGAGCCGCAAGGACGACCCCGAGCTTGCCTGCAGCGCTCTCGTCGAGATCTGCGTTCGACTGCGCGACCTCGGGCTCTCAGCTCCCGCCACCGTCGAGGCCTGGAAAACGTACAGGAGCTCCCTGACCCCGTCGCGAGGCTGAGCTCGTCGGGTAATCCGCCGGTGCGCCGCCAGGCGGTATCGGAACGGGTGCGACTCGCTGATGCGGGAGCCGGGTCAGGCCTCACCGAGTCGCCGTCGACCGCCGGGCCGGGAGTACCTTGAATGGGAGGGCGCGACCTGACCCTTCCCCCAGGCGCGCCCTCCCAGCTCGGCTGCTCAGGGTCCCGCGCCCCGGCGGATTCACGCCTCGGCCTAGCCGCACGACTTGCCACGCACACCCGATGGGCTTGTGCCCCGAGCACGTATCCGAAGCATCGTGGGTCTGGGTGGAGCGCCCGTGGTGGGGCACGTTGCGGCCGCTTGACCCTCGGCGCAGGTTCGAACTTCTGCTGAGCCGATCTGCGAGCACGGGTTGTTGTCTACGAACGGAAGGGAGAGTCATGCGTGGAGCACGGACTCGATTCGGTCGTTTTCGCCTGGGCCTGCTGATCGCGGTGGTGGGTGGTGTGTCGTTTCTGCAAGTTGGTGCATCGGGTGCGTCACCAGCTGCCTGCGTCTTCGATGCGACCGCAGGTCAGACGACGTGCACGTTCAGTTACACGGGTGCGCTGCAGTCCTGGACGGTGCCGGCGGATGTCGGTAGCGCGACGATCCAGGCGTGGGGCGGTCACGGCGGCGTCGATGCAGCCTCGGGAGGTTCGGGCGGTTTCGTCAGCGGGTCGATCGCGGTGGCGGGCGGCAGCATTCTCGACGTGACCGTCGCCCAGGACGGCGCTTCGTTCCAGAGCGGCATGCACGCGTTCGGCGGTGGCGGGGCGAGTGTCGCCGGAGGCGGTGGCGGTGCGTCCGCCGTGGCTGTCGAAGGCGGTACGGCGTTGTTGGTCGCGGCCGGAGGCGGCGGCTCCGGAGTTGCTGGTTCTTGCCCGCCTGCGCTCGTGTCGGCCGGTACGGGTGGTGATGCCGGTGCCGCCGGTCAGCCGGGTGGTGGATGTGACGGTGCCGTGAGCGGCGCCGGTGGCGCAGCCGGGGCCGGCCCGACGTCGACCGGCGTCGACGGGCCGCCGTGCTTCTGCGGTCTCGCAATCGACCCCGGTGCTGGGGGAGGCGGCTATCGCGGCGGCGGCGCTGGGGTGAATGCAACGTGTGCCGACACCGCGTACCATTGCCAGCGCCACAGCGGCGCCGGTGGGGGCGGCGGCGGCACGAACTACGCTGCTCCGTCGGC
The DNA here is from genome assembly GCA_963743675.1 of uncultured Actinomycetota bacterium. Taxonomy (GTDB): domain Bacteria; phylum Actinomycetota; class Thermoleophilia; order Gaiellales; family Gaiellaceae; genus PALSA-600. Next base: position 63,224 of record CAVURE010000017.1, read on the forward strand.
GACGGGCACCTTGAACGGGCTGAGCGACCGCCCGTATGGTTCGAATGGCGTGGTTTCGATCACGTACTCGAGCGTCAGCGAGCAGCTCGCGAACTTGCTCGCAGCGGCTACCGGCGTCGGCCCCGGCAACGTCCTGGCCGCCACGCTGGCAAGAGCACAGTCGCTTCTTGCGCACGGTCGCACGGGGATGACCTGTCAGACGCTCTCCCTCTTCGAGGCGGAGGTGCGGACCTTCACACCGAGACTGGTCAGCTCAGCGCAGGCGGCGTCGCTCACAACGCAGGCGAACAACATGAAGGCCACGCTCGGCTGCTGAACCTTTCGGCCGTCAGTGAAGCATCGCGGGAGGCTCGCCGAGGCGGGCCTCCCGTATGTCGTTCCGCCCCGTGGAGTACCTCGACAGCCTCGTGACACACGTGAACCGCCCTTCTAGGAACGGCGCGGCCCGCATCCTTCGCGTCCGCAAGAATGGCCGCGTGGCGCTTCAACGGATGGACAACGTCGGCATCGTCGTGGAATCGCTCGATGCCGCTATCGCATTTTTCGCCGAGCTGGGCCTCGAGCTCGAGGGGCGAGCCATGATCGAAGGAGACTGGTCAGGGCGCGTCACCGGACTGCGCGGCCAGCGCGTCGAGATCGCCATGATGCGCACGCCGGACGGCCACGGCGCGATCGAGCTCTCGCGCTATCTCACGCCGCCTGTGGTCGCCGATCACCGGAACGCCCCGGTGAACGCTCTCGGCTACCTCCGCGTCATGTTCGCCGTGGACGACCTCGACGATACGCTGGCCCGGCTCCACGAGCACGGCGCGAAGGTCGTCGACGAGGTGGTTCAGTACCAAGACGTGTATCGGCTCTGCTACGTCCGAGGCCCCGAGGGCATTCTCATCGGGCTGGCCGAGCAAGTCGGCTGACGCCCAAAACGTTCAGAGATCGCCGCCCTGACGATTTCGAAGCCGGAGCTTGTAACGAGCAGCTCGCGCAGGAGCTCGAACGCCGTCGGTGATGGATCGTCCCCCAACCACACAACTGTCACCGCGTTGAAGTAGAGCCTGCGTCAAGTGAGTCGGCGAAGCGCCCGACGTCAGCGTGCTGAGCGATCAGGGGCAGCCGCGCTGCTCGGCCGGCGGATGGCTCAGAGCGCCAGGCCGATCCTTGGCGATTTCAGGTCGAATCTTGGCTGTTTGTTCGCCCGCCCTTGAGGAGGGCCGGCCTAGGTTGGGAGACACCCTACGAGGAGGTCTTCCATCATGAAGCTGATCCGTCCACACCGTGCCCTCGTCCTCGTCGCCGGTAGCGCGATGCTGGCGCTCCCGGTGGTCGAGGCCGGCGCCGCCGCCGCAGCGGTCTCGAGCTCCCGGCAGGCCGCGAGCACGAAGAGCGCCAAGTTCATGGGTCCCGCCGTGCCCGCGAGGCAGTGGGGCTCGGTGACCGTCAGCGTCACGCAACAGACGTCGACGGCGGGTACGAAGGTGACGCGGAGGTTCAGCGACCTCGGCGGCGGCTACACCTACCACACCTCGCGCTCGCAATTCATCATGTCGCAGGCGCTTCCGATCCTGCGGCAGGAGTTCCTGGGCGCGCAGAGCGCGAAGATCCAGATGGTCTCCGGCGCGACCTACACGAGCCAGGCGTTCATCCAGTCGCTGCAGTCGGCGCTGCTCAAGGCACACGCCTAGGCATCGATGATGCGGCATCAACTCACAGGAGGTACGACAATGAGATGGCTCACCGTCGTCGCGTTCGCGGCCCTGGTCGTCGCTGCAGGCGTCTTCGGGCAGAGCGCGGCCGCAGCGGTTTCGAAGCGAGCATTGCCTCACCCGGCGATCCTCGTCGCCAAGATGCGCGGCACGATCGGCAGCGCTCCGCCGAGCGCGAACGCCAAGGCACTGGTCCGCGCGGCCGGTCTCGACGACGGGAGCGGCGGCGAGAGCGAGCTCGGCTCGGACGACGCCGGAGCCGCCGGGCTCGGCGGCGGCAAGGTCGCACACGGCAGCATCGGCAGCTGCCCTCCCGAGCGCAGGCGCAGCAATCCAGATCCGCGCCCTCGGTCTGGACGACTGATGACTGCCGGCGCGGCGCCCTTCCCAGCACCGTCACGCGCAGAGGTCACGCCCTCGCACGCCGCGCGGCGGCGCTGGGTCGGGCTCGCGCTCTGGGTAGTCCTCGCCGGGAACGCCGTCGGCATCCTCCTCATCTGGGGCGGAGGAGGAGCCGACGGCCTCGGCTACCACTGGCACAGCCTCACCGCGCGGTGATCGGCCTCGGCCGCCTCAGCGCCCTTCTCGCCGGATACCTGGCGCTGATCGAGGTGCTCCTGCTCGCACGGCTGCCGTTCCTCGAGCGTCTCGTCGGGTTCGACCGCCTGACCATCTGGCACCGCCGGAACGGCCACGCCGTGATCGGCCTCGTCGTGGCGCACGTCGTCTTCTCGGTCTGGGGCTACGCCAGGCAGGACCGGAACACGTTCTTCCGTGAGTACTGGAACTGGCTGACCCTTCCCCAGCCAGGCGCCGCGAAGATCGGCGGCAGCGGCGGGTTCTCGGGAGCGCTCACGGCCACGGCCACCTCTCCCTACCCCGGCATGATCACCGCCACCGTCGGCACGGCGCTTCTGCTCGCGGTGGTCGTGACCTCGGTCGTCATCGTGCGCCGCAAGCTCTCGTACGAATGGTGGTACGCGATCCACTTCACCGCGTACGCGGGAATCGCGCTCTCCTGGTTCCACATGATCCCGGCCGGCAACGAGCTCGTGATCGACCGGGTCGCGGCCGACTACTGGCGCAGCCTGTTCGCGCTCGCGCTCGCGCTCGTCCTCTACTACCGCCTCGCGCGGCCGCTCGTGCGAGCCGCGCGCCACGACCTCCGGGTCGCCGAGGTGATCGAGGAAGCGCCCGGAGTCGTCTCGCTACGGATCGGCGGCCGCGGGCTCGATCGCCTCGGCGCCGAGGCGGGCCAGTTCTTCTTCTGGCGCTTCCTCACGCCGAGGGTTCTGGTACACGAAGCATCCCTTCTCGCTCTCCGAGGCGCCGCGCGGCGACTCGTTCCGGATCACCGTCAAGGGCCTCGGCGACCACAGCTCGAAGCTCGGGCAGATCCCGGTCGGCACCCGCGTCTTCGCTGAGGGCCCGTTCGGGGTCTTCACAGCCGAGAGCAGGGTCCGATCGAAGGCGCTCCTGATCGCCGGCGGGATCGGGATCACACCGGTGCGGGCGCTCCTCGAGCGGATGAGCGGCGACCTCGTCGTCCTCTACCGTGTCGCCTCGAGCGCGGACATCGTCTTCGGCGACGAGCTCGACCGGATCGCGTCCACACGCAGAGCGCGGATCGAGTACGTCGTCGGCGACCACCAGAGTGCCCACGGCACGCGACCTGCTCTCGCCGGCCCACCTCGAACAAGCTCGTCCCCGACATCGCCGAGCGCGACGTGTACGTCTGCGGTCCCCCCGGCCTCGTCGACCACATCGTGCCCAACCTGCGCGAGACCGCCGTCCCCGGCCGCCAGCTCCATGTCGAGCGGTTCGCCCTCTGAGATGGTCGCGATGCCGCGGAGCGGCGCTACCGGCCGGGTGCCTCGCGGAGCCGGACGACGGCCACGAGACCGTGGCCGGGCGCCGGCACCAGCTTCACGTCGCCGCCGTCGGCCTCGACCAGGCGCCGGACGATCGCCAGCCCGAGGCCCGAGCCGCCGCCCGCCCGCGCCCGCCAGAAACGGTCGAACGCCCGCTCACGCTGATCGGCCGAGAGCCCGGCACCCTCGTCGCGAACACGGAGCTCGCTGGCGGCGGCGGTCACTGTCACCGTGCCCTCCCGCGAGCGACGCTTCCAGTGCGTTCTCGATCAGGTTGTCGACCACCTGGCGCAGGCCGTCGGTCCGACGCCCGCACTGCTACCGCCGGCGGCTCCTTCATCGATGAGCCGGACCCCGAGGTCGGTTGCCCGCGGCCGCCCAGGCCGCCGACCCGCTCGCGTCACGAGCGCGCGAAGTCGATCCACCGGGCGGCCTGTCCGGCCGCTGCGTCGACCCGCGCCAGGACGAGCAGCGCATCGACGAGGCGCGCCAGGCGCTCGACCTCCTCGAGCGATCCCTCGAGATCACGCGCGCTCGGCATCGGCGAGGCCGTGCTCGAGGTTCTCGAGCCGGAGGCGGAGCGCGGTCAAGCGGCGTCCGCAGCTGATGGGACGCGTCGGCGACGAACTCGTTCTGCGAGCGAAGCAGCTGCTCCAGCCGGGCGACCGTCTGGTTGAAGACGGCCGCGAGCGAGCGCACCTCCGGTGGCCCGTCGTCCTCGGCTGCCCGGGCGTCGAGATCGCCTTCCCCGACGGCGGCGGCCGCCCGCTCGAGACTCCGCAGCGGACGGATCACGAAGGCGGCGAGCGCCGTGCCGACCGCCGCCGCAAGCGTCAGCACGACGACGCGCGATCGCGAGCAGGATCAGCCAGTAGCGGGTGATGCGCGCGTCGACGGCCGACGTCGGGTAGGTGATCCGCACGGCGCCGTCGGACGACCCCGCCCGCCGCGACCGGCACGGCGACGTAGAGCAGGTTCTCGTGGAGGGTGGAGGAGTGGCGGACGCCCTGCGCGACCCGCCCGCGCAACGCCGCGGCGATCTCGGGTCGCGAGGCGAACCCCTCGCGCGCGCTGCCGGTCGGGCCGCGTGTCGACGACGGCGACCCCGTTTCGCCCGACGACGAGCACCCGCCCGCCGGTGTGCTGCTGTAGCGGTAGGCGATCGCGGCGACCGCCTTGAGCTGCGCCTTCGACCCGATCTCGAGCGCGTCCTGCGCGATCGAGGCGAGGTTCGTCGCGTCGTGCTGCAACCTTCGCCTCGAGGTTGCCGCGCTCGGTCCGGCCGTTCTGGATCCCGAGCGGCACCTCGAGGACGAGCAGCACGAAGAGCGTCAGCCCGAGGTAGCCGAGGACGAGCCTGCGGGTCACGCCGACCGGAGGCGGAAACCGATGCCGCGGACCGTCTCGATCCAGCCGGGGTCGCCGAGCTTGCGCCGGAGCGCCGCGACGTGGACGTCGATCGTCTTCGACGAGCCGCTCCAGCTCGTGCCCCAGACCTCCTCGAGCAGCCGGCGGCGGCTGACCGCCGCGCCCGGGTCGCGGGCGAGCGCCGCGAGCAGCTCGAACTCCATCGGCGTCAGCTCGAGCTCGGCGCCGTCGAGCGAACGCGCGCCGCGCCCGCTCGTCGACCTCGAGGCCCCCGACCCGCAGCGGCGCAGCGTGCGCGGGCGGGCTCGTCCGACCGCCTGGTGACGGCACGGATGCGGGCGATCAGCTCGCGCAGCCCGAACGGCTTGACGACGTAGTCGTCGGCGCCGAGCTCGAGCCCGACGACCCGGTCCGCTTCCTCGCCACGCGCGGTGACGATGATGATCGGCACATGCGAGCGCTCGCGCAGCCGCCGGCAGACGTCGAGCCCGTCCATGTCCGGAAGCCGCAGGTCGAGCAGGACGATGTCGGGCTCGGCCGCCGCGAGCGCCTCGGCACCGGTCGCGGCTCGGGCGACGTCGAAGCCTTCCCGCCCGAGCCCCTCGGCCAGCGGTACGGCGATCGTCGTCCTCGTCCTCGACGATCAGGACTCTCATGGTCACATCGTCGCTCCCGGCCCTCGCTCCGGCGTCAGGACTTTCCCGAATCTTGGCGATTCGACGGCGCAAACCCTGTCCATCGACGCTGCTCGCCCGAGCTACCGTTGACCGCATGAGCCGGCTCGCGATGATCGCCGTGCTCGCCGCGGCCGTCGCGGCGGTCGTGCTGAACGTCGTGCTGCTGAACCGCGCATCCTCGGGCAACGACCCGGTCGGCAAGCTCGGCGCCGATCGCGCGGCTCCCGGCGCAGGGGCTTCGCCCTGCTCCCCCGGGCGTCATCCAGCGCACGACCGGTCCGGTCCGGGGAGAAGGCAAGGACGACTAGGCGTTCGTGACGAAGTCGGCGACGCTCAGCGCCCCGACGGGGCAGGCGTTGCAGATGCTCGCGGCACGCTCCTCGTCGAGCTCGAGCACGAGGACGCGGGCGAGTCCCGCCTCGTCGAGCTCGATGGCCTCGGGGTCGAGCGCCACGCATTCGGCCGAGCCGATGCAGGTGTCGGGGTCGACGATCAGGCGTACGGACATGAGGTGCCTCCTACGATTGGATGGTGACGGGCTGTCCGGCCGCGCCTGCGAGAAGCTCGCGCGCCTCGCGCAGCCGTGCCGGCGCGTTGAGCAGAACCACGCAGGCGGGCGCGCCTGCCGGGTCGAGTCCGACGCAAGCCCGCCGTCCTCCGACCACTCGACGGCGGCGTCGGCGACGCCGACCTGCTGGATGCGCAGGCTGCCGATGTCGCTGAAGAAGTACGGCTCGCGCACGTAAGGCGACGTCGAGCCGAGGATCGCCTCGGCGACGTGGCGGCCGCTCCACAGGGCGTGATCCCAGTGCGGGATGGCGATTCGGCCCCAGCGCGGATGCGGGAACGAGACACAGTCGCCGCAGGCCCAGAGGCCGTCGTGGCCGAGCACGCGAAGCTGCTCGTCGGCCGCGAGCGTGAGCGTTCTCGGATCGGGGCCGGCGAGCTCGGGCAGGAGGCTCGAGCGGAAGCCGGCGGCCGAGACGAGAACGTCGCAGGCGATGTCGCCGTGCGTCGAGGTGTGGACGACGGTGCCCGGCGGCATCGACGGTCGCCGACTCGATCTTGCACGAGCCGAGGAAGCGGACGCCGAGCCAGTCGAGCGCTTCGAGGGCGGCCTCGGACAGCGCGGGAGCAAGCGGGCAAGCGGCCGGTCGAGCATGTCGAGGAGCGTCACGTCGTGTTGCGGCGGCGAGGGTCGCGGCGGTCTCGGTGCCGATCAGCCCGGCGCCGACGACGACGACGCGCCGCCCGGGAGCGCTCGAAGCTTCGGTTCGAGGGACGATGAGCCCCGCGCCGGTGGCGTTCTCCTCGGCCTGCTCGAAGCCCGGAATCGGCGGCTGCGGGTAGCGCAGCCGGTCGCCCAGACGAGCGTGGGCGCCTCGATGCTCGAGCGCGCTGCCGCCGCCCGACGGGCTGACCACGAGTCGGCGCGCGGCCGAGGTCACAGGCGGTCACGACGCCGTCGATGTGGTCGATCCCGCGCTCGACGAGCTGGGCTGCGTCGGCGAGCAGCGGAACGCGACCGGTCAGCGAGCGAGCGCTTGGAGAGCGGCGGCCGGTCGTGCGGCAGGCCCGGCCCGATCATCGTCACGCGGTACCCCGCTCCGCGAGCCGGGCGGCGCACGCATAACCCGGAGACACCGTTGCCGACGACGACCACGGAAGGATCCATGATCACAGCAAAGCGAGGCCGGCCGTGCCGCGTCGGTGGACACCCCGACTCGTGCTCGGGAAAGCCGCAGTGCGGCGACCGCTCGCGTGCTTGCGGAAAGCCGCACCCGAGATGCGGATGCCACCGATTCGGCGCGCGCTCGTTCCCGACGACGATTCGGTTCATGACCTCGACCGCCACCATCGGCGCGAGCACGGAGGCGCCGAGCCGGCGCTCGCTGTTCGCACTCGCGGCGGCGCTCGCGGCGACGGTCCTGACGGGGGCGCTGCGCCGTCGCCGGCCTGGCAGACACGTCCCCGCGGCTCCGACGACGCCGCAGGTCGGCCAGACGATCACGCCCGCCGCCACCGCTCGTCCGGCGCGCGTCGAGCCGGGAGACTGAGATGCGCAATATCTGGGCAACGATCTTCGCGACCTGGGCGCTCTTCGCCGTGCTCGCCGTGCTCGCCTGGACGCGGCCGCAGCCGGCGTCGAGCCCGACGAACATCCCGACCGCGGTCGTCGTCAAGGGCAAGAACGGCAAGAGCCAGCTCGTCGTCGTCCAGGGCGGCGCCTCGGCCTCGCACGCGACGACGCGGACCTCGCCGGTACCGGCCGGATGATCGCCGTCCAGAGCTCCGCCGTTCCGGTTGCCTGGCTGGTCGCGCGCGCCGCCGGTCTCGTCGCCTTCGGGCTGCTCACGATCTCTGTCGTGCTCGGCCTCGCGCTGAGCACGAGGATCCTCGGCGGACGCCGCGGCAAGATGCTGCTCGGCTGGCACCAGACCCTGATGTGGACCGCCTTCGGGATGGTCGTCCTCCACATGGGCGCGCTCACGCTCGACCCGACGATCCACTTCGGGCTCGTCGGCGTCCTCGTCCCCGGCGCGGCGCCGTGGCGGCCCGTTCCGGTCGCCGCGGGAATCGTCACCGGCTGGCTCGTGCTCCTGCTCGCCAGCTCCTTCCACGTCCGCCGGCGCATCGGCCAGCGCCGCTGGCGGCTGATGCACTACGCGAGCTTCGGGGCATTCGCGATCGGCCTCTATCACGCCTCAACGTCGGCAGCGACCTCACCGGCAACCGCGGCCTGATCTTCGCCGGCATCTGCCTCGCGCCGGTCGTCTGGCTCGTCTACGCCCGGATCCTGATGCCGCGCGCCCGCCCACGCAGGCGCCTCGCGCCACACGCCGCCGGTTGTCTCCCTGATCGCGGAGGCACCGCTCGGCCACGAGCGGACGAAGGTTCCGTCATGACGTGCGAACTGCGCCCGAGGCGTTTCGCGCGATGGGCACGACTTGCGCCGATCGCGGTCAGCGCGACGGCAGCCGACGCAGAGCCGGCTGCCGGGCGCTTGCAGCGGCACGGCGAGAGGTGACGGCCTGTGAGCGGGCGCTCTCGCGTTTCGACCCGCAGAGCGACCTCTCGCGGCTCAACCGCGCCGGCGGCTCCTGGGTCACAGGTCGACGAGCGGCTCGTCGAGGCACTGCTGGCTGCGATCCTCGCGCCGAACCGACACCGACGGACGGTTCGACCCGACGATTCTCCCCGCCCTCGCCGCCGCCGGCTACGACCGCTCGTTCGAGCTGCTCGGCGAGCGGGAAGCGACCGCCGATCGCGGGCTGGCGCGCCGGCTCGCGAATCGATGTCGACTCAACAAGCCGGTACTGCGCGCCTCGAAGAGGGCGCAGCGCGTCGATCTCGGCGGCATCGGAAAGGGCTTCGCCGCGACGCGTGCGCTCGGCGCCATGCGCGCAGCCTGGCCGGGCTGACCGGAGCGCTCGTCGACCTCGGCGGCGACATCGCCTTCTGGGGCACACCGCCGGAAGGCGGCCCCTGGCGGGTGGACATCGCGGACTCGCGCAGTCGGGCCGCCTTGCCGGAACGCTCGAGCTCGAAGGTGGCGGCGTCGCGACCTCCGGCCGCGATACGCGGCGGTTCGGCCCCGGCGGACGGCTTCACCATCTGATCGACCCCGACGACCGGCGCTCCCGCGGCCGCCGGCCCGCTCTCGGTCACCGTCGTGGCGTCGACCGCCACCGAAGCCGAGGCTCACGCGACGGCGTTGGCCGTCGCGGACATCGACCAAGCGCGGGCTCAGCTCGCTGGGCGCCCCGACCTTCGGCGCTCCTGATCCCGGAGCACGGCGAGCCGATCGTGATCGGCTCCCTGCCGCTCGCCCGGGAGCCCCAGAGGTCACGGGTCATCCTGACCATGCAGGGAGGGCGGTTGCAATGAACACCAGGCCCGGTATTCGCACGATTCGAGGCTCGCCGTGGTCGGCGGCGCTCGTACTGGCCTTCGCGGCCGGCTGCGGAAGCAGCGGCGGCGGCTCGCGGAGCGGGCCAGTCGGCCTCCGACTTCGTCCGCCAGGTCACGACTCAGTTCTCGCGCGGCCAGGCCGGTCCACTCTGGGACACCCTGCATCCCGCGGATCAGGCCGTCGTCAGCCGTGCCCGCTACATGGCGTGCCAGAGCAACGAGGGCTTCGACCTGTCGAAGATCAAGGTGCTGCAGACCTACGCCGACACCGTCGACATCGCCGGCAAGCCGACGCCTTCCACCGCCGTCTCCGTCAAGGTGACTGCGGACGACGGCATCACGACCGCGACCATGCATGCGGTCAAGATCGGCGGCAAATGGCGCTGGATCCTTTCGCCCGCCGACTACGCGTCATACGCCAACGGCAAGTGTCCGACCGGCTAGCCCTGCCACTCGACAGTCGACCGAAGGGGGCACTCGAACTCGGCCTCGGCGTCGCTGGGACGACCGATCCCGTTCGCATAGCCCGGTCCTGCCGATTACGCTTGGCGCATCTGTCCTGCCCGCCGCCCCCAACGACTCCAGGACGTGCGGTTTCCAGAACGCCGCCGACGGAGCGAAAGGAGGGTCGACCCGTGACCACTCGAAGTCTTCCTGCCCGCCTGGGTGTCATCGTCGCGGTGGCCGTCGTCGCAGCCGGTGCGGTCGGGGCTGCTTCCGCGTCGCATACGTCCGGGCCGACCTCGTTGGCCTGGGTCAAGCCCGCGCCCGCGCCTGCCGGTTGGCTGCGTCTCATCCCACGGTCACACACCTCTGTGCTCTGGTACCCGCCGGCGATGCGGCCCATCCCGGGCGACCCCTATTCAGTCTCGACGGTGCTGAAGGATCGGAACGGCACCTTTCTCGTCTACCTGAACGGCGGCCCGAAAACGGGGAACGAGCAGATGAGCAACTGGCCGGCTTCCCGCATCGACCACCTCCGCGAGGAACGAAACCGCCGGGTCCACGAAGATGCCCATGCTTCCGCCCTCCCGTTTCGCGGCGGGACGGGATCCTGCGTGATCGACGACTACTTCACCCGGCTGAAGGCCCACCACTATCGTGAGATCGCCTGCTTCGTCCAGGGCCGTACCACTGCAAGCGTGCTCGTCGCTACGGCGCTGGCGAGCGAATGGCCGAAGTACGGGTCTCTGCTCGAGCGCGCGGTCGGGGCGTGGCAGGTGCGTTAGCGAGGAGCTGTGCTCCCGGCGATCATGTCGGCACGCTCGATCGTCCTCGGTGGCCGGCAGCCCGTCCTCGGTCTCGTCACCGAACAGCTCATCGGCCCCGCTCGTCGCGCCCCTCGCGGATCGTAGGCGCGGGCACACCGCACATTGGGGCAAAACGCCTTCTGCCTCCGGAAGTGCATCAAGGGCGCACGCCGCGCGGACGAGCGGGCTAATCCGGCGCCCCTGAGCGCGCCTGACGCGGCCGCTGCGGTCAACGCGTGCGCCCATGCAAGTGATGGAGAGAACCAACACGACGCTCTACCTGGACCACGACGTGCTCCGGCAAACGGCCGCCGCGGCCATGGCTTCCGGGCGCGATGAGTCGGAAATCATCGAAGACGCGCTCCGCCGCTATCTCGGGCTCCAAGCCGTCGACCGCGTATGGACCAGAAACGCCGAGAACGCCCTCGACTCTGACGAGGCCCTTGCTCTCGGCTACGCCGAACTACAGAACTTCGCGGCGAGCACGAGTCACCTTCGGGGTAACTGCGCCGATTCGCGGTCGCCCCGGCTCCTCTCGTGTCGCCAGGCATCACGCCCAACGGTCCTTCCGCCGGCATGGTCCAGGCGGCCACCGCAGTCAGGCGTACGAGGCTTGATTCCTGCCGGGCGCATTCGATACGTACGCGCGTTGCGCAAACCGACAGCATGGTTGTGCGAGTGAGGTGTGACGGGGATGCCGTGAAATCACGCTCGGTGCTGTCCTCGGTGCTGTCCTGGAGATTGCGCCGATCCCAGCAACGCGATCGCCGAAGACCCCGTGACCTGCTAAGAGTCGAGGCATGGCGAGATTCGTGCGGGGCTCAAGTCTGGCCGGACGCCGCTGATGCTTCAGGCGCAGAGCGGTGAGGTTGGCGCGCATGTGTGCAATGGTCGTTCGCGAATGGAGCCGCGGCCGCCCTCCCGACAGCGACTGCCGGCTGGGATCGCATTCAAAACAACGCCACCTCGTAACGAACACGGGGCCCAAGGCTTCGGTGGCGGGCAAACGACCCCGCCACCGAAGCCAGTGTCGCTGCTGAGTCGTCGACTGTTCGACGGAGACTTTGAACGCCAGGTTCACCGGCGGGAGGAGCTCTGTCATGCCGAGGTCGAGGAAGTATCCGGTCGAGCTGTTGGAGCGCGCGACGCGGCTGGTGTTCGAGTCGGGCTGCCGGCCGAGGCGTTGCGGAAGTAGGTGCGGCAGGTCGAGGCGAACGAGGGTCGCCGGCCGGACATGCCGACGAGCGAGGAGCGTGGGGAGATCGAGCGGGCCTCGGCGACGGGAATGAGTCAGCCCGCCGTGAGTCGGGCCTGGCGGGCGTTCGCGCAGAAGCCGCATCAAGTCGAGACGTTCAAGCTTTCTCCGGATCCGCTGCTCATCGACAAGGTGGGTGACATCGTTGGGCTGTACCTCAACCCGCCCGAGGCTGCGGACGTGCCCTTTGTTGGGGTGGTGGGCGTGGAACCTGCCCGAAGTGCACGCGCATCGTACGCGCGGCGCCTCCGTATCGACTAATCGACGCGAAGAAAGTGGCCTCTGAGCAGGCCTTTCCTTGATGGGCCCGGCACGATTCGAACGTGCGACCAAAGGATTATGAGTCCCCTGCTCTGACCAGCTGAGCTACGGGCCCGCGGGCGGGACGGTACCGCACCGCAGGTAGGATCGCCCGCGGCGATGGATCGGCCCGACAAGGATCTGAACCGGGCGTTCTACGACAGCGAGCGCGAGGACGACCGGCGGCGGTTCGACGAGGAGCCCTCGAAGGTCTTCCTGGTCGAGACGCTCGTGCCGTGGGTCGCCTCGCAGCTCCCGCCGGGAGCGCGGATGGTCGACATCGCCGGCGGGAGCGGCGTGTACGCCTCGCGGATCGTCCGCGCGGCCCCGGTGACCGTGGTCGGCGTGGACATCAGCGAGTCGATGGTGCGCCAGCGGGGCGAGGACCCGATGCTGCCGGAGAACGTCGTCGGCGACATGGAGGAGCTGCCGTTCGAGGACGGCACCTTCGACGCTGCGCTCTTCGTCGCCTGCCTGCACCACGTTCCCGACCCGCTGCCCGCACTGCGCGAGGCCCACCGCGTGCTTCGCGACGGCGGGACGCTGTTCGCCGCCGAGCCGTGCTCGCTGCGCGTCGGCCGCGCCGGGGTCGCACCCGTGCCCGGACATCCGCAGGAGTTCCGCTTCTCGATGAGCTACCTCACCGGGCGGATCGGCGACGCCGGGTTCCACGTCGACCGGGTGCTCGGGAAGCGGCTCACGCTGCGCTTCGCAAAACCGCTCTGGCCGACGCCGGGGATCGGCGCCTACCGAACGGCCGACCGGGCCGACCGCGTGCTCGCTCGTCTCCCGGGACTCACCCGCCTTTCGGCGCTGGCACTCGTTCAGGCGACGCGATTTCCACTCGACTGCGACCGGCCGCTCGTCTAAACTCGCGCCGGTGAAGGTCTTCCAGAGCGAGCGGCAGTTCAGGACGCGGGGCGGTCTACACGTCACCGATATCACCGACGAGGTGCGCGCGATCGTCTCGGAGTCCGGCATCGTCGACGGGATCTGCGCCGTCTACTCGCCCCACACGACGTGCTGCGTCCGCGTGAACGAGTTCGAGAGCGGGATGTTCGAGGACTTCGCAGTGCTCCTGCGCCGGCTCATCCCGCACGACACCTACTACGCGCACGACGACTGGGACCGGCGTACCGAGAACATCTGCGAGGAGGACATGGAGTTCGGCAACGGTCACGCCCACTGCATGTCGATGATCCTCGGCTCCGCCAGCGAGTCGATTCCCGTCGCCGAGAGCGAGCTTTGCCTCGGCCAGTGGCAGCGGGTGCTCTTCATCGAGCTCGACCGCGAGCGCGACCGGCGCTGGCTCGTCAAGGTCGTCGGTTCCTGAGAGCCGCGCCGTAGTCCCCCGCTACGATCGATAGCGGTGAACTACTTCCTCATCCCGCTCGTCGTCATCGGCTGCGTCGTGCTGCTGTTCGGGATCGTCGTCTTCCTGGGGCGGTTCAGGAACGGCCGCTACCTGCGCCCGATCATCGCCTTCCTCTCGAAGGTGCCGTGGCTGCGCAAGCAATTCCAGAAGGTGAGCCAGGCCGCAATCGAGCGGCAGAACCCGGAGCTTGCGAGCGCGATGCGAAAGCTGCAGCGGGTCGGCCCGAACGCGGACGTGAAGCGCGTTCAGCAGGCCTACCAGTCGCTCTCGCCCGAGGAGCGCCGCGCCTATCAGGAGGCGGCCGACCAGCAGGGCCTGAGCCCGGAGCCGGCGAACCGGCAGATGCGCCGCGCCCAGCAGCGGATGTCGCAGACGAACCGCCCCCGCCCGGATCGCGGCCCGGGCGCGAGCGGCGGCGGAACCGGCAAGCGCGGCAAGAAGCGCTAGCCGACGGCGGAGCTAGGCCGACTGGCCGGGCGTGAGGCCTTCCGGCGGCGGCGGCTGCTCGAACTCGTGCCGCCAGGTCCGCTCGAGCAGGGGCACGAGCGACTCGGCGATCTCGTCGAGCGCCTTCTTCGACCGCTCGACGACGCCCGCCATGCGCAGGAAGCCGTGGATCATGCCGTCGTAGCGGTAACCCTCCGTCTCGACACCGGAGAGGAAGAGCCGCTGGGCGTAGCCTTCCGCCTCGTCGCGGAGCACGTCGGCCTCCGCCGTCACGACGATCGCCCGCGGCAGGCGACGCAGGTCGAGCAGTGCCGCCGGCGAGATGTCAGGGTCGCCGCCGCCGTCCGCATCGCCGATGTACTGCCGCCAGTACCAGTGCATCGCGTCGCGGGTCAGGCCGTAGCCGCTCTGGTAGAGCGAGTACGACTGCGTCTCCATGCGGCTGTTCGTCGCCGGGTAGATCAGAAGCTGCGCCGCGAACGGCGTACCGGCATCGCGCCCCTTGCGCGCGACGATCGCCGCGAGCGCGCCGCCGACGCTGTCGCCCCCCACACCGACCTTGTCGACATCGATCCCGAGCTCGACCGCGTTCGCCAGCACCCAGCGCGACGCCGTCCAGCAGTCCTCGAGCGCCGCCGGATACGGATGCTCGGGCGCCAGGCGGTAGTCGACCGAGACGACGACGCACTTCGCGCGAGTGGCGAGGGCACGGGCGACCCCGTCGTGTGTCTCGATGCTGCCGATCACGAAGCCGCCCCCGTGGAAGTACACGAGCGCCCGGCTCGGCTCGCTCGTCTCGACGGGTCGGTAGATGCGTACGGGAACCCCGTCGGCGTCGCGATCCTCGACCGCGAACACCTCGTCCACGGCGCCGAACTGCTCCTTCGCGACCTTGACGTAGTTCGCCCGGCTCTCCTCGGGCGTGAGCTCCTCGACACCGGGCCCGCCCGCCTCCTGAGCCTTGCGCAGGACTTCGATGATCTGCGGGTCGAGATCGGGAACGCTCACGGCGGCCGTATCCTACGCGGCCGGCGGATGGAGCCGGAACGGCGCATCGAACGGCCCGTAGACGTGCTGCATGAAGTGCGCGACGGCCGTCATACCGAGCCTCAGCGTCCTCCCCGTCTCCTTGTCGATCTTCGCCTCGAACCAGGCCGGAGTAACCGGGTCGAAGAAGACGACGTCCCAGACGCTCTTCCCCCCCACCCGCTCCGAGCCAAGGACGCGCGCGTCGGTCACGCCCGCCCAGAACGGCTGCGGCTGGCTGATCGGCGGGTCCTGCGCCGACCGCACCCACGGGGCGTTCGGCGTCGGCTGGTCCCAGCGGTTGGGGCCGATGATGATCGCCGATGAGCGCTTCGAGATCGTGTACCCGAGCTCGTCGGGCGAAACGGCGCGGTAGACCGTGAACAGCGCATCGGTCGGGGTGGCGGCGAGCCGCTCGTGCCAGACGAGCGTCTTCAGCGCGCGCCAGACCCGCGAGGCGCGCGCGACGATCGCGGCCCCGTCCGCAAGCCTGAGCGACCCGGGCAGCGCGAAGCCGTAGCGCCGGGCACCGAGAGCGACCTCCGCCCGCCCCGACAACGTCGCGGTCGCCACCATCGCCTGGTAGCAGCCCGGTGCGCACGCCGGCAGCGGCGTCTTCGCGCCGCCGGCGAGGATCGAGACGTCGAGCCCGGCTGCCGGGGCTCCGTCCCCGCCCATGACCGACACGCGTACCAGCGAGCGCGGAGCGCCCGGGACGATCGCGAGGCCGAGCGCGCTCGTTCCCGCCTCGCGCGCGAGCACGAGCGCCCCAGGCGGCGGCGAGGGGAAGCCGGGCGACGTCGGCGTCGGCACGCGTCCGCCCGGGATCCCGGGCTGGGCCGTCGGCGGGCTCGACACGGTCGTGCCGGCGGCCGACCCGACCGGTCCCGGCTCGGAGCGGAGGAGCTCGACGGAGATCGCAATCGCGCCGGCGCCCGCCGCGACCGCGGCGATGGCCGCGAGCAGGCGCAGCTGAACCGAGCGCCGGGTCACTCCGGCGGTTTCAGCGGATGCCCGCGGCGGTCAGCGCGAATCCGGCCATCGCACGCGGGAGCTTCGCCGCCTTGCCGATTGCGGCGTCGAGTGACTCGACGAACGAGACGACGTCCTCTTCTGTGAGGACGAGCGGCGGCAGCCCCTTGATCACCGGTATGCCGTGGCCCGCCACCTGGATCAGCACGCGATGGTCGCGGAAGAGGGGCGCCACGACGAGCTGTGCGAAGAGGCCGTTCTGGAGCCGCTCGACGAGCCGGTAGGAGCGCGAGAGCGCCGCCGGCTCGGCGAACTCGATCGCCCACATGAGCCCCAGGCCGCGCACCTCGCGCACGACCTCGTGGCGCTCGACGAGGCCCTCGGTGAGCTCGAGCAGCCGCGCCCCGAGCGTCTCCGCGCGCTGGACGAGCCCCTGCTCGTCGATCTCGGCGAGGGTCGCGAGGCCTGCGGCCATCGCCAGCTCGTTCGGGGCGAAGGTCGACCCGTGGCTGAAGGCGTTCTCCATCGAGTCGAAGACGCGCTCGTGCACCTCCTTCGACATCAGCAGCGCCCCGACCGGCACGTATCCGCCCGGAGAGCGACTTCGCCACCGGGCACGAGGTCCGGCTCGAGGCCCCAGTGCTCGAACGCGAACAGCTTCCCGGTACGGCCGAAGCCGGTCTGCACCTCGTCGACGCAGAACAGCGTGCCGTACCGCCGGCAGAGCTCCTGCGCGGCCGCCAGGTAGCCGTCGGGCGGCAGGTGGACGCCTTTGCCCTGGACCGGCTCGACGAGGAACAGCGCGACGTCCTCGCCGCGCAGCTCGACCTCGAGCGCCTCGAGATCGCCGAGCCGTACCCGTGTGACCCCGGGGAGCAGCGGGCCGAACCGGCTCGTGAACTCGGGGTTCCCGTTCACCGAGAGCGAGCCGAGCGTCAGCCCGTGAAAGCCGTGGTCGAGGGAGACGACTCGCTCGCGGCCCGTCGCGGCGCGCCCGAGCTTGAGCGCTGCCTCGATCGCCTCGGTGCCGGTGCTCGTGAAGAGCACGCGGCCGAGCCGGTCCGGCGTGCGCCGCAGCAGCTCCTCGGCAAGGAGCGGCGGGAGCGGCGACGCGCCGAGCTGCACCGACCCGGGCAGGTCGAGCTCGAGCGCCTCGACGAGAGCCGCGCGCACGCGCGGGTTCGAGCGGCCGACGTTGAACATCCCGAAGCCGCCGAGCATGTCCAGGTAGCGGTTGCCCTTGTCGTCCCACAGGTAGGCCCCCTCGCCGCGGGCCCAGGTCCGGTCGAAGCCGATCGTCTTCAGCACGCGCGCGAACTGGGGGTTGATCGTCTTGCCCCACAGCTCGACGCTCTCGCCCCCGCGCGCCGCGACAAGCTCGCGAACGCTCAGACCGGCCATGACATGACTGTAACCACTGCGGCGACCGCCGCGGCCCCCACCTGCGCTTTCGCAGCACGAACCTGATCGCTCAGATCGCGACGTCGGCCTCTCGGCGTCTTCGGCGTCTTCGCCCGGAGCGAGCCGCGACCGTGACCGCGTACCTAGCTGGTCGCCGCGGGTGCCTCGCTCCGGGGCACGGGCGCTCCGCCGGCTGCCCGCACCGGCAGCCCGAGCCGGCCGTGCATGACCTCGACCGCATCGGGGCTCGAGTCGCAGAGCACGCAGCGGCGTCCGAGCTCGAGGGCGGCGGCGCCGAGCGTCCCGCTGCCGGCGAAGAAGTCGAGGCACCAGTCGCCCTCGCGCGAGGACGCCTGGACGATCCGGCGGAGCACGCCGAGCGGCTTCTGGGTCGCGTAGCCGGTCTTCTCGCGGCCCGTCGGGGAGACGATGGTGTGCCACCACACGTCGGTCGGCAGCTTGCCGCGGGCGGCCCGCTCGGCCGTTTGCAGCCCCGGTGCCATGTACGGCTCACGGTCGACGGCCTCGGCGTCGAACACGTAGGCCTCGGGATCCTTCACGTAGACGAGGATCGTGTCGTGCTTCGCGGGCCACCGGCGCTTCGTGCGCGCACCGTAGTCGTAGGCCCAGACGATCTCGTTGAGGAAGCACCGGCGCCCGAAGATGCCGTCGAGGAGCACCTTGCAGTAGTGGGACTCGCGCGGGTCGAGGTGGAGGTACAGCGTCCCGTCGTGCAGCGAGCAGCCGGTACGCCTCGAGCAGGCGCGGCTCGAGAAACGCGAGGTAGTCGTCGAAGTGGTCGGGATACGCGCTGACCGCCGTCGTGCGGCTGCGGTAGCGCCGGCCGCCGAACCCGTTGCGGTTGCCGTCGGGATCGGCCTCCACCGCGAGCGTGAGCCGCCGCTGCTCCTTCCCGGTGTTGAACGGCGGGTCGAGGTAGATCAGCGTGAACGCCCGATCGGGCAGGCGCGCGAGGAGATCGAGGTTGTCGCCGAGATAGATCCCCTGCTCGAGCACCCGGTCGAGCCTAGAAGCCCATCCGGATGGTGGCGCAGGGCCGAGGACTACGGCTCGCCCTCGCGGGACGACCCTGGCCGAAACCGCCTGCTGGAGCGGCTCAGGCCGGAACGACGACCTCGATCTCGGGGCCGGCGCGTCCGTCCGAGAGCGCCCGGGCGTTCTCGGGGCCCCAGGCGGCGCATTCGCGCCCGACCTCGCGCGAGATACGCACGGCGCCCGTTGTGATCCAGCCACGGCGCCCAGTCGTCACGCCGGGCGAGCTCGGCCAGCGTAGCGGCGACCACGTCGCGCGGCGACCGCTCGGGCGCGAGCAGCGCCTCGCACTCCACGCAGGCCCGCACCTCGGCCAGCTCCGACGGCGAGAGCGAGCGGTCGCGCGTAGGCGGCCGAGGCGGCATTCGCCTCGACCTCGCTCGGGATCGCCGCGTAGGCGTGCTCGCCGGCCGCGCGCAGCGCCGTCCGGAGCAGATCGTCGGCCTCGAAGAACCGCGTGCCCGGAGAGCTCCCACCGCCGGGCATGCTCGAGCTCGTGGCGAAGCATCGGCCCGAGGGCCGAGGCGGGGATGCCGGGAAGCTCGTGCCAGACCGCGAGCCGATGCGCGCTGAGCTGGTGGCGGGCGGCGCGATCGACCCCGACCGCACGGAAGACGGCGACGGTGTCGGGCCGGACGACTCCCGCCGGATGCAGGTAGGCGAGCGGGGTCGTGCCGGCAGGCCGTGTCGAGGCGACGACGAAGGCGACGACCGAGGCGGGGGCGATTCCGGCGTCCTCGGAGGCGGCCGTGAGCTCGCGGCGCAGGTGCTCGTGGTCGGGCATCGGCCAAGTCTCGCGCAAGACGGCCGCCCGGACGCGGCCGATATCCTCGAGGCATGAGGGCACTCGCCAGGACCGCGCTCCTCGCCGGCCTCGCTGCGACGGTGCCGCTCGCCTTCGTGACCGTCTCCGCAGCACGGGCTGCCGGCAGCCTCTGCAGCGGTTCCATGCTCACCGGCACCTTCAGGGCCATTCCCGGCAGCGCCGGCGCCGGCAACATCGTCTACCGGCTCCGCGTGCAGAACCACTCGAGCGCCGAGTGCGGCGTCACGGGTCTTCCGCGGCTCACGCTCCTCGACGCGAGCGGCCGCAAGCTCCCGACTCACACGCGCTTCAACGGGATGCCCGGGAGCCTGACCGCCGTCCTCGTGCCGCTGTCGCCGGGCGGCACCGCCACGCTGACCGCCCGCTTCTCCCCCGACGTGCCGGGCCCGGGCGAGGCGGTCGTGGGCCGGCCCTGCGAGCAGAAGGCCTACAAGCTTCGCGTCGCGCCCTCCGGCGGCGGCAGCGTCGTCGTGCCGATCGCCCCGGCCACGCCCGTGTGCGAGCACGGATCGCTGCAGCTGTCCGTGTTCACCCGGTCGTAGGCCCATGCAGATCTACGTCGCAGGCCCGCTGTTCGCCGAGGCGGAGCGCGAGTGGCTCGACAGGCTCGCCGTAAGGCTCCGCGGCGAGGGCTTCGACTGCTTCGTCCCGCACGAGAACTTCGCCGCCCTCACCGAGCTGACGCCGGATGAGGTCTACCGGGTCGACGGGGCCGGCCTGCGCGCGTCGAACGTCCTGCTCGCGTGGCTCGACGGGCCCGTGATCGACGACGGCACGGCGGCCGAGATCGGCGCCTTCGCCGAGCTCGTGCGCGGCGGCGATCCTCGCTACCGCGGCATCGTCGGGCTCGTCACCGACCTCCGGCTGCAGCGCCGGCGCGGTAACGCCGCCGGCGACGGCATGAACCTGTTCGTCGTCGGCGCGATCCGCTCGGCGGGCTCCGTCTGCTGGTCGGTCGAGGAGGCTATGGAGGCGCTCCGGCAAATCGAGAGGTCCTGAACCTTTCCGGTTTCTTAGCAGTCTCATCACGAGCAGGGCGATACTCCTACGGCAGCGATGCGATCGGTGAGCGACATCGCAAGACCTTCACTGGCAGCCGCCTCGATCCTGGCCGTGGCGCTCTGGCTCTGCGCGTTCGCGGGGGCGGCACGCGCGGCGACCGCCCCGATCGCGATCACCGGCCCGGTCACCGCGACGGCGGCAACGACGGCGACGCTGAGCGGCACGGTCAACCCGAACGGCGACCCGACGAGCTGGCACTTCGAGTACGGCAAGACCGCGAGCTACGGCACGAGCACGGCCGCGACGAGCGCCGGCGCCGGCACGGCGAACACCGGCGTGTCGGCGAACACTCACCGGCCTCTCGCCGGGCACCACCTACCATTACCGCCTCGTCGCCTCGAACAGCGGCGGCACGACGAACGGCGCCGACGGCATCTTCACCACCTCGTCGGCCGCGCCGCCCACGGTCACGGTCACGACCACTGCCGCCTCGGGCGTCACGACCACCTCGGCGACGCTCAACGGCTCGATCAACCCGAACGGCCGCCCGACGACCTACTACTTCGAGTACGGCTCCTCGACGTCGTACGGCACGAAGACGGGCGTCCAGAACGGCGGCTCCGACACGACCACCGTCGCCGTCTCGGCCACGATCTCCGGGCTCCAGGCCGGGCAGACCTACCACTTCCGGCTCGTCGCGACGAGCGACGCCGGGACGATCCAGGGCGCCGACATGAGCTTCGCCACGGGCGGCGGCCGGCCCGGCGGTCACCACCAGGGCCGCGAGCTCGATCGGCTCGGCGAGCGCCAGGCTGAACGGCACCGTGAACCCGAACGGCCAGGCGACGACCTACTACTTCGAGTACGGCACCTCGACGAGCTACGGCTCGAAGACGACGCGCCGCAAGCGCCGGCTCGGGCACGAGGCACGTCAACGTCTCGGCGACGATCAGCGGTCTCGGCGCCGGGCTCTACCACTTCCGCCTCGTCGCGACGAGCACGGCCGGCACGGCCTTCGGGAGCGATCTCACCTTCGGCAGCACCGGGCCGCCGGTCGTGCAGACCGGCTCGGCGCAGGGCGCGTCGACGAACGGCGCGACGCTGACGGGCTCGGTCAACCCGCAGGGGGCACTCGACCAACTGGTACTTCCAGTACGGCCCGACCGCCTCCTACGGCTCGCACGACGCCGAGCAAGAGCGCGGGCTCGGGCAACGCCGCGACCGGCGTCTCGGCGGCGATCACGAAGCTGACGGCCGGCGACGACCTACCACTACCGCCTGGTCGGCGCGAGCAGCGCGGGCACGACGTACGGCAGCGACGTCACCTTCACGACCGTCGCCGCGGTCACGATCTCGTCCTCGACCCCGCAGCTCGTCTACGGGCAGCTCCGCGACGCTGTCGGGCGCGGTCTCGAGCCGCCAGTCCGGCGTGACGGTCAGCGTGCTCGCGCAGGAGCTGGGCTCGACCTCGTACAAGACCGTCGGCACGGCGCTCACCGGCGCCGGCGGCATCGTGGACGTTCCAGGCCAAGCCGAAGATCCAGACGGCCTACGAGGCGAGCACGCCGGACGGGCACGAGCTCGCCCGTCGACGATCGGCGTGCGGCCCGCGGTCTCGTTGCGGGTGATCACCGAGCCAGCGCTTCTCGACCCGCGTCGTTGCCGCGAAGGTCGTTCGCCGGGAAGATCGTGCAGCTCCAGCGCCTGCTCCCCGGCAACCGCTGGCAGACGGTCGCCAAGGCGCAAGCTGAGCTCGAAGTCGTCGGCGATCTTCGCCGCGTCGAAGCTGCCGCGCGGGAGCCTCGACGATCCGCGATCGCGATGAGCGTCAACCAGGCAGGCGCCGGCTACCTCGGCGCCTTCAGCCGGACGATCAACTACCGGCGCTCCTAGAGGCCGGCCCCGCGGCGGCTGATAGCGTCGATCGAAGCGATGACATTCGTCGCCGCTGCCAAGGTCACGGTCGCCGCCGCGATGCTCGCGTCGGGTGCGTCCGCGGTGAAGGTGACCCTCACCGCTCCCGGCCACACGCCGAAGGTCAACGTCCACTGGAGCTACTCGGTATCGGCCACGAGCGGCGGCAAGCCGGCGCCGGCGAAGGTGACGGCGCAGATCGTCGACCCGATCGGCGGCGTGCACCCGGTCCAGTTCGGCACGAGCACGAAGAACATCGTCAACTGGCCGTTCAAGGGGACGTTCCGGGACTTCATCATCTGGCCGCCGAGCTCCGCCGTCGGCATCCCGCTCACGTTCCGGCTGACGGTGCAGGTCCGGGGGGACGACGAAGGTCGATCTCCTACCGGGTCACGCCGCAGCGGTGACGCACGGGGCCGCAATCGCGGTCGAAGGGCGTGCGCAAGTCGTTCGAGGGCGGACGCGTCCCAGCGCTGCGCGACGTCTCGTTCCGAGGTCGAGCCCGGCGAGCTCGTCGCGCTCACCGGCTCCTCGGGATCGGGCAAGAGCACGCTCCTGAACCTGATCGGTGCGCTCGACACGCCCGACGCCGGCTCGATCGTCGTCGGCGAGCAGCGCCTCGACGCGCTCGACAGCCCGTCGCGCTACCGGGCGGGCACGATCGGCTTCGTGTTCCAGTCGCACAACCTCCTGCCCACGCTGACCGCCTCGGAGAACGTGCAGGTGCCGATGTTCGGGCTGCGACCGCGGCGCGAGCGCGAGCGCGCGAGCGGTCGAGCTTCTCGCCGAGGTCGGTCTCGGCGACCGGACGAGCGCGACTGCCCGTCGGTGCTCTCGGGCGGCGAGCGTCAGCGGGTGGCGATCGCGCGCGCGCTCGCCAACGAGCCGCAGGTGCTGCTCGCCGACGAGCCGACCGGCGCGCTCGACTCGGCGACCGGCGCGCAGGTGCTCGAGCTGCTGCAGGCGATTCGCCGGCAGTACGGGATGACGATCCTGCTCGTGACGAACGACGACCTCGTCGCGGCTCACGCCGACCGCACGCTCCGCCTCCGCGACGGCGTCATCAGCGAGGATGCGGTCACTCGTGGCGAAGCGCCTCGATCGGAGCAAGCTGCACCGCCCGCCAGGTCGGATACAGAGCGCCGATGAGCCCGACGCCGAGCGCAAAGGCGAGGCCCCACGCGAACGTCGCTCGCTGTCGTAGGTCGGGCTGATCAGCCCCGAGAGCGCGCTGTGGCTCACGAACGCCTGTGCGGCGAGCACGCCGAGCGCGCAGCCGACGCCGAGCGCGATCAGGCAGATCCCGAGCGCCTCGGAGACGATCATCGCGCCGACGCGCGCGACCGGCCAGCCGACCGCCCGCAGGATGCCGATCTCGCGCGTCCGCTCGAACACCGACATCGCCATCGTGTTCGTGACGCCGATCCCGCCGACGATCAGCGCCAGCAGCGAGACGATCCAGCCGGTCGAGATGATCAGCCGGCTCGAGGTGTCGACCTTGATCGCCTGACCCGGCTCGGTGATCGCCGCGATGCCCGGGTAGCGCGCCTGGAGCCGGCTCGCGACCTGCTTCACGTTCCGTCCCGAGCTTGACGATCGACGCCGATCGAGGTGACCTCGCCGCGGCCGCCCCGCGAGCGCCTCGACCGTGCGCGAGCGGCAGCACGACACCGACGTCCTCGAACCGGTCGCCCGAGTGGTAGATGCCGGCGATCTTGAACGCTCCGCCGGCCGAGCCTCACCACGTCGCCGAGGTGCTTGCCCGGAGCGGTCGCCGGCCAGCGCCGCGCCGCGGACGCCCTGGACGACGACGAGCCGCCGGTAGGCGAACTCGCGACGGATCGAGGCCGAAGACGAGCGTGCTGCCGACGATCAGCAGCTTGATCTTCGCGACCGCCGCCACGCCGGGATCGCGGGCGACCTCGCCGGCCAGCGACTCGGGCAGCAGCGAGCGGGTGAAGTCGGTGACGTCGGCCTGGTAGAGCCCGAAGTCGGCGCGACCGACGTGCGTCAGATCGTTCGCCGTCTGGTGGACGCCGTTCGTGATCGCGAGCAGCGCGACGATCAGCCCGACGCCGAGCCCGACGCCGACCGCCGTGAAGATCGTGCGCGCGGGCGGCGGAGCAGGTTCTTCCAGATCAGCGCGGGCCACGTCATCCCTTGCGGACTACAGCAGATCCGCCCGGCGCCACGGCGACCGGGTGCGGACTACGGCCGCGGCCTAACCCTTGGCGGCAACCGCCGAGTTCAGGGCCTGCGCGGTCTGGGCGCCGACGACTCCGTCGACCGTGAGCCCGTTCGCCTTCTGGAAAGCTGACGACCTCCTGCTGGGTCAGCGGGCCGTAGATCCCGTCCACGGTCAGCGTCTGGCCCACGGCCAGCGTGTTGAGCGCCTGCTGGAGCGTCTTCACCTGGTCGCTCGTGTCGCCCGGGCGGAGCGTCCCCGAGGTGGGGAGTGCCACCGTGCCCGAGCCGCCAGCGGGCGTCGACGGCGTCGTGGTGGTGGTCGTCGTCGGTTTCGTCGCGGTGGTGGTCGCGGCGGGGCTCGTCGCCGGCGTGGTGGCCGGCGGGGTGGTCGTCGCGGGCGTGCTCCCCGTCGTCGCTGTCTGGCCACCCCCGCCGCCGAGCATCAGGAGCGGCACCAGCACCGCGATCACGATCACCGCGAGCACGGCGACGAGCGCGATCGCACGCCGGCGGCGGAAGAGGTCGGCGAGGTGCGGAGGCCCGTCGGAGGCTTCGGTGGGCGAGGCACCCCGGCCGGTGGAGGCCCCGGCCCGCTGACTCGTCGCCGTCTCGGACGGCGGGAACCACTCGAGCTCGGAGTCGTCGGCAAGCCAGTCGTCGGCGGGATCCGCGGCGACCTCGGCGTGCCTCCCCGACTGAGCCAGGTCCGACTGACTCGTGACCACCGTGGGGGCGTCCTCCTCGGGCATCGACAAAGTTTGCCTCCTCGACCGGATTGTCCGCCCATCGGTTTAGCAAACACCTAGGAAAATGTTGCTTTCCGGTGTGCGTCGCCCGGTTTCGACGAGTGAGCTGAGGAGCGGCTTCAAGGCCACGCACGGTCGTCCACGCGGCCCAGCACGTGCGCGTTTCGCCTCGTGCGCGCCGGGGTACCCGGCTTCCTGGGGAGAGCGTCTTCCGGGGGGTTGAGCTCTCGCCACGCGATAGGGCTGACGCGACAGGCTGAGCGGTGTTGCGCGCCAAGGTGATGGGCCCGAGGGTTTCTCCTTGGTCCTCGGGCCCATCACTCCTTCGGAGCAGCCCGGGGAGCCACGACGGCAGTAGCGTAAGCGGTCATGGTCGTGCTGGTTGCTGCGGTTGCGCTTGCCCCCTGGACGCAACCCCTTCGCTTCCGGCCGTTGCCGGGCTGGCAGTCCGGAGCGAGCGGAACGCTCGACTCCTCCTACGGCCCTGCGGGCGACCCGGCAGCGCCCAAGGAGTCGACCGCTTGGATGGCCAGGGGCGTCCGCTACCGCGACGGGCCGACGGCGGACCCTCCCGAGGCAACGCTCTCCGAGCTCCCGCGGCGTGGCATCGTCGTCTTCGCGGTCGTCTACCAATCGCTGCCGAACCGGGAGCGACGGATCGCACTACGGCTTGCCGACGCGAGGCGCTACCCCTGTTGCGATGGCACCTATGTCGCCGGCGGCGCGTACGCGCTCACGGGGACGGGACCCGCAGCCGCATATTCGGTGATCGTCCGCGTCTACTTCGGCTCGCCCCCGACACCATCGATGCGCGCACAGGCGCAACGCGCGATCGACCGCCTGAGATTGCCCCTGCCTCGGTAGGCAACAGCGGCACCGCCCGCCCCCGGCCTCGTCACTCGCTAGAGCTTGCGCGCGCGCACAGCCGTCCCGTAGGCGCAGATCTCGGTCCAGGTCCCGCCCATCTCCGAGGTGTCGAAGCGCATCGCCACGACGGCATTCGCCCCCTTCGCCTCGGCCTCCTCGACCATCCGCTCGATCACCTCGGCCCTGCTGAGGAC
Organism: uncultured Actinomycetota bacterium; assembly: GCA_963743675.1. Classification (GTDB taxonomy): domain Bacteria; phylum Actinomycetota; class Thermoleophilia; order Gaiellales; family Gaiellaceae; genus PALSA-600. The sequence goes on from CAVURE010000017.1 coordinate 89,567, forward strand.
GAGCGACTTCGTCATCCCCTTGATCTCACCGCCGACGAGAGACTTGAGGCCGGCTCCGAACTGCGAGCCGATGTTGCGCGAGCGAACGGTGAGGCCGAACACCTCGCCGAAGACCTCGTCGATCTGATAGCCGGGAATATCGTTCGTCGTTGTGATCAACACGCTGTGAGACCTCCTGTCCCGACGGCAAGCGAAGCAAGGTTCAAGTCTCTCACGTCCGTGGCCATCCGGCCGACGAGAGCCCGCAGGCGTGCGCCGACCCGGGCCGTGGGTAGCTTCCCGGGGTGGCCTACCGCCCGTCTGCCGAGATCATCGACCGTTATGCCGACGTCCTCGTCAACTTCGCCCTCAACGAGGGGCGCGGGATCTCGCGCGGCGACGTCGTCATGGTCTCGGCAAACGACGCCGCCAAGCCGCTCTACGTCGCCCTTCGCGACGCCGTTCTCCGGTCGGGGGGTACGACCCTCGGCGACTACTCGCCGAGCGGCGCCTCGCGCTCCGCGCTCGAGATCGCCTCGCTCGAGCAGCTCTCCACCTTCCACCGGGCCTACTACCGCGGGCTCGCCTCGACGATCGACCATCGCATCTCGATCCTCGCGACGAGCGACCCGTACGAGTTCGAAGGGGTCGACCCCGAGAAGCTCCTGATCGGCCGGCGCACGATCCGCCCCTACCGCGACTGGATCGCGCGCAAGGAGGCCGAGGGGCGATACTCCTGGACGCTCGCGCTCTTCGGGACCTCGGCGATGGCGAAGGAGGCGCGCCTCTCGCTCGAGCAGTACTGGCGCCAGATCATCGAGGCCTGCTTCCTGGACGATCCCGACCCGATCCGCCGCTGGCGCGAGGTGTTCGTCGAGATCGCGCGCATCAAGCGGCGCCTCGACAGGCTCGAGATCGAGCGGCTGCTCGTCGAGGGCGAGGGCATCGATCTCCGCTTCACGGTCGGCGCCGGCCGGCGCTGGCTCGGCGGGACCGGCCACAACATCCCGAGCTTCGAGATCTTCACGTCACCCGACTGGCGCGGCACCGAGGGGACGGTCGCCTTCACCGAGCCGCTCCACCGCTACGGCAGCATGATCGAGGGGGTGCGGCTCCGCTTCGAGCGGGGGCTGATCGTCGAGGCGACCGCAACGAGGAGCGAGCATCTCCTGCAGGCGATGATCGGCAGCGATGAGGGAGCGAGGCGCGTCGGCGAGATCTCGCTCACCGACGGGCGCCTGAGCCGGATCACGCGATTCATGGCGGAGACGTTGTACGACGAGAACCGCGGCGGCCCGAACGGGAACTTCCACCTGGCCGTCGGCAGCGCCTACCGGCAGGCCTTCACCGGCGACATCGCCACCCAGACGCGGCACGACTGGCGGCGGCTCGGCTTCAACGAGTCCTCGGTGCATACCGACATCGTCTCGACGGCCCCCAGGCAGGCCACGGCCGTGCTCCCCAGCGGCCGGACGAAGGTGATCTACCGCGACGGCCGCTTCACCGTCTGACCGCTTCGCCGCCCGACCCGCTTCACCGTCCGACCCTGGCCCGGCCGATCCCCCGACAACCGGTTTCGCGTTCTGGACGAACTCTCTTTCGACACATCCGATCCCGCAGGGAACAAGGAGGAAGTACGTGAAGAAGCTCGTTGCACTCATCGGCACGGCCGCAATCTGCGCGCTGGCCGTCGTCGCATTCTCGTCGGCCGCTCCCAAGGCCGGCAACTGGACGGCAGCGCTGTCCTCGGCGCAGGAGATTCCGAAGCAGGTCGTGAAGACCCCTGCGGCTCACGGCCTGTTCAAGGGCACCCTGAGCGGAACCAAGCTCAAGTGGACGCTGACCTTCGCGAAGCTCTCCGGCCAGGCCACGGCCGCTCACATCCATATGGCCGCGAAGGGCAAGGCCGGCGCCGTCGTCGTTCCGCTCTGCAGCCCGTGCAAGAGCGGCCAGTCGGGCACGGCGACCGTCAGCTCGGCAGTCATCTCGGCCTTCGGAAAGAACGATCTGTACGTCAACGTGCACACCGCGAAGAACCCGAACGGGGAGATTCGCGGCCAGGTCGCAGGCGGGATGTAGGACGCACCGGCAGCGCCCGGGCGGGTCCGGTCACCGACACCTGCTCCCGGGCGCTGCCGCCGGCCTCAGAGCCTCATCGGCTCAGGGCTCAGAGGCCGAACCAGCGGGCCCGGCGGCTCGCGCCGAACTCGAGCTTCTCGGCGATCAGCGCGACGGACGGCGCGCTGAAGGTCCCGGTGGGCTTCGGTCCTGAGAGGAAGTCGACGTCGACGCGGCCGACCTGGCCCCCACCGAACTCGATGTAGCAGGAACCGCGCCCGTCGTACCCGGGCGAGGACTCGCCGCCGGTCAGGCGCGCGACCACCGCGCCCGCAACCGCGCGCGCCTGGCCCTCGGCGAATACGCCGGCCTTCGGGACGCCGACCGTCGCCACGTCGCCGAGGGCGTAGACGCCGTCGAACCTCGACTCGAGGCTCCGGGAGTCGACGGGGATGTAGCCGTCCTCGGCCATCCCGCTCTCGATCACGACATCGGGTGCGCGGTGCTTCGGAACGCCGAGGAAGAGATCGAACGGGCGCTCCGAGCCGTCGTCGAGCACGGCCACGCTGCGCGCGGGCTCGATCGAGCTCACGCGGCGGGCCGGCACGAACTCGATCCGGCGCTCGGCGAACGCCTCGACCAGGGCTGCCGAGGTGTCCGGCGAGGGGGGCACCGGCGTGCTGAACGGGATCACGAGCGAGATCTCGGAGCTCTCGAGGAGGCTTCGCTCCCAGAGGTAGTCGTGCATGAGGAGCGCTGCCTCACTCGGTGCCGGCGGGCACTTGAACGGCGCGCCGCAGACGCCGACGACGACACGGCCCCCGGTGAAGGCCGGCAGCAGGTCGCGAAGGGCTACAGCACCGGCGACCGAGTAGAACTCGTTCCCGCCGTCGCGAAGGCCGGGCGTCGCCTCGAAGTCGTAGTCGGCGCCGAGCGCCACGATGAGGATGTCGGCATCGTGTACCCCGGCATCGGTCGTCACCCGCCGTGTGTCAGGGTCGATCGCCGTGATCTTCTCCTGGCTGAACCGCACACCGGGATGAGAGAGCGCCGCGTACGGGACGCGAACCTGATCGGGAGTCGCGCGGCCGAACATGACATCGAGCTTCGAGTAGCCGAAGACGAACGCGTCGCTGCCGTCGATCAGCGTGACCCCGGCGTCATCGCCGAGCGCCTCCGAGAGGAGCGTCGAGAGCTCGAGGCCGCCGAAGCCGGCTCCGAGCACGAGGATACGGGCGGGAGCCGTCACGGCGCGAGCCTATCCCAGCTCGAGGCGCGCGGCTCGCGCTAGTGGACGAGGGTCACGCCGGCCGCCGCCACGAGCGCGGCCGCGAGCGCGACGTTCAGTATCCGGGCCCGCCGCCGATCTCGGAGCAGCGGGGTGAGCGAGGCGCCGGCCACGAGCCAGGCGGTGTTGATCAGCACGATCAGCACGACGAGCAGAGCCACCTTCGTCGCAGCGTCGGCCGCCGCGTCGCCGGCAACCCGCGTGCTTGCGAAGACAGCGGTGATCGCCACCCAGGCCTTCGGGTTGGCGACGCCGAGGAGAGCCCCGCCGCTCAGCCCGGGCGCCTCCGCCACGGCCGCCCCCACGCCGAGCGGCGGCGCGGTCGCGATGTGGTAGGCGAGCCAGACGATGTAGGCAGTGGAGATCGCAAGCAGGAGCGGCCTGACCGCGGGAACCGCAAGGAGGGCCGCCGTGACCCCGGTCGCGACCGCGAGCAGGACGACCGTTGTCCCGATCACGATCCCGCCGAGGTAGCCGAGCGAGCGCCGGATCCCGTGAGCCGACCCCGCGGCCGTGAGGCTGATCGTCGCAGGGCCCGGGCTTCCCATGATCACGAGGGCGGTCAGCAGGAGCACGCCGACCGAGCTCAACCGAACCACCGTCGCGACCTCCAGCTCAGCCACCGCTGCGTCGATACGGTTTGCCCATGCAGGAGACGCTACGAGGCGCCGACGCGGCGCGTCTTGAACGATCGTGCGGCCGCCGGGACTGGATCCGCCCGGGCACGGGCGCCGGCGGGATCGAGCGCGCCGAGGCGTACTTCTCGACGCACGCCTTCGAGCCGCACCGCCATGACACCTACGCGATCGGGGTGACGTGTGCGGGGATCCAGACGTTTCGCTATCGCGGCCGCCGCCGGATCGCGCTGCCGGGGCAGATCCACGTCCTCCACCCCGACGAGACGCATGACGGCGCACCCGCGACCGACGAGGGCTTCCGCTACCGGATCGCCTACATCGAGCCGGAGCTGATCCGCCGCGCGCTCGACGACGGCCCGCTGCCGTTCGTCGCCGAGCCGGTCCAGGATCGAACGCCGGTAACGGGCCCCCTCGCCGCGATCGTCCGCGACATCGACGAGCCGGTCGACGACCTCGCGCGCTCCGAGATCGCCGCCGGCGCCGCCGACACGCTGCGCGCGCTGACCGGCGCGCGCCTCCCCTCGGCCCCGATCGACCTGCGGATGGTCGAGCTCGTCCGCGAGTACCTTGCTGCACATGCTCGCGAGCAGACGCCGGCAGCCGTGCTCGAGCGGGTCGCAGGCAGCGACCGGTTCACGATCGCCCGGCACTTCCGGCGCGCCTTCGGAACGAGCCCCGACAGGTACCGGACGATGCGCCGCCTGGAGCTCGCCCGGGCGGCGCTGGGACGAGGCAGCACCCCGGCGGAGGCGGCGGTGGCGGCAGGCTTCGCCGACCAGAGCCATCTCACCCGCCAGTTCAAGCGTGCGTTCGGCTTGACTCCGGGCAGATGGTCGGCGGCAGTCGTCAACGGGTCAGCACGAACGGGAGGTCTCCGATGAGCAGGGGTGTCGTGTCGAACAAGGCCCTGCTCTCGAGGGCGGAGCGAACGGCGAGGGGCAAGGAGGCCCGCACGGTCGCGCCGCGGCAGAGCCACGCCGACTGGCAGCCCGCCCACGACCGCCCGGACCCGATCGCCCTGCTCGAGGAGCAGGCCGTGACCCGCGTGCCGGGGCTCGTACCGATCCGGTACGGCCGCATGCTCAGCTCCCCCCTCTCGTTCTACCGCGGCTCGGCACTGATCATGGCCGGCGACCTCGCCGGGACGCCGCGCTCGGGGTTCGACACGCAGCTCTGCGGGGATGCCCATCTCTCGAACTTCGGCCTGTTCGGGTCGCCCGAGCGGCAGCTCATCTTCGACCTGAACGACTTCGACGAGACGCTCCCGGGCCCGTGGGAGTGGGATGTCAAGCGGCTCGCGGCCAGCTTCGAGGTGCTCGGACGCGAGCTCGGCTTCGCACCGGCCGACCGGCGCGACATCGTTCGCGGCTGCGTGCGGCAGTACCGGGAGCGGATGCAGCAGGCGGCCGAGATGAGCACGCTCGACAACTGGTACGCCCACCTCGACGTCACGCAGCTGCTCGAGCGCGTGCACGCCGAGACGGAGCTGGGACGCCTGACGAAGAAGGAGGCCAAGGCAGCGGAGCGGCGCGTCGAGCAGGCATTTGCCCGTGACCACGTCCGCGTGTTCGCCAAGCGGACCGACAACGTCGACGGCGAGCCGCGCATCGTCGCCAACCCGCCGCTGATCGTTCCGGTCGAGGAGTTCGTCCAGCCCGGCTCCGACTGGGAGGAGGCGAACGAGATGATCGCGCGGCTCACGCGCTCGTACCGCAAGACGCTCATGCACGATCACCATCATCCGATCGAGGAGTACCGCGTCGTCCACTCCGCGCGCAAGGTCGTCGGAGTCGGCAGCGTCGGCACGCGCTGCTACATCCTCCTGCTGCTCGGAAGCGACGAGGACGATCCGCTGTTCCTGCAGGCCAAGGAGGCGGAGGCCTCGGTGCTCGAGCGCTTTGTCGGCCGGAGCGCGTACCGCCACCACGGCGAGCGAATCGTCGTCGGGCAGCGCCTGATGCAGGCCGCGAGCGACATCTTCCTCGGCTGGCAGCGGGTGAAGGGCATGGACGGCGTAGACGCGTGACTACTACGTGCGCCAGCTTCACGACTGGAAGGGCGGCGCCGAGGTCGAGCAGTTCCGCGTACGCGGCGCGGCGCTCTATGCACGCCTGTGCGGGGCGACGCTCGCGCGGGCACACGCGCGCTCGGGCGACCGGATCGCGATCGCCGCCTACCTCGGCCACTCTGAGGTCTTCGACCGCGCGATCGCGAGCTTCGCGGTCGCCTATGCCGACCAGAACGACCGTGACTTCGAGATCTTCGCCAAGGCCGTCCGAACGAGCCGGCTCGCGGCGCTGACCGGCCTCTGACCGCGGGGTCGCCGCAGCCGGGGCGGCTACTCGGGCTGGAACAGCGCCAGTGTGTTGCCGTCAGGGTCCTTGAACCACGCCGATCTCCCGATCCCGGCGGTCGTCGCGACATGATCGACGGTCTAGATGATCGCACCCGCAGCGGCAGCCGACGCCTCGGCCTCCGCCACGGCGCTGCTCGCCGACTGCCGCTTCTTGACCGCGAGGACGGCGAGCGCACCGACCACGAGGTAGGCGGCGAGGATCAGCAGCGACTTCGTCACGTCGTTCCCGCCGAAGTAGATCGTGTTCCGCACCACGTTCGTGCCGGCGCCGGCCGGCAGGTACGGGCCGAACGTCCGCCAGAAGGCCGGCAGGAAGGACGAGGGCACCGTGCCTCCCGACGCCGGGGCGCCGAAGATCACGAACACGACGACCACGACCAACGTCCCCGCCGCGCCGAGCACCGCCTGCAGCGCGGCAGTCGCGAACGCGACGGCCATCATCACGAGGATGAAGATGCCCCAGAGCACGAGGAACTTCGACGTGGGCATCGCTCCGAGCACAGGCCCGGCAAACGTGTCGGTCAGGAGCGCTCCGAATACCGCAGCGACCGCGAGCGACGTCAGCCGTCGCTTCCGCGTCGCCTGGCCGCCGAAAGCCATGCCGATCGTCGACGCGAGATAGCCGCCGATGATGAGGGCCATCACGACCAGGAACGAGGCGTTGCCACCGGCGTCACCCGCCGGCAGCGTGTGCACCTGAACGATCGCGATCTTCTGGCCGAAGGCAGCCCCGGCCGCCGCGAAAGCAGCGCCGAGCGCCGATGCGAGCGGCGCGCTCGCGGCCGGCGCGACGATCAGCTTCGCGCCCGTCGGGCCGGCGACGAATGCGCCGTCGATCTTCCGCCGGTCGATCGCCGCCAGCGCGGCCGCCTCGCTCGGGTACTGCGTGATCCTGAGCGAGAACTGCTTCCCGACCGCCAGTGGCAACGGCGAGGCGCCGGCGACGCCGAGCGCGACCTGGTGGGGCTTCGGGTGGTGGGTCGCACCGACGTACGAGAGCACGAACGCCGCCTGAACGAGGAGCACGACGCAGAGCGCCACGACGAGGAGCGGGATTCCCGTCAGCTTCTGCTTCGGCGGCTCGTCCGCGCTCGGGCCGGGCTGGCTGTCGACGTGCTCCTGCGAGCCGGTTTCGTTCACGGTGACCTCCGGGGGCGACGTGCTTGACGTTCGAGGTTGCGCGATCTTATTGCGATCCGCTCGCGGCCGCACCCGGACGCCGTGTACGCGCCCGCCCGGCCGGCGATCAGTGCGCGGCGACGACGAGGAAGTAGGTCTTCTTGCCGACGAAGGTCGGGTAGAAGAGCGACTGCCCGGGCTGGAGCACGATCGTGACGCTGCGCTTCCCGACGAACGGGGCTGTGGTCAACGTCGTCGCACTACGCTCGAGCTGCTGGATGACGAGGCCGGCCGAGTGACTCTTGTCGGACACCGAGACGGTGTACTTGCCGGCTACGAGCTGGCCGACGTTCTTTCCCTCGAACGTCAGGATCGACGAGCCGGTCGCACTCACCGTCCCGAGCAGCGTGCCGCGGAAGACGGCCGCCTTCGGCTTCGAGCTCACCGCCGAGCCGACCACATCGGTCGAGGGGCTGCCGGCGGCCGGCTTCGGCGTGCTCGTCGGCGGGCTGACGATGATCGGAGTCCCCGAGGTCTGCGTCGTGAAGGCGATCCTCGACAGCACGGGCTGATTCCGATCGAGGGCGACGTAGGTCGAGCCCGGCTGGAACGTGACCGTGTACTCGGCGGCGGCGCCGGTCCCGGCGTCGATCGGGGTCTCGATCGACACCCCCGGCCCCGTGAGCAGGAAGTCGGGCAAGCCCGACGGACACGATGAGAAATCCTCGGCCGTAAGAACGATCTGGTAGGTACCGGGGGCGATCGACGTCACGTTGGCGCCGGTATCGCCGGTGATCGTGAAGGTGCAGTTCGTGCCGACATAGGCCACATACAGCGTCGGGTACACGAACGCCGAGGCGCCGCCAGAACCGGCCAGCACCAATCCGGCCGCTCCGACGAGCGCTGCCGCAGGTGCCGCAAGGGACCGCAGATGAGCACGTATCCCGATCTCGACTTGGTACCACACGAGCCGCCAATCGCGCTTGACAGGCCAAACACGCTCCGGTGACGGCGGCGGCGGGCGAGACCACGAGGGCCAGGCGGGCGCAGCCCCCGCCGGCCGGTATGCGCCGCCCCGCCGAGAGACCTCCGGTTCGAGGTTTAGGGTTCGACCGTGGGCTGGATCGACACGGAGCTCGTGCTGGTCGCGCTGGCGGCGATGCTCTCGCCGACAACGCTGACGTTCTCGGTGCTCGCCCTGGTTCTCGGCAACCGCCCGCTCCGCACCGGAACGCTGTTCCTCCTCGGAGCCTTGTCGGTCACGCTGGTGATCGGCATCGTGGCGGCATTCGTGCTCGGGAATGTGGCCGCCTCGAGCACGCCGTCGAGCCCGAAGACGTGGGTCTCGATCGTCGACATCGTCGCCGCGGCGGTGATCCTCGCCTGGGCCGTCCGGTGGCTTCGCCGGCCGGCGAATCCGGCGAAGACGGAGGCGGCCGTCGCGCAGATGGGCAAGGTGGCCGACTCGCCGTGGGTCGCGGTCGTCGGTGCCGGCGCCGCGCTGGCGAACCCCGGCGGCTTCATCCCGATCGCGCTGAAGACGATCTCGGAGACGAACCCGAGCGCCGCCGGCTACGCCGCCGAGTGGCTGTTCTTCACCGTCATGGCGCTCCTGCCGTTGATGGTCGCCCTGCTGCTGCTGCTCGTCGCCCACGACTGGGCGATGCACCTGCTCGGGAGCGTTCGCGACTGGCTGCAGGCCCACGTGCGGACGATCGCGGCGGTGATCATCATCGCCCTCGCGGCGGTCCTCCTCCGCAACGGCATCTCGGGCCTGACGAGCTAGCCTTCAGGCGCGGGCCCAGCGTGCCGCCTCCGCGAGCGCGTGACGCGCCCGGCAGTCCGATCCGGGGGAACACAGGGCGGGACACGCTCAGGCGACGGTCGGCATCGACGCGATTGCTGCGGTCTCGATCAGGCCGACGACGTCCTCGGGGTGCGAGACCATCGCCACGTGGTTGCTCGCAACCTCGACCGTCGTCGCGCCCATGCGCTTGGCGAACTGGCGCTCGGCCTCCGGCGGGATCGCCTGGTCATCCTCCGCGACCATGTACCAGGACGGAAGCGACGTCCAGGCCGGAGCGCCCATCACCTCGCCGAGCGCCGAGGCGGCCAGGGGTTGCTGGACGGCGTACATCACCTTGGCCTTGATCGGGTCGACATCGCCCGCGAAATGGTTCACGAAGTCGTCCTCGGGGAGCCAGGCGAAGCCGTTCTCGTCGATGTCGAGATGTGCCAGCGCGGGAGTCGGAGGTCCCTGCGCCAGCAGCTCCCCGATCGATTCGCCCTCGTCGAGCCCGAAGCCTGCGATGTAGATGAGGCCGACCGCGTTCGGTGCGTCCGAGCCGAGAGCGGTGATGATCTGGCCGCCGTAGGAATGGCCGGCGACGAGCGTCGGGCCGTTCTCGCGTGCGAGCACGTGGCGAAGCCTGTCGACATCGTCCGCCAGAGCCGCCAACGAGAACTGCGGCGCCTTGACGTCGTAGCCGGCCGTCTGGAGATGCTCGATTACCGCGCTCCAACAGGATCCGTCGGCCCACGCGCCGTGAACGAGAACGATGTTCGGCAAAGCGTCCATCTCGGAGGTCCCCCCTCTCGATCGGTGAGAACCGAGCCTACGGTTTTCGGCGGGTTCCCGTTCTAGGCTTCCGGCTCACCCGCCTTCTTCCCGGGCGCCTTTGCCTTGCGCGCTCGGCTCGGCTTGTCGCTCGCGGCGGCCTTCATCGCCGTCGGGCGACGGCGCATGGGAGGGGACGCGTCGAGGCGGCCGCGGAGCTCCTGCTCGGCGCGAAACCAGTTCTCGACGTCGGTGCCGCTGTCGGCGGATTCGAAGATCTCGTAGGCCCTGCGCGCGATCTCCTCGTCTGTCAGCTGAAAGGCCATGGTTGCCATTGTTCTCAACTCTCCTCGTCGTCGGCGGACTCTGGTCGACTGCCGGGCTCGGAACCGACGGTTCTCCCGGCTCGGGACGTTGTGCTGCTCCCGGTGTGCTGCTTCCCGTGTGCTGCTTCCGGTGTGCCGCTTCACCGGCCCGCCTGCCGAAGCGCGTGCCGGACCTGCGTACCGGAAATGCTACCGGAAAAATCGAGTCGGGCCGCTTCGCCCGCCGGAGGCCCCGGAGCCTCCCATCCCTCCGCCTTTCCGGCGGCGCCCGGCGCCAACACCGAGCGCCGCCTACTCTAGCGTCACGCTCGGATGGGGAGTAGACGCCAGCGCGACCCCGGTTCGGGAGCCTCACACGGCATGTGCAGCGTGCGCGGCGGCGAGCTCGTCGGCGAGCAGCCAGAGAGAGCTGCCCTTCTCCAGGTAGCTGTCGGCTCCGGCTGCGAGTGCGGCGGACTCGAACCAGCGGGCGGACATCCCCGACAGGCAGACGATCGCTGCCCGCGGTAGCAGCTTCCGCAGCCGCGGCAGAACCGTCAGGCCGTCGAGCCCGGGCATGGCCAGGTCGAGCACGACCGCGTCCGGTCGGAGCTGTTCTGCCCGGTCGATCGCCTCCAGGCCGGTTCCGGCTTGCCCGACGACGCGGAAGCGGCCGTCGATCTCCATTGCCTCGGCGACCAGTGCTCGGATCTCGATGCTGTCATCGACCAGGAGCAGCGTGATCATTCGCGTGGGGTTGGCAGCACGGCCGGGCGATCGCGCACCAGCTCCTCCGGCCGAAGCGGCGCAGTCCCCGCCAGGTCGCGCGCGAGCGCCCGGGCCGCCGATCAGCGTCGCCTGAGTGTGCTCTGCGGCGAGCTCGGTCTTGCCGAGCTCGAGGGCGTAGGCGATCGAGGCGAGCCCCTGCACGATCTCGTCGCTGAGCAGGAAGGCCTGCCGGTCGCGCGCGTGCAGATCGCTGAAGAGGCCGATGCCGTGCGGGGCGCCCGAGCTCGGCCGCAGCAGCCAGTAGCCGGCCGCGGCCGCCGCGATCACGAGGTCGCCGGTGAGCCGCCACCAGTCGGCGTCGGCGCGCATGTGCGACTGAACGTTCCCGAGCAGGCCCAGATAGCGCAGAGCCCGCCCCGCGTCACCCAGGCCGAGGGCGATCAACAGCGCTGCGGTGACGAGCGCAAGACGGTTGCGGCGAAGCTGACGTGTGCGCCCCAGGGCGAGGAGCAGGATGATGCCGATCGCGAGGCAGCAGGCCGAGGCCACGACGATGACCGCAAGGTCGATCTCCCAGAGCCTCACCGCGACCGCACCCGCCGCCGGTCAGTATGCGGGCCGCGTTACCGGGGCTGATCGGCAGCAGAAGCCCGGAGGAACCGATCGGCATCAACACGGGAAGCCGTAGCCCGCTTTCGATCGAAGTCTTTCAGTGCCGGCCGAACAGCGCCCGGCGCTAACCGCACGTCCCCGCCGATCACGATCGCACGAACGCGTTCGGCGAGTGACTCTTACTTTACGACAAATCCCGCCTTTGCGGCAGAACTCACGATCTGGAGTACAATCACACCGCTCAGGAACGTTTCCCTCGATCGGATCGGGCGGTTCCAGGTGACACTCGTTGTCTCAGGATGGCTGCCTTCACCAGGTCACCCGGTCGTGGATGGTGTAGCAGTAGTGGATGGTGTAGGGGTAGTGAACGGTGTAGGAATGGACTGTGCCGCCGGGCAAGGCTCAGGGTCGCCCCTGGGTCTCCCAGCAGAGCGCCGGGCCTGATGAGCGACGGCTTCTACACGCTCGACCGAGACTGGCGCTACACCTACATCAACGAGGAAGGCGAGCGACAATCCCGCCGGTCAGTCGGGAGAGCTGCTCGGCAAGAAGATCTGGGACGAGTTCCCGCCGGTCGAGGGCTCGACGCTCTACGGGATCTACCACCAGGCGGTCCTCGACCGCGAGACCGTCGAGTTCGAGTCGTACTACCCGCCGTTCGACATCTGGACCTCGCAGCACGTGTACCCGATCGACGGCGGAGTCGCCGTCTATGCGCAGGACATCACCGAGCGCAAGAAGGCGGAGGAGAGCCAGCAGCTCCTCGCCGATGTCGCCGCGGCGATCAAGGTGGGCGTCTTCGTCTGGGAGCTCGAGGACCCGGATGATCCCGGCGGCATGCGGCTCATCTACGCGAACCCGGCTTCGCTGACAGCGACCGGTGTCCTGGCAGACGCCGTCGTCGGCCGGACGATGCGCGACGCCGTGCCGGCCGGCGACACGACGCCGGCTGCGATCCTCGCCGAGGTGGCGCTCGGGGGGGAGGCCCGCAGCCTCGGCGACCTCGTCCAGGGCGAGCGAGCCTCCGAGCGGACGTACGCGGTGCGGATCTTTCCACTGCCGGGACGTCGCGTCGGGGTGGCCTTCAACGACGTCACGTCCGAGCGGGCGGCCGAGTTGGGCTTCCTGGAGACGCTGGAGTCGATGAGCGATGCCTTCTGCACGCTCGACCTCGAGCGACGCTTCACCTACCTGAACGCCGAGGCCGAACTGCAGCTCGGCTGGACACACGAGGAGCTGATCGGGAGGACGGTGCCGGAGGCGTTCCCCGAATCGGCTCTCGACCCCCTCTGGCTCGCTGCTGAGCGTTCTCTCCGCGACCGCGTCCCCGACATGCTGGCCGAGTACCTCTCAGGGAAGAACCGCTGGTTTTCGGTGCGGTACTACCCGAGCGCCGAGGGGATCGCCGTCTGCTTCCACGACATCACGGTCGAGAAGGAGGCCGAGAGACATCTTCTTCAATCCAAGAAGATGGAGGCGGTCGGGAACCTTGCCGGTGGCGTCGCGCACGACTTCAACAACATCCTGACCGTCATCCGCGGGGCCGCGGGGCTCGCGCTCGGCGAGCTCGACGACGGCGGGCCGCGCGAGAAGCTGCAGCAGATCGACCTCGCCGCCGAGCACGCTGCTTCCCTGACGCGGCAGCTGCTCGCGTTCAGCCGCCAGCAGGTGCTGCTCCCCGAGCCGACCGACCTGAACGCCGTCGTCGAGGAGACGCTCGACCTGGCAGGGCGGCTGATCGACGACGACATCGACGCTCGCTCGAAGCCTCGATCCCGAGCTGGCCGCGATCCTGATCGATCGCACCCAGCTGCAGCAGGTGATCATCAACCTCTGCGTGAACGCGCGCGACGCGATGCCCGACGGCGGCACCCTCACGGTGCGCACCGCAGCCGCATTCCTCGACGAGGCCGCCGTGGCCAAGCATGCCGACGTCGCCGCCGGCCGCCTACGCGCTGCTCGAGATCACCGACTCGGGGGCCGGCATCGACGCCGAGATGCAGACCCGCGTCTTCGACCCGTTCTTCACGCACGAAGGCCCGGCGGAACCGGGCTCGGGCTGGCGACCGTCCACGGCATCGTCCGGCAGAGCGGCGGCCATATCGCGCTCTACAGCGAGCTCGAGCACGGAACGAGCTTCAAGGTCTACCTGCCGTTCGCCGACGCACCCGTCGGCCAACCGCGCGCAGCGGACGAGGTCGCGTCGCTCGAGGGAAGCGAGACGATCCTGCTCGTCGAGGACAACGACATGCTCCGCCTGCTCATGATCGAGGTCCTCGAAGGGTACGGCTACACCGTGCTCGCCGCGAGCAACGGCCGCGAGGCAATCGCGATCGCCGAGGAGCGCCACGAGAGCTTCGACCTGCTGCTGACAGACGTGATCATGCCCGGCATCAGCGGGAGAAAGCTCGCCGATACCCTGGCCGCGAGCCGCCCACGTCTGGCGGTGCTCTTCACCTCCGGCTACCCCGCCGACACGGTGCTCCGGCACGGGATCGCAGAGGCCCGCGTCGCCTTCATCCAGAAGCCGTTCCTCGCCGACGAGCTCGCACACAAGATCCGCGTCGCCCTGGACAGCGGCTGAACCTGCGCCCGACGATCATCGACGTCTGCTGCGCGCCCGTCGGCGCCGGCCGAGAGGAGTAGCGTCTCAATCATGGAGTCGATGGTCCCGGACGATGTGGCACGCCGGATCTTTGCGACCTACGAGGCCGCCGGTCTGATCACCGCCTGTTCGTGGTGCCGCAGGGTCGAGCTGGACGAGAGCTGGCAACGTGCTCCACGAGCGGCGCTCACGGCGATCGACGAGCTGGCGCTCACACACGGCGTCTGCCCTTCCTGCCGCGCCGAGCTCGGTACCGGCGCCGTCTAGGCCGCGGGCAGCGGCTTCGGTTCGTCGTCCGGCGCTGCCGCCTCGATAATCGCCTCGGCCGCGTCGAAGATGGTGCTTCCATCGAGCTGAGCACGGTCGCGCAGCATCTGCAGCGCCTGATACTCGGAGATCGAATGCCGTTCGATCAGGATGCCCTTCGCCCGTTCGGTGATCGCGCGCCGCGCGAACGCGCTCTCGAGATCGTGAAGCTGGGCAAAGCGGTGCAACGCGATCGAGATCGCGTTCTGCCAGTCCTCTCCGGGATCGTCGTCGGTGGCATATGCGAACACGCCGCGACGGGCGGCCTCGGCGATGAACTCCGGGTCCGGGCTGTGCAGGAGCGCCACCACCGGGCAGACCGCCTCGTAGACGATGCGCTCGATCAGGTCGAGCGCGTGCTGCGTGCTGTCTCCCAGCCCGACGAGTGCCACATCGGGCCTCTCGAGCCGGGCGAACTCACCGACGTCCTCGACCTCGATCTGCGGCGTGATCACCGTGTGCCCGAGCGACTCGACGATCCGCTCGACGTTCTCCAGGCGGTCCCGGCGCTCGTTCGCGATCAATACTCGTAGAGGGCTGACCTCGTAGACACCATCAGTAGAAGACACACAAGCTCCAGGGGGGCTACAAGTTCCAAAGCACACTAGCACACGCCCCGCCGCACCCGGGACTGCGCGCTCGAGACAAGTGCGTCGCGAGCCCTACGGCCGGCCGGCGAGCCCGAAGGGCGTGCCTTCGGAGTCTCGGCAGATCACCCAGCGCTCGCCCGGGTGCACGATCTCGCCGCCGAGCGCCTGCACCCGCTCGACCGCAGCGGTCAGATCGGCGACCGGAAAGTACGGAAGCGAGAAGCGGTCGCCGGGACCGGCGCCACGCTCGTGCAGCCCGAGCACGACTCCGTCGTAGTCGGCCTGCCAGCCGCTCCCGTCCTCTGGCCGACGGCCCTCCAGCGTCAACTCGAGCAGTCCCTGCCAGAAACGCCGCGCCCGTTCGGGCTCGTCGGCGGGAAGCTCGATCAGAAACTGCGAGGGCAACGCTCACACCGTACCGGCAAGCCGCTGCCGGCGAGCCTCGCCGCCGCCCCCCGGGGCTTCGGGTCTATCCGGCCGGGGGCGGGAAGCGGACGTGCATGTGGTACTCGTGGTTCGGGTAGGGGATGACGACTCCCGAGGTGCCGTGCAGACCGGTCGAGTAGCCGACGAAGATCATCTGCGCTCCGGCCGCCACGAAGCGGTCGAGAAGGTCCTGGGCGAGCGGGCGATCGATCTGATCCGACGCGACCGGCGCCCGCAGTGCTCCGTCGAGCCGCGGATAGTAGATGTCGACGTCGAGCCCGTTCTGGTGGGAGACGTGCTCGTCGGTCATCGGGCCGCCTCCCTCGAGACTGATGTCGCCGACGACGACACGCGGCGCACCCGGGTTTGCAGCGCGGTAGGCGTCGATCACCGAGACGATCGCGTGGATCGTGTGCTCGTTGCCGTACAGCCGGTTCGGCGCGTTCGGGACGCTGTCGGTGACGGGATCCCAGGTGACCCAGTTCGGCCCTTCCACGGGAAGCTGGGTGCCGTCGAGCAAGCGCCCGTCGTACGGCAAACCGACCGAGGTCGCGTGATGCCACTCGATCCTGGGAACGGTTTCCGCGCGTGCGACGGCTCGTTGCGGCCGCGCCGGCTTCGCTGCCTTCGCGGCGACCCGGCCTCGCCGAGTGCCTCCGCGGTGCCGGTGCTGAGCCGGAAGGTCAGGCTCGGCGGATCATCCACGAGGACGTGCGTCCCGTGGCCCCCGCCGCCGCGAAGCTCGGCGAGCGGAAGCAGCAAGGCCGGCGAAAGCACGAGTGCGGTCGCGCGGACCCTGCGCACGTTTCGGCGCCGACTCCACGCCGCGCGCCGCTGCCGCGATGCGATGAGATGCGACGGCGGGCCCGGCGCTCGCAGCGGCGCCGGAGCGAGGCCGCCGAACGCCGGCACGCCTGCTCCCTCGCGGAACCAGAGCACGTCCGTGTCGAGCCACAACTCGCCGCGTCGCCAGCTCATGGAGAGGACCCGTTCGCCCGCGACCGGCCGTGTCCTGCAGGCCCTCCCGGACCTTGCAGGCGGTGCCGGCTGCCCGGCCTCCTCTTGCCGCCGCCTCGCCGCCCGGCCTATCGGTTGCTGCGACCGGATCAGCATCTCGGCCTGGCGCTCGAGGTCGAGGTACGCGCGGTCAGTCCGCAGTCAGCGCAACCGGCCTGGCCGGCTCACGAAGAGCTGCCTGCGGTCGCGCTGGGCGCCGGAAGCCGGAGGCAGAGGAACACGCCGAGCGCGGGCGCGACAACGCTGATCGTGAGCGCCAGGCGGAGGTCGACGGCGTCCGCCACCACGCCGAGGATCACGGCGGCGATGCCTCCGATGCCCATCGCCAGTCCAACCGATAGACCGGAGGCCATTCCCACGTGACGCGGAAGGTAGAGCTGGCTGAGCACCATCGTCACCCCGAAGGTGCCGACGACGCACACGCCGACCAGCATCAGCGCGACGACGCCGACCGCCCCGCCGACGTACACGAAAGCGAGGATCAGGGGCGCAATCGCGGCTTGCGTCACCACCAGCGTCCGGCGCAGGCCGATCCAGTCGGCGACCGGCCCGAGCACGAGTGTCCCGATCGCGCCGGCGAGGAGCATCAGAAACAGCAGCCTGTTCCCGTCTGACTTCGAGTGCCCGTGGGCGACGACCCAGAGTGGGACGAACGCGAGCAGCGCGAACCACGGGACGCTGCGCAGCGCAATGACTGCACCGAGCAACGCCATCGCTCGACGCCGGTCGACGCCACCGTCGATCGCGCCCGCCGAGCGCGCCGGGGTCAGTCTCGACAGGCGCGGCAACTCGCGCGCGACGATGATCGACGCGACGAGCACGGGCAACATCGCGACCAACCCGCCGACGAGACCGAGCCAGACGACGAGCTCACCCGTGGCGAATGCCCCCACCGCGTAGCCGGCGTTGCCGCCGATGTTGAAGTAGGACATCCCGCTGGCGCGTTTGGGGCCGCTCGCGTACGCCGCAAACTTCGCCCCCTCGGGATGAAACGCCGCCACTCCGAGACCGCCCACGAAGACGAGCACCACCACCACCGGATACAGCGGCGAGATCGCTGCTCCCCCCACTCCGAGAGCAGCGAGCGCGATCCCGCCGGGAATCAGCCACAGGACTCCACGACGGTCCGACCACAGTCCGAACAACGGCTGGACGAGCGACGACGAGACCGTCACTGCCAGGAGCAGCAGAGCTGCGAGCGCGTAGCTGAGGCCGAAGCGGGCGGTGAGGAACGGGATCATCGCCGGCACGCTCCCCGACGCGAAGTCGACCGCGAAGTGACCGCTCGACAGCGCCATCATCGAACGTCTCTCGATCCCCGCTCGTGTCCCCGGTGCCACCGGTCGATGCTACTGGGTAACCGTCACCGGCCCGAGCCTCGGCGAGGCGCGCTCCCCGTCATCGCGCGGATGCCTGAGGCCGGCTCGCTTTCGCTGTGCCAGACTGTCCAGCGTGCCTCGCCCTGTGCTCGTCGCGGCCGTGCTGGCGGTCGCGGCCACATCGGCCGCAACCCTCGTCCGGGCTCGGGCGGAGCGGCAGCGCCGCCCGGCTGGTCGGGCTCCGCCTCGTGCACGATCACGGTGACGGTCCGGGCTACCAGCACTCGGAGACGCAGAGCTGGCAGCTCAGCGGCCCCACGAGCGTCCGCGGGAGCTTCCAGCTCGTCCCTGCGCACTGGACGGACACGGGCAGCGGCTCCTCGCAGGAGACGCAGGGCAACCAGACGAGGGACATCACCTGGACCGTGAAGGCCGCCGCGGCGGGGCGGTTCCAGTTCGTCGTCAGGGCGTCGGACAGCAAGCTCCTCATCGGTCAGGCGAACGCCCAGCTCCGCGTCGCGAACGGCATCACCGGGATGCAGCGGCTCACGATCGACGGCGTTGCGCAGACGCCGCGGCCGGTCGGGCTGGAGGCGTTCGAGACCCAGCTGCCGCCCATCGTCACCGGCCGGGCCAGCCGCAGCGTCTCCGGCTCGACGCGGCCGCACACCGGTGACCGGGTCGGTCGCGCCGTTTCAGCCGGCTGCCGCGGCGGTGACGAAGAGGTGCGCCTGGAGGTTCGCCAGAGCCGCCTGAGGGTCCCGGCCCGGGCGCGCGGGCGACGTGGCTACTGCCGGGCGAGGTGGACGCGTAGTTCTGCTTCGTGATCGTGGATCAGCTCGCCGCTGACGTCGAGGGTGACGCTGTGCAGTGTGCCGGTGAAGGTGAATGGGCCCTCGTAGTCCGGGGTGACGGGCGAGCCGGGGTTGGCTCCGCAGGTCAGCGCGCCGGGGTTGAACATGAAGGGTGTTGTGACGTCGGCGTCGGCGTTGCCGACCAGGTGGCCGTCGATGTAGAGCTGCATTCTCCCGGGAGCACCTTTGCCTTGTTGCAGGTCGGGCTGGCCGGTGGGCTCGAACTCGAAACGGAGCTGGTGCTTTCCGGTCGGGACGGCTTCGTCGGATTCGACTTCGAGAAGCTCGCGGCCGACGTAGTTGTGGACGTAGCGCAGCTTGCCGTCCTTGACGTAGAACGAATATCCGCCCGCCGCGGTGCCCTGGCTGAGCAGCACTCCTTCGGCCCCCTCGTCGGGGATCTCGACGTCTGCGGTGATGCTGTGCGGACGGTTGAGCACCTTCGGCGCCGCGAAGTTCGGGACCGACTGCGTGTTCGGCGCGTAGGTGTAGCTGTCGCGCGGCAACGCGATCAGCGGCTTCTCGGCGACCATCCGCGCGAGGCCACTGCCGTCGATCGGCATCACGCCGTACTTGCCCGCCTCGACATACCAGGTGCCGATCATGGCGATCAGCTTGTCGCGGTTCTCTGCTGCCACATTGTGGTTCTCGGCGAAGTCCTCGGCGACGTGGTACAGCTCCCAGCCGGTCCCATCGAGCGTGGAGAGCGTCTCGGCGGAGATCGGCTCACCAAAGCCCTTGCCGGCCTCGGCGAACGACGGTCCCGGCCAGGGGCAGACGGCCCGCCAGCCATCGTGATAGATGGCGCGGTGGCCCAGCATCTCGAAGTACTGCGTGTGGTGGCGGGTCTCCGCGTCGGGATCGTCGAGGGTGTGGGCGAAGCTGACGCCATGGAAGGGCGCCTGGGTGATGCCCCGGATCGTCGCCGGGGGCTCGACGCCGAGCAGGTCGAGCACGGTCGGCACCATGTCGATGATGTGCGCGTACTGCGGGCGCACTTCTCCCTTGCTCTTGATCCGCTTCGGCCAGGAGACGATGAACGGGTCGCTGGCGCCGCCGCGGTAGGTCTCGCGCTTCCAGCGGCGGAACGGCGTGTTGCCCGCCCAGGTCCAGCCCCACGGGTAGTGGTTGAAATGCTTCGGGCCGCCGATCTCGTCGATCAGCTTCAAGCTCTCCTCGATCGGCTCCTGGGCGTTGTTGAAGAACTGGGCCTCGTTCGTGGTGCCGGTCGGGCCGCCCTCCGCGCGACGCCCCGTTGTCCGAGATCACCATGATCAGCGTGTTCTCCAGGTCGCCTCGCTTATCGAGGAACTCGAGCAGCCGGCCGATCTGATGGTCGGTGTGCTCGAGGAAGCCCGCGAACACCTCCATCATCCGGGCATACAGCCGCCGCGCCGGCTCGGGCTGCGCGTCCCAATCGGGGACATCGGGATCGTGGCGCGACAGCTCCGCGTCGGCGGGAACGATACCGAGCTCCTTCTGGCGCGCGAACGTCCTTCTCGCGGTAGGCGTCCCAGCCGTCGTCGAACACGCCCTTGTACTTGTCCGCCCACTCTTTGCCCACGTGATGCGGGGCGTGCGTGGCGCCGAAGCACAGGTGGAGGTAGAACGGCTTCTGCGGGTCCGCCTGCTTGCTGTCCGAGATGAACGTGACTGCCTTGTCGACCAGATCCTCGCTCAGGTGGTAGCCCTCCTCCGGCTTCTTCGGAGGCTCGACCTGATGGTTGTCGTAGACCAGGTCCGGATACCACTGGCTCGTGTCACCACCGAGGAAGCCGTAGTAGCGCTGAAAGCCCCGCCCCAACGGCCAGCGATCGTACGGCCCGGCCGCCGTCTCCTGGTTGCTGGGCGTCAGATGCCACTTCCCGACCATGAACGTGCTGTAGCCCTGCTCGACCAGGATCTCCGACAGCATCCCGTTCTCGAACGGCATCACCCCGTTGTAGCCCGGATAACCCGAAGCCAGCTCCGTGATGCACGCCATCCCATTGGCGTGATGATTCCGACCCGAGATGATGCACGACCGGCTCGGCGAGCACAACGCCGTCGTATGCATGTTGTTGTACCGCAGCCCCTCAGCTGCGATACGGTCCAGGCTCGGCGTCCTGATCGGGCTGCCGTAACACCCGAACTGACCGAAGCCCGTGTCGTCGAGCACGATGAACACGACATTCGGCGCGCCCTCCACCGCACGAACCGGCGCCGGCCAGGCCGGACTCGACTCCTCAGCAGTCCGGCCGATAACACCGGGAAACGCTTGTCCAGACTCATACTCGACGATGGGCATCGACAAACCTCCATCCGGTTCGGCTCTCGGCCTGCTGGCCGACCGCGGTCGACATCGTCACACGCCCCAAGAGCGCCACGCTAGTCCGCGGATAGATCCGGCGCAAACCGACGCCTCGAGCGCCCGGCCGGTCCAGCGTCGGACTAGCCTGTCGGCTCGCTGACCGGCTGCGGGGCCGCGGCGGGGCGTGGATCGCGCAGAAGGGCGTAGCCGGCGACGGCACCGACGACGAGCACGACCGAGCAGACCAGGAGGAGGTCGTCGAGGCCGCCGACGAACGCACTCCTGGCCGCATGAGCGAGGGCCGGCCGGTCCAGCAGAGGACGGGTGCCGGCCGAGCTGACCGCATTCGCGAGGCCGTGCCCCGAGCTTCCGAGCGTCGCCGCCAGGGAGGCAGCGATCCGGTTTTCCAGCAGGGCGCCGAGCGCTGCGATGCCGAGTGCGACGCCGCCGATCCGAAAGGTGTTGTTGATCCCGGACGCCATCCCGGTCCGCGCCGGGTCGACAACGCGGAGCGCCGCACCCGCGAGCGCCGGATTGGCGATCCCGATCCCGATCCCGCCGATGACGAGGCCGGGAAGCAGTGCCGTCCAGTGCGACGTCGGCGACAGGAGAGCCCACATCAGGCCGAGCCCGATCGCGACCAGAGCGAGACCGACGCCGATCAACGACCGCATGGGCACCCGGGCCGCATAACGGCGCACGACGAGCGGCACGAAGAAGACGAAGGCGGTCATCGGCAGGAAGCGAAGACCCGCGCCGAGCGGCGAGTAGCCGAGGATGTCCTGGAGGTAGATCGAGAGGTAGGGGAAGAGCGCGAACATGCCCGCGGCGATGCAGAACGTCGCGATCGACACGCCCGTGAACGCTCGCTGGCCGAACAGGGCGATGTCGAGCATCGGCCGCTCCTGCCGCCGCTCGATCACGACGAACGCCACGAGCAGCACCCCACCGCCGATCAGCGCGCCGAGGATCAGCCCGCTCGTCCAGCCGTGCGCGTTACCGCGCAGGATTCCGAAGACGATCAGGAACAGCGCCGCCGAGAAGCTGATGAGCCCCGCAACGTCGGTGCGACGGGCGTCGAGGTCACGCGACTCCGACACCCTCGTCAGAGCCAGGAACAGCGCGAAGATCCCGATCGGGACATTCACGTAGAACACCCAGCGCCAACCGGCGGTATCGGTGAGGATGCCGCCGATGAGCGGCCCGGATGCGACGGCCGCACCGACGGTCGCGCCCCAGATCGCGAGCGCCCCGAAGCGCTCGGCACCGCGGTACTCGTGGCCGATCAGGGCCAGCGCCGTCGCGAAGAGCGCTGCGCCCCCCACTCCCTGAAGCGCCCGGGCGAGATCGAGCACCGTGATGCTCCACGCCGCCCCGCAGAGAGCGGACGCTGCGGTGAACACGACGACGCCAACCCGGAAGACCAGACGACGCCCGTAGCGGTCGGCGAGCGCGCCGCAGGTGAGGATCAGCACCGCCAGCGTGAGCGCGTAGGCATCCAGCGTCCACTGCAGGCCGCTGAGACCCGGCGCCGAACCGGCGCTGGATGCTCGGCAAGGCAACCACGACGATCGAGATGTCGAGCAGCAGCATGAACGTCGTCGCGCACACCGCCACGAGCGTCCACCGCCGGCGCCGGCCGTCCCCCACCGACAGGCCGGCCCCCCCTCCAGCATGACCAGGCAAGGCTTCGATTCTACGCAGAGAGCTTCGGTGAATGGAAGCGGCGGGAATCGACCCGCGGCGGCGTTCGGCGAAGCCTTCGTGCGCGGGCCGCGCGAGACGCCGGAAGCAAGGGTCAAAGCGCGGCGTTTGCAGTATCGACGACCTGAGGTCGATAATCGCCGAGCCGGTGCGATTCATTCTCGGAAAAGGGACGATGACTGTCTGGCGACGGATCGGAAGCTGGCATCGCCGAGCGCCACAATGCGAGCCGGCGAGGGGATCGACGTTGAACTGGATGGTCCCGACGCCGGGGTCACGCGGGCCAGACGCCCCGGAGGGGCCTGCCCGCGGGTGCCTGACGGGGTCGGCACGGGGAGCGTTCTGCTCAAGGGCCGCTACGAGCTGCTCGAGCTCGTCGGCGTCGGCGGTGAGGCGCGGGTGTGGAAGGGGCTCGATCAGCAGCACGAGCGCGTCGTCGCTCTGAAGACGATGCCGGCAGGCACGGAGCAGGGACGCGCGGAGCTGCTCCGCGAGGCGCGGGTCCTGCTCGGGTCTGGCACCGCATCCGTCGCTTCCGCTCGTGCGGGACGACTTCTTCGAGGGCGACCAGTATGTGATCGTCCTCGACTGGGTCGACGGAATCGACCTGGCGAGGCTGCTCCGGGCGAGCGGCACTCCCGGGCTCGCCGTCTCGAGTGTCCTGATGTACCTGGCCGACGCCGCAGAGGCGCTGACCTTCCTGCACACCCACGAGCCGCCGGTCATCCACGGCGACGTCAAGCCTGCCAACCTGATCCTGACGCGCGGCGGCCGCGTGAAGCTGGTCGATTTCGGGCTGTCGTCGACGCCCGGGATGGAAGGCCGGCATCGGGGCACGGCCGGCTACCGAGCGCCCGAGCTGCTGGCCGGCGCATCGCCCTCCCGTGCAAGCGACGTGTACGCCTTGGCCGCCACCGCTTATTCGCTCCTGACGGGTGCTCCGTCCACCGGGCTCGAGGCCGGCCGGGAAGGCCTCGACGCCGTGCAGGCCGCCTCGCTGGCGACGGCGATCCGGGCCGGTCTCGCTGCCGATCCCGCCGATCGCCCGGCCACTCCCGGGGAGCTGGTCGAGCGCTTGCGCTCCGGCTGGGCCTCGACCCTCCCGACCGGGGTGCTGACGTTCGTGATGTCCGACATCGAGGGCTCGACGGCGCTCTGGGACACACAGCCGGAGGCGATGGCGGGGGCTCTCGTCCGCCACTACGAGCTGATCGCCGGCGTTGTCGAGACGCACGGCGGCCACTTCCTGGAATCGATGGGCGAGGGCGACTCCACGGTGTCGGCGTTCGAATCAGCAGCGGCGGCGGTGCGAGCGGCGATCGACGCGACGCGGGCGCTGGCGGAAGTGACGTGGCCGGACGGCGCCTCGCTCAAGGCCCGGTTCGGGCTCCACACCGGCGAGGCCAGGATGCGTGGCGGCGTCCACTACGGCCCCGCCGAGACGTACTACGGAACGACCTTGAATCTCACCGCGCGAGTCCGCGCGGAAGCAGCCGGGGGCGAGATCCTGCTCTCCGAGACGACCGTGACGCTCGTGAGCGGCGACCTCCCGCCGGGGTACGCGCTCATCGATCTGGGCCCGCACCGCCTGAAGGGGATCGAGAGACCGGAGACGATCAAGGCGCTTGCGGGCCCGGGTCTCACGACCACGCCGGCGGCCGCCGAATGCCCCTATCGCGGCCTGCTGGCCTTCGAGGCGGGCGATCGCCGCCTCTTCTTCGGTCGCGAGCAGGTGGTGGCCGACGTGGTGGCGCGGATCGTGCCGGGCCGGCTGCTGGCGGTCGTCGGCGCATCGGGCAGCGGCAAGTCCTCGCTGCTCCGGGCCGGCGTGCTCGCCGCCGTACGAGCAGACGAGGTTCCCGGCGCCGGCTCGGCTCACCTGATCACACCCGGGGCCGAGCCTCCGCTCGACCTCGACGACGGCGAGAACGACCTCCTGATCGTCGACCAGTTCGAGGAGCTCTACACCCAGTGCCATGACGGCGAGCGCAGGGAGCGATTCATCCGTGCCCTCCTTTCTCGCCGGGGTCCCGTGGTGATCGGCGTCAGGGCCGATTTCTACGGGGAGATGAGCGCCGATGCCGGGCTTGCCGGCGCCGTCGCCCGCAACCAGGTCCTGCTCGTCCCGATGCGAGACGACGACCTGCAGCGAGCGATCGCCGAACCGGCCCGTCTCGCGGGGCTCCGGGTCGAGCCCGGCCTCATCGACCTGGTGCTGCGGGACGTCGCCGGCGAGCCCGGCGCGCTGCCGCTGATGTCCCACGCGCTGCAGGAGACCTGGGAGCGCCGCGACGGGCGAACGCTCACGGTCGATGCCTACCAGGGAAGCGGCGGCGTGAGCTCGGCCGTCGCCCAGACGGCCGACGCGGTCGTCGACGAGACTCCGGCGCCGGACCGCCCGCTGCTGCGCAACATCTTCCTACGGCTGACCGAGATCGGCGACGACGCCGACGACACCCGGCGGCGGGTCCTGATCGAGGACCTCGTTCCACAGGGAGGCTCCGCCGGTGCGGTCAGGACGCTGCTCGGGCGCCTGGCGGCGGCCCGGCTCGTGATCCTCGATCACGGCACTGCCGAGGTCGCGCACGAGGTGCTCATCCGCCGCTGGCCGACGCTGCGAGGGTGGCTGGAGGAGGATCGCGACGGAATACGCCTGCATCGGCGGCTCGGCGACGCCGCCAGGCTCTGGGAAGCCGCCGGTCGGGAGACGGCCGACCTCTACCGCGGCACTCGACTCGACGCGGCGGTCGAGTGGGCGGGAGCGAACGACGGGCGGCTCAACTCGACCGAGCGGGACTTCCTGACCGCGAGTGTCGACGAGTCGGCTCGCACGCAGCGCCGCCAGCTCAAGGAGAACCGCCGCCTCCGCCGCGCGCTGATCGCAGGCGCGGCCCTCCTCGTCGCAACGCTCGCGCTGCTCGCGTTCGCGCTGGTGAGCCGCCGTGACGCGGTCCGGGCAGGTGCGGTCGCGCGCTCGCAGGCTATCGCGGCGGAGGCCGAGAGCCAGGTCGTCCGCGATCCGCAGCGCGCCCTGCTGCTCGCGCGCGTGGCGTTGGCGACCGCCGCCACCCCGGCGGCGGAGCTCGCGGTCTCGGAAGCGCTCGACGCCAACACCGTCCGCGCCCAACTCCCCTCGTTCGGCGTACAGGCGTGCGAGACGTCGAACTACCTCTACCTGCTCGACCACGGACGGGTCGCGGTGGACAACGACTGCAACGGCGAGGTGGTCTTCGGCGACCTGGTGCACAAACGCATCAGCAGGCGCATCCGCGTCGGCCAGACCTCGACGGACATGGTCCTCGACCCGAGCGGGCGAACCCTGACGGTCGCCACCGGACGCAGCCTCGTCGACGTCGACGTCCGTTCGGGACGCGTCAAGCGCATCCTCACCGCTCCGTTCCCGATCACCTACGTCGCGATCGGCCCGCCCGGTCGCTATCTGGCGATCACCGACGGCGTCACGGTCGCGATCGTCGAACCCCGGGACACACCGGCTGCGGGTGATCGCCCACGGCGACGCCAGCATCAACAGCGTCGGTGCGCATGCGGTGGGCCTCCCCGGACGATCTGCTGATCGCGACGAGTGGGCAGAGTCGAGGCCGCGGCGACCTGCTGCCCGGCCTGAGCACGCTCGACGTGGTCAACGGCAAGCGGGTCGGCATCCCGCTGCCGGTGCCTCCGCACCACCTCGCCTCCATCGGCTTCTTCAACATCTCGCCGGATCTGAAGACCTGGTTCATCACCGGCACCGACATCAACGCCAGCAACAACGGGGAGATCGCGACGACGTGGGGGGTCGATGCCCGCACGCGGCGGGTGCGCTGGGTCGCGAGCGGGCCCGTGGGCGCAGCCGCCAACTCGGTCCAGCCATCGCCCGACGGCCGGCTGGTCGGCGTCGGCTACAGCCAGGGCGCGATCGACGTGCTCGACGTGCGGACCGGGCGCCTCGTCGTGCGTGACGCGAGCAGCAGCAGCATCGTTGCGGGCTGGATGGCGTTCCCGCCGGGAGACCGCTCGCTGGTGACGGTGACGCTCGACGGCATCTTCCGGATCTGGGCCACGCGCGGAAGTGAGCAGCTCCGTCTGCAGGCCCCCTCGGACCCGGCGGTCGACTTCACGCGACGACGGCAAGGACCTGGTGCTCGTCGGCGACCGGAGTGAGATCGTCGACCGGCGCACCGGACGCGTCGTCCGCCGCTTCCCGGGCTTCCCGACGGAGAGCGTCTTCAACACCTGTAACTCCGCTTGCTTCGCAGCCTCGCCAGGGCTGAAGCTGCTCACCTACCTCGATCCGGCATCGGCGAGTCCCCGCATCATCGAGATCAACGGCCGCTCGGGGCGCCGCACCGCGAGCGTGACCGTGCCGCGCCTCGATGCGCAGGGCGTAGCTCCCGACGGCCGGATCGCCGTCGCGTATGTCGACGGCGATCGCCTCGATGCGCGGCTGATCGATCCCGCGCACGGGCCGGATCCGCGTCATGCAGGCCGGCCAGAGCAGCCTCGGCTGCGGCGCAACGACCCCGTCGTTCACCCCGGACGGCCGTTTGATGGCGATCGTCGACGGGTGCATCCACGTGGTCGTGTGGGATCTGCGGACGGGGCGCGTGATCCGGACGGTCGTGCTGCCCGACCGCCCGAACGCGTCGAGCGCCGCCGGCGGCGGCGCCACCGCAAGCGGGGCCGACCTCTCACCGGACGGCCGCTACGTCCTCGTGGCGCTCGAGGGCGGCGGGCTCGTCCGCGTCGACCTCACCACCGGGAGCTTCGTCGAGCTCCCCGGCACCCAGACGATCGCGAAGGCCCTCGCGATCTCTCCCGACGGACGCTGGTACGCGATCGGCCGTGAGGACGGGACGGTCGACGAGTACGACGCCCGCTCGTTGCAGCTCGTGCGACACCACACGCTCGACGGCCCCGTCGAGACGCTCGTCTTCTCCCCCGACAGCCGGGAGCTCGCGGTCGAGGACACGAGCAACGTCGTCTGGGTCTGGGACACGTGCTCGATCTGCGAGAACGCGACCCGCCTGGCCACGGTCGCGGCTCGCGAGAGCGTTCGGGGGCTCACCCCGGGGGAGCGGGCCACCTTCGACGTCGGCCGGTGATTCGATGCCCGCGTGACCCGTGGCTCGAACTTCGCAGGCCGGGCCGGCGTAGCCAGTCGCTGTATTCGGGCCGTCTGCCCGTCGTCAGTGGATGCCGACGGCGAGGATGATCATGTCGTAGCCGGAGATCAAGGTCCCCATGATCGTGAGGACGGTGACGGCGAACGCGTCCGTATTCTGTTTCCGCCTCACGTGAACGTCGCTTTTCCGTCTTCCGGGAGAGTCGCGGTTCCGCCTCTCGGGAGCCTCGCGGTTCCGCCTGTCGGGAGCCTCGCGGCTCCGTCTCTCGGTAGGGGCAGCCGTCGTGGCGTTCGTCCTCGTGCGCGCGGCGCTCATCGCGTCCTCGCAGGTGGGGGTCGTAGCGGGAGGACGCCCTTTTCGGGCGCTGGCCGGCCGAGCGCGTCGAGAAGCCGGTGGCTGACGGGCGCCTCGTGCAGGTGCTCGGGCGCCCACAGGTCGACGAGGAGCAAGGCCTGTCGGGTCAAGAACAACGCCACGAGAGCGACCAGGGTCAGCATCCCGACCCTGTCGAGGTGGTGCCCGAGCTGAATCCGGACGCCCGCGAGCGTGAGCGCGGCGAGCAGCGGGACGAACGGAGTGATGACGGCTGCGGACGTGAGTGCGTGCGCGTCGCTCGGCTGTCGCAGGCTCGTCTTTGGCCTCGCCAGGTACGCGGCGAGAGCGATTGTGGCGTAGCCGACGAACCAGCCGATGTCGATCGCGTTGCCGGTCGCGTAGTTCCTCACCTGGGTGAGGTAGCCGAAGCCCGAATCCGAGAGGGTGATCGCGAGAATCCCGCCGAGCAAGAGCCACTGGTCGAGGCGGCCGCCGCTCGTCGTCCCGCGGATGACCAGCAGGACGAGGAAGAGGATCACGATATCGCCCAGTGGATAGGCGAGCGTGACGGCGCCGCCCAGCGTGCCGAGGTCGAAGCTGTGTCGAAGCGGCTCGAGGATGAGCGTCCAGCTGAGGAAGAAGAGAGCGGCGGCGATCACGAGCCCGTCGAGCACCGACCGCAGCCTCCCGCTCGTTCTGCTCCGCATCGCCGGGTGCGCAAGAAGTGCGGCCGCCGCCAGCGGAGTTGCCGCGAGATAGGCGGCATCCGCCCATGACGGGATCGGGACGCTGTTGCCGAGCACGAGGTCGTAGAGCGCCCAGATCAGCTCGCCGAGCGCCCAGGCGCCGCAGGTTGCGGCGAAGAGCCACCAGAACGCCCCCGCGCGGCCCGTCTGTCGCATCGCTGCTCCCGCGCAGAGCGCCGCCGCGGTGAGCGCAGCCGCGGCTGTCGCCAGGTCATCGAAGTAGCGCACCCAGACGGCACCACCCAGACCGCCCACGATCCACACCGCGAAAAGGACGATCGAGGCTCCCGCAAGAGCAAACGCTCGGCGAGCATGCGGCAGCATTTCCGCATCTACAACGGACGCGTCACCGCCACCGCGGGCGTCGAAGCGAAGCTCGTGTTCTCGCCGTCCACCCGCCGCACGACGCTCGTGATCCATTGGAGGGGTATCGGCCAGACGAGCCGGCGGCAGATCCGCAATTTCCCGCGATCTTCCATACCTGTGCGAATGGAGGCCCGACGCCACCTCTCACCCGGACGCTCCGTCGATAGCACAGCCGTGCCCCGAAGTGAGTGCATCACGCCGACCTCAGCACCACCCTCGGTAGCTACCGGCACGGCGACCAGACCGATCTCGAGACTGCGATGGACGTGCGACCTGGCGGGAGAACGAGACGGTTCACCCGAAGGCTGACCGCTGAAACGGCTCTACTGCGGGAGAAAATGGAGGCGGCGGGAATCGAACCCGCGTCCGCGGACGCACCGACTGGACGTCTACAAGCTTAGGCTGCGATTGAAGTTTCGCCCGGACGGCTGGTTCGCAACCAACCTACCGGCGGGCTAGCCATCCTGGGTTCTCGCGCCGCCGGCGATTGGCTTTCCTTTGGCGCCAGCCCGTTCGTTGATGCCGGATCCCGAGCTACGGGCCCTGCTCGGGGCGACACGCTGCGCTAGGTGTTTAGGCTAGGCAGCGAGTGCGAGATGATTTTCCGCACTTGCGTTTGTTTTCCGGTTGTTTAACGAGGCCGACCGGAGACCTCGGCTTGCAGCTCAGCCGGAGAACCGACCACGTCGAAACCATGGCGCCCCCGTATGTGTTTCACGAATCGTACTCGCTCACGGGTGGCGGATGCGATCGGCGAGCAGCACCGACGCCTTCGCGATCCGCCCCTGGCGCGTCTCGGCCCGCTTCGCATCCTCGATCCAGCGTACGTACTCCTTCCGGTGGGTGTAGGCGAGCGACTCGAGGAACGCGAGCGATTCCGCGTCGAGGACGGCGGCCAGGTCGGCCGGGATCTCGACGGTCCGCGGCTCCTCGTCGAGCACGACATCGACCGCAACCCGATCGCCCGCGGCCACGCCCGCGCCGGCCCGAACCTCCTTGTTCAGGCCGATCACGATGCGGCCCGACATCGAGGCGACGGTTGTCCGGAACTCGTAGCCGTTGATCGTCGCCCTGACCGGGGCGCGCACCTTGCCGAACGCCTCCCTCGGGTCGAACGGTAGATCGAAGGCGAGCGCGGGGCCGAACTCGGTGATCTCCGCCTCGAACCTCATGTCCGCTCGGCGGCCGCCGCCACGAGCTTCGCCGGCGCCACCTCGGCGAACGCGTCCTCGGCGATTCCCGTGATCTCGTCCCAGTCGACCGCGCGGTCGAGGCGAACGCCGAGCCAGCCGCGATGGCCGACATACGGTGGGACGAAGAACCGGTCCGGGTCGGCGTCGACGAGCATCTGCTGCACCCCGTCTCCCGCTGCGCACCAGAGAGCGAAGCGGCCGTCGCCGTGGTGGTCTGTGAGCACCATGACGAACGGGCGCTTGCCGCGGACGAAGAACGTCGGCGCGCCGTGGCTCAGACGCTCCTCCACCTCGGGCAGACCGAGACAGATCGCCCGCAGCCGCCCGAGAGCCCGCTCGCGCTGCTTCGGCCCCATCAGCGCCGGCTCTTGAGGGCGCGCTCCATCTGACGCTTCGCATCGCGGTCGGCGAGCGTCCGGCGCTTGTCGATCGTGTCCTTGCCGCGCGCGAGCGCAAGCTCGACCTTCACCCGGCCCTCCTTGAAGTAGAGGCGGGTCGGGACGAGCGTCAAGCCCTTCTCGCGCACCTGCCCGTACAGGCGGTCGATCTCGCGGCGGTGGAGCAGCAGCTTCCGGGAACGGGTCGGGTCGTGATTCGCGCGGTTTCCCTGGTCGTACACGGCGATCTCGGCGCCGTGCAGCCACGCCTCGCCGTCGCGGACATCGGCGTAGGCCTGGCCGAGCGTCGCCCGTCCCGCGCGCAGGGACTTCACCTCGGTGCCGGTCAGCACGAGGCCGGCCTCGACGCGCTCGAGCAGCTGATACTCGTGCCGCGCCTTGCGGTTGTCGGTGATGAGCTTGCCTTCCGCCATGGCGACCAGTCTAGGGACGGGCGGCGCCGCCGCTGCGAGGCGTCAGCCCGTGCGGGCGCGCCAGAGCCGCTCGGCGACCACCGGCAGCATCGCAAGCGCGATCCGGGGCTCGTCGTCGAGGAGCTGCTTGAACTCGGCCGCGCCGATCGCGAGGCAGCGCACGTCGGTCTTCGCCCGGACCCGCGCCGAGCGCGTCGACTCGGGCACGAGCAGCGCGAGCTCACCGACGAACTCCCCCGGGCCGAGCTCGATCTCGACGCTGCCGCGAGCCTCGACGACGACGGTGCCCTCCTCGATCACGAACAGGCCTGACCCGGCTCGCCTGCCTGCACAAGCGTCTGGCCGGCCGGGAACTCGATCTCGGCCACGAGTGCCTGGACGCGGCGCAGGGCGTCGTCGCCGAGCCCGGCGAAGAGCGGAAGATCGCGAACGCGGGAGAGGTCGTCGGACGCCGGCACGAAGCGAGTTCATATCACGGCGGCGAAAGCTCCACCTTGCCCTCGCTCCGGGTGATCGAGTCGACGCGAACAGAGATCGGATCGCCGAGCCGGAAGCGCCGGCCGGAGCGGCGACCGACGAGGGCCGTGCCCGTGGCGTTCAGCTCGTAGAACTCGCCGCGGAGCTTGCGCGCGGGCAGCAGGCCCTCGAACACCTCGCCGAAGCGCACGAACAGGCCCGATCCGATCGCCCCGGTGATCTCGCCTTCCCACGGCTCATCCCAGCCCCGCTCGAGCAGGCGGTCCTCGAGGAGCCACGCAAGGCAGATGTCGTCGGCGAGGTACTCGACATCGGCTGCGGCCCGCTCACGCGCCGAGGTGTGCTCCGCGAGCGCGCCGAGATCGTCCGGCGGCGGATCGTCGCTCAGGCCGAGCTCGTGCAGGAGCGCCCGGTGCACGACGAGGTCGGGGTAGCGGCGGATCGGCGAGGTGAAATGACAGTACGCCGGGCTCGCGAGCCCGGAGTGGCCGAGGTTCGCCGGGTCGTAGCGCGCCTGCTTGAGCGCGCGGAGGATCAGCATCGGGAACGCCTCCCTCCCCCGCCCCGTCTGCTCGACGTACTCGGTCACGCGGCGCGAGATCGCGCCGGTGAGCTCGGCCGCCGCTTGCGGCGTGAGCGTGTCCGGCACAGGCGGCGCCGGCACCTCGAGATCGGCGAGCTTCGCGAGGAGCAGCGAGACCGCTGCGGGATCGGGCCGCTCGTGGACGCGGAAGAGCGCCTGCCGCCGCCGGCCCGCAAGGAACGCTGCGACGTGCTCGTTGGCGCGGATCATGAGCTCCTCCACGAGCATGTGCGCGTGCGGCTCGCCCTGCCGCCAGGCGTTCGAGACGCCTCCGTCGGCGAACGAGAACTCGACCTCGGTCGAGACGACCTCGAGCGCGCCGCGGGCGAACCGGGCGGCCCGCCACTCCGCAGCCACCTCGGTCGCCAGGTCGAGCTGCTCCAGGATCTCGGGCTCGGCTTCACGCCGCTGCGCCTCGCCGTAGGTGAGGCGCGCGCGCGAGTTGATCAGCGAGCGGTAGAAGAGCGGCTCGCCGTCGGGCGGCATCTCGACCGTCACGCACAACCGGTCCTGGAAGGGGCGGAGCGAGCAGGCGTCGTCCGCGAGGGCCGGCGGCAGCATCGGGGCGACGAGGCCCGGCACGTAGGTCGAGAACGAGCGGTCGGCGGCGCCGAGATCGAGCGGCGACCCGGCCGGGACGAACCAGGAGACATCGGCGATGTGCACCCACGATCTGATCCCGCCGGGCTCGCGCCGGAAGGACAGGGCATCGTCGAAGTCCTTCGCGCCCTCAGGGTCGATCGTCATCGTCGGCAGATCGCGGAGATCGACCCGCCCCTCGCTGCTCGCCGGCGGCAGGTCGAACGGCTCGAGCTCGACCCGTGCGCCCTGCTCGACGAGCAGCCCCTCGAGCACGTTCTCGATGCGCCGGGCGCTGCCGAGGATCCGCTCGACGTGAGCTCTCCCCCGCCCGGGCCGGATGACGACGAGGTCGCCGCGGTCGACGTCGCCGAGGCCTTTCGTGTCGAGCACGACCGGCACCCCGGGCGTGAAGTACGGCTCCCCGGAGACCAGCTTGCCGCGACGGCTCACCTCGACAACGAGCGGCGCGGCCGTGCTCCTACCCTCCATGACACCGAGGCTACTGCCAACGGTGGTTCCGGGAACTCGCCGCTGACCGTTCGCCCTGCTCGCAGGCTTTCCAAGCTCGCACGATGCTGCAGGGGCACGTAGGGTCGGCGAGGTGAGCACCTCGGAGGCGAAGCCGAGCTACGAGAGCCTCAGGGCCGGGTTCCGCTGGGACCTTCCGGCGCGCTTCAACATCGGTGTCGCCTGTGTCGATCGCTGGCCCGAGGAGGCGCCGGCGCTGCTCGTGGACATGGGCCGCGAGCGCTTCGAGGCGATCTCGTTCGGCACGATCAAGCGCCTCTCCGATCGCTTCGCAAACGCACTCCTGGGCAGCGGCGTGCGGCCGGGCGCCCGGGTCGCCGTCATCCTGCCGCAGTGCCTCGAGACCGCGGTGGCACACACTGCGGCGTTCAAGATCGGAGCGGTGACGGTCCCCATGAGCGTCCTCTTCGGTCCGGAGGCGCTCCAGCACCGGCTGGCCGACAGCGGCGCGGAGATCGTCATCACCGACCCCGAGCGGGTCGAGCGCGTCGAGCCGGCTGCGCGCGAGACCGGCGCGACGGTGGTTGTCACCGGACACAGGGCGGCCGCGCCCCACCTCTCCTTCAATCGGCTGATCGCGGCTGGGGCGAGCGTCCTCGAGCCGGCGTCGACGTCCCCGGACTCGCCGGCGCTGATCATCTACACCTCCGGGACGACCGGGCCGCCGAAGGGCGCACTGCACGGCCACCGCGTCCTCCTCGGCCATCAACCGGGCTTCCAGCTCTCACACGACCGGTTCCCCGTCGCGGGCGACCGCTTCTGGACACCGGCCGACTGGGCCTGGATCGGAGGGCTGATGAACGGGCTCCTCTCGGCCTGGTACCACGGGCGACCGATCGCCGCCGCCTCGCGGGCCGGTTTCGACCCGGAATGGGCTGTTCGGGTCATCGGCGCGGCCGGCATTCGCAACGTGTTCCTGCCGCCGACAGCCCTCCGGCTCATGCGCGCGGCGGACGTGCGCCTGCCGTCCGGCGCCCTGCGCACCGCGATGAGCGGCGGCGAGATGCTCGGGACGCAGACCCACGAGTGGGCCCGCGAGGCGCTCGGAGTCTCGGTGAACGAGATCTACGGGCAGACCGAGGCCAACTACGTGATCGGAAACTGCCAGGAGCTCTGGCCGATCCGGCCCGGGTCGATGGGCCGCGCGTATCCAGGACACGAAGTCGGGCTCGACGACGGAGAGATCGTCGTTCGCCTGCCGGACCCGGTCGCGCTCCTCGGGTACTGGAACGATCCGGAGGCGACCGCCGTGAAGACCGCCGGCGGCTGGATCCACACCGGCGACCGGGGCCGGCGCGACGACGACGGTTACTTCTGGTTCGAGGGACGGGTCGACGACGTGATCTCGTCGGCGGGGTACCGGATCGGACCCGAGGAGATCGAGCAATGCCTGACCGGGCATCCCGCCGTCGCGCTCGCCGCGGCGATCGGCGTGCCCGACGAGACCAGGGGCGAGATCATCAAGGCCTTCGTCGTGTTGCGAGAGGGGCGCGAGCCCACGGACGCGCTCGCGTCGGAGATCCAGACACATGTCCGGACACGGCTCGCGGCCTATGAGTACCCGCGGCAGCTCGAGTTCGTCGACTCACTGCCGTTGACGGTCACCGGCAAGGTGCGTCGCGCCGAGCTGCGACGGCGGGATGCCGAAGGGCGACCCTAGGGGAACACCGCGCCCGGCTCGAATGGATAGAGCGGCCGGCGACGATGCCGGTACGGAAGGAGCGACAGGTCAGCCCGAGTCGAGCCCGGTGAGTCGACGAAGAGCATCTCCTTCGCGATCGGACCGTACGCGGGGACCGGGGAGTGGACGCCCTTGGCGACGATCACGCGCATCCGCTCGGGCTCGAGCCCGAGCGAGCGATGCCGCTCGATGCTCGAGTCGATGACCGGAAGCGAGGTGAGCACGAGCGTCTGACCCTCGTCGGTGCGGAAGGCGGCCGTCGGTCCCAGGTTGAAGGCGCGAAAACCGCCGTGGAGCGAGGCGGGGTCCTCGAACCGACCGTCGCTCAGGGCCACGACGGCTCCGGAGACACGGCAGGGCGGGCTTCCCGTCTCGAGCCGGCCGCCGACCTCGAGCTCGAGCCGCCCGTCCACGCCCGCCGCTCGGCACGCGGCTGCGGCGGCCGCGTCGCAGAGGCTCTCGAGATAGCCGTCGAGCCGCATCCGCCGGGCCTCGTTCAGGATCGCGGTCGAGTCGCCGGCACTGCCGCCGCCGATGTTGTCACCGACGTCGAGCAGAAGCAGCGGGCCCTCCGCCGCCCGGCAGGCCCGCGCCACCGCGTCCTCCACGCTCAGCGCGGTTCCCTGGAGCTCCTCGCGTGCCCCCCAGACAGAGCCGGCGAGCGCACCCGCGACTTGCCGTGCGAGC
Organism: uncultured Actinomycetota bacterium; assembly: GCA_963743675.1. Lineage (GTDB taxonomy): Bacteria > Actinomycetota > Thermoleophilia > Gaiellales > Gaiellaceae > PALSA-600. Next base: position 125,411 of record CAVURE010000017.1, read on the forward strand.
GCGGCGTCGCCGTCGGCGACCACGACGCAGGCCATCCCCAGCTCGGGCACATCCGCGTAGGGATAGCCCTCCGCGATGCCGGCGGCAAGAATCCCGGGCACGCTGTGAGCCCTGTCCACCTCGGCCATCAGGGAGCACATCGGCTCGGCGGCGGTCGCCTGCCTGAGGATGTTCACGGCCACCGGCGGCTGCACGAGCGCCTGGACCGGCCGAGCCTCCCCGGCAACGGTCCGGGCCACCAGCAAGGCGCACTCGAGCGCCCGCCGGCTCGCGTCGAGGTGGGGATTCGTGCGGTACAGGGCCGTGACCGTCGCGTTCTCGACCATTCTCGGCGACACGTTCGCGTGGAGGTCGAGCGTCACCCCGATCGGGACGTCCGGCCCGACGGTCGACCGGACCCGTGCGATGAACTCTCCATCCGCGTCGTGATGCTGCTCGGAGACGGCGGCGCCGTGCTGCGCGAGCAGCACGGCCTCCCAGGGACCGCCTCGCCGGAGCAGGCCGATCAGCTCGGCGGAGAGCCGTTCGAAGGCATCGGTCGTCATGGGTCCCATCGGGTTGGCCTGCGCGAAGGCAAGCGGCACGATCTCGAGCCCGAGCTGCCCGTCGGCGGCGAGGTAGCCGCCCATCGTCGCGTGCGAGCCCGCGAACGCCTCGACGATCTCATCGCCGCGGTAGATCCCGGCCTCTTCGAACTGCCGGTACCCGGCCCGATGAGGGGCGAAGGTGTTCGACTCGTGGAAGAGACCGAGCGTCGCAACCCTGGCCCGCCGCGATTTGACGCCTCCGATCGCCCTCGTGTTCACTAAGAGAATCCTATGAGTTCTTCAGGTGAGACACCGGGCCTCCGGCTGGCGGTCGGGGCGGTGCGGCGGGTCGACGAGCGGATCCTGCGCTTCGCCGCGCAGATCGGCGTCCGCGGCCTGGTCGTCAACACCCCGCTCGACCTTCCCGGCACCGAGCGCTGGCAGCTTGCCGACCTCGTGGAGCTCCGGGAGCGGGTCGAGGCGCACGGGCTCGTGATCGAGGCACTGGAGAACATGCCGACGTCGTTCTATCGAGACGTCATCCTCGGCGGTCCCTCGCGCGCGGAGCAACGCGAGCACGCCCTGGCCACGATCGAGAACATCGGACGAGCCGGCATCCCGGTCTTCGGCTTCCACTGGATGGCGAACGAGGTGTGGCGGAGCGATCTCGCCCATCGAGGCCGGGGAGGAGCTCGGGTCACCGTGTTCGACGCCGCCGCGATTCCGAATGCCGACGCCCCGACCTTCGACAGGGTCTACTCGGAGTCGGAGATCTGGGAGACCTTCGCCGAGTTCGTCACCGCCGCTCTGCCGGTCGCCGAATCGGCAGGCGTCAGGCTCGCGCTGCATCCTGACGATCCTCCGGTGGAGAGCATCGGAGGCGTCGGTCGACCGTTCCGGTCGTTCGCCGGGCTCCGCCGCGCGGTCGAGTTCGCCGACAGCCCGTGGTTCGGGCTCGAGTTCTGTCTCGGCACCGTCTCGTCGATGGGCCCCGGAGCGCTCGACCACCTTCGCTGGTTCGCCGAGCGCGGAGCAGATCGTCTACGTCCACTTCCGGGACGTCACCGGGTCGGTGCCGTCGTTCGCCGAGTGCTTCCTCGGCGAGGGCAACCTCGACGTCGTCGAGGCGATGCGCGTGCTGCGTGACTCCGGCTTCGACGGGGTGGTGATCGACGACCACGTTCCGCTTCTCGACGACGACCCGGCGATCACACCGGGCTTCGTGAAGAGCGAGTACGCCTACCACGGCCGCGCCTACGAGATCGGGTTCCTCGAGGGGCTACTGGCCGCCGTGCTCGCGGACTGACGCCTTCAGCGGGCCTCGAGCGGCGGTGTCGTGCGAACACGGCATCCATGTGCGGGCCGGAAGGGACGCCGAGGCGAGCTCACCGACGGCGCGCCCGCTCGTCCCCCGAGGAGGCAATCTCGCTGCTGATCCGCGCGGCCTCCTCGGCTACTCGTGGGCCGAGCCGCTGTTCCTGCCCGCTGTCGAAGCGTGCCTCGGGAAGGCTGACCGAGATTCCGCCGAGGATCGAGCCGCCGGGCCCGACGATGGCTGCACCGACGCAGACGACTCCGACAGCGGTCTCGCCACGATCCTCGCCCCACCCGCGGTCCTCGATGACCTCGAGCTCCGAGACGAGCATCCCGGGCGAGGTGATCGTCCTCGGCGTGATCTCCTCGAAGTCGAGACCGGCCACGACCTCCGCCCACGCCTCCTTCGGGTGCGCGGCGATCACCGCCTTCCCGAGCGCGGTCGCGTGAAGCGGTATCGCCTCGCCGGGGACGTTGCTCATGCGAAAAGCCTGCGGGCTCTCGAGGATGTGGATGTAGACCAGCTCCCCGTCGGCAAACTCGGCCAGGTTGACGGTCTCCTTCTCCTCTGCGAGCAGCCGTCGCATCGAGGGCAGGGCGGCCGCGCGGAGGCGGGTCCCGGTGATCCGGGTCATGATCCTGACGAACGGCGTCCCGGGGCGCCAGCGCCGCGTCGCCCGATCGTGCTCCACGAATCCCCGGGTCTGGAGCGTGACGAGCAAGCGATACGCCGTCGAGCGCGACAGGTCGAGCATCCGCGCCGCATCGGCGGTGGAGATCTCGCCGACCTCCGCGAGACGGGTCATCAGGTCGAGGGCGTTCGCGACGACGGCGATCTCGTACCGCTCCGCCTGCGCCGTCGACTTCACCCCTGCCATGCCAGCGCATGTTATTCAGTGAGACGGCGTTCGGATAGTCGTTCGGGTCCCGCTGCTTCCGATGATCGCTCGTGTTCGTACCCGCTTGACACCCCCGGACGGTGCTGTAGTGTCGCGATCAGCGAATGATCATGTGTCACTCGATGAACCATGACCGGCGCGGCGACGAGGCAGCCGAACGTTGAGCGAGTCGTTCGAGAGGTCGCGGCAACAGCATGAACGGGCGCGTGCCTCGCTGGCCGGCGGCGTCGCCACGGCGTTCCGGGCCGGTCAGCTTCCCGTTCCATTGACCTTCGAGCGCGGCGAGGGGTCTCGGATCTACGACCTCGACGGAAACGCCTACGTCGACTATGCACTGGCGTTCGGTCCACTCCTGCTCGGACACTCCCCCGCCTCCGTTCTCTCGGCTGTTCGCACGCAGCTCGGGCGGGGCCTCGGCTACGGAGCCTCGCACCCGCTCGAGGCCGAGCTCGCCGAGGCGCTCTGCCGTACGGTGCCGTCGGCCGAGCTGTGCGTCTTCGGCAGCACGGGCAGCGAGGCGGTGCACGTCGCGATCCGCGTGGCGCGGGCCGCGACCGGACGGACACGCGTGATCAAGTTCCTCGGCCACTACCACGGCTGGCTCGACTCGATCTACGTGGGCGTTCCCGGCCAATCGAGCGCGGCGCCGGCCACCGCCGGTCAGGATCCCCAGGCCGCTGCCTCGGTGACGGTCTGTACCTGGAACGACCTCGCCGAGCTCGAGCGCGAGCTGGCCGCAGGCGACGTCGCGGCCGTGATCATGGAGCCGCTGAACGTGAACGGCGGCTGCCTCGAGCCGAGGCCCGGATACCTCGAGGGCGTGCGGGAGCTGACCAGCAGGAAAGGCGTCGTCCTCATCTTCGACGAGGTGATCACCGGGTTCCGGCTCGGCCTCGGCGGCGCCCAGGAGCTCTACGGCGTCACGCCCGACCTGACGGTGCTCGGCAAGGCCCTAGGCGCCGGCTTTCCGATCAGCGCCGTCTGCGGCTCCCGCGCCGTGATGGAGACGATTGCCTCGGGAGCGGTCGGCCATGTCGGGACCTTCAATGCGAACCCGGTCTGCGCAGCGGCCGCGCTCGCCGCGGTCGAGGAGTTCGAGCGCCGGCGGGACGAGGTCTATCCCGAGCTGGCCACGAACGTCCGTCAGCTGGCGCAGATCTTACGCGAGGCCTCGCTCGGCTCTCCTCACCCGATCCAGGTCAACGTCAGCGTGGGCGTCGCCCACGCGTTCGTCTCGCCCGAGCCGGTCGTCGACTACGAGGACTCCCTGGGAGCCGACCGCGAGGCCTACCGGCAGATCAGCGGACGCTTCCTCGAGCAGGGCGTGCACGTCATCCCGAGAGGCCTGCTCTACGTCTCGACCGAGCACGGCGTCGACGATCTCGATCTGACTCGCGAGGCCGTCGACCGTGCCCTGCGCGAACCGGCGGTCACGTAGCGTGGCCGCCGTGCCCGCGCCGACTCACACGACACGGCGATGACCGAGATCGCGATCGAAGCACGCGACATCTCGAAGGAGTTCGGCCACATCCGCGCGCTCCAGGGCGCCAGCATCAGCGTGCACAAGGGCGAGATCGTCGCGCTCGTGGGCGACAACGGCGCCGGGAAGTCGACGCTGATGAAGATCATGAGCGGCGCCGAGTCCGCCGACGCCGGCGAGCTCGGCGTTCACGGGACACCGATCAAGCTGCTGTCGGTACGGGACGCGCACGCACTCGGAATCGAGACCGTCTATCAGGACCTCGCTCTGGCGCCGCATCTCACCGTGGCGCAGAACGTCTTCCTCGGCCACGAGCTCCTCGCCGCCAGCGTCGCCGGCCGGCTCGGCCTGCTCGCCAAGCGGCAGATGGCCCGCGAGGCAACCGAGGCGCTCGGCCTCCTCGGCATCGCCGTCGGCGACGCGAGCGTCCGGGTGAGCGACCTCTCCGGCGGCCAGCGTCAGGCGGTTGCGATCGCCAGGGCCATGAAGTGGGCCTCGAGCGTGCTCCTGATGGACGAGCCCACGGCGGCTCTCGGAGCGCGGCAGACCGAGATCGTGCTCGAGACGATCCGGCGCGCGTCTGCGCGCGGCCTCGGCGTGCTCGTCGTCTCGCACGACATGCCGAACATGATCGGTCTTGCGCATCGCATCGTGGTGCTGCGTCACGGCCGGGTCGTCGCAAGCTTCAGCGAAGGCCAGGCGGACATCCCGACCGTCGTCGCAGCGATGCTGGGCGGGGCCGGGAAGGCGGCGGAGAATGGCGACTAGCTCGCCGGCCGCCGCGTCGACCGCGGTCCATGACGACCGGATCCGGCACGCATCGAGGCTCCAGAGGTTCCTCGAGCAACCCGCACTCTGGATCGCCATCGTCGACATCGGCCTGATCCTGCTGTTCGGGATCATCTCGCCGAACAACGTCTTCTTCAACACGAGCAACTTCACGAACATGGCACTCGACTCCGCGGAGGTCGTCCTGCTCGCGGTCGGGATCTCGTTCCTGCTCGGCGCGGGGGAGCTCGACATCTCGATCGGCGCCAACATCATCCTGGCGTCGGTGGTCGGCGGGAAGACGATGGTTGCCCTGGCGGGCTCCCCGGCCCAGGTCGAGATCGGCGAGTACCCCAACTTGACGAGGGGTCTCATCGTCGGAATCACGGTGACCGTGCTTGCCGGAATCGCCTTCGGGCTCGTGAACGCGTTCATCGTGACCGTTCTCCGCGTCAACTCGTTCATCGCGACGCTCGGGACGCTGGGAATCGGGACGGGCCTCGCGTTCGTCCTCGCGAACGGCAACAACATCCAGAACATCCCGACCGCGTTCCAGTCGGGCTTCGGAGTGCGGACGGTGACGAGCATCCCGCTGCCCGCGCTCGTCACCGCGATCGTCGTCGTCGTCCTGTGGTGCGTCCTCTCGCTCAGCCGGTTCGGTCTGCACACGCTCGCCATCGGCTCGTCGCGCCAGGCAGCCGAGCGGGCCGGCATCCCGATCACGCTGCATCTCGTGCTGCTGTTCGCGCTCGTCGGGATGCTGGCCGGAATCTGCGCGGTCTACGACATCGCACGGTTCTCGACCACGAACATCTCGGGGCACCAGACCGAAGCGCTCTCGGCGATCGCGGGCGCGGTGATCGGCGGGACGAACCTGTTCGGCGGTCGGGTCTCGGTCCCGGGGGCGGTGTTCGGCGCCCTGCTCGCGGTCATCCTCGAGACGGGGCTCGTGATCCAGGGGCTCTCGCCCTTCTACCAGCTCATCGTCGTCGGGGTGGTGCTCATCTTTGCCGTCTACATCAGAGGAGTCGACATCAGGAGAGGCGTAACGCAGGTGTCTCGGAGATTGCCGGGCGGAACCGCCCGAGGAACCCAATGACAAGAAAATGGAGGTGAGAGGCATGACCCGTCGTTCCAGGGGGGTGTTGGTTGCAGTTGTCGGTCTGGCGATGTCGGTATCGGTGCTCGCCGGCGGGGCTACCGCCGCGAAGCACGTCACGGTCGCATTCGTCGGCGCCGACATGCTCGACCCGTACTACCTGACCCAGCATTGCGGCGCCTCGGCCGCAGCCAAGGCCAACAACGCGACGCTGACGTGGCAGGGTGTGAACGGCGTCGACTTCGCACCCGAGGTCTCGACGTTCAACGCCGTCGTGCAGAAGCACCCGGATGCGATCGTGCTCGTGCCGTTCAGCGACACCGCGTTCGTGCAGCCGGTCAAGAATGCCGAGAAGCAGGGCATCACCGTCGTGACCGACGATGCCGCGCTTCACGTTCCGGCCGAGCTGGCGACAGTGCACACCGACAACCTGATCCTCGGCGGCCTCGCCGCCGACCAGATGGCGAAGTTCCTGCCCGGCGCGAAGGGCAAGGTCGCGATCATCTCGTTCTCGTCCGACGTGCCCGTCGAGGTCGACCGGGTGAACGGCTTCAAGAACGAGGTCAAGAAGAAGTACCCGGGCATCGACGTCGTGACCGTGCAGTACGGCGGCGCGGATGCCGGCAAGTCGGCCCAGCTGATGTCGTCGATCCTGACGGCGAACCCTGACCTCGCCGGCGTGTTCGCAACCGACACGAACGACGCCGAGGGCGTCGGCTCGGCGATCCAGGCGGCGGGAAAGCGTGGCACCGTCAAGCTGATCGGGTACGACGCAAGCCCGAAGGAGGTCCAGGACCTCAAGTCCGGCGTCTATGACGCACTGGTCGCGCAGGCCCCGTACACGGTCGGCTATGACGCCGTCCAGCTCGCGGCAAGGGCTGCTCAGGGCCTGTACAAGAAGGGCTCCGCGCCGTTCTGGACGCACACCGGCGGAGCGGTGATCACCCGCGCCAATGTCGGCTCGGCTGCAGTGCAGCACTACCTGTACAAGACTCACTGCTAGTAGCGGTGGCAGGGGGCCGGGCGCACGTCCGGCCCCCTGCCACGTTCCATTGAGGCATCATCGGCGGCCCCATGAAGATCACCGACATCAGGGCGACCCCCGTCTACGTTCCGATGCACCACCCGCTGCGGTGGAGCTTCGGCGTCGAGACCGGGATGACGCGCGTCGTCGTCGAGCTCCTGACCGACGAGGGCCTGATCGGGCTCGGCGAGTCGAACGGGGGTGCGGCGCTCGCCGAGGCGATTCTCGAGTGCCGGCCGCTCGTCGTCGGCGTCGATCCGCTCGAGGCGGCCAGGATCGCCAAGCGCTTCGCCGTCTACCGGATCACGAGCGAGCAGCTCGCCCGCGCCGCCCAGCTGAAGCTCGCGGGGGCGGCGATCGAGATGGCCTGCTGGGACCTCGCCGGCAAGCAGCTCGGCAAGCGCTGCGGCGACCTGTGGGGCGGGATCGAGCGCGAGCAGGTCGAGTTCGCAGCGTACGTCTTCTACCGCTACTTCTCCCTCGCGGAGGAGCGCGACTTCAGCGATCCCGGCTACGTCGCCGAGTACGCCCTCGAGCTCTGCGAGCAGCACGGGTTCCGTGACGTCAAGCTCAAGAACGGCGTGCTCGACCCGCACCTGGAGGTCGAGACGGTCTCGCGCATGCGGGCGCAGGGCGGGTCGCGCATCCGGAACATCCGTATCGACCCGAACCAGGCCTGGTCGGTGGAGACGAGCATCCGCGTGCTGCGGGCGTTCGACGAGCACGACATCGAGTTCTGCGAGGACCCGACCTGGGGCATCGAGGGGATGAGCCTCGTGCGCCGCGACACCCACGTGCCGCTCGCGACGAACATGTGCTGCATCAGCTTCGAACAGATCCCGCTCGTCGTCCGGACACGGGCGCTCGACATCGTTCTCGGCGACATGCATTTCTGGGGCGGGCCGACCGCATTGCTGCAACTGGCGAAGATCTGCGAGACCTTCAACCTCGGGCTCAGCCTCCACAGCGACCGCGAGCTCGGCATCTCGACAGCGGCGATCCTGCACCTCGCCGCGGCCCAGCCGATGGTGAGCCACGCCATCGACTCCCATCTGCCGGAGCAGAACGGCGAGGTGATCACGGAGCCGTTCGTGTTCCGCGACGGCTGCCTGCAGGTGCCGCGAGGGGACGGCCTCGGCGTCGAGCTCGACCCGGACGCGCTCGCCCGCTATCACGGCCTCTATCTCGACCGCGGTGACGCCGACGAGTTCCGCGACGAGCGGCGCGCCGGGTGGACGCCGTACCTTCCCCTGTGGTGATGAGCGGGCGCCGGGTCGCAATCGTCACGGGGGCGGGGACCGGTCTCGGTCGTGCAACTGCACACGTCCTGCTCGAGACCGGGATCGACTGCGTGCTGACGGGACGGCGGCGCGAGCCCCTCGAGGAGGCGGCCTCGTCGGCGGCGGCAGCGGGCGGCGCCGAGGCTCTTCTGGTTCCGTCGGACGTCGCCGTCGAGGCTGACCGGCAACGAATCGTCAGCGAGACGCTCGAGCGATTCGGCCGGATCGACATCCTCGTCAACAACGCCGGGGTCTCCGGGCAGGCGCCGCTGCTCGACTACACGCTCGAGGACTGGCGTCGCATCATGGCCACGAACGTCGAGGCGTGCTTCTTCCTCGCCCAGCTCGTGCTGCCGGTGATGCGCGAGCGGCAGTACGGCAGGATCGTGAACATCGCCTCGGTGTACGGCTCGCTCGGGATGAACGCGTCGCTCTACGCCGGGCTCATGTCCCCCGACGAGGGGCGCGGCCCCGGCCGGCAGCCCGCCTACCACAGCTCGAAGGGAGCCCTCCTCAACATGACGCGCGACCTCGCAGTCGCCGTCGCGCCCTGGGGCGTCACCGTCAACTCGCTGAGCCCGGGCATGTTCCTCACCGAGCAGGCCGAGAAGATCGTCGACGGCAACGTCATCAGCTCCCTGTCGGCGATGACGCCGGTCGGCCGCTTCGGGGAGCCCCGCGAGATCGGCTACGCCGTGCGCTTCCTCGCCTCGGAGGAGGCCGCCTTCATCACCGGCACCGAGCTCGTCGTCGACGGCGGCTGGTCGATCTGGTGAGGGCCTCCCAATGCGCGCCGTAGTCGTCGACGCGCCCGGCGGGGGCGCGGCGGTGCGGACGGTTCCGGAGCCGGCCCCGGGGCCCGGCGAGCTGGTGGTGGCGGTCCGCGGCTGCGGCATCTGCGGCACCGACCGACACATCCTCGAGGACGGGCTCCCGACCATCACCTACCCGCTCGTGCCGGGCCATGAGCCGTGGGGTGAGGTGGTCGCGGTGACGGTAGCCGGGGATGTCACGGTCGGGGACCGGGTCGCGGTCGATCCGTCGCTCCATTGCGGGACGTGCCGCCGCTGCCGGCGAGGGCAGGGGAACCTCTGTGAGCGCTGGGGGGCGATCGGCGGCACGAGGCCGGGCGCCTGGGCGGAGTACGTCTCGCTGCCGGCGGCGAACGCACACGTGCTCGGCGAGGAGTTTCCGTTCGACTGCGCCGCGATCATCGAGCCCGTCGCGTGCGGCCTCCGCGGTATCCACCAACTGCGGCCGGCGGCCGGGCAGAGCGCACTGGTCGTCGGCGGCGGCACGATGGGGCTGATCCTGGCGGTGCTGCTCGACCTGCGCGGCGTCGGCCCGATCACGGTGGTCGAGCTGGACCCGGAGCGCCGCGCGCTCGCCCCGAGGCTGGCCGGCATCGACGCACGGGGGCCCACCGAGCTCGGCGACGAGGAATGGGACCTCGTCGTCGACGCGACCGGCAGCCCACGGGCGATCTCGGAGTCGCTCGAGCGCGTCTCGCCCGGCGGGACGTTTCTCGTCTTCGGCGTCGCCGCGCCGGAGGCGACGGCGGCCTTCTCACCGTTTCGGGTGTACCAGCGCGAGATCACGATCGTCGGCTCGATGGCGATCCTCAGGACCTTCGCCCCGGCCGTCGAGGTGGTCCAGCAACACGCTCAGCGGTTCCGGCCGTTTCTGACGCACACCTTCGGCCTCGAGGACTTCGAGGCCGCCGTCGGGACGCTCGGCGCACCCGATGCGGTCAAGGTCACGATCGATCCGAGCAGCCGATGAACGGGCGTCTGCAGGGCCGCATCGCGCTCGTCACCGGCGCGGCGAGGAACATCGGCGCCGCCGTCGCCGAGCGGCTGGCAGACGAGGGGGCAGCCGTCGCGGTGAACTTCCGCTCGGCCGACTCCGCCGCGGCGGCGGGCGCAGTCGTCGAGCGCATTGCGGCGGCGGGCGGCCGGGCGATCGCCGTCCGGGGCGACGTCGCGGTCGAGGAGGACGTCGAGGCGATGGTCGCCGAGGTGACCGGGTTGCTCGGATCGGTTGACATCCTCGTCAACAACGCTGCAGCGTCGGTGGCATTCAGCGCGCCGTGGCACGAGCTCACCGCTGAGCAGTGGGACCACGTCTCGCGCGTGAACGTCACCGGCTCGTTCCTCTGCGCGCGGGCCGTGTACCCGTCGATGCGGCTCGCGGGGGGAGGTTCGATCGTGAACATGTCCTCCGTTCGGGCGATCCTCGGCTGGCCCGGAAACCTGCACTACACCGCTTCGAAGGCGGCGCTCATCGGGTTTACACGTGGCCTGGCCCGCGAGGTCGGCCCCGACGGCATCCGCGTGAACGCACTGATCATCGGCGCGATCCAGACTCCGGAGGAGGATGTCTACGGCACCCCCGAGGAGATCGCGGCCCGGGTGCTCCCGCTCCAGAGCCTGCAGCTCCGCGGGGAGCCGCCGGACGTCGCTGCAGCGGTCGCGTTCCTGGCCTCCGCCGACGGGCGGTTCGTATCCGGCCAGTGCCTGACCGTCGACGGTGGCTGGGCGATGCATTGACACTCCGGCTCGGCGTCGCGAGCGTGATCCAGGAGACGAACACGTTCTCGCCCGTCGCGTGCACCTGGGAAGACTTCGCGGCGCAAGGCGTCTTCGAGGGCGCCGCGGCAGGCGCGGCGCTCGCCGGCACGAACACCGAGCTCGGCGGGGCTGTCGAGGAGTTGAGGGCGCGAGGTCACGAAGCGGTGCCGCTCTTTCGAGCGTGGTCGATGTCCTCCGGCCGCGTCACGGCCGAGGCGCTCGAGGAGCTCGCGCGACGGTTGCGCACGGCGATCGCCGGCGCCGGGCACCTCGACGGCGTGGTGCTCTCGCTTCACGGCGCGATGGCCGCCGACGGCTGCGACTCCGGAGACCTCGCACTGCTCCGCGCGGCTCGGGAGGCGCTCGACGAACGCTGCCCGGTCGGCGTCTGCCTCGATCTCCACGCGAACGTCCTCGACGAGCTCGTGAGCGAGGCGTCCTTCGTGCTCGGCTATCGCACCTATCCCCACGTGGACATGGCCGAGACCGGGGCCCGGACGGCGCGGTTGCTGCTGCGAGCGCTTGCCGGCGAGGTGGCGCCGTCGACGCGTCTTGCCAAACGGCCGATGATCCTGCCGCCGGAGGCCCACGGCGACGAGGGTCCGCTGGGAGAGCTGCGACGGCTCGCCGACGCGCGAACAACGGGGCGGATTCTCGATGTCGGGCTCTACCCGGTGCAGCCGTGGCTCGATGTCCGCGGGCTCGGGTTCGGCGTAACGGTCGACGGCCGACGGCGACGGGCTCGCCGCCGAGGCCCTGGCCGACGAGCTCGCCGCGCTCGCCTGGGACTCGCGCGACCGCTTCGCCGTCGAGCTGCTCGATCCGGCGACCGCGATCGCCCGCGCCCGCGAAGCCGGCGTTCGACCGGTGCTCGTCTCGGAGTCCGCCGATTCCCCGACGGCCGGCGCCCCCGCAGACAGTCCAGCGGTCGTTCGCGCGCTGCTCGAGCACGCACGCGATCTGCGCGGGATCGCCACGCTCGTCGACACTCCCGCCGTGGCGGCGTGCTTCGCGGCCGGGGCCTCGGCCTCCGTCACCCTCGATGTCGGCTGCACGCTCGACCGCCGGTTCCACGCTCCGGTGCGGCTCGCGGGACGCGTCCGCGCGCTCGGCAGCGAGCCCTTCCGCCTCACCGGCCCGTTTCTCCAGGGAAGCGAGGTGAGCATGGGGCGGTTTGCGGTCGTCGACTCGGGGCTCCTGTCGGTGCTCGTGACCGAGCGGCCGGCCTACACCTTCGATCCGGAGACCTACCGGCACGTTGGCCTTTGGCCGGAGGACGCCGACATCGTCCACGTTCGCTCGGCGAACCTGTTCCGCGCCGCGTGGGCGCCTCTCACCTCGACGTCCTACTTCCTCGACCTGCCGGGCGCAAGCACGCCGAACCTGAGCTCGCTGGACTTCGTCCGCGCCCCGCGCCCGCTCTATCCGCTCGATCGATGACCTACCCGGTCCCCACCCGGCCGTACCGCCTCGGCCCGAACAAGGTGCCCGTGTACTACTCGGGCGGCGCCGGCATCGACCGGTTCCGGAGGGAGGTCGGCAGCGAGGGCCCTGAGGACTGGGTCGGCTCGGTGACCCGATTCCCGCCGTCGCTCCTGCCCGCCGGCGCCGACCCCGCGACGGGAATCTCGACCTTTCCCGATGGAACCGCGCTCGACGCCGTGCTCGGGGCCGATCCGTCCGCTTGGCTTGGCCCCGTGCTCCGCGAGAGCTTCGGGACCGAGCCGGGGCTGCTCGTCAAGCTGCTCGACGCCGGCGAGCGTCTGCCCGTCCACTGTCACCCCGGCAGGTCGTTCGCCCGGGCGCATCTCTCGTCGCGGTTCGGCAAGAACGAAGGATGGATCGTCGTCGCCGCCGAACCGGAGGCGCTGATCTGGCTCGGCTTCCGCCGCGAGGTCGAGGCCGACGAGCTGCGCTCATGGGTCGAGGCGCAGGACGCAGCGGCGATGCTCGCCGCGATGAACGAGCTCGCCGTCGGGCGCCGCGATGTCTATTACGTCCCGGCCGGCGTCCCGCATGCGATCGGGCCGGGCGTGACGATCATCGAGCTTCAGGAGCCGACCTCGTACTCGATCCTCGCCGAGCACGCATCCTTCGGCGTCGATGCCGGCGCCGCGACGCTCGGGCTCGGCTGGGAGCTTGCGCTTTCCTGCTTCGACCTGCGGGCGTACTCGGGTGCCCGCCTCGACGTCCTCCGGCCGCGCGCACAGCTTGTCGCCGAGACATCGGGCGGGAGCCTGACCCGCCTCTACGACGAGACTGCGTCCCCGTATTTCCAGGCGTACCGCGCGCGGGCGACAGGCGGGGAGGTGGTGCTCGGCGACCCCGGCTTCCGCGTCCTCGTCGTCGAGTCCGGCGCGGGCCACCTGCGCTTCGCCGCAGGCGTCGAGGCCGTTCAGGCGGGAGAGACGTGGATCGTCCCGCACGCTGCGGGTCGCCTCCTGCTCGACGGTGAGGCCGAGATCGTCGTCTGCTGCCCGCCGGCCTCGTAGCCCGCTGCGACAGCGCTCAGAAGACGACGATGCTCCGGGCCACCTCTCCCCGCTCCATGGCGGCGAAGCCCTCGTTGATCGAGTCGAGCTGAATGCGCGCCGACACGAGCGACTCGAGATCGAGCTGACCGCGCTGATACATCAGCAGGTAGCGCGGAATGTCCACTCGCGGCCGCAGCGATCCGACGGACGAGCCGCGAATCGACTTCTCGGCCGGCGTGAACCGGGCAGGCTCGAACGACATCGTCGTACCCTGGGCGGGAAGCCCGACGAGCGTCAGCGTGCCGCCCGGCCGGAGCATCTCGATCGCCTCCTCGGCGAGGCGGTTGACGCCGGCCGCCTCGAGCACGTGGTCGGCCCCGCCGGCGGTGAGCTCGACCACGGCGGCCACCGGATCGTCGGCAGAGGCGTCGACGACGTGCGTCGCACCGAATGCCCGCGCCCGGTCGAGCTTCGACGGCACGATGTCGACGGCGATGATCGTGCTTGCGCCGGCGATGCGGGCGCCCTGGACGCAGTTCAGGCCCACCCCGCCGCAGCCCGTGACGACGACGGCGGCCCCGGGCGCGATCTGCGCGGTATTGAAGACGGCTCCGAGGCCCGTGGCGACTCCGCACCCCACGATGGACGCGAGCTCCAGCGGGACCTCGGGCGAGATCTTCACGGTCGCGTTCTCGTGCACCAGCATCAGCTCGGCGAACGCAGAGAGCTGCCCGTACTGGTGGATCGGCTCCCCGGCCCGCGAGAGGCGCGCGGGCTGGCCCGGACGGCGATCGTGGTCGCGGCCCTCGCAGAGCAGCGGCCGCCCGACGACGCAGTACCGGCAGTGGTAGCACGGCCCTCCTGCGCAGCCGATGACGTGGTCGCCGCGTTGAAGGTAGGTCACGCGCTCGCCGACGGCCTCCACGACGCCGGCCACCTCGTGACCGAGAATGGTGGGGATCGGATGGTCCCACTCGCCGTTCAGGAAGAGGAGGTCGCTGTGGCAGAGCCCGGCGGCGATCGTGCGGATCAGAACCTCGTGGCCGAACGGCGTCTCGATCTCCACCTGCTCGATGGCGAGCGGCGCACCGACCGCATTCATCACCGCAGCCTTCATCAGCGCTCCTCTTCACTCAGTGAAACTACGATGGTCGTAGAGTGAACAAGAGTCTAGGAACTCTCACCCGGCCGGTCAACCGCCGGCGAGCGCGTGCCGGTGCAGCAGCCGCGATCGAGGCAGAACCGCCTCCCGGCCGCGCTCGAGCGGCGCTCGGACGCCGTCAGACGCGCAGGAAGCGCCGCAGCGTCAGGCCGGAGCCGACCGCGCCCAGGCCGAGGCCGATGCCGAGCAGGATGAGGGCCGTCAGCGGGAACGGGAGCGCGTGCACGTCGGAGGCGGTCGAGAGCGCGTTGTGCAGGATCGCGGGCAGCGCGATCTCCTTGCCGATCACGAGCAGCACGACGGCGAAGAACGCTCCGGCGAAGCCGGTGAGCAGCCCCTCGATCATGAACGGGCCCCGTACGAACCAGTTCGTCGCGCCGACGAGCTTCATCACCTCGATCTCACGGCGGCGCGAGAAGATCGAGAGCCGGATCGTGTTCGCGATCAGCAGCGCTGCCGACGTGAGCAGGATCGCAACGGCGATCGCGAAGATCGCCTCGACCCAGTGCGCGAAGTGGAGGATGCGATTCGAGTCGTGCGTGTCGTGGATCACCGTCTTCACGCCCGGTGCGAGGGGATGCAGGCTGGCATAGAGCTTCCCCAGATCCTCGGCCTTGCGCGGGGTGACGATGATCGTGTCCGGGAACGGGTTGAACGGAAGCGTCCGCAGCAGCGCCCCCTCCGACCGGCGCATCTGGACGAGCGCCTGCTCCTTCGAGATGAACTTCCAGCCGCCCGCCTTGACGAGCGGGTTTGCCGACAGGGCCCGAGCGACGGCGTTCTCCTGCGTATGGGTCGCGGCGCCGCCCTTGTCGGAGCTCGTCTTGAAGTCGATCTTGACGACGAGCTCGCGCTTCACGTGGTTCGACCAGGAGACCGTCCACGTGCCGAGCGCGATCAGGAGCCCGAGCAGGAACATGCCGATGAGGACGGTCATGATCGCCGCGAACGTCGTCGACATGTTGGCGCCGAGGCTCCGCCAGGCCTCGGAGAAGAGAAGCCGCAGCCTCATTCGCCCGTGTAGCCCCCGCGCCGTTCGTCGCGAGAGAGGCGTCCCTCCTCGAGCTGGATCACGCGCTTGCGCATCTTGTCGACCATCTCGCGGTCGTGGGTGACCATCAGGATGGTCGTGCCCGCCATGTTGATCCGATAGAGGAGCTGCATGATCCCGACGGAGGTGTCGGGGTCGAGGTTGCCGGTCGGCTCGTCGCAGACGAGAAGCGGCGGATGGTTCACGAACGCGCGCGCGATCGAGACACGCTGCTGCTCGCCGCCGGAGAGCTCGTCGGGAAGCGCGTTCATCCGATGCGAGAGGCCGACCATCGAGAGCACCTCGGGCACCTTGCGGCGGATCGAGCTGCGGCCCTCGCCCTGCACCTTGAGCGCGTAGGCGACGTTCTCGGCCGCCGATCGGTTGGGCAGGAGCTTGAAGTCCTGGAATACGCAGCCTATGTTGCGTCGCAGCATCGGCACCTTGCTGCGCTTGAGCCGGTTCAGGTCGCGGCCGCCGACGACGATCTTGCCGCTCGTTGCCTCGAGCTCCTTCAGGAGCAGGCGCACGAGGGTCGACTTGCCCGATCCCGAGGCGCCGACGACGAAGACGAACTCGCCCTTGTCGATGTGGAACGTGACGTCGCGGAGCGCGACGACGTCCGGCTCGTACACCTTCGTCACGCTCTCGAACACGATCATCGAGCCGGCGGTGCCGGGGGTGCGCGAGGCATCCGGCGGCGGCTCGGCTACCGCGGTCGCAGTTTCGCTTGGAATG
Organism: uncultured Actinomycetota bacterium; assembly: GCA_963743675.1. Taxonomy (GTDB): domain Bacteria; phylum Actinomycetota; class Thermoleophilia; order Gaiellales; family Gaiellaceae; genus PALSA-600. The sequence goes on from CAVURE010000017.1 coordinate 141,776, forward strand.
AGGTCTCGATCGTCCAATTCGATACGAGTCGGCGCCTCAACTCACACGCGGCGCCCGGTCAAGGGGGCCGCGAAAGCATAACGGACGCAGCTACCCGACCCGGCCGGCAGCCTTCGCAAGCAGGAAGGAATGGATGAACGGATCCAGATTGCCGTCGAGCACGCCCTGTGCATTCCCCGTCTCGTAGCCGGTGCGGGCGTCCTTGACCTGCTGGTAGGGATGGAGGACATAGCTTCGGATCCACTCGCCACCGAAGCCGGTGTCGGCGGCACCGCCTCTCTCCTTCGCCATCATCGCCTCGCGCTCCTCCTCGCCCTTCTCGACGAGACGGGCCTTCAGCACCCGCATGGCGGTCTGCTTGTTCGCCGACTGCGAGCGCTCGTTCTGGCACTGCACGACGATCCCGCTCGGCAGGTGGGTGATGCGGACTGCGCTGTCGGTCTTGTTCACGTGCTGGCCGCCGGCGCCCTGCGCGCGGTAGGTGTCGATCTTCAGGTCGCCCTCGTCGATCTCGACCGGGGCATCGTCGGGAAGGAGCGGCGCGACGATCACGGTCGCGAACGACGTCTGGCGGCGGTGCGCAGCGTCGAACGGCGAGAGCCGCACGAGCCGGTGCTTGCCCCGCTCGGCCTTCAGCACGCCGTAGGCGTTCTCGCCCTCGATCGTGAACGTCGAGCTCTTGAGCCCCGCCTCCTCCCCCGGGCTCGCCTCGAGCAGCTCGAGCTCGAAGCCGCGCCCGGCACCCCAGCGCTCGTACATCCGGAGCATCATCTCCGTCCAGTCCTGGGCGTCCGTGCCGCCCGTCCCGGACTGGAGGGTCACCACGGCGTCGCCGGTGTCGTACTCGCCGTTGAAGAGCGCTGCCTCCTCGAGCCGTTCGAGCTCGCTGCGGAGCGGGCTGACCGCGGCCGCGATCTCGTCGGCCATCTCGGGGTCGAGCTCGTAGAGATCGCGGGCGTCCTCGTACTCGCGCACGAGCCGCTCGTAGGTGTCGATGCGCCTGGACACGCGGGCGTGCTCGGTGCTCGTCCTCTGCGCCCTGGCCTGGTCATCCCAGAAGCCGGGCTGGTTCATCGCGGTCTCGAGCGTCCCGCGGCGCTCGATCAGGTGGTCGGGGTCAAAGGTAATCACGGACCCAGGCAAGCTGGGCCCTGATCCCGTCGAGCTGCTCCGAGAGCGATACGTCCTGGTCGGCCACGAGTGAGATGCTAGCGAGGCGCCCCATCGTGACCGGGCGCCACGGCGCTCTGCCGCCTCTGAGAGACCCGCGAGCCGCCGCGAGTGCGGGCGCCGCCCGAGCTGACACACAACGTGATGCGACTCGCGGGAAGGGGGTCGTGAGGGGAAGCGTGGTTCCCGGCGAGCCGTCTCCCGCCGCGATTCCTCAGGCGCCGTGGCAGCGCTTGAACTTCTTGCCCGAGCCGCACCAGCACGGGTCGTTGCGCCCGACGCTCTGCTCCGCCGACTTGACGACCGGCTGCAGCAGGCCGCCGCCGTTCGTCTGCACCGGGGCGCTCGCGCCGCCACCGCCGGCTGCGGCGATCGCCTGCGCGCCCGCCATCGTCTCGTGCTCGTAGCTGAGCGCACCGCCGCCGTTCGAGCCGCCCTGCCCGGGCAGCGGGCTCGCCGCCTGCTGCTCTGAGCCGTTGGCGCCGTCGACGGGCTCGATCTGTGCGTGGAAGAGCAGGGCGACCACCTCTTCGCGGATCACCCGGTTCAGCTCCAGGAACATCGTGTGCCCTTCGTTGCGGTACTCGACGAGCGGATCCTTCTGAGCCATGCCGCGCAGGTGGATGCCCTCGCGCATGTAGTCCATGTTCTCCAGGTGCTCGCGCCAGCGGACGTCGACGACCTGGAGCACGATGAACCGCTCGAGGTCGCGCATCAACCCTTCCTGGATGCCCTCGATGTCCTTCTCGCGCTCGGCGTAGGCCTCGGAGGCATCGTCGAGGAACTCGGAGACGATCGCCTCGCGGTCGAGCCCGGTGATCTCGGCGGCGGTGACGCCCGTGCCGTAGAGCGCCTCCATCGCGTTCACGAGCTCCTCGAGGTCCCAGTCGCCCTCGACCTCGGTGGTCGTGTAGTTCTCGACCACGGCCGCGATCACCTCGGGCAGCCAGATCTCCTTGACCTCCTCGGAGAGGTCCTGGCCCTCGAGCACCGCGCGGCGCTGCTCGTAGATCACCATGCGCTGGACGTTCATCACGTCGTCGTACTTGAGGACGTTCTTGCGCTGGACGAAGTTCTGCTCCTCGACCTTCTTCTGTGCGTTCTCGATCTGGTTCGTGAGGATCTTCTGATCCATGGGCTGGTCGTCGGGCAGCTTGAACTTCTCCATGATGTTGTAGAGGCGGTCGCCGGCGAAGAGCCGCACCAGGTCGTCCTGCCCCGACAGGTAGAAGCGCGTCTCACCCGGGTCGCCCTGGCGCCCCGATCGGCCGCGGAGCTGGTTGTCGATGCGGCGCGCCTCGTGGCGCTCGGTGCCGAGGACGTAGAGGCCGCCGAGCTCGCGCACCTGATCGTCGATCTTGATGTCGACGCCGCGGCCGGCCATGTTGGTCGCGATCGTCACGGCGCCGGCCCGGCCCGCGTCCTTGATGATCTCGGCCTCGCGCGCATGCTCTTTCGCATTGAGCACCTCGTGCGGGACGCCCTGCCGCTTCAGGAGCTCGCTGAGGAGCTCCGAGGTCTCGACCGCGATCGTGCCGACGAGCACGGGCTGACCCTTCTCGTTGCGCTCCTTGATGTCGCCCACGACGGCGTTGAACTTGGCCTCGAACGTCTTGAAGATCAGGTCGTTCTTATCCTGGCGGGCAACGTTGACGTTCGTCGGGATCGGGACGACCTCGAGGCCATAGATCTCGACGAACTCCTTCTCCTCGGTCTTCGCGGTGCCGGTCATGCCGGCGAGCTTGTCGTAGAGGCGGAAGTAGTTCTGGAGGGTGATCGTCGCGAGCGTCTGGTGCTCCTCCTGGATCTGGACGCCCTCCTTCGCCTCGACCGCCTGGTGGAGCCCCTCCGACCAGCGGCGCCCTTCCATGATGCGGCCGGTGAACTCGTCGACGATCTTCACCTCGCCGTCCTGGACGACGTAGTCGATGTCGCGCTTGAAGAGCGCCTGCGCCTTCAGCGCCTGCTGCACGTGGTTGACGAGCTGGACGTTCTCGGGCGCGTAGAGATTCTCGATCCTCATCGCCCGCTCGACCTTCTCGATTCCCGACTCGGTCGCGGAGACCGTCTTGTGCTTCTCGTCGTAGAGGAAGTCGTACTCGTGCGAGAGCTCCGCGTCCTCCGCCTTGCTGCCCTTCGACTGGACGCCCCGCAGGCCCTTCGCGACGCGCGCCATTTCGTAGTACGCCTTGGCCGCCGTCGTCGGCTCGCCCGAGATGATGAGCGGCGTCCGCGCCTCGTCGATCAGGATCGAGTCGACCTCGTCCACGATCGCGTAGCGGTGGCCGCGCTGCACGGTGCCCTCGAGCGAGACGGACATGTTGTCGCGCAGGTAGTCGAACCCGAACTCCGAGTTCGTGCCGTAGGTGATGTCGGCCTCGTAGGCGAGGTTGTGCTGCTCCGGATCCATCATCGACTCGATGTAGGCCACCGTCATGCCGAGCCGGTTGTACACGCCCCGGTTCCACTCGGCATCGCGCTGGGCGAGGTAGTCGTTGACGGTGACCAGATGAACGCCCTGGCCGAGGATGCGGCCGTCGTGAGTCTCGACCGTCGGCAGCGCGTTCAGGAACAGCGCGAGGCTCGCGACGAAGGTCTTCCCCTCGCCGGTCTTCATCTCGGCGACGTCGCCCTCGTGCAGCACGATCCCGCCCATCATCTGAACGTCGAACATCCGCTGGTCGGACTCGCGCACGCGTGCCTCGCGCACGGCGGCAAACGCCTCGAAGAGAAGGTTGTCGAGCTCCTCGCCGTTGTCGAGCCGCTGGCGGAACTCGGCGGTCTTCGCCGTGAGCTCGGCGTCCGACAGCGCCTGGAACTCGGGCTCGAGCGTGGCGACGTAGGCCGCCTGCTCCTGCAGCCGCTTCATGCGCCGTCCCTCGCCGAAGCGGAGGAACCTCTCGAAGCCGTCGGTTCCCGGCATGGTCACAGGGTATCGGCTGGACCCGGCCTGACCTGTAGGCGCTGAGCGCGGAGAGCCGGCCGGAGCCGCGGCGGCGGGTCAGAGCGGGTGTGCCTCCACCTCCCAGAGGTCGTCGACGATCCGCCGGGCGCGCACCACGTGCTCCGGCCGCTCGAGCGCGGGGACCGACCCGAAGACACGGTCGCCGTCGACGACGAGCGTCCGCTCGCCCTCGTGCGTGGTGAGCTCGATCTCGTCGCCCTCGACTCCCGGGAGGCGGATCGTCTCGATCCTGCGGCCGCCGATCGCCCACAGCGTCCCGTCCTGCCTCGCCGCCTCCGCCCGGTAGGGCGGCGAGAGGTCGCGGCCGAGCGCAGCCGCGAGCGGCTCGAGGTCGCCGTCGCCCTCGAGGCGGACGACGCGGCCTCCAGGCAGCCCGACGAACGCAGCCCGCTCGCCGGTCAGCTCCGGCGCATCCGCCGTCGTCACGGCATCCCAGACCCGCGTCCGGTGCAGGCCGTGGATGCCCGCGGCGTCCCAGGGACGCGGCGACCTCTCGGTCTCGTCCGTCAGGAGCCCTCCTTCGCGCGCCAGCTTCACGTGCAGCGGCTCACGCTTGCGAAACAGGCTCAAGTGCCGTGATGCTCGGTGCGCCGCCGGCGCTCGAGCCGGCGCTTCTCGCGGTAGGTGACGACCTGGCGCTCGATGTTCTCGACCACCTTGTCGATCGACGCGCGCATGTCCGAGGTCGACTCCGCTGCGCGTAGCGTCGAGCCCTTGGCGAAGACGGTCGCCTCGGCGGTCTGCTGGGAGTGCTTGGTCTCCTCGGCGAGCTCGACCTCGACAGTCGTTCCCTCCGCGAGCTGCTTGGAGAGCCGTGCGAGCTTCGTCTCGGCATAGGTGCGGATCTCGGGGCTGAGCTCGAAATTCCGCGCCTTGACGTGTAGGCGCATCCGGCGACCTCCTCGCTCGTAGTCCTGGAGGTCGAGGTTAGCGGACGGCGCGGGCCAGGGAGATCACGTTTACCCGCCGCGCACCTGCCCGGCGCAGCGCGGATGCCGCAGCCCCGGTGGTCGCTCCCGTCGTGTACACGTCGTCGACGAGCACGACCGTGCCGCGCACGGGCCCGGCGGCCGAGAATGCGCCGCGGACGTTGCGGCGGCGCTCGGCCCGCGTCAGTCCGGTCTGCCGGGCCACGGGCCGCGTCCGGATGACGAGGGGGGCAACCTCGATCTCCCAGCGCCGTCCCAGCTCGCGCGCAAGACCCTCCGCCGGATGGTGGCCGCGCCGGCGGCTTCGGTCGCCGTCCGGAGGGATATAGGTAATGACGTCTGCCGCCGGCCGGGGCACGAGCCCGGCGACGAGATCGGCGGCGGTCGACGCGAGCGGGCGGAGACCGCCCTCTTTCCAGCGCCGGAGAAACGATCGAGCCGGGCCCGCGTAGACGACCGCGGCGCGCGCCGACGCGAACGCGATCCGCCGCCCGGCGCACTCCTGGCAGCGCTCGACAGGCCATGCCGTCGGCGCGCCGCAGCGCGCGCAAAGCGGCGCCCGGATGGGCCTCAGCTCGCCACGGCAGGAGTCGCAGAAGAGCGGCCCGAAGGCACCGCACGAGACGCAGCGAGAAGGAAAGAGGAGCTCGAGCAGCCACCCGGCCAACGGTACGCCGGAACTCGTGACGTGTCTGTGCCGGCTTTGTGCCGGTTGTGTGACAGCCGGCTAGTCGGGCGAGTACGCGTCGCGTTCGGGCAGGCCGGCGGCCACGCGATAGAGGTTGTCGGCCTCGAGGAGCTGCGCGGGGTCACCGATGTCGAGCCACGCCTCGGCGAAGCGAAAGCCGTAGACGGGCTCGCGCTCGCTCAGCCAGGTCAGAAACGCGCCCGGCGGGTCCGGAGCGTTCCCGTCGGCCAGGTACCCGTCGAGCAGGGCGAGGTGATCCCCGGAGAAGAGGTAGGTGGCCGTCGAGACGAGGTCGCTGCGAGGGTGCTCGGGCTTTTCCACCATGGCGGCGATCCGGTCGTCCTCGGCCAACTCGACGACGCCGTAGAGGGAGGCGAGGCTCGGATCGGCAAGCTGATGCACGGCGATGGCACTGCCGCCCCTCGCCCGCCAGAACGCGATGTACTCGGCGAGCGAGAACTCGAACAGGTTGTCGGCGGCGATCACGAGCAGCCCGCCGTCGCCGAGCGAGCCCTCGCGAACCGCGACTTGGATGTCGCCGAGCGCACCCAGGCGATCCTCGTTCGTCCGCGTGCCGTCGTCGTGGACGACCACGCCTCGCTCGACGCCCCAGCGGCGGAAGTCGCGGGCGTAGACGGCGTTCGTCACGACATGCACCTCGTCGACCTCGCCGGAAGCGGCGATGCGGTCGAGAATCCAGTCGGCCATCGGCCGCCCGCCGACCGGAAGCAGAGGCTTCGCGATCTCGTCGGTGAGGGGCCGCAGGCGCGTCGCGTAGCCGGCGGCGAGGAGGAGCGCCTTCATGCCGCGACCACCGCCCCGACGAGAGAATCGGCATAGGGCGGCCGGTGGGCCCCGTGCTCGGTGACGATCGCCGTGATCAGCTCCGCCGGGGTGACGTCGAAGGCGGGGTTGCGGGCCGGGAAGCGGTCGCTCACCTCGGCCGGGTCGCGCTCCTCGATCGGGATCGCGACGCCGTCCGGCAGCGAGTGGTCGACGGTCGAGCTCGGCGCCACGATGTAGAACGGGATGCCGTGGTGGGCGGCGAGGACGGCCAGGCCGTAGGTGCCGATCTTGTTCGCCGTGTCGCCGTTGGCCGCGATCCTGTCGGCTCCGGTGAAGACGACGTCGACCTCGCCGGCTGCCATGCGGGAGGCGGCTGCGGAGTCGGCGATCACGGCATACGGGATACCCGCGGTCTCGAGCTCCCATGCCGTCAGGCGCGCACCCTGGAGCAGCGGCCGGGTCTCGTCGACCCAGACGTGGACGAGTAGCCCGCGCTCCCATGCGGTGAGCAGCGCCCCGACGGCGCTCCCGTACCCGCCCGTGGCGAGACCGCCGGCGTTGCAGTGGGTCAGCGCCCTCGTTCCCGGCCCGAGCAGGTCGGCGGCGTGCGCGGCCATCGCCCGGCAGCGGTCGACCTCGTCGCGGTGGATGCTGCGCGCCCGCTCCGCCGTCGGGTCGTCGCGCATCTCGTCGAGCGCCCACGCGAGGTTCACCGCCGTCGGGCGCGACCCGCGGAGCACCGCATCGGCCGCGTCGAGATCCTCGCCCCGTGCGGCGGCGAGGGCGATGCCGTACGCGGCGGCGATCCCGATCGCGGGCGCGCCGCGCACGACCATCGTCCGGATCGCCTCCGCCACCTCGGCCGAGGAGCCGCACGAGACGTCGACCTCCTCGGCCGGGAGCCTGCGCTGGTCGAGGAAGACGACACGGTCGTCCTCGAGGCGAAGGATCCGCTCGGGCTCGAGCGTTCTGCTCAGGTGCCTTCGTCCCACGAGGCCAGGTACTTCGCCTGCTCCTCGGTGAGCTGGTCGATCTCGACGCCCATCGTGGCGAGCTTGAGGCGGGCAATCTCCTCGTCGATCTCGCGCGGCACCGGGTAGACCCGGCGCTCGAGCGTCGCGGCGTGCTGCACCGCGTACTCGGTCGAGAGCGCCTGGTTTGCGAAGGACATGTCCATCACGATCGCCGGGTGGCCCTCCGCAGCCGAGATGTTCACGAGGCGCCCCTCGGCGAGCAGGTAGATGCGCCGGCCGTCATCGAGCATGAACTCCTCGACGAACTGCCTCGCCTCGCGCGTCTCGACCGCGAGTGCCCGCAACGCCGGGATGTCGATCTCGACGTTGAAGTGGCCCGTGTTGCAGAGGATCGTGCCGTCCTTCATCGCCCTGATGTGCTCGCCGGAGATGACGTGCTTGTCGCCCGTGGCGGTGCAGAAGATGTCGCCGATCGCCGCCGCCTCTTCCATCGGCAGCACCTCGTAGCCGTCCATCAGCGCCTCGAGAGCACGCATCGGGTCGACCTCGGTGACGATCACGTGGGAGCCGAGGCCCCGGGCGCGCATCGCGACGCCGCGCCCGACCCAGCCGTAGCCGGCGATGACGAAGCGCTTGCCGGCAAGCAGCACGTTCGTGGCGCGGATGATGCCGTCGATCGTCGACTGCCCGGTGCCGTAGCGGTTGTCGAAAAAATGCTTGGTGCGGGCGTCGTTGACGGCGATCACCGGGAACGCGAGCGCGCCGTCGGCCTCCATCGCCTTCAGGCGGATCACGCCGGTCGTCGTCTCCTCCATCCCGGCGATGATGTCGCCGAGCTGCTCGCGGCGGGCGGTATGAAGCACGCCGATCACGTCGGCGCCGTCGTCCATCGTCAGCTGCGGCTTGTGGTCGACGGCGGCCTCGATGTGCTGGTAGTAGGTGTCGTTGTCCTCGCCCTTGATCGCGAAGACGGAGATGTCGTACTCCTCGACGAGCGCGGCGGCGGCGTCGTCCTGGGTCGAGAGCGGGTTCGAGGCGCACAGCACGACGTCGGCGCCGCCCGCCTTGAGGGTGCGCATCAGGTTCGCGGTCTCCGTCGTCACGTGCAGGCAGGCGGAGATGCGGTAGCCGGCCAGCGGCTGCTCGGCGGCGAACCGCTCGCGGATCGCGGTCAGCACCGGCATCTGCCGGTCTGCCCACATGATGCGGCGCACGCCCTCCTCGGCGAGCGACAGGTCCTTCACGTCGTAGCGGCGCGTCGTTGCCATACGGTTCCTCCTTTGTCGGCCGGAATGGACCGGTTCATGCGGCGAGAAGCCGCTCGTGCTTGCGCTGCTCCCAGTCGATCCAGGAGCCGCTGTCGGCGCCCGCGGCGAGCCAGCCGTCGACCGCCGTGCGGAGCTCGGGCTCGCGGCGCAGTCGGGCCGCGAAGGCGAGCTCGTCGAGGCCCACGGCGTGGGCGTCGCGGAGCTCGCGGAGCGTGCGGAGCCGGTTCAGCTCGGCGAGGCCGTAGACCCGGTAGCCGGCGGGCGTTCGCCGCGGGACCACCAGCCCGTGCTGTTCGAGATAGCGCAGCATCCGCGGCGACCACCCACTGCGTTCGGCAGCTTCTCCGACTGTCACCTCGTTCATCGGCCGAACCTTATCACAGCCTTGTGAAGGTTTGGCCTCGGCCCGCTGCTACCGTCGCCGCGGCCGGCGCGTCGCGTTCCGGCAGAGGCAATCCGAAGACCAGAAGGAGACGATCCTCATGGCATGGGTGCAGATACAGAAGGCGAACATGGCGACCTGGGAGATGTACGAGAGCGTTCAGCAGGCGCTCGGCGACGAGCCGGCGGCAGGCCTCATCGCCCACGCGGCCGGCGAGACGGCGAACGGAACGTGGCAGTCGGTCAGCATCTGGGAGTCTCGTGAGGCGTTCGACCGCTTCCGCGACGAACGGCTGATGCCGGCGGTCGCTGCAACCCTCGGCGACGAGCTCGTCGCCGCCGGCCCGCCGCCCGAGGAGTGGTTCGAGGCCAGGCACCTGATCGCGCCGTGAGCGGCGGTGCCGCGGCGGGTGGAGCGAGCGGTCCGCGCGCCGACTTCGACAGATGCTCCAACGCGGAACCCGCGTGAAGCAAGAACGAGTGCTCTCACGGGCGCGGACGTAGAAGCTTGCCGCCGTCGTCACTCGCCGGCACCCGCAGGATCGGCAACCGCTCGCGAACGGTTCGGCGAAGCCCTGCTTTCGGCGACCGCTTGCGGCGCCGCCTAGCACACCGCTTTCGCGAACGAACTGAGACGTTCGGCCAGGTTTCTCCCCGACCTGTGACAGAGGACGGCCAACGCTGCCGGTTCGAGACTGTGTCTGTAAAGCAGAGTCGGAGCATCCCCAGCAAGGCACCCCAGCTCTCCTGAAGCTGTAGAGCGAAAGGAGTGTGTCATGCGTAAGCTCCTCTTGATCGTCGTCCTCGCCATGCTTGGCGCGAGTGTTGCGATGGGTGCCTCGTCAGACCAGGGCCGTCGCCTGGCCGGGCCGTTCTGTGTGAGCGTGCACACGGGTGTCGTCCGTGCGATCGCGGTCACGCAGAAGTGCAAGGTCGGCGAGTTGCGCAAGGTCGGCGTGGCAATCCCGATCACGAACGGCACGAAGGGCCCCGCGGGCCCGGCCGGTCTCCAGGGCGCCAAGGGCGACACCGGCCCCGCAGGCCCCGGCAGGGAACAGCGGCGCGACACCGGTGCGACCGGTGCCACCGGTGCTGCCGGTGCTGCCGGTGAGAACGGCTGCGACCGGGACTGACCGGCGCTGACCGGCCCTGCCGGCGAGAAGGGCGCGACCGGGCTGACCGGCGCGACCGGCCCTGCCGGCGAGAAGGGCGCGACCGGGCTGACCGGCGCGACCGGCCCTGCCGGCGAGAAGGGCGCGACCGGGCTGACCGGCGCGACCGGTCCTGCCGGCGAGAAGGTCGACGGGGCCGACCCGCACCGGCGGTGCGACCGGGGCGACCGGCCGCGCCGCTGAGCAGGGCTCGCCGGTCAACCGAGGCGAGCACCGGAGCACCCGGCGCGACCGGAGCCCAGGCCTCAAGGGCGACACCGGAGCGACCGGCGGACGCGACCCGGCGCGACCGGGATTCAGGCGGCACGGCGCGGCACGGGCGCGACCGGCGCTACCAGGCCCGGCAGGCCCGGCAGGCTCGCCCGGCACCGGACAGACAACCGTGTTCTGCGCCAACCCGGGCGGCAACGTCTCCTGGGCGGGCACGGACGGTAAGTGCTGCAACAAGAACGACACCGCGATCACCGTCGTGATCACGGGAATCGCACCGGGAGGCGGCAACTGACCGATACCGAACCGATAGGGCTTTGAGTCGACGAAGGAGACCTGCGCGGGTCTCCTTCGTCTGAGGCCGACGTAGCAGCGCTGACATCCAGAGCATTCTTCTTCGTCTTTTTCCGTGACGAGCTCGAGGTTTTGCGTCCTCTGACGCTCGCCGAGCGGTTAGCATCTGCGGCTTGGCCGCGGCCGTGCACACCTCCGGCTCGCAGCGGGCAACTGCACTTGAGCGCCACCCGCAGATTGCCGATACCGACCGTGTGCGGGCACACTCGCTCTTTCAGTGCCAGACGGCAGGTCGGCGACGAGCGCTCGGCACCGCCCTGCTGATCGTCCTCCTCAGCCTGCTCACGGTGTCGGCGGCGAGCGGCGCCCGCAGAAGCTCGTACTACTACTGCCCGCCGGGGCTCGTGCGGACCGGCACCGACGACTCGATGGCGGCCAGCTCGAACTGCGCCTTCTGGCTGCTTCCCTCCTTCCCGCTCGGCGGCAGCAGCCAGCCCGCAGAGAACGGAACGGTGGTGCCCGGACTCGACGTGCTCGGCGTCTGGCCGCAGACGCAGGGAGCCGGGGTGACCGTCGCGCTGCTCGACACCGGCATCAGCCCCTCTCCCGACCTCGCCCCGAACCTGCTCCCCGGCTTCAACAGCTACACAGCAAGCGGCGACACCGCCGACCCCGCCGGGCATGGGACGCTACTCGCCTCGCTGATCGCGGCCGCCGCCGGAAACGGCGGCTACGTCGGGATCGCTCCGCAGGCGAAGCTGCTGCCGGTGCGGATCATGGGCGGCTCCGCCGACGAAAGCTTCACCGCCCGCTCGGCCGTGGCCGGGATCATGTGGGCGGTCGCTCACGGCGCCCGGGTCATCAACTGCTCCTTCGGCCAGCTCGACCAGCCGATCGCCGGGATGCCCGCCGCACTTGCCGCTGCCGCGAAAGCGAACGTGCTGGTCGTGATCGCCGCCGGAAACGACGGACGCAACCTCGACGGGCACGGCCAGGCCGAGTACCCGGACGGAACGGGACTCGCAAACACGCTCACAGTCGCCGACTTCTCGACCGCGGGGACGCTCGCCGCCGACTCGAACTACGGCGCCCGCAACGTCCAGATCGCCTCCCTGGGCGAAACCCTCTACGGCGACTACCCGGGAACAAACGACGGCGGCTTCATCGGCGGAACGTCCGCCGCCACCGCCACGGTCTCCGGGGTTGCCGCGCTCCTCTTTGCCGCCGACCCGCAAGCGAGCGCCGCCCAGGTCAGGCAAGCGATCATCAGCGGGGCAACGCCGCTGCCCGCCCTGCAAGGGAAAGTGCAGGCAGGCGGCCTGCTCTCGGCAGGCGGTGCGCTCGCGGCGCTGAACCGGATCCTGGCGGCAAGCTGAGCCAAGCCGGGTTGTCGCCGCCCGGTCGGTCGAGCTGATCGACTCGACGTAGGCCAGCGGCACAAGCTACGCGGCGGAGGTTCCCTCGCGGCCGTAGCTGTCCTCGAGCCGCACGACGTCGTCGAGGTGGGGAGTCGAGACCTCGAGGATGGTCGTGTCCTCGACGGCCGTGATGCGATGAACCGTTCCCGGGCGGTAGTGGAAGGCGGCGCCCGGGCCGACGACCTCCGACACCAGCGGCTCGCCGACCGCACCCAGCTCGATCCTTGCGCGCCCGGCCTGGATCAGCCACGACTCGTCCTTCTCCTCGTGGTACTGGAGCGAGAGCGACTCGCCGGCCTTCACGAACAGCACCTTGCCGCAGTAGATGTCGCTGAGAGCCCAGATCAGCTCGTGGCCCCACGGCTTCTCCACGCGGCGCGGCTCGAAGCCCCAGGGCGCGAGGGCACCCAGGACGACGCTGTCCTCGCTCACGAGGTGCTCCCGCTCACGCGAGCCACTCCGGGTGGGCCGAGACGTGGTCGGCGGCGGCGCGAAGCTCCTTCGGGGTGTTGACGGTGAGCCAGAGGCCGTCGTGGCGGTAGGCGAAGAGCCGGCGCTCGGCGACCAGCTCCGGGAACGTGGTCGACTCGTGGTCGCCCTGCTCGGGGAACCGGTCGAGCGCCTCTGCCGAGAGCACGTAGATCCCGCAGCTCACCCAGTACGGAATCGCGCCGCCCTCGCTGAACCCCTCGACAACATCGCCTGCACCGAGATCGACGACTCCGAACGGGGACTTCGGCCGCGCGACGGCGACGGTCGCCGCGCCGCCCAGCTCGCCGTGGCGGGCGAGGAGCGCCCCGAAGTCGACCGCGACGAGCTCGTCGCCGTTCAGCGCGTAGACGTCGCCGCTCTCCCGGCGCAGGCCGGCGGCGAACCTGATCCCGCCGCCGCGGCCGAGCCGCTCGGGCTCCTCGGCCGCGACGACCTCGGGGCCGAGACCGGCCAGCTCGCTCTCGAACGCCTCGCCCTGGCCGGCAGCGCACGAGATGATCACGCGGTCGACCCCCGCGCTCGCCAGGCGAGCTACCTGATAGGCGGCGAGCGGCCTGCCGGCGACGTCGACGAGCGACTTCGGGCGGCCACCTGCAGCGTCGCCGAGACGCTCGGCCTTGCCACCGCACAGGATGATCGCCTCCATGGGCCTCAGACGCTCTCGAGCACGTTCGCCGGGCTCGGCCTGCCGATCCCCTCGTACGTGAACCCGGCCGCCCGGACCGCGGCGGGATCGAGCAGGTTCCGGCCGTCGATGATCAGGGGATTCGCCATCGCCTCGCGCGTCTCGGCGCTCGCGAGCCCCTTCAGCTCGGGCCACTCGGTCACGATCACGGCCGCGTGCGCGCCGCGCACCGCGTCGGCGATCGTGGGGACGATCACGACCTCGTCGGGAAGGGAGGCGCCGTCGGCGACCGGGTCCCAGGCCCGCACCTCGGCCTCCTCGTGAATCAGGCGCCCCGCGAGCACGATCGAGGGCGCCTCGCGCATATCGTCGGTATCCGGCTTGAACGCGAGCCCGAGCAGGGCGATCTTCTTGCCGCGCAGGGACCCGAGATGCGCCTCGAGCTTCCCGATCACCCGGCGCTTCTGCAGATCGTTGACCTCGATCACCGCCGCGAGCAGCTGAAAATGATAGCCGGAGTTCGATGCAAGTTGCTTCAAGGCTAGAGAATCCTTGGGGAAACACGAGCCGCCGTAGCCCAGGCCCGCCCGCAGGAAGTGCGGGCCGAGGCGGCTGTCGAGCCCGATGCCCTCGGCAACCTCGACGACGTCGGCGCCGGTCTTCTCGCACACGTTCGCAATCTCGTTGATGAAGGAGATCCGCGTCATCAACGCGGCGTTCGAGGCCAGCTTGATCATCTCGGCGGAGTTGACGCCGTAGCGGAGGATCGGCCCCTCGAGGTTCTCGTACAGGCTTGCGACGGCATCGCCGTCCTCGGCCACGAAGGCGCCGATCGCGATCCGGTCGGGGTGCATGAAGTCGCGCACCGCGCTGCCCTCGGCGAGGAACTCGGGGTTCGAGACGTAGCCGACGTCGTGCAGCCCGCGCTCGTCGAGGCCGTGGCGGATCTTCTCGCCCGTCCCGACCGGCACCGTCGACTTCATCACGAGGATCGCCCGGCCGGACAGCTCGGGAAGCTGGTCGACCACGCTCCAGACGCGCGACAGGTCGGCGTCGCCCGACGTCGTGGGCGGCGTGTCGACGCACACGAACAGGAACCGGCAGTCCGCGAGGTCGGCGGCGTCGAGCGTGAAGTGGAGCCGCTCGCGGTTGCGCCGCAGGAGCTCCGGCACCTCGACCTCGTGGAACGGCACCTCGCCGAGGCGGAGCCCCTCGATCTTCTCGGGCACGACATCGCGCACGACGACCTCGTGGCCGAGCTCCGCGAAGCAGACCCCCGTGACGAGGCCGACCCAGCCGGCGCCGAAGATGCCAACCCTTGCCATTGGGCGGACTCTACTTGCCGGCCTGGATCGGCCTGAGGCCTTTGGCGATCGCGAGCATCGTCTCGTTCGAGAGCGAGTCGAGCAATGTGTTCACGACCCAGTAGCTGCGGTCGTGGACCCGCAGCACGACCATCTGCAGCTTCGAGCCGCTGTAGTAGAGCTGGAACTCCCGCCCCTTGATCGCCCGCTGGAAGCTCTTGTCCGCGAGGATCGGCGGGTTCGGCATGTTCGTCTCCTCGATCCCCCAGTACTCCCCCGCCCCGGTCTTGAAGACGAGCCGCACCGCCTTGTCGTGGTGGCGCTTGTCGATCCAGTACAGCCGCGCCGGGACATCCCCGTACTGGTTGTCCGGGTACGACGAGGCCTCGAGCACGGTCGGGTTCTCGAGCTTGAACGGCAGGCGGGGCATCAGCGGCTTCAGCAACCCGAGCCCGATCGAGGGGTCGTTCCGGACGTACGGCGCCTGGTGCGCCGGCGTCGGCGCGGCGGGCGGCTGGGTGACGAGCTGGTCGTGGTAGGTCTCGCCGACGACCACTGTGACCATCACGCCCGGATCGAGCGCACGCAGCTGCGGATCCTTCGGGAGCGGACCGACGACGGAGGGGACGAACAGCTTCGAGATCGCGGTCGCCGCGGCCTGCGAGCCCTTCTGGCGGCGGTCGTAGTAGACCTGCGTGTGGAAGTACCCCTGAGCCGGCGCGTTCGGCGACGCGTTCCCGGGCGGCAGGACGGTCTCGTAGCCGCGCTGGCCGAGCAGGGTCGACCCGCTCGCGGCCGAGCCGGCGACGCCGTTGCCGTTGAGCACGAGCACGGTCGTCTTCGACGGCGGCGGCGCGACGATCTTCGTCTTGATCTTCGTGCCGAGCGCGACCGCATTCGCCGCCTTCGACTGCGCCACGTCGGGATGGGTGAACTGGGAGAACGCCTGCTCGAGGTCCTGCTGCGAGGTGCTCGTCTGGCTGTAGCCCGTGACGCCCTGGATCTTGTCCTGGAAGAAATGACCGCCGGGAAGGGTCATCGCGAACAGCAGCCAGCTGAGCACCGACTTGTCGCTCGGATTGCCGCCGACCTCGACGTTGTGCGTGATCGTGCTGACCACCGAGGGAAGCTCGAGCGGGCTGAAGTTGCGCGCGAACTGCTGCTTGAGCGCGCGCACGAACTCCTGCTGGCGGGCGATCCGGTGATAGTCGTCGTCGGTGTGGCGGTAGCGGACGAAGTCGAGCGCCTGCTCGCCCGACAGGAGCTGGTAGCCGGGCTGGAGGTTGATGTTCGCGTAGTTCTCGGCGGCGGTGCCGTTGTTGACGTGGTAGTAGCGCCGGTCGACGTCGAGCCAGATGCCGCCGATCTTGTCGACTATCTCCTTGAAGCCGTGGAAGTTGACCGTGATCAGGTAGTTGATCGGGAGGCCCGACAGGTGCTTGACGGTGTCGACCGTCCCGGCCGAGCCGCAGTCGGCATACGCGCTGTTGATCTTGTCGACGCCAAGCGAGGTGGCGCCGCGCTTGGGGCAGTAGATCGGAACGCCGAGGTCGCGCGGGATCGAGAGCAGCGTGATCGTCTTCGTGGCCGGGTCGGCGCGGATCAGCATCACCGTGTCCGACCGCGAGGGCCCCGCCCCTTCCGCACCGGCGCGGTGGTCGTAGCCGATCACGAGCGCGATCGCCGCATGGCCGGGCAGGCTGACGTTGAGCTGCTTCTGCGCGATCTTGACATCGGTTGAGTGCGCCCGAACCGCTGAGATCGACTGGTGGAACCAGAGCAGCGCACCACCCCCGACGGCGAGACCGACGGCGAGGACCGTGAGCAGCACGCCGACGAGTATCCGCGTGAAGACCCCGAGGCCCGTGCGCCCACGCTCCGGCTGGCGGTAGCGGACGACCGAGCTGACCGCGGTGGGCGGGAAGACCGCATGACCGTTCTTCCCGTTCAGGTCGGCGCCGCGGCCGACCCCTCTCTTGAGCGTGGTCCTCATCTCACGAAACCGGCGCCCGGAGGCGCCAGCAGCTCAAGGATAGCCGACCCTCCGGCCGCGCACGTCCCATCTACGTCCCGCGCGCAGCGAGCGTCTTCGCGATCCGGTTCTCGAACCCCTTGAGCTCGCCCTCGACGTTCGACGGCGAGATCAGGTTCACGAAGAACTGCGTGCGGCCCTTCGTCAGGAAGAGGTAGTCGCTGTTGACCTCGACGACCCGGCTGCCGGACTTCACCGCGACCCCGATGCGGTAGAGCGCGACGTGGTCCCCGACCGCGGCCACGGGGAGCTTCTGCGCGAGACCGAGCCTGGCGCTCGTGCCAGCCACGCCCGACTTGAGCAGGTCGTACTGCAGACAGCTCGCTGAGCGCCGGCCGCATCATCCGTCCGACGAGCTTCTCGGCCTGGGCGGCGGTCTTCAGCACGATGACGTCCGAGTCGACCTGGAGGCCCTCGCTTGCGAGGTCGAGGACCGACTCCGCGTGGCCGGTGATGACCAGGTCGGAGTCGTTCGGCTGGTTCGCGGGGCAGATCGGGATCTTGAGCGACACCGGCTTCGTGGCTCCGCCGCTCCAGGCCGGGCCGAGATCGCTGAAACGCAGAACCGAGGCGGCGGCGACCGCCTGATCGCCCTTGCTGATCTTCACCTTCGGGTCGGTCGAGTCGGCCGCCGCCGCGACCGTCACGACGACGAGCGCGCCGAGGCAGGCCGACGCAAGCGCAACGCGCCGCGTCACGCAGGCACGGCTCCGGCGCGCCGGAGCAGGATCTGCGCCAATCCGAGCTCGAACCGGTTGAGCTGGTCGCGGGCCCCGATCGGTGCGATGACGGTGAACTCGTACTCCACGCGGCCTTCTCCGAAGAAGACGTAGTCGCTCAACAACGTACCCTGCCGCCCGCCGCTGCGCACGTCGATCTCGGCCCGGTACACGGCGCTCACCGAGCCCGTCGGCGGGAACGGCACGCGAACGACCGCCGCCCGGGCGACGTTCGGGAGCTTCTCGAGCTGGTAGGCCAGACAGCCCGGCAGCTTGGGCGAGACGGCGCGCGCGAAGTCCTTCTGTACCGCCTCTGGGCTGTCGAGCACCTGGACGTCCTGGTCGAGCTCGACGCCCGCCTGCGCGAAGGTGTAGCGCGCGTCGGCATGGCCGCTGACGACGAGATCGGACTCCTTGGGGTCGAAGCCCGGGCAGTTCGGGGAGGTGAACGGCGTCGTCGCAACCTGTCCTCCGGTCCACCCGGCACCGAGGTCGGAGCGGTGCAAGAGGGCTGCGGCAGCCTTGGCCTGGTCCGCGTTCGTGATCTTGACGGAAGGCGCGTCGCCGAGGGCGGCGGCGGTGTAGGCGAGACCGATCAGCGCGGCTGCTAGGAGAGGTTTTGCAGCAACCACTTCTCCACTTGTACCACGGGGGCCCCTTTACGAGCTGCGTAATCCTGGAGCTGGTCGGGGCCGATCCGGCCGACGGCGAAGTACCGCGAGCTCGGGTGCGCGAGGTAGATGCCGCTGACGGCGGCGGCGGGGGTCATCGCGTAGCTCTCGGTCAGATCGATCCCGATCTCGCGCGCCCCGAGCAGGTCGAACAGCTTTCCCTTCTCGCTGTGGTCGGGGCAGGCCGGGTAGCCGAAGGCCGGCCTGATGCCCCGGAAGTGCTCGCCGAGCAGGTCGTTGCCCGAGAGCTGCTCGGCGGGCTCGTACCACTCGCGGCGCGCGCGCTCGTGCAGCCACTCGGCGAAGGCCTCGGCGAGGCGATCGGCGAGCGCCTTGACGATGATCGCCTGGTAGTCGTCGAGGTCGGCCTCGAACCGGCCGGCGAGCTCGTCGGCCCCGTGGATCGAGACCGCGAAGCTGCCGGCGGAGTCGCCGGCCTGCGCGACGTAGTCGGCGAGGCAGAGGTTCGGCCGGCCGGTCCCATTCAGCGCCTGCTGGCGCAGGAAGCAGAAGCGCGTTCCGTCGAGCACGACGTCGTCCCCCTGGGCGTGCGCGGGCCAGAAGCCGTAGATCCCGCGCGCCTGCAGCGAGCCGTCGCGGACGATCTCGGCGAGCGCGGCGAGCGCGTCGTCGTAGAGCTCCTTCGCCTCCGGCCGCTCGAGGATCGCCGGGAACTTGCCCTTCAGCTCCCAGGCGTAGAAGAAGAATTGCCAGTCGATGTACGGAACGAGCTCGGCGAGCTCCGGTTCGACGATCCGCGTTCCCGTGAAGGGCGGCTCGGGCAGATCGTCGAAGCTGACCTCGGCACGGTTTGCGCGGGCGTCGGCGAGCGGCAGGAGCGGTCGGCGCTGCTTGTCGGCGTGCTGCTCGCGCAGGCGGTCCTGCAGGTCGCGATTCGCATCGTCGAACGCACCGCGACGGTCGGGGTCGAGCAGCCCCGAGACGACGTCGACGACGCGGCTTGCGTCGAGCACGTGCACCGTCTCGTGCGAGTAGGCAGGGGCGATCCGCACCGCGGTGTGCTGGCGCGAGGTGGTCGCACCGCCGATCAGCAGCGGCACCGAGTTGCCGCGGCGCTCCATCTCGGCGGCAACCTCGACCATCTGGTCGAGCGACGGCGTGATCAGGCCCGAGAGGCCGATGATGTCGGCCCCCTGCTCGTCGGCCGTGTCGAGAATCCGCTCGGCCGGCACCATCACGCCGAGGTCGATCACCTCGTAGTTGTTGCAGCCGAGCACGACGCCGACGATGTTCTTGCCGATGTCGTGCACGTCGCCCTTGACCGTCGCGAGCAGCACCTTGCCCTGGCTCGAGCCGCCCGCCTGCTCCTCCTCCATGAACGGCTCGAGGTAGGCCACTGCCCGCTTCATCGCACGCGCCGACTTCACGACCTGCGGCAGGAACATCCGGCCCGAGCCGAACAGGTCGCCCACGATCCGCATCCCGTCCATCAGCGGGCCTTCGATGACATCGAGCGGCCGGGTGCGGGATTGCCTCGCCTCCTCGGTGTCGGCCTCGATGAAGTCGACGATCCCGTGCACGAGCGCGTGCGACAGCCGCTCCTCGACCGGCGCCTCGCGCCACGAGAGGTCGCGCTCGCGCGTCATGCCCTCCCCCTGGACCCGCTGGGCGATCTCGACCAGACGGTCGGTCGCATCGGGGCGACGGGTGAAGATCACGTCCTCGATCCGCTCCAGCAGCTCTGCGTCGACGTCCTCGTAGACCGCGAGCTGGCCCGCGTTGACGATCCCCATGTCGAGCCCGGCACGGATCGCGTGATAGAGGAACACCGCGTGCATCGCCTCGCGCAGGGCGTCGTTGCCGCGGAAGGAGAAGCTGAGGTTCGAGATGCCGCCGCTCGTGCGCGAGCCCGGGCAGCGCTCCTTGATCCGCGGCAGCGCGTCGAGGAAGGCGCGCGCGTAGGGCTCGTGCTCCTCGATCCCGGTCGCCACCGCGAGCACGTTCGGGTCGAAGATCAGGTCCTCGGGCGGGAAGCCGACCTGGCGCGTCAGCAGGTCGTAGGCGCGACCGCAGATCGCCACCCGCCGCTCGACGTCGGTCGCCTGCCCCTCCTCGTCGAACGCCATCACCACGACGCTCGCGCCGTAGTCGCGAACCCGGCGGGCCTGCTCCAGGAACTGCTCCTCGCCTTCCTTGAGGCTGATCGAGTTGACGATGCCCTTCCCCTGGATCGACTGCAGGCCGGCCTCGATCACGGTCCAGCGCGAGCTGTCGACCATCACCGGCAACCGCGCGACCTCGGGCTCGGTCGCGATCACGTCGAGGAACATCCGCATCGCCTCCTCGCTCTCGAGCAGGTCGGCGTCCATGTTCACGTCGAGCGCGTTGGCCCCGCCCCGTACCTGCTCGAGCGCGACCTCGACCGCTCCCGGCCAGTCGCCCGCCTCGACGAGGCGGCGGAAGCGGGCCGAGCCGGTGACGTTCGTGCGCTCGCCGATCAGGACGAAGCCGGTGTCGGGCCCGATCTCGAACGGCTCGAGGCCGCTCCAGTGCGTGCGATGCACCGGCGCCGGCGGCGTGCGCGGCGCCAGGCCGCGCATCGCCTCGACGATCGCCGCAGTGTGCTCCGGGCCCGAGCCGCAGCAGCTCCCGGCAACGTTGAGGAGGCCCGACTCGGCGAACTCCCGCAGCAGCGCGCTCGTCACCTGCGGCGTCTCGTCGTACCCTCCGAAGGCGTTCGGGAGCCCCGCGTTCGGGTGTGCGCTCACGAGGCACGGAGCCACGTGGGCGAGCTCGGCGACGTAGGAGCGCATCTCGTGCGCGCCGAGGCTGCAGTTGATGCCGACGATCAGCGGCTCCGCGTGCTCCACCGAGGCCCAGAAGGCCTCGATCGTCTGCCCCGAGAGCGTCCGGCCGGAGCGGTCGACGATCGTCGCCGAGATCCAGAGCGGCAGGTCGGGGACATTCTCGCGCGCCGCCGTGATCGCGGCCTTCGCGTTCAGCGTGTCGAAGACCGTCTCGAGCAGGAGCAGGTCGACGCCGCCCTCGGCCAGCGCGAGCATCTGCTCGGCGTAGGCCTCCTTCACCTGATCGAAGGTGTGCGTCCGGTACCCCGGATCGTCGACCTTCGGGCTGAGCGAGAGCGTGACGTTGAGCGGGCCGACCGAGCCGGCGACGAAGCGGTCGCCTGCGACCTCGCGAGCGATCCGGGCGCCCGCGACGTTCAGCTCGTGGACGAAGGGCTCGAGCTGGTAGTCCGCCTGGCCGATCGCGGTGGCGGTGAACGTGTTCGTCGTCGCGATGTCCGCGCCGGAGGCGAAGTACCGCGCGTGAGCCTCGGCGACGAAGTCGGGCCTCGTCAGATTGAGGACGTCGGGGTTGCGTGTGACGTCGACCGGATGATCGGCGAAGCGCGAGCCGCGGTAATCGTCGGGCGTGAGCTCGGCGCCGTGGATCAGTGTCCCCCACGCCCCGTCGAGCACGAGGATCCGCTCCTTCGCAATCGCCCTCAGCTCTGCTGCCACATCCCGTGCTGCAACCTTCCGCATCGCCATCAACACCCTTTCGTGACCTTGGCGCCCAAAGAGGTCGGCGAGCCGTGCCAGAAGCGATCAGCGCGCGCGGCTCTTTAGGCGATTGTTCACCCGGTCGCCAAGCTGCCGTTCAAATCTCCCGGGTCTGGAGCAGAGATCAATGTAGCGGTTCGCGTCAAGTGCGCCGGAGGCTGCCAGGGCACGGCGGCCGCCAATTGCCCTGTAAGCGGCGCGTAAACGTTCGCCCCAATGTGAGTCGCGGGCGTTCGGGAGGGGAATGACGTTGCCCTACCCGACGAAGGAGATGCGACGATGTTGAGGATCGAGAAAAGACGGCGCCTGTCAGGACGTGCGCGCGCCGGAGCCCTGCTCTTCACTGCACTCGCCGCCGCGGTCATCGCGGCGGAAGCACAGGCGACGAGCGCCGCTGCGCCGCAATCGAGCTCGCAGCCCGGGATCTCCGGCCAGCCCCGCGAGGGCAGGACGCTCACCGCCGCGAACGGCAACTGGGCCAACAACCCGACCAGCTTCGGCTACCAGTGGCAGCAGTGCGACGGCTCGGGCGCGAGCTGCAACCCCGTCTCGGGCGCGACGTCCAGGACCTACACGGTCGCCGCAGCGGACGTCGACCATGAGCTCCGAGTCGCCGTCACGGCGACCAACGCCGACGGCTCTGCCTCGGCCACGTCGCCCCCGACCACGCTGGTCTCGTCGACGTCGGCGCCCGTGAGCTCGTCGAGCCCCACGATCTCGGGGACCGCGAAGGTCGGCGAGGAGCTGTCGGCGCAGACCGGCAACTGGACCGGCGGCGTCAGGTCGTATGCCTACCAGTGGCAGCGATGCGACGCGAACGGCAGCTCGTGCACGGCCGTCGACGGAGCCACCGGCCGGGCGTACGGCGTCGGCTCGGCCGACGCCGGCAACACGCTCCGCGTCGTCGTGACGGCGACCAACGTCTCGGGCTCGACGAACGCGACCTCGGCCCCGACGGCGCTCGTGGGCGGTGTCGTGCCCCCGGTCGTCAAGCACAATCACGCCCCGACCATCCGGTTCGTCGGCCTGCGGCGCCTCGGCGGCCGCATCTACGCACGGTTCAGCCTCTGCGACGACTCGTCGAAGGCGGTCACCGTGATCGAGCGCGACTCGATGCCGGGCAGGCTCGCCTACGTGCGGCGCTTCTCGGTCACGCCGGTCCCGTGCGGCACACACGCCCGGACGTGGAGGCTGATCCCTCGCCTCCACCATCAGGGCCGCTTCACCTCGACGCTCCGCGCAGTCGACAAGTCGGGTGCCTCGAGCCCGGCGGTGAGCCGGTCGCTCTTCTTCCACAGCGCCCTCTAGCGCGCCCGGAATCGCATCGCTCGGGCACCGCGGGCAGCGGTCAGGCTGCATAGCGGGCGAGCCGCCTCGCCGAGATCCGGGCGAGGCGGCCCTCGAGCGGACCGGTCGGCGGAGCGGCGATCGCGGAGTAGGCGGTCTCGACGATCCCGCGCCCGTCGCGCTGCGTGACCACGTCGAGATAGAAGCGTTCGGACAGGCTCGCGAACTTCAGCCGCGCGGCGACCCGGTAGGCGTACGACTCCGGCGACCCGGTGTCGAGCGAGCGCCGCTCGACACCGAGCACGGTGACCCTCGCGTGGCCTGCGAGCCCCCGCTCGAGCTCGCTCGTGAGGCACCGCGCGAGCGGCGCGGCCGTCCCGGTCACCGGCATCTGCATGTGTGCGAGCGTGGGCGTCTTGAAGAGCATCGTCAGCGAGAAGATCGTCCCGGTCGTGTTCGCGAATGTCGACTCGGAGCCGCCCGTCACCTCGAGGTCGGTTGCCGCCTTCGTCGGCGGCACGGGGCCGGCGCACCCGGCGGTGAGGCTCGAGCTCAGGACCGCGCCCAGGTCGATGCCGAACGGGCTCCGTCTGGCACCGGCCTCGCGCCAGGGCGACCCGACATCTCTCAGGCTCAGGCCGATCCGGAGCGCGCGGTGGGCATCGGCGACACGCCAGCGAGGCTGTGCTGCGAGAGCAAGGCCGGCCGTGGCCGACGCAACGGCGAGGGCGACCAGGAGCGTCGCCGCTCTCACCCGCGCCTACCTGCCGGAGACGGAGAGCTGATTCTCGGCGTGCTTGATGCGCTGCTCGACCTGCCAGCGGTCGGCGCTCGACTCGCCGCGGTCGATCGCCTCGAGCTCGGCCTGGGCCGCCTCGAGCTGGGCGCGGGCCCGCGCGTCGTCGACGTTCGAGGCGTCGACCGCGTCATCGACGAGCGCGATCGCGCGGTCGTTCAGCATCTGGAAGAACCCGGGCCCGGTGGCGAACTCGAGCACGTCTGCGCCGCCGCCCGGGTGAACCCTGGTCGAACCTGCCCGCAGCGTCGCGATCAGCGGCGCGTGGCGCGCGAGGATCCCGATGTCCCCGATCTGGCCGGGCACGATCAGCAGCTCGGCCTGCCCCTCGTACGCCGCGCCGTCGGGCGTGACGAGCGAGAGGTCGAACGTCTTCCCGGTGCCGGGCACGCGCTCTCCTAGGCCGCCGCGAGCGCCTTTCCGCGCTCGACCGCCCCTTCGATCGTCCCGACCATGTAGAAGGCCTGCTCGGGCAGATCGTCGTGCTTGCCCCCGATGATCTCCTGGAAGCCGCGGACCGTGTCCTCGAGCTTCACGTACTCGCCCGGCGTCCCGGTGAAGACCTCGGCGACGTGGAAGGGCTGCGAGAGGAAGCGCTGCACCTTGCGGGCACGGGCGACCGTGAGCCGGTCCTCGTCGGAGAGCTCCTCGATACCGAGGATCGCGATGATGTCCTGCAGGTCCTTGTAGCGCTGCAGGATCTCCTGCACGCGGGTCGCGGTGTCGTAATGCTCGTCGGAGACGATGCCGCGGCCGAGGGCGCGCGAGGTGGAGTCGAGCGGGTCGACGGCCGGGTAGATCCCCTGCTCGACCAGGGCGCGCGAGAGCACGGTCGTCGAGTCGAGGTGGGCGAAGGTGTTCGCCGGCGCCGGGTCGGTGAGGTCGTCTGCGGGAACATAGATGGCCTGCACCGAGGTAACGGAGCCCTTGCTGGTCGAGGTGATCCGCTCCTGAAGCTGGCCCATCTCGGTGGCCAGCGTCGGCTGATAGCCGACGGCGCTCGGCATGCGGCCGAGGAGCGCCGAGACCTCGGAGCCGGCCTGGACGAAACGGAAGATGTTGTCGATGAAGAGGAGCACGTCCTGGCCCTGGTCGCGGAAGTACTCGGCCATCGTCAGCCCCGAGAGGCCGACGCGCAGCCGCGCGCCCGGCGGCTCGTTCATCTGCCCGTAGCAGAGCGCGACCTTCGGGAGGACGCCCGACTCCTCCATCTCGATCAGGAGGTCGTTGCCCTCGCGGGTGCGCTCGCCGACGCCCGAGAAGACCGAGACACCGCCGTGCTCGCGGGCGAGGTTGGCGATCAGCTCCTGGATCAGCACCGTCTTGCCGACGCCGGCGCCGCCGAAGAGGCCGATCTTGCCGCCGCGGACGTACGGCGCGATCAGGTCGACGACCTTGATGCCGGTCTCGAAGACCTCGATCTTCGAGGTCAGCTCGTCGAATGCGGGCGGGTCGCGATGGATCGGCCAGCGCTCGGCGCCGTCGGGCAGGTCGCCCTTGCCGTCGATGGCGTCTCCGAGCACGTTCCAGACGCGCCCGAGCGTCACCTCGCCGACCGGGACGGAGATCGGGGCCGCGGTGTCGACAACGGCCGTGCCGCGCGCGATCCCGTCGGTCGAGTCCATCGCGACCGCCCGGACGCGGTCGTCACCGAGGTGCTGCTGCACCTCCGCGATCAGGTCGCCGCCCTCGGGGCGGGTGATGCGGAGCGCCGAGTAGATCGCGGGCAGCCGATCCGGGAACACGGCGTCGACGACGACGCCTTTGATCTCGATCAGCTTGCCGACGTTCTCGCCGTCGCCATTCTTCGGGCTGCCGTTCTGGGCCATGGGTCTCCTGGGATCTAGGCTGGACGGCGGCGGCGTGGGACGCCCTCAGGCCGCCCGCCGGGCGCGAAGTCTATAGAAGGGCGCGCCGTGCGAACGAGGAACCCGTCAGCCCGTCGTCCGTGCCGAACAGGAACGGCTCGATCTGCACGTGCTCCCGCGCGAACGCCCGCTGCTGCTTCAGGCCGCCGAAGCTGAGCGCGCTCACCGGCGTTCCCGACCGCGGCAGGGCGCTGAAGCCGCCGAAGACCGCCGCGGCGGCCACGAGCGCGATCGTGGCGCCGCGCAACGTCCTCCTCCGTGCCGCCCGGGCCGAGTGAGGGACGGCGATGAGCCGCGCGGGCTCGAGCGAGCGGCGCCGCCCGGAGCAGCCCCGTGAATCCCTTGAGGTCGACACTCTTCCTCCGGCAGTGCTCGCAATGCCCGAGATGGCGCGTAAGCGCCGTCTGCTCGAGGCGACCGAGCTCGCCGTCGAGATCGAGGGAGATCCACTGGGCGGCCCGTTCGCAGGCCGTTGTCCTGCGCCAGCGCGTCATTTAATTCGATCAGACGAGTAAGAACCGGCCAAGTTAGGCCGATTTTCGCATTAATCGTTGTCGACTCAACCTGATTTTTTCTTAAACGCCGTTCGCCGGGCACCGATCCTGCCGCAGCCGCGCCGGCGAACGGCCGGGCGAGCTCCTCGGCCGACATCGGCCAACGCTCGACCGGAAAGTGGCAGGCGGCCTGGTGGTCGCCCTCGAACCGGGTGAGCGCCGGCGGATCGACATCGCATTGCCCCGCTGGAAGCGCGGGCAGCGCGGGTGGAAGACGCAGGCCGAGGGCGGGTTGACCGGCGAGGGAACATCGCCCGTGAGCACGATGCGATGGCGCTCGCTGCGTGCCGTTCACGGTCGGCCGCGGTACGGCCGAGAGCAGGGCGGCCGTGTACGGATGCCGCGGATGGCTCGTACAGGAGCTCCGACTCCGACAGCTCGACGACACGGCCGAGGTACATGACCGCGATCCGGTCGGAGACCTGCCGGATCACCGAGAGGTCGTGCGAGATGAAGACGTAGGTCAGGTCGAAGTCGCGCTGGAGATCCTTGAGCAGGTTCAGGATCTGCGCCTGCACCGAGACGTCGAGCGCCGAGACCGGCTCGTCGCAGACGATCAGCTTCGGCTGCAGCGCGATCGCGCGGGCGACGCCGATCCGCTGGCGCTGGCCGCCCGAGAACTCGTGCGGGTAGCGGTTGTAGTGCTCGGGGTTCAGCCCGACGCGCTCCAGCAGCTCCTGCACCCGCGTCGCGGACGTCCTTTTCGGTCTTGTGGATCGTGAACGGCTCGCCGACGATCTGGCCGACCGTCTTGCGCGGGTTGAGCGACGAGTACGGGTCCTGGAAGATCATCTGCATCTGCCGGCGCAGCGGCCGCAGCTGCCGCATGCGAGAGCTGCGTGATGTCCTGCCCGTCGAACCGGACCGTGCCCGCGGTCGGCATCGAGCAGCCGCACGCATCAGCCGCGCGGTCGTCGACTTGCCGCAGCCCGACTCGCCGACGATCCCGAGCGTCTCGCCGCGGTTGACCGTCAGCGAGACGTCCTCGACCGCGTGCACGACGCCCTTGCCGCGCGCGAACACGCCCTGCTGGACCGCGAAGCGCTTCGTCAGGTGCTCGACCTCGACGAGCGGGCCGTCGTCCGGCCCGCGCCTCGGCGGTCGCGGCCGCGCTCAGCCGGCGCCCCGATCTCGCGGACGACGCGGTTCCGCCAGACCTCGCGCTTCGCTCGGGCGACAGGCAGGCACGCGTCGAGGTGGCCGCCGGGCATGCCTCGAGCGGCGGCGCGCTCCTTGTCGCAGGGCTCGAAGCGGTACTTGCAGCGCGGGTGGAACGGGCAGCCGGGCGGCGGGTTGAGCAGCGACGGCGGCGAGCCCTCGATCGGCAGCAGCGTGTCGAGCCGGCGCTCGATCGTCGGCATCGACTCGAGCAGGCCCCAGGCGTACGGGTGCTGCGCGCCGTCGAAGACCTCCGCCGCGGGCGCCGTACTCCATCGACGCGGCCTGCGTACATCACCATCACGTGCGAGGCGGTCTCGGCGACGACCCCGAGGTCGTGGGTGATCAGGATCACGCCGACGTCGAAGTCGCGCTTGACGCGGTCGATCAGCTCGAGGATCTGCGCCTGGACGGTGACGTCGAGCGCGGTCGTCGGCTCGTCGGCGATCAGCACGTCGGGGTTGTGGACGAGCGCCATCGCGATCATCGCGCGCTGGCGCATGCCGCCGGAGAACTGGTGCGGGTAGTCGCGCGCGCGCGCACGCGGCGTTCGGGATCCCGACCGCGCCGAGCAGCTCGACCGACGCGCTCGCAGGCCTGCTTCTTCGAGACCTTCTCGTGCGCGCGCACGGCCTCGGCGATCTGGTCGCCGACGCGGTACATCGGGTGCAGGCAGGCGAACGGATCCTGGAAGATCATCGAGACGTCGCTGCCGCGCACCTTGCGCAGCTCGTCGGGCGTGAGCTTCAGCAGATCGCGGCCCTCGAAGAGGATCTCGCCGGTGATGCTCGGCGCTCGGCGGGTTGAGGAGGCCCATGATCGCGAGGCTCGTGACGCTCTTCCCGGAGCCGGACTCGCCGACGACGCCGAGCGTCTCGCCGCGGCGGAGCGTGAACGAGAGGTCGGAGACCGCCTGGACGACCCCGTCTCGCGTCTTGAACTGCACGAGAGATCGCGGACGTCGAGCAGCGTCGCGCTCGACGGCAGGCTCGACACTAGGCGTACCTCACGCGCGGGTCGAGGAAGGCGTAGAGGATGTCGACGATCAGGTTCATGATCGCGACCGCGGCGGCCGTCAGAACGACCACGCCGAGCACGCGTCGGCAGGTCCTGGCCGACGGCGCTCGTGTGATCGCCAGCCAGCCGAGCCCCTGGATGTTGAACACGGTCTCGGTGATGATCGCGCCGCCGACGAGCAGCGCGACGTCGAGGCCGAAGATGGTGACGATCGGGCGTCAGGCTCGCCCGGAGGCCGTGCTTGAGGATGACCTTCCGCTCGGTGAGCCCCTTGGCGCGCGCGGTCCGGATGTAGTCCTCGCCGAGCGTCTCGAGCAGGTTGTTGCGCGTCAGGCGCGCGTAGATCGCCATGTAGAGGAGCGAGAGCACGGTCCACGGCAGGATCATGTGGCCGAACCAGTGCCCGACCCCCTGGTCGATCGGCGTGTAGCCCGAGCCGTCGGTGAGGCCGAGTTGCTTCCAGACGACGTAGAGGGCCATCAGGCCGAGCCAGAAGACGGGGGCCGAGATCCCGAAGAGGGCAAAGCCCATCGCCCCCCGGTCGACGAGGGTTCTTCGCTTGACGGCCGAGATCACCCCGATCGTCACGCCGCAGATGAGCCAGATCGTGGCCGCTCCGAAGATCAGGAGGAGCGTCCGCGGCGCGCGCTGGATGATCTCGCTGCGCACCGAGACGAAGTTGCTGTACGAGTAGCCGAGGCCGGGCCAGCCGTTCGAGTCGCCCTTGGCGAAGTCGCCGACGAAGTAGCCGAACTGGACGTACCAGGCTGGTCGAGGTGGAGCCGGTGCCTGACCTGCGCGAGCGAGTCGGGCGTCGGTGACTTGCCGGCGAAGCGGAGCGCCGGGTCGCCGTTCGGGAGCAGGTAGAAGACGGCGAAGGTGATCGCGAGGACGACGAGGATGACCACGATCGTCCAGATGAGCCGGCGAATGATGTAGAGGATCATTTGCTACCGCCTGGGGAGAATCCCCGGGGCGCTTGTGCGCCCCGGGGGTTCGGTGTGTTGCTTGCTTAGGTACTTGACCGAGATGTTCGCGTACGCGGGGTGCGTCCGGGAACTGGTCGAACTGCTAGTGGGTCACGTTGGAGCTCGTGATGCGGACCGAGTTGCCACGAGCCACGGGACCCACGGGACGATCTGGTCGTGGTCAGGTTCTTGTCGAGCGTCTCGTAGCAGGTGTGCGGGCCTGGCCGGCGAGGACTGCGCAGTGGTCGAGGTCGGAGTTGACGTTCGGCACGTTCTGGCAGTTGCCGGTGATCTTCAGCGTTCTTGCACTGTGCCGGCGTGATGCCGACGAGCGAGTAGTTCGTGTTGCCCTGCGGATGATCGTGCGGCCGTCGAACAGCGGCTCGAAGAACGTCAGCGCGTCGGCGTAGTCCTTGCCCCAGCCGGGGCGCTCGCCGAGATCGGAACGTTCTTCGAGGGCGTCTGGATGGTCGGGTAGGCCGCGCTGGTCGAGCGGACGGTGAACGTGATGCCGATCTTCGCGGCGTCCTGCTGGATCACGGCGACCATCTTCGGGTCGACGCCACGGACGTCGGCGATCATCAGGACGTTCTTGCAGGCCGAGGCGCCGCAGGTGCCGTTCTTGGTCGGTGTCGTACTTCGAGCCCTTCATCGCCTGCTTCGCCTTCGCGACGTTGCCGTGGTTCCCGGCGGTCCGGTACGGCGCGTAGTCGGAGAGCTGGTTCGCAGAAGATCGAGTCGGGGACGATGTGGTTAGCGACCGGGCCGAGATCGGCGCCGCCCCACGCCTGCTGCATCGCTGCCTTGTCGATGATCCAGTTCATCGCCTTACGAACATGGACGTCGTCGAACGGGGCCTGCGTCAGGTTCATCGTCAGGTACCAGATGCGGTCACCCTGGTTGATGTGCAGGTCCTGCTTCAGGTTCGGGTCGGTGTCGTACTTCGCGCCGACCTGCGGCGGGATGCTCGAGATCGCCGTGTCGAGCGAACCAGCCTCGATCTTGTTGAAGATGTCGGTGTTGTTCGCGTCGGTCAGGAACTGCACCTCGTCGGCGTAGTTCATGCCGGTACGTGTCCGGAGCCGCGTTCGGGTTGCGGACGAGGTCCATCATCGACAGACCATCGAAACCGCTCGCCGGCTTCAGCGCCGCACACGACGAGATGTTGACCTGATCCTCACCCTTGAACATGTACCCGGCCGTCGAGACGATGTCACGGCCGTACTGGCCCGGCTTGACCCTCGAAGCACTTCGTCACCTCGGCCGGCATCGGCGAGGCCGCCGGCAACGACAGACGCTTCAGGAAATCACCCGTCGGCTGCGTCAGGTTGAAGACGATCGTGCTCTTGTTCGGCGTCGAGATACCCGAGATATGACTCGCCTTGCCCTTCGCGTAAGCATCCCAACCCTTGATCACGTTGAAGTAGAACGCATACTCGCCGCCGTCCTTCGGATTCGCGAGCCGGTCGATCGCCGTCACGAAGTCCTCCGACGTGACCGCACGATTGACAGGCGGGCTGAACTTGATACCCGACTTCAGATGGAACGTATACGTCTTCCCACCGTTCGTCGGCTTCGGCACCGACGTCGCGATATCAGGAACGACAACGTTCCCCGCCGCACCCGCGACATGGCTGATAACTGACCAGATTCCGCACCATCAGGCCACTCAAGATCCCCCAGGCATCACCAAGATACTCACCCGTCGGATCGAAGCTGTCGGTGATATCATTGAAATTGTTCTCCCACCCGACCTTCAACGTCCCACCAGCCTTCACCGACTGGCTCTTCGCCGGATGAGCCGAAGCACCCATCGTCACCACAACAGTGCCAACCACCGCCACAGCAACGACGACCGCCAACTTCCTCAAATGGTTCTTCACGATTGTTGTCTCCTCCTTCCCCCGCGGCCGCTTGCCACGGGGATTTGCAGTGACCGCTCGCTTTGACGAGAGCGAGAGCCACCCGGTTAGTTTTCTAGCGATCGGCCCTCACGTCGAGCGCGTCGCGCAGGCCGTCGCCGAGCAGGTTGAAAGCGAGCGTGGTCAGGACCAGGGCGAGCCCCGGGAACAGGATCAGCCACCAGGCGACGTCGTAGTAGGTCGTCGCCTGGTTGAGGAGCGAGCCCCAGGAGGCGGTGCTGGCCGGGACGCCGAGCCCGAGATACGAGAGCGCGGCCTCGAAGAGGATGCTCTGGGGGATGAGCAGCGTCGTGTAGACGATGATCGGCCCGAGCAGGTTGGGCAGGATCTCCCGGCTGATGATCCGGAAGTTGCCCGCGCCGAGCGAGCGGCTCGCCTCGACGAACTCCTTCTCGCGGATCGAGAGCGTGTAGCCGCGCACGAGTCGCGCGATGTACGGCCACGAGAACAGGACGATGACGGCGATCACGATCGTCATGCCGGGCTGGATCGAGAACGGCAGCTTCCAGATCCGGCAACCCTGCTTGGTGGTGCTGCACGCGGCGACGATCCCGATCGAGATGAGCAGGCTCGGCAGGGCGAGCATGACGTCGCCGGCGCGCGAGAAGATCGTGTCCGTCCAGCCGCGGAAGTAGCCGGCGGTGAGCCCGACGACGAGCCCGATCATGACGGCGACGAGCGAGGCGACCACACCCACGATCAGCGACGTGCGCGCTCCGTACAGGGTCCGCACGAAGAGGTCGCGGCCGGTGCCGTCGGCGCCGAACCAGAACTGCGCGTTCGGGCCCTTGGGCAGGCCGTAGGAGTTCTCCATGATCCCCTCGTACGCCGAGCCGTTCGGGTGGCCGGTGATCCACTGGGCGATCGGCGCGCCGATGGTCGCGACGAGGATCAGTCCGACGATGACGAACAGGCCGACCAGCGCCGCCTTGTCCTCCCGGAACCGCTCCCAGAAGAGCCGGCTCGGGCTCTTGTCCGCGCGCACCGGGACAGCAGGCACAGCCGCCGCAGCGGCTGCCGCTACGGGTTCTTCACTCGTGACCGTCATCTAATTGTCGCTCGCACCGAGATCCCCCTCTACGAGCAAGAGAGTTCGGATTATAGGACGTAATTTCCTGCAGGAAAGTCAGTGAGCTGAGAACGGCTAGCCCGTCAACGCGTCCGCGCCGGCCACGACCTCGAGAATCTCCTGGGTGATCTCGGCCTGGCGCGCCCGGTTCATCGCCAGCGTCAGCGCGTCGATCAGCTCGCCGGCCGCCTTGGAGGCGTTCCGCATCGCCGTCATCTGGGCCCCGAAGAACGAGGCGGCCGACTCGAGCAGGGCACGGTAGAGCTCGGTCTCGACGTAGACCGGAAGGAGCCGCTCGAGGATGTTGCGCGGCTCCGGCTCGAAGAAGAAGTCGAGCGGATGCGAGTCGATCTCCGGCGTCTCGTCCTGGCCGGCGAGCGCCTCGGCCGGGACGGGCAGGACGTCGCTGACCGTTACCCGCTGCACGAGCGGCGAGACGAACGCGTTGTAGACGAGAACGACCCGGTCGACCTCCTCGTTGACGTAGGCGTCGCTGATCGCGTGCGCGATCCCCTGGGCATCCCCGTAGGTCGGCTTGTCGCTGAACCCGGTCCACGCCTGCGCGAGCGGCAGCCGCCGGAAGCGGATCGTCGACTGCGCCTTCTTGCCGACGGTGAAGAACTTGACCTCCTGGCCGGCGGCCTGCGCCTCGCGCATGACCGCGAAGGAACGCCGCAGGACCTGCGCGTTGAACGCGCCGGCGAGGCCGCGGTCGCCGGCGACGATGACGATCCCGAGCGCGCGCACCGTGTCGCGGCGCTCGAGCAGCGGCTGGCGGACCGCGCCGGCGGCCTTGGCGGTGCCGGCCATCAGCTCCTGCATCCGGTCGGCGTACGGACGCATCGCCTCGATCCGCATCTGCGCCCGGCGCAGGCGCGCCGAGGCGACGAGCTCCATCGCCCGTGTCAGCTTGCGCGTGTTGGTGATCGAGCGGACGCGCCGCTTGAGGTCCTGCGTCGAGGCCAAGGCCTATGCAGCCTGCTCGACGTTGAACATGCCCTTGAACTTCTCGATCGCCGCGTTGAGCTTCGCCGAGGTGTCGTCGTCGAGGTCCTTCGTCTCGCGGATCGTCTTCAGCACGTCGGCGTCGGTGCGGAGCTGCTGGCGGAGCTCCTCCTGGAAGCGCGGCACCTGGTCGGTCGGGATGTCGTCGAGGTAGCCGTTGACCCCGGCGTAGAGCGCCACGACCTGCTCCTCCATCGGCCACGGCGCGTACTGCGGCTGGTTGAGCGTCGCGACCATCTTCTCGCCGCGGTTCAGCGCCTGCTGCGTCGCCTGGTCGAGCTCGGAGCCGAACTGGGCGAAGGCCTCGAGCTCGCGGTACTGGGCGAGGTCGAGGCGCAGGCGGCCGGCGACCTTCTTCATCGCCTTCGTCTGCGCCGACGAGCCGACGCGCGACACCGAGATGCCGACGTTGACGGCCGGGCGGACGCCCGAGAAGAAGAGGTCGGACTGCAGGAAGATCTGCCCGTCGGTGATCGAGATCACGTTCGTCGGGATGTACGCCGAGACGTCGCCGGCCTGGGTCTCGATGATCGGGAGCGCCGTCAACGAGCCGGCGCCGAGCTCGTCGTTCAGCTTGCACGCCCGCTCGAGCAGCCGCGAGTGCAGGTAGAAGACGTCGCCCGGGAAGGCCTCGCGGCCCGGCGGGCGGCGGAGGAGCAGCGAGAGCTGGCGGTAGGCATCGGCCTGCTTGGTGAGGTCGTCGTAGATGACGAGCGCATGCTCGCCGTTGTAGAGGAAGTACTCGCCCATCGAGGCCCCGGCGAACGGCGCCATCCACTTGATCGGCGCAGCCTCGTGCGCGGGCGCGGTCACGATCGTCGTGTACGCCATCGCACCCGCCTCGCGCAGCCGCTCGTACACCTGCGCCACCGTCGAGGCCTTCTGGCCGACGGCGACGTAGATGCACTTCACGTCCTGGTCGTGCTGGTTCAGGATCGTGTCGACGGCGATCGCGGTCTTGCCGGTCGAGCGGTCGCCGATGATCAGCTCGCGCTGGCCGCGGCCGACGTTCGTCATCGAGTCGATCGCCTTGATCCCGGTCTGGAGCGGCTCCTTCACCGGCTGGCGGTCGATCACGCCCGGTGCCTTCCACTCGAGCGGACGGGTCTCCTTGGCGTCGATCGGGCCCTGGCCGTCGAGCGGGTTTCCGAGCGGGTCGACGACGCGGCCGAGGAGTGCCTCACCGACCGGGACCGCGGCGACCTTGCCGGTGCGGCGCACGGGGTCGCCCTCGCTGATCTTCTCCCACTCGCCGAAGAGCGCGACGCCGACGTTGTCCTCCTCGAGGTTGAAGGCGAGGCCGACCACGCCGTGGTCGAGCTCGAGCATCTCGAGCGCGACGCAGTTCTCGAGCCCGTGGACGCGGGCGATGCCGTCGCCGAGCTGCAGGACGGCGCCGACCTCGGCGAGGTTCGTGTCGACGTCGAACTCCTCGATCCGCTGGCGCAGGATCGACGTGATCTCTTCGGGACGCAGCTTCACAGTGGGCTTCTCCTTCTAGGTGTGTGCGAGCTCTTGACGGAGGCGGTCGAGACGGCCGCGGACGCTGGCGTCGAGCCGCATCGAGCCGGCTTGGAGGACGAGGCCGCCGATCAGGTCAGGATCGACGCTGCGCGTCGCCTGCACCTTGCGGCCCGACTTCTGCTCGATGTCGGAGACGATGCGGTCGAAGTCGGCGTCGGAGAGCGCCTCGGCGGTGGTGAGCTCGACGTCGAGCACCCGGGCCTCGGCGCCGACGAGCGCCTCGAACTCGGCGGCGATCTCGCCGATCTCGGCGGCGCGGCCCTTCTCGACGACGAGGTGGGCGAAGTTGCGAACGAGGTCGTCGGCGCCGTCGAGGATCTGCTCGAGCACCTCGGCCTTCACCGTTCCCTCGGTCTCGGGGTCGACGAGCAGGGCCTGCAGCGCCGGCACCTCGTCGATCGCGTGCGCGAGATCGCCGAGCTGCTCGCGAACGGTCGCGAGCCTGCCCTTGCCCTCCGCGGCCTCGAAGAGAGCGCGGGCGTAGATGCGCTGCGCGGCGGCTATGAGCGGCTCGCCTCCAGCTGGCTGAAGTCGATCTCCGCGAGCGCCTCGTCGATCAGGCGCCGCTGGTCGGAGTCGGTCAGCGACTTGCGGGTGATCTTCTCTGCGGCCTCGAGCGAGAGCGTGGCGACCGCTTGCTTGAGCTCGTTCAGGGCCTGGTTCGTTGCCTGCTCGATCTGGCGCTCGGTCTCCTCGAGGCGGCGCTTGCGATCCTCCTCGGTCTCCTCGCGCATCCGCTGCTGCTGCGCGTCGGCGATCCGGCGCGCCTCGGCGAGGATCCCCTCGGCGTCGCTGCGGGCCTGGCCGAGCAGCGCCTTGTGCTCCTCGAGCAGGCTGCGCGCCTCGTCGCGGGCGCGGTCAGCCTCCTCGACCGAGTCACGAATGCGCACGCGGCGATCGTCGATCAGCTTCTGGATCGGGCCGAAGGCGTAGCGCCTCAGCACGAAGAACGTGATCGCGAACGAGATCAGGGTCCAGATCATCAGACCCGGGATGACCTTGATCAGCGGGTTCGAAGCCGCGACTATCGAGACGACACCGAGCATCGGGCTAGACGAGCACGTAGCCGAGCAGGCCGCCGAGGAAGCCGTAGAACACGACGGCCTCGGTGAGGGCGAACCCGAGCCACATCAGGCCCTGCAGCTCCCCCCGCAGCTCGGGCTGGCGGGCGACCGACTGGATCATCGAGCCGAAGATCTGGCCGATGCCGGCACCGGCGCCCGCGGCGCCGAGACCGATACCGAGGGCGAGCGCGATGGCCTTGCCGGCACTGACTACCGGGGCATCCGCTGCGACGAGAAGACTGAGCATGCGTCGATTTCTCCTTTTGGTTTAGTGCTCCGGCTCGATGGCCGTGCCGATGTAGATGGCCGAGAGGGCGGCGAAGATGAACGCCTGGATCGTGACGACGATCACCACTTCGAAGATGTAGAAGACGAACGCGGCCGGCAGTCCGAAGAACCGCCACGGCGGCGTATGGATGATGAAGACGAGGCCGATCATCGTCAGGATCAGGATGTGGCCCGCCAGCATGTTGGCGTAGAGACGGACGGACAGGCTGATCAGCCTCATGAACTGCGAGAGGATCTCGATCGGGACGATCAGGATCAACAGGCCCTTCGGCACGTCGGGGATCCACGAGCGGAAGTACTTGATGAAGCCGTTGTAACGGATGCCCTCGACGTGCTGGAACACCCAGGTCATGAGCGCCAGGGCGAGCGTGACCGAGATCGTCGAGGTCGCGGCATAGATCCCCCAGACCGGGAACCCGTGGTAGGTCTGGCCGGTGATCGGCAGCGGGATGAAGCCGAGCAGGTTGACGACGAAGATGAACAGCATGATCGAGGCGACGTACGGGAACCAGCGGCTCATCGCCTTCGTCGGCAGCCCGGTCTCGGCGACCTGGGTCTGGGCGATGTCGTAGATCACCTCGCCGAAGGCCTGGCGCGTTCCGGGGACTGCCTTCAGCTTCCAGCGCATCAGGACGAGGCCGAGCAGGATCGTGAGCAGGGCGCCGAGCCAGAGGTAGATGACCGCCCGGTTGATCGACATGTCGATCGGGCCGAGGTGGATCGGGACCCAGTCCTTGAGCTGGAACTCGTCGGACGGGTTGAACTTCTTCGCGGCGGACGCAGTGGCAGGCGCGGTCAGGGAAAGCGCGACGAGCGCGACAACGAGCCCTCTGACTCTCATGATCCTGCCTCCCCTCCGTAGTACGCGAACAGCGACGACCCGAACTCCGCCGAGAACGCGGCGGCATACACAGCGACGGCGGGGAGCCCCAGGCTCTGGTTCGAGACCGTGACGGCAAGCAGAACCACCATCGCGAGCACCGACCGGAACATCCTGCCCATGGCCACCGCGCCTGAGCCCGCGAGATTACCCATCCCGATCGGGGTCCGCTGGAGAACAAGCCCGATGCCCTGTGAGGCGACCCAGAGCACCGCCGCGACGACCCAGCCCTTGATCGGCCAGCCGGCCACCCAGAAGAGCGGCAGCGCCGCGAGGACGACGATCGTGCCGACGAGCGCCGGGCGGTACCCGCGCGGGATCGGATGCGAGGCCAGCATGCTGGGCATCAGGCGAAGTGCTCGTGGTAGCGGAGGTACACACAGCCGACGCCGGCCGGCAGCCCGACGACGGCGCCGACGACAAGGCCGATCTTCAGCGAGCCTGCGATCCAGCCGAGCAGCGTGCCGAGGCCGACGCAGAAGAGCGTCACACCGGCGAGCAGGGCCCCCGCCTCGACAGGGGGGAACGGGCGGGGCGCGCGCGGCTCCATCGGCCGGGAGCATAGCGCAGGGCTGCCGTAACGGGTGGCAGTTCGTGACACCGCAAGCGCCGCTCCGAAGGGCAAACGCGCCGACTTTGTTCCAGTGATTGCTTGCCGCCGCTAGGCCGTTTTCCGGCTCGCCTGCTCGCGATCTGCCTCCTCGCGCCGCCGGATGAACGGGTTTGCGAGCTTGACGATCTCGAGCAGATAGACGACGTACACCGATGTACCGATCGCAACGAGTGCGATCAGCGTGTCGAGTGCGACCCCGACCGGGTTCCAATCTCCGTGCGCGTGCGGATGGACGAAGCGGGTGGCGAGCGCGGCAAGCGCGAGCGCGACGCACCAGGCGTAGAGGTAGGCGACCGACCGCCGCTGCGAGAAGCCGATGTTCTCGAACCGGTGGTGGAGGTGGGTTCGATCGGCCAGGTAGACCGGCCGGCCCTGCTTGATCCGCTTGGCGACGACGAACGACGTGTCGAGGAGCGGGACGGCAAGGACGAGCAGCGGCAGGATGAGCGCGGCCAGGGCGGCCGTCTTCGACAGGCCCTGGACGGACACCGCCGCGAGCGTGAACCCGAGCAGCATGGCCCCCGAGTCGCCCATGAAGATCCGCGCCGGGTAGAAGTTGTGGCGCAGGAACCCCACACAGGCGCCGAAGACGGCGCCGGTGAGGATCGCGGCGTTGAGATCGCCGCGCGAGAGGTCGATCACGCAGAACGAGAACGCCGAGATCGCGCAGACGCCCGCGGCGAGACCGTCGAGCCCGTCGAGGAAGTTGACCATGTTCATCACCGCGACGATGCCGACGATCGTGAGGGCGACGCCGACCGGCTTCGGCAGGGTCTGGACGCCGATGAACGGGAACGTGAACCGGTGGACCCAGACGCCGCCCCAGGTGACGACCGCGGCCGCCGCGGTCTGCCCGGCGAGCTTCTCCCACCAGCGCAGGCCGCGGAAGTCGTCGACGGCGCCGACCGTGGTCGCGACCGCCGCGCCGAGGAGGATCGCGCGCATCTGGCTGTCGAGGCGGAGGAACGCGAGCGACGGGACGAAGATGCCGAAGAACAGCGCGAGCCCGCCGAGCCTCGGGACGCCGCCGCGCACATGCCGGCGGCCTTCCTCCGGCCGGTCGACGACGCCGAGCATCCGCGCCATGCCGCCGACGGCGGGCGTGAGCAGGATGACGACGCCGAGGGCGATCAGGGCACCCCAGATGACCTGGAGGTTCGAGGAGAGCTGGTTCCAGACCATCGGCGCCTACTTCGTCCCGTAGAGGCGATCTCCCGCATCGCCAAGGCCCGGGACGATGAAGCCCTGCTCGTTCAGATGCGAGTCGATCGACGCGACGACGATGTTGACAGCCGGGTGGGCGTTCTCGATCCGCTCGACGCCCTCGGGCGCGGCGATCAGCGAGACGAGCGCGATGTTGACGGCGCCCGCGCGCTCGAGGACGTCGACGGCGTGCGCGGTCGAGTTGCCGGTGGCGAGCATCGGATCGAGGAGCAGGACGTCCCGCTCGGCGATGTCGGCCGGGAGCTTGACGTAGTACTCGACCGGCTCGAGCGTCTCCTCGTCGCGGTAGAGGCCGATGAACCCGACCCTCGCGACGGGGATCAGCGACAGGACGCCGTCGAGCATCCCCATCCCGGCGCGGAGGATCGGACACACCGCGACCTTCTTCCCCGGGATCCGGAAGGCGGCCGTCCGCTCGAGGGGAGTCTCGACCTCGATCTCCTCGATCCCCATGTCCTTCGTCGCCTCGTAGGTGAGGAGCAGGGTGAGCTCGTTGACGAGCCGCCTGAACATCTCGGTGTCGGTGTTGACGTCCCGCAGGAGCCCGAGCTTGTGCCGCACGAGCGGGTGCTTGACCTCGGTCACGCTCACGGGCGACCCCCGCGCTCCGGCAGGCCACGGTCTCCCGGGCGGACCAGTCCGGAGCGCTCACGCCCCGAGCGGCCATGTCCGGGGACAGTCACCGTGACGGGAGCGTCACGGAAGTGCGACGCGGGTGTGACGGCCGGCTGCGGTCGCCTCTCGGGTCGCCGTTCAGGCTGCCCGGCTTTCGGGCCATGTCCGGGGACAGTCACCGTGACGAAATGGTGGCGAACCGGCGGCGGGCCGCGTCGCGCGAGGTCACGCTGCGTAGGTGGTGTAGCCGCGGAAGCCCGGGTACAGGGGCCTGCGGTCGCAGAGCGCGGCCGACCTCGCTGCCAGCGCCCCGACGTCGGCATCGTCCTGGAGCGCACCAACGATGATCGAGGCGACCTCGGCGAAGTCGTCCTCGTCGAAGCCTCGCATCGTCGCCGCGGGCGTGCCGATGCGGACGCCCGATGCGACCATCGGCGGTCGCTCGTCGAAGGGGACGGTGTTGCGGTTCACGGTCAGGCGGCAGTCGTGCATCCGGTCCTGTGCCGCGAGCCCTGTCCAGTCCGTGGCACGGAGGTCGAGCTGCACGAGGTGGGTGTCGGTGCCGCCGGTCAGAACGTCGAAGCCCCCGTCGATCAGCCCCACGGCGAGCGTGTCCGCGTTCGCCCGGACCTGCTGCTGGTACTCGCGGAAGGCGTCGGTCGCAGCCACCCTGAAGCAGACCGCCTTGGCCGCGATCGTGTGCATGAGCGGCCCACCCTGCATGCCCGGGAAGAGCGCGCGATCGAGCGCCTGCGCATACTCCTCGGTGCAGAGAACGAACCCGGCCCGCGGGCCGGCCAGCGTCTTGTGGGTCGTCGAGGTGACGAAATGCGAGTACGGCACCGGGCTCGGGTGCAGGCCCGCCGCCACGAGCCCGGCGAAATGGGCCATGTCGGTCATCAGGAGCGCGCCGACCTCGTCGGCGATCGCGCGGAAGCGGTCGGCCTCGACCGTGCGCGGGTATGCCGAGCCGCCGCAGACGATGAGTTTCGGACGCACCTCCTTGGCCTTGGCGAGCACCTCGTCGTAGTCGACCGTCATCGTCTCGCGCGAGACGCCGTAGTGATGGAACTCGTAGAGCTTCCCCGAGAAGTTCACCTTGAGCCCGTGCGTGAGGTGGCCGCCGTGGTCGAGCGAGAGCCCGAGCACCCGGTCGCCCGGCTCCAGCACGGCGAAGTAGACGGCCATGTTTGCCTGCGCTCCGGCGTGAGGCTGGACGTTCGCGTGCTCGGCGCCGAAGAGCGAGACGGCCCGTTCGCGCGCAAGCTCCTCCATCTCGTCGACGACCTCGCAGCCGCCGTAGTACCGCTTCCCCGGGTAGCCCTCCGCATACTTGTTCGTCGGCGTCGAGCCGATCGCCTCGAGCACCGAAGGCCAGGTGAAGTTCTCCGACGCGATCAGCTCGATCTGGCCGCGCTGCCGTCCGAGCTCCCGCCCGAGTGTGTCGGCAATCTCCGGATCGATGTCGGCGAGGCCAGCCGTCCGAAGGTGCTCGAAGGTCTCCTGCGCGATCGCCATGGTCAGCTCCTTGCTCGAGGCCGGGCCTCCATCGTAGTTCCTTCGCTCAGGCGACGCCCGACCCGGCGAGCGCCTCCGCGACGAGAGCCGTCGCCTCCTCGGGATCGCCCCCGCCCACCCGCAGGACCAGGGGCTCGGGGACGCTGAAGTCGATCACCGTCGAGGGCAGGCCGCCCAGGGCGCCGGCATCGATCTCCGCCCCGCAGCGATCGCGAATCCGCGCCGGCACCTCGGCGAGGCTCGCCGGGGACGGGTCGCCCGGCTCGTTCGCGCTCGTCGCGGCCACCGCCCCGACCGCATCGAGCACCCGCTGCGCGTCGGTCGGCAGGTCGGCGACCCGGACGCCGATCGCATCGGCTCGCGTGCCCGTGAGCCAACCGTAGCGCCGGGCCGGATTCGGCAGCACGAGGGTGAACGGCCCGGGAAGCAGCGTGCGAACGATCAGCTCCGAGCGGCCCCGAAGCTCCGGCACGCACTCGATGAGCATGTCGACGCTGGCGGCGATCATCGCAGACGGCTGCCCGTCGTCGCGCCCCTTGATCTCGTAGAGGCGGCGCACCGGGCCCTCGCGGTAGGCCGATGCGCACAGACCGTAGACGCCGTCTGTGGGCAGCAGCACAGCCTGTCCGGCCCGGATCGCCGCGATCGCGTCTGTTACCTCGCCGACGCCCACCGCGCCTCGACCACCCTTTCCCTTCCCTCGAGATCCCGGAAGATCGTAGCCTCCTCGAAACCGAGCTCGCAGAGCGCCCGCAGGACCTCACCGGCGTGGTCGGCGTGGGACTCGAGGACGATCGCCCCCCCGGCGGTGAGCACGGTGCGGGCACCGGCGGCGAGCTCGGCGGCGCGATCGCCCACGAGCGCAATCCGCGGCTCCCAGTCGCGGACCTCCGGTTGCAGCGACCCGACCTCCTTCTCGGTGACATAGGGCGGGTTCGAGACGACGAGGTCGAAGGGGCCGGTGAGGCCGTCGAGCAGGCTCGTCTCGACGAACGAGACCGCAAGCCCGAGCCGGTCGGCGTTCTCACGGGCGAGTGCCAGCGCGTCCGCCGACACGTCCGTGGCGATCACGGCCGCGCCAGGATGCTCGTCGGCGATGGCCAGCGCGATCGCCCCATTCCCGGTACCGACGTCGACCACCTTCGGCTCGTCGAGCCCGGCGATCGCCGCGAGCGCCCGCTCGACGACGACCTCCGTCTCCGGCCGCGGCACGAGGGCGCGCGCGTCGGTGCGAAGCGTAAGTCGCCTGAAGCCCCAGTCGCCGAGGACGTAGGCGAGCGGCTCCCGGCGCCCGCGCCGCTCGACGAGCGCCCGCGCGCCCGCACGCTCGGCCTCGGTCAGCGGACGGTCGAAGCTCGTATAGAGCTCGAGTCGTGTCATCCCGAGCGCGCGGGCGAGAACGAGCTCGGCGTCGAGCCTCGGCGTGTCGATTCCCTTGCGTGTGAAGTACTCGGCGGTTGCGGCGAGAACCTCGCCGAGCGTCACTCGCCGCCCTCGAGCGCGCGGCGCTGCTCGTCGGCGGTCAACGCCTCCGTGAACGCCGAGAGATCGCCGGCGAGCACATCCTGGAGCCGCGCGCTGACTCCGACGCGGTGGTCGGTGACGCGATCCTGGGGAAAGTTGTAGGTGCGGATCTTCTCGGCGCGCGCACCGCTTCCGACCTGGCCCTTCCGCGCCGCCGCCTGCTCGGCCTGAAGGCGCGCGCGCTCCGCCTCGTAGAGGCGCGCCCGCAGGACGCGCAGCGCCTTCGCGTGGTTCTGGAGGCGCGAGCGCTCGTCCTGCATGGCGACGACGAGCCCGGTCGGGAGGTGCGTGATCCGGACCGCCGAGTCGGTCGTGTTGACGGACTGGCCGCCGGGACCGGACGAGCGGTAGACGTCGATCTGGAGGTCCTTCTCGTCGATCTCGACGTCGACCTCCTCC
Source organism: uncultured Actinomycetota bacterium (assembly GCA_963743675.1). GTDB lineage: Bacteria > Actinomycetota > Thermoleophilia > Gaiellales > Gaiellaceae > PALSA-600. Next base: position 184,694 of record CAVURE010000017.1, read on the forward strand.
GCCTCGGGCATCACGGCGACGGTCGCCGTCGAGGTGTGGATGCGGCCCTGCGACTCGGTGTCGGGCACGCGCTGGACACGGTGCGTCCCGCCCTCGAACTTGTAGATCGAGTAGGCGCCGCCGCCCTTGACGGCGAACACGCCTTCCTTGATCCCGCCCGCCTCACTGGGGCTCACCCCGAGCTCCTCCCACTTGAAGCCGAGGCGCTCGGCGTACCGCTCGAACATGCGGGCGAGATCGGCGGCCCAGAGCGCGGCCTCGTCGCCGCCGACCCCCTGCCGGATCTCGACGATCACGTCCTTGTCGTCGGCCGGGTCGGTCTCGACGAGCGACAGCTTCAGCTCCTCCTCCAGCCGGCCGACCTCGCGCTCGTAGTCCGGCGCCATCTCGGCCAGCTCCGGGTCGCTGCGCGCCGCGTCGAGATCGGCGGACGCCTGCCGCCAGGACCGCGCCAGGCGGTAGGGGACCTCGAGCTTCTTGAGTCGGCGCCCGGCGTCCTCCGCCTCGCGGCGGTCGTTGTAGACGGCAGGATCGGACATCCGCTCCTGCGCCTCGGTGAAGGAGCGCTCGAGCTCCGTGACGAGTTGGTCGAGATCGGACATGGCTGCGGGCCTAGGCTAGCCGCGGGCGCAGCATCTCAAGCGCGTGCGACCGGGTCCCGCGCGTTCCTGCTCTACTCGTCGGTCGTCGACGAAGCCTCGCCGGCTTCGGCCTCGGCGGCGCCCTCTTCCTCTTCGCCCTCGTCACCCTCGAGAACAAGGTCGGGAAGCTCGAGCGTGATGTCGATCCCGGCGAGCGCGCGCGAGATCGGACACATGATCTTCGCCCGCTGCGCGATCTCGTAGACCTGCCCGTCGGTCAGGCCGTCGACGGTCACGCGCGCCGTGAGCGCCGACCCGATGATGCCCATCCCGATCTCGAAGGTGACCTCGCACGAGACGAGCATCTCCTCCGGTTCCCAGCCTGCTCCCACCAGGCCTGACGTGAACTGCATCGCGAAGCACGATGCGTGCGCTGCGGCGAGCAGCTCCTCAGGGCTCGTCAGCGACTGATCGTCATCGACGCGCGACTGCCAGGTCACCTCGAGCTCGGGCAGCGCGCCCGTCGTCGTCGACACGATCTTCCCCTGGCCGTCGATGAAGCCACCGATCCACTCGACGTCGGCTCTGCGTACGGTCGGCATCTACGCCATCACCTCCACTCGTCGGTCTGCCGGCGTGAGCCGGCCCTCGTGGTCCAGCACCGCGCGCAGCGCGCGGATCGACACCTCCAGCTGGTCGAGCGTCGGCTCGCGCGTCGTCAGCCGCTGGAGCCAGAGGCCCGGGGCGAGCAGAGTCATCAGGAGCTTGCTGTCGGCGTGCTTCCCGGCGAAGCGGATCAGCTCGTAGGCGACGCCCGCGATCAGCGGCAGGAAGGCGATGCGCGTGAGGATGATGTACTGGATCGGTAGCTTCCCGAACGGCGCGTAGACGAAAGCGCTGATCACGACGACCCAGAACAGGAACGAGGTGCCGCAGCGCGGGTGGATGAGCGAGTAGCGCTGGACGATCTCGGGCGTGAGCTCCTCGCCGGCCTCGTAGGCGTTGATCGCCTTGTGCTCGGCGGCGTGGTACTCGAACGTGCGCCTGAGCGGCGGGAGCAGGCTGAGCAGGGCCAGATACCCGACGAAGAGGCTGATGCGAATCAGCGCCTCGACGATCACGAACCAGGCGCCGTCGCTGATCGGCAGCGAGTCGGCGATCAGGCCCGGGCCGACCTTGAAGACGATGACGACGAAGCCGATCGCGACCGCGAACGAGAAGACGATCGTCCACCTCCCGAGCTCGACCTCCTCGGCATCCTCGCCGCCGTCGTCGGTCGCCGTCGCGTAGTTCATCGAGACCGAGAGCGCGCGGAAGCCGATCGTGAGCGACTCGCCGAGCGCGACGACGCCGCGGATGATCGGGAGGCGCAGCGACCAGTGGCGCGCCATCGGCGAGGAGATCGGACACCCGAGCTGGGCGATGTTGCCGTCGGGCTTGCGTACCGCTACCGCCCAGTTCCTCGGGCCGCGCATCATGACGCCCTCGAGGACGGCCTGGCCGCCGATCGCTCCTGCCATGGTTAGGAGGAGCTGCTCTGGGCCGAGCGGTCGGCCTTCTCGAGCCGCCGCTGGAAGCGCTCGACACGGCCGCCGGTGTCCACCAGCTTCTGCTTCCCCGTGTAGAACGGGTGGCACTGCGAGCAGATCTCGACGTTCAGCTCCGGCGAGGTCGACCTGGTGACGAACGAGTTGCCGCAGGAGCAGTGAACGGTCGCGAAAACGTACTCGGGGTGGATCTCGGCCTTCATTGTAAACGCAGGATACCAGAGGCGGTCCGGGCCGCTACGTTGCCCCCGGTGACAATCGCGACGGGCCGCTCGGCCTCGACCTTGCCGGCGAGGATCGCGGCGGCCGCCACGGCCCCGGCCGGCTCGCACGCGAGCTTCGCGCGTTCGTAGAGGAAACGGAAGCCCTCCTCGATCTCCTGCTCGGTCAGGAGGATGACCTCGAGGTCGCGGCATTCCTCGAACGCAGGGCGGCCGATCATGGGCACGTTGAGGCCGTCCGCGATCGAGGTCGGCTCGACGCTGACGCGCTCGCCGGCCGCGATCGCCTCATGCAGAGCCGGGCTCGCCTCGGGCTCGACCGGGATCACGCGGATCGGCCCCGACGTGCCGAGCGCCGCGACGACGCCCGCGATCAGGCCGCCACCTCCGACCGGGACGACAACCGCGTCGGCATCGGGAGCGTCCTCCTCGATCTCGAGCGCGAGCGTCCCGGCACCGGCGAGGACCTGCGGGTCCTCGTGAGGGTGGATGAAGATGCGCCCGGTCTGCCCGGTCAGCTCGGCGACCCGCGTGAACGCCTCGGCCGGCGTCGTCGCCTCGAGGTCGACGGTGGCCCCGTAGCCCCTGGTGGCGGCGATCTTCAGCTCGGAGGCGCCGTTCCACATGACGACGAGGGCGTCGACGCCGTACTCGGCCGCGGCGAAGGCGACAGCCTGGGCGTGGTTTCCTGCGGAGATGCTGATGACGCCGCGGCGTCTCTCCTCGTCGGTCAGCGAGGCCAGCTTGACGAGGGCGCCGCGGGCCTTGAAGGAGCCGGTTCGCTGGAAGAGCTCGCACTTGAGGCGGGCGCCGAGAGTGCGCGACGAGAGCGTCGGCGTGCGCGCCAGGTGCCGCTCGACGACCGGCCGCGCACGGAGGACGTCCGCGCGCTCAACCACGCTGGCGCACCGCCTCGAAGAGAAGGATCGCGGCCGCGGTGGCGGCGTTGAGGCTGTCGACGGCCCCGTCCGCGACCGGTATCGCGACCCGGATGCCGGCGGCCTCGAGCCACCGGTCCCCGAGGCCGGCAGCCTCGGCCCCGACCACGATCGCGACCGGCCCGCTGAGGTCGGCCTCGGTGTACCGGGTCGGGGCAGCCACGGATCCCGCAACGATCGGGACGCCGAGGGCGACGACCTCCTCGAGGTTCGCCTCGACGATCGGCAGCGTGAAGACGGCGCCGGTCGAGGCCCGGATCGCGTTCGGGTTCCACGCGTCGGCGACCCCCTCGGCGACGACGAGCGCGTCGGCGCCGGCGGCCTGCGCCGACCGGGCCATGGCGCCCAGGTTGCCCGGCTTCTCGACGCCCACCGCGACGAGGTACAGGGTTCCGCCGCGCGGCAGCGCCCGCCGCGGCGCCTCGACGACCGCGATCACACCCTCGGGCTCGGCCCGGTAGGCCATCTTCGCGAGCACCCGCTCGCTGACTGCCTCTCCCTCGTCCCAATCGAGCCGACCCGGCGCGTAGTACGTCTCGACGACCCGAAGCCCCGCGGCCCGCGCCCGCTCGACCTCGCGCGGCCCCTCGGCCAGGAACAACCCACTGCGACGCCGCTCCCGACTCTTCCGCAACCGCAGGACGTCCTTCACGCGCGGGTTGTCGACCGAGGTGATCACTCCCCGAATCTAGCCACGTCCCACCGGGCCACGTCCGGGGACAGTCACCCGCGGAGCGGCGCCCGCGCGGCGAGCCCACTGTCCTCTCCCGGCGCCGAGGGCCTTGCAGCGGCGCCGATTCCGCGCCGAGTCCGCAACCGTCCCGGCGGGACACGTCTGGGGACAGTCACCGTGACGAGAGTGTGCCAAGTTGGCGAGAACGGCTCCTGGAGGCCGGGTGGTTGTCTATCCTGGCGACATGCCGAGGCAGCCTCGTGAGGTCGTTCCGGGCGCGTTCTACCACCTCGTCTCGAGGGGAAACAATCGCCAGCCGATCTTCGACGACTGGCTGCGCGGGCAGTTTCCCTTCCGGCTCGACCTCGTCTCCCGGCGCTACGACTGGAGCGTCGTCGCCTGGGCGCTGATGCCGAACCACTTTCACCTCGTGCTCCAGATCGGGGCGGCGGGGCTCTCCGACGGCATGCGCGAGCTGAACACAGGGTTCGCGGTGGCGTCGAATGCGCGGTTCGGACGGATCAACCATTGCCTCGGCGAACGATTCTGGAGCCGCGAGCTGAAGACCGAGCAGCATCTGTTCGCCAGCATCCGCTACGCGCTCTGGAACCCCGCCCGCGCGGGCTTCGGCGAGCACCCGGGCGACTGCAACTGGACGAGCTACCGGGCCTCGGCAGGCCTAGATCACCAGCCGCGGGCTCTGGCGCTCGGTCATCTCCTCGGGCACTTCGGGCCGAATCCCGCGCAGGCGAGGCGGTCGTTCCGCCGTTTCGTCACCGAAGGCGCCGGCCGGTGCCGGCAACCGTGGAACGGCGGCGCCGGGATCGTCGCGTGAAGGGCCGGCGGTACCGGCCGCTCCGGCCGACGGCGGGACACTACGTGATGCTGTACTCGGGGCCGGACCCGCCCTCGGGCGGGGTCAGCCGCCCGCCCTTCGCGGTGATCGCACCGCACTGCACGCAGTTGGAGGGCGTCACCTTGACCACGACCGTCCCGTCGCCGGTCGGCTCGACCTCGTAGACCTGCGCCGGGCACATCGCCGCCCACAGCTCGCCGATCTCGGCCGGCACCCGGGTCTCGAGCCGGATATGGCTCGGCTGGTCGTCGCTGGTCCGGTTCCCGGAGAGGAACACGGACGAGAGCTTGTCGAACGTCAGCTCGCCGTCAGGCGGCGGATAGGACGACGACCCGGCCCCCTCGAACACGTCCTGGTCGGCATCCCGCTCGGTCGGCCGGTCGCCGGCGGGGAGCCTGCCCCCGGTGACCGTGGCAAGGCCGGCGAGCGCCGACCCACGCCAGAAGCCCGCGCCGAAGGCCTGCCGCATGTTGCGTACCGCCCGCAGGTCACGCCACACGAACGACGAGCGAAGCGCCGCGTCGTAGCCGGCGAGCGCCTCCTCGCCACCGGTCACGGATCGCCACGCCGCCTCGGCCGCGAGCCGCCCGGACTCGACCGCGTAATGGATCCCCTTCAGCGCCGGCACGTTCACGAGCCCGGCTCCGTCGCCGACGAGCAACAGCCCCGGCGCATGCAGCGCGCGAGGCAGCGCCACGAACCCGCCCTCGGGGATCGTCTTCGCGCCCCAGGCGATCCGCTCGCCCCCCGCGAGGAGCGGCCGGATCCGCGGGTGTGTCTTCACCTGCTGCAGGAGGTCGTGAACCGACAGCGTCGCGTCGCGATAGTCGAGCCCGACGACCATCCCGATCGTCACCAGGTCGTCCCCCATCGGGTAGACGAACGACCCGCCGAACTCCCGGAACCGCGCCGACGACCGTAGCGGCCAGCCCATGGTGTGGATCACCTGCCGCAATGGGCGGGCGACCCGCCACACCTCCTTCACGCCGAGCGCCCAGGTCTGGGGGCTTTTCGGGGAGAGATCGAAGCGCTCGAGCGCCGCCGCCGTCAGGTGCCCGGCGGTTCCCTCGGCCAGGATCGTCACCTTCGCGCGGATGTCCGACCCGGGCTCGAATCGCGGCAACTGCTCGCCGTCCCGCCCACGACCCCTGTCGCCCGTCCGCGCGCCGACCACACGGCCGCCGTCGACGAGCAGCGCCTGCCCTGCCGTCTCCGGCAGGATCGCCGCGCCACACTCCTCGGCCACCTCCGCCAGATAGCGGCCGAGGCGAGAGAGGGACACGACGACGTTCCCGTGATTCCGCATCGTCGGCGGAACAGGGAGCCGGACCGCGCGGTCCGGCGTCAGGAAGAGGACCGCCTCGCCCGGAACCTGGCCGTAGGTCGGCAGGTCGCCGGGCTCACGGACGCCCTCGAGCAGCCGCCGGAGCGGCGCCGGGTCGACCACGGCGCCGGAGAGCAGGTGCGAGCCGGGCGCCTTCCCCTTCTCCAGCACGGCCACCGGCACCTCGCCGAGCGCGGCGGCCGCCTCCGGGTCGGCCGCGATCAGCCGGCCGAGCCGGATCGCCGCGGCGAGACCGGCCGGCCCGGCGCCGACGACGAGCACACCGACCTCGATCGGCTCGGAGTCGCTGGGCTCTGCGATCGCCTCCGAGTCAGCCCACGGCGGCGGATAGTCCGAAGGCTTCACGCGCCGCGGCGCTGCCTGATGAGCTCGGCGAGCCGGGGCACGATCACGTTCAGATCGCCGACGACGCCGAGGTCGGCGTAGTCGAAGATCGGCGCGTTCGGATCCTTGTTGATCGCGACGATCGTGCCCGAGCCCTGCATGCCGACCTTGTGCTGGATCGCGCCCGAGATCCCGACGGCGACGTACAGCTTGGGCGAGACCGTCTTGCCGGTCTGGCCGACCTGAGCCGAGTAGGGGTACCAGCCGGAGTCGACGACCGCGCGCGTCGCCGCGACGGCGCCGCCGAGCGCCTCGGCGAGGCCCTCGACGAGCGCGAAGCCCTCGGGGCCGCCCAGGCCACGGCCCCCGGCGACGACCACCTCGGCATCCTCGATCGACGGTCCCGCCTGAACCTCGACCGTCGCGGCCTCGACGAGCTCCGCGAGCAGGGAGTGCGGCTCGAGCGACACCGGGGCGTCGCGGACCTCGGCCGGCCCGCCCGACTCCACCGGGTCGAACGTGCCGGTGCGAAACAGGCCGAGCCGCGGCGTCGAGGCCCAGCCCACGTCGACCCAGACCGAGTCGGCGAGAGCCGGCCGCTTCCCGGTGAGCTCACCGCCCTCGCCCGCGACGTCCACGAGATCCCAGTTCAGCCCGGCGCCGAGCCTCACCGCAAGGCCTGCGGCGACGTCGGCCGTCAGCACCGACTGGGCGAAGAGCACCGTGTCGAACTCCTCGTCGCGGACGAGCGCCGCGAGGACGTCGACGCGCGGCTGCGGCAGCGGCGCGGCGAGGCGCTCATCGTCCGCCGCGAACACGACGGCGGCCCCGCAGCGACCGGCCTCGGCAGCGAGGTCGCGCACGCCGGATCCGACCACGACGCCGCAGGTCTCACCGTCGAGCGCGGACGCGCGCGAGAGCACGCCCAGCGAGGCCCTGGTCGACCGCGCCTTCCTGATGCTCGAGGAACACCAGCGTCTTCACAGGAGGCGCTTCTCCACGAGAAACTCGACGATCGCCTCGGGTGCGGCGCCGCTGTCGTCGAGTCGGACGCGCTCTCCCCGGCCGGGCGGCGCCGACAGCGCCCTCACGGTCGTGGCCGCCGGCGTGACTCCGCCGACGTCGGCGGCGGCCAGCGTCTCCTGGGGCTTCGACTTGGCGCCCATGATCCCCTTGAGCGACGGGTAGCGCGGCTCGTTGATCGCATCGGAGACCGCCACGACCGCCGGCAGCGGTGCGCGAACCCGCTCGTAGCCGAGCTCGGTCTGGCGGCGGCCGGTCACCGTGCCGCCGTCGACCGTCAGCTCCGCCACCTGCGAGATCGCCGGCCGGCGGAGCAGCTCGGCCACGGCGGCCCAGAGGCACGCGCCGTCCCCGTCGGCCGACTGCTGGCCGAAGAGGATGAGGTCGGCGGCCTCGCGCCCGAGCGCGCCGGCGAGAGCGTGCGCCGTCGTCAGAAGGTCGGCCCCCGCGAACTGGTCGTCGCTGACGAGGACGGTGCGGTCGGCCCCCATCGCGAGGGTCTTGCGAAGAGCATCCGCGCTCCCTGCCGGGCCGAGCGAGACGACCACGACCTCGCCCTCGCCGGCCGCGTCGCGCAGGCGCAGCGCCTCCTCGACAGGGTGCAGGTCGAAGTCCGAGACGGCCAGGTCGCCGGTGCGATCGAGCCGGCCGGTAGCCGGGTCGATACGCCTCCCGGAAGCGGAGTCGGGCACGGCCTTCACACAGACGGCGACCTTCATCGGACAGGGACTCTACGCAGGAAAAGCAGTTACGCCGCGACGTGATCGCGGAGGAAGGCGACGATGGCGGAGGTGGGCGCGCCCGGAGTGAACACGGCTGCCACGCCGCCGGCCTCGAGGAGGGGGATGTCGTCCGCCGGGATCGTCCCGCCGACGAGCACGAGCACGTCGCCCGCGCCCCGCGCCCGCAGGAGATCGACGACGCGCGGCACGAGCGTCATGTGGGCTCCCGAGAGGATGGAGATGCCGACCGCGTCGGCGTCCTCCTGGATCGCAGTCTCCGCGATCTGCTCCGGAAGCTGATGCAGCCCCGTGTAGATGACCTCCATCCCGGCGTCGCGGAGCGCGCGGGCGATGATCTTCGCGCCGCGGTCGTGGCCGTCGAGGCCGACCTTCGCGATCACCACCCTGATCTTCCCCGCCATCTGGCGGAAGTCTAGGAGCTCAGCGCTCGCCGCCGGGCAGCCAGAGCGGCTCGTCGCCGCCGGCGTTCGCGGCCCGCGCGAGAACGAAGAGGAGATCGGACAGCCGGTTGAGGTACACGGCGGCCAGCGGGTTGACCGGCCGCTCGGCAGCGACTGCAAGCACCTCTCGCTCGGCCCGCCGGCAGACCGCGCGCGCGACGTGGAGCCTGGCCGCGGCCTCGCTGCCGCCGGGCAGCACGAAGCTCCGCAGCTCGGGAAGCGCGCCGTTGACGCGATCGCAGTCGGTCTCGAGCCGGTCGACGGCCGCCTGCTCGATCCTCAGCCTCCCGTCGCGCTCGGCGAACGGCACCGAGAGATCCGCGCCGAGGTCGAAGAGCTCGTTCTGGATGCGCGCAAGCGCAAGATCGCCGGCCTCGATCCGGGCCCACCCGAGCAGCGAGTTGAGCTCGTCGACCTCGCCGGAGGCCCGCACGAGGGGATCGAGCTTCGAGACCCGCGAGCCGTCGCCGAGCGAGGTCTCGCCGCCGTCACCGGCACGCGTGTAGATCCGTGTGAGCCGCACGGGCTCGTCCCGCCGCCTGGGCGCCATGCGCCCGACTATAGGCGCCGGTGCGCTACTTGGGCAGCGGCTCGAGCTTGTAGCCGACGCCGAAGCGGGTGTGGATGAACGTGTGGCGCGGCGCGATCCGGTCGACCTTCTGCCGGAGCCGGCGGACGAAGACGTCGACCGTCCGGTCGCGGTGGGTCTCGCGGCGGCCCCACACCTTCTGCAGGAGCTCGTCGCGCGTGACGACGCGACCGCGGTCGAGCGCGAGCGTGTAGAGCAGCTTGAACTCCGTCGGCGTGAGGCCCGCGCTCTTGCCGTCCACGAACGCCTGCACCTCCCGCGGGTCGATCCGCAGCTCCTCGATCTCCACCGCGTCGCCACGCCGCTCCTCGGCCGGGCGCACGCCGCGCCGCGCCGCCGCGCCGACACGCGCGACGAGCTCGCGCATCGAGAAGGGCTTGACGAGGTAGTCGTCGGCGCCGATCTCGAGCGCGTGGACGCGGTCGTGCTCGGTGCCGCGCGCCGAGACGACGACGATCGGGGTGCCGATCCCCTCCGATCGCGCGGTCTCGATCAGCTTCCAGCCGTCGAGCTCCGGGAGCATCAGGTCGAGCACGCACACGTCGGGGTTCTCGAACCGCAACCGGGCGAGCCCGAGCTCTCCGCGACCGACGACGACGGGATCGAGACCGGCCGCCGTGAGGTGGCGCGCCATCCCGTCGGCGATCACGTTGTCGTCCTCGACGATCAAGATCTTCCCCACGCGCCTACCATAGTGCCGTGCACGGTGCGAAGCAGGTGTCGAAGTGGTGACGATCTGGTGAAGTCGCCGTTCCGGAAAAAGGACGAAACCGAGACGATCGAGCCACGGGACGAGCTGCCCATGACGGTGACCCCGCCGGAGCCGCCGCCCGAGGACCCCTCGTTCGACGCACTGCGGGCCGGGTTCACCGCGTCGGTGTCGCACGAGCTGCGAACACCGCTCGCCAGGATCCTGGTCCTGCTCGACTCCGCCGACCTGCCCGGCGCCGACGTCGACCAGCTCCTCGAGCAGGCCCGCGCCGAGGTGCACAACGCCGGAGCCCTGATCGACGAGATCCTCTTCCTCTCGGAGCTCGAGAGCGGGACCGAGGTCGTCTCGCTTGGACACACGAATGCGCTGCCGGTGCTCGAGCAGGTCGTCGACGAGCTCGAGACGAGCGCTGCCCGCGCCGGGCTCGTGCTGGCTGTCGACGGTGACGCCGAGGTCGATCTTCCGCTCCGGCCGCGGATGCTGAGGATCGTCGCCGAGAACCTGGCCGAGAACGCGATCCGCTATGCGGGTCACGGCGCGACCTTCACGCTCTCGGTGACGCGCGATCAGGACCTGGCGGTGCTGAACGCGACCGACGACGGAATCGGCGTCAGCGAGGCAGACCTGCCCCGGCTGTTCGAGCGCTTCTGGCGCGCCGATGCGGCGCGGGCGACGCGGGGCACGGGGCTCGGGCTGGCGATCGTGAAGCATGTGGTGGTCGCGGCCGGAGGCATGGTCGAGGCGGAGGGGGCCCGCGGCCACGGCCTCCAGGTCCGCTGCAGCTTCCCGGACTCCCGGGTCTAGCCGGGCGGCCCGCCTCTAGCCGAGCACGCGTGGCGCGTGCGAGGACGAGTACACGTCCTTGCGCATGATCCTGCCGGCGCTGACCGGGAAGACGTCCACCCCGTCCCACTCGATCTGCGTCCCGTCCGGACGGGTTGCGGTCGCGGTCCACTCGCTCACCGCGAACTCCTCGGCCGCATAGAACCGCCGGCCGCGGAAGCGCAGCGACGGCCAGCGCTCGAAGATGCCGCCGATGTGGGCCCGGACCGCCTCGGCCCCCTCGACGCGCTCGGCCGCCGTGTGGTTCTCGAACACGACGTCGTCGGCGTGGAAGGCGCAGAGCCCGTCGAGGTCCTGGCGGTTCCAGGCGTCGTTGTAGTCGTCGATCAGCCGCCGGACGTCGTCGCTCACAGCGGGATCCTATGGAGAAACGCGGAAGGGCGCCCGTCGGCGCCCTTCCGCTCTGTCACCCCCGGACGGGGAGCGTGGAGTCCGTCGAGGACTAGGTGCAGCCTCCCGACGGGCACTGGATCAACTTCAGCGCCTTCTCGGAGGCCACCAGGACCTTCGTCGGGAACGTCGGCACGAAGATCAGCTTCGGGCCGTACTGTTTGTCACCTACCGTCAGGGCCCAGAAGATCAGCTTCCGCAGCTGCGTCGCCTTGCTCGACGACGCAGGGACGATGATGTAGGTGTAGGTCGAGATCGGATACGCGAGCTTTCCGGCCGACTTGGGCGGGTTGACGATGTGCATCTCGACGCCGTTCGCCGTCGACGTCGGATTGGGGAACGCCGCCGCCGCCGCAGCGATGCCGCGGAGGCCCGGGGTGGCGAAACCGCCCGCTGCGTTCTGGATCGCCGCCACCTTGAGGTGGTTCGGGATCGTGTACGCCGCGCTGAGGTAGCCGATCGCGCCCGGCGTGCTCGAGATGACCGCTGCGATACCGGCGTTGCCGCTCGCGCTGGTGCCGACGCCGCCCGGCCAGTTGGCCGAGGTATTGACGCCGACCTGGTTTGCGAACGTCGAGCTGATCTTGGAGACATAGTCGGTGAACGCGTAGGTGTCACCGGATCCGTCGGAACGATGCACCGGTGTGATCGCCAGGTTCGGCATCGTCAGCTTCGGGTTCATCTTCACGATCGCGGGGTCGTTCCAGTTCTTGATCGTGCCGAGAAAGATGCCGGCGATCGTCGGGCCATTGAGACGGACCTGGTTGGGGACTCCCGTGATGTTGTACGAGAGGGTGGTCGCCGAGAGTGCCCACGGGATCTCCACGCAGGACCCGCACGCCGACGCCTGGGTCGGGTTGAGCGGTGCGTCGGACGCGCCGAAGTCGACTGTCCGCGCAGTGATGTCCGCGATGCCGGTGCCCGAACCGACAGAGGCATAGCTCAGCGAATAGCCGAAGGCAGACCCTACAGCCGGGATGTACTGCTGTACCAGCGGGTTGACGAGGCTGCTGCCTGCGCCTGCGATCGGAACGTCTGCTCGTCTGGCCGAGGCGGTCGAAGCGGCCAGCAGGCCGATCACCGCACCAATCGCGAGAAGGGCGAACGCCTTCCTCTTCATGAACACTCTCCTTGTGCTGGGATGACGGTTGCTTTCAGTCGTCGTGTCCAGCCTGCACAGACGCCCCGGGCCAAGGGGCTGAGAGTGTGTGACGATCGGGTGACGAACTGGTAACGCGCGCCGCTACTGAACCTGCCCGAGCTTCCGCTTGGAGCGGTCGAGGAAGTACCTCGAGGTCAGGCTCGAGACGAGCACGAGCACGATCAGCGTGAACGCCGCGCCCCAGGCCGCGGCCTGTCCCCCCGCCTGGTCGTAGTCGCTGAAGATCGTGAACGGGATCGAGCTGACAGCCTGGGAAGGGTCCCAGACGACGGTCTGCGTGGTGGCGGCGCAGACGAAGAGCAGCGGCGCCGTCTCACCCGCGGCGCGGGCAACGGCGAGCGTCGTCCCGGTCACGATCCCGCCGGCGGCAGTCGGGATGACGACGCTGAGGACGGTCCGCCACTTCGAGACGCCGAGCGCATAGCTCGCCTCACGAAGGCTGTTCGGGACGAGTGCCAGCACCTCCATCGTCGTCCTCGAGACGAGCGGGAGCATCACGATCGAGAGCGCGAAGCCGCCTGCCCAGGCGCTCGGATGGTGCCCGATGCCCAGCAAGGGCACGCCGGACTTGACGGCGAGGCCGTAGACGAAGATGCCGATCACGATCGAGGGGAAGCCGTTGAGGACGTCGAGGTAGAGCTTCACCTGGTCGGCCAGGCGCCTCGGCGCGAACTCGCTGACCCAGATTGCCGCGAACACCCCGACCGGAACCGAGATCGCCGCGGCGATCGCCACGAGCATCAGCGTCCCGACGATGGCCGGCGCGATCCCGCCGCCGAGCCGCCCGAACGCGTCGTAGCTCGGCCCCTTGATGAAGAAGTCGAGGCTGAGCGCCGGCAGCGCGCGAACGAAGACCGAGACGACCAGGATCGCGAGCGTCCCCAGGGCGAGCGCGGCCGCGCAGATGGCCGCGATCTCGGCGGCCCGGCTGAGAATGAGCCGTCGGCGTCCCTGCCCGGAGGCCCGAAGTGAAGGGGTGAGGCTCACCGCGTCTTGTCGCGGTCGAAGCGATGAACGATCCGCTGGGCGGCGAAGTTGGTCGTGAAGGTGATCACGAGCAGGATCAGGCCCAGGTAGATCAGCGAGGCTCGGTTCAGCGGTGAGATGTCGCTCGAATACTGGTTTGCGATCTGGCTCGCGAGCGATGTGCCCGGCTGGAAGAGCGAGAGCTTGATCGGAAAGCCGCCCCCGATGACCTGGGTCACCGCGATCGCCTCCCCGAGCGCGCGGCCGAGCCCGAGGATGACGCCGGCGACGACGCCGCCTCTCACCGACGGGAGCACGACCCCGCGAACCATCTCCCAGCGAGTCGCGCCGAGCCCGATCGCTGCCTCCTCGAGCTCGCTCGGGACGCTTGCGAAGAGCTCGCGGCAGATCGACGAGATGATCGGCGTCGCCATGATCGCGAGCACGATCATCGCGAGGAACACGCTCTGCGCCGTCGCCGGTGGAACCCCGAAGATCGGGATGAAGCCCAGCACGTCGTTGAGCCACGGCTCGATCGTCGAGTGGATGAACGGGCCGAGCACGAGGATCCCCCAGAGGCCGATGACGACGCTCGGCACCGCCGCGAGCATGTCGACGAGCGAGCCGATCGGCCCGCGGATCGCGGCCGGTGCGAGCTCGCTCAGGAAGAGCCCGATGGCGATCGAGAGCGGTGCCGCGATCAACACGGCACCGAACGAGGTCACGAGCGTCCCGATCAGGTACTCGCGTGCGCCGTAGAGCTCCGAAAGCGTCGGGGTGGGGACGCGCCAGGTCGACTCCCAGACGAACGAGATGCCGTACTGCCGGATCGCGGGCCAGGCCTGCTTGACGAGCTGCCAGGCGATCGCGACGACGAGCAGGACGGAGAACAGCGCGGCGAGCGCCGTCAGCACGTTGAGCGCCCGGTCGCCGAGGCGGTCGTACAGGCGGCGCGTCCGGCGCAGGCCGGCGGCCGGTGCAGGGGCGATCGCTGACCCGGCTTCCACGCGCCACACATTTCCAGTGACTTCGCGGCGGCGCGAGGGCCCGTTACCACTCCGTCACGAAACGTTCACATGCTGTGAACCCAGGGCCGGGACCGCTCCCGCGACACTCGACCCGGTGAACGTCGTGGAGCCGCCCCACTCGGATGCCGCTGCCGTCGCGCCCGCGAAAACATCCGCCCCTTCACCCATGCTGACCAGGGCTCTTCAGTCTGAGCCGGCGCACAAGGACACGGTGTTCGATATTCAGGAGCTTTCCGTCTCGTACGGGAAGGCGCTCGCGGTCAGCGGCGTCTCGCTCGAGATCTACAAGCACGCGATCACCGCGTTGATCGGGCCGTCCGGCTGCGGCAAGTCGACCTTCCTGCGCTGCCTGAACCGGATGAACGACCTGGTGCCGAGCGCTCGGATCGACGGCAAGCTTCTCTACCACGGCACCGACCTCTACGGGTCGGGCGTCGACCCGATCGAGGTCCGCCGCCGCATCGGGATGGTGTTCCAGCGGCCGAACCCGTTCCCGAAGTCGATCTACGACAACGTCGCCTACGGCCTGCGGATCCTCGGCATGAAGGACAACCTCGACGATCGCGTCGAGCAAGCACTGCGCCGGGCGGCAATCTGGGACGAGGTGAAGAACCGGCTCAAGAAGTCGGCGCTCGGCCTCTCCGGCGGCCAGCAGCAGCGGCTCTGCATTGCCCGCGCGATCGCCGTCGAGCCCGACGTCGTCCTGCTCGACGAGCCGGCCTCGGCCCTCGACCCGATCTCGACCCAGGCGATCGAGGACCTGATGCACCAGCTCAAGCAGGACTACACGCTGGTGATCGTCACGCACAACATGCAGCAGGCGGCACGCGTCGCCGAGATGACCGCGTTCTTCAGCCTCCAGGTCGAGGACGAGGGCCGGCACGGAATCCTCGTCGAGTACGACTCGACCGAGAAGATCTTCACCCAGCCGTCCGACGAGCGAACCGAGGGCTACGTCACCGGCCGTTTCGGATGAGGGCGTCGTTCCACGAGGAGCTCGAGCAGCTCGAGTCGGCGATCCAGTCGGAGGGCGACCTCGTTCTCCGCGCGCTCCGCTCGGCGCTGAACGCCTTGGCGCGCGGCGACGACGAGCTCGCCGACGAGGTGATCGGGTTCGACGACGAGATCGACCGCCGCTACCTCGCGATCGAGACGGGCGTCCAGTCGCTGCTCGCACGGCAGACACCGGTCGCGAGCGACCTTCGACTCGTCCTCGCCGTGCTGCGGGTGAACCTGCACCTCGAGCGGATGGCCGACTACTGCGTCACCGTTGCGAAGCTCACCAAGCTGATGGGCGGGCTCGACGTGAGCGACGAGCGCATCCTCAACTCGCTCGAGGACATGGGCCAGCGCGCCGAGCAGATGATCCGCGTCGCGCTCGATGCCTTTGCCGACCGGGATGTTGCGAAGGCGCTGTCGCTCAACGAGCTCGACGACCTGATCGACCGGGCGAACCGCCAGGCGGTCGACGACGTGCTCTCGCTCGGCGACTCCTCCGAGGAGCGCGAGTACGGCCTGCGGATGCTCGTCATCTCTCGCTGCGTCGAGCGGATCGGCGACCATGCCGTCGACATCGGCGAGCAGATCGCGTTCGTCGTGACCGGCGAGCTGCGCGAGCTGACCGACGCCTCGCATCCCGGTTAGAGCTCCGGGCCGGCGCGTAAGCTCGACTCACCTTGAGCGCCGACGAAACGCGCGACGCCGCTCGCCGGACGCGGCTCGCGAACGAGCGGACATACCTCGCCTGGTTACGCACCGGGCTGGGCGCGTTCGCGGTCTGCATCGCGCTCGGACGGATCGTGCCCGGCGTCGCCGACGTCACGTCGTGGCCCTACCAGGTGGTCGGCGCCTGCTACGGCCTGCTCGGCATCGTCTGCCTGGTGATCGGGCACGTCCGCGTCAGGTCGGTCGAGCGCGCGGTCGACCGCGGCGAGTTCGCCCGCCTCGACTCCCGGATCGGGCTAGCGCTCCTCGTCTTCGGCATCGGTCTCGGCCTGGCGACGATCGCGCTCGTGATCTTCGGCGGCTAGCGGACCACGCAGCCGGCTAGTGGTTCTTGACGAGGATGTTGCCGATGTGGTGCGCGGCGGTCTCGCAGGCATCGACGGCGTCCTCGAGCGCCTCGTAGATGTCCTTCCAGCGGATCACGAGCATCGGGTCGATCCGCTCGTCCTTGAAGAGAGCGGCGCGTGCTGCCCGCGCGACACGGTCAGCCTCGTCCTCGATCTCCTTGATCGCTCGAATCTCCGGCGCCGAGCCGCGCAGCCCTTTCAGCTTGCGCAGCAGGCTCGCAAGCTCGGCCGTCGCCCGGACGAGGAGTGCGCACAGGGCGAGCGACTGCCGGGTCGGCGCCTCGATCCCGTAGAGGCCGAGAAGCTCGGAGGCGTTGTCGATCTTGTCGGGGACCTCGTCGACGGCGAAGGCCATCGCGACGATGTCCTGCCGGTCGTAGGGCGTCACGAACTGGGCCTCGACCGCGCGCAGGAGGCTCGAGACGATCCGGTCGCCCTCGTGCTCGAGCTCCTTGATCGACTCCTGGGAGATCCTGCTCGCCGGGAAGTCGCGAAAGCGCTCCTCGACGGCGACTGCGATTCGCGCGGCGTTGTCGCCCGCCTGCGCGAGCAGGTCGAACATCTCGCCGCTTCCCGATCCGAGCCCGAGACGCACGATCAGAAGATCGCGCCGACGGGCAGGTAGAAGAGCGCGGCGACGATCGCGGCCGCGGGGATCGTGAGCACCCAGGCGTAGACGATCGTGCCGGCGACGCCCCAGCGGACGGCGGAGAACCGCTTGGTCGCCCCGGCGCCCATGACGCCGCCCGAGATCACGTGCGTCGTCGAGAGCGGGTAGCCGTACCTCGTCGAGGCCCAGATGACAGCGCCCGCGGTCGCCTGAGCGGCAAACCCGCTCGGCGGCTCCAGCTGGTAGACCCGCTGCCCGAGCGTGCGCATGATCCGCCAGCCGCCCGTGTACGTCCCGGCCGCGATCGTGAGCCCGGCGGCGATCTTCACCCACGTCGGGATGTAGAAGCTATGGATCTGGCCCTCGCGAGTAGAGCGCGAGCGCGATCACCCCCATCGTCTTCTGCGCGTCGTTGGCGCCGTGCGTGAAGGCGACCCAGGTGCCGCTCGCGAGCTGGCCGAGGCGAAACGAGCGGTTGGCAACCCCGGGGGTCAGCCACTTGAAGACCCAGTAGATCAGGACGAGGAGCGCGAAGGCGGCTGCGAAGGCGATCGTCGGCGCCCAGAGCGCCGGGATGATCACCTTGTGGACGACGCCGTGCCACTCGACGCCGCTCGTCCCCGATTGCGCGAGCGCGGCGCCGATCAGTCCGCCGATCAGCGCGTGCGACGAGGACGAGGGCAGCCCGAGCCGCCAGGTCAGCAGGTTCCAGACCGATCGCTCCGAGAACCGCCGCGAGGACCGTCTTCTCGGGGTCGCGAGGTTGGAGTCGATGATCCCCTTGCCGACGGTCGTGGCGACCGCGGTGGTCACGAAGGCGCCGGCGAGGTTCGCGACGGCTGCGATCGCGACTGCGAGCCGCGGCGAGAGCGCGCGTGTCGACACGCTCGTCGCGACCGCGTTGGCGGTGTCGTGGAAGCCGTTCGTGAAGTCGAAGGCGAGCGCGAACGACCACCGTGATGACGAGCAGCGTCAACGGTTCTTGACGAGAATCGCCTCGAGCACATCGGCCGCGTTCTCACAGGCGTCGACGGCCTCCTCGATCTGCTGGTGGATGTCCTTCCAGCGGATGATCGTGAGCGGGTCCTGGCCCGACCGGAAGAGGTCGGCGACCGCCTCGCGAGAGAGCCGGTCGCCTTCGTCCTCCAGCTCACGCGAGCTCGACGAGCTGCGCGTGGGAGTCCTTGAAGCCCTCGAGGACCTCGACCGCCTCGTGGAGCTTCGCCGCCGCGCGGTAGAACGACCTTCGCCTGCTCGATCGCGCGCGGCGGGACGTCGCGTACCTCGTAGGCGTCGATGTTGTCGGCCGCCTCGTCGACGTGATCGCAGATGTCGTCGATCACAGTCGCGAGGCGGTAGATGTCGTCACGGTCGAACGGTGTGACGAACGTGCGGTTGAGCAGGTCGATCACATCATGGGTGAGCCGGTCGCCCTCGTGCTCGGCGTCGCGGATCGCTCGCCAGCAGGTCGCGGCTCTCGGGCCAGCCCTCGAGCAGCTCGAGCAGCAGGCGCGCGATCTCACAGCGTATTCGCCGAGGCCTGTTCGAAGAGGTCGAAGAACTCGCGCTTCTGCGGGGTCAGCCGTGGGAGGCGCGCCATCGCCGGATGGCTTTTACCAGATCGTCACGAAATTCGAAATCTTCAGGAGACCGCGAAATAGATCGAGACGGCGATCCCGAGCACGACGCAGTAGACGGCGAACGGCATCAGCGTTCGCGTCTCGAAGTAGCGCATGAGGAAGCGGACGCTCACGTACGCGCTGAAGGCCGCCGCCAGCGCGCCCGCGAGCGCGGGGCCCCTGACGCCGTTTCCCTCGGGACCCGCCAGCTCCGGCAGCTTCAGCAGCGCAGCCGCGCCGATGATCGGGGTGGCGAGCAGGAACGCGAAGCGCGCCGCGTCCTTGTTCGAGAGCCCCGCGAGCAAGCCGCCGGCCATCGCCGCGCCCGAGCGCGAGAAGCCCGGGATCAGGGCGAGCGCCTGCGCGCCGCCGATCCCGAGCGCCTGCGACCAGCCGAGCGGCGCGGGCGATGCGGGTGTCGTCGTCGGTTGCCGTCTGGGGCGCGCGGCGCCGGAGGCGCTCGGCCCCGTAGAGCAGCACGCCGTTCGCGATGATGAACAGGCCGGCCGAGGTCGCCGAGGCGAACACGCTGCGCAGCTTGTCCTGGAGCAGGAGCCCGAGGATGCCCGCCGGGATCGTCCCGACGACGAGCAGCCACCCGAGCTTGGCGTCGGCATCGTCGGCTGCGATGCCGCGGTCCCGCAGCGAGCGGCCGAGGCCCTTCACGATCCTGACCCAGTCGCGCCAGAAGAAACCCAGGAGGACGAGTGCCGTCGCGAGGTGCGTGGCGACGAGGAACGTCAGGAAGTACTTGTCGTTCTGATGGATGTTCCAGCCGAGCAGGCGCGGCAGGATCACCGAGTGGCCGAGGCTGGAGATCGGGAACAGCTCCGCGACGCCCTGGATCAACCCGAGGATGACGGCCCTCGGGTAGGTGATCAGCGAAAGGAGGATCACGCGGTCGAGGCCGGCCGCCTGGGCGCCGACCGGAACCAGGCGAAGACGAGGCAGGCGACGCCGAGCAGGAAGGCAGCGATGCCGTGCTTCGCGTGGTGGTGATTCGAGCCGGCCTGGTGCCCGGGGAAGAAGCTCGGCAGCGAGTGCGCCGGCTCGACCCAGTACACGATCGCGATCGCGATCAGCACGACGCCGACGATGACGGCGCCGACTACGAGCAGCCGGTCGTTCTGCATCGGCGCCAGCATAGTGGGGGCGGATGAGAACCGGCGTGGGATGGCGCAGGACGGTGCCCGCGGCACTACGATCCACCGAGGAGAAACACCGGCGTCTCCCGCGTTCGGAGATGATGTGACCCCTTGGCGACCGCGCATCGACCCCCCACCGAGACCCCGAGCCTGACGCTCCTCAACCGCGAGCTGTCGTGGCTCGACCTGAACGAGCGCGTCCTCGACCTTGCCGCCGACCCGGGCGAGCCGCTGCTCGAGCGTGTGAAGTTCTGCGCGATCTTCTCGTCCAACCTCGACGAGTTCTTCATGGTTCGCGTTGCCGGCCTGCTCGACCAGGTGATCGCGCGGGTGAACGTCCGGTCACCCGACGGCCGCACCCCGCAGCAGGCGCTCGCCGACGTTCGCGAGCGTGTGCTCGAGCTGACGGCGGCGCAGTCGAAGCTCTGGCGGGACGAGCTCGTCCCTGCACTTGCCGCCGAGGGGATCCTCGTCGGCAGCGTCGAGGACGCGACGGACGCCGAGCTCGCGGAGCTCGAGGCGCGCTTCGGGCGTCACATCTACCCGGTGCTGACGCCGCTCGCGGTCGGCCCCGGCCAGCCGTTCCCGTACATCTCGGGGCTGTCGCTCTCGCTCGGGGTGACCGTCCGCGACCCCGACTCGGGCGAGGAGCGCTTCGCGCGCGTCAAGGTGCCGGAGACGCTGCCGCGCTTCGTCTCGATCGGCGACCGCGGGCTGACGATCCCGCTCGAGGGCGTGATCTCCCACCACCTCAGCTCGGTGTTCCCGGGCATGGACCTGACCGAACGCGCGGCGTTCCGCGTGACGAGGGACGGCGACACGGAGATCTCCGACGATGCGGACGATCTGCTCGAGGCGGTCGAGAGCGAGCTTCGGAAGCGCCGGTTCGGAGCCGTCGTTCGACTCGAGGTGTCGAGCTCGATCTCGCGCGCGATGGTTGCCCGGCTGAGCGAGCGGCTGGCCGTGCGCCCGGACGCCGTGTACCCGGTTCACGGCCTGCTCGACCTGCGCGAGGTCATCCAGCTCTACGACCTCGACCGGCCCGACCTCAAGTACGAGCCGTGGGTGCCGCAAACGCAGCGGCGGCTCGCGAAGCCCAAGGACGGCGACCTGTTCGCCGAGATCGCCTCGTCGGACATCGTCGTCCAGCACCCGTACGACTCGTTCGCGACGAGCGTCGAGGCGTTCGTCCGGGCCGCCGCGAAGGACCCTGCGGTCGCGACGTTGAAGACGACGGTCTACCGGACGAGCCACGACTCGGCCCTCGCCCCGGCGCTGATCGAGGCCGCCGAGAGCGGCAAGCAGAGCGTCTGCATCGTCGAGCTCAAGGCCCGCTTCGACGAGCGGCGGAACATCGAGTGGGCGCGCTCGCTCGAGCAGGCGGGCGTCCATGTGGTGTACGGCTTCGCCGACATGAAGGTCCACGCGAAGACGACTCTCGTCATCCGGCGCGAGGGCGACGCCCTCCAGCGCTACGTCCACATCGGCACCGGCA
Source organism: uncultured Actinomycetota bacterium (assembly GCA_963743675.1). Classification (GTDB taxonomy): domain Bacteria; phylum Actinomycetota; class Thermoleophilia; order Gaiellales; family Gaiellaceae; genus PALSA-600. The sequence goes on from CAVURE010000017.1 coordinate 206,016, forward strand.
ACTACCACGCAACCACGGCGCGGCTCTACGAGGATGTCGGGCTCTTCACGGCCGACGCCGAGATCGCGGCCGACATCGCCGACCTGTTCAACTTCATCACGGGCTTCGGTCGCCCGCGGACGTTCCGGAAGATCCTCGTCGCGCCCTTCAACCTGCGCCGCGAGCTCGTCGAGCGGATCCGCGCGGTCGGCGCCGCCGCCGCCGCCGGCGAGCACGCCCGGATCCGGATCAAGGTCAACAACATCGCCGATCCGCAGATCACCGAGGAGCTCTACAAGGCGTCGCAGGCGGGCGCCGAGATCGACCTGATCGTGCGCGCGGTCTGCGTGCTGCGGCCGGGCGTGCCCGGCCTGAGCGAGCGGATCCGGGTCCGCTCGATCCTGGGGCGCTTCCTCGAGCACAGCCGGCTGTACTGCTTCGAGGCGGGCGACACGAAGACCTACCTGCTCGGCAGCGCCGATCTGATGCCGCGCAACCTCGACCACAGGATCGAGATGATCGTGCCGGTCGAGGCGCCGCACGTGCGGGCCGAGATCGAGACGATCTTCCGCCGCCTCCTCAGCGACAACTCCCAGGTGTGGGCCCTGGCGGCCGACGGCTCCTGGACGCGCGTCCGACCCGATCCGGGCGATCGTCGCCGCGACTCACAGGTGGTCGCGATGCGCGGACGGGTGCGGGCGAAGCGCCGCGCATCGCCGGGCGTCTGAGGTTTGCCGGCGTGTGGCGCGGTCATCATGGAGCAGTGCCCGTCGGGGTGATCGACGTCGGCTCGAACACGGTTCGGCTCCACGTCTCGCAGGGGGGCCTCGAGGTGCACCGCGAGAAGGCTCTGCTCCGGCTCGGCGAGTCGATCGAGCTGACGGGCGCGATCCCGGCGGAGAAGGTCACCGAGACCGCCGAGTGCGTACAGGCCTTCGTGGCCTCGGCCCGCCGTCACGGCGCGGAGCAGGTCGAGGTGCTCGTCGCGAGCCCGGGGCGCCAGGCGGCCAACGGGCCCGAGCTGATCGCCCGCCTGACGGCGTCGGCGGGTGCGCCGGTGCGCCTGCTCTCGCAGCAGGAGGAAGGGCGGCTCGCGTTCATCGGCGCACTCGCGGCCTCGCGGCGCGGACAGCACGCAGTGATCGCCGTCTGCGACGTCGGCGGCGGCTCCTCGCAGGTCACAGTGGGCACCCGCCGCGACGGCGTCGCCTGGGTGCGGTCGGTCGACATCGGCTCGATGCGGCTCGCCACCCGGCTCCTGACCGACGACCCACCCGGAGACTCGGCCGTCCAGAGGGCCCGCGTCGAGATCGACCGAGTGCTGCAGGGCTTCCTGCCCCCGCTGCCGGAGGTGGCGCTCGCGGTCGGCGGCAGCGCCCGGGCGATCCGCTCGATCGTCGGTCCCGTGCTCGGCGCCGACGAGCTCGACGAGGTCGCCGGGATCCTGGCGCGTACCCCCGCGCAGGAGATCGCCGACCTCTACGACGTCCACCTCGAGCGAGTCCTCACGCTCGCCGCCGGCGCCGTGATCCTCGAGGCGCTGCAGGTGCGGCTCCAGGTGCCGCTTCGCGTCGTCCGCGGCGGCGGCGTCCGAGAGGGCGCCGCGATCGAGCTCGCGAGCCGAGCCAAAGCGGCGTAGCTCGGGCAGCGCCAACCGTCGCTGACCTGGCGAGGCGACAGCCGGGCCACGGACAAGAGAAGCGCGCTCGTCGAGGAACGATGGTTTCCCGCCGGGTTCAGAACGCCGTCTCGGCTGCGCGTTCTACTCGCTGCCAGGCGCCGGGAAGGTCCCGGCGTGCCTCTTGCTTTCGCTGGCGTTCCTGCTCGACGATGCGGCCGGCGGCCATGCGTGAGGCGTCGGTCGCGACCGCCCGCACGCGCTCCTCCGCGACGACGGCATCCTGGTGGGCGCCGACCAGGTCCTGGACCGCACGCAGCGAGTACGCCAGGTCGGCGAGCTCCCCGCCGTGGCCGAGCGCCGCGAGCTCGGCGGCGTAGCGGGCATGCTTGGCCTTGATCCTGATCGCGTGCAGCTCGTCGTCGCCCGGGTGATCGCCGAGCTCCCCGTAGGCGGAGCGGAGGCGGTCGTACTCGCCGTGAGCGATCGCCACGAGCGAGATCCCGGCGTCGATCACGTGCAGGGCCGGGAGGGCCTCGCCGAAGCGTGCGAGGACGGTCCGGAAGCGCTCGGTGTCGAGCGCCTCGACCAGGACTGCACGCTGGCGGGTCCGTTCGTGCTCGAGCGCCTCGATGATCGACTCGGCCCCACCCCGCTCGAGGTCGAGCTCCGCGAGCATCGCGCCGAGACGATCGATCAGCACGTCGAGATCGCGAACCGGGCCCGAGATGCTCCCGAGCCAGCGCAGCTCACGATCGACGATCGCGAGCTGATCGCGAAGCAACGGACGAGCGGCGCGGATGAGCGCCCGCGAGCGCCTCGTCGCCACCCGAAAGCGATGCAGGTCCTCCGGGTCGGCCCCACTCCGGACTCCCGGCTCCGAGCTCTCGATCGCGCGCAGCTGCCGCTCGAGCAAGTCCCGGAGGTCGTCGATTGCAGGCATTTCTCGGTGATCCTAGGACATGCATGCCGCGCGGGTCAGGCGTAGGTGAAAAATCCGCGCCCGGACTTCCGTCCGAGCCGGCCGGACTCCGCCAGCTCGCGCAGCAGCGGGCAGGGTGCGTACCGCTCCTCGCCGAGGCCGTCGTGGAGCACGTTCATGATCGCGACGCACGTGTCGATGCCGATCAGGTCGGCCAGCGCAAGCGGCCCCAGCGGGTGCCCGAAGCCGAGCCTCGCCACCGTGTCGATCGCCTCGGCCTCCGCCACGCCGGCCTGAAGCGCGATCGCAGCCTCGTTGATGAACGGCATCAGGATCCGGTTCGCGACGAACCCGGCGACATCCCGTGCCGCTACCGGCTCCTTGCCGAGGTCGCGTGCGAGCTCGGTGACGGCGGCTGCCACGGCGTCGGAGGTCGTCGCGGCGCGCACGACCTCGACGAGCGCGAGCATCGGGACAGGATTGAAGAAGTGCATCCCGATCACCCGGTCCGGCCGGCCGGTGACGGCGGCGAGGGAGGCGATCGGGATCGAGCTCGTGTTCGACGCGAGGATCGCCGCCCGCGGCAGCGCCGCGTCCGCACGGCGGAAGATGTCCTGCTTGAGGTCGCGGTCCTCGACGACGGCCTCGATCATCAGGTCAGCCGGCACGAGCTCGTCCACGACCGCGATGCGCCCGAGAACAGCGTCCGGGTCGGGGCCGCCCTTCTCCGCCAGCCTCGCGAGGCTGCGGCGCATGGCCTCGAGCGCGCGGTCGGTCGCGCCCGGGAACGGATCGTGAAGCGATACGCCCCGACCCGACGCCGCGACGACCTGGGCGATGCCGCCGCCCATCTGGCCGGCCCCGACGACGAGAACGTGCGCGAGGCCCGGCGCCGGCCTCACGCGCCGACGGCCCGGTTCGAGACGGCGCGGATGAGATCGCGGTCGCGGTCGTAGCTGAGCAGGTCGAGCGCCTCCGCCAGCGGCACGAAGCGCGCCTCGTCGACCTCGTTCCGGGCAGCCGGCTCGCCGCGCGACTCCATCAGGTAGTACCGCACCTCCTTCTCGCGGCCCGCGCTGTCCGTGTATGCGGTGCGGCCGGCCTCCTCGCCGAGCTCGCCGACGAGCCCGGTCTCCTCCTCGACCTCGCGCACCGCCGCCTCCTCCCAGGACTCGCCCGGCTCGAGCTTGCCCTTCGGGATCGACCAGTCGTCGTAGCGAGGGCGATGGACGAGCAGCACGCGCCCGTCGCGGAAGATCAGGCCGCCGGCTGCCCGGACCTCGCTCACGCCTCGATCAGCAGAGCGTCGCCCTGCCCGCCCCCCGAGCAGATCGCGGCCACCCCGAGCCCGCCTCCCTCGCGGCGCAGCTCGTGCACGAGCGTCGTCAGGATCCTGCCGCCGGAGGCGCCGATCGGATGCCCGAGAGCGACGGCGCCGCCGTTCACGTTCACGAGCTCCTCGTCGACCCCGAGCATCCGCGTCGAGTGGGCTGCCACGGATGCGAACGCCTCGTTGATCTCGACCCGGCGGACGTCGTCGACCGTCTTGCCGGCGCGGGCCAGAGCGATCCCGGCCGCCTTCGCAGGCGTTCGCGCCAGATAGGCGAACTCGTCGGCGACATAGCCCTGGGAAACGATCGTGGCCAGCGGCTCGATCCCGCGGCGGCGAGCCCACTCCTCGCTCGCGACGAGGACGCACGCGGCACCGTCGTTCACCCCGGGCGCATTCCCGGCGGTGGTGGTCCCCTCGGGATCGAAGACCGGCTTCAGCGAGGCGAGCTTCTCCAGCGACGTGTCCCGGCGAGGGCCCTCGTCGGTGTCGAGGTCGCCGACCTGGACGATCTCGTCGTTGAAGCGGCCGGCGTCGATCGCGGCAACGGCGCGCTGGTGCGAGCGGAACGCCCAGGCGTCCTGCTCGTCGCGCGAGATGCCGAGGTCGCGCGAGACGAACGACGCCTGCTCGACCATGTGCTTGCCGTCGAAGCTCGAGACGAGGCCGTCGTGCACCATCAGGTCGATCAGCGCCCCGTCGCCGAGCCGGTAGCCGAAGCGGGCCTTTGCCAGCGCGTACGGGGCGTTCGACATCGATTCCATGCCGCCGGTGACGACGAGCTCCGCATCGCCGGCGCGGATCATCGAGTCGGCGATCTCGACGGCCCGGATCGACGACGCGCACACCTTGTTGATCGTCTCGGCCGGAACCTCGATCGGCAGCCCGGCGCCGATCGCGGCCTGGCGGGCCGGCGCCTGGCCGGCGCCCGCCTGGAGCACCTGGCCCATGATCACGTACTCCGGCTCGCCCTGCTCGATCCCGGCGCGCTCGAGCGCCGCCCTGATCACGATCGCTCCGAGCTCGGTCGCGGGGCGCGAGGCGAGGCCGCCGCCGAGCCGGCCGAACGGCGTCCGCACCGCACCGACGATCACGCTCCGGGCCATCGTTCGAGCCTAACGCAGGAACGAGGTCTCGGGCGTGAGCCGGCGGGCGAACGTGACCACGAGCCTGACGACCGCCTCGAGGTCGTCGAGGGACGCAACCTCGCAGGGAGAGTGCATGTAGCGCAGGGGGATCGAGAGCAGGCCGGTCGGGATGCCGCCGCGCGACTTGTGGACATCGTCGGCGTCCGTGTGCGTGCGGCTGGGGTACACCTCGACCACGTGCCGTATCCCCTCCTCCTCCGCTGCCCCGAGGAGCAACTCGAAGACGCGGGGGTTGATCACGGTGCCGCGCGTGATCGCGGCCCCGGAGCCGAGCTCGACGCTGCCGGCCCGGGTAGCGTCGCCGCCGGGAACGTCGGTGGCGTAGGTCACGTCGATCACCAGCGCGACCTCCGGGTCGAGGTCGTACGAGGCGGCGCGGGCGCCGTCGTGCCCCAGCTCCTCCTGAACGGAGGCGACCGCCACCACGTCGACCGAGGCGTCGCCGGCCTCGGCGACCCGCCGCGCAGCCTCGAGCGCGACGTACGCGCCGAGCCGGTTGTCGAGCGCCTTCGAGGCGATCCGGCCGTTTGCGAGCTCGAGCGGGTCACCGCGCCACACGCCGGCGTCGCCGATCGCGATGCGCGCTGCAGCATCCTCGGCGCCGATCGCCCCGATGTCGATGTGCAGCTTCTCGCCGCCGACGATCACGCCTTCGACCGGCCCTTCGCGACCGGCGATCACGACCCGCTGGCCGTTCAGCAGCTCCTTCTCCATCGATCCGATCGTGGTGAACGCGAGCAGGCCGCCGCCGTCGATGTGGGTGACCGCAACGCCGATCTCGTCGATGTGGCCGATGATCGCGAGGGTCGAGGCCCCGCCGGCGGCGACGCGCGCGAACGAGGTCCCGAGCGAATCGCCGTCGACCTCGGCGAACCCGGCGGCCGCCTCGCGCCACACCCGCGCAGCCGGCTCCTCTTGCCCGGATGGGCCCGGCGCGAGGAGCAGCTCTCGCAGGAGGTCTGGGATCGGCACTGCTTGCGGATTGAACCAGGAGCGCCTATCGTTGGGCGGCGATGACTCCTACCCTGCACGGCACCTGGTGGACCTGGCGCACGAGCGGGGCGGGAGCCTGCGTCTGACCGATCCAGGCGCAGCAGACAGCCCGCACCGCTCCCGAGAGACCCGACGAGGGTCTTTTTTCATGCCCGAGACGACCCAGAACACCCTGCTCGACACCGATCTCCTGACCCCGCTCGGGGCCTATCTCCGCCTGCGCGCCGCCGGGGGAGCGAGCTTCCTGCTCGAGTCCGTCGACCAGGGACGGCTCGGGCGTTACTCGCTCGTCGGCTGCGGGACGCGGCTCGTCGACGTGTACGAGGCCGAGCGGTGCGACGAGCCGGTCGTCGGGCACGTCGGCTACGACTGGGTCACCGAGCTCGAGCCGACGGTCCCCCTCCCGGAGGCGGGGCCGAGCCTGCCGGTCAGCCGGTTCGTGATCGCCGAGAGGCTGCTGCGCTTCGACCACGTGCTCGGCGTCTCCGAGGTGCTGCGCGGCGATCCGGACGAGATCAAGGCGCTCCTCGAGGGCCCCGTGGAGACGCCGCCGGCGGCGACGGCGTATCGGTCGGGCCCGATCGTCCGCTTCCCGGACGCGGCCACGCACGAGGCGCGGGTGCTCCGCTGCAAGGAGCACATCCGCGCCGGCGACGCGTTCCAGATCGTCCTCTCCCAGCGCGCCGAGCGCCCCACCTCCGCCACCGCGCTCGCGATCTACCGGTCGCTCCGGCGGATCAACCCCTCGCCCTACCTCTTCCTGCTCGAGCTCGGCGACTACGCCGTGATCGGCTCCTCGCCGGAGACGCACGTGAAGCTCGAAGGGACGCGGGCGAGCCTGAACCCGATCGCCGGCACCACGGCGGCCGGGGACGGCGATGCCGAGATCCTGCTCGGGTCGGAGAAGGATCGCGCGGAGCACGTGATGCTCGTCGACCTCGGGCGCAACGACCTGTCCCGCGTCTGCCGGCCCGGGACCGTGCACGTCGAGCGCTTCCTGCAGGTCGAGCGCTTCTCGCACGTGACGCATCTCGTCTCGGAGGTCGCCGGTGAGATCTCGGACGGGGTCGGGGCGTGGGACCTGCTGCGGGCCACGTTCCCCGCCGGAACCGTGTCGGGAGCGCCGAAGGTGCGGGCGATGCAGATCATCTCCGGGCTCGAGGGATACCGGCGAGGCTTCTACGCCGGCGTCGTCGGGTACCACATCCCCGGCGTCGGGCTCGACACCTGCATCGCGCTGCGGACGCTACTTCTTTCGAACGGGATCGCATACCTGCAGGCAGGCGGCGGGCTCGTCGCCGACTCCGACCCGGCGGCCGAGCACCAGGAGTGCCTGAACAAGCTCGCCGCGGTCGAGCGCGCGATCGAGGCGGCGGAGGCTCGCTGATGGCGCTGCTCCTGATCGACAACTACGACTCGTTCACGTACAACCTGGCTCACCTGTTCGGCGTGCTCGGGGTGGAGGTGGTGGTGCGGCGAAACGACGAGATCACGGTCGAGGAGATCGAGCGGCTGGCGCCCTCGCACCTCGTCATCTCGCCCGGGCCGGGCCGGCCCGAGCAGGCCGGGATCTCCGAGGAGGCGGTTCGGGCGGTCGCGGGAACCGTGCCGGTGCTCGGCGTCTGCCTCGGGCACCAGGCAATCGTCAGCGTCTTCGGCGGCGAGGTCGGCCAGGCTCGGACGCTCGTGCACGGGAAGGCGACGAGCGTCAGCCACGACGGCCGTGGCATCTTCGCCGGGATCGAGGACGGCTTCCAGGCGGGGCGCTACCACTCGCTCGCGGCAACCGCCGTCCCGGACTGCCTCGAGGTGTCTGCGACCGCCGCCGACGGCGAGGTGATGGCCGTGCGCCATCGCGAGCTTCGCGTCGACGGAGTCCAGTTCCATCCGGAGTCGGTGCTCACGCCGTCCGGTCCGGAGCTGGGGCGGAACTTCCTGGAGCGCTCGTGATCCAGGCGGCACTCGGACGGCTCCTCGACGGCCACGACCTGTCCCGGGACGAGGCCCGCGCCGTGATGAACACGATCATGGCGGGCGAGGCAACCCCTGCCCAGATCGGCGGCTTCCTGGTCGCGCTCCGGATCAAGGGCGAGACGGCCGACGAGATCGCCGGCTGCGCCGAGGCGATGCGGTCGCATGTCCTGCGGGTGCACCCGAAGCGCGACGACCTGGTCGACACCGCCGGCACCGGCGGCGACGGCGCGAACACCTGGAACATCTCGACCGCCGCCGCGCTCGTCGCGGCCTCCGCCGGCGCAGGCGTAGCCAAGCATGGAAACCGCGCCGCCTCCTCGGCGACAGGCGCCGCGGACGTCCTCGAGGCGCTCGGTTTCGAGCTGACGATGCCGCCGGAGCGGATCGAGCAGTCGATCGACGAGCTCGGGTTCGCGTTTCTCTTCGCTCAGGCGCATCATCCGGCGATGAGGCATGCGGCGCCGGTGCGGCGCGAGCTCGCGGCCCGGACGGTGTTCAACGTCCTCGGTCCGCTGACGAACCCGGCGGGGGCCCGGGCCCAGGTGGTGGGCGTGTACGCGCCGGAGATCGCCCAGACCGTGGCCGAGGCGCTCGTCCGCCTCGATGCCCGGCGCGCGTACGTCGTCCACGGGGCCGGCGGCATCGACGAGCTGTCTCCGGCCGGGCCCAACCTCGTGTGCGAGATCGACGAGGGCCGGGTTCGCTCCTACCAGCTCGACCCCGAGGACCTCGGGATCAGGCGCTGCGACCCGAGAGGCCTGCGCGGCGCCGACCCCGAGCTGAACGCGCGCGCGCTCCGGGACGTGCTCGAGGGCGAGGTGCGCGAAGGCGCCCACCGCGACGCCGTGCTCCTGAACGCCGCCGGCGCGATCGCCGCCGCCGGCCACGCCCCCAACATCCGCGCGGGCCTGGCGCTGGCGCGATCCGCCATCGACTCGGGCACCGCCGCCACCCGCCTCGACGATCTGATCGCCTTCTCCCAGAAGGCCGTGGCCCAATGAGCGATGTCCGCGCCGGCCACCGGGGACAGTCACCGTCACGGAAGTGTGACGCCGCGGGCTCCGAACCCTGTCCCCACCTGCGTTTGCGCGGCCTCGAACCGGTGACAGGCACCGTGATCTCGGGCGCCGGGAGGTGGCGATGAGGTTCCGCGAGTCGCTGGGGGCGCCGGGGTTCGGGGCGATCGCGGAGTTCAAGCGGCGCTCGCCCTCGGCGGGGGACATCCGGCCCGACGGGGACGTCGTCGCCGTGGCGCGGAGCTACGAGCGGGCCGGGGCTCGCGCCATGTCGGTGCTCGTCGACGAGCGGTTCGCGGGAACATGGGACGACCTGCGGGCTGCCCGGGCGGCGACGTCGCTGCCCCTCCTCGCCAAGGGGTTCTTCTCGACGGCGGAGCATCTCCGCACGGCGGTCGAGGCCGGAGCCGACGCGGCGCTGCTACTGCTCCGCGATCTCGACGACGGGACCGCCGCCGGGCTGATGCGGGAGGCGGATCGGCTCGGCCTCGACACCCTCATCGAGGCGCACGACGCCGCCGAGCTCGAACGGGCCGCCGCGCTCGGTGCGCCGGTGATCGGCGTGAACGCGCGCGACCTCTCGACGTTCACGCTCGACCGGAACGCGCAGCTCGGGCTGCTCTCGCGCGCGCCGCGCGACCGGATCCTGATCGCCGAGTCCGCGATTACCACCCGGGCCCAGGGCGCGGCGGCCGAGCTCGCCGGCGCGAACGCCATGCTCGTCGGCTCGACCCTGATGCGGGCTCCCGACCCCGGGGCCAAGCTCGCGGAGCTGCTCACCCGGCCGCTCGTGAAGGTCTGCGGCCTGACCCGTCAGGAGGACGTCGACGCCGCGATCGAGGCCGGAGCCGACCTCGTCGGCTTCATCCTCGCGCAGGAGAGCCCGCGCCGGGCCGACGGGCTCCTCGACGCGCCGGAGACGGTGCTGCGGGTCGCCGTCTTCGTCGGCGAGGAGGAGGACACCGGTGCCGACATCGTCCAGCTCTACGAACGCGAGGACGGGCACCGGGCGCGAGACGGCGTGCTGCGACGCGGCGGCGTACAGGTCGGTACTGTCGTCGACCTGCCCTGGCAAGCCGACGATCCGACGCACCTCGAGCGCGCCTGCGCCGAGCCCGGCCGCGTGATGCTGGCAGGCGGCCTCGACCCCGGCAACGTCGCGGCCGCGATCGAGGCCGTCCACCCATGGGCGGTCGACTCGGCGCGCTCGACCGAGCGCGAGCCCGGCATCAAGGACCACGACGCGGTCAGGGCCTGGGTGGCGGCGGCGAGATGAGCCAGACCTTCGGAATCTACGGCGGCCGCTTTGTCCCGGAGACCCTGATCCCCGCCCTCGACGAGCTGACCGCGGGCTGGGCCGCGGCGCGCGCCGACGAGAGCTACTGGCGGGAGCTGGACGAGCTGCGGACCACCTACGGCGGCCGCCCCACTCCGCTGACACGCGCGGCGCGCTTCGACCCCGACCGCACGGTGTACCTGAAGCGCGAGGATCTCCTCCATACCGGCGCCCACAAGCTGAACAACGCCCTCGGACAGGCGGTTCTCGCCCGGCGTCTCGGCAAGCAGCGGATCGTCGCCGAGACCGGCGCCGGCCAGCACGGCGTCGCGACCGCCACCGTCTGCGCACGCTTCGGCCTCGACTGCGTCGTCTATATGGGCGCGGAGGACATGCGCCGCCAGGCCCCCAACGTCGAGCGGATGCACCTGCTCGGCGCCGAGGTGCGCGCGGTCGAGTTCGGCACGAAGACCTTGAAGGAGGCGACGAGCGAGGCGATTCGCGACTGGATCACGAACGTCGAGACGACCCATTACCTGATCGGCTCCTGCGTCGGCCCTGCGCCCTACCCGGAGGTCGTCCGCGACCTGCAGCGGGTGATCGGCGACGAGGCCCGCGAGCAGATCCTCGCCGCCGAGGGGCGCCTCCCCGATGCGGTGATCGCCTGCGTCGGCGGCGGCTCGAACGCGATCGGCATCTTCACGGGCTTCCTCGACGACGCAGAGGTCGGGCTCGTCGGCGTCGAGGCCGCGGGCGCTGCGAGCCTCGGCGCCGGACGGACGGCTGTCCTCCACGGCGCCCGCTCCTCCGTGCTCGCCGACGACGACGGGCAGATCGCCGACGCCCACTCGATCTCCGCCGGCCTCGACTACCCCGGGGTCGGCCCCGAGCACGCCGCGCTCCGCGACTCCGGTCGCGCGCGGTACCTCCCGTGCACGGACGACGAGGCGCTCGCGGCCTTCCACCGGCTCGCCGAGACCGAGGGGATCATCCCGGCGCTCGAGAGCTCGCACGCGCTCGCCCGCACGCTCGACCTCGACGCCGGGCTCGTCGTCGTCTGCCTCTCGGGGCGCGGCGACAAGGACCTCGCGGAGGTGCTCGCGCACGGAGCCGGAGCAGGGCACTGACGGCTCTCGTCATCTACCTGGTCTGCGAGCCGGAGACGCCCGAGCTCGCCCAGGCGGCGGTCGAGGGCGGGGCCGACATCGTCGAGCTCGGCATTCCGTTCTCGGACCCGCTCGCGGAGGGCCCGACGATCCAGCGCGCCTCGGAGCGTGCGCTCGCCCGGGGCATGCGGACGGCCGAGTGCCTCGAGTGCATTGCAGCAGTGCGAGCTCGGGTCGAGGTCCCGCTCGTCCCGATGACCTACGCCGCGATCCTCGAAGCGTTCGGGTACACGCGCTTCGTCGAGGAAAGCCGGCAGGCGGGCGCGACGAGCGCGATCGTCGTCGACCTGCCGGTCGAGGAGCATGACGACGTGCCGCGCATTCAGCTCGTCGCCCCGACCTCGACCGACGAGCGAATCGCATTGTGCGCCGGGCATACCGACGGGTGGCTGTATCTCGTGACGGTGACCGGCACGACCGGGGCGCGCTCCGAGGTGTCCCCCGCCCTCGCCGGGCTCGTCGAGCGCACGCGCTCGCTGACCCCGGTGCCGCTCTACGCCGGCTTCGGCATCTCGACGCCCGCCCATGCCGCGGCGGTCGCCGCGCTCGCCGACGGTGTGGTCGTCGGCTCCCGCGCGGTCCAGGTCGCAGAGGAGGGCCCGGCCGCGCTTCGCGGCTATGTCCGCAGCCTGCGAGACGCGATCGACGCCCGTTAGTCTCCGCGCCAATGGATGCCCCCGTCAAGGTCGCCTGCATCCAGGCGGAGCCTGTCGTGCTCGACCGTGAGGCGACGATCGACAAGCTCGCCGTGCTCGCCGCCGAGGCAGCCGGGAACGGCGCGCAGCTTCTCGTCTTCCCGGAGGCGTTCGTCCCCGCCTACCCGTCGTCGATCTGGGCCAAGGCGCTCGCCGGCTGGGCGGAGCCGGGCGCGACGGAGGCGTTCGCACTGCTCGCCCGGGAGTCGGTGGCGGTTCCGGGCGAGGCCGAGGCGCGAATCGGAGCGGCGGCCCGCGACAACGGCGTCTGGATCGTGACCGGCGTCACGGAGATCGACCCGGAGCGCCCCTCGACCCTCTACAACACGCTGCTCTACCACGCCCCCGACGGCACGCTGGCGCTGAAGCACCGCAAGCTCGTGCCGACAAACCACGAGCGGCTCATCTGGGGCCAGGGTGACGGCGCAGGCCTGCGGGCGATCCCGACCTCGCTCGGCAGGCTCGGCGGCCTGATCTGCTGGGAGAACTACATGCCCCTCGCACGCTTTGCGCTCTACGAGTCGGGCGTGGAGATCTACGTTGCCTCGACGGCCGACGACGGCGACGCCTGGCAGGCAACCCTCGTCCACGTCGCCCGGGAGTCGCGGGCGTTCGTCGTCTCCCCCTCCCACTTCCAGCGCGCCTCCGCCTACCCCGACGACTTCCCGCTGCGCCGCCTGCTCGACGGGGTCGGCACGATCGGCCGGGGCGGCTCGGCGATCCTGGCGCCCGGAGGCGCCTACCTCGCGGGGCCGCTCTTCGACGAGGAGGGGATCCTCTACGCGGAGCTCGACCCTTCGGTCCTCTGGGCCGAGCGCCAGCGGTTCGATCCGGCCGGCCACTATCACCGGCCCGACGTGCTCGGGCTGACGGTCACACCGCGGGCGCGATGAGCACCGCCGTCGTCGTCGGCGCCGGCGTGTTCGGCGCCTCGACGGGGCGCGAGCTGGCGCGGCGCGGCTGGGACGTGACGGTCGTCGAGCAGTACGTCCCGGGCAACGTGCGCTCCGGATCGGGCGGCGACACCCGCCTCCTCCGCTTCTCGCACGGCGCGGTCGAGTGGTACACGCTGCTCGCCCGGCGGGCCCTCGACCTCTGGCGGGAGCTCGAGGCCGAGACCGGCCTCAGCCTCTTCGAGCCCGTCGGCGTCGCCTGGTTCGACCTCGGCGCAAGCGACTTCACCCAGCAGAGCGAGGCGACGCTGCGCCGGCTCGGGATCGCCTGCGAGCGCCTGACGCCCAGGGAGGCCCGGCGCCTGTACCCGTCGCTCGGCGGCGACGACCTCGGATCGGTGCTCCTCGAGCCCGAGGCGGGGGTGATGTATGCCCGCGCGGCCACCCGCGCTCTTGCCGCCGGGCTGCGCGTCGAGGTCGGACGTCCCACGGCGGACGAGCCGCCGGCCGCGGACGTGATCGTCTGGGCCTGCGGCTCCTGGCTGCCGAAGCTGTTTCCCGGCCTCGTCGAGCAGCGGATCTCGCGCCGGGACGTATTCTTCTTCGGCGTCGGCGGTGAATGGGCGGGAACGCCCGGGTTCTGCGAGTACGACGGGCCCTACTACGGGCACGGTGAGCTCGGAGGCCTGGGCATGAAGATCTCCCCCGACGGGTCTGGCGCCGACATCGACCCGGACGAGCTCGAGCGAACACCCGATGCAACGATGGAGGCGCGCGCCCGCAGCTACGCGGGCCGCCGCTTTCCGGCGCTCGCCGACGCACCGGTCGTCGGCACCAGGGTCTGCCAGTACGACCTCACAACCGACACCCACTTCCTCGTCGACCGGCATCCCGAGCATCGCAACTGGTGGCTTCTCGGCGGCAGCTCCGGGCACGGGTTCAAGCACGGGCCGGCGCTCGCCGAGTACGTCGCCGACTGTATCGAGGGCCGCCGCGATCCCGAGCCGTTCCACGCGCTCGGGCCACGCTCGGGCCACGCGGGCCTGCGCACGGCCGACGTCGAGCTCTAGCGTTGCGATCGCGAATAGCCCGGTAGGGTCGCGCGGATGAGAGCGGGACCAAGTGGAATGGCAAGGCCGATCCTGATCGACCGCGTCATCTACACGACGATCACGCTTGCCTCAGTGCTGATCGTGTACGACGGCTGGACGAAGCTCAAGCTTGCGGACGTCGCCTGGATCATCATCGGGCCGGTCCTAGCGATGTTCATCTCGCACGTCTTCTCGGCCGGAGTCGCCCAGCATGCCGAGCTCAAGCGGCCGGCGACCGGAGCCGAGTGGGTGAGAATTGCCCGCGTCGAGTCGGTTTTTCTATTGCTCGCAGTGCCTCCGCTCGTCCTCCTTGTCGGCTTGCATCTCGCCGAAGTCTCTCTCTCCGACTCGATTCGGGTCATCATCTGGGTGGAAGGCCTTTCGATCGGGCTCTGGGCCGGCCTCGCCGCAAGCCGGGCCGGGCTCGGCCGTTCGCAGATCGCTCTCGCCGTGGCGGCCGGACTGGTCGTCGGCGCAACCGTCCTCGCGCTCCAGGTGTTTCTCCAGCCCGGGAAAGCCGCACAGGGAGGCGTCGTCTGACCTGCCACGCCGGGTGGCGACGGGCTCGAGTCAGCCGAACAACTCGAGCTCGCCCGCCCTCCTCTATCTCTCTGACGAGGCGGCAACAGCGATGGAAGAGCCGTTGATGAGGGGCCGATCCGGAGCGGGCGGGTACTGAAGTGCCCGCCAGGATCAGAAGGAGCCCCGAGAAGGGGGCTCCTTCTGCATGCTCCACGACTGTCAGGCGTTGCAGCCGGCGGGCTCGGACTCGTTGTGGACGACGTCAGCGGCCTTCGGAACGCCGAGATAGAGCGCGTAGACGAGCGCGGGCGTCTTGCCCTCGTTGCGTGCGAGGTGGATGTGGTTCGCGGGCTCGACGAACGACATGCCCCTCGAGACCCTGAAGGGCTTGCAGTTGCCGACCGTCGGGTCGAAGACAGTCAGCGTCCCCGAGGCGACGACGACCGCGACCGGCGCGCCGTGGACGTGCCAGCCGAAGCTTCCGCCGGGCGCGAGCCGGTAGGACTCGAGGATCGTCATCCCCGTCTGGGCCTGGATCGTCGTCGCTTGCATCTTCCCAACGGCGATCACCTTGGCCACGAGCGGCGGGCCCTTGCCGAGCGACGGCGCGGCCGCCGCGAGGGCGGCGACGACCGCGAGTCCGAGCAGCTTGACCTTCATGCCTGTTCTCCTTTTCGATTGGTTGTCGAGTGGCACGTTAGGAAGGAACCTCTTTGCGCCCTCTTTGCGCCCTCTTTGCGGCGGCGTCGAGGCCGGGCGGCTTCCACGGCGCCCGGCCGCTCTTGTCCGACGCAAATAGCCCCGGCGCTACCCCGTCGCGACCGCGAGCGTGTGCGAGCCCGGCCCGACCTTCACGACCGTCAGCCCTCGCTGTCTCGGGATCGGCTTGCCGTCGAGCTGCGCAGCGCCGTCCGCGGGAAGGACGATCTTCCCGCCGACCGGCGCGGTGACCTTCGCGGTCAGCTTCCCGCCCGCGTAGGCCCAGCCGAAGGCGATCGTGCCGTGCGGCGTCGGCACCGTGCCCCTCGCCCAGCGGAGATCGGCCGGGTGGGGCTCGGCGACGTACGAGCCGAACCCCGGCGAGGCCGGCTGCACGCCGAGCGCGTAGTTCGTCAGCGCCGGCGCGGCGCCGCTCGACCAGCCGTGGTCGAACGACGGCGTCGAGTCGACGGGCGGCCCGCCGAAGGCGCCGATCGTCTCCCACATCGTCGACTTCGGCCCGTTCGCGAGCATGTAGCCCCACTCGCGCCGGATCAACGCCAGCGCCGAGGGGTCGAACCCGCTCTGGTAGCGGGCGATCACCTCGAAGTACGAGATGAACGGATAGACGCGCATGTCGGCATAGTCGCCCCACGGGAAGCCGTCCCACACGTCGTTGTCGGCGATCGCCGCGCCGTAGGGCCGCCAGAGATGGGCGCCGAGATAGTTCAGCGCCGAGTGCGCCTGGGCCGGAGAGGCGAGCCCGGCAAGGACTGCGAAGACGTTCCCGTCCTCCGGATGCACGACCTGCCCGACGGTCGCATCCCGGTATGCACCGACCGAGGAATCCCAGAACGCCGGGCCGAAGGCGGCGGCGATCGGGCCGATGCGCGCCGTCCAGGCAGCGGCCTCGGCGGGTTGGCCGACCCAGGTCGCCAGCGAAGCGGCGAGCCGAAGGGCCCGCACATACCCTGCGTTGTAGTAGGCAACGGTGGTACCGGTCCGCGGGATGTATGCGTAATCGAGCGCGCCGTAGTTGTCGACGAGCAGCCCGTCGGGACCGATCTGCGCCGGGTACCAGGTGTTCAGCAACTGCTCGAGGTTCGGCCAGACCTGGCGAGCGAGCGCGAGGTCGCCGGTGTAGAGGACGTAGTCGTAGACATCCTCGACCCAGTAGGCGTTGTAGTCGACGAGGGTCAGCCCGCCGTCCATGTAGGGGCTGGCCGGAATCGAGCCGTCGCCATGCTGTGCACCGGCGTACCAGAGGATCATGTTCCTCAGCAACGGCGCCGCCGACGGCGTCGAGACGAGCAGCGTCAGGCCGCTGACGGCCTGGTCGCCGACATACGGGCAGCGGTCGCGGACGAAGCCGTCCAGGAGCACCTGCGGAAGCGCGATCGCGCACGGGCGGCCCTCCGCGTCGGTCGTGAGCGGTCCCGGCGCCACCATGTCGGTCGCCGTCTTCACCGATGCCGCCCAGATCCGGCCGAGCAGAGGATCGCTCGAGGCGAACGAGCCGCCGGCGGCGGTCGCCGCCGGGCCGACCGGGCCGACCGGGCCGAGCGCCGCGACCCCGACGAGCGCTGCGAGCAGCGATCTCAGCGGCTCACCCTGGCCAGAAGTCCGGGGTGTGCTCGGTATCCCCGCGCGGGTCGTCGATCCGCCTCGAGACGATCACCAGCTCCGCGTCCTCGGGCTCGTCGTTCCAGACCGACCGCACCACCTCGGGTGCGACCCGGATCGCCGTGCCGCGGCCGCACTCGATCACCTCGTCGCCGAGCTTGAACTGGAGCTTGCCCGAGACGACCAGGTAGAGCTCCTCCTGGGTCTTGTGGTTGTGACCGTAGGAGCCCTTCCCACCCGTGTGCTGAGGCATGCGTCGGTAGGTGAGCGCGACCTGCTCGGCACCGAGGTCGCTCGTCAACATCCGCATCTCGCCGGGGTAGTCACCCAGCACGTCGGGCACCTCCTCGAGCGACTTGATCGTGTAGCCGGGCATACGAACCTCCTTCTGCGCGTTTCGGGCACCGTGCGGAGCGGCACTAGTATCGGCGATCTGAGCGAGCAGACGCGCAAGCGCTTGACGCTCGTCGCCTGCATTCTCGGGTCGACGATCGTGTTCGTCGACTCGACGGTCGTCAACGTCGCGTTGCCCGCCATCCAGAACGACTTCGGCGGCGGCCTCGCGCTGCAGCAGTGGGTGGTCGACGCCTACCTGCTCACGCTCGGCTCGTTGATCCTCGTCGGCGGCTCGCTCGGCGACCTCTACGGCGGCAAGCGCGTGTTCCTGATCGGCGTCGGCTCGTTCGGGATCACCTCGATCCTCTGCGCCGCCGCGTGGAGCGGCGACTCGCTGATCGCGGCACGGGCGTTGCAGGGAGTCGCCGGAGCATTGCTGACACCGGCCGCGCTCGCGACGATAACCGTCGTGTTCAGCGGCGAGGAGCGCGGCGCGGCGATCGGCTCGTGGACGGCGTGGACCGGGATCGCCTTCGTCGTCGGGCCGGTCGTCGGCGGGTGGCTCGTGACCGCGGTCTCCTGGCGCGCGATCTTCCTCGTGAACGTCCCGCTCGTCGCGGCGGCCGCCCTGCTGATCATGGTCGCGCTGAAGGGCGATACCCGTACCGGGAAGCATGCCCCCGTCGACGTGGTCGGCGGCGTCCTCTGCGCTCTCGGGCTCGCCGGGCCGGTCTACGCGCTGATCGAGGGCCCGAGCCGGGGCTTCGGCAGCCCACTCATCCTCGTCTCCCTGGTCGGCGGCATCGCGCTCTTCGCGCTGTTCATCGCCTGGGAGCTCCGCACGAGGGCGCCGATGCTGCCGCTCGGGCTCTTCCGCCTCCGCAACTTCACCTTCGCGAACCTCGAGACGCTGAGCGTCTACGCGGGGCTCTCGACGCTCACGTTCTTCCTCGTGCTCTTCCTGCAGCAGGTGGCCGGGTACTCCCCGCTTCGCAGTGGATTGGCGACACTGCCGATCACCGTGGTCATGTTCGCGCTCTCGGGCCGCTTCGGCCGGCTCTCGATGCGGCTCGGGCCGCGGTGGTTCATGGGCGTCGGGCCGCTCATCTGCGCCGCCGGCTGCCTGTGGCTGCGCATGCTCGAGCCGGGGTTCGACTACTGGACGGAGCTCCTGCCGCCGCTCCTTCTGTTCGCCTTCGGTCTGTCGATGATCGTGGCGCCGCTGACCTCGACCGTGCTCGCAGACGCCGGCCCGAGCAACGCCGGCATCGCCTCCGGCGTCAACAATGCGATCGCCCGCGTCGCGGGCCTGCTCGGCATCGCCGTGGTCGGCGCCGCGGCCGCCGGCGCCGGTGGTACGAGCACGCTCGACGAGGCCGGCTACCGGACGGCAATGGCGTTCACCGCCGTGCTCGTCGCAGCCGGCGGCGTCACCGGGCTCGCCGGCATTCGCAACCGCCCCGCGAGGCCCGAGTGAGCAGCGGCGCCGCCGAGATCGTCTTCGACCGGGTGACGAAGCGGTACGCGGGCCGCGACGGTGCGGCGCTCAGCGACCTCTCGTTCACGATTCCCGCTGGGTGCTTCTGCGTTCTCGTCGGCCCCTCGGGGGGCGGCAAGACGACCGCCCTCAAGCTCGTCAACAAGCTGATCCCGTTCGACGAGGGCGACATTCGCATCGACGGACGGAGCATCAAGGAGCTGCCTGCCGTCGAGCTCCGCCGCGGCATCGGCTACGTGATCCAGCAGGTCGGCCTGTTCCCACACATGACCATCGGTGAGAACATCGCGACGGTGCCCCGGCTGCTCGGCTGGACGAAGGCGAGGACCAGCGAGCGTACTGCCGAGCTGCTCGACCTGGTCGGCCTCGAGCAGGCCGACGGGAGGCGCTACCCGGCACAGCTCTCGGGCGGACAGCGCCAGCGCGTCGGGCTCGCACGTGCGCTCGCCGCCGACCCGCCGGTCCTCCTGATGGACGAGCCGTTCGGGGCCCTCGACCCGGTCACCCGGGCCCGGCTCCAGGAGGAGATGCGGAGGCTTCACCGGGAGGTCGCGAAGACGGTGATCTTCGTCACCCACGACATCGACGAGGCGATCACGATGGGCGACCGGATCGCGATTCTCCGCGAGGGCGGCGTGCTCGTGCAGTACGACACCCCGGACACGATCCTCGCCCACCCTGCCGACGAGTTCGTGGCTCAGTTCATCGGCGAGGACCGCGCGCTGCGCAGGCTCGCTCTGCGCAGGCTCGCCGACGTCGACCTCGACCCTCTCCCCGGCGCTGGCCGGCCTCCCGTGGAGGCTCCCGGCTCGATCACCGTCAGGAATGCCGTTTCGCTGCTCATCGAGAGCGGCGCCGATCAGCTGGTGGTCGTGGGCGATGACGGCAACGATCTCGGCGTGCTCACCCTCGCCCACGCCGCCGATCTGCTGCGATGATCGCGGCCGGGCCGGTCATCCCCAACTTCGGGCAGGGCAGCTCGTGCGTCACGGGCGACAACGTCTTCTGCTGGGACTGGGTCAAGGAGCACTGGGGCAACACGCTCCAGCCCGCGCTCGTCCAGCACATCGAGCTCACAGCGATCGCGGTCTCGATCGGCTCCGTGCTCGCTTTCGGGCTGGCGCTCTTCGCCCACCGGCGGCGGCGGAGCGAGCAGCCGATCTCGATCGTCGCCGCGCTCGTCTACACGGTTCCGAGCATCGCGCTCTTCCAGATCCTCGTGCCGTTCACCGGCTACACGACCGCGACTCTCGAGATCCCTCTTGTCGCCTACACGCTCGTGATCCTGTTCCCGAACTTCGTTGCGGGGCTCGACGCGACACCGCCCGAGGTGCTCGAGGCGGCCCGCGGCATGGGGCTGACGAGGAACCAGACCCTCGCCCGCGTCGAGCTGCCGCTGGCCCTCCCGGCGATGATCGGCGGGCTGCGGATCGCCGTCGTCTCGACGATCGCGATCGCAACGATTGCGGCGACGATCTCGGAGAAGGGGCTCGGTTTCCCGATCTTCTACGCGATCGAGCTGCCGACCCCGTTCAAGACCGAGATCTACTCTGCGGGTGCGCTCGCCGTGGCGCTCGCGCTTCTTTGCGACGGGGCCCTGGTCGTCCTTCGCCGGGTCGTCACCCCATGGTCGAGGGCCGCTGCCCGATGATCTTCGATGCGGCCAACGCGCATACATTCGCTCAGGCGCTTCGTTTCATCGCCGAGAACCCGCACCTTCTCATCACGAAGGCGATCGAGCAGCTCGAGCTCTCGGGCGCCGCACTGGGTATCGCCCTGGTCGTCGCCTTGCCGCTCGGGATCGTTCTCGGCCACCTTCATCGCGGCTCCGGGTTTGCGATCGGCACCTCGATCGTCGGCCGCGCGCTCCCGAGCATCTTTCTCATCGCGGTCTTCCTGACCGTGCTCGGGCTTGGCTTCGAGAACAACATGGTCGCGCTCGCGGTGCTCGCGATCGGCCCGATCCTGACGAACGCCTATCTGGGGGTCGAGGGCGTCGACCACGACGCCGTCGAGGCCGCACGTGGCATGGGCTTCTCCGGCCGCGGCATCCTCACCCGCATCGAGCTTCCGCTGGCGTTGCCGCTCCTCTACATCGGGATCCGGGTCGCCGCCGTCACGGTGGTGGCGACTGCGCCCATCGCCGCTTACGCAGGCGGCGGCGGCCTCGGCGACATCATCGCGAACCAGGCGACCTACCAGCTCTCGGGGGTCGTCGGGGCGTCGCTGTGCGTGATGGCGCTATCGGCGGGAGTTTGGCTCGCGCTCATTGCGTTACAAAGAATTGTCACGCCGCGAGGTATACGGGTGGTTAGGGTGCACGCGGCAATTGGAACCGACAACGAGGAGGGGATGTGATCAGGAAACACAGAAGGCGCGCTGCCCGGGCGGCGTTCACGATCTCGCTCGGAATCGCGATCGTCCTAGGTGGACTGGCCGGGACCGCCCGGCCTGCCACGCACGCAACGCCCACGATCGTCATCGGCACGAAGAACTTCCCCGAGGAGTACATCCTCGGAGAGCTGTACAAGCAGGCGCTCGAGGCCAAGGGCTTCAACGTCTCCTACAAGGAGAACATCGGCTCGACGGAGATCGTCCAGAGCGCGCTCACAAGCGGCAAGATCGACTTCTACCCCGAGTACACGGGCGTGATCGTCCAGGACGTCTTCCATCACGCCAACTCGCCGAAGACGGCCGCGGCGACCTACAAGCTCGCAAAGTCGCTCGAGGCCGCCAAGGGCTACACCGTGCTCAACCCGACGCCGTTCTACGACACCGACGTGCTCGCGGTGACGAACGCGACGGCGAAGAAGTACGGGCTGCACACGATCTCCGACCTGAAGAAGGTCGGGGCGTTCAAGCTCGGGGGCTTCCCGGAGTGCCAGACGCGGAACACGTGCTTCGTCGGGTACACGAAGCAGTACGGGCTCAAGAACGCGACCTTCGCCTCGGTGGGAAGCATCTCACCCTACGCGGCGCTCGACTCGGGAACGGTCCTCGCGGCCGACGTGTTCTCGACCGACCCACCGCTCAGCCCGCCGTCGAAGTACACGGTGCTCACCGATCCCAAGCACATCACCGGCTTCCAGAACGTGGCTCCGATCGTGACCGCGTCGGTCGCGAAGGCGGCCGGGCCGACGTTCGCGAGCACGGTCAACGCCGTCTCCTCGAAGCTGACGTTGCCGGCGATCCTCGCCATGAACAAGGCGGTCGAGGTCGACAAGCAGTCCCCCGCCGCAGTGGCCAAGGCCTTCCTGACGGCGAACAAGCTCGCCTGATCCATTGCGTGTCGTCGTTCTCGGTGGAGGGTCGACCGGCGAGCACTTCGTCGGAGCCCTCCGCCGGCTCGACGCCGCCGTCGAGCTCACGCTCGTCGAGCGCCGGCTGGTCGGCGGCGAGTGCTCCTACTGGGCGTGCATGCCGACGAAGACCATGCTCCGCGGGCCGCAGATCGTCGCCGAGTCGCGGCGGGCGCCCGGGGTCGAGCCGGCGAGGCTGGACCCGGTCGGGGTCTTCGGCTGGCGTGACCTCGTCGCGGAGCGAGACGACTCCTCACAGGTTCAGTGGCTCGCGGACCAGCGCTGCGAGCTCGTCCGCGGCGAGGCGGCAGTCGCCCGGCCAGGCGTCGTCGCCGTCGACGGGAGCGAGCTCGAGTACGACCGGCTCGTGATCGCAACCGGCTCGTCTGCGGCGATCCCACCGATCCCCGGCCTCGACCGGACCGAGTACTGGACGAACATCGAGGCGACGGAGACGCTCGAGGTGCCGTCCTCGCTCCTTGTCCTCGGCGGCGGCCCTGTCGGCTGCGAGCTCGCGCAGTTCTTCGCCCGTGTCGGCTCGGAGGTGCGGCTCGTCGAGTCCGGCGACCGCCTCCTCAGGCACGTCGACGCGGAGGCGGCCGCCCTCGTCCAGGAGGGGCTCCGCGAGGACGGCGTCGAGATCACACTGGCCGCGGAGGTCGAGCAGATCGAGGACGGCGCAGCGGTGCTCGCCGACGGCACCCGCCTCCCCTTTACGCGGATCCTCGTCGCCACCGGCCGAACGCCGAATGTGGCCGGGCTCGATCCGCTCGGCCTGTCGATCGGCCACAGCGGCATCGAGGTCGACGAGCGGCTGCGCGCGGCGGAGAACGTGTGGGCGATCGGCGACGTGACCGGCATCGCCCTGTTCACGCACGTCGGCAAGTACCACGCCCGCATTGCCGCCTACGACATCGCGGGCCGCGAGACCCGCGCCGACTACCGCGCGATCCCGGGCACGATCTTCACCGACCCGCAGGTCGCGACGGTCGGGACGCTCGCCGGCGGCAAGACCGGCACCTGGCAGCTCACCTCGACACCGCGTCTCTCGACCTACGAGCGGCCGAAGCGCAGGGGCTTCGTCAAGGTCGCAGCCGACCCGGAGCGTCGGGTCCTGACGGGCGCCGTGGCGGTCGGGCCCGAGGCGGGCGAGTGGCTGCAGCAGCTCACGCTCGCGATCCGCGCCGAGACCACCATCGAGGTGCTGCTCGACGTCATCCAGCCGTACCCGACCTTCAGCGAGGCGGTCTTCCTCGCGCTGCGCGAGCTCGGCCTCGACCTCTGAGTCACACCCCGACGAGCCCGCCAGCCGTCGCCGGCGTGCGACAGTGGGTCGAGATCAGTCGTCGCCGAGCAGGCCGTACCGGCGGCGCCAGCCCCTCGGCAGCACGAGCTCGAGCACGTCGTCGACCGTGATCACGCCGACGAGCCGCTCCTCGTCGTCGGTCACGGCGACGACGGTCAGGTCGTAGTCGGTCATCAGCCGCGCGACCTCCTCGAGGTCGGCGTCCGCACGAACACGCTGCGGAAGGCTCGCCACGTCCCCGACGAGCGACGAGGGGTCCGAGCGGACGAGGTCGGCGAGCGCGATTGCACCCGTGAGACGCTTGCGCGAGTTCATCACGAAGACCCAGGCAAGCGCGTCGGCGGGAATCGGCGCGCGCCTGACCCGTTCGAGGGCCTCCGCAACGCTCGCCTGCTCGTACACGCAGGCGAAGTCGAGGCTCATCAGCCCGCCGGCCGTCGCCGGGTCGTATCCGAGCAGCGCCCGCACCCGTCGGGACTGCACCCGGGGAAGGTCGTCGAGCACCGGCTCGCGGCGCTCCTCGGGCAAGGCCCGGACGAGGTCGGCGGCGTCGTCGGCCTCCATGCGGGCGACGAGCTCTGCGACCTCGGCGTCCGAGCGCCCCTCGAGGAACTCGAGCTGGTGGAACGACTCGAGCTCCTCGAAGACATCTGCCTCGAGGTCGGGGTTCTCGCCCACCGCGTCGATGATCTCGCCGCCCTCGCTGCGCGATGCGGCCTCGACGAGATCGGCGAGTTGCGCCGGGTGGAGCCTCGCAAGCCGCGGGTGGGGGATCCGGAGCCGAACGGTCGGGACGTGGCCGGTGAAGGGCTCGACGCTCGCCCAGTCGAGGAAGCTGGACGTCCCGACGCCGCCCGCTACGGCGCGCGGCAGGAGCCTGCGGGCGAATCCCCGCAGCCCCACGTCGACGCCCACCACCCGGTACCAGCCGTCGAGCCGCGCGAGCTCGATCTCGTTCGAGCGCACGAGCCGAGCGCCGTCGACATTGATCAGCTGGCGGTCGAGCACGTCCTTGGCAAGCAGGACCTCCTGGGGCCGCCGCTCGAACGGGCGAAGGTCGAGCCGTGCCGTACGAAGCGTCGTCCGCCCCTGCTCGATCTGCGTGACGACCTCGGCCGGCACGAACACCTGCCGGCCGGCGACGGTCGCGAGCAGTCCGGTCACGGGCGGGTACTCGTCGTCGCCGAGCCGCACGATCAGATCGTCGACCCGGCCGATCCGGACGCCGTCCTCGGCCCAGAGCTCGCCCCCGGCGACGAGCGAGAGGTGCAGCAGCGCCGGGGCGGTCACGCCTACGGGATCCGGCCCTCGAGCAGCCGGCTCGCAATCACCGCGACGGCGAGCAGCCCGGCTGCGATCGCGGCGAACCACGCCGCGATCTCGACGCGCTTGTTGGTACGCCCGATGCTCGAGCCGAGCGTCTTGTAGATCTGGACGACGCTCGAGGCGGTCTGGGCGGTGTAGGCCTTCCCGCCGCTGACCGCGGCGATCTGCCCCATCGTCACCGGGTCGGGCGGCACGGGCACCGAGTTCGTGAACGCGCCGAAGCCGAACGTCACCTTGCCGTTCGGGGTGCCGAGCGACACCGGGTAGATGCGAATGCCGGCGTTCTTGGCCAGCTTCGCAGCCTGGACCGGCTGCAGGAGGCCGCGGTTCTGGGCGCCGTCGGAGAGCAGGACGATCGCCCCGGGCGCCTCCTGACCGGGCTTGCGGACATAGCCCGCCTGGCGCAGCGAGGAGGTGACGCATCTTGACCGCCACGCCGATCCCGTCGCCGACAGCCGTGCCGGCCTCCGGCTCGAGCAGTGAGATCGACTCGCGCAGGCTGTCGCGGTTCGACGTCGGGCGAGATCAGCGGCTCCGGCTCGGAGCTGAACGCGACGAGCCCGACCTTGAACTGCTTCGGGAGCCGGTCGAGGAACGTCCGCATCGCGTTGACGGCGGCGTCGAGCCGCGTCGGCTCGACATCGTTGGCGCGCATCGAGCCGGAGACATCGACGAGCAGCACGATCGTCGCGTTCTGGTCGGGCTGCGAGAGGTGCACGCGCGGATGGGCGAGCGCTCCGGCGGTGAAGACCAGGGCGAGCGCAAGCAGCGCGGTCGGGATGACCCGCTTCCAGACGTGACGGCGCGCCGGTGCGATCCCCGCGAGCACGCCGAGGTTCGTGAACGTGACCGGGAAGCGGGCCTTCCGGCGGTCGGCCACGATCGCGAGGACGAGCGCGAGCGGGACGACGAGGAGCGCGAGCAGGAAGAGGGGCGAGCCGAAGCTCATCAGGAGGCGCACCTGACGCCGACCTGCACCTCGGCGCGAATGCCCTTCGGCAGCGCCTCACTGGCGGTGACCGCGAGCTGAGCGCTCTTGCCGACCACGCGCGCGTGGACCGCGATCGCGCTCGCGATCCCGAGCGGCGGCGGCCGCGGCGTGTCGAACGCGGTGGCGCTCCAGCTGTCGACGAGCGACTCGCCGGCGGGACAGGCAAGCGTGATGACCCGCTGGAAGCCCGGGTTCAACTTCACGATCCTCGACACGTAGTCGAGCGGCGGCCCGATCGGCGTGGCCTGGGCCGCGATCGTGTTCCGGACCGCCGACGGGGCCGGGATGCAGCCGATGAACGGCTTGAACGCCCCGGCCCGGTGGTGGGCGGAGACGCGCGCGGAAGAGCGCCGCCGTGTGCGTCGTCCTGCCGAAGGCGACGGGGCTGCCGAGGATCCCGTCGAACGTCGCGCGGACGTCGAGCGAGCTGCCGAGGCCGTCGGTGCCCGCCACGACGCCGTTCCCGCCGGGGCACGAGAGCACGAAGACGGCCTCGCCGTGGGCGGGCACGGCGACCCACGGCCCTTCGACCGGGATGCAGCGCGGGATCCCGTTGCACTCGTTGGCGGCGCCGGCCCCGCCGGGGACGGCCGCGACCGCGAGTGCGGCGAGGAGCGCGACGAGCGCGAGCCGGGCCGCGTTCACACGAGCCTCCGGAACCAGCACGCCGACAGCCCGGCGCCGACGAGGATCAGCACGAGCGCGGCCAGCGTCACGCGCGACCGTGATCTCGCGGAACTGCTTGCTGTAGACGAGCCGCGAGCCGAGGTCCTTGTAGACCTGGTCGAGCTGGTTCGCGGAGTTCGCCGCGTAGAACCTGCCGCCGCTCGCCTTCGCGACCGCCTTCAGCGTCGCGGGCTCGACCGGGCACCTGCTGCACGAGCGGGAAGGTCTTTCCACCCGCGCCGAGCGGAATCTTCTGGTGGACGACGCCGCCGGCCGTGCCGAGCGAGACGGTCGAGACCGGGATCGCCGCCTTGAGCGCGGCCTTCGCGGCCGCGGTGGGCGACGTCCGCCCGGCGTTCTGGCCGCCGTCCGAGACGAGCAGGATCGTCGCCGGCGGGTGGGGCTTGCCGGGCTTGCTCGGCCCGACCGCCTTCTTCGCGACCGTGACCGCCTCGGCGAGCGCGTCGCCGAGCGCCGTGCCCTCGAGCTCGGTCTGCTTCGGCAGGCCGTTGATCAGCGCGTTCCGGTCGTAGGTCGGCGGCACCTTGACCGCGATGCGGTTCGAGAAGGTGATCAGCGCGACGCGGTAGCGCGACGGGAGCTTCTTGACGAAGTTCGCCAGCGCCAGCGTCGGCGGCGAGCAGGCGGGTCGGCTTGACGTCGTTCGCCGCCATCGAGCCCGAGACGTCGACCATCAGCACGACCGTCGCGCCGTCCTTCGCCTGCTTGAACTTCGCCTCGGGCCGCGCGAACCCGACGAGCAGCAGCGTGAGCGCGACCGCGAAGACGATCGCCGGGACGTAGCGGAGCTGCCCGGCGACCCGACGACCATGTTCGGGAGCAGCGCCGGGGCCGACCAGTTCGCGGCGCGCTTCTCCCGCCGCCGCTCGAGCCAGACGTACAGCGCGATCGCGGCCGGCACGAGCAGCAGGAAGAGCAGCAGCTCGGGCGACTTGAAGCCGAAGATGAAGCCCGATCACCGGAGGTCGCTCTGCTTCAGGAAGGCGGCGAGCTGGCGCAGCCAGTCGCCCTCGGTCGAGAGCGCGACGTGGCGCACGCCGGCCGCGGAGAGCATCCGGACGAGGCCGCGCCGCTCCTCGGCGGCCGCCTCGGCGAAGCGCTCGCGCAGACCGCGGTCGCTCGTGTCGACGCGCAGCTGGCGGCCGGTCTCGGGGTCGACCAGGCGCAGCTCGCCGACGTCGGCGAGCTCCTGCTCGCGCGGGTCGCGGATCTCGATCGCGAGCGTCGGATGGCGCCCGGCGACCCGAAGCAGCGCCGGGCGCCAGTCGATCGGCCCGCGGAAGTCGGAGACGATCACGACGAGCGAGCGCTGGAGGGCGAGGCCGTCGAGCAGCGCGAGCGCCTCGGCGAGGCCGCCTGCGCCGGCCGGGTCCTCGCGGAGCGCCGCGAGCGTCAGCAGCAGGCCGCGACGGCCCTGGCGCGGCCGGCGCCAGCGCGGGTCGTCGGCGCCGAACGCGACGAGGCCGAGCCGGTTGCCGCGCCGTGTCGCCGCGTGCCCGATCGCGAGCGCGACGCCCTCGGCGACGTCGGCCTTGCGCCGCTCGGCCGTGCCGAACGCCATCGACGCCGAGGAGTCGAAGACGAGCCAGGTGACGAGGACGCGCTCGGCCAGCTCGACGCGGACGTGGGTCTGGCCGGTGCGCGCGGTGACGTTCCAGTCGATCCGGCGCACGTCGTCGCCGGCCTCGTAGGGCCGCACCTGGTAGAGCTCGGTCCCGACGCCGGCGAACGCCGAGCGGTAGTCGCCGGCCAGCAGCCCGTCGACCCGGCGGCCGATCGCGAGCTCGAGCGCCTCGAGGCTCTCGGCGGTGACCGGCCCGGGCCCGGGCCGTGCGGGCGTCCGCTCCCGGCCGGCGGCGGCGACGAGCCCCTTCACGCCACCGCGGCGGCGGGACGGCCGAGGTCGATCTGGGGCGGCTGCGATCGCGGCGAGCACCTGGTCGAGCACCTGGTCGGCGGAGACCTCTTCCGCGAGCGCCTGGTACGAGAGGACGAGCCGGTGGCGGAAGGCGTCGCGCACGACCGCCTCGACGTCGGCCGGCAGCACGTAGTCGCGCTGCCGGAGCACCGCGAGCGCGCGGGCGGCCGCGATGACGCTGATCGGCCCGCGCGGGCTCGCGCCGTACGAGATGTACGGAGCGATCGCGTCGAGCCCGGCCTCGGCCGGCTTGCGCGTCGCGGTCGCGAGGTCGACGACCCAGCTCACGAGCGCCGGATCGACGAAGACCTTGCCCGACCATCGCCTGCAGCGCCTTCAGCTCGTCGATCGAGAGCACCGGCTAGAGCTTCACGGCGCCGGCTCGAGCGAGCGCGACGACGACCGTCAGCTCCTCGTCGTGGGCGGGATAGTCGACGAGCACCTTGAGCATGAAGCGGTCGACCTGCGCCTCGGGCAGCGGGTAGGTGCCCTCGGACTCGATCGGGTTCTGCGTCGCGAGCACGAGGAACGGATCGGGCACGATGTGCGTGGTGTGGCCGATCGTCACCTGCCGCTCCTGCATCACCTCGAGCAGCGCCGACTGCACCTTGGCCGGGGCGCGGTTGATCTCGTCGGCGAGCAGGAAGTTGCAGAAGACCGGGCCGAGCTCCGTGTCGAACTCGTGCTTGTCGGGACGGAAGATCCGCGTGCCGACGAGGTCGCTCGGGACGAGGTCGGGCGTGAACTGGATCCGCGAGAAGGTGCCGCCGAGCACCGACGCCGTCGACTTGATCGCGAGCGTCTTCGCGAGGCCCGGCACGCCCTCGATCAGCAGATGCCCGCCGGCGAGCAGGCAGACCAGCAGCCGCTCGAGCATCCCTTCCTGGCCCGCGATCACGCGCCGGATCTCGAACAGCGCCTCCTCGAGCTTCGCCAGGTGCTCCTTGTCCTCGGCAGTGAGACGGGTCCTCTCGTCAGCCATTGATTGAGCCTCCTGCTCGTCGTCGCACCTGGATCTCTCACACCAAAGCAGCAGATCCTGTGAAACGGATGAAATTTCCCGGGTCAGCGCCCGGCCGTCATCGTGAAAGGTAGCTGGCCGGGAACAGAATCGGCCCGGCCTTTCGGTCCGCTCTAGCTCGCGGCGGGCGCGAGCTTCGAGCCGCCGTTGCGGATCGTCCGGTCCGGATCCGGGCGGAGGATCAGCGTCTCGCTCGGCGCGTGGGTCAGCATCCAGGTCAGATCCTTCGGCGTGAAGCCCTGCCGGCGGCCGGCGGGCGCCGGCACGACGATCCGGTCGAAGTGCTCGACCTCCCAGAGCCGCTTCAGCGCGTGAATCGGCGTGCGGCCGCTCTCGATCCGCGCGTCGACCGGCACGCCCGCCCGGAGCGCGGCGTGCTCGACCGCCTCGAGCAGCGGCATCGCGATCGTGACCTGCTGCTGCATCGGCGCGTCCTCGGGCTGCTCGAGCGGGCACGACGATCAGGTAGGCCGGGACGAGCGTCGCCTCCTCGGCGCGGGCGATCCGGATCGCCGGCGGCGAGCACCGTCGGGTCGAGCGCGCCGCCGGTGAACGGGACGAGGATCCGCCCCACGCCGCGCCGTCGCAATCGCCGGCCGGCGGCAGCCGGACGGCGACGATCGAGAGCACGACGACGAGCGCGACCAGCGCGGCGATCACCGCGAGCGTCATCGCTCGCGTCTCCTCGCGCAGCGCGCGGTCGGCGACGACGCGGATGTCGACGCCCGGCAGGTCGCGGACGAGCTTCGAGACGAGCGAGCCGCGCAGGATCTCGGTCCGCCGCGACTCGTCGGGCGTGCCGAGGAAGACGTAGGTCGAGCCGCGCTCCGACGACGAAGCTCTTGACGGCCTCGGGCAGGCTGTCGCCCTCGAGCTCGATGAAGTGGGCGCCGAGGATGCTCGCGAGCCGCCGCAGCGCGGCGAGCGAGACCGCCTCGGCCTCGGTCAGCTCCTGCCCGGGCCGGCGCACCCAGACGCGTCGATCTCCGAACCGAGCCGCTGCCCCGAGCGGAACGCCCGGCGCAGGATCCGCTGCGAGCGCGGCTCGGGCGTGACGAGGACGAGGATCCGCTCGGCAACCGCCTGCTGGCTGAGCGGGTCGAGCACCGCGGTGTTCCGGCGCGCCTCGACGTCCTCGGCGAGCTCGCGCAGCACGAGCTCGCGCAGCGCGGCGAGGTTGTCGAGGCGGAAGAAGTTGTCGAGCGCCGCGTCGACGCGGTCGGCCGGGTAGACCTTGCCGCTGCGGAGCCGCTCCTGGAGCGCCTCCGGCGTCAGGTCGACGAGGACGACCTCGTCGGCCTCGTCGAGGATCGGGTCGGGGAACGTCTCGCGGACGCGGACGCCGGTGAGCTCGAAGACCTCGTCGTTGAGGCTCTCGAGGTGCTGGATGTTGACGGTCGAGGTGACGCCGATCCCGGCCTCGAGGATCTCGTCGATGTCCTCGTAGCGCTTCCGGTTGCGCGCCTCGGGCAGGTTCGTGTGGGCGAGCTCGTCGACGAGCGCGAGCTCCGGGCCGCGGCGGATCACGGCGTCGACGTCCATCTCGGCCAGCTCGACCGCCCCGACCAGGCTGCGCAGGTGCGGCACGGACTCGAGGCCGTCGGCGAGCGCGGCGGTCTCGGGCCGGTCGTGGGGCTCGAGGTAGCCGATCACGACGTCGACGCCCTCGCTGCGGGCCTGCCGGCCCTCCTGCAGCATCCGGTAGGTCTTGCCGACTCCTGCGGCCATTCCGAGCAGGATCCGGTAGCGGCCGCGCACCCGACCTCGGCCTAGGCGCCGAAGACGTTGTGGACGAGCAGGTCGATCAGCTTGATCCCGACGAACGGCAGGATCACGCCGCCGAGCCCGTAGATGAGCAGGTTCCGCCGCAGCAGCGCGGTGGCGCCGATCGCGCGGTAGCGGACGCCCTTCAGCGCAAGCGGGACCAGGGCCGGGATGATCAGCGCGTTGAAGATGATCGCCGAGACGATCGCGCTCTGCGGCGTGCCGAGATGCATGATGTTGAGCGAGTTCAGCGGCCCGCGCTGGCCCGGCTTCGACGCGTAGGTGAAGGCGAACATCGCCGGCAGGATCGCGAAGTACTTGGCGACGTCGTTCGCGATCGAGAAGGTGGTCAGCGCGCCGCGGGTGATCAGCAGCTGCTTGCCGACCTCGACGATCTCGATCAGCTTCGTCGGGTTGGAGTCGAGGTCGACCATGTTCCCGGCCTCCTTGGCGGCCGACGTGCCGGTGTTCATCGCGACGCCGACGTCGGCCTGGGCGAGCGCGGGCGCGTCGTTCGTGCCGTCGCCGGTCATCGCGACCATGCGGCCCTTCGCCTGCTCCTCCTTGATCAGCGCCAGCTTCGCCTCGGGCGTCGCCTCGGCGAGGAAGTCGTCGACGCCCGCCTCCTCGGCGATCACGGCGGCGGTGACGCGGTTGTCGCCGGTGATCATCACCGTGCGGATGCCCATCCTGCGCAGCTCGTCGAAGCGCTCGCGCATGCCGCCCTTGACGATGTCCTTGAGGTGGATCACGCCGAGCACGAAGTTGTCCTGGGCGACGACGAGCGGCGTGCCGCCGGCCCGCGCGATCTTGTCGACCTCCTCGTCGAGGCGGGCCGGGATCTTGCCGCCCTGCTCCTCGACCCAGCGCTTGACGGCGTCGGCGGCTCCCTTGCGGTACTGCTTGCCGTCGAAGTCGACGCCGCTCATCCGGGTGGTGGCCGAGAAGGGGATGAAGGTCGCCTCGTGCTCGGAGAGCTCGCGGCCGCGCAGGCCGTACTGCTCCTTCGCGAGCACGACGATCGAGCGGCCCTTCGGGCGTCTCGTCGGCGAGCGAGGAGAGCTGCGCGACCTCGGCGAGCTCGCTCACCGGGACGCCGTCGACCGGGACGAACTCCGAGGCCTGGCGGTTGCCGAGCGTGATCGTGCCGGTCTTGTCGAGCAGGAGCACGTCGACGTCGCCCGAGGCCTCGACCGCGCGGCCGGACATCGCGAGCACGTTGCGCTGGACGAGCCGGTCCATGCCGGCGATCCCGATCGCCGAGAGGAGCGCGCCGATCGTCGTCGGGATCAGCGCGACGAGCAGGGCGATCAGCACGGTCTGCGAGGTCGGCGTGCCGGCGTAGATCGCGTACGGCTTCAGCGTGACGACGGCGGCCAGGAAGGTGATCGTGAGGCCGGCGAGCAGGATGTTGAGCGCGATCTCGTTCGGGGTCTTGCGGCGCTCGGCGCCCTCGACGAGCGCGATCATGCGGTCGAGGAACGACTTGCCCGGCTCCTGCGTGACCTGGATCACGAGGTGGTCGGAGAGCAGCCTCGTGCCGCCGGTGACGGCCGAGCGGTCGCCGCCGGCCTCACGGATCACGGGCGCGGACTCGCCGGTGATCGCCGACTCGTCGACCGAGCCGACGCCCTCGATGATCTCGCCGTCGGCAGGGATCACCTCACCGGCGTTCACGACGCACGAGGTCGCCGCGCTGCAGCTCGGGCGCGGGCACCTCCTCGAGTGCGCCGCTCTCGAGCCGGCGATGGGCCGTCGTCGTCGTGCGAGTCGCGCGCAGCGCGTTCGCCTGCGCCTTGCCGCGGCCCTCGGCGATCGCCTCGGCGAAGTTCGCGAAGAGCACCGTCAGCCAGAGCCAGAAGGCGATCACGCCGACGAACCAGAGCGAGTCGGTGTGGCCGCGGGCGAGGTCGAGGACGAAGATCCCGGTCGTGATCACGCTGCCGAGCTCGACGATGAACATCACCGGGTTCTTGAGCTGAAGCCGCGGATCGAGCTTCGGGAACGAGTCCCGCACCGCACCGCGGACGATCTCGGGAGAGAAGATGCTTGCCGACTCGCGTGCCATCTAGCTGCCGCTCCCGTTCGGTCGAGTGCGAGGTTGAGCTCGAGCACGTTCACGCCCGGCTCGCCGAAGAAGCCCCACGAGCGGCCGATCGTGTGCTTCGAGATCAGCTGCTTCACGGTCGCGAGCGGCAGATGGCGGACGGCGGCGATGCGCGGCGCCTGCAGCTGCGGCGTAGGCGGGCGAGATCTCGGGGTCGATCCCCGAGCCGGAGGTCGTGACCGCGTCGACCGGGATGTCGTGGATCGTCAGGCCCGGGTTGTACGGGCCCTCGAGCTTCAGGATCGCCTCCGCCGCCGCGTGGACGTTCTTGGCGAGCTCCTGGTTCGTCGGCCCGAGGTTCGCGAACGTCGTCGCGCCGGCGTTGTAGGCGGGCGAGGTCGCCGACGGCCGCTCGTGGAAGTACTTCGGGCTCGTGAACTCCTGCGCGGCGAGCTTCGAGCCGACGACCTTGCCATTCGACGGTGATCAGGCTGCCGTTCGCCTGGCTCTTGAACGCCACCTGTGCGAAGCCGGTCATCACGAGCGGGTAGACGAAGCCGAAGACGGCGGTGATGACGACGATCGCGATCACCGAGCTGAGAACGTTGCGCATCAGTGCATCAGTCCTTCGACGATCGGGCCGAGGGTCAGAGCCGGGAAGATCATCAGGCCGGCGGTGAGCGCGATCACGCCGACGAGCAGGACGACGAACGTCGGGCCGTCGGTGCGGAACGTCCCGGCCGAGGCCGGCACGATCTTCTTCTTCGCGAGCGCGCCGCCGAGCGCGAGCGCGGCGAACATCGGCACGAAGCGGCCGAGCAGCATCGCGATCGTCCCGAAGTCGGCGCTGAAGTTCGTCAGCCCGAAGCCGGCGAACGCGCTGCCGTTGTTGTTCGACCTGCGAGTCGTAGGCGTAGAGCGTCTCGGTGAAGCCGTGGGCGCCGGGGTTGTAGATCGAGGCGAGCCCGGTCTTGGTCACGATCGAGAGCGCGGCCAGGGTCAGCACCATCGTCGGGCACGAAGAGCGCGCCGAGCGCCGCGTACTTGATCTCGCGCGCCTCGATCTTCTTCCCGAGCCATTCAGGCGTCCGGCCGACCATCAGCCCGGCGACGAAGACCGCGATGATGATGTAGAAGAACATCCCGTAGAGGCCGGAGCCGACGCCGCCGAAGATCACCTCGCCGAGGAAGAGGTTGACCAGGGGCACAGCTCCGCCGGCAGGGCGTCATCGCGTCGAAGCCGCCGTTGACCGAGCCGTTCGAGGCGTCGCTCGTCGCGACCGTCCAGTTGGCGGTTGCCGCCTGCCCGAAGCGCACCTCCTTGTCGGACATGTTGCCGCCGCTCTGGCTACTGCTCATCGTGAGGTTGACGCCCGAGTTGCGCAGCACCGCCGAGCCGTGCTGCTCGGCCGGGAGGTTGACGCCGACGCCGATCGCGAAGACGACGAACATCGCGGCGAACACCGCCCAGGCGTGCCTTCGCGCGAGCACCATCCGCCCGAACATGAAGACCTCGGCCGCCGGGATCAGCAGGATCGCGATCAGCTCGATGAAGTTCGAGAGGCCGGTCGGGTTCTCGAACGGGAACGGCCGAGTTCGAGTTGTAGAAGCCGCCGCCGTTCGTCCCGAGCTGCTTGATCGCGATCTGGGAGGCGACCGGGCCGCGCGCGATCGTCTGCTGCGCGCCCTGGAGCGTCGTCGCGGTCGCGTGGCCCTTGAGCGTCTGCGGCACGCCCTGCCAGATCAGGAGCACCGTCACGACGATCGCGAGCGGCAGCAGGAGGTAGACGAGCGTCGCGGTAGAGGTCGACCCAGAAGTTGCCGATCGTGTCGGCCGAGCGGCGCGCGATCCCGCGGATCACGGCGGCGAGCACGGCGATGCCGACTGCGGCGGAGACGAAGTTCTGCACCGCGAGCCCGGCCATCTGCGTCAGGTACGACATCGTGTACTCGCCGCCGTAGAACTGCCAGTTCGTGTTCGTGATGAAGCTGGCGGCCGTGTTCAGCGACAGGTGCGACGGCACGTCCTTCATGTGATCCGGGTTCAGGAACAGGTGACCCTGAAGCCGCTGGATCGCGTAGAGAACGAGGCAGAAGAGGATGCTGAAGACGAGCACCGTCATGCCGTAGCTCTTCCAGTCCTGCTCGCGGGTCGGATCGGTGCGGACGATCCGGCAGAAGCCGTTCTCGAGCGCAGCGAAGAACCGGCCGGCGACGCGGGGAACCGTGTAGATCCGCGCCATCCAGATCCCGAGCGGGTAGCCGAGCGCGACGAGCACGAGCGAGTAGACGAGGATCTGCGAGATGCCCTGGCCGCTCATCTAGAACCGCTCGCCCGCGGAAGAGCGCGTAGACGAGATAGGCGAGCACGAGCAGCGAGACGACGAGCCCGAAGATGTCGGCGGCAGCCATCAGACGCGCTCCAGCACCCAGAGGAGCAGGTACACGAACGCGAAGCAGGCGGCCGCGATGGCGGTTGCGGCCAGGTCGTACATCAGAAGGCGCTCCGGCAGGCCGGCACCCGCGGCTCGAAGGCTTGCATGGCTGTCACGGTAGGAAGGCCCGGCTGAAGGCGGTCTGAAGATCGCCGCAGCGGCTCTGAAGAAACCCTGAAGACCGCGACTCGGCGCCACCAGCGGGCCGCGCGGGCAGGCAGGCTACGCGGCGGGGCTCGACGAGCCGGTAGCCGGCACCCGGCTCCGTCAAGAGGTACTGCGGCCGCGACCGGTCGGGCTCGATCTTTCGCCGGAGCTGCGAGATGTTCACGTGCAGGAGGTTCGACTCGCTGCCGTAGCCCGGGCCCCAGACCTCCTGCAGGAGGGCACGGTGCGTCAGCAGCTTGCCCTCGTTTGCCGCCAGCACCCGCAGAAGCTCGAACTGGTGCGGCGTGAGATGGACGGGCTTCGCCGGCCATCGTGACCGAGTGCTTCTCGAGGTCGACCGTAAGCTCTCCGATCTCGATCACCGGCTCCCCCGAGGGCGCGGCGCGCCGCAGCACCGCTCGCAGGCGGGCGAGCAGCTCGTCGATGCTCGACGGGCTTCGTCACGTAGTCGTCGGCGCCGGCATCGAGGGCGGCGATCTTCTCGTGCTCCTCGCCGACGGCCGAGAGGAGGATCACGGGCGCCGAGCTCCACTTGCGCAGCTCGCGGCAGACCTCGATGCCCGTGCCGTCGGGCAGGACGAGATCGAGGATCACTGCCTCCGGCGGCCGCATGCGCCGCGGTCGAGAGGGCCGACTCGGCGGTCTCGGCGGTGTCGACCTCGTACCCGGCGCCGCGCAGGCTCGTGCGCAGCGCCCGCAGGATCTGCGGCTCGTCATCGACGACGAGCACGCGCACGCCCGCGCTCACCGGGCGCTGCCGATGCCCGTGGGCGCCGGCTCGACGCCGGAGTCTCGGCCCTTCCTGGAGAACGCGAGCACGAAGGTGGCGCCCTGCCCCAGCCGCGACTCGACCGAGAGCCGGCCGCCGTTCGCCTCGGCGAAGCCCCGCGCGATCGCCAGGCCGAGGCCGGCGCCCGCCGAGTCCACCGACCGCTCGCCACGCTGGAACGGCTCGAAGATCCGTTGCCGCTCGCCCGGCGGGACACCCGGACCGTGGTCGATCACCCGGATGACCGCCTCGGACGCGGTCTGCGCGACCTGAACGCGCACGTGCTCGCCCGGCGGCGAGTACTTGAGCGCATTCTCGATCAGGTTCACGACCGCACGCTGGATCTGGTCGCGCGTCCACCGATACGGCCGGCGGCTCGTCGGGCAGCGACACGTCGACCCGGCTGGCCTCGGGCCCGAGCTCGTCGAGCGCGCCGACGACGAGGTCGTCGAGGTCGATCAAGCCGCGCTGGGGCTCGGCTGCGCCGGCCTGGAGGCGGGACAGGTCGAGCAGGTTGCCGACGAGGTGGTCGAGGCGATCCGACGCGGCGAGGATCGTCGCGAGCAGCTCGGCGCGGTCGGCGTCGTCGATCGCGAGCTCGGGGCTGGCAAGCGCCCCGGCCGAGGTCGAGATCGCCATCAGCGGCGTCCTCAGGTCGTGGCTGACCGACCGCAGGAGCGCTGTCTTCATGCCGTCCGCGCGCCGGAGCGCCTCCGCCTCGACCGCCTCGCGGGCTAGCCGTTCGCGGTCGATCGCCACCCCGAGCAGAGACGCGAGGGCGGGCAGCATCCGCCGGCGCGTGCCGGCATCGGCGGCGCTGCCTCCGTCGAGCCTGATCGTGCCGACCCGGCGGCCGCCTGCCGTCAGCTCGTAGCCGGGGCGGGGCTCGGCACCGAGACTGATCTCGGCCCCGGTGGCGCGAAGCGCCCGCGCCGTCTCCTCGGCGATCTGGTCGAGCTCCCCCTCGACGGTCCCGTGCTCGAGCAGCGAGCTTGCGATCTCCGCCAGCAGCGAGGCCTCGCGCGCCCTCCGTCGCGAGCGGGCGGCGAGGTCGGACACGACGATCGACGTCACGACGAAGACCATGAGCGCGAACCAGTTGCGCGAGTCGGCGAGCGTGAGCGTATGCACCGGCTCGAGGAAGAAGTAGTTGAAGGCGAGCATGCTCGCAACGGACACCCCGACCGCGTAGGCGAGCCCCCAGACCGCGGCGATCGGGAGCACCGCGAACACGTAGAGCTCGCCGAGCCCGAGCACCGGGATCCAGTGTTCGAGCAGGGCGATCAGGCCGGTCACGACAGTGACCACGACCACGCTCGCAAGCACCCCCGCGGCGGGCGACGAGCGGTCGAGCAGCCGTCCGACGGCGCGCGAGTCGCTCAGCCGTTCGAGCAGGTCGTTCCACCGGATCGCCACCCCCACATCATCGCGCGCGCCGCGGGGGCGGTGCCTGTCAGCTACTCGCCCTGCGTGTCCGGGCCGGCGCGCGAGGTGACGGCCGGCCCGGCTACGCCGGCGCGAGGTAGCCGTTCTCGACGAGCAGGCGCGCGCGCTCCTCGTAGAGGGCGGGATCGGTCGGCGCCCAGGTGGCAAGCCCGTCGACGTAGCGGTTGAACATGCAGAAGGCGGCGGCGATCAGCACCGTGTCGTGGATCTCGATGTCGGTTGCCCCGTAGCGCCGGGCGGCCTCGACATCGTCGACCGTCACGGAACGGCCGTCGACCCTGACCCTGGCGGCGATCGCGAGCAGTGCCCGGAGCTTGTCGCCGATCGGGGCCTGCTCCGGATCGCGCTTCACCTCCTCGACGAGGTCCATGCCGCCCTCGAGCTGCGCCGCGGCGAAGGCGCTGTGCGAGGACTGGCAGAACACGCATTCGTTCAGGTTCGAGACATAGGCGGCGATCAGCTCGCGCTCGCCCCTGCTGAGCGTGGACTCGCCGCGGAGGAGCACCTCGGCCAGGTCGCACAGCGGGCGGGCGGTCTCCGGGCGAAACGCGAAGGCGCTGCGGATCCCGGGGATCCCCTCGGGCAGGTCGATGTGCGGCATGTCTCCTCCTTCGGCAGACGCGACGACGCCTCAATGCGTCGCGCGGATCTGCGAGTCGATGACGGCCCCCATCGGGACCGGATTGGTCGAGAGCTGGTTCCCGCGAAGATCCGCTTGCGACTGGAAGCTCGCGAGCACCCCGAAGCCCCGCCTGGTCGGGTTGCCCGACGCAATGTCGGGCCGGGTGCCGACGACCGTGTTGTGCTCGATCATGCACGTCGAGCGGTCGTTGCAGTAGATGCCGATCCCGAGCGCGCCGCTGACGCTGCTGTCCATCACGGTCCCCATCGACATCTCGGTCACCGAGATCCCCCGCATCTCCGTGCCGCTCACGCGGTCGTGGACGATCTCGGTCATCGAGGAATGGGTCGTGATCCCCTCCATGCCGCCGATCACCGTGCAGCCCTCGACCATGCTCATCCCCATGTCCATGTTGTAGGCGATGTCGATCCCCTGGCCGAGCGGATTGCCATGCATGTCGACGGTGCAGTTCTTGATCACGATGCCCGCGAGCCGAACGTGGATCCCGTCGAGCCTCGCCCCCGAGACGGAGACGCCGTCGAGGACGGTTCCGTGAACGCTCTCGACGGTGATCCCGTTCTCGCCGCCGACAACCGTCACGTTCTTGATCTGGACGTCGTTCGCCTTGACGATGATCCCGCCGCGGACGATCGCGCCGGGCTCGCCGACGAGCACCTCGCGCCGCGTGATCACGAGCGGTCCCTGATGTACGCCCGCGGAGAGATGGACGACGGGCGGGCGGAGCGCGTATGCAGTCGCCCCGGCGCCCGCGAGGAAGAGCCCGGCGGCAAGCGCCGAGGCGCCGCCGAGCCGGCCCAGCTCGCCGCCCTCTTCCGCATAGCCGAGCCGCGCGAGCGGGAAGCCCGCGTGGCCGAGGAGCTGGGCGAGGAGCCACCCGCCGAGGAAGAGCGCGACGGCCTGCCAGACCGGCGCCGCGACCCCCAGGAGCCGCATGATGCCGAGCAGGAGGAGCAGCTCGAGAGCCCCGAGCGGCACGGCCATCCAGCCGGCCTGGTACAGGAGGACCCGGTCGTAGACCTGCGTGTCGAGCACGAGCCCGACGGCCACCATGAGGGCGGCAGCCTCGACCGGCCACCAGTGGTGGGTCGCCGCAGCGAGCGCGCAGGCGGCGGCGATGAGGGGCACCAGCGCGGCCAGGCGGGACTCGATCCGCCCTCTCAACGTATACGACACGACTCGATCCTCCGTAGGAAGCCGTGACCGACATACCGGGCGCCGGCGAGCGTATCCGCGGCCGGAAACGCCCATTGCGCCGGCGCACCCACGAGCGCGAGGGTGCGCTTGCCGTCGGTGAGCGCGGGAACGGTCGCGTCGGGCGCGAGGACGATCCAGCCCTCGACCGTCTCGAGGCCGTGGTCGGCGACGAGCCGGGCGAGCAGCGCGTCGTGCCGGAACCCGCGCAGGAATCCGGTGGCGCAGATCACCTGCTCGCTGCCGTTCAGCGAGCCCGCGACCCTGAAGCGGCCCTCGGCGGCTGCGCGCGCAAGCGGAACGTCCCAGGCTGCGCCGGCCGGATACGACGGCGCGAGCAGCGCCTTCAGCCGTGCGGCGCGCTCCCCGTGGCCGAGCCGGTGAAACGAGGCGAGCCCGCGCCGCGAGTAGTACTCGCGGGGGACGTTGAGGGGCCGTCGCACCGGCTCGCGCCTCCGGATCGAGACGACCTCCGCACCGTCCTCGAGTGCGTTCAGCCACTCGGTCGCGGCCGCGAGGCCCGCGCCGATCACCGTCACCGTGCGAGCGTACTCGTGTGGCTCGTAGGCGTGGACGACACGCGGGTCGCCGCGCAGCTCGTCCGGCACGTTCGGGCCCGGGTGCCCCGGCGCGACCAGCACGTGCGCAAAGGGCCCTTCACCGTCGAGCTCGAACCCCCCGGCGACCGCGCGGATCCTGCCGATCCGCCGCTCGCGGACGCTCCGGTCCCAACCGCTCCGTTCACGCAGCTCCTCGACATGGGCGAGAAACTCGGAGACGGTCGGGTGGTACCGGTCGAGGACCGAGGCGACGAGCGGGCCGGGCGAGCGCCGCCTGGCTGCCGAGCGCAGCGCGAGCCCGGGAAAGCTCGTCGGCGAGCAGTGACCGTCGCTCTCGGACCGCATCTCGCGCTGCCGGATAGCCGCGGCCCGGCGGCGCCAGGCGCCCGCCGGGTCCTCCTGCGTCCCGAAGACGACGATCTGCTCAGGCTCGAGCCCTGACCGGCGCAGCGTCTGATAGGCCGTGAAACCCGCGAGGCCTGACCCGACGACCGCGAGCTGCGCCATTACTTCACCGAGCCGGCCAGGAGCCCCTGCACGAAGTAGCGCTGGAACGCGAAGAAGACGGCGAGCGGGACGAGGAGCGAGATGAACGCCGCCGGCGCGATCACGTCGATGCTCGTCCCGAACTCGCGCAGCTGCCCGAAGATCCAGACCGTGATCGGCTGCACCCCGAAGGTGAGCGACACGATCAGGTCGTTCCACGTCCAGAGGAACTGGAAGATCGCGAGCGAGGCGATCGCCGGGAGGCCGAGCGGCAGGATCAGCCGGAAGAAGATCACGAACTCGTTCGCGCCGTCGATGCGCGCCGACTCGAGAATGTCCTTCGGTATCCCGGTGAAGAAGTTTCGCAGCAGGAAGATCGCGAAGGGCAGCCCGAACGCGGTGTGGAAGAAGATCACGCCCCAGACCGTCCCGTAGAGGCTGAACGTGTCGTAGAGCCGGAACATCGGGATCAGCGCCATCTGCAACGGAACGACGAGGAGCGCGATCACCGCGATGAAGAGCCAGTCGCGGCCGGGAAACTCGAGCCACGCGAAGGCGTAGCCGGCCATCGCTCCGAGCACGACCACGAGCAGCGTGTTGCCGATCGCGATGTAGGCCGTCGTCTTGAACGCGGAGATCATCCCGTGGTTGTGGATCAGCGCGTGGTAGTTCGACCAGGTGGCGAGGCTCGGCTTCGAGAAGATCTGCCACCAGCCCTTCGAGGCCAACTGCTGGGCCGGCAGGATCGAGGTCGCAAAGAGGCCGATCGTCGGGACGAGCCAGAGCAGGCCGAGCACGATCAGGATGATCTGCACCGGCGCCTTGCCGAGCCAGCGCAGGATCTTCGAGGCGGCGCTCTCGTGGACGCGCGGGATCTCGGCCGCGGATGCTGCGACGGTCGCCATGTCAGCCGTTGTCCATCCTGAAGCGGCGGATGTTGAGCATCAGCACGGGGACCACGAGCACGAACAGGAACACCGCGATCGCCGAGCCGGTGCCGAAGTCGTTGATGCCTCCGAAGGCTGTGCGCCACATCGCGAGCGCGATCACATTCGCGTTCTGCTGGGTCGACTCCGGGGCGAGCGCGATCACGAGGTCGAAGACCTTGAGGACGTTGATCACCATCGTGACGAGGACGACGATCAGCACCGGCGCGAGCAGCGGCACCGTGACCCGGCGGAAGACCTGCCACTCGCTCGCCCCGTCGGTGCGCGCGGCCTCGAGCACGTCTCGCGGCATGGCGGCAAGCCCGGCCGCCACGACGACCATCGCGAAGCCGGCCCAGATCCAGATATAGGCGATCAGGAGCGCCGGCGTGATCAGCTTCGGCCCGAGCCACGCGAAGCCGGCGAACGGCTTCGAGAAGGTCTGCGCGCCGATCGCCGCCCGGTAGCTCCCGGGCGAGAGGCCCGAGAACTCGAACGAGCCGTCGGGGCTCGACGTGGTCGACTGGACCGCCTTACCGGCGGCCGAGCGGAGCTGGACGGTCACGCCCGGCAGCCCGAGCTCTCCCTTCTCGACCACGCCGACCTTGCCGCCGCCCGGCTTGAAGTCGCGCCAGACGGTCCCGACGATCGCACCGGGCTTCGCCGGCGGCTCCACAGCCTGGACGGCGCCGGACGGCACGTCGGCCGGCGCGATGCCGGTCAGCCCGAGGAGGGCCGATGCTTCCCGGTGTGAGCGGGGTCTTGAGCACCATCGCGCCGCCCGAGCTCGACTGCTGCAGCGCCGCGGTCGACGGGAACGCCTGCGAGAGCACGCCGGGCGGGCTGAAGACGTTCGTCACGCTGCGCGTGAGCGCGTTGACGGCGCCGAGATTCGGGTCCTGCTGGTACATGATCCGCCA
This sequence comes from uncultured Actinomycetota bacterium, assembly GCA_963743675.1. Taxonomy (GTDB): domain Bacteria; phylum Actinomycetota; class Thermoleophilia; order Gaiellales; family Gaiellaceae; genus PALSA-600. The sequence continues at coordinate 248,698 of CAVURE010000017.1, forward strand.
GGTGACGCCTGTCGCAAACGCCGAGATCGCCATCGGCAGGAAGACGCACGTCTTGAACGCGACCTTCCAGCGGACCCGCTCGATCAGCACGGCGAAGAGCAGGCCGATCGCGGTGACGAAGGCCGGCACGACGGCGACCCAGATCGCGTTGTTCTTGATCGCCGTCTCGAGCGTCGAGGTCGTGAAGAGCCGCTTGTAGTTGGCGAGGCCGACCCAGTTCCCGAGGTAGCCGTTCTGCCCGTAGAAGCTGCGGAGGATCGTGTAGACGGTCGGGTAGACGACCCAGACCGTGAGCACGGTGAGCGCGGGCACGAGGAATGCGGCCCCGGCGAGATACCGGCCGAAGCCGCGTCCGTCACCGGATGCGGGCGGAGCCGCCGCCAGCTGCGGCTCCGCCGTGACCCCGCCCGCGCTCAACGCGCTACTTCCCCTTCTTGTACGCCGCCGTCGCCGCCGTCTCGAGCTGCTGGGCGATGCCCTTGACGTTGGCCGGGTTCTTCAGGAACGTCTGGAAGATCCCCCATTCCCCCTGTCCGGTCGTCGCACCGAACGAGGCGGGCTGCTGGTCCGACATGTCGAACACGACCGACTTCGCCTGGCTCATCGCCAGCTGGTTCGCCTTGTCGATCGCGGTCGGGAAGATCGCCAGGTTGACGTTGTGGTTGCCCGACGCGAAGCCGCCGTCGGCCGCCCAGGCGTTCGCCGCGGCCGGCGTCGCCAGGAACTTCACGAACGCCTCGACCGCGGGCGTGTCGTTGAAGGTCACGAACAGGTCACCGCCGACCTCGACCCCGGACGCGCCGGGCCCCGGCTTGATCGTCGGGAACGGCACGACGTTGTAGCCCGAGCCGGCCTTCGACTTGGTCGATGACTGGATCACGCCGGAGACGAAGTCGCCCTCGAAGACGATCGCGGCCTTCGGCGGCGTGCCGAACGCGTTCGTCACCGAGTCGTTGAAGCCGTACTGCAGCGCGCCGCTCGTGCCGCCGGCCATGTTCGCGCTGTTGCCGATGATCTTGCCCATCTCGGTCAGCGCCGTGATCACCGTCGGATCGGTCCACTTGAGCTGGTGTGCGCTCAGCTGCTGGTACGCCGTCGGCCCGAACGTGCGCAGGTAGATGTTCTCGAACAGGTCGGTGAGCGTCCACCCGTCGGACCCGCCGATCGAGAACGCGGGTGTCCCGGAGGCCAGGAGGTTCTGAGCTGTCGAGAGCAGCTGTGCCCACGTCTTCGGCGGCTTCGCACCGGCCGTCTTGAAGGCGGGCACGTTGTACCAGAGCAGGGACTTGTTCGACGCCTTGAAGACGAGTGCATACAGCTTGCCGCTGAAGGTGCCGAGCGCCCTCCAGCCGGTCGAGAAGTTGGCGTCGATGGTCGGAGTTGCGTACGTGATCGGCTTCAGGTGCCCCTGCTGGACGAGCTGCTTCACGTATCCGGGTTGGGCGATGTCCGCCATGTCCGGTGGGTGGCCGCCGGCGATCGCCGTCGAGAGCACCGTCGACACGTTGTTGCCGAGCGGGTTGTACTTGATCTTGACGTTCGGGTAGACCTTGTTGAAGGCCTTGATCACCTTGCCGAACGAGGCGGCCTCCGACCCGGTCCAGATACCGTCGAAGGTCACGGTGCCCGAGACTGCAGTCTTCGTCACGGCCTTGGCATCCGCTCCGCTTTTCGTGCTGCGACCCGAAGCGGCGCCGAGCAGGACGAGCGGGAGAACGACTGCCACGATGCCGGCACTCAGCACGTGGTGCTTCTTCACTGTACGGCTCCTTTCATCGCTGATCCGTCATAGATCCCGAGCCCCGAGTCGGGATCGAAGAAATGCAGGGAGCGTGTGTCGACCGCCACCTCGAGCGTCTCGCCCGCCCTGGCCCCCGAACGGGGGCCGAAGCGACCGACGAAGCTCGCCCTGTCACCCTCGGCCAGCTCGGTCACCGCACGATCGTCGCCGAGGTCCTCGGCAAGCTCCCGCACGTCCTCGGTGACGGCGGGCCTGGCCTCGATCGCGAAGTGAACCATGATCTCCGAGCCGAGGGCCTCGGTCAGCTCGGTCGTGCCGCGTAGCCGTCGATCCTCCGGGACGTCCGTCACGAGCGCGGCATCCTCCAGATCCTCGGGCCGGATGCCCAGGATCACCGTGCGGCCCGCGTAGCCGGCGAGCCCGGGCCTCGCCGCCATCGTCTCGGCTGAGATCGCGAGCGGCTCCTCGCCGAGCCTCGCGACGTACCCGCCGTTTCGCTGCTCGAGCGTCGCCTCGACCATGTTCATCGCCGGGCTGCCGATGAAGCCGCCGACGAACAGGTTGACCGGCTGGTCGTACAGCTCCTGCGGGCCCGCGACCTGCTGCAGCTCGCCCTTGCGCATGACCGCGACGCGGTCGCCCATCGTCATCGCCTCGACCTGGTCGTGGGTCACGTAGAGGGTGGTGACGCCCAGGTCGCGCTGCAAACCGGCGATCTCTGCCCGCATCTGCACCCGCAGCTTGGCGTCGAGGTTCGAGAGCGGCTCGTCCATCAGGAACGCCGCCGGCTCACGAACGATCGCCCGGCCCATCGCCACGCGCTGCCGCTGGCCTCCCGAGAGCGCCTTCGGCTTGCGCTGCAGGAACGGGTCGAGCCCGAGGATCCGCGCCGCATTCTCGACGCGCTTCTCGATCTCCGCCTTCGGCACCTTCTTCACCTTGAGGCCGAACGCGATGTTGTCGTAGACCGACAGGTGCGGGTACAGCGCGTAGCTCTGGAAGACCATTGCGATGTCGCGGTCGCGCGAGGGAACGTGGTTGACGACGCGGTCGCCGATTCGCATCACCCCGCCCGAGATGTCCTCGAGCCCCGCCACCATCCGGAGTGCGGTCGTCTTGCCACACCCCGACGGCCCGACGAGGACGACGAACTCGCCGTCCGCGATGCCCAGGTCGAGACCGTTGACGGCAGTCGTCCCGTCGGCATACGTCTTCGTGACCCCCTCGAACGTGACAGCTGCCACGAGCCCGATCCTACTCCGTAAAAAGTCCCAAGGCCAGAGCATTCTCGCCCGTTCGAGTGTGGATTAGTCGCCGCCGGATCGGGGAAGCCCAGAACGATGGACCCGGATCGGGCAGGCGGCGCCGGCGTCGCGTACGTCGACGAGCCCTCACCGGGCGAGCGCCGGGGCCGGGGCAGGTCGGCGCAGCTGCGTCGGGCAGGCCGGGCAGCGGCAGCCGGTCCGCGCGCCCGCCGCCGGATGACGCAAACTCTCCCCGTGGCCGAAGAAGACGATCTCGCTCAGCCCTCGCGCTGGTTCGGGGCCGACCCGCTCTGGTTCAAGCGGGCGGTGTTCTACGAGATCCACCTGCGCGGCTTCTTCGACGGCAACGACGACGGCAGCGGCGACCTCCGGGGCCTGACCGACAAGCTCGACTACCTGCAGTGGCTCGGGATCGACTGCATCTGGCTCCTGCCGATGTACCCCTCGCCGCTCCGCGACGGCGGGTACGACATCGCCGACTTCGGCTCGGTCCACCCCGACTACGGGACCGTCGACGACGTGAGCAGGCTGCTCGACGCAGCCCATCAGCGAGGGATGCGCGTGATCGCGGACCTGGTGATGAACCACACCTCCTCCGACCACCCGTGGTTCCAGGAATCGCGCTCCGATCCGGGCTCGCCGAAGCGCGACTGGTACGTCTGGTCGGACACCGACGAGCGCTATCAGGACGCGCGGATCATCTTCGTCGACACGGAGGTCTCGAACTGGAGCTGGGACCCGGTCGCCGGCCAGTACTACTGGCACCGGTTCTTCTCGCACCAGCCCGACCTCAACTACGACAACCCCGAGGTGCAGGAGGCGATGCTCGCGGTGCTCCGATTCTGGCTCGACCTCGGCCTCGACGGCTTCAGGCTGGACGCGGTGCCGTACCTGTTCGAGCGCGAGGGGACGAGCTGCGAGAACCTCCCCGAGACACATGAGTATCTGAAGCGCGTGCGCGCCGAGATCGACGCGAACTACCCCGACCGCGTCCTGCTCGCCGAGGCGAACCAGTGGCCCGCCGAGGTCGTCGACTACTTCGGCGACGGCGACGAGTGCCACATGGCCTTCCAGTTTCCGGTGATGCCCCGCCTCTTCCTCGGCATCCGCCGCGAGGACGCGCGGCCGATCATCGACATCCTCGAGCAGACGCCGACGATCCCCGAGAACGCGCAGTGGGGCCTCTTCCTGCGCAACCACGACGAGCTGACGCTGGAGATGGTCACCGACGACGAGCGCAACTACATGTACGCCGAGTACGCCTCCGACCCGAGGATGAAGCTCAACCTCGGCATCCGCCGCCGGCTCGCACCGCTCCTCGACAACGGCCTCGACGAGATCCAGCTCCTGACCGCCATCCTCTTCTCGCTGCCGGGGAGCCCCGTCATCTACTACGGCGACGAGATCGGGATGGGCGACAACGTCTACCTCGGCGACCGCGACGGCGTCCGCACGCCGATGCAATGGACGGGAGACCGCAACGGCGGGTTCTCGCGCGCCGACTTCGCGCGGCTCTACCTGCCGCCGCTGATGGACCCGGTCTTCGGCTTCCAGGCTGTCAACGTCGAGGCGCAACTGCGCACGCCGACCTCGCTCCTGCGCTGGGTCCACCGGTACATCGCGCTCCGCAAGGAGCATCCGGTGTTCGCGCTCGGCACCTACGAGTCGCTGCGAACCGAGAACGAGCGCATCCTCGCGCACATCCGCCGGTACGAGCGCGAGATCGTCGTCTGCGCCCACAATCTGTCCCGCTCGCCCCAACCCGCCGAGCTCGACCTCTCCGCCTTCGCCGGCTACGTCCCGGAGGAGATGCTCTGGCACACGCCCTTCCCGTCGATCGGCGAGCTGCCGTACCTGCTCACGTTCGCGGGCCGGGGCTTCTACTGGCTCCGCCTGCTGGAGCCGGCGACATGAGCGCGGCAGCCGAGGCGTTCGCCGCCATGCCCGAGGCGGACGTCCGTGAGTTCGTCAAGGCACAACGCTGGTTCGGGGCCAAGGGACGCGAGCTCCTCGAGACGACGGTCCTCGACCTTGCGGACCTGGCGGTCGACCCCGGATCGCTCGTCGGGCTGCTGCTCGAGGTTCGCTACGGGGGCGGCACCCACGACGTCTATCAGCTCCTCGCGCGCTCGGCCTCCGGTGCGGGGCCCGAGACCGCCTTCGACGTCCTGCACGACCCGGCCGCGGCGTCGCGGATCCTCGAGCTCGCGGCGCGCGAGGCCACCGTCCCCTCCAGTCTCGGCACGATCGACTTCTCCTCGCTCGGGGAGCTCTCGCCCACGCCCGCAGGCGTGATCCCGGTTGTCCGGCTACTCGGGGTGGAGCAGTCGAACTCGTCGGTCGTCGTCGACGACGAGGTGGTCGTCAAGCTCTACCGCCGGCTCGAGCCGGGAGTGAACCCCGAGCTCGAGCTGCTTCGCTTCTTCACCCGCACGGGCTTTCCGAACGTCCCCGAGCTCCGAGGCTGGTGGACGTACTCCGGCGAGGCGATGACGACGACCCTCGGGATCGTTCAGCGCTACCTGCGCGGGGCGCGCAACGGCTGGGAGCTTGCCCGCGAGCAGCTGCAATCGTCCCCCGAGCCGTTCCTCGCGACGCTCGACCGGCTCGGCCGGGTGATCGGCGCGATGCACGCCGCGCTCGCGGCCGACGCCGAGGATCCGGCGTTCGCGCCCGAGGACGCGAGCCCCGAGGCGCTCGCGATCCTGACGGCGACGATCGACGACGAGATCGAGCAGATCTTCGACCACCTCCCGGACGACGACGCTGTGGCACCGATCGCCGGTCGAGGCGACGCGGTCCGGGAGCTTCTCGGCGGCCTCGCCACGGCGGGGCCGGTCGGGAGGCTCATCCGCCACCACGGCGACCTGCACCTCGGGCAGGTGCTGCGCGCCGCCGACGACTGGTTCGTGATCGACTTCGAGGGCGAGCCCGCCCGGACGCTGCCCGAGCGCCGGGCAAGACGCTCGCCGCTCAGGGATGTGGCGGGAATGCTGCGCTCGTTCGCTTACGTCACCACCGTCGCGGGGAGAGCGGGCGACGGCACCGAGGAGCGCGCGCGCGAGCTCTTCCTTGCGGGCTATCTCGCCGCCGCGCAGGGCGCCGGCATCCTGCCGCCCTCGCCGCAGCTCGAGCGGCTGATCGGGATCTTCGAGCTCGAAAAGGCCGTGTACGAGCTTCGCTACGAGCTCGACCACCGGCCCGACTGGGTGCACATCCCGGTCGCGGGCATCGAGCGGCTGCTCGAGCGGCCGGAAGCCTGAGGAGGCCCGCTACCCGATCGCGACCATGCGGTCGATCGCCCCGCGGGCCCGGGCCGCGAGCGCCGGCTCCACCGTCACGACGTGCTTGCCGTCGCGGAGGGAATCGCGTGCCTTCTCGAGCGTGATCATCTTCATGAACCGGCATACCGCCGCCTCGCGCGCGGCGACGAACTCCTTCTCGGGAACCTCGCGGTTCAGCCGGTGGAGGATGCCGGTCTCGGTCGCGACGACGAACCGCTCCTTCGGCGAGCGGCGCGCGAAGTCGACCATCGCCTCCGTGGAGAGGATGTGCGTGCGGTCGTTGCCGAAGGCCATCGCCTGGCTTGCGCAGCCGCACTCCGGGTGCACGAGGAGCTCGGCGTCGGGCGCCTCCTCCTGCCAGCGCTCGATGTCGGCAGGCCGGATGCCGGCGTGCACGTGGCACTCGCCGAGCCAGATCTTCAGCTTCCGGCCGGTCACGCGCTCGAGCCAGAGGCCCAGGTACATATCGGGCAGGAACAGGATCTCGCGGTCGGCGGGGATGGCCTCGATCACGGCGCGGGCGTTGCCCGAGGTGCAGCAGTAGTCGCTCTCGGCCTTCACCTCGGCCGTCGTGTTCACGTACGAGACGACCACCCCGCCCGGGTGCTCCGTCTTCCAGGCGCGAAGCTGATCGGCGTCGATCGATGCGGCCAGCGAGCAGCCGGCCTTGAGATCGGGGATCAGCACGGTCTTCTCCGGGCTGAGGATCGCCGCCGTCTCGGCCATGAAGTGCACGCCGCAGAAGAGGATCGTCGAGGCGTCCGCGGCCGCCGCCTGCCGCGACAGGCCGAGCGAGTCCCCGACGTAGTCGGCGACGTCCTGCACCTCGGGAAGCTGGTAGTTGTGAGCGAGGATCACCGCGCCGCGCTCGCGCGCGAGCGCGCGCACCTCGCCGGCGAGCGTGGCGGTCTCGACGGCGGTCATGCGGTCTCGACCTCGAGCGACACGGCGAGCGAGCGGGCCGCGTGGGTCAGCGCACCGACCGAGATGAAGTCGACGCCCGTCTCGGCGTAGGCACGCACGGTCGCGAGCGTCACGCCTCCCGACGCCTCGAGCGGGATCCGGCCGGCGACGACCTCGACGGCGCGGGAAACCTCGGCGGGGCTCATGTTGTCGAGCAGGATCCGGTCGGCCCCGGCCGCCACCGCCTCGCCGACCTCGTCGAGCGTCTCCGCCTCGACCTCGACCCGGGTGCCGTTTCGGTCGCCGAGAGCGGAGATCGCAGGACCGATCCCCCCGGCGATGCGCAGATGGTTCTCCTTGAGCAGGATCGCGTCGTAGAGGCCGGCGCGATGATTCGAGCCGCCGCCGCAGCGCACCGCGTACTTCTCGAGGGCGCGCAGGCCGGGCGTCGTCTTGCGCGTGTCGAGAATCGTCGCGCCCGTTCCGGCGACGGCGTCGACGTAGCGGGCGCTCAGGGTCGCGACGCCGCACAGGCGCCCGAGCAGATTGAGCGCCGTCCGCTCGCCGGTCAGGATCGCGCGGGCCGGGCCCTCGAGCCGTGCGAGCGCAGTCGTTCCGGCCACCCGCGTGCCGTCCGCCACTGCCACCTCGGCCTCGACGGCGCCGTCGAGCGACTGGAACACGCGAACGGCGGCAGCGACTCCGCACACGATCCCCGCCTCCTCGAGCACGAGCTCCGCCCGGCAGCGGGCGAGCACGGGGACGACGCCGTCGGTCGTCAGGTCGCCGCTGCCGACGTCCTCGGCCAGGGCCGAGGCGACGACGCGGTCGACGTCTGCGACGGTCAGCTCCACGGCTCGAGCAGCGATTCGCGATCGCGGCGAATGACGACATGACAGGCGAAGCTGTCGTCCTCGGTCGGGAAGTCCGAGCGGAAGTGTGCGCCGCGGCTCTCCTGACGGGCGAGCGCGCTCTCGGCGATCAGGCGCGCGAGCAAGGACGGTGCGGCGCGAAGTCGTTCGAGCCCCTCGGCGCTGCGGATGACGCCCGCGTCACGCCAGAGGGCGCGGCGGACCCCGGCCCCGACGGCCGGCTCGAGCTCGGGCGGAGCCGGGCGGCCGGTCACGGCCGGACCGTCGGCTCCGAGCGCGGCGAGCGCGGCCCGGCGGCCGAACACGAGGCACTCGAGCAGCGAGTTGGAGGCCAGGCGGTTCGCGCCGTGGACGCCTGTCGCCGCGCACTCCCCGGCTGCGTAGAGACCGGGCAGGGTCGTCGCACCGTCGAGATCGGTGACGATTCCACCGACGGTGTAGTGGGCGGCCGGCGAGACGGGAATCGGCTCGGCGGCCGGGTCGTAGCCGGCCCGCTCGAGTGTCGCCATCAGGCCCGGGAAGCGCCCGCGCTCGATCGCGCGGAGATCGAGCCCCGCCTGGCCCCGCTCGGCGATCGCGCGTGCGACCACGTCCCGCGGCGCGAGCTCGTCGGTGAACCTGTTGCCGCCGCCGTCGACGAGCACGGCACCCTCGCCGCGCAGCGCCTCCGAGAGCAGGAAGCCGTCGTCGACGAGCGCGGTCGGATGGAACTGGACGAACTCCAGGTCGGCGAGCGCAGCTCCGGCGCGGTAGGCAAGTGCGAGCCCTTCGCCGAGCGCCCCTTTCGGATTGGTGGTGCGCTCCCAGAGGGCGGCATAGCCGCCCGTGGCGAGAAGCGTCGCCGGGGCGGTGAAGTCCCCATGGTCGGTGACGATGCCGACGCAGCGCCCGTCCTGCTCCCAGAGGCCGAGCACCTTCACGCCGGCCGCGACTTCGATCCGGGGATGGCGCCGGACGCGCTCGGCAAGGACCTCAGAGATCGCCTTTCCCGTCTCGGCGCCGCCCGCGTGCACGATCCGGCGACGGGAGTGCCCACCCTCGCGGCCGAGGCCGTCGTCGAACTCGACGCCCATCGCGACGAGCTCGGCGATCCGCGCGGGGGCCTCCTCGACGAGCACCGAGACGGCGCTCTCGCGGCATAGCCCCCGCCCCGCCCGGAAGGTGTCCTCGGCATGAAGCGCAGGGGAATCGCCCTCGGCGACCGCCGCCGCCACCCCACCCTGCGCGTTCCAGCTGTTCGAGGCGGCAACGGGGGCCTTGGCGAGGAGCAGCACGTCGGTCTCGACGGCGGCGTGCAGCGCCGCAGCGAGGCCTGCGACACCACCGCCGACGACGATCAGGCCGTACGGTCTACGCTCGGCGTCAAGCTGTGTCTCGGCAGGTTTTATCCTCACAGACGATAACCTCGATCAGAGTCTACCATGGTTTCCGATTCCTGGGCGAAAACGATGAGCCCCGCACAGACCGTCGTCGCGGTCGTCCTGCAGGTGCGCGCCGGGCGGCTGCAGGTGCTCCTCTGGGAGCGCGCGCTCGCGCCGTACGACGGCGCGTGGTCGCTGCCCGGCGGCGAGCTCGCGAGCAGCGAGACGCTCGAGCAGTCCATCCGGCGGCATCTCGCAGCCAAGGTCGACGTGCGCGAGCTGGCGCACCTCGAGCAGCTCGAGACCCGCAGCGATCCCGGCCGCAACCCGCTCCGCTGGGAGCTCGCAACGGCGTTCCTGGGCCTCGTGCCGAGCGACGTCGACCCCGCACTTCCCGCCGACACGCGCTGGCACCCGGTCGACAGCCTCCCCCCGCTTGCGTTCGACCACGAGCCGATCGTGCTTGCCGGGCGAGAGCGTCTGCGCGCCAAGCTGTCCTACACGAACATCGGCTTCGCCCTTGCCCCGGCTGCGTTCACCATCTCGGAGCTGCGCGACCTCTACCGCGCCGCCCTCGCCCACGATGTCTCGGCGACGAACCTGCAGCGCGTTCTCGTGCGCAGGCACCTACTCGTGCCGACCGGAATGCGGCGCGAGCCCGGACCGGCCGGCGGCCGCCCCGCCGCGCTCTACGGCTTCCGCACGCGAGCGCTCGAGATCACCGACCAGTTCGCGGTGCTGCGGCCGCCTACGACCTGAGCCTGCGCACGAGGCCCCATGCGGCGGGGAGTGCGGCGGCGGCGAGGTACAGCTTCACGACATCGCCGGGAACGAAGGGGTACACGCCGTCGACGAAGGTCGTGTTCCAGCTGACACCGAGCACGTGGTGCAGCCAGATCGAGCCGCACGCGTAGATGACGACACTGCCTGTCAGCATCGCGGCGATCGAGGACGAGAACCTGCGGTCCCACCGGCGCTCCGCCAGGGCGCCGGTCAGCGCCGCCGCGAGCACGAACCCGACGATGTAGCCGCCGGTGGCGCCGCTGAAGACGGCCCAGCCGTGATTGTGGTCGGCATAGAGCGGCACGCCGACGATCCCGAGCAGCAGGTAGGCGGCCATGCTCGCCGCTCCGAGCCTCGAGCCGTAGGCCGCGCCGACGAGGAGCACCGCGAAGGTCTGCCCCGTGATCGGCACCGGCGTGAAGCCGAGCCTGACCGAGACCTGGGCCGCGAGCCCGACGAAGGCGGCGCCGCCGAGCACGAGCAGCGCGTCGACGAGAAGGCCCGCGCGAGGGAGGACGGCGAGGCGGAGGGTGGCGGCTTGATCGTTCATCCGGCAATTAGACCGCGCCCGGCGAAATTCGGTTACAGGCCCCGGTGACGGCGCTATTCTCTTGTTGCAGCAATAAGTTGGTCCTTGCGGCAAATTCGTCGAGGCGGAGCGCACAATTTCCGATGCGGGACATCATCGAGACCCTGGAAAGGTGGACTGACGAGGGCGCATCAGTCGCGCTGGGATCGGTGGTCGAGCGCGTCGGGTCGGCGCCTCGCGACCCGGGCGCCGCGCTCGCCGTCTCGTCGCGCCGCGAGATCGCGGGCGGCGTGACCGGCGGCTGCGTCGAGCCGGCGGTCATTCGCGAGGCGAACGCGGTGCTGAACGGATCGCCTGGACGGCTCGTCCACTACGGGCTCGACGACGAGGACGGCTTCGACGTCGGCCTCACCTGCGGCGGCCGGATCGCCGTCGCGGTCTACGGGCTCGACCCGGAGCTCGTGGCGCCGATCGCCGACGCGGTGCGAAGCGACCAGCCGATCGCGGTCACCCTCAGCCTGAGCGACGAGCGCTTCGGCGAGCAGGCGATCTTCTACCGCGACGATGCCTCGGCCAACGGGGCGCTGAGCAGCGCGACGCGGTCGCTGCTCGAGATCGGCGAGAGCGCGATCGTCGAGTCTGCCGACGGCGAGAAGATCTTCGTCGAGTCGTACGCGTCGCGGCCGAACCTGTACCTCTTCGGCGCGAGCGACCACGTGGCCGCGCTCGTCCCGGTCGGCAGGCAGCTCGGCTACCGCGTCACCGTGTGCGACCCGCGCAAGGTGTTCCTGACGCGCGAGCGGTTCCCCGACGCCGACGAGCTCTCCGACGAGTGGCCCGACCAGTTCCTCGAGCACGCCCCGGTCGACGCGCGCACGGCGATCTGCATGATGACCCACGATCTCAAGTTCGACGTGCCCGCGCTCCGGCTCGCCCTTGCCTCGAGGGCCGGCTTCATCGGTGCGATCGGCAGCGAGAAGACCCGCGCCGACCGAACCGCACGGCTGCTCGAGCTGGGCGTCGGCCAGGCCGACCTGGCGCGGCTCCATGCGCCGATCGGCATCCAGATCGGCGCACGCACGCCCGAGGAGGTCGCGGTGACGATCGCGGCGCAGCTGATCGAGGCGAACGTGGTCGCGCGCTCGAAGCGCATCGAGACGATCGCGCGCGCAACCGTCCTCTCCTGATCGGCGCGCAGCGGAACCGGAGCGCCGTGGAACAGCGGCCGGCGGTCCCACGGCGCCGTCTCGGTCCCGGCCCCCGCCCTGCCCAGGCCCCGCGAGAAGCTCGCGCTACCGGGCCAGGCGGGCGACCGTCTCGGCGGTCAGCTCCTCGATCGACCCGAGCACGAGATCGGCCTCGCCCGTGGCGTCGCCCGGCGGGAACTGCGGATTCGGAATCGCGATGCAGATCATTCCGGCCGCCTTCGCCGAGCGGATGCCGTTGTGCGAGTCCTCGATCGCCGCGCACGCAGCCGGGTCGACGCCGAGGCGCCGCGCAGCCTCGAGGTAGACGTCGGGCGCCGGCTTGCCGCGCGCGACCTCCTCGGACGACACGGTCGCGTGAAAGAGGCCGGTGATGGCGCCGGCGGCGAGGACGACGTCGATGAGCTCGCGGTTGGAGGACGAGGCGAGGCCGAGCGTGAACTGCTCGGCGGTCCGCCTGACTGCTTCGCGGGCGCCGGCGACCCACGGCGGCCCCGCCGCGTATCGCTCGAGCATCCGCTCGACCACGATCCGGTTGATCTCCTCCGGCCGCTCCGCGAGGCCGATCCGGTCGTGCATGTAGGACGACCACTCGGGCGAGCTCATCCCCATCATCGCCCGCTGCGCCCCGTCGTGCCAGCGCCCGCCCCGCTCCCTGGCGAGCTCCTCGCGCACCTCGTCCCACACCTGCTCGGATTCGACGAGCACCCCGTCCATGTCGAAGATCACCGCCCCGGTCACAGCGGCAGGTACCGGCGGTCTGACGTAGATGAGCGCTCCCTGGCCCGGCCCCTGCTCGACCCGCTCGGTCTCGCCGACGAAGATCACGTGGTCGCCCACGGGGAAGCGCTCGACGGTACGTACGACCATCCAGCCGACCGCCCCATCGAGCAGGCGCCCGTCCTCGCTCAGCACCGCGATCCCGTCCCACTGCACGATGGGCGGAACGCTGCGCGCGAAATGCTGGGCCAGGTGCGCCTGATCGCCCGCGAGGATCGAGACGCACCACTCCTCCGCCCCGTCCAGCACCTCGAAGAGCGAGGCCGAGCGGCCGAGCGAGATCGAGACGAGCGGCGGCGAGAGCGACACCGACACGAGAGACGAGACCGTCAGCCCCGCGCGGCGGCTGCCCAGCTCGGCGACGACCACCGACACCCCCTCGGGCCAGCGCCGAAAGAGCGCCCGCTGCGCATCGCCTCGCCCGTCCGCGTCCCCGCTCACCGCGGAACCCTAGCCCGGCGCCCCGGCTCCCCCGGAAGCCTCCGCCGCCTCCGCCGGCCTCGGCTGCCTCAACCGGCGGAACGCTGCGGCTACGCCGGCTTCAGTTGGGCCGGCACAGCGAGTCGTGCAGGCTCGAGATCGCGACGTTACGCTCGGCGTCGGTGCCCTTGTCGTACGCGCCGGGGGCCGGGCCCGTCCACATCACGTCGGGAGTGACGCCGGGGCCCATGATCGTCGCGCGGTACTCGGTTCCGGTACCCGCCGGACGGCCGGGGTGCGGGTTGACGCTGTAGCAGAAGACCCCGTCGCCCCTGTGGGTGAGGAAGCTGTTCTCGCGCTTCCAGCCGGCGCCGTAGGCCGAGTTGAGCGTGTCGAGGTAGACGTTGCGGCCGAAGCTGTCGAGCGGCCGGCCGGTGGAGGTCGAGGCGAGGCCGAACACCGGCGTGCCGGCGTAGGTGAACGTGCCGTAGAGATGGTTCCACTGATGCCAGGACCAGTCCGTGCTCACCCGCAGCACGGCGAGCGGGCCCGTCCAGTGGGAGAGATGGACCTCGTAGTCACCTGTGAGACCGGTGGCGGAGAGGCCGTAGTCCGGCAGCTTGCGCTGCCACTCCTGCACGGCCCAGTAGCTGCCGTCGGGAGCCTTGCAAGCGACGACGGCCCAGGCGAGCGTCGGACCGTCATAGCGGCCGCAGCCCCCGTGGAAGGCGGTCTGCCAGTAGAAGTCCGCCGAGCGCTGCACGCGCTGGAGCTGCCTGACCACCGGATTTGCCAGGTAGCCGGGCGTGCCCTTGATCTGCCGGTACCGGTGGAGGAGCGCCTGTGCCCTTGCGTCTTGCAGGAAGTACTTCTGGTGGCCACCCGAGTAGTCGAGCTGGAAGGCGACCTGCTTCCCGCCGGGCCTCGTCGGGCTCGCATTCACCGCTCCCCACGCGAGAACGTGGACGCGCTTCCCGGCTGCCGTATAGGTGAGGAGAGCCTCGCCCTTCGAGTTGACCTGCAGCGTCAGCCCGGTGACCGTGCTCGTCGAGATCACCTGGGAGGCGCCGGCGACCGGGACGAGCACGGACGCGGCGAGGACGCAAAGGGTCAGAAGGACGCGCTTCACACCCGTTTCATCGACGCACGCCCCGTCGGCTCTTAGCCGAATCCCTCAGACGCGTGTCACTCGCTCGCGTCATCGCCGAGCTCCTCGGCGAGGAGGCCGAGCGCGTACAACCTCCAGGCGAGATCGAGCTCCTTTGCCAGGAAGAGCACTGCATCGCGGGCACGCGGCAGGTCGCGGACGAGCAGCGCGAGCTCGTCGAGCCCGGCCGCGAGCTGATCCTGGCGCTCGCCGGTATGGAGGTCGGCCGCGACCGCCTTGACGGCGCGGTCGTCGACGCTGAGCTCCCGCCGTGGATCCCCGCCCGCGGCGAGCAGGAGCAGCGCACGACGCCGAGCCTCGTTGAGCTCGCGCTCGGGCACCGCGACCCGCCGGCCGGCGAGATACGCGACCACGGCGAGTGGATCGCCGAGCTCGCCGGCAGCGAGCGCCTCGAGCACGCCCCGCTCGCCAGGATCAGCGCCGCGCTCCGTCACTGCCCGCTTGCAGCCGTCCCATCTGCAACCGATCGCGCCTCGCGGACGGCGGCGATCAGGAGCACGAGCAGGATCAACCCCACGAGCGCGCCGCCGACCACGTCGGTGATCGTATGGGCCGCCTGCAGCACGAGCGCCGGAGCGACGAGCGCGGCCCAGAGGGCCGCCCAGCGCCAGGACCGCGTCCAGACGAGCGCGACCGTGAACGCGATGATGATCCCGCGCATCATGTGACCACTCGGGAACGAGTCGTCGAACGCAGTGACGTGCACCGGCACGCCGCCGACGCCGCGGAACAGCTCAGGCCGGGTGATCGTGCCCTTGCCGATGACCTCGATCCCGTTCCCGATCACCCACGCCGCGGCCGGCGCGAGCCCGGCGATCGGCCCGTACCGCCGCCAGAGCACAGCGCCGCCGCCGATGACGACGAGCCCCGAGATCAGGACCGAGCACGGATACGTCCACAGGTCGAGGATCTTCGACCAGGTCGAGGCATGGAGCGAGAACGGGCGGTAGAACCCGGCCGATCCGCTCGCACCGGAGTTCGGCTTCAGCCAGGGCATCAGATGGGACACGGAGTACTGGTCGACGCGGGTGAGGGAGCCCGCAGCCACGAGCGCCGTGAGCACCCCGAGGGCGAGAGCGAGGACAGCGAGCAAGATGAGGGCGCGACGAGACGGCGCCGCAGCGACGATGCGTTCGCGAAGCGCCACGTCGTTGACCCTAGCGCCGGCAAGGCTGCGGCAGCGCGACGTGGCTGCTTCCCGATATCGTCACGCGCCGATGGGCGACTCGCCCCGTAGCGCAATCGAGACGATGCTGCTCGAGGAACGGCGGTACCCGCCGACGCCCGAGTTCGCGGCGGCAGCGAACGCACAGCCGGGCATCTACGACCGCGATCCGCTCGAGTTCTGGGCCGAAGAGGCCCGTGCGCGCGTCTCGTGGTTCGAGCCGTTCGACACGGTCTGCGACTGGGAGCTGCCATACGCGAAGTGGTTCCTCGGCGGCAAGCTCAACGTCACCTACAACTGCGTCGACCGGCACGTCGAGGCCGGCAACGGCGACAGGGTCGCGTACTACTGGGAAGGGGAACCGGCCGACGACCGCCGCGAGATCACCTTCGCCGAACTGCAGCGCGAGACGACGAAGCTCGCGAACGCCCTGAAGGCCCTCGGCGTGAAGAAAGGGACGCCGGTCGGGATCTACATGGGGATGGTCCCCGAGACGCCGATCGCGATGCTCGCCTGCGCTCGAATCGGCGCCCCCCACACCGTCGTGTTCGGCGGCTTCTCGGCCGACTCGCTCTCGGACCGGCTCGAGGACATGGGCTGCGAGGTGCTGATCACGCAGGACGAGGCCTGGCGCCGAGGCACCACCGTGCCGCTCAAGCAGACGGCAGACGATGCGATGGCCGCCGCCCCGGGCGTCCGCAGCTCGATCGTCCTCCGACGCACCGGCGGCGAGGTCCCGATGACCGAGGGACGCGACCACTGGTGGCACGAGCTCGCGACCGACGAGTCCGACTGCCCGTGCGAGCCGATGGACTCCGAGGACCTGCTCTACCTCCTGTACACGTCGGGGACGACCGCGAAGCCGAAGGGGATCGCCCACACGACCGGCGGCTACCTCGTCGGAGTCGCGACGACGCACCACTACGTCTTCGACGTCAAGCCGGACTCGGTCTACTGGTGCGCGGCCGACGTCGGCTGGGTGACCGGCCACAGCTACATCGTCTACGGGCCGCTCTGCAACGGGACGACCGGCGTCATGTACGAGGGGACGCCCGACTTTCCCGACCAAGGACCGCTGGTGGGAGATCGTCGAGCGCTACCGCGCCGACATCCTCTACACCGCGCCGACCGCGATCCGCACCCACATGAAATGGGGGCCCGAGCACGCGCAGCGCCACGATCTCTCGAGCCTTCGCCTGCTCGGCTCGGTCGGCGAGCCGATCAACCCCGAGGCCTGGGTCTGGTACCACGAGCACATCGGCGGCGGCCGCTGCCCGATCGTCGACACCTGGTGGCAGACCGAGACCGGGATGATCCTGATCACGCCGCTCCCGGGAATCACGACGACGAAGCCCGGCTCGGCGACGCGGCCGTTCCCCGGCATCGAGGCGGCGATCTACAACGAGGCCGGCCAGGAGGTCGGCCCCGGAGGCGGCGGCTACCTGGTGCTCAAGCAGCCGTGGCCGGCGATGCTGCGCGGGATCTACGGCGACGACGAGCGCTACCGCGAGACGTACTGGTCGAAGTACGGCGACGTCTACTTCGCCGGCGACGGCGCGCGGATCGACTCGGACGGCGACTTCTGGCTGCTCGGGCGCGTCGACGACGTGATGAACGTGTCCGGGCCACCGCATCTCGACGATCGAGGTCGAGTCGGCGCTCGTCGACCACCGCGAGGTCGCCGAGGCCGCGGTTGCGGCCCGCAACGACGCGATGACCGGGCAGGCGATCGTCGCCTTCGTCACGCTCAAGGGAGGCGCCGAGGGATCGGTCGAGAAGCTCGAGGAGCTGCGCAACCACGTCGCCGGGAAGATCGGCCCGATCGCGAAGCCGGCCAACATCGTCTTCACTCCCGAGCTGCCGAAGACGCGCAGCGGCAAGATCATGCGCCGCCTGCTCCGCGACGTGGCCGAGAACCGGCCGCTCGGCGACACGACGACCCTCGCCGATCCGGCGGTCGTCGACGAGCTCCGCCACCGGGCGGACGAGGAGAGCTCGGACGAGGGCTAGGACGCTCGGGCTCTGTGCGGCCGCAGTCTGCGCGGCGGCGCTCGGGCTGAGCTCGGGTGCGGCACCGGCCTCCGGCCCGGGGTGGCGCATCCTCGTCTTCACCAAGACGGCCGGCTTCCGGCACGACTCGATCCCGGCCGCAATCGCTGCCGTCCAGGGGCTCGGAGCGGCGAACGGCTTTGCGGTCGACGCGACCGAGGACGCCGGCGCCTTCACCGATTCGAACCTGGGGCGCTACCGGGCCGTGCTGTTCCTGCTGACGACCGGCGACGTGCTCGACGGGACGCAGCAGGCGGCCTTCCAGCGCTTCATCGAGGCGGGAGGGGGGTTCGTCGGCGTGCACTCGGCGGCCGACACCGAGCACGACTGGCCCTGGTACGGCGGCCTCGTCGGCGCCTACTTCGCCTCGCATCCGGCGATCCAGACGGCGACGATCGATGTCGCAGATCCGCGCGGCCCGGGAACGGCCGGCCTGCCCGCGCAGTGGACGCGGACGGACGAGTGGTACAACTTCGCGGCAGATCCGCGCGGCTCGGTCCACGTGCTTGCCACGCTCGACGAGACGACGTACGACCCCGGCGACGGTGCGATGGGCGCAGACCACCCGATCGCCTGGTGGCACGACTACGACGGCGGCCGCTCCTGGTACACCGCACTCGGCCACACCGACTCGACCTACTCGGAGCCGCTCTTCCTGGCTCATCTCCTCGGCGGGATCCTCTACGCGGCCGGCCCCGACCCAGGCGCTGCGCCACCTGCGGCCGCCCCGGCCCCCGCCCCCAGCATCCTCGCGCTGAGGACCTCGGCCGGGCATGGCCGGGTCACCTTCGCGGTCACGATCGGGGGCTGCAGCTCATGTCTGGCGAAAGCCCGCATCGCGCTCCCGGGCCGGCGGGTGACCACGCCGCTCCGAGTTGCCGGCGGCGTCGCCCACGGAACCACCTCCCACCTCCCGCCGGGCCGCTGGCCGCTCGTCGTGACGGTCACCGACCCCTCGACCGGCCTCAGCACCTCGAGACGGGGATCGGTTCGCGTCCCCTCCGCGCAGGTCAGGGCGTGACGATCCGCCGCGCCCGTGCCGGCGAGGCGTTGATCCGGCACACGATCTCGTAGGTGATCGTCCCGGCGACGGCCGCCTGCTCCTCGGCGAGGAGCCCGTCGCCGATCAGCGTCACCGGCGCGCCGGGCTCGATCCGCTCGCCGAGTGCGACCGCGAACGCGTCCATCGACACCGTCCCGACCACCGGCCGCCTGACGCCGTCGACGAGCACCTCGGCGCCCGTGAGGTCGCGCCGCCAACCGTCGGCGTAGCCGACCGGCACGATCCCGATCCATGTCGGCCCGGCGGCCGAGAATCGGCGGTGGTAGCCCGTGCTCTCGCCGGCGCCGAGCTGCTTGACCTGCGCGATGCGGCTGCGCCAGGAGAGGACGGGCCGCAGGCCGTCGTCGGCGGGATCGGTGCCGAACGGCGAGAGCCCGTAGAGAGCGAGGCCCGGCGCGAGCAGCGTCGAAGTGGGAAGCGGGGTAGCGGAGGATGCCCGCGCTGTTCGCGAGATGACGCGTCAGCCCCGGATGCCGGCTCGGCGATCTCGCCGAAGCGTTCGATCTGGAGCTCGGTGAACTCGCGGATCGACGTCGGCGGAGGCGAGATGGCTGATCAGACCGACGACGCCGGGCGCGGTGTCCACCAGCTCCGAGAGGCCCCACCGTCCCATCCCGGTGTCGACCTTCACGTGCAGCGGGATGCCTTCCGGCCAGGGCCCGTCGGCGACGACGAGCTCGAGGCGCGCCGGCCCGCGCCGCCGGGTACTCGGCCGCCTGCGCCGGGCTCAGGACGACGATCCGCGCCTCGGCAAGAAGCGCACGGAGCTCGAGGCCCTCGCCGACGGTCGCCACGCACAGGGCCGTCGCGCCTCCGGCAAGGGCCAGCTCCGAGACGGTCGCCGCACCGTGACCGTAGCCGTCGGCCTTCACGACCGCCCAGAGCTCGGCGCCACCCAGCGCCTCCTTGAGGCGCCGGACATTCGCGCGCAGCGCCTCGCGGTCGATCGTGATCTCGGAGCGGGCCTCGAAGACGGGCACGTCGAGCAGGTCGCCGGCGGCCGGCTAGGCGGGCACGGGCAGGCCCTCGAGCGCCTCGAGCGCCCGAGCGAGGTCCTCTTCGGCCAGGGCGAGGTCGACGAGCTTGCCCGCGAAGTAGTTGTCGTACGCCGCCATGTCGAAGTGGCCGTGGCCCGAGAGGTTGAACAGGATCGTCCGCTCGACCCCCTCCTCGTCGGCCTGCTGGGCAGCCCGGATCGCGCCGTGGATCGCGTGCGACGACTCCGGCGCCGGGACGATGCCCTCGGTTCCCGCGAACAGCACGCCCGAGGCGAAGACGTCGTTCTGCAGGTAGGCCTCGGCGCGGATCAGCCCGTCGCGGAGGAGCTGCGAGACGAGCGGCGCCGCGCCGTGGTAGCGGAGGCCGCCGGCGTGGATCGGAGCCGGAACGAAGTCGTGGCCGAGCGTGTGCATCGGGACGAGCGGGGTCAGCCTGGCGGTGTCGCCGAAGTCGTAGGCGAAGATGCCGCGCGTGAGCGTCGGGCAGGCCGCTGGCTCGCAGGCGAGGACGTCGATCTCCCGCCCGGCGATCTTCTCGCGCAGGAACGGGAAGGCGATCCCGGCGAAGTTCGAGCCGCCGCCGACGCAGCCGACGACGACGTCGGGGAACGCGCCGGCGAGCTCCATCTGCGCGATCGCCTCCTGCCCGATCACGGTCTGGTGAAGCAGCACGTGGTTGAGCACGCTGCCGAGCGAGTAGGCGGTGTCGTCGCGCGCCGCCGCGTCCTCGACCGCCTCCGAGATCGCGATCCCGAGGCTGCCCGGCGAGCCGGGATCCGCGGCGAGCATCGCACGGCCCGACTGCGTGTCCTCCGACGGGCTCGCGACGATCTCGGCGCCCCAGGTCTCGATCAGCGAGCGCCGGAACGGCTTCTGGTCGTACGAGATCCTGACCATGTAGACCTTGCACTCGAGCCCGACGAGCTTGCAGGCGAACGCGAGCGCGCTTCCCCACTGGCCGGCGCCGGTCTCGGTCGCGAGCCGGGTGCGGCCCTCGCTGCTTGTTGTAGAAGGCCTGCGGCACCGCCGTGTTCGGCTTGTGGCTGCCGGCGCGGGCTGACGCCCTCGTTCTTGTAGAAGATCTTCGAGCGGGTCCCGAGTCGCCTGCTCGAGCCGGTGCGCGCGATGGAGCGGCGTCGGGCGCCACATCCGGTAGATGTCGAGCACCTCCTCGGGGATCGCGATCTCGGGCTCCTCGCTGACCTCCTGGAGGATGAGCGCCATCGGGAAGAGCGGCGCGAGGTCGTCGGGGCCGACCGGCTCGCCCGGTGCCGGGATGGAGCACCGGCTGCGCCGCGCTCGGCATGTCGGCGCGGATGTTGTACCAGTGCCGCGGCAGGTCGGACTCGGCGAGCAGGAACTTCGTCTGCGCCACGTCTGCAAGCATAGTGCGGCGCCGGGCCGGAGCCTAGGGATCGCCGTTCTCGGCGCGCGCCTCGGCGAGGTTGTAGATGGTCTGGCAGTTCTTCGGCGCCGACCAGTTCACCCGACGCGCGATCGCCCTGAGCATCATCAGCGCCGAGACCCGCCGCGCGCCGAGGGCGCTCGCCTTGTCGGCGAGGTTGATCGCCAGCATCGTGAGCGGGTCGGGACGGATCGTGCAGCCGCCGAGGATCTTCTCGAAGGGATTCGAGTAGGCGACCAGGTCGAGGTCGCCGCGCGGGTCGGCGCCCTGGTGGTCGATCACGTAGAGCGCCGTGACGCGGTGGGCGTTCGGCAGGCCGCTCGGCGGCGCCGCAGTGGCCGCGGAGGTCACGCACGCTCCGGCCAGGACCACCCCGAGCCCGAGCAATCGCAGCGACCTGGCGACCTTCACGTATCGACCCCCTGCACAAGCGAATATCGACGAGGCGGAATACTGAGCCTGCCTACCGGCTCCGCCTCCCAGCGTAGCGCCATTCTCGGCTTTTCTGGGCACGTTCTGCAGGCACAGGCTGCGAGGGCGCAGGGGTACCCTGGACCGGATGAGCCGGCGGTCATCCCCTCCGAGCCGGATGCTCGCGGGCGCTGCGATCGCCGCCGGCCTGCTGGCTGCCGCAGGAGCGCTGACCGCAGTCGGGCTCGCCGGCCCGCGAGCGGCCCACGTGTACACAGGCCCACGAGCGGCCCAGGTGTACACAGGCCTCGACAGGGGCCTCTGCAGCTTCCCGCTCCAGGTGACGGTGAGGACGACAGGCCAGAGCGATCAGCCGGCAACCTCAGCGCTCGAGTACACGTTTGCCGGGCCGAGCACGATCACGCTCCGGAACACTCGAACCGGCCGTACGGCGAAGCTCGTCAGCTCCGGGCCCTACACCGCCGACACGAGGACCGGAAACGTCGCGTTCCGGGGACACCAGGTGTGGTTCTGGTGGACGGCGGGTCACGTTCCATTCGCGTCGACCGACGGGGCCGGGAGCCTCGTCGCTCCGAACTACGTGCTGGCGCCCGGAAGCTCGCGCGCCCGGGTGATCGATCCGTGTGCGCTTCTCGCCTCGTCGAAGCCCTCCACGCGGCCGGCCACGACGAAGGGGCCGTGGGGGCTTCCCGCCTACCCGCTCAGCCAGATCGGCTACGCCGGGCTCGTCCCGGTGATCGGGAACCTGGTCCGCCACGACCACGTCCATCTCGACGTGCTCGTCAACGGCAGGCCGGTGACGATCCCGGCGGGCGTCGGTCAGGCCGAGCCCGTCGACCACGGCGCCTGCCCACCCTCGACCATCCCGGTCGGCGACTGCACCTCGGGCCATGTGTTTGCCGCGGCGGTCGCGAACTCGCCGATTCACACCCACAGCACGAGCGGGATCGTCCACATCGAGCCGGACCGGCGAGGCACCTACACGCTCGGGCAGTTCTTCGACGAGTGGGGCGTCCGTCTCACCCCGACGTGCCTCGGAGGCTACTGCGCCGGCGACGGCAAGCAGCTCCGCGTCTTCGTGAACGGCAAGCGGGTCGGCGGCAACCCTCGAGGGATCGCGTTCGGGAACCGCCAGGAGATCGCGATCGTCTTCGGCAGCCGGCGAGACTTCCGCTCGGTGCCGTCCAGCTACGAGGGCGGATGGCCCGGCCTCGGCTGCGGCGGCGCCGGCGAGCACCCCTGCTGAGCGACCGACTGCTCGAGGACGACCGCTACGCGACGACGATCGAGTAGACCGGCTTCGCGCCCCGCACGGGCGTGAAGGCCCAGGTGCCGGCGGTGAGGCTGATCGTCGGCGAGCGCTTGCCGGTGAAGACCGCCCCCGTGACGGTCACCGTGCGCTTCAGCCTTTGCAGGAAGAAGCCGCTCGTCGTGCTCCTGTCCGAGACGGCGAGCCTGTACCTCCCGGGCGCGAGCGTCGTGACGCTCTTCCCCCTGAAGGCGAACGTCAGCCGGCCGGAGGCGCTGACGGCTCCGGTGAGCGTGCCCCGGAAGGGAAGGATCGCCGAGCCGACGATATCCTCCGAGGTCGGAGTGGTCGCGCCCTGTCCCTGGCCTCCGCTGGTGCCGGGCGCCGCCCCGGCCACGGTCCCGGAGGTCATGAAGGTGTGAATGACGTTGGTGTTGGCCGTGTCCGTACGCCAGGTGTACGTCGTGTTCGGCAGGAAGTAGGCGTTGTGCACCTCGGCTGTCGTCTCGCCGCCGCTCATGTCGCCGACGACGCTCGCCCCGGGACCGCTCAGGTCGAAGAGCGGCAGTTGGATGCAGCCGCCCGGGCCGGACATCACGACCTGGTAGAAGCCGGCCGGGATCACGGTCGGCGCACCGTTCGTCGATCCGACCGGCGTCCCGTCGGGCAGCGTGACGGAGATCGCGCCGTTCGAGAAGAACGCAACGTCGAGCGTCAGGGCCCCGTCCCCGCGAGCCTGAACCGCCGGCCCGAGCAGCAGAAGCCCGGCGACGACCGCGCTCAGGGCGGTGAATCGCACCCGGGGAGGGTAGCGCAGAGGCACGCTCACCTCCAGCGTCGGGACTGCCCTACTTGACGACGACGGTATAGGCCGTCTTGCCGGCCTGCGGCGCGAACGACCACCGGCCGGCGCTGAGGACGACCGCCGTCGAGTGCTTGCCGACGAACCTCGCCCCGCTCACCGTGATGGGGGTGTGCGAGCCCTTCTGCAGCATGAATCCGCTCGTCGAGCTGTTGTCGGTGACGACGAAGTTGTACTTGCCGGACTGGAGGCTGCTGACGCTCTTGCCCTGGAAGGAGAACGAGAGCTTGCCGGCTGCGCTCACCGCACCGGTCACGGTTCCGCGGATCGTCGCCCGGGCCGAGCCGATCAGGTCGCTCGTCGACGCCGTCCCGTGCTTCGGCGAGACGGGTATCGGCGGCGGCGTCCCGACGACCTCGCCGTCGGTCGCAAACGTGTAGACGGCCGACGGGTTCGCGCTGTCCCACCAGGTGTAGGTCGAGTTGGGCAGGAAGTTGGCGTTGACGTTCTTCGCGGCCTCCTCGCCCTGATCCATGCTGTCGATGATGTTGTTGCCGGGGCCCTTGAGGTTGAAGTACGGAAGGTTCGTGCAACCGCCCGGGCCGAGCATCTGGACGGTGTAGAAGCCGGCCGGGATCACCGTGGGCGCACCGCTCGTCGCCCCGACCGGGGTGCCGTCCGGCAGGCTCACCGTGATCTGGCCGTTCGCGAAGAAGCTGACGTTGAGGTAGAGCGCCGTCGTGCTCCGGCCCTGCGCGCCGGGCGCGAGCGTGAGCAGTCCCGCGAGCAGCGTGCAGGTCGAAAACCAGCCGCATCAGGCCACGCTGCCGCCGCCTGGCGCGCATGCTCGAGCCGTTGCTCGTATCCCCCGAGGCCACCGAAACAGGTTAGCGCGGAGGGTCGCGATTGCCTAGTCGGGGTGCTTACGGACCGCTTGAAATCGGGATCGTCGAGGTGCTCGTCCGCTGCCGGTCTTCATGGGTCCGGCCCCTGCAGGGCTCGTCAGTGGAAAGCGTCGGGCGGGATCTCGATCTCCGCATCTCCGTGCCTCTGGAGGATGTCATCGATGATCCCGACCTCGTCTGCGCAATCGTGGCAGTACATGCCGGGCTCCGGATCGGCACGTGGGGGAACGACGAGCAGCCAGCCATGGGAAGAGCTGGACGAACGGCATCGCAAGCACTCGAGCGGGTCGAGGCCGGCCCCAGTCTCGGCACCGATTCGCTCCCTGGACACGCGCCGCCGCCAACCTCTGTCGAAGATCATCGCCCTGCCGACGGACCGTCCGGCCGTCGCTGCGCCTTGAGCGCCTTGAGAGCGACGTAAGCGGTGGCGGCGATGTCGAGCGCGAGGAGCGAGTCTCCGTTGGCCTCGTCGATCGCGAAGTCGGCGAGCGAGCCCCCGCGCCTCGTCCGCGGCGCGCTGGACGGTTCGACGAGCTCGCGGGTGCGCACATCGATCGCGCGACGGATTCCGCTGCGGCTGTCCGCGGGGAGGCTCACGCTGTCAAGAGGGTGGGGAACCGCTGTCCATCTCGAGCTCTGCGACTAGGACGTCGTCGTCACGGTCGCGGTTAGAGCCGGAGCTGGCCCGCCCCTCGCCCCGGGCCCGGGCCCAGTCAGGGAGCTTCGATCTCCTCGCCGCCCCGGGGCCCGGAGCTACGCGGCCGACGGTGGCGCCGGCAGATCGACGCCAAGCGCCTTCGCCAACAGCTCGAGCTGATGGTGCCTGTCCATCCCGGCCACCAGCTCGCCGTACGCCGCCGAGGCGGCACGCCGGCGTTGCACGAGTGCCGGCGCGTCCGCGTCGTCCCCGAGGAACCGCGCGTCGAGCGACTCGAGCAGCGCCGTGAACTCGGACGGGTCCAGCTCACCGTTCCGCGCCAGGGCCAGCAGATCGCCGAGCTCGCGTCGCCTCGCGGCTTCGTCGTTGAACTCTGCCATGGCGCCAGGCATTCTCCATGCCCGCGAGTGACGAAGTGGTGACGATTTGGGGCGGTCACCGCCGGGCAGCAGGTTCGCCGGTCGCCTTCCGATCAGTGGTTTACCCCGACGCGAAGAAGGGTCTTCCCCGTGCTCGAACACGGCCGGCTCTGTCGATAGCAGAGGAAACGGAAGCCAACCAGCAGCGAAGGGGACGGCTCTCATGAAGAAACTCCTGGTTCTGGGGAGCATGTTGCTCATTGTCGTCGGCGCCACGGCAGTGCCAATCTCCGCGGTCACTCCGGCGACGTTCACCCTGACAGCGGGCGCGCTTTCGATCAGCGCTCCGACCGCGAGTGTGTCACTCGGCACGCAGGTGGCGGCCACCGGTTCGAGCACCATCAGTGGTCCGCTCGGCGATGTCACCGTCTCCGATCAGCGCGGTGGTGTCACGACCTGGACTGCGTCCGTTATCTCGACCGCTTTCACTCCGCCCGCCGGGCCGGCTGACCCGGCCAGCAACGTCAGTTATTCAGCGGGAACGATTGCGGTCGCGGGCGTGGTGGCGACGGGCGTCGCAGCCGTCGATTTGACCGGGGTCTCGACGGTGGTGACCGGCGCGAGCGGCGGGATCAGCACCGCGACCTGGGATCCGACGATCTCGGTGATCGTGCCCGCGAACTTCGCTCCCGGCGTCTATTCGGCGACTATTACCCACTCGGTCGCCTGAGCGTGCTCTACCGGAATATCGCGCTCGGACTGGCCGGGATGTTTGCGTCGGCGTCGATCGCCGCCGGAGCTGTTCCGGCCCTGCCCGGCCCGGGCCCACCGGGCAGTTTCGGGATCCAGCTCCTCGCCGATCGTGCAGCATCGGCGAGCGACCCTCTTGCTCGGATCTACATCATCGGGCGACTGGCTCCGGGGACGAGCATCAGTCGCAGGATCGAGATCAGCAACTCCACCCGCTCGGTCGCCGCGGTTGCGGTCTATCCCGCCGCCGCGGCCATGACCCGCGGCCACTTCGCGTTCGCTCCCGGTCATCGCGCGAATGAGCTCTCACATTGGACGTCGGTCAGCCGGGGCAGGCTGCTCCTGAAGTCCCGCGGCAGCGGCCACGAGACAGTGACCGTGAGAGTCCCCAAGGGGGCATCCGCCGGGCAGCGCTTCGCTGTCGTCTGGGCCCAGGTCTCGCAACCGGCGACCGTCACGGGAAGCTTGACACTCGTGAACCGCGTCGGAGTGAGGATCTACCTCTCGGTCGGTCGCGGAGCAGCGAGACCAGCGAACTTCGCGATCAGCGCTCTCCATGCGACCTCGAAATCCGGCCGGCCGCTGGTTCTCGCGACCGTCCACAACAGTGGGCAACGAACGCTTACGTTCAGCGGCGGCCTGACTCTCTCCGCCGGCCCTGGCGGGCTTCGCGCCGGCCCCTTCCCGCTCACTAGCGCAGGGGCGATGCCTCCCGGCACCTCAGAGATCGTCGAGGTTGCGCTCGACCCGGTACTTCCGCGCGGCCCTTGGCATGCACAGCTGCTGCTCCGCAGTGGGCTGATCCAGCGGAAAGCGGAAGCAACCATCACGTTCCCCCGTTCCTCGGCAATATCCGCACCCAAACGGGGATCTCCGCGCTCCGGATCGAGCCTGCTGATCTACCTCGCGATCGCCGTGCTCGGTCTCTTCGCAGTCGGCACGTCGATGTACCTGGTCAAGCAACGCAGGTCGCTGAACGCGCAACGGTGATCCCACCGAGCGCGGGCAAAGCCACGAGTCAGCACACATCCGCCGGGCTCGGGAACGCCCTGAGCTATCCGCGCGTGGCTAGCGCGGTCGGTCTGCACGCTCGCGAGCGCCGCCCAGGCGACGCAAGAGGCCGCGAGCCGACATCAATTGACGGCGGGGCTGGGATTCGAACCCAGGGGACGCTTGCACGCCCAACGGTTTTCAAGACCGCCCCGTTCGACCGCTCCGGCACCCCGCCGCGGCTGTCTATCTAACAGAACGCGAGTCGCGGCTCGGAGTTGCCGGCCTGCGCATCTCCTCCCAGCGCCAAGCACGGCGGCGGCCCCGCCGAGCGCGGGCCTGCGGGCCGTCAATGCTCGACGCGCGCGGGCGCACCGAGCGCCTGGAGCACCTCGGGAACCTCGCCCGCGAAGTTCTCGAGGATCGCGAGCAGCCAGCGGTCCGTGACCGCGGTGCCGTTCAGGGTGTGCGGCGTCTCGACGCGCTTCTCGCCGGCGCGATAGCGGATGCCGAGCCGGCGCGCCTGGAAATCGGTCGTGTTGGAGGTGGAGGTGATCTCGCGGTAGCGCTGCTGATGCGGGAACCACGCCTCGATGTCGTACTTCTTCGCTGCCGGATCCCCGAGGTCGCCGGCGGCCACGTTGACGACGCGGTAGGGCAGGCCGAGCTCCCGGACGAGCTCCTCCTCGATCGCGAGCAGCCGGTCGTGCTCCTCGCCGGAGCGCTCGGGCTCGGAGTAGACGAAGAGCTCCACCTTGTTGAACTGATGGACGCGGAACATGCCGCGCGTGTCCTTGCCCGCGGCGCCGGACTCACGGCGGAAACAGGTCGAGAAGGCCGCGTAGCGCAGCGGCAGCTCGTCGATGATCTCCTCCATGTGAAACCCGGCCAGCGCCACCTCGGAGGTGCCCGTGAGGTAGAGCTCGTCGGCCTCGAGCGCGTAGATGTTCGACCGCTCGGTCGGGAAGAACCCGGTGCCGTACATCGCCTGCTCGCGCACGAGCACCGGCGGGATGAGCGGCGTGTGGCCGTGGGCGACGGCGCGATCGAGGGCGAAGCGGTAGAGCGCCATCGCAACGAGCGCCGAGTCGCCGGTGATGTAGCCGAAGCGCGAGCCCGAGAGGCGGGCTGCACGCTCCAGCTCGAACCGGCCGACCTCGGTGTGCTCCGGGCCGGGCGGCCCCGGCTCGCCGACGCGGCGGATCTCGACCGCGTCCTCGTCGGTCGTCCCGTCCGGGGCCGACGGATCGGGCGGGTTCGGAACCTGCTCGAGCAGCGCGTCGCGCTCGGCCTCCGCGGCCGCGAGCTCGGCCTCGGCGTGGCGAAGCTCCTCCTTGACGCGGTTCAGCTCCTCGAGCTGCTCCGGCGTCGGCTTGCCCTTGAGCTTCTGCCTCGTACGGAGCTCCTCGACGCGCGGCAGCACCGCCCGCCACCGCTCGTCGGCCGCGAGCAGGGCGTCGAAGCGCTCGGCCGCGCCCTTGCGCGCGAGCGCGGCGCGGTAACGGTCGGGATCGGCGCGCGCGGCGCGGAGATCGATCATGCCCGTGAGTCTAGAAGGGCCTCGATGACCTGAGCCACCCCCTCCTCCGAGGCGGGCGGGCACACCCAGTCGGCGAGCGCCTTGACCCGCGGGTCCGCGTTCTCGACCGCGATCCCGAAGCCGCCCCAGCGGACGAGGTCGAGATCGTTCTCGCCGTCGCCGAAGGTCACCGTCTGCTCGGGCGAGAACCCGAACCGCTCCGCGAGAAAGGCCATCCCGGAGGCCTTCGAGACACCGTCGGCCGCGAACTCCAGGAAGAACGGCAGCGACTTCGTGACCCAGAGCTTGCCCGCGAACTGCGGCCGCATCCGCGCGCCGAGGGCGTCGAGCTCAGCGGGGTCGCCGATCACGACGAGCTTCGTCGGTGCCTGGTCGAGCCAGGCGAGCACGTCGCCGACCGTGTGGAGGGCGATCCGCTGGAACGTTGCGTACCGCTCCGCCTCGGGCGTCACCTGCGACACGTAGAGCTCATCGTCGACGTAGACGTTGAGCCCGTAGCCTTCGGCCTGCACGGCCGCGATCGCCTCGCGGGCCAGCTCGAGCTCGATCGGCTGATGGAGCAGCCAGCTGCCGTCGGCCGCGACGACCACGGCGCCCTGGTAGCAGACGAGCGGGTCGACCGGCCGCGACGGTTCGAGCACCCTCTGCGCCGACTGCACCATCCGGCCGGTGACGGCGATCACGCGCAGCCCGGCCTCGTGCGCGCGGCGCGAGCGCCGCGAGGGTTCGCGGCCGCAGCGCGTAGTCGTCCCAGATGAGCGTCCGGTCGAGGTCGGTGGCAATCACCTCGACGTCGCCCGGGAAATCAGGCGGAAGTCTCAGGGGCCCTTGGCCAGGAAGGCAACGAGATCGGCGATCTGCTTCGCCGACAGGGTCTGGCCGTAGTTGCCGGGCATGACCCCGTTCGGAAAGCCGTGCTCGACGTACGCTCCCGGATCGACGATCGAGGTCTTGGTGAAATCGAGCAGGCCGCCCTGGTTTGCCGCCTTCGCGTACGCCGCCAGATGATCGAGATCGGGCCCCACCTTGCCGGTCGTTCCCGCCGGCGTGAACGTGTGGCAGGCGCCGCAGGTGGAGGCGAACAGGATCTTCCCGGCCGCGGCGTCGCCGACCACGGTGGGCGGCACAGGCGGCTTCCCGACGATCGTCTGCGGCGTCGGCGTCGTCACGCGGCCGCCCGGAACCGACGACGAGCAGCCGACCAGTAGGAACGCAAAAAGGGCGAGCGGAACGAGGCGGCGCAAGGCCAGCGAGTCTACCGAGCGCGGCCGAGGCTCATTAGAGCAGCCTTAATCGGCTCGGGGACCGCTGAGGCCAGAGGTACGATAATCCGTATGAAACGTCGCACCTACGGGCGAGACAGAGGATTGACCTTGAGGATGCTGACGACGTCGGCACTGCTCGGTCTGCTGTACGTCGTCTTCGCGGTTGTCCTGCTCAGCGTCCTCAACGTCGGGCTTGCACCGATGCTCGTGATCATCGTGCTGCTGGCCTTCTTCCAGTACTACACCTCGGACAAGCTTGCGCTCGCTGCCGCCGGGGCCAAGGTGGTCACGCGCGAGGACGCGCCGGAGCTGCACGACGTGGTCGAGCGCCTGTGCGCGATGGCCGACCTGCCGAAGCCGAAGATCGCGGTGATGGACACGCCGGTGCCGAACGCGTTCGCGACCGGCCGCTCGCCGAAGCACGCCGCGGTCTGCGTCACCACGGGCCTCTGGCAGCGCCTCGACCAGAAGGAGCTCGAGGGCGTGATCGCCCACGAGCTGTCGCACATCGCGAACCGCGACGTGCTGATCATGACGGTCGCGAGCTTCTTCGCGATGGTCGCCGCGCTGCTCACCCGGATCGGGCTCTACTCGGGCATGTTCGGCGGCGGCTACGGCGGAAACCGCGACAACCAGAACGGCCTCCCGGTCTGGCTGATCGTCCTCTTCGTCTCGATGGCCGTCTACGCGATCAGCTTCGTGCTCATCCGGACGCTCTCGCGTTACCGCGAGTTCGCCGCCGACCGCGGGTCGGCCGTCATCACCGGCGCGCCCGAGTACCTGATGAGCGCGCTGCAGAAGATCTCGTCGCAGATGACGCTGATCCCGCAGCAGGATCTGCGCCAGGTCGAGGGCATGAACGCGTTCTTCATCATCCCGGCGCGGGCGAAGACGATGGCGTCCGAGCTCTTCATGGATCACCCGCCGATCGAGAAGCGGCTCGCGGCACTCGCGGAGATCGCCCGCGAGATGGGCCGCCCGGTCGCCTAGACCGCGGCACGGGGACGAGCAGCATGGGGCTCCGCGACGTCCTGTTCGGGCGCAAGCAGCTCTCCGGTCCGCGCGACGACCGCCTGTTCGCGCTCGCGACCGCGGCGGTGACGCTCGAGACCGAGCTCAACCTGAAGACGGCCGGGGTCGCGGCGGTGACGTTCAAGCCGATCTCCTCGGGCGACTTCACGCGGGTCGACAACGACACGGAGTCGCTGATCAAGGCGGCGGGGCGCTCGGCCGGGTCCGAGGTCGAGCGGAAGAGCGACAGCTACGGGTTCGAGTGGCTGATCGTTCACGACCCCGACCTCGAGGATCAGATCACCTCGGTTCATGCCGTGGCGCAGGAGCTGACCGACCAGGGCTTCGGCGCCCAGCTACTGGCCGCGCCGTTCCGCTTCGACGGCGGCGAGCATCCGGTCTACTGGATCTACGGCTTCAAGCGCGGCGCCTTCTGGCCGTTCGTCCCGACCGGCCAGGGCCAGGAGCGCGACAACGCGACCGAGCTCGAGCTGAAGGCGAAGCTCGAGCAGGAGCTTCCGGTGGAGCAGGATCTGACGCGCTGGCTCGCGCTCTTCGACGCGCCGATCTGAGCCGCCGCCGATGATCCGAGTTGCCCAGATCCGAGCTGCCGAGCGCTGCCCGGGATCTGGGCAGCCGCCGGATCCGAGTAGTGCCTAGCTCGACTCGGTCCTGCTCGGCGCCGGCTCGGGGGCCGGCTCCTCTGCGGCGGGCGCGTCGGCGGCTGCGAACGGGGCAGCGGCCTCGGCCGGCTCGGAGGCCGAGATCTCCTTCGGCTCCTCGCCGCCGCCGATCTCCGCCTTCAGCTTCGCGAGCTCGTCGTCGACCTGGCCGCTCTGCTGAATCTGCTTCAGCTGGCGGTCGATGTCGTCGCCCGGCGAGGTGAAGTCGTCGAGAGCACCGGCCTCGGTGAGCTCCTCGATGGCGTTGGCGCGCGCCTGCATCGACTCGGTCTTGTCTTTTGCGCGCTGGACCGCGAGCCCGACATCGGACATCTGGCTCGAGATCCCGGTCGCCGCCTCGCCGATCCGCACCTGCGCCTCGGCGGCCGAGTACTGCGCCTTGATCACTTCCTTCTGCGTGCGGAACTGCTCGATCTTCGCCGAGAGCGCCTTCTCGCTCTCGACCAGCTTCTGCTGCTGCGCCTCGAGTTGCTGGCCCGACTGCATGATCCCCTCGAGCTGCCCCTGGATGGCGGCCTTCCGCGTGAGCGCCTCGCGCGCGAGGTCCTCGCGGTTCGCGGCGAGAGCGGCCTTTGCCTGGCCGTCGAGCTTCTCGGCCTGTGCCTGCATGCGTCGTGTACTGCATCTCGAGCCGCTTCTTGGCAGTCGCGACGTCGGCGATCCCGCGCTTGACGTTCTGCAGTTGCTGGAGCTGCTGCTCGTACGAGTAGTCGAGCACCTCGTTCGGGTTCTCTGACTTGTCGAGGAGCTTCGAGTACTTCGCCTTGATGATCGTCATCGTCCGCGAGATCAGGCCTGGCATGCGATCCTCCCGATGCGTTGGGTGAGGGATCTAGCCTATCTCCCACACGCCGGTTGCGGAGCACGGCGAGCCTGCCCCGGCCCCCTTCGGCCGGCCCGGGCGCGCCTCGAGAACGGTGACTGACCCCGGACATGTCCCGATCGTCGCGTTCGATTTGCAGGCGCTTCGGCTCGCGGATCCTTCGCGATCGCATTCCCGTTGCACTTCTGTGACGGTGACTGTCCCCGGACACGGCCGGAGCGGACATTGTCCGCCGGGGACACGGCTCGCGGGTAGGCTGCGACCGTGCTCGTCGCCCGCAGCCTCGATGGCCAGTACCTCTCGAACGGCTACGTGGTCGGCGACGAGGAGGGCGGCACGGCGGTGTTCGTCGACTCGGGCGCGCCGATGGAGCCGCTGCACGCGTTCGTTCGCGAGCACGGGCTGACCCCGACGCATGTCCTGCGCACGCACTCCCATCAGGATCACGTGGTGCACGAGGAGGAACTCGGGCTCCCGGTCGTCATGGGGCCGCTGCAGGCCGGCGGGCTCGCGATCGAGGCGACCCCCACTCCGGGCCACTCCGACGACATGATCTGCTTCGTCGTCTCGGATGGCTCGGGCGAAGAGCTCGTCTTCTCGGGCGACACGCTCTTCAAGGACTCGGTAGGCGGCGGCAACTTCGACCTCGTCAAGCGCTCGGTGATGGACGTCTACATGGCGATGCCGCGCGAGCGCCGCCTCCTTCCCGGCCACACGGACGAGTCGACGATCGGCCGCGAGTGGGACGAGAACCCGTTCGTCCGCGTCTGGCGAGGAGCCGACGCGGAAGGCACCGAGCGCGTGACTGTCCGCGGCGCCCCTGCGACGCTGATCGTCTGGAGCCCGGACTACGACGGCAAGGGCAAGGCCTGGGTCAGGCTCGAGGACGGCACGGATGCGATCGTCGGCGGCTCGGCCGTCGCCCGCTAGCCACTCGGCCACCAGCGCGACGAGCTGGCTTGAAGCGACGAGTGCATCGACACCGCCGCTCGGGATCGAATACATGGCCCCACATCCACGTGCGGTCATGGCGATGACCGACCGTCGTGTCGGTGAGATCGAGCGACCGTTGGGCGAGGACAGCCGAGCGTGTCGCGCGCGCCGCCCGCGTCGGCACCGGGTCGAGATGCTCTCCGGACCGTCGCACGCAGGCAGCGCTCCGCGGTCGAGCCGATATTCGCCCCACCCACGCCTGTCCTAACCGGCTCGTCCGAAACCGACAGTAGCTTGCCCACGTGCGCCTGATCGTCGCCCGCTGCGAGGTCACCTACACGGGACGTCTCACCGCCTTCCTTCCCGAGTCGACGAGGCTCGTGATGATCAAGGCGGACGGCTCGGTGCTCGTCCACGCCGACGCCGGCGGCTACAAGCCGCTCAACTGGATGACCCCTCCGGTCGTGCTCGAGGACGGCGGCGAGGTCCTCGTCGTCCGCAAGCGTGCGGGGCGCAGTGAGGACCGCCTCGAGATCCGCCTGCTCGAGGTGCTCTCCGACGTCGAGCACGAGATGGGCGAGGCGGCCGGGCTCGAGAAGGACGGCGTCGAGCGCGATCTCCAGGAGGCGCTCGCCGCCTCGCCGGTCACGCTCGGCGAGAGCCTGCGGCTCGTCCGCCGCGAATGGCCGACGGACATCGGCCCCGTCGATCTCATGTGCCGCGACGAGCACGACGAGTGGGTCGCCGTCGAGATCAAGCGGGTCGGAACGATCGACGCAGTCGAGCAGCTCACCCGCTACCTCGAGCGGATTCGCCTCGACCCGGCGAAGGCCGGCTGCGAGGGCATCCTCGCCGCGCAGCAACTCAAGCCGCAGGCGGTTACCCTCGCCGAGGCGCGCGGCATCCGCTGCGTCGAGGTCGATCTAGCCGTCCTCCGCGGCGAGCGCGAGCCCGAGCTGACCCTCTTCACCGCCTGACCCTCGCTACACTTTCGTCTCCGCGGGGCTATAGCTCAGTTGGGAGAGCGCCTGGATCGCACCCAGGAGGTCGTCAGTTCGAATCTGACTAGCTCCACTAGGAATAGAGCCATTTCTTCCGTCTCCGTCTTCCAGTCGAGGCCGATTGGCAAGTGAATTGGCGAGTCGAGGTGCTGAGCGACGGAACAGAAGCTTCGCGAGCCCGTCCGAAGGCTCCCTTCCCACGAGTGGGTCGGTGACAAACGTCGCGAGATAGAGGATCCAGCGCTTCATCCACCACCTGACGCCGAACGGACCTGCTGGGTTTGTCATGGTGAATGGGTCACTCACGCGCCGTACCTGGAGATGAAACTCAGGCCGACGTACGGACATTTTCCCCAAAGAGTGGGTGGATCGAACCGCCGGTTCGGCCGGATGTCGTGCATTCGGAGGGGGTCTCGGCAACGAGGGCATGTTCATGGAGCCGTTCGAGGGAGCACGGCAAGGCTTCGCCGACTCGGTGAAGTCCGGGCGGTGGCCCGATGCGGTTCGGGAGCAGATCGAGGCCGAAGGCGAGCCGATCATCCTGGTGGTTCGTGGCCGTTTGATGCATGTTGACCCTCAAGTCGGTCAGTTGGCGATCATTTGGCTTTCCGACTTCGAGGGTGCGCCGTACAACATCAGGCCGCTCTTCCAAACGCCGGCGTAGAACGTCTCGGCGTTGATCGAGCGACAAACCCTGCTACCGAGAGATCTGGCTGCCCCGTGCCGTCTTCCGTGCGGCGCTCGCGCCGCGCAAGGGATAACCTGGCTCCTCGGCGAACCACGTCGGAACACGGGCAACGGATGGAATCGGATCTGCGATGCGCACCTTGATGAACGCAGCACTCGTCGCCTCCGCGTTATTCGCGGGCTTTCATGCTTTGGCGCGGCCGTTACCGGCCTCGATCCGTGGTGAGGTCGTCTCCGCGCACGAATGGCACGCCGGCTGCCCGGTGCCGCTCTCGCAGCTCCGGGTTCTCACGGTCGCATACCTGGGCTTCGACGGGCGCACCCACACCGGACAGCTTGTCGTCAACGAGGCCGCCGTCGCGCCGCTCACCAGCGTCTTCCGGAGGCTCTACGCGATGCGTTTCCCGATCCGTCATATGGAGCTCTCCGACACGTACGGGCCGATCGGCGGGCAGCCGGCAGACGGTGACGTCACCGCCTCCTTCGAGTGCCGGCAGGCATCGTCCTCGCCCTGCACCGGCGCCGCGAACACCGGCACCGGCAGCTGGTCCGAGCACGCCTACGGCGAGGCGGTCGACCTCAACCCGCTCGAGAACCCCTATGTCGGCTGCGGGATGACCCGCGACCGGAACGCCCTCTCCTACCTCGACCGCGGCCGGGTGCGGCGCGGCATGGTCACGCCGGCCGTCGTCCAGGCGTTCAGCTCAGCGGGCTGGGGCTGGGGCGGCGCCTGGAGCGGTTCGACGAAGGACTACATGCACTTCTCCGCGACCGGTCATTAGCGCTGCTCCACGCCGCGCGTCACGACCGAAACGGTTTCAGGCGGCCGCCGGCTCCTCCGCACTCGACCGTCCCGGTCCGCGGATCGCGTCCGCCGTCGCCCGCATCTCGAGGGCGAGGATCTCGAGCTCGGCTGCCAGGGCATCGAGAGAGCCGGCCCGCCTCTCCAGGCCCAGGCTCCAGATGACCGCGGCGTGCGTTCTGTTCCGCGCGCCCAGCTTCTTGAGAATGGCAGAGATGTGGAACTTGACCGTCGACGGCGCCAGGAACAGGCATTTTCCGATCTCGTCGCCGCTGAGACCGGAGGCGACGAGCACCATGATCTGTCGCTGCCGCAACGTCAGGTCCCGCCCCGA
Source organism: uncultured Actinomycetota bacterium (assembly GCA_963743675.1). GTDB lineage: Bacteria > Actinomycetota > Thermoleophilia > Gaiellales > Gaiellaceae > PALSA-600. The sequence goes on from CAVURE010000017.1 coordinate 284,913, forward strand.
GAGCTCGGCGGGCGGCGGCTGATCGTCGACCCGAACCGCCCAGCCACCGTCGATCACGTCGGGATCCGAGGCCGGCAGGACCTTCAACCGCGATGCGTCGGTCATCGCGGCCCACACACGCTTGGTGACGGCAGAACCGTCGGGCAAGCCGGGCGGTTGCAAGAGGCTTGTCATCGCTTCGCTCATGCTGAACAGAGCGCAACGGCCTCGCCGTGATACATCGGATCCAACTCGAGGGTGAGGCTCGCCGGCCGCCCCGATGAACGGCTCACGCAACTAGGTGACCCGTCAGGACTCGCTCGAGCGGGACCAGATGTTGATCCCGCTGTCGACGGCATAGCGGTCGATCTCGGCGAGCTCATCCGGGGAGAAGTCGGCCCGCTCGAGGGCCGCGACCGCAGCTTCGACCTGCTCGACGCTGCTCGCGCCGAAGAGCGTCGAGGTCACCCGCGAGTCGCGTAGCGTCCAGGCGAGCGCCATCTGCGCCAGCGTCTGCCCGCGCTCGAGCGCGATTCCGTTCAGGGCGGCGATCCGCTCGAGCGCTTCGGGGCCGAGCAGGTCGCGGGAGAGCGACTCGTTGCGGCTCGCCCTCGAGCCGTCGGGGATCCCGCGAAGGTACTTGTCGGTGAGCATTCCCTGGGCCAGCGGGGAGAACCCGATGCAGCCCACCCCGAGCTCCTCGAGCACGTCGAGCAAGCCCTGCTCGATCCAGCGGTTGATCATCGAGTACGACGGCTGATGGATCAGCAGCGGTGTCCCGAGCCCGTTCAGGATCGCGGCCGCCTCGCGGGTCTTGTCGGCCGAGTAGGACGAGATCCCGGCGTACAGCGCCTTCCCCTGGCGGACCGCCGAGTCGAGCGCGCCCATCGTCTCCTCGAGCGGCGTCTCGGGATCGAAACGGTGCGAGTAGAAGATGTCGACGTAGTCGAGACCCATCCGCCGAAGGCTCTGATCGAGGCTCGCGAGCAGGTACTTGCGCGAGCCCCATTCACCGTAGGGGCCCGGCCACATGTCGTATCCCGCCTTGGTCGAGATCACGAGCTCGTCGCGGTACGGGCGGAGATCCTGCTCGAGCAGCAGGCCGAACGTCGCCTCGGCCGATCCGTAGGGGGGCCCGTAGTTGTTCGCGAGGTCGAAGTGGGTGATCCCGAGGTCGAAGGCTCGACGGACGATCGCACGGCTCGCCTCGAGCGCCCGCGCGTGGCCGAAGTTCTGCCAGAGCCCCAGCGAGACCGCGGGCAGCGCGAGACCGCTGCGGCCGCAGCGGTTGTACGTCATCCGCTGGTAGCGGTCCGGGGCGGGAACATACGTCGTCATGACTCGGTGTCCCCGCTTTCGACACCGGTCATGAGCACGACCGACCCGGCCATCGAGCGGCTCCGCGGGACGACCGCAGCCCGCATGCTGCAGTGCCCGCTCGCCTGCCGCCGCATCGCGCCGTCGTCGAGCATCCGCTACACGCTACCGCGCACGCCTCGGCAACACGGACTGGAGATCGATCGACCCGTGCCCGGTCAGTCGCAGTTCATTCCGGTTGTCACCGTGATCGGGGTGACGACGCTGCCGTTGTCCGGTCGAGCTCACCACGACCGCCGGGCTGACCTCGGCGCGCGATTCGGCGACCCCCGCAAGATCGGCGCACCCCACGGCGCGACGAGCCCGGCGCTCGTAATCGTCGGCACCGACTGGACCGTGATCGAGGTGAGACCGTCGGGCCTCGCCGTCGGCAGGCACTCGATCTACATCTCCAACTACGGCCTCTTCCCCGGCAGCGGCTCAGGGCCCCACGGCCAGGTGGTGCGCCTGCCGGCCTGACGGCAAGCCTCCGGACACACCCGGCTCTCCGGGTGACAGGCGGGTCGGCCGCGTTCCTCGTGCATCTCGACGGGAACGGCTTCGTGCTCGAGCGTTCGCCGAGGAAGGGGTCGCGGCCCCGGTGGGGAAACCTCCCGGATGCGAGCCGTGCTCGTGCTCGTGGTCGTCTCCGTCCTGCTCGGCTTTGCCGGCCGGGCGAGTGGCGCGTCGGCGTCGTCCGGGCGCTACGTCGTCGTTCCCGGCGACACCCTGACGGTGATCGCCCAGCGGTTCGGCATCTCGCTGACGGTGCTGGCGCGCAGGAACCGGCTCGACGTGCTCGACCCGCTCGAGATCGGCACGGTGCTGAGAGTGCCCTCTCCGTCGCCACCGCCGGCCCCGCGCCTGCCGCACTGGCCCGGCGTCTACGTGGTGCGCGCCGGCGATACCCTGAGCGGAATCGCATCCCGCTACGACGTGTCGGTCGCCGACCTCGGTCGCGAGAACGGCGTCCAGGCGAGCGGCATCCTGCTCGCCGGGGCGAAGCTGAAGGTGCCGGCGGCGGTGCCCGCGCCGGCTGCCTCCCTGCCGTCCCGGGTGACGATCGCCGTCAGCGCCGGGGACACCCTCACCGCGATCGCGGCCAGGTACGGAGTCTCGCTCGACTCGCTCACCGCCGCCAACCACATCGACCTGACCGCGCCGCTGCTTGTCGGACAACAGCTGCTGATCCCTGCCGGCGGCTCTTCCTCCCAGCCCGACCTCACGCTGCCCCAGACCGACCCGTACCCCCAGGGAGCAGCCGGATACGACCTCAGCTACCCGAACTGCATCAACCCGCCGCCTCCCGCCGACTCGTTTGCCGTCGTCGGCGTCAACGGCGGCAGGCCGTTCACGAGCAACCCATGCTTCAACAGCGAGTACGCAGTCGCGAGAGCGTCGCCGCTGCTACCGAGCGTCTATCTCAACGCGGCGTACTCACCGACGCTCGCGCGGCACCTCACGCCGGATTGCCGCCTCCTCGGCGCGAGCCAGCAACTCGGCCCCGCCGAGCAAAACGCCTACGCCATCGGCTGCAGCGAGGCCGAGGCCTCCGATCCGCTCCTGAGCGCGGTCCCGACGGCCGCAATCTGGATCGACATCGAGCCCGCCAACACCTGGTCGAAGCGGCAATCGCTCAACCGCGCCGCGATCGAGGGCTTTCTCGGGCATCTGCTCACACGAACGCCCAGGCCCGTCGTCGGCATCTACTCGGCCGCGAGCTACTGGCAGGGGATCACCGGCGCCTGGAACACGCCCGCCATCCCCGAATGGATCGCCACCGGCCCGGTACCCGATCCGCCCGGCTGCCCTCAGCCGTTCGCCGCAGGCCCCGTCTGGCTCAGCCAGCACACCACGGAGCTCGACCACGACATCGCCTGCTGAGGCCACGCCGGTAGCAGGTCACTCGGGCCGGGTCGTCGTGCGGAGCGGCTGCTCGCGCAGTAGCCAGGTGAGAACGAACGCGACGAAGATGATCCCGGTCGCGGTCAGGAAGACCGGCTGCAGAGCAGCCGCGAACGCCTCGATGTAGGGCCGGCGGATCGCCGCGGGGAGATGCTTGACGACCTCGGGGTTGGCCGCGGCGGGGATATGCACGCCGTTCGGGAACCGCGCGGCGAGCTCGCTGCCGAGCCTGTTGGCGAAGATGGCGCCGAAGGCCGCGACGCCGATCGAGCCGCCGATCCCGCGGAACATCGTCACGCCCGAGGTGGCGACCCCGAGCAGCCGGTGATCGACGGCGTTCTGCGCCGCGAGCACGAGCACCTGCATCACGAGCCCGAGACCCAGGCCGAGGATCACCATCGCCACGATCGTCTTCCACATCGGGGTCTCGACGGTGAGGCGCGAGAGCAGGAAGACCCCACCGACCATGATCGCGGTGCCGATGATCGGGAACGGCTTGTAGCGGCCGTAACGGCTGATCAGCTGGCCGCTCGCGATCGATGTGACGAGGAGGCCGGCCATCAACGGCACGAGGGTCAGGCCCGAGCTGGTCGGGCTGTGCCCCTTGACCACCTGGAGGTAGAGCGGCAGATACGTGATCGCGCCGAACAGGGCGAGCCCGACGATGAAGCTGACCGCGCCCGTCACGACGAAGATGCGGTTGCGGAACAGCTCGAGCGGCAGGATCGGCTCCGCGGCCCGACGCTCGACGAACGGGAAGAGAACGAGCAGCACGGCGCCGCTCGCGATCAGGAGCAGGATCGGTGCCGAGCCCCAGGCGTAGGTCGTGCCGCCGAGGCTCGAAAAGAGGACGACCGCCGAGAGACCGGCCGCGAGGACGAGGGCGCCGAGGTAGTCGACGCTGTGATGCACGTGCTCGCTGCGGGCGTGGAAGGCGACGGCGATGACAGTCAGCGCGATCGCTCCGACCGGCAGGTTGACGTAGAAGATCCAGCGCCAGGAGAGGTTGTCCACGAAGAAGCCCCCCAGGAGCGGCCCGATCACGGTCGAGACACCGAAGACGGCGCCGAAATATCCCTGGTAGCGACCGCGCTCCCTGGGCGAGAAGATGTCGCCCAGCACGGCCATCGTCAGCACCAGGAGCCCACCGCCCCCGAGCCCCTGCAGCGCCCGGAAGGCGATCAGCTCGGTCATGTTCTGGCTGATGCCGCAGAGCGCCGACCCGATCAGGAAGAGAACGATCGCGGCCTGCAGGAGCGTCTTGCGCCCGTACTGGTCGCCGAGCTTGCCGTAGAGGGGGCCAGAGACCGTGGAGGCGAGCAGGTACGCGGTCACGACCCAGGAGAGGTGATTGAGCCCACCGAGGTCGCCGACGATCGTCGGGAGCGCGGTCGAGACGATCGTCTGGTCGAGCGAGGCCAGCAGGAGCACGAGCATCAGAGCGGCGAAGACCAGCCGGACACGCTGCGGCGGCTGGGCTGCCGGCGTCGTCGCCGTGTCCGGTGTCGCGACCGCGGTCACAGGGCCCCCTCGCCGCGCCGCGGCGGGCCGGGCTTGCGCTGGAAGCGCCGCTGACGAAGACAGCGCATCGCCTCGCCGAGCTGCTCGTGATCGAGCGGAGGCTCGACCTGGGCAGTTGCGGACTCGGAACGCAGGCCGTCGAGGAGCCAGTGCAGGTGGCGCCGCCACGCGCTCGGCGCGATCTCGGCCGTTGCGTCGATCACCGGGGCGAACGACCAGAGCATCAGCGCGAGATCCGAGAGGGCGAAGTCGGGGCGGAGCACGCCCTGCTCGTGGGCTCGTGTCAGCACCCGCTCGAACAGCAGCAGGAGCTCCTGCCTCGTCTCGGCAAGACGCCCTTCACCCGGCGGGTAGCGGAGAAAGATCTCCTTCAGCACGCGGTCGGCGCTCTGCAGCTCGAGCGTCGCCTCGAGGAAGAAGACGAGACCGGTCCAGGCATCCGGCTCGGCGAGCGCAGCCTCGCCGACCGCGGCGAACTCGCCCACGCGCTCGGCGAAGATCGCCTCGACGAGCGACTCCCGCGTCGGGAAATGCCGGTACAGCGTTGCGATTCCCACGCCCGCGCGGCGCGCGATCTCGTCGAGCGGCGCATCGACGCCGCGCTCCGCGAACGCCTCGCGCGCGGCCCCGACGAGCAGCTTGTGGTTGCGCTGCGCATCACGCCGTACCCCGCCGTGCTCAACGCTCGTCTCCACCATCCCGCGACCGTAGCAGAAAACGGAGTCTCTATCCGTTTCTGCTACGGTCCATTCCTCACCGCCCCCTCGCATCTTGCACGCGAGCCGGCTGCTCCGGTCTTCAGCCGGTGACCGGACGCCGCAGATCTCCCGAAAGGACAACGCTCATGCGCACTCTTGCCGGATGGTGTGTCAAGCACCGTCGCCTCGTCGTCGTCGGCTGGGTGGTGGCCCTGGTGGGGCTGAGCGTGATCAGCCAGACGGTCGGCAGCAGCTACAAGGACAGCTTCACCCTCAGCGGCACGCAGAGCTTCGAGGCCCTGAACCTCCTGCAGAAGGTCGCGCCAAGGGCGTCGGGCGACCGCGAGCAGGTCGTCGTCGCGGTCAAGCAGGGCAAGCTGACCGATCCGGCCGTCCGCGCCCAGGTCGAGCGGATGCTGACCAGGGTCGGCGCTCTCCCGGACGTGGCCTCGGTCGACTCGCCGTATGCCCCGCAGCGGGGCTCGCAGATCTCGCGCTCGGGCAAGGTCGGGTTCGCCAACGTGATCCTCGACAAGCAGGCGATCAAGATCACCCCGGCCGAGGCGAAGCAGTTCGTCAAGACCGCCCAGGCAGGCGACGGCAACGGCGTCGAGGTCGAGCTCGAGGGCCAGGTCGCCAAGGTGGCGAACGGAAGCAGCATCAACAGCGTCGGCTTCGGCGCCGCCGCGGCGCTCGTGGTGCTGTTTCTCGTCTTCGGCTCGCTGCTCGCCGCGACGCTGCCGTTGCTGACCGCCGGAATCGCGCTCGGGAGCTCGGTCGCGGTCATCGCCCTCCTCTCCCACCTGATGAGCATGGCGTCCTTCAGCTCGGAGCTCGCGCTCCTGATCGGCCTCGGCGTCGGCGTCGACTACGCGCTCTTCATCGTCACCCGGCACCGTCAAGGGCTCCAGCGCGGCAAGACCACCGAGCTGGCGATCATCGATGCCGTCGACACCTCCGGCCGGGCGGTGATGTTCGCCGGCATCACGGTCTGCATCGCCCTGCTCGGCCTGTTCGCGCTCGGCGTGAGCTTCCTCTACGGCGTCGCCGTCGCCGCGAGCGTGGCCGTCCTGTTCACGGTGCTCGCCGCGCTGACGCTGCTGCCGGCGCTGCTCGGATTCTTCGGGCCGCGCGTGCTGGGCCGCAAGGCGCGCCGCGCGCTCGCCGCGGGCCGGCTCACCACCGACGACGAGTCCCGGGGCTGGGGGCGCTGGGCGCGATTCGTTCGCGACCGCCCGGCGCTCGTCGCGACGGCAGCGGCGGCATTGATGCTCGTGCTTGCGATCCCGTTCCTCTCGATGCGCCTCGGGTCGGCGGACGCGGGCTCGGACCCGGCCGGCAGCACGACGCGGAAGGCCTACGACCTCCTGGCCAAGGGCTTCGGGCCGGGCTACAACGGCCCGTTGCAGCTCGTCGCGCGCGTCGACGGGCCCGCCCAGCTCGCGGCGTTCTCGAGGGTCACCGCCGCGGTCGCAAGGACGAACGGCGTCGTGCGGGTCACCCCGGCGACGGTGATCTCGCGCCGTCCGGGAGAGGCCGGCGTGGCGACGGCCGACGTGTACCCGGCCGGCTCGCCGCAGGACGCATCGACGACGAGCCTGCTGCACGAGCTGCGCGGCCGGGTCGTGCCCGCCGCGAGCGGCGGCAGCGGCCTCCGGGTGCTGATCGGGGGCCAGACGGCGATCTTCGACGACTTCTCGACCGTGCTCAGCAACAAGCTGCCGCTCTTCATCGGGGTCGTCGTGCTCCTCTCGTTCCTGTTGCTCACGGCCGTCTTCCGTAGCCTGCTGATCCCCGCCATGGCGGCGGCGATGAACCTGCTGACGGCCGCGGCGTCGTTCGGCCTCGTCACCGCCGTGTTCCAGTGGGGATGGGCCGCCGGCCTCTTCGGGATCGACAAGACCGGGCCGATCGAGGCATTCGTGCCCGTGATGATGTTCGCGATCGTGTTCGGCCTGTCGATGGATTATCAGGTGTTCCTCGTGAGCCGGATCTACGAGGAGTGGCACCGCCGAGGCGACAACCGCGAGGCCGTCACCCACGGCCTCGCCGCCACCGGCCGAACGATCACGGCCGCCGCGGCGATCATGGTGCTCGTCTTCGGAGCGTTCATCCTCGGCGGCGAACGGGTCATCGAGCTCTTCGGCCTCGGCCTCGCCGGCGCCGTCTTCCTCGATGCGCTGATCGTCCGGACGGTTCTCGTCCCCGGCCTGATGCTCCTCGCCGGCAAGGCCAACTGGTGGCTACCCAGGAGCCTCGACCGGGCTCTGCCGCGGCTCAACGTCGAGGGCAACGTCCACGACGCACCTCAGGCGACGCCCGCGCCGCGAGCCCCGAGACTCGGCCCCCTCGCGGAGCCGATAGCCGGCGACGCCGGCGCCTGACCAGGACGCTCGCTCAGCCCAGCACCTCTACCTCGGCGCCCGCCTGCACCGGCTGGGCCAGCCAGCGCGAGGGGGTGTCCTCCACGAGGCAGATCAGGTCGGCGCGGCCCAGGAACCTCTCCTCGATCCGCGAGACGGTCAACTCGGTGCCGCCTGGCACGATCACCCGGTCACCCGGCCTCACCTCGCGTGCGTGCCTCGTCGACCACACAGGAGACGGACGGCCCGGCAGGTTCGCCTCGATGACGGAGACGAGCTCGTCGGAGTCGGGCAGAGTCGTCGGCCGGAACCGGGCGACCGGCGCTCCCCGGGGCGAGACGACGAACTTCTCGAAGTTCCACTTCACGTCGCCCGCGACACCCGCCCCATCGGGCAGCGGCGTGAGCACCTCGTAGAGGGGATGACGGGCATGACCGTTGACGTCGACCTTCCCGGTCAGCGGGAACGTCACCGCGTAGGACTCCGAGCAGAACGCCGCTATCTCCTCGGGCGTCCCGGGCTCCTGGCCGCCGAACTGATCGCAGGGCACTCCGACGACGACGAGCCCTCCTTCGCGGTAGCGATCCTGCAGGTGCTGAAGGCCGTCGTACTGCGGTGTCAGCCCGCAGTGAGAGGCGACGTTCACGATCAGCGCGACCCTGCCGCGAAGCAGGGCGGGGTCGAGGCGCCCTCCCTCCAGACGGTCGACCGGGATCTCGAACACGCTCACCCGCCCGGCCACCCGAGAGCCGGCAGCGGGCGTGCACCCCGGAGCGCGAGCACCGCGCCAGCAGTCGCGTGCATTCTCAAGCAGACCCCCTGCAGATCGGCCGCTCCCGCGGCAGTTGCGTCCTCAAGCATACCGCGGATCGACGGGCGGGACGCGACCGCGCAGGTTCCTAGCCGCCGTGCTCCGCGCGGACGATCGTCAGCGGGCACGGTGCGTGGTGGGCGAGCTTCTGGCTGACCGAGCCGAGCAGGAGGCCGGCCGCCGTTCCGCGGCCGCGCGAGCCGACGACGAGGAGCGCAGCATCGCGGGCCTGCTCGATCAGCACGTTCACGGCATGACCCTCGATCGAGAGCGCCTCGGTCACGACGGCTCGGTCGGCGCCGAGGGCCTCGAGTGCGTCGCGGAGCGTGTCGTCGGCGTGGTGCTCCGCCTCCAGAAGGCCGTCGGCGGTGGGCGCGAACGCCTCGCCGACGTAGGTCGTGGCCGGAGCCTCCCAGGCGCAGACGACACGCAGCGGAAGCCCGCGCAGCCTCGCCTCCTCGTGCGCGAAGCGGAGCGCTGCGAGGCCCCCGGGAGAGCCGTCGATGCCGGCGACGACGTTCATCGTCAGGCGCTTGCGCGCTCCGTCGGCTCGGCGAGCGTGACCACATGCACCCGGTGCGGCTTCCTGCCCGGCACGGCCAGGGACGCGACGACCCCCGCCGCGAGCGCGACGGCCATGATCACGAACGACAGCGTGTATCCCCGCTCCTTCGGGAGCCCGTCCGCGAGCAGGCTCGCCGCGAGAATGCTCGCCGCGACCTGGGCGCCGATCGCGCCCCCGACCGTGCGCATCACGGTGTTCATCCCGGTCGCGACCCCGGTCTGATCGGCCGGGACCGCCTCGACGATCAGGTTCGCCATCGAGGCAAACGCGAACCCGACGCCGATCCCGAGCAGGAGCGAGGCGAGGTAGATCTGCCAGTGGGCCGAATGCGCCACCGCGAGCAGGACGAACGAGAGCGTCGTGATCGTCGACCCCAGGACGAGCGGCACCTTCGAGCCGAACCGCACCGACAGCCGGCCGCCGAGCGGGCTCGCGATCATCATCGCGATCGTGGTCGGGATCAGGAACAACCCGGCCTGGGTCACCGACGAACCGAAGCCGTACCCGTTCGCCGACGGCGTCTGGACGAACTGCGGGATGAGGACGAAGGCGCTGTACATGCCGAAGCCGAGCAGGAAGCCGGCGAGGTTCGTCGTCCAGACACCGCGCAGCTGCATCATCCTCATGTCCACCAGCGGGACGGCCGACCTCGTCTCCAACCAGACCCATGCGCCTGCGACGGCAATCGCGGCCGCGAGAAGCCCGACTGTCCGGGCGGAGAGCCATCCCCACGTCGGCGCTTCGCTGATCGCGACGAGGAGGCAGACGAGCCACAGCGAGAGGAGGCCCGCTCCCGCCCAGTCGAGGACGCCGGGCGCGCGGATGGGCGACTCGGGGACGATCAGCATCGTCGCGACCGTGGCGAGCACGATCGCGACGAGCGGGATCCAGAACAGCCAGTGGTAGTCGAGGTGGGCGAGGATCGGCCCGGCGAGAATGATCCCGAGCCCCCCTCCCACGCCGAGCAGCCCGGAGATGAGCGCGATCCCGCCGGCGACCCGCTCACGCGGGAACTCGTCGCGCACGATCCCGAACGCCAGCGGAAAGATGGCGCCGCCGAGACCCTGAATCGCGCGGGCGGCGATCATCAACGGCAGCGTCGTCGCAAGAGCGGCAACGAGGGTGCCGGCGCCGAGGCCGGCCAGCACCACCACGAGGGTTCGCTTCTTGCCGAACATATCGCCGAGCCGCCCGGCGATCGGCGTCGCCACGGACGCGGCGAGCAGGTACGCCGTGAAGACCCACGCCACGCCGGTCGGCGTCGTGTGCAGGTCGCGCTGCAGGATCGGCAGTGCGGGTACGACGAGCGACTGCAGCATCGCGTAGGCACACCCGCCGAGTGCGAGAACGGCGAGGAGACGGCCCGAATGTGTCGCGATCGGGGGTGCGGCTTGTTCCATCGAACCGGAGACGGTAGCTAGCCTGAAATCAGGCTGTCCGGCAGCGACGAGCTCAGGGCTCGGCGACCGGCTGGTAATGGCCTTCGCCGGGCCAGGGCGTGAGCATCAGCAGGATGCGGGCGCCGGTTCGGGCCGACAGCGAGTGGCGCTCCGCCGGCTCGAACCTGAGGAGGGAACCGGCCCCGACCACCGCCGTGTCGGCTCCGGAGGCCACCTCGACGAGGCCGTCTACGATGAACACCCACGCGTTCTCGTGCACCTGATGCTCGCCGAGCTGCTGGCCCGGCTGGAGGACGACGAGAACAGCCCGCGCGCCGTCATCCTGGTGAACGACCACCGGGTCACGCGTCCCGTTCGGCGCATCGATCTCGAGCAGGTCCCACTGCTGCACGCCGCGAACAGTATTCGAAGCCGCGAGCAGCGAGGGGCCCCGCCCGGGCCCGGCTCTGCCCGGGTGCCCGTCAGGTGACCTTGAGGTCGCCCTTCATGCCCCCCGCCGCGTGTCCCGGGATGGAGCAGAGGTACTCGTAGGTGCCGGGAGCCCTGAAGGTGATCTTCAGGGTGAGCGTCTGGCCCGGGTTCAGCTGCGCCGTTCCCTTCCCGGCGCACGAGTTCGCCGTGCCGCCCTTCGGGCTCGAGCAGACCATGAAGGTATGCGGGATCGCCCCGGAGTTCGTGACCTTGAAGCTCACCGCACCGTGCTTGACGGTCTTCGTCGAAAGCTTGAAGCCGAACTCCGACGGCTTGCCGGCGATCACGTTGACCGTCGTCGCGGTCTGCCGGGCGCTCGCGGGCAGCGCCACAACGAGTACGAAGGAGCTGCAGAGCAGCCCCGCTGCGAATAGCTTCATCATGAGGGATCCCTTCGTTGGGCGCGAACGTTCGACGTCGGCTGCGGCGCGGGTATCAGCTCCACACGGCTCGGCGTAGAACACGTCACCAACTCGTACGTGCGCCCGCGCGCCGCGGTTTTCACCTCGCCGCGCCGGCGAAGGCGATCCTCCGCCTCCGCCGGCGCCGAATGGACTCACACGAGCTCAGACGACCGCAGGCTCGCGCAACTGCGTCAGGCGGAACTGATTGCCCGATGGATCGCGGAACGCCGAGTCGATGCCGTAGGGCCGCTCCTCGGGGGCCTCGACGAACTCGATGCCTCGCGCGGTGAGCTCCTCGTACGACGCCTGGGCATCGTCGGTCGTCAGGAGGACGTTGCCGGCCCAGCCCTTCGCCATCACGCTGCGAATCTGGTCGGCCGTCGCGGCGTCTAGCACCGGCGCGCCCGGAATCGCGTTGAGGAGCAGCGAGACGTCCGGCTGCCCGGGCGGGCCGACGGTCAGCCAGCGGTAGTTGCCGAGCTCCGGCAGGGTGACGTCGGCCCGCAGCTCCCAGCCGAGCTTCTCGGTGTAGAAGGCGAGAGCCTCGTCCTGGTCGTGCACCCACACTCCGGCGAAGGCGATCTTGATCATCGGTTCCCCTTTCTCGAACGTATCTGGACTGGAAACCGATGCTAGGGCCGCCCCGCTCCGCCGTCTTCTCGAAACGTGCGGTGTTGCGGGCGGCCATGCGCCCTGAGAACGCAGGCCGGTATCAGCGCGTAGCGGGATGCCGGCGGGAACGACGCCCGGTAGCCAGTCGGCGTGATCCCGTAGGTGCGCGTGAAGCTCGTCGTGAACGAGCCGACGCTTCGTAGCCCGACCGCGAAGCAGATCGCCGCGACGGGCTGGTCGGTCGCACGGAGCAGCGCCGCCGCACGCTCCAGCCTGCGCGTGAGCAGGTACGAATGGGGCGACTCGCCGAACGCTCGCTTGAACTCGCGGCTGAAATGCGCGCGCGAGAGCCCGGCCGTTCGCGCCAGGTCGGCGACTGCGATGGGCTCCGAGTAGCCGGCGTCGACCCGGTCCCGGGCCCGCAGGAGGTGGCGCTCCGGAGGGACTAGACGCATCCGCCGTCAGTATCGCGCCCACGAACCGGGCCGGGCGGTCGAGCGTCTCAGGTGCTCGTCTCGTTCTCGGAGAAGAATGTCGAGGCCCCCTCCCCCGTCGACGCAAAGCTCTTCTCGGCGAGCCAGCCGCCGTCGACCGTCAGCGCGCTCCCGGTGACGTACGACGCCAGGTCGCTCGCGAGGTACAGCGCGGCCTGTGCGACCTCGCCCGGGGTGCCGGCCCTCCCTTGCGGAACGACCAGCTCGAGGCCACGCTCGAAGCGCTCGTCGGCAAAGTACGGCTCCGTGAGCGCCGTGCGGATCAGGCCCGGGCAGATCACGTTCACACGGATCCCGTCGGCGGCGAGATCGCGGGCGAGGCTCTTCGTAAGCCCGACGACGCCGTGCTTGGACGCGGTGTACGCCGGTCGATGGGAGAGGCCGACGAGCCCGCCGACCGAGGCGATGTTGACGATCGAGCCGCCCCCGGTCTCACGCATCCTCCGGGCGGCGGACCGGCACCAGTAGAAGACCCCGCTCAGGTTGACGGCGATCACGTTCTCCCACTCGGCCGCGGCCAGCTCGTACACATCGCCGATCTCGCGCACGCCGGCGCAGCTCACGAGCAGGTCGATCCGCCCGGCCTTGCGGACGATCGTCTCGGCGGCCGACTCGACCTCGTCCGCGCTCCGCACGTCGCCGCCGACGAAGAAGGGCTGCTCGGCGCCGGCCGCTCGGAGCTCCTCGACGAGCAGCTCGCCGGCGTCGCGGTCGCGGTCGCAGGCGGCGACCCGGGCGCCTTCCGCGGCGAACAGGAGCGCGATCTGACGACCGATGCCGCCGCTTGCTCCCGTGATCACCGCAACTCGCTGTTCGAGCAACATCGCTCTCCTCCGTTCGCTCATCGCCATGGTCGCTGCCGGGCTTCCGTGCTGGCGACCCGAGTATGTCAATGCAGGCCGCGACTGCTTGCGCTCGTCTACCGTGGCCTGCATGCTCGTCGAGATCTGGTCGGACGTCGTGTGCCCTTGGTGCTACCTCGGCAAGCGACGGCTCGAGTCGGCTCTCGGGCGGTTCGAGCACCGCGACGACGTCGAGCTCGTGTGGCGGAGCTTCGAGCTCGACCCGGCTGCGCCGCGGCGGCGTGAGGGAACGGCCGCCGATCACCTCGCGCGCAAGTACGGGATGAGCGCCGAGCAGGTTGCGGCCTCGTGGGCACGCCTGACCTCGCTCGCCGAGGCGGAGGGGCTCGTCTATCACCTCGACCGTACGCAGGGCGGGTCGAGCTTCGATGCGCACCGACTCATTCACCTTGGCGCCGAGCTGGGCCTCCAGGACGAGGTCAACGAGCGGCTCCTGCACGCGTACTTCACGGAGGGTGAGCCGATCGGCGCTCCGCAGGCGCTCGCTCGGCTCGGGATCGAGGCGGGGCTTCCGGCCGGCGACGTGGCCGAGGTGCTCGCGACCGATCGCTTCGCCGCCGAGGTTCGCGAGGACGAGCGCCGAGCGCGCCTCTACGGCATCGACGGCGTGCCGTTCTTCGCGATCGACGAGCGCTACGGCGTGTCGGGCGCCCAGAGCAGCGAGGTCCTCCTCGAGGCGCTCAGCGCCGCCCGGGCCGAGACGGCGCGCTAGAAGCTCAGCCGGGCGCGTCCGGCTGACGGCGCAGCTCGCCGAGCAGCTCGTAGGACCTGAGGCGCGCCGCGTGGTCGTGGATCGCAGCGGCGACGATGATCTCGTCGGCCCCGGTCTCCACGACGAGCGCCTCGAGGCCCGCACGAACACCGGCCGGGGAGCCGACGAAGGACCGGCGGAGCATCGCGGAGGCGCGCTCCTTCTCCGCCGCCGTCCAGTACGACTCGATGTCGTCGATCGGGCGCGGGAGGCGCCCGCGACGGCCGCGCAGGATGTTCGTGAAGGACTGCTGGGCCGAGGTGAAGAGGCGCAGTGCGGTCTCCTCGTCAGGGGCGACGATCGCGTTGACACCGACCATCGCGTAGGGCTGCTGGAGCTGCTCGGAGGGCCGGAAGCTCGCGCGATAGAGGTCGAGCGCCGGCAGCAGGGCAGCCGGCGCGAAGTGCGATGCGAACGCGTACGGCAGCCCGAGCAGCGCGGCGAGCTGCGCGCCGAACAGGCTCGAGCCGAGGATCCAGAGCGGGACGTGCGAACCGGCGCCCGGCGTTGCCTGCACCGCCTGCCCCGGCTGAGGGTCGGCGAGGAAGCGTTGCAGCTCGAGGACGTCGTCGGGGAACGTGTCCGCGCTCGTCGGGTCGCGACGGAGCGCGCGGACGGTGAGCTGGTCGGTGCCCGGCGCCCGGCCGAGGCCGAGGTCGATCCGGCCGGGATGCAGCGCCTCGAGGGTTCCGAACTGCTCGGCGATCACGAGCGGTGGATGGTTCGGCAGCATGATCCCGCCGGCGCCGACACGGATCGTCTCCGTGCCGGCCGCTACGTGGGCGATCACGACGGAGGTCGCCGCGCTCGCGATCCCGATCGCATTGTGATGCTCGGCAAGCCAGAAGCGCTGGTATCCGAACCGCTCGGCATGCCGTGCCAGGTCGAGCGACCGCGCGAGCGCCTCGGCCGTCGTCGAGCCCTCGACGATCGGCGCCAGGTCGAGAACCGAGAACGGCGGCAGCGTCACGACCGCAAAGCCTGCCCGTCGCGACCCTCCCGGCGCGCCGGTTGGCGTGTCGCCGCCGAGGTCGTGGGGCCATCCGGCGTTCCCTCCATGCTGGCAGGCGATGGCTGAGGCGAGCTCGCCGACCGGAACGGCGGTTGTTCCGCCCGATCCCGAGCGCCTGATGGCCGCGGTGCGCGACGCGCGCGACGACGCAGCGCCCTTCGCGCTCACGGCCGCCGTCCTCCTCGTCACTCTGGCGCTCGTGAGCCGGGAGGCTCACTGGACCTTGCTGGACCACCAGCTGTGGTGGTGGTGGCTCATCGTCGCCGCGCCCTATATCTGCCTCTGGGCCACGCTGCTCTTCGGCGTGGGCCGCCTCGTCCGGCACAACCGCAGGCGCGAGATCGTGATCGGGCTGCTCGGCCTGGTCTGGGCATTCAACGCCCTCGGCGTCGGCGTTCTCGTCGTCTCGCTGCTGGCGCACTCGGGCACCCACATCACAGGTCGCGAGCTGCTGTTCAGCGGCGGCGTCGTGTGGTTCACCGACGTGGTCGCGTTCGGGCTCGCCTACTGGGAGCTGGACTGCGGAGGCCCGGTCGCCCGCGCCCTCTCGACGGCGCCGCGCAAGCCCGACTTCCAGTTCCCCCAGGACGAGAACCCCACGCTCGCGCGGGACGGTTGGGCCTCGCGCCTCTGGGACTACTTCTACATCTCGCTGACGAACTCGATCGCTTTCAGCCCGACCGACGCGATGCCGCTCACGCGGCCCGCGAAGGCGCTGATGGCAGCCGAATCGATGCTGTCTGCAGTCACGATTCTCCTCGTCGCCGCCCGCGCCGTGAACATCCTCGCCTAGCGGGCAGTCCCGGAGGAGGAGCCGCAGGTCCGCCGTTCCAGGGATACTGCCCGGCGACGGGCACAACCGACCGGGGGGTCGAGGCGTCACGTGGCGCACACGAGGTTCGACGGTCTGGTGATCGCGAGCAACCGACTTCCGGTCGTCGTCTCGCTGGAGGAGGACACGGTGGAGCTCGAGCCGAGCAGCGGCGGCCTCGTGGCGGCGCTCCGCGCGACGGCGGAGCCGAACCTCTGGGTGGGTTGGCCGGGCCGCGTCGTCCCGGCGGGCCGCGAGCCGGCCGTGATCGATGCGCTCGCCGCCGAGAGCTGCCACCCGATCTTCCTCACCGCCGACGAGGAGCGGAACTTCTACGAGCTGATGTGCAACGACGCGCTGTGGCCGCTGTTTCACTACTTCGTCGACCGCTTCCGCTTCACCGACGAGGCCTGGCGGAGCTACGTGGCGGTCAACGAGCGGTTCGCCGACACGATCGCCGAGGTGTCCGCGCCCGGCTCGCGGGTCTGGGTGCACGACTTCCATCTCGCGCTCCTGCCGGAGGCGCTTCGCCTCCGGCGACCCGACCTCACGATCGGCTTCTTCCTGCACATCCCGTTCCCCTCGTCGGAGATCTACCGGCTCCTGCCGCCGCGAAGCGAGGTGCTCCGCGGGATGCTCGGCGCCGACTACATCGGGTTCCATACCGGCGACTACGTTCGCCACTTCCGCTCCTCCTGCCTGCGCGTCCTCGGCATCGACTCCGAGCCCGACACGATCGAGCACGAGGGCCGGCTGATCGGGATCGGCGCTCATCCGATCGGTGTCGACGTCCAGAGCTTTCGCGAGACGCTTCGTGACCCGGCGACGGCGATCGCGCAGGTGGATCTCGACGAGCGCTACAGCGACAAGAGGCTCGTCCTCGGCGTCGAACGTCTCGACTACACCAAGGGAATCCCGCAGAAGCTCGAGGCGTTCGAGCGCTTCCTCGAGCAGGATCCCGAACGGGCCGCCACGACGACGATGCTGCAGGTGCTCGTCCCGTCCCGGCTACAGGGCAGCGAGTACCGGGCGCAGCGCGATGAGATCGAAGGGCGGATCGCCCACGTGAACGGGCGCTTCGGGCAGCCCGGCCGCACGCCGATCGAGTACCTCCACCGCAGCGTCACGCCCACCGAGCTCGCGCTGCTCTACCGGCGCGCCGACGTGATGATGGTGACGCCGCTCCGCGACGGGATGAACCTCGTCGCCCAGGAGTTCGTGCTCTGCCAGGCCGCCGAGCCCGACCTGCCCGGCCGCTGGCGCGGCGTCCTGCTGCTGAGCGAGCTTGCCGGGGCAGCACACGTTCTGCCCGGCGCGCTGCTCGTCAACCCCTGGGATGCCAACGACATGGTCGCGCGGCTCGTCGAGGCGCTGGCGCTCGATCCAGCCGAACGGCACCGGCGCCTCGACCTGATGGCGGGCAGGGTCGAGCAGCTCGACTCGATCCGCTGGGCACACGACTTTCTTCAGCGACTCGACTACTTCGCGCGCCGCCGCAAGCCCGGATCGCTGACGCTGCTCGACGACGATGCCCGCGGCCGCATCGAGAAGAAGTTCATCGACGCCCGCCGCAGGACACTCCTGCTCGACTACGACGGGACCCTGCGCGAGCTGACCGGCCATCCGAACCTGGCGGCGCCGACCGACGAGATCAGAGCGCTGCTCGCTCGACCTTGCCTCGCTCCCGGCCACCAGCGTCCATCTCGTCAGCGGTCGGAAGCGAAAGACGATGGCCGAATGGTTCGGCGACCTCCCGATCTTCCTGTGCGCCGAGCACGGGTACCTCGTGCGGGAGCCGGGCGGCCGCTGGCAGACGGCGCTCGACGTCGACGTTTCGTGGATCCCGCGCGTCGAGCGCGTGCTGCGCCGGGTCGCGCGCGACGTGCCGGGAACGCTCGTCGAGCGGAAGACCTCCAGCGTCGCCTGGCACTACCGCCAGGCCGAGCCGGAGTACGGCAGGTGGCGGGCCCGCGAGCTGCTCGACACGCTGGACCAGCTGCTCGCCGGCGCATCCCGGCCGAGGTGCTTCACGGCCATCGCGTGATCGAGGTGCGCGCCCGCGGAGTCGACAAGGGCACCTACGTCCACCGGCTCTTTCCCGAGGGCAAGGCGCCCGGGCATGTCAGTGCTCGCGGCCGGCGACGACGTGACCGATCTCGACCTCTACCGCGCCCTGCCGGCGGGGTCGATCGCGATCCACGTCGGCCGAGCCCGCCCGCAGGCTCGCGGATCGTCACTCCGGGACGCCTACGTCGTCGCCTCGCCGCGAGAGCTGCGCGCCATCCTCCGCTCCCTGGCCGACGACGCGAGACCCTCGGGACGGCCGGCGGCCAACGGTCCCGGCCGCCGGACCGAGCGGTTATCGTGAGGCCGCCCGGGCACGCCCGGATCCCGACGACGCACCCGACCCGAGTTGACTCCCGCCGACCATCACAGCGAGTACCTCGCCCAGGCCGTCGCCGCGCTCACACCCGAGGGGAATGCCCGGGTCGACGAGCTGCTCGCCCAGCTCGCGAGCTCGGCAGGACACGACGAGTGGCTCGTCCGCTTCGCCAAGGCCCGCCGCGACGAGGCCGACGCGCACGTCCTGGCGCCGCTCGAGGTCGAGCCGGGTCAGATGCTCGACGAGAACGAGCTCGACGCGCTCACCCGGGGCTTCATGACGATCCGCGACACCGAGCCGCACGACGACGTGGCCGACTGGGCGAACGCGGTGCTCGCGCTGCTCGCCGACGAGCGCAAGTCCGGCGGCTTCGGGTAGCGCCGCTCTGCAGCGATCCCGCGCGGTAGCGACGGAGTCCCGTCCCAACGGCGGCGGCCGCGCGAACGGCGAGCTCTCGACGCCGTTCGAGAAAGCCGTTTGATAGACACATGGCGATCACGCCGACAGGGGGGAATCGATGGCCGCGCCGTTCAGTGGAGTCATCAACGTCGACATCCGGGACTCGGAGCCGGACTGGTCTCCGTTCGAGCCGCCGAAGGCGCCGGACGGCGCGCCGAACGTGGTGTACATCGTCCTCGACGATGTCGGCTTCTCGGCGCTCGGTCGCTACGGCGGCCCGATCGAGACGCCGAACATCGACCGGATCGTCGCGAAGGGCGTTCGCTACACCCAGTTCCACACGACGGCGCTCTGCTCGCCCACCCGCTCCTGCCTGCTCACCGGGCGCAACCACACGCGCAACAGCATGGCCTGCATCACCGAGGCCGCGACCGGCTTCCCGAACGCGAGCGGCACGATCCCGCCCGAGAACGGCATGCTCTCCGAGATCCTCGGCGAGCTCGGCTGGAACACCTACATGGTCGGCAAGTGGCACCTCTGCCCGACCGACGAGATGAACCTCGCCGCCCCGCGCCGCAACTGGCCGACCGGGCGCGGGTTCGAGCGCTGGTACGGGTTCCTCGGCGCCGAGACGAACCAGTGGTATCCCGACCTGGTCTACGACAACCACATGGTCGACCAGCCGCGCACTCCCGAGGAGGGCTACCACCTCACCGACGACATCACCGACAAGGCGCTCGAGTTCATCCGCGACGCCAAGGCGGTCGCGCCGGAGAAGCCGTTCTTCCTCTACTACGCCCCCGGCGCCTGCCACGCCCCCCACCACGCCCCCAGAGAGTGGATCGAGAAGTACAAGGGCAAGTTCGACATGGGCTACGAGGCGATGCGCGAGCAGACACTCGCCAACCAGAAGCAGCTCGGGATCGTGCCGCCCGACACCGAGCTGACGCCGCTCAACCCGATCGGCACCCCCGAGACCCGCAAGGGCCCGAAGGGCCAGCCATTCCCCGCACTCGACACCGTCCGGCCGTGGGGCTCCCTGAACGACGAGGAGAAGCGGCTGTTCTCGCGGATGGCGGAGGTGTATGCGGGCTTCATGGCGCACGCCGACCACCACATCGGCCGGCTGCTCGACTACCTGGAGTCGAGCAGCGAGCTCGACAACACGATGATCGTGGTCGTCTCCGACAACGGCGCCAGCGGCGAGGGCGGCCCGAACGGCTCGGTCAACGAGATGAAGTTCGCGAACGGCGTTCCGGACGACCTGGCCCAGAACCTCGCCATGATCGACGACCTCGGCGGCCCGAAGACCTACAACCACTACGCGACCGGCTGGGCGATGGCCTTCAACGCGCCGTTCAAGATGTGGAAGCGCTACGAGTACAACGGGGGGACCTGCGATCCCTGCATCATCTCCTGGCCGGCGGGAACGAAGGCCCGGGGCGAGATCCG
The DNA here is from genome assembly GCA_963743675.1 of uncultured Actinomycetota bacterium. Classification (GTDB taxonomy): domain Bacteria; phylum Actinomycetota; class Thermoleophilia; order Gaiellales; family Gaiellaceae; genus PALSA-600. The sequence goes on from CAVURE010000017.1 coordinate 305,163, forward strand.
CGATCAGTACCACCACGCCATCGACATCGTCCCGACCATTCTCGATGTCCTCGGCGTCGAGGCGCCCGCCACGATCAAGGGCTACACGCAGAGCCCGATCGACGGGACGAGCATGCGCGGCAGCCTCGACGATGCCTCCGCAGCCGGCCGGAGAGACCCAGTTCTACTCGATGCTCGGCTCCCGGTCGATCTGGCACGAAGGCTGGAAGGCGGTCACCAACCACCCCGTCATCGCCGGGTGGAGCAGCTACAACGACGACACGTGGGAGCTGTACCACACGGACGTCGACCGCTCCGAGATGCGCGACCTCGCCGAGGAGCAGCCCGACAAGGTCCGCGAGCTCGTGAACCTCTGGTTTGCGGAGGCCGGCGCCAACATCGCCTTCCCGCTCGACGACCGCTCGCCGGTCGAGATCTTCGCGACGCCGAGGCCGCAGCTCGCCGCCCCGCGCGACCGGTACGTCTACTTCCCCGATACGGCGCCGGTCCCGGAATGGCAAGGGGTCAACGTCAAGAACCGCTCATTCGTCATCGGCGCGCTCGTCGACATCCCCTCGCCGGGTGCTGAAGGCGTGCTCTTCGCCCACGGGACGCGGTTCGGCGGGCATGCCCTCTACGTCAAGGACAACCGGCTCCACTACGTGAACAACTACGTCGGGGCAGAGGAGCAACTGGTCGCCGGGTCGCAGGACGTTCCGACCGGCGACAACCTGATCCTCTCGGCCTCGTTCGAGAAGCAGGCCCAGGACCCGCTGGCGTGCACGGGGACGCTCTCGCTCTTCCACGGCGAGACGAAGGTCGGCGAGGCCGAGATCAAGACGCAGCTCGGAGCCTTCGCGATCGCCGGCTCGGGGATCTACATCGGCCGGCATCCGGGCGAGCCCGTCACCGACGACTATCCGGGCGATCCACCCTACGCGTTCACCGGCGGCACGCTTCACCAGGTCGCGGTCGACGTCAGCGGCGAGCCTTACCTCGACCTGGAGCGGCATGCGGAGATGCTGCTCAAGTCGCAGTGAGCGGGCGACGATGGGCGATCACCTGAGCTCCTGGAACGACACGAAGACGCGTTCGGCGATCGTCGAGTTCGTCGAGCGCATCACCGCCGAGGGAAGCGACGACTACGTCCCCCCGGCCGAGCGGATCGCTGTCTTCGACAACGACGGCACCCTCTGGTGCGAGAAGCCGATGCCGATCGAGATCGGGTTCGTCCTGCTGCGGCTCGCAGCCATGGCCGAGGCCGACGAGTCGCTGCGCGAGCGCCAGCCGTGGAAAGCCGCCTACGAGAAGCACTACGAGTGGCTCGGCGAGGCGATCACGAAGCACTACCACGGCGACGACAGCGACGTGAAGGTGCTGATGGGCGGCATGATCGCCGCCTTCGCCGGCCAGACCGTCGACGAGTACTCAGCCGCCGCCGACGCCTTCCTGCACGGTGGGAAGCACCCCACGCTCGACCGATCCTTCCACCACTGTGGGTACCTGCCGATGATCGAGCTCCTCCGCTATCTCGAGGCGAACGGGTTCACGAACTACATCGCCTCCGGCGGCGACCGTGACTTCATGCGTCCCGTCACCGGGAAGATGTACGGGATCCCGTCCGAGCGCGTGATCGGCAGCTCGAACGCGCTCGTCTACACCGACGACGAGCACGGCGGCAGCGTCTCCTACCAGGCCTCGATGGAGTTCTTCGACGACGGCCCGGTGAAGCCGGTCCGGATCTGGAGCCGGATCGGACGGCGCCCGATCATCGCCGGTGGGAACTCGAACGGCGATATCGCGATGCTGCGCTACGCGGGCGGCAAGGATCGCCCTGCGCTGCGGCTGCTCCTGCTCCACGACGACGACGAGCGCGAGTTCGCCTATACGGGAGGAGCCGAGGAGTCGCTTCAGCAGGCGGCCGACCACGGCTGGACGGTCGTGAGCATGAAGGACGACTGGTCGGCGATGTTCTCCGACGACTGATCCGTGGCCCCGGTCGACCCGCGGATCTGGGCCTCGCCGCGGCCCGCGGGTCTTCACCCTCCCGATCCTCACCCGGCTGCCGGCCGTCATCTCGCTCGACATCACGAGCCTGGAGATGCCTGCGCACCTCGTCTCGACCCTTCGCTCGGCCGGCGTCGAGCTCGCACTCGCCGAGGTCCGCCTCCCGGTCGTCGACGCAGCCCGTCGCGACGGCCTGCCGGCGGAGGTTGGAGAAGACAGGGTATTCCCCACGCTCGACGAGGCCGTGCAGGCCCTCGGCTCGCCGCCCTGATCCCTCTCTCATCCCCACCACGCCTCGTTCTCCGTAGCACGAGCACGCTGGCCCTGGTCAACGTGTCCCCCGGCGGACGCCCTAGACTCGCCCGATGCCGCTCGACCTCCTCCTGCTGGCCGTCCTCTCGGCGTTCTGGCCGACGCTCGTCCTGGTCGACGTGCTCGCCTTCCAGACGAAGAGGCCGGAGCAGATCCTGATCGGGTTCCTCCTCGGCGGCCTGCTGACGACGGTGACGATCGGCTCGCTGCTCGTGGTGTCCCTTCAGGGCACGTCGATCGGCTCCGCCTCGACGTCGTCGACGACGAGTGCCGTGCTCGACCTCGTGATCTCGGGGTTCGCCTTTCTCGCGGCGTACGTGCTCTCGCGCACGCCCGAGCGGGCGAAGAAGGCGCCGAGCCCGCGGCAGCAGAAGCGCTCGGAGATGACGAAGAACGCGATGGAGCGCGGCGCGCCGCTGGCCTTCGTCGGCGGCATCCTCCTGAACATCGTCCCGGGGCTCTTCCCGATCATCGCGATCAAGGACCTGGCCACGTCGGGCTACTCGACCTCGCAGGTGATCGCCACCATGTTCGTCTTCTACGTGATCATGTTCGCGTTCGTCGAGGCGCCGATCGTCGGCTACGTCTTCGCCGGGGACTGGACCGGCACCCAGGTGACGCGCTTCAACGCCTGGCTCAATGCCAACCATCGCCGGGTCGCGATCTGGGCCCTCGTCGTCGGTGGCTGTTACCTGCTCGCGCGCGCGGTCTATGCCACCGTGACCTGAGCCCGTACTCAGCCGAGCTCGAGCGTCGCGCCCGGCTGGAGGATCCTCACCTCGACGGCGGGCGCTCGCTCGGAGGCCCGGGCCTGGAACTCCTGCTCCGGATGACCCACCTCCCGGCGCTCCGACACCGGCCGGAATGTTCCCCAGTGGATCGGAACCGCGATCCGCGGCTGCAGCACGCGCGCCGCCTCGGCTGCTCCGGCGGCGTCGAGGTGACCAGGCCCGAGCTTCTTGCCCCAGCCTGCGACCGGAATCAGGGCGACGTCGAGGTCGCCGCCGATCGCTTCCATCCCCTCGAAGAGGTCGGTGTCGCCGGCGAAGTACACCCGCTGCGACCCCGAGACGACAAACCCGAGCGCCTCGGCGCGGGCGCCGAGCGGTCCCCGCCTGCCGTCGTGCTCGGCGGGCGTCGCGAGCACCCCGAGCGCACCCACCGAGACCTGCTCGCCAACGCCCAGCTCGGTCACATCCGAGAAGCTGAGCTTCCGCAGCAGCGGGCCGAGGCCGCGCGGCGCGACCACGCGCTGCGAACGGTCGAAGCTGCGCAGGGAGGGCAGATCGAGGTGATCCCAGTGACCGTGGGAGACAAGGATCGCGTCGACCCTGCCGAGCCCCGCCGGGGAGACGGGGCGAGCGATGCGGCGCAGATGGAACACGCGGTCCCGCAGCACCGGATCGGTGACGATCCGGACGCCGTCGAGGTCGATCAACACGGTCGCGTGGCCGACGTAGGTGATGCTGGAACCGCTCACCCGCCGCCGGCCCGATCCGCGTAAGCGTCCTGGCCGAGATCGGCGAGCCAGCGGCGCAGCCACAGGTGCATCTCGCCCGGCCCCACCACCGGCTCGGCGGGCACGGCGAGCTCACTCGGCACGAGGGCGAACGGGAAGCCCTGCTCGCCCCCCATCCCGCCGTGAGAGCCGACGAGCTCCTCGAACGCCGCCACCTCGTCGGTCTGGATCCAGTAGGTCGAGTTGACCATCAGGTCGCCGCAGTGCGCGAAGCCGTCGGAGCGCTTCACGTGACGAGCGGCGTTGGGACCGAATGAAGCGAGCGGATCCTCGCCCTCGATCCGGTCCTGGTCGAGGTAGTGGGCGCCGTGGGCACCGAGCACGACCGCGCCGTCGGTAGCGGAGCGGACGAGCACGAACCCGACGCCCGGGTGGCCGCGCAGTGCAGGGATCAGGTCCGGGTAGCGCGCCTCGATCCACTCGAGCGAAACGCGGCCGGGCTCGCGCGGAAAGAAGACGAGGCCCAGGCAGCCCGAGGCCATCACGACGACCTCGGGTGGGCCCGTCGCCCCCGAGGTGTCCCTCGCCTCCTTCTGCGCGTTCTTGCCGTCGGGCCCGACGAGAACGGCGCCGTCGACCGTTTGCCCGCGTGTCGCGGTCCGAACGGACGTCGCGAGGACGCCGGCACCTCCCGAGGCCTCGGTGAGGGAGGCGCCCAGGTACATCAGCCCCTCGTCACCCTGGCTCGAGGCATGGACGCTCTCGGCCGCGGACGCATCCCTGACCACGTCGTGCAGCGAGACGCCGAAGCGATCGCGGAACGTCGTCCCCTGCGTCTGCCCGTGGTCGGAGAGGACGACGAAGCGCACCGGGCGCGGTGCCTCCGCGGCGGCCAGCTCGAGCCGCGAGAACTCGCGGTCGAGCTTACGCAGGATCTTGAGCGTCTCCGGACGTTCGATCCCGGAGTGGTGGGCGACCTCGTCGTAGCCGGTGAAGGTCGTGTAGAGCACCGGCCGGCCGGCGTAGATATCGCCGATCACGGCCGCCACCTGCAGGTCGCGCTGCACGACCGTCGTCCAGGCGCGCACGAACGAGTACTTCAGCCCGCGATGAACGCGGGGCCTGACGTCGAGCCGCTTCTGCTGGGCCGCCTGCCAGAGCTCGCTCGCGATGTCGGCGATCACGAGCGTGATCGTGCGCGTGAGGTTGTAGGGATCCGCGAAGTAGGCGAAGTAGTCGCGGCCGATCCGGCCCGGGCGATCGCGCCGGAGCACCGTGCTCATCGTCAGCAGGCTGTAGGGGGCATCGCCCGAGTACATGTTCGCCCGGCTCGCGCCGTCGGCATACAGCAGGCCCTTGCCGTCCGAGATCCGCTGCTCGATCGCGACGACGTCCCGCGGGCGCGACGACGAGATCTCGCGATCCGTCTCCTTGTCCCACCACCGGAACGCCGGGATGTCGTCGTTCGTCCCGTGCAGGAGGCCCGTCTGCGCCGCGCCGGTCTGCGACGACCAGTCGCACTCCCAGCGGATCAGGCGATGGCTGCCGTCGGCGAGCCACCGCGCCATCGTCGGCGCGTTCCCGTCGCGGATCGCCCTCGTCAGCACGGCGTGAGCAAGGCCGTCGATCTCGAGGAAGTAGAGCGCCGGGATCTCCGACTGCACCGCGCCGCCGCGCCGCGCCCGCCGGCGGATGACGTACCGGTAGAAGAAGTCGTCGTCGTTGATCGCGAGCAGCGAGGTGCCGATCGTGTCGACGACGGTGAGGCCGAGCGCGACGACGATCCCGGTCGCGACGTTGTCGATCGTCACGCCGGAGGCGATCTCGGCGACGACCCAGACCACGATCCCGTTCAGTACGAGCACGCCGAGGCCGAGCGTCATCACCGTGATCGGCAGCGCAACCGCGATCAGGAGCGGCCAGACGAGCGCGTTCAGCAGGCCGATCAGGGCCGCCGCGCCGAGGGCGGACCAGAACGAGCTGACGTGGAACCCGGAGAGCACCGCGCTCAGAAGCAGCAGCGCGGCGGCGCTGACGAGCCAGATCACGAGGACACGGGCGACGAACGCCCGCCGCTGAGGCTTCCGCATCGCCTTCTTCCTATCAGGTGATGGGTTTAGGCTCTCGCAGGTGACCACTTCGACCGGTAGCGCAGCACCGGCAGTCGAGCCCGGGTCGACCGGCTCGCGGCCTCGGCGGCTCTTCAAGGTCGCGGCGTGGCTCGTCGGGATCGCGCTCGCCGTGTGGATCCTGCAGCTCCTCGGCTTCGACATCCGCGGCTGGATCTCGAGCTTCTGGACGCAGGTGAAGGCGATCCCGGTCGGCTACCTGATCGCGGCCCTCGTCTTCCAGAGCGCCCAGACCGTGTTCGCCGGGGTCTCGTACTACGGGATCCTCGGCGCGGCCTATCCGGGTGAGGTCTCGCTGCGCCCGATCGTGACCGCCTACGCCGTCGGCGTTGCCGGCAACAGCTTCCTGCCCGCCAACCTCGGCACGCTCGTAACGCTGCTGATGTTCGTCGCGATCATCCCGTCCGCGAGCTTCGGCGGCTCCGTGGCCGCGTATCTCGTGCAGAAGATCTTCTACACGGTCATCGGGACGGCCGTGTACCTGTACCTCTTCCTCTCCGTCCCGGGCGAGTTCGACATCAGCTTCGGCAACCTCACCGTGCATCCGGCGCTCACGCTCGGGATCGTCGCGGGCGGCGCCTTCCTGATCGCGCTGCTCGTCAGGCTCTTCTGGCGACAGGTGAAGAAGCTCTGGGCTCAGGCGAAGCGGGGCGGTGTGATCCTTTCGACGCCGAAGCTCTACCTCAAGCGCGTCGTGTGGCCCGAGGCGATCAGCTACGCCAGCAAGATGATCGTGATCGGGCTCTTCCTCGCCGCCTTCGCGATCCCGGTGACGTTCAACTCGATCATGTGGGTGATCGGCTCCGGCTCTCTCGCGAACGTCGCCTCGTTCACCCCGGGCGCGATCGGCGTGACGCAGGCGACCAACGCGCTGGCGCTGAAGACGTGCTGCCACGTCCCGCAGAGCCAGGCGGTCGCCTACTCGACCGCGCAGCAGCTCATCACCTCCGCCTGGAACGTCATCTTCGCAACCCTGCTCGTCATCTGGGTCTTCGGCTGGACCGGCGGCAAGCAGATCGTTGGCGGTGCCTACGTCGATGCCAAGGCAAAGGCCGAGGAGATGAAGGAGGATCGGCGTCGGAAGCGCGAGGAGAAGCATGCGCAGAAGGCGGCCGCCAAGCTCGAGGCCGCCAATCACGAGGATTACAGCCGCGAGGATGAGCCCGGTCCCGGGGCCGAGGCCGAGTAGCCTCGGGCCGAGATGAGCCCGGCCGGCGACCCGCCACGCAGCCGGCGGATCCTACGTCTGATCGCGCTCGAGCGCATGGTCCGCGGCGTCCTGCTCATTGCCGCGGGCATCTACCTGCTGACGCACCTGGACAGCGACTTCGGGCGCCTCGCCGACCACATCCTCCGGGCGATCGAGCTCGACCCCCGGCGGCCGTTCCTGCACCGGATCGTGGTGTACCTCCACGACCTGCACGCCAACGAGATCCGCGTGGCGGCCGTCCTCGCGCTGGGCTACGGCGTGCTCGAGCTCGTCGAGGGCACCGGCCTCTGGCTCGATCAGCTGTGGGCCGAGTACCTGACCGTGATCTCGACCTCCGTGCTCCTGCCCTACGAGATCTACGAGCTCGTGCACAGGCCGACCGCCCTCAAGGCGGGCGGGATCGCCGTGAACGTCGCGATCGTCGCCTATCTCGCGGTGATGCTCCGCCGCCGCCTCCGGAAGGAGAGGGCCGCCAGGGCCGCCAGGACAGCCACCCCGCCGAGCCTCCCGGCGGACACGCCGTGATCAAGAAGCTCGCCCGCGTCCTTGCGAGCGCGCTGCAGCAGTTCTTCGCCGATCAGTGCCCCCAGCAGGCGGCCGGCATCGCCTACCGGCTCCTGTTCTCGATCGCGCCGCTGGCGATCGTGCTCGTCTCGATCTTCGGGCTGATCCTGCAGGACGAGAGTTTCCGCAACGACGTCGTGCACACGATCGTCGACGCGCTTCCCGTCTCGGCCTCCGGTACGAAGGAGGTCGAGGACGCAATCACCGCGATCGCGACCCCCGCGAGCGCGGCCGGGCTCGTCAGCCTGCTCGTCTTCGCGTGGGCCGCGACCGGGGTGATGACCTCGATCCGGCAGGGGCTCGAGCGGGCGATGGGCGTCACCGAGTCGCGGCCGATGGCGCGGGGGAAGCTCGTGGATCTCGCCCTGATCGTCGGCGCGGCGTTCCTCGTGATCATCACCGCCGGGCTCACCGTCCTCGACAACGTCGTCCAGCAGGCGTCGGGAAAGGTGGCGAGCGCGCTCGACCTGCAGGCGAGCGAGCTCGCCGGCGCGCTGCTGCACCTGGCGGGGTTCGGCCTGTCGGTCGTGGTCGTGCTGCTCCTCTACCGCTTCGTCCCCGCGCGGGGCCTCAGCGTCCACGACGGATTGGCGGGCGCGATCGTCACCGCCGTTCTCCTGCAGCTGATCTCGCTCGCGTCGAGCTTCATCCTCGGAAAGACGACCCAGCTCAGCGTCATCTACGGCACCCTCACGGCGGCGCTCGTCTTCGTCTACTCGATGTACCTCTACTCCTCCGCGCTGCTGCTCGGCGCCGAGGTCGCCTATGCCTGGACGAAGCCGCCGGGGCTGCCCGGCGATCCGCTCCGCGTGCAGGTCCGGCGCGCACTGCTCGGGCTCTTCGTCAAGCAGAGGCCGACGGAGACGCCGGGGCCGCGGCCCCCGGACGCCGCAGGGCGCCCGTGAGGCCGCGATCTCCGGCGGTACTCAGGCCATTGCCGGTTCGGAGTCGTTCCAGCGCACGAACAGCGCGTACAGAACCATCACCTGCAGGAAGAGCACGATGAGGGCCCACAGCGGGTACGCAGCGCCGCCGACGAAGCCGAGCTGTGCCAGGAAGTTCAGGCTGACGACGACGATCGTGAACCAGCGTGCCCAGCCGGCGCCCGAGAAGAGCCCGAGCCCGGCCAGCACCAGCACGATCCCCCAGATCATCAGCGTCCAGCCCCACGTCCTCATGTCGACGACGATGATGTGCGTCGGCGTGAGCGCGTAGTACTGGCCGCGGATGACTGCAATCAGCCCTTCGAAGAAGTCCAGTCCTCCGATCACGAGCATCAGCCAGCCCGCAAGGGCGATCCATCCACTCGTAGTGCCGTTCTTAGCCATGCCTCACTCCCTTTCGCGCAGTTACTCGAGCCGTATTCTCGACGGGCGACCAAGTCCCTTCGCTTCAGGGCGCTGCTCGAGGCTCGTCACGCGGCCCTGCGTCGTCGATCTCGATGACGACCGGCCCGCGCTCCGCGGTGTGCTCGTAGCTCTCGTCGAGGTACGAGACGTTGTAGACGCTCGTCGACGCGATCCGGTCGACGCCGAAGCCTTCGTGGATGTGACCGCAGACAACGAGGCCCGGCCCGTTGCGGGCGATCCGGTCGCGCAGGCTCCGCGAGCCGGCGGCGACGCTCCCGAACCGCGGCGCCGTCCTGTCGAGCGTGCCGTAGGGCGGGCTGTGCACGACGAGCACGTCGGTGTCGTCGGGGATCATCGCCCAGCGCCGCTCGAGCGCCCCATCCGGCTCCATGAAGACCCAGCCCGGCAGGTACACGCTCCACGGAGCCCCCCAGAACCTGACGCCGGCGATCTCGACCGCCTCGTCGAGGAGGAAGGTCACGTTGGCGGGGAGCTCATCGCGCCACGGGAGCGGCTCGGCGAAGAGAAAGTCGTGATTCCCGGCCACGAGCAGGATCCTCGGATGCGGCAGCCGGGCGAGGTACGGCACGAGCTCGCTGGCAAACCACTCCTGCTGCGCCTCGACGCGGTGGTCGAGCCCGAGAGTGTCGCCGGCGATGAGCAGGACATCACCGTCGGGGATGCTCTCGGGCAGGCTCCCGTGCCAGTCGGAGGTGGCGACAAGCCGCATGCCGGCATCCTCCGTGATCTGCCGGTTGTCTGCGCGGCCGAACCTGAGGGCTCAGCTCGCCAGCCCGAGGAACCAGGCGATCGACGGCGCAACGATCTCTCGCAGCGCGAACGCCAGCGCCTGCCCGGCGAGCCCCGCGCCGGCGGCATCCGTGGCCGCCCGGTCGAAGCCTGCTCCGAGCGCCCGGTCGATCGTCTGCCGGTCCCAGCGCACCTTCGCGGTCCCGGCGGCCGGGACGAACGAGAGGACGAGCTCCTCGCGGCTCGTGTGCAGCTCGCAGGCGGCACCGGCGAGGGTCGACAGCGCGAACCGCTGGACGGCGCCGTCGAGACCGCCGCCCGTGAAGGCCGGCCTCGCGGTGCACGGATCGGCGAGGCGCGGCTCGCCGAACGAAAGAGCTCCGAGCCCGAGCTCGACGGCGAGGAGCGCCGCGGCCGCGATCCCGAGTGCGGCCAGCGCGATCGTTCCCCTGCGCGTGGTCACGGGGCGCTTCTTCTCCGGGCCAGCAGGATCGGCAGGAGCGCGAGCGCCGCGAGCAGCGCCGAGAGCAGGAAGGACGAGCGGAAGCTGCGGGTGATCGCGTTCTCGAGCGCCGCGATCAGCGAGTCCCGCACCTCCCGCAGCTGCGCGTCGGTGGCGGCTCCGCGCCGGTTGAACGGCTCGGCCAGATCGGGCACCTTTCCCCGCGGCGTCCTCGCGAGCGCGTCGCGGAGGTCGAGTGCGATCGGAACCTTCTGCCGGATCGGCGCGTTGCCGTCGAGCGCCACCTTCGTCGCACCGAGAAGCGCGTCGTGGCTCCCACGCTCGAGATCGTGCGAAAGGAGCGGCGCGACGAGGGCCAGCGCGACAACGAGGCCTGCGTGGCGGGCGCCGATCGTGATCGTGCCGTCGTGGACGAGCCCGTCGTCGGGCTGGACGGCACGCCGGGTGAGGACCGGAACAGCGAGGCCGAGACCGACGCCGCAGAGCGCCAGGGCGCAGGCCGCGATCACGTTGCTCGTGGCCGGGAGAAGCGCGAGCGCCAGCAGCCCCGCCGCCAGCAGCAGCGCGCCGCCGGCCGCCGCCCGCCGCGCTGACAGCTGCCCGGCGAGGGGCCGCGCGGCGACGGCGGCGAGCGGTAGGGCGCTGACGATGACGGCGCCCTCGATCGGCGAGAGCCCCCAGACGGTGATCACGAGCAGCACGGCCAGGAAGAGCGCTCCGACGAGGGCGCCGAAGACGAGAGCGAGCCCGAGGTTGGCCGCGAGCCGCCGGCTCGTTCCCCTGCCCCCGCTCGGATGCAGGTGGGACTCGAATGCCGCCGCCAGGGCAACCAGTGCGACCGGCGCCTGGAAGGCGAAGATCGCCCGCCAGTCGAAGAGCTCCGTGAGGATGCCCCCGAGCGCCGGCCCGGCTGCCGCACCGAACGTTCCCGCCGCCGTCCAGATCGCAAGGCCACGCGCGCGCGATCCGCTCAACGCGGCGAGGAGCGCCAGCGCGCCGGCGAGGAGCATCGCGGCGCCCGCTCCCTGGAGGCAGCGAAACACGATCAGGGCCGGGAGCGTCCAGGCGGCAGCGCAGGCCGCCGAGGCGGCGCAGAAAAGCAGGAAGCCGAGCCTGCTCAGGCGCCCGACGTCGGCCCGCCTGACGACCGGCACGAGCGCGAAGGCGCACAGGGCGACGACCAGGTTGTAGGACGTGATCACCCAGGAGACACCGACGAGCGACGTGTTGAACGCGCCGTAGAGGTCGGGTAGGGCGAGCACGACGATCGAGGAGTCCGCAAACGCGACCGCGACCCCGAGAGCCACGACGACGGTCAGCAAGCGCGGACTGCGCCGGAGAGAACGCGCCTTCACCCGCCGAAGCCTGCCGGAGATCGGGCTTCACCTGTGGCACGCCCGCCCGGGGACGCCGTCCCGGACGCCCTCAGCTCTGAAGGGGGCGGCCACTGCGCGACGCAGTGCCGCCCCCTTCACCAGGCTTTACGCGGCGCAGGCACCGCCGTCGTCATCGCTGTTCGTGCCGTTCGGACAGATGGTGTCCGACCAGACGACGCCGCTGAGCGTCGCGCCGTGCACGTTGGCGCCCGTCAGGTCGGCTCCGGTCAGGTTGGCTCCGCTCAGGTCGGCGCCGTGCAGGTTTGCGCCCCGCAGGTTGGCGCCGTTCAGGAGCGCGCCCGCGAGGCTCGCGTTGTTCAGATTCGCCCCTTGCAGGCTCGCGTTCACGAGCAGGGCGCCGGCCAGGTCGCCGCCGTTCAGGTTGTCGCCCTGCATGTTGGCCCCGACGAGGTAGGCGTTCCCGAGCGCGGCACCCTTCAGGTTCATCCCCGCCAGGCTCGGGCCCGAGCCCGTCCCCGGAGCGGCGATGTCGGGCGCCCGGAACACCGTCACCGCCTGGACGCCGAAGTCGTAGCGCGCGCCGCGAACGTCCCCCGGAACGGTGAGCCGCGGCCCGGTGTCCTGATTCAGGACCGACTGCTGTGCGGCCGGGGGAGTGCCCTCGAGCAGCGAGAGCAGCACCTGGTTGCCGTTGAGGGCGGGATCGATCTCGGCCCACGAGACGAGCGCAGGCGCTCCGTCCTCCGAGGATGTGGCCTCGACGTAGAAGCGGAGGTCGTCATTCGGCCCGGAGCCGAACTGCGGCCCCGCGGCGTTCAGGATCCCGTAGAGCAGCGGGCCGGTCTCGACCCTCGTCGCCACGTTCGCGCCCGACTGGAACTGATCGGTCTGCGTGATCTGTTCGAGTGCGCCCAGCTGATCGAACGTCAGCGTCGTCGGGCTTGCAACCGCGCCGTTCACCACCACGGAGCCCTTGGCGGGGACGGCAACGGGTGCCGTGAAGGACGGTGGGTTGCAGGCGGACGTCGTCGAGGCGAACTGCAGCGCCGCGCGTCCGACCGTGATGTTGAAGACGTCCGGGATGTCACGTGCGTCCGTCACCTCCGGGGGCGACGGGACGATCAGGCGCGGGGCCCGCAAGGCCGTGCCGTTCTCGCTGATCGAAAGGATCGCCGGCTTGTTCCCGAAGCCCGTGTCGAGCTCGGCGTCCGTGATCTCGGCCCCCGAGCCGTCGAGGCTCGAAGCCTCGACCCAGTAGCGAAGCTCGTCGTTTCTGCAGGCTGAGATCACCTGGAAGCCGGCCTTGGTCAGCAGCGCGCTGACGAGCGGCCCCTGCTCGGTCGTCATCACCCCGTCGATCGGGACCGAGTACGTCGTCTGCGGCAGCGCCGAGAGATCTGCCGTGCTGAGCGTCAACGGTGCGAACGGGATCAGGCCGTTCGCCGGGTCGCCCGCGATGGTCACGGTGGGCGCCGGAAGCACCGGCGGCCGCGGCGGCCCGGCCGCCGCCGAGACGGCGAGTGAGCAGAATGCCGCTGCGCCGAGGATCGCGACAAGAACCGCGCGGTAGTTCATTCGTCCCCCCTTTTGGCCGTACGACCAATCGTATTTACGGCGACTACTTTATAAGACGACGTAATCTGCGTCGATGCCTTGCGCTCGGGCGACCGGGCCCGCAACTACGCAATAGCCGGCGTGGGAGCCGGAATAGCAGCGCCCTGGCACTCGTTTTAGTTGTGGAAGCAACAAAAGGGAGAGGCATGAAGACTGGAATCCATCCGGAGACCGTCCTCGGGACGGTGTCCTGCTCCTCGTGCGGCACGACGTTCGTGACCCACTCGGCCGCCGGCGACCTGACCGTCGAGGTCTGCTCGCAGTGCCACCCCGCCTACACGGGACGCGCACCCAGGGCAACAGGCGGGAGCCGGATCGAGCGCTTCGAGCGGCGCCTCGAGCGCGTCGTGACGCCGCGTTCCTGAGCGAAGGGCGGGAATACCGCCGTCACTTCAATAGTTGAAGCTACTATCAAAGCTGTAGCTTTCAACGGAAGGGTGATCGCATCGTGAGCTCATTGCTCCTAGTACCTCTGGACGACCTCGTCGTCTTCCCGAACATGAACGTCACCATCGCCGTCGACGTCGGCGACGAGGAGCGCGTGCTGCTCGTCCCGCGCCACGACGGCTCGTATGCGAAGGTCGGCACGGTCGCCGAGGTGGGCGAGCGCGTGCGCATGCCCGGCGGCGGCCGGGCAGTATCCCTGAACGGCCTCCACCGGGCAGAGCTCGGCGCCGCCCACACCGATCCGCAGGGCAACCTCCGGGTCGAGGTCGTCGAGCGCCCCGACGAGGAGCCCCCGGGCGCCCGGACCCGCGAGCTCGAGACCGAGTACCGTGCAACGGTCGAGGAGATCCTCGAGCTGCGCGGCGACGACGGGCGCATCTCGGCCTTCGTCCGTGCGATCCGCGAGACGGGAACGCTTGCCGACACCGTCGCCTACGCCCCTGACATCACCTTCGACCAGAAGATCGAGCTGCTCGAGACGGTCGACGTCGTCGAGCGGCTGAAGCTGTCGCTGCGCCTGCAGCGCGAGCGGCTGGCCGAGCTCCAGGTTCGCAGGCGCATCCGGGACGACGTCGAGGAGGGCGCCGCGAAGCAGCAGCGCGAGTACGTGCTGCGCAAGCAGATGGAGTCGATCCGCAAGGAGCTCGGCGAGGACGATGCGTCGGTCGCCGACGACTACCGCACGAAGATCGCCGAGTCCGGAATGCCCGACGCCGTGCGCGAGCAGGCCGAGCGTGAGGCGGCGCGCCTCGAGCGGATGGGCGACCAGTCCGGCGAGTCGTCGATGATCCGCACCTACCTCGACTGGCTGCTCGCAATTCCGTGGTCGAAGCGCTCCGAGGAGCGGCTCGACCCGGTCTACGCCCGCGAGGTGCTCGACGCCGACCACGCGGGGCTCGAGGACGTCAAGGACCGGATCGTCGAGTACCTGGCGGTCCGCAAGCTCCGCCAGGAACGTGGAATCGCGGAGGACAAGCGCTCGGGCGCGATCCTGACCCTGATCGGTCCTCCCGGAACCGGCAAGACGTCGGTCGGCGAGTCGATCGCGCGGGCACTCAACCGCGAGTTCGTCCGCATGTCGCTCGGCGGCGTCCGCGACGAGGCCGAGATCCGCGGCCACCGGCGCACCTACATCGGCGCGCTCCCGGGCCGCCTGGTTCGCGCGCTCCGCGACGCCGGGACGATGAACCCGGTGATCCTGCTCGACGAGGTTGACAAGGTCGGGGCCGACTGGCGCGGCGATCCGTCCGACGCTCTGCTCGAGGTGCTCGACCCGGCGCAGAACCACTCGTTCCGCGACCACTACCTCGATGTCGAGCTCGACCTGTCCGAGGTCGTCTTCATCGCGACCGGCAACGTGGCCGACACGATCCCCGGCCCGCTTCTCGACCGGATGGAAGTCATCCGCTTCGACGGCTACACGGTCGACGAGAAGGTCTCGATCGCGCGCGGCTACCTCTGGCCCCGCCAGCGCGACCGCGCGGGCCTGCTCGAGGAGGAGGTCGCGATCGGCGACAAGATCCTCGAGCTCGTCGTGGCCCAGTACACCCGCGAGGCCGGCGTCCGCCAGCTCGAGCGCGAGCTCGGCAAGCTGCTGCGGAAGACCGCCACCAAGCTGACGACGGGTGACGTCACGACGCCGATCGAGATCGACGAGCCCGCGATTCGCGAGGCCCTCGGCAAGCAGCGCTTCTACCAGGAGGCGGCCGAGCGCACCGCTGTCGCCGGCGTCGCAACCGGCCTGGCCGTCACCGGTACCGGCGGTGATGTGCTGTTCGTCGAGGCGACGCGCATGCCGGGCAGCGAGGGACTGCTGCTGACCGGCCAGCTCGGCGACGTGATGAAGGAGTCGGCGCGGATCGCGCTCTCCTACATCCACTCGCACGCGCTCGACCTCGGGCTCGACGAGGAGTCGTTCGAAGGCTCGAGCTTCCACGTGCACGTGCCCGCCGGCGCCATCCCGAAGGACGGCCCGAGCGCGGGGATCACGATGTCGACGGCACTGGCGTCGCTGCTGACGGGACGGCCTGTAAAGCACACGGTCGGGATGACGGGCGAGGTCACGCTTCAGGGCCGGGTCCTGCCGATCGGCGGCCTCAAGCAGAAGGCGATCGCCGCCCATGCCGCCGGCCTGACCGACGTGATCATCCCCGAGCGCAACCGCGCCGACCTCGACGACATTCCCGCCGAGGTCCGCGAGGAGCTGACGTTCCACCCGGTGATGACGCTCGGCGAGGTGCTCGACCTCGCGCTCGAGCCTTCTCGCCCGGTGGCCGCCACCCATGCGGTGTCGTAGCTGCTCTCCGCTTCCCGAGGAGGTCCGCCGCGCGGCGGGCCTCCTCGAGCGTCGCTGGACGGTGTCGATCCTGGTCGCCTCGCACGAGGGCGCGGTGCGGTTCAACGAGTTCGTCCAGATGCTCGGCTCGGTTCCGCCTGCCACGCTCGCGAGCAGGCTCGCAGAGCTCGAGGCCGCGGGCGTGCTCGAGCGCGTGATCGTGGACACGCGCCCACCGCGGGTCGAGTACCGGCTGACGCCGCGCGGCCGGCGGCTCGGCACGGTTGTCGTGGCGCTGCAGACCTACGCGCTCGCCGAGTAGGCGCGGGCTCAGACCGCGCGCGAGGCCGACGTAGTTCTCGGCCAGCGACGCTGCCGCGGCGGTCGAAGTCGTCACGTAGCGAAGCTGCGAGAGCTGCAGCCGGCGCCCGAACTCGCCGGCCTCGTCGTCGCGGTGGAGCATCGAGGTCATCCAGTACGAGAAGTGCTCGGCACGCCACACCCGGCGCAGGCAGGCCTGCGAGTAGCCGTCGAGGCCGGTGCGGTCGCCGGTCGCATACCACTCGATCAGCGCCTCGGCGAGGAGCGCCACGTCGGCGATCGCCAGGTTGAGGCCCTTCGCGCCGGTCGGCGGGACGATGTGCGCCGCATCGCCTGCGAGGAAGAGCCGGCCGTGCTGCATCGGCTCGGTCACGAAGCTGCGCATACCGGTGACGCCCTTCTCCAGCACCGGCCCTTCGGCGAGTGTCCAGCCGCCGAGCCCGAGCCGCGCGTGCAGCTCCTGCCAGATGCGGTCGTCGGGCCACGCGCCGAGGTCCTCGTCGGGCCTGCACTGGATGTACAGGCGCGACAGCTCCGGCGAGCGAAGGCTGAGGAGCGCGAAGCCCCGTTCGTGACTCGCATAGATCAGCTCGTCGTTCGACGGAGCGACCGCGGCGAGGATCCCGAGCCACCCGTAGGGGTAGTCGCGCTCGTAGGTCCGGAGCACGCCCGCCGGGATCGCGGGCCGGCAGATGCCGTGGAAGCCGTCGCAGCCCGCGATCACGTCGCACTCGAGCTCGTGCTGCGCGCCGTCGTGGGTGAAAGAGATTCGCGGCCGCCCGCTGCCGAGCTCGTCGACCGCGACGTCGCTCACCTCGAACAGGAGCGACGCGCCGGTCTCGACACGGGCGGCGATCAGGTCCTTCACGACCTCGGTCTGGCCGTAGATGACGATCGACCGCCCGTCGGCGAGGTCGCTGAGCGGGATCCGGTGACGCTCGCCGTCGAACTGGAGCTCGATCCCGTGGTGGACGATCCCCTCCCGCTGCAGGCGGCCACCTACGCCTGCGGCGACGAGGAGGTCGGCGGTGCCCTGCTCGAGGACCCGGCGCGTATCCGGTGCTCGACGTAGTCCCGGCTGCGGCTCTCGAGAACGACGGCCTCGATCCCCGCCTGCTCGAGCAGGCGACCGAGCGTCAGGCCCGCCGGCCCCGCCCCGACGATCCCGACCTGCGTCCGCATCAATCCGGCGTTCGCTCGAACAGCGCCGCCTGGCCCTGGCCAACGCCGACACAGAGGGTCGCCAGTCCGTAGCGGCCTCCGCGGCGGCGGAGCTCGTGGAGAAGGGAGACGACGAGCCGCGCACCGCTCATCCCGAGCGGGTGGCCGATCGCGATCGCGCCGCCGTTCACGTTCACCTTCGCCGGGTCGAGCCCGAGCTCCCGGATCACGGCGACGCTCTGGGAGGCGAATGCCTCGTTGAGCTCGACCAGGTCGATGTCGGAGACGGCAACGCCGGTGCGGGCGAGCAGCTTGCGGACGGCCGGGACCGGGCCGATGCCCATCACCCGTGGGTCGACGCCGGCGACGGCGCTGCCGGCGAAGGACCCGAGCCGCTCGGCGCCGAGCTCTCGGGCCTTCTCCTCGGAGGCGATCACGAGCGCCGCGGCGCCGTCGTTGATCCCGCTCGCGTTGCCGGCGGTCACGGTGCCGTTCGTACGGAACACGGTCTTCAGGGTCGCGAGCTTCTCGGCCGTCGTGCCGGGCCGCGGATGCTCGTCGATCTCGAGCCCGGCAACCGGAACGAGCTCGTCCTCGAAGCGGCCAGCCTCCTGCGCTGCAGCCCAGCGTTGCTGGGACTCGAGCGCGAAGGCATCCTGATCTTCGCGCGAGACGCCCCAGCGCTCGGCGACGTTCTCGCCGGTCTCACCCATCGACTCGAGCGGAAACATCGCCTCGAGCCTCGGGTTCGGGAACCGCCAGCCGAGCACCGTGTCGTACAGCGTCCGGTCGCCGCGCGGGAAGGCGGTGTCGGGCTTGCCGGTGACGAGCGGCGCGCGCGACATCGACTCCACCCCGCCCGCGACGAAGAGCTCGCCGTCGCCGGCGGCGATCGCGTGGCAAGCCCCCACCACCGCCGCGAGCCCGGAGGCGCAGAGTCGGTTCACGGTCACCCCCGCCACGGACTCCGGCAGCCCCGCGAGGAGCGCACCCATCCGGGCGACGTTGCGGTTGTCCTCGCCCGCCTGGTTGGCGCAGCCGAACCAGACGTCCTCGATCTCGCCGCCGTCCACGCCCGCCCGCTCGACCGCGGCCGCGATCGCGATCCCGGCCAGGTCATCCGGACGCACCCCGGACAGTGCGCCGCCGTACCGGCCGACTGGCGTCCGCACCGCCGAGATCACGACCGCGCCGCTCACACGGCCCCCCCGTTGCGCCATTGCCCCGACGGGCCATGTCCGGGGACAGTCACCGTGACGCAAACGCAACGCGGTCGAGGCACCGGGCTGAACTGCCCGCTCAGGCTGTAGGCCCTCCGGACATGTCCGGGGACAGTCACCGTGACGGAAACGTCACGGGCGAGGCGCCACGAGCTCATGCGGACCTGTCCGCTTCGAGGACTCGCTGGGCGACTGCGAAGGCCGAGTTGGCGGCGGGAACGCCGCAGTAGACGGCGCTCTGGAGGAGGATCTCCTTGATCTCGTCCTCGCTGAGGCCGTTCCGGAGCGCCCCGCGAAGATGCAGCTCGAGCTCCTCGTGGCGGCCGAGAGCGACGAGCGCCATGAGGGTGATCGCGCTGCGCATCCGCCGGTCGAGGCCGGGGCGCGACCAGATCTCGCCCCAGGCGTAGCGGGTGATCAGATCCTGGAAATCCGCCGTGAAGTCGTCCGCGCGCGCGAGCGAGCGGTCGACGTGCTCGTCGCCGAGCACCTCACGCCTCACCTCCATCCCCCGGTCGCGCTGCTCGCTCATCCGCCGTGCCCGCGGTGGAAGGCGAGCGCGCCGTCGACGAAAGCGCCCGCCGAGCCCAGGTAGGTCGAGGGATCGAATGCGGCGTCGAGCTCCTCCGGCGAGAGCTCGCCCGCAAGGGCGTCGCGGAGCGACCCGCCCTCCTCCCCGGCCCGCGCGGCCGCGGCGAGAACGATCGCCCTCGCCTGCTCGTGCCCGATCTTGCGGCCGAGCACGAAGGTCACGCGCTCGCTCATCACGCCGCCGGCGCTTGCATCGAGGTTCGCCAGCATGCGCGCCGAGTCTACTTCGAGCCCCTGGAGCGTCTCGCGGCCTGCCGCCGCCGCGCCGCCGCTATAGGCGAGAGCGTCCGAGAGCGCCCCCCACTCCGAGTGCCAGGCGCCGAGCGAGCGCTCGTGCTCCTGGACGAGCGCGGCCGCGAGCACGCCCGCAGCCGCGTTCACATGCCGCGCGCAGGCGACAGCGATCGCCGAGCCGACCGGGTTTCGCTTGTGGGGCATCGTCGAGGAGCCGCCGCTGCCGGCGGGCTCGCGCACCTCGCCGACCTCGGTCTGCTCGAGCAGCGCGACGTCGTAGCCGATCTTCGCGCACGCACCCGCGGCGATCGAGAGCGCGGATCCGAGCTCGGCGATCCGCGAGCGCTCCGAGTGCCACGGCAGCAACGGCTCGACGAGCTCGAGCTCGACCGCGAAGAGCCCTGCGACATGCGGCCCGTCGTCCCCGAGCGCCGCCAGCGTCCCGGCAGCGCCGCCCAGCTGAGCCGGGAGCCGGTGGCGCAGGTCTGCCAACCGCAGCCGCGCCGAGACGACCGCGACGAGCCACCCGGCCGCCTTGAGCCCGAACGTCGTCGGCACCGCCTGCTGCAGGAGCGTGCGGCCGGCCATCGGCGTCAGCCGATGCGCCCTCGCGAGATCGGCGCACGCTGCGGCCAGGCCACGTAGCTCCGCGTCGACCATCACCAGAGCCCGCCGGGTGACGAGCATCGCCGCAGTGTCGACGATGTCCTGGCTGGTCGCGCCGTGATGCACCCAGCCGGCGGACTCCCGGCCGGCGCGCTCGCGCAGCGCTCGAACGAGCGGCTCAGCCGGGTTCCCCGCCGACCGTCCGGCCGCGATCAGCGCCGCAACGTCGAAGTTCTCGACCCGGCAGGCCTCAGAGATCGGACCGGCCAGATGGGCCGGGATCACCCCCGCGAGCGACTCGGCATTCGCGAGGGCCCGCTCGGCCTCGAGCATCGCCTCGATCCAGGAGCGGTCGGACACCGCCGCGCGGAGCTCCGCCGGAACGAAGATCGCCTCGAAGGTCACAGCGCGAAGAACACCGTCTCGCCCGTGCCCTGGAGCCTGATGTCGAAGCGGAGGGAGCCGTCGGGCTCCAGGGCCGCCACGAGCGTCCCACGACGCCCCTCCTCGATCCCGCGCAGCACCGGATCGGCCGCGTTCGCGGCCGGATCGTCGGGGAAGTACATCCGCGTCACCAAGCGCTTCAGCAGACCGCGCGCGAACACGCCGACCTCCAGGTGGGGAGCCTGCAACCCGCCGGACCGCCACGGCACGGCCCCGGGCTTGACCGTCACGAACGCGAACCGCCCCCCGTCACGGGTGTCGCTACGCCCGAACGCCGACCCCTGCGAGTAGCTGCCGCCGGGCCCCGCCTGCCAGATCTCGACGAGCGCGTCGGGAACCGGAGCCCCGGTCCCGTCGAGCACCGAGCCGTGCACCCGCACCGCGCCCGGCGCGTCCACGGGAACGAGCTCGGCCAGGATGCGGTCGAGCAGCCCGATGTGCAGGTAGGGCCCTACCGTCTGCGAGGGCGTGACCCCGGCGCTCATTCGCCGTCCTCCTCGAACGGGGTCGCACCCGCGCCGCGCAGCACGATGTCGAAGGTGAAGCCGAGCGCCTCGTCGGGGATCGTCGTCCCGAGGTCGAACCTCGAGATCAGCCGCTCCCGCGCCTCCGGGTCGCGGATCGAGCCGAAGATCGGGTCGTACGGGAACAGCGGATCGTCGGGGAAGTACATCTGCGTCACGAGTCGCTGAGAGAACGCCCGGCCGAAGAGCGAGAAGTGGATGTGGGCCGGCCGCCAGGCATTCGGGTGGTTCGGCCATGGATAACACCCCGGCCTGATCGTGACGAACCGGTAGCGGCCCTCGGAGTCGGTCAGGCACCGGCCGGCGCCGTCGAAGTTCGGATCGAGCGGCGCGTCGTGCCGATCGACGTCGTGTCGGTAACGGCCCGCCGCATTCGCCTGCCAGATCTCGACCAGGGAATCGCGTACCGGCCGGCCGTCCTCCTCGACGACGCGGCCGCTGACCACGATTCGCTGGCCCTGCGGCGGCCCGTCGTGCCGGCAGGTGAGGTCGTTGTCGAACGCCTCGAGGTCGTCGTCTCCGTACACGGGCCCGCTCATCTCCGAGAGCGTGTGCGGCAGCAGCAACAGCGGCCGGCCGGGCGCGCGGAGGCGCGTGGCGACGTACTCCTCGTGGCGGTACGGCGGGTCGGCGCCGACCCCATCGACGACCTCGTGGAGCGCCTCGTCCATCAGCCGCGATCCTCCTCTCCGAGGGGCGCAAAGCCGCGCACGGCGCCGGGCTCCTCCGCCGTGCACCCGCCGCTGCCCCGGGCCGCGGTCATGCGACGGCGCCACTCGCGGCGAGGCTGCGGCGATAGTCGGCAACGTCGACGGTCTCGAGGACGTGGTGCTGCATCCAGGCGGTGAACCGCTCACGGTCGCGGCTGATCGCGTCCCAGTCGACGTAGAACGCGTTGTCCCGGTCGTAGTAGCCGTGGGCGTAGGAGGGGTGGGCGCCGCCGGGAGCGAGCGCGACCGCGGTGATCGTCCAGGTGGGAAGCACGACCGACCCCGGGCGCGGCTCGAGCTCGGCGACGACCTCTTCGACAGTGACGATCGAGCGCGCCGAGCCGAGCACGACCTCCTTCTGCACCCCGGTGATTCCCCAGAGCTGGACATTCCCGCGCTCGTCGGCCCGCTGGGCGTGGATGATCCCGACATCGGGGCGAAGCGCAGGCACGGCCGAGAGGGCCTCGCCGGTGAACGGGCAGTCGATCCGGGCGACGCGGGTCCGGCGGGCGAGATCGGTGCCCTGGTAGCCGCGAAGAACGGCAAACGGCAGGTTCGACGCGCCTGCCGCGTAGGCCGCCGCCATGCCGGCGTGGGAGTGCTCCTCGAGCTCGAGCGGCGCCGGCCAGCCGTGCTCGACGGCATCGCGGAAGCGATGCAGTGAGCCGACGCCCGGGTTGCCGCCCCACGAGAAGATCAGCTTGCGCGCGCACCCGGCCCCGATGAGCTGGTCGTAGACGACATCCGGCGTCATGCGGACGAGCGTCAGGTCGCGTCGTCCCTGGCGGACGATCTCATGGCCCGCAGCGTGCGGGATGAGGTGGGTGAACCCCTCGAGCGCGACCGTCTGCCCGTCGGCGACGAGCGAGGCGATCGCATCGGCCAGTGTCAGGACCTCGGCCACTAGAAGGGATACGGGTGGGTGCCGCTCTGCACGGTGATCCAGCGCAGCTCCGTGAACTCGTCGACGACGGCCTGGCCGCCGAAGCGGCCGAAGCCCGAGTCCTTCACGCCGCCGAAGGGCATCTGCGGCTCGTCGCCGACCGTCTGGTCGTTGACGTGCACGATCCCCGCCTCGATCTGCTGCGCAAGCGCGAAGCCGCGATCGGGGTTCGAGGTGATGATCCCCGACGAGAGCCCGTAGCTCGTCGCGTTCGCCCGCTCGACTGCCTGCTCGGCGCTGTCGACGATCTCGATCGCCGCGACCGGGCCGAATGTCTCGAGCTCGGCGAGCTCGGTGCCGGCCGGAACATCGGCGACCAGCGTCGCCTGGTAGCACGGCCCGACCGCCTCGCCCCCGGCGAGCACCTTGGCGCCCGCGGCGACGGCGTCCGAGACCCGCCGGCTCACAGTTGCCAGGGCGTCCTCGTTGATCAGCGGGCCGATGATCGTGTCCATCTCCTTCGGGTCGCCCGCCTTGAGGCCCGCGGTCTTCGCCGAGAGCCGGGCAACGAACTCCTCGGCGATCGGGCGCTCGACGATGATCCGGCGGGCCGACATGCAGATCTGGCCCTGGTGCAGGAACGCGCCGAACGCCGAGGCCGAGACGGCGTAGTCGAGGTCGGCGTCGGCCAGGACGATGAGCGGGTTCGAGCCGCCGAGCTCGAGCACGACGCGCTTGAGGTTCCGTCCCGCGGCCTCGGCGAGCCTGCGTCCGGTCCCGGTCGAGCCGGTGAAGTTCAGGCGCCGCACCGCCGGGTTCTCGACGAGCTCGTCGCCGATCGGGCCGGCCTCGCCGGGCGCATGCGTGACGATGTTGAGGACGCCGGCCGGCAGGCCGGCCTCGGCGAACACCTCGCCCCAGAGGAGGCCGCCCGAGTACGGCGACCACTCGGAGGGCTTCAACACGACCGCGTTGCCGAGCACGAGTGGAGCCGCAATCGACCGCGCGGAGAGGATCAGCGCCGCGTTCCAGGGGGCGATCGCGCCGACGACGCCCACGGGCTTGCGAATGCCCATGGCAAGCGTCCCGGGGTGGTCTGACGGGATCACCTGACCGAGCGGCGCGTACGCGAGCGCCGCGGCCTGGCGGAAGAGGCCGGGGACGAATCCCATCTGGAACATGCCGAAGCCGAACGTGCAGCCGGTCTCGCGGGCGAGCCACGATACGACCTCGTCGCGTCGGCCCTCGAGGATGTCGGCGGCGGCGAGGAAGACCCGCTGCCGCTCGGCCGGCGGCGTCTGCGCCCAGCCGGGAGCAGCCGCGGCCGCCGCCGAGACCGCCCGTGCCGCGTCGTCGCGCGTCCCGGCGGCGACGTTCGCGACGGTCTCGCCGGTGAACGGGTCGACGTCCTCGAACGTCGTGCCGCCGCTCGCCCACTCGCCGCCGATGAAGTGCTGGAGCTCCCGCACCTCTGTTTCAAGGCTGGTCACGTCTGTCTCCTTTCATTGGCTCATCCGGAGGACCGAGTTGACCGAGGCGCCCGGCTCGGCGTCGTGAGCGGCCTCCTCGATCCGGTCGAAGCTGTGTTCCTCGACGATCCCGGGGACGGTGCGCCCACCGGTGAGGATCGTATTCACGTCGAGGGTAACCTCGCGTGCCGAGGATCTCGCCGTGGCGTTCACGACGCCTCCTCGACCGGAGTCGGGCCGGGAGCCGGCGCCGCGCGCGTGAGCAGGCGCCCGACCGGCAGGAGCTCGATCTTGAAGCGGTCGGTCAGCGTCCCCCAGAGCCCGCGCGGCAGGAGGAGCGCAAACAGGATCGAGGCCACGCCGAGCCCGACGAGGTACCAGGCTCCGCCCGAGCTGTAGTGGTTCTGGATCACGAACAGGACGATCGCGCCGAGGATCGGCCCCTCGAAGGTGCCGAGGCCCCCGACGAGCACCATGAAAACCATGTACGCGGTCCAGTTGACGCCGAAGATCGACGTCGGCTCGATGAAGAGCGTGTTCGCGAGCGTCATCGCCCCTGCACCGCCGCAGCCGGCCGCGGCAAGCACGAACAGGATCCTCTTCCCGGCGACGACACGCACCCCAACCGAGGCGGCCGCCTCCTCGTCGTCGCGGATCGCCTGCAGGGACGCCCCGACCCGGCTGCGCAGGAGCACGAAGAGAACTGCGAGGAAGAACGCGGCCATCCCGAGGGTCAGCCAGTAGGTGTACTCCTGGCGGGCGTCGGGCGAGTAGTAGTTGAGCTCGATCAGCGACGTGCCGGTGCCTGCGCCGAGGGAGCTGTCGAACGAGACGAGGATCGCCGCCACCTCGGCGAGTACCCACATCCCGATCGCGAACTGAGCGCCGCGAAAGCGCAGCACGAGGAGCGACACGGGCAGCGAGATCGCACCGCAGAAGAGCGTGGCGACGATCATCGCCTGGTACGGATTCATGTTGTGGTTGCAGAGCCACACGGTGCCGTAGGCGCCAAGCCCGATGAAGCCCTGTTGACCGACCGAGACGAGGCCGCCGTAGCCGGCAAGGGCGTTCCACATCGCTGCCAGCAGGACGAGGATCAGCAGCGTCGTCAGCTTCTGGGTCGCGTTCTGGGAGAGCAGCACCGGCACGAAGACGAGCGCGACCACGAACGCGGTGAACGAGCCGGTGAACCCGGCCGAGAGCCTGCTCCAGCGCTGCACGCGAAATGCGGCGCTCACGTCGCGGCCCTCACCCGGAAGATGCCGCCGCGGGGCGAGGCGAGCACGGCCAGGAACACGAGGTCGCCGGCGAGGATCGAGTACTGCGGGTCGATCTGCGCGCCGATCGTCTGCGAGACGCCGAGCACGATCCCGCCGACCAGTGTCCCCCAGAGCGAGCCGAACCCGCCGATGACGACAGCCTCGAACGCGAAGATGAGCTGCGTCGAGCCCGCGTACGGATCGAACGTCGAGCGCATCGCCAGGAACATCCCCGCGATCGCCGCCGTTCCCACCGCGATCGCGGTGCCCCAGGCATAGACGGAGCGCGAGTCGATGCCGACGAGCTCGGCCGTGTCGGGGTCCTGGGCGGTCGCCCGCATCCGCCGGCCCGACTGTGTCCGCGAGAGGTAGAGCTGCAGGCCGCCGAGGATCAGGACCGCGACCGCAAGGACGAGAGCGCCGATCGCCGGGATCGACAGCTGGTTCGTGATCTGCCAGCTCGCGGTCGTGATCCGGCCGGCCTGGCTCCCGAGCGAGCGGACGTCGGGCGAGAACTGCTCGAGCAGCAGGTTCTGGATCACGATCGCGAGCCCGAACGTGGTCAGGAGCGGCACGAGCACGCCCGAGCGGAGGCTGCGCTCGAGAATCGCTCGCTGCAGCAGGTAGCCGAGCGCGAGCATCACCGGCAGCACCGGCACGAGGGCGAGAAACGGCGAGACGTTCCAGTGGTCGAGCACGACCATGATCAGGTACGCGCCGAGAACGGCGATGTCGCCGTGGGCGAGGTTGATGATCCGCATCAGCCCGAACATCAGCGCGAGACCGCACGCGAGCAGCGCGTAGAAGCCGCCGAGGAACACGCCCTGGACGACGGCGTTGACCCAGGTCATGCGAGCCCCTCTGCCTTCCGCGCGCGGTGCAGCCCGAAGTACGCATCGGTGATCTGCTCGCGGGTGAGCTCGCTCCCGCCCTCGAGCACGAGGCGTCCCTCGAGCATGCAGATGACCCGCCCGGCCACGGAGGTCGCCCGCTTCAGGTCCTGCTCGACGAGGACGATCGTCGCTCCCTCGTCGATCAGCGTCCGGAGCGACCGGTAGACGGCGTCGACCGCGACCGGGGCGAGTCCGAGCGAGACCTCGTCGAGCAGGAGCAGCCGCGGGTTGGAGATGAGCGCCCGGCCGATCGCGGTCGCCTGCTGCTCGCCGCCCGACAGGCTGGCCGCCCGCCGCTTGCGGAGCGGGCCCAGCATCGGAAACGCCTCGAGCACCGTGTCGAGGGTCCAGCGGCCCTTGCGATCGGGGCGCGCGGCCACGAGCAGGTTCTCCTCGACCGTGAGGTCGGGGAAGAGCCGGCGTCCCTCGGGGACGAGGGCGATGCCCAGCCGCAGCCGGTCGTGCGCCCTCACCTTCGTGATGTCGTTCCCGTCGAGGAGCACCCGGCCGGCCGCGGGCTTGTGCGCACCCGCGATCGTGCGCAGCAGCGTCGTCTTGCCGGCGCCGTTCGCCCCCACGAGCGCCACCGTCTCGCCCTCGGCCACCTCCAGCGAGACGCCGCGCACGGCCGGCAGCAGCCCGTGGCGCGCCTCGATCTCGCGCAGCTCGAGCATTCCGCTCATCGGCTCGCCGAGACATGTCTGCGCCGGGCACGGCCGGTGCCGGCACGGCCGGTGCCAGGCACCACGCCTGAAGCGCCGTTGGAGAGGGCCGAGGGCGGGGCAGCCGTGGAAAACCCCTGCATACGGCGGGGGACGCTCGGGACACGTCCGGGGACAGTCACCGTCAAGGAAGCGTGACAGCGAGTCCACAGGTGGCTCATGCGACCACGCCCCCGAGGTAGGCGTCGACGACCGCCGCGTCGCGCATCACCGCGCCCGGCTCGCCGTCTGCGATCACCTTGCCTGCGTCGAGGCAGACGAGCCGCTCGACCACCTGCACGAGCACGTGGACGATGTGCTCGATCCAGACGATCGCCACGCCCCGCGACCGGACGTCGCCGATCGTCGCGACGAGCTCCTCGGCCTCGGCGTCGGTGAGCCCGGCCCCGATCTCGTCGAGCAGCAGCACGACCGGACCGGTGCCGAGCGCGCGCGCAAGCTCGAGCTTCTTGCGATCGAGCAGGCCGAGACTGTCGGCCCGGCGGTTCGCCACACCGACCAGCCCGCAGAGCTCGAGCACCTCGATGCAGCGGCCGTAGGCGGCCTGGCCGCGGAGGCCGCCTCCCGTCGCGCTGCCGACGAACACGTTCTCGAACACGGTCAGGTCCCCGAACGGCTTCGGCACCTGGTGGGCGCGGCCGATCCCGAGCCGGCAGCGCTTGCTGACCCCGGCGCGCGTCACGTCCGTGCCGCGGAATGCGACCGAGCCCTCCGAGGGACGCAGCGCACCCGAGAGGACGTTCAGCAGCGTCGTCTTGCCGGCGCCGTTCGGGCCGACGATGCCGATCGCATCGCCGGCCCCGACCGCGAAATCGACCCCGTCCAGGACGACGAGCGCCCCGAACCGCCTCCGGATCCCGGCCGCAGCAAGGATCGGTGTCTGATCCGACCCCACGATTCAGCCGAGTCTAGGAGTACGGCTTGAGCTTTGCCTGGATCGGGACGTTCTTGTCGTCGGAGTGCTCGCAGAAGACCCACTCGAGCTTGAACGGGCCGCTCGTCGCCTTGATCCACTGCCCTCCCGGGATCGGCGTCTGCACGACGTTCGGCACCGGCCCCTTGCTCCAGTGGAGCTTGCCCACGGGCGTCGAGACCTGCAGCGTCTTCATCGCATTCGCGACCGCCGTCTTGTCCTTCGGGTTCCCGCTTGCCTTGAGCGCGGCCACCCCGACATCGAACAGCGCGAGGCTCGGGCCGGCCTGCTGGTTCCACTGCTTGCCGGTCTTCTTCGTGTACCCCGCCGCGAGCGCCTTGTTCGAGACGCCGGTCAGTGACGAGGAGTACGGCCAGGTCGGGCCCCAGTAGGCGCCGCTCGCAAGGTTGTAGCCGAGCGAGCCGACCGCCTCGACCTGGGAGGCGAACAGTCCCGTTTTCGCAATCTGGGCGATCTTGATCTGCTTCGTCAGCCCCTGCTGCGCGGCCTGGCGCCAGAACGTCGCGAAGTCCGGCGGGATCGGGAACGTGTTGAAGATCTGGATCCCGGCCGACTTGAACTGACCGATCTGGGCCGAGTAGTCGTTCGTCCCGTCCTGGTAGGCGCCCGGGTCGACGATCTTGTAGCCGGCCTTCTCGAGCAGCGGCCCGAGGGCGCCGCGGATCGCGTTGCCGTCGGCGTCGTTCGGCCACATCACGCCGACCACCTTGTTCGTCTTCACCTGCGGCCACAGGTGCGTGTAGGTGTCGAAGAAGTTCTGCACGCCGAAGCAGAAGTGGTAGGTGTAGCGGAACGGCGAGGGCTTGCCGGGCTTGGCGCCGCGGCCGAAGTACCAGGCCTCCCACGGGACGACAGTCGAGATGCACGGCACCCCGGCGGCCTCGCACGCATCGGACACCGGGTTCACGACCTCCGGCGTCGACGTGGTCAGCATCAGGTCGACGCCCTCGCTGTGGATCAGGTCGTTGGCGGCGGAAGCGGCGACGCTCGGCGTCGACTGGGCGTCCTTGTTGATCACCTGCACCGTGTAGCTCGTGCCGGCGATCGTGAGCCCCTTGGCGAGCGCGGCCTTGGCGAGACCGAGCACGTAGGGGTCGGGCTCCCCGAACCCGGACGCGGGGCCCGTCAACGGGCTGACGAAGCCGATCTTGATCGTCTGGTCAGCCTCGGAGACCCGCGGCGCCGCCCAGATCTGAGGCGCGGCGACCCCCGACACCGCGAGCCCGCCGGCGCCGACCCCGGCGAGCTTGAGGAGCTCGCGTCTCGAAATGCCTCTTCCTTCAGCCATTCGACTTCCTCCTAGGATGGGCTTTGTGCCGGGGGCGCGAGCCGGAAGCTACGCCCGAAATGTCCCACTTGTCAAGACGGTGTTCCGGTAGCTAGAACACCGGCGTGGACGTTCTCGATCCGCGCCGGGCGGCGACCACCTCGCAGTCGCTCGAGCGCGGGCTCGCGATCCTCTCGGCGTTCACCTCGACCCGACCGCTCCTCGGCGTCAGCGAGCTCGCGCGCGAGGTCGGTCTCAGCCGCTCGAGCGCGCATCGCTACATCGCGACCCTCGCCAGGCTCGGCTACCTCGAGCAGGACCGGGTGACGCGGCGCTACCGCCTCGGGCCCCGTGTGCTCGATCTCGGGTTCTCGGCGCTGAACTCGATGGAGCTCCGCCAGATCGCGGCGCCCGACCTGCAGACGCTCTCGGAGGCCACGGGCCACACGGTGAACATGGCCGTACTGGACGGCACCGACATCGTCTACATCGACCGCTGCCGCAGCGCGAGCCACGGGCAGCGCGAGATCGACCTGAACCTCCACGTCGGTTCGCGACTCCCTGCCTACTGCACCTCGATGGGCAAGGTGCTGCTCGCCGGCATGCCGCCCGCGGAGCTCGAGGCGCGGCTCGCGGAGATGGAGCTCTCGCAGCGCGGGCCGAACACGATCACCCAGCGAGCGGCGCTGCGCGAGGAGCTGCGGCTCGTGGCGGAGCGCGGCCTCGCCGTCAACAACGAGGAGCTCGCCTACGGGCTCCGCTCGATCGCAGTCCCGGTGCACGGCCAGGAGGGCAACGTGATCGCCGCGATCAACCTGGCCGTGCACCGGTCGCTCGTGTCGATGGAGGACCTGGTCGTCAGGCTCGCTCCCGCTCTACAGGCCACCGCCCGCGGGATCTCGACCCGGATCGGCTTCCGCCCGAAGCCGCTCCCGGGCCCGTAAGAGGCGTTATCGTCCAGGGGTGGCCGTGATCACCGGGCACCACGAACGACTCCTGATCGGCGGGGAATGGGCCGAGGCCGGCGACGGCAAGCGCTTCGACGTCACCGACCCGGCCACCGGCGAGACCGTCGGCTCGGTCCCGGATGCCGGCAGGGCCGAGGTCGATGCCGCGATCGACGCCGCCGCGGCCGCCTTCGAGCCGTGGAGGTCAATCGCCGCGCTCGAGCGGGCCCGGATCCTGCGCCGCTCGGCCGACCTGATGCGCGAGCGCAAGGACGCGATCGCCGCGGTGATGACCGCCGAGCAGGGCAAGCCGCTCGCCGAGGCGGCCGGCGAGGTCGAGTATGCGGCGAGCTTCTTCGAGTGGTTCTCGGGCGAGGCCGAGCGTGTCTACGGGCAGGTCGTGCCGGCCGCGAACCCGCAGAACCGCGTGCTCGTGCTGCGCCAGCCGGTCGGGCTCACCGCCGCGATCACGCCGTGGAACTTCCCGGCCGCGATGATGACCCGGAAGCTCGGCCCGGCGATGGCAGCCGGCTGCACGAGCATCGTCAAGCCGGCGAGCGCGACGCCGCTCACGGCCGGCCTGATCCTGCGGACGATCGAGGATGCGGGGGCACCACCGGGAGTCGTGAACATGGTCACGTCGCGCTCGTCCAGCATGGTGGCCGAGACGCTCTTTGCCGACCGCCGTGTCCGCAAGGTCTCGTTCACCGGCTCGACCGAGGTCGGGAAGGAGCTGATCCGCCTCTCCGCGGGACAAGTCAAGCGCCTCTCGCTCGAGCTCGGCGGCCACGCGCCCTACATCATCTTCGAGGACGCCCCGATCGAAGAGGCCGTCGACGGCCTGATCGCATCCAAGTTCCGAAACGCCGGCCAGACCTGCGTCTGCGCGAATCGCGCATTCGTCCAGCGCTCGGTGTACGACGACGTCGTCCGGCTGCTCGCCGAGAAGGTCGAGCCGCCTCCAGGTGGGCCCGGGCGATCGTCCCGGCGTCACCATCGGTCCGCTGATCGACGGCCGGGCGGTCGAGAAGGTCGCCGAGCATGTCGACGACGCCCTGACGCACGGGGCGCGCCTCGTCACCGGAGGGACCCGGCTCGAGGACGGCGAGCTCGCGCGCGGGGCGTTCTACGCGCCCACTGTCGTCGCCGACGTGACGTCGAGCATGCTCATCTCGCACGAGGAGACGTTCGGCCCGGTCGCCGCGGTTGCGCCGTTCGACACCGAGCAGGAGGCGATCGAGCTGGCGAACGACACCGTCTTCGGCCTCGCCGCCTACTTCCACACCCGTGACTATGCGCGCCTGCTGCGCGTCGCCGAGAAGCTCGAGTACGGCATCGTCGGTGCCAACTCCGGCGTGATCAGCGCCGCCAACGTCCCCTTCGGCGGCGTCAAGGAGTCGGGCTATGGACGCGAGGGCGGTGACTTCGGTATCGACGAGTACCTCGACGTCAAGTACGTCCTCGTCGCCGGAGTCGAACCGCCGACGTAATGCCGCACACGCTCTCGGGCATCGAGGTCGACCCGGTCTATACGGCCGAGGACGCCGTCGATTACGCCCGTGAGCTCGGCGACCCGGGCGACGTTTCCCTTCACGCGCGGGATC
This sequence comes from uncultured Actinomycetota bacterium, assembly GCA_963743675.1. Taxonomy (GTDB): domain Bacteria; phylum Actinomycetota; class Thermoleophilia; order Gaiellales; family Gaiellaceae; genus PALSA-600. Next base: position 336,847 of record CAVURE010000017.1, read on the forward strand.
CACGAGAGCATGTACCGCGGCCGGCTCTGGACGATGCGGCAGTTCGCCGGCTTCGGCACGGCCGGCGAGACCAACGCCCGCTTTCGCTACCTGCTCGAGCGCGGCCAGACCGGGCTCTCGACCGCGTTCGACATGCCGACGCTGATGGGCCTCGACTCCGACGATCCGCGGTCGCTCGGCGAGGTCGGCCGCGAGGGAGTCGCCGTCGACTCGCTCGCGGACATGCGCGCCCTCTTCGCCGGGATCCCGCTCGGCGGCGTCTCGACCTCGATGACGATCAACTCGCCCGCGGCGATGCTGCTCGCGCTCTACGTCTGCGTCGGCGACGAGCAAGGCGTGCCGCGCGCCGAGCTGCGCGGGACCGTGCAGACCGACATCCTCAAGGAGTACATCGCGCAGAAGGAGTTCATCTTCCCGCCGCGGGAGTCGATGCGGCTCGTGACCGACATGATCGAGTGGTCGACCGCCGAGCTGCCGCGCATGCACCCGATCTCGATCTCGGGCTATCACATCCGCGAGGCCGGCTCGACGGCGGTGCAGGAGCTCGCCTTCACCCTCGCGGACGGCTTCACCTACATCGAGTGGGCCCTCGACCGCGGCCTTGCGATCGACGACTTCGCTCCGCGGCTCTCGTTCTTCTTCAACGCCCACCTCGATTTCTTCGAGGAGATCGCCAAGTACCGCGCCGCCCGCCGGATCTGGGCGCGCGAGCTGCGCGACCGCTACGGCGCGCGGGATCCCCGCTCGCTGCACCTGCGCTTTCACACCCAGACGGCCGGGGTCTCGCTGACCGCACAGCAGCCCGAGGTCAACATCGTCCGCACCGCGGTCGAGGCGCTCGCAGCCGTGCTCGGCGGCACGCAGTCGCTGCACACGAACTCCTACGACGAGGCGCTCGCCCTGCCGGCCGAGGACGCAGTCCGCCTCGCGCTGAGGACGCAGCAGGTGATCGCGTACGAGACCGGCGTCACGGCGACCGCCGACCCGCTCGGAGGCTCCTTCTTCGTCGAGCACCTGACCGACGAGCTCGAGCGCCGTGCCTACGAGTACTTCGAGCGGATCGACGCGCTCGGCGGCGTCGTCGCCGCGATCGAGCAGAACTTCTTCCAGTCCGAGATCGCCGAGGCCGCGTTCCGCTTCCAGGCCGAGGTCGAGCGCGGCGAGCGCATCGCCGTCGGCGTCAACCGCTTCGTCGAGCCCGAGAGTGACGCTCCGCCGCTGCACGCCACCGACCCGGGCCTCGAGCGCGAGCAGGTCGACCGCGTCCGCGCCCACAGGGCTGCACGCGACGACGGCGCCGCCCGGACCGCGCTTGCGACGCTCGAGCAGGCCGCCGGCTCGGCCGGCCGCAACCTGATGCCGCCGATCCTGGACGCCGCGCGGGCCGGTGCGACCGTCGGCGAGATGTGCGATGCCCTGCGCCGCGCCTGGGGTACCTGGCGCGAGACACCGGCCTTCTGATCCCCACGGGCCCCGACCCCCGAAAGGTGCCTACGAGGCTGTCGCGCGGAACTTCAGCAGGAGCGGCATGTCGTGGGCGTAGTCGGCGGGCTTGAACCCCTGCGCGTAGACGACGTGGGCTCGATCGTCCGGGCTGTAGACGAAGAGAACGCTGCTGTGCTCGACCTGATAGCCGGCACCCTGCTTGTTCGAGACCTTGATCGCGGTCGGCACGCCGGCCTCGTGCTCGATGTACCCGATCTGCCTGAGCGATGCCGGTCAGACCGACGAACGAGCGGCTGTAGTGGTCCAGCCATGCCGCGCAGGACCGGGCCGGTGTCGCGGCGCGGGTCGACGGTCACGAACACGACCGCGATCTGCCGCCGCGAGGGATGCCGGCTGCTGACGGAGCGCGTAGGAGAGATAGCTCATCGTCGCCGGGCAGGCGTCGGGGCAATGGGTGTAGCCGAAGAAGAGGTAGGTGAGCTTGCCCCTCGTCGCCGCGTCCAGGTTGTACGAGCGCCCGGCGGTGTCGGTGAGGCTGAACGACGGCTTCACCGGCATCGGGGTCGGCACGAGGCCGCGGAGCCCGGTCGGAGCGGCCACGTTCGCGGCGGGAGGCGAGGTGGTCGAACCGGTCTGCGCCTGGTGCGACGACCCGCCGCACCCGGCGAGCGCCGCCGAGGCTGAGCAGGCTAGGAGAACGGCAAAGGCGCGCCGGCCGCTACCAGGCCCGGGCTTCCAAGCACGGCTCACGGCTCGACAACCTTCCACAGGTTGATCCTGCCACAGCTTCCATGACGTCTGCTGGATCCTCGGCGATCCCCTTGCCGAACTCCCGGGCGGGAGGCATAGTGGTACGGGATGTCGGACTCCGGGGCGACGGAGCGCTGGCCGGGATCGATGACGGCGCCGCTACGCATCGCCGGCCTGCTCGCCGTGCTCGCGCTGCTCCTCGTTGCGGTGGGTGCCGCGCACGGCGGCGCAGTGTCCTCGACGCTCTATGCCGGGTTCGACGCCGACGGCAACATCCACCTGACCTACGCCGACGGCACCCAGATCGGGTCGCCGACGCCTCCAGGCACCGTCGTTCCGGCCGGCACCTACACCATCGTCCTCAACAACAACAGCCTCGACGACCTCGGCGATCCTCACCAGTTCCATCTCTTCGGGCCCGGCGTCAACCTCTCGGCAGGGTCGACCGTCAATGCCACCTGGACCGCCACCTTCCAGCCGGCCTGCGACCTACGTCTTCCAGGACGACCTGAACCCGGCCACCCTCCACGAGACCTTCGGCACTCCGGGCTCGGGCGCCGGAACGGCGCCGCCGGCGCACCACGGCGACGACGACCCCGAGCGCTCCGTCCAAGCCGGCGGCGAGCCCGACCTCGGGCGACGTCGTCGGCTCGGCGATCGTGCCGCTCCGGGGGATGCTCGTCGGGACGGTGGACGCGTCCGGGGCCCTGTCCCTCACCCTGAAGGGCAAGAGCGTCACGACGCTCAAGTCGGGCCGCTACACGATCGAGGTGAGCGACCACTCGTCCAGGAGCGGCTTCGATCTGCAGGAGATCCGCAAGACGGCGCTCCCACTCACCCCGGCGCGCTTCGTCGGCAACCACAAGGTCACACTCGATCTCAAGCCCGGCCAGTGGTTCTACTACCCGACCTTCGTCGGGAAGAAGACCTACTTCATCGTGGTCGCGTAAGCACACGAACCCGGCTTTTTGTTCCTAGTTGTGACTATTGCGGCAATCCGGGAGGCCGACTAGGCTCCCCTCGTCGGCTGGGAGACAGGTCGACAACTGAGACCTCTCGCGGCGGCCTCCCAGCCCATCGACCCAGGTACCGCAGAGTCAAGTCGACGGAGGGAAAATGGCGAGTAGTCTCAAGATCAAGGTGAACGGGCTGACCCATGGGGTGTCCGCGAGCCTTGACACACCTCTCCTGTACGTCTTGCACAACGAGCTCCACCTGCATGGCCCGCGTTTTGGTTGCGGTCTTGCGCAGTGCGGCGCCTGCTCGGTGCTGCTGGACGGCAAGGAGATCCGCTCCTGCGTCACGCCGGTGGCGGCGGTGAGCGGGAAGAGCATCACGACGCTCGAGGGGCTGCCGGCGCTGTGGGCGTCGGAGCGCGGGACGTCGGCGGCGGCGCCGGCGCTGCATCCGCTGCAGCAGGCGTGGATCGACGTGCAGGTGCCCCATTGCGGTTATTGCCAGAACGGCATGATGATCCAGGCCGCCGACCTGCTCGCGACGACGAAGAATCCGTCCGAGGACCAGATCCGCACGGCGATGAACGGGCATCTCTGCCGCTGCGGGACCTATCCGAGAATCCTGACCGCGATCCAGAAGGCCGCGGCCGTGATGGCAAAGGCAGGTGCGTACGATGAGCAGGGCTGATCTCCACGAGAAGGAGTTCTCGAGAAAGACGCTTCCTCAAGGGCGGGGGTGCTCTCGATCGTCGGCATCTCCGTTGCCGGCGCGACCGTGGCCGGCAAGGCCTCGGCTGCCTCGTTCGACCCGTTCGCAAGCCCCGGGCCGGGCAACCCGAACGCGGTCGACTCGTTCCTCGCGATCACCTCGGACAACGTCGCCTACCTGCGCTCCGGACGCATCGAGCTCGGCCAGGGCTCGACAACCGGCCTCCTCACCCTTGCCGCCGAAGAGCTGGACATGGACTTCACCCAGATGCGGCATATCGCCTTCGACACCGGCGGGCCGACGCCGTCGCCGAACACCGGCAACACCGGCGGCAGCTCGTCGATCTCGACCGGCGGCCCGCTCGTGCGCATGGCGGCGGCACAGGCCAAGCAGGCGCTGCTCGCACTGGCGTCCACGAACCTCGGCGTCCCGGTCGCAGGCCTCACGCGTCAGCAAGGGCGTCGTGACGGGCGGCGGCAAGAGCGTGACCTACGGTCAGCTGATCGGCGGCAAGCTCTTCAACGTCATCTACACCGGGCACGACGCTCGCCGCCGGGCGAGGCCCCGGCCAAGCCGGTCAGCGCAACTACACGCCAGGTCGGGATCACCCGGCCGCAGCGGATCGACATCCCCGAGATCGTCCTCGGCACGAAGACCTATGCCGCGAACGTCCGGGTGCCGGGCATGCTGCACGGCCGCATCGTGCGGCCGCGCGGCCAGGGCGCCTACGGCGACGGCACGAACCCGGTGCCGGTGTCGATCGACGCCTCGTCGATCAACCACATCCCGAACGTGACGATCGTCCACGTCGGCAACTTCCTCGGCGCGGTCGCACCGCTCGAGTACGACGCCATCCAGGCGGCGGCTCAGCTCAAGGTGACCTGGTCGACCCCGCCGCCCATCTCGGCCGTCGGGAACCTCTGGAGCGGAATGCGCAGCGTTCGACAGCGCCGGCAAGGCGCCGGCCCGGATCGCCGCTCAGACCGGGAACGTCGGCACGGCGATGGCGGCAGCCGCGAAGACGTACTCGAACACGTTCAAGTACCACTACCAGATGCACGCCCCGATCGGCCCGAACGTCGCGGTCGCCGACGTGAACACGGCCACCTCGCAGGCGATCATCTACACCCACGTCAAGGACGGGTACGGGACCTCGCGCCCGAAGATCGCCGCCGTCCTGCAGTACCCGATCAACAACGGTACGGATCGTCTACTACGAGGGCTCGAGCTCGTTCGGCGGCGGTGCGCAGCACGTCGACACGGGCGAGTCCGCCGCGATCATGTCGAAGGCGCTCGGCAAGCCGGTGCGCGTCCAGTACATGCGCTGGGACGAGCACGGCTGGGACAACTACGGCCCGGCGACGATGTGGGACGTCAAGGCGGCGATCGACGCCAACGGCAACATCGTCGCCCTCGACGCCACCAGCTTCGGCATGGCCGCCTACTCGGTCACGCCGGCCGAGTCGATGACCTCGTCGGTGACGGGCATCGCGCTTCCGACCGGCTCCGGGCAGCGGCCCCGGCGACACCACCTACTCGGGGACGCAGTACAACATCCCGAACCGGCGGATCATCGGCAAGACGACGCCGGTGCTGAACAACTACTTCAAGACCTCGACGCTGCGGGCGCCCAACGCACCGCAGACGTGCTTCGCCTGCGAGCAGTTGATCGACCACCTCGCCTACCTGGCGAAGATGGATCCGTACCAGTTCCGGCTGCAGAACATCAACACGGCTGCCGCTGAACGACGACCCGGCAGGGACGCAGTGGAAGAACGTGCTCGTGCGAGGTCGCGCAGCTCGGCGAACTGGCAGCCAAGGGTCGCGAACTCGACCCCGCAGACGGGGACCGTCCGCACAGGCCGCGGGATCGCGCTCGGCGGGTTCGCCAACTCGCAGGCGGGCGTCGTCGCGGAGATCGAGCTGAACATGAAGACCGGCAAGATCGTCGCGACGCACATGTATGCCTCACAGGTCGCCGGCCTGTCGGTCGCTCCCGGCACTGATCGAGAATCAGATGTCGGGGGGCCTGATCATGGGCACGAGCCGCGCCCTCTGGGAGCAGGTCGTGTTCAACGACTCGAGGGTGACCTCGCTCGACTGGGTCAGTTACCCGCTGCTCCGGTTCAAGGACCACCCGGCCGTGACGGTCGTCCCGGTCCAGCGGACCGACCTGCAGCCGACCGGCTCGGGCGAGCCCCCGACCGCACCGGTCGCGGCCGCGATCGCGAACGCCTTCTTCGACGCGACCGGCGTCCGCATCACCGAGGCGCCGATGACTGCCGGGAGGGTCAAGGCGACGCTCAAGGCTGCCGGAGTGGCCTAGGGGTTGCTGCTTCACGCCTGCCAGGAACGAGGGCCCGGCTTCCCGGGCCCTCGTTCCTAGGGGCGCCCGACGGGTCGCGTGCACGGGATTCCTCGCATCCCGCACGCGGGCTCCCGTGATGGCCGTTGCGGTCGGGACGGCTGAGCGCGCGCTCGCGGAGAAGCGGCGCGGCTCGGGCCGGCCGGGCAGAACCAGCGCTTCGAGAGGGCCTCGAGGGCACGATTACACTCGCAGCGTGGAGACGATCTCGTTCGCCTCGGACGAGCCTGATGCTTCCTTGCTGCCCTTGGCGGAGCTCGCGGACTGTGCGGCTACGGCGTTGCGAAGGGACGGGAAGGCGATTCTCTCCTACGGGAGCGGGGGCGGGTACACGCCGCTTCGGGAGCTGATCGGGGCCTGGTTCAACGTTCACCCGTTCCGCGTCGTCCTGACCAACGGGTGGCTGCAGGCTCTTTCCCTCCTCGCCGCCGACGTCGCCGTCCGGCGACCTGCCGCGATCGAGGATCCGGCCGACGATCGCGTCGCACGGACGCTGCTCGGCACGGCGAGCTCGCTGCTCTACATCGCGGGTGACGGCGACGGGATGCTGACGAACGACCTCGAGCAGCAGCTCATCCAGTACGCGCGGCCGGCGCTGATCTACGTCAACCCGTCGTTCTCGAATCCGACCGGACGGGTCATGTCGCTCGACCGGCGGCGCCATCTCGTCTCGCTGCTGCACGAGCACAACCGGCTCGGCAGTGAGACGATGCACGTCCTCGAGGACCACTCCTACGCGCTGACGCGCTTCGAGGGGGAGCGCCTGCCGACCCTGTTCGACGTCTCCTCCGGCCAGACGCTCCTCGGCTCGTCGTTCTCGCCGACGATCGCGCCCGGGCTCCGCACCGGGTTCCTCGTGCTGCCGGACGACCTCGCCCGGAAGGCGATCGACCGGGCAGGGAGCACCTACATCTCGCCGGCCTTGCTCGGCCAGGCCACCGTGTTCGAGTTCATTCGCCGCGGCAGCTTCGAGCCGCACCTGATGACGCTGCGCGGGCGCCTTCGCGAGCGTCGCGACGTCATGCTCGCCGCCCTCGCCGAGCACGTTCCGGACGCCGACTGGTCGCGGCCCGATGGCGGGTACTTCGTGTGGCTCGATCTCCCTGACCGGCTCGACGGCCGGGCGGTGCTCGCCCGGGCCGAAGGAGTGACGGCGCTCGCCGGCACCGGCTTCGGCACGACCTCGAACTTCGTCCGCCTCTCCTACAGTGCGACGCCGTCGTCGGTGATCGCCGAGGGGATCGAGCGCCTCGCACGCGCTGTGGCGGCCGAGCGGGACGCGCAGCAGGCCGCCGCCGATCGCTGAAGGCCGACCTCTTAGCGGCGGACGCCGAAATCGGTCGTGATGACCGTGACGGCGGTGTCGCCGAAGGTGCCCGGCGCATCCGGCGAGCTGACGGCGGCAATGCCGATCTCGCGCCAGCCCGGATCGAGGATGTTCGCACGGTGCATCGGGCTCGCCATCCACGCGTCGACGCCGGCCGTCGCGCTGGTCGGCCCGGAGGTCCAGAAGAGGTTCTCGCCCACCGACCAGTAGCCGAAGCGGGCCGCCGAGTAGAAGGCGCGGATGCGCTTCCAGAACGGCGCGCCGTTCGCCGAGTCATGGGCGAAGTAACCGTCGACGACCATCTCGCGCGAGTGCTGGAGCGCCGCCTGGCTCAGGTTCAGGCTCAGCTCGAGCGAGTGCAGCCCGTGCTCGGAACGGATCTGGTTCAGCTGCGTCAACACCCGGAGATCGAGCGAGGAGGCCTGCGTGCTCCGAGCAGCCCCGGCCGTCGCGGCGAGCAGCGCAAGACAAGCCGCCAGTGCGGCCACGGAAACCACCACGACTCCACCCCGCCGCGCCATGCAACTCTCATCGGCCGGGACCCCGTCAGCCCCTGATCGCTGGACCGAGTGTCCCCAGATCGGGTGACGACCGCAGGCTTTCCCCCGTCCCTTTAAACACATCGGGCCGGTGGCGCTTTCGTCCACCGCTTCCACTGACCTTCGGCTTCCGGCCTTGCGGCCCTCCGCGTCTTGCCCTTGGAAGCGGCTTCGTCCTACTCGCGCTCCGGCTCGATGCAGGCCGGAGACTAGTACCTGCCGGAGGCGCGCCACAAGGGGTCCGGCAGCAGAAATTTTCGCTTGGAGCGTGGAAAAACGGAGCGGCGTATCCCGGTCAGCCGCCGGAGCCGTGGCCGTAGCCGTCGTCACCGCCGGGCTGAGTGCTCCACTTGACGGTGAAGCTCGCTCCGGCGGCGGCGAGGGCGCTCGGTGTGGCCTCGTCGGGGCTGAGCTCGGCGCGGTAGCGGCCGAAGCCGGGCCAACCGCTCTCGCTCTGCAGCGTGAGCGCCGTCGCGGACCAGGACGGATCGGAGATCGTTCCCGTGTGGCCGCCCGAGTCGGTCGCGCTCGCGTGGGAGAACGCGACGGTGCCGAAGTCGGTGAGTGGTGTCTGATGGCAGTCGTGGGAGCCGGAGCAGGCGGAGGGGGCCTCGGTGATCCACTCGGCGGAGGTCGTGTCGGGGGCCGACATGTGCAGGATGCGCGAGAAGCTCGTGCCGCGGGTGAGATCTCTCATCGCGACGGTGACCTGCGTGCCGGCCACGGTGACCGACGCAGCGATCCTGTCGCCGGGCGAGACGACGACGTTGATCGTGCGCGACAGCGCTGGGACGAGCTCGTACCACGCGCTGTAGCGGGCCTTGCCGGCCGCGCTGCAGTCGACCTCGGTGCCGATCTGCTCGAGGGCGTTCGAGGACTCGGAGTTGCCGCCGAGGCCGACCCAGAACGCGGAGGACGTCGTCGTGCCGGCGGGGGTCGAGCCGCAGCTCGCAGCCGGCTGCACCCAGGTGCCCGAAACGGTGGAGAACGTCCCGGAGGCCCCGGTCGCGGGATCGACCCCCGGGACGGCGACGTACCCGCCCCAGTTGCCGGTGACGTCGCTCGGGATGCTCGCGGCCGACGCCGGGTGCGGCGAGCGCGAGCGCCGCGAGCGCGACGAGCAGGCGGGCCCTGGACACCATCGCATCACACCCGCGCAGGCTTGGAGCAGCCTTGGGGAATCGTGAGAACTGCCTAAGAAGCGCCGAGATCAGCCGACGAGCGCCGCCGAGAGGCCGGCCATCTCGCGGTCGCGGTCGGTTACCCCGCCCGCGGTGTGAGTCGACCAGCGAAGCGTCACCTTGCTGTAGGCGATCGCGATGTCCGGGTGGTGGTTCTCACGCTCGGAGAGGCGCGCCACGGCGTTCACGAACGCAATCGCGTCCGGGAAGGTCGGGAAGGTGAACTCGCGCTCGAGCGCCCCGTCGACCTCGGCCCAGCCCGTGGGGGCGGTCATGAGGCCGTCGATCCCGGCTGAGGCCGGCCCTCGAGGCCGGGGGTGGCGGCGTAGTCGAACACCGGTCCCCAGTCTACGACGCTCGTCGCCACCTTGCCCGTGGCAACACGCGGAGACCCGGGCCGGAGAGAGAAGGACGCCCGGGATGAATCTCTCGCCGTGTCGCATCTCCGCGGAGTCCGGCGTCACACTCTTACGTTGCTCTAAGGTCGGGCGCGCAGACTCGTCGAGCCGGCGACCTCGACCGTGAGCCCGAGCTTCGACGGGAACCCCGATTTTTGCGCACCGGCTTCGATCAGGGACAGTTTCGATCACGAACGACAGGGTAGAAAGGTGACGGAATGCTTCGGATCTGTGACCACCCCGCTTGCACCACCTTGACGCTCGGGGCGTTCTGCGTGACACACGAGCCCCCTGTTGCGGCGCAGCGGTTTCCGCGCGGCCGGCCGTATCCGTGGCGACCGCGGGTTCGGTTGCGCGCGATTCCTGCCATTGCGATCGAGCCGAACGTGAGCGAGGCGACCCAGGTCCGGGCCGTATCCTTCGGGGGTGGGACGTAGAGCCGGAGCCCGGTTGGCCGCGAGCGGTCTCGTCGCGGCGATCCTGACGGGAGCGGGCCCAGGCGGAGCGGCGAACCCCGGCCCGACAGCGGGCCCGGTGGCAATGGTCGGGCCGACGGTGATCGGCACTGCGGCGGCGGGCAAGCAGCTGACGGGCCTGAGCGGCACCTGGGCCGGTTTCGACGGGATCACCTACCACTTCCAGTGGTTCCGCTGCAACGCCGCGGGCGCGGGCTGCCTCTCGGTCCACGGAGCCACCTCACCGACGTACTCGCTCGGCACCAGGGACATCGGCAAGACGCTCGGCCTTACCGTGTACGCGACGGACTCGACAGGCACGGCGCGCGCGTACTCGAGCCTCGTCGGGCCGATCGCGTCCAAGCGGCCGCTGCTCGAATCGACCGCCCAGCCGGTGGTGACCGGACCTCCGGTCGAGGGCAAGGTCGTGCAGGTCACGACGGGGACCTGGAGCCCGACCCCGCCGATCCTCGCCTACCGGTGGGAGCGCTGCAACCCGAACGGGCGGGCCTGCGGAGCAATTGCGAGAGCAACGACGAGCTCGTACACCATCACCGGCGCCGACCTCGGCCACGCGCTGCTCGCGATCGTCCAGGCGACCAACGGTGCGACGATGCAGAACGCTTTCAGCACCGCGACGCCGGCCGTCGTCGGCCGCTCGGCACGCGGGCCGACGCCGACCGCCGGCCCGACCGTCGCCGGCGCATCGATCCAGGGTCAGCAGCTCGTGGCCGAGGCCGGGATCTGGCACGGCGTCGGCCCCGTCGTCTTCGGCTACAGCTGGTACCGCTGCGACACCGGCGGCGCCCACTGCGCCCTGATCCTCGGCGCCTCGAAGGACGTCTACACGACAGGGGTGAACGACGTCGGCAAGACGCTCGGGCTGACCCTGACGGTGGCCGATTCGGTCGGGAAGATCTCGTCGTACGCGAGCCTCGTCGGCCCGATCGCAGCGACGGGAGCCACCCTGACGCCGACCGCCGCGCCGACGATCTCGGGAACCGCGCGAGTCGGAGGGGCGCTCGCGGCCGATCCCGGGCAGTGGTCGACACCGCCGCGTAGGGTCGCCTACACCTGGCTGCGCTGCAACCGGAACGGCCGCCTCTGCGCGCCGATCGCCGGCTCGAAGGGCGCCTCGTATCAGCCGACGGCGGCAGACGCCGGGCATACGATCGTCCTCGAGGTGACGGCGAGCACCGCCGGGATGACGCAGCCGGCGCTGAGCGCAGCCACCGCTCCGATCGTCACCTGACCCGACTCACCGGGTTATCGTCACCCCGTGACCGGCCGGGGAGCATCCGCGAAGGGCCTCGCGCTTGCCTCCGTCTGCCTCGTGCTCTTCCTGACCTTCCTCGACAACACGATCGTCAGCGTCGCGCTCGCGGACATGCAGACATCGTTGAAGGCCGGCGTGGCGAGCCTGCAGTGGATCGTCGACGGCTACCTGCTCGCGTTTGCGGCGCTGATGCTGAGCGGCGGGACGCTCGGCGACATCCTCGGCCGCAAGAAGGTCCTGCTCGTAGGCGTCGTACTCTTCTGCGGCGGCGCGCTCGTCTCGGCGCTCGCCCCGAGCTCCGGGGTCCTGATCCTGGGCCGCGTCATCATGGGCGTCGGCGCCGCAGCGTCGGAGCCGGGCACGCTCTCGATCATCCGGCATCTCTATCCCGACGCGCGGCAGCGGGCGCACGCGCTCGGGATCTGGACCGCGGTCTCGGGCATCTCGCTGGCGGTGGGACCGGTTCTCGGAGGCATCCTCGTCGGGACCGCCGGCTGGCGCGGCATCTTCTGGTTCAACCTCGGGCTCGGCCTGATCGCGCTCGCGGGCGCGTGGTGGGCGCTCGAGGAGAGCTCCGACCCGGAGGGAAGGTCGATCGACGTGCCGGGTCTCGTCGCGGGCGCGGTCGCGGTGATGGCGCTCACGTTCGCCGTGATCGAGGGCGAGAGGGCCGGCTTCCGGACCTGGTGGATCATCCTCCTCTTCGGCGTCGCGGCCTTTGCGCTCGTCGCGTTCATCGTGATCGAGCGGCGCAGTGCCGATCCTGTGCTCCGGCTCGACTACTTCCGCATCCCCACCTTCAGCGCCGCGAACGCCGTCGCGTTCGCGACCAGCTTCGGCCTGTTCGCGGTCTTCTTCTTCACCGCGCTGTACCTGCAGGTCGTCTCGAAGTTCTCCGGTCTGAAGATCGCCCTGCAGTTCGTCGCGATGGCGGTGGCGATCATCGTCGCCGGGCTGATCGCCGGCCGCTGGACGGCGTCGCGCGGGCCCCGGGCGCCGATGGTCGCGGGCTGCCTGGCCTCGGGCGCCGGCATCCTCGTCGTCGACGCGTTGCTGAAACCGTCGGTCGCCGTCGGCCCGCTCGCGGCGGCACTCGCGCTCGTCGGCTTCGGCCTCGGGCTCGCGCTGGTCGCGGTGACGGCTGCCGTCCTCACGATCGTGCCGGCGGAGCGGTCGGGAATGGGCGCCTCGACCCTGAACACGAGCCGCCAGCTCGGGGGTGTCCTCGCGGTCGCGATTCTCGGCGCGGTCGTCAACGCGCGACTCGTGCACGAGCTCGGCTCGAAGCTGTCTGCGATCGGCGTGCCGTCGTTCTTCCAGGGGGTGATCGTCCACGCTGTGACGGGCGGCGGCCTGCCCGCAAACGCGACGGAGGCGGCCGCGGCCAGCCCGGTCGCTGCCGCCGCGGCGGCAGCAAGCCCCGGCCTCCTCGACAAGGTGCTCGCGGCCGCGACGTCGGCTTTCGGCGACGGGCTCCACGTCGCGCTCGTGGTGGCGGCGGTGACGCTCCTCGCCGGGGCCGTCGTGTCGCTCGTCGCCACCCGCGCCGACGAGGCAACCGTCTAGCCGCTCGGCAGCGCCGCCGCCATCCGGCGAACGGCCTCCTCGAGCAGCGCGGAGGAGGTGCCGAAGTTGAGCCGCGCGAAGCCGCGGCCCTCGACGCCGAAGGCCGGGCCCGGGCTGAGCGCAACCCGCCCGCGTTCGCGGAACACCTCGGCTGGGTCGTCGCCGAGGCCGAGCTCGCGGCAGTCGAGCCACGCGAGGTAGCCGGCCTGCGGCGGGAGGTAGCGCACGGACGGAAGGTGCTCGGCGAGCAACCCGGTCAGCGCGGCGCGGTTCCGGTCGAGATGCCGGTTCAGCGCGTCGAGCCACTCGCCACCGTGCTCGAACGCCGCAGTGTTGGCGAGCACCCCGAAATGGCCGACGTGGTAGGAGAGGTGGCTCGGCAGTCCGGCCTGGATCGTCTCCTGCATGCGCTCCGAGCCGTTGACGATCAACGCGCACTTGAGCCCGGCGAGGTTCCATGCCTTCGACGCCGAGGTGATCGCGAGGCCGTGCTCGGCTGCTGCGTCCCCGGTCGAGAGGAACGGGACGTGCTGGACTCCGGCCGACGTCATCGGCGCGTGCACCTCGTCGGCGAGAACGGTGACGCCGTGCGCCGCGGCGAGCGTGGCGACCGCCTCGAGCTGCTCGCGCCTGAACGATGTGCCGGTCGGGTTGTGCGGATGGCAGAGGAGGTAGGCGCGGGCGCCGCCGGCGAACGCGCGCTCGAGCCCGTCGAGGTCGAGCTCCCACCCCGTCCCGGCCGCACGGAGCGGCACCTCGACCACCCCCCGTCCCGTGTCGCGTGTGACGCCGGAGAACGGCGGATAGACGGGTGGGTTGATGACGACGGCGTCGTCCGGGCCGGTGACGACCTGAAGCAGCTCGGCGACGGCGGACATGACGTCGGCGACCGGGCGAATGCGCCCGGGGTCGACCTGCCAGCCGAAGTGCGCGGCGGCAAAGGCGGCGAAGGCCTCGGCGAGACGGCCGGGGCTCGCGTAGCCGGTGTCGTCGCGCGCGACGGCGAGCTGGAGCACCTCGCGAACCGGCAGGGCGAGCGCGAAGTCCATCTCCGCAACCCAGGCCGGAAGGACGTCGGGCTCGTATGTCACCCACTTCGCGCTCCGCCGGGAACGGAGCAGCTCGAGCGAGACGTCGTCGAACGGGTCGATCTCGGCTGCCGCCCCGAGCGCGGCCGCGCGCTCAGACACGGGCGGTGATCGTGATGCCCCCCCGCGCCTTCTGCTCGAGCGTGATCGCCACCCGGTCGGCGGTGAGCTCGAGCGCGGCCGCGATGTCGTCGCGGATCCGCACCGCCAGGGCCTCACAGAAGGCGCCCTCGTTACGGAAGCCGTTCAGGTAGAGCTTGAGCGATTTCGACTCGAGGCACAGCGCGTCGGCGCGGTACCCGATCGTGAGCCTGTACTGGTCGGGTTGCCCGGTGATCGGGCACACCGCGGTGAGCTCGTCGCTCACGAGCTCGACGTCGGCGACGCCGGGGTTCGCGAATGTCTCGAGCCCGGCGAAGCGGTCGTTGCCGGGATGCCCGAGCGCGACGAAATCGGTCGACCGGGACGTCGTCTCCACGCCCATAGAGTAGAGATTCCGCGAGGGGCTACCATGGCCTCGTGAGGCGGATCGTGGTGCTCGCGCTCGTGACCCTTGCGGTGACCGCGGGCACGGCTGGCGCGAGCGGCCCGGCCGCGAAGCACACGTCGGCGGGCAACGACGCGGCCACGGCCTCCCTGATCACCATGGCGGATCTCGGCAAGGGCTGGACGGCGGCCGCCGCCGGCACCGCGGGGCTGCAGGTCTCGTGCCCCGGCCACCGGCCGAGCGGCAAGGGGATCGTCGAGATCGGCTCGGCCTCGTCGCCGACCTTCAGCGGCAGCAAGATCGGCCCCTTCGTGGTGCAGCTCACGAGCGTCTACGCCACGAAAGCGCAGGCGGGCGCCTACTGGAAGCGCGCCGTCACCACGGGCCTGACCACGTGCACCAGGCAGTCGCTGCAGACGCTCACCGCGAAAGGCATCAAGGTGAAGGTCGTCTCCGCCGGCGCGCTCGCGATCGGGAAGGTGACGTCGATGACCGCCGGCTACCGGGTGGTCGCAACCCTCACCTCGTCGGCACAGAAGCACCTCGAGACGTACACCGACTGGATCTTCGTCGGCCAGGGAAAGGCGGTGACCGAGATCATGGTCAGCTCCTTCCAGAAGCTCCCGGTCAAGGTCGAGCACGCCCTGGCGCTGATCGCGGCCCAGCACATGGCCCTCCCGACGGCGTAGCTCGGCACGGGCTTCGCAGCAGCCCGCGGCGGGGCCAGTTACTGGCAGACCGGTGTGCCGGGCGAGGTGATTGCGAAGCCGTAGATCGACTCGCCCGTCGTGTAGATCGACGTGACCGCCCTGCCGTTGCGCATGCTCATCGCTGCCGTAGCCGATGCACGCCGACCAGCTGAGGTTCGTGCCGTAGAGGCGCTGCGCGTCCGAGACGCCCTGGCCGATCAGGAGCCCCTGGGCCGTGCGCCAGCCGGCGGGCGAGCCCAGGGTGAAGACCGCGTTGACCCGGCCTGACCTGTCGAACCTGACGGCGGCGCCGAGCGGCTCGCCGCGGCCGTAGACGTAGTACCAGACGGTGTCGGTCCCCCGGCAGGCGTTCCTCGGGCAGATCCGGTAGCCGTGCCCCCACCGCTCGACCACCTGGCCCTGCGTGTAGCCGATCTGCAGCCCGCCGAGGCTGACACCCGGTGTCAGCACGCCGACCGCCGGAAGCGCCTGGGCCGTGCGGCTCGCCGAGGCGGTCGAGGCCAGGACGACCAGGGTCAGCGAAACGACAGCAACGAGTAGCAGCCTGCTCATGACGCGTGGGCGTCCGCGGGGCGAACGGTGCGTTTACCTTAGCGCCTGACGCGGGCTGCCCACAAGGCTCTCCCGGCGGCCGCGACCGCTACGGGCGGTGCGGCCACGCCCGGTGGTACCGTTGATTTCGTGAACCACTTTGGCAGCTACTCGCTTCCCGCCACGGCGGTGTGCCCCGGCTGCGGAGCGATCGTCACGCTCCCGCCCGAGCCGATCTACGCCGACTCTCCGCCGGCGATCTGCGCCACCTGCGAGACCGAGGTGCCGGACTACCGCCGCGAGTCGTTCGTGCCGGACGGCGGCATCCCGCCAACCTCGGCGCCGCCGCACATGCCTCACACGACGGCGGTATCTCCCGTTCCGATGGAGAACCCGCTCGAGGCGAAGCGCGTCTCGCGAGCCGGGCTCTTCCGCTCGCTCGGCGGGATCCTCGCGGAGCGTGGCGCCGATGCGGTCGAGAACGCTCGCGACCGCATCAACGACACGATCCAGAATCAGTAACCGCCGGAGCCGTAGCCTCCGCCCGACGTGCTGGTCGGGCTCGAGCTCGGGCTGGAGGTCGAGGACGAGCTGCCTGCTCCGCTGCTCGCAGCCGCACTCGGGCTGAGCTTGACGACCGCGCCCGACGGGGCAACCACGTACCAGAGGCTCTCGAGCCCCTGGCCGTTGACCTGGCCGTTCTTCGTATCGCCCGCGAAGCGGTAGAGCGGGAAGCCGTTGTAGGTCACCTGAACCGTGCCGTCGGGCCGGGTGATCGTTCCCAGCCTCGAGGCGGTGATCCCGGCTCCCGCGGCCGGCTTCGCCGACTTGCCGACGAGCACGGGCGGCCACTGCTTCGCGCACGCGCCGGTGCAGGCAACGGTCTTGCCGTGCTCGGCAAGATAGTGATAGACGGTGCGGCCGGTCGAACCCACGACGATCGTCCCGAGCTTCGCGTTGGCGGCCGACGTGATAGTCGCCTTGCCGGCCGCCCCGGCATCGCCGAGCACGAGCGCCAGCGCGCAGCCCGCGGTCAGCGCAAGCGCTCCGAATTGCCTCCAGCGTTGCTCCATGACAGCTCCCTTCCTCGCTGATTCCTGGCACACCTTTCCTGGCACACCCCAGTACGCAGGCCGGGAAGGTTCGGTTTTCAGGCGAGCAGGCCTGCGAGCATCTCGTCCGCCAGCGGCGCGCGCGCAGCGATCAGCTCCGTTGCTGCACCGACCTTCCCCCACGTGTCGAGAAGCAGGAACCCTCGCGGCTCGCCGCCCTCGCCGAGATAGGCGACGACCCCCTTGCGCATCGGGTCGACCCATTGTGCGGTCATCGGGCGACGCGAGTCGACCTCGCCGACCGCCTCGTAGCCGAGCTCGAACAGGTCGGAGTAGAAGAAGGGCAGGTGGAGGTACGGCTCGCCGGCGCCGGCCATGTTCGCTCCGACCGCCCGTCCGTGGCTGTTTGCATGGTCCTCGTGCTCGACCCGGGTGTCGACTCCGAGCACCGCGGAGGGGAAGCGTGCGATGTCGCCCGCGGCGTACACGTCGCCGGTCTCTCCGGCCCGCCCGTACTCGTCGACGACGACCCCGTCGCTGACGTTCAGCCCGGCGGCGACGGCGAGCTCGGCGGCAGGCTCGATGCCGAGCCCCGCCACGACCGCGTCGGCCTCGAGGGTGGCTCCGCTTTGCAGCCGGACGGCAAACCGGTCGCCGTCACGCGCGACGCCGTCGACGAGCTCGCCCGGTTGCACGTCGACGCCGTGGCCGCGGTACAGCTCGTCCACCGCCGCGGCGAGCTCCGGCGGAAAGAGCCGGGCGCCGATACCGGCCTCTGGGAAGACGAGCGTCACCTCGCACCCCGCCGAGCTGAGTGCCGCGGCCACCTCCGAGCCGATGAAGCCGCCGCCGAGCACGACGAACGTTGCGTGACGGTCGGCGAGCGCCCGCAGGCGCCGGTAGTCCGGCAGCGTCCGGAAGTAGACGATCTCCTCGGCCGCGCCCCCCGACAGGCGGCGCGCGCGGCCCCCCGTCGCGAGGAGGAGCCGCTCGTACCCGTAGGAATCGCCCTGGTCGTCGGTGACGCGCCGGGCGACGCGGTCGACCGCGACGACGCGGCGGCCGAGGTGCAGGTCGACGCCGAGCTCCGCGGTGCCCCGCCAGATCGAAGCCTCCTCCATGCCGTGCCACAGAGCCTTCGAGAGCGGCGGGCGGCTGTACGGCGGATCGAGCTCCTCGCCGACGAGGCCGATCGAGCCGTCGGCGTCGTGGTCGCGGATACCCCGGCAGGCGGCATCGGCGGTCATACCGCCGCCGACGATCAGATACCGGTAGATCGGGCAATGCTGCGAACTCTCACCGCCGTGTTCGCAGGCCTGCGCCTTCAGCTTTGCCGGCGCGCGAAAAGGTGCGCATGCAGATGTGCTCGAGAGAGCGGCTCGCACCTGTGCTCGCCTTGGTCGCTGCGGCGCCGGATGCCGAGCCGTCGCCGAGGTGCATGTTCCGGCACGCGGAGACGGCGTGGCTCGGATCGCGCTGGGCCGACGCGGCTCGGCCACTTCTATGCGGTGGGCGATGACGCGCGCTCGGCGCGACGCCGCGGCCGCGGTCGCTGCTCGCTGACCGTGATCGGCGCCCGGTTCACCGACACGCGCACCGTCCTGATCGGCACGGCGTTCGCCGTGATGGCGGCGCTGCTGGCCCTGCACGGGATCTCGACGCCCGGAGTGCTCTTCCCGCGACCAGCTACGGCGTCGTGATGCTGACCGGCGGGGCGACGCTGCCCGCCGGCGCCGCGATCCTCGCGCTCTCGGTCGTTCGGGCTGCCGCGTTCCTGCGCGGCGTCAAGCCGCTGCTCGTCCTCCAGGCCGTCCTGCTCGACGGGCGTGGTCGCGGCTCGGCGTCGCTCGGCGCTGCTCTTCCCGAGGCGTCCTGCCCGAGGTGCCGGCGCGCGGACAGCCCCGCCGCGCTCGCGTTGCTCGCGTCGGCCTGCTGCTGTTCGGCGTGCTCGCGCTGCGCGCGCTCCGCACGTTCCTCCTCACGCGCCGCGCTCCCCGACCTGCTCGTCGTGATCGGGCTCGATCTGGCTCGGCACCGCCCTGGTCGCGGCGCTGACGATGACGCTACTCGGAGCTCGGGTGGTGGCTGGGCCACATGTTCGAGCTCGACGGGATCCTGATCGTCGGCATCCCGGTCGCTCTCGACCTCGCTCACACGGCGCAGTCGCGCCCGCTCGCCGGCGATCTCCACGGCGCCGACCTCGTCGTCGCCGAGGAGGTCTTCCTCGGCTCGCACGTCCGGGCGATCACAATCCGCCTCGCCGAGAAGGACGAGTACACCGAGCAGCACACGCGGCGGGTCGCGCTACGCGCGGTTCAGGTCGGCGAGCTGCTCGGGCTCTCCCGCAGCCGGCTGCGCGCGCTCGCGATCGGCGGCGCTCGTCCACGACATCGGCAAGCTCTCGGTGCCGGACTCGATCCTGAAGAAGCCCGGGCCGCTCGACGACGACGAGTACGCCGTCGATGAAGCGCCACGCCGAGTGGGGCGCGAAGCTGATCGAGGAGCTCGGCGGGTTCTCGGATTCCGTCCGGCGGCTCGTGCGCGACCATCACGAGCGTCTTGACGGTCACGGCTATCCCGCCGGCCTCAGCGGCCGACGAGATCGACCTCGACACTCGGATCCTGACGGTCTGCGACGTCTACGACGCGCTGATCTCGCTCGCGCGTGTACCGGCCGGCGTGGACGCACGAGGACGCGATGGCGCTCCTGCGCGCCGAGCTCGGGCACGGCGTTCGACGCCGCGGTGCGTGGACGCGCTCGAGCGAGCTCGTGCACGCCGGGAGGCCGCGGCAGGGCGTGCACCGCACGAGCCTGCGCCGACCGCCCCGGACCGATCCCGCGCGGCACGGTCGGCAGCGATGAGCGCGAACCACATGTCCCACGTGCGCGCGGCACTCGCAGTCTCGGGTGTCGCGGCGCCGGCGTCCTGGGAGGAGATCTTCCGCCTGCTCACCGAGCAGGCACCGGTCGGGGTCTTCGTCGCCTCCGCCGCCGGCCAGTACGAGTACGTGAACCAGCACTGGTGCCGGCTGGCCGGGCTGGCGTCGAGGAGGAGGCAACGGGCGACGGCTGGATGGCCGCTCTCCACCCCGATGACGCTGACCGGGTGCGACGGGCCTGGGCGCGGGTGACGGCCTCGGCGGTCGAACACCGTGTCCGAGTTCCGCTTCGCGCGTCCCGACGGCTCCGTCTCCTGGATCGAATGCCGCGCGACCGTCCTTCGCAACGCCGCGGCGAGATCAGCGGGTGGCTCGGGATCTGCCTCGACATGACCGCGCGGCAGACCGCGGAGGAGGCGGTCGACGCCGCCAGCGAGCGCTTCCGGATCGCCTTCGACAACGCGCCGATCGGAATGGGGCTCGTCACGCCCACGGGCGAGTGGCTCCAGGTGAACGCTGCGTTCTGCCGGCTTCTCGGCTACGAAGACGGAGCTCCTGACGCTCAACCTCGGGGATCTGACCGTGCCCGGCGACGCAACCGTGCAGGTGGACGACACCGACGAGAAGCGCCACGAGACCCGGTACCTCCGGGCCGACGGCACCACGCTCTGGGTCGCGGCGAGCACCACCCTCGTCGTGGGCGCCAGGGGCGAGCCGCTGTACTACGTGGTGCAGGTCGAGGACATCGGCGACCGCAAGCAGACCGAGCACGAGCTCCGCCGGCTCGCCGACCACGACTCGCTCACGGGCCTGCTCAACCGGCGGGGGTTCATGGAAGGGCTCCGTCGAGAGCTGCGGCGGATGGAGCGCAAGGGCGAGTACGGCGCGCTCCTCGTGCTCGACCTCGACAACTTCAAGCTCGTGAATGACACCGCCGGGCATCTCGCGGGCGACCAGGTGCTGCGGTCGACCGCGGACGTGCTGAGGCGCCGGCTCCGCGCCACCGACGTGATCGGGCGGCTCGGCGGCGATGAGTTCGCCGCCCTCGTCCTCAACGTCACGCCACGCCAGGCAAGCGAGATCGCGACGGAGACCGCCGAGACGCTGCGGTCGATGATCGTCACCGCCGGCGAGGACACGGTCCAGGTCGCAGCGTCGATCGGCGTGATCGCGATCGACGAGCTGCGCGACGAGAACGAGGAGGACCTGCTCGCGGCCGCCGACCGCGCGATGTACCGCGCCAAGAGCCTCCGCCGCGACGCCTGAGCCGCCGTGGTCGCCATCTCGCGGCTGCGTCGGCCTGGAGCCCGCGCCGCTCGTGCTCGCGGCGGCGGCCGTGGCGGCGCTGCTGCTTCGCGCGCGCGTTCGTGCGGCTGCGCCGCCGCGGCCGGCGCCGACCACGCGGGCTGGCGACCGGGCGGCGCTGTTCGCGGCCGGGCTCGCGCTCGTGACGCTGCCGCTCGTCTCGCCGCTCGACGCCGCCGGCGACGACTACCTGCTCTCGGCGCACATGCTCGAGCACGTCCTGATCGGCGACGCCGGGCCGGCGCTGCTGCTCGTCGCGGTGCGCGGGCCGCTGCTCGCGTTCATGCTTCCCGCCGCGGTCGTCCGCGTTCGTCGCCCGCACCGACGCGCTGCACGCCGGCTCCTCGGCTCGCTCGGACCGGCCGGTCGTGGCGGTCGCGCGTCTGGGCGGCCGCGATCGGCGCTCTGGCACGTGCCCGCGGCCTACGACGCCGCGCTCGCGCCACCCGTGGCTGCACGATCTCGAGCACGCGAGCTTCGTCGCGGCCGGGCTGCTCGTCTGGATGCAGCTGGTCGACCCGGCCGGCACGCGGCCGGCTCTCGGTCGGCGGCCGCGCCGCGCTCGCCGGCGTCGTCTTCGTGCTCGGCCAGGCTGCTCTGCCGACGTGCTGCTTCCTCAGCCCGGCCCCGCTCTACCCCGCCTACGCCGAGAAGCCGGCGCGGCTGTTCGGGCTCTCGCCGCTCACCGACCAGCAGTACGCCGGCCTCGTGATGATGGCCGAGCAGCTCCTCACGCTCGGGACGTGCGTCACCCTCCTCGGCTGCTCGCTGCTGCCGCCGGCGCGGCGGCCGCTCGCGTCTCGCCTACCTGAGCCGTCGCTCGGCGGCGAACGGGAAGCCCGGCGTCGAGAGCGAGCGTGCCGTCGGCGAGGATCGCGAGGGCCTCGTACGGGCGCAGGCGTCGCGGTCCAGCCGGGCCCCGCGCTCGCCCATCGCGAATGCCGCGGTCGCGTAGGCATCGGCGGTGGCGAGGTCGTCGCCCGCGATCGTGACCGAGAGGAGTCCCGGTGGACGGCAGCCCGCTGTGCGGATCGATGATGTGCTCGCCGCGGAGGTAGGTGCCCGGAGGTGGCGAGCGCGAGGTCGTTCGCCTCGACGACCGCCGCGATCCGGTCGGGCAGCGCCGGGTGCTGGATCCCGGTCCGCCAGGACGCGCTCGGGGAGCGCCGCGCCGCGCATGCGGATGTCGCCGCCGGCGTTGATCGAGTAGTTACGGAGGCCGCGCGCCTCGAGCAGCTCCCCGCCGCGGTCGACCGACCAGCCCTTGACGAGCCCCGACGGGTCGACCGCGAGCAGCGAGGCATAGCGCGCGTCGAAGTAGCCGTCCGTCTCCTCGCGCAGCTCGTCGCAGCGGGCGAGCACCCAGCGCACGTCCGGATGGCAGTCGCGCACCGCAAGCTCGCCGCGGTTGAGCCGGCTGATCTCGCTCGTCTCCTTGTAGGTGCTGAAGCGCTCGTCGACCTCGCGGAACCAGTCGAAGACCTCGTCGAGCACCTGCTTCGGCGCAGTCGTCGCGCACGTCGACGACGATCGGCATGCCCATGATCTGCTCGACGCGACGCAGGCCGGGAGGGCCGCTCACGGCCAGAACCGGGCTTACGGTGTCTCGGCCTTGGCGAGCGCGGCCTGGAGCGACGCGCGCCAGGAGACGCTCGTGTGCGTCGCGCCGGAGATGTTCTCGAGCTTCGTGCCGGCCGACGGCCTGCAGCTCCATCGTCTCCTGCTGCAGGAGCGGCAGCGCCTGCGCGTTGATGTACTTCGACTTCGGCGTGTGATCCGGGTAGACCGGCCACGAGACACCCGTGATCTTGATCGAGACGATCGGCTTGCCCGAGCTGCCGGTGACCACGGTCTTGACGACCTTCAGCTGAACCTGCATGAAACCCCACTGGTGGCACTTGACGGCCGGACCGGTGACGGTCACGTTCGAGACGACCTTCTTCTTCGCCGTCGTCGGCGCCTTGGCGGCACGGACGAGCGCGAGCGCATCTCCCGGCCTGCGAAAGGAGCACGGCAGAGCAGAAGAGGACGGTCAGGGACCGGCGCAGCACAGCGAAAGACACGTTACAGGGCGAACCGCTCGACGTGTAGGTGGTTTCGCGAAACATTTGCATTTCGCAGATTGGGGACGATGAAGTCGATCATCGCGACCGGCCCGCAGATGAAGACGTCGCGCTCGGCGATGTCCGGGACGAGCTCCCTCAGGTGTGCGGGCGAAAGCAGATCGCGGCCCTGCGAGCTCGCATGGTCGCCGACGACGTAGCTCACCTTCGCCCCCCGTCTCGCCGCGATCTCGTCGAGCTCGTCGGAGAAGACGATGTCCTCATCGGAGACCACGCGGTACAGCGCGACCAGGTCGCCGTCCATCTGCTCGAGCAGCGCCCGGACCGGCGTGATCCCGATCCCGCCGGCGATCAGCAGCGCCTTGTCCGAGGTCCGGGTGTCGTCGGTGAATACGCCGAACGGGCCCTCTGCGAACACTCGCGTGCCGATCGGGATCTCGCCGAACCTGGCGCTGTGGTCGCCGAGGTTCTTCACCGTGATCCGGAACGAGTTGCCCTTCGGCGCCTCCGAGAGCGAATAGGGATGCTGCGTGTACCAGAAGCCCTTCGTGAAGAAGCGCCAGAAGTAAAACTGGCCGGCCTTCGTCTTCAGCTTGTCGAGGTTGCGGCCGGTGATCCGCATCGAGACCACTCCCGGCCCTTCGACGACGACGTCGGTCACCTTCATGCCGAAGCGGAACGTGTTGACGACCGGTCGCAAGAGCCGGTACCAGAGCACGAGGAAGAGCGCGAAGGCATAAAGCGCACGCCACTAGTCGGCGGCGATCTCGTCGACGATCAGGTCGTTGCCGTCCGGGATCATGTGGAACCAGGCGAGCGCGATCCCGGCGTAGGCGGTGAAGTGGATCGCGTACCACCACTCGTAGGTCAGCTTGCGGCGCACGATCACGAGCGAGGTCACGAGCACGACGACGAGCAGGGCGGTGCCGATCGTCGCCGTGATGATCCCCGGGTAGGGCGAGGTGGTCGGGTTCGCGTTGATCGAGAGCGGAGGCAGCGCGCCGCCGCTCGTCGAGATCGACCCGGCCGCCTTCGGCTGCGGGAGGGTGAGCCACTGCCAGTACTCCTGGAAGAACCCCGTGCCGTCCTGCTTCGCGTAGCCCCAGACCGAGAAGACGACGTGCGCGAGCGCGAGGTAGATCACCGCGTGCCCGTTCCAGCGGTGCCAGACGGTGAGCCGGTCGAAGCCGACGAAACGCTCGAGGAAGGGCAGGCGGGCGAGCAGGAGGACCTCGATCAGCGCCAGGTAGCCCGCGAGGAAGGCCGTGAGCCTGCCGGCGCCGAGCAGGAAGTTGTCGAAGCTCGTGAACCAGTGGTAGGCGACGCCGTCGCCCTGGCCCTGGCCGACGAGCCAGAAGAGGCCGACCAGGTTCCCGAGGGCGAACACCGTGAGCGCGGTCAGGACGATCGTCCGCCGACGCTCGAAACGGCGATGCGCCGTCGCGCGAGCGGCCTGCGGGCTGGACGCAGCCGGTGAGGTGCTCATCTCGGACATGTCGGAACAGGCGCCCGCTCACTGCAGGAGCGGTGGCGACAGCGAAGCATAGTTCTCCCCCCGGCGCCACACGCGTTGTCGCGAAGATGCGCTCGTGAGCGACTCGGTGCGCGAGGAGGGGCCGTACGGGCCGCTGCGGCGGGACGTGCGGCTGCTCGGGTCACTGCTCGGGCGGGTGCTCGTCGAGCAGGAGGGCGAGGGGTTCCTGGCGGCCGAGGAGCGGATCCGGGCGAGCTCCCGGCTGGCCCGCGAGGTCGGCGACCCGTCGGCCGTGCGCGAGGCGGTGCGCCGGCTCTCGCCGCGGGCGCAGGCGCGGATGCTGCGAGCGTTCGCGACGTACTTCCAGCTCGCGAACACGGCCGAGCAGCACCACCGGATCCGGCGCCGGCGCGCCTACACCGAGGAGGTGGCGACGCCGCGCGAGTCGCTCGTCGAGGCCTTCGAGCTGCTGGCAGGCGTTCCGGCCGAAACGCGGCGCCGCGCGTCTCGAGCACGTCTCGCTCGAGCTCGTGCTGACGGCGCATCCGACCGAGGCGACGCGCCGGACGCTCCTGCGCGCGCATGTCCGGATCGCGGAGCTCCTGACCCGCCAGGACGATCCCGACCTGACCTCGGCCGAGCGGGCCGAGCTCGACGACGAGCTCGCCGAGGAGATCACGATCCTCTGGCAGACCGACGAGGTGCGGAGCGAGCGCCCGCGGGTGGGCGACGAGATCCGCCACGGGCTCTGGTTCTTCGAGGAGAGCCTGTTCGACGCCGGCGAGCGGCTGCTGCGCGAGTACCGGCGGCTCGCACCGGGACCTGCCGGTGCCGTTCTCGTTCGGGAGCTGGATCGGCGGCGACCTCGACGGCAACCCGGAGGTCGGGCGCGACACGATCCTCGCTGCGCTCGAGCGGGCGCGGGAGACCGCTCTCGCGCGCTACCGGTCGGACGTGCTCTCGCTCGCCTACGCGCTTGCTCCCAGCCGGTCGCTCGTGGGTGTCTCCCCGGAGCTCAAGGACTCGCTCGCGCGGGACGAGCGCGAGCTGCCGGAGATCGACGGGCCCGTCCAGATGGCCTCGGGCGAGGCGTACCGGCGAAAGCTGATGTTCATGTGGTGGCGTCTCGGGAACGACGGCTATGCGGGGCCGGACGAGCTCCTCGCCGACCTCGCCGTGATCCGCCGCAGCCTCGAGGCGAATCGGGGCCGACCGCATGGCCGCGGGGCCGCTGGCTGCTCTCGGTCGCCGGGTCGAGCTCTTCGGCTTTCACCTGGCGAAGCTCGACGTTCGCCTGCATGCGAGCGAGGTCGCCGCGCCGACGGAGCGCACGCGCGAGGTATTCGGCGCGATCGCGGCGGCGCGGGCGCGTCACGGGCCGCAGGCGCTGGATACGGTGATCGTGTCGGCCACCCGTAGCCCGGCCGACGTCCTCGGCGTGCTCGACCTGACCGACGAGCCGGTGGCGGTGGTGCCCCTGTTCGAGACCATCGCCGACCTCGAGGCGGCGGCCGACACGGTGCGCGCGCTGCTCGCCGACGAGCGCTACGGACGCGCGGGTCGCCGAGCGCGACAAGCGGATCGAGATGATGGTCGGCTACTCGGACTCGGGCAAGGACGGCGGTTATCTGGCCGCGCAGTGGGGGATCTACCGGGCACAGGAGGCGCTTGCCGAGGTCGCGCGGGAGGCCGGGATCGAGCTGACGATCTTCCACGGCCGCGGCGGCAGCGCGGGGCGCGGCGGCGGGCCGACCCACGCGGCGATCCTCGGGCAGGCGCCGGGACACCCTCCGGGGCGGCTGAAGCTGACCGAGCAGGGCGAGACGATCTCGATCAAGTACGGGCTGCCGGGCATCGCCTATCGCAGCCTCGAGGCGGCGCTGTCCGGCACGCTGCTGAGCGCGTTCCCCGAGGTTGTCGGGCGCACCCCGGACGGCGCGGAGCGGGCGCTGCTCGACCGCCTGTCGCGGCTCGGCGAGACCGCCTACCGGGCGCTCGTCTGGGAGACGCCGGGGTTCGTCGACTTCTTCCGCGCGTTCACGCCTGTCGACGAGCTGGGCCTGCTCGCGATCGGCTCGCGTCCTGCGCGCCGGCCGGAGGGCGGCGACTATCTCGGCTCGCTGCGGGCGATTCCCTGGGTCTTCGCCTGGACGCAGAACCGGACCCTGCTCCCCGCCTGGTACGGCTGCGGCACGGCGTTCGCGGCCGCCGAGATCGGCGAGCTGCGACAGCTCTACGAGGAGCTGCCCTTCTTCCGCTCGCTCGTCGGGAACCTCGAGATGACGCTCGCGAAGTCGAGCCTCGAGGTGGCGCGGGAGTACCTCGAGCTGGTGCCGGACGAGCTCGAGCCCGGCCGCTTCTTCGGGGCGATCGCCGCCGAGCACGACCGCGCGCTTGCCGCCGTGCTCGCGATCGTCGACGAGGAGCGCCTGCTCGAGCGAGCCCCGGTCGTCCGCCGGTCGATCGGGATCCGGAACCCGTACGTCGACCCGATGAACGCGATCCAGGTCGAGCTCCTCCGCCGCTACCGCGCCGGCGATGACGGTGCCCGCCTCCCGCTCGGTCGCTCGATCGCCGGCATCGCGGCGGCGCTGCGGAACACCGGGTAGCCCGTCCGGCTGTCCCCTCAGAGCAGGATTCCGGCCCCGTCCTGCCAGGGTTGCCGGCAGCGCTCGCGGCCGTCCCAGACGAACCTGCGGAAAGCGTCGCGTCCGCGCTCGGGGCTCGTTCCGAAGTGGCCGAGGAGCGTGGTGACCGCGAGCGCCTCGGGCCGCCAGTCGAGGCCGACGCTCGCTCGGAAGCTCGTCCACGTGGTGTCGCCGGGGTGCGCTCCGATCCCGGCCCGTGCCGGATTCCAGAGCGTGTAGCGAATGCTCGCGAGCAGGTGCTCGTCGGTCTCCAGTCGCGTGCTCCAGAACCGCTGGCCCAGGCAGTGGTTGCTCCGGTCGAAGCGCGCGTTCGAGGCGCGGGCGAGCGAGAGGTTCAACCGCTGCATCCCGTCGGAGAGCCCTTTCTCGCCGATCTGCAGGACGAGATGGAAGTGGTTCGTCATCGTCGCGTACCCGTACACGACCCACCCGAAGGCGCGGGCCACCCCTCCCAGCCGGCCGACGAAGAACGGCCGCAGGACGTCGTCGAAGATCGGCTGCTTGTTGTTGCCCCGGCTGACCACATGGAAGCAGCCGCCTGGCGTCTGATCGCGTGGCCGGCGTGGCATGTGCCGATCGTACCCGATCCGTTGCCCGAAATTGGCAAACTGTCACACTTTCGTTTCGCTAACCTGGCACCGGACGCGTCCGCAGCAGACAGAGGCCCGTTTTCCCGCAACGACGCCGATCACGGCGCACTTCACCCGGCCGGGTACCTTCCCGCCACGTCGACGCCGCGCTCCTTCGGGTGAACCTGGCACCAGACGTGCCCGGCGCAGACGTGGCTCGGGCGGTCAGCGGTACGGCGGGTTGAGCGGGAGGATCACCGGCTTGCGGGGGGGCTGCGAGAAGTCGAACTCCGAGAGGAGGTTGCCGAGGATCCGGGCGTTCTCGCGGACGTCGGGGCGCGGGTCGGGGCGGCCGTCGGTCCTCGGGTCGATGCGAGCCGAGCCGAGGAAGTCGTCCTCGATGAACTTCAGGTACGCATCGAAGCTCAGCACCTGATGGTCGATGTAGCCCTTCCTTGCGTACGGGCTGATCAGCAGCGCGGGCACGCGAAGGCCGTAACCCTGAGCGTCGACGGTCGGAGGCCGAACGTGGTCGTAGAACCCGCCCCAGTCGTCCCAGGCCAGGAAGATCGCGGTCGACCGCCAGTCCGGGCTGCGCATGATGCGGTCGATCAGGCCGGTGACGTAGGTCTGCCCGGCGGAGATCAGCGCCGGCGGGTGATCGCTCACGCTCTGGGTCGGCGTGATCCACGACACCGACGGCAGCGTCCCCGCCTTCGCCTGCGCGAGGAAGTTCCGGAACGGCTGGATGTTGGCCGACTGGCCGTCCTGGCGCACAGTGTCGAACCACGGCAGTGGATTCCAGATCCCCGGCGTCTTCGCGTTCTGCTTCACGGCCTGGCAGAACATCGCGCTGTCGTCGCAATCCGGCTGCGTCCCGGTGAAGACGTAGTAGCCCCAGCTGATCCGGTGGTTGTGCAGGAGGTAGGTGAGATCCGTCCACGCGTAGTCGGGAACCGCGTTCGTCGGGTTCTGGGGGCTGTCCGGCGGCGAGCCCGGCGCCTGGATGGCCGGCCGGCAGCTCATCGGGTCTCCCTTCTTCGAGCATCGGGCCGACCAGCCCGAGACCATGTACAGGTGGGACGGCAGGCTCCACGAGGTGTCCGACTCGAACATGTGATCCTGCAGGACGAACGCCTTCGCCCACGCCCAGTAGTTCGGGATCTCGCTCGCGTCGTGGTAGCCCATCACCGACGCGGCATCTGCCGGCGCGAGCGAGCACGTCGGCGCCTGGACGCTCGCCACGCACGCGAGCTTCCGGCCGCCGTGCGCCTGCTTGATGAACCCGTCCATCTTCCCGCCGTCGATGTCCTTGATCGCGTCGAGGTGGTCGTGAGGGCCGCCGGCGTTCCGGTCTGCCGAGGTGTGGTACGGACGGACGCAGCGGTGCTGGTAGGGATCCGGCACGCACACGGTCGGCACTCCGTTTCTCATCGGGATGCCGTCGGCACCGGGGAACGTCCCGAAGTAGGAGTCGAACGAGCGGTTCTCCTGCATGATGATGACGACGTGCTTGATCTTGTGGATGCCCGTCGCGGACGCCGCGTGCGCGGTCGCGGGCGCGCGATGCCCGGCAACCGAGCCGAGGCCGAGCCCGAGCCAGACGGCCCCCGCCACGACGCTTGCCGCTCCCGCCCACCGGACGACCGTCCTCACGCCGCGCCACGGTAGAGCCTGCTCCATTGGCCCTTCGTTAACCACGTGTTTCGCTTCGGCGGGGGCCGGCGATCCCCCATCTGCCCGCGACCCCTTGCCGCGCGCTCGCCGGGACCGCCAGAATGCGCAGATGGGAGACGCTGCCACCGGCGATCTCACGGCCACGGGAGGCGCGGCGCTCGCAGCGCTGCCGGCCGCCGATGACGTCCTCGCCCGCTCCGGCAGTGAGAACTTCTCGGTCGCCTCGCTCGTCCTCGGCCGCGAGAACCGCCGACACCTGATGGCGATCTACGGCTACGCGCGCCTCGTCGACCAGATCGGGGACGCGACGCCGGGCGATCGCCGGGCGCACGCTCGACGCCTTCCAGGCCGACCTGGCCAGAGTCTTCGACGACTCGGAGGAGCCGAGCCAGCCGATCCTCCGCGCGCTGCGAGCCCACCGTCCGCGCCTGCGACCTCCCCCGCGGCCCGTTCGAGCGGCTCATCGACGCGAACCGGCGCGACCAGGAGCACACCGTCTACGAGACGTTCGCCGAGCTCGTCGACTACTGCGATCTCTCGGCAAACCCGGTCGGCGAGCTCGTCCTCCACATCTTCGGAGCCGCGACACCCGACCGGATCGCGCTCTCCGACAGCGTGTGCACCGCGCTCCAGCTCGCCGAGCACTGGCAGGACGTCGCCGAGGACCATGCCGCCGGCCGCGATCTACCTGCCGGCGGAGGATCTCGACCGCTTCGGCGTCGAGCCGCGAGGATCTCCGGGCCGGAGCGACGGGGCCTGAGCTCCGGGAGCTGATGGCGTTCGAGGTCGACCGGGCGCGCGAGGCTGCTCGACCAGGGCGCACCGCTCGTGGGCCGCCTCGACGGACGCGCGCAGGCTCGCGGTCGCCGGCTACGTCGGCGGCGGGCGGGCCGCGCTCGACGCGATCGAGGCCGCAGGCTACGACGTGCTCGCGGGGCCGCCGAAGGCGACCCGCATCCGTCGCGCCCGCGCCGCGTTTGCGACCTATCTCCGCAGGGGATGAGCATGCCGGGAGTGGAGCTGGCTTACGCGCATTGCCGCCGCGTCGCGCGCGAGCTCGGGATCGAGCTTCTATGCCGGCATGCGCCTGCTTCCGCCCGACCGCCGCTAGGCGCTGTTCGCGATCTATGCACTCGCGCGGCGGATCGACGACATCGCCGACGGCGAGCTCGCCCACGGCTGAGAAGCTCGCCGGGCTCGAGTCGGTCCGCGCGCGGCTGCAGAGCCCGGGTGACAGCGACGACCCGGTGTTCGTCGCGATCGCCGACGCCGCCCGGCGGTTCCCGATCCCGCTCGATGCGTTCGACGACCTCGTCGACGGCGCGGAGACCGACGTGCGCGGCGACGACCTTCGCGACGTTCGCCGACCTCGAGCGCTACTGCCGCTGCGTCGCCGGGCTCGATCGGGCGGCTGTCGCTCGGCGTCTTCGACTGCTCCGATCGCCTCACCGGGGCCAGGCTCGCCGACGATCTGGGCGTTGCCCTCCAGATCGGCAACATCCTCCGTGACGTCGCGCGAGGACGCCGCCGCCGGGCGCGTCTACCTGCCGCGCAGAGGATCTCGAGCGGTTCGGCGTGCGAGGCAGCCCGAGGCCGCTTCAGCGGGCCGGTGGAGCTCGTGATCGCGTTCGAGGCCGAGCGCGGGCTCGGCTGGCTCCATCGCGGGCTCGAGCTCGTTCCGCTGATCGACCGCCGCAGCGCCTCGTGCGTGCTCGCGATGGCAGGCAAGTACCGACGGCTGCTCGACCGCATCGCCGCGGAGCCGTCGCTCGTGCTGCGCGGCCGGCTCTCGCTGAGGCCGTGGGAGAAAGGCCTCGTGCTCGCGCGCAGCCTGGCCGGGGCGGGCGCATGAGCGCCGGCTCGACGGAGCTCACCGGGGAGCGGGCGGGCCGGCTCGGCCGGCGGCGGGAGCAGGAAGCTCATGGGCCAACCGGGGTTGCGCTGTGAGCGCCCGTGTCGCCGTCGTCGGCGGCGGGCTGGCCGGCCTCGCCGCGGCCATCGAGTGCGCCGATCGCGGGGCCGCGGTGACGCTGTACGAGTCGCGCTCGCGCCTCGGCGGCGCGACGTTCTCCTTCGAGCGCAACGGCCTCGAGCTCGACAACGGCCA
This sequence comes from uncultured Actinomycetota bacterium, assembly GCA_963743675.1. GTDB lineage: Bacteria > Actinomycetota > Thermoleophilia > Gaiellales > Gaiellaceae > PALSA-600. The sequence continues at coordinate 368,406 of CAVURE010000017.1, forward strand.
GCACGTGGCGCTGCGCTGCTGCACCGCCTACCGCGGCTTCCTGCGCCGCATCGGCGTCGAGCACCTGCTCCCGCTCCAGCGGCGCCTGCACGTGCCGGTTCTCCGCGAGGGGGCGCCGTCGGCTCTGATCGCCCGGACCGGTCTTCCCTCCCCGCTCCACCTGGCGAAGACGCTGCTTCTCTACTCGCCGCTCGGGCTTCGCGAACGGGTGGCGGCCGCGCTCGCGGCGACCCAGCTCAAGAAGCTCGATCCGGATGACCCGGCGCTCGACGAGCAGACCTTCGCCGACTGGCTGCGGTCGCACGGCCAGTCCGAGAACGCGATCGAGACACTCTGGAACCTGATCGCCCTGCCGACGCTCAACCTGCCGGCCGACCTGGCCTCGCTCTCGGCGGCGGTCAAGGTGTTCCGTACCGGGCTCCTCGACTCGGCCGCCGCCTGCGACATCGGCGTCCCGGCCGTGCCGTTCCGCCGTCTCCACGCCGAGCCGGCGGCGGGCGCGCTCGAGCGGGCGGGCGGCACGATCCACCTGGGAACGGCGGTGCGCTCGATCACCGCCGACCGGCGGCTTATCCTCGAGGAAGGCTCCGATGAGGCCGACGCCGTGATCCTCGCCGTCCCGCACGAGTCCGCGCCCGAGGTCGCCCCTCCCGAGGCGCTCGACCGCGAGGCGCTCGCCGGCCTGGGCACGAGCCCGATCGTCAACCTGCACATCCACTACGACCGCCGTGTCCTCGACGAGCAGCTCGCGGCTGCCATCGGCTCGCCGGTGCAGTGGATCTTCGATCGCACCGAATCCTCGGGGGCCGCCGAGGGCCAGCTCGTCGCCGTCTCGCTCTCGCATGCGGTCGACGAGATCGGGGCCTCCGTCGCGGAGCTTCGCGCCCGCTACCTCCCGGCCCTCGAGCGCCTGCTGCCGGCGGCTCGTGGAGCCGAGGTGATCGATTTCGCGGTCACCCACGAGCCGAGGGCCACCTTCAAGGTCGCGCCCGGCACGAGCAGGCTGCGGCCGAGCGCGCATACGGCCGTCCCGGGCATCTACCTCGCGGGCGCCTGGACGGACACGGGCTGGCCGGCCACGATGGAGAGCGCCGTTCGCAGCGGCCTCGCCGCGGCGAGGGCGGCTGTCGCAGAAGGGGCGGAACGGTGACGATCGCAGCCGACCGCGCCGTCGATGCCTCGCAGGCAGCGCTCCGGCGGGCGACGCGCCATCTGCTCGCCCAGCAGAGCCCGCACGGCTGGTGGAAGGGAGAGCTCGAGACCAATGTGACGATCGACGCCGAGGATCTCTTCCTGCGGCACTTCCTCGGCCTGCTCGAGCCGAAGGTCGTCGACGGCACCGCGAGGTGGATCCGGGCGAGGCAGCGACCCGACGGCTCTTGGGCGACCTACTACGGCGGGCCCGGCGACCTCTCCACCACCGTCGAGGCCTACGTCGCGCTCCGCCTCGCGGGCGACCCGCGCGATGCCGGGCACATGGCCCGCGCGGCCTGCTTCGTGCGGGAGCGCGGCGGGGTCGAGCAGAGCCGGGTCTTCACCCGCATGTGGCTCGCGCTGCTCGATCTCTGGTCCTGGGCGGAGGTCCCGACGCTGCCGCCGGAGCAGATCCTGCTCCCTGCGCGCGCGCCGCTCTCGGTCTACTCGTTCGGCTGCTGGGCGCGCCAGACGATCGTCGCCCTCTCCGTCGTGACCGCCCTCAAGCCGTCGGCAAAGGTCGGCTTCGAGATCGACGAGCTCCGCAGCGGCGCCCTGCCGCTCGCCGCGCCCGAGGATCTCTGGGGACGCGCGTTCGTCGTCGTCGACAAGGCGGCGCATCTGTACGGGCGGCTTCCGGTCGGCGTGCTGCGCCGGCAGGCGCTCCGCGCCGCCGAGCGCTGGATCGTCGAACGGCAGGAGCGCGACGGCTCGTGGGGAGGAATCCAGCCGCCGTGGGTCTGGTCGATCGTCGCGCTGCGGGCGCTCGGGTATCCGCTCGACCATCCGGTGCTGGTGCGTGCGCTCGACGGCCTCGAGACGTTCACGATCGTGGACGACGACGGCCGCCGGGTCGAGGCCTGCCAGTCGCCGGTCTGGGACACTGCCCTCTCGGTCATCGCGCTGCTCGACGCCGGCGTCGACCGGCACGATGCGGCGATCGTCCGGGCCTGCGAGTGGCTCGCCGCCCAGGAGGTCGGCACCCGGGGCGACTGGGCGGTGCGGCGCCCGGAGCTGCCGCCGGGCGGCTTCCCGTTCGAGTTCGCGAACGAGAACTACCCCGACGTCGACGACACCGCGGTCATCATCCTCGCGCTGCGCCGCGCCGGCCACGATCCGAGCGACTCGGCCGGGCGCGGCCTCCAGTGGATGCTCGGCATGCAGAGCAGGTCGGGAGGCTTCGGCGCCTTCGACGTCGACAACGAGAGCCGGCTCGCGGCCAAGCTCGCATTCTGCGACTTCGGCGCCGTCACCGACCCGCCGAGCTCGGACGTCACGGCCCACGTGCTCGAGACGCTCGCCCATGACGGCCGCGCGGGCGAGGACCCGGGAGCACGCGCGCTGACGTGGCTTCTCCGCCAGCAGGAACGTGACGGCTCCTGGTTCGGCCGCTGGGGCGCGAACTACATCTACGGCACCGCAGCCGTCCTGCCGGCGCTCGCCGCCTGCGGGCTCGGCGACCACTGGAGCGTCCGGGCCGGGGTCCGCTGGCTCGAAGGCGTGCAGAATCCGGGCGGTGGGTTCGGCGAGGATCTCCGCTCGTACCGGGACCGCTCGTGGAGCGGCCGCGGCGTCTCGACAGCCTCGCAGACCGCGTGGGCGCTGCTCGGCCTGCACGCCGGCGGGGTCGGCAACGGCCGCTGCCGCGTTGAACGCCGTGCAGTGGCTCGTGGAGACGCAGCAGCAGAGCGGCGGCTGGGACGAGCCGTACTACACGGGCACCGGCTTCCCCGGCGACTTCTATCTCAACTACCACCTGTACCGGGACGTGTTCCCGGTGATGGCGCTCGGCCGGATGCTCGGAGGGGCGCAGTGAGCTCGCTGCTCGTCCTCGCGCCGCTCCGGATCGAGCAGCTCGCGCTCGGAGAGCACGCGGGCTCGTCGGTGCTCCGCACCGGGATGGGGCCCGACCGCGCCCGGATCGCGGCGGCGCGAGCGCTCGCGCACAGCGCCGGCGCACTCGCCGTCGCGGGGCTCTGCGCCGGGATCGACCCCGTGCTCGAGGCCGGCGACGTTCTCTGTGCCACGGAGCTCGTGGACGAGCACGGCGTCAGGACCGCCGTTCCCGGGAGCTCGCTGCTCGTCGCTGCACTCCGGCGGCGCGGCCTTCGCGTGCACGTCGGGCCGCTGGCGTCGACCACGCGGATACTCGGCCCGGCAGAGCGGGCGCTGCGGACGGACGGCGTCCTCGCGGTCGACATGGAGTCGGCGTGGCTCGCGGCAGGCGCAGGCGGCCGTCCGCTCGCGGTCGTGCGGGTCGTGGCGGACATCGCAGGTCGTCACCTCGCCGACCCGCGCATGGCGATCGCGGGGCCGCGGGCGCTGCGAAGCCTCCGGCGCGTGAGCGGCGCGCTGACCGAATGGGCCGGCGCGGTCGCACCGCGCACGCTCCTCCTCGCCGGGCCGCGGTCCTTTTGCGCCGGCGTGGAGCGTGCGATCGACATCGTCGAGATCGCCCTCGCCCAGCGCGGAGCACCCATCTACGTGCGCAAGCAGATCGTCCACAACGAGCACGTCGTCGCCGAGCTCGAGCAGCGAGGAGCGATCTTCGTCGAGGAGCTCGACCGCGTGCCGGACGAGGCGACCGTGGTGCTCTCGGCCCACGGCGTCTCCCCTGCCGTCCGTCGCGACGCGGCCGAGCGCCGGCTCGACGTGATCGACGCCACCTGCCCGCTCGTCGGCAAGGTTCACGTCGAGGCACAGCGCTTCGCCGCCGACGGGAACACGATCTTCCTCATCGGCCATGAGGGCCACGAGGAGGTCGAGGGCACTCTGGGTGAGGCGCCGGAGTCGATCCGGCTCGTCGAGAGCCTCGAGCACGCCGGCCGCGTCGAGGCGGCCGACCCGGACCGAGTCGCGTATCTCACGCAGACGACACTCGCCGTCGACGAGACCGACGAGATCGTTGCGCGGCTGCGAGCGCGCTTTCCGGCCCTGCGCGGGCCGGCCTCGGAGGACATCTGCTACGCCACGTCGAACCGGCAGCACGCGGTTCGCGTGGTCGCCCGCGAGGCCGACGTCGTCCTCGTCGCCGGCTCCGAGACCTCGTCCAACTCGAAGCGGCTGGTCGAGGTCGCCCGGCGCGAGGGGGCTCGGGCCTACCTCGTCGACGACGAGACCGACATCGACGTCGCCTGGCTCGGCGACGCCGCGACGGTCGGGATCACCGCCGGCGCCTCGGCGCCCGAACGGATCGTGCACCGTCTCGTCGCCGCCCTCGCGGCCCTCGGCCCGGTCGACGTCGAGGAGCGGACGCAGACGATCGAGACGCTCCGCTTCCGCTTGCCGAGAGCGCTGGCCGAGCAGTGACGCGCCCGGCCGCGCGGATCCGTCACACTTACGTTTCGGTGACTGTCCCCGGACATGTCCGTAACGTCTCCGGCTCCGAGCAGGTGCTTTGCGGCCGCCCGGGCCTTCGCGCCCTGCTGCCGGGCCCGGCGGGCACGGTGACTGTCCCCGGACACGGCCCGTGGGGACGAGGGTCGTGAGCGTCCCGCTCCGCCAGAGCGTGGCCGTCGGCCGCTACCTGATGCGCCGCCGGCTGCAGCCGGGACGAGAAGTTCCCGCTCCTCGTCGAGCTCGAGCCGCTCTTCCAGTGCAACCTCGCCTGCTCGTTCTGCGGGAAGATCCAGTACCCGGAGCACATCCTCAAGAAGCGGATGCCGGTCGAGCAGGCGCTCGCGGCGATCGAGGAGAGCGGGGCGCCGATGGTCTCCATCGCAGGCGGCGAGCCGCTCGTGCACCCCGAGGTGCACGTGATGGCCGCGGAGCTGATCAAGCGCAAGAAGTTCGTCTACCTGTGCACGAACGGGATCCTCATGAAGAAGAAGCTCGACCTGTTCGAGCCGTCTCCGTACTTCGCCTGGGTCGTCCACCTGGACGGGATGCGCGAGCGCCACGATCAGTTCGTCGAGCGCGAGGGAACCTTCGACAAGGCGGTAGACGCGATCCGCGAGGCCCAGCGCCGCGGCTTCCGTGTCAACACGAACACGACCTTCCTCACCACCGACACGCCGAAGACGGTCCGCGACGTGCTCGACTTCCTGAACGACGAGCTGAAGGTCGACCAGATGATGCTCTCGCCCGCCTACGCCTACGAGAAGGCACCCGACCAGGAGCACTTCCCCGGCGTCGCCCAGGCGCGGCGCCTTTTCGGGGAGGCCTTCGCCGACGGCAACCGCAAGCGTTGGCGCCTCAACCACACGCCGCTCTTCCTGGACTTCCTCGAGGGCAAGGTCGACTTCCAGTGCACGCCCGTGGGGAATCCCGAGCTACTCGCTCTTCGGCTGGCAGCGGCCCGTGCTACCTGATGGCCGACGGCTACGCAGAGAGCTACCGAGAGCTGATCGAGACGACCGACTGGTCGAAGTACGGGCGCGGGAACGACCCGCGCTGTGACAACTGCATGGCCCACTGCGGGTACGAGCCGACGGCCGTGCTCGCAGCGACGAAGTCCGTCCGGCAGGCACTCCGGGCGATCGTCGCGCCGCGCTGAACCGAATACCGCGCCCGAACGCGGGTCGCAGCTAGTGGCAGGGTGAGATCGACGGCCGCGTCAGCGCGAAGCCGTAGACTGCCGCGCCCTGGGTCAGAATCGAGGTGACCGCACTCTTCGACGAACGGGTCGTCTGGGCGCCGTAGCCCGCGCAGGAGAGCCACGTGTCCTTGCTCGGCCCGTTGTACGGGTTGGCGAGGATCTGCCCGACCCTGATCCCGCTCTCGGTGTGCCAGCCGCTCGGGCTGCCGAGCGTGAAGACCGCGACCACCTTGCCGCGCTCGAACTGCACCCCCGCGCCGACCGGGTCGTCGGGCGGCGGGTAGAGGTAGAACCACATCGCGGGCTTGCACTCCCGGCAGCGGGTGAAGCGCCCGCCCCAGAGCGCCCGCACCTTCGCCGTCGTGTCGCCGAGCTGGACGCCGGCGAGGCTCGTGCCGTTGACGAGCACGCCCTGGCGCGGCAGCGCCGCGACGTGATGCATTGTCGCCGGGCGGTTCGCCTGACCGGCGAGCGCGGGTTGCGGGCGCGGCGCGCCACCGCCGCCGGTGGCGACGAGCACCGCAGCGGTCGCCGCGGCCGCCCCGGCGAGGAACGCGAGCGCGTTGGTCGAGCGGCCGCGGATCTCACCCGCCCGCCGCAGCACCGTGACCCGGCGAGGCGCGGGCGGCGGCGTCCGCGTCGACGCGAGCAGCTCGGCGGCAACGGCCCCGACCGGGCGGAAGCTGCCGTCCTCCTCGAACGAGTCGACGAAGTGGAACCGCCCCGGGCGGCGCGCTCCCGCGAAGTGCGCGCGGCACGCGGCGCCCCGATCGCTGTCGAGCCAGATCGGCTTGGCCCCCGCCCGGCGGAGCCGGCGAATCTCGCATAGCTGGTCGTTCCCACCGGCTCCCCAGGTGATGACGACGCCGCCGGAGCACTCGGCGAGGCCGGCGAGACGTGCGCGCAGCTCCGTCGTGCTCAGCCCGAGGAGGCCGTCCCGCGTACCGGCGTTCTCGAAGTCGAGATGGACGAACCCGTTCTCCTCGGCGAGGAAGTGGCCGAGCGCGCGCTTGCCGGTGCCGGGAGTGCCGATGAGGAGGATGACGCCGGGGCTGGAGCTTGTCCGCAGCGTGCGGGGGAGAACTCGATGCGAGCCCACTGTCGCCATGGTGAAGACAGAGGGGACGGTACCAAGAGTTCGCGCGGGGCGTGCGCCTCGTCAGGGCAGGACGAGCGCGTAGGTGCTCCAGCTCGGGCCGAGCAACAACGTCCCGCGGGCGCCGCGATAGCTTCCGGTGCCCGCGACGATCGGAATCGTGATCGTCGAGCTCTCGGTCGAGATCCCCTTGCCGTTCGCGATCACGGTTCCGCCGGGCAGCGTCGAGACCGTCATGAAGTCGGCCCTCGGGATACAGCTCGGCGCCGCGGAGGCGCACTGGTGCCGGACCGTGTAGCTCAACCGCATCCATCCGACGGCGTCGTGTGCGCCGAGACCCAGCTGAGCGCTCGCCCGGTTGACGAGCTCCAGGCTCGAGTCGAAGGTGTCCCCGGCCTGGCCGGAAGGCGGATGGGGAACGATCATCGTCGCTCCCGGCCGTGACTTGACCGTGAACCTCATCGTCCTCCCGCCCAGCGCGACGTGCACGAGCAGCCCGCTTGCGAGCGTGAGAAGCGCGGCAGCCGACGCGATGCGCACGCAGCTCATTCTCCACCCCGGGCGCGTTCCACGCGGCCCGGAGAGCGCGCGCGCCTCGTCAACCGCCCTGCCGAGTGACACAATGCCGTTCCAGCATGGGATCCGAGTTCTCCGATCCGGCCTGGTGGCCGACACCGCCCCCGGCGCCGCCGAAACCGATCTCGACGTCGAAGATCGTCCTCGGCACGATCGTGCCGGTCGTCCTCGTCGCCGCTCTGGTCGCCGGGCTCGTGTCGCAAAGGTCGCACTCGTCGGCCTCGGGCCGCTCGCTCGTTGCGTTTCAGGACTGCCTGAAGGGTCAGGGCGTCCTGGTCTCGTCGGCGGAGTCGAACGATGCGCTCCTGCGCCAGGCGGCTGTCGCCTGCCGCAACCATGTGCCGGCGCTTCCGAAGACCGCAGACCCGCAGGCCGCGGCAGCGCAGGCGATGCAGCAGTGCATGAACGCGGCGTCTGCCAAGCTGCGAAGCACCGCCAACGTCCGCCCCGGCCCCTTCGGCGGCGGTCCACCGTCGCGCCAGGCGTACGAGCGCGCGGTCGCGACCTGCCGGGCCGAGGCCTTTGCCGAGCCCGACGCCACGGGCACGCCCGGAAGCCCGTCGAGCCCGGTGTCGGTGGCCTGAGAGCCGTGCGTCGCGGCAGGCCGCCCAGAACGGTGCGCGCGCTCGCGCTCGGGATCGCCCTGGTCGCCCTTGCCTCGAGCGGGGCGCAGGCGGCCTCACCGAAGCCGGATCACCACGACCGCGTGCTCGCGGCGAAGCTGAACGCGAAGGTCGCGACGTTCCGGGCGATCGTCGGCTCGACCGGTGCGAAGACGCAGAGCTCGCTCAACGACTGCCCGCTCGTGAAGAAGGACCCGAGTCAGGCGTTCGCAGTGCTGTTCGCCGCCGTCCCTGCCCTGCTCACGCAGATGGTGGGCGAGTACAAGCCGCAGCTCGTCGCGCTGAGGGCGACTCTCGGCTCGCTCCACCCCGACGCGCCGCTCTTCCAGCAGTGGATCACCGCCCTCGGCCAGAGCTTCGACCTCCTGCTCCAGTTCGACAACCACGGCAAGAAGGTCGACCTCTGCCGGGCCGCGACCGTGATGCTCGACAAGCACTCGACCGCAGCCGACATCCACCGCGTCCTCGGGATCGACCCGCTCCTGGTCGCGAAGATCTTCTCGGGCAAGCTCTCGACGAAGGTCAACAAGCTGAACCCGAGGATGCGGACGTTCTTCATCGCCGCCGGCCTGTCGAAGAAGAACGCCACCACGCTCACCTCCTCGTCGGCGTAGCCGCCGGCTCGGGCTCAGCAGACACCGGGGGCGCCGCCGGCGGGACAGCGCCAGGACGCGAATCGCGGGTTACGCGTGTCGTTGGCGCCTTTCCAGCCCGTACTACCCGCCGCCGGTGACGTACTGGACACAGGACGCTTCGATCCTTGAACTGTGGATAGTTGTGCCAGCGCCCGTGCAGACATTGTCGAACCGATGTCGGCCACTGAACCGGTGGCGTAACGGGTTTCGGCGCGCTCGGGGGATTGAAACCGTTCGGCAGGTCCGAAGCCGAGCCGAAGAACCCGTTGATCGCACCGGACAAGGAGATGACTGTTGCCAGACAGATCAACGCGACGGTCGCCACGATCAGTGCGTAGGCAACCAAGCTTTGCCCGGACTCAGAACCCTGATCTGCGTGCTGCATCTCCACCCACCGGTTGCCTTGTCGTTCTTTGCAGCCTTCAACCTGGACTGTAATCCCGAGCCAACAGCCGTCCCAACCAAGAGCTACGACCGGTCGAGCAGCAACAGCCCTTGGACGTCTTGGGTAGCCCAAGGCTCTCGACGACGTCGTGCCCTTCCTGGACGCGGACACATTTGCGATGCGCCGGGCGGCAGCATACGCACTCGGGGAACTCGGTGGCCCTCGAGCGGAGCCCTTTCTCCTGCGAAGGGCCGTGAGCGACTCTGGCGGCGGAGTCGTTTTGCCGACGCGCTATTCAGGATGCACGCGCGCGGGACTGGGTGAAAACTCACGACTGCGTCATCGAGCCGCCCTGACCGCGGTTTTCCTGCAAGGTCGTGGTAGCCGCCGTCTGGGCTAGCGGAGGCCTACTGTCGTCCGAGGACGAGATCGATGCCGTGGAGCAGGAGCTCGATGTCGGTGTCTCGAAGTTGGCCGACGCGTTGACTGAGGATGGTGCGGTCGACGGCGACGATCTGGGAGACGTTGGCGACAGAGTCACGTGGGAGCCCGGTGCGCGTTGCCGTGAGCAGTACGTTGCCCGGTGCGGTTTGCCAGCGGAGATTGCTCGTGAGCGGGATGACTACGACGGTGGCGAGGCGGCTTGCGTTGAATGCGTCTCCTTGAACGATTACGACTGGCCGTCGTAGTCCGGGTCCTGAGCCTGCGGGGTCCGGGAGCGATGCCCAGCAAATGTCACCTTGCCCGATTACCACTCGCTGCGTTCGACTGTCCGGCGTCCGGCTTCGGCTGTCCAGTTGTCGATACCGGTTCCGAGCTCGTCGACGAGTTCATTGAGTGAGCCGGTCACGGTCGCGGGCTCGCGGCGGGCGACGTAGTCGGCGAGCGCCTCGCGGTAGACCTGGCTTCGAGACTTCCCGAGCCGGTGTGCGAGCGCCTCGGCCTGCTCGTAGAGCTGATCAGGAATCGAGACTGCCGTTTTCATACTTCTAGTATAACCAAGGGCCCGGATCGTGGAAGCTGGCGCATTCTGGTCGGTGTTGATACACATCGGACACGCGCACGCCGCCTACTCCGTCGACTGCAGTGCCTTGCCGAACCGCTCGTCGATCCGGCGGGTCTTCCAGATCACGACCGACGCGGCCCAGGTGACGAAGAAGAGGCCGACGACGCCGTAGCCGAGCTTCTCGAAGTCGAGCGCGTTCAGCCACGCCCAGGCGCCGGAGTCGAGGCCGAGCCGGCCGGCGAGCACCTGCAGCAGCTCGACCGAGCCGATCGCCAGCGCGACCGTGACCGAGAGCGAGGTGACGGTGATGTTGTAGTAGACCTTGCGCACCGGGTTCGAGAACGCCCAGCCGTACGCCTGGCTCATGAAGGCGCCGTCGGCGGTATCCATCAGCGACATCCCGGCCGCGAACAGGATCGGCAGCGACAGCACGGCGAGGAACGGCACCGCGTGACTCGCCACGCCGGCGGCCAGGGCGAGCAGCCCGACCTCGGTCGCGGTGTCGAAGCCGAGCCCGAACAGGATCCCGAGCGGATACATCTGCCACGACTTCGAGATCAGCCGGAAGAAGCGGCCGAGGAAGAAGCGGTTCATGAAGCCGCGGTCGGCGAGGCGCTCCTCGAGCCGCTGCTCGTCGTACTCGCCGCGCCCGATCCCGCGATAGATGCGGACGATGTCGAGCAGGACGAGCAGGTTCAGGATGCCGATGATCCAGAGGAACGTCCCCGAGACGCCCGCGCCGACGGTCGCCCCGTAGTCCTGGAACGACGGGATCCGCGCCTTGACCGTGCCGGCGGCGAGCGCGAGCGCGGCCGCGAGCGAGAAGACGATCGTCGAGTGGCCGAGCGAGAAGAAGAAGCCCGTGCCGAGCGGGCGCTTGCCCTGAGCGAGGAACTTGCGCGTCGTGTTGTCGATCGCCGCGATGTGGTCGGCGTCGAACGCGTGCCGCAGCCCGAAGGTGTAGGCCAGCACGCCGAGGCCGGCCAGGGCCGGGTAACGGTGCGAGTAGTAGACGAAGAGCCCCCAGCCCGCGACGTGCAGCGCCGCGACGGCGCCGCCGAAGCCGGCGAGGCGCAGCCATTCGGGCCTTGACAGCATCTCGGTGAGGCGCGGGCGGGTCATCGTCATCTCCTCGCATGCTCGGGGAACGATCGCTCGACGCGCCTCATTCGCCGGGCCTGCCGAATCGGTTCGACTCTCTGCGCGGGCCTCGATCGGGAAATCGAACCGGCGCAGCGCCGGGGACGAAGAAACGGCGTCCAACCCCGACACGGGGCCACGAGAGGAGCTTCAGATGACCACGATCAACCGGCTCACATTCCTGAAGACAGCCGGCCTTGCGACCGGCGCGGCGGCGATCTCGAGCTCGCCCGCGCTCGCAGCGGCGGTCGAGCCCGGCGCCGTCGAGACGACACCCGGCGGCCCGATCCCGAACGAGACGATCATCGCCGTCGTCCGCGACCGAGGCCGCGGCGAGGTAACCGTGCTCTCGGGCAAGACGGAGAAGACCTACACCGACCGCGCCCTCGTCAAGCGGCTGCTGAAGGCCGCAGCCGAAAATCACAAGCGGCAGGGGGTGGCATAGATGTCCTCGCACCGCGAAGCGCCCGAGATCAGCAACGACCCGGTCGCCGACAACGCCGACGTCTACGCGTTCGTCAGCCCCGACAAGCCCGACACGGTCACGCTCATCAGCAACTTCGTGCCGCTGCAGGCTCCGGCCGCCGGGCCGAACTTCTTCGAGTTCGGCAACGACGTCCTCTACTCGATCTACATCGACAACAACGGCGACGCCAAGCCGGACATCGAGTACCAGTTCCGGTTCAACTCGACTCTGCGGAACCCGAACACGTTCCTCTACAACACGGGCCCGATCGAGTCGCTCAAGAGCAAGAACTGGAACAAGCGCCAGTTCTTCTCGGTGACGCGGGTCGGAGCACGGGAAGGCAACGGTGCTGGGGTCGAATCTCCGCTGCCCGCCGTGCAACATCGGTCCGCGCTCGACGCCCAAGTACGACGCCCTGGCGAGCGAGGCGATCCATACGCTCCCGAGCGGCGAGGTCGTCTTCGCGGGCCAGCGGAACGACCCGTTCTTCGTCGACCTGGGCGCGATCTTCGATCTCGGCGACCTACGGCCGTTCCAGCACCTGCACCTGATCTCGACCCCGGACGGCACCGGCGTCGACAACACCAAGGCCGTGAACATCCACTCGATCGTGATCCAGGTGCCGATCTCGAAGCTGACCTCGGACGGCTCGAAGCCGACCGACGTCATGAGCGCCAAGGCGGTGCTCGGGGTCTGGAGCGCGGCCAGCCGCCGGCGGGTGAAGATGATCGACCCGGCGAACGACTCGAAGGCCGAGTCGGGCCCCTGGGTCCAGGTCTCGCGTCTCGGCAACCCGCTGTTCAACGAGGTGATCGTCCCGCTCGGCCAGAAGGACACCTGGAACGGACGGCAGCCGGCGGGCGACTCCGCCTACCTGGCGAACGTCCAGCATCCCGAGCTGGCCGGCCTCCTGCCCGTCCTCTACCCGAACGTCTTCCCGAATCTCGCAGCCCTCAAGGCGGCTCGCGCCGACCTGGTGGCGATCTTGCTGACCGGGCTCCCGGCCGGCGTCGTCGCCGGCTTCCAGAACTACACGGGGAAGACGTACGCGGACATGCTGCGGCTCAATGTCGCCGTCCCGCCCGCGACCACGCCAAGCCCGCTCGGCGTGGTGGGCGGCGACCTCGCCGGCTTCCCGAACGGCCGCCGCGTCTTCGACGACACGACGACGATCGAGCTGCGGGCGATCGCGGGCATCACCTACCCGCTGATCGACAAGACGTTCAAGCCCGACGCCGCAAGCTCGGCGATCGAGCAGGGCGTCAAGCCCGTCGACGGCCGCTACCTGCCGGCGTTCCCGTACGTCGGCACGCCCTACGACGGGTACGACACGCCGTCGACCTGAGTCCGTTCTCGCCCTCGCGCCGGCGGTGGCGGATCGCGCCGCCGGCCGGGGCCGGAATCGAACCGATGCGACGCCGGGGACGAAGAAACGGCGTCCTACCCCGATCACGGGGCCACGAGAGGAGCTTCAGATGACCACGATCAACCGGCTCACATTCCTCAAGACAGCCGGGGTCGCGACGGGCATGGCGGCGATCTCGAGCTCGCCGGCGCTCGCAGCAGCGGTCGAGCCGGGCGCCGTCGAGACAACGCCCGGCGGCCCGATTCCCGGCGAGACGATCATCGCCGTCGTCCGCGACGCAGGTCGCGGCGAGGTGACGGTTCTCTCCGGGTCGACCGAGAAGACCTACACCGACCGCGCTCTCGTCAAGCGGCTGCAAAAGGTCGCAGCCGGTAACCACAAGAGGCAGGGGGTGGCATAGATGTCCTCGCACCGCGAAGCGCCCGAGATCAGCAAGGACCCGGTCGCCGACAACGCCGACGTCTACGCGTTCGTCAGCCCCGACAAGCCCGACACGGTCACCATCATCAGCAACTTCGTGCCGCTGCAGGGCCCGGCCGGCGGGCCGAACTTCTACGAGTTCGGTGACGACGTCCTCTACTCGATCTACATCGACAACAACGGCGATGCCCAGCCGGACATCGAGTACCAGTTCCAGTTCAACTCGACCCTGCAGAACCCGAACACGTTCCTCTACAACACCGGCCCGGTCGCGGGCCTGACCGATCCGAACTGGAACGCCCGTCAGCTCTACTCGGTGACGCGGATCGATGCGGGCTCGCAAGGCCATCACGGCAAGCCGTCGTCGCCCCCTGGCCAGTCCCAGCCCGGCCCGGCGTTCCCGAACGGCCCGACGCGCTCGGCGGTGCTCGGGACGAACCTGCCCTGCCCGCCCTGCAATATCGGCCCCCGTTCGATGCCCGACTACGTGAGCCTCGCCGGCGCGGCGGTGACAACGCTTCCGTCCGGGGAGACGGTCTTCTGCGGCCAGCGAAGCGACCCGTTCTACGTCGACCTCGGGTCGATCTTCGACCTCGCCGACCTCCGTCCGTTCGGGAACCTCAACGTGTTCTCCCCGGCCGGAACCACTGCCGCCCCGGGCGTCGACGCGACCAAGGCGCTGAACATCCATTCGATCGCGATCCAGATCCCGATCTCGATGCTGACCCGGGACGGGTCGACCCCGGGCTCGAGCGACGTGCTCAACCCCAAGTCGGTGCTCGGCGTCTGGAGCGCAGCGAGCCGCCGCAAGGTGCGGCTGCTCAACGACCGCAGCAACAACGCCGCCGAGTCGGGACCGTGGGTCCAGGTCTCGCGGCTCGGAAACCCGCTCTTCAACGAGGTGATCGTCCCGCTCGGCAAGAAGGACGAATGGAACCGCGAGTACCCTGCCGGCGACGAGGAGTATCTGCCGAACGTGCAGCATCCCGAGCTCGCCGGCCTGCTGCCGGGCATCTACAACGGGGTCTTCCCGAACCTGAAGACCGTGACCGGGGCTCGCAACGACCTGGTCGCAATCCTGCTCACCGGCATCCCCGACGGTGTGCTTTCGCTCCCGGCGGGCGTGCACTTCTCGAACTTCACCGGCCCGACCCACGCAGACATGCTGCGGCTGAACGTCGCGATCCCGCCTGCGACCGCGCCGAACGATCTCGGCATCCTCGGCGGCGATCTCGCCGGGTTCCCGAACGGCCGGAGGGTGAGGGACGACATCGTCGCCATCGAGCTGCGGGCGATCGCGGGGGCCACCTACCCCCTCGTCAACCCGAGCTACACGCCTGACGCGGCGGCCTCGCTCCTGACCCAGGGCGTTACGCCCGCCGCAACCCGCTACCTGCCCGGGTTCCCCTACGTGGGCACCCCCTACGACGGGTACGACACCCCGTCGAGCTGACGAGTCACTCGAGCGTGCCGGCGGCGAGGCGCCTCGCCGCCGGCGCGGGATCGGAGCAGCCATGCACGACGACGACCACGACCACCACCACACCACCCGCGACGGTCACTCACACGATCATCACCACCACGACCCGGCCGAGGTTCGCGCGCGGCCCGTCGTGCTCGATCTCGGCGACGGGATCGGCGCCCTCATCATCCAGACCGACCCGGAACTCCTCGGGACCGAGGTCGAGATCAGCCCGGCGGCGGATGACGGCGACCGCCAGCACAAGGAGGTGCTTCGCCGTGCAATGGGGCCCATGGTCGCAAACGTGCTCGTCTACGACAACCTGGCCGAGGGCGACTACACCCTCTGGCTCGACGACATCGCGATCGCCCGCGAGGTGCATGTAGTGGGTGGCGCGGTGGCGGAGCTCGACTGGCGGGGCGCGGCAATCCCGGTGACGGCCTAGCTCAGTCCTCGCCCAGCCACGAGAGCCGCCGCTGCAGCCGCTGCCGCTCGTCTGCGGTCAGCGACCAGTCGGGAAGAACGGCCCACACCTCGGCCGGCCTGCCGCTTCGCGACCAGGTGCGGATGCGGTGCCGGTCGACCGCGGCCGCCCGGCGCATCGCCTTCCGCCACGAGGCGTGCTGGGCGGCGGCCAGGCGTCGCATCACCGAGCCCCGGCGGAGGAGCAGGCGGTAGTCCTCGGCGACGTCGTCCTGCGCGAAGCTCTCGTACATCCGCGGCCTCGTGGATCAGGCCTCGAGCGTGACCAGCTCGAACCGCTCGACGTCGACCAGCCCGCGGTCGGTGATCTTCAGCGCCGGGATCACCGACAGCGACAGGAACGCGAGCATCTGCACCGGCTGCGGGAACGAGATCCCGAGCGAGCGGACGGCGGCGCCGAGGCCCCGGCTCGCTGCGAGCACCTCGTCGAGCGGGCGATCGGAGAGCAGGCCCGCGACGGGCAGCGGCAGCTCGGCGAGCACGCGGTCCCCGTCCGCCACGACGAGCCCCCCGCCGAGCTCGCGCAGCCGCCCGGCGGCGCGGAGCATCGAGTCGTCGTCGGCGCCGACGACGATCAGGTTGTGGCCGTCGTGGGCGACGGTCGACCCCAGCGCTCCGCGCTGAAGGCCGAAGCCGCGCACGAAGCCGAGCCCGACGCGCCCGGTCTGCAGGTGGCGCTCGAAGACGGCGATCTTGGCCAGGTCGCGGGCCGGATCGGCGACCGCGAGTCCGTCGACCACCGTCGGCTCGTCCACGAGCGACGCCGTGATGATCTGGTCGGGCACGAGCCCGATCACGCGAGCGCTGCCGCCGCGCCACGGCACGGCGAGGTCGGCGAGCTCGAGCCGACCGACGTGAACGGTGCGCCTCACCCAGTCGGGGACCGCCACGGGCGGGATCTCGCCGACCGGTCGCCCGCGCTTGAGCACGCGGCCGGGGGCGAACGAGACGAGATCGTCGAGGAAGAGGATGTCGGCGCGCCGCCCGGGCGCGATCGCACCGAGTTGGGTGAGCCCGTGATACGCGGCCGGGTTGAGCGTCGCCATCACGATCGCGTCCTCGGGCGTCAGCCCGAGCGCGACCGCATCCCTGACGATCGCGTTGATATGACCGTCGTCGGCGATGTGCTCGGGCTCGCGGTCGTCGGTGCAGAAAGCCATCCGCGCCGGCCCGTACTCGAGTGCGAGCGGCGCCAGCGCAGCGAGGTTACGGGCGCTCGAGGCCTCGCGGATCAGCAGCCACAGGCCCGCCCGCAGCCGCTCGCGCCCCTCCTCGAGCGTCGCCGCCTCGTGGTCGGACTCGATCCCGGCCGCCGCGTAGGCGTTGAGCGCCTTGCCGGTCACCCCCGGCGCATGCCCGTCGACGTGGCGGGCGAGCTCGAGCTTGGCGAGCTCGGAGCGGGCACCCGAGACGACGCCGGGAAAGTTCATCATCTCCGCCAGGCCCAGCACGTGGCGGCGCCGGAGGAGGCCCTCGAGATCGCCGGTCGAGAGCTCGCGGCGGGGTGACTCGAAGCTCGAGGCCGGGACGCACGACGAGGCCATGAAGTAGACGTCGAGCGGGAGGTCGGCGGCGGCGTCGCACAGCCAGTGCACCCCGTCGGTGCCGAGCACGTTCGCGATCTCGTGCGGGTCGGCGACCACCGCGGTCGTGCCGAGCGGCAGCACGAGCCGCGCAAACTCGTCGATCAGGAGCTTCGACGACTCGACGTGGAGGTGCGGATCGACGAAGCCGGGAACGAGGTAGCGGCCGTCCGCGTCGATCGTCTCGACGCCTTCGTACTCGCCGAGGCCGGCGACGACACCGTCGACGATCGCCACGTCACCGTCGAGCCACTCGCGCGTGAAGACGCTGAGGACCCTGCCGCCGCGGATCACCGTATCCGCCGGCCCGTCCCCGCGGGCAACCGCGAGCCGTCTTGCGAGATCGACCAGCGGCACCCCGAGATGATGGCAGGACCGCCGCTGTATCGTTGGCGCCCATTCACATGGCCTCGACCGACCGGGTACGCGGCGGCAGCCGCAGGCACTGATGCACATTCGCATCGAGCGGCGGCTCAACCAGCCGAGATGGCTCTCGGTCGCGGTTCCGGTCCTGTCGCTCCTCGTCGCGTTCCTGATCGGCGGGATCGTGCTGCTCGTCACCGGGCACAACCCGCTGAAGGCCTACCGCCAGCTCTTCGCGGCCGGCTTCACCGAGACCGGCGCGCTCGGGCAGACCCTGATCACCACGACGCCCATCGCCTTCACCGGCCTCGCGGCCGCGGCGGCGTTCCGGATGCGCCTGTTCAACATCGGCGCCGAGGGGCAGCTCTTCATCGGCGCGATCACCGGCTGCGCCGCGGGGCTCTATCTGGGCGGCTCCGGCGGGCCGTCGGCGCTCGTGATCGCGGCGATGGTCGTGGCCGGCTGCGTGGGTGGAGCGCTCTGGGCGCTGATCCCGGGCGTGCTGCGGGCGTTCTTCAAGACCAACGAGATCATCACCTCGCTGATGCTCAACTACGTCGCCGGCTACCTGCTCACCTACCTGATCTTCGAGAGCGAGTCGTACTGGCGCCAGACGAAGGGCTTCAACGCGACGGTGTTCCCGACCGGCAAGCCGCTCCCGCCCTCGGCGGTCTGGCCGAGCTGGACGCTCGACCTCCAGGGCGGGATCGCGATCCCGCTCGGCCTCCTGCTTGCCTGCCTGGCCGCGGTCATCCTCTGGGTGCTCTACAATCGCACGCGCTTCGGCTTCGAGGTGCAGGTTCTCGGCGACTCGGAGCGCGCCGCGCGCTACGGCGGCATCAGCGTCAGGCGCAAGATCCTCGCCGTGATGGCGATCTCCGGCGGGATCGCCGGCATCGGCGGCGCGAGCCAGGTCGGTGACTTCAGCCACGCGCTCGACGGCGACCCGAACGGCCTGCAGAAGCTCGGCTACGGCTACACCGGGATCGTCGTCGCGGCCCTCGCGCGCTACAACCCGTTCGCCACGCTGCTCGTCGCCTTCCTGATCGGCGGGCTCGAGAACGCCGGCAACACGCTGCAGGGCCCGAGCTTCCCCGCCGGGCTCGTCGGGGTGCTGCAGGGGATCATCCTGTTCTGCGCGCTCGGCGGCGAGCTGCTGATCCGCAACCGCCTCCGGATCACGCGCGCGTCGCGCGCGGCGGCTGCGGCCGAGACGGCGTGACGAGCTCGCTGCTGATGGCGAGCGGCCTGAACCACAGCCTGCTCGTGGTGGTGATCGCCTCCGGGATCGCCTACGGCACGCCGCTCCTCTTCGCGTCGCTCGGCGAGCTTCTGGCCGAACGCTCGGGCGTCCTCAACCTCGGCGTCGAGGGGATGATGCTGGTCGGCGCGGTGCTGGGCTTCTGGAGCGTCCAGCGCTTCCACCCGACCACGGCGCTGGCGCTCGCGGCGGGGGTCGTCGTCGCGGCGATCGCCGGCGCTGCGATGGCATCGATTCACGCGTTTCTCGTGATCACGCTCCGTGCCAGCCAGATCGTCTCCGGGCTCGCATTGACGATCTTCGCCGGGGCCGTCGGGCTCTCGTCGTACCTCGGCAACGACCTGAACCTCGCCGACCAGCCTGCGAGCCACCAGTTCAACCCCGTGTTCCCCACCTCGCTGCAGCAGTGGCCCGTCGTCGGGCCGATCCTGTTCGGCCAGGATCTCCTCGTCTACCTGTCCTGGGGGCTCGTGCTCGCGCTCATCTACTACCTCAACCGAACGCGGCTCGGGCTCAATGTCCGCGCGGTCGGCGAGTCGCCGGCCGCCGCCGACGCGATGGGGATCAACGTCTCCGCCTACCGGTACGCGCACACGATCGCGGGTGGGGCATTCGCCGGGGTCGCCGGCGCGACGTTCACGCTCGCGATCACGCCGCAGTGGGTCAACGGGATCACCGGCGGAGCGGGCTGGATCGCGATCGCCCTCGTCATCTTCGCCTTCTGGCGGCCGGAGCTCTGCCTCGTCGGTGCGTACTTCTTCGGCGCACTGGAGGCGCTCTCGCCCGAGCTGCAGGCGCGTCAGATCAACCTCGGGCCGACCGTGCTCTGGACGAACTCGCTGCCGTACGTCGCGACGATCGTCGTGCTGGTCGTGATCTCGGCCGGCAACGCGAAGCGCCGGCTCGGCGCCCCGGCCGCGCTCGGGCGCCCCTACACCCGCGAGGAGCGGTAGGGCTAGCGCAGGCCGACGGTCTCGCCGGCGGCGTCGATGTCGATCCGCCTGGCGGCCGAGTCTTTCGGCAGGCCGGGCATCGTCTGCATGTCGCCGCACATGGCGACGATCCAGCCGGCGCCGGTGTACGGACGGAGCTCGCGCACCGGCAGGGTGAAGCCGCTCGGAGCGCCGCTGAGCGCCGGGTCGTGCGAGAGCGAGAGGTGAGTCTTGGCCATGCAGATCGGCGTCTCGCCGAGACCGGCGGCCTCGAGCCGAGAGGCCTGCGCCCGCGCCGCGGGTGCGAGCTCGACGCCCGCTGCCCCGTAGGCGCGGGTCGCGATCGCCTCGATCTTCCGCTCGATCGAGGCGTCGAGCGGGTAGAGGAACCGGGGCCTGGACGCAAGCGGGACCGCCGCCGCGACCACCGCCTCGGCGAGGTCGGCGGCGCCCTCGCCGCCACGCTCGAAGCCCTCGTTGACGGCGACGCCTTCGACGGGCAGCTCGGCGGCCAGCCGCTTCGCTGCGTCGATGTCGGCTGCATCGTCCTTCGGGAACCTGTTGACGGCGACGACGCAGCGGAGGTCGAAGGCCTGCACCACCGCGAGCGAGGCCCGCAGGTTCGCGAATCCCCGCTCCAGCGCCGCGAAGCCGCCCTCGGCGTCGCCGCCGTGATGCTTCAGCGCCTGGACCGTTGCGACGAGGACGACGACGCTCGGGGCGAACCCGCCCAGCCGGCAGACGATGTCGACGAACTTCTCGAAGCCCATGTCGGCCCCGAAGCCGCTCTCGGTGACGACCCAGTCGCCGAGCTTCAACGCGAGCCGGTCGGCGACGAGCGAGTTGTTGCCGTGCGCGATGTTCGCGAACGGGCCGCAATGGATGAGCGCCGGCTGCCCTTCGAGCGTCTGCACGAGGTTCGGCTTGAGGGCCTGCTTGAGCAGCACCGCCATCGAGCCTGCGGCCCCGATCTGCTCGGCGGTCACCGGCTCGCCCTCGAAGGTCGAGCCGATCGTGATCGCGCCGAGGCGGGCGCGCAGGTCGCCGATGTCGCGGGCGACCGCGACGATCGCCATCACCTCGGATGCGGCCGTGATGTCGAAGCCGGTCTCGCGCGGGTAGCCGTTCGCCCGGCCGCCGAGACCGACGACCGTCTCACGGAGGGCCCGGTCGTCCATGTCGAGGCAGCGACGCCAGCGTGATCGAGTGCGGGTCGATCCCGAGCTCGTTGCCCTGCTGGAGGTGCGAGTCGACCATCGCCGCGAGCAGGTTGTTGGCTGCGCCGATCGCGTGGATGTCGCCCGTGAAGTGGAGGTTGATCTCCTCCATCGGCACGACCTGGGCGCGGCCGCCGCCGGTGCCGCCGCCCTTGAGGCCGAACACCGGGCCGAGCGAGGGCTCGCGCAGCGCCGAGGACCGGCCTCTCGCCGATCCAGCCGAGCCCCTGGGTGAGCGAGATCGAGGTCGTGGTCTTGCCCTCGCCGAACCTCGTCGGCGTCATCGAGGTGACCGAGACGATGCGGCCGTCGGACACGCCGGCGAGCCGGTCGATGGCCGAGAGCTCGATCTTCGCGGCGTGCGCGCCGTACGAGAGCACCTCGCCGCGCTCGAGGCCGAGCGAGACGGCAAGGTCGGCGGCCGTGGGCGGCCCGGGCGTCGTCGTCGGCTCCACGGCTGCCGCAGTTCTATCCGATGGCCCGTGGCTAGTGTGCGGCGGGAACGCGCGGAAGGAGGCACGGTGGAGACGGAATCGATCGGCGGCTGGCTCCAGTCACTCGGCTCGTCGTCGCCGGCGCCGGGCGGCGGCGCCGCGGCGGCGCTCGAGGCCGCGATGGCCGCCGCGCTCGTCGAGATGGTCTGCAACCTGACGATCGGGAGACCCGCCTACGCCGAGCACGAGGCGATGATGACCGAGGTGCGCGACCGGGCCGCCCTGCTCCGCGCCGAGGCGACCGGCCTCGCCGCCGAGGACGCCGCCGCCTTCACGGCGGTCATCGACGCCTACAGGCTCCCGAAGGACAGCGGGGACGAGGCGCAGGAGCGGGCCGCGCGCATCCAGGCGGCCCTCGCCGGTGCCGCCGAGGTCCCTCGGCGTACCGCCCTGGCGGCGGCCGAGGTGCTCGATCTCGTCGAGCGGATCGTGCCGGCCGGGAACATCAACGTCATCTCCGATGCAGCGGCGGGGGCGGCGGCTGCGCGCGCCGCGCTGCAGACGGCGCTCGTCAACATCGACGCCAACCGGGCCTCGATCACCGACCCGGCCCTGCGGGCCGAGCTCGACGACGCCGTCGCGTCGATCGGGCGGGAGCTCGAGCGCGCCGACGCGATCGTCGCGGCGGTGCGCGAGCGGATGTCGCGATGACGCTGCTCGACGGCCGTGCACTTGCGGCCCGGATCCGCGCGAAGGCCGCCGAGGAGGCAGACGCGGGCACGAGACCGGTGCTCGCGGCGGTCGTCGCGACCGACGACCCGGCCACCGCCTGGTACCTCCGCTCGATCGCGAAGGCGACGGCGGCGACCGGGATCGAGCTGCGCGAGGAGCGCCTGGCCGCCGGCGACGCCGCCGGTGTCCTCGGACGGCTGGAAGCGCTCTCGGCCGAGGCCGGCGTCGACGGGATCCTCTGCCTGACGCCGCTCCCGGCCGGGTTGAGCCTCGCCGAGGCCGGTGAGCAGATCGCTCCCGCCAGGGACGTCGACGGGGCCTCCCCGACGAGCCTCGGCCGGCTGGCCGCGGGGCTGCCTGCCTTTGCGCCCGCGACGGCGCAGGCCGTGCTGGAGGTCCTCGGCCACGCCGGAGCGATCCTGTCCGGCGCGACCGCCGTGGTGGTCGGCCGCTCGACCGTCGTCGGGAAGCCGCTCGCATTGCTGCTGCTCGCCGAGCAGGCGACCGTGACCGTGTGCCACACCCGCACTGCCGACCTCGCCGCCGAGACGCTGCGTGCCGACATCCTCGTTGCCGCGGCAGGTAGCCCGCACCTGATCGGTGCCGGGCACGTCAAGCCGGGCGCGATCGTGATCGACGTCGGCACGAACGAGGCGGCCGACGGGAGCATCGTCGGCGATGTCGACACCGCCGCGGTCGAGCAGGTGGCCGGGCAGGTGACGCCCGTTCCCGGCGGCGTCGGCCCGGTGACGACCGCCGTTCTCCTCCGCAACGTCGTGACGGCAGCGCGATCCCGGGCCCGGTGAGGGCGATGATCCTCGACCGTGCCGGGGAGCCGCTCCGCGCGGCCGAGATCCCGCGGCCCGAGCCGAAACCCGGGCAGATACTGCTCCGCGTTCGCGCCTGCGGCGTCTGCCGCACCGATCTGCACATCGTCGACGGCGAGCTGACCCGCCCCAAGCTGCCGCTCGTTCCGGGACACCAGATCGTCGGCGAGGCAGACGACGGGCGCCGGCTCGGTGTGCCCTGGCTCGGGTGGACCTGTGGCGTGTGCCGCTACTGCACGAGCGGCCGCGAGAACCTCTGCGACCTCGCGCGCTTCACCGGCTACGACATCGACGGCGGCTACGCCGAGTGGACGGTCGCAGACGAGCGCTTCTGCTTCGCGCTCCCCGAAGGCTACGGCGACCTCGAGGCCGCACCGCTGCTCTGCGCCGGCCTGATCGGCTACCGCTCGCTCCGGCTCACCGGCGACGCGGGGCGGCTCGGGCTCTACGGCTTCGGCGCAGCAGCCCACATCGTGTTGCAGGTCGCACGCTGGGAGGGCCGCCGGGTCTTCGCGTTCACGCGGCCCGGCGACGATGCCGCACAGGAGTTCGCGCGCTCGCTCGGCGCCGAGTGGGCCGGCGCAGGGCCGCCGCCGGAGGAGCTCGACGGCGCGATCATCTTCGCTCCGGCGGGAGAGCTCGTGCCGGCCGCACTGCGTGCCGTCGCCCAGGGCGGGACGGTGGTGTGCGCGGGGATCCACATGTCCGACATCCCCTCCTTCCCCTACGAGATCCTGTGGGGTGAGCGGACGCTGCGGTCGGTCGCGAACCTGACGCGCCGCGACGGCGAGGAGCTCCTCACGGTGGCTCCGCGCGTGCCGGTGCGAACGCAGGTCGAGGAGTTCCCGCTCGAGCGCGCCAACGAGGCGCTCGCGAAGCTGCGCTCCGGCAGCGTGCAGGGCGCGCTCGCGATCGTCCCGGGCGGTTAGCCTCCGATCGCCGTGAGACCCGCTCGCCTCCTCTGGGAGCCTTCCGAGGCACTCTGCAAAGCCTCGAAGCTGACCGCCTACACGCGTTGGCTCGAGCGGGAGCGAGGCCTCCGGCTCGGTACGTACGAGGAGCTGTGGGCGTGGTCGGTGAGCGACGTCGCGGCCTTCTGGGAGTCGATCTGGGTGTACTTCGGCGTGCAGGCCTCTCGGCCGTACGAGTCGGTACTCCCCGACCGCTCGATGCCGGGTGCCCGCTGGTTCCGGGGTGCCGAGCTGAGCTATGCGGAGCACATCTTCGCGGGGAAGGATCCCGGCGAGACCGCGCTCGTCCACGCCTCGGAGCTGCGGCCGCTCGGCGAGGTGAGCTGGGCCGAGCTCGCGGAGCAGACGGCCGCCTTCGCCGCCGGCCTGCGGAGCCTCGGTGTCGGGACGGGCGACCGGGTCGCCGCCTACCTGCCGAACATCCCGGAGGCAGTTGTCGGCTTCCTCGCCTGCGCGAGCATCGGGGCGATCTGGTCGTCGTGCTCGCCCGACTTCGGCGCGCGCGCCGTCGTCGACCGCTTCTCGCAGATCGATCCGAAAGTGCTGCTCGCCGTCGACGGGTACCGCTACGGCGGCACCGACTTCGATCGCCTCGACGCCGTGTCCCGGATCCGCGACGGGGTTCCCTCGCTCGAGCAGGTCGTCGTGCTGCCCTACCTGAGCGACTCGCCGGCCCTCGACCGGGTCGCCGGCTCGATGCTCTGGCGCGAGGTGCTCGAGCGAGGGGCGGGGGCGCCGCTCCGCTTCGAGCAGCTCCCCTTCGACCACCCGCTCTGGGTGCTCCACTCGTCGGGGACGACCGGGCTGCCGAAGCCGATCGTCCACGGCCAGGGCGGAATCCTGCTCGAGTACCTCAAGCTGCTCCATCTGCACTTCGACACCCGCCCGGGGGAGCGCCTCTTCTGGTTCACGACGACCGGCTGGATGATGTGGAACCTCCTCGTCGGCGGGCTCTTGACGGAGGCGCCGATCGTGCTCTACGACGGCAACCCGGGCTACCCCGATCTCACCGTCCTCTGGGATCTCGCGGCGAGGACCGGGATTACCTGCTTCGGCACGAGCGCGGCGTTCATCGCCGCCTGCATGAAGGGCGGCGTGGAGCCGTCGAAGGGGCGCGACCTCTCGCGCCTGCGGAGCGTCGGCTCGACCGGATCGCCGCTCTCGCCGGAGGGCTTTCGCTGGGTCTACGACGAGGTCGGGGCCGACACGTGGCTCTTCTCGATGAGCGGCGGCACCGACGTCGGCACGGCGTTCGTCGGCGGCGTGCCGACGCTTCCCGTCTACGAGGGCGAGCTGCAGGCCCGTGCGCTCGGCGCGAAGGTGGAGGCGTTCGACGAGGAGGGCCGCTCGGTGATCGATCAGGTCGGGGAGCTCGTGCTCACGGAGCCGTTTCCGTCGATGCCGATCTTCTTCTGGGGCGACGAGGACGGCTCCCGCTACCGCGAGAGCTACTTCGACGTCTACCCGGGCATCTGGCGGCACGGCGACTGGATCGAGATCACCTCCCGCGGCACGGCGATCATCAGCGGCCGGTCGGACTCGACGATCAACCGCGGCGGCGTCCGGATCGGGACGAGCGAGATCTACCGGTCGGTGACGGCGATCCCCGAGGTTCTCGACGCGCTTGTCCTCGACCTGCCGCGGCCCGGGACGAACGGCTGGATCGTCATCTTCGTGGTGCTGCGCGACGGTGTCGCTCTCGACGACCCGCTCGTCGCGCGGATCAAGCTGCAGCTTCGCGACGACTGCTCACCGCGCCACGTCCCCGACGACGTGCGCCAGGTCGCCGAGGTCCCGCGCACCCTGTCGGGCAAGCTGCTCGAGGTTCCGGTCAAGCGCATCCTCCTCGGCGCCGACCCGGCCGCGGCTGCCTCCCGCGAGTCACTCGCAAACCCCACGGCCCTCGACTACTTCGAGCGCCTGGCCGCAAGCGGCGAGCTCCTTCGCCCCGGCTCCTGAGCAAGCAGACCTCCGACTGACTTGCCCCGGGCAGCCACGTCCCGTCCAGACATGGCCAGGGGACTGTCCCCCAGCCGTGGCCGTTCGAGACACGACCGGGGACAGTCCCCCGGACATGGCCACAAAGGGCACGGACGGGGACAGTCCCCTGGACATGGCCTCAGAGGAGGTGTCCGGGACGGGCGGGCCGGCGGTCAGGTGGCGCCGAGCTCGCGGGCGATCACGAGACGCTGGATCTCGTCGGTGCCCTCGCCGATCGTGAGGATCTTCGCGTCGCGGTAGAAGCGGCAGACGGGATACTCCTCGATGTAGCCGTAGCCGCCGTGGATCTGGACGGCCTCGTCGACCGCGCGCAGGGCGACCAGCCCGGACTTGAGCTTCGCCTGGGCGGCCGCGAGGACGAACGGGCGGCCGGTGTCCTTCAGCAGCGCCGCCTTGTAGGTGAGAAGCCGGGCCGCCTCGATCTCGGTCGACATGTCCGCCAGCTTCGACTGGATCGCCTGGAACCGCGCGATCGGCTGGCCGAAGGCATGCCGCTCGCGGGCGTAGCGAAGCGACTCGTCGAACGCCCCCTGCGCGAGGCCGACGCCCATCGCCGCGATCCCGATCCGGCCGATGTCGAGCACGGCGAAGAACTGCCGCAGCCCGGCGCCGCGCTCGCCGAGCAGGCTCGCCGCCGGCACACGGCAGGCGGAGAACGAGAGCGGGCGCGTGTCGGAGGCGTTCCAGCCCATCTTCCGGTAGGGCTCCCCCACCTCGTAGCCGGGGGTGCCGCTCGGGACGAGCAGGTTCGAGATCTCCCGCCCGCCGTCGCCCTCACCGGTCACGGCGGTGATCGCAACGACGGCCGAGATGTCGGTGCCCGCGTTGGTGATGAACTGCTTCGCGCCGTCGATCACCCACTCGCCGCCGTCGAGGCGGGCCCGCGTGCGGACGTTGCCCGCATCCGACCCCGCCTCGGGCTCGGTGAGCCCGAACGCGGCCAGCCGCTCGCCGGAGGTCAGGAGCGGCAGCCACTCCTGCTTCTGGGCCTCCGTCCCGAACAGGTAGATCGGCTGGGTGCCGAGCGAGGTGTGGGCGCAGAGCGTGATCGCAACGGACGAGTCGACCCGCGCAAGCTCCTCGACCGCTAGGACGTAGGCAAGCGTGTCGGCGCCGGCGCCCCCGTAGGCCTCCGGGAACGGGATGCCCATCCAGCCGAGCTCCCCGAGCTTGCGGACGATCTCGTAGGGAAAGGCCTTCGTACGGTCGAGCTCTCCCGCCACCGGGGCGATCTCGCGCTCGGCGAAATCACGGACGGTCGCACGGAGCGCTTCGTGCTCTTCGGGCAGGTCGAAGACCACGCGCCAACGCTAGCGCACGGCAGCGACCGCCCGGGATGCCTGTGAAACGCTTCCGGCAACCCCACGTGTTCGATCCCATTGCCCACTGCCTTGCGAGACTGGAGGTCGGCCGCAGTCGGCGGCCGGAACCGGACGGGCGTCCTGAGGAGGGCTTATGTCTTGGAGTGTCGGAGCTGGGCTTGAAGGGCATGGGGTGGTCGTGACCGGCGCTGCGGGGGGCATCGGCCGGGCGGTGGTGAGCTGCTTCGCGGCCGCCGGTGCGCGTGTCTGCGCGGTCGATCTCGACCGGGCAGCGGTCGAAGCTGTCATCGGTGCCACCGACGACCCGGCAAGACATCTCGCCGTTGCCTCGGACATCACAGACCTCTGTGGTCAGCGGGAGGTCCTGCGTCATGCCTGCGAGGCCTTTGGACGTTTCGACGTGCTGGCCCACCTGGCAGCCGTCGTGGTACGACGTGCGAGCCTCGATGACGTCACGGAGGCCGACTGGGACCTCCAGAGCACGGTCAACCTGAAGGCGACGTTCTTCATCGATCGCGCAGCCGGGCAACTGATGAAGGAACAGGGTCGCGGGGGTCGGATCATCAACTTCACCTCCCAGGCCTGGTGGACCGGCGGCCTGGCCGGATCGATCGTCTATGCGGCGACGAAGGGCGGGATCGTGTCGCTCACCCGCGGGTTCGCACGGGCATTTGCGGCGGACGGCATCAGCGTGAACGTGGTGGCACCGGGAGGGGTGGACACACCGATGGCGCGTAGCCAGAGCGAGGAGAGCCTCGAGGCCTTCATCGGTCAGACGCCGATCGGCCGGCTTGCGGAGCCGTCCGAGATCGCCGCCGCCGTGGTGTTCCTCGCCTCCAAGCACGCCACCTACATCACGGGCGCCACCATCAACATGACCGGCGGGCAGCTGATGTACTGAGCTCGCTCACCGACCCGCTCCGGCTGGAAGAGCTCACGTGCCGGTGGCGGAGAAGTGCTGGTAGTCCCGATCGCCCGCCCAGCGGCCGCCCCAGCCCCAGTGGACGGCGGCGAACGCGGCGACGAGGACGCCGCCGTCGTATGCCATGCCGGGTAGATGCCGGCTGCGGTCGAGGTACGGGATGCTCGCACGGTGCGACGTGCTTCCCGTCGCGGCGTACACGTACGGGTTCTCGATCGGGTTCACGTCGATCGCCCGGCCGTAGGCATGCTGCGACCAGACCCCCGCGTTGCCCGTCGCCGGGCGGCAGTTGAACGCCGAGGTGTTGTCGGCCTCGATCGAGTCGAAATCGCTACCCCGGTAGCGGTCGACGAGGTTCATGCGCCGGATCGGGAAGCGCGCCGTGTAGAGCCGGCGAAACGCGCCGACGATCGCCGACGTCGCGTCCTCGTTCACCATCAGGCGGCCGGTGTGCGTCCGTCCGTCGAAGCCGTAGTAGTCGAGCGTCACGACACGCAGGTCGGAGATCGGCACCGGGCAGCCCGGGTGCCACGACACGCCGACCATCCGTGCCGCGAGCGCCGGGCCGACCCTCGCGACGCTCGCCGCAAACTGCGGCCGTACCGCCCGGCCGCGTGCGGCTGCGGGAGCCAGCAGCGCGAGCAAGATCCCGCCGATCGCACAACGCTTCACGCTCCCAGGATACGGCGGGGCTCAGGCGGGCGGCTCGCCCCAGTTGGGCGCCCGGCGCTCGAGGAAGGCACGGAGGCCCTCCTGCCCCTCGTCGCTCGCCCGGAGGTCCGCGATCAGCCGGGTGCTCTCGCCGGCGTCGAGCGGCGCACGGGCGATCCGCTTCGCGAGCCGCACCGCGTTGGGTGCCGCGGCGAGGATCTCGGCGACTACGCCGGCGACCCCTGCGTCGAGATCGTCGACGACCTCGGTGGCAAGGCCGATCCGCAGCGCCCGCTCGGCGCCGAAGCGCTCACCGGTGACGAAGAGCGCGCGGGCCGCACCGGGGCCGATGCGCCCGACGACGAACGGCGAGACGACAGCCGGGACGACCCCCAGCTTGACCTCGCTGAAGCCGAACCGGGCCTTGCGGTCGGCAACGACGACGTCGCAGCAGGCAAGGAGGCCGCAGGCACCTCCGAGCGTGCTGCCGTGAACACCCGCGACCACCGGGGCCGGACACCCGTCGACGGCATTCAGGAGCGCCCGCCAGTGACGTGCGTCGGCCAGCCGCTCCTCCTCGTTCTGGTCGACGGCCGCCCGCAGCTCGTCGATGTCGGCGCCGGCCGAGAACGACGGTCCCTCCCCGCGCAGCACGACCGCCCGGGCCTCCCCCGCGCCCGCGAACGCCTCGGTCAGCTCGCCGACGAGCGCCGAGTCGAACGCGTTGCGCTTCTCGGCGCGCGCGAGCGTGAGTCGAAGCAGCGGCCCGTCGTGCTCGACGCGGAGACCCGTCATACCCTCACTCCTCCAGCTCCACGAGGACCGCGCCGCGCGCGACGGTGTCGCCCTCGGCCACGTGGACGGCCCGCACCGTGCCCGCCCGCGGCGCGGTGAGCGGCATCTCCATCTTCATCGCCTCGACGACGACGAGCGGATCGCGGGCCGCAACCTCGTCGCCGGCCGCTACGAGCACGCGGATGACGGTTCCCGGCATCGGCGCCGCCACCTCATCGGGAACATCGCCGCCCGCATGAGCGTGTGCGGGCTCGTCGAGGATCGGCGGCGCGGCCGCAGGCGGCGAGGGGAGGTTGACGCGAAAGGCGCCTCGCCACGGCCCCGGCGGCACCAGCGGGGGCGGAAGGCTGAGCGGCGGGTAACGGGTCAGGAAGTCCGTCGTCGTGTCTCCTTCCCGGAAGGCCGGATGCGCAACGAGCCACCGCAGGAACGGCAGGTTCGTGATCAGCCCCTCGACCTCGGTCTCGGCCAGCGCGGCGTGGAGCACTGCGATCGCGTCGTCGCGCGTCGTCCCGTGGGCGACCAGCTTCGCGATCATCGGGTCGTACCGCGTTCCGATCGTGTCGCCCTGCTCGACCCCCTGATCGACCCGGACCGAGGTCGGCAGTCGGAGCCGCTCGACCCGTCCTGCCTGCGGCAGGAACGTCCTCGGATCCTCCGCGTAGAGGCGAACCTCGATCGCGTGCCCGCGCGCCGCGCCCGCTGCGGAGAGCTCGTGCCCCTCGGCGATGCGGATCTGCTCGGCGACCAGATCGACCCCGGTGACAGCCTCGGTCACCGGGTGCTCGACCTGGATCCGGGCGTTGAGCTCGAGGAAGAAGAGCTCCCGGCCGGTGACGACGAACTCGGCCGTCCCGGCGCCGCGGTAGTCGATCGCATCGGCAAACCGGATCGCCGCAGCGCACAGCCTGCCGCGGAGCGCCTCGTCCACGACCGGCGAGGGCGTCTCCTCGAGCACCTTCTGGTGCCGCCGCTGCACCGAGCACTCGCGCTCGCCGAGCGCCACGGACACTCCCGAGCCGTCCCGGAGAAGCTGCACCTCGATGTGCCGCGCCGACTCGATGTAGCGCTCGAAGAAGACCGTGTCGTCGCCGAATGCCGCGCCGGCCTCGCGGCGTGCGGCCTCGAGCGACGGCTCGAGCTCGGCCGCCGAGCGCACCACCCGCATCCCGCGACCGCCGCCGCCCGCCGCCGCCTTGATCAGCAGCGGGTAGTCGATCGACTCTGCATCCGCCGACTCGACGACCGGTACCCCCGCCTCGCGGGCGATCCGCTTCGCCGCCAGCTTGTCCCCGCCCGAGCGAAGCGCGGCGGGCGGCGGCCCGACCCAGACGAGCCCGGCGGCCTCGACCGCCTCGGCAAGCTCGGCGCTCTCCGACAGGAAGCCGTAGCCGGGGTGCACCGCGTCGGCGCCGGTCGCCAGGGCCGCGCGAACGTGCTCCCCGGCGTCGAGGTAGCTCGTGATCGCCACCGTCTCCCCCGCACTCCGCTCGTGCATCGCGCCGGCGTCGTCGGGCTCCGCCACGGCAACGGTGTCGATCCCGAGCGCCCGGCAGGTCCGGAACACCCGGACCGCGATCTCTCCCCGGTTCGCGACGAGCAGCTTGCGGATCGCCCTCGGGGCACTCACATCCGGAAGATGCCGAAGCGCGTCGCCGGGATCGGCGCCTCGAGGGCGGCCGAGATCCCGAGCGCGAGCACACGGCGGGTGTCGAGTGGATCGATGATCCCGTCGTCCCAGAGACGTGCGGTCGAGTAGTAGGGGCTTCCCTCCGTCTCGTACTTGGCGCGAATCTCGTCGGCGTCGGCGTCGCCGATGGTGGTCAGCACCGTCGCGGCCTGCTCGCCGCCCATCACCGAGATGCGTGCGTTCGGCCACATCCAGAGCTGGCGCGGGCCGTAGGCCCTGCCGCACATCGCGTAGTTGCCGGCCCCGAAGGAGCCGCCGACGACGACCGTGAACTTCGGCACCTCGGCGCACGAGACCGCCATCACGAGCTTGGCGCCGTCGCGGGCGATCCCGCCCGCCTCGTAGTCCTTGCCGACCATGAAGCCGGTGATGTTCTGCAGGAAGAGAAGCGGCACGCGCCGCGCGCAGGCCAGCTCGATGAAGTGGGCGCCCTTCTGCGACGACTCGGCGAAGAGCACGCCGTTGTTGGCGAGGATCGCCACCGGATAGCCCTCGATGGCCGACCAGCCGCACACGAGCGTCTCCCCGTAGCGCTCCTTGAACTCGTCGAGCCGGGAGTCGTCGACGATCCGTGCGATCAGCTCGCGCGGATCGATCTGGGTGCGGTGGTCGTCGGGGATGAGGCCGTAGAGCTCGCCGGGGTCGGCCGCCGGCGGCTCGGGCGCCGCCACGGGCCACGGAGCCTCGGGCGGGCTGCCGTGCAGGTTGCGGACGATACGGCGGGCGATCGCCAGCGCATGCTCGTCGGAGAGCGCGTAGTGGTCGGCTACTCCCGAGCGCCGCGTGTGCACCTCGGCACCGCCGAGCTCCTCCACCGTGACCTCCTCGCCCGTCGCCGCCTTCACGAGCGCCGGCCCGCCGATGAAGATCGAACCGGTGCCGCGCACGATCACGGTCTCGTCCGCCATCGCGGGCACGTAGGCGCCGCCGGCGGCGCAGAAGCCCATCACGACGGCGATCTGGGCGATCCCCTGCGCGGACATGCGGGCCTGGTTGTAGAACAGCCGGCCGAAGTGCTCGCGGTCGGGGAAGACATCCGCCTGCAGCGGCAGGAACGCCCCGCCGGAATCGACGAGGTAGATGCACGGCAGCCGGTTCTGCTCGGCCACCTCCTGGGCCCGCAGGTGCTTCTTCACCGTCAGGGGCAGGTAGGCCCCGCCCTTCACGGTGGCGTCGTTGGCGAAGATGACGCAGCGGCGCCCCTCCACCACGCCGATCCCCGTCACGATGCCCGCCGAAGGCGCCTCGCCCCCGTAGACGTCCCAGGCCGCGAGCGCCGAGAGCTCGAGGAACGCCGTGCCGGGATCGACGAGCCGGTCGACGCGCTCGCGCGCATGGAGCTTCCCCCGGCCGCGATGACGCTCGAGCGCGGCCGCGCTGCCGCCGAGGGAAGCCCGCCCGGTGCGCTCGCGCAACTCGGCGACGAGAGCCTCCATTCGCTCGCGCCGACGTGCGAACTCGGGCGAGCTCGCGTCGACATGGGAGGTGAGCTGGGTCATCGGCCCGGGGACCGTATACCGCAAGCAGCCGCCCCCGGCAGCTCAGCAGCGTCGCGCAGCCGCGCGGGCGGCCGGACCGGTCGGGACCCCGTACCGCGCTGCCAGCCGTTTCAGGTCGGCGCGGAGCAACTGCATGTCCGCATGGACCCAGTCGCCGTGCGTCTGGCACCGCCAGGCGGCATAGAGCTCGCGGTGGTAGGGGCTCGCGAGGCTCTCGTTGTGGCCGATCACGTTCCGGAGCTCGATGTGGAAGGTCGCCATCAGCCAGAGCGTGAGCGACAGCACGGCGTGGAGCTGGCGCGGATCGTCGAGGATCTGCCGGTCGCTCTCGCCCACCTGCTCGATGCCGATCGCCGTCCAGTTCAGCCCGACCGTGTGCCGGCACATCGTGCTCAACCTGACGAGCTGATAGATCGTGCCGTCGGTGTCGACGACGAAGTGGGCGCAGTCGCCGGGAAGCTCGTCGAGCTCGGGATCGGGCGAGTCGGCGGCGAAGGTGTTCCAGGTCGCGGAGAACGACTCGTTCGCCGTGTAATGCTCGACGATCACGTGCGGGCTCCGGAGCCGCCAGGTGTCGATCCCGTAGTGGCGCTCGGCGTATGCGGCCATCTCCGCCCTTCGCCTCGCGTCGAACGGGATCGGCTTCCAGACGATCGCGGGCCGCGGAACGGGCGTCGCCCCGTCCGTGACCACCGCTCCGGCACCGGCCGCGCAGGCCGCGCACGCAAGCGATGCCGCGACGAGGAGGCGGAGCTTTCCCATGCCGGCACATTGCCACGCCCTTTCTTCGTCCTGCCCGGCAACCAGACTTCGCAGCGTGACGTTCGGAGTCCTCACGGTGATCGTGCTCGCCGGCCTCGGGGGGCCGCTCCTCTCCGGGAGCGAACGGGTCGTCGTGCCGGTCGTCGTCGGGGAGATCCTCGCCGGGCTCCTGATCGGCCGGAGCGGCTTCCACTGGCTCAAGCCCGCCGACCCGACGCTCACGTTCCTGGCCGCGATCGGCTTCGCGATGCTGATGTTCACCGCGGGGCTGCATGTGCCGCTGCGGACGCCCAACCTCGGCTCGCGCCTGGCGCGGGGGACGCTTGCGGCGGCCGCCGCCGGAGCGCTCGCCGTCGGCGCGGCCATCGTGGCAACTCACGTGGCCGGGGTCCCGCACGCCGGCGTCTATGCCGTGGTGCTGGCGAGCGGCTCGGCGGCGATCGTCGTGCCGAGCCTGCAGGAGGTACATCTTCTCGACCAGGCCGACGGGCTCGTCCTCGCGGCTCAGGTCTCGGTCGCCGACATCGCGGCGATCGTCGCGGTGCCGCTTGCGCTCGTTCCCGGGCATGCCGCGCACGCCCTGCTCGGAACCTTCGCCGTCGCGGCCTGCGCGGTGCTTCTCTACGCCGTCATCCGCGCACTGGCGTTCAGCGGCTCGGTACGACAGCTGCGCAGCCTGTCGAAACGACGTTCCTGGGCTCTCGATCTCCGCCTCTCGCTGCTCGTCCTGTTCGGGCTCTCCTGGCTCGCCCTCAAGGGTGGGACGAGCGTCCTGATCGCCGGGTTCGCGGTCGGGCTCGTCGTCGCGGCAGCGGGCGGCCCCAGGCGGCTGTCGCGTCAGGTGACCGGCGTCGGCCAGGGTTTCTTCATCCCGCTCTTCTTCGTCGTGCTCGGTGCACGCATCGACATTCGCGCGCTGACGCACGACAGCTCGTTGATCGCACTCGCAGGCCTGCTGGTCGCGTTCAACATCGCGATCCATCTCGGCGCCGCGCTCCTCACCCGGCAATCGCTCGCAGCCGGGCTCGCGGCCACGGCTCAGCTCGGCGTGCCGGCCGCGGTCGCCGCGCTCGGTCTGCAGGAAGGAGCGCTCACGGCGGGAGCCGCGGCCGCGATTCTCGTCGCCGCGCTGCTCAGCATCGCGATCAGCGGGGCCGGCGTCGCGCTCATGCACCGCCGGCCGGGCGCGGCGCCGGCCGTCACGGCGTCCGGCAGTTGACGGTCGCTCTCGCTCGGCTCAACGTCGCTCGAACACCACGAGAACCGCCAGCTGCTCGTAAGCGCTGAAGCGGTGATCGGCGCCGGCGGGCACGAACGCGGCATGACCCTCTCGGAGCTCGACGCTCTCGCCCTCGACCTCCAGCACGCCGGTTCCCTCGAGCACGAGGTAGACCTCGTCGTCCTCGTGCGGTTGCTGACGGTCGGGCTCGGGCGCGACGAGCACGTAGACGCCGATCTCGAGCCCCGGCGAGGCGTGGACGATCTCGTAGCCGCCGCCCGAGGCGGTGAGCCTGTCCTTCGCCGCCGCGACGTCGAACGGATGGGCGGGAGGCAACGGCGCGCCGGGGCCTGCGCTCACAGCCCTGGCCCCACGTCCAGCGCCACGTCTAGCCCGCTCTCCGGGAGCCCGAGCCGGCCGGCCAGCCGGCCGCGGCGCCCGGCGCCCTTTCCCCGCCACCTCACCCATGCGCGACCTTCATGGCGTAAGTGTCCATGACGGTGACACAGCCCGCTTCCGCGGCCGTCCTGATCCTCTCGCGGACCGGCCCGCGGCGGGGGAGGACGCGCGCGGTCAACCCTCGAGCAGCCCGTTGGCGAGCGCGTAGCTCACGAGCTCGGCGCGGGTCGCGAGCCTGAGCTTCTGCATCACATGCGCGCGGTGCGTCTCGGCCGTCCGAACCGAGATGAAGAGCTGCTTGGCGATCTCCTGGTTCGTGTAGCCGCGCGCGAGCAGCGTCAGCACCTCGCGCTCGCGCTCGGAGAGGGGATCCCTCTCGGCCCGCCGGAGCGCGTCGGTCTCGGCGGCAACGAGCCGCGCTCCGAGCTCCGGATGGACGTACCGGCCGCCTCCTGCGACCTCGCGGATCGCCGCGACAACCTCGGCGTCGGCGGCCTCCTTCAGCACGTACCCGCTCGCCCCGGACGAGAACGCCTCACGCACGTACCGCGGGTCGTCCTGCATCGAGAGAACGAGGATCTTCACCCCGGGGTGCTCGTGCAGAAGCTTCGGGACGCCTTCGAGGCCACTCTCACCGGGCATCACGATGTCGAGCAGCACCAGGTCGGGCTCCGCCGAGCGCGCCTCGAAGATCGCGTCGCGGACATTGCCGGCCTCGGCGACGGTCTCCATGTCCTGCTCCGCGTCGACGAGCATCCGCAGCCCCGCACGAACGACCGCATGGTCGTCGACGATCAGCACACGGATCATGCGATCGGCACCTCGACCACGAGCGTCGTGCCGGAGCCGTGGCGCGACTCGATCCTGAAGGCGCCGTCGAGGAGGCGGACGCGCTCGCGCATCCCTTCGATCCCCGAGCCGCCGGCGTGCTGCTGCTCCGGGTCGAATCCCAGCCCGTCGTCCTCGATCACCACGGCCACCCGTGCATTCTTACGCGTCAGGAGGATGCTCACATGGCGAGCCTGCGCGTGCTTCACGACGTTGCTGAGAACCTCCTGCACGATCCGGTAGAGGGCGATTGCGGCGTCGGTCGAGAGCCTCTCCTCGCCGAGATGAGCCGCGAAGTCGACCGCGATCCCGGTCTGCGCCGTCCAGGTCTCGACCAGGCGCTCGAGGGCGGGCACGAGGCCGAAGTCGTCGAGCGCCTTTGGATGCAGCTCGACAGCGAGGCGGCGAACGTCGCGTAGCGTCGTCCGTGCCAGCTCGCGCAGCGCAGCGATCTCCTCGTGGGCCTTCCCGGGATCCGGTATGCCCTCGAGCCCGCGAAGCCCGAGCAGGATCGATGCCAGCGCCTGGCCGGTCTCGTCGTGAAGCTCGCGCGCGAGCCGGCTTCGCTCGAGCTCCTGGGCGGCAACGACTCGCCTCAGCGCGTCGCGCGCGACCCGTTCCGAGAGGTCGACGGCGACAGCCGCACGGCTCGCGAACGTCTCGGCCAGACGCAGGTCGTCGTCGCTGAAGCGGCCGCCGGGCACGTCGAGCTTGTCATGGGCCGCGAGGACGCCGATCGCCCGGCCCTGTGCGACCAGCGGCACCCACAGCCCGGTGTGCGCGGCCAGCAGGCGCGCGACGACCGGGTCGATCTCCGGGTCGTCGAGCAACGAGTCGACCCGCTCGCTCCGGCGGGCCGAGAGGACGCGGCCGCTCTTCGATCCTTCGCGCGCGACGGTCGTCCCGACGAGCTCGTGGCCGTCGTCCGCGGCGACTGCGGCGAGGCGGAGCCGGTCGGGCCCGACCGGCAGGAAGACGACCACCGACCGGGCCTCGAGCAGCTCACGAAGCCGGCGTGCGACCAGGTCGAGCAGGGCATCGAGGTCGGTCTCGGTCACGAGCGCATTCCCGATCTCGTTCAGCGACTCGAGGCGCGCCGACCAGTCGGTCGCCGTCTGGTAGAGGCGAACGTTCTCGATCGCCACCGCCGCCTGCGCGGCGAGGAGCGTGACGAGCTCCTCGTCCTCCCCGCTGAAGTCCGCCCCACCGGACTTCTCGGTCAGGTAGAGGTTGCCGTAGACGACTCCGCGGAGCCGGATCGGCACGCCCAGGAACGTGCGCATCGGCGGGTGCCCGGGCGGGAATCCGACCGACCGCGGGTCGCCTCCCAGATCGTGGAGGCGCAGGGGCTTCGCCTCGCGAACGAGCGCTCCCAGGAGCCCGCGACCTTCGGGGGGCAGCCCGATCGCCGCCTCGTCGGCGGCATCGATGCCGTGCACGAGGAAGCGCTCGAGCCGCAGCCCGCCCGGTGCCACCACGCCGAGCGCCGCGTAGCGGGCCCCGGTCAGCTCGGCGGCGATCCCGAGCAGGCGTCGGAGCAGCGCGTCGAGCGACGCCTCCGAAGTGAGCGCGATCCCGGCCTCGACGAGGGACCGAAGCCGGCCGTCGGCCTCGACCGTTTCCACGGGTTGAGGGTCCGCGGAAGCGATCTCAGGCGCGTCCGGGCACCTGCGGATCCAGGTTGCGGGTTTCCCGCAACCGCTCCGCGACCCGCGCGGTGACCTCGTGCAGGGCTCCGAGCCCCTGCAGCGAGCCGATCTCGACCCGGTCGCCGGCGTGGGTGAGCAGGACGAGTGCCGGTGCCCAATCGTGCCTTCGCGGCGCCGAGCGCTCGAGGAACACTTCGGCGACTTCGTCGTAGCGCAGGTCGAGCCGGCTCGGACGGCCGGCCGCGGAGCCCGTGAGCCGCACCGTTCCGTCGGCAAGCTCGAGCCGGCCCGCGAACTCCGGCCCGTCGTTCTCGCTCCAGAGGACACCGTAGGTCATGCCAACATCGTCGTCCCTCGTGCACCGTCCGTCGTCCGGGTCGGTACCGCTTCGCGCTTCGGGTAACCCGTACCACCGAGGACAGAGGGCCATCCCCGGTCCGATCCGGCAGGCTCGACTCGCTGCGCCTTGCGTCGGTGTTTCTGCGCTCCGCGCTGCGGGTTTCCCCGATGCCCGCACCGCCGCAGGCTCCTAGCGTGTGGGAAAACAGGCGACGAAAGGTGGAACCATGTCAGTCCGAGTGGCGATCAACGGCTTCGGGCGCACCGGGCGGGCGGCCTTCCGCGCGGCCTACGAGCGCGAAGCGGACATCGAATGGGTCGCGATCAACGATCTCGCCGAGCCGGCGATGCTGGCTCAGCTCCTCAGGCACGACACTGTCTACGGCCCGTTCGCGGGAACCGTAGAGGCCGAGAACGGGGCGATCGTGGTCGACGGCCGGCGGATCGCGGTCCCGGCCGAGACCGACCCGGCGAAGCTGCCGTGGGGCGAGCTCGGGGTCGACGTCGTGATCGAGTCGACCGGCTTCTTCCGCAAGCGCGCCGACGCCGAGAAGCACCTGCAGGCCGGGGCCCGCAAGGTGATCGTGTCCGCGCCGGCCAAGGAGCCGGACGTCACCGTCGCGCTCGGCGTCAACTTCGACGAGGTCTACGACGCCGAGAAGCACCACATCATCTCGAACGCGTCGTGCACGACGAACTGCCTCGCACCGGTGGCGAAGGTTCTGCACGAGGGGCTCGGCATCCGGCACGGGCTGATGACCACGGTGCACGCCTACACGGGCGACCAGAAGCTGCTCGACGGCCCGCACGCCGACTATCGGCGTGCCCGCGCGGCCGCCTGCAACCTCGTGCCGACGACGACCGGCGCGGCCAAGGCACTCGGCCTCGTCGTTCCGGAGCTCGCCGGCAAGCTGCACGGCTACGCGGTGCGCGTGCCGGTGCCGACCGGCTCGCTCGTCGACCTGACGCTCGAGGTCGAGCGGGCGACGACGGTCGAGGAGGTCAACGCCATCGTTGCCGAGCGCGCCGACACCGGCGCGCTCGAGGGCATCCTTGCCTACAGCGAGGAGCCGCTCGTCTCGACGGACATCGTCAAGTCGCCGTACTCGTCGATCTTCGACTCCGGCCTGACGGCCGTGATCGACGGGACGCTGGTGAAGGTCGTCGCGTGGTACGACAACGAGTGGGGCTACTCGAACCGGCTCGTCGATCTCGCCCAGCGCGTACTCGTGCCGGTCGCAGCGGCAGTCTGATCCACCGGCAGGGACGGGGCGGCGCCTGCCTCCCCGTCCCGCCGCACCCGAAGCGAGGTCGACCGGCTCGCTTCACACCCTCGAGGCCGGGAGCGCTCGAGCCGGGCCGCGAGAGCCTCAGGCGGTGAGTGCCGGGTCGAGCAGCGCGTCGAGATCGTCGATCACGATGTCGGCGCCGGCCGCGCGGAGCGTCGAGCCCCGCCCGGCCCGATCGACGGCGACGACGCACCCGATCCCGGCCTCGCGGGCCGCCGCGATGCCGTCGACCGTGGTCTCGAACGCCGCAGCGCTCGCAGGCGCCACGTGGAGGAGGGCGCAGGCCGCGAGGAGCGTGTCCGGCGCAGGCTTCGGCCGGAGGTTCTTCGAGCCGATCGCGTTGCCGTCGACGAGCTCGCCGACGAGCTCGCCGAGCCCGGCCCGCTCGAGGATCGTGCGAGTGTTCGCGCTCGCCGACACGACCGCCGCGGCCGACGCCCGCCTCGCGCGCCGCCTCGAGGAACCACAGCGAGCCCGTGTAGGCGCGCCACACCGTCGTGCTCGAGGTGGGCGAGCAGCGCCTCGTTCTTGCGGCCGGCAAGCCCGTGAATGGTCTCGAGACCCGGCGCGTCGCCCGGCGAGCCCGCCGGAAGCCGGATGCCGCGGCTCGCGAGGAACGCGTAGACGCCGTCGAGGCGCGGCCTGCCGTGGAGATGCGCGTAGTAGTCGACGCGCGGATCGAACGGCCGGAACGGGGCGAAGCGCTCGCCCGTCTCCTCGACGCGATTCGAGAGAAGCTCGTCGAAGGCGACGCGCCAGGCTGCCGCGTGGACGTCGCCGCTCGCCGTGAGCACGCCGTCGAGGTCGAACACGCAGGCGTCGACGGCATCCGGAAGCCCGAGCATCCGCCTCGTCGCCCGCGGAGCGGAGAGGTGGTGGCGAAGCCGGACATGGTCCTCGCGGGCGATCTCGTCGAACAGCCTCACCATCTCGACGCGCTCTCGTTCGAGCCGGCCGGCGCGCTCGCGGAGCTCCAGCTCGGGAAAGCGCAGGCTCGTTCCGCAGCGTCCGAGCCCCGCCAGGGCGTCCTGCGCCGACATCAGGGCGACGCGCCAGTGGGCGCTCAGGTCGTCGAGCGTGATCGACGGCCGGGCGCCGCCGGCCACGACCGTCGGCGGAGGCGCCCTGCTCGGCCGCGGACGGCTCGGCGGAGCAACGACGATCGCCGCCGCCGCCACGGCTTCAGACCCCCGACGAGCCCGCCGCCTGCTCCAGCTCGGGCGCGTATGCGCCTCTGCGGGCGGCGCCGTTCAGTCTCGCACGGTGGTAGTAGGCGTCCTTCCCGGCCTGCACGCTCCCGGGGCTGCCGCCCCAGGCCGCGAGCGCCGGCGCCTGCAGCGCCCGGCCGTACGAGAACGAGAGCTGCCACGGATGCGGCCCGCGCCGGACCATCGCGTCGAGGTGCGCCGTTGCGTCCTCGTCGGTCTGGCCGCCCGAGAGGAAGCAGATCCCGGGCACGGCAGCCGGCACGTGGCGGTACAGGACATCGAGCGTGCGCTCGGCGACCTCGTCGATGCCGGCGCGCCTGGACGCGTCGTAGCCCGAGAGCACCATGTTGGGCTTGAGGATCGTGCCTCTCAGGTCGATCCGCTGGTCGTGCAGCTCGGTGTAGAGGGCCTGGAGCGCGCGGCCGCTCGCCTTCGCGCTGTCCTCGATCGTGTGGCCGCCGTCCATCAGGACCTCGGGCTCGACGATCGGAGCAATCCCTGCCTCCTGGGCGAGCGCCGCGTAGCGGGCCAGCGCGTGCGCATTGACCCACACGCAGTACTCGCTCGGACGGCCCTCGCCGACCGAGTAGGTGGCGCGCCACTTCGAGAACCTCGCCCCGAGGCGGTAGTACTCGACGAACCGCTCGCGCAGCCCATCGAGCCCCTCGGTGACCGTCTCGCCGGGCGCGAGCGGGAGCGGCTTTGCCCCGCGGTCGACCTTGATCCCCGGGATGATCCCGCGCGCGACGAGGAGCTCGGGGAACGGCGTCCCGTCGGCTGCCGACTGCCTGATCGTCTCGTCGTACAGGATCACGCCGCTGATGAACTCCTCGGCGCCGGTGGTGGTGAAGAGCAGCTCGCGGTAGTCGCGCCGCGTCTCCTCGGTCGACTCGACCCCGATCGCGGCGAGACGCTTGGCGATCGTGCCGGTGCTCTCGTCGGCGGCCAGGATCCCCTTGCCGGCGGCCACGAGGGCGCGGGCCGTCTCATGAAGCTCGCTCATCTTCGCCTCCTACCGTAGCGTGACTCGTAACCCGCTTCATCGTTTCTCCGTTGTCCACGGCGGCGCCGCTACCAGCCCTTGAGTCGCCGCTCCGGCGGCCGCGGGCGGATCCGGACGCGGGCGTCGACGGCGACACAGCGGTCGGGCCCGGCGAGCACCGGGTTCAGGTCGAGCTCGGCAACCTCGGGCAGGTCCTCGGCCAGCAGCCCGAGCCTGGCGACGAGGTCGCAGAGCGCCGGGGCGTCGGCGGCCGGTGCGCCGCGGAACCCGGCGACGAGGCGGCCTGCCTTCCCCTCGGTCACGAGCTCCTCGGCGTCGAGATCTGTGACCGGCGCGAGCCGGAAGCCGGCGTCGCCGATCAGCTCCGCGAGCGCGCCGCCGGGGCCGAAGGCGACGAGCGGCCCGAACATCGGATCCTGCACGATCCCGGCGAGGAGCTCGACGCCGCCGGCGAGGAACGGCTGGACGATGAGCGGCGTGCCGATCCGCAGCGCGGCGGCGCGCACCTGCTCCTCGGTACGAAGGTCGAGGGCGACGCCGCCGATATCCGTCTTGTGGACGCCGGCTGCTGCGGTCTTCACCACGACCGGAAAGCCCAGCCCGCGGGCCGCCGCGACGGCCTCGTCGGCACTCGCGGCCAGGCGCTCGCCGACGAGCGGGACGCCGTAGGCCTCGAGCAGGGCGCGTGCGGCCTCCGGCTCGAGCCAGCCGTCGACGCCTCCCGCCAGCGCCGTCTCGACGACGAGCCGTGCGGCCGTGCGGTCGATACCGGAGCGCTGCGGGAACGTCCCTTCGGGCCGGCCGAGCCAGCTCGAGCGGTGAACGGCGAGCGCCAGCGCCCGAGCGGCGGACTCCGGGTAGGGAAGGGCGATGACCGGGGATCCCGGCTCGCGCAGCGCGCTCGGCACGCCCTCGGCGCTGACAACGACGGCGATCACGGGCTTCCGCAGCCGGGCTCGCTCGACGGCGCGCCTGATCGCGATCGCAACCTCCTCCGCTCCCGCGACGACCGGCGGGACGAAGATCACGACGAGCGCGTCCACTTTCGGATCGTCGAGGACGGGCCCGATCACCGCCTCGTAGGTCGAGGCGGTCGCCGAGCCGAGCAGGTCGATCGGGTTGCCGAGGCTGGCCTCGGCCGGGACGAGCGGTGCGAGGGCGGCGCGGGTTGCCTCGGTCAGCGCAGGCAGCTCGAGCCCCGCCGATTCGCAGGCGTCGGCGCAGAGGATGCCGAGCCCGCCGGCGTTCGTGATCACGCCGACGCGGGGCCCCGCCGGGAGCGGCGCGCCGGAGAGAAGGGCGGCGGTATCGACGAGCTCCTCGAGCGTCGTGGCGCGGAGCACGCCGGCCTGCCGGAAGAGGGCGTCGACGGCCGTGTCGGACCCGGCGAGCGCGGCGGTGTGTGAGCCGGCGGCGCGCGATCCCGCCGAGGTCGAGCCCGCCTTCAGCGCGAGGATCGGCTTGCGGCGGGCGACGCGGCGGGCCACACGCGAGAACGCGCGTGGGTTGCCGAACGACTCCAGGTAGAGGAGGACGACGTCCGTGCCCTTGTCGTCCTCCCACCACTCGAGCAGATCGTTCGAGGAGACGTCGGCCTTGTTCCCGATCGAGACGAACGAGGAGAAGCCGAGGTTGCGCTCGGTCGCCTTCTCGAGCAGGGCCAACCCGAGGGCGCCGCTCTGCGACGAGAAGCCGATGCGGCCGTCCGGGAGCGCGCGCGGCGCGAAGGTGGCGTTGAGGCCGCGGCCCGGAACGGCGATGCCGAGGCAGTTCGGGCCGACGAGACGGGCTCCGTGCGCCCGGACGAGCGTGAGCAGCGTCTCCTGGCGGTCGCGGCCCTCCGCGCCGGTCTCGGCGAAGCCGGCGGAGATCACGCAGAGGGCGCGCACGCCGTGCCGGAGCGCGGCGGCGGCGGCGGCCAGCACCTGCTCGCCGGGAAGGCAGATCACTGCGAGGTCGATCTCGTCGGGGATCTCCTCGACCGTGGTGTAGGCGCGGACGCCGGCGACGGGCTCGCCCTTGAGATTGACGGGGAAGGCGGCGCCGGCGAAGTCGGCGTCGAGGATGTTGCGGAAGAGCTCGCCGCCGATCGAGCCGCGACGGCGTGAGGCGCCGATGACGGCGACCGCCGTCGGCTCGAAGAAGGGCCGTAGCGAGGCGACGACTGCCGTGTGATCGCGCTCCTCCACTCGCGCCTCGAGCTCGGGTGTCGTCGCGAGGGGGAACCGGAGCTGGACCTCGTCGCTGTCGCGCTCGCGAACGATCTTGAACCCGGCGGCGGCGAAGACGGCCAGCGCACCGACGTTCGAGGCGAGCACCTCGGCGACGAAGCGGGAGACGCCGCGTTCGCGCGCCCGGGCGGCGAGCTGCTCGAGCAGGCGGGTTCCGATCCCGCGTCCCTGCTCGGTGTCGGCGACCGCGAAGGCCATCTCGGCCGACTCCGCACCCTCTGCCCGCGCATAGCTCGCGATCCCGACGATCCGCTCGACTCCCGGCCCCTCGAGGCAGCCTACGAGGGCGCCGCGGTGAGACCAGTCGGGGTCGAGCACCGGCGCGACGAGAGCCCCGTCGACGGTACGAAAGCCGTGGAAGCGGAGGTAGAGGCTTCGCTCCGACAGCCCCGAGAAGAAGTCGAGCAGCGGCCCGGCGTCGGCAGCGGTGGGCGGCCGCAGCCGCAGCGTCCCGCCGTCCCTGAGGATGACATCGACGGCCTCGGAGGGCCGGTCGGCGGTCGGGGTGCTCGCGCTCATCGTCGACTAGGAGTGTCGACGGGGACGCGGCGCCCGCCATCGGTAATTCTCCGCCGCCCGTCTCCGGAAGCGACCGGATGCTGGGACAGG
The DNA here is from genome assembly GCA_963743675.1 of uncultured Actinomycetota bacterium. GTDB lineage: Bacteria > Actinomycetota > Thermoleophilia > Gaiellales > Gaiellaceae > PALSA-600. The sequence goes on from CAVURE010000017.1 coordinate 412,531, forward strand.
TCTCCCGGCGGCACCCTGCGGCCAGGTCGAGACCGCCCGTCGGCAGGCATGCCGCAGCGAGCAGCGGCTCGGCGCGAGCTCGAGCGGCCGGCGCCTACCGGCGGCAGGCGCAGTTGTAGCGATCGGTGCGGCCGCAGGTCGGGCAGCGCGGCGTCGTCTCCTTGCGGCGGAGCACCCTCTTCTGAAGCCCCGTCAGGGCCATGAGGACGCCGACGCTTGCGACGAGGACGGCCAGAGCGAACGAGTTGAGTGCGATACCGGTCATGCGGTCAGCCTGCCCGCTGCATACCCGCCGAACATCCGTAGAAATCCGCTATCTCGCCGCACGTTCCATCGTGTCGCGCGCGCCCCCGGATCACGTGCCGGCGAGGTCGCGACGCCTGAACGCAGCCAGCGCGCCGATGCACCCGCCGATGCCGATCGCGACCATCGCCAGCGCGGCGGTCGTCCGGAACGGCTCCGCCGGCACGAGCCCGACATGCTGGAACGGGGTCGAGTCGAGCAGCCACCTCGGCGCTCCGACCAGGGCGCCGAGCAGCGACCAGACGAAGGCGACCACGACGAGCCCGTAGGCGAGCCCAGCACCCGCCCGCGGCCAAAGGGCGTAGGCGAGGACCCCCAGCCCGAGGAAGAGAATCGCCGCAGGCAGGCAGTTGGCACCCGCCTCGAGCATCCGCGGCAGCGGGACACCGGCGCTCTGCGCCGCCGCACCCGCCCAGGCGGTCGCGCCGGCGACGAGCGCGAGCACCGCGGCTGCGGCGGCGGCGAGCAGCAGCCGGCCGCCGAGCCAGCTCGTGCGCCCGACCGGCAGCGTGAGCAGCGTCTCGAGCTGCTGGTCTGCCTCCTCGCGCCGCGCGGCCGCGACCTGCGAGCAGGCAAACAGGCTGATCACGAGCACGAAGAAGAGGAAGTAGAACCCGAGCGCCCCCGACGGCGTCACGATCGAGGCCCCGCCGAGCTTCCCGATCTCGTGCTGGATGTTGCTCGAGATCGTCTTCGGCGTGAAGCTCGTCGAGAGGACGCCGACGACGAGGGCGAACAGCGTCGTCCCGGCGAGCCAGGCCGCGAGCGCGCCGCGCTCTGCTCTCAGCGCATACGCGGTCGGAGACGAGAGACCGCGCAGCCGAGGCTCCGCGGTGTCGGCCGCGCGCAGTAGCCCACTCCCGACGTCTCGCCGCCCGGAGATCGTCCTCGCCGCCGCGAGCAGCCCGACCGTGGCGACAACGGGAAGGAGGAGCACGAGCGGCCTCGGACCGGCGAACGGCCGCAGCTCCTCGGTCCATCCGAGCGGCGTGAGCCAGCGGAGGGCGCCGACGCCGCCGATGTCGGCGACGACGCGCAGCAGGAACGAGAGGGCGAGGACGGCCGTCCCGAGCTCGAGGGCAAGCCGGCGGCTCGAGGCGAGCTGGCTCGCGAGAGCACCCACACCCGCGAACACGAGCGCCGGCGAGACGGTGACGAGCGCCAGGTAGGCGGCTCCTCCGGCCGGGAGCCGCGCACCGGCCAGGCCGGCGAAGGTCCCGGCCCAGAGGATCGCTGCACCGGCAGCGAGCGAGACCACGACCGCGACATAGGCGCCGCGCCTCGTCACCACCCCGGCGAGAACGAGCTCCTGGCGCCCCGTGTCCTCGTCGCCGCGAAAGGCCCGGGTCGACACAAGGAGCGCCCAGACCGCGGCGATGACCGTCCCGAGGCCGGCAAGCCGCCACGACGCATAGCCGCCGACGCTCAGCAGGTTGCGCGGCACCCCGTAGAAGAGCTGCACCGCCTTGTTGACGCCGAAGCTCCGCGCGAACTCGATCCGAGCCGCCTCGGTCGGGTACGTGTGCCGGTAGCCGACCACGATCGAGAGGCCGAGCAGGGCGAAGAGGAGCGCGAACGAGACCGTGCGAAGGAGCGAGTCGGCGACCAGCCGGCGGGCGAGGGCGACGGAAGGACTACCCGGGCTCATGCCCGCCGCTGCCGTCGTAGTGATGCAGGAAGATCTCCTCGAGCGAGGGCTCGCGGCTCGTCAGCGTCATGACCGGCTGGGCCGCGAGCGCGGCGAGGAGCGGCTGGATCTCCCCGGTGACCTCGAAGCGAAGCGCGTTTGCACCGGCCGCGATCGCTCGCACGCCCGGAATCTCGCCGACCGAAGGTGCCGGCCCGGCGAAGGTCACCTCGACGGTCTGGGCCGAGAGATGCCGGAGCTCGGCCAGCGTCCCCTGGTCGACGAGCCTGCCGTCGCGAAGGATCCCGACACGGTCGCAGAGCGCCTCGACCTCGCTCAGGATGTGCGAGGAGAGGAAGACCGTCTGGCCGCGCTCGCGAGCCTCGTGCACGGTGTCCCGGAAGGCCACCTCCATCAGGGGGTCGAGCCCGCTCGTCGGCTCGTCGAGGACGAGCAGGTCGGCACGGCTCGCGAACGCCGCAACGAGCTGCACCTTCTGCCGGTTTCCCTTGGACAGGGCGCGGACCTTCTTCGCGGTCTCGAGCCGGAAGCGCTCGACGAGAACGTCCCGGTAGCTCTCGTCGGCTCCTCCCCGGAGACGCGCCAGGTACGCAAGCGTCTCGGCGCCGGTCAGCGCCGGCCAGAGAAACGGCTCGCCCGCCACGTACGCCAGGCGGCGGTGAGCCGCGACGGGGTCGCCCCAGGCGTCGATGCCGAAGATCTCGGCGCGTCCGGAGCTGGCACGGTGGAGGCCGAGCAGCAGCCTGATCGTCGTCGTCTTGCCCGCGCCGTTGGGGCCGAGGTACCCATACACCTCGCCCTCCGACACCGACAAATCGAGGGCATCGAGCGCGAGCGTCGACCCGTACCGCTTCGTCAGCAGCTCGGTGTGGATAGCGTCCACGACGAGAAGCATGTCGATTGCCCCGGCGGTGCGCGCCCGGCTGCCGGCGGCGACACTTCACCATGACGAGCCGGAGATACGAACAGAAGCAGAGACCGTGACCGTCGTCGTCGGCATCGACGGCTCGCCGGGCTCGATCGAGGCGCTGCACTTCGCCGTCGAAGAGGCTCGCATCAGGGGAGCCGCGCTCAAGGTCGTCAGCGCCTGGCACGTTCCCTCCGGCGTCTATGGGTCGGGCTGGTCCGCGACCGCGGTCGACATCGACGAGTACAGAAAGCTCGCCCAGGCCGCCCTCGACGAGACGCTCGCCGAGGCGGGCCTGGCCGACTCCGGCCTGGCGGTGACGCCCGTCCTCCGCGAGGGCCAGGCCGCCGAGTCGCTCTGTGCCGAGGCGACGGGCGCCGACCTCCTCGTCGTGGGCTCCCGCGGCCTCGGCGGCTTCCGCGGGCTGCTGCTCGGATCGGTGAGCCAGCAGGTCGTCCATCACGCACCGTGCCCGGTCGTGGTCGTGCCGGGCCAGCAGGCTCGGGAGAGCACGGACGGCTAGCCCGGTACGGGCCGATTTCCCCCTGGCAACGGCCCCGGCGGTAGGGTACAAAGGCTTCACGCCGTGGAGCATGTCTGCCTTCGGGGCAACTAGAAGGGTCGTCGCCCGGTCCCGCGGTTCCCTCGCTGGCGGCTCGAACGTCAGGGAGTATTCGCATGAGCGCATGGCCGGGCATGGCATCACCAGTCCAGCGACCCGAGGGGGGTGACCTGGAGTCCACCTCACCGAAGCAGCTGCGCCGGCTCGTCGAGATCGGGATCGCACTCAGCTCCGAGCTCTCGCTCGAGGTGGTGCTGCGGCGCCTCATCGAGACCGCGGTCGAGCTGACCGGCGCGCGCTACGGCGCGCTCGGGGTGATCGACCGGCTCGGGACGGGGCTCGAGCAGTTCATCACCGTCGGCGTGGACGACGCCACGCAGGCGACGATCGGCGATCTGCCGCGCGGCCGCGGCATCCTCGGAGTGCTGATCCGCGACCGCGAGCCGCTGCGGCTGGCCGACCTGTCCCACGATCCACGCTCGGTCGGGTTCCCGCCGGGCCATCCGGCGATGAGTGCGTTCCTCGGCGTGCCGATCATGCTGCGCGGCGCGGCGTTCGGGAACCTGTACCTGACCGAGAAGGCCGAGGGGGAGGAGTTCTCCGACCAGGACGAGGAGATCGTTCGGCTGCTTGCGGCTCAGGCCGCAGTCGCGATCGAGAACGCGCGTCTCTACGAGGCCTCGCGCCTCTGGGCCCGGCAGCTCGAGTCGCTCGGCGAGGTGTCGGAGGCGCTCGTCGGCGAGCCCGACGTGGGGCAGCTCTTCGAGCTCGCAGCCGAGCGGCTGCGCGAGCTCATCGACGCCAAGAGCGTCCTCATCGGGCTCCCGACGCAGGACGGCTCGGCGATCACGATCGAAGCGGCGAGCGGCGAGGGCGCGGCCGAGCTCCACGGGCTCAAGCTCGAGGTGGCGGGGTCGAAGGCGGGCCGCACGCTCGCCCGGCAGCGCCCGGAGCGGATCGACTCTCTGATCGACGATCCGGAGGTCGACCAGACCGCGCCCCGCGTCGTCGAGGCCACCGCTGCGCTCTACGTCCCGCTGATCATCCGCGGTAGAGGCGTCGGCGTCATCGCCGCGTTCGACCGGCGAGGGCCCGATCCGCGCTTCTCCGACGCCGACATGCGGATCGCCCAGGCCTTCGCCAACCGCGCCGCCGTCGCCGTCGAGCTGTCCGAGCGCGTGGGCCGCGAGGCGGTGAAGTCGCTGCTCGAGGGCCAGGAGATCGAGCGCAAGCGGCTCGCGCGCGAGCTGCACGACGAGACGGGCCAGGCGCTGGCATCGATCCTGCTCGGGCTCAAGACACTCGAGCGGCAGGTCGGGCCGGAGCCGATCGCGTTGATCCGCGAGCTCGTCGGCTCGGCGCTCGACGACGTCCGCCGCCTGACCGTCGAGCTGCGCCCGCCTGCGCTCGACGACTTCGGGCTCGCCTCGGCACTCGAGCGGCTCACGAGCATGGTCGGCGAGCGCAGCGGGATCGACATCCAGCTCAACGTCCGCTCGACGGTCGCGTTGCCGGCCGAGCAGGAGACGGCGCTCTACCGGATCGTCCAGGAGGCGCTGACGAACGTCGTCAAGCACGCCCGCGCAGCCTCGGTGAGCATCATCGTCACCTCGACGGGCGACTCGGTCCGCGCCGTGATCGAGGACGACGGCGTCGGGTTCGACCCGGGGAAGGTTCGCGAGGGCGCGCTCGGACTGGTGGGGATCCGGGAACGGATCCTGCTGCTCGGCGGGCGCTTGCAGGTCGACTCCTCGTCCGGAGCCGGAACGACCCTGGTCGTCGAGCTTCCGGCCTAGAGCCTCGATCCCGCCTCAGTAGTAAGCCGCAGGGGCCCTGTGGCGAACCCCGGTTCGGACGCGACGGCCCGGGGACACACTGGCTGGATGAGCTCCGTCCGCATCGTCATCTGCGACGACCATGCACTTGTGCGCTCCGGCTTGCGCCGGCTGCTCGAGACGGAACCGGATCTCGAGGTGGTAGGCGTCGCGGCCGACGGCGACGAGGCGGTCGCCGTCGTGCGGGAGACGGAGCCGGACGTGCTGTTGCTCGACGTCGTCCTACCGGGCCGCAGCGGCATCGACGCGCTGGCCGACATCAAGGAAGCCTCGCCCGGGACCCGGATCCTCGTGCTCTCGATGCAGGACGATCCGGCCTACGTGCGGCAAGCCTTCACCGCCGGCGGCAACGGGTACCTGCTGAAGGAGGCCGCCGACTCGGAGCTCGTTCAGGCGATTCGCGACGTGGCCGACGGGCGCCGCTATCTGTATCCCCTGCTCGGAGCTCGCCTTGCCGCCGCCGAGGTGGCCGCGGAGCACCGGGCCGTGTCGGATCCGCTTTCCGAGCGCGAGCACGAGGTGCTGCGGCTCCTCGCCCTCGGCCACACCAATCACGAGATCGCGACGACGCTCTTCATCTCGATCAGGACCGCGGAGACCCACCGCGCGCGGATCATGCAGAAGCTAGGGCTGAAGAGCCGCGCCGAGATCGTGCGCTACGCGATCGCCTCCGGCGTCCTCGACGTCGAGCATCCCGTCCAGCCCGTGGCGTAAGCGCCGATCGCCGATCGGCGACGGGCAAGCGGCGAAGCCCGCCCGGGGGCCCGGTCTCGGCCCCGCCCGCGGGCCCCGGTACACGGTCCGGTGACGGTGCCTGTCCCCGAACCGGGCCGTAGCGGCGGCCGGGAACCCCGCATCGACGCAAGCTTCGCCGCATTCCCGGCACGCCGCCGTGACACTTCCGTGACGGTGACTGTCCCTTGCTCCTCGGTCACGGGGCATGGCTCGAGTGGCCACTTCCCAAACGGACGTGCCGAGTCGCTTACCGGCAGGGCTCAGAGTCGGCGTCCGCCGTTTGCCGACGACGGAGACGGAGACGATCGTGGGCACGGGAGGGCCCGAGAGCGACTCGTCACGCGGGAAAGCACTGAGAGACGATCAGCGGCGGCACGGATCCGCCGGCGCTCCGCCGCTGCGAGCCTTCGGAGCAAAGGAGGCCGACAATGAACATGATCTTCCTCGTCATCGCAATGGTGTTCGTCTTCACGGTGCTCGGGCTCGTCGCGTACTCGATCTTCGCGGTCACGCCGTATGCCCGCCACAAGGATCACTACCGCGATCCCGATACCGGAGAGCGTCGCTTCAGCAGCCCGCGCCTCGACTGAGGCGCCGGCTCAGCGGATCTTCGTGAACCGCTGCACCGCCTCCAGCAGCTCTGCCGTCTTCCTCGCGGTCTCCGCCTCGTCGCCCGAGGCCAGCGCGCCTGCGACACAGTGGCTCACGTGCTCCTCGAGGATCCTGAGGGCGAGCGACTCGAGCGCGGTCGACACGGCGGAGATCTGGGTGAGGATGTCGATGCAGTAGCGGTCGTCCTCGACCATCCGCTCGATGCCCCGCACCTGTCCCTCGATCCGGTGCAGGCGCTTGACGAGGGCCGCCTTGTCGTCTGCATACCCGGGTCGCGCGATCGCCTGATCGCTCACTTGCCCTCCGCGCGGCGCACGCTCTCGAACCGACGCAGCCGCAGGCTGTTCCCGACCACGAACAGGCTCGACCCGGCCATCGCCGCCGCGGCGATGATCGGGCTCAGGAGCCCGGCGACCGCGAGCGGGATCGCGGCGACGTTGTAGGCGAACGCCCAGAACAGGTTGCCCTTGATCGTTCGCAGCGTCCGGCGGGCGAGCCGGATCGCGTCGACGGCGGCCCGCAGGTCGCCCGAGACGAGCGTCAGGTCCGAGGCCTCGATCGCGATGTCCGTGCCGGTACCGATCGCGATCCCGAGGTCGGCCAGTGCGAGGGCGGGCGCGTCGTTGATCCCGTCGCCCACCATCGCGACGGCGCGGCCCTCGAGCTGCAGCCGCTCGATCGCGCGCGCCTTGCCCTCGGGGCCCACCCCGGCCAGCGTGCGCTCGATCCCCACCTCGGAGGCGACCGCCTCCGCGCGCTCGGCCGTGTCGCCGGTGAGCATCACCGGGGTCAACCCGAGCGCCTTCAGCTCCCGGATCGCCTCGGCACTCGTGGGCTTCACCGCATCGCGCAGCTCGAGCGCCGCGCGCGGCTCGCCGTCCCACTCGACGAGAACCCGCCCGTCGCCCAGTCCGACGGAGACCCGACGGCCCTCGACGATGCCGCTGACGCCGACCCCCGGCTCGTTGCGAAAGTTCGTGACCTGCGGCAGCTCGCCGACCTCGGCGCGCGCGGCGCGCGCGACGGCGCCGGCGATCGGGTGCTCCGAGGCCGCCTCGACCGCCCCGGCGAGGCGGAGCACCTCGGCGCGGGTCGCGCCGTTCAGCGGGGCGACGCCGGCGAGCTCCATCGCCCCTTCGGTGATCGTGCCGGTCTTGTCGAGGACGATCGTGTCGATACTCCGCGTTTGCTCGAGCACCTGCGGGCCCCTGATCAGAACGCCGAGCTGGGCGCCGCGCCCCGTGCCGACCATCAGCGCGACCGGGGTCGCGAGCCCGAGCGCGCAGGGGCACGCGATGATCAGCACGGCGACCGCGGCGGTGAACGCGTCACCGGCCGAGGCACCCGAGAGCAGCCAGCCGGCCAGGGTCGCCGCCGAGAGCAGGATCACCACCGGCACGAACACCGCCGAGATGCGGTCGGCGAGCCGCTGGACGGGGGCCTTGCCCGACTGGGCCGCATCGACAAGGCTCGCGATCCGCGCGAGCGCGGTATCGGCGCCGACCCGCGTCGCACGCACGACGAGCCGGCCGTAGCCGTTGACGGTCGCGCCCGTCACCTCGCTGCCGGCCGCGACCTCGACCGCGACGGGCTCGCCGGTCAGCATCGAGGTGTCGACGGCCGACTCGCCCTCCAGGACGAGGCCGTCGGTCGCCACCTTCTCACCCGGTCGCACGACGAAGACGTCGCCCACGCGCAGCTCCCCGGCCGGCACCTGCTCCTCGCGGCCGTCGGCGAGAACCACCGCCTCGCGCGCACCGAGCTCGAGCAGCCTGCGAATCGCGTCCGACGCACGGCCCTTCGCCCGGACCTCGAGATAACGGCCGAGCAGGACCAGCGTCGTCACCGCCGCGGCGACCTCGAAGTAGGTGTCGGCATCGATCCCGCCGACGAGCACGACGGTCGACCAGGCCCACGCGGCGAGCGTGCCCAGCGAGATCAGCGTGTCCATGGTCGCCGCTCCATGTCGGGCGCTGCGCCAGGCGAGGCGGTGGAAGCCGAGGCCCGCGTAGAAGACCACCGGCGTCGAGAGCGCGAGCGCGACCCACTCCCAGCCGGAGAGCTCGAGTGCCGGCACCATCGCGAGCAGAGCCACCGGCAGCGAGAGCACCGCCGCGAGCACGAGTCGCCTCCTGAGCACGTCGAGCCGCTCATCATGGTGCTCGTGGCCCCCGTGCTCGGACGCGCCGCCGATGCGCGGGCGCGCAGGCCGCGCGCCGTAGCCGAGGGATTCCACCGCCGCCACGAGCTCCTCGACCGGCAGCGGCGGCTCGCAATGAACCGTCGCCCGGGAGGTCGCGAGGTTGACGGTGGCCTCGACGCCGTCGAGAGCATTCAGCCGGCGCTCGATCGACGAGGCGCACGAGGCGCAGCTCATCCCCTCGAGCTCGAGGCTGACGTCTCGCGCCTCTGAAGCCGTCCGCGTTGCCGCCATAGGCCCGAGTATACCCCTCCCGGGTATCAGTCGACCTGTGCTGCCTTCAGCTCCGCCTCGGCCTCCGACTCCATCCGGGCGAGACGGGTGTAGTAGTCGGGGAACTCGTTCAGGTGGGCAAGCGCAATCTTCCCGGTCACGAGCGGGTCACTCTCGGTGACATTCGTCATCAGGTCGTGGAGCCCGTGCTCGAGCTCGACGTCCATGCCCATGCGGAACTGCTCGACGTCGAACGGCGCCGTGCCCCAATCGATCCCGATCTCCGTTCCGACCTGCCGCGCCTCCTCGGCCGTGAAGCTCGTCCGCTCGGTCATCGTGCCACCTCCATCCGGTCTGGTCCGCCGGCGAACCCGGCCTCGATAGCCTCACACCGGGCCTGTTCCCGGGCATCACCCGAACCGGATGACCGGCCCGCGAGCCTCGGGCGGATCAACTCCACGATGACGACGCAAAGCGCCGCCGCCTCAGGCATCGTTCCTCGCTTGACCGCAGCGGCCAAGAAGACGATCGAGCTCGACGCCGACCCGGATTTTCGGCTGCCGGCGTCGCTCCGCGGGCTCCCCGAGCCGAGGCGCGTCCTCATCTCGACCTACTACGACACGCCGGCGGGATCGCTGACCCGCTCCTCGATCTCGCTCCGCCGCCGGCAGGAGGGCCCGGCGAGCAGTTGGCGGCTCGAGCTGCCGGCCGAGGAAGGACGGATCGAGCTCGAGGAAGCTGTCTCGACTGCAACTGTCCCGGCCGGGTTCCTCGTTGTGCTGGCCGCCCACCTCCAGCGCACCCGGCTCGTCCCGGCCGCGACCATTCGCACCCATCGCACGACGATCGCCTGTGCGGTCGGCGCGTCGCACGTTCGTGTCTCCCACGACCGCGTCGAGGTACTCGACGGCGAACCGGGTGCCGCCGACTTCGCCGTCGTCCGGGTCGACCTACTCGACGGCGTGCAGGGAGCGAGGGACGAGATCGTCGCACGGCTCGTCGAGGCAGGGGCCGGGCCGGCGCGCCGGAGAGCGCGCTCGCCAATCGCGCCCGGCCTCGCCGTCCCGCGCCCCAGGGAGCCCGGAGCATGGTTTGCGGAGCAGCTCGACGACATCCTCACGAACGATCCCGGGACCCGTCTTGGAGTCGATCCGGAGCATCTCCACGCCCACCGCGTAGCGATCAGACGGTTGCGTGCGGCTCTGCGCGACGAGCCGTTGAAGACGGAGCTCGGCTGGATCGGGGGCGCTCTGGGCGCCGTGCGCGACCTCGACGTGCTCACCGCACATCTCCGCGAGGAGTCGTCCGTCCTCGAGCCGGAGGAGCGAGCTGCGTTTCGACCCGTGCTTGCACGGCTTGCCCGGCGCCGAGCGAGGGCCCGGGCGGAGCTCATGGCGGCGCTCGACTCTCCTCGCTACCTCGCGCTGCTCGACGCGCTTGCCCAGGTGGCAGCCGGGCCGGCCGAGACGGGTGAGGAGCCCGCCGCGATCGCTGCCAGCCAGTTCCGGAAGCTCCGCGAGGAGATCCGACGCGCCGGGCCTGCTCCCGACGAGACGACTCTGCACGAGCTGCGCAAGCGTGCCAAGCGGATCCGGTACGCGGCCGAGCGGGCCAGGAAGGCCGGCGACCAGTCGCTGCGGCCGGTCGTCGACCGCGCCAAGGCGCTCCAGGATGTCCTCGGCGCGAGCCAGGACGCGACCGTCGCGGAGATCGAGCTGCGCGAGCTCGTCGGGGAGGTGACGACACCCGCGCGGGCGGTGGCGATCGGACGGCTGATCGAGCGCGAGCGGGCGGAGCGCGGTCTTGCGTTCGAGCGCTGGCCCGGCGCCTGGCGCAAGCTCGAGCAGGCCGGCAGAAAGGCGTGGCCCGATCCGAAACGTGCCGTTCGGCGGCCCCGCCGGCTGGACCGCGCGAGCGGTCCAGCCGCGGAGCCGATGCACGACGCCGACTCGATCGCCCACGGGTAGCACGAGGCCGCCGGGCCCGAATACCCGGCGCCCCGCAAGGATGTCTCGAGCCTGCTAGGCGCCCGCCGGCTCCATCGGCGGGCGGGCGATGATGTAGATCAGCGCCCCGATGATCGGGACGAAGAAGATCAAAAGGAACCAGCCGGCCTTCGCAAGTCCCGAGTGGTCATGACGGCGGAAGTTGTCGACCAGGATGAAGATCACGAACGCGACCCAGATCACCCAGGCGAAGAAGATGAACATCGTCCACATGATGTCGAGGAACGGATAGCTATCGGCGATCAGGCTCATGATTTGGGGGTCCCCTCTCGAAGGTTGTCGTGGCGGGCTACGGACTCGCTGGCGGCTACTACAGCACGCTCTGCGGTCGTTCGTATCACCCGGATCGGATGAATCCGGCGCCGGCCGGACGAGCCGCCGACTGGACGAGCGCGGCGAAGGCAACCCCCTCACCCCGCTGAACTCGAGACGCCTCACCCGCACGCAGGCCGAGCCGGCGCGCGGATGAGGCGTCGAGCGTCGCGTGCTGCTAGCGACGGCGTGCGACACGGCGGGAGGTCCGCCGGGCGACTCTACGAGCTCCGAACATTCTCTTCCTCCAAGCGATCGTGGTGGTCGTTCGTCAACTGGCGGACGCGGCGGCAGATTTGCCGGCCAGGTGCTTGTCGACATCCTCCGAGGCGAGCAGGCCGATCTCGACCAGGTCGAGCGGGCTGATGAAGCCGTCGGAGATCCGGAAGCCGCCGGCATGCAGGACCGCGTCGCGGAGCGGCACGGCCCAGTGGTGCTCGATCAGGATCAGCGCTGCCGCGCTGTCATTCGGGATGTCGTCGAGGACGTCCCAGTCCTCGCCGAAGAAGTGGACGCCCTCCTCGGCGGCGATCTCGGCACCGGCCTCGGCTCCGGCCTCCAGGCCCTCCTCGCCGTCGATTCCGAGGCCGATCAGGGCGCCGATCTTCGTCCCGAGCTCGACCGCCTCGTCCCGCGTGAGGTTGCTCAGGTGCTCCACCTCGAGCTCTCCCTCCGCGTCCTTGTAGACCACGAGGGAGTCGATCACGCGGACGGTGCCGCTGTCGTGGAGCTTCTCGAGCTCCGTGATGATCTCACCGTGGAAGTCGGGCTCCGAAAAGCCCAGGACGATGAGCTGGACAGGTCCGATTGCCATATTGCTCCTTTCGTTCGCTCGGGGGCCCATGACGTCCGCCGGATCGCCCGGACGCCGTTTCGCGGGCATTTCTTCAAGTCGTTTGCAGCAAGCATTACGGCGCCCGATCCGGTTCGCATCATCCGATCGGGATTAGAGCTTGCTGCCCGACGGGTGAGGCTTCAGACCGAATCGCGCTCCCGAACGCTACCTCCACGAGGCCGCCCGAACTGCGAGACGAGGACGGCCACCACCGTGACCAGGTACAGCTGCCCGACGAGCGCTTCGACCACCGCCAGCGTGCGGCCGATCTGCGTTGCCGGGGTGTAGTCGCCGTACCCGAGCGTTGCCAGCGTGACGTAGCTGAAGTAGAGGAACAACGAGCGCGTCCCGTCCTCGGTCTGGGCGAAGAACGGGGCTGCTCCGAGGTAGTAGCAAGCACCGTAGATGAACACGAAGAACATCCCGATCAGCAGGTAGACGCCGATGGCACCGGTGACCGACTGCGAGTTCACCGAGCCCTGCCGCGCGACCCCGCGACCGATGACGATGATCGTCCCGATCGTCAACACCGCCGAGTACAGCGACACCCAGGCATAGACGTGCTTGTCGCCGGATGCCGCCAGCTCGACCGCGGCGACGATCAGCGAGACGAGGATCACGAGGAACTCGGCCCGGAGAACGGTGCCCCGGCGACCGCCGGTCCAGAGCGCGAGGGCCAGCGTGATCCCCTGGACGACGACGATCAGGCTGAGCGCCCACGATGTGGTCGGCGCGAGCGCCGCGAACACGAACAGCGCCACGATCAGCCCGAGCACGCCGACATAGCGGTGCGCGTCGCGGAGCTCGGCGAGCCGGCGCGAACGACGGAGCTCATCGAGCTCGTGCGGTGGGCGGGGAACATGGGGCACGTCGGGTCTCGCCGCGGGCGTGAAGCCGCGATCATAGGGTGCTATGGCCGCGACGAAAGCCCTCTACCTGCTGCGCCACGCGAAGTCGAGCTGGGACGATCCGGAGCTCGAGGACCACGACCGGCCGCTTGCTCCCCGGGGCCGGCGGAACAGCTCGGCGCTCGGCGAGCATCTGCGACGGGAGGGCATCGAGCCGGAACTGGTGCTCTGCTCGTCGGCCCGCCGCGCCCGTGAGACGCTCGCCCGGCTCCTTCCCGCCCTCGAGTCCGAGACCGAGATCCGGATCGAGCACGGGCTCTACGCGGCCGGGTCGGCGCAGCTGCTGGCCCGGCTGCGCGAGGTTCCGCCCGGGGTCGCCTCGGTGCTGATGGTCGGGCACAACCCGGGCCTCGAGGACCTCGCCTCGCGCCTCGACGCCGACGGAAGCCTCGTGCGGCTTCCGACCGCAGCGCTCGCCACGTTCGACGTTCCGTCGGCCTGGTCATCGCTGCGCGAGGGATCCTGCCGGCTCGTCGCGCGCTACGCCCCGCGGGAGGCTCCGCCGCAGCGCTGACCATCGGGCCGGCCGTGATCAGCGAGAATGCGGGTGAGATGGCAAGCGGGACGGACGAGCGGCTGGAGCCCGAGACCGGCATACCCCTCGCGACGACGAAGGTCGCCCACCGCAGCGTCGCCGAGCGCGCCGCGCACGGGCGGGCGGCCCGGTCCGGCTGCCCGCGCGGGGAGCATGCGACGCTCGCGGCACCCGAGCGGGACCCGCTCGGGCTGCTCGCAGCCCAGGCCGTCACGCGCGTCCCGGAGCTGCTGCCGATCCGCTACGGGCGGATGCTCGTATCGCCGTTCACCTTCTACCGCGGTGGTGCCGCGGTGATGGCGCACGACCTCGGAGGCCTGCCGCGAAGCGGCCTCGACGTCCAGCTCTGCGGCGATGCGCACCTCGCCAACTTCGGCGGCTTCGCCTCGCCCGAGCGCGATCTCGTCTTCGACCTGAACGACTTCGACGAGACGCTTCCCGGCCCGTTCGAATGGGACGTCAAGCGGCTCGCAGCCAGCTTCGAGATTGCCGCGCGCGAGCGCAACTTCGGCGACGCCGACCGGCGTAGGGCGGTCCTTGCCGCTGTCCGCGGCTACCGCGAGGCGATGCGCCAGTTCGCATCGCTCGGGAACATGGACGTCTGGTATGCGCGCTTCAGCACGACGGACGTTCAGGCGAGGCTCCGTGCCGAGCGCGCCGACACACAGGCGAAGCAGCTCGAGCTGCTGACGGCGAAGGCGCGGACTCGCGACAGCATGCGCGCATTCCGGAAGCTCACGCATTTGGTGGACGGTCAGCCGCGGATCCTCTCCGACCCGCCGCTGATCGTGCCGATCGACGAGCTGGTCGAGGGGATCCCCGACCGCGACGCACTCGCGTCGGTCGTCCGATCGGTGTTCCGCGATTACCGCAGGACGCTGCAGGACGACCGTCGGCGGCTGCTCGAGGAGTTCCGGTTCGTCGATCTGGCGCGCAAGGTCGTCGGTGTCGGCAGCGTCGGTACGCGCTGCTGGATCGTGCTTCTGCTCGGCAAGGACGCCGGCGATCCGCTCTTTCTCCAGATCAAGGAGTCCGAGCAGTCCGTGCTCGAGCCGTATCTGGGGCGAAGCGGCTTCAGCAATCACGGCCAGCGTGTCGTCGCCGGGCAGCGGTTGATGCAGGCCGTGGGGGACATCTTTCTCGGCTGGCATCGCATGACCGGGATCGACGGCCATCGGCGCGACTTCTACGTCCGCCAGCTCTGGGACTGGAAGACGTCGGTCGACATCGACATGATCCTTCCCCGCGGCCTTGTCACCTACGGGCAGGCGTGCGGCTGGACGCTCGCCCGCGCCCACGCCCGCTCGGGCGACCGCGTCGCGATCGCCGAGTATCTCGGCAAGGGCGAGGCGTTCGACCAGGCGATCGCAGAGTTCGCGGCCGCGTACGCCGACGTCAACGAGCGCGACCACGACGCTCTCGTCGCGGCCGCGCGTGGCGGCCGGGTCGTGGTCGAGACGGGCCTCTAGGCCGGGCTCGAGCTCTTGCTTGGCCGCGCCGTGACCACGGCGGCCGGACCGACCGCGAGCCCCGTCTCGACCGCACGCCGGATGGCCTCGCCACGCGACGAGACATCGAGCTTGCGGTAGACCGAGATCGCCTGGGTCTTCACGGTGTTCCGCGAGACGATCAGCTCGTCGGCGATCTCCCGGAAGGACAGGTGCGTGGCGAGGAACGGCAGCAGCCGGAGCTCGGCGGGCGTCAGGCTCGCTGCGCCGGCCCCGGCCCGGCGGGAGAGCTCCTTGCGATCGAGCGTGCGCCGAACCTCGGCCGCCTGCTCGACCAGGATGCCGAGGCCGGGCCGCAGGGCCAGGATCTGGTCGACCTCGGCTGCGAGGGCCACGCAGGCCGCCGTCTCCGCGAGGGCGATGTGGGCATGCATCAGCTCGAGCCGCGCCTGGACCGCGAGCCAGGGCTCGGCATAGCTCAGGCCCGGAAGAACGCGCGAGGCGTGCTCGAGCTCGGTGCGCGCGGCTCCCCAGTCGCCCCGGCGGAGCGAGGCGCGTGCGGCCGCGGCGTACACGAAGGCCGCCTGCGGATACCCGGCGAGCCCGGCCTCCTCGAGGAGCATCACCGCGTGGGCGATCAGCTCGCTCGACTGCTCCGAGCTTCCCCTGTCGGCCGAGATCAGCGCGCGCTCGGCGAGCGCACAGCTCGCCACCGAGGCGATGCGGTGCGACTCGGCCGACTCGGCCGCGGCGGCGAACGCGGCGTCGGCGGCGGCTTCGCGGCCGGCCAGCAGGCGAGCGGCTCCGAGCGCGAGCTGCGCCGCCGGCAGGAGCAGGCTGTCGGATGGCAGCGCGGCGATGGCCTGGGCGGCATCCTTCGCCATCCGCTTGTTCCCGTTCCGACAGAGGAGAGCCCGAACGACTGCCCGCCAGGGGTCGGGAGACGCGCTGCCGTCCGGCATCGGGCCGTCGTAGGAGCTGTGCTCGGCCGCGTCGGCGAGGCGGTCGGCGTCTTCGGGCCTCCCGAGCGCGAGGTAGGCGAGGGTGCCGTACACGGCAACCTCGGGATGGTGGTCGAGGATCGCGGGCTCGTCGAGGCACGCGAGCCAGTGCTCGATCGCCGGGGCGTCGCCGCTCTGCCAGAGGGGAGCGGCAAACCGCCCCAGCAGCGCGATCAGGCGCGCAATGTCGCCCGCTGCGGCAAGGCAGTCGATCGCAGCCGGGATCTCGCCGTGGGCGGCGAGCCACTCGCCGGCGCGGCGATGGAGGGTTGCGACAAGCTCCGGCGGCTCCGACCGTTCGAGCTCCAGTGCGAGCCACCGGCGAGCGAGCGGATGGAGCCGGTAACCACCGCGCCGCCGATCGAGCGGGAGGAGCAGGCTCGACCGCTCGAGCCGCTCGAGCCGCTCGGCCGAGCCGGTGAGCCCGAGCATCGCATCGCAGACCGGGCCGCTCAGGCGCTCGAGGATCGAGGTGCAGCGGAGGAACCTCGCGTCCTCGTCCGAGAGCGGCCCGACGAGCTCCCGGCGAAAGAAGACGTCGAGCCCCGGCGTGCCTGAGACGCCGACGCCCCGCCCCGGGGGCGATCCGCGCTCGACGGCCGCGGCGAGCGCGGTCAGCTCCAGGCAGGCGGGCCATCCCTCCGCCTGCCGGTTGAGGTCGTCGATCTCGGTGGCCGGGAGGCCGAGCCTCGCGTGGCGTACGAGGGTGCGGGCCTCCCTGTCGCTGAGCCGCAGGTCGTCGACGCCGATCTCGGTGAGCCGTCGTGCCACCCGCAACCGGGCGAGCGGAAGCTCCGGGAGCCCGCGCCCTGCGAGGACGATCTGGGCTCCCGGCGCGATCGAGCCGATCAGCGCTGCGAGTGCCTTCAGGCTGCGCGGCCCGGTCAGGCGGTGCACGTCGTCGAGGACGATCACGATCCCGGCCGGCGCCGCCGCAAGGGTGTCCGCGATCCCCGGGACGAGCGGCCTCGGGTCGTCGTCGGCCGCCCCGGGCGACACTGGGTCGCCGATCGGAACCCAGGCAAACGGCCGCCCGTCTCGACGCGACCATTCCTCGAGCAGGCGGGTCTTGCCGTAGCCCCCCGGAGCGACGACTGTCACAACCGTCGTCGAGGTCGACGCGCGAAGCCGGTTGACGAGCGCGGTACGTGCCACGAGAGGCGTGCTCATCTCGGTGCTCCTGCCGGCGCGATGGCGCCCGCGCTGCGGGATCGACCCGGGGGACGCTGAGCCTCGATCAGCCCGAGCTCGACGGCCGCGTCGATGGCGTCGCCGCGCGACGACACCTGGAGCTTGCGGTACACCGAGATCGCCTGCGATTTCACCGTGTTGCGGGAGACGTCGAGGCTCGCGGCGATCTCCCGGAAGGTGAGGTGAGTCGTGAGCAGCGGCAGGAGCTTCCGTTCGGCGCGGGTCAGGGTTGCCGGCCAGCCGGAGAGAGGGTCCTCGGCCGCTGCGATCCGGTCGCGGAGGGCGGTTGCCTGAGCAGCAATCGTCCCGAGACCGGAACCGCGTGCGAGGAGATCGTCGACGTGGTCGAGGAGCTCCGCTGCGAGCGCGGGCTCCGCCAGCGCCTGATGGACGCGCGCGAGCTCGATCCTCACCTGGGCGGCGAGCCAGGGAAGTGCCCGGTTGACCCGTGGGAGCAGTGCATGCGCCCGCTCGAGCTCGCGGCTGCACCCGCGGCGGTCGCCCGTGTGAGCGGCGCTTCGGGCCGCCGCGATCCAGGCGAGCGCGCTCGTCGGCGGGGGCGGCTCGAGGCCCGAGTCGACCGCCGCGCCGCGCGCCCGGAGGGCCAGGGCGCGCGCCTGGGCCCAGTAACCCGCCGAGGCGGCCAGGAGCGACAGCTCCGCGCACGCGGCGCTCTCGACGTCGGGGACGCCGGAGGTGGCTGCGGCCGTAGCGGCCTCCTCGAAGAGAGCAGCCGCAGCCTCGGGCGCGCCGCCGAGCAGCTCGGCGATGCCGAGCAGGAAGAGCGCTTCCGCGTGCCAGCCCGTCCCTTCGGCGCTCGCTCTCACCGCGAGCGTCGCGTCGGCGCGCATCGTCGCGATGCCGTCGCGGCACATCGCCGCGCGCGTCACCGAGAGGGCCGGAGCGAGCGGCTCGGACTGCGGCGAGGCCTGCCGGAAGCCTCGTTCGGCAAGCCGGGCGAACCTCTCGGCCTCCTCGGCCCGCCCGGCGACGGCGTGGATCCGCGCGCCGAGCATGGCCACCGCCGGATGGCGCTCGAGCGAGCGCCCGTCGTCGAGCAGATCGAAGCACCCCTCGAGCACGCCGACGCCCGCGGCGTCGGCCGGGCGCGGCTCGTCGGTCTCGAGCAGCGAGATCACCCGCTGGCGGTCGCCGGCGGCGACCGCATACTCGAGCGCGCCGTAGGGCCGTCCGTTCGCCGCCGACCAGAGCGACGCGCGGCGGCGGAGCTCTGCGAGCAGCTCCGGGTCATGGCGCTCGAGCTCGGACCTGAGCGCGTCGCGGACCATGGGGTTCGGGCGGTAGCACCGCCTCCCCGCGACACCGCACGGCGGCAGGCCGACGGAGGGAGCGAGGAGATCGGACCCCGCGAGCCGCTCCAGCCGCTCTTCGGATCCGTCCGCGCCAAGGGCGGCGTCGCACAGAGCGGCGCACGTCCGGTTCAGGGCCGAGGCTTGCCTGAGCAGCTCGAGGTCGTCGCGCGATTGGCCCGAAAGCACCTCCTCGCGAAGGTAATCACCAACGGTGCGGTCGGCGCCGTCGAACTCGAGCGGGCCGGCGCCGTGCTCACGCTGGGCCCGTAGCGCCAGCGCCGCCAGGTAGAGGCCGGCGGGCCAGCCTTCGACGCGACCCTGGATCTCCGCGAGCCGGGGTTCCGGAAGCTCGACGTCCTCGGCCCGCAGCAGGGTCGCGGCCTGAAGAGTCGACATGCGCAGGTCGGCGATCCCGAGCTCGAGCGCACCGGCCGCCGACCGCGCGAGTCGCCGGGTCAGAGCGGTCGGCCGCCGGCCCGCGAGCACGACCTGCGAGCCGGCGCCGGCCGCCGCAAGCACCCTTGCGAGGGCCCGCTCCGCACGAGTCGACGTGAGCAGGTGCACGTCGTCGAGCACGATCACGATCTGGGTCGGGAGAGCGGCGAGCGCACGGCGGAGTGCCTCGGAGACGCTTGCGGCGTCGCCGCCCCGGGCGAGTGCAGCCGACGCCGCCGAGCAGTCGACGCCCGCATGCTCGAGGGCCGCGGCCAGGTCCTCGAGCACGGCGAGCGGCTTGCGCCCGGCCTCGGCGACGGTGAGCCACGCGAATCTCCGCGGATCGGTCTCGGCCCACTGCCAGAGCAGCGTCGTCTTGCCGTACCCGGCAGGCGCGGTGATGAGTGCCGCCGGGCAATCGGAGGCACGCAGCCTGTGCACGAGCACGGGGCGCGCGACGCTCGCGCGCCGAGGGCGGGCCGGCCTCTGCTCCGAGGCACCTCGCACGCTCACCGCTGCCGCCGTCTCGGAGAGCCCTTCCGATCGCACGAGGCCATGCTGTCCCGCCCCCCGCTGCCCCCCGTCCGAGCTTTCACGGATTTGTTTGCGGGGAACTACGTAGCCCGGATGGCAGCAGGAATGTGCCGGCTCTCATCCTCTCCGGGCGACGCGAACGGCCCGGGACCGCCTCGGGACGCCGTCCCGGCCGGTGGGCGGATCGTCGGCCGGCGCCTCCTCGCTCACGAGAGTGCGAGCTTCTTGGCCTGGTCGTACTCCTCGGCGCTGATCGCCCCCTTGTCGCGCAGATCGGCGAGACGGGCGAGCTCCTCCGAGGGCGAACGGGTCACCGCGGCCGGCTCGGCGCCATGCCGTGCGCTCGCTGCCCGCCGTGCGGTGCTCCCGGCGGTTGCGGCCATGCGGGCGCCGAACGTGGGCCCGCCGGCCTCGGTGCCCGCGAGCGGGAACTCCGCCAGCGTCTCCCGCCGCAGCGCGACGACCCCGCCGGCGAGCAGGGCGCCGATGATGAGGATGCCCCACACCGTCCGGAGCGCATGGGTTCCGCCCCAGAGGATGAGCAGCAGCCAGACGAAGGCGACCGTCCCCCACGTGATGCCGGCCCTGACATTCAGGACGGGGGCGATCTCCCGGCGAATCGCGGTCGCGATCCGCGACGGCCCGGCGAGCGCGGCGCCGAGGACGACGAGCACGCCGTAGAGGACGACGGCCCAGCCGAGCTGGCCGAGGATCGCCGTGGCGATCAGCCAGACGTGATGGGTCGGCGTGCGGTACTGGGGCTGCGACAGCGAGTTGATCACGTAGTTGCCGATCACGCGCTGGGCTACGAGGACGAGGAGCCCGACCAGCACGAACGCCCAGCCGACGTGGAGCAGCGTCTTCCGGCGCTCGCCGCGGGCGAGGTAGACCGCAAGCCCGAACAGCACGAGCACGAGCACGAGCAGCCAGACGCTCAGCACCTTGATCGCCCTGACGCCTTGCTGGGCGTAGGAGAGCTGGTCGGAGGACATGAGCGTGATGTCACCCGCGGTCGGCGGAACCCTCGCGAGCGCCGACGCCGGGATGCCGAGCTCGGCGCCGACCTGCTTGAGGAGCGTGCTCACGTCGAGCGTGACGACGCCGTTGCCCGTCTCGATCCCGTACCCGGTCTTGTTCTCGAGCACGTTGATCAGCTTCTGATGCGCGACGACGCTCGCCTGGACGAACAGCGCCTGGAACCGCGGCTGGGCGAGCAGGTACTCGACCGCCTTGGTCGCAGGCTCTTGCAGCGCTCCGGCAACGGGCCCCGCAAGCTGCTGCAGGTTGCTGGGGAGCCTGGACTGGAGCTGGGCCGAGACGTTGACGTTGCTGTAGAGCGCGTTGACCATCTGCTGGGAGACTGCGTCCCGCACCTTCGGGTCCCGGATGACCTGAGCGCTCGCCTTCTGCCAGGAGGAGTTGTCGAGCAGCTGCCGGTTGACGAACGTGGTCAGGATCGAGAGCAGCCCGATGATCGAGGCGACGATGACGAGCGACCAGACGACAATTCGCCGGCGGCGCGTGAGGCGAGTCGGCGCGACGGCGGCCCTGGCGGAAGCGGGAAGCTCGACCGTGGACGGGTCAGACATGCGAGGGAGTCCTTTCGTGACGGGGCACGGGCGGCATCATCCCATGCCGACGACAGGGTCTGCCAGGAGTGTCGAAGCTGCTCATGTGGCCGCCTGGCCGGCGCGGGCCGACCCTGAGGAGGCGGCGGCGGCGGGATCGCGAGGCACGAACGGGCGGAGCTCGTCCTGTCCCGGCTGGACGACGCCCCAGCTCGACTCGGGGACCTCGTTCCAGGCGCCCGGCAGATCGCCGAGCGGCTCGGAGACGACGAGCCTGGTCTCGTCGTCGAGGCCCTGGAACAGAGGGTTCTGCGGATAGAGCTCGCGAAGCGCGTGGATCTCGGTGCTGAAGTAGAGCGAACGCGACGCTCGCTCGCTCGAGTAGCGGAACGCCCAGACGTCCTCGCCGTTCGTCGTTGCGACGGTCATCTGGATCGGCTGGGTGACACCGTGCCGCCGGCCGACCGACTCGACGAGGCCGACGGCCCGCTCGACCGCGGTCACGGGATCGTCCTCGAGGCCGAACGACAGCGAGAGGAAGAACAGCAGCTCCGAGTCGGTCGAGCCTTCGATCAGCGTGTAGAGCGACGCGTCAACTGCAAGCGTGAGGTCGCGTTTCACCTTGGCGAAGTCGCGTATCAGCCCGTTGTGCATCCAGAGCCAGCTCCCGTAGCGGAACGGATGGCAGTTCGTCTGCTGGACCGGGCTGCCGCTGGAGGCGCGGATGTGGGCGAAGACGACCGGGGAGACGACGTGGGCCGAGAGCTCCCTGAGGTTCCGATCGTTCCACGCCGGCTCGATGCTGTGGAAGACGGCCGGAGCCCGCCCCACGCCGTACCAGCCGACGCCGAACCCGTCGCCGTTCGTCGTCTCGGCGCCGAGCTTCGAGTGGAGGCTCTGGTCGATCAGCGAGTGGACCGGTCGGTACAGGAGCTCCTCGAGCAGGATCGGCGATCCGGAGTATGCGAGCCAGCGGCACATCGATTGCTCTCCTTTCCGCGCTCCCGGTCAGCGACCTGCGAGCACCCCGCGACGGCAATATCCGCGGCCGTCGCCGGTACGGTGGCTCCTCCGGCCTCCGCGCGCGTCACCCGGACCGGGTGATCGGCCCGTGAAGAGATCGCGGCAGCCGGGGCGAGCTCAGACGGGGTGCTGGACGCCGAGGGCTCGGATCGCGCGGACGACGAGCGCGGCGAAGACGAGCTGGAAGGCGAGCTCGCTCGGGATCATGTAGTCGTCGAGCCCAGCCTGGGCCGCAAGTATCGAGACGCCCGTCAACGCCTGCAGCGCGAAGAGCAGGTGCGCGCGCCGATCGCGCAGGCAGTGGAGGGCGAGCCATCCGGCGACGATGAGCCCGGCCGAGAACAGGACGGCCGCGGCGCCCTGGTGAAGCCAGTCGATGATCGGGTCGACGGTGTACGGCGTCAACGGGATCGGCACCATCAGCGCGAGGACGAGCGCGGCCGCCGAGCGGAACCGCCGAGCCGGCAGGGCCAGCGGCCGTAGGCGGCGGAGGCCCATCGCCGTGAGCAGGATGCAGACGGCGAAGCCGACGGCGTACGGCCCGACGGTCGATGGCTCGTTGCCGTAGTAGCTGAGGCCGCGCTTGACGGCGAGCCACGACGGCTCGATCGCGACACAGCCGAGCATCGTGAGCACGAAGCACCCTTGCCCGAAGACGACGAGCCGGACGGCCTCTTCCCGTTGCTCGGGCACGACGGAGTTGTTTCCGACGGCTCAGAATGAAAACCGACGGGGTCACGGCGAGCATTCGGGCATCGCAACCGTGCTGCAAGCGAGGGCGCTTGCGGGTGGCTTGCGGCCACGACGGGTACCGTCTGGTTGTGTTTGCGCTGCTGACGAACCTGCTGCTGTTCGCGGCGCGATCGAGGCGCGGACGCCGCCTGCTGTTCGTCGGCGCCCTGAGCACGATGCGCCTCCTGCGCAGCCCGCTGGCCAGGCGGGCGTACGCCGCCGCGTGGGCAGCCGCCAGCGATCCGCGACCGCGCCGGGCGACCGGAAGGGTGGTGCGGTCGGCTGCAGGGCGCGTGAAGCGGCGCTAGCCGTCCAGATCGTCTCCGGAGAAAGGCGGCCCGGCGAGAGATCGAGCCGAGGGCTCGGCGCGCACGAACTGGTAGAGGAGCGCGCCTGCAGACGCCCCGACGACCGGCGCGACGATGTACAGCCAGAGCGCATACAGGTCGCCCGAGACGAGCGCCGGGCCGAGGGAGCGCATCGGGTTCATGGACGCGCCGGAGATCGGACCGCCGAACATCGCGTCGAGCCCGATCGTGCCGCCGATGGCGATCGCGGCGGCCTCGCCGACGGCGCGCGTGTCGGTGGCGACGGCCATCACGACGAACATCAGGAACGCGCTCAGCACGAGCTCCCAGAGAAACGACTGCGCCTGCGAACCGGACGGCAACGTCGCCCCGACGTGGGCGATGTTCCCCAGCGAGCCTCGGAGAACTGCCGCGGCCAGCACCGCTCCCGCGAACTGGGCGCCCCAGTACGCGACCGCCCGGGGCCAGGGGAAGTGTCGCGTCAGGGCGAAGGCGAAGGTCACGGCGGCGTTGAAGTGCGCCCCCGAGACGTGCCCGACGGCGTAGATCATCGCCATGATGACGAGCCCGAACGTGATCGCCACCCCGACGTGCCCCAGCTCGTGCGTCTTGGCGTCGACCATGATCGCCCCTGCGCCCGCGAACACGAGGGCGAACGTCCCGAACGCCTCGGCGACGAGCGCGCGCAGCAGGTCCCGCGTCGCCAACTAGCAGGTCTCGGTGCTCGTCACGGTGCCTCCGCCAGTTCGCCGATCAGTCGTCGAACCCGGCGATCGATCTCGTCGCGGATGCGCCGCACCGTCTCGAGATCCTGTCCCGCCGGATCGGCGAGATCCCAGTCCTCGTACCTCTTGCCGGGGTAGAACGGACAGGCGTCCCCGCAGCCCATCGTGACCACGACATCCGCGGTGCTGACGGCCTCGTCGGTGAGCGGCTTGGGCAGCTCCTCGCTCAGGTCGACGCCGACCTCGGCCATCGCCGCGACGACGGTGGGGTTGATCTCCTCGCCCGGCGCGCTCCCCGCCGAGCGGACCTGCACGCGCCCCCGCGAGCGGAGCTTCAGGAGCCCGGCCGCCATCTGGCTGCGCCCGGCGTTGTGGACGCAGACGAAGAGCACCTCGGGCCGCTCGCGGGGCGTCATGCTCTGCGGCTCCTCGATATCGACTGCCATCGATACGTCGCATCTTGCCGCTTGCATCGATGCGTGTCAATATGAATGCGTGCAGACGATCGCAGCCGTGGCCGCCGACTGCTCCCCGCTCTCGGAGGCGCCGCTTGCGGCGGCCGACGCCGAGCAGCTGGCCGGCGCCTTGAAGGTGCTGGCCGATCCGGCACGGCTCCGGCTGCTCAGCCTGATCCAGGCCCAGCACGGCGGCGAGGCGTGTGCCTGTCACCTGCAGGAGCCGCTGGGCCTGAGCCAGCCGACGGTGAGCCACCACCTCAGGGTGCTCACCGATGCGGGCCTGCTGCGCCGCGAGCAACGAGGACGCTGGGCCTACTTCCGCGTCGTGCCCGAGCCCCTGGCCGCGCTCCGGGCTCTGCTCGCCTAGCCCGGCGATGCCTGTTCACGTGCCGCGGGCCCACCGGCTACGGGTCACCCGGGCGTGCTCGGCCGCATCACCGGCTGCGGCGTAGAGCTCGGCCCGCGCCGCGTCGCACGTCCTCCCGAAGTCCTCCCGGTGCGGCCGTCCACCTGCCGCGTCCGGGTCGAATGCCCGCTCCGAGAGGATCGTCGTCACGAGCAGTCGCTTGCGCAGCCCGCCGAGCGCGAGCCCCGCCCGCATCCCGGCCTGGATGTCTCGGAACCCGCGATCGTCGGGTGCTGCCTGCGCATCCTCGAGCCGGCGAAGCTGCTCGAGCAGGCGCTGGATCGATTCGAGCCGCTCGCGCGCGTCTGCCCCCTCCTGCTGCGCCAGCGCCGCATGCTGCGCCTCGTGCGCGAGAACAAGCGCCCGGTAGCCGATCCACACGGCTCCTGTTGCGATCAGAAGCCCGACGATGCCGATGAACAGAGTCACAGCCTTCTATCCTCCTGTCGATCCGACGAGACCCGGGTAGTCAAGCTCACCGTCGAGCGTGTCGCGGGGTGTAGACGCTTGACTGCCCATGTGCATGCGGGAGCAGCCTGGACCGCTGCGACCACGTCGCGTCGTGTAGAACACGGCTCGTGAGCCTGCACGGGAATCCGATCGTCGAGCTGGCGCGCCTCCCGGACGGCCGAGAGGCCCGGATTCGAGTCGGCGTCGCAGAGGACTCCTACATCGCCGACCGCGACATGAACACCGTCGATCTCGAGCTCAGGATCGGCAACGGGGTCGTCGCCGTCATCAACACGATTCTCGATCCCGCGCAGGTCGACGAGGCGCGCCACCTGGCGAACCGCGTTCGCGACGGACTGAGCTCGGGCGAGCTCAAGCCGAACACGAGCTCGCTCGAACGGCTCGCCGACGAGATCCTCTGACCGCGCCCGTGCAGCCCGGCCGGCGCGCGGACGACGAGCGCGCACCGATCTGTCCGGCCTGCGGCGTGACGATGGTGCCGGTCGAGCTGAGCGGCCGCGACGCGCGCGACGGCGACTGGGTCTGCCTCGAGTGTGAGGAGACCGACGAGCGGGACCAGAGCTAGAGCCCGCAGCGGTGGGAGGCTAGTCTCGTCGGCATGGCCTCCTCCGCCCAGACGGCCTCGAGGCTCAGGGTGGCGATGCTGGCCCCGATCTCGTGGCGGGTGCCGCCGCGGCACTACGGGCCGTGGGAGCAGTTCGTGTCGCTCCTCACCGAAGGGCTCGTCCGCCGGGGTGTCGACGTCACCCTGTTTGCGACCGCCGACTCGCTGACCGCGGGCGCGCCTGGTGGGGTCGGCACCGACGGGTTACTCGGAGGATCCGGCTCTGGACGCGAAGGTCTGGGAATCGCTCCACGTCTCGGCCGTCTTCGAGCGGGCCGGGGAGTTCGACGTGATCCACAACAGCTTCGACTTCCTGCCGCTGACCTACAGCGGCCTGGTCGAGACGCCGGTCGTCACGACGATTCACGGCTTCTCCTCCGAGCGGATCGTGCCCGTGTTCGAGAGGTACAACGGCATCGGCCACTACGTGGCGATCAGCGAGTCGGACCGGCACGCGCGGCTCGACTACGTCGCGACGATTCACCACGGCATCGAGATGCACGAGTTCGAGCTGGGCCGCGGTGAGGGCGGCTACCTGCTCTACTTCGGCAGGATCCATCCGGACAAGGGGACGGTCGAGGCCATCGAGGTCGCCGAACGGGCCGGGATGCCGCTGATGCTGGCCGGGATCATCCAGGATCAGGCGTACTTCGACCGCCTCGTCGCACCTCGGCTCGACGGCGAGCGGGTCAGCTACATCGGCCCGGTCGAGGCCGGCCGAGCGCAGCGAGCTCCTCGGTGGGGCCCGCGCGCTCCTGCACCTCATCAGCTTCGACGAGCCGTTCGGCTTCAGCGTCGTCGAGGCGATGGCGTGCGGGACGCCGGTGATCGCCACGGCCCGCGGATCGATGCCCGAGATCATCCGCAACGGTGAGAACGGCTTCCTGGTCACCTCGGCCGACGAGGCCGTTGCTCGCGGTCGGCGAGTCGGAAGGCATCGACCGGGAGGCCGTTCGTGCGTCGGTCGAGCGTCGCTTCGCCGTCGATCGGATGGTGGAGGACTATCTCGGCGTCTACCACCGGGTGGTGGAGCTGCATCGGGCAGACGCCGGAGCCCGCGCAGGCGGCCGTTGACCGCCTGACGGTCATCCCCGAGCCTCGGCGATCACACCTCGCCGCTCGGCGAGAGGATGACTCCCTCGGCCGGAGCGAGAGCTCCGTCCCAGCGCCGGCCTTCGCGCTCGCCGCCCGGTCGAGAGCTCGACGTCCCAGCCCTCGCCCGCTGCGACGGCCTCGCTCCGCCGATCGCTGAAGTTCACGGCGACGCGGCGCACGTCGTCGGCGTGCGACCGTTCGTAGGCGAGCGTGCCCGGCGGAGAGTCGAGCAGGCGCCAGCTCCCGCTGCTGAGCGCCGCAGAGCCCCGCCGGAGCGCAAGCAGGCGGCGGTAGAGCGCCAGGACCGAGCCCGGATCGCGATCCTCGCTCTCGGCGTTCCAGAGCTCGGGCTTGCGGCGGCCAGGGCAGCCAGGGACGCGCCGGCCAGCCGTGCGCCGGAGTCGCGTCCCACGGGATGGGCGCACGCGATCCATCGCGCCCGCCGGGATCGACGCGCGCCTGCTCGGGGACGTCGGCATCGAGCAGGCCGAGCTCTTCGCCTGCGTAGAGATACGGCGTCCCCCGCAGCGTGAGGAGCACGAGCGCGGCCGCGCGCGCGCGGGCCTCCGAGCCCCCGAAGCGCGACCGGTGGCGCGGCTGGTCGTGATTCGACAGCACCCAGCAGGGCCACACGCCGGCGGCGGCGAACGCCTGCTCGGCCTCGAGGAGCGCGCTCGAGAACGCCTCCGCCGACCACGGCACGTGCATCAGCTTGAAGTTGAAGACCATGTGCAGCTCGTCGTCGCGGCCGTAATAGGGGGCGAGCAGGGCAGGTGAGCGGAGCGTGATCTCGCCGACCATGACCCGGTCGCCGCCGTAGCCGTCGAGCACGCGCCTGATGCCTCGCAGCAGCTCGTGCGTGCTCGGGTGGTCGTGGCTCCCGACGATGTCGAGGTGGGCGATCTCGTCGGGCTGGTCCGGCAGCGCTTCGTCCTTTCCGATCAAGTGGACGACGTCGGCGCGAAAGCCGTCGACGCCGCGGTCGAGCCAGAAGCGGAGGATGCCGTGCATCGCCTCGACGACCTCGGCGTTCGCCCAGTTGAGGTCCGGCTGCTCGGCGAGGAAGAGGTGGAGGTACCACTGCTCCGTTGCCTCATCCCACGCCCAGGCAGGCCCGCCGAACGCCGAGCGCCAGTTGTTCGGCGGCCGGTCGCGCGAGCCGTCGCGCCAGACGTACCAGTCGCGCTTCGCCGACTCGCGCGACGCCCTCGACTCGAGGAACCAGGGATGGAGTGAGCTCGTGTGGTTGGGCACCCAGTCGAGGAGGACGCGAAGCCCGAGCCGATGCGCCTCGACGAGCAGGCGGTCGAAGGACCGGAGATCGCCGAAGATCGGATCGACGGCGGTATGGTCGCTGACGTCGTAACCGAAATCCGCCATCGGCGAGCGGTAGATCGGGGAGAGCCAGATCGCATCGACGCCCAGGCGGGCGACGTAGTCGAGCCGCGAAGAGATGCCGTCGAGGTCGCCGACACCGTCGCCGTCGCCGTCTGCAAAGGAGCGCGGATAGATCTGGTACACGACCGCCGACTGCCACCAGGGCGAGCCGGTCTCGACGCCGTGGCGATCGCTCACGCCTCACCCGCCCGCCGTGCAGACACCTCGCCATCCTAGGTCGCGGGCCGACCGCCGCGGGTTGCGGCTCGAATGGCGGGCCTCGCAGGGGCGCGTCGTCCCGCGCTCCTGGCCTAGTCTGAGGCGATCTGTCAGATGACCCCAACCGCGGACGAGATCGTGCTCGTCCGGCACGGCGAGACCGAGTGGAGCCGCGCCGGCAGGCACACCGGTGTGACGGACGTCCCGCTGACAGCTCGCGGCCGCCGGGAGGCCGAGGCCGTCGGGAACGCCCTCAGCGGGTCGCGCTTCGCCCGCATCGTGGTCAGCCCGTCGAGGCGCGCCGCGGACACCTGCCGCCTGGCCGGCCTCGGTACCGCCGCGGAGACGCTGCCCGAGCTGGCCGAGTGGGATTACGGGGACTACGAGGGGCTGACGACCGCCGAGATCCGGGCCACGCGTCCCGGCTGGACGTTGTGGCGTGACGGCGTCCCGGGCGGGGAGACGATCGCCCAGGTGGGAGCGCGGGCCGACCTCGTGCTCGCCCACTTGCGGGTCGGCACCGGACCGGTCGCCGTGTTCGCGCACGGCCACGTTCTCCGCGTGCTGGCCGCGCGCTGGCTCGGCCTGCCACCCTCGGCAGGGCGTCTGTTCGCCCTGGACCCAGGCACGATCAGCATCCTCGGGCACGAGCACGAGACCGCCGCCCTCCGCCTCTGGAACGAGCCGCCGCCTGCGCCCGCGCGTGAGTGAGAGACGGGCTCGAGGCCGGCGGCGGCGCCTTGGTGTACCGTGGTTGGCTCGTCGGGCCTCGAGCGAAGGCGCCCGGCGGGATTCCTCTCACAGCCGAGCGGGTCGAAGCAGCTTTCTGCCGACCGTAGGCAATCCGGTCGGCGATCGCCGCCGACCAGACGGGGGAGACATGGCAGACCGGAAGGCGCTACCGGGGCTCACAGAGCGGCTCGCTCGTGTCTGCTCGTCGCACCCGCGCCGCGTGCTCGCGGCCTGGGGTGTCGCGATCGTCGCGGCGGCCGTGCTCGCGGCGACGTCGCTGCACGGGCTCACCTCGAACGCGAACGTGACGGGAAAGCCGGAGTCGGCGCGCGCCGCTGCGGCGATCGCCGCGGCGTTTCCGCCGACGCCCGCCGATCTGAGCGGCCAGTCGAGCGACGTCGTCGTCGTCACCTCCGGCCGCTACGCGGCGGACAGCCCGCAGTTCCGGACGTTCCTGGCGCAGCTCCAGCGCGACCTCCGCTCGATCGGGAAGGTGTCCAACATCGTCACGCCTCCGCAGGTGTCGAAGAACGGTCACGCGGTTCTGCTCCCGATCCTCGTCGGCAGCGATGCAGCGATCAAGCCCGTCGTCGCGCTCGTGCAGAAGGACGCCGGGACGCCGGGGTTCCAGGTTGCGGTCACGGGCACCCACACCGCCGCCAACGACTTCGGCGTGCTCTCGCAGAGCGACCTGAAGAGCGGCGAGCTCGGCTTCGGGCTTCCCGCCGCCCTCGTGATCCTGGTGCTCGTCTTCGGGGCGGTCGTCGCCGGGCTCGTCCCGGTGCTGATGGCGATCGTGGCGATCGTCGTCGGGATCGGGCTCGTCACGCTGCTCTCGCTCGAGTTCTCGCTCTCGGTCTTCATCGTGAACATGCTCACGGGGATGGGGCTCGCCCTCGGCATCGACTACTCGCTCTTCATCATCTCCCGCTACCGCGAGGAGCGCTCGGGCGGCGCCGGGAAGGAGCTCGCGATCGCCCGCTCGGGAGCGACGGCGAGCCGTGCAGTGCTCTTCAGCGGCAGCGTCTTCGTCGTCGCCCTGCTCGGGCTGCTGATCGTGCCGACGAGCATCATGCGCAGCCTCGCCGCCGGCGCGATCATCGTCGGCGTCGTCTCCGTCGCCGCCGCGCTGACGCTCCTGCCGGCGCTGCTCGGCCTCCTCGGCGACCGCATCAACGCCCTGCGCGTCCCGGTGCTCGGGCGCAACATCAACCGCCCCGGCGCCACGGAAGGGCGCTACTGGGGCGCGATCGTCCGTACGGTCCTGCGCCGGCCCGTTCTGAGCCTCGTCCTCAGCGCAGGAGCGATGGTCGCCCTCGCGATACCCCTGCTCGGCCTCCACATCGGCGCCAGCGGTGTGGCCTCCCTGCCAGACAGCGTGCCGTCCAAGCAGGGCTTCATCACGCTCCAGCGCGAGTTCCCGACCCAGAGCCCCTATCCGGCCCAGATCGTCGTGCAGGGCGGCAACCCCTCGGTGCAACCCGCCCTCGTTGCGCTCGAGCGGCGCCTTGCCGCCGACCCGCGCTTCGGCCCCGGCCGGATCCAGACCTCCCCCACCCACCATGTCGCCGTCCTCACGGTGCCGGTGCAGGGCGACCCGGTGCAGGGGCCGGCGATCAGGGCCGTCCGCGACCTCCGCGCAAACGTGCTGCCGGCCGCGCTGGCGGGCACGGGCGCGGAGGCTCTCGTCGGCGGCAAGACCGCGGAGAACGCCGAGTACTTCGACGCCGTGACGAACCCGACGCCCTACGTGCTGACCTTCGTGCTCGGGCTCAGCCTGATCCTGCTCATGATCGCCTTCCGCTCGCTCGTGATCGCGGTCGTCTCGATCGTGCTCAACCTGCTGTCGGTCGGAGCGGCCTACGGGCTGCTCACCCTCGTGTTCATCCACGGCTTCGGTGCCGGACTCCTCGGATTCGAGCGGGCCTCTGCGATCGACGCCTGGGTGCCGCTGTTCCTGTTCGCGGTGCTCTTCGGCCTCTCGATGGACTACCAGGTCTTCCTGATCAGCCGCATCAAGGAGCGCCACGACCGCGGCAGCTCCACCCGGGAGGCCGTCGAGACCGGCGTCGCCTCGACCGCCCGGATCATCACGGGCGCTGCCCTGATCATCATCGTCGTCTTCACGGGCTTCGCCCGCGGCCAGCTCGTGCAGTTCCAGGAGATGGGCTTCGGCGTGGCCGTCGCGCTGCTGCTCGATGCGACGATCATCCGCTGCGTCGTCCTGCCGAGCACACTCGTGCTCCTCGGCCGCTGGTCGTGGTATCTCCCGGGCTGGCTCCAGTGGCTCCCCCGCATCGAGGTCGAGGGACACGGTCCCGGGAGCGGGCAGCCGGCGTAGCGAGTCTGCAGCCCGGTCGCGCGCATAACGACGATCAACCGGTGGATCGGCCGGAGCGAGCGTCCCCGATCCAGTAGCGGGGACCAGGTCCCCCACGAGCCGCCCGATCGTCCGGGTTCGCGAGCCGGCAGCGATCGAGCGACAGGCAACCACACCCGATGCACTCTCCGAGCCCGCCTTTGAGGCGCTCGAGCTCGGCGATGCGCTCGTCGATCCTGGCCTCCCAGGTGGCCGCGAGGCGCGACCAGTCGCCGCGTCCGGGAGCTCGATTCGGATCGAG
Organism: uncultured Actinomycetota bacterium; assembly: GCA_963743675.1. Classification (GTDB taxonomy): domain Bacteria; phylum Actinomycetota; class Thermoleophilia; order Gaiellales; family Gaiellaceae; genus PALSA-600. The sequence continues at coordinate 444,403 of CAVURE010000017.1, forward strand.
CCGGGCGAGCTCGGTCCCGATCTCGTCGAGTGTCAGGCCGACCCGCTGGGCGAAGACGATGAAGGCGATCCGCCGAAGGACGTGGCGGGGATAGCGACGGTGGCCCGCGTCGTGCCGCTCGGAGGTGATCAGGCCGCGCTGCTCGTAGAAGCGAAGCGCCGACGCCGCGACCCCGCTCCGCCTCGAGACCTCGCCGATCGTCAGGAGCCCGGACACCGGCCAACGATAGCACTTGACTTCAAGTTAACTTGAACTTGTACTTTGAGTACAACGTTCGAGCACCAACGTCAGGAGGAGTGATGGACACGGTCAAGACCGCGAGCCGGCAGATCAGCGCCGAGGTCAGCTCATGGGACGGCGTCGAGGCCGGCCCGGGGAAGCGAGGCGAGCTCGCCTTCCGGGTCGGGCGGCGCGAGATCGGGCACTTGCATGGCGACCACGCCGCCCACTTCGTCTTCCCCAGGGAGCTCTGGAGCGAGCTCGAGCGGCGGGGGCAGATCAGCGAGCACCCGGTGTTCCCGGGCGTCCGGGGGCCGGCCGCCCGGGCGATCGAGAGTGAAACCGACGTGCGGGACGTGATCGCGCTGCTCCGGCTCAACTACGAGCGCCTCACGGCCGGCCCGGCCTCGACGGCAGAGGCCGCCTGATGAGACCGGCCGACGATCAGCCTTCGCAGCGTTCAGCGGGCGGCCCGGCGCCGGTGGCGATCGTGACCGGCGCGTCCCGCGGGCTCGGCCTGGCCCTCGCACACAGCCTGTCGGAGCGCGGGTGGCGGTTGGTCGTCGACGCCCGCGACCCCGTGGCGCTCGAGCGGGAGCTCGGTCGGCTCCGGGGCGTCACGACGCTCGCGGGCGACGTCGGCGACGACCGGCATCGCCTCGCGCTCCTCGAGGCCGCCGGCAACCGGCTCGACCTGCTCGTCAACAACGCGAGCACGCTCGGGCCGAGCCCGCGACCCGCGCTCGCCGACTACCCGCTCGCCGAGCTGGCCCGGGTCTACGAGGTGAACGTGCTCGCGCCGCTCGCCCTCGTTCAGCTCGCGCTGCCACGGCTCGAGACCGGAGCGGCGATCGTCAACGTCACCTCGGACGCCTCGCGTGAGCCGTATGCCGGCTGGGGCGGCTACGGGTCGGCAAAGGCCGCACTCGACCAGATCACCGCCATCCTCGCCGCCGAGCAGCCGCAGCTGCGCGTCTACAGCTTCGACCCGGGTGACATGCGCACCGACCTCCACCAGCAGGCCTTCCCCGGCGAGGACATCTCAGACCGGCCGCCACCCGAAGCGAGCATCCCGGCTCTCCTCGAGCTGATCGAGGCGCAGCCGCCAAGCGGTCGCTACCTCGCGGCCGAGCTCGCGGCGGCCGCGACGTGACCGCGCTCGCACTCCCCCGGATCGGCGAGGCGCACGAGCCTCCCGAGGCTCGGGGTCGCGGCCGCGACGACGTCGCGCTGCTCGTGGCCGACCGAGGCGACGGCTCGATCGTGCACACGCGCTTCGGGAGCCTGCCCCGGCTGCTCCACGCCGGCGACCTGCTCGTCGTCAACACCTCCGCCACGCTGCCGGCCGCCCTTCCTGCGCGCCTCGATGGACGCAGCGTCGAGCTCCGCCTCTCGACGCCGCTGGACGGCGATGCCTGGGCCGTCGAGCTTCGCGGCAGCGACGGGACACCGCACGAGCTCGCGCCGAGCGGCACCCTGCTCGAGCTCCCGGCCGGCGCCCGCGCGGAGCTGCTCGCGCCGCTCCCCGGCAGCACTCGACTCGCGAGCGCCCGCCTCGAGCTCGGCCGGCCGCTCGAGGACTACCTCGCGCGGCACGGCCGTCCGATCCGTTACCGCTACGTCCCGGCCGAGTGGCCGCTCGCGGCCTACCAGACGGTGTTTGCGCTGCATCCGGGGAGCGCCGAGATGCCGAGCGCCGCCCGCCCCTTCACGACCGCGCTCGTCACCGAGCTGGTCGCGCGCGGCATCCTGATCGCCCCGATCACGCTCCACACAGGCGTCTCCTCACCCGAGCTGGATGAGCCACCCCTGCCCGAGCGGTTCCACGTTCCGACGGCGACGGCCCGGATCGCGAACGCGGTCCGGGGGTGGGGCGGGCGCGTGATCGCCGTCGGCACGACCGTCGTCCGCGCCCTCGAGACGACGACGAGCCCCGAGGGCACCACCTCGGCGGGGCACGGCTCGACGAGCCTCGTGATCACACCCGGGTCCGGCGTCCATGCCGTCGACGGGCTCCTGACCGGCTGGCACGAGCCACGGTCGACACACCTGCAGATCCTCGAGGCGATCGCCGGGCCGGAGCTCGTCGACCGCTCCTACCACGAGGCAGCCGCACGCGGGTACCGCTGGCACGAGTTCGGCGACCTGCATCTGATCCTCGCCCGGTCGCAGCCCGGGCCGCGCGGCGACCAGGGCCCGGTCGAGCAGGAGCCTAGAGCGTGAGGGTGACCTTCGACAGACCGTGCGGGGTGTCGAGATTGCTGCCGTTGAGCTGGGCGAGGCGGACTGCTGCGAGCTGACCGGGGATAACGGTGGTCAGAGGGCTCAGCCACTCCGGAACGCCCTCGACGAGCCGGAAGGGAGCAAGGCTACGTGCCCGTACGTCCTCTCGATCGGCGATCGTGATCATCCTGGCACCGCGCCCCAGGATGCCGCCGATGGCCGCCTCCATGCTCTCGAGCGCCGGCCCCGAGGGGGCCACCGCGATCACGGGCCAGCCCGGGCCGATCGCCGCCACGGGCCCGTGCATCAGATCCGCGGCCGAGAAGGCCTCGAACAGGAGACCCGAGAGCTCGCGGATCTTCAGCGCGATCTCGAACGAGGTGCCGTAGTTGATGCCGCGGGCCACGACCGTGCCCCCGTGGATCCCCGCGAACTCGTCGAGGGCGGCGGCGTCCTCGAGCGACAGGTCGAGCTGGGCGGCGATCCGGACCGGCATCAGCTCGAGCTCGCGCAGGGCCTCGGCATCGCGGGACGACCAGGCGAAGAGGAGCGCGATCGCGCCGAGTGAGTTGAGATAGGTCTTGGTCGCAGCGACCGCCAGCTCCTCGCCGGCCTCGAGCGGCAGCACCGCCTCCGCGGCGGCTCCGATCGGCGAGTCCGGCCTGTTCGTGATCGCGATCGTCGGGCGGCCCTGCCGTCTCGCCTCGTCGATCACCGCGCGCACGTCGGGGGATTCGCCCGACTGCGAGATCCCGATCACCAGTGCCCCGTCGAGACGCGGCGGCTGCTCGTACAGCGTGTAGAGGGACGGGGTGGCGAAGGCGACCGGGACGCGGTTGGCCCGGCCGAGCAGGTACTGCGCGTACCGCGCGGCATTCGCGGAGCTGCCGCGGGACGCGATCAGCAGGTAGCGCACGTCGCGCCGCCGGACGAGCGCTCCGAGGCGCTTCGCGTGGTCGCGCTGGGTGTCGAGCAGCCGCGCCAGCGCCTCCGGTTGCTCGCGCAGCTCGAACTCCAGCCTGGTGGTGCTCATCCGCTCCTCCCGTTTCCGTTCGTCGTCGTGCGGTCGAGGAGGCGGTCGGCCAGCACCTCGTAGCTGACCCGGCTCCCTCCGTAGGTTGCGGCGTATCCCCGCGTGCTCTGCGGGCGCCAGAGCGGCAGGCCGACCTCGACGACGAGGGGCGCCGAGAGCCTCTCCGCCAGCTCGCGCATCCACTCGTGGCGGTGGGCGTCGCGAAGGACGAGAACCATCGTCCGCCCCGCGGCCGCGCCCACGGCGCGGGAGGCGTCGGCAGCCGACTCGTCGAGCACGAGGCTCTCCGTTCCCGGCAGGCGGTCGGCAAGCACCGCACCGAACGAGTGCTCGGCCTCGCCGGCCGCGATGTTCACGCGGGGGCGCAGCTCGACGACGAGCGGCGCGGCCTCGAGCGCGACCTCGCCTTCCGTTCGCAGCGCCCGCCGTGCGGCCGTTCGCCCGGCCTCACCGTCGGCCGTTCCGCCGGCGCCGGCCGTCGCCGCCCAGGTGCCGGTCCGCGTCACGCGCCCGGCCGCCTCGCGGAGGCGGCCCTCGGCGAGCTCCCCGGCCGTGACGGCGGCGACGAGCGCCAGCCGCACCGCGGTGACCCATTCCTCGCCGAGGTCGTGGCCGATGAGCAGCGCGTCGACGCCGGCCGCGAGCGCCAGCACGGCGCTCCGCTCGACGCCGACCGTCTGGCTCACCGCCTTCATCTCGAGCGCGTCGGCGATCACGAGGCCGTCGTAGCCGAGCTCGTCCCGGAGCAGCCCCTGGACGACCGCGGCGCTCAGCGTCGCCGGCGCCTCGTCGAGCTCGGGCACGATCACGTGCGCGGTCATCATCGTCTGCACGCCGGCGTCGATCGCCGCCCGGAACGGCGGCAGGCCGTCCCGGACGTCGCCGGTGACGACCGGAAGCTCGAGGTGCGAGTCCTGGTCGGTCGAGCCGTGGCCGGGAAAATGCTTCGCGCAGGCGGCGATTCCCTGCGCTCTGGAGGCCCCGTACGAACGCGGCGACATGCTCGGCGACGAGCTCGCCGTCGGTGCCGAACGAGCGGATCCCGATCACCGGGTTGTCGGCGTTGACGTTGATGTCCGCGACGGGCGCGAAGTCGAGGTTGATCCCGGCCGCGCGCAGGTCCGCGCCGATCGCGGCCGCGACCCGCTCGGTCAGGGCCGGGTCGTCGACGGCGCCGAGCGCGCCGTTCCCGGGGTAGGAGCTGCCGCGATCGCTCTCGAGACGCGTCACGTCACCGCCCTCCTCGTCGATCCCGACCAGGAGGTCGTCGCGCCCGGCCCGCAGAGACTCGGCCAGCTCCGCCAGTTGCTCTCGGTCGCGGACGTTGTACGAGAAGAGGCAGATGCCGCCGAGGCCGCCCTCGATCCCGCGCAGCACCCAGTCCGGCGCCTCGTGCCCTGGGAAGCTCGGGAAGATGCACGCCGCTGCCAGGCGCTCGAGCTCGGCGCTCATCCGCGCACCGCACCTGCGGTCAGCCCGAACGCGATCCGGCGCTGGACGATCAGGAAGAAGATCACGACGGGGATCGCAGTCAGGGTCGCCCCGGCCATCAGGCCGCCCCAGTCGGTGCCGCGGCTCGTCCCGAGGAAGCTGGCAAGCCAGACCGTCAGCGTCTGCTTCTGCTGGTCGCTGAGCAGGATGTAGGCGAAGATGAACTCGTTCCAGGCCTGGATGAACGCGAAGATCGAGGTCGCGACGAGCCCCGGCGCCACGAGCGGCAGCAGGATCTTGATGAAGGCGCCCGTGCGGCTTCGCCCGTCGACCATCGCCGCCTCCTCGAGGTCGCGCGGGATGCCGAGGATGAACCCGCGCAGCATCCAGATCGAGAACGGGAGCACGAACGTCAGGTAGGTGATGATGACCCCGCTCAGCTGATTCACCTGGTGGTAGCGGGCGAGCACGACGTAGAGCGGGATGATCAGCGCGCTCTGCGGCAGCATCTGGATCAGGATCACGAGCACGATGAAGATCTTCCAGCCCGTGAACCGGTACTTCGCGAGCGCGACGGCGGCGAGGAACGCGAGCACGACGGACAGCACGACGACGATGCTGACCACGATCAGGCTGTTGCGCAGGTCGTCCCAGAAGTAGGGGCGGTGGATCGCGTCGGTGAAGTGGACGAGCGTCGGGTGCAGCGGGAGCCAGTGCGGCGTGTAGCTCGTGATCTCGATCCCGGGCTTGAACGCCGTCGCGACCATCCAGTAGACCGGGAAGATCATCACCACGAAGACGATGAGGCCCGCCACGTTGAGGGCGGCGCGGCGGAGCACACGGCGCCGCGGCCGCCGCGACCGGCCGCGCGGGACGACGATGGTCACGAGATCTCCCCGATCCGGATCATCTGGCGCACGTAGAAGAACGTCACCCCGACCATCACGAGCAGCATCACGAGCGCGATCGCCGACCCCAGCCCGTACTCGCTGATCCCGAACGACTTCTCGTACGCGTAGATGCTCATCAGCCAGTAGTCCGGGTCGGGCCGCTGAAGCCGGAGCAGGAACGGCTGCGTGAACACCTGGAAGTCCCAGATGACCGAGAGGCTGAGGAGGATGACGAAGATCGGCTTCAGGATCGGGAACGTGATGTCGCGGAAGCGGCGGAATGCGCCCGACCCGTCGATCTCCGCCGCCTCGAGCAGCTCGCCGGGGACCTGCGTCAACCCGGCGTAGACGGTGATCGCGACGAAGGGGATCGCGCCCCAGACGATCAACGACGTGATCACGCCGAACCCGACGAGCGTGTTTGCGAACCAGTCGTACTGGTTGAAGTTGCCGAGGTGGAGCTTCGTCAGCAGGTAGTTGAAGACCCCGTTCTCGTAGTTCGTCATCCAGAGCCAGAGCTGGGCGGCGACGACGACGGGCATCGCCCAGGCGAGCACGAGCGCGGCCGTGATCGCCATCCGCATCACCCGGCCGAGCTCCTTCAGGAGCAGGGCGATCAACGTGCCGAGCCCGAGCGTGAGGCCGACGTTCACCGCGGTGAAGATCGTCGTTCGCAGCATGACGTGCCAGAACTGGCCGTCGGTGAGGGTCGTGGTGAAGTTCTTGACCCCGATCCATTGCCCCTTGTGGGCGATCAGCTGGAAGAGCCCGTAGTTCTCGAACGAGAGGCGGACGAGGAAGTAGATCGGGTACCCGAGGACGGCCACGATCACGATCACGGCCGGCGCGATCAGCGCGTAGGGAACGGCACGCTCCGCGAGCGCGGCGGCGGCTGAGACGGCGATGCCGCCGGAGCGGCCCTAGGGCTGCTCCGGCGGCATCTGCACCAACTCCGACGGGAAGCGGATCGCTCGACATGTCGTCTTGCGTCCTCTCCCGTGCTCGGCTCAGGTACCCGAGTTCAGGATCTTGGTGATCGTGTCGCTGGCCGAGGTCGCGGCCTGCTGAACCGACTGCTTGCCGGTGAGGATCTTGGTCAGCATGGTGCGCAGGACGTTCGAGCTCTCGACGTTCGCCCAGTTCTTGGCCGTCGGGACGAACCAGGTGGCCTTCGCCGACTGCGCGAGTGCCGTGCCGGGGGTGCCCTTGACCAGCTTGAGGAGCGCCGTCGTGTTCGGCAGGTTCCCCGCCTTCACGATCCCGGCCTCGTTGCTGTTCGACGTGAAGTCGGCGATCCAGTCCTCTGCGAGCGTCTGGTTCGGGCTGCTCGCCGGAACGGCGAGGTCGGAGCCACCGAGGAAGGCCGGCATCGCCTTGCCCGGCGTATGGCTCGGCATCACGAACGCGCCCATGACCGGCTTGAGCTTCGGGTTACCGGCCTTGGGATCGAGCGCGTAGCCGAACTGCCAGCCGGGGCCCACGAACGACGCCGCGTGGCCCTGTGCGAACGGCGTGGTCGGGAACGGGTTGGCCTCGTCGGTCGACTTGCTCGCACGCGAGAGCGTGAGGAAGGTGTTCTTGAACGCGTTCAGGCCCGCGATCGCCCGCGGCTGGTTGAGTGATCCCTGCCACTTGCCGTTCGTCGACGTGGCGATCTGCCCGCCGTAGTCGTAGACGAACCCGAGCGCCGAGTACCAGTCCTGGCCGGCGATGTAGAGCGCCGAGAAGGCGGAGTCGGAGCTGTTCGCCGCCATCAGCTTCTTGCCGTCGGCAACGAGCTGTGCGAGCGAGGTCGGCGTACCCGTGATCCCCGCCTGCTTGAACAGGGCCTTGTTGTAGACGACGACGCGGGATCCTGCGTAGTACGGGACACCCATGAGCTTGCCGTCGTAGGTCGCCGAGTCCTGCAGGCCCTTGAGCCAGGTGGAGGAGTTCGGGAACTTGGACTTGGCGCTGGTCAGGTCGGCGAACGCGCCGGCCGCCATGTACTTCGTCATCTCCGTGTTGCCCATCTCGATGACATCGGGGACGTCTCCGCCGGCCAATGTCGCATCGAACTTCTGCAGATGGGTGTTCCACTGCTGGTACTGCACGTTCACGTTCACACCCGGGTTCTGCTGCTCGAACTGCTTCGTGGCAGCGGCCACGACCTTCGGCCAGCCGGACTGGGCGTCGACCTGCAGCCACACCGTGATGCTGCTGGCCGTTGTCCGCTTGGTCGCCCCCAGCGTCACCGCCGCAATAGCGGATGCGACAACCGCGGAAAGCAAGAGAGCGACGATCATGCGTCTCTTCATCTGGAAGCCTCCAGAGTCAGGCGGCCCTGTCGCTCGCTCGGCGAGAGTCCAGCTCCGCACATTTGGTTAGTACCACTTTTCACTGCTGCGTGATCCTGACACACAGGTGACCAAGATGTCAATACCAAAATCGAAGATTGTTGCGGCTGAGGGTCAAACCGAGTCGAAAATGGCTCGCTTCGGGGCGCCATGGCATGGTCGTGGTTCGTACCAGTGCTGCGGACGAGGTCAGACAATGCCGTCGCTCGATCGCGCCGCCAGCCCGATCGGTGTCTCGTACCGCCCGCCGAGGCCGAGCTCCGAGACCAGCCGGTAGCGGTCACCGCGGTAGATCGAGCTCGTGTACTCGACGATCTCGCCGCTTGCCGCGCGCGCGACGCGCTCGAACAGGAGGGCCGGCGAGTGCAGCGGCACGCCGAGCGCCGACGACTCCTCGCCGTTCGTGACCGTCGGCTCGACCGTCTGGGTCCCGCCGACGATCTCGATGCCGTAGCGGTCGCCGAGGAGATCGTAGAACGAGCTCTCCTCGAGATCCTGCGCGGTCAGCCCGGGAAAGAGGGCGGCGGGGACGTGCAGGAACTCGACCGCCATCGGCTCGCCGTCTGCGAGCCGCAGCCGCCGCACCGAGAGAACCGGCTCGGACGGCGAGACGTAGAGGATCCGGCCGAGGCGAGCGCCTGCCGGGATCGTGCGGAACTCGAGCGTCCGGCTTCCCGGCGTGAGGCCGCGCTGCCGCATGTCCTCGCTGAACGAGGTGATCGTCATCCCCTTGGCGACCTTGGGCTCGGCAACGAACGTGCCCGCGCCGCGGCGTCGGGTCAGATGTCCCTCGCGGACGAGCTCGCCGAGAGCGGCGCGCAGGGTGAGCCGCGAGACGCCGAGCTTCATGCTCAGCAGCCGCTCGGGTGGAATCGCGTCGCCGACCTTGAGCTCCTCGATCAGCTCGAGGACCTGCTCTCTGGCCTCCCCCTGCTTCGTCATCGCGCCGGAGCCAACTCGGCCGAGGCGGCCGCCGGGAGCATGTGCAGTCCGCTGCTGGGATCGAAGAACTGCAGCCGGCGCGGATCGACGGCGAGCTCGACCCGGCCGCCGACTCGTGCGCCGGTGCGGGCATCGACGCGCGCGGTGAACAGCGCGCCGGCGGTGGGAATCAAGCCGCGCGCATCGTCTCCCGCTTCGAGGGCCTGTGGGGTGATCGACCTGGCATCGACGGTGAAGAACACGTAGGAGTCGGAGCCGAGCTCCTCGAGCACGTCGACGACGACCTCGATCGACGGCAGACCAGGGGCGAGGGCGCTGTCCTCGAAGCTCTCCGGCCGGATGCCCAGGATGACCTCGCCGTCGGCGGGCCGGGCCTCCGGGGCGAGCGGGATGCTGTACGGCCCGAATCGGACGACGCCGGCGTCGACGGTTGCCTCGACCAGGTTCATGGCGGGGGAGCCGATGAACCCGGCGACGAACACGTCGCGCGGCTCCTGGTAGAGCCGCTGCGGGCTGTCGACCTGGACGATCCGGCCGTTCCGCATCACCGCGACCCGCTGCCCGAGCGTCATCGCCTCGACCTGGTCGTGGGTCACGTAGACCGTGGTCACGCCGAGGCGCCGGTGCAGCTGGGCGAGCGAGGCGCGCATGCCGACCCGCAGCTGGGCGTCGAGGTTCGAGAGCGGCTCGTCGAGCAGGAAGGCATGCGGCTCGCGGACGATTGCGCGGCCCATCGCGACGCGCTGCCGCTGGCCGCCGGAGAGCTGGGCGGGGCGCCTGTCGAGCAGGGCCCCGAGGCCGAGCAGCTCGGCGACCTCGTCCACGCGCCTGACGATCTCCGACTTCTCGGTCTTTCTCGCCTTGAGCCCGTAGCCGAGGTTCTGCCGCACGCTCATGTGCGGGTAGAGAGCGTAGGTCTGGAAGACCATCGCGATGTCCCGGTCCTTCGGCGGCAGGTCGGTGACATCCCGGCTCCCGATCGAGATCTGCCCGTCCGTCGCCTGCTCGAGCCCGGCGATCATGCGCAGAAGCGTCGATTTGCCGCAGCCCGAGGGGCCGACGAGGACGAGGAACTCGCCGTCCGCAATCTCGAGCGAGACATCGTCGACGGCCATCACGCCGCCGAACGCCTTGCTCACGTGCTCGAGATTGATCCCGGCCATCTCGAAGCGGATGGTATAGACCGAAACGCTCCGCGACAAGAGAATTTCGAAAGTGGTATTGACCAAATGCCCAAACTGGTCTTAGACTGTCGCCGGATGGAGCGGATCAACATTTGAGGCTCGGGGTCGCAGCAGCCCTCGTCGACGGCCGGTTCGTCGACGGCGACGTCGAGATCGACGACGGCCGGATCGCGCGCTGCGGGCTCGCGGCCCCGGGCGGGCGAGGTCTCGCGGTCCCGGGCTTCGTCGACCTCCAGGTGAACGGCTTCGGCGGCGTCGACTTCCTCGATGCCGACACGAGCGGCTACCGGCGTGCCGGCGAGTCTCTGCTCGAGACCGGGGTGACGGCCTACCTCCCGACGCTGATCACCTCACCAGAAGAGAAGTTGCTCGCGGCGCTCGCCGAGGTCCCGGCCGACTCGGACTATCCGCGAATCCTCGGCGTCCACCTCGAAGGCCCCTTCCTCTCCCCCGTCGTCTCGGCACTCATGTCGCCTCGGCCCGCCGCGACCCCGACCTCGACCTGCTCGAGCGGCTGCTCGACGGCGGACCGGTGCGGCTGATGACGCTCGCGCCGGAACTGCCCGGCGCCTTCCTGCTCATCGAGCGCCTGCTCGAGCGCGGCGTGACGGTGTCGCTCGGTCACAGCGACGCAACCGCGGAGCAGGCCAACGCGGCCTTCGACCTCGGGGTCGGGACGGTCACGCATCTCTTCAACGCGATGCGTCCGCTGCTGCACCGCGATCCCGGCATCGTCGGCGCGGCCCTCGCCCGTAACGACATCGTCGTCCAGTTGATCCTCGACGGCGTGCACCTCGCAGCCGAGACCGCGCGGGTCGTCTGCCTGGCGGCGCCCGGAAGGGTGGCGCTCGTCACCGACGCGATCGCCGCCGCCGGTGCAAGCGACGGGGCCTACTCGTTCGGCCCGGTCGACATCGAGGTTCGGGAGGGGACTGTCCGCGGGCCGGACGGCGTGCTCGCCGGCAGCGTTCTGACGATGATCGAGGCCGTCCGCAACCTGCACGGGCTCGGGGTACCGCTGGCCGAGGCGGTCGATGCGGCGACCGCCGTGCCTGCGCGCGCACTCCGCCTCCCGGAGGTCGGGCGGCTCGACGTGGGCCTGCCGGCCGACGTGGTGATCATCGACGACAGCATCGAGATCACCCGGGTTCTCATCGCCGGCAAGGTTCTCGTCGCGGTGTGAGCGGCCTCAGGGCGATCGCCGCGGCGATCGCCGTCGTGGCGCTGACTGCCTCCCAGGCCGCCGCCGGAGGCGGGACGGGCCCGTCGATCGCCCGGCTGGCCGGCCAGGAGATCATGACCGGGATGGCCGGCACGATGCCGGGCCCGGCGCTCCTGGCGCGGATCCGCGCCGGCGAGGTCGGCGGGATCGTGCTCTTCGGCGCCAACATCGGCAGCACCGGGGCGCTCGCACGGCTGGTCGCCGGGCTGCAGGCCGCAGCGGCCGCCGGCGGCAACCCGCCGCTCCTGATCGCGGTCGACCAGGAGGGAGGCGCCGTCAAGCGGCTGCCGGACGGGCCGCCTGACCTGTCGCCGGCAGCGATGGGGCTCGAGCGAAGCGCACGGAAGGCCGGCGCCGAGGGCAATGCGACCGCCGTCTACCTGCACCGGCTCGGCATCAACGTCGACCTCGCCCCCGTGCTGGACACGCCGTCGTCCCCGTCCACCTGGCTCGGAACCCGCGCGTTCAGCCGCGATCCGCGGACCAACGCAACACTCGGGACGGCGTTCCTCGAAGGCCTGCAAGACCGGGGCGTCGCCGCGACTGCCAAGCACTTCCCCGGCCTCGGCACGGCGCGGGCGACGACCGATACGAGCACCGTCGTCCTGGCAACTCCGCGGCGCGCCCTCGATGCGCGGCTGCTGCCGTTCGAGCGGGCGATCGACGCCCAGGTCGACCTGGTCATGGTGAGCAACGCGGCCTATACGGCCTTCGACTCGACCGACCTGCCCGCCGTGCTCTCCCGGCCGATCGTGACGGGTCTCCTCAGGCAGAAGCTCGGGTTCCGGGGCGTGGTGATCAGCGACGCGATGGAGGCCCCCGCCCCGGCCGGGCACCGGGACGCAGCGGTCGCGGCAATCAGCGCCGGGGTCGACGTCCTGCTCTACGTCGACGAGGCCGACAGCGCCGCCGCCTACGCGGAGGTCGTGTCGGCGGCAAGGAGCGGAGCGCTGCCGCCGGCCACCCTGCGGGCCTCGGCCGCGCGGGTCGAGGCGCTCAAGCGCCGGCTCGCGCGGTCGTGAGAACGAACGAGCGCGTTCGCCGGGTGCCTCCGTCCCGGGCGGCCGGCACCTGATCCGGCGGACCGGCCGGGGGGTCCGCAAAATGGATCCGAGCCACGAAGGAGTGGATCGGGGGAATGCTCGAGATCGGCAGCAGCCTGCGGGAGGCGCGCGGTCGCCGGGGTCTCGATCTGGCCGAGGTCGAGGCTGCGACGCTGATCAGAGGGCGCTACATCGAGGCGCTCGAGCACGAGCAGTTCGAGCTTCTGCCCCTGGGCTCGTACCGGCGCAGCTTCCTGCGCGAGTACGCCGAGTTTCTCGGGCTCGACGGCGACACCTACACGCAGGAGTACGACCTTCGCCTCGCATCTGCCGAACCGGAGCCGCCGAGCTCCGCTCCGCCTCCCGGCGGCCGGCTCGCGGGCGTGCTCGGCGGGCTGCCCTCGGCCCGCACGCTCGCCGTCCTCTCGGCCGTCGCGCTCGTCGGGATCGCCGTCTGGCAGCTCGGGGGATCGGGCGGCACGCACCTCGTGCGCGCGACGCCGCCTGCCGGCCGAACGCACACGCCGGCGCCGACACCCGCGCTCCGTCCTCCGTCCACGGCCCAGGCCTCGCGCCGAAGGCCGCCGCCGCTGCTGACACTTACCGCCGCCGCCGGCAGCTGCTGGTTGTCGGTGCGCATCGGCTCGAGCGCCGGGCGCACCATCTACGAACGGACGCTGCCGAGGGGGCAGACCGTCCGCTTCGGGCTGCGCAAGCCCCTCTGGATCCGGCTCGGCGCTCCCTGGAATCTCGACGCCAGACTCGGCGATCGTGCCGTCACCCTGACCCTCCCGGCGCACACCGGCGACATGCTCGCGACCCGAAGCGGCCTTCGGCCGAGCCCGTGAGCTGCGGCCCGGCCCACGGAGGCCCCGGCCGCCGTTGATCGAGAACTTCACGCTCGGTGCACGAATTTGCTTGGTCGCGCCCCTTGCGACCGTCCGCCGATCGCGTAGATTGCGGCTCTCACCGAGCACGGGGCGCGAGTAAGTCGATGCCGCCTCCAGAGATCGAACGTGGAAGGCCGCAAGGCCCAGGGCGGACGGTCAGTGGAGACGGTGGATGAAAGCGCTACCGGCTCGGTGTTCCTTCTTGACGAGCGGTCAGACCGGCGTGGCAAGCCGGTGACGGAGAGCCCTCTGACGGCGTTTCGTCTGACGGCATCTACGCAGGCGGAAGGCTGTCGCCGGGCCGGCCGGGCTCAGCGGCCGACATCGATCAGCACCTTCCCCACCGCCCCCGACTCGACCGCGGCGTGAGCAGCCGCGGTCTCCTCGAGCGGGAACCGGTGGAGCGGGAGCCCGGCTTGCTCCCCGACCGGCAGGGCCCCGTCGGCAAGCGCCTTCCCGACGTCCTCGACCGCTGCGTCCTTGGCCTCCGGCGGCACGGTGTAGACGAGGACGAACTGGTACCTAGCGTTGCGACCCATGAGGTCGCCGACGGAGAGCTCGAGCCGACCCGGCTCGCTCGCGTAGACGGCGACGACACCCTGCGGCCCGAGCACGCGGCCGGCGAGCGCCGCGTTCGCGCTCGGCGCGACCTCGACGATGATGTCGACCCCGTCGGGCGCGAGCTCCCGTATCTGCTCGGCGGTCCCGCCCTGCCGATAGTTCACGACTCTCGACGCTCCGGCAGCCGTCGCGAGGGTCGCCTTGTCGGTACCGCTGACCGTGGCGATGACCACGGCTCCCGCCCAGCGAGCGAGCTGAATCGCCGCGTGACCGACAGCGCCCGCTCCGCCCGCGACGAGGACGGTCACGCCCGTGAGCGCCCCCGGCTCGAGGCGCGTCGGCCCGAGCTCGGCGACCGTCAGGCAGCAATGTGCTGTGAGCGCCGGGATGCCGAGACTGGCTCCGACGTCGAAGCTCTGATCGTCGGCGAGCGTCACGGCCTGCCGGGCCGGCAGCGCGACCCGCTCCTGTGCCGTGCCGTCTGCTCGCTGCCGTGCCGCCTCCCACAACCAGACCCGCTCGCCGATGCGGTTCTCGTCGACGCCCTCGCCCACTGCCTCGATCACCCCGGCGCCGTCCTGGTTCGGGACGACCTCCGGATAAGGCGCCGCGCCGCTCCCGCTTCCACGCCGCGCCTTCCAGTCGGTCGGGTTGACACCCGACACCGCGACGTTCACGAGCACCTCGCCGCGCCCCGGCGTGGGCGAGTCACGCTCGACCAGTCGAAGCACCTCCGGGTCGCCGTGCTCGGAGTAGACGATCGCCCGCAAGCTCCACCCGGCCTCAGCCTGCGAGGGCGACGCGCTCGGCTGCCGCGGCGCATTCGTCGGCGCGATGGAGCGGGCCTGCGGCCCTGAATCGCTCGGCGACGCGGACGACCTCCGCGCCGAGCGTGGTGAGCTGTGACTCGATCGAGGGATCGGTGACCCGGCCGTCGGGATCGAAGGCGCGCGCCGCGCTCGGGACCGGGACGACATATGGCACGGCCCAGCCGCGAAGCGCTCGCACCACGAACTCCATCGTGTTGACGGCCTGAAGGCCCTGCGTGCCGCCGGCGGCGCTGATCAGGCCGATCACCTTGTCGTGCAGGAACGGCGGGTCTCTGCCGCCGAGCACGTGCAGCCAGTCGAGCGCGTTCTTGAACGCACCCGAGATCGTCCCCTGATACATCGGGCTGCTCCAGAGCATCCCGTCGGCTCGATAGCACGTCTCGATCAGGCGCGCGGCCGAGGGAGTCGGCTCGTCGTGATCCGGGTTGTACATCGGCAGAGCGAGCTCCCGCAGGTCGAGGAGCTCGGTCTCGGCGCCGGCGGCTCCGGCTCCCTCGAGGGCCGCCTGCAGCGCGGCGCGGCTCCGGGAGACCTCGGCCAGCGAGCCGCCGAGACCGACGATCCTCACGACGCCGCTCATCCTTCGTCCGCGTCCGGCGCGACGTCGAGCGAGGCCAGTCCGCGCAGGTCGACGCAGGAGCGCCCGCCTCTCGCGGTCACCACCATCAGGACGCTGCCGCAGCTGCGGCAGCGCGCGACGGTACCGGGTGCTCGGAGGTAGACGACGAACTCCGCAACCGTCACGCGTGCATGGCACGAGCCGCAGGTGCCCGTCGCGGTTGTCATCTCGCCGCCGAACACGTCGAAGAGCAGCCCACCGATCGCGTTCCCGTCGAGCGCCGCGCTATCCGTCATGGTCGGCGCCTCACGACGCTGGATCTCCCGACGCGCCGAACCGTTCGGTTCTGATCCGGTGCGGCTCGTGCCCGAGCTCGACGAGCGCGGCCGCCGCGGCCTCGACGAAGCCGGTCGGACCGCAGACGTAGCTGAGCGGCTGCTGGTCGGTCGGCCAGGCGACCTCGGCGATCAGCTCCTTGTCGATCCGGCGGCGATAACCGCGCCAGCCAGCGGGCTGCTCGCGGGTCAAGGTGAACCGCACGTCGATCTCGGCGAGGTCCGACAACGACATCAGCTCGTCACGGTAGATGACCTCGGCGAGGGACCGTGCCGAGTAGAGGAGCCGGGCGGGCACCGTGCTTCCGATCGCCCGGTGGTGGCGCAGCATCGAGCGCAACGGCACGACTCCCGAGCCCCCGCCGACGAGCAGGAGCGGCCCGCCGGAAGCCTCCTCCCAGACGAAGTACCCCCCGATCGGACCTCGTAGCTCGAGCTCGTCTCCGGCAGCGAGCACCTCGGTGAGATAGGGCGAGACCTCCCCGTCGTCGAGCCGCTCGACGGTCAGCGCCAGCCGACTGTCCTCGGGCCCCGAGGCGATCGAGTAGCTGCGCTGAGCCTGGTAGCCGTCCTCCGCGGTCAGTCGTACGTCGACGTGCTGCCCGGCGCGATACGACCAGCGATCGGGCAGGTCGAGGACGATGCTCTTGGCATTCGCCGTCTCGGCGATCAGCTCGACCACCGTCGCGACCTCCCAGGTCAGTCGCCGGCGTACCGCTGCTCCCGCCACGGGTCGCCGTAGTTGTTGTACCCGTAGCTCTCCCAGAAGCCGGGCTCGTCCTCCTGCTTCAGGTCGAGGCCGCGCACCCACTTCGCGCTCTTCCAGAAGTAGAGATGCGGTACGAGCAGCCGTGCGGGCCCGCCGTGCTCGGGATCGAGCGGTTCCCCGTCGTACTCGAAGGCCACCCAGGCCTTTCCCCCCGTCACGTCGTCGAGCGGCAGGTTCGTGGTGTAGCCGCCGTCAGACCGCGCGAGCACGTGCTCGGCAGTCGTCTCGACTCCGTCGAGGAGCGTGTCGATCGACACCCCGGTCCAGGCGGTGTCGAGCTTCGACCACTTGGTCACGCAATGGATGTCGACGGTGACCGTCTCGCGTGGCATGGCCTGAAGCTCGTCCCAGCTCCATGAGCGCGGCGCATCGACCGCGCCGCCGAGCGTGAAGCTCCAGCTTGCCAGCGCCGTATGCGGCGTCGGCCCCGCCGAGAGCACCGGAAAGTCGTCCGTGACGTACTGCCCCGGCGGCACGCGGTCGCCGTCGACCTCCGGCCGCCGACGCCCGTGAAAACCCCGCGAGATCGGCATCACGCACCCACCCCGAGCGGTGCCCAGGCTAGAAGCAAGGCCATGTCTCCCCCTTCCGTTCGACGCCTCTCAGCCGGTGTCATATCACCTTCGCAACCTCGGTCGAGTCCAGGAGCCTCGCAACCACAGACCCGCACCGAGCCTGCCGCGGTCGTCTCGCGGCGCGCCAAAACGGTTAGCGGGCCGGCGAGCTCGAGCCGTCAGGTCTCCCCCACGATCCCCCGGCGAGCTCCCCGGCCCGTTGAAGGCTAAACGGAAGCAGCGGCCGCGCTATTCCCGTCCGCCGTCAACCGGCGTGGAATCGTTTCAGCGGCCGGCGAGGAGGTCAGCGCGGCGTGTGCCACGACCTGCCGGACACCCGGCCCGATCCCCGGATCGCCAGCGAAACCCGCGGGCAGCTGGCCTGCCGCGTCACCCCCGCGCAAGGCGAGACCGGCCCTCGCCGCACGAACGAGTGAGGGCCGTGCGGCGGTCGCCATCCGTTCCCCCAACGAAGGCAACTCCACCGCCGGCCCCTCACAGGCATTCCCCCCATGCCGAGGAGAGAGCGCGAACGGACGGTGCCTGATACATGCGCCGTCTCGATCGGGCTCGCTCGCCTCCAGATCCCTTCGTCCACGGCCGATCGCCCTCCGGCGCACAGCACCAGCCGCTCTGCCGCAAGACGGGATGGACGATCCGCGCCGGCTCCGAAAAGGCGCGGCGAGGGCCGCAGGGGGAAGTCCGCGAACCCCCGCCGCATGGGCGCGAGGAAGCTTCCCCGGCGAGGCCGGTGACAACCCTTCCTCCCGCTCCGCGATCCTCTCACAACGACGAGGACAGGGTGCGGCCGCCGGAATCAGCTCGCGTAGTTATTACGGCTGGTTACAGGCGGTCGATCCGAGCTACGGTTCAGCTTCACTTGGCCGGTGAGCTCGCCGAGGTGTCATGGGGGAGCGCACGGCTCGAGCTCACCGGCCACGGTGTCTTCGTCTAGGCGGCGTCCGGACGGTCGGGGTGCCGAGGACGGCGCGCATCGCGTCGTGCCTCGCGGCGAACCCGCAGCGCGATCACCCTGGCCGAGTTCTTCTCGCTCGGCAGCGGCGTCGGCCTGACCGACTGGACCAGATACAAACGGTGCATCTCCGGTCTCCTTTCGTCGTTGAGAAGTGCGCCCTGCTGCGCACCCCTCTGAGAGCGCGCAGCGGGCGAAGCCCGAGACAAGCTGCGGCGTCGCGTTGTCGAAACCGACGACGTCGAGCTGCCCGGATCGTGGTCGGCGTCTGCCTGCGATCTCCGGTGCCCGAAGCCGGCGGGGTGGCCACACTCCCCTACGACCAGCGGAGCAAGGCACCCACGGCGCGACTGGAACCCGCTGCTTCCGGGTCGAGGGGCCCGGCGTCATCTCCCGTTCGGCCACGGCCGGGCACAGCTCCGGCGGCAGGGCCCGAACCTGCGCCTCACGGTCGACAGCCGCGCGTCCTACCGACTACACCGGAACGAGCGGCGAGGCGACGGTCAGCGGCCGGGATCGATATACAACGCTCGTCGTTCCTCTTTTCGGTATCACCGGTAGCGGAGTCCGCTCTCCGTCCATCTCCGGCAAGGAGATCGACGCAAAGCGTCATCGTTCGCTTCATGTCACGGCAGCCCCGAGGACAACCGCTGTTTTCCATGCCACTCGCTTACCCTTCGACCCTGGATCGACGCCGTCCGCTTCGCGATACACGGCGGCAATCGTCCTACGTGGAGGGGCCTTGGAGCCCGGCCCAGTGAGCATTTCTGAAGCGAGTGCATGCAGACGCCAACCGTAATCCGGCGCGCATTTCCTTGCTCTCGAATACGCTGAGCCTTTCTCTCTCAAACGGGGCCTCAGTCCCACCTTTGGCTTCTTCAAACTGAGCATCACCTCTCTCTGGTCGGTCCTTGCTCTGGGCCAAAACGACGAAGGCGACCCTGGTGGGGTCGCCCTCGCTTCAAGCTGCTATGCGGCTAAAGAACTAGCGCGCACACCTCTCAGCGAGGGACAGCACGTTCCCGCGCCGCATTCCATCAGCGACGGACTCGCGGCGGCACGGCGCTGAAACGACCTGGGCCGCTTCGGCGAACGTGGA
Organism: uncultured Actinomycetota bacterium; assembly: GCA_963743675.1. Classification (GTDB taxonomy): domain Bacteria; phylum Actinomycetota; class Thermoleophilia; order Gaiellales; family Gaiellaceae; genus PALSA-600. Next base: position 463,496 of record CAVURE010000017.1, read on the forward strand.
TGTATTGATCGTCTTCAACATGGTCTCATCACTCCTGCGCGAACGAGGATAGACGAAGAGCCCGACGCGCGCAAGAGTTGGGAATGTAAAAACATCGACGAGCATTCCGGCGGCGCTCCTCGAACATCCGGGAAATGCTCATCCTTGATTCGCGCCCGCCGACCCGATACCCGTCAGACGGCGCGATCGTGGCCCGCCCACGTCGACACCGGACCGGCTGGGCCAGGGACTCTCTCCGACGCCTTCAGGGGCTGCTCGGAAGAACAAGCTCGAAGAGCTCGACCTCCGACGGTACCGGCACGAATCCCGACCGCCGGTAGAAGCTTCGTGCTGGATGGTTGTCCTGCTCGACCACGATCTGGAGCGAGCGAGCGCGCTCGGCGATCGCGTAGCCCTCGGCGTAGGCGAGCAGGCTCCGGCCGATGCCGCGCCGCTCGTGGCCGGTCGCCACCAGCAGCTGATCGATCACGATCGCACCGGCGTCGTCACGACGCAGGGCGACGAAGCCCGCGACCTGGCCGCGCTCTCGGGCAATGAAGACCACATCCTCGCTCAGCACATCGATTGCCCGTTCATCGCTCCAGCCGGGGAGCCCGGCGAAAACGCCGCTCGCGAGCCCGAACAGGCGGGGTAGATCGGTTTCCCCCTGCGGAACGATTTCGACCGTGGAAGCCACCGCTGTCACCTCCCTCAGTGTCGACCACACGATCGTACCCCCAGAAATCCCGCTCATCCAGGCTCCCACCATGCCGATGGCTGCGCAGACCGTCGAAGCTCGGCGCGGGCCCTCAGGCGGCCGCGGCCGCGGCCGCAGACCGCGTGGCGTCGCGGTGGGTGATCACCGTGTCGATGATCCCGTACTCCTTTGCTTCCTCCGGGCCGAGGAAGAAGTCTCGCTCCATGTCGCGGGAGACCTCTTCCACGCTCTTCCCGGTGTGCTCCGCGTAGATCTCCTCCAGGCGCCGCTTGAGGCCGATCACCTCGCGGGCCTGGATCTCGATGTCGGTCCCCTGCCCCTCGAACCCGCTCGAGAGCTGGTGAATCAGGATGCGCGAGTTCGGCAGCGCCATCCGCTTGCCTTTCGCCCCGGCGGCAAGCAGCAACGAGGCGACACTCATCGCGACGCCGACACCGATCGTCTGCACGTCCGGCTTGATGAACTGCATCGTGTCGTAGATGCCAAGACCCGCATAGACCGAGCCGCCCGGCGAGTTGACATAGAGAAAGATGTCCTTGTCAGGGTCGTCGGACTCCAGATGCAGCAACTGGGCGATGATCAGGTTGGCGATCTCGTCGTCGATCGGCGTGCCGAGAAAGACGATCCGCTCGGCGAGCAAGCGCGAGTAGATGTCGAACGAACGCTCGCCGCGCGAGGTCTGCTCGACCACCATCGGGATCAACGGGCTCATCGGCCTACATATTGCCGGGTCGACGCGGTGCACGGGGTTCTGGCCGAGCTTCTCCGATCACGATCTGCCGGGACTCGGCCTTGCCGGCGCCGCTTGCGCCGGTTCAGCGCTTCGCGACCGAGCGGCGAGAGCCGGCTTTCGGCGCAGCCGCGGTCTTGGTCGCATCGACGATCTCCGCGCCGCTCACGGCTTTCGCCAGCGAAGAGGCGGCCCGTTTCGCGCTCGCCTTGTCGTCGAACGGTCCGCTCTGCAGTAGCTTCTCGCCGCTCCTGTTCAGCACAACGAAGCGAAACCTCTCGCCGCTTGCGCGAATCTCCATCTTGCCGGCCATCATTGTCCTCTCGTCGTGGTGGGATTGCAGGTCTCGCTCGGTCGAATCGAGACCGTCGCGCCAACGCTGCCGTCGCTCGTACGCATCGGCTAGCGCCCCGCGGCTCCGAGCGGCCGTGGCGGCTGCTCGTGGCCGGGCGGAAGCTCGTCGGTGCCTTCGGGGTCATAGACGTAACCGGCTCCGTGGCTCCCTCTGAGCATCCGGACACGGGTGATCCGGCGGCCGTTCTCATCGGCCTGATACACGCGCCGCATCACCCAATCGTGAAAGTCGGCAGGACTGATGCCAAGTTCGCTGAGCCTCGCCTCGATCTCGTCGGCCCGCTTGCTCGTAATCGCCATGCAAGGATCCTGCTCGCCGATCCGGACGACGCCCCAACCTGCGGCCCGACGGATGGGAGTGATTGCATGTGCCACATTGCCTCTTGATGGAGCGGAAGCGTGGATTCGACGTCGATTCGTAGGTCCGGCAGACGGGCCCTGATGAAGACGATCAGCGGCACTCACAATGCGCTCTATCGGGCGAGCGGTGGACGGATCGGCGGCCGGATCAAGGGGATGCCGGTGCTGCTCCTGATCACCAGGGGGCGGAGGTCCGGCAGGTCGCGGACCGTTCCGCTTCTCTTCATCCGTGACGGCGAGGCAATGGTGGTCGTCGGCTCGAACGGCGGCAGTGACTACGTTCCGGCCTGGTGGCTCAACCTGCGCGCCAATCCGGAAGCCGAGATCGAGGTCGACCGCGGACGCACCCGCGTCACGGCGCGCCAGGCCTCCCCCGCCGAGCGCGCTCGGCTCTGGCCGCAGTTCACAGCACGCTTCTCGGGCTATGCGGACTACGCGACCCGAGCGGCGCGGGAGATCCCGGTCGTGATCCTCGAGCCACGCCGGCGGGTGTGAGCGCGTTTGCTCACCGTCCCTGACCGAACCGCGCGACGATCCCGGGCGCGAGCACGCCTGCAGAACCGCCGACCTTGACCAGGGCCGCCGGCGTCCCGAGCACGCGTTGTAGTCTTCAGCGATGCCCGCCGGGACGATCAGGATCGGCGGGTTCGAGGTGAACCGGCTCGGGTACGGGGCGATGCGGATCACCGGCGAGGGCATCTGGGGGCCGCCGCGTGACCACGACGAGTCGCTGGCGGTGCTTAGGCGCGCCGTCGAGCTCGGCGTCACATTCATCGACACGGCCGACTCGTACGGGCCGAACGTCAGCGAGGAGCTGATCGCCGAGGCCCTCTACCCGTACCCGGATGGGCTCGTGATCGCGACCAAGGGCGGAAAGGTGCGGCCGGGGCCCGACGTGTGGGTCGACGACGGACGTCCCGAGCACCTGCGCGAGGCGTGCCACGGCTCGCTGGGACGACTTCGGCTCGAGTGCATCGACCTCTATCAGCTCCATGCCCCGGACCGGAAGGTCCCGCTCGAGGAGTCGGTCGGGGCCTTGAAGGAGCTGCAGGACGAGGGCAGGATCCGCCACATCGGGCTCTCGAACGTCAGCGTCGCCGAGCTCGAGCGCGCCGAGGCGGTGGCGCCGATCGTGTCGGTGCAGAACCTGTACCACGCAGACGACCGCTCGTCGGAGGACGTGCTCGACGCGTGCGAGCAGCGCGCGATCCCGTTCCTGCCGTGGTTCCCGCTCGGCGCCGGCCGGGCCACGTCTCCCGTCGACGCTCTCGTCGAGCTGCTGAACCGCTCGCCGGTGATGCTGCCGATCCCCGGCACATCGTCGGTCGCGCACCTCGAGGAGAACATGCGCGCGGCGGAGCTCGCCGACTGACCGGGTCGAGGAGGCTCGATGTCGACGGCTTCGGAACGCCTGCTCGCGGGCGCCCCGAAGCCGGTTGGCCCTCAGTCCACCGCGACGTGAGCGTAGGCCGTGGCGCTGCTGAATTGGTCGAACTGCCACTGGGTGACATGTGGCCCCGCGAGGTGCGGGAAGCTGTTCCAGAGGAAGGGCACCCAGGGCACGACCTTGGTCATCAGGTAGCCTGTCGAGGTTCTCGTAGCACGAGAGGCGCGGCTGGCCGCGTGAGCACTGCGCAGCGGTCGAGCTGGGAGTTGACGTTCGGCACGCCGTCGATGTCGCCGGTTATGCCGAGCTGCTTGGCCTGGGACGGCTTCAGCCCGACGAGCGAGTAATTGACGTTCCCGGTCGGGATGATCGTGCGGCCGTCGAAGAGCGGCGAGAAGAACGTGAACGGGTCCGCGTAGTCCTTGAACCAGCCCGGGAACGTCGCGATCGCGATGTTCTTCGCCGTTGTCTGGAGGGTCGGGAACGCGCCGTCCATCGTTGAGGACGTGGAACGTGATCCCGAGCTTCTTCGCGTCGGCCTCGATGATCGGGAGCGTCTTCGCGAAGACCGCCTGCGAGTCGTTCAGCAGCAGGACGTCGTGGCAGGCGCGGCGCACCGCAGGTGCCGTCGTGGTTCGATGTCGTACTTGGAGCCCTTCATCGCCTTCTTGGCCTTCGCGAGGCTGCCTTGGTCGCCCGGGCGTTCTGTAGGGCGCGTAGTCGACGAGCTGGTTGTCGAAGATGGAGTCGGGAACGATGTGATTGGCGATCGCGCCGATGCTCGGCCCGCCCTCCGCCTGGCGCAGGGCCGCCTTGTCGATGATCCAGTTCAACGCCCTGCCGAACGTGGATGTCGTCGAAGGGCGGCTGGGTCAGGTTCATCGTGATGTACTGAGGTGCCGTCCGCCGGGGAGATGTGGAGGTACTTCCGCTTCGCGGGGTCCTGCGAGTACTTCTCGAGCGTTTGAGCGGGCAGGCTGGCCGCGGCCTCGTCGTCGAGGTCGCCGGCCGCGACCCGGTCGACGATGTCGCTCGAGGCTCGAGTCGACCGTGAAGCTCGAACTCGTCCGGGAGGTTCTGTCGCGCCGCCGGTGAGTCCGTCTTCGGGTCGTAGCTCGGGTTCCGGACGAGCGTCAGCCTGGAGAGCCCATCCCAGCCCGCTCATCCGCTTGAGCGTCGAGCACGAGCGAATCGTCGACCTTGTCGGCGCCCTGGAGCATGTAGGGCCCGGTCGAGACGAGGTCGCTGGCCGTACTTGCCTGCTTGCCCGTCGAAGCATTTCGCGACCTCGGCCGGGATCGGACCGGCCGCCGGCAGCGCCAGCCGGTACAGGAAGTCCCCGGTCGGCTGCGTGAGGTTGAACACGATCGTGCGGGGATCGGGGGTCTCGATCCCCGAGATCGATCTTCGCCTTGCCGGCGGCGAAGGCATCGAAGCCCCGGATCACGCGTGTAGTAGAAGGCGTACTCGGCCCCGTCCTTCGGCGTCCCGATCCGCTCGATCGCATAGAGGACGTCCTTGGAAGTCACCTCTCGGTTGACCGGCGGCCCGAACTTGACGCCGGGCTTGAGATGGAACGTGTACGTCTTGCCGCCGTCCGTCGGCGCGGGCACCGAGGTCGCGATGTCCGGAACGAGCTTGTTTCCCGCCGGGCCCGGCGACGTGGTCATAGCCGACGAGCGTGCGCACCATCAGGTTCGAGAGGATGTCGAACGGTGTACTGGTAGTACTCGCCGGTCGGGTCGAGGCTGTCGGTGAAGCCGAAGCTCTTTTCGAAAGCGACCCTGAACGTGCCGCCCGCTTTCCCGTGCTGCACCTGCTGTCTTCCGGCCGTGGCTCCCCCCGATGCGGTCACAGCCAGAGAAGCAACGACACAGAGAATGCCAAGCCTGACTGAACAGTTGCTCACGGTTCTCCTCTCCCCCGGGCCCGTCCCGACCCAGGCGGGTCGCAGTTCGCGCGACCCTACACCCCTCTCGCCGCCAACACCAGGGTCCGAGGCGGCCAAGGAGTGGATGCGCAAAAACGGGCGGGATCGCCGTCGGAGCACGAGCACGCCCGCCGCGTAGGCCGGGTCAGCGTCACCTTCCTGCTCGAGGTTGCGAAGGTCGACTCGGCCGGCGCCGCCATGGCCCCGACGGGCGGTTTCCTCGTCCTCGCGACCCTCGCAGAACCGGAGCTCGCGGCAAGCTTCGACGCGGCGGCGATCAGTTCCGTAGCCGCTGAAGCAGCCACATGAACGCGTCGCTGTAGGCCTTTGCGCCGAGCGCATGGCCGGTCGGGTACCAGCGGACGAGCGTCCCGCGCGGCGCGGCGTGCACCACGTTCTCGAGTGCGTTGTGCGGGACCACCGCGTCCCGTGTGCCGTCCTCGAGCAGGAGCGTGCCCGGGCGCGCAAGCGCCACATAGCGGATCGGGTCGACGCTGCCGAGAGCCCGTCGAACGAGCCTTCGATCCGCCGGAGGCGCGGAGGCGACGAACGCCGACACCGGGTCGGCACCCGCGGAGAGCAGGGCGAGCGCCCGGAAGCGCGGATCCGCCGCGGCGACGAACGTCCCGGTCTTCGCCCCCGCGCTCCAGCCGAGGTAACCGAGGCGCGTCGGATCGACCGCCGGGCGTGACGCGAGGATGTCGGCTGCCCGGCGGACAGCCACGACGTCGCGGAGAGTGGTGAGGGTCGTTCCGGAAAGCAGCTGCGCGACGGTGGTCGGCTGGGGCAGCGGATAGGCAGTCGACGGCGCCGTGATCGTGAGCGCGACCGCTCCGCGCTGCGCGAGCTCGATCGCAGGGTCGAGCAGCTCGGCGCGGTCCCCGCCCGCTCCGTGCACGAGCACGACGCCGGGCACACGACCCGGGCTGATCGGCTCGACCAGATAGCCCTGGATCCGCTCGGTTCCACTGCGGAACTCGATGTCGTGAACGACGACCGAGCCTCGCCGCTCGACCACCCCGTGGTCGATGAAGCCGAGCGGGGCCGAGCGGTCATACCCGAAGGCAAGCCGAGGGCCCTCGCCGGCCGCGGCGCTGGTGGTCGTGGTCGCCGCCGTCGACGCCGTGCTCGTCGTCATGCTCGTGGCGGTGTGCCCGCAGCCGGCAAGCGCCAGGAAGACAGCGCGCCAAGCCCGATCTCGAGCCTCGGCAGAGACGCCCGGATGGCGTTCACGGCCACCTTGCAAGCTTAGGCGACCGCCGGCCGATCCTCGGTGCCAGCCGGTCAGCCCGTGGGGCTGATCACGATGTTGCCGACCTTCTCGCCTGTCTCGGCATACCGGTACGCCTCGACGATCTCGTCCAGCGGATACCGTCGGTCGATCAGCGGCCAGTATCGGCGTCGCACCGAATACGCCCTCGAGGTAGCCGAAGACACTGTCGCCCACCGCGAAGGAAGTGACGCCGCCCCCGACCGCCCCCACCTCGCCGGCAAATCGGTCCCGAGCACCCTCCGCGTCGGCCTCGGCCTCCTCAGCCCGGTGAAAAACAAGATGAACGGCTTGGCCGCCCGGTAGCCGCAGTCCGTCCGGTTCACCGTCGTCGCCGCGACCCTGACGAGCACCTCCCGCTCGCTTGCCACCGGCTTTGCCACGTCCGTGATCCGAACGACATCCGGGGCCGTAGCTGGTGCAGATCGCCGCCTTCACGACTGGATCCGAGCTCGACTGAGCCTGATCGGTCGCCCGACCGGATCCGGGTACTCGTCCTTCCGCCAGGAGCGCGGCTCGACCGGGGGCGTTTTCGGTGTTCGCTCGAGCAGGAAGCTGAAGTACGGCGCGACGAACGGATCGGGGGCCGACACGGTGTAGGTGTGGTACACGGTGCCGTTCTCGCGCGCGAAGGCAAGCCAGCTCGGATTCTCGCGGAGCCCGTCCTTCAGCTCGGCCCCGACCTGGCGCGACCAGTCCTGCAGCCACCCGGGCGGGGTCTCGATCATCTCCTTGACCACGGGAATGCTTTGCGCCTGCTCCTCGGTCAGTGCGAGGCCGAGGTCGAAGGCGAAGTCGGTGTTGTAGGTCGAGACGTAGGGGAACTGCCAGCCCATCCGCTCCTTGTACGCCGTCAGCCGCTCGATCGGCGCGCGCGAGAAGCACAGCAGCGTCACGTCGCGATGGTTGAGGTGGACGAGCGAGCCGTCGAGCCCGTCGGCCAGGCTGGTGCAGCCGGGGCAGGCGCCGAGCGTGTAGTCGGGGCCGAACATGATGTTGTAGGCGAGCAGCTGTGAACGGCCGTCGAAGAGCTCGGCGAGGGACTTCTTGCCGTCCTCGGTGTCGAACTCGTACTCCTTCTCGATGGGCACCCAGGGCAGCTCGAGCCGCTTCTGCTTGATCTCGTCGTTCCGCGTTGCCTGCTCCGCTTCGAGCTTCGCAAGCTCGTCCCGAGCCGCCTGCCATTCCTCGCGGGTTGCGGTCTTGTGCTCGAGCATCCTTGCTCCTTCCTGTCAGAGTTGAGCGCTCCGCGTGCCAGTGCTCGGTGTTCGGACCGGCGCCACGACGGTCACGGGAGACGAGACCCGCCGCGACCTGGAAACTCATCGCAGCCGTCCTCGAGCCGCGGCTCGCCGGTTCGCACGAGGGGCGCGGCAGGAAAGGAGAACCTCCGATGCCCGAACACGCCCTGGGGACGCAAGAGCAATGGCTGTCTGCCCGCAAGGAGCTGCTCGACGCCGAGAAGGAGCACATGCGCCGGGGCGACGAGCTCGCCCGCCGGCGCCGGGAACTACCCTGGGTGCCGATCGAGAAGGACTACACCTTCCAGACGGCTCAGGGAACGAAGACCCTCGCTGACCTCTTCGCCGGGCGCTCACAGCTCCTCGTCTACCACTTCATGTTCGGCTTCGGGTTCCGCGTCGACGAGCAGAACCCGGGCTGCACCGGCTGCTCGTTCGTCGCAGACCACTTCGACGGCGTCATCCCCCACCTCAACGGCCACGACGTAACCCTCGTCAGCGAGTCGATCGCACCGCTGGAGCAGCTGCAAGCGTATGCGGCACGGATGGGCTGGGAGTTCCCCTGGGTCTCATCGCTCGGCAGCGACTTCAGATACGACTTCGGCGCGGCGTACACCGAGGAGCAGCAGCGCAGCGGCGCCGACTACAACTTCAGGCATGTCGACCAGGTGGCACCGCAACTCCCGGGAATGAGCAGCTTCGTCCTCGACGACGGAGTGGTCCATCACACCTACTCGACCTACGGGCGGGGCGTCGAGCAGCTGATGGGCACGTTCCGGTACCTCGACATGGCGCCGCTCGGCCGCAACGAGGACCCTGGACACCCCGGGGCGTGGTGGCATCGTCACGACGAATACGAGACCGAGGAGGCAGCAGGCCGATGACGACGCACAGGATCGGAACCCAGGAGGAGTGGCAGGCCGAACGCGCCGCGCTGCTCGCCGAGGAAAAGGAGCACACGCGCCGAAACGACGAGCTCGCCCGCAAGCGGCGGGAGCTCCCATGGGTGCCCGTCGAGAAGGACTACAGCTTCGAGACCGAGCACGGAACGAGGTCGCTCGACCAGCTCTTCGCCGGCCACTCGCAGCTGCTCGTCTACCACTTCATGTTCGGGCCCGACTACACGGCCGGCTGCCCCGTCTGCTCGTCGATCGCCGACACCCTCGCCCCGCAGGTCGTCCACCTGAAGGCCAGGGACACGACCCTGGTCCTCGCCTCCCGGGCGCCGCTCGAGAAGCTCCTGCCCTACCGGGAGCGCATGGGCTGGGGCATCGACTGGGTATCGAGCGGAGGCAGCGACTTCAACCGCGACCTCGGCTTCCTCTCGACCAGGGACGAGCTGCAGCCGTTCCTCGCAGGTGAGATCCCGCCGGTAGTCGAGCAGATGGCCGAGGCCACCGGCACCGACGTCGCCGGCTACGTCTCGGAGGGCCCGGGCCTGAGCGCCTACGCGCTCTCGGACGGAAACGTCTACAGGACATACGTCGCGACCTCGCGGGGCCTCGAGCCGGCGATGGCCTACTACGGGCTGCTCGACCGCACGCCGCGCGGGCGCCAGGAGGAAGGAGAGCTCGAGCATTGGCTCCGGCGCCACGACGAGTACGGGGCGCAGTGAGCCTCGCTGGGGTTACCGGGGCGCCGGCGGCGGAACTGACGGCTGCGAGGTCTCCTCGACGAGGTTGCGCTGAACGAGCGCCCGGCAGGCATCGATTCTTCGCGGCTGATCAAGCCGGCCGTGCGGCAGGATCTCCGTCAGGGCGAGGCGACGATCCCCTCGAGCCCGCGGATAGGGCCGTCAGCGCTCGAGGGCAATCCGAACGAGCGCGAGGTGTGTAGGACCTTCATCTGATTCCCAACGAGGGAGGTATCGAGATGCCCAGGACGGCTACGGTTACCGTCGCTTTCATGTTCATCGCCGTCGCCACTGCCGTGGGCGCGTTCGCGATGAGCGGGCCGATGATCATGGGCAGCGCGCGCACGATCGCGCAGCCATCGTTCCGGGGGTACTACGACGGACATCTGGACACGTACCTCAGCACCGACATTTCCAGCAAGGCTGAGGCGAAAGCGATGCGGATCAACTACTCGGCGAGCATCGGCGCGGTGAAGGGCCTGCCGGAGATCTATCTGGTCCAGGGCCGCGCCGCCCGAGGCCAGCTTGCCGTTTTCGGCTCGGAGCCCGGCGAATCGGACTATTCGCCCCTCTGGACCGAGACGATCCTGACCTGGAAGTCGGGCTCGACGCCGGTCCTGATCACGAGCGACAACCAGATCGACAAGCTCGAGAAGACAAGCGGTCTGACCGAACGCCCGGGAAACGTCGTTCTCAACTGCCCGATCGTCAAGGTCGGAGGCTAAAGCCGAAATCGTCGCCCCGGACACCGGCGTGACGCTTCCGTGTCGACAACATCGGCGCCTGGCGCGTCGGGTTGGTGAACGCGCGTCGTCGGGGCTCTGGCGATCGTTCCCGCGCCCGAGCGCAGCGCCGCTCTCCACTTCGGGGAATGAACGGCACCGGGTGCTCCACCCCGGCTCGGCGGGTGGTATAAGACGGCGGATGGGCCGCAGCCCGCAGCCTTGGGAGCCGCCGGCCGAGGCACTGTCGCACTTTCCTGCGGTCTCCGGTAACACGGTCAACGGCCTCGGTGAGGGCGAGCGGCGCCCGCCGTCGCCGTTCTTCTGGCACGACGCATCGCTCCAGACGCACGGGGAGCTGCAGGCATACGTTGTCGGCCGCTTCTACGACTCGCCGGAGGTGACTGAAGCCTTCAGCCGCGACCCGGAGACGCTTGCGCTGCGCCCGCGTGGGCCTGACCCGATCCCGGTGGCGGCCGAGCGGGTCGAGCGAAGCCCGTAGCAGCCGGATCCGGGCTTGTCGTCGGGGTTGTGGCTGTGGCCGCGTCCTGCTGAGCGACACGGCGCCGCTCTGATCGGGAGCCGGCCCGTCGCGACCCCGGCCCGGGGCCGCGTCGGTGATCAGACAGAGCGGCCGGCCCGACGTTGGGACGAGAAAGTTTCGGCTGGCACTTGCAAAGATCGGATGAATTGTCGTAGATTTCCCTCACATGCAGGCGAGCTGGTCACTCTTCCGATCAAAGATCGGGTCTTTGCGGTGAATTGGCCGCGCATCCTCTCGCTCGAGGCACGTGACGTGCGGTTCCCGACGTCGCGCGACCTCGACGGCTCGGACGCGATGAACCCGGATCCCGACTACTCCGCCGCGTACGTCGTCCTCCGAACCGATCGTACCCGGCCTCGAGGGCCACGGCCTGACCTTCACGATCGGCCGCGGCACCGAGATCTGCGTCGTCGCCGCCCGGGCGCTCGAGCCGCTCGTCGTCGGGCAGACGCCTCGAGGCGATCCAGCGGCGACATGGGCGGCTTCTGGCGCAGCACTCACGTCGCGACAGCCAGCTGCGCTGGCTCGGCCCCGAGAAGGGCGTCGATCCACCTCGCCGACCGCCGCGGTCGTCAACGCCGTCTGGGATCTGTGGGCCAAGGCGAGGGCAAGCCGCTGTGGAAGCTGCTGGCCGACATGACGCCCGAGCAGCTCGTCGCCTGCGATCGACTTCCGCTACATCACCGACGCGCTCACGCCCGACGAGGCGCTCGAGATCCTGCGCGCGGCAGGCGCCGGGACGAGGCGACGCGCGAGCGCGAGATGCGCGCGACGGCTACCCCGCCTACACGACCTCGGCCGGCTGGCTCGGCTACGCCGACGACAAGATCGCGGCGCTCGTCGCGAGGCGCGTCGCCGATCGGCTGGACGCACTTCAAGATGAAGGTCGGCCGCGACCTCGACGACGACATCCGCCGCGCCGGGCTGATCCGCGCGAGATCGGGCCCGGACCGCAAGCTGATGATGGACGCCAACCAGGTCTGGGACGTCGACGAGGCGATCGCCTGGATGCGAGCGCTGGCGCGAGTTCGACCCCTGGTGGATCGAGGAGCCGACGAGCCCCGACGACATCCTCGGCCACGCCCGCATCCGCGAGGCGATCGCGCCGATCGGCGTCGCGACCGGCGAGCACGTGCCAGAACCGGATCATCTTCAAGCAGCTCTTCCAGGCCGAGCGCGATCGACGTCTGCCAGATCGACGCCTGCCGCGCTCGGCGGCGTCAACGAGGTGCTCGCCGTGCTGCTGCTGGCGGCGAAGTTCGGCATGCCGGTCTGCCCGCACGCCGGCGGCGTCGGGCTGTGCGAGTACGTCCAGCACCTCGCGATCTTCGACTACATCGCCGTGAGCGGCTCGCTCGAGGACCGCGTCATCGAGTACGTCGACCACCTGCACGAGCATTTCCGCGACCCTGCGAGTCGTCCGCGACGGCCGCTACCGGCTGCCCGACGCGCCCGGCTACAGCATCGAGATGCTGCCCGAATCTCTCGACGAGTACGAGTATCCGGACGGACCGGCCTGGACGTCTGCTCCGCTGGCGCTCGAGGAGGCGTGAGGTGGGCTCGCCGGAAGCACGGCAGGCACCGCTCGTGACGCGTCAGACGACGGCTATGCGCGGCGAGGTCCGCTACCGGCTGCTCGGCGCGTCGCTCTACGCGCTGCGGGCCGGCCCTGCGCTGATTCTCCTGCTCCTGATCATCGGCGTGAGCCTGACGACCCCGATCTTCCTGACCAGCCGCAACGTCGGCAACGTCTTTTCCCAGACCGCCGTGATCGCGCTCCTCGCACTCGGCCAGTTGCTCGTCATCATCACGTCGCGGAATCGACCTCTCGGTCGGCTCGACCGTCGCCCTCTCGTCGGTGGTCGGCGCGATCGTCTACATGCACGTCCACTCGTCGGTGCTCGTCATCCCTCGCGATCCTCGGGACCGGTGTCGCCGTCGGCGCAGCCAACGGGATCATCTACGTCTTCGGACGGGTCCCACACCCGTTCATCGTGACCCTCGCGACCCTGAGCATCGTTCGCGGAATCGCATTGTGGGCGGCGAACGGCACGCTGATCCCGGGAATGCCGCACGCCGTGCAGGTGATCGGCGGCGGGACGATCGGAGGTCGCCCTTACTCGTTCTTCGTGGTCGCCGGGTTCGCGCCGTCGGCGTCCGTGCTCACTACGGGCACTCGTCTGGGGCCGCTGGCTCTACGCGGTCGGCGGCAATCCGGACGCCGCTCGGCGCACCGGCATCCCGGTCAAGCGCGTGCTCGTCTCCGTCTATGTGCTCAGCGGATTCATGGCCGGCGTCGGCGGCTTGATCACCGCGGGGCCCACGAATGCCGGGTCGCCGACGTTCGGAGACCTGGCCGAGCTCGATTCGATCGCCGCGGTGATCATCGGCGGGGCGGCCTTCGCGGGCGGGCGTGGCAACGTCGGGAACGCCCTGGTCGGCGCCTTCACGATCGGGGATCATCCGGAACGCACTCAACTAACGCGGTCAATGCCTTCTACCAGCTGATGGTGATCGGGGTCGCGATCTCTGCTCGCCGTCGAGGCGGGATGTCGCCGCTCGAAACGTCGAGGAACTCGGCTCTCGCGTTTGGGCGACTCGCGGCGAGGGCCGGATGAGCGCGGTCCCCGGCACTCGCGATCAACGGCGCGACGAAGCGCTTCGGCGCGGTGACGTCCCTCGACGGCGTCGATCTCGAAGTCCACCGGGGCGAGGTGATCGCACTGCTCGGCGACAACGGCGCCGGCAAGTCGACGCTGATCAAGTGCATCAGCGGCGCCCACAGGCTCGACGGCGGGTCGA
>CAVURE010000018.1:0-65348 GCA_963743675.1 uncultured Actinomycetota bacterium
CGCTCGTAGAGGAGGTAGCCGCCGACGGCGGCGATCGCGACGGCGAGGAGGCCGAGGATCAGCGGCCAGCGAGAGCGACGGCGCCCGCCTTCCTCGTAGTAGGACGGCGGGCGGTAGGCGGGCGGCGCGGGCGGCGGGGTCAGCCGCCGCGCGCGGGACGACCGCGGTCATCGCCGCCGAGGTCGCCGCCCCCGGCGAGCACCTGCGTCATCGCCTCTTCGGTCTGGTGGGAGACCGAGGCCCCGCGCGCGACCCGCGCCAGGTCGGCGTCCATCTCCTCGGCCGAGGAGTAGCGATGGTCGGGGTCCTTCGCGAGTGCGCGCATCACGATCGCGTCGAGGTCGTGCGAGACCTCGGGCCGGAGCTTCGACGGCGGGTCGGGGGTCGCCGAGAGGTGCTTCATCGCGATCTCGACCGCGGCGTCGCCCGTGAACGGCACCTTCCCGGTCAGCATCTCGTAGAGGACGATCCCGAGCGAGTAGAGATCCGAGCGCTGGTCGACCGGCTTGCCCCGCGCCTGCTCGGGCGAGAGGTACTGCGCCGTGCCGACGATCGAGCCGGCCTCGGTCATCTGCGAGGCGCCGGACCGCGCGATCCCGAAGTCCGTGACCTTCACCTCCCAGTCGGGGCTCACGATCACGTTGTGGGGCTTGATGTCGCGATGGACGATGTCGTGCTTGTGCGCCTCGCCGAGCGCGCTCAGGATCTCCCGCGCGAACTTGATCGCGGTCAGCGGCGGGGTCGGCCCCTTGCGGACGAGCAGCTCCTTGAGCGTCGGCCCGTCGAGGTACTCCATCGCGATGTAGTAGGTGCCCTCCGCCTGGCCGCGGTCGTAGATGCGGACGATGTGGGGATGGCTGAGGCCGGCGGCGTTCCGCGCCTCGCGCTTGAACCGCTCGACGAACTGCTCGTCGCGCGCGTGGCGCTCGTTCAGCATCTTCAGCGCGACCTTGCGCCCGAGCTCCTCGTCCTCGGCCAGGTACACCTCGGCCATCCCGCCCGAGCCCAGCTTGCGCAGGATCCGGTAGCGGCCGTCGAAGAGGCTGCCGATAGGCGGTCTTCGGGGTCAGTGGCCATGGCGTCCCGTGCTCTGGTTCGACGCGGTCGGGCAGGATCGCCTGCATCAGCTGCTTCGCGATCGGTGCGGCGACGGCGCCGCCGAAGCCGTTGTTCTGGTCCTCGACGACGACGGCACCGGCGACGACCGGGTTGTCGCCGGGGCGAAGAAGATGAACCAGGCGTCGTAGACCGTGTTGCACGAGCACGTCTCGGCGGTGCCGGTCTTGCCTGCGACGACGACGCCCGGGATCTGCGCCTGCGGTGCCGGTGCCCGCCTGGACGACCTCGACCATCATGTTCTTGAGCTCGCCCGCGGTCGTCGGCTTCGTCGCCGCCGCCAGACGTGCGGATGCAGCCGCTGGATCGACCGAGCCGCCCGGGGAGATCGATCTTCTTGATCAGCGTCGGCCTCATCTCGACGCCCTTGTTCGCGACCGCGGCGGCGACGATCGCCATCTGCAGCGGCGTCGCGAGCATCTTGTCCTGCCCGAAGGCGGGCCGGCCCGGGTCGACCGCGCGAGTAGCCGGCCGCGGTCGTCGGGTCGAAGAGCTTGCCCTTCAGCGTAGAGGCCCGAGGCCGAGCGCGCGTCGGCGGGCGTCTCGAGCGGCGGCACCGAGTAGAAGCCGAACTTCTTCGCCTCGTCGAGGATCCGCTTCGCGCCGAGCTTCTTGCCGATGTTGCAGAAGACGGCGTTGATCGAGTGCTGGTAGGCCTCGACGAGGTTGACCTCCCGAAGGCCTCCGGCCCGCTCTGGTCGAGCGCGTTGTGATCTGCTTGCCGTACTCGGTGCAGTAGCCGGGGTCGTCGAACGTCGAGTTCGGCTTGTAGACGCCGTCGTCGAGCGCGGCCGCCGCGGTGATCGTCTTGAACGTCGAGCCCGGCGGGTAGAGGCCCTGCGTGGCGCGGTTGAGGAGCGGCGCGGCCGTCTCGGGCGGGCACGGGCTCTTCGTCGCCTCCACCTTCGCGTAGCCGGTCGGCTGCTCGATCAGGTTCGGGTCGTAGCCGGGCGTCGAGGCCATCACGTCGACCGCGCCGGTCTTCGGGTTGAGCACGACCGCCGCGCCGCACTTGCCCGCGAGCAGGTTCTGGGCGAGCCACTGCGCGCCCGGGTGGATCGTCAGCACGACGCCGTTGCCCTTGATCGTCGTCCCCTTGAGCCGGTCGCCGACGGTGTCGAGGATCGTGCTGAGGTCGGCGTTCGAGCCGGTCAGGTAGCTGTTCTGCGGCTCCTCGATCCCGGTGCGCGAGCGGCTCTGCGTCGAGTAGCCGACCACCTGCGAGGCGAGCCCGTTCGACGGGTAGGTGCGGAAGTAGAGCGTCTGGCCGTCCGACCTTCTTCTTGACGTTCGTCGCCAGCACCGTCTTGCCGTTCGACGGCGAGGATCTGCCCGCGGTCGATCGTGAACTGCGCCACGCGCTGGATCTCGTTGTCCTGCCGCGCCGCGAGCCCGGCCGCCGCCCAGGTCTGCCAGTAGGTCGTCGCGACGATCAGCGAGGCGAGCAGGACGAGCGAGACGAGCGCGACCTGGGAGATCGGCTGTTCATGTTCACGCGACTGGAGTTGGCCCGGTGGGAGACGAGGAGCAGCCCGGCGAGCAGCAGGAAGTTCGCCACGATCGACGAGCCGCCGTAGGAGACGAACGGGAGCGTGATCCCGGTCAGCGGGATGAGCCGGAGGATCCCGCCGACGATCATGAACGTCTGCAGGGCGAAGCCGAAGGTGAGCCCCGCCGCGAGCAGCTTCGAGAAGCCGTCGTCGACCCGGAGCGCGACCTTCATCCCCCGCGCGACGAACACCATGAACACGAGCAGCAGCGCCGAGACGCCGACCAGCCCGAGCTCCTGCGCGAGCGCCGAGTAGATGAAGTCGGTGTTCACGTCGGGGATCAGCGGCTGCCCGCCCGTGGTCGTGAACGTGCCCTTGCCGAGCCCGGTGCCGCCGAAGCCGCCGTTCGCGATCGAGTAGAGCGACTTCACGAGCTGGTAGCTCTGGCAGTCCTGGCGCAGCGCCAGCGTGCCCGTTGACGGGCAGAAGACCTTGCTGGGTCGTCCAGGGATGGAGCCAGTTCGTGACCCGCTCGGCGACGTGGGGGATCGTCCGGTCGGCGACGTAGCCGCCGGCGGCGAAGAGGCCGAGCCCGACGAGCGACGTACGAGAGCCGCGCGGTCGCGATGTAGAGCATCGCGATGAAGATCCCGAAATAGAGCAGCGCCGAGCCGAGGTCGTTCGTCGCGACGAGCACGAGCATCGTCGCCGCCCAGATCACGAGCAGCGGCCCGAGATCCTTCAGCCGGCCCTGCGCGAGCACCTCGCGCTTCTCGCGCAGGTAGCCGGCGAGGAACACGATCAGGAAGATCTTCGAGAGCTCGCCCGGCTGGAACTGGAGGCCGCCGACGTGCACCCAGAGCCGCGCGCCGTTCACGGTCTCGCCGATGCCCGGGAGCGCGCGGCAGGAAGAGCAGCGCGATCGCGCCGACGCCGAAGAGGTACTTGTACGACTCGAGCACGCGGTAGTCGCGGCGGAGGCCGATCAGCGCGAGCGCGAACACGCGCGACGCCGATCACGACCCAGAGGCCCTGCTTGAACGCGTCGCTCGGGCCGAGCCGGTAGATCTCGGTCAGCCCGACCGCGGTCAGGAGGCCCGTCATCGGCAGCAGGTACGGGTCGGCGTTCGGCACGGTGATCCGCGCGACGACGTGCGCGGCGAGGTAGAGGCCGATGAAGAACGCCGCGTAGGTGAGCGATCCCCAGCCGATCACCGCCTGCCGCGCGATGTAGACGCTCGCGAAGCCGAGGCCCGGTCAGCGCGCCGACGGCGACCAGGTAGCCGAGCTCGCGGTTCTCTCGGTCATCGTCTCAGGCTCGCCACAACTGTCGTTGTAGCGATCGAGGTCATCGTGGGAGCGCGTCGAGCACGAGCAGGACGATCGCCGCGATCAGCACGACGATCACGAGGAGCGCGACCGCGACCCGAAGGGGCGAGGCCCGCTCTCGGACGGCTCGGCCGCTCCTCGGCGGCCGCACGCTCCGTCGCCCGCGGCGGGGCTCGCGACGGCGGGCCACGCGGCGGTCGGGCCGCGCTCGATGCGCGGCGGCCGGCCGACTCGGCGCCGGCTCAGGCTCGTCGCGGGCGGCCGGCGATCGGCAGCCTGCGCCGCGCGGCTGCAGCGCTGCAGCGGCGGCCGGCGGGCTCGCTGGCTCGAGCGCCTTCGCGAGCTCGTCGGCGGAGACGACCATCGTCACCTCGGCGGCCGGCGCGGCACGGCGTCCGGGAGGCTGCACGTTGTCCTCCGGATGGAGCGTGTCCTCGTCGTCGGGTCGGCTGCGGCGCGCCGCGGCCGGGCAGCAGCTCGGCGGTCGCCGGGTCGCCCGTCGGCGACCGCGAACAGGATCGCGGTGATGTTGTCGTCGCCGCCGCGGTCGTTCGCGGCCTTGATCAGCGCGTGCGTCGCCGCGTCGAGCTGGCTGCCGGTTGCGCCGGAGGATCGCTGCGATCGTCGCCGGCGTCGACCATCGTCGTCAGGCCGTCGGAGCAGAGCAGGAAGAGGTCGCCGTCCGCGGCCTCGACGGTGAACGCGTCGACGTCGACGTCGGCCTCGGTGCCGAGCGCGCGGGTGATCACCGAGCGCTGCGGGTGGACCGCCGCCTCCTCGGGCGAGAGCTCGCCGCGGCGGACGAGCTCGGCGACGAGCGAGTGGTCGTCGGTCAGCTGCTCGAGCTCGCCCGTCGCGCAGCCGGTAGGCGCGCGAGTCGCCGACGTGGCCGATCGCGACCGTGCCGTCGTCGCTGGAGCATCGCGACGGTCATCGTCGTCCCCATCCCCGAGGCCGTGGCGTCGGCGGCGGCCCGCTCGTGGACGCGCAGGTTCGCGGCCTTGATCAGCGCGACGACGCGCTCCTCGCCGGTCGCGCCGGGATCGAACTCGGTCTCGCGCACCGTGTCGGCCGCGAGCGCCGAGGCGACCTCGCCGGCCTGCGCGCCGCCCATCCCGTCGGCGACCGCGAACACCGGCGGCGCGGCGACGAAGTAGTCCTCGTTGTGCCGCCGCTTGCGCCCGACGTTCGACTCTGCCGAGGATCCGCGATCTCATCACGAGCAGCCTTTCAGACTCGGCGGACTCGACTGACATCATCGCTCGAACCTCAGGTCGGTCTCGCCGATCCGGACGACGTCGCCGGGCGCGAGCCGCCGGCCGCGTCGTCGAGCCGGATCCCGTTCACGAAGGTGCCGTTCGTCGAGCCGACGTCCTCGACGTACACGCCGTCGCGGCGCGGCTCGAAGCGCGCGTGGCGCGCCGAGGCGAACTCGTCGCCCTCGAGCGGGAGGTCGTTGTCGTCGCTGCGGCCGACCGTCAGCGCGGTCGAGTCGATCGCGTAGACGTCGCCCTCCTCGAGCGCGCGCGCTCTCGACGACGACGAGCCGGCCGAGCTCGCGCGCGACGCGGCTGGGCGAGCAGGGCCGAGGCCTGCTGGGGCGAGAGGATCATCGATTCCTGGGGCAGCCGGAGGTCGCGGGCGGCGGAGCGGACGATCCGCCAGATGAAGAGGTAGAGGAGAACGAGGAAGGCGATCTTGAGGACAAGGAGGGTGGTCTCGACTCCAACCGACGCCAGCGGCACTAGGTCAGCGGTCCTCTGTGAGAAGCTGACCTCGGTCGTCCCGAGCGTGAAGCGCGTCCCGTCGGTGAGCGCGAGCTCCTTCACCCGCTTGCCGTCGATCTCGATCCCGTTCGTCGAGTCGAGGTCGACGACCGTGTAGCCGGCGCCGTCGGGCCGGACCTCGGCGTGGCGGCGCGAGACGTTCGGGTCGGAGAGGCGGATGTCGCAGTCCTTCGAGCGGCCGAGCACGACGGCGCGGTCGCCGAGCTCGTGGCGCTCGCCCGTCGACCGTGAGCGTGGCGACCTCGTGCGGCGTGCTCGTCCTCGATCGGCTCGGGCCGGGAGCGGCGGCGCCTTGTAGATCATCGTCGCCGCTCTGGTCGGGCTCCGGCGCGGCGCGCGCCGGCCGGCGGCCGCGGGCCCGCGCACGAGCCGCGTCGCGATCCCGAACTCGCCGACGTCGAGGTCGTCGTCGGTCTCGAGCTTCACCTGCGGCGTCGTCAGCAGCACGTAGCGCTCGCGGCGCGCGTGCTCGGTCAGGTAGTCGCCGAGCTCCTCGCAGAGCTGGTCCTCGTAGTCCGCGAACTGCTCGCGGTCGGCGGGCGAGAGGTAGACCGTGTACTCGTTCGGCACGTAGACCCGCGAGACCGAGACGCTGCGGTGGTCGTCCATCTCCTTGACGAGCTTGCGCGCCAGCTCGACCGGCTGCACGTTCGACCGGAAGGCGCGGCCGAACACCCCCTCGAAGAGGGACTCCAGCTTCGATTCGATCGACCGCAACACGCTCATCTCAGCAACCCAGGTCCCGGCAACAAGTGTAGAGACACCATCTGCGCCCCCGGTTAGCGCTGCTGGGTCTTGATCAAGTACATCGGCTCGAAGCGAACGCTCGTGCCGCTGATCCAGAGCGTCGTCGCGCAGCTGCCGGTGCGATCGGCCTGCGATCTCTTCGCGGCACGACGCGGGTCGGCCAGGCGCTGCGCAGCCTCGGGCTCGAGGTGCACTCGAACGACCTCGCGACCTACTCGGAGGCGCTCGGCGCAGGCCTACATCGTCGCCGACGAGCGCTCGACCGCGCCCGGCTCGCCGGATCCTCGCCGAGCTCGCGGCGCTCGAGGGCCGCGAGGGCTACTTCACCGAGGCGTTCTGCCGCCGCGCGCGGTACTTCCAGCCGCAAAACGGCGCCGGATCGACGCGATCCGCGAGGCGATCGACGGCTACGAGCTCTCGCCGGTCGAGCGCGGCGTCCTGCTGACGGCTCGCTGCTCGAGGCGGCCGACCGCGTCGACAGCACGACCGGCCTGCAGATGGCCTACCTCAAGTCCTGGGCGCCGCGCTCCTACAACGAGCTCGCGCTGCGGCTGCCCGAGCGTCGCCGGGGCCGGCCGGGAACGGTCTCGCGGCTCGACGCGAACGCGCTCGCACCGCAGCTCGACGTCGACCTCGTCTACGTCGACCCGCCGTACAACCAGCACTCGTTCTTCTCCAACTACCACGTCTGGGAGACGCTCGTCCGCTGGGATGCGCCCGAGACCTACGGCGTCGCGAACAAGCGCGTCGACTGCCGCGAGCGGCGGAGCGCCTACAACTCGAAGCGCGCGGCGCCGGCGGCGTTCGCGGAGCTGCTCGCGGCGCTCCCGGCGCCGCTGGCTGCTCGTCTCGGTCTCGGACGAGGGGTTCCACGACGTCGACGAGCTCGGCGCGCTGCTCGGCGAGCTCGGCTACGTCGGGCGGATCGACGTCGATTCGAAGCGCTACGTCGGTGCCCAGATCGGGATCTACAACCCCTCGGGCGAGAAGGTCGGCACCGTCTCGCGCCTGCGCAACCGCGAGTCCCTCTTCCTGGTCGGGCCCGACCGGTCGCTCGTCGAGACCGTCGGTCGGGCCGGCGCTCGGTCTGCGCGGCGCGGTCGCGACGAGGAAGGCCGCGGTGACCCAGCGCGGCTGCGGCGAGCGGCAAGAACGGCGCCTCCGGGGCGCCGAGCGCGGTGGCCGCGAGCAGCGCCGCGCCGCGCGCCGGCCGCGACCACGGGCCGCGGCCGCGCAGGTAGGGCAGCGCGACCGCGGCGGCCGCGAGCACCGCGCCTGGCCGAGCACGACCGGGTGGGCCTCGAGCGGGCGCCAGAGCGCGCAGGCCGACCGCCGCGGGCCGGTTGCTGCCGGTGATCCCGAGCCCGAGCGGGGGCGGCGTGCCGTCGAACGGGAGCTGCTCGTGCCGCGAGCCCGGCGACGAGGACCGCGAGCAGCGCGCCCGCCGCCGCCTGGACGGCGCGGCGGGCCGGCCCGCGCGCGAGCTGCGCGACGAGCGGGAGCAGCGCGAGGCCCGCGAGCGGGCCGAGGAGCGGGCCCGGCGACGAGCGCGATGTTGCCGCGCGGGTCGCGTCCAGGTGAGCGCGATCCAGGCCGCGCCGAGCACGGCGAAGAGGAGGGCGAGGCCGAGCGAGATGTTCGCGAGCGGGAAGAACGTCACCGCGAGCGCGAACGCGAAGCGCGGCGCGCGGGAAGGCGAAGCCCGAGCGCGGCGGCGGCGATCGTGAGCCCGAGCGGCCAGCCGGCCGGGTAGAACGGCAGCGCCGACGGCGACCCAGCCCGTCCAGGCAGCGGCGGCGACGGCCGGGGCCAGACGCTCCTTCGCGAGCGCCGAGCATGCGAGCCTGCGGGGCTCGGCGGGCGCGACGCTGCTCGACCTGGCCCGGGATGCCGCGCCGCTTCCGCGGCTCGCCGCGGAGCTCGGTGGCGAGCCTGCGCGGCCGCGGGCCGCTGCTCGGGGTCGGGATCGAGCGCGCTCGCGACCGCGTCGAGCAGCGCCGCCGGCAGGTCCGGCCGGACCGTCTCGAGCGGCGGCGCGCCGGCCTGGATCCGGCGCGAGGTGCCGGCGGCGTTGCTGCTGCGGAACGGATGCCGGCCCGCGAGCGCCTCCCAGAGCATGACGCCGACCGCCCAGACGTCGGCGGCGGCGGTCGCGGTCTCGCCGCGCAGGCGCTCGGGCGAGACGTAGGTGAGCGTGCCCGGGACGTCGCCGACCGCGGTCAGCGTGTCGAACTCGTCCATCTGGGCGAGGCCGAAGTCGAGCAGGCGCACGTCGATCTCGTCCGACTCGGCCGAGCAGGACGTTCGACGGCTTCACGTCGCGGTGGACGATCCCCTTGCGTGGGCGTGCGCGAGCGCGTCGAGCACCTGCGCGGCCGCCTCGACCGCCTCGCGCGTCGTCGAGCTCGCCGGCGGCGAGCGCCTGGCGCAGCGTGCGGCCCGGGACGTACTCGTAGGCGATGTAGATGTGGCTCGGATCGCGCGCGAGCGCGTAGATCCGCTGGCAGCGGGGATGGCGCAGCGCGGCGGCGGCGCGCGCCTCGCGCTCGGCGCGCTCGGCCACCCGGCCCTCCCGGACGACCATCTTGAGCGCGACGTCGAGGCCGTTCCGCTCGTCGCGCGCGAGCCACACGTGGCCCATCCCACCCGAGCCGAGCGGCCGCAGCGGGCGGTACCGTCCGAGGATCAGCTCGTGTGCGAGAGCGGACGAAGCCACGTTCGGTTCTACTTCGCGCCGAGGAGAAGTCCTTTCGCCGCCGAAGCACGCGGTAGATTCGGACTACGGCATGGACCCACCCGACGACGACATCCAGTTCGACTTCTTCGACGAGGAGCCGCCGACCGCCGAGGGCGCGTCGCAGGCCGGGTCCGAGCGCCGCGCGAGCGCCGCCGGCGGTGCGAGCCGCAGCCGCGCGGCCGAGGCGGCCCTCGCGGCGCTGACGCCGCTCGCGGCGGCTCGCGCTTCGTGTTCGTCGTGATCTTCGTGATCGTGCTCGCTGTTCGCGCTCCTGATCTCCTCGTGCGCCGGCAGTCGAAGCACGAGCCGTACGAGAACTACATGAGCAAGGTCGACACGATCGCGATCCAGTCGACGAGCGACGGCAGGCAGACGGTCTCGGCGCTCACGACGCCCGGGCTCACCGCGGCGGAGATCGTCGACGAAGCTCGACGACGATCGCGGCCGAGGAGCAGCAGAACGTCGCCGCGGCCCAGAAGCTCTCGCCGCCCGGGCAAGCTGCGGAGCGAGCACGCGAACCTGATCCAGGCGCTCGCAGCTCCGCGTGAGCGGCGTCAACGGGCCTCGCGAAGGCGTTCGCAGAGCACGATCGGCTCGAAGACGAAGCCGAGCGTCGCAGGCGCTCGACATCGTCCAGCAGGCCTACCGGCTGCTCGCGAGCGACGTCGTCTGGGACGACCTGTTCCAGGCGCCCTCGGCGCAGGTGCTCAACGACGAGGGCGTGCGCGGGGTGACCGTGCCCGCGCTCGCACTTCCTCGCCGAGCCCGACCTCGTGATCACCGCGCATGCGATGTCGCAGTCCTCCTCAACCGGATCAACGGGACTCCGGCGCGACGGTCGAGCACGCCGAGCGGGCCTCCACGGGACGAACATCGTCTCGGTCGGCCGCGCTCCCGAACGGCGCCGGCGGCACCGCGGAGACGCTCACCGAGCGGCACGCTGAACACCGTCACGACGAGCTCGAGCCTGGTCTTCCAGGTGACGATCCACAACGGCGGGATCTCGCAGGAGGTCCAGATCCCGGTCACGCTCGACGATCAGCCGGCCGTCGCCGCAGGGCGGCCCGATCACGAAGACCGAGAAGGTGCAGCTGATCGACCCGGGCCAGGAGCAGACGGTCACGTTCAGCGACCTCGGCGAGGTGCCGTTCGCCTGCGCAGACGAAGGTCGACGGTCGACGTGCGGCCGGTGCCCGGCGAGACGAACCTGTCGAACAACTCGGCCCCGTACCACGGTCATCTTCTCGCTCCCGTCGTAGGCGATGCATCTGTCGGGGAACGCCGCCGCACTGTCGCCGTCGTCGGATCGTCCTCGGCGCGGCCGGCCTCGTCGCTCGCGTGGGTCGCCTGGGTCGCGCGTGCGGCGGCTGCGGGACGCGCAGCGGACGCTCGTCGGCGGCGGGCGCAAGGACCTGGTCGAGTTCGCGGTCTCGCTGCAGGCGCGGATCGACGACCTGCATCGCGCGGTCGACGAGGTCGCCGCCGGGCTCGCGCGGGTCGACCGGCGGGTCGACGACACCGTCGCGAACACGCGCGATCGTGCGCTACGACGCCTACGAGGACACGGGCGGCCACCAGTCGGCCTCGCTCGCGCTCCTCGACGCGGCCCGAACCGGGATCGTCGATCACCGCGATCCAGGGCCGCGACTACGCCCGGATCTACATGAAGGAGATCGACCGCGGCCAGCCCGGCCGTGGCGCTCTCGCCCGAGGAGCAGCAGGCCGTCGAGCGCGCGATGGGCCGCTGAGGGCGGCGAGGCTGGAGGCGGACGCGCTCCCGCGGGCGTCCGGTACATTTCAGGCAGCGTGCAGCAGGTTCTGGTCCTGAACGCGAGTTTCGAGCCGCTCAACGTGTGCTCGCTGCGGCGTGCGCACGTGCTCGTCTACAAGGGGAAGGCGGAGGTGGTCGAAGAGCTCGACCGACCACTTTGCTCGGCCACGGCGCGGTTTCCGTGGCCACACGTGATCCGGCTCCTCACCTACGTCCGGGTTCCGCGGATGGTCCAGCGGAAGATCTCGCGCCGCGCGCTCTTCGCGCGTGACGGCTGGCGCTGCGTCTACTGCGGCACCGCGAGCGGGCGGCTGACGCTCGACCACGTGATCCCGCGCTCGCGCGGCGGCGACTCGGTGTGGGAGAACGTCGTCACCTCCTGCGCGCCGTGCAACCTGCGCAAGGGCAACCGGCTGCTCGCACGAGGTGCACATGGAGCTCGCCGCATCCGCCGCGCCCGCCCGCGCCGGTGCTCTTCATCCGCCTCGCGGCGCCGAAGATCCCGCAGCGCTGGGAGCGATACCTCGCCGCCTACGGCGCCGCCGGCGCCACCGCGGCCTGAAGCGCCGCCCGCCCTCGCTCCGCGAGCTCGGCGACCGGCACCGCCCACAGCGAGCCGTCGTGATCCATGCCGAAAGTGCCGTCGTCCGAGAAGAGCTCGAGGTCGTAGAAGCCCCGCCAGCCGGCCATGTCGAGGGCGCGCACGAGCGGAGCCAGGTCGGCGATCCCGTCGCCGGGTAGGAGCCGGTCGGCGAAGCTCCGGGTCGGGTCGCGGACGCCGCTCACGTGGACGCCCACGATCCGGTCGCTGTGCCGAGCGGTCTCGGCGAGCACCCCCGGACAGTTCCAGAGGTGCCAGGTATCGAACTGGATCCCGAGTGAGGGGTGTGCGCCCGCGGCGTCGATCAGCTCCATCGCCTCGGCGATCGACGAGACGATCGACCACTCGGCGGCGTCGTCTCGCTGGTAGGGCTCGACCGCAATGCGCACACCGGCGCGGTCGGCGGCCTCGGCCAATCGTTTCAGGCCCTCGACGACGGTGTCCCGGGCTTTCGCCGGCTCGAGGCCGAGGCCCGAGCCGGTCAGGCACACGATTCCGGTCGTGCCGAACGCCGCCAGGCGCGGGATCGACTCGAGGAGCGCCTCCACGCGCTCGGCCGGGTCGGTGGGGCCGCCGAGGAGCGGCAGGGGAAGGATCGAGGGGACGGCCGGAACTGCGCTCGCCGAGCCGAGACCGCTCCGTTCGAGGAGCTCCAGCGAACGGGGGTCTCCACTCGGGTCGCCGAGCTTCATCTCCCAGATCCCGATCCCGTCGAGCCCGGCCGCGGCGTACGCCGCGAGGTCCTCCTCGAAGGACGCATGCAGAGTCGAGATCTCGAGATCGAGAGGAGCGGCGCGCTCACCGGCCGAATCTCCGGGCGATGCGGTCGGCCGCGGTCGGGCGAAGCAGCTCGCCGGCGACGAGCGTTCCCGACCCTGCTCCGAGCCCGGGGCCGGCCAGGTGCTGGCTCCGATCTGCCAGAGCGCCTCGACCCGCGTCCGGTGCCCGGCGCTCCGGGAACGGCCGCCAGAGGAAGTTCTGGTCGAGCCCGAGCGAGCCGGCGTACGGATCGCCGCGCTCGAGGTTCCGGTTCGCAGCCTGCAGGTCGGCCGGCGAGAGCGTCGTGCGAGCCAGGATCGCCGAGCGAGGTTCGTGATCTGCCGCGCGAGCCGCTCCTGGATCCGGTCGGCGTAGGCCTCGCGGAGCTCCTCGGTCCAGGTGCCGTCACCCGTGTCGAGCTCCCCTGCGGCATCGCCCTTCACCTTCCAAGGCAGCTCCTGGAGCTGGATCCAGAGAAGCCCGGCCCCGTCGGGGGCCCGGCTCGGGTCCATCGTCAGCGGCTGCCCGCAGACGACCGTCGCCTCCGCGGGAAGGAGGCCGCGCTCGGCCTCGTTCACCGCCCGGGAGACGCCGTCGAGACCGGGCGTGAGGTGGACGATCGCGGTGTCGCGAGGCGTTCGTCCCCGCGCCAGACCGGAGGCTCGGAGAGCGCGAAGTGGATCTGCATCTCGGAGCGCCCGTAGCGGAAGCGCCGTCCGGCCGCCGCGACGGGATCGCGTGGGTTGCCGAGAAGACCGCCGTAAAGCTGGGTCGGCGTGACCCCGGCGATCACGGCCCGTTCCGCCGTCACAGCTCGCCCTCGGCAGTCCGCACGCCGGTCGCCCGGCCCGACCCGACGACGATCGAGGTCGACCTCGGTCTCGAGTCGGCACTCGCCGCCGTGGTCGCGAATGAGCTGGACGAGCGCCTCGGGAAGCTTGGCGCCCCCACCCCGGGGCACCGGCATCCCGCCCTCCTGCACGGCGAAAGCGATCACCTGCGCCATGAACCCGGAGGTCGCCGAGTCGGGCCCGAGGCCGGTGTGCAGCACCCAGGGGGCGATCAGGCCGCGGACGGCGTTCCGACTCGAAGTCTGCCGTGAGCCAGTCGCGGGCCGAGATGAGGACATTGCCGGCGAACTGGTGAAGACCGCGGCGGCCGAGCCTCCGCAGTGCCTTCGCGAGGAGGGCGGCGCCGGCGCGCGACCAGAGCTCGGTTCCGAGCGTTCCGAAGGCGAGGTCGACATTCGGCACGAACGAATCGAGGAACGCCTGCCAGGCCGCGCCGTCGCCGGCAGCGAGGCGCTCGAACTCCTCGCGGTTCGCCCCGGCCGAGCGGAGCAGGAAGGCGGCCTCGCCGTCGTCGGACGCGCTCGCGGTGGGCAGATCCGTGTTCAGGTACTCGAGGCCCCGGCTCGCGAGCTCGTCGCCGAGCAGGGCGTGTGCCGGCCCGCCGACCCAGAGCGGATGCCAGGCCGAGAAGACATCGTGCTTGAAGCCCGGGAGCGTCACCTCGGCCGTCTTGATCGCCCCGCCGAACCAGTCGTTGCGCTCGAGCACGCAGACGCTCCAGCCGGCCCGGGCGAGCAGCGCCGCGCAGGCCAGCGAGTTGATCCCGCTCCCGATCAGGACGGCGTCGAACCGCGACTCGGACAGACCGCTCACCGTCCTACCCTAACCGGCCATTTCGAGGGTGGTTGCTCGAAAACCGCTCCGGTACCTCTTGCGGAAGAGGTAGGCATGAGCTCCTTCGCCGGATCGATTCACCGACGCCGCGCGGTCTCGCGCGCCGTGTCCCACGGTGTCCTGGCGATTGCCGGGCTGGCGGGTCTCACCGCCGCCTCGGCCGCAGCTCCCGTGACGCAGGCCGGTACGACGGTCGTCGTCACGGTCGGGATTCCCAAGGAAACCTCGGTCACGTTCTCGAAGTCGTCCGGGCTCGCCGCCGGCCCGGTCGTCTTCCAGGTCACGAACCGAGGGAAGGCCCAGCACACGTTCGTCGTCTGCTCGAAGCCCGGTGTCCGGCCTCGTGAACGCGTGCAGCGGGAAGTCGGTGACGCTCGCGAAGACCGGGCAGACGGCGAAGCTCGCCGTGAGGTTCAGGAAGGGCAAGTACGAGTTCCTCTCGATCGTCTCCGGCCAGAGTGTCGCCGGGACGAAAGGGGCAATCGGCGTCGGGCTCCCCGTCCCGATCGCAATCTCGTCGATCCCCACGGCCCTCGGGTGGGTCGAAGCCGGGGACGGGCTCGGGAAGCGGGTCGGGTGGCGGCTCCGGGCGGGTACCGGCTCGGGGAGCGCAGGCGGGCTGCCGGTGTTTCCCACCGGGAACGCCAAGAACGGCCCCGCGGTCTTTGCCGTCGCGGGCTGCGGAACCTGTCACACGCTGAAGGACGCCGGCTCGAGCGGCGGCGGCGGCCCGGATCTCGACGACCTGATGCCGTCGCTCGGCGACATCGAGAACCAGGTCTACAACGGCGGCGGCGGGATGCCCCCGTTCGGCGGTCAGCTCACGAACCAGCAGATCGCCGACGTGGCCGCCTATGTCTCGTCGGTCACCTGAACGAGTTTGGTCTAGGCGACGGGCGGGCCGAGCCGGCGCCAGAGGTTCTCGACCATCCGGCTGACGCCCGGATTGTCGGAAGTTCCGCTGAAGTTGAGAACGCCGGCGTCGAAGACCTCGGCGCCGTTTCGGGCCTTGTAGTGCGTCATCTGGCCGGTCTGGCCGGGGCCGAAGATGTTCTTCGCCTCGGCGAGCACCTGCACGCCGGGCGGTGAGGCCGGATCGAGCGCGTCGACCTCGATCCCGTAGGTGCCGAAGCTCGAGCCGTTCGCGAGGCCGGTGCCCTCGAAGAGCCACGGCGCGTGCTCGGCGCCCGTGACCGTGAGCGGCATGTTCTTGTACCGACCCTGGTACCAGTTCAGGTACTGGGAGCCGATCATCCGAGCCTCCGGACGGCCGAGGTCGCGCCAGCGCCAGCGGCCGTGCATCGTGTCGCCCTGCTTCTCGACCTTGTAGAAGAAGTTGTTCGCCGAGAGGAAGATCAGGTTCCCGCCGAGTGCCTGGTAGCGCTCGACGTTGTCGAACGTGTGCTCGGTGACGTACTCCTCGTGGCCGGAGAAGACGATCAGGTCGTACAGCCGCCGTAGCTCCTCGCCGCTTGGCATGGCCTCGAGGTCGTCGTCGGAGATCACGTCGCGCGATGGCCCGAGTGGGCGAGCCACCGCATGAAGCCCATGTCGTAGTCGCGGTAGTGGGGGGAGGGCCGCCGAGGAAGGGCCGGGTCAGGTCGACGTGCTGGACGTCGACGTTCGCGTACCAGGTCGCGCCGTAGCGGAAGTTGTAGGCGCCCCAGGTGTTCGTCGGATGGACGACGAGCGTTCGCGCGGCCCCGAGGGTCGTGGGGCGAACGACGAACGGCGCGTATCCGGTTTGACCGTGGCGGTCCTGGAGGTAGACGAAATGGAGGCCCGTGGGGCAGCGCGTCGACCGAGACGTGCAGGATCCCGCGGCCGCCGTGCCAGCGAACGGTTCGCGGCGGCCCGACCGGCACCCCTCCCATCCCTTTGCGCGCCTTCGTCGGCTCGAGGCCGGCGCGCATGAGCTGCAGCGCGAGCCCGCGGGCCTCGGTCTGGACGACGAGCCCGCGGTCGCGCCGGGCGCGTAGCTTCGCTTGAGGAACCCCGCCTCGATCGTCCCGGGCGGGTCGAGGTAGCGCGGCGGAGTCGGCGGCCTCGCTCGTCGCTCCTGCCTCGAGCACCACGAGCCCGGAGACCGCGAGCGCACCGGCCAGGAAGCCACGCCGGCTCAGCGTGCTTGGTGCCTTGCTGGCTTCGGAATTCCCGTTCATCACATCTCCCCTGAAAGACCCTAGCGCGGATCCGTGGGTCCAGGCTACGCTCCACTCTGATCGACGAAGGGAGTACTCATGGGATTGCTCGTAGTCACCGGGGCGATGCTGCAGTGCACGATGGGAGCGGCTCCGGCAACGTTCACCGGAACGGGGCTCGCGGTGCAGGGAGGCACCCCCGCCGGGGTGATCACCGACATCTCGATGGCGAGCATCCCCACCTTCGGGGTGTGCATGTCGCCGGCGAATCCTCAGGTCGCGGCGGCGACGAGTGCCGCGATGGGCGTGCTCACCCCGCAGCCGTGCATTCCGGTGATCGCCAGCCCGTGGGCTCCGGGATCGCTGAAGGTCACGATCAGCGAGGTCCCGGCGCTCGACAGCAGCTCGACGTGCATGTGCACCTGGGCCGGAATGGTCTCGGTCAGCTCGCCCGGCCAGATGTCGGTCACCGGTTAGTGGAATGACCGGCAAACGCTGCCGGTCAGTCCACGACCGTCAAAGCTCCATCATCGTCCGAGGGCGACAGGCTAGGTTTCGGGCGTGCGCAACACCTGGATCTTCGCCTCGCTGACCGCGCTCGTCACCGTCGCCGCCGGGATCTCGCACTACGCCGTGCGACCACGCTCCTCACCTTCGTCCTCTCGACGCTCGCGCTCGCCGGGCTCGCCTGGCTCGTCTCGTTCTCGACCGAGCAGGTCGGGGAGCGGTTCGGTCCGGCGGTGACCGGGGTCCTCCAGTCGACGCTCGGTAACCTGCCCGAGTTCTTCGTCGTCATCTTCGCGCTCTCTGCGGGCGAGATCGTGATCGCGCAGACCGCGATCATCGGCTCGGTCTTCGCGAACGCGCTGCTCGTGCTCGGGCTCGTCGATCATCGCCGGCTGCCGCGCGAGCAGCGACGGGATCATGCGCTTCTCGGTCGCGGCTCCCCAAGGACAACGCGATCCTGATGATGCTCGCGAGCTTCCTGATCGTGATCCTCGGCATCTCCGCGTCGAGCCACGACACGGCCTCCCATCACGTCAAGGCGATCTCGATCGTCGGTGCGGTCGCGCTGCTCGTCGACCTACCTCGTCTGGATCGTCCACTACATCCGCACGGACGACGCGCGGACGCCCTGGCACGGCAAGCCGGCGATCTCGATGACGGTCTCGCTCGTCCTGCTCGGCGTCGCCGGCGTCGGCGCCGCGTTCGTCTCCGACTGGTTCGTCGATGCGCTCTCGCCCGTCGATGGCCCGGCTCGGGATCCCCAAGGCCTTCGCCGGGCTCGTGATCGTGGCGATCGCCGGCAACGCGGTCGAGAACACCGCCGGGGTCGTGCTCGCGCTGAAGGGCAAGACCGACCTCGCGATCTCGGTCGTGAAGAACTCGGTCGCCCAGATCACGGCGTTCCTCTTCCCGGCGCTCGTGCTCGTCTCGCTGCTCTTCGCGACCCGCCTCACCTTCCAGCTCGCCCCGGTCTTCATCGGCGCGCTCGCGCTCACCGGGATCGCGCTCTGGCAGATCACGAGCGACGGCGAGGCGACGCCGTTCGAGGGCGTCGCGCTGGTCTCGCTGTACGTGATCCTCGCGGTCGTCACCTGGTACGAGTGACGCGTGTGTGGGGGCTGCGCTTCTCGGGCACACTCAAAGCATGACACGCGCTTCGATCGCCACTAGCGGCGGTCGCGTTGGCTCTTCCCGCCTTCGCAGCGGGGCGAACGCGCAGCGAAGCCGACCCTGACGGCTCCTCAGGCTCGAGCCCGCCCGAAGTCAAGGGCACGCACTTCCGCGTGGGCGAGAAGGTCGGGGTCACGCTCGGGGCCGGGAAGACGAAGATCTTGCGCACGGTGCGCGTCTCCGGCAAGGGCGAGTTCACGGTCGTCTTCGGAACGGTCACACGCAGCCGAACGCTGCGCGCAGACCGCTCCTCGCTGGTCGTGATCGGCGCGCTCGGCGAGAAGATCGGCCCTGAGGCTGCCGCAGACCGGCTGCCCGGCCGCGACACCGGTCAGCAACGACGCCGACGGCGCCCGGAGACGACGACCAGCGTCCGGCCGCCTACGTCGCGCCGCCGCCGCCTTACACGCGCTAGGAACCTGGGCAGAGACGAAGCGGGGCGGCTCCTGAGGAGCGGCCCCGTCGTCGGTCTCCGGGAACCGCTAGAGGCCGCTCGAGCCGCCGGGTCAGTGGCTTCGTGACCGTGATCGTCTGGATCGACCTGGGTCGTTCCCGGCGTGACATCCGAGGTCATCGCGCGCCGACCGAGTGTACGTGCCGCCTTCTTGCTCGAGGCGTCGTAGGTGATCGTCTGCGAGCCGCCCGCGGTCGGCGGCGACGTGTTCACCGACGTACTCCGGTGTTGTCGGCCGGGCCGGGGCCGGGATGTTCTCCCCGCTCGAGCCGTCGCGGTTCTCGGCGCCCCAGTTGATCGCCGGAGCCGCGGGTCCGCCTGCCGGCCGAGCGTTGGCGGCACCGTAGGAGATCGTCATCTGCTCGCTCGAGGGGCCGGTTCCGCGGCGCCGCTCGCGAGCCTGGAGCCAGATCTCGCCGGTGTGCGTGGTCGCGTTGCTGAAGTTCTTCACGCGATCCCAGTCGACGACGATCCAGGTGTTCGAGCCGTCGGTGAGCGTGCCGATGCGGATCGCCCCGCACCGGTCGGTCGGGTTGAGGTCGGTCCAGAACGGCGCGATCACGTTGTTCGGCGCGGCCGGGTTCGGGAAGTACTGCGGGGCGAAGTTCACGTCGGCTGCTGTCGCCGCCGCCGATCACGACGTAGCCGTTCGAGACGACGCCGATCGAGGTGTAGGCTCGCCGCCGTAGTAGAACGTCGGCACGTTGAAGTTCGTGATCGTGTCGTCGCCGACGCCTGCGATCGGCGCGATGCCGAAGAGCGACAGCGGCAGGTAGCCGCCCGCCGGGCCCGTCGCCGCGTGATGTTCGTGAGCGAGGTGATCTGCGGCGCGACGGTCGGCGGAGAGCGTCCCGCTCCACTGCGACGCCCGCGTCACTGTTGATCGCGGTCGCCGGTGCCGAGATGTTCGTGAAGTCGAGGCTTGCCCTTGTCGCGGTTCGTCACCGTCAGCGTCGACGTTGGCGGGAGCGCTGCCGCTCGTTCGTGACGGTCGACGGTGCAGTGGGAGACGCCCGTCTTCGCCGCGATGCGTCGTCGGGCAGCAGGTGTGCGTGAGCGTGACGATGCCCTGCTGCTTGAAGAACGCGACCGGGATCGTGACCGTGCTGAGCCGCCCGTCTTCGCGGCGTCGAGCGTGATCCGGCCGAAGTACTGGCCGTTCGCGAGCGTCCGGGCGCGCTGATCGTGATCGTAGAACTCGACCGAGCCGTCCGTTCTTGCACGTGGATCGCGGTCGTTCTTCGCCGGCCGGTCTGGATCGGCTGCTTGTCGGAGACGATGATCGTCGCGCCGCCGGCTGGCGTGACGGTCACGTCGAGCTTCTGGGCCGTGCCGGAGACGTTGATCGCCGTCCGCGTGGTCGTGATCGAGCCGGTCATCATCGGCGCGTCGACGCTCGGGATGTTCAGGTCGATCGCGATGCAGCGGGTCCGTGCGCGGACGGCGACGTAGTCCGCGTAGGTCTCGTCGAACACGAGCGTCGGGTTGACCGCGCGGTCGGCGCGGATCGAGCCGGCGCCGTCGTCGAACGGCGTCGGCCGGCGTCGTGCCGTCCTCCTTGACGACGTCCTGAACGGACGAGGTCATCAGCGCCGACTTGATCTCGGCCGGAGTCCAGTCGGGATGCGACGGCCTTGACGAGCGCCGAGACGCCGGCGGCGTGCGGGCTCGCCATCGACGTGCCGGCGATCGCCTGGAAGTTGTTGCCGGGCGGG
Source organism: uncultured Actinomycetota bacterium (assembly GCA_963743675.1). GTDB lineage: Bacteria > Actinomycetota > Thermoleophilia > Gaiellales > Gaiellaceae > PALSA-600. The sequence goes on from CAVURE010000018.1 coordinate 20,010, forward strand.
CCGTTGGTCGGCGTCGTCTCGTCGGGCTGCGGGGTCATGCCCGCGAGCACCTGGACGCCCGGAGCGGTGACGTCCGGCTTGATGAAGTCGACCGGCGGGCCGCGCGACGAGAACGCGGCCATCACGTCGGCGTGCGTCGGCGTCGCCGTGCCCTGCGCCCACGCTCGCCTTCACGTTCGTGTGGCCGTTGACGAAGGCGAGCAGCGCCGTGTCCGGGCCGTCGACGTGGATCGCCGGCAGCCAGTGGTTGTCGGTCTCGGTGTCCTCTGCGATCGGGTTGTAGAGGATCATCCCGGCCGCGCCGCCCGACGAGGACGTTGAAGCCCTTGTCGATGCGGGCGTTCGTGCCGCGCTCGCACAGCGACGATCTTGCCGGTCGGCGGCGCTGCCGGCTGCGAGCTTCGACTGGCAGAGCGCGTCCTCGCCCGGGATGTTCTGCGCGAGCACGACCGGCGTCGGCGGTCGAGATGCCGTTCGTGAGCGTGACGCCCGGGCTGACTGTCGAGCGTCGCGCCGCCGTCGGCCGTCAGGTGCAGCGTCGAGCGTGAACGAGCGCGGGCCCGTCGACGCGCCCGACGGTGGTGACCCACGGCCCGCCGTGGTCGGCGGTGCCCGGCGGCCGGGCCGCTGTTGCCGGCCGACGCGTTGACGGAGATCCCGGCGTGGAACGCGTCGAGGAACGCGAGCTCGACCGGGTCGGTGTACGGATCGCGCGCCGCCCGAGATCGAGAAGTTGATCACGTTGACGCCGTCGAGGATCGCCTGCTCGACCGCGTCGACCGAGTCGGAGCTGAAGCAGCCCTGAGCCAGGCAGACGCGGTACTCGATCACGTGCGCGCCCGGCGCGATCCCGCAGACCGGGCCGCGGTCGACGCCGTAGAGCACGGCCGAGTTGACGCAGTCGCCGGCGGCGGTCGTCATCGTGTGCGTGCCGTGGCCCTCCGGGTCGCGCGCCGAGCAGATGTCGGTCGTGTCGTTGCAGAACTCCTGGCCGTCGGAGCCGTTCACGGCCATGTAGGTCTGCGTGAAGGCGTAGGCGCCGATCAGCTTGTTGTTGCAGCGTGAAGACCGGGCCGAGGTGGGCCGACGTCGCTGCCGTCGCCGAAGTGGCACTGCCAGGGGCCGCCGGCCGGCGGCGGGCCCGACTCCCGACGGGTGAGAGCATCGGGTTCTCGGGCCAGACGCCGGTGTCGATGACGCCGACGATCACGTTCGAGCCGGCGTTGGCCGAGCCCGCCGAGCTGCGGCCAGACGGTCGGTCGCGCCGATGAAGCGCCGTGTTGTCGTCCAGCGGCTGCTGGAGCGAGTCCTTCTGCACCGCGGCGACGCCCGGCACGTTGAGCAGGCGTCGACGATCTGGTTTGCCGGCACCTGTGCCTCGACGCCGCCGTAGGCGGTCGTGTAGGTCTGGCGGATCTGGCATCCGGCACCGCCTTGTCGACGCCGCGCTGATCTGGCTCGTGACCTGATCGAGCGTGCTGGTCGTAGGCCGCGACGGCGACGGCGTTCTGGTCGAGCGGCTTGCCGGTGACCGACGGGCTCGTCGCGGCGAGACCCGCGACACCGCCGGCGTACGACGCGGTCGCGTCGAAGTCGTACTTGATCATCACGTTCACGGGCTTCGAGTCGGTCCGACCGAGCAGCGACGGGTCGGTCTGCGCGAGCGCGCCGGAGGCCGATTTCGGTGCCGAGTACGTCGAGGTGAGTGTCGGTGCGGCGCCGAGTCGGAAGGTTGGTCTTCGCGGCGCTACCGCCGCTGGCTGCAGCCCCGACGACGACTATCGCCAGAGCGAACAGTGTCAGTGTCTTCTTGCGGTTCACCCACATCACGCTCCTTGGTCGCATCGAGTTACCTGCCGGACGACGCCGGCGTCTCTTGCTTCTACCCAAGTTTGCCCTCCGCGTCACCCCGCATTCCGGGGATCTTGCGCGCCCGAATCAGGGACTCGGAGCTGGGCCGAAACCGCCGCCGCCGGGAGTCTCGATCGTGATCTCCTCGCCCGCTTCGAGCTCGAGGGTGACCTTCGCGGGGAGCTCGATCCCGTTTCGGAGGTTGCGCCCGGGCTGCCCGTCGGTGCCGCCGGAGAGCCCTGCGGGGGGCGTGGGCGCGGCGCTCGGTGAGGAGCGAGCAGCGGCAGTCCTCGAGCACGCGGATCGTGCGGACGACGCCGTCGCCGCCTCTGTGCTCGCCCTCGCCGCCGGAGCCGAGCCGGAGCCCATAGCGCTCGACGCGCAGCGGGTAGGCGAGCTCGAGCGCCTCGACGGGTGTGTTCAGGGTGTTCGAGATCGCGACGTGGACGCCCGACGGGCCCGTCCGCTCCTGCGAAGGCGCCCTGCCCGCCGCCGAGGGTCTCGTAGTAGGTGAAATCCGGTTCCCGAGGGTGAGGTTGTTGACGGTTCCCTGGCCCTGCGCCGAACCGGGGTGAACTGCGAGAAGGCGGCGAAGACGACGTCGACGATCCGGCTCGAGGTCTCGACGTTGCCCGCGACCACCGCCGCCGGCGGCAACGCGTTCACGAGCGAGCCGGGCGCGCGCGACGACGGTGACCGGGGCGAACGCGCCGCCCGAGGCCGGCAGGTCCGGGTCGGTCAGGCAGCGCAGCGACGAAGTAGCAGGCCGAGCGCGTGACCGAAAGCGGGCAGTTGAGGTTCCCGGCGTGTTGCGGCGCGGTTCCCGCGAAATCGAACTAGATCTCCGTGCCGCGGATCTCGACCGCGACGCGCAGCTCGAGGTCACCTTCGACGGCCTCGAGCACGTCGGTCGCCTCGCCGCGGCCGTCCGGCAGGCGGCCGATCGCCTCCCGGATGAGCCGTTCGGAGTAGTCGTGGAGCTCGTTCATCGCCGCCTGCACCGCGTTCGGGCCGCGCCGGGCCACGAGCTCGGCGAGGCGCCGTTCGGCGAGGCGGTGGGCCGCAACCTGCGCGCGCAGGTCGCCGCGCCGCTCGTCCGGGTTGCGGGTATTCGCGAGGAAGATCCGGACGACCTCGTCGGTCAGCTCGACGGGCGGCAGCACGAGGCCTTCCTGGAAGAGCTCGCGGGAGAACGCGGGGAGGCTCCCGGGCTCCATCCCGCCCACATCCGCGTGGTGGGCGCGGCTGACTGCGAAGCCGATCGGGCAGCGGGAGACGAGCGTGATATCGGGCAGGTGCGAGCCCCCGGCGAACGGGTCGTTCAGGATGTAGAGCGCCTCGCGCTTGGGGTCGAGCCTCCTCACGGCGGCGACCGAGTCGGGCATTGCGCCGAGGTGGATCGGGATGTGCTCGGCCTGGGCGATCATTCGCCCGTGCTCGTCGAAGAGCGCCGTCGAGCAGTCGCGCCGCTCCTTGATGTTCGGCGAGAACGCTGCCCGTACGAGCGCCGCGCCCATCTCTTCGGCGACCGCGCGGAGGCTCGACCCGATCACCTGAAGCTCGACGTTCATCGCTCGAGCACCAGCGTTCCCGAGGCATCCGTCCGGCCGCGCCAGCCTTTCGGCACGAAGCAGTTCGCCCCTGAGAGTGCGACGACGGCAGGCCCGGTCACCTTGTGCTTCTCGGAGCCCGAGAGCTGGAGCTCCGGTCCCGGCCGGACGTCGGCCGTGCGCACGGCGACGAGCTCGACGGGCCGCTCGCGGTCGGCATAGCCGTAGCGCTCGGCATGGGCGGCGTGGAAACGCTCGCGGGAGGTCGGGACCGAGGCGGAACGGTGAGCTCGAACGACTGCCCCACATAGCGGAGGTCGGCCTCGCCCGTCTCCGGAAGCTCTTCGGCCTCCTCGAGCGGGCAGACGAAGGAGCGCACGTGGTCGCGCCGCTCGTCGCTCCCCGCGAGGCCGAGCGCCGACAGGACGCCGGCGAGCGCCGGGACGAGCACCTTCCGGATCCCGAGCTCCGCAGCGAGCGCACACGCGTGCAGCGGCCCGGCGCCGCCGAACGCTATGAGCGCGAAGTCGCGCGGATCGTGGCCCCGCTCGACCGAGACCACCCGCAGGGCCCGCAGCATCTCGGCGTTGACGACCTCGATCACGGCTGCGGGGTCGATCCCGTCGAGCGCCCGCTCCGCAGCCCCCCGGTCGAGCGCGATCCCGCCGGGAAGCTCGGCCGGGAGCCGCCCGAGGAGCAGGTTCGCGTCGGTTACCGTCGGCTCGCTCCCGCCCCGGCCGTAACACGCCGGCCCGGGGTCGGCGCCGGCGCTGCGCGGGCCGACCCGCAGTCCGCCGCCGCGGTCACGCCAGACGAGCGAGCCGCCGCCGGCCCCGATCGTGTGGATGTCGACCATCGGCGGCCGGACGGGGAACCCGCCGACCGAGCGCTCGTGCGAGCGGCCCGCTTCCCCGCCTGCGATCAGGCACACGTCGGTCGAGGTGCCGCCCATGTCCAGCGAGATCGCGTTCTCGACCCCGGCAGCGCGGGCGATCCGGGCAGCGCCGATCGCGCCCCCCGCAGGCCCGGAGACGAGGATCAGCGCCGGATGGGCGGCGGCCTCGTCGATCGAGCAGACGCCGCCCGACGAGCGCATCACGAGCGGCTCCGGCAGTCCCGCGTCGCGGGAGGCTTCGCCGAGCGAGCGTAGGTAGCGCGCGGTCGAGGGGCCGAGGTAGGCGTCGGCCGCGGTGGTGGAGGCACGCTCGTACTCGCGGAACTCGGGCGCGAGCTCGTGCGAGGCGACGACATGGGCTGCCGGGTAGCGCCGCCGGAGCTCCTCGTGCGACCGCGCGCTCGTGGCTCGGGTCGCGAAAGCTGAAGAGGAGGCACACGGCGATCGCCTCCGCGTCGAGCGCCGGCAGCGACTCGAGCTCGAGCGGCGAAATGACGCCGTCGGGCCCGATCCGCTCGCGTACTCCGTGGCAGCGGTGAAGCGGAACGAGGGGCTCCGGATGCGAGTCCTGTAGCCGATAGAGGTGCGCGCGGTCCTGCCGCCGCAGGTGCAGCAGATGCTCGAAGCCGGCGGTGGTGATGAATGCCGTCCGCGCGCCGCGCCGCTCGAGCAGCGCATTCGTCGCGACTGTCGTGCCGTGGGTGAAACGGTCGATGCCCTCGGCACCGAGCGCCGCTATCGCCGCCAGCACTGACTCCTCCTGCCGCAGGGACGTCGGCACCTTGATCGAGGTTACGCGGCCTTCGTCGACGAGCACCGCGTCTGTGAACGTGCCGCCGACGTCGATCCCGAGCAGCCTCATCCCGCCCGGAGTTTAGGGCGGCCGCCGCTCCGGACATGGGATCGACCATCACTACGCTGCGGCGGTGGCCCGAGTTGGAACACTCGGTGTGTGGCGCGGCGCCGCGCTGTATGTCGGTGCATTGATCGGCCCGGGTGTCTTGCTCGTGCCGTCGCTCGCCGTCGCCGGCGGCCGGGCCGGCCTCGATCCTCGCATGGGCTGGGCTGCTCGTCCTGTCGGCGCCGCTCGCGATCGCGTTCGCTGCGCTCGGTGCCCGTCATCCTGTCGCCGGCGGCGTCTCGGCATACGTCGGCGAGGGGTTCGGGCCGGCCGCAGCCGCCGTGACCGGCGCGTGGTTTCTCGCAGCCGTCCTGATCGGTGCCCCGGCCGTGTCTCTGATCGGCGGCTACTACGTCGCCGACCTCTCCGGCTCGGGGTCGGCGGTTGCCGCCTCGGTCGGGCTCGCGATGTTCGTGATCGTGCTGCTCGCGAACACGCTCGGCCTTCGCGTCTCCTCCGGGTTCCAGCTTGGGCTCTCGTCGGTGCTTCTCGGCGTGATGGTGGTCGCGATCGCCGTCGCGCTTCCCTCGCGCGCCGGCGACAACTGGACACCTTTCGCGCCCCACGGCTGGTGGGCAGCGGGAACGGCTGCGAGCATCCTCGTGTGGCTGTTCGTGGGGTGGGAGGCAGTCGCTCAGCTCGCAGGCGAGTTCTCCGATCCGGTGGGCCAGCTTCCGAGGGCGATGGCGATCGCGTTCGGGGCCGTCACGGTCGTCTACATCGGCCTCGCGGTCGCCACGATCGCCGTCAGCGGTGTCGGCGGCTCGCGGGTTCCTCTCGCGGATTTGATCGCGGTCGGTTTCGGCCGGGCCGGCCGCGACGCCACGGCAGTGCTGGCCGTTGCGCTGACGATGGGGACGATGAACGTCTACGTCGGAGGTGCCTCCAAGCTCGCGGCTGCGCTCGTGGACGAGGGCGCGCTGCCGCCGTTTCTGGGCGCCAGGGCTCGTGAGCGGAGCATTCCGCGTCGACCGATCCTCGCGATCGGGATCGTCGGGTCGGTAATCCTCGTGGGGCTCGTCGCGGGGATCGGGAGCACCGACGACCTCGTGCGGGCCACTCGGCCTGCTTCGTTGCCGTGTACCTGCTCGCGCTCGGCTCGGCGGTGCGGATTCTCGACGGCGGCGCGCGCGCCGCCGCTCTGGCGGCGCTCGTGCTCGTGGCACTCGTGGCCGTGTTCTCGTCGTTCTTCCTGCTCGTGCCGCTCGTGGTTTCGGGGCTCGCGCTCGGTGTCAGGGCCCTGCTCGGCCACGCCGGATCTGCGGCACGAGCAGAGTGAGCGGGAGATAATCCCGTCGGTGCACCGGGTCGAGCTCGCACGGCGCTGGTCGCCTCGTCAGGCCGCGATCGTGCTCGGGCTCTGTGCCTTCGCCGTCCTCGGCTGGCAGGGGGTGACCTCGGTCGGGCGCGAGGGAGGGACCGACTCGGGCGAGCACGTCGCCTACGCCCAGTACCTGGACGCCCACGGCCGACATCCCGTCGAAGGCCGAGAACTACGAATACTCGACCCCGCCGCTCTTCGCCGTGCTTGCGATCGGAGCGGAGCACTCCGTCGCCGTTCTCCCGTCGACCCCGGTGGAGCTCCCGTGGAACCCCGCGACGCGCGTGCTCTTTCTCGTGCTGGTCGCCGCCGGGGTGATCGCGCTGACCTCCAGGCGGCGCGGCGTGCGGATCGCCGGCCTCGTCGCCCTCGCGCCTCGGCGTGCTCTGGGGTCTCGACGAGGCGGTCTCGCTCGCGAAGTCGGAGCCGTGGTCGGCCGGGCCGGCTGATCGCGCTCGCCTGCGGAACCGGGCTCGTTCTCGTCACGGGCCTCATAGCCCGAGAGGTCTGGCCCGAGCACGTCGGCCGTGCGGTTGCCGCGGGAGCATTCGCGGCCGCCTACCCCGTGGTCTACCGGATGAGCATCCTCTTCATCCGAGACGCAGTTCGCGCTTCTCTGCGCGCTCGCTCTGCTCGTCTTCCTGCGCGCTGCCCGCTTCGGCTGGCCCGCCCGCCTCGGCTGGCTGCTCGGTGCGCTCTGCGGTGGGGCAGCGTTGACCCGCCAGCCCGCGGTGCTCCTCATCTGCTGCCTGGCTCTCGCCGCCATCTGGCTCGGCCGGCGGAGAGCCCGAGGCTTTCTCCTGCGGGCAGCGCTCGTCATCGTCCTCCTCGCCGGGCCGTGGTGGGGCTATGCGTACCACCGCTGGCACAACCCGCTCCAATCGAACCTCGAGCCTCGCGCGTCGCTGATGATGAGCAGCCAGCCGCTCTCCTTCTACTTCGGGGTGCCGCTCGCGACGCTCGTCGTCCATCCCTACCGGCCCGATTTCTCCGACGAGCTCCTGCCGAAGCTGCACGCCGAGCTCTGGAGCGACTGGTTCGGAGGGATCCACAACCGGCAGAGCCCGACGCGCACGGCGAAGGTCACGGCGTCGACCCAGAGCGTCCTCGGGCTCTTCGCCGATGCTCTGGCAATCGGGGGCCTCGCACTGCTCGCGCTCCCGGCGTTCTCGAGGGTTATCCGCCGGCGCGATCCGTCCGTGACCGACGTCGGCCTCGCGCTGCTCGTCTTCGTTGCCGTTTCCGCCTTCGCCGGCTTCACCGCGGAGCTGATCAGGTTCCCGCAGCAAACCGACGACCCGATCAAGTCGAGCTATCTGCTCTTCACCACCCCGTGCTGGGCGATCTTCTCCGTCGCAGCCTGGACCTGGCTCCGGAGCCGCCGCCCTCGGCTCGGTGCCGTCCTCGTCGCGGTTGCGGGGCTCTACGTCATCAGCTACGGAGTGGACCTGGGCAACGCGCTCGCGCAGCCGAGCGGCCAGCGCCTTCTCGGCGGCGCGGCGGGCTTCGTCGACCTGCAGGCGCAGCTCCAGCAGAACTCCCCGAACCCGGGCCTCGGCGGCAACATCGACTTCCTCGCCGGCGTCACGAACGTCGGCGATCAAACCGCCGGGAACGTCGTGCTCACGGTTCGCCTTCCGGCCGGGCATGCGTCTCCTCGGCCCGCCCTACTACGAGCGCGGATCGGGCTGCACGGGAAGCCGGACGATCGTCTGCCCGCTCGACTTCCTCGCCGGCGGCACCTCGACGCTGATCCGCTATTCGGTGCAGGTCACTGGAGCGGGGCCGCAGACGACCACGGCGACCGTGAGCTCCGCCAATCCCGACGCGAACCCCGACGACAACACGACGACGTACTCAGTGACCCTGGTTCCGGGCTGACCTGCGGAGCTGACTTAAGCCTCTCGTAAGCACTTCGACACCGGACCGCAAGCCGCGTCGGCGAACCTCCGGAGCGACTCTCGACGAAGGAGGAGCGATGAAGAGGTTTGTTTTCGGGATGGCGACAGCTCGCGGTCGGCCGGCGCTTTCGAGCGCGGCCGCGAGCGGCGCCATGATGCATCCCGTGCTCGGCGGCCAAGCTTGCGGGGATGGGCGAGCACGGGGTGGTCAACTTCCAGTCCAACGCGAGCAAGGGACAGCTCTGCTGGACGTTCGACGTGATGACCGACGGCGTCACCGGCGCCTCGATCCGCGACAGCGGCGGGATGGTCGTCGCGAAGCTCGGGCCGAGCTTACAAGGCCAAGAGCTGCGCGGCGGTGCCGGCGAAGGCGCTCGACCTGATCGAGTCGAAGCCGGGCTCCTACAAGGTCTGGGTGGACACGAAGGGCACATGGGCGAGCTGCGGGGCACACTGTTCGTCGGGCATGGCCCACATGTAGGGAGGACGACATGGACGAGACGCACGCCGAGGATCGCAGGCACGAGGAAGGTCGGCCGCGCCGTCTTCCTCGGCACGGTCCTCGGCGGCGTCTCGGCGCTCTACTGGGGCAAGGCCGGCTGGGGCAGGATCTCCGCGGCGATCGCGCCGCTCGAGAACCTGATCCCGCTGATCCCGAACGGGGGCTGGCGGATCTACACGGTCTCGGGCTCGCTGCCGAGGTTCGACCCGAAGACCTGGCAGCTCGAGATCGGCGGGCACGTCGAGAAGCCGACCTCGATCACGTACGACGAGCTGCTCGCGCTCCCGAAGGTCGAGCAGGTCTCGACGTTCCACTGCGTCACCGGCTGGACGGTGAAGAACGTCAACTGGGGCGGCGTGCGGCTGAACGACGTGCTCGCGCCCGCCTCGCCGAAGCCGGACGCGCACGGGCTCGAGTTCGTCTCGGCCGAGATCCCGTACGTCGACTCGCTGACGACGCAGCAGGCAGGGCTGCACGACGTGATGCTCGCCTACGAGATGGACGGGAAGCCGCTCCCGCGCGTGCACGGCGCCCCGGTCCGGCTCGTGATCCCCGAGATGTACGGCTACAAGAACGTCAAGTGGCTGAAGGGGATCAACCTCGTCCCGGAGGCCGCGCCGACGGCTACTGGGAGCAGCTCGGCTACGACCAGGACGCCTGGGTCGGCCGCTCGAACGGCTACGGGACGTGAAGCGCGGCTATCGCCGCCGGTTCTCGCGCACCGAGCGGACGCTCCACTGGGCGAACGCGGTCTTCTTCTTCTTCCTGCTCGCGACGGGGCTCGATCCTCTACCTGCCGAGCCTCGTCGATCGACGTCGGCCGCCGGCCGCTGATCCAGAGCCTCCACTTCTGGTCGGGGATCGTCTGGGTCTGCGTGCTCGCGCTGATCGTGCTCGCCGGCGACCGGCGCGGGATCGTCGCGACGGCGCGCGAGCTCGACGGCTTCGACCGCGACGACCTGCGCTGGCTGACCGGCCGCAAGCCGGCGCCGCAGGGCCGCTTCAACGCCGGCCAGAAGCTCAACACGGCGCTGAACGCCGCGTTCGTCGTCCTCTTCCTCGTCTCCGGCCTGCTGCTCTGGTTCGGCGAGCGCAACACGCAGCTCCGCTTCGCGAGCACGGTCGTGCTCCACGACGGCCTGATGTACGTCTCGCTCGTGCTCCTCGTCGGCCATCTCTACCTGGCCGTGCTCCACCCCGCGACACGCCATGCGCTGCGCGGAATCACGGTCGGGACGGTCAGCGAGGAGTGGGCGGCCCACCATCACGCCAAGTGGAAGCCAGAATAGGAGCGTGAAGGTGACCGTTCTCGTCGTCGACGACGAGCCGATCGTGCGCGACGTGATCGTCCGCTACCTCCAGCGTGACGGCTTCGAGACGCTCGAGGCCGGCGACGGCGACCGTGCGCGCGAGCTGATCGAGACCGCCGACCCGACGCTCGTCGTGCTCGACGTGATGATCCCCGGCACCGACGGGCTCGAGCTCTGCCGCTGGATCCGCAGCCGCTCCGACCTGCCGGTGATCATGCTGACCGCCCGCGGCGAGGAGTCCGACCGGATCGTCGGGCTCGAGCTCGGCGCCGACGACTACGTGACGAAGCCGTTCTCACCGCGCGAGCTCGCCGCGCGGGTGCGGACGGTGCTGCGCCGCACGAACGGCAGCGCCGCACGTGCCGAGCGGCTCGAGTTCGGCGAGGTCGTCCTCGACGGTGCAAGCCGCGAGGTGACGCGGGCCGGTGAGCCGGTCACGCTCACCGCCCGCGAGTTCGACCTGCTCTGGTTCCTCGCCTCGAACCCGCGGCGCGTGTTCTCGCGCAGCCACATCATGGACAGCGTCTGGGGCCACTCCCCGGCGCTCGACACGGGCACGGTCACCGTCCACATCCGCCGGCTGCGCGAGAAGCTCGAGGCCGACCCGGCGCAGCCCGACACACCTCCAGACCGTGTGGGGCGTCGGCTACAGGCTCGATCCGTGATCCTGCTCGCGCTCATCGTCGCCGCGGCGAGCCTCGCGATCGGGGTCGCGGTCGCCTACGCGCTTCGCGCCGCTCCGACCGTGCGGCTCCAGCTCGCCGGGCTCGCACTCGTCTCGGTCTGCGTGCCGCTCGTCGCCGTGCTCGCGTCGGGCTGGGTGATGTTCCACATGGGGGCCGACCGGAAGGTGCTCGCCGTCGCCGCCGGTTCGGCGACCGCGGCCGTCGGTGCCGGGCTTCTGCTCTCGCGCTGGATCTCGCAGTCGATCCGCCGTGTCGGCGACGCCTCGGCGCGGCTCGCGGCGGGCGACCTCTCGGCGCGCGCGCCGGTCGGCGGCGCGAACGAGATCGCGGGCCTGGCCGCCTCGTTCAACACGATGGCGGCGAGCATCGAGCAGCTCTTCGACGCCCGGCGGGAGCTCGTCGCCTGGGCGAGCCACGACCTGCGGACGCCGCTCGCCTCGATGCAGGCGATGATCGAGGCGATCGAGGACGGGCTTGCGACGGCCGAGGACTACCTGCCGATCCTGCGCGACCAGGTACGCACGCTCACGGTTCTCGTCGACGACCTGTTCGAGCTGGCGCGGATCGACGCCGGGCGCGCTGACGCTCGAGCTCCAGCGGCTTCCCGTCTCCGGGCTCGTCGACTCGGCGCTGCGACTGCTCCAGCCCGAGGCGGCCGCCCGCAAGGTCGATCTCGTCGCCCATTCGCGACGGCGAGACGACCGCGCCGGTCGCGCCGGACAAGATCGAGCGCGTGCTCTTCAACCTGGTCACGAATGCCCTGCGCCACACGCCCTCGGACGGCTCGGTCGCGGTGAACGTCGCACGGCGCGAGAACGAGGTGCTCGTCTCGGTCGAGGACACGGGCAGCGGGCTCGAGCCCGAAGCCGTGAGCCGCATGTTCGAGCGCTTCTGGCGGGCCGACCGGGCGCGCTCCCAGGCCGGGATGGGGCTCGGCCTCGCGATCGCCCGCGGCCTCGTCGAGGCTCACGGCGGCCGGATCTGGGCCGAGAACCGCGACGAGCGGCGGCGCCCGCGTGTCGTTCACGCTCCCGGCTGCCTAACCCGCGCTCAACATTCGGACGCACGTGGCCTAACGTGACCGGGTGCGCTCCATCGCCCTCTTCGCCCGCCGTCGAGGCGCGCGGGCTCGTCAAGCGCTTCGGCGAGACCCGGGCGGTCGACGGGCTCGACCTGGAGGTTCGCCGGGGCGAGATCCGCGGCCTCGTCGGCCCGAACGGCGCCGGGAAGACGACCCTCCTGCGGATGCTGCTCGGCCTGGCGCGGCCCGACGCCGGCTCGGTCAGCCTGCTCGGGCCGGGCTCGACGCGAGGACCCGTGCGTTCCGGACGGCGTCGCCGGCTTCGTCGAGGAGCCGCGCTTCTACCCCTATCTCACCGTCCGCCGCAACCTCGAGTTGCTCGCGAAGCTCGACGGCGGCGGAGCCGAGCGCCGGATCGACGACGCGCTCGAGCGGGCCGGGCTCGCCGGCAGCGAGCGGCGGCGGGCGGGCGGCCTCTCGACGGGGATGCGCCAGCGGCTCGGTCTTGCCGCCGCGCTGATCCGCGTCGCCGCGCCTGCTCGTCCTCGACGAGCCCGCAAGCGGCCTCGACCCGGCGGGCGTCGCGCGAGCTGCGGGCGCTCGTCCGCGAGCTCGGCGCGGCCGGGGTGACCGTCCTGATCTCGAGCCACGACATGGCCGAGGTCGAGGAGCTCTGCGAGAGCGTGACGATCGTCAGCTCGGGCCGCGCGGTCTGGGAGGGCCCGCTCGCCGAACTCCGAGCGCAGGCGCCGCCGCCCGCCTACCGCCTGACCACGAGCGACGACGCCGGCGCTCTCCGCGTCGGCGGCGGCCGAACGGGTCGACGTCGAGCGCCACTCCGGACGGCGATCTCGCGGTCTCGGCCGGCGAGGAGCAGCTCGACCGCTACGTGCTCGCGCTCGGCGCGGCCGGGATCGCGGTACGGCGGCTCGAGGTCGAGCTTACGCCGCTCGAGTCGATGTACTTCGCACTGACGGGGAGCCCGCGCTGATCGACTCGGCGGCCGACGTCCGCACGCTTCAGCCGCGGGCGGCGCGCCGCGGCTCGGGGTCGCCGCGGTGTGCCGCGTCGAGCTCGTCAAGCTCGGCGCCCAGGCGCCGGCCCGGGTCGCCGCCGCCGTCTGCCTCCTCGGCCCGTTCGCGTTCGTCGCGATCCTCGCGCCCAGCCTGCGGTGCCCGCCGACACGATCTTCGGCCGCTGGGTCCACCGTCGGGCTTCGCGATCCCGCTCGTCATCCTCGGCTTCGCGGGCTCCTGGGGCTTCCCGGTTCTCGCCGGGCTCGTCGCGGGCGACCTCTTCTCCGCCGAGGATCGCCACGGCACCTGGAAGACGGCGCTCACCCGGTCGCGGAGCCGCTTCGAGCTCTTCGCGGGCAAGGCGCTCGCCGCGGCGATCCTCGCGATCGGGCTCGCGCGTCTGCTCACGGTCGCGAGCATCGCCGCCGGGCTCCTCGGGAGCGGCTCGAAGCCGCTCGTCGGGCTCTCGGGCACCGTGCATCTCGCCCGGGCCGCGCGCTCGCGCTCTGCCTCGAGAGCTTCGTGCTCGCGCTCGCGCCGCTCCTCGCGTTCACCGCGCTCGCGCTCCTGCTCTCGGTCTGGAGCAGAAGCGGCGTGCTCGGGGTGCTCGGCACCGCCTTCGCCGGACTCGTGATGCAGCTGCTCGCGCCTCGTCGGGAGCGGCGAGGCGCTCCGCACGGTGCTGCTCGTCGAGCGGCTTCGACGCCTGGCACGGCCTCTTCACCGACCCCGAGGCCTTCCGCCCGGCGAGCAGGCGGTGCTCGTCGCGGCCGCCTGGGCGACGGTCTGCGTCGGCGCCGCGTGGTTCGTGTTCCGGCGCCGCGACTTCGCGGGCTCGGCTCCGGCTGCGAGCGCGCCCGTGGCTCGCCCGGTGGCCGGCTACGCCTCGCCGTCGGCGGCAGGCGTCGCGGTCCTCGCGGTCGCCGCCGGCTGGGGGCCGCCCGCGGTCACCGCCTCGCGGCTGAACGCCGCGATCGGCCCGGAGTTCGAGAACCTCGTCGTGCTCCAGCAGCACGAGCTCGGCCGCGCGGTTCCCGCCGGCGCAACGCTGAAACTGCTCTCGACCTGCCGGCGGCGCGGCGCGGCCACGCCCTATCGCGGGCCGCGGCGACTGGTTCTGCACGCTCACCGCGGTCGCGCGCGAACCTCAGGCAGATGCCGCTCAACTACGACGTCGACGTGCAGGCCGAACGGCTGCTTCACGGCTCACGGCCCGCCGGCCGTCGGCGGCGCCGTCCTCCGCGGGCGACCGGGCCGAAGGAACGCCGAACCCGCTCTATGCGTTCGACGGCTGCTTCGAAACCTAACGTAATCATTCACATTCGAGGCGCTGACAACGCGCCCCGCCGGCGTTGTACCTTTTCGGGATGAAGCAGTCGCTCTTCTCGGCGGCTCCTTCTCGCGGCGCTGCTCGCTGCGGCGGCCGCGGGCGCCGCCGGCACGCCCGTGCACGCGACGCTGACCGGGAAGTGCGTCGAGGTCGAAGAACCTCGATGCGCTCGGCGCGCTCAAGTCGCTCAGCTACACCTGCACCGCCAAGAGCTCGACGTTCGCCTACGACGCCAAGGCCGCCGAGCCGGGAACCGGCGCCTCCGGTCACGAGACCGGGACGTTCGTCGCCTCGGGGCCGCAGGGTCGGTGACGCTCGAGTTCAAGGGCACGCGCACGGCCGACGGGGCGAGCACGGGAACCTGGCTGCTCGGCAAGGTGACCGGGTACAAGGGCGTTCGCCTCACGAGGCACGGGAGCTACCCGACGAGCACGAAGACGCTCTCGACGACGTCGGGACGCTCGACTCGGTCGGTCAGGATCACGCCACGTCGGCTGCTGGAGCTGCGCGAGCGAGTGAGCCTACGCGCGCCGCCGCGCTACCGTCGAGTCGTGCGACTACCGCTCGCGCGTCGCCGGTCTCGCCGCAGCAGGCCTCGCTTGGCGGCCTGCGGCACGGGGGCGCCCTGCCCCGGCTCCGCCCGAGCGGTCTGCGGCCGAGCGCCTGTGGGTCGACAACGCCGCGGCGTTTCGTCGCGACGCTCGACTCGGACATCGGGCTGACAACGGGCGGCGGGCCGACGCGTCGCGGACGCACGGCGGGCGATGGCCGACTGCGGACGGCGATCTACACGCTGCTCGTCGCCTACAGACCTGTTCGGCGACTGCGGGCCGGCCCTGGCCGCCGTCGGCACGCCGAGCCCGACCGCGAGCCGGGCGCTGGCGACGCTCGTCTCGGCCTGTACGAGGCTCGAGCACGCCTCCGGCGCTCTTCCAGCAGGCGATGACGCGGACGAGCCGACGGCGCTCCTCGCGGCGACCAGGGCCTCGCTCGCGGCCGCCCCGCTGCTCGCGCGCGCCCGGCTCGAGCTCGCCGCGCTCGGTCCGCGTAGCGCCGGGCGATACTCATCCGTGCAGACCGGCGTCTCGCCCGAGCGCCGCGTTGCCCGGCGCACGCAGTACTCCCGCGTCCGGTTCGGACGCCTCGTCGCCGGCGGGGTCGTCTGGGCCTTCGTGCTCGGGAACGTGGTCGCGATCGTCTGGATCTGGATCGCGAACCATAACCTCGACTTCAGCTTCGCGCCGGACTACTGGGCGACGCTGATGGCGCGGCTCGGCGGGCTCACCGGCCTGCTCGCCGCGTTCACCGCGCTCGTCCAGGTGCTGCTGCTCGCGCGGCTGCCGTTCCTCGGCCGCCTGATCGGGTTCGACCGGCTGACCGTCTGGCATCGCTGGAACGGCTACCTGTGCCTGCTGCTCGTCCTCGCCCACACGGTGATGGCCGTTCTCGGCTTCTCGCTCGACGGCAACAAGTCGTTCTTCGGCGAGTTCTGGAAGCTCGTCGCCGACAACATCCTGACCGGGATGGTCACGGCGACGATCGGGCTCGCCCTGTTCCTGCTCGTCACGGTCTCGTCGGTCACGATCGCCCGGCGGCACCTTCCGTACGAGCTCTGGTACGCGGTGCATCTGACCGCCTACGCCGCGATCGCGCTCGCCTGGTTCCACCAGATCCCGACCGGCGGGGACATCAATCCGACGTTCCACCCGAACGCCGCGACCTACTGGCGCGTCCTCTTCTTCGGCACGCTCGCGCTGCTCGCGTTCCGCGTGCTCACCCCGATCGTCTCGGCGTTCCGCTACCGGCTGCGCGTCGCCGAGGTGATCGCCGAGGGGCCGAAGGTCACGACGATGCGGATGACCGGGCGCCGGCTCGACCGGATGGGAGCGCGCCCGGGGCAGTTCTTCCTCTGGCGCTTCCTCACCGGCGGGTTCTGGTGGACGGCTCATCCGTTCTCGCTCTCGGCAGCCCCGACGGGCGGACGCTCCGGATCAGCGTCAAGGCGGCAGGCGACCACACGGCGAGGATGCGGTCGATCCCGGTCGGGACGAGGGTCGTCGCCGAGGGCCCGTACGGGTTCTTCACCGCCGCCGCCCGCCGGCGCGGCAAGGCGCTCCTGATCGCGGGCGGGATCGGGATCACGCCGGTCCGTGCACTCGCCGAGACGATGGAGGGCGAGCTGGCGGTCATCTATCGCGTCCTCGCCGAGGAGGACATCGTCTTCGGGGATGAGCTGGCACGAGCTCGTCGACCGGCGCGGGACTCAACCTCCGGTACGTCGTCGGCGACCACCTCTCGGCCGAGGGCCGCGACCTGCTCTCGGCGGCGCATCTGCGCGAGCTCGTCCCCGATCTCGCCGAGCGCGACGTCTATCTCTGCGGGCCGCCGGCATGGTCGCCGCGATCGAGAAGGACGTCCGCCGCGCCGGGGTGCCCCGCCGCTCGCTCCACGTCGAGCGCTTTGCGCTCTGAGCCGTTGCGGGGAAACCACGCATCAGCTGGACGAAATCCTCGGCAGACGGTCTAGAGTCTTACCTAGGTATGAGATCGAGGGTCACCTGGGGCCTCCTTGCCCTGCTCGTCGTCGCTATGCTCGTGATCTTCTCGCCGGCAGCGTTCGGTGCGGGGAATCACAGCAGCCGAGCCGGGGGACGTCGCGGCCGGCAAGAAGGTCTACATCGCATTCTGCGGCAAGTGCCACACGCTCAAGGCCGCCGGCGCGCAGGGGACGCTCGGGCCGAACCTCGATCAGGACGCGGTCACCTACACCCGCGTCGTGACCGCGATCGAAGAGGGGGTCGGCGGGATCCAGGCCGAGTACGTCCTCCGCAGCGTCACCTTCAACGAGGTCTACGACGTCGCCAAGTACGTCGTGACCGTCCGCGCTGCCGGCGGCACCAAGGGCGAGTACTCCTAGCCCGCTGAAACATCCAACCCGAGCGCCTTCGACCACGCAGCTCGATCACGCCCCAGCAGATCTGGGAAGGGGTCGTCGGGCGCTCGGTGCACGGCGAGCGGATGACGCTCGCGTGATCGAGCTCGAGCCGGGCGCCGAGGTGCCGGAGCACAGCCACGACAACGAGCAGCTCGGCGTGCTGATCGCCGGATCGCTGAGCTTCACGATCGGCGGCGAGCACGGCGAGGTCCGGCCGGGATCGTTCTGGCGGATCCTCGCGAACGTCCCGCACTCGGTCGTCGCCGGGCCGGAGGGAGCGGTCGCGGTCGAGGTCTTCGCGCCGCCGCGAAACGAATGGGCCGGGACTCCCGCCGGCCGAGCCCGGCCCCGGCCGGTGGCCGTAGCCGCGCTCTCGAGCGCGCCAAGGCTCGCCTCGACACGCTCGAGCTCTACCCGCGTCCCGTCCGGATCGATCGTGTCAGGGTGATCGTCTCGCCCGGCTCTTCCGGCTGCCCTGGTTCCGCCGCTTCGACGGCTACGCCGCCTGGGGCACGATCCTGTTGCGCGAGCCGGCCGGCGGCCCCGGCGACGACCTCGCTCTGCCACGAGCTCTGCCACGTCTGGCAGATGCAGCACCACCCGATCGCGATGCCGCTCTCCTACCTCCGCACGGGCTACGAGCGGAACCCGTACGAGGCCGAGGCCAGAGTCGCGGTCGAAGCGACGAGGTGACCGCGCCCCTCCGTCTTCCCACCGGCGCTGAGCTGCGCGTCACGAACGCTGCCGCGACGGCGGCCGTGTCTGCCTCAGCGGCGGCCGGGAGCAGGAGGTCCCCGGGGTCTGGGGCTCCTCGCTCGAATGGCTCGTCGGGCGGGTTGCCTCGCACTTCCCCGGAACTGGCGTTCGCCGAGGTGCGATACCGGATCCGCTCCTGGCGACGGCTCGACGACTGCACCGAGGACTGCCGCGCGGCGATCGAGGCGACCGGCGCGGGCCCGAAGCTCCTGCTCGGCTTCTCGATGGGCGGCGCCGTCGCGATCTCCGCCGCCGACGATCCGCGCGTCACGGGCGTCCTCGGTCTCGCGCCATGGATCCCGGACGAGCTCGACGTCTCGCCGCTTCGCGGCAAGCGGCTCGACGTGATCCACGGCTCGCTCGACCGGGGCCTTCCGGGCATCCCCGGCGTCGCGCCCTCGCTCTCCCGGCGCGGCTTCGAGCGGGCCGAGGCGCTCGGCGTCGAGGGGAGCTACACGCTGATCCGCGGCGGCGTCCACGGGCTCTGCGTTCGCGTCGCCGAGCATCGGTTCGTAGAGCTTCCACGCGCTCCCGTACCTGGCTACGGCTCGTCGAGGCCCGGCTCGCCGTGTTTTCGGGCAGCCTTTCCGGGCGATGAAGACTCCTTTTCTCTACTCGCTCTTGCTGGCGACAGGGTTCCGCTTCTGGTTCGCACATCTCTATCGGGTCGAGACCCGGCATCCGCAGCTCATTCCGAGAAGGCCCCGTGATCCTCGTTTCGAACCACGAGTCGATGATCGACCCGTTTCTCCTCGGGCTGGCGACGCGGCGGCCGATGCGGTACATGGCGAAGGCCGAGCTCTGGCGCTCGCCGCTGATCGGCCGGGTGATGGACGCGTTCGGCTGCTTCCCGGTCGAACGGGGCACCGGCGACCGGCTCGCGGTCGGGCCGGCCGGCAGCTGCTCGACGAGGGGCAGGTGCTCGGGATCTTCCCGCAGGGCACCTGCCTGCCCTATCGCGACCGGCCCTGGCTTCGCGGCGCCGCGCGGCTCGCGCTCGCGACCGGGACGACGATCGTCCCCGTGTGCATCGTCGGCAGCGAGCGGGCGCTTCGCCCCGGGAAGTTCAAGCTCGGCCTGCCGCGGATCAAGGTGATCGTCGGCGAGCCGATCGCGGTCGAGCCGGCGAAGCCGACGGTCGCCGCCGCGAAGGCCCTGACCGCCCGGATCGAGCAGGCGATCGAGGAGGCCCGCGGCCCGTACGGCCCGCCCGCGCACGCCTGGTACGGGTCCCCGAGACGCGGACGGCCGCGATGCGTGACCGTCAGCGCGCGACCGTCTCGCACGCAGGCCGCCGTACGTATTCTGTTTCTCGTGGCGAACAAGAAGTCGCGGACGCCGAAGCCGCCCCGCAACGTCCAGGCGCCCGCAGCGCCGCGACACGAAGTCCTCGTCGCACCCGCTCTCGGAGGTTCCGCGCTGGGTGTGGTTCGCGAGCGTCGGCGTCCTCGCCGGCGCCGCGATCGTGATCGCCGTGCTCGCCTCCGGCGGCTCGAGCAGCAGGTTCCGACGTCAAGGCCGCGATGCTCGCCGCCGGCTGCACCTACCGGGACGTCAAGCCGCTCCCGCCGAAGAAGGACCCGACGAACTACCACGCCGACGTGCCGACGCTCGCGACCCCGACGAAGGGCCTCTGGAGCACCTCCCCGCCGTCGGGCGGCGCCCACTACGGGCTCTGGGCCGTCTGGGGCTTCTACACCGACGCCGGTCAACCCGCGCCAGGTCGTCCACAACGAGGAGCACGGCGCCGTCGTCATCTGGTGGGGCCCGAAGGTGCCGCAGTCGACCGTCGACCAGCTGCGCGCCTTCTACAACCAGCAGCCGGACGGCGATGTTCGGGACGCCCGTACGCCGGGCCTCGGCAACAAGATCGCGCTGACCGCCTGGACGGGCGACCCGGCCAAGTACTACCGCAACGCGCTACTACGGGATCGGCCACATCGCGATCTGCCCGAAGTTCAACCAGAAGGCGTTCGCAGCGTTCCGCGACGCCTACCGCGGCAAGGGCCCGGAAGGCATCCCGCTCTCGCGACGACGAGCCGGGCATGGGCCCCCAGTAGCTGCGGAGACAGTGGGAGCGCGGGCGGGTCCCACGCTCCCCTGTTGCGTCGTCGAGCTCTGCGAGGTTCGTCGCCGAGCGTCAGCTCGACGGTCTGCGGGCGTCCGCTTCTGGATGCGTGACTTGCACGGTGACCGTCTGGCCCGGCTTCAAGGCCGCGAGCGCGCCGTGCCGAGGTCGGACGACGTCTGGCCGGTCTTCGGTGAGCCGTTCACGCGCGGTGATCAGCGTCCCCGGCCTTGAGCCCGGCCTTCGCCGCGGCCGTCGCGGCAGGACCTGGGTCACGTAGACCCGGTCTGCCTCGCCCGTGTCGGCGATCTCGACGCCGAGGTAGGCGCGGTTCGAGTTCGGTGACCTTGCCGTTCTTGATGAGCTGGCTCGCGATGCTCGTGACGACGTTGCTCGGGATCGCGAAGCCGATCCCGGCTGCGGCGCCGCCGAGCTGCGGATCGGTGGCCGCGAGCGTCGGGATCCCGATCACGCGGCCGTTGATGTCGACGAGCGCGCCGCCCGAGTTGCCCGGGTTGATCGCCGCGCTCGTCTGGATCGCGTTCGGGAGGATCGACGCCGTTGCCCTCGGGCTCCTGGCGGTTAGCGCGCTGACGATGCCCTCGGTGAAGCTCGAGCTGAGCCCGAGCGGGTTGCCGATCGCCATCGCGATGTCGCCGACGCGGAGCTTGCGCGGAGTCGGCGAAGGTCGGCCGGCTTGAGCCCGGCGGCGGCGACCTTGATCACGGCGAGGTCGTCCTCGGCGAACGTCCCGACGAGCGTTCCCGTGAGCTGCTTGCCCGTCGAGGTCGTGACGCGTGAACGTCGTCGCGGTGCCGACGACGTGGTCGTTCGTGACGATGTCGCCCTTCGTGTCGAAGACGATGCCGGAGCCGAGGCCCTCGCTCGTCTGGATCTGCACGACCGACGGCGAGACCTTGCTGTAGACGCTTACGAAGGCGTTCTGGAGAGCGGCCGCGGCCGGAATCGAGGAGGCCGAGCGTCGTCGTAGCCTTGCTCGTGGCAAAGCCCACTCCGACGGCCACGAAGGCCGACGAGCGCGAGGATCGCAAGTGGGAATCCGGAATCGTTTCATGCGACCCTTCTACCCCGACGATTCCGGCGGAACCCTAGAATGCCGTTCTAGACGTGCGGCTCAGAACGGCGACCGTCGACTGGGCGAACGGCTTCGTCGTCGGCTGCGCGAGCCGCCCGCCGGCTCGACCGTCACCGCGACGACGGCGCCGCGCTTCGACCAGCCGCTTGAGCGGGACGAAGGTCGTGCCTGGCCGCCGTGGAAGAGGCCGGCGGGCGCGGCGGCATTCGCGCCGCGGATCACCCAGGCCTCGTAGGTCTTCCCCGTCGGCGCGGCGTCGAGCTGGTCGACGACGAGCGCCGCCGAGCCGCTCGAGCGAGACGACCACCGAGCCCGAGGCGCCCGCTGACCGGCACGCGCGGTGAGCGCCTCGCTCTGCGAGCTCGAGAGCTGGTTGTGGAGCGAGACGTTCCAGAGCGCCGAGCCCGATCGCGGCGCAGGCGGCGACGGCCGCGACCGCGACGAGCGGCCGTCTGCCAGCGCGGCCGCAGCGGGACGACGTTCGGCCGCTCGGCGCGCGCAGCCTCGAGGATGCGGTCGCGCAGCGCCGGCGGCGGCGAGGCGGGCTCGCCCGCGAACGCGAGCTCGGCGGCGACCGAGCGAAGTCGGCGACGCTCCTCGCGGCAGCTCTCGCACGCGCGAGATGCTCCTCGAAGGCCTCGCCGCTCGTCCGGCTCGAGCGCGTCGAGCGCGTAGGCGGCGGTCAGGTCGTGGATCGTCTCGCGTCCATGCATCTCCGTCGGTCGGGTCGTCGAGCAGCTCGCGCAGCCGCGCGAGGCCCGGCGAACATCCTGCTCTTGATCGTGCCGAGCGGCTCGCCCAGCCGCTCGGCGAACTCCGATTGGGTGAAGCCGCCGTAGTAGGCGAGCTCGATCGCCTCGCGCTGCTGGTCGGGAAGCTGGCGGAGCGCCGCCTGCACGCGCTCGCGCTCGAGCCGCAGCCAGGCGATGTCGGCGGCCGACGGCCCGCCCGCACTCGAGCTCGATCTCGGGCAGCGGGTCGGCGCGCCGGCGCTCCTCGCGGCGGACGAGGTCGACGGCGCGGCGATGGACGAGCGTCATGATCCAGGTGCTCGCCTTGGCGCGCTCGGGGATGAACGCGAGGCGCCGCGCCAGATCGCGAGGAACGCCTCCTGCACGGCGTCCTCGGCGAGCGCCTCGTCGCGCAGCACCCGGAGCGCGAGCCCGTACGCGGCGCGCCCGTAGCGGTCGTAGAGCTCGGCGAGCGCGACATCGTCCGACCTTGCGGTCAGCGCGACGACGGCCTCGTCGGAGAGATGTGCCAGGTCGCGGCGCGGCATGGGCTGGCTCCGATTGGAGATCGTCCAAGACCCTACCAAGCGGAGAGCGGCACTCCTCACGTCCTGGATTCGCGCCCGCGACGCTTTGGTTCGCGGAGGACTCCAGGTTCTCGCTCGATTCGAACCGGCCCGGCGGTACCGCGAACAACCGATCGTCCAGGCAACTGGGCCGTCACGCTCTCCGTCGCCTGAAGATCGCCTGTCCCGGGGTGGGCGCGACCGGCGGGCTACTTGGTTCTTACGATCAAGAGCGCCTGCATCCCGAGCTGCCGGTGGTTCGCGATGCTGCACCAGAGCTGGTAGCGACCGGGAACGAGCTTCAAGCTCAGGTCGAAGATCTGCCCGGCTGCATGACCGGCGTGCCGTAGATCTTCGTCGCCGCCGACGCGCTGTACGCGCATGTCGTGCGGGTCCTCGCCGTAGTTCACGAACTGGATCACGGCGGGCCCCGACTTCACGGTGCGGCTCGAGAGCGTGTAGTAGTACTCCTTCGCCGTCACCTGGATCCTCGTCGGGAACGTCTTCGCCGGCAGCCTGCGCGGGAAGGAGGATCGCGAGCGGCCGCGAGCGCGGCGAGCGGCGCCCTCACTTGAGGAGCGTCGGGCGCTGGTAGCCCGAGACGGCCGGCAGGATCTGGTTCGCGTCGGCGCCGAGCCACTGCTCGAGGATCGCCGAGTAGACCGCCCGGAAGTCGGCGGTCGGCGAGAGGTTGCCGAGGTTGTTCAGACCGCCGGTGATGCCCGGGGAACCCGCCGATCTCGGTGCCGATCACCTTCGTGCCGATCAGGAAGCCGATCCCGGCCGAGCCGTGATCGGTCCCGGTCGAGGCGTTCTCCTGGGCGCGGCGGCCGAACTCCGACCAGCGTAGATCAGCACCCGGTCGGCAACCCCCCGTGCCTCGAGGTCGCGCTGGAAGGCGAGCAGCGAGTCGGAGGTGAGCTGGAGGCCGCTGTTCAGGGTCGCGGCCTGGCCGGCGTGCGTGTCGAAATGCCCCGGCGAGGTGACGGTCGCGACCCTCAGCGGCAGCCCGGCGGCGATCATCGCCGCGAGCCCGGCAAGCCGGTGCGGGAACGGATCGGTCGTCGCCGGGTAGGCGACGGGGCTCCCGAAGCCGTACTTGAAGTTGCCGAGCTCGCTGTAGAGGTGGTGCGACTCGAGCGCGATCGCGCCGGCGGTCGAGAGGCCCGCGTCGGACGAGGCCGCGTGCGCGGCGCCGATGTTCGCCGCCTCCTGGAACATCGAGGCCTCGAGCGGGTGCGCCGGGAGCCCCGGCGGGCGAACGTGTACTGGTCGGCGGCCGTGAGCGTCGCGACGGGCATCTTCGCCGTCGCGAGCGCCGGCTGGAGCGCCGACGTCGAGCGACAGGCCCTGCAGCGGGTTGTCGGTCGCCCCGACGGCGTCGAGGTACCGGCCGAGCCAGCCGGTGCGGAGCGTCGCGTCGGTCGCGCCGACCTCCCAGTAGTGGCGCGAGGTGAAGTGCGACTCGTCGTTGTTGACGTAGCCGATCGCCGGGATCACCGAGACCTTGCCCTCGTCGTGCAGCGTCGCGAGCCCGCTCGCCGTCGGGTTCCAGCGCAGCCGGGTGTCCTCGCTGAACGGCGTGCCCGCCGTCTGCGCGAGCGCGATGTTCGGCCGCAGCGAGTAGTACATCGGGTCGCCGGCCGGGAAGAGCACCGAGAGGCCGTCGATCCCGCCCGAGAGGTAGACGACGACGAGGACGTTGCCGGGCGGCGTCGCGGCGGCTGCGGCGATCCCGTTCTCGAACGCGCGGCCCGAGAGCATCGCGCCGCCGTAGATGCCGAGCGCGAGCCCGGCGGTGCGCGAGACGAAGTCGCGCCGCGTGAGCCCCGTGCCGGCCGGGATCGGCATCCCCGGCTCGATCCCCGGCAGCCCGCGGCCCGCCTCGGCGACCGCGCGGCGGAGGATCTCGGTGCGGTTGCAGTCGCGGCAGCTGTTGTCGGTCATCGGCGGCCTCCACGGCGTCATGCGGTCTGAAGGTCGGGGGAGGTGGCGACAGGCGGTACAGCGCCGTCTCGACGTCGGCGGGATTCGCGTTGCGCTTCAGCTGCGCCTTGGCGAAGGCCGTGAGCAGGGTCGTCGTCTGCGGCGAGAGCGTCGGGTCGCCCCAGAAGTCGGCGGCCTGCTGGACGAGCTGCGCGGGGTCGCTCGGGCTGCCGGTCGGCGTTCTGCGTCCCGATCACGAGCGCCGCGATGAACCAGCGGGCGCGCCAGGTCGCGGTGTCGAGCCAGCGCGTGTAGTCCCAGCCGCCGACGTCGGGCGGGTAGAAGAGCTGCTGGCCGGCGCCCGCGTCCTGGGCGTACCAGGCCGCCGTGTCGATCGGGCGGCCGATCGTCCGCAGGAGCCCCGCGTTCAAGACGACCGGCGACTTGACCATGCGCGGGCTCGAGTAGAAGCTCGGGTGCTGGAGGATCGCCTCGACGACCGGGATGGACCTTCAAGCCGTTCTTCACGTAGAGCGCCGACAGAGCGCTGAGCGTGGCCGCGTCGGGCGGCGTCGGGACGAAGTAGCTCCAGAGCTTCGTCGACGAAGTACGACGGGTGCAGCGGGTGGTTGACGCAGAGGCTGCACGAGTCCTGTCCACGCGTAGTTGCCCGTGTGGCCGAAGATCGTCTTCGAGCCGGTGTCGTGCAGGTTCGGGTTGAAGACGAAGTTGCCGATGATCCCCTTGTTGACGCCGCCCGTCCAGCCGGTGAGCGCGCGGGCGTTCTCGCGCACGTCGGTCTCGGTGTAGGCGCCGCGGTCGGCGCCGAGCGTGAACAGCTCCATCATCTCGCGCCCGTAGTTCTCGTTCGGATGGCTCTTCACGTTCTGGTTGCCGTTCAGCCAGATCAGCATCGCCGGGTCCTGGGTGACGCCGATGAGCAGGTCGCTGAACGAGCCGAGCGCGTTGCCGCGGAAGAGGTCGTTCTGGTTCAGCATCAGCTGCTGCGAGGCGACGCCCTGGTTCGAGGTCGCGAACCACGAGTGCCAGATCAGCGTCATCCGCTCGATCAGCGGCGCGTTCGTGCGCACCATCCGGTCGAGCCAGAAGAGGTGGTCGTCGCCGACGCACGGCGGCCGGCGCGAGCGGGCGGCCCTTGTCGGCCGTCGGCGCCGGCCCGATCGAGCTGGTAGGACGGCGGGCGCGTCAGCGCGTGGACGGCGTGCTTGAACCCGAGCTTCGCGAGCGCCTCCGCCTCGCCCGGCTTGGCGCCGAAGCCGGCGCGCCAGAGGAGGCGCTCGGCCTGCTGCCTTGCCGAACGGCCCCCTGTACTCGGGGATCGCGCTCATCGAGCTCCTACTCTGCACAGCTTACGGCCAGATCTTGCGTGCAAGCTGAACAGTCCGGCACGTAAAATCCTCGCAAACCTGGGAGCGACGTGCGTACCATCGAGGAATAGCGGCTCGGCTGGCTCTTCGCTCGTCGGCGACTCCTCGCTCCTTGGCGCGCCTGCCGGCGCTCGCGGCGAAGCCGACAGACCGAGGCGCAGGCCGATGCCGAGGCGCTGAAGGCGTCGATGGTCAAGACCGTTCATGAGCGACGAAGACGCTGCGCGGCGTGACCGATCGGCAAGGTCGAGCTGCGTCCTGCCGAGAACGGCGTCGTCGTTCCACTGCACCGTCCACGTCGAGCGCCCCGAAGCCTCGCGCGAGAACATCGTCTTCAAGGTCGCGGCGACGCTGCACGACAACGACGCGACATCTCACGTGGGTATCGACCTCGCACGCCTGCACCGACTCGAAGACCGGCAAGCCGTTCAACTGCTAGCCGAGCTCCGAGCTCCGGAGCGTCGAACGTGTCGGAGTCGCGGGCCGCGAGCGCGGCGAAGCGGCCGCCGAGCGCGACCAGCTCGTCGTAGGTGCCGAGTCTCGACCACGCGGCCGCGGTCGAGGACGACGATCTGGTCGGCGTCGCGGACGGTCGAGAGCCGGTGGGCGATCGCGATCGTCGTGCGCCCCTCGACGAGGCGGTGCGAGCGCCTCCTGCACCGCGCGCTCGGTCTGGGTGTCGAGCGCCGAGGTCGCCTCGTCGAGCACGAGGATCGGCGGGTTGCGGAGGATCGCGCGCGCGATCGCCATCCGCTGCTTCTCGCCGCCCGAGAAGCGGTAGCCGCGCTCGCCGACGACGGTCTCGTAGCCCTCGGGGAGCGACGAGATCAGGCCGTGGATCTGCGCCGCGCGCGCGGCCTCCTCGACCTCCTCGTCGGTCGCGTCGGGCTTCGCGAAGCGGAGGTTCTCGCGCACGGTCGCGTGGAAGAGGTAGGTCTCCTGCGAGACGACGCCGACGGTCGCGGCGAGCGACTCGAACGTCAGCTCGCGGATGTCGACGCCGTCGATCCGTCACCGCGCCCTTGCTCGCGTCGTAGAGCCGCGAGACGAGGTAGCCGAGCGTCGTCTTGCCGGCGCCGGTCTCGCCGACGATCGCCGTCGTCGTCCCGGCCGGGATCGTGACGTCGATGCCCTCGAGCGCCCAGGCGCCTGTCGCCGTAGCGGAACCAGACGTCGTCGAAGCGGACGTCGCCGTGGACGTGCTCGAGCGTCGCGCGTGCCCGGGACGATGTCGACCGCGCAGGTCGAGGTACTCGAAGATGCGGTCGAAGAGCGCGAGCGAGCTCTGGACGTCGACCGAGATGCTAGAGCAGGCTGCCGATCGGCGCGAACAGCCGCACCTGCAGCGTCGTGAACGCGACGAGCGTGCCGATCGTCGAGTACGGCGCCGGGCCGCTGCGGTGCGCACCGCGAGGCCGCCGAACCGGTAGATCAGCGCCGGCATGACCGCGAAGGTCATCTGGATCGACTGCATCAGCCAGCGGCCGGTCATGCGGCTCCGCACCTCGAGCTCGGCGAGGCGGGTCGACTCGCCGTCGAACCGCTCGGCGAGCTCGGCCGAGCGGCCCATCGTCTTGCCGAGCAGGATCCCGGAGACCGAGAGCGACTCCTGCACGAGCGAGGAGATGTCGGCCATCGACTCCTGGCGGGTCGTCGTGATCTTGCGGCGCGCGCCGCCGACCCGCCGCGTGATCAGCACGAAGATCGGCATCAGCGCCGAGCGCGAAGATCGCGAGCTGCCACTCGAGCAGGAACATCGCGATCACCGTCGCGATCACGGTCGTCACGGTCGACATGACCGAGGTCGCGGTCGAGGTGAGGACGTTGTCGACGCCGCCGATGTCGTTCGCGATCCGGCTCTGCACCTCGCCGGTGCGGGTCTTCGTGAAGAACGCGAGCGACAGCCGCTGCAGGTGGCGGTAGACGGAGGTGCGCAGGTCGTGCATCACGCTCTGGCCGACCTGGGTCGAGAGATAGGACTGGAAGACGCCGCAGATCGCCGTTGACGAGCGAGATCGCGATCATCGCGAGCACGAGCCCGGCGAGCAGCTGGAGGTCGACGGTGACGTACTTGTCGTGGATGCCCGTCGGCGTGAACGCCTGCGAGAAGACGGCCTGCTGCAGGAACGCCGGGATGACGCCGAGCGCCGAGGCGAAGACGATCAGGAAGGTGACGACGGAGAGCTTCGCCCAGTAGGGGCGGAAGAGCCGCCCGATCCGGCGCAGGTTCGCCTGCCGCACCGCCTTGTCGGCGGGGCGCTCGAGCTTCTCGCGCGGCGTGAAACCGCCTGTCGTCCCTCCTGGCACTACTCTACACGGTAGCCGGGCGACGCGTACGGCAGCAGTCGCTACTGCGGCGGCCGGTGCTTGCGGCAAGCTCGGCGCAGGAGCAGCGCGTCGGGCTGCTCGCCGACCGCCGCCCAGGCGATCTTGCCCGTGCGGGTCGATCACGTAGAAGGTCGGGAAGAGCCTGCACCTTGTAGGCCTTCGAGACCGGCCCGGCGCGAGCCCGGGTGGTGGAAGCTGCCCGGCTCGGAGCTCGGGTCGAGAAGCGCCGGGAACGGAAGCCCGAAGTAGATGTGGTAGGCGAGGATGCTCGCCGGGTCCTCGCCGTCGGCGTTCACCGCGACGAACGCGTAGTCGCCTGCGGGAGCGCTTGCGCGTAGAGCGCCTTCAGGTGCGGCGCCTCGGCGGCGCAGTGCGGGCACCACGTCGCGAAGAACTCGAGCAGCACCGCCTTGCCGCGCAGCGAGGCGAGGCTGAGCTCGCGCCCGTCGGGCGTGCTGAGCGTGAAGGCCGGCGCCGGCGAGCCCGGGGCGAGCTGGCCCGACGCCGAGCGGCGGGGTCGCGCCGCGCGAGCGGCTGGTCCTCGATCTTGCCGGCGCCGGCGTCTGGTGCGGGCTGGAAGTGCACGTCCGCCGGCGGCCGCGGCAGCGCGGCGAGCGTGCGGTCGGCGGCCGGGATCGTGACGCGCGCCCGCGGCGGCGCGTCTTCGTGGTCGACCGCGGAGACCACGCGCCGACGATCACGACCACGACGACGGCGACCGCCGAGCGCGAGCGCCATGACAGCCGCGCGTCCGGCTGCGAGTAGCCCGCACGGCCCGGGCCGAGCTGGAGCCGCGGAGCCTCTGACCGTCGGCTCGGCTTCGTCCTCAGCGCGTCATGCGTGCCTCCTTCGCCGCAGCAGGAGCCAGATCCCGCCGCCGAGCAGGCAGAGCGCGACGGCGACCGCGCCGCCGATCTCGGCGCGCTCGGCCCACACGGAGCTGCCGCCGGCTCGAGCGCTGGTCGCGCGAGCGTGATCCCGCGCCGCGCGGCGAGCTGCGTGCACCGCCTGCCTGGCCGCCGCCACGAGCTCGGCGCCGTCGCCGTTCGTCGGGACGCTTGGCGAGCTTCGCGATCAGCGCCTTGTCGGCGGCCGGCAGCCTCTTCGCCTTGTAGAGCCCGTAGCCGTTCGGCATCACGACGAGCAGCTCGTCCTTCCAGTAGTAGAAGTCCTCCTCGGCCGAGGAACTTCGCGTAGGTCTGCGGCTGCTTGAAGAGGCTCGGGACGGCGCCGAGGTCGTAGCGGCGTGACGATCACGGCGACCTTGAGCGGGAAGCCCTGCTGCCTTCGCGCTCGCGAGCATCGCGATCGAGCTTCGCCGTGCTCGCGCCTTCGGGATGTGGCTGTCGTAGGCGAGAGGAAGGTCGAGCTGCGAGAGCAGGTAGTCGCTCGCCGGGTCGCCGTCGGCGCAGCGCGGCCGGGGCGGCGGCGAGGAGCGCGACGAGCAGCGCGCCGAGCGACGAGCGCGCGCGGCTCATCCGAGCGCACTCCGCAGCAGGAGGATCGCGATCACGACCGCGATCGCGCCGGCGCCGAGCGCGACGAGCGGCGGCGAGGAGGCGGAGTGCGGGCGCCGTCGTCATCCGGTGGCGTGGTCGACGACGAGGGCGGTGAACGGCTGCGCCGCCCTTCGGCGTGACGTTGAACGTGAGCCCCCAGTGGCCGACCATCACGAGCGCCGGCGCCGGGTGCGAGTAGATGCCGGGCGCGGTCTCGGTGAGCTGGTACTCCTGGTTGCCCATCTCCATGTCGAGCATCGCGAAGGTCAGCGTGACGTCGGCGCCTGTGACCGGCTTGCCGTTCTTCGTGATCTGGAGCGCGAAGTCGTTCGGCGCGGCCGCCTTGTTCGGCTCGACGAGCACCTTCAGCGTATAGCGCGCCCTGGTGCACGGTCGCGGCGACCGGGCCCGGGCCGACCTTGGCGAGCGCCGAGCCCTCCTCGCCGAGGTACTTCGAGGGCGGCGCGAGGCTCGAGAGCAGCGCGGCCGCGAAGACCGCGACCGACGACGAGCACCGCCTCGCCCGAGACGAGCGCGCCGCAGGAGCCGCGCCGCCGACGGCCGAGCTCGGGGCTGTCCCGGCGGCCGCGAGACGCGGCTTCGTCCGGAGGAGGTTGACGGCGCGCGAGCAGCATCGCCAGCCGCGAGCAGCCCGGCCTTGACGCAGGATCACCTGGCCGTAGCGAGGTCGTCCAGAGCGCCGAGAGGATCGGCAGGTGCAGGACCGCGGCCCAGATCCCGGAGCCGAGCAGCACGAGCACCGAGACGAACGCGACGTTCGAGAAGCGCGGCACGACGACCGGCGAGCACGGCGACGCGGCGGGCGGCCGGGCAGGCTCCGCCAGAGCACGAGCAGCCCGACCAGGCCGCCGAGCCAGAGCGAGCCCGAGCCAGGTGGAGCCAGTCGAGCGCGACGCGCGAGGCCGCGCGGCGAGGTCTGCGCGGCGTGGCCGGCGGCGCCCGGGATCAGCGAGCACCGCCGCGGCGGCCGCCGACGACGCCGATCGCGGCGAGGAGCTCGGCGATCGAGCGGTGCTCGCGCTCGGGCCGGTCGACCCAGATCGCGATCGCAGCCGGCGACGCAGAACAGCGCGAAGCAGAGCTAGCAGGTCGACGTAGCCGCGCCCGAACGCGGTCGTCGCGCCAGAGCGGCACGAGCGCGCCGACGTCGAAGAACGAGCGCAGCGAGTCGACCGCCGTCGACTCCTCGAGGTAGACCGGGATCGCGACGAGCCCGAGCGTCGAGGCGACCGCGAACGCGACCGTGATCGCCGCGCAGGCTCGTGCCCTCGACACGCGCGCGCACGACGGGCCGCGCGATCGCGAGCCGGAGGGCGAGCAGGCCGATCGCGATCATCACCGTCAGGAACAGCGCCCAGCGCGCGACCAGCGAGCGGCGTCGTCGTCGCGGTCTGCGCGATGTGCGGGATCACGAACTGCGGCGCCGGGCCCGGGTTCGGCCCGACCGCGAAGGTGAACGCGCCCTGCACCGGGTGGCCGTCGACCGAGATCGCGCGCCAGTAGACGAGGTACCAGCCCTCGGGCAGGTGCGGCTTGCAGCGGCACGATCAGCGTGTCCGGGTTCGCCGGCGAGCGCGCTGCACCGGCCCGGTCGTCACCTGGTGGGCGTCCTTGTCGGTGACCGAGATGATCGCGAAGCGCGGCTCGACCGCCTCGTCGTAGGTCAGCGCGACGTTCGGCGGCGGGCGTGTCGAGCGTCGCGCTCGCCGACGGGACGGTCTTCGTCAGGTAGGCGTGCGCCGACGCCGCGGCCGGCAGCACGAGCAGCGCCACGAGCGCCACGACCAGACGCCGCAGGACGGACCGCCCCCGCGCTCATGCGAGCTGCCGCTTCCGCCGCCGCCGGCGAGCAGGGCGACCGCGCCGAGGACGACGCCGACCGCGCCGACGACGAGCGCGACGATCGTGAGCAGCGAGCGTGCCGCCGCCGCCGAGCGAGCTCTTCGCCTCGATCGTCGGCGCCGGGTCGGCGCCCGACTCGGAGCCGGTCCAGTCGACGATCGAGCCGTCCGAGTAGGTCTGCTGCGACCTGGAACGTGTAGGTGCCGCTCTTCGCGGGCTGCGCGAGGAACTGGAAGAGCGAGTCCTCGTCGGTCGGGACGTTGCCGCCGGTCCAGGTGACCTTCTGGATCACCGCGTTCTCGCCCGAGCCGGTCTGCTGAGCACGCGCGTCCAGCCCGGGCTCGGCGACGAACGAGTCGATCGAGAAGCCCTGCGGCACGGTCAGCACGATCTTCGTCGTCGTCGCGCCTTCCTTCTCGGTCGGGACGGCGAGGCTGTAGAGCTGGAGCTTCGCCCGAGACGCGATCGGCGGGCTGACGCGGGCGTGGGCGAAGGCCGAGGACGCCGCGACGAGCGCGACGCCGAGGACGGCGGCGAACGACGAGGGCCGTTCGCCGGGTGAGTGACGTGTTCACGAGGCTCTCCTCATTCTGCGGTCAGTGGACATGGAGCGTGAACGGGGCGGTGAGGACCTTTCCGTCGATCTGGGACTGGAGGAACAGCCGCCAGGTGCCGGGCGCCGGGACGAGCACGCCGACCTTGAGCTTCCCGGGCGTGGCCGAGGTGCCGGTGACCTTCGTCGGCCCGAGCACGCTCGTGCAGCCGCTCACGCCCGGGCGCGCAGACGTGCGTGTGGAAGTAGTCGAGGCTGCCCTTGCGGAAGAAGATCGCGTGCGCGAGCGCGCCGAACCAGGGCGTGAACGTCGGCTTCTCGCCGCCCGGCCCGGTCACGTCGACGGTGACGAGCTGCGCCTGGATCGCCTTCAGGTTGGCCGCGCCGTGCAGCGTGAAGCGGTAGCCGTCGACCACCTCGAGCGTCGCCGTCGGCGGAAGCGGCTTCGGCACGTAGTTCCCCTTGACGTTCACCTTCCCGAAGAGCTGGAAGTTGACGTTCTGCTGCGACGCGGTCGCCGGATAGACGTCGACGACGAGCCGGTAGGGCCCCGGCGCCGGGAAGGTGACGACCTTCGAGATCGTCGGGCGCTTGCCGACCGGCGGGTGCTCGTGGATCAGGTAGGCGAGGTCGTCGCGCACGAGGATCAGGTGCACGCCGGTGTGCGGCCCCGGCCCGGTCTTGAAGTGGACGAGCGGCGTGCCGTCGGGCTGCTGGATCGTGAACGAGACCTTCACCGGCTTCCCGGCGACGACGGGCCCGGACGGGCTTGAAGTTCGACGATCTTGTAGTCGGCCGCCGGCTGGATCGTCGGGCGTCGACATCGTCGTCGACCCGCCGCCGCAGCCTGCGGCCGCGAGCACGAGCCCCGCGGCCAGGCCGAGCAGCGGGATGCGGAGCAGCTTCAAGAGTCACCTCCGGGAACAGGAAGAAGGGATGGGGCACGAGATAGGCGCCGAGCTCGAGGACGATCTCGGCGTGCGGCGTGAGCGGGATCGCGCCGACCGGGCCGTGGACGAGATGCCCGCCGACGTACGCGCGCACGGGGTGGACGACGAGAACGCCGCGAGCCGCTGCGCGACGCGAGCGGCTGGCCCCAGACGCGGAAGAGGTCGGCGAGCGTGCAGCGCGGCGCCGCGCGCGACCTCGAAGACGCCGCCGGGGCTCGTCGATGCGCACCGGGTAGACGCAGCTTCCCGAGACGCCGATCCCGGCCGGGACGACGACCACCTTCCGGTTCGCGAAGAGCTCGAGATGGATCCGGAACGCCGGCCCCGGCCGTCCCGCAGCGGAGCTCGCCGAGCGGGTTCCCGGCAGCGACGGCCGCCGGTGCGCGCCGGCGGGACGTAGCGCGGCCCGGGCCCGATCGGCCACGGATGTACGGACGGCGGCAAGACGAGCGCAGCGGCGGCGAGGAGCGTCTTCATCGCCTGACCGCCCTCACTCGCACGGGCTCGTCGAAGTCGGGCAGGAAGCTCAGCGCCGCCGCGGCCACGCCCGCTGCGATCGCGAGCCCGCAGACCGCCCGGGCCAGCACGCCCGGGAGCGCCGAGATCACGACGCCGTGCCAGAAGATCGGCAGCGAGCTGAGGCTGACCGCGGCCGCGACGGCGCCGACGACACCCGCCGCATGCACTCGCGCCCTGCCGCGCAGGCGGACCAGCAGGACTCCGAGCACGGCCGCGACCGCGACGCCCGCGACGAGCTGGAGCCAGGCGACACCGCCCGTCGGCGCGTCGCGCACCGCGAAGGTCGTGACCTCGACGAGCGCGGCGATGCCCGGCGGCGAGCCCCGAGCCCGATCGTCGAGCGCGCGCCCGCGTTGCGCGGCGGCGCATCGCGAGCAGGACCCCGCCGGCGAACGCGACGGCCGCGAGGAGCCACGGCCAGAGCGCCGGGCCGCGCCACCCGGAAGAACGTCCCCGAGATCGAGGCCGGACGCCCGTTCACGTCGAGCGCGACCGTCGAAGCGGCCGGCCGGCCCGGGCTGAGTGGCGCGGCGGCGGCGCGAGCCGGTGGTCGTGCCAGACCGCCGTCCGGCTGTCCGAGAGATGGATCCAGCCATGCTTCTTGCCCGAGACCAGCAGGTCCGCCGTCGCGGTCGGCGAGCTCGCGTTCACCCACACGCCCGAGGAGTCGATCCGCAGGAACGGCTCCTGCAGCTCCCCGCGCACGAGCACGTCGACCCCCGGATTCGCCCGCACCTGGAAGTCGCGGTCGCCGTCGAGCACGCGGACGTGCACGCCGGGAAGGGCGCGCGTGGCCGGGGCGAGCGTCAGCCGGTAGTCGAGCGCGACTGTAGGGCCGCGGCCGTGCGCGGCTGCCTGCCCGGGCAGCGCGAGCGCCGCGAGCAGGGCGGGTGCAACGATGCGGAGCCGGAGCGGCCCGCGCATGAGGTCTCCTTTCGTGCGGGATCGGGAAACGTGTCTGCGGTCTCTAGGAGAAGCAGCGTTCCGGCGGCGCACGACCCGCCGAGCGGCGGGCGAGGGGCGAGCAGAGGACGGGCGAGAACGCCGTCGGGCGCACGAGTCGCGGAAGGCAGGCCGAGGATCGGCGCGCGGCGAGCCGAGCGTCGCCACGACCTCGACGGCGGCCGAGGCGAAGCGCAGGAGCGCGGCGACGAGCAGCCCGGCGAGCACCGACAGCGGAACCGCCCAGTAGCCGCCGTGGCCGAAGACACCTTCGAGCCCGGCCGGGTGCCCGACGGCGAACACGCCCTCGAGCCACTCCTGCACCGAGTAGGTCGCGAGCAGCGCGAGCCGACGCGAGCGCGGCCAGGCCGGCGAAGGAACGCCGCGGCCGGAGCTCGGTGCGGCCACCGGCGGCGCGCGCGAGCCGGGTCAGGAACGAGCCGAAGCCGAGTGCCACGAGCACTCCGAGCCACGGCGCCATCGAGTCCAGGTAGCCGTGGCCCTGCGCTGCGAGCGCGGCGCTCGAATGCGAGCCGTAGGCGAGCTCGTAGCGAAGCTGATGGACAGCGAAGGCAGCGACCGGGAAGAGCATGAACCCGCGGCCTGCGAGGAAGCGAGCGCAGCTGCGATCGGCTCACACGAAGAAGCTTAGCTCGCGGCCGGTTCGGCAGGCGTTGTCGCGATGGGCGGCGCGAGCGACGCGACGACGCGTCGTCCGTTGAATGTGAAGACGACGTCGATCGTGTCGTTCTTGCGGTATGTCCCTGCAATCCCGAGGCCCATGCGCAGCCAGCGCCACGCGCCGATCTTCCCCTCGCGCGAGCAGGCGTCTCGGCGAAGAGCAGGTGTGGATCCGACGACCTCGAAGTCGGTCCCCTCGGTCTGCGGGACGCCGTTCACGAAGACCTCGAAGGGTCGTGTCACGTGCGGCGGCAGGTCGATCCGTGTTCTGGCCTCCATCGACTATACGATGCCACGAAGCGTGCGGAGCAAGGCCTTACGACTCGGAATCGCATGCATGGGGGCCCTGTGTTCGCCGCAACCGGCTCGCGGGAGCAGCCTCGCCGGAAACGGCGGGCTGGCTCCGCAGACCTCGGCATCCCCGGCGCGAGCAGCATCCGCGACAGCTACTTCTTCATCTCGATCTTCGCGATCATCGTCTTCGTCGGGGTCGAAGGGGCGCTGATCATGCTGATCGTGAAGTACCGCCGCGGCAAGCGTGCCCGCTATGCCGACGGGCTCCAGCTCCACGGCTCGACGCGCCTCGAGATCCTCTGGACGGTCGTGCCGGTGCTGATCCTGGCCACGATCGCCACTTTCGTCTTCATCAAGCTCCCCGATATCGCCAACGCACCCGCCGGCGAGCGCCGCCAACGAGACCCTGATCAGGGTCGAGGGACGGCAGTTCTACTGGATGTTCCACTACCCGAACGGTGCGATCTCGGTGGGGACGATGACCGCCCCGGCCGGCGATGTCGTCCACGAGGACGTCTTCTCGCCCCCGACCGACGTTCTGCACAGCTGGTGGGTGCCGAAGCTCGGCGGCAAGATCGACGCAGTCCCGGGCCGGACGAACCACACCTGGTTCCAGGCCCCGGCCGGGCTGTATGCCGCGCGCTGCTCGGATCTCTGCGGGATCCAGCACACGGTGATGCTCGCGACCGTGAAGGTCGTTCCGCGCAGCGAGTACGAGGCGTTCATCAAGGCCCGCGCGGCCGACCCGACGGGAACCGGCCTCGGCGAGGAGGAGTGGACACACGTCTGCGCGACCTGCCACAAGCTCGACGAGGACTTCGTCGGGCCCGCGCTCGGGCAGAACCCGCTGCTCACGAACGCGAAGGACCTCTCGACGATCCTCCGCCAGGGCGTCGGCGAGATGCCCGCCGTCGGGAGCGACTGGACCGACGAGCAGATCGACGCGCTCGTCGCCTACACGACGTCGCTCGTGAAGGGCCAGAGCAGTGGCGGCTGATACCCCGGTCGTCGCCTACCGCAGCGACTGGAAGCGCGGCCGGATCACTTCGTGGCTGACGACCGTCGACCACAAGCGGATCGGGATCCTCTACCTCTGCACGGCGCTCGTCTTCTTCGCGCTCGGCGGGATCCTCGCGCTGATGATCCGTTACCAGCTCGCCGTTCCGAACAAGCACTTCCTTGTCCGGGACGCCTACAACCAGGCGGTCACGATCCACGGGACGACGATGATCTTCCTCGTCATCGTCCCGATCCTCGGCGGCTTCGGGAACTACCTCGTGCCGCTGATGATCGGCGCGCAGGACATGGCGTTCCCTCGCCTGAACGCGCTCTCCTACTGGTTCTACCTGCTCGGCGGGCTGATCCTCTACGCCAGCTTCGAGGCGAAGGGCGGCGCGGCCGCAGGCCGGCTGGACGTCGTACGCGACGCTCTCGACGCTGCACTCACCCGGTCGCGGGCAGGACCTCTGGATCCTCTCGCTCCACGTGCTGACGCTCTCGTCGCTCGCCGGGGCGATCAACTTCATCGTGACGATCACGAACATGCGCGCACGCGGGATGACCTGGACGCGGATGCCGCTCTTCGTCTGGACGATCCTCACCTACGCGTGGCTGCTCGTGCTCGCGCTGCCCGACGCTCTCGGCCGGGATCACGATGATGCTGCTCGACCGCCACGCCGGCACGCACTTCTTCGATCCGCTGCACGGCGGGAGCCCGATCCTCTACCAGCACGTCTTCTGGTTCTTCGGGCACCCCGAGGTCTACATCATGGTGCTGCCCGCGATGGGGATCATCTCGGAGATCATCCCGGTCTTCGCGCGCAAGCCGATCTTCGGCTACAAGGCGGTCGTGCTACTCGACGGTCGCGATCGCGTTCCTCGGCTTCCTCGTCTGGGGCCATCACATGTTCGCGGTCGGGCTGCCGACGTCGGTGGACTCGTTCTTCATGGTCAGCTCGATGGTGATCGCGATCCCGACCGGGCGTGAAGATCTTCAACTGGCTAGCGACGCTCTGGCGCGGGAACATCTCGTTCGACACGCCGATGCTCTGGGCGCTCGGGTTCATCGGGCTGTTCACGATCGGCGGCCTCTCGGGGATCTTCCTGGCCGCGTTCCCGGTCGACTGGCAGCTCACGCAGACCTACTACGTCGTCGCACACATCCACTACGTGCTCTTCGGCGGCTCGATGTTCGCGATCTTCGGCGGGCTGTATTACTGGTGGCCGAAGATCTTCGGGCGGATGCTCGACGAGCGGCTCGGGAAGCTCCACTTCTGGCTCGTCTTCATCGGCTTCAACCTGACCTTCATGCCGCAGCACCTGCTCGGGTTGCTCGGGATGCCGAGACGCATCTACACGTATCCTGAGCATGGACTCTGGGAGGTCTACAACCTGATCTCGTCGATCGGC
Source organism: uncultured Actinomycetota bacterium (assembly GCA_963743675.1). Lineage (GTDB taxonomy): Bacteria > Actinomycetota > Thermoleophilia > Gaiellales > Gaiellaceae > PALSA-600. The sequence continues at coordinate 57,797 of CAVURE010000018.1, forward strand.
GCGTTCATCATGGCGCTCGGGATGCTCGTCTTCGCGTCAACATCATCAAGACGTCGCGGACGGGGCGCCGGGCGGGCAACGACCCGTGGCTCGCCGACACGCTCGAGTGGTACACGTCCTCCCCGCCGCCACCATGGAACTTCGACCGCGTCCCATACATCATCTCCCCGAGGCCGCTCCGCGACCTCCGTCGCCGGCTGACGCAGGAGGGACGGCTCTGACCGCCGGGCCCTGGGCCAGACTGCTCGCGGCTTCGGCCGTGGCGGCGACGGCGCTGGCAGTCGTGTCGGGGGCGGCGGGCTGGCACACGGCGCACCGGTTGCTCGCCGCTGTCGCGCTGCCGCCACTCGTGGGGCTCTTGATCCTGGCGGGGATGGCGATGAGGCGGCTCCTCCCGGCCGCGATTGCCGCTCTGGCGTTCTTCGGCGCGGCCGCGCTTCTCACCGGGCGCGACCTCCATATCGCGATGGCGTGCCTGGCGTTCGCGGCGACGACGGTGCTCGCCGCGCAAGCTTTCCGGGGCGAGCCGGGATCCGCGGGCAGCCTGCGCGACCTCGTGACGCTGACGAAGCCGCGCGTGATGTCGCTGCTGCTCCTCACCGGCGGCGCGGCGGTGTTTGTCGGCGCCGAGGGCGTGCCTGCGTGGGGGCTGTTCACAGCGACGATGATCGGCCTCGCGCTCGCCTGCGGCGGCGCGGCAACGCTGAACCACTATCTCGACCGCGACATCGACAAGCTGATGGGCAAGCGCACCGCCGGCCGCCCCGTCGCGTCGGGGCGCATGGCGCCCGAGCGCGCGCTCGAGTTCGGGATCGCGCTCTCGGCTGCGTCGTTCGTGCTGCTCGACTCGCTCGTCAACCTCCCGACCGCGATGCTGGCGCTGCTCGGGAACGTCTTCTACGTCCTCGTCTATACGCGGCTGCTGAAGCGTTCGACCCCGCAGAACATCGTGATCGGCGGCGCCGCCGGGGCCGTGCCCCCGCTCGTCGGCTACGCCGCGGCAACCGGGCAGCTCGGCTGGGCCGCGATCGTGATGTTCGGGATCATCTTCCTCTGGACGCCGCCGCATTTCTGGGCGCTCGCGCTGATGATCCGCGAGCACTACGCGAACGCGAACATCCCGATGCTGCCCGTCGTGAAGGGCGAGCGTGAGACCGCGAGGCAGACACGCTGTCACGATCGCGCTCGTGGTCGGCGACGCTCGTACCGGTCGGGTTCGGGATCTTCGGCCTCTTCTACGGCGTCTCGGCGCTCGTGCTCGGGCTGGCGTTGACCGCGCTCGCGTTTCGCTCTGGCGCCAGACGACCCGGCCGCACGCGGTGAAGCTGTTCCACTTCTCGATGATCTACCTCGCGCTGCTGTTCGTCGCGATGGCGCTGGACGCGGTCGTCTGATGGCCGAGCCGCTGCCCCCGCCGGTGGTGACCGCCGTGTCACACCCGCCCGATCTGATGCACGACGCCGTTGGGCCGAGCCCGGAGCTCTCCCGCAGGAACGCGCGGCTTGCGATCGCGTTGACGATCCTCGTGCTGTTGCTGTTCGCGGGGACGTGGGCGGTTGCGCTGTTCTACAACAGCGTGAACTACTGGACGGCGTTTTCATCACGGAGCTCGAGCCGTCCCCGGGCGGGATCCGGCTTGCCGTGAAGGATCTGTTCGACACTGCCGGGGTTCGCACGACCTACGGCTCGGCCGTGTTCTCCGACCACGTTCCGGCGGAAACGGCCGAGGCGGTGCGGCTGCTCGAGACGGCCGGCTACGCGAACGTGGGGAAGGCGAACCTGCACGAGTTCGCCTACGGCGTCACCTCGCAGAACGTGCACTACGGGACGGTCCCGAACCCGGCGGCGCCCGGGCCGGACCGCCGGGGGGTCGAGCGGCGGCTCGGCGGCCGCGCTCGTCGCGGGGCTCGCAGACGCGGCGCTCGGAACCGATACGGGCGGCTCGATCCGGATCCCGGCGGCGTGCTGCGGGATCGCCGGGTTCAAGCCGAGCTACGGGCTCGTCTCGGCCGACGGCGTCTTCCCGCTCGCGCCGAGCTTCGACCACGTCGGGCCAATGGCCCGGGATGTGGGCGGTTGCGTCGCAATGATGGAGGCGCTCGTGCCGGGATTCTCGGTGGATCGTGTCGAGCTCGGTTCGCTCGGAGTGGCGACCGCGTGGTTCGACGCCGCCGACACGCTCGTCGGGGCGCGCCTCGACGAGGCCGCGTCGCGTTTCGGGTCTCGCGCGGCGGTCGACTTGCCCGAGGCGCAGGGAATCCAGCCGCTCTTCATGCGGGAGGTCGCCGATGTCCATCGCGAGCTCTATGCGGAATACGCCGAGCTCTACGGCGAGAACATCGCGCCGAAGGTCGAGCGCTGCCTCGCTGTCGGTGAGGCCGAGGCGGCTGCGGCCGCCGCTCTTCGCGAGGCCTACCGGGCAGAGATGCTCGAGGCGATCGGGCCCTTCGAGCTCCTGCTGGCCCCGACGCTGGGTTTCGTCGCGCCCGCGGCCGACATCGACGAGGTCGCCGAGCGGGGGACGTTCGTGCGCTTCACGTTCCCGTTCAACGCGCTCGGCTGGCCCGCGCTTGCGGTGCCGTGCGGTGCCGCGGAGGACGGGCTGCAGGCCTCGATCCAGATCGTCGGCAGTCCGGGCGACGATGCATTGGTGCTCGGCGCCGGCCTGGCGCTCGAGGCCGCGCTCGCGGTCGACGAGCTTCGGGCCTAGGCGGAAGAGCGCCTAGGCGGAAGGAAGAGCGCCTAGGCGGAAGAGCGCCTAGGCGAAAGAGCCACGTCCGGAAGGGCCGCCCACCCTTGGCGGCTGTTCCGATTCGGGGACCCACCTCCCGCCCCTGATGCCGTCCAGGCTATCGCGAAAGGTGTGACGTGTCTGTACCGGTTTGTCCACAGGGCTCGTCTCCCGAGGCATCGGCGCATGCGTTCGTTGCGGCTAACGCGGAATGACCGGCGTGAGTGGCGGAAGCCCGTCGAGTACCGCGAGCACGTTCCTCGCAGCGAGGGTGGCCATCGCGGTTCTCGTCTCGACGGTTGCGGAACCGAGGTGCGGGAGCAGCACGGCGTTCTCGAGCACGAGCAGGCCCGGATGAACGGCGGGCTCGTTCTCGAAGACGTCGAGCCCCGCGCCCGCGATCTCGCCGCTTTCGAGCGCTCGCACGAGTGCCTCCTCGTCGACCACGGGGCCGCGTGCAGCGTTGACGAGAAACGCAGAGGGCTTCATCAGCTCGAACGCGGCGGCGTCGATCAGGTGGCGTGTTTCCTCGCTCAGTGGGCAATGAAGCGAAACGACGTCGGAGGTCGCGAGCAGGTCAGCGAGTGGCACGTAGGTCGCGCGGAGCTCGGCCTCCGTCTCCGGATCGGCGCGGCGAGGGCTCGAGTAGACGATCTCCATCCCGAAGGCGCGCGCTCGTCGTGCGGTTGCACGGCCGATCTGGCCGAGGCCGACGACGCCGAGGGTCTTGCCCTGGATGCCGGCTCCCAGGTGGAAGGACATGCTCCACGACCACGTGCCGCCTGCCCGGACGAGCCGCTCGGCCTCGCCGAGTCGCCTGGGTCGTCATCAGGATCAGGGCCATCGCGATGTCGGCGGTCGCCTCGGCGAGCACGCCGGGCGTGTTCGTCACGATCACCGAGCGGGAGGCGCACGCCGGTACGTCGATGTTGTCGTAGCCGGCCGCCACGTTCGCCACGATCCTGAGCTGCTCGCCGGCAGCGTCGAGAAAGGCGTCGTCCACGCGGTCGTGGAGGAGGGTCAGGACCGCGTCGGCGCCCCGGGATCGCGGCATGCAGCTCGTCCGTTGGAAGCGGAGCATCGACGGGCGAGATCCACACTTCGGTCTCTGTGCGAAGCAGCTCGAGCGACTGCTCGGGGATCGAGCGGGTGACGGCCACCCTCGGGCGGATCATGCGTCCGCAGACTCCGCGAGCAGCGAGCCGAACGCCGCGAGCGCCTCCTCGATGTTCTCCAGCGAGTTCGCGTACGAGAGGCGCAGGTACCCCTCGCCGTAGGAGCCGAAGGCCGTCCCCGCAAGCACGGCCACGCCGGCCTCGGCGAGCAACCGGTCAGCCAGCTCCTTCGAACGGAAGCCCGTTCCCGAGATGTTCGGGAACGCGTAGAAGGCGCCGCGCGGGGTGATGCAGGAGACGCCGGGAAGCTCGTTCAGTCCGGTCACCATGGCATCGCGGCGGAGGCGGAACTCCGCCAGCATCCCGTTCACCTCGTCGCGCGGGCCCGTGAGCGCGGCCACGCCGGCTAGCTGGACGGCCGGCGCGGTGCAGGAGACCGAGTTGATGATCAGGCGGGTGACCGGCTCGACGAGCTCCTTCGGCATCGCCGCGTAGCCGAGCCGCCAGCCGGTCATTGCGAAGGTTTTCGAGAAGCCGTCGAGGAGGATCGTGCGGTCGAGCAGTCCGCGGTGGCCTGCGATCGTGTCGTGCTCAGCGTCGTAGAGCATCTCGGTGTAGACCTCGTCCGACAGCATCCAGCAGTCGTGATCCGCGAGCACCTCGGCGATCTCCGCGTTCAACTCGCGTTCGACGACCCCGCCGGTGGGGTTCGCCGGCGAGTTCAGGATCACGAGCTTCGTGCGCGGTGTCAGACGGTCGGCCAGATCCCGGGCGCTGAACGCGAAGCCCGACTCCTCGGTGAGCGGCAGCGGTACGGGCGTTGCACCCGACCAGCGGATCACGGACTCGTAGATCGGGAAGCCCGGGTTCGGATAGATGACCTCGTCGCCAGGGTCGCACGTTGCGAGGACGCCGAAGAAGAGGAACGGCTTCGCGCCGGGGGCGACGAGGACCCGGCCGGGGTCGATCGGAAGCCCGCGGTGCTCCGAGAGGTGCGCCGCGCACGCCTCACGCAACGCCGGCAGATTCCGGGAGCGGGGCAGTAGTGCGTGTTTCCGTCGAGGAGCGCCTGGGCACCCGCTTCGATGATGTGGCGGGGCGTCGTGAAGTCGGGCTCACCGATCTCGAGATGGATGATCGCGCTGTCCCTGCGCTTCGAGCTCGCGTGCGCGCGCCAGCACCTCGAAGGCGGTCTCCGTGCCGAGCCGCTGAAGCCCGGTGGCGAGAGAGTTGCTCATCCGAACATCCTATGAGCATTGCCCGTCGCGATTGTGACTACCGTGGCGGCCATGAACCCGGATCTCGCCTTCGCGCACGAGTTGGCGGACGCAGCCGACGCGATCACGCTCGCACGCTTCGGCGCGCTCGACCTCCGCGTCGAGACGAAGCCAGACCTGACGCCCGTATCCGAAGCCGATCAAGCCGCCGAGGAGGAGATCCGCGCTCTCGTTGCTCGCGAGCGCCCCGGCGAGGGCGTGTTCGGCGAGGAGTTCGGAGACGGCGGTGGGGACGTGCGCTGGATCGTCGACCCGATCGACGGGACGAAGAACTATGTCCGTGGCGTTCCCGTCTGGGCGACCTTGCTCGCACTCGAGCGTGGCGGCCGTGTCGAGGCTGCGGTCGTCTCGGCGCCGGCGCTCGGCCGCCGCTGGTGGGCCGCGCGCGGATCGGGCGCGTGGACCGACACGCGGCGTCCATCGAGAGCGGACGGAATCCATGTCTCCCGCGGTCGAGCGGCTGGAGGACGCGATCGTCTCCACCACCTCGCCCAGGGAGATGCCTCCGGGCTGGGCTCGTGATCGTCGAACGCGCCGGGTGCTACCCGCGGCTTCAGCGACTTCTGGCAACACTGCCTCTCTCGCAGAGGGTGCGATCAGGTCGCCGCGGAATCCGGGCTCGAAGCTCTGGGACTACGCCGCGATCAAGCTCATCGTCGAAGAAGCCGGCGGCCGCTGCACGACCTTCGAAGGCACCGAACCCAGCCCCGGTCTGCTCGATTTCTCGCCGACGGGGCCGCTCCACGAGCTCGCGATCTCCCTCCGGGCGGAGCCGGCGTCTCCGCCGGCGCCAAAGGCGGGGTCAGACCCCTTTACGTTCGGAACGCCTGAGGGGCAGGGGGCCGACTAGCTCGGGAAGCGCCCACCCAAGGGTTCCCTTACGGCATTCGAACCGACCGCTCTCGACCCCGCGCCGCTCGCCACGGTTCGTAATGGGGTCAGACCTCGTTACGGTTGTAACGAGAGTGCACCAGTTCGTCCACACCCCTATCGGTTCGGCTTCGGAGGGCGCACACTGGAATTCGTGGCCCGTCCGCTCCACCATGAGGAACCCGGCGCGATCTACCACGTGACGATCCACTCGGTCGCCGAGGCGACGATCGTCCGGGACGATCGCGACCTGCATGAGCTCGTCCGCTCGATGCACCGAACCGTCAAGCGCTTCGGTTGGCGCTCGTCTCGCGGTATCGGTGCTCGATACGCACTACCACATGCTGGTCACGACGCCCCACGCGGAATCTGGCGGCCGGGATGCAGTACCTGAATGAAACCTACGCTCAGGTTTTGACCGCCGGCACGGTCGGCGTGGGCACCTGTTTCGCGAGCGCCACCGCCGAAAGCGCGTGAAGACTGACGCGCACCTTCTTCCTGCTCACGGTTCGCTACATCGCCAGAAACCGCGCCGAAGCCGAGCTGTCCGCGACCTCCGCGCCGACACGTGGAGCAGCTACCCCGGCGTGATCGGCGACGCACGTTGTTGGCCCTTCATCGCCCGGGGCCAGTTACTCGGCTATTTCGGCCGGCCGGAGGGGGCCCAGGAGCGGCTCGTCGCCTTCGTCGAGGCTCAGCTTGTCGAGGAAACTGCAGCCTCTGAGTATCCGATCGCGCGAGAGCCGGTCGAGCTCGGCGCTCAGCAGGTTGCTCGCGGTGCGGGGCTCCTCATGCGGGGACCGGAACCTCCTCACCGTCGAAGCCGCACCCCGAGCTCCCCGGCCGGCTCGGGCGGGGGAACGGTCCGGTGGAGGTTCGAGGGCGAGCCAGCCGCGCAGCAGCTCCGCCTCGGCGCGCGGGCCGCGGATCGCGATCTCCTGCTCGGCGATTGCCGGCCAGCGCGAGGCCAGCTCGAAGCTCCACTGGACTGCCCGCGCCTGGACGAGGGCCGGGATCGCGGCGCTCGAAGCCCCGGCAAGCGCGGGGTAGCGAAGCTCGGACCACTCCGACGAGTCGACGATCACGCGGTCCGCGACCGACACGAGCTGCTCCCATTGCGCCTCGCCGAACGGGGGCTCGCCGCGCCAGCGCAGGAACACCGGTAGATCCGAGATCGCAAGCGGGAGCACGATCGACGCCTGCTCGAGCGCGCAACAGTGTGGAGCGACGAAATCGTTAACCTCACCGACGACAGCCCGTCTCGCCGACAGGGAACACCCGCACCAGGGAGCTCCGCGTCGATCCCGCCCTCGAGCCCAGGGCACGGGACGAGGATCAGGGTGCGGGACGGATGGCGCTCGCCCATCCCCTCGAGCGTTCGCTCCGCCGCGTCGAGCCACTGCGCCGGGACCCAAGCGACGTGCGTCATCACGCTCGTCCGCTGGGTCGGCTGGTCGATCTCCCCCGCGGACTCGCCGCGGAGCCGGGTGAGCTCCGACTCGACCTGGGCGAGCGTGACGTCGACTCCCGACCACGCTCCGACGACCGGGGTGGCCACG
>CAVURE010000019.1:0-51140 GCA_963743675.1 uncultured Actinomycetota bacterium
AGGTACCGGGGGTTCTCGCGTACTTCTGCGCACGCTGGCGCAGGCCAAGGGTCTGTCGTATTTTTGTGGACGCTGCCGCAGGCGAGGTTTCCCTAGTTTGATGTGGATATCGCGCGGATGTTGTCGCTCCGAGCGGCCTTCTTCTCCCCGAGTTTCCCGCCGATACTGGGGACAAGGGGCTGGTTCTCTTGGCGTACCAACGTTTTTCACCCTGCTCACAGCCACCTTCGACCGTCTTGCGCTGAGTCGCGTTCGCTGCCACGCTTCCTCCACTAAAACGACCTGCGACGGGCCGCCTCGGCCTGGCGGGATGGACAATCGGAGGGAAGCAGAATGGGCTACGTCTACATTCTCCAGAGCGGAGACACGAACTACTTCAAGATCGGGCGGACAGAGAACGATGTCGAGAAGCGGATCAAGCAGCTCTCGACCGGGAACCCGTTTCAGCTGACGCCCTTCGATGTCATCGTCACGGACCATGCGTCGAAGTGCGAGACCTTCTTGCACAACCGCTTGCAACCGAAGCGGTCACGTGAGAGCGACGCCAAGGAGTTCTTCGTGGTCGAGCCGGACGAAATGCGACAGGAGATCCATCTCGCTCGCGGCTACGTCGAGAACGATCTTGAGAAGCTCGCGCAGGTGGAGCTGCTTGCGAATGAGGACTGCGAGGATCGCTGGGTATCGCCGATGCGACGACGATCTGATGCTTATGGGTCAGTTGCTTGAAGCTCGGGCGACCTTCGAAAAGGCCAAGCACGAACGGGAGCGGCTCGAGAACGAGTTGCGCCTAGTGATCGGAACGGCGATGGGCTTGGAGGGCCTGGCGAGCTTGGATGGTCGTCGAGGGCCATCGCTTTGACCAGGATCGTTTGATGGAGGATCACGAGGACTTGTTCCAGCAGTACAACAACCTGCCTACCCGCCAGCGGAGGCTCTCTCTGCTCTAGGGCGAATCGTCCATTTCGGCCATCCAGCGCAGCGGCCTCGTCCTGCCTAGCGTCGGACGGGGCCGGGTTGCGCAACGGCGCTGGCGAACTCTCAAGCCGCCCGGCCCCGACTCCGGCTCTTCCTGCTGGTCAGACCTCGCGGCCGGACACGACCGGTCACGTTGAAGCGCTCGGGCGGGCCGCCGTAGCCGACGCGACCAGGCGGTTGACGTATGGGCTGGTTCCCGGTCGGCAGTCGCGGAGCTCCGGCTCGGTGTCCACGATTGCCACGGTGACGGTGTCGCCGTCCAGCTCGAAGACCTCGCTCTGGAGGACAGTCGTGGCCTTGATCTCGCCGTCGAAGATCGCGGCGTTCTGCGCGGTGGTCTGAACCAGCTCGTCGTGCGTCATGGTGATGCTCCTCTCGGTTGTTGCGGCCCTGCCGGTCTATCGGCGCTGGGGTTGTAGATCAGGAGGCCCGCTGCGCGCTCGGCCTCCGGCCAGGAGCGCCTGCGAGTGCCTACCTGGGGCCAGGACACCCCGGTTTACGATCTGGGGCCTCCTGGGGGCCTTACAGGCGATTCCCGCCGCTCTTGACCTTGAACTTCTGCTCACCAGCGCCTTGGCCTTTCGGCCCTGGAACGAGAACGGCCCCAGAGCCGAAGCTCCAGGGACGTGTCGTCGCCGCAGGCAGGGCGACGGTCTACGCGCTGGCTGCTTGGGCGGCGGCTTCGTCGCCAGCGCCGCCGATGTTCTTGTCGATGCTGCGCTGCTTGACCGCGTGCAGCTCGACCATGTTCATGTGGGCCAGCATCGTCCAGCACAAGCGGACGCGGACTTTCTGGAATGCGCTCAACGGGATACCTCCGAGTCGAAGTCTCGACCTTGAGTCCAGAGTCTCGTCGCCGGTTCGGATCTAGTCCTCGTTCGGCAGGCGGCCCGTTCGGATGTATTCGTCCACGACGGCGCGGCGCTCCATAGCGAGGCGTTCCTGCTCGCTGGCGCGGGCCTCAGCGCGCTTGGCTTCCATCGCGGCCTCCTTGAGGAAGTCGCCGAGGACTTCGGTGATCGGCCTTCCGACGACCTCGGGCTTGTCGATCAGCCAGTGGTACGGCGTCAGCTCGGCCAGCACCTTGGGCGGGTTGCCCTTGTTCCCGGCGAACGCTCCCTCGATGATCGGGAAACCCTGCGGGTCGCCCTTCTTGGCGATGATGGCGTCGGCCAGCTTGCTCACCCTCGGGATCAGGCGCTTGTCCCTCCCGATGGCGAAGCCGAACAGCCGCCCGCCGAGAATCTCGTACCTCATGCGGCCACCGTACTGGGCGGTTCGGCCTTGCCCTGAAGACCTTCATCCCCTCGCCGGTCGTGATCCGCACGAATCGAATCAGCAGTGCTCCTTATCTCCTATTCCTAGGGGTGTTGCTTTACGGCGAGGATGAGTAGGAGCTTTCAGCAAGGCTTTGCCTCCACTGGATGATCCGCCTTGCTTGAAGGTCTTATGCACTTAGACGGTGCGCTCCCGGCCGCTTCTGTCGTTTCAGCGGACGCGGCGCGTAGCTTCCTCCACTTGCGGTCGGCCAACCCCAGGGCGTGCTTCGCGCTCGCGTGCGAGCCGCCGACGCGGAGCCGGTGCAGCTCGTAGATCAGGACTTCGGCCGGGTGGACGTCGCCTCGCTGCGCGTCGAGCTGCTCCTGGCGCTCAGCGTCGATCTTCACCCAGCCGCCGCGAGCCGGGTCGTGCCTGCGGTCGATGATCGTGTGCTTGATCGTCCCGTCGTACTTCTTCCCGGCTCGCTTCGGCATCTCGACCTCGATGATCCCCGCCGCGAGCAGCTCGTCCCTGGCGGCCTTGACCGCCGCGTAGTTGATGCCGAGCGTCCTGGCGATCTGGTCGCGGGCGGGCAGCCTCCAGCCGCCGAGGACGGCCATGTAGAGCTTGGCGTTCCTCGACAGGCCGGAGGCCGTCAGCGTGAAGCGCGTGGCGAGCAGCGAGGGCATCTCAGCTCCCGGCCGCCCTCTTCGCCTTGACCTCCGCGAGCCAGCGCCGGTTCTCCTCCGAGATGGGGCCGTCCCGGCTTCGGCTCGTACTTCGGCGGCCTTGACCGCTTGTAGCGAGCGCCGGGGACGTACATGAAGCGTTTGCGCGGCATCAGGTGTCCCTCGGGAGTGACGAGGGAGTGATGAGAACCCTCGGTAACCCCGTCGAACGAGCTGAAACCAGGCCTCCCACGGAGGCCCGTTTTCCCTGCAAAGATGCGAACTCGCTAGAACGCCTGCGAACGGCCAGTGACGGTGAGAACAGCTTGGGAAGCTGATGCTCTACCAACTGAGCTACACCCGCGCGGCACCAAGCTTAGCCGTTTTGGCGTAACGGCTCAGGCGGCGGCGAGGACTGTGCCGATCTCGTCGAGCGCGCTCAGCACCTTCGTCCGCATGGTTCCGGCGGCCGGGGAGGCGAGGAGCGAAGCCGCCTCGGCGAGCTCGCAGCCGTCGAGGGATCGGAGGGCGGCGAGCTTCAGGCCGAGCTCCTTCAAGAGGAGCGGGATCTTGTCGGCGCCGCTTGCCTGGCCCTGGAGGCGGCCGGCACCGACATTGTCGATCTTGGCCGCGTCGGCGAGCTTGCTCAGCGTCTCTGCGAGGTCGAGCAGGCGGTCGACGCGCTGGATCCGCGAGGCGGCCGCGGTCGCCTCGGCCAGTTCGGTCTGAAGGGCCTCGAGCCGTCCGGAAGACGTGCCGCCGTCCGGAGGCGCGTCCTGGATACCCGGGCGAAGATAGCGGCGGCGCTCGCGCGGCTGGCGGCCCGGCGCGACGGCGGCCAGGCGCTCGTCTGCGAGTTGGAGCGCGGCAAGCGGATGTGAAGCCTCGTCGGGGACGACGACGGTGCCGTAGGCCGGCGTGAGCGGAGTCGGAACGGGATGCCCGCCGAGTGCCGCGATCGTGCGCTCGAGGAGCGCCGCGAGCGGCGCGGTGCCGGGGTCGTACAGGAGGGCGAACTCGTCGCGCCTCGCCCGGTAACAGGCCGCGGTGTCGCCGACAGCCTCGTCGAGCCTCGCGGCCAGCGCCTGGAGCAACGCCTCGCCCTCCAGCCAGCCGGCGCGGTCCACGAACTCCGGGAAGCCGCTGAAGCCGACGATCACGAGCGCCATCCTCAGCACCCCGGGCCGCATAGCCTCCTCGAGATCGGCGAGCAGCTGCTCCCGGTTCCCGAGCGAACCGGGCTCGGTGCGCATCGCCGCTGGCATCGTGTCGACGGTTGCGAGCATCACCACACCTTCGGACCGATCGCTGCCGGAGTCATCCCCCGGAGAGGGCAGTCGCAAAGACCCCTCGATCGGGGTAACGGATCTCACAAACCGGGGCTCGTAGGCGTTACACGCCCGATGGCACTCGAGCCGAAGCTCTACCGACTGATCGGGCGCGACGGCGGCCAGTACCTCTCCGAGACACCCGGGACCCTCGGCGGACATCGGCGCAACAAGCTCTACGGGCGGCTCGACTGCCCCTCGGCGCTCCGCTGGCTCGCAAAGGGCCACATCGTCCGCCACCGCGTGTTCTTCGCCGACGAGCCGACCGCGATCGCCGCGGGGTACAGGCCCTGCGCGGTCTGCCTTCCGGCCGAATACCGGGCGTGGAAGGCCGCTCAGCCGTCGCGGTGAACGGTGTCCGGGGAGAAGGCCGGTAGGCAGACGGCGACGTACTCGGCGCCGCCGGGCTCGGGCGTCGAGTAGCGCACCCGCTCCCCGGGACGCGTGTGGACGGCCTCGCCGGCGCGGACCTCGAGCCGGCCGCGCGTCGTGCTCGACGACGAGCAGCCCCGAGAGGACGAGCGTGTACTCGTCGAACTCCGGCGTCTGGGCCGGCTCCTCCCAGCCCTGCGGGCTCCGCATCCGCGCGATGCTGACCGCCCCTCGCCGGTGTTCACCCGGCCGACGTACTCCTCGATCGTCTTCGGCAGCGTGCCCGCCGAGGCGATCACGGTGGGGGCCGCGATCTGCTCCGGCATTACATCCGCTCCGGCGCGTCGACGCCGACGAGGTCGAGGCAGCGCGCGACCACGTCCCGCGTGGCGGCGACCAGCGCGAGCCGGAACGACTCGTGCTCGCCTCCCTTCGCCGGCCAGCACCATGTGCTCGTGGTAGAAGCGGTGGAAGTCGTCGGCGAGCCGGATCGCGTAGACCGGGATCGCGTGCGGGCCGCGGCGCTCGGTCGCCTCGCGGACGACCGCCGGAAACTCCGCGAGCCGCTTCACGAGCTCGCGCTCCTCGGGCTCGAGCGGCATGCGCGGCCCGGGGTCGACCGCCGGCGTCGGCGGGCGCCTCGCGGAAGATCCCGTTGATCCGCGCGTGCACGTACTGCACGTAGTAGACCGGGTTCTTGCGCGACTTCTCCGGCGGCCAGGTCGACGTCGATCTCGATCGTCTGGTCGTGGCCGCGGTCGACGAGGAACCAGCGGGCGAAGTCGACGCCGACCTCGTCGATGAACTCGTCGAGGAAGACGACGTCGCCGCGCCGCTTCGACATCTTCGTCTGCTCGCCGCCACGCGTGAGATGGACGAGCTGGTAGAGCAGCACCTCGATCCGGTCAGGGTCGTAGCCGAGCATCCGCGCGACCACCTCGTACCAGCCCGCGACGCCGTGGTGGTCGGCGCCGAGCACGTAGATCGCCCGGTCGAAGCCCCGGTCGAGCTTGTCGCGGAGATAGGCGACGTCGGCCGCCTCGTAGGTCGGGAGGCCGCCCTTCGCGGCCGAGCGGATCGAGAACCCGGTCCTTCTCGTCGCCGAAATCGGTCGAGCGGACGAAGAGCGCGCCGTCGTGCTCGTAGGTCGGCAGCCCGGCGAGGAGCGCTCGAGCTCGTGCTCGAGCTCGCTCTGCTTCGCCCACGAGTCGAAGTGGATGCGAAAGCGCTCGAGCGTCGCCTCGATCTGCTCGAGCATCCGCGGGCACCGGGTCGCCGGGCTCGGCGGCGAGGCCCGCGATGTAGGCGCCCTGGTAGCCGTCCTCGGGCACGTCCTGCCCGGCGCGCACGGCCTCGACCGAGCGGCGGAAGCGCTCCATCTGCGCGCCTGCGTCGTTGTAGTAGTACTCGCGCGCGACGTCGTTGCCGGCGAACTCGAGCAGGCGCGCGACGCTGTCCCCGAGGGCGCCGTTCCGGGCCGAGGCGACGGTGATCGGCCCGGTCGGGTTGGCGGAGACCATCTCGACCTGGATCCTGCGTCGGGCTCGGCGAAACCGCCGCCGTACCCGGGGTCGATCTCGGCGAGCGCCTCGCCGAGGAACGCATCCGTGACGCACAGGTTCAGGAAGCCGGGCCCTGCGACCTCCGCCCGCTCGATCTCGGGAAGCTCGACCACCTTCTCGGCGAGCTCCTCGGCGATCTCGCGGGGCGAGCGGCCCAGGTTGCGCGCGGCCTGCAGCGCGACGTTCGTCGCGTAGTCGCCGTGCGCCGGGTCCTTCGGCCGCTCGAGCGAGACCTCGGCGCCGGCGAGCTCCGCCGAGCGCCGCCTCGAGGCGGGCGAGCGCGCTAGCCGGCCAAGGGGCCCCGGGGCGAACAGGTCTTCGAGCGCCTTCAGCTCGGGCTCGGTGCCGATCGCGATCAGCACGTCGCCCGGCATCGATCGTGACGTCCGGGTTCGGGGTCACGTCGAAGGTCCCGTCGGTCTTGCCGAGGGCGATCACGACGGCGCCGGTCGTGCTCCGGATCCGAAGCTCGCGAATCGTCTTCCCCGCCTGCGGGCAGTCGGCGGTGACGACGAGCTCCTCGAACCGCAGGTCCGGGCCCGGCGTGCGAGGAGACGAGCTCGAGGAACGCCGCCACCTGCGGCTTGAGCGCGAGCTTCGCCATCTCCGTCCCGGCCGAGGCGTAGGGCTGCACGACGCGGTTGGCGCCGGCGAGCATCAGCTTCCGCTCGGCCTCGCGCGACGAGGCGCGCGCGACGATCATCAGATCCGGCCGCTGCGAGCGCGCCGAGAGGGTGATGTAGAGGTTCTCGGCGTCGGAGTCGGCCGATGCGAGCAGGCCGCGCGCCCTGGCGATCCCGACCCGTTCGAGGCTCTCGTCGTCGGAGCCGCTGCCCTTGCGATAGAGCACGCCGTGCTCGCGGGCGATCTCGATCGCGTCGTCGCCCGTGTCGAGCACGACGAAACCCTGACCCGAGGCGGCGAACTCCTCGGCCGCGCGCCGCCCGACGCGCCCGTAGCCGCAGATGATGAAGTGATCCTCGATCGTCGTCGATCATGCGTCTCCGTCTCTTGTCCCTCCGCGCATCGCCCGCCACCTCGTCGGCGATCGACTCGAGGGCCTGCGCGGCGACGTAGCCGAAGATAGCGACGCCGCCGAGGGCCAGGGCGATCGTCAGGTACTCGGCGCCCGCTCCGTGCGGCTCGGAGTCGAGGCCGGTCAGCGTGACCGTCACGGCCGTGCGGTAGAAGGCGGCGTGCCATTGCTCGTGGAGGAGATGATGGAAGCCGACGGTGCCGACGACGGCCAGCCCGAACGCCAGTCCGACCGCCAATCCGACGCGCCTGAACGTCGAACCCGACATCTCAGGCAGGAGGCCGTTCGGCTCGCGCCGCGGATAGCGTTAGCGTCCGTCGGGGCAACCTGATGCGAGTCGCAGTCATCTCAGACATCCACGGGAACTATCACGCTCTCGAGGCAGTCCTCGCAGAGGTGACCGCCGAGGCGCCCGACGAGATCTGGTGTCTCGGCGACGTCGTCGGGTACGGCCCCGAGCCGAATCGCTGCTGTGCGGTCGTGCAGGAGCAGGCCGACCTGTGCCTTGCCGGCAACCATGATCTGGCAGTGATCGGCGTGCTCTCGGTCGAAGACTTCAACGGCGATGCCGCGGCGGCCGTCCGGTGGACGCAAGCGGTGCTGAGCGACGACTCGCGGCGGTTCCTCGAGCCGCTCGTGCCCGCGGCGACCCGAAATGGCGCCGCCCTCTTCCACGGCAGCCCGATCGACCCGGTCTGGGACTACGTGCTGAGCGAGGAGGGCGCACGCCTGAGCCTCGAGACGGTCAGCTCACCGCTCGTGATGGTCGGCCACAGCCACGTCGCGCTCCAGATCGCCTACGACGCCACGGGTGCGCTCTCGGGCGGCCTCGCCCACATGGGCGACGAGGTGCGACCTCTCCGACTCGCGCTGGCTGCTGAATCCCGGCTCGGTCGGACAGCCGCGGGGCGGAGATCCGCGGGCCGCCTGGCTGATGCTCGACTTCGACGCCCACCACGGCTGGTTCCGCCGCACCGAGTATCCGATCGAGAAGACCCAGGCCGAGATCCGGGCCGCCGGCCTGCCCGACGGGCTCGCCGCCCGGCTCGAGTTCGGCCAGTAAGCGCATGGATGTGCCGTCGGAGCGCATCGCCCGGTACTACCGACGACCCGTCGCGAAACACGGAAGCGACCCGCGAGCGGCCGATTACGGCAGCCCGGGATCACAGGCGGCGAAGTTCGCGGTACCCGCCGGAGTGCTCGACCTGGCCGGCCTGCGCGTCCTCGACGTCGGCTGCGGGCCCGGCCACTACGCGGACTACCTCGAGAGCCGCTTCGACGGCGTCTCCTACACGGGGATCGACCTCTCGCGCGGAATGATCGCGACGGCCCTCGAGCGGCGCCCCGAGCTCGAGGGTGAGGGTCGGCGACGTGCTCGAGGCTTCGTTCGACCGGCGGTTCGATCTCGTCACCGCGCACGGGATCTTCTCTCTGCTCGGCGACGACGCCCCGGCGTTGATGCCACGCCTGATCGAGCGGATGTGGAGCCTCGCCGAGGTGGCGCTCGCGTTCAACTCGCTCAGCACCTGGGCACGAAGAGGGAGGATTCCAGGCGGACCCGCTCGAGACGCTCGCGTTCTGCCGGACACTGACCCCCTGGGTTGTGCTGCGGCACGACTACATGCTCACGACTTCACGGTCTACCTCTGCCGCGCGCGGCAGGGCTGAGCGCGGCTACGCCGTCTGGACGGCGAGGGGCTCGGGCTCGTCGAAGGTGATGCCCTCGCGGGCGAGCGCGAGCTGGACGTCCTCGCGCGCCTTGAAGATCCGCCACTTCACGGTCGCGAGCGTGATCTCGAGCGAGTCGGCGATCTCGTTGTAGGGGAGCCCGACGACGTCGCGCAGCAGCAGCGCCATCTTCAGGTCGACGGGTTCAGGCCCTCGATCGCCCGCCAGAGCGCGTCGATCGTCTCGACGCGCTCGACCGGCTGGTCGAAGACCTCGAGCGGCGGGATGTCGTCGAAGCTGACGAGCCCGATCGGCCGGCGCTCGCGGGCGCGGAGCTCGTCGAGGACGCGGTTCTTCGTCACCTGGAAGAGCCACGTCGTGAACTTGCAGCGGAGCGAGAACTTCGGCAGGCCCTGGAAGACGCGCAGGAAGACCTCCTGCGTCAGATCCTCGGCGAGGGTCCGGTCGCCGGTCAGCCGCAGGACGTAGTTGTAGACCGGCGTCTCGTACATCCGCACGATGATCGCGAACGCGCGCTCGTCGCCCTTCTGGGCCTTCCGCAGGAGCGCGGGATCGGGTTGTGGGAGAGCCAACGAGCGGCAGTATAGCCCTGCGCCTTCGGCTCTTCAGCGAGCTCTCAACGGTCGATTCAACAAATCCTTACCGCTCATCTGGCCGAGGTTCCTTCACCCCGAGGAGCGAAAGCACGGTCGGGGCGAGGTCGGCGAGCTCGCCGCCGTCGGCGGAGCGTCACCGTCGGCGGTCAGGATGAGCGGCACGGGATTGGTCGTGTGCGCGGTGTGCGGCGAGACGCCGTCCGGCGTCGAGCAGCTTCTCGGCGTTGCCGTGGTCGGCGGTCACGAGGCAGACGCCGCCGAGCTCGGCGACCCGCTCGACGACCCGGCCGAGGCAGCGGTCGGTCGTCTCGACCGCCTCGACGACGGCCGGGATCACGCCGGTGTGGCCGACCATGTCCGGGTTCGCGAAGTTGACGACGCGAAGCCGTAGCCGTCGCCGATCTCGGCGCAGAAGCGCTCGGCGACCTCCGCCGCCGACATCTCGGGCTTGAAGTCGTAGCTCGGGACGTCGCGCGGGCTCGGCACGAGGATCCGCGTCTCGCCCGGCCACGCCTCCTCGACGCCCGCCGTTGAAGAAGTAGGTCACGTGCGCGTACTTCTCGGTCTCGGCGACGTGCAGCTGCGCGGATCCCGGCGTGCGAGAGCACCTCGGCGAGCGTCTCGGCGACCGTCTGCTCGTCGAACACCACGGGCGAGTCGAGATCGTGCGCCGTAGCGCGTCATCGTCGTCAGGTCGAAGCCGGCGTCGAGCAGCAGCCGCGTGAGAGCTGGCGGCCGCGGTCGGGGCGGAAGTTGAAGAAGATCGCCGCTGTCGCCGGGCTCGATCCGCGGCGTCCCGGCGATCGACGATCGGCTCGATGAACTCGTCGGTGACGCCGGCGTCGTAGCTCGCCCGGACGGCCGCGAGCGCGTCGTCCGCCACGTGACGCCGGTGCCCGAGCATGAGCGCGTCGAGCGCCCGCTGCGTGCGCTCCCAGCGCTTGTCGCGGTCCATCGCGTAGTAGCGGCCGACGACCGTCGCGATCCGGTCGGCGGGCAGCTCGGCGAGATCGTCGAGCGCCGCGTGCGGCGAGACGTCGCGGCCGTCGGTGAACGCGTGGATCCACGTGTCCGCTCGGGCGCGATGCGCGAGCAGCGCCCGCAGGTGGTCGATGTGCGAGTGCACGCCGCCGTGCGAGACGAGCCCGAGCAGGTGCACGCGGCGGCCGCGGGCGAACGCCGCCTCGAGCGCCGGGTTCTCGAGCGAGCGAGCCGTCGGCGACCGCGCTGGTTCACGCGCATCAGGTCCTGGTAGAGCCGCCGGCCCGACCCGATCGTCAGGTGGCCGACCTCGGAGTTGCCCATCTGCCCGGCCGGCAGCCCGGCCGCCTCGCCCGAGGCCTCGAGCGTCGTGTGCGGGAACGTCGCCCAGAGTCGGTCGAACACCGGCGTCTCTGCGAGCTCGACCGCGTTGCCGGGCCCGGGCGGCGCGCAGCCCCAGCCGTCGAGGATGACGAGCGCTACGAGGGGGAAGCGGCCCGGCAAATCGCCGCGAACGATTCGAGCTCGAGCGAGGCGCCGCCGACGAGCGCGCCGTCGACGTCGGGCTGCGCGGCGAGCTCGGCGGCGTTCTCGGGCTTCACCGAGCCGCCGTAGAGCACGGGCACGTCGAGCAGCGACTTGACGAGCGCGTGGGCCTCCTGCGCCATCTCGGGCGTCGCCGTCTTGCCCGTGCCGATCGCCCAGACCGGCTCGTAGGCGATCACCAGCTCGTCGGTGCTCGGTCGATCGCCTCGAGCGATCGCGCCGACCTGGCGGCGCAGCACCGCCTCGGTCTCCCCCGCCTCGCGCTCGGCCTCGGTCTCGCCGACGCACGCGATCACGTGCAGGCCGGCGTCGAGCGCGGCGGCGATCGCGGCGCGCGACGGTCTCGTCGGTCTCGCCGAAGTAGCTGGCGGCGCTCGGAGTGGCCGACGATCGTCCCGTAGACGCCGAGCTCGCGCAGCATCGGCGCCGAGATCTCGCCGGTGAACGCGCCCTCGGCGGCCCAGTGGCAGTTCTGCGCGAAGACGCCGATCTCGGTGCCGGCGAGCGCCTGCACCGCGCTCGCCGAGCGAGACGTACGGCGGGCAGACGACGACGTCGACCGTCGCCGAGGCGCGCGTCGCGGAGCGCGCGGCAGAACTCGCCGGCCTCGGCCGGCCCCTTGAACATCTTCCAGTTGCCGGCGATCAGCATCGATCAGGCCCTCGCGGGATCGCCGCCACGCCGGGAAGCTCCTTGCCCTCGAGCAGCTCGAGCGAGGCGCCGCCGCCGGTCGAGATCCACGAGATCCGGTCGGCGACGCCGGCCTCGTGCACCGCGCGCACCGAGTCGCCGCCGCCGACCACCGTGAAGCCGTCGCAGTCGGCGACGGCCTGGGCGACCGCGAACGTGCCCTCGGCGAAGCGCGGCCACTCGAAGACGCCCATCGGGCCGTTCCAGAACACGGTCTTCGCGCCGCGCGATCGCCGCGGCGAACTCCTCGCGCGTCTGCCGGGCCGATGTCGAGCCCGAGCCAGCCCGTCCGGCAGCTCGTCGTACGGCGCGATCTGCGTCTCGGCGTCGGCGGCGAACGACTCGGCCGCGACGACGTCGCGTCGGCAGCAGCACGTCGAACGGGAACGGGTTCTCGGCGCGCACCTCCTCGGCCATCTTGCCGCCGATCAGCACCTCGTCGGCGCGCGCGCCGAGGTTCTCGAGCACGGCGACCTTGTCGTCGACCTTCGCGCCGCCCGAGACGATCACGAACGGCCGCTCGACCTCGCCGAGCAGCCGCCCGAGGTGCTCGAGCTCGGCGAGCAGCAGCAGGCCCGCGTACGCGGGCAGGAGGTGCGCGACGCGCCTCGGTCGAGGAGTGGGCGCGGTGCGCCGAGCCGAACGCGTCGTTGACGTAGAGGTCGCAGCCCTCGGCGAGCTCGCGCGGCGAAGCCGTCGTCGTTCTTCGTCTCGCCCGGGTCGAAGCGCGTGTTCTCGAGCACCGTGACGCGGTCGTCGCCGACGCAGCTCGGCGAGCGCGCTCGCGAACGGGCGCCATCGCGTAGCGTCGCGCGGTCCTCGTCGGTCTTCGGCCGGCCGAGGTGCGAGCAGACGCGAACCTCGCGCGCGCCGCCGTCGAGCAGCAGCCGGATCGTCGGCAGCGAGGCCCGGATGCGCGTGTCGTCGGCGACCCGGCCCGTCCTCGAGCGGGACGTTGAGGTCGGCCCGCACGAGCACGACCTTGCCCGTCGACGTCGGCGTCTCGCGACCGAGCGCGGCAGCTCGCCATCGGCTAGGCGGCGAGCTTGTTCACGAGGTCGACGAGCCGGCACGAGTAGCCCCACTCGTTGTCGTACCAGCCGAAGACCTTGACGAGGTTCCCGTTCGCCATCGTCAGCTTGCTGTCGAAGATGCACGAGGACGGCGACTGCGATGATGTCGGTCGAGACGAGCGGGTCGCTCGAGTACTGCGAGGTAGCCCGGCGAGCGGCCCGTCGCCGGCCGCCGCCTCGAAGGCGGCGTTCACCTCGTCGACCGTCACCTCGCGGCCGAGCGACGCGACGAGGTCGGTGATCGAGCCGGTCGGGACCGGCGCGCGCACCGAGATGCCGTCGAGCTTGCCCGCGAGCTCGGGCAGCACGAGCCCGATCGCCTTGGCCGCGCCGGTCGAGGTCGGGATCAGGTTGATCGCCGCCGCCCGCGCGCGGCGCAGGTCGCTGTGCGGCATGTCCTGGAGCCGCTGGTCGTCCGTGTAGGCGTGGATCGTCGTCATGAAGCCGCGCTCGATCGCCGAACGCGTCGTTGCAGCACCTTCGCCATCGGCGCCGAGGCAGTTCGTCGTGCACGAGGCGTTCGAGATGATGTGGTGCTGCTCCGGGTCGTACTTGTCGTCGTTGACGCCGAGCACGAGCGTGATGTCGGGGTCGGTCGCCGGCGCCGAGATGACGACCTTCTTCGCGCCGGCGTCGAGGTGCTTCTGCGCGCCCTCGCGCTCGGTGAAGAAGCCGGTCGACTCGAGCACGACGTCGACGCCGAGCTCGCCCCACGGCAGCGCTGCCGGGTCGCGCTCGGCGAGCAGCTTGATCTGCTGGCCCGCCGCGTGCAGCACGCCGTCCTCGACGCCGACGTCGCCCGGGAACGGCCCGAGCGTCGAGTCGTACTTGAGCAGGTGCGCCATCGTCGTCGGCGTCGCCGAGGTCGTTGGCCGCGACGATGTCGAAGTTCGCCGCCGCGCGTCAGCGACGCGCGGAAGAAGTTGCGGCCGATGCGGCCGAAGCCGTTGATGCCAACCCGTGTCTTCGCCATGGGGCGGGACTCTAGTCAGGGCCGCGCAAATCGCCGGCAGGACCGTACTCGTCAGGCGGCCGAGCCGGAGATGCCGTAGATCGCCGCCGAGCTTGCGCGCAGGTAGCGCACGTACGGCTCCGGGTCGATCGTGCTGCGTCCCGATCGCGCGCTCGAGCGTCTCGGCCGGCGTGAACTTGCGGCCGTGGCGGTGCACGTGCTCGCGCAGCCAGTCGCGCAGCGCGCCGAACTCGCCCCGCTCGAAGCTCGTCGCTCGAGCTCCGGCAGGTCGGCGACGATCCGCTCCCAGAGCTGCGCCGAGATCAGGTTGCCGAGCGCGTAGGTCGGGAAGTAGCCGATCGCGCCGATCGCCCAGTGGGTGTCCTGGAGCACGCCGCGCGTGTCGTCCGGCACCTCGATCGCCGAGGTAGCTCCCACATGCGGCGGTTCCACTCCTCGGGCAGCTGCTCGAGCGGGAACGACGTCGGCGAGCAGCTCCTGCTCGAGCTCGAAGCGGAGGATGATGTGGAGGTTGTAGGTCGCCTCGTCGGCCTCGACGCGGATCAGCGACGGCTGCGACGGCGTTGATCTCGCGGTACCAGCGCTCGACGTCGTAGCCGGCGAGCGCGCTCGGGGAAGAGCTCCTGCGAGCCGCGGGAAGAAGTAGCGCCAGAACGGCAGCGAGCGGCCGACGAGGTTCTCCCACATCCGGCTCTGCGACTCGTGCATGCCGAGCGAGACGCCGCGCGCCGAGCGGCGTGCGCTCGAGCGCCGGGTCGACCTGGTGCTCGTAGAGGCCGTGGCCGAACTCGTGCATCGTCGCGAAGAGCCCGTCGAGGTTGTCGTCGAAGTAGCGCGTCGTGATGCGGATGTCGTGCGCTGCCCGCGCCGCTCGCGAACGGGTGGACGGTCGGGTCGAGCCGCCAGCGCGTCGTCGTCGAAGCCGAACCGCCGCACGACCTCGAGCTCGAACTGCCTTCTGCAGCTCGAGCGGGAACGTCGCGCTCGGCGGCGCGCTCGGGCGCGTCGCGCGCCGGCGACCTCCTTGACGAGCGGCGCCTGGTGCTCCTTCAGGTAGTCGAAGAGCGTGCGCACCTCGGCCGTCTTCATCTCCGCGCTCGAAGTCGTCGAGGAGCGACGTCGTAGGGCTCGTCGAACTCGCCGTCGAAGCACTCGATGTAGCGGCTGGCGGAGCTCGAGGTTCTCGCGCAGCGCCGGCAGGAAGGCGGCGAAGTCGTTGTTCTCGCGCGCCTCGACCCAGACCGGGATGCGCGAGCGCCGCGGCGCGCGACATCTCGGCGCGAAGCTCGGACGGGCACCTTGCGCGCCTTCTCCCAGTCGCGGCGGGTGACGCGGATCAGGCTCGCCTCGAACGAGTCGTACTCGTGCTGCCGCCTCGAAGGGCTCGAGCTCCTCGAGCAGCCGCGCCGATCTCGGGCGAGGTGAACTTCTCGTGCGCGATGCGCCTGAGCGTCGCGAGCTGCTCGGCGCGGACCGCGGCGCCGCGCGGCGGCATCATCACCTGCTGGTCCCAGGCGAGCAGCGCGGCGGCATGCCGAGAGGTCGCTGATCTCCGCCAGCCGCCGGCGCAGCTCGTCGAACGGCCGCACCTCACGAGCTCGCACCGTATCGCACCGACGGACCTCGACGTGCCGGGCTCTCGGGGCCGGGCCGATTACGCTCTTGCAAATGCCCTGGAATCGGTGGCGGACGGTGCGAGATACTGCCTCCGCGGAGCCCACGCTCTGCTCGACGCCGGATTCAGACCCCGTTCGGCGCCGAGCGTCGAGCGTGGATGACAGAGGGGGAGTTCGTCCTCGGAGCTCCCCCTCCTCCGCGCCGATGCTCGAGCATGCGAGCGTCGTCATCCGGTGGTGCGCCGCCGCCTTGGTGATCGGCGGCCGGCACTTGCGCCGCGAGCTCGGTAAGCGAGAGCGCGCGGGTGGTGCAGCCGCAGCGCCGCGATCTCCTGGAGCTTCGGCGGGAGCGCGTCGAGGTCGAGCTGCCGGATCGCCTCGAGCTGCGCGCTGGGCGGCGTCGACCGTGCGCTTGACGTTCGCCTCGTCGGCGTTCGCGAGCCGGTTCGCCTCGGCAGCGGGTGGCGGCGACGACGGCGTGCTCGTCGAGGCGCAGCGCCGTCTCGCTCGCGCCGGCGAGCGCGAGCAGGTCGGCGATCGTCTCGCCCGCCTTCGCGTAGGCGGCCGCGTGGTGCCGGCGCTCGACGACCTTCAGCTCGACGCCCTCGCGTCGCGGCGATCTCGGCGAGGAGCCGCGCGCCCTCGCGGGTCCGCGGCGCGCAGCTCGAGGTGCGGCGCGCGCGGGCCCGACAGCGAGCCGGCGCCGAGCAGCGCCCCGCGCAGGTAGGCGCCGCGGCAGCAGGAGCGTCCGACGACGCGCTTCGGCGGGACGCTCGAGCGGCGCGCCGCGCGCCGAGAGCACGCCCGGCCTCGCGCGAGCATCGCGGCGGCCCGTCGTCGACCTCGACGTGGAGCTGGTAGCGCGTCGCGCGGTCGAACGCGCGGCGCGGATAGGTGCGGATCTCCGAGCGGACGCCGAGGTCGCGGAGAAGCGCGAACGCGCGGCGCGCGGCCGCCGGCGCTCGCGAGGTCGAGGTGGACCGCGAGCTCGCCGTGGCCGTGCAGGTGCCAGGCACCTGCGGAGTGGCAGAGCGCCGAGAGCTCGGCGAGCGGCAGCAGCGGCGGGCGGGCGCGATCGAGGCGAGCTCGTCGCGCAGCTCGTCAGAGAGCGACATCCTCGAGCGCCAGCAGGCGCCGCTTGTACGTCGATCCCGAGCGACGCCGAACGAGCCGATCCCGCTCGCGGCGACGACCCGGTGGCACGGGACGAACGGCGCCAGGCGGTTGCGGGCGCAGAACGTGCCGGCCGCGCGGGCGGCGCCCGGGCGGCCGGCGAGCGCGGCGAGCTCGCCGTAGGTGACGACCTCGCCGCGCGGGACGGCCCGCAGCGCGCGCGCGCAGGCGCCGTAGAAGCCCGTCGTCGAGGTCGAGCTCGACGTCGGCGAAGTCGTCGGGCTCGCCCGCGAAGAACGCCTGCGAGACGCGCCGGCGAGCGGCGAGACGCTCGGCTCCGGGCGGCGCGTCGCCCGGGCCGCGGGAGCTCCGAGCAGAGCACGCGGTCGCCCGTCGAGCCACAGCTCGCCCACGCCGAACCCGTGGCGCCGCGTACCGCAGGAGCGTCGGCCGCATCATACGATGTTGTATACCGTCGTCGCCAGCGCGATGCGCCGACGCCGCAGCCTGATGCGGATCTACGCGCCGCTTCTCGGATACGTCTACGTGCCGCTCGGCGTGCTCGCGCTCGCGCTCGGGACGAATCACCCGCAGGCGGCGAGCGCGCTCTTCGTCGGGGCGGCCTTCGCGTTCCTCTGGTTCCTCGGCAGCCTGCACGCGCGCATCATCCGCTTCGACCCGGACGGGTTCTTCGCCGAGCTCGTCGTGCTCGGCGGCGCGGCGCTGCTCGCGCTCCAGGCGGCCGCGCTCGCCTCGCACGACGCGCTCGTCGCGGCGCCCGGCCGCGGCCTGCGCGGCGACGGTGATCATCGGCTCGTCGCTCGCCGGCGCTCGCGCGCGCGCAAGGTGCAGCAAGTGGTTCGGGCGCGCGGGGATCGTCGGCGGCGATCGCGGTGCTGCTCGCTCGGCGTCTGCGAGGCGGCGGCCGACTGGACGTTCGTCGGCTCGACCTTCTGGGCCTCCTCGCTCGGCTTCATGATCTGGGTGCTCGTCACCGCCACCTACCTCGTCAGGAGCTGAGTCCGCCGACCGATGGGCACCCACGGGATCTTCACCGTCCCGCCCGCCCGCAACGAGCCGGTCCGCGAGTTCGCGCCGGGCAGCCCGGAGCGCGCATCGCTTGCAGGCGCGGCTCGAGCAGATGCGCCGGCGAGCGCATCGAGGTGCCGCTCGTGATCGGCGGCAAGGACGTCTTCACGGACGACCACGCGCCCGCCGTGATGCCGCACGATCGCGAGCACGTGCTCGCCGACGTCCACCAGGGCGGCGCCGAGCGACGTCGCCGCAGGCGATCGACGGCGGCCGCGAAGGCGTGGAAGGACTGGTCGCGCTGGCCGTGGGAGGAGCGCGCGTCGCGTCTTCCTGCGCGCCGCCGAGCTGCTCGCCGGGCCCGTGGCGCGACACGCTCGAACGCCGCGACGATGCTCGGCCAGTCGAAGACCGCGCACCAGGCGGAGATCGACGCCGCCTGCGAGCTCGTCGACTTCCTCCGCTTCAACGTCGAGTTCATGACCCGGATCTACGCCGAGCAGCCGGTCTCCGGCCCGGGCGTCTGGAACCGGATCGAGTACCGGCCGCTCGAGGGCTTCGTCTTCGCCGTCTCGCCGTTCAACTTCACCGCGAT
Source organism: uncultured Actinomycetota bacterium (assembly GCA_963743675.1). GTDB lineage: Bacteria > Actinomycetota > Thermoleophilia > Gaiellales > Gaiellaceae > PALSA-600. Next base: position 18,103 of record CAVURE010000019.1, read on the forward strand.
CGCCGGCAACCTGACGAGCTCGGCCGCGCTGATGGGGAACGTCGTCGTCTGGAAGCCGGCGTCGACCGCGATGCTCTCGCGCGCACTACCTGATGCGCCTCTGGCAGGCAGCGGGGCTCCCGGACGGCGTGATCAACCTCGTCTACGGCCCGGGCGCCGAGATCGGCGACGCGGCGCTCGCGAGCCCCGACCTCGCCGGGATCCACTTCACCGGCTCGACCGGCGTCTTCAACGGCATGTGGCGGACCGTCGCCGGGAACATGGAGCCGCTACCGCAACTACCCGCGGATCGTCGGCGAGACGGGCGGCAAGGACTTCATCGTCGCCCACCCCTCGGCCGACGTCGACGCGCTCGCGGCCGCGGTCGTGCGCGGCTCGTTCGAGTACCAGGGGCAGAAGTGCTCGGCCGCCTCGCGCGTCTACGCGCCGTCGAACCTCTGGCCGGCGCTGCGCGAGCGGCTCGCCGAGGAGGTCGCGACGATCAAGGTGGGCGACGTCGCCGACTTCGGCAACTTCATGGGCGCCGTGATCGACGCCGCCTCGTTCGCGACGCAGGCGCGAGGCGATCGAGGAGGCGCGCGCGCACGAGGGGACCGAGATCGTCGTCGGCGGCGGCACCGACGACTCGAAGGGCTTCTTCGTCGAGCCGACCGTGATCGAGACGCGCGACCCGGACTTCCGGCTGCTCCGCGACGAGCTCTTCGGGCCGGTCGTGACGACCTACGTCTACGACGAGAGCCGCTGGGACGACGACGCTCGACCTGATCGACTCGACCGCGCCGTACGGCCTGACCGGCGCGGTCTTCGCCGAGGACCGCGCGCGCGGTCGCAGGAGGCCGCCGACCGGCTCCGCTACGCCGCCGGCAACTTCTACGTCAACGACAAGCCGACCGGCGCGGTCGTCGGCCAGCAGCCGTTCGGCGGCTCGCGCGCCTCGGGCACGAACGACAAGGCCGGCTCGATCTGGAACCTGATCCGCTGGGTCACGCCCGCGCACGATCAAGGACACGTTCATCCCGCCGCACGACTACCGCTACCCGTTCCTCGACGAGTAACGGGTGCACGTCGGCGAGACCGCGCGGCGCTTCCCGGCTCGTCACCGTGCGCGACATCGAGCTGTTCACCGAGCTGACCGGCGACCGCAACCCGCTGCCACTACGACGAGCAGGTGGCGCGGGCGAGCCGCTTCGGAGGGATCATCGTCCAGGGCGGCGTCACCTCGCGGGCCTCCTGAACGCGGTCGTCGCCGAGGATCTCCCCGGCCCGGGCAGCGTGTTCCTGCACGTCGACTGGAGCTTCCGCGCACCCGTGCGGCCCGGCGACGAGAATCACGGCGTGAGGTCGAGGCACTCGAGGTCCGCGAGGACAAGCCGATCTCGAAGCTGCGCGACGACGATCTCGAACGGGGACGGCGTCGTCGTGCTCGAGGGCACGGCGCTCGTCTACCGAGAGCCGCTTCCCTAGCGGTCGATCGGAGGGACGGCACGAAGCCGTTCGACCAGGGCGCCGATCTCCTCGGGCGAGTACGACGGCGTGCGGCGCGTCGTTCCCGGCGGGTCGTGCGGCGAGCCCGGTTCCCTCGCGCCAGGCGTTCGCCGGGCGGATCGGCCGAGGCACGAACCCGCCGCCGCAGTTCGGGCACACGTCGTGCGAGGACGTCCTCGCGCGCAGTCCGGACAGAACGTGCACTCGTAGCTGCAGATGCGCGCATCGGCCTGTGGCGGGAGGTCCCGGTCGCACAGCTCGCAGTTCGGTCGAGCTCGAGCACGAGCCTCGGCAGGCTATGCGGTCTTGAACACCCAGGCGACCGCAGTGCCGTTCGCGATGTTCCGCGCATAGCCAACTGCGACATGCGTGCCCGGTTGGAGGGGCTTCACCGGGGCGCCGTAGATCGTTCCGCTCGTCGGCGGTCCCGCCGCCCTTCTCGAGGAGCTCCTTGCCGTCGATCCAGAGACCCGAGTCGACGAACGGCAGCTTGGACGAGATCCCGATCGCGATCTGGGCGAGTCGGCGGGGAGGTGGCTCCCGGCTGAGGGCCGAGAATCCCGACCTTGACCTTCCCGGTCCGGTCGGGCACCCACTTGCTCCCGTCGAAGCGGAAGACGACCGCGTGTCGCCCTGTTCCCGCGCGACGACTGGACGACAGCCCAGTCGCCGGTGTCGAAGAGCACCTTCACCGTTCCCGCGAGACTCGGGCTCGCGGCGATCAGCGCCCGCATCGCCGCCGCCGGGCCGGACGCGCACCGCCGGGGTCGTGGTCGAGTGGTCGCCGTCGTGGTCTTCGACCCGCCGCCGCAGCCGGCGAGCAGACCGGCACAGGAGGAGGAGCGCGAGCCCGCCTCGCGGCCACGCGCTTCATCGCGTGCCCTTCAGCCGTGCGAGCGCGGCCCGGATCCGTCGGACGTCTGGGACCGGCGGATCGAGCTCGAGGTACCTGTCCAGAGCGAGACGATCTCCGACGCGTCGCCGCCGTGCTGGTACAGGAGGAGCCCCAGGTTCTTGTACGCCACGGCCTCCGTCGGCGTCGAGCAGGATCGCCGTCGCGGTACATCTTCTCGGCCGCCGGCACCTGCGCCGCGCCGCCTCCCGCGATCGCGAAGGCCACGCTGAGCGCCGCCTCGCCGTAGTTCCTCGCGATCACCGCCTCCCAGCTCGTCGCCGGGTAGCTCTTCGCCGGGTAGCGAAGCTGCTCGAAGAGCGACGCATTCGGCCCGCGTCACCGCGTAGGGGTCCGGCACGCTGCCCTTGCGCTCGAGCCGGTCGACGAGCCCGTAGTGCACCCGCGAGAAGGGAGCTCCGAACTTCTTCTCGACCTGCTGCCCGACCACGTACACGGGATGCGTGGCGAGGTTCGCGCCGACGAGGTCGTTGAGCGACGTCGCGACGCCGCCGTCGTATGCGCGGAACGGGATCAGCACGTCCGGGTGGTCGCGCTCGCACCTGGTCGACGTAGCTCGGAAGCTTGAGCAGCTCGGTGTCGAGCGCGATCGACGTCGGGCCGGAAGTGGTCGACGATCTGGGCGTAGGCGACGCTCTCGAGGTTCTCGTCGCCGCGCATGAGCAGGACGGCGTTCGGCGCGAGCGGGCCCAGGAGATCCTCGCCGTAGTCCTCGGCGACACGGTTGCCGGCTCTGGTCGTTCGTCGAGAAGTGCGCGGCGGCGGCCGCGACGGGCACGAGGAGCAGCGCGACCGACGCGATCCCCGTGACGAGCCCCGGCGCGGCACGCGGACCGTCGCGGCGACGCCGAGGCACCACCAGGCGCCGAGGCCGGCGAGCGATCGCGAGCGGGATGCTCGGGAGGATGTAGAAGCGGGCGACGATCCCCTTCGTCAGCTCGTCCGGAGAGGCCGGTGTGCGTGTACGGCCATGAACACGGGGCCGGCGACGAGGAACGCGGTGAGCAGCGCGATGCCCTCGGCTCGGCGATGCCGCCACGACCAGGCGAGCCCGGCGATCGCAAGCGCGACACCGACGAAGACGAACCCCTGCGAGAGGTCGACGAAGAATCAGCGCGCAGATTCTCCCCGACCGACCCTGACTGCCCGCTGACGAGGGTCGTCGTGCCGTAGTTGCTTGCGAGACGTCGACGCTAGAAGCGGTGAAGGCTCGACGGGTCGCCCCAGTTCAGCACCGGGCTCGCCGACGCCGCGATCGGGAGATAGGCGTAGGGCAGCAGGCCGGCGACGAACGCGCCGAGCGCGAGGCCGAGGTCTCGGGCCGAGATCCGCAGCCGCCCCGAGGCCGGCGGCAGCAGCGCCCATCCCTGCCAGGCGAGGACGGCGAAGGCGGGAACGAGCAGCACGATCGTCTGCTGGTTGCAGAGCGCGAGCCCGAACAGGAGCATGAAGAGCCGGAGGAGCCACTTGCGCTCCGGCCGGCGGCACCACTCGATGCCGATCAGCAGGAGCAGGGCTGCGAGGAGATTGTTCAGCGCGAACACCTCGGCGACGACCGAGTAGGCCCAGAAGAGCGTCGAGAAGGCGAGGAGCAGGGAGCCGCAGGCCGCGGCGACGAGACGCGTCGAGCGGCGCGAGGCCGCGGCGGTGCCGTCCGCTCGGACCGAGACGAGCCGGTGGATCGACGAGGAAGACGACGCCGACGGCGACCGCGTCGAGGAGCGCCGAGAGGAGATTCATGCGCAGGCGCGGGCGAGCCTCCCGGAAGCAGCGTCGCGAGATGGCCGAGCAGCATGTAGAGCGGGTAGCCCGGCGGATGTGCGACCCCGAGGACGTAGGCAGCCGCGATCAGCTCGCCGCTGTCGCCGGTCGGCACCGATGTGCTCGACGGTGAGCGCGTAGACGACAAATGCGACGAGGGCGACGAGACCGGCACCCACGACGGCCTCACGCTCGAAGCCCGGGAACGTCCCGATCGGCGGCCGGACGGCGCGGCTCCGGGCTCGGACGCGCGCGGCTCGCCTCGACGGAGCCGCGCGGCGCCGGCTCTCCGCGGGCGGCTCGCCGTGCCGGCGCGGCGACTCCTCGCTCGGTTGCGATCGCTCATCGTTCGAATCGTCGCTCAGGCACGGCCCGCGCGGTGCAGCTGCGCGTAGATGTCCCGCGCCGTCTTCGCCGGGACGCCGGGGACCCCTTCGAGCTCCTCCGGCGTCGCGCTCAGCACGCGCTCGGCCGAGCCGAAGTGCCGCAGCAGCGCCCGCCGCCGTGCCGGGCCCGACGCCGTCGAGCTGGTCGAACATCGACTCGCGCGCCGCCGCGTCGCGGCGCTGGCGGTGGAAGGTGATCGCGAAGCGGTGCGCCTCGTCGCGGAGCCGCTGGAGCAGCTGCAGCCCGGCGAGTGGTCGGGCAGGCAGGACCGGGCTCCGAGCCGGCCGGGCAGGAACACCTCCTCGATCGCGCTTCGCGAGCGAGATCACCGCCACCCGCGGCAGGTCGTAGGCGTCCATCGCCTCGAGCGCCGCCGCGAGCTGGCCCTTGCCGCCGTCGATCACGACCAGGTTCGGCGTCGGCGCGAACGACTCGTCGTACTCGTCGGCTGCGACGCCCGGCCGCGAGCCGCGCGAACCGGCGCGACGACGACCTCGCCCATCGCCGCGAAGTCGTCCTGGCCCGCCTGCCCGCGGACCGCGAACTTGCGGTAGTGCGCCTTCTCGCGCGACGCCGTCCTCGAAGACGACCATCGAGCCGACGATCTCCTGGCCCTGGATGTTCGAGATGTCGAAGCACTCGATCCGGATCGGCAGCGACTCGAGGTTGAGCACCTCGCGGAGCTCCTCGAGCGCCTCGACCCGCCGCAGCCGCTTCGTCTCGGCGACGAGCGTCTCGGACGTAGAGCGCGAGCTCGGCGTTCTGCTGGGCGAGCTCCTGCAGCCGGCGCTTCTCGCCGCGCTCGGGCGCCCGCACCTCGACCCGCGAGCCGCGCAGCTCGGAGAGGAACCCCTCGAGCGTCGACGAGGTCGCCGAGCCCGCGCGGCACGAGGATCTGCGGCGGGATCGACGGCGCCGCGCCGTAGTACTCGAGGCAGAAGCCCTCGAGCACCTCGAGCGGCTCGTCGCCGGCCGCGTTCTCGAGGTGGAACGAGTAGCGGTCGACCATCCGCCCGCCGCGCAGCGGGAAGACCTGCACGGCGGCGCGCTCGGGCCCGACGGCGAGCCCGATCACGTCGATCGTCCCGATCGAGGCGCGCTCGACCGCCTGCCGCTCGGCGAGCCGCTCGACCGCGTGCAGCCGGTTGCGGTAGCGCGCCGCGTCCTCGAACCGCTCCTCGGCCGCCGCCGCGCGCATCTGCTCGCTCGAGCTCGCGCGCGGATCGGCCGGTCGTTCCCGGAGAGGAACTCGATCACGCCGTCGATCACCTCGCGGTAGGCCTCCTTCGAGACGTAGCCGACGCACGGGGCGAGGCAGCGCTCGATGTGGAAGTCGAGGCACGGGATCCCGCTGCGCCGGCCCGGCTTCGGCCCCTCGCAGGGCCGGTAGCGGAACACGCGGTTCAGGACGTCGAGCGTCTCGCGCACCTTCTTCGCGTTCGCGTACGGCCCGAAGTAGAGGACGCCGCGGCGGTGCCGCTTGCGCGTGAACATCACGCGCGGGTAGTCGTCCTCGAGCGTCACCGCGATGTACGGGAACGACTTGTCGTCGCGGAGCCGCACGTTGAACGGCGGCCGGTGGCGCTTGACGAGGTTCTGCTCGAGATGGAGCGCCTCGACCTCGCTGCCGGTGACGATCGTCTCGATCCGGCCGACCCGCTCGACGAGCGTGTCGATCCCGAGCCGGTTGTCGCTGCGCCCGGCCTGGAAGTACTGGCGCACGCGCGGAGCGCAGCGACTTCGCCTTGCCGACGTAGAGCACCTCGTCGGCGTCGTCGCGGAAGAGGTAGACGCCCGGGCCCTGCCGGGAGCCGCTTCAGCTCGGCACTGACCTGTTCGGACGGCATCGACCCAGCGTACCGCCGCGAAAACCGCCCGACCGGTTCGTGATGGAATCGCCCGGTGATGCGGCGCTTGCGTGATCGCGGCGGTCTGCTCGTCGCGGCGGCGCGTGCGGCGGCCGCTGCTCCTGACCGGGCGGGGACGGCGGCCGCCGCGCGGCTGGTCGTCGGCGGGGTCGAGGACGCGGCCAAGTGGGGCGACCCGGCGGCGAACATGGCGCTCGCGCGCCGGGCCGGCTTCCGGGTGATCGTGCTCAGCTCGGTCTGGACGCGAGGCGCCGACGCGCGCCGGACGAGCCGGAGCTCGAGCGGCTCCGCGCGGCGATCGACGCCGCCCAGCAGCGATCGGGATCCAGCCGATCGTCGCCGTCTACTCCTTCGGCGGCGACACGCCGCTCTCGGCGCGGACCGCGTCGAGTTCGGCTCCGTATGCGGCCGCGATCCTGCGCGGGATCCCGGAGCTGCGCTACGATCAGCCTCGGAAACGAGCCGAACTCGAACCTGTTCTGGCGGCCGCAGTTCGGCCGCGGCGGCACGGACGCGGCCGCGGCCGCGTACTTCCGGCTGCTCGCAGACGGCCTACCCGCTCGTCAAGGCGGCGAGCCCGCACGTCACCGTGATCGGCGGCTCGCTGGCCGCGCGCGGCGGCGACAACCCGCGCGGCGCGCGGCCAGACCCACTCGCCGACCCGGTTCATCGAGGACCTCGGCGCCGCGTTCCGGGCGAGCGGCCTCCGCAAGCCTCCGTTCGACCTCTTCTCGATCCACCCGTATCCCGCGAACTCGTCGATCCCGCCGACGGCGCCGACCCGCACTCGACCTCGATCGGGATCGCCGACTACCCGAAGCTCGTCGCGCTCCTGACGCAGGCCTTCGGGCGAGCCGCCGCCGATCGTCTACGGCGAGTACGGGATCCAGACCGAGATCCCGCGCGCCGAGCTCGACCTCTACTCGGGACGCGCGCCGCGTCGATCCGGCCGGTGAGCGAGGGGCGGCAGGCCGACGACTACGTCGAGGCGATCCGCCTGGCCGCCTGCCAGCCGCTCGTGCGGATGCTCGTCTTCTTCCACGTCACCGACGAGTCGGCGCTCACCGGCCTGCAGACCGGGCCTCTACTACCCGAACGGCAGGCCCAAGCGGAGCCTCCGGCGGGTCGCCGCCTGGGCCCGGGCGGCCGAAAACGGGCAGGTAAGATGCACGTCCATGAGCGAGCAAGCGGTCGGCCAGTACGTCACCTACACGTTCTTCAAGGTGCGCCCCGAGTGGCGGCGGCTTCCGATCGAGGAGCGCGAGGCGATGAAGGACGCGTTCGCCGAGGCCGTCGAGGAGCTCGCGCCGCGCTTCGACACGCTCAACACCTACTCGACGACCGGGGTCCGGCCCGACTGCGACTTCTTCTTCTGGAAGATCGCCCAGCGCTACGAGCGACCTCGGCGAGTTCGGCGCGGCGCTCAACGCGACGCCGCTCGCCGGCTGGATGGACGTCGCCTACAACTACCTGGCGACGACGAAGGCCTCGCAGTACACGAGCGCCCGCCGGGCGCGGAAGATCATCCCGAAGGGCTCGCCGTACCTCGTCGTCTACCCGTTCGTGAAGGTGCGGCCCTGGTACTTCCTGCCCGAGGAGGACCGGCAGCGCGCGATGGACGAGCACATGCGGATCGGCCACGAGTTCACGACGATCCACAACCACACGACCTACTCGTTCGGGATCGACGACCAGGAGTACATGACCGTCTTCGAGTGCGACGAGCCGGCCGACTTCATGCACCTGATGCTGACGCTCCGCGAGTCGGAGGCCTCGAAGTACACCGAGCGCGACACACCGATCTTCGTCGGCGAGATGATGGACATCCGTGCGGCCCTCGACCGCCTCGACGGTGCCCGCAGCGCCGAGCCGGCCCCCGCCTGCGAGACCGACTCGACGACGTCCGAACCACAGCTCGCCTCCCGCCAGTCCTGACGGCCGCCTTCCGACAGCCGCCGTGCCCCGAGAGCGCCCGCATCGCTTCCACCCGCCGTTGTCCGCGTAACACGGGATAATCCCGCCGGTGCTGGAGGCGGCGCGCGTCGGACGCCGGCTGAGTGGGCGTCGGACGCGGCGGCAGGTCGTGGTCGGGCTCGCCCTCGCGGCGTTCGCGGTCTTGGGCTGGTACGGCGTCTCGACGATCGGGCGGTTCGGGGACGTCGATTCGGGCGAGCATCTGGCCTACGCCCAGTATCTGGACGCTCATCACCGGATCCCGCCCAAGGTCGTCAACTACGAGTACTCGACACCGCCGCTCTTCCAGGTCGCGGCGGTCGGTGCCGAGCACGCGGCCGCAGCGCTCCGGTCGGTCGCGCTCGAGCTTCCCTGGAACATCCTGACCCGAGCCGTCTGGCTGATCGTCGTCGCCGCCGGGGCGGTCGCGCTGACCTCGAGCCGGCGCAGGCTGCGGATCTCGGGCGTCGTCGTGCTGGGACTCGGCGTCCTCTGGGGTCTCGACGAGGCGGTTTCGCTGGCGAAGTCCGAGCCCTGGTCGGCCGGGCGTCTGATCGCCCTTGCCTGCGGAACAGGGCTCATTCTCGCGACCGGGCTCATCGCGAGGGAGATCTGGCCCGAAAGCCCGGGCCGGGCGATCGCTGCGGGTGGGTTTGCGGCGGCCTACCCGGTCCTGTACCGGATGAGCATCCTCTTCCACCCCGAGGTCGTGTTCGCGCTGGAGTGCGCGCTCGCGGTCCTCGTCGTCCTGCGCGCCGCGCGGACAGGATGGCCGGCCCGGCTCGGATGGGTGCTCGGCGCCCTCTGGGGGGGCGGCGGCGTTGACCCGCCAACCCGGCGTGCTGGTCATCGCCTGCCTCGGCAGCGCCGCCCTCTGGCTGGGGAGAAGCCGGGCCCAGGGCTTTCTGCTGCGAGCTGCAGCTGTGACGGTCGTGCTTGCGGCGCCCTGGTGGGGGTATGCGTACTACCACTGGCACAACCCGCTGCAGTCGAATCTCGCGCCTAGGGCATCGCTCATGATGAGTAGCCAACCGAGTTCCTTCCTGCTCGGGTTTCCGATCGAAGACCTCGTCGTTCATCCGTACAAGCCGGATTTCAGCGACGACCTGTTTCCGAAGCTCCACGCCGAGCTCTGGAGCGACTGGTTTGCCGGGACGCAAGAGCTGGCGCCTGACGCGACTCCGGAAGATCACCGCGTCGACGGAGAGCGTGCTCGGGTTCTTCGCCGACGCGCTCGCGATCGGCGGACTCGCGCTGCTCGCGGTGCCGGCGCTCGTCAGGGTGCTTCGCCGCCGCGACCGTACCGTGCCGGACGTAGGTCTCGCCGTGCTCGGGCTGGTTGCGCTCGTGTCCTTCGCGGGCTTCGTCACCATGTTGCTCCGGTTCCCACAGCAATACGACGATCCGATCAAGTCGAGTTATCTGCTCTACACGGCACCGTGCTGGGCGATCTTCTCCGTCGGTGCGTGGTCGTGGATCCGCGCCCACCACTACGGGCCGAGTACCCCGCTCGTCGTAGCCGCCACGGTCTACGTCGTGACCTACGGAACCGATCTCGGCAACGCCCTCGCGTACCCGAGCGGGCTGCCTGCCGCCGGCAACGGCGCCGGCTTCGTCGATCTCAGCCCGATCTTCCAGCAGACCTCCGCAAACCCCGCGCTCGGAACCGAAGTCGACTTTCTCACGAGCGTCGCAAACAACGGGAACCAGACGGCGGGCAAGGTCGTGCTGACCCTCCAACTCGACCCCGGGATGCGCCTGCTCGGTCTGCCGTATTACCAACAGGGCCCGGGCTGGCAGTCAGGAAGGGCTCTCCGTCGTGTGCCCGCTCGACTTCCTTCCAGCCCAGAGTTCGACCTACATCCGCTACGGCCTCGAGGTCGGCAATCCGCGCGAGCGGACGATCGTCGCGACGGTCACCTCGACCAATACCGACGCGAACCCGGCAACAACACGGCGAGCTACACGATCACGCTTGCGCCGGCCTGAGGCGTCACCCATCACGGTCCTGGCAGGGTGAAACGATGGCCCTCCCGCCCCTGTCCGTGCTCGACCTCGCCCCGATCGTCGAGGGCTCGACGCCGGCCGAGGCGCTCCGCGAACTCGCTCGATCTTGCTCGGCACGCCGAGCGTGGGGTACCGGCGCTTCTGGCTCGCCGAGCACCACAACATGCTCGGGATCGCGAGCGCGGCGACGGCCGTCGTGATCGCGCACGTCGCGGCGGGCACGACACGATCCGCGTCGGCTCGGGCGGGATCATGCTTCCCAACCACTCGCCGCTCGTGATCGCCGAGCAGTTCGGGACGCTCGAGGCGCTGCATCCCGGGCCGGATCGATCTCGGGCTCGGGCGCGCACCGGGCACCGACCAGCGACGATGCGTGCGCTCCGCCGCGACCCGGCGAGCGCCGACACTTCCCGCAGGACGTCCTGGAGCTGCAGCGCTACTTCGCCGAGCCGACCCGGGCCAGGCGGTCCGGGCGGTCCCGGGCAGGGCACCCGACGTGCCGCTCTGGATCCTCGGCTCGAGCCTGTACGGCGCGCAGCTCGCCGCGATGCTCGGCCTGCCCTACGCGTTCGCCTCGCACTTCGCGCCCGACGCGCTGCTGCCGGCGCTCGAGGTCTACCGCGGCCGACTTCAAGCCCTCGGCGCAGCTCGCAGCAGCCGCACGTGATGGTCGCGCGCCAACGTGATCGTCGCCGACGACCGACGCGAGGCGCGGCGGCTGTTCACCTCGCCGCAGCAGTCGTTCGTGCAACATCGCACCGCGGCACGCCGCGGCCGGCTACCGCCGCCGATCGACGACATCGAGGCGTACTGGACGCCGGCCGAGAAGGAACAGGCATCGGCAATGCTTCGCCGCTCGTTCGTCGGCGCCCCCGCGACCGTCCGCGCAGGACTCGCGGCGTTCGTCGACAGAGACGGCAGCCGACGAGGTGATCGTCGCCGGCCGCGATCCACGACCACGCGGCGCGGCTGCGCTCGTACGAGCTTCTGAGTCAGCTGTAGCGCTGCTGCTCGCGCCAGGTGCGAACGCCGGCGTAGATGCAGGCGCCGGCGACGAGGAAGAACGCGAGCAGGTCGGGGCCGCTGACGGGCCGGCCATGCGAAGAACCAGCCGAGCGTCGAGCGACGAAGAGCCCGACCGCGCCGTAGAAGACCGGCTGCTGGCGCCGCGGCCAGATCGAGATCTCGCGCCGGCCGAAGTCGCGCCAGAACAAGTAGGCGACGAACGCGATCGCGATGAAGAACGCGACGCTGACGAGCAGCGTCCGCCGTGATCAGAGCGACTCTCCTGGTCGAGCACGACGATCGCCGCCGCGATCACCGCGAGGATCAGCAGGCCGCGCGAAGAACGGCGAGATCCGGCTCATGTGGCGGTCATGTAGGCCCGGACGCCGAGCGCGGCGGCGAGCGAGCGTCGCGACCGCGAACCAGAGCAGCCGGGCGCGCGGCTCGGTCGGCGCGTAGAGCCACGGCGCGAACACCGCGAGCAGCGCGAACGTCCCGTAGGCGTAGTGGAGCCGGTCGGCGGCGCGCCGGTGGTCGGCGAGCAGGAGCAGGCCGAAGAGCGACCTGCGCGACGACAGCGTCTGGGCGAGCGCCAGCAGATGTGCGCGACCCACCGCCCCGCGCCCGCGGCGCCGCGCGAGGAACGCCGCGACCGACGCTCGCGCCAGGCAGACGGCGATCACGAGGAAGGCGTTCGCGTGGTGGGCCGATAGCATCGCGGAGCCACCCTACCGGAGAGGTGACTACGTGGTCGAAGAAGGCAAGCCTGCCCCGATTTCGAGCTCACGAGCGACACCGGCGAGACCGTGAAGCTCTCCGTCGCTGCGCGGCAAGCCGGTCGTCCTCTACTTCTATCCGAAGGACAACACGTCCGGGCTGCACGACGCAGGCGTGCGGGATCCGCGACGCGTGGGGCGAGTTCGAGGCGGCCGGCGCGGTCGTGCTCGGCGTCTCGCCCGACGGCGTCGCGTCGCACGTGAAGTTCAAGAGCGAATACGAGCTGCCGTTCACGCTGCTCGCCGACCCCGACCACGCGGTCGCCGAGGCCTACGGCGTCTGGGGCGAGAAGTCGCGCTACGGCCGCACGTACATGGGCATCGTCCGCTCGACCTTCGTGATCGGCGCCGACGGCACGGTCGTCAAGGCGACTGCGGAACGTCAAGCCGGCGACCCACGCCGACGACGTGCTGGCGTCCTGGCCGCCTCGCGAGCTGCCGAGCGCGTCGACCGAGCGCGACGCGTCGCTCTCGCCGCGGGCGTCCCAGTAGTTCTCGCCGAGCTTCTCGACGAGCGTCTGCTCGAGCTCGCCCGAGCGCTCCATGCTCCTCGACGATGTCGGCGCCGCCGATCAGCTCGCCCTTCACGAACACCTGCGGGATCGTCGGCCAGCCCGAGATCGCCGAGAGGTCCTGCGCGGATCTGCATGTCGAGCAGCACGTCGACGGCCGTGATCGGCGCGCCGGCGCGGCGCAGCGCCCCGAGCGCGCGCTCGCTGTTGCCGCACATGATCGCGTCGGGCGTGCCCTTCATGAACAGCGCGACGTCGGAGCTGTCGATCACGTCCTGGATCTTCTCGCGTGTAGCTCACTGTCTCGTTGATCACGCTGTCGTCCCTTTCGTCTTGATCCGTAGCTCGTGGATGCTTCCGTCCTTCCAGGGCTCGTCGAGCGCGTCGTAGACAGCTTGTGCTGCTGGATGCGGCGTGAGCCCGTCGAAGCGCGGGCGCGGTGACGCGGACCTCGAAATGGTCGCCGCCGCCGCGGTCGATCACGCTGCAGCTCCGCCGCGTCCGGAAACGCGCGCTCGAGCAGCCCCTGCAGCGCGCTCGCTTGCTCATCGCAGCGCGATGCGTACCGGCGGCGCCGACGGTCGCCGCGGCCGATCGTCAGGCCCGCGGCTAGACTGGCTGCGCCAGCGGATGTGGCGGAATTGGTAGACGCGCACGGTTCAGGTCCGTGTGTCCTTTGGGACGTGGAGGTTCAAGTCCTCTCATCCGCACTCTGAAGACGCCTCGTCCTCCTCGTCGCGCGGCGGCCGCGGCCGCCGTTTCCTCTCGGGCAGCGGCCTCGCCGCACGCGGCGCGTGCCGACGACCGAGGTCGATCGTGACGCTGAACGCGCCGTCGCTGCTCGCGCGTCGGCCGCTCGCTGACCTCGGCCCGCGGTCACGCGCGTACGGCCGGCGACTCGCCGCCGCCCAGGCGCAGGCCGAGGCGAACGCTGCGCGCGGCGATCCCGAGCGCGCGGATCGTCTGGCGCTACCGCATCGTCGCGGACGGCTTCGCGCTCGTCGTGCCGACGCGCGACGTCGGCCGGCTCGCCGCGATCCCGGGCATCGCGAAGGTCTGGCCGAACCTCACCTACCACTCGCTCGGCGTCACGCGCACGACGGTCTCGCGCGCCAGGCGCTGACCCAGGGCCCGCAGGTGATCGGCGCCGACAAGCTCTGGGGCGCGAACCTCGCGACCGCCGGCCAGGGAATGAAGATCGGCGATCATCGACGACGGCATCGACGCCGAGCACGCGTACTTCGACCCGGCCGGCTTCACGTATCCCGCCGGGCTTCCCGAAGGGCTCAGACGAAGGACACGACGCCGAAGGTGATCGTCCAGCGGGCGTTCGCGCCGCCCGTCGCCGACCTACGAGTACGCGACGGCGCCGTTCGACCCGTCGCAGAACGGCTCGTTCCACGCCACGCACGTCGCCGGGATCGCGGCCGGCGACCACAACACGCAGGACGGCGCGCTCTTCCTCTCCGGCGTCGCGCCCGACGCCTACCTCGGCAACTACAAGGCGCTGACGATCCCGACGCCCGGCTTCGGCCTCGACGGCAACTCGGCCGCAGATCGCCGCGGCGATCGAGGCGGCCGTCGCCGACGGGATGAACGTGATCAACCTCTCGCTCGGCGAGCCCGAGATCTCGCCGCAGCGCGACTTCGTCGTGCACGCGATCGACGCCGCCGCGCAGGCGGGCGTCGTCCCGGTGATCGCCGCCGACAACCAGTTCGACCAGTACGGCTACGGCTCGATCAGCTCGCCCGCGAACGCGCCCGACGCGATCACGGTCGCCGCGACGACGCTCGACGGCACGATCGCCGACTTCTCCTCGGGCGGCCCGACCCCGGTCTCGCTCCAGCTGAAGCCGGACGTCGAGCGCGCCCGGCGTCGCGATCACCTCGTCGCTGCCGGTGAACCAGGCGGGCCCGTACGGCGCGATGTCGGGACGAGCATGGCGGCGCCGCAGGTCTCCGGCGCGGCCGCGCTGCTGATGCAGCGCCACCCGACCTGGACGGTCGCGGAGATCAAGTCGGCGCTCGTCCAGACGGGCGACCCCGTGCGCGACGACTCCGGCCAGCGAGGTCTCGGTGCTCCGCGAGGGCGGCGGGCTCGATCGACCTCGTCCGCGCCGACAACCCGCTGCTCTTCGCGGCGCCGACCTCGGTCTCGTTCCCGGTCAACGGCGGCACGGTGCCGGTCGACCTCGACCGACGCGGGCGGCGGCGCCGGCACCTGGACGGTCACCGCGCCGCTGCAGAACGCGCGCCGCGGCGTCACCGTCACGGTCCGACCGACGCGTCACGGTGCCCGGCACAGCTCGACGTGCACGGCGACCGTCGACCGCCGGCGGCCGCGAACGGCGACGTCACCGGGTTCGTCGTCCTCACGCGCGGACGCCGACACGCGCCGCATCCCGTTCTGGGTCGAGGTCGACCATCCGCAGCTCGCGCAGCGAGCCGGCGACGACGCTGACGCACCCCGGCACCTACCACGGCGACGACCGTCGGCGGCGCCGAGCAAGGTCGTCCGCTACCGCTACCCGACCGGCGGCGACACGCACGTACCCGGGGCCCGAGGTCGGCTACCTCGTGCACGTGACGCAAGCCGATCGCGAACTTCGGCGTCGCGGTGCTCTCGGGCCGCGCGGTGCCGCACGTCGTCTTCGCCGGCGACGAGAACCACCTCGTCGGCTTCCCCGGGCTCCCGACCGACATCAACCCGTACCTCGAGCAGCTTCGGCGAGGCGCGGCCCGGTCGCCGGGCGCGATCCTGCCCGCGCCCGGCACCTACGAGATCGTCTTCGACACGCGCTCGGCGACCGCGCGCCGGGCCCGTTCACGTTCCGCTTCTGGATGAACGACACGACGCCGCCGCAGATCCAGCGTCGTCTCGACGACCGACGGCGACGGTCACGGTCTCGATCGCCGACGGCGGCGCCGGCGTCGACCCCGAGTCGATCCAGGCGACGCTCGACGGCCACAGCGTCGATCGAGCGCTTCAGCACGGCCGGCTCGACGCTCCCGGCCTCGCCGGGCCGGCACCTCCTGATCGTCACCGCCTCCGACTACCAGGAGCTGAAGAACATGGAGGACGTGGCGCCGATCAAGCCGAACACGTCCACGCTGCGCCGCACGGTCATCGTCCGGCTAGCGTCGCGCAGCGCTAGCGGCGCTTCGCGTCCTGCTCGTCGATCGTCGGCAGCGCCGCGAGGTCGCGCTCGACCGAGCGGGCGAACTCCTCGTGATCCGGGATGCACGACGCGGAGGTTCGTCTTGCGCCTTGCGGCGCTTCCGTTCCCGCAGGCCGACGCCCGTCGCCGCCGAAGCGCTCGCGAGACCGCGGCCACTCGCAGCGGCCACGATCGCGATCGCGGCGAGCCAGGAGGACGATCGCAATCGGGCTCATCGCCCGAACAATAGCCATTCGAGCGCACAGCCCGACCGGATACGACGCTGCCCGGCACCTCCGGTCTGGAGCGGCATGCCGGAACGCTGCGGGCTACAATGGCCCGCTGCAGCGATCCCCGGTAGCTCAATTGGCAGAGCATTCGGCTGTTAACCGAAGGGTTGTTGGTTCGAGTCCAACCCGGGGAGCCTCTGCATCGATATGAGCGAGCCAAAACGAAGGCCGCGCGTTTCCGAAGCAGCCAACGTGCTACCAAACTTGCTACCAATGGCCTCGATGCACGTGTCCGATCGCAGCCGTCTCGAGAAGCAGCCACCGCGCTCCTCTTCGCCGGCCGGAGCGACATGCTCGAGGCTCGCACAGCCGGGATCGAGCTGCAGAGAATGGCCGAGGTAGGAAAGCCGCATCTCCGATGGGCTCTCGAGACGGGACTCTCGGTCGCATTCGCGCGAGCGTTCACGAGCAGCTCGTTTCACACGCTCAGTCGCGACGATTACCGGCCAACCGAGGAGAGCCTGGCGTGGATTTCCACGACTATCTCCTCGAGATCGAGGGACTCCCGATACGCGCACACCGAGAAGGACAGCGGTCGCTCAGCCTCATTCATCACCACCGTCGGGAAGGGCATCGGCTGGTCGCGCAATCTCTTCCCAGACGAAAGGCTCGCCGAAGCGGTGACGCTGTGCGAATCCCAGCGCCACCGCTTCGAACGCGAAGCCCGTGAGCTACGGGTCAGGCTCGACTCGGACTGACCGCGACGAGACGCGCCTCAGCGAGTGTCTCCGGCCTCAGGGAACGCCGTCCAGTGCGCGTGCAGGTACCGCTCCGTTGTTGAGCCTTGCGCGTGCCCAGCTTTTGCCTGGACAAACATCGCCGGGATGCCCGCCTCCGCCGTCTCGGTGAGCGCTGTGTGTCGGAGTCCGTGCCAGACGCGGAACGTCTCGTCGATGCTCGCGGCCTTCTTCAACGCCTTCCTGCCGAACCCGGAGAGCTTCGATGGCTCTCCCGCGGAGTCATCACCAAGCCTCGCCGTCCTCGTCCTCGGCCGAGATCGCCGCCTTCTGCCTGTAGGCGTCGAGCAGCCGTGTCGCGGTTGACTAGGGCTCTGCAGTGCGAGAGACTGGGTGGTCCTCAGCCATTCTGTTGGCAGGGCGGCTTTGGCGGGGCTCAAGGGGAAGGGGAGCGTGATGCGGTTTCCGCGAGTTCGGAACATGCGTCTGCTTGTCGGCGCTTTGCGTGGTCGTTGTTGGGGTCGGTGCGATCGCGACTGTCGTGCAGGCAAGCATTCCGAGCGGTGGTGTCATCGAGGGTTGTTACTCGGCAGACGGGTCGACCACGAAGAATGGGACGCCGTTGAACATCATCGACAGCAGTGCGTCGTGTGCGAAGGGACAGACCGCGGTTTCCTGGGACCAGACCGGGCCCACCGGCCCGCAAGGCGCGACCGGCGCGGCCGGTGACCAGGGAGCGACCAGCGCGCGGCGCAGGGCGCGACAGCGCCCCGGCGCCGCAAGGCGCGCAGGGAACGCCAGGTGACCCAGCGCCGATCCCCCGCGTCGAACGTGATTGCGACGATCGAGTTCGGCGGCACGGGCTGCGGTGACCAGCCCGTAGGGGAGTCGCAAGATGGCCCGGGCCCGTCGTGCAACGACCCGTTCAACGTCTACGCGTGGAACTTCGCCGGGTCGCAAGCTACGAGCATCGCCGGAGCCGGGCACAGGCGCGGGCGCTGGCAAAGTCACCTTGACAGACCTCGAGTTCACGACGAACCTGAGTTCCACAACCGAGTCGCTCTTCGAGAACCTCCTGGCGGGCAGGACAAACGCAGGTGCGGTTCTCAGCAGTGCAACTCGCGAACGGGGACAGCAGTCAGATTCGAGTTCACGACCGTCGCGGTCGATTCGGTCAACCTGGCCGACGACGGCTCGTCGGCCCAGCGAACCCGATGATGGACGTCAAACTCAGCGCGGGAGGAGTCAAGTACGTCGCTCCTACGGGCTCGGGCGAAACCACGGCTCCCCCAGGGGTAGGAACCCCGTACCAACGCCGGGGGCTGAGCCATGTATCCGCAGGGTCAGCGGTGTGACGGAAGGCCCGTGCGAAGCTCGTCACGCCGGTCCGCGCGTGGGCCGAACGGTTGATGTCGAGTTCGGACAGCTAAAGGGGTGCGAGGAGATCCGTGGGCTTCTCACAGGGGATACCGAGGCTCCGCAGTGCTGGATCTCCTCGCCGGCCGATGGTCTCAGCCGCGCGCAGTGGTTGGCAATCGTGCAAACCGGTTAAGTCGGGCCGCTCATCGAGCCCTCATCTGGCCCGTCCTACTCTGCGCGTGCCTTGCGGGCGCCGCGTTGAGCCTGCCGCTCGGTTTCCCGTAAGCTCCCTCGGGTGGGAGACGGATCGCACGCACCGTCTCCCACCCGTCTTCCTGCTCAGTCCTAGTTAAGTCGGGCCGGGCGGCTTGAGAGGTCGCCGCTTTGCGCAACCCGGCCCGCCGAAAGAGCCCTAAGACCGTTCGCGCAGAAGTGCCTCCAGAAGGTCAAGGCGCGCGTTGATGTCGCGGACGTCGTCGGTGGTCGCCGGGCCAGCGCGGGTACCGGTTCGCTTTACTCGCTCCTCGGTCGCCCGCGACACGAACGAGCTTGTGATCGCCGCCGTGATCACTGAGAGGAAGGCGAGGCCCAGCAGCATCACGAGCGCGGCCACGATCCGCCCCGCGGGGTTGGTCGGGACAATGTCGCCATATCCCACGGTGGTGACCGTCTGGACTGACCACCACAGGCCCTCGCCAACCGTGCGGAAGTTCTTGTGGTCGATCGCGGTCATCGCCAGACCGAAGCCGACCGTCGCGATGGTCGTGACCGAGGCAATGACCATGGCACCGCCGCGGGGCGTCTCGGCACGCGCTAAGGCGCGCTCGAACCACCGCTCCAGGCGGGTTTCTTCCTCCATCGGCTCGGTGTTCGCTGCGCGGCTGGCCTCTCCTACCCGCTCATCTCAGCGGGCCTTGCGGCTTGAGAGTTCGCCAGCGCCGATGCGCAACCCGGCCCGTGGGGACTTGCTACCAGATTTGCTACCAACCTCACCTAACCTGGGCGGTTTCGGCGCGACCTAGAACGGCTTGAAACCACGTGTTAGGCCTGTCGTGATGCCATGCGGGCGAGCTGTTAACCGAAGGGTTGTTGGTTCGAGTCCAACCCGGGGAGCTACCTGAAGCGCTTCGTAGAACCAAAAGTAAGGGCGCCCCACCAGCGAGGCGCCCTTTTTGTACCGGATTTTGTACCGTCGGCCCGCGTGGACATCTCAGAACGCAACCGACTCGAGAAGGAGACGCTCGCCTTCTTTTCGCCGAGGACGACATGCTCGAGGCGCGAGCGGCGGCCGATGCGCTCGGCACGACGGATGACGTCCATGTCCGAGGGGCGCTCCGGACCGCGCTCTCAGTGGCGTACGCGCGCCCATTCGTAGACAGAATGGACCACCAGGATTTACGGCTGGACCGCGATGTATTCCGGCCTTCCGACCCACATTCGCCGAGATTCACGACCTCCTCACCACAATCCGAAACAAGCGCTTCGCCCACATCGACGAGGAGAGCGGTCGGGCGGCGACACTGACCATACTCCGGTCCCCAAATCTTGGGTAACGAGCGAGCCGAGCGGCGGCGCCGTCTCCCTGCCGCCGCTCGGCAACGGCTCGGGAGGGGGCGGTGCCAGCGGGGGCCGACTACCTCCCTCCCGAGCGCCGCGGACCGTATTGGCCGAGTTCATGAAGGTTGATGAGCCGGACGACAGCAACGGGAAAGAAACCGTCGCCCGGCCTTGAGGGGCGGTGCGGGACGGCGGCCAGAGGCTTGAAAGCCTACGCCCGCGCACTGGCGAGTCACGCGTGCGAGCACGACAAAGCAGCGGGAGACGACACGCCGCAGAGCATCGTCCCCCGCTGTCTCCCGCTTACCCCGATCCCTGCGCCGAGGGTAGATATTCGCGTCTACGGTGAGACTGGACGAAGGTCCAGCCCGGCACTGTCCGAAACGACCAGCTGTAGGGCGCGGCGCGTGTCGGTCGATCTTCCCCGTGCGGGCCGGGTCGCGCATCGGCGCTGGCGAACTCTCAAGCCGCCCGGCCACGCCTCAATGGAATCCTGAGAGTTGCCCTACGCGCAACCTCGGCGGGCACCAAGCGGGTGCCCGCCGAGCGTGATGCGATCGGTTCCGGGTCCAGTTCGGTTGCACGGTCGCTTCTGTCCCGATGCGAAGCCCGCCGAAACGCCTGTGTCGTCAACAACTCATCGCGCTTGTCGGGGCTGATATCCGCGACCTCGAGAAGTCGGGGCGGGTCTTAACCGGGGAGCTGCCTCTAGGGTGCAAGCGAGCCAAAACGAAGGCCTCCCCGTTTCCGGACCGGCCAACGCGCGACCAGACTTGCTACCAGGGGGCGCTACGAACTGACGACCTTTACGAAGAGCCGCGCGTCCAGAGCGCCGCCGGGACGGCGCCGGATCGTTAGTGCAGGAGGTCCGTCATGGATGCGCCGATGAGCCGGTACATGATCCAGGTGCCTGGGCCCTTTGCGTCGACGATCGCGGCGAACTTCTTTCCGGAGGTCGTGCGGCCACCGCAGGCGAGTTTGTCCCACCATCGGTTCTCGCCGCGAACAAACGACGAGTCGGACTCGTGGCCGAGCATGATCACGCCGATGCAGTAGACGCTTCCCTTCTCGATGTTCGGGTATCGATGTTGCAGGTCGAACTCGCCGTTTGATGTAGTCATCGTCCAGCCGTCCGGCATGAGTCCGCTGATGTGTATCGGCTTGCGCTCGTCGGCTCCTGCCGTCGGGGCGAGAAGTACGGCGCAAATCGCAGCGAGGACGAGCGCGCGACCCCTCACTTCTCGCCCAGCCCCATACGCGGAGTAGACCGCGTCCACGGAGAGATGTCAAGCCGGCGGGCCGGGCTGTTCACCAGCCCTCGCTTTCGCTGCTCTTGCCTGGAGGTGCATGTCCCGAAGAGCCACCAGCGGACATCGCTTACGTCGTCGCACCTGTCGAATCGCCACCATCCGAGGCCGGCTTCGGTCGCGCATGGGCTGCGCGGCTGAATGGTCGGGCGACGGACAACGGGGATGAGGCCGTCGCCCGACCACCGTTCACCGTGCCGAGGCTGGCCGAACTCGCGCCTGACCCGATCGGGCTAATTCCGTGGGAGCTATCCCGCCGCTCCCCGGTTTCGGCCGGGTATGGGCCGAACGAATGATGTCGACTTCGAACAGCTAGACCGACGATCGTGGGTGGGAGACGGCGGCTAGCTCTTGCAGCGCTGGCATCGCAGCGGCCCGGCGAGACTCGGCGAAGGTCCGCATCGATGGATTCGGGACAGCCGCTCATGCAACCCTCATCTGGCGGTCCTACTCTGCGCGGTTAGGGGCCATTCCCCTTTGTGGGCGCCGCGTTGAGCCTGCCGCGCGGTCGCCCGCAAGGCCCCTTTGGGAGGGAGACGGCCGTTACTGTCCGCCGACTCCCTCCCGCGCTTTCAGACCCGGCGAGAGATGTTTTAGGTAACGGCGCGGCTATAAAGGCGATCCGTGGTGCCGCCGATCAGACCGGCAAGCGGGCTGGAGCTGCGAGCGCGGGCGCGCCGCCCCTCCAAACGTCGCTCGAGCCGGGTGACGGTTTCATCCCGTGGCCCTCGCCCGGCTCACTTACACCCGCCCACTCGAGCCCCTTTGGGACATGGGCCGAGGCGCGGCAACAGGGCTCAGCAGCCGGGAAAGGACTTGCCGTCGTCGCCGATCCGGTACAGGAGGAGGCCGCCGACGCGTTTTGGGGAGCCCGCGTAGGCGAGAAGGCTCGACCAGGGCTGCGGGTCGCGTGGGTCGACGAGGATCGTGCCGACGTCCTTGTCCTGGGCGAAGGTCACCACATCACGACCTCCGCCCGGCGGCACGCCGTCGAAGCGCAGCGTGTCGACGATCCCGACCCGAAACGACGGCGGGATGTAGCCGATCTCGCCGCCGGGCATCCGGAACCGGAAGCCGCTGAGTGCCTGCCAGAGCGTCGAGTTTCCCTGGTAGCCGTAGGGCAGGATGAGGACGTTGTCGCCGCGACCGAAGCAGCGGGCGGCATCGTCGACGGCGACGAAGTGCGGGATCTCGAGCCGCTCATCCCAGAGGTGCTTACCGGCAAAAACGTTCGGCGCGAGCGAGGCGAGCACGAGGGCCACGAGACCGAGCCTGAACCACTGCGCCACGCCGCCGGTTGCCGACCAGAGCGCGACGACCACCGACGCGACCAGTGTCGAGTAGAGCGTGAACCGCTCCGGGTAGACGTTGTCGAGGATCGGGAGGCCGGCTACGAGCGTCCAGGGGAGTCGCATCAGCGCGTGACCGTTCACGTGCAACTGGCTGCCGAACGCAAGCACGATCGCGGCGGCGAGACAGGCGAAGAGGAAGCGCGCTACGGGATCGCGGCGGCGCATGATGAAGAACGCGCAAAGCAGCAGGATGAGCGGGATTCCCAGGTATGCCGTCTGTTCGAGCTCGTTCCCGAGGAAATGTGCGGTGATGTGCGTCGACGACGACCCGCCGAGCGCGACCGTCCGCGTCGGCACGACGAGGTTCACCGCGTCCGCGACGAAGAATCCGGGCGTGGAGGCGACGGCCCCGGTCGGAAGGTCGGTGACGAGGTAGTAGAGGAACGGGCTCGCGATCGCGGCCGCGAGCGCGTAGGCGGCCAGGACCGGCACGACGAGAGAGCGAAGGGCTCGCCGGGCCGCCGGGAGGAGCGCCAGCGCGAACAGCCACGCCAGGCAGAGCGAGATCGTCAACGTGGCCAGCACTTCCGTCGAGACCAGGATTTGCGCCGCCAGCAGGACCCCCAGGCGGACGGCGACGCCCCGGCCGCTCAGCTCGCCGCGCACCGCGCGCAGGACGACGAGCGCAACGAGCGGAACCAGGCAGACCGCAACGAGATGCAGATGCCCTTCCTCCTGTCCGAGCATGTAGCTCGTGAAGCCGAACAGGTATCCGCCGAGCAGCGACGGCCAGAACGAACGCGTCACATACCGGCAAAGCAAAAAGGCCGTCCAGGCGGCGAGCGCCGGCAGGAGCACCGCCGCCACATTGAAGGCGACCACCGGGCCGGCGACCGCAGTCAGGGGTGCGAGCACGAGCCCGAGCAGCGGGATCGACGTGGCCCAGGCGAGGTTGTATCCCGAGGGCGCCCAGATCGCGCGGGTAAAGATCGGGTTCAGGCCATGCGCGATCGCGTGCGGCCACCACGCCAGCATCCAGATGAACAGCTTCGGGTCGCTCTGATTGCCGACCGCGATCCGGCCGGGATGCGCTGCGACGGGCAGTCCGAAGTAGAGAAAAGCGATCAGGCCGTAGGCGGCAAGCGCCGTCAACATCCCCCATCGCCGCGCCACAGCCGCCTCGACCGCGCGGATCGAGCCCATGAGCGCAAGTACTACCACGCGCCGGGACCGGCGCCTCAGACCCTGCCGTCAAGCGCACGCGCGTGACTCCCTCGGGACGCCGTGCCTGCCTCGCCCGTTAGGTTTCCGTCGTGGTCGACCTCGACGCGTACCTCGAGCGGATCGGCCTGAGCGGGCGGCCGAGCATCGCGGAGGTGCATCGGGCGCACCTCACCACGATTCCGTTCGAGGCCCTCGATCCGTATCGCGGAATCCCGGTGTCACTCGTCGCCGAGGACATCGAGCGCAAGCTCGTGACCGACCGGCGCGGCGGCTACTGCTTCGAGCAGAACCTGCTCCTGAAGGCGGGGTTGGAAGCGCTCGGGGCCGAGGTCGAGCCGCTCCTCGCGCGACCGCTCGTCCGTGCCGCTGCCGGCGAGACGAGGCCCCGCACCCACTGCTCCTGAAAGTTCGGGCGGAGGGCTCCGAGTGGCTCGCCGACGTCGGGTTCGGGCTAGGGAGCCCGCTCGAGCCGCTCCCGTTCCGCGTCGGGGAGATTCGAGCCCAGGCCGGCTGGCGCTACCGGATCGTCGAAATCGGAGCCGAGCTCGTGCTCCAGAACGCCGGCGACGGCGAGTGGACAGACCTCTACAGCTTCCTGCCGCGGCCCTCACCGTTCGTCGATCTGGAAACGAGCAACTGGTACACCTCGACGCACCCACGCTCGCCGTTCGTGACGAGCGTGGTCGTCGGGCTGCAGGCGGCGGACGGTCGCCGGGAGATGCTCCGCGATTGGGACGGCCTGGCGATCCGCGAGGAGACACCGGCGGGCTTCACGCTCACCGCCGTCGACTGGGAGACCCTGCCGGAGGTCCTCTCGAACCGCTTCGGCCTGCCGAGCTTCTCCGTCGGGCCGAACGGGCAGCTACACGGGAGCTAGTTTGGATCGCCGTCGGGCGGCGCGACCGGCAGCGCCGCGGGCGCGTACGCCGGCTCGTCGGCCCCTGTGACCGAGCCGCCGATGCCGCCGAGTCCCGTCACGCTGCTCTTGAACTCGCGGATGCCCGTCCCGAGCGAGCGACCCATGTCCGGCAGGCGCTTCGGGCCGAACAACAGCAGACCGGCAATGGCAAGGAACAGCAGATGCATCGGCGTGATCAGGTCGAATCCCATGGCGCCCTTTCGCTCGTGTTGCGAAGGATTCGCCGGGATCGCGTTCCCGGTTCGCCCGCGGTCAGCGAATCTTCGACCAGGACGAGGTGGTGAGCACCTCGGGACGACCGGAGCAGTTGTCCTCGACCTTGGTGAACTTCAGCGTCTTGCCCGAGAGACTCCAGGTGTACTTGCCGGTCGCCTTCGCGCCGGTGCACGAGATCGGGCCGGTCTTGTCGACCAGGGTGAGGGCGTTCCCGGAAATCGATGAGTTGCCTCCGATCAGGAGCACCTTCGTCTCCGGTTCCTTCGAGACGACGTAGCTCCCCGCTCCCGTGAAGCTGATCTGCCAGGTGCCGACGAGCTGGGCGTTGCCCGACTTGATCTTCGTCTCGTACACGCCGGTGAGCGGCGAGGGCTTCGCCGAGGCGACCGCCACCGCAGAGAGCACACAAAGACAGACGAGAAGCGTTAGCCAGCGCCGCACCTCCGCAGTTTGGCACAACTCGCGGCCACGTGACGCTTTACGCGGGCTTTACGATCGCCGAATCCCGGGCTGACGGAGCCGGTCGATGCTGCAACCGTCCCGATCCCCTCGAGGAGCCTGCGATGAAGCTCAAGACCCTGCTCGCAACCGTGTCCGTGACCGCCCTGGCCGCCCTCGTGGCCGGACTCGTCCCCGGGCTCGCCTCGGCCGATCCGGCATCCGCCGTTCAGGCGGATGTGACGCAGCTCACGAGCGACGTCACCGCAGCGCACACCGCGCTGATCGCCGATCTCTCGAGCGTGACCACCGACGCGACTGCCGGCAACAAACCCGCCGTCCGCGCCGACGTGAAGAAGTTCCGCGTCGATGTAGCTAGCTACCTACCGCCGATCCGCACGGACCTCTCCCAGCTGAAATCCGACCTCCAGGCCGCCCACGCGGCGAACGTCACGGGGCTGAGGGCACTGATCAAGTCCTCCGTCGTCGCCGACCGGCAGACGATCAAGGAGATCCGGCAGGCCACCGGGCAGGCCCGGCATGCAGTTCAGGCGCTTCGCAAGCCGTAGAAGAGACCGCACATCGCCCTGTAGCGGGGGAAGACGGCGCCGGCTACTCCGGCGCCGTCTCCGTTTCGAGACCGGACACCGCCTCTTGGATGCGAGCGAGCTTTTCACGGAGCGCCTTCGTCCGTTCCGGCGGGGCCTGCCGCAACTCGCTCCAGACCTCGCGCTCGCGGAGCCTCCAGAGGTACTCCTCGGCGGTCGTCTTCGTAATCCCTTCTTCGGGCGCCCACGCGTCGAGCTCGGCGAGCAAGGCGAGCACCTCGCCCTCGGCCGGAGTTCCGTCGACGAGATGCGCACGCAGCGCCCGGTTCGTTTCGTCGTGGAAGTGCTCCGCGGTGACCTCGGCCAGGATCGGCACGAGACTCCGGTGCGCGATCACGCCAGCGAGCGCGCCACGCTCGAGGCGGTCGCCGACGCCGCTCAGGCGCGGTGACGGGGCTGCTGCCGCGGCGGCGGTTCCACCGCCGCGGATCTGGATCGGACATCCCGAAGAAGTCGTTCGCCCACGTCCAGGCCGCCTTGCGGTGAAGCGATTCGGGGCGGCCGTTCAGAAACTCCGTGACGGCTCGCCGCGCCGATTCGCGGTCGTCGTTGCCGCGGGCCTCGACCTGGGTGCGGTGGAGGTCGTATGGGAGCGCCGTCGCCAGTCGGGCGACGAACCCGGCCGGGTCGTCGGCGGGATCGACCCCCGCCGGGAGTGCGACCACCTTCACGTCGAACCCCTGGCGGTCAGCGAGATCCATTCCACGGAGGGTCGCGGCCTGGCCGGCTGCATCGCCGTCGAACGCGAGCCAGAGCTTCTTCGTCAGCCACCCCAGCTCGCGAAGCTGCTGCTCGGTCAGCGCCGTCCCCATACAGGCGACGACCGGCTCGACTCCGGCCTGCCGGAGGGCGATCACGTCGGTGTTGCCCTCGACGACGTAGGCACGGTCCTCACGCGCGATCGTGGCGCGCGCCTTGTCGAGCCCATAGACGACGGCGCCTTTCGTGAAGAGCTCCGACTCGGGCGTGTTGACGTACTTGGCCTTCAGCGGGTCGTTCTCGTGGAGCCGCCGCGCCTGGAATCCGAGCACCGCGCCGCGGGCGTCGGCGAGCGGGAAGACAAGCCGCTGCTCGAAGTAGTCGTGGCCGTTCTGCCGCGCGAGGCCCGCCGCGCGGATCTCCTCGACCGTGATAGCCCTTCTCCCGCGCGCCCCGCGCGACGGCGGTGCCGCCGATCGCGAGCCCGAGGCGGAACTCCCGGCAGATCGGCTCGCCGAGACCGCGTCCGGCGAGGTAGTCGCGCGCGAACGAGCCGGCCGGCGAGTCCCAGAGGTAGCGCTCGTAGAACTTGGCGGCGTTGTCGAGCAGCGACAGGAGGCGCTTGCGGCGGTTACGGCGCGCGTCGTCGGCGGGCGACGCGTCCTCGTACTCGGGCACGATCCCGGCGCGGCTTGCGAGCCACTCGATCGCGCCGACGAAATCGAGCGCCTGGGTGTCGCGGACGAAGCCGATCATGTCGCCGCCCTTGTGGCAGCCGTGGCAGTGGTAGAGCTTGTCGACAGGGTTGACCGAGAAGCTCGGGGTCCGCTCCTCGTGGAACGGGCAGCGGCCGACGAATCGCGAGCCCGATTTGCGCAGCGGCGTGCGCTCTTCCACGATCGCGACGAAGTCCGAGCGCTGGCGTACTGCTTCGACGGTGCTGTCCTTGATCCGGGCCATCTAAAGCCGGGCAGCGTAGTCGAGCGCGAACCGGTCGGTCATCCCCGAGATGAACTCGGTGATCTCGCTCGGGCGAGTCGCCACGCGCAGCGAGCGCCTCGAAGATCGCATGGATCGTCGCGCCGGCCCGTGCGTGCTCGGCGCGCGTGTCGGGGCCGAGATAGACGCGGTCGAACATGAACGCGCGGAGCGCGAGCATCGCGGTGCCGATCTCCTCGCTCTGGACGATGTCGCCCTCGCGGGCAGAGCTCTCGATCAGGTCGTGGACGAGCCGGTCGATGCGCTTCGAGCCTGTCGGGCCCAGGATCTCGATCTCCTCGTGCGGGAGGTCGGACTCGGCGAGGATGCCGTAGCGGATCGCGTCGTCGATGTCGTGGTTGATGTAGGCGACGCGATCGACGATGCGGACGATCTTTCCCTCGAGCGTCTCCGGCTCGTGTTCGCCCGTGTGCGTGAGGATTCCGTTCCGCACCTCGTGGGTGAGGTTCAGCCGTTCGGCGATCCTGAGCGACTGCTCGTTGTGGCGGAAATGGCCGCCGTTGCGCCCAGCGAGCTCCGCGTCGAGCGCCGACTCCCCGGCGTGCCCGAACGGCGTGTGGCCCGTGTCGTGCCCGAGGCCGATTGCCTCGACGAGATCCTCGTTGAGCCGGAGCGCGCGGGCGACGACCCGGGCGATGCCGGTCGTCTCGAGCGTATGGGTCATCCGCGTGCGGTAGTGGTCGCCGGCCGGGTCGATGAAGACCTGCGTCTTCCCCTTCAGCCGCCGAAACGGCTTGGAATGGACGATCCGGTCGCGGTCGCGCTGGAAGGGCGTGCGGACGTCGGACTCCGGCTCGGGCCGAAGCCGGCCACGAGTCTCGTATGAGCGGATTGCGAGCGGCGACAGCCATTCCTGCTCGCTTTGGCGGATCCGCTCCTCGAAGGTGGGCGTCCGAATTTCGCTCTGCTGGCGCATGAGGGCAGCGTATCCGTGCCGCCGGCCTAGCTCGCCCCGCCGGCCGGGAAACGCGGTCTCCGAGTCAGGGCTGACGGTGAGGGACCGGGTGAATCGGTTCCTCGTCGCGTGGCCTGAACGTCCGGCACCGTTCGGTGGATTTCGGTCAACTGTCACAGTCGCGCGACAGTTCCGGCCGCCGGACCGGAGTAGCGTCGCCCTTCGAGGGCGGTGGGATGCGGCCCCACCCTAAGGGGCGGGGGTGCGAGTGCGGTCAGGGTCAGTGACCTGAGCTCAGCGATCCGGACTATGCGCTCGGGTTGCCGGTAATGATTGCGGCGGCCTCATAGAGATCGGTGGCAGTCCACTTTGCGGCGTCGTCCTCGGTCCGGACGAGCACCGCCCGGATCCCGACCGCCTCGGCGCCGGCGACGTCGGCAACGGGATTGTCGCCGACCATCCAGATCTCCTCGGGTGCGCCGCAGAGCTCGAGCGTGAGCCGGAAGGCCTCCGGGTGAGGCTTCTCGTAGCCGATGACGGCGGAGGTCACGACGTGGTCGACGAGGGAGGCGAGGCCGAGCCCCTCGGCGATCGCCGGCAGCTCGGGAACGTGATTCGAGAGTACGACGTGGCGCCAGCCCTCCTCGCGGAGCTGCTCGAGCACGGGCCGCGTGTCGGGGAAGAGCTCCCAGACGCGGGTCGGGTCGACGTAGCGCTCTCGCACCTGGCCGGCGAGCTCGGCCGCGCGGCGCGTGTCGATCCCGGCTCCCTCGTAGGCGGCGGCAAGTGTCGCCTCGACGTGAGCCCACCACCCGTCGGGCTCGGAGAGCTCCGGGTGCGGAATGTCGGGGGTGTGCCAGGGAAAGCCGTTGCGCAGGAACGGACGGAGCTCTTCGGGATCGATCCCGTGCCCGGGAGCATGTTCATCGAGGGTCTCGACGAGGCAGCCGCGCCACATCCCCGGTCTGTGTGCGAGCGTGCCGTCGAAGTCCCAGAGGATCGTGCGGTTCACGGCGGCCGGCGAAGGTCAGATGATGATCGGGACGGTGCCGCCGTCGACGCTCCAGGCCGCTCCGGTGACGTAGCTTGCGCGGTCGGAGCAGAGGAAGACGATCACGTTCGGCGATCTCCGCCGGGGTGGCAAGCCGGCCGAGCGGCCGGCCGGCGCCGACCTTGGCGAGGATCTCGTCCCGAGCGCCCTGCTGGTCTGCGAGGCCGCCGTCGCCGAGCCAGGCCGGCGTGGCCGTCGGGCCGGGCGTCACGGCGTTGCAGCGGATTCCGTCCTTCGCATGCAGGTCGGCGACGAGGCGCGAGAACGAGAGCATGGCGGCCTTCATCACGGAGTACTCGGGCATTCCGGCTGAGGGCCGCTTCGCCGCTGTCGAGGAGACGTTGACGATCGAACCGGCGCCGCGCTCGCGCATGCCGGGAGGACGGCCTGGGTTGCGCGCACCGCGCTCATCAGGTTGAGCTGCCACGAGCGCTTCCAGATCTCCTCGGTGAGCTCGTCGAAGCGGTGGATCTCGGCCCAGCCCAGGTTGTTGACGAGGCAGTCGATGCGGCCGAAAGCCTCGAGCGCGGTCGCGATCACGCGCTGCGGCTCGCCCGGGCCTGGCGAGATCGGCGGCGACGTGGAGGTCGCCCGCGCCCTCGGCGCGCCGGCTCGAGCCGGCGACGCGCGCGCCCTCGGCCTGGAGCAGCCGCACGGCCTCGAGCCCGATCCCCTCGGTCGAGCCGGTGACGACGCACACCTTGTCCTCGAGGCCCAGATCCATCGGCGGCTACGTTAGCGGCGGCGATGACGACGCTCTTCCTTGCCCGGCACGGGCAGACCGACTGGAATGCCGAGCGGCGCTGGCAGGGCCATGCCGACCCGCCGCTGAACGACCGCGGGCGCGCCGAGGCGCGCGCGCTCGGGGAGTCGCTCGCCGAGCGCTGGAATCGAGGCGATCTACAGCTCCGATCTCGCTCGCGCCCGCGAGACCGCGGAGATCGTCGGGGCGCGGCTCGGGCTTCCGGTCGCGCTCGACGCGCGCTTGCGCGAGGTCGACGTCGGCGAGTGGTCGGGACTGACGACGCCGGAGATCGAGCGGCTGTATCCGGAGGCGATGGAGCGCCGGCGCGCCGGCGGGACCGGCTGGACGAGCGGCGAGGAGCTCGACGCGATGGGTCGCGCGTGTGCTCGAGGCGCTGCTCGAGATCGGCGCATCGGACGGGCGCTCGTGGTCACGCACGGCGGCCCGATCAGGGCCGTCGTGGTCGGCGGCCGAAGAGGCTGGAATCTGGGTGAATGCCGGAAACTGCGACGTCGATCTCTACGCGGTCGAGGCGGGTCGTATCCGGTGGCTAGACTCGAGCCGTGGAGGACTACACGAACAAGTACAAGGGTGAGCAGGTCGAGGTCGCACTCTTCGGCGGCGAGTACCAGGACGGCGTGCTGACCGCGTACTGCTACGTCGACGACGTCGCGCACATCGAGCTGAACGGGCATATCCTGATCCCGCTCCAGAACATCGCCTCGCTCCACTGCTCGAGCCGCTGCGATGCGCCCGAGCCCGACTGGCCGCCCCAGGGGCTGGCCGAAGACGAGCCGGACGAGCGCGACGAAGACGCCTGACCCGTGAGCACCCGCGTCG
Organism: uncultured Actinomycetota bacterium; assembly: GCA_963743675.1. Taxonomy (GTDB): domain Bacteria; phylum Actinomycetota; class Thermoleophilia; order Gaiellales; family Gaiellaceae; genus PALSA-600. The sequence continues at coordinate 49,044 of CAVURE010000019.1, forward strand.
CGGCCGCGCGCAACCTGCTCAAGGTCTGGCTCGTGTTCGCCGTGCCGGCCGCCGCGCTCGGCTTCGTCGGTTGGCGACTCGGCGACTACCGGCTCGCCTTGCTGTTCGCCGGGTCGTTCTTCCTGCTCGGCGCGGTGCTGTACTGGTATGCGGAGCGGATCGGGATGGGGATGGTCGGCGCGCGTGAGCTCCTGCTCGCCGAGGCGCCGGCGCTCCACGCGATCGGTCGCGTCGCTCTCGATCCGCGCCGGCGTGGTTGCGCCCGCATCTACGTGATCCCGGACGGCTATCCGCGCGCGCTGCTCGGCGGGCCGGGGTGCGCGCGGCGGCTCGGCTCTGGCGCTCTCGTCGGGGCTGCTCGGCGTGGCAACGCCGGCAGAGCTCGAGGGGATCGTCGCGCACGAGCTCGCACATCTCCGCAACCGCGACGTGCTGACGCAGACGATCGCCGCGGTGATCGCGGCCGCGATCGTCGAGTCGTCGCGGATCGGCGGGTATTTCCAGCGCGCGTTCCTGTTCGTGCTCGGGCCCCTGGCCGCCTCGTTCGTGCACCTCCTGCTGTCGCCGAATCGCGAGTATGCCGCCGATCTCTACGCGTCGAAGCTCTGCGAGTCGCCGCACGGCCTCGCCGCGGGCCTGCTGCGGCTCGAGGTCGCGATGGGGCTCGTCGCGTTCCAGGCGAGCCCGGCGACCGAGCCGCTCTACACGGTCAATCCGTTCGCTCACGAGGATCTGGCCGCGCTCTTCGTCACCCACCCGCCGATCGGCGAGCGCGTGCGCCGGCTGCGCGAGCTCGACCCGGAGTGGCGCGAGAAGCTGCGGGCGGCCTAGCCGTGGTCTCAGGACCACGCGAAAGCCGGGCCCGAGCCGACGGCTCGACCCCGGCAAAAGCGAAAGAAATGGGCGGCGTCCTACTCTCCCGGGGGATTGCTCCCCGAGTACCATCGGCGCTAGCAGGCTTAACTTCTCTGTTCGGAATGGGAAGAGGTGTTTCCCCGCCGCTATGACCGCCCAACTTGTGAGAAGAGCTACCTGACCTCTGCCCCCTCCCGCGTACGTTGCGGAGCGAGCGACTGAACCGCGCTCACCCTCAAAACTCCACAGCAGTCGTTTGCGAGTTCTAAATCAAGACCTCGAGCAATTAGTACGGGTCCGCTGAACACATTGCTGTGCTTGCACGTCCCGCCTATCGACGTGGTGGTCTTCCACGGCTCTTACTCTCTCTAGGAGATGGGAGGCCTCATCTCGAGGTGGGCTTCCCGCTTAGATGCTTTCAGCGGTTATCCCGTCCAGACGTGGCTAATCAGCAGTGCCGTTGGCACGACAACTGATACACCAGAGGTCCGTTCGTCTGGTCCTCTCGTACTAGAGACGACTCCTCTCAAGCCTCCAACGCCCATGGTGGATAGGGACCGAACTGTCTCGCGACGTTCTGAACCCAGCTCGCGTACCGCTTTAATGGGCGAACAGCCCAACCCTTGGGAGCGGCTTCACCCCCAGGATGCGACGAGCCGACATCGAGGTGCCAAACACTTCCGTCGCTATGGACGCTTGGGAAGTATAAGCCTGTTATCCCCGGAGTACCTTTTATCCGTTGAGCGACGGCACGTCCACTAGTTACCGCCGGATCACTAAGGCCGACTTTCGTCCCTGCTCGACATGTCTGTCTCGCAGTCAAGCTCCCTTATGCCTTTGCGCTCTGCGCACGATTTCCAACCGTGCTGAGGGAACCTTTGCGCGCCTCCGTTACATTTTAGGAGGCGACCGCCCCAGTCAAACTACCCACCAGATACTGTTCCCGCCCCGGATCACGGCAGCGGGTTAGAAGCCCAGAACACGAAGGGTGGTATCCCAAGGTTGGCTCCACGAAAGCTGACGCCTCCGCTTCATAGCCTCCCACCTATCCTGGACAGCGAATCCCAGACTCCAATATCTAGCTGTAGTAAAGGTTCACGGGGTCTTTCCGTCCAACCACGGGTACTCGGCATCTTCACCGAGACTACAATTTCACCGGATCCCTCGAAGAGACAGCGCCCAAGTCGTTACGCCATTCGTGCAGGTCGGAACTTACCGATAAGGAATTTCGCTACCTTAGGA
>CAVURE010000020.1:0-111488 GCA_963743675.1 uncultured Actinomycetota bacterium
TCGAGCGCGTCATCGAGCTCCTTGCGGTCGATAGCAACCTCATCGCGCAGACCACCGGCAAGCAGGGCATCGCGGAGTTTGCTGAGATCCTCGCGTGTGGTGCCCGTGGCATCGCCAGTCCGGTTCATCCCGGATCGACGGGTGTGGCAGGCCATGCGATGGTAGAACTGAGTTTGGCAACATCGGAGAAGAGGGTGTCTCCATGACCTCGAGGTACTGCTCGTTCTGCGCAGCGGCACGGGTGGCCACCTCGTCGAGCCACTCGGGGCACATGGGATTTATCGAGCCCGCCGAAGCGTCCGAAGGTAGCGAAGAACTGGTCGTGTCCGCTAACGCCAGCGCTGGGAACGAAGCTGCGCATCGAGAAGGAGTTGACCAGATCGTCGTAGAGCCGCTGATCTTTGAACGCGTCGGAGGCGCGGGCGTTGCCTTCGCCACAGACCGGCTGAGGCGGCAGACTGCGCGTAGTGGCGGGCGGCTTGAAGAAGCTGTGATTCGCAGGATTGACGCAGAGCAGGTCAGTGGCACCGTTTCTGATGAACGTCTCGGCGTAGACGGCGCCGGAAAGGTGCATATGGAGATCGCCGCCCTTGGGCATATTGACAAGGAAAGCGGTGAGCTCAAGGGGATCTGTTTGGCGGCGTTGAAGGCACGGATGGCGCGCTGCTCCGCGGTGTGGAGGCCGCAGAATTCGAGGCGGGGTGCTGGCTGGGCCGCTGCTGGCCGGATGCAGCGCCGTAAGGCAAAGAAGGAGAGCGGCAAAAGAGCTGAGTGGGACGGGGCATGAGGCGTCCTTGACGTGAATGATATGAGCAAGAATAGCGCGACGGCGGCGACTTGGAGAGAATGGCAAGAGATTGCTATACTTGAATGCGTTTGAGTTGCCGGTTCCCCGCCGGTAGCAAGCTCCCCTGAAAAGGCCGATGCGACAGACGTACGCTCCGGGCATCCTTGGCGATCCCCGAACAGAAGCGTTGACAAAGCCAAGGCCAGATAGCTCAGTGGTAGAGCGCGGCCCTGAAAAGGCCGGCGTCGGCGGTTCGATCCCGTCTCTGGCCACCATTTAGAATCAATTACTTACGGGTTTCAAAGACACGGGCCTCCCATTCGGGAGGCTTTTACGTGTTTTCACTAAATATCATATTTTCAATAACATGTGTATTATAGGTGTGGTCGCGTTCCTAAGGTGACATGCCTGGAAAAGACATGTGCAGTGTCTCAGGCGAATCGTTGCCCCCCGCATCGGTAACGGTGCGGTGCGCATCTGGCCATATGCTGGAAAACCCGAGTATCCCGCACTACTGAGGACATCCGATGTGATGTCTACAGTGACAACGTGACGGGTGCGGAAAACCAGCAGGAAAGGCTGATTGAGTTCCGTGGCTGGGTGATCGGTTTTGTAGACGGAGAAGGATGCTTCTCGATCGGTCTCGTGCGGCAACCACACCGCGCGGGGCGAAGAGGCTACACGACCGGATACCAGGTCTCGCATGACTTCGTCGTGACGCAGGGCGCAAGCAGCTCTGCCTGTCTCGAGGAGTTACGCGAGTTCTTTGGAGTGGGAAGGGTGTACATCAACCGGCGGCGTGACAACCACCGGGAGCACCTGTACCGCTACTCGGTTCATCGGCGTCAGGATCTGCTCGATCGGATCATCCCGTTCTTCAGGGAGCATCCGCTTCGAACAGCCAAGCAGCTCGACTTCGAGAAGTTCGCTTCTTGCGTTGAGCTCATGGCCGGCGGTCGGCACAAGACTCATGACGGTCTTGTGGAGATCATCGAGATCATGCAGACGATGAACCGGCGTAAACCCAGGCACGAGCTGATCAGAATCCTCAGAGACCATACGCCAGATGCCCTAGACATAGGGTGATGAGATGGTCCCGTCTGCATGGCGACATGCAGGGAGTCGCATCTAAAGGAAGTGCGATTCCGCTCCGAATATCGAATCGATATTTGTGGGTAAGAAACCAGCGAAATTCCTTGTCGGGTAAGTTCCGACCTGCACGAATGGCGTAACGACTTGGGCGCTGTCTCTTCGAGGGATCCGGTGAAATTGTAGTCTCGGTGAAGATGCCGAGTACCCGTGGTTGGACGGAAAGACCCCGTGAACCTTTACTACAGCTAGATATTGGAGTCTGGGATTCGCTGTCCAGGATAGGTGGGAGGCTGTGAAGCGGGGGCGTCAGCTCTCGTGGAGCCAACCTTGGGATACCACCCTTCGTGTTCTGGGCTTCTAACCCGCTGCCGTGATCCGGGGCGGGAACAGTATCTGGTGGGTAGTTTGACTGGGGCGGTCGCCTCCCAAAATGTAACGGAGGCGCGCAAAGGTTCCCTCAGCACGGTTGGAAATCGTGCGTAGAGCGTAAAGGCATAAGGGAGCTTGACTGCGAGACAGACATGTCGAGCAGGGACGAAAGTCGGCCTTAGTGATCCGGCGGTAACTAGTGGACGTGCCGTCGCTCAACGGATAAAAGGTACTCCGGGGATAACAGGCTTATACTTCCCAAGAGTCCACATCGACGGAAGTGTTTGGCACCTCGATGTCGGCTCGTCGCATCCTGGGGCTGGAGTAGGTCCCAAGGGTTGGGCTGTTCGCCCATTAAAGCGGTACGCGAGCTGGGTTCAGAACGTCGCGAGACAGTTCGGTCCCTATCCACCATGGGCGTTGGAGGCTTGAGAGGAGTCGTCTCTAGTACGAGAGGACCGAGACGAACAGACCTCTGGTGTATCAGTCGTCGTGCCAACGGCGCTGCTGATTAGCCACGTCTGGATGGGATAACCGCTGAAAGCATCTAAGCGGGAAGCCCACCTCGAGATGAGGCCTCCCATCTCCTAGAGAGAGTAAGAGCCGTGGGAGACCACCACGTTGATAGGCGGGACGTGCAAGCACAGCAATGTGTTCAGCGGACCCGTACTAATTGCTCGAGGTCTTGATTTTGAACTCGCAAAAGGCTGCTATGGAGTTTTGAGGGTGAGCGCGGTGCCTTTTTCAGGCACGCCGGCTGCTCCACGACCTCACAAGTTGGGCGGTCATAGCGGCGGGGAAACACCTCTTCCCATTCCGAACAGAGAAGTTAAGCCCGCTAGCGCCGATGGTACTCGGAGAGCAATCTCCCGGGAGAGTAGGACGCCGCCCTTTTCCTCTTCGCGGCTTTGTAGCCGGGGTGGAGCGCCTTCCGAGCTCGTACTCGGCCAGTCGCGTCGTCCCGGGCGCGTCGCGAACGGCGAGACGCTCACCAAATATCGCTCCCGGGCTCATAGGTCAGCCATGGGACTCGTGCCAGAGCAGGTGAGCCTCGGGACTTCCCCCCCCCGCCCCCGAACCCCCCGCCGGAACCCCCGGCAGAGCAAAGGCCCCCCGGCCCCCAACCCGCACATTCATCCCCCCCGGCCGACCCTTTATACCCCGCTCTCGAGGCGCGTGCGCTCCGCCTCGAACCGCGCGAGCCAGGCGAGGTCGTATCGATCCGGCTTACGCCGCGCGCAGCTTCTCGCGCCAGCCCGGATCGAGCTCGCGGAGCCGGCGCACGCGCTCGCCGAGGGGCGGATGCGTCTGGAAGAGCGCCGCCAGACCCTCGTCCGCGAACGGATCGGTCGTGTAGAGCGGCTCGGTCGCCGGGCTTGCCTGGAACGCGACGAGGCCCATCGCCTGCTCGAGGCAGAGCAGCGCGTCGGCGACGCCGTGCGGCGAGTCGCATAGCTCCGCCGCATACCGGTCTGCCTCGTACTCACGGTTGGGCGAGAGCACGAGGTGCACGAACGACGAGGCGAGCGGCCCCAGGAAGAAGAGGAACCCGCGCTGGAAGTAGCCGCCGAGGCGGGACGACTCGATGATCGCTGCGGCGATGATCGCGACGATCGTTTGTGGCAGCACGTCACGGTTGCGCAGGTGCGCCACCTCGTGCGCGACGATCCCCTGGAGCTCGGCCGGCGTCGCCACACCGAGCAGCCCCGACGACACAGCGAGGGCAGCCCCGCCGCGACCCCCGCGGCCGGCACACAACGAGCGGGGGTAACCGTCCGGGATCAGGTAGATGCGCGGCCGGATCACGCCGGCCCGCCCCGAGAGCGAGCTGACCGCGGCGGCGAGCGCCGGCGCCTCGGCCGGCAGGAGCTCGCGTGCTCCCACCATGCCCATCGCGATCCGTTCCGAATACCAGTAGAGCACCGCCGCGAGCAGGAAGATCGAGCCCGCGAAGAGCAGCGCGAGCCGGTAGTCGCCGAGCCGCCAGCCGAGCGCCCCGAGTGCGGCCGCCGGGACACCGAACACCAGCAAGACCTTGGCCAGGTTCCGCACGACGGTGACGCGATGGCTCAAGGCGGCTCAGGCGTCGTCGTCGCGCTCGTCCGGCTCGTCCTCGGCGAGACCCTGAGGCGGCCAGTCGGGCTCCGGCGCATCGCACCGGCTCGAGCAGTGGAGGGAGGCGATGTTCTGAAGCGGGATCAGGATATGCCCGTTCAGCTCGATGTGCGCGACATCGTCGACGTAGCAATACGCGGTCAGCACGCCGTCCTGGTACTCGCCTCCGAACAGCGCGACCTCGACCTGCTCACCCTTGTACTTGTTGGTGTAATCCTCCACGCGTCGCAGCGTAGCGCCTTCCGCCTATTAGAGCGATCCGTCTCGCCGTACGGGCCCCGTCATACGTCCCTGGTGCGTCGCGGCGCGGTCTCGGCAGGGGGGCCCGGGCGCCCGTTAGCCAGCCGGTGTATGAGGGCCGGAAGCGGTCAGCCGCGCCGAGCAGCCTCTCCGCGCTGCCTGCGAAGAAGAGCTGCCGGGGGACGGGATCCAGCAGGCGCACCGGACGTGCGAGAATCGAGACGCCCAGACATCGGAGGTGTCTAACGTTCAGAGACTGGATCACGAAGCTCCGGCAGCGAGAACTGGTTGAACAGGAACGCCGCGAGCCTGAAGAGCGCTCGTCGGGCGAAGATGCGATCGCTACGGCCGAGGACGAGGCGGCCGAGGCTACGCCCTCGGGAATGCCGCGCGTGAAGACGGACGAGCTCTGACGCCAGGGGACGCAACGAGATTGCGAACCGCCAGCAAACGAGATTGGAGCAGCGCATGGAACCTGAAGACAATGAGCCCGACGAGTCGACGCCGGAAGTCGAGCAGGTCGAGGAGAACATCCCCGATACGGCACCGACCGTTGCCCTTCGCGATTTCAGCGAATGGCACGGAAAGGACTTGATCGATCGGGACGGGGAGCGAATCGGCAAGCTCGAGGATGTCTACTTCGACGTCGAAACGGACCAACCTCAGTTCGGCACGGTCAAGGAAGGCCTGTTCGGACGTCATCTGACGTTCGTCCCGCTGGCCGACATGACCCTCGGACCCAACGACCTGCAGGTGTCGGTGTCGAAGAGCCAGGTCAAAGACGCTCCGAACATCGAGCTCGAAGGAGACGCGCTCAGCCAGGAGGACGAGTCAACCCTCTATCACCACTACCAGCTCAACTACACGCCGTCTGCCACGCCGACCGGCCGCCGCCTCGCACGACGCTAACAGCCCCCCTCGAGAATCGCGTCCCGGGGAGGGCGACACGTTCCCGGGATCGCTCGGCCGACCGCGTAGCAGGCGATCACGAGGGCGTTGCAGGCACGCCAAGGTGCCGCACTATCGCCCGCACGACTTACGTCACGGGCGGATCCCCTGCGCGTGCCGGTGTAGTCCTCCTCGAGTCGAGCCTAGCCACCGCATCCGACCCTCCCCGACGGCGATCTCGTCAAGGTCGCAGTTGCCGATCCGCGGCCAGTCGTCGAGCGTGCAGCCGGCCGCCTGCCGCACCGACCGGATCGGCCCGCCGTGACTGATGACGAGGACGTGCCCGCCGGGGTGGCGGGCGGCGATCGCGGCCAGGGCCCGCTCCACCCGCTCGCCCATCGCCTCGTAGGTCTCGCCGTGCTCCCAGCCCGTGGCGCCCGCTCGGCGGCGTGCCGCGCCGTCCGGGAACCTCAGCTCGATCTCAGGCGTCGTCAGGCCCGACCACTCGCCGACGTCGACCTCCCGCAGCTCCGCTTCGAGCCGGACGTCGAGCCCGAGGCCCTCGGCCGCGATCGCCGCCGTCTCGTGCGCCCGGCAAAGATCCGAGCTGTACACGGCTCCGATGCCGAGCCCTGCCACGACGCCCGCGAGCACGGCGGCCTGCGCGCGGCCGGTCGGGTTGAGCGGCGGATCCGCATGGCCTTGCCAGCGGCGCTCGAGGTTCCATTCCGTCTCGCCGTGACGGGCGAGGAAGAGCGTGGCGGCCATGGACGCTAACGTAGCCGCCGATGGACCTCGGGCTCGCAGGCAAGGTGTGCGTCGTGACCGGCTCGACCGAGGGCATCGGCCACACGGCCGCTCTGCTCCTGCGGGCCGAGGGAGCCAGGATCGTCACCTCGGCGCGCCGCGCCGAGGGGCCGGGAGACCTTCACGTCGAGGCCGATCTTGCGCGTCCGGGCGAGCCGCAACGGCTGATCGCGACGGCGCTCGAGGCCTTCGGCCGCGTCGACTGCCTCGTCAACAACCTCGGCTGGTCGGAGATCCATCGGTTCGAGGAGCTCACCGAGGAGATCTGGGAGCGCTCGTGGCAGACCAACCTCATGAGCGCGGTTCGGGCCACCCAGGCGGTGCTACCGGCAATGCGCGAGCGCGGAGCCGGCGCGATCGTGAACGTCTCGTCGACGGCGGCCAAGCGCCCGTCGGCGGGGCTGCCGGAGTACTCGGTCACCAAGGCCGCGCTGCTCTCGTTCTCGCGGCTCGTCGCCGACCTCTACGCGAAGGACGGCATCCGCTGCAACGCCGTCACGCCGGGGCCGACCGCGACGGGCTCCTGGCTCGACGAGGGCGGCCTTGCCGACCAGCAGGGAGCTCGCGAGGAGATCCTGGCCAAGGTCGGCGCCGCGCGCCCGCTGGGGCGTCTCGCGACTCCCGCGGAGATCGCCGCCGTGATCGTCTTCCTCTGCTCGGAGCGGGCCAGCTACGTCACCGGAGCCGCCTGGAGCGTCGACGGCGGCACCGTTCCGATCATCATCTGAGCGCCTCCTGGCGGCGACCGGCGCCGCCGCCGGCGACGATACGCTGACCTCGTGGCCGGGCAGAGCGAACTCCTGGCGCTCCCGTTCGAGGAGCGCACGCGCAGGCTCGAGGAGGAATACCTCTCGCCGCTTGCGGTGCAGTCGTACTCGAGCCGCGGCCGGCTGCAGCCCGAGCCGGAGTCCGATGTCCGGACGCCCTTCCAGCGCGACCGCGACCGGATCGTCCACTCCAAGCCGTTCCGGCGCCTGAAGGGCAAGACGCAGGTGTTCATCGACCCGGCCGGCGACCACTACCGCACCCGGATGACCCATACGCTCGAGACGTCGGGCATCGCGCGCGTCGTCGCCCGCGCACTCCGGCTCAACGAGGACCTGGTCGAGGCGATCGGGCTCGGCCACGACACCGGCCACACGCCGTTCGGGCACGCCGGCGAGGAGGCACTCGACGCGGCGCTCGCCGAGCGGTTCGGGGGCGGGTTCCGCCACAACGAGCAGTCGCTGAAGATCGCCGAACGGCTGAACCTCACGCACGAGGTGCGCGACGGCATCCTCACGCACACCGGCAAGCGAGAGCCGGAGACGCTCGAGGGCAAGATCGTGCGCATCGTCGACCGCGTCGCCTACATCAACCACGACATCGACGACGCGATCCGCTTCGGGATCCTCGAGGAGTCCGACCTGCCCCACCAAGAGATCGCGACGCTCGGCCCGACCGGGTCGAAGCGCATCGACACGCTCGTCCACGACCTCGTCGAGACGTCGATCCGCGAGGGCGACATCGCCCAGAGCGACGAGATCGGCGGGGCAATGCTCGCGCTCCGCGCCTTCATGTTCGACCGCGTCTACCTCGGCCCGGAGACCCGTGCGGAGCACGAACGGGCCCGTGCGACCGTCCGCCGGATCTTCGAGGCGCTGGCCGACCGCGGCGAAGAGCCGGAGCAGATCACCGAGTTCATCGCCGGCATGACCGATCGCTACGCGCTCGAATACGCTGCGACGATCTGATGGCCCGGATCAAGGACGCCAGCGTCGAGGCGGTTCGCCAGAATGCCGATTTCGTGTCGGTCGTCGAGGAGCGGACACCACTGCGAAAGTCCGGCGCGCGGCTCGTCGGACGCTGCCCGTTCCATGACGAGCGGACGCCGAGCTTCTCGGTCAACCCCGTCGACAAGCTCTACCACTGCCACGGCTGCCACAAGGGCGGCGACATGATCGGCTTCGTCCGCGACACGCAGAACCTCACCTTCGTCGAGGCGATCGAATGGCTGGCCGGCCGGTCGGGGATCGCGCTCGAGTACGAGGAGAGCTCGCCGGAGGAGGATCGGCGCCGCACGCGGCGCGAGCGGCTCTTCTCGCTGCTCGACACGGCCGCCGCATTCTACGAGCGCTACCTCTGGGACTCGCAGGCCGGCTCGTTCGCGCGCGATTACCTCGCCGGTCGGGGTCTCGGCGAGCCGATCTGCCGGGAGTTTCGCCTCGGGCTTGCGCTCGGCGGCACGACGCTCACCCGCAAAGCGCTCGAGAAGGGCTTCACGGCCGACGAGCTTCGCGCCGCCGGCCTCACGCGCCAACGGGGCGGCGACTACTTCGAGCGCCGCCTCGTCTTCCCGCTGTCCGACGCCCGCGGCCGCGTGCTCGGCTTCCAGGCGCGGCGGCTGCATGAGGACGATCGGGTACCGGCGAAGTACGTGAACACCGCCGACTCCGAGCTCTTCACCAAGGGCGACGTCGTCTACGGCCTCGATCTCGCCCGCTCGACCATCGCCCGCGAGGACCGCGCCTGCGTCGTCGAGGGCAACACCGACGTGATCGCCTTGCGCCAGGTGGGCTTCCAGCCGGTGGTCGCCTGCATGGGAACGGCGCTCACCGAGCATCAGCTCCGCGAGCTCGGGCGGCTGACGAAGCGCCTCTGGCTCGCCTTCGACGGCGACGCCGCGGGCCAGTCGGCGGCGCTGCGCGGGATGGAGCTCGCGGTCGCGCAGGGGTTCGAGGTGAAGATCGTCGCGCTCCCGCCCGGCATCGACCCGGCCGACGATCCCTCGGGGTTCGAGGCCAGGCTGGCGACCGCCAGGCCGTACGTGCTCTACCGCGCCCGCATCGAGGCGGAGCGGAGCGAGGACCGCGAGGCCGGTCGGCGCGCGGTCGAGACGTTCCTGAACTCGGTGCCGGACTCGCTCGACCGGAGGGCGGCGTGGCGCTGGGCGAACGATCACTTCGGCATGTTGATCGAGATCCGCGGCGGCGGCACCGCGAGCACGCGGGTCGCCCCGTCGGAGCGCGTCGTAGCGGCCGCCGACAAGATCGAGCGGGGCGCGCTCGCCGGGGTGATCGCCAACCGCGAGCTTCTGCCGCTGCTCGCAGAGATCCCTGCCGACCACTTCCACGATGAGGGCTACCGGGCGCTTCGCGTGCATCTCGTCGACGGGAGCCCGGCCTCCGGCGAGACGCTCACGCTGCTCGCCGAGCTCGACGCCTGGGCGCCGCTCGAGGGCATCGACAAGGCGACCGCGGAGACCTATCTGCTCAGGATGACCGAGCGGCAGGTCCAGTCCGAGCTTCGCCGGGCGCCGCTCGAACGGCTGCCCGAGCTGACCGAGACGCTCGTGCGGATCCGCGACACGATCGCCGCGCTCGACGCACCGACGCCGACGGCACCGGATTGAGCCGGCGCCGTCGGCGCATCGTGCGCGATGCGGACCCCCTGCGAGCTCGAGCCACGAAGCGCAAGCCACGGACGCTCACGAGCATCGCTGAGTCGCGTCAGCCCTGTATGCGGTGGCTGTAAAGCGAACGTAAAGCGGTCGCGACCTCGCGGCGGCCTGGGGCGGCGCAAACCGATGGGCGGTTCCGCCGTCTGAACCTCAAGGCCCGTGTCGCTGTCGCCCTCCGGGGAGGCCCGGGCTTTCTCTTCGGGGCCGGGAGCCAAGTTCGCCGGCCCCGAAGAGAAGCGATTCGGGCGAGCCGAGAGGTCGAGCCATGCCCGCTCGGAGCCGGCCGGACGCCCGTGCCCTCGGCTGAACAGCCCCACGGGACAGGTAAGAGCTTCGTAAGAGTGACCGCCTCGCGCGAACCACGACGCCATTTTCGCCGTCGGAACACTAGGCCCCGGTTCCCTCCTCTAACCCCTCAGGGGATCTGGGCCAAATTGGCGCCGGACTCCGGGCAGGGTCTACCCGTCGGGTGCCCGGGGTCCGGCTCCTCACGTACGCGCGGTCCTGCGGCAGGGGCTAATGCGAGGCTCCGGCGGCCCCCGGGCAAGTCCGGTGCCGCCGCGATACTCACCGGCAGGCACCACGTCGGTCGTCAGCCGTCTGTCGCTACCAGGTCAGGATCCGGTAGTAGGTCGCCGCTGCCAGGACGAGCGCGATCACGATCACCGGCACGAGCACTGCTGCCGCCTGCGCCACCGACACCAGCGTTCCCGACGGACGCTCTTCGCTCCACTCCAACCCAGGCGGTTCGATCATGCTCAGTAGAGCGCTCCTGGCCTCCGCGTGATACATGAGCATTGATCCTGGCCAGATCGCACCGCTGCCGGAACTGGATCAGTCTCGCGCAGCAGTGGCTGTTGTCGTGGCCGACGACCAGTGAGAGGAGCGGCATGATGGGAAGATCGAAGGCGCTTGCGGCGCGGGCCGGGGCGGCAGGGCTACTGGGCAGCCTCGTCTGCTGTGCCTACGGAGTGTCCGGCGCCGTCGGAAGCCGGACCGCACCGAGCCCGAGCCGGGCGGCGCCCAACTTGGTCGTCAACGGTGAGTTCGGTCTGCCGGCGTCGTCGTTCAGCAACGGGCTCGCAGCCTTCCTGTCGCCCGAGGGCTACTCGGTGAACAAGTTGCCCGTGAAGAAGATTCGCGGGTGGATGATCGGAGAGGGCACCGTCAACGGCGCTCCCAGCCCGAACGCAGGCGGTGTCGTCGTTACCCAGAAGGCACGTCTCCAGACACCGATCGGCTCGGCGCAATCGGTCGAGTTGTCCAACAACGGCCCCGGGAACATCTCTGAAACCGTCAAGACAATCCCAGGCTCGACCTACCTCCTCACCTGGTACGGGGCCGGTTACCCGGACGGAAAAGCAGCCAAGGTGATCGACGTCTCATGGAACGATGCACGGATCGCGGCGCCGTCCTTCAAGGACGGTACCGGCGCAAACATGGGCTGGACGCTGCACCACGAGCTTGTCACCGCCGCGGCGGCGACCTCTACGCTCGAGTTCGCCGACGGAACGAGCGCGACAGATCCCTACGGGCCGTTCGTGGGTGCAGTCTCGCTGACGAAGGAAAAAGGATGACGCGCGAGGCCTCGCAGCGATCGTGGACTCCCCGTGCCGGGTCGCACAGCGGGTAGCCCGTACGGAGACCCGTGGCCGCCGTGCGCCCGCCGGCCCACTCGATGGGCCGCCGACTGCGATAAGGTGCGTCCCGGAGGTAGCGCCGGCTCACAGAAGGGCCGGCGCCACCATCACTGCGGCGAGACGAGGTGGAGGCACCCACCTGGTCCTCGATCTTCATCCTTGCTGCTGCGGCTGCAAAACCCCGGGAGAGGAGGATCGACTGTGACCGCCTACCGAGACGAGATGATCGAGTTGACCGCCGTGTTCAACGAGGCGCTCAACGTCCAGATCGCAGCGCTCCACGTCCTGATCCAGAGCGCGCTCAGGGATGGCCGCCCGTTGGCGCTCGAAGCGGCGCTTCGCTTTGTCGACGACGGCCTCGACGAGCTCGGCGGAGCGGTGACGAGAATGACGTCGAACCTCCTCGTCGTGTAGCACGGCCCGTTCACGCGACTTGCCCGCCTTTCCGGCCACGCGCGCACGGCAAACCTACCGGCACGTCCGGGGCAGAACCACCGCAACGGCCGGCGTCGGGCGCGCGAGATCGACGAAGGTACGAGGCGGGAGGAGCGCGGCGCTGCTCCCGGGGGGCAGACGGGCTCGGGTCGGTGGGTTGGCTCGAGCCCGTCGACAACCTACGCACCGACGAGCGGGCTAGCCGGCCTCGGTGCCCCGCCGAAAGAGGCTGCGCAAGCCGAGGCCCCCGGCAGCGACGGCGGCGGTCGCGAGACCGATGAGATTCGCGGTCACGCAGGTTCGGCAGGCGTTGCAGCAGGCCGTTGCCGCCGGGGCGTTTTCGCCGTACCTGACGGCGGCCTGAGCGATCCGACCGGAGGCTATCTGCTTCACGCCGTTGAGCGCCCTTCCTTTGGCTTACCTGGCGACTGATGTTCTAGCGACTGAGTGAAGCTCCCCGGGTTGGACTCGAACCAACAACCCTTCGGTTAACAGCCGAATGCTCTGCCAATTGAGCTACCGGGGAAAGCTCGGCGGGCCATTGTAGCCCGAGGCGGCGGTTCGTCCCAGCGAGCGGCGCCGAACTCGTCGAGTGCGGTGGGCTCTCAATCAGTATCCTTCCCGGCATGAGTCCGATTGCGATCGTGTTGCTGGTCGCGGCGGTGGTGCTGGTCGTGGCGGCGGAGTGGGGGCGAATCGCCGGCAGGCGTGGCCTCGCCATGCCGAGGCGCGCGCAAGCGCCAGCAGGCGGACCTGCGCGTCGTCCCGTCGGATTCGGAGGAGTTCGCCCGCTCGGTCGAGCGGGACCTCGCTTCTCTGCCGACGATCGACGAGCACGATGCCAAGCGGCGCTGACGCGCGCGATTGCCAAGCGGCGCTGACGCGCACGACGCCAGAAGGCGCCGAGCCCGCCGTCAGCGAACGACGACCCTCTGCCGCAGTGTGGCGGTGTTCGGCTTGATCGGCGCGACGTCCTCCATGTTCTTCAGCTCCTGGTAGTCGGAAGCCGAGACGATCAGTAGATGCCGGCCGCGGGTGGCGGGCAGGACGAGCCGGCCCCCGCTGAAGCGATCGCGGACGCTTCGGCCGTCGAGTGTCACGTTCAGCGACTCCGGATCGACACCGGCGCCGGCGTCGGTGATCGAGACCGTGATCTTCCCGCCGGCTGCCGAGAGGACGCGCAGCCGTGGCGGCGTGACGTCGTTGACCCAGTAGCGGAACGTGAACGGTCCGGCGCGCGCTGCCGAGCGCGTGTCGAAGACGATCTCGTACGTCCCGGGTGCGGGTAGGTCGACTCCTGCGACCGGGCGTGCCTCGCCGAAGCTCTCGAGATACGGGTTGAGGTCGGTCGGCAGCCCGGTAAAGCCCGCGACGTGGTTCTCGTCACGCGCGAAGACGACGTGGGGGATGGCGGTGCCGGAGAGGACTGCGACCCCGAAGTTCGCGATCGGCTTCGTGACGTGCACGAGGTAGCCGACCTCGGGCCCCGGGTAGGTCCCGTCTCCCTTCGTCGGGTAGCGGTAGCGCAGCACCTTGCTCTCGCCGCCGACCGTGGTCGACTGGTAGATCCCGGGTGCGGTGAGCCTGCGCGCCGGCTCGGTCGCGAGCAGCGGGTGGCTGACGGCGACCCAGAAGGGGATACGACGCGTCTGGCCCGCATGGCTGAGGATCACGAATCCCGTGACGTCCCCGTCGGCGGCGGAGGCGGCGACGTCCGCGGTCACCGTGAGCCGGCCGGGAACCGAGACGCTCGTGTCCGAGACCGAGACCGTCACGCCGGGGTGGGCCGTCTGGAGCGGAGCCGAGACCGACCAGGCGCCGCTGCCGCCGCCGGCATCGCTCAGCTCGATCGGCACCGTTCCGCCGTTCACCGGGAACGAAAGCGAGGACGGTGCGGCGAACAGGAGCGGGTTGTCGGCCTTCACGAGGTCGACCAGGCCGCCGCCCTCTCGGAGCACCGAGACCTCGTGCCCGCGGTCATCCCGAACCGGGTCTCCCGTCTGGACGAGCGCAGATTTGAGCTCGGGAACCGTCCAGGAGGGGTGGCGCTCCATCAGCAGTGCGACCGCGCCCGAGACCTGCGGCGCTGCCATGCTCGTTCCCGACATCGCGCCGTAGGGCCCGGCCTGGTTGACGGGCAGCGACGAGGTGATCGCGACGCCCGGGGCGCTCACGTCGGGCTTCAGCTGCAGCGACACCGGGGTCGGCCCGCCCGAGGAGAAGTCGGCGATTGTGCCCGAGAGCGTCGTCGCCGCGACCGTGATCGCGCCGGGCGAGTTGGCCGGTGAGCTGATCGATCCGTACCCGTACTGGTCGAACTGGTTGTCGCCCGCGATCACCGGGACGACGCCCGCCCGGGCGGCGGCATCGATCGCGTGAACCACGAAGTCGCGCGACGGCGAGATCTCGGGCTCGCCGAGCGAGAGGTTGATCACGTTCATGTGGTCGGAGACCGCTGCCTCGATCGCCGCGGCGATCTGGGCGGAGTTGCCGTCGAGCCCGAACCCGGGCGTCGGGATGGTGAGCGCCTTGTAGTTCCCGAGGTAGGCGTCCGGGGCGACACCCGAGAGGAACAGCGCGCCGTCCGGCGTGTTGTGGTCGCCGGCGGCGATCCCGGCCACATGCGTGGCGTGGAACGAGCCGTTCTCGGACGGGTCGAACGGCGCCTTCGCATAGAGGTACGGCGGCTTGGCCGGTGCGAAGGTGCGCTGGACGATCACCTTCGGCGTCGTCGCCTTCGTCAGCCCCTTCGGAAAGCCCGCCGGGTACGTGAACCCGGCCGGGTCGAAGTACGCGTGCTTCGCGTCGACGCCGTCGTCGATGATGCCGATCCTGATCCCCTCGCCGGCGGTCGTCAGCCCGTTGCCCCAGAGCTTGTCGGCCCCGATGACCTGCGGCCCCTGGGTGAGGGCCTGGCCCCGGGTAACGGTGATGTGTCGCACTGCGAGGGCGTGGTAGGTGAGGTTCGGCCAGACCGCGGCGATGCCGGGGATCTTCGTGAGCCGCGCTACGTCCCGGGTCGGGACGACGAGAGCGAAGCCGTCGGCGACGATGCGGTAGCGGTAGACGATCTGCGTGCTCGGGATCGCCGCGAGCAGATGCGCCCTGGCGCGAGCCTGGGCGACGACCAGCGCCCGGCCGTAGACCTGCTTGTGAGCCGACGTCAGCGACCTCGCCTCGTCGAGAAGCGACGGGGCGTTGAGCGTGACGATCACCTCGGTGGTCGGCAGAGGCCGCGCCGCGCCGACGCTGCCCGAGAGGAGCGCTGCCGAGGCCGCTGTCGTGCAGAGGAGGAGTAGGTACCTCAGAGTGCGGATGAGAGGACTTGAACCTCCACGTCCCAAAGGACACACGGACCTGAACCGTGCGCGTCTACCAATTCCGCCACATCCGCTGGCAAAGCCAGTCTAGCTCTGGCGGGCGGATCGCCGGACGCCCGTGCGGTGGGCCGAGCTCGAGTCGCTACCATCCTCGCGGTGAGCACGGAGAGGCTTCAGACCCTGCTCGAGAGCGCGTTTCCGAACGCCTCCGAGCTGCGCGTGATCGATCGCGGCGGCGGTGACCACTTCGAGGTCCGCGTCGCCGCGCCCGAGTTCGACGGGCTTTCGCGCATCCAGCAGCACAAGCTGGTGTACGAGGCGCTCGACGAGCCCTGGAAGGACGGAAGCATCCATGAACTCCGGATCAACACGAAAGGGACCGCCACGTGATCAACGACACCGTCAACTACACCGAGAAGATCCAGGACGTGATCGACAACGCGGATGTCGCGCTGTTCATGAAGGGGACGCCGGACGCGATCATGTGCGGCAACTCCGAGCGGGCGCTCGGCGCCCTGCGTCGCGCGGGGGCGCCGATCACGGCCGTCGATGTGCTGCTCGACATGCAGATCCGCGAGAACCTGACGGCGATCTCGGGTTGGCCGACGATCCCTCAGGTGTTCGTCAAGGGCGAGCTGGTGGGCGGCGCCGACATCGTCGAGGACATGGAGCGGTCGGGCGAGCTCGAGCAGACGCTCACCGACAAGCTTGGCGAGAACTACTTCGACGCGCGCGGCGAGAGCGTCGTCGTTCTGGTCGAAGCCTAGACGGCCAGGATCGCCAGGACGTCGTCGGCGTGGGTCGCCGGCTGCACGTTGCGCATCGCCTTGACGACGTTCCCGTCGCCGTCGATCACGAACGTCGAGCGGACGATTCCCATGTAGGTGCGGCCGTAGCGGGACTTCTGCTGCCATACGCCGTAGGCCTCCGACACCGCGTGCTCGGGGTCGGCAAGCAGCGTGAAGGGTAGGTCGAAGGCGCCCTTGAACTTCGCGTGCGAGGCGACCCCGTCCGGCGAGACGCCGAGCACGACCGCGCCGGCCTGCTCGAACTCGCCCCAGGCGTCGCGGATCCCGCATGCCTGCGTCGTGCAGCCGGATGTGTTGTCCCTGGGATAGAAATACAGCACCACCGGCCGCCCACGAAACGACGAGAGCGTGATCTCCTCGCCCGAGTCGCTCGCCAACGTGAAGTCCGGGGCTACGTCTCCCTCCGCTACAGGCATCTCGTCCTCCTCGTCGTCTCGTTCGCGCGGTTGGTGTCGTGCGCAGCTCACGCGTGGGCGACCGCTCCGCCGAGCAGCTCGCTTCCGTTGCCGGGCAGGCCGAGCGTATCCGGACCGCCGCTGCCCGCGATCGGCTCGAGCACGTCGTCAGGCGGGAACGGCGACTACCGCCTGAGGCACTCGACGAGCGAATTGCCCGAGACCCAGTCGGTTGCGGTTGCCGCGGAGAGCTTCGAGCGAAGCGTTGCTAGGTCGCCGGCCTGCAACTGCCATCACCGGCCGAGCCGTTCGCGGCGCGCTCGAGCTCGGGCACTTCCTCGCTCCCGGCAACGGCTCGCCGACGAGCCTGGAGACGACCGGGGCGATCATCGAGCTGCGGCTCGGCCCGCTCTGCGCCGGGCTCGCGACCGTCCGGCGCGGGGTGATCGTCCTGTCCTGGGATACGCGTCCCAGCCCGGCTTGTCGGGTTGCGAGACCCGACCGTCGCCGTCCAGCCGGCGAAGGCCGCCCCTCCGTGCATGTGGCTTGCGCACAGCATCGTCCAGACCCAGGCGTCGAGCGCTGCGGAGCTCAGCGGCATCGGCGGGGTCCGGCCGGAGACACCGTCCGGCTCGATCGTGACCTCGTAGCCGGCATCGTGCCGCAGGAACTCGGCGAGCTCCTCGTCCGCCTCTGGTCCACCCGTCTCATAGAAGAAGTGCAGCGGAAGCCGGGTCCCGTTCCGCACACCGAGGCGCATGAGGGCAGCCCAGGTCTTCGCGTTCTGGGCAATCTCGCGCCCGATCAACTCCTCGGGATGCCGGCCGGCCGGTAATGCCTCGCTCGCGCGATTCCGGACTGCCGACTCGACTTCACCGGCCGCGACGACTGCTCTCGGCCTACTCATGTTGCTCCCCTCCCTGTCACCTGGGTCAAACGGTATGGCCGGTCTGCCGCGCCGTCGTTCGCCGCCACGACGTAGGGAGCGTCAACGCACCGACATTCGCCCGACTCGCGCCCCGCCGCCGCTCGTTTCGAGTTTCCGCCGCCGGGGAACCGATTGCTCACCCCACCCAAGAGCGCTAGCCCCGGGAGCCTGGTTGCTGATGTCCCACCGGGACCAGCGCTCGCTTGCCGAGCGAGATCAAGGTCTCTCCTCGTCCTCCGGCGCACAAGGAGAGAACGACCGGCTCCGCGGAGGGACGAGAGGCTTCACCTCCTCGCCTGTTCGCCCTTGAGCTCGCGACCAGGCCGGCGTGCCTGCTTCGACTTGGAATCGTCCTCTCGGTAAGGTCCGAGACCGATGCTGGCCGTCCATCACGCGAACGCCGTGCTCGTGATCGTTGCGTGCGCCTTGACCGGCGCGCTGGCGCTGCTCGCGCGTCGGCGAGGCGCGGGCAAGGGCCTGGCGCATGGGCTCGCGCTCGCGCAGACCCTCGTGATCGCTCAGGTGCTGTTCGGCCTGATCCTGCTCGCGGAACACAAGCGGGCCGCCGACCGGCTCCATTACGCCTACGGCGTGTTCGCCCTGCTCGCGGTGCTCTCGCCGTGGCTCTACGCCCCCTCCGACCCGCGGGCCCGGCTCCTCTGGTTCGGGGTCGCGACCCTGCTCGCGGCGGCGCTCGGTGTCCGCGCCTACATGACCGCGACATGAGACGGATCCCGCCGTTCGCCCGCGGAATGGCGGCGATCGCGCTCGTGGCGGTGGCGATCGTGGTGCTCGACCAGGAGCAGTCGTTGACGACGGCCGCGACGCTCGTTCGCTTCGGCTTCTACCTCGCGATCGCGTTTGCCGGTTACATGCTCTGGCGCGACTTCGGGCGGCGCGAGATCGAGTTGTGGCCGCGACGGCAGCAGGTCGTCTTCTACGCGGCGGTTGCGCTCTTCCTCGTCGACCTCGGCTGGTACTTCGCGACGCCGCTCTCGGGCCGCAACCTGCTCGTGTTCTTCGTCGTCGCCGGGACGTGCGTGTACGCCGCGCTGCGCACGTGGCGCGAGCAGCACCGGTACAGCTGAGCCCGGGCCTCAGGCCCCGACGCGCGAGCCGACGCCGTCGAGGCGGTCGAGCGCAGCGCGGACGTCCATCAGCTGCCCGACGAAGATCGGCGTGTCGCGCTCGGTGTAGCCGGAGGCCTCCGACTCGCGCAGCCGAGCCATCAGGTGCATGAAGTCGGCCGGCTCGTCGCACTCGAAGACGGTCATGTACTCCTGATCGTCGATCCCGAACGAGTAGGTCGTGTGGTTGTGGATCGTCGTGAACTCGTGGCCGATCCGCATGTGCTCGTCCATCGCGCGCTGGCGGTCCTCCTGGGGCAGGAAGTACCACGGACGCACCTTCACGAACGGGTAGACGACGATGTAGGGCGAGCCCTGCGGGATGATCTTGCGGGCGCGCCGGGCCGCCGTGTACTGCGACGGCTTCGTGGTCGCCAGATAGTTGTAGGTCACGTCGACCCAACCTGCGAGCGGCGTCGCGTTCAGCGCCGCCCCGAACTCGCCGAGGTCGTCGTAGTTCTGCACGATCTTCCAGAGGAAGAAGTCGCAGTCGGGGCGGATCCCCGTGGTCGAGTAGGTGTGGAGAGCGTCGAAACGCGGCGTGAACTCCTCGACCGTCTCGGCGAAGGCGTCCTTGGCCGCCGCGCGCTCCTCGACGGGCAGGCGGCGCCATTCAGGCCTTGCCTTGAAGAACGTGTAGGCCAGGTACTGGCCGACCGGCTGCTCGCTCATCGAGAGCATCGTACCTGGCCGTTTTCGGCTGCCTGCGCCGAAGCGGCGACCCGAGCCAGGCTGCGTTTCGGCCTGTCGTCGGGGTAGAAGAGGCCGGTCTGCAGGCCGGTGAAGGCCGACTCGTCGGTGACGTGGAAGAAGATCAGCATCTTGACGAGCGGCTGGCAGGCGGCAAGCCTGATCGCCTCGACGTAGTCGTCGGCCTGGCGCAGCTCGCTGACCGGACGGATCGAGTCCGGGCGCACCCCCGAGTAGAGGTCGAGCTCGGCACGCGGGATCTGCGTCTGTATGCCGTACTCGCCGTAGACGATCGGCGGCGGGCGGCCGAACGCACCGCGGAGCAGCCGCACGAGCTTCGGGTAGTCGGCGATGCCGATCGAGGTCGAGTGCGGATCGGGCACGGTGGGCGGGATCGACGAGTTCGCCGGGTAGGGATGGATCGAGAACAGGTCGAGCGGAAGCCTGCGCAGGCCGCTCGCCCGGTAGGCGGCGCCGAGATCCTCGATGAAGCGCGTCGGAGAGTGGGTTTGCCGTGCGCCCGCCGGGTTGTCGCTGCCGCGGGCCGCGAGCGAGCCTCCGATCACGGTGACGTGGGGCGCGGCCGCCTTGACGGCCGCGTAGGCGGTCGCGAGCAGGGCGAAGTAGGCGCGGGCCGCCGCATCGGTGCCGCCGGGGCCGAACTGGGGCATCCAGAAGCGGTTCGAGTTCGGCTCGTTGCCGAGGCTCAGGTAGTGAAGCTCCGGGATCGCGCGCACGATCGCAGCCGCGTACGAGGCGAAGTCGGCACGGTCGCGTGCGGTCAGCGGCGTGTTGCTCGAGAAGGAGTACACGGCGACGATCGGGTGGATGCCGTCGGTGTCGGCGGCGTCGACAGCCGCCTGCAGACGGGTGATCTCGGGCATATCGGGCGTCTGGAGCGGCCGCGTCCAGACCGAGCTGAGCACGATCGTCCGGAAGCCGGCCCGGCGCGCGAGCGCCATGTTCGTGGTCGGGTCGCCCCACTTCGCGGCATCCTCGACGCCGCCGACGACGAGCGAGCGCTGGGTCGGGGCGAGCGCGCGCTGCAGCAGCCACGCGCCGAGGCAGACGATCAGGACGAGCGAGCCGACGAGCACGGTGCGCCGCATCTTCCGGTGCATTCCATCACGAACGGGTCGACGGTTTGCGTCAGTACGCTGACTCGATGCCGTCCACGGAGGTCAGTGCCGAGCTGAAGCGGCTGCCGGCTGGACCGGGGGTCTACCTGTTCCGCGACGACCGCGACGAGGTGCTGTACGTCGGGAAGGCGAAGTCGCTGCGACCTCGCGTGCGCCAGTACTTCCAGGCGGGTCGTAGCGACAACCGGCCCGGGATCGACGCGCTCGTCGACCGTGTGGCCCGGATCGAGACGATCGTGACCGGCTCCGAGGTCGAGGCGCTCCATCTCGAGCAGAACCTCGTCAAGCGGCACCGGCCGCCGTTCAACGTCCGGCTTCGCGACGACAAGTCGTTCCCGTACATCGCGGTCACGCTCGAGGACGACTACCCACGGGTGATGTTCACGCGCAAGCGCCACCGGCGCGGCGTCCTCTACTTCGGTCCGTACGCCAACGCGAAGAAGGTGCGGGAGACGCTCGACGTGCTCAACAGGGTCTTCCGCTACCGGCCCTGCGAGGGGCCGAGCCCGGGCCGGCGCAGCGGGATCCCGTGCCTCGACTACCACATCGAGCGCTGCCTGGCGCCGTGCGTCGGGTTTGTGTCGAGGGAGGACTACCGCCAGGTGATCGACGGGGTGGTCGAGTTCCTCTCGGGCAACGACCGGCCGATCCGCAGCGAGCTCGAGCGGCAGATGCGGGAGGCTGCGGTCGACGAGCGCTTCGAGGACGCGGCGCGGTACCGCAACAGGCTGCACGCGGTGGAGCGGCTGGCCGAGCGCCAGGCGGTGGAGCGCGCCTCGATCGGGACGATCGACGTGATCGGGCTCGCGGTCGGGCACGACCGGGCGGCGGTCCAGGTGTTTCCGCTGCGCGGCGGCCGGATGGTCGACCGGTACTCGTTCCAGCTCGAGAACGCCGCGGGCGACGACCCGCTCGAGGTGCTGGAGGGCTTCTGCCTCGAGTACTACGGCACCGCGCCGTCACTGCCGCCGCAGATCCTCGTGCCGCGCGGGCTCGGCGACCTGGGCACGCTCGCCCGCTTCCTCTCCGAGCTGCGCGGCTCGCGGGTCGAGGTTCGCGCTCCCGAGCGCGGCGAGAAGCGCCGCCTGCAGGAGCTGGCCCAGCAGAACGCCGAGCTTGCGCTCTCCTCCGACACGCTGGTCGCCGAGACCAAGCGTCTCCGCCGCGTCGAGGCGCTCGAGGAGCTCAGGGAGGTGCTGAACCTGGAGTCGCTTCCGATCAGGATCGAGTGCTTCGACATCTCGAACATCCAGGGGCAGGAGATCGTCGGCTCGATGGTCGTGTTCGAGGACGGGATCGCGAAGAAGGCGCACTACCGCAAGTTCGCGGTGCGTGGCCAGGCGGGGCAGGACGACTTCGCCGCGATGGCGGAGATCGTCTCGCGCCGCTTCGCGCGGCTGGCCGAGGGGCCCGCGGCGGCCGATTACGACGAGTCGTTCGCCTCGACCCCGAACCTGGTCGTGATCGACGGCGGGAAGGGGCAGCTCGGCGCCGCGCTGGCGGCGATGCGGGCCTACGATCTGCCCCGGGTGGCGGCGATCTCGCTTGCCAAGCGGGTCGAGGAGGTGTTCCTGCCGGACCGGCCGTCGCCGGTCCTCCTGCCGGATCACTCGCCCGGGCTGCAGCTCCTGCAGCGGCTGCGGGACGAGGCCCACCGGTTCGCGATCACGTTCCACCGCTCGCGTCGCGACCTGGCGGCGCGCGAGTCGATGTTCGACCAGCTCGACGGCGTCGGGCCGGTCCGGCGTCGGGCGCTGCTGCGCCACTTCGGCTCCGCCGAGCGGGTGCTCCTGGCCTCGGCGGAGGAGCTCGAGGGCGTCCCGGGCGTGCCGGCCAAGACGGCCCGCGGCATCTATGCGCAGCTCCATCGCGCCGGCGGCGGGTGATCGGCGGCAGGGCGTGCCGGCGTTGCGCGATGCTCCTGCGTCGCCGGCCAGGCCCGGAAGTAGGCTCCTCACGATGAGGACCCTCGCCCTTGCGCTCTTGCTAGGCGTCGCGCTGCTCGCAGGCTGCGGCGGCAGCTCGAAGTCGTCGACGAGCACGACGACTACGGCCGCGGCGCCCGATCCGGCCGCCGCGATGCGGAGGTTGATCGCCGCCGACCCCGCCATCGCCGGCAGCGTGACGACGTTGTTCCAGGAGAGCAGGTGGGCGGTCGTCCAGTCGATTGCGCCCGGCAAGGCGAACACGGTCGTGTTCCGGCTCGTCAAGGGGAAGTGGGTCCCGGACCGCTCGGGAGACGTGAAGGTGACCGTTCTCGGGCCCCAGCCGGGCGCGGTCGCCCCGGCGCTGCCCCAGGTCGCGATCGAGGTGAAGGCGCAGAGGCCGCTCGTCGATACCGGGCTCTGGGTCGACGGGACGGAGCTCGCCACCAAGGGCGGCGGCTCGCTGACCGAGGGCACGGTCTACGGCGCGCCCGCCAAGCGGCTGAAGCCCGGCGAGCATGTCGCCGTCGGCTACGGCCGGACGAGCGCAGCCGGTACCGCGCGGGCCTGGGTCTTCAGGGTCGGCTGACCGCCCCCCGCCGGCGCTGCGGGTGAGCACGCGGCCGCGGCGGAGGGCCGAGAATCGGTGCCAGGCACCGCAACGAATCTGTGACAACTCCGCGTCAGTTGCGGGTTTGCGCTCGCTCCAATGCGTACGACGCCGTGGCTCGGACTGCTCTTGTCCCTGAGCCTCGATCGCCGTTGGCGCCGGAGCCGGTGCGGCTGCAAACGCCTTCGTTGCAGGGATTTACGGCTCCGCCGACACGTGGTGAAGGCCGGCGGATCCGAGGGTCGACCCCAGTCCACTCGCGCGCGGACACGTCCAAGGCCGCCGTGTCTGACGGGCGGAAGGCCCTCGCCGCGCAGGAAGGCCGTCGGTGCCAGGCACCGGTTCTCGCGCCACGCTGCGGCCGGGTGCGGAGGTCAGCCTGGCGGAGGCGGATCGGTTGCGAGGCGCGACCAGATCTCGGTGTCCTCGTGCCGGCCCTGCTTGAAGTACAGGGAGCGGAGGACGCCCTCGAGGACGTAGCCGCAGCGTGCCGCGACGCGCTTCGAGGCGACGTTGTCGACGCTGATCAGGAGCTCGAGGCGCACGAGGTCCCGTTCGCCGAAGGCCCAGTCCGTGAGCAGCGCGAGCGACGCGGTCGCGACGCCGCGTCCGCGCGCATCGGGTGCGACGAGGTAGCCGAGCTCGGCGGTTCGCGTCGCGGCGTCGATTCTGGGCGCGACCGCGAGCCCCACGAGCAGGCCGACGGCATCTACCACCGCGAACAGCTCGCGTGTCCCGTCGCGGCGACCGGCCTCGTAGCCGTTCAGCCAGCCTGCGAGGAAGTCGGGCGGCGGCGGGTCGGGGATGCGTGTGAAGCGAAGCAGGTCGGCGTCGCCCAGCCAGGGCCGGACCGACTCGAGCTGGTCGGCGGCTGCGGGCACGAGCCTGATGCCGGCACGGCCGTGCGCCTCCTCGACCATCGAGCGAGCCTAGCCGCAGGTGCCGGTGACGGCCGTCACGCGGCACGCAGCTTGACCGCCACCACCGCGAGCAGCGCGATCAGCCAGGTCAGCACGAGAAGCAGCAGCGCAGTCGGCTTCGTCGCCACGTGATGCCCCCAGATCGCGAGCAGGCCGAAGGTTGCATCGAGCCCCGCGATCAGGATCAGCACCGGCACCGACCAGGCAAGGGCGACGATGAGCACATGCGGGCCTCGCATCGCCGGCGTCTTCGTCGTCTCGCGGGCGAGCACGGTCAGGAACATCGGCAGGAACACGAGCAGCAGCCCGAGGATCGTGAACGCAGCCTCGGTCTCGACGATGAGGGTTTCCTTGGAGCCCACCGAGCCCAACCCTACGAACGCCGCCGGACGCACCGGCGGGGCGGCGTTACTCGCCGAGGAACGGGTAGCGGTAGTCGTGCGGCGGCACGAAGAGATCCTTGATCGTCCTTGGCGTCACCCAGCGGATCAGGTTCCAGATCGAGCCCGCCTTGTCGTTCGTGCCCGACGCGCGCGAGCCGCCGAACGGCTGCTGGCCGACGACCGCCCCCGTCGGCTTGTCGTTGACGTAGAAGTTCCCGGCCGCGTAGCGGAGCCGCTCGCTCGCCTCCTGCACCGCCGAGCGATCCTCGGCGAAGACCGCGCCGGTCAGCCCGTACGGCGCGGTCGAGTCGATCAGGTCGAGCGTGTCATCCCAGCGGCCCTCGTCATAGACGTACGCCGTCACGACCGGCCCGAACAGCTCGTCGCGCAGCAGCCTGAACGCCGGATCGCGCGTCTCGATCACCGTCGGCTCGACGAAGTAGCCCTTCGAGTCGTCGGTGCCGCCGCCGACGACGATCTCGCTCTCGCCGTGCGCTCGCGCCTCCTCGATCGCCTCGCGCTGGGTCGCGAACGAGCCGGCGTCGATCACGGCGCCCATGAAGTTCCCGAAGTCGGCCACGTCGCCCATCCGGATCGTCGCCACCTCCTCGGCGAGCCGCTCGCGCAGCGCCGGCCAGAGGTTCGACGGGGCGTAGACACGCGAAGCGGCCGAGCACTTCTGCCCCTGGTACTCGAACGAGCCCCTGACGATCGCCGTCGCGACCGCGTCGAGATCGGCTGAGGGATGGGCGACGATGAAGTCCTTGCCGCCGGTCTCGCCGACGATGCGCGGGTAGTTCCGATAGCTCGCCATGTTCCCGGCGACGGTCTGCCACATGCCGTTGAAGACGCCGGTCGAGCCGGTGAAGTGGATGCCGGCGAGATCGGGGCTGGCGAGCGCCGCGTCGCCGATCTCGGCTCCCGGGCCGTACACGAGGTTGATCACGCCGTCGGGGAGTCCCGCCGCCTGCCAGAGCCGCATCAGGTAGTGGGCCGAGAGCATCGCCGTCGACGCAGGCTTCCAGAGGACGACATTCCCCATCAGGGCCGCCGAGCTCGGCAGGTTGCCGGCGATCGCGGTGAAGTTGAACGGCGAGACGGCGAACACGAACCCCTCGAGGGGCCGGTACTCGAGCCGGTTCCAGACACCCGGCGACGACGCCGGCTGCTCGGCGTAGATCCGTGCCATGAACTCGACGTTGAAGCGGAGGAAGTCGATGAGCTCGCAGGCGGCGTCGATCTCCGCCTGATGCGCGGTCTTCGACTGGCCGAGCATGGTCGACGCGACGAGCGTGTCGCGCCACGGCCCGGCCAGAAGCTCCGCCGCCCGCAGGAACACCGATGCCCGCTCCTCCCACGGCCAGCGCGACCAGTCCTTCCAGGCGGCCGCACCGGCGGCGATCGCCTCCCGCACGTGCCCGGCGCCGCCCTGGTGGACGTCGGCCAGGACGTGCTCGCGGACGTGCGGCATCACGGCCGGCCGCGTGGTGCCGGTGAACACCTCCTTGCCCCCGATCACGAGCGGCACGTCGAGCCGCTCGCCCGCCATCCGGTCGAGACGCGCCTGGAGCGACGCTCGCTCAGGGCTCCCGGGCTCGAAGCCGCGGACGGGCTCGTTGTGAGCCGCCGGGACCTGGAAGATGCCGTGGGCGCCCACGGGTCAGTTCCGGACGAGGAAGGTCGCGGTCACGAGCACCCAGATCATGAACCCGAGCGAGGATGCCCAGAACGTCGAGCCGACGAAGGTCCAGTCCGCCGCCGCCTCGCACACGCCGAGCAGAAGCACTGCGAGCCCGCCGGCGATCCCCGCGCGCCCGAACCACTTCGGCACCTTGCGCGCGCTCATCGCGGCGAGCGACGAGCCGATGATCACCGTCGCCGCGCAGGCAGCGCCCGGCGCAGCCACGAGCGGGTTCTTCGAGGCGAGCGCCGCCGCCTGCAACGCGAGCAGCGAGGCGCCGCCGAGCACGACGATGCTGGCGAAGAACCCCTCCGGGTCGAAGCGGATGATCCGTGCGTGCAGGCTGCCGAGGAACCACAGCAGCGAGAAGGCGGCGCCGACGAACAGCGAGCTCGCGGCCTCCGGGTGACTCGTACCGAGCGCGAGCGCGAGGATGCCCAGGGGCACGTACACGAACCCGAGCATCGGGGCGTACGTGCGCATGATGCTGTGGCGAGCCATGTCGGTGCGACGGTACAACGAGGCACGAAGGTACAACATCGAGTGGTGAGGCCGACGCTCGTGCGGTACCTGGCGCCCGCATTCGGGGTGGGTGAGGTGTGGCTCGAGGGCGAACGGGTGCTCTGGTCGGAGCTTCCACGCCCCGGCCTGGCACCGGCTGCAGGCCTCCCGGGCACGCTCGCAGCGAGGCTTGCCGCGTACTTCGCCGGCGAGCCCGACGACTTCGCCGATCTCGAGCTCGACCTCGACGAGGGGTTCTACGGCGACTGTGCCCGCGCGCTGCGCGCCGTGCCGCGCGGGGAGGTCGTCACCTACGGCGAGCTGGCCGCGCTCGCCGGCCGTCCCGGGGCTGCACGAGCCGCCGGCACGTTCTGTGCGCGCAACCGCCTCGGTCCGTTCGTTCCGTGCCACCGCGTCGTCGCCGCCGACGGGATCGGCTCGTACGGCTCGCTGGGCATCGAGTACAAGCGCCGCCTGCTCGCGCTGGAGCATGTCGCTCTCTGACGAGCTCCGGGACGAGCTGGCCTCGATCGCGCCGGCCCGCCGCTGCTGCCGGCTGGCCGAGGTGTCGGCGCTCTTCCACGCCGCCGGAACGTGGCACCTCCACGGGCACGGCGAGCTGTCGGTTCACCTCGATCTCGCCGCGGCGGCGGCCGCGCGCCGCGCGTTCACGCTCCTCCGCGCTCTTGGCGTCTCCTCGGAGATCCGGACGTACCACCGGCACTCGTTCGACCGCGCGAGCCGCTTCCAGCTTCACGTCGAGGTCGACCCGGCCGCGGCCGAGATCTTCCGCGAGGCCGGTGTCATCTCGACCCGGGGCGCACCGCTCGCGGCGCCGCCGAAGCGGGTCGTCGGCCGGTCGTGCTGCCGCGGCGCCTACCTGCGCGGCGCGCTGCTCGGCGCGGGCTCGCTGTCGGGCCCGAGAACGCCGCATCTCGAGCTGAGGGCGACGGGGGCCGGCGGGGCCGAGGCCCTGGTCGCAGTGGCCGGGCGCGAGGGAATCGAGCTGAAGCTGCTCGAGCGGCGCACGCATACCGCCGTGTACGCGAAGTCGGGCGAGGCGATCGCCGATCTGCTCGCCGTGGCGGGAGCGAGCGACACCGCGCTGCGGCTCGACGAGCACGCGGTCGTCGCCGCGACGAGATCGGAGGCCAACCGGCTCGCGAACGCCGACGAGGCGAACGTCAAGCGCACCGTGCTCGCGGCGCAGCGGCAGCTCGAGGCGATCCGCCTCCTCGATGTCGAGGCGCTCCCGGCGAAGCTGCGTGAGATCGCGACCCTGCGCCTGCGGCACCCGGCGCTCTCACTGGCCGAGCTCGCAGGACGCTGCCGCCCGGAGATCACGAAGGCCGCCGCGCATCACCGCATGGCCGAGCTCGCACGGATCGCCGAACGCGGAGGAGGGGGAGCCCCGAGGACGAACTCCCCCTTTGTCTTCCCACACCCTCATCCGCCGGCGCCGGACGGGGTCTGAATCCGGCGCCGGGAGAGCATGAGCCCTCCGCGAGGGGGAGTATCTCGCACGTTCAGGCGGCGTTTCCAGCCGATTTGCAAGCAATATTTCGCGCCGTCCTCCCTCCCTCGGGACGCCGGCGTCTCCGGGTTCGCTACGGTGGGCCCCGGTGACCGCGCCGTTCGAGGAATTGCGCCTGCAGCTGGCGGAGATCAGCGACGTCTCCCGGGCGGCTGCGCTCCTCGCCTGGGACCAGCAGGTGATGATGCCGCCTCGCGGCGCCGCCGCCCGGGCCGAGGAGCTTGCGACCTTGCGGCGAATCGCGCACGAGAAGTTCACCTCGGGCGAGATCGGCCGGCTCCTCGACGAGCTCGTGCCGTTCGAGGCCGAGCACGAGCACGACTCCTTCGAGGCGAGCCTGATCAGGGTCACACGTCGCGATTGGGAGAAAGCGCGCAAGGTCCCGACCGAGCTTCGCTCCGAGATGTCGCGCGCTGCATCGCTTGCGATCCCGGTGTGGGTCGAGGCCCGCAAGAACAATGACTTCGACGCGTTCCTGCCGGCGCTGCGGGAGAATCTCGAGCTGCGCCGGCGGTACGTCGCGTGCTTCGACGGCGACTTCGCAGAGCCGTACGACGCGCTGCTCGACGACTACGAGGAGGGAATGTCGACCGCCGAGGTGCGGACGCTCTTCGACTACCTCAAGGAGCACCAGGCGCCGCTCGTGAAGCTCGTCGCCGGGGCCGAGCAGCCGACGCCGCCCGGGGAGAGAGCGTTCCCGCTCGACCTGCAGAAGCGGTTCGAGCTCGAGGTCGTGCGCCGGTTCGGCTTCGACGACCAGGCGTGGCGGCTCGACCCGACGGTGCATCCGTTCGCCCAGTCGGTCGGCTCGCAGGACATCAGGATCACGACGCGATACTTCGACGACAACCTCGACGGGCTCTTCGCGACGATGCACGAGTGCGGACACGGGCTCTACGAGCACCAGATCGATCCGGCGCTCGACCGGACGCCGCTCGGGACCGGCGTCTCGCTCGGCCTCCACGAGTCGCAGAGCCGCATGTGGGAGAACCTCGTCGGGCGCTCGCTGCCGGCCTGGCGGTACTTCTTCCCGCGGCTCCAGGAGACGTTCCCCGACGCGCTGGCCGGATACGACGTCGAGCGCTGGTACCGGGAGATCAACGCCGTCGCGCCGTCGCTGATCCGGGTCGAGGCCGACGAGGCGACCTACAACCTCCACATCATCCTCCGCTTCGAGCTCGAGCAGGAGCTGCTCGCCGGATCGTTCCCGCTGGAGCAGCTTCCGGAGGAGTGGAACCGGCGGATGTGGGAGTACCTCGGGATCGAGGTTCCCGACGACACGCGCGGCGTTCTCCAGGACACCCACTGGGCGATCGGCGCAATCGGGTACTTCGCGACGTACGCCCTCGGGAACCTGATCTCCGCCCAGCTCTGGGAACGGATCGAGAACGACCTGCCCGGGCTCGACGACGGTTTCGAGCGCGGTGAGTTCGAGCCCCTGCGCGAATGGCTGCGCGAGCACGTCCACCGCTACGGCCGCAAGTTCACGCCGGGCGAGACGCTGGAGAAGGCGATCGGCGCGAAGACGATCGACGCCGAGCCGTACGTCCGCTACCTGCGGCGGAAGGTCGGCGCCATCTACGGGCTCCCGGCCGCGAGGGCCTAGGAACGGTTCCCGCGGCAGGCTTTTCGCCGCTCTGACTAGAGTCCGCGGCCGATGGCGAATCTCAAGGTGGGCATCAACGGCTTCGGCCGCATCGGGCGCAATTTCTTTCGCGCCTCCCTGACCCGCGACTCGAACTTCGACATCGTCGCCGCCAACGACCTCGGCGACGCGAAGACGATGGCGCACCTGCTCAGGTTCGACTCGACGCTCGGGCCGTTTCCCGGCGACGTCGCCGTCGAGGACGGCGTGCTCCACGCCGCCGGCCTGCAGATCAAGCTCCTCGTCGAGCGCGACCCGGCGGCGCTCCCGTGGGCCGACCTCGGGGTCGACGTCGTGCTCGAGTCGACCGGGTTCTTCACCGACCGGGCGGGCGTGCAGAAGCACCTCGACGCAGGCGCCAAGAAGGTTCTCATCTCGGCGCCGGCCGGCGATCCGGACATCACGGTCGTGCTCGGCGTCAACGACGACACCTACGATCCGGCGGCCCACCACATCATCTCGAACGCCTCGTGCACGACGAACTGCCTCGGCGCGCTGGCGAAGGTGCTGCACGACGCGTTCACGATCGAGAGCGGCTTCATGACGACCATCCACGCCTACACGGCCGACCAGCGGTTGCAGGACATGCCGCACAGCGATCTTCGCCGCGCGCGCGCGGCTGCGATCAACCTGATCCCGACGTCCACCGGGGCTGCCAAGGCGATCGGGCTCGTGCTGCCGGAGCTGGCCGGGAAGCTCGACGGCGTCGCCGTACGGGCTCCCGTGCCGACGGGATCGGTGACCGACCTGGTCGCGACGCTCGGCCGCGAGGTCACCGCCGACGAGGTCAACGCCGCCTACCAGGCCGCCGCGGCGGGCGGCCCGCTGCAGGGCTATCTGCAGTACTCGGACGACCCGCTCGTGTCCACCGACATCAACGAGTCACCGTACTCGTGTGTCTTCGACAGCAAGCTGACGATGGCGCGCGGCACGCTCGTGAAGGTGTTCGGCTGGTACGACAACGAGTGGGGCTACTCGTGCCGGCTGGTCGACCTCGTGAACAAGCTCGCCGGCTAGCCGTGCGGCTGCCGCGATCGGTTCGCGAGGCCGAGGTCGACGGGAAGGTCGTCCTCGTCAGGGCCGACCTCAACGTGCCGCTCGACGGCGCCCGAGTCGCGGACGACGCACGCATCCAGGCGTCGCTACCCACGATCCGCCTGCTGCTCGGGCGCGGCGCGCGCGAGGTTCGCGTCTGCTCCCATCTCGGCCGGCCGAAGACCGACGAGGACCGGGCCAGGTACTCGATCGAGCCCGTCCGCGCCCGCGTCGCCGAGCTCGTGGGCGACGACCGGGTGACGGTGCTCGAGAACACGCGGTTCGCCGAGGGGGAGACCTCGAACGACGTCGGTTTCGCACGCGAGCTCGCCGACGGCTGTGACCTCTACGTGAACGACGCGTTCGGCTCGGCACACCGCGCGCACTCCTCGACCGAGGCGGTGGCGCACCTGCTGCCGGCCTATGCCGGGCTGCTGCTCCTTGCCGAGCTCGAGCACCTCGGCCGCCTGCTCGGCGAGGTCGAGCGGCCGTTCGTGATCGTCGCGGGCGGTGCGAAGGTCGAGGACAAGGTC
Source organism: uncultured Actinomycetota bacterium (assembly GCA_963743675.1). Lineage (GTDB taxonomy): Bacteria > Actinomycetota > Thermoleophilia > Gaiellales > Gaiellaceae > PALSA-600. The sequence goes on from CAVURE010000020.1 coordinate 30,988, forward strand.
GCCGTCCTGCGCAACCTCGGCTCGCGGGCCGACCGCGTGCTGATCGGCGGCAAGATGGCCGAGGACGTCCGCGCCGGCAACCCGTTCCCGTTCGAGGTCCTCCTGCCGGCCGACATCGTCGCTGCCGGGTCCTTCGACGCCGACGCGCAGACGCAGGTCGCCCCGTACGACGATCCGCCGGAGGGGTGGCTGGGGCTCGACATCGGCCCGGTTGCCCGCGAGGAGTTCGCTGCGGCGATCGCCGGTGCCGGGACGGTCTTCTGGAACGGCCCGATGGGTGTCTTCGAGTGGCCGCGCTTCGCCGAGGGCACCTTCGCCGTCGCCCGCGCTGTCGCGGACTGCGACGGGTTCACCGTCGTCGGCGGCGGCGACTCGGTGCGCGCGGTGCACGAGGCCGGGATCGCCGGTCGCATCTCGTGGATCTCGACCGGCGGCGGCGCCTCGCTCGAGCTGCTCGAGGGCAAGGAGCTACCCGGCGTCGCGGCGATCCCGGAGGCCTGACATGCTCATCGCGGGGAACTGGAAGATGTTCAAGGGGCCGGCCGAGGCGGGCGAGTTCTGCCGGGCGTTGCGCGCGGCCGACCTCGGCACCGTCGACGTGGTCGTGTGCCCGCCGTATGTGTCGCTCGCAGCGGCGGTGCAGGCGCTCGCCGGCACCGAGATCGGCGTGGCCGCGCAGAACGTCCACTGGGCGCCCGACGGGGCCTTCACCGGCGAGGTGTCGGCGCCGATGCTCCGTGAGGTCGGTGTCTACGGGACGATCATCGGCCACTCGGAGCGCCGCCGGTACTTCGGTGAGAGCGACGAGAGCGTCGTCCGCCGGAGCGTCGCGGCGATCGAGCACGGCCTGCACGTGATCGCCTGCGTCGGCGAGACGGAGGCCGAGCGCGAGGCGGGGGAGACCGAGGCGGTGCTCCGGCGCCAGGTCGGCGCGATCGCCGAGGGCGTGGCCGAGGCCGACGAGCTCGTGATCGCCTACGAGCCGGTCTGGGCGATCGGCACCGGCAAGACGGCGACCCCGGAGATCGCCCAGGAGGCGCACGCGCTCGTCAAGTCGATCCTCGACGTGCCGGTCCTCTACGGCGGCTCTGTGAAGCCGGACAACGCAGCCGAGCTGGCGTCGCAGCCCGACGTCGACGGCGCGCTCGTCGGCGGCGCCTCGCTGGACCTGGAGTCGTTCGCCACGATTTGCCGCGAGACGTCCCTCTCGTCGCCCTGATCATCGCCGACGGCCGGGGCTGAGCGCCGCCCGGGCCCGGCAACGCCGTCTCGCAGACCGGCAAACCCGTCTTCGACGGCTTGCTCGCCCGCCGGCCGCACACGACGCTCGAGGCGGACGGCGGCTCGCCTCACACCGCCCACTCGAGGAATAGCGTACCGTTCGTCTTCACCGGCGAGGGCGAGCTTCGTGACGGGGGCGAGCTTGCCGACATCGCCCCGACGGTGCTCGCGCTCCTCGGTTTGCAGGAAACGCCCCACACGAGTGGTAAGGATTTGATGAAAACGCTCTCACGGCGAGGCTCGAGGTACAACGACAGGGCTATCTTGATTCACAGGTTGGCGCTCCCACAACCCGATCCCGCCGTTCTCCGCAAGGCGCAGAAGGGTGACCGCGAGGCGTTCACGCTGATCGTGCGCGCCTACGAGACTCCGATTCACAACTATATCCTCCGCCTCACGGGTGACCGCACGCTGGCCGAGGACCTGACCCAGGAGGTCTTCGTCAGGGTCTTCAACGGCCTGCCGAAGTTCTCGCTCCGCTGCAAGTTCACGACGTGGCTCTTTCAGGTGACGAAGAACCGCGTGCTCGACGAGCTCCGCGCCCGCGAGCGCCGCCCCGGGGCCTGCGTCAGCTTCGACGACATCCCGCCGATCGAGTCGTTCGACCAGCCGGCAGAGCGGCTGGAGACGATCGACGCGATCTGGCGCGCCATCCAGGATCTCAACCCCGACCTGAAGATGGCGCTTCTCCTCCGCGACGTGGTGGGCATGGCCTACAACGAGATCGCCGATTCGCTCGAGATCACGCTCTCGACGGTCAAGTGGCGCATCTTCAAGGCGCGCGAAGAGGTTCAGCTCTCCCTGGCCCGCGAGGGCTTCACGTTCGGCGAGCCCGCAGTGGCGTCGGGCGAGATCCTCGCCTGAACGCTACTGGCCGACCGCGAGGCGGGCGGCGAGCGACGCCGGGAGACCGGCGGCGTGGATGCCGGCCTGGGTGAGCGCAATCGGGTAGGCGGTGCGCCGGTACGAGCCGCGCCCGGCGTCGAGGTCGAGCAGCAGCCAGGCAGCCCTCGGGTCGCCGCCGCGAGGCTGCCCGACCGAGCCCGGGTTGAGGAGCCAGCGGGAGGCGGACAGGTCGATCTCGTCCCCGTTGCGGGCGAGCCCGCCGGTGATGGTGCGCCCGTCGTAGCCGATCGCGAGCGCCACGTGGCTGTGGCCGACCATGACCACCGGCGCGCTCGACATCTCGAGGCTCGCGCGGGCCCCCTCCTCGCTCAAGACGTAGTCCCAGACCGGGTTGAGCGGGCTGCCGTGGAAGAGCGCGGCTCCGCTCCGCTCGGCGGCCGGCTCGAGCGAGCGGAGAAACGCCGCCGCCTCGTCGCCGAGCACCGTACGCGTCCAGCGCACGGCCGCAGCAGCGTCGTCGTTGAACTCGTCGACCGACAGGCTGCCGATCACCGCCAGGTCGTGGTTTCCCGCGAGGCAGAGGCTTACGAGCCGCTCCACCGTCTCGCAGCAGCGGTTCGGATCGGGCCCGTACCCGACGACATCGCCGAGACACCAGATCTCGTCGGGCTCCTCGGCGGTCACCTCGGCGAGCACTGCCTCCAGCGCGTGATAGTTCCCATGGATGTCGGAGACGACGGCGACTCTCATGCGCTGCCCTGCGCGGGCGGTAACCCTAGCGCCACGCGGGACGGCCGGCTCGCCCCGCCGCTGCGTGTGAAGCACCATCTGGCCATGTCGTCGTCGACGGTGAAGCGTGTCGGGGTCGCGATCGTGCTCGCCGGGCTGCTGTTCGGGATCGGGACCGCCGGTTTCCACCACCTGCTCCACGAGCAGTGGCACGACGCCTTCTACCGCACAGCGGTCACCGTGACGCTCACCGGCCTCGACTCATCGCCCCGGGGGCAGGGCGCCGAGTACCTAACCATCGTGCTCGCCCTCGGCGGCGTGGCAATCTTCGGGTACGTGGCGGCGCAGGCCGCCGAGGCGATCGCCCGCGAGGTCGCGGGCGATGCGAGAAGGGACAACAGGCGCCGGCACATGGTCGACCAGCTCGAGGACCACTTCATCATCTGCGGCTACGGCCGGGTCGGGCGGCGCGCGGCCGAAGAGTTCGCCGCGTCGGGCCAGACGTTCGTCGTCCTCGACACCGGCGACGCCGCGATCGAGATCGCGAAGGAGCGCGGCGTCCTCTACCGCAAGGGGAGCGGATCGGACGACGGCGACCTGCAGCGCGTGCGGGATCGACCGCGCCCGCGGGCTCCTCGCCTCGGCGGACTCCGACGCCGAGAACCTGTACATCACGCTCTCGGCCCGCTCGCAGCGGCCGGACCTGATGATCGTCGCCCGGGCCTCGACGCGCGAGGCCGAGCGCAAGCTGATGCTCGCGGGCGCCGACCGGGTCGTCCAGCCGTACGCGTCCGCCGGCGTGGAGATGGCGAAGCTGGCCCTGAAGCCCCAGGTGGCGGCGTTCCTGGATCTCGTCTCCTCCCGCGGCGGGCCCGACCTGCGCTTCGAGGAGATCGACGTCTCCCCGGACTGCCCCAGGCCGGGCGCACGATCCGCGAGCTGCGGATCCGCAGCACCACGGGGGCGGTCGTGATCGCCCTGCGGAAGGGCGACGGGACGTTCGACGTGACGCCGAACCCCGACGAGACGATCGAGGCCGGCGACGTGCTGATCGCGATCGGCACCGAGCCGGAGCTCAAGGTCCTCGAGGACATGTTTGCGGCGGGAAGTGCCGGCGCCTAGCCCCCTGCGCCGGCTCGAGGCGTCGCTGGGCGAGCTTGCGGGCAGCGAGGTCGGCCTCGAGCGGCCGAAGGATCCGGCGCACGGCGACTACTCGACGAACGTGGCCCTCCAGGCGGCGCGCGGGGTCGAGCGGTCGCCGCGCGAGGTCGCGGCGGAGCTTGCAGCTCGAGCCGCCGAGCTGCCCGAGATCGAGCGGGCCGAGGTCGCGGGCCCCGGCTTCCTGAACCTCTGGGTCACCGACGGCTTCCTGGGCGAGCTGCTCGGTGCGATCGACGAGGGCTTCGGCGGCGGCTCGGCGAGCCCCGGGCGGCGGTTCCAGGTCGAGATGGTCTCGGCGAACCCGACCGGTCCCCTGACCGTGGCCTCGGCGCGGAACGCCGCCTACGGCGACGCGGTCGCCCGCCTGCTCGAGTTCGCCGGCCACGATGTCGAGCGCGAGTACTACTGGAACGACGCCGGTCGTCAGATCGACCGGTTCCGCGCCTCGGTCGAGGCGGTGCGGCGAGGCGAGGAGCCCCCCGAGGACGGCTACCACGGCGCGTACCTCGCCGAGCTGGCCCGCGAGGAGGGCGATGCCGTCCCCGCCATGCTCGAACGGATCCAGGCCTCGCTCGACCGCTTCCGCGTCCGCATCGACACCTACCGCAGAGAGGTCGATCTCGTGCCCGAGATCCCGGACGCGATCGGACGCCTGGACACCTACGAGTCGGAAGGGACCCTGTGGGCGCGGACGACCGCCCACGGCGACGACAAGGACCGGCCGCTCCTCCGCTCGTCCGACCGCAGCCACCTCTACTTCGCCGCCGACGTCGCCTACCTCCGGCACAAGCTCGACCGCTTCGACGTCGCCATCTACGTGCTCGGCGCCGACCACCACGGGTACGTCGCGCGGCTCAAGGCGGCCGCCGAGATGCTCGGCTACGACCCGGACCGGGTCGAGGTGCTGCTGTACCAGCTCGTCCACCTGGTGCGCGGCGGCGAGCAGGCGAAGATGTCGAAGCGGCGTGGCGACGTCGTGTTCCTCGACGACTTCCTCGACGAGGCCGGCGTCGACTTCGCGCGCTGGTTCCTCGTCGACCGCGGCCACGACCAGTCGATCGAGATCGACGTCGATCTTGCCGCCGAGAGATCGCGCAAGAACCCGGTCTACTACGTGCAGTACGTCCACGCCCGGATCAGCGGCATCTTCCGCGAGGCCCCCGAGGACGCCGTGGCCGATCCCGCGCCGCGGCTGCCGCTCGCCCCGGCCGAGCGCGAGCTCGTCAAGCGGCTCGGCGAGTTTCCCGAGGTGGTGCGCGAGGCGACCGAGCGCCGGGGCCCGCACGCGATCCCGATCTACGCGATCCGGCTCGCCGACGACTTCCATCGCTTCTACCACGACCATGTCGTGCTGGCCTCGAAGGGCGGCGAGCACGAGACGTTCCGGCTCGCCCTGATCGGCGCGGTTCGCACCGTGGTCGCGCGCTCCCTCGATCTCGTCGGGGTCGACGCGCCGGAGCGGATGTAGGTGCCCGAGCTGATCCCGGCGCCGACGGTGATCGCCTCCGCGGGCACCCGCCCGAAGACGATCGAGGAGTACGTCGGGCGGGTGAACACCGGCGAGAGCGCGCTCAGCATCGCGCGCATGCGCAGCCCGCAGGGGTGGGAGGAGCCGGCGCAGGCGCCCGACTTCGACGAGTACACGATTGTGCTCTCGGGGCTGCTGCTCGTGGAGCACGAGGGCGGGCAGCTCGAGGTGCGGGCAGGCGAGGCCGTCCACACGAGGCCGGGGGAGTGGGTTCGCTACAGGACACCCGAGCCCGGCGGAGCCGAGTACGTCGCCGTGTGCCTGCCGGCCTTCTCACCCGACACCGTCCACCGCGAGGAATGAGCAGCCGGCTTAATCGTCCCTTAGCCTCCCGGTAATCGCCGCTCAGCTGCGGACTCGGCAGGGTGCGTCATGGTCGAGCCTGAGGAGGCGGGTGATCGTGCGAGCGGGGTCGGGTAGGTACATCTGGTCGGGTCTGGCCTTCGCGGCGGTCGTCGTCTCGCTGCACGCGGCGGAGTCGGCGGCCGGAGGCCCCTTGCCCGGCACGGGGGCGGCCGCCCTCCGCACTCCGGCCATGTCGCAGGCGGCACGTTCCGCGGGGAGCCGGCCGGCGGGAGGCCGCCTCAACGTCGTCTTCATCGTCAGCGACGACGAGCGCATCGAGGGGAACAAGGTGATGGCGAACGTGCAGGGGCTGCTGGCGCGGCACGGCGTGACGTTCTCGAACTTCGACGTCAGCACCTCCGAGTGCGGGCCGTCACGGGCGACGATCCTGACCGGGCAGTACTCACACCACACAGGTGTGACCGACAACTTCGGGCCGCACGGCTACCCGGCGTTCGACAAGTCGTCCGATCTCCCGGTCTGGCTGCACAGGGCCGGCTACGAGACCGCCCTGGTCGGCAAGTACCTGAACGACTACAGCCTCGACGGGCACGACGAGGTCCCGCCCGGCTGGGACGACTGGCAGGCCATGGACAGCGTCCCGCTCGAGAAGTACTACGACTACAAGCTGAACGAGAACGGCCGAATCGCCCACTTCGGGAGCCGCCCCGACGACTACTCGACGACGGTGCTGACGAAGCGCGCGCTGGCCTTCCTGCGATCGGCGCGGCGGCCGTTCTTCCTCTACTTCGCACCGGTCGCACCGCACCTGCCCGCCATTCCGGCGCCGGCCGACGTCGGGAAGCTCGACAAGCTGGCTCCGTTCGAGTCGCCCTCCCTGAACCAGGCGAACATCTCCTCGGAGCCCTGGGCCGCTTGGCACTCGCGCTCGCTCACGCGCGCCGGGGTCTCGTACACCGACGATGTGCGACGGCACCAGCTCGAGTCGCTGCTCTCGCTCGACCGCTCCGTCAAGAGGATCGTCTCGACGCTCGCCCGTCGCCACCTGCTCGACCGGACCGTCATCTTCTACACGAGCGACAACGGGTTCCTCTGGGGCGAGCACCGGCTCGGCGGGAAGCTGTGGCCCTACCGCGAGTCGACCCACGTCCCCCTGATCGTGCGGACGCCCTGGCAGGCGGCCAACGGGACGGTGAACACCGAGCCGGTCCTGAACATCGATTTCGCCTCGACGATCAGCCGGCTTGCGGGGATCAAGCCCGGCCTTCCACAGGACGGCGAGAGCTTCGTGCCGATGCTGCACGGCAAGGTGATCCCCTGGCGCAAGGACTACCTGATCGAGTACCTCGGGAAGAACAAGCTCCGCGACGGCGGGCCGCCCCCCTACGTCGCGATCCGCACGCCCCGCTACCTGTACGTCGAGTACCGTGAGGGGGGCTGGCAGGAGCTCTACGACCTGCGCCACGACCCGTGGGAGCTCCGCAACGTCGTCTCGCGGCCTGCGTACTCCTCGACGGTGGTCTCGCTGCGACGCGAGCTGCGACGACTCTACGCCATGCCACCGCACCGTGCCCTCGCCTGAGCCCGCCAACGGGGAACCGCCCGGCGACGGCCCGCTGCTCACGCGCCAGGGGCTTCTCGCCCGCGCGGCAGGCGCCGGCGCCGGGCTCCTGATCGGGGGCGACCTGCTCAGGTCGGCCGGGGCGGCGACGCCACCCGCGCGGGGCGTGCACCGGTTCGTCTCGCGCCCGGATCTGATCCCGCCGAAGATAACCGTCGTCCGCCGGGCGGGATCGACCGGGCCGGGGTTGCTGTTTCTCGGCCCGTCGTCGGGGCCAGGGCAGCGGGGAGCGATGATCGTCGACGATGCCGGCGACCTCGTCTGGTTCCATCCGACCGTCCCGAAGACGGTGATGAACCTCCGGGTTGCGCTCTATCGCGGCGAGCCCGTCCTCACCTGGTGGGAGGGCAAGACGAAGCACGGCCTCGGGATCGGCGAGCATGTCGTCTTCGACCGCTCCTACCGCGAGATCGCTCGCTTCCCCGCCGGCAACGGGCTCGGGTCGGACCTGCACGAGCTGATCCTGACGCCGGCCGGAACCGCCCTCGTGACCGCGTACGACATCCCGGTCGTCGACCGTTCGAGCGTCGGGCACAGCCGCGGCCGGGTGATCGAGGGCGTCGTCCAGGAGCTCGAGCTGCCGGGAGCACGCGTCCTCTTCGAGTGGCGAAGCCTCGACCATGTCGCCCTGACCGAGTCGTACTCGAAGGTCGCCCCGGCATTCGACTACTTCCACGTCAACTCGATCGACCTCGACGCGGACGGAAACCTGCTCGTCTCGGCCAGGAACACGTGGACCGTCTACAAGATCGACCACGGCACCGGCAAGGTGATCTGGCGGCTCGGCGGCAAGAGGAGCGACTTCACGATGGGGCCGGGGACGAGGTTCGCCTGGCAGCACGATGCCCGCCATCAGCCGGGCGACACCGTGATCACGCTCTTCGACAATGCAGATGACCCCCAGGAGGAGGCGCAGTCGCGCGGGCTGGCGATCGCGCTCGACACGAAGACCATGCGTGCGAGCCTTGCCCACCAGTACACCCACCGGCCGAAGATGCTCGCCCATGCGTTCGGGAGCGTCCAGCTGCAACCGAACGGCAATGCGCTCGTCGGCTGGGGCACCGAGCCGTACTTCACCGAGTACACCGCCGGGGGCGCCGTCGTCCTCGACGCGAAGCTTCCGCACGGGGGCCAGAACTACCGCACGCTTCGCTTCCCGTGGTCGGGTGCCCCCTCCGAGCCGCCGCGGCTGGCATCTCGGCCCACGAGCGGCGGCAACGTCCTCTACGTGAGCTGGAACGGCGCCACCGGTGTCCGGGCCTGGCAGGTCCTGGCGGGCGCCTCGCCCGGGGCCCTGCGGCCGCGCCTGTCCGTGCCGCGGCACGGCTTCGAGACGGCGATCGAGCTCCCCGGAGCCGAGCGCTATGCCGCCGTCGTCGCGCTCGACCGGGCCGGGAAGCCCCTCGGCCGGACCGCGACCACACAGCTGTAGCGCGGGTACGGCCTCAGCCCGTCAGAGCTGCTCGTAGGCGCTCTGGACGGCGGCCGTGCCGCGCTCCCGCGCGAGGCGCTCCGCGTGACCCCGGCTGCGGAACGCAGCCACGGGATCGGCCTCGACACCGGCCTCTGCGCGCAGGGTTGCGAGCAGCGGCCGCACGTCGCTCTCGAACGCCTCGACCAGCAGACGATGAGCTCCGAGCACGTCACCGGCGCGCTGCGCTGCGGTGACGGCGGGCTCGTCGACGAGGAGCGCCTTCGCATAGGCGGTCTGGATGTTCAGTACCGACTGGATCATGGCGTCGATCTTGCCCTCGATGTTGTGCGACTGGTCGATCATGAACGCCACCGCGGCGACGGTCGCCGCGGTCGTGGGGTCGTCCTCGGCGAGCGCGATCTCCCGCATGATCCGGAACAGCTCGAACGGATCGATGGCGCCGACGATCAGGTCGTCGTCGGCGTACTTGCGGCTGTTGAAGTGGAAGCCGCCCAGCAAGCCCTCGGCGAGCAGGACCGCCACGATCTGCTCGACGTTCGTCCCCTGCGGATGATGGCCGGTGTCGACGAGCACCTGTGCCTTCGGCCCCAGCCGGCGGCACGCGAGCGCCGCCGTGCCCCAGTCGGGCAGGTCGGTGCTGTAGAAGGCCGGCTCGAAGAACTTGTACTCGACGAGCAGTCGCAGCCCGTCCGGCAGGGCCGCGTAGATCTCCTGGAGCCCCGCGGCCAGCCTGGCGTACCGCCCCCGGAGATCGTCCTGCCCCGGGTAGTTGGTGCCGTCGGCCAGCCAGAGGCTGATCGCCGGCGACCCGACCTCGCCGGCGATCTCGATGCACTCGAGGCAGTGGTCGACCGCCTGGCGGCGAACCTTCTCGTCGGGGTTGCAGAGGCTCCCGAGGCGGTAGGCGTCGTCGCCGAAGACGTTCGGGTTGATCGCGCCGATCCGCAGGCCCTGCTCCTCGGTGTAGCGGCGGAGGCCGGCCCAGTCCTCGACGCGGTCCCACGGCACGTGGAGAGCGACCGTGGGACAGCAGCCGGTGAGCTCGTGAACGAGCGCCGCGTCGAGGATCCGCTCCTGCACGTCGCGCGCCGCACCGGGCCACGGGAACACGTGGAAGCGCGTTCCCGAGTTGCCATAGCCCCAGGAGGGCGTCTCGATCTCGAGCCCGCGCAGGCGGGCGAGGAGCGCGGCGTTGTCCAAGGCCGGGAGTATGACCGATCGAGAGGCGATTGCGAAGCGGCTTTCGGAATACGGAGAAACGAAAGATGACGACGATGATTGACAAGCGGTGCGCGGTGTCGTAGGATCGCCCGATTCGCGTCAATCGTCACATGGATCCGCCGCTGTGAGCGACCAGATCGTCGGTTTGACGCAGGATGAGCGCAAGCAGAAGGTGCTGCGGTTCCTCGAGTCACGCGACTTTCTTTCGGTTTCGCAACTTTCGAAAGACTTCGGCGTCTCGCAGGTCACCGTGCGCAGCGACCTGGCCGAGCTCGCGGCGAGGGGTCTCGTGGCCCGCATCCGCGGCGGCGTGCGTGCCTTGCAGCACGGCCAGTCCGAGGTCGCCTTCGACCTCCGGCTGCGCATCGAGGCCCGGCGCAAGAAGGCGATCGCCCGCGCGGCGGCGGCGCTGATCGAGGAGGGCGAGGCGGTCGCGCTCGACTCGAGCACGACCGCGTACTACCTCGCGCTCGAGCTGCACGCCAAGCACGACCTCGTGGTCGTCACGAACGGGCTCCTGATCGCGGCCGCACTCGCCGACGCACCGGGCATCTCGGTGCTCGTCACGGGCGGGATGCTGCGCCTGTCTGCGATGTCGCTCGTCGGCGACCTCGGCGGGGATGTCCTGCGTACCACCCGGATCAACAGGGGCTTCTTCGGCGCCCGGGGCCTGAGCCTCGAGCGAGGGCTGATGGACCTGAACCCGGACGAGGTGCGGACGAAGCATGCGATGGCTCAGGCCTGCGAGCAGGTGTACGGGATGGTCGACGGCACCAAGTGGCATCGCAGTGCGCTCCTCTCGTTCGCCTCGGTCGACGCTCTGCACGGGATCGTCACGGACGCGAGTGCGCCGCCGGCCGAGGTCGAGGCCTGGCGCAGGGAGGGCGTCGAGGTCGTCACGGCGGAGGTCGGCGAGCTGCCCGAGCCCGCGCGGCCCAGGCCGCGCGACCTCCGGCGGCGACTCGATCTCCGCGAGAGCAGCCGCTGATGGCCACGATGGCTGCAGTCGATCTCGGCGCCCAGTCCGGCCGGGTGACAGTCGGGCGGTTCGACGGCGAGCGCCTGGAGGCGACCGAGGTGCACAGGTTCGCGAACGAGCCGGTGAGACTCGGCGATCGCCTGCATTGGGACATCCTCGGCCTCTACCGCGAGACGCTCGCCGGGCTCCGGGCGGCGGGCACGACCGCCGGCACGATCGACTCGATCGGTGTCGACTCGTGGGCGGTCGACTTCGGGCTCGTCGACACGCGGCACAGGCTGATCGGCAACCCGGTTCACTATCGCGACGAGCGCCGGGCCGCCGCCCTCGAGCCGGTGCTCGGGCGGCTGCCGGCGCGGGAGCTCTACGAACGCACCGGGATCCAGATCCTGCCGATCAACACGCTCTACGAGCTCGCCGCGATGGCGGCGGAGCACGATGCGGCTCTGAGGGGTGCCGAGACCCTGCTGATGATCCCGGACCTCATCCATCTCTGGCTGGCCGGGACGTGCGTCGGCGAGTGGACGAATGCCACCTCGACCCAGTGCCTCGAGGCCCGCACCGGAGCGTGGGCGCAGGACCTGCTCGAGCGGCTCGAGATCCCGGTGGCGCTGCTGCCCGAGCTCGTCGGCCCGGGGACGCCGCTCGGCTCGCTCGCGGCCGGAGTCGCGGGCGAGACCGGCCTCAGCCGTCCGGCTGTCATCGCCGTCGCCACCCACGACACCGCCTCTGCGATCGCTGCGATCCCGTTCCGGCAGGCCGGCTCGGCCTACGTCAGCGCAGGTACCTGGTCGCTCGTCGGCGTCGAGGTGCGTGAGCCGTTGATCACCGACGAGGCCTTCGCCGCGAACCTCACGAACGAGGGTGGGGTGGGCGGGACGTTCCGCCTCCTCCGCAACGTCACCGGCCTCTGGCTGCTGCACGAGTGCCGCCGCGAGTGGGCGAACGAGGGGCTCCGGTTCACGTTCGAGGAGCTGATCGCGCTCGCCGACGGCTCGCCGCCGCTGCGCTCGCTGATCGACCCGAATCACCGCTCGTTCGCCGCGCCCGGCGACATGCCGGCGCGCATCCGTGAGTTCTGCGCCGAGACCGGGCAGGCCGAGCCTCGGGATCCTCCCGCCGTCGCACGCTGCGTTCTCGAGAGCCTCGCGCTCAAGCACGCCGAGGTGGTCGACGTGCTCGGGGCCGTGACCGCTGCCCCACCCGCCGAGATTCACATGGTCGGCGGCGGCGCCCGCAACTCGCTCCTCTGCCGGTGGACGGCAGCCGCGTCGGGCCTCCCGGTCATCGTCGGCCCCGAAGAGGCGACCGTGGTCGGGAACCTGCTCGTGCAGGCGATCGCGCTCGGCGAGATCGGGTCGATCGCGGAGGCGCGCGAGATCGCTCGAGCTTCGTTCGCCCCCTCCGTGTGCGAGCCCGACGGCTCGAGCGCCTGGCAGGAGGCACGCAGTCGCTTCGCCGGGATCAGCGCCGGTGGGAGCCCGAACCTGGAGGCGATCGCGTGAGCGAAGCTCTGAGCGTGCTGCGGGGGATTCCCGCGCCGGACGACCGCTGGGACGCCGAGCGCGCCGCCGGGCTCGACGACCTCGACGGCCTGACCTATCGGTCGAACCTACTCGGCTCGGACCGGGCGCTGGCGAACGTCGGCGGCGGCAACACCTCGGCCAAGGGGACGATCGTCGACCACGCGGGCCGCGAGACCCGCGTGCTCTGGGTCAAGGGCTCGGGCACCGACCTCGCGACCATCACCCCGGCCGGGTTCGCGGTCCTCCGCCTCGAGGAGGTGCTGCCGCTGCGCGAGCGGGAGAGGATGGACGACGCGGAGATGGTCGACTACCTCCTGCGCTGCGCGCTACGGCCGGACCAGCCGCGGCCGTCGATCGAGACGCTGCTGCATGCGTTCGTCGCCGCCCCCCAGGTCGACCACACTCACCCGGACGCCGTGATCGCGCTGACGTCGTCGCCGGACGGGCGCCGGCTCTGCGAGGAGGAGTTCGGAGACGAGGCGGTCTGGCTCGACTACCAGCGACCGGGCTTCGACATGTCCCGGCGGATCGCCGAGCTGCTCGCAGGCAACCCCCGTGCGCGCGCAGTCCTGCTCGCCAAGCACGGGCTCGTCACCTGGGGCGCGACCGGCGAGGAGAGCTATCGCACGACGATCGAGTTCGTCAGCCGTGCCGCCGCCGCGATCGAGCGGGCAGCGGAGGGGCGATTCGGCCTGGGCGGTGCCCGGGTCGCCGACGCCGACGATGACGAGGCCGAGCGGCTGCTCGTCGCTGCGCTCCCCGCCCTCAGAGGCGCGCTGCTCGAGGACGCCGGCGGCGTGATCCTCGAGGTCGACCGGCGACCCGAGGCGGTGGCGTTCGCGTCGGCCGCGCGGACGCCCGAGGTGAGCCAGATCGGGGCTCCCTGCCCGGATCACCTCATCAACACCAAGCACAGGCCGCTGGTCGTCGACTTCGACCCCGCGGGCGACGACGAGGAGGCGCTGCGCACCTCCTTCCGCACGGGCGTCTCCGAGTATGCCGCCTGGTATCGCGAGTACTACGACCGCAACCTCGACGACGAGAGCCGCCCGTTCCCGATCGATCCGGCCGGTCCTCGGGTCGTGCTCGTGCCCGGGGTCGGCATCGTCACGAGCGGCGTCGATGCAGGCAAGGCGCGGGTCGCGCGCGACCTTTACCAGCGGGCGATCTCCGTCGAGGACGCGGCGGACGCGATCGGCGGCTTCCGGTCGCTCAGCGAGCCCGAGGCGTTCGCGATCGAGTACTGGCCGCTCGAGCGGTACAAGCTCGCCCAGGCGCCGCCACGCGGCGAGCTCAGCGGGCGGGTCGCGCTGATCACGGGCGGCGCGAGCGGCATCGGCCGGGCAACCGCGCGAGTTGTCGCAGACCGCGGCGGCCACGTGGTCGTCGCCGACCTGAACCTCGAGGGCGCCGTCGAGGTTGCCGAGGAGATCGTGGCCCGCCACGGCAACCGGCGGGCGCTCGCCGTCGGCGTCGACGTCACCGACGAGCACGCAGTCGACGCGATGGTGCGCGAGACGGTGCTCGCCTACGGCGGGCTCGACATCCTCGTCGCCTCGGCGGGGCTCGCCACGAGCGCCCCGATCACGGAGACGACGCTCGAGCAGTGGGAGCTGAACTACGCGGTCCTCGCCCGTGGGTACTTCCTCGCCGCGCGCGCGGCGTTCCGGGTGCTGCTCGAGCAGGGGCGCGGCGGCTCGATCGTCTTCGTCGGCTCGAAGAACGCGCTCGTCGCCGGCGCAAACGCGGCGGCGTACTCGTCGGCGAAGGCCGCGTCGCTCCATCTCGCGCGCTGCCTGGCCGAGGAGGGCGGGCCGCACGGGATCCGCGTCAACACCGTGAACCCCGACGCCGTTCTCGCCGGCTCGAGCATCTGGTCCTCCGAGTGGAAGGCCGAGCGGGCGAGCGCCTACGGCGTCGCCGAGGACGAGCTGCAGGCCTTCTACCGGGGCCGCTCGAAGCTCGGGGTCAACGTCTACCCCGAGGACGTCGCGGAGGCGATCGCGTTCTTCACCGGGCCGCGGTCCGCGAAATCCACCGGCAACGTCGTCAACGTCGACGGCGGCGTGACCGCCGCCTACCCGAGATGAGGACGCCGGTTCGCACGCAGGCGGCAACCAACAGCACCGATTGCACGTCGAGAACTGATGACTCACCCCCCACAGCGCCATCCACCGAAGGAAAGGACGTAGCTCACATGATCAAGCAAGGGCTTCGCACGAAGCGCGTCGTCGTGCTCATGGGGATCACGGCACTCGTCGTCGCGGCCGTGTCGGCCGCCGCACTCGCGGCGACCCCCCTGAAGACGGGGCAGACCTTCTACTACATCCCGAAGGACACGCTGAACCCGTACGAGGTGATCGCCGACCACGGCGGCGCACTGGCGCTGAAGGCGATCGGCAGCAAGCAGATCGTCTCGTCGGGCACGCAGGACACCGCTGCGGCCCAGCTCCCGTCGATCCAGACCGCGATCCAGTCGGGCGCGAACGGGATCGTCATCGCCGGCAACGATCCGAACGCGCTCTGCCAGCAGCTGAACGCGGCGAAGGCGAAGGGCATGGCGATCGTCTCGTTCGACTCCGACGTGAGCTGCCGCCAGCTCTTCATCAACCAGGCGAACACCGAGCAGATCGGCCGCAGCGAGGTGCAGCTGCTCGGCAAGGAGATCGGCTACAAGGGCCAGATCGCGATCCTCTCCGCCGCCTCGACCGCGACCAACCAGAACGCCTGGATCGCGTTCATGAAGAAGGAGCTGGCGCTCCCCAAGTACAAGAACATGCAGCTCGTCAAGATCTACTACGGGAATGACAACCCGGCTCAGTCGCTGCAGGCGACCGAGAGCATGCTGCAGGCCTACCCGAACCTGAAGGGGATCATCTCGCCGACGACCGTCGGCATCTCCTCGGCCGCCCAGTACCTCGATCACTCCAAGTACAAGGGCAAGGTCATCCTGACCGGCCTCGGGCTTCCGAGCCAGATGAAGAAGTACGTCCTCGACAACACCGTGCAGGCGTTCGAGCTGTGGAACCCGGAGGACCTGGGCTACCTCGCCGGCTACGCGGTGGCAGCCCTGGCCTCCGGTCAGATCACGGGCAAGCCGGGCGAGACCTTCAGCGCCGGGAAGCTCGGCAAGTACACGATCATCAACGCCGCAGGAGGACCGCAGGTCGTGCTCGGCCCTCCGTACGTGTTCACCAAGGCGAACGTCGCCAAGTTCAACTTCTAGCCGGCCGGTCGGGCTCCCGGCCGACCGCCGGAATCGCTCGGGGCGCCGCGGCGCGGCGCCCCGAGCGAGGACTCGAGACACGCGAAGATGACCCAGAGAATCTGCTTCCAGCTGCAGGTGCATCCCGACCGCCTCGCCGAGTACGAGGCGCGGCACGCCGAGGTTTGGCCGGAGATGCGGGCGGCGCTCGCCGCGACCGGCTGGCGGAACTACTCGCTGTTTCGTGACCGATGCGGGTGCCGTGATCGGCTACCTCGAGTGCGACGATTTCGACGAGTCGCGGGCCGCCATGGAGAAGACCGAGGTGAATGCCCGCTGGCAGCGCGAGATGGCCGAGTTCTTCGTCGGGCTCGAGGGCCGGCGGCCGGACGAGGGGTTGCTGCAGCTCCGCGAGATCTTCCACCTTGACTGAGGCGGCGGCACCCGAGCCGCTCGTCATCGCCGACGGGCTGGAGAAGAGCTTCGGAGCCGTGAAGGCGCTCGAGGACGGGCGAATCGAGCTCTATCGCGGCGAGGTGCACGCCCTGGTGGGCGAGAACGGCGCCGGCAAGTCGACCCTCGTCAAGATCCTCGCCGGGGTGCATCGCCCCGACGCCGGCCGCTTCCTGCTCGACGGCGAGGAGGTGATCTTCGATACCACCGCCCAGTCCCAGGCGGCCGGGATCGCCGTCATCTTCCAGGAGCCGACGCTCTTCCCCGATCTGAGCGTCGCCGAGAACATCTTCATCGGCTCGCAGCCGCTGCGCAGCCTGCACAGGATCGACCGCCGGCGGATGCGCCGGGACGCGCAGGCGCTGTTCGACGAGCTCGGGGTGCGGCTCGACCCGGATCGCATCGCCCGCGGGCTGTCGATCGCCGATCAGCAGATCGTCGAGATCGCGAAGGCGCTGTCGGCGCAGGCGAACGTGATCGTCATGGACGAGCCGACCGCTGCGCTCACGACGACCGAGGTCAACCGCCTGTTCGGGGTCGTCGAGGCGCTGCGTGCGGGCGGCGCGGCGGTGCTCTTCATCTCGCACCGGCTCGAGGAGGTCTTCGAGCTCTGCCAGCGCGTGACGGTGATGCGGGACGGCCGCCACGTACTGACCCGGGCGACGGGCGAGCTGACCACCGAGTCGATCATCCGCGCCATGGTCGGCCGCGACATGCAGGCGCTGTTCCCGAAGGTCGCCGCCGAGCCGGGCCAGACGGTGCTCGAGGTCGAGCGGCTCACCCGCGAGGGCGTGTTCACGGACGTCTCGTTCACCGTTCGCAGCGGCGAGATCGTCGCGCTCGCCGGTCTCGTCGGCGCGGGGCGGAGCGAGGTGGCGCGCGCCATCTTCGGCATCGACCGCTGGGACGCCGGCGCGGTGAGGATCAACGGCAGGCCGCTGCCTGCGGCATCGCCGACCGCCGCGATGGCCGCCGGGATCGGGCTCGTCCCCGAGGACCGGAGGCAGCAGGGGCTCGTGATGGACTTCTCGATCGAGCGGAACGTCGCCCTCGCCTCGCTCGGCCGCGTTCGCCGGTTCTTCCTGATCCCGTTCGGCAGCGAGCGGAAGTTCGCCTCCGAGTGGGCGCTCCGCCTGAAGCTGAGGTACGGCCGGCTGAGAAACCCGGTGTGGACGCTCTCGGGCGGGAACCAGCAGAAGGTGGTGCTCGCGAAGTGGCTCGCGCGCCGCCCGTCGCTCCTGATCGTCGATGAGCCGACGCGCGGGATCGACGTGGCGACGAAGGCCGAGGTGCACCGCCTGCTCTCCGATCTCGCCAACGACGGGGTCGCGATCCTGATGATCTCGTCCGAGCTGCCGGAGGTGCTCGGCATGGCCGACCGCGTGATCGTCCTCTTCGAGGGCTGGATCTCGGCCGAGTTCGACCGGGCCGAGGCCGACGAGGACCGGATCATGCGCGCCGCAACCGGCGTGACGACCGGAGAGGCCGCAGCGTGAGCACGGCCGTCGAGGCGCCGTTCAGCCCGCCGCAGCCCGGGGCCCGAGGAGACCCATCGCCGCAGCGTCGCCGAGCTGCTCGTCCGCTTCCGCGAGCTCGGGATCGTGCTCGCGCTCCTGCTCGTCGTCGTCGCGACGGCCGCACGACAACATCCTCTTCGTCGAGACGACGAGCCTGCAGCAGCTGCTCTCGGGCGCGTCGATCATCGCGCTGCTCGCGATCGGCGAGACGATCGTGATCGTCACGCGCAACGTCGATCTCTCGGTCGGCTCGGTGCTCGGCCTCTCGGCCTATCTCGTCGGCACGCTCTTCGTGCACCATCCGCACGTCTCGATCGCCGTCGTCATGCTCGCGGGAATCGGGATCGGCGCCGCCTGCGGGATCGTCAACGGCGCGATCGTGACGCTCGTCCGCGTCCCGAGCCTGGTCGTCACGCTCGGGACGCTCTACATGATCCGCGGCCTCGACGCGACGATCGCCGGCGGCAACCAGGTGAACGCCTTCAGCCTCCCGGACCGGTTCAACGTCATCGGCTACGGCAAGATCGCTGGGGGTGCCGTACCTCGGCCTGATCGCGATCGTCGCCGTCGCGATCGCCACCTACGCGATGAGGACGTTCCGGACCGGCCGCGACTTCTACGCGATCGGCTCGAACCCCGAGGCCGCCCGGCTCGCCGGCATCCCGCGTGGTCTGGCGCGTGTTCACCGCCTTCGTGCTCAGCGGCGCGATCGCCGGCCTGGCCGGCGTCTTCTGGCTCGCGTACTTCGGCTCCGTCGACTCGACGGCCGGCACCGGCTACGAGTTCGAGGTGATCGCCGCCGTCGTCGTCGGCGGGGTCGCGATCTTCGGCGGCAGCGGGACCGTCCTCGGCGCCGCGCTCGGCGCGCTGCTGCTCAACACGATCAACAGCGCGCTCGTCGTGGTGCGGATCTCGTCCTCCTGGAGCGCCGCCCTCGAGGGCGCGCTCCTGCTCGGCGGCGATCACCTTCGATCGGCTCGTCCAGCTTCGGCTCGCACCGGCCCTGCGCACGAGGAGGCGCGAGAGTTGCCTGAGCCCGAGTCGTTCGGCACGCGCGTCGAGAGCGCCGTCCGCCCGCTGATCCGGTGGGAAGGGGCGCTCGTGCTGATGCTGATCGCGGTGCTCGTGCTGGGCGCGCAGCTCTCGGCGGCGTTCTGGCGGTCGGACAACATCTTCTACGTCGGCCTCAATATCGGCGAGATCGCGATCATGGCCCTGCCGGTGGCGCTGATCGTGATCACCGGCGAGATCGACCTCTCGATCGCCTCGATGCTCGGGCTCGCCGGCACGGTGATGGCCACGCTGTTCGCCCACGGCTGGTCGATCTGGCCGGCGATGCTGGCCGCGCTCCTCGTCGGCGCGGCCGGCGGCCTCTTCAACGGCGTCCTCGTCACCCGCGTCGGCCTGCCGTCGCTCGCCGTCACGATCGGCACGCTGACGCTGTTCCGCGGCATCGCGCAGATCCTCCTCCCGAACAACACCGTCGGCGGCTTCCCGCCGTCGCTGACGAAGATCGGGATCGTCCCGATCCCGCACACGCAGATCCCGTACTCGATCCTCTTCTTCGCCCTGTTTGCGATCATCGCCGCGGTGCTGCTGCACGTGACCCCCGTCGGCCGCGCGATCTTCGCGATCGGAGCGAATCGCGAGGCGGCGTTCTTCTCGGGGATCCGCGTCAAGCGGATCAAGCTCCTGCTCTTCGTCGCCTCGGGAACGCTGGCCGCGTTCGCCGGAATCCTCTGGACGCTGCGCTTCGCCTCGGCGCGCTACGACTCGGGCACCGGGCTCGAGCTGAACGTCGTGACAGTCGTCCTGCTCGGCGGCATCTCGATCTTCGGCGGCCGCGGCACGATCCTCGGCGTCGTGCTCGCAGTCGCGGTGATCGCGACGCTCCAGAGCGCCCTCACGCTCGCCCTGGTCTCGCCGCAGGATCAGCAGATCGTGATCGGAGGGCTGCTGATCCTGAGCGTGATCGTGCCGAACCTCGGTGACCTCTACTCGCGCGGGACGGCTCCCGGCTGGAATCGGCCCTGGCGCGCCGGAGACTCGCGCACGCCGACCGGAGCGGCCCAGTGAGCGCCAGGCCGCGGATCGGCGTCTTCGGCGATCGGCCTCGCTGCGTACTGGCCGCAGTTCGACGGCCTTCGCGGCCGCCTCGAGGGCTACCAGGCGGGGCTCGAGCGCAAGCTCGAGGAGCTCGGCGCCGACGTCGTCTCGGCCGGCCTCGTCGACTCGCCGGAGGGAGCCCGCGAGGCGGGCGCGCTGCTCGCCGCCTCGCGGGTCGAGCTGGTGATGGTCTACGCGGCGACCTACGCCACCTCGTCCCAGGTGCTGCCGGCCGTGCAGGCGGCGAAGGCGCCGGTCGTGGTCCTGAACCTGCAGCCGACGCGATCGCTCGACTACGAGGGGATGACCACCGGCGAGTGGCTCGCGAACTGCTCGGCGTGCTGCGTCCCCGAGCTCGCCGGCGCCTTCACCCGCGCCCGCGTCCCGTACAGCACCGTCACCGGCACGCTGCTCGACGGCGACCCGGCGTGGTACGCCCTCGGCGACTGGGTCGCGGCGGCCCGTGCCGTCCAAAGCCTGCGCGCGGCGCGATTCGGGTTCCTCGGCCACAACTACCCGGGGATGCTCGACATGTACTCGGACTTCACCCAGCTGCACGCGCAGGCCGGGCCTGCATGTCGAGGTGCTCGAGATCGACGATCTCGTCGCACGCGTCGAGGCGGCCGACGACGCCGCGATCGAGCTGAAGTCGGCCGAGATCCGCGAGCTCTTCTCGTTCGCAGACCCGGGGCTCGACCCGATCGCCGACGAGATCACGCCCGAGCGGTTCGAGTGGTCGGCGCGCGTCGCGGTGGGCCTCGACCGGCTCGTCGAGGACTTCGCGCTCGACGGGCTGACGTATTACTACCGCGGCGTCGCCGGGAACGTGAACGAGCGGGTCGGCGCCGGGCCTGATCGTCGGCAACTCCCTGCTCACGGCCCGCGGGCGTCCCGACCTCGGGCGAGGGCGACCTGAAGACCAACGTCGCGATGTTCCTGCTCGACCGGCTCGGCGCGGGCGGGTCGTACACCGAGTTCTACGCGCTCGACTTCGACGAGGAGTTCATCCTCATGGGGCACGACGGGCCCGGGCACGTGGCGATCTCGGACGGACGGCCCGTGCTGCGGGCGCTGAAGCTGTTTCACGGCAAGGCCGGCGCGGGGCTGTCGGTCGAGTTCAACGTCCGGCTCGGCGCCGGTGACGATCCTCGGCCTGTCTCGCAGACCGCCGACGGGCGGCTGAAGCTGCTCGCGGCCGAGGGCGAGTCGATCCCCGGCCCGACCTTCCGGATCGGCAACACGAACTCGCGCA
Organism: uncultured Actinomycetota bacterium; assembly: GCA_963743675.1. Lineage (GTDB taxonomy): Bacteria > Actinomycetota > Thermoleophilia > Gaiellales > Gaiellaceae > PALSA-600. Next base: position 52,154 of record CAVURE010000020.1, read on the forward strand.
TCCGCTTCGCGAAGGGGCCGGCGGAGTTCATGGACACGTGGTGCGCCCAGGGGCCGACCCATCATGTCGCGCTCGGGGTGGGGCGCCAGCTCGGCCGGATCCGCAAGGTCGCCGACCTGCTCGGCCTCGAGCTCGCGGTCGTCGATTGAGCGTGCGCTTTCTCGGGCCGGACACCGACGCCTACGTCGCGAGCGTCGAGCGTCACGCCTCCGAGTTCGAGGAGGAGACGGGCATCTCGCTCGAGATCGAGATCGTCCCGAGCGACCTGTACTACTCGAACCGGATCCACCACCTGCTCGACGGCGACGCTGCGGCCGACGTCTACATGTCGGGCCCCGTTCTCGTCTGGGAGCATCTCGCCGCGGGCTTCGTCCAGCCCCTCGACGAGCTCCTCGAGCGCGCGGGCGAGGGGTACGACGCCGCCGACTTCTTCGAGCGGCTGCTGCTCTGCAATCGCTGGAGCGGCCGGTTCGGCGATGCGCTCGGCGAGCGGGCCGCTGCTCGAGATCCCGGTGAACTGCGAGTCGTACAACCTCGCCTACGTGCCCGCCGTGCTCGAGCGCGCCGGGCTCGAGGTGCCGGCGACCTGGGAGCAGTACTTCGCGACGGCGAGCGCGGTGGTCGAGGGGACCGGGGGGCAGGTCCGCGGCTTCGCCCAGCGCGGCACCGACGCCTGGCACACGATGTACACGGGGTTCGCGACCCAGCTCTGGTCGTACGGCGCGTCCGACTTCGACGGGGGCCGCTGCGCGATCGCGTCGCCGGTCGCGGTGCGTGCGACCTCCGACTTCATCGCTGCCCTGCGGGCGGCCGGTCCGCCCGACTGGCCCGATCAGCGCTGGTACGAGCTCGCTCTCGATTTCGCGCGCGGCGGCTACGGCCTGATCGTCGACTCCGACCACTACGTCGCGTACTTCGAGGATCCCGCATCGTCCGACCTCGTCGGTGAGATCGGCTATGCCCTGCCTCCGCTCGGCCCGACGGGCGAGCGCAGGCCGAACCTGTGGACGTGGTCGGTCGTCATGAACACGCAGGGCAAGGGACCGGCAGGAGGCGTGGCGCTTCATCGAGTGGGCGACGGGCAAGAGGTTCCTGCTCCGCTCGGCGTTCGAGGGCAACATGAACCCGACCCGGGCGAGCATCTGGGAGGACGAGCGCTTCCGCGCCCACACGGCCGGCTGGGGCGCGTTCGCACGACGTCGCGCGGTCGCTGATCGAGCGGGACGCGTTCGTGCTCGTCACGCCGGCCTCGAACTACCTGGCCGTCGCCCGTCGCTGGGTCGACGCGCTGCTCGACATCTACGTCGGGCCGCGCGGGGACGGGCGAGGCGCTCGAGGCGGCCGCAGCGGCGATCGATGTGATGATGGAGAGCTGAGCACGCAGAAACGGCGGAGAGGAGGGTCATGGGCGCGAAGCGCGATGTTCTCGCGGTCGATGTCGGCGGATCGCATGTGAAGGTGCTCGTGACCGGCGAGGCCGAGCGCCGCCGCGTCCCGTCCGGGCCGACACTGACCCCGGGCGAGATGGTGGCCGGCGCGCTCGAGGCGGCGGCCGGCTGGTCATGGGACGTGGTCACGGTCGGGGTGCCCGCACCCGTGCACGAGGGGCGCGTGGTCGTGGAGCCGTTCAACCTGGGGGAGGGTTGGGTCGGCTTCGACTTCGAGTCGGCGTTCGCCGTGCCCACCCGGGTGATGAACGATGCGGCGATGCAGGCGCTCGGTAGCTACGAGGGCGGCACGATGCTCTTCCTCGGCCTCGGTACCGGTCTCGGGTCGGCCCTCATCGTCGCGGGGAAGATCGAGCCGATGGAGATCGCCCACCTCCCGTTCAAGAAGGGGACCTTCGAGGACTACGTCGGCGAGCGCGGCCGCAAGCGGCTCGGGACGAGCCGCTGGCAGAAGGTCGTGCTCGAGGCCGTCGAGCGCCTGAGGGCCGCGTTCGAGCCGGACTCGATCGTTCTCGGCGGCGGGAACGCCGCGAAGCTCGACCGGCTACCCGCGAGCTCGCGGCTCGGCAGCAACCGGAACGCCTTCATCGGGGGCTTTCGGATCTGGGAGACGGATGAGGACGCCCCGTCCGCGCAGTCGAGGCAGGAGCCGGACGCGGCCGGCCTGGACGGCTGAGCGGCTCGGGCTCCGAGGCCGCCTGTCATCCGGCTCCTCACGTTCACCCTGGCGTCGTTCCCAGTGAGGGCCGTGCGGCGGTGCCATCAGTCCCCCGAGTCGAGGCGAGTCCGCCGCCGGCCCGTCACTGGTATCCCCGGTACAAGGGAATAGAGGCGAGCAGACCGAGCCTGATACATCGGATCGAAGATCGGCCGGTCGGGATCGGGAGCAGCCGAAGTGGCGCAGCTCCGAGCGGGAGGCAGCCGGTCCTGCGCCCGGAGCCCGAGCGACGGCAGAAGGAAGCCCCGCGGCGCGGGCCTGAACCAGTGAGGGAAGCCTCTTGTGTCGGCCCCACGGGCGGGGAATTGGGGGTTCCCGCAGGGCCGACTCCTGCGAGTGCCACGACGATGCGGTCGGCGGATCCGGTCGTGGCACCCAAGTGTTCGACGATCCGACGTGGCAGTGTGCGAATCGTCGATCAGCGGGCCGGTGAGCTCGATCCGTCTCCCCAGAAAGAGACCCCCAACGGGCCCACCGGCCCGATGGGAGAAAAGGTAGCGCTGGTCGCCCAGGCCATCTAGTCGTAGTTTGTACTCGACGCCTCGTGCGTGATCGACGCGTCGCCCGACGGTGCCGTCTCGCGTCTTCAGGGCTCTTGATCGCGCGACGCGCCTGCGGCTGCGGCCCGTGCCTGCGACGGCTGGGCCGCCGTCTTCGTCAAGCGGCGATCGGTCTTCCGGGCGACAGGAGAACGACCTCTCCGGGGCGCGAGCCCCGAAAGGATCAGCCGCTGCCCGAGCGGGGCAAGGATGACATCGAGACCCGGGAACCGCTGCTCACTCGGGCTCCTCCCGTCCGTGTGGTGCGTGCTCGGTGAGCACTCCGCGGTAGCCGAGCTCGAATCGTCCGCCGCATGCCGGACAGACGCCCGTCAACGAGTCCTTCGAGAAGATCCGCCGTTCCTTTGGCGCGACCTGACCCGAGGCGTCACACGACGCGACGGAACTGCCGACCTGTTCCTTGTTTGCCATACGCGCACTTCCTTCCGCTAGGGCCCAGACCTGGCGCGACTCGGAACGTTTTGCGGCGGCGGAAGGAGAGAGCGGTGAGTCGTCCACCCTACTGGTTGAGCAGCAAACGTGCGCCGTCAATCGGCCCCCGCCCTCTGTGGCAAGGAGCCTGAGTGTTCGACGCGATTGGCTAATCGTCTTCGCAACGGGATGCGCGGTCGATGGCTCCCCTCACCGCGTTAGCGCCGTGTTAGCAGCGCTCCGCAGAGTCCGAGAGGGCTCACAGCGAAGGGAGAAGCAGATGATCGAAGGGCGTAGCAGACAGAACGCGTCTCGTCGCTGGCGGGTACCGCGGTTCGGTCCGCGTCCGCGTCCGCGTCGGTGGCCTGCTCGCTGGTCAACCGATCGAAAGGGTGCGAGGGGAGAGGCATGAGATTCTATGGGGAAGCTGTTTCGAGCCGAAAAGGAGAGCAGATGGCAGTGTCGACGAACCTGAAGCGGCGCATCTGGCCGTACGCACTGGTTGTGTTGACAGTCGGGCTGCTTCTGGCGGGGGGCGCCGGCGTGCGACCGGCTTCTTCGCGAGCTCAGCGCGCGGTGACGAGTGTCTTGCCGCTTGCGGCGCAAGGGCCGGTTTCGCGCGAGCTCGGGCGAGCTGATCGACGTTACCGGGTGGTCGCGACTGCCGGTGGGTATGCGGTCTCGAACCCGAGCGAGCAGTTCGCCGCTCGCTTCGGCTCCAAAGGTGTGGAAGTCCGCTCGGGGAGCGGGAGGCTCGGGCTCTCGCTGCGCGCGTACGGTTACGGTCGGGTGCTGCACCCAGTTGGCGCTGCCGCGCTCGGCGTTGCGGCCAACCGGATCGTTTACCGGCGTACCGGGTTGGTCGAGTGGTTTGTGAACGGCCCGCTGGGACTCGAGCAGGGTTTCACGCTCGCGGCACCGCCGAGGGGCGCACGTGTCGGCCGCCTGACCGTCGCGCTCGGCCTGTCGGGGAACATGCGCGGCTTGCTTGCGCCAAGTCGCGACGCGGTCACCTTCACTGATCGCGGCCGCCAGCACACGCTTGTCTACCGCGGACTCGTCGTGACCGACGCGCGCGGGCGCCTGCTGCCCGCTTCGATCGAGCTTGCCCGAGGGAGGCTCTTGTTGCGTGTCAGCGACCGAGCAGCACGCTATCCAGTCACGATCGATCCGCTCGTCCAGCAGGCGAAGCTGACCGCCTCAGACGGCGGAGCGACTGACGTTCTGGGCGGCTCGGTGGCGGTCTCGGGCGGCACGATCGTGGCCGGAGCGACTGGGGCGACGGTAGGGCCGAACGATAGTCAAGGGGCTGTCTACGTCTTCGTCAAGCCGGCCGGCGGCTGGGCGAACGCGACCGAGACGGCCAAGCTGACCGCCTCTGACGGAGTGAGAAACGACAACCTCGGTGCCGCTGTGTCGGTCTCGGGCGACACGATCGTGGCCGGTGCGCCCAGCTTTGGCCGTGGCGATGCGGGCGCTGCCTACGTGTTCGTCAAGCCGGCCGGCGGCTGGGCGAACGCGACCGAAACGGCCAAGCTGACCGCGTCGGTCGGCCAGTCTGATGACGAACTCGGCGCCTCGGTGGCCGTCTCGGGCGACACGATCGTGGCCGGCGCACGGGCGACGGTCGGAGCAAATGACCACCAAGGGGTCGCCTACGTATTCGTCAGGCCCGCGGGCGGCTGGGCGAGCGCGACCGAGACCGCCAGGCTGACCGCTTCGGACGGCGCCCGCAACGACCAGCTCGGCTCGTCGGTTGCGATCTCAGGAGACACAGTCGTGGCCGGCGCCTGGTTTGCGACCGTCGGCACAAACCCGTTCCAGGGGGCTGCATACGTCTTCTCGAGGCCGGTGACAGGCTGGGCGAACGCGACCGAAACGGCCAAGCTGACCGCCTCGGACGGCGCCACCGGCGACAACCTCGGTAGGTCGGTGGCGCTCTCGGGAGACACGATCGTCGCCGGCGCGCCGAGCATCCCCGCCGTCGCCGGCAACGGCGTCGGCGCCGCCTACGTGTTTGTCAAGCCGGCCGGCGGCTGGGCGAACGCGACCGAGACGGCCAAGCTGACCGCCTCGGACGGCGGCATCGATCTGCTCGGCGACTCGGTCGCGGTCTCGGGCGACACGATCGCGGCCGGCGCGCCCAGCGCAACGGTGGGAGGCAACGACGGCCAAGGGGCTGTCTACGTGTTCGTCAAGCCGGCCGGCGGCTGGGCGAGCGCGACCGAGACCACGAGGCTGACCGCGTCGGACGGTGCCTCGGGTGATGACTTCGGCATCTCAGCGTCGTCCTCGGGCGATACGATCGCCGTCGGCGCGTGGGGGGCGACGACAGCGGCGAGCCCCGCGCAGGGCGCTGCCTACGTGTTCGGCCTCCCCGCCGTCGCCGACACCACGCCCCCGGTCCTGACGCTGCCGAACACGATTTCGATCGACGCGATAGGCCCGGCTGGCGCGATCGTCTCCTACATGGCAACCGCGATCGACAACCTCGATCCCAGCCCGGTCGTGTCGTGCACGCCGCTCTCGGGCAGTCTGTTCGCGATCGGCGACACCTCCGTCAACTGTACGGCGACCGACTCGGCCGGCAACAACGCAACAGGTGCGTTCACGGTTCATGTGAGGGGAGCGGCCGAGCAACTCGCCAACCTCGCGGCTGACGTCCACGGCGTCGGCCCGGGCACGAGTCTCGCTGCCACGGTAGCGATCGCGCAGTTGCTCCTCGCACACGGCCAGACTCACGCAACGTGCCTCACGTTGACGACCTTTACCCTCGAGGTACGGGCGCAGACCGGCAAGAAAATCCAGCCTGGAACGACGCTGCCGTCGCAGGCCGGATCGCTGATCGCGACCGCACAACGGATCGAGAACGTGATCGGCTGCTGACAGAAGCCGACACCGAGCACATGACAGGCAGGGGCCGCCTCGGCGGCCCCGTGCCCGTGGCGCATCTCGCCGTCGGTGGCGAGAACGTCGTGCTCGCCGCCGCCGGCGCGCTGGGCCTCGCCTGGCTGCTCCGGGTCGGTCGGGTCGTTGGCGAGCTATCGGGCGCTTCGCTCGCCAGCATTCTTCGCAGCTCACTTGCGCCGTGACCGCGCGAACCAATCGGCTGCTTTGGGGGAGATCAGATCCTCGGCACTTGGCTAGAATCCAGCGCGACGCGGGTGTAGCTCAGTTGGTAGAGCATCAGCTTCCCAAGCTGAGGGTCGCCGGTTCGAGCCCGGTCGCCCGCTTCCATCGCTCCAGCCGAAACCCCCTCTAGCACCTGGGTTTCGGCGTTTCGCCAGACGTCACGCCCCCGCCCTCCGCCCGGCAGCGCCGAAAACCGCCTCGGACTGGCGCTCGCCGGCGCGACTGGCCGCGCAATCCGCGGTGGAGGGCCGCGCGGCCTAACCCGCGGGGGTCAACGGAAACGGGTGAGCTCGATCGCGAGTCTCTGGGTCGCTCCTGTAGCTACTCGCCGCTACCACCCTTCCCGCATCCCCCTCATTCGCACGAACCCTTACGGTCGCGAGTTGGGGGTGCAGCCGAGTCTCGCGAATGAGCATGTCGTAGCCACTCGTATCGGCGTCCAGTTGCGTAGCGACCCCGACGGTAGAGAGCTGGCGCAGGAACCAACTGGGCACGCGGTTATCTCGCCGGCTGACCTGAGCCGTCGTCCCACGGATACCGCGCTTCCCGTAGGCGCCGCGAGTGTTCACACGCGTCTCGGTCCCGCTTGCCAGACCCTTCCATGGCTTGCGAGCAGTGGGGGTCATCCCACTGGCGGTGTCCGGCTCGGTCGCCAGGTTCTCGGCGCCCAGGCTCTCCCGCGTCACACCGTTCCGAATGAACCGAACGAACTCCCGCTGCTCGAACGTGAGCGACCTGGGCCGGATCAAGGTTCGATCCCGTGACGATGAGGGCATGCCCAGCGTGCGCTACGAGCATCGGTTGTCCGGGACTGCCGGTGCTGTTTGGCTCGGCTGACCGATCCCGCGCAGGCGCCGGTGATGCTGCTCTCCGGGTCATCGGTAGCTGGACCTCGCAGGGCGAGGAGGTACTTCATCCGGTTCCGCTCCTGCATCGATGAAAGGTTCGCGGCTCGTCGCCCAATGCTCATCGGGGGCATCCCCCGACTGGGGTCGGTAGTTGTCCGCCGAGGTCATCGCGATCACGACGAGCTCGAGAGAGTCCGGGATGCCCCGGCCGTACAACTCAGGGCCTGGAACGACGGACGGGTGGACCACCTCCTAGACTCGTTCGTCCGTGACGCAGGACCATCCCGACGCGATCGCCTACAGACGAACTGCTGATGCCTTCCGTGCCGGCGACCTCGATCTCGTCGAGACCCTGATCGCGCCGGAGGTGGTGTGGCACGTTCCCGGCAGGCACGAGATGGTGGAAACGATCGACGGGCGTGATGCGGTTCTCAGCTGGCTCGCGCAGCTCGGGAACATCGGCTTCTGGCTTGTCGAGCACGACGTGTTCGCAAGCGATCAGCATGTCTGCGCGATCAGCACGATGGGGGCGCGCCGTGAAAGCGTGGACGTACAGACCCGGGTCATCAGCATCTTCCGGTACCGCGATGGACGACAGATCGAGCGCTGGTTGTACCCCGACGACACCGCGGCCTGGAACACGATCTTCGCTGTCTGACCGTCCTCACGGGTACGAGCCCCCGGCTGCACGAGCTCAGACCCCCGAACGAAGAAAACTCGGCCCGCGGCGGAGGTGACGCCAGGACTCTTATGACCGCTGGGCCGACGACCGCGCGTGGACGGTGTCGTGAAGGAGCAGCAACCGGATCGACCAGAAGCCGGGTCGCGGCTCGGGTAGCGCCTGCCGAGCCTGTAAGAACCCGGTCACCGTCACGGCGGCCGCGGCGAGCCAGAGGACCACCCCGCCGGCCAGGACCCACGGCGTGGATCCCGACCACAGCGCGATGAGACCGGCGACGACGACGACCAACGCCAGGTAGCCCACGCGGAGGGCCCAGACCGCCATCCTCCAGGATCCACTGCGCTGAAGCTCCGCCGGTTCGTCGATATCAGCCGGTGTGGCGATATGAGGCAGTGTAGGGCGCGGCCCGGTCCTTCGATCGGGGACGCGCGAGGTTCGCGAGGCATCGACTTTTCGGCGGCGAGCGATGAGTTTCCGAAGTGGCCTAGGTCTCTGTGTGTGTGTGTGTGAGCCCGACCTCGAGACGAGGAGATCGTTCGCTGTGCAAGGTTGCGGCAGCTCTTTTCCTGACCCTCGCCGGTGCCGCCGAGCAGACGGAGGACTTCGTGGCCGAGGTTGATGACGCCACGGAGGCGAACCCGACGGGCGTCTCACGATGACCATCGTGATCACCGCCTTCGAGCGGTCGCCGGACGGCGGCAAGGGCCTGGCGCGCGATACGCGCGTTCGCTGGGCGCTTGAAGAGGTGGGCGAGCCCTACGAGGTTCGCCTTGTCTCGTTGCGCGCGAAGAACGAACCCGCGCATCTGCGCCTTCATCCTTTCGGCCTGATTCCGACCTATGAGGAAGGCGATCTTGTCCTGTTCGAGACGGGCGCGATCGTCTTCCACATTGCGGAGCACCATGCGGGACTGTTCCCGGACGATGCCAATGCGCGGGCGCGGGCGATCACCTGGATGTTCGCCGCGCTCAACACCGTGGAGCCGCCGATCCTCGAGCTCGTGACCGCCAGGATCCTGGAGGCTGACAAGTCCTGGGCCGAAGAGCGCCTGCCTCTGGTCGAAGACCGCATTCGCGATCGACTGGTCCAACTTTCTGCCCGCTTGGGCGATGCCGACTGGCTCGACGGGGGCTTCAGCGCGGGCGACCTCATGATGGCGTCGGTCCTGCTCAGGCTTAGGCCCTCGGGCCTTCTGGACGAGTTTCCGAAACTGGCCGCCTATGTTGCCCGCGGCGAAGCGCGGCCCGCCTACGAACGGGCTTTCGCCGCCCAATGGGCGATCAACGCCGGTGATGCGCAAGCTGGGTGACGCGAGTCTCGAGCTCGGGTGGATGCGCTGCGCGATTCCCGGACCTGGTTCGCTCGACGGAACCAGGTCCAGGCGCCTGGTGACCGAGACGAGGCCGAGGGCGCACGCCTGGGGGAGCGTCCCTTGCTCCTGACCGGCTCGCCGCCGAAGCCTCGGCCCGAGGCGCCTCGCGGTGCTGCACCTTGCACGAACTAGAATCCTCGCATGCTTGCGCGCCTGGGGATCCGCGTAGTTGCCTCGCTTGTCGGCATCTTGATCGGAATCATCGTCTCGGTGGCCCTGCTCGGCGGGTTCTCGGCCACCGCGAAGGCGATCGTCGTCTCCACTCTCGTGTTCTGGATCGTGAACCTCGTCGTGAGCTTCGTCGCTTTGCGGATCCTGATCCGTCAGCCGTCCGTGGCGGCGGCGGGGCTGCTGACGCTCGCCTCGACGATCGTGTCGCTGATCATCGTCAACTTCGTCGTCTCCGGGCTGAAGATCCACGGCGTGAGCACGTATGTGACCGCGACCGTGATCATCTGGATCGCCACTGCGCTCGCGGACGTGATCGGACGCCGGAAGATCCGAGCCCGGCGGGTCGAGCGCCGCGCCTGAGCGACCGGCAGAGCACGCCTCACCAGGACTCCGGGCGGGTCGAAACCCGAAGACGGTGGACGCGGTCGTCTACCGCCTGCTTGTCCAGTCTCCCGGGACACCCGCGTTCGCAGCCGCCGACAGGGGTCACGATCGTCAGCCGACAAGACTGATTCCTCGCCCCCGGCTTGACGCATACCGTAATCGGAATATGATAGGGCGATGGCACGAGCAGCGACGACGTCGGACGTCTTCAACGCGATCGCCGAGCCGCAGCGCCGGGAGATCCTGGTCCTGCTGCGGGCGGGTGAGCGGCCGGTGACCGAGGTGGCGGAGGAACTGAGGATGACCCAGCCGGGGGCGTCCAAACACCTGCGGGTGCTCCGGGAGGTCGGACTGGTGCAGGACCGCAAGGCAGGCAAGCAGCGCCTGTACAGCCTCGACGCCCGCGAGCTGCGACCGGTTCACGAGTGGAGCGGCGGGTTCGAGCGGTTCTGGAACGAGAGCTTCGATCGGCTGGACGAGTACGTGCAGGACCTCGCGCAGGCAGGGCAGGAGGAGTAGCTGATGCGCGCGACTGGACGGGGAACGCCGGCGCAGCCCGCGACGGCCGACCGCGAGATCGTGATCGCCCGGGTCATCAGTGCCCCACGGGAGCTGGTGTTCGAGGCGTTCACCGAGGTGCGGCACCTGTCGCGGTGGTGGGGACCGGACGGGTTCACCACCTCCACGCGGGCGTTCGAGTTCCGCGTCGGCGGCGAGTGGGACTTCGTGATGCACGGACCGGACGGGACGGATTACCAGGAGTGGATCTCCTGGACCGAGATCGCCCCGCCCGAGCGGATCGCGCTGCTGCACGGTGAGTACCGCGGCGACCCGAACGCCTTCGAGTCGGTCTTGACGTTCGCGCCCGACGGCGCCGCGACCCGGATCGAGATGCGCACGGTGTTCCCCACCAAGGAGCTGCGCGACGAGGCGGTCGAGCGCTACCACGCGCTCGAGGGCGGGGAGCAGACCCTGAGCAGCCTGGCTGCCTACGTCACCGAGATCGTTCGGAAAGCCGAGATCGTTCAAAAGGTAGGTGAGGACTGATGGCCGGGAAGGTTTTCTTCAGCGTGTCGATGTCGCTGGACGGGTTCATCGCGCCCGAGGAGCGCCTGGACGACCCGGATCTGCAGCGCTGGACGGCGCAGTGGCTGGAACTGCAGCAGTGGATTCTCCCGCTGCGGTTCTTCCGGGAGAACCTGAAGCTCGGCGAGGGTGGCGAGGAAGGGCGCGACAACGACATCGCGCGGGAGACGTTCGAGCGCACCGGCGCGAGCGTGATGGGCAAGCGCATGTTCGACCTCGGCGAGCAGGGGTGGCCGGAGGAGGCGCCGTTCCACACGCCGGTCTTCGTCGTGACGCACGAGCAGCGTGACCCCTGGGAGCGGCCGGGCGGGACCACCTTCCACTTCGTCGACGACGGCATCGAGACCGCGCTCGAGCAGGCCCGCGAGGCCGCCGGCGACCGGGACGTCCGCATCGCGGGCGGCGGCGCAACGATCCTGGAGTACGTGAACGCCGGCCTGATCGACGAGTTCACGATCGCGCTCTCACCCGTGCTGCTCGGCTCCGGGATCCGCCTGTTCGAGGGCGTGGACGCGGGCCGGGTGGCCCTTGAGCCGGTTCTTGCGGAGCCGACGCACCGGGTCACCCACCTGACCTACGCAGTCCGGGAGCGGTAACCGTCTCGACCTCGGCGCTCCCCCGCCGAGGCGCGACATGGATTGGGTCAGCCGACCCTCACGACGTTGAAGCTGCCTCCGGTGAGCCTGATCGAGTGGGGGTATCCGAGATGATTGGCGTCGGGAACATCGCGCACCGAGATGTTCGCTCCGGCGGCGGCTACGGACACGATCAGCGAGAGCGTCGCGCTCCAGTCGAGGCCCTGCTTGGCGAAACCGACAACGTTGTTGTTCACGCGCAACTCGATAGTGTCGCCATACAGAGAAGGCGGGTCAGGCGGGTCGGGATACGGCTGGCTCGAAACCGAGACGTTGACGAGGTAGACCCCCGGGGTGCCGACGACCAGGTTGGCGTAGTCGCTGCTCAGCGACATGTCCGACGTCGTCGCGACGATGCCGGCTACGCCGCCCTGGCCAATCCACGCGACCGGAAACGGGACATCCGTGAGGGCCGTGTTCGGCATGCTGAGAACCGCGCTGAAATAGGACGGCGGAAACGTACCCGACGTGCTTGCCGCGCCTACCAGGCCCGCCGAGCTCACCTTCGCCTTGTCGGGGATCCACGAAATCTTCTGCTGACCCTTCGCACACGCCCTTGCAGCCGTGATCAACTGGAGCGACTTGTACGGCGGCTCGACGCACGCGTAGAGCTTCTTCGAGCCATCCTTCGGCAGACCGGCTGATCCGCGCGCTACACCCGCAGATCCCGCGACCACGACCGACAGGCTCAAGCAGACGGCTGACACACCAGCCAGCGACACACGTCTCATACTCCCAATCTCCCCTCTTGCGCCGGAACGGGCGACAGCCTAGGCGCGACGAACCCGACTGTCCAACAGTGTTCAGGAATGACGCGTGTTCAGGAATGACGCGTGTTCAGGAATGACGCCTGGGCCCACCGCTCGAGTTGAGACGGCGTGCAACGGCGATGACTCCACGGCCGACCGCATCGAGGGCGACCACACCGGCCAGCACGAGCGTCAAGACGACGGCGGGAGCGCCACCCTCCCGGTCGCCCTGGGCGCGTACGAACATGATTTCCGCGACGCCCAAGAGAACTGTGACGGTGAAGAGCGCTCGCCCGGGTCGAGAGAGCCGAAGCCAATGGCCGAGCCATCGCCAGTAGCGTCGCAGCAAAGCCACGCACGGATTCTAGGTCAGACGATCGAGCGCCACCCCTCCGTCGCTGTTCACGATGAGCACGGAGCGCAACAACCTTCGGGATGGAAGCGCTCGTTCAGCGTTCTTCGGGTCGGCGGGGTCCACGCTGAGGTGTCGGGGTCGACAGGTAGGGTCGTCGTGTGGCTGCGTCGACCGTCCCGGACGGCGTGTGACCGAGGCGATCCGCACGGCCGTTGCTTCCGGCGAGCTTCCATGGGCGCGCCCCCGCCGCGAGCTTCTGCTGCTGATCCTGGTCGCGGTCGCCGCGTTGTCGCCCGTCAATGGGCTCGATCCCCAGGACCAGTCTCGGCTTTGCCTGACCCAGGCACTGGTCCACGGGCGCGTGTCGAACGATCGCTGTCTCGCAGAGATGTTCGACAAGTCGAGCTACGCCGGCCACCTCTACTCCGACAAGGCGCCCGGGCTCTCCGTGATCGAGCTACCTGCCGAGCTGGCGGTCCGCCTACCGGCGGTCAATACCATCGCCAACTTCAGCCTCCGCGTCTGGGCGATCCGGGTGCTCTCGAGTGGGGTCGCGTTCCTGGCTCTTGCCTTCCTGCTCGGACGCATCTCCGAGGGACTGGCACCCGGATACGGCGGCATCTCGCTCGTTGCCTTCGCGCTCGGGACGCTCGTCTCGCCCTTTGCATCATCGAACTTCGCCGAGCTTCCGGCGGCGGCGCTCTGCTTCGGCGCCTTCGTGCTCGCGTGGCGGCGACGGTCGCTGGCGGCGGGCATTCTTGCCGGCACGGCGGTCGTCATCGAATACCAGGCCGCGCCGCTGCTGGCGATCATCGGCCTCTACGTTGCGTTGAAGGGGTGGCGTCCGTTGCTGCGGTACGTGGCCGGCGCTTTCCCGCTGCTGGTCTTGCTCCTCGTCTACGACACGCTGGCTTTCGGGAGACCCTGGCACCTGTCCTACAACTACGTGTCCAACGATCTCGCCGACCAGCAGGCGAACGGCCTGTTCGGGATCGGGCTGCCGCACGCGTTCGGCATCTACTCGGTGCTGTCGGGGAGCGGAGGCCTGCTCGTCGCGTCTCCCGTGCTCGTCGCTGCGGGGTGGGGCCTCGTGCTCCTGGGCCGACGCTACCGGGTCGAGGCGATCGTGTGCGCGGTCGTCACTGTGCTGTTCTTGGTCATCGACTCGGGCTACTTCCTGCCCTACGGCGGCGTCTCGCCGGGACCGCGGTTCCTGATCCCTTGCCTGCCATTTCTTGCGCTCGGCCTCGGGCCGGCATTCGCCTGGAAGCCTCGGCTGACGGCCGTTCTCGCGGCGCTCTCGATCGTGCCGATGACGGCCTTCACCCTGATCTGGCAATCGGGCCAACCTGTCCGGCAGACGATCTGGGGCGAGCTGGGTCGCGTTCCCGTCGAGCTCGGCTCCTCGCGGTTCGCCCACGCTTTGACGAGGAACGTCGTCGAGTGGCTCGGCGCCGGACGCATTGCCGGCGCGGCGATCGTAGCCCTGGCGGCCTCGGCAGCCTTCGTTGTCGCGTTCGTCGACCTTCCGGCGCGGCGTGCCGCCGGCGCGACCCAGCGAACCTCGAGGCGCGCCGTGCTCGCCGTCGCAGCATCGCTGTGCTTGATCGCCGTCGCCGACGCGTCGGCCGCATTCGCCTACCCCTACGGCTGGCGCTCACAGGGAGCCGCGATCTCGTCGGTCCCGCTGCAACCGGCGATCAGCGGCTCGACGATCGCCGCGCTGCCCGGCGGCGAGGTCGATTTCACCGTCGTGCTCACGAACCCCACGACACAGATCGTCGGCGGTGTGACTCTCACCCTCAGGCTTTCTTCCGGCATGCAGCTGCTCGGCCCGCCGAGCTACGAACGGGGATCCGGCTGCATCGGCGCCTCGACCATCCTTTGCAACCTCGACTTTCTCCTCCCTGAGATGGCGACGCCCGTACGGCTCGGCGTCAGAATCACAGCCGACGCCGGACCGACCGAAACGCTCGTGGCGAACGCCGCGTCGGAGGGACACCCGTCGAGCCATTCCGCCAAGTTCGTCGTCCGGGTCGGTAGCTAGCCCGAGCAAGGGCGCCTGGTGGCCGCCGGCCGGCGGCCACCAGGCAGGACCCGCTCTAGTTGTTGCTGACAGGCGTCCCGATGCCGGGACCGAACTGGTTCTTGTCGATCGCGCTCGGAGCGTTGAGCGTCCAGATCCCGATCGCCGCGTTGCTCAGCTGGTTGTGGTCGATCACCGTTCCGGTGATCGGGCCCGGCTGAAGCGGGGGCGGAAGGGCTCCGGGAGGCCCGGAGGCGACGATGATGTTCGTCGTCACCGGGTCGGGTGTCGCGAAGTCGAAGTCGCCGTCGACGTTGTTGTTGCTGAGCTGGTTGTGATCGATCGTGTTCCCGTTCAGATTGCCGACGAAGTGCTGGTGGATCGTGACGCCGCCGAGGCCGTTGCCCGACGCCTCGTTGTGGCTGATCACGTTCCCGTACGCCTGCGTGAAGGGGCCGCCGCCGGCGATCAGGTAACCGGCGCCCTGGCCCGCAACGCCGTTCCCGTCGGCCTGGTTGTGGTCGACCAGGTTGTCGAAGACGCCGTTTGCGGTATGGCTGGCGATCGTGACCCCGCAATCGTCCGTGTTGTTCAGGATCGTGTTGTGGTCGAGCTCGTTGTTCGAGGTCGGGCCGAACTCGTCGGTCAGCAGGATCCCGCCCGCGTTGTCCGAGACGTTGGTGTGCTCGACGACCGAGTTCGTCACGGCCACGAAGTGGATCCCCTCGCCGCAGTCGCCCGGCCCTCCGGCCGTGGGTGCGCACTCCCCGGTCGGCGGGGAAGCGGTGATGCCCTGATCGTTGTCGATCACCGAGCTGTGGTCGATCGTGACGCCGGTGACGGGCGCCCCTGACGAGGCGGTCGGCGAGGTGCCGACGAGGATCCCCTCGTAGGTCGCATTCTCGACGGTGAAGTGGTCGACCGTGGAGCCGGACGCGGTGATCTGGATCCCGACCCCGTTCGCCGAGGTCGAGGCGTCGAGCACAGCGCCGCCGCTGCCGTCGAGGTCGATCGGCGTCGAGATGACGATCCCGCCGGTGTAGGTGCCTCCGCGAGCTCGCACCGTCGCTCCGCTCGGCGCAGTCGAGACCGCGATTGCGAGCGAACATGGGGCGGGTGCGCTGCAGGCGGTGCCGCTTCCCGTCGGCGAGGCCCAGAGTGTCGCGGACGGATCCGCGGCACTCGATCCCGCGACGATCGCCCCGACGGCGAACACGATCAGAGCGGCCCCGACGAAGCGACGGGCCCCACTCAAAGCTGACTTTTGCATCTAATCCCCCAACAGGTCGAGAAAGGTACGACGCCGGCGACTTCGCTCGCCGGTCGTCCAGGCGTGGCGACAACCGCGACGCGTTCCCGGGACGCGGTGCGAGCCGTGCAACCAGGAGGCGTCTGTCGCCCCGGCAGCCTATACGCGTCCTCGAGCGCCGCAAACCCCTTGTGCGGGCGAGCGGCCCGCGAAGGAGACGCCGCCCTCTCAGCGCTTGATGTTGAGGAGGATCGTCCCCTTCTTCAGCGTCTTCCCGAACTTGATCACCTCGAGCTGGTGCGGCCCGTAGTACACCTGCACCGAACCGGGCGAGACCGTCGCTCCGCACGCCACCTGCGCCTTCGTCAGGGCCTGGCAATGGAAGTTGTCCACGGGGAACGATGCGATGTCGCCGATCTGCATCGTGAGCACCCTCGGCGACGCGCCGAGCCCTGTTGCGGCGACGATCGCAAAGCAGATGGCGGCGGTGACGAGCGCCGTGAGACCGAGCTTGAGCATCAAATTGCCTCCCTGAGAACGTCGAATGTGAGTACCAATCGTGCCGACGCCGCGCCCGGCGCCGGTGACCGTCCCGCAGCGCTCTAAGGAAATCCCAAGCGAAGCCTCACCGGTTCCTCATGGTGGAGGGCGACGCTGTCCCCGGTCATGGATGAGCTGCAACGCCGCCGGCAAGCAATCACGACCCGCGATGTCGCCTCGCGCCGCGTCAGGCGGTTGACGATCGGGATCGCCGCGGTAGCCACGGCGGCAACCGGCGTGGTCGCCGCAATCACGGCTACCTCCGGCACCGTCGCGCGGAAGGCGGTTCGCCACCTTCTCGCCGCCCAGGCTGCGACGACGGCCTCGACGACCGCCACTGTCCCGGCCGTGCCGGAGCCCGCAGCGACCGTTCCGGTGCAGGGTGCGGCGGCAGCCGCGAGCCAGTCCGCGGCAACGCCTGCGGCCCCCGCGTCGGTGCCGACGAGCGCCGCGAGCTCGACACCGGTCGCCGTCTCCGGCGGCTCGTGACGTGACGTCCTTCGTGAAGGTGCGCGCTCTCGGAACGACCGCGATCGCGGCGGTCACGAACCCCGAGGGGCTGGCGCTCGCGCGCGGGATGCTGGTAGGCGAGCTGCGCATGGTCGATCTGGCCTGCAGCCGCTTCCGCGACGACTCGGAGCTCCAGCGGCTGAACCGGGCGGCCGGTCGCCCTCTGGCCGTCTCGACGCTGCTCTGGGAGGCGCTCGAAGCCTCGCTCCAGGCAGCCAGGATCACCGGGGGCCTCGTCGACCCGACCGTCGGCAACGCGATGCGTCTGATCGGCTACGACCGGACCTTCTCGCGCGTCATGCTCCGTGACGGCTCGCTCTCGGTGGCGACGTTCGCCCCGGCGGGCCGCTGGCTGGAGATCGAACTCGATCCCGAGCGCCGAACGGCCCTCGTGCCGCCCGGCGTCGAGCTCGATCTCGGCGCGTCGGCCAAGGCCTTCGCGGCCGACCGGATCGCAAGTCGGATTGCGAACGCGACCGGGGGAGGGGCGCTCGTCTCGCTCGGAGGCGACATCGCACTCGCCGGCGCAGCGCCGGCAGGCGGCTGGGTCATCGGCGTCGACGACGACCACGACACGCCGGTCGACGACGCCTGTGCCCGAGTCGCCCTCAGCGGCGGCGGCGTCGCAAGCTCCGGCATCCGCGTGCGCCGTTGGCGCCTGGCGGGATCCGACCTCCACCACATCGTCGATCCGAGGACCGGGCGCCCCGCCCGTAGCCCCTGGTCGACCGTTACCGTCGCCGCCGCCTCGTGTCTCGACGCGAATGCGGCCAGCACCGCCGCCGTCGTGCTCGGGCCGGCCGCGCCCGGATGGCTCGCAGCGCGCGGGCTCCCGTCGCGGCTCGTCCGGCTCGACGGGTCCGTCGCGACCGTCGCCGGCTGGCCCTCCGAGCAGGTTGCCGCGTGACGGCCGCACTGCTCGCCGCGAGCGGAGGCTCGAAGACGATGTGGTACCTGACGCGCGGCTCGGGCGCTGTCACGCTCGCCCTGCTCTCGCTGTCGATGTGCCTCGGCATCACGGGCACGGTGCGCTGGCGCAGCACGCGCGTGCCTCGGTTCACCGTCGCTGCCCTCCACCGCAACCTGACCCTTCTCGCGGTCGCGTTTCTCGGCGTGCACATCGTCACCTCGGTCGCCGACTCGTTCGCGCCGATCGGCTTGAAGGACGCCGTCATCCCGTTCACGTCGGCCTACCGCCCGCTGTGGCTCGGGTTGGGCGCGCTCGCGTTCGACCTTCTCGTCGCGCTCGTGCTGACGAGCCTGCTCCGGGTCAGGCTCGGGCATCGCACCTGGCGGTGGACGCACTGGCTCGCGTACGCGTGCTGGCCGCTCGCGCTCGTGCACGCGCTCGGGACGGGCAGCGATCCCCGCGCGTCGTGGCTGCAGGTGCTCGCCCTGGTGTGCGTCGGAGCGGTGCTCCTCGCCCTCACCGTCCGCCTGGCCCGGAGCGGGCTCGAGCCTGCGCTCCGCCTCGGGCTCGGCGCCGGGGCGCTCGGCCTCGCGCTGATCGCGGGCCTGTGGTACCAGCATGGCCCGAACGCGCAGGGCTGGGCCGCGAAGGCGGGTACGCCGTCGTCGCTCCTGCGCCGCTCGACGGTCCTCACCGTCGCCGTCGCGAAGCCGCCGGTGCTGCCGCGGAGCTTCGCCGGGCGGCTGACGGGCCGGGTGACCGAGAGCACGAGCGCCGGCGGCCTCGTCGACATCCATCTCGACAGCGGCGTCCAGGGCACGGTGCAGGGCCGGTTGCGGCTCGCGCTGGAAGGTGTGCCCCTCGACGACGGCGGAGTGAGGATGACCGCGAGCGGGGTCGCATTCGCTGCGAAGGGATCGAACGTGTTCCAGGGACAGATCGTCGGGTTGAGCGGCAACCGGATCTCGGCCCGCGTCGTCGACGGCACGGGCAAGACGCTGCTGCTCTCGATGGTGCTCGATCTCTCCCCGAGCTCGAGCGCGCTCTCGGGCACCATCCACGGGAGCACGCAATGAGCGCGGCGGCTCTCGAGTTGCCGGGCACGTCCACCTTCCCGCGGCTCCTGGCCGGGCTCGACGTGAAGCGCACGCTGCGGTTCGACGACCATCTCGCGCGCTACGGGGGGCTCGACATCCGACGGGGCCTGCTGTCGGCGGAGCTCGCTGCGAGCGGTCTCACAGGCCGGGGCGGAGCGGGTTTCCCGGTCGCGGCGAAGGTCGGCGCAGTCGCCGCCCGGCGCGGCCGGCCGGTCGTCGTCGTGAACGCGGCCGAGGGCGAGCCGCTCAGCGGCAAGGACAAGGTGCTCCTTCGCCACCTGCCGCACCTCGTCGTCGACGGCGGGGTCGCACTGGCACACGAGCTCGGGGCCCGCGACGTATTCATCGTCCACTCCGCGGCCGACCGGCGCGAGGGCGTCGCACTGCGGGCGGCCCTCGCCGAGCGGGCGGAGCGGCGTGTCGACCGGAGCTTCCGGATCAGCGCCGTCGACCTGCCCGAGGGATTCGTCTCGGGGCAGGAGACGGCGATCGTCAGGTACCTGAACGGCGGCCCGGCCGCTCCCACCTTCACGCCGCCGAGGCCCTTCGAGTCCGGTGTCGGGAAGCGGCCCACGCTCGTTCAGAACGCCGAGACCGCGGCGCACGTCGCGCTGATCGCGCGTCACGGCGCCGACTGGTTCCGCGAGGCCGGGACGTCCACCGAGCCCGGCACGGCGCTCTTCACCGTCTCGGGGTCGGTCGCGAGGCCCGGCGTCTACGAGCTCCCGCTCGGCACGGCGCTCTCGAGCCTCGTCGGCGCTGCCGGCGGCGCCACCGCGCGTCCCCGTGCGTTCCTCATCGGCGGCTATGCGGGAACGTGGCTCGACGCCGTCGTCGCCGCCGGTCTGCGCCTCGACGAGGCCTCCCTCCGGGCCTGCGGCGGAACGCTCGGCGTCGGCGCCGTCGCGGTTCTTCCGCAAGGCGCGTGCGGGCTCTGCGAGACCGCCCGGGTGGCGAGGTACCTCGCCGGCCAGAGCGCCGGCCAGTGCGGGCCCTGCGTCCACGGGCTGCACGCAGTCGCCTCGGCGCTCGAGCGCCCGCTGCGCTCGGGCCCGGGAGCAGATCGCGCGGCACTTTCGCGCTGGCTCGGCCAGGTCGGTGGGCGCGGTGCCTGCCGCCACCCCGACGGGACCGCGCGGTTCGTCGCCTCGGCGCTGCGGGTCTTCGACGAGGAGTGGGCGGGGCACGAGCCGGGCCGCTGCCGCAAAGGGGCGAGGCAGCTCTTGCCGACACCCGACGGGAGCACGCGATGAGCGAGCGGGTTCGCGTCGATCCGATCGCCTGCGACGGTCACGGGCTCTGCGCCGAGCTCCTGCCAGAGCGGATCTCGCTCGACGACTGGGGGTATCCGATCGTCGATCCAACCCCGGTCGCCGGCGAGCTCCGTTCCCATGCTCGCCGCGCCGTGGCGGCCTGCCCGACGCTCGCGCTTCGTCTCGTCGCCGCGGAGCGCGAACGCACCCGCTCGCGCGGCTGAGCCCCCAGTTCAGGCGCCGGCCGGGGGACGCGCGGGCGGCCGCGGGCGGCGTACCATCAAAGAGACATGTCGCTCTTTGCCCCCGAGCCGCCGTATTCGGAGCCGCCGACGTTCGGGGCTCACCGAGTCGGGCTTCCGCGTCCTGCCCCCGGCTCCGGAGCTGCCTCCGGCCGGGATCGAGCGGCGTTCGCTCGGCCGCCGCCTCCTCGGCACGCTCGCCGCCGCCGGCGCGTTCCTGGCCAAGTTCGGCGCCATCCTGTTCAAGCTGAAGTTCGTCACCGTCGCCGGCTCGATGATCGTCTCGGTCGGGGCCTACGCCCTGCTCGGCGGCTGGTGGTTCGGGCTCGGCCTCGTCGCGCTGATCTTCGTCCACGAGATGGGCCATGTCCTCGCCTTGCGCCGGCAGGGAGTGCCGGCCTCGGCACCGCTCTTCATCCCCTTCATGGGCGCCGTGATCGGCATGCGACGCATGCCCGCGAATGCCTGGCGCGAGGCCGAGGTGGCGCTTGCCGGGCCCGTGCTCGGAAGTCTCGGTGCAGCCGCCATCTGGGCCGTCGGCGCCTACGAGCACTCGAACTTCCTGATCGCGCTCGCGTTCGTGGGCTTCTTCATCAACCTCTTCAACCTGATCCCGATCGTGCCGCTCGACGGCGGCAGGGCCGTCGCGGCCCTCCACCCGGCGATCTGGCTGCTCGGGCTCGGGGCGCTCGTCGCGCTCGAGGTCCTGCGGCCGAGCCCGATCCTGCCGCTGATCATCTTCATGGGCGGCCTCGAGCTCTGGCGACGCTGGCGAACGAGGCATGTCGCAGCCGCTGCCGGCTACTACGCGGTCAAGCCCTGGCAGCGGGCCGTCGTCGGCGTGGCGTACCTGGGCCTGGCGGCGCTGCTCGTGCTCGCGATGAGCGCGACGCACGTGCCGCACAGCTTCTAGGCAGAGGCCTCCCCACCGGCCTTCCTCGCCGTCGTCTCCCAAACGGTCATTTGACGCGCAACAAACCCTTTGGGTAAGCCATCTGTGACTATTGCCTCCGGCCGAAACGGGGGGTACCGTATCGGGGTTCCCGCGGTCCCGACGATGCCAGAACCCCGGCCTTGCCTTGGGGTGTGGTGTTTTCGTGCGGCGACAGCTTTGGCTAGTCGAACACTGAACGGCGTTGGACTGAACGGTTATCTGAACGGCGGCGGGCGCCAGGCGCCTCTCCGCCAGCAATGTTTTCCAAATCTGGGAGGCACGAATGGCGAGTAGCTTGAAGATCAAGGTGAATGGGCTCACGCACGGCGTGAGCGCCAGCCTTGATACGCCGCTTCTCTACGTCCTGCACAACGAGCTCCACCTGCATGGGCCGCGCTTCGGCTGCGGTCTTGCGCAGTGTGGCGCCTGCTCGGTGCTGCTCGACGGCAAGGAGATCCGGTCCTGTGTGACCCCGGTCGCTGCGGTGTCGGGGAAGAGCATCACCACGCTCGAGGGTCTGCCGGCCCTGTATGCGGCACAGCGTGGGACGAGCGCTGCGGCGCCGGCGCTGCATCCGCTGCAGCAGGCGTGGATCGACGTGCAGGTGCCGCACTGCGGCTACTGCCAGAACGGGATGATGATCCAGGCCGCCGACCTGCTCGCGACGACCAAGAACCCGTCCGAGGACCAGATCCGCACGGCGATGAACGGCCACCTCTGCCGCTGCGGCACGTATCCGAGAATCCTGACCGCGATCCAGAAGGCCGCGGCCGTGATGGCAAAGGCAGGTGCCTGATGACCGGTCTGCTTCACGAGAAGGAGTTCTCGAGGAAGTCGTTCGTCAAGGGCGGCGGCGCACTCATCATCGGCTTCTCGCTCGCAGGCTCGGCACTCGCCGGCAAAGCGAGCGCGGCAGCACCGACCCCGGCCGGGTTCAACCCCGACCTGAACCAGGTCGACTCGTGGATCACGATCGGCGCCGACAACACCGTCACGCTGAAGACGAGCCAGATCGAGACGGGTAACGGCATCACGACAGGCTTTCTGCAGGTTCTCGCCGAGGAGCTGGACACGGACATGTCGCAGATGCGCTACGGCATGTTCAACCCGGCGAGCCACGACGTCGTCGACACCTGGGTCGCCGGCAGCACCGGCGGCGAGGGCGGCTCCAACGCGATGTCGGGCACCGGCCCGAAGATCCGCAACGTCGGCGCGCTCGCACGCCAGGCGCTGCTGAACATGGCATCCTCGAGCCTCGGCGTCCCGGTCGCCAACCTGACGGTTGCGAGCGGCGTCGTCTCCGGCGGCGGCAGATCGGTCAGCTACGGCCAGCTCGTCGGCGGCAAGCTGCTGAACCTCAGTGGCGCGAACGTGAACCTCCAGCCCGGTGTCGCACCCGCGAAGCCGTTCTCGGCGTACAAGACGGTGACCAAGGACCCGAACCCGGTCGTCCGGATCGACATCCCGGACAAGGTGACCGGCAAGTACACCTACGTCCATCAGGTTCGGGTTCCCGGCATGCTGCACGGCCGGATGGTGCGGCCGCGCGGCCAGGGTGCGTACCCGTACAACTCCGACGTGCCGGTGAGCGTCGATCCGACGTCGATCGCGCACATCCCGAACGCCCAGGTCGTGCACGTCAACAACTTCCTCGGCGTCGTCGCGCCGAAGGAGTACGACGCGATCCAGGCGGCGGCACAGCTCAAGGTCGTGTGGAACACGAACCCGATCCTTCCGGGGACGGGCAACCTGTGGAAGCACTACCGCCAGCTCGACTCGTCCGGTCAGATCCCGGCATCGGTCGGCACGAACAAGGGCAACGTCGACGTCGCGCTCGCCTCGGCGGCGCACACGGTGACCGGCAGCTTCTCCCACCACTACCAGGGCCACATGCCGATCGGCCCGAGCTGCGCGATCGCCGACGTCCAGTCGAACGTCGCGACGATCTGGAGCAACACCCAGAACATCTACAGCCTGAACAGCGACCTGGCAAACGTGCTGGCGCCGCTGCAGGGGAACCAGATCCGCGTCCTCTTCTACGAGGGCTCCGGGTCGTTCGGCAACGGGTGCGTCGCGTTCGACACGGCCGAGTCGGCGGCGATCATGTCGAAGGCGCTCGGCAAGCCGGTTCGCCTGCAGATGATGCGCTGGGACGAGCACGGCTGGACGCACTACGCACCTGCAGCCCTCTACGACATGCGTGCCGGTATCGACGCGAGCGGCAACATCGTCGCGTACGAGGCAACCGGGTTCGGCCAGGGCGGCACCTCGATCTACACCGGCCGCGAGCTTGCGGGCCCGGTTGGTGCTCCGACGCCGACCGCCAATGCGATCCCGACCAAGGTGGCCGGAGGCGGTGCGAACACCGAGAACAGCTCGCCGTGGTTCAACGTCACGAACACGAACTACAAGCTCATCAACAAGCCGATCGACTCGACGATGGGCATCTTCCACAGCGGTCCGCTGCGGGCCCCGGGCGCGCAGCAGATGACGTTCGCGGATGCGCAGACGATCGACATGCTCGCCGTTGCGGCCGGCATGGACTCGCTGCAGATCCGGTTGCAGAACATGCTCCCCGACGCGCAGAACCAGCGCTGGTCAGCAGTTCTGCAGGCGGCCGCGACCGCCGCGAACTGGAAGCCGTGGGTCTCCGGCTCGAAGCTGAGCAAGGAGAACGTCGTCACCGGCCGCGGCATCGCCAACAGCCATCACGGCGGGGCGTATGCGGCAGTCGTCGCCGACATCCAGGTGAACAAGAAGTCCGGCAAGATCCTGGTCACGCACCTCTACGCGGCCCAGGACTCCGGCTTCGCGGTCAACCCGGACCTCATCTACAACCAGATGATCGGGAACCTGGTCCAGGGCACGAGCCGTGCGCTCTGGGAAGAGGTGACGTTCAACAAGAACAACGTGACCAGCATCGACTGGGTCACGTATCCGATCCTCCGCTTCAAGGACTCGCCGCAGATCACGAACGTCCTTGTCCAGCGGACAGATCAGCCGTCGCTCGGCTCGGGTGAGCCGGTCACGTGCCCGATCGTCGGCGCGATCGCCAACGCGTTCTTCGACGCAACGGGCGTGCGCATGCACGAGGCGCCGATGTCGCCGGGGCGCGTGCGGGCGACGTTGAAGGCCGCGGGCGTCATCTAGACCAACCCGCACACTGTACGGTCACGGGCCCGGCTTGCCGGGCCCGTGACCGTTAGCCACGCTGCTGCTCGGGCGGGGCGGAGACCGGAGCGACCTCGGGCGAGGGGGTGGGCCAGTTGGCGCGCAGGCGCTTGCAGGTCTCGGCCAGGGCTTCGGGGATCACCCTCAGGTCGGCGAGGACCGGCATGAAGTTCGTGTCGCCGGCCCAGCGGGGGACGATGTGGAGGTGGACGTGCTCGACGATGCCCGCGCCGGCGGCTCGGCCCAGGTTCCAGCCGAGGTTGTGGCCGTCGGGGTCGTATGCGGCGGCCAGGGCTGCGATCGACCCGACGGTGAGCCTGTGGATCTCGAGCGCCTCGGCATCGGTCAGGCCGGCCAGCGACCCGAGGTGGCGGGTGGGCACGACGAGCAGGTGGCCCGCCGTGTACGGGAAGCGGTTCAGGATCACGAACGCCGCCAGGCCGTGGTGGACGACGAGCGCGTCGTCCGGATCGCAGAAGACGCAGTCGGCAGGCTTCGCGGCGCTCTCGACGTACTCGAGCCGCCAGGGCGCCCAGAGCCGCTCGCGTCCCCTCACATCGATAGGAGAGATCTCGACATACCGCCGCCGGGATCAAACCAGATGCGAGGGTCGGGTCGAGGCGAGCCGCCGGCGCGCTCGCTCAGAGCCAGCGCTTGAACCTGAAGAAGGCGAGCAGCGCGACGAGGACGGCCGCCATGAAGCCGAAGATCGACCAGAAGGCCCAGGCCGTGCCGAAGCCGGGGAAGTTGACGTTCATGCCGAAGAACCCGGTGATCAGGGTCAGCGGCAGCAGGATCACCGAGAACACGGTCAGGATCCGCAGGATGTCGTTCTGGCGGTGGTTGATGACCGCCTCGTTCGTGCCCTCGAGCGCCTCCACGACCTCCTTGTAGTTGTCGAGCAGGTCCCAGATGCGCTCGGTGGCGTCGACGATGTCGTCGAAGTAGAGCTCGAGCTCCTCGGGCAGGAACCGCTTGACGTGGCGCTCGAGCAGGCGCAGCGTCGAGCGCTCCGGCTTGATGATCTTGCGGTAGCTGATGATCTCCTGCTTGACGTTCGAGATGTCGCGCACGACCTCGTCGGAGCGGCCCTCGAACACGTCGTCCTCGAGCGAGTCGAGCTTGTGCCCGATCTTGTCGAGGATCGGGAAGCAGTAGTCGAACAGGTCGTCGAGCACCTCGTAGAGCAGGCGGCCCGATCCCTTCGAGAAGAGCTGCTCGCGAAAGGCCTCGTCCTCCTCGCAGCGCGAGAAGAGGCGGGAGACCGGCTTGAGATCGACCCCCGGCAGGGTCACGAGGTAGTCGGGCCCGACGAAGGCGTCGAGCTCGACGGCGTTCAGGCGCTGCACCGTGCGGTCGTACGCCGGGAAATGGAGCACGGCGAACAGGTACCCCTCGTCGGCGTAGTCGTCGACCTTCGGGCGCTGGCGCTTCGAGAGGACGTCCTCGACGTCGAGCGGGTGCCAGCCGAAGCGCTCGGCAAGGCCCTGGACCGCGTGGAGGTTCGGCTCGTCGAGATGGATCCAGGTGAGACCGGCGGCGCTGAGCTCAGCAGGGAGGCGCGGGCGAGCCTCGACGACCGCGAGATCGCGGCTGCGCGTACGGCGGATGCGGGGCAGGCTGGGCATCGATGACGCGGGCGTTGCCGCCGGTACTGAGCGGATCCTCGACGATCGGAAGCATGCGCCCAATTGTACCGGCCTCCCCGGTCAAACGGGCGCAGGCTCCGCGAGCGCCGGGATCGCCGCCTCGTCGTGAGGGATCCGGCGCAGCGCAGGCGGCACGAACCGCTCCAGCGCGAGCGAGCCGCCGGCTGCGATCAGGCAGACGCCCGAGGCGAGCGGCCATAACGCGAACGGATGCGAGGCAAGGATGAACCCGCCGACGGCCGGTCCGACCGCCCCGGCGAGCCCCCACGACAGCGAGTGCACGGCGAAGTAGCGGCCGCGCAGGTGCTCGGGGCCGATGTCGGCGACGAGCGCCTGATGGGCAGGGCCGTGGAAGCACTCGCCGATCCCGAAGAGGCCGTAGGCGACCGCAAACCCGACGAAGGCGGCCGTCGCCACGAGCCAGGCGCCGGTGGCATCGACGAGGATCCACGCGACCGCCCACAGGAGCGGCATGAGCGCGAGCGCCCGCATCCGCCGCCTGCCCTCGATGAAGCGCGAGAGCGGGAGCTGCGCCAGCACGATCACCCCGGTGTTGAACGCGAAGACGATCCCGATCTGCCGCTCGCTGATCCGGCCGTGGTCGCGGGCGAACTGCGGGAAGAGCGACGTCAGCGAGTAGCCGGCCGCGACGAAGAGGAAGTTCAGCACCCAGAGGCCGAGAAACGTCCTGTGTCGCAGCACCGCCCGGTAAGACACCGACCCTTCCTCCGCCCGCGGTAGGCCCGGGTCGTGGACGAAGAAGAGCACCACGACATAGCAGAGGTAGGTCGACGCGTCGAGCAGGAACAGGAGGGTGAAGGTGCCGGGATCCGCGACCTGGGCGATCAGGCCGCCGACGATCCCGCCGAGCCCGAGGCCGAGGTTCATGGTCAGCCGCTGCTGGGCGAAGGCCGCGTGGCGCCGCGTGGACGGCGTGAGCCGGGAGATGAGCGTCGACTGGCTCGGCCAGAACCCGGCCGCGCCGGCGCCCTCGATCGTCAGCAGCAGGAACGCCTGCCAGGGCTGCCGCACGAGCGGCATCAGCCCGAACCCGACCGCCTGCAGGACGAGACCGGACCCGAGGGTGACGCGCGGGCCGATCCGGTCGATCAGCGGCCCGGCGAGGATGCCGGCGGCCATCAACGCCGCCGAGGAGACACCGACGATCAGGCCCGCCGTCCCGAGCCCGAAGCCGCGGACGTCGTGCAGGTAGATGACGAGGAAGGGGAGGACGATCCCGTTCCCGAACGAGTTGACGACGCCGCCGATCTGGAGCAGCCAGACGTCGCGCGGAAGCCGCGGATCGAGGCGGCGAAGCGACTGGGCGGCCACGAGCGGACGCTAGCGGGACACGAGCGGCGATCTTGGATCCAACATCTTTCCTGCTGGGATCCGATATTGCCCGTAATCCTGCTATTATCGGGAAAGAGGCCGTTCTTGGATCCGATATTCGGCCGACGATGAACGATCAACTGTTGACAACGACCGCGACAGCGAGGTGACAGGGACGATGGCGAGCCAAGTGCAGGCCTCCGAAGCAGCCGAGCTCGCGCTCGGCTGGGCGAACGACTCGCGCTGGCAGGGAATCAGCCGGCCGTACACGGCCGAGGACGTCGTGGCCCTCCGCGGCCGCTATCCGGTCGAGCACACGCTGGCCCGCCTGGGCTCGGAGCGCCTGTGGGAGCTCCTCGCAGCCCCGGAGGCCGTGACCGCTCTCGGCGCCGTCACCGGCGGCCAGGCGGTGCAGATGGTTCGCGGCGGCCTGCAGGCGATCTATCTCTCCGGCTGGCAGGTTGCCGCCGAGGCGAACCTGGCCGGCCACACCTACCCGGACCAGAGCCTCTATCCGTCGAACAGCGTGCCGGCGCTCGTCCGGCGCCTCTGCAACGCGCTCCTGCGCGCCGACCAGATCGACGCCGCCGAGGGGCGCGACGAGGTGCACTGGCTCGCGCCGATCGTCGCCGACGCCGAGGCCGGGTTTGGTGGCGCGCTGAACGCCTACGAGCTGATGAAAGCGATGATCGAGGCCGGGGCGGCAGGCGTCCATTTCGAGGACCAGCTGGCCGCGGAGAAGAAGTGCGGGCACCTCGGCGGGAAGGTTCTCGTGCCGACCAGCCAGTTCGTGCGCACGCTCGTCGCGGCGAGGCTCGCCGCCGACGTGCTCGGTGTGCCGACGCTGCTCGTCGCCCGCACCGACGCCCTGAGCGCCTCGCTCCTGACGAGCGACATCGACGCGACCGACGAGCCCTTCATCACGGGAGAGCGCACGGCCGAAGGGTTCTTCAAGGTTCGCGACGGCATCGACGCCGTGATCGCCCGCTCGCTCGCGTATGCGCCGCACGCCGACCTGCTCTGGTTCGAGACCTCGACCCCCGACCTGGGTGAGGCACGGGAGTTTGCCGCGGCGATCCATGAGGCGTTCCCGGGCAAGCTGCTCGCGTACAATTGCTCGCCCTCGTTCAACTGGAAGCGCCACCTCGACGATGCCGAGATCGCCTCGTTCCGCGAGACCCTGGGCGAGCTCGGCTATCGCTTCCAGTTCATCACCCTCGCCGGCTTCCACTCGCTCAACGCCGCGATGTTCGAGCTCGCACGCGACTTTGCCGCCGAGGGGATGCCCGCATACGTGCGGCTCCAGGAGCACGAGTTCGAGCTCGAGGCGTCGGGTTACACTGCGACTCGCCACCAGCGCGAGGTGGGCGCCGGGTACTTCGACCGCATCGCGGAGATCGTCGGCGGCGGCGAGTCCTCGACGCTCGCCCTCCGCGGGTCGACGGAGTCCGAGCAGTTCGAGTCAGAAGCCGTCCTGAGTTGACATCCAGAATCGAGGTCCTCGCCCGCGAGGACGGGGAGATCCTCTCGCCGGGGGCGCTTGGCCTCGTCGAGCGGCTGCACGACGAGCTGAACCGTGACCGGCTCGAGCTGCTCGAGCGCCGGCATGCGCGCCAGCGGGAGCTCGACGCGGGCGCCCGCCCCGGGTTCGTCGCGGCCAACGGGTCGGGGAGCGACTGGCAGGTGGCGGCCGCGCCGGCCGACCTCAGCGACCGCCGCTGCGAGATCACCGGGCCGCCCGATCGCAAGATGATGATCAACGCCCTCAACTCGGGCGCGCGGGTGTTCATGTGCGACTTCGAGGACGCGTGCTCGCCGACCTGGTCGAACATCGTCGAGGGCCAGCGCAACCTCCGTGATGCCGTGCGCCGCACGATCGCGCTCGAGACCCCCGAGCGTCGCTACGTCCTGAACGACGAGACTGCGACGCTCGTCGTTCGCCCGCGCGGGTGGCACCTCGAGGAGCGCCACGTCACCGTCGGCGGCGAGCCGGTCTCGGCATCCCTGTTCGACTTCGCGGTCGCCTTCTTCCACAATGCGACCGAGCTGCTCGCGCGCGGCAGCGGCCCCTACTTCTACCTCCCGAAGCTCGAGAGCCGTGAGGAGGCGCGCCTGTGGGCACGCGCCTTCGCGCTCGCCGAGGAGACGATCGCGGTGCCGAGCGGCTCGGTCCGGTGCACCGTCCTGATCGAGACGATCCTGGCCGCCTTCGAGATGGACGCGATCCTCTACGAGCTGCGCGACTACGGCTGCGCGCTGAACGCCGGGCGCTGGGACTACATCTTCTCGACGATCAAGAAGTTCGGAGCGGTGCTCCCGGACCGCATCCAGGTGACGATGACGGTGCCCTTCATGCGCGCGTACACCGAGCTGCTCGTCAGCTCGTGCCACCGTCGCGGCGCGCACGCAATCGGCGGCATGGCGGCCTTTATCCCGTCGCGCCGCGACCCGGTGGTGAACGAGGTCGCGCTCGCGAAGGTGCGCGAGGACAAGCTGCGCGAGTCGGGCGACGGCTTCGACGGCACCTGGGTCGCGCATCCCGACCTCGTTCCGGTCGCGACCGAGGTCTTCGACGGCGTGCTCGGCGGCCGCCCGAACCAGGTCGAGCGGCTGCGAGACGATGTCGAGGCCGACGCGGCGGCGCTGCTCGACTTCGAGATCCCGGGCGCGGAGATCACCGACGAGGGCCTCCGGGCCGACGTGGCCGTCGGGGCGCGGTACCTCGATGCCTGGCTCCACGGCACCGGCGCAGCCGCGATCGACAACCTGATGGAGGACGTCGCCACCGCCGAGATTGCCCGGGCGCAGGTCTGGAGCTGGGTCAGGTCGGGCCGCTTCGACGAGGCGGCCGTCCGCCGAGAGCTCGACCTGGTCGAGGCCGGTGACGAGGCGAAGGGCCTGTTCGCGGAGGTGGCGCTTGCCGCCGAGCTGCCCGAGTTCCTGACGCTGAGCGCGTATCCGCGCCTGCCCGATTAGCCGTCGGCGTCGAAGTCGTCGAACATCGCCGCAATCCGGTCGAACACCTGGGCCGCGACCGTCAGGTCGTCGGTACCCATATCGGCGAGCGATACCGCCCATTGCTCCTGGAACTTCCGCCGGCGCGCCGTGATCAGCCGGCGGCCCGGGACCGTGAGCGAGCAGGTCACGATCCGCCGATCGTGCGTCGAGCGGCTCCGGGTCACGAGCCCGAGCTCGACGAGCGAGTCGAGCATATGGCTGACGGTCGCGGGGGAGAGGTCGGCGGCGACCGCGAGCTCACCGGCCGGCAGCTCGTCACGATCGGCCATCGCGAACAGGAGCTGGTACTGGGCGAAGCTCGGGGCGCCGGGCCGGTGCGTCTCGCGACCACGCAGGCGGCGGACGGCGACCATCGCCCGCTTGAACGATGCGCCGAGGCGGATGACCGCCTCCTCCCGCGCGACGGCGCCGGCGGCCGCCGACGTCGTCACGCGACGCCCTCCGCGAGCTGCGCGGAGCTCGGAACCGCGGCCGCCTGAGCCGTACGCGCGCCGCGCTCGGCATAGACCAGCACGATGCAGGGGATGATCGCGACCGCGGTGAGGCCGACCGACCACCAGAAGGCGGTGCCGTATGCCGCCGCGGCCTGCTGCACCGAGTGGGTGCCCACGAGCGCCCGCTCGAGCACGACCGCCAGCACGGCGGTGCCGATCGAGCCGCCGATGCGCTGGACGATGTTGAGCTGCGGTGCTGCGTCGGGGAGCTCGGAACGCTTGAGGGAGGCGTAGGCGGCCGTCATCGCCGGCATGAAGGCGAAGCCGACGCCCATGCCGCGGACGACCATCAACCCGCAGAGCGCGGCGATCGGGGTGTTCGCCCCGATCATCCCGAACGGGATCGTCGCCAGGGTGGTGACGATCACCCCGATCAGCGCGAGCGGGCCGCCGCCGTAGCGATCCGTCAGCCGGCCGGCGATCGGCATCACGAGCGCCATGCCGATTCCCATCGGCGCGGTCAGCAGGCCGGTGTGGAGCGCGTTCTCGAAGCGGATCTGCTGCCAGTAGAGGGGCATCAGCACCATGCCGCCGAAGAGCGCCGCACCGAGGCAGAACATCGCAATCGAGGCCGAGGAGTAGGTGGCGCGACGGTACAGATGGAGGTCGAGGAGCGGGTTCCTGGCCCGGAGCGCGTGGAAGGCGAACGCGCCGATCAGCAGAATCCCGGCGGCCAGCGGCAGGACGACCTTCGGCGACCCGAACTGGCCGGTCGAGCCGATCTCGGCGAGGCCGTAGGTCAGGAGCGGGATGCCCGTCGCCATCAGCACGAATCCGGGGACGTCGAGCTGCGCGCCCGGCGTGCGCGCTCCGCGCGGAAGCATCCGCCACGCGGCCGCGAAGGCGATGATCCCGATCGGGACGTTGACGTAGAAGATCCAGCGCCAGCTCAGGTTGTCGACGATGAGGCCGCCGAGCGTCGGCCCGAAGATCGGCGCCAGCATCGCCGGGATCGCCACGACGCTCATCACCCGGCCCATGCGCTTGGGGCCCGCGGCGTCGGCGAGCATGAGCTGCCCGATCGGCAGCAGCATTCCGCCGCCGAGGCCCTGGATGACGCGGAACGCGGTGAGCTCCGCGGCCGAGCCGGCGGTGCCGCACAGGGCGGAGCCCGCCGTGAAGAGCACGAGTGAGACGAGATAGACATTGCCCGAGCCGAACCTGCGTGCGGCCCAGCCGGTGATCGGGATGACCGCCGCGAGCGCGAGGAGGTAGCCGGTCAGCACCCACTGGATGTCTTGCAGCGGAGAGTGCAGGTCCCGGCCTAGCGTCTCGAGCGCCACGTTGACGATCGTCGTGTCGAGGATCGACATGATCGACCCGAGGACGACGACGACCGCGATCCGCCACACGTGCGGCTCGATCCTGGACACGACTGTGCCCTCGCTCATGCGTTACCTCTGCTCATGGCTGCTTCGTCCAACATGTTTAGCAAGCTAAAGGTTAGCTAACGAAGCGAGTCGAGTCAACCCGCCCGCCGTCCAGGCTCAGGCCGCGGCGAGGACGAGCGCGTTGCCCGAGGGATCGCGGACGGTCGGGCCGTCGGCGCTCTCGGCTGCGGGGTGGCCGGCCGCCTCGAGCCGGGCGATCACGCGGTCCCGCTCGCCGGTGTCGGGGAGCAGCACCGTCGCGTGCCGAAGGCGCGCCGTGCCAGGTGGGGCGGGAGCGGCGCCGGCGCTCTCCCACGTGTTGCCGCCGAGATGGTGGTGGTAGCCGCCGGCGCTCAGGAACGCAGCCTGGGCGCCGAGCTGAGCCATCAGCCCGAAGCCCGCGCCGTCGCGGTAGAAGGCGACCGTCTCGGGGATCGAGGCGACCTTCAGATGGACGTGTCCCATCACCGTGCCCGCCTCGAGGCCGTCGAACGGCTCGGTCGCCGGATCGTCGAGCACGCCGAGGAGGTTGTCGACATCGAGCGGAAGGGTCGTCATCCGCCGGCCCACCTCGCCCTCCCAGACCGACCGCGGCCGGTCGGCGTAGATCTCGATCCCGTGCCCGTCGGGGTCGCTGAGGTAGATCGCCTCGCTGACGAAATGGTCGGACAGCCCGGCGAGCTGCACCCGGCCGCGCGCCGCATGGGCGAGCCACCGCGCGAGATCGACTCGCTCCGGCACGAGCAGCGCAAAATGGAAGAGACCCGTGAAGCCGTGCGCAGGCGGCACGCCGGGCTCCTCGACGAGCACGAGCAGCTCGCGGCCGCCGGCCCCGAGCGTGGCGCGCCCGCCAGCGGCCTCGAGCGTCTCGAGCCCGATCGCGGTGCGGTAGTAGTCGAGCGAGCGCGACAGGTCGGCCACCGTCAGCTGCACGGCTCCCATCACGGTGAGCGGCGAGATCTCGGCCGCGGGCGTTCCCGACGACTCGAGCTCCTCCGGGTCGCGGGGAGCCCCGTCCCCGCTCACGTCGAGATCGAGCTCGTTCATGACTGCCAGCGTATGCGAACGGCCACCAACCGGCGATGCGCTCGAGCACACCCGGCTCGCCTCGGCCGATCGAGCCCGGCGTGGCAGCACGGCGCCGCCCGATCCGCCCGCGAGAATCCCGCGCGTGGGGAGCTGGAGCCTCGTCGTCATCGCCTCGACCGTTCTCGTCTACGCGCTTGTCTCGCGGCGCCTCGAGCAGTCTGCCGTCACCGCCGCGATCTTCTTCGTCTCGGCGGGGCTCCTGCTCGGGGGCAAGGGGCTCGGCTGGATCGAGCTGACGAGTGACGGCCACCAGGTACGGTTGCTCGCCGAGATCACCCTGACGCTCGTCCTGTTCGCTGACGCCTCGCGGATCGATCTCCGGACGGCGCGGCGGGAGTACTCCGTCCCGGCACGGCTGCTCGGTATCGGGCTGCCGTTGACGATCCTCCTCGGCTGGGCGCTCGGCGTCGCCGTGCTCGGGGACATCGGCGGCGCCGAGATCCTGGTCCTGGCCGTGATCCTCGCCCCGACGGATGCCGCCCTCGGGCAGGCGGTCGTCACCGACCATCGTCTCCCGTCGCGTATCCGGCAGGGGCTGAACGTCGAGAGCGGGCTGAACGACGGGATCTGCGTCCCGATTCTCTTCATCGCGCTCGCGATCGCGGGCACCGACGAGGGCACGATCACCGGGCACCACGCGCTCAAGCTCGTCGTCGAGGAGATCGGCGGCGGCGTGATCGGCGGCGTGGTCGCCGGGGCTGTCGCGGCGCTCATCGTCAGGGTCGCGGTGCCGCGCGGCCTGATCGAGAACGCCTGGCTTCAGGTCGTGCCCGTCGGGGCGGCCGTGCTCTCCTACAGCCTCGCCTCGGCGATCGACGGCAGCGGCTTCATCGCCGCGTTCGTCGCCGGGCTCGTGTTCGGGGCGCTCCATCCGAGCTCGGGCGGGGAGATCAGCTACCTGATCGACGAGCTCGGCGGGCTCACGAATGCGATCACCTTCCTGGTCTTCGGGGCTGCGATCGTCGGGCCGGTGCTCGCCGGCCTCACCTGGGCCACGGCCGCCTATGCGGTCCTGAGCCTCACCGTCGTGCGGATGCTCCCGGTCGCTCTCGCGCTCGCGGGGACGCATGCGCGACCCCGCACCATCGCCTACGTCGGCTGGTTCGGGCCGAGAGGCCTCGCCTCGATCGTGTTCGTCGTCATCACCGTCGAGGGCTCGAACCTCGCCCATTCGAGCTCGATCATCGTCGCGGTCGTCGCGACCGTCACGCTGTCGGTGTACGCCCACGGGCTCTCGGCCCGGCCGCTCACCGACCGGTACGCCCGCTGGTACCAGAGCCATCCGCGCAACGAGCTTCCCGGTATGGAGAGCGTGCCCGCGCCGCACCAGCGCTGGCGGCGGCCGACCGCGATCCCGGTCGCTGCCGAACCTGCCCCGCCGGTCAGCTGAGTGGGCTGCCTGCGCTGTCGCAGGGGATCTTCGGATGGATCCCGAGCGCCTTCGAGGCGGCGTCGATCTGCGCGAGCACCGTCGTCATCTCGGTCGGCTTGAGCGTTCCGGTGCCGCGCGTGTAGGGGTTGTCGAGGAACTGGATGACGAGCAGGCTGACCACGAGCATGGCTGCGATCGTGCCGGCGATCACCGCCTGGGGCAACCAGTGCTCCCCGGGATCGGCGAAGAGGAGGGCGTAGAGCGCGACCAGCGCCCCGGTGACGAACAGGATCAGCCAGAGCGGTCCGGGGATGACGCCGCTACCCGCCTGGACCCGGTCGAGACGCGCCTGCTCGCGGTCGGAGGTCTGGTCGAGCCACTTCGAGTAAGCAGCCTGCTGCACCGCGGTCTTCGGGTCGACCGTCTGCAGGGTACGGAAGAGCGGGAGCCCCCACGGATTCATCGTCGGCTGCTCCCCGTGCTCGAGCTGCGGCCATTCGAGGTTCACGACCGCCCGGCCGTAGCAGATGAGCTCCCCCGAGAGGATTTCCGAGGCGGGTGCCGGCATCAGCTGCGCCGTCTCGTACTGCTGGATCAGGACGATCGCCTCGCTCCGGGCGCCGCTTCGCGCGGTGTCGTACGTGGTGAAGGCCAGGAAGACGACGAACCCGAGCAGCACCGAGAATCCCGTCGCGAGCACCCCGAAGACCCCGGCCGCCCGGTCGCCGTCGTTGAAGAACCCGCCGTCCGGCGCGTACCGCCGCATGAGCAGGAAGAGGCCGACCGAGGCGGCCACGGTGACGAGAACGATGAGGACGGTGAGGGGAAGGTTCACGGGGCGCCGGCTGCGGCCGGTCACGGATCGTTGTGCGGTCAGTTGCGCAGATCGAGCACGCGCACGATGCCCTCGCGCGCGATGAAGCTCTCCTCTCCGAGCACGACGCGGATCGCCACGCCCGGAGGCTACCCGTCAGGTGGCGTCGGCCTCGTCGTTGCTGCGCCGTCCAGATCTCCGCGAGCAGTGCCGGACGGCGGCCCGGCTTCGACACGATCTGGCCGTGCGAGCCAGATCAGCAGCCTCGCACGGAAACGGTGGAGCCGCCCCGCGGTCTCGACCGAGCAGCTGCGGCGCCAACTCGGAAGTCCACGGGGCGACCCCCCGCACGGCACGCTACCGGTGCGCGGTCGATTCGGCCATCTCTCGATCGAGGGAATCTGCGCGGCGGGCGTCTCAGGTAAATGAGCTCATGTCCCGGTGAGCCGGCTCGCCGGAGGTCAGAGCGACCGGCCTTGCACCCCGTTCCAGCTTGGCGGTCGCCGGTGCCTGAAAGCCATCGCCTCGGCCAGGGCGTGCAGCAGCCGAAGCTCCTTCCGGGTGTAGCTCGTGAGGATGATCTGCTCGAAGTCGATCTCGAGGCCCATCGTGGACCACCTCCTTCACCACGAAGTGTCTCCGTTCGGCAGGGCCATAAACCGGGTCTCCTGACCGGGACGTTTGCTCAGGCCGTGATCGTCACCGGCGTTCCCTCGGCAGCGACGCGGGCGAGGAGGTCGATCCCTGCGTTGTCGATCCGGATGCAGCCGTGCGAGCGTGCGGTCCCGAGCGGATCGCGCAGGCTTGTTCCGTCGCGGCCGTGGATGCTGATCTGGCCGGGGCCGCCGTCGAAGTAGAAGAGTGTGCTCGAGTAGGCGGTGAGGAGCAGCACCCATGGGCCGTAGAAGCCGTGCGGGTTGGGCTGGCTGATGCGCTCGCTGACCGCGAACAGGCCGGTGGGTGTCGGTGTCCCGGCCGCGCCGATGACGGCCCGGAAAACGCGGACCGGAGCCCCCTTGCGCTCGAGTGTGACGGTGCGCTTGCCGAGTGAGACTTCGATCCGCCAGGGGGTTGTCGCTAGCCGCGTCCGGTTCGACGGGATCCACGCGCTGCCTCCGTTCGGGCGGTCCGGGAGGCGGATCTGCAGCCAGCGGCGGCCGTCGGCCCCCGTGCGCTCGGCGAGGACGAGCAACCCGACCGGCCCGTGGTTCCACGGCGCAAGGGCGGCGATCCGGCTGACGATCCGTCCGCTCGGCGACGTCCTGGCGGCGACCGGCGCGACCAGGTGCGCGATCCACGTCTGGCCGTATGCGGCCGGCGCCCGCCGCAGCGGAGCCGGACGGGCCGCGGGCACGACCACCGCCGCGACGGCGACGGCGACGGCGGCCGCGGCTGCGCTAGCCGCCCGCACCGCCGGGCCGCCCCGGGACGCCGGTGACGTGCACGACCGCCGCGGCCGTGCGGGGTCGGACGTTCGCCCCGGTCACGCGCACGGTGTTCGTCGAGTGGTGAGCGGCCGATGCCCGGGCGACGATCGCCGACACTGCAAACCGCCTCGCGGTGGCTGCGGCCAGGCGCGGGATCGTCCAGCAGGCCTCGCCGTTGACGAATGCGGCTCCGTCGACGGCGGAGAAGACCTGGTCCGACGGCAGGCGGTCGCAGATGTGGAGGGCGAGCGCCGCCGCTGTGCCGACCGTCCGCACACCGATCGTGTAGTGGACGGTCGAGCCCGCCGCCACCTCGTGCTCGCGCACCGTCTTGCGCACGTCGACCGCTGCGGCTGCAGCCTCGACGTCGATCCGAAGGCCGGCGCGGTTGTTGCGCAGCGTCGTCTCGGTCTGGTCGCTGCGAATCGAGACGGTGCCGATGAGCGGCCGCGCGAGCAGCGGGCGGACGACGAGCTGGATCGTCAGGCGGGAGCGCGGCGCGAGGCGGCCGAGGGAGCAGAGGAAGGGCAGCACGCGACTGCAGACGGGCGCGGCCGAGGTCGCCTCGCGGCGTGAGTCGCCTGCAAGCAGGGAGACGAGCCGAACAGGCTCGTCCAGTGCGCCGGTCACGCGCACACCGGTCGCAGGCGTTGCCGAGAGGTTCCTGGCGGTGATCGTGTAGTGCAGCAGGCCGCCGGTGCGAACGTGTCGCTCACGCACGGTGATGCCGACGCTCAGGTCGAGCGGCGCGCCCCTCGGTGCGACGTGGGCCCGCGGTGCGACGTGGGCCCGCGGTGCTACGTGGGCGCGCGGTGCTACGCGGGTCAGCAGCGTCACGGTGTCGTTCTTCCGATCGGAGTCCGGCTCGGCCGCAGCGATCCTGGCCGTGCTCGAGATCGTCCTTCCCGCGAGCGAGTCGGGCACCCGCGCCTCGATCGTGATCTGGAGGGAGCCGCCGCTCGCGAGTTTCCCGAGCTCGCAGGTGACGGGCCCGGTTGGAGCGATCCTGCACTCACCCCGGCCGGGTCTCGCCGAGATGCCGGTGAGGCCGGCCGACAGCACCTCGGTGAGATCGACGCCTCTCGCCTCGCTCGGCCCGTTGTCGACGACCGTCACCGTGTACGTCCCGAGGTCCCCTGCGACGAGTGGCTCCGGCGACACGGCCTCGGCAACCGAGATGTCGGCGAGCGGCTCCACTGCGATCGTCGCCGCCGCGGTGTCGTTCGCCGGGGTCGGATCGGGCTCGCTCCCCGAGACCGTCGCGATGTTCGTGATCGACTTGCCGGCGATCTCGGTCGTCGGGCGCACGACGAGGTCGAACGAGCGGGAGGCGCCGGGCGTGAGCGTCGCGGCGGAGCATGTCACCGTCGTGCCGGTCGTCGTGCAGCCCGTGGGAACCGTCACGACGGTGAGCCCGGGTGGGAGCGGGTCGGTGACCGTGACGCCGGTGGCGTCGGCCGAGCCGTGGTTGGCCGCGCCGACGGTGAACGTGACGTCGTGTCCGACGGGCACGGTCGCCGCGCCGGCGGTCTTGGTGGCGACGAGATCGGGCACCCCGGCGGCGGGAGCGGGGGAGGGCGACGCGGGCGTCGCGGGCGGCGCGGGCGGGGGCGCGGCAAGGCTCGAGACGGCGACCATCGCGGTGGCCTGATCGTTGCTCTGATCTGGATCCATCGTGCTCGAGCTTGCGGAGGCGGTGTTGGTGAGCGTCTGCCCTGCGCTGCCGGGCAGTGCGCTCGCCGTGACGGTGAAAGTGCTCGTCGCCTCGTCTGCGAGCGTGCCCGCCTCGCACGTGACCGCGCTGCCGGCGATGCTGCAGCCGGGGGAGGCCGACACGAACGTCAGCCCGGCCGGCAGGATGTCGGCGATCTCGGCGCCGCCGGCCGCGTCGGGCCCGTTGTTCTCGAGCGCCAGCGTGAACACGACGGCCCCGCCGGGATCAACTGACGTCGGCGAGGCGGACTTCGTGAGCTCGAGATCGGCGGCGGGTGGCCGGACGTCGATCGAGGCCTGGGCCTGGTTGTTCGACGCGTCCGGATCGGGCGTGGTGGATGACGCCGACGCGCTGTTCGTCAGCGTCTGCCCGGCGGCGCCGACCGCCGCCCGGGCGGTGATCGTGGCGGTGGCCGAGCCGCCGGAGGCGAGTGTCGCGAAGGCGCACGTGACGACAGCGCCCGCCGCGCCGCAGCCGGGTGAGGCAGAGACGAACGTCAGGCCGGCGGGCAGCGCGTCCGTGACCGTCGGCGTATCGGCCGGGCTCGGCCCGTTGTTGACGAGCGTGAGCGTGAAGCTGGTTGTCCCGCCGGGGCCGACCGAGCCGTCGCCGGCGTTCTTCTCGAGCTGGAGGTCGGCGGCGGGGATCACGAGCGTGTTGATCGTGTCGGCGGCGCTGGCGGGGTCGGGGTCGAGGTCGTCGGAGTCCGCTCGGGCGCCGTTGGGCACGATCGTGCCGGCAGCGGAGGCGGCGAATGTGCCCGTGATCGCGATGGTGAGCGTGCCGTCGGAGACCGCGAGGGTCGGTCGGTTGCAGGCGACCGCGAACGTCCCGCCGGCGGCAGCCTGGATGGCGCAGGTGAAGCCCGGGGCGGTCACGGTGCTCGGCGAGAACGAGGGTGGAAGCGGATCGTCGACGCGTACGTTGGTCGCGGTGTCGGGGCCGCTGTCGTTGACGGCGAGGGTGTAGGTGGCGCCGTTCGCGAGCCCGGCGGTCGGGAACGACGCGGCCGGGTTGGCCGCGATCGTCTTGGTCAGGTTGAGGTCGGCAGTTATCGGGACGACGAAGCTGGTGGTGGCAGCGTTGTCGCTGGTGACCGGATCCGGGGTCGCGGAGCCGACGGTGGCGGTGTTGCTGAGCGTCGTGTTGGTGGCGATCACGGTGGCGTTGATCGTGATGTCCACGGTCGCGTTCGGGGCGAGGTCGCCGAGGTCGCAGTGGACAGCCGTCGTGCACGTCCCCTGGCTCGAAACGACCGAGACGTCGGTGTAGTTGGGCCCGAGGGGG
Organism: uncultured Actinomycetota bacterium; assembly: GCA_963743675.1. Lineage (GTDB taxonomy): Bacteria > Actinomycetota > Thermoleophilia > Gaiellales > Gaiellaceae > PALSA-600. Next base: position 92,203 of record CAVURE010000020.1, read on the forward strand.
TCGTCCAGGGTCGTCGAGGCGGCGGTCGAGGGGCCGCTGTTGTCGACCTCGAGGCCGAAGCTGACCTGGCCGCCGCTCGGCACGACCGACTGGTCGACCGTCTTGGTGACGTCGAGATCCGCCAGCGACACGCCTGCTCCGGCATCGGTGGTGGTGTTGTCCGTGGGGTCGCTGTCGCCGCCTCCGGCGACCGACGCCGTGTTCTGGATGGTCGGCGAGACCGGGTTGTGGACCACGGCGGTGAGGACGATCTGCGGGTACGACGAGCCCGCGGCGAGGGAGTCGCTGCGCGTGCAGGTGAGGTTCGTCGTCGCCGGAGCGATCGCGCACGTCCATCCGGTCGCCGTGACGACGGCGATCGAGTCGAAGCCGGCGGCCCCGCTCGGGACGTTGTCGGTCACGGTCACCGGCGTACCGTCGGTCGCGATCGTGCCGATGTTCGAGACGGTGAGCGTGAACGTGGTCGCGGCGCCGGCGACGAACTGGGGCGAGTGCGACTTGCTCAGGGTCAGGTCGGGAGCATCGACCGTGGTCACGACCTGCGGGGTGGTTGCCGTGAGCGGAGTGGCAAGCGTCTGCGAGAGGAACTGGGCCGTTGCCTGGTTGCTGATCTGGGCGCCGACGGGAAGCCCGCCGTTGATCGTGACGTCGAAGGTGAACGAGGTGCTGTTCCCGGGGAGACCGGCTGCCGCGAGCAATCCGCCCCGTGCGCCGGTGGCGCCCTGTCCGAGGCGGAACACGACCTTGTTCGCGACCGGGTCGAACTCGGCGAGGTCGTCACCGGAGGCGTCGGTCGGGGAGGCCGGCGACCCGGGGCCGGTCACGAGCCGCAGCGATCCGGGCACGTAGGTCGTTCCCGCCGGGATCACGTCCGTGGCGAGGAAGTCCCTCGCGCCGTCCTGGCCGCTGTTGGTGAAGCCGACCGTGTAGCGGAGCGTGTCGCCGCGATCGTTCGGGCCGCCCGGGTGGGTGACGTTCGCAACCGACTTGGTCGACTGCACGCTCGGGGCATAGAGGTTGGTGGCGAACGTGACCACGCCCGGGAAGTACTGGTCGCTCGAGGTCTGCAGGGTGATGGTGGCGCTCGAGGCGCTGTTTGGCAGCACACCGTTCGCGTTGACGAGCAGCGCATCGAACCCGAGCTCGTTGACGTAGTTCGGGTTCTTCGTGGTCACGTTGGCACCGCCCGAGCTGATCGAGCTGTTGAAGAAGTTGTTCGCCGGGTTGGCGGCGTCCGAGATCGTCGTGGTGTTCAGGCTGAGCGAGTCGCCGGTCAACCCCCGGTCGCCCTCGTAGGCGACGACCCCCAGGGTGGTCTGGACCTGCCCCGCGGGCGGCGCCAGGAACCCGTTGAGCGCGATCTTCACACCCGGCGTGCCCTGGACGACGGACTGCAAGCCGTCGAAGACCGTCAGGTTCCGCAGCGGCTGCGCCGGGTCCTCATAGGCGATCACGATTGCCCAGCCGCCGTAGCGATCCATCCCCGTTGCCTCCTGCACATCACCCACCCAGTAGGTGCCGCCCCCCGCGGCCGCGACCTGGTTCGTGACGTTGACGAACCCCTGGTAGCGCCCGTCGGCGCTCGACGAGCTGACGTCGAGTACCGGAGCCGTGAGCGTCGTATACGAGGAGGCGCCCGGCACCTTCAGCTTGACCTGGCTCCGCAGCGACGCGGTCGCCGAGGCGCCGCCTGTTCCCGCCGAGGTCACCGCCCCGTAGTAGAGGCCCGCGAACAGGACCGTCGCGCCCGCCGGCAGCGACAGCGTCGCGCTCGACGAGTCCAGGGTCGTCGCCGGATCGCCGTCAGCGTCGATCCGTTGCATGTTCCAGTCGTTGTTGTTGAGCGAAGCTCCGGCCGCACCCGCCTGCGCCTGCGCGCAGGCATTCTTGCCCGGCGCATCGGCCGGGCAGGTCTCGAGCGTGTTCGCGACCATGGTGATGTTGCCGGTGTCGTTCGTGCTGAAGCGCGGAGTGAAGGCGCGGTCCCCGTAGGCCGGCGCCGCCAGTGCTCCAGCGCAGGCCAACACGGCGGCTGTGCAAGACAGCCGTTGCCAGAACCGAGACCCCCCCGGGCTCGCCACCGTCGAGAGGCCCGGTTCCCCTGAACCGGCCGTCGTACGCACGGGCGTTAGGACGTTACCCGCGGATCGAGCCGGCCGACAGTCCCCCTTCGGGTGATTCGTCGCGCTCCGGGCGGCCGGCATCGTCGCCCTCGGTAGGACGCGATGCGGCTCCAGCCGGTGCGTAGCCCTAGCCGCGAGGCCTGGGAGAGATCAGCCGAACAGGCAGTAGCGCGGATCCGCGGGTGGTGCGATGGTGCGTCGGGATGGGTTGGAAGCTCGCATGTCTCGAGTACGGCGCGATGAACACGCCGCCGACCACCGCCGGGAGGCCACCGGCGTGACGCGCGCGCGACTGTCGCTCGAGCCCGGGCGGGAGTTCGATGTCGTCCACTTCAAGCCGATGACCGCCGAGTGGTCGCTCCGCGACGGTGCCGGAGAGATCGTCGTGTTCGAGTCCGACCTGGTTCCCGACTCGCTCGAGGTCAAGTGCGACTTCTGCGAGCGCTGGTCGGTCGATGCTGCTCCGGCGAGAGACCGGGACGGGCTGTGGATGTGCTTCGGCGGGATCGGCGACTGTCCCGAGGACCGCGAGGCCTGACCCGGGCCCACCCCGTGTGGGGTAGGCCCGGCGCCAGGTCAGAGATCGCGGATCAGGGCAGGAAGTACATCGGGTTCGGGATCTTGAAGGTCGCGTCTGCGAAGCCGCCGTTCAGATCGCTGAACTGGTCGCCGAAATTGGCGACGATGTCGTAGCCGAGCGACTCGATGTGCTGCCGGGTGAGCGACTTGTATTGCGTTGTCGAGCAGGTCGGTGTGGTCGTTGCACAGCTCGCCAGCCAGGGGGCGGTGAGGTCCTTGAGGAACAGGTGGGAGCCGTCCGGCGTCGGGTAGCCGGCGTTCGTCAGGTTCGTGACCGTGCCGGCGAGCTGCGAGACGGGCCGGCCGGTGAGGAAGAAGACCTGGTACCCGTCGGCGATGGCGTGCTGGACGAGATCCGGCATGCCGGGGACCGGCGGGAAGACCGAGGCGTTGACGAAGTCGGCGTTCGTCGCCGGATTGAACACGAAGTTGCTGTAGATCTCGTAGCTGTAGGTGTTGAGCGTGGTGTCGTCGATGTCGAGGAGGATCGCCGGAGTGCCCGACGGCGCGTTGTGGCCGTGGCCGTCGAAGTGCCTGGCCGTCTTGTCGAGGTAGTTCTCCGCGTCGGCCTCGACACCCGCCATCTCGGAGACGTAGGCGCCCGTCGGCGAGTAGGTGTGGAGCATCGTCTTACCGTCCACCGGGTCGGGTGTCGTCGTGGTCGTGTCACCGTAGTAGCCCTTGATCGCCGTCTTGACCTGGTCGACGTTCTGGATCTCGTCGGCGCTCGTCGGGCTGGCCGGCGGCGCCGGGACGGACTGGTCGTGCCCGACTGCTCCAGGGACGGTCAGGATGAGCGCTGCTGCGAAGGCGGCTGCTGCGGTGGCAACGATCCGGCCGGGCCGCGTACGGTGCAGTGTCGCAAACGAACGGGTCACTGAGACACCTCCTGTGGTGGATGATCGGGCGGACGCTAGCCGAACCCGTCCGGCCATCCCCCCTCGACGATGCCAAGCCTCCAGGGCCGGTGCGTGGCGCAAAAAACGCGTGTTGCAGCCGGCTCCCGCTCGTCGTAGGCTTGCGGCCCTGAGCTTCTTCGAGCCGATCCCGCCTCCCCAGGAGCGTCCGGCGCCCCGCCGGCAGCCCCCGTGGGTCTCGCCGCCGGACAACGAGCTCGGCGTCGTCGTCCCGATCCGGCTCCTTCTCGCAAAGACCGACGGGCTCGCGCTCGCCGTCACCGACGTCGTCGCGTACTCGACCGGGTTCGCGCTCAGAGTCGCGCTGAGGTTCCACCACGACGCGAGGGATCTCGACCCCCGCCAGATGATGATGCAGCTCCGGGGCGGCCTGATGGGTGGCGGTGATGACCAGCTGCGATTCGGCATCGAGTTCTCCGACGGCCGCAAGGCGACGAACCTCGGCCCGCGGCGACCACCCGGAGACGAGCCGCCTGCGATCAATCTCGGCATGAGCGGCGGCGGGGGCGGCGGCGGCCGCGGCTGGTCGTACGGCTACTGGATCTACCCACTCCCGCCGGAGGGGCCGGTCACGATCGCTTTCGCCTGGCCTGACAACGGTCTGCCCGAGCAGTCGCATCGGTTCGACGCCGCGCCGATCCTCGAGGCAGCGGCGCAGGTGGAGCAGCTCTGGGACGACGACCGGCCGTTCGGGCCGGGCCACGGATCTGCGATCTCGGCAGAGATCCCCCTCGACCGCTCGTAGGCCGCGAAGGTCACCGGCTCGCTCGTCGGCTCAGCCCGGTGGCGCGAGCAGCCGTTCGACGAGGGCGCGCACCTCGGCGCCGCCGAGTGCCTGCGCGGTGAACCGTTCGGGATCGCCGGCTTCGCGCAGGAACACGTGGAGGCGTGGATCCTCGGCCGCGAGGACCAGATCGGTGCTCTCGCGAGCCCCGTCCTCACGCCAGTGCGTCACGGTCAGGAGCGCGGTTCTCGGGCTCGCGGCGAGGGCCTCATCGAGGTCGGCGCCGGCCGGGCCCGGCTCGCCGCCTGGTAGCTGAGCGCTCAGCCGCCGAAGGGCCTCGTCGGTCTTCCGCAACGAGTAGAAGTGGATCCCGAGCGCGTCGATCTGGATCTCGAGCGTGATCCGCTCCGGTTGCGGCATGAGCAGAAAGCGCCAGGGAGTGTCGGGCGCCGTCCCGGTCAGGCGGGCGTCGAGCACGACCCGGCTCCGTTGCTGAAACGCCAGGGCGATCCCGAGATCGCCTCGAACCTCGATGTGCTCGTCACCGACGTCGGTCGTGATCAGGTCCCGTGCAGCGAGCGAGCGGACGGCCTCGGCCATCGGCTCGGGGCCGGGCTCGCGCTCGAGCCAGTCGATGAGGCCGCCGACCGCGGCGATCTCAGCCGGTGTGTAGGCGCCGAGCGGCACCGGCCCGGTGCCGACCAGGTTGACCACCGCCGTGATCAGCTCCGACGGGGCGTTGCCGCTGATCTCGATGTCCGTCACGCCGATGACCCCGCCGGGGAGGAGACCCGAACCGCGTAGGTCAGCGTACGGGCGGCGCCGAGAGCGATCGTGGCGGGTCGGGTCGAGCCCGCCTCGGGGAGCGACCAGGCCGGGCGGTCGTGCTCATGGCTCAGGAGCTCGCGGGCGATAGCCGACGGCGTCTCGGTGATCCAGACATCGGAGCTACCGAACAGGCCGCGACCCTGCGCGGTGCCGGTGAAGACGAGCTCGCGGAGGTCGTCGGCGCGCTGCGGTGGGGGGAACCGGCCCGCGAGGTCCGGGGACGCCGACGTCACATCGTCGTCGTCCTCGATACGTGAGACCATGCCCGTCAGCTCGTTGCTGACCGCCTCGGGGATCGGCACACGGGCGCCGAGATCCGGCGACAGGTACATCGGGCGCTTCTCGGTCGATCCGGACCGGCCCCAGGGACCGACGTTGCTGTGGCTCAGCCGGTACTCGACGTAGTCCATCAGGTGCTTCACATCGTTCCACGTCGGCAGGGTGAACTTGCCCATGGCCATGGTCGCCGGCGTCTTCTCGAGCTGGAGCCAGGTGCCATGAGCGGTCCGTCCGTGGAGCTTCTCCCGCACGAGCGGGCCGCGCATGCCGTAGTCCGGGTACTCGCGCTTGTCGATCTCGGGATGATGGCTCGACATCCGCGGTCGAGTCACGCGCGGGAAGACCCAGCGTTCGTACAGATGCGGCTCATCGACAAGCACGTGCGCGCCGCGCAGCAGATCGCGCAGCTGCGTGACGCTGAGCCCCTGCGCCTCGAGGTCGGCGACGACCGCGGCCTCCTCGGGGGTGAGCCGCTCGGCGGCCCGGAGGAGCCCGGACGGAAACCGGCCCCCGCGCGCGGAGATCTCGATCATGAGCCGTGCGCGCGTGCGAATCCGCTCGGTCTCCGCGGCGCTCAGCGCGAGCTCGGCGGTCGGCGACTCGCCGGACATCAGTTGCAGGACGGAGACGGCACCGTGACGGGAAACCTATATTGACCAGGTGCGCCTCGCCCGTCTCCGCTACCGCAAGCGCCGTGTGGCCTTGGTGGCGGTGCTGATCGTTGCGGGTGTCGTGATCGACCTGGTGTTCGCCGCCCACCCGACCCTGTCGGTGGGTCTGCTGCTCGGGGCGGTGGCGATAGTCGAAGTGCTGTTCCTGACTCGCCGCCGGTGGCTTCGCCGCTCCGGCGAGCCTCGTTGAGACGTCCGGCGGGACTCGGCGCCGCTCGCCGCGAGCCGTTGCCGGCCGCTCAGCCGCTGCCGCGCACGATGTGAGAGCAGACGCCGTGGAATGCGACCAGGCCGGGCGGGCAGCCGCGGGCATGGACGACGATGACGATGATCCGCTTCTGCCCGACGTGGGCGTGGCCGATGACGTGGACGACGTGGGCGTGAACTGTCACCGTCCGGCCCGGGCTCGTGAGGCGGACGGTGACCACCTTCGCGGCGAGAACGCCGCCCTCGGTGGTCGTTCTCGGCGCGGTCACGGTCACGGTCGTCGTCGAGGCTCCGGCGGTCACGGTCTGCGTGGTCCCGGGCAGCGTCACGGTCAGCGCCGGGCGCTCGACAACCTCGCCGTTGACAGTCACGGTCGTCGGGGGCAGGGTGACCGTCTGCCCGGGAAGCGTCACGGTCGTCGTCTGCCCCGACGGGACCGTGACCACGGTCGTCGTCCCGGGCGCGGTAACTGTCGTTCCCGGCACGCTCACCGTGACCGTCAACACCCTCGTCGTGGTGAGCGGCGGCAGCGTGATCGTCGTCCCGGGCTCGGTCACCGTCACCGGCACGGTCGTCGTCACGGTCGAGGTGACCGTCGTCGTGCCCTCGGTGATCTCGCCGCTCGGGATCTTGCAGTTGTTGGCGAGCACCTGGGCGCCGGTGTAGCCGGCGCCGTAGAGGGTGTTCATGTTCTTCCCCGCGTAGTCCGTCCGCGACCCGTTGTCGATCACGGTGAAGGGCGGAATGATGTCGTCCGGATGACCGTCGTGGCCGTTCAGAATCCCGCTGACGTCCGGCGTCTCTCCAACGAACGGGTTCTTCTCCGAGGAGGTCGCGTGGCAAATCGCGATCCCGTTGCTCGCGGTGCCCGCGGCCGGCCCCGAGACAACCCAGGCAGAGCCGAGACCGACCAGGCCGATCCCCGTGAGCGTCGCAAGCAAAGCCAGCCGACGCATGAGGGAAGACTAGGCACCGCTTGGGCATGGCCGCAATCCCTCGGTCGGGGGAGGGACCCGTCGAGCCTCGCGGGGAGAAGGCACTCTCTGCTGCTTCGTGCCTCGCGCCCTTATACGATTGTCGAGCGGTGAGCGCAGGCGAAGGCACCTTGACTCGACGAAGCAGCGGACGCCTCGCGGCGTCGGTGGCGCTGCTGGCCGTGGCCGCGGTGGTCGCCGCGCTCGTGTTACTGGTGGTCAGGAACTGGGTCACGTTGGCGATCGTGGTCGCGGCACTGGCGGTTGCGGCCGCGGCCGGCTGGGTGGCGGTCACGCGGCGCGGGGCAATCCGCCCGGTCGCTACGGTCGTGGCGGTCGCCGCCCTCGTCGGCGCCGCGACCGCCATGATCGTGCGCGGCGCGATCGACGAGCTCGTCATCTTCGTCGTTGCGGGCCTCGTCTTCGCTGCGGCGACCCAGCGGGCCATCCGCGGATCGGCGCAGCGGCAGGCGGCGGTGACCGCGCCGCCGGCGAAGCGTCCACGGCCGCGTGGTGCCGGCAAGGCGGTACTGCTGATGAACCCCAAGTCCGGCGGCGGCAAGGTCGAGCGGTTCGAGCTGGTCGCGGAGGCGAAGCGGCGGGGGATCGAGCCGATCCTGCTCGGCCCTCACGACGACCTGCGGACGCTTGCGCACGAGGCGGCCGGCTCGGCCGAGGTGATCGGCATGGCCGGGGGCGACGGGTCGCAGGCGCTCGTCGCACAGGTGGCAATGGAGCACGGTGTCGCCTATGTCTGCGTCCCGGCGGGGACACGCAACCATCTCGCCCTCGACCTCGGGCTCGACCGCGACGATGTCGTCGGCGCGCTCGAGGCGTTCGACTCGGGGATCGAGCATCCGATCGACCTCGCGTTCGTGAACGACCGGATCTTCGTGAACAACGTCTCGCTCGGCATCTACGCCGAGATCGTGCAGTCCGAGGCCTACCGCAACGCCAAACGGGAGACGGTCGAGCAGATGCTGCCCGAGCTGCTCGGCCCGCGGGCCAAGCCGTTCGACCTGCGCTTCACGGGCCCCGACGGCAGTGAGCAGCGTTCCGCCCAGCTACTGCTCGTCTCGAACAACCCGTACGTGCTCGACAGCCTCGTCGGCTCCGGCTCGCGCCCGCGGATGGACACCGGCCGGCTCGGGATTGTCGCGATCGAGATCAAGGGTGCGGCCCAGGCGGCCAAGCTCGTCTCGCTCGAAGCGTTGCATCAGCTCAGCAGGTTCGACGGCTGGAGCGAATGGTCGGCCGAGAGCTTCGAGGTCGACTCCGGCTCGCCGGTGGCGGCCGGCATCGACGGCGAGGCCGTCCGACTCGACGCGCCGCTCCGCTTCACGATCTCACCGTTGGCTCTGCGCGTGCTCCTGCCTCCGTCTGCGGTCGGCCTCTCTCCCGCGGCCTTGCGTCCGAGCCTGAGCGGCTCGACGCTCCACGAGCTCTGGGGGATAGCAACCGCGCGACGCTGAGCGCCGCGGGTCGAAGCCGATGCCCCCGCCGCCCCGGTTGGCGATCTCGGCCCTCGCCGCAATGCGCTCGCGAGACGAGCGGTTCCTCGCGCGTCCGGATCGCGCGCAGTGGACGGGGGTCACGCTGCTCGCGCTCGTCGTGCTCCTGGCATTCGTCGTGCCGGCCGGGCCGTTCGCGATCGATCGTCGCTGGTCGGAGGCGATGCGGGACATCCAGACGCCGGCGCTCGAGCACATCGCCCTCGTGTTCAACGCTCTCGGCCACGGCCTCTGGCGTGCGCTGTCGCTCGCCGCAGTCGGTGCCGTCCTCCTCCTCGTCCGCCGCCTGCTGGCCCTGTTGGCGTTCGCCCTCGCCGAGAGCCTGACGCCGCTGCTCTCGAACGTGCTCAAGCAACTCGTCGACCGCCCCCGCCCGCCCGACAGCCTCATCCACCCGACCAGCACCTCGTTTCCCTCCGGTCACGCCGCCTACGCCGGTGCAACCGGCATCGCGCTCGTCCTCCTGTTCACCGCACCGGGGCCGCGCCGGATGCTGTGGTGGACGCTCGCCGTCCTGGGAATCGCCGGCATGGCCTGGAGCCGGACCTACCTCCAGGTGCACTGGCTCTCGGACGTCGCCGCCGGATCGCTGCTCGGCATCGGCATCTCGCTCCTCGTCTTCGGCAGCGCGCAGCGCTGGTCGAGCAGGCCGCCGTCATCGCGAAGACCGGGCTGAACACGCGACGAGGCGGCGGGTCAGGGACATTCCATGCCAGCCGAGACACGGACGTCCCGGTGCCGGCCGTCGGGCCGGCACCGGGACGTGCCTGTTTTGTCGTTTCGAGTCGGCGCTCGCCGGCCCGATCACGGTTGTTGCAGGAAGCCGCGGATCTCGCCGCCCGGGAACATCGTTGTGTGGATGTTGAGGTAGGCCTGACCGGCCTGGAGGCCGGCGAGGAGGGTCGCCGCGGCGCTCGCTGTCGTGCCGCCGTTGGCGGTCACGAACGCCGGGTTGTAGCTGCTCGGGGCGGTCATGTCGAACGTGTTGGTAAAGGTGCCGGCCGTCACCCCGAGCGGAAAGCCGGGGAACGACGGCGTCGTCGTCGCGACTCCGGCGTTGCCGGGAGGGGTGACGCAGCAGTGGATGTGCGCCGCTGTTGTCGGCGTGGTGAGGCCGCTGAAGGTGACATTGACCGTCATCTCGTTGCTGACCGTGTCCCACGTGACGGTCGCGTTCCCGGTCCCGGGTGTAGCGATCGGCGGGTTCTGGTTGGCGCCGTTCAAGGTTGCAGTGAAGACGAATACGGTGTCATTGCAGCCGGCGATCGAGCCGGCAGGAGTGCAGTTGTTGGGGCTGTTGCCGGTCACCTGGGTGTTGTGCAGGGTGACGGTGCCGAGCGGGGCCCCGAACGCCGAGACGTTGGCGATCCCGCCGCCCGCTACCGAGGCGGTGTTCCCGGTGACGTTGCCGTTGTTGATCGTGAGCGCAGGGACAGGCGCCGTCGCCCCGGGGAGGCCCTGCAGGTTGATGTTCGCGATGCCGGCACCGATGGCAGCGCTGTTCCCGGTGAACGTGACGTTGTTGAGGAGCGCGGTCGCATGATTGAGCAGGCCGCCGCCGGTGCCTTCGCCGGCGTCGTTGCCCGTCACCTGCGTGTTGTTCATCTGCAGCGTGCCGCCGTTCGAGATGCCCGCGCCGCCTGTTTCCGCGCCGCCGGTCGCGCTGTTGTCGCTGATGACGCTGTTGTTGATCGTGATGATGCTGCCCGGACCGCCGCCGTTGCCGTTACCACTGGCGATGCCGCCGCCCCCGGAGGCGCTGTTGTGATCGATCGTGCCGTTGTTGATCTTGAGCGTCCCGGCCATGCTGAGGATGCCGCCGCCGCCCATCCCGTCCGGCGGGACGGTGTTCGAGCTCACCTCGCTGTTGTTGAGGGTGAGCGTGGCGCCGGGGCCGGCGCCCATCGTGCCGCTTGCGATCCCTCCACCCGCGCCCGAGGCGCTGTTGGCCGTGACCAGGCTGCGGTTGAGTTGCAGCGTGCCGGCGAGATTGAAGATGCCGCCGCCGAGCCCGGCCGGGCCCTGGCCGGCGACGTTACCGCCGGTGACGGTGATCCCGTTCAGCGTCAGCCTGCCGCCCGCCGCGCCCGAGATCGCGATGATCCGGAAGTCGCTGTTGTTGCCGGCAATCGTGGCACCGCCGCTGCCGCCGTTGATCGTGATCGGTGTCGCGATCACCGGCAGCCCGCTCGCGCCGAGGCCGGGAACGGTGTTGTCGGCCGACGCGAGTGCGTAGGTGCAGCCCGACGCGAGGTTGATCGAGCCGCCGCCGCCCGAGTTCGCGGCGTTGACGGCAGCCACAAGCCCAGCCGCGCCGCCGCCTGCGCCAGAGCAGGGCACTGTCGCCGAGACCGAGGCACGCGCAGCAGCCCCGGCAACAGCCGCCACCACCAGGAACGCCACCACCGCCGCGGATGCACCAAGCCGTCGTTGCAAACCAGTAACCATCAGAGCTCTCCTTTCCTCGTGCTCCGCCACGAGATTGCGGCCGCCTAGCGACCGCGCCACCCGCAGCAGAAGCGGGCGCCGACCCCATCCAGGCTGCTTCTTCCACCCACCGCCGCACTCAAACATCGTTAAACGTCCGGCTAGCCGGGTCGGCTCGTTCTCTGTGCTCGCCCCTCTCGCTCGCAGGAACCTCGCACGGATCGATCTCGTGAGAGCACTCGCTTGACTTCCCTGCCGGAGCGAGGGAGAGTGGGGATCGAGTCGCGCTCGTCGCCGGCAGGCACCGAAAGGCGTGGCGCGACCGACCTAACTGAACTTCGACGGATTGGGGGAAGTTGTGAAGAAGATGTACCTGCTCGTCCTCGGCGCGGTTGCGGCACTGCTCGTCGTCGGGGGATCGACGGCGGTTGCGGCCCCGCCCGGCCCGAATCCCTGCGCGACGGGAACCCTCGCGTCGGGTTCCTACGGCAACTTGACCGTCACCGGAACGTGCAACGTCGCGTTCATGGCGAACGTCACCATCAACGGCAACCTCACCGTTTCCGACGGTGCGGTGTTCGGCGGAATCATTCCCAGCACCGTGCACGTGACGGGCAATGTCAAGGTCGGAAAGGGCGCCCTCCTCGGCCTGGGCTACGCGACGCAGACCGACGTCGTGGATGGGAACGTCAACGCGAACCAGCCGCTGTCGCTGTACCTCGGGTTCGTGACCATCCGCGGCAACGTCACCTCCAACGGGGGCGGCACGGCCGACCGGTTCTACAACTTCCCGATCAAGGACAACACGATCGGCGGAAACCTGACCCTCCAGGGCTGGCAGGGCGGCTGGATCGGCGCCCTCCGCAACACCGTTGGCGGAAACATCGACTTCTCCAACAACGCGAGTGTGGTTCACCCGGTGGATGGCCCCGGGTGCGACGCCTCCGGAACGTTCCCGAACGGGTGCGACGCTGCGCCGGGCGTAGACCCGGACTCCTCCGAGCCCGTGCAGAACAACGTCTCCGGCAACCTGATCTGCCGGAACAACACGCCTGCCGCGCAGTTCGGGGACAGCGGAGGCGGCCCGAACACCGTTTCGGGCAACAAGATCGGAGAGTGCGCCGGGCTCTGATACCCGCCCTCCTCGACGACGCCGTCGTCAGCCTGGCCGAGATCCGGCCGGCAGCGAACATGACGGGGGAGGCACGCCGCGGCGTGCCTCCCCCGCTTGTGCTCGGGGGCGTAGCGGCACGCTAACCGGCACGTGCCGTTGTTGCGCTTCAGAGCGGCCGGATCTTCACCTGCTCAGAGCGCCCGCACTCCTGAGGACGCTCGTGCCGGTGCTCGGAGCCCTGACGACGGCCACGACTGCGTGCCAGTGCCCATCGTCGCCGCAGACGACGGTGAGCGGCGGCAGGTCTCCGGCTGCCGGGAGGGTGACCATCGTGCCAGGCTCGGCGTACTGCCCGTTGCCCAGCGAGCAGTCGATTGTGATTCCGTCTCCTCCGCCGACCGGGTCGGCGGACGCTCCTTCAACTCGTCCCAGCGACGCGATCGCGAAAGCGATGACGATGAGGCCGAGGAGGAGGATCGACCGTCGACCGGACACGACCGACGAGATCCTGCCGACTGCTGTGTATGACATGAGAGTTCTCCTTTCACGGAAGTGACTGAGCCCGCACAGCGAGTAAGAGCGCGGAGCGCATGGCGTGATACGTGTGGCCCAAGCGGCGGCCGACGGCGCCTCGACGCGCTCGCGAAGCGGCGCCGGGTGCCTCACCGAAGTCGGAGTAGCCATGCCGCCTACTGACAGGGGCGCGGGCAGATCCCAGCGATCTCTCGCCCCAGGGCGAGGCTCGCACAAGCGCGCAAAAACCCTGTTTCCGCCCTCCCAGCGCGATCCGGCTCAGAAAAAAGGCCCGCGTTAGCAGGCCTTTCCTCATGCGCCCGGCTGGAATCGAACCAGCGGCCTTTCGCTCCGGAGGCGAACGCTCTATCCCCTGAGCTACGGGCGCCGGAGAGGAACTAGTGTAGCCCGATGGAGATCGACGCACGGATCGTGTCCCTGCGACTCGCGGAGACGTTCGTGATCGCGCGCGAATCCCAGGACGAGGCGGAGGTCGTGGCGGTCGAGGTGCGGCACGGCGGGGTCTCGGGGTTCGGGGAGGCGGCGCCGATCGCGCGGTACGAGCAGACGGCGGCATCGGCGCTCGCATGGCTCGAGCACGTCGAGATCGGCGACGACCCGTGGGCGCTCGACGCGATCGCAGGCTCGCTTCCGCCGGGAGAGCAGGCCGCGCGGGCGGCGCTCGACGCCGCACTCCACGATCTGCAGGGGAAGCTCGCCGGGGTTCCCGTCTACAAGCTGCTCGGGCTCCGCCGGCATGGGCCGCCGACATCGTGGACGGTGGGGCTCGGCGACCCCGACCAGATGGCACGGCGCGCGCAGGCGGCCGCGGCTCGCGGGTTCCGGCGGCTCAAGCTGAAGCTCGGCGGACGCGACGGGCTCGACCTCGATCGCGTGAGAGCCGTGAGCGCCGTCACCGCCCTGCCGCTCCAGGTCGACGTCAACGAGTACTGGACCTTCGAGGAGGCGATCGAGCTCCTGCCGCAGATGCACCTCGAGTACTGCGAGCAGCCGCTGCCGGCCGGCGATCCGCACGGACCGGAGCTGAAGCGCCGCTCGGCCACCCCGATCTACGTCGACGAGGACTGCGCCACCCTCGCCGACATCGCCCCCTGTGCCGAGCGCGCGCACGGCGTCACGGTGAAGCTCGCGAAGTCGGGGGGGATCAGCGAGGCCGTGCGGATGGCGCATGCCGCACGCGCGCTCGGGCTCGGGCTGATGCTCGGCTGCATGGTCGAGTCCGGGCTCGGGATCGCGGCCGGCGCGCACATCGCGAGCCTCTTCGACCACGTCGACCTCGACGGCAACCTGCTGATCGCGCGCGATCCCTGGCCGGGCGTCGAGCTCAGCGACGGCGTTCAGGTTCCTTCCGACCGGCCGGGCCTCGGTGTCGAGCAAGCGTAGGCTCGTCATCCTCGCCGAGGGCTACTCGGACGACCCGCACTACGGGAAGACGGCGCGTGGCGTGATCCGTTACCGGCCCGAGGAGGTGGTCGCGATCCTCGACTCCGAGCGGGCGGGGGAGACCTACGACGACTTCCCGATCGTCGGCACCGTCGACGAGGCGCTCGCGTTCGGACCGAGCGCCGCGCTCGTCGGTGTTGCGACCCAGGGCGGCCGCTTCCCGCCGACCTGGCGGAGTCTGCTCGAGCAGTGCATCGCGAGCGGGCTCGACGTCGAGAGCGGCCTTCACGAGTTCATCGGCGACGACCCGGAGCTGAGCCGGCTCGCCGCTCTGCACGGCGTCGAGCTGCGCGATCTGCGCAAGCCGCCGGCAGGCCTCAGCGTGCCGACCGGCGAGAACCTCACCCACGACTCGAGGGTCGTGCTGACCGTCGGCTCGGACTGCGCGATCGGAAAGATGACCGTCTCGCTCGAGCTCGATGCCGAGACGCGTCGCCGCGGCGTCGAAAGCCGGTTCGTGCCGACCGGCCAGACGGGGATCGCGATCGCCGGCTGGGGGATCTCGGTCGACGCCGTGATCGCGGACTTCCTCGCCGGCGCCGCCGAGATGCTCGTGCTCGAGGGGCGCGACCGTGGCGGCGAGCTCCTGTGGGTCGAGGGTCAGGGATCGCTGCTCCATCCTGCGTACTCGGGCGTCACGCTGGGGCTGATCCACGGCAGCGCGCCGCACGCGATGGTTCTCTGCCACCTCGTCGGCCAGCAGGTGGTCGACGAGGACGAGCGCTTCCCGATGCCCTCGCTGAGCGCCCTCGTCGAGCTCCACGAGCGCGCCTCGCTGCTCGCCCGCCCGGCGAAGGTTCTGGCGATCGCACTCAACACCCGCGACGTCGACGAGGACGCCGCGCGGGCGGCAATCGCAGCGGCGGAAGCCGAGACCGGACTTCCGGCGGACGACCCGGTACGATTCGGCTCGGCACGTATCGCCGACGCCGTGCTGCACGGAGTCGGTCTCCCCCTCTGAGAGACCACAACCGATTGAGAAGACTGATTGCGGTGGTAGCAGTCGCGGCCGCGGCCCTCGTGCCGTGCGGCGCCGCCGCGGGCAAGCTGATCGTCGGGATCAACGACGACGTCGGCTACGAGGCCTCGATGCCGGCCTTCTTCATGCCGACGATGCAGGCCGACGGGCTGCGGATGAACTCGCTGACGATCCGCTGGGACGAGACGCAGGTCGCGCCGATCGACCCGACCTTGCAGGCGAACCTCACGGCGGTGATCGGCGAGGCGGCCGCTGCCGGCGTGGCCGTCGAGCTCGACCTCTACCCACTTCATTCCCAGGTCTTCACCGGCGGCACGCGCTGCGCTCCCTCGACGAACCCGCTCGCCTGCGGCAACTCCGCCAGGATCGCCCAGTTCGCCGCCTGGACGGCGACGATCGCGCAGACGTTCCCGACGGTCCATCAGTTCATCGTCATGAACGAGTGCAACCAGCCGCTGTTCGTCAACCCGCAGTGGACGACGTCCGGCACGAACCAGTCCGCCGCGATCTGCGGGCGGGCACTCGCCGCGGCCTACGACTCGCTCAAGGCGGTGAGCACGTCGAACTTCGTCTGGGGGGTCGGGCTCTCCCCGCGCGGGAACGACTCGCCGACCGCGAGGAGCAACTCGTCGACCTCGCCGGTGCATTTTCTGGTGGCGCTCGGCGCCTGGTTCAAGGCGTTCGCGGCCAAGACGAGGCGGACGGCGCCGCTGATGGACGGGCTCGACTTCCACCCGTACCCGGTGCCGCAGTCGCTCGCGTTCGCCAAGGGCTACGCCGACCCGAACGATGCGAGCGTGATCAACCTGCCGCGGATCTACCAGGCCTTCTACGACGGCTTCAACGGCAGCCGGCAGCGCACGATCGGCCAGCAGAAGGGCGGCGGGTTGCCGGTCAGCCTCAACGAGATGGGGATCCAGACGAACGCGGTCGGCAAGCTCGGCTACGAGGGGATCGAGGTCAGCGCCAACGCTGCCGGGGGCATGGTCGGCCCCGACGCGAGCGAGACCTACCAGGCGACCTACTACAAGCAGGTGCTGCGGCTGCTCGCCTGCGATCCGAACGTCCGCGCTGATCAACATCTTCCATCTCGTCGACGAGCCGAATCTCGCCGGCTGGCAGAGCGGCCTCTACTGGATCGGCCGTGCCGACGCCGGTGCCGAAGCAGTCGGCCGGCGGGTCAGGCAGCTGGTCGGCCGGCGACCGGCGGCGCCGTGCCGCGGAAGCCCGCCGCCCTGGCACCCGGCCGTCACGGAGCGTGGCGACAGGATAGGAGCTTGACGACCGAACAGGTGTTCGCTAGAGTGGCGAACACATGTTCGTAGCGCTATCCGTAGGTGCTCCTCCGCAGCGTCGCGCTCGCCGCTTCGCGCTCCTCGTCTGGAGCATCGCCGCCCGGCCCTCCGGCGCCCACGGGCAGAAGGTCGCCTACCGGTCAAGGCCTACGACACGCTCTGGACGATCGCGCAGTCGCACTACGGCGGCGACGTCCGGAACGCCATCTGGCAGATCCAGCACGCGAACCACCTCGGCGGCACCGACCATCTCGCCCGGCGAGAGGCTCGTCCTGCCCTAGCCCTCCGACGCCGATCTCCGGACGACGGGCTACGGCGGCCGTCGTTACGATCGGCGCGGTGGACCTCGACGTCGTCTTCCTCGGCACCTCGGCCGCCGCGCCCACCGCCCGGCGCGGAACGAGCGCCCTGCTCGTTCGCCGCGGCGGCGACCGCCTGCTCTTCGACTGCGGGGAGGGCACCCAGCGCCAGCTGCTGCGCTCCTCGATCGGGCTCGTCGATCTCGAGGAGATCTTCATCACGCACTTCCACGCCGACCACTACCTCGGCCTGCCCGGAATGCTCAAGACGTTCTCGCTGCGGGCCCGCGAGACGCCGCTCACGGTCTACGGGCCGCCCGGGCTGCGCGACCTGTACGACGCGCTCGGGCGCGTGGTCGGGAGGTTCACCTACCCCGTCGAGCTCGTCGAGCTCCGCGCCGGCGAGGCGCTCGAGCGCGACGGCTACGAGGTGCGGTCTTCCCCGTGACCACGGGGTCGCGGCGCTCGGCTACGCGGTCGTCGAGAGCGAGCGGCCCGGGCGCTTCGACGTCGCTGCCGCAGACGCGCTCGGCGTCCCTTTCGGCCCCGAGCGCGGTGCCCTCCAGCGCGGCGACCCGGTCACCCTCGCCGACGGCCGCACGGTGGACCCGGGCGAGCTCGTCGGCCCGGCGCGGCCGGGGCGCACGGTCGTCTACACGGGCGACACGACCCCGGCCGGGGCCGTCGCAATCCTCTTGCCGCGGCCGACGTGCTCGTTCACGAGGCGACGTTCGCCGAGGCGGAGAGCGTGCGCGCAACCGAGACCGGCCACTCGACCGCGTTCCAGGCCGCGCACATCGCCCGCGACGCGGGCGTCTCCCTGCTCGCGCTCACGCACATCTCCTCCCGCTACCTCGGGCCCGAGCTCCTCCGCGAGGCGCGCGAGGTGTTCCCGGCGACGATCCTGCCCCGCGACTTCGACATCGTCGAGGTGCCGTTTCGCGAGCGCGGCGAGCCCACCCTGGTCAAGGGCGGCGCCCGGCCCGAGCGCCACGAGCGGGAGGTGAGCGCGACGTGACCGACACCGCGCCGAGCTTCGACGGCCGCGCTGCCCGCTACGAGGAGCTCCGCCCGGTCGACGACAACTGGTGGGAGGTGTTCGGTGAGCTCGTCCGGCTCGGCGACCTTCGCGGAGCGCGCGTCCTCGAGGTCGCCTGCGGCACCGGCCGTCTTGCTGCGGCGCTCCAGGAACGGGAGCTCGCACGCGTGTGGGCCGTGGATGTCTCCGAGGCGATGGTCGAGCGGGCGAAGGTGAACGGCGTCAACGCGAAGGTCGCGCGCGCCGAGGCGCTCCCGTTCAAGGACGGGTGGTTCGACGCCGTCGTCATGCGCATGGCGCTCCACCTGTTCGACCGGGCCCGCTCGCTCGCACAGGCCGCGCGCGTGCTCTCGCCGGGGGGCAGGCTCGTGATCGCGACCGAGGACCCGGGGAGCTTCGACGACGTCTGGTTCGCCCGCTTCTTCCCGTCCGTCCCGGCCATCGAGCGCGAGCGGTTCCCGGGCGCGGCGACGCTCGCGGCCGAGCTCGCCGCCGCCGGCTTCGGGACGGTGCGGATCGAGGAGTTGCGACAGCACCGCGCGACCTCGCGCGGGCACGCGCTCGACATCATCCGCTCGCGCGCGTTCTCGACCTTCGATCTGCTGGCGGCGGACGAGTATGACGCCGGCCTCGCGCAGGCCGAGGCCGAGCTTCCCGAGCAGCTCGAGTACCACTTCGACTGGCTGCTCGCAATCGCCTCGCAATGGGGCTGTGCGCATACAAGCGCGAGTGGCTCGTGCTTCGCCTGATCCTGCTCGGCACGTTCCCGCTCGTCAGCGTTCTCGATGCGCAGGACTCGAGCCGGCTCGCGCTCACCGAGTCGATCGTCCACCGCGGCAGCGTCGACATCGACCCGTACTGGCAGCTCACGATCGACCGTGCATTCAAGGACGGCCACTGGTACTCGGACAAGGCGCCGGGCGTCTCGCTGCTGCTGGTCCCTGCCGTCGAGGTCTCGCGCGCGATCGACGCCCTCGCCAAGCCGCGCAACCGCAACGAGCCGATCTGGCTGCGCGCGTGGGCGCTCTGGGGTCTACGGCTCTGGGGCGGAGGGCTCGCGTTCCTCGCCCTCGCCTTCCTGCTCGGACGCGTCGCCGAGGGGCTCGTCGCGGGGACGGGTGCGCTGACCGCCGCCGTGTTCGGCGTGGGCACGATGGCCGGGTCGCTCGGCCCGACGGTGTTCGGTCACCTGCAGGACGCGCTTGCGCTGTTTGCCGCCTACGTCGTCGCGACGAGGGCAAGGCGCGCGCGCGACTGGATCTGGGTCGGCGCCCTCGCCGGGGCAGGCGTGCTCTTCGAGTACCCGGCGGCGCTCGCGGCCGCGATCCTGCTCCTGTACGCCG
>CAVURE010000021.1:0-256968 GCA_963743675.1 uncultured Actinomycetota bacterium
CTCGGGTGAGAACGGCGACGCGGCGATCGCCGCGATCAACGCGCTCACCAAGGATCCAGAGGTCGGCGACGAGTTCACCGGCAAGGTCGTGAAGACGACCGACTTCGGTGCGTTCGTCGAGCTCAAGAAGGGCACCGACGGGCTACTCCACGTCTCGAACGTCGGCCCCGGCCGCGTGAACCACATCGAGGACGTGATCGCACGCGGCGACGTGCTCGACGTGCTCGTCCAGGAGGTCGACAAGGCCCGCGGCCGGATCGGGCTCAAGCTCGTCCAGAAGCACGAGAATGGCGGTGTCGTCTCGCCCGAGGAGCTCGTCGAGCGCGCGAAGAATGCGCCCCCGCGCGAGCCGCGGGAGGAGCGCCCGCGCGACCGTGATCGCGATCGCGGCCGCCGGCGCTAGGAAGCGAGGCCGGGTTGCGTCGGGGGCGGCAGGTTGCCGTCCCCGACGGCGCTCTCTCTAGAATCGCGCCATGGTTCCCGAGGCCCCGCTCGAGGACACCGGGTCCGGGCTCGCTCCCGTCGGCGCGGGCTGGTTCGTCCTCAACGCGCGCGAGGCGCGCTGGCGCCACCGCGAGGGGAGGGGCAACAGCCTCCCGTTCACCGGCTACACGGATTTCGAGGCCGAGACCTACTTCCCGCAGGTCGGGGTCAACCTGGTCGTCCTCGGGCCCGGCGAGCCGATCGGGATGTACCACTGGGAGTCCGACCAGGAGGACTTCCTCGTGCTCTCGGGCGAGGCGGTTCTCATCGTCGAGGGCCGGGAGCGGCCGTTGCGCCAGTGGGACTTCCTGCACTGCCCTCCGGAGACGAAGCACATGATCGTCGGCGCCGGCGCCGTCCCCTGCGTCGTCCTCGCGATCGGCGCCCGCGAGCACATGGCCGGCGCGGACTGGGGCAGGTATGTCGTGGACGAGACGGCGCTCGGCCACGGCGCCGGCGTCGAGGAGGAGACGGGCGACCCCGACGTGGCCTACGCACGCTTCCCGGACACGGTGCCGACGCCCTACCGGGAGGGCTGGCTCCCGCCCTCGTAGGCCGGGCACCGGAGCGCGGGCGGCGCGTGCTGCAAGCCACAGGCGATGCCGTTTGTGGCCTGCACTACTTGCGAGGCCGGTGCGGCGCTTCACCCTGGTGGCTGCCCTGCTCAGGCGGCTTCGATCCGCACCCAGGCGTCGTCTGGAGCGTGAGCACACCAACGTGCGACCTCGGCGACGCCGGTCAGATCCTCGTCGAGGTCGGTCAGCTCTCCGCTCCGCCGCAGGTTCGTGGTCTCGGCGGCGAGGCGTCGCGCATCCTGCTTGCCGAGCGGGTTGGGCCCGTTTCGGTCGAGCGACGAGAGCACCGGCAACCCCCGGCGTCGCCCCGCCTCGAGGATGCGGCGGAACGCGGCGCTCGTGAAGACGTGATCGCGGTAGACCGACGTTCGCCGGTTGCCGCGAAACGCCCGGATCGCGACCGACCCGCACTGGACGTCGTCGAGAGACATTCCTTGATAGTGGCGGAGCCGGCCATGCTCCCGTCGTGCCTTCGTAGTATCGGGACGTGCGCGACGACCTTCTCGCCCTCCTCTGCCGGCTGGTCGAGACCGACTCGGTGAACCCTTCGCTCGTTCCCGGCGGAGCGGGCGAGACCGAGGTCGCGGGGCTCATCCTCCGTTGGGCCGAGGCACACGGTCTCGAGGCCGAGCTGACCGACGGGGTGCCCGGCCGGCCGAGCGTGCTCGTGCGCGCCCGCGGGACCGGCGGCGGGCGAACGCTGCTTCTCTGCGGCCACACCGACACCGTCGGCGTCGAGGGCATGGTCGACCCGTTCGCGCCCCGGATCGCAGGCGATCGCCTGTACGGGCGTGGTGCCTACGACATGAAGGCCGGCCTCGCCGCCGCCTTGATCGCCTGCCGCGATGCGGCGAGGCTCCCGCTTCCCGGCGACGTCGTCGTCGCCGCGGTGGCCGACGAGGAGTACGCGAGCGCCGGCGTGCAGGAGATCCTGGCCATCGTCCGCGCCGACGCCGCGATCGTCACCGAGCCCACAGAGCTCGAGCTCGTCGTCGCCCACAAGGGATTCGTCTGGCTGGAGGTGGAGGTCACGGGGCGCGCTGCGCACGGGTCGCGACCGCACCTCGGCATCGACGCGATCCTGAAGACGGGGCCGATTCTCAGCGCCGTCGCAGACCTCGACGCCTCGCTGCGAACGCCCGTTCATCCGCTTCTCGGCCGCGGCTCGATCCATGCCTCGGCAATCGAGGGAGGCGGCGAGCTCTCGAGCTATCCCCGGCGCTGCGCGCTCAAGCTGGAGCGGCGAACGCTCCCGGGCGAGAGCGTCGCGGAGATCGAGGACGAGCTCGCGCGCCTCCTCGCCGGCTGCCGCGCCGCCGACGACGAGCTTGTGGTGGAGCAGCGAACGCTGCTCGCGCGCGGTCCGTTCGAGGTCGACGTCGACGAGGACATCGTCGCCGCGCTCGGCGCCGCGCTCGGGCCGGGGCCGATCGAGGTTGCCGGCGCCAGCTACTGGGCCGACTCCGGGCTCATCGCCGCCGCGGGCATTCCGACCGTCCTCTTCGGGCCGGGCGGCGAAGGCGCACACGCAACCGAGGAGTGGGTGAGCATCGACGGCACCGTTCGCGTCGCCCGGGCGCTGACCGCGACTGCGGAGCGCTTCTGCAGGTGACCGTCGTCGTCAACGGGCGGAGAGACCCGGCGCGGGTCGAGGAGGCCCGGATCGAGGCCGAGGCGTTCCATCGCGCTCTGCCCGGGTATGCCCCGACGCCGGTCCACGACCTTCCCGGCCTCGCCGAGGAGGCCGGGGTCGGCGCCGTGCTCCTCAAGGACGAGTCCGACCGGCTCGGGCTTCCCGCGTTCAAGGTGCTCGGGGCGTCGTGGGCAATCGAGCGCACGCTCGGGCAACGCCCCGAGGTCCGCACGCTCGTCGCCGCGAGCGCCGGCAATCACGGGCGGGCGGTTGCACATGTGGCCGGGCGGAGGGGCCTCGGCTGCCGCGTCTTCCTGCCAGCGCGATCGTCGCCGGCGCGCCGGCAGGCAATCGAGGCCGAAGGGGCCGAGGTCGTCGTGGTCGACGGCAGCTATGAGGATGCCGTCGCCGCCGCGGCGGCGGCCGCCGGACCGGGGGTGGCCGTGATCGCCGACGTCGGATCCTCCCCGCAGGCGCGCTGGGTGATCGACGGCTACGCGACCCTGTTTCGCGAGGCCGCGGGGCTCGGCGCCGAGCTCGTGCTCGTGCCGGTCGGCGTCGGCTCCCTCGCGGCCGCGGCCGTGCGGTTCGCGGCACCACGAGGCATCCACGTCGTCGGCGTCGAGCCGCTCGCCGCGGCCTGCCTCGGCGCCTCGCTCGCCGCCGGCTCGCCGACGGCGGTCGCGACGCCCGGAACGGCGATGGCCGGGCTCGATTGTGCCGAGATCTCGGCGGCGGCGTGGCCCTCGCTGCTCGCCGGAATCACCGGCGTCGTCACCGTCTCGGACGCCGAGGTGCAGGACGACATGCGGATGCTCGCCGCCCTCGGCCTCGCGATCGGCGACTGCGGCGCCTCGCCCGTCTCGGCGCTGCGGCGCCTTGCCGCCGAGCCTGCGGGCGCGCCGCTGCGCGAGGCGGTCGGGCTCGGGCCGGCGAGCCGGGTGCTGCTCATCGCTACGGAAGGCCCGACCGACCCCGAGGCCTACGAGCGGGCGCTCCGGCGCGCCTGAGCGCCGGGACGCGCGGTCAGCTCGACTTGTTCAGGCTCTTGCAGGCGCTTGCCTGCTTGAACGCGTTCGAGAGCTCGCCCGAGGCGTCGAGGCTCTGCAGCTGCGTGTAGGTCGTCGAGACCTCGGTGCCCATGGTGCTGAGCGTGCTCAGAACGACCGGGGCGGCGCTGATGATGCTGGGCAAGGTCGTCGCTCCGCTCACCTCGGTGTCGATCTTCTTGAGGCCGTCGCTGATCTGGGTCGACAGCGTGTCGAGCGACTGCGATGCCTGATCTCCCGCCTGTGTATCGGGCTTGCCGAGGCCCTTGACCGTGTCCGCGAAGGTCTTGGTCGACGCCTCGACCTGGTTGGCCGCGGTCTGGAGCGTGGACTTGGAGATGCTCCCGTTCTTCACCGAGTTGACGGAGGAGGTGACCGAGGTCTTCCACGTCGTGATCGCAGTGCAGAGGCTGTTGGCCCAGGCGGTCGTCGAGGACCCGGTCGAGGTGGACGAGCTGCTGCTCTTGCCGCAACCGGCGGCGAGCAGCACCGCGGCGAGTACGGGCAGGAGCGCGAGCGGGCGGAGGGTCCTCCAGGTCATGACGGGGACGGAGCTTACCCGGCCTGCCCCGCGGTCGTCTTGGCGCCAGGATCTGTGAGCGCGATAGGAGTTCGCTGAGAGTTGGCGCCGCGCGATCGCTACGGTCCTATTGCGGGCGTAGAGTGAGGTCATGGACGATCACCGCGGGGTCTTCGTGCGGCATCCCGCCTGGCAGCACGCCGGAGACGGGCACCCGCTCATGCATGCGTTGCTCCTCGTCCTGCTCGTGGCGCTCCTCGTTGCCGCGGCCGTGTGGCTCTTCCGTCGCCTCGCTCAGCCGCGGCTGGTCGATGCGGCGCCCGTTACGGCGGTGGCAGGGCCCGCGGGCGAGGCGATCGGGCTCGTGCGCCTGCGTTACGCCCGCGGCGAGATCGGCCGCGATGAGTTCAGGCAGATGAGCATCGACCTCGGCGCTGCCCCGGTCCCGCTCGCACCCGATCCGCCCGCAGCCCCGTGGGAGGGCGCCCCCGGCGCCGGGACGGCGGCGGCACCGACGGCGCCCGACGAGACGGCCGAGCCGACGGAACCGGCCGAATAGCCGCTCTCAGTCGACCGACAGCAGGTCGACCACGAAGACGAGCGGCTCGTGGGGCTTGATCACGCCGCCGGCGCCGCGCGCTCCATAGGCCATCGCCGACGGGATGACCAGCTTGCGGCGGCCACCAACCCGCATGCCGGCCACGCCCGCGTCCCAGCCGGGGATGACGTGGCCTTTCCCGAGCGTGAACCGGAACGGCTCGCCGCGGTTCCACGAGGCGTCGAACTCCTCGCCGGTCGAGAACGAGACGCCGGCGTAGTGGACGGCGACCTTGCTGCCGGCCTTCGCCTCCTCACCGTCGCCGGCGACGATGTCCTCGACGCCGAGCTCGAACGGAATGTCGCCGTCGGGCTTGTCGATCTCCGGCCTCTCGAGTGCCAACGTCAACCCTCCCTGCTCGATCGCGTATGCGCGCCCAGCGTAGTCGATGCGACGCGTACGATCCCGCCGTGGAGACGTGGACGCAGACCGAGCTCGACACCGGCGAGCGGATCATCTCCGAGCGCCTGCCGCACGTGCGGTCGGTGACGGTCGGCTACTGGATCGGCGCGGGCTCGCGCGACGAGACGGACGGCAAGTCGGGCATCTCTCACTTCATCGAGCACCTCCTGTTCAAGGGATCGAGCCGCTACAGCGCGCTCGACATCGCCGAGATCTTCGACGGGCTCGGCGGCGAGCTCAACGCCGCCACCTCGCGCGAGCACACCGTCGTCTTCGGGCGGGTCCCGGACAGCCACACCGAGACGGCCCTCGACGTGATGGGGGACATGGTCTTCTCACCGCTCTTCGAGGATCTGGACGCCGAGCGCGAGGTCGTGCTCGAGGAGATCGCGATGTACGAGGACGCACCCCAGGAGCTCGTGCACGACCTGATCGGCGAGGCGGTGTTCGGAGCGCACGCGCTCGGCCGCCCGGTGATCGGCACGGCCGAGGTGATCTCGACCGTCAGCCGGCGCGTCCTGCGCAACTACCACCGCTCGCTCTACACGCCGGGGAACATCGTCGTCGCGGCCGCCGGCAGCATCGACCACGACGAGCTGGTGGCCCTCGTCCAGCGGTCGGTCGCCCGTCGCGAGGCGACCGGCACCGACAAGCCGCGGATCCGTCCGCCGCTCGTCAGGACGCCCAAGCCGGGCCTTCGCTTCCAGCGCAAGGACACCGAGCAGTACCACGTGTGCCTCGCAGCACCCGGCGTCCCGCGCTCCGACCGCCGCCGGTTCGCGGCCTCGATCCTCGACGCGATCCTCGGCGGATCCGCCTCGTCGCGGCTCTTCCAGGAGATCCGCGAGAAGCGCGGGCTCGCCTACTCCGTCTACAGCTTCCTGTCGCAGTACGCCGACACCGGCCAGGTCGGGATCTACGTCGGTACCCGCGAGGACAACCTCGGCGAGGCGCTCGCGATCACCTCCGACCAGGTCGCCGACATCGCCTCCGGCAACCTGGCGCGGAAGGAGCTGAAGCGCGCCCAGGAGAACCTCAAGGGGCGGCTGATGCTCGGCATGGAGTCGACCTCGGCGCGGATGACCCGGCTCGGCAAGTCGCTCGTCACCGACACCGAGATCCTTTCGCTCGACCGGCTGATCGCCGAGATCGACGCGGTCGAGGCGGATGCAGTTTGCGAGCTCGCGGCGGAGCTCTTCGCTCCCGAGCGTCTTTCGGCGGCGGCGATCGGCCCGAGCGAGGAGCATTTCCTGGCCGCGCTCGAGCGCGCGACACCGACCCTGGCCCGCGCCGCGTGAAGGTTCTCCTGAACGGCCACCACCCGCCTTCGCCCGAGATGGGCAAGGTCGGCGCGATCCTCGGCCCTGCGCTCGTCGAGGCCGGGCACGAGCTGGTCGCGAGCGAGGCCGAGGCCGAGGCGATGGTCGACTTCACCGCCCCGGGCATCGTCGTCGAGAACGTGCTTCGGGCGGTCGGTGCGGGCGTGCCCTGTGTCGTCGGGACGAGCGGCTGGGAGCTCTCGGAGGTCGAGGCCACGGCACGGGCGGCGGGCGTGCCCGTGTTCTACGCGCCGAACTTCGCACTCGGGGCGGTGCTGATGATGCGGTTCGCGCGCGAGGCTTCGCACCACTTCGAGGCCGCGGCCATCGTCGAGCTGCACCATCAGACGAAGGTCGACGCGCCGTCGGGCACCGCGATCGCGACGGCCGACGCGATGCAGGGGCTCGTGCCGATTCACTCGGTACGGCTACCGGGGCTCGTCGCGCATCAGGAGGTGATCCTCGGCGGCCGGGGCGAGACGCTGACGATCCGCCACGACACGACCTCGCGTGAGGCGTTCATTCCCGGGGTGGAGCTCGCGCTGGCGAAGGTCGCCGCGCTCCCGCCCGGCGTCACCGTCGGCCTCGACGCCCTCCTCTGAGCGATCTCGTCGAGGAGAGGCTCGCCGTCGGTGAGCTCGAGCTCGTGCTGCTTCGCCCGCGCGAGCCCGAGGCGTTGATCGACGAGGAGGCGTTCGGCGACGACGAGTTCATGCCGTACTGGGCCGAGCTCTGGCCCTCGGGCATCTCGCTCGCACGGGCGCTCCCCGCCCGGCTCGATGGGCTCCGGGTCGTCGAGCTCGGCTGCGGCCTCGGCGTACCGTCGCTGACCGCGGCCGCGCGCGGCGCGGAGGTGACCGCGCTCGACTGGGCCCTCGACGCGGTCGCCCTCCTGCGCGAGAACGCCGCGCGCAACGGGGTCGTGCTCCAGGCCGTTCACGGCGACTGGCGCGCGTTTCGGGGATCGTTCGACCTCGTGCTCGGCGCCGACCTGCTCTACGAGGGGCGGAACGTCGGTGCGCTCGTCGACGCGCTGCCCGCCCTCGCGCCGGAGGTCCTGCTGGCCGAGCCCGGCCGTCCGCATGCGGCCGAGTTCTTCCGGCTGGCCGCCGACACCTGGGACGTGGGGAATGCCTCGGCCCGCGTCTACAGGCTCACGCGAGCGACTCGAGCAGATCGGCGAGCTCCCGGGGGTGGGTGAGAAACGGCGAGTGCCCGGCGTCGAGCTCGAGCGGCTCGACGCCGAGAACCTCCCGGGCGACCTGCGACTGCCACTCGGGGCGCACCGCCCGGTCGGCGGTGGTCACGATCGAAGCCCTTCGCCCCGAGGGCAGCTCGAGCACGGGCTCGATCCGGGCCTGGGGCCGGAGCCGGTTGAATGCCCAGCGGGCGTCGTCGCCGTCAAGGTCCGGGAAAAGGAACGCGTGGGCAGTCTCGGGATCGGGCCAGAATGAGCGGTCGAGCACGTCCCGCTTCGTGCCGGTGAGCTCGGGGGCCAGCCCGGAGTAGACGTTCTCGACCGGGACGAGCGCGGCCATGAACACCGTGACGCGGCCGCCGACGAATGGGATCGTCAGGCCACCCAGCGAGTGCCCGACGACGACGGCATCTTCCTGGGGCCCGACGACGGCGGCGTAGTCGCGCACGGTGAGCCCCGGCTCGTCGCACGGCAGGTCGGGCGCCCAGACCTCGTGCCCGCGTCGTTCGAGCTCTGCACCGAGCCGTTCGAAGCACCACGCGCCGTGCCAGGCACCGTGGACGAGAACGAACCGGGCCATGGGCCGAGTATCGCCGATCGACGTGTGGGAAGTGGTCTACGATGACCGGATGCTCGGCGGAATCCTGACCGCCATCGTCACGCCGTTCGACGATGACGGGGCGGTCGACTTCGACTCCTTCCAGGCGCTCGCGCGCCACCTCGTCGACAACGGCTCGGACGGGCTCGTCGTCGCCGGGACGACCGGCGAGAGCGCCACCTTGGACGATCGCGAGCTGCTCGACCTCGTCCGTGCCGCCGTCGAGGCGGTCGGCGCGCGCGCGACGGTGATCGCGAACACCGGAACGTCCTCGACGGCCCATTCGGTCGAGCTCACCGAACGCGCCGACGCGCTCGGTGTCGACGGGTTCCTGGCCGTCGCGCCGTACTACGTCAAGCCGCCGCAGAGCGGGATCGTCGCGCACTTCGACGCGATCGCGGCAGCCACCGACCGCCCGATCATCGCCTACAACATCCCGAGCCGTGTCGTCATCAACATCGAGCCGGAGACAATCTCACGGCTGGCGGAGATTCCCGGCGTCCACGCAGTCAAGCAGGCGCATCCCGATCGCGACGAGGCCCGCCACATCGTCACGACGGGCCTCGATCTCTACGCGGGAGACGGCGACCTGCTCCAGCCCTTCCTCGAGCTCGGGGGTGTCGGCGGCGTTCTCGTCCACTCGCACATCGCGGGCCCCCAGGTGGCCGAGCAGGTGCGTGCGTTCCGCGACGGCGATGTCGAGCGCTCGCGCGAGATCGACGCCGAGCTTCGCCCCGCCTACGACCTGCTCGCGATCACGACGAACCCGATCCCGATCAAGGCCGCGCTGAACCTGCTCGGGCACGAGGTCGGCGGCCACCGTCTCCCGCTCGTCCCGCCGACAGGTGACGAGCTCGCCCGCGTTCGCGACTGCCTCGCCCGCCTCGGGCTGCTCGTCGCGGCCTAGACCGACCCGCATCCGCGACCCTCGCGGCGGCGGCGATCCCGGCGCTTACTGCGGTGCCTGGCACCGCGCGTCCCGCCGCGAGCGCAAGGGCGACCCCTCCGGCGGGCCACCCTCTGTGCGGAGGAAGCGGCTGCCGTTGTCCCCGCGGTGCGATGGCAAACGCCCTGGAAAAGGCGGACGTTCGTAACGATCGCGGCTCGCCGGCCAGGGTAGTCGCTCCCAGTAGCGCCGAACCCGCCTGCGGGCCGGTGTTCCACTCTCGGCACGAACTCGACACGGTTTCGTGACGGTGCCTGGCACCGGTTTACGCTCTTGTGGCGTGGCCGTTGGGTCGGCGCCACCGCTCCGCTCTCAGGCGCTCGCGACGAGC
Source organism: uncultured Actinomycetota bacterium (assembly GCA_963743675.1). Lineage (GTDB taxonomy): Bacteria > Actinomycetota > Thermoleophilia > Gaiellales > Gaiellaceae > PALSA-600. Next base: position 9,653 of record CAVURE010000021.1, read on the forward strand.
GTGACGCTGACCTCGCCGAGTGGGCCCGGGCTCCCAGCGGTGCTGCCGCTCGATCGCGGCCACGACCCGTGGGCAGGAACTGCGTCCCCTGGTTGGCGACGATATCGTCGATGGCCGCCCGCGGCCTGCGCGCGCGACGATAGGTCAGCATCGGCCGCTCAGGTCACGTTGTCCCTGCCGGCGCCGGCCAATCCCTCACCTGGAAGGGGTACCTTCCCGTGCTCCCTGGCTCGAGGATGGCTCTTGCCGCGGCGCGTTTCGGGCACCGGCGATGCGCGGGCTTGCCACGGCCGTATGCTTCCTGCGATGCCTGATCAAGTTCTACGGATCACGCCGCTCGGGGGTCTCGGGGAGGTCGGCAAGAACATGACGGTCTTCGAGATCGCCGGCGAGACCATCGTTATCGACGCGGGGCTCGCCTTCCCTCGTGACGAGCACCTCGGCGTCGACCTCGTCCTCCCGGATTTCGGTTACCTCCAGGGCCGCGAGGTGCGCGCGGTCGTGCTCACCCACGCCCACGAGGATCACGTCGGTTCTCTGCCGTACCTCCTGCGCGAGATCCGGGTCCGGGAAGTGCTCGCGACGAGGCTCACGCTCGGGCTCGTCAAGTCGAAGCTCGACGAGCACGGCCTGCTGAACGCCGCCGGGCTGCGCGAGGTCGGGCCGGACTCCGGAACGATCGAGCTCGGGCCGTTCCGGCTCCAGCTCGTCCGGATGTCGCACTCCGTGCCCGACGCCGTCGGCATCTGCATCGAGACCGCCGCCGGGCGCGTGTTCCACACGGGCGACTGGAAGCTCGACCACACGCCGGTCGACGGGCTCCGTACCGACGTCGGCATGCTCGCGGAGATCGGCAACCGCGGCGTCGACCTGTTGCTCGGCGACTCGACGAACGCCGAGCGGCCCGGATTCACGCGCTCCGAGCGCGTGGTCGGCGAGGCCTTCCGTCAGATCATCCCCGCCAAGCAGGGGCGCGTGCTGATCTCGTCCTTCGCCTCCAACATCCACCGCATGCAGCAGGCGATCGACGTCGCGCTCGAGGTCGGGCGGTCGGTGAGCGTGATCGGTCGCTCGATGCGCAAGAACCTGAACATCGCCCGGAACCTCGGCTACATCGAGGCCCCCGACGATATCCTCGTCCGGCCGGCCGACCTCGACGAGCTCGCGCGCGACCGGCAGCTCATCCTCTGCACCGGCTCGCAGGGTGAGCCGCTGTCGGCGCTGACGCGGATCGCCTACAACGACCATCCAGCGGTGCGGATCGAGCGCGGGGACACCGTGATCATCTCGGCGCGCGCCGTCCCCGGGAACGAGCTGCGGGTCCACGACTCGATCAACCGGCTCACGCGGAGCGGGGCCGAGGTGCTGCACGAGGAGAACGCCGACGTCCACGTCTCCGGGCACGCCCGCGCGGAGGAGCTGCGGACGCTGCTCGGGCTGGTCCGGCCGAAGGCCGTGATGCCGATCCACGGCGAGTTCCGGATGCTGACTGCGCACGCGCGCCTCGCGCAGGAGGCAGGCGTGCCCGCCTCGTCGATCGTGATCGCCGACAACGGCGACGTCATCGAGCTCTCGGCGGCGGGTGTGCGGATCGCCGACCACGTCGAGGCGGGCGTCACGTTCGTCGACGGCCTCGGCGTAGGAGACCTGTCGGACGTCGCGCTGCGCGACCGGCGCCATCTCTCCGAGGACGGCGTGCTGATCGTCGTCGCGACGCTCTCCAACGGCGTCGCCGCCTCGCCGGAGCTGATCACCCGCGGCTTCGCGGAGTCGGACGAGCTGATGTCCGAGATGCGCGGCGAGGCGCACGAGATCCTGCGCGGGCTGATCGACGACGACATCCGCGAGATCAAGCTGATCCAGGAGCACCTTCACGACGGCATCGGCCAGCTCGTGTACGACCGGACGCGGCGCAGGCCGATGATCCTCCCGGTCGTGGTCGAGACATGAACGATCGCTGGGCGGAGGCGATCGAGGCGCACGCCGTGGACGGGCGGACGGCGGGTCGGCTGATCGAGCGGCTCTCGGCGCTCGAGGCTGCTGCGCTCGCGTTCTGCAGGCTGCTCGAGCGCTGGGCGAGCGGGACCGCCGATCCGCCGACTGCCGAGGCGCGTGGCGCCGCGCTGCAGGAGGCGGCGGAGCTCGTCGAGGAGGCGCTCGCTCGGCTCGAGGCGCCGCTCGGCCGCTACCTGCTCGAGCTCGAGGGCGGCGTCGCCGAGGGCCGCTCGTGGTTCGGCGAGCCGGGCCGGGCCGAGCTCGTCGACTGGAGCCCGGTGCTCGAGCGGGCCGGTGTCGCAGTCTCACCGCACCGGGTCGCCACCGCCTACCTCGAGCTGGCCGTGCTGATCCGGGCGCTCGAGGGTCTCTCCGCCGCCGTCGGCTTCGACGCGAGCCCCGATCGAGGCTCGCTCTGGGCGGGCCTGTTCGACCTGCGCGAGAACCTCCTCGGGCGCGCGCAGGACGACCTGCACGCGCTCGCTGCATAATCCCGCGCGGACATGGCCGTCGAGCTCACCGTCGTCGGGTCGATCAACATCGACTTCGTCGCCCGCATGGAGCGGTTTCCGGAGCCGGGGGAGACGGTCGCCGCCCACCAGCTGAGCCGCCTGCCGGGCGGCAAGGGGGCCAACCAGGCCGTCGCCGCAGCGAGGATCGGCGCGAAGGTGAAGATGATCGGCGCGGTCGGCGGCGATCCGCTCGCCGACGAGGCGCTGAGCGGGCTGCAGGCCGCGGGCGTCGAGCTCGAGGTCGAGCGCAAGGGGCAGACGGGGGTGGCGCTGATCTACGTCGACTCCGAGGGCGAGAACGAGATCGCCGTCTTCGCGGGCGCGAACGCCGAGCTGACCCCGCGCGAGGTCGGCGGAACCGTCCTCTGCCAGCTCGAGGTCTCGGACGAGGTCGTGTACGCGGCGGCCGAGAAGGCGTCGTTCTTCGCCCTCAACGCGGCGCCCGCGCGCGAGCTCGACCTCGAGCCCGACCTGCTCGTCGTGAACCGTCTCGAGCACGAGGTGATGAGCCGCGGGAAGCTCGTCGCCGTCACCTACGGCAAGGACGGTGCCGTGCTCTACGAGAACGGCAAGCAGGTTGCGGGCTCCTCGGCGCCGGAGATCGTGGCCAGGGACGGCACGGGCGCGGGAGACGCGTTCACCGCCTGCCTGCTCGTGAGCCTGCTCGAGGGGCGCGGCTACCAGGAGGCATTGCAGCGCGCGTGCATCGCCGGAGCGTTCACGGCGGCCAAGGTCGGCGCCCAGAGCGCGCTTCCCGACGACATCGACCTCGAGAATTCGGCTAAAGATCAACTGATGCCCACGCCGATCATCATCGACTGCGACCCCGGCCACGACGATGCAATCGCGCTGATGCTCGCTGCGGCCTCGCCGGAGGTCGAGCTCATCGGCGTCACGACGGTCGCCGGCAACCAGACGATCGAGAAGACGACCGTGAACGCGCTGCGAGTCCTCGAGCTGGTGGGCCGCGGAGACGTTCCGGTGGCGGTCGGCGCCGGCGATCCCCTCGTGCGCAAGCGCTCGGTCGCCGCACACGTGCACGGCGAGAGCGGCCTCGACGGGCCGGACCTGCCCGCGCCCACCATTCGCCCTGTCGACGAGCACGCAGTGAGCTTCCTCGCCCGCCACATCCGCGAGCGCGAGGGGAAGGTGACCCTCGTCCCGGTCGGTCCGCTCACGAACGTCGCGCTGCTCCTGGCACTCGAGCCGGACGCGCGCCCCGAGCGGATCGTTCTGATGGGCGGCTCGGTCGGCGAGGGGAACCGGACGCCGGCCGCCGAGTTCAACATCTGGGCCGACCCCGAGGCCGCCCGGCGCGTGTTCGAGAGCGGGATCGACGTCACGATGATCGGCCTCGACGTCACCCATCAGGCGCTCGTCACCGAGGCCGACGCCGACGCGCTGCGCGGGCTCGGCACGGTGGGGAAGGTGGCGGCCGAGCTGCTCGACTTCTACCGCGTCTGGCACCAGGCGACCTACCCCGACCTCGCCGGCTCACCGCTCCACGACCCGGTCGCGGTCGCGTACGTCATCGACCCGGGCCTCGTCGATTCCAGGCCGGCCTTCATCGAGGTCGACTGCGGCTGGGAGCAGGGGAGAGGCCGGACGAACGCCGACTGGCGAGGGCGCTTCGAAGGCCATCCTCCGAACGCCACCGTCGGCCTCGGCATCGACCGGAACGCCTTCGTCAAGCTGATCACGGACCGCCTCGCCACACTCGCCTGACGGCAACAGCCCGCACCACAAGCGCTCGTCGTCCCGGCGCAGGTGGAGAGCCCCGGGAAGGAGGCGGGGTGTGCGGCGCGAAGTGGCCCCTCTATGGCGCAAGCTCGCCGCAAGACGCGTACCGCCAAGCCGCGGCCGAGAACGCCTGCCCGCGTGAAGCGGCGGCGGAAGCGCACCCGGAGCCACCACAACGCCGAGCTGATCGGGCTCGGCCTGGTCGCGATCGGGGTGTTCCTCGCCTGCGTGCTCTGGTTCGGCCTCAGCGGCGGCCCGGTGCCCGGCGCGACGCGGACCGTCGTCGGCTGGGCGGCCTACGTCTCGCCGCTCGTGCTGATCCCGCTCGGCGCCCTCATCGTGACCCGGAGCGCGCTCGTCGCAGTCCGGCCGTTCAGGCTCGGGCTTGCGGTGACGGTCGTGGGGCTCATGCTCGCGCTCGGGTCGGCGCACGGCGGCTGGGTCGGAGCGCAGCTCGGCGGCCTTGTCGGACGCGGCGTCGGCACCACCGGCGCGACCATCCTCGGCGTGATGCTGACGCTCTTCGGCGTCCTCTTCCTCACGGGCGCCTCGCTCGGCGCCCTGCTCCGCCGGTCGGGCCATGCCGTTCGCTCTGCCTCGACCCGCGTTCGCCGTGAGCGGCCGGCACGCGGCGACCCGGACCCCGTCTCCGAGCTCTCCGACTCGTTCCACCCGCTACCGATCCACGAGTCGCCGGTCGACGCGGTGCACGACTACCCGGACCTGGTCGCCGCCGCGCCGATGCTCGCGCCCGCGCCGATGCCCGACCTGGCGTTCAGGCACGAGGACGAGGACGACGACACGCAGCCGTCGCTCTTCGAGAGCGATGCCGTGCCGAAGCCCGCCTACCGGCTTCCCGACTCGAGCGTGCTCACTCGATCCGCGCCCGGCACCGGGCCGAACGCCGAGGCCAACAAGCGGGTCGCCGAGGCGCTCCTCGTCTGCCTCTCGAACTTCGGCGTCGAGGCGACCGTGATCGGGCAGATCTCCGGCCCGCGCGTCACCCGCTACGAGCTCCAGCTCGCGCCGGGCACAAAGGTCGGCAAGGTCGCCCAGCTCCGCGACGACCTCTGCTACGCGCTCGCGACGACGGAGATCCGCATCCTCGCCCCGATTCCCGGCAAGCAGGCCGTGGGCGTCGAGGTGCCGAACCTCTCGCCGAACCTCGTCACCCTCGGCGACATCTACGGTGAGATCCCGCCGCAGGCGAGCCCGCTCGCCGTGTGGCTCGGGAAGGGCATCGACGGCGTCCCGGTGTACTGCGACCTCGCCCGCATGCCGCACCTGCTGATCGCCGGCACGACCGGCTCGGGCAAGTCCGGGTGCATCAACGCGATCCTGACCTCGATTCTGCTGCGCTCGACGCCCGACCAGGTGCGGATGATCCTGATCGACCCGAAGCGGATCGAGCTCAACCACTACGAGTCGATCCCGCATCTGCTCACCCCGGTCGTCTCGAGCCCCAAGGAGGCGAGCGCGGTGCTGCTCAACGTCGTCACCGAGATGGAGCGCCGTTACGAGCGCCTCGCCCAGGTCAGGGCGCGCGGGCTGCCCGAGGCGAACCGCGCGTTCCGCAAGCGCGGCGAGTCGGAGCTCCCCTACCTGCTCGTCGTGATCGACGAGCTCGCCGACCTGATGATGGTCAGCCCCCAGGACGTGGAGGACGCGATCATCCGGCTCGCCCAGAAGTCGCGCGCGGTCGGCATCCACCTCGTGCTCGCGACGCAGCGGCCGTCGGTCGACGTGATCACCGGCATGATCAAGGCGAACGTACCGTCGCGGATCGCGTTCGCCGTCTCGTCGCAGACGGACTCGCGCGTGATCCTCGACTCGAACGGGGCCGAGAGCCTCCTGGGCTCGGGCGACATGCTCTACAAGCCGCTCGGGACCTCGCGCCTGCAGCGCGTCCAGGGTGCCTACGTGACCGAGGACGAGGTCGCGCTCGTCGTCGAGCAGACGCGCGTCCAGCGCGAGCAGGAGGTCGACGAGACCTTCCTCCAGGCACCGCAGGTCTTCGCCGACGACGGCGACTCCGACGACGGCGAGTTCGACCCGGACGAGGATCCGCTGCTCGACCGCGCGATCGAGGTCGTCGTCACCGCGCAGACGGCGTCGGTCTCGCTGCTGCAGCGCCGGCTCCGCGTCGGCTACACGCGCGCGGGCAGGCTGATCGACATGCTCGAGCGACGCGGGATCATCTCGCCGTACGAGGGCTCGAAGCCCCGGACGGTGCTGATCGACGCCGCCGACCTCGAGCGGCTTGCCTAGCGCGCGACCAACAAGAAGCCTAGAGTCCGCGTCCTAGCTCTCAAACCACCTTAGGAGGAAGTGTGACAAGAACGCGCCTCACGGCGTTCGCCGGCGGCATCCTGGCCGCCGCGGCTCTCGTCGTCGTCTCCGTCGGCGCCGCCGCGCCGGCACGGACAGCGGCAGCGCCGTCCACCTGTCTCGTCACGGACATCGGCGGACTGAACGACCATGGGTTCAACCATCTCGCCTACGTCGGGCTGCTGCGGGCGAAGTCCCAGCTGCACGTCCAGACGTGGGTGCTCGTCTCGAAGAGCGGGAACGACTACATCCCGAACTTCCAGACCTGCGTCACCAAGTACCACGCACAGCTCGTCATCGGCGTCGGCTTCCTGATGGAGCAGGCGATCCAGACGATGGCCAAGCAGTTCCCGAGCACGAAGTGGGCCGGCGTGGACATGAACGCCAAGACCGACTTCACCAAGGGCGGGATCACCAAGAACTTCGAGGGGCTCATCTTCGCGGAGAACGAGGTCGGCTACGAGGCCGGCTACATCGCCGCGCTGATGGCGCAGAACGACCATGACACGACCGTCAGCTCGGTCGGCGGCATCGCAGTCCCGGCAGTCGTCCGCTACATCGCGGGCTACCAGGCCGGCGCCAAGCGGGCCGTCCCGAGCATCAACGTCGTCAACGCCTACTCGCAGTCGTTCACCGCCCAGGACACCTGCAAGAACCTGGCGCTGAACCAGATCTCGCAGGGATCGAACGTCGTCTTCCAGGTGGCCGGTGCCTGCGGTCTCGGCGTCCTCGACGCGGCGAAGGAGAAGTCGGCGTGGGGCATCGGGGTCGATGCCGACCAGGCCTACGTGAACGAGCGCGTCCTGACGAGCGCCCAGAAGAAGGTCGACGTCGCGGTCTACACCGCGATCGCGAACCTCCAGAAGGGCAAGTTCGCGGGCGCGAACAACCTGCTGTTCAACGCCGCGAACGGCGGTGTCGGCCTCGGCATCATCAACAAGGCCGTCCCGCTCTCGATCAGGGCGAAGACGAAGGCGATCGAGCTGCTCGTCCAGCACGGTCGGATCAAGCCACCGACGCAGTGCTCGCCGAACCCGAACTGCTGAGCAGGTAGCTCCAAGGGGCGGGCCTGCGGGCCCGCCCCGTCCTCGACACCTGCCGTTGGCGACCTGCATACAATCGCCCGGCATGGAACGGCCCCCCGTCCTGGAGCTTCGCGGGATCACGAAGCGGTTTCCAGGGATCGTCGCGAACGACCGCATCGATCTCGACCTCCGGCACGGCGAGGTACATGCCCTGCTCGGTGAGAACGGGGCGGGCAAGTCGACGCTGATGAACGTCCTCTACGGCCTGTACAGGCCGGACGAGGGCGAGATCCTGCTGAACGGCGAGCCCGTCGTGCTCAAGTCGGCGAAGGATGCGATCGACCGCGGCATCGGGATGGTGCACCAGCACTTCATGCTCATCCCGGTGATGACCGTCGCCGAGAACATCGTGCTCGCGAACGAGCCGACGCGCGCCGGGATCTTCCTCGACGGCGCGACCGCCGATTCGCGTGTTCGCGAGCTGGCCGCCCAGTTCAAGTTCGAGGTCGATCCCGATGCGCTGATCGCCGATCTCACCGTCGGGCAGCAGCAGCGGGTCGAGATCCTGAAGGCGCTGTACCGGAAGGCCGACATCCTGATCCTCGACGAGCCGACCGCGGTGCTGACGCCGCAGGAGGCGTTCGAGCTGTTCGAGATCCTGAAGAACCTCAAGGCCGGGCGGAATGTCGATCATCTTCATCACGCACAAGCTGAACGAGGTGCTCGAGATCGCCGACCGGATCAGCGTCCTGCGCCGCGGCAGGAAGATCGACACGGTCTCGCGGGAGGGCGCGACCGAGGCGGCGCTCGCCCAGCTGATGGTCGGGCGCGAGGTCGTCTTCCGCGTCGAGAAGCCGGCGCCGCACCCGGGCGAGCCGCTGCTCCAGGTCAGCGATCTGCACGTGGCCGACGACCGCGGCATCGAGAAGGTCCGCGGCGTCTCGTTCGCGGTCCACGCAGGCGAGATCGTCGGTATCGCCGGCGTGGACAACAACGGCCAGACCGAGCTGATCGACGCGCTCACGGGTCTCCGTCACGCAGCGTCCGGAACGATCGCGATGGGCGGCCGGCAGTTCGACCACGCGACGCCGAAGGAGATGACCGACGAGGCCGGGCTCGGGCACATCCCCGAGGACCGCCACGTTCGCGGCCTGGTCCTCGACTTCTCGCTGGCCGAGAACCTCGCTTTGCACGACTACCGGCACGAGCCCGACTCGAGGCTCGGCTGGCTCTTCCCGCGCCGGCTCACGAGCCGTGCCGCGCGCCTGCTGCCGGAGTTCGACGTGCGCGGCGGCGGCCCCTCGACGCGCGCTGGTGCGCTGTCGGGCGGGAACCAGCAGAAGGTCGTGCTCGCACGTGAGATCGACCGCGACCCGAAGGTGCTGATCGCCGCGCAACCGACGCGCGGCCTCGACGTCGGCGCGATCGAGTTCGTCCACCGGCGCCTGATCGCCGAGCGCGACGAAGGGCGCGGCGTGCTCCTCGTCTCGCTCGAGCTCGACGAGATCTTCGCGCTCGCAGACCGCATCCTCGTGATGTTCGAGGGGCAGATCGTGGGCGAGTACTCGCCCGATATCTCCGAGAACGCGCTCGGGCTCGCGATGACCGGCGTGACCCAGGAAGGCGCCGCGGCATGACCGAAGCGGCCGTTCCGCCGCCGGCGGCGCCGGGACCGCCGCCTCCGGGACCACCGCCTGTGAGCGAGCCCGCTCCGGCCGAGAAGAAGCGGTTCAACACGCAGGGCCTCGTCGTCTCGATCATCACGACGTTCCTCGCGTTCCTCGTCGGCGGGCTCGTCGTGCTCGCGACCGGCCACAACCCGCTGCGGACCTACCAGGCGATCTTCAACGGCACCGGGCTCACCTGGCTCATCCCCGGGGTCAGCAGCGGCACCGACGCGCTGAACCTCCAGCAGACGCTGATCGTCACGACGCCGCTCATCCTCTGCGGGCTCGCGGTCGCCTTCGCGTTCCGCTGCGGGATGTTCAACATCGGCGGCCAGGGCCAGTACTTCGTCGGCACCTACGCGGCGGTGATCGTCGGCTCGATGTGGTCGAGCATCTCCGGCCCGGCGCACATCGTCCTCTGCCTCGTCATCGCGACCGCGTGCGGCGCGGCCTGGGCCGGGATCGCCGGCTTCCTCAAGGCAACCACCGGCGCCCACGAGGTCATCTCGACGATCATGCTGAACTGGATCGCGATCTGGGTCGGCACGTACTTCTTCGGCCTCCAGGGGCCGTTCGTGAGCTCCAGCTTCAACCCGGAGTCGAACGACATCCTCCCGGACGTCCACCTTCCCGTCTTCTGGGGCAGCGCGGTCCTCCAGGGGCTGCACATCGGCTTCTTCATCGCGCTCGCGGCGCTGGTCGTCTTCTGGGCGATCCTGAACCGGACCACGCTCGGCTTCGAGGTCCGGGCGGTCGGCTTCAACCCCGAGGCTGCGCGCTACAGCGGGATCAGCGTCAAGCGGAACTACTTCCTCGCGATGGCGATCTCCGGGGCCTTCGCCGGCCTTGCAGGCGGCATCGACATGCTCGGATGGGAGTTCCACATCGCGACCTCCGACATCCTCGTCTCGTCGGTCGGCTTCCTCGGGATCGCGGTCGCGCTGCTCGGCCGGAACACCGCGGTCGGCGTCTTCTTCGCGGCGCTGCTCTTCGGCGCGCTCACCGTGGGCACCTCGAGCCGCCAGCTCGACCCGAGCGTGTTCGATCCCTCGCTCGCCGGCAACCTCACGCTCATCATCCAGGGGCTCGTCGTGCTGTTCGTCGGCGCCGACCTGCTCGTGCTCTCGGTCTGGAAGGCGCGCAAGAAGGTGCTCCGGGGAAAGCGGCCCCAAGCGTGACCGCCGCACCGATCACCCCGACGCCGTGCACAGCGCGTGTTCGAGCTGGGCACCGCGCGCCGGATCGGCATCCTCGGAATCGTCCTCGGCGTCATCGGGGGCTGGGTGGCCCTGCCGCCGATCGCAACCCGGAGCCCGACGCTGCCGCTCCTGCTCGGGATCCTGGCCGCCGCGGCCGGGATCTGGGCGATCTCGCGGGGCGCCAGGCGGCCGGGCTGGGGCGCCGTCGCGGCCGGCGTCTTCGGGATCGGCCTCGGGCTGCTCGCGCTCCAGTCGAGCGATTCGCACCTGGCGCAGGTCTTCACCTGGGGAACGCTGATCGCCGCGACGCTGCGCTACGCGACGCCGCTCACGTACGGGGCGCTCGGCGGCCTGATGTCCGAGCGCAGCGGCGTCGTGAACATCGCGCTCGAAGGAATGATGCTGATGGGTGCGTTCTTCGGGATCTGGGGCTCGGCCACCACCGGCTCCTGGGAGCTCGGGCTCCTGATCGCGATGGCGGCGGGCGGCCTGACCGCGTTCATCTACGGGATCTTCGCGATTCAGTTCCAGGCCGACCAGATCGTCGGCGGCACCGCGGTGAACTTCCTCGCCCTCGGCATCACCGGGTACTTCTACATCCAGATCTACGGCTCGCAGGGCACCCCCGACCTGTCGAACGCCGAGTCGATCCCGGACGTTCACCTGAGCTTTCTCGGGAGCGGATTCCTCGGGCAGGTCGTGGGCCAGCTCAACCTGATGATCTGGCTCGTGTTCGTCTTGCTCTTCGTCATCTACTTCCTGGTCTTCCGAACGTCGGTGGGGCTGCGGCTGCGCGCGGTCGGCGAGCATCCCCGCGCCGCGGACACCGTCGGGATCGACGTCTACAAGACGCGCTACATCTGCGTCACGCTGTCGGGCATGCTGGCCGCGATGGGCGGCGCCTACCTCTCGATCGGCTTCGTGCACTCGTTCGACGAGAACCTGACGGCGGGCCGCGGCTTCATCGCGCTCGCCGCGCTGATCTTCGGCAAGTGGCGGCCGTTCGGGGCATTCGGCGCCGCCTGCCTGTTCGGGTTCTCGACCGCGCTCGCCTACGCGATCCCGGCCGCCTATGTCGACTCGACCTCGTCGATCCTCCGGTCGGGGGCGCTCTTCCAGACCCTCCCGTACATCCTCACCCTGGTCGCGGTCGCCGGCGTGATCGGCCGGTCGGTCGCGCCCGCGGCCGACGGAAAGCCCTATGTCAAGCAGTAGGCCGGCCGGAGTCGTCGCGATCGTGCTCGGCCTGCTGGCGGTTGCGGCGATCCCGGCAGCCGTCGCCGCCGCCGTCGTCCTGCCCTCGCTCGACGTTCTCCCGGCGCTCTTCGTCAGCGTGCCGGCGGCGTTCGTGCTCGGCCTGCTCGGGCTCTCGGCCGCCCGGCGGGCGCGCTACCGGGTCGACCGGAGCGTCTACCGGATCGGCGCGGGAACCGCGCGGCTGGGCAGATTCCTCGTCTGGGCCGGGCATCTACCTCGCGATCGTGGGCGGCCTCGCCCTCGGCTTCTACGGCCTCCTGCGCGCGAAGTCGTAGCCGGGCACCGCGCGGCCGGGCCGGGCGCCCGCGTATGCGATCATTGCGCCGTGTTCGAGATCGGGAACAGCCTGCGCGAGGCGCGCACCCGGCGCCAGATCGAGCTTCCGCTCGCCGAGCAGGCGACGAAGATCCGGGTCAAGTACCTGCGCGCGCTCGAGGAGGAGCGGTTCGAGCAGCTCCCGTCGCAGACCTACGTCAAGGGCTTCCTGCGTACGTACGCCGACTACCTCGGGCTCGACGGGCAGCTCTACGTCGACGAGTTCAACTCGCGCTACGTCGCGGGCGAGGACTCCGACGCAGCGGCCGCGCCGCTCGTCGGTGCGCCCGGAGCGGCGTACCCGAAGGATGGAGACGAGCATCGTCCTGATCGTCGTGGCGCTGGTCGGCATCGTCACGCTCGTCGTCGTCGCGGCCTGGCAGACGTCCGGCTCGGGCGAGAAGGCGCCCGCGGTGCACAAGACGGCGCGGGTCCACCGCACGGCGGCGATCTCACGGCCCCGTCGCCTACCTCCAGATCGAGGCTGTGAAGGGCAGCTCGTACGTCTCCGTGCACCGTGGCGGCCCCGCCGGCCGGCTGCTCTTCCAGGGCACGGTCGAGAAGGGCGGCGTCGAGCCGTTCAAGGGCAAGCACTTCTGGATCAACGTCAGCTCGCCCGAGAACCTCGTGATCCTGGTCGGCGGCAAGCGGGTCGCGCTGAGCGGCCTGAAGCCGGTGGCGTTCACCGTCACACCGAGCGGCGTGCACACCAACTAGTTGCGCGCCGGGATCGTCGTCACGGGCTCCGAGCTCGTCCGCGGCGACCGGACCGACCTCAACGGCCCCTACCTCGCGCGCTCGCTGCTCGCGCTCGGGTTCGAGCCGGCCGAGCTGCGGATCGTGGGAGATGTCGCCGGCGAGATCGAGGCTGCGATCCGCGACGGGCTCGCGCGCGACCTGCTCCTCACCTCGGGCGGGCTCGGGCCGACGCACGACGACCGCACGGTCGAGCTGCTCGCGCTCGCGGCCGGGCGGCCGCTCGTCGTCGACGAGGAGGTCGAGGCGCGGATCGAGGCCCGGTCCCGCGCGGTTGCCGAGCGGATGAAGCGGCCGTACACCGACTTCGCCGCCGGCGTGCGCAAGCAGGCGACGGTTCCCGAGGGGGCGATCGTCGCCGGGATCGCCGGCACGGCGCCGGCGCTCGTGCTCGAGGTCGACGGCTGCGTCGCGGTGACGCTTCCCGGCCCTCCGCGCGAGCTGCAGGAGCTGTGGGCGGCCGTGCTCGAGACCGAGCCGCTCCGGCGGCTCGTCGCGGCTGCGCAGCCGCAGGAGCGTCGCTCGCTGCGCTTCTACGGCGTCTCGGAGTCGACGGTGGCACAGGCACTCGAGGCGGCGGGGGGCGACGGTGACGGCGTGGAGGTGACGATCTGCGCCCGCGACAGCGAGATCCATGTCGATCTCTTCGCCGGGCCGTGGGCGCGGGAGCGGGCGGCGGCGCTCGAGGCGGCGCTCGCCGAGCCGATGGCCTCGTTTCTCTACACGCGGTCGGAGGCCGCGATCGAGGAGCTGGTGCTCGACGCCTGCCGCGAGCGCGGGCTCACGCTCGCCACCGCCGAGTCGTGCACCGGGGGCCTCGTGTCGGGGCGCTTGACGTCGGTGGCCGGGTCGAGCGACGTCTTCCTGGGCGCAGTCGTCGCGTACTCGAACGAGGTCAAGGAGGCGGAGCTCGATGTGCCCGCGGAGGTGCTGGCGAGCGCACGGAGCGGTGTCGGCCGAGACGGCCTCGGCGATGGCGCGAGGCGCCCGCGCGCGGCTCGGGGCCGATATCGCGGTCTCCGTGACGGGGATCGCCGGCCCCGGAGGCGGCACCGACGGAGAAGCCGGTCGGGCTCGTCTACCTGTGTGCCTCGGGGCCGGCCGGTGAGCGCGCGCACGACTTCCGGATCACCGGCGACCGCGAGACGGTGCGGCGCCGGGCGACGGTCGCCGCGCTCCACCTCCTCTACGAGCTCGTCACAGTTTTGTGAAAGACACGTCACACCTTTCGCGCTAGCGTGGCCGGAAGTGAACGCCTTCGCCTCTTCTGCGCCCTGCGGCTCCCCGCTGAGACGGTCGAAGGCGTCGTGCGCTGGCAGGAGGCCGAGCTGCGCGGCGGGCGGGTCGTGCCGGGCGGCAACCTCCACCTCACGCTCGCCTTTCTCGGCTCGCAGGCCTCCGGCGATGCTCCCGCCGTCGCCTCGTCCCTCCGGGCCGCCGTGGCCGGTGCCGGCGAGCTTCGCTTCCGGCTCCGCGGGTACCGCGAGACGAGGAGCGTGGGGATGCTGACGTTCGACGACGTGCAAGGGCTGGGGGCGGCGCTCGCCGGGCGCCTGTTCGACGAGCTCGAGGCGATCGGCGTCTATCGGCGTGAGTCGAGGCCATGGCTTCCGCACCTGACGGTGCTGCGTTTCCGCGAGCGGCCGCGGCTGAAGCCGTCGCTGCCGCGCATCGACGAGGTCGCGCCGTCCGATGCTGCTGTTTTCATTTCCCGGCTGCGCCCGGATGGGGCGCAGTACGACGTACTCGAAGCGGTCCCGCTCGGGGCCGCACCGTAGGAGGTTGATGAGGGTGGATCGCGAGCAGGCTCTGGACACCGCACTCGGCCAGATCGAGCGCAACTTCGGCAAGGGCGCCGTGATGAGGATGAGCGACCAGGCTCAGGTCTCGGTCGGCGCGATCTCGACAGGGTCGCTTCCGCTCGATCTCGCACTCGGCATCGGCGGGCTGCCGCGCGGCCGCGTCGTCGAGATCTTCGGCCCGGAGTCCTCGGGCAAGACGACTCTCGTCTACCACGTGATCGCCGAGGCCCAGCGCCGCGGCGGCATCTGCGCCTTCATCGACGCCGAGCACGCGATGGACCCGGTCTACGCCAAGCGCATCGGCGTCAACATCGACGAGCTGCTCGTCTCGCAGCCGGACACCGGCGAGCAGGCGCTCGAGATCACCGAGCTGCTCGTCCGCTCGGGCGCGATCTCGGTGGTCGCGATCGACTCGGTCGCCGCGCTGACGCCGAAGGCCGAGATCGAGGGCGAGATGGGCGACTCCCACGTCGGCCTGCAGGCGCGGCTGATGTCGCAGGCGCTGCGCAAGCTCACCGGGACGCTCAACCGCACCGAGACGATCTGCATCTTCACGAACCAGCTGCGCGAGAAGATCGGCGTCATGTTCGGCATCGCCGGAGACGACCCCGGGCGGCCGGGCGCTCAAGTTCTACGCGTCGGTGCGCCTCGACATCCGGCGGATCGAGACGCTCAAGGACGGCGTCGAGGCGATCGGCAACCGCGTCCGGGTGAAGGTGGCGAAGAACAAGGTCTCGCCGCCGTTCAAGCAGGCCGAGTTCGACATCATCTACGGCGAGGGGATCCCGTGGGAGGGCACGGTCCTCGACGCAGGGATCGAGCGGAAGATCGTCCAGAAGTCGGGCTCGTACTTCAGCTTCGGCGACGAGCGGCTCGGTCAGGGACGCCAGAACGCGACGGCGTTCCTCAAGGAGCATCCCGACGTCGTGCAGCAGATCCTGCTGGCGATCCAGGACCAGATCCCGGCCGGCCAGATCGTGTCCGCCCGGCTGACGACGCAGCGCGAGCCGAGCGAAGCGACGCCCGTCGTCGAGGTCGAGGTCGTCGAGGACGAGGTCGAGGACGTCGAGATCGACGGCGCCGAGGCCAACGGGGCCGCGGCGGCGGCCTGACGCGGAGCTGGCGGCCGATGCGAACCGTCACGGCGCTCCATCCCGAGCGTCGCGATCGCGTGCGGGTCGACCTCGACGGGGAGCCCTGGCGTACCTTGCCTGCCGCAGCCGTCGTCTCGGCCGGGCTCCGGGTCGGCGCCGGGCTCGACCGCCAGCGGGCCCGCGAGCTTCGCCGCTCGCTCCGCCGGGTCGAGGCGCTCGACGCCGCGGGCCGGGCGCTCTCGCAGCGCGACCGCTCCGCTGGCCGAGCTCGACGCCCAGCTCGCGCGGCGCGGCATCAAGCCGCTCGACCGGCGCGCCGCGCTCGAGACGATGACGGGCCTCGGCTACGTCGACGACCATCGCTTCGCAGTGGGCCGTGCGAGCAGTCTCGCAAGCCGCGGCTACGGCGACGAGGCGATCGCCTTCGACCTCGAGCAGCGGGGCGTCGGCGCGGAGCAGATCGCCGCCGCCGTGCAGGCACTCGCGCCGGAGGCCGAGCGCGCCCGGACGTTCGTAGCGCGCTCCTCGGGGCCGCCGGAGAAGCTCGCCCGCGCACTCCAGGCGAAGGGCTTCTCGGCCGAGACCGTCGAGTCGATGATCGCGGTTCCCGACGACTCATGCTGACCCGGTCGGGCCAGGCGATCGCCGTCGAGGCGCGAACTCAGCGGTTGACCGCTGACATGTCGGCGTAGCGGTCGCCCCTGGGCGGCTGGATCGCCGTCAGACGGTCGATCTGCTCGTCGTCGAGCTCGACGGCGTCGGCGGCCGCGTTCTCCTCCACCCGGGCGACGCGTTTCGTCCCCGGGATCGGGGCGAGGTCGTCGCCCTGGGCGAGCAGCCAGGCGAGCGCAACCTGCGCAGGCGTAGCGCCGACCTCGCCGGCCACCGCCCCGACCTCGTCGGCGATCCGCATGTTCTCGTCCAGGTTCTCGAAGCGCGGATTGCTGCGGCGGAAGTCGTCGGGCGCAAGCTGGTCGACCGACCTGATCTGGCCGGTGAGGAAGCCGCGGCCGAGTGGGGAGTAGGGGACGAATCCGATCCCGAGCTCTCGCAGGAGCGGCAGGACGTCCGCCTCCGGATCGCGTGTCCAGAGCGAGTACTCCGACTGGAGCGCGGTGACAGGGTGCACGGCGTGAGCCCGGCGGATCGTCTCGGGCGCGGCCTCCGACAGCCCGATGTGCCTGACCTTCCCCTCGGCGACGAGCTCGGCGAGCGTGCCCATGGTCTCCTCGATCGGCGTTGCCGGGTCGACCCGGTGCTGGTAGTAGAGGTCGATGTAGTCGGTCTGAAGGCGACTCAGCGATCCCTCGAGCGCCGAGCGCACCGTCGCGGGCGAGCTGTCGATCCGTCGCTCACCGCCGCTCATCAGCCCGAACTTCGTGGCGAGGACGACCTCGCCGCGCCGGCCCGCAATCGCCCGGCCGACGAGCTCCTCGTTCGTGAAGGGCCCGTACAGCTCGGCCGTGTCGATGAACGTGATGCCGAGCTCGAGCGCCCGCTGGATCGCACGGATCGACTCCGCGTCGTCGCTCCCGGCGCCGCTGTAGAACGCCGACATTCCCATGCAGCCGAGACCGATGCGTGACACATCGAGCTCGGCCAGCCGTACATGCTGCATCTTGTGTTCCCCCTCGGGTTTGTCGAGACACCGATGTCAACGTCAGGCCGCATGACCGTAATCCCGGCGGTCGAGCGGCAGAATCGTCAGCTCCGGCGGGGGCAGCCTGAGAAACGAGTCGACGACGAGCAGGCCGTCCAGGTGGTCGGCGGCGACCGTGAGCGGAGCCTCCGGAGGGCCGAGCGAGGGCTCGACGGCCTCCTCGGGGCCGATCACGCGGCCGCCGGTGACGACGTAGGCCGCCGGGCGGCCCGGTGTGAGCGAGGGCGCGAGGATGCAGAGCTCGAGGCGCTTGAGCCGCTCGAGCCGCTGGAGCTGCGCGATGACCCGCTCGAGCGAGCCGATTCCACGACGCAGGTGCCGGGCCGCGAGCTCGTCCTCGGGCTCGGTCAGCCCGGCGAGCCGGTGCCGGAGGCGGTCGAGGGAGCCGCCGTCGAGCAGGTCGTCGAACTCCTCCGGCGTACATCCCTTCAGCGCGCCTGCGGCCCGCTGGGCGAGGGCCCGGCGCCGCAGCGGCCCGTACCGCGACGGCAGCGGGCTGACAACGACGCGTTCGTGGCGCCGGTGCAGATAGACGTAGCGCTCGGGCTGCGGGGTCCGGGTGTTCGCGGCGGGCCGGAGCTCGCGGATCAGCCGGACCTCGTCGAGCGCAGCGGCGAGCTCCGAGCCGGTGAGCCGCCATTCGACCTGGTCGAGCTGGTCGAGCGCGGCCTCGACCGCCGGCCGCTGGTGCCGGCTCTGGAAGTACGACCGCAGCCGTGCCCTGAGGTCGCGTGCCTTGCCGACATAGAGGACGCGGCGCTCACGATCGCGGAACAGGTAGACGCCGGGCTCGCTCGGCGCATCGTGGACGAGATGGCGCTTGCCGTGGATCCGCCGGGGCCGAGGTGCGGCGAGCTCCTCGAGCTCCGCGAGCGTCGCCGCGCCGCGCTCCTGCGCGATCTCGACCAGCCGCAGGAACACCTCGGCGGTTGCCTGAGCGTCCGGAAGGGCACGGTGGCACGGCAGCACCGACACGCCGAAGAAGTAGGCGAGCGCAGCGAGACTCGTGCGCTCGATCCGCCCGCGAAGCAGGTTGCGGGCCAGTGGCACGGTGTCGATCACGGTGGCAGCGACACGCCGCCCGGTCATCCGCTCGAGCTCGCGGTTGACAAAGCCGATGTCGAACCGGGCGTTGTGGGCGACGAGCACGGCGTCCCCGGCAAAGGCCATGAAGCCCTCGAGTGCCGTCCGCACGCGTGGGGCGGCGCGAAGCTCGGCGTCCGAGAGCCCGGTCAGCCGGCCGACGGGCCGGGGCAGAGGCACGCCGGGGGCGACGAGCGTCTCGTACACGCCGTCCTGCTCGAGCCGGTGGAGGCGAACCGCGCCGATCTCGCAGATCCGGGACGAGGCGACCGCAAGCCCGGTCGTCTCCAGGTCGAAGACGACGAACGAGGCCTCGTGCAGCAGCGGGTCGCTCGCGGCGGAGAGTGCGACGAAGGCGCCGCGCCAGGCAAGCCGTGCGTCGGCATCGACCAGTGGCCCGAGAAGGGAGCGCGCAAGGCCCTCCGGGGCTCGCGACACGGCGAACAGGTACCGCGCCGCCTCGCTCGCGCGAACCCGGCCGCCGCGACTCCTCGACGAGCTCGACCAGCCGGTCGAGTGAATCGAACGCGAGCTGCACCCGGGAGATCCTAGACGAACACATGTTCGTCCAGGACAGGCGCGTGCTGCCGCTAGGTTGGTGCCATGCGGAGGCTGGATTGCTGGCTCGGCATCGCCCGGCTCGCGGTCGCGGCGGCTGCCGTCGCGGCGATCGCCTACCAGTTCGGGAAGCTGGACGGCCTGCCGACCTTCAGTCCGGGGAACTTCTTCAGCTTCTTCACGATCCAGTCGAACGTGATCGGGATCGTCGTGCTCGCCCTGGCGGCGATCACGAGGCGCTCGGAGCGGACGGCTCTCTTCGACGCGTTTCGAGGAGCCGGAACCCTGTACATGGCGATCACGGGCGTCGTGTTCGCGCTCCTGCTCTCGGGCCTGCAAGAGAGCCTCGACACGCACACGCCGTGGATGGATTTCATCGTGCACAAGCTGATGCCGGTGGCTCTCGTCGCCGACTGGCTCATCGATCCGCCCAGGCACCGCCTCTCCTGGCGCGTTGCCGCCGCCTGGCTCTGCTATCCGGCGGCCTGGTTCGCCTACACGCTCATCCGTGGCTCGAGCACGGGCTGGTATCCGTATCCGTTCGTGAACGTCGCCGAGCACGGCTACGGCCGTGTCTTCCTGAACGCCGTCATCCTGCTCGTCGCCTTCACCGCCGCCGCGATCGTGTTCCGGCTCGTCGGCAACCACCGCGCCCGCGGCGTCCAGCCGGGCGGTCAGTCACTCCACCAGCCCTGAACCATCTCGGCGTCGCCGGCATCGTCGCCGGCGCTGAAGGCGAGGTACTCGACGCCGTCCGGGCCGGCCTCGACGTCCCGCATGGCCTCCTTGTCGAACCGGATCGCATCCCACTGGCCGAGCTCGACGATCTCCTCGTCGACCTTGACACGCGCCGAGCCCTGGACGATCACGTAGACCTCCTCCTGGCCGGCGTGCCTGTGGCCGAACGGGACCCGGAAGTTCGGTGCGAGCGTGAACAGGGTCAGGCCGAGAGACCGTCCGCCGAGCGCGGTGCGCGCAAAGCGAGCCTCGAGCTCTGCAGGCATCCCGAATTTGGGTGCCTGGTCCTCGACGTCGCTGCGCAGATTCTTTTTCGTATGACTGCTCATGACCGGGTGATTGCCACGAAAGACGCCGCTAAACCGTCGGCTCGAGCTGGGCCGGTCTCGACGAGCGACCGCGGGGGACGAGAACCTGGGACTCCGCGTACTATGGGGCCGCGGACGCACCTGCCCTGGCGTCCGTACGACGCAGAGATGAAATCGCGCCATTTGACGGTTCCGAGCTCGCTCTTGACCCCGCCGGCGGCCGGCGCCGGTTCGGCGACGCCCGGAACGACTATCCGGCCATTCTCCGACGACGCGCGGTGGCTCGGGCCGTAGGGGTGGGCGCGGAGAGCACGATCCGCGACGAGGCCGCGCTGCGGGAGGTGATCGGTGCGCCCACCGACCTCGTCGTCTCGAAGATCGCCGATCGCCTCAACGATCTCACCCGGCAGTTCATCGAGCGCTCGCCGTTTGTCTGCGTGGCGACCGCGCGCCCGGACGGCGGCCTCGACGTCTCACCCCGCGGCGATCCAGCGGGTTTCGTGCGGATCCTCGACGAGCGGACCCTGCTCATCCCCGACCGGCCCGGGAACCGGATCGCGGATACGCTCACGAACCTCTTCGAGGACTCTCGAATCGCGCTCCTGTTCCTGATCCCGGGCATCGGCGACACCTTCAGGGTCAACGGACGCGCGAGTGTCGTCGACGACCCCGAGCTGCTCGAGGCGAGCACGGTGGAGGGGAGCGCGCCGCGCCTCGGCATCCTCGTCTCGATCGACGAGGCCTACACGCAGTGCGCGAAGGCGCTGATCCGCTCCGAGCTCTGGAACCCCGAACGCCACCTCGAGCGCTCGGAGCTGCCAAGCCCCGGCGAGCTTCTCCGGTCGGTCGCCGATCCGGCGCTCGATGCCGACGAGTACGACCGCGCCCGCGACGAGCGCTACGCCCGCCGCGAAGGCCTCTACTAGGCCCGGCGACGACGACTCCTGAGCGGACGGACGGGGCTAACCGAGGCGCTTGATCGCGGTCGGGCTGATGAGGAAGCCCTTGCCCGACTTGACCACGACGCACTTCACGCCCGCCCGCGTGGACGTGCACTTGAACGGCCCCGCCGAGAGCCACGCGCCGTAGACGAGGGTCGGCACCTGGTCGGGTGGGTTGCCGATGCACCTGATCCCGTGGCAGAGAGTGAGGCGGCCCGTCGGATGCAGGACCACGCTCTCGGCGTGGGGGTAGGTCTGGCAGTAGGCCGCCGTCCCGATCCCGGGCATCGAGACGTCGAGCTCGCAGCTCGTCGTGGTTCCGGGCGCGAAGAAGAAGTGCTGGACGCCCGCTGACCCCGCTGCGAGCGGCACGACGGCAAGTCCCAGCGCCAGGACGGTCGCGAGCATCGTCCGCGAGGCCACCGGCCAAGGCTACCCCGACGCCGGCCGGGTGGCGTGCGATCGAACCCCGCGATCGGAGCTAGTCGCCGCGCCTGGCGGAGCGTCGGGCCGCGAGCAGGTCAGCGTCGGCACGGCCGATCAACTCGTCGAGCCCGTCAGGGGGCTGGTAGTCGGAGAGGCCGAACGAGATCGAGTGCTGCGGGTCTGCTGCCGCGAGCACCGCGGCGATCTTCTCCATCCGGTCGCGCGCTCCGGCCTGGCCCAGGTGCGGCAGGGCACAGAGAAACTCATCGCCCCCGTAGCGCACGATCACGTCGTATGGGCGAACGTGCGCTCTCAGGGTCGCGGCCACACGGTGTAGAAGCTGGTCGCCCTCCTTGTGTCCGCGGGTGTCGTTGACCTCCTTGAGCCCGTTCACGTCGATGAACGCGAGCGTGAGGGTGTCTTGCGTCCGCCGGGCGCGCTCGATCTCGTGGTTGAGGCTCTCGAGTCCGAACCTGCGCGTATAGGCGCCCGTCAGCTCATCGGTTGCGGCCGCGAGCAGGCTCTGGCGCGCTTCTGCCTTTGCGAGAAAGGCCTCCTCACGCTCGCGAGCGGACTCCTCTCGGTCGGCGGCCGCTCTGGCGCGGTCCTCGGCTGCTCTCAGCCGGTCGGCCGCAGCGATGGCGCGGTCGCGCTCGGCCCGGATGAGAATGTCGTCGTCCTGAGAGGGGGCGGGGGCTTCGCCCTCATGGCGGCGACCGCGGTGAGCGGCTGCCCTGTCGCGCAGCCCCGCCGAGTGGTCGCGAAGCTCTGCACCTCGCAAGCGTTCGCCCGAGGCGTCGTCTCGAGAGTGCGCCGCGTCTGCCCGATCGTGGCTTGTCTGCTTCCGCTGCGACATCGTCCGCTCGTGGGTGCGCGGGTCGCTTCCGGCCGCAAGGTCGACGTCGGCCGCGGCCTGATCGTCATTCGCGCTGCGCTGATCGCGGTCGCTCGCCGTCTGGTCGCGATCCGCCAGAGTCTGGTCCAGATCGCTCACGCTCTGGTCGTTCTCGCTGGCCGCTCTGTCGTCCTGACTGTGCGACACGACAACCACCGATCCTCCACATGCCGGGCAGATGACAACGTCCATGTCACACAACTCCAGTGCCAGCCGAAATCAGTCGCGAATGCGATGCAGGCGCAAGCTTATGCACGCCCACGGACGTTGTCGAGATACGCCGTCGTGCCCGGAGCCGCTCCTCGAGTCGCTGCCGCCGGGCCGGCCGCGGTGACGGCAGGCGAGGCGAGCCCCTATCCCACCTGGCCCAAGGTTGCCCCTCAGCGGGAAGCGCCCCGGCTAGGCTTCGCGCGGTGCGGACGTATTCGGTGACGACATTCGGGTGCCAGATGAACGCCCATGACTCGGAGCGGATCAAGGGCATGCTCGAGGAGCTCGGACTCGGCGAGGCCGTCAGCCCCGAGGAGGCCGATGTCGTCGTCTTCAACACGTGCACGATCCGCGAGAAGCCCGACACGAAGCTCGCGGCCCACCTCGGCGACGCGGCAGCTCGCAAGCGGCGAGATCCCGATCGCGTGATCGCAGTCGGCGGTTGCTACGCCGAGGCCCAGCGCGAGCGGATCTTCGAGCTCTACCCCGAGGTCGACGTCGCGTTCGGCCCCGGATCGATCGCGCATCTCGCCGACTGGCTCGGCGCCGGCGGCGTGGGCGTTGCGCGCGGCCGGTTCGGCCTCGAGGAGCGCGAGTTCGCCTCGATGCTCCCGATGCACCGCGAGCGCCGGTACCAGGCCTGGGTGCAGGTTTCGATGGGCTGCAACTCCGTCTGCTCCTACTGCATCGTCCCCGCCGTGCGCGGACGCGAGCGCAGCCGGCGCCCGGGGGAGGTCATCGCCGAGGTCACGCGCCTGGCGGACGAGGGCGTCCGTGAGATCACGCTGCTCGGCCAGAACGTGAACTCGTGGGGCCGCGACCTCGCACCCGACCTGCATACCGGGTTCGGTGAGCTCCTGCGCGCCTGCGACGCGGTCGAGGGGATCGAGCGGATCCGCTTCACGAGCCCGCACCCGAAGGACTTTCGCGAGCCGGTGATCGAAGCGATCGCCGAGTGTGCCGCTGTCTGCGAGCAGGTGCACCTGCCGCTCCAGTCCGGCTCGACGCGTGTCCTGAAGGCGATGCGGCGCACGTACACGCGCGAGCGCTACGTGGCTCTTGTCGAGCGGATGCGCGGCACGATTGCCGACCTCGCGCTCGGCACCGACATCATCGTCGGCTTCCCCGGCGAGACGGAGGCGGACTTCGAGCAGACGCTCGAGGTCGTCGACGAGGTCGGATTCGACAGCGCCTTCACCTTCGTCTACTCACCGCGCCGGGGCACCGAGGCCGCCGCGATGGCGGAGCAGGTCCCGCACGAGGTCAAGATCGAGCGCATGGAGCGTCTCGTCGAGGTGACCCAGCGGATCGCCGCTGAACGCAACGCCGCGCGGGTCGGCCGGGTCGAGGAGGTTCTGGTCGAGGGCCCCTCGCGCACCGACGACGCGTTGCTTCGCGGCCGCACCCGCCGCAACACGACCGTGAACTTCACCGGGGACGCGGCGGCGGGCGAGCTCGTCGAGGTGCGCATCGAGCACGCGACCTCGACGACGCTGCGTGGACGGCAGGAGGCGCTCGTGGCCGTCGGCCGCATCTGGCAGGGTTAGCCGGTGCGCATCCTCATCACCGGCTCGTCCGGGCAGATCGGCACGAACCTCGCGCGCAGGCTCATCGCCGACGGCCACTGGGTCTTCGGCGTCGACAAGCGCGAGAACATCTGGACGGACGAGTTCAAGACCATGCTCCAGGACCTCGCCGGGAGCTATGCGGCGTTCGAGGGCGGCATCAACGAGATCGAGTACCCGGAGGTCGACCTCGTCGTCCACCTGGCGGCGCACGCGAAGGTCCATCAGCTTGTACGTCAGCCGCGCCGGGCGCTCGCGAACGTGATGATGACGTTCAACGTGATCGAGTACTGCCGGGCGCTCGATCTGCCGTTCGTGTTCTCCTCGACGCGCGAGGTCTACGGCGACGTCCACCGGTTCGAGGAGTACGGCGAGTCCACGGCCGACTTCGCCTATACGGAGAGCCCGTACTCGGCCTCGAAGATCGGCTCCGAGGGGTTCATCTACGCCTATGCCAAGTGCTACGGGCTCCGGTATCTCGTCTTCCGCTTCTCGAACGTCTACGGTCGCTTCGACAACGACCTGAGGCGGATGGAGCGGGTGCTGCCCCTGTTCATGCACCAGCTGAGTCGCGGCGAGCCGATCACGGTCTACGGCGGCGACGAGAAGGTGCTCGACTTCACCTACATCGACGACTGCGTCGACGGCATCGTGCGCGGCATCGATCGCCTCGCCGCCGGGACGGTCGAGAACGAGACGATCAATCTCGCCTACGGGCAAGGGAACACGCTTGTGCGGGCGGCCGAGTTGATCGCCGCCGAGCTCGACGTCGTTCCCGACATCACCCTGAAGCCGTCGCTCCGCGGCGAGGTGACGCACTACGTGGCCGACATCCGCAAGGCCCGCGGGCTGCTCGATTGGCAGCCGCAGACGCCGCTCGACGTCGGGATCCCGCGCGCGGTCGAGTGGTTCCGCGACTGGCGGGCGGCGCACCCGGACGAGGCCGACGAGTTCGTCCGCGACCCTTCCCCGGCGACATCGAGCACGCCTTCAAGCTCTAGATGCCGCAGGTCGTCGCGCTCTTCGGCCCGACGGCGTCCGGCAAGAGCGCTGTCGCGGCGGCGCTCCGTGAGCGCCTTTCCGGCGAGGTGGTCTCGGCCGACTCGGCCGCCCTGTACAAGGGGATCCCCGTGCTCACGGCGGCCCCCGAGTATCCGGCCCGGCTGGTCGGGATCGTGCCGCTCGACCACGACGTCTCGGTCGGCGAGTACCAGCGGCTCGCCCACGAGGCGATCGACGAGATCCTGGCCGGCGGCGCGACAGCGATCGTCGCCGGCGGGACCGGCCTGTACCTCCGTGCTGCCCTCTCGGCGCTCGCGCTGCCGCCGCCGCCCGCGCCCGGCTCGCGCGAGCGCTGGGCGAGCTTCTACGACACGGCCGGCGCCGAGGAGGCGCACGGCGTCCTCGCCCGCCTCGACCCGGCCGCGGCAGCGCGGGTGCATGCGAACGACCGGCGGCGCATCGTCCGGGCCCTCGAGCTGACCGACCTCGGTGCATCGCTCGCACCGGGCGAGGACTCGCTCTGGCAGGCCGACTCGCGGCAGCCGACGCTCCTGGTCGGCCTCGACCTCCCTCGCGACGAGCTCGACGCTCGCATCGAGGCGCGGGTCGCGACGATGGTCGAGCGGGGCGCGGTTGCCGAGGCCGCCGCCGCCTGGGCGGCGCCGCTGTCGGCGACGGCGCGCAAGGTGCTCGGCCTCGAGGAGCTCGCGACATTTCCCGTCGATGAGGCGGTCGCAGCGGTCGTGGCGGCCACGCGTCGTCTCGCTCGGTACCAGCGCAAATGGCTCCGGCGCCTGCCCGTGGCCGCTACGCTCGACGCAGGCCGTCGACCCGAGGAGATCGCCGATGAGATCGTCGCGCTGGCAGGCGCAGGGGAACGTCTACCTGGTCGCTGAGGAGCCTCTGAGCGCCGACGCGGTCCGCGCCGAGGTCGGAGACGCTGATGGCATTCTCGAAGTGCAGGAGCGGGGCGAGGGCCGGGTCCGGATCGCGATCTGGAACCCGGATGGGTCACTGGCCGAGATGTCCGGCAACGGAACCCGGATCGCCGCCGCGTGGCTCGCCGAGCAGACGGGAGCCCGCGAGATCTCGGTGTGGGTGGGGGAGCGAGAGGTCCGGGCTCGTCTGCTCGGCGACGGGCTCATCGAGCAGGAGCTCGGCCCGGTGGTCATCGGCGAGCAGGAGGAGGTCGACGGCATCCGTTTTACGCCCGTCGATGTCGGCAATCCCCACGCCGTCGTCGTCGGCGACCCTGCGGAGCTCGACCGGATCGGGCCGCTGCTCGAGACGCACTCGCGCTTCCCGAACCGGACGAACGTCCAGGTGGCGCGCCGAGTCGACGAGCAGACGATCGAGGCGCGCGTCTGGGAGCGGGGGGTGGGCGAGACCGGCGCCTCGGGTACGAGCGCAATCGCGGTGGTCGCGGCGTTCGGCGGCGGCGAGGCAACCGTCCGTTTCCCGGGCGGTGACCTCCGGGTCCGGCTGCTGAACGGGCGCGCCCTCCTGACCGGGCCGGCGGTTCGCGATGGGCACCCGGAGCCTCTATCGTGAGGGGCATGACCGTCCGTGCTCTTTGCGTGCTGGCCATGCTGGCCGTGGTGGCGGTGCCGCAGGCCGGGGCAGCGTCGCTCGCCGAGTACCAGGTGCCGACCGGCGGCTTCGCGATCGGCCTACCGCCGACGTGGGTCGGCGTGACGAGTGCCTCGCCGTCGGTGCTCGCACAGCTCGAGAAGCTCCCGACGTTCAGCTCCTTCGCCCGGAACAACGCCCTGAAGCTGATCGCCGCCGATCCGGCCACGAAGGGGAAGGTCTATATGGACACGGGTGCAGCGCGCGTCGGTGCGGTCTCGCTCGGCACGCTGGCCAAGCAGACGAAGAGCGCGATCGTGAGCGGCCTCGGCAAGACCGCGATCGTCACCTCGCGGAACGTGAGCCTGCCGGCCGGTCCAGCGTTCGTGATCCATGTCGCCGCGGCCAAGAAGGCGGGGACGAACGAGAGCGACGAGTACCTGTTCATCCACGATCAGGTCGAGTACGTGCTCGTCTACGTCGCGCCGACGGCGAGCTGGGCGAAGTACGCGCCGCTCTTCGCGCAGAGCGTTGCGATGTTCAGGTATCTGCCCGGCCCGAATCTCAGCTCGATCGTCCTCGCCGGCTCCCAGGTCGGCAGGGGCTACACGCTCGTCGCGTATCCGAACGGCAACAGCTTCATCGGCGAGACGACCCTCGATCTGTGCGCCGGGACCTACCCGAGCGAGAACCTGCGCACGGGCCGCCTGCAGGTGAGCTACAAGCATCCTGCGAAGAGCGTCGACGTCTCGAACGAGGTCGTCACCTACGTCAAGGGCGGTGCCAAGCAGGCCCTCGCCGAGGTCGCGAAGGTCGCCCACTCCTGCGCGAGCAAGACGGTTACGGCGAAGCGGGGGGCGGTCACGACGACGTTCCGCACAACGGCCATGCACGACTCGAAGCTCCCCGCCGGCAGCGTCGCCGTGAAGCTTGTGATCAAGGCGACCGACGGCAAGAAGCACGTCACCCAGACCGGCATTGCGATCTACCAGGTGAAGGGGGACACCCTCTCGGGCGTCTACACGTTCGTCGCCAAGGGCACCACCTTCGCCGACGCCGAACGAGTCGCCTTCCACGCCGCCGAACAGAGCACCCGCAACCTCGGCGGCGGGAAGAAGAAGAGCGGCAGCTCGGGCGGCTTTACCGCCTGAGGGCGCTTCACACGCCGAGCCCGGCGAGAGGGACGCCGGCGCGGCTCGCGAGGCCCACGCCGGAGCCCGAGTGGCAGGGTGCATCGTGCGCCCGGCACAGCCGACGGTCGTCCCTGCCGGCTCTACACTCGGGGCATGGACGACTCGTCGTGGCGGGTACTGGTGCTCTTCGACCGGAAGGACGACGTTCGCACCGTCGCCGACTTCCTGAAGGCGATGGGCGAAGTCACGGCTGCCGGGGGATCGGTTTCTCTCGCATCGGGCACGACCGGCCTGTTCGCCTACGCACCGGACGCCGAGGTCATCGAGAAGGTCGCCCGCATCATCGGCTCGGCTACGGACTCACTCGCAGTAAGGCCGGCGCAGGTGAGCGTTGCCCGCTGGCTCCCCGACGAGTTGGCATGGCGTGACGAAGAACACCCGTCCCTGCTGAGGGGCGAGGGCACCGAGCTCACGACCACCGAGGTCGTGGTGTCGCTGTTCGACCCGCCCGTCTGACCTCGTTCCTCCGCGTGCAGCTCCACGCAAGGACGCGGCCCAGCGACCATTCCGCGCTGGCGACTCCACGCGGGCCGCCGGCTGTTCCGATCCTTGCCTCGAAGAAAGCACGGGCATATGCTCGCGTGCGCGGGTGTAAACGAGTCGCGAAAGGAGCGTTTTCGATGAGGCGGAATCCTGGCTGTTGGCCGCGCTGCTTGCGGCTGTCGCGCTTGCCCTGCTCGGTGCAACGGTCACGAAGGCCGCGACGAGGGCAAGTCAGTCTCAATCTCCGAAGCGTCATTCGACGCTTGCCGGCACCTGGTCCGGGCAGTACAGCGGCGCGTTCTCGGGCACGTTCACGCTTCACTGGACACAGACCGGGTCGAAACTGAGCGGATCGATCACGCTGTCGAGCCCGAAGGGAAAGTACGGCGTCGGCGGCAGCGTGAGCGGGACTGCGATCAAGTTCGGGGCTGTTGGCGCGGGTGCCACCTACACGGGCTCGGTGTCGGGGACGTCGATGTCGGGCGCCTACAAGTCCCCGGCAGGCGGTGGAACGTGGAGTGCTCAGAAGATGTCGTGAGGGTGGTATCCGGAGGAAGGGCCCGCAGGCTGGTTACGGGTCTGGGGCCCGGTCCGGCACGACCAAGGGCTGCGTCCTGACCCACTGAACTGGAGGTCGTTGATGGGGGGTATCCGGGTGGGTGTCGACAACTTCGCGCGCGCGGAGACCGACCGGATGTTCGGCGCGCTTCAGGCCGATGCTGCTGGTGTGAACGTACTGAAGCACAACCGGGAGCCGACGCCGGTCGATCATCAGCCGGTGATTCGAATGAATCGCGACACGCTGTACAGCATCGCGGTCGCGGACATCTCGGAGGGGGCGACACTCACGATCCCCGGACGGCGGCGATCGGTACGTCTCGGTGATGGTCGTCAACCAGGATCACTACATCAACCGGATCTTCCATCAGCCCGGCGAGCACCGACTGTCCGTCGAAGAGTTCGATACGCCGTGGGTCGGGCTTGTGGTGAGAGTGCTCGTCGACCCGGGCGATGCCGTCGACGTCGCAGCCGGTGTGACGACGGCCGTCCCAACTGCCTCCCGATCATGGCGGGATGGAACTACACGGTGCGCCTCTACCGACCCCGTCGCGAGATACTCGACCGCTCCTGGAAATTCCCCGGTATCGACGGCAGTTGACCGGCAACGGGATGACGCACCCGGCACGCGGCCCAACGAGCACCTCAGGCGGTACTCCGAGACTGGCGCAGGCGACGCTCCTATCTCGTCGCCGTCCAGCGAGCGTGTCCTGCGGATGGGCCGGTGCAGATCCACGGCATAGGCAGGCCCGATCTTCGTTGGCGAGGGCAAATCGACGTCGCGCGTGAGTTCGTCGCCTCGTCCGACCGGGCCGACCTCTATCTCTACTCCGGCGACCAGCACTACTTCGCCGACTGCAGCCTGCCGTCCTTCGACCCCTGCGCCGCGGCGCTCCTGACCGGACGCGTGCTCGACTTCCTTCGAGCCCGTTGAACGCAAAGTCTTCACCGCGGCGAGGGAGTGACCTCGGCGGTGCCAGGGGCGGTTGCCGGGATCATCGCCGGATAGCCGGGCGAGCGGCGTCGGCTTAGGCAGGGAGTTGCCGCTGTTGCGCTTCGAGCTGCTCGAAAATCTCGGGATAGCTTCCTTGCATCTCGTGCGGCACGCGCCAGACGTCGACGGTTCCGGCGCAGCCGAGGGAGCGAACGAGAACCGTCGGTGCGTCGGTGCGGGCAAGATCACGTCCCCAGTCGCGCAATCGGCCGAAGATGACCGTTCCCCCGACCTCGACGTTGATGCCTTCGGGCACGTAGAGATCAACGTTGCCGAACATCACGAGGATCCTCACTGCGACGCGGGCCTCGGGGATCTCGGCCTCGCGCAGGTCGAGATCGACATCCCCGAAAGCGCTGATCACGAGGGTGCGACGGCGCAGCCGAAGGCGACCCCGACGAATGACCCGCCCAAGAAGGCGATCGTCAGACGTCTCTGCGCTCGGCCCGAGGCCATGATCTCCGGCCGCGGGTCGGGCAGGTCGTGCCGGACGCGAACGAGATCTTGATCGGTCCTCGCCCGATAGGCGATCTCCACTCGCTCCGAGAACTCATCGAGAGTCAGCCGCCCCGCCAACAGATCGTCTCGAAGCGAGAGCACGGCCCGCTCCCGATCCTGATCAGAGACACGCAGGGACTCATTCACCCCGGCTGACACGCTAACCGAACTCTGCAGGGAGACACTTCCGCGCTCGGCGTCAGCCTCGGGATGGAGGCCGTCAGTCGAAGTGGGTGAGCCGTGGCCACAGCGTCGACCACGACGACGTCGTCCGGCAAAGGAGGAGCGGCAGCCCTTGCTCCTGGTTGTCGAGGCCGACGCCGTTGTCGACGACCGCCAGCGTTCGGCAGTGGTCGAAGTACGGCGCCGCGTCCGTTGCGCCGTCGAAGCCGATCACCAGTACCCCGTCGTCCCTCGCCGGGGGCTGCCCCACTCGCTGAAGCCGTTGTGCCCGCTGTAGGCGCGGGGCAGGGCGTGCGAGTGGCCGAGCACGTCGATGGCGCCGGCCTCACCGTAGTTGGCGGTGAAGATCGCCGTCCGGCTGCGGTCGATCGCCGGGAGCGACCGCCACGCTTTCGACACGGTGTCGATGAAGCGGGGCCAGCCGACCGTCTCGCCCTGGTCGGGGTTGATCGCCATCACGACGCTCCCCTGCAGCGAGGTGACGGGCAGGAGCGGCAGCGCGATCAACCCGCTCACCGCGACGCTGAGAGCGATGGCCGTCGCGAGCAGGGGTGCCCGCCGACGCCGGCGGAGTGTCCAGGCGGCCACGGGGATCGCGCCGAGGCCGAGCAGAGCCGGGTACAGGCTGGCGAGGTAGTAGGCCTTGCCGTTCCCGATCAGATAGGCCAGCGCGAGCACCCCGTAGGTCAGCGGGACGAACCGTAGACTGCGCAACCCGTCGCGGCGAAACGGCGCGAGCAGGCCGGCGATCCACACCGGCACGAGCAGCGGGCTCACCATCACGAACTGGAACGGGACAAACCCGGCTCGCCCACCTTCCGCCGACCCGGCAATGTTGCCCGCCACCGTCAGCTGCGGCCATCCGTGCCGCTGCTGCCAGATGACGTACGGTGCCGCGAAAGTGACCGCCGCCGCCACCCCTGCCCAGAGCCACCACGACCGGAAAGGCCAGCGGGGACCGACGACCGCCAGCGTTCCGACGATGACGGCAGCGACAAGAGCCACCTGTGGCTTGGCCTCGGCGCCGACGCCGACGACGACGCCGGCCGCGAGGAGGCATGCGCCGCTCGAGCGGACAATCGCCCGGACGACGAGCCAGGCGAGCGCGGTCGTGCTCAGCAGATCGAACGTCGTGGTGGTCACGAAGTGCCCGACGGCGAGAGCAAACCCACTCGACGCCGTGCAGGCCGCTGCGATCGCCTGGGCCCGCCTCGTGCCGCCGACCTCGCGCGCCACCATTGCCGCAAGGACGGTCGTCGCTGCAGCCGCAAGCGCGGATGGCAACCGCAGGAGCAGGAGCGAACCGGGGGCCAGCTCATGCATCGCCCATGAGAGCAACGGCACGAGCGGCGGTTGATCCGGATAGCCGAACGCCGGATGCGCTCCTGCGACGATGAAGTACAGCTCGTCGCGGTGAAAGCCGTATCTGGTGCTGGTCGCCACGAGCACGATGAGCTGCGCCGCAGCGATCACGCCGATCCATCCGGACAACCGCGCGACCGGCGGCGATCGGCGGGTGGACGAGGAATCGGGCTGCGGCACGACCCCGGTGTCTCGAACCCCAGGGACAGTCACGTCGCGCCGAGGATATCGACTAGGCAGCACGGGGGCGGCGCCGTCACAGCCGATGCCGCCCGCAACATATCGTTGGAGTTGTTGACCATGCTCGCCTCCGTATCGTCGCCTGCGTCGGAGCGCCGGAGTGTCTGCCGGCCGCCGCTCTCGTGGCCTGCACCGCCGCCTTCATCAAGGACTAACGCGCCGATCGTGGGCCTCGTCGTAGTGTTTCGGGGGCTCGAGGTCGCTTCACGGGATTCTCATGCCGCGCTCGTAAGACAGGAGAACCATGGACGGCAGCTCTTTCCCCCTTCGCATCGGCTTCCGCGCCCCGGTCAGGCGATCAATCCATCCACGACCGGCATGAGGGGGGCTCGCTCATGACCGTGTCCAGCCGGGAGGGCGATGCCTCCCGGGTCGAGTTGCTGACGGCGTCACCGCCGATCTTTCCGTCTCCGGCCCTCGACAGGCTCACCCGCGCGCATCCCGCGACACCGGCGCTCGTCTATCTGCCGGCCGTCGTGCTCCTCGCCTACCTCGGCGTCCGCGGGCTCGGTGTATGGCAGGCGCTGGCCGGGGCTGCCGCGGGATACGTGTTCTGGACGCTCTGCGAGTACTGGGCCCACCGCACCGTCTTCCACTTCGAGCCGGAGCAAGGGGTAGGCGCGCGGCTCCACTGGATGATCCACGGCGTTCATCACGACCACCCGAACGATCCGCGCCGGCTGGTGCTGCCGCCTGCGCTGTCGATCCCGCTGGCGCTGCTCTTTTTCGGGCTGTTTCTGATCGCGCTCGGAACGCCCCTCGCCTGGGCGGTCGGCGCGGGCTTCTACCTGGGATACGTGATCTACGACAGCGTTCACTTCGCGCTGCACCACACCCACCCGAAAGGGCGAGTCGGCCGCCGGCTCCGCGAGCTGCACATGCGCCACCACTTCGAGGACGACGAGACAGGCTTCGGCGTCAGCGCTCCGTGGTGGGACATCGTCTTCAACACGCGCCCGCGTCGCCGGAGGCGAGCGACCTGAGACGAGCTCGCATGCGACCGACGAGCCGGGTCACGGGCATGCGCGGGCGGTGCGGCTCGTTATCTAGGCCGAATGCGCTTCGCGCATCGTCACGAGCAGAGGAGGAATGCACTTGCCCGGTTACACGATCGTCAACCTGAAGGAGCTCGACAACCGCGCCGCCGAGGGGGGCTCGACGCTCGAGGCCCGCTTTGCCCGCGGCGACATCGAGTCGGAGCACATCGGCGTCAGCCATTTTCGCTATGCGCCCGGCCGGCGCAGTGCGCGCGGCCACAGCCACCGGGACGCAGGAGGAGGTCTACGTCGTGCTCAGCGGCGACGGGAAGGTCAAGCTGGACGACGAGCTCCGCGACGTTCGCCCCTGGGACATCGTTCGCGTCGCTCCGGGGACCTTCCGCGGCTTCGCGGCCGGAGCCGACGGGCTCGAGCTGCTCGCGATCGGCTCCGACCGGCCCGAGGGAGGCGACGGCGTCCAGTCCGACGACGACTGGTGGGGCGAGCCCGAGACCGAAGGCTGACCACCGGAGGGACACTCGGCGAGAGCACGCGTGGCATACGATCCCGGCGGGATGCTCCGCAGCCAGGATCGCAGCTCGCTCGAGGCGCTGAGGCGGGTACCGCTCTTCGCGGGCCTCGACGAGGCCGGCCTCGACGCGGTCGCGCGTATCGCCACGGAGGAGGAGTTCCCGGCCGGTGCGGAGCTGATCCGGGAGAACGAGGCGGGCCGGCAGTTCTTCGTCCTCCTTGCCGGGGAGGCCGAGGTTCGCCGTGAGGGCGTCGAGATCAACCGGCTCGGGCCGGGCGAGTTCTTCGGCGAGATCAGCCTGCTCTCGGAGCGACCGACGACGGCCTCGGTGCTGACGCTCTCCGCCGTACGCGTCGTCGTGATCGCGCCGCACGACTTCAGGCGGCTGCTACGCGACGTGCCGCTGCTGCAGTGGAAGGTGATCGAGGCGCTCGCCGCGCGCCTTCCCGACGAGTT
This sequence comes from uncultured Actinomycetota bacterium, assembly GCA_963743675.1. Taxonomy (GTDB): domain Bacteria; phylum Actinomycetota; class Thermoleophilia; order Gaiellales; family Gaiellaceae; genus PALSA-600. Next base: position 43,774 of record CAVURE010000021.1, read on the forward strand.
CTACTGGCAGGGCTAGGAGCCGACGCCGAACTCGCGCAGCGCGTCGTTGAGCGACGTCTTGAGGTCGGTCGACTCCGATGCGGTAGCCGATGATCAGCGCGCAGGCGAGGTGGTAGGTGCCGGCGGGAAACTCCTTCGGCCGCGTGCCCGGGACGACGACCGCGCGCGGCGGGACGAAGCCGCGGTGCTCGACCGGCTCGGCGCCGGTGACGTCGATGATCGGCACCGACGCCGTCAGCGAGACGTTCGGCGCGAGCACCGCCTCGCGGCCGATCGTGCACGCCCTCCGTGACGATCGAGCGGGAGCCGATGAACGCGCCGTCCTCGACGATCACCGGGCGGGCGCCGGGCGGCTCGAGCACGCCGCCGATGCCGACGCCGCCCGCGAGATGGACGCCGGCGCCGATCTGCGCGCCCGAGCCGACCGTCGCCCAGGTGTCGACCATCGTGTCGGGGCCGACCCAGGCGCCGATGTTCACGTACGACGGCATCAGGATCACGCCGCGCGAGAGGAACGAGCCGTAGCGCGCGACCGCCGGCGGGACGACGCGCACGCCGAGCTCCTCGTAGCCCGACTTGAGCGGGATCTTGTCGTGGTACTCGAACGGCCCGACCTCGCGCGGCTCCATCGGCCGCGTGCGGAAGTAGTCGAGGATCGCCGCCTGCACGTCCTCGTTGACGACCCACTCGTCGCCGTCCGGCTCGGCGACGCGCACCTCGCCGCGGTCGAGCGCGGCGATCGTCTCCTCGGTCGTCACAGCGCGGCCTCGAGGATCGCGGCGGCGCGCTCGCATTCCTCCTGGGTCGGCACGAGCGCCATCCTCACATAACCCTCGCCGGCCGGGCCGAAGAACGAGCCCGGCGCGACGAGGATGCCCGCTGCTCGAGCAGCCGGCGCGCGAAGGGCTCGGAGGGCCCTCGACGGCGAGCCAGAGGAAGAACGTGGCGTCGCCGCCGGCGAGGCGGAGGCCCTTCGCCTCGAGCACGGGCAGGAGCGTCTCGCGCTTGCGCCGGTAGACGTCGCGGACGGCCTCGACGTGGCGCTCGTCGGCGAGCGCGGCGATCCCGGCCCGCTGCACGAACTCCTGCGGCGCCGTGCCGACCGACGGCCGGAAGGTGCGCAGCGCGTCGGCGATCTCGGCCGGGCGCGCAGACGAAGCCGCAGCGGTAGCCCGTCATCGACGAGCGCTTCGAGAGCGTGTTGAAGACGACGACGTTCTCGCGGTCGGCGACCTGGAGCGCCGAGACCGGCTCCTCGCCGAACCAGAGCTCCGAGTACGCCTCGTCGGAGCAGAGCAGGAAGCCGTGCTCGCGCGCCCGCGCCGGCGAGCTCCTCGTAGAACGAGAGCGGCGCGGTCGCGCCGGTCGGGTTGTTCGGGTAGCACGTCCAGAAGATGCCGATCTCGTCCCAGCGGTCGAACGCGTCGAGATCGGGCAGCCAGCCGAGCTCCTCGCGCAGCGGGACGCGTGACGCAGCTCGGCGCCCGCGAAGAGCGCGCCGCGCTCGTAGACCGGGTAGGCCGGCCCGGGCACCGCCACGCGCCGCCTCTCGCCGAGCGCCATCTGGGCGAAGGAGAAGATCGCCTCCTTCGAGCCGAGCGTCGGCACGATCTCGACCGTCGGGTCGAGCTCGACGCCGAAGCGCGCGCGCGATCCACGCCGCGACCGCCTCGCGGTACTCGGGCAGCCCGACCGCCCGCGGATACGACGAGACCTCGCGGAACGCCGGCGACGAGCGCCTCGCGGATGAACGCGGGCGTCGGCTCGCGCGGATCGCCGACGCCGAAGTCGATCACCTCGAGCCCGCGCCGCCGCGCCTCGGCGCGCCAGTCGTCGAGCCGGGCGAACGGGTACTGCTCGAGCTCGGCGAGGAGCGGCGAGAGCTGCACGGTGCAGCTACCCGGCGAGGAAGCGCTGGAGCGCGTCGAAGGTTCGTGCCGAGCTCGGCGATCTCGACCTGCTCGTCGGCCGTGTGGGCGTAGCGCGTCGCGCCGGGGCCGAGGTTGAGCGCGTCGAGCCCGCGGCCGGCGAAGTCGGCGACGTTCGTCCAGGCCTGCTTCGGCTCGACCGCGAACCCGCCGGCCTCGCGCAGCTGCCCGACGAGCGGCGAGCGGAGCGCAACGTGCGCGGCGGCGGAGGACTGGGTGATCTCGAGCTCGCGCCCGACGAGCTCCGCCAGGCGCGCCTCGGCCTCCGCCTGCGTGCGGGTCGGGCGCGAAGCGGTAGTTGAGCGTCGCCTCGACCCGGCCGGGGATCACGTTGCTCGCGTTGCCGCAGTCGTCGATCTGGGTGACGCTCACGACCTCGCGGAAGACGAGCCCGTCGATCTCGACGTCGTTCGGCTCGAGCTCGAGCACGCCGCGGAGCCCCTCGAGCGCGAGCTCGATCGCGTTCACGCCGAGCCACGGCCGCGCCGAGTGCGCCGCGCGGCCCTCGAAGACGACGCGCGCGTTGATGTTCCCGAGGCAGCCGAGCTGGAGCGTGTTGTCGGTCGGCTCGAGGCAGATCACGAGCGCCGACTCGTCGATCAGCGGCGCCGCCTCGAACACGGCCCGGCAGCGGGTTCACTCGGGCCCGAGCTCCTCGCGCGGGAAGAAGAGCAGCCCGAGGTCGTAGGCGAGCTCGGCCTGCTCGGCCCAGCGCGGCGAGCTCGATCATCACCGCGAGCCCGCCCTTCATGTCGCTCGCGCCGAGGCCGTGCACGGCGCCGTCCTCGATCCGCCCCGGGATGTTCCCCTGCGCCGGAACGGTGTCGGTGTGGCCGGCGAGCAGGACGAGCGGCTTCCCGGTGCGCCGCGCGTAGAGCAGCGACTCGCCGTCGTCGTGGACGGGCGGCCGGCTCGACGCTCGCCTTGACGTAGTCGTACAGCTCCGCCTCGTCGCGCGAGGGCGAGGGGATGTCGACGAGCGCGAGCGTGCGTGCGGCGAGGGTGGAGGCGGCGGGCTCTGCGGGCATAATGCGCCTGATGATTCCACGTTCCCAGGAGCCGGAGCGCGGGTTCGTCCTCGCGGTCCTGGCCCAGGGGGCCGATCCCGACGACGAGCTGGCCGAGGTCGAGGAGCTCGCACGCACGGCCGGCGTCGAGCCGGTCGGCCGCGTCGTGCAGCATCGCGCGCGCCCGGCGCAGCGAACCTACGTCGGCAAGGGCAAGCTCGAGGAGCTGAAGGAGCAGTTCGAGGCGTCCGACGCCGAGAGCGTGCTCGTCGACGGCGAGCTCGATCCCGTCCAGCAGCGCTACCTCGAGGACGCGCTCGGCGCGCGCGTGATCGACCGCACGCAGCTGATCCTCGACATCTTCGCCCAGCACGCCGTCAGCGCCGAGGGCAAGCTCCAGGTCGAGCTCGCGCAGCTCGAGTACAACCTGCCGCGGATGCGAGGCATGTGGCAGCACCTCGAGCGCCTCGGCGGCGGCGTCGGCACGCGCGGCCCCGGCGAGTCGCAGCTCGAGACCGACCGCCGCCTCGCGCGCCGCCGCGTCTCCGTGCTCAAGCGCCGCCTCACCGAGCTCGAGCGCGGCCGCGCCACGCGCCGCAAGGAGCGCCGGCGCACGCAGGTGCCGACGATCGCGCTCGCCGGCTACACGAACGTCGGCAAGTCGACGCTCCTGAACGCGCTCACCGGCGCGGAGGTCTCGGTCGAGAACCGCCTCTTCGAGACGCTCGACCCGACGACCCGCGGCTTCGAGCTACGACGGCCGCCGCTACCTCGTCACCGACACGGTCGGCTTCATCCGCCGCCTGCCGCACCAGCTCGTCGAGGGCTTCGCGGCGACGCTCGAGGAGACGCTCGTCGCCGACATCGTGCTGCACGTCGCCGACGCCTCCGCGGCCGAGGACGACGCTCGACGCGCATGATCGCGGCGGTCGAGGAGGTGCTCGACGAGATCGGCGCCTCCGAGCTTCCCGTCCAGCTCGTGCTGAACAAGATCGACCGCGTCGACGAGGTCGGGCGCCGCCGGCTCGAGAACCGGTTCCCGGACGCGCCGCAGGTCTCGGCCGCGACGGGCGAGGGGCTCGAGGAGCTCAAGGCGCACGTCGCCGAGCGGTTCGCGAGCCGGTTCGAGCCCGTCCGGCTGCTCCTGCCCTACGACGAGGGCGGGCGGCTCTCGGAGCTCTACGCGCTCGGCGCGCCGATCGAGCAGCGGGAGGACACCCCGGACGGCGTGCTCGTCGTCGCCCGCCTGCCGCGCCACGAGCTGCGCCGGTACGCGCCGTACCTGATCGCCGACGCAGCTCAGCGGGAGAGCGCCTGATCGAGCTGCCGATCCGGCGGGTGCGCGACGAGGCGGTCCTCCCGGCGCGCGCCTACTCGGGCGACGCCGGGCTCGACCTCGCCTCCTGCGAGCGCGTCGAGCTCGCCCCCGGCGAGCGGGCGCTCGTCCCGACCGGGCTCGCGGTCGCGATCCCCGAGGGGTATGCCGGCTTCGTCCAGCCACGCTCGGGCCTCGCCGCCGAAGCACGGGATCACGATCGTGAACACGCCGGGCCTGGTCGACTCGGGCTACCGCGGCGAGCTGCTCATCAACCTGCTCAACACCGATCCGCACGAGCCGTTCGTGGTCGAGCCGGGCATGCGCATCGCCCAGCTCGTCGTGCTGCAGCTGCCCGAGGTCGAGCTCGTCGAGGTCGACGAGCTCCCGGACTCGGAGCGCGGCGTGCGCGGCTTCGGCTCCTCGAGGCACTGATGGAGCCGCGCATCCGGGTCGCCGCGCTGATCCGCTGGCAGAAGCGGGTGCTGCTCTGCCGCCAGGAGAAGCCGGGCAAGGAGTACTGGCTGCTCCCGGGCGGCGGCGTCGAGGGCGGCGAGACGCTCGACGAGGCGCTGCGGCGCGAGCTCGGCGAGGAGCTCGGGCTCTGGGACGACCTCATGTTCGAGGGGCCGATCGCGGTCGCCGAGTCGATCGCGCCGGACTGGCGCCCCGGCGACCGCCACGTCGTCCACATCGTCTTCGGCGTCGATCTCTCCCATCGCTCGCTGGAGGAGATCGAGTCGCACGACGCCGCCGTTCGCGGCATGCGGCTCTTCTCGCTCGACGAGCTGGCCGAGGTCGTGCTCCACCCGCCGATGAAGCGCTTCGTCGAGCGCTGGCGCCCCGGCGACCCGTCGGTGTACCTCGGCTCGCTCTGGATCCGTTAGCGAAGGACGACCTGGAACCCGCAGTCGCCGAGGGACCAACCCCGGTGCCAGGCACCGTCACGAAAGTGTGTCGGTGCGGGAACGAAAGTAGAAAACCGCGGCCAAGGCGAGCTGGGCGTCGTCGCGATCGACGACGATCGCCGGCCGGCCGCGACCGTCGTGAAGGCGTGCTTTGCAGGATGTTTGCCGCCAGGCCTCGGGGATAACGACGGCCACGACCACTACGCTGGGGTCGCCGGCCGGAGCGGTTACCCTTGCGCGCGCGGCGGGCCGGGCGGTGCCAGGCACCGCCGTAGACGCCGGGATCGACGCCCGCCACCTGGTCACGACCCGGGGCGTTTCGGTCAGTCGGGCGCCCGCCCCTGCGGCGGGCGCGGTCGGCGGCGACGGAGTGGGCCCGCTGCTCGAGGCCCCCTCGAGCGGCTCGAGCTCGACGGCGCCGCCGGTGAGGTGGGCGAGGGCATCCTCGAGGAGCCGGTCGGCGAACCACGGGTTGCGCGGGAGGAGGGGGCCATGAAGGTAGGTGCCGTACAGGCGTCCCGACCGGCAGCCTTCGAAGCCCGTGACGCCGTCGTTGCCGAAGCCCGCGACCACCCGGCCGAGCGGCTCGGCGCCGTCGTCGAGGATCGTCCGGCCGGCGTGGTTCTCGAAGCCGGCGAGCGTCTCTCCGGCCCAGTCGCACTCGAGCAGCACGTCCCCGATCATCCGCCGCTCGCCGGCGACGGTGTAGAGCGGCAGCAGCCCGATGCCCGGCAGCTCCGCACCCGAGCGGTCGCGATAGTAACGGCCGAGCAGCTGGTAGCCGCCGCAGACGGCGAGAAAGGCGGAGCCCGAGGCGGCCGCCTCGCGTAGCGCCTCGCTCTTCTCGCCGAGATCCGGTGCGACGAGCTCCTGCTCGCGATCCTGCCCGCCGCCGATGTAGAACAGGTCGATCGCGGCCGGCACCGCGTCGCCGAGCCCGACCGCAGTCACCGCGAGCTCGTGCCCACGGGCGGCGGCTCGCGCGGCCAGCACGGCGATGTTGCCGCGGTCGGCGTAGATGTTGAGGTAGTCCGGGTAGAGGTGGCCGACCCCGATCCTCACGACGGGCGCTCCCAGAACTCGGGGACGAGCCCGCGACCGGCAACGATCCCGCGCAGCCCGAGCATCGCGGTGTAGGTCGGCAGGACGATCAGCTCGCCGCCCTCGCCGGTCAGCGCGAGGCCGCGGTCGAGCGCCGCCTCGAGTTCAGGCACGACCTCGATGCGATCGCGGTCGAGGCCGCCGTAGGCAAACCGGAGCGCCGAGCTCGGCGGCGCGGGTGCCCGACACGATCGCGCGCTCGAGGCCGGCGAGCAGCGGCTCGAAGTCGACGTCCCAGATCCAGGAGACGTCGCGGCCGTCGGCGATCTCGTCGTTGAGAGCGACGACGGCGAGGCGTGGGGGAGAGCCGTCGAGCAGCGTTCGCACCGCCTCGTTCGCGCCGGCCGGGTTCTTGATCAGCAGCATCAGCAGGCGCTTGTCGCCGACCGCGATCCGCTCGAAGCGCCCGAACGCCGCGACGAACCGGCCGAGGCCGGCCGCGATCTCCGCGAGCGGCACCTCGAGCGCGCCCGCGACGGCCGCCGCCGCGGTCGCGTTGTAGACGTTGTAGAGGCCCGGGAGCTCGAGAGCGACAGGCACGCGCCCCGCGGGTGTGTCGAGGGTGAACTCGGTGCCGTCGAGGCCGTGCAGCACGATCTCGCGGGCGGCGACGTCGAGCGGTCCGCGCGCCGCATGGCAGTTCGGGCACCGGTAGTCGCCGAGGTGGCCGACGTAGGCCGCCGCATAGTCGTACGGCGTGCCGCAGGTGCGGCAGTACTTCGAGTCGGCCGCGTGCTGCAGCGACTCCCTGGCGTGGGACGGGTCGTCGAGACCGTAGGCGATCGTCCTCTCCCGGCCGCGGGCGAGGTCGCCGAGCAGCGGATCGTCGGCATTGACGACCAGGGTCGCCTGCGGCAGCGCGGCGACGGCGTCGCGCCAGCGCTCGGCAACGTGCTCGAGCTCGCCGTAGCGGTCGAGCTGGTCGCGGAAGAGGTTCCCGAGCGCGACGACGCGGGGGTGGACGCGGCGTGCGACCTCCTGCAGCGCGGCCTCGTCGACCTCGAACAGGCCGAGCTCGGCCTCGGGCGAGGCGAGCAGCGTCGAGGCGACCCCCGAGAGCAGGTTTGCGCCCGAGTGGTTGTAGGCAAGCCTGCCGCCGACGATCTCGGCCACCATCGCCGTCGTCGTCGTCTTGCCGTTCGTCGCCGAGACGAGCACCGATCCGCGCGCGAGCCGCGCCGCAAGCCGGTCGACCGCGCCGGGATCGACGGTGGCGAGCAGCTTGCCGGGCAGGGTGGTGCCGCCGCCGCGGCCCGCCAGGCGCGAGAGCGCCCCGGCCGAGCGTGCGGCCGCGACCTCGAGCGCGAGCAGCATTGCCGCAGCGTACCGGCGGGCGGAACTCTGGCCTACTTGCTGGTTCTGCAGCATGATCTACCATTCGTTGCATGGCCAAGCGCCGGCCCTACAGCGCGATCGCGCGGATCGATCCGGCCGAGCTGGCGACGTTCCAGACGGCGATCCGCAAGCGCTACTCCGACGAGGAGATCCTCGACGAGCTGCGCTCGTATGCGGCCCGGCTGGGGCGCTCGCCGACGATGAAGGAGTTCGCCGCCGACCCCGAGACCAGGGTGCACCCCCAGACGGTGATCGAGCATTTCGGCACCTGGAACGCGGCCAAGCGCGCAGCCGGGCTCGTTCCGCGGCGCTTTGCGACCCGGGAGGAGCTCCTCGACGTCCTGCGGCGCCTCGGCGACGAGCTCGGCCGGATGCCGACAGCGCGGGATCTCGACGAGCGGCGGGGGCGCATGCCGTCGAAGTCGCTCTACTGGCACACCTTCGGCTCGCTCAGCGCCGCGCTGCGCGAGGCGGGGTATGACGTTGCGATCGGCGAGGAGCGCCTCGAGCGCGCCGTCGAGCAGGGAGCGGAGCTCGCGCTCGTCATCGGCCGCCTGCCGAAGTTCGCCGACTGGGCCGCAGGCGCGGCGCGCGAACTCGGCGCTGCTCACCGAGTGGCAGGTCTACCGGATGTTCGACTCGCGCCGCGGCGCCTGGGCGACGTTCCAGTTCCTCGTCCGCGGGCGGCTCGTCGACCAGGGAGCCGAGGTGCGCTCCGACGGCTCCCTCGCCCCCTGAGGGAGCTCAGGCGGCCGCGGCGATCGTCGCGAGGCGGCTGAGGCAGAAGTCGCGCTCCTGCATCCCGCCGGCGGCCGGAAGCGCGTCGGTCTCGGCCCACACGGGTGTCCTGAACTGCTGCTTGCGCACGACGCGGCCGTGCCGGAGCGCGAGCAGCGTTCCGTCGCCGAGCTGCCGCTTGCGGAGCTCGAGCCCGCAGTAGCTCTCGAGAACGCCGAGGGCGTACTCGGTCGAGGCGAACGCAAGGCCGTTCTGCCATTCGCCGAGCCAGAGCGGACGTCCGACGCCGCGGGCGAGGTGGAGCACACCCGGCCGGCGCTCGTCGAGCCACGCGGCCGCCATCGAGCCGTCGAGCTCCTCGAAAGCCTTCGCGTCGCTCCCGGAGTGCGCGGCGAGGGCGAACACCGCCTCGGAGTCGACGGTCATGCTCGGCTCGGCCCGGGCACAGCGATGCTGCGCCAGCAGCTCATCGTCGTTCGCGATGCGTCCGTTGTGCACCCCGACGACCGGCCCGTGCCGGATCGGGTGGTTGTTCGCGGCGACGGACGGATGGCCCTTGGTGTGGTCGCGGACGTGAACGAGCAGCTCGTTTGCGTCCCCGGGAAGGGCGACGCGATCGAGGAGCTTCGAGGCTGGGGTCTGCTGCTTGACGACGACGAGCGGGCCGCTCGCGCCGGACGGCGCTGGATACGCGTATCCGACGGCATCGGTGCCCCGTTCGGCGATCGCGGCGAGCAGGGCCTGCGCGGCGAGCGTCCGATCGAGGCGCGATTTGGGGGCGAGGCTGTAACCGGCGATTCCGCACATGAGGTGATCGTAGGTGTCCTGACGGCTAACGGGGTGTAAAGGTTGCGGCGCCTCACCGGCTGGGCGCCCTCAAGAAAAAGCGCCGAGGAACCGATACCGACGGTGCAGCATGGCAGTTTCCCAACCTCATTACGAGCAAGAGAATTCGGAGCCCGAGAACGGGCTGCTGCCGTCGCTCGACGATCCCGAGGCGGTCGTCGAGGAGGAGGAGCCCGAGAACGCGAAGCTGACGGTCGAGGAGCAGGTGGCCGCGGCCGACCCGCTCAAGCTCTATGTGCGCCAGCTCGGCGACGGACGGCTGTTGACGCCGGGTGAGGAGCGGGAGCTCGCGCGGCGCAAGGATCTCGGCGACGAGGCGGCGAAGAAGCGGCTGATCGAGTCGAACCTGCGGCTCGTGATGTCGATCACGCGGAACTACACGAAGGCCGACGTGCCGCTGCTCGATCTGATCCAGGAGGGCAACATGGGCCTGATCAGGGCGGTCGAGAAGTTCGACTACCGGATGGGCTACAAGCTCTCGACCTACGCGACCTGGTGGATCCGCCAGGCGATCTCGCGCGCGCTCGCCGACCAGGGCCGCACGATCCGTCTGCCCGTCCACGTCGGCGACCAGGTGCGCAAGGTCCTGCGCGCCCGGCGCGCGCTCACGCAGAAGTTCAACCGCGACCCGACGAACGACGGAGATCGCGTTCGAGGTCGGGATCACGACCCAGAAGGTCTCCGATCTGCTCGAGCTCGTCGCCCACCCCGTCTCGCTCGAGACGCCGGTCGGCGACGGCGAGAGCATGTACGCCGACCTGATCGAGGACGAGCGGGCGGAGGCGCCGGAGCAGGTCACCGCCGAGCTTGCCCGCGCGACCGAGCTCGGCGACGCGCTGAACGCACTCGAGCCGCGCATGCGGCTCGTACTCGAGCGCCGCTACGGCCTCGACGGCAAGCCCTCCCAGACGCTCGAGGACCTCGGCAACGACCTCGGGATCACCCGCGAACGCGTCCGCCAACTCGAGAACAAGGCGCTCCGAGAGCTCCGCCGCTCCGCCCCCGCGCTCAGGCTCTACCTGCAAACCTGACCCGAGCCCCGGCCGACAGCCACCCCCCCGAGCGAGGAGGAGCTGCAGGCGTCGATGCAACGGGGTCGAACCGAGCAATGCACCGGGCGCCGGCATACCCCTCCTCGAGGCGCGGCCGGACGCTGCGGATCGATCAGGCGGCGGAGATCGTCTCGTGGACCGGGAACTCCTTGATGTCCGGCGGCCCGGCCGCCGTCACACCCGCGGCCGCCATCCCCTCGGGAATCCGGCCCTGGAACGCCTCGAAGTCTTCGCGCGACTCCCAGAAATCGATCACGCCCCAGCCGCCCTCGATCGGGCCCGACGAGTGGAACACGAGCCCTTGCGCCGCGGTGCGATCCGGATTGATGTGGTCGTGCGCGGTCTCGAACTGCTCCTCGGTGATGCCCGGAAGCTTGATGCGGATGCCGATCGTCATGATCGATCCTCTCGTTTTTGGCGGTAGATCCTCGACTCTAGTGCCGGGAAGCTCGACGGCCGCGACGTGACGGAGCTAGGAGGAGGCGAGCGCGCCTCCTCCATGAGCCCTGCTCGTATCCTGGCGAGATGCCAGCCGACTCCGCCGGCCACCCGCCCGCCGCTGACCGCCTGCGTCTCAGGCTCGCGCCGGGACGGCTCGGCGTCGCACGTCTCGCGCCGGAAGCGCCGTTTCCGGATTGGGCCGGCGGGTCGCCGATCGTGTCCCTCACGCGGACGGCGGACGAGCTTTCGGTTGTGTGCGCGGAGGATCAGATCCCGCTCGAGATCCGGGCGGAGCGGGGCTTCCGTGCGCTGTGCGTCGAGGGGCCCCTCGACTTCTCGCTCACGGGTGTCCTGGCCTCACTCGCTCGTGCGCTCGCCGACGCGGGAGTGCCGCTCCTCGCGATCGGGACCCACGACACCGACTGGCTCCTCGTTCCCGAGACGTTCGTGGCCGCTGCCGGCAAGGCGCTTCGAGCCGCGGGGCACGAGGTCTGCTGAGTGATCTGCCTCCAGCCGGTTCGTCTTGCATTCACCGATCAAGACCGGTGCTGCCACGGGGACCACCAGGCAGGCACCGGCTTGCGGACCCCGCCGTGGCCGGAAGCGCTCCTTACTCGTTCGGAAGCCGCTCGGCCAGCGCGGTGAGCACCCTCAGCTGAAGCGTCGGGGACTCACGCAAGAGGTGGCTGAAATTGCCGCGCGTGACGATCGCGACGCGCGAGGGCGCGTCGGTCACGACCGAAGCGGTCGTCGGGCGGTTCGAGACAAGGGCGATCTCGCCGAAGAAGTCGCCGGGCCCGAGAGCATTGATCTTGCGGCCGTTCCGGCGGACGATCGCCTCTCCCTCGAGCAGGATGAAGAACTGCCGCCCGGGCTCGCCCTCGTGAATCAGCTCCTTCCCGCCCGGGATATCGAGCTCGTCCGCGATCCGTCCGACCGCCGCGAGATCACGCTTCGACAGACCCGCAAACAGGGGGACGGTCTTCAGCGCCTCGAGCTTGCTGTCCTTGCCTCCGCGCGGCATCGACGGGATCCTAGGCGATTCTCGGGACGGCCCGGTGATCGAGCCGGAGACAGGTCAACCGCGCTCCACATACGTCTTGAGCACCGCGAGGCGATCCGAGCGATGGTCATGCCCGAGCACGACCGTCGCCGCCTTCCCAGCGTGGATCGGCGGGCCGACCGCGATCACGAAGAGCCCGGCGAACTCCTCGCCGAACCACACCGACGCGTCCTCTCCCGTCGTCGGGGGCTTGTCGTGCAGCGTGTCCTCGAAGTCGCGGTAGACGAGCAGGTCGATCCCGGTCATGTTCTGGGCTCCTTCCGGTGCGGGGAGACGAGCCTACGGGCGGCCGGGCGATCGTTCAAGGACGTGTGGCTCCTAGGATGTCCGAGTGGAGCGCGTCGGCTTTCTCTCGTTCGGCCATTGGCAGCCGGTCCACGGGTCTCAGACCCGGACCGCCCGAGAGGCGCTCGTGCAGACGATCGAGCTCGCGGTGGCGGCCGAGGAGATCGGGATCGACGGCGCCTTCGTTCGCGTCCATCATTTCGCGCCGCAGCTCTCGTCGCCGTTTCCCCTGCTCGCCGCGATCGCCGCGCGCACGAGCCGTGTCGAGATGGGCACCGCGGTCATCGACATGCGGTACGAGAGCCCGCTGTACATGGCCGAGGAGGCCGCCGCCACCGATCTGATCAGTGACGGTCGGCTGCAGCTCGGCATCAGCCGCGGGTCGCCCGAGCCCGCGTGGCGCGGCTCGGAGGCATTCGGGCACGTGCCGGGCGAGAACGAGACGGACGCGGATCTCGCCCGCGCTCACACCAAGGCCTTCCGGGCGGCGATCGACGGCGCCGGCGTTGCGCGCGCCGACCCGCAGATGACGGGCTCCACTGGCGCCCTGGCGATCGAGCCGCAGTCACCGGGGCTCAGCGACCGGATCTGGTGGGGAGCCGGCACCCGCAAGACCGCGGAGTGGGCGGCGCGACAGGGGATGAACCTGATGAGCTCGACACTGCTCGTCGAGGACACCGGCGTACCGTTCGACGAGTTGCAGGCCGAGCAGATCGCTCGCTACCGCGCCGCCTGGGCGGAGGCGGGCTGGGAACGCGAGCCGCGGATATCGGTGAGCCGGAGCGTCCTTCCGCTCGTGACCGACGTCGACCGGATGTACTTCGGCGATCGGGCGGCGCGGGATGGGGCGGACCAGGTCGGTTACCTGGAGGGGACGCGCGCGCGTTTCGGGAAGAGCTATATCGGCGAGCCCGACGCGATCGCTGCGGAGCTTGCCGGCGACGCAGCCGTCCGCGAGGCGGACACCCTGCTGCTGACCGTACCCAACCAGCTCGGCGTCGATTACAACGCCCACCTGCTCGAGACGTTCGCGAAGCACATCGCTCCCGCGATCACCTCGGCACCGCTGCGGGAGCTGGACGCGAGCGAAGGGTGAGACCCGAGGGCGATCACCGCTCCATCGGCAGCGACCGACCGTGAGTCGGCCTCGCTGCGACAGACGGCTGGGCGCAGCGGATCTCACAGCGCCGTCTACAGGGCCCGTCTCATCTCGCTCACCTCGATGCCTGCGCCCGTGTCGAGGAAGCCGCAGCGCTCGTAGAGTCGACGGGCCGGCGCGTTCTGAAAGCGAACCTGGAGGAAGAGCTCCGCACTCCCGGCGGCGTACGCGAAACCGGCGGCCGCCTCGACGAGTGCAGCACCGATCCCGCGGCCGCGGACCGAGGGATCGGTCCACATCGAGATCAGCCACCAGCGCCGGTCCTCGAGAAACGTCCCTGCGATGCCGACCGGGCTGCCGCCCTCCCAGGCGAGGAACATCGCCTGCCCGCCTCCCTGGGCCGATCGCGCGGCCCAGTCGATCCACCACTCGTCGGGGCGTCGCACTGCATCCTCGTGCCGGGTCTCGAATGCGGCGGGCGCATCGAGGAGAGCGCGCAGGCGGACGCTGCGTGACTCGCGCCACTCGTCGGCCGCGACGCGCCGGATCTCCATCCGAGGAGCTTGCAGCATGCGAAAGCCACGCGGCTGCGCCCCGTCGCGCCGTTGACATCCCGGGGCTCCTCGCGGCGTACGACGGGCGGCCGTTCACCTGCCTTCGGGACGAGGCGGTATCGGCAGGTCGTCGGGGACGCGACGTGCGATCTGCTCGGAGACGCCGATCTCCTCGATCAGGAAGCGGAGACGGCCGTCCCGGTCGAGTGGTGACGCAGAAAGCGTTCCGTCCCTGTCGAACTCGAATCGCTGTCCGGCGGCGACGCCGATGCTCGTCTCGCCGCGTAGCAGCCTCACGTTGAGCTCGTAGTTGAACGGGCTCCAGCCCGCTGTCCGCTGATGGAGGGCATCCCACTCGACCGCATCGGCACCGATCCGTTCGATCCGGCAGGGAAACCCATCCGGGACGGGGAGAATTCGCCAGGTGACACTCGGTTTGCCCTCGAACCACTCGAATCGGGGCAGTGGGTCGCGAGGAAGGGGCTCTTCCGGCGCCGGGATGCGGATCGGCTCGCCGCTCAGGATCGAGGCGTCTGCGATCCAGCGTTCGCCGTCGAGGGTGACGATCACCGAGCCGTGATTCGGCGAGCGGATATCGGGCGACGGGAGCATCGTCGCGATCGCGCGGTCCGCGGCGAAGCCGAGCGCGTCGAGCAGGTCGTGGAGCGCACCGTTGCCCGCCCAGCAGGTCCCGCCGGTTCCATGCTCGAGCCAGGCCCGGAAGAAGCTGTCCGCTGTCGAACCGGGCAGCGGCCGGCGTCTTCTCCTGCCGATGGATCATCTTCAGCGACGAGTCGAACGCGATCAGCGAGCACCAGGCCGCATAGATCGCCCGCAACCCGGGAAGATCCGGCGCGCGACGCTCGAGCCCCAGCCGGTCCAGCACCGCGCGGACGGTGTCGTCCCTCACGTGGGCGTCATCTCACGAGCCGAGCACCCCGACATCCAGTAGCTCTCCGTCTCGAACGTCGTTGGATCCTGGCCCTTCTGCTTGTGGTCGTCGACCTCCCGGCGAGCTCCGGCCGGCTGCCGCGCGCCGGCCCCGCACGGCCGCCTACCTCTCGTACCAGCCCGTCAGGAAGGCGCGGCCGAGGGTACTGCCGAGGACGCTGAACATCAGAAACGCGGGCGTCGCTCCCTGGTCGATCTCGACCCGCTCGACGCCGAGTGCGAGGACGGCGAAGATGTAGCTGTGCCGCCCGTGGCCGTCCGGCGGTGCGGCTCCGACGTAGCGCGCCATCCGGGCGTCGTTGGGGAGCTGAAAGGCGCCCTCCGGGAGCCCTGAGCCGGACTCGTCGCCTGCGCCGGCGGGGAGCTCGGTGACGTTGCCGGGAATGTTGACAACTGCCCAGTGCCAGAAGCCGCTGACCGTAGGCGCTTCGGGATCGAACATGGTGACGGCGAAGCTCTGCGTCGCAGGCGGAAAACCGCTCCAGGAGAGCTGCGGAGAGGCGTCCTGACCGCCCGCACCGAAGATGCCGCTCACCTGCGGCATCGCCAGGTCCTCGCCTTCCAGCAGGTCGCCGCTGGTCAGTGAGAAGGAGGCTGCTGCCGGCAGGCTCTCGTAGGGGTTCCAACTCATGCTGCTTCTCCTGTTCTCGAAGTGGGCGAGTGGAATCGATCGCAGCTCTTGACCCTAGACGACGACGTCTCCGGCCGCCGAGTCCCGGTCGTATTTCCGCCGCCGTGCCCTTGCGGGTCGGGACGTGAAAGGCCAAGCTGTGTGCTGTGAGCTCGCCCCTCCCGATCGATCCCGAGCTCGCCCGGCGGGTCGCAGGGGAGTGGTTCGACGCCTGGAACAGCCATGACCTGGACGCGGTACTCGGCCACTACGCGACTGACATCGAGTTCACCACGCCGTTCGCCCTCGAGCTCACCGGCCGGGCTGACGGGACGCTGCGCGGGATCGACGAGCTGCGGTCATATTTCGGCCGCGCGCTCGCGGCCTTTCCTGACCTTCGCTTCACCGACCTTCGCGTAGCCGTGGGCGTCACGAGCGTCACGCTCTGCTATCGCAGCGTTCGAGGCCTCGACGCGGCCGAGACCCTGTTCTTCCGGCCCGACGGCAAGATCGTGCGCGTGTTCGCGCACTACTGCGAGCACGTTCGGAGCGACTAGCGCCAGACGGCTCTTCGTCCGTGCGGTCGCGCTCAGCTTGTCGAACGGGGGTGGCCGGCGCTAGGCGCGGCGTGCGAACCGTTCGGCCTCGCGACGCGACGAGCAGCCCTGCATATCGACGATCTTGCCGTCCCGGAAGGTGAGCACCTGGTAGCGCACCTGCCGACGACCATCGGTGCCCAGCCACTCGCTCGAGCCGATGATCTTGTCGTCACCGACCTGCGTGAACTCGGGTCGGACACGAAGACGATTCTCGGCCCGTTTCTCGATCTGGTGCCTCATCACGTCGAGTGCCTCGTTCGGTCCGTGACACGCAGGCGTCTTCTTCCACCACAGACGTCCATGTGAGACCCCGCGCCACTCCGAGTCGTCCGCCATCAGGGCGGCGAAAGGCTCCGGGTTTCCCTCGTTGAGCGCCTCAGCGGCCGACCGGAGCTGATCGATCATGCAACCGAACCGCTGAACGAGCGACGCATCATCGAGCTGAGATCCTAGAGCGCGGAGACCGCTTTCATCTCGTTCAACGCCGCGAGGCGGCCGAGGGCCTCGACCTCGATCTGGCGCACCCGCTCGCGAGTGATGCCCAGATGGCGGCCTATCTCGCCGAGCGTTCTCGGGTCGGCCTCGTCGAGGCCGTAGCGAAGCACGATCACGTCTCGGTGCCGTTCAGGCAGCGAGCGTAGGGCGGAGGCGATGATCTCCGAGCGGAGGGTGTCCTCGACGAGCTCGTCGGGGAGGGGGTCGCCGCCCGAGACGAAGTCGCCGACCACGGCGTCGTCGTCCTCGCCGACCGGCGCGTCGAGCGACGTCGCGCGCGGGACGGCCCGCACCTCTCGGGCCTGCTCGAGCGGGAGGTTCGCCTCGGAGGCGACCTCGGCAAGCGTCGGCTCACGTCCGAGCTCGGTCCAGAGATGCCGCTCGGCGCGGTTCAGCTTGTGCACGCGCTCGACGATGTGCACCGGCATCCGGATCATCCGTGCCTTGTCGGCGAGCGCCCGTGCGACCGCCTGGCGGATCCACCAGGTCGCATACGTCGAGAACTTGAAGCCGCGGCGCCAGTCGAACTTCTCGACCGCCCGGATCAGGCCGAGCGTCCCTTCCTGGATCAGATCCAGGAACGGGAGCCCCTGGTTGCGGTAGTTCTTCGCGATCGAGACGACGAGCCGCAGGTTCGACTGGATCATCCGCTGCTTCGCCGCCGGATCGCCGCGCTCGATCTGCTTGGCGAGCGCGACCTCCTGGGCGGCCGTCAGCAGCGGGTGCCGCGTCGCCTCGCGCAGGAAGAGCTGCAGCGAATCGGTCGTCGCCTCGAACGCGATCGGCGGCGGCAGCGGGCGTGGTGCGTCCTCGTCGGTCCGGTCGTCGATCACCTCGATGGCGCGCTTCTCGAGCTCGCGGTACACGGACTCGCTCTCGAGCGCGTCGAGCTGCAGCGGCTCGAGCAGCTCGTTCAGCTGCGACGCCCGCACCCGGCCGCGCTCCTCGGCCGCCTCGACCAGACGCGCGAGCTCCTCGCCCTCGAGCAGCCGCTCGACATCGACGATCACAACGCCCCCTCGAGGCCCGACCCCGCCAAACACCCTCCGCTACGCCGACGCACGATAATCGACGTTATGTCAAGTCGCCAAAACTGCATCGCCTGCGTCCCTCCGACGAATTGGCTCCTGCACTCCCCACCTCGCGTTGCGAGAGGAGCTTACGCGCACCGACCCAAGTCCTTAGGCCGACAGTCTTGCCGTCATGACGAAGCGCCGAAAGTCCTTCTGGTCGCAAAATGCGGCATTTACCTCCAAGCGCTTCTTGCCGGGATCCGCGCCGATCAGTAGGTTGCCGACTGCACCGAGCACGGAGCGCCGGTAGGTCGAAGCCGAGCCCGAGGGCCGTACGCGGAAGCGGAAAGCCAGCGGGATCGGGGGACGAAAGCGCCACCGGCTCGGTGAATTTTTTCATGCGCGGCAGCGGTTCGCGCGAGGTGCCTGCGCCGGACTCACTACGATTCGGAGTCGTGCGGTTGCCGGCGTTCTCTCATGGGGTCAGCGCGTTCCTGTGGGGCCTCTTGTTCGGGGTGTTCATCTGGCTCGGCGGGATCGCCGTCGGGTTCTCCGGCGCGCTCTCGTTCGTTGTCGGCGCCGTCGCGGCGGCCGGGATCTTCCTCTACGTCCGCGTGTACGGCGAGGACGACCCGACGCGATCCTGACTGCTCGCCAGTGCGGCGACGAGGAAGCGTGCAAGCTCGACGCCGATCGCGAGCTCCAGACGCTCGAGCGCGGTCGGCGGCGACCGGAAGAGGACCAGCCTGGCCAGTCGGACCGAACGGGGAACAATGGCCGTCGACCGATGGTCGTCATCGAACTGCTCGGCCTGCGCGCCCATCGTGTTCATCATCGGACGCTGCCGGCGTTCGGGCGATCCCTGGCCGGAGGGGTCAAGCCGCGGCGGGGCACCCCGCCGCCCGTGATCGGGCGTCAGTAGCTGATCAGCGAGTGGATGTCGATGCCCTCGAGCCGCTCCCGGCCGCCGAGGAACGTGAGCTCGATGATGAAGCAGGCGCCGACGACGACGGCGCCGAGCTGGTGGACGAGGCCGCAGATCGCCTCGACCGTCCCCCCGGTCGCGAGCACGTCGTCGTGGATCACGACTCGGGCTCCCCGCGGGATCAGGTCGGGATGGACCTCGAGGACGTTCTCGCCGTACTCGAGCAGGTAGGTCGCGCCGACCGTCTCCGGCGGCAGCTTGCCGGGCCGGCGGGCGGGAACGAAGCCCGTCCCGGCCTGGGCGGCGATCGCCGCGCCGAGGATGAACCCGCGCGCCTCGGCGCCGAGAACGAGGTCGGCATTCTTGGAACCGACCCAGCCGGCGAGGTCGGTGATCGTCTGGTTGAGCGCGACCGGATCGGCCAGGAGCGGCGTGATGTCCTTGAACCCGACCCCGGGGGTCGGGAAATCGTCCACCTCGCGAATCCGGGAGCGGAGGTCGACCGCGGTCATCGGGCCGCGATCTCCCGCACCTCGCGCCACAGCAGCAGCGCCACGAGCTCCTGCGCGAGCTCGGCCACCGACTGCAGATCGCCGAGCCCCGCCGCACGCCGCTCGGCATTGCGCGAGCGAAGCGCCGGCGCGATCAGCTGGTCGATCAGCGACGCCTCGCGGTCGGTCGCCGTGCGGAACGTCCGCAGATGGCGGCCGTCGACCCCGAAGCGCGTCAGCTGCGCGCACACCATCGCGACATCCGCGTCGGTCTCCGGGTAGCGCTTGTCGGCGCCGCTTCCGACCGGAGCGAGCAGGCCGAAGTCCTCGAGCTCCTTGGCGAGCTCCGGCTTGATGCCCGAGCGGCGGCAGAGCTCCTCGAACTCGATCAGCTCGACCCGCTCCCCGAGCCCCGCCGGTTTGCGCCGCTTGCGCTCGGTCACGCCGGGGACCGTGAGCTCGTCCCGGATCACGCGCAGCGGCAGGAACTCGTCGCGCTGGAGCCGGAGGATCGTCACCAGGCGCTCCACGTCGTGCTCGGAGAAGAGCCGGTAGCCGCCGGGCGTCCGCTGCGGGCTCAGGAGCCCCTCGTCCTCGAGAAAGCGGATCTTCGAGATCGAGACGTCGGGGAACTCCTCGCGCAGGCGGCGGACCACCTCGCCGATGCGCAGCAGCCGCTCGCGCCGCTGCTGCTGGTGCTGCTGGCCCTGCTGCTCGATCAGGCTCATGGGCGACCCTCCACGAATGTCATCCGGTACTTGCCCACCTGGACCTCGTCGCCGTTCTCGAGCCGGGCGCTGTCGATCCGGTGGCGGTTCACGAACGTGCCGTTGAGGGAGCCCTCGTCCTCGACGAAGAACGCCCCGTCCCGCTCGACCAGCACCGCGTGGTTCCGGGAGACGGTCACGTCGTCGAGGAAGATCTCGCAGTCCGGGGACCGGCCGATGCGCGTCCGCCCGCCCGCAGGGTGGAAGGTCTCCCCCGCCCTGCCGCCGCCGGCGCGGACGACGAGCGCGGGGCCCTCGAGCCCGTCGAGCAGATCATGCTCGTGCTCCCCGACCTCGTCGGCCGAGAACGACTGCGTCGTCTCGCTCGCCGCGTCGCCCTTCTCGAGCAGCGCCCCGCAGCGCGAGCAGTAGTTCGCCGTCTCCGGGTTCAGGAACCCACATTCGCTGCAGTAGACATGGCTCACCCGCCACCCCCGGCATGGCTCATTCGCGAGGGCGGCCGGAGCGGCCTTGCCCGCGAGGATCTCCGTCAGCCGGTCGACGTCGACCTCGTCGAGCACGCTCCGCCCGCCGGTGCGCTGGAGACGCGACACCAGCTCGGCGCGCAGGATGTCGATCTTGCCGTGCAACACGCGACGCTCGTAGCTGAGCTGCGTGCTCCTGCTGCTCGAGCTCTTCCTTCAGCCGCTTGAGCTCCTCATCCGAGAGGGAGCCGAGATCCGGGAGAATTTCCACCCTCGCCTTTCGTTTGCGTGCACTGATTACAGCGGACGGCGGTCAAACCGTCAACCTCAGCTTGAGAATTTCTACGTTCCCTGCCCCGCTCCGATCTCCTTCCGCGCCTTGAGCGCGTAGAGCCCGAGCGAGACGAGCGCCAGGACGAAGCCCGCCCAGAAGATCCACTGCGGCCAGCCGGCGTGCACCACCATCACGAGCCCGAGGCTCAGGTAGAGCAGCCAGGTGGCGAGCTTGCCGAGGCGGTTGACCTCGAACCGGTAGCCGCGCCCGACCGCAAAGGGCGTCA
Source organism: uncultured Actinomycetota bacterium (assembly GCA_963743675.1). GTDB lineage: Bacteria > Actinomycetota > Thermoleophilia > Gaiellales > Gaiellaceae > PALSA-600. The sequence goes on from CAVURE010000021.1 coordinate 64,282, forward strand.
GGGCCATCACCATGACGTCGCGGGCCGGAATGGCGAGCGCAACCCAGGGAAGCCGGCCGGCATGCCAGAGCAGGATGACGGCAACATCGATCAGGAGCCTGTCGGCAAGCGGGTCGGCGATCTTCCCGAACTCCGACTCGACATGCCAGCGCCGCGCCAGGAACCCGTCGAACTGGTCGGTGATCGCGGCCGCCGCGAACAGGATCGCAGCCGCCCAGCTCCGCCCGTGTATGCAGGTCAGGATGATGATCGCGTAGACCGGGATCACGATCAGCCGCAGCACGGTCAGCGCATTCGGCAGCAGCGCCAGCGGCCGCGGGACGGTTGGCGCGGCGGTCACCCTCGAAGAATAGGCAGAGCCGGCTCGCGGGTCGGCCCCTGATACGGCGGCGAGGCTCCACGGCCGCGCCGGAACACTGCGACCGGGGCGGTCGAGCACCGCAGCGGGCGGGACGACCGCGAGGGGCTGTCGGGGCGACCTGCGCCGCGCTAACGAGGCGCTACTCGAGCCACTTGATGCTGCAGCCGACCGGCGGTGTGTCACGGACGACGAGCGGCACGCCGGCGAGCGCGGAGTCGAGCGCGTCGCGGAGGAAGTGCTGTGTGACCGCGGTCTCGTCGCGGCTGTCGTCGATCGCACCGTGATAGAGGAGGCGCCGGTCGCGGTCGAACACGAACACCTCCGGCGTCCGCTCGGAGCCCAGTGCCCGCGCCAGCGTCTGCTCGGGGTCGTGCAGGTAGTCGAACGTGAATCCCCGCTCCCCGGCCCGGAGCGCCATCTGCTCGAACGAGTCGCGCGGGTAGCGCGCCGCGTCATTGGAGTTGACGGCGACGAGCCGTACGCCGCGCGGAGCGTAGTCGTCCTGGACGGCGATCATCCGCCTCTCCCAGCCGATCACGTACGGGCAGTGATTGCAGGACTGGATCAGGACGAGCAGCTCGGCGTCGTCGTAGCTCTCGAGCGTGTGCGGGCGGCCGTCGACGCCGGTGAGGGCGAACCCCGGGGCCGGTTGCCCGAGAGCGAGGCTCACGCCAGTGCCCCCTCGAGCTGCGACCGGCTCGGGACCGGCGAGACGCGGCCGTCGGGAAGGAAGTAGATGCGGCAGGTCAGCGACGGCGGCGATCCGGCACCCTCCGGGTCGACGTCCGTCCCGTCGATCCGGATCGTCGGCGAGCCGGGGAAGCGGAGCTCCTCCGCCTCCTGCTGCGAGTGCACCTCGTGCAGCTCGACCGCGGTCGGGACGCCGCGCTCCTCGAGCACCTCCTCGAGCAGCGCGAGCGCCTCGGGATGCGAGGGGCAGCCTTTCCAGTAGAACAGCTCGATCTTCTCCGGCGCCATGACGTGCAGTTTAGTTGCGCCCTCAGGGAGCCGGCTCGACCACGAGGTACCCGTCGACCTCGTCGTCGGGCTCGGCCGCGACGAGCCGCACCACGAGCAGGTCGCCGCCGTGCCCGCGGTGAATGCGGTCGCCGGCGGACCAGTCGGGCGCCGCGGCCCGCAGGGAGCCGAGGTCGTCGCCCTCGACACTGATCAATCGGAAGGAAGGCACGGGACGCAGCAAGGTACCCCCGCGGCCGGACACACCGCAAGCCGGAGCGCCGACCTGGGCGTCCGGAGAGCCTGGCCGCGCATCAGGCCGCCGGGGACCGAGCCGGCGATTCGCCCTCCTTCCGACCGCCGCAGGAACGGCCGGCGAATCCCCGTTGCAGGGGACTCGCAGCCGAACGTGCAACCTTCATCCTGGGGCGCGGTGTTGCGCACTTCCCCCTGTGGCCCTCGCGCATCTATCGACCTCAGGCCGGCGCAGCTTGAGCGGTTCGGCACGGTCGTTCAGCGCATCGCCACGGGCAGCGGCTTGGAATGTGGACCGTGCTCCTGAGCGTCGGCCGGCCGATCGTGACGAGCCCGGCCCAGCTTCGCCCGTTGTTCTCCGCCCTATGAGTCGGGGTGCCCGGATTCGAACCGGGGACCTCTTGTCCCCCAGACAAGCGCGCTAACCAGGCTGCGCCACACCCCGTGGCAATCGAGCCAAATGTACAGGCGGTAGCCGTCGCTAGGACCCGTCGGGGGAAATCATCGGCCCATCAGATCCGCTGCGCGATCAGGCACGACGCCGAGCCGGCAGGGCTGCGTCCTGATCCTGTCGGCAAAGAACGAGGCCGGCGGGGCCTCCTCGCCCCCAAGCGATCACGCCGAGGCCCGGCCGGCTTCCTCAACTTGGACGGCTGGAGAGCCTCTTTGTTGGCGGTCAGGCGCCGTAGCGTTTGTAGAGCCGGTCGACCAGCTCCGGCATCGCCTCGAGCTGCTCGGTGATCACGCGCAGTCGGTACTCGCGGAAGTACTCGGGCTCGACGTCGAGCGCGGTGGACAGGCGGCCGATCACCTCGTTCGACGGCACCGGCCGGTTTCCGTGCACCAGGTGGTTCAGGTAACCGGCGGAGAGGCCTGTCTTCGCTGCGAGGCCGCGGTACGTCGTCCCGGACTCGTTCATCAGCCGTTCGACCGCCGGGCCGAACGCCTCCGAGCCGAACTTGCGTCTTTTCGTCATCTGGAAACCTCCTTGCCCAGCTCAGAATTGCGCAGCTCAGAAAGCGTGACACGCGTATCGACGCCGCCGTCGCGGTGCCTGAGATCAACCATTCCGTCGTCGAGCGTCTTCTTGCCGACGGTGACTCGAATGGGAATGCCCAGCAAGTCGGCATCCGCAAACTTCTCGCCGGCGCGCAGCTCCCGATCGTCGAGCAGCACCTCGGCTCCGCCCCGTGCAAGCTCGTGCGCGGCCTCCTCGGCCTGCGGCTCGACCCCCGGCAACGCGACCACGTGTACATCGTACGGTGCGAGCGACGCCGGCCAGATGATCCCGGCCTCGTCATGCCGCTGCTCGACCGCTGCGGCCATCACCCGGCCGAGGCCGATCCCGTAGCTTCCCATCTCGAGTGGCTTCTCCTTCCCGTCCTCGTCGAGGAACATCGCCTCGAGCGGGACGGAGTAGCGCGTGCCGAGCTTGAAGATGTGCCCGACCTCGATCGCGGTGCGAAACTCCAGCTCGCCGCCGCACAGCGCGCAGCGGTCGCCTGCCACCGGAACCCGGATGTCGGCGAAGCGGGCCTGGAAATCGCGGCCGGCCTCGACGCCGCGCAGATGCCGGCCGGTGCGATTCGCGCCGGCGACGAACTGGCCTTCCCGGAGCGTGTTGTCGGCCACGACCTCTCCCGCGAACCCGACCGGGCCGAGCGAGCCGGGCTCGGCGCCGAACGCCTCGGTGATCTCGTCCTCGGTCGCCTGCCTGACGTTCGCACCGAGGGCGGCGATCAGCTTGAAGAGCTCGAGCCTGTCGTCGCCGCGGACGAGCGCCAGCACGACCGTGCCGTCGTCCTTCACGACCGGCATCGCCTTCGACGTCGCCGCCGGGTCGAGGCCGAGCGTGGATGCGAGCGCCTCGATCGTCGTGATCCCCGGCGTTTCGATCTCCTCGGGCGCATCGAGGCGCGCCGGGAGCTCCGGCGGGCGCGGCAGCCCCTGCGCGACCTCGAGGTCGGCGGCGTAGTCCCCGTTCTTGCACGTGACGAGCGTGTTCTCGCCCGATCCCGACGGGGCGAGGAAGTCGATCGACTCGCTGCCTCCCATCATCCCCGACTCGGCCTGAACCGCGTAGTACTCGATCCCGGCCCGCTGGAAGATCCGGTGGTACGCCGACTCGTGGGCGCGAAAGCTGACCTCGAGCCCGGCCTCGTCGCGGTCGAACGAGTAGGAGTCCTTCATCACGAACTCGCGGACGCGGATCAGGCCGCTGCGCGGACGCGGCTCGTCGCGGTCCTTGGTCTGGAAGTGGTACCAGGACTGCGGGAGCTGCCGGTAGCTCTGGAGCTCGCGCGCGTGGAAGGTGAACGTCTCCTCGTGCGTCAGCGGCAGGATGAACCGGCGTCCCGCCCGGTCCTGGGTGTGGAAGATCTCGGGGATCGAGGCCCGGCCGGTCGCCTCCCAGAGCTCGATCGGCGTCAGCACCGGCGCAAGCCACTCCTGGGCGCCGATCGCATCGAGCTCTTCCCGGATGATCTGCTCGACCTTGCGGTGCACCCGCCACCCGAGCGGCGCGAACGTCCACAGGCCGGCCGCGAGCTGGCGAATGTAGCCGGCCCGGACGAGAAGCTTGTGGCTGATCGCCTCCGCGTCGGCAGGTGCGTCGCGCAGCGTCGGAAGATGGAGCTGGGAAGCCCGGACGATCGCCATACCGTCTGGCAACCTAGTCCAGCGGGATCGCCGACGCCTCGGCCATCGCGAGCGCGGCCGGCTTGGCCATCTTCCGCCGCTCGGGCCGCTGCATCCCGTCGGCAATCCAGTGGTCGATCTCGTTGAAGAGCTCGTCGACCAGGATTTCCGACTCCACCTTCCGCAGGACCTTCCCGTGGGCGTAGATGAAGCCGACGTCGCGGCCTCCGGCGATGCCGAAGTCGGCGTCGCCGGACTCGCCGGGCCCGTTGACCGCGCAGCCGAGCACGGCGACCTCGAAGTGCTCGTCATACGTGGCGAGCCGCTCCTCGACCTCCTCGGCGAGGGTCTGGACGCCGACGTTGTCGCGCCCGCAGCTCGGGCAGGCGATCAGCAGCGGGCCGCGCTCGCGCAGATGGAGAGCCTTCAGGATCTCCCAGCAGACCTTGACCTCCTCGACCGGATCGGCGGTGAGGCTGACCCGGATCGTGTCGCCGATGCCGTCGGCCAGCAGGCTTCCGAGCCCGACGGCGCTCTTGATCGTCCCGGTGAACGGGGGCCCGGCCTCGGTGACGCCGAGATGAAGCGGGTACGGAACGCGGCCGGAGAGCATCCGGTAGGCGCGGATCATCGTCGGCACGTGGCTCGACTTGACCGAGATCTTGAAGTCGTAGTACTCGAGCTTCTCGAGCAGCCGCACCTCCTCGAGGGCGGCCTCGACGAGCGCCTCGGCCTGATCGGTCTGGGCGAGCGCCTCGAGGTGCTTCGGCAGCGACCCCGAGTTGGCGCCGATTCGCATCGGGATGCCGGCCTGCTTCGCGGCGGTGACCACCTCGGCGACCTTGTCGGGACCGCCGATGTTGCCCGGGTTGATCCGGACGGCCGCCACGCCCGCTTCGATCGCCTTCAGCGCGAGGCTCGCGTTGAAATGGATGTCGGCGATGATCGGAACCGGCGAGAAGCGGACGATCCGCGGCAGCGCCTCGGCGTCCTCGAGCTTCGGCACCGCGACGCGGACGATCTCGCAGCCGGCGCTCGCGAGCGATGCGATCTGCGCCGTCGTCGCGGGTACGTCGTGGGTCTTCGTCAGCGTCATCGACTGGACGACGACCGGTGCGCCGCCGCCGATCTGGACGCCGCCGACGTTGACGGAGAGCTCACTGCCCATGGCCCTGATCCTAGCTGCCGCCCGAAAACAGGTCGTTACGCAGGCCGAGGTAGAGGAGCAGCATGAACAACGTGAGCCCGACCGCACTGAAGCGGAGGTAGGCGAGCTGCGAGAACGCCTTGCCGCGCACGCCCTCGAGCACCGACATCACGATGTGGCCGCCGTCGAGCGGCAGGACCGGCAGCAGGTTCAGCAGCGCGAGGGCGAGGCTGATGTAGCCGACGACGAACAGGAAGTCCTGTGCGGATGCGCGGTAGGCGGCGGCGGTGTCGCGGACGATGCCGACCGTGCTCGAGATCTGTCTCGTTCCCTGCGCGTGGAAGAGACCGACGATGCCGGAGACGGTGCCCGTGGTGATGGTCTTCATCAGCGTGAGGGATTTCCAGAGCGCGAGCGGCGGCGAGTCGCCGGGGCCCGGGGTGGCGCGCAGCACGATCCCGATCCGGTAGACGCCCTGGTCCTCCTTCGCGCTCACCGGTCCGATCACGACGGGCTTGCCGTGCCGGCGAACTACGATCGTGAACGGGTGGCCCGCGGTTGCGTTGATGCTCTTCGCGAGCGTCTCGGGCTTGATCCGGTGACCGGCGAGGCTGACGATCGTGTCGCCGGGCCTGAGCCCGGCGGTGGCGGCGGGATGCCCGGAGAGGACCTGGTCGATCGTGCGGGTGACGACGCTCGAGCCGACCATGTAGACCGAGGCGAAGAGGACGAGCGCGACGAGCGCGTTCACGGCGGGGCCGGCGCCGATCACGACGATGCGCTTCCAGGTCTTCTGGCGCCAGTAGGCGTCCGACGCGAGCGAGCCCTCGTGCTCGGAGAACATCCGGTTGTCGCCGAGGTCGGGCTCGAGACGGGCGAGCACGGTGCGGGCCGAGGCCTCGTCGCCCCGCTCGAGGGCGTCGTCGAGCTCGTCGAGGTCGGCCGCATGCGCCTCCTGCTGCTCCGGCTTCAAGCTGCCCCGGAGGTCGCCCGGTGCGGCTCGGTGCATGCCCGGGATCTTCACGTAGCCGCCGAGCGGGATCGCACCGATCCCATACTCGACGCCGCCGCGGACGCGCTTCACGATCGCGGGCGGAAAGCCGATGTAGAACTTCCGTGGCCGCATCCCCACCGCGCGGGCGGCAAAGAAATGGCCCGCCTCATGGACGAGCACGAGGACGGCGAGAGCGAGGATTGCGGCGCCGATGCTCATCCGACCGGGACCAGCTCCCGGGCGCGGCGGTCGGCCTCGACCAGCTCGGCGAGGTCGCGGGCGGCCGAGCCGTCGACGCGGTCGAGGACGTCCTCGACCGCCGTGGGGATGTCGAGGAAGCCGAGCCGCCCTTCGAGGAAGGCTCGCACCGCGACCTCGTTGGCGGCGTTGTATGCGCAGGGGTAGGTGCCGCCTCGTTCCCCGGCTTCGCGTGCGAGCGGCAGCATGCGGAACGTGTCGGCATCCGGCGCGTGGAACTCGAGCGTGTGCAGCTCGAGCCGAGGGACGGGCGTCGCGGCGCGATCGGGGTAGGTCAGCGCGTAGGAGATCGGGACGCGCATGTCGGGGTTCCCGAGGTGCGCGATCGCGGCGCCGTCGCGGAAGCGGACGAGCCCGTGCACGATCGACGACGGGTGGACGACGACCTCGATCCGGTCGTAGGGGATGCCGAAGAGGAAATGTGCCTCGATCACCTCGAGGCCCTTGTTCGCGAGGGTCGCCGAGTCGATGGTGATCTTCGGCCCCATCGTCCAGGTCGGGTGGGCGAGCGCCTCCTCCGGCGTCACGGCGCCGAGCTCGTCGGCGGTGAGACCCCGGAACGGCCCGCCGCTCGCGGTGAGCACGATGCTCTCGGGCTCGCCGTGAAGCGCGCACTGGAAGATCGCGGAGTGCTCGCTGTCGACCGGGATCAGGTCGCCCCGGCCGCGTGCCCTCGCCCGGAGGGCGAGCTCGCCGGCGGCGACGAGGCTCTCCTTGTTCGCGAGTGCGAGCGTGACGCCGTGCTCGAGCGCCCACATCGTCGGCACGAGGCCGGCGAAGCCGACGACGGCGTTGAGGACAATGTCCGGCTCGGCCCGGTCGAGCAGCTCGGTTGGGTCTCCCCCGGTCTGCGTCAACGCCGCCAGGCCGTCGATCGGCTGAGACCCCGACGTGGCGGCCACGAGCTCGAGCTCCGGATGCGCGTCGATCACCTCGATCGCCTGGCGCCCGATCGAGCCGGTCGCGCCGAGCAGGGCGATCCGCTTCACCCCTCCAGCGTAGCGGCGGGACCTCCCGCCGAACCGGCCTCCCGCCAACCGCAGCGCCGGGCCGAACTGCGGTGCCTGGCACCACGGAGGGCCTCCGCTCGGCAGGGACCACCCCTGGCGGCCGGCAAGCTCGATGCGGTGCGCCAGGGACCGTCGCTGCCCCGCGGCACCAAGCGAAGTTGCTGCAAATCGCATCCTTCAAGTCGGCCGAGGCGTGGCACCCAGCGCAGCCGTACCGGCTAGCGCCAAACGTCGCTCCCGGCATGAGTCTCCACTCTTGCCGCCAAGCTGTCACAGTCTCGTCACGGTGCCTGGCACCACGCCTTGGCACCACGCCTCGGCGCCTGGCTCCACGCCGTGGCGTCCGGACTCTCCTCAGCGGTAGCCGAAGGCGACGATGCAGAAGTACGCCGCGGGCGCGGCGAAGAGGAGCGCATCGAGGCGGTCGAGCATGCCGCCGTGGCCGCCGAGGAGCGAGCCCGCATCCTTCACGCCGGCGTCGCGCTTCAGCATCGACTCGAAGAGGTCTCCGGCGGGCGCAGCGATCGCGAGGACGATGCCGAGCGCGATCGACTCGCCGATCGTCAGGAAGTGCTGCTTGTAGAGAGCGACGAAGGTCACGAACACCGTCGCCGCGGTTCCGAAGACGAACCCCTCCCACGTCTTTCCCGGTGAGGTGTTCGGTGCCATCCGGTGCCGGCCGAGGAGCCGCCCGCCCACGTAGGCCAGCGTGTCGCCCGCCCAGACGGCGAGGACGACCGTGAAGGCAGCCAGCCGTCCCTCCGCCGGGATGTCCCGCAGAAGCAGCATGAACGCGAGCCCGAACCCGATCCACACCGAGCCCATCACCGTCGCCGAGATCGACGCTGTCGGCGCCTGCCTCGTCGCCGAGATGCCCTTGAGCAGGAACGCGAGCGCGAGCGAGGTCAGGACGCCGCCGACCATCCAGCCGACACCCGAGAGCTCCGCGCCCACGAGAGCGAGGAGCGCGCCCACGTACCCGGCCGGCGCGAGCGGCGCGAGCGGCTTCGCGAGCAGCCAGAACTCGTGCAGCCCGAGCACCGCCGCCACCGCGACGAGCGCGAACAGCCACCAGCCGCCCAGGTAGATCGCGCCGAGCACTATCGGGATCGCCAGCACGGCGACGGCCAGGCGCGAGACGACGTTGTTCATCTGCCGCCGAACCGCCGCCGCCGCTTCGCATACTCCGCGAGCGCGGCGCGGAGATCGCGCTCGTCGAAGTCCGGCCAGAGCCGGTCGACGAACACGAGCTCGGCATACGCGAGCTGCCACAGCATGAAGTTCGAGACGCGAAGCTCGCCGCTCGTGCGGATCAGGAGATCCGGATCGGGCAGCTCCGGTGCGTAGAGGTTCGCGGCGACGACGTTCTCGTCGATCTCACGGGGGTCGAGCCCACTGTCCGCGATCCGGCGCGCCGCCTCGACGAGCTCGGCGCGGCCGCCGTAGTCGAACGCGATCCAGAGACCGAGCCGGGTGTTCAGCTCGGTCCGGTCCTCCATCGAGTCCATCCGGCGCCGCAACGCCTCGGGCGCTCGATCGCGGCGCCCGATGAAACGCACGCGGACACCCTGCTCGGCGAGATCCGGCAGCTCGCGCTCGATCGTCTCACCGAAGAGCTCCATCAGCGCGTCCACCTCGTCCTGAGGGCGCGACCAGTTCTCGGTCGAGAACGCGTAGACGACCATGTGCCTGATCCCCAGGTCGATCGCAGCCTCCACGGTCCGCCGCAGCGCCCGCGTGCCGGCCCGGTGGCCGAACACGGTCGGCAGGCCCCGCTGGCGGGCCCAACGCCCGTTGCCGTCCATGATGATCGCGACCGTCTCCGCAACCTCCGGCAGATCACCCTCGACCACAGGCCGAACACGCGCGAGCGTCCATATCCGCGAAAGCAGCTTCATCCGGGTCGTCTCGTCACCTTTTTCGCGCGGGCGGAGAAGGTCCTACTAGACCTCCATGATCTCGGCTTCCTTGCGCTTGAGGAGCTCGTCGATCTGCTGGACATGATCGTCGGTCAGCTTCTGCACGCGCCCCTCGGCGGCCCGCTCCTCGTCGTCGCCGACCTCGCCGTTCTTGACGAGCTCCTCGAGATGCCGCATGACGTCGCGCCGCACATTGCGCACCGCGACCCGCCCCTCCTCGGCCAGGTGCCGGACCTGCTTCACGAGCTCCTTGCGCCGCTCCTCGGTGAGCTGCGGGATCGGCAGGCGGATGATCTTTCCGTCGTTCGACGGGGTGAGGCCGAGATTCGATTCGAGAATCGCCCGTTCGATCTGCTTCATCACCGACGGGTCGAACGGCTGGATCGTCAGCATCCGCGGCTCCGGCACGTTGATCGTGGCGATGTTCTTGAGCGGCGACGGCGTCCCGTAGTAGTCGATCTGGATCCGGTCGAGCAACGCGGCCGAGGCGCGACCCGTGCGCACCGAGTTGAAGTGCTCGTGGGTCGCCTCCACGGACTTGTTCATCCGCTGGGTAGCGTCGGCGACGAAGTCGTCGATTGCGGTCACGCGCGTCCTCCTTCGATCGGGGTCGAGATCAGCGTCCCGACGCTCTCCCCCGCGACAACCCGCCCGATGTTGCCGGATGCGAGCTCGAAGACGTGGATGGGAAGATTGTTGTCCATGCAGAGCGAGAGCGCCGTCGTATCCATCACTCTCAACCCTTGCTCGATCGCTTGCAAGTGGGTCAGCGCCGGCAGGAACGCCGCCGACGGGCTGGTTCGCGGATCGCCGTCGAAGACACCACGGACGCCGTTCTTGGCCATCAGGATCGCCTCGGCGTCGATCTCGAGCGCGCGCAGAGCCGCGGCTGTATCGGTGGTGAAGTACGGGTTTCCGGTGCCCGCCGCGAAGATGACGACACGTCCTTTCTCGAGATGCCGGATCGCCCGGCGGCGGATGTACGGCTCTGCGACCTCTCGCACGTCGAGCGCCGAGAGAACCCGGGTATCCGCGCCGTTGCGCTCGAGCGCCTCCTGGACCGCCAGCGAGTTGAACACCGTCGCGAGCATGCCCATGTAGTCGCCGGTCGCGCGGTCCATCCCGGCCGCCGTGGCCTTCATCCCGCGGTACACGTTGCCGCCGCCGATGACGAGCGCGAGCTCGACACCGGTCCCGTGGACCGCCACGAGCTCCCGCGCGAGCGTGTCGATCGTCCCCGCGTCGAGCCCGAACTCGGCCGAGCCCATCAACGCCTCCCCCGAGAGCTTGAGCAGTACCCGGCGAAAGACCGGAGCCGGCTCGCCGCGCGGCTGCGGCGCGGCCGCCATCAGCCGACCGAGTACCAGGCGTAGTCGGCGAGCTCGAAGCCGCCGTCGGCGAGCGCCTTGGCGACCGTCAGCGCCGCGTCATGGATCCAGGACTGCTCGTTCAGGACCGACTCGGCGAAGAAGCGCTTGTTGATCATCCCCTCGACGATCTTCTCACGGACCTCAGCCGGCTTCGACTCGATGTCCGGCTGCTTGGCGAGGATCTCGCGTTCCGCGGATACGAGCTCCGCCGGGACCTCGTCCCGCGTCGTGTACGTCGGCCTGGCAAACGAGATGTGCATCGCGAGCTGCCGGGCCATCTCCGGCGTCCCCTTGCCCTGCACGACGACGCCGATCTTGTTCGCCGGTGGGTGCACGTAGGCCGCGACGATCTCGCCGTCGCCGGCGGTGAGGCGCCGGGAGCCGACGACCTGGATGTTCTCGCCAAGCCGCGCGGTGAGGTCGACGCGCTGCTCCTCGAGGTCGCCCGACTCGCCGTTCTCGAAGACGGTCGCGAGGACGGCGTCGGCGAAGGCACGGAAGTCGTCGTTCTTCGAGACGGGCTCCGTCTCGCAGCCCACCGCGGCGATCGCCGCGACTGAGCCCTCGACGCGTGTCAGAACGAGCCCCTCGGTCGTCTCGCGGTCGGCGCGCTTCAGGGCCGATGCCATCCCCTTCTCGCGCAGGAGCGTGACCGCGGCGTCGAAGTCGCCCTCGGTCTGCTCGAGCGCACGCTTGCAGTCCATCATCCCCGCGCTCGTCGCGTCGCGGAGCTGCTTGACCATGGCGGCACTGATGTCGGTCATTCCGCGACCTCGCCCTCGGCCGCAGCCTCGGGCGCCGGCTCGCTCGCAGCGGCGGGAGCCACCTCGGGCTCCGGCTCGGCGGCGGGCTCCGCGGCAGCTTCCGCGGGCGGTGCCTCCTCGGCCTTGGCGGCCCGGGCGGCCAGGTCGGCCTGGGTCACCTTCTGCTTGCCGGCCTCGATCCCGTTGGCGATCGCGCGAACGACCAGCGAGCACGAGCGGATCGCGTCGTCGTTGCCGGGAATCACGTAGTCGGCCTCGTCCGGGTCGCAGTTCGTGTCGACGAGTGCGATCACGGGCAGCCCGAGCCGGCGGGCCTCGCGCACCGCGAGCTGCTCCTTGCGCAGGTCGACGATGAACACGGCATCCGGTTGACGGCGCATGTCGGCAACGCCGCCGAGGTTCGCCTCGAGCTTCTCGAGCTCGGCGAGCATCGCGATGCGCTCCTTGGCCGGAAGGAGGTCGAGCTGGGACTCCTCACGGAGCGAGCGGAGCTCGTGCAGGCGCTGGATCCGGTCGGACATCGTGCGCCAGTTCGTGAGCAGGCCGCCGAGCCAGCGATGGTTCACATAGGGCATGCCCACGCGTGCGGCCTCGCCGGCCACGGCGTCCTGGGCCTGCTTCTTGGTACCGACGAACAGCACAGAGCCGTTCCGCTGCGCGATGTTGCGGGCGACATCGTACGCCTCGTCGAGCAGGGCCTGGGTCTGCTGCAGGTCGATGATGTAGATGCCGCCGCGCTCGGTGAAGATGAAGCGCTTCATCTTCGGGTTCCAGCGGCGCGTCTGGTGGCCGAAGTGAACGCCGGCCTCCAGCAGCTCCTTCATGGAGACAACGGGCATGTGAGCCCCTTTCGGTTCGGTTTGGAAGTCCACCGGCGGTGCCTCGGCGGGACCGGCACGAGGACCGGCCACCGTCCACCTCGATCGTCCGCCGGGTCGAGGAACGGAAGCGTCGCCATGGTACCGGCAACGGGCCGCCAGCGAGCGCCCTCAGCGAAGGGCGGCGAGGTACGCAGCCAGTTCCGGCGGAAGAGGCGAGGCGACCTCGACGATCTCGCCGGTGAACGGATGGGGAAAGGCAAGCCGCGAGGCATGGAGGAACTGCCGGCCGAGCCGCGGCTCGTGCACGCCGTAGACGGAGTCGCCGACGACGGGAAGATCGATCGCCGCGAGATGGACGCGGATCTGATGGGTCCGCCCCGTCTCGAGCCGGACGCGAAGGAGCGCGTGGTCACCGAGCGCCTCGACCACCTCGAAATGCGTGATCGCATCCCGCGGTGTGTCGGTGTCGAGCGAGAACCTGACCGGATCGCTCCGGTCGCGCCCGATCGCCGCCTCGATGCGCCCGCTGCGAGATGCCGGACTGCCCTGGACGAGCGCGGTGTACGTGCGCTCGAGCGCACGCCGGCGCACAAGCGCTGCGAGCCGCCGGTGTGACTCCTCCGACCTGGCGACGACCATCAGCCCGGAGGTATCGCGATCGAGCCGGTGCACGATCCCCGGACGCCCGGGCTCGCCGCCGGCGACGATCCCGGCGAGGCGATCGACGAGCGTCCCGCTCGCTCGCCCTGCGCCCGGGTGCACGACAAGACCGGCCGGCTTGTCGACCACGGCCAGATGCTCGTCTTCCCAGACGATGGCGGGCGGGGGCCCCTCGACCGGCGGCGGAGCGACCTCCTCGGTGCCCGGCACGTCGATGCGCTCGCCGCCCTCGAGGCGGTAGCTGCGCGGGCGGGCGCGTCCGTCGACGAGGGCGCCGCGCTCGACCGCCCGGGCCGCCGCGGCGCGCGAGCCGAGGTGACCTGCGAGAAAGACGTCCAGCCTGTCTCCGGCAGCCTCGGCCGGGACGTCCAACACCGTTTCGCGTATCTCACTCAACCGTCACAGTGTCGCCGCAATCCCCGGGGCAGGCCCGGCTAGCATCGCCCTCGAGGGCGGCGGGGCCGCGGCCCCACCCTTACTGGGTGGGGGTGCGGGCGGCGGTGCGGGCGGCGGTGCGGGCGGCGGTGGAGGCGAGGCTCCGGCCCTGACGCGCTTCGCCCCCCGGCGCTCCCGCGACGGGTCGCACCTAGGGCCACAGTCCCGAAACGGGCCACAGGCCCGAAACCGCCCCGACGGAGAAGCGCTAACGCGCGGCGACGTCGAGCGGGCGGCGTGCCCGCTTCGGCCGTCGGTCGGAGCCGAGTAGCGCATACAGCAGGATGCAGACCCCGATCACGATGAAGCTGTCGGCGAGGTTGAACGCGGGCCACCAGGCGAAGGAGATGAAGTCGGTGACGTGACCGAGCCGCACGCGGTCGACGAGGTTCGAGAGGCTGCCGCCGATCAGCAGGCCGAGCGCGGCGGGGATCACCGGATGGCGGGCGCCGGAACGCGCGAAGTACACGAGCATCCAGACGACGGCGATCGTCGTCAGCACGATCACGGCGGCGGTGGCGGAGGTGAAGAGGCCGAAGGCGATCCCCGAGTTCTCGACGCGATGGATCGAGAGTGGGCCGATCACGTGCGAGGACTCGTCGAGCGCGAGCCGGCTTGTCACGACGTGCTTGGTGAGCTGGTCTCCCGCGATTGCCGCACCAACGACCGCGGCCAGGCCGAACCACTGCCAGGGGCCGGCCCCAAGCGAGCGTTCGGCGATCGACACCGGTGCGAGACCGTGCGTCGAGGAGCCGACGCGCACGTCGGGCCGAGGGGGCGCAGCTTCGTCAGCCACGGTCAGCCACCCTCTGGTCGTCGATGCACAGGGTTGCGGCGGGCCGCGCGAGCAGGCGCTCGCGGCCGATCGCCTTGCCGCAGCGCTCGCACGTTCCGTAGGTGCCCTCGTCGATCCGCTCGAGAGCGTGGTCGATCTGGGCGAGCGTCTGCTGGGCTCCCTCCTCGAGGCCCGTTCCGAGCTCCCGCTCGAAGGTGAAAGACGCGGTGTCCGCGCCGACGCCTCCGGGGACGCCGACCTCGTCCTCCATCTTCCTCTGGCCATCCTCGCGCATCGCGGCGAGGGCACCGCACAGGCGGTCGCGCTCTTCCTCGAGCAGCGTCCGGAACTCGGCGGCCTCGGTCTCGTTCATCTCCGACCGCCGCTGACGGCGGCCGACTCGAGGCGCACAGCCAGCTCGTCCGCGGAGATGCCCTGGAGCGTCACGATCTTGTCGCGCGCCCCGTGCCCGGAGACGATCGTGACATCGCGACGGCGAAGGTCGAGCGTCTCCGCAAGGAGCCGGATGACGGCATCGTTGGCCCGCCCGTCCTCGGGCGCGGCAGCGACCCGGACCTTCCAGGAATCGCCGTGCCGTCCCACGACGCCGGGCCTGGTGGAGCCGGGCACGACACGAAGCTCGAGCCGGGTCGAGGCGTACACATCTTCAGTCTACGCGCCCTATTCGCCCCAGTCGAAGTCGCGAGACTCGCGCCCGGGGACGCGCTCGAGCACCGGCTCCGGCAGCGGCTCCTCGACCTGCACGGGCTCCGGCAGGCGGTGAGGCTCCGGCAGCGGCTCCTGCTCGACCTCGACCTCGGCTCCGGGCGGCTCGGCAGCCGGCGTCAGGCTGATCGGCTCGAACTCACGCGTGTCCTCGCGGAGCCAAGACTCGGACGCCGCGCCCGCGATCCCGGGCTCGTCGTCGAGCACCGGCGGAAGCTCGACAGGTACCGGATCGCCCGCCGCGGTAACCCCCCGCCTCGTCGCAGGCGGAGCGGACGGCGTCCTGCCCTCCTCGACCACCCCGAGCGCCGCGCGGAGCATGGCCTCGATCCGGCGGGACTCGATCAGCAGCGTCTCGCGCTGGACGTGGGCCGCCCGCCCGATCGCCCGCGACTCATGATGGGCCTCTGAGAGGATCGCCTCGGCCTCGCGGCGCGCCCGTTCGCGTACGTCGCTCGCGGCCTGCTCGGCAGCAACGAGCGTCTGGGTCAGGAGATGCTCCCGCCCGCGCAGCTCTCCGAGCTGCTTCTCGAGCCCCTCGACCTTGTCGGCGAGCTCGCCCCGCTCGCGCCAGGTCGCCTCGAAGCTCTCGGCGACCTCCTCCATCAGCTGCTCGACGGTCGCGCGGTTGTAGCCGAAGAGGCTGCGCCCGACCTTCACGTGTCTCAGCTCGACCGGTGTGTATGACATGGCTCTCCTTTCCCTAGTGAGCTGGTTCAGCAACGTATTGAGAACCTCCCGCAGGACGACCAGGCCGAGAATGCCGGCGATCGGCGAGAGATCGAGCGGCCCGACATCGGCAGGATCCGCCGCCAGAGCCCGAGATACGGGTCGCAGACATCGTTCAGGAAGCGCTGGACCGGGTTCAACGAGTACGGCAGCCGGATCCACGACGTGAGGACGTAGACGAGGATCACGAGGATGTAGACGCTGATGAAGACGTCGATGAAGCTCGTGGCCGTTGTGACCGCGTCGAGGACCATCGTCGCCCGCTTTCGGTTCGGATCGGCGTATTCCTACTGCGCGAGCAGCTCGTCAGGCAGGCGCTCTACGCCTGGTTGTAGAAGCCGCCGCGCTCGAGCAGCTGGGCGCGCTGCTCGGCGCTCACCTCGACGTTTCGCGGCGTGAGCAGGAACACCTTGTCCGCGACGCGCTGCATGCCGCCGTCGAGCGCGTAGGTGAGCCCGCTCGCGAAGTCGATCAGCCGCTTCGACAGCTCGGCGTCGGCGCTCTGCAGGTTGAGGATCACCGGGATCGAGTGCTTGAACTTGTCCGCGATCTGCTGCGCGTCGTTGAAGCTCCGCGGCAGGACGAGATGGACGCGGACCGAGCTCGGGTTCGGCACGGCCTCGATGTGGCGCGTCGAGCGCGTCGAGCGCGAGGACGAGGCTCGCGGGGAAGGCACCGGGGCCGGGGTCGGGCGCGGCCGCCGGAACGTCCTCCGACTCGGTCCAGTCGTCGAACCCCTGCGACGCCGCCTGGGCGTCAGGCGGCGGACGTTCGGCCGTTCGCGGTAGCTCTGCTCGAGCGACTCCTCCGGCGCATAGGTCTCGTCGTCCTCGTAGTAGTCCTCGTCCTCCTCGGCGATGCCGAAGTACACGAGCGTCCTGTTCCAGAGGTCCCCGAAGCTCATCGTGATGGATCGTAAACCCAGCCGCTACAGGAAGAGGACACTGCCGACTCGAATCATCGTCGCGCCCTCCTCGGCGGCGACGCGGTAGTCCTGGGTCGTGCCCATCGAGAGCTCGGCCAGGCCGTGCTCCGCGCCGAGCTCGCGGAGGCGGCGAAACCATCGGCGCGAGTCCTCCGGGGCGCCGGCCGGCGGCATCGTCGGAGAGGCCGCGGACGTCGTAGCGGAGGTACTCGGAGATCTCCGCCGGCTCGACGCCTCCCTTCGTCGCCTCACCGGCGAGGTTCACCTGGAGGAGCGCCGGGATCTCGAGCCGCGCGGCGGCCGACTGCGAGTCGAGCGAGTGGACGAGCTCGCAGCAGCGGTTGACGACCTTCACCTTGTTCGACTGCAGCCGCCCGATGAAGTGCCAGCGGAACGCGTCGCCGTAGACGGCGTGCTTCGCCTCGAGATCCTGCGCGCGGTTCTCGCCCACCACCTCGATGCCGGCCTCGACCAGAGCCGCCATGTCCGCGACCGACACGTACTTGGTCGCGGCGACGACCGTCACCGCGGGCCCGACCTCGGCCCGCACGCGCTCGTAGCGGCTGCGCACCTCAGACGGCGACAGCACCGATCACGCCCTGCGCGCCGTGCGGCGCGCCCGTCCGTCGATAGGAGAAGAACCGCTCGGGGTTGCAGCGGGTGCAGAGGTCGAGCCGCTCGACCGCCTCGACCCCCGCGCCGCGGAGCGCGCGCTCGGACGACTGCCAGAGGTCGAGGATCCCGTCGCGCGTCAGGTCCTCGGCGAACTGCCCGGAGACCTCGGGCCCGACCTCGTAGCAGCACGGGCCGATCGAGGGACCGACGACGGCGGCCGTGCGTCCGCCGCCGAGAGCGGCGACGGCTGCCGCGACGACCCCGCCGGCGAGCCCGCGCCAGCCGGCATGGACGACCGCGAGCGTCGGCTCGCCGGAGGTCGCCACGATCGCGATCGGCACGCAGTCGGCGCCAAGCGCGAGCAGCGGCACTCCCGGCTCGTCGCTCCAGAGCGCGTCGCCGATCTCGACCCGGCCCCCGGCGCGTGCACGATGCACGACGGCGGTGTGCCGCTGCCGGTTGACCGCGAGCAAGGCGGAATCGAGCCCGAGCTCGGCGCAGGCGAGGCGGCGGTTCTCGGCGATCCGCGCCGGATCGTCAGATCGGCTTCCCAGATTCAGCGATGCGTACTCGCCCGCGCTGACGCCGCCCTCACGCGTCGTGAAAGCGACGACGTACGGGCCCGGCGCATGCCAGCGGATCACGCGTGCAGGAGCTCCTCGGCCCGGGCGAGCAGCGCCTCCCGGTCGTTCAGGCTCGGCCGGTCGACGACCTCGTCGAGCAGGTCGCGGAGGGCGCGGCCGAGCTCCGGGCCGGGCTCGTAGCCGAGCTCGATCAGGTCGTTGCCGTCGACCGCGAGATCGGAGAGTCGATGCGGGCTTCCGACCTCCTCGGCGACCGTCGCCCGAAAGAGTGCGACGCGGGCGAGCTTCGCCGCCGTCCGCTCGCTGATGTCGCGCCCGCGCAGGTCGGCGTCCCAGTGGTCGAGGAGATCGAACGTGAGCCCGTCACCGTGTCGGGCGAGCAGGCGCCGGGCCTCGAGCGCGTCGCCGTCGCCGAGCTGGAACGGGTGGAAGCGGACGATGTGCTCGACCCGCTCCCGCAGCTCGGTCGGGTAGCGCAGCCGGCGGAGGGCTCCGGCGGCGAGGCGTGCGCCCGTCGCCGCGTGGCTCTCACCCGCGACCGGAGCTGCCTTGCCGAGGTCGTGCATGAGCGTCGCGAGGCGCACGCGCAGCGGGGCGCCGGCATCGGCCGCGGCCTGGACGACGGCGAAGATGTGCTCGTCGAGCGTCATCGTGTGATCCGCGGACTCCGGGTCGAACCCGATCGCCGGGCCGTACTCGGGAAGCACCGCCACGAGGACGCCCGTGTCCCGCGCGATCCTGAGCGCCTTCCTCGGTTCGCGGCCGAGGAGCAGCTTCGAGAGCTCACCCAGGCCGTCGTCGGCGAGACCCCCGCCGATCCGCTCACCCGAGACGAGCGCGACCCCGGCGGCGTTCTCACGCATCTGGCTCAGCGTGCTTTCGTCGGGGTCGAGCCCGAGCTGGGAGACGAAGCGAAGCCCGCGGACGAGCCGGAGCGGATCCTCCTCGAAGCTGCGCGGCGAGACCGTCCGGAGCACCTTCGCGCTCGAGCGCCGACCGGCCGCCGAACGGGTCGAACAGCTCACCGTCGGAGAGGCGACGCGCCATCGCGTTGATCGTGAAGTCGCGCCGCCCGAGATCGTCCTCGACGCTCGCCGACGGGTCGACGACGATCTCGAAGTCGTGTCGGCCCGGCCCGGTCGAGCGCTCGAGCCGGGGCGGCGCAACTCGATTCCGGCCGGCGCGAGCGCCCGCAGCCCGCGGTCGCGAGGGAAGAGCCGCATCCCGACCGGCCGTCCGGCGACGACGAGCTCCTCGACCCGCCCGTGCTCTGAGAGAGCCGCGCGCAGCCCGGCGGCGTCGACCCCGGCAACGAGGAAGTCGGCGTCCTTCGACTCCCGCCCGAGCAGCTCGTCGCGCACTGCGCCGCCGACGACGTACGCATCGAGCCCGAGCGAGCGGACGTAGTCCTCGATCGCCTTCACGAGCGCTATTCCACCACGCAGCCGCCGGAGGCCGGTTACAGGGCCGCGATCGCCTCGATCTCGACCAGCGCCGCCTGCCGGCAGGCGGCCGATCTCGACCGTCGAGCGTGCAGGAGGCGTCGCGCCGATGTGGCTCGCGTAGACCTCGTTCATGCTCGAGAAGTCGTCGAGGTCGCGCAGGAAGACGGTCGTCTTGACGACCGCGTCGAGCGATGACCCCGCGGCCTCCAGGATCGCGCGCAGGTTCGCGAACACCTGCTCGGTCTGCGGCCCGATGCCGCCTGCGACGACCTCCGTCGCGCCCGGCTCGAGGCCGAGCTGCCCGGCGACGAACACGAACCCGTTGGCGACGATCGCCTGGTTGTACGGCGCACCCTGGAACGGCGCGGGCGCGCCCTCGGTCCGCACGACCTGCTTGCTCATCCCTGTCCTCCTTCCGGCGTTCGGCACGCCTGACCGATGGCCGCGCCGAGCGCCTTGAAGATCGCGCGCAGCACGTTCTGGGGATCCTTGCCCTCGAGGACGCGGATATGGACGTTGATTCCCGCCCCGGCCGACAGCTCCTCGAGGAAGCGGGCGACGACGTCGCTCCCGAGACCGCCGACACGCTGACCCGAGAAGTCGACGTTGGATGCGACGAACGGGCGGTCGGTGACCTCGAGCACGGCCCCGGCGAGCGCCTCGTCGCAGGGAAGCCACGCGAAGCCGTACCCCGAGGCGCCCGGAGCGCGCAGAAGCGCCGCGAGCCCGTCGCCGAGCGCCCGGCCCGCAGTCGCCACCGCCCGGTCGACGGCGTCGGGAGCGACCTCGAGCGAGAGCTGCAACCTGGCCGTCCGGGCAAGCTCGCCGACGAGGTGGTCGAGCACCGGCAGGCCGCTGGCCACAGCACCGCCTCCCTCGCCGAGGCCGATACGCACGCTCACCTTCGCCCCGTCCGTCCCTGTTGCTCCCACTGCCCGTGAGCCTAGCCCAGCGGTCGGAGGCGGAGGCTTGCAGGAGGCCGACGTGCCCGCCTCGGGCCCGGCGCGATCGACGCGCTAGCTGCCGAGACGCTCGATCGAGGCGCCGAGCGCGCGCAGGCGCTCGTCGATGCGCTCGTAGCCGCGGTCGATCTGGCCGATGTTCCCGATCACCGAGGTGCCCTCCGCGCAGAGCGCGGCGATCAGCATCGCCATGCCGGCGCGGATGTCCGGGCTCTCGAGCCGCTCGCCGTGGAGCTGCGCCGGGCCGCTGACGACGGCGCGATGCGGGTCGCAGAGGATGATCCGCGCGCCCATGCGGACGAGCTTGTCGACGAAGAACAGGCGGTTCTCGAACATCTTCTCGAAGATCAGGATCGTCCCCGTCGCCTGGGTCGCGACCGCGAGGGCGATCGAGGTCAGGTCGGCCGGGAACGCCGGCCAGGGGCCGTCCTCGATCTTCGGGATCTGATCGCCGAGATCGTCGCGGATGACGAGCTCCTGCCCGGGCGGGACACGAACGCTCGCTCTCCCCCACCTCGACCTCGATCCCGAGCCGCTCGAACGCCGCCAGGATCGAGACGAAGTCGTCGGGCTCGATGTCCTCGACCGTGACGTCACCGCCGGTAACGGCGGCGAGGCCGATGAAGCTGGCCGCCTCGATGTGCTCGGAGCCGATCCGGTGCGCGCCGCCTGCGAGCTCCTTCGACGCCGTCGATCCGCAGCACGTTCGAGCCGATCCCGTCGATCCGGGCGCCGAGCGAGACGAGGAAGCGGCAGAGGTCCTGGACGTGCGGCTCGCACGCGGCGTTGATCAAGCACGGTCTCGCCCTCCGCGAAGGTCGCGGCCATGACGGCGTTCTCGGTTCCCATCACGCTGGCCTCGTCGAGGAAGATCCGCCTGCCGACCAGCCGCTCGGCGCGCAGCTCGAAGCGCCGGCCGACCGAGACCTCGGCGCCGAGCTGCTGGAACGCGTGGACGTGGGTGTCGAGCGGGCGCCGGCCGATGAAGTCGCCGCCCGGCGGCGAGAGCAGTACGTGCCCGTAGCGCGCGAGCAGCGGGCCGGCGAGCAGGAACGAGCCGCGGATGCGGTCGGAGAGCTCCTCGTCGACCTCGGTCTTCGAGATGTCCGCGGCGTGGACGCGCACCTCGTTCTCGCCCTGCCACTCGACGTCGGCGCCGAGATCGGCGAGCAGGCCGAGCATCGTGTCGACGTCGCGGATGCGCGGGATGTTGCTCGAGCACGACCGGCTCGTCGGTGAGCACGCACGCCGCCAGCATCGGCAGCGCGCCGTTCTTGTTTCCGGCGGCCCGGATGGGTCCGTTGAGAGGGCGTCCCCCCTCGATCACGAACGACTCCACGGCAGCCTCACTGGCGACAGTAGTCGACAAGGCGGCGGTATCGTACCGGCCGCCTTGGACCCGACTCGCGAACAGGCCTGGGCAGACGCTCACCGAGTACACGAAGAGCGAGGCGCTGCTGCGCCACGCGCTCGCGGTCGAGGCCTCGACGGCGCTCTATGCGCGCAAGCTCGGCGAGGACGAGGAGCTGTGGCGCGTGACGGCGCTGCTGCACGACTTCGACTACGAGATCCACCCGACACTCGACAAGCACCCGCAGGACGGCGCGCCGATCCTGCGCGAGCTCGGCTACCCGGAGATCGTGATCGAGGCCGTGCTCTCGCACGCCGAGCACCTCGCGATGCCGCGCGATACGCCGCTCAAGAAGACGCTCTTCGCCTGCGACGAGCTCTCCGGGTTCGTGCACGCCTGCGGGCTCGTCCGCCCGACCGGCCTCGACGGGCTCGAGCCGAGGTCGGTGCGCAAGAAGCTGAAGCAGCCGTCGTTCGCCGCCGGCGTCCACCGCGACGAGGTCTATGCGGGCGCCGAGCTGCTCGGGCTCGAGCTCGACGAGCACATCGCGAACGTCATCGCCGCGCTCCAGCCGATCGGCCCGGAGCTCGGCCTGCGCACCGCGGCGGACGCCTAGCTCTTCGGGCGGAGCTCGACCTGGACCTCGACCGGGGCGTGGTCGGAGAGGAGCCTGCCGTTGAGCATGCGCTCCTCGTCGGGCCAGACGCGGACCGAGGTGGCGATCGCGCGGCGGAGGAGGACGTTGTCGATCTGGGGGCCGGATGCCATCCATCTCGACTCCGGCGGGTTGGACATCAGCTCCTGGATCGTCGCCGAGGCATCGCGGGTGACGTTGAAGTCGCCCGCGACGATCAGCGCCTCCTCGAGCTCGGAGCCCCGGATGACGAAGTTCACCGCCTTGCGCAGCTCGGCGTCGGGAAGCCGCACGTCGGGCGTGCTCGTGGCGTGCAGGTTCGCGACCAGGAACCGCTGGCGGCTCGGCAGCTCGTACTGGACGGGCTGGCACACCCGCCGCTCCCGCTCCCACCAGACCATCTGCTTCGGCGTGAGCCCGAAGCTCCTTCCGCGGTCCTCGCAGAACAGGTTCGTGTTGAGGGTGATCGTCTTGTGGCTCCGGACCTTCGCCTCCGTCGGGAAGAGGATCGGCGTTGCCCTGCCCCGCGAACGCGGAGCGGATCCTGCCGTGGTGCGGGGCCGTCGAGCGCCCGGCCGAACGGCCGGGGATCGGCGCCGGGCCGAGCTTCGGGCGCCTCGCGCGCGCCGTCAGCGCCTGCATGCCGCTCCAGGCGGCCAGCGACCCGAGAGCCCACGCGGGGATCTCCTGCAGGCAGACGACATCCGGCTTGCCGGCGGTGACGAGCTCGACCATCTCGCGCAGATGGGCGCGCCTCCCGCGCGGAACCGTGTTGCCGTTGTAGAGGTTCCAGGTGCGGACGAGCACTTCGCTCTACTGTAGGCGACCGTGCGCGTCGTGATCGCCGATCCGCCCGCCTACACGCCGTGGTACGACCACGAGCTCGCGGGCGCCCTTGCCCGCGCCGGCGCCGACGTCGAGCTGGCCACGTCGCACTTCCGTTTTGCCGAGCTGCCGCCGCCGGACGGGTACGCGCGGGTGGAGCGGTTCTATCCGCTCTCCTCGCGGCTGTTCCGCCGCTCGCGGGCGCGGCTCCCGCTGAAGGCGGGCGAGCATCTCGGCGTCGCGTGGGCGCTCTCTCGCATCCGGGCCGACGTCCTGCACCTGCAGTGGCTGGCGCTCCCGCAGGTCGACGTCAACCTGAGCTTCCGGAGCCCGGCGGTGTTCACCGCGCACGACCTCCTGCCCCGCCGGACGGCCGACAAGCGCGCTCTGTGGAAGAAGCTGCTCGGGAAGTTCGACCGGGTGGTCGTGCACACCGAGCGCGGCCGCGAGGCTCTCGGCGAGCTCGGGATCGAGCCCGTCGTCATCTCGCATCCGGTCTACCCGAGCAAGGCCGAGCCGGCCGATGACGGTCAGACGATTCTCGCCCTCGGCGTGATCCGGCCGTACAAGGGGCTCGCCGACGCGGTCGCGGTGACCGAGCGCCTGCCCGATGCGAGGCTGCTCGTCGCGGGCGACCCGGCGATGGAGCTCGGCGAGCTGCGCGACGCGCCCCGGACCGAGTGGCGGCTCGGGTACCTGACGCCGAGCGAGCTCGACCGTGCGCTCTCGGACGCGACGATCGCGATCTTCCCGTACCAGGCCGAGCTCGACCAGTCGGGAGCGCTGCTGCAGGCGCTCGGCGCCGGCGTCCCCGCCGTCGCCTACGACGTCGGCGGCCTGGCCGAGCCGATCGCGAGGTACGGCGCCGGCCGCGTCGTGCCTGCGGGCGACGTCGAGGCGCTGACCGAGGCGGCCCGCGAGCTGCTCTCGGACGCCCAGGCGCTCGCCGCGGCGCGCGCGGGTGCCGAGCGTGCGCGCTCGGAGCTGACCTGGGAGGCGGCGGCGGCCCGGCACCTCGAGCTGTACCGGGAGCTCGCATGATCTTCCGGCGCGCCCGCTTCGCCGACGTGATCTCGCGGCAGCTCGACCTGTTCGAGCGCGATCACGGCGACGTGATCGAGGAGGCCGGCGAGCGCTACGACACGTACAACCGAGCCGACCGGGACGAGGCCGAGGAGCTGTTCGGCGACTACATCGATGCGGTCGAGACGGGCACGGAGATCCTCGCCGACATCCGCGACGCGTACATGCGCACGCTCGCCGAAGGCGTCGACGAACGGTACGAGGCGGAGTTCAACCGCGCCGTCGCGAAGCGCCTGCCGCCGTTCGGGATCGAGATCGAGAACCGCTGAGGCCCGGATCACGGCGCGGCGGCCTCGGGCGGAACCGCTTCGGCGGCGGGCCCTCGCCGGCGACTCGGGCTCGTTCGTGCTGTTGCGGAGGATCCAGACGAGCGCGACAACGATCCAGATCAGCGCGAACGGGAACAGGATCATCCGTTAGCGTAGCGCGGCTCAGCGGTGGCCGAAGTGATGGGCGGACGGAAGCGCCGCCCGGACCTCGGCGTCGTTCGCTGCCTCGCGGGCGAGCGGCCCGAGGCTCTCGACCTCCTCGACGAGGACGTTCTCGTTGCGGCCGATCCGCTCGAAGCGGCCGCGGGCGAGCAGGAGCGGCTCGCCGCGCACGACCGCGCGGTGGGCGTCGTAGACGGCGGCGGGATGATCAGGTTCATCTGGCCGTGCTCGTCCTCGAGGAGCATGAAGACGATGCCCTTCGCGGTCGAGGGGCGCTGGCGGGCGACGGCCAGGCCGGCGACGTCGATCCGGGCGCCGTGCGGGACTCCGGTGAGCTCGTTGCTTGCAACGCAAGGCTCCGGCAGGTGCGGCCGGAGGAGCTCCAGCGGGTGGCGGCCGACCGAGATCGAGGTGTGGCGGTAGTCGGCGAGCATCAGCTCCCAGTCGGTCTGCGGGCGGAGCTCGGGGATCTCGGCGGTCGGCTCGAGCGGAAGCGCGAGCTGGCGGGCGCCGCCGCCTGCGTTTTCGCCGCGCGGTGTGACGCCGAGGCGCCAGAGGAGCTCGCGCCTCGGCCCCCAGCCGTCGCAGGCACCCGAGGCGACGAGCGCCTCGAGCGCGTCCTTGCCGGCGGTGCTGCGCCTGGCGAGGTCGCCGATGTCGGCGTAGGGCTGGTCGGCGGCGAGCGCCTCGGCCTCGCTCTCGCCGACCGAGCGGATGTAGCCGAGGCCGATCCGGACGGCGCCGTCCTCGGGGGTATCGCCCTCGACGAGGCACCTGGCGCCGCTCAGGTTCACGTGCGGCGGGTGCACCTTCACTCCCCGCCGCTGCGCGTCGCGGACGAGCGAGGCGGGCGGGTAGAAGCCCATCGGCTGGGCGTTCAGGAGCGAGCAGAGGAACTCGGCCGGGTAGTAGCGCCGAAGCCACGCCGACTGGTAGGCAAGGAGGCCGAAGGCGGCGGCGTGCGACTTCGGGAACCCGAAGCCGGAGAAACCGACCAGCTTGTCGTAGATCGCGTGCGCCGTCTTCTCGTCGATCCCGTTGCCGAGGCAGCCCTCGACGAAGCGGGGCCGGAAGGCCTCGATCGCCTCCTCGCTGCGCTTGCGGCTCATTGCCCGGCGCAGGCCCTCGGCCTCCCCCACGCTGAACCTCGCGGCCGCCATCGCAACGTCGAGCACCTGATCCTGGAAGACGACGACGCCGAGCGTCTCGCGGAGCGGCTCGCGGAGCGACTCGTGTTCGACCGGGTAGGTGAAGCCGGGGTCGACGCGCAGCCGCTGGCGGCGCTCGATGTACGGATGGACGGCCTTGCCCTGGATCGGGCCCGGCCGGACGAGCGCAACCTGCACGGTCAGGTCGTCGAGGTTCTCGGGCCGGGTACGGAGCAGGCTCTGCATCTGCGCCCGGCTCTCGATCTGGAAGAGGCCGACCGTGTCGGCGTCCTGGATCTCGGCGTAGACCTCGGGGTCGTCGAGCGGGACGCGTGAGAGGTCGATCGACTCGTCGTGCAGGCGCGCGATCAGGTCGACGGCCTCCTCGACGGCGGAGAGCATTCCGAGCCCGAGCAGGTCGATCTTGAGGAAGCCGGCGTCGGAGCAGGAGTCCTTGTCCCACTGGCAGATCTGGCGCCCGGCCATCGCGGCCGGCTGCACCGGGACGAGGTCGATCAGCGGCCGGCTCGAGATCACCATGCCGCCGGGGTGCTGGGAGAGGTGGCGCGGCAGGCCGGCGATCTCGCGGGTCAGCTCGCGGAAGGCCTGCCAGCGTGGGCCCGAATGGTCCCCCGGGACGCCGTCGAGCTCATCTGCGACGCCGGTCGCGTGCCAGCCGTCGGTGACGCGGGCAAGCCGCTCGAGCTCGCCGAACGGGAGACCGAGCGCCTTGCCGACGTCGCGGATCGCGCCGCGGCTGCGGTAGGTCGAGAAGGTGGCGACGAGCGCGGCGTGCTCGCGGCCGTAGCGCTCGGTGACGGCGACGATCAGCTTCTCGCGGATGTCGCGGGGGAAGTCGAGGTCGATGTCGGGCACCGAGACGAGCTCGTCGTTGAGGAAGCGGCCGAGCGACAGGTTCGCCTCGACCGGGTCGACGTGCGAAAGGCCGGTCAGGTAGCAGACGATCGAGCCGACGCTCGACCCCCTCCCCCGGCCCGGCGGCAGCACGTTTCGGGGCGAGCCGGGGCCGCGTACCTCGAGCGCGCAGGCGCGGGCCAGCTCGAGCACCTCCCAGTGGAGCAGGAAGAACCCGGCGAGGCCGAGCCGGGCGATCAGCGCCAGCTCGGACTCCAGTCGGTCGTGGGCGCGCTTCCTGTGACCGTTCGCCCCGGCATACCGTTCGGCGAACGCCCGCTCGCAGAGCCCGTGCAGCTGGTTGTCGGCGGGGTCGGGGCCGTCGGAGAAGTCGGGGTAGCGGTAGCCGAGCTCCTGGGTGAGATCGAAGGCGCAGCGGTCGGCGACCTCGCGCGTGCGGGCGGCTGCGTCGGCCGGGAGCCGCTCGGCGGCCTCCTGCGGCGGAGGAGCACCGACTCGTGGTTGCCGCGCCGCTCGCGCTCGGAGCCGTCGAGCGAGGTGCGGTTGCCGGATCGCGACGAGTGCGTCCTGGAGGCGGCTCCGGCGCGGATGGTGCGCATGCACGTCGCCGGTCGCGACGGTCGGGACGCCGAGCGTCGCCGCAAGCTCGACGAGGGCTGCGTTGCGCCGGGCGTCGCCGCGCTCGAACGGCCGCTGGAGCTCGACGTAGAACGAGCCCGGGAAGGCCCGTGCGAGCCGGGCGGCGGCGTTCGGGTCGACGACGGCCAGGCCGTGTGCGGGCGCAGCCCGAGAGACAGACGAGCCCCTCGGCGTGCGCGGCGACGGTCTCGAGGCTCGTCGCGGGCGGCTGCAGGTCCCGCTCGCGCCCCTCGGGCCTCGTTCGCGCATGCGCGTCGGTGAGGATGCGGCAGAGGTTCTCGTAGCCGCGCCGGCTCTCGCAAAGAAGCGTGACGTGTGCATGTCCCGCTCCGGCGCCGGCAAAGCCGGCACCTCCGCTCCTGCGCGGCTCTGCCCCGCTCCGGCGCCGGCAAAGCCGGCACCTCCGCTCCTGCGCGGCTGCCCCTGCCCGCCCCGGCAAAGCCGGTCCCTCGCTCTGTCGAGCCTACGCCAAGGGCAAGCGTGACCTCGGCGCCGGTGATGGCGCGCAGGCCGAGGAGCTTGGCGGCGTGGGCGAACTCGAGCGACCCGTAGACACCGTCGTGGTCGGTGAGCGCAAGCGCGTCGTAGCCGAGCTCGGCGGCGCGCGCGGCGAGCTCCTCGGGAAGCGAGGCGCCGTCGAGGAACGAGTACGCCGAGTGCGCGTGCAGCTCGACATAGCTCACGTGGGGGGACCCGGGGCTCCCCCACGGGCGCCCTCTCGCTCTGCTGCCCGCGCCGTTGACTCGCCCGAGCCGCCGCTCTGCAAGCCTCACGGCCGCGCGGCACAATGCCTCGGCACGGCTTCGAGATCGCTTAGGCCCGCTGGGTGAACCACGTATGCGTCTCGCCGTCGCGGTAGACGACGGTGTTCTCACCCGTCTCGAGCACGAGGTCGAAGTAGCGGCGGTCGACCGGCTCCTCCGTCCACCAGCGATCGACGATCCGCCATTCCTCGCGCACGGTCGCGACGCGCTGCCGGTTGACGAGACGGGGGATGCCGTCGCCGTGCGCCTCGACGAGCGCCGGGCGTGGCTTGTTCAGCCTCTGCGCGTTCAGTCGTCGCGGGGAACGAGCAGCGCTCGTGCTTCCGGAATGCGTGACCACGGTGCCACCTCCACCACCATCGAAATCCCGCCTGCGCCGACGGCCGCCTTCACCTGGCGCAGGCCTTCCTTCAGCCTCCCCCTCATGACCTCACTGTCACTCGAAAAACCACCACTCGAAAAACCACCACTCGAAAAGCCACCATCACCCGCGCGAACCAGCTCGAGCTGCTCGCCGCCGCTGTCGGCGAGCTCGACCGCCTCGAGCCGCAGCTTGAGGACGGGCGCCGGCAGCTCGGCGAGCTTCGGCGCGAGCGCGAGCCGCAGCCGGTCGGGGTCGGCGGTGGGCTCGCGCAGCGTGACTGCCCGTCGCCACGAGGCGCCGCCGACGAGCCGCGCCCAGAGGGCGAGCTTCCGCGGCGGGCGCCCCGCGCGTTCGGGTCGGGCGAGCAGACCGTCGACGAGCACGCCGAGCCCTCGCCGGAGCGTCAGCTCCTGGCCGACTGCATCCGGGAACTCGAGCGTCTCGACGAGATGCATCGGCGGCCTCCGAGGGGCAACCTTGCCGTCATGCTCGCCTCTCGCCAGGCTCCAGGCGCGCCGGCCGTCCGGCCCCAATCGTTCGGCGACGGCGCCACCCGGCAGCCCGGCAAGCTGTCCGATCGTTCGTACTCCGAGCTCCTCGAGCTCGTCGTAGCGCTCCCGCTCGAGCGGGAGCAACGTCAACGGCAGGGGAGCGAGGAACTTCCGGGTGCGGTCGTCGGAGACGATCAGCATCTGCCCGGGCCGGGCGACGTTCGCCGCGGCGAGCGCCGCGAAGCGCCGTTCGGCAGCGCCGGCGCGGGCATCCCAGGCAGGCCCGACGGCTGCGAGCGCCCGCTTGAGCGCCGGCTCGAGCCCCCCGTAGAGCCGCTCCACCCCCTTCGTCTCGAAGTACGCCGTCCCCGGCTCGGCCGGCTCCACGGCGAAGCCCGCGTCCTCGAGCCGTCGCAGCACCTCCTCCCAGGCCTGCTCGACCCCGGCGGGGTCCTGCTCGACGAGCACGAGCCCCGGGCAGGTCGCGAGCGCCTCCCCGAGCCGCATCCCCGGCCGGACACCCTTCGCCTGCGCAGTCGCCGTAACCGACCCGAGCAGCGGCTCCGTCGCCGGCAGCGGCGCGAGCGCCGCCGGCTCCGTCTCGAGGCCAGGGCGGAGGCGCAAAGCTGCCCGCAGGTCGAAGGCCGGGATGACGAGGGCTGCGATCACGGAACGTATGTTCTATACGAACAGACGTTCCCCTGTCAAGTCGTCCCTTCAGGGCCGGAACGCCGGCTCGAACCGTGCGATCGCCTCGCGCACCCACTCGACGAGATCGACCGGCATCCACTCGAGATCGACGCCGTCCCGGAACGACAGGCGGAAGCGCAGGTTGTCGTTCACCTGCACCTCGACCCGGGAGCCCGAGCTGGCACGGAAACGGGCGAGCTCGGCGCCGTCGACGATCGGGCTGTCGACGAAGTCGCGGCTCTCGAAGGTCTCCCCCTCCCCGACATCGGCGACATTGATGAGGTAGCTGAACGCATCGGCCGTGAGGACCGCCGCCGGCAGGAAGCGGTGCTTCGTCAGGTTGTTGACGTGCTCGAGGATCGCGAGCGGATGGAGCTCGGGCCGGTCGAACCGCTGGAAGGGCTGCATCTCCTCGATCAGCATCGCCCACTCCTCGGGGACGCCGCGCAGCGCGACGCCGCCCTGGACGGCCCAGTCCTTCTCCCGCTTCACGACCGGGAACGCGGACTGGCGCCCCGGCTTCTGCCCGCCGAGAAGCACGAGCTGCCAGACGAGATAGTCGAGCGTCGAGCGGAGATTGCCGAGGATGTCGCTGAAGATCAGCGCCAGGTCCTCGAGCGGCGGCTCGGCCGCGACGCGCCAGCGAAAGGTGTGCCAGCCGCTCTCCGGGTCGAACTCGAAGCTGATCGAGTACGGATTCGACTCGAGGTGGCGCTCGAACAGCTCGTCGTAGGCCTGACGGTGCTCGTCGGCGCGGCGTAGCTTGGCGCGGACGCCGGCCAGATCAGGCATTCCGAGCGAGCGGCACCATTAGAGTGGAGCCTATCGACCTCGAGCAACCGTTCCATACCGACATCGGCTACTACGAGGATCGCGCCGAGGGCATCGCGACCGTGAACGGCGTCACCGTCGCCGAGGCAAGGCTCGACCTCGCCGGCCGCCACGGCTTCGACAGCTGGACCGGCCTGCTCGGCCGGATCGAGGCGCTCCGGGACGGCACGGAGGAGCCGCCGCCCTTCATGCTCGCCTATCGCGCTGTCGAGGACGATGACGGCGCGCGGCTCGTCGAGCTGCTGGACGCACACCCTGGGCTGATCGGGGCACGCGGCACGAACGGCAACGACCTGCTCGGGATGGCCGGAAGCAGCGAGCTCGTCCGGCTGCTCCTCGAGCGCGGCGCCGACCCGAACCGGGGCAACGACTACGGCTGGACGAAGCTCCATCAGGCCGGGTACTCGAACCGGCCGGAGCTCGCCCGCCTGCTGCTCGACGCGGGCGGGCGCCTCGACCTCTCCGCCCGCGGCGACGGCGGCACGCCGTTGATAGCGGCGCTCTTCTGGGGCCACCGGAAGGTCGTCCCGCTGCTCGGGACGGAGCCCGGCAACCTCCGCGTGGCGGCGGGCCTCGGTCTGCCGGGGCTGATCCGCGAGCTGGCCGGTACGCCAGCCGCCGGAGCGCACCGCGCCTTCTACCGCCCGCATGGCGGCTTCCCCGCCTGGCAGCCGTCGAACGATCCGCAGGAGGTGATCGACGAGGCGCTCGTATGGGCCGCGAAGAGCGACCGGGTCGATGTGCTCGCCCTGCTCGTCGAGCTCGGAGCCC
Organism: uncultured Actinomycetota bacterium; assembly: GCA_963743675.1. Lineage (GTDB taxonomy): Bacteria > Actinomycetota > Thermoleophilia > Gaiellales > Gaiellaceae > PALSA-600. The sequence goes on from CAVURE010000021.1 coordinate 95,529, forward strand.
GCGTCGAGGCCGACCCCTATCGTGGCACTGCGCTCATCTGGGCGGCCGCGAACGGCCGGGTTGCCTCGATCCGGAAGCTCGTCGAGCTCGGCGCCGATCCGAACCGACCGGGCACGTTCGGCGGCCCCGACCACGGCGAGGGCGTCACGGGGCTCCACATCGCCGCCCAGGCCGGCCGGCGCGAGGCAGTCGAGGCCCTGCTCGAGCTCGGCGCCGACCCGGCGCTCCGCGACGCGCTACACGACGGCACACCCGCCGGCTGGGCCGAGTTCGGCGGCCACGCCGAGCTCGCGGCGCGACTGCGCGACGTGCACCGCTAGGAGAGCGCCGCGCCCCAGGCGCGGCCGAGGGCGACGGCGGCGACGAGCAGCATCGCCGCGGCGGCCGCGAACCACGAGGCGAGGTCGCGTGTCTCGGTGCCGTGGCCGAAGCTGCTGCCGATCCCGCGGTAGAACGTCGCGAGCTCACGGCTGTCCGTGGCGGCCGCGGTGCGGCCGCCGGTCGCCTTTGCGATCGCCCGCATCAACGGCGGATCGGGAGCGACCTTCGGCGCGAAGGGGCCGTAGCCGAGGATGCCGTGCGCCGTACCGAGCGCCACGGTGTCGACCACGATCCCCGCCGCGCGGGCCCGCGACGCCGCCTGGAGAGGCCCCACCGGCCCCTGGTTCTGCTTGCCGTCCGAGAGCAGGACGATCGCGGCCGGCAGGTTCCGTCCCGGAGCCCGGAAGACGCCGTCGCGGGCGAGCGAGGCCTGCACGAGGCCGGCCGCCGTCACGAGCCCCGATCCGATCGCGGTCCCCGAGTCCGGGACGAGCAGGTCGAGCATCTGGTTGATCCGGTCGTGAGCGGCGGTCGGGGCCGCGAGCACCTGGGAGGAGTCGCTGAACTGGACGAGACCGACCTTGAAGCCGCTCGGCAGCCGTTGCACGAAGCCGCGCATGGCAGCGACCGCTGCGTCCAGCCGCGTCGGCTCGACATCGCGCGCGCTCATCGAGCCCGAGACGTCGACGAGCAGGACGATCGTCGCGTTGTCGACGCGCACCGGGAGCCGGGCGCGCGGGTGGGCCGCGGCGGCGCTCGCGGCGATCAGCGCCGCGGCGAGCAGCGCTGCCGGGACGAGGCGCCGGCGCGCCGGCCGGTACGGGGGTCGCGGCCGCCTCGAGCACGGCGAGGTTCGAGAACGCGACTGCACTTCTCGCCCGGCGCCGCGAGACGAGTAGCAGCACGGCGAGCCCGGCCAGAACGGCGACGACGCCGAGGAGCGCGACCGGCGAGCCAAAGCTCATCGTCTCGAGTGTGCGCCGATCCGGCGCAAAGCGCAACGTCTCTCAGGCGAGGATCTCGGCGGCAGCGCCGAACATGCGCGCAAAGCGCGGCACCGTGTCGAGCAGATCCTCCCGGGCGCAGTAGGCGATGTCGGCCTCGAGCCCGGGCGGCCCGTATGTGCGGGCCGCGAACGCCTCCGCCGCGGTCGGGTACGAGCCCGCGAGCAGCTCGGCGGCGCGGGCCGCGTCGGTGCGCTCCCCGTCGAGCTCGGCGACGATCCGGCCCGCGCAGTAGGCGTCGTCGAGCGCGAACCCGCCCTTGAACCCGGCGCAGACGACGATGATGTCGTCGCCCTTGTCTCGGGCGGCCGCGGCAACCGCCGAGAGGTTGAGGAGCGAGCCGACGAGGACCGTCTCGCAGCGTGCGGCGGTCGTGAGGATCGCCGCGGTCCCGTTGGTGGTCGACAGGATCAGCGTCGGTGCCGCCGGGCCGGAGGCGAACTCGCGTGGCGAGGCGCCGACGTCGAACCCGTCGACGACGACGCCGTTGCGCTCGCCGCCGACCACGGCCCCGCCGCCGAGCTCCGCGCGGATCGCCGCCGCCTCGCCGATCTCGCGGCAGCAGAGGACGCGCTCGTACCCGGCGGCCAGCGCCTGGGCGATCGACGAGCTCGCCCTGATCACGTCGACGACGATCCCGACACGGGCCGCGGCCGCGTCGGCGGGTGTGAAGGCGACATGAACAGGCACCTCTATACGCTAGTTCGGTGGAGCCCGAACCGCGGTACTGCTACCGGCATCCCGACCGCGAGACAGGGCTCTCGTGCTCGGAGTGCGGTCGCCCGATCTGCTACGAGTGCATGACTCCCGCTCCCGTCGGGCTGCGGTGCCCCGAGCACTCGGGGAAGCCGCAGGGAGTCCGCAAGGTGGCGAGCACCGCCGAGCGTGTGGCAACCCGGGGAGGCCGTCTGGCCGCTCCGGTGACCATGGCCCTGATCGCGCTGAACGTCGGCGTCTACCTTGTCGAGCTCGCGATCGGCGGCTCGAGCGACGGCACGCGCAACTGGATCTACGCCCACGGAGCCCTGCTCGCGAACGGGGCCTACAACTTCTCGGGCGCCGATCTCGTCTCGGGCCCGCCCGGAGCGGTCGCACCGGGAGCGGTGATGGCCGGGACGACGCACGGCGAGTGGTGGCGGCTCTTCACCGCGGCGTTCCTTCACTACGGGCCACTCCACCTCGGGCTCAACATGCTCGCGCTGTACTGGTTCGGCCCGCTGCTCGAGCGGATGATCGGCGCCTGGCGCTACCTCCTGCTCTACGTCTGCTGCGGTATCGCCGGCTCGGCCGGAGCACTCTGGCTCTCGCCGAACGACGTGACCGTCGGCGCCTCGGGCGCGATCTTCGGCGTGCTCGGCGCGCTGCTCGTCCTCGAGCGTCGCGGCCACATCGCGAGCGGCGGCCAGATCCTGGTGCTGATCGTCATCAACCTCGTGTTCACCTTCGCGATGGCCGGAATCTCGATCGGCGGCCATCTGGGCGGCTTGACGGCGGGCATCGCGACGATGCTGCTCTACATCCAGTTCCGCCGCTCACCGGCACTCTGCGCGGTCTCCGCGGTCGGCATCGCCGTCGCCTCGGTGATCGTGGCCTACTCGGTGGTCTAGCGGTTCGTTGACAGCGCAAGCCTTCGCGGTTAGGTTGGCACGCCGGTATGTGCCGGCCGAGCTCGGGGGGTTTCGAAGATGTCGGTTCTCGACGAGGTTCTGTCCGCGAACGAGCAGTACGCCGCGTCGTTCGGCGAGAAGGGAAAGCTCGCGCTTCCGCCCGCACGGGGGTTCGCGATCCTCACGTGCATGGACGCCCGGCTCGACCCGGCGAAGTATGCGGGGCTGAGCGAGGGCGACGCGCACGTGATCCGGAACGCCGGCGGCCGCGCCAGCGACGACGCGATCCGCTCGCTCGTCATCTCGTACAAGCTGCTCGGAACGAAGGAGTGGTTCGTCATCCACCACACGAATTGCGGGATGGAGTTCTTCGACGACGAGGTGATGCGGGGCCTCCTCGGCAGCAGCCTCGACACCGCGGCGCTCGGGGCCGACGGCTTCTACGACGTCGGCACCGGGCCGGGGTCTGCGGAGGCCCGGTACGTCGACTGGCTGACGATCTCCGCTGGCGGCCAGAGCCTCGTCGACGACGTCACGCGGATCCGCAGCCACCCGCTCGTGCCGGCGCGCATCCCCGTCTACGGGTACGTCTACGACGTCGCGACCGGGCGCCTCGCCGAGGTTCCGGCGGCGACGGAGGCCGGGCGCCCGGGGTAGTCAGGCGCCGGGTGCCGGATCCTTCGCCGTGAAGAGGAGGATGCCGACCTCGAGCAGGAAGACGAGCGCGGCGCCGAACGCGACGACGGCGACCGGGCCAGTACCGGCCGCGAAGGCCCCCGAGGCCTTCACCGTGATCCCTCCCAGCGCGACGAGCACCGCGAGCAGCCAGGTCAGCCACGCGACCCAGGCAGGGAAGACGCCCCGGTGGGCGGCCAGTGCGACCGAAACGATCGGGAGCAGCGCCAGCCAGTACATCGGGACGCCGGCGAACTGGTCGAGCTCGTAGAGCGCCTTCGCGAGCGCCGGGTCGGCGCCCGGGGCGACCACCGCCTGCGCGATCACGCCGTAGAGCGCGTCACCGACCGCAAACAGCCCGGCGCTCGCCGCGGCGCCGACCAGGATCACCGGCGCCAGTGACCGCTGGCCGGCGCCGCGAAGGAGCAGCGACAGCTGCGCCATCACGCACAGATAGATCGCGAGCCCGATCGCGACCAGGATCACCGCGATCAGCACCTGCTTGTGGTGGTCGGCGTAATAGGCGGCGATCGTCTCCGGCGTGGCGGCGAACTTCGGCGGCTTCCCCGCCAGGAAGAAGCCGACCACCCACAACGCAACGACCGCGAACCCCCCGACCCCAGCCAGTTGCCGTCCAGTCCTCATCCCATCCCTCCCGCCTCGTAGGAAACGACCGCCGCGGGATCTTCGGGCTTCCGGCCGGGGATTTCAAGCGGGCGCTAGCCGCCGGCGGCCACGTACGCCGCCGAGCCATGCTCGGCGAGCGCCGCCTGGGCGGCCGCGAGGCGAGCGAGAGGCACGCGGTAGGGCGAGCAGGACACGTAGTCGAGCCCGAGCGAGTGGCAGAACGTGATCGAGCGCTTCTCGCCGCCGTGCTCGCCGCAGATCCCCACCTTGAGCCCCGGGTTCGTGTCGCGGCCGCGCTCGACTGCGATCCGCATGAGGTCGCCGACGCCGTCGACGTCGAGCACCTCGAACGGGTTCCGCTCGATCACGCCGTCGGTGAGGTACCGCGACAGGAACTTGCCCTCGGCGTCGTCGCGGGACACGCCGAGCGCCGTCTGGGTCAGGTCGTTCGTGCCGAAGGAGAAGAACTGGGCGTGGGCGGCGATCTCGTCCGCCCGGATGCAGGCCCGCGGCAGCTCGATCATCGTCCCGACCGTGTGCGCGAGGCCCGGAGCCTCCTCGGCCCACACGACCTCGGTCAGCTCGCGAAGGCGGCGCAGCTCCTCGGCGAAGCCGACGAGCGGATGCATGATCTCGACGAGCGGCGCCTCACCCGTGCGCTGCTCGACTGCGAGCGCGGCGCGCGCGATCGCCCGGATCTGCATCTCGTAGATCTCCGGGTACACGAGCCCGAGCCGGCAGCCGCGCAGACCCAGCATCGGGTTGGACTCGTGGAGAGCGCGGATCCGTGCGCGCATCTGCTCGTCGACCGCCTGCTCCTCGGGGGGCAGGAACTCGTGCAGCGGCGGGTCGAGGAGCCGGATCGTCACCGGCAGCCCGTGCATCGCCACGAAGATGCCGTCGAAGTCGGACTGCTGGAACGGCAGCAGCCGTGCGAGCGCGTCGCGGCGGCCGGACTCGGTCTCCGCCAGGATCATCTCCTGCATCACCGGCAGCCGCTCTTCGCCGAAGAACATGTGCTCGGTACGGCAGAGGCCGATCCCCTCGGCGCCGAACTCGCGCGCCCGAACCGCGTCGGCCGGCGTATCGGCGTTGGCGCGGACGTGCAGCCTGCGGTAGGCGTCGGCCCAGCCGAGGATCGTCTGGAAGTCCTCGTTCAGCTGCGGCGGGACGAGGTCGACGTGACCGATGTACACGTTGCCGCTGCCGCCGTCGACGGTGATCACGTCGCCCTCGCGCAGGTCCTGGCCGCCGAGGCGCGCAACGCCGTTCTCGAGCGTCAGCCCCTCGCAACCGGCGACGCAGGGCTTGCCCATCCCGCGCGCGACGACAGCCGCGTGAGAGGTCATGCCGCCGTGGACGGTGAGGATCCCGTTCGCCGCGATCATCCCGTGGATGTCGTCGGGCGTCGTCTCGTAGCGGACGAGAACGACCGGCTCGCCCTTCGCGCGCTCGACCGCCGCGTCCGCATCGAAGACGATCGCGCCGCTCGCGGCGCCCGGGCTCGCGTTGAGCCCCTTCGCCACCGGCTCGGGCGCCGTGTCGGGGTCGATCCGCGGGTGCAGAAGCTGATCGAGCTGGGCGGGGTCGATGCGGAGAACTGCATCCTCGCGCGAGATCAGCTCCTCGTCGACCATGTCGACCGCCGCCTTGATCGCCGCCGCGGCGGTGCGCTTCGCCGACCGGGTCTGCAGCATGTAGAGCACGTCGTCCTCGACCGTGAACTCGACGTCCTGCACGTCGCGGTAGTGCTCCTCGAGGCGGCGCATCGTCGCGAGCAGCAGCTCATAGGCCTCGGGCATGATCTGCCCCATCGTCTCGACGGGCAGCGGCGTGCGGATGCCCGCGACCACGTCCTCGCCCTGCGCGTTGACGAGGAACTCGCCGTACACCTCCTTACCGCCGGTCGACGGGTTGCGGGTGAACGCGACGCCGGTGCTCGACCGGTCGCCCTTGTTGCCGAAGACCATCTGCACGACGTTGACCGCCGTGCCGATGTCGTCCGGGATGTCATTCGCCCGCCGGTAGACCTGTGCCCTGGGCGTGTTCCACGAGTCGAACACGGCGCGAACGGCCCGCATCAGCTGGTCGGTCGCGGCCTGCGGGAAGTCGCCGCCCTTCTGCGCGCGGTAGATGTCACGGTAGGTACCGACGAGGCCGACGAGGTCGTCGGCGTCGAGGTCGGTGTCGAGCGCGACGCCTCGCTGACGCTTGAGCGCGGTGAGCGCGTCCTCGAACGCGTGCCCCTCGATCCCGTCGACCACCTCGCCGAACATCTGGATCAGGCGACGGTAGGAGTCGTAGGCGAAGCGCCGGTTGCCCGTGCGGGCCGCGAGACCTTCGGTCGCCTCGTCGTTGAGGCCGAGGTTGAGGATCGTGTCCATCATTCCCGGCATCGAGATCGCGGCGCCCGAGCGCACCGAGACGAGGAGCGGGTCGCCGGGGTCGCCGAAGCGCTTTCCGGTCTGCTCCTCCAGGCGCCCGACGTGCTCGGCGACCTCGCGCTCGAGCCCTTCGGGAAGATCGCCCGCGGCCATGTAGGCCCGGCAGGCGTCGGTCGTGATCGTGAAGCCTGCCAGGGACGGGTAGTCCGAGGGCAGTCATCTCGGCGAGGCCGATCCCCTTGCCGCCGAGCAGCTCGCGACCGCCGTCAGTGGGCTCGTCGAAGCCGTAGACCAACCGAATACCGATCATGGACTGGTGGTCTATCAGTCAGCGGCGGCGGCGTGCCCGGTACTCCGCCAGCCAGGCGAGCGATCGCAGCGCGAACCAGAAGGGCGTGAGCAGGATGTAGAAGGTGAACATCGCCACGCCGAGGATGGAGATCCAGAGCGCCCAGCGCGCGCGGGAGACGGGCGGCTTCGGCTTCAGTTCGCACCCTTGCCGGCGCCGACGCGGCGTTCGACGGTGCGGATGATCCGGAGCGCGATCTCCTCGATCGAGAGCTCGGAGACGTCGATCACCGCGCAGCCGATCCGGCGCTGCACCGACTCGGCGTGCTCCAGGTCCTCGAAGATCTCGTTGAGGTCGGCGTAGCGGCGGTCGCCGCCCATCAGCACGATTCGCTCGCTGCGGATCTCGGCCAGGCGGTGCGCGTCGATCGTGAGCCCGACGATCCTGGCGGGATCGACCGTGAACAGCTCGGCCGGCGGGTCGATGCCCTTCACGAGCGGCACGTTCGTCGCCTTCCAGCCGAGGTAGCCGAGGTAGATCGAGAGCGGGGTCTTGGATGTGCGCGAGACGCCGACGAGGACGACCTCTGCGTCGGCGAGGCTCCGGCCGAGCCCGTCGTCGTTCTTCACCGCGAACTCGATCGCGGCGATCCGCTTGAAGTAGCCCTCGTCGAGCGGCGGTCGCGCGCCCGGCCGGAGCTCCGCCTTCCGGCCGGAGACCTTCGCGACCGCCTCGAGCGGCTCGGCGAGCAGGTCGCAGTAGTCGACCTTCGCCTCCTCGCAGAGCTCGCGCATCACCGAGCGCAGCGTCGGCTCGACGATCGTGAAGATCACGACCGCCCGGTGCCCTTCCATCCGTGCGAGCGCGAGCTGGAGGTCGGCGACCGTCTCGACCCGCGGGTGGCGGACGGTCGCGAACGGCTGGTCGGGGAACTGCGCCTCCGTCGCGTCGACGACGCGCGTGGCCGTCTCACCCGTCGCGTCGGAGACCACGTGCAGCTCGACGACGTCGTCCTCGGCCCGGCTCATGCCCCCTCCGGCCACCGGCCGCGCAGGCCGTGTCCGGTGCCAGGTTCACTCACGGACAGGCCACGGGGGAGCGGCGCCGAGGTGCGCTCGGCGCGAAAGCCCTGCAAGGCGCGAGCGGCCGGAGGGACATGTCCGGTGCCAGGTTACGCAAACGAAACTGCAACAGCTCGTCCACAGGGGGCCGATCCGGGCCCCTCGTCGGGCGGCCTCGACCGTGCCCGCCACGCGTCGAGGTGTTCCCGCTAGTTTCAGGGGATGGGAGAGCTCGAGCGCTACGAGGGCACGGCGACGATCGAGAAGGTGGCGGCGCTCAGCCGCCGGCGCGGCTTCGTCTACCCGTCCTCGGACATCTACGGCGGCCTGGGCTCCGCCTACGACTACGGCCACTACGGCGTCCTCCTCAAGCAGAACGTCAAGGCCGCGTGGCAGCGCGCGATGGTGCAGGAGCGAGACGACATCGTCCTGCTCGACTCGGCGATCATCCTGCACCCGCAGGTCTGGGTGGCCTCGGGCCACGTCGGCGGCTTCTCCGACCCGCTCGTCGACTGCCGCACCTGCAAGCACCGCTACCGCGCCGACCACATCGGCGAGGCATCCTGCGGCCGCAGGCCGTCGAAGCGGCCCGGCGAGACGCCCGACTGCGACCTGACCGAGGCACGCGCGTTCAACCTGATGTTCGAGACCTCGATCGGGCCCGTCCGCGACGACGCCGCGCTTGCCTACCTCCGCCCCGAGACTGCGCAGGGGATCTTCGTCAACTTCAAGAACGTCACCTCGTCGCTGCGCGTGAAGCCGCCCTTCGGCATCGCGCAGATCGGCAAGAGCTTCCGCAACGAGATCACGCCGGGCAACTTTCTCTTCCGCACGCGCGAGTTCGAGCAGATGGAGATGGAGTTCTTCGTGCCGCCGGCCGAGAGCGTCCGGTGGTACGAGTACTGGATCGGCGAGCGGCGGCGCTGGTACCTCGACCTCGGCCTGCGCGAGAGCCATCTCCGCGTCCGCGCGCACGATGCCGACGAGCTGTCGCACTACTCGAGCGGCACGAGCGATCTCGAGTACCTGTTCCCGATCGGCTGGTCGGAGCTCGAGGGCATCGCCAACCGCGGCGACTTCGATCTGACCGCCCACGCCGAGCACTCGGGAACGAAGCTCGAGTGGATCGGCCACGAGGAGCGCTACGTCCCGCACGTGATCGAGCCGGCCGCAGGCGCCGATCGAGCCGCGCTCGCCTTCCTCGTCGACGCCTACGACGAGGAGGAGGTCGCGGGCGAGCAACGGACGGTGCTCCGCCTGCACCCGCGCCTCGCCCCGGTGAAGGTGGCCGTCCTGCCGCTGATCGGCAAGGACGAGGGCCTTGTCGGCAAGGCGAGACCGCTCTACGAGGAGCTACGCAAGGCGATGCCCGCCGAGTACGACGACTCGGCGTCGATCGGCAAGCGCTACCGGCGCCAGGACGAGATCGGCACCCCCTGGGCGCTGACGATCGACCATCAGACGCTCGAGGACGGGACGATCACGATCCGCGACCGCGACTCGCTCGCGCAGGAGCGGATACCGATCGAAGGTGCGCGCGCGCTGCTGCTCGACCGTCTCGAGCAGCTCTGGCAGCCGCGCTAGCCGATGGCCTGGCAGGAGCTCTCGGTCGAGAGCGCGGCCCTGCAGGGGAACCCGCTCGGCGACCCGGCGACGCGAAGGCTCTTCGTCTGGACGCCGCCTGGATACGACGGCGATCCGCGCCGCCGGTATCCCACGCTCTACCTGCTGCACGGGATGACCGGTCAGCCACGGGCCTGGTTCAACGTCTCGCCGTTCGCCCCCAGCGTCGCCGAGCAGATCGCCGGGCTCGCCCTCGAGGCGGTGATCGTCGCGGTCGACGGCTTCACCGCGCTCGGCGGGGCGCAGTGGCTCGACTCGCCGGCGATCGGCGACTACGGCCGCTACCTGTGCGAGGAGATCGTCGGGCTCGTCGACGCCCGGTTCAGGACGCTTGCGGCGCGTGAGCACCGGGGGCTCGCCGGGACCTCCTCGGGCGGGTTCGGCGCCATCACCTGGTCGCTGCTGCGGCCCGACCTCTTCGGCGGCTTTGCGACCCACGCCGGCGATGCGCTCTTCGACGTGACGCTCGCCGCCGAGTTCGCCCCGGCCGCACAGGCCCTCCGCAACCTCTACGGCGGCTCGTTCGAGGCCTTCTGGCTGGACTTCCGCTCGGGCCGGCCCGTGCTCGCAAACCACGCCGACCCGCTGCTCCAGAACGTCTACGCCACCGCGGCGGCGTTCTCGGCCGACGACGACGGGACGGTCAGGCTGCCGTTCAGCCTCGAGACCGGCGAGATCGCGCCCGAGGTGTTCGCCCGCTGGCTCGCGCGCGACCCGGTACGGCTCGCCTCCGCTCATCCCGAGGCGGTGCGGATGCTCCGCGCGATCTGGATCGATGCCGGCCGAAACGACGAGTATCGCCTCGACCTCGGAGCCGTCGCGCTCCGCGAGGCGCTCCTCGCGGCCGGCGCGCCGGGTGAGGCCGTGCGCTTCGAGCTGTTCGACGGGGGCCACCGCGGGCTCGCGCGGCGCTTTCCGCTCAGCCTCGCCTTCCTGGCCGAGCGGCTCGCAGCGGCTTAGACGACGGGGCCGGTCGAGCCCGGTGAGAAAGCCGGGCCCGGGATCGACGGGGCGCTCGCAGGCATGCCGGCACCGCCGCGCAGCGCCAGGGTCACCTTGCCTCGCCGGTAGGCGATTGCCACGTCCGTCGTCGTCCTGCATCCGGTGCACGACTCCTCGCTGACCGACAGCCCTGCTGCGCTCGCGACCGAGATCGGCCGGCCGTGCAGGACGTCGTGGGCGACCTTGCCGGCGACGCTCCTTGCGGCCGAGCAGGACAAGCCCTGGACCTGCAGCGAGACGACGCGTACGCCGGAGAAGGAGAGCCCGTGCGTGCTGCAACCGCCGGTGCGCGGCGAGCCGAGAGCGGTTCCCGCAAAGAGCAGGGCTCCGACGGCCACGCCTGCCAGGGCGAGCGATCGAGACACCACGCGCCGAATTCCACCGGGCCTTCCCCGTTTTCGGCCTCAAGCGGGTCGGCTCCGGCGCCGATCAGAGATACATGCGCTCCACGATCGGCCTCTCCGCCCTCGTCTGCGGCACGATCGGCAGCTTCGTGCCGGACCTCTGGGGCGGCTCGACGATGTCGATCGGCTCGATCTTCTTCGGCGTCGTCGGCGGCGTCTTCGGCGTCTTCCTCGGCGCCCGCCTGTCCGGGATCTGACGCAACCGCGCCGATCACCCGGCGTTTCCGGTTGCGCGCGAGGCCCGCTTGTTGCATGATCTTTGCCCCCCTGGTGGCCGGTAAGCCCCCGGGCGCAGGTTCACGCCAAAAAGCCAAAGGAGACGAATGCTCGTCGCAACAACGTTCCTGACCTTCTTGTGGTCGCTGATCGTGATCTTCTTCATGGTCATCTTCTTCATCCTGTTGTTCCACGTGATCATCGACCTGTTCTCACGGCATGACGCGTCGGGATTGAAGAAGACCGCCTGGGTGATCTTTCTCATCGTCTTCCCGTTCGTCGGTCTGTTCGCCTACTACATCACGAACTCCGACGGTATGGCGCAGCGCCAGATGAAGGCGATGAAGCAGCAGCAGACGCAGGTGGACGACTACATCAAGAGCGTCTCTTCGACGACCGATCCGACTCAGCAGATCGCGAACGCCAAGGCCCTGCTCGACGCGGGGACGATCACGCAGGACGAATACGACAAGCTGAAGGCGAAGGCGCTCGCCTAGCCCGAGAAGCTTCGCGCCCTCCCTCGGCGGGAATCCGCCCGCCGAGCCGGTCGCCGGTGCGCTGCGCCGGGCGATGACGCGGTTCGAAGCGGACGCTGGTGGCACGACGCGCCACGGGCGCCCGCGAGCCGCAGCCGACGATCTTGCTCAGCCCGAGAGGTCGTAGACCGTCACCCCGCCGACCGTGGCCGCGGATGAACGTCTGCTCGACCCAGCTCGCGATCGCGTTCGAGCTCGCCGAGCTGCCCCGGCCGCCCCGCCGCCGTTCGCGACGAAGTAGTGGATCTTGCGGGCGGCGACATCGGCCTTGAACTCGGCGAGGGTCGGCGCCGGGTCGGTCCCGTTGAACCCGCCGATCGCCATCACGGGCCTGCCCGTCGCGAGCTGGACGCCCGCGGCGCTGTTCGAGCCGACGACCGCGGCGACCCACCGGTAGCTCGAGCCGTTCTGCTCGAGCAGAGCCACGAGCGCCTTGCCCGGCGTGCCCGCGTCGAGGAGGCCGCCAAGCCCGCCTGCAGCGCGCGTCCCGCTGCCTGCGGCCCCGGGACCGAAGCCGGTGCCCCCGCCGGGGGCGAGCCCTGCCGGAGGGCCGCCGAAACCGCGGGCCGGCCGCGCTCCGCCCGGGGCAAAGCCGCCGCGGCCGCCGCCCGGACCGCCCTGGCGGACGGCTCCCGCCGGGCCGGCGGCAGGCAGCGCCCCGGAGTGCGCCGTCGCGGCGGTCTGCGCCGCGTATGCCGCAGGCGCGGCGAGCGCGAAGACGAGCGCAGCCGCGATCACGAGGCGCCCCACTGCCTGGTTTCCCCCCAGAGAGTCGGCCCGGCCCCGACCACGACGGCGGCGACGATCCCGCCGACGAGGATCGCGTACCTGAGCGCCGGATGCCACGACGGCGTCCGGTCGAGCAGCGCGAACGCCCACGCCGCGGAACCTGCGAGGACCGTGGCGAGGGCGAGCCGGGCTGCGAGCGCGTCCCGGCGCGCCCACGTCCACGCGACCCCGATGCCGACGAGCGCCCCGATCGCGGGAGCGAGGACGACCGTGTAGTACGGATGGATGATCCCCTGCGCGTAGCTGAAGACGATCCCGGTGACGACGAGCCAGGAGCCCCAGATCAGGACCGCCGCGCGTTGCCCGTCGGTGCGACGAGCCCGCCGCATCCCCCAGAGGAGGACGCCCAGGAGGACGAGCGCCGCCGGGAGCAGCCACGCGATCTGCGTGCCCATCTCCGAGCCGAAGAGCCGCGTGATCCCGGTCGGGCCCCACATGCTCCCGGTTGCACCGCCGCCGCCTGCGCCGAACACGCGCCCGCCGATGACGCTCCCGCGCTCGTTGCCCGTGATGCGGCCAAGGCCGTTGTAGCCGAAGATCAGGTTGAGGATGCTGTTGTCCTGGGAGCCGCCGATGTAGGGCCGGCTGCCCGCCGGCCAGACCGCGACGACGGCGACCCACCAGGCCGCCGCGGCGAACATCGCCACGCCCGAGGCGAGGAGCTGCCCGAGCCGGCGGCGCACGGACACCGGCGCGGCAAGCAGGTAGACCGCGGCGAATCCGGGGACGACGATGAAAGCCTGCAGCATCTTGGTCAGGAAGCCGAGCCCGATGAGCGCGCCGGCCAGGAGGAGCCAGCGAGAGCGGCCCTTCTCCAGCGCGCGGGTCAGCGAATAGGCGGCGCCGACGAGGAGCAGCGTCAGCAGCGCGTCCGGATTGTTGAACCGGAACATCAAGGCTGCGACGGGGGTGAGCGCGAAGACCGTGCCGGCGAGGAGCGCCGCCGGCGCCGAGAACCGGCGCCGCACGGTCGCGTACAGCAGCCCGACGGCCGCGACGCCTTCGAGTGCCTGCGGGACGAGGATGCTCCACGAGCTGACGCCGAAGAGCCGGGCGGAGATCTCCATCAACCAGAGCGACGCGGGCGGCTTGTCGACGGTGATGAAGTTCGACGAGTCGAAGGAGCCGAAGAAGAACGCCTTCCAGCTCTGCGAGCCCGCCTGGACCGCGGCGGAGTAGAAGGAGTTGGCGTACCCGCTCGCCGCCAGGTCGACGAGATAGAGGAAGGCGGTCAGCGTCAGCAGGCCGAGCAGCGCCGGGCGCGCCCACGCAGGGTCGTCGGCCCGGCCGCGCAGGAGGGCGCGCACCCGGGAGGCGGTGGCGGCGCGCCCCGGGCGGGCCGGCGCTTCTGCAGCGGTGGTGGTCACCGTGCTCCCTCGGGCGCCGCGCGGCGCTCGCGGAACACCCAGGAGCGGAGGAGGACGAACCTGAGAATGGTCGCGAGCAGGTTCGCGGCGACGAGCACGGCGAGCTCGAGCGCCCGGCTCGCATGCGGATCGAGTGCATGCAGCAAGGCAAGTGAGGATGCGGTGAGCCCGAGCGCGAGCCCGAAGACGATCAGGCCCTGGAACTGGTGGCGGACGCCGTCGACGCTGCCCCGGATGGCGAAGGTGAAGCGCCGGTTCGCCGCGGTGTTCGCGACCGCCGTCAGGAGCAGCGCGAGTGCGTTCGCCGCCTGGCCGCCGAGCACGGAGCGGAGGGTGAGGAACAGGGTCGCGTAGGCGAGCGTCGAGAGGACGCCGATCGAGGCAAAGCGAAGCACCTGTCCGCCGAAGCCCGGCTCCGGCCCGGCGACCGCCCGCAACGGCGGCCGACCAGTCCTGAAGTCGCGCACGAGGCGGGCGACACCGCGCAGGTCGGCGACGGCGGTCGAGACGATGTCGACGCGCGAGTCGGGATCGTCTACCCAGTCGACGGGGACCTCGTGAATGCGCATCCCGGCGCGCTCGGCAAGCACGAGGAGCTCGGTGTCGAAGAACCACCCGCGATCGCGGACGAGCGGCAGGAGCTCCCGGGCGCGGTCGGCACGGATCGCCTTGAACCCGCACTGCGCGTCGGAGAAGCGTGCAGCGAGAACGACGTGGAGGATCGTGTTGTAGGTGCGCGAGATGACCTCGCGCCTGGCCCCGCGCACGACGCGCGAGCCCCGCGCGAGCCGGCTTCCGATCGCGAGGTCGCTGTGGCCGGAGAGCAGCGGCGCAACGAGGGGCAGGAGCGCCGCCAGATCCGTCGAGAGATCGACATCCATGTAGGCGAGCACGCGGGCGTCGCTCGACGACCAGACGGCGTCGAGCGCGCGCCCACGGCCCTTTAGGTCGAGCCGCGTGACGCCCACCGATCCGAGCTCAGAGGCGAGGTCGGCGGCGAGCTCCCAGGTGCCGTCGCTACTGCCATTGTCGGCGATCGTGATCCGCGCCGGGAACGGGAAGGTTCCGGCGAGGTACGCGTGCAGCCGGCGGATACTCCGCTCGAGTGTCGCAACCTCGTTGTAGACCGGGATCACGACCTCGACCGCCGGCGGGTCGTACGCGGGCGCCGCTGCCGGCGAGATGGATCTGATGAGCTCGGGGACGGCTGCGGCGGTCATCGCCAGCAGTGTCCGGCCGGCCCGTTACAGCGGCCTGAACGGCAGCTGTGAAAACGATGGGAGCGAGTGTCTAGGCCAGGTTCTCGTCGACCGTCAAGGGGCTGCGCGGCGCGTCGCCCGTGTTGACGGTGCCCACCGGCTCGATCAGCAGGATCTCGGCGCCCTCGTCGGAGCGCGGGCAATGCTCGACGCCGCGCGGGACGACGAAGAGCTCCCCGGGCCCGAGGATGACGTCGCGGGCGCGGAGCTGGATCGTCAGCAGGCCGGAGACGACGAGGAAGAGCTCGTCGGTCTCGGGATGCGCGTGCCAGACGAACTCGCCCCTCACCTTCACGACCGCGAGCTTGTAGTCGTTGAGACGGCCGACGATCCGCGGGCTGAAGGGCTCGTCGAGACCAGCGAGGTTGTCGGCGAGGCTCACCTTGTCGTCCATGGGCTCCTTTCTGGCCGTGTGTCGTCCGGACGTGCTCTGCGTAGTTTCCACGCTTCCGACGGAGATCGTCGGGGCTAGGCTGGCGGTTGCCTTGGCCGAAGAGTCGCTCACGATCATCGACAACCGCACGGGCGAGCAGGTCACCGTGCCGATCGTCGACGGCGCGATCCGCGCGACCGAGCTCCCGGCCGTCGTCTCGTACGACCCGGCCTTCCTGAACACGGCCGCGTGCCGGAGCGCGATCACCTACATCGACGGGGACGCCGGCATCCTCCGCTACCGCGGCTTTCCGATCGAGGAGCTCGCCGAGACCGCCGGCTTCCTGGAGATCGCCTACCTCCTGCTCGCAGGGGAGCTGCCGACGTCGCAGGAGCTCGCGACCTGGGAGGACGAGGTACGCATCCACACCTACGTCCACGAGAGCGTGACGAAGTTCCTCGAGGGGTTCCGCTACGACGCCCACCCGATGGGCATGCTGCTCGGCGCCGTCGGAGCGCTCTCGACGTTCTACCCTGACGCGAAGGAGATCCACGACGCGGAGAACCGGCACCTGCAACGGGTCCGGCTGATCGCGAAGCTGCCGACGATCGCCGCCTACATCTTCCGCCACGCTCACGGCCTCCCGTACGTGCTGCCACGGAACGATCTCGACTACGTCGGCAACTTCGTCAACATGACCTTCGAGATCGGCGGCACCTACCAGCGAAACCCGGTGCTCCAGCGTGCGCTCGAGATCCTGCTGATCCTCCACGCCGACCACGAGCAGAACTGCTCGACGAACGCCGTGCGCGGCGTCGGCTCCTCACATGTCGACCCCTTCTCGGCCGTTTCGGCCGGGATCGCCGCGCTGTACGGGCCCCTCCACGGCGGCGCGAACGAGGCGGTGCTGCGGATGCTCGACGAGATCGGCGACAAGAGCAACATCCCCGGCTTCATCGCCGAGGTGAAGGCCGGCAACGGGCGCCTGATGGGCTTCGGCCACCGGGTCTACAAGAGCTACGACCCGCGGGCGAAGCTGATCAAGCAGGTGGCCGACTCCGTGTTCGCCGAGACGGGGGTCGACCCGAAGCTGGAGATCGCGCTCGAGCTCGAGCGGATCGCGCTCGAGGACGACTACTTCGTCTCGCGCCGCCTCTACCCGAACGTCGACTTCTACTCGGGTCTGATCTACAAGGCGATGGGCTACCCGACCGACTACTTCACGGTGCTGTTCGCCGTCGGCCGGCTCCCCGGCTGGATCGCGCAGTGGGAGGAGATGCTCACCGACCCCGAGCAGAAGATCGCGCGGCCGCGCCAGGTGTACATCGGGCCCGGGATGCGACACTACGTGCCGATCGACGAACGTTAGGTGTCGCCTGCGCGCGGGTAGGCTTCGCCTCGGTACCTGGAAGGAGGTCACGGATGCGCGTCCCCGCATCTGCGCTCCTCGCGCTCTCCGTCCTCGCGCTCGTCTTGGCCGCCGGGGCAGCCGCGAAGGGGTCGCGGATCACTGTCACTCCCCCGCCCGCCGGCCCGCAGGTGGTCGCCGGCTGGACGCTCGTGGTGCGCAGCGCGCCTCCCGGATCGTGGCGCCACCAGACCGTAGATCCCCTGCTCGGTGCTCGGCCCTTCCCCGCCCTCGGCGTGGCGGGTTGAGAGCCGCGGCGGCACCCATCGTACCGCCGGCGCCCCCGAGGAGGTGATCGCGAGGCCATCTCGAGTCAAGACGCTGCGGCTCAACCTCGACCAGAAGGAGCACACATGATCGGAACTTCCGCCAAGCGAATGTTGTTCGCACTGATGCTCGCCGGCGCGGCCGTGGCAGCCGTCTTCGGGATCGCCGCCTCCGCCGCGACGAAGGACGTGAAGCCGACCAACTCGGCCCCGCCGGCAGTGAGCGGCACGACGACCGAGGGCCAGCAGCTCACGGCGAGCACCGGCAACTGGAACGGCACGACGCCTATCACCTACAACTACTCGTGGCGGCGCTGCGATAAGACCGGCGGCAGCTGCTCGGGGATCAGCGGCGCGACCTCGAGCACCTACACGCTGGCGAACGTCGATGTCGGTACGACGCTGCGCGTCCGCGTCACCGCCTCGAACAGCGCCGGCCAGAACAACTCGACGTCCGTTCCGACCGCGGTCGTCGCGGCCGCCACGACGACGACGACCGGGACGACGACCACCAATCCGAACCCGCCCTCGACCGGCTGCCCGTCCGGTACCGGACCGGTCAACGTCAGCCAGCTCTCGCTGCCGACGCGGCTCTTGATCAACGCATTCACGTCGTCTCCCGCGGTGATCGGTAAGAGCACCCAGAGCTTCACCTTGCGCGTCCGCATCACCGACACTTGCAACCAGGTCGTCGGCGGCGCGCTCGTGTACGTGACGGCGACGCCGTACAACCAGTTCGTGATTCCGCCGGAGGCCACGAGCGGCTCCGACGGCTGGGCGACGCTGAACATGGACCGGCTCTCCGGCTTCCCGGTGAGCTCGAAGCAGACGATCCTGGCGCTCTTCATCCGGGCCCGGAAGGACGGCGAGGACCTGCTCGCCGGCATCTCGGTCCGCCGGCTCGTCTCGCTCCAGGTGAATCAGAAGCAGTAGCTCGTTCGGTCCGGTCAGGCCCCGCGCGCGGGGCCTGACCGGGACCTCGCTGCAATCCGCAGCCGGCCGTGGCGGCGGCGATGAGGCTGTCGAGCGGCTCGATCTCGAGCTAGAGAAGCAGTCGGTCGAGCGCGGTCGCCGGAATGCCCGGGCGCTCCGTCTGGTCGACAAGCCACGCGAGCAGGCCGTCGAGGCCGTGCTCGGCCGCGATCGTGCGCTGGCGCCCCGCACCGTTCTCGGCAATCAACGGCCAGGCGCGCGCGAGCTCGTCGCCGCAGCCGATCTGGTCGGCATACGGCTCGAGCTCGAGCACGAGACGGGTGAGACGGTCCCGGGCCGGCTCGACCGTGCCGTCCGCGAGGTCGACGAGCTCGGCGTCGAGCCCGTCGCGGAGGGCGAGCCAGCGGTTCTCGTCGATCAGGTGCGAGGCGTGCGTCGAGAGCCTCTCGCCGGCCTCGAAACGGGTCCGCAGCGCGACGACGAGTGTCTGGCAGATCGCAGCAACCGCGGCGACATGATCCAGTGAGGTCTGGCTGTCGGCGATGCGGAACTCGAGCGTTCCGTAGTCGGGACGGAGGCGGAGGTCCCACCAGAGCTGGGTCAGGTCGGGGAACAGGCCGCCTTGCGTGCCCCAGGCGACGAACCGGTCGAACTCGTCCCAGGAGGCAAACGGAGGCGGCGTTCGCGAGCGGGGGAAGTCCTCGGTCAGCTTGAGCCGCGTCGATGCCAGGCCCGTGTCGGCGCCCTCGAAGAACGGCGAGTTCGCAGCGAGCGCTGCGAGCTCGGGCAGATAGCTCCTGGCCGCGTTGTAGACGGCGAGCGCCTCACCGGGGCTCGCGATGCCGACGTGAACGTGGAGCCCGCTCGGCAATCCGCGCCGCGTCGCCCAGCGGTACTCGCGCGCGATCTGCTCGTAGCGAGGCCGATCGGTGACCCGCACCGGCGTGCTGGACGAGGGATGCGTCCCGGCCGCGAGCGCGCGCACGCTCCCGGCCAGCAGCCCGACGAGCCGGGCGCGGGCATCGGCGAGCTCGGCGCACAGTCCGCCCACCGAGTGACTGACCGGCATCACCAGCTCGAGCTGGGCGGCGCGGAACTCGGCCACGAAGCGCGGGTCGTCGAGTGCGGCGACCACCCATTCGGCCTCCTCGACCGGCTCGAGCGTGTCGGCGTCGACGAGGATCAACTCCTCCTCCAGCCCGATCGTCAGCGGCTCCTCGAGCGGGGCTCCCCTCGTCAAGGCCGCCGGTCCGGCACCGGGATCCGCTGCCGGATCCGACATCCACTGCCCGCGCTCAATCACGACGTGACCCCCTGGTTCGCGGAGAGGCAATTCGACCAGCCGAACCTCAAGAACCGGTAAGAAAGAGGTGAACGGCGCCTAACACCCGGGCGGCGGGCGTGCGCGCGAAGCGGCGGGCCTGACTCTGGACGGTCGACCTCGCGAGCGCGTCAGGTGGCTGCGATCGGCTTCTCGTAGAAGACCGAGTACGCAGACGGGGGATAGTCGAGCACGGGGCCGCAGCGCGCGAACCCGCCGCGCTCGTAGACGCGCCAGGCCGCATCGTGGCGGTGACCGGTCTCCAGGACGAGGCGGGCGAACCCCTCAGCGCGTGCGAGCGCCTCGATCAGGGACAGAATGCGCCCGCCGATTCCCTGCCCCTGATGCGAGGGGATCGTGTACATGCGCTTCACCTCGGCGATCGACTCGGGGTGCCGGCGCAGGGCGCCGCACGCGACTGCGCGGCCATCCTCGCGGGCGATGAACACCGTCGTGTCCGTGTCGGCCATCTGCTCGACGGTCATGTGCGAGCAGAACTCCGGTGGCGTGAGTGCGAGGAGGTAGTCGTTGAGCGCGGCAATCAGCAACCGCACGTCATCCTGCAGCGGGCTCTCGACGGAGATCGTCACGGCCACTGCGCGCCTACTCTAGTCGGCGACGGTCGCCACCTCACGGGACTGCCGGCGCGGCACCGTTCACGCAGTCGGCGCGGGTCGCTCCATCATCCGCTCGGTCGGGATGTCGAAGCCGAACTTGCGGTACAGCTCGTGCGCGTCGGCGGTGTGGAGGAACCAGGCGCGGTCGGCGAACGGGCCGCGCTCGACCATCTCGCCGACGAGCTCGACGCCGAGGCCGCGCCCCCGATGGCTGTCGAGCACGTATACGTCGGCCAGGTACACGGTCGGGAGCCCGTAGGCGACCACCGCCCGGCAAAAGCCGACCTGCCGTCCCTCGTGGTAGAGGCCGACCACCCGCGCGGCCTCGCGAACCAGGCGAGCCTGCGTCTCGTAGTCGCGGCCCGGGGCCCAGTACGACTCCTCCGAGATGAACCGGTGAACAGCGGCCACGTCGATCCGGTCGGCGTCGTCGTCGAGCTCGTACCCGTCGGCGAGCGTTCGTCTCATGCCGAGAGCGTCCGCAGCCGGAAGCCTCCATGCTCCTCGTACGACGACGTGACGACCGCCAGCGCCTCGCGACGGGCGCGATCGCCGAGGCCCGCGGCGCCCGCCTCCTGGAGCGGTGTCGACAGGAGCTGCTCGATGCCGGCGAGGCCTTCCGGCGAGAGCGCGAAGGAGCCGACGGCGTGGAGCCGGCACACGGCGCCGCCGGCGCGCGCCGAGAACCCGATCAGGCCGTCGGCCACTCCGCACTCGACGCAGGCGGTGACGTGCGGCAGGTAGCCGGAGAGCCAGAGCAGCTTGAGCTGGAACGAGAGCGCGAGCGGGTCGAGCTCGGGCCGGCCGTCCTGCGCGTGAGTCTCGTCGAGAAGGTCGAGGAAGCGGGACAGCGCGCCGAACGCGCGCTCGTTCGCCTCGGGCTCGCCGAACAGACGCAGCATGGCCTCCGCGCCGATCAGGCCGGCCCCGAGCCGGTAGCCGTCCTCCCGGACCGCCTCGTGCGAGGCGAGCAGCTGGGCGCCGGTCACCGTCTGCAGCTCACCCGATCCCTCGTGCAGCATCAGCTCGACGTGAGAGAGCGGTTCGAGCCGTGCGCCGAAGCGCGACTTGGTCTTCCTGATCCCCTTGGCGATGGCCCCGATCCTGCCCCGGTCGCGCGTGTAGAGATGCAGGATCCGGTCGGCCTCGGAGAAGCGCAGGGAGCGCAGGACGATCGCGTCGGTCTTGTAGGTGCGCCCGGCCACGGGCACCAGTCTAGGCCGGGGGGCGGCCTGCGAGATCGTAGGGCGAGAGCTGGCACGACGGGCAGTACCACGTCCCGCGACCTGCCACGCGGATCTTCTCGATCGGGGCTCCGCAGCGGTCGCACGGATCGCCCGTGCGCCCGTAGACCTTGAACTCGTGCTGCATGCCGCCGGACCCGCCGTCGGGAAGCGCGTAGTCGCGAAGGGTCGATCCCTGCCGTGCGATTCCCAGCTCGAGCGCCTTGCGGATGCCGCGCCGGAGCGCGGCGACCTCACCGGCAGCGAGGGTGCGTGCCTCGCGGAGCGGGTGGATTCGGGCCCGCCAGAGAGCCTCGTCGGCATAGATGTTCCCGATGCCCGCAAGCGTGCGCTGGTCGAGGATCACGGCCTTGACCGGCGCCTTCCGCTTCGCGAGCAGGGCTCCGAGCTTCCGGGCCGTGAAGGAGGTCTCGAGCGGCTCCGGTCCTATCCGCTCGCCGATGTAGGGCTCGAGCTCCCCCGGCTCGAGCAGGAGCCACGTGCCGAAGCGGCGGACGTCGCGGTAGGCGACGTCCGATCCGTCGTCTAATCTGACAACCGCACGCCGATAGGGATCGGCCGGAAGCGATGCCGCCGACGCGTGCCGAAGCGAACCCGTCATCCGGAGGTGAACCAGCAGAGCGCGCCCCGACCCGAACCGAACAATCAAATACTTGCCGCGACGATCGACAGCGACCACCTGCTCGCCCTCGAGCTCTCGCGCGACCAGCTCGGGGTCGAACGGACGGGTCAGCCGCGCGTCCGAGATCTCGACGCGTTCGAGAGACCGCCCCTCGAGAACGGGAGCCAGCCGCCGTCTGACGCTCTCGACCTCGGGCAGTTCCGGCACACCGACACGCTAGCCCGCGGCCTGTCCGCGGTGGCGCCGGCGCGACGACCAAGGGCGTGGACGCCTACGCGATCACCTCGAGCAGCACCGACCGCTCCGGTGGCCGCTCGTCTCCGATCGCATAGGCGCCGGCGACCTCCCGCGCCGCGTCGTCCGCCGCCGTCTCCTCGCGTGCGTGAACCTCGGCGATCACCTCGCCCGCCTCGACAAGGTCACCCCGCTTGCGGAGGCAGACCACGCCGACGGCATGGTCGATGGTGTCGCTCTTCACCCGGCGCCCGGCGCCGAGGTGAAGCGCGGCCATCCCGACGCGGATCGCGTCCAGGCTCTGGACCGCCCCGCCCCGGGTCGCGAGCACCTCGCGAACCACCGGTGCGCGCTCGAGCGCCGACTCGTCGGCCGTGCCGCCCTGGGCAGCGATCCAGCGGTTCCAGACGGCCTCGGCGGAGCCGTCGGCCACTGCGGCCTTCGCCCTGGCTGCGCCCTCGGCGACGTCGATCCCGAGATCGGAGAGTGCGAGCAGGCGTGCGCACGCGTCGAGGACGAGCTCGGTGAGATCGGCCGGGCCGTGCCCACGCACCGTCGCGAGCGCCTCGCGTACCTCGAGCGCATTGCCGACGGCCGCGCCAAGCGGCTGGTCCATGTCGGTCAGCAGGCACACGACCTCACGCCCGGCCCGCTGGCCGAGATCGAGCATGGTGTCGGCGAGCCGCCGGGCATCCTCGAGCGTCTTCATGAAGGCGCCGCTGCCGACCTTGACGTCGAGCACGATCGCCTGTGCTCCGGCGGCCAGCTTCTTGGACATGATCGAGGCGGCGATCAGCGAGAGCTGGTCGACGGTCGCAGTGACGTCGCGCAGGCCGTACAGCATGAGGTCGGCCGGAACGAGCTCCGCGGTCTGGCCGACGATCGCCATCCCGACGTCGCGCACCTGCTCGATCAACTGCTCGGTCGTGAGGTCGATGCGGAAGCCCGGGATCGACTCCAGCTTGTCGAGCGTGCCGCCGGTGTGGCCGAGCCCGCGGCCGCTCATCTTTCCGAACGGGACGCCGCAGGCCGCCACGATCGGGCCGACGGCGAGCGTCGTCTTGTCCCCCACTCCGCCGGTCGAGTGCTTGTCGACGACCTTGCGGCCGAGCGCCGCGCCGAGGTTGATCGTCTCGCCGCTCCGGACCATTGCGTCGGTCAGAGCGAACGTCTCGCGGCTCGTGAGCCCGCGGAAGTAGACGGCCATGCAGAACGCCGACATCTGATAGTCCGGAACCTCGCCCCGTGCGTAACCGAGAACGAGGCCGGCGACCTCGTCCTCCGCGAGCTCCCCGCCGTCCCGCTTGCGCTGGATCAGCTCAGCAGCGGAGATCACGGTGCGATGAGCGGCTTCCCGAGCACGCCCCGCGGGGTCGTACCGCCGCCGAGCCACGCGTTCACCGTTGCCCCGACGTCGCCGAACTCGCCGTCCTCGACGACCCGACCCGCCGCGTTGCGGCCCTGGACGTAGGCGAGGAGCAGCGCATGCTCGCGCGAATGGTCGGTCGAGGGGGTGGTCGGATCGCAGCCGTGGTCCGAGGTGAGGATCAGTAGATCCCCCTCGCTCAGCGCGTCGAGCAGGTCGGGCAGGCGGCGATCGAAGTCCTGCAGGCAGCGGTGGAAGTTCTCAGGGTCGTTGCGATGACCCCAGAGCATGTCCGTCTCGACCAGGTTCGTGAAGACAAAGCCCTCCTCGACGCGACGGAGGAGCTCCTCCGTCCGCTGAATCCCCTCGACGTTCGACTTCGTCGGGAACGACTCGTCGACCTCCCGGCCCGCGAAGATGTCGCCGATCTTCCCGACGCCGTAGACCGGCATCCCGCGGCCGCGGAGGATCGACAGGTAGTTGGGCCGGGGCGGCTCGAGCGAGAAGTCGTGGCGGTTCGCGGTCCGCTGGTAGTCGCCGGGCTCGCCGAGGAACGGCCGGGCGATCACGCGCCCGACCGCATGCTTGCCGGTCAGGATCCCGCGCGCCACGCGGCAGGCGTCGTACAGCTCCTCGAGCGGGATCGTCTCCTCGTGCGCCGCGATCTGGAACACCGAGTCCGCACTCGTGTAGACGATCCATTTGCCGGTGCGCTGATGCTGCTCGCCGAGCTCCTGGATGATCTCCGTCCCGCTGGCCGGCACGTTCCCGATCACGCCGTGCCCGGTCTGGTTCATGAACGGGTCGATCACCTCGTCGGGGAACCCGTGCGGGTAGGTCGGCATCGCCTGCGGCGTCAAGATCCCCATCAGCTCCCAGTGCCCCGTCGTCGTGTCCTTGCCCCGCGAGCGCTCGAGCAGCCTCCCGGCGACCGCGGGGGCTCCCGGCTGCGGCGGGCAGCCGAGCAGCGGCTCGATGTTTCCGAGACCGAGCGCCTCGAGCGTCGGCAGGTCGAGGCCGCCGACCGCCCGCGCCACGTTGCCGAGCGTGTCCGAGCCGACGTCGCCGTAGTCGGCAGCGTCCGGAAGCTCGCCGGCCCCGACCGCGTCGAGGACGATCACGCATGCTCTTGCCACCCGGCTATCCTACGGCGAGATGGACAACGTTCTCGGGCTCATCGGCTTCGTGCTCTTCATCGTCGGCACCGTCTCGCTGGCGGCCGGGATCACCTGGCTCGTCGTGCGCATCAGCCCGCTTCCCGACCCGGGCAGCAAGCCGACGCCGCCGGCGTCCTAGCCCGAGGCGGCCAGCGCAGCCTCGAGCGGCGTGAAGTCGAGGTCGTGCGCCTCGGCGACGGCCTGGTAGGTGACCTTGCCGCCGATCACGTTGACGCCCTTCGCAAGCGCTGGATCGGCGGCGACCGCGGCGCGCAGCCCGCGCTCGGCGATCGCCTCGACGTACGGCAGCGTCGCGTTCGTCAGCGCCTTCGTCGAGGTGACGGGCACGCCGCCGGGCATGTTCGCGACGCAGTAGTGGATCACACCGTCGACGAGGAAGACCGGGTCCGAGTGGGTCGTCGCGTGTGAGGTCTCGAAGCATCCGCCCTGGTCGATCGCGACGTCCACCACAACCGCACCGTCGTTCATCCGCGAGATCATCTCGCGGGTGACGAGCTTCGGTGCCAGAGCGCCCGGGATCAGCACCGCCCCGATCACGAGATCGGCGCCCTCGACCGAGTCGGCGATCTCGAGGGTCGACGACATGAGGAGCGTCACGCGGCCGGAAAGGATCTCCTCGAGATGGCGCATCCGGTCGATCGAGCGCTCGAGGATCGTCACCTCGGCTCCGAGCCCGAGCGCCATGATCGCGGCGTTGTAGCCGACGATCCCGCCGCCGATGATCACGACGCGCCCGGGCGCCACGCCGGGCACGCCGCCGAGCAGCAGCCCACGACCGCCGAACGGCTTCTCGAGGAAGTACGCGCCGGCCTGTGTCGACAGCCGTCCCGCCACCTCCGACATCGGCGCGAGTAGCGGGAGCGCGCCCCGGGGAGTCTCGACCGTCTCGTAGGCGACCGCCGCGATGCCGGAGTCGACGAGCGCTCGGGTCAGCGGCTCGTCGGCCGCGATGTGGAGATAGGTGAACAGCGTCAGTCCCTCGCGGAGTCGCGCGTACTCCGGCGCGATGGGCTCCTTCACCTTGAGCAGGAGGTCGCTCGACTCCCAGACCTCCTCTACCGACCCGATGGACGCGCCGATGCGCTCGTACGCGGCGTCGGCGAACGAGCTGCCCGTTCCGGCGCCGGTTTCGACAGTCACGTGATGGCCGCGATTGATCAGCTCGAGCGCGCCGGCGGGTGTCAGCGCCACCCGGTACTCGTCGGACTTGATCTCCTTCGCGACTCCGACCCTCACGGCGCGGGACGATACCGGCGCGCCGGGCCGCCCGGGATGAGTCGCGGGAGCCCGGGGTCGCAAACGGGCCCGCCGCTCTCAGCTGCTGCGGTCCCGCGTGAACGAGAAGCTCGGCTGCGCGGCGAGGAGCCGCGAGTCGCTCGCTGTGCTGAAGGTCGGCATCGTGACCGAGACCGTGACCGGCGTCGCGTCGACGTGCACCCGCACGGTCGTCCTTTGGCCGTTCCGGACGATTGCGTGGGTGACCGAAGTGACCCGCCCGAGCTGCGGCACGCCGTTCGAGTCGAGCTTGACCGTCCCGACCCGGATCGTGGCCGGCGCAGGCGGGCCGGGACCGGTGTAGGCGGTGCGCGAGAGTTGGATCTTGACGATGCCCGGGCCCCCACGGGGGAAGTAGGTGTAGTTGATCGGGCTCGTAGCCCACCCGTCGCCGAACACGTTCTGCTCCTCGTCGAGCAGGTGCCACGGCGTCGGCGTCCGGTAGAGCACGAACCCTGGCCTTGCGGCGACGACCGGGGCGGCGAGCTTGACGCCGTCGCCGGCGAGCGTATACGGGTCGCCGGTGTAACCGGAGAGCGCGCCGTCGGTCGTCTCGAGCCCCGGCGCGGTCGTGGGCCCGGGGCCGGGTGCCGTCCCGTCGAGGCTTGCGACGTTCCTGATCGAGCGGTTCCAGAACTCGGTCAGCCAGAGCCTGTTCGAGTCGACGTTCATCGCCTGACCGAGGAAGGTGACCCGCCCGCGATCCGTCCGGGTATCGACCCAGTCGCGCGGCGCCGGGGCGAGCTTTGCAAAGACGTTGGCCTCGTCGGTGTTACCGACGGTCGCGTAGATCTCGCCCGTGAGAAGCCACGCGGCGACGAGGACCGCCGTCACCACCGGCACCCCTCGGCGGTGCCGGAGCAGGAGCAGCACGATCGACACGAGCGCCGCGACCCCGAGCAGCCGGTGGAAGTCGTTCACATCCCAGCGAAAGTCGCGGTTCACGAGCGTCAGCAGGCCCAGCCCGGGTGCCTCGAAGTACGGTGCCCCGACCTCGAACATCCCCGACCACACAGTGACGAGCACGACCACGGTGGCGGCGCCGATCAACGGCCAGCTCACCCGCCGGGCGCCGAGCACGAGCGCCGTGCCGATCAGGAGCAGCGGCGAGAGGAAGAACAGGTTCCGCTCCTCGATCGCGGGTCTCAGGCTGCTGAGAAGATATGTCGACTTCGCGGCCGTGTAGACCCAGAGCACGACGATGCTCGCGAGCAGGTAGGCCGAGAACGCACGGTAGGCGCCGTCCCCGAACCGCTCCGGCAACCAGAGCGAGGCGATTCCGCCGATCACCGGCAGGATACCGAGCCCGATCGCGAGCGCACCCGCGGCGAGGCTGCCTTCGTGCAGGGTGTGCGAGTTGAAGAACTGGCTGAACTGCCATTGCTGCACGTGCTCGACGACGAGGTAGTTGAAGAGGACCGCGAAGGCGGCGAGCCCGGCGACGATGAGCGCGATCCAGCGCCACCGGCGGCGCCAGGACAGCGAGCCGCCCTTCGTCCAGGTGAGCACGATCGCCGACGAGAGCACGAGCGAGGCGGGAAGGGCGACGAACTCGGAGCGCACCCAGAGGCCGCCGACGGCGAGGATCGCCGCGGGAACGCTGCGCCCGATGCTCGGCGCGGCGAGGAAGCGCACGGCGAGGAGAGCTGCGAGCGCGAACCAGGGGTAGGCAAGCGCTTCCGGCACGATCGAGCTCGTGTACGACATCGCCGGGATCGCGATCGAGAGCAGCGCGACGACGAGCGCGGTGCGCCTCGTCAGGAGCATCCGGCCGAGCAGGTAGACGGGTACCGCCGTGAGGCTCATCACGAGGACGTTCAGGTACTTGATCGCCGCGTAGGCATCGGCCGTCGAGTGGATCCACCACGCCGGCGCGATCAGGTAGGAGTAGAGCGAGTCGAACGAGTGCGGCTGGCCCCGGCGCGCGGCGCTGCCTGTGCTGGCGATCGCCCGCGAGAGCTGGCTCCATTCGAGCTCGTCGGTGAAGAGCCACGGCGTCTTCCGCAGCGACGCCTCGATCGCATAGAACGCGAAGACGACGAAGCCGAGGCCGACGAGTGCCAGCACCTGCGACCCACGGGCGGCCCGGCCGCCGCGCCTGCTCACCGGCGCAGCGTCATCGCCGGCGCGCATAGATCGTGACGCCGCTGTACTCGCCCGCGCTGAGGTGCATCAGCGTCCCGAGCGTCTGCCCGACCTTCGGCACCTTCGCAATCTGCGAGCCGTACCTCCCGGGCGGGTAGCCGTCGGAGCGCTCGAGCCGCCGGATCACGAGACCGGCACGGCTGAAGGCTGCGACGTAGGCCCAGATCGTGTGGACGTGCTCGTTGATCCCGAGCTCCTTCTCCGCAGCCTGGTCGGGGTTGTCGGAGCTCCGGCCGATCCCCTTCGTCCCCTCGTTCAGCCCGGCCACGGTGCCCCCGTGCCTTGTCACCCGAGCCATCTCGCCGACCATCGCCGGCAGGTCGAGCGCGTGATGCAGCGTGGCGCAGCAGTAGGTGACGTCGAAGGTCTCGGCCGCGAACGGAAGGTGCTCGCCGTCGGCCTGCACGCGGCCGAAGTCCCCGTAGAACGCGCCGCGGCCGAGGCCGATGTTCTTGTCGGTGAGGATGTCGGTCGCCACGTACTCGCAGCCGAGCTTCTGCCAGTAGGGCGCAGCCCAGGCCTTCGCGGCGCCCACCTCGAGCACGCGCAGCCCGGTCCGGCCGCGAACGTACCGGTCGAGCAGCACCTGGAACGAGTGCTCGTTCGCACCCCAGGTCGCGTCCTCCCAGCCGAGGTCGCGGTTCAGGTACGGCAGGTGCGAGTCGATGTTGTCATCAGGCTCGTACCAGCCCTCGGCCTTGGCCTTCGCGACCCAGCCCTCGACCTCCCCGAGCTTCTCGCGGGCACCCGGCAGGTCGACGTGGAGCATCAGCGGGATGCCGTCCTCGACCGCGTACACGCGGCCGCAGCTCGGGCAGTGGAGCCTGTCGTCGCCGTCGCCGTCGATCCGCGACCGGCAGATCGGGCAGCGCAGGATCCCGAGCAGCACCGAATCCATCGGTCAGCCGGCCGCCGCGCCGATCAGCGCCAGCGTCACCTCGACCATCGCCTCGACATCGGCGACTGCGATGTACTCGTCGGGCGTGTGAATCTCGGACATCCCGTTGGCGAGGTTCACGCACTGGAGCCCGCGTTCGTTGAACACGTTCGAGTCGGCGGCGCCGCCCGAGAGCCCGTAGAGCACCTCGAACCCACACCGGTCGAGCGCCTCGGCTGCAAGCCGGATCGCAAGGTCGTCGCGTGAAAAGCGGTAGGCGGTGTACGTCCGCCGCATCTTCGTCTCGACCTCGCAGTCGGAGACGCCGGCTGCGAAGGTCAGCGCGTCCTGCATCGCCTGAACCTGCTCGGCGAGCTTCCGCTCGTCGTGCGACCGTGCCTCGGCGACGAACGAGCAGAGATCGGGGACGACGTTCGTAGCGGTGCCGCCGGTGATCGTGCCGACGTTCGCAGTCGTCTCCTCGTCGATGCGGCCGAGCGGCATCTCGGAGATCGCCCGGGCGGCGGCCGCGATCGCCGACCGGCCCTCCTCCGGGAACATGCCGGCGTGCGCGGCGCGCCCGTGGAAGCTGACCTCGAGCAGCTGCGCCGACGGAGCGCCGAGAATGACGCCGCCGATCGCGGCCGCCTGGTCGTAGACGTAGCCCGAGCGTGCGCGTAGCCGGTTGTGATCGAAGGCATACGCGCCGATCAGGCCGACCTCCTCTTTCGAGGTGAAGACGAGCTCGATCCCGGCATGCGGCCGGCCCTCGGCGAGGACGCGTCGTGTCGCGTCGAGCATCGCAGCCACGGCTGCCTTGTTGTCGCCGCCGAGAATCGCCTCGTTCCGGTTGCGCACGATGCCGTCCTCGACGACCGGCTCGACTGGTTCGACCGGCGGCACCGTGTCGAGGTGTGCGCAGAAGAAGAGCGGCTCTCCCGCTGTCGTCGGCTCGAGCGCAACGTAGAGGTTCCCCATCGTCGAGCCGACGTCCGGGCCGGTTGCGTCCTCGTCCGGGTCGAGGCCGCAGTCGCGCAGATAGCCGAGCACGCGGTCGGCGACCGGGCGCTCCTCGCCCGAGGGGCTGGCGATCGCGGCGAGCTCGAGAAACAGGTCCAGCACCTCGGAGGCCACGGGCGCCCATGGTAGTAGGCGCCCCGGAGGCCGGGCGTCAGGTGGTGATCTCGGCGAGCGCGTTCTGGCGCTCGCGGGCCCGTTCGAGCGCGGCGCGCACGAACTCGCGAAAGAGCGGCGCGGGCCGGGTCGGGCGGGACTTGAACTCCGGGTGGAACTGCGAGGCGACGAACCACGGGTGGTCCGGGAGCTCGACGATCTCGACGAGGCGACCCTCCTCGAAGGTGCCGCTGACGACGAGCCCGGCGGCGACGAGCTGCTGGCGGTAGGCGTTGTTGACCTCGTAGCGGTGCCGGTGGCGCTCGGAGACGACGGGCTTGCCGCGGTAGATCTCACGCGTCTCGGTGCCCTCCGCGAGCTCGACCGCCTGGGCCCCGAGCCGCATCGAGCCGCCGAGATCCTCGACGTCCTTCTGGTCGGGGAGCAGGTCGATGACCGGGTAGGGCGTCTCGGGGTCCATCTCGGTCGAGTTCGCGCCGTCGAGCTCGCACACATGGCGGGCGAACTCGGACACGGCGACATGCATGCCGAGGCAGATCCCGAGATACGGGATCCCGTCCTCGCGAGCGACGCGGCAGGCGAGGATCTTCCCCTCCCACCCGCGCGATCCGAAGCCGCCGGGGACGAGCACGCCGTCGACGCCGGCAAGCTCCGCGCGTGCCTCGTCGATGGTCATGTTCTCGGCGTCGACCCAGCGAACGCGCACCTCGCAGCCGTTGTGGATCCCGGCGTGCTTCAGCGCCTCGTGGACGGACAGGTAGGCGTCATGGAGCTTCACGTACTTGCCGACGAGTGCGATCTCGATCGACTCGGTGCGTGCTCCGAGGCGCTCCACGAGCTCGTCCCACTCGCCGAGATCGGCCTCCGGCGCATCGAGCCCGAGCCGCTCGCAGACGAGCCGGTCGAGCCCCT
The DNA here is from genome assembly GCA_963743675.1 of uncultured Actinomycetota bacterium. GTDB lineage: Bacteria > Actinomycetota > Thermoleophilia > Gaiellales > Gaiellaceae > PALSA-600. The sequence goes on from CAVURE010000021.1 coordinate 126,598, forward strand.
GGGCCTGCAGCGCCTTCGGCACCAGGTAGACATCGGGGACATCGACCGCCGAGACGACCGCCTCGACGTCGACGTCGGCGAAGAGCGCGATCTTGTCGCGAATGTCCTTGGTCAGCGGCTCGGTCGAGCGGCAGACGAGGATGTCCGGGTGGATACCGATCCGGCGCAGCTCGTTCACCGAGTGCTGCGTCGGCTTCGTCTTCAGCTCACCCGCGTTCGGGATGAACGGGACGAGCGTCACGTGGATGTAGAGGACGTTGTCGCTGCCCACCTCGCGGCGGAACTGGCGGATCGCCTCCAGGAACGGCTGGGACTCGATGTCGCCGACGGTGCCGCCGATCTCCGAGATGACGACATCCGTGTCGGTGACCTCGGCGACCGAGCGGACGCGCGCCTTGATCTCGTTCGTGATGTGCGGGATCACCTGGACGGTCGAGCCGAGGTACTCGCCCTTCCGCTCCTTGCGCAGGACGCGATCCCAGACGGCACCGGCGGTATGGTTGGCGGCGCGCGAGAGGTTCTCGTCGATGAAGCGCTCGTAGTGCCCGATATCGAGGTCGGTCTCGGCACCGTCCTCGGTGACGAACACCTCGCCGTGCTGGAACGGGCTCATCGTGCCGGGATCGACATTCAGGTACGGATCGAACTTCTGGACCTGAACCTTGAGGCCGCGCGCCTTGAGCAGGCGGCCGAGCGATGCGGCCGTGATGCCCTTCCCGAGTGACGACACGACACCGCCCGTCACGAAGACGTACTTGGCGCTCATGCCCGCCCTGTCTCGGTCGGGATCTGGGTGGGGATCCGGCGCCTGCCCGCGAGCCAACTCACGGAATTCCATTTTAGCAGCGACTCGGGACCTCTCACGACCCGAGCGATGGTAGGGGGTGGTCAGGACGTCACAGCGTGGCGGCGGTCTGAACGAGGTCGTAGAGCCGGTCGGCGGCGGCCTGGGCGAGCCGCGGCTCCTCGGTCGAACCGGTCACGGTCGTGACGCCGGCCTCGGTCCGGTCGGATGCGAGGCTTCGCAGCGTGACCTCGACCGTGCGCGGCGTGACGGTCCGGTCACGGTCGCTCGCCACACGCCGGAAGAGCTGGAACGCCCAGCGCTCGAACGGCTCGATCGCGGTGATCACGAGCGTCTGCCGCCCCGTCGGCCCGGTCGGGCGGCCGACCCTCGGAAAGCGGACGATCCAGAAGCGAATCGGGTCGGCGACGACAGACACCTGCCAGCGCGCGCCCGGCTCGAAACCGCGCCGGTCGGGATCGACGCTGACGATCCCGGGCCACCAGTCGGAGAGGTGATACGGCTCGGCGAGGAACGCCCAGGCCTCGGCGCGCGAGGCGAGAAGCTCGCGGGTGGCGGGCGTCATCCGCGCAGGGCGGCGAGGAAATCGGCGCCGCCGAGCATCCGCTCGAGCTCCTCGCGCCGTGCCTCGGCCGAGAGCGCCTCGATGCGGGTGTGCGTCGGGTCGCCGGCGACCTTCTCGACGCGAAAGTGGCGGTCGGCGAGGCTCGCTATCTGCGGGAGATGGGTGATTGTGATCACCTGCGCCCGGGCAGCGAGCCGCCGGAGCGTCTCGCCGACGGCGTGCGCGGTCTGCCCGCCGATGCCGGCGTCGATCTCGTCGAAGACCATCGTCTCTCCGCCGGCGACGGCGGCGATCGCGAGCGCGATGCGAGACAGCTCGCCGCCCGACGCCGTCTCGGCGACCGGCCCGAACGGAAGGCCCGCGTTCGGTCGGACGGCGAACGCGACCTCGTCGGAGCCGGAAGGGCCCTGGTCGGCGCCCCTCACGTCGGCCCTGAACTCACCCTCCCCGAGCCCGATTCCCGCGAGCTCCGCCGCGACCGCTTCGGCAAAACGAGGCGCGGCCTCGCGGCGCGCGGCACCGAGCGACGCGTGGAGCCGGTCGACCTCGGCCTGCCCGGCGGCAAGCGCAGCCGCGGCTGCGCGGGCCGGATCGTGGCCCTCGGCGATCGCCCGCAGCTCGGCGCGCGCCTCGGCCCCCCGGTCGAGCAGCTCGTCGTAGGTGAGCGCCTGGTAACGGCGCCGCAGGCCCGCGATGCGGTCGAGTGCAAGCTCGACCTCGTCCAGCCTCCCGGGCTCGGCCTCGAGCGAATCGAGGAAGCGTGCGAGGTCGGTCGCGACCTCGCGGAGGGCGAGCTCCGCCGAGCGGAGGGCCTCGCCGGCGGCCGCCAGCTCCGGCGCGATCCCCTCGAGGGGTGCGACCGCCCGCTCGGCGCCGGCAACGAGATCCGCGCCGCCTCCGCCTTCGTCTGCCGAGATCGCAGCAAGCGCAGTCGCCGCCCCGTCTGCAAGCTCGGTGACGTTGCGGAGCCGTTCCCGCTCGGCCCGCAGCCTGTCCTCCTCGCCCGGCTCGAGCCCCTCCGTGTCCGCATCGAGTGCACGGAGCTCGTCGAGCCTCGCCTGTGCTGCGGCGGCGTCGCGGCTGAGCTCGTCGTGCGCGCGCCGTGCGGCGGTGAGCTCCCGCCACGCCCGCCGCGCCTCGCGTGCGGAGTCGGCGGTTCCCGCGTAGGCGTCGAGCACCGCGAGCTGGTAGGCAGGCCTTGCCAGCCGGCGCTGCTCGAACTGGCCGCTCATCGCGAGCAGCGCCTCGACGGCCGCGGCGACATCCTCGCGTGCGGCGGCTCGCCCCCAGGCGTACGCGCGCGTCCTGCCGTCGGCGAAGATCCGGCGCGCGAGCACGAGCGCCTCCTCGCCTTCCGGTCGCAGCTCGGCGAGCGCGCCGAGCGCCTCGTCGTCGGGCAGGTCGAACTCCGCCTCGACGTAGGCCTCCTCTGCCGCCGCCCCGATCAGCGCGGCGTCGCCGCGCGCTCCGAGCAGCAGGCCGATCGCGTTGGAGAGGATCGTCTTGCCTGCGCCGGTCTCGCCCGTGATCGCGTTCAGCCCCGGGCCGAGCTCGAGCTCCGCCTCCCGGATCAGGACGAGGTTCTCGATGCGAAGCCGCCGAAGCACCCCGCCATCGTACGACTGCCGCTGGACCGCGGCGATTGTCTTTTCCGGCCATCCCCGGCGTGTACCCCCACCCTGGGTGGGGCCGATCCCCCTCCGCCCTCGAGAGCAATTCTACGCTGCCGGATGTGACAACGGTGTGCCGGTTTCTCGCCGCGCTTCGGTTGGGCGCCTCCGGGACGTGGCCGGCGTCGACAGCGTCTCCGGGCGCCGGGTAGACCTCGCGCGCCGTCAGTCGACCAGCGGCCGGCACCGCACGGGCGTTGCCCGGGGAGCGTGGCCTGCCGGGCCCACGGCCTGCCCGCCCGTGCAGGCCGAGGCCGATCCGGCGGCTTGCCGCGCAGCGCCGGCGGCGGTCGAGCTGCGCCGGCCGGGAGCCGAGCTCACGAAAAAGTGTCTGCTCGACGAGGGGCTCGCGGGTCAGCTTCCGGCGGCCGTCGCCCGCGTGAGCGCGATCACCGGGATGACCCGGCTCGTCTTCGCCTGGTACTCCCCGAAGGCCGGATTGCGCTGCACCTGCGCGGCGAACTCGCGGTCGCGCTCCTCGCCCTCGAGCGGCGTCGCAACCGCGTCATAGCGCTCGTCGGCGACCTCGACGACGACATGGGGATCCGCAACCAGGTTGAGATACCAGTCCGGATTCTTCGGCGCGCCGCCCTTCGAGGCGTAGACGAGCAGCCGGTCGCCGTCGCGGGTGAACGCGACCGGCGTCGTGTGCGGCCGTCCACTCCTGCGGCCGGTCGTCGTGAGCAGAACCAGATCGCGCCCCTCCCAGTAGCCGCCGACCTTGCCCGCGTTCGCACGGAACTCCTCGATGATCGCCCTGTTCCGCCCGTTCATCGCCCCTCGATCAGCCGACGCCGAAGACCTGAGCGTAGCGACCGAAGAACGTCTGCTCGGGAAGGGTCGCGAGCAGCGTCGTGCTCTTGCCGAAGCGGACGGTCACGGCGGCGTCGTGGTCGAGCTTGCGGACGGGGTGGCCGTCGACGAGAACGACCACCGCGACGTCAGGCGTCCGGTTGACGACCTGGAGCTCCAGGTCCGGCCCGACCACGAGCGGACGCGCGTGGAGCGTGTGCGGTGCGACGAACGTCACGACGGCGGCCTCGAGGCCCCAGACGAGCACCGGGCCGCCGTTCGAGAGGTTGTAGGCGGTCGAGCCCGGCGGGGTGGCGCAGATGAGCCCGTCGCACGGCTGCGTCCCGAGATCCTCGCCGCCGATCGCGTACGCGAGCTCGATGATCCGGCCCGGGGTGTTGCTGACCACGACCACGTCGTTCGCGGCCGGCCAGGCCAGGCCGTCGAACGAGGCCTCGAGCGTCGGCAGCGGCTGCACCGAGTACTCGCCGGCGAACACGCGCGCAAGGCCGGTCTCGAGCTCGGCACCGGGAATCGCGGCGAGGAAGCCGACGCGGCCGAAGTTCGCGCCGATCACGGGCACGCCGGCGTCGAGGAACTGCGCGAGCGCCCGCAGCATCGTCCCGTCGCCTCCGAGCACCACCGCGATATCCGGCTGCCCATCGCCGTCCACGAGCTCCACGCCTTCTCGCTCGGCGAGCGCGCGCAGGCGCTTGATCGCCTGGTCGACATTCCTCGTCACGCCGTGCGTGACATAGGTCGCCCGCTCAACCCGTTGCATCAGCGATCCACCGGTCTAGCTCCGGCGGGAGCTCCGGTTGCTCGGCGTGGACGAGATGGACGACGAACTCATGGTTTCCCTTGGGCCCGGGCAGACCCGAGTCTACGATTCCGGCCACCCGTGCAGCCCACTCGACCGACGCCTCCGCAACCTCGCGCAGGACCCGCCGGTGAACCTCGGGCTCGCGCACGACGCCCTTCCGCACCTCCGAGCGGCCCGCCTCGAACTGCGGCTTGACGAGGACGAGCGCACGCCAGCCCGGCGCGGCAAGACGGAGCGCCGGCGGGAGGGCGACCCGGACCGAGATGAACGACACGTCGCAGGTGACGAGCCGGGGCGCGAACGGGAGCTCGCTGAGCGTCCTCGCATTCGTCCGCTCGAGCACGGTCACCCTCGGGTCGTTGCGGACCCGCGGGTGAAGCTGCCCGTGCCCGACGTCGAGCGCGATCACCCGCGCCGCGCCCCGCTGCAGCAGGGCATCGCTGAACCCACCGGTCGAGGCGCCGAGGTCGAGGCAGTCGAGGCCGCTCGGATCGACCGCGAAGGCAGCAAGCGCGTTCGCGAGCTTCACGCCCGCCCGCGAGACGTAGGGCGGCGGCCGCTCGACCTCGATCGGGGCGCTGTCGTCGACCTGCTCGCCGGGCTTCGCGTGGCCCGGGACGAGGCCGGCCATCACGAGCGCCTGAGCCTGGGCCCTGCTCTCGGCAAGCCCGCGCTCGACGAGCAGCACATCCAGCCGCTTGCGCGTCACGACGTGCGGGAGGCAAGCCGGGCCACGATCTCGCCGAGGACCGACGTGTCGCCGGGGAGCTCGGCAAGCCGATCCCCGGCACGCGCGGCCGCCTCGTCGGCAAGGATCCGTGCGCTCGTCTCCCCGACCTCGACGACGTAGCCGTCGCCGTCGAGGATGTCGTCGACGACCTGGAAGAGCAGCCCGAGCTCCGCGGCGAACGCCCGCCACGGCGGGTGCTCGGCCTCGGGCAGGCCGGCGGCTCGGACGCCGCACATCACCGAGGCCGAGAAGAGCGCGCCCGTCTTCAGCCGGTGGAGCTCGGCGAGGTCGTGTCCGCCCTCGAGATCCATCTGCTGGCCGCCGATCATCGCGAGCGTCGCGTCGATGAGCTCCCGCGCGACGCCCGTGCCGCACGCGAGCGCGAGCCCGAAGGCCTCGACGACGAGCGCATCGCCGGCGAGGATCGCCGTCGCCTCGCCGTAGGCCGCCCACACGCTTGGCAGCCCGCGGCGCTCCTCGTCGTCGTCGAGCGCCGGCAGATCGTCGTGCACGAGCGAGAACGAGTGGACGAGCTCGACGGCCGCGGCCGCCGGGAGGGCGCGGTCGACATCGCCGCCGGCCGCCTCGGCAGACGCCAGGCAGAGCACCGGGCGCACGCGCTTGCCGCCGAGCGAGTAGTGGAACGGCTCGAGCAGCGTGCCGAGCGCCGGCGCCGGCTCGAAGCTCGACAGGTAGGCCTCGATCAGCTCGCGGAGCTCGTCAGCCGTCCGAGGCATCGGCCTCCGCCGCCTGGCGCGCCTTCTGAAGCTCGATCTCGATCTGCTTCGCGATGTCCGCCAGCTCCTGCAGCACCTCGATCGCCTGCTCGGGATCGTCGGTCTTCTCGAGCCTCGTCCGTGACGCCTCGAGCTTCGCGAGCAGCTCCTCGGCGCGCTCGAGCGATTCCTCGGAGCTCATTCGGTCACCGCCGCCTCTCGCTGAATCCGGCCCAGGATGCCGTTGACGAGCCTCGCGCCCTCGTCGGAGGCGTAGCGCTTCGTGTAGCCGACGGCCTCGTCGATCGCGACCTCCTGAGGGACCTCGCCACGGTCGAGCTCCTGGATCGCGACGCGCAGGGCGGTCCGTTCGACCGAGCCGAGCCGGTCGGCCGTCCAGCCCTCGGCGGCGGCGGTGATGCGGCCGTCGAGCTCGGGCGCGCACGCCACGGTCTCCTCGGCGAGCTCCCGTGCCCACGGATCTATCTCCCCACCGTAGAGCGACCCCACCTCGCCGTTCGACACGTCCCACTGGTACACGAGGATGAGTGCCTGGCGGCGGGCCTGGCGGCGCGAGATCACGCGACCTCCCCGATCGAGAGCTCGGCCTTCGCCGTCACGACGGGCGTCATACCGCGACCGCCGCGAGCTCGGCCAGGGTCGAGGTCGAGTAGTCGCCGCTCCGGAACTCGGCGCTGCGCAGGATCGCGAGCGACAGCTCGCGCGTCGTCGGCACGCCCTCCACCACGAGCTCCTCGAGCGCGCGCTCGGCCCGGGCGATCGCCGCGGGGCGAGCGACGTCCCAGACGACGAGCTTCGCGATCAGCGAGTCGTAGAACGGCGAGATGACGGAACCGTCCTCGATGAACGTGTCGACGCGGATGCCGGGGCCGAGCGGCGGCCGGAACCTGGTCACCGTGCCGGGCGCCGGCATGAAGTCGCGCGCGGGGTCCTCCGCGTTGAGCCGGATCTCGATCGAGTGGCCGCGGCGTGGCGCACGGCCGTTGAGCGCCAGCGGCTCTCCGGCCGCGACCTCCAGCTGGGCACGTACGAGGTCGATTCCCGTGCAGGCCTCGGTGATCGGATGCTCGACCTGGAGGCGGGCGTTGAGCTCGATGAACGAGAACGAGCCGTCGGGGCCGAGCAGGAACTCGAACGTCCCGGCGTTGACGTAGCCGACCGCGCGGCAGGCGCGCTCGGCGGCGGCCTCCATCGCCTCGCGAAGCCCCGGCGTGAGGGCCGGTGAGGGCGTCTCCTCGATGAGCTTCTGATGGCGCCGCTGGATCGAGCACTCGCGCTCGCCGAGCGTGAGCACGTTCCCGTGGCTGTCGCACAGGACCTGGATCTCGACATGGCGCGCCGGGACGAGCACCTTCTCGACATACAGCGTGCCGTCGCCGAACGCGGCGCCGGCCTCGGCCGACGCGGCTTCGAAGGCATCGTCGAGATCGGCGGGGTCGTCGACGAGCCGCATGCCGCGGCCGCCGCCTCCCGCCGAGGCCTTCAGCATCACGGGAAAGCCGATCTCGGCCGCGGCGGCGCGGGCCTCCGTGAGCGACGTCGCGCCTTCGGTGCCGGCCACCGTCGGGACGTCCGCGGCGCGCATCGCCAGCCGCGCTGCGATCTTGTCCCCCATCGAGGTCATCACCGCGGCCGGCGGTCCCACGAACGCGAGGTCGTTGTCGGCGCAGGCCTCGACGAATGCGGGGTTCTCCGACAGGAACCCGTAGCCGGGATGGACCGCGTCGCAGCCGGTGGTGACGCCCGCGGCGATGATCGCCGGAATGCTCAGGTAGCTCTCGGCGGCCGGGGGCGGGCCGATGCGCACCGCCTCGTCGGCCAGCCGCACATGAGGCGCTCCGGCGTCTGCCGTCGAGTAGACCGCGACCGCCTCGAGTCCGAGCTCCCGGATCGCCCGGATCACGCGGACGGCGATCTCGCCGCGGTTGGCCACGAGGACGCGCCGGAACACGATCAGATCCCGATGGGCCGGCCGTTGAGCGGCTCGAGCTCGAACAGCAGCTGGCCGTACTCGACCGGCTGGCCGTCCCCGACATGGATGCGGCGCACGATCGCCTCGATCTCGGCCTTGACCTCGTTCATCAGCTTCATCGCCTCGAGGATGCAGAGCACCTGCCCGGCCGCCACCGGCTCGCCCTCCTCGACGAACGGCGTCGCGCCGGGTCTCGGGGCGCGGTAGAAGGTGCCGACCATCGGGCTCTCGACCACCACGATGTCATCTGCGCGCGACGGCGTAGAGCGTATCGTCGAGCTCGACGGGCTGCTCGAGCCGGAGCTCCGCGACCGGCTCGGCGACCGTTCGCCGCACGCTCACCCGGACGCCGTCCTCCTCGACCGTGATCTCCCCCACGCCCGTCTCCTGCACGATGCGGACGACCGAGCGGATCTGCTCGTCGCGGCCGCGGGCGAGAGCGTCGTCCTCCGAGCGCTCCTCCCCGCCGCCGCGGCGGCGGATCGCCTGCAGCAGCGGCTCGGCCTCCTCGCCGAACAGCGCGAGCAGGAGCAGCTCCTCCTCGCTCGAGGCGAGGCCCTCCGCGCGCGCCCGCAGGGCGTCGATGTCGATCGACTCCTGCACGGGCTCGGCCCGGTGGAGCTCGACCGCGCGCTCGAGCGCCGGGTCGATCGGACCGGGCGTGCGGCCGAAGCGCCCGAGCACCAGGTCGCGCAGCTCGTCGACGATCGTCGCGTAGCGGTTCGCGCCGAGCACGTTGACGAGCGCCTGTGAGGCGACGATCTGCCCGAGCGGTGCCGCGAGCGGCGGCGAGCCGGCCTCGGTGCGAACCCGCTCCACCTCGTCGAGCACCTCGTCGAGCCGGTCGGCGTGACCGTTGGCCCGGAGCTGGGCGTCGATGATCGAGACGAGCCCGGGTGGCAGCTTGCGCCGCGCCGCCCGCACCGACACGCGCGGCAGGAGCGGGCTGATCGGCATGTCGCCGATGTGCTCGTCGACGAGATCCGCCGCGCGCCACACGGTCGCGACGTCGATCCCCGGATCGTGCCCGAGCCCGGCCAGAGCCTGAGCCAGGGACTCGGCCGAGGTTCGGTGCGTCGCGAGGGCCACCGGGTACACCGCGCAGCCGATCAGGTCGACGCCTGCGCGCGCGGCCTCGATCGCGAGCGCGAGCCCGTTCCTTCCCGCTCCCTGCGTGTAGAGGCCGACCGGGAGCCCCGAGAGCTCCTTCAGCTCGGCGATCAGCTCACCGGCGCGATGAGGCTGCAGGAGCCCGGCAGGGTCGTCGAGCACGATCCGCGCAGCGCCGATCTCGGGCAGCCTCCGGGCGGCCTCCGTGAGCGCGTCGTGGCGGCTCGAGCCGTAGAGCAGCCCCGCGTCGAACTCCCGGCCGGCGGAGATCACCGCCTCCGCGGCGACGCGGAGATTGCCCGCGTCGTTCAGGGGGTCGTGCAGGCGGAAGGCGTCGATGCCGCTCTCGGCCGCGCTCGCCATGAACCGGCGGACGAGATCGTCCCCGACGGGGCGCGAACCGACGAGGAAGCTGCCCCTGACCGCGAGGACGAGCGGGGTCTTCGTCCGCGACCTGATCGCCCGGATCCGCTCCCAGGGGCTCTCGGAGCCGCGTCGCACGGCGGCGTCGAACGCGCCGCCGCCCGAGACCTCGAGGTAGGCGTACCCGGCCTGATCGAGGATCTCGGCCAGGCGGAGCAGCTCGCCGGTCGGAATCGTCCCGGCAAGCGGTTCCTGCGACAGGACGCGAATCGACGTGTCGACGAGCCTCGGCATCAGCGAGGGACCTTAGCGCGCACGGAAGGCGCTCCCGACCTCGACGCGCCGTCCCGGATTCGGGAGCACGAGAGGGCCCGGCTGTGCTCTCCGGCGCGCCGGAGGGCTCCTTCTCCGGCCGGTGCCCCGCGCCCGCAGCGCGAGGCGAGAAAGCGCGCTATCGTCGGACGTGTCCTGCGCGCGGCAGCGGGATTCGCACTCGCCGCCAGGTTTGTGAACAGAGCAGCGCGGAGATCACCGAACGCTTGTCGACAAAGGAGGAAACAAGTGAGACGTCTCATCCTGACGTTCGTCACCGGCATGGCCGTAATCACGGCTGTCGTCCTGACGGCCAGCGGGGGCGCACAGACGGCGCCGCCGACCACCTCCGGGCTCGCCGTCGAGGCTCCAGACCAGCCGGCCGGAACCTCGGACACCACGACACCGGACTGCACCTCGCCGGCGCCGGTGCACACCTACCCGTGGTACCACTGCTACGACCCGGCCCAGATCCGCCAGGCCTACGGCGTTGACTCGGTCGGGAACACGAGCACCGGAACCGGCCTGCTCGGCGCCGGTCAGACGATCGTGCTGGTCGACTCCTACGGGAGCCCGACCGCGGCAGCGGATCTGCAGTTCTTCCATGACACGTACTTCCCGAACCTCGCCAACCCCGACTTCGATGCCGTTTTCCCGAACGGGGCGCCCGACTTCAAGAACGACGCCAAGGGAAACGGCAAGTCCGGGCCGAGCGCGGCCGCCAACTGGTCGGGGGAGGCAACACTCGACATCGAGTGGGCCTACGCGATCGCGCCGCTCGCCCACATCGTCCTGATCGGGGTTCCCCCGGCCGAGACAGAAGGGGTGCAGGGGCTCCCGAACCTGTTCAAGGGGATCAGCGACGCAATCGACACCTATCCGGCCGGCACGGTCTTCTCGATGAGCTTCGGCATCACCGAGCAGACGTTCAACGGCGCAGCGACCGCGCAGACGTCGAAGTTCGACGCGGTGTTCCAGCGCGGGCTCGCCAAGGGCGATACCTTCTTCGCCTCCTCGGGCGACGACGGGACGTTGGGCACCTCGAAGCAGCACAAGAACACGGGCACCTACGACTTCCCGACGGTCGGCTGGCCGGCGTCGAGCCCCTACGTGACGGCGGTCGGGGGCACCCAGCTCCAGTCCGGATGGGCCTGGAACCCGACGTGCGACACGCCGTTCGACGCGAGCGGCAACAACAATGCGTGCTACTTCGACTCGACCCCGGGAGGCCTGACCGAGGCCGTCTGGAACGAGTCGTGGGAGCCCGTCGCCACGGGCGGCGGCCCGAGCGCGATCTACCCGCGGCCGTCGTGGCAGTCGGGGGTCGCGTCGGTGATCGGCGGTGACCACCGCGGCGTCCCTGACCTGTCCTGGAACGCGGCGGTCAACGGCGGCGTGCTCGTCTACATCACCGCCTTCCCGAACTTCCAGCGGGCCGGGTGGCACGTGTACGGCGGCACGAGCGCGGCATCGCCGCAGGTGGCGGCGCTCGTGGCGCTCGCGAACGAGTCGCAGCGCGAGGGCGGCCACCAGCCGATCGGGTACCTCAACCCGCTTCTGTACGGCATCGGAAGCGGCCCCGCCTTCCGGGACATCGTCCCGATCACGCAGGGGACGGCCGACAGCGGCCACCTGGTCGACAACCAGGACTGGCAGCTCGATCCCGACGGCAGCGTCAGCCGCGGCCCGGTTACGGGCTGGCCGACGCTTGCCGGCTGGGACATGACGACGGGCTTCGGCTCGCCGAACGCGCCGGCGTTCATCGCGGCGGTGACGGCGGCCCGGAACGCCTAGCCGTCTTCGCGGGAGGGGAGGGTCGCCGGGTGGCGGCCCTCCCCGCCCTCGCGAGCGCGGGGCGACGCGTGGATCCGGCACCGCGACCTCGCCCAATCGCGTGAGGTGAGGGAAGAGGGATGCCCCCAACTCCGTCTTGTGCTTCGTGGGAAGGATCCGAACTGCGTTCCCGGCCTGCCGGTTCTTGCTGTGCCTGGGCGCCGCTGCGGTCGTCGCGGCCACCTCCCTAGGCGGGATCGCGCACGGAGCCCGGGGCATCGCGAGCACCGAGACGTCGGCACAGTGGGTGCAAGCCTTCAACGAGTGGACGGCGTCGCACGGCTCTTCGGACCGGATCGTCGCGTTCATCGAGCGCCGCACGCGAAACGGAGTCCACTACGTCGACATCGAGGTATCGACAGCTAGCCCGAAAGGAACGATCGAGGTCTGCGGCTCACTCGCGGTGAGCCGCATTGCGCTGCGCAATCCCGACGATCAGATCGTAGGAGGCAGACGCACCGATTGCGCGGCGCTGCGCGGGGTTGCCTGACCCGCAGTCGCCGTCGGTTGCCGCGCAACGAGAAACCGAGAACGCGGCGGGAACATCCAGCCGACCACTCGCGTAAACAAACGCGGGCACCCGCGACACCGCCCGGTGTGTGCCCGTGCAAGTGCCTGTACACAAATGCTCTGAATGAGGGGAGAGAGATCATGACGTTCACGATTCGCCGGCGCCACCTGCTCATCGCCGCCGCAGCCATCGCCGTCGTCGCACTGGGGGCAAGCGTCGCCTACGCGACGATTCCGGACTCGGCCGGGGTCATCCACGGCTGTTACGACAAGAACAGCCTGCGTGTGATCGACCCGTCGACGGGGGCGGCTTGCAAGAACAACGAGACCAGCCTCGACTGGAACCAGACCGGGCCGCAGGGTGCCCAGGGTCCGCAGGGCCCGCAAGGCCCTCAGGGACCCCAGGGCTTGCAAGGACCGCAAGGGCCGGCGGCCACGATCGACAATCTCAGCACCTTCGTCGTCAGCAAGGACTTCAGTATCGGGACGTTCGACATCCAGCAGGGCACCGTCACCTGCCCGACCGGGTCGATCGTGACCGGTGGGAGCTTCTTCTTCGGCGACGGCGACGTCCCGATCAGCCAGCCGAGCGGCAACGGCTGGACCGTCGAGGCCTCCTCCGGGCTCTTCGACCCCGATCAGTTCACCGTCTTCGCGGTCTGCCTGAAGTTCAACTGAGCGCCCGGGCGCGGGCCGCACCCGGGCTCTACCCGGGACGGCCCGCGCTCGTCGCGTGCGGGTGCCGGCCTCGAGGTCGGCATCCCGGAGCTCGTAGCGGGGTTGCCGGCGCTCTACATGGCAGATTCGAGCCTGACCGCCGTGGGAGCGGGCCGCCGCCACTCGCTGATTGCCGCGACCGTTGCCACCACGATCAGCGCGATCAAGATGTGGTGGGCGCGGACGTGGATCGCGTTGCCCGGGCAGACCCAGAACAGGAGTGGGATGAACCAGGCGGTCGCGAGGCGGGGCCACCTGAGGGAGATCGGGACGACGAGGAGCACGAAGTAGTGGAGCCAGACGATCGGTGAGAGCATGAGCGAAGCGAACACGGTGAGGCCGAGCGAACGGCGAGCGAGTGCGAGCGCCAGCACCGCCAACCCGGCGGCGTAGGCGACGAGACGAGCGTTGCCCGCGTCGGCCACGCCGCTCTGGATCAGGAGCCCGTTGAGGTCGTAGCTCCCGGGCCCGAAGGTGTCGCTCATGTTCTGCATGAGCCGGACGTAGTCGGAGAGGGTTACGAACGGCAGCACGAGCAATGTGCCCGCGAGAGTCAGGCAGCCGGCGACGACGGCTGCTGCGAAGCGCCGCTGGACCAGGAGCAGAAGTGCAAGGGGCCAGAGGAAGAGCTTGAGCGCGATCGCGAGCCCGATCGCGACGCCGGGCACGAATCGCCGCTCGCGGAACCGCCAGGCAACCGCGACGAGCAGCGCGAGAATGATGGTCAGGTTGGCGGTCTGGAGCGCGGAGATCGTCGGCGCCCAGAGCAGGACGACACCGTAGACACGCCAATCGGTCACTCCGAGCAGCCGAAGCGTCGCGGCCAGCGCGATCACGAGCAGCGCACAGAAGAGCAGGGTTGCGGCGTTCACGGAGAGGAGCGTGAACGGGCTGACAAGAAGCGCGGCCGGCACCGGGAAGATCCGATTGATGCCATGGCTCAGATCGGCATCAGGCGCCGGGAACGGGTCATGGTCATGGACGACGAGCCGCGCCTCGGGGTAGAGCTCACCGCGGAAATCGACGCCGAGGTTGTGACCGGGAATGTCCGCTCTCGCGACGAGAATCAGAACGATTACGGGCAGCAGGCAGAGCAGCAGTGGGACGCCGAGACGCTGGAACGCAGCGCGCAACCCGCTCAGTGAGTGCGCCCGCGTCACAGTAAAACCGTAACCGTCGACGCGGCAGGGGGCTTTGCCTGAACGGGGTGCGGAAAGCTGTCCCTGAGGGTAGTTCGGCGATTCCGACGGACGTGCGCGTTTGCAGCCGACGCGGGAGAAAGCTCTACCGACCCGAGCGGAGCTCGGCCGATCTCGGCTGACCCGGGGCCGTCCCGACCCTACGTGGCTGCGTTGCCCGACTAGGCACGGCTGATGTAGCGCTTCTCGCGCGGGTCGACCTTGATCTTGTCGCCGATGTTGACGAAGAGCGGCACCTGGACGACTCCTCCGGTCTCGACCGTGGCGGGCTTCGTGACGTTCGAGACGGTGTCGCCCTTCACGCCCGGCTCGGTGTCCGTGACCTCGAGGACGACCGCGGTGGGCAGGTCGACGCCGGAGGCGCGGCCGCCGACGAACAGCACCTGCACCGAGGACGACGGCTGCATGAACGGCAGCGCATCCTCGACCGCGCTGCGCGGCAGCGAGAGCTGCTCGTAGGTCTCCTCGTCCATGAACACGACCTCGTCGCCCGCGTCGTACAGGTACTGCATGTTCTTGTTCTCGGTGCGGATGCGCGCGAACTTCTCCCCGGCGCGGAAGGTCCGGTCGACGACGGCGCCGGAGTCGTAGGCCTTGAGCTTCGTCCGCACGAACGCGCCGCCTTTGCCGGGCTTCACGTGCTGGAACTCGACGATGCGCCACGTCTGCCCATCGAGCTCGATGTGCATCCCGTTCTTGAACTGGTTCGTCGAGACGACCTCGGCCATCGGCGCGGGAGTTTAGCTCCGCCGCCGCGCCTCCCGCCGCCCTGTCCTTTCGCGCCATGTTGAGGGGACAGTCCCCTGGACATGGCCACTTCGGACACGCCTCCTCGAGACATGGGCGGGAACGGTCCTCGGTTCACGAGGCCCGTCGGGGAGCGGCTGACGCCCTCAGGCGACGGTGATCAGGTCTTTCGGGAAGCTCGTGAGGAGCTCGACGCCGTGCTCGCGGACGACGGCGAGATCCTCGATGCGAACCCCGCCGATGCCCGGGAGGTAGATGCCGGGCTCGATGGTGATGACGTTGCCGACCTCGATCGTGTCGCTCGACTCGACCGAGAGCCGCGGCGCCTCGTGGATGAAGATGCCGACGCCGTGCCCGAGGCCGTGGCCGAAGTTGTCGCCGTAGCCGGCCGCTGCGATCACCTCCCGCGAGAGCGCATCCGCCTCGACGCCGGTCATCCCCGGGCGGATCCCGTCGACCGCCGCAAGCTGAGCCTCGAGGCAGACGGCGTAGATCTCGCGCAGCACGGGCGGCAGCGCGCCCGTCGAGAGCGTCCGGGTGCAGTCGGAGCAGTACCCGTCGAGCCTCGCCCCCCAGTCCGCCGTGACGAGCATCCGCGCCTCGACGATGTCGTCTGCCGGCTCGCCGTGCGGCTTCGAGCCGTTCGTCCCCGACGCGATCGCGGTGTCGAAGGAAAGGTGATCCACCCCGTGGGCGTGCAGAAGCTGCCGCAGCCGCCAGGCGAGCTCCCGCTCGCTCCGGCCCACCCACGTCTCGGCGGTCAGCGCCTCGAAGGCGCGCTCGGCCGCCAGGGCGGCCCGGCCGATCTTCGCGATCTCGTCCTCGTCCTTCACCGCGCGCAGCGCCTCGACGATGCCGGTGACCGGCACGAGATCGAGCCGGCCCGCGCCGAGCGTCTGCACCTGCGAGAAGGGCAGGACGTCGGCCTCGAAGGCGAGCTTGCCCTTGAGCCGCTCGGCCAGGTCGAGCATCAGCGATCGCCTCGCGAGCACCGCCTCGACGCCGGGCACGGCCTCTGCCGACTCGAGGTAGCGGAAGTCGGTGAAGAGCTGCACCGAGCCCTTGGGATCGACGAGGAGCGCCCCGTTCGACGTCTCGAAGCCCGTCAGGTAACGGATGTTGGCGAGGCTCGTGACGAGGAGCCGCTGCTCGAGCGACGAGCGGAGCCGATCGAGCCGAGCCGTGGCAGCGGCGGCGCTCATGTCCGCTCGGCGAGGTACACGAGCGCCTCGCGATATCCCTCGAGGCCCTTGCCGATCACCCGGTGAGCGGCGAGCTCGGCGACGACCGAGTGGCGGCGCCACTCCTCGCGGGCGTGAATGTCGGAGAGATGGACCTCGACGATCGGGACCTCGAGGATGTCGAGCGCGTCGCGGATGGCATAACTGTAGTGCGACCACGCGCCGGGATTGACCACCAGAGCGTCCGACGTGCCATACGCGCCGTGGATCCAGTCGATGAAGTCGCCCTCGTGGTTCGTATGCTGGCAGCGGGCAGACAACGACAGCTCGTTCGCCCACGCGTAGATCTGCGTCTCGAGCTCGCCGATCGAGAGCCCGCCGTAGATCTCGGGGTCCCGGTGCGCGAGCATGTCCAGATTCACGCCGTTGAGCACCAGGACTTGCACGACCGGAGCCTACGCAATCAGCCGTTCCAGCTCGCGCCGGACCTCAGCCGCCGGCCGCGCCTCGACGTACGGCCCGGCGTCTCCCAGCAGGACGAGGTTGATCGAGTCGCCCGTCCGCTTCTTGTCGCGGAGCAGCGCCTCCCAGGCGCGCTCGGGATCGACGCGAACCGGCTCCGGGGCGAGCTCCGCCTCGACCTGCGACGTGTCCCGACCGGAGAGCCGGAGCGCGGCGAGCAGCCCGAGCGCCACCGCCTCGCCGTGGGGCAGGTCGTAGTCGGCCGCGGCCTCGAGGCCGTGCGCGAAGGTGTGGCCGAGGTTGAGCCAGCGGCGGGGCCCGTGGTCATGCGGATCCTGGACGCAGATACCGGCCTTGTAGGCGGCCGCGGTCCGTACGTCGAGCTTCCGACCCGCGAGGAGCTGCGTCTTGACGAGCTCCGCCATCCCCTGGCGCCGCTCGCGCTCGGGAAGCGTCTCGAGCAGCGTCTCGTCGAGGACGACGCGGGCCGGCCAGTGGAACGCGCCCACGAGGTTCTTTCCCTCGGGGATGTCGATCCCGGTCTTGCCGCCGATGCCCGCGTCGACCTGGCCGACGAGCGTCGAGGGCACCGCCACCCACGGGACACCGCGGAGATACGTGGCCGCGGCGAACCCACCCACGTCCGTCGTGCACCCGCCGCCGAGCGCGACCACGGTGCCGTTGCGATCGAGCCGGAGCTCGCGCCAGAGCCGTGCCGCGACCGTCGTCGACTTCGCCTCCTCCCCGGCTGGAAGCACGTGCTCGCTCGCGAGGCGGCCGCCGAGAGCCTCCTGGGCCCGGGCGCCGTAGATGCCCATCACGGTGCTGTCGGTGACGAGCGCCACCGGGCCCGTCCCGGGAACGAGCTCGCCGAGCCGGTCGAGCCCGCCGCGCTCGTAATGGACGCCGGCGGCGGCGAGGACGATGCCCGCGGTGTCGGCGGCAACCGCGTCCGCGACCTCCCGGTAGAGCGGCTCGCGCTCGGCGTGCAGCCGCCGGAACCCGCCCTCGTCGCGGGCCAGGGGTCGTTTCGACCGCTTGACGCGCTCCCAGGCGTTATCGACGTCGATCTCGATCAGGACGACGAACGCAGAGCGCAGCCGCTCGCGCGTCTCGGCGCTCGTCACCGCGCCGCCGCCGAGTGAGATCACGAGCGGCTCGGGCGTCGCGAGCGCGACGCGGGCCGCATGCTCCTCGATCTGCCGGAAGCCGGCCTCGCCCCGGTCGGCGAAGAGCTCCGGGATCGTCTTGCCGGCGCGCTCCTCGATCGCCCGGTCGAGATCGAGGAACTCACGGCCGAGCCGCACGGCGGCGTCGCGGCCGAAGGTCGTCTTCCCGGCTCCCATGAACCCGACGATGACGACGTGCCGCCCGAGCGCGTTCAGCTGCTTGCCGGTGCCCGTCGGTTGCGCCACGAGCTCGGCTAGACCCAGTCGATGCGCTCGAGATACGCGCGCCAGGAGCCAACGAGATCGCCGATCGCGTCGCCGCCGAACTTGTCGTGCGCGAGGCGGGCGAGCTCCCAGGCAACCGCCGCCTCGGCGACAACCGCGAGTGCCTCGACCGCCGCGACGTCGGAGCGCTCGACGAGCGCCTGGGCGGGCTCGCCGGTCGCGAGATCGACCGAGCCGAGCGGCTTCATCAGTGTCGGCAACGGCTTCATCGCGGCGCGGATCACGATCTCCTCGCCGTTCGACACCCCTGCCTCGATCCCGCCGGCGTGGTTCGTGGCGCGGCGACGGTCGGTGCCGATCTCGTCGTGGGCCTCCGAGCCGAGCCTGCCCGCGAGCGCGAAGCCCTCACCGATCTCGACGCCTTTCACGGCCTGGATCCCCATCACCGCCGCCGCAAGCCGGGCGTCGAGACGATCCTCCTTCGCGGCGTAGCTGCCGAGGCCGGGCGGAACGCCGCGGGCGCGGACCTCGACCACGCCGCCGACCGTGTCTCGCTCGGCACGCGCAAGGTCGATGCGCGCCCGGAGCCCATCCTCGTCGACCGTCGAGCCGGTGACCTCGATGCCGATCGCCGCGAGCAGGGCCTTGGCGACGCCGCCCACCGCCACGTGCACGGCGGTATGCCGCGCCGAGGCGCGTTCGAGCGCGTTCCGGACGTCCTCGAGCCCGTACTTGAGCACGCCCGGCAGGTCGGCGTGGCCCGGCCGCGGCAGGGTCACGGCCTTCGTCCCCTTGCCCTGCGGCTCGCCCTCGGGGGGCCACGGGCTCATCCCCCACGTCCAGTTCTTGTGGTCGCGGTTCCAGACGACGAGCGCGAGTGGCGTCCCGAGCGTCTTGCCGTGCCTGAGGCCGGCGAGAACGTCGACGCGGTCCTGCTCGATCTGCTGTCGTGGCGAGCGGCCATAGCCGAGCTGGCGGCGCCTCAGGTCGGCGTCGATCGCGTCACGGTCGAGCTCGAGGCCGGCCGGAAGACCGGTGACGATCGCGACGAGGCCCGGCCCGTGCGACTCACCGGCGGTGGCTAGGCGGAGTGTCACGCCGTAGAGACTACGGCCCGCTCCGTACCGCGTCGCGCATCACCGCAACCGGAGCCGGCACGCCGGTCCAGAGCTCGAAGCTCCTCGCGCCCTGGCGTACGAGCGCCTCGAGCCCGTCGATCACCTCGCAGCCTGCGGCGCGCGCTGCTGCCACGAGCGCCGTGTCGGCGCCGTCGGGCCAGTAGGCAAGCTCGACAACCGTCTGGCCGGCCTCAGGCACGACGAGGAGCTCGTCCCGGACGGGCGTCGCGTTCACGATCAGGTCGCAACCGGTCGCATCCGGCGGCCAGAGGCCGCGGCGGCTGAAGACCCGCGTGTCGGCCGGAAGCCGGGGCGCGAGCGTCGCCGCCGCGCCGCCGGCCCCGATCACGCAGGCGCGCGTGGCCGCGATGCCGGCGAGGATCGCGACGTCGGTGTTGCGGCCGACGACCCGTCCGTCACGGAAGAGCAGCGTGTTCACCGCCTCGCCGTCCGCCTCGTCGCAGGCGGCGACGACAGCGTGCTTGTGCGGGATCGTCACGTTCGCGCCGACGAACCCGCGCGCGACGAGATCGGCGACGGCGGCGACGGGGTCCTCGACGTCGAACGCCTCGTATGTCCAGTCGAGACCGGCGGCCGCAAACGCAGCGTTCTGCATCCGCGGCGAGAGCGAGTGCGCCACGGGGTGGCCGAGGAGCCCGACGTGCGTCGTCACGCGTGCGGCCCGTACCCGTGCGCCGCGAGATAGGCGTCGAACGCGGTCCCGCTCACGAAGAATGCGTGCCGGCGCGTCCCCGGGATGCGAACGTAGTAGAGGTATCCGACCTTCGCGGGGTGCGCGGCGGCCTCGATCGAGGCGAGCCCCGGGTTGGCGATCGGCGTCGGCGGCAGGCCGTAGGCCTTGCTCGTGTTGTACGGGCTCGAGCTCGCGAGCTCCGACTGGGTGATCGACTGCGTCGGCGGGATGTGCAGCCCGTAGCGCAGCGTCGCGTCGATGCCGAGCGGCATCCGTGCATGGAGCCGGTTGTAGATGACCGCCGCGATCTTCGCCCTGTCGCCGGGGACCGCCGCCTCCTTCTCGACCATCGAGGCGATCTTCAGCACGTCGTCCGACGTCAGGTTCTTCGAGCGTGCGTAGGCGAGGTTGACGGTGCGCCAGTTGCGGCAGAACGTGCGAATCTGGGCGAGCACGAGCTGCCTCGAGGTCGTCTTCGCGACGAAGTCGTAGGTGTCGGGGAACAGGAACCCTTCGAGATCCGTCCTCGGGCTCGGCCCGAAGCAGCGGACGACCGCCCTTGTCGACGCGGCGAGGTAGGGCCGCTCGGCGAGGCGGACCCGTCCGCGGTGCTCGCGATCGGCGATCCTGGCGACGTCCCTGACGCGAACCGCCATCTGCGCGCGGGTGAACCCCTCGGGGAAGACGATCCGGAACGGCTTCGGCGGTGCAGCGGGTGGCGGCGGCGGCGCGGCAACCGGCCTGGAGTGGCGGCCCACGGCGGCGATCGACACCCCGGCCGCAGCCGCGACGACCGCCACGAAGACGGCGGCGGCGACGATCCGCCGGCGCCTGACCCGCCGGCTCAGGTCTTCCGACCGAGCCATTCGAGGTAGCTCGTCAGGATGTACGCGGCGGCGCGCGCGTCGTCGCCGCCGGCGAGCGACGAGGTGAAGCGCTCGTCGTAGGTCACGACCGGCAGCTCGATCGCCTCGCGGAGCCTCTCGACGAACCCGAGGGTCTCGCGCGCCTGCTCGCCGTGCTCGCCTCGCAGCGTCAACGGCAGGCCGACGACGACCCGCTCCGGCTGCTCCTCGCGGATCGTCGTCAGCAGGCGCGCGAGCCCGGCGGGAGTCAGCACCTTCTCGGCGACGCCCACGGGCCGCGCGACCGTCCCGGTCGGATCCGAGACCGCGATCCCGGTGCGGGCCGACCCGTAGTCGAGCGCGAGCACCTTCATGCCCAGAAGAGTGGGATCATGCCTACGAGAGCGCGGCCTCGAGCAGCTCGCGGGCCCTGGCGACGGCGTCGGGGAGCTTCTCGGGGTCCTTGCCGCCGGCGCGGGCCATCGTCGGCCGTCCGCCGCCGCCGCCGCCGACGAGCGGCGCGATCTGCTTGACCACCTCGCCCGCCGAGATCCGGGCCGCGACGCTCTCGTCGAAGTTCGCGACCAGGTGGACCGCGCCGTCGGTGCGCGAGCCGAGGACGACGGCCGCGGGCGCGCTTCGCTGCTTGAACCGATCCGACAGGTCGAGCAGCGCGTCGGCGTCGAGGCCCTCGACGAGCTGGACGATGACGTTGACCCCGCCCATCACCTCGAGCGCCGGAGCGGGCTCCGCGTCGGCCGCGGCCTCCTGCCTCGGCCGCTTCTTCGCCTCGCGGCGGGCCTGCTCGAGCTCCTCGCGCGTCGCGTCGAGCTCGCGCGAGCGCCCATGCAGGAAGGCCCAGCCCTCGCCCGCGGTCACGGCCTCGATGCGCCTCGCACCGGCGCCGACCGAGCTCTCGTTGAGGATCACGAACGGGCCGATCTCCGCCGTCGAGCGGACATGAGTGCCGCCGCACAGCTCGCGCGAGAAGCCGTCGATCTCGACCACGCGCACCTCGCTTCCGTACTTCTCGCCGAAGAGCATCATCGCCCCGAGCCTGCGCGCCTCCTCGATCGGGGTGACGAACGTGCGGACCGGGATCGCCTCGAAGACCCGCTCGTTGACGATGCGCTCGACCCGCTCGCGCTCCTCCGCCGAGAGCGGTTGCGAATGCGAGAAGTCGAACCGCAGCTTGTCCGGCCGGACGGCCGAGCCGGCCTGCTTGACGTGATCGCCGAGCACCTCGCGCAGCGCGGCATGAAGCAGATGCGTCGCGGTGTGGTTGGCCATGGTCGGGAACCGCGCTGTCCAGTCCACGATCGCGCGGACGCGCGTTCCCTCCGCGAGCAGCTCCTCGCCGCCGGTCTCCACCGCGAGCACCTGGTCGTCGCCGAACTTCAGCACCTCGGCGACCTCGAGCCTGGCATCGGTGCCGTCGACGACGAGGTACCCGGCATCGCTCACCTGGCCGCCGCCGGCCGCGTAGAACGGCGAGGCCTCGAGCTTGACGAGCTGTCGCGTGCCCGCCCGTGGCCCGACCGCGACGACTGCGGTGAGGAGGTCCGTTCTCTCGTAGCCGACGAACTCGGTTGCGCGCGAGCGGGCGCCGACGATCTCGGCCGCGAGCTGCTCGGTCGTGCTCTCACCGCCGGCGCGCGAGATCTCGCGATGGCCCTCCATCAGCTCGCGGAAGCGGTCGACGTCGACTGCCTGCCCACGCTCCTCGGCGAGCTCCTGCGTGAGCTCGATCGGGAAGCCGTAGGTGGCGACAAGCGTGAAGGCCTGCTCGCCGCTGATCGCGTCGCTGCCGGCGAGCTCGTCGAACTCCTTCATCCCGCGCACCAGCGTCTCGCGGAAGCGCTCCTCCTCGAGCCGGACGACGTTCTCGATCTCGGCGGCGTGCTCCTTCAGCTCCGGGTAGGCATCGCCCATCTGCGCGACGACGACGCCACCCAGGCGGTAGACGCGATCGAGCCCGATCCGCTGGGCGTGCTGGACGGCGCGGCGGATGATCCGGCGGCAGATGTAGCCGCGTCCCTCGTTCGACGGGGTGACGCCGTCGGCGATCAGGAACGACATCGCCCGGCCGTGGTCGGCGAGCACGCGGTGCGCCTTCGTCGCGACCGGGCTGTCGCCGTAGGCGATCCCGGACTCGGCCTCGACCCAGTCCATGATCAGCCGGAAGCCGTCGGTGTCGAAGACCGAGTCGACGCCCTGCAGGAGGCAGGTCCCCCGCTCGAGGCCGAGGCCCGTGTCGACGTTCTGGTTCGGCAGCGGCACGAGCTCGGGCCCCGGCCGCAGGTCGTACTCCATGAACACGAGGTTGTAGAACTCCATGTAGCGGTCGCACTCGCAGCCCGGGCGGCAATCGTCGCGGCCGCAGCCGTGCTCCGGGCCGCGGTCGAGGAAGATCTCGGAGCAGGGGCCGCACGGGCCGTTCTCGGCCGCCTGCCAGAAGTTGTCCTTCCCGAGGCGGACGATCCGGTCGGCGGGCAGGCCGACGCGCTTCCAGGCCTCGATCGCAACGGTGTCCTCGTCGAGGGCGAGCACCGGGTTCCCCTCGTGGACGGTCGCCCAGAGCAGGTCCGGGTCGAGGCCCATCACCCCCGTGACGAACTCCCAGGCCGCAGCGACCGCCTCGTCCTTGAAGTAGTCGCCGAACGAGAAGTTGCCGAGCATCTCGAAGAACGAGCAGTGACGGTCGGTCCGGCCGACATCCTCGAGGTCGGTGTCCTTGCCGCCCGCGCGCAGGACCTTCTGGACGCTGACGACGCGCGGTGCGGGCGGCTCGCGCAGGCCGAGGAAGTACGGCTTGAACTGCTGCATGCCGGCGACGATGAAGAGCGTCGAGGGGTCGTCGGCGGGCGGAATCAACGAGTGCGAGGGCACGCGAAGATGCCCGCGCTCCTCGTAGAAGCGCTGGAAGCCCTCACGCAGCTCCGCAGTCGTGCGCACGCGAACAGTGTAAGCCCGGCCCGGCGGGCCGGATCAGCCGTCCCGACGGTTCCGGATCAGCCTTGCCCGGCCCGGGCGGCCGGCGGCGGGTCGTCCGGCGGTGTCTGCCGCGGCGGCGGCGGGTTCGGCGACGACGGGGGGCTCGGAGGCCACGGAAGGTCGGTCGACGCGGTGGTCGATGGCGAAGCCGGGGTCGAGGGCGGAGCCGTGGTCGACGCCGGGGTCGAGGCCGGAGCCGTGGAGGCCGGTGCCGTGGTCGAGGGCGGAGCCGGCCTGGGCGGTAGCGGCGGCGGCGGGGTCGACGGCCGGGGTGGCGCCGGCTGCACTGCCTGCGGATGTGCCTTGTGCAGCTCCGCCTCGAAGTCGGCCTCGCGCCGGGCAGCGGCCTCCTTGGCGCTCTTCATCGCCTCGCTGAAGCTGCGGCGCGTGCGGAGCGTCGCAAAGCCGTGGGACGCGCCGGCGGAGAGCCCGACGAGCTTCTCGATCGGCCGCTTGACGGCGAAGCTGACGGCGCGGACCGCCTCGTCGACCGCCTCGACGACGTCGACGGCGCTCGCGGTCGCAGGATCGATCTGGTCGAGCTGGGAGTTCACGCGGTCGACCGTGCCCCCGGCGCTGTGGATCACGGGCATCACCTCGCGCTCGGAGCTGCGGATGAACGATGCCGTCCGGGTGAACACATCGGCGAGCTTGAAGAGCGCCCAGCCGAGCGCCAGGCCCGTGACGAGCAGGAAGAAGGCGAGCAGGTAATCGGCTGCGTCGG
Organism: uncultured Actinomycetota bacterium; assembly: GCA_963743675.1. Taxonomy (GTDB): domain Bacteria; phylum Actinomycetota; class Thermoleophilia; order Gaiellales; family Gaiellaceae; genus PALSA-600. The sequence continues at coordinate 150,895 of CAVURE010000021.1, forward strand.
ATGCGGTCATCGCAAGCATGTGCCCGATCCTACTCGCTCGCCGACCCGACGATGACGCCGGCGCCGACAATCGCGTCGTCGGCGTAGAGCACGGCGGTCTGGCCGCGGGCGACGCCGAAGGCCGGCTCGTCGAGTAGGAGCTCGAAGCCCCGGGGCATTTCGACGACGGTCGCGGCGACCGGCGGCGAGCGGTGGCGGAGCTTCGCCTCGACCCTCGTCGAGGGTAGGTCGAGGCGTCCGCGGACCGTGACCCGGCGCCGTGCAAGGGCCGTGCGCGGGCCGACGACGACGGTGTTCGTACGAGGCCTCGTCTCGATCGCATAGAGGGGCACCGGGGCCGCGACGCCAAGGCCGCGTCGCTGACCAGGCGTGAAGCGCCAGAAGCCGTCGTGTGCTCCGACCGCCTTTCCCTCCTCATCGACGAGCTCGCCCGCTGCGGGCGCGAGACCTGCTCGGGTGAGGAAGGTGCGGTAGTCGTCGCCGCCGAGGAAGCAGGCCTCCTGGCTCTCGCGGCGGCCCGCGACGGCAAGGCCGGCGGCCGCCGCCTGGGCGCGCGTCTCCTCCTTGCTCTGCTCGCCGAGCGGGAACCACAGCCGGCCGAGGACGGCGGGGTCGATCGTCGCGAGCATGTAGCTCTGATCCTTGGCGAGGTCCGTGGCGCGTGCCACGGCAAGCCGGCCGCCGCTCGCCACGATCCGCGCGTAGTGGCCCGTCGCGAGCCTGGCGGCGCCGACGCGCCGGGTGAAGCGAAGAAGCTCGTCGAACCTGAAGCTGCCGTTGCAGCGGGTGCACGGGTTGGGCGTCTCGCCGCGCGCATAGCCGCGAACGAACGGCTCGACCACGCTGTGGCGGAACTGCTCGCGCAGGTCGAGCGTGACGTGCGGCAGGCCGAGCCGGTGGCACGTCTCTCGGGCAGCGATGACGGCGGCCGGCGAGCAGCACACGCGCTCGCTACCGGCTGCGTTCGGGTCGACCCAGAGCCGGAGGGTGACACCGACTGCGCTCCCGCCGGCGGCGAGCAGGGCGACGGCACTGTCGACACCGCCGCTCATGGCGACGGCGGTGCGGCCGGGATCGTGGCTTGCGCGGATCGCCGGGCCGATGGCGTTTGCGAGCGCATCGACGGCGAGCGTCTCGCCGCCGACCGCGGCGGCCTCGAGCAACGTCAGGCCGGCGAGCTCGCGCTCGAGCCCCGGGGCGTCGGCCGCGACGACGCGCTGGCCGTCGACCTCGAGCCGAACCGCTGCCCACTCGCTGCCGCGCCAGGAATCTCCGTTGAGCTCGGTCACGGCGTCAGCGTAGCTTCGGGACTAGCGGCGGGCCTGTCGCAGGCCTGGTTGCGGGCCTGCGCGCGGGAGCCCGGCGGCGCTCCGGTCCCGCCTGCAAGCGCGATCCGGGACGGGCCAGTCGCCGGGCCGGCGCCACCGACGTGCTCCCCACCCAGGTCCCCATCCCGAGCCCCCACCCGCCCACGGGGTGGCAATCGTATGGGCGAGCGTGTGACGCGCGGGTGCCGGAAGTGGAGCAAGATGGAGAATCTTTTCCACACGCGGATCGGGCCGGCCGTGGGCCGGGCGCGTTGGTGGCGGGGCAGCGCGCGGCGGCGGCTCAGGCTTCATCGCCGGGGGCCGGAGGCACGCAGCCTCTGCGACCGCCTCAACCGGCGCAAAAAGCCGGAGTGCCCCGACCCCGCCGACCGGCCGCACCGATGTGAACCTGGCAAGCCAGGTGGGTGCCGCGCAGTTCCTCGGTCAACTATCCCTCGGTTCCGACACGTGCTCCCTTTCACGTAGCGTTGGTTCTACATGGAAGCGCGGCGTCGCAAACGGGGTCGAGCACTCCAGCGCGCCACTGTAGCCGACGTCAGCTGTCCGCCGCATAGCTCCAGCGCACGCGCTTCACGCCGGTGATGCCGAGCCGCCGGGCGAGCGCAGGTGTGACCGCGAGCTCGGCGCCGGGAGTATCGGGGCCGCGGCCGATCACCGCCGCCAGCACGTGGCGACCGCGGTAGGTCAGATACAGCCGGACACCGCACGGCAGCACGGGGCTCGAGATCCCCATCGTCCGCGGCGCGATCTGGACGCCGCAGAGCGTGTGCTTCCCGACCACCTTCGGGCCGCTCGCGGCGACGAGCGCGGTATACGACCCCACTGCCGCCGGCAGGGCCGCCGCCGCCTTCCGGTCGCGCCGGGTGGTCACCGCGAACGAGACGGCGACCGCGAGAATCGCGACGGCGGCCAGGACGACCTGCCGCTGGGCGAGCACCCGCCTCAGCGCCGGGCCTCCCGCACCTGCTCGACAACGCGAGGGGGAAGAACGCGGTCGGGCGGCGGGCCGTCGGCGACGTCCACCGTGATCTCCTCGCCCGCCCGTCTGAACCACAGCCGGCGGCGAGCCGATGTCGCCGTCGGATCGATGCGGTGCCGGGTGGTGCGCTCGACCCGGACGGGGTCGGGGAGCTTGCCGGGTGGCCGCGCCTCGGGCTCGGTCTCCGGCCCGGCGCGTTCCTCGACTGCCAACCCCGCGGCCGCGGCGGCGACCGGGATCGCGGCGGGCTCGGGCTCGGCGCTGACCTCGACCTCCGGCTCCTCGGCAACCGTGAAGGTGTGCTCGACCGTCTCCTCGAGGGCGACCACGGGCGGCAGCGGCACGATCACCGACGGCGGCTCCTCCTCGATCTCGTCGGGACCGGCGATCATCGTGTCCTCGGACGCCGACGTGTCGAGCACCGGCCACTCGCCGAGCTCTGCCGCCCACTCGCTCGCCGGGGTCTCGAAGGTCGGCTCGTCGTCGAGCGCGGGCACGGCGGCGTGTGCCGGCGGGCGGGCGGGCGGGCCGCGTCACGACCGGGTAGCGCACCCGGCCCTGCTCGACCGCCTGCGACGGCGGCAGCGCAACCTGCGGCACGTAGTAGCGGGGCGGCAGCCCCCGTCCGTAGTGGGGCTCATCGAGCCAGGCCGTCCACTCGAGCAGCGCGACGACGATCCACGCGATCGCCATCAGCGCGATCACACCTGCCGGACGCAGCTCGGCCACGGTCACCGCGACGGCGACGCCCGCGAGGAACAGGACCTCGAGCACGAACCGCCGGAGGCTGCGTCTACGCATCTACGGACGCGGCACCCGGGTCACGGCTCCTCCACGGTGACGGCGATACCGAGCTCGTCGAGCTGCCCGGGCTCGACCGGCGTGGGCGCGCCGGACATCGGGTCGACGCCTGCCTGGTTCTTCGGGAAAGCGAGCGTGTCGCGGATGAACGGCTCGTCGAGGAGCGTCATCGACATCCGGTCGATTCCCGAGGCGATACCGCCGTGGGGCGGCGCCCCCATCGACAGGGCGTCGAGCAGGAAGCCGAACTTGGAGCGCTGCTCCTCGGGCGTGATGTTGAGCAGGCCGAACACCTTGGCCTGGAGCTCGGCCTCGTGGATCCGGAAGGAGCCACCGGCGAGCTCGACGCCGTTGCCGACCAGGTCGTAGGCGATCGCCTTCGCCGCGCCCGGGTCGGTGTCGAGCAGCGCCTCGCCCTCGGCGTTCGGCCGCGTGAAGGGGTGATGGACGGCGTCCCATCGCTCGAGCTCGGGATCCCACTCGAACATCGGGAAGTCCGTCACCCACAGGAACCGCCACGCGTCCAGGTCGATCAGCCCGAGCTCCCGGCCGAGGTGCAGCCGAAGCGCGCCGAGCACACGGGAGACCTTGCGCGGCTCGTCGGCGGCGAAGATCAACGTGTGCCCCGGCTCGGAGCGGAAGCGCTCGAGCTCCGCCTCGCCGAGGAACTTCACGACCGGCGAGCGCAGCTCGCCGTCGGCTCCGTAGACCAGGTAGGCAAGACCCTTCGCCCCCCACTGCTTCGCGACCTCCTCGAGCTTCGCGAGGTCGCTGCGCGAGAGCTCGCGCGGAATGCGCAGGAACCGGACGCACGGCGCCTCGCCGAAGACCTTGAAGCCCGAGCCGCGCGTCACGTCGGTCGCCTCCTCGATCTCGAGCTCGAAGCGGAGATCGGGCTTGTCCGAGCCGTAGCGCCGGTCCGCCTCCTCCCAGGTCATGCGCGGGAACGGGCGCCGGAGCTCGACACCGCGGCACTCGCTCCAGATCCGCGCGACGATCCGCTCGATCAGCGCCGAACAGGAAGTCCTGATCCGGAAACGCCAGCTCGACGTCGAGCTGCGTGAGCTCCTGCAGCCGGTCGGCCCGGAGATCCTCGTCCCGGAAGCAGCGCGCGATCTGGTAGTAGCGCTCGAAGCCCGAGATGACGAGGAGCTGCTTGTAGATCTGCGGGCTCTGCGGCAGGGCGAAGAACCGGCCCGGCTGCAGGCGGGTCGGCACGAGGAAGTCCCGCGCGCCCTCGGGCGTCGGCTTGCCCATGATCGGCGTCTCGATGTCGACGAATCCCTCCGACTCCATCTCGCGCGCGGATGATCGAGACGAGCTTCGCGCGGGTGCGGATGTTTCGCTGCATCCTCGCGCGCCGCAGGTCGAGCCAGCGGTAGCGGATGCGGATCGTCTCGTCGACTCCCTCGTCGTCGAGCTGGAACGGGAGCGGCGTCGAGCGCGAGAGGATCTCGAGCTCGTCGGCCTGGATCTCGATCTCTCCCGTCGCCATCGCCGGGTTCACCGTCTCGAGCTCCCGCCGGACGACCGGGCCGCGCGCGCGAACGACGAACTCGTTGCGGAGGCCGTGCGCGATCTCCGCCGCTGCAGCGGCATGCTCGGGGTTGACGACGACCTGCACGACGCCCTCCTCGTCGCGCACGTCGATGAAGACGAGCCCGCCGTGATCGCGGCGCGACGCCACCCAGCCGGCGACAGCGACGGTGCGGCCCTCGTCGCCCGGCCGCAGCGAGCTGCCTCGCTGGTCGCGCCATCTGTTCACGGCTTGAGCGTATCTGGGAGGTCCGCGAGCACCACCGTCTGCTCCTGCCCCGCCCGGCGCAGGCGTGCCGCATCGGCACCCGCGATCACGACGGCACGGGCACCTGTTCGTCCGGCCTGGGTCATCTGCCCCTTGAACGAGCGCCCCGCGTAGTCGGTGTCGCAGGCGAGCCCGGCGCGCCTCAGCTCGGCCATGACGGCGAGCACCTGCTCGACCGGCGCGCCGTCGAGGACGAAGAACACGTCGAGCGCGCGCGGCGGCACCTCGACGCCCTCTGTCTCCGCGGCGAGGACGATGCGGTCGATGCCGGCGCCGAAGCCGATGCCGGGCGTCGGCGGCCCGCCGATCTGCTCGATCAGGCCGTCGTAGCGCCCACCGCCGCAGATCGTCAGGCCGAGCCCGGCGTGGACGAACTCGAACGTCGTGCGCGAGTAGTAGTCGAGGCCCCGCACGAGCGACGGCTCGACGGCGAACGGGACGGCGTAGGCGGTCGAGATACCTCTTCACCGCGTCGAAGTGGGCGCGGCAGGCGTCGCAGAGCCAGTCGCCGATCTTCGGTGCGTCGGCGAGAGCAGCAAGCACCTGCGGGTTCTTGACGTCGAACACCTGCAGCGGGCTCGTCGCGCGCTTGTGGCGCGCATCCTCGTCGAGCAGGTCGCGCGTTCGCGTCCAGCCACTCGTTGAGGCGCTCCACGTACGCCGGCCGGCACTCGGCGTCGCCGATCGAGTTCAGCTTCAGCTCCCAGTCGGCGATGCCGACGCGGCGCAGGAGCTCGGCGTAGAGCTGGAGCAGCTCGGCATCGATCTCCGGGCCGGGCGACCCGATCGCCTCCACCGACCACTGCCAGTGCTCGCGGTAGCGACCCTTCTGCGGCGCCGAGTAGCGGTACATCGGGGCGAGGGTGTAGAGCTTGACCGGCTGGGGCTCGCGCTGCATGCCGTGCTCGAGGTAGGCCCGGCAGATCGGTGCCGTGCCCTCCGGGCGCAGCGTCAGGGAGCGATCGCTGCGATCGGTGAACGTGTACATCTCCTTCTGCACGACGTCCGATGCGGCCCCGGCCGTCCGCTGAAAGAGCGCGGTGTCCTCGAAGCCGGGCGTCTGGATGCGCCGGTAGCCGTACAGGGCAGCCAGCTCCTCCATCGTGTCGACGACCGTGTCGAACCACAGCGGCTGCTCCTTCGGGAGGATGTCTCTCGTCCCGCGCGGCGCCTGGAACCTCTGGGCCATCAGTGCGAGGCCCGGAGCTCGCCGAGGAACGGGTTGGTCTCGAGCTCGCCTCCGAGCGTCGTCGGCTCGCCGTGGCCCGGAAAGACGACAGCATCGGGGCCGAAGCGCTGGAGGAGTCGCTCGATCGAGGCGAGGAGCGTCGCCCAGTCGCCGCCGGGGAGGTCGACGCGGCCCACCGAGCCGGCGAACAGCAGGTCGCCGGAGAACAGCTTCCCGTCGGCGCAGAACGCGACGTGGTCGACCGAGTGGCCGGGGATGCCCACGACCTCGAGCTCGATCCCGGCGACCGTGATCCTCTCCCCGTCGGCGACCACGTGCTCGGGGACATGCGGCCGGACCGCGGTGCCGCCACGCGTGATGCCTTGCCGAAGCTCGTCCGCCTCGCCGGCCGGGGCCCACACCTCGGCGCCCGTGGCCTCGGCCAGCTCGGCGACGCCGAAGATGTGATCGACGTCGCTGTGGGTGACGAGGATGGCCACCATGTCGGCGCCGAGATCCGCGGCAAGCGCGCGCAGCGGAGCGGGATCGCCGCCCGGGTCGACGACCGCCGCCTCGGTCGCCTCCGCAGAGGCGCGCAGGAGGTAGCAGTTCGAGCCGTATTGCGGGTGCAGGACGACGCGGTCGACGGAGATGGGCATCGCCGTCGAGTCTAGAGGTGGCAGGAAACGGCGCCCGCCGGGCGTCAGCCGGTCTTCCGCGGCGGGCCGCCCGAGTTGCGGCGCTCCCACCTGCGGTAGACGAAGCCGTCGGTGAAGTACATCAGCGGCACGAACGCGATCCCGTAGATGATGCCGATCGCGATCGGGCCCCTGGTCAGGACTGTCACGGCGAGCCCGGCGGCGATTCCCCACGGAAGGCCGCGCTTGAGCGCACGGTTCCACGACGGCACCGGCGGCTCCTTGACCGTGCGGCTCCTCGCAGCCGGCTTCGAGCCCGGCTTGGCCTTCGCCTTGCCGCCCTGCTCCTTCTTGGCGTTCTTCGCGCGAAGCTCGGCGCCCGGCACCTCGACCTCGTTCCCCTCCTCGTCGCTCATGACGAAGCCGTAGTCGTGGCGGAACGACTTCGCCCGGCGGGACCGCTGCTTGCGCGTGGCCATCAGGTAAAAGCTAGCTGGAGCGTGTCCGACCCCGTCTTCGACGTGCCGCGCGAGATCGAGCTGACCGAGCGGCCGGGACGCTCCTCGCTGGCCCTGCTCGGGCGCCGGGATTTCCGCACGCTCTTCGTCGCCGTCTCGGTGAGCGAGCTCGGCGACGCGCTCAACTACATCGCGCTGATGTGGGTCGCGCTCGAGAAAGGCGGGCCGCTCGGGGTCGTCGCCGTGCGAATCGCCGACAGCGTGCCGGCGTTCATCTTCGGGCTTCACGGCGGGGTCGCCGCCGACCGCTGGAGCCGGCGGAAGCTGATGATCGGAGCCGACGTCGTGCGCGGCGTCACGTTGATTCCCGTCGCCGTGGCCGGCCTCGCCGGGACGCTGCCGCTCTGGGGGCTCGTCGCGGCGGCGTTCGTTCTCGAGGGAGCAACGAGCTACTTCGCCCCCGCCTACGGAGCCACGATCCCGGCCGTCGTCGAACGGGAGAACGTTCAGCAGGCGAACGCGCTCGTCCAGGCGACGGCGCAGGGGCTCTCGGTCGGCGGCTGGGCCCTCGCCGCGCTCCTGCTCGCCGTCGTCCCGCTGAGCACCTTCTTCGCGGTCGACGCGATCACGTTCTTCGTCTCGGCGGCCCTGATCCTGCGGATGCGCGCCGGCCGTGGACGTGCCGCCCACGGCGTGACGCCGCGTCTGCGCGAGGGGATCGCGGCGCTGCAGCCGCGCCGTGAGCTCTCTTCGGCCGTCGTCACGTTCGCCGTCGCGATGACGATCACCACGGGCTGCTGGATCGCCGGCGTGCCGACACTCGTCGAGCGCTCACTCCACCAGGGTGCGGGCGGCTTCTCGATCGTGATGATCGGGTTCGCCGTCGGCTCGATCGCGGTCGGCGCGACGCTCGCCCGCATGCCGGTGCGGCGCAAGGCCCGCGCCAGCATGCTCGCCTGGGTGATCGACCTGCCCGCGTACCTCATGCTCGCCGTGGCGCGCTCGGTCCCTGTCGCGTTCGGCGCGGCCGTCTTCTCGGGCACCGCCGAGAGTGCGTCGTACGTGCTGCTCAACTCGGCCGCGCAGGAGGAGATCCCCGACGAGGTGCTCGGACGGGTCCTCGGCGTCATCTCCTTCGTCCACCGCGGCTCGCACGCAACCGGGCTGCTGCTCGTGTCGCCGGTCTTCGCGGTCGCCCCTGCCAGGCCGATCTTCGCCGTCTCGGCGCTGGCGGTGGCGACGGTCGGCCTCGGCGGCGCGACGATCGCGGCGCGGCTAGCCCGGCAGCCGCGACTCGAGCACGCGTGAGGGGTCGAGCCCGTCGAGCCCGGCGGCGGCGCCCTCCGGGATCAGGCCCACGACCTCCCAGCCGGCAACCTCCACGCCGCGGACGGCCGCCTCCGAGCGGATCCGCTCGACGACCGCCTGCGGCGGTGCGGCCCGCCAGTCCTCGATGTTCATCGACACCTGCACGAGGCCGGCACGCGGCAGGTCGAGCCCCAGCGCGCGCACGCCGGGGAAGCCGCCGCCACGCTCGCGGACGACGTCGGCGATCTCCTTCGCCGCGGCGAGCGGGCCGTCCAGCGTGACGTTGAACGCCACGAGCGGCGGCCGGACGCCGAGGATCACGCCTCCTGCTGCCGGGTCGAGCCGCAGCGGCCCGAAGTCGGGAACGATCTCGCCGTCGTCCATCCGTCGCTGCAGCTCCTCGGCGCCGCCGCGACGGTAGTAGGCAGGCGCCGCGCTCCGGCGGCGAGTAGACGAACACCGGCAGGCCGAGCGCGCCCACGCGCTCGCCGAGGGCGAGGGCGACCGTGCGTGCATGCACGCCGTCGACGGGATCGATCGGCACGATCGGGACGACGTCGGCAGCCCCGATCCGCGGGTGCACGCCCCCGTGCGTGCGCAGGTCGATGCGCTCCCTGGCGACCGTGATCCCGGCGAGCAGCGCGTCGATGAGCTGATCCCCGTCGCCGACGAGCGTGAACACGGAGCGGTTGTGATCCGCGTCGACATGCACGTCGAGCAGGCGCGCCCGCGACCCGATCGCGGCGCTGATCGCGCCGATCGTGACAGCCTCGCGGCCCTCGGAGAAGTTCGGCACCGACTCGAGCAACGGCACGCGCTAACTGTAGGGCGGCACCTCCTGGACGGTGCGTAGGCTGGGAACATGGCGACCCGGGACACGCCCAGCAACCGCGCGACCTTCTGGCGACTCATGCGCTTTCTCGGGCCGTACCGGAAGACGCTCTACATCTCGCTCGGTCTCGCCGTCGTCTCCCAGGCGGGGGCGCTTGCATTCCCGTTGCTGACCCGCGACGTCATCGATGCGATCCAGGCGGGCGACAAGTCCCAGGTGCCGAAGCTGATCGGGGTCGTGCTCGCGATCGGAGTCGTCAAGGCGCTCGCGACGATGGGCCGAAGGCTGATCTCGGGGCAGCAAGCCCTCGGGGTCGAGCTCGATCTGCGGAACGCGATCTACTCGAAGCTCGTGCGCCTCTCGTTCGGGTACTTCGACCGGCACCAGACGGGCCAGCTGATGTCGCGCGCGACCGTCGATCTGCAGTCCGTGCGCTTCTTCCTCGGCTACGGGCTGATCTTCTTCTTCCAGCACGTGTTCACGGTCGTCGCGATCGGCGTGCTGCTGTTCATCGTCTCCTGGCAGCTCGCCCTGATCGTGCTCGCGCTGACGCCGGTCATGATCGCGATCGCCTACCGCTACAGCCGCGTCTCGCACCCGGTGCTGCGGGATGTCCAGCAGCGGATGGCGGATGTCGCCACCGTTGCCGAGGAGAACGTCGTCGGCGTGCATGTCGTCAAGGCGTTCGCGCAGGAGCAGGCCGAGCAGGAGAAGTTCGAGGGGCGGTCGGAGGCGCTGTTCCGCCAGAGCGTGCGGGCGAACCGCCAGCGCGCCCTCTACGTCCCGGTGCTCTCTTTCGTCCCGCTGATCGCCCAGGCTGCGGTGCTGCTCGTCGGCGGGGAGATGACCCAGAGCGGTTCGCTCTCCGTCGGCGACTTCGTGGCCTTCAACCTCTACGTCTCGATGCTGATCTTCCCGCTGCGCATGCTCGGGATGTGGGTGGGCGAGGGTCAGCGCGCGACCGCCTCCGGCGAGCGGATCTTCCAGATCATCGATGAGCCCGAGGAGATCCAGGATCGGCCTGCGGCAGGCGTGCTGCCGGCCGGGCCGGGCCTCGTTCGCTTCGAGAACGTCTTCTTCGGTTACGACCCCGCCCGCCCCGTGCTCTCCGGGCTCGACTTCGAGCTCGAGGCGGGCAAGACGGTCGCGCTGATCGGCCACACCGGCTCGGGCAAGACCACGCTCGCATCGCTGATCCCGCGCTTCTACGACGTTACGAGCGGGCGGCTGACGATCGACGGCGCCGACGTTCGCGACGTCACGCTCGACTCCCTGCGCGGCGAGATCGGGGTGATCGCACAGGATCCGTTCCTGTTCTCGGCCACGGTGCGCGAGAACCTGACGTTCGGCCGTCCCGGCGCGACCGAGGAGGACATCCTCGAGGCCGCGCGGCACGCGCAGGCGCACGAGTTCATCGAGCGGCTCCCCGACGGGTACGACACGGTGATCGGCGAGCGCGGGATCACGCTTTCGGGCGGCCAGCGCCAGCGGCTCGCGATCGCCCGCGCGCTCGTCGTCGATCCGCGGATCCTGATCCTCGACGACGCGACGGCTTCCGTCGACGCCTCGACCGAGGCGCGCATCCGGCTCGGCCTGCGCGAGGCGATGAAGGGCCGGACGACCGTGATCGTCGCGCACCGCCACTCGACGATCGCCCTCGCCGACGAGATCATCGTCCTCGACCACGGCCGGATCGCCGCCCGCGGAAACCATGACGAGGTGCTCGCGGCGAGCGACATCTACCGCGAGATCTACGACCACGGCCGCCTCGAGCGAGACGCCGCCGAGCAGGAAGTGGCCTGAGTGGCCATGCCCTGGAGCCCCATCGCCTCGGCGGCCCATGTCCGGGGACAGTCACCGTCACAGAAGTGTCACGGGCAGGCCGGGAATCCCTGCACGCAGCGGCTACTCGCCGGGGACAGGCACCGTGACGAAAGGCCGGCGCTGTGAGGGTCTGGCAGCCGGGCAGCTCGCTCGTCGGGCAGAAGAACGTGCAGGTCGACGACTGGTCGTGGGCGGCGACCAAGCGGCGGTTGACGGCTCTTTACCGGCTCGCACGGCCCTACCGCGGCCGGACGGCGGTCGCGATCGGCGCGCTCCTCGTCGCCACCGCCGCCTCGCTCGTGCCGCCGCTCCTGATCGGCGCCGCGGTGAACGACGTCAGCGATGCTGCACGCCACCACGGCGGCCACCAGACGGCCTCGCTCGGCCTGCTCGTGGCCGCGTTCATCGGTGTCAGCCTCATCGGGCTCGTCGCCTCCTACGGCCAGACCTACTTCACCGGCTGGACGGGGGAGCGCATGCTCGCCGACCTGCGGAACCACCTCTTCCGGCACCTGCAGCGGCTGTCGCTCGGCTTCTACGAGCGCAACCGGGCAGGCGTCCTGATCAGCCGGCTCACGAACGACGTCGAGGCGCTCGACCAGCTCGTCACCGACGGCGTCGTCTCGCTGATCCAGAACACCCTCACCCTCGGCGGCGCCGCCGTGCTGATGTTCTTGCTCTCCTGGCAGCTCGCGCTCGCCACCCTCACGATCATCCCGTTCCTGATCGTCGCGACGACGATCTTCCGCCGCAAGTCGAGCCGGTCCTACCGCGCCGTGCGCGAGACGCTCGGTGCCGTCACGGCGACCCTCGCCGAGGACATCGCCGGCATGCGCGTCCTCCAGGCCTTCACCCGCGAGACCGCCGCCCGCGAGAACTTCCGCCAGGTCGGCGAGGCGTACCGGATCAGCAACCAGCAGACCGTCGTCCAGAACGCCCTCTACTTCCCGTTCGTCGACCTCCTCTCCTCGATCGCGACGGCGATCATCCTCGGCTACGGCGCCTACCTCGTCTACGACGGCGAGACCTCGATCGGCGTCCTGACCGCCTTCCTCGGCTACGCGACGACCTTCTTCGATCCGGTCCAGCAGCTCTCCCAGCTCTACAGCACGTTCCTGTCGGCGGTCGCGGCGCTCGACAAGATCATGGAGGTGCTCGTCGAGGAGCCGCAGGTCACCGATGCCGACGACGCGGTCGAGCTGCCCCGCCTCCTCGGCCAGGTCACCTTCGACGACGTTCGCTTCACCTACGGCACCGGGCCCGAGGTGCTGCACGGCATCGACCTCGACGTCCGGGCCGGCTCGACGGTCGCCCTCGTCGGGCACACGGGCGCCGGCAAGTCGACGATCGCAAAGCTCCTCGCCCGCTTCTACGATCCGACCGGCGGGGCGATCCTCGTCGACGGAATCGACCTCCGCCAGGCGCGCCAGGAGTCGCTGCGCCGGCAGCTCGGGATCGTCCCGCAGGAGGGCTTCCTGTTCGCGGGCACGGTCGCGGACAACATCGCGTTCGGCCGCCCCGACATCACGAGGGCGGAGATCGTCTCCGCCGCCCGGGCCGTCGGGGCCGACGACTTCGTCGACCGCCTCGAGCAGGGGTACGACACCGAGCTCGGGGAGCGCGGGTTCCGCCTCTCGCTCGGCCAGCGTCAGCTGATCGCCTTCGCCCGCGCGCTCCTCGCCGACCCGAGCATCCTGATCCTCGACGAGGCGACGAGCTCGGTCGACATCGGCACCGAGCGGCGGATCGAGGGTGCCCTCCGCCGTCTGCTCCACGGGCGTACCGCGTTCGTGATCGCCCACCGCCTCTCGACCGTCCGGAACGCCGACCTGATCGTCGTCCTCGAGCACGGCGTGGTCGTCGAGCAGGGCACCCACGACGAGCTGCTCGCGGGCGGCGGCCGGTACTCGGAGCTCTACGGCACGTGGGCCGCCGACGTCGACGTCGAGCTCGGCGCCGACGTCGCGTAGTACGCCTGCCACGCGCGCACCATCGCGATCCGCTGGGCGATCGTCGGATGGTTCTCGGCGAGCAGGTACTCCCACGTCGGCGGGCTCGGGTTGGAGAGGCCCGTCGGCACGAACCGCTCGAACAGCGCGGTGGCGTCCGCCGGGTCGTGCGTCGTCTGCAGCGCGAGCCAGTCCGCTTCCGCCTCCATGTGCCGCGTGATCGCGTTCTGGACCGGCAGCGCGAGCAGCTCCAGCACGACGAGCGTGAGCAGAGCGAGCGGAACGGCCGCCGGCTCCCCCATCCCGCCGCGACGGCGCGTGATCCGGCTGACGATGTAGGCGAACGGCAGTGCGAACAGCGCATACCAGCCGACCGACTTCCAGATGTGGTTGCGCTTCGCGTGGCCGAGCTCGTGGGCGATCACGACGCGCACCTCGCCCGGCGAGAAGCGGCCGTCGAGGAGCGTGTCCCAGATAACGACGCGCCTGCTGGGGCCGAGGCCCTCGGTCTCTGCATTCGGGAGGGAGGTGGCGTTGGAGACGACCTGGATCCGGACCGGGACGGGCCCCGTGTGCGCGCGCCGCTCGAGCCGGCCGATCGAGGCTCGCAGCGCCGGGTCGGTCACCGCATGCGTGGTCTGAAGCCAGGGCGAGACGAACGCGAACAGCGCCACGAGGCCGACGAAGACCGGAGCGGCGAGGATCCACCACCAGTTCCCGACGAGGCGCGCGAAGCCCATCACGATCGCCAGCGCCACGCAGAGCAGCACGAACTCGAACCCGAGCGCGAGCCAGCCGCCGAGGATCTGGTGCCAGTAGCTCGCGTGGCTCACGCCGTAGCGCCGGTCCCACCAGAGCTCCGCCGCTGTACCGGGCACCTCGGCGAGCCAGAGGAGCCCGAAGCCGAGCATCCCGAGCAGCATGCCGGTGCCGATCGGCCCCGCGGCCGAGTCCCGCACGAAGCCGGGCCCCCACCACGCGTAGACCGCGAACACGGCCAGCTCGACCAGGATGCCCGCAAGCGCGAGCAGGCTTGCCCCGCGGTCGTACGAGTCGGCGCGGTGAAGCTCGGAGGCAGGGAAGAGCGACGAGGTGTCGACGTGCGGAAGGTGGAGCGACGAGGGCACCTTCGACTGCCACAGGAGCCAGGCGGCCGCCGCCCAGCCGGCCACCATGACGACGACCATGGCGGCCCCGAGTGCCCGGCGGCTCACGCGGCTTCGTCGTGCGCTGCCGGCGCCTCGGCCGGCTCTTCCTCTGCGCCCTCGAGCGGGCTCGCGTGCGGATACCTGTCGGTGATGAAGAACAGATAGGCGTTCGTCTGCCCCGAGTAGCGCAGCGAGTAGGCGGAGAGGTTACGCAGCCCCTCGGGCGCCCTGCCTGTCGCCATGGCGGCGAACCAGATCAGCACGGCGTTTACGAACAAGGCGACGCCGAGCGCTCCGCCGACGACGAGCGCCGGGATCGCGAGCAGCCCGCGGGCGAGCGTCTTCCAGCGGTTCTGCCGGCCGGGCTCGGGTAGGACGAGGTCGAGCGGGTAGGCCCCGAATCGGCCGCCGAACGCGGGAAACGGGTTCGCGACGAGCGCCCCGAAGGCGTAGACGTGGAAGCCGTAGCGCACCCAGCGGGACAGGAACCCGTGCAGTGCCGCGACCGGGCGCCCGCGGATCAGCGTCACGAGCCACTGGACGATCGACAGCAGCAGCGAGAGGATCGACCAGAGCCCGAGCCAGACCAGGTGCGGGATCACGAGCGGCAGGCGGAAGAAGACCGTGAGGCGCGACCGGCGAAGGTCCTCCGAGTCGCCGACCATGTGCACCGGATGAACGGGCGGCGGCGCGACCGAAGCGAGCAGCGCCGTCGGGTCGGCGTTCGGGTACCGGTCGGTCACGAGCAAGAGGTAGGCGAGGAGCTGAACCCAGTAGCCGACGACGTAGCCGCCGGCGTCGCGAAGACCGGCGGGCATCTTGCCGGTGACCACCGACGCCCCCCAGCCGAGAACCGAGGTCGCCGAACTGAGGCCCGTCGACTGGTACCCGGCGCTGTTCGTGCTTCGGCCCGTGCCGCGCGAGAAGCCGCCGCCGGTGCCGCCGAGCGCCGCAGCGAGAGCCCACGACGGGACGGCGAGCACGAGCCGCAGCGCGATCCGCCAGCGCTCCTGCTCCGCCGGCGCTCCCGGCAGCCGGGCGTCCACCGGGTAGCGGCCCTGGGTGCCCACGAACTCGGGATACGGGTTCGCGACGATCAGCACGTACGCGAACAGGTGCGCCGTGTAGTTGATGTAGGAACAGAAGAACCGGTGGAGACCGTCGGGGAGCTGCCCGGTGAAAAGACCGGCGATCCACCCTGCGATCGCGGCGAAGAACACCCCGATCGACCAGATGCCCCACCAGATGAAGTGCGGGATCGCGAGGAACAGCCGGAAGAACACCGTCAGACGGCTCCGGCGAAGGTCGTCGGTGATGATGAGGCCTACCGGATGCGGTTCGTGCACAACTGATTCATGACACATCCGTCGGAGGCCGGGACGGAACCGCGGGCGTATGCTCCGGCCGTGGAGAGCGACGAGCTGCTGCCCGACGTTCCGCTCGAGCCCGGATCGGTCGAGGCCGAGCGCGAGGCGAGGCTGACGCCGGCCGCGGCGGTCGCCCGGATGCGGATCAACGTGCCGGTGCGCCGCAACGACAGGTTGCGGCGGGTTATCGCGCGGGTCAACCGCGACGACCAGCTCAAGGGTTGGTGGCACGTGGCGAACGTGAACGCCGTCACCCGGCTCGAGATCAACGACCACTCCTGGGTCCACATCCAGATCGTCACGAACATCGCGCTCAAGCTGCTACGCCAGCTCACCAAGCACGGGATCGAGCCGGCGATGGTGACCGACTACGGGATGACGCAGGGCGACGCGGAGATCGTCGTGGCGCTCACCTCGCTCACCCACTGTGTCGGCATGTCCGTCCACCGGCACGGGCACGAGGACTTCAGCCTCTTCCTGGCCGAGCCGAAGCTGCGCGAGCTGCTCGAGGGGATCTACGACGAGCCCGAGCGCACCGTGATCGTCTCGGAGGTGCTCCAGGGGATCATCAGCCACCGCGCAGACGGCGAGCCGCTGACGCTCGAGGCCGGCATCCTCCGGGTCGCCGACGCCCTCGACATGGAGCAGGGCCGCTCGCGGATCCCGTTCGAGCGCGGCCATGTCGGCATCCACTCGCTGTCTGCCGCCGCGATCGAGGACGTCTCGATCGGCGACGGCGAGGCGAAGCCGATCCGGATCGACATCACGATGAACAACTCCTCCGGCATCTACCAGATCGACTCGCTGCTCAAGGCGAAGCTCCGCGGCTCCGGCCTCGAGCCCTACGTCGAGGTGTTCGCCCACATCGACACCGAGGCCGAGAAGAGCCTGGTACCGCTCTACCGGCTCGAGATCTGACCCCGGGGGAACCAACCAGGTTCCGGCGACGAGCCCCCTCCTCCGCCGGTACCACGGCCGAAGCTCGCCTCCCGCCGGGAAAGGCCCGGCTCCGACGAGCAGCCGCAGCGACTGGTCAGCGCCGGGGCCTCCAACCAAGCTGCGAGGCCGCTTGTGGGCCCGAGCCGGGCGGCTACACTTTTCGGTGCCCTTTGCGGGATCGTCTAATGGTAGGACGCCTGACTCTGGATCAGGTAGTCAAGGTTCGAGTCCTTGTCCCGCAGCCTGATAGACGGGCCAAATCCGAGGCCACCTACAGCGAGACCGCCGACGACGTAGCCGGGCTCGAGAGCAACGAACGGGCCGGAGCTGTCCAGTTCACCGCCGACCGGTTCGCTGGCACCGGCAGCAGGCCGTTCCGGGAGAGCGGTACGACAACGATGCTCGTCGACCACGTCGTCGAGCACATCGACAACCGCGGCACCATCAGCCCGTGCCGATCCCGCCGAATGTCCATCCGTCGACGGAGTCCAGCCTGCCTCGCCACCAGAGCCCGCGCTTGTCCGGGAGCAGTCGTCCCCCGACATAGACCTTCGCATTCTTGAGTTGGATGAAGGTCGGCGCGACACTGGGCTGCTCGGCTACGTCTGCGGCGGCCACTCGTTGACGCTCTTTCGCGGCAAGTGCGCGGTAGGTGTCCCCGAGCTCCGCTCCGATCAGGTCGTCGAACTCGGCGGCGATCCCCTCGAGATACTCCGCGATCCCGATGAGGTCTCCGGTGATGATCGACCCGCCGACGGAAAGCGTCAGATTGATCGATCCCTTGTCGGCGTTCGCAACCCCGACCCACAACGTCAGCACCCTGTCCTCCGGAAGACGAGTCGGCGAGGCGGTTCCACCGCCCTGGACGCGTTCGTCCGTCATCATGTTCCCCTTTCGTCGGCGCCCGCCAAGGCATGCTCTCATGCCACGTCGTGGCGCACAAACAGGCACCGGCGTTCCCTGTCAGACGGGCTGCTGCGCGGGGCCCCCGGCACGGAGGCCCCGCGCGCTTCTGCCAGGCGAGGTTGCCCTACGGCGTGAGGACGCCGTTCACGAAGAGCTGGATCGCTCCGGCGGCGAGGCCGCTCGAGTCCACGGTGTCCTTACCGGCGAGAGTGTTGATCTCGAGGCTGTCGTTCGCCGCCTCCGAGTGAAGGACGTTCACTGTCGCGGCAAGTCCGCTCGCCTTCACTCCGCCCGTGTCGCCGTCGACGCTGATCGTGTCGTTGCCGTTGGTGCCGTTGACGATGACGCGGTCGGGCTGGCCGTCGCCGTCGCTCCCACCCAGCGTGCCCGCGAGGTCGACGTTCACGGTCTTGACGTCGGTTCCGCTCAGGTCGTTGACGGTGACGACGTCGGCGCCGCCCAGGGCGTTGAAGTCGACCCGCTCGACGCTGTGGGTGTCCATCGTGATGCCGGCGACGTCGCGGAAGAACCTGAGCCGGTTTCCGTTTGCCGACAGGTCGACGTGCTCGGCTGCGCCGGCGCCGTTGAAGACCATCGTGTCGTCGCCGTTCTGGCCTTCGACCGTGTCGCTGCCGTCGCCGGGGTCCCAGGTGAACGTGTCGTCGCCGTTGCCCATCAACGCCACGTCGTTGCCCCGGTTCCCGTCGATCGAGTCGTTGCCGTTCCCGCCGTCCAGCGTCTCGGCTCCGGAGCCGCCGATCAGCTCATCGTCCCCGTTGCCGCCGAGCAGCGTCACCGCTCCGGCGCCGCCGACCAGGCGGTCGTTTCCGTTCCCGCCGTCGATCGTCGTCGGCGTGGTGTCGGTGAAGACTCCGTTGCTCTCGTCGATGCGGACGGAGTCGTCGCCGTTCCCGGCGTCGACCTCGATCTTCGCGACGTCTGCGCGCGCGAAGCTGAACTCGGCCGAGCCGTCGTCGCCGACGTCGACCTGGAGCACGGCCGGATTGCCGGCCTGCAGGCGAAGCGCGATCCTGTCACCCGCATTGGTGCCCTTGATCGTCAGCAGGCCGCTCACGAGGGTCGGCTGCTGGAACGGGGCCTCGCTGTGGACATGCATTGCCTTGCCGGTGCTGATCGCCGCATCGGACTGACCGGCCACGATGCCGGTCGCAACGGCGGCGGCCACGGCCACTGCCGAAGCCGCCGCTCGTGCGGGCCGCACCGTGCGTGACTCCTTGATTCGCGTGAGCTTCTTCATGACTTCCTTTCGGAGTTGGTTGATCTCTCGAGCGCTAAAGACACCGGCAAGCGGCGTCTATTCCCGCGCCCTCGACACCGTCGTCCAGGCCTGCGCCACGCGGCGCGCGCGAGCGACTCCCCGGTACGGGATGAGCCCCTCTACGCTCCAGCCGGCTCGAGCCCACCTGTCCCGCCGCTTGCGACCGGGGTTCGCGCCCGGGGGAATCCACATATCAGGCAGGCGCGTATGTGCTCCTCGGAGGGCGACACGGTGGAACGCGGCAAGGCGCGAAGGCCAGGCGCTTGGGGGGAGCAGCATGGCGCTCGCACCGACCGGGGGAACGTTCCGCGAGCGGCCTCCGGGCTCGAGCTGCAGCCGCGCTCCGCCCGGAGGCCTGGCCCTCCGCGCAAGCGGCCGAGCCCCGCTCCGGACACACAGCACGGGCAAGACCGCGATCACCGACCCGACCTGCAAAGAAAGGCGTGCCCGGAGCGCGAGAGCGTGGGGATGCGTAGGTAGGAGTCCCGGCCACGCAAGCTCCAGAAAAAGCCCGCTCAGCCCGGGTTTTCGTTGCCGGCACGGCCGACAGGGCGGCGCGTAGGCAGCAGCAGGCGCCGGTCTCGGCCGCATCGGGGCGGAGGCGGGTTGTAAACTCTCGTCTTCACTGTGCTTCGTGCGAGCTCGGAGGCTCGCACGGAGATCCAGGAAAGCCCCGCAAAGAGGGGTTTTAGGTTACAAAGGTTTTCGGTGACAAACTGCTGGTGGCCTACGAGGGTGGAGAGGAACGATGACGAACGAGCAACCGATGTGCCCGCAATGCTCCTCGCCCCTCAAGCTCCGGGAGATGGCGATTCCCCGACCCCCGCGCAACGGGACCCCGCGGCCCGTGCCGAAGCGCCAGTGGGTCTGCAGCAACGGCGACTGCATGTACACGGCAAACCAGCACGTGCACACGCTCTCCCGCTGAGGCTGTTTTCCCGTTGAGGCTGTTATCCGGCTGAGGCTGTTATCCGGCTGAGGCTGCGCGCTTACCCCACCCGGTAGACGCGGCCAAGGGGCGGATCGACGACGAGTGCACCCGCCGCCGTCGGCACGGCGGCGGCGCCGGCGAGCGGCTGCGGCATCTTCCCCGCGGGGGTCGGCCGGCCGGTCGCCGGGTCGAGCTTGACGATCATGGCGATCGGCTTGCCGGATGCCGCCTTGCCGCCGAGGAGGTACAGCTCCGTCCCGTGCGCGACGAGCACGGCCTGGTCGACCGCCTCCGGCAGATCGCCGAGCGCCGTCACGGCGCCCGAGTCGACGTCGACGGCGTACACCTTGCGGGTGAGCCCTTTCACGGCCCGGCCGCCTGCGACGTACAACGTGTGGCGCAGCAGCAGGACTGCGGGCGATCGGACGCCGGCCGGGAGGCGTGCGACCAGGTCGACCCTGGCGGGAGGCGTGAACCTCAGAACCGCGGTCGCGTACTTCGTCCCCGTCCAACCGCCGACGAGGTAGGCGGACCCGCCTTGCGCGGCCACGCCGGCCTCGGCCAGCGGCTCGACGAACGTCCCGGCCGCGATCACGCTGTGGGAGGCGAGATCGACCCGCAGGATCGCATCGCTCGGCGTGGCGCCGTCCTCGCCTCCGAGCACGTAAACCGTGCCGCCGATCGAGAACACCTGCGGGGCGGCTCGCGGCCCGGGAAGCGAGGCGGCGCGGGCAAGCGGCCCCCCCACGCGGCCCGCGAGCACCCTCGCGCCGGCCACGCCGCCCGCAACGACGAGTGTCTGGCCGGTGATCGCCGCGCCCGCCCGCGCGCCGCCCGGCGTGAAGCGGCCCGCCACCCGCACGGGCAGGGGCCCCCAGCCCGACGAGTGCGCGACATGGATGATCACCGGCTTGGTGGTCGTCGTCGCAGTCGACGCGCCGGCCGCCGTCCCCGGGCTCGACGCCGGCTCGAGCGCGCGCCCGATCGCGATCCCGGCGACGGTGACGACGACCAGGCCGAGCAGCAGAAGCCCCACGCGGATGACCGAACGCCGCTGCACGCCGATACCCGGCTGCGCGCCCGGATCCCCAGGCATCGTCGCGCCGGAGGAGACTGCCGGGGAGTCGGCTATGCCTCCCGCGGACGCGGATGTTCCCTCTCCGGAGCCACCGGTCTCCTCGGGTCCCGGGCGGGGAGACGACATCGCCGCGAGCGTAGCGGCGTCGCCGGACCGCGCGTTGCGCCAGCGGGTGCACTTTCGAACCGCGGCACCACTCTCTATGCTCTCACGATCACCCCCAGCCTTTATCTCCTTCCAAGACATCCAGGAGGACTTGTGAAGAACCGAATCATGTTGGGCTCGGCACTCGGGACGGTGCTGATCGGCGTCGTCCTGGCCGTGACGGTTGGAGGCGCCTTCGCGCACACAACCGGAGCGACTCCGCTGCCGGCCGCCACCTGCTCACCTCCCCAGAATCCGGACGGCAACCTGTTGATTGCCTCGGATCTGCCGCTGCAGGGGAGCGGCCGGTCGCAGACGGTACAGATGACGAAGGCCATCCGCTACGTCTTCACCCAGGCGAACTGGAAGGCCGGAAAGTACACGATCGCCTACCAGAGCTGCGACGACTCGACCGCTCAGGCCGGTAAGTGGGATTCCGCCACCTGCCAGTCGAACGCCACCAACGACGCGGCCGACGCCAGTTTCGTCGCCAACATCGGGACCTTCAACTCGGGTTGTGCCGAGATCGAGATCCCGATCCTCAACCGTGCTCCGAACGGTCCGGTCGCGATGATCAGCCCGGCGAACACCTACGTCGGCCTGACGCACGCCGGCCCGGGGACCGCTGCCGGCGAGCCCGGGAAGTACTACCCGTCCGGGAAGCGGAACTACGCCCGCGTCGTCGCCGCTGACGACTTCCAGGGCGCCGCTGATGCCACCCTCGCTCAGTCGCTGAAGATCACGAAGCTCTTCATCCTGAACGACAAGGAGGCCTACGGCCAGGGTGTCGCGACGAACACGTCGAACGCCGCGAAGAAGCTCGGGATCACCGTGGTCAAGAACACGGCGTACGACCCGAAGGCGACGTCCTACTCGGCGCTCGCCACGCAGATCAAGTCGTCCGGCGCACAGGCAGTGTTCATCGGCGGGCTGATCTGCGAGAACGGCGGCAAGCTGATCAAGGACATCCACACGGGTGCTCCGAACGTGACGATCCTCCTTCCCGACGGGTTCACGCCCGTCGACGCGACCGTCCAGCAGTCGGGCGGCGTGAACGGGACGTACACCTCGGTCGCCGGTCTGCCGAACTCGGCGCTTCCGCCGGCCGGCCAGCAGTTCGTCAAGAAGTTCCAGGCGAGCCTCGGCGGCGCGGCGATCCAGCCGTACTCGGTCTACGCAGGAGCGGCTGCTGAGGCCGTCCTGGCGGCGATCGCAGCCTCCGACGGCACCCGCGCGGGCGTCGCGGAGCAGATGTTCAAGGTGCACGTCAACAACGGAATCCTCGGCACGCTGTCGTTCAATGCGAACGGCGACGTGACGGCGAACCCGGTCACGATCTACAAGGCGGTGAACGGCAAGCCGTCGGTCTACAAGGTGATCGTGCCGAAGAACTCGCTGGTCGAAGCCGCCTAGAGCGGGTCGTTCGGCGGTTTTCTGCGAGGGGAGGGCTTCGGCCCTCCCCTCGTCGTTTCACGATCGAGTCGGGCCGGGGCACCGGCGGGCGCTCAGGCGACCGGGCCGGTCTGGACCGCGCCCTTCGGCACCGGCACCTGCTCCCAGGTGACGATCTTCCCCTTGCGGATCTCGAACTGCGCGGCCGCGAGCGCTCCCGGCGCGTCGCATTTGCCCTTCCGCAGATTGCCGAGCCGGAAGACGGCGGTCGCGTAGCGCCCCTTGAAGACGATTGCGACCACGGTGCCTGCGCAGGGCAGCAGCGAATACCAGCGAGCCACCTGGGCGCGCGTGACGAGCCGGTACTCGTACGGCGGCTGGACGATCAGCACGGGGACCGCGAACAGCTTCGCGATCCCGTTGTAGTCGCCCCGGTTCAGCCGTGCGCTCCACGCCTGGATCACGGCCGCCATCCGGACCTGCTCGGGCGTGCGCGACCCGGTGGTCGCCGATGCCTGCATCGTTGCCGCGGCGAGAGCGGCGGCGCCTGCCGCCGCCACGAGCACCAGGGTCGCCCGCCCGCGCACCCGCCCAGTGTGCCCGGTTCGTGCGCAGGCTGCCGCGCAGGGCGGGCGGAGCAGCCAGAATCCCGCGATGAGCGGGGGTCATCAGGGCGGGTTCTCCGGACGGACGGCGTGGGCGCGAAACCTCGAGACGCCGCTGCGGACATTCCTGCGCACCGAGACGGGGAGCGCGGCGGTGCTCCTCGCGGCCACGGTCGCTGCGCTCATCTGGGTGAACGTCGACGCCGCCTCGTACAACCGCGTCTGGGAGGCGATCTTCTCGATCAGCCTCGACGGCCACGGCGTCTCGAAGTCCTTGCAGTACTGGCTCAACTCGGGCCTGATGACGTTCTTCTTCTTCGTCATCGGCCTCGAGGCGCGCCGCGAGTTCGACATGGGAGAGCTGCGCGAGCGGCGCCGGCCTCGCCCTTCCCGTCGCCGCAGGCCTCGGCGGGATGCTGGTGCCGATCCTCGATCTACCTGGCCTTCAACGCCGGCCGCCCGACCGCGCACGGGTTCGGCGCCGCCATGTCGACCGACACCGCCTTCGCGCTCGGGATGCTCGCCCTCGTCGGCCCGCGGTTCCCCGACCGGCTGCGCGCATTCATGCTCACGGTCGTCGTCGTCGACGACATCGTCGCGCTGATCGTGATCGGCACCGTCTATGCGAGCAGCGTTCACGCCGGGCCGCTTGCCGTCGCCGCGGTGCTGCTCGTCATCGTGGGCATCGCCGCGAAGGCGGGCGTCCGCTACGGCCTGGTCTTCGCTGCGCTCGGCGCCGCGGCCTGGCTCGCGACCATGAAGTCCGGCATCGACCCGGTCGTCGTCGGCCTCGTGATGGGCCTGATGACCTATGCCTCACCCGCCGCGCGCGTCGACCTCGAGCGCGCGACCGACCTCTTCCGGCTCTTCCGCGAGCAGCCGACCCCCGAGCTCGCGCGCAGCGCGACGATCGGCCTCCAGTCGGCGATCTCCCCCAACGAGCGTCTCCAGCAGCTCTACCACCCCTGGACGAGCTTCGTGATCGTGCCGCTCTTCGCGCTCGCGAACGCCGGCATCGCGATCAACGGCGGCTTCCTCTCGCGGGCGTACAGCTCGCCGGTGACGCTCGGGATCCTGTTCGGATACGTGCTCGGCAAGCCCATCGGGGTCACCGGCGGTGCCCTGCTCGTCACGAAGGTGACCCGCGGCAGGCTGCGCCCGCCGGTCGGGTGGGTGGCCGTAGCGGGCGGCGGCACGATCGCGGGGATCGGCTTCACGGTCTCCCTGCTGATCGCGAGCCTGGCGTTCCACGGCGAGACGCTCGCCGAGGCGAAGCTCGGCGTTCTGACCGCCGCGCTCGCGGCGTCCGCCGCGACCTGGCTCGTGTTCCGGGCGACGGCGAAGCTGCCGACGAGGCTCAGGATCCGGGCGCTGCTCGGCTCGGCCGAGGTGCTGATCGACCTCGCTGTCCCGGTCGACCCCGCGCGCGACCATATCCGCGGCGCGACGGAGGCCCCCGTCACGCTCGTCGAGTACGGCGACCTCGAGTGCCCGTACTGCGGGCAGGCCGAGCCCGTCGTGCGCGAGCTGCTCGGGTCGGGCGAGCTGCGCTACGTCTGGCGCCACCTGCCGCTCAACGACGTCCACCCGCGGGCGCAGGTCGCGGCGGAGGCGACCGAGGCCGCGGCCGAGCAGGGGCGCTTCTGGGAGATGCACGACCTGCTGTTCGAGCACCAGGACGCGCTGCGTCCGCAGGATCTGATCCGGTACGCCGGCGAGCTCGGGCTCGACGTCGAGCGGTTCACCGACGACCTCAGCCGGCACACGATGGCCGGGCGCGTCGCCGAGGACGTCGACAGTGCCGACCTCAGCAACGTCTCGGGCACGCCGACGTTCTTCGTCAACGGCCTCCGCCACCAGGGCGCCTACGACGTCGAGACGCTGTCGGCCGCGGTGCACCTCGCGAAGGCCCGCGCCGCCGTCGCCGCCTGACGGCGAGAACGCGCAGCGGCTCGGCCCGACTTGCCGGGAGCTAGACGCCGTACGCCGTGATCTGCGCGGGACTGACGCGAGCGGTCACGCGGACCTCGCCCTCGTCCAGTGGCCGGAAGGCATGGCCGTCGTACTTCCACGAGAGCTGCTCGATGACGTCGTTGGCCCCGTCGGTCGTGAGCTCGGCGGGGCCGCTGATCGAGATCCAGCGATAGGCGTCCTCCGAGTCGACGACCGTCACCGACGCACGCGGGTCGCGCTCGAGATGGCGGGGCTTGGCCCGGGGGTAGGCAGTGTTGAAGATGACGTCGCCGTCCTCCTCGGTGACCCAGGTCACCGTCGAGTGGGGCGAGCCGTCCTCACGGAGCGTCGTCACGACGGCGTAGTACGGGTTGTCCCGGATGAATGCGCGCTGGGCGTCGGTCAGCTTCGCCATGGGTTCCCTCCACGCGGCAATCTAGCTGGACGCAGACGAACCTCGACGCGGCCCGCCCGGCACGAGCCGGCCTCAGCGCGTCGAACGGAGCTCGCTCAGCGTCGTACGCGGCGTGATCGCCTCCGGGTCGACGCAGAGCGAGAGCAAGGCAGGCTTGCCGGCGCCCAGAGCCCGCTCGAGCGCTGCGGGGAACTCATCGGTTCGGACGACGCTCTCGCCCAGCGCGCCGAAGGCCCGGGCGTAGGCCGCGAAGTCGGGATTGACGAGATCGGTCCCCACCACCCGCCCCGGGAACCTTCGCTCCTGGTGCATCCGGATCGTTCCGTACATCCCGTTGTCGACCACGAGCACGACGATCGGCAGCTCGTGCTGGACCGCCGTTGCCAGCTCCTGCCCGCTCATCAGGAAGTCGCCGTCCCCGGCGATGCAGATCACGGTGCGGTCCGGGAGCACCGCCTTGGCCGCCACCGCCGCGGGAACGCCGTAGCCCATCGCCCCGCTCGTCGGAGCGAGCTGGCTCGGATAACGGTGCCAGCGCCAGAATCGGTGCACCCAGAGGCTGAAGTTCCCGGCACCGTTCGTGACGACCGCGTCCGGTACCCGGCCGCGCAGGTGCGCGATGCACTCACCGAGATCGAGCGCACCGGGCTGAGGGTCGGGCGCCTGCCATGCCTCGTAGTCGGCGCGGGCCGCAGCCGTCCATTCGCGCCAGCGCGGTTCCACCCGCAGCCCCCGGACTGCGCCCGCGAACTCGGCCGGTCCGGCCAGGATAGGCAGCTCGGCGCGATAGACACGGCCGAGCTCCTCGGCGCCCGGGAGCACGTGGACGAGCTTCTGCCGCGGCGCGGGCGGCTCGAGCAGGGTGTAGCCCGAGGTGGTGATCTCTCCGAGCCGCGGCCCGATCGCCAGCACCAGATCGCTCTCCTGCACCCGTTCGGCGAGCGCCGGGTTGAGCCCGATGCCGATGTCCCCGACATACGAGGGGGAGTCGTTGTCCAAGGCGTCCTGGCGCCGGAAGGCGGCCCCGGCAGCGATCTCGTTGGCTTCGAGGAACTCGGTCAGCCCAACGGTCGCCTCGGCCGACCACCCACCGCCGCCGAGGATCGCAAGCGGCCGCTCGGCCTGCTCGAGCAGCCTGCGAAGCGCATCGAGGTCCGCCGGCGCCGGATAGGGCCGGGCGGCGTGAAACCGCGGCGCGTCGGGTGCGTCGCTCTCCCGCGCCAGCATGTCCTCGGGAAGCGCCAGCACCACGGGCCCGGGCCGGCCGGAGCAGGCGGTCCCGAATGCCCTCGCGATGTACTCGGGAATCCGGTCGGTCCGGTCGATCTGGGCCACCCACTTCGTCATCGGCGCGAACATGCGCCGGTAGTCGATCTCCTGGAAGGCCTCACGCTCCTCCTGCTCGGAGGCGACCTGCCCGACGAGAAGAAGCAGCGGCGTCGAGTCCTGGAACGCCGTGTGGACCCCGACCGCTGCCTGAGCCGCTCCCGGGCCCCTCGTGACCATGCACACTCCCGGCCGGCCCGTGAGCTTCCCGAAGGCATCGGCCATGTTCGCGGCACCCGCTTCGTGCCGGCACGAGATCAGCCGCACCGGAGCGTCGTACAGCGCGTCGAGCACGTCGAGGTAGCTCTCGCCCGGAACGCAGAAGACGAGCTCGGTGCCGTGGACGACGAGCTGGTCGACGAGAAGCTTGCCGCCGCTGCGGCTCATGCCGGACGTTCGAACGAGCTGCGGGGCGACCGCGCTCTCATCGCACCTCGGTCTACCGGCACCTTCGCGATCTCCGGGGTCGCAACCGTCGCGACCTGGGCGACCCTCCTCTGGGACGTCATCAACGCATGTAGCCGAGACGGTTGCCCGCGACCTGGAGGCCGATTCGGTAGACGGAGGTCGAGGCGGTGATGTACAGCGTGCGCCAGTCGTCGCCGCCCCAGTTGACGTTCCCGACGTTCTCGGGGACGCCGATCACGCCGAGCACCTCGCCCTCAGGCGAGATGATCCAGACGCCCTTCGGCCCGGTGACGTAGATGTTGCCGAGCTCGTCGAGCTTCATTCCGTCGACGAGCTCGCCGGTCGCCGGGTCACCGGTGCCGATCCTCCCGCGCAGCACACGGCCGTTCGAGAGGGCATGGGCCGGCCCGACCTCGAAGACGCGGATCTCGGCCCGCGCTGTGTCGCCGACGTACAGCAACGACTCGTCGGCCGTGAAGCAGAGCCCGTTCGGCTGCGCGAAGTCGTCGACGAGGAGCTGGACCTCCTCGCCGCCGGGCGGGATCCGGTAGACGCCCTGGAACTCGAGCTGCCGGTCGCGCGGCAGCCCCGAGCCGGGCAGGCGCCCGTAGGTCGGGTCGGTGAAGATGATCGAGCCGTCTCGCGCGACGATCACGTCATTCGGACTGTTCAGCTCCCTGTCGCCGTAGTGGGTCGCGAGCGTCTCGCGCCTGCCGTCCGGGCGCTCGCGCACGACCGAGCTCGTCACGTGCTCGCAGACGATCAGGTTGCCGTCGTTGTCGATCGTCATCCCGTTGCACTTGTTGCTCGGGTCGCGGAGGATCGTTACGCCCTGCTCGGGATGCCAGCGACGCCGCTTGTCCCCGGTCACGTCGCTGAAGTGGAGCGATCCGTCGGGCATCCAGATCGGCCCTTCGGTGAAGGTGAAGCCCGTCGCGATCCGCTCGATCTCGGCGGCTGCGTCGACGAGCTCGCGAGCAGAGTCGGAATGCATGGTGACGGGCAAATCTCGGCTCCTTCTGGCGTACGAAAAGACGCGCGCGACTGTACAGGCTGACGACGCCGGAACGGGGTCAGGGCGCATGCCGGCGCTCGATCCCGCCGAGGACGCGGCCGAGCGCTTCGAGGCTCGCGATGTCGTGGCCGGTGACGAAGCGGTCGATCGAGGGGAGCGCGGCGTGCATTCCGCGGGCCAGAGGCTCGTAGGCGATATCTCCCTTGAGCGGGTTGACCCAGACGACTGCGAACGCCTGCCGTGCGAGCCGGGCCATCTCGGCCGCAACGAGCGACGGGTCGCCGCGCTCGCAGCCGTCGGAGAGGATCACCACGACGGCGCCCCGGGTCAGCGCCCGTCGCCCCCACTCGTCGTTGTATGCCTTGAGGGACGATCCGATGCGGGTCCCGCCGGACCAGTCCACGACCCGTTTCGTCGCCGCCGCGAGCGCCGCCTCGTGATCCCGGGTGCCGAGCTCGCGGGTCAGGCGCGTGAGCCGCGTCCCGAACACGAACGTCTCGACGCGCCGGCCCGAGCCGCGCGCTGCGTGCAGGTAGAGCAGGAGCGCCCGCGCGTAGGACTCCATCGACCCGGAGACGTCGAGGATCAGGACGAGCTTCCGGGGAACCTCGCCCCGGCTGCGGAACTCGCGGACCAGGGGGTCGCCTCCGGTCGCGAGCGAGCGCCGCGCGAGGCCGCGCACGTCGATCACATCGCCGCGCGGGTCACGCCGAAGCCTTCTCGTCCGCCGTCGGGGGCGGACGACCGCGATCCGCGCGATCAGGCGGCGTGCCTGCGCGAACTCCTCCGGCGTCATCGCCGCGAAGTCCCGGGTGCGGAGGAGCTCCTGCCGGTTCGCGCCGCCGACCACGATCTCTCCGCCGTCGAGCTCGGGGCCCGTCCCGGCTGCGCTCCCCTGCCTGCGCCGCCCCTGAGGTTGCGGCCTGTCCTCACGGCGGAGCGGATCGACGGCACCGTGCAGGAACCAGGCAGCGAATGCACGGTCGAACGCTGCGAGGTCCTCGCGTCGCGAGACGATCGTCTGGCGCAGCGTCCAGTAGACGTCCTCCCGGCGGGCGAGATCTACCGCATCGAGGCCGCGGAGCGCGTCGGCGATCCGTCCCGGCCCGACCTCGAGGCCGGCCTCGCGGAGCACGCGGCCGAAGACGACCACATGCCGGACGAGGGCGTCACCCGGCACGGGCGGAGGCAACAAGGCCGGCGAGCTCCTCGTCGCGGAGCGCGAGCAGGTCCTCGTGGTACTTGAGCACGGCGCCCAGCGTCGCGTGCACGTTCGCGACGTCGAGCTCCTGCCGGCCGAGCGCCGACAGTGCCTGCACCCAGTCGATCGTCTCGGCAATGCCGGGCGGCTTCTGCAGATCGAGCGTCCGGAGCTCGGCCGCGAACCGCGCCGCCTGGGCGGCGAGCCGATCGGGCACGCCGGGCACGCGGAGCCGGACGATCTCGATCTCGCGCTCCACCGAGGGATGCTCGATCCAGTGATAGATGCACCGCCGCTTGAGTGCGTCGTGCAGCTCGCGCGTTCGGTTCGACGTCAGGATCACCGTCGGCCGCCGCTTTGCGCTGATCGTGCCGAGCTCGGGGATCGTGATCTGGAAGTCGGACAGCACCTCGAGCAAGAAGGCCTCGAACTCCTCGTCGGCGCGGTCGATCTCGTCGATCAGCAGGACAACCGGCTCCTCCGACTCGAGCGCCTCGAGCAGCGGACGCCGGATCAGGAACTCGCTGCGGAAGAGCTCTGCCTCGTCGACCGACCCCTCCTGCGCCGCCCGGATGTGCAGAAGCTGCCGGGCGTAGTTCCACTCGTAGACCGCGTTCGAGACATCGAGCCCCTCGTAGCACTGAAGCCTGATCAGCCTCGCGCCGGTGGCGGCCGCGATCGACTTGGCAGCCTCCGTCTTCCCGACGCCCGCCTCGCCTTCGAGGAGCAGCGGCTTCTCGAGCGCGAGCGCCACGAAGAGGGCGGTCGCGAGCCCGCGGTCGGTGAGGTAGGAGACCTCCCCGAGGGCGGACTCGAGCTCGTCTATCGACGCAAACGCCACGCCGCCAGGGTAGTCGACCAC
Organism: uncultured Actinomycetota bacterium; assembly: GCA_963743675.1. Taxonomy (GTDB): domain Bacteria; phylum Actinomycetota; class Thermoleophilia; order Gaiellales; family Gaiellaceae; genus PALSA-600. The sequence continues at coordinate 180,953 of CAVURE010000021.1, forward strand.
CTCGCTCGCAGCTTGCGCCGGGAGATCGAGGCAGCGGAGCCGCCGGTCCGTCACCGGTCGAGTCCCACGAACAAGTATAAGAAGGCCCGAATGGCGAATACGTACGGCTTCGAAGGGCGCGTCGCGCTCGTGACCGGTGGCGCGAGCGGGATCGGCGCGGCCGCCGCCGAGCTGCTGCGCGCAGGCGGCGCCGACGTTCACGTCTTCGACCTCGAGAACGGCGAGGACGTGCGGGACTCTGCGCAGCTCACCGCCGCGGTCGAGCGTCTGCTCCGGCTCGACGTTCTCATCTGCGCCGCCGGTGTCGGCGGCGACTCGCTCCACACCGAAGAGGTCGACGACGATGAGTGGCGGCGCGTGCACGAGATCAATCTCGACGGCGTCTTCTACGCGAACCGAGCCGCCGTCCCGAAGATGAAGGAGGGCGGCTACGGCCGGATCGTCAATATCGCGTCGATCGCCGGCAAGGAGGGCAACCCGATGGCGGCGGCCTACTCCTCGTCGAAGGCGGCCGTGATCGGGCTCACGAAGGCGGTCGGCAAGGACGTCGCCGGCAGCGGCATCCTGGTCAACTGCATCGCCCCGGCGGTGATCAACACGCCGATACTGGGACAGCTCTCCGAGGAGCACATCGGCTACATGACCTCGAGGATCCCGCTCGGCCGGATGGGTGAGCCGGCCGAGGTGGCCGCGCTGATCTGCTGGCTCGCGAGCGAGGACATGACCTTCTCGACCGCCGCGTGCTTCGACATCTCGGGAGGGCGGGCGACGTACTGAGCTGCACGGTCGACTGAGCCGGCCTGCGCCCCGCCAGGTGAACGTCGTCGGCGTCGCAGCTCACAACGTCTCGTAGATCTTGCGCTCCCGCGACTCCATCAGGCCGAAGAGCTCGCCGGCCCCGAGTCGCTGGAAGTGCTCGGTCTTGCCGTGCTCCTCCCAGCCCGCCCTGTCGCGGTAGCTCTCGTAGATCACGAAGGAACGTAGATCGTCGGGATCCTGGCAGGGCACGTACGCTTCGCACGCCCGGCTCGGCGCGCGATGCCTCGGCGAGCTCGATCATCACCTCGGCCGCCCTGGCCTCGTTCCCTTCGGCAGCCTGCATGAGCACGACCAGCACGAACGACATCCGTGTCTCCTTTCTGTACCGACCGGGTCAGCCGGCCGGGTTGGTGGTGACGGCGCTGTCGACGTACGAGGCCGGGTAGGCGCCGGCGACTGTCCAGCCGCCGTCGACGTGGATCGTCAACGCGTTGATGCCACCCTTGCTGGCCGCGTAGGCTGCGACGTTCCGCATGCCGCGCGCGCCGAGCACGCTCGAGATGTTCAGGATCGCGCCGCCGCCCTCGGCGCGCATCAGCCGCGCGGCCTCGGTCGAGCAGAAGAAGGTGCCCTTCAGGTTCGTGTCGACGACCCGGTCCCAGGTCTGCTCGCTCGGATCGTCGAGATCGACCCAGCCGGTGATGCCGGCGCAGTTCACGAGCGCATCGAGGCGCTCGAGCTGCGAGAACATCGCGCGGATCTGAGCCGTGTCGGAGACGTCGCAGGCAAGAGCGAGCCCCCGTGTCTCGTCGGTGAGCTCCGCGGCGACCGGGCCCGGGTCGTCGAGGTCGTTGACATGGACGAGCGCGCCCTCGGCGGCGAGCCCGAGGGCGAGCGCACGGCCGATGCCGCGCGCCGCGCCGGTGACGAGCACGGCCTTGCCGGCGAGGCGGCCGCTCACCGCGTCACCGCGCCCTGGGCCGCCGAGCCGACGCTGCGAGCGTACTTTGCGAGTACCCCGCTCGTGACCCTCGGCGCGGGCGCAACGCGAGCCGCGGCGCGGTCGCGCAGCTCGTCGTCGCTGAGGTCGACCTCGAGGCGCCGAGCGTCGACGTCGATCGTGACCACGTCGCCGTCGCGCAGTAGCCCGATCGGGCCGCCGTGTGCGGCCTCGGGCGCCACGTGCCCGACCATGAGCCCACGCGTCGCGCCGCTGAAGCGCCCGTCGGTGACGAGCGCAACCGACTCGCCGAGGCCGCGGCCCATGATCGCGGAGGTGAGCGAGAGCATCTCGGGCATCCCTGGTGCGCCCGCGGGCCCTTCACCGCGGACGACGACGACGTCCCCCGGCCCGACGAGACCACCCTCGACGGCGCTCCGGCAGTCGGCCTCCGAGTCGAAGACTCGCGCCGGGCCCCGGTGCAGGGGACGCTCGTTCCCGGCCAGCTTCACCACCGCGCCGTCGGGCGCAAGGCTCCCGCGCAGGATGCGCAGCGCCCCGCCGGGCTTGAACGGCTGGTCCGGCGCGGCGATCACGGCGCCGTCGGCCACGGGCGCAGAGCCGGCGATCTCGCCGATCGAGCGCCCGTCGACGGTGAGCGCCGAGGCATCGAGATGCTCGAGCAGCCGCCGCATGACGGCGGGCGTCCCGCCCACCCGGTGCAGGTCGGCGGCAACATGCGGCCCCCCCGGAGAGAGGCTCGTGACGAGCGGCGTCGACGCCGAAAGCCGGTCGAAGTCCGCGAGCTCCAGGTCGACCCCGGCCTCAGCCGCGATCGCGAGGAGATGGAGGACGGCGTTCGTCGAGCCGCCGGTTCCGGCCACGCCGACGATCGCGTTCTCGAGCGAGGCGCGCGTGAGGAACGACGAGGCCCGCGCGCCGCGGCCGACAACCTCCAGCACGAGCCGTCCCGCCGCCTCGGCCGACCGCGGCTTGCTCGCGTCCGCCGCGGGCACGCTTCCGAGCCCGGCCGGCGCGAGCCCGAGGAACTCGGTCGCGACCGCCATCGTGTTCGCCGTGAACTGCCCGGCGCAGGCGCCGATCCCGGGGCACGCGCCGCGTTCGAGCTCACCCAGCTCCTCGGCGGTGATCCGTCCCGCCTCGAAGGCGCCGACCGCCTCCCAGACGTCCTTGATCGTCACGGTTGCGCCCCGGTAGGTCCCGGAGGCCATCGAGCCCGAGTAGAAGAGAAAACCGGGAACGTCGAGCCGCACCAGCGCCATCGCCGCCCCCGGCACGGTCTTGTCGCAGCCCGCGAGGCAGATGAGGCCGTCGAACGGCTGGCCCCGCCCGACGAGCTCGATCGAGTCGGCGATCACCTCGCGGCTGATCAGCGAGGCCCGCATCCCCGGCGTCCCCTGCGTCAGGTTGTCCGAGACGGCGATCGTGTTGAACTCGAGCGGTGTCCCGCCCGCGGCCCGAATCCCGGCCGCGACGTGAGCGGCGAGCTCGCGCTGGCCGAGATTGCACGGCATCGTCCCGGTCCACGTGGTCGCGACCCCGATCAGCGGCTTGCTCCAGTCCTGCTCGCCGAGGCCCATCGCCCTCAGGTGCGCCCTCGCCCCGGCGCGCCGCGGATCGGCGGCGAGGTCGGCGTTGACGAGGTCGGGCGGCACGTGCGCGATCCTAGATGGCCGGTCTCTGTAAAGCTTCCGGCCTGGTGGACGATTCGTTGGAGGTGAACCGCGCCAACTGGGACGAGCGCGTCCCGGCGCACGTTGCGTCGCCCGGATACTCGGTCGCCCGCTTCGCCGACGATCCGACCTTCCTGAGCGGCGTCGTCCGCTTCGACCTTCCGCGACTGGGCGACCTCGCCGGCCTCGACGCGGTGCACCTGCAATGCCATATCGGCACCGACACCGTGTCGCTCGCACGCCTCGGCGCACACATGACCGGCCTCGACTTCTCGACGCCGGCAATCGAGCAGGCGCGGCTTCTCGCCGAGGCCGCCGGGGTCGAGGCGACGTTCGTCGTCGCGGAGCTCTACGACGCCCCCGAGGCGCTCGGCCGCGGCCGCTTCGACCTCGTCTACACCGGCACCGGCGCGCTCTGCTGGCTCCCCGACATCCACCGCTGGGGGCAGATCGTCGCCGACCTCCTCCGACCCGGCGGCCGGCTCTTCATCCGCGAGGGCCATCCTGTTCTCTGGTCGCTCGCCGACGCGCGACCCGACGGGCTGCTGGCCATCGAGTACCCATACTTCGAGCACGAGCAGCCGCTCGTCTCGGACGAAGGCGGGACCTACGTCGAGACCGACCAGGTCTTCGCGGCGACGATCGCCCATTCCTGGAACCACGGCCTCGGCGAGATCGTCACGGCTCTTCTCGACGCGGGCCTCGAGCTGACGATGCTCGAGGAGCACGACACGTGCCACTGGGAAGCGCTGCCGGGGCAGATGGAGAGGGTCGACGGCGATGAGTGGCGGCTGGCCGACCGTCCGGAGCGCCTGCCGCAGACCTACACGCTGCAGGCACGACTACGAGCCGCGAGGTAACCGAGGAGCGGTAGCGGCCGGCGCCTACGCCGGACCTGCGCGCGGGGTGAGCTGACGTTCGATCCAGTCGTCGCCCTCGCTCAGGTCGGTGCCGTGGAAGGCTCCGACCTCGGCCGCGAGCAGCTTGCGCGCCTGGAGGTACACGCGCCGGTCCTGCCAGGAGAGTGCGATCGGGCGTCCCCGGACGTCGGTCAGGGCCTCTCGCGTCACGGCGTCGCGGACGACCTCGGCGAGGCCGATCGCCTCCCCGCTCGCAATCTTCTCCTCCGAGATCTTCTTGCGCAGCCGCCAGGACACAGGGTCGGCCGGCTCGGTCGAGCGGAGTGCCTTGCTCACCGAGGCGATCTCCGCATCGTCGACGAGCCGTCGCAGGCGCGCGTGTGCCTGCGCGATCGGAAGCGTCATCCGCAAGGCGTTCTCGAACTCGACGACGACGACTCCGGGCCGCCCCCGTCCCGCGCCGTCGATCGCAGAGACCCGGCCGATGCCGTGGGCTCCATAGACCACGAGATCTCCGACGCGCAGCCGCGCCGCCTGTCCCTCGATGCCGGCCGCCGGCACCAGGCTGGTCACGTTTCCAGCCGCCATGTCACTCCGAGCCCGTCGCTCAACCACATCGCTCAAACCCCATCGCTTCCCTTCGTGATCGGCCCCATCGCGCCCTGTGGCCGCGATGGCCGACACGGGTCAAAGAGGGCAGAAGAGCGCTGAGGAGTGCTTTCAGCGTACCAGCCCGGCCCCGGGACACCCCGGGACCGGGTGCTAACGTTTGCTCAGCGTCCCCGTGTTATGACTCCCGCACGAGCCCGCCGCTTGCCGTTTCGGGGAGTCTCGACGAGGGAGCACGATGAGAAAAGGTCTCAGGAGGATCCTGGACCGGCTGCGCTCGAGGGGCGGCGAGCGAGCCCGCGAGCGGACGTCCGTGCGCGGCGGGATCCAGGTACCGCAACGGCTGCAACCCGCGCCGGTACGGGCGCGCCGGCGGAGCTAGCGGTCTTGCGAACGCTCGCCGCGGCCTGATGCTCGAGCTCGACCTCATCGGGCGCAAGGTCACCCTGACCGACGGCGACGTTCGTCTCCTGCTCACAGTTGCCGAGGCGGGCTCGGGCTCGTCGATCAGCTCGCGTGACCTGGCAACGCGCCTGAAGGGCCTTGCCGCTCCCTCATCGCAATCGCAACGCCGGCTCGTGCTCTCCCGCCCCGAATCGCGCGCGCTGCAGCAGATGATCCGGACCCAGATCGACTCGTACGACCGGCTGCACGAGCTGCGAGCGACGCTCGCCGAGGTGCTCGCCAACGGATTGACCGATGGGCGTCAGTTCACGGAGAGTTAACTCGGTCTGGTAAAACCGGTCGGGCATACTTCACGTAATACGAGCAGAGATCATCATGATTTCTCTTCACAGAGGTTCGGTATGAAATTGTGTGTGAGGTCGTAGATGAGAACCGTCTAAGAACCACGTAAAGTTCTTCCGTCTTTTCTCGCTCCGATTGGGGCGGGCGCGGGTGTTACGGACGACGTCGCCATAGCCCTGCGCTGCAGAGGCCCTGTGCTACTGCAGAAGCCTGTGCGACTGCCGTCAGGTGTCCCTCAGCCCCGAAACATGCGGGGCGGGCCCAGGCCGCGGCGAGATTGTCGAAGTACCGCTCATTTTGGATGGTGTTCTCCGATTGGAGGAAGGGATGGCCAGCGCTCTGAAGATCAAGGTGAACGGGCTCACGCATGGCGTGACTGCGAGCCTCGATACGCCGTTGCTCTACGTCCTGCACAACGAGCTCCACCTGCATGGCCCGCGCTTCGGTTGCGGTCTTGCGCAGTGTGGCGCCTGCTCGGTGCTGCTCGACGGCAAGGAGATCCGCTCGTGCGTCACGCCCGTGGCTGCGGTCAGCGGGAAGAGCATCACGACCCTCGAGGGCCTGCCGGCGCTGTGGGCCTCGGAGCGCGGCACGGCTGCCGCCGCCCCGGCGCTGCATCCGCTGCAGCAGGCCTGGATCGACGTGCAGGTGCCCCATTGCGGCTACTGCCAGAACGGCATGATGATCCAGGCCGCAGACCTGCTCGCGACGACCAAGAACCCGTCCGAGGACCAGATCCGCACGGCGATGAACGGCCATCTCTGCCGCTGCGGCACCTATCCGAGAATCCTGACCGCGATCCAGAAGGCCGCGGCCGTGATGGCAAAGGCAGGTGCCTGATGGAACTCCCGACGAAGAAGGACGAGGTGACGGCGATGAACGCCGAGAACATGCTCACCGAGAAGGACTTCTCGCGTAGGTCGTTCCTGCGCGGAACCGGGTCGGTGATGGTCGGCCTTGGGCTTGCGGGCACCGTCGCGGGCGCGAGTCAGGCCGCGAACAGCCCCGGCGCGACATTGCCGTCGCACACCGGTGCGGTGCCGGGGCCGCCGGATGCGACCCAGATCGACTCGTGGCTCCAGGTCAATCCTGACAACACCGTCACGATCTACCCCGCCTGGTCGGAGCTCGGACAGGGCACACCGACCGGCGTGAACATGATTGCGGCCGAGGAGCTGGGACTGTCGATGGACCAGGTGTCCGCCGCCCAGCTCGACACGAACGTGTCCATCTCCGGCTTCACGGCCGGCAGTTCCTCGACGAGCACCGCGATGGGGCCGACGAGCCTGCGCGGGGCCGCGGCCGCGGCGCGAACGCTGCTGCTCGGCATGGCGTCGACCGAGCTCGGCGTCCCGGTCTCCGGCCTGTCGGTCGCAAACGGCGTCGTCTCGGGAGGCGGCAAGACCGTCACCTACGCCGCCTTGATGGCAGGGAAGCCGTTCAACAGCACGATCGCGGCGGTGAACGCGGCGTTCACGAGCCCGGCGAACTACAAGCTGATCGGAAAGGCGATTCCCCGGCTCGACATCCCGGCGATCGTGACCGGCAACCTCACCTACGTCCAGAACATCCGCGTGCCCGGCATGCTCCACGGCCGCGTCGTGCGGCCGCGCGGCCAGGGAGCGGTCAACCAGGGCGCAACCCTCCTGAGCATCGACGCCGGCTCGGTGGCGCATATCCCCAACGTGCAGGTGATTCGGAAGGGCAACTTCGTCGGCGTCGTCGCCCCGAAGGAGTACGACGCGATCCAGGCGGCAGCCCAGCTGAAGGTCACCTGGGACAACACGCCGATGCTGACCGGCAACGGCAACCTGAACGGATCGCTCCGGAATCCGGCGAACCTCCAGAGCAGCACGGTCAACGTCAACACCGGCGATGTCGGCTCGGGCCTCGCCTCGGCCGCCAAGACGGTCTCGGCGAGCTACTTCACGGCCTACCAGATGCACGGGTCGCTCGGCCCGAACTGCGCTGTCGCGGACGTGAGCCCCGGGGGCGCGCTGCTCCTCTGCGCCTCGCAAGCGCCGTACATCCTCACGCGGGCCTCGGTGGCCGCAGCTCTCGGCCTGCCGCAGACCGCGGTTCGCGTCGAGCTCTACCCGTTCTCGGGTACCTACGGGCACAGCACCTACGACGACGTCAGCATCTCGGCGGCCCTGCTCTCGCAGGCGGTCGGCAAGCCCGTCCGGGTGCAGTTCATGCGCTGGGACGAGCACGGCTGGGATCAGTTCGGCCCCGCCCAGGCAACCGACGTCCGCGGCGGCATCGACGCCAACGGCAAGCTCGTCGCGTTCGACTACACCTCCTACCAGCACGGCTGGACGCAGGTGATCGAATCGGCGGCGCAGCTCGCCGGCACCGCCACGATCCCTGCCGTCGCTCCGGCCGGCAGTGCCGACACGACGAACTCGGGCTCCTTCTACACGATCCCGAACCGCCGCGTCACGAGCCAGAGCGTGAACGGCTACAACGGGTTCTTCAAGGGGATCTGGCTGCGGGCTCCCGGAGCCCCCCAGGCGGTGTTCGCGTCCGAGCAGACGATCGACGCGCTCGCGCACGCCGCGAACATGGACCCGATCGCGTTCAGGATCCAGAACATCGACGCCACCCAGACCAGCGGTGTCGGGCGCTGGATCGGTGCTCTGAACGCGGTTGCCAAGGCCGCGGCCTGGAAGCCGGCCGTGTCCGCATCCAGCCTCGGCACCGGGACGACAGTCACGGGCCGCGGTGTTGCAGTCGGGGGCTTCGCGAACTCCTACCCCGCGATCGTCGCCGACATCACCGTCAACAAGAAGAGCGGCGTGATCACGGTCGACCACCTCTACGCGGCACAGGACGCCGGGACGACCGTCAACACCGCCTCGGTCGAGAACCAGATGGTCGGCTGCCTCATCCAGGGGTGCAGCCGGGCACTGCTCGAGCAGGTGACCTACTCGAAGGCACGTCAGACGAGCCTCGACTGGGTCTCCTACCCGATCCTGCGCTTCAAGGATGCCCCGAGCGTGACGACCGTGGTCGTGCAGCGGCTCGATCTACCCGCCTCGGGCTCGGGAGAGCCGACGACGGCGGCGGTGGCGGCAGCTATCGGCAACGCCTTCCACGACGCCACCGGGCTGCGGCTCTACCAGATGCCGATGCTTCCCGGCTACGTGCGCGGTGTGCTGAAGGCCGCCGTCTGAGGGACGCACCTCGAGACGTACACCCGCGGGGGGCGAGGGCGCTCAGGCCTCGCCCCCCGCGGCATGAGTCACGCCGAGACGGGCGGCCGACGCGCTCTAGCACCCGGCGCAGTCATTCGCTCGAGGACGCCCGGCTCGAAACCGCAACAAGGCCGGGCGAAAAGAGAGACGGCGACCCGAAGGTCGCCGTCCCAGTCTCCTGCCGCGAGAATGATTGCCGTCAGTTCCCAGGGCCGGGGAGCCGTGAATCCTGTCTCACCGATTCTCCTATCGGCAGCAATCCTCGAGTCCTTTAGCCGGAACTGCTGTGGTCTCCGTCAGGGAGCGTCGCGTTCGAGCACCACCTCGTACGCATCGACCGAAACGCGGCGAATGTTGCTGCTCTCGGGCGGGCTCATCGCCTCGAACACCTCCGCGCCTTTTCTCAGATCCTCCTCGGAGCCGAACCGGACAGCGACCACGACCTTCCCGGCGGCCCGGTCGGCAAGAACGGTGATCCGCTTGGCAGCCACGCCTTCGGGCGGGCCGCCCTCGCTCTCGATGGCGGCGACCAGTGCCTCGAGCGCCGCGTCGTCGGCTTCGAACGTGACCACACGTGAGTACTCGGCCATGACGTCCTCCTTCGTCGGATTGGCGGGAGCGTACGCCAGGGAGTCCCCACCCGCGGGCCGCCGAGGCTATCGCCGTGCGCCGAGCCGGTCTGGTCGGGGAGCCTAACCGAAGCGTATTAATCCGTTCATCTGCGCTCGGCAGTATGAAACAAGGGTAGGGCGCGAATGGTTTTGCGATTCTCCGATCGGGTAAGCCTCCGACTCGAGAATCCAGGCCGGCGCGATGGGCGATGTCCCTGCACAGCTAGTCCCTGCACGGCGCGTCCTTGCACCCCGGTGTCCCTGCACCGCGTGTCACGTGCAGCCTATTGCGGTCTCTGCCGACTCGCCGCCGGATCGTCAAGTCCTGCGCTTTTTCTCTAATCGTTTTTCATCGACCGATGAGTGACGCGTGCGGCGAATTATGGCCGATCATTATCTTTCTCTAAACACTCTCGTTTGCCGTCTTTTTTCGTTGCCGGTGTGAGTCACGGGGGCTACGGTGAACGTTGTCGCTGTAGCTCGGGCCGCCCAGGCCCCGAGGTGCTCAGCGGCTCAGTCCCGAACACTCTCGGATGGAGGGGGTCATGGCGAGTAGTCTCAAGATCAAGGTGAACGGGCTCACGCACGGCGTGAGCGCGAGCCTCGACACACCACTGCTCTACGTTCTGCACAACGAGCTCCACCTGCATGGCCCGCGCTTCGGTTGCGGTCTTGCGCAGTGTGGCGCCTGCTCGGTGCTGCTCGACGGCAAGGAGATCCGCTCGTGCGTCACGCCCGTGGCGGCGGTGAGCGGGAAGAGCATCACGACGCTCGAGGGGCTGCCGGCCCTGTGGGCCTCGGAGCGCGGAACCTCGGCGGCGGCGCCGGCGCTGCATCCGCTGCAGCAGGCCTGGATCGACGTGCAGGTGCCGCACTGCGGCTACTGCCAGAACGGCATGATGATCCAGGCCGCAGACCTGCTCGCGACGACCAAGAACCCGTCCGAGGACCAGATCCGCACGGCGATGAACGGGCACCTCTGCCGCTGCGGCACCTATCCGAGAATCCTGACCGCGATCCAGAAGGCCGCGGCCGTGATGGCAAAGGCGGGTGCCTAACATGACGGGTTTCCTGCACGAGAAGGAGTTCTCCCGCCAGAGCTTCCTCAAGGGCGGAGGCGCCCTCATCGTCGGCTTCGGCCTGTCCGGATCGGCGTTTGCCGGCAAGGCAAAGGCGGCTCCCACCTCGGCCGGCTATCTGCCGGACATCACCCGCGTCGACTCGTGGCTCTCGGTCAATGCCGACAACACGGTGACGTTGAAGACGAGCCAGATCGAGACCGGTAACGGGATCTCGACGGGCTTCCTCGAGGTGCTCGCCGAGGAGCTCGGCATGGACATGTCGCAGATGCACTACGGCAGCTTCAACAAGTCGAGCCTCGACGTGGTCGACACCTACGTCGCGGTCAGCTCGGGCGGCGAGGGCGGCTCGAACGCGATGTCGGGAACCGGCCCGGCGATCCGGGCTGCGGGCGCGATCGCCTATCAGGCCCTGCTCGGGATGGCCGCGACCAGGCTCGGCGTGCCGGTCGCGAATCTGACGGTCAGCAAGGGCGTCGTCTCTGCGACGGGCGGCGGCAACGTCACCTACGGCCAGCTCGTCGGCGGACAGCTCCTGAACCTGCCGCTGAGCCCGGCCTCGCTGAACCCCGGCGTCGCGCCGGCAAAGCCGATCGCGTCGTACACGATGGTCACGGTGCGGGACAAGGTCGCCCGGATCGACATCCCGCAGAAGGTCACCGGCGAGTACACGTACGTCCAGAACATCCGCCTGCCGGGCATGCTGCACGGCCGGATCGTGCGGCCGCGCGGTCAGGGGGCCTACCCGTACAACTCGGACGTACCGGTCAGCGTCGACCCGGGCTCCATCGCCCACATCCCGGGCGCAAAGGTCGTACAGGTCGGGAACTTCCTCGGCGTGGTCGCGCCGAAGGAGTACGACGCGATCCAGGCGGCGGCGCAGCTGAAGGTCGTCTGGAACACGAACCCGATCCTCCCCGGCACCGGCAACCTCTGGGGCCACTACCGCAACCTCGACGCCACCGGCCAGATCGCCGCCAAGAATACAACCAATATCGGCAACTTCGACGCGGCGATCGCCTCGGCCGCCAAGACGGTGACCGCGACCTTCAAGTACCACTACCAGGGTCACACGCCGATCGGCCCGAGCTGTGCGCTCGCCGACGTCACGCCCACCGGCGCGACGATCTACAGCAACACCCAGAACGTCGAGGCGCTCGTCGTCGATCTCGCCAACGTGCTCGCACCGCTCACCGCCTCCCAGATCCGGGTGCTCTTCTACGAGGGGTCGAGCTCGTACGGCAACGGCGGCGTGGCCTTCGACACGGCCGAGTCGGCAGCGATCATGTCGAAGGCGCTCGGCGCCCCGGTCCGGCTTCAGTTCATGCGCTGGGACGAGCACGGCTGGACCCACTTCGGCCCGGCGATCATGACCGACATCGAGGGCGGCATCGACTCGAGCGGAAACCTGGTCGCCTACCAGGCGACCCAGTTCACGCAGGGAGGGACATCCCTCTACACGGGACGTGAGCTCGCAGGCCCGAACGGCGCGCCCACGCCGACCGCGAACAGCCTCCCGGCACTCGTTGCCGGCGGGACGGTCAACACCGAGAACACCTCACCGTGGCTGAAGGTCTCGCTGACGAACTACCGGCTGGTCAGCAAGGGCATCACCTCGCCCCAGGGCATCTTCCAGAGCGGGACGCTGCGCGGCCCCGGAGCCCCGCAGACAGGGTTCGCGAACGAGCAGCTGATGGACATGCTCGCGGTCGCCGCGAACATGGATCCGATCGCGTTCCGGATCCAGAACATCCTGCCGGACCCGCAGAACCAGCGCTGGGTCGGCGTCCTCCAGGCCGCCGCGGCGGCGGCGAACTGGAAGCCCGCGGTCCCGGGGTCGAACCTCCAGCCGGGCAATCTCGTCACCGGCCGGGGTGTGGCGATCGTCCACCACGGCGGAGCCTATGCCGCCGTCATCGCCGATGCCCAGGTCAACAAGAAGACCGGCAAGATCCTGCTCACGCGCCTCTACGGCGCCCAGGACTCCGGCCTGACCGTCAACCCGAACCTCGTCGAGAACCAGATGACGGGCAACCTGATCCAGGGCGCGAGCCGGGCTCTCTTCGAGGAGATGCAGTTCAACAAGAACCAGATCACGAGCACCGACTGGAGCACCTACCCGATCATGCGCTTCAGAGACGCACCGCCAGTGACGCTCGCGATCGTCCAGCGCATCGACCAACCGTCACTCGGGTCGGGCGAGCCCGTCCAGTGCCCGGTCGCCGGCGCGATCGCAAACGCGTTCTTCGACGCCACAGGCGTACGCATCACCGAGGCGCCGATGACGCCGGCACGTGTCCGCGCGACTCTCAAGGCGGCGGGCATCGCCTAGCGCGTCGCCTCGTCGGAAGGGCGAGCTCGGGCCCGGCTGCCGGGCCCGAGCTCGCCATCTTCGCGGGTCTGCGGCGAGCTGCGCCCTCCTCGGCTCGGCCGGGCGGGTGCGGTCGGCGAGAATGACGGCGCTTGCCTGCGGATGAGATCATCGACCGGCTCTACGGCCTGCCGCTCACGGAGTTCACCCGGGCGCGCGACGAGGCGGCCCGCGAGCTTCGCAAGGCGGGGGAGCCCGAGCAGGCGCGGGAGGTCAAGGGCCTCCGTAAGCCAACCGCGGCGGCCGGCGCTGTGAACCGGCTCGTCCGGGACCACCGCGCCGGGGTCGAGTCGTTCCTCGGCGCCGCTGCCGCGCTGCGCGACGCTCAGGTCGCCGGCAAGGGAAGCCTCGCGACGGCGATCCGGCGTGAACGCGAAGCACTCGACCGGCTGACCCGGATCGGCGGCGCTGCCGTCCGCCAGACACTCCTGGCCGCCGCCGTGGACGAGGAGGCCGCCCGGCAGCTCCTCGAGGCACGGCTCGAGCGCGAGCTCGAGCCACGCGGGTTCGGCACTCTGCTTGCCCACGTCAAGCCCGCCGCCAAACGGGCGACGACGAAGCGAGCACCGGCGGCACGGAAGCAGCCCGACGACCGGGCCCTCCGCGCCGAGCTACGGAAGGCCACGGAGAACGTGGTGGCCGCCGAGGCAGCGGAACGAGAGGCAGCGCGACGATGGGCGCAGACACAGAGCGCGCTCGAGCAGGCACGGGCCGCCGCCGGCAAGGCGCAAAGCAGCCTCGACCGCCTGCACGGTCGCTAGCCGGTCGTGATCCGGCGGACGCGCTCGTCCGGGCGATCAGGCCGCGCCGTGCGCAGCGCTGTACCCTGCTCGTATCGCTCCCTCCTCCCCCCTGGGTATCCCTGTCCCCGAGGTTCGCGCACACCTCGACGAGCTCCTCGCCGAGGGTGTCCTGACGAGCGTGCAGCGCGACGTCCTGCTCTGGCGCGCACAGGGCTACAGCTACCAGGTGATCGCCCAGGGGCTCGGCATCAGCCAGGCGACCGTGAAGGACAGGGAGACGCGAGGTGAGGAGAAGATCGAGATCCACCTTGCAGGTGGAGATGCGAGCCGAGCCGGGTGAGCGCCGCGGTCGTCAGACCTGGGAGCGGATCATCCACAGCTGCTTCTCGAGCGCGCGCGTAACCTCGATCAGCACATCCTGCGAGGCGAGATCGATCTCGCCGAGCGGGCCGAGCCGCTCGCGCACGCGCTCGTCGACCTCGGCCACGCGGCGCGTGAGCTCGCCGACTGCGTGACCGACGCTGGTCAAGCCGGGGTCGACCGGCTCGAGCTGGCTCTGCTCGACAACAGCGGGTGCACGTCCGTCCGGCGGGAACCCGATCGCGACCGCTCGTTCGGCGACCACGTCGGAGAGCTCGCGCCACTCGTCCACGAGCTCGTCGAGCTGCAGATGCAGGTCGCGGAATCCCGGGCCGACGATGTTCCAGTGAAGCTGCTTCCCGATCAGTGAGAGCGCGATCAGCTCGACGAGCGTGAGCTGGAGGAGGCGACCGGCCTCCCCGCGCGCATGCGCGCCAAGCGCTGGAAGATGAGTCGCCGTCTCGGGCGTTGCCATGGCAGGAACCTCCATTGTCTCCTGGGATCAGTCGCGGGGTCGATCCTACCGACCCCGCGGGAACCGGCGGCGCCTGCTGCCCCGGCCTCCGGCGGCCCACACCGTCTAGTCTCCGGTTGTGGTCAGGAGGCGGCGTTGGACTATGTGAACCTCGGCCGGACGGGGCTGCGAGTGTCGCGCATCTGCCTGGGGATGATGAGCTTCGGCTCGTCCCCGGAGCGCGAGTGGACGCTCGCGGAGGATGAGGCGGAGCCCATCGTCCGGCGCGCGATCGACGGGGGGATCACGTTCTTCGACACCGCGGATGTCTACAACGGCGGCCAGAGCGAGGTCGTGACCGGAAGGATCCTCTCCCGTCTCCTCGACCGCGAGGAGTACGTCCTCGCGACCAAGGTTCACGGCCGGACGATGCCGGGCGAGAACGGACGCGGTCTCGGCCGCAAGCACGTGCTGGCATCGATCGACGCGTCGCTTTCGCGGCTCGGGCTCGACTACGTCGACCTCTACCAGACTCACCGCTGGGACCCCGCCACGCCGATCGAGGAGACGATGGAGGCCCTGCACGACGTCGTCAGGGCCGGCAAGGCGCGCTTCATCGGCGCCAGCAGCATGTACGCGTGGCAGTTCGCCAAGGCCGAGGCCGCCGCCGAACGGCACGGCTGGACGCGGTTCGTCTCGATGCAGAACCACTACAACCTCATCTACCGCGAGGAGGAGCGCGAGATGATCCCCCAGTGCCGCGACCTGGGCGTGGCCGTGATCCCATGGAGCCCGCTTGCCCGCGGCATCCTCGCCGGCAACCGCACCGCGGCCGGCGAGCGTCGCACGATCCGGGCCCGAACCGACTCCTTCACCGACTCGCTCTATGTCCCCGAGCTCGACTTCCCCGTCGTCGAGCAGGCGGCGGAGACCGCCGCGCGCCGCGGCGTCCCGACCGCGCAGGTCGCCCTCGCGTGGCTTCTCGGCAAGCCCGGCGTCACCGCTCCGATCGTCGGCGCAACGCGCCTCGAGCACCTCGACGACGCACTCGCGGCCGAGGAGCTCGCGCTCGACGAGGACGAGATCGCCGCCCTCGAGGCGCCCTACGTCCCGCACGCGATCTCCGGCCACGAGTAGGCCTCACCGGCGAGGACGCCGTGCGCTGCGGGGCGACCAGCCCCGAGCGCAGGCGTTGTTTGACGTCGGTGGAGGGCGCGGGTATTACTAGGTTCTAGGCGGGCGAGAGCGTCGTAGTCGTCGCTCCTCGAGAAAGGAAAGCTCATGTCGGAGCTGGGAGATGGTGCCGTCCGCGAGGACCGCGATTCGGGCCCCGGGCTCGATCACGGTGTCGTCAGGGCCGGACGGCATGCGGGAAAGCTGTATTCGAGGGCGTTCCGCCGCCTACGCCACCCGATTCGCGGGATCGAGGCCGAGGCTCACCATCTTCACGAGCGCGAGCAAGCGGGCGATAGCGGCGAGACGCCGTTCATCGCGGTCGCAGGGCTTCTGCTCTTCCTGGTGCCGGTCTTCGCCCTCATGCTGATAATCGCCCTCGTCGCCGCCCGGCTATTCGGCTGAGAGGCTCGGCGGGCCGCCAAGCCCTCCCGTTGGGAGCCGGCCGGCGGTCGAGCACCTACCCTGACGCCTCCCTGGCGAGCGCTTCGGGCCGGCGCGGCAGCACCCAGTCGGCACGCGGGAAGTGGCAGGTGTAGCCGTTCGGGTAGCGCTCGAGATAGTCCTGATGCTCGGGCTCGGCCTCCCAGAACGGTCCTGCCGGTGCCACCTCGGTCACGACCTTGCCGGGCCAGATACCGGACGCCTCGACGTCGGCGATCGTGTCCTCGGCGACCAGACGCTGCTCGTCGTCGAGGTAGTAGATCGCCGAGCGATAGCTTGCGCCGACGTCGTTACCCTGACGGTTGACGGTCGTCGGGTCGTGGATCTGGAAGAAGAACTCGAGCAGCTCCCGGTAGGAGGTCTGCTCGGGATCGAACGTGATCTCGATCGCCTCTGCGTGGTTCCCGTGGTTCCGGTAGGTGGCGTTTGCGACCTCGCCTCCCGTGTATCCCACCCGCGTCGAGAGGACGCCCGGGCGCTTGCGGATCAGGTCCTGCATTCCCCAGAAGCATCCACCGGCGAGGATCGCCTTCTCTCCTGTCGCACTCATCCGTCTATCCCTCCTCTGTCGAAGCTCGGCCGACGAACCTGCTGCACTCACGGTATCTCTCAGCTCCACCGCTCGGGATCCTGTGGCTCCGCCGCTCCGAGGGCTCTCCCGTGGGAACGTGTCCTGCGGGTCGGGATGAGGAATGGGTCGCCGGCACGCACGGTGAGGAACGGCTGGCCTTTGATCCTCTATCTCCACCGTCCGGGGCGAGGATGTAGTGAGCGACTAGACCGAGTGGATCTTGTGCGTCGCCGCCTTGACAGCCTTCGGCGAGGTGTCTCCACGGGTGAGCGCGAAGACGAGAGCGGTGTCGCCGCGGCCGACGACCTTGTAGACGACGACCACGCTCGCGCCGACATCGGCCTCCGAGATCTCGCGGACGACGTTCGAGTCGTAGCCACGGGCGATCCGCCAGACGAGGCCGGAGCTGCCGCTCGCGTGCGGCAACGCGACGGCGACGAGCTGCCCGGGCTTCGTCGTGGTCGTCGCCACGGATCCGGCCGGGAGCGGCCCGACGGGAGTCGAGTCGGCGTGTCCGACGCCTGCTCCGAGAAGCAGGATGCCGAGGGCCAGGGCGGCGACGATCGGGACGAGCCGGCTTCCGGGTCTGCTATTCACAGTCATTCGTCCACTCCTTCTCGTGATGGGCTTGCGCTGGGGCGGTAGGCGGAAGTGCGGCAGTGGGATTCGCGGGCGCGTGCCGGAACACAATTGCCAGGTGCACCGGTCGTCAACGCACTCGTTCCTCTGCTGTCCTCAAGGTATCGGTCGAAGGCTCGCCTGCGGATCGACTCCGGACCGTGCCGGGAGCCGGTGCGCGTCGATTGGTCAGCGGCGTCGCCGGGCGGTACGTTCAGGTCTCCCGTGGGTGAGTCGAGCGTGCATCGTGTGGTTGTCGTCGGCGGCGGATTCGGCGGTCTGCAGGCGGCGCTCGCGCTCAGGCGGGCGCACGTCGCGGTCACGGTCGTCGACCGGCGGAACTTCCACCTCTTCCAGCCGCTCACCTACCAGGTGGCGACGGGAGCGCTGTCGCCCGGTGAGATCGCCTATCCGTTGCGGGCGATCTTCAAGCGCCACAGCAATGTCCGGGTCGTCCTGGCCGAGGTCTCCGACTTCGACCTGCCGGCGCGCGTGCTCGAGCTCCGGCCGGTCGCAGGGATCCCGGCACCTCCGACCATCTCCTACGACACGTTGATCGTCGCCGGCGGCTCACGGTACTCGTACTTCGGCCACGACGACTGGAGCGAGGACGCCGCCGAGGTGAAGTCGCTCGAGAGCGCTCTGGTCGTGCGCAGCCGTCTCCTCAGCGCCTTCGAGGCGGCCGAATCGGAGCCCGACCCGGACCTGCGGGCGCGCTGGCTCACCTTCGTCGTCGTGGGCGCGGGCCCGACCGGGGTCGAGATCGCGGGCCAGATCGCCGAGCTCGCCCGCGACACACTGCGGCGCGACTTCCGCGCGATCGATCCGCGCACCGGGCAAATCCTGCTCGTCGAGGCCGGCGACCGGGTGCTTGCGACGTTCCCGCCCGTGCTCGCCGAGAAGGCCGAGCGGTCGCTGCGGCGGCTCGGGGTGACGTTGCTGCTCAACCGGATGGTCGTGGGCGTCGATTCCGAGGGAGTGACGATCGACGAGGGCGGTCCGCCGTCGCGGATTCCGAGCCGTACCGTCATCTGGGCCGCAGGGGTAACCGCCTCGAGCCTGGCGGCGAGGCTGGGCGAGCTGACCGGAGCCGAGTGCGACCGTGCGGGCCGCGTGACCGTCGAGCCCGATCTGACGCTTCCCGGCCACCCCGAGGTCTTCGCGCTCGGTGACATGGTCCGCGTGCGGGACAGCGCCGGCGCGGGCGTCGCCCTACCGGGGGTAGCGCCGGTCGCGATGCAGCAGGGCCGCTACTCGGCAGAGGTCGTACAGGCCCGGTTGCGGGGCGATGAGACGCCGCCCTTCCGCTACCGCGACAAGGGGAACATCGCGACCGTCGGGCGGGCATCTGCGGTCGCGGAGATCAAGGGGCTCAGGCTCAGCGGCTTCATCGCCTGGATCATTTGGCTCGTGGTGCATCTCTGGTACCTGATCGGCTTCCAGAACCGGCTGATCGTGATCATCCGCTGGTCGTTCAGCTTCGCCACGCACGGTCGCGGCGCGCGGCTGATCACCGTGTCGCAGGCAGACGCCGGCCCGGAACCGGGCCGGGCCTCGCGCTAGTCGACTGCCCGCCTCCGGCCGGAGGAGCGGCGGCGGAGGCCTCGACTCAACCGGTCGGGGCCGTGCCGAAGACCGTCTCGTACTGAGCTCGCCAGTCGGTGGCGATTCCGTGCTGTGCGGTCCGCAGGGTCATCGCACCCGAGCAGACGAGGTCGTGAAGCTTGTTCTCGAGCGCATCCTTCACGTGATAGCTCGCGTTTCCGGATCCCGGCTCGGGAAAGAGGTTCGCGATCTCGTTCGAGCCGCCGATCTCGAGTGGCACGATGTGGTCGATCTCGATACTGCGGCCGTAATACCCCGGCGCCATGCCGTACTCGCTCTCGACCTCGAACTTCTCCGACTGCGGCACATCACGGATCGCGCTCGTCCGAAATCCGGGCGAGCAGATCACGCCTCTTGTCAGGCCGCGGTAGAACGCACCGGGCGAGCACCGTGGGTCGGGCTCCGCGCCTCTACGGCAACCTCGTGTCCGTGTTCGGGCGGTGACGAGGACGGTCTGGCCGACGGCGATCCTCGACAGCCCCGCCGGGCCGGGCAGCGGCTTCCCCTGTGCGGGCGACGACGAACGGCCGGTCAGATGCCCTGTCGCCGGGCAGTCGAAGCCGTAGCGGCGGTACTCCGGATCGCCGACCTTGCAGAACTCGCCGGCCCGCAGGCACCTCGCCCCCCAACTGAGGCTCGCCTCGACAGAGCCGAGCGAGCAGGCGCCGAGGTGAGCCGTGTCACCGCGCAGCGACGTTCCACCCGCCGAGCCGGCGAGAGCGGCAGTGGCAAGCGTCGCTCCAAGGAGAACGATGAGACGTGCGCGCAGAGGTACTCCCAACGGGACGTGTCCGAACTGATCATGTCCGAGGCCTCAGCAGCCTGTCAATAGGGAGGTACCGAAACGAGAGCCGCGCGTTGTCAGCGCGAGCTCGAATCGTCGCGGTCTCCGGAGCGAGGATCTGCGCTCGACGGCTCGACCGCGACGGCCTCGTCCCAGGACGTCGAGGCCGATCCTGCGAGGACGTTGCGGATCCGTTCTGCGGTCGACGGGCGGGCAGCCTCGTCCCCTGACGGCTGTGGCTTGTTGTGACGGTGCCACTCGGCGATACGACCGATGCTGGCGGCGGCGCCCTCGCGACCGACGAGGCCCGCGGCGAACGAGTCGGCCGCAAACTCCCTGGCGTGACCGGCGAGAGCCGAGCCGTCGAGGCTGAGCTTTGCTTTCCCGACCTCGCGGGCGAGCACGAAGTGCAAGTCCTCGACCGGGAAGGCCGGATCGAGGAGGTAGCGGCGCTCGAGCGCGATGTAGACGACGCTCGCACCCAGGCCCAGGTCATCCCTGATCCCTGTCGCTTCCATCGGCAGGACGATCACCCAGGCCGTCACACCATGTGTCCTCGCCCCGGCGGTAGCCCAATCGGTTACTGCATCGAGACGTTGCTCAGCTTCTTCGAGCGTCATGCCGGTCGGCGGCGCTCCCGCCGCCGCGAGCCCGGCGCCACCTGAACAGTCGGGTGCCTCAGTAGCCTTCCGGGCGTGGGTTGGGAGATCAGCGCCGGCCTTGGCAGGCACGCGCGCACGGGCGCTGCTGCCGCCGGATGGCTCTGGGAGATCACCCGCGCCGGCCAGGTCGCCCGAGTCCTGATCGAGGTGAGCGAGGCGGCCTGGGCGACTGATCCTCTAGCTCTGCCCGGCGACACCCGGCGGGCGCTCGAGACGGACGGCAGGACCGAGCTGCTCAAGGTCCTCGACGAGGACGAGCCACCGAGCGTCATCCGCTGTGGCACCGCGGGCTGCGCGTATCTCCCGCCGAAGGCGGGCCGGCCGAGCTGAGCTCGTCGCAACCCGCCGCGGAGTGCGGTCAGAGCTCAGATCGCCTCCGGTTCGAGAACGGGCGGGTTTGTGCGAGCGCCTCCCGCAGCCGGGTGAGCGCGGCGACCTCGATCTGCCGGGCGCGCTCGGCCGTCACTCCCAGCGCACCGCCGATCTGGGGCAGCGTCTGGGCGGGCTGTCCCAGCCCGTAATGGCCGCGGATGACCGCGCGCTCACGCTCGTCGAGGCTCTCGGCGAGCTCGCGCACCTCACGGATCTCGAAGCCGTCGAGCACCTGCTCATATGCCTGCTCGGCACGGGGATCGACGATCATGTCCCCGACCGTGGCGGCCGCCTCCCCGTCCGTCTTCAGCCGCTCCTCCATTCCGCGCGGAGTGCGTTCGATCGCCTGCAGGCTCTCGAGCTGCGCCGGCGTCAGCCCCGTCGCCTGGCTGAGCTCCCCGTTTGTGGGCTCGGTGCCGTGGGCCTCCAGATGCTGACGGCGTGCGGCCCGGATCAGCGCCAGGCCCCGGACCGCGCGGTCGGAGAGTGCCACGGGCCGCGTCAGCTCCGCGACGAGCTCCTGCATCGCCTTGCGCACCCAGAACGACGCGTAGGCCCAGAACGGTGTGCTCAGCCCGGGGTCAAAACGGCGCACAGCGGAGAGCAACCCGGCCACTCCCTCCTGAACGAGCTCCTGCCGTTCCACTCCCGCGCCGGTGGGGAAGCCGCGGGCGAGCGCGGCGATCGCCGGCAGGAAGGCCTCGACCAGGGCTCGGCAGGCTCGTACGTCGCCGCCTTCGGCCGCGATCACGAGCTCCCGCTCCTGCCACGCGGTGAGTTGTTGTCCAACCACCACCGCCCCCCGTCGCGAGGAAGTCTCGATTCTTGCAGCTTCGGGCGTGGCCGCGCCGGTCGGCTTGGGTTCGTGCCGCGCCGGCTTATTGACGTCGTAGCCCAACGAACGGAGGCTCTGATGCGCAGCACCAAGGTAGCCGGCGAGACCGCAACCGGGATCCGCACCTACCGCCGCCGGCCGAGCGGTCTCGCGGCGGCCCTCACGGAGGTCGACGGGGGTGCCGCATGAGCCTTCGCGTCGAGAGCGCGCTGCCCTCGCTGGCCGGCGCAACGGGGTGGATCAACTCGGAGCCGTTGACGCCGGCGGGCCTGCGCGGAAGGGTCGTGCTCGTCGACTTCTGGACGTACTCCTGCATCAACTGGCTGCGGACGCTTCCGTATCTGCGCGCCTGGAGCGAGCGGTACGAGCCTCACGGGTTGGTGGTCGTCGGCGTGCACACGCCCGAGTTCGCCTTCGAAAAAGACGTCGACAACGTTCGTCTGGCCGCGGCGGAGATGAACGTCGACTATCCGATCGCGCTCGATCCCGACTATGAGCTCTGGCGCGCGTTTGCGAACCACTACTGGCCGGCGCTCTACTTCGTCGACGCGGAGGGGCAGATCCGGGACCATCATTTCGGCGAGGGCGAGTACGAGCGGTCGGAAAGGGTGATCCAGCAACTGCTCGCAGAGGCGGGAGCGAGCGGCCTCGGCCGTGAGCTGGCCTCGGTCGATGCCGCCGGTGCCGAAGCCGCCGCCGACTGGGACAGCTTGAGGACACCCGAGACCTACCTCGGCTACAACCGCGCCGAGAGCTTCGCGTCCCCTGACGGCGCGGCGTTCGACGAACGCCGCGCCTACACCGTCCCGGCGCGGCTGAGCCTCAATCACTGGGCCCTTGCCGGAGACTGGACGATCGGGCCGGAGAGCTCGCTGCTGAACGAGGGCGGCGGCCGCGTCGCATTCCGCTTCCATGCCCGCGACCTTCACCTCGTCATGGGCCCGGCAGCGCGAGGGTCGTCCGTGCGATTTCGTGTGCTCATCGACGGACAGCCTCCGGGCGCTTCGCACGGGCTCGACGTCGACGACCAGGGCAATGGCACCGTTTCCGGGCCGCGGCTCTATCAGCTCGTCCGCCAGCACGGTCCCGTGACCGAGCGCACCTTCGAGATCACGTTCCTCGATCCCGGCCTGCAGGGATACGTGTTCACCTTCGGCTAGCCGGCTGAGGCGCGGTCGGTTCTGTCAGCCCGGGTGATCCGGGGTATCGTCACGAGATGGCAGAGCAGGTCTCGATCGGCACGTTTGCGTCACGGACCGAGGCAGATGTGGTGCAAGGCCTGCTCGAGTCCGCGGGCATCCCGGCGTGGGTGGCGAGCGACGACGCCGGCGGGGCCTACCCGGTCGGTTTCTCAGGCGGCGCTCGCGTAATGGTCGGCGCGAGCGATCGTGGGGCTGCCGAACAGGTCCTTGCGGACATCGGCTGAGTAGGAAATCGGCTGAGTAACAGTGAGCGCCGAGGCGCCTCGCAGCCCCGCTCGAGGCAGGCGGCGCCGTTGCTCGTCACCGATCGCGTGAGGCCGCCTGCTCCAGCTCACGCGTGCCTTCTCGCCCACGAGTCGAGCCCCACCGCCGCCAGCAGCAGGACGCCGAGCGTGATCTGCTCGTACAGCGGGTCGAGGCCGAGCAGGATGTAGCCGTTCCCGATCAGCGCGATGAAGAGCACGCCGACGACCGATCGCCAGACCGCACCTTCGCCGCCGAGAATGCTCGTGCCGCCGACGACGATGCCCGCCAGCACCGTGAACGCGAGCGTCGTGTCCTCGCTCGAGGCAGACGCGCTCAGCACGCGGGAGGCGTCGATCACGCCCGCGAGCCCGGCCGCGGTGCCGCTGAGGACGAAGGTCAGCACGCGAACCGCGCCGACCTGCACACCGGCGAGCCGCGCCGCCTCGGCGTTCCCGCCCGCCGCGTACATGTAGCGACCCGCGGTTGTGCGGGCGAGAACGATTGCCGAGCACGACGACAGCGCCGACCATCAGCCAGATCGAGGTCTTCACGGTCCCCCACTCGGTCTGGGCCAGCTTCCCGAAGCTCGGGCGATTGAAGAGGACGAGCGAGGTTCCCTTTGGTAATTCGGCTCGCGAGACCGGCGATCACGAATGACATGGCCAGCGTGGTGATCAGCGAGTTGATGCGCCAGACGGTGGTCACGAGCCCGTTGGCGAGACCGACGAGAGCGCCCGCGCCGATACCGAGGACGATCGCGAGCCAGGCGTTGTGGTGCTGTGCGACCTCCGCCGCGGTCACCGCGGCGAGCGAGTAGACGGCTCCGACGGAGAGGTCGATACCACCCGCGACGAGGACCAGCGTCCCGGCGGCTGCGATGATCAACGTCGCCGACTGCTGGTCGAGGATATTCAGCAGGTTGACCTTCGTGAAGAACGCGCTGCTCGCAAAGGAGAGCGTGACGAAGAGCGCGACGAACGGCACCAGGATCCCGAGGCTGCGAGCACGGTTCAAGTCGACGCGACGCTCGGTCGCGAGGTGAGTGGAGCCCGCGCTCAACCCGCGGCGCCGATCTCCGAGCTCTGGCCCGGATCGGAGAATGCGGCGGCGAGGATCGCCGCCTCGGTCATCTCCGGGCCGGCCAGCTCGGCGACCGTTCTTCCGCGGCGCATGACCACCACGCGGTGCGAGAGGCCGAGGATCTCCTCGATCTCGGAGGAGATCAGGAGGATCCCCATCCCCGCCTGTGCGAGCTCGACGAGCATGTCGTAGATCGCACGCTTCGCACCGATGTCGACGCCCCGAGTCGGCTCGTCGGCGATCATCACGTGCGGCTCGCGCATCAGCATCCGCGCGAACAGCACTTTCTGCTGGTTCCCGCCCGAGAGCGTCCCGACCCGCGCCGAGGGCCTGCGCGCCGCGCACCTGGCAGCGCTCGAGGATCTGCACACCCGCCCGCCGCTCGTCGGAGCGCTGCACGAATCCGAGGCGGCTGAGCTGCGCGAGCTTCGCCAGCGTCGCGTTCTCCAGCACCGAACGCGTGAAGATGAGCCCGGCATCCTTCCGGGACTCGGGAATCATCGCGACTCCCTCCTGCAGCCTTCGCCGAGGACCGCCGCGCAACGGCTTTCCCTCGTCGAGCATCACCTCGCCCGAGAGCACCGGATCGGCGCCGAAGATCGCGCGGGCGAGCTCGGAGCGCCCGGCACCGACGAGGCCCGCCAGGCCGACTATCTCGCCCCTGTGCACCTCGAGCGAGGCGTCGACGACACCGCGCCCGCTGAGATTCCTCACCGACAGGGCAGGCGGCGCGCGGCGCTGTCGCGAGCTGCTTCGGTGGGAACGCGGCCGTCAGGGGACGCCCCAGCATCGCCTCGAAGAGTGACTGCTCGGTCGCGTCCTGCACGGGGAGCGTCTCGACCAGGCGGCCGTCGCGCAGCACCGTCACGGCGTCGGCCAGCGCGAGCACCTCGTCCAGGAAGTGCGAGATCAGCAGGATCGTCCTCCCGGTGGAGGCGAGAGCGCGGATTATCTCGTGCAGCCGTTGCGGTGTCCGGCGCCGCTGAGCGCGGCCGACGGCTCGTCCATCACGATCACACTCGCCTCGCGGGCGAGCGCGCGCAGGATCTCGACCTGCTGCTGCTCGGCCGTCCGCAGGCGTCCTGCCGGCGCGCCTCCGGGCAGGTCGAACCCCGCCTGCCGGGCAACGTCCAGGTAGCGCCGCCCAAGGGCGCGCCGCCTCACGAACCCGTTCGCGCGCGGCTCGGCTCCGAGGAGCACATTCTCGGCGACGGTCAGCATCGGCACGATCGACGGCTCCTGCGCGATGAGCGCGACCCCCTGATCGAGCGCCTCCTTCGGCGTTCGGAAGGACACCGGCTTACCGGCGAGCAGACATCTGTCCCCGGTCGGCGACAACCGCTCCCGCGACCACCTTGCCGAGCGTCGACTTGCCGGCACCGTTCTCGCCGATCAGCGCATGGACCGAGCCGCGCACGACGGCCAACGAGACGCCGTCGAGCGCCAGGACGCCTCCGTAGTGCTTGGAGACGTCCTGGAGCTCGATCTGGTAGGCGATGTTCCCCGACGATGGCTCCGCCATCCTGACTACCCGGGCCACTCCCCCTTGAACTTGGAGACGTCGGCCTTGGTGACGACGCCGGCCTGCGGAAGCGCGTCGACCGGGTCGACGCCGCCACAGCCCTTGCCGGTGCGGACGGCCTTGATCGCGCACTGCACCGCAAGCCGGCCTTCCGTGGCCGGAAGCTGCACGATCGTGCCGTACCACTTGCCGTCGGCGATTCCGCGGATTCCGCTCTCGCTACCGCCGTAACCCACGAGCGTCACCTTGGCCGGGTCGACGGCCTGGACTGCGCCCTCGATGCCCTGATCGGAGCCGGCGATCAAGCTGATGTCGGGGTTCGCCTGGATCATCGTCTGCACGGCCGCCAGGCCCTTCGACGGCGTGAAGAAGCTCTCGCCCTCGGCGACCACCTTCACGTTGCCGTGACCGGCGATCGCCTTGTTGAAGCCGTTGCGAATGGCGACGTCGAGCGCCGAGGCCTTGATGTCGTACAGGTAGCCGACGTTGCAGGGGTTCAGGTTCTTCGCCGCGCACGCCTGGACGACGAGCTTGCCGAGCTTGGTGCCGATCGCCGTCGGCACGAAGACGACGTTGCCGGAGAGCCCGGGCACCTGCGGGCTGGCCGTGCCGAGGTTCGGCCCGAGCTCCTGGTCCATGTTCACGACCTTGACGCCGTTCTTGATCGCCTGCTTGACGACGCTGATCAGACCGGTACCGAAGATCGGCTGCACGATGATCGCGTCGTACTGCTTCGAGGTCGCTGCGGTTTGCAGCTGCGAGAACTGGGCCTTCGGATCGTTGTTGGCGTCGAAGACGGTGATCTTGGCGTTGCCCTTCGCCGCTGCCGCCTTGGCCGCGGCGAGCATCGGGGCGTCGTAGCTGTTGGCGACCGCGAACGAGAGATACGCGATCCGGACGGGCGAAGAGGCCGCCTTCGCTGTCGTGCGCGCCGCGGCGACACTTGCAGCTCCGGCCGCAACCGCGGCGGTTGCCAGAAGAACGACGAGGAGCAGCGACACGCTACGTGCCCGCCCTCGCTGAAGTCCGGGATGGATGCGGTTCACTTCGACTGAACCTCCTTCACTACTCGGTTACGTGCTTTCGCGTGCCGGCAAGGTCGGGGCGGTGCGCGCGAGTGTAGGGCTGCTCAACATCTCCGTCAAGCGGTTAGCTTTGCTGCACAGGTTGCTGGGCGCCGGCAGCACGGCCCCTTGCTCTGCACCCAGCTCGGTTTGACCTCGGTGTGGGTCAGGAGATAGTCGAGCGAGGTCGCGGCGAGGTCACGGGCCCGGCGGAGATCTGCGCCGACGAGCTTTCCATCCCGTTTCAGCACCTCACCGCCGACGAACACGGTGTCGATGTTTCGGGTGTCGGCCTGCAGCACCACGGTCGACACCGGGTCGATGATCGGCCACGTGTTCGAATGGTCGCAGCGGATCACGACCACGTCCGCTTGCTTGCCCGGGGTGAGCGAGCCGCTGCGCTCATCGAGCCCGCAGACCCTCGCGCCCTCGATCGTCGCGAACTCGAGCACCTGGCGGCTCGTCAGCAGCTTCGGCTCCTCCTCGCTTCCAGCCGCGAACGCCGCTTCATGCGCCAGCAGGCGGTCCGACGCGAACATGAGCCTCATCTGCGTGAACATGTCTCCGGGAAGGGTCGTGACGACGTCGATCGACAGGCTCGGGCGTAGCCCGAACTGAAGGGCCTTGGCCGTCGGCGGCGTGCCGTGTCCCATGATCATCTCCACCGTGGGCGAGATCGAGACCTTCCCGCCGCTGTCGGCGATCAGCTTGAACTCCTCGTCCGACAGGTAGTTGCAGTGGATGTAGGTCGTGTCGTCACCGAGCAATCCGAGCTCGTCGAGCTGCTTGACCATCGAGAAACGCCCTGCATATGGCCCCATTCCGACGTGCACGCTGATCGGAGCGCCGACGTCGCGGGCGAGCTCCCAGTCGTGCCTGACCACCTCGGGGGTGCAGAAGCCGGGTCCCCGCGTCCCCATCGCCAGGGTCAGCAGCCCGTCGTCGCTCGAGAAGTACCGGTCGCGCACGCGGCGAATGTCTTCGGGCGCCTCGAGCGTGCTCGTGTACCACCAGTCGGCGAGCGAGGTGTTCGGGTTTCCGTAGCAGTAGACGGCGCGGAGCCGGGCATCGCGCAGGCCCCGGATCGCCTCGTCGGCGTGCTCGGGCGTGTTCGAGATGTGCGACCAGTCGAGCACCGTCGTCACGCCGGCGTCGATCGCCTCCAGCGAGCCCAGGTAGTTCCCGGCGTACACGTCCTCGGGGCGGTAGGCGGGAGCGAGTTGGTCGAGGACGAGGTCGAAGTATCCGCTGAGGCTCACATCGGGCGCGATGCCGCGGATCACGGTTTCCCACGTGTGCCGGTGCGAGTCGATGAAGCCCGGGATGACGATGCAGTCGGTGGCATCGAGCGTATCGGCGTCCGAGGCATCGATGCTCTCGGCGACCTGAGCGATGCGGTCGTCCTCGATCAGCACGTCGCCGCCGTAGATGTCCCCGATGCCGGGATCCATGCTCAGGACGTGACCGCCCCGGATGAGCACGCGTTTCGGCACGTTCACTCCCTTCTTCCGTCGACACCTGTACTGAACTAGGCCCCGGGAAGTGTTACCACCTGTGAACCGCGGAAGCAATCGGCCCGGCAACGAGCGAAGCCGCGACCGATTCGGCGGCTGTGACTGATCCCGGCGCGTGCCCGCAGTTGACTCACACTGCACGGCGCC
Organism: uncultured Actinomycetota bacterium; assembly: GCA_963743675.1. Lineage (GTDB taxonomy): Bacteria > Actinomycetota > Thermoleophilia > Gaiellales > Gaiellaceae > PALSA-600. The sequence goes on from CAVURE010000021.1 coordinate 209,216, forward strand.
TCTATCGTGCGGGCCTATGAGTGACGGAGCCGTGGTGGTCGTCGGGGGCACGTCGGGAATCTGCCTACGGCTCGCCGAGGCCTACGCGGCCCGTGGCCGCGAGGTCGTCATCTCGGGCCGCGACCTCGAGCGCGCGTCCGGCTGTTGCGCGAGGCATCGCCGGGCCGGGGCCGGTCTCGGCGTGCGCGTTCGACCTGGCCGCCCCCGACGTCGATCGGCGAATGCCTGCAGGACATCGGCACCGTCGACCGGCTCGTCCTGGGCGCGATCGAACGCGACGAGAACACGGTCGCCGGGTACGACCTCGCCCGCGCGCTTCGCTTGATCACGCTCAAGCTGGTCGGGTACACCGAGGTCGTGCACGCGCTCCTGCCGCGCCTCCATGAACGTTCGTCGATCCTGCTCTTCGGGGGGCTCGCGCTGCGCCGGCCATATCCCGGCTCGACGACCGTGACGACCGTGAACGGAGGGGTCACTGGCATGGTGCACACACTCGCCGTCGAGCTTGCGCCGATTCGCGTCAACGGCCTCCATCCGGCCGTCGTCGGCGACAGCCCCTACTGGGCCGCGAAGCCGCCGACGGTTCTCGAGGCGCTCGTCGCCCGCACGCCACTGGGTCGTCTGGTGACGATGGACGAGGTCGTGGACGCAGCGATCTTCCTGCTCGAGAACGGCGCCGTGAACGGCGTCAACCTCGAGCTCGACGGCGGCTGGCTGCTGAAGTGAGCACCGGAGTGGCGTCAGACGAGGCCACCGTCGCGGTGGTCGGGCTCGGCAACATGGGTGCTGCGATCGCGCGCCGCCTGCTCGAGAGCGGCGCAGAGCTGATGGTGGGAAACCGCACGCCCGGGCGGAATCGAGCCGCTGACAGCGTCGCGGCGCAACGGCCCTCGACTCGCCCGCGGCTGCGCTCGAGCGCGCGGAGATCTGCCTCACGAGCCTCGCCGACGACGATGCCGTCGCAGCGGTCCTGCTCGGCGAGGACGGCCTGCTCGCGCACGCACGAGCAGGCACGCTGCTCGTCGAGGCGAGCACGATCTCGATCGCGCATGTCGCGACGGGTCGCGACCGCGGCGGAACGGAGCGGCGTCGGCTACATCCGGGCTCCCGTGAGCGGCAATCCCGGCACCGTCGCTGCGGGAACAGCGGCGATCTTCGTCTCGGGCCCGCCCGAGGCGCTGAAGCGGGCGGAGCCGCTCCTCGGCGCTGTTTTCACGAAGGTCTACAACGTCGGCGAGGACGAGAGCGCGCGCGTCATGAAGCTCGTGCTGCAGATACTCATCGGGGGGACGGCCGAGCTGCTGGCCGAAGGCCTGGTGCTCGGCGAGTCCGCCGGCCTCGACCGCGCGACGCTGCTCGGCGCGATCGGCGCCTCGGTCGCAGGCTCGACGTTCATCACCTACAAGTCCGAGCCGCTCCTGCGGGACGACTTCACGGCCACGTTCACGACGACGATGATGCTGAAGGACGTCGGGCCTCGTGCTCGACCTGGCGGCCGGGACCGGGGTTGACCTACCGCTGACAAAGAGCTCGGCGCGCTCCTCGCGCAAACGAGCGCGCGCGGACACGAAAGCAAGGATTTCATGGCGCTCCTCCTGAACCTGAAGGAACAATCGATCGGTGGCACGGATGGCTGAGCACATCGCCTCGCGCGGCGCCACGATGGCGGTCGACTGGGAGCAGCGGGTCGACTTCAACAGGCTCCGCGCCCACCGCCTGGCCCGAACCAGGCAGATGCTCGCCCGCTCCGAGCTCGGCTGCCTGCTGCTCTTCGACCCGAACAATCTGCGCTACGTCACGAGCACGGCCATCGGCACCTGGGAACGCGACAAGAACATCCGCTTCGCGCTCGTCTTCCGCGACGACGACCCGATTCTCTGGGACTTCGGCTCGGCCGCGCGGCATCATCAGCTCTACTGCCCCTGGCTGCCCGAGTCGAGCTGGCGCGCCTGGGTGCCGCCGATGCGCGGCGCCATGCCGGACTCGACCGGCGTGCCCGACGCCCTCGCGGAGATGATCTGGCACGAGCTCCACGAGCGGGCGCTAGACGCCGAGCCGGTCGGCATGGACGTCCCCGATATCACGACGCTGCTCGCGCTTCAGCGCAAGGGCCTCGAGATCGCCGATTCGCAACCCGTGATGCTCGAAGCGCGCAAGATCAAGTCCGAGGACGAGCTCGCGCTCCTCGACCAGGCGGCGGGCATCGTCGACGCGGCCTACGAGACGATCTACCGGATGCTCCGGCCCGGGGTCCGCGAGAGCGAGGTGGTCGCCGCAGCGATGAAAGTATTGTTCGAGCTCGGCTCGGAGCACGTCGAGGCGATCAACGCCATCTCCGGCGACCGCTGCAACCCCCACCCGCACACCTTCTCCGACCGGCTGCTTCGTCCGGGAGACCAGGCGTTTTTCGACATCATCCACTCCTTCATGGGCTACCGCACCTGCTACTACCGGACCTTCAACGTCGGCTATGCAACCCCGCCGCAGCTCGACGCCTACAAGCAGTGCCGCGAGTGGCTCGACAACGCGATCGACCGCGTCCGGCCCGGCGAGACGACCGACAGCATCGCCGAGGTGTGGCCAACCGCCCAGGAGATCGGGATGACCGACGAGCGGGCGGCGTTCGGTCTCCAGTTCGGGCACGGGCTCGGCGTGGGGCTCTACGAAGCGCCGATGATCTCGCGGCTCCATTCCTTCGACGACCCGATCGAGCTCGAGGAAGGCATGGTCTTCGCGCTCGAGACCTACTGCGCCGCCTCCGACGGGCGCTCGGCCGCACGGATCGAAGAGGAGGTCGTCGTCACGCCGACCGGCCCGCGTGTGATCACTCGCTTCCCCGCCGCCGAGCTGCTCGTGACCGGCCACACCTACGTCCGCGGCGCAGATCTCGCCGACGAGGGGATCACCGTCTAGTGCATCGGCTGGTCCGTCGCGAGGAGATCGAGCTCGTCCCGGCGCTGCCGGGGCGCGGCAGCGGGTTGACCCGGGCCGTGCTCGTCGGCGGGCATACGGGCGCGACGCACACCGGGCTCTCGCTCGTCGCGCTCGACGACGGCCACGTCGACAGCCACGTCCACTCGTTCGAAACGACGTTCTACGTGCTCGACGGCGACCCTGTCCTGTACCTCGACGACCGGGGTGTCCGTCTCGAACCGGGCGCGTGCGGCGTCATCCCGGTCGGGCTCGTGCATGCCTGGCGCTCCGAGTCTCCGAGCCGATGGGTCGAGATGGCCTCGCCGAGGCCTCGTGGCGAGACACAGCCGCCGGACACATTCTTCCTCGGGCCGGCGCCGGATCTCGAGCCGGCAGCGCTCGATCTCCGCGATCCACGGAACCGGCATCTGTTCATGCTCCGGGAGAGCGACATGGACATCGACCGCCTGAAGCAGGGCGCCTCGGTGGACGAGCCGACCGTGTCGGCGAGCATGGCGACGGCGGCTCTCGCCTACAGCGGCATCACCGTGAAGATGCTGGTCGACAAGCGCCTTGGCGCGCAGATGCAGACGATGTTCATGGTCGGCTACCAGCCGGGCGCGGTCGCGCACCCGCACGATCATCCCTTCGAGGAGTCGTACCTGATGCTGGAGGGCGTTGTCGATGTCGTCGCCGACGGCGAGCGGTACACCCTCCGACCCGGAGATATCTTCTGGACGGGGGTCGGCTGCATCCACGCCTTCTACGAGACTGTCGGCAACAAGGTGCTGTGGCTCGAGACGTCGGCTCCGGCGCCTCCTGACGAACACTCCTACCGCTTCGAGCGCGACTGGGAATATCTCGCCCGCCGCCTCGACGCCGAGGTCTCGACCGTGCGCCGCAGCGAGCTCTGATGGAAGTCGTCCAGCAGCTACCGGAGCTTCGACAGCCGTCGGCAATCGGCGAGCGCCTCCGCGAGGCGCGGCAGGCGAAGGACATGACCGTTCGCGAGGTCGCACGCCGCGTCCGGGTGTCGCCGAGCTTGATCTCACAGATCGAGCGAAACAAGGTGACGCCTTCGGTGAGCACGCTCTGGTCACTCGTCACCGTGCTCGGCCTCTCGATGGGCGATCTGTTCCCGGATGTCCAGCAGGCGCCCGAGCCGTCGGCGGACACGCCGTCCGTGACCGAGCTGCAATCGAACCTGCCCACCACGGCGCCCGGAAGCCGCCCGGTCATCAACCTGGAGTCGGGGGTGACGTGGGAGCGCCTGACCGCCGACCGTGACCAGGTGGTCGAGTTTCTGACGATCGTGTACGCGCCGGGCGCCGAATCATGCGGCGAGAACTCGTTGATCCGCCACAGCGGCAAGGAGTACGGGTATGTCCTGCGGGGCGTACTCGGGGTGCGGGTCGGGTTCGAGGAGTACGAGCTGCAGACCGGGATGGCCATCTCCTTCGACGCCTCCTCCCCACATCGGCTGTGGGCGGTGGGCGAGCAGCCGGCCGAGGCAATCTGGGTGGTCGTCGGTCGCGAGTCCGAAAGCTGGAGCTCGCGCCTGTAGGCACGAGCGAGGATCACCGCCGGCCCACGCCGCGTGCCGGCCGCCGACAGCGTGACTTCATGCACTGCTCGAAAGGCGCATAATCGTGTAGACCGCAACTGTCCGGAGGAGGGAACCCACGTGTTGATCGCAACCAAGGACACGCTTCTACCCACGACCGTCACAGGCTCTTGGCCGCGGCCGACCTGGTTCACGGGGAACCTGTACGAGCGCCCGTTCTCCTCCGCGATGGCCGACGTCACCTACCGCGAGCAGTTCGTCGACGCGGTCGGGTCGGTGCTGAACGATCAGGAGCTCGCGGGTCTCGACATTCTCACCAACGGCGACTACCACCTCGATGCCGACATCGGGGGCCGGTCCTGGTTCTCGTACCCGTCCGAGCGCCTCACGGGGATGTCGAAGCACGACACCGAGACGACGTTCGGCTGGAAGTACCCGGTCGGGTCCTGGCTGAACGAGATCGTCGGGGGCTGGAAGTACCACGCCGTCACCGACAAGATCGGGCCGGGGACGCCGCTCGAGTTCGCGAAGATCTGGCGCATCGCACAGGCGCGCAGCGAGCGCCCGGTGAAGTTCGGCACGATCGCCGCCGACCTCGCCGCCACGGTGCTCACGGTGAAGACGGATGCCTACGCGGAAGACAAGCAGGACCTGATGTGGGACATCGCGACGATCCTCAATGCCGAGCTGCGCGAGCTCGCGGCCGCCGGCTGCAAGGTGATCCAGATCGAGGAGCCGGCGATTCACAGCGCTGCCGCCTACGGCGCGTCGGCGGAGTACCTCGACTTCCTCGTCGATCTCTTCAATCACACGGTCGAGGGCCTGGACGACGTCGAGCTCTGGGTCCACACCTGCTGGGGCAACCCCGGCGCCCAGCACTGCTTCGACCCGCAGATCTCGTACGAGCCGTCCGTCGACATCTACCTGAACCGGTTGCGGGCCGACGTGTGGACGATCGAGTCGAAGGAGTCGAATCACAGTCTCCTGCCGGCATTCGCGCCGTACAAGGGGAACCTCCCGAAGAAGGTCGCAGTCGGGATGATCAGCCACCGCCGCCTGCAGGTCGAGACGCCCGAGGACGTCGCCGCCGACATCCGCACCGCCCTCGAGTACATCGACGCCGACAGCCTCGTCCTCTCCTCGGACTGCGGCTTCGGCCGCCAGGGCGTCCCACGCCCGATCGCGATGTACAAGGCAGCGGCACTCGCCCAGGGCGCGAACATCGTCCGGGCCGAGCTCGGCGGCGCGACGACGAATGTGCGCGCAGCCGATCCGGCGCTCCAGGTCGATGTCCCGGAACGGGAAGGAGCGCCGGTCGGCTCCTGACTGCGGCCGAGAGCTCGCTTCGAATCGACCTGACCGCCGCCACCGACAAGCCGACGATCGTCAACCTGACGACTCATCCCGTCTGGAACCTCGCCGGCGAGCGGGCAGGATCGATCGAGCGTTTCCCGGATTCACCCCGTCACGAGAGCTTCCCGTCCAGGGTGCTCCGCCCCGGTCGCGCCTTCAGGTCCACGACCGCCTACCGCCTCACCCTCGATCGGTGAGAGCGCTGATCCTCGACTGCGACGGCGTGCTCGCAGAGACCGAGCGCGATCTGCACCTCCCCGCGTTCAACCAGGCTTTCAGCGAGTTCGGCCTTCCCATCCACTGGTCCGCTGAGCAGTACGCGGCGAAGCTCCGCGTCGCGGGTGGCCTGGAACGGATGGCGACCTCGCTCGGCCCCGGGCTCGTGGGCACGCTCGATGAGACAACCGACGAGGACGGCCGCGAACAGCTGCTCCGGCGACTTCACGCCCGGAAGACGGAGATCACCGCAGAGATCCTCGCCTCACGCCCGCCACGGGCCCGACCGGGGATCGAGCGCATCATCACGGCAGCCCATCGCGCCGGCTGGAAGCTCGCCGTCGCATCGACATCGGCGGAGGCAACGGTCCGGCTCGTCGTCAGAGGCATCGTCGGGGCCCCGCTCGCCGAAGCGCTCGCCATCTTCGCCGGGGACGTCGTCTCGGCCAAGAAACCGGATCCGGAGATCTACGAGCTCGCGCTCGCGAGTCTCGGGATGGACAAGGACGACACGATCGCGATCGAGGATTCACGAAACGGGCTCCTCGCTGCCGACGCCGCCGGGCTCGCCTGCGTGATCACGCAAAGCGACTACACGCGCGGTGAGGACTTCGGCGAGGCAGCGCTCGTGCTCACGAGCCTGGGCGACCCGGGGAGCCCGATGACGGTGCTCGCGAACCGCTCGACCGCCGCGCCGGCCGGCCACCTGACGCTCGCCGATCTCGAGACGATCCTTGACCGGGCCAGAACGCCCACCTGATCTCAAGCTGCCTGCGACCTCGAGTGGGCGCCCACCGAGGCCGGCCCGACCGCGAGGTCGGCCGGGGTGTCAGGTGCCGTCGTGGAATGCCGGGGTGTAGCAGACCGCGACCAGGAGCCCCTCCGGGCTCAGGAGCCGGGCGGTGATCTGCTGCCACGGCTCGGTGCGGGCTCCGTGGAGCAGCCGGTAGCCCTTGACCTCGAGCTCCTCGGCGGCAGCGGCGACGTCGGCGACCTCGAACTCGATGCTGGCCTGAGGAACAGGGATCTCGCTCGGCCATTCCGTCGTGCCAAAGCAGGCTGCTGCAGCCTGCGAAAGCGGCCAGAGCCCGAAGTGCTTGGTTCCCTCGAGCTCCTGCGTGAACGCGTACTCGCCGTCGCCGCCCTCGAACGAGAGACCGAGGGCGTCTCCGTAGAAGGCACGAGCCGCGTCGCCGTCTCGCACGATCGGGGCAACACTCGCTACGAATTGGACGTCCATCGAGCTTCCACCTCCGTCAGTCGGTTGCGTTCCATCCCGGGCTTCCCGCGCACCCGGGCTCCCAGGCCCAGCTCGCTTCTCCGCTACTTCACGCTCATGTGTGGAGGCGTCAGCCGCGTGCGAGCAGAGCGAGCGCCGAGCGCGCCAGCACGGCCGTGCCGGTCCGCAGCGCGGCCTCGTCGACCGTGAACCTCGGGTGGTGGTGCGGATAGGTCGAGCCCGCGTGCTCGCTGCGTGCGCCGATGAGCGCGTAGGCCCCCGGCGCTCGTTCGAGATACGCCGAGAAGTCGTCGCCGCCCATGATCGGAGGGATGTCCACGACGCCGTCCGCCCCGAGGACGGTGCGACCCTCGCGCGCGACGAGGGCGGCGACCTCCGGGTCGTTGACGACGGCCGCGTACCCCTCGATCCAGCGGAAGTCGCAGCCGGCCCCGAACGCGGCCGTGACCGATCGCGCGATCTGCTCGATCGACGCGCGAACCGACGTGCGGAGCCGCGGCAGGAACGTGCGGGCGGTGCCGCCGAGCTCGACCGACTCCGGGATGATGTTGTTGGCGGAACCGCCTTCGATCCGGGTCACCGAGACGACCACGCTCTCGAGCGGGTCGGTCTGCCGTGAGACGATGTGCTGCAGTGCGGTGACGACCTGCGCCGCGACGGCGACCGGGTCGATCGTCTCGTGCGGCAGCGCGCCGTGGCCGCCGCGCCCCTGCACGGTGATCTCGAACATGTCGGCGGCGGCAAGCTCGGGCCCGGCCAGGACGGCGAGCCGGCCGGTGTCGAGGATCGACATCAGGTGGCACCCGACGACGGCATCGACACCGTCCATCACTCCGGCGGCGACGAGCTCCTGCGCGCCGCCGGGCGGGAGCTCCTCGGCGTGCTGGAAGATGAAGCGGATCTCGCCTGCGAGCCTGTCGCGCCGGGCGGCGAGCAGCCGGGCCGCGCCGAGGAGCATCGCGGTGTGGCCGTCGTGCCCACACGCATGCATGGCTCCCTCGCGCGTCGAGACGAACTCGAAGGTGTTCTGCTCCGCGATCGGCAGGGCATCCATGTCCGCCCGCAGCGCGACGACCGGCCCGGAGGCCGCTCCGTCCAGCCTGGCGAGCACGCTCGTCGCGGTCGGCCTGCTGATCTCGAGCCCCTCGGACTCCGCGAGCGTCGCGGCCACGAACGCCGAGGTCTCGTGCTCGTGAAACGAGAGCTCCGGGTGCGCGTGCAGGTGGCGCCGCCAGGTGACGAGCTGCGGCGCCAGGTCGTCGAGCTCTGCCTCGGCGGGGAACAGGTCAAGGGGTGTCGCGCCGAGGGATGTCATCGCCCTATTCTGAACGGTACGAGCTCCGGACGCTCCTCGTCGTACAGCACGAGCGGTGCGAGCGCCGCCCCCGTGGCCGGAGCGAGCGTGATCCCGAGCATCCCGTGCCCGGTCACGACGAAGAGGCCGCGGTGGCCGGGGGCACGGCCGATGAGCGGGAGGCTGTCTGCGGGCAAGGGCCTGAGCCCCGCCCACTCGAGATCGGGCCTGACGGGCCTCCAGTCCTTCAGGTACGCAGCGGCCGAGCGGGCGACCGCCGCGAGCCGCCGAGGGTCGATCCGCAGATCGACCCCTGCGAGCTCGAGCGTCCCTGCCAGACGAACGCCCCCGTCGAACGGGCTGCACCCGACCTTCGCCTCGCCGAGGTAGAGCGGATGCACCGGCCGCGTGCCCTCGCCGGCCGCGGTGATGCTGTAGCCCTTCGCGGCCTCCTGGCGGACGGGGACCCGGAGCGGGGCGAGGATGCGTTTCGTCCACGCACCGGCGGCGATCACGACGCGGTCGGCCTCGACGGGAGCGGCGGCCGTCTCCAGGCGCCAGCCGCCACCGGCGCGGGTGAGCGCGTGCACCTCGGTCTGCTCGCGGATCTCGCCGCCGGCGGCGGTGAGCGCCCGGCTGAGCCCCCGGGTCAGAGTCTCGGGCCGGACGTGGCGCTCCAGGTCGGCGTGGAGGGCGCCCGCGACGCCGTCCCCGACGGCCGGGTCGAGCGCCTGGGCCTCGGCCAGGCTGAGCCGGGTCACGGCTCCCGGGTAGCCCTCGCGCTGTAGCTCGCGCATGATCTCGAGCTCCTCCTGGAGGGCGTGCTCCCTCAGGAAGAGGAACAGCAAGCCGTCGGCGTGCGACTCGAACTCGACGCCGTCGGCGCGAAGCTCGTCGTAGAGCTCGAGGGTGCGCGCATTGAGTGCGAGCAGCGCCCGCATCCCTTCGACGTACCGCCGCCGGCCCGAGCTGCGCCAGAACCGCCAGAGCCAGCCGGCAAGAGCGGGGTCGAGGCGGGGGCGCACGAGGAACGGGCTGTCGGGCCTGACCATCCACCGCAGCGCCTGCGCCGTCACCCCGGGTGCCGGGATCGGGTTCGAGAGCCCGGGGGTGATCCAGCCCGCGTTGCCGAGCGAGGCGGCCGCGCCGCAGCGATCGCGCTCGAGGACGACAACCGAGGCACCTTCGCGACGCAGGTACCAGCCGCAGGCGAGGCCGATCACGCCGCCGCCGACGATCGCGACCCTCACGGCAACGCCTCGCGGAGGAAGCGGAGCCAGTTCCCGGAGAGGACCCGCTCGAGCCGATCGCCCTCGTAGCCGCGCCGTACGAGCGCATCGACGAGCCGCGGGTAGTCCTCGGGCCCGGCAAGCCCCTCGACAGCGGCATCCAGCGACATCCCCGGCGGCAGGAGCGCGAGCGGCACGGAGGCCACGGCGCCCGAGTCGACGAGCTGGTAGGTGAAGTCGCCGCCCAGACCGACGTGCGCGTCACCGACGAGCGCGCAGACGTGGTCGATATGGTCGATCAGCCGATCGATCGTGGGCTCGCCCGGCGCGAGCACGAAGGGATGGGCCAGCACGCCCACGACCCCGCCGTGCTCGGCAAGCGCCCCGAGTTGCCCGTCCGAGAGGTTGCGGGGTGAGTCGACGATCGCGCGGCAGTTGGCATGACTGACGCAGGCCTGGCCGCGAGGCACGAGCTCGAGCACCTCGTCGAACGTGCGTGGTGAGGCGTGCGCGAGGTCGAGGATGACGCCGATCGCGGCCAGCCGGGCAACGAGATCCCGCCCCGCTCCCGAGAGCCCTCCGTCGGACTGCTCGCCGACCCCGTCGGCGAACGGGTTGCGACGGTTCCACGTCAGCGAGGCCATGCGGACGCCGAGCTCCCAGAAGATCTCGGCGAGCGCGGCATCGTAGCCGAGCGGCTCGACGCCCTCGAGCGAGAGGACGAGGCCGATGCGGCCCTCGAGCGCATCGAGGTCGGCGGCCGCACGGACCTGGCCGACGTCGGCTGCACACTCGCGCAGGGCTCGGTGGAAGGCCGCGACCTGCTCGAGGGCGCGGCGCAGGCCGAGCTCGGGGAGATCGGCGACCTCGACGTACACCGGGCAGACCTGGAGCCGCACACCGCCGGCGCGAAGCTTCGGGAGCCAGTGCCGGGCGAACGGGGAATCTTCCGAGGCGCGATACGCGAGCTCGAAGAGGAGGTCGAGGTGCGCATCCGCGATCGGCGGTGCCCCCATCGTGGTGGGACCGAGGCCCGGCGCGGGGCCGGTCACTCGAACGCGTGCGGGTAGTGCTCACGTGCCGCCGCCTCGCTGACGTACCCCTCGCGCACGTCGGAGAGGACGGCCTCGCGGTCGCGCTCGGCGGGAGGCCCGTAGCCGCCGCCGCCGCCGCCGAAAACCGTGAACACCGATCCCTTCGGGAGAGCGAGGCCGGTCGCCTTTGCGATCGGAGTCACGGTCCCGTCGGGAAGCCGGAGCTCGCCGGCATTCGCGCGACCGGGCAAACCTCCGGCGAGGCCCCAGGGGGCGTTCTTCGTCCGCTCGATCGTCGAGATCGCGAGCGCGTCCTCCGTGAACCGGAACGCCATGTCCGGCCCGAGGCCGCCGCGGTTGCGGCCGGGACCGCCGGAGTCGGTGGCGAGCTCGCAGCGCTCCATCATCCACGGGTTCTTCGCCTCCCACACCTCGAGCGGCGCGAACCGCGTCGCCGCCTCGATGTGATGGAGGCGCGCGTTCTGGCCGTCTCCGTGCACCGAAGCCCCCTGGCCGACCGGGTGCGGCGAGCCGTCGCCCCAGAACTGCCCGGTCCCCTCGCGGACGCCGTACCAGAGCACCGCGCAGAGATCCCCGCCGGAGCAGGCGCAGACCGCCTCGGGCATCGCGTCGGCTACCGCGCTGAGGATCACCTCGGTCGCCTGCATCGCGGGCCAGCCGTAGAGGAAGCACGGCGATGGCGACAGACAGTGGAACATCGAGCCCGGCCGGGCGACGACCTCGATCGGCCGGAAGTGGCCCTCGTTCGGCGCCTCCCCCCCACCCGCGAGCATCGTCATGATCACGCGCGCCGCGGAGACGGTCGACGCGATCGGGCAGTTGACCGGCCCCCGCCGCGCCTCCGGGGCGTTCGAGAAGTCGACGCGGACGGTCGACCCGGCGATCTCGAGCACGACCTCGAAGGGCACGGGGTCCGGCGAGATGCCGTCGTCGTCCATCTCGCCCCGCCCGACGTAGCGCCCGTCCGGAAGCTTCTCGAGGTAGCTGCGAACGACCGCCTCGCCGTGGTCGTACATGCGCTCGACGCAGTTCGTGAACGTCTCGAGCCCGTAGCGCTGCACGAGCCTGACGAGCTCTCGCGCCCCGGCGCGCACTCCTGCCACCTCGGCGTTGATGTCGCCGAGGACGAATTTCGGCAGGCGCGAGTTCGCAACCGCCATCTTCTGGATGTCGGTTACCAGCTCGCCGCGGCTGTACAGCTTGACACCGGGGAAGATCACGCCCTCCTGGAAGACGTCGGTCGTGTCGGTGCAGTAGATCTCCTTGGCACCGATGTCGAGCCAGTGCGCCTTGATCGCCGAGTAGCCGACGAGCGTCCCATCGCCCAGGAAGACAGGCATCACCACCGCTGCGTCCTGCGGGTGAGACCCCGTCTTGTACGGGTCGTTCATCAGGATGATGTCGCCCGGCTCGAGAGCTCCCTCGCCTCCGACCTCCTCGACCGCGGCCTCGATGCAGAAGCTCATCGTGCCCATGAAGAAGGGCAGGCTCGGCGCCTGGGCGAGCAGACGCAGCTCGCGGTCGTACAGCACGGCGGCGAAGTCGAGGACCTCGTAGATGATCGGCGACATCGAGGTGCGGATCAGCGTGCGCTTGATCGCCTCGGCGCCGGCATTCAGGCCGTGCCGGATCACCTCGGTCGTGATCGGGTCGGCGGCTGCCGCCTCGCCGGTTCCGGCGAGGCCGCCGCGGTAGACGACTGGTTCGGCGAGCACGTCAGGCTCCCTTCGCATCGGTGAGGTGAAGCACGCCGCCGGGGCCGCGGCGCGCCGTGAACTCTGCGTCGAGGTACGTCGTCGCCGTCGGCTCGAGAATGATCGCCGGGCCGGCGACGCCGTCCGCGTCGATCGCGGCACGATCGAGAATCGCAAACGGCAGTCGTTCGCCGCGCGTGAACGACCAGGCAGCGAGCGTTCCGGCCGACGGCGCGGCGGCGGCCGGGGGGTCGCCGGGCGACTCCGCCGCGCGCCGGGGGAGCGCCGTTCGAATGGTCGCCCGGAGCGAGACGATCTCGATCTCCTCATCCATCACGTGCCCGAACGTCCGCTCGTAATCGGAGCTGAACGCCTCGCGGATGCCGCCGGCGGTGGCATCGATCCGACCGTCGCCCGGCGCCTCGACCGTGAGGGTGTGCTCCTGGCCGACGTACCGCATGTCGAGGCCGATCTCGCGAACGAGCCCGCCCCGATCGCCCCGATCGCCCGACCGTGCCTCCACCGCGGCGAAGAGCTCTGCGAGGATCGCGTTCGCCTCGGTGACGGTGCCGTCGGTGAGGCGCATGATCCGCGTGCGGGCGGCAGACTGGGTCAGATCGGCCCCGAGGAGCCCCCAGGCCGAGAAGTTCCCGGCGTGCGGGGGGACGACGATCTCGCGGATCTCGAGCTCGCGTGCGAGGAGGGTGGCGAAGAGCGGGCCGGCGCCGCCGAACGGCATCAGGCTCGCGGTGCGGGGGTCCCGCCCACGCTCGATCGTGATCGCCCGGATCGCGTTCGCCATGTTGGCGGCGGCGATCGTCATGATCCCGCAGCGCCGTCTGCTCGACGGTGAAACCGAGCTCGGCACCGAGGGGCGCGAGCGCGGCCTCTGCCGCGGCCGCGTCGAGGCTGATCCCGCTCGCGAGCTTGCCCTCGCCGAGCAGGCCGAGGCTGAAGGCCGCGTCGGTGACCGTCGCCTGGGTGCCGCCCCGGGCGTAGCAGGCCGGCCCCGGGAGGGCGCCGGCGCTGCCGGGGCCGACCTTCAGCAAGCCTCCGACGTCGACCTGCGCGAGCGAGCCACCGCCGGCGCCGATCGAGCGCACGTCGACCCATGCGGTCTGCACCGGCATCCCCTCGACCGACCCTTCGAACATCAGCTGTGCCCGGCCGCCCGAGACGAGACAGGTGTCGAAGCTCGTCCCGCCCACATCCGCGGTGATCACGTCGCCGAGGTCGAGGCGACGGGCGAGCTCGCCTGCACCCTCGGCGCCCGCAACCGGCCCCGACATGATCGTCTCGAACGGACGATTCTCGGCCTCGGCGAAGGTCATCGCTCCCCCGCCGGAGCGCGTCACGATCGCCGTGCCGCCGAAGCCCGCCTCGCGGAGACGGGTCTCGAGAGCCTGCAGGTACTGCGTCATCCGAGGCCGGACGTAGGCGTCGATCACCGCGGTCGACGTTCGCTCGTACTCGCGGTACTCGCCCGACACTCGATGGGAGAGCGAGATCGCTCCTTCGTAGCCGGCGTTCCGGAGTGCCGCCTCGGCTGCGAGCTCGTGGGCCGGGTTCGCATAGGCGTTCAGGAAGGCAACCGCAACCGAGGTGACGCCCTCCAGCCGGAAGGTCTCGAGCGCGGCACGCACATCGTCCTCGACGAGCGGCTCGTGCACCGCGCCGTCGCCACGGATCCGCTCCGTCACCGGCAGCCTCAGCCGCCGCGGCACGAGGGGCGCCGGCTGGCGCCAGAACAGGTTGTAGGGATCGCCGCGGTCTCCGCGCGCCAGCTCGAGCACGTCCCGGAACCCGCGCGTCGTGAGCAGACCGACGACCGCGCCGCTTCGTGTGAGCAGCGAGTTGAGCCCCACCGTCGTCCCGTGGAGGAAGTAGAGCGCGGCGGCGAGGCTCGGTCCGGGCACCGCGGCTGCGATCGCCGCCAGAACGCCGTCCTGCGGAGCCGCGGGTGTCGTCGGCTCCTTGCCGACACGCACGACCCCGCGTCTCGTCGTCGTAGAAGATCAGGTCGGTGAACGTGCCGCCGACGTCCACGCCCAACCGTGTAGCCATCTGGCGCTCTCCCTCCTGTGTCCTGCCGCCGTTCCGCGACGCTCGTGGACACGGAGGATCGAGCACGGGTGCCAAACTGTCAAGCCTCTTTCACTTTTGGCTTGACAGCTCCGCCCGTCGTGTGAGAGGCTCGCGCCCTTGACGAGCTTGCGCGAGCCCGCCAAGCGTGCCGCCGCCGTGCAACACCGGTCACGTGCGGCATCGAAGCTCGAGGCGCCTACGGCGCGCAAGATCCCCGGCCGGCCACGCGGTGCATGGCGCGGCCACCACGACAACGGAGGTTCGAGATGAGAAGACGTCTGAGGCGCTGGCCAGCGTTCGCTGCAACGTTCGTCGTCGTGACGGCGGCGGTTGCCGCCACCACTTCGCTCACAGCCGGCGCCACGCCGTCCAAGACGATCACGATCGGGTACTTCGCCCCGCTCGCCAACTCGTATGTCCAGGGCGAGCTCGCCGGCATCGCAGGCGTGCTGAAGGCGAACCCGAACGTCAAGCTCGTGAAGATCGACACCGGCTTCGATGCCACGAAGGAGTACAACTCGGTGCAGGACGCGATCACCGGGAGCAAGTTCGACGGTCTGCTCGTGCTCCCGCTCGACAGCGTCGGGCTCGTGCCCGCCGTGGAGCAGGCGATCAAGGCCGGGATCAAGGTCGTCAACCTCGACACGCCGCTCGGGCCGAGCCAGTCGGCGACGAAGACGCAGGTTCCAGGCGAGTCGGGCGCCGTCTACGACCCGTGGACGCTCCGCGGCGTGTGGGGCGGCCAGCTCATCGTCAAGGCATGCCAGGGAATCAACCCGTGCAACGTGGCGTGGATGGGGTCGGTCGCGGCGCTGCCCTCCGAGAAGGCCTACCACGACGCCGTGCTCAAGTACATCTCGGGCCACTCCAACATCAAGATCATCGCGACCGTCGACGGCGCGGCCTACACCGAGTCCGGCGGTCAGAAGGTCTCCCAGGATCTGCTGACCGCGCATCCGGACATGACGGTGCTCGTCGCCAACGGCGATCAGCCGGCGGCGGGAGCGGTGCTCTCGATCAGCGCGGCCGGGGACACCGGCAAGATCAAGGTCATCGGCGGCTGCCCGTCGAAGATCTCCAAGCCGCTGATCCAGAGTGGCAAGGAGTGGGGCAGCTGGGCCTGCTACCCCTCCGACGAAGGAACGATCGGCCTGCAGATCCTCCTCAAGGCGATCAACGGTCAGCTCAAGACCTCTCAGTTCGTCAGCCCGACGGCGGCACGGATCAAGAAGGGGCAGTCCGCCCTGATCACCAAGGCGAACGTCGCTTCGTTCCCCGTCCAGTACACGGGCGGCTGAGCCGAGAAGCGTGGGTGAGACGGCGCATATCGAGACCCGGGACCTCAGCAAGCGCTTCGGCGGTGTGCAGGCGCTGAGGGAGGTCTCGGTCTCGATCGCGCCGGGATCGATCCACGGCATCGTGGGCGAGAACGGTGCCGGCAAGTCCACACTCGGGAAGATCATCGCCGGCGTGCACGGGCCGGACTCGGGCGCGCTGCTCCTCGACGGCCGGCCGGCGCACTTCGGGTCGCCTCGGGACGCGCTCTTCCACGGCATCACGATGATCGCCCAGGAGATCAGCCTCGTCCCGGCCCGCTCCGCGATCGAGAACGTCTTCCTCGGCATCGAGGACACCCGGTTGGGGCTCGTCGACCGCCACAGCCTGACCGCTCGCTATGACGCTCTCTGCGACGAGGTCGGGTTCCACATCCCGGAGCGCACCGCGGTCGGCGCCCTGCGCCAGGCCGACCAGCAGAAGGTCGAGATCCTCCGCGCGGTCGCGCGCAAGTCCCGCTTGATCGTGATGGACGAGTCGACCGCTTCGCTGACCGCCGACGAGTCGGAACGCCTGTTCACCGTCGTCCGCAGCCTCCGCGACCGCGGGACGACGATCGTGTACGTCTCCCACTTCCTCGAGGAGGTGCTCGACCTCGTCGACACCGTCACGGTCCTCAGGGACGGCCGCGTGATCCAGACGACGCGCGCGGCCGACGAATCCCCGACGACGCTCGTCCGGGCCATGCTCGGCCGGTCGATGGACCTGACGTTCCCGCCGAAGGCGCCGCTCGCGCCTGACGCCGAGACGGTCCTGAGCGTGAGCGGACTGTCCACGAACGGCTTCCTGGCCGACATCTCCCTCGACGTGCGGGCCGGCGAGATCGTCGGCCTCGCAGGCCTCGTGGGGAGCGGGCGCTCCGAGGTCGCCCGGGCGATCTTCGCGGCCGACCCGCGCACAGCCGGTGAGATTCGGCTCAACGGTGAGCCGATCACGTTGCGCTCGCCGCGCGCGGCTGTCGCCAAGGGGGTCGCGCTCGTTCCGGAGAGCCGCAAGACGCAGGGGCTGCTGATGGGGCGGTCGATCGTCGAGAACATCACGCTGCCCCACCTCGAGGCCGTCTCGCGCGGCCGGATGATGGCCTCCGGGCGCGAGCGAATCGAGACCGACGCGATGGTCGAGCGCGTCGACGTACGCGCCCCCAACACGCGCACGCCGGTCACCGCCCTGTCGGGAGGGAACCAGCAGAAGGTGCTGTTCGCGAAGTGGCTCTTCCGCACCCCGAAGGTGCTGATAGCGGACGAGCCGACTCGCGGCGTCGACATCGGGGCGAAGCGGGCGATCTACGATCTGATCCAGTCGCTCGCAGCGTCGGGCATGGCGATCTTGCTGATCTCCTCCGAGATGGAGGAAGTGATCGGGCTCGCCCACCGTGTGCTGGTGATGCGCAAGGGGCGGATCGTCGCGGAGCTCGCAGGCGATGCGCTCACCGAGGACGCGATCATGGCCGCGGCCTTCGCGGTCGACAGCGAGGACGAAGCGGCATGACGACGACCGTGCCGGCCTCGCCTTCGACCTCGAGGTTCAGGCACCTCGCGCGGCTGAGCGCGGTGCGCGACTACGGGATCGTGCTCAGCTTCATCGCGCTGTTCGTCGTGCTCGCCCTGGCGAGCGGCCCGTTCGCAACCCGACAGAACCTCGAGAACATCCTCGATCAGTGGTCGTCCACCTCGATCATCGCCGTCGGGATGACCTTCGTGATCATCGCCGCGGGCTTCGACCTCTCGGTCGGGTCGATCTTCGCCGTCGCCGGCGTTGTCGCGGCCCTCACGGCGACGCACATCGGCGCGTGGCCGGCCATCCTTCTCGGCGTCGCGGTCGGGCTCGGCTGCGGGATCGTCAACGGGCTCGTGACCACGATCGGTCGCGTCAACCCGTTCATCACGACGCTGGCCACGAGCATCATGTTCGCCGGTTTCGCCCTGATCCTCACGAGCGGCAACCTGATCTCCGTGATCTCTCCGGTGAGCTTCACGACGCTCGGGCGGGGCAAGTTCATCACCGTTCCGTACACGGTCTGGACGTTCCTCGCGTTCACCCTGGCGAGCGGTGTCCTCCTCTCCCGCACCACGTTCGGGCGCGCGGTCTACGCGACCGGCGGCAACGCCGAGGCCGCGCGCCTCTCGGGCATCAACGTCTCGTTCGTGCGCGCCGCGACGTTCGCGATCAGCGGCACGGCGGCCGGGATCGGCGGCGTCATCTCGACCTCGCGCGTCGCAACCGGCGAGGCGACCTCGGGGGGGCTGCAGGTGGCGCTCGACGCCGTTGCCGGAATCGTCATCGGCGGCACGAGCATCGCCGGCGGAAGCGGTGCGATCTGGCGCACCGTGCTCGGGGTGCTGATGCTCGCGATGATCGGCAACGGGTTCAACCTGCTCAACATCAACTCGACCTACCAGCAGATCATCGAGGGAGCGATCATCCTCCTCGCGGTCGGCATCGACGCCTGGTCGCGCCGTTCCTCGTAGCGCGTCCGGCGCGGTCGGCCTCAGCGGCCGTTCTTCGCGGCGAGCTGCTCGACGGGCACATAGTCGATGTCGTAGCCGAAGTAGCGCGGCCCGACGAGCTCGAGCCCGGCCTCGGTCCGCCAGCGCGGGTCGCAGGGTGCGGCGATGATGGTCACGCGGAACCCGTACCGCATCTCCTCCGTCGTGATCGGCTCGCCGCTCTCGCTGTCGAGCATCACGATCAGGTCGGGGACGGTGGCGACGACGGCACCGTCGCGCCGCGCGAGCAGGTGCTCGTTCTGCACCTCGAGCGTGAGCGTCGAGCCGGCATCCGCGCCGACGCCGTCGATGCGTGCCTCCGCCTTCGCGAAGCCGGCGTCCGTCCGACGCGCGATGTCGACGATCTTCCCCTCGAGGAGGCGGTGGCCGGCGAGGCGCTCGGTCACCGCTTCGACCGGGCTTCCGTGCGCGGATCGTGTCTCGCGTGCGAGACGGCCGATGTCCTCGGCGAGCTGAAGCGTCCGCGGGCAGCAGGCCTCCTTGAGCTGGGCTCCGGACATCGCGTAGAGCGCAACCAGTGCCGAGCAGCCCATGTCGATCGTGATCGAGCGGGCGATCCGCTCCGTCCAGGAATTCGACACGGTGTTGAGGACGGCCGAGTTGCCCTTCTCGTCGGCCATCGCCATCGGCGTCGCGGAGACGCCGTACATCGTCGGGATGCACATCTGCAGCTCCGGGAAGGCGCGCCCCATCAGGTCGGCGTCGATGACCGGGATGCCGATCCGGGCTGCGAGGGTGAACGGCGTGATCGAGTTGAGGCCGCCGGCCTCCGCTGGCACGGTGTGCGTGATCGGCCGGCCGAGAAACGCCTCGAGCGCCCGGAACGCCGCGACCACCTCCTCGCCGGAGGGCAGCTTCTCGATCATGATCGTCGGCGCGCCCATCATCGCGACCGGCACGACCAGCGCATCGTCGGGGATCTCGTCGGGATCGACGATCGTGATCGGCCCATGAGCGCGGATCGCCTCGCGCGCGAGCAGCATGCCGACATAGGGGTTGCCGCCGCCGCCGGTCCCGAGGATCGCCGAGCCGAGGGCCAGGTCCTCGAGCTGGGACTCATGGAACTCGCGCAACCGTTGCTCCTCTCAGCTCGAGCTCGCCGACCGCCTTGACCTTGATCCGCGTCGCGTTCCCCGGGATATACGGGAGCGGCACGTCGTCGACCTCGACGATGCGCACCGTCGACTCGACGGCTCCGGCCGCTACCGCCTTCGACGTGGCCTCGGCCTTCGCCTCGTCGAGCGCCGCCTCGCGGCCGATCTGGTCGAGCGCGAACACGCGCTCGACCTCGCCTCCGACCTGGGCGATCGCGGCTCCGATCGCGTTGGCGACCGCGAAGTAGTCGGGTCGGACGAGCCGCGAGGCGCCCGCGAGCTCCTCGCCGAGCAGGATGCTGCCGCCGCCGACGACGACGACCGGAATCGGCTCGGGGCCGGTCTTCATGCGGTCGACCGTCTCCGCGATCATCCGCTCGGCCCGCTCGAGGGCGGCCTGCACGAGCCCGCGGTCGAGGTCACGGACCGCGTCCCGGTCACCGAAGTCGGCCCGTCCGGCCGCGACGGCGATATCGCTGGCCGTCAGCGTATCCCCGCCGAAGACGAGCGCCCGGCTGGTCAGCTCGTAGCCCACGCTCGTCGGGCCGACGGCGACGTTGTCGGCATCGCCCGTCACGAGCGAGCCCCCGCCGAGCCCCATCGAGAGCACATCCGGCATGCGGAAGTTCGTACGGACGCCGCCGATCTCGACCGCCAGAGCCGCATCACGCGGGAAGCCGTGGCGGAGGACGCCGATGTCCGCGGTCGTGCCGCCGATGTCGACGACTGCGCATTCGCGCTCCCCGGAGAGCAACGCCGCGCCGCGCATCGAGTTCGTGGGGCCGGATGCGAACGTCGACACCGGGTAGCGCTCCGCATAGTCGACCGACATCAGGGTCCCGTCGTTCTGGCTCAGGTACACCGGAGCGTCGATACCGAGCTCCCCGAGGGCTGCGCGGAATGCCGCCACGATCGTCACGGCGAGCTCGCGGAGGCTTGCGTTGACGATCGTCGCGTTCTCCCGCTCGAGCAGCCCCACCCGCCCGATCTCGTGCGAAAGACTGATTGGAATCCCCGGAAGCTCGGCCTCGAGAATCCGTGCGGCCTCCTCCTCGAGGCCCGCGTTCACCGGGGAGAACACCGACGAGACCGCGATCGAGCGAACCCCCTTCGCCGCGATGTCCGCCGCCGCCCGGCGGATCTCCGAGGGATCGAGCGGCGAGAGCTCGCGGCCGTCGAACTCGTGGCCGCCGTGGCACAGGTACACATGCCCGCCGAGTGCGGAGCGCAGCCGATCGGGCCAATCGACCATCGGAGGCAAGGCACGGGAGGCCGGCAGGCCGAGACGGATCGCCGCGGTCGACACGAGCCGCTTGCCCTCGACGACCGCGTTCGTGAAATGGGTCGTTCCGATCATCACGGCCTGGATCCGTCCGGCGGCGATGCCGCTTCGGTCGACCAGGCTGCTCAGCGCCGTCACGATGCCGAGCGTGACATCGGGCGTCGTGGCGGTCTTCACGTCCGCCAGCACGGAGTTGCCATCCATCAGGACCGCATCCGTGTTGGTACCGCCTACGTCGATCCCGATGCGCACTCCGGTTTCCCCCCACGTGACACGAGTCTCGTAGGGGTATATAAACAGAAACACGTTTTCTGTTCTAGAGGTCGAGCCGAAAGGCCGGAGGGAGCCATGCACATTCGTGTTGTCACGCCGATCATCACCGAGGGCTTCACCGAGGCCGCCGACTTCGAGCCCGTCGCCCGTGCCGATGTCACGGTGAGCCACACGAACCTCGACCGGGGGCCTGCTTCGATCGAGTCCGAGTTCGACGAGGCGCTCGCCGTGCCGGACACGATCGCGAAGATCGTCGAGGCCGAGCGGGAAGGGGTCGACGCGGTCGTGATCGATTGCATGGGCGATCCGGGAATGAACGCCGGGCGCGAGGCGACGTCGTTGGTCGTCCTCGGGCCCGCGCAGACCTCGATGCACCTTGCGGCGCTCCTCGGCCACTCCTTCTCGATCGTGACGGTGCTCGACGCGGTCGTCCCGCTGCTCGAGAACCTCGCCAAGGAGTACGGCCTCGAGAGCAAGCTGCGCTCGGTGCGCTCGGTCGACATCCCCGTTCTCGAGCTCGACGATCACGCCCGTCTCGTGCGTGCGCTCGCCGACGAGTCCGAGAAGGCGATCGTCGAGGACGGCGCTCACGCGATCGTCTTCGGCTGCACCGGCATGCGTGGCTGCGCAGAGGGCCTTCGCCGGACGCTCGCGGAGCGTGGCTACCCCGGGATCCCGGTGATCGACCCGGTCGTGGCGACGTTCAAGATCGCAGAGGCGCTCGTCGACCTCGGCCTCAGGCCCTCCAAACGCACCTATCCGACTCCGCGCGAGAAGGACGTCTCGGGCTTCGAGATCCTCGTCTCTCGCGTCGCGGGCTGAGGTGCGCGGGCGCGCAGGGAGGCGAATTCGCAGAGCCGATCCGGACACCGCGGACGTTCGAGGCGGCGGTGGGAGAGATCATCGCGGCGATCGAGCGCGCGGGTCTGCGAAGCGGGGCGAGGCTGCCGAACGAGCCGGAGCTTGCCGAGCAGCTCGCAATCTCGAAGCCGACGCTTCGTCAGGCACTGCGCGTACTCGAGCGCGCCGGGGTGCTCGAGGTGCGGGTCGGAAAGGGCGGCGGCATCCTACTCGTCTCGGAGCTCCTCCCCTACGCCGCGGTCGCGGGGCACGTCGCGCTCGAGACCGATGTCGTGATCGACACGTTCAGCGGGCGTCGTGTCGTCGAACGGGCCGTGACCCACGTAGCGGCGGCCGCGGCGACGAAGCACGACTACGACGAGATGGAGCGGATCAACCGCCTGATCGCGAAGTACCGGCGTGAGCCGGGCGCGGTCGGGCGCGCCGACGCCATGCTCCACCTCGTGGTCGCGCGCTCGGCTCACAACCGGCTCCTCGAAGAGGCGATGGGCCTCGTCGGCAGGCAGATGGCGCCGCTTCGAGACATGCTGACCACCGACGAGGAGGAGATCGCCCTGGTTCTCGATATCCACAACCGGCAGTTCCAGGCGATGCGGACGCTCGAGACAGATCAGCTCGACGCCGTGCTCGACGAGCATTTCCAGGTCCTCGAGGAGCGGTTCGCCCACTCGCTCGGCCAGAGCTGGGACGTCATGTTCGGCGTGCGGCGGCGGGCCGCGCCGTTCGAGCCGCCATGGCAGAAGCTCGCGAGCCTCGACGGCCGCTACCGGGCCCACGCCTGGGCGATGCAAGCGCGCGAGCGGGCCGGCACGCGTTAGCCAGCGCGCCCGGCCGACCCGGGCTGCTGCAGCAGCGGTGGCGGGCCGTCGAGGCTTGAGCCGGCCCGGCGGGTCGTGCCGGCACGAGCCGCTATCCTCGAGGCATGACGTTGCTGCGGCCTCGCGTGGATGAGCTTCTGCCGGTTGCGGCGGTTGCACCGCGGCCGCCGTTCGTGCACGTCCCGGCGTAGGCGCTCCGGCCGTTCCGGCCCGGAGCGCCGCATTCGACTCCGTCACCGCCGCTGGACACACACGAAGGAGACCACGATGTTCGCAGCAGCCCTGCTCGCGGGAGCGTCCCGATGAGCACCATGCCTTTGCCCACCCGGTCGAGCGACTTCCCCGCGTGGTACGGGGAGGTTGTGCGCCGCGCCGGGCTCGCCGAGAGCTCTCCGGTTCGCGGCGCGATGGTGATCAAGCCGTACGGCTACGCGATCTGGGAGGCGATCCAGCGCGAGCTCGATGACCGGATCAAGGCGACCGGCCACGAGAACTTCTACTTCCCTCTGCTCGTACCCGCCTCGGTGATGGCGCAGGAGGGAGAGCTCGTCGAAGGGTTCGCACCCGAGGTCGCCGTCGTCACGGAGGCTGGCGGGAAGAAGCTGGAGGAGCCCCTCGTGGTGCGTCCCACCTCGGAGGCGCTGATCTGGTCGACCTATGCCCGCTGGGTGCAGTCGTACCGCGACCTGCCGCTGCTCTACAACCAGTGGGCCAACGCCGTGCGCTGGGAGCGGCGGCCGCGCCTCTTCCTGCGGACGAGCGAGTTCCTCTGGCAGGAGGGGCACACCGCGCACGAGACCGAGGCGGAGGCGGTTGCGGAGGCGCTGACAATCATTCACGACGTCTACGCCGACACGATCGAGAACGTCCTCGCGATCCCCGTGCTGCGCGGCCGGAAGACCGAGAGCGAGCGGTTCCCGGGCGCCGTCGACACCTACACGCTCGAAGCGCTGATGCGCGACGGAAAGGCGCTCCAGGCGGCAACCTCGCACTACCTCGGCCAGGGCTTCGCGCGAGCGTTCGACGTCCGCTACACCGGCCGTGACGGGGCCGAGCAGTTCCCGTATGCGACCTCGTGGGGCGCAACCACGCGGCTCGTCGGCGCCGTCGTGATGGCGCACGGGGATGACCGCGGCCTGCGGCTACCGCCTCGGGTCGCGCCACAGCAGGTTGTGATCGTGCCGATCCTCCGCGAGGACGAGCGCGCCGACGTGCTCCAGGCCGCGGCTGCCCTCGCCGACGAGCTGCGGGCGGCGGGTGTTCGCGTCCGTGTCGACGATCGGCCCGAGCACCGGCCCGGCTTCAAGTTCAACGAGTGGGAGCTGAAGGGCGTGCCGCTTCGCATCGAGATCGGCGGGCGCGAGCTCGCGGCGGCAGCAGTCGCCGTCGCGCGCCGCGACACCGGGGAGAAGCAGCAGGTCCCGCTTCCACGTGCCGCCGTCGCGATCGCCGAGATGCTCGACGACGTCCAGGCGTCGCTCTTCCAGAGCGCCCGCGACGAACGGGAACGGCGGACGCTCCGCAACCCACGTTGCTACGACGAGATGATCGAGCACCTGCGCGAGGCCGCCGGATTCGTCGGCGGCACCGTGGTGCGGCGGCACCGAGTGCGAGGCGCGCGTCAAGAAAGACAGCTCGGCGACGATCCGGTGCCTGCCGCTCGGCGAGCAACCGTCCCGGTCCGCCGCTTGTGCCTGCTGCGGCGGGCCCGCGGTGGCCGCAGCGGTCTGGGCCCAGGCGTACTAGCGCCCGTCCGTCGCACCCACGAGCAGACGGCCAAGGCCGGCGGGGGCCTACGCCTTGAGCCTGGCCCAGGTGTCCTTGAGGCCGAGGGTGCGGTTGAAGACGAGCCCCCCGGGCGTCGAGTCCGGGTCCGGGCAGAAATAGCCGAGGCGCTCGAACTGGACGGTCTCACGAACCGGTAGCTCGGCGAGCGCAGGCTCGACCAGGCACGCCTCGAGCACCGTCTCCGAGTTGGGGTTGATGTCGGCGAACGGGTCGCCGTCGGCGCCGGGATCGGGACGGGTGAAAAGGCGGTCGTAGAGGCGGACCTCGGCCGGCACGGCGTGCTCGGACGAGAGCCAGTGGAGAGTTGCCTTGGGTCGGCGCCCGTCCGGGGCGTCGCCGCCACGCGTCTCCGGATCGTAGGTGCAGCGGAGCTCGGTGATCTCGCCGCTTGCGTCCTTCACCACGTCGGTGCAGGTCACGAAGTAGGCGTAGCGGAGGCGCACCTCGCGGCCCGGGGCAAGGCGGAAGAACTTGCTCGGCGGATCCTCCATGAAATCGTCACGCTCGATCCAGAGCTCGCGCGCGAAGGGCACCTTGCGGGCCCCGGCCGAGGGATCCTCCGGGTTGTTGACCGCGTCGATCTCCTCGACCTGACCCTCCGGGTAGTTCTCGATCACGAGCCTGATCGGGTGCAGCACCGCGAAGCGCCGCAGCGCCGTCCGGTTCAGCACGTCCCTGACCTCGTGCTCGAGCATCTCGATCTCGACGGCGCTGTGCCCCTTGCCACCCACTCCGACCCGGTCGAGGAAGTTGCGCACGCCCTCGGGCGGGAATCCGCGCCGGCGCAGGGCCGCGATCGTGGGCATGCGCGGATCGTCCCAGCCTCGCACGGCGCCCTCGCTGACGAGCCGGCCCAGGAAGCGCTTCGAGAGCACGGTATAGGTGAGATTGAGGCGGGCGAACTCGTACTGGTGCGGCCGGGACGGCACCGGCAGGTTGTCGATCAGCCAGTCGTAGAGCGGCCGATGGTCCTCGAACTCGAGCGTGCAGATGGAGTGGGTGACGCCCTCGATGGCGTCCGACTGGCCGTGGGCGAAGTCATAGAGCGGATAGATGCACCACTTCTCACCGGTCCGCGGGTGGGTCGCGTGCAGGATCCGGTAGAGCACCGGATCCCGTAGGTTGATGTTGGGCGAAGCCATGTCGATCTTCGCCCTGAGCACTCTGGCGCCGTCCGGAAACTCGCCCGCCCGCATGCGCTCGAACAGGGCGAGGTTCTCCTCGCTCGAGCGGTCGCGCCACGGGCTGTTCTTGCCGGGCTCGGTGAAGGTGCCGCGGTGCTCGCGGATCTCGTCCGCGGAGAGGTCGTCGACGTAGGCCTTGCCTTCGTTGATCAGGTGGACGGCCCAGTCGTGGAGCTGCTGGAAGTAGTCGGAGGCGTAGTAGAGATGCTCGCCCCAGTCGAAGCCGAGCCAGCGGATGTCCTCCTGGATCGCGTCGATGTACTCCTGCTCTTCCTTGATCGGGTTGGTGTCGTCGAAGCGCAGGTTGCAGTGCCCGCCGAACTCCGTCGCGATCCCGAAGTTGAGCGCGATCGACTTGGGGTGGCCGATGTGCAGGTACCCGTTCGGCTCGGGCGGGAAGCGGGTCACGACCTCCGAGACCCTCCCCTCGCGCAGGTCGGCGGCGACGATCTCGCGGATGAAATCGCTTCGTTCGGGAGTGGCCTGGCTATCGGCGCTCACGCCGCTGCTGCTCATCGTCTCGAGGAGACTAGTCCTCAGCGTCCAGAGGATGCCGCGCGGGTCAGCGTGTTCGCGGACTCCAACGCTTATCCGGCCGGCGCAGAGATTCGGTGATCCGCGGGCGCACGGCGCCCGGTAGATCGTTCCCCTAGCTGGCCGGCGCCGTCCGCAAGGCGGCCGGTGCCCTGAAGCTCTGAGCGACGTTCGGATCGCCGTTGGGGTCTTGAATCAGTCCGCCGGCGATCGTCACCCCCGTGAGCTTCGCACCACGAGGGGGCTGCGGGAGGCAGAGATCGTGCATGTTGTCGGCGTTGGCCGAGGTCGCATGATCGTGGAGATCGGCGACAGCGAGCGGGGCGAGTGCGACGCCCTTGCCGTTCGGCAGTGTGTAGATCGCGCGGTAGGACGCGACAACGGGAGCGCCGACCTCAGCACCCGTGGGGTACGCCGTGAGCCCGTTCGACCACATCACCCGGACGAAGGTCTCGCCGACCGTGCAACGGTTGGCGTCACCGTGGTAGAGCGCAGGCGTGAGCGTCCATGCGTCCACGATGTACGGGCCTCCGGAAAGCGGTTCCACGCCGGCCTGCGGCAAGGGCGGGATCTGACTCCAGCGAACCGCGCCCGGAGCCTTGCCCTCGAGCGCGCCGACGATGCGAACCGCAACCGGCGTCGGGCCGTTCACCGAGTCCCCGAAGTCGCCGATCAGATTCACCGTCTGACCCTCGTCCGACTCGTCCGGCGGAAACTGGAGGGCGCAGGTGGGGGTCGCGATGCTTCCATCGCTTCGCACGACCTGGAAGTCCGTCGTCTGTATCGATGAGCGCCTGATGAACCAGTTGAAGGTGACAGGGATGTTGTCGAGACCCTGTTCACCGGTCGGACAGCCGACCGCGTTGTCCGTACCCCACGACGCGCTCAGGATTCTCGGGTCGGGACGCGGGATCGAGCCGGCCGCCCCGGCAGCCATGGGCATTGCGCACACGACGACGGCAAGTGCTGCGAGGGCAGATCCCGACAGGCGAGGCATTGACCTCTCGCATCGACGGTACGCGGCGCGGACTTGATCCACTCCGGGCAATGCGGGTTGACGGAGCTCGCCGCAGGGCCGGATCCGGTCCTCGGTCCGTCGCTGTCTGGCCCGGTAGGAGCCCGAACTGCTCGGGCGACGCCCGGTCGGTCGAACATCAGATCGATCGAGACGTGGAGCTACCGGCGTAGTCGATCTGGCGGGCCCGGCCGAGCGCGCTCCTAGCTCTCGGCGATGCTCAAGGCCAAGGAGGTGTCACAGGCGTGATGACCGGCCGCTACACGGCCAGCGCCTTCGCTTTCAGCTGGTCGAACTCGGCCTGGCTGATCGCGCCGCTATCGAGCAGTTCCTTGCCCTTGGCGATCTGATCGGTCGCACTCCCCGAAGTGGCCACAGACCGG
Source organism: uncultured Actinomycetota bacterium (assembly GCA_963743675.1). Lineage (GTDB taxonomy): Bacteria > Actinomycetota > Thermoleophilia > Gaiellales > Gaiellaceae > PALSA-600. Next base: position 236,933 of record CAVURE010000021.1, read on the forward strand.
ACGTAGCTATCCATCTGCGCCTGACCCTCCTGCGCGCGCTTCACGCTCCGCTCGCCCATGCCCTTACCCTCGGCGATCAGGTAGATGAAGATCCCGAGGAACGGCAGGATGATCACGAAGAACGTCCAGCCGGCCTTCGCCCAGCCGCTGATGTCATGCCGCCGGAAGAGATCGCCAAAGACGGTGAACAGGAGCCAGAACCACAGGACCCACATGAAGAAGACGAACATCGTCCACATCGCCTGGCCAAACGTGTATGCGAGTAACACCGCTGCCTCCCAGGTCGTAGTTGGCAAAACAGACAGGAACGACGATACGATCGCCGTGCCGACAATACCTGCTGGCAGCCCCGGAGTTTCCCCGCGCGAGACCACTCGGACGCCACTCGGACGCCACTCGGACGCCACAGGGCCGGAGGCTCCCGCCACCGTGCCGAGGGCGGGGCGCGCGGTTGCCGGCGATGGGTGCTCGACGCCGCCGGTCAGGCGTCCGACCCGGCCCGAATCCGGTGTCGGGCGTCGTCGGCAAGCTGTGCCCCGATTGCCTGATCGACGCTTCCATGGATCCGGTCGGCGCCGAGTCTCGCCACCATCCCGTCGGCGTCGAGGACGGTCAAGACCTGCGGCTTGACCCGGGCCAGCCGAAGCGCAACGCCGTCCGCGTCGGCCACGTGGTGGAGCTCGGCCAGCTTCGCCGCTCCCTGAGAGTCGATGAAATCGGCGCCCTCGAGGTCGAGGACGAGCGCGTGCAGTCGCGGCGCACTCTCCCGGATGAGTGCGCGGACGCGGTCGTCGAGCGCCTCGGCGGTCGCGAAGAAGAGGCCGCTGTCGAGACGCAAGACGGCGATGCCCGGGAAGGTCTCGTCACCGGGGTGCTCGTCGAGCTCACGAAACGCCTCGCCGCCGGGTTGACGGCCCAGGGCGGGCATCCGCGGCGAGGTCGCAACATAGATGAGCCAGCCGAGCGAGAGAACAACACCGATCGCGACGCCGAAGAGGACTCCGGCACTGAGCACGCCGAGAATCGCCGCGACCGCAATCCAGAAGTCGACCCTCGCCACCCGGCGCAGGCGCCGCAACTCACCGGCATCGATCATCCCGAAGACGACCGCGTCGATGATCACCGCTGCGAGGACGGCCTTCGGGAGAGCCGAGAAGAGCGGCGCCAGAACGATCAGCGTCAGCAGCACGAGGCCGCCGGTGATCAGCGAGGCGACCGGCGTGCGCGCGCCGGCCGACTCGTTCAGCGAGCTGGCAGACAGGCTCGTCGACACCGGCATCCCCTGAAACACCCCGGCCCCGATGTTGGCCATGCCCTGCGCCACCGACTCCTGGTTCACGTCGATGCGGTAGCGGTGCCGCGTCGCGAAGGCCCTCGCGTCACCGGCCGTCTGGGAGAACCCGATCAGCAGCAGCGCGGCCGAGGCGATGCCGATCGTCGACAGGTGGGTCCTGACGAGATCCCAGTCGGGAAGCGCCGGGCTCGGCAAGCCGCGCGGAACGTGACCGACGAGCGCAACACCATGAGCGCCCAGGTCGAACAGCCCCGATGCGATCAGGCCGCCGACCACCAGCACGAGTGCCCCCGGAACCGCGGGAGCCGCGAACCGCAACCCGAGAATCACACCGAGGGAGCCGAGGCCGACGACCAGGGTCGGCCAGTGGATCTCAGCAAGACCCTGGATCCAGGTCGCAAGCTCTCGCCAGGCGCTGTCGCCGCTCGCCGACGTCCCCGTCAGCTTGGGCAGCTCGCCGATCGTCACATCGACCGCGGCGCCCGCGAGGAACCCGGTGATCACCGCCTTCGACAGGAACTGCGCGATCCACCCCATCCGAAACAGAGCCAGGAGCAGGAAGAGCGCGCCCGTGACCAGGGTGATCGCAGCGACGAGCTGCGCCGCCTCCTGACCGCCGAGCTTGGTCACGAGCACTGCGCCACCGGCAACTGCGGCGAGCGACGAGCTCGGGCCCGTCGAGATCTGCTTCGAGGTGCAGAAGAGCGCGTAGATGATCGCGCCGGCCGCCGCCGCATACAACCCGTTTTCCAGCGGCACTCCGGCGATGCCCGCGTAGCCGAGGTTCTTCGGCACGACGAGCGCCGTCACCGCAATCCCCGCCGTCAGGTCGCCGCGCAGCCAGCTGCGGTCGTATCGAGGCAGCCACTCGGCGACCGGCAGGAGACGACGGACGCGCGCCGGCGACCGATCAGCCCTCATGAGCGGCCGCCCGATGTGTTCGTCGTCCTCGGGACGATCATCGCGAGCTGGGAGTCCTCGCTCCTTCGGCTAGGGCGGAAAGGTGTCGACTGGTTGCAGCGAGGCGACGATCTTCGCACAGGCCCCGCGACGCCGACACGCCCTGTTGTCCGGGCTCCGGCCCGCAGGCGCGGGCCTGAGGCCTGACGGCCCGGCAAGGGGCGCCATCAGGTGTCCGCGCCGGGCCGGGTGTCGCCGATGCACGCGTCCTGCTCCCGGATGGCCGCGGATCGGCTCAGCGCCGGATCATGCTCCCCGGACGAGGCGGACGGGGCCCTGGACGGCCGAGAATGCTCGGATGCAGTGCCTTGCCGACTCTGAGCGCATTCGCCTCGTCGCGAGCCGTATCGACGCGAGCCCTCCGGCCAAGCTCTGCGCGAGCTCAAGAAAGGGGGGCTCGCGCCTGTGACAGACGAAGCGGCACACCTCATCCCGTACGCGCTGATCGCAGCGCTCAGCCCTCTCGGCTTCGCCGCGACGATCGCCGTCTTGCGCACCGGCCGCCTGAGAGCACTCGGCTTCGGGGTCGGCGTCGTTCTCGGTCAGCTCCTCGCGTGCGCCGTTCTGGTCATCGTGGGAGAAGCTTCCTTTCCCTCCCACGAGACGAGCCACCCGAGGTTCGAGGGGCTGCTCCAGCTCGCGCTCGGCATCGCACTCCTGTGCCTTGCGGTCGCCGTCTATCGTCGCCCGCCCAGTTCGGCGCAGGAGGCCGGCTCGAGCGGCCGGTCGCAGGAGCTTCTGGAGCGGCTCGGTCACATACGCCCCTTCACGGCCCTGATCGCCGGGTTGCTGCTCGGGATCGGGGGCCCGAAGCGCCTCGTGCTCACCGCTCTCGCCTCCGCCTCGATCTCAGCCTCGGGCGTGACCGGCGCCAACGAGCCGGCACTCGTCGTCTGGTACTCGGCCATCGCGACCGTCCTCGTCTGGGTGCCGGTCGTCGCCTATCTCCTGCTCGGGCAATGGGCAGTCAGCCGGCTCGACCTCACTCTCGAGTGGCTGACACGCCGCCGGCGTCCCGTGACCGTCTGCGCGCTCGTCGTCATCGCCGTGGTGCTCATCGGCGATGGAGTCGCGCTGCTGTGACGCGATCGCCGCCGGTTCTTCCGCCTAGCCGCGATGTTCCCCGACGCTGGCCGCCCGGTCTGGCGCAGCGATGCCGGCGAGGGCGGCGTCGATCGAGGTGTAGAAGTGCCCCGGGTCCAGCGCCTCGAGGAGGCCGTAGCGCGTTACGAGCTCGTAAACGCGGCTGCGCAGCTCGGCGAACACCATGTGCACGCCGCGCTGGTTCAGCTCGGTGTCGAGCTGCTCGAGCATGTCGGCCGCTGTGACGTCGATGCCGGTGATCGCCTCGCACTGAATCACGATCCAGCCGGCGTCCGAGCTGTCGATCAATCTGCGAACCGCCTGCCGGAACATGGTGGCGTTCGCGAAGAATAGCGGCGCTTCCCAGCGGAAGACGACGACGCCGGGTACCTGCTCGGCGTCCGGATAGACATCGATGCCGTGCCACGACTCGAGCGAGGCGACCCGTCCGAGGACCTGGCCGGTTGGCCACCAGTTGCGCTTGAAGAAGATCAGGATCGAGAGCGCGACGGCGATCAGGATCCCTTCGAGGACGCCGAAGAGGACGACACCCAGGGTGGCGGTCAGCGCCAGCCCAAAAGCCGACCCACGCACGCGCAGGAACGTCGCGAGGCTCGCGATGTCCATCAGCGAGAGTGCAGCGGCGATCACGATCGCGGCCAGCGCCGAGTTCGGGAGGTTGGCGAGCAGGTTCGGTACGAAGACGAGCATCGTCCCCACGAGCACCGCGCCAACGAGCCCGGTCACCTGGCTCTTCGCCCCGCTCTGCTCGGCGACCGCCGTGCGCGAACCGCTCGTCGAGACCGGGAACCCCTGGAAGAGCCCGGCAAGAGCATTGGCGGCGCCGATACCGATCATCTCCTGGCTCGCGTCGACCTCATCCCCCCGGCGAGCGGCAAAGCTTGTCGAGGTCGCGATCGTGTCCGCGAGCGAGACGAGGGTGATCCCGACCGCGGCGGCGAGCAGCGCGCCGATGTCGCTCAGGGATACCGACGGAAACTCGGGCGAGGGCAAACCCTTCGGCAACGAGCCGACGGTCGCCACGCCGTGGTCCTTCAGATCGAAGACCGAGACCGCCAGGATCGAAAGGAGGACGGTGATGAGCACAGCCGGGATGCGTCGCGTGAACCGCGGCAGGATCAACAGCAAGGCGAGCCCTGCGAGGCCGACAGCCAGCGTGTAGCTGTTGCGTTGATCGAGCCCGGCGAAGAAGGCACGTACCTCTTCGGGGAACTTGTCTGCATCCGTCGAGAAGCCGAAGAGCTTCGGGAGCTGACCCACGATGATCGTGATGCCGAGGCCGACCATGTAGCCGACCTGGACCTCCTTGGAGAGGAGGTCTGCGACGAACCCCAGCTTGCCGAGCCCGAGCCCGATCTCGATCGCTGCGACGAGCAGCGCGAGCATCCCGGCCAGGGCGACGAGGTCGCCGGGATCGTTGGCGATCGCGAGGGGGAGGATGGCGAGAAGGATCAGCGGGCCGAGCGACGAGTCAGGCCCGAGCACGAGGATCCGCGAAGGGCCGAAGAGCGCATACCCGACCAGGCAGAACATGGTGGTGTAGAGCCCGTTCACGGCCGGCAACCCGGCCAGTTCCGCATACGCCATGCCCTGGGGCACCAGGATCGCCGCCAGGACGATGCCGGCGATGAGGTCGAACCGAAGCCAGCCAGGCTGGTAACGCCTGACCACTCGAACGCCGGGAACCCACCGCTCGAGCTGCGTCGGCCGCGGCCCGTTGCCGGTTCTCACGGGCGCGCCCGCCTCGCGATCATGTTCGGCGTGCTGCGAGGTCTGCGATCGGCCGGTCAACCGGCGCCGCGAACCACCGGTGTGGAGAAACGATCACGCTGAAACTCGAGGGCCCGGCTCGGGCTAGCCGAGAGCTAGCCCCTCGCTGGAGCTCGCCGGTAACGGATCGGGCAGGCGTCTCATCCGGAAGGCGTTGAAGATGCCGATGAGGCCGGCGAGGAGCGGCACGAGCAGGGCCACCTGGAGGGAGCGGTCTCGTGCCTGCTTGTTGATGCGAAGGATCTCCGCCTGGACATCCTCCGGCTCCGATTTGAGCAGTGGTGCCAGCTGAGCGTTGCTCATCACCTCGGCGTCGTGCTCGAGGCGGTCGGAGATCTGCTGTTGCTGCGCAGGAGGGATCACCTTGCTCTCGTTGACCAGGTGGGTGAAGTCGAAGGCGAGGAATGCGAGCATCAGCCCGCCGGCCATCGCCAACCCGAACGAGAGCCCGAAGGATCCCGCCGCGGAGTTCACGCCGGCGGCCTCGCTGACCCGCTCCTCCTCGATCGGCGACAGCGTGTAGTTGTTCAGCTGCGACACGAGCAGCCCCAGCCCAGAGCCTGTGATCAGCAGCGGGACGACCAGCGCCCAGCCGCTGTCCGTGCGGGGGACGATCGGGATGATCACCGCCATCCCGACGGAGGTCAGGACAAACCCGGCGAGGACGATGTTGCTCGGGCGACGCCCGCCTGCCTTTCGCCCTGCGAGCAGCGCGACTCCGAACATGCTCAGGGAGAGCGGGGCGAGGGAGAGCCCCGCCTGCATCGCGTTGTACTCGAGCGTCATCTGCAGGAAGATCGGCAGCGCGATCATGGCTCCGCCGAGCGTGATCTGCTGCATCATCTGCTGGGAGATCCCGATCCTGAAGTGCGGAAACCGGAACAGGCCCGGATCGAGCAGGGTGACCTTCCCCTCACGCTTGCGCCGTACCAGCCAGTACGCGAGGAGCGCCATCGCGGCCGCCCCGATCCCGATCAGCAACCCGACGGCCTCGCCTCCTTCCTGCCAGACGAGGATCCCGAGCACGAGGCCGCCCATCCCGACAACGGACAGGAACGCGCCGACGAAATCGATCTGCCGCGAACCCTCGTAGGCGACGTCCTTGACGAGCTTGATCTGGGACAACACAACCGCGATCACCACGACCTCGAGCCCGAACCCGACGCGCCAGGACAGATACGTCGTCACGAAGCCGCCGAGCAGCGGCCCGACGGCGGCGGCGATCGCAGCCGCGGCACCGACGAGCGCGTAGGCCTGCGTTCGCGCAGCACCTTCGAAGTTGCCGTGGATCAGCGACTGCATCGCGGGCAGCAGCAGCGAAGCGCCCAGCCCGCCGATGATCGCCCAGAAGATGATGATCGCCGTCAGGCTCTGGGCAACCGTCATCGCGAACGCGCCGACCGCGTAGGCCAGCAGGCCGATCACATAGGCGCGCTTGCGGCCGATCAGATCGCCGACCTTGCTGGCGATCAGGATGAACGCCGCCGACACGAGCGCCTCGAGCGCGATCGCCGACTGCACCCCACTCACCGTCGTGTGCAGATCCGCCACGACCGCCGAGATCGACACGTTCATCAGCGACGTGTCGACGACGAGCACGAACATCGCCATCGCCAACAGCAGGGCCAGCCGGGAGTTGCCGGACCTGTTCTCCTCGGAGACGGCGCCCGCCGCTACCTCGCTCATACGCGCTGCGCCGTCACCGGCACGCCAACCGTTGATATGTCACAGCCGACTCGCTCACCGTGGTTGCCTGTGACGCGGATCCTAGGTGCGCGCGGTGCGCGCCGTGGCCGGATTGGGTCGACGCCTCGTGCAGCGCCTCCCAGAAGCCGACTGTCCTCCCGACGGCACCGGGTTGAGGCTGCGGCGGGCGATCCACTCCGGGCACGCTTCGCCGGCCATCCGTTCCCCTGGAAACACGCGTGTCCGTTCGGGCGGATTCTCCGGGAAGACCAAGATCATCCCTCCAATCCTCCATCTGGCCCCCCGGCAGGCCGGGATACTGAGCACGACGATGACTACCGAGCTGATCCCGGAGTGCGCGCTCGGACCGACCGGGCCTGCCGCCGGCGGGCCCGAGTCTCAGTCGCTGCGTCCCGGCGGCGTTTCCGCCACCGGCCGGGGCAGGCAGCCGGCCCATAGGATCCGCTACATCTCCGAGCGTGACCAGCACGTGCGCGTGATCGTGGCCGACGATCACCCGGTGTTCCGGGAGGGCGTCGTTCGCGCGTTGCAGGGGAGCGCGTTCGTCGAGGTCGTTGCCGAAGCCGAGGACGGACGCGGCGCGCTCGAGGAGACGGCGAGGCTCCAGCCGGACGTCGTCCTGCTCGACTACATGCTCCCCGGCATGAACGGGATCGCCGTGACGCACGCGGTCAGGCGCGACGGCATTCCGAGCCGCGTGCTGATTCTCTCGGCCCACAACGAGAGCAGCGTGGTCTACGAGGCGCTCCAGGCCGGCGCCGCCGGGTTCCTGCCGAAGGAGTCGAGCCGCGAGCAGATCCTGGACGGGGTGCTCGCCGTCGCCAGGGGCGAGTCCGTCCTGCCCGCCGAGATCGCGGCCGCGCTGGTCGGCGAGATCAGGCTGCGGGCGCCGAGCGCCGGGCCGGTGCTGACGGAGCGCGAGCGTGAGATCCTCCGCCTGATGGCCGACGGCAAGTCGTTTCCGGAGATTGCCGCCACGCTCTACCTCGGCGTCACGACGGTCAAGACCCACGCCCAGCATGTGTACGAAAAGCTCGGCGTGTCCGATCGGGCGGCCGCGGTCGCGGAGGCTATACGCAAGCGGCTGATCGAGTAGGTGGAAGCGCCGGAGAGGGATCTGGTATCCGCCGCGGAGCGGGGCGTCGCCTGGTTGCGGATCGCGGCGGTCGTGCTGATCGTCGCGGCCGAGACACTTCCGCATCCGAACCCGACGAGGTCGAGCTTCCGCGTCGCCGCCACCGTCGTCTTCGTCTACGCGCTCGCGGCGCTCGGCTGGGCCTACTGGGGCAGCGTCAGCCGCCGGACGGTCCTCATCCTGACCACGGTCGACGTGGTCGCGATCAGCGTGCTCGCGTTCCTCTCGGGCGGCGCCTACTCGGAGGCGCGGCTCGCGTTCTTCCTGATCCCGTTTACCGTCGCCGTCCGGTTCGGCTGGCGGATCACCGCCGCCGTGAGCATCGGCGTGGTGCTCGCCTATGACATCCAGGCGTTGACCCACCCCGCGCGGCATCTGCCGCACGCGGCGAGCTTCGTCGCAGTCCAGAGCGGCTACCTGGCGTGGATGGGCGCCGCGGCGACGCTCCTCTCCGCTCTGCTCGACCGGCGGACGCATGACCTGGTCAGGCTGGCACGAGGGCGGAGGCTCCTCCTGGCCGAGGTCATGAACGCCGAGGAGCACGAGCGCCGGCTGCTCGCCGAAGGGCTCCACGATCACGCCATCCAGAGCCTCCTCGCGGCGCGGCAGGACATCGAGGAGGCGAAGGCGGTGGCTCCCGCCCCCGAGCTCGAGCGGGCACGCGGGGCCCTCACCGACACCCTGGAGGACCTGAGAGGGGCGATCTTCGAGCTCCACCCCCACGTCCTCGACCAGGGCGGCCTCGAGAAGGCCCTGCAGGCCGCCGCGGAGCGTGCGAGCCGCCGGGGTGGCTTCGACATCGACCTGTACGTCGATTACCCGCAGCGGTATCCGAACGAGGCCGTCCTGTTCAACGCGGCGCGCGAGTTTCTCGCCAACGCGGTGAAGCACTCGAAGGCATCGAGGGTCACGCTCACCCTCTCGCACACGAACGGGACCGTCGTGCTCACGGCGCAGGACGACGGCGTCGGCTTCGACGTCTCCGCGATCAGCGCCTATGTCGGCGACGCACACATCGGGCTGCTCTCGCAGCGCGAGCGAATCGAGGCGATCGGCGGGCACCTCGACATCGTCTCTGCGCCCGGCGCGGGCACGACCGTCACGACGATTCTGCCGCAGGCCTGAGCTGCGCCCAGCGCAGACGGGCCGGTGAGCGGCAACGGGCCGGCCCTCGCCGCCGGGTCACGGCGTCGCCGGGGCGAGGGCCCAGTCGAGCCCGGCGTCGAGCTGGGCTCGCCATTCACCCTTGAGCTCCGGATAGGCGAGCTGCTTCACGGGCAGGCCGAGCGAGTTGAGCTCGCGTGCGAAGGCGAACGTGTCGGCCGGGGTGAACCAGTGGCTGTGGTACGGCCCGGTCGAGACGAAGAACCTGGTCCTCGAGCGGAGGAGCTCATCCCGGTCGTGCCGGGCGAGCAGAGTCGGGTCGTTCGCGTCGAGCACCTCGCGCGTCGCGCCCTTGAACGGCCCGTCGAGCAGCGGATGGAAGTAGCCGCTCCACGACATGACCGTCCCGAACACGCCGGGATTGCGCAGGGCGATGTCGAACGCCCCGTAGCCGCCGGCGGAGAGGCCGGCAATCGTCCGGCCGGCGCGGGTCGCGATCGTCGGCAGATGGCTGTCCACCCAGGGCACGACGTCGTCGATGACCTCCTTCTCGTACGGCCCCGCCCATTCGCCGTCGTAGCCCTGATCCGGCCCGGCGGCCGGGGCCACCGCGATGAAGGGAATGAGCTTGCCCGCCGCGATCCCGTCGTCGGCGAAGCTCGCGAGCCGCGTTCCGAACAGAAACTCGCTCGGCGAGCCCGGCAGGCCGTGCAACAGGTACACGACCGGGTAGCGACTCGACGGATCGAACCCGGGAGGCAGGTAGACGAAGCCGGCCCGCTGGCTGCCGGGGAACGTGCCGCCGAGCACGGTGCCCCCGCCGGGTCCGCTGAGGATGGTGTGAAACCCGGGGAGCAGGGCGATGCTCGAGAGGAGCGCGGCCGCCGACGTCACCCGTTCACGTTAGGCGGCGCCCGGCCTGCCCGGAGGAGCCGATCGGAGGATCGGAGGGATGATTCCGGTCATCCTCCCATCGACCCGTCGGCCCGCCCCCCGGACCGTCTCGGCAACGGATGGCTCGATCCACCACGGCGGCGTAGACCTTCGGCATGACCTACACGCTCGCTCCGGAGGCGGCCAGACGGCTTCTGCCGAAGGCGCTCTCCGGACGGTTCGGGCCTACGGCGATCGTGACGCTCGTCCTTGCAGCCGTCGCGGTCGGCCTGCTCGGCGTCTACCGCTACGTCGACAACTACTGGGTGTATCGCGGCTTCGCACCGCCCCGCGACCCGGCGTACGTCAGGGTCCGCGGGACGAGCACGCGCCTCTACGTCACGAGCCCTGCGCTCGGCGGCCGCCGGCAGCTCGTCGACGTCTATCTCCCACCCGGCTACACCTCGCATCCGAGCCGCCGCTACCCGGTGATGTATCTCCTGCACGGGTCTCCGGGGCGACCCGACGCATTCATCGACACGGTTCGAATGGGAGTCGTCGAGGACGAGCTCGTCGCGCTCCATCGCGCCCGCCCGATGATCCTCGTGATGCCCTTCGGCTCGACGGGCACGTTCGCCGACACCGAGTGGGCGAACGGCATCGGCCGCAACGAGGCGTGGGAGACGTTCCTCGCGCGTGACGTCGTTCGGGTGATCGACAGCCGCTACCGCACGATCCGAAGCGGCCGCGGCCGGGTGCTGGCGGGGCTCTCCGAGGGCGGCTACGGGGCAGTCAACATCGCCGTGCACCATCCGGGCGAGTTCTCGACGGTCGAGAGCTGGTCGGGTTACATGCGAGCCGACGACCTCGGAGCGATCTTCGGGCACCGCCCCGCGCTCCTCGCGCAGAACTCGCCGCTCAGCACCGTCCACGCCGCCGCGGCCCGGCTGCGCGTGGCCGATACATACTTCTGGTTCTACAGCGGCTCGCAGGATCCGTTCCGTTCCCAGAACGCGAGCTTCGCCCGCGAGCTCGGGGAGACCGGGATCCCGCACCGGTTCTTCCTCGTCCGCGGCGGTCACAACTGGGCGCTCTGGCGCGGCAACGCTGCCCGCGCCTACCTCGCCGCATCCGCGAGGCTCGGCGATGCGTAGGGTGGTGCCGCTTCCCCTCGCGGTGCTGCTCTCGACCGTCGCGGTCGGGTGGCTCTACCTGACCGGGCCGGCGCTCCCGGGCCCGCGGATCGCCGAGGCGCTTCCGCTCGACGAGCTCTCGCGCCACGACGCCGCCTCGCTCCTCTGGTTCACCCTCGTCTGGGGCGCGGCCGGGCTCGTCATCGGGCTCTCGGCCCGCTGGGCCCGCCTCGAGCGGATGACCGCGGCGCTCCTGCTCGGCCTCGCCGTCGCCCTCTTCGTCTACCTGGAGACGGGGCTCTCGGTTGCCGTCGTCCGGCAGATCTCGCTTCGCGACGCTCTCGACGACACGGCGCGGATGAAGGCCGTCTACCTCCCCGCACTGCTCGTCGGCGCCGCCACCGCGCTCAGCGCACGGCCGCGCACGGCACGGTCTGCGGCCCCGGTCGTCGCGCTCGCCGTTGCCGCAGCCGGAGCTCTCGACCTGCTCCACGCGATCCTGCCGGGAAGCGACTCCGGCATCCTCCGGCCGCTCACGCCGGACGCGGCCGGCTCGCTCGCCCGGGCTGCGGCCGCGCTCGCCGCGATCGCGCTGCTCGCCGCGGCCCGCGGCCTTGCGAGGCGGCGCCACCGCGCCTGGCAGGTGGCGACCGCAGTCGCCGGGCTCTCGACGCTGCTGCACATCCTCCACGGCCTCAACGACGGCACGCTCGCCTCCGCCGTCGTGCTCGTGCTCCTGATCGCGCGGCGAGCCGATTTCGACCGGCCCGGCGACGCGAGCGCGCGTCATCGTGTCCTCGGTCGCGCCCTGATCCTGGCCGCCGCCGTCGCCGTGTACGGGACGGCGGCGATGTGGCTCAACCGGCTCGCCGCCGACCGGCCCTTCGGCCTCGGCTTCGCCGTCCACGAGCTCGGGCACGGGCTGCTCGGCCTGGAGCTCGGCGGCTCCCCCCACTTCGCAGGCTCGTTCGGAACGTGGTTCCCGCTCTCGCTCGCCCTGCTCGGTGCGGTGGGCGTCCTCTGGGTCGTCGAGGGCTGGCTCGCCCCCTGGCGCCACGGCGTCGTGCAGGAGGACCGCGAGCGCGCCCTGGCGTGCAGCCTCGTCCACGCCTGGGGCTCCGACACCCTCGCGCCGTTCGTGCTGCGGGCCGACAAGTCGTACTTCTTCTCCGAGGACGAGTCTTCGTTTCTCGCCTACCGCGTCGTCGGCGGGGTCGCGATCGTCTCCGGCGATCCGATCGGTCCGCGCGAGCAGGGCGGCGCACTCATCGCACGGTTCACCGGCTATGCGAGGCAACGCGACTGGCGGCTCGCGATCCTCGGCGCCTCGGAGTCTTGGCTGCCCGTCTACGCGGCCCATGGGCTTCGCTCCCTCTACCACGGAGACGAGGCGATCGTCGACACCCGCACCTTCTCGCTCGAGGGCCGGGCGATCCGGAAGGTCCGCCAGTCGGTCAACCGGCTGGGCGACGCCCGGTACCGGGCCGAGGTCATGTGCCCGAGCGAGATAGCTCCGGACCTCCGCCTCGAGCTCGAGGCGGTTGCCGCGGAATGGCGCGGCAAGGCGCCGGAGCGCGGCTTCGTGATGGCGCTCGACGCGCTCTTCGGCCTCGGGGACGAGGACGCCGTCTTCGTCGTCGGCTACGCCCCCGACGGGAGCGCGGACGGCTTCCTGCACTTCGCGATCTCCTCGGCAGGCCACGCCCTGTCGCTCTCGTCCATGCCCCGTCGCCGGGCGACGCCGAACGGCTTCAACGAATGGCTTATCTGCAAGGCGATCGAATGGGCGCGGGCCTCGGGGCACGACCACGTGTCGCTCAACTTCTCCCCGTTCGCCGCCCTGCTCGCTCCGGAGGCGGAGCTGACGCCGGCGCAGCAGGTCCAGCGGCGGGCGCTGCTCTCCCTCAAGGGTCACTTCCAGCTCGACAACCTGCTCGCCTTCAACCGCAAGTTCTTCCCGAGCTGGGAGCGGCGCTTCATCGTCTACGAGCACCGGCGCGACCTGCCGCGCGTCGGCATCGCCGCCCTCGCCGCGGAGGCCTATCTCCCCTTCCAGGGAGGACGCCGGTGAGCACCGCACTGGGACTGACGCTGGCGCTGGCCTCGGCGTTCGCCCTCAACTGGGGATGGATCGCGCAGCACGGCGCCGCTCATGAGCTGCCGCCGCTCTCGCTGAGGCATCCGCTCGCCTCGCTTCGCTCGCTCTTCCGCGACCTCGCCTGGCTCGCCGGCTTCGTTGTCGGCCTCGGCGGTTGGGCGCTCTACGTCGCCGCGCTCGCCCTGGCGCCGCTCTCGCTCGTCCAGGCGGTCTCCGCCGGTGGCATCGGCATCCTCGCGGCTCTCGCCCGCCGCCGCGGCGAGATCGTCACGCGCCGCCACTGGGCGGCCGTGGCCCTCTCAGGCTCGGGCCTCCTGTTGCTCGGCGTCTCGCTCGCAGGCGGGGCGGTGACGGCGGCCCCTCCCGGAATCGGCGCCCTCGCCGCCTGGCTCGCCGTCTCCGGCGCGGTCGCCGCCCTGATGACGCTCCAGGGCTCGCGGCTAGCCGCCGGAGCCGGCCTCGGTGTCGCTGCCGGCACCCTCTACGCCGCGGGTGACGTCGCCACCAAGGCCGCGACGTTCACGGGAGGCTGGCTCGTGCTCGTGCCGCTCGTCCTGCTCGCCCACGGCGCCGCCTTCGTCGCGCTGCAGTTCGGCTTCCAGCGCGGAGGAGCACTCGAGACGGCGGGTACGACCACGTTGCTTACGAACTCGCTCCCGATCGTCGCCGGCATCCTGCTCTTCCACGAGGAGCTGCCGGGGGGAACGCTCGGCCTGGTCAGGCTCGTCGCCTTCGCGTCGACCGTGATCGGCGCAGCCGCCCTCGTCCGCGACGACCCGGGCCGGCTCGAGGCCGGTGCCGCCCGTGAGGAGGCCGTGGCCGCCGGCCGGGTCGAGCCTCGGCCCCGGCAGGCGGTCCCGGCCGCACCCGACCTGACCGCCTGACCCCTCGTGCACCATCCGTTCGGCCTTGGTGCGGTGGCGCGGTGGTGCGGGGGCGCGGCCGGCGCGTAGCGCGCTGGTACGTTCTCAGGGTTTGCTCAAACGACGTTCATCGCGGTGCTGTTCACTTGCCCGATGAGCGCTGACGACCGCCCGGGCCACTGCATCGGTTTCGCGACCTCCCCGTGACCTTCCGGTTGACGAGGGGCGCGGGGAGCGGGCGTCCAGCTCTCCTCGGGCTCCTGTTCCTGGCGCTCGTCACCGCAGCAGTCGGCTTCGCCGTCGCGAGCGCCCGCGGACGCGGCGAGCGCCGCCTGCGAGCAGCGAGCACCGCCCGCACGACGGTCGGAGCGTTTCACTCGGATGCTCTCGACACCCGGCTGCACTTCCTGGTCAGGCTGCCGGCCGGCTACGGCACGGGCCGCCATCGCTACCCCGTGATCTACTTCCTCCACGGGCTTCCCGCCGGTCCCACCTCCTACAAGAGCCTCGCCTGGGTCGGACAGGCTCTCGACCGGGCGCGGCGGCAGGCGATCCTGGTGATCCCCCAGGGGACGAGGAGGATCGACGGAGATCCCGAGTACCTCGACTGGGGACCGGGCCACAACTGGGGGACCGCGCTCGCGGACGAGCTGCCGGCATACATCGACAGTCACTTCCGGACGATCGCCTCCCGCGGCGGGCGGGCGCTCGTCGGCGTGTCGGCCGGAGGCTACGGCGCCAGCAACCTCGGCCTCCACCACCCCCAGACCTTCTCGGTCGTCGAGTCGTGGAGCGGCTACTTCGAGCCGACCGACCCGACCGGCAAGAAGGTGCTCGATCTCGGCTCGCGGGCTGCGAACGTCGCGGCGAGGGTGCACACGCTGGTGAGCACCCTCGTGAAGCAGTTTCACCGCTATCCGACCTTCCTCGCCTTCTACGTCGGCAGACAGGATGCGCGGTTCGCCCGGGACAACCGCGAACTGAACGCGGAGCTGACCCGGGCCCGCGTGCCCCATGTGTTCGCGGTCTACCCCGGCGGGCACTCGACGGAGCTCTGGAGTGCGCATGCCTACACGTGGCTTGGGCTGGCGCTCAGGCATCTCCTCCCGGCCACGACGGCCTGAGCTCGCCGCACACCACTGCATGCATCCGAGCAAGCCGTCGACAGGAGTCGTCGGCGGGCGCCCGGACTGCTCCCAGCCGGGGCCGGAATCGAATGGCGACGACTGGGTATGACGCCGAGATGGCCAGGAACGCCCGACTTGTGGAGACGCTTTCGCGTGCCCCGCGCCCCGCCGGCGACTGACCTCGCTCAATTCGGAGGCTCGTCAGGCTGCCCGGGTCGGGGGGCGGCTCGTTTCGGTGGCCTGGACGAACGACAACACGATCACAGAAGGAGGCGTTCATGCTCCGGATCTCCGTACGACGGTGGGTGCTGGGACTTACGTCCAGTGTCGCCTTGCTCCTGGCGACCGCGGGTGCCGGGGGGTCGGCCCTCGGTGCGGCGGTCGGCCCGCTCGCCGTCGTCGGGCCGCGGGTCTCGACAAGCTCCGCGGCCACACCGCCGACGAGCGCACAGTGTCAGGCGGCGACGGGTGGTGCCGTGCAGGCTTGCTACGGGCCGAGCGACATCCGCAACCAGTACGACTTCAACCCCGTCTACGCCGGCGGTGACACCGGCACGGGCCAGACGATCGTGATCTTCGACTCGTTCGGGAGCCCGACGATCCAGTCGGACCTCCAGACGTTCGACACGGCGTACGGGCTGCCGGCGCCGCCGTCATTCACGATCTACACGCCCGAGGGGAAGCCGACGTACCCGTACCAGCACGCCGGCCAGGCCGCGGCGAAGAACAAGAACTTCGCCGCCCAGATCAACTGGGCGTACGAGACGACGCTCGACGTCGAGTGGGCCCACGCAATGGCGCCGGGCGCGGGCATCGCGCTCGTCGTGACCCCGAACGCCGAGACCGAGGGCGTGCAGGGGCTCCAGAACCTCCAGAACGCCCAGAGCTGGGCGCTCTCGAACCACATCGGGACGATCTGGTCGGACAGCTTCGCAGCGACCGAGCAGTCGTTCCACAACGACGCTGTCGTCAACCGGCTCGACGGCCTGTATGCGCAGGCTGCGTCCGAGGGCGTGAGCGCGTTCTTCGCCACCGGCGACACCGGGGCGCAGAACGTCGACAAGCAGATGAATCCCTATCCGTTCGCCACCGTCACGTACCCGGGGGCCAGCCCGAACGTGATCTCGGTGGGCGGGACGGAGATCGCGGCGCCGCCGCCGACGATCTCGAGCTACCAGCCCGAGGCTGCCTGGAACGACTGCTGCGGCTCGGGCGGCGGCGGGTTCAGCACGATCTTCCCGGAGCCGGCGTTCCAGAGCGGCGCCGGGATCACTGACCCGTCGGGGACCCGTGGGCTGCCCGACGTCTCCTACAACGCCGCGCTCGTGAGTGCGATCCTGGTGTACGAGAGCTTCGACCCGGCGGGGGCCGGCTGGGCGATCATCGGCGGCACGAGCGCCGCGACCCCGCAGTGGGCCGCGATCGACGCGCTCGCGAACGACGCCGACGGCTCGCTCGGGTTCCTCGCGCCGCGGCTCTACCAGATCGCTGCGAACCCGGTGGCGTACGCCTCGGCGTTCCACGACATCAGCGCGGGCAACAACTCGTTCGCCGGTGTGACGGGCTACGACGCGGCGACCGGCTGGGATCCGGCGACCGGCCTCGGAACGCCGGACGTCGCGAACCTGATCACGGCTCTGAAGTCGACGACGCCCTGATCGGGTGCGGTGGGTGGTCGAGCCCGCCGCCTGAAAGCGCCGTTCACCGACCGGGGGCCCCGTGACCGGGGCCCCCGGCGGCGGTCAGAGAAGCACGCCTCCCGGGCGCCGCGTTAGAGTTCGGATCGAACGCCAGCATGAGCCTTTCACGGATCAAGCAGTGGCTCCGCCGAACAGTCGGCTCGGTCGAGGCCGACGCCAGAGGCCAGGAACCGGTGGCCACCCCGCCTCCGGGCTCGGACGCGACGGGTGATGCGGAGCGGGAAACCTCTACCAACGCGCAGGTGGAAGGCGCGGCCGGCGAGCCGTGGCCCGGCAACCCCTGACTCACCGCTCTGAGCCCTCGTAGCGGCGCGGTAGCGACGCTCAGGAGTCGGTCGCCGCGGCCTTCGCCTGCTCGGCGCTCTGCTTGTCGATCTCGTGCTTCGAGACCTTGCTGGCCTTGGGGAGCGCCTTGTCGACGTCTTCTGCCCAGCGCTCCTCGAACAGGGCGACGATCGCAGAGCTGCCGGGCGGAACATCGTCCTCGACCTCGTCCTTGATCTCGCTCTTCTCCGCATGGGAGACGAGCCCGCCGATCCCGGCACCGACGCCGGCGCCGACAAGACCCGAGACGAGCAACGAGGGCGGGAAGATGATGCCGATCAGCAGGCCGGCCCCCACGCCCCAGGCCGCTCCATGCTCCACGGTGTGGGCATCGTCCTTGACCTCGATCTTCCCGTCCAGCCCACGGCTGATGAGCACGAGCCCGTCTACCGTGATCGTCTTCTCCTTCGCCAGCTCCTTGATGACGTCCCAGTCGGCCTGGGCGGCGTCCGGGTCGGAGTAGGCCGCGATGTAGAGATCAACAGGAGTGTCGTCGTCAGATGCCATGGTGCCTCCTTCAGACGGCGTGGTTGGACGTCGCCGATAGCGGTTGGGCAGCTTTGAGCAAAGGTGTCTTGGAGATCGAGAAAACGGGGCAACACTACCCGGCGGGCCACGCAGTCCAGCTGAGGGGTCCTGATCGCCCGTTGAGAGAAGCCGTAGACGAGCGTCGCTGCTCGGGCGTCCGGAGGCAGAGTCCTAGCCGCGTTCGCTCAGCGCGGCTTCGATCTTCTCGAGGCGGGCGTCGATGCTCTTCAGGTGTTCGGCAGCCGCCGCGGAGTCGGGCGCGACAGCCGGTTGCGGTTGGTGATACCGCCCTACGAACGAGCTCGTGATCGAGGCCGTGATCACCGTGATGAAGCCGATTCCCAGCAACATCACGAGGGCTGCCACGATCTCACCTGCGGCGGTGCTGGGGACATGGTCGCCGTAGCCCACGGTCGTGACCGTCTGGACCGCCCACCAGAGACCGCCGCCGAGCGAGGGGAAGTTCTTGCGGTCGATGACCGTCATGAGCAGGCCCGCGGCGAGCGTGATCGAGGTCGTGACAACGGCGATCACGATCGCCGCCCCACGCGGGCTGGTAGCGCGTGCGAGCTGACGGTCGAGTTGCCGCTCCCCCCTCGTTTCCGCTGTCATCAGACCCGAGTTCGCGAGCGTCGCGGACGGTCCTGCAACGCAGTGCTGACCGCAGCTGGTCGTTAGGTGACACCCGTCTGCAGGTGACACCCGTCTGCGGGTGAAACCCGCCGCGCGAGCCAGGCGCGCCACACAGCGCCCTAGCGGCTACCCAGCGGCGGGCCCGGTGCTCGAGGGCTGCCCCCTTGCCGGGGCGGTCGGCCAGCTTGCTCGCGAACGCCCGCGCCTGATCGCCGAAGTCGGGCTTCAGGTTCGCGCGAGAGCGGTGCGAGGCTACACGTGGTGGGCCGCGACCTCGAGCGCCACGATCGCGAGACCCACGCTCGGTAGCGCGAGGACGTAGACGAGCTTCCGCGGGCCGGTCTCTCCAGCAAGACGCGCGGTGACCAGCCCGGCGGCGAACAGGACGAAGATGCCGAGACCTTGCGCGAGGGTGAGCCCGGTCGAAACCGACCAGACACCGGCCGCCGCCAGCACCATCACCGCGGCCGCGGGGAGCCCGGAGGCGACGATCGGCCACGACCTCAACAGCTCGCGCACCTCGTGCGAGCGTTCGCCTTCAGGATCGCGACGGGCTCGTGCTCTGACCACACGCCACATCGTGTGCGCCATCCACGATGAGACCGCGATCACGATGAACACCGCTCCCGCCTGCAATGCATCGAGAGCCTGAGATTCGAGCGTCAGCCCGCCCACGCCGGCGAGGACCGCGATCGTCCCGTAGACGACGAAGCTGAGCCGATCCGCGCGATCGTCCCGAGCAAGCTCGCCCGACAGTGGCTCGTCGCTCACGCCCGGAGTCTCCACGCCGGATCGGCCGACGGTGAGCGACGAGCATTCGCCGAGGATGCCTCCCGGTGGGTACGATCGCGCCGAGATCGTTCATACCCGGCCTCTAGCTGCCGGGTGATCAAGACGAGGGGGCGCTTTATGGCAATCGGACCTGTTCAGCTCATCGTCCTGGGGTTCAGTCATCCCGAGTTCCACGGCGAGATCATCGAGGAGCTCGAGCGGTTGCGCGAGAGCGACACCGTGCGGGTGATCGACTCGCTGGCGGTGCACAAGGACGCAGACGGCGAGATCGAGATCGTTCATCTCAGCAACCTGACCAAGGAAGAGGCGATCGAGCTCGGAACCAAGATCGGTGCTCTGCTCGGCCTCGGCATCGACGGCGAAGAGGGAATGGAAGTCGGCGCGGAGGCAGGTGCCGAGGCTGCCGCCGAAGGAGGCATCGGGCTCATCTCCGACGACCCGGAGGCCTGGGACGTACTCGCGGAGATCCCGAACGACTCGGCCGCCGCCCTGATCCTGATCGAGCATCACTGGGCGGTCGGGCTTCGCGACGCGGTCGCCCGCGCGGGCGGGTTCCGGATCAGCGACGGCTTCATCAGCCCGATCGATCTCGTCGCGATCGGGCTCCTGAGTCGTGAAGAGGCGGACGAGCACGCCTGGCCCGAGCCGGCCGCGGCCTGACGCACCGGTCGAGAACACGACAGGAGGTATAACGATGTTCGCTGCACGCAGAGTTGCAAGACGCACGAGCCGGCGCGTCTCGCGCCGCTAGAGCGAACGAGTTTCAAGGCGCCCTGGCCGATAGAGAGAATCCGGTCAGGGCACCTTCGAGACCTTCGCGGTCGGTCGGGCGCCGGCGCAGGACCAAGCTCAGGGCGAGAACGAGCCCGCCGACGGAGGTGTCTATGGGTA
>CAVURE010000022.1:0-32339 GCA_963743675.1 uncultured Actinomycetota bacterium
GTAGCCGTCATCATCGCGGCCGCGGTTGCGATCTCCGTCCTGCTGGTCGTCGATCGCGGAGGGGGCGCCGCGGCGAGGAATGCGGGCGGGGCCCCGGGGAAGCTGCCGGACGAGTCATACGCGATTCTCTGGGCCGGGACACGGGTCGGGCAGCGTGAAGCCGCGGTGCTCGCACGCTGGCCGAAGCACCCCTATCAGCACTACAGCGACAACCTGCGCGAGGACTGCTACGAGTGGGAGGATCAGGCCGTCGGGCCCGACAAGCTCCTCCCGGCGCACCTGTACAATCTGTGCTTCAAGGGCGGTGTCCTCCGCCTGAAGACCGTGTTCTGAGCGGGAACGAGAGAGGAAGGGTGGAAGCGTGGCTCCAGCTCGTCGACTTGTAGCTCTTTCCGGTGTCGTGCTCATGCTGGCGCTGCTCGCCTCGGTCGGGGCCTCCGCCGCGACGAAGACGACGGCACCCGGGAAGACGATCCTCGTCTACTTCATCTTCACCGACAAGAAGCTGCTGCTGGGCGTCTATCGCGAAGGGCCCGACGGCGCGAACGACCTCTATCTCGGGACACCGCCGACGCGGCGGGGACTACGCGATCTTCTACGTCCTGAATCGTGGACACAAGACGCACTCGTTGACGTTCATGAAGAAGACGTTCACGGTCAAGCCGGGGAAAAAGGACCACTTCAGCCGGCCGCTGCTCGTTCGCGGCGCGTTTCCCTACTGAGCCCGTCGAATCCCGGAAAGGCGTTCCGGGGCGCGCTGAACGTCACCTGAGCCTCGGCCCGACTGCGACCGCCTCCGGCTCGCCTCGGTCGCCCCGAACCCGTTGCGTGGAGGTCGCGAGCGTGGTAGTTTCCGTGGCCGTGCTCCTTGTAGTCAGTCCATTTCGGAGGGAGGACTCTCGACGTGAGAGGTAGCGGTTCGGCTCGTTTGCTACTCAGGACTTTGTTCTGTGCTTCAGTGCTCGCTTCATTCGGTCTCGCCGTCGTTGGAACGGCCAGTGCCTTGACCGTTACGAGCTGGGTGGGAGGCAAGGCCTCGGTGCCCCAGATCGTGACCTCGGCGGGAAACTGCCCCGGCACCGTGATCATGTTCGTCGGTACCGGGTTCGTGAATGACGGCGGGCCGGTCAGCGTCACCATCGGCGGGACCCCTTCGCCGCAGGTGATCGTCGGCTCGGACATCTATCTCTACGCGGTTGTCGGGAGCGGCACGCAGAGCGGCCCCGTGGTCGTGACCACGAAGGCGGGCTCCGTGACGGCGCCCGGCGGGCCCGCGCAGGTGTATCCCTGCCAGTCCACCGCCACCGCAACGGCCGACCCGGTCATCAGCTCCGTTCCCAAGACACTGAAGGCCAACGGCAAGAAGGTCACAGTAGTCGGAAGCAACTTCGTCGGCACCACGTCGGTCACCCTGGCCGGAGCCAAGGTGCAGTACGCGATTCCCTCCGACGGCCTGATGTACGTGCTCGTCCCGAAGGACGCGAAGGTCGGCGCGACCGACCTGGTGATCACCAACACGATGGGATCGGCGAAGGCGCCCGTCAACGTCGTCGCGGGCTGAGCCTGAGCACCGGCTGACTCGAGACCGCGGCGCGAGGCCACTCGCTCCCGGCTCGAACAGACCCGAACCGGCCTCCCGGCGCAGCGCGTCGGGAGGCCGGTTCTCGTTTCGGCCCCACGGACCGCCGGCCGGGTCCGTCGGACCACGCAGTTGGTACCATCGAAGCAGGGGGGCACCGAAGGCGGCGTTCCTCGATCCGATCCCCAGGAGGAGGCAAAGAACCAAGATGAGCCGTCTACGTTTGCGATTTACGCTGCCCGCGCTCGGCGTCTGCCTTGCGCTCGCGGCAGTGGCCCTGTTCGGCGCGCGGATCAGCGGAGTGCTCCCGCGGCCGCGCAGAAGAGTGCCGGCGTGCAGAAGAGTGCCGGCGTGCAGAAGCCGACGATCATCACCGCGACCGCCGGAAAGCCTTCGGAGCTTGCGTTCAAGCTCTCGAAGACCTCGTCGATCCCCGCGGGCACGATCACGTTCAAGGTGACGAACATGGGCGTCGCCTACCACGACTTCAAGCTCTGCGCGAAGCCCGTGGCCACCCCGACTGCGACCATGAACGCGTGCACGGGCAAGTCGACCGCGATCCTGAAGCACGGGCAGTCGGCGACGCTCACGGTCTCGATCGCCAAGACCGGTCTTTACGAGTACCTCTGCTCGGTCACCGGTCACGCCGCGGCGGGGATGAAGGGGATCCTCGGAGTCGGCATGGCAGTGACGGCCGCGCAACAGAAGGCTGCGGCCCAGGCGAACACGGCGGCCACCAGCTCGACGAGCGGTAGCAGCAGCAGCTCGAGCAGCAGCTCGAGCAGCAGCTCGGGCGGCGCGACGACCACCACGGGCGGCGGCGGCGTGACAACCACCACTACGCGTCCGGGCGGCGGTGGGGCCGCCACCACGAACCCGTGTCCCCCGGGACAGACGATCCAGACCGGGGGCAACACCGACGCCGACGGCGACGAGCTCGGAACCGAGCCGGACGACAACGACGGCTGCATCGAGCTGCAGCTGACGGCGGTTCCCCACGTGGAGCCGTAAATCAGCAGCAGATTGCGCGAATCAGGACGTCCGGGCGGCCCCATGCGGGGCCGCCCGGACCCTTTTCGAGCCCGAGCTCCTCGTACCGAGCCGGCGACGGCAGGGCCGGTCTACTGCCTCGGGGTGAGCCCGAGGGAAGGCGCGTCCACGTCCAGGCGCTGACTGCGCCGGCGCCGGGACGATCCGCGTTCCCCTCTGCCGCGCTCGCGGGCGCAAGCCGCCGCGGTCTCGACGGCCGGCGGTCAGTCCCTCGTCAGAGGTTCTTGATGAAGGCGGTGACCGGGCCCTTGCCGTGGAGGTAGCTGTGGCCGCAGACATCGAGCTTGATGATCGGCGAGCCCAGATAGGGAACCGAGACGACCAGGGTCCCCGTCGAGCCCTTGCGGCAGCCGGCATCGGTCGAGGCGGAGCACGACGACGTGCGCGCGAAGCATCGCTCCGTAGCCGTGGCTGAAGGCGATCGGCGTCCCGACATGAATCGAGAGCACGCGTGACTTGCCGCCGCCGGTCAACCTGAGCGGGAAGTTCGCGGCGCTGAGATTGCTGATCGCGCCTGCGGTCGTTCCGCCGGGGCTGACGGTCGTGCCGAACGAGCCGCTCGTGGTGCCGCTGCTCGTCACGCCGCCGCTCGTCGTGCGCGCGTTGAAGCTGAACGTCCAGTTCGACTTGACGCCGGTCGGGTGGCCGTTGCCGGCGAGGGAGCAGTTGTGGGCGTAGCGCTGGACCCCCTTCAGCATCTCCTGCGTCATCGCCTCGAATCGCGGCACATCTCCCGGCTTGAGCTGGTTGACGTCGTCGTCGAACGTGGCCAGGCTCCAGGACTTCGCGCCGATTACCCGATAGACCCGCTGGCTGGGGTTCCATGCCTTCGCCGCGATCGACGGTGCCGCCGGCGCGTGCGTGGAGGTACAGCCGATGTCGAAGTCGTTCCAGGGGTTCATGTCGGTCGGGAGGTCGTAGTAGACCCTGACATCCATGTCCTTGGCGGCCGACGTCCGGTAGACGCACACGATCTCGACCACCGGAGCCGAGAAGTAAAGGATCAGGTTGCCGTCCGGACTGATGGTGTTCGGCGTCAGGACTTCCCGGGCGTCCGGCGTGTTCGACCAGCCGGGCGGCGGGGTCGGGCACGGCACCGTGTCCGCCTGGGTCGCATAGGGGTCGCCGCCGGCGTGAACGCTTCCCGCGCCCAGCGCGAACAGGAGCACCAGGGCTCCGACGACAATGAGGCCAGCGCGCATAACGACCCAGACACTATTGCACGCCGATGGTCCGGCTGCCAGACGCTCGCCGGTACGTACGGCTCGTATGAGCCGGCCGTGCGGGCGTGGGCTATAATCGAGACGCATGGCTCAGGCGAGGAGAAAGCGTCGCCAGATGCGGGCTCGTAGGCAGGCGCAGGCTCCTCGCGAACCCAAGGCGGCACCCGACGAAGAGGTCGGCGGCAGGCGAACAGGACGGCGGGCGGCCTTCGTCGCCGGCGCCGTGATCGTGCTCATCGCCGCCGGGGGCCTTGCCTACGCGCTGGTGTCCGGTGGCTCGTCGTCTCCGGCGGCCGTGCAGCCGGCCTCGACCGTGTCCGACCCGATGGCGGCGCTTGCCGGACATCCGCTGCAGGCGCCCGAGTGCACCCCGATCAAGGGACCGCGCTGGGTCTACCCGAAGGGGCCGCCGGTCAGGGGACTGCCGCCCGTCGTTGCGAAGATCAGCAGCACGACCTACGAGGTGTTTGCGATCCACTACTCCTGCAGTGAGGCGTCGACCTGGATCCGCAAGCTCTCGAGTGAGAGGATCCCGATCCTCCGCTCCGGCAATGTCACCGTCCTCAAGGGCCCGAAGGGCTACTACTGCTCCGCCTACCCGGACGCGAACGGGCTCGCCTACGCAGGCGGCTGCCAGTCGAAGGGCGGCGGCGGCTGCGTGGTGGGGAAGGGCTCGATCGGCCGCCAGTACGCCAACGGTCGCGGCTGCAAGCTCACGGGTGGTGACAAGGCGTTCGGCTGGAACTGGAACGTGGCCAATCGCCGCGTCGTCTTCCAACCGAACGCGACCACCGGCGCCGTCCAGCTCATCCATCTCTCGGGGTCGGACACGAATGTCGTCTTCCGCTACCTCAACGGCTCCTATCAGCTTCAGGTGCTGAACACGAGCGGTATCGGCTACCTGAACGGGTTCACCTGGGAGCCCTCGGCCGGGTGGAAGGTGACGAAGATCAAGAGCGCGACCGGCGCCTCCTGCACGCTCACGGCCGGCGGGAGGATCCCTGTGCCAGGGCAGTGTCCAGCCGCCGACGTGTCTCTGCACGGACGACGGCGGCAGCGTCGAGATCAACTTCACCGCCGCCCCGACGAAGAGCAGTCACGGGTACCTGTTCGGAGGGTCCCCGTGGCAGTTCAAGATCACCAAGATGACGCCCGTCCCCTACATCATCCCGGGGGCGCCCGACCAGGCCAAGAAGCGCGGCGGCGTCTAGTCCGAGCGCCGCCCGCGCCTGACCTGCGGAGCGCAACGACAGGCCGGGCGAGCGAACGATCGCAAGCGGCGGCCGGTCCGCCTCGCGACCGCGCGAGCGTCCGGTCCGGATGCTCGGAAGCGCCGGCTCGCCGCCCGGGCCCGGTGGGCCCGGGCGATGGTCGGACGAGGGGAGACGAGGCCGCGGGCCGGCCCGTGCTACAGGCAGCCGTCTCCGTCGCTCGGGAAGCCGCCCTCGTTGTCGTCGTCCTCGTCGCCGGTGTTCGGCCCGACCGGGACGAGCGTGCCCGGCGCGCAGGCGGGATCGGACGCCTGTCCATTGACCACCCCCTCCAGCTCCGGTCTTCGAGCCAGAGCTCGCGGGGGTCGTCGTGGTCGTCACCGCACCGGCGCCGCCCGGCGTGGTCGACCCCGACGAGGAGCTCGAGCTGGAGCTCGAGCTCGAGCCGGTCGCGGGCGTCCCGCTCAGGGCGACCGTGACGAGCCCCTTCATGCCCGAAGCGGCCTGCGTCGCGTTCCCGGAAAGGAACTCGTATTTCCCACTCGCGGCGAGCTTGACGGTCAGCGTCGCGGTAGCACCCGGCGCGACCGCCTTCGTGGCGACGCCGGAGCACGAGTTCGCCTCGTCGTTGGCGCTCGGCTTCGTGCAGACCTTGAAGGAGTGCGGGAGCTTGCCCTTGTTCGTCACCTTGAACACGGCGGGCGATACGGTGATCCGGGCAGGTGACACCTTGAGCGAAAGCTCGTGCGGCACGCCGGCTGTCACCGTGATCGTCCCGCCTGAGGTGTTCGGGTGGGCCTCGAGAGCGGCCGGTAGCGACGCGGCCGCGACGAAGGCAACGACGAGCGGCAGACTCATCCGCGGGCTAAGCATTGGGCTCCTTTCACCGATCTTCCGCTGAGAAATGGGGGACAGAGCCTAGGCACCACCGCGGCAACCGCGGGCCGGTCAGGCTCCGATTCACCGTAGCATCCCGATCGATCAACGTCACCGGTCACGCCGCCATGGGCCCGGCGGGGCTCCGCGAGGACGGCTGCGGCCCGGCTTCAGGCGCCGGCGGCCGGGGGAAGCAGCTTCAGATCGCCGTTCATGAGGACCTGGCAGCGCGCCGTCGGCTTGGAGAACGCGTCACCGGCGTGGGCGACGAGGACCTGGTGGCTCTTCCTTGCCTGCTCGGGGCCGTACCGCGACAGGAGGGTGGTGTCGACCGACCAGGGGACGACGCTCCGTCCGTTCGTGCTCAGCTGACCGCCGGGCAGCACGGGATGCGCGGAGCCGAGCCGGAACTCGTCCGCCGAGCGATCCTCGCCGAGGGTCATGTTCAGCCACGTGTAGTCCTCTCCTGCCAGCCACGGGATCCAGAAGAGATAGACCTCGAACTTCCGCGGTTGCCGCGAGACGAGATGGATCCGGCAGGCTGCCGGCGCGTCCTGGACGTTCTCCGAGATCGCGAGCAGCTGCAGCGGGATGTTCGATCCGTGCAGGGCGCTCATCGCCGACTGAGCTGCGCCGCGGTCGGCGGAGGAGAGGCCGTCCGAGTCGATGCTCGTCCCGCCGCAGGCAGCGAGCGCGGCTGTCCCGGCAAGCGCCGCGAGCTGTAGCGCGCGAGTGACCTTGGGAGGTATCACGACACTCGGGCGCGTGCGCGGCCTTCTCTAGGACGAGGGGTAGAAGGAGGGGATGACCTTCAGGATCGGCCTGGCGGTCACGACGCGAGCCGCCCCGGAGGCGAATGCTTCCTTGTCCAGGACGAACGAGATCGTCATCGACCCGCCATCGCCCTTGCACGTGCAGGTCGGGGGCTTGAGCGCGACCTGGTCGCAGAGGATGTGCGGGTACAGGACAACGGTCTTGAACTGGTTGCCTCCGAACCCCGACAGGCCGGTGAGCGTGCAGTGCCCCGCGCTGCTACCCGTCACCTTCAGGACCCGTACGCTCGACGGGGGATACCACTCGAACGAGTCGATGAAGCCGATGTTGGAGGTGTTCGTGACCGTCACCTGGTAGTGGTGGCTACCGGACAGGGACGACAGCGCCGCGCTCAGCCACTCCTGGTCCGGGGAATCGGGCTCGTTCAGGATCAGGCCTCCGTCACGGATCAGGGGCGGCTTGGGCACGGTGAGCGGCGCGTTCGGGTCCGCCGTCGTGGTCGCGCCCACTGCGCCGAGCGGCGCGCTCGTGTCCGTGGCCGCGGCTGTGCCGCCGGTGCTCTTGCCGCCGAACCCGACGAGCGCCAGAGCGACGACGACTCCCACCACGGCCGCCGAGCAGCACGCCGCCACGGCAAGCGTTCGCTTCGACGCTCCGCCAGACCTCACAGTGGTCCAGGTTAGCGGACGTGGCCAAGGCCCGACGCCGCCGCGCGGCCGCCTCGATCGTGCATTCGAGGGCCTGTATCGGCTCGTCGGCGGCGGTTGACATGGTGCACGCGCTCGCCGTCTCCCCACCGGGTGCAGCTCTCGTCGAGGATCCGCTTCACCGCGTTCCTGCGCCGGGGTGGCGTCGGGTGAGCGGTGTCCGCGGTCGACGACGGCGGAGCGGCCGCGGTACCTTGTCGCTGTTCCGGCTGTCAGGAGGATCTGTTGGGGACTCGGCTCGTCCAGCGAGTGGTGGTGGCTCTCGTTCTCTCGATTGTCGGCGTGGCCGGGGGATTGACGGCAGCTGCATCGACCAGGATGCAGTCAAAGACGTCGCCGGCCTGCAAGACGGCCGAGAAGTCGACAAAGGAGAGGCCGTGCACCAGGCCGTGCAAGGCGGGACAGCGGAGCACGAAGGCCATGCCCTGCGCGAAGGCCGAGCCCGCCCTGACCGTGACGTTCCCGCTCACGACCCGCCCCTCGTCGCAGGCTCCACCACAGGAGGGAACACCGGCGCCGGGGACGCCGGGAGCGACCACCCTGACCGGGCCGTACGTCGGCGTCCCGGCGCTCCCGAGCGACAACTGCCCTCCTGGCACGGTCAGCCCGTTGAATCCTGACGGAAGCAAGGCCCAGGACCAGGGAGACGGAGACGACGACAATCAGAGCGGCTTCCCGAGCGACGGCGACGGCTGCCTGTAGTGACCTCGAGGAGCTGCCGGTTGCGGAAGCCTGACCCGAATCGGGGAGAGGTCATGACTCGACGTGGACCATCGTTCCACGTGGTGCCGTCTGCTACAACGGTTTGATGCGAGCCAGCTCCCACAGCGGACGCGTGTCACTGTTCGGGATCGCGGTCCTCGCCTCGCTCTGCCTGAGTGCGCCGGGCTCTGCTGCCTCGCGTGTCGACGGCCTGACAATCAACGTGCTCTATACGGCGAGCTCGCTCCAGGTGAAGCTGAGCAACGGGACGGTCGTCGGCTCGGGTACCGTCGTGCCGCCCGGGCCGTACTCCGTCGTCGTGTACGACTCCGGCGACTACCCCGGCCCGCAGTTCACGATGACGGGCCCCGGCGCGTCGGTGTCGAGCGACCTCAACCCGAGCGGCATGGGGATCGAGGTTCCGATGACCTTCGGTCCCTTCGTCCTCCAGCCGAGCTCGAGCTACGAAATCTCCGACACGAACATGGGCGGCGCGTCGGCCGTCCAGTTCACGACGTCGGCGACGGGAAGCTCCGCCTCGAGCTCCCCGTCCCCCGACGGGAGCTCGTCGAACGGCTCGCCGTCACCGGCCGCCCCCACGTCGTCGGGATCGGCGACGGCGAAGACGCTGGGGGCGCTGACGCTCTCCGTCGGCCCGAACGCGAAGCCCAGCCTGGCCCTCGGCGGCAAGCCCGTGAAGACGCTGAAGCCGGGCAAGTACCTCTTGATCGCCGGCGACTCGTCCAAGAAGGCCGGGCTCCTCATCGGTCACGGGACCGCGCACCCCTCGACGCTGAGCGGTGTGGCGGCTGTCGGCACGAGCTCGCGCACGCTGAAGCTGACCGCCGGCAGGTGGTTCTTCGAGGCCTCGACGAGGGGCCCGAAGATCTACTTCACGGTCACGTAGCGGGTCGCTCCGCGCCGACCGGCGCACCGCCTCACCTCGAGCGACACGACCCGGTTTCGGGACGGCCCTGCCGGTGCCTCGTCCGGGTGGGAGCGCAAGTCTCTCAGACGGGGCGCGCCACTGCCAAGGCCCCCGTGGATCCCCGACGATTCCACAACTTGACGTTGGTACTATTGCGCCGGGGTCGATGTCCGGTCATTCATGATTTCGAGCCCCGTATCTCGCCGTCGCGCAAAAGGAGATTCTCGACAATGAGCCCACATCGGATCCGGCGCCTGCTCCCCCCGGCAGCGAGAAGGTTCGCGCCCCTCGGGGTGATCGCAGTCTCGGCTGTCTCGGTCGTGCTGGTCTTCGCGGTCGGGAGCAGTGGTTCGACCCCGAAGGTCATCGGATCCCCCTTGCTCGGGCGGGTGATCTTCCTCTCGAGCGGCTGCGGCGGCTGCCACGTGCTGAAGGCATCGCATTCCAAGGGGACGGTGGGGCCGAACCTCGACGGCATCACCCTGACCGAGGCGCAGATCGTGAACCAGATCACGAACGGGGGCTCGAAGTACCTGACACCGGCCCAGAAGAAGCTCTACAAGTTCCCGATGACGGCGTACAAGTCGAGGCTCTCGAAGAGGCAGATCCAGAATCTTGCCGCCTGGGTGTTCACCAAGCGCAACCCCGCCGCGGTGCCGCCGCCTGCAACGACGACGACCACCGCGACGACGACCACGACCGCCGGCGGCGGTACGACGACCACGACGACCACGACCACCACGACCAAGCCAGGAGGCGGGGGCACCGTCAACCCGTGTCCTCCGGGGCAGACCATCCAGACCGGGGGAAACACCGACGCCGACGGTGACGAGCTCGGCACCGAGCCGGACGACAACGACGGCTGCGTCTAGCCCGCGGGTGGACACGTCCCGCCCTCGCACATAGGGCGGCCTACGGGCGCATGCGGCTCGTTCACCTGGGCCCGGTCGGTGCGCACCGCAGCACGCGCGAGCGCGTCGACCGGGTCTTTCGTCTCCCGGCTCCCCGGGTCGCAGTCCTTCTGGGCGCCGCAGCCCTTGCACTCGGCGGCTGCGGAGGCACGGGCGCCGGCGGTCGGCCCCTGCAACGAGCCGTGGGCGCAGCGAACAGGACGCTCGCCCTCCCCGGCGTCGGCTACGACCTCGCACTGAGCGGATCGACGATCTTCGGGGCCCGGCCCGGGCCGCTGCGCGCGCGAGGGGCGTACGACTTCCCGGTTGGGCTCGGCTACGAGGCGATCGCGCTGCCGGCGACGGCGAAGCAATCGGCGCAGAAGCTCTTCCTCGACTTCCTGCCGGTGGCGTTTCTCGTCGCGCCGACACCACCCCCGCCGGGCACGCTTCCGGACGGCACCTCCTGGATCTCCGTCCCTCTGGCAGGACCCCGGGCCTCCAACGACAAGGCGCTCGCCGCGCAGATCGAAGGGCTCGCGCCGCGACTCGCCCTGGACGAGGTCTCATGGGGTGCACGAGCGGCCTCGTCCCTCAGCGGCCGCGTGGTCGATCAGGTGCCGATGCACGAGTACCGTGTCTCGATCGACCTGAGCAGAGCCCTCGCGGCGGCGAGGAAGGCAGGCGAGGGCGCGATCGCAGCGGCCATCGAGCACGAGCAGGCCGCGCGCCGCGCCCGCGGCGCCGGGCCGTATCCGTCCCTGATCCTGTGGCTCAACGGACCCGGTTACGTGGGGAGGCTGCAGAGCACGAGCACCGGCTCGGGGCTCGGCAGGACGACCTTCACCTTCACGAGCTTCAATCTGAAGATCCCGAAGAGCGTGCCGCTCCCGTCCCAGACCGTCGCGCTCTCGAGCCTCGCCGGAGCGGGAAGACCGTCCCGCTCCCTGTGGGCCATCGCCGTCGGCGGCTAGCGCTAGCTGCCGAAGCCGGCGTTGGCGATCAGCTGCGCGGCCTTCTGGTCGTTCCCCAGCTTGACGACGCTGAGCGTCGTGTGCGGAACCTTGGCGAGCGGCGGCAGGGCGCCGTTCGCCGCAACGCCCGGCTCGCGCGGGATACTCGAAGTCGTCGCCCTTGGCGATGAGCTGCTGGCGGCGGGGCTCGACGAGGAACTCGACGAAGCGCTCGGCGTCCTGCGGTGCCTCGACGAGGCGAGGACGGCCGCGCCCGAGACGTTGACGATCGATCCCACGTCGTCGTGCGGGAAGTAGTACAGCGCACTGCGCATCGCCTTGGCGCCGACCTCGAGGCGAAGGCGGTACCAGTAGTACTGGTTGATCACTCCGCTCGCGACATCGCCGCGATTGACCGCGGCAACGACGGCCTCCTCGTCCTGATAGACCTCGGCGTTTCGCTTCAGGCCGGCCAGCCAGCCGTTGCGGCCTTCGGCCGTCGCTGGCGATCACAGCGCCGACGATCGGCGGGAAGTCCGAGTCGAGCGGAGCGACCGCGACCTTCCCCTTCCAGCGCGGGCTCGGCGAGATCGAGAATCGACGTCGGGAGCTCGATCCGCGGTAGCAGCGACGGGTTGTAAACGAGGCTGCTGACGCGCAGTGCGATGCCGAGCCACTCGCCCGTGCGGCGAGCTGTCGCGGGCGGGGACCTGCTCAGGACGGACGGGCTGAGCTTCGCGAGCAGCCCGTGCTGCTCCAGGTTCATGAGCTCCGGCGAGTTCTCGGCGATGAAGACGTCGGCCGGCGAGGAGTGCCCTTCCTGGAGGAGCTGGTCGGCGAGGACGACGCCGTCGTTCGTCCGGAGTCTGCGACCGTGATACCGGTCTGCTTCTCGAAGGCCGAGACGAGCGCGGTCGTGAGCTGGGGGTGCTGGCCGTTGTAGAGGACGATCGAGCTCGCTCCGCCGCCGCCGCCGCACCCGGCCGCCGAGAGCGACGACCGCGGTGAGGACGAGCGCGGCGAAGGGCAGCGCCCGGCCCCTCACGCCGTCCCCTCTGCCGGCGGATAGACGGCAACCGGCCCCTCGACGAGGAGGGTGACCTCGTCGCCGACGCCGTCGATTCCTGCGTCGAACACCCTGGCCGTCACCGGCGTCCCCGGTTCGTCGGCGAGCTGCAGGCGGACGACCGTCTCGGGGCCATAGAAGGTGTGGCTCGACGACCCTCGCCGAGACCCCCGCCGTCCACGTTCGATCGCGCTCGCCGGTTCACGCGGATCTGCTCCGGCCTGATCATGACCTGCACCGGCCCGTCGAGCGAACCGTCCGCGGACAGGGAGGGTGCCTAGGGAGCAGCACGACGGGTCCCGAAGAGCCCTCGCCCGGGACGACCACGGCGTCGCCCACGAAGCGCGCCACGTCGAGATCGGCCGGCGTTCTGTAGAGCATGGCGGGCGTCGCCGTCTGCACGAGCCGCCCGGCGCGGAGCACTGCGACCTCGTGGCCCATCGAGAGCGCCTCGGCCTGGTCGTGGGTGACGAGCACCGCGGTCGCACCAGCTCGCCGCAGCGCGTCGAGGACGGCCGCGCGCGTCTCCGCGCGAGCGCGGCGTCGAGCCCGGAGAACGGCTCGTCGAGCAGGACCACGGCCGGGCGCGGCGCGAGCGCCCGCGCGAGCGCCGACGCGTCGCTGCTCGCCGCCTGAGAGCTCGCTGCGGCCGCCGGCGCGCGTAGCTCCGGTCGAGGCCCACGAGCTCGAGCACCTCGTCGATACGCGCGCTCCGTCTGCGCTCCGAGCGCGGCAGGCCGAAGCCGACGTTCTCGGCGACGGTGAGGTGCGGGAAGAGCGCGCCCTCCTGCGCGACGTAGCCGATCGCGCGCTTGTCCGGGGGCGACGTGCACGCGCGCCCGCGTCGGCGACCACCTCGCCGCCGACGAGACCGACCCCCTGTCGGCTGTGATGAAGCCGATCACGAGCCGGAGCAGCGTCGTCTTGCCGCTTCCCGAGGCGCCGAGGATCGCTGTCAGCGTCCCCGGCGGCACGACGAGGTCGACGTCGGCGAGCACGGCGCGCTCGCCGTAGGACTTCGCCAGGCCCTCGCAGCGAAGCTCGGCCATCGGTCAGCCGTCCGCGAGCGCGCGCACCTTGCCGAAGCGGCTCATGAGCACGTACGCGGCGACCAGAGCGAGGCCGATCAGCACGGCGGCGAACGGTGCGGCCGCCGCGAAGGCGACGGTCGAGCTGTTGGCGTTGAACTCCGTGCCGAGCGTGTAGAGATCGAGCGGCAGGAGCACCTGCGCGGTGGAGAGATCGCCGAGGAGAACGCGAACACGAGGACGCGGCGGCGATCAGCCCCGGGCGCGCGAGCGGCATCGTGACGCGCCAGAAGCTCGCAAGCGGGCCGGCGCCGAGCGACCGCGCCGAGTCCTCGAGGGCGGGCTCGAGCTGGCCGAGGGTCGCGCGCAGCGCCACGACCGCGAACGGGACGAACAGGATGGCCTCGGCGAACACGAGCAGGGCGAAGCTGCCGTAGAGGGCGTGTGCGTAGTGCGTCGCCGCGTAGGCGAGCGCGATCGCACCGACGAGGTCCGGCAGCGCGAACGAGAGGTACGTCGCGCGCTCGAGGACGGTCACGAGCAGGTCCGCGGTAGCGGACCGCGGCGACGGCGATCGGCAGCGCGAAGAGCGACGGCGACGAGCGCGGCTGCGACCCGACCTCGAGCGAGGTGATGGTCGCCGGGAGCAGGTACTGGAGGTTCCCGCCGGCGCTCGACAGGGCTGCGTGGCTGCTCTTCGTGAACCAGTCGATCAGCATCCCGACCGGGATGCCGACGCTGATCGCGAGGATCGCGCCGAAGAGGAGCGAGGACGGGGATCGTGCGCCCGGCCGAGCTCGTAGCGAGCGGCCGCGCGGCGGGCGCCCTGGCTCACGCGCGTGTAGTTGGCGTTGCCGCGAAGGCGCGCCTCGCCGAAGAGCAGAACGACGCAGAGCGCGATCGACGCGAGCGAGAGCGCGGCCGCGCCGGACGCGCTGAAGCCGAGCTGGTACTGCGCGTAGACATCCGACGAGAACGTCTGGAACTTGAGGCCGACGAAGGCGTCGAACTCGACCAGCGTGTCGAGCACGACGAGCAGCATCCCGCCGAGCAGCGCCGGTCGAAGCTGCGGCAGCACGACCCGGAAGAAGGTGCGCGTCCCGCTGAGCCCGAGCGAGCGGGCCGTCTCCTCGAGCGCCGGGTCGAGGCCGCGCAGCGCCACAGCGACGAGCAGGAACACGATCGGGTAGTACGTGAAGGCGATCACCCCGGCCGCGCCGAGGAAGCCCTGCAGCGAGGTGCCGAGGTTCGCCCAGGCATAGCTCGTGACGAAGGGCGGGATCGTCAGCGGCGCGACGAGCAGGACGGCCCAGAGGCGCCGGCCGGGCAAGCGTGTGCGCTCGACGAACCACGCTGCGGCGACGCCCGATCGCGCCGCAGATCGGCGTCGCCACGACGGCGACCTCGAGCGAGTGGAGCAGCAGGGTCCGTGTCGCGGATGCTCGGAGCGCTGGTCGAGCGCAGAGAAGCCTCCCTGGGCGGCCTGCACGAGCGTCACGAGGACAGGTGAGGCGACGAGGAGAGCCACGAGCACGCAGACGAGCAGCAACCCGAGCGGCGGTCCGGCGCCCCGAGCTCGCGCGAGCCGGTTCACGGCCGGCCGCCGTGCGAGGCCGGCAGGCCGACGTGGCGAGCCGCGAGACGCGAGGTCGGATCGAGCTGCGAACGCCTCATCGCCGGGCCCAGACGGGTGCAACTAACTGAAGATGAAATCGAGCCGAAGCACGTTCTTGGCGGCCGCTCGAGCGACCGGAGCTCTGCACGACTTGCCCTCTGTTTCCGATGTAACCGCCGGTCCCACCCGTCACCGCGAGCGTGAAGTCGTTGCTGTTGAAATCGACCGGGCCGGAGGCGAACATGGTTCCGGCAGTGAGCTGGTACGACCCTTCGCAGAGCGCATGCTGGGAGAAGTTATAGCGCACGTATAGACGGCTGATCCTACTGGGCTCTTGAGATTGGGGGCTCGGTAGAGCTTGAACTTGTAGAGGACGTCGTCGCCGGGAAACGGGCCCTTCCCTTTCTCGCGCGATTGCGAAACAGGCGCGAGTGCCTTCGTGTCGGCATTGAACGGATTCGCGGCATCGCCGCGTGCGCGGTCATCGGCGTGATTCACGAACTGCGCCCGTGTGACGACCGCGTAGAACGTGAGTGAGTGGGACTTCATGATCGCCGGGGCGCTCGAGGCGCTGCGGCCGCCGAGAGCACAAAGAGGACGGCAATTCCTCCGATCGGAACGAATCTCCATCCAAAAGCTCTCACCGCCTCTCCTCTCGCGTGGCCGACCACCGGCCGATTGGAACTGCTTCGATCCTCGTTCACGTGATCAGAAAGTCGAGTCGCTGGGCGTTGTCGGCAGCTACCGCTGCTTC
Source organism: uncultured Actinomycetota bacterium (assembly GCA_963743675.1). Taxonomy (GTDB): domain Bacteria; phylum Actinomycetota; class Thermoleophilia; order Gaiellales; family Gaiellaceae; genus PALSA-600. The sequence continues at coordinate 15,357 of CAVURE010000022.1, forward strand.
GACCTGGCCTGTGGCACCCAGGTACTTGCCGTCGCCCCCGCCGACCGAGAGCGGGAACTTCTTGCTGTTGAACTCGACCCCACCCGATGCCAGGAGAACACCATCATGCAGCTCGAAGTAGGCATCGCAGATCGCATGCTTCACGAAATCGTAATAGCACGTGAACATGGCTGAGCCGACACTTTTTTGGGTCGCTGCGGCATTCGAATAGAGCTTGAAGCTATACAGGACATCATCGCCGGGAAACGGCCCGTTGTCCTTCTCCTTGCCCTTCGTGATGATCACGAGGGCTTGCGCGTTGGCGGCGAACGGATTGTTGCCATGCCGCGAATCCGGTCGTCTGCGTGATTCATGAATTGCAGGGTGGTCGGGACCGCGTAAAGAGTCAGCTTCTGCCTGGCGCTCGCTTGCGCCTACCTGCGCAAAGGGCAACCGCGACGAGTGCAGCAACCGCGAAGGAGACGACGACCTTGCTTGGGCGGTACCTCTCGATCGTCACGCTCAATTCTGCTCCTTCCTCGTTCAGCCCCGTCGAAAGAGATCCCGTTGCAGGGTCCATTCAGCTGAGCAGCGTGAAGTTCAGACGCTGCGCCTTCTTTGCCGAAGGACCCGCTTCGACCTTGCCGCTTGCAGCGAGATACTTCTGGGTGCCGCCCGTCACGATCAGCGTGAAGCTCGAGCGCGAGAAATCGACGGGGCCCGAGGCACCACCGTTCCGACCCGTCAATCAGTTGATAGTACGCGATGCAAGAGCGTGCTTCGCGTAGTTGTAGTAACACGTGTACGTCGCGGTACCCACGTGTTTCGTGAGGGTTCGATTCTTGTAGACAGCGAAGTCGGAGATAGCGACGTCGCCCGGGAAGGGCGGGGCCCCGTTCGCGCTACTGGTCGGCCTGAGCTTGTTGGCCGCTGCACTGAGGGGGTTGTTCGCTTCGCCACGCACGCGATCGTCCTCGTTGTTCACGAACTGCACGCCGGTGGCGAGCGTGTAGAGAATGAGGTGCTTCTGACCCGCCGCCGCCGTTCGAGCCGAGACCGGCCCAGCCTCAAGCCCGGCCAGAGCAGCAACGACAACGACTGCAGCTACGCATGCTCTAGCCCGATGCTGCCCGTCCCGCGATTGCCTGCGCGAGCAGCGAGAACAGGGATCACGCGCGATCGAGCCATCTCTCCGTCGAGCTTCCTCTCCATTGGGGTTCGGTCGCTCCTGCCGTGTTTGCTTCGAATGCCTGCTCCGTCGGGGCGACCGGCCAGCGCTTTCTGAACAGGTCGTCGAACCTCATCGTAGCTCGCCTCCGCCTGCGCGTCAGGAGCCCTGGTGCGACCGTCCGCCACGGCGGCGTGGTGTGGCCGACTCCTTCCTCCCGCCTCCCGCGATCGTCGCGCGGGATGTTCCACACCCGCGGCACCGGGATGTCACAGGTCCGGCCCGGAGAGCCGACCCGACGATCCGGTCCGTATACTCGCCGTAGGGTGAAGCGCCTGATGCTCAGCTGTGGCGCGGTGTTTGTCGTCCTGTCGCTCGTCGTTCCCGCAGCACTTGCCGCGCCCGGGTCAGACCGACCCTATCCGGTCGGAGCGGTCGTCAAGATGGACGGCTTCACCGTCCGGGTGGTGTCCGTAGATCCCGATGCGTGGCCACGGATCAGGTCGGGCGACCCGTCGAACTCTCCGCCACAGGCGGGCGCGGCATATGTCCTCGTCACGATCCGGGCAACCAATCACGGAGATTCGCCCGGCATCCCCTTTGTCAACGGACTGCTCAAGGCGAGCGGCCGATCCCGGGTCACGTACAACCCGCTCGCTGACGGATGCGGCACCATCCCGAGTGATGTCGCGGACATCGACGCGGTCTCGCCCGGCGCGAGCGTCATCGAGCACGCCTGCTGGGAGGTCGAGCAGGCGGACGTGCCGTCGCTGCTCATGTACTACGAGAGCTACGACGGAGGCCGAAAGACGTTCTTTGCGCTCTCTCGCCGAAGGCTCGTCGGGCCTCGATGTGAGGAGGCTGGTGGTGATTCGCCTGGTTCGGCGGTTCGGAGTGGTCGTTCTCCTCGCGGTCGTCGGCACCGTGGGTGCTCTCGGAGCGTTCGCGACGACAGCCGCGTCTCAGCCGACGCCGGCCTGTAAGCCGGCGCAGAAGAGCACAAAGGCCAAGCCCTGCATCCGGCCTGCAGGACCGGCCAGAAGAGCACCAAAGCGCGGCCTTGCGCCAGGACGCCGCGCGAGATCACGATCACGTTCCCGCTCACGGTCCCGGCGCGCCCGCTGCCGCCCTCCGGCCCGGCGGGCACCACGTCACGGGCACGACCACTCGGCCCGTGCAGACCGGGAATACGCCGCCGCCGCTCGCGGCAGACAACTGCCCCGACGGCACGGTCATTCCCGAGAGCGCGAACGCCGGCGACGAGGACGACGACAACGAAAGCGGCTTCGCGAGCGATGGCGACGGCTGCCTCTAGCCTCTGAGCCGCTCCCTGCAAGACGCGGGCGGCAAGGCGGAAGCAACCTCGCTCGTTCAACGCTCGCTTACGAGGTCAGCCGATCCGGATGTCCGCAAGAGACCACGTCAGCCGGATCAAGGAGCCGGCTGAACAGCGGGGACACAACCGCGATCGTGGTCGCCGGATCAGCGAGGTAGCTTGACCGTCCCGAGCCCCTGCGGAGCGTCTGCCGCAAGCGAGTTCGGGTAGACGGTCGGGTCGACGCTCCGCCGGGCTTCGCCACGGAGGTCGAGAAGAACTGCCGCTCGGTCTCCCAGAACTTGGCGACGAGGCCGCGCGCGGAGGAGGGAAGCACGAGCTCGAAGCGGCCGTTCGCATCGGGCCAGGTCGCACTCAGCGGCTTGATCACGCGTCCCTTGCCGCCGACGACGCCGACGAGCAGGCCCCGGTAGAACGCGCCCGGGATCGACTGCGGGTTGAGCGACGGACTTGACGAGCGTCGCTCCGGGCGTCGGCCGGAAGCTGGATGTTCAGCGTCGAGCTCGTGCAGTTGCGGCGAAGTTGACGGGTCGATCGACCGGCTCGGTATAGGCGTTCGCTCCGACGGACACCGCAACGGCCATCGGCACCGGGTTGTCGCCCTCCTGGTCGGCCGCGACGAGGAAGGAGGTGTACTTGCCGTTGGCGCCCGTCGGCCGCGAGAAGGTCCAGAACTTGTGGTCGCCCGTGCGCGTCGTGACGATCGCGCCCTTGACCGGGATTGCCGCTCGCATCCGTGACCGTGCCGGTCAGCTCGTAGCTGTAGAGCTGCACCGGATGGGGCGCGATGTTGTTGCCGATAGCTGATCCGTCCGGAGAGCACGATCGTGCCCTCGGGGCCGGAGTGCGTCGAGACGTCGTTGATCGCGTAGCCGACGCTGATCCCGTTCTTCGCAGCGAGCAGCTGGCTCTGCTCGGCCGGCGGTCAAGCATGGCCGTCGATCTCGCGCCGGTCACGCTCGCGACGGTGACGACGTGGCGGCGGGCATCGTGTTGTCGGCCGGGTAGATGAACGCGCCGTCTCGTCGGTCGCAGGAGCGACCCAGCCGTCGAGCTCGACCTCGACGCCGGCAACGGGCTTGCCCACCGAGCGTGACGCTGGCCCGAGGACGTCCTGGGTGTTCGAGGTGTTCGGGTTCCAGCGCCTGGATCAAGACCGGACCGGGCGTCAGGATCTTCGCCGATCCGGCGCTGCCGGTGACGCAGCCGTGGCGAGCGGCGTGCCGCGCGGGCGCGACCGCCGTCGCGCGCCTGGGCGGTCGATCGCCGCGCGCTGCAGCGTCGTGAAGCCCGGGCCGGTCGACTGCGCCGGGCTGCCGCCGAGCGAGAAGACCTGGAGCTGGCTCGCGACGGTACCGCCGCTCGACGAGGTCGTCGTCCCGCCGACCGTGATCGCGACGTACTCGGTCCCGTCGACGGAGTAGACCGACGCGCCCGGCGGCGATCTGGAAGCCGGTCTGGAACTTCCAGAGGACGTTGCCGGTCTTACGTCGAATGCCCGCAGGATGCCGTCGCCGCCGCCCGACGAAGCCGAGCCCGGAGGCGGTCGTCGTCACGCCGCCACGCTCGGGCTGCGGCGTGTCGAACTTCCAGACGAGCTTGCCGGTGGCGACGTCGACCGCGCTGACCGAGCCGTAGTCCTTCCAGCCCGACTGGAGGTACGAGCCGAAGTCGCCGTTCGCGAGCCCGAGGAACGTGTTGCCGAGCAGCAGCTGCTGGATCTGCTCCTGCGCCGGCGTCTGCTGCTGCAGCGCCGAGGCGGTCTCGGCAGCCGCGTTGTAGACGTAGTTCGTTGCGGGTCGTACGACGCAGGGGAGTAGTTGAACCCGCCGAGCGACGACGGGTACACCGCAACCGGCTTACCGGGGACGAGAGCCGGATGCTCGACGTTGTCGAGGACCTTGATCCGCTGGTAGATCGGCGCGCCCGTGGCCGCGTCGTAGGCGAACCACATGCCCTCCATCGTCGCGACGGAGACGATCCGCCTCTTCTTGCCGCCGATCTTGGCCGTGTAGACCATCGGCGGCTGCGAGGTGTCGTAGGCCCACTCGTTGTAGGCGAGCTGCTGCTGCCACCACTTCAGCTTCCCGGTCGAAAGGTCGACCGCGATCAGCGAGTCCTCGCGCGGGTCGGACCCCGGCCGCAGCGACGGGTAGTAGGCCGGCGAGGCTGCCGCCGTCCCGAAATAGAGCGTGTTCGTCGTCAGGTCGACGGTCTCGGGCGTCCAGTTCGTCGCTCCGCCGACGAGCAGGGCCTTGCTCCGCCACTCGGTGCCGGTCGGCGGGATCGTCCAGAACGGGTTCGCCCAGGCCGGCGTGAGATCGGTGTGGTAGGCCATCACGAAGCCGCGGACGCCGTAGTCGGAGCCGGCCGCGCCGATCACGACGGTGTGGTTCGCGCAGATCGGGGCGCTCGTCTCCGAGTAGCCGTAGTTCGCGTAGGCGCCGGGGACGGCGCGGCCGATCGCGACGCGCCCGATCTGGTTGCCGGTCGCCGGGTCGAGCGAGACGAGCGTCATGTCGAGCGTGAGCAGGAAGAGCTTGCCGTCGCAGTAGGCGACGCCGCGGTTGGCGACGATGCCGTAGTTCTTGAACGTCGCGACGTTGTCCGGCGCGTAGTGCCAGAGCATCGCGCCGGTGACGCCGTTCACCGCGAAGACCTGGTCGTCGCCCGAGGTGACGTAGATCGTGCCGTTGACGACGATCGGGTAGGACTGCTGTCCCTTCTTGATCCCGGGAACCGCCTTGTTCAGGTCGAAGGTGAAGGCGCGGCCGAGCTGCGAGACGTTGCCGGGCGTGATCTGGGTCAGCGGCGAGTAGCGGTTCTCGTTGACGGTGTTGCCGAAGTTCAGCCAGTTCACCGTCGAGGGTGCTCGCCGAGCGCTGTGGCCGACGCGCCGCGCGAGCACGACAGCGCGAAAAGCCAGCAACGCAGTCCCCCGTGCAAGCTGCCCCGACAAGACCGCATTCTCACTCCTCCACATGCTCGACTCCTCCGACGACGCTGAATCGATGAGCAGATGATAGGCGACGCGTCCGAATCGTACGGTACGATTCTGCGCACGGTGATGGGTCCACCGGCATACACGGCGAGCTCGATTCCGGCAAGGATGGTAGGGACATCGGGGCCGGGCGCTGACTGTGCGTTCGTGCCGGACGACGCTAGGCTTCAGCTTCCGGAGAGCCTCGACCGCGGGTAGACGGCGGAACCCAGTCGGACGGACCGCGGAACGCAGACGTGACCTCACAGGCTCCGACGCAACCAGGCGAACGATTCCTCCCCGACGTCAAGGAGGTCGGCCGGCGGCTGGTCGAGAACCTGGAGACGGTCGTCCACGGCAAGAGCGAGGAGATCCGGCTCGTCCTCTCGGCGCTCGTCGCTGGCGGGCACGTGCTGCTCGAGGACGTGCCGGGGACGGCGAAGACGATCCTCGCCCGCGCGATCGCCGCCAGCGTCGAGGGGGTCGAGTTCTCGCGGATCCAGTGCACTCCCGACCTTCAGCCCACCGACGCGACCGGTCTCTCGGTCTTCGACCAGGAACACCGCCCGTTCGTGTTCCAGCCGGGCCCGCTGTTCGCGAACGTCGTGCTGGTCGACGAGATCAACCGCGCGATGCCGAAGACGCAGTCGGCGCTGCTCGAGGCGATGGCGGAGCACCAGATCACCGTCGACGGGATCACGCGCCAGCTCCCGGATCCGTTCCTGCTGATCGCGACCGAGAACCCGATCGAGTACGAGGGAACCTTCCCGCTCCCCGAGGCGCAGCTCGACCGCTTCTTCCTGCGGGCGACCCTCGGGTACCCGGGAGCGAGGAGGAGCTCCAGATCGTCCGCGAGCAGCGCCACGGGCACCCGCTCGACCAGCTGGCCGCCGCCCTCGACCGAGCCGAGTTCATCGAGCTGCGCGGAGGCCGCGGAAGACGTCTATCTGGACGAGCTGCTCGAGGAGTGGATCGTCGGGCTCGTCCGCAAGACGCGCGAGCTCGACCAGGTCGAGGTCGGCGCGTCCGTGCGCGGCTCGCTGGCGCTCGCGAAGACGGCGCGTGCCTGGGCGCTCCTCCAGGACGCGACCACGTCCTGCCGGCGGACGTCGTGCGTCTGTTCATCCCGGTCCTCGGCCACCGGCTCGTGCTCAGGTCGGCGTTCCTCGCCGAGACGCGGCAGCGTCGACGCGGGCGGCGCTCGAGCAGCTGCGCGACCTCGTGCTTCGAGCTGGTGCCGCCGCCGCGCCCGGACTGGCCCGTCCCGGCCGGGACTGACCTATCTGAGTGGGATCCGCCGGCCGCAGCACCTTCCCGCTCGTTCCCAGGTACCGGCTGACGGGGCTGCCGTTCGGATCGGCCCGGAGTACGCGGCGCGGCCGCGGCAGCGACCTCGCGGGCTTCCGCGCCTACGTTCCCGGCGACCCGATCTCGACGATCGACTGGCGCGCGAGCGCGCGCCTCTCGACCGCACGCGGCGACGACGAGTTCGTCGTCCGCGAGCGGTTCGCCGACGAGGCGCCGACGGTGTTCGTCGTCGTCGATCGCCGGCCGTCGATGGCGGCTCTACCCGGACTGGTCGCCGTGGCTCTCGAAACCGGAGGTCGCGCCGTGCGGCGAGCTCGATCGTCGCGAGCGCGGTCGCCGCCCGCGGCGCCGTCGGGTACCTCGACCTCGCCACACGGCCGACGGGGCGACGGGCCCTTCTGGATCTCCCCCCGGGGCCGCTCGCCGCTCGAGCTCGATCGAGGCGCGCGGCGCCGGCCGGCTTCGATGCCGGCCGGCTCGCTCGCGGCGTGCGACCGAACGTCGGCCGGTCGGACCGCTCGCTCGGCGCCGGCTCCTTCGTGTTCGTGGTCTCGGACTTCCTGGAGCCGCCGCCCCGCGTGTTCTGGCTGCGGGCGCTCGCGCGCCGCTTGGAGCTCGTCCCGGTCGTGATCCAGGATCCGACCTGGGAGCAGAGCTTCCCGGCGGTCGGCCCGGTGGTCGTGCCGGTCGTCGATCCGGCGGACGGGACGGTGCTCGAGGTGCGGCTGGGGCGTTCGGAGGCGCGGGCCGAGCGCGAGCGGCGCGAGCGGGCGCGGGCCGAGCTGCTCGTCGTCGCTGCGGCGTCGGCGCTCGATCCGGTGCTGCTCGATCGGAGCGACCCCGACACCGTTCCGCGTGCGTTCTCTCGAATGGGCCGAGCGTCGCCGGCGGGCTCTGTGGCAGCGGCGATGAGGAGCGGCGCGTGACTGCCGTGACGGCTCGGCAGCGCTCGTTTGCCGGAGGGCCGGCCGCCGTGCTCGCGCTGGCGCCGTCGGCCTCTGCGGGGCGGCGGCCGGAGGCGCGTCCGCAGCACGGGCCGCCGGCCGCATCGTCGTCACGTCGTTCTACCCGCGGCCGTCCGCTTCGGCGACCAGGTGACGGCCGAGGTCGAGGTCGCCTTCGACCCCGGACGGTCGACGCGTCCGAGCATCCGCGTCGTGCCGAACTTCATCCCTACGTGCCGTCTCGGCGCCTGTCGTCAGCACGGGCAGCGGGCTCGTCCGCATCCGCTACTCGCTCCTCTGCGTCACGGACGGCTGCCTGCCGACCAAGGGTCCGCGGTGCTCCGGCTGAGCCGGTGACCGTGACGGGTCACGCCGGAGCGCCAGATCACGGCAACGGCCGCCTGGCCGGCGCTCCGCATCTCCTCGCGGCTCGCCCCGGCCGACCTTCGCGGCGCGGCCCGTTCCGCAGCCCGCCACTCCCCCCGCCCCGGACTACCGCATCGCGCCGGGACTCCTGGCCGCTTGCTGATCGCCGCCGCGATGATCTGCGTCCTCGCCGCGCTCGCCCTCGCGGCCCGCGTGCTCCTCGCGCTCCGCCGCCGCCCGGCACCCGCGCTCTCGCCGCTCGAGCTCGCGATCGCCTACGTCCGCGACTCGACCCGGAGGTCGGACGCGGACCGGCGCCGGGCGCTCGGAGCTTCTCGCCGAAGCGGTCGACGACGGCGGCGAGCTGCGCTCGCCGCTGCCGCGGCGGACTCGGCCTGGTCGCAGCCGCCGCCGACCCCTGCCGGCGCCACCGAGCTGGCCGACCGGGCGGCGGGCTGCCGGGAGGGCTTGAGCGCGTGCCGGTTCCGGGCGCCGGCAGCTTCCGCGGGTCGCGAGACGCACCGCGCTCGTACGCGGGCTCCTCGCCGTCGTGCTCGTCGCGCTCGTCCTGGCGCGGCCGCCGCCGCGCGTCATCCCGGTGTCGAGCAGCCGGCTCCCTGCCGGTCCGCTCGGGGGACATGGTCGTGCTCGACCTCTCGGCGAGCATCTCGTCCGACACGTTCAACCGGATCGGCGAGACGCTGCGCAAGCTCGTCGCGACCAACGGCCGCTACGGGCTCGTGGTCTTCTCGAACGTCGCCTACGAGGCGCTGCCGCCCGGAACGCCGGCCTCGGCGCTGCGGCCGCTGATCCGGTACTTCACGGTGCCGAGCCCACACCGCCCGGTGGCGCGGCCGCACTCCCCACGAACCCCTGAGCTCTCGTTCAGCAGCGGCACGCGGATCTCGGCCGGGCTCGACCTCGCGCACCGGATCCTGCTCGCGAACCGCTGCCGCAGGCGCATGTCGTGCTGATCAGCGACCTCGACGACGACCCGGAGGACATCCAGCGCCTGAACGACGTGCGGTCGGCGAGTACGGCCGGCCCGGACGCCGCTCCGGGTCGTCGCGCTCAACGCGTCGCCCGACGACGAGGCGTTCTTCCCGCGTCGCCGGGGCGGCGATCGCCGACGCGGCGCCCGCCGCGGCGAGGCCTCCGCCGCGCGACGAAACCGTCGAGCGCGCTGCCGCTCGCCGCTCGTCGCCGCGATCGTCGCGACGATCGCTCTGCTCGCCCTGCACAGCTCTGGTCGGCCCGCCTCCGCTGGGGCGCGGCGCGAGAGCATGAAAGCGCTCGGCTGCGGCCGCGGTCGCCTGCTCGCCGCGGCGGCGCTCCTCGCGCTGCTCGTCGCGGACGTGCTCCGCTGGCGCAACGCCGTGCGGAGCGGCGACCGGGAGTTCGCACGCAGCGCCGGCCGCGCGACCTGGCAGCGCGAGCACGGTCCTCCCGACGGACCCGGCCCGCGATCTGCTCGGCCTCGGGACGCACTCGGTTCCGGGCGGCCGAGCAGAGCTTCGCGGCCGTGCAGGCGGCGGGCAGCGGCTACGACAACGGCCTCTCGGAGTCGCTGACGAGGGGCGAGCTCGAGGGCGAGCTGGCCGAGCTCGGCCGCAGCGGCAACCGGTCATCGCCTCCGCGCCGACAATCTGCTCGGCATCCTCGCCTTCGCCGACGCGACGCCATCGGGGCCGATCGCGCCGGCCCCGGTCGACGCAGAGCGTGGCCGACTTCCAGGCGGCGGTCCGTCTCGACCCGACGAACACGACGCGAAGTTCAACCTCGAGCTCGTGCTCCGCAAGCTGCTCGCGAACGGCGTCCGGCCCGGTCCGACAACAGCACCGGCGGCGGCTCCACCGGCCACCGCGGCGGCGGCGGCGGCATCCCGGGGAGCGGGTATTGATCGCTCTCGCTCGTCTTCCTGACGCCTCGTGGGGCGCTGCTCGCGCTGACGGCCGTCGTCCCGCTCGCGGCGCTCGCGTTCGCCGCGCGGCGTGAGCGCCGGGCGCGCGACGTCCTCGGGCTCCGCGCCGGCCCGGCGGTCCGGCGGTGGCGGCGGCCGCTTGCCGTCGTCGCGGTCGCCGGCCTTCTCGGTCTCGCTGCGAGCCAGCCGGTGCTGCGCTCGACGACCTCGCTCGAGGTGAGGACGGATGCGCAGGCGTTCTTCGTGATCGACGTCTCGCGGTCGATGCTCGCGGCCCGGGCGCCGGCGCGGGGACGCGGATCGCGCGGGCGCGCGACGCTGCGATCCGGCTCCGCACCGCCTGCTCGGCATCCCGTCCGGGGTCGCGACGATGACCGACCGCGTGCTGCCCGATCTGCTGCCCGTCTCGATCGGAGCGTCTTCGACCAGACGATCCGCGGGCGGTCGCGGTCGACCAGCCGCCGCCCTCCTCGGACGAGGTGACCGCGACCAACCTCGGAGCCTGGGCGCGCTCGGCACGCAGAGCTTCTTCTCGCCCGCGGCCAAGCACCGCGTCGCGATCGTGCTCACCGACGGCGAGTCGCGGCCGTTCGACGTCCGGGCGACCGCACGGGCGCTCGCGCAGCCGGGCGTCACGCCGATCTTCGTCCAGATCTCGTCACCCGGCGAAGCCGTCTACGACTCGACGGGAAGCCGGAGCCCGCCTACCACCCCGACCCGGCGGGCTGACGCTCGCGGCCTCGCGCAGGCGGCGGGCGGCGAGGCGTTCGGCGAGAGCCGAGCTCGGCGCCGCCGCGGGCGCCGTCCGCGCCGCGCTCGGACCGGGCCGGCGCGCCGAAGGGCTCGTGGTGAGCACGCGCGCGCTCGCGCCGTGCATCGCTCTCGCCGCCCTCGTGCCGCTGCTCCTCCTCGTCTGGGAGGGGGGAGCAGCAGCCCTTGCTCCATTGCGGCCGAGGCGCCGGGCGCGGACGCGCTCGGCGGCGGGCCCAAGCGGCGTCCTCCCGCGGGCGTGATTCCGTCCCGTCCGCGGCGGAACGCGGCGACAGGCCCGTAGAGACTCGGGCCTGTCGCCGGGTGGCGCTCGACGAGAAAGGAGCACAATGGAGCCCTCCGTCGACCCACCGCGAAAACGGGGCGCCGGTTTGGTCGGGCGGTGTCGGGGCCCGCCCGGCGCCCGGCAGGGAGGATAACCGGAACGACCGTGGGTTGCACGGTCGTCTCGTCGGCCCGCTTACCGGCCTCTGGGAAGGGACGGAGAGCTCCCGGCGACTCGCCGGCGTCAGCCCACGATCACGATGGGGGAGGCGCCGATCGTCGTCAGGGTTCCCTCCGGCGTCGACCTCTCGGTCGCGGAGAATGTGCTCGCTCCCGGGGTCGACGGTGCGGCGGCCCCGTCTCCGGCCGCGCAGCTGCCTCCTGCTGTTGCCCCGTAGTCGACCACGACGGAGGTGTTCGCCGGCAGGGTGAGGCCCGAGACGACGATCGTCTGTCCGCTCGTCGTGACGGTCCCGCTGAGGGCGGTGGTGCATCCGGCTCCGTTCGTGGTGACCGGAGGCGTCCAGCCAGCGGGAATCGTGATCGTCAGGGTGCCGTTCGTGATGCCGCCGGTCGGGGCGGTGAAGCGCAGCTCGAGGGTGTTGCCGGTCGAGTCGGCCGCGACGCTGGTCGTCGCGGTCGTGAGCGCGCCCGTCCCGTCGGCGGCGCTCACGTTGATCGACGGGCTCGACGGGAAGTTCGTGAACAGCTCGCCCCGCTTCGTACGGACCTCGGCGCGCCAGACCGGCGCGCCCGCGGCGTCGGGGGCGATTGCGCCGTCGCCTCCCGTGCACGAGCCGCCCGAGGTGGCGCCGTAGCGGATGATCGCCTGTCCGTTCGCCGGCAACGTAAGGTCGGAGACGGTGATGAGCTGGCCGCGCGTGGCGAGGGTGCCGGCGGTGGTCGCGGTGCAGCCCGTCGCGTCGGCGGTCGCCGGCGCCGTCCAGCCCGGGGGCACCGTGATTCTCAGGATGCCCTTCCGGAGGCCGGTCGCCGGGGCGGTATAGGTGAACGCGATCGTATTTCCGGCCGAGGCGTTGGGGATGCTGCCCGCGGGGGTCGTCAACGTCCCGACCTCTCGGGGCGGCAATGGCTCCCACTTCGTGAAGATGGAGTCCCAGTCCGGGTGGCCTGTGACACGAGCTGCGGCGGGATTGCCGCCCCGGCTACGGGCCAGTCCCCGATCGGTCCCGGTGATCGAGCCGTCGACGCTCCTCACGTCGATCAAGGCGCCCACGTAGTAGTTCTCCTGCCACTCGAACCGTGTCTCCCGGCCCGACGGGCATGCGGGCGAGATCGGTGCGCCCGCGATCGGGAGCAGCGTTTGCGTCTCGTTGGTCTGCGTGTGCACGGCCTTTTCGCCGTCGGGTAGCTCGACGAGACCGCGCACGCGCGATTGCCACGTGTTGGTGCCGTCGCAGACGGGAATGCCGTTTGTCGAGTACACGGTGTCCGAGACGCCCTCGGTCCTGCCAGGGATGCCCGACCACCCACGTCTTCGGCATGTAGGCGATGCCGGGTCGAAACGCGATTCCGGTGTGGTCGGCGTAGCAGTCGGCCTCGGTGGCGCGATAGCGCAGGAGACCCTGCGCGCCCGGGCCCCAGCGGAGCAGGTCCCAGTGGCACTCTCCGTACGGCGCGGTTGCAAATTGCTTGAACGAGCCGTCGCTCTGAGGCTGGAACCAGAGGCTCGTCCGGTCCGAGGTCGACGACGGGACCGGGGCGTGATACCGGTTGGTGCCCCTCAGGAAGTAGCCGCTCTGCAGGCGCTGGAGGTTCGGATAGCTCGCGTAGAGGTCGTAGGCCGCACCTTGCCCTGCGCCCGCCCCTGCTCTCTGGGCCGGCTCGGCCTGAGCTCCCAGCGAGGGTGGGAGACCGACGAGGATCGAGACGGCAACGAGCGTCGTCAGGAGCGAGGCCCTGCCGAACCGCCGTCCGCGTCGTGCCAACGAGCGGATCGCTCCGAACGGCAACGCTCGGACACGGCCGGCGATCGTCACCCAGGAGGTTGTAGCGAACGCAGCCCGCGCCGGGGTCCGGGGGTGGATCGACCGCTCGCCTGCGGGTTCGACGATTCAGGTTCGGGCGGGGCGCGATCTCACGGTCTGGCCCATCGCCGCGGCGCTCCAGCTCGTCATGTTGCGCGTCGTCTTGTCGAACAGCGCGATCCTGTCGCGCGAGACGCCGAACGAGCACTGCTCCCGCCCGGAGGCGGGGCTCGACCGGGAGCTTCGCCACGAGCCCTCGCCCCCCGAGGCGCAGACCCGGTCGAAGAGGATGGACGCCACGTCGCTCAGCCTTTGAGCGCTCCGCCGAGCCCGGTGCCGCGAAGGAACGAGCGCTGGAAGATCAGGAAGGCGGCGATCGGCACGAGGCAGGCGATGAGGATCGGGCGGGGAAGTGGCCGTCGCCGTGGATTCCGTCTGCGTCACGCCGGCGAGCATGGCAGATCCGACAACGGATTGCAAATATCGAATAAAAATGTGCAGGTTTTAGATAATCACCACGAATAGCAGCCACGATAAGCGCAAGAACCGCAGGGAGCCGAGCTGCAGCGACCGCGGGCAGATCAGACTTGGGCCGCGGCCCGAGCGGGCAGGTTCGCGGTCGACCCGCGCGCGACCACCTCGGACTCGAAGAAGAGCTCGTCGGCCGAGACCGCCGCTCCCTCGATCTGGCCTGCCAGCAGCTCGACGGCTGCGCGGCCGATCGCCTCGATCGGCTGCCGGACGGTGGTCAGCGGCGGATCCGTGCAGCTCATGAACGCCGAGTCGTCGTAGCCGATCACCGAGAGATCGGTGGGAACCGAGAGACCTGCGCGGCGTGCCGCCCGGATCGCGCCCAGCGCGAGCGGATCGCTCGCGCAGATGATCCCCGTGACGCCGCGCGCGATCAGGCGCCCGGCCGCGGCATGGCCGCCCTCGAGCGAGAAACGCGTCCGCTCGACGAGCTCCTCGGGGACGCTCCCGCCCGTGGCGCGTCTGACCTCGGCCGCGAAGGCCCCGAGCTTGCGCAGCGACGGGAACGTGGTCGGGCGGCCCGAGGATGAGGCCGATTCGCTCGTGGCGCGAGGTACGCAAGATGGGCGTAGGCCTGCTCCATCGCGACCGCGTCGTCGGTGGATACGCGCGGGAAGTCGAGGTGCTCGGCCGCGGCGTTCACGAGCACGACCGGGTAGGCGCAGCTGCAACAGCCGCTCGTAGTGCTCGTGCGGAGCGTCGGCCTCGGCGTACTGCCCGCCGGCGAAGATCATTCCGATACCTGGCGCTCGAGCAGCATCTCCACGTACTCGGCCTCCGACATGCTCCCGGTGCGGGTGCACGGCGCAGCTTTGAACCCACGCTGCGCCAGCGCGCCAGCGACCACCTCGGCGAGCGCCGGGAAGACCGGGTTCTGCAGCTTCCCGGCACGATCAGACCGACCATTCGGGCGCGGCGCACGCGCAGGTGAGTCGAGCACTCGTAACCGATCACGTCGAGGGCCGTCAACACCGCCGCCCGCGTCGCAGCGGAGATCCCGGGCTTGCCGTTGAGCACCCGGCTGACGGTGGCCTCGCTGACCCCGGCCTGCTTCGCGACGTCCGCAAGCTTTCCCGCCATCCTGCAATTCTACGACAAACCTCTGCAAGTCCTGCCGCAGGCCGGCTCGAGGCTCCCCGGGCGCCCGGTCAGGGCTCGGCCGGCCACGCAGCGCCCTGATCGACCAGGAACGCAGTGACGCCGTGGGCGAAGCCGCTCCAGAAGGCCACCGGGTCGTCGACGTCGGCCGGTTCGTCGATGGTCGATTCGACGGCCGCCTTGACCTCGACGGCGTTTCGCGCCCGCGCGATGCCTCTCAGCTTGACGCGATCGACCTCGCTGCTCGCGTAGGTGTGGCCGAGCATGAGCCCGCGCTCTCTCGAGCTCGGCTCGCCGCTCATCGGTTCCGTCCTCGCCCGGGCCATCCTCGCTCGACGTGTGCGTGGCGGGTCACGAATAGTGAGAACGACCCGCGGTCCGACTTTCATCCGCCGCCGGTGTGGCGCACGTTGCGAGCGGGCTCCGGCTGCCAGGACGGCGTTCGAGTCGGGAGGGTAGGTGCGGGCACACCGGCCCGACGGCCGGCGGGCTCAACTGCGGAAGATGGGTGTCTCGAGCAGTGCCAGCCGGTTGGCTCGGCTTTGATCGCGGTAGAGCTCGAGTACGACCCGGTAGCGCTGGCTCGTGCGGGGGGTCGGGATGAACAGGTCCTTGCCGCCCGTCTCGCTGCAGCCGTCCGGCGTGACGGTGTAGGCGAGATTCTCGTCCTCACCCTGTACCACCCCGTCGATCGTGCCGTCGGCGCCGACCGTAACCAGCGAGTAGTACAGGGGCAGGTGAGCTCCGCGGAGATTGTCCTCCCGGTAGCTGAAGCGCACCTCGGCGCCGGAGCTCGTTGCTTGCCTCCCGAACCTGTTGTTGCGAGAGGCCACGGCTGTAGAACAGGAAGTCGCGGTGGCGTACGTGCGGGAACACCGGAGCTCCGGTGAAAGCGGCGTCCGCCCCTCCCACGCAGGGTTCGAAGCTCGGTTCGAGCTTGAACAG
This sequence comes from uncultured Actinomycetota bacterium, assembly GCA_963743675.1. Lineage (GTDB taxonomy): Bacteria > Actinomycetota > Thermoleophilia > Gaiellales > Gaiellaceae > PALSA-600. The sequence goes on from CAVURE010000022.1 coordinate 30,956, forward strand.
GAGAGCGACGGCCCCACCGATGACCGCGATCAACGCTCCGGCGGCGGTGAGTGCTGCCATGGCACGGCCGCGTCCGCCGGCGAGCTTGGCCTTCTCGGTCATGACTCGGACAGGGCAAGCGGCGTCATCGCGCCGAAAAGACCGCTACGACGCTGACGGTGTCGAAGACGGCCACATGGCAAACCGAGCGCCGGCCGGAGCAGGAGAGCCGCCAGCCGATGAACCTGCTCCGCGCGATCGCAGAGGCCGTGAGAGCGATCGTGCCGGCCGACTGGGTTCGGCAACCGAACAGCGTCTGCGTCGGCCCTCCGCAGCGAATTCCGGAGCCGGTGACGACCCCGCGGCCCGACACTGTCACGTTGACGCCGAAGAGCTGTGAAGTCGTCGTCGTTGTCTCCGTCGTCGTGGTGGGCGGCGGGGTCTCCGCGACCACACCCTGCGGCCCATCGACGATGAGTTCACACGAGCCCTCTTGGCCGACGCAGCCGCCGGTCCAGGTCTGGCCGGCGAGGACGGGGGATGCGAGGATGACCGCCGTCCCGGACGGGAACTGTGCGTCGCATGTTGGCGGGCAGTCGATGCCGGGAGGGGTGCTGCGCACCGAGCCGACCGATGCGTCAGCCCCTGATCGGGTCACGGTCAGCGTCTGCGAGCCGGTCGCGGGGGACGCGCTGCGAAACACTGCGCTGACCTCGGTGGCTGCGCCCACCTCGACGGTGCAGAGGTTCGTATGAACAGCGGCGCACGTTCCGCCGCAGTTGACGAAGACGCCGCCGGAGGTGGCGACGGCAAGCAGGCTGAGCGTCGTCCCCGAATCCCAGGCGGTCTGACAGTTCGTTCCGGCCGCCCCGCAATTGAGCTCGGTTTGCCCGTCGGCCGCGAACCCGACGACGCTCCCCGGGCCTCCGACCGAGACTCCGATCACCCCGGGCTTGCGTATGAAGATGGCGCGGACGGTGGCCGGCGCGTCCAGCGAGAGAATGCACTCCGGCACGCTCCCGACACATGCTCCGCTCCAGTGGTCGAACGAGAAGTCGGGCCCCGGCGACGCGGCCAGCGTGACCAGAGCCCCACGTCCGACAGAGGTCGAGCACGTCGCCGCGCAATGCAGGCGCCCGCTCGCACCCGCCACGACGCCGCCGTGGGCCACGACCACTCGAAGCGTCAGCTTGTGCGGCGGCTGAGCAGACGCACCCGAGACGACGACGAGCCACACGATGCCGGCCAAGAGCCCGACGCTCCTCCACCGGAGACCTGGCGAGCGCCGTGCGGGACCCCGAGCGAGGAACCGATCGACACCTTCGGAGTCAGGCAAGCGACCTCCCTGAATCGCTCCCGCAAGAGTGCTCGCAAGATTACCTCGATCCGAGCCCGGGGACGGTAG